>NZ_SLXN01000001.1 GCF_004345855.1 Sphingomonas sp. BK235
GAGGACCTCAAGCCCTCGGACATCCTCACGAAGGACGCCTTCCACAACGCGATCAAGGTCAATTCGGCGATCGGCGGCTCCACCAACGCGCCGATCCACCTGGCCGCGCTGGCGCGCCACGTCGGCGTCGACCTCCCGCTCAAGGACTGGGAGACCGAGGGACATCAGGTGCCGCTGCTGGTCAACCTGCAGCCCGCGGGCGAGTATCTCGGCGAGGATTATTACCGCGCCGGCGGCGTGCCCGCGGTGGTGGGCCAGCTGATCGGGCAGGGGCTGATCGCCGAGGGCGCGCTGACGGTCAACGGCCGCACCATGGGGGAGAATTGCCGCGGCGTCCCCATCGAGGACGAAGCGGTGATCCGCCCCTACGACCGCCCGCTCAAGGAGGCGGCGGGGTTCCTGGTGCTGACCGGCAATCTGTTCGACGCGGCGGTGATGAAGACCAGCGTGATCTCGCCCGAGTTCCGCGACCGCTATTTGAGCAACCCCGCGGATCCCAACGCCTTCGAGGGCCCCGCGGTGGTGTTCGACGGGCCCGAGGATTATCACGCGCGGATCGACGATCCCGCCACCGGGATCACGCCCGAGACCTTGCTGTTCATGCGCGGCGCCGGGCCGGTCGGCTATCCCGGCGCGGCCGAGGTGGTGAACATGCGCCCGCCGGCGTATCTGATCACCGAGGGCGTCCACGCGCTGCCGTGCATCGGCGACGGGCGCCAGTCGGGGACGAGCGGGTCGCCGTCGATCCTCAACGCCTCGCCCGAGGCGGCGGCGATGGGGGCGCTGGCCTTGCTGCGCACCGGCGACCGCGTGCGCGTCGACCTCAACCGCGCGCGCGTCGACGTGCTGGTGGAGGAGGCCGAACTGGCCGAGCGCCGCCGCGCGCTGGAGGCGGCGGGGGGCTATGCCTATCCCGCCTCGCAGACGCCGTGGCAGGAGATCCAGCGCGCGGTGGTGGGCCAGATGAACACCGGCGCGATCCTCGAGGGCGCGGAGAAATACCAGCGCATCGCGCAGACCATGGGCCTGCCGCGCGACAACCACTGACGGGGGAGGGCGTGGCGGCGCTCGGCCGCCAGCGCCGTGCGTGGCGGGGTGGCACCACCATCCACCGCTGGCGTCATCCTGAGCTTGTCTCAGGATCCACTGTCCCGCAGGCGCCGCGATCGCTGCATTCGCGGCACGGTGGATCCTGAGACGAGCTCAGGATGACGCCAGGAGGTGAGGGCGCCGTGCCGACTTACGGGATGGCACACTGACGGGATGGCGCACTGACGTGACGAGATGGCGCTCGGGGGCGAGCGCGCGGGGCAGGTGCGCTCACCGCTCGCCCTCTCTGCGCCTCCGCGCCTCCGCGTGAACAAATTTTCTCACGCGAAGCCGCGAGGACGCGAAGCAGTGAGACGCGGCACGATCACCGCCTGAGCAACACCTTCGCGTCCTCGCGTCTTCGCGTGAGATGATTCCGCGCGAAGAGACAGGACGCCCCCGACCAACATTCGCGCAGCGACGAAGCACCAGCCCGCTCAGGCGACCAGCGCGCGCTCGGTGTCGATGCCGGCCTGGCCGATCAGCTGCTCGGTCACGCCGCGCGCCGCCGCGGTGTCGCCGTTGGCGATGGCCTCGAACAGCTCGCGATGGAGCGGGATCGGATCGCGATAGTGCAACGGCACGCGATATTTGAAGAAGGTCGTCCAGCGCACCGCCGCGGCGATGCTGCTTGACAGGCTGACCAGCAATTCGTTGCCCGTCGCCTCCAGGATCGTGGCGTGGAAACGCTGGTCGGCGGTCTGGCCGTCCTGGGTGCGCAGCCCGTGCTGCGCCATCACCTCGAGCGCGTGCCCCATGCGCGACAGCTGCGCCGCGCTGCGCTGCACCGCCGCCAGCTCGGCCGCGGCAGGCTCGACGATCATGCGCAACTGGAACAGGCTGCGCACGAAGCCGAGCGAGGGCGCGCCCTCGAACATCCAGGCGAGCAGCTCGGGGTCGAGCAGGTTCCACAAGGCGCGCTCGCGCACCCGCGTCCCTGCCTTGGGGCGGCTCTCGACCAGCCCCTTGGCGCTGAGCATCCGCAGCGATTCCCGGATGACGCTGCGCGAGACGCCGAACTGGCCCGCCAGCTCCAGTTCGCCCGGCAGCACCGCGCCGCTCGGATATTGGCCGGTGACGATCGCCACGCCCAACCGGCGTGCGAGCGTGACATGCGCGGGGCCTCGACGCTCTCCGTTCGTCACTGCTCGTCTCCCTCCCGGAACGACAGTCTAGGCCGTCGTCACCGGTCGGCAAGGAAATTGTCTAACAACTTCCGGACTGATGCACCGATGCCCGGTCAGGCGGCGACCAGCGCGGGGTCGGTCGCGGCGATCCAGCCGCCGCCCATCACGCGCTCGCCGTCGTACAGCACCGCGGCCTGACCCGGGGCGACGCCATATTCGGGCGCGTCGAACACCAGCCGGTCGCCGTGGAAGCGTGCGGCGACCGGCTTGGCCATCGACCGCACCTTGGCGGTGAGCGCGCCGTCGATCGGGCCGAGCAGGTTCATCCGCTCGAGCCGCGCCGCGGCGGTGGCGAGCGCGACGCGCGGGCCGACCACGACCCGCCGCGTGTCCGCATCGAGGCGGACGACGTAGAGCGGCTCGGCGCTGCCCCCGATCTCCAGCCCGCGACGCTGGCCGACGGTGTAATGGACCAGCCCGCGATGCTCTCCCAGCTTGCGCCCGGCGAGATCGACGATATCGCCCCCGCTCGCCGCTTCAGGGCGCAGGGTCTTGACGAGCTTGGCGTAATCGCCGTCGGGCACGAAGCAGATGTCCTGGCTGTCGGGCTTGTCCGCGACCAGCAGCCCCAGCTCGGCCGCGATGGCGCGGACGCGCGGCTTGGGCAGCGCGCCGAGCGGGAAGCGCAGGTAATCGAGCTGTGCCTGGGTCGTGGCGAACAGGAAATAGCTCTGATCGCGCGCGGGATCGGCGGCGCGGTGCAGCTCGGCGCCGCGTGCGCCGACGACGCGACGGACATAATGGCCGGTGGCGAGGCAGTCCGCGCCGAGGTCGCGCGCCAGCGCGAGCAGGTCGGTGAACTTCGGCCCCATGTTGCACTGGACGCAGGGGATGGGGGTGCGCCCGGCGAGATAATCGTCGGCGAACTGATCGATCACGCGGTGGCGGAAGCTGCTCTCGTGATCGAACACGTAATGCGCGATCCCGAGCCGGTCCGCGACCGCGCGCGCGTCGCGGATGTCGCGCCCCGCGCAGCAGGCGCCGGCGCGCTGGGTCGCCTCGCCATGGTCGTAGAGCTGGAGCGTCACGCCGATCACCTCGGCCCCCGCGCGCACGGCGAGCGCGGCGACGACCGAGCTGTCGACCCCGCCCGACATCGCCACGACGATGCGCCGCGCGCCCGGCGTGAGCTGGAAATCCACCGTGTCCATGATCGCTCGCGGATACTCCCTCCACCCCGCGCGCGTAAACCCAAATGAACGAACCGTTGCCGCGGGCTTTACGCGACCTTCAGACCGCGCGCGGTACAGCCCGCGCCATGTCACTCGAACCGACCATCTCCGACCCGCCGCTGCTCACCGCGTTGCGCCAGCGCCAACTCGCGTCGCGCACCGCACAGGTCGCGCGCGGACTCGACGTGCCGCCGGGCGCGCGTGCCGCCAAGGGCACGTTCAACGCCACCGCGGCGGCGGCGCTGAGCGATTGGAGTAGACGTGAATAGCTCGTTTACCGGTCCGTTTTAGAAGGCGTTCAACCAGCGTCCGTTACGCAAGAGGCACAACAAGGGTCCAACGTGGCGAGGGGGCCGAACCCCCGAAACCGAGGTAGGTAATGATCGAGAATCAGAAAATCCGTCCGGCCAAGGTGATAGGCCCGCTCGGCGAGCCGCTCACGCTCGACTCACTGCCGCCGGCGGACACCACCCGATGGGTGGTGCGGCGCAAGGCCGAGGTCGTCGCCGCGGTCAACGGGGGGTTGCTGACCGTCGATGAGGTGTGCCAGCGGTACAATCTGACGGTGGAGGAGTTCGCCGGCTGGCAGCGCGCCATCGATCGTTCGGGGATGCCCGGGCTGCGGGTTACGCGGATTCAGCACTATAAGTCGCTTTACGAGCGGCAGCAGAACTTCTAACCCGTCACGTCCCATTTTCAGAATTACGGGGCCGGAACAATGGGCCGGCCTCGTGAGTATTTCCCCGCAGAGCCCGTCACCGTGTGGGCGCATCGCAGGGGAGTATCGTTATGGGTATCATCATCTGGCTCGTCATCGGCGGTGTGATCGGCTGGCTCGCCAGCATCATCATGCGCACCGACGCGCAGCAGGGCATCTTCCTGAACATCGTGGTCGGCGTGGTCGGCGCTTTCATCGGCGGTCTGCTGTTCACCGGCGGCTCGATCAACAACGCGCCGCTGACCATCTATTCGTTCCTGGTCTCGCTGGTGGGCGCCGTGGTGCTGCTCGCGATCGTGAACCTGGTTCGTCGCGGCCGGGTGCGCTGAGCGACTGATGGCTGAGCCGGCGTCGCGCCCGCGGCGCGCGCCGAGCTGAACGAGGCGGTCGCCCTTCGCGGGGCGGCCGCCTCTCTCTTATGGGAACGGCGAGATCCTCGCCGCATGGTGGGAAGGGCCTCGCCGGGCGGCGCTGCGCTCGTGAAGGACCCTCCACCCGCCTGCGGCTGGTCCCCCTTCCCGTGCCGGGGAGGATCCTACCCTCTCTATCCTCTCGCCTTCGGCTCCCTATTTCAGCAGGAAGCGGACGTTGAGCGTGGCGCTGAGCTCGCTCTCCCCCGGCAGCACCGCGCTGGCCG
The DNA here is from genome assembly GCF_004345855.1 of Sphingomonas sp. BK235. Taxonomy (GTDB): domain Bacteria; phylum Pseudomonadota; class Alphaproteobacteria; order Sphingomonadales; family Sphingomonadaceae; genus Sphingomonas. The sequence continues at coordinate 4,804 of NZ_SLXN01000001.1, forward strand.
CGTCCGCCTGCGGTGCCGCCGCCCGCATCTGCGCGAAGGGGCGCGGCGGCTCGCCGTCGCTCTCGCCGGCCTCGCCGATCGACACGATGCGATCGACCGTCAGCCCCGCCGCCTTGGCGTAGAGCGTCGCCCGTGCCCGCGCGCGCGTCACCGCGTCGGCGCGCGCCTCGTCGAGCGCGCCCGCGGCGTCGGTGAGCGACAGCGTCGGCCCGTCGATCTGGTTGGCGCCGGCGCGCACGAGCGCGTCGAGCACCGGACCCGCCTTGGCGACGTCGCGGAACCGCACGCTCACGGTGTTGCTGGCCTGATAGCCGGTGACCACGGGCGGCTGGTTCTCGGCATAGCGATATTGCGGGGCAAGCGCGACGCGGCTGGTGGCGATGTCGCGCGGTGCGATCCCGGCCTTCTTCAGGGCGGCGACCACCGCCGCCATCCGCTGCGCGTTCTGCGCCATCGCGGTGGCAGCGACCGCGTCCTGCGTCACCACGCCCGCGCGCACGGTGGCGAGATCGGGCACGCGCGACACCTTGCCGACCGCGGTGACGTCGAGGATCGTGCCCTCGGGCACCACTGTCGCCATCGGCAGCGGGGTCTGCGCCGTCGTCGCGACCGGCACCGACCCGAGCGCCAGCAGCGCGCCACCTAACAGCCAATTCATCGTCTTACCTCCCAGCCTTCAACAACTTGCGCTGTGTTGGACCGCGATGGAACGCAAGCTGAACGCGATAAACTACGTTGTCGCTTGCACAAAATGTCGCGCTCGGGCAGCGCCGGACTTGTACGCGGTGATGTATGCGGGTAATACACGCCGGCCGGAGGGGGATGGATGACGTACGAGGCTGGTACTCTGCAGGGCGAGCAGCTGATGATCGAGGACGCGACGCCGCGCCGCCGTCGGCGCTGGATGCTGATCGCGGGGATCGCGCTGCTGGTCGCCGCGCTCGCCGGCTATTTCCTGACCCGGCACAAGGACGCGCCCGCGGCCGCACCGGCGGATCAGGCACCGACGGTGACCGTGGTGGTGCCGGGTGCGGAGTCGGTGGCGCGCCGCGTCAGCGCGACCGGCTCGCTCGCCGCCAAGCGCGAGATGCCGGTCGGCGTCGCGGGCGAGGGCGGGATGGTCAGCCGCGTGCTGGTCGAGCCGGGCCAATGGGTCCGCGCGGGTCAGGTGCTGGCCACGATCGACCGCTCGGTACAGGTCCAGACCGCCGAGTCGCTCGCCTCGCAGATCGCGGTGGCGCGCTCCGACCTCACGCTCGCACAGGCCGAGCTGGAACGCGCGCAGAGCCTGGTGGATCGCGGCTTCATCTCCAAGGCCGACGTGCAGCGGCGTATCGCCACGCGCGACGCCGCGGCGGCGCGGCTCAAGGTGGCGGGGGCGACCTATTCGGAGCAGCGCGCGCGCAACGCCCGGCTCGATATCCGCGCGCCCGCGGCGGGGCTGATCCTCACGCGCGGCGTCGAGCCGGGACAGATCGTCAGCTCGGCCTCGGGCACCTTGTTCCGCATGGCGCGCGACGGCGAGATGGAGATGCGCGCGCAGCTTGCGGAGAACGATCTCCAGGGCGTCCGCATCGGCTCGACCGCGCGGGTCACGCCGGTGGGCGACACGCGCTCGTTCGAGGGCCGGGTGTGGCAGATCGCGCCGATCATCGACACGCAGACGCGCCAGGGGATCGCGCGCATCCAGCTCTCCTACGACCCCGCGCTGCGCCCCGGCGGCTTCGCCTCGGCGACGATCGTGGCGGGGGCGGCGAGCCAGCCCGAACTGCCCCAGTCGGCGTTGTTGAGCGACGACCGCGGCAATTACGTGTACATCCTCGACGCGGAGAATCGCGCGCAGCGTCGCGACGTCACGATCGGGACGATCACGGAGAGCCGTGTCGCGATCGCCAGCGGGCTGAACGGGGACGAGCGCGTGGTGCAGTCGGCCGGCGCGTTCCTCAACCCCGGCCAGAAGGTCAAACCGGTGCGGGCGCGGGTCGCGGGCCAGTAGAGCGGGATCAGAACCATGGGCTTTCGCAACATCTCCGCCTGGTCGATCCGCAACCCGGTGCCGGCGATCGTCCTGTTCGTGATGCTGACGGTCGCGGGGATCGTCAGCTTCATTCGCATGGACATCAACGACTCGCCGGACATCGACTTCCCGGCGGTGATGATCACCATCACCCAGCCGGGCGCCGCACCGAGCGAGCTCGAGACCCAGGTGACGCAGCGGATCGAGGCCGCGGTGCGCACGCTGGAGGGCGTCGACGAGATCCAGTCGTTCGTGTCCGAGGGGACGTCGAACACGATGGTGCAGATGGCGATCGGCCAGTCGGTGGACCGCGCCGTCAACGAGGCGCGTGACGCGGTCACCCAGATCCGCGGCAACCTGCCCGAGGGGATCCTCGAGCCCCAGGTCAGCCGCGTGAAGATCAACGACAATGATCTCGGCAGCTACAGCGCGATCGCCACCGACATGACGGTCGAGCAGCTCAGCTGGTACATCGACAATACGGTGACCAAGGAGCTGCTCTCCGTCCCGGGCATGGGCGGGGTGGAGCGCAACGGCGGTGTCAGCCGCGAGATCCGCGTGATCCTCGATCCCGCGCGGCTGGCGGCGCAGGGGCTGACCGCGAGCCAGATCAACAACCAGCTGCGCCAGGTGAACCTCGATGCGCCGGGCGGCCGCGCCGAGATCGCGGGGGCCGAGCAGTCGGTCCGCGTGCTCGGCAACGCGCGCACCGCCTATGATCTCGGCCAGACGCAGATCAACGTCGGCGACGGCCGCACCATCCGCCTCGCCGACGTCGCCACGGTGCGCGACCTCTACGCCGAGCAGCGCTCCGCCGCGGCGGTCGACGGCAAGCCGGTGCTCAGCTTCGACTTCAAGCGCGCCAAGGGCTCGTCCGACGTCACCGTCTTCCGCGAGGGCAAGAAGAAGCTGGAGGAGCTCGAGAAACGCAATCCCAAGGTCAAGTTCCGGCTCCGCGTCGATGGCTCCAAATATCCGCTGGAGCAGTATAAGTCGGCGATCCACGCGATGCTGGAGGGCGCCATCCTCGCGGTGGTCGTGGTGTTCCTGTTCCTGCGCGACTGGCGTGCCACGGTGATCTCGGCGCTGGCGATCCCACTCTCGGCGATCCCGACCTTCTGGTTCATGGAGCTGATGGGCTTCACGCTGAACGAGATGACCATGCTCGCGCTGAGCCTGGTGGCGGGCGTGCTGGTCGACGACGCGATCGTCGAGATCGAGAACATCGTCCGCCACATGCGCATGGGCAAGACGGCCTATCAGGCCTCGATCGACGCCGCCGACGAGATCGGTCTCGCGGTGCTGGCGACGACGATGGCGATCGTCGCGGTGTTCCTGCCGGTCGGGCTGATGCCGGGCATCTCCGGCCAGTTCTTCAAGAATTTCGGGCTCACCGTGGTGGTGGCGGTGCTGATGAGCCTCGCCGTCGCGCGGCTGATCACGCCGATGATCGCGGCCTATTTCCTGCGTGCCGGCGGCCATGTCGAGCATGGCGGCGGGCCGGTGATGAACTTCTACCAGCGCGTGCTCGCCTGGACCCTCGACGAGGGCGGTGCGCCCGCGGCCCGCGCGAAGGGCGGGGTGCATCGCGCGCTCGGCTATTGGCGCGATCATCGTCTGTGGACCGTGATGATCGGGGTGGGGGCGTTCCTCCTCACGCTCTTCCTGTTCACGCAGATCCCGATGTCGTTCCAGCCCGCCTCCGACCAGCCGCGCAGCACGGTGACGATCACCATGCCGCCGGGCAGCACGCTGGAGACCACCCAGAACGCGGTCGACCAGGTCTATGAGCTGATCCGCAAGCAGCCCGAGGTGGAGAGCGTCTACACCCGCACCCTGGTGGGCTCGGGCCGCGTCACCGCGCAGCTGCGCGAGAAGCGCGACAAGACCTCGACCGAGTTCGAGCGCGGCCTCGCGCCCGAGCTCGCCAAGATCGCCGACGCGCGCGTCAACTTCCAGTCGCAGTTCGGCTTCGGCGACAACAACCGCGACATCTCGGTGACGCTCGGCGGCGACGATCCCGTCGTGCTGCGCCAGGCCGCCGACCGCGTCGTGCGGGAGATGGCGAAGATGCCGGGGCTGATCGCGCCGCGCATCGCGGGCGATCTCAACCGGCCGGAGATCATCATCAAGCCGCGCTCCGACCTCGCCGCCAACCTGGGCGTGACCACCGCGGCCTTGTCCAACGCGATCCGCATCGCCACGATCGGCGACATCGACCAGAACAGCGCGCGCTTCTCGCTGAGCGACCGGCAGATCCCGATCCGCGTCGCGCTGGAGCAGAGCTCGCGCTCGCGGCTGGCGACGATCCAGAACCTGCCGGTGCAGACGCAGAGCGGCGGCTCGGTGCCGCTCAGCCTCGTCGCCGACATCGGCTTCGGCTCGGGCCCGACGCGCATCCAGCGGATCAACCAGCAGCGCCAGCTCACCATCGGCGCCGATCTCCAGCCCGGCGTGGCGACCAGCGTGGCGCTGCCCAAGATCAAGCAGCTGCCGGCCATGAAGTCGCTGCCGGTCGGGGTGCAGGAGCTCAACGTCGGCCAGGCCAAGTGGCAGCTCGAGATGTTGATGAACTTCGTCACCGCGGTGGTGTCGGGCGTGTTCCTCGTCTTCTCGGTGCTGGTGCTGCTGTACCGCCGGCTGCTGCCGCCGCTGGTCAACATGGGCTCGCTGCTGCTCGCGCCGCTGGGTGGTCTGCTCGCGCTGCTGATCTCGGGCGACGCTTTGTCGATGCCGGTGTTCATCGGGCTGCTGATGCTGCTCGGCATCGTCGCCAAGAACTCGATCCTGCTGATCGACTTCGCGCTGGAGGAGATGACCGCCGGGGTGGCGCCCTATGCCGCGATCGTCGACGCCGGGCGCAAACGCGCGCAGCCGATCGTGATGACGACGGTGGCGATGGTGGCGGGCATGGTGCCGACGGCTTTGTCGCTGTCGGGCGACGGCGCGTGGCGCGCGCCGATGGGGATCGTCGTGATCGGCGGGCTGACCGTCTCGACCATGCTCACGCTGCTGATCGTGCCGGCGGCCTTCTCGCTGGCGATCGGGATCGAGCGCCGCGTCGGTCCGTGGCTCGGCCGCCGCCTGCTCACCTATCGCCCGGGTGATGATGGCACGCTGATCGAGCACGCGCCGCACCCGGCGATACCGGCGCCGCCGGGGCGGATCGGCTTCCACGAGGACGGCACCAGCCCGGCGGAGTGAGGGGGGCGGAAGGCTGATCGTCATCGGTGCATCCCCGTTCCCCGATGGAGGCCGGGGCCCAGGTGAGGGACGCTGGTGAGACCCACGACCGCCTTCCCACCTGGGCCCCGGCCTTTGCCGGGGAACAGGGAGGCACGGAGTGAGTGGGGCGGGCCGCCCTGTCCACGCTCCACCCCGGCGGACGCCGGGGTCCAGTTAGGTGACGTCCGCGGCTCTCACGATGGCCTTCCCACCTGGACCCCGGCGTGCGCCGGGGTGGTGCCATGGGAGGGAGTGGACTGCTATCCCGGGCGCCGTGCCGGGAAGGCGGCAGGGTGATCGCTGATCACGAACGACCTTGAACATTCGCGCTATTCACGGATTGTGCCGCTGATGCCAGCGCTCGCCCGATCCACCGCGCCGCCGCCCGCTCTGGTGCGGATGCGGCTGGTCGCGACCGGGCTGCTCGTCCTGATGGCGGGCGTGTTCCTCGCCTCGCGCGCGCTCGAGCCGCAGCACGCCGCCTGGGGCTTCGTCCGCGCCTTCGCCGAGGCGGCGATGGTGGGCGGGCTCGCCGACTGGTTCGCGGTGACCGCGCTGTTCCGCCACCCGCTCGCGCTGCCGATCCCGCACACCGCGATCATCCCGCGCAACAAGGACCGGATCGGCGACCAGCTCGCCCAGTTCCTGCGCGAATATTTCCTCGTGCCCGCGGTCGTGGCGCGGCGGATGGGGCGGGTCGACGTCGCCGGGGCGGCGGGGCGCTGGCTCGCCGACCCACCGGCGGCGGGCAGCCGGCTGACGCGCGGCGTCTCGCGCCTGTCGGTCGAGGTGCTCCAGTCGCTCGACCAGGAGCGGCTCGGCGGCATGGTGCGCGCCATGCTGGTGGCGCGGGTACGCGAGGCGCGGCTCGCGCCGATGCTGGGCCGCGCGCTCGCCGCCGCGCTGGCGGAGGGGCGCCATCTGGCGGTGATCGATAGCCTGATCCTCTGGGCGCGCGACGCGCTCGCCAGCAACGAGCACCTCGTCCGCGCGATGGTGCACGACCGTGCCGGCTCGATCCTGCGCTGGACCGGGCTGGACGAGACGCTCGCGAACAAGATCATCGACGGGCTCGACAAGATGGTCGCGGAGATGGCGGAGAACCGCGAGCACCCGCTGCGACTCAAGGCCGAGGAGGGATTGGCCCAGCTCGCCGAGCGACTCCAGCACGATCCGGCGATGCACGCGCGGGTCGAGACGCTCAAGCTCGAGCTGCTCGAGAACCCTGCGATGCAGGACTGGATCAACGGCCTGTGGGAGCAGGCGCGCGCGGCGATGCTGCGCGCCGCGCGCGACCCGGAGGCGATCCTGCGCGGCGGGCTGGGCGACGCGCTGCGCCAGCTCGGCGCGACGCTGCGCGACGAGCCGCGACTGGGGCGGACGATCAACCGCTTCGTGCGCCGCGCCGCGGTGGGGGCGGCGGCGGACTATGGCGACTCGATCGTGCGGCTGGTGTCGGAGACGGTGCGCGGCTGGGACTCGCGCACGATCACCGCGCGGCTGGAGCATGCGGTGGGCAAGGACCTGCAGTTCATCCGCGTGAACGGTACGCTGGTGGGCGGGCTGGTGGGCGTGCTGATCCACGCGGTCGACGTGATGCTGTGAGGGGGAGGGGGCGCCTCCTTCTCTCTTCCACCCCGGCGGATGCCGGGGTCCAGGTGGGAAGGCTGTGGTGGGACTCAGCAGCGTCCCCCAGCTGGGCCCCGGCGTCCGCCGGAGCGGTGGCAGCGGGGGCACGCCTTCACCTTCGCCGAGAGGTACGCCGGCGGAACGAACTGCGCGCCGGAACGCTTGTGGCGAGATGAGCTTTGCCGCATGGGATAGCAGATGACCGCGGCAGCTGATTTCAGCGAGGAGAGAGACGGCCAGGCGCCGGTGCTGCGCTTCACCGGCGATCTGTCGCTGGCGCGGCTCGGTAACCTGCCCGACCGGCTCGGCAAGGTGCAGGGCGAGGTCGCCACCGTCGACCTCTCCGATGTCGACCGGATCGACACGATCGGCGCCTGGGTGATCCACCGCTTCGCGCGCCAGCACGACGCCGAGATCAGGGGGCTGGACGAGGACGCGCGCCACCTGTTCGAGCAGGTCGAGGCCGCGGACCAGCCGGTGCAGATGCGGCCGCAATCGGGCTCGTCGTTCCGCCGCGTGCTCGGCGAGATCGGTGAGGCGACGAGCAACGCCGCGCGCACCTCGCTCGGCCTGCTCGGCTTCATGGGCGCGACCATCGCGACCTTCGGCGGCGTGATCCGCCATCCCAGCCGCTTCCGCTTCAACGCCACGGTGCAGCGTTTCGAGGTGGTCGGCGTCTCGGCGCTCGGCATCATCGGGCTGATGAGCTTCCTGATCGGCATCGTCATCGCGCAGCAGGGCGCGGTGCAGCTGCGCCAGTTCGGCGCCGAGGCCTTCACGATCAACCTGGTCGGCCGCATCACGCTGCGCGAGCTGGGCGTGCTGATGACCGCGATCATGGTCGCGGGCCGCTCGGGCTCGGCCTTCGCGGCGCAGCTCGGCACGATGCAGCTGACCGAGGAGATCGACGCGATGCGCACGATCGGCGTCTCGCCGATGGAGGCGCTGGTGCTGCCGCGCACGATCGCCGCGATCGTGCTGATGCCGCTGCTCGGCTTCTATTCCTCGGTGATCTCGATCATCGGCGGCGGGCTGCTGTGCTGGTTCGCGCTCGACATCCCGCCGGTCGCCTATGTCGCGCGGATCCGCGAGGTGGTGCCGATGACCGACCTGTTCGTCGGCCTGATCAAGGCACCGGTGTTCGGCGCGATCATCGCCGTCGCCGGCTGTTTCCAGGGGATGCAGGTGAAGGGCGACGCCGAGCAGGTCGGCCTCAAGACCACCTCGGCGGTGGTGCAGGCAATCTTCATGGTGATCGTGGTCGACGCCTTCTTCGCGGTCTTCTTCGAACAGATCGGCTGGATCTGATGGCGCGGCGTGACACCCGCCGGCGCGACGAGCCGATCATCCGCGTCAAGGGGCTGCGCAACAGCTTCGGCGACGCGGTGATCCACGACGAGCTCGACCTCGAGGTCCGCCGCGGCGAGATCCTCGGCGTGGTCGGTGGGTCGGGCACGGGCAAGTCGGTGCTGATGCGCTCGATCATCGGGCTGCAATCGCCCGATCACGGCGAGGTCGAGGTGTTCGGCGAGCCGACGCTCGGTCGCTCCGAGCATGAGACGGTGGAGATCCGCAAGCGCTGGGGCGTGCTGTTCCAGGGCGGCGCGCTGTTCTCGACGCTGACGGTCGCCGAGAACGTGCAGGTGCCGCTGCGCGAATTCTATCCCGAGCTCGACCTCGCGCTGCTCGATGAGATCGCCTCGTACAAGGTGGTGATGACGGGCCTGCCCGCCGACGCCGGGCCGAAATATCCGGCCGAGCTGTCGGGCGGGATGAAGAAGCGCGCCGGTCTCGCGCGCGCGCTCGCGCTCGATCCCGAGCTGCTGTTCCTCGACGAGCCCACCGCCGGGCTCGACCCGATCGGCGCCGCCGGCTTCGACGAGCTGACGCGGGCGTTGCAGAAGACGCTGGGGCTCACCGTCTTCCTGATCACGCACGACCTCGATACCTTGTACGCGATCTGCGACCGGGTGGCGGTGCTCGCCGACAAGAAGGTGATCGCGGTCGGCACGATCGACGAGCTGCTCGCGCTCGATCACCCCTGGATCCAGGAATATTTCAACGGGCCGCGCGGGCGCGCCGCGGTCGCCTCGCAGAGCGCGGCGGCGGAGCGGGTCGACGCCGCCGACGTCGACGCGCGCGCGCACCCGACCGACGTGAGCGAGCGAGTCACCGGGCAGCACAGCCAGGGCGGCCTCGCCGACAACAGGGCCCGCGGGGCCGCAGGGGCAGAGTGATGGAAACGCGATCGAACCACGTCCTCGTCGGCGCCGTCGTGCTGATCCTGCTGGCGATGGTCGCCATCTTCACGGTGTGGATCGCGCGCATCGGCGGCACCGAGGAGCGCGAATATGACATCTTCTTCCGCCAGGCGGTCGACGGCCTCGCCAAGGGCTCGTCGGTCACCTTCTCGGGCGTACCCTCGGGTCAGGTGAAGTCGATCTCGCTGTGGCAGCCCGATCCGCAGTTCGTCCGCGTGCGCATCAGCGTCAACGGCGACACGCCGATCCTGCGCGGCACCACCGCGACGATCCAGGGCAGCTTCACCGGCACCAGCACGGTCAGCCTCGACGGCGCGATCAAGGGCGCGCCGCCGATCGCCTGCCCGGAGAATGACGCGGGCAACGTCTGCCCGCTGGGCAAGCCGGTGATCCCGACCAAGACCGGCGGCATCGGCGCGATCCTCAACTCGGCGCCGCAGCTGCTCGAGCGACTGTCGACGCTGACCGAACGGCTCACCGGCATGCTGAGCGACCGCAACCAGGCCTCGATCGCGGGCATCCTCGACAACACCAACCGGCTGACCGACGCGCTCGCCGACCGTGGCCCCGAGATCGCCGCGACGCTGGCGCAGACCCGCGTCGCGATCGCGCAGGCGGGCAACGCGGCGCAGCAGATCGGCGAGCTCGCGCAGACCACCAACGGCGTGCTCGCCAACGACGTGCAGCCCGCGATGGCCAACCTGAACAAGGCGATCACCTCGGCGCAGGCGAGCGCGGACACGCTCAACAGCGCGATCGGCGACGCGCGACCGGGGCTGACCACCTTCAGCAAGCAGACGATCCCGCAGATCAACCAGCTGGTGCGCGACCTGCGCGTCACCACCGCGTCGCTGTCGGCGATCTCCGAACGAGTCGAGCAGGGCGGCGCCGGCTCCCTGATCGGGCAACAGAAGCTGCCGGACTACAAGGGGAAATGATCGTGCGATCGGTGGCCAAGACTCTCCTCGTGGCGGCGGTGCCGGTGCTGCTGGCGGGCTGCGTGCGGTTCGGCGCCGAGCCGCCGCCCTCGCTGCTGACGATCGCGGCGCAGTCGCAGCCCCAGCCCGGGGCGGCGCAGAACTCGGCCAACGCGCGCTCGATCGTGGTGCAGGTGCCCGCGGTGCCGACCGCGATCGCGACCACGCGCGTGCCGGTGCAGGAGACCGACACGACCATCGCTTATGTCAAGGACGCGCAATGGGCCGAGCCGCCCGCGCGCCTTTTCGCGCGGCTGCTCGCCGATACGGTGACCGCGCGCGCCAACATGGTGGTGCTGTCGCCGGCGCAGTCGTTCAGCGATCCCAGCGCCAATCTGGCGGGCGAGCTGCGCTGGTTCGGGCTGGATGCGACGCAGCGCCAGGCGGTGGTGGTGTATGACGCCGCGCTGACCCCGCCGGGGGCGACCAACGTGGAGAAGCGGCGCTTCGAGGCGCGCGTGCCGGTGGCGGCGATCGATGCGCCCTCGGCGGGCGGCGCGCTGAGCCAGGCGGCCAACCAGGTGGCACAGCAGGTCGCCGACTGGGTGGCGGGGCAGCGCTGACGCGCTCGCCCGTGCGCGAGGCGGCTTGCGCGCGGGCGCGCGAGCCTCTAGGCGGGCGGGCTTCCGGGTATGCGGAGCGGTGGCCGAGTGGTCGAAGGCGCTCGCCTGGAAAGTGAGTATACGCCAAAAGCGTATCGAGGGTTCGAATCCCTCCCGCTCCGCCAAAACCCCATTTCAATCATCCCCAAATGATGCCGAAAGCCGCTGAAAAGCGTGCGTTTTCGCGCTATGGTCCTCCCGATTGATCCCGAGTGATCCCGTCCAAGCGCGGGGTATCGGGGGGCATCAGTCGGGGTATGGATCTGGTGGAGTGGGGTACGATGGCGCTGACCGACGCAGCGGTGCGGAAAGCGGAGCCGAGGGACAAGCCGTACAAGATGGCCGACTCAGGCGGCCTCTACCTGTACGTGGCTCCTACCGGGCTGAAATCCTGGCGCATGAAGTTCAAGGTCAGCGGCTCCGAGAAGCTGCTGACCTTTGGCACCTACCCGGGCGTGAAGTTGACCGAGGCGCGCGACAAGCGCGATGACGCCCGCAAGCAGCTGCGCGACGGCTCGGACCCGTCGGGCGTGCGCCGGAAAGCCGAGGAGGCGAGGGAAGCTGAGCGCGCGGCGGCGGCACAGCTCCTGACCTTCGAACAGGCGGCGCGGCGCTGGTGGGAGCTACAGCGGGGCCGCTGGGCGCCGGTCCACGCCGCGGACGTGATTGCCAGCCTTGAGCGCGACGTGTTTCCGACGCTCGGCAAGCGCGCGCTGGTGTCGATCAAGGCACCGGACGTGCTGACGACGCTCCGCCTGGTCGAGGATCGCGGGTCGATCGAGACGGCAAAGCGCCTGCGCCAGCGGATCGCGGCCGTTTACGACATGCACAAGAGCGAGGGCGTCACCGAGACGAACCCGGCGGCGGGCATCGGCAAGGCGCTCAAGCCACTGCCGACGAAGGGCCGGCAGCCGGCGCTCACCGACCCGGACGAGGCGCGGCAGGTGCTGATCGCGGCCGAGGCGTCCGGCGCATCACCGATTACGAAGCTGGCCTCGCGCTTCCTCGCGCTGACGCAGAGCCGGCCGGGGATGGTCCGCGGGGTCACCTGGGACGAGATCGAGCGCATAGACTGGACAGGGGAGCGCTACGGCCCCGACCTGCCGGTCTGGCGCGTGCCGGCGGCTCGCATGAAGCTGGTGATGGACCTGAAGGGCGAGGAGACGTTCGAGCACGTCATTCCGCTCTGCTGGCAGGCAGTGGACGTGCTACGCACGATGCACCGGCTCACCGGCCGCAACCGGCTGATCTTCCCGGGCCAGCGCCACAGCCACCGCCCGCTCAGCGAGAACGCGATCGGCTACCTCTATAATCGCGTGGGGTATCACGGCCGGCACGTACCCCACGGCTGGCGCTCGTCCTTCTCGACGACGATGAACGGGCTGGCGGTGCGGCAGAAGCGCCTCGGCGACGAGGCGGTGATCGAGCTGATGCTGGCGCACGTGCCCGAGAACAAGGTCAAGGCGGCCTATGACCGCTCGGGCCATATGGAGCGCCGGCGCGAGCTGTCGCAGGAGTGGGCGGATCTCCTGCTCAAGGACATGGCACCGGCCGCCACGCTCATGTCAGGTCGGAGGCGATAGGCCATTGCCAAGCGGCGGCGGCCCGCCAAGGTTCGCCGCTCGTTTGGAGGGGTACGAATGGCGCGGAAGTGGGTGGTGGCGGCGATCGCGATGGTCGCACTGTTCATCGGGGCATACTTCGGGTCGCCCTACTGGGCGGCGCGCCAGCTGTACGCTGCGGCAGGTAGCGGCGACGTCGATCGCATTGAGGCCGCTGTCGACTTCCCGGCGGTGCGTGAGAGCCTGAAGGGCCAGCTCACTGTCGCGCTGACCGAGAAGTTCGACGAGGACCAGAGCGACGATCCGTTCAAGGGCATCGGCACGCTCCTGATGCCGACGATCGTGCAGCGCGCGGTCGACGCCTTCGTCACGCCGGACGGGATCGCCGCGATCGTGAAGCGGGGTCAGCTTGAGAAGAGCCAGGACAAGGGGCCGAAGCCCGACCTCTCCTACGACTATGAGTGGCGCAGCTTGGACCGGTTCGGCATCACGATCCACGCCAAGGACGTGCCGGCCGCGCGCGCGCCCATGATTGTGCTGGAGCGGCGCGGCCTGTTCACGTGGAAGATGATCCGCCTCCAGGTGCCGAAGGACATGATCAAGAACGGCTGACCGGCGGCATGGACTAGGATCGCCGCGCATGTAAGCTATGCCAAGCGCACGATATTGACAAACTGTGCGCCCAAGCGCCATATGATGCATAAGGAGAGTGTATAATGGCGTTTCGAGCAGATGAAGCGGCGGCCGAACGGCTCGCCCGGACAAAGAGCTTTCTGATCCCGCGCGCGTTCCCGGCGGCGCTGCGCGCCCGCGCAGAAGAGGTGTTCGACGAGGTCGTCGAGCAATGCGGCCCCGCGGTTGATGGCTATCCGAGCTGGCACCCACTGGTCAGCGGGCATCACGGCAGGCATCCGCACACGACTCCTGGCCGCCATCAAGGTTATGTCGGGCTAGATCATACGCGCTATTTCGCGCACGGGTTCGTGACCTGCCCCTATGGCGATGGTCAGACTGTGATCGACTCGGTACAAGAGCTGGCGCGCAAGTTGGACGTGCCAGCTTCCATTTACGCTGAGGCGCTCGATTGCAAGTTCTACAATGAGGGCACGACGCCGATCCTCGTTCGCTGCGACTGGACCTACGATCTTGAGGGCAACCACACGATCCCGAAGCGTGTTGCTGTCCCGATGATGATGGAAAACGAGCTGCCGAATTGGCGTCGGGCCGAGGTTGCCGAGACGTGGGAGACGATGCGTCCCTATTTCCTCGGCTCCCCGCATGGCAGCCGTTCGTCGCTGTTCGTCACCCAGGACACCGCCATGGCGATGAAGAAAGCCTACGCGGCCATGACCGACTCCGGCATGTTCGGCCCGCCGTACGACCGCGATTAGGTCAGCCGCGATAGTCCTTCCCTGCGGCAATTAGGGCGCGGTGCACTTCCGATCCGTGCCAAGACGGTGGGATATATGTGCCCGGGATGGAGCGACACAGCTGCACCATCTGGTGCACCTGGGCGAGATAGCCGTCCAGGCGCTCCATCTTCAGCCCCGTGAGGGTCTTGGATCCGCGAATATCGGTCGACTTGAGCACGTCGACTGGGGTGTCTGATACCCACCAGCGGTCAGGGTCGTCACCGACGTCGCGAGCGCTCTCGTTGAGTTCGCGTCCCTCGCCGGTGTCATATCCGCGATGAGCCGGCCAAGGCACGACGGGAATGTCGGCGCTGCGAAAGCCGATCGCCATGCGGTTCAAGACCATGGCGGCAGCGGCCTCGGGCGCAAGCTCGAGCCTTTTGCGCTGCCCCGTCTCCTTGTCGACCCCATACATATCGAAGTGCTGAAGGCACTTCGGCACGTTGATATCGGACGTGAACCACGCCAGCGCTGGGAAGTCGCGCATGGGACGCCGCATGGCGGTGGAGGTCATGATCTCGCCGAACGCGGGATGCATGGCGCCCTTCGATCGACCCTCCAGGTCGATGACACCGCTCATCCAGATCAGGTTGGTCCGCAAGATGCTGGTGTGGTGCCACACCATGCCGTTCATCTCAGCGAGTCGACGCTTAGCTTCGCCCATCGTCCTGTCCTTTACGCCGCTTCAGCCCGCCAGCCCATCGGGTTCGCCACCCATGCGTCGATATCGGTCTGATACCATGCGACCAGGCCGTCGCTGATCGGCACCGACGTCGGGAAGGTGCCGGCGGCGATCCTGCGGTAGATTGTGGTGCGCGACAGCGCGGTGCGCGCCCGGACCTCGGCCAGGCGCAGCAGACTATCGCGGCTGCGGTCGACGGTGATCATTCTCGTTTCCCTCTGATGGCCTCTGATATCCGGCCGATGGACGTGTGGAAGCGGTCGGCGAGCTCGCGCACGCCCAGGTGAGGGTTGCTGACGAACGCCTCGCGCACCGCCACCTTCTGGTGCTCGGTGAGGCGCGGCCAGCGAGCCCGCACCCGGCGCAGTGGCGACCTGCGGCGGGTCTCGTCGGCCAACTGGTGCAGCTCTGGAATGCCGTGCTCGTCCGCCAGCTCGTGCATGCGGTCGCGGATCTCGGGGATCCTCATGGCTGATGTCTCCCGACTCGCGCGACCTCACGCGTGATGATGAAGGTCTCGCCGGGATTAGCCTCGACCAGATGGAGGGCCGCGGCTTCAGCGTCAGCGAAGCGGCGGTGTGCAATGCCGCGCCGTCGGCCGTCCTTCTGGACGCGGTATGGGCCGGCTGCGGCGAGCACGTCGAAGTCGCCGCGGCTCATGCTGCCGCCTCCGACATCGCGACGAGCAGCCCGCCAAGGCGAAGAAGTGTCATGAAGGCGTCGTGGTCAGGCAGGCACTGTTCGTGAGCCGCGAGAAACGCAGCCAGATCCTCTGCCTGCTCGCGCCACGTCTCAGCCGCGCGTGGCCGCAAAGTCAGCTCATGGGCTTGCCCGGCGAAGAGGCCCATAAAATCCGCCGCAGTCGCACGCTGGATGGTCATGCCTGCGGCCTTCGATCATCGAGATGGATGACGTTGTCATCGGCGAGGTCCTCGCCTTCGTTGCGCTCCCACAACCAATCCTCACAGCCGCGGTTAGAGCGGGTCTCGGGCTGAAGCGACACCGGGACGCCGGCGATCGCCAGCACCACCGGCGCGCGGAAGGTGCAAGTGCCGAGCTCGCGATCGGAACCTTCGGGGCGGCGCCATCCGGTAGTGACGGCCGGCAGATCGCGCCGCCAGTATGCGCAGGTAGCGCATTTCACATCCGTGGGGATCATAGCTGGTTCTCCGCACGCTCAAGGAGCAGGCGAAGGGCGATCTCCAGATCATACTTCTCGCCGACGTTCGGGCGGCTAGCCTTGAAAATGGCGCGCGCGTCGATCGCGCTCTCGCGCTGTGCAGCGACGCCGAGGGCGAGGAATGCCTCGACCCTGGCGCGCGCATCGTCGTCGAGTGCGAAGCAGAGCGCAGTGAGCAACTCGCGCTCGGGCGACGGCCCCAATTTGATCAGGGTCGCAGCCGTTCGCATCGCTTCCCGGATCGTCGGGTAAACATACTCGACTTCCAGCTTCGGCAGTCCTGCCTTGGCCGCGCGAGCAGCCTGGTTGCGGTTCTGCTTCACCTTCCGCTTGGCTGCGGTGGGTAGTGAGATGACGACGCCGGTCACTTGCATTCTCCAGCAGGCATCGATTGATGCGGCACGCTCATTGCGTCCGCGATCGCCGGGCACACTGCCGCGATCTGCCGGCAGAGCCGGGTGATGAAGACTGGCTCATAATTGTGCGTCGACGACGTGCTGAGAAGCAGCGGCGGCTCGCCGCGCTTCGGCTCAAACTCGCGGACCAGGATGGGGTAGAGCTGCAGCACCACATCGTCCGCGTTCGCGGGGGTGAGGGCCTGAAGATGCTCATACAGGACACCGGCGCGGTCCGTGAGCTGGTCCATGATCTCGTCGGGGCACGGGCACGAATAGTGCACTGCCACCTCGGCCAGCTTCCAATCCTGAAAGGCCGCAGCCACGGCAGGCGAGGCGCTCACGCGACCTCTCCAGCCGCGAGCCGGCGAATGTCCGCAACGAGTGGCACGATCAGCGAGGGATCGTCGAGATCGCGACCGGACTCCGTCGTCAGGTCGATCTTCAGCACCACATCGGCGAGCGTTTCGGCCGGCTCCGCCATCGCGCGGTCCCACAGCGCGAAGTCGCGGTCGCACAGCTGATCATATCGCCGGTTGATGGCGACGATGTTAAGCCGGGCGAGAGCGGCGTGCTCATAGTCCTTCCGGCGGCGCTGCTGCTCGGCGATGATGGCGTCGCGCTCGTCAGCGAGATCGGCGAGCTCGACGTGCGCCGCATGCCACTCCGGGTCCTCCTCGCACATGTCGGCCCACTCAGGCCAATCACGCACGCGCCGCCCCATCTCGCAGGAGAAGCCGTCAGTGCTGAAGGTGCGACGCTCGCCGTTGATGTTGACGAAGGACTTCGTGGTTGTCCGGTGCGGCGGCTCCGGTTCGGCGACGTAGGCGGCGTGAGCAGCCTTGAGCGCCGCGTGCGCGGGCGCGCCGACCTCGCGCCAATAAGCCGCGGCGATCAGCTCGGCGCGCTTCTGGAGCGCGATCAGCCGGCGGAGGCGGGTGCTCCCGGCCGCCGCGGCGGTGGCGCCGTGAGCGGGCGCGGCGCACTGCGCGACGCCGGCGACGGCAAGAAGACCGGCGCCGCCGATCAGGGCGCGGCGAGTGGTGGAGCGAGTCATGCCTGGTTCTCGTGATGAGGGGCGCCGGCGCTGAGAGAGCGCAAAGCGCGGAGCGCCTCGATCGCGGGCGCCGAGGCGGCCATCAGGTTCGCCGCGGACTCCGCGAGGCTACCGACAGGGGCGGGGAAATGCGGAGCGCTCGAGGGCGAGTTCGTCTGTTCGCGCGAACGGGTCGCGCGCTGTGCTTCGGCGGCCATGAGCCAACCTCCCTGCTAAGTGTGGCGCAGGTGGATCGGCGGAGGCTGGCCCGTATCGCTGGTGGCCAAACGCGTCTTTCCAACCCTGCTCATCAGGGTCGGCTGGCCTCACGGCTGCACTCACCTGACAGAAGGGTTAATACAAAATGTATCAGATCGCGTCAATACGCTTTGTATCGACTAGGGGGATCCCATGCGGAAAACGATACGTCCGATGAATTCGGCCTCGGCAAGGCTGCTTCCGAAAACTGCGCTTTGGCCTGGCTCTCCCGGAAGGAGGAGGACCTGCCCCATCTCATCCGCTTGAGCCCAGGTCACTAAGGGGCCTGCATTGTCGCGCATAAGCCAAAGTTCCGGTGTAGCGCCTACAGCTCCTGTGGAGCTATCAACGATCAGAACGTCGCCTCGCTTGATCGACGAGCGAGGGAAGCGCTTACGAACGCGAAAGGCAAACACGTAGCCGCCGTAGATTGCTTCGGCGTCGACCTCGAGGTCGCTCGCTTGAAGGAAGTGCATGGGTGGTTGGCCATCGACGCCTTGGATCCACCTGGCCGCCTCGTCGTTGATCGACAGTTCCGGCACCATGATGTGGCCGGTTAATCGATGGATATCGTCGATGGCCGTTCGTAACGCGTCGTCCTCGCCTACCTCGTGTGCATACTCCGCTACATGAAACTTGGCATACGGCACGCGATCGTTGCTCACCACTTCGTCAAGGGCGAGTAGCCAGCTCGGCGCGACCGAGAATGAGCGACCATAAAGGGTCGCCTGCACCGCGCTAAACGGGCGGGTGCCGTTCTCGTGGTGGCGATATGCGCCTTCGCTCCAGTCAAAGTGCCGGGCTGCGGCTGATGCGCTTTTGAAGCCAGCAGCCTTGCGTGCAGCGCGAAGGCGGGATGCGGGAGAGGAGGGAGGTTCGTCGTTCACGCCTCCCTTATAGCGATCAGCGATACAGATGGTATCGTCAAAGATCGATACGGTCGGTATCGTTCTGGGATGCTCATTGACCCGTTCGCCATCTTTGACTCTGCCGAGGATCTTGGCCGGGAAATCAACGTCCGCGGTGTAACGGTGCGGCAGTGGCGTAATCGTGGCGGTCGCATTCCGCCGCGATATTGGCTTGTTATCCAAGAAGCCGCTCGCCGGCGTGGGCATGATCTGCCGCTCGAAAGCTTCCTGCCGGTCCTCTCGGCGTGAGTTTCGTGCAGCAGAGAGCCGAGCGCGACGCAGCCTTCCGGCGTGCGGTCGACGAGGCGAAACAGCGGCACAACATCAGCGACGTGGTGCGACGCCGCACGAAGGTGACGCGTGTCGGGCGCGAGTACCGCGCGCTCTGCCTGTTCCACACCGAGAAGAGTCCGTCGATGCAGTTGAACGATGCCAAAGGCACGTTCCACTGCTTCGGCTGCGGCGCCGCGGGCGATATCGTCTCGCTGGTGATGCACGCCGAGGGGATCGGTTTCGTGGACGCCATTAAGTGGCTCGGCGGGGCAGGGCTGCCGGCAGTCGACCCGGCTGAGCGTGTTAAGGCAGCGCAGGAGGAGGCGGCTGAGCGCGAGGCAGCGATCCAGCGTGCCCGCGGTGTGTGGGAGGCGGCAGTTCTCACGGACGGCACGCCGGCCGCGGCGTACGCGCGCTCACGGGGCATCACCATGCCCCTGCCGCCATCGTTCCGCTTCGGACTGACGCCAGCATGGTACGACGATGAGACCGGGGAGTGCGGCCCGAACCTGCCGGCGCTGCTCGCCGCGGTTGCCATCGAGGGGCAGCCTCACCCGATCGGGCTCCAGCGTATCTTCATCAAGCCGGACGGGTCGGGCAAGGCCGATATGCGCGCACCCAAGCGCTCGCTTGGGCGGATAAAGGGGGGCGCGGTGCGGATCACCGGGCGCAACAGCAACGCCCCTCACGAGGTAATCATCACCGAGGGGCCGGAAGACGCCTTGTCCTTGGCGCAGGAGCTTCCCGGCCGCGAGGTCTGGGCCACCCTCGGCACGGCTCTGATGATCGAGGCTGAGTATCCGGCGAGGATCACGACCATTGTCATCGCGGGGCAGAATGATGCGCCAGGCCGCGCGGCGGTCGCGAAGGCCGGAGCGGGCCTGCGCGGACGTGGATACGATGTTCGCGCGATGTGGCCCGGCGACGGCTTCAAGGACTGGAACGACCAGCTGCGCGGGGTGCAAGCGTGAGCTCCGCGGCGATCCAGGCACAATACGAGGACGCCCGTCCGTTCTGCCCGTCTCCCGCGGAGGGTGAGGACCGACCAGGCTGGCGAGCGCCTGATATGTCGATCCTCACGGGTGGCCGCACGACGCCGCCCACGATGCCGACGGACATATTCGGATCGCTGTGGCCGCTGATCAGTGACCTTGCAGCGGGTGCGGGCGCGCCGGTCGACTATGTCGCGGTAGGAGTGCTCGGCGCCGCCGCCTCCCTGATCGGGGCCAAACGTCGCGTCCAGCCCTTCGCCACCACACCCAAGTGGCAAGAGCCATGCGTGCTGTGGGTCGCTCCGGTCGGTGATCCGTCGTCGAACAAGTCGCCGGCGATCGACGCCGCCACCGAGCCGCTCAGCCTTCTCGAGCACGAGCTCGCGCAGCAGCATAAGTCGCGCCTGATCAACTATCAAACGGAGCAGGAACGCGCCCGCGCTGAGAAAGCCGAGTGGCAAAGCCTGGTCAAAGCCGCGACGAAAGATGGCGTCTCCACGCCGTCTATGCCGACTGCGGCGCAAGAGCCCGAAGAGCCGCAGAGGCCTCGGCTACACGTGAAAGATGCAACGCCGGAGGCGATGAGCGACATTCTCGCTGGTAATCCGAACGGCACTCTGCACTTGCGTGACGAGTTGGCGGCATGGCTCACCAGCTTCGAGCGCTATTCGCCCGGCGGACGCGAGTTCTGGCTTGAGGCTTACGGCGGTCGCCCGCACGTGGTCGATCGTAAAAGCAACAAGAACGGCCCGCTCTTCATTCCCTTCAACGGCGTCACCGTGCTGGGCGGCATCCAGCCCGAAAAGCTGCGCGACTGCCTGCTGAAGACGGCCGACGACGGTCTCGTGCCCCGCTTCCTGTGGGTATGGCCGGACCCGATCCGGTATCAGCGACCACGCGAGCTCGCCGACGTCAGCCAGCTTGAGCAGATCTACCGGCGGCTGTTGTCCCTCGAAGCTTCCAAGGGAGAGGACGGGCGTATCGAGGCGCGGGTCATCCTGCTCGCGACCGACGCTGCGGACGTGTTCGAGGCGTGGATCCGCGACAACGACGAGGCGGTCCGCGAGGCGTCATCGCTCTACAAGGGCTTCGTCGGCAAGCTGCGCGGCATGGTGCTCCGCCTGGCTCTCGTCGCCGAGCTGTTGAGCTGGGCGGCAACAGGAGACCGCGAACCGACGACGATCACGCTGCGCACGATCGTCGCGGTGCTCGAGTTCGTCGACGATTACGCCAAGCCGAGCGCCATCCGTGTTTTCGGGGATGCTGCACTGCCCGAGGCCGAGCGTAATGCGGCGGCGCTCGGTCGATATATCCTCAAGACCAAGGCTGAGCGGATTAACGCGCGCGATGTGCGCCGTACCAGCGGCATTGCCACCCTCAAGGCCGTGCCAGAGGTAGAGGCTGCGACCGAGGCCCTCACGGAAGCAGGGTGGCTTCGGCCGGCGCCTCACAGGAACGGCGAAGCCATCGGTCGCCCGTCCAAGGACTTCCTCGTCAACCCTGCCGTTCACGAGGCGTCCCGTGAGTAGCTGGAGGGACGTCGCTGCGGCGGCGGCCGAACAGCGTCAGCAGCTCGCGCCTCCCGAGCCGGAAACATACGGCCTGGCTCCCGACCTCATCCGTAGCCTTCGTGAGCTCGACCAGTCGCCGCCGCCGCGGCGTTTGGAGGATGCGCGCCAATGGCGCCCGGTCGTGCGCGACGCTCTCCGCATTGTCCGAGAAGGCTGGGCGGCGCGCGCCCTGACGCTCGGATGGTCGCATCACGACCTCTTCGGGATCGGACCGGTTGATGACTGGGAGTTCTCCGGTTTGGCCGTATGGCTGAACGGGCGTCCACTGCTGAGCCTCGATGACGCGACAGCATCCGCTGGCGGCGAGAGCCGGTTCGGGTCGATCTTCATCCGCGGCGGCATGGGGCATGGGACGCATCCTACCGTCACGCCGGTGCTGCTGTGGGAGTTTGCCCGATGAGCGCGCCTTTTGGCAGTTTTGGCACTTCTGGCAGCGGGCCTCGGTCGCAGTCTGAGCCGTCAGCCCCCCTCACGCGGCGTAGGCTAGAAAAGACATCTATCTATCTATTCCGGCAGGGCAGGCCTGAGAGCGACGGTGCCGCTGCCGAAACTGCCAAAAGCGCCAAAACCCCTCCCAAATCGAAAGCCTGCAACATGAAGGACGCTGAAGGAGCGCACTGGTGCATTCTGCGCACTGCCGGCCCCAGCACGACTAAGCTGGCGGCGTCGCTGTCGGCAGCCGGCATCGGGGCATGGACGCCGGCGCTGGTGACG
Source organism: Sphingomonas sp. BK235 (assembly GCF_004345855.1). Lineage (GTDB taxonomy): Bacteria > Pseudomonadota > Alphaproteobacteria > Sphingomonadales > Sphingomonadaceae > Sphingomonas. Next base: position 26,498 of record NZ_SLXN01000001.1, read on the forward strand.
AAGCGTCGCCTGCCGCGTCGCAAGGCGACGATCGAGCGGACCGCGCCGATCATGCCGACGTTCGTGTTCGTGCCGGCTGATCGGCTGCCGGACCTGATGGCGATCCTCGCTCGCCCGTCGAACCCGCATCCGCAGTTCTCGATCTTTCCCAACGCCTGCCGCACTGGCCCGGCGCGGATCGGCGCGAGCCAGATGGCGAGCCTGCGCGAGGTCGAGGAGCAGGCTGCCGAGGCGTACCGCCGCGAGAAGGAGCGGCAGCGCAACAAGGCGCTGCGCGCGTCGGCTCAGGCCATCCCGCTCGGCACCCAGGTGCGCGTGCCGCAGACCGCGTTCGCCGGGCTGATGGGCGTGGTCGAGGGACACGAGGGCCGCAACATGCGGGTCAACATGGGCGGCGGTTTCATCGTGAAGATAGAGGCTTGGCTGCTGAAGGCGGATCAGGTAGAGGTGGGCTCGCTCTGATGGGCGCCGCCGAGAACCGGCCCGCGGCACGTAGGACTGGAGGTCACCCGACCCGCCGCCACCGTGCCCCCAACGCAGGTCGCCCGATGAGGCGCCGGGCGAGCACAAGCGAAGCTATGACCGGCGATGCCGAGTAAGCCGCCCAGCCTGAGGCCGCGCAAGGTCTCCGCCTCCCGCAAGCTGTCCAACTGGACGACCACCCGCGCGAGCAGACAGGCTCGTGGCTACGGCCGCGAGCACGAGCTGATGCGGGCTCAGGTGCTGAGGGAAGAGCCGCTCTGCCGCATCTGCACCGCCGAGCACCGCATCTCGGCCACCGAGATAGCCGACCACATCGTGCCGAAGGCTGAGGGTGGAAGCGACGAACGCGACAATTATCAAGGCCTCTGCCGTCCCTGCCACAAAGCGAAGACCGCGCACGAAAGTGCGCGGGCGAGACGCAGGTCGTGATCGCAAGTGGTTGAGGGGGTGGGGGCGGGTCGAAACTCAGGGGCAAATCCGCGTAGGACCGTAACCCGGGGTCTTTTTTCACGCGCCCGAATTAAACTTTCCGGCCGAATTAAATTTTGAGGCGGCGATGAAGCCCGGACCCAAGCGGAAAACTCCCACGGAGAAGGCGGCGACTGGCACGCTTCGGCCATTCCGCGACGCTGGTGTGACCGAGATCGTCGTGCCGGGCAACCCGCCGATCGCGCCGGAGTATCTCACGCCCGAAGCGATCATCGTCTGGCAGGAAACACTGGGCCGGGTCATGTCGGCTGGAGTGACCGAGCTCGATAGCGCGCTGCTCGCGCGCTACTGCTCGCTTGAGGCTCTGGTGCGCAAGGCGTTCGCCGCCGGCAACGAGCCTCCGCCCGCCGCCTACCTGACGGTGCTCCGCCAACACGAAGAGCTGCTCCGCATCGCCGGACCCAAGAGCCGCGTCGGTGGCGGGAGTGCTGCGGATGGCGCGAAGTCGAGCAACCCCTTCGCCCGCAACGGTCGCGCCGGCCGGTAGGGATTACGCCGCGATCGCGCTGGCCTATGCCAAGGCGGCGGCGGCGGACAAGAAGCAGCGGAAGCACTGCAAGTGGGTCCGCCTGGCAGCGCAGCGCCACCTCGACGACCTGAAGCGTCAGCGGTCCGTGGCGTGGGGCTATCGCTTCGACCCTTGGCACGCGAACGATATCTGCGACTTCGCCGAGAAGCTGCCGCACGTCGAGGGCGTGTGGGAGACCCCGACCATCACGCTCGAGCCGTTCCAGATCTTCATCCTCGCGATGGTGTTCGGCTGGCGGCGGCGCGACACTGGCGGGCGCCGCTTCACCTCGGTCTACGAGGAGGTCGCCCGCAAGAACGCGAAGTCGACCAAGACCGCGATCGTCTCGCTCTACTGCCTCGCTTGCGAGGACGAGCCGGGGCCGCAGGTGCTGACCGCGGCGACGACGTTCGACCAGGCGAAGAAGGTCTTCCACCCGGCGAAGCGGATGGTCGAGAAGACGCCCGCCCTACAGGAGGCGTTCGCGCTGATCCCGTGGGCGAAGTCGATCACCTGCGGCGACAACGGCGGCTACCTCCAGCCGATGCACTCCAAGGCGAAGAGCCAGGACGGTCACAACCCGCACCTGGTCACGATGGACGAGCTGCACGCTCACTCCGATCGCGGCCTCTTCGACGTGATGAATTCGGCGTTCGGCGCCCGGCGCAACCCGCTGATGTGGATCATCACGACGGCCGGCTTCAACCTTCACGGGGTCTGCTACGAGCAGCGCACGCTGGCGACCAAGGTGCTCGAGCGCACGGTCGTCGCCGAGCATATCTTCGCGATCATCTTCACGCTCGATCGCGCCGAGGATTACGGCGACGATCGCAAGCTGGGTGATGATCCCTACGACGCGTCCAAGTGGATCAAGGCCAACCCGCTGATCGAAGCATCCCGGCCGCTGCGCGACGAGGTCGCGAAGCGCGCGGTGGAGGCACAGGCCAGCCCGGCGGCCGAGGGCGAGTTCAAGACCAAGCACCTCAATCAGTGGCTCGGCGCCGCCTCGGCCTGGCTCAACGTGACCCAGTGGGCGCTGTGCGCGGATGCGTCGCTCACCCTCGACGACTTCGTCGGTCTCGACTGCTATCTCGGCGGTGACCTCTCCAACGTCGATGACCTCTCGGCGCTGGTGCTGGCCGCCGAGGACAGCACCGGCCGGCTGCTCGTCAAGCCGTGGTTCTACGTGCCCGCAGCGCGGCTGGAGAACCAGAACACGTCGCTAAAGCAGATCACCGACCTATACCGCGGCTGGGTCGCTGAGGGCGCGCTGACCGCCACGCCCGGCGACTTCATCGATCACAACACGATCGAGGCGCAGATACGCGAGCTGAAGTCGCGGCTGGCGATCAGGCGGGCCACCTTCGACCAATGGAACAGCGCGCTCGCAATGGCGTCGCGGCTCAACCAGGACTTCGGCGACGGCGGCGAGGCCTTCGCGGTGCAGCTGGCGAAGAACGCCAACAACATCACCGACCCTGCCAAGGAGCTCGAGGCGCGGGTCAAGTCTGGGCCTGCTCGGCTGCGGCATGACGCGAACCCGGTGCTGACCTGGATGGTCGGCAACGCGGTGGTCGAGCGCCGCGTCAACGGGAGCATCCTTCCGAAGAAGGAAACCCCCAACTCGCCCCAGAAGATCGACGGAGTAGATGCTGTGCTCAACGCTACTGCCCCGATGATCGTGCCCGTGGCCGACGACAACCTCGACGACGTCATCGCCGGGCTGAAGGCGCACGTGAAGGCTGGCTTCTGATGGCCGGCGGCTGGGTGGGCTCCGTCCTAAGCTGGGCGGGTATCGGCAATCAGAGCGGCAAGCTCTCGGGCGCGCCCGAGGATCAGCCGACCGACAAGGCGATCAAGTACGGGTCGGCGATCGACAGCGTCGGTCAGGTGGTCAATCAGAAGACCACGCTCGGCCTCTCGACCGCTTGGGCGTGCATCGGGCTGAAGTCCGAGCTGGTCGCCTCAATGGGGTGTGGGGTCTACAGCAAGAGCTCGACCGGTGGCCGCAAGTCGGAGTCGGGCCACTGGCTCTACGACCTGCTTCACGAGGAGCCGAACGCGGATCAGACCCCGTTCGAGTTCTGGGCGGGCCAAGTCGCCGCCATGGATCTGTGGGGCAATGCCTTCGCCGAGAAGGAGACGCTCGGCAGCCGAGTGACCGCACTGACGCCGCTTCCGCCGCAGCTGGTGACCGTCACTCGCGACCGCAACAACCAGCGGGTCTATCTGTTCTCGGACCGCGGCAAGGAAGAGCGGCTGCCGGCCGAGAAGGTCTTCCACCTGCGCGGCATCACGCTCGGTGGTGACGTGGGCCTTTCCGCGATCGAGTACGGCCGGCGCACGCTGGGCGGCGCGATGGCGGCGAACAAGGTGGCCGGCGACACGTTCCGCGGCGGCCTTCAGCTCGCCGGCTTCATCGAAACAGCATCGCAGAAGCTGTCGCCCGAGCAACGCGCTGACCTGCTCGAGATCTTCGACGCCTGGGTCGGGCAGGCGATGCGCGGGCGCGTCGTCCCGCTCGAGAAGGACTTCAAGTTCCAGCCGCTCAAGATGAGCCCGGTCGACGTGCAGCTGCTCGAGTCCCGCGGCTGGGACGTCGAAGAGATCTGCCGGTGGTTCGGCATGCTGCCGATCCTGATCGGCCACGCGGCCAAGGGGCAGACGATGTGGGGCAGCGGCATCGAGCAGCTGCTGCTCGGCTGGCAGACGCTCCGCCTCAACCCGCTGCTGCGACGGATCGAGCAGGCCGCGAAGCAGCAGCTGCTACCGCGCGCGGAGCGGAAGCTGGTCTATCCCGAGTTCAACCGCGAGGCGGTGATGGCGACGGACAGCGCCGGCCGTGCCGCGCTCTACTCGGCCTTCGGTCAGAACGGCGTGATGGACCGCAACGAGATGCGGTCGCGCGAGAACCTCGATCATCGCGAGGGCGGCCAGTACCTGACGGTGCAGTCCAACCTCGTCCGCCTCGACCAGCTCGGCACGGATGGCGCCGCCTCGTCCGAGCAGCAGCTGCGCTCGGCGCTGCTCGGCATGCTGGGCGTCCAGGGCGGCGACATCGAGGCGCTGATCGCCAGCAAGGTGCAGAGCATGATGGGCCACAACGGCGGTCCGAGCTTGGAGGCATGACAATGAACATGGGTCGCGTCTTCGGGCGCAAGCACACGGGCGCGCTCAAGGTGCGCGACTTCGATTTCGAGGTGAAGGCGGTCGGCGATGACGGCACCTTCAGCGGCTACGGCTCCGTCTGGGACGTGGTCGACAGCTATCAAGAGATCGTCGCCCGCGGTGCCTTCACCGAGAGCCTCGCCGAGATCCAGGCAAAGGGGCGGCCTGTGCCGATCCTGTGGCAGCACCGGTCCGGCGAGCCGATCGGCGCCTGGTCCAACCTGAAGGAGGACGAGCGCGGGCTATACGGCGACGGCGAGTTGCTGATCGGTGACGTGGCGCAGGCGCGCGAGGCGCACGCGCTGGCGAAGCGTCGCATCGTGACCGGCCTGTCGATCGGCTACTGGGTGCGCGAGTCCAGCTTCGACGAGAAGACCGGGATCCGCACCCTGACGAAGCTCGACCTGGTCGAGATCAGTCTCGTGACCTTCCCCGCCAACGATGACGCTCGCGTCGAGGCGGTCAAGTTCAAGCTCGCGCACGGCGAATTGCCGACCGAGCGCGAGTTCGAGAAGTACCTGCGGGAGGTAGGCTTCTCCAAGACGCGGGCCGCTGGCGTCGTCGCTCACGGCCTGACGGAAATGCGGCGGAGGGAGTCCGACTGCGACACGACGACGAACCCGGCTCTCAAGAGCCTCTCGGACACCCTGAGCGGCTTCAAGCTCTAAGCCGCCCGCAAGAGGAAACCCACATGAACATGATGACCTCCGCCGCGGCGCTCGCCGCCGGCTCGACCCGTCTCGTCGCCGCTCAGCCGCGCGAGTTCGGCCGCAAGGACGGCGCCGCCGACGCGCCGTCGCTCGATCAGCTCCAGCGCAATCTCGACAGCGCCCTCACCGAGGTGAAGGGCTTCGCGCAGGAGTTCCGCGCGAAGAGCGCCGAGGGCACCAAGGTCAGCGATGAGGCCAAGGAGAAGGCCGACAAGGCGCTGGTCGACCTAGAGGCGATCCGCGGCGACATGAAGGAGCTCTCGCAGAAGCTGGCGCAGGGTCGGCGCGGCGGCGAGGACGACCCCGAGATCAAGAGCCTCGGCCACGAGGTCGCCAACCACGCGGACGTAAAGTCCTACGCCGAGGGCGGCTGCAAGGGCACGATCGGCTTCACCGTCAAGGCGGTGACCAGCGCGACGGGCTCGGCCGGTGGTCTGATCCGGCCCGAGCGCCAGGCCGAGATCGTCGGCATCCCGCGCCAACAGCTGCGCGTGCGTGATCTGCTGACGCCCGGCCAGACCGAGAGCAACTCGATCGAGTATGCGTATCAGACGGTGCGCACCAACAACGCCGCCGCGGTGGCCGAGGGCGCGCAGAAGCCCGAGTCCAACTATGGCTGGGACGTGGCGAATGCCCCGGTTCGCACGATCGCGCACTGGGTGCCCGCGTCGCGCCAGGCTATGGACGACGTGCCGCAGCTCGAGAGCCTGATCGACGGCGAGCTGCGCTACGGACTCGACGACGCCGAAGACGCGCAGCTGCTGCTCGGCGATGGCACCGGCCAGAACATCCTGGGCCTCTACACCCAGGCGCCGGCCTATGCGCAGCCGAGCGGCGTGAGCATCTCGGGCGAGACCCGGATCGATCGCCTGCGTCTGGCGATCCTCATGGTCGAGCTCGCCGACTATGCGCCCGACGGCATGGTGCTGCACCCGACGCAGTGGACGAACATCGAGCTGACCAAGGACAGCGCGGGCGGTTACGTCTTCGCGAACCCGCAGGGGCTGGCGTCCAACACCCTCTGGGGTCGCCCGGTCGTCTCGACCAAGCGGATCGGCACCGGCAACTTCCTGGTCGGCGCATTCAAGACCGCCGCCCAGATCTTCGACCGCATGGACACCGAGGTGCGCATCTCGGACCAGGATCGCGACAACTTCATCAAGAACATGCTCACGATCCGCGCTGAGAAGCGCCTGGCGCTCGTCGTCCGCCGCCTCACCGCGCTGGCGAAGGGCAACTTCACCGGCCTCTGAGGCTCGGACTCAAGGGGAGGGCGGCTCTCGCCGCCCTCCTTTCTCAACCGCCGCGCCCGGCGACGGTTCAGAAAGGAGACGACCCATGAAAAACGCATACGTGACCAGCGATCATCACGGCGACAACGGCACCGTTCGCGAGGGCATGATCCTGGGCGACATGACCCAGAAGCGCTTCGACGAGCTGGAGAAGCTCGGCCTGGTGCGCGAGGCAACCGCGGCAGAGGTCGAGAAGGGCTATGAGCCCAAGATCGATAACGATCCGACCAAGGCCGAGGGCCAGAAGCAGGCCGAGGCGCCTGCCAACAAGAAGGCGGCCACCCCCGCCAACAAGGCCGCCTGACCATGGCGCGCGGGCAGCGCCTTCGGGCGTTCGCATGCTCGCCGACCTTCGGCGCCGTCCCGGCCATCACCGGGACGGCGAAGGTCGGCTCTGTGCTAACCGCCTCGGACGGCGCTCCGCGCGCCGGTTCGGTGGCTCGCCAGTGGAAGCGCGGCGGTGTCGCGATCGCGGGCGCAACCGCATCGACCTACACGCCCGTGTCAGCTGACATCGGTGCCGCGATCACGGTCACCATCACCCTGACGAGCACCCTGCGGGCCAGCAACACGAAGGCAGCCACGTCGGCGCCCACGGCGGCGGTGGTCGCCTGAGCGTGCGCGTCGTCGTCGTCACGCCGCCTGAGCCGGTCGTCTCACTCAAAGAGGCGAAGGATCATCTGCGCGTTCGGCACAGCGCCGAGGACGCACTGATCACCGGCATGGTGGCGGCGGCGACGCAGCTGCTGGACGGTCCCGCTGGTGACTTCGGCCGCGCGCTTGGCGTGCAGACCCTGGAGGCGCGGTTCGGCCTGCCGCCGCACGGCGCTCCGCTGCGGCTGCCCTATCCTCCCCTCATCGAGGTGCTGTCGATCAGCTACCTCGACCACAACAACCAGGTCGTCGCGGCTGACCTCGCCGACTTCATCGTCGATGGCAGTGAGCTGACGCCCGAGGGTTCTTCCTTCGTTTGGGAGGGGGGATCGCTGCGCAGCGATGCAGTTCGGATCCGCTACCGCGCCGGCTACCCCGACGACACGAGCGGCGACGAGCCGAAATCGACGCTGCCGGCCGCGGTGCGCGCCGCAATCCTGCTGATGGTCGGCGACCTCTACCGCAATCGCGACACGGTCACCCCCGTGCAGGCGATCTCCATCCCCATGTCGACGACCGTCGATCGGCTGATCGAGCCGCTTCGGGTCTACGCCCGATGATCGGCCTCGACCGCGGCGCAATGGACCGCCTGTTGCGCATCGAGAAGCCGGTCAAGAAGAGCGGCTTCACCGGCGCCGGCAAGGGCACGTGGCAGGAGGTCGCGACCGTGTGGGCGAGCGTGCAGGACGCGCTGCCGAGCCGCGGCGAGCGCCTGGCAGAAGGGCTGAATGTCGCCACTCGGCCTGCTCGCGTCCGGATGGACTGGAGCGACGCCATCACCTCCGCCATGCGGCTCGTCGACGTCACCGACGGCATAGACGGCCGCGTCATGCAGATCATCACCGCGCCAGCACGGCTCGGCCGCGACGGGCTTGAGGTGATGGTCGAGGATTACAGTGAAGCCGGGAACGCGGCCTGACGATGACCATCACGGTCCGCGGGCTCGATGACGTCCACCGGTACATTCAGAACGCGCCTGAACGGATCAAGCGCGTGCTTCAGGGCGCCGGGCGTGCGGGCGGCAAGGTGGTGGCCGAGGAGGCGAAGGACCGCGCCTGGTCCGAGGACATCCGCAAGGACGTGATCGTAAAGGTCGAGGTGACCGACGATCGCATCCGCGTCGTGGTGGACGTTAAGCCCGGCTGGGGCCGCTCCCTGGCCATCTGGGCCGAGTATGGCACGGTCGGGCACTACATCAGCGTCGATCGCGAGCAGAGCGGCGGGCGCACCACGCGTCGCGTGAACAAGCTGGCGAAGGGCGGCGTGCTGGTGATCAACGGCAAGCCGGTCGGCAAGACCGTCTGGCACAAGGGCGCCCGGCAAGAGCCATTCATGCGGCCCGCGCTCGATCTCCGCCGCGCCGACGCCATCCGAGCCGCGCAAGCCTACATCGATCAGCAGGTGCGAAACGGCGCGATCGCTGGCGGTCCGATCGACGAGGTGGACTGATGACCAGCGCGGAGATCATCGGCGCGCTTCTCTACGCGCACGAGCCGCTGACGGCGGTGGTGCCGGTCGATCGGATCAAAGGCGGACGACTGCCCGACGAGACGGCGATGCCGTGGCTGCTCGTCCGCGAGATCAGCATCATCGACCGCTATCCGCTGAAGAGCCCGGGCTGGTACCGCTCGACTGCGCGCGTGTCGGTGATGGTCCGCGCCGCCTCCTTCGACGACCAGATCGCCGTGATGAAGCTGGTGCGGAGCATTCCGCGCGGCGCGATCGGCACGGTCGGCGATGCCACCAGCGTGGTCGTCCACACCTTCGGCGGCGGCCCCGACGTGATCGGCCCGGGCGACAGCTTTGAGAAGACGCAGGATTTCAGGGTCGCATTCGACACCCTGGACTGACCTCCCGCTCGGCCCCGCGCGCCCTGCGGCTCACCCCAGGAGACAGAGCATGAGCAAGAAGCACTATGCGACGCGTGATTTCCGCGACGCTGGCACCGAGCGGCACTTTGCCGCGGGCGAGCATGTCGACGTGAGCGCGTCCGTGCTGACCAACTATCGCGCCGCCGGCTTGGTGAGCACCGATGGGCCGCAGGACGCAGAGCCGGCCGCCGACGCGGCGCCGGCCGAGCCGGCCGCCCAGGCGAAGCCGAAGCGCGCGCGCCGCTCGACCAAGGCCACGAGCTGAACCGCTTTCCCCGCATTCGCGGTGAATGACCGCCGGCAGTGCCGGCTCGCCCAACAGGAGAAACACCATGGTTGCTACGACCGCGGCGGGCACGGCGCTCGCCATTTCCGCCGGCACGCCCGCCGCACAGACCGCCGCGGCGTTCGCGGCGCTGACCTTCACCGAGATCGGCGGCATCGACAAGATCGGCACGATCGGCCCGACCTTCGGCAAGGTGGAGTTCCAGCCGCTGAAGGGGCCGAAGGACAAGCTGAAGGGCTCGCCCGATTACGGCACGCTCCAGCCCTCGGCCGCCTATGACGAGAGCGATGCGGGTCAGACCCTGCTGCGGACTGCCGCGGAGGACGAGACCAACAAGCTCTACGCGTTCAAGGTCACGTATCCGAACGGGACCATCCGCTTCTGTCAGGGCCGCGTGTTCGCCGCCCCCGAGAGCGTGGACGGCGCCGAGTCGGTGCTGATGACGAACGCCGACATCGGCATCTGCACGAAGCCCATCAAGGGCTGATCCCAACCCCATTCCGGCACCCAGCCGGATCATAGGCATCGGCCCGCCCTGCGCTTTCGCGGGACGGGGCGGGTCGGTGCATCCCGCGAAGGAAGACCAAGACATGAAGATCGCAACGCTCGCCGTCGCCACCACGGCATTCCTCCACCTCAAGGGGCCGGACGGCACCCCGCTCTACGATGGCGGCGAGGCGGTCGGCATCGACCTCTATGGCCCCGGGTCGGCCGAGCACGGCCAGATCGAAGAGCGCCAGTCCGCCCGCGTGGTGAAGCGCATGGCGGAGAACGAGAACAGGATCGCGCACGTGCCGCTGGCGCAGCGCCGCATCGAGGCGGCGGAGGATCTGACGTCGTTGACGGCCGGCTTCCGCTACATCGAGCACGAGACCCCCGACGGCACGCCGCTGAGCGGCCCGGCGCTCTACAGCGCAGTCTATTCGGATCCGAAGCTCGGCTGGATCAAGGAACAGGTCATCAAGTTCGTGGGTGACTGGGGAAAGTTCACGCCCGGCTCGCAGACGAGCTGACGCTGTGGGTGCGGCAGATGGCGTGGCTCAACGCCACGCCTAAGCCGCCCCCCGGATCGAGGCGTGACGACGCCAACCGGCAGGCTCAGCGCCTCTCGCGCATTGATCAGCTGAAGAAGGACAAGGCGCCGATCCCGATGCCGCCTAATCCGGCGCCGCATATCACCGGCTGGTTGATCGCCATGGGGATCGTCCAGCCGACCGGGATGAGCATCGCGGCCCTCGGGTGGGCGGAGATCGCCGGCTGGCAGCAGTCGATGTGCATCCGCCTCACGCCTTGGGAAGCGAGCCTGCTCCGCAACCTGTCCTCGGCCTACGTGGCCGAAACACGCCGCGCCGAGAGCGAGCTCTGCTCGGCGCCCTGGCAGGTGGCAGTCACGCAACGCGAAATCGACGCTGAGATGGCTCGGCTCGAGCTGGTGCTGGGGGGAGGCGACGACGATGAATGACGGCTCCACCGGCCTCGGCGTCGGCTTCGACATCGACTTCGGCAATAGCTTCGGCGGGCTGAAGACGCTCGACGACATCATCGGCGCTACCGCCGCCAACGCGGTGCGCGAGTTCCAGCGCATCCAGGGTGCCGTGATGAGCGGCACCGACCTCAAGCGTGCCGCGGACGAGTTCCGGGCGCTGGGGCGCGAGACGCGGAGCGCGGCGCAGGATTTCGCCCGCGTCGAGCGCGAGGTCGAGGGGCTGACGCGCGGGCTGGAGCGGCAGAACGCCACCTTCGGCATGTCGCGGCAGGAGATCCAGTCGGCGAAGATCGCCGCCGCGGCGCTGAAAGCCGAGCAGCTCGGCATGACGGAGGCGGTCAGCCGGCTCCGTGCGGAAGAGATCCTGCTGAACGACCAGCGCGCCAAGGCGGCGGCGGCGAGCTCGGCCGAAGCGCAAGCGACGCGCGAGGCCGCCCAAGCCTTCCATCTGTTCGAGGCAGCTGCCCGGCGGGGCGCTGAGGCAATGCGCGAGGCCGCCGCGGCGGAGAAGGCGCTGGAGACCGAGCGCCAGGCGCAGGAGCTGCGGTCTGCGGCGCTGGCGTTCCAGCTGTTCGAGGCTCGTGCCCGCGACGGCGCGCGTGCGATGCGTGAGGCGGAAGCCGCGTCGCGCGCACTGGCGCTGGAGACGACGGCCCAGGAGGCGCGCAGCGCCGCCCTCGGCTTTGCCATGTTCGAGGCGCGTGCTCGCGAGATGGCGCAGGCCGCCCGCGAGGCGGCGGCGGCCGAGGCGACGATCGCGCGCGAGGCGGCTACCGTCCGTGCCGCGCTTGACCCCATGTTCGCCGCGCAGCGCCGGTTCGACGACGAGATGGAGCGGGCCGACCGGCTGTTTGCCGCCGGCGCGCTCAGTCAGCGCGAATATGCCGCCGAGACGACCCGCGCGCGCGAGGCGCTGGCAGCTCACGCTCGCCAGGTCGCCGGCACGGGCGACGTCATCGCCGCCGGCTCCAAGCGCTTCACCCAGGGTGTCGACGACATCGAGAAGTCGGTGCGCCGGCAGGGCTTCGCCGTCCAGCAGCTCGCGATCCAGTCGCCCGACATCGTGCAGGGCCTGCTCACCGGCCAGAAGCCGATGACGGTGCTGATCCAGCAGGGCGGGCAGCTCGTCCAGATCGCCATGATGGCGCAGGGCGGCATCCGCGGGTTCGCCGCAGAGATCGGCATGTTCGCGCTGCGCTTCGCGCCGCTGATCGGACTGCTCGGCGCGGCCACGGCCGGCTTCGCGCTCTTCAATCGCTGGATCAACCAGGGCGTCACAAACGACCAGCTGACGAGCGACCTCGGCAAGATCACCGGCGGTGCCAACGCGACCAAGGCCGAGCTGTTCAAGCTCAAGGACGAGACGATCACCTGGGCTGACACGTCGAAGGCGATGTTCGAGGTTGTCGGCAAGGACGTGGCCTCTGCCTTCGTCGGCGACATGAAGAACATGACGAAGGAGACGAAGCAGACGCTCGACGATCTCGCCTCCTATGCCAAGGCGGCGCTGGCCGGTGTCTACGCGTTGGTCGCAGGGTCAAAGGCTTACCTGGGCGCAATCAGCAGCCGCGAAGGCCTGTGGAAAGCGATGACGGGGGGCGACCCCGAGCTGCTCGACCGGACGTTCGGCGCCGAATACCGGAAGGTCGACGGCTATCTGACGAAGCTGGGCGGCCGGATCCGCAAAGCTGCGGTCGATAATGCTCGCGATCGGCTGGCTGACAAGATCGGCTACAATGCGCCCGCGGCGCCGAAGGTTGATCGGCACGCCGAACAGTTGGCGCGCCAGGCCCAAGCGGAAGAGGCCATGATCGCCGGCCAATATAAGATCGCCGAGGCTTACCGCGTGTCCGGGGCGCAGGCGATTATCGCCGAGGCGCAGGTGAAGGCGGAGACCAGCGCCATCCTGAAGCGCGGCGACGCGGCGGAGTTCGTGGCGCGCCAAATCCGGCTCGCGGTCGCGCAGCGCGTCTCCGACGCGTCGCGCACGGCCGCGGCGATGCGGGATCAGGCCGCGCAGCAGCAGCTGGTGAACGACGACGTGGCGAACGGCGTGATCCCGGCTGAGCGCGCTGCCGAGTTGCTGAAGGATCGTCTCGCGGATCTGCCGCTGCTGAACGCGCTGGAGGCGGCGCGCACGATCCAGGGCAAGGAGGGCACCCGCGCCGTCGAGGAGGCGAACAAGGCGCTCGCCGACGCGCGCCAGGCGCGCGACGATCTCACCGAGTCGGAGCGCCGCGCAGCTCTCCTGGCTGCTCAGAACGGCGCTGACGACCGACTGGCGCAGCTTCAGGAAGAGATCCGGCTGATCGGCGCCACCGACGTCGCGCGCGCTCGCTCCATGGCGATCCTCAGCGCAACGCAGGAGGCGGCGCGCAAGCAGTGGACCGGTCCGGGCGCCGCGCAATACATCGAGGAGCAGGCCAAGATCGCCGAGGGCGAGGTCCAGCGTCAGGTGCTTGTCGACGCGCTCAATGGCAGTCTGACCCACCAGGCCGACTTGTACGACGCCATCGCCACCAACGTCACAAACGCCGCTCGCGGCATGGCAGACGCGTTCGGAAGCGTAGGTCGTGCGATCGGCGACACCGCCGCCATCTTCTCGCAGTTTCGCGCCGACCAGCAGCGCCTGACCGACGTCTATCGCCAGCAGATCCGGCTCTACAGCCAGCTGCCCGCCAGCGAGTCGAGGACGGCCGCGCTGCGGCGCGCCAACGCGCAGTACGAGGTCCGGACCGCGACCGCCCAGATCGGCTTGTTCGGCGACATGACCGCCGCCGCGAAGGGTTTCTTCGACGAGAAGAGCCGCGGCTATGCGGCGCTTCAGGCGGCCGAGAAGGTCTACCGAGCCTTCGAGTTCGCCATGTCGGTGCGCGCGATGGTGCAGGACGTCAGCGAGACCATCTCGTCGGTGGCGAACAGCGGGGCGCGCGCGGCAGCACAGGCCACGGAGGGGGTCGCGACCCAGTCGAAACTGCCATTCCCGTTCAATCTGGCGGCAATGGCGGCGACCGCCGCGGCGCTGGTCGCCGCAGGCGTGACGATTGCCTCTGGCAGTGGGCGTGGCGGCAGCGCGCCGGTGACAAATACGGGCACCGGGACCGTGCTAGGCGATCCCACGGCTAAGTCGGAGAGCCTGAAGCGCTCAATCGACAACCTGGCGGGCATCGAGTCGGCGACCAGCATTTACACGCGCGAGATGCTGGCCACCTTGCGGTCGATCGAGGGCGCGATCGGCGGTGTCGCGGCTCAGATCGTGCGCGCGGGCGACGTGAACGCGTCGGCCGGCATCACCGAGGGCTTTCAGAAGAACCTAATCGGCTCCGTCCTTAGCAAAATTCCACTGATCGGCGGCATTCTTGGCGGATTGTTCGGCAGCAAGACCGAAGTGGTCGGCAGCGGCCTTTTCGCCAACGGTCAGACGCTGGATAGCATCCTCAACCGCGGCTTCGACGCTTCGTATTACAGCGACATCAAGAAGACTAGCTCGTTCCTTGGCATCAAGACCGGATCGAAGACCTCGACGCAGTATACTGGCGCAAGCGCGGAGCTGGAGGGGCAATTCACCCTCATCTTGCGGCAGTTCAACGACGCGATCGCCTCTGCGGCCGGGCCGCTGGGGCAGTCGACCGACGAAATCCAGCGCCGGCTCAACGGCTTCGTCGTGAACCTCGGCAAAGTCGACCTGAAGGGCCTCACGGGCGAACAGATCGAGGAAAAGCTGAACGCGATCTTCGGCGCGGCGGCTGACAATATGGCCGCGGCGGCGTTCCCGGGCCTTGCGCGCTTCCAGCGGGCAGGTGAGGGCGCCTTCGAGACGCTCACTCGGGTCGCATCGACCGTCGAGGCGGTCACCATGGCGCTCGACCTGCTCGGCGGCGCCAGCCGCAACCTGGGGATCGACGTCAAGGTCGCGCTGGCCGACCAATTCGACAGCGTCAGCGACTTCACGAGCGCCGTCGAGGCATATGCCGACGCCTACTACACGGCGGAGGAGAAACAGGCGGCGCAGGCGGCGCAGATGAACCGCGTGTTCGCCAGCTTGGGTCTGACGGTGCCCGGATCGCTCGCCGCGTTCCGCCAGCTCGTCGAGGCGCAGGATTTGACCACCGCGGCGGGTCGATCGACCTATGCCGCGCTGCTGAACCTCGCGCCTGCCTTCGCCGACCTTCAGAAGGCCATGGAGGGCGCCAAGAGCGCAGCCGACGTGCTCGCCGAGCGACAGGATCTTGAGCGGCAGCTGCTCGAGCTCAACGGCAATACCGCCGCACTTCGCGCGCTCGATCTCGCCAAGCTCGACGCCAGCAATCGCGCGCTCCAGCAGCAGATCTGGGCCATTCAGGACGCGCAGGAGGCCGCCAGGGCGGCGAACGAGCTGCGCGAGGCGTGGAAGTCGGTCGGCGAGGGCATTCAGGACGAGATCAAGCGCATCCGCGGCCTGACCCAAGCGGACACCGCTGGCGGCTTCGCGGCGATCATGAGCAGCTTCAACGTCGCGACTGCCGCGGCGCGTGGTGGCGATCAGGAGGCGGCCAAGTCGCTGCCTGGCCTGTCGCAGGCGCTGCTTTCGGCCGCCGCCAACGCCGCAACGAGCCGGCAGGAGCTGGAGCGGGTCCAGGCACAGACGGCGGCCTCGCTCGAGGCCACCTATGCGGCGATCAGCCTCTTCGCGACCGGCGCTGGTGGTCCTGGCACCAAGGCGGCCGATCAGCTCAGCGCCGGCTCGACTGCGAGCCAGGCCGCGGCTGCGTCGCAGGCGTCGGAAGAGACGATGGCCGAGGTCTTCGACCGCCTGCTCGACGAGGTGATGGGCATGCGGGGTGAGAACGCCAACGTGCTCGCCGAGGTCGCCGGTGGCGTGCGCAAGATCGGTCGCACTCTCGACGATGTCACCGCTCAGAGCGGTGGCGACGCGATCAGCACCGTGGCGGCTGCCGCATGAAGGTTGTCACCGACAGCAACGAGACGATCGACCTCGGCGTGACCGAGACGTCGGCGACGATCAGCATCACCGATTACAGCCGGCGGGTGACGGACGACTTCGGCGTCACCACCGTTGTGCCGCGCAAGTTCGCGCGCCGGCTGTCAATTCGGATGCGGCTTGAGACCAGCGCCGTTGACGCGGTGCATCGGCGGCTGGCGGGCCTGCGCGCGGTGCCGGCCAACTGGATCGCCGGCGAGAGCCTCGCGTGGCTGGCGGTGCGCGGCTTCTTCAAGGACTTCGAGATCGACGTCGCCGACGCGCGCAGCAGCTTCTGCACGCTGTCGGTCGAGGGGCTGGCGGAGAGCGAGACGGTCGCCGACAACGGGATCGAGCCCGCGCCGGCCGGGTCGACGTCCAGCCTTCGCCTGCTCCAGCCTGTGGCCGTCACCGGCAGCACCTTGGTGTCGAGCAACGTGCCGGAGAACGACTATCCGGCGTGGTCGAGCGCGAACACCTACGGCAAGGGTGCGCGCGTCATCCTGGCGTCCACGCATCGGGTCTATGAGAGCGCCGACGCGGGCAATGTTGGCAACGACCCGTCGGGCGCTTCCGGCCGGTGGATCGACATTGGGCCTACCAACCGATGGGCCATGTTCGACGAGGCGCTTGGCACTTCCACTATCGCCAGCGGGTCGGTGTCGGTGGTGCTCAACGGCTCAGCGACCACCGCGATCGCGCTGGTGGACGTCACCGGCGCCTCGGTGCGGGTCCAGGCGTCGGGCTATGACCGCACCCAAGCGGCCGGCGCGGGCGCCATCGTCTTCGCCGACCTACCGAGCGTCACGGGCCAGATCACCGTGACGACGACCGGCAGCGGCGCGGTTGCGGTCGGCACGCTGCTGATCGGTCGCGTCGTCGGGCTCGGCATCACCGAGGCTTCGCCCACCGCAGGGATCACCGATTACAGCCGGAAGGTCGTGGACGACTTCGGTGAGGTCAGCGTGGTGCAGCGCGCCTGGGCCAAGCGCATGTCGGCGCGCGCGCTGCTGCGCACCGAGGCGGTCGACCAGGTGGCGAATTGGATCGCGTCGGTGCGCGCGCGGCCCTGCCTCTGGATCGCCGATAGCGCGCTCGACGCGGTCACGATCTACGGCTTTTTCAAGGACTTCTCGATCGAAGTTGGCGAGCGCGTCAGCAAGCTTTCGCTGTCGGTCGAGGGGCTGAGCAAGGCGGCGCCTGCCGCGGCTACAGGCCCAGGCGGCAGCACCGGGCTGACCCCGCGCGGGAATTACGACTCGAGCGTGGTCTACAGCGAAGGCGATGTCGTCCTGTATCAAGGCTCGAGCTGGTACTTCATCGCCGAGACGCCGAGCAGCGGCCACGCCCCGCCAGCCGCTCCGGCGACCGAGGACGCCTATTGGCGCATCCTGGCGCGCGCGGGCACCGGCGAGCCTGGCAAGGATGGCGCGAGCGCCTTCACGCTCGTGCCGAACACCGGCACCACCTATGTCACCGCCAACTCGGTCGACGGCACCTCGGGCTCACCCGTCTTCGGATCGGACGCAGCATATACCGCGGAGGCTTTCAACGGCGGCGCGGTGCTGTCGTTCTCCTTCCCGCCAGCGCACGGCGATTACATCATCGCTGGCCTGACGCAGGGCAACGGCATCGATCGCGGCAATTCGTCCGACAGCGTGACCTTCGGCTTCTACCGCAACCCGGACAACGGTGAGACCCGCGCGCTCATCAACGGCGCGCAGTATGGCGCCTCGGGGCCGACCGTGACCGGGCGCGGCTCCGCGCGCATCCAGTTCGATGGGCGCTACATTCGCTGGTACGTCAACGGCGCGATGATCGCGCAGCCCTACGATTGGATGGGCTCGACCAGCGATCCTTACGCACCCCAGCATGCCCTTCGCGCCAAGTTCGTCTTGGCGGGGAATACGCCACGGTTCGAGCAGATCTCGCTCGCTGCTGCCGGCGCGGCTGGTGCTGATGGTGCGGACGCTCCGCTGCTCCGCGTGCAGTGGTCGATCGACGGCGTCTCCAACTGGCACGACAATTACATGGGCGCCGACGTTTTCCAGCGGCAGTCCACCGACGGCGGGTTGACCTGGGGGCCAGCGTACCGCGTCATTGGCGAGAGCGGCACGGTCGGCCAGGACGGCAGCTTCACCTCGTTCGTGTTCCGGCGCTCGGCGACGATCCCTGCGGCGCCGGCAGACAACAGCGGCAATCCGCCAGCAGGCTGGACCGACGGCCCGCCCGCCGGGACCGACTTTCTCTGGCAGAGCAAGGCAACGTTCCGCGGCGCAACACAGCTGACCAGCTGGACCACGCCCGCGCGCATCAGCGGCGACGACGGGTTCGGCGTGAAGGTGACGCCGGACAACTTTCAGCAGGCCGTGTTCTCGACCGGGGCCAACAAGCCGTCATGGACGGGCGGTCAGGGCACCATCACGCTCAACAAGGGCGGCCAGATCATCACCAGCGGCGTGACCTATTCGCTCAGCGCTGTGGATGGCGTGGCCAACCTATCGCTGAGCGGCAACGTCTTCACCTTCTCGGGTGCGATCGGTGACAGCGGCACCTTCGTCGCGCGCGCCCATTACAACGGGCAAACCTATGAGGCGCGGGTCACCGTGCAGAAGGTCTATGACGGCGAGCCCGCTTTCAAGGGCTCGGTCGGGTTCGGGTCGGGCGGCGGATCGGCCAGCCTGGTGGTGCCGGCGGGGCGCCAGTGCGTCATCAGCGGGTCGGCTCAATATTCGATCACTGGGAGCGGCCTCGGCAATAATCAGCAGCGCATGTCGGTCTATTGGAGCAACAAGACCGACGGCGGGCCGCTGAACTTCCTCGGCTCGGCTGATGGGACAGTCGCCTACCGCCGGAACGTCGGCACGCCGAGTGACCCGGTGATTGAGGCGCAGGCGGGCACTGTCTCGGCTTCCTTCCCCTTCACGGCGCCGTCGCCGTCGAAGGAGATCACCTACACAATCGTCGTCGAGCCGATCGTCGCGCAGGCTCCCGCGTCGGTGATCGGCAGCGGCGGGCTGGAGGTGCGCTCATGACCCCGATCGTCAGCACCGTCGCGGTCTATCGCAAGGCGACCGGCGAGCTGGTGCATCTCACCACGGCTGACCTGGCGCCAGCCGCGGGCGACCCGCTGCTCGGAAAGCTGACGCTGCCCGCTGGCTACAACGAGCAGACCTGGGTTTGGAACGCGGCGACCAAGGCGTTCGCCGAGGATCCCGCGCGGGTCGAGGCGGTGCTGGTCGCCCAGGTGAAGGACACGGCCGAGTCAAAGAAGATGGGCTTCCTCTCGGCGGGTGGCGCCAAGAAGGCCGAGTATGCGCAGAAGGCGGCGGAGGTCTCCTTCTACGACAGCCTCGGCGGCTCGGTGATCGCCATCCTCGCCGCGGTCGGCGCGCTTACGCCGGCGCAGCGCCGCGCCAAATTCGGCTACGCGCTGGCGGACGCCGCGGCGTTCGGTGACACGACGATCACCAACGCGATCGAGCGTTTTCGCTCAGGCATGGCCGCCTCTGACAAGGTGCCTTCCATCGCCGCGGCCGAGGCCAAGGGCTGCGCCGCCATCAAGGACGCGACCACCGTGGCAGCCAAGCGCACTGCCTACGCCGCGATCGACTGGAATTGGAAGGCCTGACCTCGGGCCAAAGAGAGGATCACAGCTATGCAGACGACCTTCCTGTCGGCGATCGGCCGATGATGTCGCTCGCCCTCATCAACGCGGCTGCGCAGGCGGCCGACGCGGCGAATAGCCTCTCGGCCGCCGTCGTCGAGCAAGTCCCGTCGCCCGCGCCGCCGAGCTTCAACAACAACCCCAGCCTGTTCTTCTGGAACCTGCTGCTGATGACCTCGGGGTTCTTCCTCGGCGTGATGATGGTGGGGCGGCAGGCGGGGCTGGTCTGGCGCCAGCGGCGCTACGATCACCCGCTTGATCCGGTGAGCCTCTATCGCCTCATCACCCTGCTCGCTGGCGGCGCGCTGACGCTCCGCTGCGGCGCCGAGGCACTAAGCCTCTGGGGGTGGAACCCCTCCGATCCGGTGACCACCGCGCGCGCCTTGATGGCCAAGCGGATCATCGACCCTGTGTCCCTCCTTCTCGGGTTGGCGTGGATGAGCATCGTTCTCCTTGGTGAGCCGGGCATCGAGTTCCAGCTGCGCAAGGCGCCGCTGCCCGTCGATATGTGGTCGCGCTGGCCGGTGCTGGCCCGGGCAGTCCTCGTCATCATCCTGTGCTTCGCCGCGGCCCTCGTCGCCGTCATCTTTCGGTGATGCGCGCGGCCGCGGCAGGAGCGGCCGCAGTTACGCTCCCGGTCACCGCAAATCCCGTCACCTGGGATTTCCTCGGCTACCCCTATCACCCCGGCCCCGTGCTGGTGACCGTGCTCGCGGTCGCGATCACGCGCGCGATCGTCTTCCTCCAGACCACCGGGCGCCGTCAGGTCACGCTCGACTTCCTGATCACCGTGCTGTGCGCGCTCGTCTCGGCGCTGTGGACGCAGGCGCATAGCCTCGAGCTGCTCCAGGCGGGACTGACCGGCATCGGCGTCGCCGCGATGGGTATCGGCATCATTGCGGCAGCGAAGGGTCAGGTCGGCGCGGCGCTCCGCGCTGGCGCGCAGACGATGCTCAAGACCCTCGCTGGCGGCGACGCCGCGGCGATGAACAAGGCGATTACTCGCCTCGATGAGGTGCCGGGCACCGGCGACGACAAGGCGAGCTGACCGCCTCCTTCTGAAAGGGACTGACATGGCAGATGAACCGGCGTGGCTCGCAGCCGCGCGGGCGAAGCTCGGCACGCGTGAAGCGCCTGGCCCCGCCAACTCGCCGACGATCATGGGCTGGGCCAAGCGCGTCGGGAACAAGGCGCTCGGCATGGTCTACAACGCCGACAGCGTGCCCTGGTGCGGCCTGTTCGTCGCCACCTGCATGCACGAGGCGGGGATCAAACCGGCGCCGATCGCGGTGCGCGCGAAGGCGTGGGCGACGTGGGGGCTGGCGCTCAGCATTGACGAGCTCGCACCCGGCGCCGTGCTGGTGTTCGAGCGGCCGGGCGGTGGTCACGTCGGCTTCTACGACGGCGAGACTGCCACTGCCTATCGCGTCCTCGGCGGCAACCAGGGCGACGCAGTTTCGTGCGCGTGGATCGCCAAGGAGCGCTGCGTTGCCCGCCGCTGGCCGTCCGATCAGCCACTCGTCGGCAGCCGGGTACGGCTCGCGTCGACCGGCGCCAAGCTGTCGAGCAACGAGGCGTGATGCGCTGGGTCTTGGGCAGCGCTGGCCTGGTGCTCGTCTGCGTCGTGCTCGCGCTCGCGGTCGTCGGGATCAAATCCTGCGCTGAGCAACCGGACATCACCACGACGGTGGTCGAACCCGCACGCGAGGCCGGCATGGCCGCGGCGGCGGTCGATGGCACCGCGATCACCGCCAAAGTCATGGTGGAGGCCGCGGAGGCCGACACCGCCACTCTGGAGAACGACCGTGTCATCCGATCGACGCCGGGCGCCGCGGCGACCGTTCCTGCTGCCGTTACTGCTGCTGGCCTGCGCGCTCAGTGCATGCGGCAAGCCTACTCTCGTGACCCGCGCTGCGCTTCCGTGCTCGCAACTGGTCGCCAGCCCGCTCGCTGACGATGTTCCGGGAGCCCCTCTCCCGCCGACTGGCGCGTCTGTGGCGGACTGGGTCACCTTCGCCGACGCCCAGACCGGCCAGCTCGACAAAGCCAACGCCTACAAGCGCGCGTCGCTGGACGTGATCCGGCGCTGCGAGGCGCGCGACCGCGCCGTCGACCAGCAGCTCAAGGCGCGCTGAACCCCTCCGATCAAACACCGGCTCGACCGGACCTCAGGGAGAACACCTATGCCCTCGACCACCGCAGCCGGCTCGGCGATCGCAATCTCGACCGGTACCCCGGCCTCGTTCGACGCGGCAGGCTTCGCCGCGCTGGCTTACACCGAGATCGGCGGGATCGATAAGATCGGCGTCATCGGGCCGACGTTCGGGAAGGTGGAATTTCAGCCCCTCAAGGGGCCGAAGGACAAGCTGAAGGGTGCTCCGGATTATGGCACCCTGACCCCGTCAATGGCCTATGACGAAGCCGACGCCGGGCAGGCGGTTCTGCGCGTCGCTGCCGAGGACGAGACCCAGCGCCTCTACCCGGTGCGGGTCACTTACCCGAACGGCTCGATCCGCTACGCCCGCGCGCGTGTCTTCGCCGCGACGGAGAACGTCGATGGCGCCGAGTCCGTCCTGATGACGAATGCGTCGATCGAGATCTGCACCAAGCCTGTGAAGGTGTCGGCGAGCGGCACGCCCGCGCCCGCCTTCACGACGCCGCCGTCGATCAGCCCGAGCAGCGGCGCGGTCGGCACGACCTTCACCGCCAGCAACGGCGCGGCCAGCAACTCGACGGCCCTGACCCGCCGCTGGCTGCTCAACGGCTCGTCGATCGGCACCGGCGCGACCGTTACGCCGAATGCCGCCGGCACGCTGGTGCTGGAGGTGACCGCAACCGGCCCTGGCGGATCGACGGTCGCCAACTCGGCGTCCGTGACGGTCGGCAGCACGAGCACCAAGTTCACCCGCACCGCGGCTGCGGCGGCCACGAGCAACCCGGAGACGGCGCCGCTCGCGACCGGCGCGACGCAGGAGATGAACACCACCACCGACTCGACACTGAGCCAGAAGATCGCCGGCTCCGCGCTGCTGCCGATCATCACCGCGACGGGTGGGTCGCCTTACCTGCGCACCGCGAACAACGGCGTCTACTTCCCGAGCGGCGCTTATGCGGGGTCGAGCAGCAACGGCAATCTCGGCACCGCTGCGCCGAGCTATGCGACCGACGCGGCGTCGTGGGGCTATGAGGTCGAGATCTACACCAACGCTCCGCGGATCGAATTCGCGCAGAACGCGGGTGTGACGACGCACGGCGCTCGCGTCCAGGTCGACGGCCGCTACGTCGACAAGGCCGGCAAGTTCTACCCCTCGGGCTCGGCCTCCTTCACCGTGGTCGACTTCGCCGGCGTCAGCGCGTGGCGGCGCATCAAGCTGGAGGGTGAGTTCAACACCTGCCTGTTCAGCATCAACGTCGCTCCCGGCTTCGAGGTGCAGAAGGTCGCGGCACCGGCTGACCGGGTGCTGGTGGCGGGCTTCGGCAACAGCCTGTTGGAAGGCGTGCAATCGATGCCGACCGGCCAGACGATCGGGGCGATCATCCAGCAGGCGGGCTTCTTCAAGACCGCGGCGCGGCTGGCGGGCTGGACGGACGCGCGGCAGGCCGGCGTCGGCGGCACCGACTTCTTCCGGGTCGGCACGAATGGGCGCTTGCCGATCATGCACCAGATCCCGCGCTTCCTCGTCGTCAACCCGGACATCGCCGGGGCCGACGTAGACCTCGTGGTGTTTAGCACCGAGACGAACGACATCAGCGTGTGGCTGGGCTCCGGTGGCTGGACGGTGACCTCGCCGGACGGGAACACGACGTTCACGTCCTCCACGGCGCAGGACACCGCGACCTATCAGGCGCTGGTGGCCTATACCCTGGGCCGCATTCGCGCGACGTTCCCGAACGCCATTATCATGGTGCCGGGTGTCTGGCCGCAGAACCTGGGGATCACCTCAGGGATCATCGCCATGGAGAACGCCATCAAGGCGGCGGTCGCGCAACTCGGCGACGCCAAGGCCATCTTCGTCCCGGTGAGCACCTCGACTTCGCCGTGGCTGACGGACGCGAACAAGGCGACCTACCTCGGGCAGGACAATCTGCATCCGACCCCGCTGGGCCATGCCGAGCTGCTCGGCGGCAAGGTCAACGCCGCCTACCGCGCGATCATCGCCGGCCAGCAGCCGGCCTGATCTCCGCACCTTCCACGCTCCCGCGCCCCGCCTCACTCCGGTGAGCGCGGGGCGCTTCTCATGTGAGGCCAGCCCATGACGCTGATCGGCTTCTGCCCGACCAACGAGGTCGGTGATTTCCGGCGCGCGACCAAGTTCCTCGGGCGCCGGCCCGACCTCGTGAACCTCTTCTTCGACCAGCGGGCCGGCATGCTGCCCGGATCATGGTCGTGGCAGGTGAAGCGCAACCGCGAGTTCTATCAGGCGGGCGCGACGCGCGTGCTCTGGTCGGTGCCGTGCCCCGGCGCCGGGCAGCTCGAGGCGATCGTCGCCGGGCGCCACGACGCCATGTACGAGGCGATGGCGCAGGCCATCCTCGCGGCGGTGACCGAGTTCCGCGACGCCCGCGCGCGCATCCGCCTCTTCTGGGAGCAGAACTTCGCGTGGCAGGAGAACGCGGCGCGCGCGAAGGACGGCAGCTGGAGCCCCAGCCTCTACGTCCAGGCGTTCGAGCACGTCGCCGCCATCTTCCTGCGGGTGCTCGGCAAGGCGAGGAGCGGCGGTGACCTCGCCTACATCATCTGGTGCCCGAACGTCGGCGTCTATGACTGCGACCCGGCGAGCACGCTGCCCGGGCGCAGCTTCTTCCACTGCGTCGGGCAGGACTTCTACCTCCAAGCGCGCTACGACCGCACGGGCTTCTTCGGCTATTTTCGCGACCGCGCGTGCGGCCTCGCCTGGGGGCGGCAGCTCGCGACGTCGCTGAACCGCGATTACGCCCTACCCGAGTGGGGCATGGACGATGACCGCTTCCTCCCCGACTTCTACGCTGCGCGCGACTGGATCGGCGCGAACAACCTGCATCACCATGGCTGGTGGGACCGTACCGACGGCGGGGTCGACAGCACGATCACCGTGGGGGCGCCCAGTCGATCCAAGATCGCAGCCGCCTACCGGGAGGCCTTCGCATGATCCGCTTCGCCATCGCCGCTGCTCTCGCGCTGCTGCTCGCCGCGCCGGCCGTGCCGCAGACGATCACCGGCTGCTCGTCGGTCCCCGTCAACCGGATCGAGACGAGCACAGACCGCACGAAGCTGGCCGCAGACATCGCGTGTCTGGAGCGCGTGAAGGTGTCGGCGACCAACTCGATCGCGCGGCGCCAGTCGCGGCTGACGAAGCTCGATGCTGCGCCGGCGACGCCGAAGCCGCCAGCCGTTCCGACAGGAGCACCCGCGGCCGGCTCCGGTGACGCGGTCGAGCCTGAGCCGGATGGCGCCAGCCCCACGAAGATCCCGGCGCCGATCGCCAGCAACATCGACGTGGCGGCCTGGCTGACACCGGGCGACCGCATCCCGCCGAAGGAGCTGTATGACGTCGTCGGCTCCTTCCGCTTCATCTGCTTGCCGGGGCAGGTCGGCTCTGACGATCCCATCGTCTTCCCGGGCCAGCCGGGCAAGTCGCACCTCCACCAGTTCTTCGGCAACACCGGGGCGAACGCGCGCTCGACCTATGCCTCGCTGCGCACGACGGGCGACAGCACCTGCGGCAACCAGCTGAACCGGTCCGCCTACTGGATCCCGGCGATGCTTGATGGCCTCGGCTTCGTGAGGCGGCCGGATTACGTCTCGATCTACTATAAGCGCCGGCCCGACACCGACCCGCTCTGCAAGGTGCAGGGCATCGCCTGCGTCGCGCTCCCGCGCGGTCTGCGCTTCATCTTCGGCTACGACATGGTCTCGGGCAAGCAGAAGACCGGGGCCGGCTATTTCAACTGCTCCGACGACTCGGGCATGTGGAGCACGGGGCACCATGCGGACATCGCCTCGATCGCGATGAAGTGCGGACCGGGGCCGAACGGCGAGCGCCGCCGGCTCGGCGCGATCATCACCGCGCCCGACTGCTGGGACGGCAAGCGGCTCGACAGCCCCAACCATCGCGACCATGTCGCCTATGCCTCCTATGGCATGGACGGGGTACTGCGCTGCCCGGCGGCGAACCCCTATATCATCCCCACCTTCACCCTCGGCGCCTGGTACGACGTCGGGACGATCGCCGCAGGCCAGCCGGGCTCGGTCGCGACGTGGAGCCTGTCCAGCGACGACATGACGATGGACGGGAAGGTAGTGCGCATGACCGCGGGCAGCACGCTGCACGCCGACTGGGACGGTGCGTGGGACGACACCGTCATGGCGGCGTGGACCGACAACTGCATCAACAAGCTGCTCAACTGCAACGGCGGCGAGCTGGGTAACGGCATGGTGCTCAAGCCGCAGTTCGCGGCGGCCGACATGGGGCCGAAGCTGATGCCTATCCCTGCGCGCGGGCAGATGATCCCGGCGCGCCCCTGATGGGTGACCCGCGGCGCACACGGTAGGGTGCAGAGCCGGCGCCGCGGGTCGACGCCCGCCCCGCAGTCGCGCGCTGGTGCGTCAAGCTGAGGTTGCCTTGATGCCACGGAGATCCGTGGTGAAAGGCGACCCGGCAGCATCAGCCTGCAGGGCCGAGTTACATAGCCTCGGGGCCGAGGATCTGCGGGTCGCAGCGTCCCGTACGGACGTAAAATGTGTAAATTCAAATCTCTGCTTTGCAAGGAATTTGGCGGGGCAGGCGCGTTAAGATCGTTTCGCAGCGATTACAGGAGCCGCCAGTTTGCGCCGACTTATTTCCGCCGCGAGGAAGGCAATACCTGCTTCGTCGCAAGACAGCTGTGCGCCGCTAAACGCTTTTAGTAGCTCGTCATCAGCCTCAGGAACCAAGGCGTACCTGCCACCATCTACCTGCACGAGCTTGTAGACGAAGAGCCGACCTCCTGCACGTCCGCCCTCTTGAATAACGTGCCTAGAGCTTCCGTTCTCGAGCCGCACGATCGACCCGTTTTCAGGGCCGCCGACCGCTTTGAAGTGCCGCGGTTGCTTCCATCCCGGTTTCAATCTTGGAGCCACATCCCTCAATCTCAATGAGTGCGATCGGACCCGACCGTAAGGTTGACGTCAAACATTGTGGCTGCGCCCGTCGTCTCGTTCCGTACTTCGCAGGTAGCAACTCGGGTGAACAGCTTGGTGGGCTTGCTGAGCATGATGTTCACCGCCGAGCGAACGGCAGAGTAGCGCGCGGCGCTGTAGCTGGCGTGCCGCTCCAGGCCCTCGCTGACATCCTCATTGTCAGCCACCGTGATACGAAAAACCGTCACGGAGCCGTTAAACATCAATTGCTCAGGGCTAGCAATCGCTCGACATTGAACTTGGTCCCAAACGGGTGCGATTGGCCCGACTACTCGCTGGTGTCTCCACGGGTACCTGATGCCTCTTGGCCTCGGCTTATGCCACTCCCCTTGGCCTCGAAAACCTCCAAACGCCTTTTCGCTGTCCGGTAGGCGGTCAGCTTCGCTTCTGTCGCCTCGCTCCTGATGTGAACGTCGTCTACGAAGAGGGTGGGCTCAAGGGCGTCCATCACGGCACGCTCGGCGGCAGCTAGCATCAGCCAATCGGGCTCGTTCACTTCCCTCTCACGCGTTGAAGCGCTTTCCGCTCGCCGGAGACTCGAAGCCGCTGATTGCGAGGGCGGCTAAGCTGAGGCCGCTCTCATCCGTCAGTTCGATCTCGAGATGACCGTCCGTCCAAAACGATCCATCAACGGTCGCCAGCGCTCGGCTGGCTTCCTCAACGGCTTGCGCCTTCGCAGCCTTCAAATCGGGGAGATCGACAACCTTGTTGCCAATCTCCCCATTGTCGTCGCGGACGGTGAAGCGAAATCGTGGCATGTCGTCGTAATGCGGCTCAGCTCAATTCGATGCCGCGTTTCACTCACGTTACGGCGAATACCGCCGCTAACCAAACCTACATCAGTCAATAATAGAAGCCCAAGCGTCGGAGCTGAACTCCCGACGGGCTGCGCCAGTCGCCCGCACGACCGGCTGGCGCAGCCCTCACTCGGTTGGCGAACGCTCCAGAAAGCCGATCGCGGTTCGTGCAAGCTCGCGAAAGCGGATGTGCCAAAGATCACCCGCATCGGCCCAGCGGCGCGCCCACTGGGTGTCGTCTTGCCGGCTCTCCCACAGCTCCTCAGCGAGCAGCTCCACCAAGCCGTCGGGATCGGTCGAGCTGCATAGCGTGCAGGCGGCCGAGTTGTGGCCGACGCTCGGCGCATGGCCGACTCGGTCGAGGTTCTCGCGGGCACTCATCGCCCCGAGATGACGCAAGCCGACGAGCGATGCCAGTCTTTTTGTTCTCGCTACGTTCCGGCATTATCGCGACATGGTCGGGCCACCCAAGACGTTACAGGATCTACGCCGAGTCGAAGGCGCAGTGCGCGTGACATGCCGCGCGTGCAAGGCGGTGAAGCAATATGACCTCGAGGAGCTGATCCTCGATCGCCGCTTCCGCCGGCTGTCGATGGAGTGGGAAGCCGTGCGGCATGGTCTGCCGTGCCGTAAGTGCGAAGCGACCGACACGCGCGTCGACGGCGTGCCATTCGGCCGGACAGATCCGGAGGTTCGCGCGATCCGATCACGTGCGCTGCTGATGAACTTGGCGCTCGCGGTGCTCGACGATGCCAGTCGACGCGCGCGTGACGAGGACGTCTGTGTGCCCGCGACCCGCCTCGCCCTGCGCGTGCTGCGGCCCTATCTACCCGACCGCGAGCTGCTGGTGACCTTCTGGACCGCGGCGGAGACCGGCCGCGGGAAGCCGCACGGGCCGGCGCTCCAGGCGATGCGGTGGATCGTCACCAAGCTGGTCGACGCTGGCCACCCGGTGTGGGCGGAGTTTCGATGAGGTAAGCTGATCGCTGCGGGTGGCAACCCTCACAATCAACTTGAGGCGGATCCTGGCGGTGCAGTATCGCCCGGCGCTGTCGCCTCCTCCTTGATTACATAACCAGCCTTTGTGACCACGCCGCGCAGCTCTGTTTGCATAGGAATTAGTTTTATCATACGATTAAATAGATGAAACTCGTCCTCGGCATAGAAATACACGCCTACATAAATTGTCTTAACATCGTCTTCTGCTCGCGTGAACATGCCCTTGCTGCTGACGCCCAGCCACTTCAATTCGAAGTTCTTTGGCTTGGACCTGAGCTCATTTAAGTAGTATTCGTCGTAATGGGCTAAAGCATTGCGAATACCGCGATCCCTAAGATTTGGAAGGTCTTCATTGCCCAATGCCGCCTTGACCTTTCGCACTCGCTCAAGGCGAGCATCTTTGTTGGCTTTGCTTTCCGTTGGACCTCTACTGCCCTCGTCAAATAGGCAGCCGTATGCTCTGGCTTGCATATTGCAGATTGTTTGCAGGGCATCTCTAATTACGTTCTCACCGTGCATGCCAAACTTATGCCCTTTCAGATCGGGCTTGTGGGCGAGAACTTCGTTAATCGCGGTGTCTAGCTCAACGAGCGCGTCGAACCCGTCCTCGACGATCCTGCTTTGATCTATAGGTTGATGGAGCATTTTCATCAGATATCCAGCCCGCGCCGCTCAACCTCGGCCGCCAGCGCATCGATCGCCGGGTCGCCCGAATTATCTCTGAAGCCAGGTAGCGGCGGATTGCGCTCGACTCGACTGTTCTCGGCGCTCGCTTGCTGTTCACGCTTGTCGGCGGCTATCCGAGCCTCAAGCAGAGCCTTGTTAGATTTCTCCATCGCTGATGATTTTTGCTGCGCGTTGGGCGTGAGCGGGGGCGAGTCGTCGGGCATGGGGCGAGGCTAGCGCGTTTGGCGCATCTGCATAGAGCTCGACGCGCTATTAGCTCAACGTGCCGCTTCGATCTGGCATGCAGCATCAGGCGATGAGACCTTGTGGGACATGGCAACCGGAGTCGGACCGCCATGACCAAAGCTGAGACTGCTGCGAGGCTCGCAGAACGACGGCGACTGTACGACAGCGGCTTATTAGATAGCGAAATATGCGCAGTCGAAGGTAAGCCACAGTCGACGATCCGGAGCTGGCGTGCGCGAGGCGGGCTGCCGACCCATCTCCCTGTCGGCCGAAATAGGCGAGCAATTAGCAGAACGCCACCTACGCCTGATATGAAGCGGCGGTGCTTAGCTTTGCTCGAGCGAGGCGTAAACGGTGCCCTAATCGCTCGTGAGATGGGTCTCGCGACATCAACAGTCGATCTGTGGCGTAACATTATGTTGGCTGAGCGTCCGAGTCTCTGCCTGCCGAAGTACAAACGCCGCCCTACCCGCCGGCACGGTAACGGCAATGCGTTTTCAAAGCTGCGCTCCGATCGGCGTCAGGCGGCCTTTCTGCTTTACGCCGACGGATCCGACGACGGCGAAATCGCACGCGCGATTGGCATAAGTAAAGAGCAGGTGTGGAAATGGCGACAGGCGCTCTACTTGCCTGCCGTACGTCCTAGAGGTGGCGTAAGTCGCGGCCTCACGCTGAAGCGCGCCAAGAAGCCCCCTGGTCCGGCCATCTCGCCGCTTACCAACCCGACCCACGCCAGGATCATGAGCGCGATCGGGCGCGCGTTGCCGCCGGACCTCACCGATGATGCAGCCTCAGACATGTGGCTGGCTATGCTCGAGGGGCGATTGTCAGTGGAGCAGATCGAAGCGCAGGCACGTCGTTTCCGCGGGCGGGTTATCGCCGATTACGCCAGCCGATACGGGCCGACCTCGATGGATGAGGATCTCACTGGTGACGGCTTCCGGCTGCTCGACGTGCTCCGCGACGATCGCTCATCGGATTGGTTGGAGCGTAGCGGCGCCACTGTCTGGTAGGGATCTACCTATCGCCTCGTTCGGGCGGTGGAGAGGGTTTGGCGGAGCGTGACGGACTCGTGTGCGTGCCAAAAGGGGAGTGGGGTATCTAGTGGGGTATCGGCGGCGGCGCCGTATGCGGAAGGCGCAGAAAAGCGCCACTTTCCTGCTATGTTGCGACGGGCTCCCGCTCCGCCAATCCCATTCCAAACGTCCCAACCAATTGCCGAGAGCCGCTGAATAGCGTGCGCTCTCTAGTGATGGTTCTTCCGACTGATCTAAGCTGATCCCATCCAAGCGGGGTCTCGGGAAGTTTCCGTGAACGCGTCGGCCGGTCGGAGGCCGATCAGGGTTGCGCCTTGACGGGCAGCCGGAACGGGGCGCCCAGGCGATTGAAGGCGTTCATCGCCGCGATCGCGATCGTGAGGTCGACCAGATCCTTCGGCGCGAACGCGGCGGCGGCAGCCGCGTAGGCCGCGTCCGAGGCATGCGTCTCGCTCACGCACGTCACTTCCTCGGCCCAGGCCAGCGCGGCGCGATATCGATCCGGGAACAGGTGCGGCACCTCGGCCCAGACCGGCAGCAGCGTGACCTTGTCGGCCGGCATGGTCTTGAGCAGGTCGCGGGTGTGCAGGTCGATGCAATGGGCGCACCCGTTGATCTGCGATACGCGCAGGAACACGAGGTGGATCATCTCCTCGGGCAGGGTCGTGCCCGTGGTGACGTAATGGTGTACGCCGAAGAGGGCCTTGGCACCCTGCGGCGCGACCTCGTGCCAGACCAGCCGCTTGTTCCCCGTCATGATGGTGTCCTTCGCTGCGGGCGCCGATCGGTGGCGCCCGCCGGATTGACGAGACGGCGGAGACAGGTGTGACACGCCACACGAGCTTCTCGTCGTATCAGGGCGCCGCCTGGCAACGGTCGACACGTCTCACGGCAGGAGCAGCGCGTCCCGCACATGGCGCAGCTTGTCGGGATTGCGGACGATATAGATCGCCGCGATGCGCCCGTCGCGCAGCTCCAGCGCGGTGGTCTGGAGCACGTCACCGCGATCGATGCTGACATAGCCGGGCAGGCCGTCGATCGTCACCGTTTGCAGCAGGCGGGGCTGATAGGCGTGCTTGCGCCGGATGCCCTGGAACAGCCGGATCGCACGATCGAGACCGCGCACGATGTTGAGGAAGGCGATGACCTTGCCGCCGCCATCCGAGTGGATCGCCACGTCCTCGGCCAGCAGCGCGGTCAAGGCGGCGGCGTCGCCGCTGGCGGCGGCGGCGAAGAAGGCGCGGGTGATCGCCTCGGCCTCCGTCGGCGGCACGGCAAAGCGCGGTCTGGCGGCCTGCACGTGGCGGCGGGCGCGCGAGGCGAGCTGGCGCACCGCGGCCGGCTCCCGGCCCAGCGTGGCGGCGACCTCCGGCAAAGGCGTGTCGAACACGTCATGGAGCAGGAAGGCGGCGCGCTCGAGCGGGGAGAGGCGCTCCATCGCCAGCATCAGCGTGAGCGTGATGTCGTCAGCGCGTGCTTCTTCCTGCTCGGTCGTGCCCACCAGCGGATCGGGCAGCCAGGCGCCGACATAGGTTTCCCGCCGCACCCGGGCGGACTTGAGCTGGTCGAGGCACAGCCGGGTCACGATCCGCGTCAGATAGGCGGCCGGGCGGTCCACACCACCGCTCACATCTTGCCAGCGCAGCCATGCGTCCTGCACCACGTCCTCGGCCTCGCTGACCGAGCCGAGCATGCGATAGCCGAGGCGCAGCAGCCGCGGCCGTTCCGTCTCGAAGTCGGCGAGGCGCAGCGCCCGCGGCGTATCGGAGCGAGGGGTCATAAGAACGCATCCTGCGCCTTGTCGCGGCGCGCGTCACGCCAGGCCCAGCAGGCGAGGGTGATCGCCAGGATCGCTGGCAGCGTCACGGCGGGGAAGTCGCGCGCTATCGCATCCGAGCCGCAGATCCCCACCGACACCTCCCAGAGATGAAACAGCGCATGTCCCGTCAGCCACAACGCCGACCCGCTCCAGAGTGTCACCCGCTGGGCCGCGAGCATCGCGCCACCCAGCATCGCGGCACCGATCAGCGCGAAGATCAGCCCGATGTCGCGAATGAAATGCTGGTTGAACGGTCCCGTGGTCGTCACGCCGGGCACCGCGAGATACCAGTTCGCGGGGTCCACGAGCATGAACACGCCGTTGGCGACGCCACCGACGCCGAGAAGGGCGGCGAGACCCAGGATGAGCGATCGGCCCTGCATCACGCCTGCTCCCCGGCGGGCTGCGCGGCGAGCCATGCCTCGAAGCGGGTCGGCAGAAGTCGGGCACCGTCGGCCGGCACGAGCGTGCGGTCGTTCGCCGGCGCGCCGAAATAGCCGGCCTTCTCGTCGGCCACGATCGCGCGCGGATCGTCGCGGTGGCCGAGCCACGTGCCGGCGAACTCGATCACCGGCGCGCGCTCCGGTCCGGCAATCTCGATGATGCCGCGCAAGGGGCTGGATAGCGCGATATCGGCCAGGGCCGCCGCAACATCCGCCGCAGCGACCGGCTGGAGCGCGAAGGTCGGCAGATGGGCGACGCCATCGCGGGTATGACCGTCCGCTATGGTGCCCAGGAACTCGAAGAACTGCGTGGCCCGAACGATGGTGAAGGCAACGCCGCTCTGCGTGTAGGCGCTTTCCTGCGCCTGCTTGCCGCGGAAGTAACCGGAGATCTGCAACCGGTCGGTGCCGACGATCGAGAGAGCGACGATATGCGCGACGCCCGCCTCCCTGGCAGCTTTGGCGATGGTGGTTGCGGAGGTCTGGAAGAAGGTGAGCACCTCGTCATCGGCGAAGGACGGTGGGTTGCTCACGTCCACGACGACCTGAGCCCCTGCGAAGGCGCCCGCGAGCCCTATGCCGGTGACGCTGTCCACGCCCCTGCTGGGCGAGGCGGCGACCACCTCATGCCCGCGATGAGCCAAATCGCTGACGAGCTGGCGGCCGATCAGCCCGGTTCCGCCGATGACGACGATCTTCATGCTTCGTCTCCCACATGATCTGCCGGTATGACGAGGTGCGAGCCGAGATGTGACATGGCGGCGCGCTTCCAGCGCGAGAGGCGGGCGGGGTTGAAGCTCGTGCTGCGACAGGAACGAACGGCAGGATGCACGGAGCGAACAGGGGCTCCCGAGCGAACGCCTCCCGGTCACACGCGAAGCGCGTCGATCAGCGCCCGCAACGCCGGAGAGACCCGACGATCGGGATAGTAGAGACGACAGCCCGGATAGCGTGGGCACCAGGACGCCAGCACCTGGACCAGCCGTCCGTCGGCGATCTCGTCGGCGACGTCGTGCTCCATCATATAGCCCAGGCCAGCCCCAGCGCGCACCGCCGCGGCTGCCAGCACCTC
The DNA here is from genome assembly GCF_004345855.1 of Sphingomonas sp. BK235. Taxonomy (GTDB): domain Bacteria; phylum Pseudomonadota; class Alphaproteobacteria; order Sphingomonadales; family Sphingomonadaceae; genus Sphingomonas. The sequence goes on from NZ_SLXN01000001.1 coordinate 60,310, forward strand.
GTCATTGACGATCAGCTGCCCGGGCACCTTGAGTCTGACGTCGCGCTCTGCCTCCTCGAACTCCCACGGCAGCAGACCACCTCCACCGAGCAGGCGGTAGTTGACGCAGACGTGACGCTCGAGCTCGGCGAGCGTCTCGGGCGGCGAGTGACGCGCGAAATACGCGGGGGTGCCGACCACGACGGTGCGGAGGTCCGGGCCTACCGGCACCGCCACCATGTCCTTCTCGACCGCCTCGCTGAGGCGGATGCCGGCGTCGAAGCCGCCGGCGACGAGGTCGATCAGTCGATCCTCGACGATCACCTCCACCGACACGTCCGGATGGTCGAGCAGGAACTGCGGCAGGCGCGGCGCCAGGATCGTGCGCGCGGCATAGCCGAAGGTCGCCAACCGCACCGTGCCGGACGGCGCGCCGCGCCAGTCCGCCAGCGATGCGAGGCCGTGCATCACCTGCGCCAGCGCCGGATCGAGCGATTGCAGCAGCTGCTGCCCGGCGGCGGTGGGCGCCACCGAGCGTGTCGTACGGGCGAGCAGCCGCACGCCGAGCCGACGCTCGAGCGCCGCCATCGCGTGGCTCAGCGCGGAGGGAGAGAGGCCCAGCTCGGCCGCCGCGCGGGTGAAGCTGCGTGCCCTCGCGACGCTGGCGAAGGCCGCGAGATCGTCGAGGTCGCCGCGCCGCATTGATGCAATGTGCTCACAAGCCCTTGCGACGGGCAACGGCTAATCGGGCGGACGATCGCCGCTTACCTGTGTCCGGGAACGAGGAGTGACGCACCATGGACCTGACCTCTTACCGCACGCTGGGCCGCTCGGGACTGGCGGTAAGCCCGCTGGCGCTCGGCACGATGACCTTCGGCGCAGGAAGATGGGGCGCCGAGGAGGACGGATCGCGAGCCATCTTCGATGCCTATGTGGAGGCGGGCGGCAACTTCATCGATACCGCCGACGTCTATTCGGGCGGCGAGAGCGAGGCGATGATCGGCCGCTTCCTCCAGGAGCGCGGCGGCCGCGACCGTCTGGTGATCGCCACCAAGTCGGGCTTCCCGCGCGGCGAGGGCAACCCGCTGGCGGGCGGCAACTCGGCACGCAACATCCGCGACGGCCTCGAGGGCTCGTTGCGGCGGCTCGGCTGCGGCCACGTCGACATGTACTGGACGCATGTGTGGGATCGCACGACGCCGCCCGAGGAGGTGCTGCGCGCGCTGACCGATGCGGTGCGACGCGGCGACATCCTCTACTACGGCTTCTCCAACGCGCCCGCCTGGTATGCCGCACAGGTGGCGACCCTGGCCCGCGCGCACGGGCTGCCTGAGCCGATCGGGCTGCAGTACAGCTATTCGCTGATCGATCGCGGCGTCGAGCTGGACCTGGTGCCGGCGGGGCGGGCGCTCGGGCTGGGGCTCGTGGCGTGGAGCCCGCTCGCCTTCGGCATGCTGACGGGCAAGTACGGCCGCGACAAGCTCGCGGACTTCGGCCCGCCGGGTGGCGTACCGAACAAGCGGGGCGAGCCGAGCGGCGGCAGCGATGGCCGGCTGAACGGCGAGAACCCCTATGGCGGAATGCTGTTCACGGAGGCGAACTTCGGGATCGTCGACGTGTTGCGTGCGGTGGCGGAGGAAGTCGGCCGGCCGATGGCGCAGGTCGCGCTCGCCTGGGTGACGGGTCGCCCTTGTGTCTGCTCCGTCTTGCTCGGCGCGAGCCGACCCGAGCAGATCCACCAGAATGTCGCGTCGCTCGACATCCTGCTGTCGGCGGAGCAGCGGCAGCGGCTCGAGACGGTGAGCGCGCTGCCGACGCTCAACCCCTATTTCATCTTCGATCTGCCACGCGAGAGCCTGTTCGGCGGCACCGCCGTCCAACGGTGGGGTGAGGCTATCGGCGGATATGACGACGCTGTCGGCGCGGTCGCCTGATACGTGGGGCGGGCACGTGGACGCTTGTTCCCGCAGAGGAACGAGCGTCCGTTCTTGGCGGCGGCATCGAACCGCGCGGATAACGGTTGATGGGTCTGTCGTCGGCGCGGTCGCGATGCGCCGTCAACGTCACAGGTCTTTGCCACCTGCCGGTGCGAGTATCGCGCGCAACCAGTCAACGGCCAGCGACACCGCGCGGGGCGAGCCCAAGTTCGCCCCGAGCTTCGGCACTTCCTCTGCGGCGCCGGTCTGGGCACCCTCTTGGAACCAGTGGCTGAGCCCTTCCAGCACCACCACCCGTGCTCGCGGGTTGTTGGCCAGCGCGCGCTGCGCCTCCGGCGCCTCTTCGGACGCGATGACAAGCGGGTCCTTGGAGCCGAACACGGCGAGAACCGGCATATGCAGCGCGCGCAGGTCGGAGGCGGAGCGCATCTCGTCCGCGTGCCACGCTTCCTTGACGTCGATCAATGACAGCGCCTCCTGCGCTTCGCGATGCGAGAAACCTGCGGCCTCGAACCGGTCCGTCAATGCCTTGCGTAGCCGGACGATCGTCCCGGCCTCGTCACCGTCCGATCGCGCCTGAAGCAACGTGCCGGCGGCGTCCACGACCGGGGCGACCACAGTCTCCGACAACCCGGCGGCGATCATCTGATGATGGATCGCTCGGCGAAGGTAAGGGAGCCCGTCTCCGACCGATCCTGCCAGTGTGACGACCGCCGTGATGCTCGGATCGGAGGCGGCGACAGCTGGCGCGATGACGCCGCCCTGGCTGTGACCGACCAGAGCGATCCGGCGGCCATCGATCGCCGCCCGGTGGCGCATGGCGGTGACCCAGGCGGTGGCGTCGCGGGTCAGCGCGGGAAGGTCCTCGTCATATGTGCCGGTCGAGGCGCCGATCCCGCGCTTGTCGTACTCCAAGGTGGCGATGCCATACGCCAGCAGCCGGTCCGACAGCTCGGTGTAGCCGCCCCGGCCGTTGGGGCCATGTCCCTGGATCAGGATCGCGAGCGGGAAGGGGCCGGTTCCATGGCCCGTCGGTGTGCGGAGCGTGCCTGCCAGCACCACGCCGGCATCGGACGGTACCCGCACGTCCTCCGCGACGGAGCGCGCGCGAAAGCCAGCGAACACGTCCCGCACGGACGCTGCATCTGGTTGGCCCTGCAGGAAGGCGACGGGGCCGAGCGACACCGCTGCGGCGGCTCGACCCGCCTGCACCGCCAGCGACTGGGAATATGCAGCTAGGTCGCGCGGCGTCACGCCCGCGATCGTGTAGCGCCGCCAGCGGGGCGTGAGGTCGATATGGCTGACCGACAACGCGCGATAGGCCGGTGCGCCACCCTGGATGGTGGCGGTGACCCGGACTGGCCGTTCGGCGCGCGCCCAGAAGGTGGCCGAGATGCGCGCGCCCGCGCGCAAGGGCGCGGGGATCACCAGGCCGGCGCCGCTCGACCAGGTTTCGCCCGGCGTGTCCCGCGGCTCGATGCGCAGCGCGTTGTCGCCGGGCACGCGGGCATCACGCTGGTAGGTGAACCGCGCACCATAAGGCTGCCACCGCCCCACCTCGATCGCCGAGGATGGCGCCACGATGGGAGCGGGTAACGCGGCGAGCAGCGCGCAGCACAGGGTATAACGGCTGGCCGAGAAGATCATGGACGGTCCTTTCTCGATGAGGCGTGGCGGGGATCCGGGCGCGACTGCCCGATCCGGTCGATGCGCTCGGCCGGTCAGGTGGGTCGGTGGCGTGAATCTGCTCGGCCGGTCGCTAGCCGTCGGTCACCGCGGCGCGCACGTCCTCGCCGGCGTCACCGAATGCGTGCGCGAGCGCCATCACGGCGAGTGTCTCCGTCACGAGCGCCGCCAGCGGCAGCAGCATCGGCCTGACGTCGAGCCCAAGCAGCGCGCTCACGCCGGCCAAGCTGGTCAGCGCAGCGGCATTGAAGCGGCCAACAGCATGCGCGCGCGTCCAGTCGCGTTCCAGCAGGAACCAGGCCAGCGCGATCTGCCCGGCCGCCAGCCCGAGCACCAGCAGCGTCAGGGGCGGGGCCGCGCACCAAGTGCCGGCGTTGAGCAGCGGGAACTGCTCGCTGGTACCCGCCACCAGCCCACGAAGGCCCGCACGTCCCACGCCGAGATAAGGAAATCCGTACCACGCGCTCAGCAGCGACATCGCCGCCGCCGGCAGGATGACGCCAACGGCCAGGGCATGCGCAGCGAGGATGGCGCGCCCCTCATGCTCGGCAGCGAGCGTCAGCCAGGCGGTGAACAGGCATCCGAGCGCGAAACCTAGCGGCCGTCCGTCCTCGATCGCGGCGTCGAGTTCCGCTTCCATCGCCGCCGCCCATCCGCTGCGCCGTGCGCCGAGCGACCGCGCCGCCAGCGCCACGACGAGGCGGGACAGCGCGACGATCACGCCGGCAGTGCCTTGCTGTCCAGCGGGTCCCGCGCCTCCGCGACTTGCCTCGCCAGCGCAAGACCCGTCGCGGTCAGACGATAGGCGTGGCGGGCAGGTCGTCCGGGCTGCTCGGGGGCTTGCCACTCTGCCTCGACCAGCGCCTGATCGCTCATCCGCATCAGCAGCGGGTAGAGCGTGCCGGACAGGATGCCGGTCGACTTCATCAGGTCGTAACCGTGGCTCCACCGTGGCGCAGCTTCATGCAGCGCGCGAAGAAGCGCCAGCATCTGCCTGGACGGTCGCCGATCACGTGCCATGAACTTATTCAACATATGTAGACTTAAGAGTCAAGGCACATCATGTCGAGCACGCCATGGATCGCCTCGTCGCCACCGGTGCCGAGGATCGCCGCGCCGAACACGCGGCGCGTCTCCGCATCGACGACGATCTTCATGAAGCCCTGCGTCTCGCCCTTCTCGACCGCACGGCCGACGCGCGTCATCGGTCGCATCGCGCGCAGCATCGGCCTACCGGTCGCGAGTGCCTGCGCGTCGGTCAGACTGACGCGGGCGACCAGGGGATCGATGTAGAATGAATAGCCGGGCAGACGCTGGCTGACGCGCCGGCCGGCCCGCCGCCACCAGCACGTGGCTGCCGAGCGATGGCGACGCGCTGCGCCTCTCCTCCGCCATCGGTTCGGCGCCTGTGTCCTGCGCCCGATCATCGTCGATGACACGAGCGCCTATCCCGGCGTCGACGTCGCGATCCTCATCGGCACGCGCCGACGCGAGGTTGTCCGATCAGTCGGCGCAGACCGGGACCATTCCCATCGTCATCGCGCCGCCGCCGACGTTGGCGGTCGGCCGGTTCTCCAACCGCGTGTGCGTGCAGCGTTTGCCGTTCTTGTCGAGCACCGGCTTGGCGGCTCGGCGGGCGTCGCTGGCGACCCGCTTGCCGGGGGCGGGGCATTTGCCTTCGGCGACCAGCTTCGCGTGGAAACGGCGACCCTGTTCGTTGACCCAGGCGTCCGCGCTTGCCTTTCCGTCCTCCTTCAGGCGGCGCATGTACTGAACCTCCATCGCGCGACGGTCGGCGGCCGGCAGCGCATCGGCGGAACAGGCTTTCGTCGGACCCTTTCGGGATCTGATGCCGCTGGCGCGGTCTGCGTTGTCATAGGCGCTTCGCAGTGCCTGCTGGCCGAGGATGCCGTTGCTCCAGATCGGAATATCGACCATCTGCTGCGCATCGGCCGGGACCGATACGGCCAAGATCGATCCAGCGAAGATCGAAAGGCTCACACGCATAGCTTTTCTCCCGCGATGCCCGGCCATAACACCCATCCGGGGCTGAATACGCCCTGTCGCCACGCGGCGTCGGTCTCGATCGATCGTGTGAGAGGCTCGGCCTGTCCTGAAACACTTGGCAAGCGGTTCTTTCTGCGCGGCGGGCCGCGCTACCCCTCCGCGATGGATGTTCGATGGCCGGGCCAGCTGACCCTTGCGATAGCGCTGCTGCTGTCCCTAGGCTGTTCGAGAGCATCCGAAGATGCTGGTCAAACCGCCGGGGTCGCGGTCGAAGCAGCGTCGCTGTTCGAAAGCGGGTTTGCCGAAGCGCGCCGCGCCGGCATCGACGCGGCGAAAGCACGCGACACGTCTTATGAAGCGGTGGGGAGCGTTCGACGCGCGATGGGCCGGGAAACAGCCACGAATCTCCGGAGGAATCTCTCTCTCCCTTTCGCCATTCCGAACCCCGAAGAGTTCGTCCGGTCGGGTGCGGCCGCCGAGGCGGCGGATCGCAAGCTTGAAGGGCTCGGACTACCGCTCAACGATTTGGCCTCGGCTTCGGTGCTGCTGTTCGGCGTCGCCTGGGAACTCGCGAACGCGCAGCCACTCACCGAGGCGCAACAGCGGGCGCTGATCCGGCAGGTCGATGCCGACCTGAAACAATCGCGCGACCCGGGCGTCCGTAGGCGAGAGGCCGAGACCCGATTGGCGATCGCCGGGCTCTGGCTTGAAGAGAGCCGGCTGCGGCAGGGTTCTGCCGAACAGATGCGGGCGCTGTCCGACGCGGTACAGCGCGACATGAAAGGGATGAGCGGCAACGACATGCGCGCGCACGACCTGACGGAGGAGGGCTTTGTCGAACGATAGCGCGGCGATGACGGCGACTGACCGGGCGGACCTTGAAGCGGCGATCGTGCGCACGGTGGCGGGCGGTGTCACCGACGTCATGGACGGTGACTGGGGCGAGCGCGAGTGGCTGCATCTCTTCGTCGATATCGAGGTTTCCGCCCAGGGAGGCCGTTCGAGCAGCATCGCCTTCGCCTTCGCGCGGCTTCCCGGGCAGGCGGTTGAGAAAGTGGCGTTCCGGTTGCCGCAAGACGCGAAGTGCATGTTCCGGCAATTGGCCGATGCCATGGAAACCTCGCCTGCCGGCCGGTGGAGCAGCGCCCGGCTGCGGGTGTCGCGTGACGGGCGATATACGCTGGCATTCTCCTACGATCGACCGTGGCGACTCAGCGGCAAGCTGATCGACGATCGCTTCAAGGGCGCGCTCGAGCTCTGGCTGGCGAGCGACGAAGGCGCAGCGTACCGGCCTCCGCGAGCGACGAGGTAGGCTGACGCAGGACATGCCAGACAGGAGGAGCCGCAATGGTCTTCGCACTCGCTAGCCTCGCGCTGGTCGCATCGGCGGTGCAGATGGCGCCGCCGGGGCCGCTCGTCGCTACGCCGGAGGACTCGGCGGCCATGCGGATGCATGTCGGCGATACCGGGATCCGCTGCGTCAGATTGCCTTGCGCGTCGCGCGGCGTCTTCCTGCCCGACGAGACCGGGAGGGCGCGAACGGAACTGCTGTACGCCGATCGCGATGGCGCGACTCCGCCGCCACCCATGGTCGGCCGGCCAGAGGTGCAGGCCGCCGTCGCTCGGGCGTGGGAGGACCGCGCCTGCCTCGCGATCGACGCGCGATTGATCGGGGGCGTGGACGACAAACCGGTGTTGCGGGTCGACCGGATCGTCGGACCCTGCCCAGGTACCGGAGAATGAAGCGCGCCGGATGGCTGGGGGCAATATTGCCGGGACTGATCCTGTCCGGTTGTGGCGACCGACAGGGATCGATCGATGCCGCGATGGCGCTGGCCGAGGCGGTGTATCCCGGCCAGCTCGAACTGCTCGATAGCCATCTCAAGAAGGGTCAATATGCGGTCACGATGGGGATCAAGGGCGACCCGCTGACGCGCATCGGCTTCGACATCGATCCCGACCCCGCGCACTGTCGGATCGGCACGCGCTGCGAGGAACGACTTCGCCGCGCCTATGCCGCGGGGGTGGCGGCCGGGGTCAAGATGAAGGTGCTCAACGCCGTCCTGCCGGCCTGCGGCGTCAGGATGCTGGGCGTGCAGGAGTCCGAGATCACGCCGGCGTTCCGCACCATCGTCGAACTCGACCTCGATCCCGCCGACCCCCAGCCCGGGCTCAATCGCGTGACGCCGTGCATCGCCGCCTATCGCGCGGCCATGCCGGCCGATGCCAGAGACGATCACCTCGCCTTCCGGATCCTGCTGCCCAACGGCGCGCCCGCGAAAAGCGCGCCGCTCACGTTCGAGCGTCAGCTGGAAGGCGCACGCAACGACGAACCAAGTTATATGATCAGCGTCGCCCCGGACGCGGCGTCGCTCTCGGCCAGTCAGTTGCGCCTTTACGCGTGGTTTCTGTCTGCCCCGGAGCGGCGTGATCGCCTGGCCGACGCGGCACGCGCCGCGCTCGCCGCCGAGCGACGTCAAGGACACGTCCCCCGACTGGCTCAGTTCCACGGGACGCGGCTCGATCCGCGACGGCTCGATGTGGTGCGCACCTATGTGCTGGCGTGCAGCGTGCGGGAACGAGGCAAGGGGCCATGCCGGACGGACATGGCCGTCCGCCTGCGCTATGATCTGCGAACCGGCGCGACCTCCGAGCCGGCCATCCTGCACGACATCCGCGACGCCAAGGGACAGATCGTGCTGCCGGAGCTTCCCGGACGTTGAGCGGTGCCCGCCGCCGGCTTGGTCGAAGCTGACGCGCCTGCGGTGCTCGCGGGGTAGGTCGCGACGATGCCATAAGCAGATCAGCCCAGCATGTTCCCATAGCCGATGATCCCCGTGGCGAGCACCAGCGCGGCGACTCCCGCATAGGCGGTCCGGCGCACGGGCGGGGCGGCGCCGCGCCACTCGCCGAGCGACAGGCCCCAGAGAAAGCCGAAGATGATGATCGAGGCCATGTGCAGCGTCCAGGACGTGAAGCCGAAGCGACCCATCTGGCTCTCGCCCATCGAGTAGAAGAAGAATTGCAGGTACCACAAGGCGCCGCCCACCGCCGCCAGCGCATAGTTGCGCGCCAGTCCGTCGGCGCCGGCGCGCCCGAACCACTGCCCCGCCGAGCGATGCTTGGCGATCAGGATCGCGCACCAGCCCGCGTTGGTGACGAGCCCGCCCGCCATGACCAGGCACAGCACCGGCAGACCGGTCCATAGCGCATCGGTTCCCGCCGCGGCGGACAGCGCGCGCACGGGCGCGCCCGCGGCCAGCCCGAAGGCGAAGCAGGACGACATCACACCCGAGAAGATGGCGGTCGCCACGCCGCGGCCGAACCGCGCGTCACGCACCGCGTCGGCGGCGTCGACCCGCGCCGCACGGTCGCGTCGCGCCCCCGCATGGGCGACCACCACGATCCCCGCCAGCGTCACCGCGAGACCCAGCAGCACCGCGCGGCCGCCCGGCCGGTCGATCAGCGTCGCCGCGACACTCCCCGTCACGATCGGCGGCAGCAGCGTGCCGAACACGGTACACAGGCCCAGCACCACCGCCATCCCGAGCGACAGGCCGAGATAGCGCATCGTCAGCCCGTAGGTCAGCCCGCCGAAACCCCAGAGCATGCCGAACAGCACGCACAGGCCGCTCACCGCGGGCGGGGTGCGCAGCAGCACGCCGACGAGGTCGTGCGTCAGCGTGCCCGCGAACAGCCACGGCATGACCAGCCAGGAGACCAGCCCGCCGGTCAGCCAGAGGATCTCCCAATTCCACCCGCGGACGCCGCGATAGGGCACGTAGAAGCTCGCCGAGGCGGCGCCGCCGAGCCAGTGATAGATCACGCCGATGAGGGGGTTGGGCATCGGCTACTCCTGGAGATCGAGGCCGAGCCGATAGAGCCGGTCGGCGTTGCGCCCCCACAGGTCACGTTGCTCGTCGAGCGACAGCCCCGCGGTGAGGCGCTGGTACGCGTCGCGGTAGCGCTCCGGCGGGGCGAACAGCGCGTCGGTGGGCAGGTCGCTCGCGATCAGGCAGCGGCGGGTGCCGAACAGCGCGATCGCCTCCTCGAGCAGCGGGCGCACGCGCTCGAAGGTCCAGTCGCGCGCGACGAAGCCCAGCCCGGAGAGCTTGATCGCGGTGTGCGGCAGCGCGGCGAGCGCGCGCAGCCCGCGCCGCCACTCGCCCAGCCCATCGGGATCGTCGAGCACCGGCATGCCGAGATGGTTGACGATCACCGTGATCGCGGGGTGGCGCGCCGCGAGCGCGGCCAGCGCCGGCATCTGCGCGGGATAGCATTGCAGGTCGAAGGACAGGCCGTGATCGGCGAGCCGCGCGAAGCCCGCCTGCCAGCGCGCGTCACGGCTGAGGTCGACCGCGGCGTAGCGCCGCCGCGGGTCCGGATGCCAGTTGAGGATCTGGCGGACGCCGCGGACGCGCGGCAGCGCCGCCTGCGCGTGCAGCCGTGCGGCGACGTCGGGCGCGTCGAGCCGCGCGAAGGCGACGATGGCGTCGGGGCCGTCGCCCGCCTGCGCCAGCGCGTCGAGCCAGTGCGTCTCGTCCAGCGCCTGGTCGGCGCGCGCGCCCGCCTCGACATGGACGGTGGCGACGAGCCCCCAGTCCGCCACCGCGGCGCGATGGTCGCGTGGCAGGTAATCGTGCGCGATCGCGGCGACGTCGCCGTTGGGGCCGTCGTCGTCGAACGGTGGCGCGAGCCAGGGATAGACGATCGCGCCGCGCTGCCAGTGATGCACGTGCGCGTCGACGAAGCGGATCGGGGCGTCGGCTCGCTCGGACGGGGGCGCGGCGGTCACGGCTCAGAAGGTGGTGCGGCCGCCCGACGTGTCGAACGTCGCCGCGGTGGTGAAGCTGCATTCCTCCGAGGCCATGAAACAGACCATCGCGGCGGACTCGGCGACGTCGCCCAGCCGCCCCATCGGGATGCGCGCGCGCATATAGTCGACCTGGCTCGGCGGCAGCTGCGCCAGGATCGGGCTGTCGAAGGTGGCGGGTGTCAGCGCGTTGGCGATCACGCCTTTGCCGGCCAGTTCCTTGCCGAGGCTCTTGGTGAAGCCGATCACGCCGGCCTTGGAGGCGGAATAGGCCGAGGCGCTGGGATTGCCCTCCTTGCCCGCGACCGAGGCGACGTTGACGATGCGGCCATAGCCGCGCGCCAGCATCGCGGGCACCACCGCGCGGTTGCAGTAGAACAGCCCGGAGAGGTTGATCGCCAGCACGCGGTCCCAGCTGTCGAGCGGGAATTCATGGACCGGCGCGGTGGCGCCGGTGATCCCCGCGGAGCAGACGAGAACGTCGATATGGCCGAGCGCGTCGAGCGTGGCGGCGGCGGCGCGCGCCACCGCGCCCGCGTCGGCGACGTCGAGCGTCTCGACGTGATCCGCGCCCACCGACGCGGCGGCGTCGCGCAGCGCCGCGGCGTCATTGTCCCACAGGGCGACGCTGGCGCCCTCGGCGGCGAGGCGCTGCGCGGTGGCGAGCCCGAGTCCCGAGGCGCCGCCGGTGACCAGCGCGGCGCGCCCGGCGAAGCGGCCGGCGAAGACGCTCACGACAGCAGCGCCCGGTCGAAGGCGCGGACGTGCTGGCGCTGCTGCCCAAGTCCGGTGATGCCCAGCTCCATCACGTCGCCGGGACGAAGGAAGATCTTGTCCGGCCGGCGCCCCTCGCCGACGCCGGGGGGCGTGCCGGTGATCAGCAGGTCGCCGGGCAGCAACGTGACGAAGCGGCTGACATAGGCGATCAGCTCGGCCACCGTGAAGATCATCGTGCGCGTGTTGCCGGTCTGCATCCGGACTCCGTTGTGATCGAGATGGAGGTCGAGCGCCTGCGGGTCCGCGATCTCGTCGGGCGTGACCAGCCACGGACCGACCGGGCAGAAGGTGTCATGCCCCTTGCCCTTGGACCATTGCGAGCCGCGCTCCTTCTGATTGAAGCGCTCCGACACGTCGTTGACCAGCACATAGCCTGCGACATGGTCGAGCGCCGCCGCCTCCGCGACGTAGCGGCACGTGGCGCCGATCACGACGCCGAGCTCCACTTCCCAGTCGCCGTGGGTCGCGCCCTCGGGCAGGACGACGGGGTCGTCGGGGCCGTTGAGGCTGGTCACCGCCTTCATGAACATCATCGGCTCGGTCGGGATCGGCAGGTTCGACTCGATCGCATGGTCGCGGTAGTTGAGCCCGATCGCGACGATCTTGCCGATGCCCGCGACCGGCACGCCGTAGCGCGTCGCGCCGGCGACGGGCGGCAGGGCGGCGGTGTCCAGCCCGCGCAACCGGGCGAGCGCGTCGACGGTGACGTCGGCGATCACGCCGGACAGGTCGCGCAGCCCGCCGTCGCGGTCGATCATCCCGGGCTTCTCGTTGCCCTTGTCGCCCCAGCGGCACAGTCTCATCGTCGCGATCCTCAGTGGGTATAGGGCCGGCGCAGCGGCACGTCGGGGTTGAGCGTCACGCCGAAGCCGGGCGCGTCGAGCGCGGACACCGCCAGCCGCCCGCGCTCGGGCACGGGCTCGCCGAGCAGCTGGGGCGCGAACATCGGCACCACCTCGCTCGCGTCGGGGTGCATCATCAGGAATTCGGCGAAGGGCGAGTGGTGGCGCGTCGCGACGAAATGATAGCTGTACACGCTCGACCCGTGCGGGATCACCAGCACGCCGCGGCTCTCGGCATAGGCCGAGATCTTGAGCAGCTCGGTCAGCCCGCCGCACCAGCCCACGTCGGGCTGGATGATGTCGCAGCAGCCCATGTCGATCAGCAGGCGGAAGCCCCAGCGCGTCGCCTCATGCTCGCCGGTGGTGACCAGCATCCCCGGCGGCACCTTGCGCTTCAGCTCGGCATAGCCCCAGTAATCGTCGGGTGAGAGCGCTTCCTCGATCCACTTGAGCCCGCATTCGTCCCACGCGCGCCGCGCCAACCGGGTGGCATAGTCCAGGTCCAGCGACATCCAGCAATCGTACATCAGCCAGAAATCGTCGCCGCAACGCTTGCGCATGTCGGCCAGCAGCGCGAGGTTGCGCGCCATGCCTTCCTCGCCCTCGGCGGGGCCGTGATGCAGCGGCAGCTTGCCGCCGATGAAGCCGAGCGACTGGGCGATGTCGGGGCGTGCGCCGGTGGCGTAGAAGCTCAGCTCGTCGCGCACCGCGCCGCCGATCATCTGGTAGACCGGCTCGTCGCGCAATTGGCCGAGCAGGTCCCACAGCGCCAGGTCGACACCGGAGATGGCGTTCACCACCAGTCCCTTGCGGCCGTAGAACTGGCTAGCATGGTACATCTGGTCCCAGATCTTCTCGATCTCGCTGGGATCGCGGCCCTCGAGGAAACGCGCGAGATGGCGCTCGACGATATAGCAAGCCGGCTCGCCCCCGGTGGTCACCGCGAAGCCGACCGTGCCGTCCTCCGCCTCGATCTCCACCACCAGCGTCCCCAGCACGTTGATGCCGAACGACCGTCGCGACGACCGATATTCGGGGTAGCGGCTCATCGGCGTGGCGATATGATCGTCGATCCAGTGCGCACCCGCCTGATCGTGATAATCGGCGCCCGCGCCGGTGGCGGTGAAGGCGCGGACGTGACGGATACGCGGTAGCGGCAAAAGGTCCTCCCCGTGGCCATGCGTCGACACAGATGGCTTCACATTATGGGATGACATGCTAATTTGTGGGACAGGGTGCGTCAAGCGGACGTGCCACAGGAGGGGAACCGGCGATGATATCGCCACTTCTGGCGGCGAGGACGGTGCTGGTCACCGGCGGGGCGGCGGGTATCGGCCGCGCGGTGGCGCTCGGCTGCGCGCGCCACGGCGCGGATGTCGCGGTCAACGACCTCGATGCGGCCGCGGCGGAGGGGGTGGCAGCAGAGATCACCGCGATGGGGCGGCGCGCCGTCGCGATCGGCGGGGACGTGGCCGAGCCGGCGACCGCCGCGCGCTGCGTCGCCGCGGCGGTCGCGGCGCTGGGTCGGCTCGACGTGCTGGTGAGCAACGCCGGTATCTGCCCGTTCCACGCCTTCCTCGACCTGCCCGCGCCGCTGCTCGAGCGTACCACCGCGGTGAACCTGCACGGCGCCTTCTACATGGCGCAGGCCGCGGCCAATCAGATGGTGCGCCAGGGCCATGGCGGCGCGATCGTGGCGATGTCGTCGATCTCGGCGCTGGTCGGTGGGGCGATGCAGACGCATTACACCCCGACCAAGGCCGGCGTGCTGTCGTTGATGCAGTCGGCGGCGATCGCGCTCGGCCCGCACGGCATCCGCTGCAACGCGCTGCTGCCCGGCACGATCGCGACCGAGATCAACCGCGACGATCTCGCGCAGCCGGGCAAGCGCGAGCAGATGGCGGCGCGCGTGCCGCTGGGCCGGCTCGGCGAGCCGGAGGATCTCGTCGGGCCCGCGGTGTTCCTGGCGTCCGACCTGGCCGGCTATGTCACCGGTGCGGCGCTGCTGGTCGACGGCGGCGCGTTCGTGAACCTCCAGTAGCGCCGCGCTGCTGAGAACGGTATCGCAGGATGGTGCGGCGGGACGACGGATCGTCCACCGACGAGAGGAAGGATGCCATGCCGAAGGTCGCCACGCCGAGGCGAGACGAGGACGACACACCGGCGAGCGTGGGGGCGGGCAGCCAGACGCTGATGCGCGGGCTCGACCTGATCGAGGCGGTCGCGCAGGGCAGCCTGAACATCGCCGAGATCGCCGAGCGGCTCGGGCTGACGAAGAGCACCGCCTATCGACTCGCCTCCGCGCTGGTGGACCGCGGCTATCTCGGCGCGGCGCCGCGCGCGGGCTATCGGCTCGGGCCCAAGCTGCTGGAACTCGGCTTCGTGGCGCAGGGGCAGGTGGACATCATCCAGGCGGCGCGGCCGCATATCGAGGCGCTGTCGGCGCGAAGCGAGGACACGGTCCACCTCGGCGTGCTCGACGCGCACCAGGCGCTCTATCTCGACAAGGTGTCGGGGCAGCGCCGCGTCACCGTCTCCAGCCGCGTCGGCGACCGCCATCCGCTGACCTCGACCGGGCTCGGCAAGGCGCTGATGCTCGACCATGACGCCGCTTATTGGCAGCAGCGGTTCGACGCCGAGCAGATCGCGCACGCGGGTCGCGACTGGGCGGTGTGGCTCGCGCGGATGCGCGACTATGCCGCGGCGGGGCGCGCCTTCGATCTCGAGGAGAATGAGGACCAGATCCGCTGCGTCGCGGCCCCGGTGCGGGACGCGCGCGGCGTGATCGTGGGGGCGATCAGCGTCTCGAGCGCGGCGCATTACATGAGTGACGCGCGCATGGCGGACCTCGCCGAGGAGGTGGTGCGCACCGCCAGCGCGATCAGCGCCGAGATCGGCTGGACCGGGCCGCGCCGCGACAGTGACGACGCCGCCGGGTCAAACCAGCATGTGCAACAGCCTATCACTTATTGAAAAAATTTAGTCCCACAGTATGGACAGATGATCATGATGTGATACCCCTCTGTCATGGTGACCGGGCGACATGCCCCGGCCCTTGGGGAGGAATGTCATGGATCGCCGTAGCCGTCGTCTGCGTTACCTGGCCTCGGTGGCGCTGCTGCCGTTCACCTGTGCCGTCGCGCCCGCACTCGCGCAGGACGCCCCGGCCGCGCCCGCGACCGCCGAGGCGGACGTGCGGCAGAGCGAAGCCGAGGCGGCCGACGACATCGTCGTCACCGGCACGCTGGTGCGCGGGATCGCGCCGGTCGGCACCAACGTGATCGGCATCGGCAGCCGCGACGTCGAGCGCTCGGGCGCGGTGAACGCGCAGCAGCTGCTCGCGCAGGTCCCGCAGGTCAGCAACTTCTTCAACGGCACGCCCGCGCCCAACGGCGATGTCGGCTATCCCGTGGCGGTGCCGGTGATCCGCAACCTGCCGGGCTACAATTCGACGCTGACGCTGCTCAACGGCCGGCGGCTGGTGAACCTCGGGATCATCCAGGCGGCGGGCGATCCCGGCGTGCTGCCCGTCTCGGTGATCGAGCGCGTCGAGGTGGTGCCCGACGGCGGCTCGGCGACCTACGGGTCCGACGCGGTGGGCGGCACGATCAACTTCATCCCGCGCACCCGCTTCGACGGTGTGCAGGTGGACGCCAGCTACGGCCTCGCCGCGGATTACCGGCAGCGCTACGTCAGCGCGATCGCGGGCAAGGCGTGGGACGGCGGCTCGCTCTACGCCGCTTATTCCTTCGCCAACAACGACGCGCTGCTCGGCCGCGAGCGCGACTATGTCTCGCAATATCGCGTCGACGAGGGCGGTGCCGATTACCGCAGCAGCAATTGCGCGCTGCCCAACGTGATCGCGAACGGCGTGTCCTACGCGCTGCCCGGGCGGACTCCCGGCGCCAACCGCTGCGACACGTCCGACGCCGGCTCGATCTTCCCCGAGCAGCGCCGCCACAGCGCCTTCGTGTTCCTGACGCAGCAGCTCGCGCCGTGGCTGCGCTTCGAGAACCAGGTCTATTATTCGAGCATGGTGTCGCGCAGCTATCGCAGCCAGATCGGCTCGACCGTCTCGATCGACGCGACCAACCCCTTCTTCCAGCCGATCGCGGGGGAGACGTCGCAGACGGTCCAGCTCGCCTATGATCCGGTATGGGGCAGCGACCGCTACTCGCGCATCTTCACCAGCCAATGGGGCGTGTCGCCGAAGCTCACCGCGTCGCTGCCGGGCGATTTCCAGCTCGAGCTGCGCGGCAGCTACGGGCGCGGCTATATCCGGCTGACCGAGCAGACGTTCAATGCCGCGCTCGAATCGGCGGCGCTGCAGGGCACGACGCGCGACACCGCGCTCAACCCCTATGACCTGACGCAGACCAACCCCGCGCTGCTCGCCGCGATCCACGATTACGGCAATTACGCGGTCTCGGGCACCGAGATGAGCGAGGGCCGCGCGGTGATCAACGGCTCGCTGCTGACGCTGCCGGGCGGCGCGGTGCGCGTCGCGCTGGGCGGTGAGGTGCGGCACGAGCGGCAGGACGTGCGCAACACCCAGGCGCGGCTCGGCGAGGGCCAATATGGCGAGCTGTTCGTCGGCCAGCGCGACATCGGCTCGGCCTTCGCCGAGGCGGTGGTGCCGGTGTTCGGCGAGGAGAACGGCTTCGCCGGCATGCGCCGGCTGACGCTGTCGGGCGCGGTGCGCTACGACCATTACAGCGACGCCGGCAGCGCGTGGAATCCCAAGGTCGGCGTCACCTGGCTGCCGTTCGAGGCGCTGACGCTGCGCGGCAATTACGGCACCTCGTTCAGCGCGCCGCAGCTCGGCGACACCAGCGCCGCGGCGGACACGCGCGCGCAGGTGTTCAACAACAGCTTCAACATCGCGCCGGACGCGGCGATCACCGAGGCGCAGCGGCGCACCGTGCTGATCGCCGGCGGCAACCTCGACCTGCGGCCGCAGACCGCCAAGACCTTCTCGGTCGGCGCCGACCTGCGCCCCGCCGCGATCCCGGGGCTGACCGTCAGCGGCACCTATTACTGGGTCAAGTTCGAGAATCTCATCTCGATCACGCCGGTGTTCGACAGCGCGATCTATCTGCCCGCGTTCGCGCGCTACATCACGATCAACCCGACGCTGGAGCAGGCGCGCGAACTGCTCGCGGGCTTCCGGCTCGACGGCGTCGCCAGCGTCGACGCGCTCTACGCCAACGGCCAGAGCCCCTATCTGATCGCCGACGCGCGCCGCTACAATCTCGGCATCCAGCGCACGCAGGGGATCGACTATAACATCAGCTATGAGCGGACCACCGGCTTCGGCGCGATCAACGCCTCGGTGGCGGGCTCGTACACGCTGGTGCGCGACAGCCGGCCGTTCGCCGACGGGCCGCGCAGCAGCGCCTTCGACTCGGGCGCGCCGCGGCTGACGCTGGTCGGCACGCTCGGCGCCAAGGCGGGCAACGTCTCCGGGCAGGTGCAATATTTCCGCACCGACGGGTTCGACCTGGGCAACAGCACGCGCCAGACACGCGTCGCCGCCTTCGACCCGGTCAACCTGTTCCTCGCGATCGACCTGCCGAGCGTCTCGGCCAAGCGGCCGCCGCAGCTCAGCCTGACGGTGCAGAACCTGTTCGACAAGGATCCGCCCTTCTTCAACGGCGGCAGCGGCTATACCAACGGCAGCACCTACGGGCGGCTCGTCTTGCTCGGCGTGCGCGCGGGCTTCTGACGGCGGGAGACGAACGACCGATGACCGCGCGACCGACGATCGACCGCCGCACCCTGATCGCCGGCGCCGGCGCCGGCGCCGGCGCGGGCGCGCTCGCCACGCCCGCCGCCCGCGCCGCGCCGCGCTCACGCGTCAGCGCGGTGGAGCTGCGCACCGCCGGGCTGCGCGATCCGCTCGGGATCGACGACCCGCGTCCGACGCTCGCCTGGCAGCTGCGCGGGCCGGACGGGACGATGCAGCGGGCGTGGCAGGTGCGCGTCGCGCGCGATCGCGCCGCGCTCGCCGCCGGGCGCGCCGACCTGTGGGACAGCGGGCGCGTCGAAGGCGGCGACACCGCGATCGGCTATGCCGGCGCCGCGCTGGCGTCGCGCCAGACCTGCCACTGGCAGGTGCGCGTCTGGGCGGAGGACGGCGCCGCCTCGGCGTGGAGCGCGCCGGCGCGCTGGGAGATGGGGCTGCTCGCCGCGTCCGACTGGGCGGGCGACTGGCTCGCCGCCGAGAGTGCCGAGGAGCGCGACGACCGGCTGGTCGCGCCGCGCTGGTTCGGCGGGCCGAGCGACGCGGCGGCGCCGCTGACGCTGTTCCGGCTGCGCTTCGACAGCGTCGCCGGCGCGGCGCGGCTCGCGCTCCACGTCGAGGGGCGGCTGCGCCAGGTCACGCTCGACGGTGCCGCGGTGACGCTGCCCTCGCAGGCGACCGGCTACGGCGACCCGCCCGCGGTGTCGCTCGCGTTTCCGGTAGCGGCGGGCGCGCACGAGCTGATCGTCGGCGTGGCGCCGCGCGGGCAGGGCACCGCCGCTAGCGCGGCGATCGCCGCGCAGTTGCGGCTGCCGCGCGACGGCGTGACGGTGCGACGCATCGTCGACGGCTGGGAATGGCGCCGCGCCGCGCGCTGGGTGCCGGCGCCCGCGAGCGACGCCGGACGCGGCCACTTCCCCTGGCCGCCGACTCCCGCGCGGCTGTTCCGTCGCGACCTCACGCTCCCCGCCGTGCCGCGGCGCGCGCGCGTCTATGTCGCGGCGCTCGGCGGCTATCGCCTGTGGATCAACGGCCGGCGCGTAAGCGACGACGAACTCCAGTCCGAGCCGTCCGAATACCGCCGTCATATCCCCTATCGCAGCTATGACGTCACCGCGCTGCTGCGCGCCGGCGCCAACACGATCGCCGCGATCGTGGGCGACGGCTTCTACGCCAGCTATCAGGCACCCGACGGCCGTTGGGCCTATGGCCCCGCGCCGCGGCGGCTGCGCCTTATGCTCGAGGCGGACGGGACGGGCGTGGCGACCGACACTGATTGGCGCCACGCCACCGCGCCGATCACTGTGTCCGAGATCTACACGGGCGAGGACCACGACCGCCGCGCCTGGCCGAACGGGTGGGACTCGCCCGGCTTCGACGATCGCGCCTGGGACCGCGCCTGGACCGCACCCGCGCCCACGGCCGCGCTGGTCGCGCCGCTGGCGCCGCCGATCCGCGCGACCCGGACGCTCCGCGCGGCGTCGATCCGGCGGCTCGGCGCGCGCGCGCACCTGATCGACTTCGGGCAGAATTTCGCCGGTCGCGTGCGGCTGCGCCTCAGCGGCGCGCGCGGTGACGCGGTGGTCGTCCGCCACGCCGAGATCCTCACCGCGGACGGCGGGCTCGACCGCCGTAACCTGCGCGTCGCGCGCGCCGAGGATCGTTACGTGCTGGCGGGCGGCGGCGAGGAGCTGCTGGAACCCGTCTTCACCTATCAGGGCTTCCGCTACGCCCAGGTCGACGGCCCCGCCGAGCTCACCCCCGCGATGGTCGAGGGCGTGGTGATCGCGAGCGACCTGCCCGAGATCGGCACGTTCGAGATCGGTGTGCCGCTGATCCAGAAATTATGGCTCAACACCTTGTGGAGCCAGCGCTCGAACTTTCGCGGCAATCCCACCGACTGCCCGCAGCGCGACGAGCGGTTGGGCTGGACCGGGGACGCGCAGGTGTTCTGGGACACCGCCGCCTTCAACATGGACGTCGGCGGCTTCACCCGATCGTTCACGCGGATGCTGCGCGACGACCAAGCCGCCAACGGCGCCTTCCCGATGTGGTCGCCCGCGCCGCAGGGACTGGGCTGGGGCACCGACACGGCGACCCCCGGCTGGGCCGACGCCGGGGTGATGCTGCCCTATGTCGCCTATCTCCACGGCGGCGACCGCGCGGTGGTGGACGACAATTGGGCGGCGATGCACGCGTATCTGGCGGGGATCGTCGCGGCCAATCCGGACGGATCGTGGCGGGAGGGGCGCGGCGCGGATCTGGGCGACTGGCTCGCGCTCGATGCCAAGGAGCCGGGCGACGAAACCACGCCCAAGGACCTGATCGCCACCGCGATGCTGGCGCGCTCGCTCGACCAGATGGCGACGATGGCGGGCTGGACCGGGCGCGGGGGCGAGGCGGCTGTGTGGCGCCGCCACGCCGCCACCACGCGCGCCGCCTTCGCGCGCGCCTTCGTCGGCGCGGACGGTCGCGTCGGCAACGGCAGCCACAGTTCGTACATCCTCGCGCTGCGGCTCGGGCTGGTGCCGGCGGAGCGCCGCGCCGCGGCCGGGGAGCGGCTGGTGGCGGCGGTGCGCGCGCGCGGCACGCTGCTGACGACGGGTTTCCTCGGCACCCCGCTCGCGCTCGACGCCCTCGCCGACGTGGGCGCCACCGGGCTGGTCTACGACCTGCTGCTGCGCACGGCCTATCCGTCCTGGGGCTATATGGTGGCGCGGGGAGCGACCACGACCTGGGAGCGATGGAACGGCGACGTCGGCGACCCGTCGATGAACTCGTTCAATCATTATGCCTTCGGCGCGGTGTGCTCGTTTCTGTACCGCCGTGTCGCGGGGGTGGAGCCGCTCGCGCCGGGGTTCCGCCGCTTCCGCGTCGCGCCGCTGCTCGACCCGCGGGTGCCGTCGGCACGGGTCGCACTGAACAGCGCGGCGGGGCCGATCCGCTGCGAATGGCGGCAAGAGAGCGGGCGGACCGTCTATGAGCTGGAGGTACCGGCGAACGCGGAGTGCGAGCTGGTGATGAAGGGCGGCCGTCGCGTGGTCCGGCCGGGTCACCACCGATGGGTCGACTAGGTGCGATCGACAGTGGCGTGTCCCGCTTCAGGGTCGCCGACGCCGGTCATGGGTGCCATCGCCAGCCGATCGCGCCTCTCAACCGTGCCGATCCGCCACGGCGCGAAGGGGCGCGCCGCGTCAGCGCGCTTCTCGGTCAGAGCGTCGGTGCCCGAGTCACTTGACGACCGCGTCGCGGACCGCGGCGATCGCTTCGATCTCGATCATCGCCTCGGGGGAATAGAGCGCCCGGACCTCGGCGATCGTGTCAGCGGGATAGGGCGCCGAGAAGAATTGGCGGCGTAGTTCCACGACGTCCTGGAAGTTGGCCATATCGGTGACGAAGATGGTCACCTTGATGACGTCGGCGAGGCTCGAGCCGCCGGCCTCCAGCACGCGCCGGAGATTGGCGAACGCCTGATCACCCTGGCTCCGGAAACCGCCCTCGACGATCCTGCCCTGTCGATCATAACCCGCCTGACCGGAAACGAAGAGCAAGTTGCCGAACCTGATGCCCTGCGAGAGCAGGAACGGCTCATAGATGTCGGGGGTGGTGTGGACGCGCTCCAGGGGCATCGTCTTGCTCCTTCGATGATGCGAGCGACGCCAGAAAGCCAAAATATGCCCGCGTTGACGGCCGCTAGATCGCGCTTGAAGCGGCACGCGACAAACGCCAAATCGTCACCCGACAGATGAGCGGAGATCATCCATGCACCGGCGCCTGCCACCGCTCTCCGCGATCCGCGCGTTCGAGGCGGCGGCGCGGCATGGCAGCTTCAAACAGGCTGCGCAGGAGCTCGGCGTCACCCCCACCGCGATCAGCCACCAGGTCCGCGCCCTGGAAGCGCATACCGGACTCCAATTGTTCGAACGCCGCACCCGGAAGGTCGTCCTCACCGAGGCGGGCGAACAGCTTTATCCCGTGCTGCGCGAGGGCTTCGACAGCTTGGCGGCCGTGCTCGAGCGGCTGACGCGTCGCCGACGCCGCGCGCAGGTGACGATATCCGCCACGATCGCCTTCACCGCGCGCTGGCTCATCCCCCGCGTCGCCGCCTTTCGCGCGGTGCATCCCACCGTCGATCTCCAGCTTCAGGCAACGGATGACGTGGTCGATCTGACCACGAGCGACGTCGACATCGCCATCCGCTACGGCGATGGCCCCTACCCGGATCTCGACGTCACGCCCTTGCTGGCGGACCGTTTCGCCCCCGTGTTCAACCCGATCATGGCGGTGACGTTTCCCGCCGACCTGCTGGATCGGCCGCGCATCGAATTCCAGTGGCGCAGTCGATTGGCCAACATCCCGACCTGGTCGCGCTGGTTCGCCGCAGCGGGTCTGGCGGAACCAGAGGAGGCACCGCTGTTGCGCTTCTCGGACGAGAGCCACGCCATCCAGGCCGCCGTCGCCGGACAGGGCGTGGCCCTCGTCAGCCTCGCCTTGGTGAAGGGCGAACTGGAGGCGGGACAGCTTGTTGCGCCGTTCGGCGTGTCGATCCCAGGGTATCAGCATCACCTGCTGAGGCGCAGAGGGGAGGTGGACGCGTCAGTGACCGCCGTCTCGCGATGGCTGCTTTCCGAGGCCGCGGGTCGACCGGTCCGCTGAGGCAGCCGCGCCGGTCGCCGGTAGCCCAACATCGCGTCATTGATCCGCCAGACGCGTTGTACGCCGCGATGAGGGAACGACCGCGTCCCGGTCCTCGCCGTGAGAGAGGAGGGGGCGTGCATGCGCCGGCCCGCGCCGGCAGTCCTGCGGCGCGATCATCTGATCGTCATCATCTCGTAAGAAGACCGACGCCAAGCGGTCATCAGGCCGCCCTAGCTGCCCCGTGCGATCGGGGGAGCAACGATGGGAATGTCAACGAGCGGCGTCAGGCCCGTGGCTCTGCTACTGTGCGGTGTCGCCACGATGCCGGCCGCCGCTGCGCAGGATCTGACCTCGCGCGACGCGACACCGGGCGAACCGCAGCTCGGCGCCGACGCCGAGATCGTCGTGACCGGACAACGGCGCGCGCAGCGGGAATCCATCGCGACGAAGCGCGACTCGTTCGCGGTGGTCGATGCGATCTCGTCGGACGACATCGGCAAGCTGCCCGATCACAATACCGCCGCGGCGCTTCGCCGGATCCCCGGCGTGTCGGTGCAGGAGGATCAGGGCGAACCGCGCTTCCCGGTGCTGCGCGGACTGCGCTCGACGTATAACCGCACGACGGTGGATGGTGCGATCGTCGCGGGCGTGGATGAGGAGGGGCGCACCGTGCCACTCGACATCATCCCCTCGGTGATGGCGGGGCGTGTCGAGGTCATCAAGACGGTGACGCCGGAGAATGATGCCAACGCGATCGGTGGCATCATCAACATCGAGACACGCAGCGCCTTTCAGGCCAAGCGCCCCTTCTTCAACGGCCTCGCCTCTTATGGCGTCTACGAGCAGCATGGCGAGGTGCGGAACGATCGTCCGTCGCTGCGGCTCGCTTTCGCGACCGGCCGAACGTTCGGCGCCTCCGACCAATGGGGCATCGTCGTCGGTGGCAGCTACGAACAGCTGGACTATGACATCCCGCAGGTCGAGGTGGCGTCGCCCTCGGTGCGCGAGTACACACCGACAGGCACGCCGGTGGATTCCGGCAACCCGCGCGGCAACGGCATCCAGGTGCCGACGCAGCTGCGCCTGTTCTGGTACAACAACAGCAAGAAGCGGTACGGCGCCAATGCCAAGCTCGAGTATCGCGTCGCCGACGCCTTCCACTGGGAGCTGAGCGGCATCTACGCCAAGACCCAGGACGACGAGGAGCGCATCGAGTTTCGCACCGAACCCCTCGGCAACGTCTCCGGCCAGACGCCCACCAGCGGCAGCTTCGCGCGCGGCCGCAACATCATCCAGCTCAACCAGCCGATCACCAATCGCGAGATCGTCGTCGGGCGCACGGCGTTCGACTGGACGGCGACCGATACATGGACGCTCGACGGTGACGCCATCTACTCGCAAGGGCGGCTCTACACGCCGAACACGTCGGCCGAGTTCCGCACCCGCGACGCGCAGGGGGCCAACTACGCCTTCAGCTACGACACCTCGGGCTTTTACCCGACCTTCACGCCGGCCAACGCGACGCAGAACCGGAGCCCCGCCAACTTCTTCCTCCAGCAGCAGCGTGACGCGACGGTGCGCACGTTCGAGAAGAGCGGTCAGCTTCGGCTGAACGCGACGTTCGACGACGGCGAGGCGATCAGGCTCAAGGCGGGCGGCGTGGCCCGGACGACGCGGCGACGCTATCGCAACAGCCAGACCAACTATACGGCCGCCAGCGGCTTCACCTACACACTGGACGAGGTGGACGCGGATGGTCCCGACACGCTGATCCGCGGCCGCTACCTGCTCACGCCACGGATCGACGCCGACAAGGCGATGGACTTCTTCGCGGCCCATCGCGACCGTTTCGTCACGTCCGCCGCGCTGCCGACGGGCGACTATCGCGTGCGGGAGGACGTCTATGCGGGTTACCTTCAGGCCAGCTACAAGCTGGACACGCTGACCCTGCTCGCGGGATTGCGCTACGAACGCACCGATGTGTCCTCCCGTGCCGTTCGCGCGGTCGGGCAGGCGCTGACGCCGGTCGCGAACGAGGGCGGCTATGGCAATTGGCTCCCCGGCGTGCATCTGCGTTGGGACGCCTTGCCGGCTGTCGTCGTCCGCGCCGCCTACACGAACACCATCGGTCGGCCTGATTATGCCCAGCTGGCAGCCAGCGAGAATCTGTCGTTCGACGGCAGCCAGCCGACCCTCACGCGTGGCAATCCGGGGCTGCGCCCGCGCAAGAGCCGCGGCTTCGACGGCTCGCTGGAATGGTACCCGCGCGACGGCGTGGTCTCGGTCGCGCTTTTCTCGAAGGACATCGATGACGAGATCTTCTCGCTCACCAGCGTGCAGACGCTCGATGTCGGGCGGGGCGCGGAGCCGGTGATCGTGACCACGCCGCGCAACGCCAACACGGCCACGATCCGCGGGGTCGAGCTCAACGTGCAGCAGGCGCTGACCTTCCTGCCGGGGGCGCTGTCCGGCCTCGGCGTTGCCGCGAACGCCACGTTCCTCGACACGAAGTTCACTTTCCTGACGAGCGCTGGGCCGCGCGAGACGGGGCTCTACCTCCAGCCGGACGCGACCGCGAACGCGACGGTCTATTATCAGCGGGGGCGGTTCGAAGGGCGCGTCTCGTGGAACTACATCGGCGGGTTCCTCGAGACGATCAACGACTTGATCCCCAACGCCGATCAATATTGGAAGGAGCGCTCAACCTTCGATGCCAATATCAGCTTCCGCATCACTCCCAGGCTGACGCTCTACGCCGAAGGGCAGAACCTCTCGGACGCGGGCCGGCGCGAGCTGACGGGGCCCGGTCGAACGTATCTGCAGGAGTCGGCCGAGTACGGCCGGACCTTCTGGGCCGGCGTGACGGCGAGCTTCTGATGCGCGTCCTTCTCTGCCTCGCGGCGGCGAGCGCCATCATCGCCGGCAGTGCCACCACCGTGCGCCGGATCGCCGCACCGGAGGCGCGACAGGGCGTGGCGGCCGGACCGCGCGACCTCTACGCGATCGCCAACTATCGCATCGCGCGGTACGACAAGAGCTCCGGCGAGAAGCGCGCCAGCTGGGAGGGGGACAAGGCGCGGTTCCCCCACCTCAACAGCTGCGCGGTGATCGGCCGTGACCTCGTCTGCGCGCTGTCGAACTTCCCAGCGGTGCCGCAGTGGAGTTCCGTCGAGTTCTTCGATCCCGTCACGCTGGCGCACCGACGCACCGTGTCGCTGGGGCAGGGGATCGGGTCGCTGACCTGGGTCGAC
This sequence comes from Sphingomonas sp. BK235, assembly GCF_004345855.1. Classification (GTDB taxonomy): domain Bacteria; phylum Pseudomonadota; class Alphaproteobacteria; order Sphingomonadales; family Sphingomonadaceae; genus Sphingomonas. The sequence continues at coordinate 85,983 of NZ_SLXN01000001.1, forward strand.
CGTCATGCCGGTGCCTGGTGGGCGATGTTCGCCCATTACGACGGCAAGGGCGCGGAGCCCGGTCACGATCATCGTCACACCCTCCTCGTCCGTTTCGACGACGATTGGCGACGGACGCAGAGCTGGACCCTGCCGCCCTCGATCCTTGAGCGGATCGCGCCCATGAGCATCTCCGGCGGTGGCTGGGGCCCGGACGGTCGATTGTACCTGACGGGTCATGATCGGCCCGAACTCTATGCCGTGCAGCTGCCCGCGGGTGGGGCGGTGCTCGACCATGTCGACACGATCGGCATCGAAGCCGCCGGGCAGGCCATCGACTGGGATGAGTCCGCCCCCGGTACGCTCTACGGGATCGATCGCGGGGGAAGCAGTATTCTCGAAATGAAGGTGGCTACCGGCATCGCTCGATGAGCGCAGGAGCGGCCGCCGCGACAGCCTCGGGCGCTGCAGCGTGACTCCGGTTGAGGCGCCGGCTTGTCGTCGGCGGGGGCGCGGTGCGAAGGCTCGTCGGACATCGGCCCACCTCCGGTACGCCGCGCGCGGCTGGCGTTGTCAGACCTCTGTTTGTATCCGACAAGCGCATCGATGCCGTAGACGGCGATCACGGGAGGGGACGGCATGAGGACGCTTTTCGGCGTGGCGGTGATCGCCGCGATGACGGTTGGCACGGCTGCACCGGCGCAGCAGGCACCGGTCAAAGTGACGATCGCGGCCGATGGCACCGGGCCGCGGATCGATCGCAACATCTTCGGTCAGTTCGCCGAGAATCTCGGCACCGGCATCTACGGCGGAGTCTGGGTCGGCGAGGACTCGCCCATCCCGAACGTTCGCGGCATCCGCACCGACGTCGTCACGGCCTTGAAGGCGCTGAAGGTACCGAGCGTCCGTTGGCCCGGCGGTTGCTTCGCCGATGAATATCACTGGCGCGACGGCATTGGCCCGCGCGCCAAACGCGCGGTCACCGTCAACGGCAGCTGGGGCAATGCGCTCGAGAAGAACGACTTCGGCACCGACGAGTTCTTCGACTTCATCGGCCAGATCGGGTCCGAGGCCTATCTCTCGGTCAACATGGGATCGGGCAGCGTCAAGGAGGCCGCCGAGTGGATGGCCTATATGACCGCCGATCCGGGCACCACGGCGGGCGCGGAGCGGGCCGCCAACGGCCATCGCGCGCCCTATCGGGTCAAGTTCCTGGGGCTCGGCAACGAGAGCTGGAGCTGCGGCGGCGCTTACACCCCGGACTATTATGTCGACGAGATGAAGCGGTACGCCCGCTTCGCGCGCAACCTGAATCTCGCGCAGAACGGCACCGACAATCCGGCGGGCGGATCGGTGGCGGGCTCGGACCCGATGCAGCGGATCGCGGTCGGGCCGGGCGGCCCCGACACCGCTTATACCGAAGCGGTCATGCGCGCCTGGAAGGGGCATGACTGGGCGTGGAGCATCGAGGGGCTGTCGATGCACCAATATACCTGGGTCGCCTGGCCGCCGTCATTTGCCAGCACCGGCTTCGGCGAGCGCGAATATGCCACGCTCGTCAAGGATACGCTGAAGATGGAGGACATGATCCGCATCCATTCGGCGGTGATGGACAAATACGATCCCGAGAAGAAGGTGCCGCTGGTCATTGACGAATGGGGCGTCTGGCTGGCGAAGCTGCCGGGCAGCCGCGACGGCTTCCTCCATCAGCAGAATTCGATCCGCGACGCGATCATCGCCTCGATCAACCTCAACATGTTCACGCGCCATGCCGACCGCGTCCGGATGACCGCGATCGCGCAGATGGTCAACGTGCTGCAGGCGATGATCCTGACCGACGGGCCGAAGATGGTGCTGACGCCCACCTATCACCTGTTCAAGATGTACGTGCCGTTCCAGGATGCGACGCGGTTGCCGATCACGTTCGATGCCGGGACCTATCGCTTCGGCGACATCACCCTGCCACGCGTCGACGGCATCGCCGCGCGGGGGCGCGACGGCAAGGTCTGGCTGGCGCTGACGAACGTCGATCCCAACCAGCCCGTCCAAATCGACGCGCGGATCGATGGGATCGATGCGCGTGCAGCGAGCGGGACGGTGCTGACGGCCGACCACGTCGACGCGATCAACAGCTATGATCGGCCCGACACGGTCGTCCCGCGGCCGCTCGCCGCGCGCGTCGACCGCGGCCGGATCGCGCTGACGCTGCCGCCCAAGTCGGTCGCTGTCCTGTCAATCTCGCGGTAGCGCCCGCTGGAGACCGGCGCGGCCGTCCTCACCTGAGAAGTCGGGAGAGTTGGCAGGGAAGCTTACGAGCAAGGCCGCTCGACGATGCGCGCGGTCGAGCGTCGGCCCCAGCGGCGTGGCTCAGGCCGCGATCTCGCCCTCGTCGGCGCCGTCCCAGTAGCGGATGCGGTCGGCGCGGACGACGATCATGATGACGCCGGGGGTCTCGATGCCTTGCGGGAAATAGCGGTCGAGGTCCTTGGTCCAATGCGCGTCGAACTGCGCCTTGTCCTCGATCAGCGTGGCGCGGCCCTCGACCGCGACGAACAGCGGTGGCCCGCCGAGCATCCCCGCGGCGCCGGTGTAGCTCAGCGTCACCGCGGGATCAGCGCGGATGTCGGACACCTTGCGCGAGTCGGCGTAGGCGAAGAAATAGCTGTCGCCGTGATATTCGACGTCGCCGTTGTTGCTCATCGGCCGTGCGGTGAGCACGCCCGCGGCGGATCGCGTGGCGAGCATGGCGAAATCCAGCTTCGCCATCTTTCGTGACAGCTCGTGCAACGTCAGCTCGGCCATGTAACCCCTCCCGCGACCCGCGATGCACGTCGGCGACCATCGCCAACTCACTGATTTGCCGCGGCCTTCTCAACGAGGCGCGCGCCATCTGGTTCATCGGTCCCGATCGTCCGTCCGGCCAAGGGGTGCGCTCGTCGCCGGTCGACATGCCGGTGCCTGTCCCAACGCGGGACCGCGGTGGCGCTACCATCGCCGGCGCGGCGGGGTAAGCAGGCAATGTGTCAGAACATGTCCGCTACCTCGCCGCGCGCCGCCCCTCTTCGGACGAAGAGGAACAATGGGGCCTCTACCTGCCGAGCGAGGATCGTTGGATCGACATCGTCTTCCGCTCCAAGCGCGAGGTGGAGCGGCTCATCGACGAGATGCGCCAGTAAGCGGGACCGGCTGGCTTGCCCGTGGCGGTCGCCGGTGCGGATCGGCGGTCTCGGCCTTTGGAAGTTCGCGCCGGCAGCTTTCGATTGGATGCGCCGGACCGCTTGGCTACAGGCCGGCGACCGCGGTGGAGGCGGATCGAGCGATGGCCAGACGTTCCAAACACGATCCCTACGATCATCTTCCGCAGGAGGATGAGGTCGCGGCCGCGCCGGTGCCGTGCTGGCTCTGCGGGCGGCCGACCGGCAAGACGATCGTCTGGCACCATCCCGTGCCGAAGAGCCGCGGTGGCCGCGACGTCGTGCCGATGCATCCGATCTGCCAGCAGACGCTGATCGCGAACTTCACCAACTCCGAACTACAGCGGCACGGCATGGACGTGAGCGGTCTGCTCGATCATCCGAACGTGCGCAAATTCGTCGATTGGGTGGCGAAGAAGGACCCGGATTTCACCGCGACCATCACGAAGAAGCAGCGCTGAGGTCCGCAACCGGCGGCGTCACCCGTTCTGGTGTCTGCTCCACGTGGGCCGCGAGGTGCTCCGGCGCACGCCGGAGCCTAGAGCCAACAACGCCGCCGCTCGCCGCTCTGGGCTCCTGCCTGCGCAGGAGCACGTCGGGGTTCGCGCGCGCTGTTGCCTACTCTATCGCTCGAGGCCCGCTCACGTTGAAAGGCGAGCGCCGGCTGCGATCGAACCTTCGCACCCGAGGCAGCGGACGATCCCGACGTCCGCGCGTGCGTCAGCCCGCTTCGCCCAACAGGCGGACGAGCGCCGCCGCGATCGCGGCATGTCCCGCGGCCGTCGGGTGCCACGACGCTCCCGTGTCCGAGCGCCCCACCGCATAGGGCTCGGCGGAGCAGGAGTCGTGGCCGCGTGACAGCGCGCCGGCGCGCAGCAGCGTCGCGCGCTCCCGCCGCGCGACCGCCGCGGTGACGCGCGCGAGCCGGCGAACGGTCGCGTGCGCCCCCGCCAGTCCCGCCGCGTCATAAGGGACGGAGGCGCAGGGCCGCGCCGGCAGCATGTCGAGATAGTCGACGAACACGAGCCGGGCGCGCGGCGCGCGACGGCGTACCTCGCGCGCGACCTCGGCGAGGTTGCGCTCCAGCCGCGTCCATTCCGCCGCGGTCGGGGCGGGCGGCGGGCCGCAGCGCGGAGGCGCAAAGTCGCGCGCGGGCGCGCACTCGGCGCGGGCGAGATCGCCGACGAGGTGCACGTCATTGCCCCCGATCGTCACCGTCACCAGCCGGGTCGCGGGGGTGAGATGGTCGAGCTGCGCGGGCAGCTCGTCCCAGGCGCGGAGGAGGTGCTCGGTGGTCGCGCCGCCGCAACTCGCGTCGACGAGTTCAAGGTGGAGCCGCGCCGCGACCAGCCGGGGATAGTTGTTGACGGTCTGGCCGCAGCGCACCGGCGTGGCGGGCGCCGGTGCGCCGATCCGCGCGCCCGCCGCATAGGAGCTGCCCAGCGCCACATAGCTCGATCCCGGCGGCAGCGCGGCGGGGGACGCCGGCGCGGCGGCGAGTGCGAGCAGTGCGACCGCGCCGCGCATCAGTACAGCAGTGCCCAGTCAGCCGGGCGCCACGCCGACACCGCCTCCACCTGCACCAGCGCGGCGGTGTCGATCAGCTCGGCGCGGCGACCGGCGAATTGGACGAGCCCGGCGGCGTTGCGCCGGCGCCGCCACATGCGGTCGGCGTAACCGCGCATCGCGTCGAGGCCGCGGCGGTCGCGCGTCGCGTCGGCGAGCAGCAGGATGTTCTTAAAGTAGATCGCGTTGAAGGGTGGGGGCTGGTCGTCGATCTGACCGCCCGCGACGAGCTGCGCGCGGCTCGCCGCGGCGATGCGGCGCGCTTCGACGAGGTAGCGCGCCTCGCCGGTGGCGCGCCACAGCAGTACGTTGACGCCGACCGGCACGCCCTGGTTGTAGCTCCACACGCGTGGCTCGATCGTGCCGTCGCGATTGATATGGTCGGCGTAGAGTCCGTCGCGGCGCTGCAACGTCGCATTGGTCCATCGATAGTATCGCAGCGCATCGTCGAGATAGGCGCGCTCGCGCGTGATCAGGTACAGCCGCACGCCGAGCTCGGCCGCGGGCATGTTCGACACGGTGTTGCGATCGCCGTTGTCGCTTTTCTGCGTCCACACCACGCCGCCGGGCGAGGGCAACCCCTTCTCCTCGGACCAGCCCGAGCGGATCAGCGCGAAGATCGCGCGCGCCCGCCGCAGCGACTCGGCGTCGCGGCGGAAGAGGTGGTGCTGCACCTCGGCGAGCCCGACCCACATATTGTCGTCGTAATAGAGGTCGTCGCCGTGACCGAGCGGCGCCACTACCTTGGCGAGATGGCCCGCGACGCCAGTGGTCGATGTCGTCGACCAATAACGCTGCTGCGCGGCGCGCACCTTGGCGAGCGCGGGCGCGAAGCGGCGGCCCGCCGCGCCCGGCATCATCGCGAGGTCCAGCAGCGCGATATGCGCCTGCGAGAAGGGCCATTCGGTCGAGTAACGCTCGTCCCCCGCGCGCGGCGGGTGGTACTCGCGGTAGAGCCCGGTGCCGTCGCCCACCGCGAACGCCTTCTCCAGCGCGGCGTGCCAGGCGAGCGCGCGCGCATCGGGGGCGGGGAGGGTCGCCGCCCTCCCGCGCGCGCCGGCGAGCGCCAGCGCGCCGCCGACGACCGCGCGGCGCGTAGGATGCGCCGCCATCAGAAGCGGAACCGCGCGCCGAGCGCGAAGACGCGGCTCTCGTAGCGGACGTCGCGCGGGTAGCTCGCGTTGGCCAGCCCCGGTACCGCGCGCAGCGCGCGATAGGGCGAGCCGGTGATGTTGCTGACGTCGAAGGTCAGCGTCACCGCCTCGATCGCGGCGACCGACAGCGAGAAGTCGAGCCGCTCGATCGGCCGGTTGAACTCGGCGCCGATCAGCTGGCCGGCATTGTCCGTGGCGAAGAAATTCGTCACGCGCGAGCGCCAGTTGTACGCCAGCCGCGCCGACACCGGCCCCTTCTCGTAGATGCCGACCGCGTTGTAGCTCCACTTCGACACGCCGGGGATGTCGCTGTCCTGCCCGGCCTCGCCGAGCCTGACGGGTAGCGCCTGCGACGCGTCGATATAGGTGGCGTTGAGCTGCGTGCCGAAGCCGCTCAGCACGCCCGGCAGGAAGTCGAAGAAGGTCTGGAACGCCACCTCGGCGCCCTGCAACCGGCCCTTGCCGCCGTTCTCGGGCCGGTTGACCGTCACGAGTGTGGGATAGCCGAGATCGACCTGGCTGTTGAGGTTGGTGATGAAGCCCTGCACGTCGCGGCGGAAGATCGCGCCGGTCAGCGAGCCGGTCTTGGAGAAATACCATTCCAGCGACGCGTCATAGTTGGTCGACAGGATCGGCTGCAGGTTGATGTTGCCGCTGTTGCCGGTGATCGGCGTCACGCCGGGGCTGCCGATCGTCACTGCCGGGTTGAGCTGGTTATACTCGGGCCGGGTGCGCGTCTCGGTGGCGGAGAGGCGGAGCTGGAGCTGATCGGTGAACTTGGCGCGGAACGACGCGCTGGGCAGCACGTCGACATAGTTCTGCCGCGAGGTGGTGGTCTCAAGCACACCGCCGACCAAGGCGTTGCCGGTCAGCTGCGCCTTGGTGTTGACGATGCGCGTGCCGACCACGCCATCGATCGGCACGCCGCCGACGTCGAAGCCATAGTGAAACTGGCCGTAGAAGGCGTAGGATTTCTCCAGTGCGTCGAGCCGCTCGTTCTGGACGTAGGCAGGAATATCGGAGTTCCACAGAGCGCGCTCGGCCTGCGCGTTGGCGGTGCCGATCTGGTCGAGGCCGCTGCGCGCGAGGTCACGCAGCGCCTCGATGTTGTCGACGATTCCCGCGCGCGTCGGCGCGTACCACTGGCTCAGCCCGGGCGCTTGCCCGCCGCGGAAGCCGCGGTCGATCGGCGTGCCGGTGTCGCCGCCGGGGATGTCGGAGAGGCGCAGCCCGAGCGGGCGCAGCGTCGCGTAGCGCCCGCCGCTCTGCAGCCGCGCGTCGCGGTCGGTCAGGCGGAAGCCGACGTCGAGCTGGGTGATGACGGGCAGCTCGGTGTCGAGCTTGAGGTCGACGCGCCACTGGATGCCCTTGCCGGTCGCCAGCGAGCGGCGGTCGTAGATGCCGCGCAGGATATAGCTGTTGGGGTCGTTGGCGGCGAAGCCGGGCAGGCCGAACTGGGCGCCACCGTCCTGCCCGCCGATGTCGAACACGAGGTCGGCCGACTGCGCGGTCGCTGGCGCGAAGTCGACGTTATAGTCGGTATATTCGGCCTTGGAGTCGGTATAGGCGAAGTCGGTCGTCAGCGTCGCGCGGCCGGTCTTCCACGATCCGCCGATCGCGCCCTGATAGGCGTTGGTGCGCCCCGCGCGCGTGCTGCGCGAGAAGTCGATGCCACGGCCGTTGGCGAAATCGGGCGTGACGGTGACGCTCTCGAGCGTGCCGGGCTCGGCGGCGTTGCGCACGATGTTGGTCAGCGCCGGGTTGTTGTTGACGAGGTCGAAGCCGGCGAAGTCGTTGGCCACGTCCGTCCGCGCGCCCTGGAACAGCCCGTCGACGTAGAATTCGAGGTTGGGGGCAGGGCGCCACTGGAGCGTGCCGTTGACCGACGGCCGCCAGCGCTTGCCGCGGTCGTAATAGACGCCGGCGCTCTCGGGCAGCACGAAGTCGCGCGGGCCGTCGACCGGCTGGTTCGCGCCCGGGCTGACGATGTTGCCGTTGATGTAGCGCGACGAGGTCAGATAGTGGAGCTGGGTGTAGGACACGTTGACCAGCGCGCCCAGCTCGCCGATCGGCGTGTCCCAGCGGTCGGTCACGAGCACGTTGAAATTGGGGTCGTACTTGCGCGCCTGGTCGCCGTAGGTGCCGCGCACCGCGCCCGCGATCTGGAAACCGTCGAAGTCGAACGGGCGGCGCGAGCGCACGTTGATCAGGCCGGCGATGCCGCCCTCGATCAGGTCGGCGCTGGTCGTCTTGTACACCTCCAGCCCGGCGAGCGCGCCCGCGGGGAAGTCCTGCAGCGCGACGTTGCGCAGCTCGGCGGTGAACATCTCGCGGCCGTTGTAGGTGGTGGTCAGGTTGGGCAGGCCGCGCACCTGCACGCCACCGGCCTCGTCGCTGCTGCGGTTGACCTGCACGCCGGTGATCCGCGCCAGCGCCTCGGAGGCGTTGTTGTCGGGCAGCTTGCCGATGTCCTCGGCCACCACCGCGTCGACGATCTGGTCGGAGTCACGCTTGAGCGCCTGCGCGGTCTGGAGGCTGCGGCGCAGCCCGGTGACGACGATGTCGTCCGAGCCCGGCGCCGCGGCGACCGCGCCGTCCGCCGCGGCCGGCGGCCCGGCCTCGGCGGGTGCCTGGCCCTGCGGTGCGGCGGGCGGCGCGTCCTGCGCCACGGCAGCGGCGGGCCACAGCGAGGCCGCGGCGAGCGCGAGCGCGGAGGTCCGCGCGAGCTGGTTCAACTGGATCATGGTCACTCTCCCCTGCGTTCTTGTCGTCGCTGTCGTTCTCACTGGCCGATCGGTCGCACCCAGGCGCGCATCACCGCGCAGGCCGCGCCCGGCGGCGCGAGCGAGCGCAGCCGGTAGCGGCCGAGCGCCGCCGGGATCACGAAGGTCTCGGCGTAATGCACCTCGAAGGGTGCGAAGACGTCGCTCGGGCTCTCCACCACGGCGGCCGTGCCGGCGACGAGGTTGAGGACGTTGAGCGTGCCCGCGGTGTCGAGCTCGACACTCGTCTCGAACCAGGCGCGCTCGGTCTCGATGAACTCGAGCGGGTGCAGCCCGGTGCGCTCGCGGCGCCAGTCGCTGCCGCTGGCGACGGGCGTGACCTGATTGACCAGCTCGGTGCGCGTCACCGTCTCGCGGCGGGTCCAGTCGACGTTGGCGAGGCCGTGCTCGAGGTGGATCGGGCGCGGGCGACCGTCGAGTCCGAGCCGCCCCCAGTCCCACAGCTTGAAGGTGAAAATGTACGGCGTGGCGCTGATCTCGAGCACCATCGCGTCGCGCCCGGAACAGTGGATCGTGCCCGCCGGGATCAGGAAATGGTCGTGCGCGCGTGCGGGCAGGCGGTTGACCAGCGCGTCGACGTCGGGCGCCGGCCCGCCCGCCTGCGCCGCGGTCAGCGCTTCGGCGACCGCGGCGGGCTCGGCCGCGTCGGTGAGCCCGAGATAGACGCACGCGTCCGCGCCGGCGTCGAGCAGGTAATAGCTCTCGTCCTGGGTGTAGGGCAGGCCGAAGGCGGTGCGCGCGTAATCGGCGCGCGGGTGGACCTGGAGCGACAGGTTGCCGCCCTCCATCGTGTCGAGCAGGTCGAAGCGGATCGGGAATTCGGCGCCGAAGCGCGCGACGATGTCGCCGCCGAGCAGCGCGTCGGGGCGGAGTCGCACGAGGTCGAGCGCGGGGAGCTCGAAGACCTCCTCGCCGAAGCCGAGCAGCAGGCTGTTCTCCTCGGGCACGCAGTCGAAGCACCAGGCGTAATTGGGTGGACCCTCGGGCAGATCGAAGGTCCGCCGCATCCACTGCCCGCCCCACGGCCCCGCGTCGAAGAAGGGTACGACGCGGAACGGGCGCGCAGCGACCGCGTCGAGCGCGCGATGATAGGTCGCGCCCGCGATCATCCGCGGCACCGGCCCGTTCGCCTCCACCACGAAGTCGGCCTCGGGCAGCAGCGCGTATTTGACCGCGTCGCCGACGCGCCAGTCGACGAAGAAGGCGCGGCGGTAGAGCGCCGCCGCGCGCGCGGAGCGGTCGCTCCCGCCGAGGCTGGCGATCTCGCCGCGGCGCTGGCGCTGCTGGAGCTCCCAGCGCGCCATCGCGACATAGACCAGCCGGTCGCGCGCGGGCAGCACGGCCGCGGCACCCGGACCGACGACGACCGTCCGGCGTCCCGGCACGCGCCGCGCGCGCCACGCCGCGACCTTGGCCGCGTCGAGGAAGTCGGCGATGCCGATCGCGGGGAAGCGAGCGAATACCGGGTCGTCGCCGAGCAACGCGTCGATCTCGGCGTCGAGCACCGCGGGGTCGCGGAACAGCGCGGCGGTGTCCACCACCTCCGCCTCGGGCCACGCCTGCCGCAGCACCGCGACGATCGCCGCGACCGGCGCACCGGGGTAGCATTCGACGCAGAGGTCGCGCGCCGCGGCGAGCTGCGGCAGGATCGCGTCCCACCCAATTAGGCAGGCGTCCGCCGCGTCGTCGACGCGGACGACGGGCCGCTTGTCATAGTTGGTCACGGTGGCTCTCCCACAGCGGCGTGGCGGCGAGCAGCGCGGCGTCGGCGCCGAGCGTGCCGCGCAGCACCAGCGGCGGCTCGCCCAGGCACCAGGCGTGGCGCCGCACATGCGCCTGGATGTAGGGCACCACCTCCGCCGCCGCGGCGACCCCGCCGGTGACGAGCACGCGCGTCGCGTCATAGGCGTGGACCAGGTTGAGCGCGGCAGTGGCCCAGGCGGCGAGGCAGGCGGTGCGCACCGCCGCGGCGCCATCGTCGCCGCCGCGCGCGAGGTCGAACACCGCCTTGAGGTCGGGCGCGGCGAGGTCGTGGAGCGCGCCGCGCCGCGGCAGCGCCGCGATCAGCCGCGGCAGCGCCCAGCTCGACGCCAGCGCCTCGGCGCAGCCGAGGTTGCCGCACAGGCACGCCGGCCCGTCGATCGCGACGGTGAGATGGCCGCCGAGCACCGAGGCATGCCCGCTGCGCCCGCGCACCACCGCGCCCTGCATCAGCGCGGCCGAGCCGATCCCGGTGCCGAGGCTGAGCAGCACCGCGTCGTCGGCGTCGCGCAGCGCGCCGTAGCGATGCTCGCCGAGCAGCGCCATGCGCCCGTCAACCTCTAGCATCAGTGGCAGGCCGAGCCGCTCGCGCGCCCAGCCGGCGAAATCGAAGCCGACCGCGTCCTCGAACTTGCCCGCCGGGGTCGAGACCACGCGACCCGAGCGCGGGTCGACCAGACCGGGGAAGGCGATCGACACGCCGACGGCGGGTTCGCTCCCGCGCAGCGCCGCCAGATGCGCCTCCAGCGCCGGCAGCACCGCCGCGAGCGAGGACGGCGCGGTCAACTTTAGCTCGCGCCGTCCCTCCACCGTGCCGCCACGGACACGCGCGCAGGCGATGTGCGAGCCGCCGACGTCGACCGCGAGATAGGCGGTCATCGCGCCGGCTCCGCCGCGCCGCGCATCTGCCGCTCGATCTGCTCGAGCGAGGCGCCGCGCGTCTCGGGGAACCAGCGGAACACCAGCACGCACTGCGCCGCCATGCACGCCGCGAAGAACAGGAACGGCGCGGCCGGCGACGCGGCGGCGGCGACGGGGAAGATCGCGGCGACCAACGCGTCGAACAGCCAGATCGTGCCCGCGCCCAGCGCCTGGCCGGCGGCGCGCGCGTGCGCGGGGAAGATCTCGCTGAGATAGACCCAGATCACCGCGCCCTGCGAGGTGGCGAAGGCGGCGATGAAGCCGACCAGCACCGCCAGCATCAGCGCGCGCGGCAGGACACCGAGCATGATCGCGGTCGCGGCGCACAGCAGCACCGCCATGGCCGCGCCGCCGGCGAGGAGGAGCGGGCGGCGGCCGAGCCGGTCGATCAGCGCCATGCCGACCAGCGTGAAGACGAGATTGGCCGCGCCCACCGCGATCGACTGCAGGTCGGCGGAGACCTGGCGGAACCCGGCCGCGGCGAAGATGTCGTTGAGATAATAGAGGATGGCGTTGATGCCGGTGAGCTGGTTGAGCGCGCCCAGCACGATCGCCAGGATCATCGGTCGCGGTGCCTCGCGCCACAGCGACGCCAGCGACACCGCGCGCGACGCTGGGGCAGGGGGCACCTCGACCGCGGGATCGCCGTGGAGCCGCAGCGCCGCCGCCGCGGCCTCGTCGCGCCGGCCGCGCAGCATCAGCCAGCGCGGGCTGTCGGGCACCGCGACGAGCAGCAGCTGGAACAGCGCCGCGGGCAACGCCGTCAGGCCGAGCTTCCACCGCCACGCCGCCGCCGCGCCCGCCAGCAGCGCGCCGACCGCGGCGTTGCTGGCATAAGCGAGCAGGATGCCGGTGACGATGCTGACCTGGAAGCTGCCGACGATCGCGCCGCGGCGCGCGGGCGGCGCCACTTCGGCGAGATAGACCGGCGCGAGCACCGAGGAGGCGCCGATCGCGACGCCGGCCATGACGCGGAACAGGATCAGCGCGCCCCAGTCCCACGCCAGCGCGCAGCCGAGGCCGGAGACGAGGTACAGCGCGGCGGCGAGCCGCAGGCCGGCCCGTGCGCCGCGGCGGTCGCCGTACACGCCGGCCAGTGCGGCGCCGACCATGGTCCCGAGCAGCGCGGACGAGACCGTCGCGCCCAGCGCGGCGGGCGACAGGCCGAACTGCGCGCGCAACGCGCCGGTCACGCCCGCGATCACCGCGGTGTCGAAGCCGAAGAGCAGCCCGGAGAGCGACACCGCGAAGGCGGTGAACAACAGGCGCGCGCGCGGTGCTGCACTGCCCATGGCACGCTCCTCCCGACCGGAGGCGACGCGATGCGATCGCGCCACCCTCTCCCTCCTGCCTCACCGTGTCGCGCTCTGTGTCACGCCCTCGCAGAGGCGCGCCGCGATCGGGGCAGTCGCCGTTCTTTCCCGCGAACCGGCGAGCGCGTCAATTAAAAAAGAAAGTAGGTGTAAGTTTGATGCAGAGCAGTAGTTGTGCCTGATGCGCGCGGCGTTTACCTGTGAAAGACCGTTTCCCCGCACCCATTCCGGAGACCCTTGTTGCCCCTGCCACCTCATGCGACGGGAGCGAGCGGAAATGGCCAGCGGACGCTGCACGGCACCAACCCGGCGCGCGCGGGCGAGCGCAACGAGCGGCTCGTGCTCGAAGCGATCCTGCGCGCCGGCGAGTCGACGCGGCTCCAGCTCGCGGAGCAGACCGGCCTGTCGCCCGCGGCGATCGCGAACATCACCCAGCGGCTGACTGACCGCGGCTTCGTGTTCGAGAAGGGCCGGCGCACCGGCGTGCGCGGCATGCCCGCGATCCGCTTCGCGGTGAACCCCGACGGCTGCTTCAGCTACGGCGTCAACATCGACCGTGACCATATCACGTTGGTCGCGCTCGATCTCACCGGCGCGGTGCGCGCGCGCTACACGCAGGAGATCGACTTCGCCGCGCCGCGCGCGGTCTCCGCCTTCATCGGCGACGCCCTCGCCACGTTACTCGGCGAGGGGCTGATCGAGCGCGACCGCGTGCTCGGCATGGGCGTCGCGCTGCCGGGCGGGCTCGGGCACGTCGACCTGCCGGGCCTGCCGCGCGCTTATGCCGAGTGGGACAGCGTCGACCTGCCCGCGCTGCTCGCGCCACTCGGGACGTGGCCGGTGATCACCGAGAATGACGCGGCGGCGGCGGCGATCGGTGAGGCGCGTTTCGGCAGCGGGCTGACGCACCGCAGCTTCTTCTACGTCCTGCTCTCGGCGGGACTGGGCGGCGGGCTGGTCGTCGCCGGCAACTATCACCATGGCGCGACCGGCCGCGCCGGGCGGATCGGCTTCCTGACCGATCGCGCCGGCGCGCCGCTCCAGTCGATCGTCTCGCTCTCGGCGCTCAAGGCCGATCTCGCCGCGCACGGCCTCGCGCCGATCGCGCCCGCCGCGCTGGCGAGCGCCGACGCCGCCGCGAGCGCGGTGATCCGCGGCTGGATCGAGCGCGCCGCCGCGGCGCTGGCGGGGCCGATCGCGACGATCAGCTGCCTGATCGATCCGGGCGCGATCGTGATCGGCGGGCGGCTGCCGGTGCCACTGATCGACGAACTCACCGCCGCGATCGAGCGGCACCGCGACGCGGTGGACGATCCGGTGGTACCCGCCGCGCCCGTGCTGACCGCGCAGCTCGCCGCCGACGCGCCAGCGATCGGCGCGGCGATCCTGCCCTTCAACGACCTCGTCTTCCTGTCAGCGGACGACTGAGCCGCGTGGACCGTCGAGGCTGATCCACCTCATCCTCTCCCTTCAGCATCCCTCTGCGAAGCACCGGGACATTCTTCACCTGCCGTCATCCCGGACTTGGTCCGGGATCCACTCTTCCGCAAAACCAACGCTTTGAGGAGTTTGCGGGACGGTGGATCCCGGACCAAGTCCGGGATGACGGTAGAGGCAGGAAGCATTCATTCCACGAAGGATCGTCCAGCCTCTTCTTGACCTCCGATCCGCCTCAGAACCGCTCGGCGAGCAGCCGCGGGTAGCGCGCGTCGACCGCGCCGATCATCTGCCCGAACATGCCGTTGACCCAGGCGAACCACGCGCGGGTGAAGCGCGCCGGATCGTCCTTGTGGAAAGATTCATGCATGAAGCCGGTACCGGCGTGGGTCGCCTTGAGCGTGCGCAGGCAGTCGCGCACCACGCCCTCTTCGCGCGTCACCATCGCGCGCGCGATGAGCGCCATCGGCCACACCTTGTCGAGCCCCATATGCGGGCTGCCGATGCCGCTCGCGGCGCTGCCCTGCACGAAGAACGGATTGCGCGGACTCCACGCCAGCGCGGCGGTGCGCTGGTAGAGCGGGTCATCGACCGACGCCGCCTCGATCAGCGGCAGGCCGTAGAGGCTCGGGATCCCGGCGTCGTCGGCGAACAGCCAGTTGCCGAAGCCGTCCACCTCATAGGCCCAGACCTGTCCGCCGCGCCCGTCGGGCACGATCGCGTGCGCGCGGAGCGCGGCCTCGACCTCGTCCGCCAGCGCCTCCGCCTCGCGCGCGGCGGCGGCGTCGCCGCGCGCCTCGCGGTGGACGCGCGCGACCTGGCGCAGGCTCGACACCGCGAACAAATTGGCGGGGACGAGGAAGGGGTAGACGCAGGCGTCGTCCGAGGGGCGGAAGGCCGAGTGGATCAGGCCGACCTTGTTCGAGGGCGGGCCATAGCCGTCCAGCATCAGGCTGTCGGTCGGGATCTTGGTGAGCCGCTGGTAGCGATACGGCCCCGGCGCCTCCTTGCGCTGCTGCACCCGCAACGTCTCGACGATCAGCGCGGCTGAGCGGCGCCACAGCTCGTCGAAGGGAGCGCGGTCGCGCGTGATCGCCCAGTAATCGTGCGCCAGCCGCATCGGGTAGCACAGCGAGTCGATCTCCCATTTGCGCTGCGCCACGCCCGGCCGCATCTCGGTGTCGTCGAGCGTGGCGGAGTCGAGGTTGGAGCGCGCGCCGGGGTCGCGGACGAACGCGTTGGCATAGGGATCGATCAGGATGCAGCGCGCCTGGCGCTGGATCAGCCCGTGCAGCATCGCGCGCAGCCGCGCGTCGCTTCGGGCGAGATGCAGATAGGGTTCGACCTGCACCGCGCTGTCGCGCAGCCACATCGCGTCGATGTCGCCGGTGATCACGAACGTGTCGGGCTTGCCGTCGATCGTGCCGGTGAAGACGGTGGTGTCGAGCGTGTTAGGATAGCAATTCTCGAACATCCAGGCGAGCTCTGGGTCGGCGATCCGGGCCTTGAGGCGGCTGAGCTCGCGCTCCACCGCCGCGCTGACGAAGCGGCGCTTCGCCACCGGTGGGCGCTGGCTGACGAAGCCGCCGGGGGCGGCGGCAGCGACGGGTGCGCCGATCGTCAGCGCGGCGGCGGCGCCCATCACGGCGCGTCGCGTCGGGTGCATGTCTCTCTCCTGCTCTGCCCCGGTGCTGCCGGTGATCGAGGGCGATGTGACACGAGGACGGGAACACAGCAATCAAAAAGAAAGTAGGTGGAAGATTAAGGCGCGGCTATGCTAATCACGCGGATGAGAGGCGCGCGCCGATGCAGTGCGGTCTGGCAGACGAGGAGGGTTGAGCATGGACGGTCGACACGGCGCCGGAGCGGGCGCGACGCTGGGGCTCGACCGACGCACCCTGCTGGCGGCGCCGGCAGCGCTCGCCGCCACCCGCCCGGCCTGGGCAGCGACGGCGGCGCGACCGTCGAAGCGCCCGCCGCTGTCCGAGCGCCGCTTCCACAGCGCCGCGGTGGAGCGCGAGATCGTGCGGGTGAAGCGGCGGATCGCGGACCCGAAGCTCGCGTGGATGTTCGAGAATTGCTACCCGAACACGCTCGACACGACGGTGTTGTCGGTCACCGACGACGATGCCTTCGTCATCACCGGCGACATCCCGTGCCTGTGGCTGCGCGACTCCTCGGCACAGCTCCGCCCCTATCTCCATCTCGCCAAAGGCGACCCGGCGCTGACCCGGCTGTTCCGCGGGCTGATCGCGCGGCAGGCGCGCTGCGTGCTGATCGATCCCTATGCCAACGCCTTCCTGCAGGATCCGGGCGGGCGCACCGACCTCGACTCGTCGCAGCACGACCAGACGGAGATGAAGCCCGGCGTGGCGGAGCGGAAGTGGGAGGTGGACTCGCTCTGCTACGTCCTCCGGCTCGCGTCGAGCTATTGGGGCGCGACCAAGGACCGCGCGCCCTTCACCGCGGAATGGGCGGAGTCGGCGCGCGCGATCGTCCGCACCTTCCGCGAGCAGCAGCGCCGCGACGGGTCCGGCCCGTATCACTTCCAGCGCAGCAGCGTGCAGCCGACCGAGACGCAATTGTGGAGCGTCGGCAATCCGACGCGCAAGGTCGGCCTGATCCACTCGAGCTTCCGCCCGTCCGACGACGCGACGATCCTGCCGTTCCTGATCCCCGCCAACATCTTCGCCGCGCGCACGCTGCGTGAGCTCGCCACGGTCGCGACCGAGGCGCGCGGCGACACCGCGCTCGCCGCCGACGCCGCCGCGCTGGCGGCGGAGATCGAGGCCGCGCTCGCCGCGCACGGCCGCATGCGGCTGGCGGACGGGAGCGAGGTCTGGGCGTTCGAGGTCGACGGCTTCGGCAACGCGCTGTTCATGGACGATTGCTGCGAGCTCTCGCTCTCGGGCCTGGCGTTCCTCGGCTGCGCGTCGCTCGACGATCCGCTCTGGCGCCGCACCGAGGCGGCGGCGTGGAGCGAGCGCAATCCGTGGTTCGTGCGCGGTCGTGCCGGCGAGGGGCTGGGCGGGCCGCACGCTGGCTTCGACCTGATCTGGCCGATGGCGACGCTGGTGCGCGGGGCCTCCAGCCGTGACGACGCGCTGACTCGCGCGTGCCTCAAGTCGATCCGCGATACGGACGCCGACACCGGCTTCGTCCACGAGACCTTCCACAAGGACGATCCCGCGCGGTTCACGCGACCGTGGTTCGCTTGGGCCAACGGGTTGCTGGGGGAGACGCTCGTCTCGCTGGCGCGCGATCGGCCGCACATCTTGAAGCAACCATTCTGAGCGTACCCGATCCCCCGGCCCGATCGCGCGCCACGTCAACGATCGCAGCCGGCCCGCCGATCACACCAGAGCGGACCAGCCGCACGGTCAGCACCGGGCGCCCCACCCGGTGCGAGGCTCATCCCTGACCGTCTAACCAGTCGGCGGTGATCGTGCCGCGATGCCCTTCCGGCGCCAGCGCCCCGCGGAGGGCCTCCAACAACGGCGGCAGCCCCTGCGTGAAGGCATAGGGCGGATTGATGATGAAGAGACCCGAGCCGTTATAGATACCGGGCTGATCGGCGTCATACAGCCAATGCTCGATAGACATGAACTTCGCTATGCGGAGCTGGCGCAGATGGGCTTTCCATCGCTGATGCGTCGCCCGGTCTTTCAGCGGATACCAGATCACCGTCACGCCATGCGCCCATTTGCGGTGTGCGGCGGCGAGGGTGGCGGTGACGCGTGCCCGCTCGTCCGTCTGCTCATAGGGCGGATCCACCAGCACGACACCGCGACCGGTGCGGGTCGGCAGCATCGCCAGCCAGAGCTCGTAGGCGTCGCGCTGATGCACGGCCGCACCGGTGGCGCGCATCACGCCGCGCAGCACGTCGGCGTCCTCAGGATGCTTCTCGTTCAGGATCAGCACGTCCTGCGGGCGCACCAGCTGCGCCAGGACCTGCGGCGAGCCCGGATAGAGACGCGGCTCCGCCCCGACATTCACCGCGCGCACGATGGCGCGATAGTCGTCGAACGCGGCGTTCGGGTCGGCGAACATCCGCAGCACGCCGTGAGCGGCCTCCCCCGTGCGCTGGGCCTGCTCGCCGCCGAGGTCGTAGAGCCCGGAGCCGGCATGCGTGTCGATGAGGGTCAGCGCGCCCTGCTTCTGCTGCAAGGCCCGGACGAGGGCGATCAACACGCTGTGCTTCACGACATCGGCGCTGTTGCCGGCGTGGAACGAGTGGCGGTAATTCACTGAAGCTCAGAACCCTGACGATTGAACATATTCTTCGAACTGGCCCGGCGCGATCCGGGCGACCGACCAGTCGCCCACCGACCAGCGGACCAGACGCAGGCAGGGCAGGCCCACGGCCGCCGTCATCCGGCGCACTTGCCGGTTGCGGCCCTCGCGGATGGTGATCTGCAGCCAATGGTCGGGGATGGCCTTTCGCTGGCGGATCGGCGGATCACGCGGCCATAGGTCGGGCGCCGCGATCTGAGCGACGGCAGCGGGCAGGGTCATGCCATCGTTCAGCCGGACGCCCTGCCGCAAGCGCTCCAGCTCGCTTTCCTGCGGGTCGCCTTCGACCTGCACCAGATAGGTCTTGGGCATCTTGAAGCGCGGATCGGCGATCCGCGCCTGCAACCGCCCGTCGTCGCACAGCAGCAGCAGGCCCTCGCTGTCCCGATCGAGCCGTCCGGCAGGGTAGACGCCTTTCGCCGCGATGTAGTCCGACAGGGTCGAGCGAGCCACCGGCGTTCCGCGATCGGTGAATTGCGACAAGACCCCATAGGGTTTGTTGAACAGGAGCAGCCGGGCCATCCCGGGCTCATAACGATTGGAAGCGGCCGTGTCCTCAGGTGCCTGCCGACATCACATGAACGAGCGACCGTCTCCGCGATCGCCTGTAGTCGCGGCGCGGCGAGAGGGGCTCGTCACCGAGGGGAGAGAGCGCGAGAGTCCACTCCCGCCGTCGCGGCAAGGTTCAGGCCCGGCCCGATGTGGAGCGGGCGACGCGCCGCCTCAGCATGACAGCGGAAAAGGTGACGCGCGACGCGCGAGCAGCAGACGGGCGAACGACGACGCGTCATGGCCGATCGAAGGCTCTCGACAGGCCGTGATAGAGCTTCTCGCGACAGACCAGGCTGCTGGCCCCGTCGGCGAGGAAGGCGGCGGCGAACATCGGCAGCATCAGGCCGCGGCTGGCGGTCGTCTCGGAGAGGATGATCACCGCGGTCAGCGGCGCGCGCACGACTCCGGCGAAGTATCCGACCATGCCCAGGATCACGATCGCGGAGGCGGGCGCGTCCGGGAACAGCGGGCGCAGCAGGTTGCCGAGCCCCGCCCCGACCGCCAGCGACGGCGCGAAGATGCCGCCGGGCAGTCCCGCGACCGCGGTGGCGAGGGTGGCGAGGAATTTGGCGGGACCGAACCAGAGCGGCGCGTCCACCCCGATGATCATCGTGCGCGCCGCCTCATAGCCGGTGCCCCAGGTCAGGCCGGTCGCCACGCCGAGCGCGCCGACGACCAAGCCGCACGCACCCGCGAACAGGACGGGCCGCCGCTTCGACCAGCCCGCCACGCGCCCACCGCCCACGGCGAGCGCCAGCATCAGCCGGGCGAACAGTCCGCCCGCGAGCCCGCCCGCGATCCCGGCGACGGGGACCGCCAGCAGCGCCGGGCCGAGCGCCAGATGCGCGCCGATCACGCCGAAATAGACGTAATCCCCCTGCACCGACTGCGCGACCATGCCCGCGATCACGATCGCGGCGATCACCAGCAGCGTCACCCGCTGCTCATAGGCGGAGGCAAGCTCCTCGATCGCGAACAGCAGCCCGGCGAGCGGCGTGTTGAAGGCCGCCGCCACGCCCGCCGCACCGCCCGCGATCAGCACCGCCCCCCTGAGCGGCACGCGCAGCAGCCGATGGGTCAGCCCCATCACCGCGGCGGCGATCTGCACCGTCGGCCCCTCGCGGCCGACCGAGGCGCCGCCGAGCACCGCCGCCAGCGTCAGCAGCGCCTTGCCCGCGACGGTGCGGATCGACACCAGCGAGCCGGTGGCGCGTTCCGGATCCTGCTGCGCGACGATCACCTGCGGGATCCCCGAGCCACGCGCCAGCGGCACCAGCCGCCGCGTCAGCCACACCAGGGCGGCGAACAGCAGCGGCGTGGTCAGCAGCGGCGCGTAGCGAAACTGCCGCGCCGAGGAAGCGAACAACCCGCCGGCCCAGTCGGCGGCGAGCGCGAACAACGTGGCCGCGGCCCCGATCGCCACCGCGCCGGCCAGGATCGCGAGGCGCGCGCGGAAGCGCACCGAGCGCGGCCCTTGCGCCCGCAGCAGCGCGCGGTAGCGCCGCGCGGTCCAGCGGCGCGGACCGGCGGCGGGAAGATGGGGCGGGGCCATGGGGCGTCCCTACCGCATCGTGGCCAGAACGCCAGCACGGGTCGCGGCGCGCGCCGGCGGGCCTCTCTCCCGCTCTCCGCGTCAGTCGCGACCGAGGGTCACCGTTCGTCCGGTCGCGGCCGAGCGTCGCGCGGCATCGAGGATGCGCGCCACGACGAGCGCGTTGGCGAGCGAGGAGGGGTCCGTGTCGGCCACCGTGGCGCGTCCGCGCACGACGGCCGCGAGAAAGGCGAACGGGTCGGCGAACGCGGGTGCCGGCGTAGCGAGCGGGCGGTCCGCCGTCTCGCCGCGCCGCCGCAGCACCAGCGTCCTCGCATCGGGTGTCGACAACACGCCGGTGTCGCCGAAGAGCTGGATGTCCTTGCGATGGTCGGGCCAGTTCCACGACGCCTGCAGGATCGCCGTGGCGTCGGGATAGGTCAGCACGATCGTCGCCTCGTCGTCGACCCGCGCATAGGTCGGGTCGCGCTTGAGCCGCTGCGTCACGGCGGTGACGCTGGTCGGTGTCCTCCCCTTCATCAGCCAGGTCATCAGGTTCGCGCCGTAGCAGCCGAAATCGACGATCGCGCCACCGCCATTGGCGCTCGGGTCGACCAGCCAGGAGAGGAACTCGCGCTGTACGCCGATCTCCTTGGGGCCATAATGACCGTCGCGGAACACGGCCTTGCGGATCGCGCCGACGCTGCCCGCGGCGAGCGCTCGGCCCAGCGCCGAGCGGCTTGGATACCAGCTCGTCTCATAATTGGTGAGCAGCTGGATGCCGTGCCGCCTAGCCTGCGCTGCCATCGCATCGGCCTCGGCCGCGTCGAAGCTCAGCGGCTTCTCGACCATGACGTGGACCCGCCGCGGCGCCGCCGCCTCGACCACGGCGCGATGCTCCGCCACCGAGCCGAAGGCCAGCACGGCGTCGGGGCGTACCCGGTCCAGCATGGGGGCGAGCCGATCATGGACCAGCGCGGAATCGAGATGATAGTCGCGGACATAGCGCGCGGCGACGGCTCGCTCAGGCTCGTAGATGCCGACGATCTCGATGTCGCCGCTGGCACGCCGATCGAGCAGCCCGGCGACGTGGCCGTGGGTCAATCGGGCGATCGCCACGCGCACCGGTCGGTCGGTTCGCGGCGGCGCGCTCGCCGCGGTCGCGGCGAACATGATCATCAGCAGGCCGATCAGACGGTACATCTCACCCCCAGCGGCGTGCGCGCTCACGCCTCCGATCAAATGGTCCGTGGAGGCTCCCACAAGCGCGGACGTCGCGCCAGCGAGATCGTCCGCTCAGCGCGACAGCTAGCCGCCATCCACGGCGAGCACATGCCCGTCTCGGCGACGATGCGCCCGACCGGCGCGAGCGCCGACGCGACCGCCCGGCCGATCCCGGTGTTCGCGCCCGTCACCGCCGCCACCTTGCCGCTGCGGTCGAACGGTGGCTCATCGCAGCTGGCACAGGTCGCACACGTCCATGTCATTGTAATCCTGGTTCTCGCCCGCCATCGCCCAGATGAAGGTATAGTTGCTGGTGCCCGCGCCCATGTGGACCGACCAGGGCGGGCTGATCACCGCCTCACCGTCGCCGACCACGATGTGGCGCAGGTCGTCGGGCTGGCCCATGTAGTGGAACACACGCTGGTCCTCCGCCAGGTCGAAGTAGAGGTAGATCTCGCTGCGGCGCTCATGGACGTGCGGCGGCATCGTGTTCCACACCGACCCCGGCTTGAGCTGGGTGAGCCCGAGGCACAGCGAGGCGCTGGCGCACAGATGCGGCAGCACCAGTTGGTAGATCGTGCGGTCGTTGGAGCCTTCGAGGCTGCCGCGCTGCATCGGGTTGGCCTCGGCCAGGGTCACCTTGCGCAGCGGGAAGGGCGCGTGCGCGGGCACGCTGAGCAGGTAGAAGCGCGCGCCCTCGCCGGCGAAGCTGACCGCGCGCGTGCCCATCGGCACGTACAGCGCCTCATAGCGGTCGAGTTCGACGACCTCGCCGTCGACCGTGACCCGGCCGGGCCGCGGCCCGATGTTGACGACGCCGAGCTCGCGCCGCTCGAGCAGCGGGTGGCCTGCCGCGCTGGCGGGCTCGGTCTGCACCGGCAGGTCGAGCGGCGTCTCGCCGGGCATGGCCCCGCCGATGACGAAGCGTTCCCCGTGCGAGTAAGTCAGCACGATCTCGCCGGCGCGGAAGAGGCCGGGCACGAGGTAGCGGTCGCGCAGCTGCGCGTTGGTGGCGCCCTCCATCATGTCGGGGTGGGTGGCGTAATAAGTGCGTTCGAACATGGTCGTCCGTCCGGTGATCGAGGGAGGAGAAGGCGAGCCGGGGTCAGCGCCCGCGCAGGAACACCGGCTGCGTGTACGCGCCGTTCGCGGCGACGTCCCACACCTCCAGCCGCACCCAGCGACGACCGGCGACGTTCACCCGCCGCTCGATCGTGCGCTGTGCGAAGCCGCCCGCGTCGGTCAGGTCGACGCGCTCGCGGTAGACCTTCTCGCCGTCGCCGCTGACGATGAGCGCATAGGCGAGCGGGAAGGTGCCCTCCACCGTGGCGCGCAAGGTCGCGCGGCCACGTGACGCGACCTCGTCACCGCTGCGCGCGCCGTCGAGCGTGAAGTCGCTCACCAGCACCTCGCCCGTGGTCGTGAAGAAGTGGCCCGCGCGCAGCGCCTCGGTTACCGCGGACCAGCCGCCCGCGTGCGTCGGCAGCGCGCCGGGCAGGCGCAGGTAGTTGATGTTCATATGGGCGTATAGCTCGCTGTCGCGGGTCAGCTGGAACACGTCGACCTCACCGGGGGCGAACTTGCGTTCGCTCGCATCGGCGGCCCAATTGTTCATGTCATCCAGCAGACCCAGCACGCGCGCGCCGAGATAGGGCTGGGAATAATCCGCCGGCATCGCCTTCCACGCGCCGCCGAGGAAGCGATCGCTGCGGAAGAAGGGCTCGGCGCGATATTTGTCGGGGAAGCCGAGCGAGCCCTTGATCCGCGGGTGTGCGGTCCACATCAGTCCGTTCTCCGCCTTCATCAGCGCGAGCACGTCCGCGGACGAGCCGACGTGATAGACCTTGCCGCGGACCGGATCGTCCTCGACGAAGGGCTGGCCGGGCTGACGGTCGAGCGTCCAGTTGACCGGTTTGGGGAAGAGGCTGAGCCAATGGCCGCCGAGATGGACGTTGGGCTCCTCGCCCGGCAGCAGCAACAGGCGATCGTCCGAGAGGCGGGCGGTCTCGTCGTGGATCGTCCTCAGCAGCGTCAGGCGGTCACCGGCGCGATCGAGGTCCTCGCGCGACAGATGCAGCTCGGCGAGATGCACGATCTCGACGTTCATGTCCTTGAAGCGGGTGACGAAGGCGGGCGTCTCGAGCCCGGCCGGCACGCCGCGGCTCTGCTGGAAACGCGCCTGGTTGAGGAAATCGGCGGCGTGCTCGACGTGATAGTGGCTCGAGAAGGTGCGATGGCCGGGCAGCGACTTGAAACGGTCGCCGCGCGTCAGCGCCATCGCCGCGGCGGTGGTGCTGGCGGCGTCGCCGGGATCGGGCAGATAGAAGATGCCCATGTCCTGCACGCTCTTCTCGGGCGCGTTGACCCAGGGCACCCAGCGGCGATCGCCCTCGAGCGTCTGGCGCACGCCCAGCCCGGTACGACCGGTGAGCACGCGATAGTCGCTGCCGTACCAGGCGGCATTGTCATTGTTGGCATAATCGAGCGGGTAGTAATATTGGTGCGGCGGCGGGACGATGCCGATCGCGCCGCCGCCCGCCTGCTCGGCCACGATCATGCGCCCGCGCACCTGTGGCGAGGTGGCGTCGGCGCTCGCCGCCTCTCCCTGGTGGCGGACGATGCGATCCGACAGGTCGGTGTAGGCGACCGACTGCCACGGCGGGGCCGTGCCCGAGGCGACGCTCAACCCCGCGTCGAACGTATAGGCGGTGGCCGGGCGCTCGGTCGACATCACCATGGCGGCACGGATCAGCCGCGAGCCGGGATAGACGGTGAAGGTGAAGCTGCCGGCGAACGGCCCCGCGCGTGCGCCGTCGACGACGATGCGCGTGTGCGCGCCGCTGCGCTCCACCGCGACACGCTCGCGCCCGAGCGTGAGCGGGAACGCCTCGAACGGCTTCTTGCGGGGATTGTCGAAGAAGATCGTCCAGCCCTGTTTCAGGTCGCGCGTGCCGACCGTCACCACGCCGGCGGGATCCACGCCCGCCATCACCACCTTGCCGCCGACCGCGACGCTCTCGATCAGCGGGCGCGCGCGGTCGAGCGAGAGCGTCAGCCGGGTGCGCTCGCCGCGCGCGTCCGAGGGCCAGTCGACGGTCACCGCCGCGGCGGTACGCGCGACGCGAACGTCACCCGCCAGAGCCTTGCCCGACGAGCGGAAGCCGCTGGTCGCCTGCGCGGCGACCGCGGGCGGGAGCAGCGATGCCGCGGCCGCGACCAGCGCGAGCCCCATCCATCCTCGAGCGCGCCTGCGTGCCATCATCTTGCTCCCCATCTCAGAAGTTGAACCGTACGCCGAGCGAGTAGGTCGTGTCGTCGTTGCGCACCTCGCGCACGAAGTCGGGGCGCGACTCGAACGAGCGCGTCCGCTGCCCCGTGACGTTCGTGCCCGCCACGTTGATCGTGATGTGGTCGGTCAGGTCATAGTTCAGGCCGAAGTCGAGCCGCCCCGCGGCGCGGATGCCGTTGAGGCCCACGGGAATGTCGATCGGGCGCAGCGACAGGCCGTTGGTGATGTCGGCGTCGTAATATCGCGAGCGATAGGTGTAGATCACGCGGGCGGAGACGCCGTATTTCTCATAGACCAGACCGGCGTTGTAATTATACTTCGACACGCCGAGCAGCGACAGTCCCTGGAGGCGGTCGCCGGGCGTCGTCACCTCACTGTCGATGACGGTGAAATTGCCCAGCACGCCGATCCCGTCCAGCCCCTCGGGCAGGAAGTCGAGGAAGAGCTGGCCGCTGACCTCCACGCCCTTGATCGTGGCGGAGCCGAGGTTGCGCGGCGTGGAGATGACATATTGCAGCCCGTCGATCGTCCGCGCCTCGGTGCCGGTGACGACGCGGTCGGTGATGTCGCGATAGAAGGCGACCGCCGACACGTAATTGCTGCGGCCGAAATAATATTCGAGCGAGGCATCGAAGCTGTCGGCCTTCTGCGGTCGCAGGTCGGGGTTGCCGCCCGAGCCCGAGTTCTGGATCGTGTTGACGTAGGAGACGACGTAGCTCAGCCCCGGGTTGAGCTGGGAGAAGCTCGGGCGCGACAGCGTCTTCGAATAATTGAAGCGCGATTGCAGCCCGCCGCCGAAGTCGAGACGCGCGCTGGCGTTGGGCAGCAGGTCGGTGTCGCTGGTGGTGCGGTCGACCACGACCACGCGTGACGTACTGGTCGCAGGATCGGTGACCCGCCCGGCGCCGACGATGCGGCGGTCGGTGCGGGTCAGCCGCGCGCCGACCAGGCCGTCGATCGAGAGCGCGCCGAACAGCGACAGCGCGTAGCGCGCCTGGAGAAAGCCGGCATAGTTCTTCTCGCGCGCGTCATAGTCGCGCGTCGGATCGAAGCCGGGGCGCTCCGGAGAGATGCGGTACAAGGTGCGCAGCTGGCGCTTGAAGCCCTCGTCGAGCAGATAGTCAGGATCGACCTGCAGATAGGTGGCGCCGTCATTCATCTGCGGCACGCCCGGCGCCGAGACCAGCAGGTCGGACGGCAGGCCCGCGCCGGCCACCGGCGTGGCAAACGAGCCCCCGGGCGCCGGCGGGCCACCGAGATATTGTTCGAACGAGGCGACCCGCTTGGCGACGCGGACGCCGGCCTGAACATAGTCGAGCACGCCGTCGAAGTCGTATTTGGCGTCGCTCATCACCGCCCACAGCGTCCCCTTGCTGCGGTTGATGTCCTCGGTCATGCCGTTGGTGAAGGCGAGGCCGGCGGGGTCGTTCATCGGGTTGCCCGGCGTGGTGGCGCGCACCTCGTGATC
Source organism: Sphingomonas sp. BK235 (assembly GCF_004345855.1). GTDB lineage: Bacteria > Pseudomonadota > Alphaproteobacteria > Sphingomonadales > Sphingomonadaceae > Sphingomonas. Next base: position 112,448 of record NZ_SLXN01000001.1, read on the forward strand.
GACGTCGCGCTCCTGGATCAGCTCGGCGATGCGCTTGCCGACGTCGACGCGGAAGCTGTCGTTGCGGTTCTTCGACAGCTCGTAGGAGATGTCGGTGTTCCACGTCAGCGCGCCGATCGTCTTGTTGAAGCCGGTCGCCGCGACGAAGATGTCGGTGCGCGCGCGGTTGGCCACGGTGGCGGTGTAATATTCCACGTCGCGCGCGGTATAGCCCGTCGCGTTGCAGAGGTTCTGGACCGTGCCGGTGCCGCGCGGGTTCTCGGGCGTGCGCAGGTTGCCGGAATAATAGCCGTCCGGCCCGACGCCGAAGTCCTCGCACCGGTCGCCCGCCGTCGCCGTGAACGACGTGCCGGTGAAAGCGCGGAAGGTGGGGCGGGCCTGGAGGACGTTGCCGCGATAGCCCGCGAACAGTCCCTCGACGTACAAGGTCGTGTCGTTGTCGGGCGCCCATTCGAGCGAGACGTTCGCCTGCGGCCGCTCATAATGGCCGAACTCGGTACCCGCGGCGAAGCCGGTGGGCGCTTGCAGATTGGGCGTGGTCGAGGTGGGGGCGGCGTTGGTGCTGCGGGTCCAGTCGTTCCAAGCGATCGGCCGCGCATATTCATTGCGCTGGTACGACAGGCCGAGCATCGCGGCGACGTCGCCGATCCCGGTCGACCAGCGGTCCGCGATCAGCGCGCTGACCGCGGGGTTGATCGTGTCGTCGGAGCCGGCCTCCTTCGCATAGGTGGCGCGCGCGCTGCCCGCGAGCGTGAACTCCTTGAAGTCCAGCGCGCGACGCAGCCGCATGTTGACGCCGCCGGCGACGCCGCCCTCGATCCGGTCGGCCGAGTTGGACTTGTAGACGTCGACCCCGGCCAGCGCCTCGGCAGGCAGGTCCTGGAACGAGAAGCCGCGCCCCACCCCGGTGAAGATCTCGCGGCCGTTGAGCGTGGTGACGATGTCTTCCAGACCGCGGATGCGCGCGCCGACGATCTCGTTGTTGCCGCCGACCACGACCTGAACGCCGGGCACGCGCTGGAGCGCCGAGGCGGTGGTCAGGTCGGGCAGCTTGCCGATGTCCTCCGCGACGATCGAATCGACCACGTTGACCGACTGGCGCTTGATCTCGGCGGCGCGCGCGAGGCTCTGGCGGATGCCGGTGACGACGATGTCGGCGACCGCGTCCTGCGGCGCGCCCGCGGCGGGCGCGGCGTCGGCGGCGACGGGGGCGGTATCGGGCACGCTGCCCGCCGGCACCTCGGGCGGGGCGGCGCCGGTCTGCGCGCGCGCGCCGTCGCTCATCACCAACGCGATCAGGGCGACGGAGCCGTAGCGATAGCCCTTCTTCATGTTCCCTCTCCCATATGACATAGTATGACTATGCTTCGCGTGCGCGATCGCCGGCTAGGACGCCGGTCGTCGTCGCTTATTTCTTGGCCAGGCGCTTGATCTCGCGGTGCCGCTTGAGGCTCTCGCTCATGTGCGTGCGCGCCGCGGCGTGCGCGCGCTCGGCGTCGCGCGCCGCGATGGCGTCGAGGATGGCCTCGTGCTCCTGCCCGATCACGGCGCGATAGGCGTCGTCCATATAGGCGTCGCTCTGGCGCAGATAGACCGAGCGGGGCGGCACCAGCCGCACGCCGAGGAACTCGATCAGCTTGCCGTAATAGGTGTTGCCGCTCGCCTTGCCGATCGCGCGATGGAAGGCGACGTCGGCGGTGACGGAGCGATCCATGCCAATGTCGGATTGGCCGAGGATGCGGAGCTGACGGCGCATGTCCATCAGATCCACTTCGCTGCGCCGCTCCGCCGCCAGCCCCGCCATCTCGGTCTCCACGCCGAGGCGCAGCTCGAGCAGCTGGATCACGTCGTCGAGGTTGTCGAGTTCCTCGCGCGTCACCTGGAACGCCTGGTAGCGCGCCGTCTCGCTGACGAAGACGCCCTTGCCCTGACGCGCCTCGACGAGCCCCTCCGCCGCCAACCGCGCGACCGCCTCTCGCACCACCGTGCGGCTCACGCCGAGCGACTCGACGTACACCGCCTCGGTCGGCAATTGCGAGCCGGGCCAATGTTCCCCGTCCCGGATGCTCGCGCGGATATGCTCGCACGCGGCGTCGACCAGCGAGGGGCGGCGTCGGGCGCGGGGCGGGTCGCTGGGCGTCATATCGTTCATCAATGGTGGCCATGCCCTGCCGGCCGCTGCGCTGGAGCGCCGACGCCGGTGATCGGTCGTTCCCCGGTACAAAGCTTCGCGGCGTCCGGCAAGGCGAGTCATCATATGACCGTACCGAACGAGCGGGTCGGCTGAAGCCGCGGGCTGATCACGTGGATCGCCAGCAGCGCGAGCAGATAGGCCGAGCCCGCCACCGCGAAGATCGGCGCGTAACTGTCCGACAGGTCGAGCACATAGCCGACGAACTTGGCGATGAGCATGCCGCCGATCGCGCCCGCGGTGCCGCCGATGCCGACCACCGATCCGATCGCGCGGCGCGGGAACAGGTCCGAGGGCAGGGTCAGCAGGTTGGCGGAGAAGGCCTGGTGCGCGGCGGTGGCGAGCCCGATCAGCAGCACGGCGAGCCACAGCCGGTCGACATATTGGACGGTGACGATCGGCACGGCGGCGAGCGCGCACGCCAGCATCGTCGCCTTGCGCGCGGCGTTGACCGACCAGCCGCGCTGGAGCAGCCGCGACGAGGCCCAGCCGCCCGCCACGCTGCCCGCGTCGGAGAGCAGGTAGATCACCACCAACGGGATGCCGAACGACGTGAGATCGAGGCCGTAGCGCTTGCCGAGGAAGTCCGGCAGCCAGAACAGGAACATCCACCAGATCGGGTCGGTCAGGAACTTGGGCACGACATAGGCCCAGGTCTCGCGCACCGCGAACAGGCGCAGCCAGGGCACCTTGCCGGCGACCTCGACCGGGTCGCTGCGGATCAGCGCGAGCTCGGCCGGCGCGACCTTCGCGTGCTGCTCCGGCCGGCGATAGAAGGCCAGCCACGCGACCAGCCAGACGAGGCTGATCACCCCCGTCGCGATAAAGGCCATGCGCCAGCCATAGGCGAGCGTGATGGCGGGCACGATCAGCGGCGTGGCGATCGCCCCGACATTGGCGCCGGCGTTGAACAGGCCGATCGCGAAGGCGCGCTCGCGCTGCGGGAACCATTCCGCCACCGCCTTCAGCCCGGACGGAAAATTCCCCGCCTCGCCGAGGCCCAGCGCGAAGCGCGCCGCGGCGAACTGCGCGACCGATCCGACGAGGCCGTGCGCGATATGCGCCGCGGTCCACAATGTGAAAGCGACCGCATAGCCGAGCCGCGCGCCGACCGCGTCGACGAAGCGACCCGCGACGAGGAAGCCGATCGCATAGGCCGCCTGGAACCACAGCACGATGTCGGCATAATGCGCCTCGCTCCAGCCGAACTCCTGTTCGAGGACGGGCTTGAGCACGCCGATCATCTGCCGGTCGACATAGTTGATCGCGGTGGCGGCGAAGAGCAGGCCGCAGACGGTCCAGCGCACACGGCTCACGATCGGCACGTCCGGCTCGGCGCATGATGCGGCCACGTTGCTCTCCTCCGCGTCGCCGTCCCACTCCACGGGTTCGGTCAACATCCTCTTGCTATCAGGTCATCGGTCATCATACAACCACTGAAATAGCGACCGGGTGAGTGGGAGAGCTGAGATGACGAGGATCACGGTCACGTGCGCTTGCTGCGTCAGCGCCACCGCCCTGCTGGTCGCCGCACCGTCGACCGCGCGTCAGCAACCCGCGGCGGAGCGGCCGCCGGTCACCGGCGCGCTCGCTCCGCCCGAGCGGCGCGAGCCGGCTGCGGTCGTGACCGAGGCGGGCTATCGCTACGACGATCTGCTGTGGGAGAACGATCGCACCGCGCACCGCATCTACAGCAAGCGGCTCGAACAGGCCGAGCCGCCCTCCGGATCGGGGATCGACTCCTGGGGCAAGAACGTGCGCTGGCCGTTCGCCGACCGCCAGCTCCGCACCGGCGACCAGCACGGCTATCACGGCGAGGGTCTCGACTTCTACAATGTCGGTACCACGCGCGGCGCCGGCGGGCTGGGGATATGGCATGACAACAAACTGTGGACCTCGCGCAACGCCGTGCGCCACCGCATCCTCGCCAGCGGCGGCCAGGTCGCGGACTTCACCGTGGAGTACGCGCCCTGGCCGGTCGACGTCGATCGCAAGGTGTGGGAGACGCGGCGCTTCACCTTGCCGCTCGGCACCCACTTCACCCGGCTGGTCTCCACCATCTCGTCCGATCGCGACGCGCCGCTGCTGGTCGGGATCGGCATCGGCAAGCGCACCACCGGGCAGGGGGCGGGCGAGCTGACGGTGGATCGCGCCAAGGGCCTGCTGTCCTGGTGGGGGCCGCAGGACGGCGACCACGGCCGGATGGCGATCGCGCTGCGCGTCGCGCCGGAGATGATCGCCGAGGTGCGGTCGGATGCCGACAATCACCTCGTGCTGCTTCGGGTCACGCCCGGGCGCCCGTTCGTCTATTTTTCCGCCTCGGCCTGGACCGGGGGCGAGGGCAATTTCCAGCGACGCGCCGACTGGGACGCGTATGTGGCAGGCGAGCGGCTGGACTTCCGCCCGCCGTCGCCATGAGGGTCGCGGCGGTGTGCCTCGGCCTTGCCGGCGGGTGACGCCCCCGCATTCTATCCGCGCTGAGAGCGAGTTTGCCGCCGAGACGTCGGGCGGCGGATGCTCGTCCAGAAGGCGCATTAGCGTTGAGCGGGCCGCGAACCGCTGCTTCCCGGCCTTCGGCGACCACGGCGAGCGGGCGTCATAGGTCGAGTCGCAGCGAGGCGCGCACGGTGCGGGGAGCGCCGGGGAAGACCCAGAAACGGCTGTAGGAACTGGCGGCGTATTGCGCGTCGAACAGATTGTCTGCCTCGAGGCGGAAGCGCAGGCCGGGCGCGACGGGCGCCTCCAGCGCGGCCTTCACCTTGAGATAGTCGGGTAGGATCAAAGGCGTGGCGTCCAGCGACCCGGCGCGATCACCGACATAGGCGAGCCCGCCGCTGACCTGCCAGTCGCCGGTCGCCACGGGAAGGCGGTGGACGACCAGCAGCGTACCGGCATGTTCGGGCACGCCGAGCACCGCCGGCGTCGCGAAGCTGCTGTCGTCGTTCCGCGCGTCGACCCAGCTGTAGTTGGCGACGACGTGCCATCGCGCGCCGAGCCGCAGCGACACGTCGGCTTCCACACCCCGACTGTTGAGTTCGCCCACGGGTGCGTTGAAGGCGGCGTCGAGCGGGTCGGTGGTGAGGATGTTCGTCTTGGCGATGTCGAACCAGGTGACACCGACATCGACTCCCGCCCAGCGACCGGCCACGCCGACCTCGTAGCCACGCGCCTCCTCGGGCGAGAAGCCCTGGCCGGTGCGGCCGGTGCCCGAGTTGAGCAGGAAGGACTCGCCCCAATTGACGTGGACGGACACGTGGTCATCCACGGCGTAGCGCGCGCCCGCGCGGAACTTGACGGGCTCGTCGACGATGCGCCCGACCGCGCCGGTGTTGTTGTTGACGATCTTCTGCCGATAGGGGTCGATCCTCGCGCCGCCGACCAGGGTCAGGCGATCGGTGAGGCTCCACATGTCCTGCACGTAGATCGTGCCCGCCCAGCGGCTCTCATCGTTGTTGGTGAAGGGCAGCAACGGCGCCGCGACGGCGCCGTTGCTCGAGCCCGGGTCGTACAGATCGACCGCATAGGGGGTCGCTGCGGTGGGATTGCGGCGCATCCAGCGCTCGCCATAGGTCAGTCGATAGCCTTTGAGCCCGGCGCTCACCCGGTGCCGCCCGATCTCACCTGCGAGTTCGACCCGCGCCGACAGGTCGTCGACGGCGAAGTCGCGCGAGCGGCGCTGGCGCCACACCTGCGTGTCGACGATCCGCGACTGGTCGGCGGAGAAGCCCTTCAGCGAGCCCGTTCGCCACACCACGCCGCCGTTCAGCGCCCAGCCCGCGCCGAGTTGCGCCAGGCCGGTGAGCTGGTGCCGCTGGTTGCGGAAGCGGGTCAGGCCATTGGCGGGGTCGCCATAGTAATTGGAGCGACGCACCGCATTGGCGTCGTTGCCCACCGCCGGCACGCCGCGGTCGAAGGGCGTGTCGAACTGCATGAACTCGCCGAGATAGGTCAGGCGCAGCGCGTCGCTGGGCCGCCATGTCAGCGATGGCGAGACGGTGCGGCGGCGGAGGGTCACCGTATCGCGCCAGCCGTCGCTGTTCTCCGCCGCGACGACGATGCGACCGGCCAAGGTGGACGCGAGCGGCCCGGTCGCGTCCAGCTCGACCCGGCGCGTGTCGAAGGAGCCGTACAGCGCGGTCGCGCTCGCGCGCGGTGCGAAGCTCGGCACCTTGCTGACGATGTTGACGCGCCCGCCGGGATCGACGTCACCGAAGACCGCGCCGGCAGGGCCCTTGAGCACCTCGATCCGCTCGATCGTCGCCGGGTCGCGCGGCGGTGCCATGCCGCGGTTGGCGACGAAGCCGTCGACGTAGAATTCCGCGCCCCCGTCGGGTGTGCCGAGGAACCCGCGGATCGCGAAATTGTCGAGGACGCCGCCGCGGTTGTTCTGCTGGCTGAAACCGCTCACGAGCTCCAGAGCGTCGCTCAGGCGGTAGGTGCCGGCAGCCTCGAGCACGTCGCGCTCGAGGGAGCGGCTCGACTGCGACAGGCGCTCGGTGGCCGGATCCGAGGAGAGCGTCCGATCGACCGTCCGCCGCGTGCCGAGCACGACGATGTCGCTTCTCTCTTCCGCTCCAGCTTGCGCCTCGGCCGGGAAGGGTGCTGTGCCGAGGGCGAGAAGGAGGCCGAAGCCTGACGGTCTGCGGCGGCCGGCGGGGCGCGCAGCGATACGGGTACGGACTTGGAGAGACATGCGATTTCCTGGTGGCACCAGCCGAACGGTACCGATTTCGGTATGGTACAACATCTCATACTGTGCCGCCGCGACAACGCAACCTGGCCTGTTCGCGCCATGTGTCGGGTAAGCTGACGCGGCCGGGAGGAACCAGCGTCCGGTCACGTCGCCTGCCCCCTCGGATGCGATTCGTGACCACTCCGACTCCGTCCGCTGCTGGTACCTAAACGGTGCGCTTGCAGCCATTCACGACAAGCTAGACCAGCAGTGCGGCGGCGGTCCTAGCCAAGCATCCGGCCATCCGGCGCGAGCCGAACCGTGCGGCCGTCGCGGGCAGCGGCATAGATGGCTTCGATCAGGCGTAGGTCGCGCAGCCCCATCTCGCCGGGCGTGCGGATCGGCGTGCCATCGCGGATCGCCGCGGCGAAGTGGTCGAGCTGCGCGCCGAACTGCACCTCCGGGTCGCCGGGCGTGAGCGTGCGTTCCTGCGATCCCTTCAGTCGCATCGTCTGGCCCGAGTAACTCGTCGCCGGGTCCATGGTGAGCACGCCCTCAGTGCCGCGCACCTCCGCGAAGTTGATGCCCGCCGAATCGTAGGAGGTCGCCAGCTGCGCCACCGCGCCGGAGGGGAAGCGCCACTGCGAGGCGACATGGGCGTAGATCTCCGCGAAGCGCGGGTCGCCTGACGGCCGGAACGCCGTCGCGGCGATGCGCTCCGGCATCTCACCGGTAAGATAGAGCGCGGATTGCAGACCGTAGATGCCATAGTCTTCGAGCGGTCCGCCGCCTGCCAACGCGCGGCTGGTGCGCCAGTTGCTGGCGGGATCGGCCGGCCCCATGCGATAGGATTGTTCGGTACGGACCAGCCGCACCCTGCCGACCGCGCGCGCCTCCATCAGTTGCATGGCCTCGCGATTGTACGGCTCGAAGTGCGAGCGATAGGCGACCATCAGCTTGCGACCGGCGCGGCGACCGGCGGCGATCATGCGCTCGCAGTCGGCGCTCGTCAGCGCCATCGGCTTCTCGCAGAGCACGTGTTTTCCCGCGGCGAACGCGCGGATCACCCACTCGGCATGGAGCCCCGTCGGCAGCGCCACGTACACCGCATCGACGCGCCGGTCGGCGCCGATCCGCGCGAAATCGTCGTAGCTGTAGCGGGCATCGCGCGGGACGCCGTAAGCGTCGCCGACGCGCCGCAGCTTCTCCGCATTGCCCGAGACGATGGCGGCGATATGCGCGCGGTCGGTCGAGGCAAACCGCGGCATCATCTGATTGAGCGCATAGCTGCCCAGTCCGACGACAGCGAAGCCGACACTGTCCGGCCGTCTTTCGCGCGGCGTGGGCGAGGGCAACGATGCTCCTTCGGGCATCCTCTGACCGGTCGCTCGCGGCGAGGGGCTGGCCTGGGCAAGCGCCCCCTCAGAGACCGCGCCGGCGAACAGCGAGGCAGCCAGGCCCTTGCCGCCGCTCTCCATGAAGGCGCGACGATCCATGGCCGTGTCGGTCATCCTCGATCTCCTGTCACTGCTGTGGTTCTGCGCATCGGGATGATGCATGGCTCGCGGCGTGAGCGCCAGACGGCACGGCACCCTGCCGCGGCGATGCGCGTTTCGTCCGTTCGGCGACTGGCCATATTGCACGGCCGTCATGACAGGGGCGGGTGTGGCGCGACTTTCATCGGCCCTGTCGGCGATGCGTCACGACCAACGGGACCCTGAGCCGGGCGACGAGCAAGGAGTAGGACGATGCAGATCGACGGGGCGGTGGTGGCGATCACGGGGGCGAGCGGCGGGATGGGAGAGGCATCCGCCCGCTACCTCGCCGAGCGCGGCGCCAAAGTCGTGCTGGGCGCCCGGAACGAGGATCGCCTCCGCCGGCTCGTCGAAGAGATAAACGCGAGCGGCGGAGCAGCGACCCACCGTCGCGTCGACGTGCGACGGCGCGAGGACGTCGACGCGCTGGCGCGGCACGCGGTAGCGACCTTCGGTCGTCTCGACGTGTTCGTCGCCAATGCCGGCGCCATGCCGATCGGACCGGTCGACGATCTCGCCCTCGACGACTGGGAGATGATGGTGGACGTGAACGTGAAGGGCGTGCTGTGGAGCATCGCCGCGGCGCTGCCCATCTTCCGCCAGCAGGGGACAGGTCACTTCATCGCCGTGGCGTCGACGGCGGCGCGCAAGATCGTGCCGAACATGGCAGTCTATGCGGGCACCAAGGCGGCGGTGGTGGCGATCTGCGATGGTGTGCGCCAGGAGCTCGCCGGGGATCTGCGCGTCACCACGCTGACGCCCGGCTTCACCGCGACCGGCTTCGCGGACCACATCCGCGACGACGCGTTGCGGGAGCGCATCGCGGCGGGTGGGTCGATCGCGATGCCGCCGGAGGCGATCGCCGAGGCCATCGCCTATGCCATCGCGCAGCCGGCCGGCGTGAACGTCGGAGAGATCGTCATCAGGCCGACCGCGCAGGCCTAGGCTCTTCCGGTCATCCGGTTCTCGGTGAGCGCTCCAGGGTCGTCAGCCCGGCTCCGGAACCCCGTCGCCGGACGCGCGGGACGTGAAGCGCTTCATCGCGGCCAGCGTCCGGTCGCTGACATGATGCTCCATCCCTTCCGAATCGATCGCCACGGTGTCCGCGTCGATCCCCAAAGCGGACAGGAAGTCGGCCACGGCCTGATGCCGTTCGCGCGATCGAGCGGCCAGCGATCGCCCGTCGTCGGTGAGGAAGAGCGCGCGATAGGGCCGGTTCTCGACCAGACCTAGGGTCTTGAGCCGCTGCACGATCTTGGCCGCGGTGGGCTGCGACACGCCCATGTGCGCCGCCAGGTCGATCAGCCGTGCTTCGCCGTAGCTCTCCTGAAGGTCTCCGATCAGCTCGACATAGTCTTCGGCCATCTCGGTCGCATGCGCCTCGCGGGTGGCACGGAACGCGGCGGCTCGGCGGTGCGCATCCTCGGTCATCGCACCCTCATGCCCCAGCCAACGCGATGCCGCCAGCTTGCATCTAGATTAGCCATGGCTAATAGATGGGAGAGTAGCTGATCTTGGCAGAAGGGCGGGCCGGTGGGATCGTGGATGATCGTGCTCGTACTTTGCGGCACCGACGCGGGATCGGCGCCACAGCAGCGCGTGCCCGAGCGAGCGCAGGCGGATCACCCGGGGGATGTCGTCGTCACCGCCCGCGCCGAGCACCGCGTCGGGCTTGACACCGCTGCCAGTGCCGGCGCGGTCTCCGGCGACGATCTGCGCCGACGCCCGCTGTTGCGCACCAACGAACTGGCCGAAGCGGTGCCGGGCCTGCTCGCCGTGCAGCATTCGGGAGGCGGCAAGGCCGCGCAATATTACATCCGCGGCTTCAATCTCGACCACGGCACCGACTTCAGCGTCGCGGTCGACGGCGTCCCGATGAACCTGCCGACGCAGGCACATGCACAGGGCTATCTCGATCTCAACGGCGTGATCCCCGAGACGATCGCCCGACTGGACTATCGCAAGGGTCCGTATGACGCGCGCGACGGCGACTTCTCGTTGGTCGCGGCCGCGGACATGACGACGCTGGATCGAGCGGCGCCGTCGCTGTCGGTCGAGGCGGGCAGCTTCGGCTACCGGCGGGTGGCGGCGATCGCGTCGGAGCGGCTCGGCGCGGGCGAGCTGCTGCTCGCGGGCGAGCTCAAGGCCAATGACGGTCCGTGGGCGCTGGCGGAACGGCTCCGTCATGCCGGGGCATTGGCCAAATATACCGTGCCGACGGCGCTCGGCACGCTTCGTCTCACCGTGTCAGACTATAACGCGACGTGGCGGCCGACCGAGCAGGTGCCGGTGCGCGCGATCGGCACGCTGCTGCCCGACCGCTTCGGCACGCTCGACCCGTTCCTGCGCGGGCGAACGTCGCGGCAGATCGTGTCGGCGGCGCTGCGTTCGTCGCGCACCGAGGTCGTCCTGTACGCGCAGCGCTACCGCTTCGACCTGCTGTCGAACTTCACCTTCTTCCTCGACGATCCGGTCCGCGGCGACGAGCTGGAGCAGACGGAACGACGATCGACCTGGGGCGTGCGTGGCCGGCACGCGGTACCGTTGCGAGACGGTGTGACGCTGACCGTCGGCGCGGAGGGTCGGATCGACCGGATCGACGACCTCGGCTTCTACCAGACCGAACGCGGCCGTCGCCTCGCCACGCGCAGTCTGGCGGACGTCCGCGAGACGGCGATTGCCGGCTATGCCGCGGTGCGCTGGCAACCATGGTCGCCGCTGACCCTGACCGGCGGCGCGCGGGTCGACCATGTACGCTTCCACTCGCGCGCGCGCGGCGGCTCGGCGGTCGATGCCGGGACGGTGGCGACGCTCGCCACCCCGAAGGCGAGCGCCGCCCTGACCGTCCTGCCCGGCGTCGGATTGTACGCGAACTACGGTCAAGGCTTTCACTCGAACGACGCGCGCGGTGTGCTGGCGACGACCGATCCCGTGCCGGCGTTGGTTCGCGGTACCGGTCACGAGCTGGGCGTTCGGATCGAGCGCGGGCCGGTGGTGCTGACGCTCGACCGCTGGTGGCTGCGCTCGGACGGCGAGCTCGTCTATCTGGGCGACAGCGGCACGGTGGAGCCGCGGGGCGCCAGTCGACGGCGGGGATGGGAAGCCACGCTCTACGCGCGCGCCGCGTCCTGGCTCACGCTGGACGCCACCGTCGCCACCAATCACGCGCGCTTCGTCGACGCACCCGGTTTCGATCGCATCCCCAACGCGCTGGAGAATGCGGCGTCGCTCGGCGTGACCGCGACGGCCGCGCCGTGGACGGCCGCCGTGCGCCTGCGGCGGATCGGACCGCGACCGCTCGTCGAGGACGGCAGCGTGCGCGGGGCGGCAACCTTGGTCGCGAACGCCCGCGTCGCGCACAGCTTCGGCAGGGTGGAGGCGTCGCTCGACCTTCTCAACGTCCTCGACAGCCGTCGTGCGGACGCCGATTATTTCTACGCGTCGCGTCTTCCCGGCGAGCCGCTGGGCGGTATCGAAGGGGTGCATGCCCGCGCCGTGGAACCGCGCCAGGCACGGGTCGCGCTGCGGCTCCAGCTGTGACCCGCGCAAACCGAACAGCCGCGATGCGAGAGGCGTCCGACCCTCTCTACGCGCTCGATTGTGACGGAGCGCAGATCGACGGGTGTTCCGAGGCGCGGCCGGCGGTCGGCGCCGTCCCGCTGATGGCCGTACCGCTCATCGCGGCTGGCCCGCGCGTTAGAGAGACACATGCTCCAGGTGGCGCATGACCAGGCTCTGCTCGTCGCGCATCTGCTCCTCCATCATCCGCCAGATCCGCGCCGCCGCGGCGCGGTAGCCCGCCCAATCGGCTGCGATCGTCGCCTCGGTCCAGTCGGCGACATGCTGGTTCGACACCAGCCGATTGGCCGCGAAGGATTGCTGCAGCGCGACCATGTCGCGCGCCGAGGCGTAGGTCGCTCCCACCAGCATGCGCGGCACCACCACCTGGTTGATGAAGCGGCTGCGCTCGATGCTGATCTGGCTCAGCGCGGTGCGCGCTTTCTCGAGATCGTCGATCGCCGGCACGTCGGCCGCGCACAGCCGCTGGATGACGGCGAGCCCATGCTCGATCCGCCGGTGATAATCCTTGAGTGTCCGCAACATGTCGTCGTGATGGCCCCCGTTCCCCGCGGCTGACCTAGATCAGGACGCGCCGTGGCGGCAAGGGCGGGCGGGGCACTAGATCGCGCCGCGCTCCGCCGCGGGAACGATGCCGTCCGCGACGAGGCGGTGAAGCGCGTCGACATGTCCCTCGTCGCGCGCGCCCTCCGATGCCGATGTCATCACCACCGTCAGCCGCAGGTCGGGCAGGACATACACCATCTGCCCGCCATAGCCCCAGGCGTAGCGCAGCGGATGTGCGCCCACCGTGCCGACGAACCAGCCATAGCCATAGCGTCCGCCGCTCCACGGCGACGTGGCGCGCGGCGTCCAGCTCTGCGCGATCCAGTCGGCGGAGAGGATCCGCTTGCCGTCGACGACGCCGCCCAAGCGGTACAGCTCGCCGAAGCGCGCCAGTGCGCGCGGCGACAGACGCATGTCGTTGCCGCCGAAGTAGATCCCTTGCGGGTCGGTGGGCCAGGCGGGGATGGCGATACCGAGCGGCTCGCCCAGCCAGGCGCGCGCGAGCTGGAGCGTGCTGCGCCCGGTCGCGCGCGTCAGCATCGCGGAGAGCAGGTGCGTGTTCCCGGTCGAGTAGAGCATCGCGCCGCCGGGCGCATCGACGAAGGGGCGCGCCAGTGCGGCGCGCACCCAGTTGGGGCTCGACACCCAGCGCCCGTAATAAGCGCCCGACGTGCGCTCCAGCCCGGCCTGCATCGACAGCAGATTGCCCACCGTCACGCGCGCCAGCCGCGGGTCGCCGTTCGGAGGGGCGTCGCGGCGGAGCACCGCCAGGATCGGCTGATCGACCCCCGAGAGCACGCCGCGATCGATCGCGATCCCGACCAGCGCCGACATCACCGACTTGGAGGCGGACTTGACGTTGACCGGCTGATCGAGCGGCGGGCCGCCGTTGAACCGATGCTCCGCCAGCGTCCTGCCGTCGCGCAGCACGAGCAGGGCACGCAGCCGCGGGAGACGCGTCGCGGCCGCGACGGTGCGCTGCATCGCGCCGGGATCGAGCCCCTGCGTCGGCGCGGTAGGAGCGTCGCGCGGCGCGCTGTTGCCCGGCGCGGGCGCGCCGCAGCCCATGAGCAGGACCAGCGTCGCACCCGCGATCGCGCGCATCGCGCCAGAGCTCACCGGACTGTCCGTTCGATCGTGCGCGGGGTGGGTGGGTCGGCGGTGCTCACCACTCGATCCCGATCTTGCCGAAATGGCTGGCACCCGCCTCGTGGCGGAACGCGTCGGCGAGCTGTTCCAGCGGGAAGCGGCGATCCACGACCGGGCGGATCCCGGTCGCGTCGAGCGCGCGCACCATGTCCTGCTGGTCGCGGCGGCTGCCGACGATCAGGCCCTGGAGCCGCGCCTGCTTCGCCATCAGTGCCGCGGTCGGCACCTCGCCCGCGCCACCAGTCAGCACGCCGATCAGCGAGATATGGCCGCCGATCCGCACCGCCTCGATCGACTGCGCCAGCGTTCCCGGTCCGCCGACCTCGACGACATGGTCGATGCCGCGCCCGCCGGTCCAACGCCGCACCGTCTGCCCCCATGCCGCATCCTCGCGATAGTTGACCGTGAGGTCGGCGCCGAGCGCGCGGGCGCGCTCGAGCTTCTCCGCCGAGGAGGAGGTGATCGCGACCGTCGCCCCCATCGCCCTGGCCAGCTGGAGCGCCCAGATCGATACACCGCCGGTGCCGAGCAGCAGCACCGTATCGCCGGGTTTGAGCTTGCCGTCGACGACCAAGGCGCGCCAGGCGGTCAGCCCCGCGGTGGTGATCGTCGCCGCCTCCACCGCGTCATAGCCGCGCGGCGCGCGCGTGAAGGCGGTCGCAGGGCGCACCACGTGATCCTGCGCGAAGCCGTCGATCCCGTCCCCGGGCGTGCGCGCGAAGTCCCCGACGCGGGGAGCGCCGTCCTGCCAGTCGGGAAAGAAACAGGACACCACCGTGTCGCCCGCGGCGAACTCGGTGACGCCCGCGCCGACGGCTTCCACGATGCCGGCGCCGTCGGCGAGCGGGATGCGGCCACCCTCCGTTGGCATTCGTCCGGTCGCGACGCCGAGGTCATGATAGTTCAGCGAGCTGCCGTGGAGCGCGACGCGGATCTCGCCCGCACCCGGCGCGCCGGGGTCGGGCCGATCGTCCAGGGTCAGTCGGTCGAGCCCGATCGGGGGCTGCAATATCATCGCCTTCACGCTCGGCCTCCTTGCTGGTCAGCGCGGGCAACGAACGAACCGGACGGGCTTTCCCTCGCACGCGGCGACGAGCACCGGCGCGACGAGCACCGCGCCCGCGGCGCAAGCCCTCTCCGCGGAAGGAGAGGGCGGCGGCCGCGGTCGTGCGGCTCAGCTCAGCCTGAGACCAAGATGCAGTAGAGCAGAAGGGGGACGCCGATCAGCAGGATCATCATCAGCAGCTCGACATCGACGTAGCGCGCGAGCGACCGTAGCGCTGACCCGCGCCGCAGGCCGGCGCCGGCGGCGCGTTTGCCGTCGTGGGAATAAGAGGGGGCGGGCATGAGCCCGCGCGGGTCATAGCCGTCGTTCATGTCACGGTTTCCGCTTGCTCGAGGTGGCGGACGCGAGGGGCGTCCAGCGCGATCAGGTCGGAAGGTCCCGAGCTCGAGCGGCCACGCCCTCGAACTCGGGCTAACCGCGTGCGGCGAGTTGGCCCGCGTGGTTGCGAAACCGCTGAAATTGAACAGCGAACGACATGAAGACAATATGTCGCCGCGGCTCCTCGACGTCAAGGTGACGGCCTAACTTGCGTCATGGATGTTGTCCGTTTTTCTGGCCTGATCGTGTGACAAACAGTGAGATGCACGCAGGCGGCGCTCTGTTGAGGGCGCGGCGCTTCTGTGACCTCAACTCCTTCTCGATCGACGGCGATCGGCTACTTGGCGTGTCACGCGCGTCGTCGCCGCATGCGGTCCGCGCGAACCATACCGCCCCGGCGCGATTGACAGCCCGCGCCCGCGCCGCGACACCCAAGCGGCGGAGAGAAAAGGAGGAACAATGCGCGGCCGACACAGAGCGACCAGCATCCTCGTCGGTGCCCTCGGCGCCCTCGCTCTCGCCTCCACGGCAGTGGCGCAGCCGGCTTCCCCCGCCGACGCGGGTGCGCCGTCGACCGAGACGATCATGCTCTCCGGCCACGGCCCAGAGGATGCCGTGCCCTGGGACTTCACGATCGACACGGGCCGTCGCGCCGGCGAGCGCGCGACGATCCCCGTTCCGTCCAACTGGCAGCAGCACGGCTTCGGCACCTATGCCTTCGGCCAGACCGACGGCCCGCGCAGCGGCGGGCGCGCCACCTATCGCCGAAGGTTCGCGGTCCCGCTCGCCTGGAAGGATCGTCGCGTCCGCCTGATCTTCGACGGCGTGATGACCGACGCGCGCGTGACGGTGAACGGCACGTTGGCGGGCGCGGTCCACCAGGGTGGCTTCTACCGCTTCGGCTATGACGTCAGCCGGCTGGTGCGCTACGGCGGCGACAATGTCGTCGAGGTGGAGGTATCGGAAGCCTCCGCCAACGCCGACACCGAGCGCGCCGAGCGGCACGGCGACTATTGGAACTTCGGCGGCATCTTCCGCCCCGTCCGGCTGGAGGCGACGCCGCCGCAGGCGATCGCGCACAGCGCGGTCGACGCGCAGGCGAGCGGCGCGCTCACCGTCGACGTCACCCTCGCCGCGCCGCGCACCGTCACCCGCCTCGTCGGACAGGTGGTGGACGCGGCGGGGCGGGCGGTCGGCGCGCCGTTCGCGGCGCCGGTACCGCCCGGCGGCGCGGGCAGCGTGCGGCTGGCGACGCGGATCGACTCGCCGCGGCGCTGGACCGCCGAGACCCCGACGCTCTACGGGCTGGTGCTCACGCTGTTCGAGGGCGAGCGCGCGGTGCATCGCACCCGCGAGCGCTTCGGCTTCCGCACCTTCGAGGTGCGCGCCGGCGACGGACTCTACCTCAACGGCCAGCGCGTGCTGCTCAAGGGCGTGAACCGGCACAGCTTCCGCCCCGACACCGCGCGCGCGCTCACCCGCCGCGACAATTACGACGACGTGCGGCTGATCCGCGCGATGAACATGAACGCGGTGCGGATGTCGCATTATCCCCCCGACGAGTCCTTCCTGGAGGCGTGCGACGAACTGGGCCTGTACGTGCTCGACGAACTCAGCGGCTGGCAACACGCGCACGACACCGACGTGGGGCGGCGACTGGTGCGCGAGATGGTCGAGCGCGACGTCAACCATCCCAGCATCGTTCTGTGGGACAATGGCAACGAGGGCGGGTTCAACCGCGAGCTCGACGGCGACTTCGCGCTCTACGACCCGCAGCGCCGTCGCGTGATGCACCCGTGGGAGCTGCACGACGGCGTCGACACGCGCCATTATCCCGATTTCGCCGACCTCACGCGGCGGCTCGCCGGCCCGAATCTGCTCATGCCGACCGAGTTCATGCACGGCCTCTTCGACGGCGGCGGGGGCGCGGGCTTCGAGGATTATTGGACCGCGCTGTCGCGCTCGCCGCGCGGTGCGGGCGGTTTCGTCTGGGTGTTCGCGGACGAGGGGATCGCACGCACCGACCGGGGCGGGGCGCTGGACAATTTCGGCACCAACGCGCCCGACGGCCTGGTCGACGCGCGCCATCGCAAGGAGCCGAGTTTCTATACCATCAAGGACGTGCTCGCCCCGGTCCAGATCGCGCCGCCACGGCTCGACGCCGGCTTCACCGGCGCGCTGACCGTCGACAATCATTATGATTTCACCGCGCTCGACGCCGTGGATTTCCGGTGGCGCCTGCTGGCCTTCCCGTCCGCGCCGGGCAAGGGACGGGAGCCGCGCACAGTGCGGCAGGGTCAGGCGCGGACGGCGGTGGCACCGCACGCGCGGGGCGAGCTGCGGCTGGCGCTGCCCGACGACTGGCGCGCGGCCGACGCTTTGTCGCTCACCGCGACGCGCGGCGACGACGCGCTATGGACCTGGGTATGGCCGGTCGAACGGCCCGCCACGCCGGTCGCCCGCGGCAGCGCGGGCGGCGCGCCGCCGACCGCGACGCGTGACGGGGCGGACTGGGTACTTGCCGCGGGCGACGTCACCGCGCGCTTCGATGGCAGCTCCGGGCTGCTCACCGGCGTGACGCGGCGCGGACGCCCCGTCGCGGTCGCCAACGGCCCGCGGCTCGTCGCCACCGGCGCGCGCGTCGACACCCCACCGGCGTGGCGCGAGCTGATCGAGGCGGCCGGGCTGTGGCGCGCCGCCGAACCGGCTTTGGCGAACGTGATCGAGGTGCTCACCTCCGACCCGCGGCGCGAGGGCTGGGTGGGCTATCGCCTCGAGGTGTCGAGCGACGGCACCGACTGGCGCACCCTCTATGACGGCAAGCGCAAGCCGGGCGATCCCAAGCGGTTCCTGCTCGCCCCGCAGCGGGTCGCGGCGGTGCGGATCAGCGGGCTGGCCGTATCCGAGGGGGCGCTGCCCCGGATCACCGCGGTGCGCGTCGCGCACGAGGCCACGCGGTTCGCGCCGCGCGCGGACGCGCCGCTGCGGCTGAGCGCGGGGCAGGCGCGCGATCCCGCGACCGGCGCGCCCTCCGCCTGGCTCGAGGCGAGCGGGGCGGGCGGCCTCGACCGCGCGCGTTGGACGCTCGCGCGCGACGGGACGCTGTCGCTCGACTATCGTTACGCTTTGTCGGGCCGGTACGAATATCACGGGATCAGCTTCGACGCGGCGCTGGCCGATGTCGCGACGGTGGAAGCACTCGCCGAGGGGCCGCGGCCGGTGTGGCAGAACCGGCTGCGCGGCAACGCGCTCGGCGTCCACCGGCTCGCGGGCCGCGGCGACGCGGCGGTACCGCTTCCCGAGCGCGCCGGCTATTTCGCGGGCGTGCGCTGGGCGCGGTTCGACGCGGCGGCGGGCAAGGGCGACTGGAGCGTGACCAGCGCGACGCCGACCTATCTGCGCCTCGGCACGCGGTTGAACGACTATCCCACCACCACCGCGGACTATCCACCCGGCGACGTCTCGTTCCTCGGCGCGATCCCCGCGATGGGATCGAAGTTCATCACCGCCGCCGCCTCCGGCCCGAGCGGCGAGCCCGCGCGCGCGGACGGCAGCTATGCGGGCACGCTGACCTTCTCCTTCAAGGATTGAGGCGAGGGCGAGGGAACGTCGCGGAGCGCCGGGTCTTTGATGATCGGGACGGAGGCGAGGAGCAGGCCATCATGATGTCGCAACGGGCGCGCGGACTCGCGCTGCTGCTGGTCGCCGGCTCGGTCGCGGCGTGTCAGCGTGAGCAACCCGCCGCCGACACCCCGTCCGCGCCCGCGACGTCCTCCGCCGAGGCCAAAGCCACACCCGCGCCGACGCCGTCGTCATCGAGTACCGCGCCGGTCAGCGCGGCACGGGATATCGCCGCGCTGACGGGGCAATGGCGGGTGACGCGGCTGGCGGTCGGAGACGGGGTACAGGCGCTCGCGGCGGACGATCCCGCTTACGTCGGGCAGCGGCTCGTGCTCGGCACCGATCGCTTCGCCTGGGCGACGCCGCGCGCATCGGGGGCGACGCTGAGCGACGTGTGCGACGGGCCGGCGCTCGCGCCGTTGCCGGAACCGGGCGCGGGCGCCGAGCAACGCCAGCACGCGACCGCGCTGGCGCGGCTCGGGGTGACGAAGGCCGACGCGCTCGCGGTCGAGTGCGATCGCGGCACATGGGGACCCGAGGCAGCGGGCGGCGCGATCCTGTTCCCCGCGGGCGACGACCGGCTGGCGATGAGCTGGTACGACGGCGGCATGCTGCTGCTGGTGCGCGAGCCCGATCTGCGCTAGCTCCGCTACAGCGCCACCTCGCGTCGTTCCGCCGCGCTGCGCAACCCGGCGTCGAGCACCTCCATCACCGCCAGCGCCTCGTGCGCGGGGACGGGGTTGGGCGCCTCCCCGCGCACCGCCGCGGCCAGCGCCTCCCAGAAGAGCCGGTAATCGCCGCGCAGGTTGGGATGCGCCCGCGCCGCACCCTGATCGTCACCGGGCGTCAGCCATCCCTCGCGCGCGTCATGCCCCCAATCGTCGCCGCCGGGCGCGCGTCCGGCCAGCGTCGCGGCCTCCTGCGGATCGAGCCCGTGCTTGATCCAGCTCGCGCGCGTGCCATGGACCGCGAACCGCAGCGCATGATCGGCGGCGAGCTTGGTCGAATGCAGCGTCACGCGCCGGTCCGGATAGCGCAGCGTCGCGCGGAAATAATCGGGCGCGGGGGCGTCGGCGCGCAGCGCGGCGAGATCGGCGTGGACCGCGAGCGGGCGGCCGAACAGCAGCAAGGCCTGGTCGACCAGATGCGGCCCCAAATCGAGCCACGATCCACCCGCGCGCGCCTCCTTCCACACCGCCGCGGCGCTCGGCCGCCAGCGATCGAAGCGGCTCTCCATCGTCGCCACCTCGCCGAGCGTGCCGTCGCGCAACAGCGCGCGCAGCGTGAGGAAATCCGCGTCCCAGCGGCGATTGTGGAAGACCGACAGCAGTCGCCCCGCCGACTCCGCCGCGGCGACGATCCGCCGCGCGTCGCCGAGCGAGGTGGCGAACGGCTTGTCGACCAGCACGTGCCGCCCCGCCGCCAGCGCCGCGATCGCGTGCTCGGCGTGGAGCGCGTCGGGGCTCGACACGATCACCAACTCGATATCGGGCTCGGCGAGCAGCGCCTCCACGGTCGGCACCACGCGCATCGTCGGCAGGTCGGCTTGAACCTTGGCAGGGTCGCGCGACACCACCGCGCGCAGCGCCAGCCCCGGGGTGGCCGCGACATAGGGCGCGTGAAAGGCCCGGCCGCCGAGGCCATAGCCGATCAGTCCCACTCCGATCATCCTCGTCATGACGCTCTCTCCCGGCTCGGCCGCTGCGACGATGGGCGCGCGCGGCGCGTCAGATCAAGAGGGGGCGACGCCGGCGTCGATCGCGGGGCGGCTCTTTAGCCGGTCTAGAGAGTTTGCGCCCAAGAGGATGGCATGGCGCGTCTAATCGATCGACTGAGGAGGTTGCGGCAGTCCGACGACCTGATCACGGCCCAGGTCCGCGCCGTCCTGGTCGAATCGCTCTACGCCTCGCCGCAGTCGCTCATCATCGGTGCGCTCACCAGCGGGACGATCGCCACCGTCGTCGCCGCGGCCAGCGGGGACATGTGGCTGAGCGTCTGCGCGGTGCTGATCGGTCTGGTCGGGCTGTTCCGGATCGTCGATGCCGCGCGGCTGCATCGCGCGGCGCGCGGCGACGACGGCGCTGCCACCGCCTCGGTGCGACGGCAGGAGGCGAGCTATCGTCTCGCCGCGCTGACCTATTCCGGGCTGCTCGGCGCGCTCGGCCTGTGCTCACTGATCCGCACCGACGATGGCGTGCTGCAACTCCTCTCGGTCACCACCGCGATCGGCTATGCCGCGGGGATCGCGGGCCGCAACGCCGGGCGACCGTGGATCGCGCTGGCGCAATTGTGCTGCGCCTCCCTGCCGCTCGCGCTGGGGCTGCTCGTCACGCTCGAGCCGCTCAAGATGGTGCTGGCGGTGGTGATCCTGCTGTTCGTCGTCGCGATGATGGACATCACGCTCCAGACCTATGACGCGATCCTCGGTGCGGTGATCGCCTCCAACGAGAAAGCGCTGCTGGCCGAGCACAATGCCAGCATGGCGCGACGCGACGACCTCACCGGACTGGCCAATCGCACCGCCTTTCACGAACAATTCGCGGCGCGGCTCGCGCGGCTAGTGCCGGGGCAGGGGCGGCTGGCGCTACTGTGGCTCGATCTCGACCGGTTCAAGGAGGTGAACGACTCGGTCGGGCATCTCGCCGGCAACGCGCTGCTCGCCGCGGTGGCGGAGCGGGTGCAGCGGCGCTTCGGCGACACCAGCGTCGTGGCGCGGCTGGGCGGCGACGAGTTCGCGATGGTGTGCCCGATCGCGCATCGCAGCGACGCGGTGGAGATCGGGCGGATCGTGCTGGCGCTGGTGCGGCAGCCGGTCGCCTTCGACGCGCACCGGCTGCGCACCAGCGTCTCGGTCGGCGTCGCGGTCGCGCCCGAGGACGGCACCGACGCCGACATCCTGCTGCGCAACGCCGACCTCGCGCTCTATCGTGCCAAGGAGAGCGGGCGCGGCCAGCTGATGTTCTACGAACCCGTGATGGACGAGAAGGTGGAGCGCCGTCGCCAGCTCGCCGCCGAGCTGGACGGGGCGCTGGAGCGCGGCGAATTCCACCTGCTGTTCCAGCCGATCTACGATCTGGCGGGCGAGCGCGTCACGGCGTGCGAGACGTTGCTGCGCTGGACCAGCCGGCGCCACGGCGCGGTCTCGCCCGCCGAGTTCATCCCGATCGCGGAGGACAATGGCCAGATCGTCGCGATCGGCAATTGGGTGATCCATCAGGCCTGCCGCGTCGCCACCGCCTGGCCCGCGGACGTGACGGTCGCGGTCAATCTCTCGCCGGTGCAGTTGCGCGCGACCCATCTGCCCGCGGTGGTGATCAGCGCGCTCGACGCGAGCGGCCTCGCGGCGGAGCGGCTCAGCCTCGAGGTCACCGAGTCGGTGCTGCTCGAGGACGTCGACGCCTCGCTCGCCGCGCTGGGCGCGCTCAACCGGATCAGGGTGCAGACGACGCTCGACGATTTCGGCACCGGCTATTCCTCGCTGAGCTATCTGACGCGCTTCCCGTTCCAGACGCTCAAGATCGACCGGTCGTTCGTCGCCGATCTGGATCACAGCCCGGCGTCTGTCGCGATCGTCCAGACCGTGGTCGATCTGGCCGCCAAGCTGGGCATGCGCACCGTCGCCGAGGGCGTCGAGACGCAGGCGCAGCTCGACCAGCTGCGCCGCACGCGCTGCGATGCGGTGCAGGGCTTTCTGCTCGCGCGGCCGATGCCGGCGGACATGGTCGCTGCCATGTTCGCCGGCACGTGCTGACCCTCCGGGCGGTCGGTGCGCTCAGTCGCGCATCCGGTCGTGCAGCCGCGTCTGCGCGCCGGTGAGCCGCCGCATCAGCTTGAGGTCGGTCTCGCTCAGCCGCAGCGCGGCGTCGGCCCAGAGCGTCACCACCGCTTCCAGCTCGGCGAGCGGCAGCGGATTGACGGCACGCGATGCCTCGTAGATCGCGCAATGCGCGCTGTGACGACGCTGGTTCTGCCGGATATAGTCCGCCACCGCGGCGCGCCCGCCGCCCGGCTCGGCGAGCGCGTGGATCAGCCCCAGCTCGTACAATTCCTCCGCTTCATAGGTCCGCCCGCTCAGAATCATCTGCTCCGCGCGTGCGGCGCCGAGCCGGCGCGACAGGAAGCAATGTGCCCCCATGCCCGGGAACAGCCCGAACAACGTCTCGGGCAGGCCGAAGCGGGTGCCGCGCTCCGCGATCACCACGTTGAAGGAGAGCAGCGCCTCGAACCCGCCGCCGAGCGCGTCGCCCTCCACCAGCGCGATCGTGACGATCGGCAGGTCCAGCCCGCTCATGTTGCGGTGGAGGATGCGAACGCACGCCCGGCCGTAGCCGATCAGCGCCTCGCGGTCGCGCGCGCGGATATGCCGCGCGAACAGGTCGAGGTCGCCGCCCAGCGAGAAGACGCCGGGACAGCGCGAGCCGAGCACCAGATAGCGGATCGGCATCGCCCCGCCGGCGCAGGCGAGCGCGATGTCGTCCTGCCAGGTGACGAAATCGCGCAGCAGGTCGGGGTTGAAGCTCGGCCGCGTGTCGGGCCGCATATAGGTCCACAAGCTCCGCGACGCCGGGTCGAAGCTGACCTCGAGCTGGTCGAGCCGGAACAGCGCGTGTGACTCCGCGCGCGCGGGGGGTGGGGGGATGCGGCGCCGGCGCGGGCCGGGCACCACCGGGGGATGTTCGACGGTCATCTGCTTTCCTCTTCTCTTGCAGCACGTTGCCGCGTGCAGAGAATAGGTCGGCGACCATCGCGATGCGGGCACGACGGTGCCGGGCGACGGGCTTTCGCGCCCGACCGCCCGGCGTCGGCCGATCAATGCGGCGTCGCGCCGAGCTCGACGCCGGTCTTGTCGTGGCGGGCGAAGCGGTCGACCAGATCGGCGCTCGCGCGATTGTAGCCGACCACGCTCACGGTCGCCCCGTCGCGCCGCAGCCGCGCGACGATCCGGTCGAGCGCGCCGACCCCCGATATGTCCCAGAAGTGCGCGCCGGCGACGTCGATCACCACCTCGGCGCGCCCCTCGCCGCGGAAGGCGCGGGTGAAGCGCTGGACCGAGGCGAAGAAGATCTCGCCCGAGACGCGATAGCGCACCGCGCCGGTCGCAGCGTCGACGCTGCGCTCCACCGCGAACATCCGCTGCACCTTGCCCGCGAAGAAGATGCCCGACAGCAGCACCCCCGCCAGCACGCCCATCGACAGGTCGCTGGTCGCCACCACCACCGCCACCGTCACCAGCATCACCACCGACGAGGTCGGCGGATGGCGGCGCAGGTTGGCGATCGAGTTCCAGCTGAACGTGCCGATCGACACCATGATCATCACCGCCACCAGCGCGGGCATCGGCACCTGCCCGACCCATGGCCCCAGCACCGCGAGCAGGAACAGCAGGAACAGCCCGGCCACCAGCGTCGACAGCCGCGTGCGCCCGCCCGAGGTGACGTTGATCACCGACTGGCCGATCATCGCGCAGCCGCCCATGCCGCCGAACAGCGCGGCGACGACATTGGCGCCGCCCTGGCCGGCGCATTCGCGGCGCTTGTTGCTGTCGGTGTCGGTCATGTCGTCGACGATCTGCGCGGTGAGCAGCGACTCCAGCAGGCCGACCGCCGCCATCGTCAGCGAATAGGGCAGGATGATCTGGAGCGTCTCGAGCGTCAGCGGCACCTGTGGCAGCGTCAGGCTCGGCAGTCCCTCGGGCAGCTGGCCCATGTCGCCCACGGTGTTGACCGGCAGCGCCAGCCCCATGCTGATCGCGCTGAGCACCAGGATGGCGACGAGCGGCGAGGGCACCGCGCGCGTCAGCCGCGGCAGCAGGTAGATGATCGCCAGCCCGGCCGCGACCAGCGCGTAGCTCTCCCAGCCGACGCCCGTCAGCTGCGGCAGCTGCGCGAGGAAGATGAGGATGGCGAGCGCGTTGACGAAGCCGGTGATGACCGAGCGCGACACGAACTGCATCACGAGGTGCAGCCGCAGCAGCCCCGCGATCACCTGGAACAGCCCCATCAGGATCGTCGCGGCGAAGAGATAGTCGACACCATATTGGCGCACCAGCGGCCCGACCAGCACCGCCACCGCCGCGGTCGCGGCCGAGATCATGCCGGGTCGTCCGCCGATCAGCGCGATCGTCGTCGCGATCGCGACCGAGGCGTAGAGCCCGACGCGCGGATCGACGCCCGCGATGATCGAGAAGCCGATCGCCTCGGGGATCAGCGCCAGCGCCACCACGATCCCGGCGAGCATGTCGCGCCGCGCGGTGGCGGCGTCGGTCGGCCATTGCTGACGATAAGCGGAGGAGAAAAGGGTCATGGCGTTTCCACATCACGGCCCATCGCGCCGGGGCAGGCGCGGCGCGGATGAAGCGCGTGTGATGTTGTCCGGCGGATCGGCGGCCGGCATAGCCACCCGGATTTGCACCGGGTCCATGCGAATGCCCGGTCCATAAGCGATGCCGTCGCCCCGACGCAAGCCGCGGGGCGGGCGATCACGCCGTCGCGGGGGACGGAGCGGGCAGCGGCACGGACGGAACGATGCGATGCGCCTCATAGACGTGGCGCGGCCGGCGCGCCGGGTCGGTGGCGCGCAGATAGCACCGCATCCGTTCGCGCACCGCGGCGGTGAGCGGCAGGCCGAGCAGGCGATAGACGCGCCGCATCTCGCCGTGCCAGTCGCGCGTGACGTCGTCGAAGCTCACCTCCACCTCCGCCGCGCCGGCGCCGCCGCGCGCGGCCTCGACGCGGCGTTCGCGCAACGCCACCTTGCGCGCCCATTCGCGCGCCACCCAGCGCGCGTCGACATGGTGCGACTGGATCCGCATCTGGTTGCACACCAGCGAGGCGGACGAGGCGACCACGTCGGCCGGGTCGCGGCGCAGGTGGATCACCCGCGCGTCGGGGAAGACGCGGAGCAGCGCGGGCAGGTCCTGGGTGAATTGCGGCACCTTGAGGATCCAGGGCCGATCCGCCGCGTCGCCGCGCGCCCAGCCCAGCGTCTGCAGCAGGTGCCGGAACTCGCGATAGACCGCGACGCCCTCGTCGCGCTCGATCGCGGCGGTGAAGTGCGGCACGCGCCACTGCGCCTCGAACGCCGCGCCGAAGATCGACAGATTGTGCAGCCCGATCTCCTCGTCGGGGGCGTGCCAGGCGGTGGGATGGAGCGTGGCGAAATCGGGGTTGAGCATCAGCGCGCAGCCCAGCCCGAGCCGCCCCTTCATCTTGCGCGCGTCGAGCCGCGCGCCGGGACGCGTCGGGATCGGGTTCCAGCTCTCGTAGAAGCGCGTGTAGGTCAGCCGCGGGTCGCAGGCGAGCAGCCGCTGCATCCGCGTGCTGCCCGAGCGCATCTGCCCCACGACGATGATCGGCGCGGTGACGGGACGCTCGGCGATCTCGGGATGACGCCGCCACAGCGCATGCGCGCGGAAGCGTGCGCCCAGCGCGGCGACGAGCTGCCCGTGCGCGAGCGTTCGGCCGAGGTCGCTCAACCGTGCGTGGCGGTCGAGATCGTCGCACAGGATGTCGAGCCGCGCGCGCCAGCCGACGCGATCCGCGTCGGGATCGAGGCGGGTGGCGGCCGCGGCCTTGGCGATCAGCACCTCCGGGTCGAGCGATGGCCGGTTCGCCCAGCCCGCCGACCAGAGCCGCCGCAGCGCCGCATTGGCGAGGCGCAGCCGGACCGAGGGGACACGCTGTGGTGCTGGCGAGCGCGGGGCAGCGAGCGCCGGGGGAAGGGGCGAGGCCATGGCGAGCGAACGCGCCATCCTCGCCGACGTGCCGCCGGGATGAAAATAGATCAATCAAATCATTGGCTTGTCACGCCACTCGTGCGGCAATCTCATGCCGGCGACGCAGACGGGGCCAGCCCGACGCTCCCGCTTGCGGGCGCCCTTCGCGTCGTCGCCTCAGCACATCGCCGAGAGCAGGTCGTCGACGCTGCCGGTGGCGAAGGCGGTATATTCGTCGCCGATCGCATAGGGGAGCAGGATACGGCGTCTGTGGAGCAAGGCGCCGCAGCTGTAAGTCACGTTGGGCACGTAACCGCCGCGCTGCTCCGCGCTCGGGAACAGCAGCGGGGAGGGCGTGCGCGCCAGCACCTTGGCGGGATCGTCCTTGTCGAGGAGGCACGCCCCGACGCAATAGCCGCGCACCAGCCCGACGCCGTGCGTGAACACCAGCCAGCCCTCGTCCAGCTCGATCGGCGAGCCGCAATTGCCGATCTGGACGAACTCCCACGGGAAGCGCGGGCGCAGGATGATCTCGCCCTGCGCCCAGTCGTGCAGGTCGTCCGAGCGGAGCAGCCAGATATTCTCGTTGTCCTGTCGACCCAGCATCACGAACTGCCTGTCGATCCGCCGCGGGAACAGCGCCATCCCCTTGTAGCCCGCCATCGCGCCGGTCAGCGGCCGCATCTCATAGGTGCGCACGTCGATCCCGCGCAGCATCTCGGCGCGCGCGTCGCGACCGTCATAGGCGGTGTAGGTGCCGATCACGCTCTCGGTGCCGTCGTGATCGGTGAAGCGCACCAGCCGCAGATCCTCGACGCCCTGGCGCTGGCTCGGCAGGATCGGGAAGATCACCGTCTCGGAGATGTCCTCACTGTCGTCGGAGCGCAGCCGCACCCAGCCGCCGTCGTCGTCCTGCTCGATGCGCGGTGGCACGCCTTGCGGGCTCGGCGGATCGATCACCAGCGAGTCGAGGCCGTCCCACGTGCCCGAGCGGAAGGTCACCGAGGAGATATGGCCCTCGCCGACCCCGCGCAGCGAGAGCAGGAAGGCGATGCTGTCGTCGTCACGGTCCTGATCGGGCAGCGCGACGATCGACGGATTGAACAGCGCGGCGCTCTCGAACGCATATTCCTGGCTGAAATAGGCACCGAGCAGCAGCCGGTCGCACGCCGCCTCGACCGTGATCCCCAGCGTCGGGCCGACCTCGTCGAAGCGACGCAGGAACACCTCGTCGACGCGGCGATGCCGCGCCCGCATCGCCTCGTTGAGCAGCCCGAGCATCCGCTGCCGCATCTGGGGATCGAGTGCCATCAGCCGCTCCGCCACCACGCGCGGGCGCGGCGCGCGGCCGTCCGCGAAGGCGGCGGGATAGCCGAAGGAGAAGGGGCGGATGACCGTGCGCGACGGATCCGGCTTCAGCTCGATCGAGAGGGTGGTGAAGACGTCGGCGGCGTCCATCGGTTCGTCCCGTGCTGGTGTCGCCAGCCTCAGCGCAGCGCGCGCCGCATCGATCCGTCTTCACCTGTATCAATATGTTGCGTGAAGGCGCCGCTCAGTCCGGCGACCAGCCGGGCGGCGCCAGCTCGAAGCCGTCGAAGGCGAAACCGGGCGCCACGACGCAACTCACCAGCGTCCACCCCGCGTCCGCCTCGGCCGACTGCCAGCGGCCCGCGGGGACCAGCGCCTGGAGCTGCTGCCCGCGCGCGACGTCGCCGCCGAGCGTCACGCGGGCTTCTCCCTCGATCGCGAGCGCGAGCGGCGCGCCCGCCTGCCACAGCCACAATTCGTCGGCGTCGACGCGGTGCCAGTGCGAGCGCTCGCCGGCCTGGAGCAGGAACAGGATCGCGGTCATCCGCGACCGCCCGTCCGGCCCGTCGGCGACGCGGACGGTCTCGCGATAATGGCCGCCCTCCGGATGCGGCGCGAGTGCCAGCCGCTCGATCAGCTCGGACGCGGTCGCTGCCGCCGCGGTCACGCGCGCGTCTCCGGCGGGGTCCAGTCGATCGCGAACGGATCCTCGTCGGGATTCTCGTTCCAGACATATTCGGCGCTGCGCGCGGTCGCCTCGGCGGTGGCGCGGTCGTACAGTTCGGCGACGAGCGCGAGTGCCATGTCGGTGCCCGCCGACACGCCCGACGCGGTCATATAGCGGTCGTCGACCACCCAGCGCGCGCGCGGCTGCCACGCCACCTTGTCGGACTGGCGCGCCACCCAGTCGAACGCGACCTTGTTGGTGGTGGCGCGTCGCCCGTCGAGCACCCCCGCGCGCGCCAGCAGCGCGGCCCCGGTGCATACCGAGGTGACCCAGCGCGCCGTCGCGCTCTGGCGCCGCAGGAAGTCGAGGAGCACGGGGTCGTCGACTCCCGCGCGCGTACCCTGGCCGCCCGGGACCAGCAGCACGTCGAACGGCGGCGCGCCCGCGAAATCATGCTGCACCACGGTCGCCAGCCCCTGCGACGAGGTCGCGGGCGCCCCCGTCGCCGAGACCGCGACGAGCCGGTGGTCGCGCAGCCGCCCGAGCATCTGGACCGGTCCGAAGACGTCGAGCGTCTCGAACCCGTCGAACAGCACGATGCCGATGATGGCCGGTGCGGCGGCGGGGTCAGTCATGATCTCTCCTCTCCTCGTCGATCGTCGTCGCGGGTGCGAGCGGCTTGCGCATCAGGCGCAGCCGCAGCGCGGTCCCGCTCGGCAGCGGCAGATCCAGGTCGCCGACCTCGCGATAGCCGAAGGCGGCGTAGAAGGGGATGGCGGGCAGCGTCGCGGTCAACTCGGCGTGGCGAAACCCCGCCGCCGCGGCGGCGCGCTCGCTGACGCCGAGCAGCAGCGCGCCGACGCCGCGGCGTGCCTGCGCCGGGTCGACGTAGAAGGCGCGAAGCCGTGCGGCGTCGCGCCCCGGTATCAGCGGCGCGGCCGCCGGATCGTCGGGGCCGTGCGCCCCGGCGATGGTGTGGCGGAAGCTCCACCCGCCTGCGCCCGCGAGCGCGCCGTCGACCGTGGCGACGAAGTAGGTCGCGTCGCGCACCAGCTGCCAGTCGACGCCATAAGCGTGCGCGACGGCCTCCTCGATCACCGCGGCGGGATAGGCGCCGGCGTGGAGCGCGCGGATCGATCGCGCCGCCAAGGCGTCGATCGCCGCGACGTCCGCGCCCACCGCCGCACGCCAGGCCAAGTCCACCATCCGATCGCTCTCCTCGCGCGCCGCGTTGTCAGCGCGACGCCCGCCGCGTCAACCGCGCAGCGACCGGCCGAGGAAATCGCGCATATGATCTGCGATCTCGCGGTAGTGCGTCTCCAGCGCGAAATGACCGGTGTCGAGCAGATGCACCTCGGCATCGGGCAGATCGGTGCGATAGGCGGCCGCGCCGGCGGGGACGAAGGCGGGATCGTGCCGCCCCCATACCGCGAGCAGCGGCGGGCGATGCGTCCGGAAATAGTCCTGGAAGGCGGGATAGAGCGCGACGTTGCTGCGATAGTCGAGGATCAGGTCGAGCTGGATCTCCTCCGCTCCCGGACGCGCCATATAGGCGATGTCGAGCTCATAGCCGTCGGGCGAGAGCCGCGTCGGGTCGGCGCCGGTGCCATATTGCCAGTCGCGGATCGTCGCCGGCGCGAGCGAATCGCGGCACGCCTCGCGGTTGGCCGCGCTCGGCTCGCGCCAATAGGCCTGCCACGCGCCCCATCCGTCGCTGAATCCTTCGAGATAGGCGTTGCCGTTCTGCGACACGATCGCGCTGACCCGCTCGGGATGCGCCAGCGCCAGCCGCAGCCCGACCGGCGCGCCGTAATCGAAGATGTAGAGCGCGTAGCGCGTCAGCCCCAGCGCCTCGACGAAGCCGCCGACCGTCTCGGCCAGCGCGTCGAACGTGTAGGCATAGCTGCCGCGTGGCGGTGCCTTGGTCTGGCCGAAGCCGGGCAGATCGGGCGCGATCACGCGATAGCGATCTGCCAGATGCGGGATCAGGTCGCGGAACATGTGGCTGGCGGAGGGGAAGCCGTGGAGCAACAGCACCACGGGCGCGTCCGCCGGGCCCGCCTCGCGGTAGAACATCTCCACCTCGCCGACCTGCTGCGTGCGATAGCTCACCGCCGACATCATCTTGCTCCTCTTATCCGTTGGCCGGGCGGCTTTCCGCCGCGCCGCCCAGGATGTAAGCATTGCAGCGACGCGCATAACCCGCCGCGCGCGCACGACAGTATTGCAGGATGTGAAACATGGACCGGCTCGATGCCATGGCGCTGTTCGTCACGGTCGCGGAGGCGGGGTCGCTCGCCGCGGCGGCGCGACGCCACGGACGCTCGCCCGCGACGGTGACGCGCGCGGTGGCGTTGCTGGAGCGCGACGTGGGCGAGCCGCTGCTGCTGCGGTCGACGCGCCACCTCAGCCTCACCGCGGCGGGCGAGCGCTATCGCGCGGTATGGCGCGACGTGCTGGCGCAGCTCGCCGCGGTGCGCGCCGCCCCCGGGGCGATGCTCGACGGCGAGATCACGCTGACCGCGCCCGAATTGTTCGGCCAGATGGCGGTGATGCCGCTGGTGGAGGCGTTCCTGCGCGACCATGTGCGCGTGTCGGCGCGCGTGCTGCTGGTCAACCGCGTCGTCAACCTCGTCGCCGAGGGGATCGACCTGGCGGTCCGGCTCGCGCCGCTGCCCGACTCGGGCCTGACCGCGGTGGCGTTGGGGCATGTCCGCGCGCTGCACTGCGCCTCGCCCGATTATCTCGCGGCGCGCGGCCGGCCGGCGACGCCGCGCGAGCTCGCCGCGCATGATTGCATCGGGCTCAACACGGGCGGCGATGCCGAGAGCTGGGGGTTCGGCCCCGGCACGCGCGGTCGCGCGGTGCGGGTACCGACGCGGCTCAGCGTCAACAGCGCGGCCGCGGCGATCGACGCGGCGCTGCGCGGGTGCGGGATCGTCGCGGCGCGCTCCTATCAGGTGGCGGCGCACCTCGCCGAGGGGCGGCTGGTGCGCCTGCTCAGCGATCACGAGGCGCCGCCCGTGCCGGCCCATCTCGTCTTCGCCGCGGAACGCGCGCGCGGCGGCGCGGTACGCGGCTTCATCGACGCGGCGGTCCCCGCTCTGCGCCGCCGTCTCGCGGAGGTGGAGGCGATGCTGCCGCCGGCGTGAGCCCGCGCGCTCAGGCGACGAAGCCGGCGAGTTCCTCGGGCGAGCCGGTCGGAAACGTGTCGCGCAGATGGTCGAGGAAGGCCGCGACGCGCGCGCTGAGCAGCCGCCGCGACGGGTAGAGCGTCCATAGCGCGATCTCGGGCGCGTCGAGATCGCCCCAGCACACCAGCCGCCCCGCCGCGATATCGCCGCCGACCAGCGATATCGGCAGCTGTGCCGCGCCCGCGCCGGCGCGCACCGCGTCACGGATCATCACCATCGACGACAGCGCGAGCACGGGCGCGACCGCCAGCGTCTCCACCCCGGCATCGCCGCGCAGCCGCCACGCGCCGGTGTCGCCGGCACGCCGCACCACCGCGGGCGCCGCAGCGCCGGGGGTGGGGCGCGCCACCGCCGGGGCCGCGACCACCACCAGCCGGTCGCGCAGGAGGGCCCGCCCGACCAACGCCACGTCGGGGGCGGGTTCGACCCGGATCGCGAGGTCATATCCCTCCTCGATCAGATCGACCGCGCGGTCCTCCGCGGTGACGTCGAGCTGCACCGCGGGATGACGCCGCGCGA
Source organism: Sphingomonas sp. BK235 (assembly GCF_004345855.1). GTDB lineage: Bacteria > Pseudomonadota > Alphaproteobacteria > Sphingomonadales > Sphingomonadaceae > Sphingomonas. Next base: position 144,527 of record NZ_SLXN01000001.1, read on the forward strand.
ATTCGGCGGCGATCCTGCCCATCGCCACCTGCGCGAACAGCAACGGCGCGCTGACGCGCAGGCGACCGCGCGGCGTCGTCCCACCCGAGGCGATCGCCGCCGCGGTCTCGTCCAGCTCGGTCAGCAGCGCGGCCGCGCGCTCGTACAGAGCGCGCCCCTCCTCGGTGAGCTTGAGGTCGCGCGCGCCGCGCTCGAACAGCCGCAGCCGCAGCGTCGCCTCCAACTCGGCGACGCGGCGCGACAGCGTCGCCTTGGGGCGCGCGGTGGCGCGCGCCGCCTTGCCGATCCCGCCGTGCCGGGCAACCAGGGTGAAGTCGGCGAGCGCGAGCAGGTCCAAGGATCGTTCCCTCCACGGAACAGGCCGAACGATCATAGCGTGATCCTGCGCGGGAATGGAACGGCGAACCGCGCGCACATCGGCTTGGCGCGGGGGAACGAAAGGCGCTAAGCCGCGTCATGGCCGAACGCTTCGAACGTCACCGCCAACCGTGGCGCCCCGACGAGATCCAGAAACTCCACACGCTCGCGAAAAAGGGCATGGCGCTGAAGGCCATCGCCAAGGCGCTGACGCGCAGCGAGGAATCGGTGAAGGAGCGGGCCAAGCTGGACGGCCTGTCGATCGCCAAGCTGCACTGACCTACCGACGCAGCGGCGTGACTTCGCGCGCGGCGCGGGGCATAGCCGCCGCGGACGTTCGCCGCCCCGCCCGAGCGGGGCGCACACGGGAGAGACCTTATGCGCCGATCGATCACCTTCGCGCTCGCGATGTTCGCGCTCGCCGCCGCGCCGGCGCCGGCGCTCGCGCAGGAGGGGCCGCTCAACCAATTGTCCGCGCAGGAGCGCGCCGCCGGCTGGCGGCTGCTGTTCAACGGCCGCGACCTGACCGGCTGGCGCGCTTATGGCGGCGGGACGCCGTCGCCCACCTGGGTGGTGCGTGACGGGGCGCTGACGCTCAGCGCCGAGGGCGGCGCGATGAGCGGCAGCGATCTCGCCACGGTGGAGGAATATGGCACGTTCGAGCTGACGCTCGACTGGAAGGTGGAGCGCGGCGGCAACAGCGGCGTCATCTATCTCTCACGCGAGGCGCCGGGTACCACGCACAGCTACGAGACCGGGCTGGAGATGCAGGTGCTCGACAATGACGGCCATCCCGACGGCAAGATCCCGTCGCACCGCGCGGGCGCGCTGTACGACATCACCGTCCCGCCGGCCGCGGCGGCGCACCCGGCGGGGAGCTGGAACCACGCGCGGCTGCTGGTCGAGCCCGGCCGGATTCGCCAGTGGCTCAACGGCACCCCCACCGCCGACGTCACCTTCGGCGACGACACGTGGAAGAAGCGCGTCGCCGGCTCCAAGTTCGCCAAGATGCCGCTGTTTGGCACCTTCCGCTCGGGGCTGATCGCGTTGCAGGACCATGGCGAGCCGGTCGCCTATCGCAACATAAAGCTGCGGCCGCTGGGCAAGGCCAAGCCGCGCTGATCGCGCGCGGCATAATATAAATAGGTTTCTGGGCCGGGCAGGGGGAGAGGGCCGTGCAGCTTGCCACGATCGACGTGCTGGTGGTGGTCGCTTATGCGATCTTCATCTTCGCGCTGGCGCAATGGGTGAGCCGCGACAAGGCGGGCGCCGGGCCCAAGAACACCACCGATTATTTCCTCGCGTCGAAGAACCTGCCGTGGTGGGCGATCGGCGCGAGCCTGATCGCCGCCAACATCTCGGCGGAGCAGATCGTCGGCATGTCGGGCTCGGGCTATGCCATCGGGCTGGCGATCGCGTCCTATGAGTGGATGGCGGCGCTGACGCTGCTGATCGTCGGCAAATTCTTCCTGCCGATCTTCCTGCGCAACGAGATCTACACGATGCCGCAGTTCCTCGAGCGGCGCTACGGCCCCTCGATCCGGACGCTGATGGCGCTGTTCTGGCTCGCGCTCTACGTCTTCGTGAACCTGACCAGCATCATCTGGCTCGGCTCGATCGCGGTGACCAAGGTCGCCGGGGTCAACCAGGATCTCGCGCTGGTCGTGCTGGGGCTGTTCGCGCTGCTGTATCAGCTGCGCGGCGGGCTCAAGGCGGTGGCGCTGACCGACATCGTCCAGGTGACGCTGCTGGTGCTGGGCGGGCTCATCATCGCCTATCTGACGCTCGGCGAGCTCGGCCAGGGCGCCGGTCAGATCGCGGGCTTCACCCGGCTGATGCGCGAGCTGCCCGATCATTTCGAGATGATCCTGGCGCCCGGCAACCCGCATTACATGGACCTGCCGGGCCTGTCGGTGCTGATCGGCGGGATGTGGATCGCCAACCTCAGCTACTGGGGCTTCAACCAATATATCATCCAGCGCGCGCTCGCGGCCAAGTCGCTCAACGAGGCGCAGAAGGGCGTGCTGTTCGCCTCCTTCCTCAAGATGCTGATGCCGATCATCATCGTGCTGCCGGGCATCGCCGCGGTGGTGCTGGCGCCCGGGCTGGCCAAGCCCGACGAGGCCTATCCGACGATGATGCGGCTGCTGCCGACCGGGCTGCTGGGGCTGGTGTTCGCCGCGCTGGTGGCGGCGATCATCGCCTCGACCGCCTCCAAGATCAACTCGATCGCGACCATCTTCACGCTCGACGTCTGGGCCAAGTTCCGCGGGGAGCGCAGCGCCGCCGAGGGGCAGGCGGGCGCGGACGATTCGCGGCTGGTGCTGGTCGGGCGCGTCGCGGCGATGGTCGCCACGGTGGTGGCGATCCTCACCGCGCGCCCCTTGGTCGGCTCGTCGGAGCAGGCGTTCCAGTTCATCCAGGAGTTCACCGGCTTCTTCACGCCGGGGATCACGGTGATCTTCCTGCTCGGCCTGTTCTGGAAACGCGCCAACGAGGCGGGCGCGATCGTCGCGGCGGTCGCCTCGGTGCTGCTGTCCTGGGGGTTCAAGCTGCTCGCGCCGGGGCTGCCGTTCATGGACCGGATGGGGCTGGTGTTCCTGATCGCGCTGGCGCTGGCGGTGGTCACCTCGCTGCTGACGCGGACGCGCGAGGGGCGCGACACGATCGTCACCAGCGACGTTCGCTATGCCACCTCGGCGGCGTTCAACGTCGGCGCGCTGGCGGTGGGGCTGATCCTGGTCGCGCTCTACGCCACCTTCTGGTGAGCGCGCGGGCCGAGCCCGGCGCGGAACGACCGATCAGCCCGCCCGGCGCACCGGCTTGGCCGCGGCGAGCGCGGCGTCGCTGGCGAGCCGGTCGGCGCGCTCGTTCTCGGGGTGGCCGGCATGGCCCTTCACCCACTCCCATTCGACGCGGTGCGGCTCCGCGGCGGCGAGCAGCGCCTGCCACAATTCGGCGTTCTTGACCGGCTTCTTGTCCGCGGTCTTCCAGCCGTTGCGGCGCCAGCCGTGGATCCATTTGGTCAGCCCGTCCATGACGTAGCGGCTGTCGGTCATCAGCTTGACGCGGCACGGCCGAGTGAGCGCGCTGAGCCCCTCGATCGCGGCGGTCAGCTCCATCCGGTTGTTGGTGGTCACCGGCTCGCCCCCGCTCAGCTCCTTCTCGTGGCTGCCCGCGCGGATCACCACGCCCCAGCCGCCCGGGCCGGGATTGCCCTTGCAGGCGCCGTCGGTGAACATCTCGACCAGGGTCAATTCGGTCATCGCGTGAAATCCGGGTTGGCGTCGTACCACTCTAGGCGGCGGAGATAGGCGAGCGGGTCCTTGCGCGTCACCAGCGCATCGGCGGGGGTGTGCAGCCAATCCCAGGCGCGGCTGAGCAGGAAGCGCACGCAGGCGCCGCGCGCCAGCAGCGGCAGCGCGGCGCGCTCGGTCGCGGAGAACGGCGCCGCCGCGGCATAACCGGCGAGCAGCGCGGCGCCGACCGCGCGGTCCCCCGGGTTGCCGGCGGCGTCGAAGGCCCAGGCGGAGTGCATCACCGCCAGGTCATAGGCGCGCAGGTCGGTGCAGGCGAAGTAGAAGTCGATCAGCCCGGTGACGCGGTCGTCGAGCATCAGGACATTGTCGGGGAAGAGGTCGGCGTGGATCGCGCCGCTCGGCAGATCGTGCGGCCAGTCGCGCTCGATCGAGTCGAGCGCGTGCGCGACGCGATCGAACAGGCCGGGCTGGATCGTATCGATGTCGCGGCCGCAGCGTTCCAGCAGCGGGCGCCACGTCGCCACCCCCATGGAATTGACGCGGGTCGGCGCGAAATCGGCGAGGGCGCGGTGCATCGCGCCCATCGATTCCGCCGCCGCGCGCGCCTGTGCCGCGCTGGGCCGGGTGACCGACACCCCCGGCAGGAAGCGGATCAGGCAGGCGGGCCGCCCCGCGAGCTGCTGGATCGCGACGCCCTCGCGGTCCGCGATCGCGGGCGGGACGGGCAGGCCGCGCGCCGCGAGATGATCGAGCAGCGCGAGGAAGAAGGGCAGGTCGTCGGCGGCGACGCGCTTCTCGTACAGCGTCAGGATGAAGCGCGCCGCGCTGGTGTCGACGAGATAGTTGGAATTCTCGACCCCCTCGGCGATGCCCTTGGCCGAGACCAGCGCGCCCGCGTCGTAGCGCGTCAGGAAGGCGGCGAGCGCCTCGGCGGATACCTGCGTATAGACTGCCACCTGTCGCCCCCTTGTGAACGGCCGTCCGAGCGCCCGCGGCGCTTCGTTCGCGGAAGAGAGGATGCCCGGTCAAGCCGGCAGAGCGATAAAGGGCGCGTCTCTCGCCGCTTGCGCCGTCATCCCGGACGTGTTCCGAGGGCCAGCGTTCCTGAACCTCTTCGGCCGATGCACGTGCGGGACGGTGGAGTCCGGGATGACGCTACGTGGGCAGGGCCGGAGCCGGCGAGCGAAGGCCGCGTGCGGCTAGGCCGCCTCCGTCTCCAGACCGCGCGGCAGCTTGAACGCGATCGTCTCGCGCGTGGTCTCCTCCTCGCGCTCGGTGACGTCGAAGCGCGTCGCCAGCAGATCGACCAGCTCGCGCACCAGCAGCTCGGGCGCGGAGGCGCCCGCCGTCACGCCCAGGGTGCCGACGCCGTCGAGGAACGACCAGTCGAGATCCGCCGCGCGCTGGATCAGCGCCGAACGAATCCCCTGGCGCTCCGCCACCTCGACCAGCCGCAGCGAGTTGGACGAGTTGGGCGCGCCGATCACCAGCACCGCGTCGCACGCCGCCGCGATCGCCTTGACCGCGGCCTGACGGTTGGAGGTGGCGTAGCAGATGTCCTCGCCGTGTGGCGCCTGGATCGCGGGGAAGCGCGCGTGCAGCGCGGCCACCACCGCCGCGGTATCGTCGACCGACAGCGTCGTCTGGGTCAGGAAGGCGAGGTTGGCGGGATCGGCCGGGGCCAGCGCGGCGACGTCGTCGACCGTCTCGATCAGCGTCATCGCGCCCGGCGGCACCTGGCCGAAGGTGCCGATCACCTCGGGATGGCCGGCATGGCCGATGAACAGGATGTGCCGCCCCGCCGCGACCAGCCGCTCCGCCTGACGATGCACCTTGGACACCAAGGGGCAGGTGGCGTCGAGATAGGCCAGCCCGCGATCCTGCGCCGCCGCGGGCACCGATTTGGGGACGCCATGCGCGGAGAAGACCACCGGCGCACCGTCGGGCACCTCGTCCAGCTCCTCGACGAAGATCGCGCCCTTGGCCTTGAGCGAGTCGACCACGAACTTGTTGTGGACGATCTCGTGGCGGACGTAGACGGGCGCGCCGTGCTTCTCGATCGCGAGTTCGACGATGCGGATCGCGCGATCGACTCCGGCGCAGAAGCCGCGCGGGGCGGCGATCAGCAGCTCGAGCGGGCGGCGGTCTGGTGCGATATCGGCCATGGTCCCGGCGTCTACGCCAATGCTTGCTCCGGCGATAGTCGGTTCCTATGCTGCGGGGGTGATCGGGGTCGTTCGCGCGGCCCCGTTGTCGCATGTGCTGATTGTCGGGATTACCCTGTGACTCCTCCCCGCGTGACCTTCTCCCGCCCGCTCGCCGCGTCGCTGGTCCTCCTGCTCGCGGCCGGCTGCGCGCGCACCGGCGAGATCGACGTCTCGCGCGGCGGCGCGGGCATCACCGCGGTGCGCTCCGCCTGTCCGATCGTGGCGGTGCCCGCGGGCACGGGCGACGTCACGCTGTTCGACCCGCCCGCCAGCCGCACCGCCAGCGCGATCGACACCGTGGCGACGATCAGCAACGTGCGCTCGACCTGCGACGATCAGGGCAGCGACGTGATCACGCGCGTCACCTTCGACGTGCGCGCGCGCCGCGTCCGCGTCGACGCCCCGCGCGACGTGACCTTGCCCTATTTCATCGCGATCACGCGCGGGGGCAGCTCGGTGGTGGCGAAGCGGCTCGGCCAGATCGCGCTGCATTTCGACGCCGGCCAGCCGGTCGCGACCGCCTCGGCGGAGGCGACCAGCGCGGTGGCGCGGTCGGCCGCGACGCTGCCCACCGAGGTGCGCGACCGGCTGACCAAGAAGCGCAAGGCCGGCGACGAGGATGCCGCGCTCGACCCGCTCGCCGATCCGCAGGTGCGCACCGCGGTGGCCTCCGCCAGCTTCGAGGCGCTGGTCGGCTTCCAGCTCACCCCCGATCAGCTGAAATATAACGCAACCCGCTGAACCGGCGCCTTAAACTGCCGATCTGCGACGTGCCGGGCGGCATGCGCGATCGACCGGTCACCTTTGAGCAACCATTACCGGCCTAAGCCTTTGGTCGAAGGCGCTGGACGCTGCTCAGGGAATTGTTCGTGACCGCATTGACGCCGCTGCTGTCGTCCTCGTCGCTGGTGCCGGTACCCGCCGTCGCGGCGGGGCGGCCGGCCGCGTCGGTCGATGGCGCTCCCGCCGCGGCGCCGAGCGCGCGCGACGCCACGATCGCGGCGCGCGTCGACGCGCAGGTGAACGGTGGCGCGCTGACGGCGGGCCAGGGCGCGTCGCTCAAGGAGTTCTTCGGCGAGGAGGGGGCGGCGGGCTCGACCGGCAGCCTGATGCAGCGCGCCGGCGCGCAGCTCGACCAGTTCGACCGCGTGCTGGACTCGCTGCGCGCCAGCCTGGGCGGCGGTGCGACCTACGGCAGCGGCGCTGCCGCGAATGGCACGGGGCTGGTGGTCGACCGGCTCGCCTGAGCGACGGCGCCCGCAGCAGAGGGCTTTGCCCGGCGGTCGACGCGCGCTACGGAACGAAGCGTGACCGACGCCGACCGCCTGATCTCTCCCGCGCGCCGCGTCGAGGACGTCGACGCCGCGCTGCGCCCGCGTACCCTCGACGATTTCGTCGGCCAGAAGGCCGCGCGCGAGAATCTGCGCGTCTTCATCGATGCCGCGCGCGCGCGCGGCGACGCGCTCGATCACGTCCTGTTCTTCGGGCCGCCGGGATTGGGCAAGACGACGCTGGCGCAGATCATCGCGCGCGAGATGGGGGTCGGCTTCCGCGCCACATCGGGCCCGGTGATCGCCAAATCGGGCGATCTCGCCGCGCTGCTCACCAACCTCGAGGACGGCGACGTGCTGTTCATCGACGAGATCCACCGCCTCCAGCCCGCGGTCGAGGAGGTGCTCTATCCCGCGATGGAGGACCGCGCGCTCGACCTGATGATCGGCGAGGGGCCGTCCGCGCGCTCGGTGCGGATCGACCTGCCGCGCTTCACCCTGGTGGGGGCGACGACGCGCCAGGGGCTGCTGACGACGCCGCTGCGCGATCGGTTCGGCATCCCGGTGCGGCTGCAATTCTACACGGTGGAGGAACTGACCCGCGTGGTGGCGCGCGCCGCCGGGCTGCTCGAGCTGGGCATCGCGCCCGACGGGGCGAGCGAGATCGCGCGCCGCGCGCGCGGCACGCCGCGGATCGCCGGCCGTCTGCTGCGACGCGTGCGCGACTTCGCCAATGTCGCGGGCGCCGCGACGGTGGACGCCGCGACCGCCGATCGCGCGCTCAACCGGCTGGAGGTCGACACGCTCGGGCTCGACGCGATGGACCGGCGCTATCTGACGATGATCGCGGACGTCTATCGCGGCGGACCGGTCGGGGTGGAGACGCTCGCGGCGGGGCTGAGCGAACCGCGCGACACGATCGAGGAAGTGATCGAGCCCTATCTGATCCAGCTCGGGCTGGTCGCGCGCACCGCGCGCGGGCGGATGCTCAACGCGGGCGGATGGAAGCATCTCGGACTCAACCCGCCCGCGGGCAGTCAGGACGGGCTGTTCGACTGAGATTTGAGTCTCGCGCCGATCGCGCCTAGGAAGCGGGCAAGTGCACGCGCCGCCGTCCGAGCGGCCCCTGGTTGCGAGGCACGCCAAGGTGAGACTCATGGATTCCCCCACCACGCGGCGCTGGCCGCGCGTCGACCGCTATCTGCTGCTCCTGATCGCGACCGTGGCGATCGCCGCGCTGCTGCCGGCGCGCGGCGTCTTCGCTGGCATCGCCGATGGCGCGGTCACCGTCGCGGTGGCGGTGCTGTTCCTGCTCTATGGCGCACGGCTCGCGCCCGAGGCGATCTGGGCGGGGCTGACGCATTGGCGGCTCCAGGCGCTGGTGTTCGCCAGCACCTTCGTGCTGTTCCCGCTGATCGGCATCGCCGTCGCGGCCGCGACGCGCTCGGTCCTGCCGGCACCGGCGGTGACGGGGCTGCTGTTCCTCACCCTGCTGCCGTCGACGGTGCAATCCTCGATCGCCTTCACCTCGATCGCGCGCGGCAACGTCCCCGCGGCGCTGTGCAGCGCGTCGCTCTCCAACCTGATCGGCACGTTGCTGACGCCGCTGCTGGTGGCGCGGCTGATGCCCGCGGCGAGCGGGGGCGTCTCGCTCGCCGCGCTGGAGGAGATCGCGGTGCAGATCCTGCTGCCGTTCGTGGTCGGCCAGGCGCTGCGCCCGCTGATCGGCGGATGGCTGATGCGTCACCCGCGCCTGACCGCGACGGTGGATCGCGGTTCGGTGCTGGTCGTGGTCTATGCCGCGTTCAGCGCCGGGATGGTGGCGGGGATCTGGACGCAGGTCTCGCTGCTCGACCTGCTGCTGATCGTCGCGGTGGCGTGCGTGATGCTGGCGATCGTGATCGGGGCGACCCGCTTCGCCAGCCGCGCGCTGGGCTTCACCACCGAGGACGAGATCGCGATCGTCTTCTGCGGGTCGAAGAAGAGCATGGCCAGCGGCATCCCGATGGCGGCGATCCTGTTCCCCGCCGCCTCGGTCGGGCTGATCGTGCTGCCGCTGATGCTGTTCCACCAGATCCAGCTGTTCGTCTGCGCGGTGCTCGCGCGGCGCTATGCCGAGCGGCCGGTCACCGTCACGGATAGCTGACGGTCTTGGGCACCTCTGGGATCGGGATCCACTCCTTCTCGTCGCCGGGGACGCGCGCGAACTCGCCCGCGGTCCAGGCACGCTTCGCCTCGCGGATCGCGTCGCGCGACGAGTGGACGAAATTCCACCAGACGTGGCGCGGCGTGGCGAAGGCGGCGCCGCCCGCCAGCATCGCACGCCCACCCCGCGTCGAGCGCAGCGTCGCCGTGACGCCGGGACGCAGCACGTACAGGCGCTGCGGCGCGAGCGCGAGGTCGTCCAGCACCGCCTCACCCTCGGCGAGGTAGAGCGCACGCTCGTCGGTGCTGACATCGATCGGGACGCTCGCGCCCGGGTCGAGCACGATGTCGGCGTAGATCGTGTCGGCATAAGTGGTGGTCGGCGCGCTGGCGCCCCACAGGCTGCCCATGATGACGCGTGCCCGCGCGCCCCCCGCCGCGACGATCGGCAGCTCGCCCGCGCCGACATGTTCGAACGCGGGGGCGATGTCCTCGCGGCCGTCGGGCAGCGCGAGCCAGGTCTGGATGCCCGCGAGCGCCGGGCCGTCGGCGCGGACGTCGTTGGGGGAGCGTTCGGAATGGACGATGCCGGTGCCCGCGGTCATCAGGTTCACCGCGCCCGGCGTGATCCGCGCGTCCGTACCGAGCGAGTCCTTGTGCTGGAACGCACCCTCGAACAGATAGGTTACCGTCGATAGCCCGATATGCGGATGCGGGCGCACGTCGACGCCGTCGCCGGGGGCGAGATGCGCCGGCCCCATCTGGTCGAAGAACAGGAACGGCCCCACCATCGTGCGCTCGCGATGCGGCAGCGTGCGATAGACCTTGAAGCCGCCGAGATCGTGCGTGGCGGGCTCCAGCGTCTGCAGGATCAGGTCGTCGCGGGTCGACATGGCGCGCCTCTCGGTTGCGGGCGGCCGGGCTAGCAGGTTGAGCGTGTTGCGCAAACCTCCTCAGCGCCGCGCTCGTCGCCGTCACGGGTGAGCGCCGCGGGAACGCGTGCGCGCGCCGCCCGTTGACGCGCGCATGACCCAGAAGAGCAAGGCCAAGGGCAAGCGCGGCTACAAGCCCGATCATCAACGCCGCAACCGCGCGATCGCCGCCGCGGGAACGATCGGCGCGATCGCCGCCGGTATCGGCGCGGCGCTGAAATTCGGTTGGCTCGACCGCTATTTCCCAGGTGGCGACGCGGAGCATGCCGCGCCCGACCTCGCCGCCGACGCCCCGACCCCCGGCACCGACCGCGCGCCCGAGGCCTTCCGTCCCGACCCGACCGCGGCGGTGCCGGCGTCCGAGCGTGAGTCGCTGCGCCCCGCGACGGGACCGGCGCCGACGCTCGCCGCGACGCGCGGCGAGATGGCGAACCAGACCGGCGCGGCCAACTGAACCTGGCGCCTCGCGCGCCGGCTCAGAACCAGTGCATGACGCCGGCGGGGAAGGGCGTCCAGCGTCCCACGCGCACGCCCGCCGCGGCGAGCGTGTTGCCCGTCCAGGCATTGCAGGTGGTGATCGCGTCGTAGCGGCCCCTGCCGGGATAGAAAGCGTCATAGCCGTAATAGCCGCGTTCCGCCCGCCCGGGCGCGCGGCTCGCGCGGATCGTGGCGGCGAGACGGACATATTCCTCGGGGCGCAGCGTGATCGCGCGGACCTGCGCGCCGACGAGCGGGCGCGCCACGTGCTCGACATGGACCAGCGTCGCCTCGCTGCCGAACGCGGCGCCCAACAGAACCCCGGGGCGGACGTCCCACCAGGTCGGTGTCCCGAGATAGAAGCCGCGCTCCCCCCAGCCGACCGCGACATAGCCGAGCGCGGCGTAGCGCGGGTCGGCCAGATCGCCCGCGGGGAAATCACGCGTCCAATCGATCCCGGCGGCCCGCTTGGGCAGCACCAGGCCGGTGTGGACGCCGTTGTCCTCCACCCAGATCGTCACGCCGCGTGCGGGCGGCCGCCAGCCGGGATGACGCGGGATCAGCCCGCCGATCGCCCCCGCCAGCGCATAGCCGAACAGCACCAGCGCGAGCAGGGCGAGCGATCGGCCGAGGTTGGCGGATAGTCGGGCCACGCGCGCATGCTATACCGATGCCATGACCGAGGAAACACACGTGCTCGACTCACCGCCGACGGGCGCCGCCCCCGACTGGACCATCGCGCAGGACTGGGCGCATTACAGCGCCGAGGACCATGCGACCTGGGACACGCTGTTCCGGCGCCAGCGCGCCCTGCTGCCGGGGCGCGCGTCGGACGCCTATCTGCGCGGGCTCGACGTGCTCAATCTCTCGCGCCCCGGCATCCCCGATTTCGACGAACTGTCGGAGCGGCTGATGAAGCTGACCGGCTGGCAGGTGGTGGCGGTGCCCGGTCTGGTGCCCGACGACGTCTTCTTCGACCATATGGCCAATCGCCGCTTCGTCGCGGGCAATTTCATCCGGCGCCCGGACCAGCTCGACTATATCCAGGAGCCGGACGTCTTCCACGACGTGTTCGGCCACGTGCCGATGCTCGCCGATCCGGTCTTCGCCGACTATCTGGAGGCTTATGGTCGCGGCGGGCAGCGCGCGCTGGAGCTCGGCGCGCTCAAGCAGCTCGCGCGGCTCTACTGGTACACCGTCGAGTTCGGGCTGATCGCGGAAGGCGGCGGGTTGCGCATCTATGGCTCGGGGATCGTCTCCTCGGCGGCGGAGACGCGCTTCGCGCTGGAGAGCGACAGCCCGAACCGGCTCGGCTTCGATCTGCGCCGCGTGATGCGCAGCGCCTATCGCATCGACGATTTCCAGCAGAACTACTTCGTGATCCCCAGCTACGAGGCGCTGCTGCGCGCGACGGTGGAGACCGATTTCGCGCCGCTCTACGCCGAGATCCTGGCGCAGCCCGATATCCCGATCGCGACGATCCTTCCCGAGGATGAGGTGATCACGCGCGGGACACAGCGCCACGCGAGCGCGGCCGCGGGCTGAGCGCAGGCGGGCGCGACCCGCTCGCCGGGGGCGCGGCAAGTGACCCGCCGCCGCTGGTCGCCCGACGCGGCGCGGGCTATCCCGCTGGCATGTCGACCCTGCACCAGCTCGTCGTGCTCACCGGCGCGGGTATCTCCGCCGAGAGCGGGATCGCTACCTTCCGCGGACCGGGCGGGCTGTGGGAGGGGCATCGGGTCGAGGACGTCTGCACGCCGGAGGCGCTCGAACGCGACCCGGCGCTGGTCCACCGCTTCTACGACCTGCGCCGTGCCGCGCTCGCGACCGTCGCCCCGAACGCCGCGCATCGCGCGCTCGCCCGGCTCGACGCGGCCTGGCCGGGCGAGCTGCTGATCGTCACCCAGAACGTCGACGACCTGCACGAGCGCGCCGGGACGCGACGGCTGCTCCACATGCACGGTGCGCTGCGCTCCGCGCTGTGCGCCGCCTGCGGCACGCGGCACCAATGGGAGGGAGCGCTGCCGCCGGGCACCGGCTGCGCTGCCTGTGGCGCACCCGCGCTGCGTCCCGACATCGTCTTCTTCGGGGAGATGCCCTATGGGATGGAGCGGATCGAGGCCGCGGTGGCGCGTGCCGATCTGTTCGTCTCGATCGGCACCTCGGGCGCGGTCTATCCCGCCGCCGGGCTGGTGCGCGCCGCTTCGGCGGCCGGCGCGACGACGCTGGAGCTCAATCTCGAGCGATCGGCCGGGAGCGACTGGTTCGACACGAGCCGGCTCGGTCCCGCGGCGTCGCTGGTGCCGGAATGGGTCGACTCGATCCTCTCGGCGCAAAAATAGGGTCTTATCCACCCCCGTACCGTGCTCCTGCGGAAGCAGGAGCCCAGTGCCGCCAACATGACGCTCGTGGCTCTGGGCTCCTGCGTCCGCAGGAGCACCCCGCTGGTTCGCACCAGGGGGATCACACGCTAGGTTTCGATCCCGGCATTCGACGGTGCGTCAGCGGCGCCGGTCGGCCAGGCGCACCACCTTGCCGCTGTCGATGAGCGCGGCGAGCGCCGCCGCCAGCTCCGCCCGGCGAAACGGCTTGGCGAGCTGCGGCAGGCCCAGCGTCAGGTCACCCCCGGCATAGCCGGTCACCACCAGCACCGGCAGCGCCGGACGACGGCGGCAGACCTCGGCGGCCAGCTCGGCGCCGTTCATCCGCGGCATCATATAGTCGGTCAGCACCGCGTCGACCGCCAGACCCTGGTCCAGCAGCGCCAGCGCGCTCGTGGCGTCGGCGGCCTCGTGGACCTCATGGCCGAGATCGCGCAGCATGTCCGCCGTCCCCGCGCGCACCAGCTCCTCATCGTCGACCAGCAGGATCGCGAGCGGGCGCATGGCGTGATCGATGCGATCGGCCGGCACGCCGCGCCGCTCCTCGCCGCCCGCGCGATCCGCGACCGGCAGGAACAGATCGGCGCGCGTGCCGCGCCCCGGCGCGCTGGTGATCTCGAACGCACCGCCCAGCTGTGCGGCGAGGCCGTGGACCATCGACAGGCCCAGCCCGGTGCCCTTGCCGCGCTCCTTGGTGGAATAGAAAGGCTCGATCGCGCGCGCGAGCGTCGCCTCGTCCATGCCGCTGCCGGTGTCGATCACCGCCAGCCGCACATAGGCGCCGGGCGACAGCCGCAGAGCGCTGCCCGGCCCGACCGCCACCGCCTCCGCCATCACGGTCAGCCGCCCGCCCTCGGGCATCGCGTCGCGCGCGTTGACGCAGAGGTTGAGCAGCGCCAGTTCGAGCTGGTTGGGATCGGCGAGCGCCGGGGGAAGATCGTCGGGCAGCACCAGCCGCAGCTCCACCAGCCCGCCGACCGAGCTGGCGATCAGGTCGCGCATCCCCTCGATCAGCGCCGCGCTGTCGACCGCACGTTTCTCCAGCGCCTGCCGCCGCGCGAACTGGAGCAGGCGCTGGACCAGCGTCTTGGCGCGCTCGGCCGATTGCAGCGCGCCGTCGATCAACCGCGCCGCGCGCGCATCCTCGGTGAAGCGCCGCCCGAGCAGATCGAGCGCCCCGGTGATGGGCGTGAGCAGATTGTTGAAATCATGCGCGACCCCGCCGGTGAGCTGGCCGATCGTCTCCAGCTTCTGCGCCTCGTGCAGCTGCGCCAGCGCGACCTCGCGCTCGTCGATCGCGGCGGTGACGCGGCGCTCGAGCGAATCGTTCAGCTCGCGCAGCGCGATCTCGGCGCGCTTGCGCTCGGTCACGTCCTGGAACAGCACCGCCACCTCGCGCCGACTGGCGGGCTCGATGCGGAAGGCGGCGAGTTCGAGGTGGCGCCGCGTCGCGACCAGCTCGCGCTCGAAGCGGATCGACTCGCCGCTGGTCAGCACGCCGCGGTACAGCTCGATCCAGCCCTCCGCCTCGTCGCCGACCATGTCGCGCACCTTCTGCCCGACGACGTTGGCGATCCCGGTATGACGCTCATAGGCCGGATTGGCCTGGACATGGACATAGTCGCTCAGCGGCCCGTGCGGTCCGTCGAGGAACTCGATCACGCAGAAGCCCTCGTCCATCGTGTCGAACAGGGTGCGCAACCGCGCCTCGCTCTCGCGGATCGAGACGAGGCGCGCGCGCGCCTCATATTGCCGTCGCCGCGCGCGGATCGCGGCGCGGGCGAGGCTGATCAGCGTGGTCGGGTGGAAAGGGCGCTCGAGGAAGGTGACGTTGCCGAGCAGTTCGAGGTGGCGCACCGCCGCGGGGTTGCGCTCCAGCCCGCCGCCGCGGCTGGTCAGCAGGATGAACGGCTGGTCGGACCATTCCTCCTGCTCGCCGATCCAGCGCGACAGCGCGCGCACGTCGGCGGTGGCGACCGCCTCCTCGGTGACGATGGCATAGCCGGCGCCGCGATCGAGCTCGGCCACCAGATCGGCCAATGTCTCGCACGCGCGCGCTTCCAGCCCGGCCTCGGCGAGCATCTCGGTCGCCACCGCGGCGTCGCGGCCGCGCGGCGCGAGCACCAGCGCGCGTTCGGAGAGGGTGGTGCGTTTCACGCGTCCTCGCGCCGCAGCAGCGAGGGATCGCCGCGCAGCTCGGGTATGCCGCCGAGCACGCCCTGGAAGCCGGTCAGCGGCTCGCCGAGCGTGATGCCGCGCGCGCCGATCTGATATTCGCGGATCGTGTCCTCGTGCGGGCCGGTCCGCTTCTTCATCACCGAGACGGCGCGGCGCACGCGCCCCAGCGCCTCGAAATAGCGCAGCAGGATGACGGTGTCGGCGAGATAGGTGACGTCGACCGGCGTGCTCATCCCGCCGACCAGACCGTGCTGCGCCACGGTGAGGAAGGTCGTCGCGCCGCGTCGGTTGAGATATTGCAGCAGCTCGTGGAGGTGCAGCACCAGCGCCTGCTCGCCGGGCATCGCCGCCTGATAGCCGTTGAGACTGTCGACCACGATGGTCTGCGCGTCATGCTCCTCGACGCAGCGGCGCACGCGCGCCGAGAATTCGCCCGGGGTCAGCTCGGCGGCGTCGACCTGCTCCAAGGTGAGGCCACCCGCCTCGACCATGGCGGCGAGATCGATGCCGAGCGCGCGGGCACGCTGCACCAGGGTGCCGATCTCCTCGTCGAACACGAACATCGCGGCGCGCTCGCCGCGCGCCACCGCGGTGGCGATGAAGGTGAGCATGAGCAGCGACTTGCCCGTGCCGGCCGGGCCGAGCACCAGCACGCTGGAGCCGCGCTCGATGCCGCCGCCCAGCAGCCCGTTGAGCTCGGGCGTGTCGGTAGTGACGAGGTCGCGCGCGAACTCCACCTTGTGTTCGGCCGAGACCAGCCGCGGGTAGACGTGGACGCCGCCGGTGAGGATGGTGAAGTCGTGATAGCCGCCGCGATAGCGCCGCCCGCGATATTTGATCACGCGCATCCGCCGCCGCTCCGCGCCATAATCGGGGGCGAGCTCCTCCAGCCGGATCACGCCGTGCGCGACCGAGTGGACGGTCTTGTCGTTGGTGTCGGTGGTGAGGTCGTCGAGCATCACCACGGTGGCGCCGCTTCGCGCGAAATAATGCTTCAGCGCCAGGATCTGGCGGCGGTAGCGCAAGGAGCTCTGCGCGAGCAGCCGGATCTCGGACAGGCTGTCGATCACGACGCGGTCGGGGCGGGTGCGCTCGAACGCCTTGAAGATCCGCCTGGTGGTCTCGCCCAGTTCGAGGTCGGAGGAGTAGAGCAGGCTCTGCTGCTGTTCCTCGTCGAGCAAATTCTCGGGCGGGACCAGCTCGTAGATCTCGACGCCGGTGAGGTCCCAGCCGTGCGACGCGGCGGTGGCGCGCAGCTCGTCCTCGGTCTCGGACAGCGTGACGTAGAGGCAGCGCTCGCCCAGCGCCGCGCCGGCGCGCAGAAATTGCAGCGCGATCGTGGTCTTGCCGGTGCCGGGGCTGCCCTCGGTCAGGAAGGTGCGCGCGCGCTCCAGGCCGCCGCCGAGCACGTCGTCGAGCCCGGCGATCCCGATCCGCGCGTCGCCTGCGCTAGTTACTGGCAATTCGTCCTCCGCCTCGCGTCGGCGCGCACCCTAGCACAGCCCCGCGGGGAGGGTAGCGCCAGCGCGTCGAGGGGGATCAAGGCAGGTGAGGCACGATCCTCCCGGTTCCCGTCCCGCCGTCATCCCGGGCTCGATCCGGGATCCATGGTGCCGCGAGAACGACGGCTTATCGGTATGCGGCGCCATGGATCCCGGGTCGAGCCCGGGATGACGGGACGGCAGGGGGCGAGCGGACGCTCTACCAATTGGCCGATGCGATCGCCCTGCCGCCCGTGGGAAGGATCGTGCCCGCTCAGCCGTGGCGGTACGCCACCAGCGTCTCGGGCCGCATCTCGATCGAATAGCCCGGCGCAGTCGGTGCCTGATAGGCGCCGTCGCGGACGACGCAGGGCTCGAGGAAATGCTCGTGGAGATGGTCGACATATTCCGCCACGCGTCCCTCGGCGGTGCCGGCGAAGCAGAGATAGTCGATCATCGCGAGATGCTGGACATATTCGCACAGCCCCACGCCGCCGGCGTGCGGGCAGACCGGCAGCTCGGCCTTGGCCGCCATCAGCAGCACCGCCAGCACCTCGTTGACGCCGCCCAGGCGGCAGGCGTCGATCTGCACCACGTCGATCGCGCCCTCGGCGATGAACTGCTTGAACACAATGCGGTTCTGGCACATCTCGCCGGTCGCGACCTGGACCGGGGCGACGCCGCGGCGGATCGCGGCATGGCCGGCGACGTCGTCGGGGCTGGTCGGCTCCTCGATGAACCAGGGCCGCGCGAAGGCGAGCGCGTTGACGTGATCGATCGCCTGGCCGACCTCCCACACCTGATTGGCGTCGATCATCAGCACCGCGTCGTCGCCGATCGCTTGGCGCGCGATGCCGACGCGGCGGACGTCGTCCTCGAGGCTGACGCCGACCTTGAGCTTGACGTGGCGAAAGCCCTCGGCGATCGCCTCGCGGCACAGCCGCTCCAGCTTCTCGTCCGAATAGCCGAGCCAGCCCGCCGAGGTGGTGTAGCAGGGATAGCCGGAGCGCTCGAGTTCGGCGATGCGCTGTTCCTTGCCCGCCGCGCGCGCGGTGAGCAGCGCCAGCGCCTCCTCCTCGGTGATGTAATCGGTGAGGTAGGTGAAGGGGATCTGTCGCACCAGCTCGGCCGGCGTCATCTCCGCGACCAGCCGCCACAGCGGCTTGCCCGCTTGCTTGGCGAGCAGGTCCCACACCGCGTTGACCACCGCGCCGGTGGCGAGGTGGATCACGCCCTTGTCGGGGCCGACCCAGCGTAGCTGGCTATCCCCGGTGACGCGACGCCAGAAGGCGGCGCCGTCGGCGCACACGGTGGCGAGATCGAGCCCGACGACCAGTGGGCGCAGCGCCTCGATCGCGGCGCAGCACAGGTCGTTGCCGCGCCCGATCGTGAAGGTGAGGCCATGGCCTGCGAGGCCGGGCGTGTCGGTCTCGAGGATGCAATAGGCCGCGGAATAATCCGGATCGGGGTTCATCGCGTCCGAGCCGTCGAGCGAGGCCGAGGTCGGGAAGCGCAGGTCGAGCACCTGCAGGCCGGTGATTACGGTCATGCTGCTGCTCCCGGTGCGGGTGTGCCGACCGCTGCGTCGCGATTGCCGAGAATGATGCCGCCTCCCCCTGTCGATGTGTTCGTCGGTGCTACCGATTTTCACGGGTGCGCACAACGGGGATGAGGGCGTCTGCACAGTCAACTACGTCATCCTGAACTCGTTTCAGGATCCACGGTGCGGCAAGAGCCTCGCGCGCAGGGATGCGGCACGGTGGATCCTGAGACAAGCTCAGGATGACGCCAGCGGCAGGGGCGGGGGCGGCGCGGACCGCAGCGGCAGAGGCGGCGCGGGCGGCGAGCGTCGAAGGCGGGCGCCAAGACCGCCGCTCAGTACAGCCGGCTGTCCGCCTCGACGAGCTGCGCCGAGATCGCGTCCGCCGCCGCGCGCACCGCCTTGGCGGCGGCGCGCGGCAGCAGGTCGGCGCCGATCTTCTTGAGGAACGGCACGGTCAGCGCCGCTGCCGCCGCCCCGCCGCGCATCACCGGCGCGGAGATGTCGGTGACGCCGGTGACGAACGGGCTGGGGGTCAGCTCGACACGGCGCTCGCGCACCGCGTCGGCGTGCGCGCGGAAGGCGGCGAGTTCCTCGGGCGAGAGCGGCGGGTCGAGCAGCGCCTCCCAGCGGCGCCGCACGTCCTCGGGCTGGAAGGCGTAGAGCACCGCGCCCGAGGCGACCTGCGCCAGCGGCTTGCGATAGCCCACGCGGACCGAGAAGCCGAGCTGCTCGCTCGATTCCATCCGCGCCACCACCACCATCTCGCCCAGCGTGTGCAGCGCGAGGTGGCACGACTGCTGGATGTCGAGCGACAGCTGCCGCATCACCGGCAGCGCGACCTCGACCAGGCTCTGCGTGCGCGGCTGCTTCATGCCGAGCGAGAACAGCCGATCGGTGAGGAAATAGCCGTCGTCGCTCGGGTCCTGATCGAGGTAGCCGCGGAACTGGAGCACCTGCACCATGCGGAACAACTCGCCGTGACTGCGGCCGAGCCGGTTGACGATCGCGGTGAAGGTGAGGGGGCTGGGCGCGGCGGCGAGCAGCTCAAGGATGTCGAGCCCCTTCTCCAGCGCGGGCGCGCGATAGCGGCGCTCGTCCTCGCCCGCGCTGTCCTCGATCATCGGCGTCCTCTCCCGTGGCGCGCGTCGTCGCCTGTCAGACGCTGTGTAGGCGGGGGAGGGGGCGCGCGGTCAAGGACTTCGTCGCGATGAGGGAGCGGCGGTGAACGTCGGGCCATGCCTTTCCCCGTACCGTCATCCCGGACTTGTTCCGGGATCCACCGGGCCGCATCCTCTTCGGCCGTTGCTCTCGCGGAAGGCTGGATCCCGGAACAAGTCCGGGATGACGGAGGTGGAGGGAGGTGATGAAGGTGAGGGAGGTGACGAAGGTGAGTGAGGTGACGAAGGTGAGGGAGGTGACGAAGGTGAGGGAGACGGCGGCGGTGAGGATGGCGACGGAGGTCACCAACGCCATCGTCCCAGCGACACGCCGCGCTACCGCCCCACCACCTTCACCAGCCCCGCCACCGATTGGCCGGTCGGCAGCGCGCCCGCGGCGGTGAGCCGGCCCGCCGCCTCGTCCCAGCGCAGCGTCGCGCTGCGGCCGCCGGTCTTGCGATACGCCTCGCTGGTGCCGTCGTCGTCATACAGGCGCGCGGTCGCGTCGCGGCCCGGGAACACGCGGATCTCGGCCAGCGCCTGCTTCTCCGACGTGTTCGCCACCGGCGCGCCGATCGGCACGATCGAGCCCGCGCGGACGAACAGCGGCATGCGCTCGATCGGCGCGGCGGCGTCGATCCACTGGCCGCCGGCATGCTTCTGGTTGGTCCACCAATCATACCAGTCGCTGCCCGCGGGCAGGTACACGCGGCGGCTGGTCGCGCCCTGCTCGGTCACGGGCGCCACCAGGAAGGCGGGGCCGAACATATATTCGTCGCCGACCGTCGCCACCTGCGGGTCGCTGGCGAAGTCCATCCACAGCGCACGCATGAACGGCGCGCCGGTCTCGTAGGTGGTCCGCGCCAGCGGGTAGATGTACGGCAGCAGCGAGTAGCGCAGCTTCGACCAGCTCGCCAGGATCGGCTCGGCCGCGGCGCCGTAGTCCCAGATCGCGGTCGCCGGACGCTGGCCGTGGATGCGCAGCGTCGGGGTGAAGCTGTTATACTGGAACCAGCGCACGAACAGCTCGGGATAATCCGGATAGTTCGCGCCCATCGCGGTGGCGCCCGCCGGGCTGAGCAGCGGCGCGTGCGCCGGCTTGCTGCTGCCGGGATATTGCCAGCCGCCGGTGTCGCTCGACCACAGCGCGATGCCCGAGGCGGTCATGTTGAGACCGGTCGGTACCTGGCGGCGCAGCGATTCCCAGGTCGACTGGATGTCCGACGACCAGAACAGGCAGCCGTTCGCCTGCGTGCCGAGATAGGCCGCCCGGCACAGGATCATGTTGCGGAAGTCGGGGCGATCGCGCCGCGATCCCTCGGCCGCGCCGTCGGTGTGGAGCAGCGGGAAGACGTTGTGGTAGCGGTCGCCCGAGCCGATCGAGTAGAAATAGCCGTCGGGCACGAGATCGGGCTCGGTCTCGTCGAGCCAGAGATAGTCGAAGCCCTGGCTGAGGATGTTGTCGCGCACCTTGCCCCAGAACCAGCCGCGCGCGGCGGGATTGGTCGAATCGATCAGCGCGCCGGCGCGGTCGGAGCGTACCGGCAGGCCGTCGACGGTCTTGCCGTCGGCGTCCTTGAGGAACCAGCCCTTCGCGTCCAGCTCGTTGAAGTAGCGGCTCTCCTTCTCGAAACGCGGCCAAACCGAGATGATCGAGTGCAGCCCGCGCTGGTGCAGCTCGCGGTTCATGCCGGCGGGATCGGGGAAGAAGTTCCGGTCGATGTCGAGCTGGCCCATGCGGGTCCAGTGGAACCAGTCGAGCACCATTATATCGAGGGGATAGCCGCGGCTGCGATAGCCGTCCGCCACCGCCATCAGCTCCTGCTGGCTCTCGTAGCGCGCCTTGGACTGGATCAGCCCGAACGCGGCCTTGGGCGGCAGCGGGGTCTTGCCAGTCAATTTGGCATAGCCGGCGTAGAGCTCGTCGCTCGATTTGCCGGTGATGACGAAGAAGCTGACCCGGTCACCCACCTCGCTCTCGAAACGGGTCTGGCCGTGGATCCCCGGCGAGACCCGGGTGGCGGAGGGATTGTCCCACACGATCGCGTAGTTGCGGCTGGAGACGAGGACGGGCACGCAGACCTGCTCACCCGCCGGCGCGTCATACCAGTGGCGGCAGTCGATCGTGCGCCCGCGCAGGTCGAGGATACCCTCCTGGTTCTGCCCGAGCCCGTAGAAATGCTCGTTCGGATCGGCCTCGAAGCTGGCGCCGGCGAGGAAGGTCTTCTCGCCCGAGACGATGTGCGGCGCCAACGACCAGCCGCCCATGGTGATGGTGCGCCCGTCGGCGGTGGTGATCGCGACCGAGACCGGCGGCAGCGAGGGGGCGAAATAGCGCTGCATCTGACTCGGCGCGCCGGGCCAGGGCTGCGCCTTGACGGTGACGGTCAGCGCGCCCGAGGCGAAGACGTCGCCCGCCTGGGTGGTGCTGTGCGACCAGCCCGCGGCGTCGGCGGCGGCGCTGATGCCGTAGCCGGGCTTGCCGTCGGCCTGGTCGCGCTCGGTGGCGATGGTGACGCGGACGATGTTCGGGGCATAGGGCTCGATCGCGACGAGGCTGCCGTTGCGATCGACCGTGGCGACCGGCTCGGCGACCGCCTGTGTGCCGAGCGCGAGCAGCCCGAGCGGTAGCGTTCGCGCCCAGCGCGCCGTCCTGCGGTTCATCGTCTTTCCCCTCCGATTGATATGACCGCTTCTGCCCAAGTGAACGTTATCGCTCAAGCGCTTTTCGGTAGCGGTACCATGGAAGTGGGAGGGCGTGGTCTCAAGCGGCCGGCCGGCTCGACCACCAGAGGCAGAACAGGCTCAGCGCGTAGAGCAGCCGGCCGTGGTCGCGGCGTCCCGCGCGATGCTCGGCGAAGCACGCCTCCACCGCCGCCGGGTTGAGCAGCCCCGACGCGCTCACCCCGCTGTCGCGCCACAGCTCGCGCGCGTAACCGTCGAGGTCGCCGCGGAACCATTCGCCGACGGGCATCTGAAAACCCTGTTTGCGGCGGTCGAGCAGGCCGGGCGGCAGCCACGGTGCCACCGCCGCGCGCACCGGATATTTGCCCACGCCCGCGCGCAGCTTGACGTCCGCGGGCATGCGCAGCGCCAGCGCCACCACCGACTGCGCCAGCATCGGCACGCGCACCTCCAGCGAGTGCGCCATGCTCGCGCGGTCGACCTTGGTCAGCATCGCGGCGGGCAGGTTGAGCTGCAGGTCCGCCATCGCGAATTGTTCGAGCCCATCGGGCGAGATCGCCGCAGGATCGGGGTAGTGATCGCGCGCGAGCGCCTCGATCGCGTCGGCGCCGTCCTGTCCATCGAGCAAGGTGCCCGCGAACAGTCGGCGCCGCAGCTCGGGCGCGGTGATCTGGGTCTTGGCGAAGAAGCGCGCGACGCCGCTCGACAGCGCGGCGCTGCGCGCAGTCTTCTGCCAGCGCTGGAGCGTGCGATTGCCCGCCTCCCACGGCAGCGGGGGCAGCGCGGCGAACCCGCGCATGCCGTGGCGCACCGCCGCGGGGAGGCGCGCGATGCGGCGCTCGGTGAGATGGCGCTTGTAGCCGAAGAACAGCTCGTCGCCGCCGTCGCCCGAGAGCACCACCTTGACCTCGCTGGCCGCCACCTCGCTGAGATACCAGGTCGGCACCGCGGACGGATCGGCGAAGGGCTCGTCATAGGCGCGCTGGATCGCGGGCAGCACCGCCCAGGCTTGCTGCGGGTCGATGCGATGCGTGCGGTGGACGCAGCCGAGATGCCGCGCCACGGCCTCGGCATAGGGCGATTCGTCATAGGCGCGCTCGGCGAAGCCGATCGTGAAGGTCTTGATCGGCCGCTCCGACTGCCGCGCCATCGCGGCCACCACCGCGGACGAATCGACCCCGCCCGAGAGAAAGGCGCCGACGTCGACGTCGGCCGCCAGCATCTGCGCGCGCACCGCCTCCAGCCAGGTCGCGCGGAACGCCTCGACCCAGTCGTCGTCGGCGCGCGCGGGCGCGCGCTCGTAGCGGGCGCGCCAGAACGCCTCGAGGCGGGGCTCGCCGCCGGGATCGAGCCGCAGCACGTGACCGGGCGGCAGCACCGCGACCTGGCGGTAGATCGAGCGCGGCGCGCGGACATGGCCGAAGCTGAAATAATCGTGGACCGCGCGCGGATCGGGATCGAAGCGCAGCCCCGGCACGACGAGCAGCGCCTTCAGCTCGGACCCGAACGCCAGGCGCCCGCCCTGCCAGCTGTAATAGAGCGGCTTGATGCCGAGTTGGTCGCGCGCCAGCGTCAGCCGCCGGGTCTCGCCGTCCCAGATCGCGGCGGCGAACATGCCGTCGAGCCGCTCCCAGGCGGCGTCGCCCCATTGCCGCCACGCCGCCAGGATCACCTCGGTATCGCCCTGGGTCGCGAAGCGGTGGCCGAGCGCGCGCAACTCGTCGCGCAGCGCGCGGTAATTGTAGATCTCGCCGTTGAAGACGATGGCGTGGCGGCGATCCTCGCTGAAGATCGGCTGGTCGCTGCCCGCGAGATCGATGATGCTCAGCCGGCGCATCCCGATCCCGAGATCGCCGTCGACGTGGAGCCCGTGGCTGTCGGGGCCGCGGTGAAGGATCGTGTCGCACTGGCGCGCGACCGTCTCCGGGGCGACCGGGCCGAGCCGCGGCGCGTACAGGCCGGCGATGCCGCAGATGGTGGCTCTCCCGATACGGCGCGGGGATCGCGACCGGCAGCGCCATGTAGGCGCGACGCGACGCGGTGTCACCGTCGCTTGCTGCGACGGGGCGGGCCAATTAGGCGAGGCGGATGACGGCCGATCCCGGAGAATCAGCGCCCTATCCCGGCGGCGCGATGCGTGCCGCGCTGCGCAACCTGGGCTGGCTGCTCGCCAGCCGCGGCGTGCTGGCGGTGCTGTCGCTGCTGTATCTCGGGCTGGCGACGCGCACTCTGGGGCTCGCCGACTTCGGCCGCTTCGCGCTGGTCACCGGCGCGGCGCAGGGGCTGGCGGTGCTGGTCGGGTTCCAGACGTGGCAGGTGGTGGTCCGCTTCGGGATGGATCATCGCACCCGCGGCGACGAGGCGGCGCTGGGTCGGTTGTATCGCGCCTGCATGCTGCTCGACGCGGGCAGCGCGGTCCTGGGGGTCGCGCTCGCCGCGCTGATCCTGTCGGTGTGGAGCGACCGGCTCGGCATCTCGGCGGAGCTGCTGCGCGACACCGTGATCCTCACCGCCGCGCAATTGCTGTCGATCCGCTCCACCGCGGTGGGCATCCTGCGGCTGTCAGACCGCTTCCGCGAGGCGGCGGCGGCGGACAGCGTCACCCCGATCGTGCGCTTCGTCGGCGCGGTGCTCGCGGCGGCGCTGATGCCGACGCTCCAGGCGTTCCTCTGGGCGTGGAGCGTCGCGGAGATCGTCACCGCCGCGGCCTATTGGCTGCTGCTCGTGCGCCACGGTGATGCCGCGCGGATGTGGCGTGCCCGGCTCGATCGCGCGGTCGCGGCGGAGAACCCGCAGATCGGGCGCTTCCTGGTCAACAGCAATCTCGTCTCGTCGCTCGGGCTGGCGACCAAGCAGCTGCCGCTGCTGCTCGTCGGCGGCTTCGTCGGCCCGGCCGCGGCGGGCGCGTTCCGGCTGGCGCTGCAGATCGCGCAGGCGCTCGCCAAGCTGGCGCAGCTGATCGCGCGCGCGGCCTTCCCCGAGGTGGTCCGCACCGTCCGCGGCGCCGCGCCCGGCGAGATCGCGGGCAAGCTCGCGCGGATGGTGGGCGCGAGCAGCCTCGGCGCGCTCGTGATCCTGCTGCTGATCGCGCTGGTGGGGCGGCCGCTGCTGGTGCTGGTCGGCGGCGACGCCAGTTACGGCGATGCCTATTGGCTGCTGCTGTGGCTGGCGGCGGCGGGGTCGATCGATCTCGCGGTGGTCGCGCTCGAGCCCGTGCTGCTCGCCGCCGACCGCTCGGGCGCGGCGATGGCGGCGCGCGCGGCGGGGGTGGCGGTGCAGCTCGCGCTGTCGCTGTCGCTGCTGCCGCGGATCGGTGCGGCGGGGGCGAGCATCGGCGTGTTCGGCGCGTCGCTGGTCGGCGCGCTGCTGCTGGGCGTGCTGGTGCGACGCTACGCGCGCTCGGCCGCGGCGCGCTGAGCCAGCCGCGCGCGCGCGTCGTCGAGATCGGCGGGCGTGTCGACGTCGACCGCGGCGAGCCCGTCGGCCGCCGCGACGATCGCCGCGGTCACGCCCGCGCGCCGGCCGAGATGCGCCACCGCCGCGGCCAGCGTCAGCCGCCCCGCCAGATAGCGCAGCAACAGCCCCGGCCCGAGCCGCCGCACGATCCGCCACGGTCGCTTGCGATCGCGCTCCACCTCCTGCCACAGCCGGATCATCGCGGCGGCCTGCGGGGTCGCGAGATAGAAGAGGTTGCAGCCGGACCAATGGCCGTCGGCGAAGCGCAGATAGGTGCGCCGCGATCCCGGCGCCGCGCGCTCGATCGCCTCGCGCCGCGCGAGCAGCACCGCGACGTCCGCGTCGGCCGGCACCGCGGCGACGAAGTCGGTCACCCACTCGGGGCGCAGCAGCGCGTGGTCGCCGGTAGTAACGAGCAGCGGCGCGCCGAGCCGCTCCAGCGCCAGCGCGGTGCTCGCGCTCGGCCCGGGCTCCGTGGGGAGCGGCGTGGCGCCGAGCCGCTCCGCCGCGGCCACCACCGTCGGGCTGGTGGCGGACACCGCCACCTGCGCCACGCCCGCGGCGTGTAGCGCCTCGACCACGCGCGCCAGCATCGTCCGTCCGCCCAGCTCGGCGAGCGCCTTGTCGGAGACCCCCGCCGCCGCTGCGACCGGATCGATGCCGCCGCGCGAACCGGCCAGCACGAGTGCGGCGGGGATCATGCCGATCGCCGCCACACGCGCCAGAACACGCCGGGCGCGGCGAGGATCGGGTGGCGTTCGCGGAACGGTGTCAGCGCGATCCGCACCCCGGTGTGGCGCTCGATCTTCCACAGGCCGTAGCGCGCCGCGCCCTCGAAGGTGAAGGCCGCCTTGGTGAGCCGGATCAGGTTGAGCCACTTGCCCGCGCGCGCGACGCGCAGCCACGCCGCGGCGATCGCGCGCGACTGGCGCACGGTCGGGCGCGCGCGCAGCGCGGCGTCGCGTTGCTCGAAGGCGATCCCACCCGATCGCCACGCCAGCGGCAGCAGCGCGTCGTAGCGGCCGCGGTCATAGCCCAGGATCTGGTCCTCGCGCCCGGGCGCCTCGACGCGCAGCTCGGTCGTGTAGGTCGCGCGGAACAGTGCGCGCCAATGGTCGCCCGCGGCCGCCCCCGCGGCGCCGTGCAGCGCGGTGAACCAGCCCGCGGTGACCGCCGCATCCGCCACCGCCGCGGTGACGCGCTGCCGCGTCGCCTCGTCCTGCGACCAGATCAGCGCGGACGGCTGGACGAAGCGCGCCCAGATCGTGGTGTCCAGCGTCGCGCCGCGCGCCGCGCGCTCGAACGTGGCGAGCTGCATCGCGGCGACCTTGGCGCGCACGATCCGCCCGCCGGTCTCCACCTCATGGTAGCTCACGTCGGGCCAGATCAGCCGGCTCAACAGCCCCGGACGGGTCGAGGGCGGGCGCAGCACGTAGAAGTCGAGCACGCCGTCGAGGTCGCCGGTCCGCAGCACCGAGCCGTAGAACAGCACCGCCCCGCCGCCGACACGCCGCGCGATGGCATGGGCCGCGTCGGCGATGATCGGGAGGACGGGGCGGCCCAATTCCTCCTCCACCAGGTCGCCCAGCGTGGTCACGGAGTGACGAAGCGGATCGGTGCCCCGGTTCGAACCGTGATCGACTCGGCGGCGAAGGCTTCGCCGTCGAGGATGAAGCCGCCGCGCAGATCGAGCTGGAAGGCGGGCACGTCGTGGCAATGGTGATAGCCGGCGCGCTCCAGCCAGCCGCCCTCGCGCCCCGCCAGGATCGCGGGCGCGGCGAGCGGCAGCAGCCGCGGCGGCGCCTCCACCGCGAGCAAATTGAGCCCCGCGCGATTGGCGCCGAGCGGGCGCAGCCCCAGCGGCAAGCGTCGCAGCGTCGAGCCGAGCAGCAGATAGAGATCCTGCGTCCGCGCGGTGCCGTCGCGCAGGTTCGCCATCTTCATCGGCTCGCCCGCGCGCCACGGATTGTCGCGGCCGCCGAAGACGGTCTGCGCGATCGCGCCTGCCACCGACAGGCCCACCGCGATCCCGCCGAACGCGCCGATCGCATGGGTGCGTTGCGCCAGCTCGGTGGCGCGGACGAAGCCGCCCGCGCCGAACAGAAAGCCGCGCAGCGTCACGCCATCCTCGCGCGTGATCTCCACCGGGGTGCGCGTCTCGACGCGACCCGCGGCGAAGGCGGCGCGCGCGTCGGTCGCGGTCCAGGTCGCGGGCACGCCGAGATCGATCGCGAGCGCGTTGGTCTTGCCCGACGGGATCACCGCCACCGTCGGCATCGCGCTGCCGAAGGCGGCGGGGGCGGCGGTGAGCACGTCGCGGACGGTGCCGTCGCCGCCGTCGACCACCAGCAGTTCGATCCGCGCCGCGGCGAGCTCGACCAGCGCCTCGGCCAGCGCGCGCTGGCTGGTGGGCGCGCGCGTCATCACCTCGCCCTCGACCCGCTCGGAGAAGGCATGGGCGCGGTTGCGGCGGCTGAGCGGATTGCCGATCACCCCGACGCGCGACGGCGCCAGCGGCGGCGGTACCACCGCGCGCCGTCCGGTGCGCTCGAGCAGCTGCGGCGCGATCTGCTCCTTCAGCAGATCGCCCACCGCGGCGGGCGCGAGTGTCACAGCATTGCCGATCCCGGGGTTCACCTGAACGCCGCTCCTCACGAAATTGTCACAGGCCGCTTGTACGAGAGATACTGGCCGAATTGTGGCAGCTCAGGCGCTTAGCCGCAATGACCCGCGCATCGACCGCTTATCGGGCATAGCGCGTCTTGATTCGGATCGACGTGTCGCCCGGCCCGACGGCGAAGCGCACGCGCTCGAACCGCGGCAGGCCCAGCGTGGTCGGGGCGTCGTTGGAGAAGCCGAACCCTTCCTTGATCGAGAACAGCGTGCGATTGAAATCATGGTCGCCGTTCTCGTCATGATACATGGCGACCGCATAATGACCGGGCGCGACCCAGAAGCAGGTGCTGGTCTCGGGCGCGCGCGTCGGCACGCGCGCGCGCGCCAGCTTGCCCTTTTTGGCGAGGAAACGGCGCGAGTCGTCGGGATAGACGGTGACCGCCACCTCGCCCGCGGCGTTGCGCAGGTCGGTCGACACCACGGTGAGGCGCACGCTGTTCGCCGCGCGCGTGCCGAGACAGGTTCCCGGCTGCGCGGCCGCGGGCGCCGCCAGCGCGACGCTCGCGACCGCCCCCGTCAGAATAGTTAAGACACGAAACATGCGCGCGATATGGGTCGTCGGCCGCGCGGTGCAACCGCTCGCGCGGCGGCGCTCAGGCGAGCCAGCTCACCAGCGTCGCCCCGCGCTGCGCCGCCACCATCGCCTGGCCGAGGCGGACGAGATGGACGAGGAGCGACACGATCGTCCACCCCGCCACCGCGATGATGCCCCAGTCGGGACGCCCGACGAGCAGCAGCGCGAACAGGATGACCATGTTCGGGTTGCGCCGCGCGGTGACGAGGCGGAAGCGGCTGTCGAACCGCTCCCACACGTGGATGTGCATGCCGAAGCGCACGATGAACGCGCCCTCGATCAGCCGCTGCGCGACATAGCCGACCAGCATCGCGGCCATCACCGCCCAGAAGGTGGTGTCGTCGAGCGGCCGGCCGTAGGGCGCGCATCCCGCCGCCCAGGCCCACCACCAGAACGGCGGATGGACCAGATCGACGCCATGGTCCCAGGCATTGCCCAGCTTGGACGAGGTGATGGTGCAGCGCGCCAGCTTTCCGTCGACCGTGTCGAGCACCATGAAGATCAGCCCGGTCGCCAGTCCGGTCCAGAACCAGCCGTACCAGAAGGCGATCGTCGCCACGACGCACAGCACCGATCCGATCGCGGTGATCATGTTGGGGGAAAGCCCCAGCCGTGCCGCCAGGCGGGTCAGCGCGAAGGCCCATTCGGGCCAGAGATATTTGGTCAGGAGGTCGGTCACCCCCTTGTACGCGCCGACATAGCTGGCGCGCTCGATCAGCGCGACCTGTTCGGGCACCAGCCGCTCGGCGAAGGGGCGCTCGCGCTTGCGCAGCGCCTCGTTGAAGATGCCCTCGTCGCGCTCGGCCGCGATCGTCTCCAGCCCCGGTGGCAGCGGCGCGCGCGCCTCGATCGCGCGCGTCGTCGCGGCGCGGTCCGCCGCCGCGACATGCGCGAGAAACGGTTCGCCGTCGCGCGTCAGCACCGTGCCGGGGCGCCGCGCCAGCCAGTCGATCCAGGCCGGATCGAAGGCGAAGCGCAGGTCGGCGAGGATCACCGGGGCACCGTCGCCCGCCCCGGCCTCGGCGAGCGCGAGCCCGCGCGCCGCCGCGATCCGGCGCAGCCGCTCGCGCGCGCTCATTCCCCACAAGGGCGTGTCATTGTGGTTGAGCGGCACCACCACGGGCCGCGTCTCGGTAAGGTCACCGTCGCGCATGCGCAGCGCCTCTAGCGTCCGGCCGTCGCCGTGGCGAGCACCCGCAGCACCTCGTCCGCCGCGCGCGCGGCGCCGGCACCGGAGGAGTCGCCCAGGGCCGCCTCGGCGATCTCCCGCTGCGCCGAAACGAAATGCGCATGGCGTTCAGGCGCGCGCGCGATCGCGGGCAGCAGCGCGTCGAGGTCGGTCACCACCTCGCCCGCGCGCCACATCGCATAATCGGGATCGTCCTCCCACTGGCGCGCGAGCGGGTCGAGGAAGACCGCGGGGCGCGGACGGATCAGGAACTCGATCAGCTGGCTCGACGTGTCGCCCAGATACAGGTCGGCGGCGGCGGTGTAGCTGCCGTCCACCATCGCGAAGGAGTCGAGGTCGCAGTGGACGTGCGGGAGATCGGCCACCGCGGCGAGCGCGGCGCGCAGCTCCGGCGCGCGCTCGACCAGCCGCTGGTGCGGCGCCAGGATCACGTTCCACGCGCGTTGCGCGGCGAGCGCGGTCACGATCGCTTGTCCCCAGGCCGGCCAGGACGAGCGATGCGGCTGCCAGTGCGGCGCATAGAGCAGGGTGGGGCGCGGCGTCTCGAACAGCGCGCGCGCCGGGGTGCGCTGGCGGAACGCCGCCTTGACATAGCCGGTGGCGACGATCCGCTCCGCGGGCATCCCGCGCGCCAGATAGGTCTGCCGCTCCTGCTCGCTGGGCACGAGCGTGTGATGCGCCGCCATCCGGCGCGGGTCGTCGCGCGCGCTCATCGAGCCGACGCCGTGCGACGTCTTGACGAAGCGCGGCGGCAGCCACGGCAGCAGCCGCGGGATCCACAGGCTGGTCTGCTCGGCGCACACCACCACGGGCACGCGCGCGAGCCGCGGCACCAGCCGCGCCAGCGTCGCCAGCTTGGGGGCGGGGCGCGCGTCGTGGCGGAAGCCGGGGCTGCGCCGCACCCGCACGTTCGCCCAGGGCGCGGCCCAGGGCGTGACCAGCCACTCCACCGCGGCGTTCGACACCCACAGGTCGATCGGCAGATCCGGCGAGCGCTCCGCCAGCTTCTCCACGATCGGGAAGAGGTGCGGGATCAGCAGCGTCTCGCCCAGCAGCAGGAAGGCGACGCGCGGGGTCACGTCGGTGGCGCCGAGCGCGCGTCCCAGCGGCTGATGTCCTCGGGCCGGTCGATCTCGACCCAGCCGCCGCTGTCCTCGACGATCGCGGCGACCTGCCCCTGCGCCGCGAGCGCGGCGACGACGTCGTGATGATAGGCGTGGATGCCGTCCTCCGCGGCGATGACGCGGTCGAGCACCGCGCCATAGCCGCTGCGCGCCCCCGCCACGATCACGCCGAGCGAGCGATGCGTCGCCTGCTCGGGCGCCAGCGACTTGGCCACCGCGGTCACGCGTCCGTCGACGACGCGGACGAGCATGTCGTCCAGCGCGGCGCCAGCGAGCGGCTCGACCACCAGCGCGACCGGCGCGCGCGGCGCGGCGAAGGCGCGCGCCAGGATCGCGCCGGTCAGCGTCGTGTCGCCGTTGATGAGGCAGAAAGCGTCGGCGAACGCGTCGCGCGCGATCCACGCGCTGCCGATGCTGCTCGACACCGACCAGAAGGGATTGAAGCGCAGCTCGACCGGCAGCGGCGGCTGATGCGTCGCGAGATGCGCCCCGACCTGATCGAAGCGGTAACCCGCCACCACGATCGCCGCGCTCGCGCCCGCCGCCGCCAGCGCGTCGAGCTGATGGTCGAGGATCGCGCGCCCGCCGACCGGGACGAGGCATTTCGGCATCATCTCGGTGAGCGGCAGCAGGCGCGATCCGCGCCCCGCGCTCAGGATCACCGCGCGCATGCTGGCTGCTCCGAGGCGGTGGGAGCGGGGATGGGGGCGGCGCGCGCGCTCCAGTCGAGGACCGGCCAGTGCCGTTCGGCCGCGAGGGCGCGAAGCCGGCGGTGCGGGTTCACCGCGAAGCCCTCGTCGGCGAAGGCGAGGCTGGGCGCGTCCGACGCATGGTCCGAATAGACGCGCACCCAGGCGTCGCCGCGCGCCACGCCGCGCGCCGCGAGCCAGCGCTCCACCGCGGCCAGCTTGGCCGCGCCATAGACGTTCGCGCCGTCGAGTAGGTGCGCCAGCGCGCCGTCGTCCGTCCGCCGTGCCTCGGTGGCGATGACGTCCTCGATCCCGAGCGCGCGCGCGATCGCCTCGGCGTAGAAGCGGTGCGCCGCGGTGGCGAGCACCACGCGATAGCCCGCGGCGCGATCGGCCGCGATCTGCGCGCGTGCTCCCGGCCGGATGTTGCGCGCCAGCACGCGCGCGGCGAAATCGGCGGCGAGCCTGGCCTCGGCCGCGGCGGGCAGCGCGCGGCCGAGGAACAGCGCGTGCATCACTTCCTTCAGCCGGTCACGCGAGATCCACCCCGCGCGCTGCGCCAGCGCGGGTGCGGCGAGCAGCGGCAGCAGCGCCAGCCGCCATGGCGCGCGGCGCGCCGCGGCGAAGAACAGGAAGGCGGACCAGGTCGGCAGGCGGGTGACGGTGCGATCGAGGTCATAGAAGGCGAAACGCGGCATCCACCGCTGTTGCCATGGAAGTAGGGCGCCGGAAAGGCGATGGTAGGGCGGGGTTTAGCCGGCGAGCAGCGCGTCCAGTTCGCGCGACAGCGCGTCGAAGCGATACGGCTTGGCGAGGAAGCGCCCCGCGTCGGGGATCACCGCGCGCGTCGGGCGCGTGTCCCCCGAGGTCAACAGGATACGGATCGAGGGCCAGCGACGGTGGACCTCGCTGGCGAGCGCGAGCCCGTCCATCGAGCCCGGCATGCGGATATCGGTGAACAGCACCTGCACGTCGTCGCTGCGCTCGAGCCGCGCGAGTGCCTCGTCGGCGTCGCCCGCCTCGATCACGCGATAGCCTGCGTCGGCGAGCGCGTCGGCACCGATCATGCGAACGAACAGCTCATCCTCGACGAGGAGGACGGTGGTGCCGCATGCCTGACCCATAAATATGATCTACCCTGTTGATCTACAGGACAAACCCGATCGGGGCCCGGGACGTTCCCCGCCAAGTGTCTAACCTAAGTAGAAGAGGCACGCGCTCATCCCCGGCCGCGCAGCCGTGCCAGCACCGCCAGCCCCAGCCCCGCGCCCACCGCGGTGGCGGTGGCGAACTTGTGTCGTCCGGCGGCGTCGTACAGGCTCACCGCGCGGCCGTGCTGGTCGTGCGAGCGCTCGCGCCCGCCGTCGAAGGGCACGAGCAGATTGTCGCGTCGCGTCGGCGCGCGCGTGCGATCCTGCAGCATCGGCAGCAGTCGATGGCCGAGCTTGTCGAGCAGCGGCGGGAAATGCTCCGCCACCAGCACCTGCAACCGCCCGGTCCCGCCCACGGTGATGTCGCGCTTCGGATGCTGCGCCGCTTCCAGGATCGCCTCGGCGACCAGCTCGGGGGCGTAGACCGGCGGCGGCAGCAGCGCGGCGCCGTCGAGATGATTGGCGGCATGTTCCGCGATCGGCGTGTCGATCCCCGATGGTTTCACCAGCGTCACCGAGATCGGCAGCCGGTCGCCCTCCAGCTCGATCCGCAGCGAGTCGACATAGCCCTTCACCGCATGCTTGCTCGCGGCATAGGCACCCATCCCCGCGGTGGGGATGTCGCCGACGATCGAGCCGATCGTGATGAGCGCGCCGCCGTCGCGCTGGAGCTGCTCCACCGCGGTGAGGCAGCCGTGAACCGTGCCGAGATAATTGGTGCGCAGCAGTTGCTCGTGCTCGTCCATCGGCGTGTCGACCAGCTTGGCATAGATCGCCACCCCGGCGGCGTTCACCCAGGTGTCGATGCGCCCGAACCGCTCCACCGCCTTGCTGGCGGCGCGCTGGACGTCGCGCAGGTCGCCGACGTCCGCGGTGGCGAACTCGGCCTTGCCGCCCGCCGCCTCGATCTCGCGCGCGACCGTGGCGAGCGTCTCGCCGTCGCGCGCGACCAGCACCACCTTGGCGCCGCGCTTCGCCGCGGTGCGCGCGGTGACGAGCCCGATGCCCGAGCTGGCGCCGGTGATCAGGATCACCTGCTGGTCGATCGGCTTGAGCTGCGGCGGCATGGGGCATCCTCTCGTCGTTGCGCGGGGGTAACCCCCGCGGGCCGCGATCGGTTCACCACGCCCCGTCGCTGCGCCGTAACCGGATCGAAAGCCAACACAGATCAGTGACATCGCGGCTGACACTCATTGACACACTGCCAACGGAGGCCAGATTGCCGCGCATGACCCAACGCCAGTCGCGCAACGTGTCGCTGACCCCCGAGCTCGAGACCTTCATCACCGACGCCCTCGCCTCCGGCGATTACGGCAATGCCAGCGAGGTGGTGCGCACCGCACTGCGGCTGCTGCGCGAGCGCGGCGCGCCCGGGGCGGCGGTGCCGTGGCTCGTCGGCGGGGGCGAGACCGGCGCGCTGATCCGCGCGCGCGACTGGGGGCGCAGCGGGCTCGGCGCGCTGGGCGATTGGTCGCCGCAGCTGCGCACCACCGTCGCCAACGTGGTCAACTCGCCGGTGCCCAAGGTGCTGATGTGGGGTCGCGAGGGCGTGATGCTCTACAATGACGCCTATCGCGCGATCGCGGGCGAGCATCATCCCGCCGCGATGGGGCAGAGCGCGGCCACCGTCTTTCCCGAGATCTGGGAGTGGAACCGCGCGATCCTGGAGCGCGGTTTCGCCGGCGAGATCGTCTCCTACCGCGACCAGTCGCTGACCTTGCTGCGCGACGGTGTGCCGGCGCCGCTCGTCTTCGACCTCTATTACACACCGGTCTATGACGGCGACGGCGCGGTGGGCGGCGTGCTGTGTACCGTGATCGACAACACGGGGCGCGTCTCGCTGGAGCGACAACTCGCCGACAGCGAGGCCGAGCTGCGCACCGTCACCGACGCGCTGCCGCTGCTGGTGTCGTTCATCGACCGCGACCACGTCTTCCGCTTCGCCAATCGTTATTACCTCGAGTGGTTCGGGTTGAGCCCGGACGAGGTGGTCGGCCGCCACGCGCGCGACGTCATCGGCGAGGAGAATTACGCTCAGCGCCGCGCGCTGATGGACCGCGCGCTCGCGGGCGAGACGATCGTGTCCGATTCGTCGATCCAGCACGGCGACGGCAGCTGGCGACGCGCCGACGTGCGCTACCTGCCGCGCCGCGCCGCCGATGGCAGCGTCACCGGCTTCCAGGTGATCGTGCTCGACATCGAGGAGCGCGTCCGCCGCGAGGAGGCGCTCCACGCCAGCAACGCACGCTTCCGCGCCGCGATGGAGGCGATGCACGGCGTGCTGTGGACCAACGACGCCCATGGGCGGATGATCGGCGAGCAGCCGGGCTGGGCCTTGCTCACCGGCCAGTCGTTCGACGATTACCAAGGCCATGGCTGGTCCTCCGCGGTCCATCCCGACGATGTCGCGCCGACGCTGGCGGCGTGGGAACAGGCGGTCGCGGCCAAGACCACCTTCGTGTTCGAGCATCGCGTGCGGCGCCATTGCGGCGCCTGGCGCACCTTCGCGATCCGCGCGGTGCCGCGGCTCGACGCCAGCGGCGCGATCGCCGAATGGGTCGGCGTCCATACCGATATCACGCACCAGCGCGCCGCCGAGGCCGCGCTGCGCGACCATGCCGAGCAGCTCGAGCGCCAGGTGCATCACCGCGAGCGCGCGGAAGACCAGTTGCGCCAGCTCAACGAGACGCTGGAGACGCGCGTGATCGACGAGATCGCGACGCGCCGCGCCGCCGAGGCCAAGCTGGCGCAGGCGCAGAAGATGGAGACGGTGGGCAAGCTCACCGGGGGCGTGGCGCACGACTTCAACAACCTGCTCCAGGTCGTCTCGGGCAACCTCCAGCTGCTGCAGAAGGACATCGCGGGGAACGAGCGTGCCGAGACGCGCGTCGCCAACGCGCTGGCGGGCGTGTCGCGCGGGTCGCGGCTGGCGTCGCAGCTGCTCGCGTTCGGGCGGCGCCAGGCGCTGGAGCCGAAGACGGTCAACGTCACGCGCTTCGTGCGCGGCATGGACGACATGCTGCGCCGCGCGATCGGCGAGGGGATCGAGGTGGAGACGGTGTTCGGCGGGGGGCTGTGGAACACCTTCATCGACCCGGGCCAGATCGAGAACGCGCTGCTCAACCTCGCGATCAACGCGCGCGACGCGATGGAGGGGCAGGGCAAGCTGACGATCGAGCTGGCCAACGCTTATCTCGACGACGATTACGCGCGCCTCCACGACGAGGTGACCGCGGGCCAATATGTCATGCTGGCGGTCAGCGACACCGGCTCGGGCATGACGGCCGAGGTGCTGGAGAAGGTGTTCGAGCCTTTCTTCTCGACCAAGGCCGAGGGCAAGGGATCGGGGCTCGGCCTGTCGATGGTCTATGGCTTCGTCAAACAGTCGGGCGGGCACGTCAACATCTACTCGGAGCCGGGGCACGGGACGACGATCCGGCTGTATCTGCCGCGCGCGATGGAGAGCGAGGACGTCGAGGTGGCGGTCGACATCGGCCCGATCACCGGCGGCACCGAGACGGTGCTGGTGGTGGAGGACGACGACGAGGTCCGCGCCACCGTGATCGAGCTGCTCGCCGACCTCGGCTATCGCGTGCTCAAGGCGGTGGACGCGCAGAGCGCGCTCCATGTGGTGGAGAGCGGCATCGCGATCGACCTGCTGTTCACCGATGTGGTGATGCCGGGCACGCTCAAGAGCCCCGAACTGGCGCGCAAGGCGCGCGAGCGGCTGCCCGACATGGCGGTGCTGTTCACCTCGGGCTATACCGAGAATTCGATCGTCCACGGCGGGCGGCTCGACGCGGGGGTGGAGCTGCTGTCCAAGCCCTATACGCGCGAGGCGCTGGCGCGGAAGATCCGCCACGTGCTCGCCAACCAGCGCCAGCGCGCGGCGCTGCCGTCCCGTGTGGCGTCCGCGGCCCTGTCCGCGCCGGAGCATGATCCCGCCGCCGCCCCGGCGCGTGCCACCGTGCTGCTGGTCGAGGACGACGCGCTGATCCGCTCGGCCACCGCCGAGGTGCTTCAGGAAGCGGGTCAGGTGGTGGTCGAGGCGGCGAGCGCGGAGGAGGCGATGGCCGCGCTCCAGACCGCGCCGATCGACGTGCTGGTGACCGACATCCACCTGCCCGGCAGTTCGGGGCTCGCGCTGGCGGAGCGCGCGCGCGCGCTGCGCCCGGGGGTGCGGATCGTGATGGCCAGCGGCGACATCGCCGCGGTAGAGCACCTCGAGGACGGCACCCGGCTGCTCGCCAAGCCGTACAGCGCCGTGGAATTGCTCCGCGTCGTCGGCGTCGCGAACGCCGACCGCCGCACGCTGGAGCGCGAGGGATAAGGCGCGCGGGCGCGACGATCGGCCGATCGCCGCACCGCACGCCGTCCCGGCTCGCTCCGCCGCCGCGCGCTTGACGCGGGCGCGTCGCGCGCGGAGGTTCGTGCGCTCGTCTCCTGCGGAAGCCACCGATGACCGACGCCGCGGTCGCGCTCGACCCACCCGCCGCCGATCCCGCCGCCACGGCGCCGCATGGCATGCCGCTCTACGCGCTGCTCGGTTTCGCCGCGGGGCTGCCCTTCTATCTCTTCTCCACCGTGCTCGCGCTGCGGCTCCAGGCGCATGGTGTCGCGCTCACCGTGATCGGCTTCTTCGCCTGGGTACAATTGCTGCCGACCTTCAAGTTCGTCTGGGCGCCGCTGCTCGATCGCTACGACGTTCCCGGCTTCGCGCGCTTCTGGGGCAAGCGGCGCGGCTGGATCATGCTGGCGCAGCTCGGCATCGTCGCCGCCACCGTGGCGATGGCGCTGACCGCGTCGGACGCCAGCCTGCCGCTGACCGCGCTGTTCGCGGTATTGCTCGCCTTCTGGACCACGACGCTGGAGATCGCCGCCGACGCGTGGCGGATCGAGCTGTTTCCGACGCAGGACCAGCAGGGGCCGATCGTCGCGGCGAACCTGTGGGGCTATCGCGGCGCGATGGTGGCGGCGGGATCGGGCGCGCTGCTCCTCGCCGACGCCGGGGGCTGGACGCTCGCTTATCTCGCGATAGCGGCCGCCGCCTTCCTGCCCTTCCCGCTGCTGGTCGCGACCGCGCCGCAGCCGGGGCGGGACGCGCGCGGCGGGCGCTGGCGCGCGCTCGCCGCGGGGCTCGCCGCGGCGGTCGCGATCCTGATCGCGCTCGCGCTCGTCACCGCCGCGCTGGGCTGGCTCGCGCTGTCGCTCGCCGCGGCGGCGGGGATCGGCGGGGCGAGCAACGTCACGCCCTATGTCCTGGCGCTGTGCCTCGTGCCCTTCGTCGCGATGGCGGCGGCACTGCCGCGAATCCGCCGCGCCGCGCCGGGGTCGCGCTGGCGCCGCTCCGCCGCGCTCGGCCCCTATGTCGACTTCTTCTGGCGCTATGGCGGCGCGGCGATCGGGCTGATGGCGTTCGTGTCGCTGTATCGCATGGGCGACGTGCTCGCGCTCAACCTGTCCAAGCCGATGATCAAGGAGGCGGGCTATACGCTCAGCCAGATCGGACGCGCCGACAGCCTGATCGCGCTGGGCGCGAGCGTCGCGGGGGTGGGCGCGGGCGGCTGGCTGGTCACGCGCGCCGCGATGCCCGCCGCGCTCGCGATGGGGGCGGTGGTGGCGGCGATCGGCAATCTCGGCTTCGTCTGGCTGGCGCATCGCCCGGCCGGCGAGCCCGCGCTGTACCTCGCCACCGCCGCCGACCAGTTCGGCAACGGCATGGCGGGCGCGGTGTTCGTCGTCTACCTCTCGCTGCTGGTCAACCCGCGCTTCCCGGGGGCGCAATATGCCTTTCTGACCGGTTTCGCCTTCCTGCTGCCGCGGCTGCTCGCCGGCGCGGGCGGCGCGATCGTCGGCGCGATCGGCTATGACGGCTTCTTCCTGCTGTCGGGCGCGCTCAGCCTCGCCGTGCTGCCCTTCATTCCCTTTCTGTCGCGGCTACGCCCGCGCGCCGATGACGGGGTGGCGGCATGATCGAGCAGGTCGCCGATCTCGGCTTCGCACCCGCCGCGGAGATGGTCGCGGCCGGACGCATCCCCGGTGCGACCCTGGGCGTGGTGGCGCGCGACGGCGCGCGCGCGGTGCGCTGGGCCGGGCTCGCGCGGCGCGAGCCGAGCCCCGAGCCGCTCACCCGCGCGCATTGGTTCGATCTCGCCTCGGTCAGCAAGGTGCTCGCCACCACGCGGCACGTGCTGCGGCTCGCCGACGCGGGGCGGATCGATCTCGACCGGCCGCTCACCGACGCGATCCCCGACCTGCGGCAATATGACGTGGCAGGCGCGGCGGAGCGGCGCATCACCTTCCGCGACTGTCTGGTCCACCGCACCTTCCTGCCCGCGGTCGAGCCGATCTACACCTATGGCGACGATCCCGCGCGGCTGCGTGCCTTCGTGCTCCAGCGCCAATGGCGTCACGGGCCGCCGGTCTATTCCGACATCAACTTCATCCTGCTCGGCATCGCGCTGGAGCGGCTGACCGGCGCGGGACTGGACCAGCTGCCGCTCGGCAGCGACGGGCTCGGCTGGTCGCCGCCGCCCGGGCCCGCGGTCGCCACCGAGCGCTGCACCTGGCGCGGGCGCGTGATCCAGGGCGAGGTGCATGACGAGAATTGTTTCGCGCTGGGCGGGCGGACCGGCCATGCCGGGCTGTTCGGCACCGTCGACGGCGTGCTCGACGCGGCGCTCTCGCTGCTCGACGGCAGCGGCGATTCACCGGCGGCGCTGGCCGCGATGCGGACGCCCGTGAACGGGGTCCGCACCCATGGCTGGGAGGTGCGTCACCCCGACTGGTCGGGTGGACAGGCCTGTTCGGCGGGAACGATCGGTCACACCGGTTTCACCGGCACGGGGCTGTGGGTCGACCACGCGCGCGGGCTGGCGTGGACGCTGCTGACCAACCGCGTCCATCCGACGCGTCACGGCGACGGCGTGATCTTCACGCTGCGCCCCGCCGTCGGCGAGGCGGTGGTCGGCGCGTGGGACGCGGGGTGAGCCGTCGGGCGTCAGCGAGGCGGGGCGATCACTGCGCCGCGAGGTCGAAGATCAGCCCGGCCTCGACCCACTTCTCCCCCGCC
The DNA here is from genome assembly GCF_004345855.1 of Sphingomonas sp. BK235. GTDB lineage: Bacteria > Pseudomonadota > Alphaproteobacteria > Sphingomonadales > Sphingomonadaceae > Sphingomonas. The sequence goes on from NZ_SLXN01000001.1 coordinate 184,532, forward strand.
GCCGCCCAGGGCAGGCGCTGCTGGAAGCCGTCCATCAGCGTCTCCCAGGCGACCACGTCGGGGTCGGCGGCATCGGCGCGCGCCTTCGCCGCGGGGTCGAACGCCGCGGTGACGTCCATCACCATCACTAGCCGGTTGCCGCTACGGAAGATCTGCATCGCCGCGATCCCCGCGGCGCGGATGCTCGCCACCACCGGCTTGGGCACCGCGCCGGCGGCATGCCACGCCTCGTAGCGCGCGATCGACTCCGGCTCGTCGACGAGGTCGAGCAGCAGGACGTGGCGCTGGGTCAATTGATCCAGCCCCCGTCGATGATGTGCGCTTGGCCGGTCGTGAACGCGGATTCGTCGCTGGCGAGATACAGCGCCAGCGCGGCGACCTCCTCGGGTCGCCCGAGCCGCCCCATCGGCTGTCGCGCGGTGAATTCGGCGCGCGCCTTGGCATAATCGCCGGTGTCGTGGAGCCGCTGCTGGAGCGAGGGCGAGTCGATCGTGCCCGGGCAGATCGCGTTGCAGCGCACCCCGCGCGCGACGAAATCGGCCGCGACCGCCTTGGTCAGCCCGATCACCGCCGCTTTGGTGGCGCCATAAGCGAAGCGGTTGGGGATGCCCTTGATCGAGCTGGCGATCGACGCGACGTTGACGATGCTGCCGCCGCCGCGCTCCAGCATCGCCGGCAGGAAGGCGCGCGTTGTGCGGTACATGGCGGTGACGTTGAGCTCGTTCGAGAAGGCCCAGTCGTCCTCGTCGCAATCGAGGATCGTGCCGCTGTGGACGAAGCCGGCGCAGTTGACGAGCACGTCGACCGGCCCGGCCCGTCCCGGCAGCGCCGCGACCGCGGCGGCGTCGCGCACGTCGAGCGGGAGCGTCTCGGCGTCGAGGCCGTCGAGCTTGGCGAGGTCGATGTCGCTGGCGATGACGCGCGCGCCCTCGCGCGCGAACAGCTCGGCGGTGGCGCGGCCGATGCCCTGGCCCGCGGCGGTGATGAAGGCGGTCATGCCCGCCAGACGGTCGCTCACGCAGATGTCTCCGTTGATGTTAGGTCGAGCGCGGCGCGACATTCGTCCCACAGCGGCTCGGGGATGGGACGGCGCGCGTAGCGCAGCGTGTCTGCCACCTGCGCTTCGCCGACGAGGCCCGGGATGACGCTGGCCACCGCCGGCGCGCGGGTGGGGAATTGCAGCGCGGCTGCGGGCAGCGGCACGCCGTGGCGCGCGCAGACCCGCTCCAGCGCGGCGACCCGCGCGACCACCTCGGCGGGGGCGGGGGCGTAGTTGAAGTGGCTACGCGAGGCGCTGCCCTCGACCAGGATCCCGCTGTTGTACGGGCCGCCGATCACCACGCGCGTGCCGACCCGCGCGCAGCGATCGAGCAGCGCGGCGGCGGCGTCGGGCTCCAGCAGCGTGTAGCGCCCGGCGAGCAGGATCACGTCGAGCTCGACCGCGTCGAGCAGCCGCTCGCATACCGCGATCTCGTTGACGCCCAGTCCGATCGCGTCGATCGCGCCGGCGTCGCGCAGGTCGCGCAGCGCGCGATAGCCGCCGTCGAGGAAGGCGCGCAGGTGGCGCTCGGCATCCGCACCATGCGTGACCTCGCCGAGATCGTGCGCGAACAGCAGCTCGACGCGATCGCGCCGGAGCCGCGCGAGGCTGGCTTCGTGGCTGCGCAGCACCGCGTCGCGGCCATAGTCGAACACCGGCTCGAGCGGCGGCGCGGCGACGAAGCCGTGCCGCTCGGGCGCGTCGCTATCGGTCGGCACCAGCAGCCGGCCGACCTTGGTCGAGACGATCGTGCGCGCCTTTGGATCATGGCGCGCCAGCGCGCGGCCGAGCCGTTCCTCCGCCAGCCCGAAGCCGTAGTGCGGGGCGACGTCGAAATAGCCGATCCCGGCGGCGAGCGCGGCGGCGACGGTGGCCTCGGCCGTCGCCTCGTCGACCTCGCGGTAGAGGTTGCCGATCCCGGCACAGCCCATGCCGAGCGGCGGCAGCGTCAGCGTCATGCGGCGATCCCGTAGGTGGCGCGCGCGGTGCCATCGAACACCGAGGCGTGATGCTCCGCCGGCACCAGCGCGCGCGCCTGCGCCTGCCACCCGGCATAGTCGCCCGCGAGCGCGAGCACGGGCCAGTCGCTGCCCCACATCAGTCGCTCGGGCGCGAACAGCGCGACCAGCGCGGCGGCGGCGGGCGCGATCGCCGCGGGCGGTTCGGCGGGGCCGCGCTCGGTGAGCAGGCCGGAGAGTTTGCAGCGCACCCCCGGCAGCGCGGCGAGCGCGGCCAGGTCGGCCTGCCACGCCGCGAGGTCGCCGAGCACCGGCTTGGCGCCGTGATCGATCACGATCGTGAGCGCGGGATGCCGCGCCGCGAGCCGCGCGAGGCTCGGCAGGTGGCGCGGGCGCACCAGCGCTTCGAGGACCAGCCCGGTGCGCGCCATCGCGTCCCACACCGCGTCGCGCGCGGGGTCGTCATACCAGTCGGCGGCGAGGTCCTGCACCATTGGGCGCAATGCGCGCAGCTTGGGCGCGCGCGCCAGCCGCTCGACCGTGGCGACCGCGTCGGGCGCGTCCACGTCGGCCCAGCCGGTCACCGCCAGCACCTGCGGCTCCCTCGAAGCGACCTCGATCAGCCACGCGGTGTCGCGCGCGTCCGGCTGCGACTGCACCAGCACCACGCCCTCGACCGTCGCCGCGCCCGGCAGCGCGCGCCAGTCCTCCATCAGGAAGTCGCGGTGGATCGCGGTGAGGTCGGGCGTGGGCCAGCGGTGGCCGTTGGCGCCGATGCGCCAGAGGTGGACGTGCGTGTCGATCACGCGCGCCCCCGCCGCAGCGACAACGCAAAGAGCAGCACCACCGCGAAGCAGGCCGCGGGTACGACCATGGCGACGACGATCGAGCCAATGCGGTCCGACACCAGCCCCATCAGCGCCGGGAACACCGCGCCACCCACGATCGCCATCACCAGCAGCGCCGCGGCCGACTTGGTCAGCGCGCCGAGGTCGCGCACCGCCTCGGCGAAGATCGTCGGATACATGATCGACATGAAGAAGCTGGTCGCCACCAGCGCGACGATGCCGATCGCGCCGCCGAGCAGCGCCGCCGCCAGCGTCAGCGCGCCCGCGATCGCGGCGAAGGCGGCGAGCAGCCGCGCCGGCGCGACGCGCGTCATCAGCGCGGTGCCCGCGAACCGCCCCGCCATGAACAGCACGAGCGACAGCGTCAGGTAATGCGCCGCGGTGCGCTCGCCCGTGCCGGGCACCGCCACCTCGCTGTAGCGGATCAGGAAGCTCCAGATGCCGACCTGCGCCCCGACGTAGAAGAACTGCGCCGCGACGCCGCCGCGCACCCGCGCCGAGCGCACCACCGTGGCGAAGTCACCCGCGGCGCCGACGCCTTCCTCGACGTCGCGTTCGGTCGCGACCGACGGGAAGGGCGTCAGCCTGATCAGCACCGCCCATGCTAGCACGCCCAGCCCGATGACGAGATAGGGCAGCTGCACCGCCGCCGCCTCGGCCGCGCGCGCGGCGTCGCCTGTGACCGGACCGGACTGGCCCGAGAGGATGAACTGGCTGCCGATCAGCACGCCCGTGATCGAGCCGAGCGGGTTGAACGCCTGCGCCAAGTTGAGTCGCCGCGCCGCGCTGTCCTCGCTGCCCAGCTTCGCCATCAGCGGGTTGGCCGAGGTCTCGAGGAAGCCGAGCCCGCTCGCGATCACGAACAGCGCGAGCAGGAAGGCGGGATAGCTCTGCCAGGCCGCGGCGGGCCAAAACATCAGCGCGCCCGCGCCGTATAGCAACAGCCCGAGCAGCACCGCGGCGCGATAGCCGAAGCGCCGCATCGTCAGCGCCGCCGGGATGGCGAGGCAGAAATAGCCGAGGTAGAAGGCCGACTGCACCAGCCCCGCGCCGAGATCGCTCAGCACGAACAGCTTCTTGAAATGCGCGATCAGCACGTCGTTGAGGTTGTTGGCGACGCCCCACAGGAAGAAGAGCGCGACGACGAGCACCAGCGGCAGCCGCCGCATCGACGCGCCGCTCATGCCAGCCCGCGCCCGTCGACCCGCACCGCGGGGACGAACCCGCCCGGCGCACGCCCGTCCAGGTCGAACTCGAGCCCGCGCGGCGTCTGGCGGTGCGCGACCGTGCCGCCGCCCAGCAGCGTAACTCGCTCGACCACCGGCGCGTTCGGCTTGGCCGCCAGCGCGGCGACGGTCGCGGTGCCGGCGGGCGGCTTGAGGAACAGAGCGTAGAGCGCGCCGGCGCGCGTGGTGAAGCGCACGTCCTCGGCGGTGAAAGGTTTGGCCGCCTCCTCGTTCTGCGCGCCGGCGGCGACCTGGGTCGGCCCCTCGCCATAGATCCGCCACGGGCGCGAGGCGAAGATCGCCTCGCCGTTGATCGCCATCCAGCGCTCCATCGCGTCCAGGATCGTCTCCTCCTCGGCGTCGATCGCGCCGTGACCCGGCTGGGGGATCGAGAGCAGCAGGTTGCCGTTCTTCGAGACGACGTCGGCGAGCCGCTGCACCACGTCCTCGGCGGTCTTGTAGCTGCGGTCGTTGAGCCTGGCGACATTGTAGAACCAGTCGCCGATGCAGGTGTCGGTCTGCCACGGCTCGGCGCGCAGCCGGTCGCTGAAGCCGCGCTCGACGTCCTCGACGATGCCGCCGAGCTGGTGCGGCTCCAGCTTCTTGCCGGTCAGCACCACCTCGGGCGCGCCATGCCACGCGATCGCGCGGTTGTAATAGTCCGCCGCCGCCTCCAGCCCGATCGCGCCGAACGGCAGCGCGGTGTCGTCCATGTAGCAGAGGTCGGGCTTGTACTTGGCCATCAGGTCGGCCTGGCGCAGCAGCCACCGGGCGGCGTAGCGCGGCTCGGCCGGGGGCGGCGTCTCGATCCACTGGCCGTCGTGCGCCTCGTGCCACGTGCCCATCGCCGCGGCGGTGCGGATGCCGTCGGGCGCGACCATGTGGCGGCCGGTGTAGAGCTGCTGCGGGTCGAGCCCGTCCCACCAGGTGCCGCGGCCGTCGGCGCGGGTCAGGTGATAGGCGTCGTAGCGCTCGCCCGCGCGCGGGCCCTCGGGATCGTAGGCGTAGGCGGTCTGGTACCAGTGCCAGGCGTGCGCGGCGTGGTTGGACACGCCGAACTTGAGCCCCGCCTGCCGCGCCGCGCGCTCCCACGTGCCGACCACGTCGCGCTTCGGCCCGACGCGCAGCGAGTTCCAATCGTGGTAGCGGCTGTCGTAGCAGTCGAGATTGTCGTGGTGGCAGGCGAGCGCCATGAAATACTTGGCGCCGACGCGCTTGTAGCGGTCCACCAGCGCCTGCGGGTCCCAGCGCTCGGCCTTCCACAGGTTCTGGATGTCCTTCATCCCGACCTTGGTCGGGTGGCCGTAGGTGCGCAGGTGGTGCTCGTAGACCGGATGCCCCTGCATGTAGAGGAAGCGGCCGTACCAGTCGCCCTGCTCGGGCACCGCCTGCGGCCCCCAGTGCGACCACAGCCCCAGCTTGGCGTCGCGGAACCACTCGGGCACGCGATAGTGCGAGCGCAGCGACTCCCACGTCGGCTGCACCGGCCCGCGCACTGCACCGGTCGGACTGGCGGCGAGGCCGGCGCGCGCGGCGAGCACCGCGGCCGAGCCGGCGAGAAAGGCGCGGCGCTGGATCGCGGCCACGCTCAGCGCCCGAGCGCGCGGCGGATCGAGTCGAGCGCGACCGGCGCCATCGCGGCATAGCCCGCCGCGGTCGGGTGGACGCCGTCGCTCGCCAGCCCCTCGCGCATCGCGCCCGACGGCGTGGCGAGTACCGGGTGATAGTCGACCCAGGTCGCGCCGCTGCGGCGCGCATAGGCCTTGAGCCAGGCGTTGAGCGCGGCGATCTGCGGGGCGGGGCGCTTGTCGGGGCTCCACGGGAAGGCCGCGGCGGGCGGGACCGACGCGAGGATCACCTTGATCCCGTTGGCGCGTGCCAGCTCGGCCATGCTCTGGATATGGCCCTCGACCGTCTCGATCGTGGCGGCGCCGGTGTTGCCGGCGACGTCGTTGGTGCCCGCCATGATGTGGACCGCCTGCGGGTGCAGATCGATCACGTCCTGGCGGAAGCGCAGCAGCATCTGCGAGGTGGTCTGCCCGCTGATGCCGCGGTCGACCCGGCCATCGCGCCAGAAGTCGGGCGCGAGGTTGATCCAATTGTCGGTGATCGAGTCGCCCATGAAGACGACCAACGGTTTCTCCGTCATCGCGCGGTTGGCCGCGGCGTAGCGGCACAGCTGGCCGTGATCGCGCGTGAGACCGTGGAGTTTGGCGATCGCGCGCGCCGAGTCATCGGCTGGCTTGGGGTGAGCGGGGCAGGGGTCGGCGACGATGCCCGAGGGATCGTCGGCATGGGGATCGCCCGGGATCTTGGTCTGCGCGGCGGCGGCGGTCGCGGTGGCGAGCAGCACCGCGGCCACCCAGCTGATCGATGCGCGCAACGCTCCGTCTCCCTTCCGCGGCGCCATTCGGTCGGTCAGCGCTCCTGCCGCGACGCTACAGCAGGCGGCAGGGCCGGCGCAACCGGGCATGAAGCGTGTTTTTACTGGTGAAGTAGTGCCGATGCCGCGGCGTAGCAGGTACCCGCCTTTCTTTTCTCGTCATCCCGGGCTCGACCCGGGATCCATGGTGCCGCGAGGAGAGCCGGTGTTGCTCGCGCGGACGGATGGATCCCGGGTCGAGCCCGGGATGACGGTGAGGGAAGACGCGTCGTCTCCCCATCACGACGCGTCGGGCGGGTGAGGCGCGATCGAGCGGCCTCGTCGCGCTTCCCTGCCCGCAGCCCCGTGACACGCCCGAAGTCAGCCGCTAACCTCCAGTTACAACGCCATTATCCGGCGAAATCAGGGGGAGGTGGCCGATGCGGCTCGGGCGAGTGGCGACGGCAGTGGCGGCGATAATGCTGGTCGGCGCACGCGCGCCCGAACGTCCTCCCATCACCGGCATCTCGCATCTCGCGGTCTACAGCCGCGATCTCGCCGCCGCCGAGCGCTTCTACGTCGGCGTGCTCGGCGCGCGCAGCGAGACGAACCCGGAGAATCCCGCCGGCCGCCGCTTCGCGCTCAGCGGCACGCAATATGTCGAGGTGCTCCCCGCGCCGCCCGGGCTCGGCGCGAGCCTGTTCGCGCACGCCGGCTATCGCACCGCCGATGCCGCGGCGCTGCGCGGCTGGCTCCTCGCCAACGGCGCGCGCGACGTCGGCGCGCTCGCGGGGCGCCCGGGTGATCGCTGGTTCGCCGCGCGCGACGCCGAGGGCAATCAGGTCCAGTTCGTCGAGACGCGCACGAGCGACGCGGCGGTGCCCGGCGCGGTCAGCGGGCGCATCATCCATGTCGGCCATGCGGTGCGCGACCGCGCCGCGCAGGACGGCTTCTATCGCCGCCTGCTCGGCTTCCGCCCTTATTGGCTCGGCTCGTTCGAGCCGCCCAAGGTCGACTGGGTATCGCAGCAGACGCCTGACGGGCGCGACTGGCTCGAATATATGATGGTCGGCCAGGGCTCGCGCGTGACCGAGGCGTCATTGGACGCGCGCCAGCTCGGCGTGCTCAACCACCTCTCGCTCGGCGTGCGCAACATGCAGACCGCCGTCACCGAACTCTACCGCGGCAAGAAGATGACCGGCCGCCATGACGGCCCGCAGATGGGGCTCGACGGCAAGTGGCAGGCCAATCTCTACGATCCCGACGGTACGCGGATCGAGCTGATGGAATTCCATGCGGTGACCGAGCCGTGCTGCTCCCCCTTCACCGCCCCCGATCCGGAGGGGTGAGCCGCGCCGGCTAGCGCGCCAGCAGCGCGAGCAGCAGCGTCAGCGATCCGAGCCCGGCCGACAGGGTCAACCGCAGCGCCCACCAGCCCGGCAGGTCGTGGACCGCGGCGGTGGCGGCGCGGTCGGCGAGCGGCGACACCAGCACCGCCGCGCCCAGCGCCACCAGCGACGAGGCCGGCGGCGCGCCCCCCAGCAGCCAGGCGAGCAGCGCCGCCCATGCGATCAGGCTCGGCGCGACCGCCAGGACGTAGGGCGCCACCGCGCCGACCCGCCGCTCGAGCGAGTCCATCCACCACAGGCCGCCGAGGAACGACAGGATTATCGCGGCATAGAGTCCGCCGACCAGCGCCGCGGCGGGCTGGAACGCGGGCAGCGCCAGCGCCACCGCGACGCAGCCCGCTGGCGGCAGCAGCCCGGCAAGCCCGAGCCAGCGCGGCGCGGCGGGGATCGCGCGGGGCATGGGATCGCGCATCGGGTCAGGCGGGCTGGGCGGTGCCGACCGGCCCGACCGCGGCGGGCTCACCGCGCGAATAGGTGCCGACCAGCATCCCCGCGGCGAGCACGCGCCCGCGCAGCGCCTCCAGCACCGCGCTGCGCCCGGGATTCACGTCCAGTGTGGCGGCGTCGCTGAGCGCGAACAGTTGGAAGACATAGTCATGGCTGCCGTGGCCGGTGGGCGGATCGGGCGGCAGCCAGCCTTCCTGCTGATAGCTGTTGCGCCCGACGTCGGAGCCGTCGAAGGCGCCGCGCCCGTCCGCCGCGATCGCGCCCTCGTCGAGCCCCGACGCGTCGGCGGGCAGGTTCCACACCACCGCATGGACAAGCGGGCTGGGCGTGGGGGCGTCGGGATCCTCGACCAGCAGCGCGAGCGCGACCGTGCCCGCGGGCACGCCCGACCACAGGAGCGGCGGCGACACGCCGTCACCGTCGGCGGTGAAGCGATCGGGCAGCCGCGCGCCATCGGCGAAGGCCGGGCTGGAGAGCGCCAGTTGCGCGCCGCCGGCGGGCACGATCCCGTCCTGCACGATCACCAGCTTGGAATGGCCCGCGCGGACGTTGTGCAACAGGCTGCCGAGCCAATGGGGAACGTGTTCGAGCATAGCGCCTCCTGCGATGATGCGGTGTTGAACCGCCGGGAGACGCGGGTGGTTGCGCGGCGCACACCTCGGACCGGCCCATCGAGGGAAGGGCCGACCCGCGATCCGGCTCAGAAGCCGCGCCGCAGCGTGACGAAGAACTGACGCGGCGCGCCGGCGAGCAGCGTCTGATTGTCACCGCTGGCGGCGAAGCCGTTGCTGCCGATCGTCGCGACATATTTCTTGTCGGTCAGGTTGGTGACGCTGCCCTCGAGCGCGAAGCCGCGGAAGACGCCCATGTTCTCGCCGAAGCGCACGCCGATGCTGGCGTCCACCAGCACGCGCGACACGATCGACAGGTCGTTGAGGTAGGTGAAATAGCGCTTCGCCATATAGTCCGCGCCGACGCGGCCGAAGAAGCGGCTGTCGTCGTACACGATCTCGCCCTTGGCCATGTGCTCGGGCGTGTCGACCACGGTCTTGCCCGCGGTCGCGGTCAGCACATTGCCCGCGGCGTCGACGACGTCGTCCTGATAGGTCGCCTTGTTGTAGCTGTAGCTGGCGAACAGGCTGAGCGGCGGGAGCACGCGATAGAAGGCCGAGACCTCGCCGCCGTAGCTCTCGACGCCGCCGGCGTTGTTGAGCGTCGGCGGGTTGCCCTGGATGCCCGAGCCGTTCTGGAAGGTGAGCAGCCGGTCGTTGAAGTCGATGTAATAGCCCACCGCGGAGAGCTGGAGCCCGCCGGCGCGCAGGCGCACGCCGCCCTCCGCGGTCTTCGACGTCTCGGGCCGGATGCGCGAGCGGATCGCGTCGAAGCCGGTCTGGGTGGTGCCGAACGGCCCCGCCGTACCCGAGACGAAGGCGCGCATATTCTCGGTGTAGCTGGCGAACAGCTCGGCGCCGCCGCCCAGCGCGAAGACCGCGCCGGCCTGGGGCAGGAACCAGTCCTTCGACTCGATTGTGCCCGCCACCAGCACGCCGGTGAGCAGGTTGGCCTTGTTCTCGACGCGCATGCCCTTCCAGCCCGCGTTGATCGTCAGCCGGCCGAGCTGGAGCGTGTCGGCGACGTGATATTGCAGCGTCTCGGTGTCGTAATTGCCCGCCCATTGCGTGAAGAACGGGTTCGCCTGATAGTCGAGCGCGCGGCGATTGGGCGTGGTGCCGTCGGCCATGCCGTAGAAGCGGCGCGCCTGGTCGAAGGCGTTGCTCTCATACCAGGCGCCGACCTCGAGGCGGTTGGCGCCGAGCTCGAGCGCGGCGTTGGTGACATTGCCCGCGCGCATGATGCGATATTCGGTGGTGCGGAACGACAGCGCCGAGCCGCCCGTGATCGGCGTGCCGTCGGCGTTCGGGGCGCCCGCCGGCGTGGGCTGATAGGGCGTGATCCACGAACCCTGCCCCTTGTTGCGGTGGATATAGCTGGTCGACACGATCGACAGCTGCGGCAGCAGCTGCGCCTCGAAGGTCACCCCGCCGAGCCAGTCGCGGCGCAGCCCGGCGGCGTCGTAATAGACGTCGTCGAGCGTGCCGATCCCCGCCGGGAAGGCGAGGCCCACGCCCGGATAGGGCAGGGCCGCGGTGGCGCTGGCCGCGCGCGCGGCCTGGTTCTGCGCGATCTGCGCGAGCTGGAGCGCGAGCGGATAGTTGTCGGAGATATTGTCGTTGTTCAGCCCGCGGCGGCGGATGATGTCCAGGCTGAGGTCCTGATAGTCGTTCTCGCGCCGGTCGGAGAAATTGAGGAAGGCGGTGATCTTGCCGTGCTCGCCCACCTCCTTCACCACCTTGGCATTGGCCTGGTGCTGGCGCTGCTCGCCGAAGCCCTTCCACTTGTCGGTCTTGAGGAAGCCGTAGCTGAAATAGCCCTTGAGCCCGCCGCCGAGATCGCCCGATTCGGCGCGGACGAAGGCGCGATAGGTCTGGTCGCTGCCATAGGTGCCCGAGGCGGCGAGGTCGGCGGTGTCCGACGGCGCGCGGCTGACGAACTGGAGCGTGCCGCCGAGGTTGCTGGTCGAGGCGGTGCCGAGCGCGCCCGCGCCCTGCGCCACCGTGGTGCTAGCGATGTTCTCCGAGAGGATCGCGCGGCTGATGTGAAGGCCGTTGACGTTGCCGTAGCTCATGTCGCCGAGCGGCACGCCGTCGAGCGTGAAGCCGAGCTGGTTCTGGTTGAAGCCGCGCAGCGAGATGCGGGTCGACCATTCGTACGCGCCGAACGCGTCGGCCGACTGGAAGTTGACGCCGGGCAGCTTGGAGACCGCCTTGAGCGGCGAGGTACCGGGGGTGAGCCGCTCGAGATCGGCCGCGGTGACGGTCTGCACCTGACGGCTCTGGCCGAAGCCGAGCACGACGACATCCTCGCCCTCGGTCGGCTGCTCCGGTGCGCCGCGGTCGATCGTCGCGGCGGTGGCGGGGGGTGGCGCGTCCTGCGCCAGCACGGGCGCGGAAAACAGGCAGGCGGCGCCGGCGAGCAGCGCGAATTTGGCGGTCATGGTTCAATCCCCCGTCATCGTTGACGGAGGCGCCTGCACTAGGTCGGGGTCGGCCCCATGACGGTTTGATTGCCGTTATGAGACAGGGAGATGCGGGATCGAGCGAGCGCGCGCGGCGCTCAATAGGGCGGCTTGTCGAGCCCGGCGGGAGAGCTGGTGAAGATCTCGCAGCCGTCCTCGGTGATGCCGATCGAATGTTCGAACTGCGCCGAGAGCGAGCGGTCGCGCGTGACCGCGGTCCAGCCGTCGTCGAGCAGCTTCACGTCGGGGCGGCCGATGTTGATCATCGGCTCGATCGTGAAGATCATGCCCGGCCGCAGCTCCACCCCCGTGCCCGGTCGCCCGACATGGACCACCTCGGGCGCGTCGTGGAACAGCCGGCCCAGCCCGTGCCCGCAGAAGTCGCGCACCACGCCGTAGCGGTGCGACTCGGCGTGGCGCTGGATCGCATGCGCCACGTCCCCCATGTGGTTGCCGGGGCGCGCCTGCTCGATGCCGAGCATCAGGCACTCATAGGTCACCTCGACCAGCCGCTTCGCCTTCAGCGGCACGTCGCCGATCAGGTACATGCGGCTCGAGTCGCCGTGCCAGCCGTCGACGATCGGAGTCACGTCGACGTTGACGATATCGCCCGACTTGAGCGGCTTGTCCGCGGGGATGCCGTGGCAGACGACATGGTTGATCGAGATGCAGGTGCTGTGCGCATAGCCGCGATAGCCGAGCGTCGCGGGCACGCCGCCACCCGCCAGGATGAAGTCGTAGATCAACTTGTCGAGCGCCGCGGTGGTCACGCCGGGCACCATGTGCGGCACCAGCATGTCGAGCGTCTCGGCGGCGAGCCGGCCGGCCTTGTGCATGCCGTCGAAGGCATCGCGCCCGTGCAGCTTGATCGCGCCGGTGCGCCCGTGCGGCGCGTCGCTGGTGACGGTGACATAATCGGTCATCGCGGCGATATAGCGTGGCGAGGGCGCGAATGCGAGGCTATGCCCGCCCGCTATGGAGACCGAACGCATCTGGACCGCGGCGCTCGTCGTGATCGGCGACGAGATCCTCTCCGGCCGCACCCAGGACAAGAACGTGGCGCAACTGGCGAGCTGGCTCAACGTCCAGGGCATCCGCCTCGCCGAGGTGCGCGTGGTGGCGGACCGTGAGGCCGCGATCGTCGAGGCGGTCAACCAGCTGCGCGCGCGCAACGACTATCTCTTCACCACCGGCGGCATCGGCCCGACGCACGACGACATCACAGTGGATTCGATCGCCGCCGCGCTGGGCGTCGCGGTGGTGCATCACCCCGAGGCGGTGGCGGTGCTGGAGCGCTATTACGCCACGCGCGGCGGCGTCACCCCGGCGCGGCTGCGGATGGCGCGCGTGCCGGACGGGGCGACGCTGATCGAGAACCGCGTCTCGGGCGCACCGGGGATCCGCGTCGGCAATATCTTCATCATGGCGGGGGTGCCGCACATCACCGCGGGGATGCTCGACGCGCTGACGGGAACGCTCGAGGGCGGGCGCCCGGTGGTGAGCGGCACGATCGGCTGCTGGGTGGCGGAGAGCGAGGTCGCCGACTTGCTCCGCGACGCCGAACGCGCGCACGAGGGCGTCGCGATCGGCAGCTACCCCTTCTTCCGCGACGGGCGGACCGGCGCCAATTTCGTCGTGCGCTCGCCCGACCCCGCCGCGGTCGAGCGCTGCCTCGCGATGCTCACCACCGCCTTGACTGCGGCGGGGCATGAGGTGGTGGCCGGCGGGATCTGACGCGGTGCGCGCGCCGGCCGTTGGTGTGGGACCCTGCGCAAGCGGGACCTTCGCGAAGTCCTTCTGTCATCCCGGGCGAGGTCCGGGATGACGGAAGAGAAGAAGCGTCCCGCGACCTGTCCTAGCGCGCCGCCGTCACGGGGGTGAACAGCAGGTCCTGATAGTCGAAGCTGAAATCGGCGAGCGGCGACACCGGCTTGGCGGTGATCCGCGCGACCTGGCCCTCGGCGTCGAGCGCGAAGGTCAGATAGGCGGGCTCGATCGCCGCGTCGCTGAACGTGGCCACGAAGGTATCATACTGATAATGCACCAGCCGCGCGCGCATATTGGGCGTGGTGGTGAAATCGGCGGTCAGCCCGCGCGCGTCGCGGCCGATCACCAGCTCGCCGTACCAGGGATCGGCATAGCGCCCGGCGTAGCGCGGCAGCGACAGTGATGGCCCCACCTTGGCGGGCGCGGCGGCGCGCTGGCGCACCACCGCCTCCGCCGCCGCGATGCGCGCGCGGCGATACTGGCCGAAGCGCGCGGGCCAATCCTGCGCGGGCAGGCCGAGATAATGGTCGATCAACTCCCACATCAGCCCGTGGCGCGGCTCGGCTTCCTCGCTGTTGAGCGCGATCGCGAAGCCCACTTTCTTCTCCGGGATCAGGACCACCACCGTGGTGAAGCCGAACAACCCGCCGGCGTGCCACACGATCTGCGCGCCATGATAGTCGCGCACGTCCCAACCCAGCGCATAGGCCTGGTATTGGGGCGTGATCTCCGCGACCGGCGCGGGATAGGGCTCGATCGGCATCGGCGTCACCGGCGTCCACATCTCCGCCGCCTGCGCCGCGGAATAGAGCCGGCCCTTGCCCTCGGGCAGCGCGCCTTGCGCGAGCTGGATCTGGAGCCAGCGCGCGAGATCGGTCGCGCTCGCCGCGATCAGCCCCGCGGGTGCGCCCGCCTGGCCGAGCCGGTCCCGCTCGTCGAGCAGCCGCATCGCGCCGGTGCCGCGCACCGCGCCGCCAGCGCGGGCGTGCGGCTGCGCGCGATCGGGTGCGCCGAGCTGGCGCACCATGTCCGCGGTGGCGGAGCGCAACCCGGCGGGGCGGAACACATGATCGCGCATGTAATCCTCCCACGTCTGGCCGCTGACCCGCTCGATCAGCGCGCCCGCGACGGTGTAGAGGATGTTGTCATAAGCGTAGCCGCTGCGGAAACTGGTGGCGGGGCGAAGGAAGCGCAGCCGCCGGACCAGCTCCGCGCGCGACAGCTTGCCGCGCGGCACCATCAGCAGGTCGCCCGCGCCCAACCCGAGCCCGCTGCGATGCACCAGCAGGTCGCGCACCGTGATCTCGCGCGTGACCCAGGGATCGTACATCTGGAAATCGGGCAGATGATCGATGACGCGATCGTCCCAGCCGATCCGGCCCGCGTCCACCAGCGTCGCCAGCGCCGCGCTGGTGAAGGCCTTGCCGGTGGAGCCGATCATGAACAAGGTGTCGGCGTCGACCGGGGCCGTCTCGCCGAGCCGGCGCACGCCATAGCCCTTGGCGAGCACCACCTTGCCATCCTCGACGATCGCCACCGCCATGCCCGGCGTGCCCGAGGCGGCGCGCACCGCCTCGATACGGCGGTCGAGCCCGGCGGGCGGGTCGGCGCTGGCGGGCGCGGCGAGCAACAGCAGCGGGGCGAGCGCGATCGGGGTCTTCATGGCGTCTCCGGGAGCGGCGCGCGCGCCGGGGTGGCGCGCAGCAGCGTCACCCACAGCAGCGGCAGGACGTAGATCGCGATCAGCGCCCAGGCGAGCGCGCGATAGCCGGCGGCGATCAGCGTGACGAGCCCGACGCGGTCCGCCACCAGCATGCACGGCAGCAGCAGCGCGAGCGCGAGCGCGGCGCGACGCGGCGCGGTCAGCGTCACGCCGGCGCGCGCGACGCGCTCGTTCACCGCATGGACCGCGCCGGTGCCGCTCTCCAGCAGCGCGGCGAAGATCATCAGCTGGAACAGCAGGTGGAACAGCGGCTGGCCGAGCCGCGCCAGGATATAATCGGACGGCAGCACCGCGCTCGCCACGTCGGGCAGGAAGGCGACCATGCTGACGAAGAAGAGCAGCGCGGGCAGCATCGCGAGCGGTCCCGCGATCGCGCCGGCGATCAGCGCGTCGCGCGCGCCGCGGAAGTGGCGCGTCACCGGCAGCACGATCACCGCGCCGACGATATTGTAGCCCGCATAGGTCAGTCCACCGAGCGCCCAGTCGCCCGACGGCGCGGGCGCGGCGGCGAAGCCCGCGGCGACACGATCGCCGAACCCCGCGAAGGCGAGCGCCAGGAAGGCGGCGTAAGTGGCGTAGAGGAGCAGCGACACCCAGGCGAAGACGCGCTCCACCCCGACATTGCCGAAGGCGACGCAGCCGGTGATGCCGACCAGCAGCGCGACCGTCCCGACCAGCGGGGCAAGCCCCAGCGTCGCCGCGCCGATCGCGCCCGCCGCGGCGCCGAACACCGCGAGCACCAGCACGACGAAGGCGGCATAGGCCGCCTCGAAGGCCACCCACCAGCGGCCCAGCAGCGCCTGGAAGAAATGGCGGTAATCGCGCGCGCCGACGTGATGCGCGAGGCGGAAGGTCAGCGCCGCCACCACCGCCCAGACGATCGTCGCCAGCAGCATCGCGGCGAGCCCGCCCCAGGCGCCCGCGGGCAGGAAGAATTCGGCGATCTCGCGCCCGGTCGCATAGCCCCCGCCGATCACCACCGCCTTGAAGGCGAGGCCGGGCAGCAGATAGCGCCGGAAGCGGTCGCGCCAGCGGCTCATGTCTCGCAGGCGTCGAGCAGCCGCTCGAAGGCGTCGCCGCCGCGCATCGGGTCCGCCGCGGGCAGCGCGAGCCGCTCGCTGGTCTCGGCGATGGCGCGCGCCGCTGCGTCGGGATCGAGCCGCGCGGTGTTGAGGCTCACGCCGGCGCAGCGGATCGCCGGATTGGTCAGCCGCCCTGCCGCGATCGTCTGCGCGATCACCGCCTCGACGGCGGGCACCGGATAATGCGCATGGCCCAGGATCTGGCGCCGTCCCGGCTCGTGGCACACGACGAACAGATCGGGCTGGCTGCCGTGGAGCAGCGCCAGCGACACCGGCGCATAGGCCGGGTGGAACAGCGAGCCCTGACCCTCGATCACATCGAGATGGTCGGGGTCGGCGGCGGGGCTGAGCAGCTCGGCGGCGCCGGTGGCGAAGTCGGCCACCACGGCGTCGATCGCGATGCCGCTGCCCGCGATCATGATCCCGGTCTGTCCGCTGGCGCGGAAGGTGGCGTCCACCCCGCGCGCCGCCAGCCCGCGCGCGATCGCCAGCGCGGTATATTTCTTGCCCAGCGCGCAATCGGTGCCGACCGTCAGCAGCCGTCGGCCGGCGCGCCGCCGCCCGCTCGCGATCGGCAGGTCGGCCGGCGGGACGCGCAGGTCGTGGAGCTGGCGCCCGTGGCGCGCCGCGGCGTCGCGCAGCCGCGGCAGGTCGGTCAGCCGCGCGTGCATTCCCGCCACCAGGTCGAGCCCCGCGGCGAGCGCCTGTTCCAGCGCGGGCAGCCAGGCGTCGGGGATCACGCCGCCCTGGTTGGCGACCCCGATCACCAGCGCGCGCGCGCCCTGCGCGGCCGCTTCCGCGGGCGTGAGCCGCGGCAGCCCCGTCGTCACCGTCGCCGCGGGCAGCGCATGTTCGCCGAGGCAGCGATCGCGCGCCCAGTCGCGCAGGCCGAACGCGGTCTTGGCGAAACCCGGCTCGGTGACGTCGCCGAGGAAGAGCAGATAGGGGGCGGGGAGGTCGACCACCGCGCGGCTCAGAAACCGGCGCCCAGCGTCACGCCGACGGTTCGCGGCCGGATCACGCCCGCGCTCGCGGCGCCGAACGGGGCATTGGGCGGGGCGGCGAGATCGAGCGATGTCTTGCCATCCACGTCGGTGAGGTTCTTGGCATAGACCTCGACCGAGAAGCGTCCGAAGTCCACCCCCGCGCGCAGGTCGACCACCTCATAGCCGTCGATCGACGCCTGCCGCCCGTTCGCCGCGCGCAGCGACGCATTGTAGCTGGCGGGCTGATCCGACAGCAGCCGGATCGAGCCGCCGACGAACGCCTGGGCATCGCGCCCGACCGACCATTCGTAGTCGGCGTTGGCCGCGACGCTCCACTCGGGGGTGTAGGGCAGGCGATCGCCGCGCAGTCCGCCGACCTGTTCGGGCGTGTCGTCGCGCAGCTTGGCGTCGGTATAGGCGCCGTTGAGCGAGGTGACGAGCCCGCGGGTCGGGCGCAGCGTCGCGGTGAACTCGAAGCCGTCGCTGCGCGCCTTGCCGCCATTGAAGTTGAGCCCGAACTGGCCGATCTGGCCGATCACCTGGATGTCGGACCAGTCGATGTGGAAGGCGGCGAGATCGATGGCGAAGCTGCGGTCGCTCGTCTCCGCCTTCACCCCGGCCTCGTAGCTGACGAGGCTGTCGGAATCATAGGTGCGCAGCTCGGGCGGCGCGTCGGGCGAGAGCGCATTGGGGCCGCCCGGGCGGAACCCCTTGGCGACGCGCGCATAGACCGCGGCGCGCTCGCCCAGATTGATCTTGGGCGAGACCGACCAGGTGAACACGTCCTCCTTCGACCGCGCGGTCGGCAGGATGGTCAGCGGCGCGCCCGTCAGCGCGCCGTCGGTGGTCTGGTCGGCGCGCTGGCTGTTGTGGCTGTAGCGGCCGCCGAAGGTGAGATCGAACACGCGCCCGAGGTGCAGCGTCGCGTTGGCGAAGCCCGCTACCTCCTCGTAGCGCGAGTCGAGCACCGACAGGCCGAGCAGCGGCAGCCCTGCCACCGGCGTGGTCGTGCCCGGCGTATAGGCGAGGTAATCCTGATCGATCCTGCCCTTCTCGTGCGAGTAATAGCCGCCCACCAGCCACTCGAACATGGTGCTCGCGGGCGACTGGAGCCGCAGCTCCTGGGTGAAGCGCTTCACCTCGGTGCGCTGCAGCTGCGCGAAATCGTTGGCGACGCCGAGCTGCTCCTCGACGATCGCGCCGATCGAGGGCGTCAAATCGGCGCTGAAGCGCTGCGCCAGCGTGCTGTAGCTGGTCGCGGACACGATGCTGGCGAAGCCCAGGTCATAGTCGACCACGCCGTTGTAGACGCGATAGCGGATGTCGCTGGGCTCGGGCGAGAAGCGCGACTGGGTCAGCCGGCCGTAGAGCGTCCGCCCGGTAGTCGGATCGGCGTCGACGCTGTCCGACGCGTCGACGTCGAGGTTCTGGAGGTTGGCGCTGAGCTGGATCGAGAGAGCGGCGCTCGGCTGGAACAGCAGCGAGGCGCGCCCGCCATAGCTGCGCGACCCGTTGATGTCGCGCGCCACGTCCGAGCCGCCGGTGCCGACCGAATCGATGAACCCGCCGATGTCGCGGTAGAAGCCCGAGGCGCGCACCGCGAGCGTCTCCGCCAGCGGCAGGTTGATCACCGCGCTGCCCAGATAGGATTCGCGCCCGCCCTTCACCGCCTCGACGCTGCCGCGCGCGCGCAGCTCGATCCGGTCGAACTCGGGCTTGTTGGTGACGAACTTGAGGATGCCGCCGAGCGCGTTGGCGCCGTACAGCGTGCCCTGCGGCCCGCGCAGCACCTCGATCCGCGCGACGTCGAACGTGTCGAAATCGCCCGCCAGGATGCCGCCGTTGACCAGCCCGCTCGACGAGCCGAACACGGTCTCGTCCTGATAGACCGCCACCGTCGAGGCTACCCCGCCGGTGTTGATCCCGCGCAGCACCAGCCGGCCGAACCCCGGCGTCGTCTGGTTGAGCTGGAGCCCGGGGACGAGCTTCAGATAATCCTTGAAACTGGTCGCCTGGTTGCGCTCCAGCGCCTCGCCGCCGACCACCGACACCGATTGCGGCACGTCGATCAGCGTCTGCTCGCGCTTCTGCGCGGTGACCACCACCTCCTCGCCCTGCGGCCGCGCGGTCTCGGCGGCGTCCTCGGGCGCGGCCTGCGCGCGCGCCGTGCCGGCGGCGAGCAGCGCGGCGACCGCGGTGGTGATCGTCAGCATGCGCTTCGATGTCGTCATCAGCCCAACCCCTTGCCGATGGACCCGCGCGGGACTCGATCGCCGCGACTTTGTCCGATCGGAGAATAGTTGTCCTAATCGGAAATAAGTCAATCCCGTTTCGCGATCCGGCGCTCATAGGGGGCGATCGCCAGCAGCAGCAGCGCGGCCGCACCCGCGATCGCGCCGAGCAGCAGGAAATAGGCGCCGGGATCGAGCCGGCTCCACAGCGTGCCGACCAGCCCCGCCGAGAAGCTGCCCGCGAAGATCGAGAGGTACCACGCCGCCACCGTGGTCGCGCCGAAGCCCGCGGGGGCGAGCCGCGCGAACAGCCCCAGCCCGGTCGGCAGGATGTAGAGCTCGCCCAGCGTGAACACCGCGAAGAAGGCGGCGAGCCAGGCCCAATGCGTCGTGCCCCCGCGCGCGGTCAGTGCGGCGAGCAGCAGATAGGCGAGCGCGACCACCGCCGCGCCCGCCGCCATCTTGCGCGCGGGCGCCTCGGCGCGCCCCGCCGCGGCGCGGCGCCGCCAATGCGCCAGCAACGCGGGGGTCAGCAGCATCACCAGCAGCGGGTTGAGCGACTGGAACCAGGTCATCGGCACCGTCAGCGCGCCCGCGCGCCGGTCCACCCCGGTGTCGGCCCAGAGCGCGACGGTGTTGCCCACCTGCTCATAGGCACCGCGGAACACCGTCACCGCCAGCGCGATCGCGACCAGCAGCAGCGCGGTGCGCCGCGGGAAGCCGCTTCCCGCGACGCGCGCGGGCGGCGGGCGCCGCGCCGCCTCGGGCAGGTAGCGCTGGCCCCACAGATAGACGCCGAGCCCCAGCACCATCCCCACCGCGGCGACGCCGAACCCCCAATGCCAGCCGTACAGCTCGCCCAAGGTCCCGCACAGCAGCGGCGCGAGAAAGCCGCCGATGTTCACCCCGACGTAATAGACGTTGTACGCCCAGCCCAGGCGCGGGTCGCCCGGGGCGTAGAGGTCGTCGATCTGGCTCGGCAGGCTCGGCAGGAACAGGCCGTTGCCCAGCGCGATCGTCGCGAGCGCGGCGTAGAACAGCGGCTCGAAGGTCATCATCACGTGCCCCGCCGCCATCAGCGTGCCGCCGATCACGATCGCGCGCTTCTTGCCGAGCAGCCGGTCGGCGATCACCCCGCCCGCGATCGGCGTGAGATAGGCGCCGGCGGTATAGGCGCCATAGACCAGCGAGGCATGGCCCTGCGCGAACAGCAGCTGCTTGGTCATGTAATAGACCAGCAGCGCGCGCATCCCGTAGTAAGAGAATTGCTCCCACATATTGGTGAGGAACAGGATCGTCAGCCCGCGCGGCTGGCCGAACCAGGTCGGCTCGCTCACGCGCCGCCGCCCCAGACGTCCGCTCCCGCGAACAGCGTGCCGTCGGCATAGCTCACGCCGGGGGAGTGGTCCTGCGCGAGGAAGGTGGGGCCGTCGAGATCGACCAGGTCGGCGAGCTGGCCGAGCACGAAGCCGGGTGCGGTGGCGAGGCTGGTGCCCACCATCGTGCCCACCATCACCCCCAGGCCGAGGTCGCGCGCGGCGCGCGCCATCAGCAGCCCCTCGGTGAGGCCGCCGCATTTGTCGAGCTTGATGTTGACCACGTCGAACCGCCCCACCGCGCCCGCCACGTCGGCGAGCGACAACAGACTCTCGTCGCCCGCGATCGGGATCGGCGAGGCGAGCCCCTCCAGCTCGGCGTCGGCGCCGCGCGGCAACGGCTGCTCCAGCAGCGCCACGCCGCACGCCACCAATCCCTCGATCAGCCGCGGCAGGTCGGCGCGGGCGAAACCCTGGTTGCCGTCCACGCCCAGCCACACGTCGGGGCGCGCCGCGCGGATCGCGGTGACGCGATCGAGGTCGAGGTCGAGCTCGCCGGTCAGCTTCACCTTGATCGAGCGCGCGCCGGCATAGCCGCGTGCCTTGGCCGCCATCGCCGCGGGTGTGTCGGCGGGGACGGTCAGCGTGGTGAGCAAGGCGCGCGGCGGCTCGAGCCCCGCGAGCTGCCACACCGGCCGTCCCGCGCGCGCGGCCTCCAGCTCCCACGATGCCGCGTCGATCGCATTGCGCGCGCCGCCCGGGGGCAGGATCGTTCGCAACGCATCGCGGGTCGCGCCCGCCTCGATCGCGGCGCGCGCCGACTCGATCTGCGCGCGCATGTGTGCCAGGTCGTCCCCGAGATAGTAGACGCCCGCGGCCTCGCCGCGCCCGCGGTGCGTCCCGTCGTCGAGCGTGGCGACCAGCACGTCCGCGGTCTCGAAGACATAGCCGGTGATGCGGAACGGCTCGGCGAGCCGCAGCGTCTGGGTCGCGACCGTGAGCCGAGGCATCAGTAGCTCGCCGTCATCGCCAGCAGCCCGAACGTCTCGGCGACATAGACGACGACGAGCGAGGCGAGCAGCATCAGCACCGACCAGCCGCGCCGCGCCCAGCCGCGCCCGTCGCGCCACGTCTGCCACGCGTTCCACGCCATGATGACCACCGCCCCGTAGAAGACGATCGCGCCGAGAAGCTGGAGCAGCCAGACGAGCCAGTCGTTGCTGCGCCCGAGCATGTCGAGATTGCTGAAAGCCATGAGGATGAACGTCGTCCAGGCGCCGAGCAGCGCGATCTCGGCCCAGGCCATCACGCGGCTGGCGCGATAGGCGCGCAGCCCGGCGCCGGCGGCGGTCGCGGCCACCTTGTAGCGGCGCCGCACGAACCAGGCGGCGGGCCAGAACAAGGCGCTGAGCGCGAGCACCGCGAGGCTGGCGTAGAGCGCGGGGAGCAGCCACGCCGCCGAGCGCGACGCGGGCACGCGGTCGAACACCATGAAGGGCGAGAAGCCATCGTGGCTCCAGCGCACCACCTTGCCGTCGATCACCTTGGCGGCGAGCCGGTCGTGGCCGCCGCGGTCACGCCAGACATAAGGCGCGATCTCGTCCCACACCTGGGTCGCGCCGCCGGGGCCCTTGAGCGCGTCGATCACGAGCCGCCCGTCGCCGTTGACCGCCACCTTGGTCTCGCCGAACAGGTTGAGCACGTCGATGAAGTTGGACTGTGAGTGGCGGCTGTTCTGCCACAGTCCCACCATCGCGCGCGCGTGCGCCGCGGCGGTTCCGGCATCGACGCGCCCGTCGCGCGCGGTGGCGGGATAGTAACGGTCGGCGAAATCCTGGAACAACTGGCCGCGGATCGTGTGCGCCGCGCCGTCGCGCCCCGCGCTGTTGAACGACACGTACAGTCCCACGCCCTCGTCGAGGAACAGGTGCAGCGAGGTGTGGAAATTCTCGGTATCGCCGAGATGCGCGATCACCTCGCGGCCGTTGACGTTGGTCTCGAAGAAGCCGAGCTCCATGCGGTTGAGCGGCGGGATCAGCGACATCGGGTCGACGCGGTCGAGCGGGCTCTGGTGCATCATCCGCGCGGTGTCGGCGCGCATCAGCCCGCGCCCGCCCTGGAGATGCGCGATCATGAACTTGGCCATGTCGAGCCCCGAGGCGGACAGCGCGCCCGCCGGGGCGGGGACGACGATCTCGAACGCGCCGGGCTTCTCCGAGGCGCGCGGATAGCCGCTCGCCATCAGCGGGCGCAGCGCGGGGGGCAGCGGCTGGCGGAAGCTCGCGGTGCGCATGCCCAGCGCACCGAACACGCGCTGCTCGACATAATCGTCGAACGACCGGCCCGCGACGCGCGCGACGATATAGCCCGCGAGCGACGTGCCCCAGTTGGAATAGCCCGGGGTCGTGCCCGGCGCGAAGATCCGCCGCGGCACCCAGCGCTTCAGATAGGCGTCGAGCGGCAGCAGCGCCTTGGGATCGTGCGCGATCAGATCCTTGACCGCTTCCTCGAAGCCCGCGGTGTGCGTCATCAGCTGGCGCATCGTCACGGGCTTGCCGTCGCGCGGCGGGATGCGGAAATCGAGATAGGCGTTGACGTCGCGGTCAAGGTCGATCTTCCCCGCCTCGACCTGCTGCATCACCGCGGTCCAGGTCACCAGCTTGGACACCGAGCCGGGGCGGAACAGCGTGCGCGCCGGGTCGACCGGGCGGCGCGACGCCACGTCGGCATAGCCATAGCCCTTGTTTGCGATGATCTGCCCGTTCTGCACCACCGTCACCACCGCGCCCGCGATGTCGCCCTGGTGGAGCGCGTAGGGCATGAAGCCGTCGAGCCAGGCCGCCAGATCCTCCGCCGTCAGCGCGCGCGCGCCCTGCGTCGCCGCGGCGATCGGGGCGGGGGCGGGCGCGGCGGTCGCGACCGCGCGCGGGGCGGGGACCGGTGCCGGGCCCTGCGCCGCGCCGGTGCCCGCGGCCAGCGCCGCGACGATCGCCGTCATCCAAGGTCTGATCCGCATCGCGCTCCCCTCTGTCTCGGCCAGTTGCCCCCGGCGCACCGCCCCGGTAGGATTGAAACACTTGTTCCGATCAGGACAGTGTGATCCCGAATGGAAAACGCGTCAATGGCTGAGAAACATCGATCCGCCGACACCGCGCCGCCGACGCTGGGCGCGCTGCTCAAGGGGCTGCGTGCGCGCGAGGGGTGGACGCTCAAAGAGATGAGTGCGCGCAGCGGCATCCCGGTCTCGACCCTATCCAAGATCGAGCACGACCGGCTGACGCTGACCTATGACAAGCTCCAGTCGCTCGGCCAGCGACTCGGGCTGCGCATGTCCGAACTGTTCGCCGAGGGCGAGGAGGATCCCGCCCAGCCGGTCACCGCGCGCCGCAGCCTCGGCGACACCGAGCGCTCGGTGCGGGTCGAGACGCCCAACTACGATTATTACTATCTCTGCACCGAGCTGCGGCGGAAGCGGATGATCCCGGTCGTCACCAAGATCCGCGCGCGCAGCCTCGCCGAGTTCGGCGCGCCGGTGCGTCATTCGGGGGAGGAATTCATCTACGTGCTCAGCGGCAAGGTGGTGGTCCACACCGAATTCTACGATCCGGTCACACTGTCGCCGGGGCAGGCGATCTACATCGACTCGAACATGGGGCACGCCTATCTCGCCGCGGAGGATTGCGACGAGGCCGAGGTGCTCGGCGTGATGTCGAGCCCCGACGAGACGCTGATGGAATCCATGCTCCATCTCCACGAGGTGCAGCGCCAGGCCGGCGCCCCCGCCAACGAGGATGGCCCCGCCGCCCCGCGCCGCGCGCGGGCGCCGCGATGATCGCCGCGTTGATCGCGCTGGCGGCCGCGGCGCCGGCCGCCCCGAGCCCCGCGCTGGCGGCGCGCGTCGCGCAGATCCTGCGCGAGACCCCGCTGATCGACGGCCACAACGACTGGCCCGAGGCGCTGCGCGAGAATGAGGGCGAGGCGCGCTGGTCGCTCGACCTGCGCGACCTCGGAGCGCGGCCGGCGCGCTACGAGACCGACCTCGCGCGATTGCGACGCGGCAGGGTCGGCGGCCAGTTCTGGTCGGTGTGGGTGTCGCCCGATCTGCCCGGCAAGGAACAGGTGGAGCAGACGCTCGAGCAGATCGATCTCGTCAAGGCGATCGTGCGCCGCTACCCCGACACGTTCGCGCTGGCGCGCACGGCCGCCGACGTCCGCCGCGCGCATCGCGCGGGCCGGATCGCCGCGCTGATCGGAGTCGAGGGCGGCGGGCAGATCGACGGCAACCTCTCCGTGCTGCGCAGCTATGCGGCGCTGGGCGCGGGCTATCTGACGCTGACCCATTCGCGCACGATCGCCTGGGCCGACAGCGCCACCGACGATCCGCGCCACGACGGCCTCACCGCCTTCGGCCGCGACGTGGTGCGCGAGTGCAACCGGCTGAACGTGCTGGTCGATCTCAGCCATGTCAGCGAGAAGGTGATGCGCGACGCGCTGGCGGTCACGCGCGCGCCGGTGATCTTCTCGCATTCCAGCGCGCGCGCGCTGGACGACCATCCGCGCAACGTGTCGGACGACGTGCTGCGGCTGGTGGCGCGCAACGGCGGGGTGGTGATGGTCAATTTCGCCACGCCCTATATCTCGGACGCGATGCGGCGCTGGTCGGCGGATTCGGCGGCGGAGAAGACGCGGCTCAACGCGCCGCCGTACAATGGCATCGCGATCGGCCAGCCCGACAAGGCCGCGTCGCTCTATGCCGCGTGGCTGGCGGCGCATCCCGCGCCGCGGGTGACGCTGGGCGAGGTGGCCGACCATATCGACCATATCGCGCGCGTCGCGGGCGTCGACCATGTCGGGATCGGCTCCGACTTCGACGGGGTCGGCGGCCAATTGCCCGAGGGGCTCGGCGACGTCTCGACCTATCCCGCGCTGCTCGCCGAGCTGCTGCGCCGCGGCTGGCGCGACGCCGATGTCGCCAAGCTGGCCGGGGGCAACGTGCTGCGGGTGATGGAGGCGGCGGAGCGCGTCGCCGCGGCGTCAGCGCCGGGCGCGACCGGCGCGGACCAGCGCGGCGTCGAGCGCTGACAGGAAACGCGAGCGATCCTCCTTGCCGAACGGGGCGGGGCCGCCGATGCGGTCGCCGCCCGCGCGCAGGTCGCTCATGATCGCGCGCACCGCCACCGCGCTGCCGATCGAGCTGGTGGTGAAGGGCTTGCCATTGGGCGCGATCACCGCCGCGGCGCCGGCCTTGAGGCAGCGGTCGGCGAGCAGGATGTCCGCGGTGACGACGATCGCGGCCGGGTCGGTGTGCGCGGCGATCCAGTCGTCCGCCGCGTCGAACGTGTCGGCGACCACGACGCGCTCGATCAGCGGGTGCGCGGGGACGCGCAGATGCGCGTTGCTGACGATCGCGACGCGCGCGCCGGTGCGCCAGGCGACGCGGTAGATCTCGTCCTTGACCGGGCAGGCGTCGGCGTCGACCAGGATACGGAGCGATGCCATAAGCGCGCCATGCCACGGCGGGACGCGCCCATGGAAGAGGGCGGGCGAGCCGCCCGCTCCACGGGGCAGGCCCAGCGGCAATGCCGCGCGCCACGACGCCCCGGCGGCACGCCGGGCGGAGCGGCGGCGCCGCGATCGGTGCAGCCGCCCCATGCAACTTGATGTATCTTAACGCGTCTAAGCGCCGAACCCAGGAGAGGGGAGTCCGCCATGTCGCTCATCGTCAACGGCACCGCGACCGAGCCGCCCGCCGACCCGCGCGTCTCGCTGCTCGACCATCTGCGCGAGACGCTGCACCTCGCCGGCACCAAGAAGGGCTGCAACCAGGGCGCGTGCGGCGCCTGCACCGTGCTGGTCGACGGCGAGCGCATCCTGTCCTGCCTCGCGCTGGCGGTGCAATATGACGGCCGCGCGATCACCACGATCGAGGGGCTGGCGGAGGGCGACGCGCTCCACCCGCTCCAGGCCGCGTTCATCGAGCATGACGGCTTTCAATGCGGCTATTGCACCCCGGGCCAGATCTGTTCCGCGATCGGCATGGCGGCGGAGGCGCGGCGCGGCGTGCCCAGCCACGTCAGCGCCGATCTCGACGCCGAGGTGACGCTCAGCCGCGAGGAGGTGCAGGAGCGGATGAGCGGCAATCTGTGCCGCTGCGGCGCGCATAACGGCATCATCGCCGCGATCCAGCAGACCGTCGCCGGCGAGGTGGCGGCATGACCCCGTTCCGCTACGAGCGCGCCGCCGACGCGGGCGAGGCGCTGCGGCTCGGCGCCGGGGCGGCGACAGCCTATCTCGGCGGCGGCACCAATCTGGTCGACCTGATGCGCGAGACGGTGGCGCGCCCCGATCATCTCGTCGACGTCACCGGCCTGTCCGCCACGATCACCGAACGCGACGATGGCGGGCTGCTGATCGGCGCCGCGGTGCGCAACACCGCGCTGGCGGAGCATCGCGCGGTCCGCGCGCGTTATCCGATGCTGACGCGCGCGATCCTGGCGGGCGCCTCGGCGCAGATCCGCAACATGGCGACGGTGGGGGGCAATCTGCTCCAGCGCACGCGCTGCGCCTATTTCTACGACACCGAGGGCGCGCGCTGCAACAAGCGCCAGCCCGGCGCGGGGTGCGACGCGCGCGACGGCTTCAACCGCATCCACGCGGTGCTCGGCGCGTCCGAGGCCTGCGTCGCGACCCATCCCAGCGACATGTGCGTCGCGCTGGTCGCGCTCGACGCGATCGTCCATGTCGCGGGCGCGGGCGGCGAGCGCACGCTGCCGCTCGCCGAGCTGCACCGGCTGCCAGGCGATCGCCCCGATCTCGACACGGTGCTCGCGCCCGGCGAGCTGATCACCGCGGTGGAGCTGCCCGCGCTCGGGCTCGCCGCGCGCTCGACCTATCGCAAGGTGCGCGACCGCGCGAGCTATGCCTTCGCGCTGGTGTCGGTCGCCGCCGCGCTCGAGCTCGACGGCGATCGCGTTCGCGACGTGCGGGTCGCGTTCGGCGGGGTGGCGGCCAAGCCGTGGCGCGCGCTCGCCGCCGAGGCGGCGCTGCGCGGCGGCCCCGCCACCGCGGCCGCCTTCCACGCCGCGGCCGAGGCGGAATTCGCGACGGCGCAGCCGTTGCGCCACAATGCGTTCAAGCCCGCGCTGGCGGCGCGCACGCTGGCCGCGGTGCTGGCCGATCTGGCGAAGGGAGAGGCGGCATGACGATGCTCGACGACGCGAAACAGGCGGCGCAGGGGCTGGTGCAGGGCGCCATGGCCAAGCTGGTCCCGCTCGCCCCCGACAGCTGGATCGCCGGTGGCGTCCCCGACCCGCTGATCGCGCGCAAGCACGGGTTGATCGGCACGCCGGTGTCGCGGCTCGACGGCGCGCTCAAGGTCAGCGGCGGCGCGCCCTTCGCCGCCGAGTTCCGCTTCGACGGGATGGTCTATGCCGCGCTGGCCTATGCGACGATCGCGCGCGGCCGGATCGCCGCGATCGACTCCGCCGCGGCGGAGACCGCGCCGGGCGTGGTGCTGGTGATGACCCATCGCAACGCGCCGCGGATGCGCCCGCCCGCGGCGTTCGGTTCCTCGCCCGGCGGCGTCGGCCCCGCCGACCTGCCGATCATGCAGGACGATCGCATCCACTGGAACGGGCAGCCGGTCGCGGTGGTGCTGGCGGAGACGCAGGAACAGGCCGATCACGCCGCCTCGCTGCTGCGGATCGACTATGCCGCGGAGCCGTCCACGACCACGCTCGACGGCGCGCGCGCCAACGGTGTGGCGCAGGGCATGTTCATGGGCCAGCCGCTCCTCAACGAGATCGGCGACCCGGTCGCCGCCTTGGCGGCGGCGCCGCACAAGGTCGACCAAGTCTATCGCACGCCGCGGCACAACCACAATCCGATCGAGCCGCACGCGGTCACGCTCGCCTGGGTCGATGGTGGGCTGGTGATCCACGATGCCAGTCAGATGGTGGCGCAGCAGGCGCAGACGATCGGCGAGGTGTTCGACCTGACGCCCGATCAGGTCCATCTCACCTCGCCCTATGTCGGCGGCGGCTTCGGCAGCAAGGGGCTGTGGGATCACCAGATCCTCGCCGCCGCGGCGGCGCGGCTGGCGGGGCGGCCGGTGCGCGCCACGCTCTCGCGCGAGGGGGTGTATCGCGTCGTCGGCGGGCGCACGCTGACCGAACAGCGCGTCGCGATCGGCGCGGAGGCGGACGGGCGGATCACCGCGCTGGTCCATACCGGGCTGTCGGTGATGTCGCCGCACAACAACATGCCCGAGCCGTTCATCCTCGGCACGCGCGCCGCCTATGCTGCGCCCAACATGCGGTTGCAGGTGGAGGTGGCGCAGATGAACATGCTCGCCAACACCTTCATGCGCGCGCCCGGCGAGGCGGTCGGGACGTTCGCGCTCGAGTCCGCGATCGACGAGCTGGCGGTGGCGCTCAACATGGATCCGGTGGAACTGCGGCTGCGCAACGAGCCGGAGAAGGATCCGGTCACCGGACTGCCCTTCTCATCGCGCCACATCGCCGAGGCATGGCGCAGCGGCGCGGCGCGCTTCGGCTGGGGCGATCGTGCGCCCGCGGCGGGGATGCGGCGCGAGGGCGAGTGGCAGATCGGCGTCGGCTGCGCCACCGGTACCTATCCTTATTATCGCATGCCCGGCGCCGAGGCACGGGTCACGCTGCACCGCGACGGCGACGCGGTCCGCGCCACGGTCGAGGTCGCCGCGGCGGAGATGGGGATGGGCACGTCCACCACCACCGCGATCGTCGCTGCCGACCGGCTCGGGCTCGGGCTCGAGCAGGTCGAGGTGGGCTATGCCGATTCGCGCATCCCCGGCGCGATCATGGCGGGGGGCTCGCAGCAGACCGCCGCGATCGGCGCCGCGGTGATCGCGGCGCATCACGCGCTGGTGGCCGAGCTGCTCCAGCTCGCGGGCAACGACTCGCCGCTGGCCGGCCTCTCGCCCGCGGAGGTGGGGAGCAGCGACGCCGGGCTCGCCAAGCTGGACGATCCGGCGCGGCGCGAGAGCTACGCCTCGATCCTCGCGCGCGCGCGCCGCGACACGGTGAGCGTCACGCGCGCGGGCTCACCCCCGCTCGAGCTGATGCACTGGTCGATGCACTCGCACAGCGCCTTGTTCTGCGAGGTGCGCGTCAATGCGGTGACGGGCGAGACGCGGGTCAGCCGCTTCCTGGGCTCGTTCGACTGCGGCCGTATCCTCAACCCCAAGACCGCGGCGAGCCAGTTCCGCGGCGGCATCATCATGGGGCTGGGGATGGCGCTGATGGAGGAAACCCAGTTCGACGAGCGCAACGGTCGCATCATGAACCCCAGCCTCGCCGAATATCACGTGCCGGTGCATCTCGACGTGCCCGAGATCGACGTGATCTGGACCGACATCCCCGACCCGCACACCCCGATGGGGGCGCATGGCGTGGGGGAGATCGGGATCACCGGCGTGGCGGCGGCGGTGGCCAATGCGGTCCATCACGCCACCGGCCGGCGCATCCGCGACCTGCCGATCACGCTGGACAAGCTGCTGTAGCTGCGGATCAGCTCTTCAGCTTCCAGCCGCGCTTGAGCAGGACATAGCACAGCACGCCGAGCGCCACGTCGATCGCGAGGATCACCACGCTGCCCACCGCCACGGGCGAGTCGGCGCTGCCGAGGAAGCCGTAGCGGAAGCCGGAGATCACGTAGAAGAACGGGTTGACGTGGCTGAACGCGCGGAACGCGGGCGCGAGATGGTCGACCGAGTAGAAGGTGCCCGACAGCAGCGTCAGCGGCGCGATCAGGAAGTTGGTCACCGCCGCGGCATGGTCGAACTTGTCCGCCCAGATCGAGGTGAGCACGCCCGCGAACGACAGGAACATCGCGCCGAGCAGCCCGAACCACAGCACCGCGAGCGGGTGGATCGGGGTGACGTGGACGCCGGGCCACAGCGCCATCGCCAGCCACACCGCGCCGCCGACGCAGAAGGCGCGCGTCACCGCCGCGCCGACCAGCGCGGCGAGCAGCTCGCTGGTGGACAGCGGCGGCTGGAGATAGTCGACGATATTGCCCTGGATCTTGCCGACCAGCAGCGAGAAGCTGGCGTTGGCGAAGGCGTTGTTGAGCATCCCCATCACGATCAGGCCGGGCGCGATGAAATCGGCGAAGGCGACCGGCGCGCCGCCGACGTTGACCGGGCTGCGCGCGCCGTTGGCGACGGTGAAGATGACGAGGAACATCAGCGTCGTCACCGCCGGCGCCCACACCGTCTGGAGCTGCACCTTGAAGAAACGGCGCACCTCCTTCACATAGAGCGTTCGCAGGCCGCCCCAATTGACGTTCCGGATCACCGGTTCGCCGGGGGCGTGCCTGATGGCTGACGGAATTTGTCCGGTAGGAGGCTGGCTGCTCATCGCCTGTGCGGGTAACCGCTGCGGCGCGCGCCCGCAACCGGAACGCTAGAGGAAGACAAGGATGTCCTGGACCGACGAGCGGATCGACACGCTGAAGACGATGTGGGAGGCGGGCCAGACTGCCAGCCAGATCGCCGAGGCGCTCGGCGGTGTCAGCCGCAACGCGGTGATCGGCAAGGCGCATCGTCTCGGCCTCCAGTCGCGCCCGTCGCCGGTGACGACCAAGGAGGAGGCGCGCGCCGCCGAGCCCGCGCCCGCCGCCGCCGCGGCGAGCGCGCCGCCCCCGCCGCGGCCAGCGCCCGCGCCGCGTGCGGCGACGCCGGCGCCGTCCGCGCGTCCGGCGCCGCCGCCCTTCGCGACTCAGTCGACCCCGGCGGCACCCACGCCGCCGGTCGCGCGCGCCACCGAGGCCGAGGCGGAGACGGGCGACGACGAGGCCCCCAGCGCGCCGCCGGCCAAGCGCGAGCCGGTGCTGCGCTCGGTCGGGCCGGGCGGCTTCGTCCGCCAGGCGCCGGGCGAGCAGCAGCCGCCGATCGCGCCCGCGCCGCCGCGCCGGCTGGTGCCCGCGCGCACCGCGCCCGAGTTCGCCAACAAGACGTCGCTGCTCGATCTCAACGACAAGATCTGCAAATGGCCGCTGGGTCACCCGGGCGAGCCCGACTTCCATTTCTGCGGCGACAAGGTGAACCCCGGTTTCCCGTATTGCGTCGAGCATTGCGGCCACGCCTATCAGGCGCAGCTGCCGCGTCGCGACCGTCGCGCGCCGCCGCTGCCGTTCGGCGGCCCCCGCATGCGCTGAGGGTGAGCGCCGTTACATAAAGCCGTTGTTCCCCGGCGAAGGCCGGGGTCCAGTTGCGGCGGCCGTGGTGTGTCTCACCACCCCGCCCAACTGGGCCCCGGCCTTCGCCGGGGAACGAAGAGAATGGGGCGCGGGCGCTCCGCCGCCCCCGCCCCATCACCTCAGAAGCGGAACGCCGCGGTGGCGCGCATGCTGTGCCAGCGGAACTTGTCGTCCGAGCGGCGGAAGTCGGTGCCCTCCAGCGTCCCGCCGTTGGCGGCGTTGGTGAAGGGCGTGCCCGCCGGGCCGGCGGCGCGGACGCGATAGTCGTTGTCCTGATACTGGTGGTAGACATATTCGAGCCCGACCGAGAAATGGTCGCCGAAGCGCTGCTCGATGCCGCCGCCGCCCTGAAAGCCGAACTGGTCCTGCCGCCCGCGCGCGGTGAAGCTGTTGGTGCTCTGGCTCGACGAGAATTCGCTGGCGATCCGCGCCAGCGACGGGCCGAACGTGCCGTAGAACAAGGTCGAGTCGTTGGGCGTGTAGCCCGCGCGCGCGCGCACCGCGGCCTCCCAATTGACCTGGCGGTACATCACGTAATTGGCCGGGGTGGTGGAGAAGCCCGTGGTGCTGTCGTTGATGTGCGTCCGCCCGAACTCGCCGACCACGCCATAGACGATCGGCCCGCTCTGCTGGTCGAACCCGACACGGCCATAATAGCTGAACGCGTCGCGGTCCTTGCGGCAGCCCGGCCCGCCGTTGCGCGGCCCCTGCGCGCCCTGCGCGCGCCCGCCGCAGAAGCCCGGCGAGAAGGCGTTGGCGCCGGTGCCGGTCAGTACCGTGTCGCCGAAGCGGCCGTCGAGGTTGCGGTCGAACTCGATGCGCGCGCCGCCATCATTGGGCTGCACGTCATAACCGCCGGCGGCGCCGACATAGATGCCGGAGAAGCCGCTGCTGACCGACGGGTCGCCGCCGTCCTGCGCCATGGCGGGGACAGCCGTCAGCGACGCCGCGATCGCGGCGGCGGTCAAATACGCTCTCATGTAGGTCACTCCCTGATCGAACGATCCGCGAACGAGCCTCGATCAGAATAGGTTTCGTGAGGAATGATTGCCGTGGAAACCGACGCCCCGCGCGCTTGGGTCACGGGCGCGGCGTGGTTATATGAGCGTCATGGCCGATCTGTTCGCTTCCCCCACCGCCGGCGCCACCACCTATGACGCGTCGTCGATCGAGGTGCTCGAGGGGCTCGAGCCCGTCCGCCGCCGCCCCGGCATGTACGTCGGCGGCACCGACGAGCGCGCGATGCACCACCTCGCCGCCGAGGTGCTCGACAATGCGATGGACGAGGCGGTGGCGGGCCACGCCACGCGCATCGAGATCACGCTGGAGCCGGGCAACCGACTGACCATCGTCGACAACGGCCGCGGCATGCCGGTCGACCCGCATCCCAAATTCCCCGACAAGTCGGCGCTCGAGGTGATCCTCTCGATGCTCCACTCGGGCGGCAAGTTCGCGGGCAAGGCCTATGCCACCTCGGGCGGCCTGCACGGCGTCGGCGTCTCGGTGGTCAATGCGCTGTCGAGCGACACCGTGGTCGAGGTCGCGCGCGACCGCCAGCTCTACCGTCAGCGCTTCGGCAAGGGGCAGACGCTCGGCCCGCTGGAGAATGTCGGCGCCGCCCCCAACCGCCGCGGCACCTCGGTGGCCTTCACGCCCGACACCGAGATCTTCGGCCCCGAGCTGCTGTTCAAGCCCGCGCGGCTCTACAAGCTGGCGCGTTCCAAGGCCTATCTGTTCGCGGGCGTCGAGATCCGCTGGCATTGCGCGCCCGAGCTGATCGGTGACGGCACGCCGGCGGAGGCGGTGTTCCAATTCCCCGGTGGCCTCTCCGACCATCTGCGCGAGCAGATCGCCGGCCGCGAATGCGCCACCGCCGATTTCTTCGCGGGCCAGCAGGACTTCCCCGACCAGCAGGGCAAGGTCGAATGGGCGATCGCCTGGCCGCTGTGGAGTGAGGGCAGCTACAGCTGGTATTGCAACACCATCCCCACGCCCGACGGCGGCACGCACGAGCAGGGGCTGCGCCAGGCGCTGGTGCGCGGGCTGCGCCAGTTCGCCGACTTGGTCGGCAACAAGCGCGCCAAGGAGCTCACCGCGGACGACGTGATGGTGGGCAGCGAGCTGATGCTCAGCGTGTTCATCCGCGAGCCGCAGTTCCAGTCGCAGACCAAGGACCGGCTCACCTCGCCCGAGGCGGCCGGGCTGGTCGAGAAAGCGATGCGCGACCATTTCGACCATTGGCTCGGGCAGAATATCGAGCGCGGCAAGGCGCTGCTCGGCTATGTGCTGGAGCGGATGGACGAGCGGCTGCGGCGCAAGGCCGAGCGCGACGTCAAGCGCAAGACCGCCACCTCGGCGCGCAAGATCCGGCTGCCGGGCAAGCTCACCGACTGCGCCTCCGACAGCTCCGAGGGTACCGAATTGTTCATCGTCGAGGGCGATTCGGCGGGCGGCTCGGCCAAGCAGGCGCGCGACCGCAAGACCCAGGCGATCCTGCCGATCCGCGGCAAGATTCTCAACGTCGCCTCGGCCACCTCGGCCAAGATCCTGGCCAATCAGGAGATCGCCGACCTGATTCAGGCGCTCGGCTGCGGCACGCGCAAGGACTGCCGGCCCGAGCAGCTGCGTTACGAGAAGATCGTCATCATGACCGACGCCGACGTCGACGGCGCGCATATCGCGACGCTGCTGATGACCTTCTTCTTCCAGGAGATGCCCGAGCTGGTGCGGCAGGGGCATCTGCACCTCGCGCAGCCGCCGCTGTACCGCCTGACGGTCGGCGCCAAGTCGCTCTACGCGCGCGACGACGCGCACCGCGCCGAGCTGGAGCGCACCGTCTTCCGCGGCAAGAAGGTGGAGGTGGCGCGCTTCAAGGGCCTGGGCGAGATGAACCCGCAACAGCTCCGCGAGACGACGATGGACCCCGCCAGGCGCAGCATGATCCGGATCACGCTGCCGCAGGAATATGAGGAACGCGCCGGCGTGAAGGACCTGGTCGACCGGCTGATGGGCACCAATCCCGCGCACCGCTTCGCCTTCATCCAAGAGAATGCGGCGCGCCTGGACGAGGAAGCGATCGACGCGTGACCCGGCATCCACGACGTGAATGGTGGCTGGCGATCGCGCTGGCGGCGCTGGCGGGCTATGTCGACGCGATCGGCTTCCTGCGGCTCAACGGGCTGTTCGTCTCGTTCATGAGCGGCAATTCGACCCGGCTGGCGGTGGCGCTGGCGGGCGGTTCGCCGCTGGCGCTCACCGCGGCGTCGCTGATCCTCGCCTTCGTCGCGGGCGTGGTGGCGGCCTCCACCGCGGGGATCGCGCTGGGGCGCTGGCGCGCGCCGGGGGTGATCGTGCTCGCGGCGGTGCCGCTCGCGGTGGCGGCGGCGCTGCCCGAGTTCGGTCCGCTCGGCGCGCTGGGGACGGTACTGCTGGCGCTGGCGATGGGGATGCTCAACGCGGTGTTCCAGCGCGGCGGCGAGGTGACCATCGGGGTGACTTACATGACCGGGGCGCTGGTGAAGTTCGGCCAGCATCTGGCCAATGCGCTGATGGGCAGCGGTGCGCGCTGGGACTGGCTGCCGTATCTGCTGCTGTGGTCGGGGCTGGTCGCGGGGGCGTTCCTGGGGACGGCGGATTATGTCGCGCCCGACAATGCGGCGCTGTGGCGCGCGACGATGGCGGCGCTGGGGATCGCGCTGCTCGCGGCGGCGGTCAGCGCGGGGGACCGCTCGCCGCGCGAGTGAGACGGGGAGGGGGCGACGACGATGGGGGGCGAGGCCATGTGCAAGCAACGCGCCCGCGCGGCGCCAAGGTCGGGCGGCCCTCGTGGGTCGCGAGGCGATGTTGCACGCGGAGAACACCGCCGCCTCGTCGGCCAAGGTCAACACCCCGGCCCACACCGGCATCAACGCCCCCTCCGATGGCGTCATCCTGAACTCGTTTCAGGATCCACGGCGCCGCGGGCGCGGCGGCGGCGAGTCATGCGGGTCAGTGCATCCGGACCCAGGCGATCCCTTGTCGCGGAACTGGCTTGCCCCACCCGTCATCCCAAGCTCGATCCGGGATCCATGGCGCCGCGAGAGTCACCGGCGTTGTTCTCGCGGAAGGATGGATCCCGGCTCGAGGCCGGGATGACGGTGACGGAAGAGCGAGCCACCTTCTGGGACCGAACCCGTGGCTCCCGAGACGAGCTCGGGATGACGCCCGTCGAGGAGCGGCGCGACGCCTGTTTCGCCGACGAACGGCCGGCGCGATGATCGACCTCGCGCGCACGCCCGATCTCGACCTCGCCGGACTGCTCGTCCGCCCGTCGCTGCGCACCGTCGCGCTGGGCGAGCAGGAGGAGCTGCTCGAACCGCGCGTCATGCAGGTGCTGGTGGCGCTCGCGCGCGCGCATGGCGCGGTGGTGTCGCGCGACGCGCTGGTCGAGCAATGCTGGGACGGTCGGATCGTCGGCGACGACGCGATCAACCGCGCGGTCGGTCGCCTGCGTCGTCTCGCCGAGGGCATCGCCGCGGGACGCTTCCGCATCGAGACGATCGCGCGCGTCGGCTATCGCCTGACCGTCACCGCGGGCGCGGGCGCGGGCGCATCGCCATCGACGGGGGCGCCGTCGCCGGACACCGACGTCACCGCGGCCAACGCCACCGACACGACCGCCGCGCGCCAAGCCGTCGACGCCGCACCGCCCGGCAACGCCGCAGGCCCGAGCGATACCGCCGCCGCATCGCTGCCGCCGCGCCGTGCCCTGCTCGCCGGGCTCGGCATCGCGACGGCGGCGGCCGCGGTGGGCGCCTGGTGGTGGCAGCGCGCGCGCCCGGCGCCGCGCTCGGACGAGGTCGCCGCACTGATCGCGCAGGCGCGCGACGCGCAGCGCCAGGCGGATCGCGCCGGGCTGTGGCAGGCGATCGGGCTGTTCCGCCGCGCGGTGCTGCTCGCCCCCGACGACGCCGATGCCTGGGGGCAGCTCGCGATCGGCTGCGCGGTGGCGGCGCGGATCGGCGCGATGGCCGACCGCGCGGCGTTCGCGCAGCGCGCGCTCGCGGCCGAGCGACGCGCCGAGGCGATCGATCCCGGCAACGCTTATGCCGCGCTCGCGCGGATGCGGCGCGCACCGATGCTCGGCAACTGGCTGACGCAGGAGCGCGTCACCCGCGGCGCCGCGCGCCAGCACCCCGACGACGATGTGATCGCCGACGCGCTCGGCCGCATCCTCCAGATGGTCGGGCGGATGCGCGAGGCGGAGGCGGAATATGCGCGCGGCCTCGCCAGCGGCGGGCCGTCGCCGATCGCGATGTACCAGCGCGTCGTCTCGCTGTGGAGCACCGACCGGCTCGAACAGGCCGATCGCGCGATGGACGAAGCCTATGCGCTCTACCCGCTCCATTACTCCGTCTGGTTCACGCGCCTGTTCCTGCTGTCCTACACGGGGCGCGGTGCGGAGGCGCTGCGGATGGTCGAGGACGGTGACCACCGCCCCGCCAATATCGACGAGCCGAGCTTCGCGCTCGCCGCGGGGATCGCGCGCGCGCTGCAGACGCGCGACCCGCGCGAGATCGACGCCACCGCCACCGCCTATCTCGACGCCGCGCACCGCGGCGCGGGCCATGCCGAGAACGCGATCCAGTTCCTCAGCGCGGCGGGGCGGCTCGACCAGGCTTTCCAGGTGGCGGAGGGGTATTTCCTCGGGCGCGGCTTCGCGGTGGCCGCGCTGCGCTTCTCGCGCCGCCAGGGGACCTATACCGCGCCCGACCAGCGCGTGACCTGGTTCCTGTTCGCGCCGCCCTGCACCGCGCTGCGACGCGACCCCCGCTTCGCGACGCTGGCGCGCGCGATCGGGCTGGAGCGCTACTGGCGCGACTCGGGCACGCGCCCCGACGATACCGCGGTGGCGCGCGGCTGAGGCGCGCGCGGCACGATCAGCGCTGCGCGAGTGCGGTCGCGTCACGCTCGCTCAGCGCACGCCGCAGCGTCGCCGAGCCGCGCGCCGCGGCCGCGACCGACGCGGTGGCGCAGGCGCGCCGGTCGATCGCGAGCGGTTCGTGCGCGCAGAGTCTGCTGGCGGCGCGTTCGACCCGCGCGAGCATCGCGGCGCGTCCGGTGTCGCTGCTCTGGTCGAGGTCCTGGCCGGTGACGTGATAGGCGTGGTCGCCGATCCGCCAGACATGCTGCGCGGCCGCCTCGGGCGCGGCGAGCGCGGCGATCACGAGGAGAAGGGCGGGGACGGGCGCGGCGACCGCGGGGACGAGGTGACGCATGCTGGCTCTCCGATGGCGCGACGGGGATCGTCGCGGTCGGGAGTCTCGCGCCGGCGTGGGCCGGTGGCGCGGCGGGTCAGCCGATGATTGACCGATCGTTCGCCGATGATCGGCCGCGAAGAAGCAGGACGGCGGGTGGGGGCAGGGCGGCGGGAGAGGGCGGCCGGTGAGGGCGGGGCGGCGGGTGAGGCGCGCCTGCCGCCGCCCCGCCCGGTCAGGCGCGCAGGCCGGCGCCGTGGTCGCGCGGTCGCGCCAGGATCGCGCGCGCGTCGCCCGGGGTGCGCGCCTCGCCGTGCGGGCCGCCCGCCGCGGCGATCACGCGGTCGAGCAGTTCCAGCCCGTCGGGCCAGCGCCCCAGCCCGCTCGCGGCGTTGAGGTGGCCGCACGCGCCATAGTCGATGAAGTGGCTGCCCCAGTCGACCGCGAGGCTGTGCGCGCGCTCGATCGACACCCAGGGATCGTCGGTCGAGGCGACCACGATCGACGGGAAGGGCAAGGGCTGTTTCGGCGCCGGCGCGAAGGGTGCGAGCTCGTCCGCCACGTCGGCGCGGTCGACGTCGGCGGGCGCCACCAGCAGCGCGCCCGCGACCGGCCAGCCATAAGGTTGCGGGCTCAGCGAGGCCCACCACGCCACCGCGACGCAGCCCAGGCTATGCGCCACCAGGATCACCGGCGCGCGCGCGCTCGCCACCGCCTGGTCGATCTTGGTGACCCAGGCGTTGCGATGCGGACGGTCCCACATGCCCAGCTCGATCCGGGCGGTGTCGGGTCGGCTCTTTTCCCACAATGTCTGCCAATGTGCCGGCCCCGATCCGCCCAGCCCCGGGACGGTCAGAACGGTCGGCTGCACCGACAGATCGAACGCGGTATGTCCCATGACAAACCTCCTGTTGGTGAGGCCGCGGCTATCAGTCTAGGGGTCGGCAGTGCCGCGGCCTCTGTCGCATAGCTATTACCTACTAAATCGATCGGCAATCCTGCGGCGCAGCATTTGACGCGAACGGAGGCGCGGCAGCGACGAGCGGATGGACGGTTGCGGCGCGCGCGCGCGGAGGCGATAGCGGCGCCATGCCCAAGCAGCGCGTGGACCAGATGCTCGTCGATCGCGGCCTCGCCGAGTCGCGCACGCGCGCACAGGCGTTGGTGATGGCGGGGCTGGTCTTCGCCGGCGAGCGCAAGGTCGACAAGCCCGGCCAGACGCTGGCCGAGGATGTGCGGCTGGAGGTGCGCGGGCGCGACCATCCCTGGGTATCGCGCGGCGGCGTCAAGCTGGCGCACGGGCTCGACCGCTTCGGCTGGGACGTCACCGGGGCGGTGGCGATCGACGTCGGCAGCTCGACCGGCGGCTTCACCGAAGTGCTGCTCAGCCGCGGCGCGGCGCGCGTCTATGCGGTCGACAGCGGCACCAACCAGCTCGCGTGGAAACTGCGTCAGGACGCGCGCGTGATCGTCCACGAACAGACCAGCGCGCGCCTGCTCACCGCGGCGCACGTGCCCGAGCCGGTCGATCTGGTGGTGTGCGACGCGAGCTTCATCGGGCTGGCCAAGGTGCTCGCGGTGCCGCTCGGCTTCGTCCGCCCCGGCGGGCGCGTGCTCGCGCTGATCAAGCCGCAGTTCGAGGCCGGGCGTGCCGAGGTCGGCAAGGGTGGGGTGGTGCGCGACCCGGCGGTCCACGCGCGCGTCTGCGCCGAGGTGGTGGCGTGGCTGACTGCGACGGGCTGGCGCGTCGAGGGGGTCGAGCAGAGCCCGATCACTGGCCCAGAGGGCAATGTGGAGTTCCTCGTCGCCGCGACGCGGGACTGAATCTGGTACAGGGGCCATTTACCTGGATCGGGCGTTAGGGCAGCACGTCCGGGTCGGACCGATCGCGAGGGAGATGCGGGTGGGCACAGTCGCTTCCAAGGAACAATTGCGCATGTCGTTCCTGCGCTGGGCCGCGGTGGCGGTGCCGGGGGTGCTGCTG
This sequence comes from Sphingomonas sp. BK235, assembly GCF_004345855.1. Classification (GTDB taxonomy): domain Bacteria; phylum Pseudomonadota; class Alphaproteobacteria; order Sphingomonadales; family Sphingomonadaceae; genus Sphingomonas. Next base: position 224,464 of record NZ_SLXN01000001.1, read on the forward strand.
CTCGGCTTTCTGTCGGGGCGCACCGTGCCCTCGGGCGACCAGAACGGCTGGTATCGCGCGCTCGCCAAGCCCGAGCTGACGCCCCCCGGCTGGCTGTTCCCGCTGGCCTGGTCGCTGCTGTATGTGATGATGGGGCTCGCGCTGGCGCTGGTGCTCAGCGCGCGCGGCGCGCGGCTGCGCTGGCTGGCGGTGGCGCTGTTCGCCGCGCAGTTCGTCGGCAACCTGCTGTGGACGCCCTTGTTCTTCGGCGCACACCGGGTGTCGGCGGCGTTCCTGCTGATCGTCGCGATCCTGGGGCTGACGATCCTCACCACCTTCGTGTTCGCGCAGGTGCGCCGGACCGCGGCGTGGCTGCTGGTGCCGTATATGATGTGGCTGAGCTTCGCGGCGACGCTCAACTGGCGCATCGACCAGCTCAACCCCGACGCGGAACGGCTTGTGTCGCCGGCCGCGGCGTCCCAGATGGTCGATTGATCGCTCTCACAGGAAAATACGTCATGCAGTCCGAGAATCACCTGTTCGGCGACCTCGCCAAATTGTTTAACGGCGCGGCGGGCACGCTCGCCGGGGTGGGCCGCGAGGCCGAGGCTAACGCCCGCGCGCGCGCGCGCGAGTGGATCGGCGGGCTCGACTTCGTCGCGCGCGACGAGTTCGAGTTGGTCAAGGCCATGGCCGCCGCGGCACGCGACGAGAATGACGCGCTGCGCGCGCGCATCGAGAAGCTCGAGGCGGCGCTCGCCGCCAAGGCCGGCGGGTGATCGCGCCGCCAGGGATGACGCGCGTCGCGCGCCATGCGATAAGTCATTGATGCTCGACGAAGCCGACCACGATACTGCGGGCGACGCGCCGCTCGACATGCTTGAGGCCTATTTCCTCGCGCATGGCTGGCCGTGCGAGCGCAACGAGGACGAGATCACCGCCTCGATCAAGGGCAGCTGGACCGAATATGAGCTGCGCGCGCTCTGGCGCGAGGAGGATGGCGTTCTGCAATTGCTCGCCTTCCCCGACGTGAAGGTGGCCGAGCAGCGGCGCGCGCCGATCTACGAGGCGCTCGCTCTGGTCAACGAACAATTGTGGATGGGGCATTTCGAGCTCTGGTCGAGCAGCGGCATCCTGCTCTATCGCAACGCCACCGCGATCGAGGCGGAGGAGGGCGAGGCGACGATGGCGCTGTCCACCGCCGAGCTGCTGGTGGAATCCGCGATCGACGAGTGCGAGCGTTTCTACCCCGTGTTCCAGTTCGTGCTGTGGGGTGGCAAGACCCCGAGCGAGGCGATCGCGGCCGCGATGGTCGAGACGGCGGGCGAGGCCTGACGCGTGCGGCTGTGGATGATCGGGTGCGGCAACATGGCCTCGGCGATGCTGCGCCGCTGGCTCGCCAGCGGGGTGGTCGCGGCGGAGGACGTCGACGTCGTCAACCGCCAGCATCGCGTGCTGCCGCTCGGCGTGCGCCAGGCGCGTGAGCTGCCCGACGCGCCGCCCCCCGACGCGGTGATCCTCGGCATCAAGCCGCAACAGCTCGACGCGGTCGCGGCGGTGCATCGTACGCGCGTCGCGGCGGCGCCGCTGCTGGTGTCGATGCTCGCCGGCGCGGACCCGGCGCGGCTGGCGGCGGCCTTTCCCGGGCCGGTGCCGATCCAGACGATGCCCAACCTGCCGGTGGAGCTCGGCCGCGGCGTGGTCGCGGTCCATGCGCCCGCGGCGCCCGACCCGGCGCGCGCGGTGGTGGACCGGCTGCTCGCGCCGCTGGGGCTGGTGGAGTGGTTCGACGATCCCGCGCGTTTCGCCGCGGCGGGGGCGGTGTCGGGGACGGGGCCGGCCTTCCTGTTCCGCTTCGTCGACGCGCTGGCCGCGGGTGGCGTGGCGATCGGCCTGTCGCGCGAGGAGGCCGCCGCGGTGGCGCTGGCGACGGTGGAGGGCGCGGCAGCGATGGCGGCCGCGAACGAGCGCGATCCCGCGGCGCTGGCGGATGCGGTGGCGAGCCCGGGCGGGATGACGCGCGCGGGGCTTGACGTGCTCGACCACGAGCGCGCGCTCGCCGCGCTGCTCGAAGAGACGCTGCGCGCGGTGGCGCGCCGCGGCGCGGAGATGGCCGCGGGCGCGTGAGCGGCGCTGACCCCGCGCGGTGAGGGTGTCCGTCGGCACCGCCGGTTCCTGCCGGCGGTTGCTGCATTTCTCACACCGGCAGGGCGGTGGTCGACTTGATCTCTTGCATCGCGAAGGACGAGCTCACGTCGTGGAGCGGGACGACGCGGATCAGCTTGCGGTAGATCCGGTCGTAATCGGCGATGTCACGCGCGACCACCTTGAGCAGATAATCCACCTCGCCGCTCATGCGATAGAATTCGACGACCTCGGGGATGCCCGCGACGCCCTCGGCGAAGCGCTGGAGCCAGTCGTCGCTGTGCTGGTTGGTGCGCACCGCGACGAAGACGGTGACGTCGAGCCCGAGCGACGCGCGGTCGACCAGTGCGACGCGGGCGCGGATCAGGCCGTCGCGTTCGAGCCGTTTGATCCGCTTCCAGCACGGCGTCTGCGACAGGCCGACGCGCGCGGCGATCTCGGCGATCGGCAGCGTCGCATCCTCCTGCAGCAGCGCGAGCAGGCGGCGGTCGGTGGGATCCAGTTTCTCCATCTGGGTAGCCTTGTAGCACGAGGTTCTCCGTTATACGCCATAGAGGCGAAGAAAGAGAAGCCTGGGACCCGATCATCGCGTTATGCTGTTCCCGCACGTGACGGAGGATGAGCGATGCTGGGCCGGATGTTCGTCGATCACCCGCACTCGGTCGGTGAGAGCTATCTCGACCATGCGCGTGTCGCGACGCGCTTCGGGGTGACGCTGGTGGCGGCCGGGGGAGCGTGCCTCGTTCACGCGCTGGTGCCGGGCCTGTTCCGCACCACCGGCAGCCGCGCGATCGAGCGCCTCCACCGCGAGATGATCGCGCGCCGCCACTGAGACCCCGCACCGCAGAGGGCGACGCCAGCGGCGCGCGCGTGGGGTGACTGCGGTGCCAGCGGGTCGCTGCCGTCGGTGGTGCGAGGGGAGGGGCCGCACCCGGCCGCCACCACGATGCGCCGCTCGCCTCGGTGCGACCCCGGCCGGCGGTCCCGCGTCCATCGCGCGCGCTGTCCTACGTTCGCGCCGTCATGGCATGCCCGTCTCACGGCTCCTTCCCGTCATCATGAGCGATTCGGCACCGACCGCCATGGGCGCAAAGTGGCTCATCATTCGCCGCGCCCCACTCCGCTGAAGGCTCAACTTTCTCGACATCTCGCGCGCCGCCCGACGCGGCCCGCTATCAAGAAAGCGCGCCAATCCAATCGTTTCGCTTTTCGCCCGCCGGTCGCGACCGTCCCCCCGGCGCGTGCTTAACACTCGCGTAACCACGCTGACCTTAGCGCTGCTCCATCGACCGCCGCCAAAGGGACGATCGCCTGTGTTCTCCTCGCTGACATCGCGCGTCACCGCGCTGGGTCTCGTCATCGCGCTCGCGCTCGCCGGTCTGGTGGCGTTGCTGGTGCAGGCGTCCTACGAGACGCGCGAGAGCTTCGCCTGGGTGGCGCACTCGCAGCAGGTGATCGTCGCGCTCGACGAGGCGGTGGCGGAGCTGCGCGAGGCCGAATCGGGCCAGCGCGGTTTCCTTCTGACCCAGGACGAGCGCTTCGCCGCCACGGTCGAGGCGCGGCTCGACGATGCCGCGCGCCGTGTCGCGGCGCTCGAGCGGCTCACCGCGGACAACATGCTCCAGCACGAGCGCGCCGCCGCGCTGCGCGCCGCGGTGACGCGCCGCGCCGACTTCCTGCGCGGGCCGCTCGCGCTCGGGCGACGCGGCGATTTCACCGCCGCGCTCTATGTCGTCGCGGGCGGGCGCGGGCTCGAGCTGATGGCCGAGGTGGATCGCCGCGCCGCCGCGCTGCTTCAGCGCGAACGCGACCTGCTCGCGCAGCGCGTCACCGCCGCGGAGTCACGGCTGGCGTGGAGCAAGCGCGTCGCGACGGTCGGCGGCCCGCTGATCGCGGGGCTGCTGCTGCTTCTGGTCGCGATGGTGGCGTTCGGGGTGCGGCGCCCGCTGCGCCGCGTGCTCGACGCGATGGAGGTGCTGGGCGAGGGCCGCGTCGGCGAGCGGCTCGCGACGCGGACCGGCTCGCTCGAGTTCGATCGCCTCGCGCGCGGCTACAACGCGATGGCCGACCGGCTCGATCAGCTCAGCGGCGAGCAGCGCGCCACCGACGCGCGGCTGCAATCCGCCAACGCCGATCTGATCGCGCAGCGCGCCGAGCTGGAGGCGCGCGGCGGGGTGATCGCGCTGCTGGGCGACATGGCGCACCGGCTCCAGGCCGCGCGCAGCGACGCCGAGCTGGCGCAGATCATCGACTGTTTCGTGCCGCAGGTGCTGCCGGGGGTGGCGGGCGCGCTCTATGCGCACAACAATTCGCGCAACCTGCTGGTGCGGCTGGCGCGCTGGGGCGGCGCGGCGCATCTGCCGGAGAGCTTCGGGCCAGAGGAATGCTGGGCGCTGCGGCTCGGCCAGGGGCATGTGGTGCTGGGCGACGGGCGCGAGGTGACGTGCCGCCATGCCGGCACCGGCGCCTATCGCTGCGAGCCGCTGCTCGCCGGGGGCGAGGTGATCGGGCTGTTGTATCTCGACGGCGAGGTCGGCGAGGAGGAAACCTTCCGGCTCGCCGCGCTGGGGGAGAATATCGCCTCGGCGCTGGTCAACCATCGCCTCCAGCGCGACCTGAAGGAGCAGACCGTGCGCGACGCGCTGACCGGGCTGCACAACCGGCGCTACATGGAGGAGATGCTCCAGCTAGAGGTGGCGCGCGCGGCGCGCGCGGGCACCCCGCTGGCGTTCGTGATGTGCGACGTCGACCATTTCAAGCGCTTCAACGACGAGTTCGGACATGACGCGGGCGACTCGGTGCTCCAGCTGGTGGGTGCCGCGCTGCGCGAGCATTTCCGCGACGGCGACGTCGCCTGCCGCTACGGCGGCGAGGAATTCGCGATCATCGCGCCGGGCGCGACCCCGGAGGCGCTGTTGCCGCGGATCGAGCGGCTGCGCGCCGCGATCGGCGCATTGCGCGCGCGGCACGGCGCGCGCGCGCTCGGGCCGATCAGCCTGTCCTTCGGCGTGGCGGGTTGGAACGAGACGCTCGGCCGCGACAATGCGCCGCTGGTCGCCGCCGCCGACGCCGCGCTGTACCGCGCCAAGCGTGAGGGGCGCGACCGCGCGGTGGTGGCGGAGCGGCTCGCCGCCTGACCTTGCCTTTTCGCCGCGACTGGCGTCAGATGCGCGGACGCCGCCACGGAGACGCGTCGTGTTCGTGATGATCGCCGCCGGATCGCTGCTGATGACCGATGTGCCGCCGCAGGAGCCGCCCGCCGGCTCGCGCCTCCCCGCGCCGGGCAGCCACCAGCGCCGCCTCGCCGGTGCGCCGCGCGCGTCCGGCGGCTGCCTCGGCGCCGACGCGGTGGGCCAGCCATGGGACGAGTCACGCCGCGCCGCGCTGGCCAAGCAGAGCGGGCGCGAGGTGCGCGTGCTCCGCGTCGGCCAGCCGCGCTCGATGGACCTGCGCGAGGACCGGCTCAACGTGATCCTCGACTCGGCCGGGCGCGTGGTCGAGATCACCTGCGGCTGACGCTGGTTAGTCTCTGGGGGTGCCATCCAAGTCGAGGCGCCCCAATTGCGCGACGAGATGAAAGTTGCCGCCGGTCGGCAACAATATTTCGACGCTGCAACACGATCGCTTGCCAGTGGTAAACAGCGCGATTAGGCTCGTGTTGCTCGAGCATATTAGAACGTCCGGCCGGCGATCGCGCACGGCGACGTCGGCACCGGCGCATCCACGTCGGTCGCACGGGCTCGCCATGTCACGCCGCTGACCGGACCGGAAGCACACACCGGGAGGCAGGGACGTATGGCACTCAACCTTGGTTCATCGTTCAACGGCGCATCGTGGCGCCCCGACAGCGGCACGTTCGGACCCGACGACATGACGGGGCTCGATCTGGGCACCCAGCTCGTCCTCACCGCCGCGCTGGCGAAACGCGCCGGGCTGACCGCGCTGCCCAGCGCCACCGCCGCCCCGACCGCCGCGCCGATCCCCGCGTTCGACATCTCCACCGGCAAGGCGGTGACCACCGCCTTCGCGCTCAACACGATCCAGGTCGCGGATCCCGAGGCCAAGAACCAATGGCATCTGCAGCGGCTCGGCGACCTCCAGACGGTGTGGAAGGACTATACCGGCGAGGGCGTCAGCGTCGGCGTCTATGACTCGGGCGTGCAATATGCGCACTGGGATCTCGACGGCAATTACGACGCGACCAACCATGTCGTGGTCGACGGCAAGACCTATGACGGCGACTATCGCCCCGCCTCGGGACCGCACGGTACCTCGGTCGCGGGCTTGATCGCGGCCGAGCGCAACGGCGCTGGCGGGGTGGGCGTCGCCTATGGCGCCGACGTCACCGGGGTGAACATCTTCGATCCCTATTCGGAGGACGATGCGAAGGAGGGGATCTTCGTCAACGGCGCCGACCTCACCCAGTTCTTCGAGGCGGTGAAGCAGTCGGCGCGCTACGACGTCACCAATCACAGCTGGGGCGGGCTCGACTATGTCACCACCGCCGCGGCGCGCACCACCGCCGGCTCGTTCGCCAACGGCATGGTCGAGGCGCTCGGCTATGGCTCGGCCGAGGGACGCGACGGGCTCGGCACCGTCCATGTCGCCGCCGCGGGCAATGACGTGATCGACGGCCAGGCCGACAGCTGGAAGAGCGACCGCCACGTCGTGACGGTGGGCTCCTATCGCGAGGTCGACGGCAGCTCGTCTTATTACGTCGACAGCGGCGCGCATCTGCTCGTCGCGGCGCCGTCGAACGATTACGCCGAACTGGGCGGCACCGGTCAGGTGACCACCGATCTGCTCGGCCGCGACGGCTATAACACGCTCGCCAAGCCGGGCGGCGCGGAGGATTATACCGACACGTTCGGCGGCACCTCGGGCGCGACCCCGGTGGTCAGCGGCGTGGTGAGCCTCATCCTCGACGCCAATCCGGAGCTCGGCTGGCGCGACGTCAAGGACATCCTCGCCGCCTCCGCCAAGCTGCCGGTCGCGTTCGACACCGGCCAGACCGCGGCGACCTCGACGATCAGCGGGCTGACCTATGTGCTCAACAACCGCCAGTTCCAGCTCAACGGCGACGCCGCCGGGTGGAACGGCGGCGCGATGCACTACAGCAACGATTATGGCTATGGCGCGGTCGACGCCTATAATGCCGTGCGCCTCGCCGAGGCCTGGTCGCTGTTCGGCGCGGCCAAGACCAGCGCCAACGAGGTGAGCGCCACCACCGGCACGATCAAGGTCGGCAAGACCTCGGTCGCGACCAAGGCCGATACCGCGCTGACGCAATTCTCCGATTTCGTCGGCACCCCGACCAGCTTCCAGTTCCGCGTCACGCAGAACGTCGATGTCGAGCATCTCGACCTCACGCTCAACTTCGCGACGCTGCTGGGCGACGGCACCTCGACGCTCAACACCAGCGCGGTGGGGCTCAAGATCAAGCTGATCGCGCCCGACGGGACCGAGGGCTATATCGACCTGGGCGACACCAACGCCACCACCGTGACGGGCGCCTCGCAGACCTTCACCTTCGGTCTCAGTGGGTTCCGCGGGGTGGACACGCTCGGTACCTGGACGCTCCAGTTCGAGCAGACCGCGGGCGTGTTCGGCACCTATGACGCCAACCGCACCACGGTGAACACGCTCAAGCTCGACCTGTACGGCGCCGCGCCGAGCGACGGCGACGTCTACACCTATACCAACGAGTTCTTCACCATGGCCGCGATCGCGGGCGAGAGCGGGCGGCGCACCCTGGTGGACAGCGACGGCGGCACCGACTGGATCAACGCCGCCGCGATCGCGAGCGACGTGGTGATCTCGCTCAAACAGGGCGGGGTGACCAGCTTCGGCGGCACCAAGGCCTTCACGATCGGCGCGACCACGCAGATCGAGAACGCGGTGAGCGGCGACGGCAACGACACGCTCAACGGCAATGCGCTGGCCAACGAGCTCCACGGCATGCGCGGCAACGACAGCCTGTACGGCGATGCCGGCAATGACTGGCTGTGGGGCGGCCTCGGCGACGACCGGCTCGACGGCGGCACCGGCGCCGACGTGCTGCGGGGCGAGCAGGGCAACGACACCTATGTCGTCGATAACAAGGGCGACGTGGTGATCGAGGATCCCAACGGCGGGCTCGATACGGTCTATACCAAGATCGACTATGCGTTGGGCGCGAACGTCGAGAACCTGTACCTCGCCGGCGCGGCGCGATCGGGCACCGGCAACGCGCTTGACAACGGGCTGTACGGCGGCGGTGGCGACGACACGCTCTACGGTCTCGACGGCAACGACCTGCTCAAGGGCTGGACCGGCAACGACCGGCTGTACGGCGGCAGCGGCAACGACACGCTCCACGGTGGTGCGGGCAATGACTGGCTCGACGGCGGCAGCGGCAACGACGTGCTGCGCGGCGAGGCGGGCAACGACACCTATGTCGTCGACAGTCGCGCCGATCAGGTGATCGAGGCGCTCGGCGAGGGGCTCGACACGGTCTGGGCGTCGGTCGACTATCGCCTGACCGCCAATGTCGAGAATCTGACGCTCACCGGCACCGCCTATAACGGGACCGGCAACGCGCTCGGCAACGTCATCCGCGGCACCGCGGGCGCGAATGCGCTGAGCGGCGAGGCGGGCAACGACACGCTGATCGGCGGCGCGGGGAATGACATGCTGACGGGGGGCAGCGGCGCCGATCGCTTCGTCTTCGCCGACGGTTTCGGCAAGGACACGATCCGCGACTTCGGTCAGGGCGATACGATCGACCTCGCCGCCTATACGCTCGTCGGCGCGCCGGTGCTGACCGATCTCGGCAGCGACACGCTGATCGACCTCGGCGGGGGCAACACCATCCTGCTGCGCGGGATCGACCCGGGCCAACTGAACTTCACCGGCGACGCCTTCGGCTTCGTCGGCTGAGCCGCGCGCCCGGCGTCACGGCCGGGCGATGACACGAAAGAAGAGGGGCGGCTCCCACCGGGAGCCGCCCCTCTCTGTTTGGCCGTTGCGCGCCGCTTAGAAGCGGAAGCGCGCGCCGGCGTAGAAGCGCCGCCCGAAGACGTCGTAGACGCCCGCGTCGGTGTCGGTGCCCGTCGTGTTGAACGGCGACAGCGACAGGATGTTCGGCGCCTTGGTGTCGAGCAGGTTGTCGGCACCCAGGTAGAGCTCGAACTGGTCCGACGCCTTGAACGAGATCTGACCGTCGAGGTAGAACTTCGCCGGGACGGTGATCGCGCCCGGTTCCAGATCGTAGCCTGCCAGCGTCTGGTCGTCCTCGCTCGACCGACCGAGATAGGTCCCGGTGAAGTTCACGTTCACGCGCTCGTCCGTGTAGCCGAGGTTCGCGGTGAAGCGATCCTTGGCGGCACCGATCTCACCCGCGAAATTGTCACGCGATGCCCCCGGCAGCGGGACGACATAGCCGTTGAAGACGTGCGTATACGCCACGCGCATGTTGATCGCGCCGCCCATGCCCACACCTTCGAGCGGCAGCCGCTGGGTCAGCGTGACGTCGAGACCCGAGGTGGCCAGACGACCCGCGTTGACGTCACCCACGTTGACGAACTCCAGCGTGCCGGCGCTGTTGACCGCCGTGGCCGTGGCACGCCGCACGATGAACTGACAGTAAAGCGGGTTCCCCTGATTGTAGCATTGATCGAGGATGAACTGACGCGGCGGCGGCGTGATCGCCTGCTTGATCTTGATGTTGAAGTAATCGACGCGCAGCACCGTGTTGCGCAGCACGTCGATTGAGCGCGGATTGATCGTGACGCTGCCGGTATAGGAGTCGGACGTCTCCTCGTTCAGGTTCGGGTTGCCGCTGTTGAAGCCGCTCACACCCTGGCGATCGAGCAAGGTCACCGCGAACGCACCGTTGGCCGCGATGTTCGCCAGCACGCCCGGGGCCGCGCGGCACGTGTCACCCAGCGTGCCGCCACCCGTCGCACCGACGCCGATGCACGGGTCGTTCACCGAGGGGAAGGTCTGCGCCGGGCCGGCGAACAACTCGCCGACGTTCGGCGCGCGAACCGCGCGCGAGTAGGTACCCGCGAAGCGGATGTCCTGGATCGGCGCCCACTCCACACCACCGCTGTAGGTATAGACCGTCCCGACAGTCGAATAGTCCGAGATACGGCCCGAGCCACGCACCGACAGCTGATGGAAGAAGGGCGTGTCCGCCAGCAGCGGAACGTTGATCTCGCCGTACACTTCCTTGACGTCGAACGAGCCGCGCGTATCGGGCAGCGCGTTGCCGCCGTTGAGGCCCGCGTTGGTCAGCGCGTCATTGTCCGACGAGCTGCGCTCACGGCGATACTCGCCACCCAGCGCGACGCCGAGCGGCCCCGCGGGCAGGTCGAAGAGCGAGCCCGAGACGTTGGCCTGGACCACCTGCTGGGACACGCTCGTCTGGAACGTCTGCTGCGCGTTGAGATAGGCGAGCGCCTGCTGCGAGATCGTGCCCTGGCCGAAGATGTTGACCGGCACGCAGCCCTGCGCGCGGGCGTTGGCGTCGGCGCAGACCGGGTCGGTGCCGGGCAGGCCGAGGCTCTGCGCGCTCACCGCGGCGAAGGCATTGCGGAAGTTGACCGTGTTGATCTGACCGTCGCCGTTCTGGTTCTCGGTGGTGCGGCCGTAATTGTACGTCACGTCCCAGTGGAACTTGTCGCCCAGGACGTCGCCCTCGAGCCCTGCGACGAAGCGGTAGAAATCGCGCGACGTGCTGCTGCGACGGTTGCCGAACTCGAGCAGGCGGCGCGAGAAGCCGATGTCCTTCAGGCCGTCACCGTTGGTGTCGGTGGCCGCATTGTAGATCGCGTCGGGCACGAACGGGTTGCGGACGATGTTGAAGGTCCCCGCGGTCGCACCGGGAACACGCGTCTCGATCGGCGCCTGGCCGCCGGTGCCCGGATAGGCCCCGGTGCTGCCCGCCGAGGAGAAGCCGAACGGCTCGATGTTGCGGCGGGAAGTGGTCTTGGCGTAGGTGGCCTCACCGATGAAGCGCACCGCGTCGCTGATGTCATAGTGCGTGCGCGCGGCGAACAGGTAGCGCTTCACCGGCACCGCGATCGTGCGATAATTCTGTCGGTTGAAGCCACGGGCCGGCAGCGTGGTGCCCGCGGGGACGCCGCAGGCGCGCGCTGCGTTGGCCGAGATCACCGCGCCATTCGAACTGAACCCGCGCTCGAGCGCGTTGGTCGCGGGATTGAAGGTGAACTGGCACGCATTGGCGCCGGTGCCGGTAGTGAAGATGCCCTGCGGCGCGATGCCCGAGAAGGTCGGGGAGATCGACGTGCCATAGTCCGCCGGGTCGTCGCTGGCCCCGCCGTAGAAGGCGTCGCTGTCATCGACCTGCGTGTTCGACCGCTGACGCGACAGCAGTTGCCCCTGGCTGGTGTAGCCGACGTGCATCATGATGTTGCCGCGGTTCTCGGCGAAATTGCCGCCGACGGTGACGTTGGCCTGGTAATCGGGCGTATCACCGCGCTGGGTGATGTTATACTGGCCGTTGGCCTCGATGCCCTCGAAATTGTCCTTGTAGATGAAGTTGACGACGCCGGCGACCGCGTCCGAACCGTAGAGCGAGGAGGCGCCGCCCGTCAGCACGTCGACGCGCTGAAGGAACTGCGCCGGGATCACGTTGACGTCGACCGTGGCCGAGTTGGGGATGCCCGCGACGACGCGGCGGCCGTTGATCAGCACCAGCGTGCGGTCGGTGCCGAGGTTGCGCAGGTCGATCGTCGCCGCGCCCGTGCCCGAGGTGAGGAAGGCGGTGTTGGTACGGCTGTACGTGGGCGCGCCGAACACCGGATTCTCGAGCAGCAGGTCCTGGACGTTGGCCACGCCCGACTGCGCGATCTGGACGTCGCTGATCACCTGCACCGGCGACACCGAGGTGATCGTCGGCGACTGGATGCGCGATCCGGTCACGACCACGTCGCCCGACTCGGTGGTCTGGGTGCCGCGACCCGCGGCGGCCGCGGCCTCGTTGGTCTGGCCGTCGGGCTCCTCCTGGCTCGACTGTGCGCCGAGCGTGTCTTCCTGCTGCTGTGCCATCGCCGGCGCCGCGAGCAACGCGACCCCGAGCACCAGCGTCGCGGCCCCCGCGCGCAGACCAGCCATCTTGCTAAAGTTGTTCAACATTCTGCCTCCCTGTTCGGCGCGGCCCATGGATCCCTTCCGCGCCGTCTCAGAGCGGCCGGGGTCGTTGGCCCGGCCGCCATGACTCGGGAATGCCTGACCATTCTTCCAATTGTAAGCTGACGTTCATGTTCACGTAATTTTCGATGGCGCTGTGTGTCGGCGTTGCAACAGTGTGTCTCCCGTGCGATCCCGGACCGACCGAGTGTTTCTTCAGAGGAGTTCGCAAGATGGACGCGAAGATCCTGGCGGCGGCGGTGTTTGTGACGTGTGGCCTCGCGATCACACCGGCCCGCGCGGCGGACGATGACGAGCTGCGCGGGCTGTTCGCCTGCCTGCCGCTGACCGCCGACGCGGCGCGGCTCGCGTGCCTGGACAGGGAGACGCGCGCGCTCCAGCAGCGCGATGTCGCCGACCGGGCGCGCCCGCGCGGCGACGCGCCGCGATCGCGCGACACCCGCGCCGAGCGGGCGGCGCGCTCGGAGGAGGAGGCGTTCCGCCCCGTCGACGACGTACTGGTGGAGGCGACGCTGTTCGCCGGGCGCTGGCTGTTCGCGACCAAGGCCAATGGCGTGTGGCAGCAGGCGACGCCGGTCGAGCTCGGCCGTTCGCCGCGGGTGGGCGACCGGCTGCGCGTGCGGCGCGGCGCGCTCGGCAGCTATCTGGCGAATGTCGGCGACGGCCCGGCGATCCGGGTGCGCCGCCTTCGCTGACGCTCGCCCGAGGCCGGCCGTGGCGGGCGCGCCGCGCGGGCGCCGTCGACCTGCGCTACAGGTCTGATCCACTCCGGCTGAACCGTGCTCCTGCGGAAGCAGGAGCACCCCGCTGGCTCACACCAGGTGGATCACCGGCTAGGCCAGGCTGAAGCTGCCGCTCACGCCCTCCGCTTCGGCAGAGGGCGCGACCCACAGGCGGAAGGCGCCCGGCTCGACCGTCGGCGTCAGGTCGCGGCCGACGAACAGCAGGTCGTCGCGGCGCAAGGTGAAGGTCACCGTCTCGCGCGCGCCCGGCGCCAACGCGACGCGCCGGAACGCCTTGAGCTCGCGCACCGGGCGCGTCACGCTCGCGGCGACGTCATGGACGTAAAGCTGCACCACTTCCTCCGCGGCGTGGCGCCCGCGGTTGGTCACGGTCGCGCGCACCGTCAGCGTGCCACCGGGCTCGAGCCGCTGCGTGCTCAGCGACAGCCCCGAATAGACGATCTCGCCATAGGTGAGGCCGTGGCCGAAGGGGAACAGCGCGCTCTGCGCGAACTCGCGATAATGCGCCTTGAACGGCTGGAGCGGCCCCGGCGGGTTGGGGCGCCCGGTGGTCTTGTGCGCGTAATAATAGGGCACCTGACCCGTCGCGCGCGGGAAGGACACGGGCAAACGCGCGGAGGGTGCGACCGCGCCGAACAGCATGTCGGCGATCGCCGGCCCGTCCTGCGAGCCGAGGAACCAGGTCACCGCGATCGCGCGCGCGCCGAGCAATGCCGGGTCGAGCGCCAGCGCGCGCCCGGTGCGCAGCAGCACCACGACCGGGGTGCCCGTCGCCAGCACCGCGCGCGCCAAGGCGAGCTGCGGCTCGGGCACGTCGATCGCCGAGCGCGACTGCGCCTCGCCCGACATGTCCTGCGCCTCGCCGATCGCGAGCACCGCGACCTCGGCCGCGCGCGCCGCCGCGACCGCCGCGGCGATGCCGCCGGGCAAGGGCGCGTGGATCGCCGCCCCCGGGGTGACGCTGACCTGCGCCGCATCCGCCACCGCGGCGCGCACCGCGGTGGCGAGGTCGACCGCCTCGGCATCGCTGCCATAGACGTTCCACGGGCCGATCAGGTCATGCCGGCCGCTCGCGAACGGTCCGATCAGCGCGATCCGCCGGCCCGTCCGCGGCAGCGGCAGCAGCGCGCCCTCGTTCTTGAGCAGCACGATCGAGCGCGCCCCGGCCTCGCGCGCCAGCGCCAGCGTCGCCGGGGTGCGGACCTCGGCACGCTCGCGCGCGGGATCGATGCGGCGGAAGGGATCGTCGAAGAGGCCGAGCGCCACCTTGAGCGCCAGCACGCGACGCACCGCGGCGTCGAGCCGCTCGCCCGGCACCTCGCCGCGCGCGACCAGATCGGGCAGATGCTTGATGTAGAAGCCGCTCTGCATCGACATGTCGACGCCGGCGAGGAAGGCGAGCTTGGTCGCCTCGCGCGCGTCGGCGGCGAGGCCGTGCGCGATCAGTTCCTCGTCGCCGGTATAGTCGGACACGACCAGCCCCGCGAAGCCCCATTGCCGCCGCAACACTTCGGTCAGCAGCCAGTCGTTGGCGGTGGCGGGCACGCCCGACAGCTCGTTGAAGGCCGCCATCACGGTGGGCGCGCCCGCCGCCAGCGCGGCCTCGAACGGCGGGAAGTAGATCTCGCGCAGCGTCCGCTCGGAGACGTCGACGCTGTTGTAATCGAGCCCGGCCTCGCCCGCGCCGTAAGCGACGAAATGCTTGGCGCAGGCGGCGACCGCGCGCGGATCGGCGAGGCCGTTCTCGCCCTGGAAGCCGCGCACCCGCGCCGCCGCCATCAGCCGCCCTAGCAGCACGTCCTCGCCGGCGCCCTCGACCCCGCGGCCCCAGCGCGCGTCGCGCGCGATGTCGACCATCGGCGCGAAGGTCCAGTCGATGCCCGACGCCGCCGCCTCCGCCCCCGCCGCACGCGCGGTGCGCCGCGCCAGCTCGGGGTCGAAGCTCGCCGCCTCGGCGAGCGGGACGGGGAAGACGGTGCGGAAGCCGTGGATGATGTCCGCGGCGAACAGCAGCGGGATCTTGAGGCGCGACCGGGTCACCGCGGCGCGCTGCATCCGCTGCGCCATCACCGCGCCATTGCCGTTGAACACCCCGGTGAGGCGGCCGCGCCGCACCTCGGCGAGCTGCTGGTCGAAGCTGGCGCCGGCGCCGGCGGGGTTGAGCGCGGCGGCCGCGCCGCCCGCCCAGGCCGCGGCCATCAGCGTGAGCTGGCCCGCTTTCTCCTCCACCGTCATCCGCGCGATCAGCGCCTCGAACGCGGGCGGGAGCGGCGTCGCCGCGGCCTGGGCGAGCAAGGCGCGCGCGGGGCTCGCCGCCCAGGCCAGCGTCGCGCCCGCCCCCATCAGCCAGGCCCGGCGCGACGGGCGTGATGCGTCCTTGGTCATGACTCGTCCCCTCATGCGCTGTCGTGCGCGGCAGGATTGATCGTCTCCGCTGATACGTGTAAACGGTTACATCATCGACGGCAATGCGCTGGCGCGGCGCCGTTTCGAGGAGAGGACGTTTCCGCCGGCCGATGCCGCACGCCACGATCCGCGATGTCGCCCGCGAGGCGGAGGTGTCGGTCGCCTCGGTCTCGCGCGCGCTCAATGGACATGAGCGGGTGCGGCCCGAGCTGCGCGCGCGCGTCCAGGCGGCGGCGGCGCGGCTCGGCTATGTGCCGCACGCGGGTGCGCGCAGCCTCAGCCTCGCGCGCACCTCGGCGATCGGGGTGGTGCTGCCCGATCTGCACGGCGAATTCTTCTCCGAGCTGCTGCGCGGCATGGATCGCGAGGCGGCGGCGCAGCGGTTGGCGCTGCTGCTCACCGTGCTGCAGGACGGGCGCGGGCTCGACACCGTGGCGGCGCTGCGCGGGCAGGTCGACGGGCTGGTGGTGATGGCGCCGCAGCTGCGTGCGGAGGAGCTGCGCGCGCATCTGCCGCGTGGGCTCGCCGCGGTGCTGCTCAATTGTGCGCCCGAGCTGGAGGCCGCGGCGGCGCTGCGGATCGACAATGCCGCCGGGGCAGCGGCGATGGTGGCGCATCTCGTCGCCGGCGGCGCGCGCGTGATCGCGCACCTGACCGGCCCCGCGGGCAACGTCGACGCGGAGGAACGCCGCGCCGGTGCGCGCGCCGCGGCCACGGCGGCGGGGGTGACGCTGATCGAGATCGCGGGTGATTTCGGCGAGGCGAGCGGGGCCGCCGCGGGCGAGCAGATCGCGTGCGGGGCGGTGCGCGCGGACGCCTTGTTCGCCGCCAACGACGAGATGGCGATCGGCGCGCTGGTGGCGCTGCGCCGCGGTGGGATCGGCGTGCCCGATCAGGTGCAGGTCGCCGGTTTCGACGACATCCCGCTGGCGCGGCTGGTGACGCCCGCGCTGACGACGATGCGCGTCGACATCGCCGCGCTGGGCGCGCTCGCGGTGCGTCGACTGGCGACACGGATCGCGCGGGCGCGTGAGGGGTTTGTGGATGAGGCTGTCATCGCCGAGGCGCTCGCGCCGCGGCTGGTGGTGCGCGACACGACAAGAGAAACAAACAGGGAAGAGAGATGATGAGGAACCAGGCCTTCCGACTGGCGCTCGCTGGAGCGACCATGCTGGCGAGCGGCACCGTCGCGGTGACGCCCGCCGCGGCGCAGACGAGCACGGCGACGCTGCGCGGCCAGGTGCGTGACGGCGCCGGGGCCGCGGTGGCGCGCGCGAGCGTGACCGTCACGAGCACCGGCACCAACCAGGCCTATCGCGCCACCAGCGCGGCGAACGGCAGCTATGTCGTCAACGGACTGCGCCCGGGCCAGTATCGCATCGTCGCGACCGGGGGGGACGGGGCGCGCTTCGAGCGCGTCGTCACGATCGCGATCGGCCAGTCGGCGACGGTCGATATCGTGCTCGCCGCCGCGCCGGCGCAGCCCAGTGCCGCGCCCGGTCAGCAGCCCGACGCGAGCGGCGCGGAAGTGACCGCCGGTGGCGCGGGCGAGGCCGCGCCCGGTGACATCGTGGTCACCGGCACGCGCCTGGCGGAGACGCGCACCAGCGAGATCGCCACCAACGTCAGCCAGGAGCAGATCCGGACGCTGCCGCAGACCGATCGCAACTTCCTGAGCTTCGCCGCGCTCGCGCCGGGCGTGAAGTATAACGACAGCGAGACCGACAAGGGCTTTCGCTCGGGCGCGGCGACGGCCAGCCAGGTCAACGTCTTCATCGATGGCGTCTCGCTCAAGAACAAGCTGCGCGAGGGCGGCGTCGCCGGGCAGCAGAACAGCCGGGGCAATCCGTTCGGCCAGCTCGCGGTGCAGGAATTCCGCGTGCTGACGCAGAACTACAAGGCCGAGTACGAGCAGGCCGGCTCCGCGATCATCACCTCGGTGACCAAGTCGGGCACCAACGAGTTCCACGGCGAGGTCTTCGGCCAATATACCGACAAGTCGCTGACCGAGAAGAGCTACATCGACCGGCGCGAGGGCCGCGCCAAGCCCGATTTCGAACGCAAGCAATACGGTGCCTCGCTCGGCGGCCCGATCATCAAGGACAAATTGTTCTTCTTCGCGGCCTATGAGGGCAACGACCAGGATCGCGCCTTCAACGTCCAGTCGACCGGCAGCGCCGCGGCGATCGAGGAGTTCGAGCGCTTCTCGGGGCGCCGGCTGTCGGAGTTCGAGGGCGCGTTCGTCAGCCCGTTCCGCAGCGACTTCTACTTCGGCAAGCTGACCCTCACCCCCGACGCGCAGAACACCTTCGACTTCTCGTTCAGCCGGCGCGACGAGACCGATATCCAGAACTTCGGTGACAACGTCAGCTACGAGAATGCCGAGAACAAGCGTAATCGCGTCGACACCTATCTCTACAAATGGACCCATGCGGGTGAGGGCTTCACCAACGAGTTTAACGCCAATTACCTAAATTACACGTTCAACCCGGTGTCGCTGAACCCCGACCTGCCGACGTTCGATTACGGCAACGTGATCGTTTTCGGCGGAAAGGATTCGACCCGCAAGGAGACCCAGACCAGCTACACGCTGCGCGACGATCTCACCGTCACCGCGGTGGAAAACCATGTCTTCAAGTTCGGCGCGCGCGTCGAGGTGACCGACATCGAGTTCATCAACAACGCCTATCTCCAGCCGCGCTACACGTTCGCGCGGGGTGACAATGCCGGGACGCCCGACGATCCCAGCGACGATCTCTCCTTCGCCTTCCCGAGCGAGGCGCGGCTGGGTCTGGGCAACGGACGCGTGCGCGGCTCGAACACCCAGTTCGGCATCTATGTCCAGGACGATTGGGATATCACCGAGACGCTCGAGCTCAACCTCGGCGTGCGCTGGGACGTGGAGAGCAACGCCAAGAACAACGGCTTCATCACGCCCCCGAACGCTGCCGCGGCGCTGCGCTCGCTGCCCGCGACGGATTATTTCAATCCCGAGGATTATATCTCGACCGGCAGCAATCGCCGCGCGTTCAAGGGCGCGATCGCGCCGCGCGTCGGCTTCTCCTGGGACATCAAGAACGACCAGTCGACCGTCATCTTCGGCGGCGCGGGACGTTATTATGACCGCAACAATTTCAACAACACGGTCGACGAGCTCAGCCGCACCATCAACCCGGTCGGTCTGTTCCGCTTCTCGCCCAACGGCACGCCGCGCAACGGCCAGCCGACCACCGCGTGGGATCCGCGTTACCTGACGCGCGACGGCCTGTTGTCGCTGATCTCGACCAATCCCGAGACCGGCCTTCCCGAGTTGCTCGCCACCAAGAACAATACGAAGCCGCCGGTCAATGACCAGGTCTCGCTCGGCGTGCGCCAGCGCGTGGGCGATTTCCGCGTGTCGCTGAGCGGTTCGTATCAGCGCGGGCGCAACGGCTATACCTATCTGTTCGCGACGCGGCAGAATGGCGGGACGGGGCCGTGCTGTGACAATGCGCTGCTCACCAACGTCCGCGCGCTGGGTTATCAGCAGGTGCTGATCGGTTATGACGGGCTCGACACGCGCTACAAGGCGCTCTTCCTGACGATCGACAAGGATTACACGCGCGCCTCGGGCTGGGGCGTCAACATCGCCTACACCCTCGGCAAGGGCGAGAAGAACGGCGGCGATCTGTTCAGCCTCGATGCGGTGACACCCGACGGCTATGGCTGGCGACCCACTGTCGGCGACGAGCGCCACCGCGTCGTCCTGTCCGGCATCGTCGACCTGCCGCTCGGCTTCCAATTCTCGACGCTCACGACGCTGGGCAGCGGCGAGGCGTACAATATCACCGACGAGACCAATGGTACCCAGCCGGGCCAGCGCGTGTTTCGTACCGGCTATCCCGAGAAGAACTGCATCAAGGGTGTCTTCGCCTTCTGCGAGGTCAATCTGACGCTGGCGAAGAAATTCCGCGTGATCGGGCCGGACGACAATCTCGAATTCGCGGTCGACGTTTTGAACGCCTTCAACAACAAGAACTTCGCTGGTTTCGACGAGGCGCTCAATCTCAGCGCGACGCCGCCGGATCTGCTCGAGGCGCCCAATGCGGCGAACGCGCAGCGGCTGCTCACGCTGCCGCGTCGTATCCAGTTCCGTGTGGGGTATCGCTTCTGATGGATCCAGTCGTCCTGTCCGTGCCGGGGCACCGCCGCAGCGTCGCCGCCATCGACCGACGGTCGCGCGGGGGTGATCAGCACGCATGATCCTCGACCGACGTGACATGTTGCGCACCGTCGCGCTGGGTGGCGCGGCGCTCGCGGGCGGGTGCGCCGCGCCCGCGCCGCGCGTCCCGCGGCTCGCCTTCCCCGGCGTGCTGCCCGAGCTGGGCACCACGCCGGCGTCGGCGAGCGACCCGCTGATGGACGACATCCAGAAGCGCACCGTCAGCTTCTTCTGGAACACCACCGACCAGGTGATGGGGCTCGCGCCCGATCGCTGGCCGACCCCGAGCTTCGCCTCGATCGCGGCGGTCGGTTTCGCGTTGACCACCTATCCGATCGCGGTGACGCGCGGCTGGATCACGCGCCCGGCGGCAGCAGAGCGGACGCTCACCACCCTGCGCTTCTTCGCCGAGGCGCCGCAGGGGCCGGGCGACGACACCAGCGGCTACAAGGGCTTCTTCTATCACTTCCTCGGAACCACCAAGGGGCATCGCTTCGCGCGCTGCGAGCTATCGACGATCGACACCGCGCTGCTGCTCGGCGGCGTGCTGTTCGCGCAGACCTGGTTCGACGATCCCACCGACGCGCGCGAGAAGCAGATCCGCGACCTCGCCGACCAGATCTACCGCGCGGTCGAGTGGGACTGGATCACGCCGCGCGCGCCCTTCGTGGCGATGGGCTGGCATCCTGAGAGCGGCTTCATCGGCTCCGACTGGAACATCTACAACGAGAGCCTGATCCTCTACGTGCTCGCGCTCGGCTCGCCGACGCACGCGCTGCCGCCGACCACCTGGGCGGAATGGACCGATCGCTTCGATCCGTCGTGGGACGAGAAGTACGACAATCCCTTCACCGCTTTCCCGCCGCTGTTCGGGCACCAGTATAGCCAGGTGTGGCTCGACTTCCGCGGCGTGCGCGACGCTTATTCGATCCGTCGCGGGCTCGACTATTTCGAGAACAGCCGGCGCGCGACCTATGCGCAGCGGCGCTATTGCATCAACAATCCGCCGGGCTGGCGCGGCTATGACGAGAACGTCTGGGGCCTCACCGCGTGCGACGGGCCGGGTGACTTCGTCCGCGAGATCGACGGGCGCAACCGCGAGTTCTTCTCCTACTCGGCGCGCGGCCCGGGCGACCGTGACGACGGCACGATCGCGCCGACCGCGGCGCTCGGCTCGATCGCCTTCGCGCCCGAGATCGTGCTGCCCGCCGCGCGCGAGATGTACCAGCGCTACGGCACCGCGATCTACGGCCAGTACGGCTTCTTCGACAGCTTCAACCCGACGCTGACGCTGCCGAACGTCCCGCTCAAGCACGGCAAGGTGATGCCCGGCATCGGCTGGGTGGCGAGCGACTATCTCGGCATCGACCAGGGGCCGATCGCCTGCATGATCGAGAATTGGCGCAGCGGGCTGATCTGGAAGACGATGCAGCGCAACCCGTACGTGCGCGCCGGGCTGGAGCGGGCCGGGTTCAAGGGCGGGTGGATGGGGAGCTGAGGGTGGCGGCTCGCGCGCCTGATCCGCGTCGTCCTTACCCCTCCTGAACCGTCATCCCGGCCTTGAGCCGGGATCCATCTGTCCGCGCAGGCGACGCTCGTGGCATCCGCGGCACCATGGATGCCGGGTCAAGCCCGGCATGACGGGAGGGCGCGTTCGGGGTCAGCGCGGTGCGCGCCTGCTCACGCTCCCCCGAACGCCCCGATCTCTGCCACCGTCAGACGAGACACCGGCAGCGCCACAGCGTCGAACGCCACGCGCAGGTAGCGTGCACGGCGCGGCGTGAACGTCACCCGCTGCGTCGACAACGCGTAGGCGATGTTGCCGAACTCGCCCTCGGCCGCGGGCTGCCAGCTCGTGCCGTCCGCGCTGGTCTCGCAGCGATAGCCGCGCGGCGGCGCGGTGTCCTTCGCCACGGTGCGCGACGGCGTCAGGCTGAAGCCGGTCAGCGTCACCGCCGCGGCGAGATCGATCGTCACGCTCGCGGGCGCGGCGGCGGTGGGGGCGGGGACGGTCCAGCGCGTCGCCGCGTCGCCGTCGATCAGCGCCTCGGCACCGGCGCCGCTCGCCGCGACAATGCGCCAGTTGTCCTTGGCGAGCACATTCGGGTCGGACGAGCGCACCGGCGCCACCGCGACCGGCGCGACCTGGCGGAACAGCGCGATCTCGCTGATCGCGGGGCAGGCGGGCGCCTCGATCACGCGCAGCCGCAGCCGCCGTGCCTCGCTCGGCCGCGGCAGGCGGATGATCCGCTGCGCGCCGATCCCTTCGTGCTCCGCGACCGTCCGCCACGCGCCGCCTTCCTCCAGGTCGACCGCGAAGCGGGTGACGCGCACGCCGAGCGGGAGATGCTCGCGCAGCCGGATCACGTCGAAGGCGCGGCCCGGCGGCAGGTCGAGCGTCAGCGTCGGAGTAGTGATCGCGTCGGGCGTCGACCAATAAGTGTCGCGCTGCCCGTCGAGCACGCGCGCCGCGGCGAAGGCCGGTCCCCGCTCGGCGCTGGCGCGCGCGACCGCGCCGCGCGCGAGATCGGTCGCATAGGTCGCCGCCTGCGCGTCGCCGAAGCTCTTGAGCACCGCGACGTCATGGTCGTGGAGCCGGCCGCGGCGGTCGGGCGGCAGGTTGAGGTTGAGGTTGGTGCCGCGCCCGACCGATTCGTCGTACAGCCGCAGCAGCCGCGCCGGGTCCTTGACCTTGGCGTCCTCGTCGGCGTGGTAGAACCAGCCCGGGCGGATCGAGACGTCGGTCTCGGCCGGCCACCACAGAGGCGCGCCGCGCACGCCCGAATTGCCCTCGCTCTGCACATAGGGGTGGTTGGGCATGGTCGGCCAGCACGGGTCGCCCGCGACCCCGTCCTCGTTGCCGACCCAGCGCACGTCGGCGCCGAGCGGGTCGAAGGTGCAGGCCATCGGCTGATGCTGGTGGACCAGCGCCACGATCGACGGCCAGTTATAGTATTTCGGCGCGTCGATCTTCCGCGCCTCGCGCGCGCCGCCATAATAGCCGTCGCCGCCGTTGGCGCCGTCGAACCAGAATTCGAACAGCTCGCCGTAGTTGGTGCAGAGCTCGACCACCTGCTTGCGGAAATAGTCGATATAACCGGGACGCCCATATTCAGGGTGGTTGCGGTCCCACGGCGAGAGATAGAGGCCGAAGGCCAGCCCGGCGCGCCGCGTCGCCTGTTCCATCTCGCGGACGATGTCGCCCTTGCCCTGTTTGTACGGGCTGTTGCGGATGCAATGCTCGGTCAGCCGGGTCGGCCACAGGCAGAAGCCGTCATGGTGCTTGGCGGTGAGAATGATGCCGCGCATGCCGCCCGCCTTGGCCGCGGCGACGATCTGGTCGGCGGAGAAGTCGCTGGGGTCGAAGAGCTTCGGGCTCTCGTCGCCATAGCCCCATTCGCGATCGGTGAAGGTGTTGATCGAGAAATGGACGAAGGCGTATTGCTCGCGCGCGTGCCAGGCGAGCTGACGCTTGGACGGCGTGGCGCCCCAGGGCGCGGGCGCGCCGGTACGCTGCGCGGCGGCGGGCAGCGCGGCGGTAGCGGCACCGGCGGCGAGCAGCGCGCGGCGGGTGAGGTCGGTCATGGGCGGCTCCAGTCGGGGCGCGATAGCAGAGGATAACACCACCCCGGCGAACGCCGGGGTCCAGTTGGGTAAGGTCGCGGCATCTCGCGCGCGGCCCGAGACTGAACCCGAGTGGTCGCGAGACCTTTGAGAATCCTTCCGTCATCCCGGACTTGTTCCGGGATCCACCGTCCCGCGATTTTACCGCGCGTTGCTTTCGCGGAAGCGTGGATCCCGGAACAGGTCCGGGATGACGGAAGTGGGGGAGCGTTCGCCGCGGCGATAGGAAGCGAGAAAGTCGCGCTCACCCCGGCACCCGCCCGAACGACGGCGGGCGGTCCGCCATGGAACGGCCGAAGCCGGGCACCGGCGTCGCGCTCATCGTGAAGCGCAGCGTGCCGCCCTTCACCAGCTCGGCGTGGCTGATCCAGCTCTTCGTCCAGGGCCGCCCGTTCCACGTCACCGCGGCGACATAGGGCGTGTCGGCACGGTTGCCGGGCGCCTCGATCACCAGCCGCTTGCCGCCACCGACGCGCAGCGTCGCGCGCTCGAACAAGGGCGAGCCGAACACATAGGCCGCCTCGACCGGATCGACGGGGTAGAAGCCCAGCGCCGAGAACACGAACCAGGCGCTCATCTGCCCGCAATCGTCGTTGCCGATCACACCCTTGGGCGCGTTCTGGTACATCTCGACGCACAGCCGCCGCACCATCGCCTGCGTCTTCCACGGCGCGCCGACATAGGCGTACAGATACGGCGCGTGCTGGTCGGGCTCGTTGCCGTGCGCATACTGGCCGACCAGCCCGGCGATGTCGGGCGGCGCGTTGGCGGGCAGCGTCGAGGGCGCGGTAAACAGCGCGTCCAGCTTGGCCTCGAACGCTTGGTTGCCGCCGATATGGCGGATCAGCCCATAGACGTCGTGCTGGTTGAGGAAGGTCGCCTGCCAGCCGTTGGCCTCGGTATAGTCGCGCCACCACGGCTTGGGCATGTGGCCGAGCTGGATCGGGTCATAGTCCTTCCACCAGCTGCCGTCGGCGAAGCGCGGGCGCGCGAAGCCGATGGCGGGGTCGATCACGTTGCGCCAATTGCCCGAGCGCTTCGCCAGCCGCTCGGCGTCGGCGCTCTGCCCCGCGGCGCGCGCGAGGTGCGACGACGCCCAATCGTCATAGGCATATTCCTGCGTGCGGCTGACGCTCTCGAACCAGACGTCGGCGGGGACATAGCCCTTGGCGTCGTACAGGTCGCGGCCCTTGCTGTTGTCGAGGTCGGGCGCGGCGAAGTCGAACGAGCGCTTGCGGATCGCCGGCCAGGCCGCGGCATAATCGGCCGGGATGCCCTTGGCCTGCGCCTCGGCGAGCACCGAGACGCCGTGCCAGCCCATCATCGTCCCGGTCTCGACCCCCTGGAGCGGCCAGACAAGCGGGCCATAGGGGCTCTGCTGCGTCTGGCGGACGAGGTCGCGCACCAGCGCGCCGGCCTGATCGGGCGCGACGAGCGTCAGCAGCGGGTGGAGCGCGCGATACGTGTCCCACAGCGAGTAGGTGGAGAAGGCGCGCTCGCCCGCGGGGACGCGCTGCGGCTGCCGGTCGAGGCCGATGTAGCGGCCATCGACATCGGAGAAGAGCGTCGGTGCCACCATCGCGTGGTACAGGGCCGAGGCCATGATGACGCGCTGGTCGGCGCTGCCGCCCTCGACCGCGATCGCGCCGAGCTGCTCGGCCCAGCGGCGCGCGGCGGCGCGGCGGACCGCGTCGAAGTCCCAGCCGCGCGCCTCGGCGGCGAGATTGGCGCGCGCCCCCGCGACGTCGACCGCGGAGATGCCGCAGCGCGCCAGCAGCGGCGCCCCCCCGGCCTCGTCGAAGTGGAGCACCGCTTTGACGCGCTTGCCCTGCACGCCGCTGGCGCCGGCGGGCTGCTCCTGGTCGTCGTCCCCGTAGAAGGTGACGCGGTCGGGCCGGCGCGAGAGCTGGAGCGCGAAATGGATGCGCCGCCCCTTGGCCCAGCGATGGACGCGGCGGCTGCCGGTCAGCGTGCCCGCGGCGTCGAGCGCGAGCGAGGCCTCGTCGATCAGCGGCTTGGCGTCGCTCTTGTCGAGCACCAGGTGCGACAGGTCGACCAGCACATGCGCCGCGCCCCTGGGGAAGGTGTAGCGGTGCCAGCCGGTGCGCTCGGTCACGGTGAGCTCGGCGAGCACGCCGCTCTCGAGCTTCACCCGGTAATAGCCGGGCTCGGCGAGCTCGTCCGAGTAGCGTTGGCGATAGCCCGCGTCGGGATCGGCGAGCGGGCCGGGGGTGAGCTTCACCGGGCCGCGGGTGGGGACCAGCAGCACGTCGAGCATGTCGCCGATACCGGTGCCCGAGAGGTGCGTGTGGCTGAACCCCATGATCGAGCCGTCGCCGTGGTGATAGCCCGAGCAGGTGTCCCAGCGCTCGACGTCGGTGTCGGGCGAGAGCTGCACCATGCCGAAGGGCAGCGTCGCGCCGGGGTAGGTGTGGCCGTCGCCGCCGGTGCCGACGAAGAGGTTGGGTGCGATGCGCTGCGCGCGCGCCGCGGCGGCGAGCGGGAGCGGGGCGGCGAGCGCGGTGCTCGCGGCGGTGGCGAGCAGCGTACGGCGGCTGAGCTGGAGGCGGGGAGGGAGCGCCGCTTCGTCACTCACCTCGCCCGTGCCCCGGCGAAGGCCGGGGCCCAGTTGGGTCGGCCGTAGTGACTCTTGCGCAGCGTTCCCCAACTGGGCCCCGGCCTCCGCCGGGGCACCGGTGACGGCAACGAACGCTTCAACCACATCCCGCCCCATCACAGCGCTCCCGCGAGCAGCGCCGGCTGCGTCGTCGCCAGCCGCACGATCAGCTCGCCGAACAGCCCGTTGGCCCAGGCGAACCAGTGGCGCGTCCATGTCGTCGGGTCGTCCTGGTCGAAGCTCTCGTGGATGAAGCCGGTGCCCGCGTCGGTGTCGCGGATCGTCTTGAGGCAGGTGCGGATCACCGCCGGATCACTGGTCGACAGCGCGCGCACGATCAGCGACATCGGCCAGATCTGGCGCAGCCCCGCGTGCGGCCCGCCGATCCCCTCGCCGGCGCGACCGCGGAAGAAATAGGGGTTCACGTCGCTCCACGCCGCCGCCTCGGTGCGGCGCCACAGCGCGTCGTCCGGGGCGACGCAGCCGAGATAGGCGAGCCCCGACAGCGACGGCACGTTGGCGTCGTCCATGAAATAGGCATTGCCGTAGCCGTCGACCTCATAGGCCCAGACCTCGCGGCCGTCGCGCAGCTTGGTCGTGCCATAGTCGCGCAGCGCGGCGGCGACCTCGTCGGCCAGCGCGGTCGCTTCCTGCGCCAGCGCCGCATCCTTCTTGGCCTCGTTCGCCACCGTCGCCAGCCCGCGCAATGCGCTCACCGCGAACAGGTTGGACGGGATCAGGAAGGGATATTGGCAGGCGTCGTCGGAGGGGCGGAAACCCGACGCGATCAGCCCGACCGGTCTGATCGGGTTGCCATAGCCGCGTGAGGGCAGGGTCTCGGTGTTGCGATCGGACACGCGCAGGAAGTGGTACGGGCCCGGCCCATCCTTGCGTTGCTGCTCGCGGAAGGTGCGGATGCTGGCGCGCGCGCCCTCCGCCCAGGTCGCGTCGAACGGGCGCGCGTCGCCGGTCGCCTGCCAATATTGCAGCGCCAGCCGCATCGGATAGCAGAGCGAGTCGATCTCCCATTTGCGCTCGGCCACGCCCAGCTTGAGCTCGGTGACGTCCTTGAGCGACCATTCCAGCTGCGTCTTGGCCCTGGGATCCTCCAGGAAGGCATTGGCGTACGGGTCGATCAGGATGCAGCGCGCCTGGCGCGCGATCAGCCCGCGAAACAGCTCGGCCAGCCGCGGGTCGGCCTTGGCGAGATGGACGTAAGGAGCGACCTGCGCCGAGCTGTCGCGCAGCCACATCGCGTCGATGTCGCCGGTGATCACGAACGTGTCGGCGCGGCCGTCGACCGTACCCAGCCGCACCGTGGTGTCGAGCGTGTTGGGGTAGCAATTGCCGAACATCCAGCGCAGCTTGGGGTCGCCGATCTTGGTCGAGACGCGCTGCATCTCCTGCTCCACCGCGCGGCTGGTGAAGCGGCGCTCGCCGAGCGGCGGGCGCTTGCTGGCGAAGGCCGCGGGGGCGGCGGCCCGCGCGGCGGCGGGGGTGGCGGCCAGTGCCGCGGCGGCGCCCACGAAGGTGCGGCGGTCGATCGTCATGCGTGTCGTTCCTTGTGATCGTCATCCCGGACTTGGTCCGGGATCCACCGTTCCGCACAGCCGCCGATCGCGGGGCGAGCCGACGGCTGGACCCCGGAACAAGTCCGGGGTGACGGTTGAGTGTAAGATGAAGCGGTGTCACTCACTTCGGCAAATCTTTGTCCGCGCCGGTCATCGTCACCTCGACCCACGTCCCGGCGGCGTCGCCCGGCTGACCGCCGCCGACCCAGACGCGATAGGCGCCCGGCGGCACGTGGCGGCGACCGTCGCGCTCGACCACGCTGAGGAAGCGCGGGTCGATCGTGAGCCGCGCGGTGCCGCTCTTGCCCGGCCTGAGCGCGATCCGCTGGAAGCCGGCGAGCTGGCGCTGGAGCACCGGCGCGGTGAAGCCACCCCCTCTGCTGGCGGGTGGCACGACATAGGCCTGGACCACTTCCTCGCCGGCGCGCTGGCCCTGGTTGGTGACGCGCGCGGTCAGCGTCAGCGGCGCCCCGGCGGCGAGCGTCGCGGGGGCGCTGACGCGGTCATAGCCGAAGCGGGTGTAGCTCAGCCCATGGCCGAAGCCCCACAGCGGCTTGCCGGTGAAATAGCGGTAGGTCCGCTCCTTCATGCCGTAATCGACGAAGGCGGGCAGGTCGGTCGTCGCCTTGTAGAAGGTCACCGGCAGCCGGCCCGACGGGTTGGTCGCACCCGAGAGCACGTCCGCCAGCGCGGTGCCGCCCGCCTCGCCGGGATACCACACAGCCAGGATCGAGTCCGCCACCGCGGGGTCGACTGCGACCGCGCTGCCGCTGGCGAGCACGAGCACGATCGGCTTGCCCGTCGCCTTGAGCGCGGCGAGCAGCCGCTGCTGCGGCGCGGGCAAAGCGATGTCGGTGCGGTCGCCGCCGACGAAGCCGGGTACCTGCACCTGGAGCGCCTCGCCCTCGAGGTCGGGCGAGAGTCCGCCGACCACCACCGCCACGTCGGCGGCGCGCGCCGCGGCGACGGCCTCGTCGAGCAGCGCGTCGGCGGGGGGCAGCCACAACAGGCGGAAGCTGTCGTCCTCGCTGCGATGGTCGAGCTTGAGCTCGAGCGGCTGCGCGCTGCCGTCGCTGTCATAGTCGACCTCGACGCGGCCCCTCGGCAACGCGCCGTCGTGGAGCACGCGCCCGCCGATCGTCAGCCGCGCATGGTCGTGCGTGGTGCAGTTCTTCCAGCATTGCGTCTGGTCGAGCACCAGCCGGTACCGCCCCGCCGCGGGCGGCTGGAGCGCGCCCGTCCAGCGCGCGACATAGCCGGTCACCGGCAGCTCGGGCACGGGGGCGGCGCGGTTCAGGTCGAGGTCGATCGTGCGCGCGGGCGTGGGAGCGACGGTGCGGTCGCCCGCGGTGTAGGCGACGGTGAGCCCCTTCAGCGCAGTCTCGGGCAGCACCACCGGCGCGCCGTCGGCGAGCACCGAGCCCTGCGCGTAGGTCGCGCCCGGGAAGCGCGCGCGCACCCCCTGGAGCGGCGTCACCGGGCGCGCCGCGGTGCCGTGGTAATTGCCCTGGAGCACGCCGAGATCGTCGGCATTGGCGCCGATCACCGCCACTTTGGTGCCGGCCGCGAGCGGCAGTCGGCCGGCATCGTTCTTCAGCAGCACGATCGCCTTGCGCGCCGCCTCCAGCGCCACCGCCTGGTGCGCGGGCGTGCCGACCTCGCTCGCCGCGATCTTCGACCACGGGCTGGTCGCGCCGAAGGCGATGCCGAGCGCGCGGCGCGCCTCCAGCGAGCGGATCAGCGCGCGGTCGACCTCCTGCTCGCTCACCAGCCCGCGCTTCACCGCCTCGGGTAGCGCGCCATAGGTGGTGCCGCAGTTGAGATCGTCGCCGCCGCGCACCGACACCGCGGCCGCCTCGGCGGCGTCGAGCCGGTAATGGTGGAAGAGGTGGACGTTGGCGACCGCGTCGCAGTCCGACACGGTGAAGCCGGTGAAGCCCCAGTCGCGCCGCAGCCGGTCGTTGAGCAGAGGCGAGGAGGCGCAGGCGGGCACGCCGTGGATCGAGTTGTACGCGCACATCAGCGAGCGCGCCTTGCCCTCGGTGATCGCGAGCCGGAAGGCGGGGGTATAGGTCGCCTCGAGATCCTGCGGGCTCGGGTCGACGTCGAAGCCGTCGCGCCCGGCCTCGGGGCCGCTGTGGACCGCGAAATGCTTCGGGGTGGCGATCACCTTGGGATAGAGCGGGTTGGGTCCCTGCAAGCCGGTGATGAAGGCGACGCCCAGCCTGCCGGTGAGATACGGGTCCTCGCCGTAGGTCTCCTGCCCGCGGCCCCAGCGCGGGTCGCGGAAGATGTTGATGTTGGGGGACCAGATCGTCAGCCCCTCATAGATGCGGCGGTCGGCGTCGACGGCTCGCGCGTTGAAGCGCGCGCGCGCCTCGGTCGCGACCACGTCGCCGATGCGGTGCACCAGATCGGTGTCCCAGGTCGCGGCCATGCCGATCGCCTGCGGGAAGACGGTGGCATAGCCGTTGCGCGCCAGCCCGTGCAGCCCCTCGTTCCACCAGTCATAGGCGGGCAGCTTGGCCTTGGCGTCGGCGGGCGCGGTGCTCTGCAGCTGCGCCGCTTTCTCCTCGATCGTCATCGTCGCGACGGTCGCGGCCACCGGGTCGGCGGCCTGCGCGAGTAACAGCCAGATCACTTGTTTCCTCCCAGCGAGCGCAGCACCAGCGCGCGTTTCAGCGCGGCGGGCGATGCCTCGGACTCGATCGTGATGGTGCGGCTCTCGCCCGGCAAGAGGTCGAAGCCGTCGTCGGACGGTCGCGCGTCGGTGACGCCGAAGTCGAGCATCACCGCCCGCGCCAGCTTCCGCGCGGTGACGGTGACGCTGCGCCCGTCCCAGCGCGCGCTGAGACCCGGATCGGGCCAGCGCATCGCCTTGGGCAGCACGCGCTCGATCACGCGGCGGCTCGCCACCGCGTCGCCGATGATGAGCTCGGCCACCGCATAGCTTGCCTCGGGCGGCGCGGCGGCGAACAGCTCGGCGTCGGCGATCGAGGCCACCTCCGCGGCGGCGAGCGGCGCGAGCGTCAGGTCGCCGCCGCGCTCGCCCAGCGCGCTGCCGTCGGTGGCGAAGGCGCGCACGCGCCAGCGCGCCGCGATCGGCTGGGTCGCGTCGGACACGACCGCGACGCGCAGCTTCCCGTCGCGGTGCTCGGCGACGATCGCCTGCGGCGCGAAGAAGCGGCGCGCGGCGTAATGGAGCAGCTTCCATCGCCCCGAGTGATCGATGCTCGCCCAGGAGATCGCGGGCCAGACGTCGTTGAGCTGCCAGTAGAGCGAGCCCATGTTGGTCGGCCGGCAGGCGCGGTGATGCAGCGCGGCCAGCTCGATCGCCTGCATCTGGTTGACCTGGGTGAGATAGACGAAGTCGGCGAAGTCGCGCGGCTCGCCGAGCCGCTCGCGCAGGTAGAACATCAGCCGCTCGTTGCCCGCGCCGGCGAGGAACTTCTGGTGCGCGCGCAGCACCGGCGCGTCCGGGGTGAGCTGGAGCGTGCCCGCGAAGTCCTTGATCGTGGCCAGATCGGGCGCGCCCTGGAAGCCGTACTCGCTCATGAAGCGCGGGCAGCTGTTAAGATAATTCTCGACCGGCTTGGAGCCCGACCAGACGTCCCAGAAATGGCGGTCGCCCGCGGCATCGGTGTCGACCGGCCCCTCGTAATCGGTCGAGGGCGAGCCGGGCCAATAAGGGACGGCGGGATCATAGTCGCGCACCGCCTGACGCAAGACGCGGTCGAACAGCACCGCCATGCCAGTGCCGATCCGCTCCTGCTCGTCGGCGCCGACGCGCTTCTTGAACGCCTTGCGATCGGACCAATTCTCCCAGCCCGACAGCACCTCGTTGCCGCCCGCCCACAGCACGATCGAGGGATGGCCGGAGAGGCGCGCGACCTGCTCCTCGGCCTCGACCCGGACATTCTCGCGGAACGCGGCGTCGGGCGGGGTGACCGAGCCGCCGAACATGAAGTCCGACCAGATCATCAGCCCCATCTCGTCGGCGGCGTCGAAGAAGGCGTCGGGCAGATAATGGCCGCCGCCCCAGATCCGCAGCATGTTCATGTTGACCGCCTTGGCGTCACGCAGCAGTCCGCGCATCGTCTCAGGCGTCACGCGCGACGGGAAGCTGTCGAACGGGATCACGTTCGCGCCCTTGGCGAAGATCGGGATGCCGTTGACGCGGAAGCCGAAGGCGCCGTCGCCGCGGATCAGCTCGACGGTGCGCAGGCCGATGCGGCGCTCGGCGCTATCGCTGGCGGTGCCGTCCTCGACCAACGCGCCGCTGACGCGATACAGCGGCTGCGCGCCATAGCCGACCGGCTGCCAGCGCTGCGGCGACGCGATCGCGAGCGGCACGGTGACGCGGTTGAGTCCGGGAGCGAGCGAGACCTGCTGCTCGGCGGTCACCGTCTTGCCGTCCGGCCCCGCCACCTGCGCGCGCAGCGTCGCGGTGCGCGCGCGGTCGGCGATCACCTCGAACTTGGCGGCGAGCCGCGCCTCCCGGTCGTTGAGCGCGACCTGCTCGACCAGCAGGCGGTCGAGCCGGGCCTCGTCCCACGCCTCGAGCCGCACGTCCTGCCACACGCCGATGTTGACGATGCGCGGGCCCCAGTCCCAGCTGTAATGATATTTGGGTTTGCGGATGTAAGGCGAGGTCTGCTTGCCGGCGGGCTCGTCGCCGAACGCCGAGTCATACTCGCCCGGCAGCGGCTCGGCTTCGGCGAGCACCATTGGCTGGAGCTTCCTGATCGGCGAGGCGAAGGCGATCGTCACCTCGTTGCGCCCGGCCCTGAGCCACTTCTTGGCGTCGACCCGCCAGCGGCGGTGCGCATTGTCGGCGGTGAGCGCGACCTGGCCGTTGATCGAGACGGTCGCGAACGTGTCGAGCCCGTCGAACACGAGGTCGAGATGGTCGCGCTGGAGCATCGCGGGCGTGACGTCGAGCACGCGCTGATATTGCCAGGCGGTCAGCCCGGCCCATTGGATCGCCGCCTCGTTGGTGCGCAGGAACGGGTCGGGCACCTGCCGGGTCGCGATCAGGTCCTGCTGGACGCTGCCCGGCACCGTCGCGGCGAACCAACGCGCGGCGCGGGGATGCGCCTTGGCCGCGGCGGCGTCGGCGGGATCGATGCGCACGCGCCAGCCGGTGTCGAGCGGGGTAACGGTCTTGGGAGCGGCGGCCGCGGCGCCGGCGAGGAACAGAAGCGGCAGGCAGAGCAGGGCGGTACGACGCATCAACGGCGGTCCGTGAGGCTGACCCGCTCGACCGCGTAGAGCGGCTCGGTGAGCGGGGAGGTGAACTGGAAGCAGAGGTCGCGGTCGCCGTCCATCGCCGGCAGCGTGCCGGTGAAGCGCTGCCGCTGCGGCGAACTCGCGGGATCGGGCAGCGGGAAGCTCGCGACGATCGCGGGGCGGGGCGCGTCGGGCACGGGCTTGCCGTCCTTCATCGCGGGGCAGCCGAGCATCACCAGCAGCTCGCCGTGGGGAGTCACGTTGAAATGGCGACGCACCTTGTCGAAATCATGTGCCAGCCCGTGATTGCGCGCGAGCCGAGCGACCTCGACGGTGAAGCCACCCGCCACGTCGAGCGGCGCGGCGGGGTAGACGCTGCACAGGTTGAAGATGTTGACGTCGAAGGTCGGCGTGTTGCCGGTCGCGTCGGCGGTGAGCGGCACGCGCAGCCCGCGCGTCTCGCCGGGGCAGGCCGCCATCTCGCCCGACACGCGCGTGAGCAGCGCCTCGCGGCCCGTGTCGAACGCTCGGGGCGCGGCGAGCGCGGTGCCGGCGGCGTCGAACGGCGCGGCGCGCACCGTCTGCCCGAACGGCAGCGACAGCGGCGCAGTGTAGCGGCGCGACCTGGGCGTCGGCGCCGAGCCGTCGAGCGTGTAGCGGATCGTCCCCTGCGGCGCGTCCTGCGCGAGGGTCAGGTTCACCCGCTTGCCGCGCAGCACCTCGCCGCGCGTGCCCGCGACCCGGAAGTCGACCGCGGCGCTGGAGTCCGCCACCTCGACCCCGCCGCGCTTCCAGCGCGCCACCTGCGGCTGGAGCCGCGTCAGGAAGCCGGCGAAGTCGCGCGGCCGCTCGATCCAGCTGTTCTCCGCCAGCGCGGCGAGGCGCGGGAAGATCGAGTGCTGATACTGATAGGGCGTGACGAGATATTCGCTCCACAGGTTCATCTGCGCGCCGAGCACATGGCCCGCCTTGGCCGGGTCGAGCCCCTTGGGCATCGGCTCATAGGCATAGGTGTCGGCGAGCGTCTGCACCTGGATCGGGCCGGGCGGCTCGTCGGCGCGGTGGCTCTGGAGATAGTTGATGTACATCGTCGGCGCGGGCGAGAGCACGACGTCGTGGTTCTGGTTGGCGGCGTCGACCGCACCCTTCTCGCCGCGCCACGACATCACCGAGGCGGACGGCGGCAGGCCGCCCTCGAGGATCTCGTCCCAGCCGATCAGCCGCCGACCCTTGCTCGACAGATAGGTGCCGAGCTCGTCGATCAGCCAGCTCTGCAGCGCGTTCTCGTCCTTGAGGTTGAGCGCCCTGATCTGCGCCTGCACCGCGGGGCTGCGCTCCCACTGGTCCTTCACCGCCTCGTCGCCGCCGAGATGGACATAGGTGCCGGGGAAGACGTCGATCAGCTCGTCGAGCACCTGCTTGACGAAGGCGACCCCCTCGGGGCCGGGGTTGAGCAGATAGGGGAAGATGCCCCAGCCGTTGCCCGTCTCGGGCCGGTCACCCAGCACGCCGAACTCGGGATAGGCCGCGACCAGCGCCTGAGCGTGGCCGGGCAGGTCAACCTCGGGGACGATCGTGATGCCGCGGTCGGCGGCGTAGCGCACCAGGCCGCGCAGCTCGTCCTGCGTGTAGAAGCCGCCGTAGCGCTGCGTCGGCGCCGCGCCGCCGGTGGAGGGCGGGGTGCGCCACGCGCCGACCTCGGTGAGCTTGGGGTAGCGCTTCACCTCGAAGCGCCAGCCCTGGTCGTCGCTGAGATGGAGGTGGAGCGTGTTGAGCTTCACCGCGGCCATCTGGTCGACGATCTTCTCGACCTCGGGGAGCGGGAGGAAGTGGCGCGCGGTGTCGAGCATGAGCCCGCGCCAGGCGAAGCGCGGCGAGTCCTCGATCGTCATCGCGGGGACGCGCACGGGCTGGCCGACGCGCGCGTCCGGGCTGAGCAGCTGCACCAGCGTCATCGCGCCGTGGACGAAGCCCGGCGCGGCGGAGGCGGCGACGCGGACGCCGTCGCGCGCGACGGAGAGGCGATAGGCCTCGTCGCCCTTGATCGCGGGGTCGGCGACGAAGCGGATGCGGGCGGTCGCGGCCTCGGCGGGGGCGAGCGCGATGCCGCGCGCGGTGCGGACGTGATCGATCAGCAGCGCGGCGGCGGGCTGGGCGAGAGGAGTCTCGGCGACGACGCCGGTGCCGGCGGCGACGGTCAGCGTGCCCGATCCCCGCGCGATCGTCTTGGGCATCGGCAGCAATTTCGGCAGGTCGCCCGCGCCGGCACGCTGCGCCGTCGCCGGCGCCGCGATCACCAATGCCGCCCCGATCGAGGCCCCCAGCGTGCTGCGGATCATGCCCACCCCTTGGTTACGTTTTGGTATTAGAAGGTATCATGGCGGATCGATCCGCGGGCGTCCATGCCCCGGCCATAAAAAGACGGCGCACACCCGAGAAGGTGCGCGCCGCCCGATACTTTCCATCCTGTCGCCTGTTCCCCGGCGGGAGCCGGGCGGTACGGGGATCGCCCCGCCCGCCTGCGCCCGCCGGGGGTGACACGACTCGACGTCGGTCGTTCACATCCGGAACGAGACGCTCCCCACGAAGGTCCGCCCGTTCTTGTAGAAGGCCGACGGCCGGTCGCGCGTGTTGCTGTACTGGAGATAGGTCTCGTCCAGCAGGTTCTGCGCGTTGAACGTCAGGATGATGTTCTTGTTGAGGTTGATCGAGGCCGAGGCATCGAGCTGATGATAAGGCGCCACTTTCTCGGGCGAACCGAGCCGGCCGATCGTGCGGAAATAATCCGTCCGGTAGTTGTAGCTCACCCGCGCCTGGAACGGTCCGCTCTCGAAATAGGGGATCACGTTGACGGTGTGCTTCGACAGATAGGGCAGGTCGAAGGTCGCGTTCACGCCCGGCACCGGGTCGGTCTTGCTGTCCTGATAGGAATAATTGGCCTGGATGCCGAACCCGCCCCAGATCTCGGCCTGACCGTTGACCAAGACGCCGTTGACCTGCGCGCTGCCGGCATTGACCGGTCGCTGGACGGTATAGGTGTTCACCACCCGCCCCAGCAGCGAATTGTAGAAGGACTGGCCCTGCTCGCGGATGTTGAGGATGTAATTGGAGATATCGCGCCGATACAGTTCGAGTGACAGCAGCGCGCCGGCGGTGGGATAATATTCCGCGGTGATCTCGTAATTGGTCGCCTCATAGGGACGCAGCGTCGGGTTGCCGCCGCCCGCGTCGAAGGTGACGTCGTTCTGCGAGGTGGTCGCCGCCAGATCCTGATAGCGCGGTCGCGAGATGACCTTGGCGGCGGCGCCGCGCAGGATCAACTGCGGCGTGATCTCCCAGGCGATGTTCACGTTGGGGAGGAACTTGAGATAGTCGGTCGAGGTGCTGGTGGGCACCGGCTTTACCGGCACGGTGCTATTGGGGTCGGTCGCCAGCGTGAGCGCGTAGCGGGATATGTCCCTCGTATAGACCATGCGCCCGCCGATGTTGCCGCGCACCGGCCCCTGGTCGAAGTTGAGCTGGAGATAGCTCGCCGCGGTCCGCTCCGTCACGCTGGTCGAGGCGCCGACCTTCTCCACCAGCGGCGTGTTGATCGCGTTGGCGAGGATATCGATCACCGCCTGTTCGGACAGGTTGAGGAAGCGCGTCGCGGTGCCGCTGCCGCCGGTGCCGTCGAAGATGCCGTCCGGCGTCACCCCGGTGTCGACCCCCAGTCCGGACCCGAGGCGCGATTCCTGGAGATAGGTGTTGATGCCGCGCGCGTTGATGCGGTTGACGTGGTCGGTCACGCGCGCGCCGAGCAGCAGTTCCTTGAACACGCCGCCGAGCGGGATCGTGGCGTCGAACCCGCCGAAAATGTCGCGGTCGATCGTGACGCTATAGTCGAGCCCGCCGATCTGCGCCGCGACGAGCTGCCGCCCGCCGACGATCACCGGATCCCCCTCGATGAAGGCGTTGGTGTTGTTCGGGTTGCTGAAATAGACGGCCGGGTTGGTGATGTCCTGGGTGAAGTTCACGTCCGCCGAGGTCGGCGTGATCGAATAGCTGAACGGCGACTTGGTCTGGACGTTGAACAGATATTCGGGGTTGCGCCCGCCCTTGGCCTTGCTCCAGCCGGCCGCGAACGACACCTTGGCGCCGTCGTCGCCCTCCCAGTCGGCGAAGAAGTTGAGATTGTCGGTCTTGAGCTTGGTCTTGCGCACCAGCGTGTCGAGCTGCGCGCTCTGGCTGGTGGCGGCGCCGAAGACCGCGTCGGTCACCACGCCGTTCGCCACCGTCGCCGATTGCAGCACGTCCCCGGTCCAGGCGCCCGGGATGGTGTACATCGCCTGGCTGTAATTGTTGTAATTGCCGTCGATGTGCAGGCCGTTGAGCGTCAGCGTCAAGCCGTCCGCGGGGCGGAACTGCACCGTGCCCGCGACGCTGGCGCGCTCGCGCTGCTGCTGAAAATAGGCGTAGTTGATGCCGAAGGGGGAGGCCGCCTTGTCGAGGTCGGCGGCGGTGCCGCCCGTGATCACCGCATTGGGGTTCTTGAGCACGCGCTGGCCCGCGGCATTGGTCGTCAGGAACGGGCTGCCGCTGCCGTTGGCATTGTCATAGCCGAAGAATTCGACGCCCGATCGCACCAGATTCTGCTTGTCGTAGGTCGCCGCGATCAGGAAGCCGAAGGTCTCGGCGTCGTTCCTCCAGCTGTAGAGCCCCGAGCCGCGGATGCTGCCCTTGTCGGCGCGGTCGTTGTACGTATAGCCGCCCGAGGCGAAGACGCTGTTCTTCTCCAGCTCCAGCGGCCGGC
Organism: Sphingomonas sp. BK235; assembly: GCF_004345855.1. GTDB lineage: Bacteria > Pseudomonadota > Alphaproteobacteria > Sphingomonadales > Sphingomonadaceae > Sphingomonas. The sequence continues at coordinate 261,926 of NZ_SLXN01000001.1, forward strand.
GCGTGCGCACGATCACGGTGCCGCCGAGGCTGCCTTCCTCGATCCGCGCCTCGGGCGATTTGTAGACCTCGAGCCGGTCGACCAGCTCGGGGGCGAGCAGCGAATAGTTGAAGGTACGGCTGCTGGGATCATTGTCGTTGCCGCCCCAGTCGGCCGAGGCGAGCGCGTGACCGTCGACCAGCATGCGGTTGAGCGCCGGGTCGGTGCCGAGGATCGCGACCTTCTCGCCCTCGCCGAAGCGCCGGTCGATCGAGACGCCGGGGATGTGCGACAGCGATTCCGCCACGTTGCGATCGGGGAACTTGCCGATGTCCTCGGCGGAGATCGCGTCCACCACCGCGTTGGCGCTGCGCTTCACCTCGATCGCCTGACGCAGGCTGCGCGCATAGCCGGTGACGACGACGTCCTCGCCGGTCGCGTCGGTCTGATCCGCGGAAGGGGGCGCCGCCTCGCTGGGCGCGGTGGTCGACGGGGGCGTCTGTTGCGCCTGAGCGGCGCCTGCGAGGCCGGTCAGCGCGGTCGACAATAGGACCAATTGCCGCAGATGCTTCATATCGTTTTCCCCTCTGGCGGTGCGGCTTCGGCCGTCCGCTCGCGTGAAAGCCCTCGTTCGTCCCTGCGACCGCGTCGGTGGGTTCGACCCATTCTGGCGATTCAATGTTGGTATAACCAAAGTATACCAATCCTGCGACAAAAAATTTCACTTTGGTGACGAATTTGGGCCTATCCGCTAAGCCTCAGACGAGGCACGATTTATATTTATTGCAGTGACCGAGATCCGAGCCGTCGCTCGTTCAGGCGCGCGGGCGCGGCGGGGTGGCACGCAAATGGTTATGAGATTGAAGCAGCGGCGATTGTGACTGCGGTGTCGTTCCGGTACGCTCGATCGTTCGGGCCGCTCGCGCGGCCAAGGGGGAGAGACTGATGGGGTTCGCCGACGAGATCGGGAAGTTTCGACGCGGCAATGCGGCGCCGCTCTATCTCCAGCTCCAGCAAGTGATCCGCGACGGCATCGGCGGCGGCAAGCTGCAACAGGGTGACGCGATCCCGGCGGAGCGCGATCTCGCGACCGAATATGACGTGTCGCGCATCACGGTGCGCAAGGCGATCGGCGGTCTGGTCGAGGAGGGGCTGCTGACGCGCCGTCGCGGCGCGGGCACCTTCGTCGCGGGCCGCGTCGAGAAGAGCTTCTCCAAGCTGTCCTCCTTCACCGAGGATATGGCGGCGCGCGGCAAGACCGCGTCGAGCCAGTGGATCCTGCGCGCCGCGGGCACGGTGAGCCCGGAGGAATCGATGGCGCTCGGCCTCTCCCCCGGCGCGGCGGTGTACCGCTTCCACCGGCTGCGCAGCGCCGACGACGAGCCGATGGCGCTCGAGCTGTCGACCATCGCCGGCTATTGCCTGCCCTCGGCCGAGGCGGTGGGGGACTCGCTCTATACCGCGCTTCAGGCGGCGGGCAGTCGGCCGGCGCGCGCGCTCCAGCGGTTGCGCGCGGTGCCGTTCGGCGGTGAGCACGCGCGGATGCTGGGTGTCGAATCGGGCCATGCCGGGCTGCTGATCGAGCGGCGCGGCTTCCTGCGCGACGGGCGCGCGGTGGAATTCACCCGCTCTTATTATCGCGGCGACGCCTACGACTTCGTGGCCGAATTGTCCGATCTCTGATGCGGCGTCGTGACCTGCTGTGCGGTACCGCCGCGCTCGCCACCGTCGCGGGCGCGCCGCTCGCTGCCGCGCCGGCCGCGCGTCGCGCTGCCGGCGACGGGCTGCCGATGCCCGCGCCGACCGACGCGCTGCCGCCGCCCGCCTTCGTCGGCGATCCCTCGCGCATCCGGCTCGAGCGCGGCTGGCTGTTTCACGAGGGCGACGTCGCGCCGCCGCGGCTCGACACGCACAATGCCACCTATCTCAGCGTCAAGGCCGGCAACGCGCAAGGCGCGGCCGCGATCGACTATGACGACAGCGACTGGCAACGCGTGCGCCTGCCGCACGACTGGGCCGCGGCGCAGCCCTTCGTGGCGAGTGCCAATGTCGCGCAGGGCTATCGCCCGCGCGGGATCGGCTGGTACCGCCGCCACTTCGCGCTCGACGCGCGCGACCGCGGGCAGCGTTGGGAGTTGCACTTCGACGGCATCGCCACCAACGCGACGATCTGGGTCAACGGCAGCGTCGTGGCGCACCATTGGTCGGGCTACACCGGCGTCTACGTCGACCTGACGCCGTTCGCGCGCTTCGGCGACGAGCTCAACACCGTCGCGATCCGCGTCGACGCCGAGGCGATGGAAGGCTGGTGGTATGAGGGCGCGGGCCTCTATCGCCACGCCTGGCTGGTGCGCCGCCCGCCGGTCTCGATCGCGAGCGACGGCGTCCATTGCGACCCGCGCCGCGGCGCGGACGGCGCGTGGCAGGTGCCGGTGGCGGTGACGCTCGCCAGCGTCGCGCGCGACGATCGCGCGGTGCGCGTCGAGGCGCGGCTGCTCGATCCCGCCGGGCGCGAGGTCGCACGCGCGGCCACTGACGCGACCGTCACCGCGCTCGACGAGACGGAGGCGCGCCTGTCGCTCGCGGCCGGCGCGCCGCTATCATGGTCGGTCGAGCGTCCGACGCTCTATACCGTCGTCACGCGCGTCACCGGCGACGGGATCACCGACGAGCGCCGCACCCGGATCGGCTTCCGCACCGCGCGCTTCGACGCCGAGCAGGGCTTCTTCCTCAACGACCGGCCGGTCAAGCTCAAGGGCGTCTGCCTCCACCAGGACCATGCCGGGGTCGGCGTCGCCGTGCCCGACGCGCTGCATCGCTGGCGGCTCGAGCGGCTCAAGGCGATCGGCTGCAACGCGATCCGCTGCTCGCACAACGCCCCCGCGGCCGAGTTCCTCGACCTGTGCGACGAGATGGGCTTCCTCGTCATGGACGAGAACCGCCAATTCAACCCCGCGCCCGATTACATGGCGCAGCTGCAATGGCTGGTACGGCGCGACCGCAACCATCCCTCGGTGATCCTCTGGTCGGTCTTCAACGAGGAACCGATGCAGGGCACTCCCGCGGGTGTCGAGATGGTGCGGCGGATGGCGCATGCGGTCCGTGCGCTCGACGACGCCCGCCCGGTCACCGCGGCGATGAACGGCGCCTTCTTCGAGCCCGACAGCGTGTCGAGCGTCGTCGATGTCACCGGCTTCAATTACTATCAGGGCGACTACGACCGCTTCCACCAGCTCTTCCCGACGCGCGCGATGACCAGCTCGGAGGACACCAGCGCGTTCGAGACGCGCGGCGCTTATGCCAGCGACCCCGCGCGCCACGTCATCTCCTCCTACGACGACGAGGCGGCGAGCTGGGGCGGGACGCACCGCGCGACCTGGCGCGCGATCGCGGAGCGGCGCTTCGTCGCGGGCGGCTTCACCTGGACCGGCTTCGACTATCACGGCGAGCCGACGCCCTATGCCTGGCCGACGATCTCCAGCTTCTTCGGCATCATGGACCTCTGCGGTTTCCCCAAGACCGCCTATGACATCCACCGTGCCCACTGGATCGACGACGCCGCGGTGGTGAGCATCGCGCCGCACTGGACCTGGCCGGGACGCGAGGGCCAGCCCGTCCGCGTGCTGGTGATGAGCAATGCCGAGGAGGTGACGCTGTCGCTCAACGGCCGCGCGCTCGGCACGCAGCGCGTCGACCGGATCATGGGCAACGAGTGGCAGGTACCCTATGCCCCCGGCCGCATCGAGGCGGTGGCGCGGCGCGGCGGGCGCGCGGTGGCGACGGCGGCGCACGAGACGGCGGGGGCGGCAGTGGCGCTGCGGCTCACCCCGGCGCGGCGGGTGATGCTGGGTGATGGCGAGGACGCGGTCGCGGTGACGGTCGACGCGGTCGACTCGCGCGGGCGCCACGTCCCGACCGCGAACCTTCCCGTCCGCTTCACGATCGAGGGTGCGGAGATCATCGGCCTCGGCAACGGTGACCCCAACAGCCACGAGCCCGAGCAGGGTGGGTCACGCAGCTTGTTCAACGGTTTGGCCCAGGTGATCGTGCGCGCGGCGACGGGCGCGGGCGCGGCGACGCTGGCGGCGAGCGCGCCGGGCCTGCGCGGCGCCCGCGTCAGCATCGCGCGGCGGGCGCTGGCACCGGTGCCGAACTGGCCGGAGCAGCGCCGCGCCCAGCCACTCGCGGAGTGGCGCCGTTCGCCCGCGCTGTCACAGCGTCCCCCGGCGGACGTGGCGCCGCCCGACGGGGACAACAACAGTTGGGCGTTCGTTCGCGCCGGCGCGCTGGTCGCAGGCGGCGGCTGGCGCGCGTGGCGGGCGGTCGTGACGCCGTGGCGGCGCGTCGGTGCCGAGGGCGGGGTGATCCGCTTCGACAAGGTAGCGGGTCGCGCCGAGCTGCTCGTCGACGGCCGTCCCATCGCGTCCAAGCGCGACGCGGCGCCTGCACCGCTCGAAGCGCGCGTCCCCGCGGGAGCGGGCGAGCGGGTCGTGCTGCTGTTGGTGGAGGGCGGTGCCGAACCCGCGGGGATCGCGGGCAAGGTGACGCTGGGCGCGGCCTAAGTCTGATCCCGCTCAGCTGACGCGGCAGCGTGCTCCGGCCACCGCGGCGCGGGAGCACGGGTCGGCGTGGGTGACTCAGCCAAGCGCGCGGACGGGGAGCGGCGCGGTCCAGAGACGGCTCCGCCTCATGACGACGGCGAGGCGGTCAGGGGGTTCGTGCCCGCCGCCCGCTCCGCCGCGCCCCGACGCTTCGATCCTTCTGGGCGCACGCGCGGGCTGGACTGATCGGGTCAGCGCGGGCCGCGCGCTCGCGCCGCGGCGCGAGGCTCAGCCCAGCAAGGTCTCCGGCTCACGCGCTAGCAGATGGACGACACCTTCGGCCGGCCGCGCCAGCCCGCGCACGCCCGCGCCGCGCAGCGCGGCCTCGTCGATCGCGGCAGCACCGACCTCGACGCGGACGCGCCCGGCATGGACGCTCGCGCCGCGCACGTTGCCCACCCCGCCGAGTGCCGCCAGCAGCGCCGGCGCCAGCGTCACCGTCGCGTGTGCCGCGGCGGGCTCCTCCGTGATCGCCACCGCGACACCGCCCCCGGCCGCCAGCGCGTCGCGGATCTCGACCGCGACGCTGTCGGCGATCGGGCCGAGCACCACCTGGAGCGCGGTCGGGGAGGGGCGGATCACGCCGCGCGCGCCGAGCGCCTTGAGCGCGGCCTCGTCCACCGCCGCCTGATCGCGCACACCGAGCCGCAGCCGGGTGGTGCAGGCGCCGACGTTGGTGAGGTTGGCGCCCCCGCCGAGCGCGCGCGCGAACGCCGCACCGCGCTCGCCCACCGCGACCGGCGCCGCGGCCGCCGCGGGGGCGTCGTCGCGCCCCGGCGTCTTGAGGTTGAGCCTGGCGATAAAGAAGCGGAACAGCCCGTAATAGAGCAAGGCGTAGACCGCGCCGACCGGCAGCAGCAGCAGCGGCCGCGTCGCCTTGGAGAAGTTGAGCACATAGTCGAGCAGCCCGGCGGAGAAGCCGAAGCCCAGCTTCACCCCCAGCGCCGCCATCAGCGCCATCGACAGTCCGGTCAGCACCGCGTGAACCGCGTAGAGCACGGGCGCGAGGAACATGAAGCTGAACTCGATCGGCTCGGTCACGCCGGTCAGCGCCGAGGTCAGCGCCAGGCTGAACAGCATGCCGCCCACTTCCTTGCGCCGGTCGCGCGGCGCGGCGTGGTACATCGCGAGACAGGCGGCGGGCAGGCCGAACATCATGATCGGGAAGAAGCCCGCCATGAACGCGCCCGCGCTTGGGTCACCCGCAAAGAAGCGCCGCAGGTCGCCGTTGGCGCCATGATAGTCGCCCATCACGAACCAGGCGATGTTGTTGATCAGATGGTGTAATCCGGTGACGAGCAGCAATCGGTTGAGCAGCCCGAACAGGAACAGCCCGACGCTGCCCGCGCCGGTGATGGCGTAGCTCAGCTGGTCGATCCCGCTGCTGATCCCCGCGAAGCCGAGCCCGACCGCGACCGCCAGCACCAGCCCGGCGACGCCGCTGACGATCGGCACGAACCGCCGCCCGCCGAAGAAGGCGAGATACTCGGGCAGCTTCACGGTCGAGAAGCGGTTGTAGAACCCGCCGCCGACCAGCCCCGAGATGATCCCGATCGGCACGTCGAGCCGGGCGATCGCCTTGGCCTTCCACGCCGCGACCGCGAGGTCGACGCTCGCGCCGCTCAGCCCTGCGGTGACTTCGGGCGGTACGGTGAGCAGCACCTTGCTCGCCTCGGTGGCGACGAGGAAGCACACCATGCCGGCGAGGCAGGCGGCGCCATTACCGTCGCGCGCGAAGCCGGTGGAGACGCCGATCGCGAACAGTAGCCCGAGATGGTTGAAGATGGCGTCGCCCGCGGCGCTGACGAAGGCGATGTTCAGCAGATCGGGCTGGCCGAGGCGCAGCAGCAGGCCGGCGATCGGCAGCACCGCGATCGGCAGCATCAAGGCGCGGCCGAGCGGCTGGAGCGTTCCCAGGATCGACTTCATCGTGCGAACTCCCGTGCTAGCTGGCGGACCTCGGCGGCACCCGCGCAGTCGAGCGCGGCGCGGGCGTGGTCGCGCGCGCGGATCATGTCGAGGTCGCGCACCAGCGCCTTGATGTCGGCGACCGCGGCGGGCGCGACCGACAGCTCGGTGACGCCGAGCCCGACCAGGATCGGTACCGCGAGCGGGTCGGAGGCGAGCCCGCCGCACACGCCGGTCCAGCGCGCGTGGCGCGCGCCGCCCGCGACGGTCTGCTCGATCAGGCGCAGCACCGCGGGGTGGAGGCCGTCGAGCGCGCCCGCGACCGCGGCGTTGCCGCGATCCATCGCCAGCGCATATTGGGTGAGATCGTTGGTGCCGATCGACAGGAAATCGGCCTCGCGCGCGAGCTGCGCCGCGGTCACCGCCGCGGCAGGCGTCTCGACCATGATGCCGAGCTCGACCCCGTCGCCACCCCCGACGCGGTCGAGCGCGGCGCGCACCTGGCGCAGCTCGTCGAGCCCGACCACCATCGGCACCATGATGCGGCACTGGCCGACGGGGCGGACCGCGAGGATCGCGCGCAGCTGATCGTCGAGGATATCCGGGTGCGCCAGCCCGACGCGGATGCCGCGCAGGCCGAGCGCCGGGTTCTCTTCCGGGCCGATCGGCAGATAGGGCGCGGGCTTGTCGCCGCCGATGTCGAGCAGGCGGACGATCACCGGCTTGCCCGCCAGCGCGTCGGCGACCGACTGATAGGCCGCGGTCTGCTCGGCGACGTCGGGGGCGGTGGCGCGGTCGAGGAACAGCAATTCGGTGCGCAGCAGCCCGCAGCCCTCGGCACCGTTGGCGGCGGCGACGCGCGCATCCTCGGCCGAGCCGCAGTTGGCGACCACCTCGATCCGCGTGCCGTCGGCGGTGCGGCATTCCTCGGCGGCGCGCGCGCGCGCGGCGGCGCGGCGCTCGGCGACCGCGGCGAGGCGCGCCTCGGCGTCAGCGACGAGCTCGGGCGACGGCGCGACATGGAGCAGACCCTCGCTCGCGTCGAGCACGACGCGGGTGCCCTCGGCCAGGTCGCGTACCGCCGCACCCAACGCCACCAGCGCGGGCAGTCCGCGCGAGGCGGCCAGGATCGCGACGTGCGAGGTCGGGCCGCCGCGCTCGATCGCGAGCCCTGCCACCCGATCGAGGTCGAGCGCCATCAGTTGCGACGGCAGCAGGTCGTCGGCGAGCACGATCGCGCCCTCGGGCAGCGTCGCCGCCTCCTGTTCCACCCCCATCAGCCGCGCGATCAGCTGGCGCTCGAGGTCGCGCATGTCGTCCGCGCGCTCGGCCAGCCGCGGGTCGCCGCCGGCGCGCAGCGCCTCGGCCTGCGGGCGGATGGCGTCGCGCCACGCCTGCGCCGCGCTCGCTCCACCCGTGATCGCGCGGTGGGCGGCGTCGAGCAGTGCCGGGTCGGCGAGCATGTCGGCATGCGCCTGGAAGATCGCGCGCGCCGGCCCGGTCGCTCCCGCCGAGCGCGCGGCGAGGTCGTCGGCGAGCGCGGCGCGCGCCGACTCGAAGCACGCCTCCTCGGCGGCGATGCCGACGCCGGTGGTCGGGACGTCGAGGTCGCGCACCTGCCAGCGCGCGACGGCGCCGATCGCGAGACCGGGGGATGCGGTGACGCCGGCGATGGCGCCCACCGGTACCCTGCGCGGCTTCGCCGGGGCGGGAGCGGGCGAGGGCGCGGGCGCGCCCTCGTCGAGATCGGTGGCGAGCAGCTCGGCGATGGCGGTGACCGCCGCCTCGGCGTCCACACCGCGCGCCTCGATCGTCAGCTCGTCAAGGTGCGCGACGATCAGCGAGAGCAGACCGACCGGGCTGCGCGCGCTGGCTGAGCGCTCGCCCTTGGTGAGCGTGACCTCGGCGGAGAAGGTCTTGGCCGCCGCCGCGATCTTGGCGGCGGGACGGGCGTGGATGCCGTGCGACAGCGCCACGGTGACGGCGCGGCGGACTGTCGGGCCGTCGCTCGCATCCTCCACCGCCGCGGCCTCGCGCGCCACCAGCGTGAGCAGCGGCGCGCCGATCGCCACCGCCCCGGTCTCGGCACGCCCGGCGATGGCGAAGCGCTCGCCGTTGGTGACGATCACCGGCGTGATCGCCGCCTGCGCCTCGCGCACGATCAGGTCGAGGTCGAAGCGGATCAGCGGCTCGCCGCGTGTCACCGTCGCCCCCGCCGCCACCAGGGGCTCGAACCCGCGCCCGTCGAGCGCGACCGTGTCGATGCCGAGATGGATCAGCAGCTGCGCCCCCTCGGGCGTCTCCAGCGTGATCGCGTGCCCGCTCGGCTGCACCACCAGCACGCGCGCGTCGCACGGCGCGACGAGCACGTCGCCGGTCGGGTCGATCGCCAGCCCGTCTCCCAGCATCCGCTCCGCGAAGACCGCGTCGACGACCTCGTCGAGCGGGCTGACCCAGCCCTCCAATGGTGCGGTCAGCGAGATGGTGGCCATGGATGCTCCGAACGGGGGATGAGGAGAAGTCAGGTGACGGGCTCGCCGTGCGCCTGCCGCGGCAGCACGACGCGCTCCTCGCCGCCGACCCAGGTGCCGAGCGGCTGAAGGTCGGCGTCGAGCCGCACCCAGTCGGCGCGCAGCCCGGCGGCGAGCGCGCCGCGCTCCGCCTCCAGGCCGAGGAAGGCCGCGGGGCTGGTCGCCGCCAGCGCCGCCGCGATCTCGGGCGCGAGGCCGAGCCGCTGGACGGCGTTGCGGACCGCGCCCGCCATGTCGAGGTCCGAGCCGGCGAGCGTGCCGTCGGCGCCGACGCAGCGGCCGTCCTCGACGTGGATCGGCTTGCCCTGAAGGACGAAATCCTTCCGCGCCGCGCCGACGCACGGCATCGCGTCCGACACCAGCATGAAGCGGTCGACCGGACGCGCGCGTAGCGCGATGCGCAGCGCCGCATCGTCGACGTGGAAGCCGTCGACGATGATCCCGCACCAGGCATGCTGGTCGTCGAGCGACGCGCCGACCACGCCGGGGGCGCGATGCACCAGCGGCGACATCGCGTTGAAGAGATGCGTCACGCCGGTCGCGCCCGCGGCGAAGGCGGCGGTGGCGGTGGCGTAATCGGCGTCGGTGTGGCCGAGGCAGACGCGCACGCCCGCCCGCGCCAGCGTGGCGATCTGCTCGGCGGTCACGCGCTCGGGCGCCAGCGTCACCATCACCACGCCGCGGCGCGGCCGGAGCAGCAGCGCCATCAGCTCGTCGTCGAGCGGCTGGAAGCGCGCGGGATCGTGGATGCCCTTGCGCGCGAGGCTCAGCACCGGCCCCTCGACGTGGGTGCCGAGCACGCCGGGCACGCCCGCTTCGATCGCCGCGTCGACGGCGTCGAGCCCGCGCGCGATCACCGCCGGGCGATCGCTGATCAGTGTCGGCATGAAGCCGGTGGTGCCGTAGGGCGCATGCGCCGCGCCGATCGCGGCGATGCCCTCGACCGTCGGCGTGTCGTTGAACAGCACGCCGCCGCCGCCGTTGACCTGGGTGTCGATGAAGCCCGGCATCACCCAGCCGCCGGCGAGATCGACCGCCTCGCGCTCGGCGCCGGCGCGCAGCGCCGCGATCGTGCCGTCGGCGGCGACCTCGATCGTCGCCGCGTCGAGCACGCCGTCGCGCGTCGCGATCCGGCCGTTGCGGAAGCTGTGCGTCGTCATAGCGTCTTGGTGACCTTGCTGAGATGGCGCGGTGAGTCGGGATCGAGCCCGCGCGCGACCGAGAGCGCGTTCGCCATGCGGTAGAAGCTCTGGATCATCAGCACGGGCTCGAGCGCGGGATGGTCGCGCAGCGCCGCGGGGCTGCCCGCGCCGTCCTGCGCGGCATCGGCGAGCGCGACGCGCGCGTCACGCTGCGCGAACTCGGCCGCCGCCTCGCGCACGCCGTCGCCGGCCTGGTCCGAGGTGGCGAAGGCGATCAGCGGGAAGCCGGCGTCGACGATCGCCATCGGGCCGTGGCGAACCTCGGCGCTGCTGAACGCCTCGGCGTGGAGCGCGCAGGTCTCCTTCAGCTTGAGCGCCGCCTCCTGCGCGATGCCGAAGCCGAGGCCGCGACCGATCACGAACAGGTTGCTGGCGTCGCGCAGCAGCTCGACCACGCCGCTCCAGTCGAGCGCCCAGGCGGCACCGAGCCGCTCGGGCAGGCGATCGAGCGCTTCGGTGAGCGCGGCATCCTGGCTCCACTCGGCGGTGAGCAGCGCCAGCGCGGCGAGCGCGGCGATGTACGACTTGGTCGCGGCGACCGAGCGTTCCGGCCCGGCCATCAGCGGCACCAGCGTGTCCGCGGTCTCGGCGAGCGGGGAGGTCGTGTCGTTGACCAGCGCGACGACGTGCGCGCCGGCCGCCTTCTGCGCGGCGACGCTGGCGAGCAGGTCGGGGCTGCGCCCGCTCTGCGAGATCGCGATGCAGAGGCCGCCGGAGGGGGCGACGTCAGCGGCATAGACCGAGGCGACCGAGGGGGCGGCGGAGGCGACGGGCACGCCGACGAACGTCTCGATCAGATATTTGCCATAGGTCGCGGCGTGATCCGACGAGCCGCGCGCGCAGGTGACGACCACCGCCGGCGGGGCGGCGCGGAGCCGCTCGCCGAGTGCGGCGAGCGTCGCGCGATTGGCCGCGAGCAGCCGTGCGACCGCGGCGCCCGCCTCGGCCGCCTCGGCGTGCATCAGCGTGGCGTTCGCGTCCTGGGCCGGTGGCTGGTCGGTCGTCGCGATCATGCTGGGCTCCCCTGCCGCGCGGGACCGCGACGGCGTTTCCCAGAGGGTTAAGTTATAAATTGGTATTGTTCAAGCGGCCTCGTCGCGCAGCATCGCGGCGAGGCGGGCGACCGTCGCCGGATCGGTCGCGTAGCTGGTCTCGGCGACGAAGCCGAAGCGGCGCAGCGTGGCGTCAGCGGTGTCGGCGCGGGCGACCCGACACGAGGCATGGACCTCGCGCGCCCCGGTGGCGAGCAGCGCCGGCAGGGTCGCCGGCGACACGCCGCTGCCGACGAGCACGGTGATGCGGGTGCCGGCCGCGGCGACCAGCGACGTCAGCGTGTCGATTGCCTCGACTGCGCGGGGCGCACCGCCCGAGGTGAGGATCCGATCGAAGCCGAGCGTCACCGCCTGCTCGAGCGCTTCGAGCGGGTCGGGGGTGAGGTCGAAGGCGCGGTGTAGCGTCAGGGACAACGCTCGCTCGCGCGCCACGTCCGCCCAGTGCGCGAGGCAGTCGATGTCGAGCGTGCCGTCGCGCGCGTTGGCGCCAATTACCACGCCGGCGAGCCCGGCGTCCGCTGCGGCGCTTATGTCTTCCTCGACCAGCCGTCGCTCGCCCGCGTCATAGACGAAGTCGCCCGCCCGCGGCCGCACGAGCAGGTGGACCGGGATCGGTGCGCTCGCGGCGGCGCGGATGAGCGAGGGCGAGGGGGTCAGGCCGCCGACGTCGAGCGCGGCGCAGAGCTCGATCCGGTCGGCGCCACCCTCCACCGCCGCGGCGATGCCGTGCGCATCCTCGACGCAGACCTCGAGCAGCCGCCTCACGCGCGGAACAGCGACGGGGCGGGGTGGACAATGGTCGTCCCGCGCGCGTCGGTCACCGCATAGGTGAAGCCGGGCAGCAGGCAGAAGGCGCCGACGTTGCCCTTGGTGTCGAGCGCGAGGAAGCCGACCTGCATACCCTTGATCGCGTCGCCGCGCAGCGCGGCGATATGGCGCACGACCTCCTCGCACGCCGCCTGCGCCGAGCGGCCCGCGCGCATCGAGGCGACCACGCGCGCGCTGCCAGCGACGCGAGTCACTTCCTCGCCGACCCCGGTCGAGGTGGCGCCGCCGACACCGCGCTCGACGTAGAGGCCGGCACCGACCTGCGGCGAGTCGCCGACGCGCCCGCGGATCTTGAACGCCATGCCCGAGGTGGTGCAGGCGCCCGCCATGCGCCCGTCCGCGGTGCGCGCGAGCAGCCCGATCGTGTCATGGTCGAGCGCGCCGCCGGGCGTGCGATGCGGCGCGGCGGTGCCGTAGGTGCCGGTCTCGCTGTTGGCGACGGGCTGGTACTTCGCGGTCTTGAGCCACTCGCGCCACGCCTGCTCCGCCGGCGGCGTGAGCAGGTCGACCTTCTCGAAGCCCTGCTCGCGCGCAAAGCGGGTGGCGCCCTCGCCGACCAGGAAGGTGTGCGGCGTCTTCTCCATGACGCGCCGCGCGACCGAGATGGCGTGGACCGTGTCCTCCAGCGCGGCGACCGCGCCGACCGCGCCGGCATCGTCCATGATCACCGCGTCGAGCGTGACATGGCCGTCGCGGTCGGGGTAGCCGCCGTAGCCGACCGAGTGGTTGTCCGGATCGGCCTCGGGCACGCGCGCGCCCGCCTCGACCGCGTCGAGCAGCGACCCGCCGGCGCGCAGCCGCGCGAAGGCGGCGGCGTTGGCGGCGGCGCCGAAGTCCCAGGTGGAGAGCACGCGCACGTCACGCGCCGGGGCAGCGGCCGCGGCGGCGCCGCGGGCCAGCGGCAACATGCCGCCGACCGCGCCGAGCGTGGTCAGCAAGGATCGTCTCGTGGTCATCATTCCCCTCCGCACCGGCATCTCCCGGCGGTCGCACGAGAAACACGGATCGGCCCGCCATGGCAACCGCCGGTATCATTGGTCAGGTGAGTGGTCCTGTCAGGTATTGACCTTTGTGGCAAATTCATGAAACAAGGGCGAAAGCAATCTTTACCAATGAAAACAAATCAGAGGGTCCCGTCGATGTCGTCGCAGCACCATGTCTCCTTGGCGGCGCTCGCCGCGGCCCTGCTGGCGGCGACGCCGGCCTTCGCACAGGACGCGACGGCCCCGGCCGACCCGACCCAGACCGCGGGGCAGGCGACCCCGGATCGCGCCGAGGCGATCGCGGGCGAGCAGGGCAACCAGGCGCCCGCCGCCGCCTCGATCGGCGACGTGGTCGTCACCGGCACGCGCATCCAGCGCCCCAACGTCACCTCCGCCGCGCCGATCACCTCGGTGACGACGCAGGACATCCGTGCGCAGGCGCCGGTCAACGTCGAGGACGTGCTCAACCGCCTGCCGCAGATCGCGCCCGACAGCCAGCAGACCTACAACGACTCGGACGGGCGCCAGCGCATCAAGCTGCGCAGCCTCGGCTTCGAGCGGACGCTGGTGCTGATCGATGGCAAGCGGCTGGGCACGCAGAACGGCCAGGACGTCGGCATCATCCCGCCCTCGCTGCTCGAGCGCGTCGACGTGCTGACCGGCGGTGCTTCCTCGGTGTACGGCTCCGACGCCGTCGCGGGCGTGGTCAACTTCGTCCTCAAGAAGGACTTCGAGGGGCTGCAGCTCGACGCCAATTACAATTTCTACAATCACAACAACAAGGACACGATCGTGTCGCCACTGGCGCGCGCGGCCGGCTTCGGCAGCCCGCGCGGCTGGACCAACGACGGCGGTCGCGCCGACGTGACGCTGACCGCGGGCAAGAAGCTGTTCGACGGCGCGCTGCGGCTGAGCGCCTTCGTCAACTATCGTAATACCGAGGAGGTCGGGCTCACCGATCGCTCGAACGCTGGCTGCTATCTGACCCAGCTCCAGGCCAACGGACCGCTGTCGTGCGGGCTGACCCCGAGCAGCTCGACCAGCGGCCTGATCACGCCGCGCGCGGGCGCCAACGCCGGCGCGCAATATGTCAACAACCCCGACGGCACGCGCAACTTCGTGCCGTTCGGCCCGGGCCGCGGCAACGCCTCCAACTATTTCAGCGGCTATGCCTATCAGCGGCCGTCCGAGCGCGTGAACGCGGGTGGGTTCGCCAGCCTCGACCTCGGGCCGGACGCCGAGCTCTACACCTCGGGCATCTGGTTCCGCGACAAGTCGTTCAACAATTACCCGACGATCGCGAGCGGCACCGTCGACGTCAATTGCGGCAACCCGTATCTGTCCGCGGCGCAGGCCGGCGCGATCGGCTGCGCCGCCGGCGTCACGAGCGTGCCGGTCGACGTGCGCTATCGCCTCGGCGAGGGCAGCGATCGTCCCGACACCTACATCAACACCGGCGTGCGGCTGACCGGCGGCGTGCGCGGCAAGGTGGGCGACGCCTGGACCTATGACATCGGCGGCGTCTACGCGCGCAACCATCAGGACTATACGCCCAGCTTCGGCATCCCGGGGCGGCTCCAGGAGGCGGTTAACGTCGGCGGCACCGCGGCGTCGCCGACCTGCGCCAGCGGCGCGGCGGGGTGCGTGCCGTTCGACATCTTCAGCGCGGGCAACAGCGACCCGGCGCTGATCAACTATCTGTTCGGCACGGGCACCTCGACGACGACGGGCACGCTGTACGACGTCCAGGCCAACATGACCGGCGACCTGGGCAAGTACGGCATCACCTCGCCGTTCGCCGAGCAGGGCCTCGCGATCGCGCTGGGCACCGAGTACCGCAAGGACACGCTCAAGTCGGTCGCCGACGCGTCCTACCGCGGCGTGCTGGGCGGCAACGACACGTACCTCAGCCAGGACGTGTGGGAGGCCAATATCGAGGTGCAGGCGCCGCTGGTCGAGCACAAGCCCTTCGCCGAGCTGGTGCAGCTCAACGGCGGCTTCCGCGTCTCGAAGTACAGCAGCAACCCGAGCACCTTCAACACCTGGAAGGTCGAGGGCATCTACGCCCCGGTCAGCGACCTGACCTTCCGCGCCTCGTTCAACAAGGCGCAGCGCGCGCCGACCGTGGTGGAGATCCGCCAGGCCACCAACGTCGAGTTCGCCTCGGGCGGCGCCGGCACGTTCAACGACTTCTGCGCGCCGACCGTCATCAACGGCGCCAACGGGGTGAGCTACGGCGCGCCGGTCGCCTCGCGTGAGGTGTGCCGTGCCACCGGCCTGTCCGACGCGCTGTACGGCAGCCAGACGTTGCTGTGCAGCAACGGCACCACGCCCAACGGCACCGCGGCCTGCTCGGTGCGCTCGGGCGGCTTCACCGCGGATCCCGAGACGGCCTACACCCAGACCTATGGGCTGGTGGTCAAGCCGCGTTTCCTCCGCGGCTTCGTCTTCTCGGTCGACCGTTACCGGATCAAGATCGACAACTCGCTCGGCTACAACGACTTCAGCTATTATACCGACGGCTGTCTGCGGTCGGGCGGCGACCAGTTCTTCTGCTCGGGCATCGTGCGCAACGCCAACGGCACGCTCTTCTCCGCGGCGGGGTCGGACAGCGGCTATATCCGTCAGGGGACGACCAACTATTACACCTCGATCGCGCGCGGCTGGGACTTCCAGGCGCAGTACACGCTCAACCTCGAGTCGGTCGGCCGCTTCGACATGTCGTTCAACGGCTCGCTGACCACCGCCGCGGGCGGGCAGGACTCGCCGGTCCAGCCGGTGCGCAACTGCGCGGGCTATTACGGCAACGGCTGCGGCCAGCTGATCCCGAAGTGGAGCCATGGCCTGCGCGGCACCTACACCACGCCGGACCAGAAGTTCGGCGCGTCGCTCAACTGGCGCCACGTCGGCTCGCTGACCAACGCCAACAACTCGGGTGACGAGGCGATCGGCGGCACGCCGGAGCGCGCGCTGACCAACTATTACCGTGTCGACCCGGCCGACTATTTCGATCTCGCGCTCAACTTCGCGGTGTCGAAGCAGTTCTCGCTGCGGCTGATCGCGAACAACCTGCTCGACAAGGCGGCGCCGATCGTGCCGGACTCGTACAACATCAGCCTCGCGCGCAGCAACACGATCCCGCAGCGCTACGACTCGCTGGGCCGCAACATCGCGATCGCGACCACGATCAAGTTCTGATCGGCGATCGTCCCGCGTTCCCGCCCCGGCCAGGGGCGGGAACCACGGGAGCAATCACGGCGCGATGTCGAGCCCGCTGTCGCGGTCGCGCTCGTCGCGCTCCACCGCGTCGAGGATCTTGCCCCCCGCGATGAACACCACCCCGGTGCAGGCGGCGAAGAACAGCCAGCCGCTCGTTCCCGGCAGCCGCTCGACATAGCCGAGCCCGCGCTCGACCGCACCGGTCGCGAGCGCGTAGATCACCAGGAACGCCTCGAACTTCGTCTTCACCGCGAACAGGCGCTTGAATCCCGCCCAGACGCCGCGCCCGCGGGGGCGGCGTGTCGCGGTCGAACGGTCGTGATCGGTCGTCACCCTGATCCTTGTCCTTGGCTCGCCGTGGCAGGAACGCGGCACGCCATACTCCTGCGCGCCCGTCGTTTCAAAGCGGTCGCGCCGGGTCGCCGTCCCGGCGCGGTTCAGCCGAGTTCGTCCAGGTCCAGCGCGGAGAGCAACGCGTGCCGCGCCGCCTCGATCCGCGCCACCAGCGCCGGGTCGCCGATCGACTCGGGTGCGATGCGATCGGGCCAGTGCCGCTCGATCACCGCCGCGATCCGGTCGAGCCGCGCCGCGTCCACCAGGAAGCGCGGGTCGACCGTCGCGGGATCGCACACCACGCGCAGCCGCAGGCACGCCGGCCCGCCGCCATTGGCCATCGACTCGCGCACGTCGACCACCTCGACGCGGCGGATCGGACCGTTGCCCGCGAGGTGGCGCTGCACCCAGCCCCAGATGCGCGGGTTGGCGCGGGTCTCCTCGGGCACCACCAGCGTCGTCGCACCGTCGGGCGGGGTGACGAGTTGCGCGTTGAAGAGGTAGGAGCCGATCGCGTCCTCCAGCGTCGCTTCCGCGGCGGGCACCTCGACCAGTTCGACCTCGGGCAGCAGCGCGTGCAGCGCGGATCGTAAGCCGGCGCGATCCGCGAACGCCTGTTCGTGCGCGAGCAGCACGCGCTCGTTCGCCACCGCCACCACGTCGTTGTGGAAGGCGCCCGCGGCGATCGCGGCCTCGGCCTGTTCGACGAACAGCGTGCGCGCGGGATCGAGCCGGTGCGCGCGCGCCACCGCGCGGCTCGCCTCCAGATGCTGGCGCGCCGGGAAGCGGCCGCCCGCGGCGCCGTAGACGAACACCTCGACCCCGGGCGCGTCGTGCCGCGCCGCGAGCCGCATGTGGTTGGCCGCCCCCTCGTCGCCGAACGGGGCGGGGATCGGCGCATGGACCGCGAAGGCGGGGTGCGCGAAGGCGAGGCGGAGCTGCGCCAGCGTCGCGGGCCATTCGTGGCTGCGATGCGGCATCGTCACCAGATTGGCGACGGTGAGGTGGCAGCGCCCGTCCGCGCTGTCCGCGGCGGGCGAGACGGTGGCGGCATTGGCCGCCCACATCGCCGAGGCGGACAGCGCGCGCGCGCGCAGGAAGGGTGCCGCGGCGGCATAATCGGTGTGCAGCGCCTTGAGCCACGCATGGTCGGGGCGCGGGTGCGGCAGCAACACCCCCTGTACCAGCCCGAGCGCGAGATTGGCACGCATCTTTGCCACGCCCTGGAGCGCGGCGGCGCGCGGATGCGCCACCGCGCCGGCATTGGCGGTGGCGGCGAGATTGCCCGGGCTGAGCCCGGCGTAATTGTGGCTCGGCCCGACGATCCCGTCGAAGTTGATCTCGCGCAGCATCGTCACACCCGCCCGATCCAGCTCACCGTCGCGCCGGGTTCGATCCCCAGCGTCGCCGCGCAGCCGCGCCCCAGCACCACCCCGCCGTCACGCGCACGCACCGCGCCATACGCGCAGCGGAAGCCGTCGAGCCGCCCGGTCGCGACCAGCGCCTCGGTTCCCTCGCCACCGTCGTCCTCCACCGCCACGACGGTGGCATCGCGCGCGTCGCGCACGGTGCGGATCTGGTCGGTGCGTGCGGTCATGGTCGGGCCGCCGTCGAAGATGTCGACGTAATTCTCGAAGGCGAAGCCCTCATGCTCGAGCATCCGCATCGCGGCGCGGCCCGACGGATGGGGCAGGCCGATCGCGGCGCGCGCACCCTCGGTCAGCATCGCGGTGTAGATCGGATGCTTGGGCATGAGATCGGCGATGAACTGGTGGCCGTTGATCGCGTTGAACTCGTCGGCCTGCTGGAAGCTCATCCCGAAGAAGCGCCCGGCCAGTCCGTCCCAGAAGGGCGAGCCGCCCGCCTCGTCGATCACCCCGCGCAGCTCGGCCAGCGTCCGCTCGGCGAAGCGCTGGCGGTGCGCCCTGATGAAGAGGTAGCGGCTGCGCGCGAGCAACAGCCCGAGCCCGCCGGCACGCTCACCGGGGTGGAGGAACAGGCCGCCGACCTCGCTCGCGCCCTCCAGATCGGTGGTGAGCGTCAGCATCTCGGCGCGGAAGGTGCGCTCCAGCTCGCGGCTGTGCTGCGTCAGCGTGCCGATGCGATAGCTGTAGAAGGGATGTTTCTGCCCGACATGGGTGATCAGCTGGCACGTCCCGCGCACCTCGCGCGTGGCGGTGTTCTCCAGCATCAGCACGAACAATTCGTCGCGCAGCGTCGCGGTGTCGCGCCCGAACGCCTCGGCGCCGCGCGCCAGCTTGGCGGCAAGCGCGGTGCGGTCGGGCGGCAGGTTGGTGAACCCGCCCCCGGTCAGCTTCGCCATCTCGTACAGATGCGCCAGGTCGCCGGCGCGCGCGGCGCGGATCACGAAGCTCATGCCAGCGCCCCCCCGGCGATCCGCAGCATCGTCACCGCCGACAGCGCCGCCCGCTCGTGCAGGCTGTCGACGATCAGGAACTCGTCGGCGGAGTGGATCGCGCCGCCGCGCGCGCCCATCGTGTCGACCACGGGGACGCCGCAGGCGGCGATGTTGTTGCCGTCGCACACCCCGCCGGTATCGCGCCACGCGATCGGCTGGCCGAGCGCGGCACCGCTGTCGCGCACCAGCGCGAACAGCCGCGCCGCGCCGGGGTCGATCGGCTTGGGCGGGCGATTGAACCCGCCGTGGACGGTGACCTCCACCTCATGCACCGCGGCGACCTCGGCCGCGGCCTGCGCGACCAGCGCCTGCGCGCGCGCGATCTCGGCGGCATCGGCGGGGCGGAAGTTGACGCGCAGCACCGCCAGATCGGGCACGACGTTGTTCGGCCCGCCACCGTCGATCCGCGCGGGATTGACCGCGAGCCGCGGCGTGCGCGCGGCGTGGAGGCGCAGCGCCAGCGCGCTCGCGGCGACGATGGCGTTGCGCCCGTCGCCGGGATTGCGGCCCGCATGCGCGGCGCGGCCGCGGACCACGATCGAGAAATTGCCGGTGCCGCCGCGCGCGCCTGCCAGCGTGCCGTCGGGCAGCGCGGGTTCGTAGGTGAGCGCGGCGACCTTGCCGCGCGCGGCGTCGGCGAGCAGCGCGGCGGAGGAGAAGGAGCCGGTCTCCTCGTCCGAGTTGACGATCACCTCATAGCCGAGGTCCGCGCCGGACGCCTCCACCGCGAGCAGCGCCTCGAGCATCAGCGCGAGCCCGCCCTTCATGTCGGCGACCCCGGGGCCGTTGAGCACGCCGGGCTCGCACCAGGTCAGCGTTTGGAAGGGGTGGTCGACGGGGTAGACGGTGTCGAGATGCCCGGTCAGCAGGAGCTGGACGCGCGCCTCGGGGCGGACGGTGACGCGCAGGTGGCGGCCATGTTCCAGCGCGGTGACGCTGCCGTCCGCGGCGACGCTCTCGGCCGCGGCGGGGTCGACCAGCGTCACGGTGCCGGGCAGGTCGGCGAAGGCGTCGGCGAGCGCGTCGGCCATCGCGGCGCAGCCGGCGAGATGGCGCGTGCCGCTGTTGATCGCCGCCCAGCGCTCGACCCTCGCCAGCATCCGCGCCGCGTCGAGCCGCTCGATCGCGGCGCGCTCTCCTCTGGTGAGTTCCCCCATGTGGGTCAGCCTAGCCGCGTCCGCGGCGCGAGGCCAGCCGTGGGCGGGCGGTGCGGGTCGAAGCGGGCGCTGGGCGGCGGGCGCGTCGGTGGGCGAGCCGGCCGGATGGTCATGGCGCTCGCAGCGTCGCATCACGCGCGGATGTAGGGCCACGATCCTCTCCTAAGCGGGAAGGATCTGAAGGCCGCGCGGCTGCTTCCTCCGCACGCGGTGCTCGCGGCGTCGGCCGCGATCACCCCGCGGGGAGGTCGAGATGGTCGGCGAAGGCGCGCAGCACGTCGCGGTAGAGCTGCGCCTTGAACGGCACGATGAGCGCGGGCAGGTCCGCCGGATCGGCCCAGCGCCAGGCGCGAAACTCTGGATGCGGCGTGTCGATGCGGATGTCGGCGTCCTCGCCCTCGAAGCGGAACAGGAACCAGCGCTGGCGCTGGCCGCGATATCGGCCCTTCCACACCTTGCCGATCATCTCGGGCGGCAGATCGTAATACAGCTCCTCGGGCGCCTCGGCGATCAGCGTCACCTTGTCCGCGTCGACGCCGGTTTCCTCCCACAATTCGCGCGTCGCGGCCGCGCGCGCTTCCTCGCCCGGATCGATCCCGCCCTGGGGCATCTGCCACGCCTCCAGCACGTTATCGAGCCGCTGCCCGACGAACACGCGGCCGTCGCGGTTGAGCAGCATCACGCCCGCGCACGGACGATAGGGCAGGTCGCTGGGTTCGGTCATGCCGCCCGCCTTAGCGCCCCGCGCCGCCGCGATCAAAGGCCGCGGGCGCCGGCCCGCCGAGCTCAGCCGTCGCGGGTCAGCGTGACCTGGAGCACGTCGATCCCGCCGCCGCGGAACCCACCCTCGCAATACATCAGGTAATAGCGCCACAGCTGCTGGAAGCGCGCGTCGAAGCGCGCGGGCAGACGCTGCTCCGCCGCGGCGCGGTCGAAGCGGCGCCGCCACTCCAGCAGGGTCTCGGCATAATCGAGCCCGAACCGCCGCTCGTCGCACCAGGCCAGTCCATGCGCCGCGGCGATCGCGCGGAAGCGGCTGACCGAGATCAGCGAGCCGCCGGGAAAGATGTAGCGCTGGATGAAGTCGACCCCGTCGGCATAAGCGTCCCACACGTCGTCGGCGATCGCGATCAGCTGGATCGCGGCGCGGCCGCCCGGCCGCAGCACGCGCGCCAGCGTCGCGCAATAGGCGGGCCAGTAATCCGGCCCGACCGCCTCGACCATCTCGATCGAGGCCACGCCGTCATAGTGGCCGGTGACGTCGCGATAGTCGCACAATGCCACCGTGACCCCCGGCAATGCGCGCGCGGCGACATGGTCACGCTGCTCGGTCGAGAGCGTCAGCGCATGCACCGCCACCCCCGCCGCGGCGGCGGTGGCGGCGAACGAGCCCCAGCCGCAGCCGATCTCCAGCACGCGCTGCCCGGCGGTGACACCGGTCCGCGCGAGGATCGCGTCGAGCTTGCGCCGCTGCGCGTCCGCGAGCGGCTCGCCCGGTGCGGCGTAGAGCGCGCTGGAATAGGTCAGCGTCTCGTCGAGCCACTCGCGGTAGAAGTCGTTGCCGAGGTCGTAATGCGCCGCGACGTTGCGCCGCGCGCCGCCGCGATCGTTGCGGCGACGGCGGTGGAGCAGCGTCGCGATCAGCCGCGCGCCGCGCTTGGCACGCGCGACATTGCCCAGCGTCGCGCGATTGCGCACGAACAGGTCGAACACGGGGACGGGGTCGGGGCTGGTCCAGTCGCCCGCGGCCCAGCCCTCGTACCAGCCGATCGAGCCCGCGCCGACGAGCCGCCACAAGGCGCGCCAGCGCACCACCCGCACCGCCGCGAACGGCCCGGGCTCGTGCCCGCCGAGCAGCCGCCGCGTGCCGTCGGGAAGTTGGGCCTCGATCGCACCCGCGGCGAGCCCGCGGTCGATCCGGTCGAGGATGCGGTGGAACAGCGGGGCGACCAGCCGGCTGCCGAGATCGGCGGGGGGAGGGGTGGTGGTCGCGGCATCCATGCCGCGCCGCCTATCGCACCTTTTTACCGGCCGCCAGCGCGCGTTCGCGCGCCTCGCGATGGCCGATCAGCATCGCGGGATAATCGTCCGGGCGGCAGCCCGCCGCCTCGGGGTCGTGGATCGCGGGATCGGGCACATCGGCCAGCTCGGGCACCCAGCGGCGGATGTAATCGCCCGCGCCGAACTTCTCGGACTGGCCGATCGGCGCCATGATCCGGCCGAACATGTTGGCGTCCACGCCGGTGCCCGCGACCCATTGCCAGTTGACCGAATTGTTGCCGTAATCGGCGTCGACCAGACAGTCCCAGAACCAGCGCTCGCCCTCGCGCCAGTCGATCAGCAGATGCTTCACCAGGAACGAGGCGGTGATCATCCGCACGCGATTGTGCATCCAGCCAGTGTGCCACAACTGCCGCATACCCGCGTCGACGATCGGATAGCCGGTGCGGCCGCGCTGCCACGCGCGCAGGTCGGCCTGCGCCGCCTTGCCGCGGCGCCACGGCAGATTATCGTAGCGGTCGCGCCCGTTGGCATCGGCGTAATCGGGCAGCGCGCGCACCACCCCGTCGGTGAAGTCGCGCCACGCCAGCTCCTTGCGGAAGGTGACGTCGCGCGCCGCGGTGGCGTGCCACACCGTGCGCGGCGACACCTCGCCGTGGTGGAGATGCGGCGAGAGGCGCGACGTGCCCTCCTCCGCCGGCAGGTTGCGGCGCTCGTCATAGCCGTCGAGGGCGAGGTGCTTGACCTTCCTCAGCGCCTCGGCCTCGCCCGGCGTCCAGTCGAACCCGCCCGACCAGTCGGGCGCGCTGGGCAGCAGCTGCCAGTCGGCGAGCGAGTCGCTCTTCGGCCAGCTCTCGGGCGCGGGAATGGTCCGCGGCACCGCGAGCGGCTCTTCGGGCGGCAGATGCGGCTGGAGTCCTTTCCAGAAGGACGAGTAGATGCGGTAGGGCGCGCCCGCGCCGGTGGTGACGTCCTCGATCCGCGCCAGATGGTTGCCGTCGTGGAGGCAGAGCCGGTCGCCCAGCGCCGCTTCCGCCTCGCGCCACCAGGGCTCGTGATGGCGGATCGCATGGACGCGCGCGGCGCCGGTCTCGTCGAGCAAGGCGCCGAGCACCTCTACCGCCGCGCCGCGGCGCAGGATGAGGCGGCTGCCCTTCTTCTCATATGCGGCGGCGAGGGCGGCGAGGCTGTGGTGAAGCCACCAGCGCTGCGCCGCGCCGATCTTCCACGCTCCGGGCGCCGCGTCGTCGAGGACATAGACGGGGATCACTGCGCCGTCGTGCGCCGCCGCGACCAGCGCGGGCTGGTCGTGGAGACGGAGATCCTGGCGCAGCCACAGCAGGTTGGTCATCGCAGCGCTACGTCTGGGGCGCGACCTGGGTTCCTGATCGAGGTTGAACCGCGCGCGTCGCCCAGCCGGAGCGCGGATCGTCATAGGCGGCGGCGAGCCGCTCGATCACCGCGACATGGCGGCGCGCGATCGCCATTACGTCGTCGCCATAGCCCCCGCCCACCGCGCTCGCCATCGGCACGCCGCGCGCGATCGCGAGCGCGGCGACCAGCCGGTCGCGCGCCGCCAGCCCCGCGTCGCTGAGCGCCAGCCGCCCGAGCCGGTCGCCCTTATAGGGGTCGACCCCGCCCTGGTAGAGGATCAGGTCGGGGCGGGTCTCGTCGAGCAGCGGCTCCAGCGTCTCGGCCAGCGTCGCGAGATAATCCGCGTCGCCGACGCCGTCGGGCAGCGCGACGTCGCAGGTCGAGCGTGCCTTGCGCGCGGGAAAGTTCTTCTCGGCATGGATCGAATAGGTCGCGATCTCGGGATGGCCCGC
This sequence comes from Sphingomonas sp. BK235, assembly GCF_004345855.1. Classification (GTDB taxonomy): domain Bacteria; phylum Pseudomonadota; class Alphaproteobacteria; order Sphingomonadales; family Sphingomonadaceae; genus Sphingomonas. Next base: position 285,965 of record NZ_SLXN01000001.1, read on the forward strand.
GGTGAGCGCGGCGGTGCCGTCGCCCTGGTGGACGTCGACGTCGACGATGAGGATGCGCCGCGCCGCGCCCTCCGCCGCCAGCCGGATCGCCGCCACGGCGAGGTCGTTGAAGACGCAATAGCCCGCGCCGGTGGTGGCGAGCGCGTGATGGCTGCCGCCCGCGGTGTTGGCGGCGAAGCCGTGCGCCAGTGCCAGCCGCGACGCCAGATAGGTGCCGCCCGGCACCAGCTCGGCGCGGCGCGCCACCGCCGGGGTTACCGCGAAACCGATGCGCCGCTCCTTCTCGGGGGGCACCGCGGCGGCGATCACCTCGGCGACATAATCGGGATCGTGCGCGGCCTCGAGCCAGGCGCGGGGCATCGGTTCGGGCGCGTGCCACGCCACCGCCGCGCCCTGTGCGCGCAGCAGATCGCGGATCGCGCCGTTCTTGCCCCAGCGATAGCTGCTGCGCGCGGGCGCCTCGGTGACATAGGCGGGATGGTGGACGACCCGGATCATGTCCTTAAGATAAGGCGAGGAACGCGCCGCGCCATCCGCCCGCGACCGAGGAGCGACGATGACCGACCGCCCGACCGACCCGACCGACCCGTCCGCCGCGCCCGCCGCGATCGTCCGTCCCGACGTCGCCGCCTTCCTCGCCTATCTCAACAACGTGCCGGGGCCGCGGATGCACGAGCTGGCGCCCGCCGCGGCGCGCGCCATGCTGCTGGCGATGAAGGACGTGTCCGACCTGCCGCCGGGCGAGCTGGCGACGATCGAGGATCTGTCGTTCGAGGGGCCGGCCGGTCCGCTGCGCGCGCGCCTGTTCGACCCGCGCGCGACGCGCGCGCCGGGGCCGGCGGTGGTGTTCTTCCACGGCGGTGGCTGGGTGATCGGCGACCTCGACACTTATGCGGGCTTCTGCGCCGAGATGGCGCGCCAGCTCGACCTGCCGGTGGTGTCGATCGACTATCGCCTCGCGCCCGAGGCGCGCTGGCCCGCCGCGCCCGACGACGCCGAGGCCGCGGCGCGCTGGGTCGCGACGAGCCCCGCGGCGCTGCGGCGCGGGGTGACCGCTCTGGTGCTGGCGGGGGACAGTGCGGGGGGCAATCTGGCGATCGTCGTCGCGGCGGCGCTGCGCGACGCACCCGCGGCGGTGCCGGTGATCGTCCAGGCGCCGATCTATCCCGCCACCGATGCGAGCCGCGCTTACCCCTCGTTCGCGTCCTTCGCCGACGGCTATCTGCTGACGCGCGAGGGAATGCGCTGGTTCGACGACCATTATCGCGGCGACCCGCACCATGCCCGCTTCTCGCCGCTGCTCGGCGAGGTGGCGGGGCTGCCGCGCGCGGTGATCGTCACCGCGGGGCTCGACCCGATCCGTGACCAGGGGCGCGCTTACGCGGCCGCGCTGGCGCAGGCGGGGGTGGCGGTGACCTATCGCGAGGCGGTGGGCAACATACACGGCTTCGTGACGTTGCGCCGCGCGATCCCCTCGTCGCAGGGCGACGTGTCGGGGTTCCTCGCGGCGGTGCGCGCCGCGGTCAACGAGGCCGAGGGCGAGCGCGTGCTGCGACAGGCGGCGCGATAGCGGGCGCTCCCGTCGAAGGGGATCGTTGCGACAAGCCCTTTGATGCTCCTGCGCACGCAGGAGCCCAGAGCCACGAGCACCGGCAGACGTTGCCTTGCCTGGCTCCGGGTTCCGGCGTTCGCCGGAACACAGTCTCGAAGCTAAGCGATCTCGAACGATCCCCTTGAAGCGAGGTCGAACCGTTCGTCGCGGTGCCTGACGCTCACGCCACGTCGCCGTGCAGGCCCATGTCGCGCGCGGGACCGGCGCGGGCCGGATCCGCTCGTTACCCCACCCGCTCGCGATGGTTCGGCTCGAACCCGTCGATCGCCAGCGCTGCGATCCGCGCCGCGACCGTCTCGGGCGGCTTGACCGAGGCCGGATCCTCGCCCGGATAGGCGCGCGCGCGCATCTTGGTCCGCGTCGCGCCCGGATCGAGCACCGCGACTCGCAGCCGGCTCACCTCGGCGGTCTCGTCGCCATAAGATTCGAGCAGCGTCTCGAACGCCGCCTTGGACGCGCCGTACGCGCCCCAATAGGCCCGCGGCGTGCGCGCCACCGACGAGGTCACCCCGATCACCCGCGCGCCCGCCGAGCGCCGCAGCATCGGGTCGAACGCCTGGATCATCGCCACCTGCGCCGAGACGTTGAGCGTCAGCACCTGCGCCAGCTCCTTGGCGTCGATCGCGGGCACCGCGGCGAGCGATCCCAGCATCGCGGCGTTGAGCACCAGCACGTCGAGCGCCTCCCAGCGCTCGCCGATCGCGGTGGCGAGCCGCGCGATCGAGTCGCTCTGCGCGAGGTCGAGCGGCGCGATCGTCGCCGATCCGCCAGCGTCGAAGATCGCCTGCTCGACCTCCTCCAGCCCGGCGGCGGTGCGCGCGGTGAGCACGACATGCGCCCCCTCCGCGGCGAGCGCGATCGCGGTGGCGGCGCCGATGCCGCGGCTCGCGCCGGTGACCAGCGCGAGCTTGTCCGTCAGTGGCTTGGTCACGGTGCTCAGTTCACCCGCTCGGCCAGCATGGCGAATTGGTCGACCGCGCTGCTCTCGTCATGGTCGGTCAGCGTGGTGGGATAGTCGCCGGTGAAGCAGGCGTCGCAATATTTCGGGCGGATGTCGGCGCGGTGGCTCTCGCCCAGCGCCTTGTAGAGCCCGTCGATCGAGACGAAGGCCAGGCTGTCGGCGTGGATGAAGTCGGTCATGCCGCCGAGGTCGTGCTTGGCCGCGAGCAATTTGGCGCGCTCGGGCGTGTCGACGCCGTAGAAGCAGCTGTGCCGCGTCGGCGGCGAGGCGATGCGCATATGCACCTCCGCCGCGCCGGCCTCGCGCATCATCTGCACGATCTTGAGGCTGGTGGTGCCGCGGACGATCGAATCGTCGATCAGCACCACCTTCTTGCCCTGGATCAGCGCGCGATTGGCGTTGTGCTTCAGCTTCACGCCGAGGTGACGGACCTTGTCGCCCGGCTGGATGAAGGTGCGACCGACATAGTGCGAGCGGATGATGCCGAGCTCGAACGGGATGCCCGACTGCTGCGCATAGCCGATCGCGGCGGGCACGCCCGAATCGGGCACGGGGATGACGAGGTCCGCCTCGACCGGCGACTCGATCGCGAGCTGGGCGCCGATCTCCTTGCGCACCGAGTAGATCGAATGGTCGTCGACGATCGAATCGGGGCGCGAGAAATACACCCACTCGAAGATGCACGGCCGCGGCGCCAGCTTCGCGAAGGGGCGGATCGAGCGCACCTGACCGTTCTGCACGATCACCAGCTCGCCCGGCTCGACCGAGCGCTCGAACTCGGCGCCGACCACGTCGAGCGCGACCGTCTCCGAGGCGAAGATCACCGCGTCGCCGAGCCGCCCCATCACCAGCGGGCGGATGCCGAGCGGGTCGCGGCACGCGATCATGCCCTCGGGCGTCATCACGATGAGCGAATAGGCGCCCTCGATCTGCTTGAGCGCGTCGATGAACTTGTCGAGCAACGTGCGATACTGGCTGGTCGCGACGAGGTGGATGATCGTCTCGGTGTCCGACGTCGACTGGAAGATCGAGCCGCGCCGCACCAGCTCGCGCCGCAGCCGCATCGCGTTGGAGATGTTGCCATTGTGCGCGATCGCGAAGCCGCCCGACTGGAGCTCGGCGTAGAGCGGCTGGACGTTGCGCAGCGCGGTCTCGCCCGTGGTCGAGTAGCGCACGTGACCGCAGGCAACGTCGCCCGCGAGCGCGCGGATGATGTCGTCGCGGTCGAAATTGCCCGCGACATGGCCCATCGCGCGGTGGGTGTGGAAGTCGTGGCCGTCGAAGCTGGTGATGCCGGCGGCCTCCTGGCCGCGGTGCTGCAGCGCGTGCAGCCCCAGCGCCACCAGCGCCGCGGCGCCCTCGGAGCCGGAGGCGCCGAAGATGCCGCACTCCTCGTGCAGATGGTCGTCGTCGAACGGGTTCGTGGTCAGCATGTGCGGAGGCTCGCCTGGTGCGCGGCCGCATATAGCGACTGTCGCGCGAATGTCATCCGGCTGCGGCACTCGCGCGCGGAACCGAACGGGATTTCGCGCGTGCGGCCGGGCAGGGCGGTGGCCGGCGGGGCGAGCCGAGCGGCTGGCCGACTCTCTCCATCCGCTCTAGGGCGGCGGCATGACCGACACGCACGAGACCGGCGCCGACTTCCTCCCGCGCTTCGACGCCGCCGGGCTGGTCACCGCGGTGGTGACCGACCGGCGCAGCGGCGAGCTGCTGATGGTGGCGCATATGAACCAGGACGCGATCGCGGCGACGCGTGCGGAGGGCGAGGCGGTGTTCTTCTCGCGCAGCCGCGGGCGGCTGTGGAAGAAGGGCGAGACCTCGGGGAACGTGCTGCGCGTGGTGGAGTTGCGCGTCGACTGCGACCAGGACGCGCTGTGGCTGATCGTCGAGCCTGCCGGGCCGGCGTGCCATACCGGGGCGCGCAGCTGCTTCTATCGCAGCGTGGCGCTGGGCGCCGGGGCGGCCGAATCGAAGCGCGCGCTGACCCGGACGGAGGAGGTGGCGGGCGGCGCGCCGAACGGGTCGTGAGGCAAGCGCGCCGGCACGGGCTCGCGCTCGCGGCGCTGCTGCTCGCGGGGTGCGAGCGCGAGGCGCCGACCCCCGCGGCGGCGCCGCCCGCCGGGGCGGCGCTGGAGCGCGCGGCGAGGGCGGCGGGACTGGTCGCCGCCGCGGCGCGCGATCGGCCGGCGGGGGTGTACGCCGCGGAGGCGGCGCGGCTGTGCCTCGTCCCGCGCGCCGGGGGAGAGTTTCGCGTCGGCGTGAGCGTGGATTATGGCGCAGGGCAGCGCTGCCTGGCGCGCGGGACGGCGCGCGCGGGGGCGACGCTGCGCGCCGAGCTGGGCGCGGGCTGCACCGTCGAGCTGGACGAAGACGGCGAGGCGCTGGTGATGCCTGCGACGCTGCCAGCCGCCTGCGACTCGCGCTGCGCCGGTCGCGCCTCGCTCGCGGGGGTGCGGCTCGAACGGCTGAGCGATTCGGTCGCTGAGGCGAGCCGGACGCGCGGTGCCGACGGTCGGCTGCTCTGTGGAGACGGCTGAGGAGCACGATCGGTTGACGTTCACGTAAAGGGAAGCTACCCCGCTCGTCATGAGCGATCTTCTCGACGCGTCTGCCGCTTATGCCGTCGTGCCGCCGCGCGCGGACCGCGATCATTTCACCATCACCGATCTGTCGGCCGAGTTCGGCGTCACGCCGCGCGCGCTGCGCTTCTACGAGGACGAGGGGCTGATCGCGCCCGAGCGGCGCGGGATGGTGCGGATCTACTCGCACCGCGATCGTGCGCGGCTGGCGTGGATCCTGCGCGGCAAGCGCGTCGGCTTCAGCCTCGCCGACATTCGCGAGATGATCGACCTCTACGACGTCGGCGACGGCCGGCAGAAGCAGCGCGCGGTGGCGATCGAGCGCTGCCGCGAGCGCATCGCCGCGCTCCAGCAACAAAAGCACGATATCGACGCCGCGATCACCGAGCTGGCCGAGTTCCTGACGGTGGTCGAGGGTGGCAAGGCCAAGGAAGACTGAGACGATGCCGCACTATACTCCCCCCGTCCGCGACACCCGCTTCGTGCTGGAGCAGGTGATCGGGCTCGACCGCTACGCCAACGTCCCCGGCTTCGCCGCCGCCACGCCCGACACGGTCGAGGCGGTGCTGGAAGAGGGCGGGCGCTTCGTCGCCGAGGTGCTGTTCCCGCTCAACCAGTCGGGCGACCAGGAGGGCTGCACGCGCCACCCCGACGGCAGCGTCACCACGCCCGAGGGCTTCAAGGAGGCATACCGGCAGTTCGTCGAGTCGGGCTGGGGCACGCTGAGCGCGCCTGAGGCGTTCGGCGGGCAGGGGATGCCGCACGTCGTCTCCACCGCCTTCCAGGAATATATGATCTCGGCCAACATGGCGTTCGCGATGTACCCCGGCCTGGCGCACGGCGCGATCGCGGCGCTGCTGGTGAAGGGCAGCCCCGAGCAGCAGCAGAAGTATCTGCCCAAGATGGTGTCGGGCGAGTGGGGCGGCACGATGAACCTCACCGAGCCGCAGTGCGGCACCGACCTGGGCCTCATCCGCACCCGCGCCGAGCCGCAGGCCGACGGCAGCTACACGATCACCGGCACCAAGATCTTCATCTCGGCGGGCGAGCACGACCTGACCGACAATATCATCCACCTCGTGCTGGCGAAGACGCCGGGCGCGCCCGACAGCTCCAAGGGCATCTCGCTGTTCGTGGTACCCAAGGTGCTGGTCGAGGAGGATGGCTCGCTCGGCGCGCGCAACGCGGTGACGTGCGGCTCGATCGAGCACAAGATGGGCATCCATGCCAATTCGACCTGCGTGATGAACTATGACGGCGCTACCGGCTGGCTCGTCGGGGAGGAGATGAAGGGGCTCGCCGCGATGTTCATCATGATGAACGCGGCGCGGCTCGGCGTCGGGCTGCAGGGGCTCGGCGTGGCGGAGACCGCCTACCAGAACGCGGTGCAGTACGCGAAGGACCGGCGCCAGGGCCGCGCGCTCACCGGCCCGGCCGAGCCGGGCGAGAAGGCCGACACGCTCTTCGTCCACCCCGACGTGCGGCGCATGCTGATGGAGGGCAAGGCCTGGACCGAGGGGCTACGCGCTTTGTGCCTGTGGCGCGCGCTCCAGGCCGATCTCGAGCATCACGCCACCGACGAGGCGGAGCGCCAGGTCGCCGGTGATCTGCTCGGTCTGCTCACCCCGGTGATCAAGGGGGTCGGCACCGATCGCGGCTATGAGATCGCGACCAACGCGCAGCAGGTCTATGGCGGGCACGGCTATATCGCCGAATGGGGGATGGAGCAGTATGTCCGCGATGCGCGCATCGCGATGATCTACGAGGGCACCAACGGCGTGCAGGCGATGGATCTGGTCGGGCGCAAGATCGCGCAGAACGGCGGCCGAGCGGTGCAGGCGTTCGGCAAGCTGGTGATGGAGGAGATCGCGGCGGGCAAGGCCGAGCCGGCCACCGCCGACCTCGCCGCCCGGTTGGAGAAGGCCGCGGGCGAGCTGCAGGCGGCGACGATGTGGTTCCTCGCCAACGGCATGAAGGACCCCAACAACGTCGGCGCAGGAGCGGTGCCGTACATGCACCTCGTCGGCGTGGTCGCGGTCGGGCTGATGTGGCTGCGTATGGCGAGCGCGGCGGCGCGGCTCAAGGCGGAAGGAACGGGCGACGCCGCCTTCCTCGACGCCAAGCTGGTCACCGCGCGCTTCTTCGCCGAGCGCGTGCTGCCCGAGGCGGGCGCGCTGCGCCGCAAGATCGAGGGCGGCGCTGAGGCGATCATGGCGCTGCCGCCGGAGATGTTCGCGGCGGCGTGAGGGGGCTCAGCTCGTCCCGGACGCGGGGAGGTGGCAGCGCGTCAGCGCTGACGAAGGGGGGCTCCGCATACGAGCCGGTGTGTTCGGGGCGAGCCCCCTCCACCACCCGGCTGCGCCGGGGCGATCCCCTCCTCGCGGGCGGGGAGGAGTTACACAGCGTCGCTTGGCTCCCGTTAAGGGGATCGTTGTGCGATTCCTGTCATTCAGGCCTTGAGCCGAGATCCATCGCGCCGCGAACACCTAAGTCGTTGCTTTTGCGAAGTCATGGATCCCGGCTCGCGGCCGGGATGACAAGGGCGGAAGGCGCGAACGCCATCTCGCAACGATCCCCTTCAGGGGAGGGGCTGGGACTGGGGCCTCGCCATGAGGGTAGCGTTCGTGGCGCCGCCGGCAGCCGGTCGGTCTGACCTCGACGGCGCGGGACGCAGTCCAATCGATCCGTCCGAGGGCAGCGTGCCTCTCACTCCCGTTCCCTCGCGTCGCCGCACGCCCTCGAGCGGCTCCGGCCCTGCTGACAGTGCCCCCGACGGTGGGGCGAGCTGCGAGACCGCCTGCCGCCGCATGCACAGCCCCGGTCCGGTGCGCGGGAACTCCTTGCAGTTCCACAGCATCCGCTCGATCCCCGCGTCCTTGTTGCGAAGATAGCTGAACGACATCGCCGCGATCTGCTGCGCGGTCATCGTCGCGCTCCCCGGCAGCTGCGCCCGCTCGGTCCAGCCCATGAACTTGCACCGCGCGCGCTCGCCGCACGCCGCGCGCGCGGCGTCGATATAGCGCTCGGGCGAGTCGCTCCCCAGCAGCATCGCGAAGGCGTCCTCGTCCCCCGCCAGCGGCGTCGCCGCCGGTGCCGGAGCGCCCGCGCCCGCGAGCAACGGCGCCGCCGCGGCGGTCGCGGCCTCCGCCTCGGTCAGCGCGGCGCCGAGCTGGTGCGCGGGCGATACGGGTGCCAGCGCGGCGATCACCGGCTCGTCGCGCGACACCGCGCGGCGGAAGGCGGGCGGCGTGCCCCACCATCCCGTCCAGCGGAAGAACAGATGGGTGTGGACCTCGGCGATCTTGTCGAGGCTCGAGCTCCAGTACGGCACCACCCAGTCGGTGTGGTAATGCGTGGCGTAGCCGACCTTTTTCTCGACCTTGCCCGCCAGCGCATCGGCCGCGACCTTGCGCGCGCGCTCCCACGCCGGCGCGCTCGGATGCCGCGCCAGCGCGCCGTCGCAGGTGAAGGTGAACTGACAGCCGGTGCTGCGCTCCGATCCCTGAAAGACGACGCCGCACACCGTCTTGGGGAAAGCGGGATGGCGCAGCCGGTTGAGCACCACCTGCGCCACCGCGCGCTGGCCCGCCGGGTCGTCGCCGGCCTCGTACCAGCCAGCGGCGGCGAGACAGTCGGTCGCGCGCGCCAGCGCCGCCGCGTCCCCGGCGAAGCGGAACGGCTGCGCCGCCGGCTTGGGCCCGCGCACGAACGGGATCCCCGCGTTATAGGCGCGCGCCTCCTCGGCCGTCAGGTCCTGCAGCTCGACCGGCTCGACCGCGGGCAGCTCGGTCGGCGGCGCGACCCGCTGCGGCGGGCGCACCTTGGCGGCGATCGCGCGCGGCACCGCGGGGGTGCGCTGGATCATCACCACCGGGCCCGCGATCGCCAGCAGCGCGATGCCGCCGAGGATCGCGCCCGTCCGCGCGCCGATGCCGCCCAGCTCAATTCTCCGGCAGGAAGTCCGGCACCGAGAGGTAGCGCTCGCCGGTATCGTAGTTGAAGCCGAGCACGCGCACGTCGTCGGGCAAATCGGGCAGCTTCTGGAGGATCGCGGCGAGCGTCGCGCCCGAGGAGATGCCGACCAGCATGCCTTCCTCGCGCGCGGCGCGGCGCGCCATGTCCTTGGCCACCGCGGCGTCGACCTCGATCACGCCGTCGAGCGCCTGGGTGTGGAGGTTGGCGGGGATGAAGCCGGCGCCGATCCCCTGGATCGGGTGCGGCCCGGCCTGGCCGCCCGAGATCACCGGCGATGCCTGAGGTTCGACCGCGAAGACCTTGAGGTTAGGCCATTCCTTCTTCAGCGTCTCGGCCACGCCGGTGATGTGGCCGCCGGTGCCGACGCCGGTGATGATGACGTCGATCGGCGAATCGCGGAAATCGTTGAGGATCTCCTGCGCCGTCGTGCGGACATGGACGTCGACGTTGGCGGGGTTCTCGAACTGCTGCGGCATCCACGCGCCCGGCGTCTGCTCGACCAGCTCGAGCGCGCGCTCGATCGCGCCCTTCATCCCCTTCTCGCGCGGGGTGAGGTCGAACTGCGCGCCATAAGCGAGCATCAGGCGGCGGCGCTCGAGGCTCATGCTCTCGGGCATCACCAGGATCAGCTTGTAGCCCTTCACCGCGGCGACCATGGCGAGGCCGATCCCGGTGTTGCCGCTGGTCGGCTCGACGATCGTGCCGCCGGGCGAGAGCGCGCCCGATGCCTCGGCCGCCTCGATCATCGCCAGCGCGATGCGGTCCTTGATCGAGCCGCCGGGGTTCGACCGCTCGGATTTGATCCACACTTCCGAGTCGGGGAAGAGCCGGCTGACTCGGATGTGCGGCGTGTTGCCGATCGTCTCCAGGATGGTCTGGGCCTTCATGGCTGCGCTACTCCGTGCTGGGGTTCGGTCTCTAGCATATCGGGCGGGTCAAAGGTCCGCGCGTTCTTCAGTTCCGGGAACAGCCGCGACCAGATCACCGTGATGGCGATCGCGCCGACGCCGCCGAACACCACCGCGCCGACCGGCCCGAGCAGCGACGCCATCAGCCCGCTCTCGGCCTCGCCGAGCTCGTTCGAGGCCGAGATGGTGAGCTGCGACACCGCGCTGACGCGGCCGCGCATCGAATCGGGGGTGTGGAGCTGGATCAGCGAGGTGCGGACATAGACCGACACCATGTCCGCGCCGCCCGCGACGATCAGCCCGACGAGGCTGAGCAGGAAGTCGGTCTGGAGCACCGGCCATCCCGCGCCGAGCGCGACATGAGTGATGCCGAGCGCGTCGGTCAGCTGCGTCGCCACGCCGAAGCTGAGGATGCCCAGCCCGAAGACGATCACCGAGGCGAGCATCTTGACGCCGACGTCGCGCTTCATCGGGCGGAACGAGAACCACAGAGCGGTGCTTGCCGCGCCGATCCCCATGCCCGCCGCCAGCACGCCCAGCCCCGAGGCGCCGACGTGGAGGATGTCGCGCGCGAAGATCGGCAGCAGCGCGGTCGCGCCGGCCAGCAGCACCGCGAACAGATCAAGCGTGATCGCCGCGAGCACCAGCCGGTTGCGGCGGACATAGGCGAAGCCGTCGAGGATGCGCTGGAGCGGGCGGCGGTCCTTCTGCGCCGGCGGCTGCGGCACCTTGCCGATCAGGAACATCAGCCCGAGCGCGAGCAGCAGCAGCCCCGAGATCACGCCATAGGCCACGTCGGGGTGGATCGCGTAGAGCAGCCCGCCGACGCTCGGCCCCGCGATCGTGCCGAACTGCCACGCGATCGAGGAGATCGCGATCGCGGTCGGCAGGCTCTCCTTGGGCACGAGATTCGGCGCCAAAGCGGAATAGGCCGGCCCGGAGAAAGCGCGGGCGACCCCGATCAGGACAGCGGACACGAAAAGATAGGGAAGGCCGAGCTGACCCGACCAGGTGAGCAGCCCCAGCGTCGCGGCGTTGAGCACCAGCAGCGCGGTGGTGCCGCGCACGATCCAGCGGCGATCGACCGTGTCCGCCACCAGCCCGACGATCGGCGTCAGCAGGAACAGGGGGATGAACTGCACCAGCCCGATCATGCCGAGGAGAAAGGCGGCGTCGCGTATGTCCATGGTCTGGCGCGCGAGGCCATAGACCTGCCAGCCGATGATGATCGCCTGCGCGCTGATCGCGATCGTCCCCGCGAAGCGCGCCAGCCAATAAGCGCGGAAATTGGCGATGCGTAGGGGGTGGCGCGGCGCGGCCGGCGGGTCGAGGGGGCGATGCATCTGGGCCGCGGCGTAAACCCGCGCCGAAACCCTTGCAAGCGGGTGGGGTTTGCAGTCGGACGCGACCCGCGCCTATAGGCCCCCATCTCCCCAAGGAATGAGGTCCTGTCCATCGTGGCAAAAGCCCCAGCACGCAGCCCGGCACCGGCCGGCGACACGCCCCCCGCCGACCCGCAGAAGACGAATCGCGAGCGCCCGTCGGACCCGCGTCCGTATGAGGCGAGCAAGGAAGAGCTGCTCAAATTCTACGAGGACATGCTGCTGATCCGCCGCTTCGAGGAGAAGGCCGGGCAGCTCTACGGCCTCGGCCTGATCGGCGGCTTCTGCCACCTCTACATCGGCCAGGAAGCGGTCGCGGTCGGGCTCCAGTCGGCGCTGACCGAGGCCGATTCGGTGATCACCGGCTATCGCGACCACGGCCACATGCTGCTGTGCGGGATCCCGCCCAAGGACGTGATGGCGGAGCTGACCGGGCGTCAGGCCGGCATCTCCAAGGGCAAGGGCGGCTCGATGCACATGTTCAGCGTCGAGCATAAATTCTACGGCGGCCACGGCATCGTCGGCGCGCAGGTGTCGCTCGGCGCCGGTCTCGCGTTCAAGCACAAGTACAGCGAGGACGGCGGCGTCTGCCTGGCGTATTTCGGCGACGGCGCGGCCAACCAGGGCCAGGTGTACGAGGCCTTCAACATGGCCGAGCTGTGGAAGCTCCCGATCATCTTCGTGATCGAGAACAACCAGTACGCCATGGGCACCAGCGTCAACCGCGCCTCGTCCGAGGACCAGCTGTACAAGCGCGGCGAGAGCTTCCGCATCCCCGGCCTGCAGATCGACGGCATGGACGTGCTGGCGGCGCGCGGCGCGGCGGAAGAGGCGCTCGCCTGGGTGCGCGCGGGCAAGGGGCCGATCATCCTCGAGATGAAGACCTATCGCTACCGCGGCCACTCGATGTCCGACCCCGCCAAATATCGCTCGCGCGACGAGGTGCAGGCGGTGCGCGACAAGTCCGACCCGATCGAGGCGGTCAAGCGCGTGCTGAGCGAGACGCACGGCGCCAAGGAAGACGAGTTCAAGGCGATCGAGCAGCGCATCCGCAAGCAGGTCAACGAGTCGGCCGATTTCGCCGAGAGCACCCCCGAGCCGGATCCGGCCGAACTGTATACCGACGTCCTGGTGGAGAAGTATTGAGATGGCGATCGACATCAAGATGCCGGCGCTGTCCCCGACGATGGAGGAGGGCACGCTCGCCAAGTGGCTCGTCAAGGAAGGCGACACGGTGAAGTCCGGCGACATCATGGCCGAGATCGAGACCGACAAGGCGACGATGGAGTTCGAGGCGGTCGACGAGGGCACCGTTGCCAAGATCCTGGTGGCCGAGGGCACCGACGGGGTGAAGGTCGGCACCGTCATCCTCCAGCTCGCCGGCGAGGGCGAGGAGGCGGGGTCGGCGGACTCGGCCGCCCCCGCCGCGACCAAGGACGATTCGCCGCGCGCCGACGCGGCGGCCGACGAGCAGAAGAAGTCCGACACGGTCGAGGATTCGGCGCATCCCGCGCAGGAGAAGGTGGAGACCGGCGCGCGCCAGATGTTCGAGGCGGCGCGCCACGACGCCGAGGTGAGCGACCCCGCGGTGCCCGAGGGCACCGAGATGGTGAAGCAGACCGTGCGCGAGGCGCTGCGCGACGCCATGGCCGAGGAGATGCGCGCCGACGCGCGCGTGTTCGTAATGGGCGAGGAGGTCGCGCAATATCAGGGTGCCTATAAGGTGACCCAGGGCCTGCTCGACGAGTTCGGCGACAAGCGCGTGATCGACACGCCGATCACCGAATACGGCTTCGCCGGCGTCGGCACCGGCGCGGCGATGGGCGGGCTGAAGCCGATCGTCGAGTTCATGACGTTCAACTTCGCCATGCAGGCGATCGACCACATCATCAACTCGGCCGCCAAGACCAACTATATGTCGGGCGGCCAAATGCGCTGCCCGATCGTGTTCCGCGGACCCAACGGCGCGGCGAGCCGCGTCGGCGCGCAGCACTCGCAGAACTACGGCCCGTGGTACGCCTCGGTGCCGGGCCTGATCGTGATCGCGCCCTATGACGCGGCCGACGCCAAGGGCCTGCTCAAGGCGGCGATCCGCAGCCAGGACCCGGTGGTGTTCCTCGAGAACGAGCTGCTCTACGGCCGCTCGTTCGAGGTGCCCAAGCTGGACGATTGGGTGCTGCCGATCGGCAAGGCGCGCATCATGCGCCAGGGCAAGGACGTGACGATCGTGAGCTACTCGATCGGCGTCGGGCTCGCGCTCGAGGCGGCCGAGAAGCTGGCGGGCGAGGGCGTCGAGGCCGAGGTGATCGACCTGCGCACCTTGCGCCCGCTCGACACCAAGACGGTACTCAAGAGCCTCGCCAAGACCAATCGCCTGGTGGTGGTGGAAGAGGGTTGGCCGACCTGCTCGATCGCCTCGGAGATCGCCGCGGTGGTGATGGAGCAGGGCTTCGACGACCTCGACGCGCCGGTGCTGCGCGTCACCAACGAGGACGTGCCGCTGCCTTATGCCGCCAACCTCGAGAAGCTGGCGCTGATCTCGGCGGACAAGATCGTCGCCGCGGTGAAGAAGGTGGCCTACCGCAACTGAGCCGATCGGGGAGGGGCCGCGGTGCGGTTCCTCCCCCGGCGTGTGATCCACTGGTGCGAACCAGCCGGTGCGCCTGCGCACGCAGGGGCCCAGAGCCCCGCGCGCGGCGCCTATCGTTCTGCGCTACGGCTAACGCCCGAACACCGTACGACCGCGGTGGATCCGACCTCCGCCGCTCGCGCGTCAGCCGCGCGGCAGCGTGATCGTCGCGACCAATCCGCCGCCCTCGCGCGCGGCGAGCACGATCGCCCCGCCCGCCTCCTCGACGATCGCGCGCGCCAGCGCGAGCCCCAGCCCGATCCCGCCGGTCTCGCGGTTGCGCGAGGTCTCAAGCCGGATGAAGGCGCCGAACACGTCGTCGAGCCGATCCGCCGGGATGCCCGGCCCGCGATCGGCGACCACGATCGCCGCGCTCGCCGCCTCGGCCCGCAGCGACACCTCGGCGGCGCCGGCATATTTCACCGCATTCTCGATCAGGTTGCGCACCGCGCGGCGGATCAGCGACGGGCGCAGCCGCATCCGCAGCCGCTCGGCCTCCTCGAAGGTGACGTCGTCGCCCAGATCGCGGAAGTCCTCCACCACCGCGTCGACCAGCGCGGCGAGATCGACCTCGGTCTCGGGCTCGCTCGGGCGCCCGAGCCGCGCCAGCGACAGAATGTCCTCCAGCGTGCGGTTCATCTCCGCGATCGTGTCGGCCATGCGCGCGCGGTCCTGCTCGTCCTCGACCGACTCGATCCGCACGCGCAGCGCCGCGAGCGGCGTGCGCAGATCGTGGCCGATCGCGCCGAGCATCCGGTCTTTCTCGTCGAGCATCGCGGTCACGCGCAGGCTGAGCGCGTTGAACGCGGCGATCACCGCGGCGACGTCGGGCGGCCCGTCCTCCTCCAGCGCGCGCGGCGGCGTGCGCGGCGAATAGGCGCGCGCGGCGGCGGCGAGCTCGCGCAGCGGGCGCGAGATGCGCCGCGCCACCCACAGCACCGGCAACAGCACCATGCCGTACAGGATCAGCGTCTGCGCGAGCAGCCGCCAGAACAGCCGCGTGTCGCCGCGCGGCAGCCCGCCCGCGAGCACCAGCCAGCGCCCGCCCGGCTGCTGCGCGGCGATCACGATCGACTCGGGCAGCGGCTCGGGACCGTGGCGCGCCGCCATCCGTCGCTCGAACCGGCTGAGCGGCACCTTGTACGTTCCCGGCGGCGCGATCGCGACCTCGACGCGGCGCATCCGCACGCCGAACTCGTCGAGCTGGGTGCGGATCTCGCGCGCCATCTCGGGCTGCGGGTCCATGTCGGCGGTGATCGGGCTGCGCGCGGCGACGCGGACGCGGCCGCGGTCGGGCGCGATCCGGCGCCCGCTCGCTTCCTGATCGATCGCGTCGGCGAGGCGGAACGCGGCGGGGCGCGATGCCTGCGCCACGCGGAAGCTGCTCCGCTCGCGCAGCAGCAGCGCGAGGTTGATCGCCTGCGCGACGAACAGCGCCAGCGCGACCAGCAGCGCCATCTGCCCCGCCAGGCTGCGCGGCCACGGCAAGCGGCGTGGCGTCATCGCGCGCTCACAGCCGCGTCACGTCGGTGGAGAGCGCATAGCCGCCGCCCCATACCGTCTTGATGATCTCGGGCGCCTTGGGGTCGCCCTCGATCTTGCGGCGCAGCCGGCTCACCTGATTGTCGATGGCGCGGTCGAACGCCGCCGCCTCGCGCCCCTGAGTCAGGTCCAGCAGCTGGTCGCGCGTCAGCACCTGGCGCGGCCGTTGTACCAGCGCGAGCAGCAGGTTGTACTCGCCGGTCGACAGCGGCACCGATACGCCCTCGCGGTCGACCAGGGCGCGCTCGCCGGTCTTGAGCAGCCAGCCGGCAAAGGCATAGGCGCCGCTCTCGGGCGCGTGCTGGCGCACCGCCCCGCCCGCGGTGCGGCGCAGGACGACCTTGATCCGCGCCGCCAGCTCGCGCGGGGAGAACGGCTTCACGACATAATCGTCCGCGCCCATCTCCAGCCCGACGATGCGGTCGGTCTCCTCGCTCTTGGCGGTGAGCAGGATGACGGGCACTTCCCCGGTGGCGCGGATGTGGCGGCACAGCGACAGGCCGTCCTCGCCCGGCATCATGATGTCGAGCACGACGAGGTCGATCGCATAGGCCGCCATGCGCGTCCGCGCGCTCTCCGCGTCGCCCGCCTGGGTGACGCGAAAGCCCTGTTTGGTCAGATAGACGGCGAGCGGCTCGCGGATCGAGCGCTCGTCGTCGACCAGCAGCAGGTGGGGGATGTCGCCCATGTCGTGGGGGCCTGCCATAGCTCGTGCCTCCATGGGAAGACCGGTGCGTCAGTCGCGCTCGACGGGCGGTGCGCCGCGACCGCCGCGCAGCTCGCCGTCGGGCCCGATCCGGCGCGCGCGCATCAGCAGCCGCATCGCCTCGCGCTCCTGCCGATCGACGCGGCCGTCATGGTTGGTGTCGGCGCGGTCGAACTGCCGCAGCGCGCGCTCGCGGAACTGGTCGCGCGTGATCGCGCGCGCGCCGCCGCGGTGGCGCCGGGCGCCACGCGCGCCGCGATCGTCGTCGTCGCCGACGCCCGGCGGGGGCGGGGGCGGGGGCGGGGGCGGGGGCGGGGGCACCTCCGCACCTGGCGGGGGAGGGGGCGGGGGAACGCCTGCGCCGGGGGGCGGCACGTCGTCGCGCGGCGGACGCGGCGGACGCGCGGCGCGGCGCTCGTCGCGTTCGATCTTGCCGTCGCCGTTGGTGTCCATCGCGGCGAAGCGGCGGTCGGCCTCCGCGGCGGCCTCGTCGCGGGTCACCACGCCGTCATCGTCGCGGTCGGCGGCGCCCCAGGGGCCGCCACGCGGCGCGCCGGGTGCGTCGGCACGCCCCGCGGCGGGAGGATCCTGTGCCAGCACGGGGGCGGCGGTCGCGAGCGCGGCGGCGCCGAGCGCAGCGGCGGAGAGCAAGGTCTTCATTCGATACCCCTCGACAGCTTGGGCAGGGCTCGTGCCCCGCCCGCGCCGTCGCCCTAGGTGCCGCTTGTCGCGGCAGCATGTCGGGGAACCGCTATTTTGTCGCTAAGTGTGTCAGCCGAATATCGCGACCGACTGGATCTGTTCGGCGACCGCGCGACCGGCCGCGTCCCGGATCGCCATCCGCTGCGACGAGCCGCCGTCGCGCGCGTGATCGGTGACCGCCTCGACCAGCCACCAGCCGTCCGCGCTCGCGGTGGCGGCGCCGAGCAGGTTGATCGTCCAGGTCATCGAGCTGACCGGCGCCCCCATGCCGAGCAGCCGCAGCGCGGCCGGAGGGAGGCAGTCGCCGATCGCGACCAGCTCGACCTCGGGGTGGAGCCCGTCGCGCTCCTCCAGCCGTGCCCAGCGGCGCCAGCTCGCGGGATCGTCCGCATCGGGCCGGTCGACGAAGGCGAAGTGACGCGTGAAGGCGACTTGGGGGTGGCCGCGCAGCACGACATCGTCGGGAGCGGGCGCCTCGACCGCGGGACCCCCGTCGCGCTCATGCGCCAGCGCGCCCGCGAGCGATCGCATGAACACGAAGGTGCAGCGCAGTCCCAGCCCCTGCGCCCCGCTCACCTCCGCCGCGACGAAGGCGGCGTTGCGCCCGCGGCGGAGCAGTCGCGCCTCGACCGTGATCGCCCCCGCGAGCGGACCGACGAAGGCGATCTGCGCCGAGCGGAGCGGCGGCAGCGCCTCCTCCACCTGTCGCGCGCAGTGCAGCGCGATCGCGCTCGACACGCCGCCATAGGCGGTGCGGCCTTGGAGCCAGTCGTCGGGAATGCTGCCGTGCCAGCGTGTCGCGGCGCCGTCGCGCGTCAGCGCCTCGAGCAGACGGGGCAGACCGGTCGGGGAGGAGGGATCGTGCATCGCTCCAGGCTAGCCGCAGATGGCGGCGGATCAATGCCCGGCCGCGACCGCGCCGGTGCGGGTCGACAGAAGCTGGCGCCGCGGCGCGCGTTGCCCGCAGCACGCGCTATGATGAGGCACCGGGGCGAGAAATCGAGGAGCTGACATGAGGCGCACCCTGCTCGTGGTGGACATACAGAACACCTATTTCTCGCGCGGCGCGCTGCCGCTGTGGCGCGCCGAGGCGGTGGAGGAGCGGATCGTGGCGGCGATCGGCGCGGCCCATGCAGCGGGCGACCAGGTGGTGCTGGTGCGCCACGTCAGCGCCGGCGGGCCCTTCGCCGAGGACGATCCCGGCAGCGTGGTGCGCCCCGCGATCATGGCGGCCGCGCCGGGTGCGCCGATCATCACCAAGAGCTTTCCCGACGCCTTCCAGGACACCGACCTCGGCGCACAGTTGCTCGACACCGGCGAGCTGCTGATCTGCGGCATGATGACGCAGAATTGCGTGACCTATACCGCGCTGTCGGCGGAGGCGGCGCTGCTCGACCGGCGCGTGATCGCGGACCTGTGCACCGCCCCGACCGAGCTGGTGCATCAGATCGCGGTGGCGGCGCTCGCTTCCAAGATGCCGGTGGTCAATGCGGGCGATCTCTGGTCGCTGGGCTGAGCCGGCCAGGCCGACCCGCCCCCCGTCGTGGCGGGGCGTGGCCAGCTAACCGACACGACCCGCGGTGTCGGCGCCGCGGCCCGACCACGCTCTGGGCCGCGGCGGCGGCGTCAGGCGGGCGTCTGGACCGCAGCGGCGCGCTCATAGGCGCGCACCACCGCGGGGCGCTGCTTGATGCGCGCGTGCCACGCCGCGACATGCGGGAAGTCGTTGATGTCCTGCCCCTGCGGCTCGGGCAGGATCCAGGGGAAGCAGGCCATGTCCGCGATCGTATAAGCGTCGCCGGTGACATAGTCGCGCCCGGCGAGCTGGCGGTCGAGCACGCCGTACAGCCGGTGCGTCTCCTTGAGGTAGCGGTCGATCGCATAAGGGACGCGCTCGGGGGCGAAGCGAGTGAAATGATGGTTCTGTCCCAGCATCGGCCCGAGCCCGCCGACCTGCCACATCAGCCATTGCAGCACCTCGACGTGCGCGCGGGGCGTGGCGCCGCCGAACTGGCCGGTCTTGTGCGCGAGATACAGCAGGATCGCGCCGCTCTCGAAGACGCTGATCGGTGCGCCGCCGTCGCTGGGGGCGTGGTCGACGATCGCGGGCATCTTGTTGTTGGGTGAGATCGCCAGGAACTCGGGGCGGAACTGGTCACCCTTGCCGATATCGACCGGGTGGATCGCATAGTCGATCCCCGCCTCCTCGAGGAAGATGGTGATCTTGTGGCCGTTGGGCGTGGGCCAGTAATGCAGGTCGATCATCGCGCGTCTCCGTTGTCGCGGCCAAGCTTGGGGACGCCGACCGCCACGATCAATGCCGCGGCACCGATCAGGGTCGCCGCGACCAGAAACGCCAGCCCGTCCATCCCGCGGCGCGCGCCCCAGGCGAGGCTCTGCGCCGCGATCAGCGGGCCGAACACCGCCGCGACCGAGTTCATGCTGCCCAACCCACCTTGGAGCGCGCCCTGCCGCGACGCGTCGACCAGCCGGCTGAGCAGCCCATTCATCGCGGGCCAGGCCAGGGCACCCAATGCCCCGACGACGAAGAAGGCATAGACCTGCCAGCCCTGCGTGACGAAGGCATAAGCGAACAAGGTCGCCGCCCCCGCGATCAGCCCGATCAGCGCCGCCCCGCGCTCGCCCAGCCGCTCCACCGCGCGGCGCGTGAGCAGGAGCTGGACGAGGAGCTGGAGGAAGCCGACCCAGGCGAGGCTCCACCCGATCGCCGCCGCGCTCCAGCCGAAGCGCAGCGTCGCCCAGAAGCTCCACACCGCGGGATAGACGATGCCGCCGAGCTGCCACAGGAACCAGGCGACCAGCAGCGGCGCGGCGTTGCCCGCGGCGAACAGCGGGCGGAAGGCACCGATCACATGCGCGTCGCGCAGGCGAAACGCGCGGCGGTTGGCGGGGTCGAGCGTCTCGGGGAGGAAGAGCAGCATCGCCGCGGCATTGGCCGCGGCGAGCGCGGCGGCGAGCGCGAAGGGCGCGCGCGGCCCCCAATGCGCGACCAACCCGCCCAGCGCGGGGCCGATCACGAAGCCGATCCCGAACGCCGCACCGAGCAGGCCATAACCCGCGGCCCGCTGCTCGGGCGGGGTGACGTCCGCGATCACCGCGCCCGCGGGGCCGTAGCTCGCCCCCGCGATCCCCGCGATGACGCGGCCGAGGAACAGCCATGCCAGCGACGGCGCCGCCGCCATCAGCGCGTAATCGAGCGCGAAGGCGACCATCGCGGCGACCAGCACGGGCCGCCGGCCGAAGCGGTCGCCGAGATTGCCCAAGACCGGCCCGGCGACGAACTGCGCCAGCGCGAAGGCGGCCAGCATCCACCCCCCGATCACCGTCGCATGCGCCAGATCGGTGTGGCCCAGCGCGGTGATGAGCCCCGGCAGGACGGGCATGACGATGCCGAAGCCGATCACGTCCACGGTCACCGCGGCGAGTACGATCGGGACAGCGCGGTGCTTGGGCCGGAACATAATTAAATTATAGCGGGGCCGGCCGCGGCTGTCGCGCGCGGGCGTGGCGACCATCTCGCTGATCTATGTGCGCTTATTGTGGTTCGTTCCGGGACAAACACTTGCAGGACGGCGTGACCGCGGTAAGGACGTGTAAATAAGGGTCGCTGGGGGGCGCCAATGGGGGATCAGGAAAGCGTCGGCGTCGCTTACCACCGGCCGAGCGAGGCATTGGCCCGCTACGTCACGGGGTATCACCGCTTCGCCGCGCCGGTCATGCCGGGGCACATCTTCCACGACGCCTTCTTCCCGAGCGTGGCGACGATCCGCGTCTCGCTCGCCGGAACGCCGCCCTGGTCGATGCGCGTCGGCAGCCGCCATTACGATCCGATGCCGTCGGTCGCGCTGACCGGGCCGAGCAGCTATGCCGGCTATGTCAGCGGCTCCGGGGGCACGCTGGTGGGCGCGGGGCTGCTGCCGTTCGGCTGGGCGCAGATGTTCGGCGGCGACGTGTCGCGGCTGTCGAACCGCGTGATCCCGCTGGAGGAACTCGATCCCGGCGCCGAGTCGCTGCGCACCGCGCTCGAATCGGGCGAATCCTTCCATCAGGTATTTGATTCGTGGCTGGAGGCGCGGTTGCAGCGTCGCCCGCCGGCGGACCCGCGGATCGACCGGCTCTGCGCGCTGCTGCGCGATCCCGGAACGACGCGGATCGAGGCGGTGGCGGAGATGCTGGAGATGACACCGCGCGCGCTGGCGGCGCTGACGCGGTTCAGCTTCGGCTTCACCCCCAAGCTGCTGTTGCGCCGCACGCGCTTCCTGCGCGCGGTCAGCGCGGTGCTGACCGAGCCCGAGGCGGCGCCCGCCGCGCTCGAACAGGCGGGCTATTGGGACCGGTCGCACTTTCTGCGCGACAGTCATCTGTTCCTGGGCTGCTCGGTGCGAGAATTCTCGCGGCGGCGCGGCCCGCACAACCAGCTCGCGATCCGCGCGCGTACCGAGGCGCTCGGCACGCCGGTGTAGCGCGTTGCGGCGCGCCTTCACCGACGGGACTGCGATGTGTCGTATCGTCGGGTGCAGACTTGGCGGCCCTGGTTGAGAAGTGTCCCTTCCCCAATCCTTCCGTCATCCCGGACTTGGTCCGGGATCCACCGTGCCGCGAGAGCAACGCGGGCGGCTCTCGCGGCGCGATGGATCCCGGGTCAAGCCCGGGATGACGGGTGGAGCTAGCCGCGCCCGCGACAATGAACCTTTTGGGTTCGGACCCGTGGATCCCGGAACAAGTCCGGGATGACGGAAGGTGAAAAGCGTTCCCGGCGGTCCGAAGTGCGGTGCCTGCAGGCAAGGATCGGTCAGACGTCGCTCCAGCCAAGTCGCGCCGCGCCGTCCCGCGCCTCGCTCACTCCCCCAGCAGACGATCGTCGAACATCCCGAACAGCAAGGTCGAGGCGTAGAGGCCGACCGCGCGCTCGCGCGGCATGGTCGCGGCCCATTTGCGCATGTCGAAGGCGGCGTTGAGCAGCGCCATCAGCGCCTGGCTCGCGATCAGGCTGTCGACCGCGCGGATCGTCCCCTCCGCGGCCCCGTCCATCAGCGTGCCGGCGAAGCGCCGCGCGATCCGGGTGGAGCGATCGACCATCTGCTGGCGCTCGCCCGGCGGCAGGCCGCTCAGCGCGGTGGTGCGCAGCAGCGAGCCGCTGTCGGAGAATTGCACCCCCACCAGCGTCGCCACCGCGTCGCACAGCCGCTGCCAATGCGTGCCGCCGCGCGCATCGGCGCTGCGCTGCGCCGCCGCGATCGTGTCGAAGCTGCGGCGGTAACAGGCCGCGACCAGATCGTCCTTGGCGTCGAGATGGTGGTAGAAGCTGCCCTTGGTCACGTTGAGCTCGGAGGCGATCCGCTGCACCGAGGCGCCGCGATAGCCCAGCTCGTTGATCAGCCGCGTCGCCGCCAGCAGGAAGGCGTCGCGCCCCGGCACCGCATCGTCCTGCTCGAGCGTCAGCGGCCGCGGCGCCCAGCGTGCGTCCGCGCCGGCGAGGCCGTGGCGGAACAGGTCCATCAGCCGCTCGGCGGCGCGCGGATATTGGTCGGCGTCGTAGCGCGGCAGCCAGGCCGGCAGCCAGAACATATTCTCCAGCAGCACGTGCGCGCGCGCGCCGGCGAGGTCGACCGCGCCGCGCGCGCGCTGCTCGCCCCATAAAGCGCGGGTGCGGCGGAACACCTCGCGCCACCGCGCCATCAGCCGCGCGCGCACCGGCTCGTCCATCGCGCGCAGGTCCGACAGCACCGCGAAGGCGCGTTCCTCGCCGCGCTCGATCCGGGCGAGCCGGACCATGTTGAGCGTGACGAACCGCTCGACCCGCGCGACCGGATCGGGCGGCGCGGCGGCCTCGTCGAGCATGGCGAGCAGATAGTCGAGCGTATGCTCGAACGCGGCGGCGGCGAGATCCTCCTTGCGCTTGAAATAATAGGTCACGCTGGTCGTGTTGAGCCCGACGCGGCGCGCCACGTCGGCGAAGGTCATGCCCTTCGCGCTCTGCTCGTTGATCGCCTCGGCGGCGGCGGCCAGGATCGCCTCGCGCTTCTCGCGGAAGCGGCGGGTGGCGCTGGCATCGTCGGTCCTCACTTCCCCCATCGTCAGGAGGTTAGCACGCTGCTTTCGAAGATACAGTCCCTTTTCCGCTGTCGCGGATCAGCGGAGCGGCGGCGCGACGAACCGCGCTTTACCGAATAATCGGTATGGCCTAAGC
Source organism: Sphingomonas sp. BK235 (assembly GCF_004345855.1). Lineage (GTDB taxonomy): Bacteria > Pseudomonadota > Alphaproteobacteria > Sphingomonadales > Sphingomonadaceae > Sphingomonas. Next base: position 309,172 of record NZ_SLXN01000001.1, read on the forward strand.
CGGTCGCGCGAGAGAAGGAGAGGGTGGCGATGGACTTCACGCTGAGCGAGCGCGAGACCTATTTCCGCGACCGGGTGCGCGCCTTCATCGCCCGCCATATCGCACCGCGCGACCATGAATATGAGCAGCAGCTCGCGAGCGGCGAGCGCTGGAAGGTCGTGCCCGTGATCGAGGAGGTCAAGCGCGCGGCCAAGGCCGAGGGGCTGTGGAACTTCTTCATGCCGCCGCACTCGGGGCAGCAGCATGTCGACGACACCTTCGCGTTCGAGGGCGAGCAACTGACCAACCTCGAATATGCTTTGTGCGCCGAGGAGATGGGGCGGATCGGCTGGGCCAGCGAGTGTTTCAACTGCTCCGCGCCCGACACCGGCAACATGGAGGTGCTCCACCGCTACGGCACGCGCGCGCAGAAGGAGGCGTGGCTGCGCCCGCTGATGGAGGGCGAGATCCGCTCGGTCTTCCTGATGACCGAGCCCGCGGTCGCCTCGTCCGACGCGACCAACATCGAGACGCGGATCGAGCGCGACGGCGATCACTACGTCATCAACGGGCGCAAATGGTGGTCGTCGGGGGTGGGCGATCCGCGTTGCAGGATCGGTATCCTGATGGGCAAGACCAGCCTCGAGGGCTCGCGCCACCAGCAGCAGAGCCAGGTGCTGGTGCCGCTCGACACACCCGGCGTGAAGGTGGAGCGGCTGCTCTCGGTCTACGGCTATGATCACGCGCCGCACGGCCACGGCGAGGTGAGCTTCACCGACGTGCGCGTGCCGGTGGAGAATGTCCTGCTGGGCGAGGGGCGCGGCTTCGAGATCGCGCAGGGGCGGCTCGGGCCGGGGCGGATCCACCATTGCATGCGCACGATCGGGGTCGCCGAGGTGGCGATCGAGAAGATGGCGCGGCGGCTGCTCGCCCGCGTCGCCTTCGGCAAGCGCATCGCCGATCACAGCGTGTGGGAGCAGCGGATCGCGCGCGCGCGGATCGACATCGAGATGACGCGGCTGCTCTGCCTCAAGGCCGCGGACATGATGGACAAGGCGGGCAATAAGGCGGCGCAGCAGGAGATCGCGATGATCAAGGTGCAGGCGCCGACGATGGCGTTGCAGATCCTCGACGACGCGATCCAGGCGTTCGGCGGCGCCGGCGTGGCGGAGGACGCCGGTCTGGCGCACGCCTGGGCCTCGATGCGGACGCTGCGCTTCGCCGACGGGCCGGACGAGGTGCATTGTCGCGCGATCGCGCGGCACGAGTTCGGGAAATATGGCGAGGTGGGCGGGCGCGGTGCGCCGTCGAGCGGCGACGTCGGGGTGAGCCGGTGAGGGGGGTGAGGGCGGGCGGCCTCTCGTCCGCCTTGCGTCGTGGTGAATTCGTTGTTGGGTCTATCGCAGAGCGATCATCCGGGGTGGGCAGGTGCGCCGTCCTCCCCCACTGGCGTCATCCTGAACTTGTTTCAGGATCCACCGTCCCGCGAGCGCCGCAGGACCTGAGTGCGCGGCACCGTGGATCCCGAAACGAGTTCGGGATGACGGCAGGGCGGGGGGCGGGGGTGCCTCGCCACCCTCCGCGAGCGCCGCGTGATCCGAGTGCGCGGCACCGTGGATCCCGAAATGAGTTCGGGATGACGGCGAGGCGGGAGGCGAGGGTGCCTCGCCACCCTCCGCGAGCGCCGCAAGACCTGAGTATGCGGCACCGTGGATCCCGAAACGAGTTCGAGATGACGGCAGGGCGGGGGGCGGGGGTGCCTCGCCAGCCCCGCGGTGGTCGCCCATGAAAGCCGCCGTCCTCACCGCCGCGCGCGAGCCGCTCACCATCGCCGAGGTCACCGTCAGCGCGCCGCTCGCGCACGAGGTGCTGATCCGCACCGCCGCGGTCGGCGTGTGCCGCTCCGACCTGCACTTCGTCGACGGCCTCTACCCGCACGCGCTCCCCGCCATCCCCGGCCATGAGGCGGCCGGCGTGGTCGAGGCGGTCGGCAGCGAGGTGCGCACCGTCAGGCCCGGCGACCATGTCGTCACCTGCCTCTCCGCCTTCTGCGGCCACTGCGAGTTCTGCCTGAGCGGCCGCATGTCGCTGTGCGTTAGCGGCGAGACGCGGCGGCCGCGCGGCGCCGAGCCGCGGCTGCGCCTCGCCGACGGGGGCGCGGTGGCGCAGATGCTCAACCTCTCCGCCTACGCCGAGCAGATGCTGGTCCACGAACACGCCTGCGTCGCGATCGACCGCGACATGCCGCTGGACCGCGCCGCGCTGATCGGCTGCGCGGTGACGACCGGCGCGGGCGCGGTGTTCAACACCGCCGACGTCGCGCCGGGCGAGACGGTGTGCGTGGTCGGCTGCGGCGGGATCGGGCTCGCCGCGATCAACGCCGCGCGGATCGCGGGCGCGGGGCGGATCGTCGCGCTCGATCCGGTGCCCGAGAAGCGCGCCATCGCCGAGCGGCTCGGCGCGACCGACACGTTCGACAGCGCCACCGAGGGTGTCGCCGCGGCGGTGGTGGAGGCGACCCGCGGCGGCGTCCACCACGCGATCGAGGCGGTCGGCCGGCCGCAGTCGGCCGCGACCGCGGTGGCGGTGCTGCGCCGCGGCGGCACCGCGACGATCCTCGGCATGCTGCCGCCGGCCGAGTCGGTCGGCCTCTCCGCGCTCGACCTGCTCTCGGGCAAGAGGTTGCAGGGCGGGCTGATGGGCTCCAACCGCTTCCCGATCGACGTGCCGCGGCTGGTCGACTTCTACCAGCGCGGGCTGCTCGACCTCGACACGCTGATCGCCGAGCGGCTGCCGCTCGAACGCATCAACCACGCCTTCGACGAGCTCCGCCGCGGCGACTCGACGCGCAGCGTGATCGTCTTCGCATGAGCGACGATCCTTCGATCCAGCGCGACCTCGCCGAGCGTGACCGGCTCGACACCGCGCGGCTGGGCGCGTGGCTGGCCGAGCACGTGCCCGCCTTCGCCGGCCCGCTCGATTATGCCAAATTCGCGGGCGGCCAGTCGAACCCGACCTACCGGCTCGACACGCCCGCGCGCCGCTACGTGCTGCGGCGCAAGCCGATGGGGGAGCTGCTGCCCTCGGCGCACCAGGTCGAGCGCGAGTATCGCGTCATCGCCGCGCTTTACCCCACCGGCTTCCCCGTACCGCGGCCCTATGCCCTGTGCGAGGACGCGGCGGTGATCGGCTCGGCCTTCTACGTCATGGAGATGGTGGAGGGGCGGACGATCTGGGACGGCGCCATGCCCGATCTGCTGCCCGAGGCCCGCCGCGCGCATTACCGCGCGATGATCGACACGCTCGCCGATCTCCACAACCTCGACCCCGAGCGCCTCGGCCTCGGCGACTTTGGCCGGCCCGGCAATTACTTCGAGCGCCAGGTCGCGCGCTGGACCAAGCAATATCGCGGCGCCGAGACCGAGACCTTGCCCGAGATGGAGCGGCTGATCGAGTGGCTGCCGCGCACGGTGCCGCCGCAGACCCGCACCGCCATCGTCCACGGCGACTATCGCGTGGACAACATGCGCTTCGCACCGGGCGAGGAACCACGCGTCGCCGCGGTGCTCGACTGGGAGCTGTCGACGCTGGGCGACCCGGTCGCCGACCTGACCTATTATCTGATGAGCTGGGTCACCGAGCCCGAGGGCCGTTCGGGCGTGATGGGGCTGACCGGCGATGCCACCGGCATCCCGACGCTGGAGGAGATGCTGGCGCGCTACGCGGCGCGGACCGGGCGCGACGAGCCACTCGCGATCGACTGGTATTTCGCGTTCAACTTCTTCCGCCTCGCCAGCATCGTCCAGGGCATCCGCAAGCGCGTGCTGGTCGGCACCGCCGCCAATGCGCGCGCGCAGGAGACCGCGGCGCGGCTGCCGCTGCTGGTCAGCGCGGCGTGGCACTTCGCCGGGCGCGCCGGGGCATGAGCGGGGAGGGGGAGCGGATGCGCTTCGCGGGCAAGTCGATCGTCGTCACCGGCGCCGGCTCGGGCATCGGCCGCGCCGCCGCGCTGCTGTTCGCGCGCGAGGGCGGCCGCGTCGTCGCCGCCGACGTCAGCGAGGGCGCCGACGCGACCGCCGCCGCGATCGCTGACGCTGGTGGCACCGCGCTGGCGTTCCGCGGCGATGCCGGCGACGAGGGCGATGTCGCGCGGCTGGTCGCGCTGGCGGCGGAGCGGCACGGCGGGCTCGACGTGATGTTCGCCAACGCCGGCATCTCGGGCGGGCTCGCCAACCTGTTCGACACCGACGTGGCGCTGATCACCGAGGTGCTGCGCATCAACCTGATCGGCCCGTTCCTCGCGCTCCGACATGCCGCGCCGCTGATCGCCGCGCGCGGGGGCGGCGCGATCGTGCTCACCGCCAGCGTCGCCGGGCTGCGCTCGGGGGCGGGGTCGCCGGCCTACTCGGCGAGCAAGGCGGGGGTGATCAACCTCGCGCAGGTGGCCGCGCAGCAGCTCAGCGGCAGCAACGTGCGGGTCAACGCGATCTGCCCCGGGCTGACCGAGACGGGGATGACGCGGCCGACCTTCGACTACGCGCGCGAGGCGGGCAAGCTCGACCGGCTCGGCCGGCTCAACCCGCTGCGCCGCGGCGCGCAGCCCGAGGAATTGGCGCGCGTCGCGCTGTTTCTCGCCAGCGACGACGCCAGCTACGTCAACGGCCAGGCGATCGTGGTCGACGGCGGGCTGTCGTCGAGCCATCCGGTGACCCGCCAGGAATATGGCAAGACCGCGGTCTGAGCGGCGGACGATCGTGCGGAACGCGCGCCGTTAACCTGGGTTGGTACACTATCCCCCAGGAGAGCCGAGCATGACCGCCGCCCCCGTCCGCTATCGTCCCGAGCTCGAGCAGCTGAAGCCCGACGAGGCGGAGACGATCGCACAGCTCAACCGCACGTTCGACACGATCCTGGAGACGACGCACGAGGATTACGGCCATGCGGTCCGCGCGGTCCATGCCAAGGCACATGGCATCGTCGAGGGAAGGCTGACGATCGACTTCGACCTGCCCGCCGAGCTGGCGCAGGGGTTGTTCGCCACGCCCGGCACGCACCGCGTCGTCATGCGCTTCTCGACCAACCCCGGCGACATTCTGGACGACGCCATCTCGGTGCCGCGTGGGCTGGCGATCAAGGTGCATGACGTGGACGGCGAACGGCTGCCCGACGCGGAAGGTCGCACGCAGGATTTCGTGCTGGTCAACGGCAAGGTCTTCCAGGCCAAGGACGCCGCCACCTTCCTCGGCAATCTCAAGCTGCTGGCGCGCACGACCGACGTCGCGGAGGGCGGCAAGAAGGCGCTGTCCGCGCTGCTGCGCGGGATCAGCGGCGCGCTCGGCGCGATCGGGGTCGAGAGCGCCGCGCTCCAGTCGCTCGGCGGCGCGCCCAATGTCGATCCGGTCGGCGAGACCTATTACAGCGTTGTCCCGTTCCGCTACGGCGACCATGTCGCCAAGTTCAGCCTCGCGCCGGTCGCGCCCGGGCTGCTGGCGCGCACCGGCGCGATCGTCGAGACCAAGGGTGACCGCGACGCGATCCGCCATGTCGTCCGCGACGACCTGCGCGCGACCGAGGGTGAATGGGAGTTCCGCGTCCAGCTCGCGCGCGACGAGGCGCGCCAGCCGATCGAGGATCCGACCGTGGAGTGGGACGAGCAGGAGGCGCCCTTCGTGCGCGTCGGGGTGATCCGCACGCACGCGCAGGACAGCTGGGATCCCGTCCGCGTCGAAGAGGTGAACGAGCATCGTCGCTTCAGCGTGTGGACCGGTCTGGCCGCGCATCGCCCGCTCGGCAACATCAACCGCGCGCGGCGTGACACCTATCGCCATTCCGCGGGTTTTCGCGAAGGCGCCAATCGCTGCCCGATCCACGAGCCGGGGTGACGTGCTTAGCGTTCGGTTAACCTCATGGGTCTAGCGCCATATCCCAGATAATCAGGGATATAGGCGTGCGCGACGGACCCTTGTGGGACGCGATCAAGCGATCGCAGCTGGTGATCGAATTCGCTCCCGACGGCACGATCACCTGGGTGAACGACCGTTTCCTCCACGCGATGGGCTATGCCGCGCACGAGGTCGCCGGGCGTCACCACCGGCTGCTGTGTACCGCCGACTTCGCCGCCTCCGCCGATTATCTCGGCATGTGGCGCGCGCTGGCGGAGGGCAAGCATCAGAGCGGGTTATTCCAGCGGGTCGCGCGCGACGGGCGGACCAAATGGCTGCGCGCGGTCTACACGCCGATCACCGACGAGAGCGGCACGGTGGAGCGGATCGTCAAGTTCGCCAGCGACGTCACCGCCGAGGTCAACCTCGCCGACGAGGTCGAGCTGCGGCTGCGCGAGAGCCTGCGCTATCGCGGCGAGGCCGAGGCGGACCGCGGCAAGATGGAGGCGCTGGTCGAGCAGCTCGGCGGCGTGGTCGACGCGATCGCGGGGATCGCGGCGCAGACCAACCTGCTGGCGCTCAACGCCTCGATCGAGGCGGCGCGCGCGGGCGAGGCCGGGCGGGGCTTCGCAGTGGTGGCGGCCGAGGTGAAGAAGCTGGCGGGCGACACCCAGGCGGCGACGCTGCGCGCGCGCCAGATGATCGCGGCCTGAGGCGAACTCAGCGCAGCCGCCGCGGATCGAGCGCGACGTGGCGGATGCGCCGGCGGTCATAGGTGTAGGTGACGTGGACGATGCCGTCGCGCGCCTGGATCACCGCGGGATAGGCATAGCCGTCGGGGAGCGGATCCCGCTCCAGCGTCAACACCTTGCGCCAATGCAGCCCGTCGTCGGACAGCGCCACCGCGAGCGGCCAGCGCGGGCCATTGTCCTGCCCCGGCCGGTTGGTGCTGTCGTTGTAGACCAGCAGCTGACGCCCGTCGGCGAGCGTGACCGCGTCGGTCCCCGCGTTGGGGTTGGGCAGGTCGAGCGCGCGCAGCGCCGACCAATGCCGCCCCTGGTCGCGCGACCAGCTCGCGGCCAGCACGCCCTGACGCGTGCGTGCCACCGTCATCAGCCGCCCGTCGCGCAGCCGCAACAGGCTCGGCTGGATCGCCTCTAGTCCCGCGGGCGAGGCGATCTCGTCCAGCGCGCGCCATGTCCGCCCCCGGTCGGTCGATCGCTCGATCACCGCATACCAGCGATTGCGTTCGGCGCTGCCGACCTCGCGGCTGGAGGGCGCGAGCCAGGCACCGTCGTCGGCGACGATCGGCTTGTTCTTGATCGGGCCGAGCCGCCCGGGGGGCAGGCGGCGCGGTGCGCCCCAATGGCGCCCGCCGTCACGCGACTCGATTACCATCCCCCACCAGTCGCGCGGGTTGGGGCCGGCCTTGTAGAACAGCCGCAGCGCGCCCCGACGCGGCTGGAACAGCACGGGGTTCCACGTCGGGAAGCGCGCGTCCGCCGCGACCGCGCGCGCACGTTCCCAGCCCGTCGCGCCGCGGCGCGCGAACCAGATGCGCACGTCGGGGCGACCCTCGCCGCTGCCGCCGAACCAGGCCGCGGCGATGGTGCCGTCGGCGAGCTGGACGATCGTCGAGGCGTGCGCCTGCGGGTAGGAAGGCGCGACGTCGACGAACTCGCGGAGCAGCAGCGGGGCGGGCGCCCGCGCGGCGAGCAGCGGGATCGTCGCGAGTGCGATCGCGCCGACGCGGAGGAGACGGGGAACCATGTTCCGACGCCCTGCCGTGCCACCGCCGCGCTGTCGAGACGCTCCGGCGGGGCGCTACAACGTCACGCGGTACAGCGAATGGTGGGTCAGCACGAACAGGGTGCGGCCGTCGCGCGCGAGCAGCAGCTGGAGCGGGCGCTCGGGCACGTCGATCCGGCCGACCGCGCGCCCGTCGGCCTCGTGGACGAAGATCTGGCCGTTGGCGATATAGACGCGCCCGTCGGCGGCGGTGGCGACGCTCTCGCCGCCACGCTCCGCGACGAGGCGCAGGTCGCCGAGCGCGCCGCCTTCGCCGACCCGCGCGCTGTAGGTCCGCGCCTCGGAGGCATTGCTGACCACGACGCGCTCGCCGACCCGCGCCTGCACGAAGCCGTAGGTATCGAGCGCGTGCGAGAAGCGGCGCGCGCGGAAGTCGGGCGGTCCCTGCTGGAAGGTCCGCATCGCGGGGAGCGCCAGCGTGCCGTCGGGCGAGACATATTCGCGCGTCGCGGGGGTGGCGACGTCGCGCGCGAACAACTCCGCCAGCGTGGTGAAGCGGTCGGTCGCGGGATCATATTGGTCGCGGAACTCGCCGTTGCTCCACCAATTGCCCGGCAGCGCTAGCCGCGCCTCGGGGCGCGCGGCGATCGGGGTGGCGGCGATCGGGTTCAGCTCGAGCTCGCTCGTGCCCGGGCGAAAGCTGTAGACCGTGCCGTCGCGTCCCGCCGCGGAGAGGACGAGCAGGTTGCCCGCGGCGTCGGCGGCGAGGTTGACCGGATCGAGCGTGGTGTCGCGCTCGATCCCGAGCCCGTCGCGATCGGACCAGCGATAGATGCGCTGTTGCAGCCGATCGACGAAGTACAGCGTACCGTCGGGGGTGACCGCACCGCCGCCTGCCGCGTCGAAACCGCCCGCCAGCTTCTCGACCCGCGACGGTGCGGCGGCGGGGGTGGCCGGCGTCGTGGCGCCCGCGGCGACGTCGAACGCGGCGAACTCGCGCTCGCGCACCTGCCCACCGCGCGCCATGTCGACGATCGCGTTCTCATAAGGGAATTTGTTCGCGCGCAGGAAGGTCGCGCAGCCATTCTCGTCGCAGGTGCCCAGCCCGCTCTCGGCATTGACGTGGACGTTGCGGAAGCGGATGTCGCGCGCGTTGTAGAGCGTCACCGCGGCGGGCAGCGGATTGGCGGTGCGGGTGACGCGATAGGCGTGCAGGTTGGCGACGAGCACATCGTGCGAGTCGCGGATCTCGAGCGCGACCGCGTCGCGGCTCTCGCCGCCTTCCTCCTCGGTCTGCGGCGCGATCAGCTCCCAGTTGGCGACGCGGTTGAGCGCGATCTCGACGCGGCCGTGATGCTCGGCCGACATCTGGTACACCCGGCCCGGCGTGGACGTGTCGGACACGTACAGCCCGGCTTGCGCATAGGTGTTGGGCGTCCAGATGTTGTTGAACGTGCCCCCGCCGCCGCGCGTGACCCACAGGCTCGGATATTGCGCGTCCCAGCGCTTGGCGGGATCGGCGTCGCCGGTGGCGTTGGCGTTATAGGGGATGAAGCGGGTGCCGTCGGCGAGGCCGGTGCCGTGGCCGCCCTGGAACTTGACGTCGTCGACCAGCGAGTCGGCGCCCGCGGTCCATAGCAGCGCGGTGGCGCGCGGGTTGATCCCCCCGGTGAACAGCCCGACACCGCTGACGATCGCCGCGCCGCCGTCGGCGCTCGCGAGCAACGGACGCGGCGCGCCGACCCCCTGATAGGCGGGGGTGCGCTCGCGCAGGATGATCTGGGTGAGATCGGGGTGGAGCGCCACCAGCACGCTGTCGGGGCGAAGCCGGAGCGTGTCGCTGACGATATAGCGTCCGGCGGGAAGGTAGACGATGCGGTGGGTCGCGATCGCGCGGCGTAGCGCCTCGGTGTCGTCGCTCCGATCGTCGCCCTTGGCGCCGGCGTCGCGCGCGTTGAACCACTCGCCCGTCGCCGGGAGCGCCCGGATCGCGTCGGCGCGTCGCGGCGGCAGCGCGGCGAGCGGGGCGGCGGTCATCGCGGTGCGCTTCACGCCCATCGCGCCATAACCGTCGACCGCGAGCCCGTGGCTGAACTGCGTCACCCGATAAGCCTTGCCGGCGCCGCGCCGGACCGCGCCGCTGTCGCGGAAGCGCGCGAACACGGGCGTGGCGCTTGCCAGCGCATCGTCGAACGTCACCTGCGTATAGGCATTGTTCTCGTTGGAGACGATCACGCCGGCGCGCGCGACGCGCTCGAACCGCACGTCCTTCCCGTACAGCCAGTCGCCATAGCCGCGGTCGATCTCCACCCCCACGGGCGTGTCGCGAAAGGCGACGTTGACGAGCGTCAGCCCCGCCTCATGCTCGCGGATCGCGGCATCGCGCTGGCCGGTGAAGGTGGAATCGAGCAGCGTGAAGGGCCAGGCCGGTGAGGGCTTCTCGGCGAGGATGCCGTACCGCCCGCCGCGGAAGCGCAGGTCGCGCCCGAGATTGCCGACCTGGTACAATCCCGTCAGCGCGGGGCCGAGATCGAAGTCCATGCGACTGACATAAGCGTGCTGCGCGGCGTGAAACCGGATCGCGGCGGTCGCGGGATTGCCCGCGCCGACCGCGACGTCGACGTTGCTGATCGCGGAATAGAAGGTCCCCGGATTGGCATCGGCGATGCGGGGATCGAAGGGGACGCTGCCAGCGACGGGGAAAGCGACGCGGCGCGGCGGGGCGCCGGCGCGGCCCCCCTCGTTGCGCCCACCCTGGCCCGAGCGGCGCGCGCCCGCGAAGACGATCATGTGCGCGATGCCGCGCTGGAAGCCGGGCGTGCGCGCGCCGAGTACGATGATCGGGCGGGTGGCGCCGACGCCGAACAGCCGCACCCCGGGCCAGAGGAACAGCGTGCGCGTGATGCGATAGCGGCCGTGCGGCAGGAAGACGATCCCGCCGCCGCCCTTGTCGGCGGCGGCGTCGATCGCCTGCTGGATCGCGGCGGTGTCGTCGGCGCGGCCGTCGCCGCTGCCGCGCACGGTGACCGCGCGCGCGTCGACGGGGGCGGTGGCGAAGGCCGAGGCGCCGCGCTCGGGCCGCTGCGCGGTCGCCGGCAGCGCCACGAGCGCGACGGCGGCGGGGAAGAGCAAGCGGGCGAACGGCATGGCGGCGACCTCGATCACGCCGCCCGCGACTCTCGCGCGCGAACCGGCGGCGTCACCTTAAGTCGCGGAAACCGCCAGCGGAATTGCGACCATCGTCGATGGCGCGCTCAGCCCGCGATCGGCAGCCGGACCGTGCCGTCGTCGCCCCGCTCCAGCGGTCCATAGGCGACCACGGTCTCGAGCAGCAGCGGCTCGTAGAGGTGCGGGAAGAGCTGGCCCTCGCGTGCCGCCTCCCAGCGCACGCGATCGGCATAGGCCTCGAGATCGACCGCGGCGACGTGGAGATCGTCCTGCCCGGCGAAATGCTTGTCCACCGTCGCGGTGAGCTGCGCCGCGGTCGAGAGGTGGACATAGCCGTCGGCCAGATCGACCGGCGCGCCGTCGAACCGCCCGTCGCGCTCCAGCGCGGCGAGCTGCTCGCCGGTCAGCACCTTATAGGCCAGCATCGGCCGCTCGTCCGCCATCACGCCTGCTCTCCGTCGTCGTCTCTCTCGTCGACCTGCTCGCCCAGCGTGTCCGGGCCGGTGCCGTCGTCGAGCGTCAGCTGATCGCTCGCCGCGACCGGCGCCGCCTCGTCGAGCTCGGCGGCGACCGCGGCCTCGGCGGCGTCCTCGGGCTCGGGCTCCTCGTCGATCCGCGCCGCCGAGACGACATGCTCGTCCGCCGCGACGTTGAACAGCCGCACGCCGGCCGAGCCGCGCCCGATCACGCGCAGGGAGGCGAGCGGCATGCGGATCATCTTGGCCTGATCGGTCACCAGCATCAGCTGCTCGGCCTTGCTCGCCGCGAAGCTCGCCACCACCGCGCCGTTGCGCGCGATATTGTCGATGTTGGTGATGCCCTGGCCGCCGCGCCCGGTGCGACGATATTCGTAGGCCGAGCTCAGCTTGCCATAGCCGTTGGCGCAGACCGTCAGCACGAACTGTTCCTTGGCGCGAAGCTCCTCGAAGCGGATTGGGTCCATCACCCGCGGGGCGCGCTCGGCATCCTCGGGCTTCCACGGCGCATGGCGGAGATAATCCTCACGCTCCTCCTGATCGCGGATACCGGCGCGGTGCAGCACCGAGAGCGAGATCACCTGGTCGTCGCCCTTGAGCGCGATGCCGCGCACGCCGGTCGAGTTGCGGCTCTGGAACTCGCGCACCTCGTCGGCGGCGAAGCGGATCGCCTTGCCGCACTTGGTCGCGAGCAGCACGTCGTCGCCCTCGTCGAGCAGGGCCACGCCGATCAGCCGGTCGTCGGCATCGTCGCCCTCGAACTTCATCGCGATCTTGCCGTTCGACGGCACGTTGGTGAAGGCGTCCATGCTGTTGCGCCGCACCGATCCCTTGGCGGTGGCGAACATGACGTGGAGCTTGCCCCATTCCGCCTCGTCCTCGGGCAGCGGCAGCACGGTGGAGATCGTCTCGCCCTGCTCGAGCGGGAGCAGGTTGATCATCGGCCGGCCGCGCGTGGCGGGACCGCCCTCGGGCAGCTTCCACACCTTCAGGCGATAGACGCGGCCGAGCGTGGAGAAGAACAGCACCGGCGTGTGGGTCGAGGTGACGAACAGCTTGGTAACGACGTCCTCGTCCTTGGTCGCCATCGCGCTGCGGCCCTTGCCGCCGCGCGCCTGGGCGCGGAAGGCGTCGAGCGGAGTGCGCTTGATGTAGCCCGCCATGGTGACGGTGACGACCATCTCCTCGCGCTCGATCAGGTCCTCGTCGTCGATCCCGTCCGCCGCGGCGGCGATCTCGGTGCGCCGCGGCGTCGCGAACTGCTCGCGCACGTCGCGGAATTCCTCGCGCATCACGGCGTACAGCTTCACGCGGTCGGACAGGATCGCGAGCAGCTCCGTGATCGAATCGGCCAACGTCTTGAGCTCGTCGCCGATCTCGTCGCGGCCCAGCGCGGTGAGGCGGTGGAGCCGCAGATCGAGGATGGCGCGGACCTGCACCTCGCTCAGGCGATAAGTGTCGCCCGCGACGTCGCGCTCGAGCGCCTCGACCAGGCGCAGATAGGGCGCGATCTCGGCGATCGGCCAGTCGCGCGCGAGCAGAGCGGCGCGCGCCTCGGCCGGGCTCGACGAGCCGCGGATGATCCGCACCACCTCGTCGAGGTTGGTCACCGCGATGACCAGGCCGAGCAAGATGTGCGCGCGCTCGCGTGCCTTGTTGAGCTCGAACTTGGCGCGCCGCGTGATCACCTGCTCGCGGAAGCTGACGAAGGCGGCGATGATATCGCGCAGGTTGAGCAGCTCGGGCCGGCCGCCGCGGATCGCGAGCATGTTGGCCGGGAAGGAGCCCTGCGCCGGCGTGTGGCGCCACAGCTGGTTGAGCACCACCTCGGGCGTGGCGTCGCGCTTGAGATCGATGACGATCCGCACGCCCTCGCGGTTCGATTCGTCGCGGATGTCGCTGACGCCCTCGACGCGCTTCTCCTTGGCGGCGTCGGCGATCTTCTCGACCAGCGCGTTCTTGCCCTGCTGGAACGGGATCTCGGTCAGCACGATCGAGGTGCGATCGCCGCGCCCGGTCTCGATCGTGTGGCGCGAGCGCACGATGATGGAGCCGCGCCCGGTCTCATAGGCCGACCGCGCGCCGGCGCGGCCGAGGATGATCGCGCCGGTCGGGAAGTCCGGACCGGGGACGATCTCCATCAGCTCCTCGGTCGTGATCGCGCCGTTGTCGAGATAGGCGAGACAGGCGTCGATCACCTCGCCGAGATTGTGCGGCGGGATGTTCGTGGCCATGCCGACCGCTATGCCGCCGGCGCCGTTGACGAGCAGGTTGGGGAAGCGCGCGGGCAGGACCTGCGGCTCGCGCTCGCTCGCGTCGTAATTGGGCTGGAAGTCGACCGTGTCCTTGTCGAGGTCGTCGAGCAGGTAATTGGCCGCCTTGGCGAGCCGCGCCTCGGTATAGCGCATCGCCGCGGGCGGATCGGGGTCCATCGAGCCGAAATTGCCCTGACCGTCGATCAGCGGCAGCCGCATCGACCAATCCTGCGTCATGCGCGCCAAGGCGTCGTAGATCGCGGTGTCGCCGTGCGGGTGATATTTACCGATCACGTCACCGACGATGCGCGCGGACTTGCGGTACGGCCGGTTGTAGAGGAACCCGCTCTCACTCGCGGAGAAGAGGATGCGGCGGTGGACCGGCTTGAGGCCATCGCGCACGTCGGGCAGCGCGCGCGCGACGATCACGCTCATGGCGTAATCGAGGTAGCTGGTCTTCATCTCCTCGACGATGGAGATGGGGGCGATGTCAGACGGATCGGCGAGGACGGTGTCGTCGGCCAAGATGCTTCTTTCTTTTGCGGAATCGTTGCTGGGCGGGGTGTAGGACGGCGCGGCCACAAAGTCACGCATGCGCGCGCGTGCGCGTGAGGGGCGTTACCCGATGCGGGGCCCGTGCCCCGGCGAAGGCCGGGGCCCAGGTGGGATGACGTTCGCGAGACTCACCATCGTCGCCCAACTAGGCCCCGGCCTTCGCCGGGGCACGAATCTCAAGGCGCGATCTCCGCGCCGTCCCAGGCGAAGATCTTGCCGCTGTCGGTCGGGCGCAGACCGTCGAGCACGTCGAGCAGCTGCACCGCGGCGCGGCCGGGCTGGAACAGGTCGCGCCCGCGCTGCTGGAAGGGTCGGGACAGCCGCGTGTCGACCGTGCCCGGGTGCAGCGCCACCACCAGCCCGCGGTCGTTGCGGCGCTTGTCCTCGATCGCGAGCGTGCGGATCAGCTGGTTGAGCGCCGCCTTGCTCGCGCGATAGCCGTACCAGCCGCCGAGCCGGTTGTCGGAAATGCTGCCGATGCGCGCCGACAGCGCCGCGAACACCGATCGCCCGGTGCGCGGCATGATCGGCAGGAAATGCTTGGCGACGAGCGCCGGCCCGATCGCGTTGACCGCATATTGCCGCGCCAGCCAGGCCGGGTCGAGGTCGCGCAGCGCCTTCTCCGGCCCGTGCTCGGCGTCGTGGAGCAGGCCGGTCGCGACCACCACCAGCTCGGGCGTGCCCGCGCGCGCCGCCGCGGCGGCGATGCTCGCCTCGTCGGTGACGTCGAGGTCGCCACGCGCGAGCCGCAGCACCGCCTGACCCTCCTCCTCCAGCGCCTCGGCGAGCGCGGCGCCGATGCCGCCGCCCGCGCCGATCACCACCGCGCCGGTCATGCCGCGCGCTCGAAGGTCCAGCGCGCGTCGTCGCTCCGGTCGGGCGCGAAGCGATAGCCGGCGGTGTCGAACGCCTTCATGCCGTCCACCGCGGTGACGTGATGCTCGACCAGATAGCGCGCCATCATCCCGCGTGCTTTCTTGGCGTGGAAGCTGACGAAGCGCCCGTCGGCCTCGCGGAAGTCGACGGCGATGACGCGCACGTCGGTGGGCAACCGGGCGGCGACCACCTCCCAATATTCCTGGCTGGCGAGGTTGAGCACCACGCCCGACCCCTCCGCCGCGAGATCCTCGGCGAGGGCGGTCGCGACGCGATCGTCCCACCAGTCGGTCAGCTTCTTCTTCCGCGGCGCCCAGCGCGTGCCCATCTCGAGCCGATACGGCCGGATGCCGTCGAGCGGGCGCAGGATGCCGTACAGCCCCGACAGCAGGCGGACATGGTCCTGCGCGAACCGTACCGCCGCCTCGTCGAGCGTCCTGGCCTCGAACCCGGCATAGACGTCGCCCGCGAAGGTGTAGAGCGCGGGACGCTCCTCGGCGGCGTCGAAGTCGCGGAAGCGGTCGGCGTTGAGCTTGGCCAGAGCGGGCGAGATCTTCATCAGCTCGGCCAGCTTCTTCTGCGTCAGGTGCGCGGCGGCGTGGGCCAGCGTCGCGGCCTCGGCGGCGAAGCGCGCGGGGGTGGCGGGGAAGGGCGGCGGGGTCTCGAGGTCCAGCGTCTTGGCTGGCGACAGCACGGCGATCATCGCGCCGCCCTACGCCGCGCCCTCCGCGCGTTCAATCGCGGTTCAGCGGCGACACGCAATGTCACCGTCGCTTCCTTGAACCGCCGCGTGACCGGCACTAGAGCGGCAGCCGAGCGTTTCGCCTTGGATTTCATCCCGGCGCGATTTTCTGGCGCGTTTTTTCTGGAGAGACATGTCGATGAAGATGCTTTCGAACGCCGTCATGGCCGCGCTGCTCGCCGGGGGCGCCACCGTCGCGCTCGCGCAGCCCGCGCTCGCGCAGAAGAAAGACGAGAAGAAGGACCAGGGCGCGCAGCTGAAGCTCAGCAACGAGGTCCGCGGCCCCGCGGCGCAGGCGCAGACCGCGCTCGCCGCCAAGGACGTCAACACCGCCACGCCGCTGGTGGCGCAGGTCGAGGCCGCGGCCAAGAGCGACGACGAGAAATATATCGCGGCGGCGCTGCGGCTGAACCTCGAGGCGATCAAGATGGACAGCGGCGGCGGTTCGGCCGGCCTGTCGGCGCCGCTCGACGCGCTGATCGCCAGCCCGCGCACCCCGCAGGCGGACAAGGCGCGCTATGCCTATCAGCGCGGCGTGATCGCGGCCAACGCCAAGGACGCCGCCGGCGCGACCCGCTTCTTCGAGCAGGCGCAGCAGTTCGGCTACAACGACCCGAACCTGCCGCTCCAGCTGGTCAAGCTGAAGATGGATTCGGGTGACGTCGCGGGCGGCTCGGCCGCGCTGGCCAAGATGGTCGACCAGCAGGTCGCCGCCGGCACCAAGCCGAGCGAGGACATCTACAAATACGCCATCGCCAAGAACAACCAGTCGAAGAACAACACCGAGACGGTGGCGTGGATCCGCCGCTATCTCGCGGCCTATCCGACCCGCAAGAACTGGCGCGACATGGTCGTCTTCTGGGGGCTGCAGCCGCAATCGGTGGCGACGCTCGACAAGAACCAGAAGGTCGATCTGTATCGCCTGCTCCGCGCGGGCAAGGCGCTCGCCGATCAGTATGATTACGAGATCTACGCGCAATGGACCTTCGACCAGGGCCTGCCGTGGGAGTCGAAGGCGGTGCTGACCGAGGGCAAGGCGTCGGGCAAGATCCCGGCCGACAGCGCCAACGCCACCAGCCTGCTCGCCGCGGCCAACAAGTCGATCTCGAACGAGGGGTCGATGACCGCGGTCGAGGCGCGCGCGCAGAAGGCCGCCGACGGCAAGCTCGCTGCCAGCACCGCCGACGCCTATCTGGGCACCGGCGACTACGCCAAGTCGGTCGCGCTGTACCGTACCGCGCTGCAGAAGGGCGGGGTGGACGCCAATACCGTGAACACGCGGCTGGGCATCGCGCTGGCCAATTCGGGCGACACCGCCGGGGCCAAGACCGCGTTCCAGGCGGTGCAGGGGAGCCCGCGCTCCGACGTCGCCGCCTGGTGGATCGACTATCTCGACCACCCGCCGCAGGCGTGAGGTGACGGCCGCGCCCCGGGTGGGCGCGGCCGATCCTCCCCGTCAGCGGGGAGGGATCAGCCGATCGGCACGCCGACCTGCGATTTCGAGCTGCGGATCGTCAGCGAGGATTTGACGCTCGCCACGTTGGGCGCGGAGGTGAGCTTGGTCGTCAGGATCCGCTGAAAGCTCTCGAGGTCGGCCGCGACGATCTTGAGGATGAAGTCGATCTCGCCGTTGAGCATGTGGCACTCGCGCACCTCGGGGATCGCGGCGACGTGAGTCTCGAACGCGGCGAGGTCCTGCTCGGCCTGGCTGCGCAGGCTCACCATCGCGAACACCGTGATCGGGAAGCCCAGCTGCGACGGGTCGCATTCGGCGTGATAGCCGCGGATCACGCCCGCCTGTTCGAGCGCACGCACCCGGCGCAGGCACGGCGGCGCGGTGAGCCCGACGCGCTCCGCCAACTCGACGTTGGTCATGCGCCCGTCCTCCTGCAGCAGTGCGAGGATTTGCCGGTCGATACGGTCCAGGGTCATGACGCCTCTTAGCTGCTGATCGCGCAGTTTCGCGATAGCTTCGGAACGCCCCGCTACAGGAAAGTTGCGTGGCAGCGCAATTGTGCCAAGCTGCGACAAGGTCGCTTTTTTGCGCCGCAATGAGCGTTGGCCGCGGTTTCGGCCGCCCTTTATGTGTTGCTGCGACGCGGATCACCCGCGCCGATCTCGACAGCAGAGGGTAATCCGCAGGTGCGGTTCGACGACAGCCTGAAGACCGTACTCGCCGCCGACGTCTCCTCGGCGTTCGGCGCACGCGCGGCGTTCCGACAGCTGGTCGATCTCATCGGACGGGGGCGCGCGCCCGCCGAGCCGGCCTTGCTCGCGCGATTGCGCGCGCTGCGCGAGACGGTGCCGATGGACGTCCGCGCTGCCGCGGCGCGCGGGCTGGCGCTGGCCGACCCGCCGGTGCCGCTGGTGGCGCTCTTCGCCGAGGACCTGCCCGAGGTCGCCAGCGCGATGCTGCGGGCCGCCCGGCTGGCACCGGAGGACTGGGACACGCTGCTCCCGCAGCTCGGGCCGCACGGTCGCAGCGTGCTGCGCGGGCGCGATGATCTCGCGCCCTCGGTCAAGCGTGCGCTGGACGCGTTCGGCGCGACCGATTTCGCGCTGCCCCAACCCGTGATCGCGCCGCAGCAAGCTGCCGACACCGCGACGGCACCCGTGCCACCGTCGAGCGCTCCGGGCGGCGCGGGCGAGCGGTTCGAGATCGCGGATCTGGTGACCCGGATCGAGGCCTATCAGCGCCAGCGCAGCGCCGCGCGCGACGCCGCCGACACGCCGCCGGCGACGGTCCATGCCTTTCGCTTCGAGACCGACGTGGCGGGCATGATCCGCTGGGTCGATACCGCGCCGCGCGGGGCGCTGGTGGGGCTGTCGCTGCGTCACGACCCCGCGCTCGGGTCCGCGCACCACCATGTCGACGGGATCGCCGCGGGGGCGTTCCGCAAGCGGGCGAGCTTCGCCGACGCGCGATTGTGCGTTCCCGGCGAGTCCGCGGTGGGAGGCGATTGGCGCATCTCGGGGGCGCCGATGTTCGATCTCGCGAGCGGCAGCTTCGTCGGTTACCGCGGCCGCGCGCGCCGCCCGCGCGTGGACGAGGATGCCGCGCGCGTCGTCTCGCCCGACCGCGCCGCGGGCGCCGAGGGGCTGCGCCGGCTGGTCCATGAGCTGCGCACGCCGACCAACGCGATCGCGGGCTTCTCCGAGCTGATCGAGCAGGAATTGCTCGGCCCCGTCCCGACGAGCTATCGCGATCGTGCCGCCGCGATCCGGCGGCATGTCGCGGGGCTGATCGGGGCGATCGACGACCTCGACCTGGCGGCGCGGCTCGAGGGACGCGCGCTGGAGCTGCGCCCCGGCACCGTCGCGATCGCGCCGCTGCTGACGCGGCTGGTGGAGGAACTCGCGCCGCTGGCCACGCTGCGCGGGGCGGCTGTGGTGCTGCCGGCGCTCGCCGACGCCTTCTGGGCGGTCGATCCCATGGCGGCGGAGCGGCTGATGCAGCGCCTGCTCGCGACGCTGCTGTCGGGCGCGGCGTCGGGCGAGCGGCTGGCGATCACGGTGCGGCCGGACGGCGATCGCGCGGCGGTGACGATCGACTATCCGCTCGCGTTGCGCGGGCGTGACGAGGCCGCGCTGCTCGCGCTCGACGACGAGGCGGTGATCGACGAGGTCGGCGCCCCGCTGCTCGGCGCCGGCTTCGCGCTGCGGCTGGCGCGCCATCTCGCGGGCGAGCTGGGCGGGCGGATCGAGTTCGGGGCCGAGCGGCTGGTGGTGGCGCTGCCCAGCACGCTGGCGGCGCGCCCGCACGGCGACGACAACACGCCCGATCAGGCCAGCGGCACCTCCTGAGCCGGCTTGCCAGCGACCGGCGCCAGGCGCTACGGGGCGGGAGCGGAGGGCCTGTAGCTCAATGGTTAGAGCTGGCCGCTCATAACGGCTAGGTTGCGGGTTCGAGTCCTGCCGGGCCCACCGCGCCGTGTCCGGTATAGCGCGTCGTGCTGGTGCGCGCGCGGTCAGCGCCGGTTCGCGGTGGGAAAGGCGATGTCGCCGCGGCGGTCGCGCAGCGCCTCGTGCGGCGAGGCCTTCATCGCCGCATCAACGCGCGCCCACTCGGCCTGGCTGCGGCAGTCGCGCCCCATCATGCGCGATCCCGTGTGGCGAACCGGGCGACAGATCCTGCGATCGGCGACGGCCTTGCTGCCGTCGCCGTCGGCCTGCGCCAGCGAGGGGTCGGGCAGCGCCGTGAGCATCAGAACAGCGACGAGCCATGTCGTCATCTCAGGCTCCCTTCCGTTATGGTCCTGACCGGTCAGGGATCACAGATCGGGTCGCGCCGCAAGCGTCGACACGTCGCCACGGGCCGGCGCGAGCGAAGCGCACGCCGCTGTCGCCAGCCCGTTAGCTTTATGTTAAGCCAATGAGCGCAGCCCTATCGAAAACGATAGGAGAGGTGTCGTGTATGTCGAAGCGAAGGTGTATCGCACCCGTCGCGCCGGGGAGCGGTTCGACACCGAGGCTCGCTCCACCCTCCGCTCCGGCGCGAGCGCGCCGATCGACGTCGTCGTCGACCAGGTGTCGCGCTCGGGCTGCCATATCGTCACCGCCGAGACGGTGGACGTCGGCGAGATCATCACGCTCGGGATCGCGGGACTCGGCCGGGTA
Organism: Sphingomonas sp. BK235; assembly: GCF_004345855.1. Taxonomy (GTDB): domain Bacteria; phylum Pseudomonadota; class Alphaproteobacteria; order Sphingomonadales; family Sphingomonadaceae; genus Sphingomonas. Next base: position 329,471 of record NZ_SLXN01000001.1, read on the forward strand.
GAGGCGCTGGTGGTGCGCCGGACACCGTCGGGTTACGGCTGCGCCTTCATCAGCCACGTGCCGGAGAGCCTGTTGCGCGAGGTCGGGGTGGAGTCGCCGGTCCTGGCGATCGGCGCCGAGGCGAGGCGAAGCGTCTATGACCCGGAGATCGAGCCGCCGGATATCGAGAAATATCCGGTGCGGACGCGCTTTCTCGTCATCGTGGGGTTCTGCGTCCTGTCGTGGATCTGCATCATCTCCTTCATCGCGATGATCTGATGCGCGTCGCTCGATCGGCTACCCTCTGGGTTGGCCAGAGGGGGTGATCGCTATCGCGGTGTTCATGTTGGGCAATGCGCCGATGCTGGCGATGGTCAGCTACCATGCCGTGGAGATGCCCTCCGTCGCCCTGGGGCATAAGATCATGCGGCGCGTTCGCCGTGATCCAGGGACGCCGCCGACGCTGCACGCCCAGCCGCTCTAAGTCCTGCCGCCGGGCATGCGGCGGCGATCGGTGATGCGGCATTAGGGGCAAATTGGCGCGCCCGGAGGGATTCGAACCCCCGACCAAGGAGGTAGAAGCTCCTTGCTCTATCCAACTGAGCTACGGGCGCCCACCGACGCGCCTAGCGCGGATTGAAGCCGGAAGGAATGGCCGGCATGATCGCGCGCATGGCCGAGCCCTCGCGCACCCCGCCGCCGACCGATGCCGCGCGCGTCGCCGCGGCGCATTTCCGCTACTACGACCTGGTGATGGCGGCGTTCGTCGCGATCCTGCTGCTGTCCAACGTGCTCGGCGCGGGCAAGGTCGCGCGCGTGGCGCTGCCCGGGATCGGCGACTGGCCGTTCGGTGCGGGCATCCTGTTCTTCCCGGTGAGCTATATCATCGGCGACGTGCTGACCGAGGTGTACGGCTATGCGCATGCGCGGCGCGTGATCTGGGTCGGCTTCGCGGCCACGATCTTCATGGCGGCGATGGCCTGGGTGGTGGTGGCGCTGCCGCCCGCGCCCGACTGGGGCAACCAGGCCGCCTATGAGGCGGTGTTCGGCCAGGTGCCGCGGATCGTCTTCGCCAGCATGTGCGCCTTCTGGGCGGGCGAGTTCGTCAATTCCTACGTGCTCGCGCGGATGAAGGTGCTGACCGAGGGGCGCCATCTGTGGATGCGCACGATCGGCTCGACGATCGCGGGGCAGGGGGTGGACAGCCTGATCTTCTACCCGCTCGCCTTCCTCGGCGCGCCGGGCTGGACGCCGCATCTGGTGATGGTGGTGCTGTTCACGCAATGGGCGCTGAAGACGGGCTGGGAGGCGGCGCTGACGCCGCTGACCTATTGGGTGGTCGGCTGGCTCAAGCGGGTCGAGGGCGTCGACGTCTACGATCGCGACACGGATTTCACGCCATTCCGCGCGCGGGTGTGACGGGTAGGGTTTGATCTCTCGACGCCGACGCGTGCTCCGGCGCACGCCGGAGCCCAGGGTCGCGAGGATGGCATTCGTGGCACTGGGCCCCTGCATTCGCGAGACCTTTGCAAAGCCCTCGCGTCATCCCGGACGTGTTCCGGGATCCACCGTGCCGCGAACGAATGGGGCGTTGCTTTCGCGGTGGAGTGGATCCCGGAACACGTCCGGGATGACGGAAGAGGGGGAGCGTTCTGCGACGTACGCAAAGGTCGCGCGTGCGCAGGAGCACGCCCGTGGTTCAAACGTGGCGGATCGTACCTTGGACGGCGCGCGCCGGGTACATCGCGAGCCTCCGTCATCCCGGGCTTGACCCGGGATCCATGGTACCGCGAGAGCAACGATTGCGGCGTGCGCGGCACGATGGATCCCGGGGCTAACCCGGGATGACGGGGCTGGCGACGAGCGGAACGCGAGCGCCTCAGGCGCCCACCGTCTCCAGCAGCCCCTCGAACAGCCGCCGGCCGTCGTCGCCGCCATGCGCCGGTTCGACCCGGCGCTCCGGGTGCGGCATCAGGCCGAGCACGTTCCCCTGCGCGCTGAGCACGCCCGCGATGTCGCGCGCGCTGCCGTTGACCGGCTCGGCGTAGCGGAAGGCGACCCGGCCCTCGCCCTCGAGCCGGTCGAGCGTCTCCGCGTCCGCGACGTAATTGCCGTCGTGGTGCGCCACCGGGAAGACGACGCGCTCGCCCGCGGCATAGCGGCTGGTGAAGGCGCTCTGCGCGTTGTCGACCGCCAGCGTCACGTCGCGGCAGACGAAATTGAGCCCGGCGTTGCGCATCAGCGCGCCCGGCAGCAGCCCCGCCTCGGTGAGCACCTGGAAGCCGTTGCACACGCCCAATACGGGCAGGCCGCGCTCGGCGCCGCTCGCCACCGCGCGCATGATCGGCGAGCGCGCCGCCATCGCGCCCGAGCGCAGATAATCGCCGTAGGAGAAGCCGCCCGGCACCGCGACGAGCCCGATGCCCTCGGGAAGCTCGGCGTCGCGATGCCACACCATCGCCGGCGCGCGCCCGGTCACCCGCTCGAGCGCGACCGCGATGTCGCGATCGCAGTTCGAGCCCGGGAAGACGATGACCGCGGTCTTCACGCGCGCTCGATCCGGTAATTCTCGATCACGGTGTTGGCGAGCAGCTGGCGGCACATCGAGTCGACATCCGCGTCGGACGTGCCCTCGGCGACGTCGAGCTCGATCAGCTTGCCGACGCGCGCGCCGGCGACGCCCTGGAAGCCGAGCCCCGCGAGCGCGTGCTCGATCGCCTTGCCCTGGGGGTCGAGCACGCCGGGCTTGAGCGTGACATGGATGCGCAGTCTCATGGTCGCGCGCTATGCCGCGCCGCGCCGCGCGGGGCAACCTCCCACGGCGGCGGAGGCGCGATAACGCGCCGCGCCGCCGGCCTCAGCCAAGGCGCGGACGCGATCACTTGCCGCGGCGCTTGCGATGGCTCTCCATGTCGAGCACCGCGGTCTCGCCGCCCTCGGGGAACAGGCCGAGCCGGCGCGCGACCTCCTGATAGGCCTCGACCTCGCCGCCCAGGTCGCGGCGGAAGCGATCCTTGTCGAGCTTCTCGTTCGACTCCATGTCCCACAGCCGGCAGCCGTCGGGGCTGATCTCGTCTGCCAGGATGATGCGGCTATAGTCATTGTCCCAGATGCGGCCGAACTCCAGCTTGAAGTCGACCAGCCGGATGCCGACGCCGGCGAACAGGCCGCTGAGGAAATCGTTCACGCGGATCGCCAGATCGGCGATGTCGTGCATCTCGTCCTGGCTGGCCCAGCCGAAGGCGGCGATATGCTCGTCCGAGATCATCGGATCGCCGAGCGCGTCGTCCTTGTAATAATATTCGAGGATGGTGCGCGGCAGCTTGACGCCCTCTTCGATGCCGAGCCGCTTCGACAGCGAACCCGCGGCGACGTTGCGCACCACCACTTCGATCGGGACGATCTCGACCTGGCGGATCAGCTGCTCGCGCATGTTGAGGCGGCGGATGAAGTGGGTCGGCACGCCGATATGATCGAGCAGCGTGAAGATATGTTCGCTGATGCGGTTGTTGAGCACGCCCTTGCCGTTGATCGTGCCCTTCTTCTGGGCGTTGAAGGCGGTGGCGTCGTCCTTGAAATATTGGATCAGCGTGCCGGGCTCGGGACCCTCGTAGAGGATCTTCGCCTTGCCCTCGTAGATCTGCCGCCGCCGTGCCATCGCTCACCCTCGGAAAAGGAGCGCCCCGGCGGAGCAGGTCGCGCGGCCGGGGCGGGAATCATGCGGCCTATAGGGGAAGGGCGGGGTGGCTGCAAATCGCCTTAGCGGGCGAAGGCGCGTGCCAGCAGCCGCTTGGTCTCGGCCCAGGCGGGGGTGTCGGGCGCGACCAGCTCGACATGCCCCGTCGCCGGTACGGTGTGGAGCGTGACTCGATCCCCCGCCGCCTCGGCGCGCGCGACATAGTCGGTGGCGAGGCGATAGGGGATGATGCGGTCCTCGCGCCCGTTGACGAGGTCCTGCGCCACGCCGAGCGGCAGCAGCCGCGGCACCGACGTGTCCGCATAGGGGTCGGCGCGGCCGCCGCCGACCAGCCGCGCGACCACCTCGGTGCCGCAGCCATTGTCGGGGCTGGCGGCGGTCGCCTCCAGGTCGGGCAGGCCGCCGAGGCTGATGACATGCGCGACCGGCAGCGGGTCGGCGCGGCGCAGCGGGCTGTCCGCGGGGAGGCGCGTGCGCCCCGCCAGCCACAGCGCGAGATGGCCGCCGGCGGAATGACCGAGCGCGACGATGCGACGCAGGTCGAGCCCGAGCGCCGGTCCTTCGGCACGCAACAGGTCGGTCGCCGCGGCGGCGTCGGTGAAGGTGCCGGGATAGCCGCCGCCGGCGCGGTCGACGCCGCGATAGTCGATGTTCCACACCGCATAGCCCGCGCGGCGCAGGTCGTCGGCGACCCAGTCCATCAGGCGGCGATCGGCGATCCCGGTCTGCCAGCAGCCGCCATGGACCATCAGCACGGTGCGATACGGCGGCGCGCCGCCGCTCGGCAACCACACGTCCACCTTCTGCATCGCGTCGTCGCCGTAAGAGAGCGTGCGGTCGGGCGACGGGCGCGGGCGGGCGGTCAGGTCGGCCCAGGTGAGCATTCGGTGCGGTGCGATCGAAGCGGTCATCGGCGGCGAGCATGACGCGAGCAGCAGCGCGGCGGCAAGCGCCGCGCGGGTCACGACGAGGCCTCGCTCGGGGTGCCACTCGGCGCGGGGGTCGGACGCTTGCCGCGCTCGCGCCACAGCGCGGGCAGGGTGAGCAGCGCCACTCCCGCCACCGCGCAGAGCGTGCGCGCCCAGACCGGGAAGGGGCCGTAGCGCTGGTCGACGTAATAGACGCCGTAGACGATCGCGACGTGCCACACATAGACGTAGAGCGAGTGGCGCCCGAGCAGCCGCAGGAACGGCACCGAGAACAGCCCGCGCACCACGCCGGCGACCTGCCGCACCGAGGCGCGCGCGTGCTGCGGGCCGGCGATCATCAGCCACGCCAGCCCCACCGCCACCGCGGCGAAATTGACGAGGTAGACGAGGCTGAAATCGGCGCGCACCTCGAGCAGCTCGATCCGCTTGATCACCACGTCGGACAGGATGCCGCGCGCGGTGAGCAGCCGGATCGGCAGGAAGAACAGGCACACCGCCAGCGCGATCTTGGCGACGCCGCTGGCCTCGGGGCGGAACAGCCGGTGCCACTCGATCCGCCCCGAGGCGGTCAGCGCGCCCGCGATCATCCCGGAGAAGAACACGATCTGCCAGCCGAGCAGGTTGAAGCCGGCGCGCAGCCCCTGACCGTCCGAGGCGGTGAACCAGCGCCCGAGCGGATCGGTCAGCGCGTGCTGGAAGCCGAGCTGCCCGGCGAGCCACAGCAATCCCGAGACGGTCGCCACCAGCGCGACCCGCCCGTCGAGGCACAGTTTCAGGATCGGCGGCGCCACCAGCATGTAGAGGACATATTGCGGCAGGATGTCCATCACCGTGGGCTGGAACACGAAGGTGGCGATCGCGAACAGCCGCAGCGGCTCACCGGTGAGGCTGGTATGGCCGAGCCAATTGCCCCACAGCCGCGCCGCGTCGGGCAGCACCAGCCGCGCGAGCAGCACCGCGATCACGATCCCCATGGCATAGCGATACAGCTCGAAGGCGCGCGCCCAGACCAGCCGGCTCGCCGTTGGCGCGCCGAGCTTGAGCATCTTGCGGCCGTACACCAGCCCGATCATCAGCCCGGACAGGAAGACGAAGCCCTGCGCGTCCTCGACATAGGCGAACTGATTATGGTTCACGCGCTGCAACCACAGCTCGCCCTGGAAGACGAGATGGTTGATCAGCATGAAGACGAGGAAGAAACCGCGCAGCCCGTCGATCATCCCGTAGCGTGGCAAACAGCGGCTCCCGTGCATGGCGTGGCGATGCGGCGGCGCGAGGCTCACCGGCGCACCCGCGTGTAGCGCACGACCCCGCCGGATCGATCCCGCCGCGCTTCCGCTTATCGCGGAAAACGCGGCGGTGATCGCTCAGCGCGCGTGCCGGGGCGGCGTGCGCCAGGGCGCGGCGAAGCGTCGGCGCTGCAGTGCGGCGATTCCCGCGAGCAGTGATTCGACGAAGGTGTGGACACCGCCCGACAGCGTATCGTGATGACGGGCAAAGGCTTCGCTCTCGAAATCCATGTTCATGACCGTTCTCCATCGCTGGAGGCTCTCCGATACGCTTCGCGGTCGCAGCAGGCCAACAAAGAGCTGGCCCGAGTTGATAAGTGACGCTTATGCTACAAACATGCGCCAGCTCCCGCCGCTCGCCGCCGTCCGCGTGTTCGAGGCCGCCGCGCGCCACGAGAATTTCACGATCGCCGCGGGCGAGCTGGGGATGACCCAGGCCGCGGTGAGCTACCAGATCCGGCTGCTCGAGCAGCGGCTCGGCGTGCCCTTGTTCCGCCGCGAGCGCCGCCGCGTGACGCTCACCGACGCGGGGCGTCGCGCCGGGGCGCAGCTCGCCGCGGCGTTCGACTCGATCGACGCCGCCTTCGCCGGGCTGCGCGCCGAGGACGAGGCGGTGCTGACCGTCTCGGTCACCAACACCTTCGCCAACACGTGGCTGGCGTGGCGGCTCGGCGGCTTCCACCTCGCGCATCCGTCGACCGCAGTGCGGCTGTGGACCAGCAACGCGCTCGCCGACTTCGCCGCCGACGAGGTGGACGTCGCGATCCGCTCCGGTCCGGGCGGCTGGCCGGGGCTGGCGCAGCACGAACTGCTGCCGCTCGACTTCACGCCGATGTGCTCGCCGGGCTTCCTCGCCGAGCAGGGCGGGCGGCTCGACCCGGTCGACCTGCTCCAGCTGCCGCTGATCAGCGCGCAGGACCCGTGGTGGGCGCAGTGGCTGCGCGAGGCCGGGCTCGACGTGGTGGAGGCGCGGCGGACCGGCATGCGACTCGACTCGCAGGCGCACGAGGGACACGCCGCGATCGCAGGACAGGGGGTGGCGATGCTGACGCCCTTCTTCTGGCACAACGACCTGGTCGCCGGCCGGCTGGTGCGACCCTTCGCGCAGCTCTCGTCGATGGGAGAGGCTTATTGGCTGGTCTACCCGGAGGCGCGCGCCAAAGTGGTCAAGATCCGGCGTTTCCGTGAGTGGCTGATCGAGGCGCTGGACCGCGACCGCGCCGCCGCGGGCGGCTGAGCCGACCCGCCACCGACGCGGAACGGTTGTGGAACGGCCCCGCGCGCTGCTAGCAGCCTGTTCCATGGCGACCGACGCGACCGCTCTTCCCCCGGACAACCCGCCTGTCGGCGTGCTCGACGCGCCCTTCGACAGCGCGCTGTCCGAACGCTACCTCGTCTACGCGCTCTCGACGATCACCGCGCGCTCGCTGCCCGACGTGCGCGACGGGCTCAAGCCGGTCCACCGCCGGCTGCTGTGGGCGATGCGGCTGCTGCGGCTCGATCCCGCCGCCGGCTACAAGAAATGCGCGCGCGTCGTCGGCGATGTCATCGGTAAATACCACCCGCACGGTGACCAGTCGGTCTATGACGCGATGGTGCGGCTCGCGCAGGATTTCGCGCTGCGCTATCCGCTGGTCGACGGGCAGGGCAATTTCGGCAACATCGACGGCGATAATGCCGCGGCCTATCGCTACACCGAGGCGCGCCTGACCCAGGTCGCGATCGACCTGATGGACGGGCTCGACGAGGACGCCGCCGAGTTCCGCCCGACCTACAACGGCGAGGAGCAGGAGCCCGAGCTCTTCCCCGGCGCCTTCCCCAACCTGCTCGCCAACGGTGCGGCCGGGATCGCGGTCGGCATGGCGACCAGCGTCCCGCCGCACAACGCCGCCGAGCTGCTCGAGGCCGCGATCCTGCTGGTCGACAAGCCCGACGCCGACGACGCCGCGATCCTCGCGCACGTCCAAGGGCCCGACTTCCCCACCGGCGGCCTGCTGGTCGATTCGCCCGCGATCATCGCCGAGGCCTATGCCACCGGGCGCGGTGCGTTCCGGGTGCGCGCGCGCTGGGCGGTCGAGCGCGAGAAGGGCGGCGGCTGGACCATCGTCGTCAGCGAGATCCCGTACGGCGTACAGAAGGGCAAATTGATCGAGCAGATCGCCGCGCTGATCAACGACCGCAAGCTGCCGATCCTCGCCGACGTGCGCGACGAGAGCGACGCCGAGATCCGGCTGGTGCTCGAGCCGCGCAGCCGCACCGTCGACCCGCAGGTGCTGATGGACGGGCTGTTCCGCCTCTCCGACCTGGAGACGCGCATCCCGCTCAACCTCAACGTGCTCGACAAGGACCGCACGCCGCGCGTGATGTCGCTGCGCGAGGCGCTGGCGGCCTGGGTCGAGCATCAGTTCGTGGTGCTGCGCCGGCGCACCGAGCACCGGCTCGGCAAGATCGCGGACCGGCTCGAGCTGCTCGGCGGCTATATCATCGCCTTCCTCAACCTCGACCGCGTGATCGAGATCATCCGCACCGAGGACGAGCCCAAGGCGGTGATGATGGCGGAGTTCGCGCTCACCGACCGCCAGGCCGAGGCGATCCTCAACATGCGGCTGCGCTCGCTGCGCCGGCTGGAAGAGATGGAGCTGCGACGGGAGCGCGACGCGCTGGAGAAGGAGCAGGACACGCTCACCCAGCTGCTCGGCTCGGAGGCGCGCCAGCGCACCCGGCTCAAGCGCGACTTCGCCAAGGTACGCGACCGCTACGGCAGCGAGACCAAGCTCGGCGCGCGCCGCACCACGATCGAGGAACAGGCCGCTGCGCGCGAGATCCCGCTCGAGGCGATGATCGAGCGCGAGCCGATCTCGGTCATCCTGTCAGAGCGCGGCTGGATTCGTGCGATGAAGGGCCACGTCGACCTCTCCGCACCCGAGACGATGAAGTTCAAGGAAGGCGACGGCCCCGCTTTCGCCTTTCACGCGCACACCACCGACAAACTGCTGCTGGCGGCGGGCAACGGGCGCTTCTTCACGCTGGCGGCGGACAAGCTACCGGGCGGGCGCGGCTTCGGCGAGCCGGTGCGCGCCTCGATCGACCTCGACGGCAGCGTGCCGATCGTGGCGCTGCTGCGCGCGGGCGCGGCCGAGCGGCTGCTGGTGGCGGCGAGCGACGGGCGCGGCTTCCTCGTGCCGAGCGCCGAGGTGATCGCCGAGACGCGCAAGGGCAAGACGGTGATGACGCCGCGGCCGGGCGCGCGACTCGTCGTCGTCCACGCGGTCTCGCCCGGCGACGATTTCGTCGCGGTGATCGGCGACAATCGCAAGCTCGCGCTGTTCCCGATGGTCGACCTGCCCGAGATGACCCGCGGGCAGGGGGTGCAGCTCCAGCGCTACCGCGACGGTGGCCTCGCCGACGCGCGCACCTTGGTGTTCGCGGAGGGGCTGAGCTGGGCGATGGGGGGCGGGAGCGGGCGCGTCCGCACCGAGCCGGACCTGTCGGCGTGGCGCACCGCGCGCGGCGCCGCCGGTCGGATGCCGCCCAACGGCTTCCCGCGCGACAATCGCTTCTGACGGTCTTCTGTTTTTTCATTACCGTCATTCCGGCCGGGCGCCGGGAGCCATCCTTCCGTGAGAGCGACGCCGGCGGCGCTCGCCGCACCATGGATCCCGGGTCGAGCCCGGGATGACGGATGCGCGGTATGTGTTCGCAGTCACGAGGCTCGGCGCGTCACCGGGATGACGATCTCAGCGGACGCGAGCGATGCGATCGGGCGAGACGATCCGTCCCAATCCGGCACGTTCCGCGCTAGCAAGTAAATACAGCCGCATCGGCCCAATTTGATTTCCGTAAGGCGGTCTTAACCGTTGCCATCTAGGTCGGAAGCCGATGGCAACGCGCTCTCCCCTGCTGGTGACGGATTCGGACGGATCGACGCCGATGGCGCACGGGCTCAGCGCGATCGCGCCGGGGCTCGGACTGACCGCGGCGCAAGGGTCGCTCGAGCTGGTGCCGATCCCGCTCGTGATCGCGCGGCTGCGCGGCGGCCGGCTCGAGTTCGAGAACAGCAACCGTGCCTTCGCGCGCAACAGCCTCCAGCACGAGCGCGCCATCGATCCGCTCATCACCTCCTTCCTGCGCACCGGCCACGATCGCGCCGAGGTCAATTGGTCGACCGGCGCGGCAGTCGAACGGCGCCATTATCGCCTCAGCTTCGCGCTGATCCCCAATCGCGTCGAACCCACCGCGGTGATCTCCTTCGTCGACCAGACCGCCGAGGTCCGCACCGAGGAGACGCTACGCCGCGAGATGACCACCGACAGCCTGACCGGTCTCCCCAACCGCGGCGGCTTCACCGACGCGCTGGAGGCGATGATCGAGGAGGGCGCGTCGCGCTGGGCGGTGCTGATGATCGATCTGGAGCGGTTCAGCCGCTTCAACGCCTGCCTCGGCTCGCTCACCGGCGACGAGTTGCTGATCACCGTCGCGCGGCGGATCAAGGGCGCGCTGCGCAGCCGGGACGTGCTGGCGCGGACCGGCGGCGACGAGTTCGGCGTGCTGCTGACGATCGACCAGGGCGATCACGAGGCCGATCACGTCGCGCGCCGCATCCGCGAGGCGCTGGCCACACCGTTCCGATTGAGCGAGTTCGAGCTGCGCGTGTCGTGCGCGATCGGCATCGCTTATGGCGACGCGGCGATCGGCGACGCCGAGGACGTGATCCGTCACGCCCAGGTGGCGATGAAGCGGTCCAAGTCGACCAAGAGCGCCGAGGCCTATCAGACCCGCGCGCTCGACAGCGCGCGCGAGGAATTCGCGATGGAGACCGCGCTGCGCCGCGCGATCGAGAACGAACAGCTTCACCTCGTCTATCAGCCGATCCTCGATCTCACCTCGGGCAAGGTCAGCGGGTTCGAGGCGCTGGCGCGCTGGACCGACGATGAGGGTGTGAACGTGCCGCCGGTGCGCTTCATCCCGGTGGCGGAGGAATCGGGGCTGATCGTTCCGCTCGGCCGCTGGGCAGTCGACACCGCGATGCAGACGCTGGCGGACTGGGACGGGCGCTGGGGCGGGCATTGCGGCGCGGCGGTGGCGGTCAACGTCTCGCCGATCCAGCTCCAGCGCGACTCGATCCCGGGCATGGTCGAGCGCGCGCTCGGTGCCGCCGGGCTCGGGGGCGAGCGGCTCAAGCTGGAGCTGACCGAGAGCGCGATCATCGCCGATCCCGATCGGATCGCGGGCGTGCTGATGGCGCTGAAGGAGCTCGGTACCGTCATCGCCATGGACGATTTCGGCACCGGCTTCTCGAACCTGGCCTCGCTCCACACGCTGCCGATCGACCTGCTCAAGATCGATCGCAGCTTCGTCACCGGCATGCTGACCGACCGCGACCAGCTCGCGATCGTGCGCGCGATCCTCGGCCTGTCCAAGGCGCTGGGGATGGACACGGTGGCCGAGGGGATCGAGACGATCGAGCTCGGCCAGACGCTGGGCGCGCTCGGCTGCACTTATGGCCAGGGCTATGCCTATGCCCGCCCGCTCGACGCCGACGCGGCCTATGCGTTCCTGGTCGCGCGCAACGCCTGAGCCACTTCCTCGTCCGCGATCGCCTCGGCGCGTGCCGCATCGGGGAAACCCTCCGCGATCCAGCGATCCTCCACCCGCCTGAGCACGCGCGCCACCTCCGGCCCGCGCGTGAGCCCCCGCGCCACCAGCGCGCCGCCCCCGATCGGCAGCGCCGGCGACGACCAGCCGCGCAGCGCCGCCGCGTCGGCCCCGGCGAGCAGCAGCCGGTCGAGCGCGATCGTGGCGCCGACGCGATAGGCGAGCGCGCGCGCGCCCTCGTCGCCCGCGCCCGCACCCGCCTGCACCAGCCGTTTGCGGTCGGCATTGGAGAGCTTGAGCCGCGCGCCCACGCCTTCCGCGGCGTCGCGCGGGAGCAGCGCGGCGAGACGGCGGATCGCGTCGGGCGCGACGTCAGCGGCGCGCTCACGCTCGGCCAGCGCCGCCAACCGCGCGACGCCGTCGTGATCGATCTCGGGCAGCACCGGGCGGAAGATGCCGCTGTCGTGCATCAGCCGCACCGCCGCCACCGCGCCCGGCGCGACGAGCAGCTTGAGCAACTCGGCGGCGACCCGCTCGCGGCTCAGCGCCATCAGATCGTTGGCGCGATCGACGCAGGCGGCGAGCCCGGCGGCGTCGATCGTCGCGCCGAACCGCGCGTGGAAGCGGAAGAAGCGCAGGATGCGCAGGTGATCCTCCGCGATGCGCCGGTGCGGGTCGCCGATGAAGCGGACCCGGCGCACCGCGAGATCGTCGAGCCCGCCGAAATAATCATAGATCGCGCCGCTCGCCGGGTCGGCGTAGAGCGCGTTGATCGTGAAGTCGCGCCGCGCCGCATCCTCGCGCCAGTCATCGGCGAAGGCGACGATGGCGTGCCGCCCGTCGGTGGCGACGTCGCGGCGCAGCGTGGTGACCTCCACCACTGTTCCCTCGCTCACCGCGGTGACGGTGCCGTGCGCGATCCCGGTCGGGATGGTGCGGATACCCGCCGCGGCGAGCCGCGTCACCACGGCCTCCGGGTGGAGCGGCGTGGCGAGATCGATGTCGGCGACGTCGAGCCCGAGCAGCGTGTCGCGCACCGCGCCGCCGACGTAGCGCGCGTGCCCGCCCGCGGCGTCGAGCGCCTCGGTGAGGCGCGCCAGGCCGGGGCGGGTGCGCCACGTCGCGGCGGGAAGGATCACGTCGACCATCGCAGCCGCCGCGACAGATTGACGATCATGCCCGCGGTGGCGCCCCAGATCCGGCGCTCGCCCCACAGCAGCTCGAAATAGGCGCGCTCGCGCCCCTGCCAGGTCGCCCGGCGCGGCTGGTGGTGGGCGGCGTCGAGCAGGAAGTCGAGCGGCACCTCGAACAGGTCCGCCACCTCGGCCTCGCTCGGCACCAGCGGCAGGTCGGGGGGCACGACGCCGATGATCGGCGTGACGCGGAAGCCGGTGCCGGTGCGATAGACATCGGACGCGCCCACCACCTCCACCGCGTCGCGCGGCAGCGCGATCTCTTCCTCCGCCTCGCGCAACGCGGCGGCGATCGCGTCCTCGCCGGGATCGAGCCGGCCGCCGGGAAAGGCCACCTGACCGGCATGGCGTCGCAGCGTCTCGGTGCGCTGGGTCAGCAGCACGCCGGGGCGCGCGCGATCGGTCACCGCGACCAGCACTGCCGCTTCGGTGAGCGTGTGACCGCCCGACAGGTCGCCGTCATCGCCCTCGATCAGCGCGGTCTCGGCCTCCGAGACGAGCGCGACGGCGAGCCGCTCCGCCAGGGTGGTCATCGCGGGGCGAGCGGGAAGAAGGTGCCGCCGCTCCACACGCCGGGCGGCACGTCGTCGCCCGCGAGCGCGCGCTCGGCCAGCTCGTAATAGAGCGAGCGCGCGACCAAGGCCTCCAGCCCGCCGCGCACGACGAGGTAGGGGCGCGGCCCATCGTCGCGTTCGACGAAGCGCAGCGGGTGCGTCGCGGAAGCGGTCACCACGTCGCCGGTGTTGAGCCGGAACGCCAGCGTCGCGTCACGACCCGTGCCCGCGGCCTTGAGCTCCACCGCGACGAAAGGCGCATCCTCCACCACGATGTCGAGCTTCTCGACCGGGGTGACCAGCACGTAGCCGCCGTCCGGCTCGCGGCGCAGGATCCGGCTGAACGCGCGCACCATCGCGGGCCGCGTGATCGGACTGCCCTGGTGGTACCAGGTGCCGTCGCGCGCGATGCGCATCTCGCTGTCGCCGCAATGCGCCGGGTTCCAGCGCTCGACCGGGGGAAGCTGGTCGCTCTCCGCCAGACGGGCGATGTCGGCGACGGACAGATCGTTGAAATCGGGTGGGGGCGCCATCGGCATGCGCGCCAGTTAGGGCGCCCCGGGGCGGGGGTAAAGGCTCAGGCCGACGCGGTGACGCGCGGCGCGATCGTCCCGTCGCCGTGCGGCACCCCCGCGCCGCGCGCGAGCAGTCGGTGACGCTCGACCGGGCCGGGCAGCCGCCATCCCGCCGTCGCCGCGGCGGTGAAGCCGAAGAAGCGTCCGTAATAATCGGGATCGCCGATCAGCATGAGGTTCAGCCCGCGCGCGTCGGCGGCCGCCAGCGCGGCGGCGGTGAGCCGGCGCCCCAGTCCGCCCTGCTGCCGCGCCGGCTCGACTGCGACCGGGCCGACCAGAACCAGCGGCACCTCGGCGCCATCGTCCCCCAGGAAGCGCACCGGCCAGCATTGGATCGAGCCGAGCAACGCCCCCGCCTCGACCAGCGCGAAGCTCAGCCCGGCGAGCGGGGCGGTGCCGGCGCGCAGCCGATAGGCGGTGCGCTGGTGCCGATCGGTGCCGAAGGCACGGTCGAGCAGCGCCTCGATCGCCGCGCCCGCCACTGCCTCGATCGCCACCAGTTCGGCCGCCATATGCCTTCCTCGCTGCCGGGGCATGGACGCCCGGGCGCGGGCGCTTTAGCGGGACCGCGACCGAACGCAACCGGGATCACCGATGAAGCTCTATGACGCGGCCTGGGCGCCGAACCCGCGCCGCGTGCGCATCTATCTCGCGGAGAAGGCGATCTCGATCGAGCGCGTCGCGATCGACCTGCGCGCCGACGAACAGCTCGGCGACAGCTATCGCCGCGTCAACCCGCGCGGCACCGTTCCCGCGCTGGTGCTCGACACCGGCGAGGTGATCGCCGATTCGGTCGCGATCTGCCGCTTCCTCGAGGCGCTGCACCCCGAACCGCCGCTGTTCGGCACGCGCGCGATCGAAGTGGCCCGGGTGGAGGCCTGGACGCGGCGGGTCGAGCAGGACGGCTATGCCGCCGCGGTCTACGCGCTGCGCGAACGGGCGCCGCGATTCGCCGATCGCGCGCTGCCGGGGCATTGGCCGCCAGTGCCACAGATACCCGAACTGGCGACACGCGCCGCCACGATGTGGACGAGGTTCGCCGCGGCGCTCGACGAACGGCTGGCCGAGTCCGAGTGGATCGCGGGGGAGGGCTATACCTTCGCCGACGTCTCCGCGCTGGTCACGATCGATTTCGCGCGCGCCGCCGCGCTGGACATGCCCGCCGACGCCGTCCACCTGCGCCGCTGGCACGCCGCGGCGACGGCGCGCCCCAGCGCGGGAGCCTGACGATGGACGACGACACGCTCGAGCTCGAGGTCCACGACCTCGAGGTGCAGGTGCTCACCGGCATCTATTCGGAAGAGACGCACCTGCCGCAGCCGCTGCGGATCTCGTTGACCGTGCTGCTCGACGCGCCCGCCCGCTACCGGCCGGACACACCCTTGTCGGCGTCGAAGAATTACCTCGACCTACGCCATGCCGCGACCGATGCGCTCGCCACCGCGGGTCACTTCACGCTGATCGAGGCGGTCGCGGACCATATCGCGGAGACGCTGTTCCTCCAGGATCGTCGCGTCCGCCGTGTCAGGGTGAAGATCGTCAAGCTCGCCATCGCCGAGGCGGGCGAATCGATCGGGATCACGCTGGTCCGCCAACGGCGTTGATCGACGTCGCCTCTGTACCATTTCGGCACGGGCCGAGCTGGTCGAGAACGAGGCGATAGTCCGCCTGCGCCTGCTGCGCGTCACCCGGTTCCAGCGACGCGGTGGCGCGCTCGGGCAGGGCCGCGGGCAGCGCGCAGGCGAGCCGATACCAGAGCAGGGTGTCGCGGCGCGGCGCCTCCGCGGCGTCGTCGATGATCTCGCTGAGCGCGACCGACCAGCGCGGTTCCTCGCCCGGTCGTCGAAGGATCGACAGCGCGGCGGGGCGATCGTCCTTGGTGGTCAGGAAGATCTGGGTCTCACCCTCGCCGGGGAGCGCGCCGGGGACGTGGAAGGCGCCGCGGACCCCGGTGATCACCGGGGGCGCGTCGCGCGCGGTGAACTCCTGCGCGATGCGGCGCGCCAGCGACTCGACCGCCGGGGTCCAGTCGCGCTGCGCGTCGGGGGTGACCAACTGCACCTGATCGGGACGCCCCGCGACGGGACGCGCGAAGGCGAGCACGCGGCGCTTCTTCAGATTGGGGGCGCGACCGCGCCAGTCCGGGCCAGCGTCGACTACCCAGCCGACGCGCTGCGGGATCGCGCTGGTGCCGCGCACCAGCGTACCCACATCGGCCTCGACGTAGAAGCGCGTGAACCCCGGCGCGAGCCCGCCCGCCTCGGCGCCCTTGATCTTCGCGGCGGAGCGAATCGTCGCGTCGATGATCAGCGGGCTCTGCTCGACCAGCCCGGCCAGCGTGGCATAATCGACGGCGGGTGAGGCGGTTGCGGCAGGCGGAGTCTGCGCCGCCGAGGCGCCGGGCACGAGCAGGAGCAGGCTCGCCGACGCGAGCAGCGCGAAGGGGGGTCGCGTCGCCGACCGATTCTGGCGTAGGATCATCCGCGCTGGGTACGTCAACCTGCCTGAACGATACAGAAATAAATCTGTCGTCGTTCGATTGTACGTTTGTTGCGCCTGACAAAGCGTTTGCGTCCCCAAAACGGGCGCGATAGGACTCGACCGTCTGTGGCCTGCCCTCGGGGAAGCTACGGAACGGTTAACAACCCCGGCCGGATCCGCTCCGGCCGCCCAAGGGCCGCAGGATGAGGGAGTTTCGTTGCTGAATGGCCTATTCTGACCAGAAGATGAGCGGAGGTAAGATCGGCGCGCTGGTGATCGTCGCGCTGATCCACGTCGCTCTCGGCTATGCCTTCGTTACCGGCCTCGCGACCAATTTCGTCAAGAAGCAGGTTGAGAAGCTGAACACGTTCGACGTCGAGGAGCCACCGCCCCCGCCGCCGGACGAGCCGCCGCCCCCGCCGCCCGACGTGCCGATGACGCCGCCGCCGGTGGTGTCGCCGCCGCCGATCGTGCAGAACCCGAACCCGCCGCCCGTGGCGATCGCGACGGTTCCGACTCCGCCGCCGGTCTTCGTGCCGACGCCGACGGTCGCACCGCCCGCGCCCCCGGCACCGCCCGCGCCGCCGGCGCCAGCGGTGAGCAAGGCCGCGGGTCTGAAGGGTAACCCGGGTCAGTATTTCGGCGCCGACAACTACCCGCCCTCGGCGATCCGCGCCGGCGAGCAGGGACGTGTCGTCGCGAAGCTGACCGTGGGGACGGACGGCCGCGTGACCGACTGTACGGTGACGACGTCGAGCAACTCCTCGGCGCTCGACCAGGCGACCTGCCGCATTGCCAAGGCCCGCGTGCGTTTCTCGCCCGCGCAAGATGCTGCCGGCAACCCGATCGCGTCCAGCTACACCCTCCCGGTGCGCTGGGTGCTTCCGGAGAACTGATCCGCGTGAACATGGCGACGCGGACGCGTCTGCCGACAACATTTTGGCTTAAGGAAGACGAAGAATGATCATCAACATCCTCGCCGCGGGTGGGACCGCGGCAGCCGAGAACCAGTTCGGCCTGCAGCAGGCGCTCAAGGAAGGCGGCATCATCTCGCAGTCGGTGTTCACCATCCTGGTGATCATGTCGGTGGTGTCGTTCTACATCCTGTTCTCGAAGCTGTTCGAGCAGCAGAAGATCATCAACCAGGCGAAGCGCGTCCGCGCGAACTTCTGGACCAGCAACTCGCTGCGCGAGGGTTCGGCCAAGCTCGACAAGAACTCGGCCTACAAGCAGCTGGTCGACGACGGCCTGGCGGCGCAGGAGCAGCACTCGAAGCTGACCGACCCGGTCGAGGCGCATGACTGGCTGCACGGCTCGCTGGCGCGTTCGGAGTCGGCGATCAACTCGAAGCTGGGCGGCGGTCTGGCCTTCCTCGCGACCGTCGGCGCGACCGCGCCGTTCATCGGTCTGTTCGGCACCGTGGTCGGCATCTACCGCGCGCTGATCAAGATCGGCGCCTCGGGCGACCCCTCGATCGACAAGGTCGCGGGTCCGGTCGGTGAGGCGCTCATCATGACCGCGCTCGGCCTGGTCGTCGCGGTTCCCGCGGTGCTCGCGTACAACTGGCTGCAGCGCCGCAACAAGTCGATCGCCGAGGACCTGTCGGCCTTCTCGAACGACGTGCTCGGCTTCCTGGCCTCGAACGGCGCGGTGCGTCCGTCGCTCGGCAACACCCCGGCGAAGGCCCCGGTGAAGCCGGCCGCGGCGACCACGACCGCGGGCCAGGCCGGCGGCGTGCAGACCCGCCCGTAAGGCGAAAAGGGGTATGCGGGGCCGTCGCTGCGGCGGCCCCGCCGATCACCTGCCACCGCGGCGACGTCACCGGAGGCGACGCGACGCGGCGGAACGAAGGAATAGGAAAGCCTGATCCATGGCGATGAGCGTTGGCGGTGACTCCGCTGCTGAAAAACCGATGTCGGACATCAACACGACGCCCCTCGTGGACGTCATGCTGGTTCTCCTCATCATCTTCCTGATCGCGGTCCCGGTCGCCATCCAGACGGTCAAGGGCATCACGCTCCCGAACGTCCGGTTCGACCCGACCACGACCAAGCCAGAGAACGTCTCGCTGTCGGTCACCTCGGCGGGCGACGGCAATTGTCAGGTCTATTGGGGCGTCTCCCCGGTGACCCACCAGGAGCTGCTCGATCGCGCCGTGGCCAAGCTGAAGGCCGAGATCGATCGGCAGGGCGGGCCGGGCAACCCCGACCTCGAGCTGCCGGAAGCGCACGTCCGCGGCGACGTCAACACGCCCTGGCGCTGCGTGGCGGGGACGATCTACAACATGCAGATGGCCGGCTTCGCGAAGGTCGGGTTCATCTCGCAGCCGAAGACCGGCGACGCCGGCTAAGGCGAGGGACAGGAGTAGCTGACATGGCAATGAGTGGTGGCCGCGACGACGGCGAGCCGATGATGGAGATGAACACGACGCCGTTGATCGACGTCATGCTCGTGCTCCTCATCATGTTCATCATCACCCTCCCGGTTCCGACGCACGCGGTGAAGGTCGACCTCCCGGTCAACGACCCCAACCAGCGCAAGACTCCGGTCGACCCGGTCAAGAACAAGATCGCGATCGACGCGGCCGGCAACGTCACCTGGAACGGCACGCCGGTCAACGCGACCGTGCTGCGCCAGTATCTCGACCAGTCGGCGGCGATGACCCCGGAGCCCGAGCTGCAGTTCCAGCCCGACCCGGCGACGCGCTACTCGGTGGTCGACCAGACGCTGGCCGACATCAAGCGCTCGAACATCACGAAGCTGGGCTTCGTCGGCAACGAGCAGTTCTACAAGGAATTCTGAGCCTCTCAGAGGGACGGTAGACGGGGAAGGGCGGTCCTGCGGGGCCGCCCTTTCTCGTTCGAGGTCATGGCCACGCCCGGCGATGATATGTTGCGCGGATGGCGGGTTGGCGGGGTGGGACCGTTCGTCGCGGACGGCAGTATAGACGCCGCTGCGTGGACGGCGCAGGCCGGCGCGGCAGCCCCAGGCACCGCGGCGAGGTGACATCGCTGCCCCTGCGGCGCTGGGTGCCTGACACCGAGACCAGCTTACGTGCGACGCCTCCTCGCTCCGAGGGCGTCGCGCTTTCGTAACGAATGGTCGGATCGGCCTCCCAGCGTGATCGCGGGGCATCGGGCCGGCGACGTGGCGGGGGCCAAGCTCGATGATCGTCTGTCACGATCAGCGCCCCGCGCCGCGGGCAGCGCGGTCGACGCCCGCATCGCTGACCCAGCGTGTGATCCATCTGGTTCGAACCAGCAGGGTGTTCCTGCGAACGCAGGAGCCCAGGGCCACGAGCGTGCCGTCAGCGGGCACTGGGCTCCTGCATTCGCAGGAGCACGGCTCGACCCGGGTGGGATGAGGCCTTAGCCCGCGTCGGTCCGCCGCCACGGCACCAGCGCGGTGGCCGGCGCCGTCGTGCTATCGGCGAGCCGGAAGCGTTCGACCTGTTCGGTCATCGCCCGCACCAGCAGGTCGAGCTGATGGACCGCGCTCGTCGCTTCCTGCACCATCGCGACATTGTCCTGCGTGGTGGCGTCCATCTGCGCTACGGCGTCGTTGACCTGCTGCAACCCGATCGACTGTTCGCGCGCCGCGTGCGAGATCGAGGCGACCAGTTCGGCGGCGTCGATTACGCGCGCCTTGATCCGCTCGAGCGCGCCCCCCGCCTCGGTGACGAGCCCCACCCCGACGTCCACCTGGCGGACCGAGCCGGTGATCCGCACCTTGACGTCATGCGCCGCCTCGGTCGAGCGCTGCGCCAGCGCCCGCACCTCGGCCGCGACCACCGCGAAGCCGAGCCCGGCGTCACCCGCGCGCGCCGCCTCGATCCGCGCGTTGAGCGCGAGCAGGCTCGTCTGGAAGGCGAAGCCGTCGATGACGCTGATGATCTCGCTGATCTCGGCGGAGGAGCGTTCGAGCGCGATCATCGCCTCGGTGGCGCGGCGGACGATCTCGCCCATCTCCTCCGCGTCGCCGCGCGCCGCGGCCACCATCGCATTGGCGCGCCCGGCGGCGTTGGCGGTCTCCTCCACCGTCTGCGTGATCTGGTGCATCGCGGAGGCCGTGTTGGCGAGCGAGGACGCCTGGCGCTCGCTGCGCTCCGCGAGCTCGTCGGAGGCGGAGCGGATCATGTCGGCGCTGTCAGCCAGTTCGTCGGCGCTGCGGCGCACGATCGCCAGCGCGGCGGCCACCGCCATCATCGCGGTGTTGAGGTCGGCGCCGAGCTGCGCGAACTCGCCGGCGAGATCGCCGTCGACGCGCACGGTGAGATCGCCGCGCGCGAGCGCCGCCAGCGCGCGACCGATCTGCTCGATGATCTGCCGCGCCTGCTCCTGTTTGCCACGTTCGGCGAGGAGGAGCTGACGCTGCAGGTCGGCGAGCGTCTGCGACATCTGGCCGATCTCGTCGGAGCGGCCGAAATCGGGGATGCGTGCGCTCGCGGCGCCGTGCGCGAGGTCGCGCATGCCCGCCTGCAACTGATGGAGCGGCAGGATCACGCTCCGCCGCGTGATGATGATCCCCGCGACCAGCCCGCTGACGGTGAGCGCGAGCACCGCGACGACGAAGATCGCCGCGGCATCGGATTCGACCTGGCTGGCATCGTCGCGCAATGTCCCGGTGCGCTCGGTCATCGCCTCGATCACTCCGTCGGCGACCTTGGACGCGGCGCGTTCGGCGGGGCGGACCTGGCGATGAAAGCGCGCGAGCGCGCCGCGGCGGTCGCCCGATTGCGCCTGACGCGCCACCGCCTGCAAGGCATCGATCACGCCATAGGACAGGCTGAAATAGTCGGGCGGCAGCGCATTGTGCTCGGTACGTTCCAGCGTTCGCAGCTCGGTCCGCATCTTGCGCGAGCGGGTGTCGAACTTGCTGATGATCGTGGGAAGCTCGTGCGGGTCCTGCTCGGTGACGAGGTTGAGGGCGTCGCGCTGAAGCGAGCGACTCAGCGACCGGATCTCGCTGAGGAGGAATACCCGGTCCTGGGTCGCCGCGGCGGTGGCGTTGGCGTCATGGATCTGGCGCGCCGAATACCAGGTGAGCGCGGCGAGCAGCCAGAGCAGCAGCAGCGCGCCCACGAGGGGAGTGAGGAGCCGCGCGGTCACGCTGCGCTTTAGCAGATGGTCTTGCCGACGGGGCTCGGCCGCGTCGGTCGAACGCGCGCGCATCGAGATGACGCCTTGAGAAGCCATGCGACGATTCGGTCCGCAGCCTGTCGATGGTTCCTGCGCTATCTTCTCGATCTTTACGGGGCAAACCGCGGCCGAGGCGACACCAGCGCCGATCGAACCCGTCATTCGGCCTCCATTGTAGATAGTTGCACCGAGGTGCCGTGGTATCTTGCAGAATGATGACAGATCGGCACGTAGTCCTGACAATCTAAGCCTATGTTTATCGCTGACTTGTGCGGCCTGTCGCGGTGCTGTCATGTTCCCGCACAAATGACCCAGCGCGGTGATCCGCGCCCGTCGACCATCGCTTGCCCTGTTGTCGGAAAAGTGACACATTGGCGTCACAAAACCGTAACCTAAGCGTTCGGTACGGGAAGAGGATAGGAGGTCATCATGCGCAACATGGGCTTCGTGATCGCGGGCTCGGCCGCGATGATCGTCGCGGCTCCAGCGGTCGCGAAGGATCGGGTCGGCTATCAGGCGATCGCGGCGGGCAGTCTCGCCCAGGCCGAGCAGACGATCGATGCCGAGCGCGCGATCTTCCCCGAACGTCCCGAGTTGATGCTCAATCTCGCGGCGATCTACGCGCGGACGGGGCGGAGTGGGCAGGCGCGGGCGCTCTATGGCGAGGTGCTGGGCCGCGAGCCGGTCGCGATGGATCTGGCGGACGGTAGCGTCCAGTCCTCGCACCTGCTGGCGCAGCGCGGGCTCGCCAAGCTCGGCGCGACGATCGCCTCACGCTGAAAGGCGCGGGCGACGCAGGCCGGCGATGCGCCAGCCTGCGCCGTCGCGCTAATGTGCTTCGCAGGCAACGCGGTGTCGTCCCAAGGCAACACCAGGCCGCCGCTGGTCACAGCGCGACGGAGGGATCCCTCAACGTGTCGGCGTCGGTGGTCGCGCCCGCGAGCACGAGCGCGCGCCCTTTGACGAAGTCGCGCGCGGCGTTGACGCAGTCGAGGGCGATCACGCGCCCGGTTCGGCGATAGATGACGCTGAACCGTCCGGTGGCGGGATCGCCGCGGACGATCTCCTCGTCATGGCCGATCGCCAGGCCGACCGTCTGCAGCTTGAGATCATATTGGTGGGACCAGAACCACGGCACCGCGTCATAGGGTTCCGGAGCGCCGGTCAGATGCCTGGCCACGATAGTCGCCTGGTCGGTCGCGTTCTGCACCGATTCGAGCCGGATCAGCGCGCCATCCGCGAAGCGATTGATATGCGCGGCACAATCCCCGATGGCGTAGACATGCGGCAGGCTGGTGCGACAGTAAGCATCGACTGTCACGCCATTGTCGCCCGCCGCGCCAGCGTCGCGCAGCGGTGCCACCGCGGGCACGATGCCGATCCCCACGATGACCATCTGCGCCGTTAGCATCGCGCCATCGGCGAGTCGCACGCCCGCCGACGCCCCGTCGCGCTCCTCGATACAGGCCACTTCGGCGCCGAGCCGCAGCGTCACGCCGCGGGCGCGATGCGCCTTGGCATAGAAATGCGACAGCGTCGTTCCGGCGACGCGCGCGAGCAGGCGATCCTGCTGCTCGACCAAGGTCACCTGTTTGCCGCAGGTCCTCAGCACCGCGGCGGCCTCGAGCCCGATATACCCACCGCCGACGATCGCGACCGTGTCGACCCGCGGCAGCTCGCCGATGAGACGATCGACGTCGGCGCGGGTCCGCACCATGTGGACGCCGGCGAGGTCATGCCCCGAGCAGCTCAGCCGCCGCGGGGCGCCGCCCGTCGCCCAGATCAGCGACCCATAGCCGATCGAGCGACCGCCGAGATCGAGCCGCCGCGCGACCGCGTCGACCCGCTCGACGCGTTCGCCGAGCCGCAGCGTGATCGCGCGCTCGGCCCAGAAGGCGGCGGGGCGGATCAGCATCCGCTCGAACGCGCGCTCGCCGAGAAGATAATCTTTCGACAGCGGCGGGCGCTCATAGGGCAGATCGGGCTCGTCGCCGATCAGCGCGACGCTGCCGGCGAAGCCGCGCTGGCGCAATGCCGCCGCCGCCGCCGCGCCGCCATGGCCGGCGCCGACGATCACCACGTCATATGCTTCGCTGGATGCCACGCCCGTCTCCCACGACCCGCGCGCAGATGATCGATCCGACGAGGCGCCGCAAGCGCCCGTTGCACGCGACCGGGCGCGGGTGCTAGCGCGAGGCGTGACCGACCGCGCCCGACCGACCGCTCCGCCACCGGCGACCCGGACGCAGCGGCTGCGCGACGCCACCGCCGCCGCGCATCGCGGTCTCGACGCGGCGGTGATGGCGCTCGATCCCTTCGCCAGCCGCGCGCATTATGCGCGGCTTCTGGCGGTTCATCACGGCTTCCACCGCGACGTCGCCGCGCTCTATGCCTCCCCCGAGCTGGCGATCACGATCCCCGATCTGGCGGCGCGCGGGCGGGCAGAGGCAGTGGAGCAGGACATGGCCGACCTGGCGGTGACGTCCGCTTCTCCCGCGCCGCCCGCTTTCGCGCCGGGGGGCGCGATCGATCGCGCGCGCGCACTGGGCTGGTTGTATGTCGCGGAAGGCTCCAGCCTCGGCGCGGCGCTGCTGCTCAAGGCGGTGGCGCCGCTGGGGCTCGATGCCGGCTTCGGCGCGCGCCACCTCGCTGGCCATCCGGAGGGCCGCGCCGCGCACTGGCGATCGTTCACCGCCGCGCTCGACGCCGCGACGCTGCACCCCGACGAAGAGGCGCGGGCGGTCGCGGGCGCGCATGAGGCCTTCGCCGCGGTGCAGGCGCTCGTCGACCGCGAAAGGGCGCGCGCCGCGGCGGCCTGACCCGCGGCGGTCGTCGGGTAAGGGCCGCCGCCTTGTCGTCGCACCGCCGCGCCGCCAGATACGATGCCGACACAGGCGCCGGTCCGGCGTGGAGGCGTTGCTTGAAGAAGGTCGGGGCATGAAGAAGGTCGGGGCATGAAGAAAATCGGGTTCCTCTCCTTCGGCCATTGGTCGCCGTCGGGGCAATCGGCGACGCGCTCGGCCAGCGACGTGCTGCTCCAGTCGATCGAGCTGGCGGAAGCGGCGGAGCAGCTCGGCGTCGACGGCGCTTATTACCGCGTCCACCATTTCGCGCGACAATTGTCCTCGCCGTTCCCGCTGCTCGCGGCGGTCGGCGCGCGCACCCGTCGGATCGAGATCGGCACCGGCGTGATCGACATGCGCTACGAGAACCCCTTCTACATGGCGGAGGACGCCGGCGCCGCCGACCTGATCAGCGGAGGGCGGCTCCAGCTCGGGCTGAGCCGCGGCTCGCCCGAGCAGGTGATCGAGGGCTGGCGCCATTTCGGTTACGCCCCGGCGGAGGGCGAGAGCGACGCCGATATGGGGCGCCGCCATGCCGCGCTGTTCCTCGACCTGCTGCGCGGCGAGGGGTTCGCGCGGCCCAACCCACGGCCGATGTTCCCCAACCCGCCGGGGCTGTTGCGGCTGGAGCCGCACGCGCCGGGGCTGCGCGAGCGGATCTGGTGGGGCTCGGCGTCGGACGCGACCGCGGTCTGGGCGGCGCAGCAGGGAATGAACCTGCAGAGCTCGACGCTCAAGGCGGACGAGACCGGCGAGCCCTTCCATCTCCAGCAGGCGCGGCAGATCCGCGCCTATCGCGAGGCGTGGGCGGCGGCGGGGCATCAGCGGACGCCGCGCGTCTCGGTGTCGCGCTCGATCTTCGCGCTCGTGGACGATCGCGACCGCGCCTATTTCGGCGCCGCCGCGGGGAGCGACCAGATCGGGGTGATCGATGACATGCGCGCGGTGTTCGGTCGCTCCTACGCCGCCGAGCCCGACCGCCTGATCGAGCAATTGCGCGCGGACGAGGCGATCGCCGCCGCGGACACGCTGTTGCTCACGGTGCCCAACCAGCTCGGCGTCGACTATAATGCGCATGTGCTGGAGTCGATCATGACGCATGTCGCGCCCGCGCTCGGCTGGCGCTGAGCCGGGCGCGGCGCGCATCGGTGGCTTGACCCGTCTGGCGGCGCGCGGGATAGCAGCGGGGCCGACGTGGGAGAGACCGGAGCGATCCGGCACCGAAGGAGCAACCGCCCCGGAAACTCTCAGGTAGAAGGACCCGCCGGCGCCAACATCTGGAGAGCGGTGCGGCGACGCACCCGCCGACGGGATAATGATCTCAGGCGCAAGGGACAGAGGGGCAGACGGGCCGCAGCGGCGGCCCCGGGGAGGTCACGTGCGCATCAGTCCCGACGTCGTGCTGCTCGATCGCGGCGCGTCGCGCCCGATCAGTGTCATGGAGCTGTTCACCATCGGTGTCGGGCCGTCCAGCTCGCACACGGTCGGGCCGATGCGCGCCGCGCACGATTTCGCGCAGCGTGCGCTCGCCGCCGACTCGCCGCCGCGCCGCGTCCGATGCGATCTCTACGGTTCGCTCGCGCTGACCGGGCGCGGCCATGCCACGGACACCGCCACGATCCTCGGGCTCGCCGGCTGGTTGCCCGAGCGGCTCGATCCCGATGCCGTAGCCGCGATCCTCGCCGAGGTGCGCGCGACTGGCGGCCTGCCGCTGGGGGGCGAACGGCCGATCGCGTTCGTCGAGGCGAGCGACCTGCTCTTCCACCCGCGTACCTTCCTGCCGCAGCATCCCAATGCGATCCGCTTCGTCGCCGAGGCGGAGGACGGCACGCAGCTGGAGGAGACCTATTTCTCGGTCGGGGGCGGCGCCATCCTTCGCCTCGGCGCGCCCGCGAGCGCGCAGAATGTGGCGGTCCGCCATCCTTTCTCCTCGAGCGCCGAGCTGCTGGCACGCTGCGTCGAGAGCGGGCTGACGATCGGCGCGCTGGTGCGCGCCAATGAGGAAGCGTGGCGTTCGCCGGCGGAGAGCGACGCCTTCGTGGATTCGGTGCGCGACGCGATGAACGCCTGTATCGATCGCGGCATCGCGCAGGAGGGGGTGCTGCCCGGCGGCCTGCGCGTGCGTCGTCGCGCGCGCGCGATGTATGAGGGGCTGTCGCGCTGCGGTCCGCAGCGGAGCCCCGCCGAAGTGTTCGAATGGGTCAGTCTCTGGGCGCTCGCGGTCAATGAGGAGAATGCCGCCGGCGGCCGCGTGGTGACCGCGCCGACCAATGGCGCGGCCGGCGTGCTGCCCGCGGTGCTGCGCTTCTACGAGACGCTGGTGCCGGGCGCCTCGCGCGCGGGGGCGCGCCACTTCCTCTACACCGCGGCGGCGATCGGCATGCTCTACAAGAAGCGCGCCTCGATCTCGGCGGCGGAGATGGGATGCCAGGGCGAGGTCGGCGTGGCCTGCTCGATGGCCGCCGGGGCGCTGGCGGCGGTGCTCGGCGGCAGCGATCGCCAGGTCGAGAATGCCGCGGAGATCGGGATGGAGCATAATCTCGGGCTGACCTGTGACCCGATCGGCGGACTGGTTCAGATACCCTGTATCGAGCGCAACACGATGGGGGCGGTGAAGGCGATCAATGCCGCCTATCTGGCGCTGCGCGGTGACGGTGAACATGTCGTCAGCCTCGACGCGGTGATCGAGACGATGCGCCAGACCGGCGAGGACATGAAGAGCCAGTATAAGGAGACGAGTCTCGGCGGGCTGGCGGTGAACGTGGTCGAATGCTGAGCGAGCGAGGCGTGGCCGCGGCGCCCGCCGTTCATCGGGCGGCGTGCACGATCCCGAGCGGGACCGCGCGTGCCGCTGCCCCGGCCGATGCGCCGCGCGTCAGCATGTGATCCATCTGTGCGAACCGGCGGTGTGCTCCTGCGGACGCAGGAGCCCAGAGCCACGAGCGTCCCGTCCGCGGCACCGTGCTCCTGCGTCCGCAGGAACACGGTTCAACCCAGGCGGATCAGACCTTAGCGTGCCGCGTCGGTCACGGCACTGTCGATCGCGAGCAGCGCGTCGAGCGGATAATTGGTGCCGTTGACGGTGACGATCGCACGCCCGTCGAGCATCATCGCCGAGCTGATCACGCCCGACGCGGTGACCGCGCCGTTGATCGTGCCGCCGTTGATGTCCTTGGCGGTCATCGTCAGCGTGTAATTGCCCGCCGGCGCGCGCGCGCCCGTCGAGGTCGAGCCGTCCCAGCTCACCTGGCCCTTGGCCGCGCGATCGACGAGCAGGGTCTTCACCACCGATCCCTGGCTGTCCTTCACCTCGGCGACGAGGGAGGAAGGCACCTGGCTATATTGATAGGTCCAGGTGGCGGGTTTGTCGTCGCTCAGTCCGGCGACCGGGCTGTCGAAGCGCGCGACGCGGCCGACATAGTTGGACGCCTGCGCCATCTCGCCCGCGGACAATTTGGCGAGGATCGACTTGAGCGTGCCGCTCTGCTGGATCGCCTGTTCGGTCTGCGCGAACTGCACCAGTTGCTGCGTGAACTGTGACGTGTCCATCGGGTTGAGCGGGTTCTGGTTCTGGATCTGCGAGGTGAGCAGCTTCAGGAACATGTTGAAGTCAGCGCCGATCGTCGGCTTCTGCTGGCTGCCCGGTGCGTTGCTGTCCGACACCGCCTCGTTGGCGCTGATGCTGTTGCTCGGCTTGGACCTGTTCTGCTCCTGCGCGGGCTTGGTCGGTGAGGAATGGGAGATGGCGACGGTCATGAATAGGCTCCTCAGGCGATCACATCGACGCGGCCGCTGCTGCGCAACCGGCGTGGGGGGAGGGGGGCGTCCTGGACGACGAGGGGATCGCGCTCGTCCATGCCGCGGGGACGGTCGCCCTGCGTCGGATCGTACCAGCGCTGGCCGCTGCTCGGCTGTCGCTCGGAGAAGTGGAACGAGCCGCTGTCCGCGCGAAGCCCGGCGTCGCTGAGCGCACGTTGCAATTGATCGACGTCGCGGCGCAGCAGATCGAGCGCGGCGCGATTGTCCGCGGCCACCACGGCGCGCAGCTCGCCCTGATGGGTGAAGCTCAGCCGCACGTCGATCCGCCCCAGATCGGGTGGATCGAGCCGCAGCGAGACATGATCGCGGCCCTCGACCAACCCGCGCGCCATCGCGACGCCAGTGTCGTGACCGATCGTGCCGAGCTGCGCCCAATGGGTTGCGTCGCCATGCGCCGCGGTGCCCTGATGCGCGGCATAGGTTCGGTCGGCGCGCTGCGTCAGGGCGGTCGCGTCGATCCCATCCCGCGGCATCGGCGAAGGAGCGGGACCAACGCCGGGGCGGGCCTCGGAGATCAGCGACGGCAGCACCGCAGCATGATGCGCGCGCGGCGTAGCGGGCAGGTCGATAGACGTCCTTTCTTCGCGATCGCCGACGTTCGTGGTCGCGCTTTCGGCGTGCGGGCGGATCGCGCCGGCCGGGTCGGGTGTGAGCGCGGCGAAGCCGGCGCCGTCATCGACGAACGCGGCGCCCTGGGAAGAGGCCGGGTCGCCCTGACCATCACGCACCGGTGACGGGGCACCACCGTCCCGGCCGGCGCCTTCCCTAAACGCGCCCCGCGCCGCTGCCGACGATGACACGGGTTCATCGACCCGCGTGACCTCGGCGGTGACCGGCAGGAGGACGCCCTGGACCGGGACCGCGACGGGCGGCCATGGCGTCGGCATCGCGGCCCGATCGTCGGCTCGGTGCGGTACGCGCGACGATTTCGGCGAGCGCGCCGCGCGCGGCGGCGCCGAGCGATCCGCGCTCTCAGGCGTCTCGGGGGAGTCCGCGCCGGGGAGCGCGCCGGCCAGCGCGACCGCATCGATGCGCGAAGCCGTTGCGGGGTCGGCCGCTACCGCGGCGGTGCTCGCCGCTGCGACCGCCGACGACGGATCGACGGCGAGTAGCGCGTCCGTGGCAACAGACGTGCTCTGTTCGAGGGCGGAGTCCGCTCGCACCGATGACGGGGGGTCGCGATCAAGCGCTGTCATCTCCGCGTTGGCGGCCGATCCGGGCGCTGGAGCGATGAGGTGCTCGCCGGCCGAGTGTGCCGCGCTCGCCGGCTCGAGCGAGGGCGGGGTCTCACCCCAGAGCGGCGTGATAACGTCGGCGCCATCGGTGCGCGCGACGGCGGGAGCGCGGTCGAGTGCCGGCGCCGCCGTAATGGCATCGGTCGTCGCGTCGAACCGGAACGACCCCATGGTCGGAGACACCGCCGCCGCGGTACGCATCGCGCCGGCGAGACCGACGTGCCGCGATCCCGTCGCGTCGCCGTTCCCCGCGCCGACGACGCGCGGCGGAGCCGACGACACCGCCGCCTTCTCGCCGGCGCCAACCCCGCCGCCCGCGAGCTCGGCCGATACGATGCGATCGAAGCCCGACGCGTCGCCCGCGCCGTCGTCACCATTGCCGCCGCGCGGCGATGCGGCGGGGCTGGCAAAAGCTGCATTGACGTCGATGGCGGCCACGCTGATCCCTCTCGGACACTTGAGGTTCTTATAGGAGGTGCGGCGCTCAGGCCGCGGCGGCGCTGGGTGAAATCTCGTCCAGCGTGCCCAGCGTGCGGACGCGGACGCGCGGGTGGATCTCGCTCTGCGACAACACCACCGTCGCGGGCCGCGCGCGCTCGATCACCGAGCGCACGAACGGCCGCAGCGCAGGACTGGTGAGCAGGCACGGGATCTCGTTGCGCGCCGCCCAGCGATCCAGCGCCGCCCCGACCGCGACGATGAACGCCTGGACGTCGTCGGGCGCCATCGCCAGCTGACGCTCGTCGCCCTGGCCGACGATGGCTTCGGAGAAGGTCTCATCCCAGCGCGGCCCCAGCAGCAGCACCGGGACAGCGCCGTCATGCGCGTGCTGCGCCGAGATCTGTCGCGCCAGCCGCGCGCGCACATGTTCGGCGATGAAGCGGATCGACTGGGTGAAGCCGATCGCCTCGGCGATGCCCTCGAGGATCGTCGGTATGTCGCGGATCGACACCTCTTCCGCGAGCAGCGTCTGCAACACGCGCTGCACCGCGGACACGGTGATCTTGGCGGGGATGATCTCGGCCACCAGCTTGTCGACGTCGCGATGCACCTCGGTGAGCAGCTTCTGCGTCTCGGTATAGGTGAGCAGGTCGGGCAGGTTGGCCTTGACCACCTCGGTCAGATGCGTCGTCACCACCGTGCCGCAGCTCACCGTCGTCAGCCCGCGCAGCCCCGCCTCGTCGCGCAGGCTGCGATCGATCCACAGCGCGGGCAGGTCGAACACCGGCTCGCGCGTCGCCTCGCCCGCGATCCCGAGCGGCGCGCCACCCGGGTTGATCACCAGCAATTTGTCGATCCGCAGCTCGCCGCGCGCCGCCTCCGTGCCGCGGACGTAGACCAGATATTGGTGCGGCGGCAGCGTCATATTGTCCAGGATCCGTACCGCGGGCAGGACGAAACCGTAATCGGACGCGAGCTGGCGCCGCAGCGCGCGCACCTGGTCGTCGAGCCGCGGCTCGCTGTTCGAATCGTTGATCAGCGGCAGCAGCGCATAGCCCAGTTCGATCCGCACCGCGTCGATCGCCAGCGTCGCCGCGATCGGCTCGCCGGTCTCGCCCGCATTCTTGTCGGCCTCGATGATCGACAGCGCCAGTTCGTCGGCGCGCCGCCGCGACGCCGCCTGGCCGAGCGACCAGCTCAACCACCCGCACCCCGCCGCCAGCAGCGCGAAGGGGACAAACGGCAACCCCGGCGCCAGCGCGAGCGCCGCCAGCAATACCGCGACGATCGCGAAGGCTTGCGGGTAGCGCCCGAGCTGCTCGCTCAGCGCCAAGCCGGTCTTGCCGCGGGCGCCGCCCTTGGAGACGAGCAGACCGGCGGCGGTGGAGACGATCAGCGCGGGGATCTGGCTGACCAGTCCCTCACCCGCGGTGAGGATCGTGTAGGTGCGAAACGCTTCGCCGAAGGGCAGGCCGTGGATCAGGACGCCGATCGTCAGCCCGACCAGGATGTTGATCCCGGTGATGACGACGCTGGCGATCGCGTCGCCCTTCACGAACTTGGAGGCGCCGTCCATCGCGCCGTAGAAGCCGCTCTCGGCCTCCAGCTCGGCGCGCTTGGCGCGTGCCTGATCCTCGGTGATCATGCCGGCGGAGAGATCGGCGTCGATCGCCATCTGCTTGCCCGGCATGCTGCTGTGGCTGATCGCCACGCCCGACAAGGGGCGGCTGAAGGGACTGGCGCAATATTTCTCCACCTCGGTGACGACGATGGCACCGGCGGCGCAGACCGATCAGCAGGAACTGACGCCCGGCACTGGCGGACGGCTGCGGCGCGCCCAGGGCGACCAGCCCGAGGCGTTCGGGATGATCAGCGCCGAGGCGGGCACCGCAGGCGCGGCGCGCGGCGGCACCGCCGACATACCGGCGGCGAGCCGGCGTACGCTCGCCGACGAGCTCAAGGTGGCGTTGGAGCTGACCCCCAATACGGTGGCGGGGCCCAAGTCGGTCCAGGTCGATCACGCGCGCGACGGCACGCGGATCACGCTGATGGACACGGCGCAGCAGAGCATCTTCGAGGGGCCGACCGCGCAGCTCAACGTTTATGGGCGGGCGCTGCTCGAGCGGGTGGCGCGCAAGCTCGAGCGGGTCGACGCACAACTGGCGGTCGAGGGGCATACCAGCGCCGAGGGGGGTGCGCAGAGCCCCGCCAACTGGCGCCTCTCGGCGGAGCGCGCGCAGGCGGCGCACGATTATCTGGTCGCGGCGGGGCTCTCGCCCGGTCGCTTCGCGCAGATCGTGGCGCGCGCGGGGACGCAGCCGGTCTATCCCGACGCGCCCGGTCGACCGGAGAATCGCCGGATCGCCATCATCGTGCTGGCCGAGCCGCCGGTCCTGCCGCGCGACGCCAGCCTCCGTTACTGAACGCAAGGAACCTCGCGGTGTCCCCTTTCCTCCGTCGTCTCCTCGTCGTCGTCGGCGGCGTCCTTCTCGGCGCGCTGAGCGGGCTGGAGGCGAGCCATATCGTCGGCGGCGAGGGGCTGTTCGGCGCGGCGCCGCGCCGCGCCTTCGTCCCGGTCGGCGCGCTGACCGCGCCGCTGGTGGGAACCGACGGGCGGCTCCTGGGCTATCTGAGCTTCGAGGCGGAGATCGAGGTGCCGGTGCGGCGCGAGCGCGAAGTCCGCGCGGGGCTCCCGGTGCTCGCCGATGCGGTCAACCGCACCAGCTTCGCCGCGCCGCTGGCCGGCGAGGCCAACGGCTTCGTGCCGCAATTGCCGGTGTTGCGCGAACTCGTCCATGCCGCCGCGTTGAAGACCTATGGGCCGGACGTCGTGTCTCGCACCGTGATCACCCGCGCCAGCCTGACCTGAGCGACCGACAACACGACCAGCCGCGCTCGCCCTTCGCGCCGGAGCGCGCGGCGCTCCGCGCTGACCGTCCGAGCGGGCGCGACCCTCCGCCCGCAGCTTCAACCTTCCGGCTCAGGCCGTGAGGTCAGGCTCCAGCAGGCGGTGCAGGTGCACCACGACATATTTCATCTCGGCATCGTCGACGGTGCGCTGCGCGGCGGCGCGCCACGCCTTCTCGGCGCTGGCATAATCCGGGAACACGCCGACGATGTCGATCGAGGACAGGTCGGCGAAGTCGAGCGTGCGCGGGTCAGTCACGCGTCCACCGAAGACGAGGTGCAGCTTGCTCATGGGGCGGCTCCTGAGAGGGTGAGCGATGAGAGATGCCGCCGCCTGACCCGAACGGACGAGAGCAGCCGGCGACTGGCGCGCGACTGCTCTCCTGATCCCGTGCGGTGTCGGTGCCGCGATGCCGCTCACCTGTTGTGAAACCGGCCTTAGCGCCACCCGCCGCGCGATAGAAGGGGTCAGCTCGCGCTCTTCACCTGCTCCTTGCCCGCCTTGGCGGCCGCCGCGCCGGCGCTGGTCGCCGCCTTGACGACGCCCTGGAACAGCGACTTGGCTTGGCCGCGCGCGGCATCGGGGGTCAGGCCGAGCTGCTCGATCTCGCCGCGCCCCGCCTCCTTGGCGGCGGCGAAGGCGGCGAGCGCGGCGGCGTTCACCTTCTTGCCCACCGGCGCGAGCAGGTCCTTCTCGCGCTGCCCGCGCGGGATCACCGCCGCGACCAGGGCGCCGAGCGCGAGCCCGCCGACGACCAGGCCGAGCGGGTTGGCCTCGAGGGTCTCGGCGGTGGCATGCGCCGCATCGCTGGCGCGATGACGCGCGCTCTCATAGGCGTGCGACGCTCGGTCGCGTGCCTGGTCCACGCCGTCGCGCAGGCGGCCGTGGCTGTCGGCATGATCGTGATTCTGCTGGTCGGTCATGGTCTCTATCCTCTCGGCCTGGCGGACGAAGTTGATGTCACGATGTCTTCCTGCTGAGCAGGCGCGCGATCCGCTTCCGGTTGAGGAAAGCGAGCAATAACGCGCCGGCACCGGCAACAGTGGCGGGGTTGCGCCGGGCCGCCTCGAGGCTGGCGCGCGCGGCGCGATTGCCGCCGCCCAGCACCTCGGCCTTGGCGACGCTGACGAGCCGGCGCGGCTCGAGCTCCGCCTGAAGTGCCTCGACGGTGCCGTTGAGCCGCGCGCGCGCTTCGGCCGCGCGCGCCTCGGCGGCGATGAGGTCGGCGCCGCTCATGCGCCCGGCTTCGCGGTCAGGCGTGAGCGGCCCGCGAGCGCGAGCACCAGCGCAACGAGCAGCACGCCGCCCACCACCACCAGCGTCGCCAGTCCCGGGCCGATCAGCGTCGCCAACGTGAGCACCAAGCCTACGAGCAAGGTGATCAGCGCGGCGAGCGCGAGCACGCCCGCCACCGCGAACAGCATCGCGGCCTTCTTGTAGCGGGTCGCCGCCGCACCGGCCTTGGCCTTGGCGAGCGCGATCTCGGCGCGCGCCACGTCACGCGCGTCGTGCGTCAGCCGCGCGACGAGGTGGGGGATGCTGGGCTCCCCGATCACCGGTTCACGTAGCTCCATCGGGTCAGGCGTCGCGCTGGTCGAGGCCCGCGCTCAGCAGCCGTGCGACGACGAAGCCGACGCCCGCGGCGACGCCCACCGCCACCGCCGGGCTCTTGCGCACCAGCTCGCGCGCGTCGGCCAGCAGGTCGTCGACGCTCTTCTCGTCGATCGCGCTGGTGAAGCCCTGCACGCGGTCGGCGGCGCCGCGCGCATATTGGCCGTATTGCTCACCCAGCTTGTCGTCGACCTGTTGCGCGGCGTCGCGCAGCAGCTGCGAGAGCTGGCCGAGCGCGTCGCTCGCCTTGGCCTTGCCGTCCTCGGCGAAGAGGCGCGCCTTATCGGCGGCCTGTTCACGGCCCTTGGCGACATTGTCGCGCAACGCCTGCTTGGCGCCGGCGACGGTGCTGCCGGTGTCGCCGCCCGCGCCGCTCTCGGGCGAGAAGTCGACGCCGGCGTCCTTGAGCGGCGCGGCGGGGGTGAAGCGCGCGTCGGCGGGCGGCGCCGTGATATCGCCGTCGCTGATCGGCTGCGCGGTGTCGCGGTCCTGCTGGTCGGCCATGATCCATCCTTCCCTGGTCGAAGTCGAACAACCGGCGCCGGGGGCCGGGGGTTCCCTCGCGTTGCAGCCCGCCGCGGTGATCGCTACACGCGGCGGCGTCGCCGTTGGGGCAGCAAGCTAAGAGGATCGTTACGTGACCGCAATCATCGACCTGCACGGCCGCCAGATCATCGACAGCCGCGGCAACCCGACCGTCGAGGTCGACGTCCTGCTCGACGACGGCAGCTTCGGCCGCGCCGCGGTGCCCTCGGGCGCCTCGACCGGCGCGCACGAGGCGGTGGAGAAGCGCGACGGCGACAAGGCGCGCTGGTCGGGCAAGGGCGTGGAGCGCGCGATCGAGGCGATCAACGGCGAGATCGCCGAGGCGATCGTCGGGCTCGACGCCGAGGACCAGCTCGAGGTCGATCACGCCATGATCGAGCTGGACGGCACCGAGAACAAGGGCCGGCTCGGCGCCAACGCGATCCTCGGCGTCAGCCTCGCGGTCGCCAAGGCGGCGGCGGACGCACGCGGGCTGCCGCTCTACCGCTACGTCGGCGGTGTCGCCGCCCACGTGCTGCCGGTGCCGATGATGAACATCATCAACGGCGGCGAGCATGCCGACAATCCGATCGACTTCCAGGAGTTCATGGTCGTGCCGGTCGGCGCGGAGTCGCTGGCCGAGGCGGTGCGCTGCGGCTCGGAGATCTTCCACACGCTCAAGAAGGGGCTGAGCGAGAAGGGCCTCGCCACCGCGGTCGGCGACGAGGGCGGCTTCGCGCCGAACCTTGCCAGCACCACCGACGCGCTCGACTTCATCATGACCTCGATCGAGCGCGCCGGCTACACGCCGGGCGACGACGTCATGCTGGCGCTCGACTGCGCCGCGACCGAGTTCTTCAAGGACGGCAAGTACGTCATCTCGGGCGAGAACCTCACGCTCGAGCCGGCCGCGATGGCGGAGTACCTCGCCGATCTCGCGGCGCGCTACCCGATCTTCTCGATCGAGGACGGCATGGCCGAGGACGATTTCGAGGGCTGGAAGGCGCTGACCGACGCGATCGGCAAGAAGGTGCAGCTAGTCGGCGACGACCTGTTCGTTACCAACCCGAAGCGGCTGCGCGACGGCATCCGCCAGGGCCTGGCCAATTCGCTGCTGGTGAAGGTCAACCAGATCGGCACGTTGAGCGAGACGCTGGAGGCGATCCGCGTCGCCGAGCGCGCCGGCTATACCGCGGTGATGTCGCACCGTTCGGGCGAGACCGAGGATTCGACCATCGCCGATCTCGCGGTCGCCACCAACTGCGGCCAGATCAAGACCGGCAGCCTCGCCCGGTCGGACCGGCTCGCCAAGTACAACCAGCTGATCCGCATCGAGGAGGAGCTGGGCGACGTGGCGCGCTACGCCGGACGCGACGTGCTCCGCCTGCGCTGATTGGGCTTGCCAAGGACGTGGCGGCGCGCGAGAATCGCGCCGCCATGCCCGCCCGCAAACCCGATCGTCTCCGGACCACGCTCCGCTCCGCCGCGCTGCCCGCGCTGGCGGTGACGATCATGCTGTTCTTCGGTGCCTATGCGATCCTGGGGCCGAACGGCGTTCTCGCGCTGGGCGATTACAAGCGCCAGTTGGTGGCGCGCGAGCGGCAGTTCTCCGCGCTCGACGCGCGCCGCGAGATGCTGCGCAACCGCGTGGCGCTGCTCGACCCGCGCCACGCCAACCCCGACATGGTTGACGAGCTGGTGCGCAAGGAGCTCAATGTCGCGCATCCGGATGAGGTGATCGTCCCGCTGAAGTGAGGGGCGGCGGATGGTAGGGGGCGGCGGTGTTCACGGGACAGATGCAAAACCTTCCCGTCATCCCGGACTTGTTCCGGGATCCACCGTTCCGCACACTCAGTGCGCGTTGCTTTCGCGGTGGAGTGGATCCCGGAACAAGTCCGGGATGACGGGAGAGGAAGAGCGTCTCGCGAGTTAGGCGAAGGGGCGCGTTGTCGCTGGGGTGGCGACAGGCGCTTAGGGTAAGGGGCCTGCGCCAGAAGCCACGATCCGCTCGCCCCCTCCGATCACCGCCCCAAAAACGTCAGCAGGTCGCGCGTCAGGCGTTCGCCCTCGGTCGCGAACAGGCCGTGCGGGGCGCCGTCATATTCCACCAGCTGCGCGCCCTGAATACCGCGCGCCGCCTGCCGCGCGCTCGCGTCGATCGGCACCGTCTTGTCGCCGGTGCCGTGCAGCACCAGCGTCGGCACGCGGAAGGCGGGGAGATCGCCCCTGAAATCGGTGTGGCCGAAGCTCTCGGCGCATTTCAGCGTCGGCTGTAGCCCGGCCTGCATCGCCAGCCGCCACGCCCAGTCGAGCGTCGCCTCGCTGACCGGGCTGGTGACATAGCCGACGCCGAAGAAATCCTTGAAGAAGGTGCGGAAGAAGTTCGGCCGGTCCTTCAGGATGCCGTCGCCGATCCCTTGCAGCGTCTCCTCGGGGACGCCGTCAGGATTGTCGTCGGTCTTGAGCATGTAGGGCACGACCGAGCCGATCAGCGCCGCCGAGATCACGCCCTTGCCGTCGTAGCGCGACTGGTAGCGCGCCACCTCGCCGCCGCCCATCGAGAAGCCGACCAGCGTCACGTCCTGCGTCGCGCCCGCCGCCTCGAGCACGTCGTTCAGGTCGTCGGTGAGCGTGTCATAATCATAGCCGCCCCACGGCTGGCCCGATCGCCCGAGGCCGCGGCGGTCGTACGCGATTGCGCGGAAGCCCCCGTCGGCCAGCGCCTTCATCTGCGGGTCCCAGCTGTCCGACGAGAGCGGCCAGCCGTGGATCAGCACCACGGGGCGACCCTCGCCCCAGTCCTTGACGTACAGATCGGTGCCGTCGCGCGTCTTGACGTAGGGCATGGGCTCGCTCCTTGGGAAACTAAGCCACGTTAACCGCCGCGCCGCGGCCCCGTTCCGCTCAGTCGGTCGCAGTCGCGGAAGCGCTCGCCGCGGCGCGCGGCTGCGCGGCGAGGAAGGCCTCCACCTCGCCGAGCGCCACGCCGCGATCGAGATAGGTCTGGCCGATGCCGCGCGCGAGCAGGAAGGGCAGGGTGCCCGCCTCCATCTTCTTGTCGTGGCGCATATGCTCGACCAGCCGCTCGGCCGGCGCGTCGATGCCCGCCGCGGCGAGCCCGTCGGGCAGGCCGCTGTCACGCCAATGCGCCGCCACGCGCTCGGCGTCGGCAGCGGAGCAGCGCCCCGTCGCGGCCGAGAAGGCGAAGGCGAGCGCGCACCCCGCCGCGACCGCTTCGCCGTGGAGTAGGCGGTCGGAGAAACCCGCCTCGGCCTCCAGCGCGTGGCCGAAGGTGTGGCCGAGGTTGAGCAAGGCGCGGCGGCCGTTGGTCTCGTGCTCGTCCTCGGCGACGATCCGCGCCTTGGCGGCGACCGCGTGCGCGATGGCATGGGTGCGCGCGGCCGGGTCGCCGGCGAGCAGCGCCGCGCCGTGACGCTCGCACCAGGCGAAGAAGTCGGCGTCGTCGATCAGCCCGTATTTCACCACCTCGGCATAGCCGGCGCGGACTTGGCGCGCCGGCAGCGTGTCGAGCACGTCGGGGTCGATCAGTACGAGGCGCGGCTGGTGGAAGGCGCCGATCAGATTCTTGCCCGCGCGCGCGTTGATCCCGGTCTTGCCGCCGACCGACGAATCGACCTGCGCCAGCAGGGTGGTCGGGATCTGGACGAAGCGGCAGCCGCGCTTGAGGATCGCGCTGGCGAAGCCGACCAGGTCGCCGATCACCCCGCCGCCGAGCGCCACGACATGGTCGCCGCGCTCGACCCCGAGCGCGAGCAGCTGGTCGGTGAGCCTCTCGAGCGTGGCCCAGCTCTTCGACGCCTCGCCCGCGGGCAGCACGATCGAGCGATGCCCGACCCCGACCGCGTCGAGCGCGCCGCCCAATGCGGCGAGATGGTCGGCGACGTTGACGTCGGCGACGATCACCAGCGGGCGCCGGCCCGCCAGCGGCGCGAGCCACTCGCCGGCGCGGGTCAGCAGGCCGGGCTCGATCACCACGTCATAGCTGCGCTCGCCCAGCCGCACGGGGACGGTAGCGCCCCGGCCAGAGGGCGCGCCGGTCTGCTCTTCACTCATCTGCCCAGGGCCTCCAGGATCGCGCGCACAGTCGTCTCGTGCGGGGCGTTGGCGCTGGCGACGCGAAGATGCGCCAGCGCGTAGAGCGGGTTGCGAACGGCGGCGAGGTCGCGCAGCACCGCCGCCGGGTCGCGTCCGCGCAGCAGCGGACGGGTGTCGCGGCGGCGCACGCGCTCGGCCAGCACCTCCACCGGCGCGTCGAGCCAGATCGCCAGCGCCTCGGACAGGATCAGCGCGCGCGTCTCATCGTTGACGAAGGCGCCGCCCCCCGTCGCGATCACCTTGGGGCGGCCGTCGATCAGGCGCTGGATCACGCGGCGCTCGCCGTCGCGGAAATAGGCCTCGCCGAACTGCGCGAAGATGTCGCTGATCGACATGCCGGCGGCGGACTCGATCTCGGTGTCGGCGTCGACGAAGGGCAGGCCGAGCCGTGTCGCCAGCCGGCGCCCGACGGTGGACTTGCCCGCGCCCATCAGCCCGACCAGCACGATCGGCTGGCCGATCCAGGCGGCTCCTCGTTCGCGCGGGGCAGGCGGGCTTTGCAACATCGTCGGCAGGGCTATACAGCGCCTTCATGCCCCGGCAACAGCGTGCGCGCCGCGCGCTTCTCCCGGGGCGGTTGGGCGCGTGCGCGATGGGGTATCCATGTCTCGGTTGATCGTCTCGGTGGTGGTGTTGCTGGTGATCGTGCTCGGCGCCCTGTTCTTCCTCGCCGGGCGCGCGACCGAGCAGCCGACGACGCGGGTCGAGAAGGCGGTCGAGCTTGGCAACCTCGCGAACTAGGCGCGCGCTCGTCGCGGGCGCCGCGGCGCTCGCGATCGGTGCCGCCGCCGCGGCGCAGCAGCGCCCCGAGTCGCTGCTGCCGCCCGGCTTCGGCGACAACGCGCCGACGCCCGTCCCGTCGCCGAGCACGAGCCCTGCCGCGCCGGGCGCCCCTGCGGCGGGCACCGCGCCCGCGCCCGCGCCGCGTGTCACGGCGACGACGCCGGCGGGGCCGCTGCCGCCGCTGCCGCCGTTGGTGATGCCGTCGCCGACGCCGAGCGCGACCCCCGCCGCGCCGCGCTACGAGATGCCCGCCTTCGCGCGCCGCTCGCTGGCACAGGTCGGCCCCAGCGACAGTTTCGCCGCCGACGCCTTCGCGGGCGCCGACGGTCGGTACGTCGAGCGACTGATGCGCCAGCTCTCGGCACCGATCGCGTCGCGCTGGCTGTCGATCGCGCTGCGCCGCCTGCTCGCGGCCGAGCTGGTGACCCCCGCGCACGTCAACGGTGCCGACTTCGCGGCGGAGCGCGCCTGGCTGCTGCTGCGGATGGGCGAATCGGTCACCGCTCGCGCTGTGGCGCAGTCGGTGGACGCCGACCGCGTCACGCCCAAGCTGCGCCAGATCTGGATGCAAACCGCGCTCGCCACCGCCGATCCCGGTGCCTTGTGCCCCTTGGCGGCGGGTGCCGGGGACAGCGAGCGCGGCTGGATCGTCGCGCGCGCGATGTGCGCCGGGCTGACCGGCACCGCGCGCACCCAGCCGCTGCTCGCCGAGATCCGCCGCCGCCGCGTCGCGAGCGGCATCGATCTCCAGCTCGCGCAGAAGGTGATGGGCGCGGGGCTCAACAGCCGTCAGGCGATCACGATCGAATGGGCGCCGGTCACCGAGCTGACCGCGTGGCGCTTCGGCTTGGCGACCGCGACCGGCGTGCCGATCCCGGCCGAGCTCTATGCCACGGTCGGATCGCAGGTCACCGGGTGGCGCGCGCTGGCGCCCGCGATCCCGCTCGGCGAACGCGCCGCGGTGGCGGATCGGGCCGCCGCGATGGGCACCTTGTCGAGCGCGGCGCTGGTCGATCTCTACGCTGCGCTGGGCGATGCGGAGGAGGTGCCCGCGCCGTTCGCTCGCGCCGCCAACGACCTGCGCGACGCTTATGTCGGCGACAGCCTCGACACGCGGCTGGGGGCGATGACGCGGCTATGGGACTCGGCCGAGACGCCGGCGGCGCGCTATGGCCGGCTGATCCTCACCGCGCGCGCGGCGGCGCGGCTGCTGCCCGCGGGCGAGGTGGAACAGGCCGATCGTCTCATCGCCTCGATGCTGAGCGCCGGGCTGGATCGCACCGCGCAACGTTGGCGCGCGCACGTGCGCGCGGGCGGGGATGCCTGGGCGATGCTGCTGCTCGCCGACCCGGACGGCGGCGCGCGCGGCGTCAGCGCGGCGGATTACGCCCCCGGCGGCGCCAACGCCGAGCGCAAGAAGCAGCTGTTCTTCGCCGCGCTGGCGGGACTGGGGGACGTGCCGGCGGCGGATCTGGCCGAGGCGGGCGAGCGCTTCGGCGTGCCCGTCGCCACCGCCAATAACTGGACCCGCGCGCTGGACCGCGCGGTGGCGGTCCGCCAGCAGGGAACGGTGGTGCTGCTCGCCGCGGTCGGCTTGCAGGCGAACGGCTGGGGCGGGGTGCCGCCGGCGGCGCTCTACCGCGTGGTGGCGGCGCTGCGCGCGGTGGGGCTGGACGGCGAGGCGCGGATGATCGCGGCCGAGGCGATCGCCCGGCTCTGATGAGCGACGACCGGCGCGCGATCGAGCGCTTCCTCGAGATGATGGCGGCGCAGGCGGGGGCGGCGACGAACACGCTCGCCGCCTATCGCCGCGATCTGACCCTGGCATCCGAGGTGCTCGACGGCGGGCTCGCGCACGCCGATGCGGCGGCGCTGGGCCGGCTCGCCGATGGCTGGAGCGCGCTCGCCAGCGCCAGCGTCGCGCGCAAGGCGTCGGCACTGCGTCGCTTCTTCGCGTTCCTGGTGGAAGAGGGGGCGCGCGCCGACGATCCGTCGCCCGCGCTGCCGCGCCCCAGCCTGCGCCGCGCGCTGCCGCGCACGCTGAGCCATGCCGACGTCGACCGGCTGTTCGCGGCGATCGCCGACCGGCTCGCGCGCGTCCCGGTCATCCCGACCGACCTGCGGCTCGCGGCGCTGTTCGAGCTGCTGTACGGCTCGGGCCTGCGCGCGAGCGAGCTGGTGTCGCTGCCGCGCAACGCGGTTCATCCCGATCGCCCGTTCCTGATCCTGCGCGGCAAGGGCGGCAAGGAGCGGCTGGTGCCGATCTCCGATCGCGCGCGCGCCGCGGTGGCGGCGTGGCGCGCCCATGTGGCGACCGATCGGTTGTTCCTGTTCCCGTCGGGGACGACGCATCTGTCGCGCGTGCGCCTGTTCCAGCTGGTGCGCGCGCTCGCCGCGGAGGCGGGGATCGCGCCCGATCGCATCAGCCCCCACGTGCTGCGCCATGCCTTCGCGACTCACCTGCTGGAGGGCGGCGCCGACCTGCGCGCGCTCCAGACGATGCTGGGCCATGCCGATATCGCGACCACCGAGATCTACACGCATGTCGACAGCCGCCGGCTGGTCGAGCTGGTCAACGAGCGCCACCCGCTCGTTGACGCGTTGCGTCAGCGCGCCTAGCTGCGGCCGATGCCTAGTTTCCTCGACTTCGAGAAGCCCATCGCCGAGCTGCAGGCGCGTATCGACGAGCTGCGCGACACCGGTGCCGAGGGCGCGATCGATATCTCCGCCGAGATCGCCAAGCTCCAGGCCAAGTCGGACAAGCAGCTCAAGGACACGTTCGCCAAGCTGACCCCGTGGCAGAAGACCCAGGTGGCGCGCCATCCCGAGCGTCCGCACTTCCGCCATTATGTCGCCGGGCTGTTCGACGAGTTCGTCCCGCTGGCGGGTGACCGCGCCTTCGGCGACGACCAGGCGATCCTCGGCGGCTTCGCGACCTTCCGCGGCCAGCGCGTGATGGTGCTGGGCCATGAGAAGGGCGACGACACCGCGAGCCGGCTCAAGCACAATTTCGGCATGGGCAAGCCCGAGGGCTATCGCAAGGCGATCCGGCTGATGGCGCTGGCCGATCGATTCGGGCTGCCGGTGGTGACGCTGGTGGATACGTCGGGCGCCTTCCCCGGCATCCAGGCGGAGGAACGCGGTCAGGCCGAGGCGATCGCGCGCTCGACCGAGGCCTGCCTCGCGCTCGGGGTGCCGCTCGTCGCCTCGGTGGTGGGTGAGGGCGGCTCGGGCGGCGCGATCGCGCTCGCCAGCGGCAATCGCGTGCTGATGTTCGAACATGCGGTCTATTCGGTGATCTCGCCCGAGGGGTGCGCCTCCATCCTGTGGCGCACCGCCGATCGCGCGCCCGATGCGGCGGAGGCGATGAAGGTCACCGCGCAGGATCTGAAGACGCTGGGCGTGATCGACGCGATCGTGCCCGAGCCGCTGGGCGGGGCGCATCGCGACCCCGCGGCGGCGATCCGCGCGCTGGGCGACGCGATCGAGCGGACGCTCGGCGAGCTCGCGCCGATGTCCCCCGACGCGCTGCGTGCCGATCGTCGCGACAAGTTCCTGCGGATGGGGCGCCTGAGCTGAGCCGCGCGCGCCCGCACGGCGCGGGATGATCGCTCGACGATGGGGCGAGACCATCGCCCGCGTTCAAAAGAAAAGGGCGGCGGAACCGAAGTTCCGCCGCCCCCATCCTGTCAGAGCGTCGCCGGATCAGGCGCCGTTCTTCATGTTGGTCTGGATGCCGTTGAAGGTGTTGGTCAGCTGGGTGCCGACGCTCTTCATGGCGGTGATGGCAGCGACGGCGACCAGCGCGGCGATCAGGCCGTACTCGATCGCGGTGGCGCCCTTGCTGTTCTTCAGGAAAGCGCGAATCTTCTGCATGTCGATCTCCGAGACAATGGTACTTCAGTTACCCGGCCGAAGAGCCTTGTCCGGCTCCAGCGGGTTCGATGTACCCCCATCAGAGTTGACAAAGCTTTAAGTCTGATCGGCAAATTTGTTCGATGTCACGCCGGTCGCGGGACGTCGGGAACTCAGCGCGTTCGATCAGCGCGCGGTGAGGAGATTGGCGGCGACCGTCGGGATCAGCGCGACGAGCGAGAGCGACAGGCGCGCGACCACGATCGCGGCCGCCAGCCCCGCCGCGGCGAGCAACAGCCGATGCTCGCCCGCGGCGATCTGCCCGCCGAGACGCGGGAGCAGCGAGCGGCTGGTGCGGGGACGTGCCATGACTCCATTATAGCGCCGCGGGGATTAAGGAACGGTCGATGACGATGCTGGTGGTTGCCGCCGCGCTGCTCGACGAGGAGGGACGCTGCCTGATGCAGCGCCGCCCCGCGCACAAGCGGCATGGCGACCTGTGGGAATTCCCCGGTGGCAAGGTCGAATCTGGCGAGGCACCCGCCGCGGCGCTCGTGCGCGAGCTGCGCGAGGAACTCGCGATCGCGGTCGATCCGGCGGACGCGACGCCGCTGTCCTTCGCCGCCGACACGACGACGGCGCCACCGCTGGTCATGCTCCTCTACGTCGTGCGGCGCTGGACCGGCGTGGCGACGCCGCTCGCCGCCTCGGCGCTGCGCTGGGACCGACCCGCGGCGCTCGCCGCGCTGCCGATGCCGCCGGTCGACGTACCGCTGCTCGCCGCCTTGCGCGATTCGCTTGCTCGCGGTGCCGCGCTGTCCTAGGGGCGCCGGCGCGACAGGTTCCCCGCGAGGGGAAGCAAAAGGGAAGCCGGTAGCGCGAAGCGATCCGGCGCTGCCCCCGCAACTGTGACCGGCGAGCCTCCTCCCGCGCGTGCCACTGGACCCTCGGGTCCGGGAAGGCCGGAGTCGAGGCGCTGACCCGGGAGCCAGGAGACCTGCCCGTCGCGGTTGTCCTTCGCGCGGACGGGGTGTGCCGGGCGATCGAGGTCTCTGCCCTCGCGTGACGACGACCGGGCGGCGACGCCGCGGCACGGGGCCGCGCGTCGATCCGCCCGCGAGTGTGAGGGGGAAGACGTGGTGTTCTCGAATCGATTCATTCTGGCCGCGGTGCCGCTGCTCGCCGTCGCGGGCGCGGCGCAGGCGCAGAGCGCGCAGTCCAACGAGGCGCTGGGACGCGCCGCCGCGGCGGGCGACGAGGTGATCGTCACCGCCGACCGCGCCGCCGTCCCGGCGTCGAGCGT
This sequence comes from Sphingomonas sp. BK235, assembly GCF_004345855.1. Lineage (GTDB taxonomy): Bacteria > Pseudomonadota > Alphaproteobacteria > Sphingomonadales > Sphingomonadaceae > Sphingomonas. Next base: position 374,340 of record NZ_SLXN01000001.1, read on the forward strand.
GGCGCAGGCGGTGACGGTGCTCGACACCGCCACGATCGAGCAGCGCCAGGCCACGGTGATGTCCGACCTGCTGCGCCAGACGCCCGGCGTCGCGGTGACGCGTACCGGCGGCGTCGGCAGCCTGACCTCGGTGTTCATCCGCGGTGCCGAGAGCGAGCAGACCGCGACGCTGATCGACGGGGTCAAGATCAACGATCCGTCCTCCCCGGCGGGCGGGTTCAATTTCGGCGAGCTGCTGGTCGGCAATGTCGCGCGGGTCGAGGTGCTGCGCGGCGCCTCGTCGGTGCTGTGGGGCAGCCAGGCGATCGGCGGCGTGGTCAACCTGATCACGCGCCAGCCGACCGAGCGGCTCAGCGTCTCCGCGCGCGCGGAAGGCGGATCGATGGGAACGGGACAGGCCTTTGCCAACGTCTCGGGCCGGTCGGGCGCGATCGCGGCGAGCGTCGGCGCGGGCTATTACAGCACCAACGGCGTCTCCTCTTTCGCGCGCGGCAGCGAGCGCGACGGCTTCCGTTATTATGGCGGCAACGCCAGCGTCACCGCGACGCTCACGCAGAACGTGTCGGTCGATCTGCGCGGTTATTATGCCAACGGCCGGACCGAGTTCGACGGCTTCCCGCCGCCCGACTATACGCTGGGCGACACCGCCGAATATAGCGACGCGGAACAATGGGTCGGTTATGGCGGGCTGAACGTCGCCATGTTCGACGGCGCGCTGCGCAACCGCCTCGGCTATGCGCGCACCGATATCGCGCGCGTCAGCTACGACCGCGCCGCGACCCCGCGCGAGACCTATCGCTCGCGCGGACGCAACGACCGGATCGAATATCAGGGCATCGCCGCTCTGGGGGCGTGGGCGCGCGCGACCTTCGGGGCGGAGCGCGAGGTGTCGCGCGCCTTCACCCGCGGCTATGGGACGACCGAGCGCGGGCGCGCGCGGCTGTTCAGCCTCTATGGCCAGCTCGCGCTGACGCCGCTGGCGGGGGTGACCGCCACGGGCGGGGTGCGCCACGACGACCACGACCGGTTCGGCGGCGCCACGGTCGGCGCGGCGAGCCTGGCCTGGACCCCCAATGACGGCGCCACCTTGCTGCGCGGCAGCTGGTCCGAGGGGTTCAAGGCGCCGACGCTGTTCCAGCTCAACAGCAGCACCGGCAATCCCAACCTCCGCCCCGAGCGATCGAGCGGATGGGATGCGGGCGTGACCCAGCGCGCGCTGGGCGGGGCGCTGGAGGCGAGCGCCACCTGGTTCCACCGCGTCTCGCGCGATCTCATCAACACGCGCGCCTGCAGCCCGGCGATCGACGGCCCGATCTGCGCGGATCGGCCGTTCGGCATCTATGACAATGTCGCGCGGACGCGCGCGCAGGGGCTCGAGCTCGCGCTGACGCTGCGCCCGGTCGAGGCGCTGACCGTGGTGGGCGCCTACACCTATCTCGACGCCGAGAACCGGTCGGCCGGCGCCAATCTCGGCCGCCCGCTGCTGCGTCGTCCACGGCACAGCACCACGTTCAACGCCGATTACCGCTGGCCCTTCGGCCTCTCCACGGGCGCGACACTCACCGCGGTAGGGGACAGCGTCGACGTGGGATATGTCCGCCTCGACGGCTATGTTCTGGCCGATCTGCGCGCCGCGCTGCCGATCACCGACCGGATCGAGGTCTATGCCAGGCTCGAGAATGCGTTCGATCAGCGCTACGAGGCGGCGGTGGACTATGGCAATCCCGGGCGCGCGGCGTACGGCGGCGTGCGGCTGCGCTATTGAGATGCGGCGCGGCGCGATCCTCCTGCTGGCGGCGGCGCCGGCGCTGCTCTCCGCCGCGGCACCGCGCGCGCCGCGGATCGTGTCGATCAATCCCTGTCTCGACGCGGTGCTGGTGCGGGTCGCCGATCCGGCGCAGATCGCCTCGATCAGCGCCTATTCGCAGTACGCGCGCGCCAGCTCGATCCCGCGCGCGGTCGCCCGCCGCTTCAACGCCAACGCGGGCACCGCGGAGGAAGTGGTGGCGCTGCGCCCCGACCTCGTCGTCGCGGGCGGGCACGTCGCCCCGGCGACGGTGGCGGCGCTCGCGCGGTTGCGGGTGCCGCTCGCGCAATATGCGGTGCCCGCCACCGTGGAGGAAAGCGTCGCACAGGTCCGCGATCTGGCGCTTCGGGTGGGCCATCCCGCGCGCGGCGTCGCGCTGGCGGCGCGAATCACCGCCGCGGCCAGCCCGGTGCGGGGCGCGCGGCTGCCCGCGATCATCTTCGGGCCGGGCGGGCTGGTCCCGGGCGCGGGTACGCTGCCCGACGATCTGCTCGCGCGGGCGGGCTATCGCAACATGAGCGCGGCCTATGGTCTGGCGCGCTGGGACGTGCTGCCGCTCGAGCATCTCGTCGCCGCGCCGCCGCGGATCGTCTTCTCGGTCGCCGCGGCGGAAGGCGGCGGCGACCGCGCCGAGCGCCACCCCGCGCTGCGACGGCTCGCGCCGGGGTTGCGGATCGCGGCGTTTCCGGCGCGGCTGCTGAACTGCGGCGGTCCGACCATCGTCGAGGCGATGCGGACACTCCGCGCCGCGCGCCCGGCAGCCGGTGCGCGCGGATGACGCGGCCGGTCCCATGGCTCCTGCTCGCGCTGCTGCTCGCCGCGGCGGCCTCGCTCGCCGCGGGCAAGGTGTGGATACCGCTCGACGCCTGGAGCGCGGCCGATCCGCGCTCGATCATCATCCTCGAACTGCGCCTGCCGCGCACCGTGTTGGCGCTCGCCGTCGGCGCGGGGCTGGGCTGCGCGGGGGCGGCGATGCAGGGCTATCTGCGCAATCCGCTGGCCGACCCGGGACTGTTCGGGGTGTCGTCGGGCGCGGCGCTGGGCGCGGTGTGCGCCTTGTTCTTCGGCTATGCCGCGCAGGCATGGCTGCTGCCCGGTTTCGCGCTGGCGGGGGCGGGGGCGACCATGGCGCTGCTCGCGCTGATCGCGGGGCGATCGGGCAGCCTGATTCTCTTCGCGCTCGCGGGCATGGTGCTGACCAGCCTCGCCGGCGCGCTGACCGCGCTCGCGATCAGCCTCGCGCCTACGCCCTTCGCGGCGTCGCAGATCGTGATCTGGCTGATGGGGGCGCTGACCGATCGTAGCTGGGACGACGTGCTGCTCGCGCTGCCGCTGATCGCGCTGGGGATCGCGGTGCTGGCGCGGACCGGCGGTGCGCTCGACGCGCTGACGCTGGGCGAGCCCGCGGCGCGTTCGCTCGGCGTCGACCCGCGCCGGTTGCAGCGCACGATCGTGCTCGGGGTCGCGCTGACCGTCGGCGCCAGCGTGGCGACGGCAGGGGTGATCGGCTTCGTCGGGCTGATGGTGCCGCATCTGGTCCGCCCGCTCGCGCGGCATCGTCCCGGCGCGACGCTGCTGCCGAGCGCGCTCGCGGGCGCGCTGCTGGTGACCGTGGCGGACACGCTGGTGCGGCTGGTGCCGAGCGCCTCGGAACTGCGGCTGGGGATCGCGATGGCGCTGCTCGGGGCGCCCTTCTTCCTCTATCTCCTGCTGGCGATGCGGCGGCGGCTGGCATGAGCGTGCTGGCGGCCAGTGATCTGTCGCTGACGCTCGGCGACCGGCGCGTCCTCGACGCGGTGACGGTGGCGTTCGCGCCGGGGCGCGTCACCGCGCTGCTCGGCCCCAATGGCGCGGGCAAGAGCAGCCTGCTCGCCTGTCTCAGCGCGCTGCGGATGCCGGATGCTGGCGCCGCGACGCTCGACGCGGTGGACGTGCGGGCGGTGACGCCGTCCGCGCGCGCGCGGCGGATCGGCTTCCTGCCGCAGCAGGCCGAGGTGCATTGGTCGATCGACGTCGCGACGTTGGTCGCGCTCGGACGATTGCCGTGGCGCGGTCGTGGCGGGGACGGCGAGGCGGATCGCGCCGCGGTGAGGCGCGCGCTGGCGGCGACCGCGACCACGGCGCTGGCCGACCGGCGGGTCGACCAGCTGTCCGGCGGCGAGCGCGCGCGCGTGCTGCTCGCCAGGGTGCTGGCGGGCGACCCCGAGTGGCTGCTCGCCGACGAACCACTCGCGAGCCTCGATCCCGCGCATCAGCTCGACATCGGCGCGCGGCTGCGCGCGGTGGCGGCGGGGGGCAGGGGCGTGGTGCTGGTCGTCCATGACCTCAATCTCGCGGCGCGTCTGGCCGATGAGGTGGTGTTGCTGCGCGATGGCCGCATCGTCGCGGCGGGTGAGACCGCGACGGTGCTGACCGCGGAAACGATCGCGACGACCTATGGCGTGGCAGTCGACGAGGGCGTGACGTCACGCGGGGACCGCTTCTTCGTGCCGATCGCGCGATAGCGTCCGGGAAAGGGGCGGACGACCGCCTCTCCACGACTTCAGCTGGCCGCCGCGCTTCAGCGGCGGGCAAGGTTCGCGTGTTATCACGGGGTTGCGCGCTCGCGCCTGGAGGCTAGTGCTCGGCGGCGGCGAGTGGAAAGGGAGCAGATGAAGGTCGTAGGACGAGAAGTTCGGGTCACGTCGGCGCCGCTGGCACCATCGCACGCGGGGTATGACGCGTGACCGCAGCCCAGCAGAATGCCGCGGACGCACCCGCCGACGTCATCATCGTCGGCTCCGGCGCGGCGGGAGCGATGGCGGCGCACAGCCTGACCCGCGCGGGGCTGCGCTGCCTCATGCTCGAGGCCGGGCGGCACTATGATCCCAAGGCCGAGGTCAACATGTTCGCGCCGGAGAGCGATGCGCCGCTGCGCGGTACCTCGACCCCGGACAAGCCCTTCGGCTATTTCGACGCCACCGTGGGCGGCGGCTGGGAGGTCGAGGGCGAGCCTTACACGATGCGCCCGGGCAGCGACTTCCGCTGGTACCGCCCGCGCATGCTCGGCGGGCGGACCAACCATTGGGGTCGTCACGTGCCGCGCTGGGGGCCGTATGACTTCAAGCCCTTTTCCCGCGACGGTCTCGGCGCGGACTGGCCGATCGGCTATGACGACGTCGCCCCCTTCTACGATCGCGTCGAGAAGATGATCGGCGTCAACGGCGGCAAACTCGGGCTGGAGAACCATCCCGATTCGCCCGACGGCTGTCTCATGCCGCCGCCCAAGCCGCGCGTCACCGAGATGATGATCAAGGCCGCGGCGGAGAGCGTCGGCATCCCGGTGCGCGCGGCGCATACCGCGGTGCTGACGCGCGACATGCCCGACGCCGTCGCACCGCGCAGCGCCTGTTTCAACGCCACGCCCTGCACGCGCGGCTGCTCGATCGGCGCGATGTTCCAGTCGACCACCTCGCTACTGCCGATGGCGGAAGCGACCGGGCGGCTCAAGGTCGTCACCGACGCGATGGTGGCGCGCGTGCTCGTCGGCGCCGACGGTCGTGCCACGGGTGTCGAATATGTCGATCGCGCCAGCGGGCAGCGTCACCAGGTGCGCGCGCGCGCGGTGGTGCTGGCGGCGGGGACGGGGGAGACGACCCGGCTGCTGTTCAACTCCGGGGTCGACGGTCGCGGGCTGGCCAATGGGTCGGGCGAGCTGGGACGCAATCTGACCGACTCCACCGGCGCTTCCTTCGCCGCTTATGTCCCGGCGCTCGCGAACCGCCCGCGCTACAACGAGGACGGGATCGGCGGCCAGCATATCTACATCCCCTTCTGGCTCTACGAGCAGCAGAAGCGCGGCGAGCTGGATTTCGCGCGCGGCTATCATTTCGAGATCGGCGGGCGGTTCGACATCCCGCCGGCGACCGCGCTGCCGCGGGTGTGGGGCGGCGCGCTCAAGCAGGCGGTGCGGCAGCGCTCGGGCGCGACCATCCGGCTGACGCTGCGCGGTGAGATGATCCCCAACCGCGACACCTTCTGCGAGATCGATCCCGGCGTGAAGGATCGCTTCGGCATCCCGGTGCTGCGCTTCGCCTTCCGCTGGTCGCGCCACGAGGTGAACCAGGTGGCGCACGGCCGCCGCGCGGCGCATTCGGTGTTCCAGCGGCTGGGCGGCACGATCCTCGATCCCGATCTGCCGCCCGAGCAGATCATGACCGCGGGTGGCGAGATCATCCACGAACTCGGCACCGCCCGGATGGGCGACAGCCCGCGCAACTCGGTGGTCAACGGCTACGGACAGACCTGGGAGGTCCCCAATATCGTGTTGATGGACGGCGCCGTCTTCGCCTCGGGCGCGCACAAGAACCCGACCCTGACGATCCTCGCGCTCGCGCTGCGCGCGTCCGAGCATCTGGCGAAACGGCTTCGCACGGGAGCGCTGGCATGACGGTCTCGCGTCGCACCACGTTGCAGTGGATCGCCGCCGCGGCGACGCTGCCGCTGCCGGGCTGGGCCGCGTCGGCCGCCGCCGCGGCGACCGGCGCGCCGCCGCCCTTCGCGGTGGTCGACTGGCCGCGCGCGGTGCCCGAGCCGCCCGCCGCGCGCGGCTATGGGCGTGATCCCAAGCTGACCGAGCCGAGCGTACCCTGGCCGCTGACGTTCGACCGCGCGCAGCGCGCGACGATCGATCTGCTGGGGGACATGATCCTGCCGGAGGACACGGTCTCTCCGGGTGCGGGGAAGCTGGGCGTCGGCGCCTTCATCGACGAGTGGATCAGCGCGCCCTATCCGGTGCAGCGCGCCGACCGCGCGCGCGTCCTCGCCGGGCTGACATGGCTCGACGCGCAGAGCCGCGCGCTGCATCGGCAAGGCTTCGCCGCGCTGACCGTGCCGCAGCGCGCCGCCCTGCTGGACGCGCTGACGGTGGCGACGCCTTCGCCGGGGATGGTCGAGCCGGTGGCGTTCATGGACCGGCTGCGCAACCTGTTCGTGCTCGGCTTCTACACCCTGCCCGAAGGCAAGGCCGATATGGGCTATATCGGCGATCAACCCACGGAAGGGCCGTACCCCGGCCCGTCGCCCGAGGCGCTGGCGCATCTCGACGCCGCGCTGCGCGGGTTGAAGCTGTCGCCGGAGATGGCGCGCGGCTGAGCCGAGGTGGCGTGATCGGTCCATGCTGTTCCCCGGGGACGCCGTGGCGCTCCGGGGAACCATGGGGCCGACCTACCATGTTAGTTGGCGAGCGGCCCGCCCCGTCCGTCATCCCGGCCTCGAGCCGGGATCCATCCTTCCGCGCGCGCACCGCCGGCAGTCCTCGCGGCGCGATGGATCCCGGGTCGAGCCCGGGATGACGGGGAGGGGAGAAGGCCCCGATCTCTCATCGCAGCACCACTCGACCGAGAAGGCGGCGATGGCGACTCACCGAGCCGCCACCTCGCGCGGGGATGCCGCCGCTTTCCGCGGATCAGCCAACGGCGAGGCGCCGCGCGGTCTCGGCATAGTCATGGAGCGGGCGGCCCAGCATCCTCTCCATCCGCGCGCGATCGCCCGGTGCCGGGATCATGCCCTCGCTGACGTAACGTTCCGCCATCAACCGCATCTCATACGCCATCCAGCGGGGCATGAACGACGCCATGCTCTGCTCGAACCCGCTCGGGTCGTCGCCGCCATAGACGATCGGGCGGCCCAGCACCTCGCTCCAGATCGCGGCCACGTCGGCGCCGGTAAGGGTCTCGGGTCCGACCAGGTTGATCGTCTCGCTCGGCAGCGGCGCGCTCGCGGCGTGGCGGCGGATCAGCTCGAGCGCGGCGATCTCGGCGATGTCACGCGCGTCGACCATCGCGATACCCTTGGCGCCGATCGGCATCGGATAGACCCCGTGGTCGAGCACCACGTCCTTCACCATCACCTCATTGTCGATGAAATAGGTCGGGCGCAGGATGGTGGCGCCGACGTCGAGCGCGTCCAGCAGCTGCTCCGCACCGCGCTTGACCGCGAAATGCGGCACGTTGACCGCGCCATCGGCACCGAACACCGACAGATAGACGATGCGTCGAACGCCCGCCTGATAGGCGACGTTGAGCGCGACGATCGCCTGGGTGAACTCGTCGCCTGTCACCGCATTGAGCAGGAACAGCGTGCTAACGCCATCGAGCGCGCGGCGCAGCGCGTCCACGTCGAGCGGGTCGCCCTGCGCCACCTCGACCGCGGTGGGAAAACTGGCCTTGCCGGGGTCGCGGGTAAGCACGCGCACGGGAGCGTCGCGGCGTACGAGCTGGTCGACGAGGTGGCGGCCGACGCGGCCGGTGGCACCGATCACGAGAATGGTCATGGCTGTGTCCTTCGATCTGCCTTGCTGACGGATCGAAGATGAGTGTTCCGGCATCGGGCGAATAGTCACGGGATTCAGATACGCCGTTCCACTAGCGGAACACCCGGATTGCTCGCGCCGCGGCAAGCCTGCCTCGCTTGCGTACGCTCTGTGTCATTTGGTTTCCATTGTTACAACTATGCAACACGCGGCGGTGAAAGGCGCCGGGTTGGCTGGGTAAGCGATTGTCAAAGCGCCCTAAAAAGCTGTCTCTCGGATGAACGAACAATCATGTCGTGAGACTTAGGGGGTCACATGAAATCCGCCCATCTGATGACGGCCACCGCGCTGGCGGCGTCGCTGGTGCTCGCCGTCCCGTCCTTCGCGCAGACCGGCGCGCCCGCGGCGCCGGCCGACGACACGCTGACGCCGGCCGATCAGGCGATCCGCGACGCCGAGGCGCAGACCCAGAGCGGCGGCGACATCGTCGTCACCGGATCGCGCATCGCGCGACCGAACCTCGACACGTCGGTGCCGGTGACCAGCTTCTCCTCGGCGCAGCTCACCAGCGTCGGGCAGGTGTCGCTCGGCGACACGCTCAACCGCATCCCCGCGCTGCGCTCCACGCTGAGCCAGGCGAATTCGACCGCGAGCATCGGCACCGCCGGCATCAACGCGCTCGACCTGCGCGGCCTCGGCCCCGATCGCACGCTCGTGCTGGTCAACGGTCGCCGCCACATCTCGGGCTCGCCGGGCAGCTTCCTGATCGACACCAACTCGATCCCGACCGACCTGGTCGAGCGGATCGACGTCGTCACCGGCGGCAACTCGGGCGTCTATGGATCGGACGCGGTCTCGGGCGTCGTCAATTTCGTGCTCAAGCAGAATTTCGAGGGGCTGACGCTGCGCGCGCAGGGTGGGCTGTCGTCGCGCGGCGACCGCGGCTCCTATCTGGCGAGCGGCGTCTGGGGGAAGAATTTCGGCGAGGGCCGCGGCAATATCGCGGTCTCGGCCGAATATGCGCGGTCCGAGCAGTTGCTGTTCAGTGATCGCAACGCGCAGACCGGCGCCTATACCGGCGTTCCCGGCTTCTATCAGACCCAGCGCACCACCTTCGTCAATCCGGACGGCACCGCGCGCAACGAGCCGCCCGCGGGCGATGGCATCCCCGACCGGTCCTATTTCGGTGTCAATCCGGGCAACACGTTCGGGATCATCTCGCTGGGTGGCGCGGTGCAGACCGCCTGTCCGGCCGCGACCGCGACCAATGCCGCGCGCCGCGCCGCCATCTGCACCGGGCAGACCTCGCCGACCGGGGGGCTGCTCAGCAATCCCTACGTCTTCCTGCCCGACGGGACGCTGGTGCGCGACAATCCGGCGATCGACAATCGCGCGGTCGGCGGCGGCGTGTTTGGCGGGCGCACCGCCTCGGGCGTCGAGGGCGCGATGCTGCTGCCCGGACTGAGCCGCGCGAACTTCAACATCATCGCGCATTATGACGTGTCGGACGCGTTCAAGCCGTACGTCGAGGCCAAGTACGTCCACATCACCGCCAACCAGACCTCGACCCAGCCGACCTTCGTCAACGGGCGGCTGCTGCCGACCTTCTCGACCCAGAACCCGTATCTGGGCGATCAGGCGCGTGCGACGCTGGGTACGATCCTGGCGCCGGGCGCGACCAGCTTCTCGTTCTTCCGCTTCAACAACGACATCGGCACCCGCGCCGAGGATCACAAGCGCGACACCTATCGCATCGTGCTCGGCGCGCGCGGTGACATCCTCGAGACCGGCAACTGGAAGTACGACGCCTTCGTCAATTATGGGCGCACCGAGACCTTCTACACCACCGGCGGCAACGTCGACGTGCAGAAGTTCAACCGCGCGGCCGATGCGGTACGCAACAGCGCCGGACAGATCGTGTGCCGCGTCAACGCCGACGCCAGCGCCGCCAACGACGATCCGGCGTGCCGCCCGATCAACCTCTTCGGCGAGGGCGCGCCGGCGCTGACCCCCGAGGGCGTCGATTACGTGCTGGTCAACTCGTCGCGCAAGCAATGGGCCGAGCAGTGGAACGCGCTCTACTCGGTCAGCGGCGACAGCTCGGGCTTCCTGCGTTTGCCCGGCGGGCCGATCCAGACCGCCTTCGGCGTCGAATACCGTCGCGAGGATTATTACTCGGCCTATGATCCCTTCACCCGCGGCGAATATGCGCCGGGTCAGTCGAACACCTTCCTGAACGCGATCGCGGTCAGCGACGCGCCGGCGACCAGCGTGTTCGAGGCGTTCGGCGAGCTGCGCGTCCCGCTGCTGGCCGACCTGCCGCTGATCCGCGAGCTGACGCTGGAGGGCTCGGGGCGCGTCTCCAAGTATAATTTCCTCAGCAAGTCGGTCTATGCCTGGACCGCGGGCGGCGTGTGGTCGCCGGTGCGCGACCTGCGGCTGCGCATGACCTACTCGCGCGCGGTGCGTGCGCCCAACCTGGCCGACCTCTATGCCGGGACGAGCCAGACCTTCGCCAACAACTTCGTCGATCCGTGCAGCCAGGACGTGATCAACCAGGAGCCCAACCGCGCGCGCAATTGCGCCGCCGCGGGCGTGCCGACCACGATCACCTTGCCCGACGGCAGCACGCGTCCCTGGACCAACGCGCCGACCAGCGGGATCCTCGGCACCAACGGCGGCAACCCCAATCTCGAGCCGGAGGTGAGCCACAACTTCACCGTCGGCGGGGTGTTCCAGCCGCGCTGGCTGCCGGGCGTGTCGCTGACGGTCGATTATTACAACATCCGCATCAATCAGGCGATCAATACGATCAGCGCGCAACAGCTGGTCAACCGCTGCTACGAGGATCCGGTCGGCCTCAACAATGCGTTCTGCGGGCTGGTCAATCGCCGCCGCGATGCGGGCAACAATATCGCCGACTACACCTTCGCCGGGCAGCAGGGGCGCCGCTTCGCGGGCTTCCCCGACTTCAACAATGGTATCGTCGGCAACGGCTTCACCAACAACCCCTTCAACTACGCGAAGCTGCAGACCAGCGGCATCGACGCCGAGCTGAACTACGCGCACGCCTTCACCGAGGACATCAAGCTGAACGTGCGTACCGCGGTGAGCTGGCTGTCGACGCGCAACCAATTCACCTTCTTCTCGGACCCGAGCCGCTACACGCGGATCAAGAGCACGCTGGGCGATCCCGAGTGGCGTGGGCTGTTCTCCGCGAACATGACCGCGGGTCCGTTCGACCTGTCGCTGACCACGCAATATATCGGCAAGCAGACCGTCAGCGCGTGGAACGTGCAGAACCGCGAGCAGGATCGTCCGCCGACCGACGCCGACCGTAACCCCTTCAATTACTATCCGGACGTGTTCATCCACGACATCCAGTTCGGCATCCGCGCGAACGAGCGGTTCCGGCTCTACGTCGGCGTGGACAATGTCAACGACCAGCTGCCGCCCTATGGCCTGACCGGTACCGGGGCGACCGACGCCAATATCAGCTCGATCTTCCCCAACACCGGGCGTTATTTCTATGCCGGTGCGAACATGAAGTTCTGATCGGCGCGAGTGAGGCGACGACAACGGGCCGCTTTCCCCATCGGGAGAGCGGCCCGTCCGTCGTCCGGGGCGTGACCCGATGACAGCACGATGACGCGCGCGAGACGCGCGGACCTCGGTGGAGAATGTCGGAAGGGCGGACAGGTCGGCGGAGGCATGCGCTGCCCGATCGACGTTCCGCTGGAGGCGCGACCGGGAATCGAACCCGGGTGCAAGGATTTGCAGTCCTCTGCGTCACCACTCCGCCATCGCGCCTCGATGCGGTGGAGGCGCGCAGATGCGGGCAGCCGTGCCGCGTGTCAAGCGCCCGCGCGCGGCAAAGTGATTGGCGAAGCCGCGCGCGCGCGATACAAACCCGCCACACGCAACGTGTGTTGCATTACTAAAACAGCTATGTCACAGGAACGTCCGATGACCGCCGCAGCCACCCTCCGTGACGATGATTTCACCGCGATGCGCCAGGCGATGGTGGCGAGCCAGCTGCGGACCGTGGCGGTGACCGATCCGCGCGTGGTCGCCGCGATGGCCGAGGTGCCGCGCGAGCGGTTCGTGCCCGTCGAATCCGCGCGCATGGCCTATCGCGACACCGCGATCGCGCTGGGGCAGGGACGCGCGCTCAACACGCCGCTCGCCACCGCGCGCCTGCTGGTCGAGGCGCGGTTGCGCGCGAGCGACCGCGTGCTGCTGATCGGCGCCGCGGGCGGCTATACCGCGGCCGTTCTGGCGCGGATCGTCGCGCAGGTGATCGCGGTCGAGGAGGCGCCCGCGCTGGTGGCGCAGGCGCGTGCGGCGCTCGCCGGCGAGCCCAGGGTCACGCTGGTCGAGGCGCCGCTCGCGCACGGCCATGCCGCGGACGCGCCCTATGACGTGCTGCTGGTCGATGGCGCGGTCGAGGAGCTGCCGTCGACGCTGCTGTCGCAGGTGGCGGACGGCGGCCGCATCGTCGCGGGCCTGGAGGAGCGCGGCGTGTTCCGCCTCGCCGCCGGCGCGCATCGCGGCGCGGCGACCGCGCTGACCCCCTTCGCCGACATCGATTCCGTCCGGCTGCCGGGCTTCGCCAGGCCCCGCAGCTTCACCTTCTGATCGAGGTACTCGCTTGCGTCGACGTTCGCTGCTGCTGCTTCCGATGCTCGCACTGGCGAGCGCGCCGCTCTCCGCCGAGACGCTGCGGGACGCGCTCAATCAGGCCTATCGCAACAACCCGACGCTGACCGCGCAGCGCGCGTCGCAGCGCGCCAATGACGAGAACGTGCCGATCGCGCGCGCGGGCGGGCGGCCGACGATCACCACCTCGACCGGGGTGAGCGAGAACTTCCTGCGCGGCGGCAACAGCTTCAACACGCCGGAGCGGCAGCTGACCGCGTCCGCCGGGGTGACGCTGCCGATCTATCAGGGCGGGCGCGTCAAGAACGGCATCCGCGCCGCCGAGGTGCGGGTGGAGGCGGGGCAGGCCAATCTGCGCGGCGTCGAGGCGACCACGTTCACGGACGTGGTCAGCGCGTACAACAACGTGCTGCGCGACGAGGCGATCGTCGGGCTCAACACGCAGAACGTGCGCGTGCTGGAGACCAATTTGCGCGCCAGCCGCGATCGCTTCGAGGTCGGCGACCTGACCCGCACCGACGTGGCGCAGTCGCAGGCGCGGCTCAGTCTCGCGCGCGCGCAGCTCCAGTCCGCGCAGGCGACGCTGATCTCCAGCCGCGAGACCTATGTCCGTCTGGTCGGCACGCCACCCGGCACGCTCGAGGCGCCACCGCCGCTGCCCAAACTGCCCAACAGCGCCGACGCCGCGGTCGACGTCGCGATACAGGACAATCCCAACCTGCTCGCCGCGAACAAATTGCGCGAGGCGACCGGCTATGACGTGCGCGTCGCGCGCGCCAACCGGCTGCCGACGCTCGGCGCGACAGTGTCGCAGAATTATTTCAACTATCTCGGCACCGCCGGGCGCGGCACCGCGGCGGGGCTGGGGATCGGCCAGACCGGGACCTCGACCGCGGTGGGCGCGACGATCAACCTGCCGCTGTTCCAGGGCGGGCGCCCCGCGGCGCAGATCCGCCAGGCGCAGGAATTGCGCGGTCAGGCGATCGAGCAGGCGACGGCGACCGAGCGCCAGGTGATCGCGGCGGCGCGCTCGGCCTATGCGGTATGGCGCTCCTCGCTCGAGGTGATCGCCTCGGCGGAGGAAGCGGTCAACGCCAACAAGCTGAGCCTGGAGGGCGTGCGCGCCGAGAACAGCGTCGGCACGCGCACCATCCTCGACATCCTCAACGCCGAGCAGGAATTGCTCAACAGCCAGGTCCAGCTCGTCACCGCGCGGCGCGACGCCTATGTCGCGGGCTTCTCGCTGCTCGCGGCGATGGGGCATGCCGAGGCGCAGGATCTCGGGCTCGACGGCGGCGCGCTCTACGATCCGATGGTCAATTATCGTGCCGTGCGCGGCAAGATCAACGATTTCGCGAGCGCGCCCGCGGCGGAGCCGGTCGCCACCAGCACCGCCAAGGTGGGCGCGCAGGACGCCACGGTGACCAAGCCGCTGGATCCTCTGCTCGAGAGCGATGTTGACAGATCGCCCGCGTTGACGACAGGTGTGGACCGACCGCGTCCTTGATGTTGCGCGGAAAACACGCTGTGAGGATCGCCCGATGGCGGATGTGAACGCCGAACCCTCGATGGAGGACATCCTCGCCTCCATCAAGCGCGTGATCAAAGAGGGCGAGACCCAGGTCCCGCCGCGCCGTCCGTCGCCGCGACCGCTCGGCGGCCATGAGCGCGATCACGTGCTCGAACTCAACGACTCGCTCGCGGCGCCCACGCCGACCGAGCCGCCGCGCGCGGCCGAGCCGCCCGCCGGCTCGGGCTTCGCCGCGGTCGAGCAAGCGTTCGGTGCCCCGGCGCCGAGCGCCGCCCCGGCTCACAGCCCTGCCGCCCCGACCCACAGCGCGGCCGCGCCGGCCGAAGCCTCGGCCGCGGCGGTGTCCGCCGCGACCGTCGAGGCGACCCGCGGCGCGCTCGGTGCGCTGTCGCGGCTGGTGGTCAAGCCGGAGCCCGACAGCGACGGGACGCTCGAAGGGCTGGTGCGCGACATGCTGCGCCCGATGCTGAGCGAATGGCTCGATCAGAACCTGCCGCGGCTGGTCGAGCAGATGGTCGCGCGCGAGATCGCCAAGATCACGGCGGGTCAGGGCTGAGCGAGGCGCGGTTCGGCTGAAATTCGGGAGCGGGGCGCGACGGCGCGCCCCATCACGGTCGCAGCGGCAGCGTCAGACGCACGATCAGCCCTGGCGCGGCATCGTCGAGCGTGATCGTCCCGCCGTGCAGCCGGGTGACCGCGGCGACCAGCGACAATCCCAGGCCCGCTCCTGCGCCCCCGCGCGCCTCGTCGACCCGGCCGAAGCGGCTGAGCGCCAGCGCGCGTTGCCCCGGGGCGATGCCAGGCCCCCGATCGGCGACGCTGATCGTGGCCGTGTCGGCGTACGCCTCGAGCGCGAGCGCGATCGGCCCCGCGCCATATTTGAGCGAATTGTCGATCAGGTTGCCGAGTGCCTGCGCGATCAGCTCGCGATGCACCGGTAGCGTCAGCGTCGCGGGGGCGGAGACGGTGATGGCGCGGCCCGCGTCCTCCGCCACGGGGCCGTAGATCTCGGCGAGCTGCTCCAGCTCCACCGCCAGATCGATCGGCGCGAAGGTCTCGCGACCGATTCCGGCTTCGGCGCGGCTGATGCGGAGCGCGGTCTCGACCAGCGCCAGCACACGATCGCCCTCGCTGAGCGCGCGATCGACCGCTTCCTGCGCCGCGGGCTCGGTGACCTGCGCCGAGGCGCGCTCCAGCGCCGAGCGTAGCCGGGTCAGCGGCGATTTGAGGTCGTGCGCCAGCGTGTCGGTGGCGAGCGTCAGTTCACTCACGAGCGCCTCGACGCGGTCGAGCGTGGCATTGACCGCGCCGGCGAGCAGCGCGAAGGCGTCGCCGCTCGCATCGTCCGCGACGCGGCGCGACAGGTCGCCGCCGCGCACCGCGCGCAACGTCGTCACCGTGTCGTCGAGCCGGGTGACGATCATCCGCGCCGCCAGCCACGCCGCCAGCGAGGCGAACGCCACCGCGAGCGACAGCGCCACCAGCATCGCGGCCTCCAGCAGGCGGACGGTGCGCCGTTCCCCCTCGATCACGCTGCCGGTCAGCAGTCGCCCGCCGTCGGGCAGCCGCGTGGCGCGCACCAGCATCGCCTCGGGCGTGTCGTGGCGCACGCGATAGAGCTCGACCGCCACCGTGCTGTCGTCGCCGGGCACGTTGGGAGGCCAGGCGGCGAGATTGCCCGCGAGCGGCCGGCCGCGCGCGTCGGTGAGCAGCACCACCGCGCCGGGTACCGCGCGGCGCTCCCCGCGCAGATGGATCGCGCGCGCCAGTCCCGCGGTGCCGCTGCCCGCATGGGTGGCGAGCAGGTCCTGGCGCAGCACCTCCTCGGTGACGAACGCGCGGTCGTACACCTGGCCGCGCACGATCGCGCGCAGCGTCAGCAGCAGCGTCGCCGCCGCCGCGAGCTGGAGCAGGAAGACGAGCGCGGCGAAGCGCGCGGTGGTCGAACGCCAGTGCACCTCAGGGATGAACGCCGAGGCGATAGCCCGAGCCGCGCACGGTGTGGAGCAGGGGATGCGCGAACCCTTCGTCCACCTTCTTGCGCAACCGGCTGAGATGGACGTCGATGACGTTGGTGCCGGGGTCGAAATGATAGTCCCACACGCCCTCCAGCAGCATCGTGCGGGTGACGACCTGCTCCGCGTGGCGCAGCATGAACTCGAGCAGCCGGAACTCGCGCGGCTGAAGCTCGATCGTGCGGCCGGCGCGACGGACGCGACGCGCGAGCAGGTCCATCTCCAGATCGTCGCACCGCAGCACCGTCTCCACCGCCGCGCCGGCGCGGCCGCGCCGCACCAGCAGCCGGATGCGCGCGAGCAGCTCGGCGAAGGCGAAGGGCTTGACCAGATAGTCGTCCGACCCGTTGGTCAGGCCCTTGACGCGATCCTCGGGCGAGCCGAGCGCGGAGAGCACGATCACCGGCGTCTCGATCCCTGCGCCACGCACCGCGGCGAGCACCGCCATGCCGTCGATCCCGGGCAGCATCCGGTCAAGCACGATGCAATCATAGCTGCCGTCGGTGGCGTGAAAGAGCCCGTCGCGCCCGTTGGCGGCCCGATCGACCACGAAGCCTTCCTCACCCAGGCCCTTGGCGACGAACTCGGCGGTCGCGTCATCGTCCTCGATCAGCAGGATCTTCTGCGCCATTCTCGTTCCCCCCCGGTTCGCGCACCACGATCGCCACGTCGTGTCCGGCGCGGCGCACCAGCAGCCGTACCAGCCGCCGTGTTGCCATTCCGTGCTGTACCTCGGCAAGCGTCGCCGGTGCGCGGCCGTCGATCCGCTCGATCAGATCGCCCACCGCCAGCCCGGCGCGCTCCGCCGGCCCGCCCGCGCGCAGGCTCGTGACCATCGGCGCTACCCCGCGCGGGGGTTCGGTGACCACGAAGGTCGCGCCGACGTCGGCGCTGCGCGGCGCATGGAGCGCGCGCACCGCCTGCATCGCCGCCGCGGCGGCGATCGCCGCGGCGACGCCCGCGACCAGCACCAGGCGATCGAGCGGCTGCAGCGCGGTCACGCCGCCTCGGGCCGCTGTCGCCGGATCAGCTCCTCGATCCGCGCCGCGACCGCCAGCTCGATGATGTCATGGAGACGCAGGATCTCCAGCTCGGTGCGGAGATTGACCTCGTAATCCAGTCGCGCGGCGAGCCGGTCCTTGGTGGCCTGGCGGTTCTGGCTCATCATGATGACCGGCGCCTGCACCGCGGCCAGGGTCGACAGCATCAGGTTGAGGAAGATGTAGGGATACGGATCGAAGGCGCGGCCGGGCGGCAGCAGCCCGCTGTTGAGCAGCATCCAGCCGAGCAGCAGCAGCGCGAAGCCGAGGATGAAGCCCCAGGAGCCGCCCACCGCGGCGACGCGATCGGCGAGCCGGTCGCCGAGGGTCGCGGTCTCGTCGGCGACGTCTCCGGCATCGCGCGCGACGGGACGCTTCTCCGCGATCTTGGCGAGGACGCGCCGCTCCTCCGCGTCGAGCGCGGCCGGCGCCTTGCCGATCAGTCGCGCGGCGAAGGCGTGGAGGGGATTGCTGGCCATCGGGTAGCTCCGGAACGTCGCGGCGGACTGTGTCTCGGTCTGCCCGGCGGCGACTGTTCGCGCGATGAGCGTAAGATGACGAATTGCTAATGTTTTTGTCAGCGCCGCAAGATGCCGGGCGGGGCAGGGAGGGGCATGCCCCCGCTTCGTGACTCGCGCGCCGTGCTCGACGAGCGCATCTGCCGGCTGATCTGCCCGATCGCCTCGGCGATGGTCGGTGTGTGCCTCACCGGGATCGGCCTGCTCCACCTCGGCGTCGCGATCGGGCGACGCGCCAGCTTCGCGGACGACCTGCTCGCGGTCGACTCGCTGCTGTTCCTGGTGGCGACGCTGACCTCCTATGTCGCGCTGCGCGGCGGCGCGAGCCGGCGCCTCCATCTGATGGAGCAGTTCGCCGACGCGAGCTTCATCACCGCCATGCTGCTGCTGACCGCGGCCTGCTTCGTCATCACCTATGCGCTGAGTGCCTGAGCCATGATCCGATCCACGCCGTCTTCGTCGCGCCGCCGCAATCCCGTCGCGATCGGCTTCGCCGCGGCGATGGCGGTCGCGCTGCTGCTGCTCGGCTATCTCGGCTTCCTGGGCTATTACGGCGGCCCCTTGTTCCGCTTC
Source organism: Sphingomonas sp. BK235 (assembly GCF_004345855.1). Classification (GTDB taxonomy): domain Bacteria; phylum Pseudomonadota; class Alphaproteobacteria; order Sphingomonadales; family Sphingomonadaceae; genus Sphingomonas. The sequence goes on from NZ_SLXN01000001.1 coordinate 392,775, forward strand.
GTGCCCGCGCCGCCGCGCGTGGCGGCGCCGGCGCCGGGGACGGTGGCGGTGATGTTCTCGGGCGATTCCGGCTTCAACGCCGGCATGACGCCGCACATCGGCCGCGCGCTCGCGGCGCACGGCCTGCCGGTGATCGAGGTCAATTCGCTCACCGCCTTTCGCGATGGCCGTACGCCCGCACAGACCGCGGCGCTGGTGGAAGACGCGACGCGGCGCGCGCTGGATCTGCCGGGGGCGGCGCGCGTGGTGCTGATCGGCCAGTCGTTCGGCGCGGACATGCTGCAATATGGCGCCTCGGTGCTGCCGCGCGCGCTGCGCCCGCGGGTGCGGCAGCTGCTGTTCGCGGTGCCGGGCGACACGCTGCTGTTCCGCGCCAGCCCCAACGGCATCTTCGACGGCGCGCCCGATCGCGCCGCCTTGCCGAGCGCCCGCCGCATCGACTGGGCGCCGGTGCTGTGCGTCCACGGGGCCGAGGAAAGCAACAGCCTGTGCCCGTCATGGCGTCAGCGCAACGTTCGCGTCGTGACGCTGCCGGGCGATCATTACCTTCACCATGACCCGGATCGGCTGTTCGCGACGCTGTGGCAGGCGATCCGCGCGGGGCGCTGAGCCAACATTACCGATTATTCAGTCGGCGACGAGCCGCTCGCAATGCGTCCGCGCCTAGACCGCGGCCGGTAACGATCGGGGGAGTGACCGGCTGTGATCAGCAAGAGCGCGTCGATGATGGCAGGTATCGCGGCGCTGCTCGCCGCGATGCCGGCGGCGGGCGCGGAGACGGCGGGGCCGATGGGCATGTGGATGAACCCGCACCAGACGGTGGCGGTGCGAACCGGCGCGTGCGGTGATCGCCTGTGCGGCTGGATCGTCTGGGCGAGTGCCGAGGCGCAGGCGGACGCGCGCGACGGTGGCGTCGGCTCGCTGATCGGCACCGAGTTGCTGGAGAACTATCGCCACGATCCCAGCGGCTGGTCCGGGACGGTGTACGTGCCCGACATGGGCCGCCGCTTCTACTCGCGGATCGAGCAGGTCGGCGCCGACGGACTGCGCGTGAAGGGCTGCATCCTCCACGGTCTGGTCTGCCGCTCGCAATTGTGGCGGCGCATCGCCGAGCTGCCCCGTGGGTAATCGACGCGCACGGCTGGAGCGGTGGCGCACGCCCGCGACGCTCGCGGCCGTGGCGCTGCTGCTCGGGCTCGGCTTCGTCGCGATCGAGCGGCTGACGCGCGAGATCCGCTTCGCCGACGTGCGCGCGGCGATCCACGGCCTGTCCTGGGCGCAGATCGTGGCGGCGGTGGGTTTCACCGCGATCAGCTATCTCGCGCTGACGCTGTACGACGTTCTCGCGCTGCGCGTCATCGGGCGACCGCTGCCATGGCGTACCGCGGCGCTGGCGTCGTTCACCAGCTATACGTTGAGCCACAATCTCGGCCTCGCGCTGCTCACCGGGGGATCGGCGCGCTACCGCATCTACACCGCCGCCGGGCTCGACGGGCCCGACGTCGCGCGGGTCGTCGGCATCGCCAGCGCGACCTTCTGGACCGGCATCGTCACCGTGGCGGGCGCCGCGCTGCTGCTGCGCGATTCGAGCATCACGCTGGCGGGGGTGACGCTGGAGCCGATGGTGGCGCGCCTGATCGGGGCGGCGGTGCTGCTGGCGGTCGGCGGGCTGGTGCTCGCCTGCGCGATGGCGCGCGGGCCGCTGCGGATCTGGCGCTTCACCTTGCCGCTGCCCGGGGCGCGCGCGGCGCTCGCGCAGATCGCGATCGCGCTGCTCGATACCGCCGCGGCCGCGGCGGCGCTGTTCGTGCTGATCCCGCATCTCGGCTGGGCGCCGCTTCCCGCGTTCGTGCTGGCCTATGCGCTGGGGATCGTGGTCGCGCTCGTCACCCATGTGCCGGGCGGGATCGGCGTGTTCGAGGCGGTGGTGCTGGCGGTGGTGCCGGGCGATCGCGCGGCGGTGTTCGCGGCGCTGATCGCCTATCGCCTCGTCTATTACGTGCTGCCGCTGGCGCTGGGCGTGGCGCTGCTCGCGCTGCACGAGGGGCGGCGCCAGCACCAATGGCCGCGGCTGCTGCGCGGATCGGGCGCGCTGGTCGGCGAGGTCGCGCCGCTGGTGCTCGCCGCGGCGAGCTTCTCCGGCGGGGTGATGCTGCTGCTCTCGGGATCGTTGCCGTCCCTGGGTCAGCGCGTCCGCGCGCTCCACGCGCTGTTGCCGCTGCCCTTCATCGAGGCGAGCCATATCGCGGCGAGCCTGGTCGGCACCGGGCTGCTGCTGCTCGCGCCCGGGCTGTATCGCCGGCTCGACGGCGCCTTCGTGGCGACGCGTGCGCTGCTGCTCGCCGGCGCGATCTTCTCGCTCGCCAAGGGGATCGACTATGAGGAGGCGGCGGTGTGCCTCGCCCTTGCCGCGCTGCTGCAATGGACCCGCGGCGCCTTCTATCGCCGCACCGCGCTGACTCAGGCGCCACTGTCGGGGGCGTGGCTGACCGCGATCGTGGCGGCGGTGGCGCTCGCCGCCTGGGTGGGGTTCTTCGCCTATCGACGTATCCCGTATGACGACGATCTGTGGTGGCGCTTCGCGCTCCGTGCCGACGCGCCGCGCTTCCTGCGCGCGACGCTCGCGAGCGCGGTGTTGCTCGCGGGGGTGGCGCTGTGGCGGCTGCTCGGGCCGGCGCGGACGATCGAGACGCCCCCCGCCGACCCGGTCGCGGTGCGCCGCGTGCTCGCCAGCGCGGAGCGGACCGACGCGATGCTGGCGCTCACCGGCGACAAGCGCTTCCTGTTGTCCGACGACGGACGCGCGATGCTGATGTACCAGGTGCGCGGCGCGAGCTGGATCGTGATGGGCGATCCGATCGGCGCGACCGATATGTGGGACGAGCTGCTGTGGCGGATCCGCGACCTCGCCGACCGCGCGCAGGGGCGGGTGCTGCTGTATCAGGTGACCGGGCTGGTGCTCGATCTCGCCATCGGCATGGGGTTGCAGATCGTCAAATATGGCGAAGAGGCGATCGTCGACCTCGCCGCCTTCCGCCTCGAGCTGCCGCGGCTGCGCTCGGTGCGCAAGGCCGAGCGCGCCGCCGCGCGCAAGGGCGCCGAGTTCCGCATCGTCCCCGCCGCCGCGGTGCCGGTGATCCTGGACGAACTCGCCACCATCTCGGACGAGTGGATGCGCGCCAAGGGCCATCACGAGAAGGGGTTCAGCCTCGGCCGCTTCGATCCCGATTACCTGCGCCACTTCGACATGGCGCTGGTGATGGTGGACGATCGGATCGTCGCCTTCGCTAACCTGTGGCTGACCGAGGGGCGGCAGGAAGCGTCGGTCGATCTGATGCGCCACCGCGCCGACATGCCGCCCGGCACGATGGACTTCCTGTTCGTCCATCTGATCGAATGGGCGCGCGAGCGCGGCTATCGCCGCTTCTCGCTGGGGATCGCGCCGCTGTCGGGGATCGCGGGACGGCGGCTCGCCCCCGCCTGGGCGCGCGCGGCGGCGCTGATCTTCCACCATGGCGAGCGCTTCTACGGCTTCCGCGGGCTGCGCACCTACAAGGAGAAATACGCGCCCGCCTGGGAGTCGCGCTTCATCGCCGCACCGCGCGGGCTCGCGATGATCAAGTCGCTGCGCGATCTGTCGCTGCTCGTCGGCAAGCCCGCGGCCCGCGCGACGCGGGGCAGCGGGATAGCGGCGCGCCTCCCCGCGCTGCCGCCGCGGCCGGTCGACACGCTGTTCAATCTCGCCTCGTCATGAGGAGCGGCGCGCTGCAGCATGCGCCAGCGACGGCGGCGAGCGAGGTGCCGCCCGACTGTCGCGCCGGCCGCCATCTGCCCGGCCGGCGTGTCACGATCGACCCGGACGGCGTGGCGCATGCGCGCTGTCGCCGCTGCGGCTGCGAGCTGACGCGGCTCCCCGCGATCCGGCGCTGGTACCGGTCGGGGCTGATCGGCTGATCATGACCAACTTGTAAGCCACGGCCCACGCGGCGCTTATCCGCGATCGACTAGCCGGGTCCGATCATCACCGGGCGCCCATCGGCGCCGTTGCGAAGGCTCGCCCATGTCCGCCCCCGTCTTCTTCGATCCCACCGGGCGCCGCAGCCGCCACTCCAAGCGGGTGATCGCGGCGCTGCTGGTGGCGGTGGTGCTGGCCGCGATCGCCTTCGCGACGACCCTGGTGGCGGTGCCGCGCGGCGTCGACCTGCGCCTGCCGCTGCCGCGCGCGCATGCCGCCGCCGCGCGCGGCGAGCAACGGCGCCACGGGCTCGCCGCCTGGCTGCCGCATCGTCGCGCCCCCGCGGGCAAGGTCGCCAACCCCGCGCTCAGCATCGCCTTCTACGTGCCCGGGAACGACGACAGCCTCGCGTCCTTCCGCCGCAACGCCGCGGCGCTCGACTGGGTGGTGCCCGCGCTGATCAGCGTCGCCGGCCCGCAGCATCGCATCACCGTCGAGCATGACGCGCCGTTCGACCGCACCCTAGCGGCGCTGTCGCATGCCCCCAAGGTCTTGCCCATGGTGCAGAATTTCGGCGACAGCGAGTGGGACGGCAAGGGCAGCGCCGCGCTGCTCGCCGACCCGCGCGCGCGCGCCGACACGGCACGTCGCCTCGCCGCTTATGTCGCACAGCGGCGCGTCGGCGGGCTGGTGATGGACTTCGAGGCATTGCCCGCGGGCGCGATGCCATCCTACCTCCAGTTCCTGCGCACGCTCCATGCCGCGATGCCGCGCGGCACCGTGCTCGCGGTGACCGCCCCGGCCGAGGACGATAGCTGGCCGATCGCGGCGATCGCGCAAGCGACCGACAAGATCATCCTGATGGCCTATGACCAGCATTGGGAGGGCGGCACCCCCGGTCCGATCGCGGCGCAGGACTGGTTCATCCGCGAGGTCGAGGCGGCGCGGCGGATCGTCCCCGCGGACCGGCTGGTGGTGGCGCTCGGCAGCTACGCCTATGACTGGCACGGCGATGCCACCGACGCGCTGTCGATCGAGGAGGCCTGGCTCGCCGCGCACGACAGCGAGGCGCCGATCGGCTTCGATCCCGCCAGCGGCAACGCCAGCTTCGCCTATGACGAGGACGGGCAGCGTCACACCGTGTGGATGCTCGACGCCGCGACGAGCTGGAACGAGATGCAGGTGCTGCGCCAGCTCGGCATCGGGAGCGTCGCGCTGTGGCGGCTGGGCAGCGAGGATCAGGGTTTCTGGGCCGACCTCGTCGCGATGCGCACCGGCGGCCGCCCCGACCTGCGCCGGCCGACCGCGCTGCTCAACACCGATATCGAGGGGTCGGGTGAGATCCTGCGGATCACCGCGACGCCGACCCCCGGTCAGCGCACCCTGTTCGCCGACCGCCAGGGATTGATCCGCCGCGAGCGCTATGACGCGCTGCCGACACCGTATGTCGTCCGCCGCGCCGGCGCGGCCGATCCGAGGAAGCTGGCACTGACGTTCGACGACGGCCCCGACGCGACCTGGACGCCGCGCATCCTCGACGTGCTCGAGGCGGCGCACGTCCCCGCGACCTTCTTCGTGATCGGCGGCAACGCGCTCCAGCATCCCGCGCTGCTCAACCGCATCGTCCGCGACGGCGGCGAGATCGGCAATCACAGCTACACCCACCCCAATATGGCGCGGCTCGGCCCGCGCGAGACCGCGCTGGAGCTGAACGCGACGCAGCGACTGGTCCAGGCCTATACCGGGCGCTCGATGACGTTGTTCCGCGCGCCGTATTTCGGCGACGCCGAGCCGACCACCGCGGACGAGCTGGAGCCAGCGCTCCAGGCGCAGCGCGCGGGCTATACGATCGTCGGGCTCCACGTCGATCCCAATGACTGGCAGCGTCCGGGCGCGGACGCGATCGTCCAGCAGGTGCTCGATCAGGTCCACGCCGCCACCCCCGAGAAGTCGGGCAACGTGATCCTGCTCCACGATGGCGGCGGCGATCGGTCCGAGACGGTGGCGGCCCTGCCGCGGATCATCGCGCGGCTCCGCGCCGAGGGTTATACGTTCGTCACGGCCTCGCAGCTCGTCGGTGCCACCCCGGCGCAGGCGATGCCCCTGGTCGCGGAGGGAGACCTATGGGCGGTGCGCACCGACGTCGCGGTGTTCGTGGTGCTCGCCGCGCTGGCGGCGACCCTGACCTGGCTCTTCTATCTCGCCATCTCGCTCGGGATCGCGCGCGCGGTGCTGATGGCGGGGCTTGCCTGGGCGCAGGCGCGGCGGCGCCGCCCCGAGCCGCCCGTGTTCGCGCCGAGCGTCTCGGTGGTGATCCCGGCCTATAACGAGGAGCGCGTCATCGTCGCCTCGATCGAGCGCGTGCTCGCCAGCGACTATCCCCAGCTCGAGGTGATCGTCGCCGACGATGGCTCGACCGACGCCACCAGCGCGGTGGTCGAGGCCGCCTTCGCCGCCGACCCGCGCGTGCGCTTGCTGACGCTCGCCAACGGCGGCAAGGCGTCCGCGCTCAACCGCGCGCTGTTGGTGGCCACGGGCGAGGTCGTGATCGCGCTCGACGCCGACACGCAGTTCGAGCCCGCGACGATCCGCCGCCTCGCGCGCTGGTTCGCCGACCCGCGGATCGGCGCGGTCGCGGGTGACGCGCGGGTGGGCAATCGCGTCAATCTGGTCACGCGCTGGCAGGCGGTGGAATATATCACCGCTCAGAATCTGGAGCGGCGCGCGCTCGCCGGCTTCGACGCGATGACGGTGGTACCCGGGGCGGTCGGCGCGTGGCGGCGCGCGGCGCTCGACGCGGTCGGCGGCTATCCCGAGGACACGCTGGCCGAGGACCAGGACCTCACCATCGCGATCCAGCGCGCGGGCTGGCGCGTGACGTACGATCCCAGCGCGGTGGCGTGGACCGAGGCGCCGGAGAGCTTCCGCGCGCTCGCCAAGCAGCGCTTCCGCTGGGCGTTCGGTACTTTGCAATGCCTGTGGAAGCATCGCGCGGTGCTGCGGACGCGCAAGCCCTCGGGGCTCGCCTTGGTGGGGCTGCCGCAAGCGTGGCTGTTCCAGATCGCCTTCGCCGCGATCTCGCCGCTGATCGATCTCGCCTTGCTCGTCTCGATCGCGGGAACCGCGCTGCGCGTGGTGCAGCACGGCTGGGCGCAGACCAGCGGCGATGTCGCGCGCATGGGGGTCTATTGGCTCGACTTCACCGCGATCGACGTGCTGTGCGGCTGGCTCGCCTATCGGCTCGACGGCCATCGCGTCCGCTATCCCGCGCATCTGCTCGTGGCACAGCGGCTGGTCTATCGCCAGATCATGTACGGTGTCGTGCTGCGCGCGATCGCGGCGGCGATCGGCGGCTGGCTGGTCGGCTGGGGCAAGCTGGAGCGCAGCGGTCGCGTGACCGCCGCCGGCGCGGGAGCGTGACCGACGGCTAGCGCAGGTCCGGCCGGATCCGCCGGGGATGCGACGACTTTCTCGCGATCGGCGCGACCGCCCGCATTGACACGCGGCCCCGCTTGCGGCTCTGACGGCACGCCCGCGTCGGCGCGACCGACGCCCGCCCGGAACAAGCGAGGGATCTAGGACGCCATGACGCCGCTCGACGGCACGATCGTGCTGGAGGCCGCCGCGATGCGCGCCGCCGAGCAGGCGGCGATCGCCGCGGGGGACAGTGTCGAGTCGCTGATGCAGCGCGCCGGGCGCGCGATCGGCGATGCGGTGCATCGTCTCGCGGGCGCGCACGCGGTGCTGGTGATCTGCGGCCCCGGCAACAACGGGGGTGACGGCTATCTCGCCGCGGCGCGGCTGCGTGCGCTCGGGCGCCACGTGCGCGTCGCTGCCGCGAGCGCGCCGCGTGGCGCCGCCGCTCGTGCCGCCCGCGATGCCTGGGGCGCGGCGGTCGAGCCGCTCGCCGAGGCCAAGGCCGCACCTGTGCTGGTCGATGCGCTCTACGGCACCGGGTTGAGCCGCGCGATCGAGCCGGCGGACGCCGCCGCGCTGGCGCGGCTCGTCGCGGCGGCGACGCTGGCGATCGCGGTGGACCTCCCCAGCGGGACGGCGAGCGACGACGGCGCTCTGCTCGGCGAGGTGCCGGCCTTCCATGTCACGCTCGCGCTGGGCGCGGCCAAGCCGTCGCATCTGCTCCAGCCCGCCGCCGCGCGCTGCGGATCGGTGCGCGTGCTGCCGCTCGGCATCGCGATCGAGGGGACCACGCGCGCGCTCGCCGCACCCGCGCTGGCCCCGCCGCCGGTCGACAGCCACAAGTTCAGCCGCGGCATGATCGCGGTGATCAAGGGGCGGATGGCGGGTGCGGGGGAGCTCGCCGTGCGCGCCGCGATGCGGGCGGGGGCAGGCTATGTCACGCTGCTCGGCGCGACTATCCCGCAGGCGCCGCACGCGCTGGTGCGCCGCTCGATCGAGCGCGACGACCCGCTCGCCGACACGCGCATCGGCGCGCTGGTGGTCGGCCCCGGGCTCGGCCGCGACGATCACGCGCGCGAGCTGCTCGAGCGCGCGCTGGCGAGCGACCGCGCGCTGCTGATCGACGGCGACGCGCTCCACCTCGTCACGCCCGAGCGGCTGCGCGCGCGCGGCGGCACGATCGTGCTCACGCCGCACGCGGGCGAGTTTCACGCGCTGTTCGGCGAGGCCCGCGGCTCCAAGCTCGCCGCCGCGCGCGAAGCGGCGGAGCGCGCCGGGGCCGTCGTCGTCTACAAAGGCCCCGACACCGTGATCGCCGCGCCCGACGGCCGTGCCCTGCTCGCGGGCGAGGCGAGCAGCTGGCTCTCCACCGCGGGCAGCGGCGACGTGCTGGCGGGCGCGATCGCGGCGCGGGTCGCGGGTGATGGCGACCCGCTCGACGCGGCGGCGGCGGGCGTGTGGCTGCACGCCGCGGCGGCGCGCCAGCTCGGCGCCGGCTTCATCGCCGACGATCTCGCCGAGGCGCTCGCCCCCGCGCTCGCCGCGGCGATCCGGGAGACGCGCGCGTGAGCCTCATCGTCAAGGTCGCCGGTCGCGGCGACGGCGTCACCGCCGACGGGCGGTACGCCGCCTTCGCCGCGCCGGGCGACACGCTGGCGGACGACGGCAGCGTCCTGCCCGGCCCGCACCACCAGGTGCCGCCGTGCCGGCATTTCCCGACCTGCGGCGGCTGCCAGCTCCAGCATCTCGACGATCCGAGCTGGGCGGGCTTCATCACCGAGCGGGTCGAGTCGGCGCTGGCGGCGCAGGGACTCGTCGCGCCGATCCGCGCGCCGCTGCTGTCGCCGCCGCGGACACGGCGGCGTGCGACGCTCCACTTCGAGCCGTCGGGGCGGCTCGGTTTCAGCGCGGAGAAGAGCCACCAGCTCGTCGATTTGCAGGAATGCCACGTGCTCGCGCCCGAGCTGTTCGCGCTGGTCAAGCCGCTCAAGCGGCTGCTCGCCTCGTTCAGGGCGAAGCGGCGGCTCGACGTGCATCTCGCGCTGGCCGACCAGGGGCCGGACGTGCTGATCACCGGTGTCGCGCCCGAGGGATTGCAGCACCACGAGTCGATCACCGCCTTCGCCCAGGCGCACGGCGTCGCACGCGTGGCGTTCGACGACGGGCTCGGCGCGGAGACGCGCTGGGAGCCCGAGCCCGCGACGGTGACGCTCGGCGGCGTCGCGGTGCCGCTGCCGCCCGGCGCCTTCCTTCAGGCGACGCGCGAGGGCGAGGCGGCGCTGGTCGCGGCCGCGCGCGAGGCGATGGGTGCGCCGCGCACCGTGGCGGACCTGTTCGCGGGGCTCGGCACCTTCGCGCTGGCGCTGCCCGCGCGGGTCTATGCGGCGGAGGGCGGGCGCGACGCGCTGCTGGCGCTCAAGGCGGCGGCGGGGCGGGCGGGGCTGCCGGTCTTCACCGAGCATCGCGATCTGTACCGCCGCCCGCTCACCGCGACCGAGCTCGACCGGTTCGACGCGGTGGTGCTCGACCCGCCGCGCGCCGGCGCGCGCGAGCAGGCCGCGCAGCTGGCCGCGAGCAAGGTGCCGGTGGTGGCGTATATCTCGTGTAATCCGAGTAGCTTCGCACGTGATGCTAAGGAGATGGTCGAGGTCGGCTATCGGCTCGACTGGGTGCAGCCGGTGGGGCAGTTCCGCTGGTCGACCCATGTCGAGCTCGCGGCACGGCTGTCGCGGGAGGGGTGACCGCACTCCCGCCGCGGCGTGGGATAGGGGTTCACGCGGAGGCGCGGAGGCGCGGAGGCGCAGAGAAGACGCTCCGGCGGGCGGAGGTTGGCGGTCTCCAATTGCCTTCCGGGATGGAAGAGGGTTCACGCGAAGACGCGAAGACGCGAAGCGTCAATCATCCACCTGCGCCGTCTAATGGCCAGGAGCGCTCAAGCGTGAGGCTCGCTCACGAGCCTCGGGGCTATAGGTTTGGGCGCTCAGTCCCTCTGCGCCTCCGCGCCTCCGCGCCTCCGCGTGAAATTTCGCTCTCTCCACGAGCAGATCGTTGCGGAGTTGCTCAACTTGAGGACCTAGCCACCGTGTTCCGGCGAACGCCGGAATTCAGGGCCAAGCAGAGCAACACCTCGCAGGGCGTGCAACCCTGTGCTCCTGTGTCCGCAAGAGCACAGAAGCGATCGTCGCGACGATCCCCGCGAGGCGGAGCGCCCGACGTCGGCGCCGTGTCAGACCACGCTCGCGCGGTCATCCTTCGCGTCTTCGCGTCTTCGCGTGAACCATCCTAGCGCCGCTCAAGCCGGATAGCGCGCCCCGACGAAATACAGCCCGTCCGGCGGCGCATTGAGCCCGAGCCGCGCGCGATCCGCTGCCCGCAAGGCATCCCCCAGATCGTCCGCGCTCCACCGCCCGAGCCCGACCAGCGCGAGGCAGCCCACCATCGACCGCACCTGATGGTGGAGGAACGACCGCGCCGCCACGTCCACCGCGAGCCGGTCGCCGTCGCGAGCCACCGCGATCGAGTCGAGCGTCTTGACCGGGCTGGCCGACTGGCAGTGCGCCGAGCGGAAGGTGGTGAAATCATGCTGCCCGACCAGCCGTTGCGCTGCCGCGTGCATCGCCTCGGCGTCGAGCGGCTGGGTCACCTGCCACGCGAGGCCGCGCTCCAGCGTCAGCGGCGCGCGGCGATTGACGATCCGGTAGCTGTATGCGCGGCCCAGGCAGGAGAAGCGCGCGTGCCAGTCGTCCGCCACCGCCTCGCACGCGGTGACCGCGACCGGCGCGGGCCGCAGTCGCGCGTTGAGCGCCTCGCCGAGGCGAAAGGCGGTGAGCGGCTTGGCGACGTCGAGATGCGCGCGCATCGCGGTGGCGTGGACGCCCGCGTCGGTGCGGCCGGCGGCGTGGACCACCACTGTCTCGCCCGTGACCGCGTGCGCCGCCTCCTCGATCGCCTGTTGCACGCTCGGGCCGTGCGCCTGCCGCTGCCAGCCCATGAACGGCCGCCCGTCGAACTCGACGGTGAGCGCGTACCGGGTCACAGCCTCGTGCCCGGCGGCAGCGCGAAGCCGCGCAGCAGCTCGCCCGCGTCCATCTCGCCGCGCCCGGCGCGCTGCACCCGCAACAGCCGGATCGCGCCGCTGCCGCAGGCCACCAGTAGCGTGTCGTCGAGCACCTCGCCCGGCGCGCCGGCCCCGTCCTCGACGCGCGCGGCGCGCACCTTGATCCGCTCGCCTTCGTGCTCGACGAAGGCGCCCGGCGCGGGATCGAAGGCGAGTATCTGACGCTCGACCTGGGCGGCGGGCGCGGTGAAGTCGAGCCGCGCCTCCTCCTTGCTGATCTTGGCGGCGTAGGTGACGCCCTCCTCGGGCTGCGGCCGCGGCGGGTAGGCGGCGGGGTCGGCGAGCACCTGCACCATCAGCCGCGCGCCCATCGCGGCGAGCTCGGCGGTGAGCTGGCCCGCGCTCTTGCCCGCACAGGGCGTGCGCCCCTCGATCCGCACCGGCCCGGTGTCGAGCCCCGCCTCCATCTGCATGATGCCCACGCCGGTCTGGGCGTCGCCGGCCAGGATCGCGCGCTGCACCGGCGCCGCGCCGCGCCAGCGCGGCAGCAGCGAGCCGTGGACGTTGAGGCAGCCGAGCCGGGCTGCGTCGAGCACCGCGCGCGGCAGGATAAGGCCATAGGCGGCGACCACCGCCACGTCGGCGTTCAGCGCCGCGAAGTCGACCTGCGCGCCCGCGTCGCGCAGCGTCACCGGGGTCCGGACCGCCAGTCCGAGCGCCTCGGCGCGGCGCTGCACCGGCGACGCGACCAGCTCGCGGCCGCGTCGCCCGCCGGGGCGCGGCGGCTGGCTGTACACCGCGGCGATGTCGTGCCCGGCGGCCACCACAGCGTCGAGCGTCGGCACCGCGAACTCGGGGGTTCCCATGAAGATGATCCGCATGGCGCCAGCTCTCGACACGCTGGCGCGGCGCGACGCAACCCCCTATCTGTTCCGCATGGCTTCCCCCGAGATCGAGGCGCTGACCAACGCGCTGGCGCGGCTCCCCGGTTTCGGGCCGCGCTCGGCGCGCCGCGCGGTGCTCCACCTCGTCAAGAAGCGCGAGGGCGCGCTGGTGCCGCTGCGCTCGGCGCTGGTGGCGGTGGAGGAGCGGCTGTCGACCTGCTCGACCTGCGGCAACGTCGACACCACCGACCCGTGCGCGATCTGCGCCGACCCCCGCCGCGACGACCGCTCACTCTGCGTCGTCGAGGACGTGGCCGATCTCTGGGCGCTGGAGCGGTCGCGGCTGTTCCCGGGGCGCTTCCACGTGCTCGGCGGGCGGCTCTCCGCGCTGGAGGGCGTGCGCCCCGAGGACCTGTCGATCGAGCCGCTGCTCGCGCGCGTCGCGGGCGGCGGAGTGGACGAGGTGGTGCTGGCGATGAACGCGACGCTCGAGGGCCAGACCACCGCGCATTATCTCGCCGAGCGGCTCGAGCGCTTCCCGGTGCGGCTCACCCAGCTGGCGCACGGCCTGCCGGTCGGCGGCGAGCTCGACTATCTCGACGAGGGCACGCTGGCGCAGGCGCTGCGCGCGCGGCGCCCGGTGGCGTGAGCGCGCTCGCTTGACGCTTCTCCGGCGCGCCCCTAGCTCGCGCGCATGGCCATTCTTCCGATCGTAGAGGTACCCGACGCGCGGCTGCGCGAGACCTGCGCCCCCGTCGCGGAGGTGACCGACGAGGTGCGCGGCATCGTCGCCGACATGTTCGACACGATGTACGACGCGCGCGGGATCGGGCTCGCCGCGATCCAGGTCGGCATCCTGCGACGGATCGTCGTGATCGACCTGCAGGAGCGCGAGCTGGAGGAGGGCGAGCCGCCCGAGGCGGCGCGCGCGCCCCAGGCCTTCATCAACCCCGAGATCAGCTGGGTGAGCGAGGAACAGTCGAGCTACAACGAGGGCTGCCTGTCGATCCCCGAACAGTACGCCGAGGTGACCCGCCCCGAGCGCTGTCGCGTGACCTGGCTCGACACCGCTGGCGAGCGCCACGAGGCGGAGTTCGACGGGCTGATGTCGACCTGCATGCAGCATGAGATCGACCATCTCAACGGCGTGCTGTTCATCGACCATATCTCGCGGCTGAAGCGGGGCATGTTGCTGAAGAAGCTGGACAAGCTTCGCCGCGGCGGGTGAGCGGTCAGCCGCGCCGGTCGAGGATCGCGCGCGCGGCGGCCGACCCGCTCGCGAAAGCGCCGTGCGCGGTGGAGAAATCGTGCGGCGAACAGGCCTCGCCCGCGAAGAAAAGCCGCGCGTCGACCGGCGCCGCCAGCACCGCGCGCGCGCCGGCGTGGCCGATCGCGGCGTGCGAGTAGCTGCCGCCGATCCACGGTTCGTGCCGCCAGCGCGTCGCGGTGACCGGATGGAGCCGCGCGCGCCACTCTCCGCCGAGCAGCGCGACGAGTTCGTCGATCACGAAGGCCGCGGCGGCGTCGCTATCCTCCAGCGCGTCGGCGGTCGGGCCGCCGAGAAAGCTCTCGATCACCGGAAAACCGAAGGGTGAGAGCCGGTGGCTCGCGGTGTCGGCCGAGTAAGGATTGCCCATCAGATGCGTGTCGGCGGGCCAGTCGGGCCGGTCGACGCGCAGCATCACCTTGTCCGCGACGCCGAGCGGCAGCGTGGCCGCGGCGTCGATCTTGTCGGGCAGCGGCGGGTCGAACACGATCGCGCCGCGCGCCAGTATCGGGGTGGGAACGGCGATCACCACCGCCGCGGTCTCGATCGCGCCGCCGTCGCTCTCCACGCGGATGCGCGCGCCACGATGGTCGACCCGGGTCACCGCGCAGCCGAGCCGCACCGGCAGCCCGCGCGCATGATCGGCGATCAGCGTGCCGTAGCCCTCGCGAACGGCCCAATTGTCCTCGGTCGCGGCATCCTCGTAGGCGAGCCAGTCGTGCAGCGAGACATCGTCGATCGCGGCGCCATTGGCGAAGCGCGAGATCGCGTCGAGCAGCGGCCGCCAGCGCTCGTCGGGCGGTACCGCGGCGCCGAGCGCGCGATCGGGCGCCGTGGCAAGGGCGTGCGCCGCCGCGGTCATCCGCTCGCGCGCGGCGTTGGCGGCCTGGTGGTCGGCGCGCGGGAAGCCGAGGTCGCGCCACTGTTCGCCCCAGCGCGCGGTGTCGGTGGCGACGGTAAAACCGCGCGCGCGCGCGATCGCGGTCCAGGAATTGCGCCGGGCCGAGTGGAGCCAGCCGCAGCCGAGATCCACCACGGCGTCGCCGATGGCGAGGCTGTGCGCGCGCCCGCCGAGCCGGTCGCCCGCCTCGAGCAGCAGCACGTCGCGCCCGGCGTCGTGGAGCTGGCGCGCCGCGGCGATGCCCGCGGCACCGCCACCGACGATCACCGCATCCGCGCCGGCCGGCATGTCAGGCGGTCAGCAGCCGCTTCTCGCCTGCCAGCCGCATCATCGCGCGCTGGAGCTTCTCGAACGCGCGCACCTCGATCTGGCGGACCCGCTCGCGGCTGACACCATAGACCTGGCTCAGCTCCTCCAGCGTCTTGGGGTCGTCGGTGAGACGCCGCTCGGTGAGGATGTGCTTCTCGCGGTCGTTGAGGTCGGCCATCGCGTTGACCAGCATGTCGTGGCGCACGTCGGCCTCCTGCTGGTCGGCGACGACCTTGTCCTGCAACGGGGCGTCGTCCTGCAGCCAGTCCTGCCACTGGCCCTCGCCGTCCTCGCGCATCGAGACGTTGAGCGAGGTGTCGCCGCCCATCGCCATGCGCCGGTTCATGCTGACCACGTCGGCCTCGGTGACGCCGAGATCGGTCGCGATCTTCTGCACGTCCTCGGGGCGCAGGTCGCCGTCCTCGAACGCGTCGAGCCGCGCCTTCATGCGGCGCAGGTTGAAGAACAATTTCTTCTGCGCCGCGGTGGTGCCCATCTTCACCAGGCTCCACGAGCGCAGGATGAATTCCTGGATCGAGGCGCGGATCCACCACATCGCATAGGTGGCGAGGCGGAAGCCGCGGTCGGGCTCGAACTTCTTCACGCCCTGCATCAGGCCGATATTGCCCTCGGAGATCAGCTCGCTGACCGGCAGGCCGTAGCCGCGATAGCCCATCGCGATCTTGGCGACGAGACGCAGGTGGCTGGTGACGAGCTGCGCCGCCGCCTCGGTGTCGCCATGCTCCTGGAAGCGCTTGGCGAGCATATATTCCTGCTCGGGCGCCAGGATCGGGAATTTCTTAATCTCGGCGAGATAGCGGTTGAGGCTCTGCTCCCCGCCGAGCGCAGGGATCGTCGCCGGGACGTTGCTGCGTGCTGCCATGATCCTTGATCTCCCTTCCTGGCGGGAAACGCGGCGATCTCCGGCCAAGTGCCGGACGATGCGCGCTTCGCACCTATACGATGAGCTGACTGAACAGTTCCTGCATGTCCCGCGGCATCGCACTGTCGAACGACAAGGCGTCGCCAGTGATCGGGTGGATGAACCCGAGGCGGGCGGCGTGCAAGGCCTGACGGCGGAAACCGAGCGTTTCCAAGACGCCGCGATGTGCCTGTTTCGTTCTACCATAGACCGGGTCGCCCAGCAAGGCATGGCCGAGCGACGCCATATGGACGCGGACCTGGTGGGTCCGCCCGGTCTCGAGCCGGCATTCCACCAGCGCGGCGTCGCGCAGCGGCTGGAGCAGCGTGTAATGCGTCACCGCGCGCTTGCCGCCCGCGACGATCGCGACCTTCTTTCGGTTGGCGGCCGAGCGCGCCAGCGGCGCGTCGACGCTGCCCGCCGCTGGCATCGGCCGGCCGTTGACGATCGCGCGGTAGCGCCGGTCGATCGTGTGCGCGGCGAACTGCTTGGCGAGGCCCTCGTGCGCGCGGTCGGTCTTGGCCGCGACCATCAGCCCCGACGTGTCCTTGTCGATGCGATGCACGATCCCCGGTCGCGCCACGCCGCCGATCCCCGACAGCGAGCCGTCGCAATGATGCAGCAGCGCGTTGACCAAGGTGCCGTCGAGATTGCCGGCGGCGGGATGAACCACCAGCCCGGCGGGCTTGTCGACGACGATGAGGTGATCGTCCTCGAACGCCACCACGAGCGGAATGTCCTGCGCCTCGTTGTGCGCGGGGGCAGGGGCCGGGACCGCGACCGCATAGGCCTCGCCGGCGCGCGACTTGCGCGCCGGATCGCGCACCGCCGCGCCCGCTTGGGTGACCTGGCCCGCGTTGATCAGCACCTTCAGCCGCTCGCGTGACAAGGTCGGCACCGCCTCGGCGAGCGCGCGGTCGAGCCGCCAGCCGTCGGCGGCGGGCGCGATCGTCGCGCTGATGATGGCAACCCCCCGGTCCATTGGTACGTGCTATGTGGCGACGATGGTCGAGATTTCAATCCACCTGCGTGACGAACTGGTCGCTGCCGCCGGCGCGAGCGCCGATGAGATATGCGGCCTGCTGCTCGGTCGCGGTGAACGGATCGAGCGGGTCGTGCCGTGCCGCAACGTCGCGGCGACACCCGCGACCCGCTTCGAGCTCGATCCCGCCGCGCTGCTGGCCGCGCACCGCGCCGCGCGCCAGGGCGGCCCGGCGGTGCTCGGCCACTACCACTCGCATCCGAGCGGCGACGCGCGCCCGTCGCCGCGCGACGCCGCCGACGCCGCGCCCGACAACAGTCTGTGGCTCATCGTCGCGGGCGGCGCGGTCACCGCGTGGCGCGCGCGGGCGGACGGCGCGCTCCACGGCCGCTTCGACGCGGTGGCGCTGCGCGACGACGGTTGCGGAGCCGGCGACGACCCGCCACAAGGCGGCGACGCCCCCCGCGCGGAGTAATCCCCCGACATGACGATCAGCCCGGTCGACTTCGCTTCCCTGTTGTGCTCGCGCCTGTGCCACGACCTGCTGTCGCCGGTCGGCGCGCTCAACAACGGGCTCGAGCTGCTCAACGACGAGACCGATCCCGAGATGCGCGCGCGCTGCCTCGAGCTGCTCAACGAGAGCGCGCGGGTCTCGGCCAACAAGCTCAAGTTCTTCCGCCTGGCGTTCGGCGCGGCGGGCGGGTTCGGCGAGCGCGTCGACGTGCGCGAGGCGCGCCAGGCGGTCGAGGGGCTGCTCGGCGACAACAAGCGGCTCCAGCTGCAATGGCTGATCGAGGAGGCCGAGCTGCCCAAGGCGGCGGTCAAGGTGCTGCTCAACCTCGCGCTGATCGCGGGCGATACGCTGGTGCGCGGTGGCACGGTGACGATCGGAGTCGAGGAGACCGCCGAGACGACCGAGATCGTGCTGCGCGCCGAGGGGCCGCGGCTGGTGCTCGACCCCGAGCTGCGCGCGACCCTCACCGACGGCGCGGGCGCCGAGGCGATCACGCCGCGCGCCGCGGCGGCGTTCCTGGTCAACGCGATTGCGGCCGAGGCGGGGGGCTCGGTGATGGTGAGCGACGCGGTGGACGGAACGTTGCTGTTCGGCGCGGCGCTGCCGAACCGCTAGGTCGAGCTCAGGGGAGCGGCAGCCAAGAGGCTTCCTCGGCGGCGCGCCGACCAACGCGGCCGAAGTCGATCAAGCTGCCGCTTCGAAACGCCCCGTCGCCGCCGTGATCGATCACGCGCCGCCGCTCCCTCAGTAAACACCCTTTTAACCGCCGCCGTGCCATGCCGCGCTCGCCGACAGGAGGCGACGGGGCCGCATGGACGATCTGCTGCAGGAATTCATCGCCGAGACACGCGAGACGCTGGAGGCGCTCTCGGGTGAGATCGTCGGTTGGGAGGCCGATCCGAGCGATCGCGCGCGGCTCGATTCGATCTTCCGCTTCGTCCACACGATCAAGGGCAGCTGCGGCTTCCTCGACCTGCCGCGGCTCGCCCGGCTGAGCCACGCCGCCGAGGACGCGCTCGCCGCGGTGCGCGGCGGTGACCGCGTGCCCGACAGCGCCTTAGTCAGCGCCATCCTCGCCATCATCGATCGCATCGGCGACCTGGTCGAGGCGATCGACGCGGGCGAGTCGCTCGACGACGGCGGCGAGGCGCTGCTGATCGCCGCGCTCGACGCCGCCTCCAGCGCTACCCCCGCCACCCCCGCCGACCTCGCCACCCCCGCGCTGCCCGATGCCGCCGCGCTCGCCGCCACCGCGCAGCGCGCCGGGCACAAGCGCTCGGTCCGCCTCTCGGTCGACCTGCTCGACCGCATGATGAGCGGCGTGTCGGACATGGTGCTCGCGCGCAATCAGCTCGCGCGCCACCTGCGCCAGATCGAGGATCCCCGGCTCGAGGCCATGCTCGAGCGGCTCAGCCTGTCCGTCGACGAGCTGCGCGACACCGTCACGCGCACGCGCATGCAGCGCGTCGAGGCGCTGTTCTCGGCCCTGCCGCGGCTGGCGCGCGATTCCGCCGCCTCGCTCGGGAAAGCGGTGTCGCTCGTGATCGAGGGCGGCGACGTCGAGCTGGACCGCGAGATGATCGAGCTGCTGCGCGACCCGCTGGTCCATATCGTCCGCAACGCGGTCGACCATGGGCTGGAGGACCGCGCCGACCGCATCCTCGCGGGCAAGACCGGCACCGGCGAGCTGCGCGTCGTCGCGCGTCAGGCGGGCAATCTCATCATCATCGACATCGTCGACGACGGTCGCGGCGTCGACACCGATCGGCTCGTCGCCAAGATCCTGCGCGACCAGCCGTCGCGCGCCGCCGAACTGCGCGGGCTCGACGAGGAGGGGCGGCTGCGGCTGATCTTCGAGCCCGGCCTGTCGTCGCGCGACGAGGTCACCGCGCTGTCGGGCCGCGGCGTCGGCATGGACGTGGTCAAAGCCAATGTCGAACAGGCGGGCGGGCGGATCTCGCTGGTCAACCGGCCGGGGCAGGGGCTCACCGTCTCGCTCGAGGTGCCGCTGACGCTCGCCATCCTCAACGCGGTGCTGGTCGATGCCGCGGGCACGCGCTTCGCGGTGCCGCGCCAGTCGGTCGACGAGATCGTCGCGGTCGACGGCGGCGCGGTGCGGGTCGATCGCGTCGGCGCAGGGTCGGTCGTGCTGCTGCGCGGCCAGCGGCTGCCGATGGTCGAGCTGGGCGACCTGCTCGATCGCGCGCCCGCCGAGCCGCCGCGCTATCTCGCCATCGTGTCGCTGCGCGAGGGTCGGTTCGCGCTGGCGCTCGACGGCGTGCGCGACACGCAGGAGCTGGTGGTGAAGCCCGCCGCGCCCGCCGTCATGCGCGCGGGGATCTATGCCGGGCAGATGCTGCCCGACGATGGTCTGCCGATCCTGCTGCTCGACTGTTCCGGCATCGCCGCCAAGGCGGGGCTGACCTTCGAACAGGTGCAGGTCCAGGCCACCGCCGCGGTCGCGGTGGAGGCGGTGCGCGCGCTGCTCTTCCTCGACGTCGACGGCGAGCGCCGCCTGATCGTCTCGGACGCGGTGGACCGGATCGAGAAGGTCGCGGCGGGGGCGGTGCGCTCGCTCGCGGGCGGCACCTGGCTGACGATCGACGGTCGCTCGGTCCCGGTCTGGGCCGGGCAGGGCGTCGTCGCCGAGACGGTCCGTACCGTGCTGCGGCTCCAGGCGGACGGGCTCGAACTGGCCTATCCGGTCGAGGAGGCGATGGAGATCGTCCCGCTGCCGGGCGAGCTCGCCCCGGCGGCGGACCCGCACGGCGTGATCGCGGGACTGGCGGTGATCGATGGCGAGCCGATCGAGCTGGTCGACCCGCTCGCGCTGTTCGGCGCCTTGCCCGTCGCCGCCGAGCGCCCGCTCTGCCTGCTTCACGGCAGCGAGGGGGCGTGGATGGAGGCCTTTCTCAAGCCGACGATCGAGCAGGCCGGCTATCGCGTCGTCCGCGCGATCGCACCGGGCGAGCGCGCCGCGGTGGCGCTCGCGATCGACGAGGAAGCGGACAGCGCGCCCGCGCCCGCGCTGCGGCTCAGTCGCACGCGCGGCCAGCCGCTCTACCGTTATGATCGCGGCGCGCTGATCGCCGCGCTGAAGGAGCATCGCGCATGATCGGATCGCTGCAACTGGTGGCGCGGATCGGTGGCTGCGGCGTCTTGTTCGACGCCGAGCGGGTCGATTCGGTCGTCGAGGTCGGGGCGGTCGTGCCGGCGCCCGGCGCATCGGCGTCGGTCATCGGCCTGGCGGCGATGCGGAGCCGCGTCGCCACCGTGCTCGACGTGCGCGCGTTGCTGGGTGTCGAGCGCTGCCCCGAGGAGAAGCCGCGCGAGGGGGGACGGGCCGTGGCGACGATCGTCGACGGCCACCTCTACGCGATCGCGGTCGACTCGCTGGAGGATGTCTCGACCTTCCAATTGGGTGCGGCGCCGGCCGGGCTCGATACTGCGGGCGAATGGGACTTCGTCACCGGCATCGGCGAGGGGCAGCAGGAAACCCTGCTCGCGCTCGACGTCGACCGGCTGGTGGCGCGTGCCAGCGCGCTGGCCTGACCGGGTCTCAGTGGATCCGCGCTTTCACCGCTTCAATGCCCGATGACGTCGCGATCCGACCCACTTTCGCCCGTGCCGTTAACGTCAAACTTACCCCTCGCGCGGCACAAGGATGTCACGCCCGATATTGCAGGAACAGCCGATGAAGACTTGCCTGATCGTCGATGATTCCAAGGTGATCCGCAAGGTCGCCCGGCATATCCTGGAGACGCTCGACTTCACCGTCTCCGAGGCGGGCGACGGGCGCGAGGCGCTCACCGCGTGCCGCGCGGCCTGCCCCGACGTCATCCTGCTCGACTGGAACATGCCGGTGATGAGCGGGATGGAGTTCCTGCGCGCGCTCGGCGACGAGACGCTGCCGGCGCGCCCCAAGGTGGTGTTCTGCACGACCGAGAACGGCATGGCGCACATCCGCGCGGCGATCGAGGCCGGCGCCGACGAATATGTCATGAAGCCGTTCGATCGCGAGACGCTGCAGAGCAAGCTCCAGATCGTCGGCGTCGCCTGATCCCCGCCGCCCCGCCGCGCCCGGCCGATGCCTGCCATGCCGCAGATCGCATCTTCTCTCGCTCCGCCGCACCCGGCCGTGCCGCGTGTCCTGATCGTCGACGATTCGGCGGTGGCACGCGCGGCGCTGGGCCGGTACATCGAGCATAGCGGCCGGTTCCGGCTGGCGGCGGCGGTGGCGGACGCGTCGCGCGCGCTGTCCTTCCTAGCGACCGAGCGCGTCGACCTCATCCTGCTCGACCTCGAGATGCCGCGGCAGAGCGGGATCGACGCGCTGCCGGCCCTGCTCGCCGCAGGGGCGGGCGCGCGCGTGCTGATCGTGTCGAGCGCCGCCGCGGAAGGCGCCGAGGTGACGATGCGTGCGCTCGCGCTCGGCGCGGCCGACACGCTGGTGAAGCCCGTCGCGGGCGCGTTCGCGAGCCGCTTCGGCGAGACGCTGTTGGCGCGGCTCGATGTCCTCGCCGGTCCGGCCGCCGTGCCCGAGGCGCCGCGGCGCAGCGTCGCCGCCGCACCTGCGCCGGCCTTCGACGCCATCGCGATCGGCGCCTCCACCGGCGGCATCCACGCGCTCGCCTCGCTGCTCGCCGAGGTGCCGCTCGCGGTGGCGCAACCGATCTTCGTCACCCAGCATCTGCCGCCCTCCTTCTCGCCCTATTTCGCGGCGCAGGTCGGCGTCTCCGCCAAACGGCCCAGCCTGCTCGCGCAGGATCATGGCCGCGTTCGCGCCGGCGAGCTGCTGATCGCGCCCGGCACCGCGCACCTGCTGGCGTACCCGCTCCATGACGGCACGGTGGGCACGCGGCTGTCGCAGGCCCCGGCGCCAACCGGTAACCTGCCCTCGGTCGATCCGATGTTCGCCAGCCTCGCCGCCACGTACGGCCCGCGGCTGCTCGCGATCGTGCTGAGCGGCATGGGGCGCGACGGGCTGGAAGGCGCGCGCGCGGTGCGCGATGCCGGCGGTACGATCCTGGTGCAGGATCGCTCGACCTCGGTGGTGTGGGGAATGCCCGGCGCGGTCGCCAAGGCGGGGCTGGCGCAGGGCGTGATGTCGCCCGCCGAGATCGGCGCCGCCATCGCCGCGGGGGGCGCACGATGAGCGCCGCGCCGGGCGCCACGCCCGTGACGATCGACGCCGGCTCGGCGCAGGTCTTCGCCGCGCTGCTCGAGGCGCGCACGGGGCAGCGGATCGCCGCCGGCCGCAGCTGGCGGTTCGACGCCGCCCTCAAACCCCTGCTCCAGTCGCTCGGGCTCGACCGGGTGGAGCAATTGACGGCGAGGCTGATGGAACGTCACGACAACGCGCTCGCCGACCGAATCGTCGACTCGCTGCTCAACCAGGAAACCTCCTTCTTCCGCGACGCCGGCGTGATCGAGTCGGCGGCCAAATTGGTGCAGGAGCAGCCCGCCCCCGCACGGGTCTGGTGCGCCGCCTGCGCCACGGGGCAGGAGCCGCTGTCGCTGGCGATGCTGTTCGCCGAGGCGGGCGGCGCGATGCCCGAGATCGTCGCCACCGACGTGTCCGCCGCCGCGATCGCGCGCGCGCGGGCGGGCAGCTACAGCCAGTTCGAGATCCAGCGCGGCCTCCCGATCCGGCGCATGATGCAATGGTTCGAGAGCGCCCCCGACAATCACTGGGCCGCACAGCCGCGGCTGCTCTCCGCGATCAGCTATCGCCGGCACAATCTGGTGGTGGATCCCGCGCCGCCGGGCACGTTCGACCTGATCCTGTGTCGCAACGTGCTGTTCTATCTCGCGCCGCATCTGCGCGAACAGGTGCTGGAGCGGCTCGCCGCGGCGCTGAAGCCGAGCGGCGTGCTGCTGCTCGGCGCGGGCGAGACCGTGATCGGCCAGTCCGAACAGCTGCGCCCATGCCGGCGCGCGCGCGGCTTCTACGAGCGCGTGAACGCGCCCGACGATGCGGAGCGGCTTTACACCACGCGCTAAGTCCGCGATTCGGCGCGGGTGACGAGCGCCGCTCCGCCTCCTGCCACCGCCTTCGGCGCGCGCGATCTCGCCGTGGTGGTGATGATGAACCTGCTGTGGGGGCTCAACATCGTCGCGGTGAAGGAGGCGGTGGAGTTGGTCCCGCCGATCACCGCGGGCATGCTGCGCCAGCTGATCGTGCTGCTGGTCTGCGCCAGCGCGCTGCGGATCGTGCCGGGCAAGATGGTGCCGCTGCTCGCGCTGGGCGTGCTCTCGGGCGGACTGTTCTACGTCTTCATCAATCTCAGCCTCGCTGTGTCCGACAATGTCGGCGCGCTGGCGATCGCGGGGCAGCTCGGCGTGCCCTTCTCGCTGCTGCTCGCGATCCTGGTGCTGCGCGAACGGATCCACGCGCCGCGCGTGATCGGTATCCTGCTCGCCTTCGCCGGTGTGGGCCTGCTGGTGTTCGATCCCGCCGCGGCGCGCGAGGGGCTGGGGCTGGCGCTGACCGCGGCGAGCAGCCTGGTCTGGGCGATCTGCTCGCTGATCCAGCGCCGGCTGGTCGGCGTGCCGGTGCTGACGATCTACGCCTGGATCGGGCTGCTCGGCACGCTGACGCTGGGGCTGACCTCCTGGTGGGTCGAGCCCGGCGCGATCGCGGCGCTGCCACGGGCGCCGATCGCGGCGCTGCTGCCGATCGCTTTCTCGGGCATCGGCTCGACCGTGCTCGGCCATGGCTCGATGATGTGGCTGCTCCAGCGCCATCCGGTGTCGACCGTCACGCCGCTGACGCTCGCCGCGCCAGTGGTCAGCGTCGCCGCCGCATCCTATTGGTTCGGCACGCCGCTGACCTGGCCGATGGTGGCCGGGGGCGCGGTGGCGATGCTGGGGGTCGCGATCGTGACGATCCGGACGGCGGCGCAGGGCGAGCGGACGAAAGGTGAGCGGCAGGGATGAAGTGCGTCGAGGCCCCGTCCCCCAACCACAACGAGCGCGCGCTGCCGATCTCGATGATCGTGCTCCATTACACCGGGATGCGCAGCGCCGCGGAAGCGATCGCCCGGCTGCGCGACCCCGCCGCCGAGGTGTCGAGCCATTATGTCGTCGACGAGGACGGCACGATCCTCCGGCTGGTCGACGACGAGCGACGCGCCTGGCACGCGGGCAAGGCGCATTGGCGCGACGTCGACGACGTCAACTCGGCCGCGATCGGGATCGAGATCGTCAACCCCGGGCATGAGTTCGGCTATCGCGCCTTTCCCGAGCCCCAGATCGACGCGGTGATCCGCCTCGTCGCGCACCTCAAGGACAAGTACGAGATCACGCGCGGCAATATCGTCGGCCATTCCGACGTCGCGCCCGCGCGCAAGCGTGACCCGGGCGAGCTGTTCCCGTGGCACCGGCTGGCGCGGCTGCGGCTGGCGCTGCCGCGGCCGACCAAGAACCTGATGGACCCGTTCTGGAGCGAGCCCGCCTTCTGCCTCGCGCTCGAGCGCTTCGGCTATGACGTCACCGACCGGATGGCGGCGATCATGGCGTTCCAGCGGCGCTTCCGCCCCGAGCTGATCGACGGCGAGATCGACGCCGAGTGCCGCATGATCCTGCTGGCGTTGCTCTTGCCGCGACCGCGCGGCGACGACTGACGCTTCCCACGCGCCGCCGCAGCCGCTAGGGCGACCGCGCCAGGGGGCCGGGCGGCCGCGTCACGCGTGAGCGTGCCGAGGAAAGTCCGGGCTCCACGGAACGACGGTGGCGGGTAACGCCCGCCGGCCAAGGGCGCGAGCCCGCGGTCAGGGACAGTGCAACAGAGAGCAGACGGCCACGGCTTCGGCCGGGCCAAGGTGAAAGGGTGCGGTAAGAGCGCACCGCGCGGCCGGCAACGGTCGTGGCACGGTAAACCCCACCGGGAGCAAGACCGAATAGGGGCGGCAGGGGCGCGTTCGCGCGTCCGGGGCGTGTTCCCGCTCGCCGCCCGGGTTGGTCGCTGGAGCGCGTCGGCGACGGCGCGCCGAGAGGAATGGTCGCCCAGTCCCGAGAGGGATGGACAGAACCCGGCTTACAGGCCCCCTGGCATTTTCGCCGCCGCGCTCGCTTGGCGCGCGCGGCGGCGGACCCTATGTGCCGGGGCGCATGGCACGTATTCCCACCCGCTCGAACGACTGGGGTTTCCCGCGCTGGCGCGGCTATGGCGCGGGCCGCGAGGCGGCGAACGTGCGGCTGTGCGACCGCCACGGCTGCGAGGAGCCGGGCGACTGCCCCGCGCCCAAGTCGCCCAACAGCCCCGATCGCTGGTATTTCTGCCAGGCGCACGCGGCCGAGTATAATCGTGGCTGGAACTATTTCGAGGGCCTGTCCGCCGAGGAAGCGGCGGCGCGCGAGGCCGACGAGCGCCGTGACGCCGGCGGGTATCAGCAGTCGCGCCACCAGGCCTGGGCGGGGCCGGGGGACGGCACGCGCTCGCGCGACGAGATGCGCGCGCTCGAGGTGCTGGAGCTCGAGGTCGATTCGTCCTTCGACGACGTGCGGCTGGCGTGGCGCCGGCTCGCCAAGTCGAACCACCCCGACGTGCGCCCCGGCGACGCCGAGGCGGCCAAGCGCTTCCAGGCGATCCAGGCGGCCTATGAGGTGCTGCGCGCCGCCGAGGACGCGCGCACCTGGAAGCCGCGGGCGGAGGCGTGAGGGACGAGGTCCGCGCGCGCTGGGGCGGCGCGCTGCTGGTCTGCGGCAAATGCTCGAAGAAGCTGGGCGGCGGCTTCGGTCGCAAGGGCAAGAGGTCGCTCGCCAAGGCGCTGCGCGACGAGCCGGGGCTGGGCAAGGAACGCAAGGCGGCGCTCGGCGTGGTCGAGGTGCGTTGCCTCGGCGTGTGTCCGCGCGGCGCGGTGACCCTGGTCGACACGCGCGCGCCGGATCGCTGGCGGCTGGTCGAGGCGGGTGCCGACGTGGCGACGCTGGCGGCGAGACTGCGCGGCGAGGGGTGAGAGCGCCGGCGGGGGAGCGCGTGGTCGCCCCCTTTTTCGTCATCCTGAACTCGTTTCAGGATCCACCGGCCCGCAGGCGCCGCCGCGGCTGAGTGAGCGGCGACGTGGATCCTGAAACGAGTTCAGGATGACGGAGCAGAGGAGGAAAGCGAGGGCGGCGTCGTGGATCCTGGAACGAATCCGGGATGATGGAGCAGAGGAGGAAGGCAAGCGCGGCAGGGCCGCTCGCGCCAGCGCTCGCCTCAGGCGTAGCGCCGCGCGGTCTCGCGGATCAGCGCGATCATGTTCGGTATGCCCTGCGTCCGGTTCGAGCTCAGCTGTGCCTTGAGCTCGAACGGTGCCAGCGCGCCCTCGATATCGGTCGCGAGGATCTCGCCGGGCGCGCGGTCCTGTACCGTCAGCAGCACCAAAGCGATGATCCCCTTGGTGATCGCGGCGTTGCTGTCGGCGAGGAAGTGGAGCGTGCCGTCCCCGGCCACCGTCGGATAGACCCAGACCGAGGCGGAGCAGCCCCGCACCAGCGTCGCCTCGGTCTTGAGCGCCGCGGGCATCGGCTCGAGCGATCGACCCAGTTCCACCAGCAGGCGGTAGCGGTCATCGCCCTCGACGAACTCATATTCCTCGCGGATCGCGTCGAGCGTGGGGGCGGTGTCGGTCATCGCGCGCGGGCTAGCCGCCGCGCGCGCGCGCCGCAACCGCGCAGCGGCCCGCCGCTCAGAGGTCCACTCCCGCCGCGATCGCCTCGAGCTTGCGGATCCGCTCCTTGAGATCGGCGATCTCAATCCGCGCGCCCGCGCTGGGCGACGCCGGGGCCTGGCTCTGGCGGTCATGCCCGAGCTGCTCGTGCTGGAGCTGGAGCCAGCCGCGCCAGCCGTTGAGCGCGGCGTAGATCAGCATCGCCAGCCCGGCGAGCCCGGTCGCGGCCATGCTGAGGTAGAAAGTGGGATCGGACATGGCTGCCGTCTCCGTGCGGGTTGAGGTCAGCGGTCGCGCAGCTGCTCGATCTGGCGTTCCAGATCGGCGCGACCATGGTTGTCGGTGATGAGGCGCTCGAGCACCGCGACGCGCTCCTTGAGCTGTCGCACCTCGTCCTGCGAGCGACCGCCGTCGCCGGCGCTGTTGCGCACGATCTCTTCGGCGTGGAGGCGTGCCATCGCGCGGTACCGCTCCTGCATCACCCGGCCGATCACCGCGATCAGCACGATCAGCACGACCATCATCGAGGTCGGACCCATCTTACTCTCTCCTTCTCGGCGACGCCGCTCAGTTGAGCCGGTCGTCGCGCAATTGTTCGATCTGGGCGGCGACGTCGGCGCCGCGGTCGGTCGCGATCCGCTCCAGCACGCGCACGCGCGCCTCGAGCCGTTCGGTATGCGCCGCATATTGCGCGGCCTTCTCGGCCGTGGCCTCGGTCAGTACCTGCGCCATCCGCTCCTTGTGGGTCAGCCAGCGGCGGAACATCTCGCCGCCCACGCCCAGGATCACGGGCAGGCCGATCACCACGAAAGCCAGCATGAAGAGGGTGAAACCGTTGAGCTGTTCTAACCACATGGCGTGTTCCTCCCGTTGCGGCGTCAGCGGTCGCGCAGCGCCTCGATCTCGCGCGCGGTGCGCACCGCGGGATCAGTGGCGATGCGTTCGAGCACCGCGATCCGCTCCTCCAGCCGCCCGACCTGGCCGGTGAGCCGCTCGTTCTCGGCCTCGAGCAGCGCGACGCTGCGATCGGTACCCATGCCGTCATCCGCCAGCGCGTGGAGCATCCGGCGACGCCGACGCTCGGGACGATCGTCGAGCGGATAGCCGTGGCGCGCGCGCACCCAGGTGCGAAAGGCGTGCGAGGCACTCACCGCGGTGACGATCCCCACCGGTACCATCCAACCCATGTCCATGTTCATGGCCTCCCTTCGCCCGGTCTCAGCGCAGGCTGTCGATCTCGCGCGCGAGCGCGCTGTTGCGGCTGGTGTAATGGAGCTCGATGTCGGCGAGCCGCCGGTCGATCTCGCGGAACTTGGCGCGCACCTCGGCGGTGGAGCGCTTGGGGTTGGAGCGCACGCCCTGCCAGAATTTCTGGTCGTCGCGGTCCTGGTACAGGCCCGCCGGCTTGGGCTCCGCCATCCAGGCGATCAGGCCATAAGCGATCAGCGTCCAGGGGAAGCCACCGGCGAGGGTGAGCAGCACCATTGCGACGCGAACCCAGATGACCTCGATCCCGGTATAGTCGGCGATGCCGGAGCAGACGCCTTTCCACTGGCGGTTCTGCGGGTCGAGGTAGAATTTGGTGCGACTGTCGGACATCAGTTCCTCCGATCGATCGAGCGCGCGGTCGGCTGGTCGAGGCGATAATCGGGCTGGCTGCGGTAATCGGCCACGCCCGGGCGGAAATCGGGATTGTCGGCGGCGACGATGCGCTCGACGGTGTTGACGCGATCCTCGAGCCGGCGCGCGAGATTGTACATCTCGTCGAGCAGCCGCTCGTCCTCGTCGGTCATCCGCGGCGCGGTCTTCCACCGCGTGACGTAGTGGAGGATCAGCCAAGGCAGGCCGATGAACATCGAGGTGATCGCGATCAGCGGTACGAACAGTTCAGCCACCTCAATTCTCCCGGTTCAGCTTGGCCTTGAGCGCCGCCAGCTCGGCGTCGATCTTGTCGCTCGAGCGCAGCGCGTCGAACTCGTCCTCGAGCGACTTGGGCGTCAGCCCCATCGCCTCGGCGCGCCCCTCGGCCTCGTCGGCGCGGCGCTCCAGCACCTCAAAGCGGCTGAAGGCTTCGTGGGTCTTCGGCCCGTTCCACATCTCGCGCAGCCGCGCCTTGGTGTTGGCGCTCTCCAGCCGCGTCGCGATCGCATTCTGCTTGGCGCGCGCCTCGCGCAGCTTGTTCTGCAGCTTGGCGATATCCTCCTCGGCGGAGCGCAGCGCCTCGTCCAGCGTGGCGACCTCGTCGCGCAGCTGCGCGCCCATCTCGGCGGCCTTGCCGCGCTCGACCAGCGCCGCCTTGGCGAGGTCCTCGCGGTCCTTCGACAGCGCCAGCTCGGCCTTCTCGGTCCAGCTCGCCTCGATCTCGGCCAGCTTCTGGATGTGGCGCCGCATCTCCTTCTGATCGGCGATGGTGCGGGCGGCGGAGGCGCGCACCTCCACCAACGTCTCCTCCATCTCGAGGATGATCATGCGAACCATCTTCGCCGGGTCGTCCGCTCGCTCGAGCAGCTCGGCCATGTTGGCGGCGACGATGTCGCGGGTGCGGGAGAAAATGCCCATCTCGATAAGGACTCCTGCGTCAGTCGGTCCCTTGTAGCGGATCGCGCGGGCGGCGGGGAGGGTGCCGTGCCGCGCGGCGTGTCACGCCACCCGGTGGATCGGTGCGGTGCCGAGCGCGGTCGCCGGACCGACGGCGCCGAGCACCATGGTGGCGCTGACGACGAGGGTGAGGGCGAGCGTGGCGAGCGTGCTGGTGCGATCGGTGCGGGTCATGGTGTGTCTCCTTCGTCCTGAGTTGACGAGAGCATTGCAGGAGACGTGCCAACTGCCTGTCGCCGCGCGCAACACCAGCTTTTCCGCCATTTTCGGCCAGGGCGCCGCGCCGGCGGGCGGATAGGAAGATTTCGACGGTTGCCAGCGCTTGGCATTCTGCGCCAGAAGTTGGCGCATGGAGCGAACCACTCAGGTCGTCGGTCAGTCGGGCGTCTTCCTCGACGCGCTGGAGCGCGCGAGCCGCGCGGCCGGGCTCGATCGGCCGGTGCTGGTGATCGGCGAGCGCGGCACCGGCAAGGAGCTGGTCGCCGAGCGGCTCCACCATCTCAGCCAGCGCTGGGACCAGCCGCTGGTGACGATGAACTGCGCCGCGCTGCCCGAGACGCTGATCGAGGCCGAGCTGTTCGGCCATGAGGCGGGCTCGTTCACCGGCGCGACCAAGGCGCGCGTCGGCCGCTTCGAGGAAGCCGACGGCGGCACGCTCTTCCTCGACGAGCTCGGTACCCTGTCGATGGGCGCGCAGGAGCGGCTGCTGCGCGCGGTCGAGTACGGCGAGGTGACGCGCATCGGCGCCTCGCGCCCGCGCCGCGTCGACGTCCGCATCGTCGCCGCGACCAACGAGCATCTGCCCGATCGGGTCGACGCCGGCACCTTCCGCGCCGACCTGCTCGACCGGCTCTCGTTCGAGGTGGTGACGCTGCCGCCGCTGCGCGCGCGGCGCAGCGACGTGGCGGTGCTCGCCGACTTCTTCGGGCGCCGCATGGCCGCCGAACTGGGCCGCGACGAATGGGAGGGGTTCACCGAGGAGGCGATGGCGCTGATGCGCTCCTATCGCTGGCCCGGCAACGTGCGCGAGCTACGCAACGTCGTCGAGCGCGCGGTCTATCGCTGGGAACGCGGCGGCGCGATCGGCGAGATCGAGTTCGATCCCTTCGCCTCGCCCTATCGTCCTGGTACGCCGCGGCCGGCAGCGTCGAGCGCGCCGCCATCAGCCGCCGCGGCGGGGACAGCGCCCGGCGAGCCGCCGCGCGAGGCGCCCGCCGAGCCGGAGGACGAGGAGGTGGCGGCCTGCGAGGTCGGCCCGTCCGACTTCAAGAGCCGGGTCGCCCGGTTCGAGCGCGAGCTGCTCGCCAAGGCGCTCGCCGACCACCGCTTCAACCAGCGCGCGACCGCCGAGGCGCTGGGACTGAGCTACGACCAGCTCCGCCACGCGCTGCGCCGTCACGACCTGATCGGGGCGGTTGCGTAACGATCGCGCGGGAGCCATTTGGGCGGGCGTCGCGTTGCGCACGCGAACCCACAGGAGGATTCCATGGCTTTCGAACTCCCGCCGCTGCCGTACGATTATGACGCGCTGGAGCCGGTCATCTCCAAGGAGACGATGACCTTCCACCACGACAAGCACCACAAGGCCTATACCGACAAGCTCAACGAGGGCGTCGCGGCGGACCCGAAGCTGGAGGGGCAGTCGATCGAGCAGATCCTCGGCCAGATCTCGTCGCTGCCGCCGCTGCTGCGCAACAATGGCGGCGGCTATTGGAACCACGACTTCTTCTGGAAGATCATGGGCAAGCCCGGCAGCACCAGCGGGCCGAGCGGCAAGCTGGCCGCGGCGATCGACGCTTATGGCGGCCTCGACAAGCTCAAGGAGGATTTCAACACCAAGGGCGCGGGCCAGTTCGGCTCGGGCTGGGCCTGGGTGATCGTCGACCAGGGCGGCCAGCTCAAGGTCACCTCGACGCCCAACCAGGACAATCCGCTGATGGACGTGGTGAGCGACCGCGGCACGCCGATCCTGGGGAACGACGTGTGGGAGCACGCTTATTACCTCACCTACAAGAACGACCGGCCGGGCTATCTCAAGGCGTGG
Source organism: Sphingomonas sp. BK235 (assembly GCF_004345855.1). Lineage (GTDB taxonomy): Bacteria > Pseudomonadota > Alphaproteobacteria > Sphingomonadales > Sphingomonadaceae > Sphingomonas. The sequence goes on from NZ_SLXN01000001.1 coordinate 424,281, forward strand.
TGGGACGTGGTGAACTGGGACGAGGTCGGCCGCCGCTTCGACGCTGCTACCGCTTGAGGTGAATGCGCGAGGGCGCCGCGCCGGGAGACCGGGGCGGCGCTCCTCGTGATGAGGTTTTGCGGCCTCGGCGAGGGAGGATCCTGCACCTGCGAGGAAGGTGGCAGGCCGAAAGCTTTAAAGAGGGATGTTATGGCGGGCTAGTCACGCCCAACGCGCGGCAATCCTCCTCCGACGCGGGTCGCGCCGCCTCCCCTGACAGGCTTCGTTCCCTAACACGCTTCGTTCGGGAAATCCCCAATACACTCTTCACTATCCGTCATCCCGGACTTGGTCCGGGATCCACTCTTCCGCGAGAGCAACGCTTTGAGAGTATGCGGCACCGTGGATCCCGGACCAAGTCCGGGATGACGGATGAGGTTGTCGGAAGAACCCTATCGTGAAGGCATCGACCAACCGACGCCTCATATCCGAGAAACCCGCGCTCCTCTCGCCGCCGCCCCTCAGCGCCGCGGCGTATCGGGCGCGCGGCGCGCGAGCACCACGACCATGCCGAGCGTGGCCAGAGCCCCGATCCCGCCGACCGCCACTACCAGCGCGCTGGGTACGTCCATGATCCTCTCCTCGCCGTCGTGCGGCTATCGTTGTGACAGGAGAGTGACGCGAGTCGACGGGCCGCGCAATACTGTTGTTGCGCGGCGCGCCCGACGAACTTTCCGAACTATTCCAGATCGTTCTCGCTGACGATCACCAGCCCGGTGCCATTCCCGCGCGACAGCGCCGAGAGAGCGGCCTCGCTGATCGCGTCGACGAAGCGGTTGAACATGTCGATCGCGTCGCCGTCGGGCGCGTCCCCGCTCAGCGCCTCGAGCACGTCATATTGCACCGCGAACTCCTGCTCGTCGCCGTCGACCTCGGCGGTGAACTCCACCTGGCGCTCGTCGATATTGTCGAGCAGCGAGTTGTTGTCGATCTCCAGCTCGTTCGCGGCCATAACGTCTCCCTTTGATGCGGCGGCTACAGAAGAGCGGTAAAGCCGCAGCCCGCGCGCGTGTTCCGCGCGACCCCCATGATCGGGTCAGCGCGCGAACCAGATGACGTGCGTGGCACCCTTGCCGTTGGAGCGCGCGCGCACCTTCACCTCGTCCACCGCGAAGCCGGCGCGCGCCAGCCGGCGCGCGAAGACGGGGTCGGGCGCGGCCGACCAGATCGCGAGCACGCCGCCCGGCGCCAGCGCCGCGCGCGCATCGTCGAGGCCGCGCGCGTGATAGAGCGAGTCGTTGGCCTCGCGCGTCAGCCCGTCCGGTCCGTTGTCGACGTCGAGCAGGATCGCGTCGTAGCGGCGCCGCGCGCGCCGGATCACCGCGCCGACATCGCCGATCTCGAGCGACACGCGGGGATCGTCGAGGCACCCCGCGGTGAGCTCGGCCATCGGCCCGCGCGCCCAGTCGATGATCCCCGGCACCAGCTCGGCGACCAGGATCTCGGCGTCCGCGCCGAGCCGGGCGAGCAAAGCGCGCAGCGTGAAGCCCATGCCGTAACCGCCGACCAGCAAGCGCGGCGCCGGACGATCACCCAGCCGGTCGCACGTCATCGTGCCGAGCGCCTCTTCCGAGCCGCTCATGCGCGTGCTCATCAGTTCATTGCGGTCGAGCACGATCATGTGATCGGCGCCGCGCCGGAACAGCCGCAGCGGTGCGCCGCCCGGCACCTCGGCGACCCCGACCAGCTCGCGTGGGATCACGTGCGGCGTATCACTTGCGCTGGCGCGCCTTGCGCGCGGCGTAGCGCGCGTCGCGTGCCGCCTTGAGCTCGGCCGCGGTCGGCAGCGACACCGCGCGCTTGGCGGCGGCCTCGGCGGCAGCCTGCTCGGCCGCGGCGGCCTCGGCCTCGGCCTGGCGGCGCGCCTCTTCCTTGGCGGCCTTCTTGGCCTCGATCGCGGCGCGGTGCGCGGCGCGCTTCTCCTCCTCGGCCGCTTCCTTGGCCGCGCGCGCGGCGGCGCGTGCCGCCACCTGCGCGGGGTCGGGCGCGGGGCGGTTCTTGAGCAGCTCGAGCGCCTTCTGCTTGGCCTCGCGTGCTGCCTGGGCGCGGTCGTTGAAATCGGGGGCCTTGAAGCCTGCCATGCCTGAGTCGTCTCCGTCGTGAGGGGCCGGTGGTGTCCCGGCCCATAGCACAACGGCCCCGCATCGCTGCGGAGCCGTTGAAAAAACTGGTGGACGCACTTGGGCTCGAACCAAGGACCCGCTGATTAAGAGTCAGCTGCTCTACCAACTGAGCTATGCGTCCGTGACCGGCGGGAAGGAAGCGGTTGGTGCCGCCCCGCGATCGGGAAGCGCGCCTCTACCAACGCGCTCCGGCTTTGCAAACCCCTTTTTTCGCGCTGCGGCGAGAAAAGCCGCTCACCAGCGCTGGCGCAGTTTGGAGGAGCGGTCGATCCCCATCAGAATGCCCAGCGAGATCAGCACCGTCATCTGCGCCGAGCCGCCGAAGCTGACCAGCGGCAGCGGGATGCCAACGACAGGCGCCAGCCCCATCACCATCATCAGGTTGATCGCCATGTAGAAGAACATCGTCGTCGCGAGCCCCGCCGCCGCCAGCTTGGCGAAGCGGTCCTCGGCGCGCACGCCGACGTTCACTCCCCAGCGGATCACGAGCAGGAAGGCGATGATGAGGAAGGCACCGCCCGCCAGCCCCCATTCTTCCGCCATGGTGGCGAAGACGAAGTCGGTGTGGCCCTCGGGCAGATAGTCGAGGTGGCTCTGCGTGCCCTGCAGGAAGCCCTTGCCGAACAGTCCGCCCGACCCGATCGCGATCTTGGACTGGCTGATGTGATAGCCGGTGCCGAGCGGGTCGCTCTCGGGATCGAGGAAGATCAGCACGCGGTGGCGCTGATAGTCGTGGAGCACATATTCGAAGGCGAGCGGGATCGCGACCGCGGCCGCCAGCGCGCCGCCGACGAACAGCCGCAGCGGGATGCCAGCGAGGAACATCACCGTCGCGCCGCCGGCGCAGATCATCAGCCCGGTGCCGAGGTCGGGCTGCGCCATCACGATCAGCGCGGGGAGGCCGATCAGCACCGCGGCGGGCCACAGCGCGGCGAAGCGCCGGGTCTCGGTCGCGGGCAGCAACGCGTAGAAGCGCGCGCAGGCCAGCACGATCGCCAGCTTCATCAGCTCGGACGGCTGGATCCGGATCGGGCCGAAGCCGAGCCAGCGCTGGCTGCCGCCGCGCACCGCGCCGAGCAGTTCCACCATCACCAGCAGCACCAGGATCACCGCGTAGATCCAGAAGGCCGAGCGCTTCCACCAGTCGAGCGGCACGCGCGACAGCACGACCGCGCCCGCGAGGAACACGACGAAGCGCAGCCCCTGCGGCACCACCCAGGGGGTCATGCTGCCCCCCGCGGCGGAGTAGAGCACGATCAGCCCGAAGCCGCCGATCCCGGCGACCAGCAGCAGCACGCGCCACGGCAGGGCCGCGAGCGGGGCGGGGACGAAGCCGCTCACTCGCGCCCGGTCCCGCCGTCGCCGACGCGCCCGCTTTCGCTGTCGGGCTCGGGCGATCCAGTGCGCGCCGGGCCGTCGCCGGCGGCGGTGTCGGCCGCCTGCGCCTCCGCGGTGGCGTTCGAGGCGTCGGTCGCCGCGGCGACCGCGTCGGAGCCGGTCGCGGCGACGTCGTCGAGGTCGGGACGCGGCGGGGGCGGGGTGTGCGCGGCGCGATACGCCGCCTCCTCCGCCGCCATGCGCGTGCGGATGTCGCCGCCCCAGGTCGGCTCGACCTCGGCCAGGCTCTTCAGCGCGCGCTCGCGGTCGAAGAGGTAGGTCATGATGTCGCGCCCGATCATCGGCGTGTCGAGATTGCGCACGGTATGGCCGTTGTGCTCCAGCACCACCGCCGCGGCGAAGCGCGGATTGTCATAGGGCGCGAAGCAGACGAACAAAGCGTGGTCGCGCAGCTTGAACGGCAGCTGCCCGTTCTTGAGCACGCCGCTGCGTCGCTCCGCCGTAGTGATACGGCGCACCTGCGCGGTGCCGGTCTTGGCCGCGATCGCGACGCCGGGCACCTGCATCCGCGCCGCGCCGCCGGTGCCGCCGGCGTTGACCACGCCGTACATCGCCTCGCGGATGAGGCGGAAATGCTCGGGGTCGATCGCCATCGGCTGGGCGCGCGGCTTGAACGGGTCGCGCAGGAGCGTCGGCTGGAGCTCCAGCCCCGAGCCGAGCCGGCTCGCCATCACCGCGAGCTGGAGCGGGTTGGCGAGCACGTATCCCTGGCCGATCGAGGCGTTGATCGCGTCGGCGACCTTCCACTCGGTCTTGTACTTGCGCCGCTTCCACTCGCTGTCGGGAACGGTGCCGTAGCGCTGCGTGGCGAAGGGCAGGTCGAACTTCTGCCCGAGCCCGAGCGCGCGCGCCACCGGCGCGATCTTGTCGTAGCCGACCCGCCGCGCCATCTCGTAGAAGTAGATGTCGCAGCTCTGCATGATCGCGTTCTTGAGATCGAGCGGACCGTGGCCGTGGCGCTTGTGGCAGTGCCACACGCCGTTGCCGACCTGGAACGCGCCCGAGCAGAACACGCGGTCGTTGGGATCGATCCCCGCGGCGAGCAGCGCCAGCCCGTTCATCGGCTTGACCGTCGATCCCGGCGGGTAGAGCCCCTGAGTCACCTTGTTCATCAGCGGAACGTGGTCGTTCTCGCTGAGCATCTTCCACTCGAGCTGGCTGATCCCCTCGGAGAAGCTGTTGGGGTCGTAGGCGGGCATCGACACCATCGCGAGCATCTCGCCGTTGGTGCAGTCGAACACCACGCACGAGCCCGAGTTGGTGCCGAGCCGCCGCGCGGCATATTCCTGCAACCCGGCGTCGATCGTCAGCCGCAGCGTGCGCCCGGGCACGTCGGGGCGGGTGGCGAGCTCCTTGACCAGCTTGCCGCGCGCGGTGACCTCGACGCGCTTGGCGCCCGCGGTGCCGCGCAGCAGCGGCTCCATCGTCTTCTCGAGACCGTCCTTGCCGAGCTTGAATCCGGGGGTGAGATAGAGCGGGTCGCGCGCCTTCTTATATTGTTCGGAGGTCGCCGCGCCGACATAGCCGATCAGATGCGCTACCGCGGCGCCCTGCGGATAGTGGCGCGCGAAGCCGCGCGACGGCGCGACGCCGGGCAGTTCGGGCTGGCGCACCTGCACCGCGGCGAAACGGTCCCAGTCGATGTTCTCGGCGATCTCGACCGGGCGGAAGCCGGGCGAGTGCTTCAGCTCGGCCTCGATCTGCGCCACCTCCTCGTCGTCGAGCCCGAGCAGGGCACGCAGCCGCGCGAGCGTGCGCTCCTTGTCCTCGAGCCGGTCGGGGATGACGTCGACGCGGAAGTCGGTGCGGTTGCTCGCGATCGGCTGGCCGTTGCGGTCGACGATCCAGCCGCGCCGCGGCGGGATCATCGTCATGCTCACGCGGTTGCGCTCGGACAGCAGGTTGTAATGCTCGTTCTGCGTGATCGCGAGATAGCCCATCCGCCCGATCAGCAGCCCGCCCAGCCCGATCTGCCCAGCGCCGAGCAGCCAGGCGCGGCGCGAGAAGCTGTAGGCCTGCGCGGCCTCGGTCATGACGCGCGGCGGCCGCGCCATCAGCGTGCCCGCTTGAGGTCGATCCACGCCACCAGCCGGGCGGCGGCGGGGAAGAGCAGCACGGAGAGGATGATCTGGATCACGAGCACGCCGTCGACATAGGCGGAGAGCGGGCTCGCGAACAGCCGTCCCCCCGCCAGCGCGAGCGCGATCGCCACCGCGGCGATCGCCCAGCTCTGCGCGAAGTCGCGCACGCCCGAGCGCGCCTCGAGCGCCTCGACCAGGAAGAAGGCCAGCGTCCACAGCAGCATCGCGCTGCCGAGCGGCTGGCCCGAGACGAGATCGTCGAACAGCCCGAGCAGCGCCGGTGCCCAGACGCGCAGCGACAGCGGCGCGAGCAGCCGCCACGCCAGCATCATCAGGAGCCCCAGCGGCGGCAGCAGTCCTACCGAGGCGTTCCACGGCAGCGTCGTCGCCAGCGAGCCGGCGAGCACGCTCGCCCAGGGGAGAAGGCGCGCGCGGCCGGGCGGCAGCGGTTCCTTGAACAGCGGGCGCGCGGGGAGCGTCACGGCTCGGGCGTGGGGGAAGGCGAGGGCTTGGGCGCGGGAGCGGGCGGGGCAGGGGGCGGCGGCATGAAGGCGCGATGTACCAGCGCGACGTCGAGCGAGTCGGGGCGCGCGAACGGCCGCGCCGGCGCGCTGTCGGTGCCGGCGCGCAGCACCCGCGCGACCGGCACGCCGGGGACGAAGATGCCGCCCGTGCCCGAGGTGACGAACAGGTCGCCGGGGCGGAAGCGCCCGTCCGCGGTGTCGATCGTGCGCACGTCGACCAGCCCGTCGCCGCGCCCCGCCGCCAGCGCGGGACGGCCGTCGCGGGTGCGGCGGACGGGCACGACGCTCTCCGGGTCGGTGATGAGCAGCACGCGCGCGGTGTCGGGGCCGACGTACAGCACGCGCCCGATCAGCCCCTCCGGCCCCGTCACCGGCTGGCCGTCCGCCACGCCCTGAAAGCTGCCCGCGTTGAGCAGCCCGAAACGGCGCGTGCTCGACGCGCTGGTGCTGACGATCCGCGCCGCCGCGATCGTCTCGGGCAGCCGGTCGCGCAGCACGAGAAGGCGCCGTAGCCGCACATTCTCGATCTGCGCCTGACGACCGGCGAGCAGCGCGCCGCGCGCCTGATTCAGCCGCGCGCGCAGCTCGCGGTTCTCGCCGCGCACCTGGAAGTGGCTGGCGATCGCGTCGGGAATGGAGGCGAGCTGGCTGCCCGCGCCCGCCAGCAGTGCGGCGGGCGGTGCGGTCAGCTCGGCGACCGCCGACCGCAACGCGTTGAACGCGACGGGGTTGAAGGTCGACAGCGCGAGCAGCACCGCGCCGACCACCGCCCCGGCGATGCCGAGGATGTAGGTGAGGAACAGGCTATATTGTGCGCGCCGCGAGAAGCCCGGACGCCGATCCCGTGACGGCGCCATTGCCGCCATCTCCTCGCCTCGAGCTTACCCGTTCTGAAGAACAGCGCGGAACATCGGGTCCTCGAGCGCGCGGCCCGTGCCGATCGCGACGCAGATCAGTGGGTCGTCCGCGACCGTCACCGGCAGCCCGGTCTCGTCGCGCAGCACCTCGTCGAGCCCCTGGAGCAGCGCGCCGCCTCCGGTGAGGACGATGCCCTGGTCGACGATGTCGGCGGCGAGCTCGGGCGCGGTATTCTCCAGCGCGATGCGGACGCCGTCGACGATCGCGGCGACGGGCTCGCTCACCGCCTCGGCGATCTGCGCCTGGTTGATCTGGATCTCCTTGGGCACGCCGTTGACCAGGTCGCGGCCCTTGATGTGGACCGTCTTGCCGATGCCGTCGATCGGCGGCTTGGCGCAGCCCAGCTCCTGCTTGATCCGCTCGGCGGTGGCCTCGCCGATCAGCAGATTGTGGTTGCGGCGGACATAGCTGACGATCGCGTCGTCCATCTTGTCGCCGCCGACGCGCACCGAGGTGGTGTAGGCGAGGCCGCGCAGCGACAGCACCGCCACTTCGGTGGTGCCGCCGCCGATATCGACCACCATCGAGCCGACCGGCTCGGTGACGGGCATGTCGGCCCCGATCGCCGCCGCCATCGGCTCCTCGATCAGATAGACCGCGCTGGCGCCGGCGTTCTGCGCGGCGTCGCGGATCGCGCGGCGCTCCACCTTGGTCGAGCCCGACGGCACGCAGATCACGATCTCGGGCCAGCGCATGAAGCGCCGGCGCCCGTGCACCTTCTCGATGAAGTATTTGATCATCTGCTCGGCGACGTCGATGTCGGCGATGACGCCGTCACGCAGCGGGCGGATCGCCTCGATCGACCCGGGCGTCTTGCCCATCATCAGCTTGGCGTCCTCGCCGACCGCCTTGACCCGCTTCTGACCGTTGACCGTCTCGACCGCCACCACCGACGGCTCGTTCAGCACGATGCCGCGCCCGCGCACGTACACCACCGTGTTCGCGGTGCCGAGATCGATCGCCATGTCGTGCGAGGTCATCTTGAACAAGCGCGAGAATACCATTGACGTTGGGGTCCGTTGCTGTGCGCGCCGGGCGGGACGACCGGCCATGTTCGTCTATATCCGATCCGCGCGCCGCCGCCGTGAATCATGCGTGCAATTCTATCTGCGGGGTCGCGGGAAGCGGCGGCTTGGGCTAGGTGCTGCGCTGTGTCAATACGCCGGCTCCCCTCGCATCTGGTCAATCGCATCGCCGCGGGCGAAGTGGTGGAAAGACCGGCCAGCGCGTTGAAGGAGCTGGTCGAGAACGCGATCGACTCCGGCGCGACGCGGGTCGCGGTGGTGCTCGCCGCCGGGGGTGTCGAGCGCATCGAAGTGGCCGACGACGGCTGCGGCATGACCCCCGACGAGATCGCGCTCGCGCTCGAACGCCATGCCACCTCCAAGCTGCCCGACGACGCGATCGAGGCGGTGCAGACGCTCGGCTTCCGCGGCGAGGCGCTGCCGTCGATCGCCTCGGTGGCGCGGCTGACGATCGAGAGCCGCCCGCGCGGCGCGGAAGGGTGGGCGCGCACCGTCGACAACGGCACGGTCGAGCGCGACGGGCCTGCGGCGCTGCCGCCCGGCACGCGCGTGGTGGTGGAGGGGCTGTTCGCGCGGGTGCCGGCACGGCGCAAGTTCCTGCGCTCGCCGCGGTCCGAATATGCCAGCTGCCTCGATGTGGTGAAACGGCTCGCGATGGCACGCCCCGACATCGCCTTCGCGGTCGAGCATGACGGCCGTCGCGTGCTGGCGGTGTCCGCGGCGGAAGGCCGACCTGGGCGAGTCGCCGCGCTGACCGACCGCGCGCTCGCCGACAATTCGGTGGCGGTCGACCTCGAGCGCGACGGACACGTGCTCGGCGGCGTGGCGGGGCTGCCGACCTTCCACCGCGGCGTGGCCGATCACCAATATCTGTTCGTCAACGGGCGACCGGTGCGCGACCGGCTGCTGATCGGCGCGATCCGCGGCGCCTATGCCGAGATGATGCCGCGCGACCGCCACGCCGTGGTCGCGCTGTTCCTCGACGTCCCCGCGAGCGAGGTCGACGTCAACGTCCACCCGGCCAAGACCGAGGTGCGCTTCCGCGACCCGGCGCTGGTGCGCGGCATGATCGTCTCGGGGCTGCGCCGCGCGCTCGACGCCGCGGGCCACCGCGTCGCGCACTCGGCGCCGGCGGACATGGGCGCTTTGTGGCGGCCCGAGCCGGTCGCTGCCGGCGCGGCGCCGGCGTTCGGCTTCGATGCCGCGCCGATGGCCGCGCCGTCACCCGGCGGCACGCTGCTGCGCGAGCAGCGCACCACCTTCCTGACGCCGCCGCCGCAGGCGCGCGCGGAGGCGAGCTGGGCGCCGCCGCCCGAGCGCGACGACTATCCGCTCGGCGCGGCGCGCGGGCAGGTCAACAAGACCTATATCGTCGCCGAGGCGCAGGACGGCCTGGTGCTGGTGGACCAGCATGCCGCGCACGAGCGCTTGGTGCTGGAGCGGATGCGCGCCGCCCTGGCCGGCGGGCGCGTGGCGAGCCAGGCGTTGCTGATCCCCGAGGTGGTCGAGCTCGACGAGCCAGCCTGCGATCGGCTCGAGGCGCGTGCGGCCGAGCTGGCGGAGTTCGGGCTGGAGCTCGAGCGGTTCGGTGCGCGCGCGATGCTGGTACGCGCGACGCCCGCGCTGCTCGGCAGCGGCGACCCGACCGCGCTGGTCACCGACCTCGCCGACGAGCTCGCCGCCTATGACGAGGCGCTGTCGCTGCGCGAGCGGCTCGACGCGGTGGCGGGAACGATGGCGTGCCACGGCTCGGTCCGCGCCGGGCGCGCGTTGTCGCTCGCCGAGATGAACGCGCTGCTGCGCGAGATGGAGGCGACGCCGCACTCGGGCCAGTGCAACCACGGGCGTCCGACCTGGGTGAAGCTCGACTTCCCTGACATCGAGAGGCTGTTCGCGCGGCGGTGAGAGGCGTGATGCGCGCCGCCATCGCCGCGTTCACCGGCGTCATCCTGAACTCGTTTCAGGATCCACGGTGCCGCGTGAGCGCCCTCCGCGGCGCCTGCGGGCCGGTGGATCCTGAGACAAGCTCAGGATGACGCCGTCTCGCGGTGGCGGAGGTGGGAGCGCGGCGCCTGCGGGCCGGTGGATCCTGAGACAAGCTCAGGATGACGCCGTCTCGTGGTGGCGGGAGGTGGGAGCGCGCGACCTACTTCTCGCGCTTCGTCCCGCTCGCCGGCACCTGCGACAGCCGCGTCAGCAACAGCGGGATGTCGTGCGTGATATACGTGTCGGTCGGCACCGTCACGCTCGTGCGCAGCATCTTGCCCAGCGCGGTGAGGCGCTCTCTCCTGTCTCTGTCCGCCGCGGTCACGACCCGAATGTCCTTACGCTCATACCAAGGCCACCGTCGCACCCGATCCGGTGCGCGGTCGCCGTCACTGCAGGATCAACCCGTCCGGATCCCCCGCGTTCCGCTCAACAGCGTCGCCCGTCGCACGCGGAAACGCTTTGTCGCAGCGCATTTTCGTTCAGCCCGCCGCAACCTTTGCGCGCGGCACGCATTCTCCCCGGCGATCCAGCACAACAGGTCGCGCCATGAGCAAGATTATGCCGCTAGTTCTAGCACTTGTCCCGCTCGCCGCATTGGTCGGCGCGGTCGTGACAGTGCCCTGAACGCAGAGCCCCCCCGGGCGTCGTTTCCCCACCCCCCCCCCCACGGCGCCCAACGGAAAGGCCCGCCCGGATCGCTCCGGGCGGGCCTTTCTGTTCACCGCGAACGGTGGCGCGGGGGTCAGCCCTGCGCCGGCTCGTCCTGCGCCTCGGCGGTCGCGCCCGGCTCGGCGTTGGGATCGTAATCCTCGGTGAAGCCGCCCTGGTCGCGGCCTTCCTCGAAGACCTGCGCCATGACGTCGACGCCCTGCGCCTGCATCTCGGCCTCTTCCGGCGAGCGCGCGACGTTGACCTTCACGGTCACCGCCACCTCGGGATGGAGCTGCACGCGCACGTCGTACACGCCGATCGCCTTGATCGGGCGGTCGAGCACGATCTGGCTCTTGGTCACCTTGTGACCGTCGGCCTCGAGCGCCTCGACCAGGTCGCGCACCGCGACGGAGCCGTACAGCTGGCCGGTGTTCGACGACTGGCGGATCAGCGTGACCTGCGCGTCCTTGAACGAGCCGGCCTCCTTCTCCGCGTCCGAGCGCCGCGACGCGTTCTCGGCCTCGATGCGCGCGCGATTGGCCTCGAACACCTTGCGGTTGGCCTCGTTGGCGCGCAGCGCCTTCTTGCGCGGCAGCAGGAAGTTTCGGGCGAACCCGTCCTTCACCTTCACCACGTCGCCGATGCCGCCGAGCTTCTCGACGCGCTCAAGCAGAATGACGTCCATCTGCTCTTCTCCTTACTTCACGACGTAGGGCAGCAGGCCCAGGTGGCGGGCGCGCTTGATCGCCTGCGCCAGCTCGCGCTGCTTCTTGGCGCTCACCGAGGTGATGCGCGACGGGACGATCTTGCCGCGCTCGGACACGAAGCCCTGCAGCAGACGCACGTCCTTATAGTCAATCCGCGGCGCGTCCTTGGCACTGAACGGGCACGACTTGCGGCGGCGGAAAAACGGGCGCGCCATTATGCGTTCTCCTCTTCGCGGTCACGACGCGGACGGTCGCCCCGATCACCGCGATCCCCGCGGTCGCCACGCTCCCCGCGCTCGCCGCGGCGCTCGCGGTCGCGCTCCTGCTTGCGCATCATCACGGTCGGACCCTGCTCGTGCTCGTCGACGCGCACGGTCATGTAGCGGATCACGTCCTCGTTGATGCTGGTCTGACGCTCCAGCTCGGCGACGGTGTCGCCCGGCGCGTCGATCTCGAGCATCACGTAATGCGCCTTGCGGTTCTTCGCGATGCGATAGGCGAGGCTGCGCAGCCCCCAGGTCTCGGTCTTGACGACCGTGCCGCCGTGGTCGGTGACTACCTTGGTCGCGGCTTCCGCCAGCGCGTCCACTTGCGCCTGTGCCAGATCCTGGCGCGCAAGGAACACGTGCTCGTACAGAGCCATGCATGTACCTCTATGTTGGCCGATCGCTGACGGGCACCCCATGTGCCACGCCCCTCCGGCTGTCGTGCAACAACAAGGGGCGGAAGAAGCCGTAGCTTCCCGCCCCGAGTGGGCGCGCTATGCCGCAGAACCCGTCCGCGCGCAAGGGCCCGCGGTTGACCGGCCGGGAGCGCCGCCCTAGCAGCGCAGCCTTTCCAAGGAGAGGCACGATGCGCGCGTTCATCTTCCCCGGTCAGGGCAGCCAGACGGTCGGCATGGGTGCCGCGCTGGCCGACGCCTCGGCGGTCGCGCGCGAGGTGTTCGGCGAGGTCGACGAGGCGCTCGGCCAAAACCTGCGCCGCCTGATGGCCGAGGGACCCGCCGACGACCTCACGCTCACCGAGAACGCCCAGCCCGCGATCATGGCCAACGCGATCGCGACGCTCCGCGTGCTGACGCAGGAAGGCGGCGTCGTGCTCGCCGACAAGGCCGATTATGTCGCGGGCCACTCGCTCGGGGAATATAGCGCCCTGTGCGCGGCCGAGACCTTTGACCTCGCGACGACGGCGCGGCTGCTCAAGCGGCGCGGTCAGGCGATGCAGGCGGCGGTGCCGGTGGGCGAGGGGGCGATGGCGGCGCTGCTCGGCGCCGACGTCGCCAAGGCCGAGACGATCGCGGGCGCCGCGGTCGACTCGATCCTGGCGGAGGGCGGCGAGCCGCTGGTCTGCACCGTCGCCAACGACAACGACCCGTCGCAGGTGGTGATCTCGGGGCATCGCGTCGCGGTGGAGCGCGCGGTCGCTTTGGCCAAGGAGCTGGGCGCCAAGCGCGCGGTGCTGCTGCCGGTGTCGGCGCCGTTCCATTGCTCGCTGATGGAGGATGCCGCGCGCGCGATGGAGGCGGCGCTGGCCGAGGCCGAGCTGCGCGCGCCGCTGGTGCCGGTCTTCGCCAACGTCGACGCCGCCGCGGTGGCCGACCCCGGCGCGATCCGGCGACTGCTGGTCGAGCAGGTGACCGGGCGCGTGCGCTGGCGCGAGTCGGTGCTGGCGATGGCGGCGGCGGGGGTGACCGAGTTCGTCGAGTTCGGCGGCAAGGTGCTCGCCCCGATGGTCAAACGCATCGCGCCCGACGTCGAGGCGGTCAGCGTGGTGTCGATGAACGACGTCGAGGCGCTGCTAAAAGGGATGTGAGATCTCACGCGAAGACGCGAAGGCGCGAAGATGGTGGATGTGGAGCGGGCCGCGGCGGACACCATCGATATCGCGATCCGCGTACATCGAGAGCTCGGGCCCGGATTGCTCGAGAGCGTCTACGAGACGGTCCTCGCCGCGAAACTGGCCAAGCTCGGCTACGAGGTGCAGCGGCAGCTGCCGATATCCTTCGAGTTCGACGGGATCAGATTCGACGACGCTTTTCGCGTCGACCTCTTGATCGGACGACGGCTGCTGGTCGAACTCAAGTCGATCGAGCGGCTCAACGCCGCTCACATGAAGCAGCTGTTGACCTACCTCAGATTGTCCAGAAGACCTCTTGGATTGCTTATCAATTTTGGCGGCGCCACATTGAAGGAGGGGCTCCGCCGCATCGTCAACAGCCACACCGACTTCGCGTCTTCGCGTCTTCGCGTGAACCAAAACACGGAGTGAAGCATGTTCGATCTCACAGGCATGACCGCGCTGGTCACCGGCGCTTCCGGCGGGATCGGCTCCGCCATCGCGCGCGGGCTCGCGGCGCAGGGCGCGCGGCTCGCGCTATCGGGCTCGAACGCCGACAAGCTCGAGCGCTTCCGCGCCGAACTCGGCGGTGAGCATGTCGCGCTCGCCTGCGACCTGTCCGACGCCGCCGCGGTGGACGCGCTGGTGCCGCGCGCGGTCGAGGCGCTCGGCAAGCTCGACGTGCTCGTCAACAATGCCGGGGTCACGCGCGACAATCTCGCGATGCGGATGAAGGACGACGAGTGGGATCAGGTCATCCGCGTCAACCTTGAGGCCGCCTTCCGCCTGATCCGCGCCGCCGCCAAGCCGATGATGAAGGCGCGCTTCGGCCGCCTCGTCTCGATCACCTCAGTGGTGGGCCAGACCGGCAACCCCGGCCAGGCCAATTACGCTGCGTCCAAGGCCGGCCTCGTCGGCATGTCCAAGGCGCTGGCGCAGGAGCTCGCCAGCCGCAACATCACGGTCAACTGCGTCGCGCCGGGCTTCATCCGCTCGGCGATGACCGAGGTGCTGCCCGAGGCGCAGAAGAGCGCGCTGCTCGGGCGCATCCCCGCGGGCGATCTCGGCAGCGGCGAGGACATCGCCGCGGCGGTGGTCTATCTGGCCTCGCGCGAGGCGGGCTACGTCACCGGGCAGACGCTGCACGTCAACGGCGGCATGGCGATGGTCTGAGCCGCGAAGGCGGCGAACCGTGGCGTGACGCGGGGCCGGGTGGGGCATTCGCACCCTTGCCACGGGACCGAGCGCGTTCTACCTGCGTTCAGCAATTCGAAACCTACCCCCCAATTGAAAGAGGGAAAGCTATGAGCGAGACCGCCGACCGCGTGAAGAAGATCGTCGTCGAGCATCTCGGCGTCGAGGCCGACAAGGTCACCGAGGACGCCAGCTTCATCGACGATCTGGGCGCGGACAGCCTCGACATCGTCGAGCTGGTGATGGCGTTCGAGGAAGAGTTCGGCGTCGAGATCCCCGACGACGCGGCCGAGAAGATCTCGACCGTGAAGGACGCGATCACCTATATCGACGAGCACAAGGGCTGAGGAACGGGGGAGACCTCCCGCTCTAGCGAGCTGATTTGAGCGGCTCTCCATCCTCGGCTAGGGGGTGGGGAGCCGTTTCGTTTGAGAAGGGCCGGCGCGGCGACGCGTGGCGCAGCGCCGGTGAAGAAGGAAAGTCTATGCGTCGTGTCGTCGTCACCGGTCTCGGCCTCGTCACCCCGCTCGGGGCCGACGTGGAGACCAGCTGGTCCAATCTGATCGCGGGCAAGTCGGGCGCCGGGCCGATCACGCGCTTCGACGCGTCGGACCAGAAGTGCACGATCGCGTGCGAGGTGAAGCCTGCCGACCATCCCTGGGGCTTCGATCCCGACCGGCGCGTCGACCATAAGGTGCAGCGCCAGGTCGATCCCTTCATCGTCTACGGCATCGACGCGGCCGGACAGGCGCTCGAGGACGCCGGGCTGACCGAGATGAGCGAGGCCGAGCGCCTGCGCGCCGGCTGCTCGATCGGCTCGGGCATCGGCGGCCTGCCGGGGATCGAGAGCGAGTCGCTGGTGCTGGCGGACAAGGGGCCGAAGCGCGTCAGCCCGCATTTCGTCCACGGCCGGCTGATCAACCTGATCTCGGGGCAGGTCTCGATCAAATACGGGCTGATGGGGCCGAACCATGCGGTGGTGACGGCCTGTTCCACGGGCGCGCACTCGATCGGTGACGCCGCGCGGATGATCGCGCTCGACGACGCCGACGTGATGCTCGCGGGCGGGTCGGAGAGCACGGTCTGCCCGATCGGCATCGCCGGCTTCGCCGCGGCGCGCGCGCTCAACACCAGCTTCAACGACCGGCCCGAGCAGGCCAGCCGCCCCTATGACCGCGACCGGGACGGCTTCGTCATGGGCGAGGGCGCGGGCGTGGTCGTGCTGGAGGAATATGAGCGGGCCAAGGCGCGCGGCGCCAAGATCTACGCCGAGGTGGTCGGCTACGGCCTCTCGGGCGACGCCTTCCACGTCACCGCACCCGAGCCGGAAGGGTCGGGCGCCTATCGCTCGATGGAGATGGCGATGCGGCGCTCGGGGCTGGCGCTGTCGGACATCGACTATATCAACGCGCACGGCACCTCGACGATGGCCGACATGATCGAGCTCGGCGCGGTCAAGCGACTGTTCGGCGACGCCATCGGCGGCCTGTCGATGAGCTCGACCAAGTCGGCGATCGGGCATCTGCTCGGCGGCGCGGGCGCGGTGGAGAGCATCTTCTGCATCCTCGCGCTGCGCGACCAGATCGTGCCGCCGACGCTCAACCTCGACAATCCGTCGGAGGGCGCGGAGGGCGTCGACCTCGTGCCGCATGTCGCGCGCAAGCGTGAGGTGCGCGCGGTGCTCAACAACAGCTTCGGCTTCGGCGGGACCAACGCCTCGCTGGTGATGAAGTCGATCTGAGGACGCACGCCATGCGCCGGCTCGGCTGTCTGGGACTGATCGCCGCGCTGCTGCTGTTCGCGGCGGGCGTGTGGGTCGCGCAGGGGTGGAAGGGGGCGGGGCCGCTGTCCCGCCCGACGCATGTCACCGTCGCGGACGGCAGCTCGCTGGCGGGCGCGGCGCGCGCGCTCGAGCGCGCCGGGGTGATCGCCTCGGCGCAGCGCTTCCGCCTCCAGGCGCGGGTGTTCGGCGACGGCGCGCCGATCCGCGCGGGCGAATATGCGATCCCGGCGCATGCCAGCGCCGCGCAGGTGCTCGCGCTGTTGCAGAGCGGCAAGGTGGTGCAGCGGCTGGTGGTGATCCCCGAGGGCCTGCCCGCCGTGATGGTGCGCGACGTGCTCGATCGCGCCGACGCGCTGACCGGCCCGGTGGACACGCCGGCCGAGGGATCGGTGTTGCCCGACGGCTATGCCTTCGAGCGCGGCGAGACGCGCGCCGCGGTGCTGGCGCGGATGCAGCGCGCGATGCGCGACTATCTCGCCGCCGCCTGGGCGCGGCGCAAGCCCGGCGCGGTGGTGACCTCGCCCGAACAGGCGCTGGTGCTCGCCTCGATCGTCGAGAAGGAGACGGGCAAGCCGGCCGAGCGGAGGATGGTCGCGGCGGTTTATTCCAACCGCCTGCGGCTCGGCATGCCGCTCCAGGCCGATCCGACCGTGATCTACCCGATCACCAAGGGCCGACCGCTCGGGCGGCGGATCCGCCAGTCGGAGCTGCGCGCGAAGAACGGGTATAATACCTATGCCTCAGCCGGGCTGCCGGTCGGGCCGATCGCCAACCCCGGGCGGCTGTCGATCGACGCGGTGCTCGACCCTGCGGCGACGCGCGCGCTCTATTTCGTGGCGGACGGGAGCGGGGGGCACGTCTTCGCCGAGACGCTCGAGCAGCATAACGCCAATGTGCAGCGCTGGTACGCCGTCCGGCGCGCGCGCGGCGAGATGTGATCGCCACCTGACGCCCCGACGCGCCCGCGGGCGCGTAGAGTGTTCTTCCGCTTGTCGTGTCGCGCCACGCGCCGACGGTCCCCGTAGGTGACGCCGCGGAGGCGCCGAGCGACGCCTCCGCCCGCCCGTCCTCAGACGTCGAGGTTGGCGACGCTCAGCGCATTCTCCTGGATGAACTCGCGGCGCGGCTCGACCACGTCGCCCATCAGCCGCGTGAAGATCTCGTCGGCCACGTCGGCCTGGTCGATCGCCACCTTGAGCATCGAGCGGTTGGACGGGTCCAGCGTGGTCTCCCACAATTGCTCCGCGTTCATCTCGCCGAGCCCCTTGTAGCGCTGGATCGCCAGCCCCTTGCGCCCCGCCGCCAGGATCGCGTCGAGCAGTTGCGACGGACGCGCGACGAGCGACTCGCCGCGCCCGACCGTCACCGTCTCCTCGCCCTCCTCGTCGGTGGCGACCGCGTCGGCGGGCGTCTCGACCGCCGGGCCCCCCTCGGCATTGCTCGGGACAGGCTTGACCGGCACCAGTTTGGAGGCGTGGGCGAAGCTCTCGGCCTGTTCGGCGGCGAGCGTGTGGAGCTTGCGCGCCTCGGCCGAGGCGAGGAACGCCGGCTCGACGATATGGTGATCGGTCACGCCGCGCCACAGCCGCTCGAAGTGGATGCCGCCCTCGTCGGTCAGCCGCGCGGTCCACGTCGCCTCGCTGTCGCCCTGGTCGAGCCGGCGCGTCACCTCGGCCACCGCGGCGGCGCGCGCCTCGCGCGTCAGGTCGGGCGCGAGCGCGCCGCCGAGCGCGAGCGTCTCGATGATCACCGGGTCGTAGCGCCGCGGCACGTAGCGCATCAGCGTGCGCATCCGCCGCGCATGCTCCACCAGCGGACGCAGATGCGCGCCGGTCAGCGCCTCCGCGCCGCGGTCGAGCGCCATCGCGCCGAGCCCCGCGTCGACGAGATATTCGTCGAGCGCGGCATCGTCCTTGAGATAGACCTCCGACCGCCCGCGCGTCGCTTTGTAGAGCGGCGGCTGCGCGATGTAGAGATGCCCTTGCTCGATGATCTCGGGCATCTGGCGGTAGAAGAAGGTCAGCAGCAAGGTGCGGATGTGTGCGCCGTCGACATCCGCGTCGGTCATGATGACGATCTTGTGGTAGCGCAGCTTGGCGAGGTTGAAGTCGTCGCGGCCGATGCCGGTTCCCATCGCCTGGATCAGCGTGCCGATCTCCTTGGAGCCCAGCATCCGGTCGAAGCGCGCGCGCTCGACGTTGAGGATCTTGCCGCGCAAGGGTAGGATCGCCTGGAAGTGGCGGTCGCGCCCCTGCTTGGCCGAGCCGCCGGCGGAGTCGCCCTCCACCAGGAACAGCTCGGACTTGGCGGGATCGCGCTCCTGGCAGTCGGCCAGCTTGCCGGGCAGCGAGGCGATGTCCATCACGCCCTTGCGCCGGGTGAGCTCGCGCGCGCGCTTGGCCGCCTCGCGGGCGGCCGCGGCGTCGATGATCTTGCCGACGATCGCGCGCGCGTGCTGCGGATTCTCCTCGAGCCACTCCGCCATCTTGTCGGCCATCAGGCTCTCGAGCGGCTGGCGCACCTCGGACGAGACGAGCTTGTCCTTGGTCTGCGAGCTGAACTTGGGATCGGGCAGCTTGACCGAGACGATCGCGGTGAGCCCCTCGCGCATGTCGTCGCCGGTCAGGCTGACCTTCTCCTTCTTCAGCAGCCCCGACTTCTCGGCGTAGCTGTTCAGCGTGCGGGTCAGCGCGGCGCGAAAGGCCGCGATGTGCGTGCCGCCGTCGCGCTGCGGGATGTTGTTGGTGAAGGCGAGGACGTTCTCGTAATAGGAGTCATTCCACTCCAGCGCGACCTCGATGCCGATCTGGTCGCGCATGCCCGCTACCGAGATGGGGTCGGGGAACAAAGGCTGCTTGTTGCGATCCAGCCACTTCACGAAGGCCGCGATCCCGCCCTCGTAGAACAGCTCGACCTGCCGGGGCTCCTCGTGCCGCGCGTCGGTGAGGAACAGCCGCACGCCCGAGTTGAGGAAGGCCAGCTCACGATAGCGATGCTCGAGCTTGTCGAAGTCGAACTCGGTGATCTTGAACGTGTCCGGGGAGGGGAGGAAGGTGACGCGCGTTCCCTTCATGCCCTCGGCCGGGCCGACCACCTTGAGCGGTGCGACCGCGTCGCCGTGGGCGAAGCGCATGTAATGCTCCTCGCCGTCGCGCCAGATCGTCAGGTCGAGCCATTCGGACAGCGCGTTGACCACCGAGACGCCGACGCCGTGGAGCCCGCCCGAGACCTTATAGGCGTTATCGTCGCTGGTGTTCTCGAACTTACCGCCGGCGTGGAGCTGGGTCATGATGACCTCGGCCGCGGAGACACCCTCCTCGGGGTGGATGCCGGTCGGGATGCCGCGGCCATTGTCGGTCACCGAGACCGAGCCGTCGGCGTTGAGCGTGATGTCGATCCGGTCGCAATGGCCCGCGAGCGCCTCGTCGATCGCGTTGTCGCTCACCTCGAACACCATGTGGTGGAGGCCCGAGCCGTCGTCGGTGTCGCCGATGTACATGCCGGGACGCTTGCGCACCGCGTCCAGGCCCTTCAGCACCTTGATCGAGGAGGCGCCGTACTCGCTGGAATTCTGCTGTTCTGCCATAGCGGGCATATAGGCATGGCGACCCCCTAACGGAAGCGAAATGGCGCCCTTCTGAGCCGAGAACCTCAGCCGAGGAACTCGTCGATCCGCGCCAGCACGCGCTCGCGGATCGGGTCGGCCTCGCGCAGCAGCTCGTGGCCGCGGCCGGGCAGCAGCTCGAGCTGGCCGAGCGGCAGGATGCGCGCGGCGCGCGCCACGGCACGCGGCGACACGATCGGGTCGCGCCGCGACACCAGCAGCAGCGCGCGCGTGTCCACCGCGGCGAGCGCGGCGGGGCGCAGCCGCGCGATCGAGGCGCAGGCGGCGCGCGTCCAGCCCCAGCTCGGCGCGCCCGAGGCGATCTGCGGGTGGTTCGTCTTCCACCAGACCTTGTCGGCCTGGCGCTCGGGGCAGGAGGTCATCCGCCCGCCGACGTTGCCCGCGTCGCCTTCCCACACGCGCCGGTCGCCGCGGCCGGTGCGCGCCGCCGCGGCGGCGAGCGCGGCGATCGCGGGTGTGCCGAGCGGCCCGGCGCGCAGTCCCAGCATCGGCGACGACAGCACCGCGGCGTCGAAGCGCGCGCGCTTCTCGGCGAGCAGGCGGAGCAGCAGGTGCGCGCCCATCGAATGCGCCACCGCGACCTGCGCCGGGCGCGCCGCGACGAACTCGGCCAGATCGTCGAGCAGCGGATCGAGGCTGTCGAGATGGTTGACCAGCGGGTCGCGTCCGACCCGTCCCGAGCCGCCCTGGCCGCGCCAGTCGAAGCCGGTGACGCTCCACCCGCGCCCGCGCCAATGCGCCATCGCCTCCAGGTATTTCTCGGCGAAATCGCCGCGTCCGCCGAGGAACAGCAGCCGCCCGCGCGACGCCGGCGCGGGCCAGTCATAGGCGCGCAGATCCCAGCCGTCGCGCGCGCGCCACGTCGTGAAGGCGAGCCCGGGCGGGTGGCGACGGCGGTCGAGCATCGCTCATTCCGCTCCGCGCGGGCGCAGCGACAGGAACAGGAGCGCCGCGGCCACCATCGCCGCGGTGCCGAGCGCGAGCGCGACGTCATAGGCGCCGGTGAGATCGCGCAGCTGGCCGAACCCGACCACGCCCGCGCTGGTGCCGAGCAGCGCCACCACCAGCAGCGAGGCATAGGTCTCGCCATAGGCCTGCGTCCCGAACAGCCGCGCCGCGAAGAAGGGGAGCAGATCATTCTCCGCGCCGTTCATCAGCCCGGCGACGAACACGATCAGGCACAGCGCGGCGAGTCCGGGCGCGCGCAGCTCGAGCAGCGCGAACCCCGCGGCGGACAGCAGCGCGACCGCGGCGGCGACGCGATGCGGGGCGAGGCGATCGACCAGCGCGCCGATCGCGACGCGCGCCATCAGCTGCGCACTGCCGAAGGCGGTCACCAGCAGCGCCGCCTCGGTGGCGCCGATGCCGCGCTCCAGCCCGAGCGGTACCAATTGCGTCACCAGCCCCACGGTAGCGAAATTGACGCAGAAGGCGGTGAGCCCGAGCCGCCAGAAGCGGCCATCGCGCCGCGCCGCGCGCGCGCTCGGCGCCGCCACGGGTGCGGCCGGCGCGGGCGGCGCGACGCGGCGCAGCGCGAGCAGCGTCACGGGCAGTGCCACCAGTGCCGCATAGACCGCGAGCAGGACGAACCCGCCGCGCCACCCGTGCCGCGCGATCTGCGCGCCGACCAGCGGGGGCATCAGCAAGGTGGTCAGCGACAGGCCCGAGGTGGCCACGCCGAGCGCCAGCCCGCGATGGATCACGAAGCGCGTGGCGATGAGCCGCCCATAGGCGACCGCGCTGGTGCCCGGCACGCCGAGGGCGAGGCACAGCACCATCAGCTGATAATGCCACAATTCTCCGGCGAGCCGGGAGAAGGCGAGATAGGTCGTCCCCAGTAGCAGCAGCGAGAAGGCGATCACGGGCCGCGCGCCGAAGCGATCGGCGGCACGACCGAACCAGGGCAGGACCAGACAGCCGAGCAGGCCGACCCCGGCGGCGGTGGCGATCTGCCCGCGCGTCCAGCCGAACTCGGCGACCAGCCCGGGAACGAACAGGCTGGAGAGATTCTGGAACAACCCCGGTCCCGCGCCCATGCCGACCAACCCGCCCAGCACGAGCGGCCAGCCGGCACGCCACTCGGCGCGACCGGGCAGATGATTCGGGCTCCCCATCGCGACGAGCCCTAGGATGGTTGGCCGCCCCGCTACCAGCTAGCTCGCGCGCTATTCCGTCCGTCTTGACCCGGAATCGTTCGTCGCCGACCTGATGGGCTGCGATGCCGCACCGACCGGGCTCGCGACGAACGTCGGTGACGGGGGCGCAGCGGTGTGCGCCTGCGGACGCGGGAGCCCAGGGCCACGAGCGCCATATGTGCGGCACTGCGGCTCCTGCTTCCGCAGGAGCACGGTGCAACCGGCGGAGATCAGGCTCTAGCCAGCGCGTGACCCGGTCGGCAGCGCCCGATCCGGCAGCAGCAGGAAACAGCCGCATGCCAGCAGCAGCGCGCCCGCGCCCCCCGCCAGCGCGGGCGTGTAGCTGCCCGAGACGTCGTGCAGCCGGCCGAAGCCGATGATGCCGATCGCGGTGCCCGAGAGCGCCAGCGGCATCGCGGTGCCATAGATCTCGGCATAGGCGCGCAGGCCGAACAGCCGGGCCGCGAAATAGGGGAGCAGGTCGTTCTCCGCGCCGTTCATCAGCCCGGCGAGGAACACCAGCAGCAGCAGCGTCGCCTGCCCCTGCGGCGCCATCGCCAGCAGCGCGAAGGCCAGCGCCGACACCAACGCGAACCCTGCCGCGACCGGCTGGGGGTTGAGGCGATCGACCAGCAGGCCGACCAGCAGCCGGCCAGCGATCGCGCTCGCCGCGAAGCTGGTGAGCAGCAGTGCCGCCTGCGCCGCGCTCTGGCCGAACTCCATCCCGATCGGCACCAATTGCGTCACCAATCCCGTGGTGGCGCCGTTGATGAGCAACGCCGAGGTGACCAGGATCCAGAAGCGGCGATCGCGGCGCGCGTCGCGCGCCGAGACCCCGCTCGGCTCCACCGCCGGGCTGCGCGGCGCGACGATCGCGCGCGGCGCGCGGCGGATCGCGAGCAGGATCAGCGGCAGCGCGACCATCGCACTGGCGGCGGCGAGCGCGACGAAGCCGCTGCGCCAGCCATAGCGCCCGATCACCCAGCCGAGCGCCGGCGCCGCGACGATGGTCATCAGCGCGAGGCCGGAGGTGCCCAGCGCCAGCGCGAGCCCACGCCGCCGCTCGAACGCTGCCGCGATCAGCTTGCCATAGGCCAGGCTGCTCGTCCCCGGGATCGTCAGCACCAGCAGCACGACGCCGATCTGATAGCGCCAGATCGCCCCCCCGATCGAGGCGAGCCACAGATAGGCTACCCCCAGCAACAGCATCGAGGCGACGATGACCGGCCGCACGCCAACGCGGTCGGCAACACGCCCGATCACGGGCGCCGCGATCGCGCCGAGCAGCCCGAGCCCGGCCGCGGTGGCGATCTCCCCGCGCGACCAGCCGAAACTGCGCTCCAGCCCGGGCGTGAACAGGCTCGACAGGTTCTGGTACAGGCCCGGCCCCATGCCGGCGCCGAGCATCGCCGCGGCGACCAGCGGCCAGCCGCGCCGCCACTCGCTCCCGTCGCGCCGGGCGTCCTGCTCGATCGGGGCGGGGGAGAAGGCGTCGGTCAGCGGCGTGGTCCTGCTGGTGCCGGCGCGTGTCGCGCCGGTGGGTTAACGCCGCGTGCGCCGAATGATGGTGCGGTGCAACCCACGTCCGCCACGCCGGTCACAGCGCGAGCCGCGTCGCGTCGCCCGCGGTCGCGAACAAGGCGGGTTCGGTGCCGGTCATCCACACCTGCCCCAGCGGGGCGAGCCGCTCGAACAAGGCGGCGCGGCGCGCGGGGTCGAGGTGCGCGGCGACCTCGTCGAGCAGCAGCAGCGGCGCGCGCCCGGTCGCGCGCGCGACCAGCTCGGCATGCGCGAGCACGATGCCGAGCAGCAGCGCCTTCTGCTCGCCCGTCGAGGCGGAGGCGGCGGGGCGTGCCTTGTCGACGTGGGTCACGATCAGATCGGCGCGATGCGGCCCCGTCAGCGCGCGCGCGGCGGCGGCGTCGCGCGCGCGCCCGGCGCGCAACTCGGCGGCGAGCGCGGCGGCGTCGCCCTGCCACCCCTCCAGCGCGAGCGCGGCGCGCGGCACCGCGCCGGCAGGCTGCGCCGCCAGCGCGTCCCCCAGTGCCGCCACGGTGCGCCGCCGCGCGGCGTCGAGCGCGGCGCCGTGCTGCGCCATCTGCGCCTCGAGCGCGGCGAGCCAGTCGCGGTCGGGCGCTGGCTCGGCGAGCAGGCGGTTGCGGTCGCGCATCGCCGCCTCGTAGCGGCTGCCGTGACGCGCATGGTCGGGCGCGAGCGCGAGCGTCAGCCGATCGAGGAAGCGTCGCCGCTCGCCCGCGGCCTCGGTGAACAGCCGGTCCATCGCGGGGGTGAGCCACAGCACCGCGACCCGCTCGGCCAGCGCCGCGGCGCCCGCCGCCGCGCCGTTGATCCGCACCACGCGCCGCTCCGGCGCCGCGGCGAGCGCGCCGGTGGCGAGCTCCACCCCGTCGGCCAGCGTCGCGGCGACCCCGAACCCGCCGGGACCGTCGCCGCGCGCGATCTCGGAGAGCGGCGCGCGGCGCAGGCCGCGTCCCGGCGCGAGCAGCGACACCGCCTCCAGCACGTTGGTCTTGCCCGCGCCGTTGGCGCCGGTGAGGATCACGAAGCCGGGGGCGGGGGCGAGGCTCAGCGCGGCATGGTTGCGGTAATCGGTGAGGACCAGGCGCGCGAGCATCGCGCCGCCTGTAGGCGGTGCGACCCGGCGCGGCAACGCGCGCCGCCCAGCAAGTCGCTGGGATCGGGCGGCGCTTCTCGCCGCGCGGGGGAGATCAGGGCTGGGTGGCGAGCAGGTAGGTCTGGCGAACGCGATCGATCGGCTCGAGCGCGCCGTCGATCTCGCGATGCCAGAAGGTCCAGCCGTTGCACGCCGGCGCCTGCTGCACCGTGGCGCCGACCTTGTGGATCGAGCCGGTCGCGCCGCAGCCGCTGGCGAGCGAGCCATCGGCGCGCACGGTCGCGCTATGCCGGCGCTTGGCGTCGACCAGGACCGTGCCCGGCGTGAGATAGCCGTTCTCGACCAGCACGCCGAACGCCACCTTGGGCTGGGCGCGCGGGCTCTGCATCGTCGCCAGCGCGGATTCGTCGAGCGGCAGCGCCGCCGCGATCCGCTCCGCCGCGGCATCGACATAGGCCAGCTCGCGCTCGATCCCGATCCAGTGGCGCCCGAGCCGCTTCGCCACCGCGCCGGTGGTGCCGGTGCCGAAGAACGGGTCCAGCACCACGTCGCCCGGCTTGGTGCAGGCGAGCAGGATGCGATAGATCAGCGCCTCGGGCTTCTGCGTCGGGTGGACCTTGACCCCGCCCTTCTTGAGCCGCTCCTGCCCGCCGCAGATCGGGAATTCCCAGTCGGAGCGCATCTGCAGCTCGTCGTTGAGCGTCTTCATGCTGCGATAGTTGAAGGTGTATTTGGCTTTCTCGCCCTTGGACGCCCAGATCAGCGTCTCATGCGCGTTGGTGAAGCGCGTGCCGCGGAAATTGGGCATCGGATTGGCTTTGCGCCAGACGATGTCGTTGAGGATCCAATAGCCCAGGTCCTGCACCGCGGCGCCGACGCGGAAGATGTTGTGGTAGCTGCCGATCACCCAGATCGTGCCATTGTCCTTCAGGATCCGGTGCGCCTCGGCGAGCCAGGCACGCGTGAAGGCGTCATAGGCGGCGAACGTGTCGAACTTGTCCCAGTCGTCGGTCACCGCGTCGACGTGGCTGCCGTCGGGGCGGAACAGCTCGCCGCCGAGCTGGAGATTGTAGGGCGGGTCCGCGAAGATCATGTCGACCGACTTCGCGGGCAGCGCGCGCATCGCCGCGACGCAGTCCGCCATCACGATCTGGTCGAGCGGCAGCGGCGATTCCACCGTCTCCGCGGTACGGCGCGACCGCGCGATCTTGTCGATAACCCCCATGCGATCAGCTCCCCTTTGCCCGCGCAAAAGGCCGTCAAAGCGGGACTCCGTCAAGTCGGCTCGTCGATGCGACTCGCGGGAATCAGCCGAGTCGCGGGGAGAACAGGAGGAGCCCGTGTCCATATGTAGAGTCGTCGGGACGGAGGGGGACTCGATATGTGGTGGTGTGGCGAAAAAGACTCAAAATGGCAGAACCGCCTGCGCGACAGGGGCGAAGCTGCGGCGGTGGAGCGGGGAGGGGCCGTGCTCGCGCAGCGCGCGCAGGTGCGCGGGGCAGCCATAGCCCTTGTTCGACTGCCAGCCATAATGCGGGTGCGCTTCCGCCGCCGCGATCATGATCTGGTCGCGCGTATGTTTGGCGACGATCGAGGCGGCGGCGATCGAGCGGCTCACCGCGTCGCCGCCAACGATCGCGGTGGCGGCATAGCCCCAGCGCGGCAGGCGGTTGCCATCCACCAGCACGTGTCCGGGCATGCCGCCGATCGCCTGCGTCAGCTCGTCCACCGCGAGCGTCATCGCCTTCATCGTCGCCCAATAGATGTTGAGCGTGTCGATCTCGGCGGGCTCGACGATGCCGACCCCGATCAGCGCGCAGTCACGCAGCCGCGCGTACAGCCGCGCGCGCTCGGTCGCCGGCAGCTTCTTCGAATCGTCGATGCCGCGCGGCACGCCCTTGGCGGGCAGCACCACCGCCGCGGCGACCACCGGCCCCGCCAGCGGCCCGCGCCCGGCCTCGTCGACCCCCGCGACGGGGGGCAGGCAGCGCCTCTCGTGGAGCAGCCCCGGCATCAGAGCCGCCACGGCGGGAAGCGGCGATTCTCGCCCGCCTGGTACAGGCACAGGGCGTTGCCCGACGGATCGCGCAGCCGCGCCTCGCGCCAGCCCCATGGCCGATCGCGCGCCTCCTCGACGGTCACCCCGGCGGCGCGCGCCTGCGCCACCGCCGCGTCGACGTCGGCGACCTCCAGGAAGACCAGCGCCGCACCGCCGACCTCCTGCGCCGCCTCGATCGACAGCGTCGCGCCGCCTGCGCTCTCGAAGCGCGCATATCGCTCGCCGCTGGCGACGATCGGGGTCAGCCCGAGCCCGCGATAGAAAGCGAGCGTGGCGGCGTGGTCGGTCATCGGCAGCGTCACCTGGTTGAGCGTCGGTGCCGCCGCGGCGACGTCGAGCCGGACGCGCGCATGGCCCATCGGCCCATGCCCGGCGCCGAGACCCGGCGCCTCGCGCAGCGCGATCCGGACGAACAGGCGCGCCCGCGCGATCGCGTCGGGCAGGGCGAGTCCGCGCGCGAGCCCCTCGGCGATCGCGCTCGCCAGCGTACAGCCGGTGCCGTGGCTGTGGCGCGTCGCGATCCGCTCGCCCTCCCAGCGGGCGATCTCGCCGCGCGCGTCGATCAGCCGATCGACCACGGTGGCGCCCTCGGCATGGCCGCCCTTGACCAACAGCGGGCTCCCGATCCGTCCGGCATAGTCGCGTGCGGCGGCGGTGACCTCGTCCGGTGCGAGCGACTCGCGCCCGCACAGCGCCGCGAGCTCGGGCAGGTTGGGCGTCACCAGCGCGGCACCGCGCGCGAGCCGAGCGAAGGCCGCGACCGTGGCCGCGTCGGCGAGGACCGCGCCGCTGCTCGCCACCATCACCGGATCGAGCACGATCGCGCCGCCGTAGCGCCCGCTCTCCAGCTCCTCCGCCACCGCGGCCGCGACGTCCGCGCCGCCGAGCATCCCGATCTTGACCGAGTCGACCCCGAGGTCGTCGACCACGCCCGCCATCTGCTGCCGCACCAGCGCGGGCGGCAGCGCGGCGACCGCCTGGACCCCGAGCGTGTTCTGCGCCGTGACCGCGGTGATCGCGGTCATGGCATGGCCGCCCAGCATCGTGACCGTCTTGATGTCGGCCTGGATCCCCGCGCCGCCACCCGAGTCCGAGCCGGCGACGATCAGCACCCGCGGCATCATCCGCGATACCGCCGTTCGGTGGCGGCGGGATGGCGTCGCAGCGTGGCGCCGGTGCGCGCGGGCCGATCGAGCAGCTCGCCGCCGCAGCCGGGGCAGCGCTCGTCCAGCGCGTCGGCGCAATCGGCACAAAAGGTACATTCGAGCGAGCAGATGAACGCGCCGCCCTCGTCGGCGGGCAGGTCGAGGCCGCAGCGCTCGCAATCGGGACGCATCTCCAGCATGGCCGCGCTGTAACGGCCGCGCCGCGCGAGGTCACGCGCTTTGGCCGGGTCGGGTCACGACCGCGCGGCGGCGGCTTGCGTGCTGCGCCGCGACACGCGATGGCGGCGGCAATGACGCACCCCCCCGCCCAGAGCCGCGCTGGCCTCCTGCTCGGCATCGGCGCCTTCATCTGCTGGGGGCTGTTGCCGCTCTATCTCCATCTGCTCGACGCGGTGCCGGCGGTGCAGGTGCTCGCCTATCGCGCGATCTTCTCGCTGCTGCTGCTCGTCGCGATCGTCGCGCTGACGGGGCGCGGCCGCGCGGTCCTCGCCGCCGCGCGCGGGCGGACGCTGGCGCTGCTCAGCGCCACCGCGCTGCTGATCGCGATCAACTGGCTGATCTATATCTGGTCGGTGCAGAACGGGCACGTGCTGGAGGCGAGCCTCGGCTATTTCATCAACCCCTTGCTCAACGTGCTGCTCGGCGTGGCGGTGCTGCGCGAGCGGATCACGCGGGTGCAGGCGGTGGCCGTGGCGATCGCCGCGGTCGGCGTGCTGATCCTGGCGGCGGATGGCGGCGGGGCGCTGTGGATCTCGCTCGTGCTCGCGGTGACGTTCGGATTGTACGGGCTGATCCGCAAGATCGTGGCGATCGACGCGCTCGGGGGACTGCTGATCGAGACCGCGCTGCTGTTCCTGCCGGCGCTCGCGGTGATCGGCTGGGCGCAGGCGCACGGACAGGGCGCGTTCGGGCACGATCCGCGGCTCGACCTGCTGCTGGTGCTGGCGGGCGCGGTCACCGCCGCCCCGCTGCTGATGTTCGCGGCGGCGGCGCGGCGGCTGCGCTACGCCACGCTCGGGCTGCTGCAATATATCGGGCCGACGCTCCAGTTCCTCGAAGCGGTCCTGATCTTCGGCGAGCCGCTTCGCCCGATCCAGCTCGCCAGCTTCGTGCTGATCTGGAGCGCGTGCGCGCTCTACGCCGTGGCAGCTTGGCGTGTCGCGCCGCCGCGCGCCGCTTAGCCCGCCGCCCGCGACGCGCCGCCGAACGCCTGCAGCGCATCGCGCAGCTCGCGCCGCGCGCGATGATAGGCGCGCGGATCACGGATCCCCAGCCGCGCGCGCGCCGTCGCCAGCGGTTCGTGGAGCAGCGCGCGCGGGTCCTCGCCGACCAGCCACGCCGCGGCGCGGCCGTGGCGATAGCCTTCCCACACCGCGCGCGCGAACAGCCCGCTGCGCGTCACCGCGACGCTCTTGAGCGCGGCGGCGAGCGCGATCAGCGCCCAGCCGAGCCCGCCCACCTGCGCGAAGCTGAACGCCACCAGCGCCGCCTCACCGAGCGGATCGTCCGCCTCATAGCCGGTCAAAACGTGCCACAGGTCGTGCAGGTCGCGGATGCGACGGCCCATCCAGCCGTACGGGTGCGCCGCGGCCCAGGCATCGGCATGGTCGAGCTCGCTCACCGCGACCAAGCCATCGGCGCTATACCCCGTCGCGGCGAGGAAATCGCGATAAGCGGCGCCGACGCTGCCCGGTGCGAAGCCGGCGATCGCGTCACCGTCGCCGAGCAGCTCGGCCAGTTCGACGCGCTCATAGGCCATCCGGCCACCCTCAGCGGTCGCGATCAGCCGCGCGTAATTGGCAGGGGCGTTGCCCACGTTGAGCGCGCGCATGATGCGGAACACCTGCCGCGTGTCGTCGGCGTCGCGCATCAGCCGGCGCACCGCATCGAGCGCGCCGCGCCAGTCGCGTCGGCCGGTGGTGCCGGGATAGGGCGGCAGGCGAGTCATCGCGATCGACTCCTTACTGACATATGTGTCAGTTAAGCCGGCGGGCGTGTCTCGTCAAGCGCGGCCGACTCCTCGCGCGCCGAACCGCGGCGGCCGAGCCGCGCGCTGGTGGCGATGTCCATGGTGACGTTCCCCACCGTGCGGACGATGTCCGGGATGGTCTCCACCGCCACCAGCAGGCCCAGCGGCGCGACCGGCGCGCCGATCGTTCCCGCGATCGGCGCGATTGCGCTGACGTAGCTCACCGTGCCGGGCAGGCTGACCGAGCCGAGCGACGTCAGCGTCGCCACCACCACGCCGATCGCCAGCGTCGCGGGCGAGAGCGCGACGTCGAACCAGGTCGCGACATAGATCGCCACCGCCAGGTTCATCGCCGGCCCGGTCGCGCGGAAGATCGCGACCGCGAGCGGCAGCGTCACGCCCGCGACGCGGACGTCGACGCCCAGGTCGCGCGTTCCCTCCAGCATCGCGGGCATCGACGCGAGCGAGCTCTGCGTGCTGATCGCGACCGCCTGCGCCGGCAGCGTCGCGCGCGCGAACGCGCCGAGCGGGACGCGCGCGCCGAACCGCGCGATCGGATAAGCGAGCAGCATCACCGCCACCCCCGAGGCGCTGACGATCAGGATATAATGGACCAGCGCGCCGAACGCCCCCGTGCCCGCGCGCGCGCCCACCACCAGCGCCAGCGCGAGCACGCCCAGCGGCGCGATCCACAGCACCCAGTCGATCACCACCAGCATCGCGTCGCGCAGCGCGGTGAACAGCCGCACCAGCAGGTCGCGCTGCTCGCGCTCGATCCGCGCGATGGCGAAGGCGAACACCAGCGTGAAGATGATGAGCGACAGGAAAGCGTCGCTCGCGGCGGCCTGGATCACGTTGGTGGGGACGATCCCCGCGAGGAAATCGCCGAGCGGCGGGACCGGCGGCACCGCCTCCGCCCCCGACAGCGCGCGTCGCAGCGCGGCGGCCGAGGCGGTGGGCAGCGGGACGAGCGCGAGCAGCAGCGGGGTGAGCAGCGCGGCGATCGTCGCCGAGGTGGCGAGCAGCGCGACGTAGAGCGCGATCGCGCGCGCGGCGAGCCGGCCCGCGCGCGCCGCCTCGGCGGTGGCGGCCACGCCGGTGACGAGCAGCGCGACGACGAGCGGGACGATCGTCATCTGCAGCGCGTGGAGCCAGGCGGTGCCGAGCGGCTCGGCCACCGCGATCGCGGTCGGCACCGCGCCGGGTGCGACGCGCACCAGCAGGATGCCGGCGGCGAGGCCGGCGACCAGCGCCAGGAGAATACGGGTAGCCTGCGACATCAGCGCGCTCTTCGCCCTTCGTTCGTCTTCGTTTATGGGAGCGCCCCAGCGGAGCGAACGGACGAGGCGATGGCAAGGAAATATTTCGGAACCGACGGTATTCGGGGGCTGACCAACGCCGGCGCGATGACCGCGGAGATGGCGATGAAGGTCGGCATGGCCGCGGGGCGGCACTTCCTGCGCGGCGCGCACCGCCACCGCGTCGTCATCGGCAAGGACACCCGGCTCTCGGGCTATATGCTCGAGAGCGCGCTCCAGGCCGGCTTCACCAGCGTCGGGATGGACGTCACGCTCGTCGGTCCGATGCCGACCCCCGCGGTGGCGATGCTGACCAAGTCGATGCGCGCCGACATGGGCGTGATGATCTCCGCCAGCCACAATCCCTTCGCCGACAACGGCATCAAATTGTTCGGCCCCGACGGCTACAAGCTGTCGGACGAGGACGAGGAGGCGATCGAGGCCGCGATCGACGGCGACGTCGCGCTCGCGCCCGCCGGTGAGATCGGCCGCGCCAAGCGGATCGACGACGCGCGCGGTCGCTACATCCATTTCGCCAAGTCGACCTTCCCCGCCGACCTGCGGCTCGACGGGCTCAAGGTGGTGGTGGATTGCGCCAACGGCGCCGCCTATCAGGTCGCGCCCGAGGCGCTGTGGGAGCTCGGCGCCGATCTCGTCCAGATCGGGGTCAGCCCCAACGGGCTCAACATCAACGACCGCATCGGCTCCACCCACCCCGAGGCGCTGTCCGCGGCGGTGGTGGAGCATGGTGCCGCGATCGGGATCGCGCTGGACGGCGACGCCGACCGGCTGATCGTGGTCGACGAGCGCGGCCGCGTGATCGACGGCGACCAGCTGATGGCGACGATCGCGGCGAGCTGGGCGCGCGCGGGCCGGCTCGCCGGGGGCGGGCTGGTCGCCACGGTGATGTCGAACCTGGGGCTGGAACGCCATCTGGCGGCGCAGGGGCTGGGCCTGATCCGCACCAAGGTCGGCGACCGCCACGTGCTCGAGGCGATGCGGCGGCGCGGCTACAATGTCGGCGGGGAGCAATCGGGGCACATCATCCTGTCCGATTACGCCACCACCGGGGACGGGTTGGTCGCCGCGCTCCAGGTGCTGGCCGAAGTGTGTCGCGCCGGGGCGCCCGCGAGCGAGGTGCTGCATCGCTTCGACCCGCTGCCCCAGTTGCTCAAGAACGTCCGCTTCGCGGGCGGGCGTCCGCTCGAGGCGGAGTCGGTCAGGCAGGTGATCGCGGCGGCCGAGGCCGAGCTGGCGGGCAATGGGCGGCTGGTGATCCGTCCCTCGGGCACCGAGCCGGTGATCCGCGTCATGGCCGAGGGCGACGATCCGCAACAGGTCGAGCGGGTGGTCGACCGGATCTGCGACGCGGTGCGCGCCGCCGCCTGATCGGGGCGGCCGCGCTCGCTTGCGCCGGCGGCGGGCGGGGGGCAGGGAGGTGCGATGCCGCTCCGCCTCCGCCCCGTGCAGTTCGTCGACTCGCCCTTCGCTTATCCGGACGGCGCGGCGGTGCGGCTGGCGGGCGGGCTGCTCTGGTTCGCGGCCTATGAGGTCAGCGGCGATGGCCCGACGCGCGTCGTGCCGGTCGGCGAGATCGGCACGCTGGGAGAGCGTGCGGCGATGCTCCATGACCGCATCGTCGCGCCGCGCGCGCCGCTGAGACTCGGTGAGCGCGTGCTGCGGCTCGACCAGCCGCAGGTCGCCGCGATCCTCAACGTCACGCCCGACAGTTTCTCCGACGGCGGCGCGCACCGCGACGACCCGGCCGCCGCGGCCGCGGCCGGGGTGGCGCTGGCGGCGGCGGGCGCCGCGCTGATCGACGTCGGCGGCGAGTCGACCCGGCCGGGCGCGACGCTGGTGTGGGAAGAGGATGAGGCGCGCCGGGTCGTCCCCGTGATCGAGCGCCTGACGCGCGCGGGCGTGCTGGTCTCGATCGATACGCGCAAGGCGCCGGTGATGGACGCGGCGCTGGCCGCGGGCGCGGCGATCGTCAACGACGTGTCGGCGCTGCTGTGGGACGATCGTTCCGCCGCGGCCGTGGCGCGCGCGGGGGCGCCGGTGATCCTGATGCACTCCCCCGATCCGCGCGCGGGCGGGCACGGGCGGCAGGGCTATGCGGACGTCGTCGCCGAGGTGTTCGACTGGCTCGAGGCGCGCGTGGAGGCGGTGGTCGCCGCCGGGATCGACCGCGCGCGCGTCATCGTCGACCCGGGCATCGGCTTCGGCAAGTCGCTGTCGGACAATCTCGCGCTGCTCAACGCGCTGCCGATGCTGCACGCGCTGGGCTGCGCGGTGATGCTGGGCGCCAGCCGCAAGCGGATGATCGGCGCGCTCAGCAACGAGGCGCCCGTGGGGGAGCGGCTGGGCGGCTCGGTCGCGCTGGCGCTCGCCGGCGCGAATGCCGGGGTGCAGTTGCTGCGCGTCCACGATGTCGCCGAGACGGTGCAGGCGCTGCGGGTGTGGCGCGGGCTGCGCGACCGCGCGCTGGTCGGGTGACCGCGCGTCCCGTCAATTGATACCGCAGGTGCAACGACCTGAGGTAACGTGCGTTGGCCGCGCATGATCGTCACCGCCGTTCCCCGCCTGACCCAGATCGTCCGCGAAGTCTGGAAGCCGCTGCTCCTGCTCTTCATCTGGGACGTGATCGTCACGGTCACTTACTACGTCCTGCCGTTCAAGGCGCCCGAGCTGCCGCTGACGCTGTTCGGCTCCGCGCTCGCGCTGTTCCTCGGCTTCCGCAGCAACTCCGCCTATCAACGCTGGTGGGAGGGACGGTCGTTGTGGGGGCTGATGATCAACGCCAGCCGCAACCTCGCGCGTGCGGCGCGCAACTTCCTGCCCGATCCCGAGGCGCGCGACATGAAGCGCACGATCGTGCTGCGCCAGATCGCTTATGTGAACGCGCTGCGCTGCCAGTTGCGCAAGCAGAAAGCCGACGACGCGGTGCTGCGGTTCCTGTCGAAGGGCGAAGCGGATTTCGCGCTGTCGCGCACCAACATCGCCAACGGCATCGTCGACGGCACCGGCCGGCGCGTCAATCTGGCGCGCGAGAACGGGTGGATCGACACGATCCAGCAGGCGTCGATCGAGCGCGTGCTGATCGACATCGCCAACGCGCAGGGCGGGATGGAGCGGCTCAAGAACACGCCCCTACCCAATCAATATCGCTTCTTCCCGATGATCTTCACCCATCTGTTCTGCATCCTCCTGCCGATCGGGCTGGTGGAGACGCTGGGCTTCGCCACGCCGCTCGGTTCGACCGTCGCGGGGCTGATGTTCCTGGCGGTGCTGGCGATCGGCGACGATCTGGTCGATCCCTTCGCCAATACGGTGCACGACCTGCCGCTGCTGGCGATGTGCCGGACGATCGAGATCGACCTGTTGCAGTCGATCGGCGAGGAGGCACCCGAGCCGATGCAACCCGATAATGGCGTGCTGTGGTAAGCCGTTCCCTCGCGCGGCGAGGGGGCGTCACGCGACGCCGATGCCCGGTCGGCGACGCTGAACGCCGACCTCCACCGCGCGGTCAGGCCGCGCTGTCGATCCCGAGCTCGCCCAGCTTGCGGTAGAGCGTCGAGCGGCCGATGCCGAGCCGGCGTGCCACCTCGGTCATCCGCCCGCGATAATGCGTGATGGCGAGGCGGATCACGTCGGCCTCGATCTCCTCGATCGTGCGCAGATGCCCGTCGGGGCGGAACAGCGCCACCCCTGCCGCCTCGACGCGCGCCGCGCCGCGCGTGGCGCGCTGTCCGAGTGCCGCGATCTGCGGGAAGTCCGCGCGCGTCAGCGTGTCGCCCTCGCACAGCACCGCGGCGCGGAACAGCGCGTCCTGCAACTGGCGCACGTTGTTGGGCCAGTCGTAGCTCATCAGCAGCATCATCGCGTCGTCGCTGATGTCGAGCTGGCGCAGACCGGGCTGGCCCGCGATCCGCTCGAGCAGGTGACGCGTCAGCGCGGGGATGTCGCCGGCGCGATCGCGCAGCGGCGGGATCGCGACCGCGACCGCGTTGAGCCGGTAATAAAGGTCCTCGCGGAAGCGGCCCGCGCCGACCTCCTCGAGCAGCCGCTTGTTGGTGGCGGCGATCACGCGCACGTCGACCGCGCGCGCGTGGCGACCGCCGAGCGGCAGCACCTCGCCCGACTGGAGCGTGGCGAGCAGGCGCCGCTGCGCCTCGATCGGCAGGTGATCGACCTCGTCGAGGAACAGGGTGCCGCCATCGGCCTCGACCAGGCGCCCCTGCTTGCGCTCGAACGCGCCGGGGAAGGCGCCTTCCTCGTGGCCGAACAGCACGCTCTCGATCAGATTGGCCTGCACCGCGCCGCAATTGACGGTGACCCGCGGGCCGGTCGCACGCGGGCTGGCGGCGTGGATCGCCTCGGCGATCACTTCCTTGCCGACGCCGCTCTCGCCCTCGATCAGGACGGGGACGCGCGCGCGCGCGGCCTTGGCGGCGATCGTCAGCGCGGCGCGGAAGTCGGGCGCGGTACCGACGATCTCGTCGAACCCGAGCATGGCCGGGATCTTCTCGGTCAGCGGCCGCAGCTCGCCCGCCGCGGTGGCGGCGACCGCGCGCTCCAGCGCCTGGAGCAGGCGCTCGGGCGCGAGCGGCTTGGCGAGATAATCGGTCGCGCCCGCGCGCATCGCGTCGACCGCCTGCGCCACCGACGCCTGCGCGGTGAGCATCAGGATCGGCAGCTGCGCGCGATAGCCGCGCAGCTCGCCGATGACTCCCGCCGCGTCCCAGCCGCCCGCGGTCGGGTCGAGCAGGATCGCGTCGAGCTGCATGCCGTCCGGTGTCGATAGCGTCGCCACGGCGGTGGCGGGATCTTCGGCGAAGATCGCCCGCCAGCCGCCACGCGCGGCCAAGGTCCCGATGACGCGTCGTTGCGCGGCATCCTGGTCGACCAGCATCAGCAGACGTTGTCCGTTGCGCGTCATGTTCGGCCTATTGTCTCGTGACTCTCTGCCTATCGCCTAACCGTGCTGAGTAAAGGCGGCCTTAAGCGACTGTGGCGATATTGCGTCCGCGACGTCGCGCCTCTAGGCTCTCGATCGACACAGAGCGATACGAGGAAAAGATGGCGGAGAGTAGCGCGGGGCGCGGCGACATCAAGGCGCACGAGGCGACCTATTCCGGCATGATCGGGTTGCTGAAATGGGGTGCGGTGGCCTGTTTCATCCTCGCCTTCTTCGTCATCTGGCTGATCGCGTAACCGCGGCGTGAAGATCGCGGTCGTCAAGGAACAGGCGCCGGGCGAGCGTCGAGTCGCCGCCACGCCCGAGACCGTGCGCAAGTTCGCTGCGCTGGGCGCGTCCGTCGCGGTCGAGCATGACGCGGGGACAGAAGCCTCGATCGCCGATGCGGATTTCGCGGCGGCGGGCGCGACGCTGGGCGACCGCGGCGCGACGCTGGCCGCGGCCGACATCGTGCTGGCGGTGCAGCCGCCCGCGCCCGAGACGCTCGCCGGCGCGGCGCCGGGCGCCTGGGTGGCGGCGATCATGGCGCCGTTCGGCGAGGGCGGGCGCGCGCGCGTCGATGCCTATGCCGCGGCGGGCTACGAAGCATTGGCGATGGACTTCATGCCGCGGATCACGCGCGCGCA
The DNA here is from genome assembly GCF_004345855.1 of Sphingomonas sp. BK235. Classification (GTDB taxonomy): domain Bacteria; phylum Pseudomonadota; class Alphaproteobacteria; order Sphingomonadales; family Sphingomonadaceae; genus Sphingomonas. The sequence continues at coordinate 461,040 of NZ_SLXN01000001.1, forward strand.
GTCGATGGACGTGCTGTCGTCGCAGTCCAACCTCGCCGGCTACAAGGCCGTGCTCGATGCGGCGGCGGAATATGGCCGCGCCTTTCCGATGATGATGACCGCGGCGGGCACCGTGTCCGCCGCCAAGGTGTTCGTGATGGGGGTCGGCGTCGCGGGGTTGCAGGCGATCGCCACCGCGCGGCGGCTCGGCGCGCAGGTCTCGGCGACGGACGTGCGCTCGGCCACGCGCGAGCAGATCCTGTCGCTCGGCGCCAAGCCCGTGTTCGTCGAGGAGGTGGTGGGGATCGAGGGCGAGGGCAGCGGCGGTTATGCCGGCGAGATGTCGCCCGAATATCAGGCGGCGCAGGCGGCGTTGGTGTCGTCGCACATCGCCAAGCAGGACATCGTCATCACCACCGCGCTGATCCCCGGTCGCGCGGCGCCGCGGCTGGTGACCGACGCGCAGCTCGCGACGATGCGCGCGGGCAGCGTGCTGGTCGATCTGGCGGTGGAGCAAGGCGGCAATGTCGAGGGCGCGGTGGCGGGCGAGATCGTGGAGCGCCACGGCGTGCGGATCATCGGCCACCGCAACGTGGCGTCGCGACTGGCGGCCGATTCGGCGGCGCTCTACGCGCGCAACCTGTACAATTTCCTCTCCACCTTCTGGGACAAGGAGCAGGGCCGCCCGGTGCTCGACGAGGAGATCGGCGACGCGGTGCGGCTGACCCGCGGCGGCACGGTGGTGAACGCGAGGCTGGTGTCGTGAATGCGCGGGGACAAGCTGCTCGCCGCCATGCGGGCCAATCCTCACGACTGGCGGATCACCGACGTGGAGCGGCTCTGCCGTGCTCATGGCCTGACCTGCCTGCCGCCGCGGCACGGCTCGCATTATAAGGTGACCCACCCGGCGATGCAGGCGATCCTTACCATCCCATCCCGTCGACCGATCAAGCCGGTCTACATCCGCGATCTCGTGCACATGGTCGACGCGGTTGCCGGGGAGAGCCGATGAACCCGCATGCCTATGAGGTCGACATCCGACCCCTCGCCGAGGCGGATGGTGGGGGCTTCGTCGCGATCGTCCCCGATCTGCCGGGCTGCCGCTCAGACGGCGAGACGCCGCATGAGGCGCTTACCAACGCCTATGATGCGGTGCTGAGCTGGATCGAGGCGGCCGAGGCGCTCGGTCGCGAGATCCCGGCGCCACGCCGCGTGCCGGCATGAGAGCGGAGCGATAACATGGACTTCGTCGCGATCCTGTCGATCTTCGTGCTGGCGTGCTTCGTCGGCTATTACGTCGTCTGGTCGGTCACGCCGGCGCTGCACACGCCGCTGATGGCGGTGACCAACGCGATATCGAGCGTCATCATCGTCGGCGCGCTGATCGCTGGCGCGGCGGCGGGGAGCACCGGTTCGAAATGGCTCGGGCTCGTCGCGGTGGTGCTCGCCAGCGTCAACATCTTCGGCGGCTTCGCGGTGACGCAGCGGATGCTCGCCATGTACAAGAAGAAGGAGCGGTCGTCGCCGCGGCCGTGAGGGGGAGAACAGAGTGGAGCATGTCGCGGTAAACCCTTGGGTCGCGCTGGCCTATCTGATCGCCGGCGTGTGCTTCATCCTGGCGCTGCGCGGGCTGTCGAGCCCGGCGACGAGCCAGCGCGGCAATCGCTTCGGCATGATCGGCATGGGCGTGGCGGTGGTGACGACGCTCGTCACCCACGTGCCGCTCGCCACCACGCTGGTCGAGGGTGAGGATTATGCCGCGCTGATCGCGCGCGTCGATTATGCCGCGGCGTTCGAGATCGTCGCCGCGATCGCGCTCGGCGCGGTGATCGGCGTCGGCGTCGCCCGACGCATCGCCATGACCGCGATGCCGCAGCTCGTCGCGGCGTTCCACAGCCTGGTCGGGCTCGCCGCGGTGCTGGTCGCCGCCGCGGCCTTCCTCAACCCGGTCGCCTTCGGCATCGCGGTGCCGGTGCTGTTCCCCGACGGCACCGCCGCGGCGCTGATCAACCCGGTCAGCCGCGTCGAGATGGGGCTGGGCGTCGCGATCGGCGCGATCACCTTCTCGGGCAGCGTGATCGCCTTCCTCAAGCTCAACGGCAACATGGGCGGCAAGCCGATCCTGCTGCCCGGTCGGCACGTCATCAATCTCGGCGTGCTCGCCGCGATCCTGCTGCTCGTGGCCTATTTCACCGTCGACCAGTCGCCCTGGGTGTTCTGGACGGTGACCCTGCTGTCGTTCGCGATCGGCTTCCTGCTGATCGTCCCGATCGGCGGCGCGGACATGCCCGTCGTCGTGTCGATGCTCAACAGCTATTCGGGCTGGGCCGCCGCGGCGATGGGCTTCACCCTGCACAATGCGGCGATGATCATCACCGGCGCGCTGGTCGGATCGTCGGGCGCGATCCTCAGCTACATCATGTGCCGGGCGATGAACCGCAGCTTCGTCAGCGTGATCGCCGGCGGCTTCGGCGCCGAGGCGGGCGGCAGTGGGAGCGGCGCGGCGGCGAGCGACCGCGCGTGGAAGCGCGGCTCGGCCGAGGACGCCGCCTTCCTGATGAGCCAGGCCGAGCAGGTCATCATCGTGCCCGGCTATGGCATGGCGGTGGCGCAGGCGCAGCACGTGCTGCGCGAGATGGGGGACAAGCTCAAGGCGCATGGCGTGCGCGTCAAATATGCCATCCACCCGGTGGCGGGGCGGATGCCCGGGCATATGAACGTGCTGCTCGCCGAGGCCAACGTCCCCTATGACGAGGTGTTCGAGCTGGAGGACATCAACTCCGAGTTCGCGCAGACCGACGTCGCCTTCGTGATCGGCGCCAACGACGTGACCAACCCGGCGGCCAAGACCGACCGCAGCTCGCCGATCTACGGCATGCCCGTGCTCGACGTCGAAAAGGCCAAAACGGTTCTCTTCATCAAACGGTCGATGGGCGGAGTCGGCTATGCTGGAGTCGACAACGAGGTCTTCTACCGGGACAATACGATGATGCTGCTCGCCGACGCCAAGAAGATGGTGGAAGAAATCGTCAAGTCGCTCGACTGACGCCGTGTCCCCGCTACCCTATGATGCCGGGGGTGCGGCCACCCCCGCGTTCGTCCTCGCCAGCCTCGATCCCGCCGGGGCGCTGGGCGCGCGCGAGGCGATCGCGCTGATCGGTGGCAGCATCACCGCACACCTCGCGCTCCCCGCCGCGTCCGAGGCGCTCGCCGCCTTGGAGGGCGCGCCCGTGATCGTGCTCGATCTCGCCGAGGCGGACGACGCGCTCGCGCACGACGTGGTCGCGTCGGTCGACACGCTCGCCGCGGCGCGCGCGTGGCGTGTCGTGGTGGCCTTGTCGGTCGCGCAGATCGATCCCGTCGTCGCCGCGCTGGGCGATCAGATCGGTGCGGTGCAACTGCTGTGCGCGCCCGAGCGTGCCGACTGGATCGGCGCGCTCGCAGTCGCGGCGGCGCGCGGGGAGGGCCGCGTCCGCGCGCCCGAGCATGATTCGGAACGGCTGGCGCGGCTGAGTGCCGAGGTCGCGCGTATCGCGGCGGTGCTCGCGCGGCTGGGCGAGAGCGAGGGCGCCGCCGGCCGGGCGGAGGAGCGCCGCTTCGCTTTCCATGCCGCGCCCGCCGCCGCGGTCGAGATCGACGCCGCGACGGTTCGCGACGTGCTGCGCGCGCGCCGGCTGCGCGATCGGTTCTTCGGTGCGGGGCTGTTCGAGGATCCCGCCTGGGACATGCTGCTCGATCTCTATGCCGCACGGATGGAAGGCGTTCGTGTGTCGGTGTCGAGCCTGTGCATCGCGGCGGCGGTAGCGCCGACCACCGCGCTGCGCTGGATCACACGACTGACCGAGCGGCGGCTGCTCGCGCGCATGCCCGACCCGCGCGACCGCCGCCGCGTCTTCATCGGTCTGACCGACGAGGCGGTCAGCGCGATGCACGGTCATCTCGCCGCTCTGACCGACGCGCGACTGCCGCTGGCGTGAGCGCCCCGGCGCGACGCGCCATCGCACGGGCTCTTGCACGACGAGGCCGTCCGTGTAGAGCGGCGGCAACGGCAGGGCCCGAGCTGGCCCGCGCGCCGGGCGCTTAGCTCAGCTGGTAGAGCGGCTCGTTTACACCGAGTAGGTCGGCGGTTCGAACCCGTCAGCGCCCACCATGCCGTCACCGGCCCAATCGTTGCTTTCTCGCCGTACTTTCTGCACCTAACGCGACGGGGTGACGAGGGGCGAGCGGGGGGGCGAGCGGATGAGCGGCATCGGCGAGGGGTTGGCGGAGCTGGGCCAGGGCGCCATGGCCGCGCTCGCGACCGAGCGGGCGGTCGCCGCCGACGGCCATACGCACGAGACCGTCTGTCTCAATTGCGCCACCCCGCTGATCGGGACGCATTGCCATGCCTGCGGGCAGGCCGCGCACGTCCACCGCACGCTCGGCGCGTTCTTCCACGATCTGCTGCACGGCGTGTTTCACTTCGAAGGGCGGGTGTGGCGCACGCTGCCGCTGCTGGCGTGGCAGCCGGGACGATTGACGCGCGAATATATCGACGGGCGCCGCGCCAGCTATGTCTCGCCGATCGCGCTGTTTCTCTTCGGCATGTTCCTGATGTTCGCGGTGTTCCATGCGACCGGTGCGCCCGAGACCGCGGACGGCGCGCAGGTGCAGACCGTGGGCGAGGCGATCGCGCGCGGCGACCGCCGCGTCGCCGCGCTGGAGCAGCGCCGCCGCGCCGCGCAGGGCGATCGGCGCGCGCTCGAGCGGATCGACGAGCGGCTGGCCGAGGAACGCGCCACGCTCAAGCTGCTCCACCGTCTCGATCCCGACGCGCCGAGTGCCGCGGCGGGGCAGGGCAACGGGCAGGACCAGGGCTTCAGCGACATCCCCACGCTCGACCACGCGATCAGGAAGTTCCGCGCCAACCCCGACCTGGCGACCTACAAGATCCAGACCTACGCGTATAAATACAGCTGGGCGCTGATCCCGATCTCGGTGCCCTTCCTGTGGCTGCTGTTCCCGTTCAACCGGCGGTTCCGCTTCTACGATCACACCGTCTTCGTGACCTATTCGTTGTGCTTCATGACGCTGCTGGCGATCGCCGCGATGCTGCTCGGCGCGGTCGGGCTCGGCGGTGCGGCGGGGCTGCTGATGCTGCTTCCGCCCTGGCACATGTACCGCCAGCTGCGCGGTGCCTATGCGCTGGGCCGCGGCGGTGCGCTGGTGCGCACCGCGCTGCTGCTGCTCTTCGCGCTGCTGGCGCTGGGGCTGTTCTTCGTCATGATCATGGCGCAGACCAGCCTCTAGCTCCTAGCCGACCCAACTGCTGGCGAGATACAATTCCATCATCCGCCGCCCCTTGTCGCTGAGCGTCACCAGCGAGCGGCGACGGTCGTCGACGTCGGCGCGGCGCATCACCAGCCCGCTCGCCTCGAGCTTGCCGAGGCAGCGCAGCGCGGTACTGGGCGGCACCGCCGCGCCGATACAGGCGCTCGACACCGGTACCAGCGTGTTGCGGCCATGGTGGATATAGAGGTCGAGCAGCATGTCCCAGGCCGCCTCGCCGAACAGATCGGTGCCGAACATCCGGTCGCGCGCGCGCCGTTCCTGATACATCAGCTCGGCGCGTTCGAGCAGCCCCGGGGCGGGCGCCGGTTGCTGCGCCTCCTTGGCGCGGAGCCGGTCGAGCAGCGCCTCGATCTCACGGATCGCGCAGCCCAGCTCCTCGTGCGTCGCAGGCTCGTGTCTCATCGGCCGCGCCCCGTCGCTGGAACGTCCAGTCGAACTCGCGCCCCCCCGCGCGCAGGCGGCGCCGATGCCGTATCACCCCGATCGCCAGCAGCAGCAGCCCCGGATAGGCCAGCCATGCCGCGACCCGCGTGTAGACGATCGGCAGCACCGCGGGATCGTAGGCGCGCACCCCATGGGTCGCGACGGTCAGCGCGTGGAAGGCGGTGAGATACAGCGGCCAGAAGCGGTCCGCGGTGAGGCTCACCGCCACCAGCCCCGCCAGCAGCGCCGAGTCGACCGCCACCCGCTGCCACTCGACATGGACATAGGTGTAGCCCCTCACGTGCGGCAGCAGCGCGGAGGCGGTCGCCGCCAGCAACAGCAAGGCCGCCACCCAGCGCTCCGGCGCGCCGCCGCGCCGAAAGGCGTAGAGGCAGGTGCCCAAGAGCACCGCGGCGAAGACGAGCACGCGCGTCATCGGCCGCTTTCCCGATATGGTTGATCACGATCGTACCGTCGCGGCTCAGCCGCGCGGCGCGAACGAGGGATCCTGCTTGTCGGTATCGCCGTACAGCCGCACGTCGATCCCGCGCGCCTTGGCCAGCGCCTCGAGCAGGCGGTGCACGTCGGCGGTGGCGCCCTGCGCGGCGCTGATCTGGACCGCGACGTCGCTGATCCCGGCGCGGATCGACTTGCCGACGACGGGCGCGATATTCTGCTCGAGCCGCGCCTCGATGAGCGCCGCCATGAGTCGCCCGGTGACCGCGAAGGCGCGATCCTGCAGCACCTCGAGCTCGCGCAGCAACGTGGCCACCGCGGTGACCTCGGTCGAGACGCGCTCACCGCGCGAGCTGCGCGACGACGTCGCTGAGGGTGCGGACGAAGAGAGCGAAAAGACCGAAGCCGGTGACGAGTGCGAAAACGATGGCGCCGAGCCAGAAGAGGCGCTGAGCGATTGTGAGGTCATTACCATCCCCGTTGCGGAACGGCAGCCGCAGCGGACCGGGGGCGTGTGGCGCCGACCGCGGCCCGGCCGCGGCGGCCGGTGCCGGTGCATCATCGCCCGGCGACGACGGTTCTGCGTCGGGCCGCGGGGTGGGGTCGCCCACCGAGAAACGACCCCTCGTTTCCGGGTGGGCGGCCTCGTGCGCGGCCAGCGCGGCCGCGGCGGCGGGGCGGCCACCGACGTCGAGCAGCGCGGTCGCCTCGGTGAGATAGCCGCTGACCGTATTCTCGGAGATGGCGAGCGCGCGCGCGATCTCCTTCACGCGATAGCGCTGATGGTAGAGCCGAAGCGATTCCCGTTGCCGGGTCGTCAGTTTGGCGAATCGATCCGGCGACATGATCCAGGAGATGCGAGAAGCTGGTTGAGCTGTCATCAACCAAGATGCGCGCGAGGGTGCCGCGCTGGGAAGCCGCGCCGTCGGTTGCGGTAGATTGGCCGCCACCATCATGACTTATCCCGACGATATGGCTATCACGCCGGCATGGCAGCCGACCAAGAGCCCGAAGCCGCGTCGATGCGGGCCGCCTTCCGCTCGCTCGATTGGTCGCGCACGCCGTTGGGGCCGCGCGCCGACTGGCCCGCCGCGCTGCGGACCACGGTGGAGATCATGCTCGCCTCGCGCTTCGCGATGTGCGCGGCCTGGGGGCCGGAGCTGACGTTCCTCTACAACGACGCTTATGCCGAGATGCTGGGGGCGCGGCACCCGGACGCGCTCGGCCGGCCGATGCGCACGGTCTGGCCCGAATTATGGGATCAGCTGACCCCGCTGATCGAGGCGGCGATGGCGGATCGCCCCGTGCTCGAGCGCGACCGTTATTTCCGCATGACGCGCAACGGCGTGCCCGAGGACACGTGGTGGAGCTTCTCCTACAGCGCGCTGCGCGACGACGACGGCGCGGTGGCGGGTTTCCTCGACGTCGCGCTGGACGTCACCGACAAGGTCCGCAACGAGCTGCGGCTGGCGGCCGAGAGCGAGCAGCTGCGCGCCAGCGAGACGCGCTTCCGCGCGCTCGTCGGGGCGCGCGCCGACGCGATCTATCGCATGAGCCCGGATTGGAGCGAGCTGCTCTCGCTCGACGGTGCGGGCTTCCTCGCCGACGCGCGCCGCCCCGCCGCCGATTGGGTCGCCACCTACATCCCGGCCGAGGATCAGGCGGTGGTGCGCGCGCAGTTCGACGCCGCGGTCGCGGCGCGCGCGCCGTTCGAGCTGGAGCATCGTTTCCGCCACGTCGACGGCAGCATCGGCTGGATCCAGTCGCGCGCGGTGCCGATCCTCGACGCCGCGGGCGCGATCGTGGAATGGTTCGGCAGCGCGGTCGATGTGACACGCGACCATGAATCGCGCGCCGCACTGGCGTCGAGCCGCGAGCAGCTCGAACTCGCCACGCGCGCCGCGCAACTGGGGCGGTTCGATTACTGGCCGCAGCGTGACCTGCTCGAATGGGATGATCGCTGTCGCGCGCTGTTCGGGCTCTCGCCCGGCACGACGGTGAGCTACGCGGGCAGCTTCGTCGCCGGCCTGCACCCCGACGATCGCGAGCAGGCCGTGGCCGCGGTCGCCGCCGCGCTCGCGCCGGACAGCTCGCGCCGCTTCGACACCGAATATCGCACTATCGGGATCGAGGACGGGATCGAGCGCCACGTCCACGCGCAGGGGCTCGCCTTCTTCGAGCGCGGCGTGGCGGTGCGGTTGATCGGCATGGTGCGCGACGTCACGGCGGATCGTCGCGGCGACGCAGCGCTGCGCCAGACCGAGGAGCGGCTGCGGCTGGCGGTGCGCGCCACCAATGACGCGATCTGGGACTGGGATCTGGTGTGCGACCACGTCCTGTGGAACGAGGCGCTGACCACCGGCTACGGCCACCGTCCGGTCGATCTGCGTACCGACGGGGCGTGGTGGCTGGAGCGGGTCCATCCCGACGATCGCGCGCGCATCCACGCCGATATCCACGCGGTGATCGCGGGCAGCGGCAGCGACTGGGGCGCCGAATATCGCTTTCAACGCGGCGACGGCGGCTATGCGGACGTTCGCGACCGCGGCTATGTCATCCGCGACGCGGCCGGGCGCGCGGTGCGGATGATCGGCGCGATGCTCGACCAGACCGAGCGCAAGGAGGTCGAGCGCTCGCTCGAGCGGACCAAGGAGGGGCTGGAGGTCGCGGTCGCCGAGCGCACGCGCGAGCGCGACCAGATGTGGCGGATTACCCCTGACCTGCTGTGCGTCGCGGGGATCGACGGTCGCGTCCGCGAGACCAACCCGGCCTGGACCGAGGTGCTGGGCTGGCAGGCGAGCGAAATGGCGGGGCGCTCCTTCCTCGACTTCGTCCATCCCGACGACCAGGCCGCGACCGTCGCGGCGCTGGCGGCGATGCGCGCGGGCGAGAGCGTGTTCGGCTTCGAGAACCGCTATCGCGCGCGCGACGGCCAGTATCGCTGGTTCAGCTGGAATGCGGTGCCGCGCGACGCGCTGATCTATGCGGTGGTGCGCGACGTCACCGCGGCGCACGCGCAGGCCGAGGCGCTCGCCAAGGCCGAGGAACAGCTGCGGCAGAGCCAGAAGATGGAGGCGGTGGGCCAGCTCACCGGTGGAATCGCCCATGATTTCAACAACATGCTCACCGGCGTTATCGGCAGCCTGGAGCTGCTGCGCCGTTATGTCGCCGAAGGCCGCAGCGACCGCGTCGATCGCTACATCGACGCGGCGACCAGCTCGGCCCAGCGCGCCGCGGGGCTGACCCAACGGCTGCTGGCCTTCTCGCGGCGCCAGTCGCTCGACGTCCAGGCGGTGGACGTCAATCGCGTCGTGCTCGGTGTCGAGGAGCTGCTGCGCCGCACCTTGGGCGAGCATATCGCGCTGACCTTGGGGCTCGATCCGGCGGTGTGGCACGCCACCACCGATGCCAACCAGCTCGAGAGCGCGCTGCTCAACCTCGCGATCAACGCGCGCGATGCCATGCCCGCGGGCGGGACGCTGACGATCGCGACCGCCGCCGCCACGCTCGATGCGGCGGCGGGGGCGGGGATGGCCGAGTTCGCGCCGGGCGACTACGTCGCGGTGAGCGTGTCCGACACCGGCACGGGCATGGCCGCCGAGGTGATCGCCAAGGCGTTCGACCCCTTCTTCACCACCAAGCCGATCGGGCAGGGGACGGGGCTGGGGCTGTCGATGATCTACGGCTTCGCGCGTCAGACCGGCGGTCACGCGCGGATCGCCTCGACCCTGGGCGAGGGATCGACGGTGACGCTGTATCTGCCGCGCGCACGCGAGGCGGCCCGTCCGTCGACCGAGCCGCGCGCGATCGGCGTGCGCGCCCGCGCCGGCGAGCAGGTGATGGTGGTGGAGGACGATCCCGCGGTGCGGATGCTCGTCGTCGACGTGCTGGAGGGGCTCGGCTACGGCGTGCTCCAGGCGGTGGACGGGCAGGAGGCGGTGGCGCTGCTGGAGCGGCGGCCGCCGATCGCGCTGCTCGTCTCCGACGTCGGGCTCCCGGGGCTCAACGGCCGTCAGGTCGCGGCCCGCGCGCGCGCGCAGATGCCCGAGCTGAAGGTGCTGTTCGTGACGGGCTATGCCGAGGAAGCGCTGGTCCGCTCGGGCTTTCTCGATCCCGGCATGGACATGATCGCCAAGCCGTTCGACATCGATGCGCTGGCGGCCAAGATCGCGTCGATGCTGGGGCACCATCCGGTCGACGCCTGAGCACGGCCGGGAGGCGGCAGCTCAGTCGATCGCCGCGACCACCCCGGCCCAGGCGGCGATCTCGTCGTCGGCGTGGCGTTCCACCTCCAGCGCACCCGCGCTGGCGCGGGCGAGGTCGATCTCGGCCGAGCCCTCCCATTCCCAGGTGGCGTTGCCGTGGAGCGTCACCATGCCCGCCGCGGTGGCGCGCGCGCGCACCAGCCCGCCGCGATTGTAGACGGTGACGTCGCGATCGAAGGCGATCCGTCCCGTCAGCCCGGCGGCATAGGTGGAGGCCGCCATCGCGCTGCCGCAGCTGTCGGTGAGGCCGACGCCGCGCTCGAAGGTGCGGACGTACAGCGCATCCGCCGCGCGGCGCTCGACGAAGGAGACGTTGGCGCGCCGCGGCAGCCACGCCGGGGCGGCCTCGCAGGCGCTGCCGACCGCGACCAGCTCGGCCTCGTCGACCGAATCGACGAAGGCGACCAGATGCGGATTGGGCATCGCCACCGCGGTGAAGCGCCGCGTGCTGGGCAGCGGCGGCACCGCCGCGTCGACGATCCGCGCGGGCGCGTCGTGCAGCGGCCAGGCGGCGGCGTCGAGCGAGGCGGGGCCGGCGGTCTCCGCCACGGTATAGACACCCGGGGCGAGCGGCGCGGCGCGCTCCACCTCGGCGTAGCTGGTCTTGAGCCGTACCGTCGCGCGGTCGATCCCCAGCGCGGCGAAGCCCGCGCGCGCGACGCAGCGCAGGCCGTTGAGGCACGTCTCGGCCTCGCTGCCGTCGCTGTTGAACATCCGCATCCCGAAGGCGGCACGCGCGTCGCCCGCGGTGAGCACGAGCAGCCCGTCACCCCCGACCGGCCCGGCGCGATCCGCCAGCGCGCGGGCCACCGCCGACCATGCTGCCTCGTCGAGCGCGAGCGCGCGCCCGTCGATCAGCGGGAAATCGTTGCCGGAGCCGTGACATTTGATGAAGCGCAGCCGCATCGCGCCTATCTGTTGCGCGCGCTGCGTCAGGGCAAGCGGTAATGATCCGCGAGCCGGTCGAGCGCGAGCGACAGCACCAGTCGGCCGCTGCGCGCGGGCCAGTCGAGCGCGCGTTCACTGTCGGGGAGTGACTCGCCCGCGCAGACCACGCGCCACAGGATATCGGCCAGACCGCGACCCGAGTCGGCGATGGCGGCGTCGAAGCGCCGCTTGGCCGCGACGCACGCCTCGGTCGGGTGCATCGACTCTGCGGTGCCGCCGTCGACCCGCGGCACCCAGCGCATCGTCACCGCGGGCGCCAGCGCGGCCCGCTCGTAATCGGCGCGGAGCCGCTCGCCTGCCTCGTTCTGGCGCGCGTCGATCAACCCTCGCGCCGCCAGCCAGGACAACGGCGACTCGCGCCGGTTGACGGTGACGGTGCGCCCGCGACGGGCGCCGCCGGCCACCGCGCCGCGGCGGCCCTGACCGTCGATCACCTGTTCCACCAGATCCCGCATGTCCGCATCTCCTGCCGTGCAGCGCGCGCGTCGCAGAAGTTGGACGACGTAGGACAGCGTCGCCGTGGCTGGATCGCGCGCGCGGCGCGGGGTAGGGCGCGGCATGATCACCTTCGTGCTCGCGCGCGCCGACAACGGCGTCATCGGTGTCGACGGTCGGTTGCCCTGGCACCTCCCCGCCGATCTCCGGCGCTTCAAGGCGCTGACGATGGGACAGGCGATGGTGATGGGGCGCAAGACCTTCGAAAGCTTCCCCGCGCCGCTGCCCGGCCGCCGCCATGTCGTGCTCACGCGTGACCCGATGTGGCGGGCTGAAGGCGCCGAGGTGGCGCATACGCCCGACGCCGCGCTCGCGCTCGCGCGCGGCGGCGACCCGGACGCGCGCGTCGCGGTGATCGGCGGCGCCGAGATCTTCGCGCTGCTGCGCGACCGCGCCGATCGTGTCGAGCTCACCGAGGTCCATGCCGAACCCGCGGGCGACGCGATCGTGCCGGCCTTCACCGGCTGGCGCGAGCTGGCGCGCGAGTCGCACGCGGTCGAGGGCGAGCGTCCCGCCTACGACTTCGTCACGCTGGCACGGTGACGCTGGCACCGCGCCGGCCGAGCCGCTAAGGCGCCGCGCATGGAGCGGCTTGACGGCGGCTCGGCGGTGCCGGCCGGGCTGGCCGGCGGGATCGTCGCGCTGGGCAATTTCGACGGTTTTCACCTCGGTCACCAGGCGGTCGTCGGCCGCGCGGTCGAGCGCGCGCGCGCGGAAGGGCGGCCCGCGCTGGTCGCCACCTTCGACCCGCACCCGGTGCGTTACTTCCGCCCCGACACGCCGCCGTTCCGGCTCACCACGCTGGACCAGCGCGCGCGTCTGTTCTCCGCCGCGGGTGCGGACGCGATGGTCGTGTTCCACTTCGACGAGGCGCTCGCCGGGCTCCACGCCGACGCCTTCGTCGCCGAGCGGCTGATCGGCGCGCTGCGCGTCGGCGGCGTCGTCACCGGCGAGGACTTCACCTTCGGCCACCGCAAGAGCGGCGACATCGCCACGCTGCGCGCCGCCGGCGCGGCGCACGGCTTCTCGGTCGATACCGTCGGCGCGGTGATGCTCGACGGCGAACCCGTCTCCTCGACGCGGATCCGCGCCGCGCTCGGCGCGGGCGACCCGCGCGGCGCGGCGCGGCTGCTCACCCGGCCGTTCGCGATCGAGGGGGTGGTGCAGCACGGCGACAAGCTCGGCCGCACGATCGGCTATCCCACCGCCAACCTCGACATGGGCACATATCTGCGCCCCGCCTACGGCATCTACGCGGTGCGCGGGCGGCTGGCGGACGGGCGCGTGCTCGACGGCGCCGCCAATCTCGGCATCCGCCCCAGCTTCGACCCGCCCAAGGAGCTGCTCGAGCCCTTCTTCTTCGACTTCTCGGGCGATCTCTACGGCCAGGAGCTCGAGGTCGAGCTGATCGACTATATCCGCCCGGAGGCGAAGTTCGACACGCTCGACGCGCTGGTGGCGCAGATGGACTCGGACTGCGCTACCGCGCGGGCGTTGCTGGCGCGCTGACGCGGCGCTAAGGCCATGCCCCACATGGCCGACGCACCCGACACGCCGCGCGACTGGCGCAACACCGTCTTCCTGCCGAAGACCGACTTCCCGATGAAGGCGGGGCTCGCGCAGAAGGAGCCCGCGATCCTCGACCGCTGGAAGCGGATCGGGCTGTACGATCGCCTGCGCGAGCAGCGCCAGGGGCGCGAGCGCTGGATCCTCCACGACGGCCCGCCCTACGCCAACGGCGACATCCACATGGGCCATGCGATGAACAAGGTGCTGAAGGACGTGATCGTCCGCAGCCGCTCGCTGATGGGCTATGACGCGCCCTACGTGCCCGGCTGGGACTGCCACGGCCTGCCGATCGAGTGGAAGGTCGAGGAGGCGTACCGCGCCAAGAAGCTCGACAAGGATCAGGTGCCGGTCGCGCAGTTCCGCGCCGAGTGCCGCGCCTATGCCGACAATTGGGTACAGATCCAGAAGGAGCAGTTCCAGCGGCTCGGCGTGATGGGCGACTGGGACAACCCCTATCTCACCATGCGCTACGAGGCCGAGGCGGTGATCGCGGGCGAGCTGCTCAAGTTCGCCGAGAGCGGCCAGCTCTATCGCGGCGCCAAGCCGGTGATGTGGAGCCCGGTGGAGAAGACTGCGCTGGCCGAGGCCGAGGTCGAGTATGAGGACGTGGTCTCGACCCAGATCGACGTCGGCTTCGAGGTGAGCGACTGCCCCGAATATCCGGGCCTCGCGGGCACGCTGGCGGTGATCTGGACGACCACGCCCTGGACGATCCCGGTCAACCAGGCGCTCGCCTATGGTTCGGCGATCGACTATCTCCAGTTCGAGCACGAGGGCCGGCGCTATCTCGTCGCCGAGCCGCTGCTGCCCGCCTTCACCAAGCGCACCGGCATCCCGATGGGCAAGATCGTCGCGCTGATCAAAGGCCCGGTGCTGGAGGGCGCGACCGCGCGCCACCCGATGCACCACCTCGGCGGCTTCTTCGCCACGCCGCGGCCGTTCCTCGAGGGCGAGTTCGTCACCACCGACGCCGGCACCGGGCTGGTCCACATGGCGCCCGATCACGGCGAGGACGACTTCCTGCTGTGCAAGGCCAACGGCATCGAGCCGGTGTTCGCGGTCGATGCCGCCGGCTTCTACCGCGCCGACTGGGCCTGGCTCGGCGGGCAGGGCAGCGTGATCAACAAGAAGTTCGTGGCGAGCGAGGGGCCGATCTGCACCGACCTGCGCGCGGCGGGCGCGCTGCTCGGCGCGAGCGACGACTTCCAGCACAGCTACCCGCACTCGTGGCGCTCCAAGGCGAAGGTGATCTTCCGCGCGACCCCGCAGTGGTTCATCCCGATGGACGTGGCGAGCGGCGCGGCGGCGGGTGACTCCGCCGGGGCCGGTACGGCGGACGGGGCCGAGCGTGGCAACGCCCCCACACTCCGCCAGCTCGCGCTCGACGCGATCGCGCGGACCCAGTGGGTGCCGCCGCGCGCGGAGAACCGCATCCGCTCGATGGTGGAAGGGCGCCCCGACTGGGTGATCAGCCGCCAGCGCGCCTGGGGCGTGCCGATCGCGCTGTACGTGAACCGCGCCACCGGCCAGTATCTCAACGATGCTGCCGTCAACGCGCGCATCGTCGCGGCCTTCCGCGACGGCGGCGCCGACGCCTGGTTCACCGCCGACCATCAGGTCCTTCTCGGCGAGGCGCATGACCTCGCCGACTATGAGCCGGTGAACGACATCCTCGACGTGTGGTTCGACTCAGGGTCGACCCACGCCTTCGTCGTCGAGGCCCGCTACGGGGAAGGCACGCGCGCCAACCTCTATATCGAGGGGTCGGACCAGCATCGCGGCTGGTTCCAATCGTCGCTGCTGGAGAGCTGCGGCACGCGCGGACGGGCGCCCTATGACGCGGTGCTCACCCACGGCTTCGCACTCGACGGCCAGGGCCGCAAGATGTCGAAGAGCCTCGGCAACGTCGTCGACCCGCTCAAGGTGATCGGCGAGTCGGGCGCGGATATCCTGCGGCTGTGGGCGGTGTCGACCGACTATTTCGACGATATCCGGATCGGCAAGGAGGTGCTCGCCACCGCCTCGGACTCCTACCGCAAGCTGCGCAACACCTTCCGCTACCTGCTCGGCGCGCTCGACGGTTTCGCCGAGGAGGAGCGCGTCCCCGTCGCCGAGATGCCCGAGCTGGAGCGCTACGTGCTCCACCTGCTCCACGCCCTCGACATGGAGCTGCGGGAGGCGGCGCGCGGCTTCGAGTTCAACCGCTACGTCCGCCTGCTCGCCGACTTCGCCAACGAGGACCTGTCGGCCTTCTTCTTCGACGTGCGCAAGGACTCGCTCTACTGCGACGCCGCCGACGACGTGAAGCGCCGCAGCTACCGCACCGTGCTCGACGTGCTGTTCCACGCGCTGGTGCGCTACGCCGCGCCGGTGCTGGTCTTCACCGCCGAGGAAGTGTGGCAGGCGCGCTTCCCCGACGAGGCGAGCTCGGTTCACTTCCTCGAGTGGCCGCTGCTGCCCGATCCGGCCGCCGAGGACCTCTCGGCGCGCTGGCAGGCGGTGCGCGCGCTGCGCGTCCGCGTCACCGAGGCGATCGAGCCGCTGCGCCGCGCGAAGACGGTGCGCTCCAGCCTCGAGGCGGAGGTGACCGTGCCCGACCTGCCGCTCGACGCCGCGCAGCTCGCCGAGGCATTCATCGTGGCGAAGGTGACGCCGGCCGATGGCGTCGACGTGACCCGGACCGACTATCACAAATGCGGCCGCTGCTGGCGGCACCTGCCCGAGGTGACGGTCGACGACGCGCTGTGCGACCGCTGCGCCGTGGTGGTGGGGGAGGGCGCGTGAGCCGGTCGCTGCCGCGCCTCGGGCTCGCGATCGCGCTCGTCGTCTTCGTCGTCGACCAGCTCGTCAAATGGGTCGTCACCGGCCCGCTCGCGATCGACTTCCTCGGCGCCTATCGCGAGATCCTGCCGATCTTCGACCTGCGCTTCACCAAGAACGAGGGTGTGTCGCTCGGCATGCTGCGCGCCGAGACCGACACGATGCGCTGGCTGCTCGTCGCCTTCACCGGCGCGATTGCGGTGGCGGTGGCGGTGTGGATGGTCCGCGAGGAGAAGACCGGCGAGCAGGCCGCGCTGGGGCTGGTGCTGGGCGGGGCGCTCGGCAACATCCTCGATCGCGTGCGGCTGGGCTATGTGGTGGACTTCGCCGACCTCCATTTCGGTGAGTGGCGGCCCTTCCTGGTCTTCAACGTCGCCGACGCCGCGATTACGATCGGCGTGCTGATTCTGCTGGTGCGCGCGCTCCTGATCCGCGAGAAGCGCCCCGATCCTTCGGAGAATGTCCATGCGTAAGTCTGTCGTCGCGGTGTCCGGTGTGGCGATGCTCGCCCTGCTCGCCGGCTGCGGCAAGCGCGGCTACGACCGCGCCCGCCCCGACGAGTTCGCGGTGGCGCGCCAGGCGCCGCTGATCATCCCGCCCGACTTCGCGCTGGTGCCGCCGCAGCCGGGCGCCGCGCGCACCCAGGGCAACAACCCGCAGGCGCAGGCGATCGACGCTTTGTTCGGCGGCCCGGCGCAGCGCAGCGCGGCCGAAGCCGGCGTGGTCGACCAGGCCGGCGGCACCGGCGCTGCGCCCGCTGGCATCCGCTCGGAGGCGGGCGACCCGAAGACGAACGTCGTCGACAAGGGCCAGACCACGCGCGACATCATCGCCGCGCCGCAGGGCGACGGCCAGGACGCGCGCGCGAGCGCGGGCGGCGCCGCGAGCGCACCGGCTGCGGCACCGGCGACGCCGGCGCGTGCCACGCCGACGACGACACCGCAGCAGTAAGGGCGCGGGGGCCGAGCCTCATCTCAACGCCGGGGCCGCGCATCTTGATGACGGGGCCGTGCTCCGGCGAACGCCGGAGCCCAGGGCCGCAGGAGTAACGCTCGTGGCTCTGGGCTCCTGCGTGCGCAGGAGCACGGGAGAGGTCGGGACGTTCGCGACCTCCGACCGTCATGCCGGGCCTGACCCGGCATCCATCGTGCCGCGAGCGTCGCAGCCGGCGTGTGAGCGGCACCATGGATCCCGGCTCAAGGCCGGGATGACGGGTATGAAGGTGACGCCTACTAGCCGCGCCTTACCTCTACCGTTCCATCACCCCGCGCCACGCCGCGAGCCCGCGCTCCAGGTCGGCGATCAGGTCGTCCGGATCCTCCAGCCCGATCTGCAGCCGCACCAGCGGCCCCTCGAACCCGCACACTGTCGCGCTGCGATGCCGCTGCGGGTCGATCGGCACCGCGAGGCTCTCGAACCCGCCCCAGCTATAGCCGATGCCGAAATGCTCGAGCGAGTCGATCAGCGCCGCGCGCGCCGCGTCGCTCCCCCCGGCGAGCACGAACGAGAACAGCCCCGACGCGCCCGCGAAGTCGCGCTGCCACAGCTCGTGCCCGGGGCACGACGGCAGCGCCGGGTGAAGTACCCGCGCCACCTCGGGCCGCGCCTCCAGCCAACGCGCCACGGTCAGCGCGCTACGCTCGTGCTGCGCCAGTCGCACCGCCATCGTGCGCAGCCCGCGGCTGCCGAGGAAAGCGTCGTCGGCGCTGATCACCTGACCGAGCTGGAAGCTGGTATCGCGCAGCGCCGCGAACCGCCCCGGCGCCGCGGTGACCGAGCCCATCATCACGTCCGAGTGGCCGCCGACATATTTGGTGCAGGCGAGCACCGAGTAATCGACGCCGAGCCCGATCACCGGGAACAGCAGCGGCGTCGCCCAGGTGTTGTCGATCACCGTCGCCACCCCGCGTGCCTTGGCCGCGGCGACGATCGCGGGCACGTCCTGCACCTCGAAGGTGAGGCTGCCGGGGCTCTCCATGAAGATCACGCGGGTGCGATCGCCGATCAGCTCGGCGATACCTGCGCCGATCAGCGGGTCATAGTAGCGGGTGGTGATGCCCATCCGCGCCAGCAGCTTGTCGGCGAGCGAGCGGGTCGGATCATAGGCGCTGTCGACCAGCAGCAGCTCGTCGCCGGGCGACAGCAGCGTCAGCAGGCAGGCCGCGATCGCCGCGACGCCCGAGGGATAGAGGAAGGTCGCCTCGGCGCCGGGCTCGAGCTCGGTGAGCGCGTCGGCGAGGCTCCACTGCGTCGGTGTGCCGCGGCGACCGTAGAACAGGCGGTGGTGCGTGTCGCGCGCGCCGGTCGCGCGCAGGTGCGCGACGTCGTTGTAGAGGATCGTCGAGGCCCGCCACACCGGCGTGTTGACGACGCCGCCAGTCCACTCGTCGCGGCGCCCGGTCTGGACGACGCGCGTGGCGGGCTTGACCGGCCGGTCGCTCATGCCGCCCCCGTCGCCTTGGGGGTGCTCGGGTCCGCGCCCCACTCGGTCCAGCTACCGTCATAGACCGCGGCGTCGCGCCCGAGCAGATGCGCGCCGAAGGCGAGCACGCTGGCGGTGATGCCCGAGCCGCAGGTCATGACCATCGGCCGGTCGAGGTCTACCCCGGCGTCGCGGAAGGCGGCGGCGAGTGCCTCGCCGCGCTTCCACCGGCCGTCCTCGTCGAACAGCCGCTTGTAGGGCAGGTTGCGCGCGCCGGGGATGTGGCCCGGGGCGACGCCCGCGCGCGGGTCCGGCTCCGCGCCGGTGAAGCGCGCCGCCGAGCGCGCGTCGACGATCTGCTCGCTCGCGTCCTGCTGGATCGCGCGCATCGCGGCGAGGTCGCGCAGCCCCGCCGTTCCAGCGCCGGCGTCGATCGCGCGCGGCGGCACCGCAGCGTCGCCCTGCTCCAGCGGGAGACCCGCCCGCTTCCACGCCGCCAGTCCGCCGTCGAGCAGCGCGACCCGATCGAAACCGAAGGCGCGCAGCATCACCCAGGCGCGCGCCGCGGTATGATGGGGCGCGTCGTCGTAGAGCACAATGCGCGTGGCGCGATCGATCCCGAGCCGGGCGGCGCGCGCGGCGAACTGCGCCGCGCCCGGCAGGGTCGAGGGCAGGTCGCTCGCCGCGTCGGAGAAGCCGGCGAGGTCCATGTAGAGCGCGCCCGGCACATGGCCGGCGCGATACTCGGCGGCGTGGTCGCGCGGCGGCTCGCCGGGCAGCAGCGCGTCGTAGCTGGCGTCGAGCACGCGCAGGTCGGGGGCGCCAAGCTGGTCGGCGAGCCATTCGGCGGAGACGAGTGGATCCATGTCCCTCTCATAGGCCGCGCGCGCGGTGCGGCAACAGGTCGCATTCCGCGCCGCGCGCGCCTATGTGCGCGCGCATGACCCCGATGCACCTTGGCCAGAACAGCTCGCTCCCCGCCTCGCCGCAGGAGGCGGTGCTCGACTATGTCCCCAACCCGCGCCCCGGCCAGACCTATCTGGTGCGCTTCACCCAGCCCGAGTTCACCTCGCTCTGCCCGGTAACGGGCCAGCCCGACTTCGCGCACCTCGTGCTCGACTATGTGCCCGGCGAGACGATCGTCGAATCCAAGTCGCTCAAGCTGTTCCTCGGCGCGTTCCGCAACCACGCCGCCTTCCATGAGGATTGTACCGTCGGCATCGGCCAGCGGCTGTACGAGGAGATGCGCCCGCGCTGGCTGCGCATCGGCGGCTATTGGTACCCGCGCGGCGGTATGCCGATCGACGTCTTCTGGCAGTCGGCCGCGCCGCCGGCCGACCTGTGGCTGCCCGATCAGGGCGTCGCTCCGTATCGCGGGCGCGGCTGATCCGGATCAGTCGGTTCGGGTCTCCCGCGGTGCAGCAAAACTGCAACCAATCCTTTCATGGCTGGTTCAGAAGAGAGGCACGGCGTCGCGTGGCGTCCGTGCTGCACCAGCGAAGGTATGAGGATGAATCAGTCGGCCGTTCCGCAGGACGTCAACCACATCGCGCTGATCGGCAATTTCCTGCCGCGACAGTGCGGCATCGCGACGTTCACGACCGACACCTACCAGGCACTGCGCGAGCGTTTCCCCGATACGCAGGTGGACGTCTACGCGATGGACGATCACCCGGGGCGCTATGCCTATCCCGAGGCGGTCACCGCCGCGATCCCGCAGCACGACCTCTCCGCCTATGTCGCCACCGCGCGGCGGATCGAGGCGAGTGGGGCGCAGGTGCTGTGGCTCCAGCACGAGTACGGCATCTTCGGCGGCGAGGCGGGCGGCCATATCTTCGCGCTGCTCGACCGGCTGACGATCCCGCTGATCGTGACGCTCCACACCGTGCTGGAGAAGCCCAGCACGGCCGAGCGCACCGTGCTGGAAGGGCTGCTGCGGCGCGCCGCCAAGGTGATCGTGATGGCCGAGCGCGGCCGCGAGATCCTCGAGCGCGTCTACGGCGCCAGCCCCAAGTCGATCGCGGTGATCCCGCACGGCGTGCCCGACCGGCCGTTCGCCGAGCCGGACGCGTTCAAACCGCGCTTCGGCTGGGACGGCAAGCGCGTGATCCTCACCTTCGGCCTTCTCGCGCCGGGCAAGGGGATCGAGACGATCGTCGAGGCCATGCCCGCGGTGGTCGAGAAGAACCCCGACGCGATGTACATCGTGCTGGGCGCGACCCATCCCAATCTGGTCGCGCACGAGGGCGAGAAGTATCGCGACTCGCTCAAGGCGCGCGCGGCCGAGCTCGGCGTCGGCGACAATGTCGCCTTCATCGACGCCTTCGTCGATCACGACGAGCTGATCGACCATCTTCAGGCGGCGGATATCTATGCCACGCCGTATCTCAACCCGGCTCAGATCACGAGCGGCACGCTCAGCTACGCCGTCGGCGTCGGCAAGGCGGTGATCTCGACGCCCTATGTCCACGCCACTGAGATCCTGGCGGACGGGCACGGGGTGCTGGTCGATTTCCGCGATAGCGCCGCCTTCGCGCGCGAGATCAACAATCTTCTGGGCAGCGCCCGCAACCTCGGACGTCTGTCCTCGCGTGCCTATGCGCGTGGCCGCACGATGATCTGGCCTCGTGTAGTGGAGCAAGCAATGGACGAGATCGCGACGAGTATCGCGACCCAGCCGCGGCGCCTCCGCGGCGGCGGCGAGACCGACACAAAGGTGTTGCCTCCCGAGATCGCCGCGGTCGAGCGGATGAGTGACTCGACCGGCATGTTGCAGCACTCGATCTACTCGGTGCCCGACCGCCGCCACGGCTATTGCATCGATGACAACGCGCGCGCGCTGATGCTGATGAGCGCCGTCCCCGAGCTCGACGCGGCAACGCGCGACAAGTGGATGACGATCTACGCCTCGTTCGTGCAATATGCCTGGAACCCAGAGGCGCGGCGCTTCCGCAACTTCATGAACTTCGACCGCACCTGGTGCGAGGACGTCGGCTCCGAGGACTCGAACGGCCGCACGTTGTGGGCACTGGGCGTCACCGCGCGCGACGCGCACGAGGCCAAGCACCGCGACTGGGCGCGCGCGATGTTCGACTCGACCGCGACGCTCGCGCTCGAGCTGGAGAGCCCGCGCGCGCAGGCCTTCGCGATGCTGGGCGCCGCGGCGATGTTGGAGGCCTCGCCGCGCCACGAGCTGGCGACGCAGATCCTGCGCCGCTTCCCCGATGAGCATCTCAAGCTGCTCGATGCGGCGCGCCGGCCCGAATGGGGCTGGTTCGAGATCGTGCTCGCCTATGACAATGCGCGCCTGCCCGAGGCGATGCTGCGCGCCGGCATCGCGCTCCAGCGGCCCGACCTGATCGCCTGCGGCATCGACACGCTGGAGTGGATCGTCGCCAAGCAGACCGCGCCCGAGGGCCATTTCCGCGCGGTGGGTTCGGAGAGCTTCGGCCGCGTCTACGCCGACCCGCTGCCGTTCGACCAGCAGCCGCTCGAGGCACAGGCCACGATCGACGCCTGCGCCGCGGCGTTCGACGCGACGGGGGACGCGCGCTGGTACGACGAGGCGAAGCGTGCCTACGACTGGTATCTCGGCGTCAACGACCTCGACCTCCCGCTGGCGACGCAGCGCGACGGCGGCTGTTTCGACGGGCTGATGCCGACCGGGCTCAACCGCAACCAGGGTGCCGAGTCGATCCTGGCGCTGCAAATGGCCTCGTGCGCGATTTCGGGGCTTTCAATCCGCGCCGGAAAAGTGGCAGGGACGCAGCGCGACGTCGCCTGAGCGGCATCGCGCGCGTACCGTCGTTCACTAAGACGAGGCTGGTCCTTGGAGCTGTTCAACCACCGGCTGCGTCTGCATGCCGACCCGTCGCGCGTCGTGGTGCGGCCCTTCCACATCGGCTGGATCGCCAACGCCAATGGCGTCAGCCGCTCGGAGCGGCTGATCGCCGAGGTGCTCGACATGCCGCCGCAGGAGGCGCGCGATCAGCTCGACCTCGTGCTCAAGGACTTCGAGGCGCGCCACTGGCAGACCCGCCGCGTGTTCATGACCCGCTATGACGAGATCGCGGCGGCGCACGGGCTCGACGGCAGCCGCATCAGCGACGAAAAGCGCCAGCTGATCGGCGCCTATTTCTGCCACGAATACAGCTATGCCGCCGCGGCGCTGATGAACCCCAGCGCGGTGCCGCATCCCGACCAGAGCGGGATGGAGGACGGCGCGCAACGCATCCTGATGAGCCTGCGCGCGGTGGGCGAGGGGCATATCTCCTCCGTCGCCTTCCGCGAGGGCATCATCACCTCGGAGAACGAACTCAAGCTCGCCCCCGAGCCGCCCTTCGCCACCGCCACCGACGCGATCGGCACCGACGAGGAAGCGCCGCCGACCGGGCCGGTGACGGTTTACCGGCACCGCGACAGCACGCTGTCGGGCACGGTGATCTTCCCGATCACCGACGCGCAGTCGAAAGGATTGGAGGACCTGCGCCTCGTCCATTTCGAGCATGACGACGGCAGCGTCGAGTGGCTCGGCACCTATACCGCCTACAATGGCGCGACGATCCAGTCCGAGCTGCTGCGCACGCGCGACTTCCGCGCCTTCGATCTCGTGCCGATGACGGGCAGCGCGGCGCGCAACAAGGGCATCGCGCTGTTCCCGCGCAAGGTCGGCGGCCAGTATCTCTCGATCGGGCGGCAGGACGGCGAGAATCTCTACCTGCTCAAGACCGACGACCTCACCCATTGGGACGAGGGCGAGCTGATCCTCAAGCCGGTCTTCCCCTGGGAGTTCGTCCAGATTGGCAATTGCGGGCCGCCGATCGAGATCGACGAGGGCTGGCTGCTGCTGACCCACGGCGTCGGCGCGATGCGCAAATATTCCATCGGCGCGGCCTTGCTCGACAAGGACAATCCCGCGCGGGTGATCGGCCGCACGCGCTCACCGATCCTCGCCGCCGCGGACCAGGACCGCGAAGGCTATGTGCCCAACGTGGTCTACACCTGCGGCGCGATGAAGCACGGCGACAAATTGTTCATGCCCTATGGCATTGCCGACAGCTCGGTGGGTTTCGCCTTCGTCTCGATCAGCGAGCTGCTCGACAAGATGTGAGGAGCGGGGACGGGGGCGGGAGCGGAACACGCCTCTCGCTCCCCTTCCCGTCATCCCGGCTCAAGGCGGCACCTTGGCGAAAGTCGCAGAACGCTTCTCATCTTCCGTCATCCCGGACTTGTTCCGGGATCCACTTCACCGCGAGAGCAACCCGCGACGCGTTCGCGGGACGCTGGATCCCGGAACAAGTCCGGGATGACGAAGGGGAGGCGCGGGATGACGAAGCGAGGCGCAGGCCCCGCTGACGCCCGGCTGACGCCGTGACCCTCACCCCACCGCCAATCGGCGCGTCCGCCGGTACAGCCCCCAGGTCACCGCTGCGAACAGCAGCGTCCCCGCCACCAGCGCGGCCTGCTCGTGCCCGCTCACCAGCGCGAGCGGCGAGTCGGTGCCGCTCTCGTAGACGATCCCCGCGAACACCACGTTCCACAGGCTCTCGCCCACGATCATCCCGGTCGCGGTGAGCACACCGAGCCGCTTCGACGCCTCCGCGTCAGCCGTCCGCTCGGCCCAGCCATCATAGAAGTGACCGATCAGCGCGCCGATCACCACGGTCAGCGTCGCCGACATCGGCAGATAGATGCCGAGCCCGACCCCGAGCGGGGGCAACCGCAGTCGCCCCGCGCGCCCGAGCGCCTCGTCGAGCAGCACGAACACGCCGCCCGCCGCCGCACCCCAGCCGATCATGGTCCAGTTGAGGTCGCCGCCCAGCACCCCCTGCGCCAGCGCGGAGATCAGCGCCGCCTGCGGTGCGGCCAGCGCGTTCGGCCCCGCGCCCGGCATGCCGGCAAAACCGAACGAGGTGTAGAGCAGCTGCATCACCGGCGGCACCACCAAAGAGCCGAAGCAGACGCCGATCACCAGCGCGACCTGCTGCTTCCACGGTGTCGCGCCGACCAGCTGGCCGGTCTTGAGGTCCTGCAGATTGTCGTTCGAGATGGTGGCGATGCCGAATACGATGCCGGTGACGATCAGCGCATAGGCGACCAGCGCCGCGGTCTCGTCCGCGGCGCCGCCGCGCCCGAACCAGCCCGCCAGCAGCGCCGCCGCGGCGAGCACCGAGAGGATGCCGATCCCCGACACGGGCGAGTTGGACGCGCCGATCAGCCCCGCCATATAGCCGCACACCGCCGCGATCACGAGCCCGACCACCAGGACGAAGAGCAGGCTGCCGACGATCAGCAGCCACTCGCTGCCTGCCAGCGGCCCGCCGCTGATCACCGCGTGGAGCAGCAGCGCGATCGGCACCAGCGTCGCCAGCGTGCCGGCCGCGACGACCCAGAAGGGCAGATCCTGCTCCTCCACCGCCATGCCCGCCCCCCGCGAGGCGCCGAGCGAGGCGCGCAGGCCCGCGGCTACCGGCGCGGCGATGCGGATCAGCGTCCAGATCGCGGCGACGCCGATCACGCCCGCGCCGAAGAAGCGCACGTCGGTGCGGAATACGCCATTGGCCCAGGCGGCGACGTCGCCCGCCTGCGGCGCCATCGCGGTGAGGATCGGCAGCACCAGCCACCAGCCAACCGCGACGCCGAGCAGGATCGCCATGCCCGCCGACAGCCCGATCAGATGCCCCGCGCCGAGCAGCGCGAAGGACAGCCCGCCGGTAACCCCGGTCGCGCCTCCGCCGACGCGGAAGAAGGTCGCCGCCTCGGCCGCGATCAGCCGCGTCTGGGTGAGGATGGCGAAGGCGGCGGAGGCGAGCGTGCTGCCGAGGATGGCGGTGAGCCCGCGCGCGCTCTCGCTGCTGCCGCTGCGGCTCTCCTCGCCGACCTTGAGCACCTCCGCCGCGGCGCGCCCCTCGGGATAGGGCAGCGGCGTGTCGACCACGAGCGCGCGGCGCAGCGGCACCGAGAACATCACGCCGAGGATTCCGCCGGTGGCGGTGATCGCCGCGGTGGTGAGGAAGGGGAAGCCCTGCCAATAGCCGATCATCACCAGCCCGGGCAGCACGAAGATGATCGCCGCCAGCGTGCCCGCGGCCGAGGCGACGGTCTGCACGATGTTGTTCTCGAGGATCGAGGCGCCGCGGAAGGCGCGCAGCACCGCCATCGAGATCACCGCGGCGGGGATCGAGGTGGCGAAGGTCAGCCCGATCTTGAGCCCGAGATACACGTTGGCGGCGGTGAACAGCAGCGTGATGACGCCGCCGAGCAGGATGCCGCGCAGCGTGAGTTCGGTGATGGGCGGCGAGGGCCGCGGCATGTCGGAGGGACGGTGATCCATCGCGTGACCGTGGCACAGCCACGGGTCGGAGGACAGAGGGCGGCAGATGCTGGCGCACACCGATGTGAGTAAGAGGATCGAGGAGTTGCGCGATCGCGCCCGTGCTCGCCCGCCGGGAGGGAGCGGTCCACCCGCCGCTCCCCCCGCTGCGCGTGCCGGTCCGACCGGCTGCATCCCATCCTGCCCGCGTGATTATGATTGTGAAGCTGTGCGGCGATTCGGACCCTATCCCACGCCGGCGCCAAAAAAAAGGCCGGGCAAAGCCCGGCCGGGAAGTTTTTAGGAGAGGATGCCTGAAAGGCACGGCTTTTGTGCATCGCACCACGGAATGACGCAAGTGCAATAATTCCAAACTCAGTTGCATTAACCGCAATCGTCGGGGGCGGGCGGCGCTGCTCGACAGCGTCGGCGCGACCGCCTAGCACCCTGGCGCGAAAGGGAGGCCGAGGGATGGCGCAGGTGTTGCGAGTGGCGTTGGCGGGGCTGGGGACGGTCGGCGGCGGGGTGATCCGCGTGCTCGACGCCAACCGCGATCTGATCGCGCGCCGCGCCGGGCGCCCGATCGAGGTGGTCGCGGTCTCCGCGCGCGACCGCAGCAAGGACCGCGGCGTCGACCTGTCGCGCTTCGACTGGGTCGACGACACCGCCGCGCTCGCCGCGGCCGAGGCGGACGTGGTGGTCGAGCTGATCGGTGGCGCCGACGGGCCCGCGCTGACGCTGGCGCGCCGCGCGCTCGGCGCCGGTCGCCACGTCGTCACCGCGAACAAGGCGATGCTCGCGCATCACGGGCTCGAGCTGGCCCGGGCCGCCGAAGGCAGCGGCGCCGCGCTCAAGTTCGAGGCCGCGGTCGCCGGCGGCATCCCCGTGATCAAGGGGCTGCGCGAGGGCGCCGCCGCCAACGCGATCGCGCGGGTCTATGGCATCCTCAACGGCACGTGCAATTTCATCCTCTCCAAGATGGAGGCGGAGGGGCGCGACTTCGCCGAGGTGCTCGCCGAGGCGCAGGCGCTGGGCTATGCCGAGGCCGACCCGTCGTTCGACATCGACGGCGTCGACGCGGCGCACAAGCTCTCCATCCTCGCCAGCCTCGCATTCGGCACCGCGCCTGCCTTCACGCAGGTCGCCGCGAGCGGCATCCGTCATCTGCTCGCCGCCGACATCGCCGAGGCGGCGGCGCTGGGCTATCGCGTGCGGCTGGTAGGAGTCGCCGAGGCCGATGCCGCGGGGCTTTTCCAGCGGGTCCACGCGCATCTGGTGCGCGCCGACCACCCGCTCGCCCACGTGACCGGCGCGACCAACGCGGTGGTGGCGGAGGGCAATTTCGTTGGCCGGCTGCTGTTCCAGGGCGCCGGCGCGGGCGAGGGGCCGACCGCGAGCGCGGTGGTGGCCGATCTGATCGACATCGCCCGCGGCGAGTTCGGTCCGCCCTTCGCCATGCCCGCCGCGGCGCTGACCGAGGCGGCGCCTGCGCCCGCGGGGGAGCGGCGCGGCCGCGCCTATCTCCGCTTCGCGGTGGCGGATCGCGTCGGGGTGCTCGCCGAGATCGCGGCGGCGATGCGCGACGCGGGCGTGTCGATCGAGAGCCTGATCCAGCGCGGCGCGCTCGCCGACGGCAGCGTCCTGGTCGCGATCGTCACCCACGAGGGGCCGGAACGCTGCGTCGCCGCCGCGCTCGAGCGGCTGCGCGGGTCGCAGAGCCTGCAGGGCGAGCCGCTGTGGATGCATATCCTGGACTGACGTGATCGCCCGTGCCGACGGGCGATCATCCGGAAGTCAGCAGCGACCGGCTGGTGCCGCGGCGACGCCACCGGCGCTGCTTTCCGCCACGACCGCGATCGTCAGCGCGCTACCCTCGTGCCTGACCGGCGCTGATCGTCACGGCCGCACATGGCCGCTCAGATCGGGTTCGTCGAGGTCGATCGCGACCCGCTCGCGTCGCGCCGGCTTGCTCTTGAACAATCCGGCGGCGTCGCGCGCGAGCAGGCCGACATCGGTGGCCTCGCCCGGTGCCTCGCAGCAGCTGCGCGGCGCGACCAATTTCTGGATCCCGCGTACCACGGCGGTGCCCATGCCGAGCAGATCGACTCCGGTCGTACAGCCCCATTGCGTCGCACCGCACGGCGTCGCCACGGCGCGCGCGGCGCCGATGCCGGTGAGGTCGCGGTTGACCGGGGTCGCGCCGGTCGGGGCGGCTTCGGCGGGCAGCGGCAGCGACTGGTCCGGCAACGCATCGGCGCAGACCACCACCTCGCCCTCGCGGCGCTCGCGCGTGCAGCGCTGGTCCGCGACGGGGACGAGGATCGAGATGCGCTCGGGCGGCGCCGCCGAAGGCGCGGCCGCCTGCAGGGCGAGAAACAGCAGCATATGCAGGGAGGGTGAGCGGGTCCCCGATCGCGGTCAACCCGGCTATTTGCCTACGAACATGAAAGCGGCGGCGCCGATCAGGCAGGCGAAGGCGCCGGCGTAGCGCCAGCTCAGCGGCTCCTTGAGCACGAACACCGCGAACACCGCGAACACCGCGAGCGTGATCACTTCCTGGGTCACCTTGAGCTGGCCGCCGCTCCAGCCGTGCGCATAGCCCAGTCGGTTGGCCGGTACGGCGAGGCAATATTCGAAGAAGGCGATCGACCAGCTCAGCAGCACCACGATCCAGAGCGGCTTCTCCATGCCGCCCTTGAGGTGCCAGTACCAGGCGACGGTCATGAAGCAGTTCGACGCGACGAGCAGCGCCAGCGTGGGCATGGAAGGATCCGTTCAGTCGAAGGGGCAGCGGCGCGCCGCGCCGTCGCGGTGGGCGAGGAGACGCGACAGGCGCGCGGCGGTGACGGATGCGCCGCCCGTCGCGTGCTTCGGCGCCAGACGGAGACAAAGCAGGCGAGCGCGCATCATCATCCATGTAGCCCGTGCGACCGCGCCGCGGAAGCCGCACGAGCGAACCACGTTCCCCGCGCCCGACCGCGCACCGCGCGCGCGGCCCGGTCGCGGTCGGCCGCGCTCAGGGGTTCAGCGCGATGTCGTCGCGGTCGTCGAGCTCGTCGTCGTCGACGCTGCCGTCGTCGAACTCGTCCTGCACCTCGTCCTCGTCGACGTCTGCCTCGTCCTGGTCGGTATCGCCGTCCTGCTCCGCGACCTCGCCGTCGACCATCTCGAGCTCGTCCTCGTTCTCGCTCTCGTCGTCCTCGCCGGTGTCAGGGTCGAGGTCGGTGATGATCGTGCCGTCGCTCGGGCCGTCGCGCGTCGCCTCGAGGATCTCGGCACGCTGGCTCTCGTCGTAGCCGTCCTCGTCATAGCCGTCGTCGCCGGGACCCTGACCGTGGATATGCTGCCCGCCCATGCCGATCTCCTCATCTACGATGCCGGGACGAACGGCAGGCGAGGGCGCGCGGTTCCGTCAGCGCGCCGCGAACAGCCGCCCGCGCTCGGTCACCAGCACGATCGCCAGCGCGGCGACGCCGGCGCACAGGAAGCCGGCGTTGAGCGGCACCGTCGTGCCGTCGAAATGCTGGCCGATCATGGCGCCGATCGCGGCGCCCAATGTCACGCTGGTGAAGCCCTGCACGCTCGACGCGGTGCCGGCGATATGCCCCATCTTCTCCATCGCCATCGCCGAGAAATTCGAGCTGGAGAGGCCGAAACAGCCCATCGCCACCGCCTGCAACACCGCGAAGCCGACCAGCGTCTCGTGCCCGTTCAGCGCCAGCAGCAGGTGCAGCCCGGAGACCAGGATCAGCGTCACCACCGCGGCATGGCCGAGTTGACGCGTGCCGACTCGCATCACCAGCCGCGCGTTGGCGAGATTGGCCACCGCCATCGTCCCCGCGGTGGTGGCGAAGATCAGCAGCAGCAGCCGCGGCCGCCCGAACACGTCCGCCATCACCTGCTGGATCGAGTTGATATAGCCGTATAGCGCGCCCATCAGCCCGGTCGCGGCGAGCGTGTAGCCGAGCGACCAGCGGTCGCTGAGCGTCAGCTTCCACCCCGCGGCGAGCCGCGCCGGCGAGAAGGGATGGCGGTCCTCGGCATGGAGCGTCTCGGGCATCCGGACCGCGAACCAGGCGAGCACCAGCAACGTCGCGCCGCCGACCGCCCAGAAGATGTCGCGCCAGCCGCCGAACAGCAGGACCACCGTGCCGAAGCCGGGCGCCAGCACGGGGACGATCATGAAGACGATGAAGGTCATCGACATCACCCGCGCCATCGCGCGCCCCTCGAAACAGTCGCGCACGATCGCCACCGTCGTCACCCGCGCCGCCGCGATCGCCAGCCCGGCGGCCACGCGCGCGGCGAGCAGCAGCGCGAAGCTGCCCGCCAGCGCGCAGAGCGCGTTCGCCACGGCATAGACCGCCAGCGCGGCGAGCAGCGAGCGCCGCCGCCCGAACCGGTCCGCGAGCGGGCCGTGGAGCAACTGCCCCGCGCCGAACGCGATCAGGAAGGCGCCGATGACATACTGCCGCTCGTTCGCCCCCGGTGCGCCCAGCGCCGCGCCGATCGTCGGCAGCGCGGGCAGCATCGAGTCGATCCCCAGCGCGGTCAGCGCCATCAGCGCCGCGATCAGCGCGACGAACTCGGGCAGCGGGATCGGCGGCGCGGCGACGGGGGGCGCGAGGGGCGGGGCGGGGGGCGTCGACATGCCGCGCGGCTTAGGTGGCGGTCGCCGCGCTGTCACCTCGCCGCGCGCGGGTAGCAACCCGGATCGGGAAGGTTTATTGCCCGGCGATCAACCGATTGGACCGACGTCATGCTCGATACCCCCGCCGCCGCGGTGCCCACGCTCAGCCTCGCCGACCAGGACCGCGACCCCGACGGCTTCGCCGCCGCGCTGGGCGGGTCGTTCGAGCGCTTCGGCTTCGCCATCGTCGCCGACCATGGCGTGCCGCAGGATCTGATCGAGCGCGCCTGGGCCGAGACCGCGGCGCTGTTCGCGCTGCCGGAACAGGAGAAGCGCGGCTATCACGTCCCCGGCGCGGGCGGGGCGCGCGGCTACACGCCGTTCAAGACCGAGATCGCCAAGGACGCCCGCCACGTCGATCTGAAGGAATTCTGGCACGTCGGGCGCGAGCTGCCGGCGGGGCATCGCTATGCCGCGGACATGCCCGCCAACGTCTGGCCGGCGCGGCCGGAGGGGTTCAAGGACACGTTCCTCGCGCTGTTCGAGGCGTTCGACCGCGCCGGCGACCGGCTGCTGTCGGCGATCGCGCGCCATCTCGGGCTCGCGCCGGACTGGTTCGACCCGGCGGTGCGCGACGGCAATTCGGTGCTGCGCCTGCTCCATTACCCGCCGATCCCGGCCGACGCCGAGGGCGTGCGCGCGGGTGCGCACGAGGACATCAACCTGATCACTTTGCTGCTCGGCGCCGAGGAGGCGGGGCTGGAGCTGCTCGAGCGCGACAGCGGGCGCTGGCTCGCGATCAAGCCGCCGGCGGGGGCGATGGTGGTCAATGTCGGCGACATGCTGCAGCGGCTGACCAACCACGTGCTGCCCTCGACCACGCACCGCGTCGTCAACCCGCCGCCCGAGCGCCGCGGCCACTCGCGCTACTCGATGCCCTTCTTCCTGCACCCCGCGCCCGACTTCCTGATCGAGACGCTGCCGCAGACGATCAACGCGGCGAACCCGGATCGCTATCCGACGCCGATCACCGCCAACGGCTATCTCCACGAGCGGCTGGTCGAGATCGGGCTGATCAAGAAATAGCGAAGGGCAGGCGGCCGATCGTCGACGGGGAGGCGCGTCGTCCCCTTCATCCTGGCGTCATCCTGAACTCGTTTCAGGATCCAGGGCGCCGCAAGCCCAGCGGCGGGGGCGCCTGCGGACCCGTGGATCCTGAAACAAGTTCAGGATGACGCTGGGAGGGAAGCGTTCACTCCTGTCGCGAGCGAGCGACGGCGAGTTCAACCGCTCGGCGCTCCAACTCGTGTATTCCCACCCTCAGGCGATCCGCTCGGGGCGCTCCGCGGCGTCGGCGGCGATCGCGCTGTCCGGCGCCATCGCCTCCCAGGGAAAGACGAACCAGTCCTTGGTCACCGCGCGGTCGATCACGCGCGCGGCATAATCGACCCGCTGCGCGGAGCCGATATTGTCGATCAGCGTGGCGAAGCGGACGCTGCCCTCGGCCGCGCCGGCGCGCGCGAGCATCGCACGCAGGTGGCCGATGGTGCGGCCCGAATCGTTGATGTCGTCGACGAACAGCAGCGGCTCGCCCGCGCGGGTCCGCGCCGCCAGCCGCTCGATCGCGTCGACGGCGAGCGCCTCCGACTGGGAGGAATAATCCACCGCCAGCATCGGCAGCCCGGTGGCGTGGCTGAGATAGACCGCGGGGATCAGCCCGCCGCGACCGATGCCGATCAGATGCGCCGGCGCCCAGTCGGCGGCGGCGAGCGAGTCGGCCAGCGCGCGGACGGCGGCGACGAGGTCGGCGTGGGTGATGGCGGTGTAGGTCGGCATCGCGGGCGTGTAGCGCCGATGGCGCGCGCGGGCGAGAGGGCTGGCGCGACGCCCGTACCTCTTGCACCGCCCCGGCGGACGCGGGACCTTTCCAACAACCTCCCGTCATCCCGGACTTGTTCCGGGATCCACCGCCCCGCGAACTTATCGCGCGTTGCTCTCGCGGTGGAGTGGATCCCGGAACACGTCCGGGATGACGGGAGACGGGTACGTTCCGCGACGAGCGGAGAGGTTCTGCGTGTCTGCCGGGGTGGAAGTTCTCTGATGGGGCGTAGCGGAGTGAAACGCCGCCCGATCATCTCTCCCCGCTCACCGCCGCAGCAATCCCCCGAGCACCCCACGCACCACCGAGCCGAGCAGCCCGCCCGACGCACCGCCGCCGCGCCGCCCGCCGCCGAGCACCGCCTTGGTCACCTCGTTCGCCACCGTCCGTCCCAGCGCCGACGACGCCGAGCGCGTCGCCGAGGTCATCGCGCGGTTCCACGGGTCGTTGGCGCGCTCGCGTTCTTCGGCGCGCTGGCTGCGCTCGGCCTCGCGCTGCGCCGCGACCCGCTCGCGCGCCTGCCGCGCCTCCTCCTTGGCCTGGAGCGCGGCGGCCTTGCTCGCCTCGTCCTGCGCGGTCGCGGCGGCCCGCGCGGCGGCGGCCTCCTGCGTCTTGGCCGAGAGCAGCTCCTCCGCCGACTCGCGGTTCACCAGCGCGTCGTAGCGGTCGCCGACCGCGTCGGTGGCGAGCAGCACCTTGCGCTCCTCGGGCGTCACCGGCCCGACGCGGCTCGCCGGCGGCCGCACCAACGTACGCTCGACCGGGCTGGGCGACCCGTCGGCCTGGAGCAGCGACACCAGCGCCTCACCGGTCCTGAGCTCGGTGATCGCCGCCGCGACATCGATCCCGGGATTGGCGCGGAAGGTCTGCGCCGCCGCCTGCACCGCTTTCTGGTCGCGCGGGGTGAAGGCGTTGAGCTTGTGCTGCACGCGGTTGCCGAGCTGGCCCGCGACCTTGTCGGGGATGTCGATCGGGTTCTGCGTGATGAAATAGACGCCCACCCCCTTGGAGCGGATCAGCCGCACCACCTGCTCGATCTTGTCGAGCAGTGCGTCGGGCGCGTCGTCGAAGAGCAGATGCGCCTCGTCGAAGAAGAAGCACAATTTGGGTTTGTCGAGATCGCCCACCTCGGGCAGCTGCTCGAACAACTCGCTCAGCAGCCACAGCAGGAAGGTGGAGTAGAGCCGCGGCGCCGCCATCAACTTGTCGGCGGCGAGCACGTTGACGATGCCCTGGCCCTGATCGTCGTGGCCGAGCAGGTCGCCCAGCTCGAGCGCGGGCTCGCCGAAGAAATGGGTCGCGCCCTGGCTGCGCAGCTGGAGCAGCGAGCGCTGGATCGCGCCGACCGACTGTTTGGAGACATTGCCCCAGCGCGCGGTCAGCTCCTGCGCGCGCTCGGCGCAATGCGCCAGCACCGCCTGGAGGTCGTCGAGGTCGAGCAGCAGCAGATGCTCCTCGTCGGCGAGCTGGAAGGCGATCGTCAGCACGCCTTCCTGCACCTCGTTGAGCCCCATCAGCCGCGCGAGCAGCAGCGGCCCCATCTCGCTCACCGTGGTACGTACCGGGTGGCCCTGCTCGCCGAACAGGTCCCAGAATTGCACCGGACAGGCGGCATAGGACCAGTCGGTCAGCCCGATCTCGGCGGCGCGCGCGGCGAAGGCGGCGTGGGTCTTGGCGGTCGCGGCGCCGGGCATGGCGAGGCCGGAGAGATCGCCCTTCACGTCGGCGACGAAGCAGGCGACGCCGGCGCGCGAGAAACCCTCGACGATGCCCTGGAGCGTGACGGTCTTGCCGGTGCCGGTCGCGCCCGCGATCAGGCCGTGGCGGTTGGCGCGTGCGAGCTGGAGCCATTGCGGCTGCGCCCCGCCCGCGTTCGCGCCGATGAAGATGCCGTCCGCCAAGGTTCCGCTCCTGCCGCTGGTCGCGCTCACCTATGTCATAGGACGCGGCGGGGGCGGCGTCACGGGGGCACGCGCTGCGGGGCGCCGGCGGCCCCGAACGGCGACGGGTCGCCGCACCCGAGGATGCGAC
This sequence comes from Sphingomonas sp. BK235, assembly GCF_004345855.1. GTDB lineage: Bacteria > Pseudomonadota > Alphaproteobacteria > Sphingomonadales > Sphingomonadaceae > Sphingomonas. Next base: position 495,600 of record NZ_SLXN01000001.1, read on the forward strand.
GACCCGTCACGCTGCCATGGGCAGGCTTACTTGATCTTCACCGGGATGAAGACGCCCTGCGCGCGTCCGCGCGTGACGTTGAGCAGCACCTGCGGTCGCCCGGCGGCCTTGGCGGCGGCCACTGCCCGCGCCACGTCGGCGGCGGCGCGCACCGGCTGCGAGTTGACCGAGGAGATCACGTCGCCGCGGCGCAGCTTCTGCCCGGCGTCGCTCGACGGATCGGTCGCCGCGACCACCACGCCCTGGAGCGTCGAGTCGACGCCGATCGAGCGCGCGATCTGCGGCGTCAGCGGCTGTACCGTGATGCCGAGCGAGTTGGACGCGGGCGCGGCCTGCTCGCCCTCGTCGCCGCCGAAGCTGTCGTCGTCGTCACCGCCGCCGCCGGTCAGCGCCGCCATCTGGTCCTCCGACGGGCGCGTGCCGACGGTGGCGTTGAGCGACTGGCGCTTGCCGTCGCGGATCACGTCGAGCTTGATCGTCGATCCCGGCGCGGCGTTGGCGACGAGGTAGGACAGCGTCTTGTCCGGCGACACCGGCTGGCCGTTGATCGCGCTGACGACGTCGCCGGCACGAAGCCCGGCCTTGGCGCCGGGCCCACCCGGCTCGACGCGGCCGATGATCTCGCCCGAGTCCTTGGGCAGGCCGAGCGCCGCCGCCATGTCGGCGTTGACCGGCTGGATGCCCACGCCGAGATAGCCGCGCTTGACCGGCTGGCCCTTCACCAGCGTGTCGATGATCGGCTTGGCCTCGGTCGCCGGGATGGCGAAGCCAATGCCGATATTGCCGCCCGACTGCGAGTAGATCTGGCTGTTGATGCCGATCACCTCGCCGTTGAGGTTGAACATCGGGCCGCCCGAATTGCCCTGGTTGATCGCGGCATCGGTCTGGATGAACGTGTCGAACGGCCCGGCGCCGGTCGAGCGGTGGACCGCCGAGACGATGCCCGCGGTCACCGTCCCGCCCAGCCCGAACGGCTGGCCGATCGCGACCACCCAGTCGCCGACGCGCGCCCGGCTCGAATCACCGAGCCGCACGAACGGCAGCGGGGCAGGCGAGGTGATCTTCAGCACCGCGATGTCGCTGGTCGGGTCGCGACCGACCAGCTTGGCGGTATATTCCTTGCGGTCCTGCAAGGTGACGGTGATCGACTCGACCGTCGCGCCGCGCGACGCGGGCGCGATCACGTGGTTGTTGGTGACGACATAGCCGTCCGCCGAGATGATGAAGCCCGAGCCGAGCGAGGTGCCCTCGCGCGTCACCGGCGCACCGCCACCGCCGCCGCCGAACTGGCCGAACAGGTCGCCGAACGGGGTGCCCGCGAACGGGTTGGCCGACTGCTGGACGGTGACCTTCTGCGTGGTGGAGATGTTGACGACCGCGGGCTGGAGCTTGGCCACCATGTCGGCGAAGCTCATCGGTGCGCCGCCGCGCGGGGCCGAGGCGCTGATCGCGCCCGGCTCGTTCTGCGCGACCTGCGCGGTCGCCGGGTTCTGCAGCGTCAGCGACGCCGCGGTGCCGCCGAGCAGGAGGGCGCCGGTGAGGGCGTAGGCATAACGCACTTTCTTCATGTCCTCTGAATCACCCTGTCGAATAAAGCGGGAACGCTACATGCTGTGGCGAACATGCGATGAACGTCGTTTGAATATGAACGCGCGACATCGCCGCGGGTTCTATCGCCGCCCGCCCTCGAATTCGCGCAGATAGCCGTTGTTCGGGCTCATGATGATGTTGGTGCTGCCCTCGGGCTGCGGGCCACCATCGGCACCGAAGGTGTGGCGGTAGCTCTGCATCGCGCGATAGAAATCGTAGAAATCGGCGTCCTTGCTGAACGCGTCGGCGTAGATCCGCGCCGCCTGCGCATCGGCCTCGGCGCGGACGATCTGCGCCTGCTTCTGCCCCTGCGCGCGGATCGTATTGGCCTCCTGCTGGCGCGCGGTGCGCATGCGCTGGAGCGCGCTCTCGAGCGGGCTGCCGTCGGGCAGGTCGGCATGCTTGATCCGCACGTCGACGATCTCGGCGCCGTACTGCTTGGCCGAGCGGCCGAGCGACTCCTGGATCTCGTCCATCACGCGCCCGCGCTCGGGGCTGAGCAGGGTCGCGAACGGCACCTTGCCCAGCTCGTTGCGCAGCGCGGTGCCGAGCAGGGGGCGGAGCTGGTCGGCGACCCGCTCCTCGGTGTTCGAGGTGCTGCCAGTCGAGGTCACCGCGCGCAGCGGGTCGACGATGCGGAAGCGCGCGAAGGCGTCGACGGTGAGCCGCAGCTGGTCGGTCGAGAGCACCAACGTGTTGTCGAGATCGGCGTCGAGCACGCGCTTGTCGACCCAGACGATCTTGTCGACGAAGGGGATGCGCGCGATCACGCCGGCGCCGGTGCGGCCGATCGCCTGGCCCGGCTGCCATTGGTTGATCAGGCGCACCGGGTTGTTGAGGCGGAGCACCACCGCCTGCTGCGTCTCGGGGACGATCGCGAAGGTCGCCGCGGCGACGATCACCAGCGCCAGCGCGAGCAGGCCGGCGGCGACGGGATTGCGGAGCCAGACGGGCATCAGCGCGCCCCCCCGCTCGGCTGCGCCGGCGCGGTGCCCGACGCGGTCGCGTTCGGCTCCTGCAAGCGGCGGCCGCGGTCGAGCGGCAGATACGGCGTCACGCCCGGGGTCTCGACGATCGTCTTGTCGGTCTTGGCCAGCACGGCCTCCATCGTCTCATAATACATGCGGCGGCGGGTCACCTCGGGGGCGAGGCGATATTGCTCGTACACCTGGTCGAACGCCGAAGCCTCGCCCTGCGCGCGCGCGATCACCTGCTGCGAGTAGGAGCGGGCGTTGTTGAGGTTGCCCACCGCTTCCTGCTGCGCCGCGGTCACCGCGTTGAAGTCGTCGGCGAGCTGCTGCGGCGGCGCGGCCTGCTTGATCGACACGCCCTGGACCTGGACGCCGGCCTGATAGCTGGTGAGGATCTCCTGCATCGTCTCGGCGACGCGCGCCTCGATCTCGGTCCGCCCCGCGCCGATCGCCTGGTTGAGCGTCGTGGTGGCCAGCACCGCGCGCATCGCGCTCTCCGCGGTGGCGCGGACGGTCTCCTGCGGATCCTTGATCTCGAACACGTAGTTGCGCGCGTCCGAGACGCGCCAGCGCACCGTATAGGCCAGATCGATGATGTTCTGATCGCCGGTCAGCACGGTCTCGCCGCCGTCGCGCGGGAATTCGTCGGTGCGGACCTGCTCGACGTCCACCTTGGTGACGTTGACGATCGGCGCGGGCAAGGTGACGCGGATGCCCGGCTCGAGCATCCCCGAGTAGCGCCCGAAATAGGTGACCACGCCGCGCTGCTGCGGCCCGATCTGGTGGATCGAGGTGAGCACCAGCCAGATCCCCACCAGCACGGCGACGCCGAGCAGCCACAGCATACGCGGGCTGGCGCCGAGCGGCAGCTGCGGGCCGCCGCCCTCGCCGCCGCCACCGCCGCCACTGCCGCGCGCGCGGCGGATGAACTCGTCCAAGGCGGTGGGTTTGGCGCCGGTGCGCTTGGCGCCGGGCGGCACCGACCAGGGGTTGCGCGGGCCGACATTGTCGTCGTTGCCCCAGGGGCCGTTGCTTTGTGCGGCGAGGGTGATGGGGCGCCGGAGCCAGCGTCGCGAGATGATCATCCCGCCTTTATAAGTGCGGATCGGCCGAAAAACAGTGGCAAGCCGCGACACGAGGCGTAACGGATCATGTCCATGGACGAGAATGAGCTGAAGCAGGCGGTGCGCGCGGTCGCGGGCGAGCGCGCGACGGTGCGAGTCGAGGGGCGTCGCATCGGGGTCGTGATCGACGCCAGCGGGCTCGACGCCACCGCGCGTGACTCGCTGGAGGCGGCGGTGACGATGGCGGCGACGCGGCCCGACCATGAGGTGCGGGTCGTGGTCACGGCCGAGCGGGCGCGACGACGCCTGATCGCCGTCGCGAGCGGCAAGGGCGGCGTGGGAAAGTCGACGCTGTCGGCCAATCTCGCGATCGCGCTGGCGCGCGCGGGGCGGCGGACCGGGCTGGTCGACGCCGACATCTACGGCCCGTCGCAGCCGCGGCTGATGGCGGTGGAGGGAACCCGGCCCGAGGCGCGCGACAAGGTATTGCTGCCGGTGGCGACGCCTTATGGCGTGCCGCTGCTGTCGATGGGGCAATTGGTCGAGCCGGGCCGCGCGATCGCGTGGCGCGGGCCGATGACCGCGGGTGCGCTCGGGCAGCTGGTCGACGCCGACTGGGGCGTGACCGACACGCTGGTGGTCGACCTGCCGCCGGGGACGGGCGACGTCCAGCTCACCATGGTGCAGAAGCATCGTCCCGCCGGCGCGGTGATCGTCTCGACCCCGCAGGACCTCGCGCTGATCGACGCGCGGCGCGCGATCGACCTGTTCCAGAAGGCGGGCGTGCCGATCATCGGCCTGGTCGAGAATATGGCGGGCTATGCCTGCCCGCATTGCGGCGAGGTGTCCGATCCGTTCGGGCGCGGGGGCGCGGAGGCCGCGGCGCACGAGGCGGGGATCGCGTTCCTCGGCCGCGTGCCGCTCGATCTGGCGATCCGGGTCGCCTCCGACGCGGGCGAGCCGCCCGCGGCGCGCGACGACGATCGCGTGTTCGCGCCGATCGCCGAGCAGGTGGCGGCCTGGCTCTTCGCGCATTGAGAGCGGGGCCCGCCGGCGCCCCGCGACGCCGCCGCCGCGCGGTCAGCCGCGCGCGAGTGCCGCGTCGATCAGCATCGCCTGCGCCGCACCCGATTCGGGGACGAGCGCGCCGGTCCGGTCCGTGATCGCCGCCCAATGCGCCGCGACGCCCTCGGGCGACAGAGCGTCGCCCTCGAGCAGGACGCCCGGGGTCAGCGTGATCTCGCTCGCCTGGAACACGCCCGCGCCCGCGCCGACGATCTGGTTGCTCGGCGCGTCCTCGCTCACCAGGAAGAGGGCGGCGGGCGCCACCTTCTCCGGCGCGAAGGCCGCGAAGGCGTCGGCGGGGAAAAGCTCCTCGGTCATCCGCGTCCCGGCCACCGGGGCGATCGTGTTGACGCGGATATCGTAGCGCGCGCCCTCGAGGTGGAGCGTGCGCGCGAGCCCGACCAGCCCCAGCTTCGCCGCGGCGTAATTCGCCTGGCCGAAATTCCCGAACAGACCGGAGGAGGACGCGGTCATCAGCACGCGCCCATATCCCTGGGTGCGGAAGCTGTCCCAGCAGGCCTTGGTGGCGTTGGCGGAGCCGAGCAGATGCACGCCGACGACGAAGGCGAAATCCTCCGGCGTCATCTTGGCGAAGCTGCGGTCGCGCAGGACGCCGGCGTTGTTGATGAGGATATGCACGCCGCCCCAGGCCTCCTGCGCGCGCGCGACCATCTCCTCCATCTGCGCGACGTCGGTCACGCTCGCGCCATTCGCCATCGCGGTGCCGCCGGCGGCGCGGATCTCCTCCACCACGGCCTGTGCCGCGTCGGAGCCGCCCTGGCCCGACCGGTCGCCGCCGAGATCATTGACCACGACCCGTGCGCCGCGCCGTGCGAGGTCGAGCGCATAATGGCGCCCCAGACCCCCCCCGGCGCCGGTGACGATGGCGACGCGTCCGTCGAAGCGGATCGACATGAGAAAGGCGCTCCCTCGCGAGATGGAGCGCCTTTCCTAATCAGGTGCGGGACGGGCGCAAAGCCCGTCCCCGCGCCGGCTCAGCGACGACGCGCGCGCTTCTTCCCGCCAGCGTCGCTCGCCTGCATGCAGCCGTCATACTGGCCCTTCTTGCAGATCGGGTAGTTCGCCTCGGGCGCCGGCGCCGGGAACGCCTGGTCGGGCGAGGGCGCGGGCTGGAAGCGCACCGTCGCACCCGGCTGCGGCGTGCCCGACAGCGCGGGCTGCGACGGCTGGTAGCCGCCGGCGGTCTCGGTGCCCATCGCGCCGCCCGCGGCGGGCTGCGGCGAGGCGGGGGTGGTCGACGGCGGCATCGCCGCGTCGCCGGTGGACGGCGCGGTCTGCATCGGCGCCTGCTGCTGGCTCATCGCCGGATCGGCGGTGGTGTCGGCAGAGGGGGCGGGGGCCGCGTCGGCGGGGGCGGTGGCATCGGGCGCGGTGGTGGGATCGGGCGCGGTCGTGCCCGTCTGCGGCGCCTGCTGCGGGGTGTCCTGGGCGATCGCCATCGCGGGCATGGCGATGACGGCGGCTGCTGCCAGAAGGATCGTCTTCATGTTCTCTCTCCTGCCGTGCGTTCGGTCAGAAACGCGTAAAGTCACGCGGGTCGGCCAACGATCCGGCGTCGAGAAAAGGTCCATCGTTGCGAGGGCGCACCGAAGAGAAGGGGCGGCGCGCGCTTACCAGCCGCAGTGTTCCCGCGCGCGCGGGAAACCAGGGTAAAGAGCGTGGTGCTTCGCGGCGCTGGGCTCCTGCGTTCGCAGGAGCACGGCCATTCCGCTGTAACTATCTGTAAAAGTTCAATGCCCTGTGTCGAGCGCGTAGCCGGCCGAGCGCACCGTGCGGATGATGTCGGGGCGTCCGCCCTCGTTGATCGCCTTGCGCAGGCGGCGGATGTGGACGTCGACGGTGCGGCTCTCGATGTCGCTGTCGTGCCCCCAAACGCTGTCGAGCAGCCGCTCGCGCGAGAAGACATGGCCGGGATGTTCGAGGAAATGCTTGAGCAGGCGGAACTCGGTCGGCCCCAGCGCGACCACCTCGCCGCCGCGCCGCACCTTGTGCCCGACCGTGTCCATCTCGAGGTCGGCATAGGTGAGCTGCTCGCCCGCCAGCGCGGGGCGGACGCGGCGCAGCACCGCCCCGACGCGCGCCACCAGCTCGCGCGGCGAGAAGGGCTTGGTGACATAATCGTCCGCGCCGGTCTCGAGCCCGCGGACGCGATCCTCCTCCTCGCCGCGCGCGGTGAGCATGATGATCGGCACGTTCTGCGTCTCGGCGGCGCGGCGCAGGCGGCGGCACACCTCGATCCCCGAGATGCCCTCCACCATCCAGTCGAGCAGCACGATGTCGGGCGGAGTCTCCTTCGCCATGAGGAGCGCCTCCTCGCCGTCGATCGTGTGCTGGACCGCGAAATGCTCGCGCGTGAAATGCCACACGAGCAGTTCGGCGAGGCTGGCGTCGTCCTCCACCAGCAGCATGCGGGCCTTGGCCATCAGATCGTACCCCCGTGGTGTGATTTGTCGCGTTCGGTCAGTCGCGTCCCCGTCGCCGCGAAATAGACCATCTCCGCCACGTTGGTGGCGTGATCCCCGATCCGCTCGAGGTTCTTGGCGACGAACAGCAGGTGCGCGCACTGACTGATCGTCTTCGGATTCTCGACCATATAGGTCACGAGCGTGCGGAAGATGCTGTCGTAGAAATCGTCGAGCGCGCGGTCGCTCTCGCATACCGCCAGCGCCTTTACGGGATCGCGCGCGGCGAAGGCGTCGAGCACCTCGTGGACCATCTCGGACGCCATCTTGGCCATCGCGGGGAGGGTGGAGATCGGGTCGATGCGATGCTCGCTCTCGATCTGCGGCACGCGGCGCGCGATGTTCTTGGCGTAATCGGCGATACGCTCGACCACGCCCGCGATCTTGAGCGCGGCGACGACCTCGCGCAGGTCGTCCGCCATCGGCGCGCGCAGCGCGATGATCCGCACCGCGGTGCGCTCCACCTCCGCCTCCAGCGCGTCGATCTTGCGGTCGCCCGCCGCGACGCGCGCGGCCTGGTCGGTGTCGCCGCGCTGCAGCGCGACCATCGCCTCGGCGATCGCGCTCTCCGCGAGCCCGCCCATCTGCGAGATCAGCCCGCGCAGCTGGCCGATGTCCTGGTCGAAGGCCTTGACCGTATGTTCCTGGCTGTTCGCCATCCGTCCCGTCCCGTCTCTCAGCCGTAGCGCCCGGTGATATAGTCCTTCGTCCGCTCCTCACGCGGGTTGGTGAAGATGTCGGACGTGTCGCCGTATTCGACCAATTGGCCGAGGTGGAAGAAGGCGGTGCGCTGGCTCACCCGTGCCGCCTGCTGCATGTTGTGCGTGACGATCACGATCGCGTAGCGCCCGCGCAGGTCGTGGATCAGCTCCTCGATCCGCGCGGTGGCGACGGGATCGAGCGCGCTGCACGGCTCGTCCATCAGGATCACCTCGGGATCGACCGCGATCGCGCGCGCGATGCACAGCCGCTGCTGCTGGCCGCCCGACAGCGCGGTGCCCGAGTCGCCGAGCCGGTCCTTCACCTCGTTCCACAGCCCCGCGCGGGTGAGCGAGCGCTCGACGATCAGCGCCAGGTCGGCGCGCGACCGCGCCAGCCCGTGGATGCGCGGGCCATAAGCGACATTCTCGAAGATCGACTTGGGGAAGGGATTGGGCTTCTGGAACACCATGCCGACGCGCGCGCGCAGCTGCACCACGTCCATCGCCTTGGCATAGACGTCCTCGCCGTCGAGCCGGATATCGCCGGAGACGCGCGCGCTCGGGATCGTGTCGTTCATGCGGTTGAGCGTGCGCAGGAAGGTGGACTTGCCGCAGCCCGACGGGCCGATGAAGGCGGTGACGTCCTCCTGGCGCACGTCGATGCTGACATTGCGGATCGCCTGCTTCGCGCCATAGAAGACGTCGACGCCGCTCGCGGTCATCTTGGGCGGGGCGTTGCTCATCACCAGCGGGTCTCGAAACGGTTGCGGAGGTAGATGGCGAGGCCGTTCATCGCCAGCAGAAACACCAACAGCACGATGATCGCGGCCGAGGTCTTCTCGACGAAGCCGGCCTGCACGTCGTCGGACCACAGGAAGATCTGCACCGGCAGCACCGTCGCCGGGTCGGTCAGCCGCTCGGGCGGGGCGGCGATGAAGGCGCGCATGCCGATCATCAGCAGCGGCGCGGTCTCGCCCAGCGCGCGCGCCATGCCGATGATCGTGCCGGTGAGGATGCCGGGCAGCGCCAGCGGCAGCACGTGGTGGAACACCACCTGCACCGGCGAGGCGCCGAGCGCGCGCGCGGCGTCGCGGATCGAGGGCGGCACCGCGCCGATCGCGTTGCGCGCCGCGATCACGATCACCGGGGTGGTCATCAGCGCGAGCGTCAGCCCGCCGACCAGCGCCGCCGAGCGCGGCATGTGGAAGGTGCCGAGGAACACCGCCAGCCCGAGCAGTCCGAAGATGATCGAGGGCACCGCGGCGAGATTGTTGATCGACACCTCGATCAGGTCGGTCCAGCGGTTCCGCGGCGCATATTCCTCGAGGTAGAGCGCGGAGAACACGCCGATCGGGAAGGCGAGCAGCAGGGTCACCAGCATCGTCAGCAGCGACCCCTTGAGCGCGCCCCAGATGCCCGCGCGGGTGGGGTCGGTCGAATCGGCGCCGGTTAGGAAATCGCGGTTGAGGCCGCGCGAGAGCTGCGGCGCGAGCGTGCGCGCGGTGGCGCGCGCCGCGGGGGTGCCGCCGCCCTTGAAGGCGATGTCGATCGCCGAGGCGACGGGCACGTCGATCAGTGCCGCGCGGTGCAGCAGCGAGGGGTCGCGCTTCACCGCCTCGCGCACGCGCAGCCACGCCGCGTCGGACAGCAGCGCCGCGCCGCCGGCGCGCGGGAAGGCGGCGTTGGCGGCGGCGTCGACCGCCTCCTCCAGCCCCGCGCCCGCGAGCGCCAGATCGGCGCGCGCGCCGCGCAGCTGCGCCGGCGTGACGGCCAGTCCCGCGCGCGCGAGGTCGATCGGCAGCGCGACGCGCGTCTCGACGAAGCCGCCGGCACCGCGCGCGATCATCGCGGCGAGGAGGAACAGCAGGAACGCCGCCGATGCCACCACCGCGGCCAGCCCGAGCAACCGGAACCGCCGCTCCGCCGCATAGCGCGCGCGCACGCGGCGCTGCATCGCGGCGGTACGCCAGTCGGTCGGGCGCCGCTGGGTGGGCGCAGCGCTCACCGGCGCCTCCGGGACGCGGCGGTCACTCATAGGCCTCGCGGTAGCGCCGCACCACGATCAGCGCGACGACGTTGAGCAGCAGGGTGATGACGAACAGCGTCAGCCCGAGCGCGAAGGCGGCGAGCGTCTTGGCCGAGTCGAACGCGGCCTCGCCGGTGAGCAGGTCGACGATCTGCTTGGTGACGGTGGTGGTGCTGGCGAAGGGATTGAGCGTCAGCGTCGCCACGCCCGACGCCGCCATGACCACGATCATCGTCTCGCCGATCGCGCGACTCACCGCCAGCAGTACGCCGCCGACCACGCCGGGCAGCGCGGCGGGGACGAGCACCTTGCGGATCGTCTCCGAGCTGGTCGCGCCCATCGCCAGGCTGCCGTCGCGCATCGCCGCGGGCACCGCGGAGAGCGAGTCGTCCGCCATGGAGGAGACGAAGGGGATGATCATCACGCCCATCACCGTTCCCGCGGCGAGCGCGCTCTCCGACGAGGCCCAGCTCACCCCCAGCGCCACGCCGAGGTCGCGCACCGCCGGCGCGACGGTCAGCGCGGCGAAATAGCCGTAGACCACGGTCGGCACGCCGGCGAGGATCTCGAGCAGCGGCTTCATCCAGCGCCGCGTCACCGGCCGCGCATATTGGGTGAGGTAGATCGCGCTCATCAGCCCGAACGGGATCGCCACCGCCATCGCGATCACCGCCCCGATGAAGAAGGTGCCCCAGAACAGCGGCACGGCGCCGAGGCTCGCGCCCGGATCGCGCGGGTCGACCACCTGCGGGCTCCAGTGCGTGCCGAGCAGGAAGTCGCCGATCGGCACGAGGCGGAAGAAGCGCGCGCTCTCGACCAGCAGCGAGACGACGATCCCGACGGTCGTCACGATCGCGATCAGCGAGGCGGCGAGCAGCAGCGCCATGATCACGCGCTCGACATGGCCGCGCGCACCGAAGCCCGGACGCACGCGCAGGAAGGCGAGCGCGCCGCCGACGAACGCCAGCAACAGCGCCACCGCGGTGGCGATCCAGTCGTAGCGCGCCTGCGCCGCCGCATAAGCGGGGGCGAGCTGCTCGGACAGCGGGTGGAAGGCGCCGTAGGCGCGCCCGGCGGCGAGGTTGCGCGCCTCCGCCAGCACCGCGGCGCGATCGAGCCCCGGCGCGGGGAGCTGCGCCGCGGTGGGCGTGGCGAGCACCGCGTCGGTCACCAGCGCGGGTGAGCTGACGTGCCAGACGGCGAGGAAGAGCAGCGCGGGCAGCAGCGTGCCCATCGCGACGAACCAGCCGTGGTGTTGCGGCAGCGAGCTGAACCGCCGCGTCGTGCCGCGGCGGAAGCGCGCCGCGCGCGCGCGCGCCGTGATCCAGCCGATCAGCGCCAGCGCGGCGATCAGGAAGGCGAGCGCGAGCGGCGACATCAGCGCAACCCCGCCGGATCGAGCGGGGTCTCGTCGGCGATCACCGCGGCGGCGCGACGCTGCACCGCCTCGGGCGAAGCGATCAGCCCGCGGCGCACGAGCGGGCCGCTTCGACCCCAGAGCGCGGCGTAGCGGCGGAGAAACGGACGCAGCCCCGGGATCGCGCGCAGATGCGCTTTCTTGACGTAGAGATAGAGCGGGCGCGCGCCGGGGTAGCTGCCGTCCGCGATCGTGGCGTAGCTGGGCGCTACGCCGCCCAGCGGAACACCCCGCAGCGCGCCCGCATTCTCCTCGAGATAGGCATAGCCGAAGATGCCGATCGCCAGCGGGTTGGTGCCGAGCTTCTGGACGATCAGATTGTCGTTCTCGCCGGCGTCGACATAGGCGCCGTCCTCGCGCAGCCGCTGGCAGCGCGCGGCGAAGACCTCGGGCGCGCGCTCGCGCAGCCCTCGCGTGCCGGGCTCCACCGCCTCGCAGCCCGGCGCCATGATCAGCTCGGCGAACGAGTCGCGCGTCCCGCTCGTCGCGGGCGGGCCATAGACCTGGATCGGGGTGGCGGGCAGCGCGGGATTGACGTCGCGCCACAGTCGCGCGCGATTGGGGCGGCCACCCGGCGCGGCGGCGAGGGCGCGATAGAGATCGCTGCTGCTCAGTCGCAGCCCCGGACCGCGCAGCGACTCGGCGAGGGCGATGCCGTCGATCCCGATCGGCACCTCCAGCACCGCGTCGACGCCGTGGCGCACGCACGCCTCATATTCGGCGCGATGCATCCGCCGCGAGGCATCGGCGACGTCGGGTTGCGCCGCGCCGATCCCGCCGCAGAACAGCTTCATCCCCGCGCCCGTCCCCGTCGCCTCGATCACGGGGGGCTTGGCGCCGGAATCGTTGGCGAGGAACTGCTCGGCCACCAGCGTGGTGAAGGGATAGACGGTGGAGGAACCGACGATGCGGATCTGATCGCGCGATCCCGCACCGCCGCCCGCCGCCTCGTCGACGCAGCCGCCGAGCGCGACCAGCGCCGTCGCCGCCAGCATGGCGTGCGGCAGCGTGGCCGGCATCCTGGCCGCGAGCGCGTTGACGAAGCGCGACATCATACCCCCGAGCGGGCGGCCCGTGCGGCGGCCCCGGTGGCGCCGCCAATGTGACACAAGCGTTACGCCTTGATGACAGCAGCGTCCGGCCCGGCGGCGGGGAGGGTTACCGCCACGCGGGTGCCGACCCCGACCTGGCTGGTGATGTCGAGCCGCCCGCGATGGCGCTCGACGATATGCTTGACGATCGCGAGTCCCAGGCCGGTACCGCCGAGCGAGCGGCTGCGGCCGGGGTCGACGCGGTAGAAGCGCTCGGTGAGGCGCGGCAGATGCTCGGGCGCGATGCCCTCGCCCTGATCCGCGACGACGAGGCAGACGGTGCGGTCGACGCCGCTGAGCGACACCTCGACCGGCGTGCCCGCGCGGCCGTATTTCATCGCATTGCCGACGAGATTGTGGATCAGCTGCGACAATTGCGCCTGATCCCCCACCACGCGCGGCAGGTCCTCGGCCAGCGCCAGCCGGATGTCGTCGCCGCGGTTGCCGTGCGTGGTGGAGAGCGAGTCGCACGCGTCCTGCACCAGCCCGGCGAGATCGACCTCGGCGCGCGGCAGGCGGAACTTCTCCGCCTCGATCCGCGACAGGCTCATCAGGTCCTCGACCAGCCGCTCCATCCGCCGCGCCTCGTCGAAGACGATGCCGAGGAAGCGCTGGCGCAGCCCCGGATCCTCCCCAGCGGCATCGGCGAGCGTCTCGACATAGCCGAGGATCGAGGCGAGCGGGGTGCGCAGCTCGTGGCTGGCGTTGGCGACGAAATCGACGCGCATCCGCTCGGCGGCATATTGGTTGGTCTGGTCGACGAGATGGACCAGCCGCAGCGCGGGGCCGAGCGCGGCGGTGCGCATCTGCCAGCGCTGGTCGAGCGTGCCGATCCCGACCAGATCGACCGGGTGCTCCGCGCCATCGGCGAGATGGTCGGCCGCACCGGGGTGACGGATCGCGACGCGCGCGTCCTCGCCCAGGATATGCTGGCCCAGCAGGGCGCGCGCGGCGGCATTGGCGACCACGACGCGGCCGGCGCGCAGCACCAGCACCGGCTCGGCGATCGCCTCGAGCGCGGCCTCATAGGGTATTTCGGCGCGGGTCGGCTCGGGCGCGGCGTCGGCGGGAAGTTCCTCCGGGATGGTGGCGATGATGACGACCAGCGCGGCGCATCCCGCCAGCGCGGCGAGCGCGGTCTGGCCGTCGCCGCCGGAGAGCACGAGCACGACCGCGGCGGTCGCGACCGCGATCGCGACCGCGAGCCAGGTGCGGAGCGGGATCTCGTCGATCACGCGCGCGGGTGTAGCGCAGTTCGCCGCTCTTGGGCAGCCGCGCCGCCCGCGCCGGCGCGGCGCGCGACGGCGACCACCACCAGCACCGCGACGATGATGGTCGTGTCGGCGACCCAGTCCATGATGTCGCAGTCGCGGTGGAGCGAGGGGATCGACTGCAACACCTCGATCATCGCGCCCAGGAACGACAGCCGCTCGCCGATGCGCAGCAGCGAGCTGGCAGGGAAGGCGAGCACGGACAGCATCGTCAGCGTGCCGAAGGCGAACATATGCTGCCACTTGTCGCCGACGTTCGCGACCTGCGGCGGGTGCGGCAGCAGCGCGAGCGTCACCGCGCCGAGCGTGGCGGCGACCAGCGCGAGCAGGAAGAGCGGGCGGACCTGCGCCAGCGAGGTGGTACCGGTCATAGCCGCTCCAGCGTGAGGATGAGTTCGTCGAAGCCGTCGATGATCGCCTCCGCGCCGAGCTCCTCGACCGGCTGCATCAGGAAACCGAAACGACATGCCACCGCGGGGAGCCCGGCGGCGTGCGCGGCCTGTATGTCGTAGATCGAGTCGCCGACGAACGCCGCGCGCCCGCCGCCGCAGCGTTCCACCATGGCGTCGATCGGCAGCCGCGACGGCTTGCCGTTGCCCGGCCCCATCGTGTCCCCGCCGATGATCGTGACGAAGCGCCCGGTCAGATCGAGCTGGCCGAGCACCTGACGCGCGAGATGCTCGAGCTTGTTGGTCACCACCGCGAGCCGGACACCGCGCGCGGCGAGCGCGTCGAGCGCGTCGATGGCGTGCGGATAGGGCTGGGTGTGGACGGTGAGATGCGCCTCATAATAGTCGAGCAGCCGCCGGTGCAGCACTGCCAGCTCCTCCTCCGAGCAGCCGCCGGTCGCCGCCATGCCCTGCGCCAGCATGTGGCGCGCGCCGCCGCCGATCATCGGCTTGACCTGCTCGACGGTCAGCGTGGGACGCCCGGCCGAGGCGAATGCGTGGTTCACCGCGGCGGTGAGGTCACCCGAGGTGTCGAGCAGCGTGCCGTCGAGGTCGAACCCGACGATCGGAAAGGGGAAGTCGGTCATGCGCGCGCCGCGTTGCCGCCTCATACTGGAATTGGCAAGCAAAGGGTGGCAGGGCACGCCCATGTCGAGCCAGCCGCCCGTCGCCATCGTCGTCCTTGCCGCGGGCAAGGGCACGCGGATGAAGTCCGATCTGCACAAGGTGCTGCATCCCGTCGCGGGACGCCCGATGCTGCTCCACCTGCTCGCCAGCGCGGCCACGCTCGCGCCCGAGCGCACCGTCGTCGTCGTCGGCGCCGGGCGCGAGCAGGTCGAGGCGGCGGTCGCCCCGCTCGGCGCCGCGACCGCGCACCAGGCCGAGCAGCTCGGCACCGGTCACGCGGTGAGGCAGGCCGAGGCGGCGCTGGCGGGCTTCGCGGGCGACGTGCTGATCCTCTACGGTGATGTCCCGCTGGTCAGCGCGGCGACGATGCGCGCGATGCTCGACCGGCTCCACGCCGCCGACGCGCCCGAAGTGGTGGTGCTCGGCTTCCGCCCCGCCGACCCCGGCGCTTACGGCCGGCTGATCGTCGCGCCCGGCGGCGACCGGCTCGAGAAGATCGTCGAATATAAGGACGCCAGCGCCGCCGAGCGCGCGGTCGACCTGTGCAATACCGGGCTGATGGCGGTGCGCGGCGAGCGGCTGTTCGCGCTGCTGGCGCGGCTCGGCAACGCCAATGCGGCGGGCGAATATTATCTCACCGACGTGGTCGAGCTGTCGGGGCAGGCCGCGGTGATCGAGGCGGCGGCGGACGAGGTCGCGGGAGTCAACAGCCGCGCCGAGCTGGCCGCGGTGGAGGCGACGTGGCAGCAGGCGCGCCGCGCGCGTGCGATGGCGGAGGGCGCGACGCTGCTCGCGCCCGAGACGGTGTGGTTCGCGCACGACACGGTGATCGGCCGCGACGTGACGATCGCGCAGAACGTCGTCTTCGGACCCGGCGTCGAGGTGGCGGACGGCGCGACGATCCACGCCTTCAGCCATGTCGAGGGCGCCAACGTGGCGAGCGGCGTCGAGGTCGGCCCCTATGCGCGGCTGCGGCCGGGCGCGGTGCTGGAGCAAGGCGCCAAGGTCGGCAATTTCGTCGAGGTGAAGAACGCGGTGCTGCACGCCGGCGCCAAGGCCAACCACCTCAGCTACATCGGCGATGCCGAGGTCGGCGCCAAGGCGAACATCGGCGCCGGCACGATCACCTGCAACTATAACGGCTATCTCAAGAGCCGCACGGTGATCGGCGCGGGGGCCTTCGTCGGCTCCAACTCGGCGCTGGTCGCCCCGGTGACGATCGGGGACGGCGCCATCGTCGCGGCAGGTTCCGTGATCGTCCGGGACGTTACCGAGGATTCACTTGCCTTGGCGCGAGGCCGGCAGGAAGAGCGCGCGGGTTGGGCGGCGCGCTTTCGCGCGTCGATGAAGGCGAAGAAGGGCGGCCAATAAGATGTGCGGTATCGTCGGTATCCTCGGCCATGACGACGTGGCGGATCGCCTGCTCGACGGGCTCAAGCGGCTCGAATATCGCGGCTATGACTCGGCCGGCATCGCCACCGTGGTGGACGGCCAGATCGCGCGGCGTCGCGCCTCGGGCAAATTGATCAACCTCCAGCGCGAACTCGCCGCCGATCCGCTGCCGGGCCAGACCGGCATCGCGCACACGCGCTGGGCCACCCACGGCGGCCCCACCACCAACAACGCGCACCCGCACGCCACCGACGAGGTGGCGGTGGTGCACAACGGCATCATCGAGAATTTCAAGGCGCTGCGCGAGGAGCTGATCGCGCGCGGCCGCGTCTTCACCAGCGAGACCGACACCGAGGTGGTCGCGCACCTGATCAGCGAGAAGGTCGAGGCCGGCGCCGCGCCCGAGCAGGCGGTACGCGAGGTGCTGCCGCGGCTCCACGGCGCCTTCGCGCTGGCGATCCTGTTCCGCAGCCATCCCGGGCTGCTGATCGGCGCGCGGCTCGGCTCGCCGCTGGTGGTCGGTCACGGCGACGGCGAGACCTATCTCGGCTCGGACGCACTCGCGCTCGCCCCGCTGACCCAGCGGATCGCCTATCTCGAGGAAGGTGACTGGGTCGTCTGCACGCGCGACGGCACGCAGGTCTATGACCGCGACAACGCCCCGGTGGAGCGGCCAGTGACGATCTCGGGCGTGACCGGCGCGCTGATCGACAAGGGCAACCACCGCCATTTCATGCAGAAGGAGATCTACGAGCAGCCGATCGTGGTCGCCCAGACGCTGCGCAGCTATCTGCAGCGCTTCGAGGGGCGGATCGTGCTGCCAATCCCCGACTTCGATCTCTCGGGCATCCGCCGCGTCACGATCGTGGCGTGCGGCACCAGCTTCTACGCGGGAATGGTCGCCAAATATTGGTTCGAGCAGTTCGCGCGCGTGCCGGTCGACCTCGATGTCGCGAGCGAGTTCCGCTACCGCGCGCCGGTGATGGAGGAGGGCGGTCTCGCGCTCTTCATCAGCCAGTCGGGTGAGACCGCGGACACGCTCGCCGCGCTGCGCCACGCGCGCGCCGAGAAGCAGGTGATCGCGGTGGTGGTCAACGTGCCGACCAGCACGATGGCGCGCGAGGCCGACCTGCTGCTGCCGACCCATGCCGGGCCGGAGATCGGCGTCGCCTCGACCAAGGCGTTCACCTGCCAGCTCGCGGTGCTCGCCGCGCTCGCCGCCAACCTCGCCAAGGCCAAGGGCCGGCTGACCGAGGCCGAGGAGCGCAACATCGTCCGCCAGCTCGCCGAGGCGCCCGCCGCGATCAACGGCGCACTCGCCTATGACGAATCGATCGAGGCGATCGCGGGCACCGTCGCCGGCGCGCGTGACGTGCTCTATCTGGGGCGCGGCACCGACTATCCGCTGGCGCTGGAGGGTGCGCTCAAGCTCAAGGAGATCAGCTACATCCACGCCGAGGGCTATGCCGCGGGCGAGATGAAGCACGGGCCGATCGCGTTGATCGACGAGCATGTCCCGGTGGTGGTGATCGCGCCGACGGGGCCGCTGTTCGACAAGACCGTCAGCAACATGCAGGAGGTCCAGGCGCGCGGGGGCAAGGTGCTGCTGATCAGCGACTATGACGGAGTCGAGGCGGCGGGCGAGGGCTGCGTGGCGACCATCACCATGCCCAAGGTCCACCCGCTGATCGCGCCTTTGGTCTATGCGGTGCCGGTGCAGCTGCTCGCCTATCACGTCGCGGTGGCAAAGGGGACCGACGTCGACCAGCCGCGCAACCTGGCGAAGAGCGTCACGGTGGAGTGAGGGTTTCGGCGTGCGTAGGAGCGCGGGGCATCGGCACCTCGTCCTGTCCTCGCCTTCACCCCTGGCGTCATCCTGAGCTCGTCTCAGGATCCACCGTCCCGCGCACGCAGGTGCCGCGGCGCCTGCGGAACCGTGGATCCTGAGACGAGCTCAGGATGACGGCAGGGCGGGGGGCTGACCACCCCACCGCCTCACCGGTCGCCCACCACCTCACCCAGCACCACGCGCTCCAGCCCGAGCCACGCCGCCATCCGCTCCAGTTCCGCCAACAGCCGCGGCATCGCGTCGGCGGGCGCGTCCGGCTCGAGCGTCACGCGCCGCGCCGCCAGCACGCCCGCGGCACGGTCGGCCTTGAGGTCGACCCGCGCCACCAGCGCCTCGTCGAGCAGGAAGGGGAGAACGTAATAGCCGTGCTGCCGGCGCTCCTGCGGCACGTAGATCTCGATCCGGTAGCGGAAGCCGAACAGCCGCTCGGTCCGTCCGCGCTCCCACACCAAAGGGTCGAACGGCGCCAGCAACGCCGCGCCCCGCACCCGCCGTGGCGGCGCGGCGTCACGATGCAGCCACGCGCGCTGCGGCCAGCCCTCGACGCGCACCGGCAGCAGCACCCCCGCCTCGGCCAGCGTCGCGATCGCATGGTCGCCCTCGGCCGGACGCAGCCGATAATAATCGCGCAGGTCTGCCGCGGTCGCGACCCCGAGCGCGCGGGCGGCCCGCTCCACCAGCCCCGCCTGCGCCAGCTCGGGCGAGGGCGTCGGCAGCGCCAGCAATGCCGCGGGCAGCACGCGCTCGGGCAAATCGTACACGCGCGCGAAGCTGCCGCGCCGCGTCGCGGTGGTGATCCGGCCCGACCAGAACAGCCATTCGAGTGCGTGCTTGGTGTCGCTCCACTCCCACCAGCCGCTGCGGCTCGCGCCGTTCTCGAAATCGGCCGCGGTGAGCGGTCCCTCGGCGGCGATCCGCTCCAGCACCGCCATCGCGCGGGGGCGGTCCTCGCCGGCGAAGCGACGCAGCCGCAGATAGCCGGTCTCGCCGCGCTCGGCCCGCGCCATCCGCCAGCGCAGCAGCGGGTGGAGCTCGAGCGGCAGCAGCGACGCCTCGTGCGCCCAATATTCGAACAGCCGGCGGTGGCGGAGCGGCCCCCAGGCGTCGCGCTCCAGCAAGCCGCGGTCATAGCCGCCCAGCCGCGCGAAGGCGGGGAGATAATGCGCGCGCGTCAGCACGTTGACGCTGTCGATCTGGAACAGGCCGAGCCGCTCGGCGGTGGCGCGCACCATCGCCGCGCCGGGGCGGCTCGGCAAGCGGCGCCCGAAGCCTTGCGCCGCGAGCGCGATCCGGCGCGCCTCGGAGAGCGACAGCGTCTGCGTCATCCTCGTGACTTGGCGGTCGGCCCCTGCCGACGTCAACCGTCAGGCGGCGCGCGCCACCCGCGGCGTCGCGCCGGCGCGCACATGCTCGTCGATCGCGGCGACGATCGGGTCGATCAGTTCGGGCGGGAGCGTGTGCCCCATGCCCTCGATCTCGAGCAGCCGCGCGCCCGGGATCGCGCGCGCGGTCTCGCGCCCGCCCGCGGGGGGCACCAGCGGGTCGTCGCTGCCGTGGATCACGAGCGTCGGCGCCGCGATCGCGCGCAGCCGCTCGGTGCGGTCGCCGTCGGCCACGATCGCGGCCATCTGGCGCAGGAAGCCGGTGGGGCAGCGGTTGCGCAGCGTCTCGGCGCGGATCCGCTCCGCCATCATCGCGTCCTCCATCGGGAAACGCCCGCTCACCGCGCGCCCCGCCATCGTGCCGTGCGCCACGATCGCCTCGATGTCGTCGCTGCGCGGATGGCGCAGCAGCAGCGCGGTGGCGCGCATCGACGGGCGCGAGCAGCCGGGATGGCCCGTGGTCGACATGATCGAGGTGAGCGAGGCGGCGCGCTCGGGCCAGCGCGCCGCCATCAGCTGCGCGATCATCCCGCCCATCGAGGCGCCGACCAGATGCGCGCGCTCGACCCCGAGCGCGTCGAGCACGCCGACTGCGTCGGCCGCCATGTCGTCCAGCGTGTAGGGAACCGGCGGCACCCGCCCGAACTGCTTCTGCATCACCGTCCAGACGATGCTGGGCACGCCGGCATGGTCGAACTTGGTGGACAGGCCGACGTCGCGGTTGTCGAAGCGGATCACGCGATAGCCGAGCGAAGCGAGCGCCTCCACCATCGCGGTCGGCCAGCGCACCAGCTGCGCGCCCAGGCCCATGATCAGCAGGATCGCCGGCCCGTCGCGCGGGCCGCTCTCTTCCACGTCGATCTCAATCCCGTTCGCTCGTACCAGCGTCATCCTTCACTCCGTCCCGGGCGCGCCTCCCGCCGCACCCTCTGCCTGTATAATAGGCGTCATATCACCGTCACGTGAATGCAACATTTCCATCCTGGTTCCGCTGCGGGCGATCCCGTGTTAGCGCAGCAACTTCATGGCCGATCGCCTTCATCTCGACCGCTTCCTGCCCTATCTGCTGTCGGTCACCTCCAACCGGGTGAGCGACCGGATCGCGCGCGCCTATGACGCGCTGTTCGGGCTATCGATCCCGGAGTGGCGGCTCATCACGCTGATCGCGGAGCATGCGCCGATCACCCAGGTCGAGCTCGGCGAGCGCAGCCGGATGGACAAGGTGACGGTGAGCCGCGCCGCGATCGCGCTGACCGGGCGCGGCCTGCTCGAGCGCAGCCCCAACGACACCGACCGGCGCTCGCACCACCTGCGGCTGAGCACGGCGGGCGAGGCGCTGTACGCCCAGGTCGCGCCCGAGGCCAAGGCGTTGGAGCGGCGCATCTTCGGGCGCTTCACCGCGGCCGAGATCGCGCAGTTCACGGACATGCTGCGGCGGATCGACGCCGCGGTCGAGGAGGAAAGTTGAATGGCGCAATTGCCGCTGATCGCGGGCGTTGAACTCGGCGGGACGAAGTGCATCGCGGTGCTGTCGCGCGGTCCCGACGCGATCCTGGAGGAAGTGCGCGTTCCCACCACGCGGCCGGAGGAGACGCTGCCCGCGCTCGAGGCGGCGCTCGACCAGTGGCGCGGTGTCGAGGGGATCGGCGTGGCGAGTTTCGGCCCGGTGTCGATCGATCCGCACTCGGGCGATTACGGCAGGATCACCTCCACCCCCAAGCCGCACTGGGCGAACACCGACATCGCGCGGCGCCTCGGCGCGCGCTATGGCGTGCCGGTCGGCTTCCACAGCGACGTCGTCGGCGCGGCGCTGGCGGAGGCGCGCTGGGGCGCGGGGCAGGGGCTGCCCGACCTCGCTTATGTCACGGTCGGCACGGGCGTGGGCGCGGGCATGATCGCGCACGGCCGCCCGGTGGACGGACTGACCCATTCCGAGTTCGGCCATATCCGCCCACCGCGCCTCGCCGGGGACGACTGGACCGGCGCCTGCCCCTATCATGGCGCCTGTGTCGAGGGGCTCGCGTCGGGACCGGCGATCGCGGCGCGGACGGGGATCAAGGGCGAGGACCTCGCCGCCGATCACCCGGCATGGGAGACGGTGGTCGGCGCGCTGTCGACGCTGTTCGCGACGCTGACGCTCACCGGCGTGCCGCGCCGGATCGTGCTGGGCGGCGGGGTGATGGTGGGCAACCCCTGGCTGCTGCCGCGGCTGCGCGCGGCGACCGCGGCGAACCTCAACGGCTATGTCGCGCTGCCCGAGGTGACGGACATGGACACGTTCATCGTCCCCGCGGCGCTGGGCGGTAACGCCGGGCCGCTCGGCGCGGTGCTGCTGGGTGCGCTGGCGGTGGAGGACCGGCTTGGCGCTGCGGTAGCGGGGTGAAGCCGGCGCTCGCCTGATCCGTCCGCCGCCCCGGCGCGACGCCGGAACGGCGGCATCGCCCGCGGCCTCTGCTTAGGGGTGCGCAGGGCCGCGTGCCCCGTCACGCCGACAGCGCATAGGCCTCCGCCGCGGCCACCTGCGCGTCGCTCGGCCGTTGCCCGGTGTAGAGCACGAACTGCTCGAGCGCCTGGAGCGTGGCGATCTCCGCGCCCGTGACCACGCGCTTGCCGAGCGCGCGCGCGAGCCGCAGCAGCGGCGTCTCGACCGGCTTGGCGACGACGTCGATCACCACCTCGGCGGCTTCGACCTGCGCGCGGGTGAAGGCGAGCGCCTCCGCGTCCGCCCCTGTCATGCCCAGCGGGGTGACGTTGACCAGCACCGGCGCGCGGAGCGACGCG
The DNA here is from genome assembly GCF_004345855.1 of Sphingomonas sp. BK235. Classification (GTDB taxonomy): domain Bacteria; phylum Pseudomonadota; class Alphaproteobacteria; order Sphingomonadales; family Sphingomonadaceae; genus Sphingomonas. Next base: position 517,759 of record NZ_SLXN01000001.1, read on the forward strand.
CCCTCGGCATGCCAGTCGCAGCCTAGTGCGGCGGCCAGCGCGCGTCCCTTGGCCTCGTTGCGCGCGACGATCACGCCCCCCGCGAAACCCGCGTCGACCAGGGCGGTCGCGGTCGCCTTGGCCATGCCGCCGCTGCCGCGCAGCACGAAGCGCGCGCGGGCGAGCGGCTCGACCAGCGCGCGGACCGCGCTGTAATCGGTGTTGTAGCCCAGCAACGTGCCGTGGTCGTTGACGATCGTGTTGACGCTGTCGATCGCCGCGGCCGAGTCGCGCAGCCCGTCGAGCAGCGGGATGACGTCCTCCTTGAACGGCATCGACACCGCGCAGCCGCGGATATCGAGCGCGCGGATGCCGCGCACCGCGCCCTCCAGGTCGGTGGTGGTGAAGGCCTTGTAGACATAATCGAGTCCGAGCGCGTCATAGAGGTGGTTCTGGAAACGCGAGCCGAAGGTGCCGGGCCGCGCGGCGAGCGACATGCACAGGCGGGTGGCGGGGCCGATCGGTGGCTTCATGGGTGATTCTCCTGGTCTGCGCGTGCCGATAGCCGATGCCTGGGGTGCTGGCCGAATCCTCGATCTGCGCGGGCGACCGCGGCGACGCAGACGATCCTGCGTTTTCTCCCGCGGCAGAGGGCGGCGAGCCGCACCGGTGCGATGACTCACGCGGCGCGATCGGCTAAGCGAGGCGGTATGACGACCGACCTGCAACGACCGATCCTCACGCCCCCGAACGGTGCCAAAAAGGTATTGCTCCATTCCTGCTGCGCGCCCTGTTCGGGCGAGGTGATGGAGGCGATGACCGCGAGCGGGATCGATTATACGATCTTCTTCTACAATCCCAACATCCACCCCAAGGAGGAATATGTCCTCCGCAAGGAAGAGAATATCCGCTTCGCCGAGGCGCATGGCGTGCCCTTCGTCGACGCCGATTACGACACCGCGCATTGGTTCAAGCGCGCGCGCGGGATGGAGTGGGAGCCCGAGCGCGGCATCCGCTGCACGATGTGCTTCGACATGCGTTTCGAGCGGACCGCTTTGTACGCGCACGAGAACGGCTTCCCAGTGATCACCTCGTCGCTGGGGATCTCGCGCTGGAAGAACATGGCGCAGATCAACGATTGCGGCGAGCGCGCGGCGGCGCATTATCCCGGGATCGATTACTGGACCTTCAACTGGCGCAAGGGCGGCGGCGGGGCGCGGATGATCGAGATCTCCAAGCGCGAGCATTTCTACCAGCAGGAATATTGCGGCTGCGTCTACTCGCTGCGCGACACCAACGCGCACCGCGTGTCGCAGGGGCGCGAGGAGATCCGCATCGGCGAACTCTATTACGGCGACGCGCCGAAGGAGTGATGGACCATTCTCCCCGCTCGCGGGGAGGGTCCAGGGCGCCGCCTCCGACTGGTTCGCGGTCATCATTAACGCTTCGTCCACCTCGCGCTGGCATGCCCTGCGTCGAAACAATGGGGGACGAAGCGGCGACATGCGCGTACTCGCGATGGCATCGCAGAAGGGCGGATCGGGCAAGACCACGCTCTCGGGGCATCTGGCGGTGCAGGCGCAGCGCGCCGGCGCCGGACCGGTGGTGCTGATCGACATCGATCCGCAGGGCTCGCTGGCGGATTGGTGGAACGAGCGGCAGGACGAATTTCCCGCCTTCGCCCAGACCATCGTGTCGCGCCTCGCCGCCGACCTGGAGGCGCTGCGCGCGCAGGGCTTCAAGCTGGCGGTGATCGACACGCCGCCCGCGATCACCATGGCGATTCAAAGCGTCGTCCAGGTCGCCGAGCTGATCGTGATCCCGACGCGTCCGAGCCCGCACGACCTGCGCGCGGTCGGCGCCACCGTCGATCTCTGCGAGCGCTCGGGCAAGCCGCTGCTGTTCGTCGTCAACGCCGCCACGCCCAAAGCGCGGATCACCTCGGACGCGGCGATCGCGCTGTCGCAGCACGGCACGGTCGCGCCGATCACGATCCATCAGCGCACCGACTTCGCCGCGTCGATGATCGACGGACGCACCGTGATGGAGGTCGACCCGAAGGGCCGCTCCGCCGCCGAGATCGCCGAATTGTGGAGCTATGTCTCCGATCGGTTGGAGAAGAACTTCCGCCGCACCGTCTTCGCCGCGCCCAAGCCGGGCGCGACGCCGGCGCGGCCGCAGGGGGCGGGCTTCGGCCGCCGCGTGGTGGCCTGATGTTCGGGACCAAGCCGATGGCCGCGCTCAGCGCCGGGCTGCTCGCGCGCAAGGGCCAGGCGCGTCCGGCGATGCGCCGCGCCGACACCTTCACCGCGCTGGCGACGGCGGGCGATGATCTCGGCTGGAACGACATGGGCGAGACGACGCCCGCCACGCTGCCCCCGGTGCTCGCCGCGCGCGAGCGGCTCGCCGCCGCGGTGGTGACGCCGGCCGCTCACGCGGTGACGCTCGCGCCGGGCAAGCGCGTCGCCTTCACGCTGCGGCTCGACAGCGAGCGCCACCTCCGCCTCAGGCTCGCCGCCGCCGCGCGCGGGATGTCGGCGCAGGCGCTGCTGACCGAGGCACTCGACCGGATCGCTCCCGTACCGGCCGACGCGGCGTGAGACGCGTCGCGCTGATCGCCGCGCTGGCGGTGACGTTGCTCGGTGCGGGACTGGCCGAGCTGGTCGTCCCCGCTGCGGCGTCGAACGACTCGGCCGCGCGTGACGCCGACGCGGCGCGTCACGCCGACCGCGCGCGGCGTGCCATCGCCAAGCGGCGCTGGGTCCAGGCGGTGCGCGAGGCCGAGGTCGCGGTCGCCGACGCGCCGACCGACGCGGCGCATCGCCGCCTGCTCGGAATCGCCTATCTGCGTGCGGGCCGGTTCGGCTCGGCGGCACAGGCGTTCGACGACGCGCTGTCGCTGCGCCCCGACGATCCCGCCGCGGCGCTCCACCTCGCGCTCGCGCAGATTGCGACGGGGGCGTGGGAACGCGCGCGCGCGACGCTCGCCGCCCATGCGGAGGGGATCGCCGCGTCCGATCGCGGGCTCGCGCTCGCGCTCGCCGGCGATCTGCCCGGCGCGCTCCAGCTCCTGATGCCCGCGGTGCGCGCGCCCGAGGCCGACGCCAAGACGCGGCAGAACCTCGCTTTCACCCTCGCGCTCGCGGGACAATGGCCGCAGGCGCGGGCGCTCGCGGGCTATGACCTCGCCCCCGACGTCGCCGAGAAGCGGCTCGCCAGCTGGGCCGCGCTCGCCCAGCCGCGTGCCGCCTCGGATCAGGTCGCCGCTTTGCTGGGGATCACGCCGGCGGACGATCCCGGCCAGCCGCTGACGCTCGCGCTGGTCGCGCCGGTGTCGGTCACGCCCGCCTTGGGCCTCATGACGGCGGTGACCCAGATCGTCCCGCCGGTCGCGCCGATCATCTCCCAGATCGTCCCGCCGCCCGCGCCCACGCTCGTGCCGCCCGAGGCGGCGGCGGCGCCCATCTCGCCGGTGGCGGTGCCGCGCCGCGCCGCGCCGGCCGGACCGCGCCCGCTGACGCCGGGTATCTATTACGTCCAGCTCGGCGCCTATGAGAATGCGGCGGTCGCGCACGACGGGTGGCGCGGCGCGCTGCGCCGCTGGCCGGTGCTGGGGCGGTGGCGGCCGACCGGTATTCCGGCCGGGGGCGGCGTCTCGCTCTACCGGCTCTCGGTCGGCGCGATCGCGCGCGCCGACGCGATCCTGCTGTGCCGGGGTTATCGCGCACGCGGCGGGCGCTGCTTCGTCCGCACCGCGGCGGGTGACCGGCCGGCACCGTGGCGCGGGGTGCGACTGGCCGCGCGCTAAACAGCTATGTAGATGGAACACCGACACTTTTTGTTCGTTGGCGTAACGAACCGAGGGTGAAGGGGAACGGATGCCATCTGCCGGGGAGGGGCTGCGCGAGCGGGTCGACGCGCTCGCGCCATGGTTTCACAACATCGATCTCGGCGGCGGGCTGACCACCGCGCCCGATCACTTCCTCGGCGACTATCCGCGCGAGAAGTTCGCCGCCTTCGCCAGCTGCGTGCCCGACGATCTCACCGGCAAGTCGGTGCTCGACATCGGCTGCAACGCGGGTTTCTACTCGGTCGAGATGAAGCGGCGCGGTGCGGCGCGCGTCGTCGGGATCGACTGGGACGAGCGCTATCTCGCCCAGGCGCGGCTCGCCACCGAGACGCTCGGCTACGGTGACAGCGTCGAGTTCCGCCAGCTCTCCGTCTATGACGTGGCGACGCTGGGCGAGCGCTTCGACCTCGTGATCTTCATGGGGGTGCTCTACCACCTGCGCCACCCGTTGCTCGCGCTCGACCTGATCCGCGAGCATGTCGCGCGCGACCTGATGCTGTTCCAGACGATGCAACAGGGCTCGACCGGGCTCAGCGACGTGCCGGAGGATCATCCCTTCTTCCTGCCCGGCACCTATACGCCGCCAGCCTATTTCGATGATCCGGCCTATCCGAAGATGCACTTCATCGAGCGCCGTTTCGCGGGTGACTGGACCAATTGGTGGGCGCCCAACCGCGCCTGCTCGGAGGCGATGCTGCGCGCCGCGGGCTTCACCGTGGTGGCGCACCCGCAGGACGACGTCTATCTCTGCCGCGTCGCCGACGTGCCCTATGCGCAGCATGGGCCCGCCGCCGTCTATCCGGCCCAGCCGCGTGCATAAAGCAGCCACGAGCGTGAGGGGAATGAGCGCGTGATCGAAGCCGCGATGATCTGGAACGAGCCTAACAACAAGTCGCACTGGGACCCGGAGGTCGATCCCGACTGGAGCCTCTTCGCCGACACCGTCTCGCGCGCCGGCGCGGCGATCGCGTCGGTCAACCCCGATGTCACCCGCGTGCTCGGCGGCATGTCGCCGATCGATCCCCTGTGGGTGAAGCGGCTCGAGGCGCATGGCTGCCTCGACGCGGTCGACGTGCTCGCCGTCCACGGTTTCCCGCTCGACTGGAACCTGTGGTCGATCCACGACTGGCCCGCCAAGGTGGCCGAGATCGAGGCGGTCACCGACAAGCCGGTGTGGGTCACCGAGGTGGGCGTCGGCTCCTTCGGCGCGGAAGAGGTGCAGGTGTTCGGCGTCGAGAAGACCGCCGAGCTGCTGATCGGGCGCGTGCCGCGGATCTATTGGTACTCGCTGTTCGACCTGCCGCAGGAATGGGGCGCCACCACGCGCCACCGCGAGGCCGAGGGGTCGAGCTACTACCGCCACTTCTACATGGGGCTGATCCGCGCCGACGGCACGCCCAAGCCCTCGCTCGACAGCTACGCCAAGGTGGCGGGCGAGATGGGGCTGATGCAATGGTTCCATTTCGAGGACCCGCGGCTGGATGATGCCGTCGAGTGGATGAAGCGGCTGGGGACGAAGAAGCTGCGCACCGGGCTGAGCTGGGCCGACAGTTTCCGCCCCAACGCGGTCGACTGGTTCGACCGCCAGATGGAGGCGCTCGCCGACTTCGACACGACGGTCACCTTCTGCTTCACGCCCGAGCATCTCGGCATCCAGCCGCATCACACCAGCGCGGCGCGCGACCCGCAGGCGTTCGCGGACTTCTGCGCGTGGATGATCGACCGCTACGCGCCCGCCGACGTCACGCGCCAGGCGGCGCTGGCGTAACCCGGTCGAGCGTGTCGAGCACGTCCTCGGCGCGCACGTCGCGCTCGATCTCGGCGGTATCCTCCGGCGGCTCGACCCCGACCCGCTCGGCGATCCGCCGGACCAGCGCGGTGAGCCGCGACAGTTCGTGCTCGGCGAGCAGGTTGATGTGGAGGTCGAGGTCGGCGCGCGCCTGCGCCTGCGCGGCCATGCGGTTCTGGCTGATGAGGACGAAGGTGGACAGGAAGATCGCCTCTACCGACGCGATCATCGCCAGCACGACGAAGGTCGGGTCGAATTTGGGCGACAGCCACAGGTTCCACACGATCCAGCCGCCGAAGAAGGTCAGGTGCAGCGCGACGAAGGTCATCGATCCGGTGAAGGCGGTGATCCGCCCCGCCAGCCGGTCCGACCATGGCGCCGCGGCCTCCACCCGGCGCTGGCGCTCGGCGAGGCGGTGGATGTTGTCGGCGAGCGCGCCGTTGAGATCACGCGGTTCATTCATGGAAAGTCCAACGATTGTCGTATGATAATGGAAGCATGATGCCCGCCGCGGTGCTGGTGGCGCCGCGGCGGTTCGAGCTGCGCGATGCACCGCTGCCGCAGCCGGGCGCGGGCGAGGTGCGCGTGCGGCTCGAAGGCTGCGGCGTGTGCGCGTCGAACGTCGAGCCGTGGGAGGGGCAGCCGTGGTCGACCTATCCCAGCGAGCCCGGTGGCATGGGACATGAGGGCTGGGGCGTCGTCGACGCGCTGGGCGAGGGCGTCGGCGATGTCGCGCTCGGCGAGCGGGTGACGATGCTGTCCGCGCACAGCTTCGCGCGGTATGACGTGGCGGCGGTCGACCAACTGGTGCGGCTCCCGGCCGCGCTCGACGGGCGCGCCTTCCCGGGCGAGCCGCTGGCCTGCGCGATGAACATCTTTCGTCGCAGCGCGATCGAGCCCGGCCAGACGGTGGCGATCGTCGGGATCGGCTTCCTCGGCGCGGTGCTGACGAAGCTGGCGAGCGACGCGGGCGCGCGGGTGATCGCGATCTCGCGCCGGCCTGAGTCGCTCGCGCTGGCGACCCGCTACGGCGCCGCCGAGACGATCGCCATGGACGATCACTGGGCGATCATCGAGCAGGTGAAGCAGCTCACCGGCGAGGCGCTGTGCGCGCGCGTGATCGAGGCGGTGGGCAAGCAATGGCCGCTCGACCTTGCCTCGGCGATCACCGGCTTCGGCGGGCGGCTGATCGTGGCCGGCTATCACCAGGACGGGCCGCGCCAGGTCAACATGCAGGACTGGAACTGGAAAGGGATCGACGTGATCAACGCGCACGAGCGCGACCCGCGCGTCAACCGGCGCGGGCTGGAGGAGGCGGTCGAGGCGGTCGCGAGCGGGCGGATCGATCTCGCGCCGCTGCTGACGCACCATTACCCGCTCGGCGACCTCGATGCCGCGATCGCGGCGACGCGCGACAAGCCGCATGGCTTCGTCAAGGCGGTGATCGACCTTGGGTAGGGCGGCCAAGCCCCGCGTCGGCTTCCTCGGGACCGGCTGGATCGGGCGCCACCGCATGGCGGCGATGATCGCGAGCGGCTGCATCGAGCCGGTCGCCGTGTGCGAGCCCGGCGCGGACAATCTGCGCGAGGCGCTGGCGCTCGCGCCGGGTATGCGCGCGGTGGCGTCGCTGGACGAGCTGCTCGCGCTCGATCTCGACGGTGTGGTGATCGCGACGCCGAGCGCGCTCCACGCCGCCCAGTCGATCGCGGCGCTCGGGGCGGGCGCGGCGGTGTTCTGCCAGAAGCCGCTCGGGCGCGACGCGGGCGAGGCGGCGGCGGTGGTCGCGGCGGCGCGCGCGGCCGACCGGCTGCTCGGGCTCGATTTGTCGTACCGCTACACCGAGGGCGTGCGCCAGATCGGCGAGCTGCTGTCGCGCGACGCGCTCGGCCGGCTGTTCGCGATCGATCTCGTCTTCCACAACGCGTACGGCCCGGACAAGCCGTGGTTCTATGACAAGGCCCAGGCGGGCGGCGGCTGCGTGATGGACCTCGGCATCCATCTCGCCGATTTGGCAATGTGGCTCACCGGCTTCCCGGAGGCCGAGGTGACCGATGCCGCGCTCTACGCCGGCGGCGCGCCATTGGGCGACGGCGCGGTGGAAGACTATGCGGTCGCGACGGTGCGGCTCGGCGACGGCGTGACGCTGCGGCTGGCCTGTTCGTGGCGGCTCCACGCCGGGCAGGACGCCGTGATCGAGGCGGCCTTCTACGGGGCGGAGGGCGGCGCGGCGCTGCGCAACGTCGGCGGTTCCTTCTATGACTTCACCGCCGAGCATTTCCGCGGCACCGCGCGCGAGACGCTCGCGCTGCCGCCCGACGACTGGGGCGGGCGCGCCGCGGTCGACTGGGCCGAGCGGCTCGCGGCGGGCGCACGCTTCGACGAGGCTGCGGAGCGTTTCGTGCGCACCGCCGCGCTGCTCGACTCGATCTACGCGCGGGCGCGGGGCGCGTAGAGGCTGATCCACCCCGGTCGGACCGTGCTCCTGCGGAAGCAGGAGCCCAGTGCCGCAGACGTGACGCTCGTGGCTCTGGGCTCCTGCGTCCGCAGGAGCACGCCGCTAGTTCACATAAGCGGGATCGGCGGACCACACCGCCCCAACCCTCTCAGCTCTCCGCGCTGCCCTCGACGTCGAATAGCGAGCGATACTGGCGCGGCTGCGAGCGCAGATATTGGTCGGGCGCCTTCACGCGCCCGCCGAGATGCGCCGCGGCATGCCACGGCCAGCGCGGGTCGTAGAGGATCGTCCGCGCCAGCGCGATCAGGTCGGCGTCGCCGGTGCCGACGATCGCCTCGGCCTGCTCATAGTCGGTGATCAGCCCGACCGCGACGACCGGGATCGACACCGCCTGCTTCACCGCGCGCGCCAGCGGCACCTGATAGCTCGGGCCGACCGGGATCGTCTGGCGCGGGTCGAGCCCGCCGCTCGAGACGTGGATCGCCGCGCAGCCACGTGCCTCCAGCGCCTGGGCGAAGGCGATCGTCTGCTCGGCGTCCCAGCCGCCCTCGACCCAGTCGCTACCCGAGACGCGCATCGTCACCGGGCGATCGGCGGGGAAGGCGGCGCGCACCGCGTCGAACACTTCGAGCGGGAAGCGCAGCCGGTTCTCGAGGCTGCCGCCATAGTCGTCGTCGCGCCGGTTCGACAGCGGCGAGAGGAACTGGTGGAGCAGATAGCCGTGCGCGCCGTGCAGCTGCACCGCGTCGATCCCGAGCCGCGCCGCGCGCACCGCCGCCGCGGCGAAGGCGTCGCGCACGCGTGCCAGCCCGTCGCGATCGAGCGCGCGCGGCGGGGCGTCGTCGCGCCCGAAGGCGAGCGGGGAGGGGGCCATGGTCTGCCAGCCGTTCGCCCGATCGGGTGCGATCTGCGCGCCGCCCTTCCAGGGCAGATCGGTCGACGCCTTGCGCCCGGCATGCGCGAGCTGGATCGCGACCGGCATGTCGGAGTGGCGCCGCACCGAGTCGAGCACGCGGGCCAGCGCGGCCTCGGTGCGGTCATCCCACAGCCCGACATCGGCGTAGCTGATCCGCCCCTCGGGCACGACCGCGGTCGCCTCGATCGTCAGCAGCGCCGCGCCCGACATTGCGAGCTGGCCGAGATGGATCACATGCCAGTCGGTCATGCACCCGTCCTCGGCCGAATATTGGCACATGGGCGCGATGACGATGCGATTGGCCAGCGACAGGCCGCCGACGTTGAGGCTCTGGAATAATCTGGGCTCGCTCACGCGACACTCCTCGGTGATGAGCCGGGAATACGCATCAGCGCGATGTTGGTGCCGGGCCGGTGCGAGAGAGAATATTTACCCTGACGTGCGATTAACTACGCCTCACACGCTGGAGGACGAACCATGATCATCGCGGCAGGCTATGCGATCGGTGCCGGCTTCACGCTCGCGGCGGTGGCGCGCACCTGCTTGCGGCTGCGCCGCCAGCCCGTCCGCGCGATCGCCTGAGGCATGAGAACCGCGTCGTAACGTGACGCGGTCCGGGATTTGATATGGTGACGTCGCCGCTCAGGCGCGCGCGCTGGCAGCGCGATCGAACATCGCCGCCTCGACCGGGGTCAGGCCGGCACGCGGATCGTCGTTGACCCGCTTGGGCTGGGGAGCGGCAGTCTTGCTGCGGAACAGGCTCAAGGTCGTGCTCTTCATGGCTTCCTCGACAAGGGACGGGACATCCGTCGCTCGTTGTGCGGTGCAAAACCGGGCCGCTCGCGCTTGGTTCCCGTCCTCGCCACAGGAACATGGCCGACGTCGATCCGACTAGCTCGGATGCGCCTCGGATTCGGCGACCGCCCGCGACGATTCGGTCGGGATCGAGATGGAGGATTCGTCGCGCGCGGGCGCCGTCTCGGCGGGAAGCGGATCGTTCTCGGGCTGATCGGCCATCGTCATTCTCCTGCGGGACGGGGAGAACGCGCGAGCCGCGCTGACGGCCCCCGGAAGCAAGCGACGGCCTTGCCGGATCAGGGCGCGAGGTCCGGGATGAACCTGCGCCGCCTGTCTGATTGTCGCTTCGAAGAGGATCTCCGCGAGGGAGATGATTGGTCGGGGAAAGAGGATTCGAACCTCCGGCCCCTGCGTCCCGAACACAGTGCTCTACCAGGCTGAGCTATTCCCCGACCAGGGTGCCGTCCAGCCAGAGGCCGGCGACAGGGCGCGGCTTATATCAGCGGTTCGTCGGCGCGCAAGCGGCTATTCGCAGGGCGGCGACGATTGCCGGACGCGCCCGGTCAGCAAGCCTCTTGGCGACACCCGCCGGGGGTGAGTAGACCGTCGCCATGTCGCTGATCGAATGGGTCGCCACGCTGCTGGGAATCGCCTGCGTCGCGCTCGCGGCACGGCGCAGCCTATGGACCTTCCCCACCGCGATCGGCTCGGTGACATTGCTCGGCGCGGTGGTGTTCGAGCAGCGCCTCTACTCGGACGCGCTGCTCCAGCTCTTCTTCGTCGGCGCCAACCTCTATGGCTGGGCGACGTGGCGGCGCGCGCGGCGGCACGACGGGGACGTGGCGGTGGAGCGGCTCGCCGCGCCGGCGCGGCTCGGCTGGCTCGGCGCGATCGCGGGCGCCGCGATCCTGTGGGGCGCGGCGATGCATCGTCTCACCGACGCCGCTTACCCGTGGTGGGACGCGGGGATCGCCGCCGCCAGCGTGGCGGCGCAGCTGCTGATGGCGCGGCGCAAGCTGGAGAATTGGTGGCTGTGGATCGCGGTCGATCTCGCCTCGGTGCCGCTCTATCTCGCCAAGCAGCTCTATCTCTTCGCCGCTCTGTATCTCGTCTATCTCGCGCTCGCCACGATCGGGCTGATCGAGTGGCGGCGCGCGTTGTGCGGCACCGGCGCGCGCGTGGTGGCGGCATGACGCTGCGCACCATCTGCCTGCACGGGCCGGAGAGCACCGGCAAGTCGACGATGGCGCCGCGACTGGCGCGCCACTTCGATACGGTGTCCGTCGCCGAGTTCGGTCGCACCTATTGCGAGCGCTATGGCACCGATCTGACCATGGCGGACCTGGTCGTGATCGCGCACACCCAGGACATCAAGGCGCGCAAGGCGGTCGATGCGGGGGCGCATCCGGTGATCCTCGACACCGATCCGCTGATGAGCGCGGTGTGGGCGGACATGATGTTCGGCCGCCGCGATCCGTGGTTCGCGCGCTGGAACAATCTGGCCGATCTGTACCTGCTGTTCGACATCGACCTGCCGTGGCAGCCGGACGGCACCCGGCTGTTCGGCAATCGCACGGCGCGGCAGCGCTTCTTCGACCTGTCGCGGCGCGAGCTGGAGCGCCGCGGGGTGCGCTGGGCGCTGGTGAGCGGGCAGGGCAGCCGCCGCTACCTCAACGCGCTCGACGCGATCCACCGCGCGGGCTGACCCGCGCGGGGGCCGACCGGGGCGTCAGCGCGACGGCGCCAGCTTGGTGTTGAGCACCCAGCCGACATTGTCGTTCTCGTCCGCCACTTCCCACCACAGGTCGTTCTTCTTGCCGGTGGGATAGACGATCGCGCCGGCGGGAAGCGTGCGGATCACCTTGCCGCTCGCCTCGGCGGCGGCGCGCAGCGCCACCGGCGCCTGCGCGGTGAAGCTCTTCGCCGGGGCGGCCTCCGCGGTGCCCGTCGCGCCGGGGGTGACGAGCCCGAGCCCGGTCACCAGCTTGGAATAGGCCTGGATGAACGACAAAGTGATGACCCGGCCGATGTCGGTGCTGTCATAGCCGCCGCCGATCCCGCCGACCAACCCGGCCGCCCCGCCGCCGCCGAACGAGACGTCCTTCTTGGCGGCATAGCCTTCCTCGGTGGCCATCGTCTCGGTGGTGCGGACGTTGGTGAGCGAGAGCACGGTATTCGCCTCCAGCTTCTTGCTCTTGATGCCGCCGAGCAGCCCGCCGAGCGCCCCGCCCAGCGCCGCGCCGACCCCGCCCGCCACCGCATTGCCGCTGACATTCTCGTTGGCGCCCTGCACCTCGGCGACGAGCACGTAATCCGCCGCCTTGATCTGGCCCTGGCCGGTGTTCGACCCGCGCTGCAACCCCAGGTTGGCGCCGATCGCCCGCTCGCGCTCGGCCGCGCTCAGCCCGCTGCCGCGATCGACCAGGCTGAAGCAGCCCGAGCGCTGCACCAGCACCTTCAGCAGCTTGGAGGGCGGGGCCAGGCTCCACTTGGTCCAATAGGGATCGTCACCGTCGACGATCGACAGGCTGCCGAGCTTGCGCGTGCAATGCGGTACGTCCGCGGCGGTCTGTTCCTGCAGCCGTTGCCCGCTCGACGCCTTGGCCAGCTTGTCGGCTCCCGCCGCCGACGCCCCCAAAGGCGCGCCGGTGAGCATGAGAGCTGCCGCCGTACCGGCCAGAGCCGCCGACAGGTTGCGCGATATCATCGTCCCCGATCCTCCGTTGCTCCCCTCATTGTAGGACGACGGCGGCAGCGGCGACGCGACGGAACGGGCGCGAACTCCGGCGAATGGCTGGCGCGCCGCGCCGCGCTGCGCTAGGCACCCGCGGATCATGGCCACCCCGCTCGACACGATCCGCAATTTCTCGATCATCGCCCATATCGACCACGGCAAGTCGACGCTCGCCGACCGGCTGATCCAGGCCACCGGCGGGCTCACCGATCGCGAGATGAGCGAGCAGGTGCTCGACAATATGGAGATCGAGAAGGAGCGCGGGATCACGATCAAGGCGCAGACCGTGCGCCTGTCGTACAAGGCGCAGGACGGCCAGACCTACACGCTCAACCTGATGGACACGCCGGGCCACGTCGACTTCGCCTATGAGGTCAGCCGCAGCCTCGCCGCCTGCGAGGGCGCGCTGCTGGTGGTCGACGCGGCGCAGGGGGTCGAGGCGCAGACGCTCGCCAACGTCTATCAGTCGATCGAGCACGACCATGAGATCGTGCCCGTGATCAACAAGATCGATCTGCCCGCCGCCGAGCCCGAGAAGGTGCGCGCCGAGATCGAGGACGTGATCGGCCTCGACGCTTCCGAGGCAGTGCTCGCCAGCGCCAAGTCGGGGATCGGCATCGCCGACATCCTCGAGGCGATCGTGCGCAAGATCCCGCCGCCCAAGGGTGACGCCGACGCGCCGCTCAAGGCGATGCTGGTCGACAGCTGGTATGATCCGTATCTCGGCGTCGTCATCCTGGTGCGCGTGATCGACGGCACGCTGCGCAAGGGCCAGCAGGTCACCTTCATGCAGGCGGGGACGCAGCATCTGGTCGACCGCGTCGGCTGCTTCCGCCCGAAGATCGAGCAGCTTACCGATCTCGGTCCGGGCGAGATCGGCTTCATCACCGCGCAGATCAAGGACGTGGCGATGGCGCGCGTCGGTGACACGCTGACCGACGCCAAGCGGCCCGCGGCGGAGGCGCTGCCGGGCTTCAAGGAGGTCCAGCCGGTCGTGTTCTGCGGGCTGTTCCCGGTCGACGCCAACGACTTCGAGAAACTGCGCGAGAGCATCTCCAAGCTGCGGCTCAACGACGCCTCGTTCAGCTTCGAGATGGAGACCAGCGCCGCGCTCGGCTTCGGCTTCCGCTGCGGCTTCCTCGGGCTGCTCCATCTCGAGATCATCCAGGAGCGGCTGACCCGCGAGTACGACCTCGACCTGATCACCACCGCGCCCTCGGTGGTCTATCAGATCGAGCTGACCCATGGCGGCGGGCATGTCGAGCTGCACAATCCGGCGGACATGCCCGATCCCAACAAGATCGAGAGCATCAGCGAGCCGTGGATCGAGGCGGTGATCTACGTGCCCGACGAATATCTCGGCTCAATCCTGAAATTGTGCCAGGACCGCCGCGGTATCCAGAAGAACCTCACCTATGTCGGCGGGCGCGCGCAGGCGACCTACGAGCTGCCGCTCAACGAGGTGGTGTTCGACTTCTACGATCGGCTCAAGTCGCTGTCGAAGGGCTATGCCAGCTTCGACTATCACCAGATCGGGTACCGCGAGGGCGACCTCGTCAAGATGTCGATCCTGGTCAACGAGGAGCCGGTCGACGCGCTCAGCATGATCGTCCACCGCGGCACCGCCGAGGTGCGCGGGCGCGGCATGTGCGAGCGGCTCAAGGAGCTGATCCCACGCCATCTGTTCAAGATCCCGATCCAGGCGGCGATCGGCGGCAAGGTGATCGCGCGCGAGACGATCAGCGCGATGCGCAAGGACGTCACCGCCAAATGCTACGGCGGCGACGCGACACGTAAGCGCAAGCTGCTGGAGAAGCAGAAGAAGGGTAAGCTGAAGATGCGCGAATACGGCAGCGTCAGCATCCCGCAGGAAGCCTTTATCGCGGCGCTCCGCATGGGCGACGAGGGCTGAGGCGAGGGCGTCGCCGACCGATGAGGTAGCGACGCCGCCGTCATCGCCGGGGTAGCGGGAGCATCACCTCGTCCGATTTACCTCATTCTCCCGTCATCCCGGACTTGGTCCGGGATCCACTGTGCCGCTTACTCCACACGCGTTGCTCTCGCGTGAGGGTGGATCCCGGACCAAGTCCGGGATGACGGCGGTGGGTGAGCGTGCGCGCGGACCAACCCAGCGCGCGGCTCTTCCATAGCGCTCGGCAACGACAGCCTACCACGCCGCGTCGCCCGCAGATCTCCGCGCCCCATCCGCCGTCACCGATCGAGCCCGCTTATTGTATCCGCACGGATACGGTGCGATGGCATCCTCATGCGTGTCCTCCTCTCGCTGTTCCTGCTGCTGTTGGCCGGCCCCGCGCTGGCGCAGGAGCGCGCCGCGCCGCTGGTGCTCGCCGCCGCCAGCCTGCAGGAGGCGCTGAGCGACGCCGCCGACGCCTGGTCCGCCCAGGGACACCCGCGCCCGGTGCTCTCCTTCGCCGCCTCCTCGGCACTGGCGCGGCAGATCACCGCGGGCGGCCACGCCGACCTGTTCGCCTCGGCCGACACCGACTGGATGGACGAGGTCGAGCGCCGCGGCCGGGTCGTCGCCGGCACGCGCGCGGTGCTCGCGCGCAACCGGCTCGTGGTGGTGGCGCGCCCCGGCACGCCCGACGTGAGCGCGACCCGCGGCGCCGCGCTGGCGCGTCGGCTCGGTGCCGCGCCGCTGGCGATGGCCGACCCGGCGGCAGTGCCCGCGGGCAAGTACGGCGAGGCCGCGCTGCGGACGCTCGGCGCCTGGGACGCGGTGAGCGGCCGCATCGTTCGTGCCGAGAACGTCCGCGCCGCGCTGGCGCTGGTAGAGCGCAGCGCTGCGCCTTACGGCATCGTCTACGCCACCGACGCGCGCGCCTCGACCGCGGTGCGCATCGCGGGCGTCTTCCCCGCGGCGAGCCACGCGGCGATCGTCTACCCCGTGGCGCGGCTCGCCGACGGCCCGGCGCCGCGCGAGGCCGAGGCGTTCCGCCGATTCCTGCTGTCGCGCGCCGGGCAGGCGATCCTCGCGCGTCGCGGCTTCGCGCCGCGGTGAGCGACCTCGCCGCGATCGTGCGGCTGACCGTGTTGGTCGGGGGCACCGCGACGCTGGCGACGCTGCCGCTCGCCTTCGCGCTCGCCTGGGTGCTGGCACGCTGGCATTTCCCGGGCAAGGTGCTGCTCGACGGGCTGATCCACCTGCCGCTGGTGGTGCCGCCGGTGGTGACCGGCTGGCTCCTGCTGCTCGCCTTCGCGCCCAGCGGACCGATCGGCGGCGCGCTCGAACGCTGGTTCGGTGTCTCGGTGCTGTTTCGCTGGAGCGGCGCCGCGATCGCCGCGGGGGTGATGGCGTTGCCGCTGATGGTGCGCGCGATACGTCTGTCGCTCGAGGCGGTCGACCGGCGGCTCGAGCAGGCCGCGCGCACGCTCGGCGCGGGGCGGTGGCGCAGCTATGCGACGGTGACGCTGCCGCTCGCCGCGCCGGGGATCGCGGCAGGGGCGGTGCTCGGCTTCGCGCGCTCGATCGGCGAGTTCGGCGCGACCATCACCTTCGTCTCCAACGTGCCGGGTGAGACGCAGACACTGCCGCTCGCGATCTACGCGGCGCTGCAGACGCCGGGCGGTGAGGCGGCGGTGTGGCGGCTCGCCGCCGCGTCGGTCGCGCTGTCGCTCGCGGCGCTGGTGACGGCGGAATGGCTGGTGCGGCGCACGGGGCGGGGCGTTCGTGTCCTTTGACGTCGATGTCACCGCGGCGCGGGGTGGCGCCGTCGTCGGCGCGCGCTTCGCGGTGGAGGAGGGGCTCACGGTGCTCGTCGGCCCGTCGGGCGTGGGCAAGACCAGCGTGCTGGACATGATCGCCGGGCTGCTGCGGCCGCTGCGCGGGCATGTTCGCGTCGGCGGGCGGACGCTGTATGACTCCGCCGCCGGGATCGATCTGCCGCCGGAGCGGCGTCGCGTCGGCTATGTCTTTCAGGACATGCGGCTGTTCCCGCACCGTCGGGTGCGCGCCAACCTGCTGTACGGCGCGCGCGACGCGGCTCGGCTGGCCGAGGTGGCGGCGATGCTCGACGTGGGTCACCTGCTCGACCGCTGGCCGCGCACGTTATCGGGCGGGGAGGCACGCCGGGTGGCGATCGGACGCGCGCTGCTGAGCGACGCGTCATTCCTGCTGCTCGACGAGCCGCTGTCCTCGCTCGACCCGGCGCGGCGCGAGGAGGCTGCGCGCGCGATCGAGCGGGTGCGCGACGCGCGCGCGGTGCCGATCCTGATGGTCACGCACGACCGCGGCGAGGCCGAGCGGCTCGGCGACCGCGTGATCGCGATCGGCTAGGATCCGACCCTCGCCGCGCCCGTCAGGCCGCGGCCGATGGCTGCTCGAGCGTGGCCAGGGTCGCGCGGAGACGGTCGACCATGTCCTGCAACGTCACCACGCCGAGGTCGGTGTCCGACGCACCGTCGACGCGCAGCAGCGTGGCGACCGCGAGCTGGATCTGCGTGACATAATCGATCCGCTGGATGCTCGCCATGTGGCGGCGCAACGTCTCGCCGTTGCTGCCGAGATCGTAGGCGAGCTCGTTGAGTTCGTTCGAGGCGAACACCAGCTCCTCGGCCAGCGCCAGCGCGAGCGGTCGCGCGATCGCCCCCCCGCTCATTTCGAGCACATCTTGAGCACGCCCGTGACCAGCGCGTCGCTCGCGACCGGCTGCGACACCATCCCGCGCGCCAGCGTGTAGCCGCCCTCGTCCGACGGCGAGAAGGCGTAGCCGCCCGCCGCGTTGAGCGCCTTGAGCCCGCCGGCGCCGTCCTCGTTGGAGTCGAGCAGCAGCACGCCCACCGCGTTGCTCGCCGCCGCCTTGGCGGCCGAGGCGAACAGCAGCGAGATCGAGGGGCGCTCGCCCGCGACCGGGTCACGCGGCAGCAGCCGCAGCGTGCCGTTGGGCCAGCTGTCGATCACCAGATGCGCGTCGCCGTGCGGGGCGAGATAGATCGTGCCCTGCTCGGGCTTCATCCCGTCCGCCGCGACCACGACCTTGGGCGCGACCTGCTCGGCGAGCTTCTCCGCCATGCTCTCCACCAGCCCCGGGCCGAGATGCTGCACCACCACCGTGGGCGGGCAATTGGCGGGGAAGGTCGAGAAGAGGTCGAAGATCGACTTGGTGCTCGACGCGTCGCCGCCGACCAGCAGCAGGCGGCCGTTCCAGTCGATCGGGGGCGCCTTGGCGGTCTTGGGCGGTGCCTTGGGCTTGATGTCGGCCTTCTTCGCGGCCTTGAGCCGCTTGGCGAGCTTGGCGATGATCGCGTCCAGCTCGGCGGGGGCGGCGACGCGCGGCTTGGGGAAACAGTCGATCGCGCCGAGGCGCAGCGCCTCGATCGACTCCGCGGCGCCGTCCTGGGTGCGCGTTGAGAACATGATCACCGGCATCGGCTTGGTGTCCATGATCTCGGCGAGATATTCGAGGCCGCTCATGCCCGGCATCTCGACGTCGAGCGTCATCACGTCGGGCCAGGTCGAGGCGACCAGCTCGCGCGCCTCGGCCGCGCCGTCGGCCATGCCGACCACCTCCACGCCCGGGATCCGCTCCAGCGCGCCCGAGATCAGCGCGCGCATGGTCAACGAGTCGTCGACCACCAATACTTTCGTTCCAGCCATGACCCCGTCCTAGGCGCTAATCGTAAACGTAACTTTTATCACACCGATCAGGCGGCATCCGCCATCACGCTGCGCTCGACCAGCCGCTCGAGCGCGAGCACCAGGATCAGCCGCTGATCGATCGTCGCCAGGCCGTCGAGGAACTGCGCCGCGGCCGCGTCGCCCATGTCGGGCAGCGGCTGCATGTCCTCGGTCTGCACCGTGACGATGTCGTTCACCGCGTCGACGATGATGCCCTGGAGCTGCTCGCCGATGCGCACGACGATGATGACGTGGCGCGCGGTCGGGTCGGTCACGCCCCAGCCGAGGCGGTGGCGCAGGTCGAGCACCGGCAGCACCACGCCGCGCAGGTTGACGACGCCGCGCACGTGGCTGGGTACGTTGGGCAGCGGCGTCGCGGGCGACCAGGCGCGGATCTCGCGGATTGCCATGATGTCGACGCCCAGATGCTGGTCGCCGAGCTGGAAGGTGATGAGCTGACGGGACATGGGTGGCTCCTCGGTTACGCTGGAGATCAGTGCAGCACGCGCCGGATCGCGGCGGCGAGCTTCTCGGGGTGGAACGGCTTGACGATCCAGCCGGTGGCACCGGCGTCGCGCGCGCGCTGCTTCTTCTCCTCCGAGCTCTCGGTGGTGAGCACCAGGATCGGCAGCGAGCGGCGACCGTCGGCGCGGACCTGCTCGATCAGCCCGAAACCGTCCATGCGCGGCATGTTGATGTCGGTGATGAGCAGGTCGGGCTCCTCGTCGGGGTCGAAATTCTGCAGCGTTTCCAGCGCATGCACCCCGTCCTCGGCCTCGACGACATTGTAGCCGAGATCGGTCAGCGCCGCGCGCAGCAGCATCCGCATGCTGGGCGAATCGTCCACGGTCATGATCGTCTTGGTCACTGGAAGCGGCTCCTGGGAGAATCGGGGGTCATCAGAAGAATTCGACATTGCCGACGTCGCCGGCGAGGGCGGGGACCTGGGTCGGCATCGGGCGGGTCACCGCGGGCGGCGCGCCCTCGGTCACGACACGGCACCGCGCCAGTCCGAGCGCGGCACGAAATTCGACGCGGCGCGCGCCATTGCCGCCGACGTCCTCACCCACCAGCGGGATCTTCTCGTCGCGCAGGAAGCGGCGCGCGAAGGCGATATTGTCGCCGCCGATGTCGCGAAAGCCCGAGCGCATCGTCGCGCCGCCGAAGATGCGCGCCTTCATCCGCGACCGCACCGCGCCCATCGAGAGCATGGCGTTGATCAGCACTTCCATGGCGTAGACACCGTAGCGCTGCATCGAGGCGGGATCGGACACATTGCCCTCGGCTAGCAGGTAATGGTTAATACCTCCCACCCGTGCGAGCGGATCGTAGAAGCAGGCGGCGACGCAGCTACCCAGAACGGTGGTCAGCACCACGTCCTCCTGGTCGCTGACGCGCGTCTCGCCCTGCGCCACCGTCACGCGGCGGAACCCGTCGCGAAAGGTCAGGCTGTTCATGCGCGACATTCCTGTAACAGGCGGGCGGCGATGCGACGCAGCGGCAGTTGCTGGACCACCGCGCCGATGCGCTGCGCGACCGCGGGCATGCCGTAGACCACGCTGGTCGCCTCGTCCTGGCCGATCGTCACCGCGCCGGTGTCGCGCAGCGCCAGCATGCCCTCGGCGCCGTCCGCGCCCATGCCGGTCAGCAGCGCCGCGACCGCGTCGGCCCCGGCGCAGCGCGCCACCGATCGGAACAATGTGTCGACCGAGGGCTGGTGCCCGCTGACCTTGGGCCCCTGGATCAGCCGGCAATGACGCTTGCCGTTGCTCCCGGCGATCTCCAGGTGGCGGTCGCCGCCGGGGGCGAGATAGACCTTCCCCGGCACCAGCGGCGCGCCCGCGCGCGCTTCCTCGACGCTCGGCTTGCACAATCGGTCGAGCCGCGCGGCGAAGCTGGCGGTGAAGCTCGCCGGCATGTGCTGCACGATCACGGTCGGCGGGCAATGCGCCGGGAAACCGGAGAGCAATTCGATCAGCGCCTCGACGCCGCCGGTCGACGCGCCCACCGCGATCATCGCCTGGTCGCGCGGGCGATAGTCCGCCTCGACATGCTCGCTCCGCACGGGCGCGGGGACCGCCGGCGCCAGGCGGCGGCGCGTGCCCGATGCCGCGCGCACCAGAGCGGGGAGGCGGATCGCCTCGCCCTCGCGGCGCAGCGCGAGCTTGTCGAAACATTCGAACGCGCCCAGCTCGAGCGCGGCGATGCTCGCCTCCGCCCCCTCGGACGTCAGCGTCGACAGCATCACCACCGGGGTGGGGCGCAGCCGCATCAGCCGCTCGAGGAAATCGAGCCCGTTCATCCCCGGCATCTCGATGTCGAGCGTGACGACGTCGGGATCGAGCTCCTTGATCTTGGTGCGCGCCTCCTCGGCGCTCGCGGCGGTGCCGACCACCTCGATCGCTGGGTCGGCCGACAGCGTGCGCCGGATCAGCGCCTGCATGGTCAGCGAGTCGTCGACCACCAAGGTGCGGACGGTCATGCCGCCACCTTCAGATAAGCGGTGCGCCCAACGCTCTCGAACCGGTGCGCGACATCGTCGGCGAGCCGCTCCGAATGACCGATATAGAGCATTCCGCCCGTCTCCAGATGGTCGGCGAGCCGCGACTGCAGCCGTGCCTTGGTGGGTTCGTCGAAATAGATCATCACGTTGCGACAGCAGATCGCGTCGAAGCGACCGCGCATCGGCCAGGCACCGAGCAGGTTGAGCGGGCGAAAGGCGATCGCGTCGCGCAGCAGCGGATCGACCGTCTGGCGCTCGCTCGGCCCGCTCAGCCAGGCGTTGCGCAGCGCCGGGGGCACCGTGCGCAGCGTCGCCGCGGGGTAGATCCCCGCGCGCGCGGTCGCCAGCACGCTCGGCGAGACATCGGTCGCGAGCAATTTGAGGTCCGCGCGGAGCAGCCGCTGCGCCGCCGTGCGGTCGGGACCCAGCGCCGCCATCAGCCAGCTATAGGGTTCCTCGCCGCTGGAGCAGGCGGCCGACCACAGCCGGACGCGCCCGCCGCTCTGCAACCGCTGCGACAGCCGCGGCCACATGCGCTCGACGAAATCGTCGAAATGGTGGCTCTCGCGGAAGAAGGCGGTGTGATTGGTGGTGATCGCGTCGAACATGCGGAGGCGCTCGTCCTCGTCCTGTTCGATCAGCCGGACATAGGCGCCGACGCTGTCCAGCCCGCAGGCGCGCACCCGCGGGGCGACGCGGCCATAGACCAGCTGCGCCTTGCCCTCGGGCAGCAGGATGCCGAGCTCGTCATAGACGAGGCGCGCGATCGCCTGATGGTCGGCGGGCACGAAGTGGAACTCGCGCTTCAGTGCCGACTCGGGCGGGAGGACCGCTGCCGCGGTCATGCCGCATGCGCCAGCGCGGGCGGTCGCGCCGCGCGCACGCGATGCGCGGTGAGCGCGTCGACGTCGATGATGAGCGCGACGCGCCCGTCGCCCAGGATCGTCGCCCCGGCGAGGCCGTCGATCGCCTGATAATTGGCCTCCAGGCTCTTCACCACGACCTGGCGCTGGTCCTGGATCGAGTCGACCAGCAGCGCGGCCTGGCCGTGATCGGCCTCGACCACGATCAGCACCGCATTGGCGGGGTCACGCTCGCCGCCGCCCAGACCGAGCTGCTCGGCCACCGGATAGATCGGCACATAGGCACCGCGTACATCGAGCACCGCGCCGTCGACGCCGATCGCGGTGACCGCGCCGTCGGTCGGGCGCAGGCTCTCGACGATATGGCTGAGCGGGATCACGAAGGTCTGGTCGCCGACGGTGACGATCATGCCGTCCACCACCGCGAGCGTCAGCGGCAGGCTGAGCGAGAAGCTCGACCCCGAACCGAACTTCGACTGGATGCCGATGCGGCCGCCCAGCGCCTGGACGTTCTTGCGGACCACGTCCATGCCGACGCCGCGGCCCGAGATGTTCGACACCGTCGCCGCGGTCGAGAAACCGGGCGCGAAGATGAGGTTGTCGATCTCCTCGTCGCTCAGCACCGCGTCGGGCAGGATGATGCCGCGCTCCACCGCCTTGGCGCGGACGCGCGCGCGATCGATGCCGCGCCCGTCGTCGCTGACGGTGATGACGATCCGCCCGGAATGATGCGCCGCGGACAGCGTGACCACGCCCTCGGCGGGCTTGCCCGCGGCGAGCCGCTCCTCGGGCGTCTCCAGCCCATGATCGACCGCGTTGCGGATCAGATGGGTGAGCGGCTCGCCGATGCGCTCGACCACGGTCTTGTCGACCTCGGTCATCTCGCCCTCGATGTCGAGGCGGACGCGCTTGCCGGTCTCCCCTTCCAGCTCGCGGATGATGCGGGGCACGCGGCTGAACACCGTCTTCATCGGCTGCGCGCGGATCGCCATGGTCGACTCCTGCAGCTCGCGCGTCAGATGGTCGAGGTCGGTCAGTTCCGAGATGCCCGCCATGTTGTTCTCGCTCAGCCGTTGCGCCAGCATCGCCTGGGTGATCACCAGCTCGCCGACCAGATTGACCAGACGATCGAGCTTGTCGAGGTCCACGCGGATCGTCTGACCCACGGCGGCGGGCGGCGCGGGCACTGGCTTGGCGGCGGCGGCGATCGGGGCGGGCGCGGGCGCCTTGGCGGGTGCCTTGGCCGCGGCGGGTGCGGCAGCGACCGGCGTCGGTGCGGCGACCGGAACCGGAGCGGCGACGCGCTCGGGCGCGGGGGCCGGCGGCGAGGCGAGCGACGGCGCCGCGCCGCGCGACAGCGACACCGCGCAACCGTCGGTGAACTCGAACACCGAGCGGATGTCGTCCTCGTCGACGCTCGCCGGCACCGCGATCTCCCAGGCGAGATAGGCGACCTCGGGATCGATCGAGGCGAGGGGAGGAAGGCTCGACGTGTCGCACGCCACCACCCGGCCGCCCATGCGCGCCAGCTCGCGCAGCAGCAGCAGCGGCTCGCCGCCATTGTCGAGCGCGTTGGGCGTCGGACGGAAGTGAACCAGCCAGTCGCGCGGGGCGTCGGCCACCGGCTCGTCCGCCGCGACCGCGAGATCCGCCTCGGCCGGCGCGGCCGGCGCGGCGGCGGGCGTGACGTCGTCGAGCAGCGCCATCAGGTCGTCGAAGTCGTTGGCGAGGTCGACCGGCGCGACCGCGAAGGCGATCTCGTCGCCGGCGCTCGCCGCCTCGGCCGCGGGGGCCGCGGGAGCGGCGGCGGGCGCCTCGTCGTCGCCGTTGGCGGCGGCGATCAACCGCGCGAGCATCACCGCGTCGTCGGGCGCCTCGCCCGAATCGCGCGCCGCCGCGACATGGTCGGCGAGCATGTCGAAGGCGGCGACGATCAGGTTCGTCAGCGCCGGGGTGAGCGTCAGCGCGCCGCTGCGCAGCAGGTCGAGCAGCGTCTCATATTGGTGAGTATAGGCCTGGAGCCGCTCATGACCGAACGCGCCCGCGCCACCCTTGATCGAGTGAACCGCGCGGAAGATGCCGTTGATCGTCTCGGCGTCATATTGGTCGGACCGGAGCGCCGCGAAGGCGCCCTCCATCCCGGCCAGTCCTTCCTCGCACTCCTGGAAGAAGATCTGCTGGATAGCGTCGAGATCCAAGGCTTCTGCTCCTGTGAACCGGGGCCGCGCGCGCTCAGGCGGCGTCGCTGAGGTCGAGTGCGGCGAGCGCGGCGGTGTCGGCGAGCGGGCCGCGCGCCGCGACGAGCGTGAAGGACAGACCCTCCGCGATCGCCGCACCGCGCGCCGCCACCAGTACCTGGAGGCACGCCTGGCCGACCTGATCGACCGCGGACGCGTCGATCACGATCGCCTGCGCCTGCTCCACCAGCTTCTTCAACGCGAGTCGCAGCGGCGGCGCCGCGCTGGTGTCGAGACGGGAAGGAAGCACGTACGGCATCGCAGATCCTGATCGTTCGGTCGGACGAAGCGACGACGATCACGCGATCCGCTCGCGTCTCCCCGCCACATCTCGTCCACCCCCTCATATAGGCGCTGCGCACACCGGAGTCCGTTCCGGCGCAGCTCGCCGCGCAGCGTTTCTCTTGGACAGACCCGTCCTAAAATGGCGTTAATCACGGACCGTTCGAGAAAGATTGCGTCGGCCCCGATGAGATGGCAACGCGGTCGCAGGAGAGGGGCTCGACCTCACCGGTTAATCGGATGGAAAGCACTTTACATCACTGCGCTCGGCGGTGCGTATCGCCGACGCTCGAGCGGATAGACTTACGAGTGACTGATCAACATCTTGCGTCCGACGCCGGCGTCGCGGACCTGCTGTGGCAGGCGGATCAGGCGCGCGCGCTCGGGTCGCCGCTGGTCGGCGCGGTGCTCGCGGCGAGCGCGCGGCAGCTGCATCGCGCACCCCACACCGCCGCGCTGCTCGCGCGCTGGCCGGGCGATCGCGCCGCCGCGGCGGTGGCGATGCGCTTCAACGCGGCGCTGCACGCGCTGGCGCGGCGCGACACGCCGCCGCGTCTGGGCGCGCTGTACCGCGGCGAGCATGACGACGTCGACGGCGCGATCGGCGAGGCGCTCGCGCAGCACGACGCCGAGATCGCCGAATGGGTGCGGCAGACCCCGCAGACCAACGAGGTGGGGCGCGCCGCCGCCATCGTCGCCGCGCTGATGGTGGCGCGGACGCGCTTCGATCTGCCCGTCGAACTCCATGAGATCGGATCGAGCGCTGGGCTCAACCTCAACCTGGATCGCTACGGCTACCGGCTGGGCGCGCTGACGGCGGGCGTGGCGGACTCCCCGGTCCAGGTCGCGCCGGACTGGGAAGGCGCGCCGCCGCCGGCGGCCCCGATCGCGCTGGCGGCGGCGTGCGGGGTCGATCTCGCGCCGCTCGACGTCGCCGACCCCGCGACGCGCGACCGTCTGATGGCCTTCGTCTTCGCCGACCAGCCCGCGCGGGCGCTGCGGCTCGAGCGCGCGATCGACCTCGCGCTGCGCCATCCGCCGCGGGTCGCGCGCGGCGACGCGCTCGACTGGGTGGAAGCGCATCTGCGCGCGCCCGCGCCGGCGGGGCGTTGCCGCGCGGTGGTGCATTCGATGGTGGCGCAATATCTCGGTGCTGCCGGGCGCGCGCGTCTCGACGCGCTCGTCGCCGCGGCGGGGGCGCGCGCGACGGTTGAGCGCCCGCTGGTGCGGATCGGCTTCGAATGGACCGAGGATCGCGCGGAGGTGCAGCTGCGGCTGACCTGTTACCCGGGGGGCGACACGCGCGTGCTGGCGACCTGTCACCCCTATGGCACCTGGATCCGCTGGCGCGACGATACCGCGTGATCACCGGCTCGCAATAGGCGCTCGCGACGCAAGTGGAAGGCGTGCGGAGCTGAATATTTAAATCGTAGCAATTGATGATGTTGCCATCATCACCGTGACAATTGCGCAACAATGCGCCGCGAAAGCCAGTGAAGCGCGCCCGCGGCGTGACATCCTCCGACTAGAATTACGCCATGAGGGCGTGAGGATCTTGTTCGTTCGCGCCCGAAGTTTCGGAGGATTTGCGTGAACGTCTTCAGGATTTTACTTACAAGCTCCGCTTTGTCCGCGACCGTTCTGCTCGCCGCGGCGGCGACGGCCGATCCCGCCGGCACGCCGACGGGCGGCGCGGAATCGGTCAGCACCGGCGTCGCGGTGAAGCGCGACCCGCTGGACAGCGCTACCTCGACCAGCGTGCTCCACGTGACCGAGATCGAGCGCTTCGGCGCGCGCTCGATCGACGATCTGCTCCGCATCGTGCCGGGGCTCCGCGCCGACGCGTCGAGCGGCGAAGGCAATGGCACGTTGACCGTGCGCGGCCTGCCCGCTGCCTCCAGCGGCGCCAAGTTCATCCAGGTGCAGGAAGACGGTCTGCCCGTCCTCGAGTTCAGCGACATCTTCGGCGTCGGGGGTGCTGATCTGGTGCGCACCGACCTCACGCTTTCCCAGGTGGAGGTGATCCGCGGCGGGTCGGCGTCCACCTTCGCGTCGAACTCACCGGGCGGCGTGATCAACTTCATCTCGAAGACGGGCGAGGTGCAGGGTGGTGCGGTCGCGCTCAGCAGCGGGCTCGACTATCACTCGACGCGCGCCGATGTCACCTATGGCGGGCCGATCGGCGCGGGGCTGCGGTTCCAGGCGGGCGGCTTCTTCCGCCAGGGGCAGGGGCCGCGGCGCACCGCCTATGACGCGCAGAAGGGCGGCCAAGTCCGCTTCAACCTGACGCGCGAGCTGAGCGGCGGCTATGTGCGGCTGTACGGCAAATATCTGAACGACCGCACGCCCTTCTACGATGTCGTGCCGTTCTTCTATGGCGGCACCGACGCGCGACCCCGGCTCGGCCAGATCAGGGGGTTCGACGTGCTCCACGACGCGCTGGCGTCGCGCTACCTGCGCGACGTGCGGCTGCTGGACCGGCGCAACGCGATCATCGCGGCCGATCTCGCCGACGGCCAGCATCTTCGCCAGCGCACGATCGGGGTCGAGGCGCAGTTCGACGTGGCGGGTTGGACCGTGCAGGAGCGGCTGCGCTATTCCGGCCTGTCGGGCTCGCTCACCGTGCCGTTCGACAGCGCGTACAGCGAGGTCAACGACGGCGTCGACCAGATCACCGGCATCTTCGCCGGCTCGCTCGGGGGCAGGGGCGTCTATGCGGCCGGGCCGCGCGCCGGCCAGACGGTGCTGTCGAGCCGAAGCCAGCCCGTCAACGGCAACGGTCTGAGCGCGGCGGTCGTCATGCTCCACCTGCCGATCCACAGCTATGACGATGTCACCAACGAGCTGCGCGTCAGCCGGGTGTTCGGGCTCGGCGGCGGCGAGCTGACGGTGACCGGCGGCGTCTATGCCGCGCGTCAGACGATCGACCGCGACACGTTCTGGGTGACGATCATCACCGATCTCAACGGGCACGGCCGGACCGTCCCGCTGGACGTGGTCGCGGCGAACGGGACGCCGGTGACCGAAGGGGGCGTGCTCTCGTACACCAACGGCTTCGATCCGGGGCTGCGCCGCTCGGTCCAGATCGACAATGCCGTCAACGCGCCGTTCGCGTCGCTCAACTATCATCTCGGCAGGGTGTCGGTCGGCGGCAGCCTCCGCTACGACGACGGCAGCGCGCGCGGCCGGACCTGGGGGGTCGACGGCGCGGGCTGGGTGCCGCAGGCGACGGTGGACGTCGACCGCGACGGCTCCCTCTCCTCGCCCGAGACGCGGGTGGGGACGACCGACCTGCAGGCCTCGCGACCGGTCGACTATCATTATCATTACCTGTCCTATTCGACCGGGGTGACCTATCGCGTCGCCGAACCGCTCGCGCTGTTCGCGCGCTACAGCCGCGGGGCGCGCACCCCCGCCGACCGCCTGCTGTTCCACCGCGAGCTGGCAGCGGACGGCGGCCTTCGCGACCGCAGGGCCGCGGTCAACGCGGTGCGCCAGGCGGAGGCCGGCGCGAAATACCGGGCCGAGTCGGTGTCGCTCAACGTCACCGGCTTCTGGGCGGCGACGTCCGACGACAATTACGATCCGATCCGCGACCGCCCGATCCGCCGCGACTATTCGGCCAAGGGGATCGAGTTCGAGGGGCTGGTGCGTCTCGGCATCGCCGCGCTGCGCGGCGGCGCTACCTATACCGACGCGACGATCAAGCGGGACTATCTCCAGCCCGGCTTCGACGGCCATGCGCCGCGTGCGCAGCCCCGGCTGATCTTCCAGGCCGCGCCCGAGATCGACCTGACCCACGTCGCCTTCGGCGCGACCTTCGTCGGCGCCACCAAGAGCTTCGCGCAGGACGAGAACAAGCTGGTGATCCCGGCGGCGGTGACCACCAACGCGTTCGTCGAGTTCCGTCCGACCGAGCATCTGCGGATGATCGTGAACGCGAACAACCTCTTCGACACGGTCGCGCTGAGCGGGCTCGATACACCGTCCGAGCCGGGGAAGGACAGCCAGGGCGTGGAAGGTACGCCGCTGATCGGCGCGCGCCCGCTCACGGGGCGGACGATCTCGGCGACGCTGCGCCTGGATTTCTGAGGACTTTGTCCCGCCGG
Organism: Sphingomonas sp. BK235; assembly: GCF_004345855.1. GTDB lineage: Bacteria > Pseudomonadota > Alphaproteobacteria > Sphingomonadales > Sphingomonadaceae > Sphingomonas. Next base: position 545,912 of record NZ_SLXN01000001.1, read on the forward strand.
TGCGGCGGGGCGGCCGCGGTCGATCGGCCGCGGCAGGTCCCGCCGCTACGACGCGTCGACCCGACACGATCCGCAGTATCCATTATCAAACCAATTGGTTGGATTATGGTAAATCAGTGTTTCACCAGCATTGGTGAGCGATAACGGGCAAAGCGGGTAAGGCAATTTACCGCTTCGTGGTTGCTTCGATTATCCGGCGTTCCGGTTTGCTCATGCTGTGAACGGCAAATCACTGTCGTTCCTGCTCATTGATCGGAGGCCCGAGTGACTATCATCAGGAATATGCTTGCCACGACGGCCCTGTCCGCGGCCATGCTGCTCGCCGGTGCGGCGGCGGCAGATCCTGGTGACGACCGGACCAGCGCCGCGGAATCGGTCAGCACCGGCGTCGCGGTGAAGCGCGACCCGCTCGACAGCGCCACCTCGACCAGCGTGCTGCACGAGGCCGAGATCGAGCGCCTGGGTGCGCGCTCGGTCGGCGATCTGCTGCGCAACGTGCCCGGCCTGCGCTCGGAATCCGCCTCGGGCGAGGGCAACAACAATCTCACGGTGCGCGGGCTGCCGATCTCCGCCAGCGGGGCGAAGTTCATCCAGCTCCAGGAAGACGGCCTGCCCGTGATGGAATATTCGGACATCATCGGCACGAGCGGCGACAGCCTGATCCGCACCGATCTGATGCTGTCGCAGGTCGAGGTGATCCGCGGCGGCTCGGCCTCCACCTTCGCGTCCAACTCACCCGGCGGCGTCATCAACTTCCGCACCAAGACGGGCGAGCAGGACGGTGGTGCCGTCGCGCTCGGCGCCGGTCTCGATTATAATTCGTACCGCGCCGACTTCACCTATGGCGGGCATCTGTCCGACACGCTGCGCTTCCAGGCGGGCGGCTTCTACCGTCAGGGCGACGGTCCGCGCCGGATCGGTTATGACGCGCAGAAGGGCGGGCAGGCACGCCTCAACGTGACCAAGGAGTTCTCCGGCGGCTACGTCCGGCTGTACGGCAAATATCTCGACGATCGTACGCCCTATTACGACGCGGTGCCGTTCCTCCTGCACGGGAGCGAGCGGCGCCCGCGGTTCGAGGGGGTCAAGGGGTTCGATGCCCTGCATGACTCGCTCGGATCGAGCAGCCTGCGCGATTTCCGCGTGCTGGATCGCACCAACCGGCCGATCGTCGCGGATCTGGGCGAGGGTCAGCGCATCGTCGAGCATTCGGTCGGGGTCGAGGCGCAGTTCGACATCGCCGGGTGGACCGTCACCGAACGGCTTCGCTACGCCGGCATCTCGGGCGAGCTGACCGCGCCGTTCAACACCGTCTACGGCTATCTCGACCGCGGGAAGAAGGATCTGGGCGGCGAGGGGGCGGTGCTGACCTTCGTCGGCGGCGCGCGCGCCGGGCAGGCGATATCCTTCGACGCCCCGTCGCCACTGAACGGCAACGGGCTGATCCGTGCCATGGCGTCGCTGCACATGCCCATCCACGATTATGACGACGTCACCAATGAGCTCCGCGTCACCCGCGTCTTCGACACCGGACCGGGCGAGCTGACCACGACCGCTGGCTTCTACGCCGCGCGCCAGACGATCGATCGCGACACGCTCTGGGCGACGCAGCTCGCCGACGTGCGCGGTCACGGCGAGTCGGCGCTGATCAACATCACCACGGCAACCGGTTATCCGCTCACCGACGATGGCACGATCGTGTACGGCAATTACGCACGGCTGGGCGGGTTGCGTCGCTCGGTGCAGACCGACAATGCCATCAACGCGCCGTTCGGCTCGCTCAACTATCACCTCGGCCGCTTCTCGGTCGGCGGCAGCCTCCGCTACGATTACGGCAGCGTGCGCGGGCGGAGCTGGCGGAGCGGTGGGCCGCAGCTGCCGGCGGGCTTCGGGCCGTTCGACGTCAACCAGGACGGCAAGATCAGCTTCCCGGAGACGCTCGCCGAGCAGACCAACGTCGCTCACCCCTCGCCCGTGGGGTATCATTACCATTATCTCTCTTACTCGACCGGCCTGACCTACCGCCTGTTCGAGCCGCTGGCCTTCTTCGCCCGCTACAGCAAGGGCGCGCGCACCGGAGCCGACCGGCTGCTGTTCACCGCGGCGATCGACGATCGGACCGGCGGCCTGACGAGCCCGAGCGTGGGCATCAACACGGTCCGCCAGGCCGAGGGCGGGTTCAAGTTCCGCCAGGGCGACGTGACGCTGAACCTCACCGGCTTCTGGGCGAAGACCTTCGACTCCAACTATGATCCGATCCGCGCGCGACCGCTCCAGCGCGACTATCGTGCCTCCGGCCTGGAGTTCGAGGGCAATCTGCGCTTCGGGGTGCTGGGGTTGAGCGGCGGCGCCACCTACACCGACGCCAAGATCGTCCACGATTACATCGTCGACGTGGTGTCGGGCTCGCCTGACGTCGCCGGGCATCGACCGCGTCACCAGCCGCGCTGGATCTTCCAGGCTACCCCCGAGATCGTGACGGATCGCGTCGCGATCGGCGCGACCTTCCTCGGCGCCACCCGGAGCTTCGCGCAGGATGAGAATGCGCTGACGATCCCCGGCTACGTCACCACCAATGGTTTCGTGCAGCTACGCGCGACCGAAAAATTACGGCTGACGATCAATGCTAACAATTTGTTCAACAACTTGGCGTTGATGGGGGTCGACAATGCGGTGCTGCCGAACGGTGTGGCCCTGCCGTTCGTCCGCGGCCGTCCGCTGACCGGGCGGACGGTCTCGGCGACACTGCGACTGGATTTCTGACGGCGGAACGGCGCCGCACCGCTGCTGCGGTGCGGCGCGGCGATATGATAGCGTGAGGAGCTCTTTGTGATCCACCACCGCCGACAGGCCGAAGGAAGCGAATGATGATCGCCGGAATGAGCATCCCCCGCAAATTGGGCCTGTCGTTCCTGCTCATCAGCGGGTCGGTCGCGGTCATGCTAACCGTGTTCTTCGTCAACGTCTGGATGATCCGCGACGCCACCGAGCGCAACAATCACAGCCAGGCGATCTATGCCAAGGCGCTGACGCTCGAGACGTCGCTGCTGCGCGAGAACAGCCAACTGCGCGGCTATCTCGTCACCGGCGACAAGAGTTACCTCAAATCCTATGATGAATCGCGCACCGAATATCGCACCGCGGCCGACGAGTTGGGCGCGCTGCTCGAGGACGCGGAGGAGCGTCGGCTGTTCCAGACTGCGCGCGCCGAGGCGGTGAAGTGGCGGCGCGCCTGGAGCGACCCGCTGGTCGCGATGGTGAGCGCGGGGCGGCGCGCCGAGGCCGAGCAGATGGTGCGCGAGGCGGGCAAGAAGGTGCTGACCAGCGCCGCGATCCTGCCGCTGCGCGCGGTGCGCGACACCGAGACCGAGGCGATGAAGCGCAACGCCGAGCGGCAGGAGCGCGCGCTGGCCAGCGCGGTGACCGCGCTGGTGATCGGCAGCATCGTACTGATAGCGGTGCTGATGGTGCTGCAGCGCCTGCTCAGCCGCAGCATCGCGCGGCCGATCACCGCGCTGACGCGGCGGATGGCCGACCTGGCGCGCGGCAACCTCGACGTCGCGGTGACGGCGGATCGGGGCGACGAGCTGGGTGACATGGCGCGCGCGGTGATCGTCTTCCGCGACGCCGCCCAGGCGAAGCTGACCGCCGACAAGGAACGCGAGCTGGCGATGGCGGCGATCGGCGAGAGCCTGCGGCGGCTCGCCGACGCCGATCTGACGGTGCGGCTCACCGACGTACCGCGCTCGTTCGAGCAGCTCGCGCTCGACTTCAACGACGCGGTGGGCAAGCTCTCCGACCTGACGCGCAACGTCCGCGGCAGCGTGCATCTGATCAAGCGCAACGCCGACGAGATCAGCCATTCGGCGCGCGCGCTGTCCGACCGCAGCGAGCAGCAGGCCGCGAGCCTGCGCGAGACCGCGGCCGCGATGGACGAGATCACCGCGACGGTGCGCACCGGCGCGAGCAATGCCGCCAGCGCGAACAGCGCGATGGCCGACGCGCGGCTCGAGGCCGAGCAGGGCGGGGCGGTGGTGCAGAAATCGGTGCGCGCGATGAACGGCATCGATCAGGCGAGCCGCGAGATCGCCGACATCATCAGCGTGATCGACGGCATCGCCTTCCAGACCAACCTGCTGGCGCTCAACGCCGGGGTCGAGGCGGCGCGTGCGGGCGACGCGGGCCGGGGCTTCGCGGTGGTGGCGAGTGAGGTGCGCGCGCTGGCGCAGCGCTCGGCCGAGGCGGCGTCGGACGTCAAGACGCGGATCCTGTCCGCGATCGAGCACGTCCAGTCGGGGGTCGAACTGGTCGACGCCACGGGCAAGGCGCTCGACCGGATCATCGAGCGCGTGGTCAGCGTGAGCACGATCATGGAGACGATCGCGCGCACCGCGGACGATCAGGCGCAGAGCCTCGGCCACGTCAATATCGCGATCGGCGAGATGGACTCGGTGACGCAGCAGAATGCGGCGATGGTCGAGGAATCGACCGCGGCGGCGCAGATGCTCGCGCATGAGGCGGAGCAACTGGCCGGCGCGGTGGCGATCTTCACCGTCGAACAGGCTGCGGCGCCGGTGCCGGCCGCGCGTGCGCCGACGCGTAGCGCGAGCCCGGCCCCGCGCGCCCGGCCAGCGCGCGGACCGATCCGGCTGGTCGGCAAGAGCGCGGTGGTGACGAAAGAGGATGACTGGTCCTCGTTCTAAAGAGCCGGTGGCGCGTGCGGCGCACGCGAAGACCGCCCGCGCCGCCGCACCGCCGTGGAGAGGCTCACGGCAACGGCAATGCCCCGCAGGTTGAGCAGCTCTCCGGCGCTGCTGCGCTCGCCGCCCGTCGGGTGGGCGGCGCGCTCATGGGACAGGCAACGGCTTCACGCACGATCGGCGCGGGCTCGGCGGCAGCGCGGCGATCGGGCCGGGCGCGCCGCCGCGCCGCGGCGCCATGGCGAGCGAGCCGAGCCGGGGGCGTGGCTTGCGCGCGTGTCGCGCCTCACCCGCTAAGGACGCTGCTGGCAGCCGGAAGGATCAAACGCATGCGAGCCGTCGGCGTGCGCCTGCGTGGGACGCCAGAGGCGCGGGCTTCGGCGCTGGCAGCGGCGGAGCATGGTTCGGCATCGACGCGCCTGGCTTCAGACGCGTGGGAAGTTGGGCCGGTACCGCCTCGTGCGGTAATCGGTCGCGCTCTGTCGCGCCGCGCGCAGGTCGTGATCGGACAACGGAGGCTGTCACCCCGGCGGGTAGTCGGCGCGTCTAAAGTCGCTCGGATAGTATAGCGCGCGGTCGCGCCCTCTTCTCCCCAGCCCAGCGCGAACGATGGCCGCATCGGCGCGACACGCTGATGCTGCGCCGGCGACTGTTTCCGCGCGCGAGGCACCAGCGGGCTCCTGCGCTTGGGGGTGCCAGCGCCCACCATCCGCGCGATCGCGCGACATTGGCGCACCGGGTCAGCGGCGATCCGTCGCCATCAAGGCCGTTTAAGCCGGCCGATCACTTCTGCCCGACCGTCAGCACGGGCTTCCGCTCACGCCGCGTCGCGCAGCGGTGCGGGCAGGGCAGCCGGCGCGGCCTGCGCCAGCCGGAAGGCGCCGACACGCTGCGTCAGCGCTTCCGCCTCTTCGGCGAGGCTGCGCGCCGCGGCGGTGGCCTGCTCGACCATCGCCGCATTCTGCTGGGTCACCCCGTCCATCTCGGCGACCGCGGTGTTCACCTGCTGCAAGCCCGTCGCCTGATGCTCGGCCGAATCCGCGATCGTCGTCACCAGCGTGCTGATCTCGCCGATGCGCGCGATGATGCGCTCGAGCGCCTTGCCCGTCTCGCTGACCAGCCCGACCCCGGCATCGACCTGGTCGGTCGAGGCGGTGATCTTGCTCTTCACGTCGCGCGCCGCGTCGGCGGAGCGCTGCGCGAGCGCGCGCACCTCGCTCGCCACCACCGCGAAGCCACGGCCCGCGTCGCCCGCACGCGCCGCCTCGACCCCGGCATTGAGCGCCAGCAGGTTGGTCTGAAAGGCGATCCCGTCGATCACGCTGATGATCTCGCTGATCTCGCCCGACGAGCGCTCGATCCCGCCCATCGCCTCGACCGCGCGGCGGACCACGTCGCCGGACTGCTCCGCCTCGGCGCGGGTCTCGCCCACCACCGCGCGCGCACGCGCCGCACCCTGTGCGGTCTCGCGCACGGTGGCGGTGATCTCCTCCATCGCCGCGGCGGTTTCTTCCAGGCTCGCCGCCTGCTGTTCGGTGCGGCGCGACAGGTCGTCCGACGCCGTGTTGATCTCGCCCGAACCGGTCGAGATGCGACCGGCCGCACCGGTGACCTCCGCCAGCGTCGCGCAGACGCGCCGCCGCATCTCCTCGAAATTGGCCGCCAGCGCCTGATAATCGGTCGGCAGCGGCTCGAGCGGGGTGGCGAAGTCTCCGCGCGCGAGCCGATCGAGCGCGCGGCCGAGCCGGTCGGTGACGTCGCGCCGCGCGGCCTGCTCGGCGTCGAAATAGGCGGCCAGCGCCATGTCCATGTCGAGCAACGCGGTGCGGACGAGCAGCGCGGCGGCGGCATGTCGGCGCGCGAACGGGCGGAACAATGAGACGCGGAGCACGCGCGGGATCAGATGATCGAGCACGCGCGCGTAGCTGCTGATGTACCAGGTCGGCGACAGGCCGATCCGCGCGTGAACCTGGCCGATCTGGGTGGAGCGCGCTGCCGAGCGGTCGTCGGGCTCGCCCGAGAAGAGCGCCTGCCAATGCTGGAGCTGCTTCGCGCGCGCGTGATCCATCATCGCGGGGGAGTCGAACATCGCCGCGGCGGCAGGCTCGGCGCGGATCCGTTGGTAGAGCTGGTCGAGCGCGGTGGGGCCGTGCCGGTCGATCGCGCGCCGCAGCGTCGGGAAGAGGCGGTAATGCGCGCTGGAGAAGCCGAAACGCGTGAGCTTATCGGCGATCGAGACGGCGACGGACATGGGCCAACTATCCCCTGATAAATTGGCTTTCCCCCTACGGACGAAAGGTAAATAAAGGCCTAGGCCGAATTGTTAAGAACCGTGAAGAGCTGGCGCAAGCGAGGGTGCCGACCCCGCTCGGGTGAGGGCCGGCACGATCGTTCCGCGTGCTCAGAACTCCGACCAATCCTCCTGCGACACCGCCAGCGCGGTGCCGCTGGTCGAGGTCACCGCGCGGCGGGCGGGCGGGCGCGCCGCGGTGCGCGCGATCTCGCGCCCGAGGTCGGCGGCGCGCGACTGAAGTTCGTGGACGGGTGAGGCGGACTTCTTCGCGGGCGCGGCGCTGGCGTTCAGCGTGAAGCGCGACACCTGCGCGGCCAGTTCGGTGGCCTCGTCGGCGAGGCTGCGCGCCGCCGCGGTGGCTTCCTCGACCATCGCCGCATTCTGCTGGGTCACCCCGTCCATCTCGGACACGGCGGTGTTGATCTGCTGCAGGCCCGTCGCCTGATGCTTGGCGGAATCGGCCATGTTGGCGACCAGCGTGCTGATCTCGCCGATGCGCGCGATGATTCGCTCGAGCGCCTTGCCCGTCTCGCTCACCAGCCCGACCCCCGCGTCGACCTGGTCGGTCGAGGCGTTGATCTTGGTCTTGACGTCGCGCGCGGCGTCGGCGGAGCGCTGGGCGAGTGCGCGCACCTCGCTCGCCACCACCGCGAAGCCGCGGCCGGCATCGCCCGCGCGCGCCGCCTCCACGCCCGCGTTGAGCGCGAGCAGGTTGGTCTGAAAGGCGATCCCGTCGATGACGCTGATGATCTCGCTGATCTCGTTCGAGGAGCGCTCGATGCCGCTCATCGCCTCGACCGCGCGGCGCACCACCTGGCCGGAATGTTCGGCCTCGTCGCGCGCACCCGACACCACGCGATGCGCGCGGTCGGCGCCCTCGGCGGTCTCCTTCACCGTCGCGGTGATCTGCTCCATCGCGGCGGCGGTCTCTTCGAGGCTGGCGGCCTGCTGCTCGGTGCGCTGCGACAGTTCGTCGGAGGCGCTGCGGATGTCGTTGGCACCATTGTCGATGTTCATGGTCGCCGCGGTCACCGCACCGAGCACCGAGGACATCGCGTCCATCGCCCGATTATAGTCGAGCCGCAGCCGGTCATAATCGGAGTCGAACCGCGTCTCGATGCGATAGCTCAGGTCGTTGGCCGCGAGCCGTTCCAGCCCGGTGCCGAGCGAATTCACCACCACCTGCTGCGCCGCCGCCGAGCGCTCGAGCGCGACCCCGTTGCGGCGGAACACGTCCATCGCCTTGGTCATGCGACCGACGCAGTCGGAATGGTCAGTATAGCGGATCGGCGTGGCGAAGTCGCCCTGCGCGAGCTGCTCCATCCGCTCGACGGTATGGACATAGGGGTCGCAGATGAGCTTGCGCGCGACCAAAGTGACGAGGACGATCGCGCCCAGCGCGGCGAGGGCGACGCCGTCGAGCATCACCCCGTTCGCCGCGCCGGAGGTCGCGAGCAGCGTCGTTGCGGCGAGCACGCTTCCCAGCATCGAATAGCCGACCAGCAGCGCCACGAACTTCGTTCGGATCGGCGCCTGCGTCTTGAACCAACGCAACATCCCCTGCTTCCTTCCCCAACGCGGCAACAGCGCCGTGGCGCAGTCAGCCCGGCGTCTGGGGATCTGTATGCGTCATGCGCTAAACTTAGGTAAAAGCCGACGCGGGTCACGGAGAAGTAGAAGTGACTGGCTCAAAATGGTGTGGCAAAGTGTAAAAGTGGGAGAAATCCTAGACTTCGCTTGTGATGGCGGATATCGTGCGCATTGATTGCGATCAAGCTGTTGTCAAAATGCAAAGAACAGACGCCTTGGATCTTCGATCCGGGTTAGTAAATACTGGATTAACCAAGCGACATGTGCAGCAACCATGGCGATTCGCGTCGCGGTAGGCGCACGCCGCACGGCTCGGGGTCACGCGGGGCGGCATGCCTCTTCTCGCATCGAGACGTCCGGTCATGTCGCGAGCTCTGCCCTGTGCGTCGGTACCGCCCGCCCGGCCACCGTCGCTTGTATGCCCGCCGCGATCGGCGCATGGGCGCGGGATGGCCCCGCCCGGATCACCGTTCGACGAGACCGGCACCTTGGTGCGCGAGGGCGGCGCGTTCGTCCTCCAGCGTGACCGCGGCGGTACCGTCCTGCTCGAGCTCCAGCGCGTGCCTGTCGATGTCGTCGCCAAGCGCGTCCGCGTCCGCGGGGTGGTGATCGGCGAGGATCGCGTCAGCGTCGACGGCGTCGCGGCCGCGTGAGCGCAGCACCGTGACGGCCCGGCACTGCCGCGGGTCGCGACGGTGGATCATGGCGCGACGGCGGCTTGTCACGCGGCGTCGAAGCGACGACACTCGGGTCCGTGGCCAGCGTCGACATCCAGGGGTTAGCGAAGCGCTTCGGCGCCAGCGAGGTGCTCCGACCCACCGATCTCCGGATCGCCGACGGCGAGTTCGTGGTGATCGTCGGCCCCTCGGGCTGCGGCAAGTCGACGCTGCTGCGCCTCATCGCCGGGCTGGAGGAGCCGAGCGCGGGCCGCGTGCTGATCGACGGCCGCGACGTCACCGACGCCGCCCCCGCCGACCGCGAGCTGGCGATGGTGTTCCAGTCCTACGCGCTCTACCCGCATCTGACCGTCTATGAGAATATCGCCTTCCCGCTGAAGGTCGCGCGGGTGGAGACGTCGGAGGTGCGCCGCCGCGTCGAGGAGGTGGCCGAGGCGCTCGACCTGCTGCCGCTGCTCGCGCGCCGGCCCAAGGCGCTGTCGGGCGGGCAGCGCCAGCGCGTCTCGATCGCGCGCGCGATCGTGCGCCGTCCCAAGGTGCTGCTGCTCGACGAGCCGCTGTCCAACCTCGACACCGCCTTGCGGGTGAAGATGCGGCACGAGTTCGCGCGGCTGCACCAGCAGCTCGGCAGCACGATGATCTATGTCACCCACGACCAGCTCGAGGCGATGACGCTCGCCAACCGCATCGTCGTGATGAGCGCGGGTCGGGTCGAGCAGGTCGCCCCGCCGCTCGAACTCTACGCCGCCCCCGCGACGCTGGAGGTGGCCGCCGCGATCGGCTCGCCGGGGATGAACCTGCTCGCGGTGACGATCGCCGCGGCCGACCAGGACGGCGCGACGGTGCAGTTGGCGGACGGCGCCGAGCTGCGTGTCGCGGTCGCGGTGCCCCCTGCCGCGGTCGGCACGGCGGCGACGCTCGGCGTGCGCCCCGAGAACCTGCATCCGGCGGACGACGGCGCCTTCGCCGGCGCGGTCGAATTGTTCGAGCGGCTCGGCCCGCTCTCCTTCGCGCATCTCGGCACGGTCGGCGATCACCCCTCGGTGGTGGCGCAACTCCCCGGCGATCGCGCGGTGACGCTGGGCGAGCGGCTGCGCTTCGCGGTCGCGCCCGAGGCGGCGCATCTGTTCGACCGCGACGGCCGCGCCTATCCGAGCCCCGCCTCAGCCCTTGACGCTGCCGCCGAGTAGACCGCTGATATAATAGCGCTGGAGCGGCACGAAGAGGATCAGCACCGGCAGCGTCGTCACCACCGCCGCCGCCATCATCAGCTCGCCGTCGGCGGCATGTTCGCGCGAGATCGCCGCGACCGCGACCGGCAAAGTGTAGAGATGCTGGTCCGCCAGCACGATCAGCGGCCAGAGGAAGTCGTTCCAGCTGCCCAGGAACATGAACAGCGCGAGCGTCACGGTGATCGGGGCGAGCAGCGGCAGCACGATCTGAACGAAGATGCGGCGCTCGCTGGCGCCGTCGAGCCGCGCCGCGTCGAGCATCTCGTCGGGGATCGACAACGCCGCCTGCCGCACGAACAGGATCGCGAAGATACCCGCGAGCGACGGCAGGATCACCCCGGCATAGCTGTTCACCAGCCCGAGCTCCTTGAAGATCAGGAACAGCGGCAGCATCGCCACTTGGCCGGGCACGACCAGCGCGCCGACGAGCAACTGGAGCAGCCGCTCGCGCCCACGGAAGCGCAATTTGGCGAAGGCATAGCCTGCCGGCACGGTCAGCAGCAGCCCCAGCAAGGTCGACAGCGCCGCCACGGCGAGGCTGTTCCACAGCGCCGGCACGATGCGATAGTCGAACCACGCGCCGTCGATCAGCCGGCGCGCGAGCAGCTCGTGGTAATTCTCCCAAGAGAAGCGCGACGGCCACAGCCGCGGCGGGAAGCGGCTCGACTCGCCGCGCGGCATGAACGAGACGAGCACCATCCACACCAGCGGCGCGGCGGTGAGCAGCGTCGCCGCCGCCACCGCGGCGTTGGTCACGATCGCGCGCCAGCGGCGACGGGTCACAGCCACTCGTAGCGCCGCCCGATCCGCGCCTGCACCACGGTGAGCGCGAGGATCATCAGGAAGAGGATGAACGCCACCGCCGACGCCTGGCCGAGGTTCCACCATTTGAACCCCTCGTCGAACATGAAGTACAGCACCGTCGTCGTGCTCTGCGCCGGCCCGCCGAGCGTCATGACATAGGGCTCGGCGAAGATCTGGAGGAAGCCGGCGACGCTCATCACCGCGGCGAGCAGCAAGGTCGGCCCGATCGCGGGCAGGGTGACGTGGCGGAAGCGGGTCCAGCGCGAGGCGCCGTCGAGCCGCGCCGCCTCCATCAGGTCGTGCGGCACCGCTGACAGCGCCGCGGTGAAGACGATCATGTTGTAGCCGAAGATCTTCCACGTGACGAACAGCAGGATGGCGGGGATCGAGGCGTGCGGGTCGCCGAGCCAGTCGACCGCCGGCACGCCGATCCAACCGAGCGCCCGGTTGAGCAGCCCGAAGCGCGTGTTGAGCAGGAAGCGCCACACCACCGCGGTCGCCACCACGCTGGTGACATAAGGCGCGAACAGCAGCACGCGCCACAGCGGCTTCCAGCGCACGCTGGCGTCGTGGAGCAGCAGCGCCGCCGCCAGCGAGGTGCCGATCGCCATCGGCACGCCGAGCAGGGCGAACAGCGCGGTGTTGCCGAGCGCGCGCCAGAACAAGGGCGTGGTCAGCAGGTCGGTGAAGTTGCCGAGCCCGACGAAGCGCAAGGCGTGCCAGTCGGCCAGCGCGTAGATCGAGTAATCGGTGACGCTCAGCGCCAGCGCGAGCACGGTCGGCAGCGCGAAGACGAACAGGATGATCGCGAGCACCGGCAGCACGAAGCTCCAGGCGGTGCGCTCCTGTCGCGTCATGTCAGCTGCCCCGCCTCGACCAGCGCGCGGCGCTTGGCGAGCAGCCGGTCGACGCGCCCGTCCATCGCGACGAGCGCGGCGTCGATGCTGAGCTGGCCGCGGACCACGCGCTCGGCGATCAGCTGGACCTCGATGCGGATCCGCTCCCACTCGACGATCATCGGCTCCCGCGTCGGATGGCGCATCTGCTCGGCGAAGGCGGCGAGCGCGGGCTGGCGCAGCTGCGGCGTGTCCCAGGCGGCGGCGCGCGCGGGCAGGGTGCCGATCAGTCGCTGATAGGTCAGCTCGCTCGCGGGCGAGGTGAGGTGGCGCACCAGCGCCCAGGCGGCCTCGGGGCGGCGGGAGCGCGCCGACACGCACAGGCTCGCCGCGATCCCCGACACGCGACCGGGGCCGCCGGGGCCGGGCATGCGCGCGGTGCTCCACAGCGCAACCGGGATCTCGGCGGCGCGGCGGTGCAGGTCGAGCGTCAGCGTCGGGCCGTTGGGATAGACCGCGAAATAGCCCTGCGCGAAGGCGGCGACCGGGTCCTGCATCTCGGTCGACAGCGCCGGCGGGGCGAGCCGCTCGCGGAACAGCGAGACGTAGAAGGCGAGTGCGTCGCGGAAGCGCGGATCGCGGAAGTTGCCGCGCGTGTCGCGTTCGCGCAGCGGCCGCGCGCCGGTCTGGCCGGCGAAGGTGAAGAGCGTGTCCCACCAGTTGAGCAGCATCAAGAAGGCATAGTCGTCGGGGGCGCGCGCCTTGAGCCGCTGCCCCATGCGGCGCCACGAGTCCCAGTCCTCGGGCGGCGCCGCATAGCCGGCGCGCTCGAGCAGGTCGCGGCGGTAATATTGCACCTGCGGCGCGACCGACCAGGGCACCGCATGGGGCCGCCCGTCCGGTCCGGTGGCCGCGCTCACGCCGGGGAACAAGCCGGTGAGCAGCGCGCTATCGGTCACCGGCGCGATCGCCCCGACCATCGCGAACTCGCCGACCCAGCCGTCCGGCAGCATGAACACGTCGGGCAGCGAGTCGCCGGCGTGCGCGGTGAGCAGCTTCTCGTGCGCGGCGGTCCAGGGCAACGTCTGCACGTCGACCGCGATCCCGGTCGCGCGCGTGAAGCCGGGCATGAGCATCGGCGAGTAATCGCCCTCGTAGCTCATCGCCCAGAGGCTCAGCGCCTCGGTGCGCCGCCGCGACGAGCAGGCAGGGAGCGCGGTGGCGATCAGGCCCGCCACGACCGAGCGCCGCGGCCAACCCGCGGCACGCGCGAGATCCCCCCCGTATGTCACGCTACATCAACGTCTTGCCTCGAGAACAGTTGCCGAACGTTCGTAACATTCCGCAACTTTTCAGCACAATCGGCGTTGTCGCACCAAACAGAAAGCCGGTGGAGCCAACCGGCGCGATCGAGGGGGAAAGAGGATGTCGTCTCCGATGACGTCGCGCGCGATGATGCTCGCGGGCGTGTTCGCCACCGTCGGCGCGATGCCCGCGCGCGGCCAGGCGCAGACCGCGCCGCCGCCCGAGGCCGCGCCCGTCACGCCCACCGGCCCCGACACCGCTGCCGCCGGATCGAGCGAGGACGTCATCGTCACCGGCTCGCGGATCGCCCGGCCGGACTATGAGGCGCCCAACCCGATCGTCTCGCTTGACAGCGATCGCATCCAGCAATCCGGCAACACCAACGTCACCAGCTTCCTCCAGCGCGTGCCCGCGCTGAGCCGCTCGCTCGACAATGCCGACAGCGCGGGGCCGAACCGCCCCGACAACCAGCTCTTCGGCGCGGCGGGGCTCAACCTGCTCGATCTGCGCGGGCTCGGCGCGGCGCGAACGTTGGTGCTGGTCAACGGCCGCCGCCACGTCGCCGGCCAGATCGACACCGCCGCGGTCGATATCAACGCGATCCCGACCGACCTGATCGAGCGGGTCGACGTGCTCACCGGCGGCGCCTCGGCGGTGTACGGCGCCGACGGCGTGTCGGGCGTGGTCAATTTCATCCTCAAGCGCGACTTCGACGGCGTCGCGGGCCGCACCCAGTTCGGCATCTCCGAGCAGGGTGATGCGGGCAACCGCTTCGCCTCGCTGATCGCGGGCAAGAATTTCGCGGGTGGGCACGGCAACGTCACCGCTTATTACGAGTATAACGCCGACGACCCGCTCCAGAACGACGACCGTTCCTTCCTGCGGCGCCAGAACCGGCTCTACACCGTGTCGAACCCCGCTTATGCCGGGCCGGGCTCGGGGACTTACCAGCAGGTGTTGGCGGGCGACCTGCGCTACCCCGGCGGCTCGCCCGCGGGCGTGATCGACATCGGCGGCACGCTCTACAACGGCGACGGCTCGCTCTATGACCCCGGTACCGACGCGGGGGGCGGCTTCGCCAGCGGCGGCAGCGCCACCCCGGTCGCGGGCTATGTCGGCGACCTGCTGCCCAAGACCGAGCGCCACGCGGTCAACCTGCTGACCCACTATGATGTCTCGGACGCGTTCCAGCTCAGCCTGGAGGGCAAGTTCGTCCAGTCGACCGCCACCACCTTCGGTGGCTTCACCGGCAATTACACCGGCGACTTCACGCTCGATAATCCCTATCTGCCGACCAACCTGCGCGACGCCGCGCTGGCCAACGCGCAGCGCGTGATCTCGTCCAACCGCAACAACACCGATTTCCCGCGCACCGGCGAGAGCGACCGCCGCCGCACGTGGCGCGGTGTGATCGCGGCCACCGGCGCGGTGAGCGACCATGCGCGCTACGACGTCTCCTACACCTACGGCCAGACCGACGTGCGGATCACCAAGCTCAACGATCGCTGGGAGGACCGCTATTACGCCGCGCTCGACGTGGTGACCGATCCCTCCACCGGTCGCCCGACGTGCCGCTCCAACCTCGACCCCGCCGCGGTGCAGGTGCCGACGGTCAGCTTCACGCCGGGGCCGAACAGCGGCTGTCTCCCGATCAACACCTTCGGGGTCAACGTCACCGATCCGGCGGCGCTGGCCTGGGCCACCAACAACAATGTCAGCAGCGCGCGCGTCACCCAGTCGGTCGCGAGCGCGGCGCTGACGGGCGACTTCGGCGCGCTGTTCGCGCTGCCGGGCGGGCCGGTGAAGTTCGCGCTCGGGGGCGAATATCGTCGCGAGACTAGCCGGTTCGAGCCCAACAGCTTCCTCACCGGGGAGCAATGGTACCAATATGACGAGGGCAACAAGTTCGATCCCACCTTCGTGATCGCGCCGTCGCGCGGCGCCTTCCATGTCTGGGAGGTGTTCGGCGAGGTCGACGTGCCGCTGCTGCGCGACCGGCCGTTCTTCGAGACGCTGTCGGTCGGGGCGGCGGGCCGCTATTCCGACTATTCGACGATCGGCAGCACCAAGGCCTATCAGTTCAACGGCGTCTGGGCGCCGGTGCGCGACATCAGCTTCCGCGGCAGCTACAGCCAGGCGGTGCGCGCGCCCAATATCGGCGAGCTGTTCGCGCCGGTTGGGCCGACCACCAACTTCTTCTCCGACCCGTGCTATGTCGAGAACCGCAACGCCGGCACCTCGACCCGCGCCGCCAATTGCGTGGCGCTGGTGAGCGGGCTGGGCGCCGACCCGGCGAGCTTCACCGCCGCCAACAACCCCGACGCGGCGGTGCTGATCAACGGCTCGCGCAGCGGCAACCCGGGGCTGAAGGAGGAGACCGCGCGCACCTGGACCGCGGGCACGGTGCTGCGCCCGCGCTTCCTTCCCGGGCTGACCGTCTCGGCCGACTGGTACGACATCCGCCTGCGCGACGCGATCAGCGTCGCCGACGCCAACACGATCGCGAATCTGTGCGTCGACCAGCCGACGACCGACAACGTCTATTGCGCCGCGATCCGGCGGCGCCAGGGGACGGGCTATATCAACGGCTATACGGTGCAGCCGCAGAACGTCGCGCAGTTCGCGACCGCGGGGCTCGACGTCAACGTCAGCTACACGCTGCGCACCGCGTCCGCGGGCGTGTTCGATATCCGCCTCGTCGGTGGCTATCTCCACAAGCTCCAGCAGATCGCCACGCCGGGCGCGCAGGTGGAGGATCAGGTGGATCAGCCCAATCGGCCCAAGTTCAACTTCATCTTCTCGCCGACCTGGACGATCAGCGCGGTGACTCTGAGCTACAATCTGCGCTGGTTCGACGCGACCCGCCGCTTCGCCAAGCTGACCACCGACACCAACCCCGATTACGCACCGGCCTCGCTGCTCCGCTACAAGGAGCTGTGGCAGCATGACGTCCAGGTGCAATTGGCGGTCGAGGACGGCGTCGGCTTCTACGTCGGCGTCAACAATCTCGCGAACCAGCGGCCGTCAGTGGATTCGGTCGATCAGCCGATCTCGCCGCTCGGCCGCTATGTCTATGCCGGTGCCAGGGTGCGGTTCGGCGCCTGACCGGGGCGCGTCGTGACCCGCGATGGCGGCGCGCGCCACGGACCGCTTGTCTGACCGACAGCCCGATGCTCCGCTCCGACCGCACGCACCGATAGCGGGCGGGCGGCGGGAGAGCGATGATGGGGCGAGGGTGGATCGGCTTGGGTGCGCTGGCGATGGCGGCCGTCGCACGGGCGCAGGCACCGGCGGGGCCGATCAACAACGGCTCGCCGTTCACGACGGTCACGGGGGAGGTCGTGCAGGCGCATGGCGCCGGCGTCATCAAGGTCGGCGCTTATTACTATCTGCTCGGTGAGAACCGCGACGGCTATCGCTTCAAGGCCGTGTCGATGTACCGCTCGACCGACCTGCGGCGCTGGGAGTTCCGCCGCGACATCCTGACCAGTGCGAGCGCGCCGAGCCTCAGGGTCGCCAATGTCGAGCGCCCCAAGGTGATCTACAACGCCGCCACCCGCAGATACGTGCTCTGGGCGCACAAGGAGAATGGCGAGAATTACAACGAGGCGCGCGTCGTGGTGGCGACGTCGGACACGGTCGACGGCGATTATGTCTATCAGCGCGAGTTCCGTCCGCTCGATCATGAATCGCGCGACATGACCCTGTTCGTCGACGACGACGGCAGCGCCTATCTGATCTCCGCCGCGGCGAACAACTACGATCTCAACATCTACCGGCTGACCGAGGATTACACCGCGATCGCCGCGCTGGTGACGGTGATCAAGGGCTATCACCGCGAGGCGCCCGCGCTGTTCAAGCGCGACGGCACCTATTTCCTCGTCACGTCGGGCGCGACGGGCTGGAATCCCAATCGCGCCAGCTACCAGACCGCTGCGGCGATGGCCGGGCCCTGGACCGCGCCGAGCTACATCAGCGACCCGCGCACGTACAATTCGCAGCCGACCTTCGTGCTGCCGGTGACGGGGTCTGCGGGCACCTCCTATCTGTATCTCGGCGACCGCTGGGCGCCCGCGACCGGGCAGCAGCCCAACGACTCCACCTATGTCTGGCTGCCGCTGACCTTCCCGACCGCGACCTCGGTCGAGCTTCCCGGCGCGTCGCAGATCACGGTCGATACCGCGGCGGGGACGGTGGCGCTCGGCCATGCGGGCACGACGCTGGCGACGCTGCGCTCGGCGTCGCGCCGGGCGTGCGCCCGCGTCGCCGATCAGTCGCGCAGCTATGAGGCGGGGGTGATCGCATCGGATTGTCGCCGCGACCCCGGGGCGCTGGTGGAGGCCCGCGCCGAGGGCGCCGACCTGCGCTATGTCTTCCAGCACAGCGGTCTGTGCCTCGCCGAGGCGAAGTCCACCGCCGAGGTGGTCCAGACCGACTGCACCGTCGGCACGCGCGCCGCCTGGTCGATGGCGTCGGGACGGCTCCTCAATCGCGCCAGCGGACGCTGTCTCGTCGTCGCGGGCGATCCGCGCGCGCGCGGCGGCAAGCTCGTCACCGAAGCCTGCGGTTCCGGCGACGATGAGCGCTGGATCCTGGTGTCATGAGCGGCGGGCGCGGAGCCTCCCCGATGCCGACGCGCGCGCTGGCCTATAGATGCCGCTTGCCCAGCTTCCGCGCTAGCGTCCGCCGGTGCATCCCCAACCGCCGTGCCGCCTCGGAGACGTTGAAGCCGCAGTCCGCCAGCGTCTGGTGGATGTGCTCCCATTCCAGCGTGCGGAGCGAGGTGGGATGCGCCACCAGCTCGACCGAGGCGTCACCCTCGCCCGAGGCCTGGAAGGCCGCCTCGATATCGTCCGAATTGGCCGGCTTGGACAAATAGTTGGTCGCCCCCAGCTTCACCGCCTCCACCGCGGTGGCGATGCTGGCGAAGCCGGTGAGCACCACGATCCGCATCGCCGGATCGATCGCGTGGAGCCGCTCGACGCAGGTCAGCCCCGAGGCATGGCCGAGCCGCAGGTCGACCACCGCATGGTCCGGCTTCAGCTCAGCCGCGGCGGCATCGAGCTCCTCCGGATCGGTGATCGCGCGCACCTGATAGCCGCGGCGCTCGAACGAGCGCGCCAGCGTGCGCGCGAACACCGCGTCGTCCTCGATGATCAGCAGGCGGCGCGCGCTCATGATGGCTCCTCCGGGATCGAGATCGCGGCGAGCGGCAAGGTCAGCGTCACCTCGCTGCCGCCGCGCTCGCGGTTGCGCGCCGACACCGTGCCGCCCAGGGTCCGCAGCACGTTGACCGCGAGGAACAGCCCGAGCCCGGCGCCGCGCCGCGCCTTGGTGCTGAGATAGGGCTTGCCCAGCCCGTCGAGGATCGACGGCGGGAAGCCGGTGCCGTCGTCGCGCACCGCCAGCACCAGCCGGTCGCCGTCCCACCAGGCGCACAGCGAGATCGTCTTCGCGCCCGCCTCGACCGCATTGTCGAGCAGGTTGGTGATCGTCTGCGCCAGCGCCTTGTCCGCGACGATGCGCGGGTCGCTCGTCATCAGATGCTCATAGGCCGCGGTCGGCCCCTTGCTCTCGTTCCACGAGTCGACGATCCCCGATAGGAAGGTGCGCAGCGTGGTGCGGACCGGGGCGTTGCCGCGCACCTCGCCCGAGGCGAGCAGCACCTGGCTGAGGATGTCCTTGCAGCGGGTCACCTCGGCGCGCATGTCGTCGAGATCGGCGAGCAGGGCGGGCGAGCGCGCGATCGCGGGCTCGCGCGCCCAGTCACCCAGCATCACCGCGATCGAGCTGAGCGGCGTGCCCAGCTCGTGCGCGGCGCCGCTGGCGAGCAGCCCCATGCGCACGATATGCTCCTCCTCGGCGGCGCGCTGGCGCAGCGCGGCGAGGCGCGCGTCATGCTCGGACACGTTGCGGACGATGCGCGTGACGAACAGCGCCAGCAGCGTCGCGGTCAGCGTGAAGTTGAACCAGCTCGCCGCGACATAGGGGACCGAGAGTTCGGACGCCCAGAGGCGCGGGAGGGGGAAGGGCGGGGCGGCCCAGGCGAGCCAGGCGAACAAGGTGCAGGTGATCACCACCATCGCCCAGCTCGTCCAGCCGCGCAGCAGCAGCGCGGCGATGACGACCTGGAGCAGGAAGAGCGTGACGAACGGGTTGCTCACCCCGCCGCTGAGATAGAGCTGGGTGGTGAGGCAGGCGACGTCGACCAGCAGGGTCGCGAACAGAGCGGCGTTGGTGATCGGGCGGCGCTCGACGACCTGGTTGACCGCGACGTTGAGCGCGACCAGCACCGCCAGCGCGCCGAGCATCGGCACCAGCGGCAGATGCACGCCGACGACGAAATGGACCAGCAGGATCGCGGCGAGCTGCCCCGCCACCGCGAGCCAGCGCAGCAGCGCGAGCAGGCGGACGTTGCGTCCGCCCGGTCCGCCGCGCGCGAGCGGTCCGAGCATGTTGGCGAGGTGCGGCATGAGGTTAGTCTAATGGGTTTCGTGGGCGCGTGACATGGCGTTGCAGCGTGTACGATGTCGAACAGGACGTTCCGTCATCCCGGACGTGTTCCGGGATCCACCGACCCGCACACGCACGGGCCAATGGCCGGCGGCGACGTGGACCCCGGAACAGGTCCGGGGTGACGGTGCGCCACGATGATAGCGCAAGCGCGTGATGCAGGACGGCCGAGCCGCTCACGCGTCCCGCGGCGCGCGCGCGATCCGGTACGCGAGATAGGCCATCATCGCCGCCAGCGTGAACCAGGTCAGCGCGTAGATCAGATGGGTGTTGCGGAAGCGGACCACCGTCAGCCCGCCGCGCGGCCAGCCGGTCGCCCCGCCCGCATCGGCGTCGATGAAATAGGGCGCGACCGCACCCAGCCGCCGCGCGCGCGCGATCGCGTCGGTGTCGCGCGAGTACCAGCGATCCGCCGCGGGATCGTTGTCGCGCAGGAACGCGCCCTCGGGCTCGCTCACCCGCAGCAGGCCGGTGACGGTCGCCTCGCCAGTGGGCGCGCGGATCGCGGCGCGGTCGCCGCGCGGGACGAAGCCGCGGTTGATCAGGATCGTGCCCCCCGCGGTGTCGAGCGGGGCCAGCACCCAATAGCCGCCGCCCAGCTCGGTCACCGCCTGGACGAACACCGGCGCGGCGGCGCGCCAGCGCCCGGTGGCGCGCACGCGGAGATAGGCGCTGTCGTCGTCGATCGTGCGCCACGCCGCGCGCGGCGGCGGGGCGACCGGCGCCGCGGCGAGGCGGCGCTCGACCCGGTCGATCAGCGCCAGCTTCCACGCGCGCCGCTCGACCTGCCACACGCCCAGCCCGGCGAGCAGCGCGGTGGCGAGCACCGCGAGCGCCAGGAAGACGTACCGCCGCGTCACATGCCTGCGCCGGACATCTCCGCCTGCATCTGCGGCATCATGTTGATGTTCATGTGATACATCACCCAGAGCGAGCCGGCGATCACGATCACCACGATGATCACGGTGAAGATCAGCGCCAACATGGTCCAGCCCGCCTCGGACTTGGTGTTCATGTGCAGGAAGTAGATCATGTGGACGACGATCTGCACCATCGCCAGCGCCATCACGATCCCCGCGGTCACCCGCGCGTCCGCGATCGCCCCCGTCATCACCAGCGCGAAGGCGGGCGCGGTGAGCAGCACCGAGAGCAGGAAGCCGATCCAATACCCCTTGCGCGAGCCATGCGCGGCGCCGCCGTGCGGGTCGTCGTGCCCGTGGCCGTCCCCCTGCCCGTGGCTGTGCGCGTGATCGGCGGCGTGGCCGTGATGCGTGTCGGCGCTCATCAGCGCAGCACTCCCAGCAGATAGACGAAGGTGAAGACCCCGATCCAGATGACGTCGAGGAAGTGCCAGAACAGCGACAGGCATTGCAGCCGGCGCAGATTGGCGTCGACCAGCCCGCGGCGCGACACCTGCACCATCAGCGTCACCAGCCAGATGATCCCGAAGGTGACGTGCAGCCCGTGCGTCCCCACCAAAGTGAAGAAGGACGACAGGAAAGCGGAGCGCTGCGGCCCCGCGCCCTCGTGGATCAGATGGCTGAACTCGTACAGCTCGATCGCGAGAAAGGCGGCGCCGAACAGCCCGGTCACCGCGAGCCAGCCGAGCACCGCGCCCTGCTTGCGCTCGTCCGCGTTGATCATCGCGAAGCCGTAAGTGATCGACGACAGCAGCAGCATCGTCGTGTTCACCGCCACCAGCGGCAGGTCGAACAGCTCGCGCGCGGTCGGTCCGCCCGCGTAGCTGCCGCCGTACACGCCATAAGCCGCGAACAGCATCGCGAAGATGAGGCAGTCGCTCATCAGGTAGAGCCAGAAGCCCAGCATCGTGCTGTGCCCGGGCGGATGCTCGTGCTCGTCCAGGTCGTAGAAGACCGGATTCTCCGCGCCGGGCGGGGTCTGCGTCATCGTGCTCATCGGTCTCAGATCCCCGCGGTCTGGAGCGCGTGGGTGCGCGCGTCCTCGTTCTTCACGACATCCTCGGCGGGGATGTGGAAGTCGCGGTCGTAGTTGAAGGTGTGCCCGATCGCGACCGCGAGCAGAGCGACGAAGGCGAGCGCGGCGAGCCACCAGATGTACCAGATCATCGCCACGCCGAAGACCGTCGACAGGCCGGCGAGGATGATCCCCGCGCCCGTGTTCTTGGGCATGTGGATCGCGCGGAAGCCCTGGGTCGGGCGCTCGGCCTTGCGCTGCTTCATGTCGTGCCACGCGTCGAGGTCGTGGATCACCGGCGAGAAGGCGAAATTATAGGCCGGCGGCGGCGACGAGGTGGCCCATTCCAGCGTGCGGCCGTTCCACGGGTCGCCGCTGACGTCGCGCAGCTTCTCGCGGTCACGGATGCTGACGTAGAATTGCATCAGCATCGCGCCGATCCCGGCGGCGATGATCAGCGCGCCGACGCCCGCGACCACGAACCAGATCTGCAGGCTCGGATCGTCGAAGGCGCGCAGTCGCCGCGTCACGCCCATCAGGCCGAGCACGTAGAGCGGGGTGAAGGCGACCCAGAAGCCGACCACCCAGCACCAGAAGCTGATCGTGCCCCAGAAGGTCTCCAGCTTGAAGCCGAACGCCTTCGGCCACCAGTAATTGACCCCGGCGAACATGCCGAACAGCACCCCGCCGATGATCACGTTGTGGAAATGCGCCACCAGGAACAGCGAGTTGTGGAACTGGAAGTCGGCCGGCGGCACCGCCAGCATCACGCCCGTCATCCCGCCCACCACGAAGGTGAGCATGAAGGCGACCGCCCACATCATCGGCAGCTCGAAGCGGATCCGGCCGCGATACATCGTGAACAGCCAGTTGAAGATCTTCGCGCCCGTCGGGATCGAGATGATCATCGTCGTGATGCCGAAGAAGCTGTTGACGCTCGCGCCCGAGCCCATCGTGAAGAAATGGTGCAGCCACACCAGATACGACAGGATGCAGATCACGATCAGCGCGTAGACCATCGACGTATAGCCGAACAGCCGCTTGCCCGAGAAGGTGGACACCACCTCCGAGAAGACGCCGAACGCGGGCAGGATCAGGATATAGACCTCGGGGTGACCCCAGATCCAGATCATGTTCACGTACATCATCGGGTTGCCCCCGCCGGTGTTCGTGAAGAAGTTGGTGCCGACATAACGGTCGAGGCTCAGCATCGCCAGCACCGCGGTCAGCACGGGGAAGGCCGCGACGATCAGCACGTTGGTGACGAGCGCCGACCAGGTGAAGATCGGCATCTGCATCAGGCTCATGCCCGGTGCGCGCATCTTGATGATGGTGGCGAGCAGGTTGACGCCCGAGAGCAACGTGCCCACGCCCGCGATCTGCAACGCCCAGACGTAATAATCCACGCCGACGTCGGGGGAGTAATCCAGCCCGGAGAGCGGCGCCATCGCCAGCCAGCCGGTGCGCGCGAACTCGCCGACGAACAGGCTCATCATCACGATGACGGCGCCGCTGACCGTCATCCAGAAGCTGAAATTGTTGAGGAAGGGGAAGCTGACGTCGCGCGCGCCGATCTGCAGCGGGACGACATAGTTCATCAGCCCGGTGACGAACGGCATCGCCACGAAGAAGATCATGATGACGCCGTGCGCGGTGAACACCTGGTCATAATGGTGCGCGGGCAGGAAACCGTCGTTGCCGCCGAAGGCGAGCGCCTGCTGCGCGCGCATCATCAGCGCGTCGGCGAAGCCGCGCAGGAACATGACCAGCGCGAGCACGATGTACATGATGCCGATCTTCTTGTGATCGACGCTGGTGAACCACTCCTTCCAGAGATAGCCCCACAGGCGGAAATAGGTCAGCGCGCCGAGCAGGGCGGCGCCGCCCAGCGCCACCACCGCGAAGGTGCCGACCAGGATCGGCTCGTGGATCGGGAAGCTCTCGAGCGTGAGCCGCCCGAAGATCGTCTTTACGAGATCGTCCGACATGATGTCCTCAGGCCTCCTCGGAGGCGTTGGCGCGCAGCGGCGCCGGAAGGTCGAGCCGGGTCATGTTGCGGTTGCTCCCGGCACCCGGATCATTCTGGCCCGGCGCGGCGCCGTGCGGCGCGCTGAGATGCGGCGACTCGCCCTTGTCGGACGGGTCGCGGGTCAGCGCGCCCTCGGCCTCGCCCTCGCGCGGCGCGCGGTCGTTCACGGCGGTGCCGCCGTGCGACATGCCCTGCATGCAGCTCGTCCCCGGCTTGACGCAGATGCCGACGACGCGGTGGAACAGCATCGGGTCGACGCTGCCGAAGCCGATCGGGCGCACCTTCTCGCTCGGCTGCTCGAGCCGGAGGTAGGTCGCCGCGTCGAGCCGCGCGCGTTGGCGTTTCACCCCGGCCGCCCATTGGTCGAACCGCGCGGGCGAGACCGAATGCGTCCAGAAGGTCATGTGCGAGAAGCCCGCGCCCGAGTAATTGGCCGAGCGCCCCGCGAACACGCCCGGCCGGTTGAGCACGCCATGGAGCACGGTCTCCATCCCCGGCATGGTATAGACCATCCCCGCCATGGCCGGGATCCACAGCGCGTTCATCACGCTCGACGAGGTCATGGTGAACTTGACCGGGCGGTCGACCGGCACGACCAGTTCGTTGACCGTCGCGATCCCCTGCTCGGGATAGATGAACAGCCATTTCCAGTCGAGCGACACCACCTGCACCTCGAGCGGGCGCGCGGTCGCGGCGACGGGCTTGCCCGGCGCGGTGCGCGCGAGCGGGCGATAGGGGTCGAGCGTGTGCGTCGCCACCCAGGTCAGCGCGCCGAGCGCGATGATGATCAGCAGCGGCGCCGACCAGATCACCAGCTCCAGCCCGGTCGAGTGATCCCAGTCGGGCTCGTAGCTCGCCTCGGTGTTGGTCGCGCGATAGCGCCAGGCGAACAGCACGATTAGCGCCATCACCGGCACGATGATGAGCAGCATCAGCACGACCGACCAGACGATCAGGCTCGATTGCTGCACCGCGACGTCGCCGGCGGGGTTCATCACCACGGTGTCGCAGCCGCCGAGCGCGGCCAGCGCGCCGAGCGCGAGCAGCCGCGGCCAGAGCGACGCGCGACGCCGCGGGGACGGTGAAGGGGGCAGGGGGGTCATGGGCGCGCAGCTAGGCTTTGCTGCGGCGCAGCGGAATAGGACATTTTGTCCCATCCCGGCGTTGTGGCACATGCGCTAGAGAGCCGCGCGATACGTCCGATCGGGAACATGTAATGGCCACCGCACATTCCGCGCTGCTCGAGCGCGACGCCCGCAACCTCAACACCCGGGATGACCATCAGGTCCGTCCCGGCGAGATCGCGATCGGCGTGATCATCGGGCGGACGTCGGAATTCTTCGACTTCTTCGTCTATGCCATCGCCTCGGTGCTGGTCTTCCCGACGGTGGTGTTCCCGTACCTGGAGCGGGTCACCGCCACGCTCTGGTCCTTCGCCTTGTTCCCGCTGGCGTTCATCGCCCGCCCGATCGGCACGCAGATCTTCATGTGGGTCGATCGCCGTCACGGCCGCGGCACCAAGCTGACGATCGCGCTGTTCCTGCTCGGCACCTCGACGGTGCTGGTCGCCTTCCTGCCCGGCTATGCCGAGATCGGCGGCTGGTCGGCGATCCTGCTCGCGCTGTTCCGCGTCGGCCAGGGCATCGCGCTGGGCGGCGCGTGGGACGGGCTGGCCTCGCTGCTCGCGCTCAACGCGCCGGAGAAGCAGCGCGGCTGGTGGGCGATGGTGCCCCAGCTCGGCGCGCCGCTCGGCCTGGTGGTGGCGAGCGCGCTGTTCGCCTTCTTCGTCTCGACGCTGCCCGCGGAGGATTTCATCTCCTGGGGCTGGCGCTACCCGTTCTTCGTGGCGTTCGCGCTCAACGTGGTGGCGCTGTTCGCGCGGCTGCGCATCGTCGTCACGCCCGAATATACCGAGCTGTTCAAGAGCCGCGAGCTCACCCCGTCGCCGGTCGGCGCGACGGTGAAGGCGCAGTGGCGCAACATCATCATCGGTGCCTTCGCGCCGCTCGCCAGCTTCGCCCTGTTCCACATGGTGACGGTGTTCCCGCTCTCCTGGGTCAATCTCTACACGCGCGAGGACATCGCCAGCTTCCTGCTGATCGAGACGATCGGCGGCGTGGTCGGGCTCGGCGCGATCGTGCTGTCGGGGCTGCTGGCGGATCGGATCGGGCGGCGCAGCGTGCTGGGCTACACCGCCGCGGGTATCGCCGCCTACAGCGGGTTCGCGCCGCAATTGCTCGGCGGCGGGCGCGCGGGCGAGCTGCTGTTCATGGTGATGGGGTTCCTGCTGCTCGGCCTGTCGTTCGGCCAGTCGTCGGGCGCGGTGACGAGCAACTTCCCCAAGCGCGCGCGCTACACCGGCGCGGCGCTGACCTCGGATCTCGCCTGGCTGTTCGGCGCGGGCTTCGCGCCGCTCGCCGCGCTGGCGCTGACCCAGGCGTTCGGTCTGGTCGCGGCGGGGGCGTATCTGCTCTCGGGCGCGCTCGGCACGCTCGCGGCGCTGGGGCTCAACGTCGAGCTGGCGCGCCGGCTCGACTGAGCCGCGCCGCGGCCGCGGCGAGCGTCGCGGCAATCGCGCGCGGCACCGCCGGGCTGGTGCAGACATAGGTGGGCGAGGGGTGCGGCATCGTCAGCACCCCGACATGGGGCCGCTCGCGCGCGACCAGCGCGGCGGCCTCGCGCGCGACACGGCCCGCGAGGACGACCACTTCCAGCCGCGGCAGCAGGTGGAGCAGCGGTGGGAGGAGCGCGAGCCCCTCGGCGATCTCGCCGCGGCGGAGCGGGCGGTTGCGCTCGCCGCGGGCGTGGACGTTCCACGGTACCGCGTTCCACAGCAGCGTGTCGTGCCGCTCGATCCCGGCCTCGGCGAGGAAGCGCTTCAGGTTGCGCGACGTGCCGGTGGCATGGTCGCGCGAGACGATCGCCGGGCCATGCGCGCCGGGGGTCTCGAGCAGGAGCAAAACGCGCGCCGCGGCGCCCCCGTCGTTCGGGTCGAAGCCGGGGACGTCGCGCCCGCCGGTGGCGAGCTGTGAGCGCCAGTGTTCGAGCGCGGAGTGGGCGGCGGTGTCGGCGGACATCACGTGTCTATCGCGGGCGCGGCCATGCAGAGCTACCAGCCGCGGTAACGCGGATCCCTCCTTCCGCGGATCGGCGAAGAGCTCCCGTCATCCCGGCCTCGAGCCGGGATCCATGGTGCCGCGAGAGCAACGCGGGCGGCTCTCGCGGCGCAATGGATCCCGGATCAAGCCCGGGATGACGAGTGGAGCTAGCCGCCTTCGCGACAATGAACCTTTTGGGTCCGGAGCCATGGATCCCGGCTCGAGGCCGGGATGACGGGAGTGGAAGCGGCTCTAACAACAATTCGACGATCCCCCGTGGGGAAGCGAGGGCGTCCGTGGGGCGTAGGGGACAGCGCTTTCCATCCACGCACCGGCAACCTTCCTGCCAGCGAGGCGGATCGCGGGCGCCATCCTCTCCACGGGGGGCGAGGATGGCCGGGACATACGCGCTATCCCCGCCTCCCGTTCACGCCGCCGCGCGTGCGCCTGCATCGTCGTTCGCCGCCGGCACGGAGAGCCCGCCGTCCGCCGCGAGCTGGGCAAAGGCGCCGCCGCGCGCGAGCAGCTCGTCGAAGCCGCCCTGCTCGACGATCCGGCCCTGGTCGAGCACCACGATCCGGTCCGCGGCGCGCACGGTGGAGAGCCGGTGCGCGATCACGAAGGTGGTGCGGCCCTGGCGCAGCCGCTCCAGGCTCTCCTGCAAGCGCGCCTCGGTGGCGACGTCGAGCGCGCTGGTCGCCTCGTCGAGCAGCAGGATCGGCGCGTTCTTCAGCAGCGCGCGCGCGATCGCGATGCGCTGACGCTCGCCGCCCGACAGGCCCGCGCCGCGGTCGCCCACCGGAGTGGCGAAGCCCTGCGGTTTGCGCATGATGAAGTCATAGGCGCCGGCGATCCGCGCCGCGTCCTCGATCTGCTCCATCGTCGCGTCCGGGTTGCCCATCGCGATATTCTCCGCGATCGAGCGGTTGAACAGCCCGGCCTCCTGGAACACCACGCCCGTGGCGGCGCGCAGCGAGGCGAGCGTGACGTCGCGGATATCCTGCCCGTCGACCAGGATGCGCCCGCTCTCCGGATCATAGGCGCGCTGGAACAGGCCGAGCGCGGTCGACTTGCCCGACCCGGTCGGGCCGACGATCGCGACCGTCTGGCCCGGCTCGACCTCGAAGCTGAGGTCGCGCACCGCGCCCGAGCCGGTGGGATAGCGGAACGAGACCTGCTCGAAGGTGACCCGCCCCTCGCTCACCGCGAGCGGGCGCGCGTCGGCGGTCTCGCCGATGTGGCTCTGCTGGTCGAGCACGTCGAAGAACTGCACCAGCGCGGGGAGGCGCTGCGCCTTGTCGACGATGAAGCTGGTGATCGTCTCGAGCCGCGCGATCAGCAGCGTCGCGAAGCCGACGAAGGAGACGACGTCGCCGATCGTCGCCAGCCCGCGCGACACCAACGCCGCGCCGAAGCCGAAGATCGAGACGATCGCGATCGACGAGGCGCCGCGCGTCAGCACCGCCGAGACCGCCCACCAGTTGAGCACCGGATATTGCGCGTGGAGCAGGTCGTGGAGCGAGCGGCGCACGTTGCCCAGCTCGCCCGGCACCGCGAGGAAGCTCTGCAGCACGGTAACGTTGCCGAACAGGTCGCCGAGGTTGCCCGAGATGTCGGTGAAGCGGTCCTCCACCTGCGCCTGGCCGGTCGAGGTATGGCGCATCACCACGAGGTTGACCGCCGAATAGACCACCATCAGCGCGACCAGCACCAGCGCGAGCCGCCAGTTGGTGGCGAGCGCGATCGGCAGCAGCACCGCGACGATGGCGAGATTGGTGATCTGGTCGCGCAGCAGCGGCAGCCACAGGTTGAACAGCGCGTCGCAGCCCGAGATCATGATCCGCATCAGTCGGCCCGAGCGCGCCTGGGTATGGAACGACGGCGGCAGCGCGAGCAGATGCTCGACGTAGGAGGACATGGCGGCGAGGCGGCGACGGTGCGCCATGCGGTCGGCGAGCAGCGAGATGACCACGCTGGCGAGGAACACCGCGACGCTGATCCCGCACCACATCGCGACATAGCGCATCGGCCCCGCGCCCGAGGTGAGGCCGTTGACCGCCTTGCCGAACAGCAAAGGCTCGCTGACCTGGAGCAAAGCGACGAGCAGGCCGGCGCCGATCAGCGACCCGGCCTTGATCGTCTCGGGCCGCAGCAGCGCGAGCGCGCGGAGAAAATACCGGTGCGAGCGCTGGGGCTCGGCGGGCGTCAGGGGGGCGGACATGGGCTGGGCCATGATCGGTCTCGTCGCTGGAGCTGTGGTGAGCGTCCCGTCGTCGCCGCTTGCCAATCGTCCGGAACGCCGCCCCCCTAGGCGCGTGATGGTTAATGCTTAATGATCGGGCGCCGAAATGAGCCATTGACGCGACGAGCGGCGCCTGATGCGAGGAACTTCTCGGTGCCTGTTCAATGGGCCCGCAACAAAGCCACGAAGCGCCCGTCTAACCTGCCCGCCGCGACACCGTCGTCGGTGACCAGCGCGGCATGGACCGTGACCCGTGCGCGCCCGCGCCGGCGCAGTGTCCTGACGAACAGCGGCCAGTCGGCCGGGGCGGTCAGCGCGGCGCGCGCGGTGAAGGCGCCGGTGACCGGCGCGTCATAATGCATGTGGTTCGACTGGATGACGACCTCGCTGTCCACCTCCTCGCGGACAAGGCGGAGATGCACGAGCGACCAGGCGGCGAGGATCCCCAGCGTCGACAGGCTGCCACCGAAAGCGGTGCGCTTGTGGTTGACGTTGGGCGCCAGCGGCGCGCTCAGCTCGACCGCGTCCGGGCTCGCGCCGACGACCGTCACCCCCATCGCCGCCGACAGCGGGATCTGGCGGTGCAGATAGCGCTCGAGTTGCTCGCGCTCCATCGCCGCGCCGCGACCGGCTCAGTCGAAGCCGCGCTCGAGGAAACGCTCCGCCAGCGCGCAGTGCATCGCGACGCCGGTGGCGAAGACCTGCTCGTCGATCGTCATCCGCGGGTTGTGGAGCGGCGGGTTGGTCTCGGGCGTGGTCCCCGGTGCCGCGGCGCCGATGAAGGCGATCGCACCGGGCAGCTCGCGCAGCACATAGCTGAAATCCTCGCCCCCCATGATCGGCGCGGGCATCGTCGCCCAGCCCTGCGGGCCGCCGATCTCCTCCGCCATCGCGCGCATCAGCCGGGTCGCGCGCGGATCGTTCATCGTCACCGGATAGCCCTCGTCGATGTGCGTCTCGACGGTGCAGCCGTGCGCCTCCGCCACCCCGCGCGCGACCTGGTGGAAGGCGGCGCGCGTCGCCTCGCGCGTGCCCGGCGACAGCGTCCGCAGCGTCCCGGCGAGCTGGACCGCGTCCGGGATGATGTTGTGCGACGCGCCGGCGTGGATCTGCGTGATCGTCAGCACCGCCGGGTCGGCGACGGGCACGCGCCGCGCGACATGCTGCTGGAGCGCGGTGACGATCGCGCAGGCCACCGGGATCGGATCGATCGCGTCGTGCGGCATCGCGGCGTGGCCGCCTTTGCCGCGCACGGTGGCGCGCACCGTGTCGGTGGAGGCGAGCAGCGCGCCCTCGCGCCCGATGAACACCCCGGCGGGCGCGTTGGGCAGGACGTGGAGCGCGAAGGCGGCGTCGGGGCGCGCGCGGTCGAGCAGCCCGTCGGCGATCATCTCGCGCGCGCCGTGATGCCCTTCCTCACCGGGCTGGAACATGAAGACGATCGTGCCCGCGAGCCGCTCGCGCCGCGCTGCCAGCGCCTTGGCCGCCCCGACCAGCATCGCGGTATGCGCGTCATGGCCGCAGGCGTGCATCGTGCCCGGCAGCGTCGAGGCGAAGGGCAGGCCGGTCTCCTCCTCGATCGGCAGCGCGTCCATGTCGCCGCGCAGCAGCACGGTGCGCGCGTTGGAGCCGGCATGGTCCCCGCCGCGCCCGCCGCGCAGGATCGCGACGAAGCCGGTGGTGCGCGTGCTGTCGTGGATCTCCAGCGGCAGCCCCGCGAGCGCTTCCTTGGCCTTGGCGGTGGTGAGCGGGCAGTGCAGCCCCATCTCGGGCTCGGCGTGGATCGCGCGGCGCAGCGCGATCACGTCGGCGAGCTGCTCGGCGCCGAGCGCGCTCCAGTCGGTGGGCGAGTCGAGCGGTGGGGACATGCGGGAACTCCTTCGCGCCGCACCCTAGCCCCGCGCGCGCGACTAGTCGACGCGGCGCGCGGCGGTGATCGTGATCACGGGGGCGAGCATCTGGCCCTTCATCACGCCCTCGCCGAGCGTCGGCGAGGTGGGGGCGGCGAGGATGCGCCGCACCACGTCCATCCCCTCGATCACGCGGCCGAACGCGGCGAAGCCCGGATTGTCGGGGGTGGCGTCCATGGAGCTGAGGTCGCCCACGGTGATGAAGAAGTCGCCCGCCGCGGTGCCCGGCGCGGCCATCGCCATCGACAGCGTGCCGTCGCGATGGCTCAATCTGGTGAGCGTGGTCGGCTCGTGCTTGATCGCGGGCAGCGTGCGCTTGGGATCGTTGCGCGTGCCGAACTGCGCGAGGCCATAGCCGTCCGCCACCTTG
This sequence comes from Sphingomonas sp. BK235, assembly GCF_004345855.1. Lineage (GTDB taxonomy): Bacteria > Pseudomonadota > Alphaproteobacteria > Sphingomonadales > Sphingomonadaceae > Sphingomonas. The sequence continues at coordinate 577,446 of NZ_SLXN01000001.1, forward strand.
ACCGCGCGGTAGAAGCCGATGCCGTCGAGCTTGTGCTGATCGACGTAGCGCAGGAAATTGGCGGCGGTGACCGGCGCGGCCTTGGTATCGACCCCGACGAGGATCTCGCCCGCCTGGGTGGTCAGCCGCACGCGGGTGAGCGCCGCGAGATCCGCGGGCGCGGCCGGCGCGGCCGCGGGCGGCGGTGTCGTCGTCGCGGGCGATGCTTCCGGCGCCTGCCCCGCGGGCGGCGCCACCGGCACCTGCGCCGCGGTGGCGTCGGACTGCCCAGCCGGCGCGCCCTGCGCCGCGAGCAGCAGCGCCAGCGCGGCGATCATGCCGCCACCCGCGGCCAGCGCGCGATCAGCACCGGCAGCGACGTCGCCCGGGTGCCGCTGAGCTGGAGCACGTAGCGGCCGGGCTCGAGCTGGAAATCCACCATCTTGCGGATGCCGCTGCACGCCGGACCGTGGCCGTGCGCGCTCGCCGTCAGCGCATGCCCCGCGCGCACCACGTCGATCCACGCCGCGTCGCCCAGCGCGACGCGATAGGTGCCCGGCCGCGCCACCTGGAACAGCGCGAGCCCCGCGGTCTCGCCCTCGTCGGGCACGCGCTGGGGCACCAGCGCGGGGGTGACCTGCTCCACCGGCGCGAGCCGCAGATCGGCGCCGCGCCCCACCGCGATCACCGGCGCGCTGCGAGTGCTCGTCCCCGCCGCCAGCGGCGCGCGCCGCGTCCAGCCGTCGAGGCCCGCGGGCAGCACGCCGCGCGACACCGCGCAGCGCGGATCCGCGCCCGCGTCGGCAGCGGGGGCGAGCGGCGCCTGCGCGGCGGGCAAGGCCGCGGCGAGCAGGGGGAGAAGCAGCGAAACAGTGGACATCATCGGCTCCATGGCGGAACGTCTCTCTACGCCGTCGGCGCCCGCGCATCCAGCCCGGGAGTCCCGCGGTGAGGCAGAGCGGCGACCCGCGCCCCGACGCGGTCGACCGCCGAGACAGGAGAGCGAGGATGAGCGACTCGAGCGACAAGGACGCCGGCCCCGGTGCGACCCGAGACGACGCCACCGCGCGTATGGCGGATCAGGCGCGCCGCGGCGCGGAGCAGATGCGCGACGCCTTCAACGAACATGTCGTCGATCCGGCGCGTCGGGCGGGCGAGGCGATGCGCGCGTCGGGCGAGCGCATCGCGCAGAACGGCTCGGCGCTGGGGAGCACGATCATCGACCAGGCCGAGGCCAATGCGCGCGAGGCCTTCGCCGCGCTCCGCTCGGCCGCGGGCGCGCGCGACCTCACCGAGGTGATGCGGATCCAGGGCGACTATCTGCGTCAGCAGGGGCAGCGGTCGATGGAACAGGCGCGCGAGATCGGCCAGCTCATCATGCAGTTCGGCCGCGAGGCGATCCATCCCGCGGGCAAGACCGAGCGCGACGAGACCGACGACGGCTGAGCGTGCGCCGCGCCCGCGACGCATCGCTTGCGGGCGCGGCCTCGTTCGATCTATGTTCCGGGGATGACCGATCTCTTCCCCGTCGCGCTGGTGGCGCTCGCGCTCGGCGCGCTTGCCGGCTGGCTGCTGACCCGTGCCGCGGCCGAGCGGATGCGTGCCGAGCGCGACGCGCAGGCCGAGCAGTTCCGCCGCGCCATCGCCGATCTCGCCGGCGCGGAGGAGCGCGCGCGCGCCGCCGAGCCGCTCCGCGCCGAGCTCACGCAGGCGCGCGACGAGCGCGAGGCGGCGCGGCTCGAGGTGGCGCGGCTCACCGCCGAGGGGCGCGCCGCCGAGCAGCGCATCGCCGACCTCAAGCTGGCCGCGGACGAGCTCAGCGCGCGCTTCCGCGACGCCGCGCAGACCGCGCTGACCGACGCGCAGAAAGCCTTCCTCGAGCGTGCCGAGGCGCGGCTGCGCCAGTCCGAGGAACAGGCGGGGCAGGGGCTCAAGGCCTTGCTCCAGCCGGTCAACGACCGGCTCCAGCGCTATGAGGAAGGCGTCGCCAAGATCGAGGCGGAGCGGCGCGACGCGTTCGGTCAGCTCCACGGCCAGATCGAGGCGATGCGCGCCGGGCAGGAGCGCGTCTCGGGTGAGGCGGCCAAATTGGTCAACGCGCTGCGCAACGCGCCCAAGGCGCGCGGGCGCTGGGGCGAGCAGCAATTGCGCAACGTGCTGGAGTCGTGCGGGCTCGCCGAGCACACCGACTTCCAGATGGAGGTCAGCGTCGCGGGCGAGGACGGCGGGCGGCTGCGCCCCGACGCGATCGTCCGCGTGCCCGGCGGCAAGTCGCTGATCGTCGACGCCAAGGTCTCGCTCAACGCCTATCAGGACGCGTTCGGCGCGGTGGACGAGGCGGAGCGCCAGCTCGGCCTCGCCGCGCACGCCCAGTCGATGCGGGCGCACGTCAGCGCGCTCGGCGCCAAGGCCTATTGGACCCAGTTCGCCGACGCGCCCGAATATGTCGTGATGTTCGTGCCCGGCGAGCATTTCCTCTCCGCCGCGCTGGAGCATGACCCGGTGCTGTGGGACTATGCCTTCGAGAAGAAGGTGCTGCTGGCGACGCCGACCAATCTGATCGCGATCGCGCGCACTGTCTCGGCGGTGTGGCGGCAGGAGAAACTGGCGCGCGAGGCGCAGGAGATCGGCGCGCTCGGCAAGGAATTGTACGCGCGGCTGGCGACGATGGGGACGCATGTGGCGCGGCTGGGCAAGAATCTCGACACCGCGATGGGCGCGTACAACAGCTTCGTCGGCAGCCTGGAGAGTCAGGTGCTGACCAGTGCGCGGCGGTTCGAGGCGCTCAACATCGACACGGGCAACAAGACGATCGACGCGCTGCCGGTCGGCGAGCAGGCGGCGCGCCCGCTGACCAAGCTGGTCGCGGCGGAGCCCGCGCTGCCGAGCGGGGAGGGGCTGGTCGCGGGCGTGCTGGAGGACGCGGCGGACTGAGCGGACGGCGCTGTCGTGCCGCCTTCGCCGCCCCTGACCTGACCCGCGGCGTCCCCTCCCGCCGCCGTCATCCTGAACTTGTTTCAGGATCTACCCGGCCGCGCGTCCCACCGTCCTATAGATGCGCGGCACCGTGGATCCTGAAACGAGTTCAGGATGACGGCGGGGTTGAGTGGGTAAGGACCGTCTCTCCGTCGGCGGCGCGACGCGTTCGCCCTGTTCTACGTCCCAAGCTCCGGCTCAACGAGGTCGGATGAGCCTGTCGGCACACCTCGGTCGTGGAGGTTCTCTCTCCCGATCGCGCCCATCGTGCATGTGCAGACCCACACGCGAGCCTCGACTCCCGCGGTTGCCACTCTCACCTGCGATGCTGCGCCAGCACCTCATAGGCCATCACCGCGGTCGCCACCGCGGCGTTGAGGCTGTCGGCCTTGCCCCGCATCGGCAGCTTCACCAGCAGGTCGCACGCCGCCTCGTAAGCCTCTGGCAGACCTTGCGCCTCGTTGCCGGTCAGCAGGAAGGTCGGCGCGGCATAAGGCGCGTCGCGATAGCCGTTCTCGGTCTGCAGGCTCAGCCCGACGAGCTGCCCCGCGCCGCCGCGCAGCCACGCCAGGAACTCCCCCCAGGGCGCGCGCGCGATCGGCACTGTGAACAGCGCCCCCATGCTGGCGCGCACCGCCTCGGTCGAGAAGGGGTCGACGCACTCGTCGACCAGGATCAGCCCGCCCGCGCCGACCGCGTCGCCGGTGCGCAGGATCGTGCCGAGATTGCCCGGATCGCGCAGCCGCTCCGCCACCAGCCAGATCGGCGCGGCGTGGCGGTCGAGCGCGGCGAGCGGCGTCTCGAACGTCTCGAACACGCCTACCACCGCCTGCGGATTGTCCTTGCCCGACAGTTTGGAGAGAATGTCGGGGATGGTCTCGATCGCCTCGCCGCCGCGCGCCTCGACCGCCGCGACCAGCGCGAGCACCAGAGGATGGCGCGCGCTCGCCGCGGCGTAGAAGAGGTAGACCGGCACCCGCCCGGTCTCGCGCGCCTCGGTCAGGATGCGCAGCCCCTCGGCGAGGAACAGTCCTTCCTCGCGGCGGTGGCGCTTGTCGCGCAGGCCTTGGACTCGCTTGACCAGCGGGTTGGAATAAGCGGTGACGGTGCGGGGCATAAGCGTGGCGCGGCGCGGACCTCAGTCCTCGCCGAACTTGCCCTCGACCAAAGCGCACATCGTCGCGACCACGTCCTCGGCCGCATCGCCCTCGGCGCTGATCGTGATCTGGTCGCCCTTGGCGGCGCCGAGCATCATCAGCCCCATGATCGAGGTGCCCACCACCTCCGACTCGCCCTTGGCGACCTTCACCGGCGCGGGCTGGCCCGAGGCGAGCGTGACGAACTTGGCGCTGGCGCGCGCGTGCAGCCCGCGGCGGTTGGTCACCTCCACGGTGCGAGACACGGTCACGCCGCCGCCTCGCCGAGCACTTCGGACGCCACCGAGATATATTTGCGCCCGGCCTCGCGCGCTGCGGCGACCGCGGCGGTGACGGTCATCGCCTTGCGCGCCGATTCGAGCCGGATCAGCATCGGCAGGTTGATCCCCGCGATCACCTCGACCCGCCCGCGCTCCATCAGCGAGATGGCGAGATTCGAGGGGGTGCCGCCGAACAGATCGGTCAGCACGATCACGCCGCGCCCCGAATCGACCTCGGCGATCGCGCCGGCGATGTCGGCGCGGCGCGCCTCCATGTCATCGTCGGGGCCGATCGCGACGGTGCGCACCTGCGGCTGCGGACCGACGACATGTTCCATCGCGGTCACGAACTCGTCCGCGAGCCGGCCGTGGGTGACGAGCACCAGACCGATCACGGCTCCGGGCATGGGCTTCGATATGTCGTTCATTGACGCGATGGTCGTCCTTCGAGCGCATCCTGCGGTGCCGCCGCCAGGTCACGATGCGTGATGGTGGGACAAAAGCCCGCCTCGCGCAACCGACGACCAACCCGCTCGGCGACGTGCACCGAGCGGTGCTTGCCGCCGGTGCACCCGAAGGCGACGGTGACGTAGGGCTTGCCCTCGGCGTGATAGCGCGGGACGAGCAGCAGGAGCAACTCCTCGATCCGGCCAACTGCCTCATCATAGGCCGGATCCGCCGCGACATAGGCGGCGACCTCGGGATCGAGCCCGGTGCGCGGGCGCAGCTCGGGCACCCAGTGCGGGTTGCGCAGGAAGCGCATGTCGAAGACCAGGTCGACCCCCGCCGGCACGCCGCGCGCGAAGCCGAACGACTCGACCGTCAGCGTCGTGCCGACGGTGCCGTCGCGGCGGAAGGTGCGGCGGATCTCCTGCGCGAGCTGGTTGCTGCTCAGCCGCGTCGTGTCGATCAGCCGGTTGGCGCGCGCGCGCAGCGGCTCGAGCAGCCGCCGCTCCAGCGCGATCCCCTCCACCGCGGGGCGATCGTCGGCGAGCGGGTGGCGCCGCCGCGTCTCGGCGAAGCGGCGCGCCAGCTCGCCCTCCGCGCAATCGAGGAACAGCATGCCGACGTCGACGCCGGGCTCCTCGCGCAGCTGCTCGAAGCGGCGCAGCACCGCGGCGGGATCGAAGTTGCGCGTGCGCGTGCCGAAGCCGAAGGCGAGCGGGCGGGGCGTCTCGCCGCTGTCGGGCGGCAGCGCGACGACGCGGGTGAGCAGCGACAGCGGGACGCTGTCCACCGTCTCCCAGCCCATGTCCTCCAGTGTCTTCAGCACGGTGGTGACGCCCGCGCCCGCCATCCCGGTGATCAGCAGCACCTCGGTCACGACGGCATCTCCCTCAGCCGCGCCAGCGCCCATTCCACCTTGATCGGTGCCGAGGGCCAGCGCGGATCGATCACCAGCTCGGGCACCGCGACGCCGGCGATCTCGACGTGGCGGGGGCAGGGCATGCGCTCGCCCTCCTCGCCCAACGCTACCACCAGCGCGACCGGGGCGACCAGCCGATACGGGCGGTCGACGATCCCGATCCCGCGCACCTCCATCTGCCCCGCGATGGTCGCGGGCGATCCCGCCACCAGCGCGGTCCCGTCCTGCACCAGCTCGGTATAATCGTCGGCCACCAGCTCGGCGCCGCGGTCGATCAGCCGCAGCGCGAGATCGGACTTGCCCGCCCCCGACGGGCCGGTGATCAGCACCGCGCGCCCGCCGAGCGCGACCGTGGTGGCGTGGAGCGTGACGCGCGCGGTCATGGCGCGGTCGCTGGCTCGGCGAGCGGCAGGCGCACGACGAAGCGCGCGCCGCTGAGCCGATCGTCGCGCGACTCGACCCCGATCTGCCCCTGGTGGCCGTCGACGATCGTGCGCGCGATCGCGAGGCCCAGCCCGCTATGCTCGCCGAACCCCTCCTGCGCCGGGCGGACCGAGTGGAAGCGCTGGAAGATCGCGTCGCGCGCGTCCTCGGGCACGCCCGGCCCCTCGTCCTCGACGCGCACCTCCAGCATCGAGCGGTCGCGCCGCGCCGCGACGCTGACCAGCCCGCCGTCGGGGGAGAAAGAGATGGCATTGTCGATCAGGTTGGCGAAGACCCGCTCCAGCCGCGCGCCCTCGCCGAGCACGCGAAGCTGGTCGTGATCGCGCGCGTCGAGCCGCAGCCGCACCCCGCGCGTCACCCCGCGCGCCTCGCGCTGCGCCACCATCGCGGCGAGCATCGCCTCGACGTCGACCGGCTCGAAGGTGGCGCGGCTCAGCTGCGCGTCGAGTCGCGACGCGTCCGAGATGTCGCTGATCAGCCGGTCGAGCCGGTGCACGTCGTCGCCGACGATCGCGAGCAGCTGCGCCTGCGCGGCGGGATCGCGGACATGGCCGAGCGCGTCCACCGCCGAGCGCAGCGACGCCAACGGGTTCTTGAGCTCGTGCGTGACGTCGGCGGCGAAGGCCTCGGTGGCGTCGATGCGCGCGCGCAGCCCCAGGCTCATGTCGCTGAGCGCGCGCGCGAGCATACCGATCTCGTCGCGGCGCTCGGGCAGCCGCGGCACCACCACCTCGCGCGCGCGGCCGAGCCGCACCCGCACCGCGGCGCGCGCCAGCCGGCGCAGCGGCTCGACGATGGTGCGCGCGAGGAACAGCGACAGGCCGATCGAGATCGCCGCCACCACCAGGAGCACGACGCTGAGCCGGAAACGCTCGAGCCGAACGCGCTCGGTGATGTCGCGCGCGTTGACCGCGGAGAGCAGCGCGCGCCCGCCGGGCAGCGGCGCGGCGGCGGTGATCACCGGGGTGCGGTCGGGCGCGCGCCAGACGGTGACCGCGCTCGGCGCGCCGCCGAGCACCGCGCGCACGTCGGGCCAGTGCCGGCCGTCGGCGCGCTCGCGATAGCCCGGCGCGAGCGGGGCGCGGACGATGCGGTCGATCGCCGCGTCGAGGAAGCGCGCGCTGCGCTTGGCGGGCGGGTCGTCGTCGGGATCGTCGAGCCGGAAATTGGCGACGCCGAGCGCGCGCGAGTCGCTGATCGCGGCGCCCGCCGCGTCGTACAGCCGCAGCCGCGTGCCCGTGTCGGTGGCGAGCCGCGCCACCAGCCAGTCGCGCCGCGCGTCGGGGATGGCGGTGAGCGCCTCCGCCATCAGCCGCGCCTCGCGCACCGCCTGGGCGGCGCGATCGTCGAGGATGCGGCTGCGGAACGTGTCGAGGTAGAAGAAGCCGCCCGCCAGCAGCAGCAGCGCCAGGATATTGACCGCGAGGATGCGCGGGGTGAGCGAGACCTTGCCGGACCAGGAGCGCGCCTGCTCGGCGGCGTCACTCCTCCGAAAAGCGGTAGCCGGCGCCATACAATGTCTCGATCGAGTCGAAGCCGGCATCGACCTCGCGGAACTTGCGGCGGACGCGCTTGATATGGCTGTCGATGGTGCGGTCGTCGACGTAGATGTCGTCCTGATAGGCCGCGTCCATCAGCTGGTTGCGCGTCTTCACGATGCCGGGGCGCTGCGCCAGCGTTTCCAGGATCAGGAACTCGGTGACGGTCAGCGTCACGGCCTGGCCGTCCCAGCTGACGCGGTGGCGCGCCGGGTCCATCACCAGCCGCCCGCGCTCGATCGGGCCTTGCGCGGCGGCATCCTCGCTCTCCGCCGCGGGCGCGCCCTCGGTGCGGCGCAGGATGGCGCGGATGCGCGCGATCAGCAGCCGCTGGCTGAACGGCTTGGCGATATAATCGTCCGCCCCCATCGCCAGTCCGAGCGCCTCGTCGAGCTCATCGTCCTTGCTGGTGAGGAAGATGACCGGCACGCGGCTCTTCTCGCGCAGCCGGCGCAGCAGCTCCAGCCCGTCCATCCGCGGCATTTTGATGTCGAAGATGGCGAGATCGGGGGGATTGTCGGTGAGCGCCTTGAGCGCGGTCTCGCCGTCCGAATAGACCCGCGTGAGAAAGCCCTCGGCCTGGAGCGCGATCGACACCGAGGTGAGAATGTTGCGGTCGTCGTCGACCAGCGCGATCGTGGCGGTCATCGGTGGGTCCGGGTCATGCCAGCGGGGTAATCCAAAGCGCGCGCGCGCTCAATGGCGCGCGACGAAGCGCGCGGGACGGGTGTTTAACATGTTTGACGCATCCGGCGGCTAAGCGTAAAACATGTTTAGCAGAGGCCGGTCGGCGACGGCACGGCGGCACGAAGAAGAGGATGGACCATTGAGCGATCGCATTCCGGACGCCGGGCTCGAGGCGCAGGGCATCGAGACGCGCGCCACGCTCCACTGGAACCTGGTCACCGCGCGGCTGGTCGAGGCCGCGGTGGCGCGCAACGAGGGCAAGCTCTCCGCCGATGGCCCGCTGGTGGTGGAGACCGGGCAGCACACCGGCCGCTCAGCGCAGGACAAGTTCATCGTGCGCGACGCCGAGACCGAGGCGAGCGTGTGGTGGGGCAAGTCGAACAAGGCGATGACGCCCGACCATTTCGCCGCGCTCAAGCAGGATTTCCTCACCGCGCTGCGCGCCAGGAGCGACCTGTTCGTGCAGGACCTGTACGGCGGCTCGCAGCCGGGCCACCGCGTCCGCGTCCGCGTGATCAACGAGCTGGCGTGGCACAACCTTTTCATCCGCACCATGCTGGTCCGCCCCGAGGAGCGCGAGCTCAAGAGCTTCGTCGCCGATTACACGATCATCGACCTGCCGAGCTTCCGCGCCGACCCGGCGCGCCACGGCTGCCGCAGCGAGACCGTGATCGCGGTGAACATGAGCGAGAAGCTCGTGCTGATCGGCGGCACGCGCTACGCCGGCGAGATGAAGAAGTCGGTGTTCGGCATCCTCAACTATCTGCTGCCGCCGACCGGGGTGATGCCGATGCACTGCTCGGCGAACATGGGCGCGGACGGGCGCACCGCGGTGTTCTTCGGCCTGTCGGGGACGGGCAAGACCACGCTGTCGGCGGATCCCAAGCGCACGCTGATCGGCGACGATGAGCATGGCTGGTCCGACGACGCGGTCTTCAACTTCGAGGGCGGCTGCTACGCCAAGATGATCCGGCTCTCACCCGAGGCCGAGCCCGAGATCTTCGCCACCACCAAGCGGTTCGGCACCGTGCTCGAGAATGTCGTGATGGACGAGGTGACGCGCCAGCTCGACCTCGACGACAATTCGCTCGCGGAGAACAGCCGCGGCGCCTATCCGATCGACTTCATCCCCAACACGTCCGAGCGCAACATGGGCGGTACGCCGCGCAGCATCGTGATGCTGACCGCGGACGCTTATGGCATCTTGCCGCCGATCGCCAAGCTGACGCCCAATCAGGCGATGTACCACTTCCTGTCGGGCTATACCGCGCGCGTCGCCGGCACCGAGATGGGCGTGACCGAGCCCGACGCCACTTTCTCCACCTGTTTCGGCGCGCCGTTCATGCCGCGCCACCCGTCGGTCTACGGCAATCTGCTCAAGGAGCGGATCGCGCGCGGCGGGGTCGATTGCTGGCTGGTCAACACCGGCTGGACCGGCGGGAAATATGGCGTGGGCCATCGCATGCCGATCAAGGCGACCCGCGCGCTGCTCGACGCCGCGCTGGACGGCAGCCTCAACGACGTCGAGTTCCGTACCGACCCGAACTTCGGCTTCAAGGTGCCGGTCGCCGTGCCGGGTGTCGACGGTGCCATCCTCGACCCGCGCGCGACCTGGGCGGACAAGGCCGCCTATGACGTCGCCGCGGCGCGGCTGGTCGACCTGTTCAACGACAATTTCTCGCAGTTCGCGGACCATGTCGACCAGGGCGTGCGCGACGCCGCCCCCAAGACCGTTCCCGCGCTCTGAGTCCAGACGGTGCTGACCGCGGCGCGCGCGGCGGTCAGCGTCGGCCGATCAACGCCTCCGCGCGCGCGACCTCGTGCGCGACGACCTGCTTGGTGACGCGCAGGAACAGCCGCTGCGCCTGCTGCCATGCGCCGCGTTCGGCCACCACGCTGCGCTCGCGCCGCCCCGCGACGAGCTGGCTGCCCCAGCCCTCGACCGTCGTGCGGATCGCGGCGGCGTCATGCTGCGGCTGGATCACCACCGAGGGGAAGGGGAGCAACGTTCCCGGTGAGGCGAACAGGCCGGGGTCGCCCTCCACGCCGGTGTCCTCACTGCGCGGCGCGAACAGCAGCGCGCCGGCGACCCGCGACACATAATCGGCGGGCGACAGCCGCCCCCACCAGGCGCTGGCGGCACAGCCCAGCCCATCGGCGACGAGCAGCACCGGCCGCTGCGTCGCGCACACCGCCTGGTCGAGCCGGGCGGCCCAGATCTTGCGCTCGGCACGCGAGCGCACCGACAGCGCCAGCGCGCGCGGATCGTCCGCGGGCCAGCCGAACATCGTCTTCCAGGTCGGCACGGGGCGCGCCGAATCGGCGATGGTGAGCACGGCGAAAGGGCCCGAGTCGGCGATGGCGAACATGGTCGTCTCCCACGGGGGTCGGCGCGGCAGCGTAGCCGAGTCGCCATCACAGGCGAGTCCAGATGCGCTTGTCATCGCACCAGTTCTTCTTTCACCGCGGCGAAACGAGCCGATCGCGGCTTGAGCGCGCATTGACGTTGACGTAAGCGGCATCCAACGAACTCGGACTCGAGAGGTATGAGATGAGCAACGTCGTGATCGCCGGCTATGCCCGGTCGCCCTTCCAGCTCGCGGGCAAGGGCGAGCTGGCGCGGGTGCGCCCCGACGACCTCGCCGCGCAGGTGATCCGCGGGCTGCTGGAGAAGACGAAGGTCGATCCCGCCGCGATCGAGGACATCATCCTCGGTTGCGCTTTCCCCGAGGGCGAGCAGGGGCTCAACGTCGCGCGGCTTGTCGGGCTGCTCGCCGATTTGCCGCTGTCGGTCGGCGGCATGACGGTGAACCGCTTCTGCGGCTCGTCGATGAGCGCGATCCATATCGCGATGGGGCAGATCCAGATCGGCGCGGGCGAGGCGTTCATCTGCGCCGGGCTCGAGTCGATGAGCCGCATCCCGATGGGCGGCTACAACCCGCTGCCCAGCCCCGAGCTCGCCGCCAAGAGCCCGGGCGCGTACATGGGGATGGGCCAGACCGCTGAGAACGTCGCCCAGCAGTACCAGATCACGCGTGCCGAGCAGGAGGCATTCGCGGTCAAGAGCCAGCAGAAGGCCGCCGCGGCGCGCGGCGAGGGCCGCCTCGCCGACGAGATCGTGCCGATCCGCACCAGGAAGGGCGAGGTGACGCAGGACGGCATCATCCGCCCCGAGACCACTGCCGAGGTGCTCGCCGGGCTCAAGCCCGCGTTCAGCGCGGACGGCTCGGTGACCGCCGGCACCTCCTCGCCGCTCACCGACGGCGCCAGCGCGGTGCTGGTCACCTCGGAGGAGTTCGCGGCCAAGCACGGGCTCAAGGTGCTGGCGCGGATCGTGTCGGTCGGCGTGGCGGGCTGCGCGCCCGAGACGATGGGGCTAGGGCCGATCGGCGCCTCGAGGAAGGCGTTGGAGCGCGCCGGCATCGCTGCGGCCGACCTCGACGTGGTCGAGATCAACGAGGCGTTCGCCAGCCAGGCGATCGCCTGCATCCGCGACCTCGGGCTCAAGGACGAGACGATCAACCTCGACGGCGGCGCGATCGCGATCGGCCACCCGCTCGGCGCCACCGGCGCGCGCATCGTCGGCAAGGCGGCGGCGCTGCTCGAGCGCGAGGGCGGCCGTTACGCGCTGGCGACGCAATGTATCGGCGGCGGGCAGGGCATCGCCACGGTGCTGGAGCGCGCGTGACATGAGCGAGGCTGTGAAGAAGGTCTGCGTCATCGGCGCGGGCGTGATGGGCGCTGGGATCGCCGCGCAGGTCGCCAACGCGGGCGTGCCGGTGCTGCTGCTCGACATCGTGCCCAAGGACGCGACCGACCGCGATGCGGTCGCCAAGGGCGCGGTGGCGAAGATGCTCAAGACCGAGCCCGCGCCGTTCATGTCGACCGCCGCGGCGCGGCTGGTCGAGACCGGCAACATCGACGACCATCTCGACCGCGTCGCCGAGTGCGACTGGATCGTCGAGGCGATCGTCGAGCGGCTCGACATCAAGCAGGCGCTCTACGCGCGGCTCGAGCAGCTCAAGCGCCCCGGCACCGCGGTGTCGTCGAACACCTCGACGATCCCGCTCGGCCGTCTGGTCGAGGGCCGCTCGGAGCAGTTCCGGCGCGATTTCCTGATCACGCACTTCTTCAACCCGCCGCGCTACATGCGGCTGATCGAGATCGTCCGTGGCGCCCACACCGACGCGGCCGTGGCGGAGAAGGTCGAGGCCTTCGTCGACCGCTTCATGGGCAAGCGCATCGTCCGCGCCAAGGACACGCCGGGCTTCATCGCCAACCGCATCGGCACCTATTGGCTCGCGGTCGCGTTCAACGCGGCGCTCGACCAGGGGCTGACGGTCGAGGAGGCGGACCAGATCGGCGGGCGGCCGATGGGCGTGCCCAAGACCGGCATCTTCGGGCTGATCGACCTTGTCGGGATCGACCTGATGCCGCTGCTGGCGAAGAGCCTCTCCGCGACGCTGCCCGCCGGCGACCCCTATTTCGCGACGGTGCGCGACCTGCCGCTGGTCGATCGCATGATCGCGGAGGGCTATACCGGCCGAAAAGGCAAGGGCGGTTTCTACCGGCTCGACAAACGCCCCGACGGCAGCCGCGGCAAGCTGGCGATCGATCTCGCCAGCGGCGACTATCGTCCCGAGCAGAAGCCCGCCGCGCTGCCGCCCGCGGCGGAGAAGGACCTCGCCGCGCTGGTGACGGTGCCGGGCAAGATCGGCGACTATGCCTGGACGATCCTCGGCCAGGTGCTGAGCTACGCCGCGATGCTGGTCGGCGAGGCGGCCGACGACGTGGTCGCGATCGATGACGCGATGAAGCTCGGCTACAATTGGAAGTTCGGCCCGTTCGAGCTGATCGACCGGCTCGGGCCGGGCAAGCTGGTCGAGCGGCTGCGCGCCGAGGGCCGCGCCGTACCCGCGATCCTCGACACCGCGGGCGAGCGGCCGTTCTACCGCGTCGAGGGCGGGGTGCGGCAGTATCTCGGCGGGGACGGCGCGTACCATGACGTGCCGCGCGCCGAGGGCGTGCTGCTGCTCGAGGACGTCAAGCGTCGCTCGGCACCGGTCGCGACCAGCGCCTCGGCGGCTTTGTGGGACGTCGGCGACGGCGTGCTCTGCCTCGAGTTCACCGCCAAGATGAACGCGCTCGACGGCGAGGTCGCCGCTTTGATCGAGCAGGCGGTGGCGCTGGTGCCGAGCCGCTTCAAGGCGCTGGTGATCTACAACGAGGGCAGCAATTTCTCGGCGGGCGCCAATCTCGGCTTGGCCTTGTTCGCGGTGAAGGCGGGCGCCTGGGGCGAGGTGGAGAAGCTGGTCGCGGCCGGGCAGCGCGCGTTCAAGGCGCTCAAATACGCGCCTTTCCCGGTGGTGAGCGCGCCCTCGGGGCTGGCGCTGGGGGGCGGCTGCGAGGTGCTGCTCCACTCGGACGCGGTGCAGGCGCACGCCGAGAGCTATGTCGGGCTGGTCGAGTGCGGCGTCGGGCTGGTGCCGGGCTGGGGCGGGCACGGCGAGCTGCTCGACCGGCTCGCCAAGCTGCCGACGATGCCCAAGGGGCCGATGCCCGCGGTGATGAAGGCGTTCGAGCTGATCTCGACCGCGCAGGTCTCCAAGTCCGCGGCACAGGCCAAGGAGATGGGCTTCCTGCGCGTCACCGACGGCGTGACGATGAACCGCGACCGCCTGCTCGCCGACGCCAAGGCGCGCGCGCTGGCGCTGGTCGACGGCTACCGGCCGCCCGAGCCGCCGGTCTATCGCCTGCCCGGCGAGAGCGGGCGGGTCGGCATCGCGGGCGCGGTCGCCGACTTCCACCGCAAAGGCGTCGCCACCGACTATGACGTGGTGGTGGCGGGCCGGCTCGCCGAGGTGCTGACCGGGGGCGAGGCCGATCTGGTCGACGTGGTGAGCGAGGAGCAGCTGCTGGCGCTGGAGCGCGCGGCGTTCCTGGAGAGCGCGCGCGACGAGCGCACGCACGCTCGGGTGGAGTCGATGCTGATGACCGGCAAGCCGCTGCGGAACTAGGAGGCTGACTCCCGTCATCCCGGCCTTGCGCCGGGATCCATGGTGCCGCGGGTGCAACAGATGGCAAATACGCGGCGCGATGGATCCCGGGTCAAGCCCGGGATGACGAAAAGGGCGGCCGTAAGTCACTGAGAGCGCCCGACTGTCCACGCCACCGCGCATTTTCCTTCATCCCGCGTTCAGTCGCGCGGGCCGCAGGCAAAAACTACAAAAGCGTTACAAAAAGAGAGGTCGCTCATGTCTCCGTCGAAGAAGCTCGCCCTGTCGCTCACTGCCGCCGGCGGCGCGCTGGCGAGCGCCGGTGCCGCGCAGGCCCAGGCCTTCTATCTCCAGGAGCAGGCCGCGCGCGCCGCGGGTCGCGCCTTCTCGGGCGAGGCGGCGGATACCGGCGCGGCGTCGCTGTGGTGGAACCCCGCCGCGATCGGCGGACAGGAGCGCGCCGAGGCCACCGTCAGCGCCTCGGTGATCCTACCCAAGGGCAAGGTGAACGATCGCAACTCGCTGATCCGCCGCCCCGGCGGAACCTTCGCCCCCGTCGGTGGGGACGCGACCTCCGAGGATCCGATCAACAACGGTGTGCTGCCCTCGGGCGCGGTCGCGGTGCCGCTGACCGACCGGATCGCGCTCGGCCTCGCGGTCACCTCGCCGTACAGCTTCACCACCAATTACAGCAGCGACAGCTGGGCGCGCTACAGCGCCGACCGCACCTATCTGCGCACCTTCGACATCCAGCCTTCGGTCGGCGTCGCGGTGACCGACTGGCTGCGTGTCGGCGGTGCCGCCAATATCGAACATGCCGAGGCGAGCCTCACCAACGCTTTGCCCAACCTCGCCGCGACGCTGCCCGACGGCAGCCAGAAGCTCGCCGGCGGCGGCTGGGACGTCGGCTGGAGCGCCGGTTTCCAGATGCACAACGATTGGGCGACCGTCGGCGTCAGCTACAAGTCGGCGATCAAGCACAACCTGAAGGGTGACCTGACCGTCAGCGGCCTGCTCGGCCCGCTCGCGGCGAACAACCGCGAGATCCAGGGCGTCGACGCCAGCTTCTACACGCCCGCGCAGGTGATCGTCGGCGGCCGCTTCCGCGTGACGCCGGCGCTGACGCTCAACGCGCAGACGATCCGCTACACCTGGGAGAAGTTCGACGCGATCCGCCTCGGCGCGCCGGTCAACGCCGCGCTGCCCGAGAATTACCGCAGCACGTGGAGCTACGCCGGCGGCCTCGACTATGCCGTGTCGCCGCGGCTGACGCTGCGCGGCGGCGTGCAGCGCGCGCTCACCCCGACGCGCGACGGCGAGCGCGACGCGCGCGTCCCCGACGCCAACCGCTGGAACTACGCGCTGGGCGCCTCCTTCGACGTGACACCGAGCTTCTCGCTCGACCTCGCAGGCAATTACGTCGACTTCGCCGACACCACGATCGACCGCACCACCGCGGCCTATGCCGGGACCGCGGCGCAGACCCCGGTGCTGGTCAACGGCACGCTGACCGACGCGCGCGCTTTGGTGTTCTCGGCAGGCGGGCGCGTGCGCTTCTGAGGAAGGAAACGGGGGAAGAGCGCCGCTTCTTGTCCTCCGTTCGCTTCGACTAGCGATCGAGCCTGTCGAGATCGCGTATCGAGAAGGCGCCGCGCGGGTCCCTCTCGATACGCCGCCTCGGCAAGCTCGACGGCTACTCGAGGCGAGCGAAATTGACTTACCTGCGAACGGAAGCGGATCGCACGAAGCGATGCGGGCGAGTTCAGTTCGGTCTGAGCGCCGCGCAATGACTGCGTGCGAAAGCCGCCTAGCTCAGCTCGGCCGCCGGCGCCGCTTCCCTCACTCCGCCGCCAGCTCGCGCAGCAGCGCGCCGGCGCGCTCCAGCCGTTCGTGCGGCGAGTCGATCCGCTCGCGCAGCAGCAACCGACGTTCCTTGGCCTCCAGCCCGTGGGCGGCGGCATCGATCTCGACGCCCGGCCGCGGCGTCAGCGCGATCGCCGCCGGACCCGCCGCCACCGCCGCGATCCCCGCCGCGCGCGCGTCGACCCGTAGCCGCGCCACCGCCAGCAAGGTCCGCGCTTCCTCGGGCAGCGCGCCGAAGCGGTCCTCCAGCTCCTCCTCCAGGACGTCGAGCGCCTCGCCGTCGTCGATCCGCGCCAGCCGCGCGTAGATCGTCACGCGGATCTCCTCGTCGCGGATCCAGCTCTCCGGCAACCGACCGCCCACCTCCACTTGCAGCTCCGGCGTCCAGCGCTCCACCTCCTCGCCGCGCGCGCGGCGTAGCGCGCCCTCCAGCAGCTGCTGGTAGAGGTCGATCCCGATCAGCTTCATATGCCCGGCCTGGGTGTCGCCGAGCAGGTCGCCCGCGCCGCGCATGTCGAGGTCGCGCGCGCTGATCGCGAAGCCGGCGCCGAGACGATCGAACGCCTCCAGCGTGCGCAGCCGCTTCAGGGTGCGCGGCGCGATCTCGTGCTCGGGGTCGGTGACGAGCAGCACGTGCCCGCGCCGCGTCCCGCGCCCGACGCGCCCGCGCAGCTGGTGGAGCTGCGACAGGCCGAAGCGATCGGCGCGCCAGATCACCATCGTGTTGGCGCGCGGCACGTCCAGTCCGGCCTCGATGATGTTGGTGGCGAGCAGTACGTCGCCGTCGCCGCCGGCGAAGCGCACCATCGCCTCGTCGATCTCGGCCGCGGGCATCTTGCCGTGCGCCTGCACCAGCGACAGCTCGGGGACGAGCCGCGCGAGCTTATCGGCGATCCCCGCCATGTCCTCGATCCGCGGCACCACCACGAAGCTCTGCCCGCCGCGCGCGCGCTCGCGCAGCAGCGCGGCGCGCAGCGTCTCGGGGTCAAAGTCGCCCACGGCGGTGCGGATCGGCTGGCGCCGCGCCGGCGGGGTGGCGATGATCGAGAGCTGCTGCAGCCCGACCAGCGCGCTCTGCAGCGTGCGCGGGATCGGCGTCGCGCTCAGGGTCAGCACGTGGCCGGCGGAGAGCGCGCGCAGCTTCTCCTTGTCGGCGGCGCCGAAGCGCTGCTCCTCGTCGATCACCACCAGCGCGAGGTCGTGATAGTCGACGCCCTTGCCCGCGACCGCGCCGGTGCCGATCACGACTCGGATCGAGCCGTCGGCGAGCCCGGCCTTCACGCGCTTCTTCTCCGCCGCGCTGCTCAGCCGCGACAGGCCCGCCACCGCGATCCCGAGCGGCTCGAAGCGGCGCGCGAAGCTCTCCAGATGCTGGCGCGCGAGTACCGTGGTGGGCGCGGCGACCGCGACCTGCCGGCCCGCGAGCGCGGCGATCGCGGCGGCGCGCAGCGCGACCTCGGTCTTGCCATAGCCGACGTCCCCGACGATCAGCCGGTCCATCGGCCGTCCCGAGGCGAGATCATGGCGCACCGCCTCGATCGCACGCGCCTGGTCGGCGGTCTCGGTGAAGGCGAAGCCGGCGGCGAACCGCTCATAGGCGGCGGCGTCAGGTTCGAGCACCGGCGCCTCGCGCGACTCGCGTTCGCGCGCCACCTCCGTGAGCTGGCGCGCGCTCTCGGCGATGGTCGCGTCGATCTCGCCGCGGCGCTTCTGCCAGCTCGACCCGTCGAGCCGGTCGAGCGTCACCGCGTCGGCGTCGGCACCGTAGCGCCAGATGCGATCGGCCTCGGCGACCGGCACCAGCCGCACACCGTCGTCGGCATAACCGAGCTTGATCGCGTCGCCGTCCTCCTCGCCGGGGAGGCGCTCGAGACCGAGCACCACGCCGATGCCATGTTCCTCGTGCACGACGACGTCGCCGACGCGGATCTCGCCGGTCTCGAACAGGGCGAGATCGGCGGGGGCGGTGGCGAGGCTCTCGCGCTCGGCGCGGCTGCCGAGCAGGTCGGCGGCGGCGACCGCGACCACGCCGTCGCGCCGGAAACCGCGATCCGCGGGCAGCGCGAGCGCGACGAGCGCGCCCTTCTTCGCGCTGGCGACCTGCGCCCAGGAGTCGACCGGGGCGATCTCGTCCTTGAGCGCCTTGGCGACGCGGCGGCGCAGGAAGCGCAGGTCGCGATCGCTGCCGAGCAACGCCACGCGGTCGCCCTCCTCACGCGCGGTGCGCGCGAGCTTGGCGAAGGCACGCAGCGGCGCCTTGTGCTCGACGAAGCGCGGCGGCGGGTCACCGGCGCGATCGACGCTGGCCTGGTCGCGTGCGGCGAGTGCCCTTTCCCAAGCTGCCTCGTCGACGACGTCGGCGAGCGTGCGATGCGGCGATCTCTTGGCGGTGTCGGCGGCGAGCGCGAGGAACCGACGCCGCCGCTCCTCGGCCGCGGGACCGATCACGACCAGTGCGCCGGGGAGATGATCGAGCAGGGTGGTGGGATGATCGAGCCCCTCCTCTTCGGGGGAGGGGTTGTGGTGGGGCGCTTCCGCAGACGCGACGCTCGCGGCGGCGCACCACCCCCGATCGCCCCCCTGAAGGGGAGGGGAGTGTGTTACGTCCGGCTCCGACACGCGCCCCAGCTCGCGCTCGTCCAGCTCCTCGGTGGTGCGCTGGTCCGCCGGGTCGTAGCTGCGCAGGCCCACGACCTTGCCCTCGGCCACCTCGATCCGCAGCGGCTGCGGTGCGTCGGCGGGGAAGACGTCGAGCACCTGGCCGCGCAGCGCGACCTCGCCGGGCTCGTCGACGCGCTCGTCGACGACATAGCCGATTGCGATCAGCTCGTCGTAGAGCCGCGCGAGATCGAGCGGCGCGCCGCGCTTCACCGTCGGCGGCTCGGCCTCGAACGCCGCGGGGGGCGGATAAGCGCGCGCCAGCGCCTCGCCGGTGGTGACGCAGGCGAGGCGCGGCCGCTTGCCCTTCTTCTTCGTCAGCAGCCGCAGCCGCCGCAGTGCCGAGACCCGCTGGCCGACGTTGGCGGGGGAGGCGGCGGCCTTCTCGCCCGGCAGCGCGTCGCTGCCCGGGCAGAAGATGACGCAGGCAGCTGGCATCGCGGCGGCGAGCGCGTGCGTCAGCGAGAGACCGCGCGCCTCGTCGACGGTGGCGACGAACAGGTCTCGCTCACCGAGCAGCTCGGCCAGCGCGGCGGCGCTCTCGGCGACGCCCAGCTGCGGCGTCGGCAACGGGTCGGTCAGCGCGGGGAGCGCTGCCGCCTCTGTCTCGGTCATTCGGCTAAACCCCTGAAGTTAGGGGGCGGAACGAGCCTGAGGGGGCGGCGTTCCCTTGCCGGGCGGACGACGTGCGACGCGAGGTGGTGTGATGCTGAGGGCGAGCGTGACGATGGCGATGGTGGGGCTGCTCGCGGCCGCACCCGCGGCGGCGAAGCGCAAGACGCCGGATGCGGAGCTAGCCGAACTGCTCAAGGGCCGCACCGCCGAGCCGGCGGTGCGCTGCATCACGCCGACCACCAACGACTCGCAGCGGATCATCTCGGGCAAGGCGATCGTGTACGGCAACGGGCGGCGGATCTGGGTCAACGTGCCGATCGGCCGGCTCGACACGATGCGCTGGGACGACGTGCTGGTGACCGAGCGCTTCGGCGGGCAATTGTGCCGCAACGACCAGATCCGCGTCGTCGACCGCTTCTCGCGCGTGCCGCGGCCGATCCTGCGGCTGGGCGAGTTCGTGCCCTATGTGAAGGGACCGGCGCGGCGGTGAGGGGGCCAAGTTTCTTATTAGCGTCATCCTGAGCTCGTCTCAGGATCCACCGCGCCGCGTGTCCAGCGGCCGAGGTGTTCGCGGCACCTTGGATCCTGAAACAAGTTCAGGATGACGCCAAGGCATTGAAACGTCACGACAACGCAACGCGCCACCCGATCACCCCGCCTCGATCACCTGCACGCGATGCTCGTGGCAGGCGCGCAGCAGCTCCCCCGGGAGCGGCTGGTCGGTGACCAGATAGTCCACCATGTCGAGCCGCCCGACCCGCACCGGCGCCGCGCGCCCCACCTTCGAGGCGTCGACCACCAGGATCACCTGGCGCGCGTTGCGCGCGATCGTCTGGGTGACCTGCACCTCGTCCGCGGCGAAGTCGAGCAGGCTGCCGTCGGGGTCGATCGCGGAGGCGCCGATCAGCGCGACATCGACCTTGAAGCTCTCGATGAAGCGCATCGCCAGCGCCCCCACCACCGCGCGGTCGCCGCGCCGCACCTGTCCACCGACCACCACCAGCTCGATCCCGTCATGCCCGTCGAGCAGATCGATGACGTTGAGGTTGTTCGAGATCACCAGCAGGTCCCGGTGCGCCACCAGTTGCCCGGCGACCGCCTCGGTGGTGGTGCCGATGTTGATGAACAGCGACGCGCCGTTCGGGATCAGCGCGGCCGCGGCGGCGCCGATCGCCGCCTTGGCACCGGTCGCGACGCCGCGGCGCTTGGCATAAGCGAGATTGTCGACGCCGGAGGTGACGATCGCCCCGCCATGCACCCGCGACAGCAAGGCGCGCCGTGCCAGCACGTTGAGGTCACGCCGGATCGTCTGCGGGGTGACCTCGAAGCGCGCGGCGAGATCGTCGACCGTGACGCGCCCGGCGCCGCGCGCCAGCGCGAGAATGCGGCGATGACGCTCGGCGGCGGGGTCGCCGCCGTCGGGCGCGTCCGCGCTCACGCCGGCGCCGCGGCGCGTGCGAGATAGGCGTCGACCCGCTCGGCGGTGCCCGGCGGCACGTGGAGCCCGAGCTTGCTGCGACGATAGAGCACGTCCTCGGCGGTGCGTGCCCACTCGGCCGCGGCGAGATAGTCGAGCTCGCGCGCGGTGAGCCCGGCGCCGAACGCCTCGCCGAGGTCGGCGGCGGTGCGTGCCTCCCCGAGCAGCACGCGCGCCTTCGTTCCGTAAGCGCGCGCCAACCGGCGCAGCAGCGCGCGGTCGAGCGCGGGATAGTGGCGCGCCAGTGAGTCGACCAGCGACTCGAACCCTTCCGCCGGAAAGTCGCCGCCTGGCAGCGTCGCACCCGCGGTCCAGGCGCCCCCGGCTTCGGGGAAGCTCTCCGCCAGCTCCGCCATCGCGTGCTCGGCGAGCTTGCGATAGGTCGTGATCTTGCCGCCGAAGATGCTCAGCATCGGCGCATTCTCGTTGGCGCCGGCGGGGCCGCGATCGAGGTCGAGCACATAGTCGCGCGTCACCGCCGAGGCGCTGGCGGCCTTGTCGTCATAGAGCGGGCGGATGCCGGCATAGCTCCACACGATCTGCTCGCGGGTGACCGGTGCCTCGAAGTAGCGCGCGATCGTCTTGAGCAGATAGTCGGTCTCGTGCGGCGCGATCGCGGCGCGGCCGGGCGCGCCTTCCCACGGCTCATCGGTGGTGCCGATTAGGGTAAACGCGCCCTCATAGGGGATGGCGAAGACGATACGACGGTCCGGGTTCTGCAGCATGAAGGCGTGATCGCCTGCGTAGAGCCGCGGCACGACGATATGGCTGCCCTTGACCAGCCGCACCCCGCGGTCGTCGCGCGCATGCGGCACACGCGACAGGATGTCGGCGACCCACGGCCCGGCGGCGTTGACCACCGCGCGCGCGGTGAGGGTGCGCTCGCCGCCGGCACCCGCGCCCATGTCCGATAGCGTCGCGCGCCAGCCGCCGCCCGCGCGCACGGCGTCGACGAGGCGGGTGCGGGTGAGCACGGTGGCGCCGCGGTCGGCGGCGTCGCGCGCGTTGAGCACGACCAGGCGGCTGTCCTCGACCCAGCAGTCGGAATAGACGAAGGCGCGGCCGCGCTGGCGCAGGCCGTCGCCGCGCGGATCGTTCGCGAGCCGGATCGTCTCGGTGGCGGGCAGGCGCTCGCGCCCGCCGAGATGGTCGTAGAGGAACAGCCCGGCGCGCACCATCCAGGCCGGGCGCGGCGAGTTCGTCTGCGGCAGCACGAAGCGCAGCGGCCAGATGATATGCGGCGCCATCGCCCATAGCCGCTCGCGTTCGATCAGCGCCTCGCGCACCAGCCGCACCTCGCCATATTCGAGGTAGCGCAGCCCGCCGTGGATCAGCTTGGTCGAGGCCGAGGAGGTGTGCGCGGCGAGATCGTCCTGCTCCACCAGCGTCACGCGCAGGCCGCGCCCGGCGGCGTCGCGCGCGATCCCGGCGCCGTTGATCCCACCGCCGACCACCAGCAGATCCGTGTCGAACCCGTCGCGTGTCTCGTTCCCGCTCGCCATCGCGTGAATATGAGCCGCGGCTCCCGAGACTTCAAACGAAGATGTTGACGTTCGTTCGAACCCGGCGGACAAAAGTCGGCGACGGTCACCACGGCCGCGGGGAGAGGGACATGGCGGAGGAAGCGGCGCCGGCGGTCAGCACGCTGCGCGGCGAGCTGATCTCGGAGATGCTCGCGGTGGCGATCATCATCACGCTGGGCGACTCGGCCGCCGCGATGATCACGCTGTACGACCCGAGCCCCTATGCCACCGCTTATTGGGGCGTGTGCATCGCCTGGGGCCTCGCGGTGACGATCGCGATCTACGTCACCGGCGCGGTCTCGGGCACGCACGCCAACCCGGCGGTGACGCTGGCGCTGACGCTCTTTCGCGACTTCCCGCGGCGCAAGGTGCTGCCGTACGTGGCGGCGCAGGTGGCGGGCGCGATGATCGGCGCGGCGCTGGTCTATCAGCTCTTCGGCCCGGTGATCGACGCCTATAACACGAGCCACGCCCTCACCCGCGCACAGGGCGGCGCGGCGGGCGTGTTCTTCACCGCGCCGGGGCTTCACATCACCGCAGTCCACGCTTTCTGGGACGAGGTGGTGCTCACCGCGATCCTGCTGCTCGGCATCTTCGCCATCACCGACGAGTTCAACACCTCCGCGCCGATGGCCAATGCCAGCGCGCTGATCATCGGGCTGCTGGTGGCGTGCATCGGTGCGTCGGCGGGCTTCCTCGAGGGCTGGCCGATCAACCCCGCGCGCGACTTCGGCCCGCGGCTGTTCTGCTGGCTGCTCGGCTGGGGCGAGTCGGCCTTCCCCGGACCCGACCATTATTGGTGGGTGCCGATCGCGGGGCCGCTGGTGGGTGGCGTCGTCGGCGCGGGGCTCTATCAGTTTCTGGTCAAGCCGTATCTGCCGCGGCGACGCTGAGGAGAGGGACCATGGCCGATACCAAGAAGCACGTGCTGGCGATCGACCAGGGCACCACCTCCACCCGCGCGATCGTCTTCGACCGCGACGCGCACCCGGTCGCCACCGCGCAGACCGAGTTCGCGCAGCATTATCCCGAGGGCGGCTGGGTCGAGCACGACCCCGAGGACATCTGGCGCGACACGCTTCAGGTCGCGCGCGAGGCGATCGCGCAGAGCGGCGTCGGCGCGGCGGGCGTCGCCGCGATCGGCATCACCAACCAGCGCGAGACGGTGGTGGTGTGGGACCGCGCCAGCGGCGAGCCGATCCACCGCGCGATCGTCTGGCAGGACCGCCGCACCGCCAAGCTCTGCGCCGAGCTCAAGGCCGCGGGGCACGAGCCGGCGGTGCGCGCCAAGACCGGGCTGCTGATCGACCCCTATTTCTCCGCCACCAAGCTCGCCTGGATCCTCGATCACGTCGAGGGCGCGCGCGAGCGGGCGGAACGCGGCGAGCTGGCGTTCGGCACGATCGACAGCTTCCTGCTGTGGCGGCTGACCGGCGGGGCGGTCCATGCCACTGACGTCACCAACGCCGGCCGCACCCTGCTCTACGACATTCGCGCGCAGCGCTGGGACGAGGAATTGTGCCGCCTCTTCGACGTGCCGATGGCGCTGCTGCCCGAGGTCCACGACAACAGCCGGATCTTCGGCCACACGGCGGAGGGGCTGTTCGACGTCGCCATCCCGATCGCGGGCATCGCCGGCGACCAGCAGGCCGCGCTGATCGGCCAGGCCTGTTTCGACATCGGCATGGCCAAATCGACCTATGGGACCGGCTGCTTCCTGCTGCTCAACACCGGCACCGAGGCGATCGAGTCGGAGCATCGGCTGCTCACCACGCCGGCCTATCGGCTCGACGGCGCGATGACCTACGCGCTGGAGGGCTCGATCTTCGTCGCGGGCGCGGCGGTGAAGTGGCTGCGCGACGGCATCGGCGTGATCACCCACGCGCGTGAGACCAACGACATGGCGACGCAGGTGCCCGACAGCCACGGCGTCTACATGGTCCCGGCTTTCGTCGGGCTCGGCGCGCCGCACTGGGACCCGGACGCGCGCGGCGCGATCTTCGGGCTGACGCTCGGCGCGACCCAGGCGCATCTCGCGCGCGCCGCGCTGGAAGCGGTGGGCTATCAGACGATGGACCTCACCGCGGCGATGATCGCCGACGGCGGCGCCGCGCCGGCGACGATCCGCGTCGACGGCGGCATGGCGGCGAACGACTGGCTGTGCCAGTTCCTCGCCGACCTGCTCGAGGTGGCGGTGGAGCGGCCGGTCCATCTCGAGACCACCGCGCTGGGCGCCGCCTTCCTCGCCGGGCTGGCGACGGGGGTGTGGGCCGACCTCGACGCGGTGCGCGCCACCTGGGCGCGGCGCGACTGTTTCGAGCCGCGCATGGCCGCGGCGGACCGCGAGCGGCTGGTGGCGGGCTGGCAGGTCGCGGTGGCGAAGACGCTGACGACCGCGGGCTGAGCGCGGCGCGAGCGGGGGGGCGACGGGGGGCGGCGCACCGATTAAGAGGGCGCGCATGACCGGCCGCTTCGACCATCTCCCCCACCGCCGCCAGATCGTCGACCGGCGCGCGCTCGCCGAGGCCGCCGCGGCCTTGCCCGGCACCGACCCGGCGACGCTGCGCCGCGGGCTGAGCCAGTTGCTCCGCGCCGCGCTCGACGCCGGCCGCGCCGAGATCGCGCGTCGGCTCGCCGCGACGCCGTCGCGCGGGCTCGAGGCCGCCAACGCGCAGGCTTATCTGGTCGATCAGCTATTGATCGTGCTGGCCGAGGTGACGACGCAGCGGCTCTACCCGGTCCACAACCCGACCGCGGGCGAGCGGCTGCTGCTGATCGCGGTGGGCGGCTACGGTCGCGGCGAGATGGCGCCTTTCTCCGACGTCGACATCGGCTTCCTCACGCCCGGCAAGCAGACCCCCTGGGCCGAGCAGGTGATTGAGTCGATGCTCTACACCCTGTGGGACCTGGGGCTGAAGATCGGCCATTCCAGCCGCTCGCTCGACGAGATGGTGCGCCAGGCCAAGGCCGACGTGACGGTGCGCACCGCGCTGCTGGAAGGGCGCTACGTCTGGGGCGACGAGGCGCTCTACGTCGACGCGGCGAAGCGCTTCCACGACGACGTGCGGCACGGCACCGAGCGCCAGTTCATCGCCGACAAGCTGGCCGAGCGCAACGCGCGCCATGTCCGCATGGGCGACACGCGCTACGTCGTCGAGCCCAACGTCAAGGAAGGGAAGGGCGGGCTGCGCGACCTGCACGCGCTGTTCTGGATCGGCAAATATGTCTATGACGTGCAGCGCGCCGCCGAGCTGGTCGATATTGGCCTGTTCACCCGCGCGGAATATCGCTCGTTCCACCGCGCCGACAATTTCCTCTGGGCGGTGCGCTGCCACCTCCATCTGATCGCGGGGCGCGCCGAGGACCGGCTGACCTTCGACTATCAGCGCGAGATCGCCGAGCGGATGCGCTACGCCGCGCGGCCGGGGAAGCCCGCGGTCGAACGCTTCATGCAATTCTACTTCCTCCAGGTGAAGGCGGTGGGGTCGCTCACCGGGCTGTTCCTCGCGCATCTGGAGGAGCGGTTCGCGCGGCGCCGCTACGGTCTGCCGCGGTTGCGGCGATCGCCGCGCAAGCTCAACGGCTTCACCGTCGATCACGGGCGGATCGCGCTGCCCGACGACGACTTCCTCCGCGCCGATCCGGTACGCCTTGTCGAATTGTTCGCGCTGGCGGCGCAGCAAGGGAAGGAGATCCATCCGCTGGCGATGCGCGCGGCCACGCGCGACGCCAAGCTGGCCGCGACGGTGCGGCGCGACGCGCGCGCCAACGCGCTGTTCCTCGATCTGCTGGCAGGCGAGGCCGACCCCGAACTCGCGCTGCGCTGGATGAACGAGGCCGACGTGCTCGGCCAGTTCGTGCCCGATTTCGCGCGCGTGGTCGCGCAAATGCAGTTCGACATGTACCATCATTACACCGTCGACGAGCATACCATCCGCGCGCTCGGCCTGCTCAGCCGGCTGGAGCACGGCCAGCTCGCCGACGAACATGCGCTGCCCAGCGCGGTGATCGAGCAGATCGTGTCGCGCCGCGTTCTCTATGTCGCGGTGTTCCTCCACGATATCGCCAAGGGGCGCGGCGGCGACCATTCGATCCTGGGCGCCGAGGTGGCCGAGCGGCTCGGGCCGCGCTTCGGCCTCAGCCCCGCCGAGACCGAGACGGTCGCCTGGCTGGTGCGTCACCACCTGCTGATGAGCGCCACCGCCTTCCGCCGCGACCTCACCGACTTCAAGACCATCCTCGATTTCGCCGAGGTGGTGCAGAGCCCCGAGCGGCTGCGGCTGCTGCTGGTGCTCACCGTGGTCGACATCAAGGCGGTCGGTCCGGGGACGTGGAACGGGTGGAAGGGCCAGCTGCTCGGCGACCTGTACGACCGCGCCGAGGAGGTGCTGCGCCTCGGCCACAAGCAGAAGGGCCGCGGCGAGCGGCTGCTCGCCAAGCAGGACGGGCTGCGCGCCGCGATGAAGTGGAGCGAGGCCGACCTCGCCGCCTATGCGCACCGCCTGCCCGAGGCTTATTGGATCGCCGAGCCGGGCGACGTGCTGGCGCACAACGCCGCCTTCGTGGCGCGTGCGGGCGACGCGCTGCTGTCGATCGACGCGCAGGTCTATCCCGAGCGCGGCGCGACGCTGGTGACGGTCTATGCCGCCGATCATCCCGGGCTGTTCAGCCGCATCGCGGGCGCGATCCATGTCGCGGGCGGCAACATCATCGACGCGCGCATCCACACCACGCGCGACGGCATGGCACTCGACAATTTCCTCGTGCAGGACCCGCTCGGCCGGCCGTTCGACGAGGCGGGGCAGCTCGAGCGGCTCAAGACCGCGATCGAGGACGCGCTGGCGGGGCGCGGGAAGCTGACCGACCGGCTGCGCGCCAAGCCGCTGCCGCGCGCGCGCGCCGACGCCTTCCGCATCGAGCCCAACGTGCTGGTCGACAACAAGGCGTCCAACCGCTTCACGGTGGTGGAGATCGCCGCGCGCGACCGGCCGGCGCTGCTCAACCAGCTGGCGCACGCGCTGTTCGTGTCGAAGGTGACGATCCACTCGGCGCATGTCGCCACCTATGGCGAGCGCGCGGTCGACGTCTTCTACCTGACCGACCTCACCGGCGACAAACTCGCGCCGGGCGCGCGGCTGCGCGCGCTCGAGAAGCGCCTGCTCGCGGCCGCGGCGGGCGTGGCTTACGAGGAGGCGGCGTAGGAAGGCTCGCGCGAAGACGCGGAGACGCGAAGATGATGCGCCTGCCGCGCCAGCGGCTCTCGCTCCCGAAGGGGTGACAAAGCGCATCGCCTCGGTCGGGGATGGATCCCTCGGCGCCTCCGCGTCTCTGCGCGATCAGCACTCTTCTTCCGCTTCGCGTCCTCGCGTCTTCGCGTGAACCCTCCATCGCGCTCGCCCGTGCCGACCGCCGGTCGTTCGCGCCCGCGTGTGCTGACCTAAGCCCTGTCGTCCGCCGCCGCTTCGCTGGTCGCCGCCGCGTGCCATAGCACGCCATAGCCGAACAGCCCCGACACCAGCGACGCCGCCAGCACCGCGAGCGCGGCCATCTCGGTCAGTTCGGGTTCGGCGAAGGCGAGCTCGGCGATGAACAGCGAGATCGTGAAGCCGATCCCCGCCACCGCGCCGATGCCGAGCACCATCCGCCACGTCACGCCATCGGGCAGCCGCGCCTGGCCGACGCGCGTCGCCACCCAGGTCGCGGCGAGGAAACCCACCGGCTTGCCCAGCGCCAGACCGACGACGATCCCGAGTGCCAGCGGCGAGTGGAGCGCCTCGCCGATCAGCTCGCCCGAGAAGTGGATCCGCACGTTGGACAAAGCGAACAGCGGCAGCACGATGTACGACACCCAGGGGGTGAGGATGCGCACCAGCCGCTCCGCCGCCTCGTCGGTCGCTGCCGCCATCTCGTGGAGATAGCCGAGGCGCTGCTGGGCTTCCTCGCGATATTGCTCCGCTTCCTCCTCGTCGCTGGCCTGGTCCGCGGCGCGCTGGGCCGCCTTGAGTTGGTCGACCGGCCGCTGCACGCCCTCGACGAAGCGCTTCTCCGACAGGCGTGAACTGGTCGGCAGCAGCAGCCCGATCGCCACGCCCGCGATCGTCGGGTGGACGCCCGAGCCGAGCACGCCGACCCACACCACCAGGCCGCAGGCGATGTAGAGGATCGGCGCTACCCAGCGCAGCCGCAACAGCACTACCATCGCGGCATAGCCGGCCGCGGCGAGCAGCAGGAAATTGGCGTGAAGCGCGCTGGTATAGGCGACCGCGATGACGAGCAGCCCGAACACGTCGTCGATCGCGGCGAAGGCGAGCAGCACCGCGCGCACTGCCGGGGGCAGCCGCGTGGTGAACATCGCGACGATGGCGAGGCTGAACGCGGTGTCCATCGCCGCCACCACGCCCCAGCCGTGCTGCGTCGGCGTGCCGTAGTTGAAGGCGAGATAGAGGCCGACCGGCACCACCAGCCCGCCGATCGCGCCCGCGACCGGGAAGACCGCGGTCTGCCACGAGCTCAGTGCGCCCTTGACGAACTCGCGCTTCACCTCGGTGCCGATGATGAGGAAGAACAGCGGCATCAGCGCGTCGTTGACCCATTCGGCGACCGAGCGCTCGATCGCCCAGCTGCCGTAGCTGACGCGCAGCGGACGGTCCCACAGCCGCGCATAGTCCGCGCTCCACGGCGAGTTGATCGCGACCAGCGCGACCAGCGAGGCGAGCAGCAGCGGCCCGCCCGATACCTGGCCGATCGCGAAGAAGGGCTCGATCTTGCGCAGGAACCTGGCGGCGGACGAGTGGTGCGCGCGGGCCGCGACCTGGCCGGAGAGGCGCGGGCTGAGCGCCATGCATGCGTTCTCCCGGAGGTGACGAGTGGAGGGGATACGGGCGAGCGGGGCGGGGCGTTCCCTGCGGTGGCGGCCGACTGACACGGATCAATGACGAAGCGCGGACACGCCGCTTCTCACCATCATCCCGGACTTGGTCCGGGATCCACCGTGCCGCTTATCCGGGGATCGTTGCTCGCGCGGACGAGTGGATCCCGGACCAAGTCCGGGATGACGCCAAGGGGGAGGCTTGGCGAGCGCCGTAAGCCCCTAAGCCTCAGCTCGACCTGATTCCCTCACATCACCCGATACGGCACCGCGTACCGCTCCGCCGGATCGACAACGATCGCGCGGTCGGTCGGGGGGAAGGCGCGCTGGTCGCAGTCGGCGCGCGGGCACAGGCGACAGCTGATGCCGATCGGGGTCGCCGCGCCGCGCCGGTCGACCGCGTCGGCGTAGACGAAGTCGGCGGCGTGGCGCGCCTCGCAGCCGAGCAGCACCGCGTAGCGGCGCGGGCTGCGCGCGAAGCGCCCCGACGGCTTGACCAACCCCTTGGCGAGCGAGACGTAGCGCGCGCCGTCGGGTGTCTCGGCGAGCTGGACCAGGATGCGGTCGGGGATCGCTGCCGCCTCGTGGACATGCCACAGCGGGCAGGCACCCCCGAAGCGCGCGAACTGGAGCGGCGTCGCCGAGTGGCGCTTGGTGATGTTGCCCGCCATGTCGACGCGGCAGAAATAGAATGGGATGCCCTCCTCACCGGGGCGCTGCAGCGTCGAGAGGCGATGGCAGGTCTGCTCGAAGCTGGTGGCGAAGCGACGCGCGAGCCGGTCGATGTCGTGGCGCACGCGGCGCGCCTCGGCGCGAAAGGCGCGGTAGGGCATCAGCAGCGCGCCCGCGGCGTAATTGGCCAGCCCGGTGGCGAGCAGCCGCCGCGCCTCGTCCTGCACCAGCGGCGCGGCGGCGACGATCGCATCGATCGGCGCGGCGAAGACGAGCGCGGCGAGGCGGTGCGCGATCAGGAAATGCCGGCTCTCGGCCGGGAGCGCCGCGGCGAGCGTCAGTCGTGCGCCGTCGAAGCGCGCGAGTGGGGCGTCGTCGTGCTGGTCGGTCGCGATCGCGATCCCGTGGGCGTGCAGTGCCGCCTCGACCCACCCGACGTCGCCCGCGCCGCCCTGCTCGCCGGCGAGCGCCTCCGCGGCGCGATCGAGCGGGTCGACGTAATTGCCCGCCTCGTGGAACCAGTCGCGCACCGCCTCCCACGGCAGCCGCGCGCCCGCGCCGGCGGTCATCGCTTCCTCGGCGAGCGCGGCACGCGCGTCGGCGGCGCGCTTGGCGGCGTGGAGCGCGATCAGCCGGTCGGCCAGGTCAGGACTCTGCTCGGCGAGGCGCGCGACCTCGTCGGGGGGCATCGGCGCGACGGCGGGATCGCCCAGCGCCTGCGCCAGCGCGGTGAGCCGCCGCGCCGGCACCTCGCCCTCGATCTGCGCCAGCGCGGCCGGGAAGTGGCGCGCGAGTGCGGCGAGCACCGCGCCGGTGAGCGGGCGCTCGTCGCCTTCGAGCTGCGACAGATAGCTCACCGACAGTGTCAGCCGCTGCGCCATGGCGCGTTGGGTGAGGCCGGCGGCGCGGCGCAGGTCGCGCAGCGCGGCGCCGGCGTAGAGCCGCTGCCTCATCGCATCGCCCTAGTTCGCAAGATCATGCTTCGCAAGTTCGCAACTTCGCATTTGCGCGCGCGCGCCGTGGCGGGCAGGACGGCGCCGCACGTCACGGGAGAGCTGCATGTCCTCGACCATCGCCGAGCTGGAACGCCGTCGCGCCGCCGCCCGCGCGGGCGGCGGCGAGAAGCGCGTCGCCGCGCAGCACGCCAAGGGCAAGCTGACCGCGCGCGAGCGGCTCGACGTGCTGCTCGACGAGGGCAGCTTCGAGGAGGTCGACATGTTCGTCCAGCACAATTGCGTCGACTTCGGCATGGCGGAGCAGGTGATCCCGGGCGACGGCGTCGTCACCGGATCGGGCACGATCAACGGCCGCCTGGTGTTCGTGTTCAGCCAGGATTTCACCGTGTTCGGCGGCTCGCTGTCCGAGCGGCACGCACAGAAGATCTGCAAGGTCATGGACATGGCGCTGAAGGTCGGCGCGCCCGTGATCGGCCTCAACGACAGCGGCGGCGCGCGCATCCAGGAGGGCGTGGCGAGCCTCGGCGGTTATGCCGAGGTGTTCCAGCGCAACGTGCTCGCTTCGGGCGTGGTGCCGCAGCTCAGCCTGATCATGGGGCCGTGCGCGGGCGGGGCGGTCTACTCGCCGGCGATGACCGACTTCATCTTCATGGTGAAGGACTCGAGCTACATGTTCGTCACCGGCCCCGACGTGGTGAAGACCGTGACCAACGAGGTGGTCACGCAGGAGGCGCTGGGCGGCGCGGTGACGCACACCACCAAGACCAGCGTCGCCGACGTGGCGTTCGAGGACGACATCGAGGCGCTGCTCGCCGCGCGCGATTTCATCGACTTCCTGCCCGCGTCGAACCGCGAGGCGGCGCCCGAGCGACCGACCGCCGATGCCTGGGACCGGATCGAGCCGAGCCTCGACACGCTCGTCCCCGCCAACGCCAACCAGCCGTACGACATGCACGAGCTGATCCGGAAGGTGGTGGACGAAGGCGACTTCTTCGAGATCCAGCCGGCGCACGGCGGCAACATCCTGTGCGGCTTCGGGCGGATGGAGGGGCGCACGGTCGGGATCGTCGCCAACCAGCCGATCGTGCTGGCGGGCGTGCTCGACATCAACGCCAGCCGCAAGGCGGCACGCTTCGTGCGCTTCTGCGACGCCTTCGAGATCCCGATCGTGACTTTCGTCGACGTGCCCGGCTTCCTGCCCGGTACGGCGCAGGAGCATAACGGCATCATCAAGCACGGCGCCAAATTGCTGTTCGCTTATGCCGAGGCGACCGTGCCCAAGATCACCGTGATCACGCGCAAGGCCTATGGCGGCGCCTATGACGTGATGGCGTCCAAGCATCTGCGCGGCGACCTCAACTACGCCTGGCCGACCGCCGAGATCGCGGTGATGGGGGCGAAGGGCGCGGTGGAGATCATCTTCCGCGGCCGTACGCCGGACGAGATCGCCGAGCGCACCGCCGAATATGAGGCACGCTTCGCCAATCCCTTCGTCGCGGCGAGCAAGGGCTTCGTCGACGAGGTGATCCAGCCGCACTCCACCCGCCGCCGCATCGCGCTGGGGCTGCGCAAGCTGCGCGGCAAGTCACTGGAGAACCCTTGGAAGAAGCACGACAACATTCCACTCTGAGCACCGCCCTCCAGATATGATAAGGAGATGCTAAGGAGCGAGGCGATGCAGACTGAACGTGTGACCTTTCTCACCACTCCCGACCACAAGGCGGCTTTGGATGCTTTCGCGCGCGCGAAGGGCATGTCGGTTGGTCATGTCGTCCGTGAGGCGACGAGCCGCTATCTGCTGGAAGTCGAGATGACGGAGGAAGAGCAAGCCGCTTTTCTCTTGCGCGAGCTTAGCGAAGCGGTGCCACGGATGCGCGCTGACATCGACGCGGCCATCGCGAGCATCGATCGAGCGAATGCGGCCGTCGACGCGGTGCTCGCGGGCGAGGAGCCGCGCGGATGAGCTTCGTGGGAGATACGCTGGCTGGGCTGCGTCGCATATTGCTGCTGGAAGACGACACGCGTCGCCTGAAGGACAAGGTGTCGGAACATGCGGAGCGTCTTGTTGCACTCGCCGAGGCTCACGCGGTGCTGCGCGATCGAGTCAGCAGGCTCGAAGGCGTGATCGAGGGCGCGGCGATGGTGAATGCGCGCCGCCGGATAGAGGAATAATTGTGAGGTCCACCCTCGGCCGCCTCAACCATGTCGGCGTCGCGACGCCCTCGATCGAGCGCTCGGTCGAGACCTACCGCACCTTGCTCGGCGCCGCGGCGATCGGCGAGCCGTTCGACCTGCCCGCGCAGGGGGTGCGCGTCTGCTTCATCGATACGCCCAACACTCAGATCGAGCTGATCCAGCCCTATGACGAGAGCTCGCCGATCACCGGCTTCCTGCGCAGGAACCCGGCGGGCGGCCAGCATCACGTCTGCTTCGAGGTGCCCGACATCCACGCCGCGGTGGCGCATCTCACCGCGCAGGGGGCGACCGTTCTGGGCGAGCGGCGGATCGGCGCGCATGGGACGCCGATCGTGTTCGTCCACCCGCGCGACATGGGCGGCGTGCTCGTCGAACTGATGGAGACGCCCCACGGAGACCCGCATGACTGAGCCGGCGTTGATTCTCACTGAGCGGCGCGGCGACGTGCTAGTGCTGACGCTCAACCGACCCGATCGGCTCAACGCTGCCCCGCCGGCGATGTTCGAGGCGATCACCGCCGCCTTGGCCGATCTCGGCACCGCGCGCGCGGTGCTGATCAAGGGCGCCGGTCGCGCCTTCTGCTCGGGCGCCGACGTCGGCGCGGGCGCGCTCACCAGCGACGATCCCGGCGCGGCGACGCACGCGGCGCTGACCGAGTCCTACAATCCCGCGATCCTCGCCGTCGCCGAGGCGCGCGTGCCGGTGGTGAGCGCGGTGCGCGGACCGGCGGCGGGGATCGGGTGCAGCCTCGCGCTCGCCGCCGACCTGTGCGTCGCCAGCGACACCGCCTATTTCCTCCAGGCCTTCGTCAACATCGGGCTCGTCCCCGACGGCGGCGCGAGCTGGCTGCTGCCGCGGCTGATCGGGCGCGCGCGCGCCGCGGAGATGATGCTGCTGGGCGAGCGGGTGCTCGCCGCCAAGGCGCTCGACTGGGGCATGATCCACAGACTGGTCGCGGACGTCGACCTCGACGCCGCGGCGTTCGCGCTGGCCGAGCGGCTCGCCGCCGGGCCGACGGTGGCGCTCGGCGCGATCCGGCGCGGGCTGCACGCCGCGCTGGAGAGCGACCTCGCCACCGCGCTGGCGCGCGAGGCCGACGACCAGCGCGCGATGCGCGGCACCGCCGACGCGGTCGAGGGCGGCACGGCGTTCCTCCAGAAGCGCGCGCCCGCGTTCAGGGGCGCCTGACATGGCCGAAATCGAGACTAACCTCGGCGAGGATGCCGGCAGCACCCGCGAACCCGCCGCTGTGCCCGAGCCGACGCCGCGGCCGAGCCATGTCGACTGGCAGGCCGCCGCCGCGAAGGAGGTGAAGGGCAGGCACCTGACCTGGCACACGCCGGAAGGGATCGCCGTCAAACCGCTCTACACCGCGGACGATGTCGCCGGCTGGGACCCGGGCCTGCCCGGCTTCGCACCGTTCACGCGCGGGGTGCGCGCGTCGATGTACGCAGGCCGGCCGTGGACGATCCGGCAATATGCCGGCTTCTCCACCGCGGAGGAGTCGAACGCTTTCTATCGCCGCAATCTCGCCGCGGGTCAGAAGGGCCTCTCCGTCGCCTTCGATCTCGCGACGCACCGCGGCTATGACAGCGACCATCCGCGCGTCACCGGCGATGTCGGCAAGGCGGGCGTCGCGATCGACAGCGTCGAGGACATGAAGATCCTGTTCGACGGCATCCCGCTCGATCAGATGTCGGTCAGCATGACGATGAACGGCGCGGTGATCCCGATCCTCGCCTTCTTCATCGTCGCGGGCGAGGAGCAGGGCGTCGAGCGCGCCAAACTCGACGGGACCATCCAGAACGACATCCTCAAGGAGTTCATGGTCCGCAACACCTATATTTACCCGCCCGAGCCGAGCATGCGGATCATCTCGGACATCTTCGCCTATACGTCGCGCGAGATGCCCAAGTTCAACAGCATCTCGATCAGCGGCTATCACATGCAGGAGGCGGGAGCGACGCAGCTCCACGAGCTCGCCTTCACGATCGCCGACGGCATCGATTATGTGAAATATGGCGTCGCGAGCGGGCTCGACATCGACAAGTTCGCCGGGCGGCTGTCGTTCTTCTTCGCGATCGGCATGAACTTCTTCATGGAGGTGGCGAAGCTGCGCGCCGCGCGGGTGCTGTGGCATCGCGCGATGACGCAGCTCGGCGCCAAGGACGAGCGCTCCAAGATGCTGCGCACGCACTGCCAGACCAGCGGCGTGTCGCTGACCGAGCAGGACCCGTACAACAACGTCATGCGCACGACGATCGAGGCGATGGCGGCGATGCTGGGCGGCACGCAGTCGCTCCACACCAACGCGCTCGACGAGGCGATCGCGCTGCCCACCGACTTCTCCGCGCGGATCGCGCGCAACACGCAGATCGTGCTGCAGGAAGAGACGGGGATGACCAAGGTCGTCGACCCGCTCGGCGGCAGCTATTACGTCGAGAGCCTGACCAAGAGCCTGGTCGACGGCGCCTGGGCGATCATCGAACGCGTCGAGCGCGAGGGCGGCATGGCCAAGGCGGTCGCCGCCGGCTGGCCCAAGGCGATGATCGAGGAGGCCGCCGCGGCGCGTGCGGCGCGGGTCGACCGCGGTGAGGACGTGATCGTCGGCGTCAACAAATACCGGCTCGCGGGCGAGGCGCCGATCGACATTCTCGACGTCGACAATGTCGCGGTGCGCGAGGCGCAGGTGCGGCGCATCGCCGCGGTCAGGGCGGCGCGCGACGAGGCGGCGTGCCAGCGCGCGCTCGATGCGCTGCGCGAGGGCGCGCGCGGCAACGCTAACCTCCTCGCGCTCGCGGTCGACGCCGCCCGCGCGCGCGCCACGCTCGGCGAGATCTCCGCCGCGATGGTGGACGTGTTCGGCCGCTTCGGCACGCACCCCAAGCCGGTGAAGGGCGTCTACGGCGGCGCCTATACCGACGACGAGCGATGGGCGCGGCTGGTGCGCGGCGTCGAGGCGACCGAGCGGCGGCTCGGCCGTCGCCCGCGGATGCTGGTCGCGAAGATGGGGCAGGACGGCCACGACCGCGGTGCCAATCTCGTCAGCAGCATGTTCGGCGATCTCGGCTTCGAGGTCGTCCCCGGTCCGCTGTTCCAGACGCCGAGCGAGGCGAGCGCGCTCGCGCTGGAGCAGGACGTCGACGTGGTCGGCGCCTCCAGCCTCGCCGCTGGGCACAAGACGCTGATCCCGGAGCTGATCGGCCACCTGCGCGAGGCCGGACGCGCCGACATCAAGGTGATTGCGGGCGGCGTCATCCCCGCGCAGGACTATGATATGTTGCGCCAGGCCGGCGTGCAGGCGATCTTCGGTCCCGGTACCAACCTGATCCAGGCGGCGGAGGAGGTGCTCCGCCTGCTCGGCCACAATATGCCGCCCGACGAGGAGACCGCGTGATGTTCCTCTGCCGGCGCGATGACGCGCCACGCTGCCGCGCCCCCCATCGTCATCCCGGACTTGTTCCGGGATCCACCGCGCCGCGTACCCAAGGGCCGTCGCGTCGGCGGGACCGTGGATCCCGGGACAAGCCCGGGATGACGGTAGGGGCTGTCATGCTCACGTACCTCGCGCTCGTCGCCACTCCCGCCGCGGCGCAGACCCAGGCGCAGATGAACCAGCAGGCCGGCGCCGCGTACAGACAGGCCGACGCACAGATGACGAAGGCGTGGCGCGTGCTCTACGCCGACATGAAGAAGCGCGACGCCGCCGACGGCTCACGCGGCGGCGGCTTCGGCTATGCTGCGGCGGCGCTCGCCAGCCAGCGTGCGTGGCTCCAGTTTCGCGACCGGCAATGCGTGCTAGAGAGCGGCGAATACGCCGGCGGCTCGCTCCAGCCGATGGCGCAGGCGCAATGTCTGGCGAAGCTGACGCGCGGGCGGACGCAGCAGTTGAAGGGAATGCAGTGGACGAAGTGACGGGCGCGGTACGCAACGACTGGACGCGCGACGAGATCGCGACGCTGTTCGACCTGCCGTTCGACGAGTTGATGTGGCAGGCGCAGTCCGTCCACCGCGCGCATCACGCGCCGGGGCAGGTGCAGCTTTCCACGTTGCTGTCGATCAAGACCGGCGGCTGCCCGGAGGATTGCGGCTATTGCTCGCAGTCGGTCAGCGCGGAGAGCGGCGTCAAGGCGACCAAGCTGATGGACGTGCGCGCGGTGCTGCAGGCGGCGGCGCAGGCGAAGGACAATGGCTCGACCCGCTTCTGCATGGGCGCGGCGTGGCGCAATCCCAAGGACCGCGACATGGACGCGATCGTCGCGATGGTCGAGGGCGTGCGCGGCATGGGGCTCGAGACGTGCATGACGCTCGGCATGCTCGAGCCGCATCAGGCCGATCGGCTCGCGGCGGCGGGGCTCGACTATTACAACCACAATATCGACACCTCGCCCGAGCGTTACAGTGACGTGATCACGACGCGGACCTTCCAGGAGCGGCTCGACACGCTCGATGCGGTGCGCTCGGCCGGGATCAACGTCTGCTGCGGCGGCATCGTCGGCATGGGCGAGACGCGCGAGGATCGCGTCGGCTTCGTCCACGCGCTGGCGACGCTTCCCGAGCATCCGGGCAGCGTGCCGGTCAACGCGCTGGTGCCGGTTAAGGGCACCGTGCTCGGCGACATGCTCGCCGACACCCCGCTGGCCAAGATCGACGAGATCGAGTTCGTCCGCACCGTCGCGGTAGTGCGCATCACGATGCCCGCGAGCATGGTGCGCCTGTCGGCCGGGCGCGAGAGCATGTCGGACCCGACCCAGGCGTTGTGCTTCATGGCGGGCGCCAACTCGATCTTCACCGGCGACAAGTTGCTGACCGCAGGGAACGCCGGCGACGACAAGGACGCCGCGCTGTTCGCCAAGCTCGGCGTGACGCCGATGGCCGCGGAGTGCCGGCTGGCGCAGGCGGCGGAATGAACTGGCGCAGGGTCATCGCGTTCGTCCTGTGGACAGCCGTGGTGACCCTGGCGTTTCTCGCTATCGCGTTCGTGGCGTTGATCGGCGATTGCCCGGAACACGTCATCAGTGGTTGGCAGGGCGGCACCGCCTGCGGCGACCAGAAACGCGTCGTCGCTCGATCTCTCGTGATCGCTTTCCCGCTCCTCTGGCTGCTGGGAACGATCGGTATTTTCCGTCGCTGGAGCCGCTGATGTTCAAGAAGATCCTGGTCGCCAACCGCGGCGAGATCGCCTGTCGCGTGTTCCGCACCGCCAAACGGATGGGGCTCAAGACGGTGGCGGTCTATTCTGACGCCGACGCGCGCGCGCCGCACGTGCTGATGGCGGACGAGGCGGTGCGGCTCGGGCCGGCGCCGGCGGCGGAGAGCTATCTCAAGGCGGAGCTGATCCTGCTGGCGGCGAAGGAGACCGGCGCGGACTGTATCCATCCCGGATACGGTTTTCTGTCGGAGCGGGAGAGCTTCGCGCGCGCCTGTGCCGAGGCGGGGATCGCCTTCGTCGGCCCGCCGCCGAACGCGATCGCGGCGATGGGCGACAAGATCGAGTCGAAGAAGCTGGCGAAGCAGGCGGGCGTCAACGTCGTCCCCGGTTTTCTCGGCGAGATCGCCGACACCGACGAGGCGGTGCGGATCGCGGGCGAGATCGGCTACCCGGTGATGATGAAGGCCTCGGCCGGCGGTGGCGGCAAGGGGATGCGGCTCGCCTGGAGCGAGCAGGACGTGCGCGAGGGTTTCGAGGCGACCAAGCGCGAGGGCCTCGCGTCCTTCGGCGACGACCGCGTCTTCATCGAGAAGTTCATCGAGAGTCCGCGCCACATCGAGATCCAGGTACTCGGCGACCAGCACGGCAATATCGTCTATCTCAACGAGCGCGAATGTTCGGTGCAGCGCCGCCATCAGAAGGTGGTCGAGGAGGCGCCGTCGCCCTTCGTCACACCGAAGATGCGCGCCGCGATGGGCGAGCAGGCGGTCGCGCTGGCGCGGGCGGTCGGCTATTATTCGGCCGGTACCGTCGAGCTTATCGTCTCGGGCGCGGACACGACCGGTGAGAGCTTCTACTTCCTCGAGATGAACACGCGGCTCCAGGTCGAGCATCCGGTGACGGAGGAGATCACCGGCCTCGATCTGGTCGAGCAGATGATCCGCGTCGCGGCCGGCGAGCCGCTGGCATTCGCGCAGGGCGATGTCGGCATCCATGGCTGGTCGATCGAGAACCGCGTCTATGCCGAGGACCCGTATCGCGGCTTCCTGCCGAGCATCGGGCGGCTGGTGCGGTACAATCCGCCGGGGGCGAGTGAGGCCGCAGATCAAGACCCGTCATCGCCGCGCAGGCGGGGATCCATAACCCATGTCGCCGATGGAGCCGCGGACGTCGCGTCTCTGGATCCCCGCCTGCGCGGGGATGACGGTGAGGGAGGAGAGCACGCCGAAACTCAAGCCATCGTCCGCGTCGACGACGGCGTCGCCGAGGGTGGCGAGGTCAGCATGTTCTACGATCCGATGATCGCCAAGCTGATCACCTGGGCGCCGACGCGCGAGGCGGCGATCGACGCGCAGGTGGCCGCGCTCGACGCGTTCGAGATCGAGGGGCCGGGCACCAACATCGACTTCCTCTCGGCGCTGATGCAGCACCCGCGTTTCCGCGAGGGTCGGCTGACCACCGGCTTCATCGCCGAGGAATATCCCGACGGCTTCCACGGCGCGCCCGCCTCCGCCGAGCTGCTACGCGACCTCGCCGCGATCGCCGCCTTTGCCGCGACCGCACAGGCGGATCGCGGGCGGCGGATCGAGGGCCAGCTCGGGCATCGCCTCCAGCCACCCGCCAACTGGGTGGTGCGGATCGGCGGCGTCGATCATGAGGTCCATGTCTCGCCCGACGCGATCAGCGTCGACGGCGCGCCGCTCGAGATCGGCATCGAATATACACCCGGCGATCGCCTGATCGAGGCGGAGCTGGCGGGCGAGGCGCGTCTGTCGGTGCGGATCGCGCCGACGCGCACCGGTTTCCGGCTGACGACACGCGGCGCCAGCCATGTCGCGCGCGTGCTGCCCGCGCGGGTCGCGCCTTACGCGCGGCATCTGCTCGAGAAGGTGCCGCCCGACCTGTCCAAGTTCCTGATCGC
Organism: Sphingomonas sp. BK235; assembly: GCF_004345855.1. Taxonomy (GTDB): domain Bacteria; phylum Pseudomonadota; class Alphaproteobacteria; order Sphingomonadales; family Sphingomonadaceae; genus Sphingomonas. The sequence goes on from NZ_SLXN01000001.1 coordinate 617,750, forward strand.
GCCGATGCCGGGGCTGCTCGTCCGGCTCGACGTCGCGGTCGGCGACAAGGTCGAGGCCGGCCAGCCGCTCGCGGTGGTCGAGGCGATGAAGATGGAGAACATCCTGCGCGCCGAGAAGAGCGCCACGGTGAAGACGGTCAACGCGGCGGCGGGCGACAGCCTGGCGGTGGATCAGGTCATCCTCGAGTTGGAGTGAGGGGGAGGGGCGCGCCACCTTCGCGCAAGGTGCCGCCGCCTCTTTCTTCCCGTTCCGTCATCCCGGGCTCGACCCGGGATCCATCGCGCCGCGAGCGCCGCCGGCGTTGCTCTCGCCGCACCATGGATCCCGGCGCGAGGCCGGGATGACGGTGATGAAAGAGCGAGGCGCGTTTTGGGTCAGCACCAACTGTGCCGCCAGCGCCGCAGCCGCTGAATGCGCGGCACCGTGGATCCTGAAACGAGTTCAGGATGACGCCCTTTTCGTCAGCCGTGCCTCATCACGGCGCGGTCCATCACCGTCACCATGCCGCCTGCCGCCACGGCTCCCCTCCAGCGCCGACCCCCCACGACATCTTGCGACACATTAACGCTGGACGCGCCCGACCGGCATGTTCATGCATCGCAGCATGAGGCGTGCGACCCTTGCGACGACCCTGCTCGCGCTGGCGGGCTGCAGCGTCGGCCCCGATTATCAGCCGCGGTCGGCGTCCGAGCTCGGCGTGCCGGTCGCTTATTCCGTCCCCGCCGCGCCGACGCGCGAGGACCTCACGCGCTGGTGGCAGCGGTTCGACGATCCCGTCCTCGGCGAGCTGGTCGACCAGGCCGCGACCGCCAACCTCGACGTCGCGCAGGCGATCGCACGGCTGCGTCAGGCGCGCGAGTCGCTGGTGCAGAGCCGCGCCGACCTGCTGCCCTCGCTCAGCGGCAACACCGGCTACAGCCGCTCCGAGACGCTGCGCGGCGGCGGCCAGACGATCACGCTCCCCGACGGCACCGTGCAGAATGTCGGCGGCGGCGGCGCGGACAATTATTCGGTCGGGCTGAGCGCCTCCTATCAGCTCGGCCTGTTCGGCGAGGTGCGCCGCACCGTCGAGGCGAGCCGCGCGCAATATCAGGCCTCGGGCTTCGATTATGCGACCACCCTGCTATCGGTGCAGCAGGAGGTGGCGCGCAATTACGTGCTCGCGCGGCTCTATCAGGCGCAGCTCGCCAACGCGCGTGCCAGCCTGACGCTACAGGACGACAATCTCGAGATCGCGGGCTTCCGCGTCCAGGCCGGGCTGGTCTCGTCGCTCGACCAGGAGCAGGCGCGCCAGCAGCGCGCGCAGACCGCGGCGACGATCCCCTCGCTCGAGCAGCAATATAACGCTGCGGTGTCGCGCATCGGCGTGCTCACCGCGCAGGCGCCGGGCGCGCTCAAGCCGCGGCTGGCGGCGGCGCGGCCGATCCCGGTCGGCGCGGCGCCCTCGGGCATCGGCATCCCCGCCGACGTGCTGCGCCAGCGCCCCGATGTGCGCGCGGCCGAGCGCACGCTCGCCGCCGCGACCGCGCAGATCGGCGTCGCCAAGGCCGCGCTCTACCCCAATCTCGCGATCACCGGGAACATCAACACGCGCGCCTCGGGCGTCGGCAGCCTGTTCGACACCGTCACCGGGGGGCTGTTCGCGGGCATCACCCAGGCGATCTTCAACGGCGGCCGGCTCAACAGCCAGGTGCGCGGGCAGGAGGCGGCGGCCGACGCCGCGCTCGCGGCCTATAAGTCGACCGTGCTGACCGCGCTGGAGGACGTCGAGAATGCCGCGGTGGCGCTCGACACCGCGCGGCGACGCGAGGAGCAGCTGACCATCGCCTATGAGGCCGCGAACAACGCCGCGATTCTCTCGCGCAGCCAGTATCGCACCGGGCTGACCGATTTCACCACGCTCAGCCAGCAGGAGGCGACGCTGCTGAGCACGCGCAACAGCGCGGCGCAGGCGCAGGCCGACGCGGCGACCGCGCTGGTGCAGCTGTTCGGCGCGCTGGGCGGCGGGTGGGACTCGGCCGTGGTACCGGAGGCGCCGCCGCGCGCCGCCGCGGCGCCGACGCTCGCTCAACCCGCGCCGACGCCCGCCCCCATCACCACGCCCAGCGACGGACAGCCCTGATGCCCGAGACACAGCTTGACGACTTCCTGGGCGTCCAGCCGCAGCCGGCGTGGCGGCGCTGGGCCAAGTGGGTGCTGGTGCTCGCCGGCCTGGTCGTGGTGCTGCTGCTGCTCTCGCGCTGTGTCTTCGGCGGCGACGAGCCGGTGCGCTACGCCACCGCCACGGCCAAGCGCGGTGACCTCACCGTCACCGTCTCCGCCACGGGCAAGCTCGTCCCGACCAACCAGGTGACGGTCGGCTCGCAGCTCTCCGGGCTCGTCACCAAGGTCGTGGTCGACGTCAACGACCGCGTCAGCGCGGGCCAGCCGCTCGCGCTGATCGATCCCGAGCAGATCGACGACCAGATCCGCGCCGGGCAGGCGCAGCTCGCCGCCAACGAGGCGCAGGTAGCGCAGGCACGCGCCACGGTGGCGGAGTCGCAGGCGCAGCTCGCCCGCCTCAACGAGGTGTTCAAGCTGTCGAAGGGACGCGTGCCCTCGCGCACCGAGCTGCAGACCGGTCAGGCCGACGCGCAGCGCGCCACCGCGGCGCTGCGCGTCGCCGAGGCGAACGTCGCCGCCGCGCGCGCGACGCTGTCGCAGTCGCAGACGCAGCGCGCGCGCGCGATCATCCGCTCGCCCGTCAACGGCGTGGTGCTGGCGCGGCAGGTCGATCCCGGCCAGACCGTCGCCGCCTCGTTCAACACGCCGACGCTGTTCGTGATCGCCGAGGACCTCTCCAAGATGAAGCTGGAGGTGGCGATCGACGAGGCCGATGTGGGCGAGGTGCAGATCGGGCAGAAGGCCGATTTCACCGTCGACGCTTTCCCCGGCCGCACCTTTCCGGCGACGATCACGCGCGTCGACCTCGGCTCGAACCTGACGGTCAGCAACGCCACGGCTTCGTCCTCGTCGTCGACCAGTTCGAGCACCAGCACCAGCGGGCAAGTGGTGTCCTATGCCGCCGATCTGACGGTGGCGAACCCGACGCTCCAGCTGCGCCCCGGCATGACCGCGACGGCGGACATCGTCACCGCGGACAAGCGCAACGTGCTGCTCGTCCCCAATGCCGCCTTCCGCTTCAAGCCGAGCGCGCAGGGCGGCGGGCGCAGCGGGATCACGGGCACGATCCTGATGGGGCCGCCGCGTCGCGCGCGCGCGGGCGAGCGCAGCGCCACCGTCGGCCGCGGCGCGGCGCAGACCGTCTACGTCAAGGGCGAGGACGGCACGCCGCAGCCGATCCAGGTCACCACCGGCGACACCGACGGCACGCAGACCGAGGTGCTGTCGGGCGGGCTCAAGCCGGGCATGGAGGTGATCACCGGTCAGCTCGCCGCGGGCACCGACCAGGCCGGCGCGGCCAGCGCGAGCGGGCGCGGGCGTCGCAGCGGGGGAGGGGGCGCGGCGGGTGGCCAGTGATGCGCCCCTGATCAGCCTGCGCGGCGTCACCAAGGTGTATGGCGAAGGCGCGACGCAGTTCCAGGCGCTCAAGGGCGTCGACCTCGACATCGCCGCTGGCGACTTCGTCGCGGTGATGGGCCCGTCGGGCTCGGGCAAGTCGACGACGATGAACATCCTCGGGTGCCTCGACGTGCCGAGCGGTGGCACCTTCCTGTTCCAGGGCCATCACGTCGAAACGCTCGACCGCGACCAGCGCGCTCTGCTGCGGCGCCGGCATCTCGGCTTCGTGTTCCAGGGCTTCAACCTGCTCAGCCGCACCACCGCGCTGGAGAATGTCGAGCTGCCGCTGCTGTACCGCGGCGACGAGAAGCGCGCGCGGCGCCAGGCGGCGATGGCGGCGCTGGAGAAGGTCGGGCTCGACCAATGGTGGGACCATACCCCCGCCGAGCTCTCCGGCGGCCAGCAGCAGCGCGTCGCGATCGCGCGCGCGATCGTCACTTCACCCGACGTGCTGCTCGCCGACGAGCCGACCGGCAACCTCGATTCCGAGCGCTCGGTCGAGATCATGGAGCTACTCACCGGCCTCAACCGCGACAGCAACATCACCGTGCTGATGGTGACGCACGAGCCCGACATGGCCGCCTTCGCGCGCACCGTGATCCACTTCAAGGACGGGCTGGTGGAGCGGATCGAGGCGCAGCACCGCCCCGGCGAGACGCCCGAGCGGGTCGAGGCGAACTGATGCTGGGCACCACCTTCCTGCTCGCGCTCCGCTCGATCCGGCGGCACCTGCTGCGCTCGTTCCTGACGATCCTCGGCATCGTCATCGGCGTCGGCGCGGTCGTCACGATGGTCACACTCGGCAAGGCGACCACCGCGGCGGTGCAATCGCAGATCGCGGCGCTGGGCACCAACATCCTCCAGATCCGGCCCGGGCAGGGCTTCGGTCGCGGCGGCGGCGGACCGCGCCCGCCCGACTTCAAGCCCGAGGACGTCACCGCGATCGCGGGGCAGATCGCGGGCGTCACCGCGGTGGCACCGCAGGCGCAGGCGAGCGCCACCGCGATCTACGAGGGTGCCAACTGGTCGACCACGATCAACGGCACCACCGCGGCCTATTTCCAGGTCCAGCCCTGGCCGCTGGTGAGCGGTCGGCAGTGGACGCCGCAGGAGGAGCAGGCGGGCAAGGCGGTCTGCATCATCGGCAACACCGTGCGGCAGAACCTCTTCCGCGGCGGCGAGGCCGTGGGCGAGCGCTTCCGGCTCGGCGACGTCAGCTGCGACGTGATCGGCGTGTTGTCGACCAAGGGGCAGGCCGGGTTCGGCGGCGATCAGGACGATATCGTGATCATGCCGATCAAGACGGTGCAGCGCCGCTTCACCGGCAATCGCGACGTGCGGCTGATGCTGGTCGGGGTCGACCAGGCCTATGCCACCAGCACCGTCCAGGCCTCGATCACCCAGCTGCTGCGCGAGCGCCGCACCATCACCGACGGGCGCGAGGACGATTTCAACATCTTCGACACCAAGCAGATCAGCGACACGCTGACCGGCACCACCACCGCGCTGACCCGCATCGTCGCGGCGGTGGCCGCGATCAGCCTCGTGGTCGGCGGGATCGGCATCATGAACATCATGCTGGTGTCGGTGACCGAGCGGACGCGCGAGATCGGCATCCGGCTCGCGATCGGCGCGGTGGCGCGCGAAGTGCTGCTGCAATTCCTGGTCGAGGCGGTGGCGCTGTCGTGCCTCGGCGGGCTGATCGGGCTGGTGCTGGCGCAGGCGGTGATCGCGGGGCTGACGCCGCTGCTCCAGGTGCCGTGGACGTTCGATCCGCGGATCAACCTGGTGGCGTTCGCGATCTCGGCGGTGATCGGCGTGGTGTTCGGCTATTTCCCGGCGCGGCGCGCGGCGGCGCTCAACCCGATCGACGCGCTGCGGCACGAATAGGGGCGGGGCGGCACGACTAGGGCGGGGCATCTTCTCCCGCGACCCACCCGGCTTTCGCGGGACCTTCGCAAGACCTTCCCGTCATCCCGGACTTGTTCCGGGATCCACCGTCCCGCGAATGCATGGCGCGTTGGTCTCGCGGTGGAGTGGATCCCGGAACAAGTCCGGGATGACGGAAGAGTTTCGCAAAGTATGCCTCAAGGGGAGGGATAAGCCCTCACTCCCCCAGTTCCGCTCTCAGCTCGGCGCGCAGAGCCGCCAGCGCCTCCTCGTCGCCACCGCGCAGCAGGTGCGAGTCCGGCCGCGACAGCGCCTCGGGCGCGTGGACCAGCTCGCGCAGCGCCTCCAATTCCTCCGGCGTGTCGACGTCGATCAGCTCGGCGCCGTTGGTGACGACGTGGCGGCCCGACTGGATCAGGTCGCGCGCGCCCTGGTCGCCGCTGATCGCGAGCAGCTCGTCGAAGCGCGCCCGGCCGAACAGCGCGGGCGGCTTGGGTGAGCGGCCGTCACTCGACGCCACCACCGCCTGCTCGCCCATCTCGCTCGCGTCGAATAGCCGGTAGATATGCGCCGCGGTGACGCGCGGCATGTCGGCGAGCGCGATCAGCACCGCCTTGGCGTCATGCGCCCGCGCGCAATCCACCCCGATCCGCACCGAGGACGCCATGTCGCGCTCGGGATCGTCGTTGTGCGTGACGAAGAAGCCGAACTGCGCGAAGTCGATCTTGCAGCCGTCCACCACCGCGACGCGCTGGCGGAACGGCATGTCCTCCAAGGCCACCGCGACGTGCAGCCCGAGCGGGCGCGCGAGGAATGGCTGGTCCAGCTTGCTGCCGATGTCGCCGAACCGCTCCGAGCGGCCGGCGGCGAGCAGCACGAGCACGGTATCCTCAACGGCGATCATTGAACGCTCCCACCATCGCCGCCGCGATCGACAGCGCGATCTCGGACGGGCCGATCGCGCCGATGTCGATCCCGACGGGACCGTCGATCCGGTCGAGTTGATCCGCATCAACGCCCGAGGCGGCGAGCCGCTCCCGCCGCGCCGCGTGGCTGCGTCGGCTGCCGAGCGCGCCGACATAGCCGGTCTCCGCGGCGAGCGCGGCGATCAGCGCCGGATCGTCGATCTTGGTGTCGTGGCTGAGCGTCACCACGGCGGTGGATGGGCCGGGCTTCCACGCCGCGACCGCCTCGTCGGGCCAGCGATCGTCGAGCGTGACGCCGGGGAAGCGCTCCTCCGTGAGGAAGCGCCCGCGCGGATCGATCACCACCGTCTCGATGCCGAGCGCCTGGCTGAGCGCGGCGAGGCCCTGCGCGATCTGCACCGCGCCGACGATCAGCAGCCTCCGCGGCGGATCGTAGCGGTTGGCGAAGACCTCGCCCGTCTCGAGCGGGCGCAGGTCGGCATGGCCGGTGGCGAGATCGGTGGTGACGGTGAGCGAGCGGCCCTCCGCGCGCGCCTCGGCGATGCGGTCGAACAATTCGGGGTCGAAGCCCTCCGCCGAGACCGGCTGCACCATGACGCTGATCTCGCCGCCGCAGGGCAGGCCGACCTCCCAGGCGCTGTCGTCGGCGACGCCGTAGCGCTTGAGCTGGAACGGGGCGCCCGCGATCACCTGCGCCGCGGTGTCGAGGATGTCGCCCTCGACGCAGCCGCCCGAGACCGAGCCCTCGAAGCGCCCGTCGGCGTGGACCAGCATGTGGCTGCCGCGCGGCCGCGGGGCCGAGCCCCAGGTGGAGACCACCGTGGCGAGCGCGAGCGGAGCGCCCTTCCAGTTCTGCGCGGCGGCGAGGACGGTGTCGTTGTCGGCCATGAGTCAGATGATCCTAGAAGGCGTTGTGCTCCTGCGCACGCAGGAGCCTAGGGGCAAGCGCCGCGCTCGCGGCTCTGGGTTCCTGCGTGCGCAGGAACACGGGGGCTGGCGGTCGGGCGTGGCGAACCCCTCCGTGGAGATGGCCCACCCCGCGCCGATCCTCATCGTCATGCCGGGCTTGACCCGGCATCCAGGCGTCCACGCACGTCGCGCCCAGTTGCGCTCGTGGCGCCATGAATCCCGGCGCAATGCCGGGATGACGGGAGGAGGGTGGTCAGTCGTCGCCCGCTCACACCGGCGGCAGCGCGGCGAGCAGCGTGTCGAGCGTCGCGGCGACGTCGCGCACGCGTACGCCCGTCGCATTGTGGATCGCGTTGATCACCGCCGCGCCCGCGCCCGAGATGCCAAGCTCGCCCACCGCCTTGGCGCCGGTCTGGTTGGCGGCGTCGTCGATCTCCTCGACGAAATGGCACTCGATCCGAGGCACGTCGGCGTTCACCGCGACGTGATACTCGCCGAAGTCTGGGTTGACGAAGCGGCCCGAGCGCGGGTCGACCACCGCTGCCTCGCCGAGCGCGTAGCTGATCCCCCAGATCATGCCGCCGACCAGCTGGTTGGTCGCGGTGGCGCGGTTGAGCACGCGGCCGACGTCGAACACGCCCACCATCCGGCGCACGCGCACCTCGCCGGTGACGGCGTTGACCGCCACCTCGGCGAAATGCGCGCCGTGGCTGGCCTGGCTGGTGCGCTGGGCCTGCTGCCCCGGCGTGCTGCGCCCGCGCGCGACGATCGGCGCGTCGCGGACGAGGTCGGCGAGCGGCACCGTGCGCGGCCCGGCGCTCACCATACCATCGCGCAGCACCAGCTCCTCGGGCGCGGCGTTCATCCGGCGCGCCAGCTCGGCGAGCACCTCCTCGCACGCCAGCGCCGCGGCGGAGGTGGCGCTGCCCGCGCCGAACGACCCGCCCGAGCCCGCGGTGGGCGGCAGGTCGGTGTCGCCGAGCCGGACCGTCACCGCGGCGGGCGCGAGGCCGAGGATCTCGCCCACGGTCTGCGCCATGATCGTGTAGGTGCCGGTGCCGATGTCGGTCATGTCGCACGACACGGTGGCGGCGCCGCCGGCGTCGATCCGCACCTCCGCCTCCGCCGAGACGGTGAAATTCCCGCGCAACGCGGTCGCCATGCCGATGCCGATCAGCCACTCGCCGTCGAACGTGGTGCCGGGATCGGGCACGCGCGCGGGCCAGCCGAAGCGTCGCGCGCCCTCGGCGTAGCAGTCGAGCAGGCGACGGGTGGAGAAGGGACGCGACGTCGTCGGGTCATAGGCCGGCTCGTTGCGGCGGCGCAGCTCGATCGGATCGAGCCCGAGTTGCTCGGCGAGCTCGTCCATCGCGCATTCGGTGGCGAAGGTGCCGATCGCCTCGCCGGGCGCGCGCACCGCGCCGGTCGGCGGCAGGTCGACGCGGACGAGATCGGTCGTCATCCGCCGCGCCGCGCCGGCGTAGAGCGGGATCGTGCCGAATGGCACCGGCTCGACGAAGCCGGCATCGTCGTTCTGCTGCGCCACGCTCTCGTGCGCGATCGCGGCGATGTGACCGTCGCGGTCGCAGGCGATGCGGACGCGCTGCGTCGTCGGGCTGCGATGGTGGACCAGATAGGCGGTGTCGCGCCGCGGCAGCGCCACCTTGACCGGGCGCCGCAATCGCTCGGCGGCGATCGCGGCGAGGATCACCTCGGGGCCGACGCCGGTCTTGCCGCCGAAGCCGCCGCCGACATAGGGCGCGAGCACGCGCACCTTGTCGGGCGCCATGCCCAGCGCGGTGGCGATCGTGTCGCGCGCGGCGCCGATGATCTGGTTGCTCGAGCGGACGGTGAGCACGTCACCCTCCCACCAGATCGTCGAGGCATGCGGTTCGAGCGCGGCGGGGAAATGCGCCGGGGTCGTATAGGTGCGATCGAGCACGACGTCGGCGTCGCGCAGCGCGGCGTCGAGGTCGCCGGTGTCGACGGGCGCGAGGAAGGCGGACGTGGGCCGGCGCTCGATCGGCAGGTCGGCGGCGTCGTAGCGGCCCAGCGCCGCTTCCGCCTCGACGCGGACGAGCGCCGCGGCCTCGCGCGCGATCGCCTGCGTCTGGGCGACGACGACCGCGACGGGCTGGCCGTAGTGGAAGACGCGATCGGTGCCCTGGTGCGGCATCGCGCGCGAGTTGGCGCCGCCGGCGGGAATGCGCGGGTCGTCGTCGATCACCGCGAGCACGCCGGGCAGCGCGCGCGCCGCCGCGGCGTCGATGCGGGTGACGCGGCCGGCGCCGGCCGGGGCGCCGACCACCGCGGCATAGGCAACGCCCTCCGGCGCGCGCTCATAAGCGTAGGTGGCGGCGCCGGTGACCTTGAGCGGCCCCTCGACGCGCGGCACCGCGGCGCCGAGCACGCCCTGCACCGCGCGCGCCAACCCGCCCGGCCGCTCCGCCGTGTCGATCGCCTGTTCGATCATCCCGTCCGTCCAGATTATCCTGCGTTATCCTTAGTATCGGATCCGTCGAAGCGGAAGCGTGCTCCGGCGGACGCGACACCTTCGTGAACGTTGCGGAACGTTCGTCATCGTCCATCATCCGGGGCTCGACCCGGGATCCATCCTTCCACGAGAGCAACGCTCGTGGCGTTCGCGACACGATGAATCCCGGAGCGAGTCCGGGATGACGAAGAGGTTACGCAAAGTACGTGTGAAGGCCCGAGGCCAGCGCCCCGGATCCGGCGTTCGTGGCTCTGGAATCCCTCTTGCACAGTGGACCAGATGCTAGTCCGGCAGGCCGGGCAACAATTTGTCGAGCGTGATCGGATAATCGCGCACGCGCACGCCGGTGGCGTTGTAGATCGCGTTGGCGATCGCTGCGCCAGCGCCCGAGATGCCGAGCTCGCCGATGCCCTTGGCGTGGATCGGGTTGGCATGGTGGTCGCGCCCGTCGAGGAACTCGACCTCCAGCTGCGGGATGTCGGCGTTGACGGGCACGTGATATTCGGCGAGGTCGCGGTTCACCACCTTGCCGTTGCGGCGGTCGTGGACCAGCTCCTCGCTCAGCGCCGCGCCAATCCCGAAGGTCATGCCGCCGAGACACTGCGAGCGCGCGGTCTTGCGGTTGAGGATCCTCCCCGCCTCGAACACGCCGAGCATGCGGACGACGCGCACCTCGCCCGTCACCGCGTTCACCTTCACCTCGGCGAAATGCGCGCCGTAGCTCGCCTGGCGGACCGCTTTCTCCTGGTGCCCCGGCTGGATCGTGCCGACGACCTTCATGCCGTCGCCGACCAGCTCGGTGATCTCCACCGCGCGGTTCTCGGCGATGGCGCGGCCGTCCTTGAGCGTGAGCTCGTCGGGGGCGACGCCCATCGCCTTGGCCAGCTTCTCGCGCAGCGCTTCGCAGGCGACATAGACCGAGGAGCCCGACGAGCCCGCGCCCCACGAACCGCCCGAGCCCGCCGCGGGCGGCGCCTCGCCGTCGCCGAGGTGGACGATCACGCGGTCGAGCGGCAGGCCCAGCGTCTCGGCGGCGATCTGCGCCAGGATCGTGTAGGTGCCGGTGCCGATATCGGTCATGTCGGTCGACACGATCGCGCGGCCGTCCTTGGTCAGCTCGACCGAGGCGGACGACTTCTGCAGCATGTTCGAGCGCACCGCGGCGGCGACGCCCATGCCGTAGAGCCACTCGCCGCGCCGGTCGCCCGCGGTCTTCTTGCGCGCGGACCAGCCGAACGCTTCGGCCCCGCGGTCGAGGCACGGGATCAGCTGGCGGCTGGAGAAGGGCACCTTCTTCTCGGGATCCTGCTCGGGCTCGTTGCGGCGGCGCAGCTCGATCGGGTCGATCCCGATCACCTCGGCCAGCTCGTCCATCGCCGCCTCGAGCGCGAGCATGCCGACCGCCTCGCCCGGCGCGCGCATCGAGCCGGAGAGCAGCCAGTTGAGCCGCACCAATTTGTGATCGGTCAGCCGGTTCTCCGCGGCATAAGCGAAGTGCGTGCCGATGCCGGCCGGCTCGAAATAGTCCTCGCCGGGCAGATTGCTCGCCAGCGTCTCGTGCGCGATCGCGGTGAGCTTGCCGTCATGGTCGGCGGCGAGACGGATGCGCTGCTCGGTATTGGAGCGGCGCACCGTGGCGTCGAACACCTGCTGGCGCGCCATCGCCACCTTCACCGGCCGGTCGAGCCGCTTGGCGGCGATCGCGGCGGCGACGCTCTCGGGCGCGATGCCGAGCTTGGAGCCGAAGCCGCCGCCGACATAGCGCGAGATGATCCGCACCTGATCGTTCTTCACGCCGAGCGCCTGGGCGAGCTGCATCTGGTCCGACGCGACCATCTGATACGAGCCGTGCAGCGTCAGCTTGCCGTCCTTCCACTCGGCGATCGAGGCGTGCGGCTCCATCGCGGCGGAGTTCTGGCTCGGCGTGGTATAGGTCTGGTCGACGGTGTAAGCGGCGGACGCCATCGCCGCCTCGACGTCGCCCTGTTTGGAATGGGGCGGGATCTGGTCGGGCGGGGGGCGATCGGCCTCGTCGCGATGCTCCGCGAAGACGAAGGCGCCTTCCGCCGGCTCATAGGCGACCTTGATGCGCGCCGCGGCATCGCGCGCCGCCTCGAACGTCCCGGCGACGACGATCGCGACGATCTCGCCGTGATAGTCGACCTTCTCCACCCCCTGCGTCGGCGCCTTCTTCTCGCCGCCCTGCTGCGGGTTGCGGATGAAGCTGGGGTAATCGGTGATGACGTCGATCACGCCCGGCAGCGCCTTGGCCTCGTCCGCGACGACGTCGGTGATCTTGCCCGAGCCGAACGGCGCGCGCACCAGCACGCCGTAGCTGAGCCGCTCGGCCGAATATTCCGCCGCATAGGTGGCGCGGCCGGAGACCTTGAGCGGTCCCTCGACGCGGTCGATCGGCTGGCCGATCACGCCCTGCGCGCCGCGGTCGAGCAGGCTGTCGGGGAGGGGCTTGTCCATGCGGAGCGAGCGATGCTCGTCGCGGCCCAGGACGGTGTCGAGCAGGGTCATTGCGTGAGATCCCGGAGCGTGGCGATGAGGACGCGCCGCGCGAGCGGCAATTTGAAGTCGTTGCTGCCGAAGCCCTTCGCCCCATCGAGCAGCGCGTCGGCGGCGGCCTCGAAGGCGGCGGTGCCGGGCGTCTGGCCGATCAGCGCCGCCTCGACCGCGGGATTGCGCCACGGCATGTGCGCGAGGCCGCCGAAGGCGAGCGCGGCGGAGGCGATCCGCCCGTCCTCGACCGCGATCACCGCGGCGACCGAGACGAGCGCGAAGGCATAGGAGGCACGGTCGCGCACCTTGCGGTACGTCTGCTTGCCCTGCGGCGGTGCGGGCAGCTCGACATGGGTGATCAGCTCGCCCGGCTCGAGCACGTTCTCGATGTGCGGCGTGTCGCCGGGCAGGCGATAGAAGTCCGCGATCGGGATGCGGCGCTTGTCGCCGTCGCCGCGCTGGGTGACGATCACCGCGTCGAGCGCGCGCATCGCCACCGGCATGTCGCCGGGGTGGGTGGCGATACACTGGTCGCTGGTGCCGAGGATGGCGTGAATGCGGTTGAAGCCGCCGATCGCCTCGCAGCCGCTGCCGGGTGCACGCTTGTTGCAGCCCGCTGCGGTGTCGTAGAAATAATAGCAGCGCGTGCGCTGGAGCAGGTTGCCGCCGGTCGTCGCCTTGTTGCGCAGCTGGCCGCTCGCGCCCGCGAGCAACGCGCGGCTGAGCACCTCATACTTCTCGATCACGCGCGGGTCGGCGGCGAGGTCGCTGTTGGGCACGAGCGCGCCGATGGTCAGCCCGCCGTCCTCGCGCTCCTCGATCCGGGCGAGATCGAGGCGGCTGATGTCGACCAGCTTCTCGGGCGTCTCGACCTGGAGCTTCATGAGGTCGAGCAGGTTGGTGCCCCCCGCGATGAAGCGGCCGCCCGCCTGCACCGCCTCGGCGACGCTGCCCGCACGGGCATAGTCGAAGGTCTTCATGCCGTCACCTCGCGCTGCTCGGCGGCGACCTCGCGAATCGCCTCGACGATATTGGGGTAAGCGGCGCAGCGGCAGATATTGCCGCTCATCCGCTCGCTGACCTCGTTCTCGTCGAAGGTGACGTCGCTCAGGTCGGCGGAGGCGTGGCTGGGCCAGCCCTTCTTCACCTCGTCGAGCATGCCGACCGCGGAGCAGATCTGCCCCGGCGTGCAATAGCCGCACTGATAGCCGTCGTGCTTGACGAAGGCGGCCTGGAGCGGGTGGAGGTTCTCGACCGTGCCGAGACCCTCGATCGTCATGATCTCGTCATCCTGGTGCATCACGGCGAGCGTGAGGCAGGCGTTGATGCGGCGACCGTTCACCAACATGGTGCAGGCGCCGCACTGGCCGTGGTCGCAGCCCTTCTTGCTGCCGGTGAGCCCGAGATGCTCACGGCACAGGTCGAGCAGCGAGGTGCGGACATCGACCTCGGCCTCGTAAGATTTCCCGTTGATGGTGAAGTGCATGGACCGGCCCCTGACTAATGTGTGCCAAACGTCGCGGCCGCTCGGCGGGTCCGTGCGAACGATTCTCATGGGGCTGGCGCTGGTGGCGCCCGGCACGGCGCTGGCGCAGAAAGCGGGGATGACCGCACCGACTCGCCCGCTCATCATAGCGCACCGCGGCGCCAGCGGCGAGCGGCCCGAGCATACCATCGCCAGCTACACGCGCGCGATCGAGCAGGGCGCCGACGTGATCGAGCCCGACCTGGTGCCGACCAAGGACGACGTGCTGGTCGCGCGTCACGAGAACGAGATTTCCGACACGACCGACGTCGCGCAGCATCCCGAGTTCGCCGACCGCCGCACCACCAAGACGATCGACGGCCAGTCGTTGACCGGCTGGTTCGTCGAGGACTTCACGTTGGCCGAGCTGAAGACGCTGCGTGCCAAGGAGCGGCTGCCGCAGCTGCGCCCCGCGAACACGGCGTGGGACGGCAAGGAGGCGATCCCGACCTTCGCCGAGGTGATCGCGCTGGCCAAGCAGCACCATGTCGGCATCTATCCCGAGACCAAGCACCCGACCTATTTCCGCTCGATCGGCCATCCGACTGACGCGCTGCTGGTCGCGCAGCTGCGCGCCGCCGGCTGGGACTCGCGCGCGGCGCCGGTGTTTATCCAGTCGTTCGAGGTCGACAATCTCAAGCGGCTGGCGACGATGACCAAGATCCGGCTGATCCAGCTCGTCGCCGCCAAGGGCGCCCCGGCCGACGGCGCCGCGCCGAGCTATGCCGCGATGGTGACGCCGGAGGGGCTGCGCGCGGTGGCACGCTACGCTTACGGTCTCGGGCCGGAGAAGGCGATGCTGTGGTCGGGCGCGACCGCGACGCCGCTGGTGCGCGACTCGCACGCGGCGGGGCTCAAGGTGCACCCCTGGACCTATCGCGCCGAGAACGTCTTCCTCGACCCGCGCTTCCGCCGCGGCGACCAGCCCGCCGCGCACGGCGACCTGGTCGGCGAGATCCGCGCCGCGCTGGGGCAGGGGATCGACGGGTTTTTCACCGATTTTCCTGCTATCGGGGCGGAGGCACGGGCGCGGGAGACGAAGTGATGCGTGGGTTGTTGGTGATGGTGGCAGCGGTGCCGCTGCTGGCGACGGGCGGGTGCGTGCGGACGGCGTGGAATGTCGCGACGCTGCCGGTGAAGGCGGTCGGCAAGGGCGCCGACGTGATGACCACCAGCGCCAAGGAGCGCGACGAGAAATACGTCCGCCAGCAGCGCAAACAGGCCGAGCGCGACGAGAAGGAGCGGCGCGAGCGTGAGAAGGAATGCCGCAAGCACCCGGACCGGTGTGAGGCGGCGCCCGGCTATGCAGGGGCGGGGCGCTGAGCCGGTCGGCCGGCGCGGGATGAGGTGAAGAGCGGGCGACCCGTGTTCCTGCGCACGCAGGAACGCAGGGCCGCGAGCGGTATGCTGTCTGACTCTGGGGTCCTGCGTGCGCAGGAGCACGGTAGTTGATGGGACAGCGCGTTCGCAGCGCGCGTCGACCCGGCGGGGGCCGGGGGCGGGGCCGAGCTGGGAAGACCGATGTGAGATCCATCGCGGTCCCTCGCATGGAAGGCGTCCGTGCGGGACTTTTATCAAATCCCTTCGCCATCCCGGACTTGTTCCGGGATCCACGGGTCCGCGAAGTCAGCGCGCGTTGCTCTCGCGGTGGAGTGGATCCCGGAACAAGTCCGGGATGACGGAAGAAGAGGAACGTTCCGCGACGTTCGCAGATACCGCGTCCTTCGGGTGACGATCGGCACGGTATCGATCCGCTTACGCTTATTAGATCGTAAGAGAGCGCGTGCGCGGGACGCTACGCCTTCCCCCGCCACGTCAGCGACTGCCGGTTCAGCACCGCAAGGTCCGCCTCGCCCGCCACCACCGCCTCACCCAGCGCGACGGCGGCGTCGAGCTGCGTGTCCGTCGCGTGACGATACGCAGGCCGCGCCGCGATCGCGTCATACCAGCGCCCGCCACAAGCATGATCGAGCAGGATGCGCTGGAAGCAATGATCCGCGCGCACCGGCCAGCCACGCTCGGCCGCGAGCCCCGGCATCACCTCGCGGGTGAGCGCGAGCCAGCGGCGCTCGCGCTCCTCCCGCGTCACGCGCGTCGGCTCACTTGCCGATCAGGACGTCGCTGGCCTTCACCACGACCGTGACGATATCCCCTACCGCGAGCGCGAGCTCGGCGATCGCCTCCTCGGTGATCGCGGCGGTGACGATGTTGCCCCCGCCAATGTCGACCTTCACCGTGCCGTTGACCGCGCCCGGCGTGATCGCGGTGATCGTGCCGCTGATCTGGTTGCGCGCGCTGAGCTTCATGCTGCCCGTCCTCAGATATGGATCGGCTTGCCGGTGACCGCCATCGCGGCCTCCTTGATCGCCTCCGAGTGGGTCGGGTGCGCGTGGCACGTGTAGGCGATGTCCTCGCTGGTGGCGCCGAACTCCATCGCCTGCGCCGCCTGCGCGATCATCGTGCCGCCGACCGTGGCGATGCACCACACGCCGAGCACGCGGTCGGTCTTGGCGTCGGCGATCACCTTCACGAAGCCGTCGGGCTCGTGGTTGGTCTTGGCGCGACTGTTGGCCATCATCGGGAACTTGCCGACCTTCACCTCGCCGCGCTCGCGCGCGACCTCCTCGGTGAGGCCGACCCCTGCGATCTCGGGCCAGGTATAGACCACCGAGGGGATCACGTCGTGGTTCACGATGCCGTGCTGGCCGGCGATGTTCTCCGCCGCCGCGATGCCCTCGTCCTCGGCCTTGTGCGCCAGCATCGGGCCGGGGACGACGTCGCCGATCGCCCAGATGCCGTCGACCTTGGTGCGGAAGTCGTGATCGATCTCGACCTGACCGCGCTGGTTGGTCGCGAGCCCGGCGGCCTCAAGGTTGAGCCCGTCGGTGTTCGGGCGGCGCCCGATCGACACCAGCACGCAATCGGCCTCGAGCGTGGTCGCCTCGCCGCCCTGCGCGGGCTCGAGCGTCAATACTGCCTTGCCACCCTCGACCGCGACGTTGGTCACCTTGGTCGAGAGCTTGAACTCGATACCCTGCTTCTTGAAGATCTTGTTCGACTCCTTGCGGATATCGCCGTCGAAGCCGGGCAGGATCTGGTCGAGAAACTCGACGCAGGTCACCTTGGCGCCGAGCCGGCGCCACACCGAGCCGAGCTCGAGGCCGATCACCCCGCCGCCGATCACCACCATATGCTCGGGCACGCGCGGCAGCTCGAGCGCGCCGGTGGAGTCGACCACCACCTGCTGGTCGATCGTCACGCCCGGCAGCGCGGTGACCGACGAGCCCGTCGCGATCACGATGTTCTTCGCGGTGACGCGCTGGTCGCCGACGGTGACGCTGTGCGCGTCCTGGAAGGCGGCGCGGCCCTTGAGCCACGTCACCTTGTTCTTCTTGAACAGGAACTCGATGCCGCCGGTGAGCTGCTTCACCGCGTCGCGGCGCTGCCCGTGCATCGTCTCGAGGTCGAGCTCGACCTGGGTCCTGATCCCCAGCTTCGCCATCGCACCGT
This sequence comes from Sphingomonas sp. BK235, assembly GCF_004345855.1. GTDB lineage: Bacteria > Pseudomonadota > Alphaproteobacteria > Sphingomonadales > Sphingomonadaceae > Sphingomonas. Next base: position 635,074 of record NZ_SLXN01000001.1, read on the forward strand.
TGGCGGCATGGTCGTACAGCTCGGAGGCGTGGAGCATCGCCTTGGAGGGGATGCAGCCGACGTTGAGGCAGGTGCCGCCCAGCGTCTCGCGGCTCTCGGCGCAGGCGGTGCGAAGCCCGAGCTGCGCGGCGCGGATCGCGGCGACATAACCGCCCGGCCCGGCGCCGATCACGAGGACGTCATAGTCGTACTGCTGTTCGTCAGCCATCGTCTTCCTCCGCCGCCATACCGGCGTAGGCCGGTATCCAGTCCGACCGTCGAACTGGACCCCGGCCTTCGCCGGGGTGACGGTCATCGCGTATATAGGGAACTTACAGGTCGATCAGGATCCGGGTCGGGTCCTCGATCGCGTTCTTGAGCGCGACCAGGAAGGTCACCGCCTCGCGGCCGTCGATCAGGCGGTGATCGTAGCTGAGCGCGAGGTACATCATCGGGCGCACCACCACCTGGCCGTCGCGGACCACCGGGCGCTCCTCGATACGATGCAGGCCGAGCACCGCCGACTGCGGCGGGTTGATGATCGGGGTCGACATCAGCGATCCGAACACGCCGCCGTTCGAGATGGTGAAGGTGCCGCCCTTCATCTCGTCCATCTTGAGCGTGCCGTCCTTGGCGCGCTTGCCGAAGTCGCCGATCGTCTTCTCGATGCCGGCGACCGACAGCGCCTGCGCGTCGCGGATCACCGGGACGACGAGGCCGTTGGGCGCCGAGACCGCGACCGAGATGTCGGCGTAATCGTGGTAGACGATCTCGTCGCCCTCGATCGAGGCGTTGACCGACGGGATGTCCTTCAGCGCCATCGTCGCGGCCTTCACGAAGAAGCCCATGAAGCCGAGCCGGACGCCGTGCTTCTTCTCGAACAGGTCCTTGTACTTGGCGCGCGCCTCGATCACTGCGGTCATGTCGACGTCGTTGAACGTCGTCAGCATCGCGGCGCTGTTCTGCGCCTCCTTGAGGCGCTTGGCGATCGTCTGGCGCAGCCGCGTCATCTTGACGCGCTCTTCCTTGCGGCCGCTCGACGCGGCGACCGAGGGGGTCTGCGGCGCCGGCGCGGCACTCGCCTCGGCGGGCTTGGTCGAGGCCGCGGCCGCGACGTCCTCCTTGGTAAGGCGGCCGTCCTTGCCGGTGCCCTTCACGGTCGAGGGATCGACGCCATGCTCGAGCACCGCGCGGCGCACCGACGGCGACAGCGCGGCGGGCGCGTTGGTCGTGACCGGCGTCTCGCCGTGATTGCCATAGCCGCCCGCGACCGGCGCGGCCGACGCCGCCGCCGCTTGGGGCGCGCTCGCCGCCGGGGCGGGAGCGGGGCTGCCCGACGCGGCGGCGCCGTCGCCGCTCTCGATCGTGGCGATCAGCGCGCCGACTTCGACCGTGTCACCGACCTTCACCGCGTGCTGGCCCATCACGCCCGCGACGGGGGAGGGGACCTCGACCGAGACCTTGTCGGTCTCGAGGCTGGCGATCGGCTCGTCGGCGGCGACCGCCTCGCCCGGCTGCTTCAGCCACTCGCCGACGGTGGCCTCGGTGATCGACTCGCCCAGCGTGGGGACCAGAACTTCGGTTGCCATTGTGTACCTCGTCATCCCGAGCGCGGGGTCTAGCATCAAACGGGGCGCCCCGGCACGATGCCGGGGCGCTGGATCGATCAGGCGGTCGGCTGCGCCGCCTTCTTGGTCGTGTCGAGCTCGCGCGTGCGGCGGATCTCGTCGCGCACATTGTGTCCGAGCGCGTCGGCGATCAGCGCGCCCTGCTCGGCCTGGTGGCGCTTCATCAGGCCAGTCGCGGGCGAGGCAGCGGCGGCGCGGCCGGCGTAGCGCGGGCGCGCGACGCGCGACTTGGCGAGACCGAGCGCCTCCTCGATCAGCGGCTCGACGAAGAACCAGTAACCGTTGTTGCGTGGCTCCTCCTGCGCCCAGATCACTTCCTCCAGCGCGGTCAGGCGCGAGAGCCGCTCGGCCAGCGCGTCGGTCGGGAAGGGATAGAGCTGCTCGATCCGGACGATCTGCGTCTCGGTGTCACCCGCCGCGTCGCGCGCCTCGATCAGGTCGTACGCCACCTTGCCGGTGCACAGCACCAGCCGCTTGGTCTGCGCGTCGGGCGCGCCGTTGGTGTCCGACAGGATGCGGCGGAAGTGCGTGTCGCCGACGAAGTCCGCTGCGCTGCTGACCGCCAGCTTGTGCCGCAGCAGCGACTTGGGCGTAAACACGATCAGCGGCTTGCGGAAGTTGCGGTGCATCTGCCGGCGCAGCAGGTGGTAATAATTCGCGGGCGTGGTGCAGTTGGCGACCTGGATATTGTCGCCGGCGCACAGCTGGAGGAAGCGCTCCGGGCGCGCCGAGCTGTGCTCGGGGCCCTGGCCCTCGTAGCCGTGCGGCAGCAGCATCACCAGGCCGTTGGCGCGCAGCCACTTGGCCTCGCCCGCGGCGATGAACTGGTCGATCATGATCTGCGCGCCGTTGACGAAGTCGCCGAACTGCGCCTCCCACAGCACCAACGTCTTCGGGTCGGCGAGCGCATAGCCATATTCGAAGCCGAGCACGCCATATTCGGACAGCGGGCTGTCGAGCACCTCGAAGCTGCCGTGCGGCACGGTCCAGAGCGGCACGTATTTGTGCTCGTCGTTCTGGTCGACCCAGACGGCATGGCGCTGCGAGAAGGTGCCTCGGCCCGAGTCTTGCCCCGACAGGCGAACGCCATAGCCCTCGTGGAGCAGCGAGCCGAAGGCCAGCGCCTCGCCGGTAGCCCAGTCGAAGTTCTCACCGGTCGTGAACATCTGGCGCTTGGCGTCGAGCACGCGCGCGAGCGTCTTGTGAATCGCGATGCTGTCGGGGACGGTCGTCAGCGTGCGGCCGATCGAGTCGAACAGTTTCTGCTCGATCCCGGTGTCGACGCTGCGGCGCGAACTCTCCGCATCGGCCGGCGCGTGCAGCCCCGACCAACGGCCCGCGAACCAGTCCGCCTTGTTGGGCTTGTAGCTCGCGCCCGCCTCGAACTCGCCCTCGAGCAGCGTGGTGAACTGGCCGACATTGTCGTCGATGAAGGCCTGGTCGACCACGCCCTCGGCGATCAGGCGCTTGCCGTAGATCTCGCTGACCGGCGGGTGGCTGCGGATCGCCTTGTACATCAGCGGCTGGGTGAAGCCGGGCTCGTCGCCCTCGTTGTGGCCGAAGCGGCGATAGCACCACATGTCGATCACGACGTCGCGGTGGAACTTCTGGCGATACTCGATCGCGATCTTGGTCGCGAAGGTGACCGCCTCGGGATCGTCGCCGTTGACGTGGAAGATCGGCGCCTGGACGCCCTTGGCGACGTCCGACGGATAGGGCGACGAGCGCGCGAACTGCGGGCTGGTGGTGAAGCCGATCTGGTTGTTGATGACGAAGTGGACGCAGCCGCCGGTGTTATAACCGCGGATACCCGAGAAGCCGAAGCACTCCCAGACGATGCCCTGGCCAGCGAAGGCGGCGTCGCCGTGGATCAGCACCGGCAGCGAGCGCGCGTGCGTGTCGAGGTCCTTGGCGATCGTCTGGATCGCGCGGATCTTGCCGAGCACCACCGGGTCCGCCGCCTCGAGGTGCGACGGGTTGGCGACCAGCGACATGTGCACATGGTGCCCGTCGAACTCGCGGTCGGTCGAGGTGCCGAGGTGGTACTTCACGTCACCCGAGCCGCCGATGTCGTCGGGGTGCGCCGAGCCGCCCGCGAACTCGTGGAAGATCACGCGCAGCGGCTTGGCCATGACGTTGGCGAGCACGTTGAGCCGGCCACGGTGCGCCATGCCGAACACGATCTCGTTGACGCCCGCGGCGCCGCCGTACTTGATCACGCTCTCGAGCGCGGGGATCATGCTCTCGCCGCCGTCAAGCCCGAAGCGCTTCGTCCCGACATACTTGCGGCCGAGGAACTTCTCCCACTGCTCGGCCTCGATCACCTTGGTGAGAATGGCCTTCTTGCCGGCGGTGGTGAACTCGACGCCCTTGTCCTTGCCCTCCATCCGCTCCTGGAGGAACTTGCGCTCCTCGACATCGGCGATGTGCATATACTCGAGGCCGACATTGCCGCAGTAATTGGCGCGCAGCGTGTCGACCACCTCGCGGATCGTCGCCCATTGCAGCCCGAGCGAGCCGCCCAGATAAACCGGACGGTCGATGTCGGCGTCGGAGAAGCCGTGATAGTCGGTCTTGAGGTCGGCGGGCAGCTCGCGCGCCGAGGACAGGCCGAGCGGGTCGAGGTTGGCGGCGAGGTGACCGCGGACGCGATAGGTGCGGATCAGCAGCTGCGCGCGGATCGAGTCCGCCGCGGCCTTGACGATCGCGTCCTGCGACGGGGCGGGGGCCGCCGGCGCGGCGGGGGCGGGCTTGCCGCTTTTGGCGGGCTTGGGCGCGGGCTCCATCTGCGTCGGGTCGAGCCCGGCGGTGAGGTCGTCGGTGGTGGTGAGCGGCCAGCGCTTGTTCTGCCACGACGGCGCGCTCATCGATCCCTCCAGCCCCTCGAAGAAGCTGCGCCAGCCGGTCTCGACCGAGTCGGGCGATTCCTTGAAGCGGGCGTAGAGCGCGTCGATGAACGCCGGGCTGACGTTACCCGCGATATCGCTGAAATCCTGGCCTTCGTAGCCCATGACGCCTCTACCTTCGTCGTTCCGGCCCACGCCGGGATCATGCCGCGCGTTGCCCCGGCGGACACCGGGGCAACGGCTGGGTCGCTTACTTGTTCAGCACGCTCAGCAGCGTCGAGCCCAGCTCGCTGGGGCTCGCCGCGACCTTGATGCCGGCCGCCTCCATCGCCGCGATCTTGTCCTCGGCGCCGCCCTGGCCGCCCGAGACGATCGCGCCGGCGTGACCCATGCGGCGCCCCGGGGGGGCGGTGCGGCCCGCGATGAAGCCCGCCATCGGCTTGCTGCGGCCGCGCTTCGCCTCGTCGCGAAGGAACTGCGCCGCCTCTTCCTCGGCCGAGCCGCCGATCTCGCCGATCATGATGATCGACTGGGTCGCCTCGTCGGCGAGGAACAGCTCGAGCACGTCGATGAAGTTGGTGCCGTTGACCGGATCGCCGCCGATGCCGACCGCGGTGGTCTGGCCGAGCCCGGCGTTCGAGGTCTGGAACACCGCCTCATAGGTCAGCGTGCCCGAGCGCGACACGACGCCGACCGAGCCCTTCTTGAAGATGTTGCCCGGCATGATGCCGATCTTGCACTCGCCCGGCGTCAGCACGCCCGGGCAGTTCGGGCCGATCAGCCGCGACTTGCTGCCCGACAGCGCGCGCTTGACGCGGACCATGTCGAGCACCGGGATGCCCTCGGTGATCGCGACGATCAGCGGCACCTCGGCGTCGATCGCCTCCAGGATCGAGTCCGCGGCGAAGGGCGGCGGCACGTAGATCACCGACGCGGTGGCGCCGGTCTTGGCGACCGCCTCGGCGACGGTGTCGAAGTTCGGCAGGCCGAGCTCCTCGTGCGTGGTGCCGCCCTTGCCGGGCGTCACGCCGCCGACCATCTGCGTGCCATAGTCCAGCGCCGCCTTGGTGTGGAAGGTGCCGGTCTTGCCGGTCATCCCCTGGGTGATGACCTTGGTGTTCTTGTCGACGAGGATGCTCAAGTCCGTCTCCCTAGATCGGGCGATGTTCGTGCCCCGGCGAAGGCCGGGGCCCAGTTGCGATGGCGGTCATGGCGACGCGATGCGATCGTACAGGTCGTCCCAATCGGGATTGAGCCCTTCGATCTCGCGCAGCTTCCACGCCCGCTTCCATTCCTTCATCTGCAGCTCGCGATGCCGGGCTGCCTCGATGCTCTCATGCGCCTCGTACCAGACGAGACGATGACAATAATGCTTTTTGGTAAAGCCGCCGATGACGCCGCTGCGATGCTCCCCAACACGTTTGGGCAGATCGCTGGTGACGCCGATGTAGATCGTGCCGTTTCGTCCGCTCGCCATGATGTAGACGAAGCCGGCCTTCTCCACCTCGGGACTTCTCCCAACTGGGCCCCGGCCTTCGCCGGGGCACAGCTATTCGTTCAAGCCCCCAGCGAGCCGTCGATGCCCTTGCACGCCACGAGCAGTTCCTTGACCGCGTCGACCGAGACCTGGAGGTTGGCCTTGGCCTCGTCCGAGAGCGAGACCTCGACGATCTTCTCGACGCCGCCCGCGCCGATCACCACCGGCACGCCGACGTACAGGTCATCGATGCCGTACTGGCCCGAGAGATGCGCCGCCGCGGGCAGGATGCGCTTCTGGTCGTAGAGATAGGCCTCGGCCATCGCGATGCCGCTGGTCGCCGGCGCATAATAGGCCGAGCCGGTCTTGAGCAGCGCGACGATCTCGCCGCCACCGCCGCGCGTGCGCTTGATGATCTCGTCGACCTTCTCCTTGGTGGAGAAGCCCATCGCGATCAGGTCGCTGACCGGGATGCCGCTGACGGTCGAATATTCCAGCACCGGCACCATCGTGTCGCCATGGCCGCCGAGCACGAAGGTGTTGACGTCCTTGACCGACACGCCGAACTCCTCGGCGAGGAAGTGGCTGAAGCGCGCGGAGTCGAGCACGCCCGCCATGCCGACCACCTTCTGGTGCGGCAGGCCGGAGAACTCGCGCAGCGCCCAGACCATCGCGTCGAGCGGGTTGGTGATGCAGATCACGAAAGCGTCGGGCGCGTTGTCGCGGATGCCCTCGCCGACCGCCTTCATCACCTTGAGGTTGATGCCGAGCAGGTCGTCGCGGCTCATGCCGGGCTTGCGCGCGACACCGGCGGTGACGATGATCACGTCGGCGCCGGCGATGTCGGCATAGTCGTTCGAGCCCTTGATCGAGGCGTCGAAGCCCTCGACCGGGCCGCACTGGCTGAGGTCGAGCGCCTTGCCCTGGGGTACGCCCTCGACCACGTCGAACAGGACGATGTCGCCCAGACCCTTGAGTGCCGCGAGGTGCGCGAGCGTGCCGCCGATATTACCGGCGCCGATCAGCGCGATCTTCTTCCGGGCCATCCCATCCCTCTCTGATGCCGAGCCGTGAATGGAACAGCCGCCTACGCCCTTCGGGCGCATCCGGCAACCCGCTAAAACCGCCTAAGCCAAAGTTAAGTTGCACATCGTTCGCAGGAGCAATAAGGGTCAACCGGTGCCGTGCCCCTCGCTCAAGTAGCTCTCGGAGCGCATCTCCTCGAGCCGGCTGGCGGTGCGGCGGAACTCGAACGCGCCGTCGCCGCGCGGGTAGAGCTGGTCGGGCTCGGCGTCCGCGGCGGCGAGCAGCTTGACCTTGTGCTCGTACAAAGCGTCGATCAGCGCGACGAAGCGCGCCGCCTCGTTGCGGTTATCCGGACCCAGGATCGGGATGCCGACGAGGATGACGGTGTGATAGCGCCGCGCGACCGCGAGATAGTCGGCGGCGCCGCGCGCCTCGCCGCACAGTTTCTTGAACGCGAACACCGCCACGCCTTTGAGCGTCTTGGGAACACGCAATGTGCGACCCTGCACCACCAGCTCCTCGCTGGGGACATGGTCGCGGTCCTCGGGCGGATAGTCGGTGAGGCGGTAGAAAGCGGCGGAGAGCTCGGCGGTGGCCTGCTCGCCATTGGGGACGAGCCAGGTCTGGTGCGCGCCGAGCCGGTCGCGGCGGTAATCCACCGGGCCGTTGAGCGCGAGCACGTCGAGCCGCTGCTCGATCAGCGCGATGAAGCCGAGGAAATGCTCGCGGTTGAGGCCGTTCCTGTAGAGGTCGGCGGGGGCGCGGTTGGAGGTGGTGACGACGGTCACGCCGGCCTCGATCAGCGCGGTGAACAGCCGCGACAGGATCATCGCGTCGGGCGAGTTGGTCACCATCATCTCGTCGAAGGCGAGCAGCTGCGCCTCGTCGGCGAGCGCCTCGGCGACGGGGAGGATCGGGTCGCCTTCCTCCTTGCGCCGCTCGACCGCGATGCGGGCGTGGACCTCGAGCATGAACTCGGCGAAATGGACGCGGCGCTTCCTCGCCACCGCGACGTTGGCGAAGAACAGGTCCATCAGCATCGACTTGCCGCGGCCGACGTCGCCCCAGAGGTAGACGCCCCTGGCGGGGACGCGACGGCGGCGGAACAGGCCGATCGTGCGCGGCTTCTCCAGCTCCTGCGCGAGCGCGTCGAGCCGCAGCGCCGCGGTTTCCTGCTCGGGATCGGGGCGGAGTTCGTCGTCGGCGATCAGCCGCCGGTAGGCGTCACTTACTTTTCCCATCGTCACCCTTCGCGGCGCTGCACCGCAGCATGGTGACGTCTGTGGGGATAGCGGGCGAGGGGATCAAGCCTCACGATGGTGACGTTGTGTGGCGTGGAGGGAGCGATACCTGACCCACGACGGGGATGATGCGGTGGGTGGCGCCTTCCGGGCCGCCATCAGACCACCCCGCCGAATGCGGGACTTGTGCGCAACCTCTCCATCATCCCGGACTTGTTCCGGGATCCACCGTGCCGCGCATTCCGAAAGCATTGCTTTTGCGGAAGAGTGGATCCCGGAACAGGTCCGGGATGACGGAAAGTCGGGAGTGTTGCGCGCCTCTTGCAAAGGTCGCGCGGACGCCGAGCTTCCGGTGGGAGGGCCGCGATGGCCTCAAGCAACGTCCCCCAACTGGACCCCGGCGTTCGCCGGGGTGGTCGGGAAGGGGAGGCGAGGAGGGCGCGTCTAAGATAAGGGCGGAGGAGCCGACTTCACGAGCCCGCCACGCTCACCCCGCCGATCACACGATCCGCTCGACTTCCATCTTCTTGATCTCGGCGATCGCCTTAGCGGGCGACAGCCCCTTCGGACAGACGTTGGCGCAGTTCATGATCGTGTGGCAGCGATACAGGCGGAACGGGTCCTCGAGCGCGTCGAGCCGCTCGCCGGTCATCTCGTCGCGGCTGTCGGCAAGCCAGCGATACGCCTGGAGCAGGATCGCCGGGCCGAGGAACTTGTCCGAGTTCCACCAATAGCTCGGGCACGAGGTCGAGCAGCAGGCGCACAGGATGCACTCGTACAGGCCGTCGAGCTTGGCGCGCTCCTCGGGCGACTGGAGCCGCTCCTTGCCCGCGGGCGGCGGCGTCACCGTCTGCAGCCACGGCGTGATCGAGGCGTACTGAGCGTAGAAGCGCGTGAAATCGGGGACGAGGTCCTTGATCACGTCCATCGCGGGCAGCGGGGTGATCTTGATCTCGCCCTTCACGTCCTCGATCGCGGTCGTGCAGGCCAGGCCGTTGCGCCCGTCGATGTTCATCGAGCAGGAACCGCAGATGCCCTCGCGGCACGAGCGGCGGAAGGTCAGCGAGCTGTCCTGCTCCGACTTGATCTTGATCAGTGCGTCGAGGACCATCGGGCCGCACTCGTCGAGATTGACCTCGAACGTGTCGTAGCGCGGGTTCTCGCCCGAATCGGGATCGTAGCGATAGACCTTGAAGTTGCGCATCGTCCCGCCCGGCTGCGGCGAGGCGACCTTGCGGCCACCCTTGATCTTGCTGTTCTTGGGGAGCGTGAACTCGGCCATGCGCGTCTCTACTTCGTTGGGCCGTCGGCGCGCAGGAGGCGCACCGGCGCCGTTCGTGGGGCGGGTACACGATCGCGGGGCGGGCCGCAAACGTGACCGAGGCCGCCTTCCTAGAGATTATGGCCGCGCGCTCAAGAGGCGATCGCGCGCTCCAGCGCGGCGACGTCGATCCGCACCATCGCCATCATCGCCTGCATCGCCTTGGGCCCATGCACCGGATCCTGCATCAGCTCGGTGAGGCGACGCGGGACGATCTGCCACGCCACGCCCCAGCGGTCCTTGATCCAGCCGCACGCCACCTCGGTCCCGCCGTTCGCCAGGATCGCGTCCCAGCAGCGGTCGACCTCGGCCTGGTCGATGCAGTCGACCTGGAGCGACATCGCCTCGCTGTGCGCCGGACCGGCACCGCCGTTGAGCATCGCGAACGATCGCCCCGCCAGCGTGAAGGTGACGGTGAGCACGTCGCCCGCCTTGCCCGCGGGATAGTCCGCCGGCGCGCGCGACACGCCCGTGATCGCGCTGCCGGGGACCAGCCCGGTGTAGAAGGCGGCCTGCTCTTCCGCGGTGCCGTCGCACCACAGCCACACCGACACCTTGTCCATCACGCCCGCCGCTCGCCGACGAAGCCGAACGCCGCGCCCTCCGGATCCGCCGCGACCACCGAGAAGCTGCCGCCGGGGATCTCGTCCGGCCCCTGTACCACACGCCCCCCCCGCGCCGGTCAGCCGCTCCACCGCGGCGTCGACGTCGTCGACCATGAAGTAGAACTGCCAGCCCGGTCCTTTGCCGGCGAAGCTGTTCATCGTCGCGCCGAGGCAGGTCGTGCCCGAGTGGACGAACTTATAGTCGCCGAGCTCGCCCATCGGCAGCGCGCCCTCGTGCCGCCAGCCGAACAGCCCGGCGTAGAAGGCCAGCGCGGCGTCCTGATCGGGCGCGGTCAGCTCGTTCCACACCGCGTGACCCGCGGTGGCGGTATCGGCGGTGCGGAAGGCGCGCGACTCATCGCCGTCGCCGCGCATGACGTAGAAGAGCGTGCCCTGCGGGTCCGCCACCAGCGCGATCCGGCCCACCTCGGGGATGTCGGTCGCCGGCATCGCCACCGCGCCGCCCGCCGCGGTGACCCGCTCCACCGTCGCGTCGACATCGTCGGCGGCGAGATAGAACAGCCAGCCCGGCGCCATCGGCGCGCCCGGCGGCACCGCCATCAGCCCCGCCACGCCGTCGCCGTCGGGCGCGGCGAGCACGCGATAATCGGGCGCGGCGGCAAGCTGCGGCCGCTCCACCGACCAGCCCAGCACGTGCGTGTAGAAGCGCTCGGCCGCGTCGGGGTCGCGGGCGAGCAGCTCGTACCAGATCGGCAGTCCTTCCCGGTCGGTCATCCTCTTCCTCCTCACTTGTCGTTGAGTATGGCGAAGCCGCCGTAGATCATGCGCTTGCTATCGAACGGCAGCGGCGTCGGCAGGTTCGCCATGCGCTCGTCCGCCATCACCAGCGGGGTCGCGCGATCGCGCGTGGCGCGGTCGGGCCACTCGACCCAGGAGAAGACGACGGTCTCGTCCTCCTGGGCTAGCGCGGCGCGGCGGAAATCGACCGTCTCGCCGGCGGGAAGGTCATCGCCCCACGCCTCGACGTGGCGGAGCGCACCATGGTCGAGGAACACCGGCGAGGCGGCTTCCGCCAGAGCCACATAGTCGGCGCGGCGCGTCAGCGGCACCGGCAGGACATAGCCGTCGACGAAGCCCGGCGCTGCACCGCGCCCGGTGTCGACGATCACCTCGAAGCCGCCGAGGATCATGCGCGAGACATCGAACGGCGGCAGGCCGAGCGCGGCGAGCCGCTCGTCGGTGACGATCGCCTCGCCGAAGGCGTCGCGCGCGGCGCGGTCGGCGAACTCGATCCACCCGAAGCTGGGCGTCTCGTCGTTGCCGAGCCGTACCGCGCCGGCGATGTCGTTGCGCTCGCCCGCGGGCACGTCCTCGCCCCAGGTGTCGACCACGCGGTGGGCGCCATGCTCGCGCACGATCGCCGCGGCGACGCGCGCGTGCTCGGCGAAGCGCTCGCGCGCCGCGGTCGCGACCGGGGTGATGAAGCCGTCGACGTAGCTCATGCCGGTTGCTCCGCCATGGTCGCCCGCTTCGCGATCCATTCGGCGAAGCCCGGCGGCGGGCTGCCGGTGAAGCCGGCGAGCTGATCGGCGAGCGCGCGGCGGAAGGCGGGTCGCGCCTCGCCGCGCGCGACATAAGCGGCGAGCGTCGGCTGCGCGGCGAGCAACGGGTGGTCGCGCAGGATACGCAGCACCGCGACCATCAGCAGGTCGCCGGCGGAGAAGGCGCCGTCATACCATTCGCGCTCACCGAGCCGCGCCGCGACCTCGCCGAGTCGCTCGGCGATGCGCGCCTCCACCGCGGGCAGGCGCGGCTTCGACCAGGGCTGGTCCGCCTCGAACAGCGTCGCGATCGCATGGTCCATGATCGGCGGCTCGACCGTGTTGAGCGCGGCGAAGGCCCATTCGGTGGCGCGCGCGCGGCCGAGGCGATCGTCGGGCAGCAGCCCGTCGCGGCTGTCGGCGAGATGCAGCACGATCGCGCCCGACTCGTAGAGCACGAGCTCGCCTTCCTCATAGGTCGGCACCTGGCCGAACGGCTGGCGCGCGCGGTGCGGCGGTGCTTTCTGCTCGCCCTGCGCGAGATAGCGGACACGATAGGGCTGGCCGACCTCCTCAAGCGCCCAGCGCACGCGCAGGTCGCGTACCTGGCCGCGCGCGAAATCAGGGACCCAGTCGAACGCGGTGATCACGGGTTGCATGGGAGCCTCTCCTCTGGCTTTCCCGTCATGCCGGGCTCGACCCGGCATCCATCCCGCCGCGCGCACTACGACTGTTTCGTCGGCGGGACCATGGATCCCGGCTCGAGGCCGGGATGACGGTCTTCTACTCTCCGTTGTCTCGTCAGCCGCCGACGGCGGCGGCCTGCCACAGCAGCGCCGCGGTCGTCACGAACGCGGCCAGCCCGAGCGGCAGCGGCCGGTCGAGCACGCGCCGCGCGGCGCCCGGCTCAGGCCGGCACCGCGGCGTCATGCTGCTCGGCCGGCATGGCGTTCGCATCCATGTGCATCACTTCCCAGCCGTGGCCGTCGAGATCGTCGAAGGCGCGGCCGTACATGAAACCCTTGTCGTCGGCACCGTGCAGCTCGCGCCCGCCCGCCGCCAGCGCCGCCGCGCCGAGCTGGTCGACCTCGTCGCGCGAGGCGCAGGAGAGGCACAGCAGCGCCGCACTGGTGCTGCGCGTGTCCGCGATCGTCTTGGGGGTGAACGTGCGGTAGAAATCGTGCCCGAGCAGCATCACCCAGATCGAGTCCGACCAGACCATCCCGGACGCCTGATCGTTCGAGAAGTCCGGGTTCCGCTTGAACCCCAGCGCCTCGTAGAAGCGGGTGGAGGCGGCCACGTCGGCCACCGGCAGGTTCACGAAAATCATCCTCTCCATGGTGCGATCTCCCTCGCTCGTCTCTTGTGGAACGATGAACCGTGTGGTTATTTAAAGCAACCATGAAGTTAGAAAATGTAACAAAAAGGCCGGCGGCCCGCGAGCGCTGGTATGACGACGCCTGCGGCACCGCGCTGGCGATGGAGCTGCTCGGCGAGCGTTGGGCGCTGCTGATCGTGCGCGAGCTGATGTTCGGGCCGCGCCGCTTCACCGAGCTGCGCGCCGGCCTGCCCGGGATCAGCGCCAACGTGCTGACGCAGCGGCTCGAGCGGCTCGCGGCGACGGCGGTGCTGGAGAAGGTCGAGCTGCCCGGCCGCGCCACCGGCTATGCGCTGACCGAATGGGGCTATGAGGCCGAGCCCGCGATCATGACCTTGGGGCGCTGGGCGGCGCGCTCGCCCGACCACGATCCGACGCTGCCGCTGTCGGCCGCCTCGATGATGATGTCGCTGCGCACGATGGTCGACGTCTCCCGCGCGCGCGGGCCGATGACGATCGGCTTCCTGTTCGGACGCGACTCGTTCGTGGCGCGACTCGCCGACGGCGCGCTGCCGATCGAGCGCGCGCCCGCTTTCGGCGACGCGGTGTTCGACACCGACCCGCAGACCATGGCCGCGATCGTCTACGGCAAGCTGCCGATCGCCGCGGCCGAGGCGGCGGGCAGTCTGCGCTTCGGCGGCGATCGCGCCGCGGCGGAGGCGTTCATCGACCTGTTCCACCTGCCGGCCAAGGCAACCGCGGCGCCCGCGGCGGGTTGACGCGGGCGCGTTCCGTTCCCACTGGAACGGCATCCTCCAGCGAACGGCGTGCCCGCGAATGACCGATCTGCCCAATACCCAGCCCGACAGCCGCGACACGACCATCCTCGACGCGCCCGACAAGATGGTCAGCGTCCGCGACCTGTTCGGCATCGACAGCGACATGCAGGTGCCGGCGTTCAGCGAGGCGGACGAGCGCGTCCCCGATCTCGATCCCGCCTATGTGTTCGATCCCGACACCACGCTGGCGATCGCCGCCGGCTTCGCGCACAACCGCCGCGTGATGGTGCAGGGCTATCACGGCACCGGCAAGTCGAGCCATATCGAGCAGGTCGCCGCGCGGCTGAAATGGCCGTGCATCCGCATCAACCTGGACGCGCACATCAGCCGCATCGACCTGGTCGGGCGCGACGCGATCGTGCTGCGTGACGGCCAGCAGGTCACCGAATTCCGCGAGGGCCTGCTGCCCTGGGCGCTGCAGACGCCGACCGCTTTGGTGTTCGACGAATATGACGCCGGCCGCCCCGACGTGATGTTCGTGATCCAGCGCGTGCTCGAGACCGAGGGCAAGCTGACGCTGCTCGACCAGAATCGCGTGATCCGGCCGAACCCGTGGTTCCGCCTGTTCGCGACCGCCAACACGGTCGGGCTGGGCGACACCAGCGGGCTCTACCACGGCACGCAGCAGATCAACCAGGGCCAGATGGATCGCTGGAACGTGGTGGTCACGCTCAACTATCTGCCGGCCGCGACCGAGGCCAACATCGTGCTCGCCAAGTCGGGCGAGTATGACAAGCCCGAGGGCAAGAAGCTGGTCGAGAACATGGTGCGCGTCGCCGACCTGACCCGCCGCGGCTTCGTCAACGGCGACATCTCGACGGTGATGAGCCCGCGCACGGTGATCAGCTGGGCGCAGAACGCGCTGATCTTCGGCGACGTCGGCTTCGCGTTCCGGCTGTCGTTCCTCAACAAGTGCGACGAGGCCGAGCGTGCCCTGGTCGCCGAATATTACCAGCGCGTGTTCGGCAAGGACCTGCCGGAGAGCGTCGCGGCGAAGGCGTGAGGTGAGGCGAAACGAGGCGATCGACCTGCTCCGTGCGCGCGAGCCGGAGCTGCGTGCGCTCGGCATCCGCGCGCTCTCGCTCTTCGGCTCGACCGCGCGCGACGAGGCGGGCGCGGAGTCGGACATCGATCTCGCCGCTGCGCTCGACTATGACACGGTACGTGCTGCGGGCCCGTTCGCCTTCTTCGGATTGAGCGACACGATCGCCGGGATGATCGGTCGGCGAGTCGACCTTGTCACCGAGCCCGCGCGCAAAGCAACGCTCCAGGCCGAGATCGACCGGGATCGTGTCCGTGTCTACTAAGGACGTCGCGCGGCGCTTGCGCGACATCGTCGACAATGCCGACCGCATCGACGTCTACGCCGATGAGCGTGCTCCTGCAGACGCAGGAGCCCAGGGTCACAGGCGCGACGTTCGTGGCCCTAGGCTCCTGCTTGCGCAGGAGCACGGCTCAGCTGAGGCGGCGCAGGCGAGAGAGCGGATCGCCGAGGCGGTGGTGAAGCTCGGTCCCGAGCAGTTCGCGGCGATCGCCCCGGACGTGCCGTTTGAGCGTGTGCGCGGGCTCGGCAACGTGCTGCGCCACGCCTATGATGACATCGACCTGACCATCCTGTTCGGATTGGTCCGCAATGACGTGCCCGCGTTGCGCCAGGCGGCGCTGCGCGCGTTGGAGGGCTGATGGCCACGGATACCCCGCTCGACCGCTTTAAGTCCGTGCTCGGCGGCACCGCGCGCGCTTTGTCCGACGTGGCCGAGGTGGAGCTCGCCTTCACCGCCGACGCGCCGGCGCAGTCGGGCAAGCACCTGCGCGTGCCGATGCCGGCGCGCACCTTGCCCGCCGACCAGGTCGCCGAGGCGCGCGGCTTCGCCGACTCCTTCGCGCTGCGCCTTCGCCACCACGACACCGCGCTCCATGCCCGCGGCGCGCCCGAGGACGCCACCGCGCGCGGCGTCTATGACGCGATCGAGGACGCGCGCGTCGAGGCGCTCGGCAGCCGCGGCTATCAGGGGATCACCGCCAATCTCGCCACCGCGCTCGACGTGCGGTTGCGCGCCGACCCGATCCTGCGCGCGCGCAACCGCAGCGAGGTGCCGCTCGCCACCGCGCTCGGGCTGATGGTGCGCGAGGCGCTCACCGGCGAGCGACCGCCCGTCGCGACCGAGCCCGGGCTGGCGCTGGTGCGCGAGTGGGTCGAGGAGCGCGCCGATCTCGCGACGCTCGCGCTCGCGCTCGACGACCAGCGCGCCTTCCAGGGGCTCGCGCGCAAGCTGCTCGAGGATCTCGAGCTGGTCGAGGGTGATCGCACCCCCGAGCAGAGCGACGAGGGCGGCGACGAGGAAGAGGGCGAGGAGGGGCAGGACACCGACCAGCCCGACGAGGGCGATGCCGAGGGCAGCGAGGGCGAGTCCGAGGTGGAGGCGCGCGGCCAGCAGCGCGACGACGAGTCGAGCGAGGGCGAGAGCGAGCAGCTCGAGGGCGACGATCTCGACGACGACGCCGAGGGCGAGCCCGGCGACGACGGCGAGGAGGGGATGCAGCCGGTCCGCCCCAACCGCCCCACCGCCGATCTCGGCCCCGACTTCGACTATCGCGTGTGGACCACCCAGTTCGACGAGGTGATCGCCGCGACCGACCTGTGCGACAGCGACGAGCTGGCGCGGCTGCGCGGCTATCTCGACCAGCAGCTGGTGCACCTCCAGTCGGCGGTGTCGCGCCTCGCCAACCGCTTGCAGCGCCGGCTGATGGCGCAGCAATCGCGCTCCTGGGACTTCGATCAGGACGAGGGGCTGCTCGACGCGGCGCGGCTGGCGCGCGTCGTGGTCAACCCGACCCAGTCGCTCAGCTACAAGGTGGAGCGCGACACCGAGTTCCGCGACACGGTGGTGACGCTGCTGATCGACAATTCCGGCTCGATGCGCGGTCGCCCGATCTCGATCGCGGCGATCAGCGCCGACATCCTCGCGCGCACGCTCGAGCGCTGCGGCGTCAAGACCGAGATCCTCGGCTTCACCACGCGCGCCTGGAAGGGCGGGCAGAGTCGCGAGACCTGGCTCGCCGCGGGGCGCCCGCCGCAGCCCGGCCGCCTCAACGACGTACGCCATATCGTCTACAAGAAGGCCGACGAGCCATGGCGGCGCGCGCGCAACGCGCTCGGGCTGATGATGCGCGAGGGGCTCCTCAAGGAGAATATCGACGGCGAGGCTTTGCTCTGGGCGCACGCGCGCATGCTCGCGCGGCCGGAGGAGCGGCGCATCCTGATGGTGATCTCGGACGGTGCGCCGGTCGACGACTCCACCCTGAGCGTCAACACCGGCTCCTATCTGGAGCGCCATCTGCGCCAGGTGATCGGCTGGATCGAGAAGAAGTCGTCGGTCGAGCTGGTCGCGATCGGCATCGGCCACGACGTCACGCGCTATTACAGCCGCGCGGTGACGATCATGGACGCGGAGCAGCTCGGCGGCACGATCATCGAGCAGCTCGCCGCGCTGTTCGACGCCGAATGATCGTGTCCCCGCCGGGCGGCTTCGTCGGCCCGGTCAAACGCTCGATCACCATCGCGGGGCACCAGACCTCGATCAGCCTCGAGCCGATCTTCTGGTCGGCCCTCGAGCGCGCCGCGGCGGCGCAGGCGCTACCGCTGTCCGCTTTGGTGGCGCAGATCGACGCGCTGCGCATCCGCGAGAGCGAACCTGCCAATCTTGCCAGCGCGTTACGGACGTGGCTGATGGCGCTCGCCTGCGACAAGGATGAGAGCGGCTCGCATTAGCATTGACGGTGCGACTGTTTCGCAATAGCTGACCCCGCAACGAAAAGGGGGATCAGCATCATGTCGTCTTCGTCCGCGTCGTTCCTGGCGCTGTCCTGCGTTGGTTTCATCGCCTCTGCGCCCGCCGTCGCCGAGGCGCCGGCGCGCGCGCCGCTGCCGTCGACTCAGGATGGTCGTGGCGCGATCGATCGCGACGACGTGGTCGTCACCGGCAAGGCGGATGCACCGATCACCGTGGAGAGCCCCAAGGCCACGGCCGCGCTGATCGACACGCCGCAGACCATCACGGTCATCCCCGAGCAGGTGCTGCGCAAACAGAATCTGATGACGCTGCGCGACGCGCTCCAGATCATCCCCGGCATCACCTTCGGCGCCGGTGAGGGTGGGGGCGGCTACGGCGATTCCATCAACCTGCGCGGCTATTCGGCCAACAACGACCTCACCGTCGACGGCCTGCGCGACAGCGCGCAATATAGCCGTACCGACCCGTTCAATCTCCAGCAGATCGAGGTCTACAACGGCGCCAACTCGGTGTTCAACGGCTCGGGTTCGGTCGGCGGTACGATCAATCTCGTCAGCAAGGAACCGCTGGCGGAGGATCTCACGATCGCGCAGGCGGCGGTCGGCACCGATCGTTATTATCGCGCCGCGCTCGACGCCAATGAGCGCGTCGGCGACGATGTCGCGGTGCGGCTCAACGCGATGTACCACCACAATGACGTGCCCGGGCGCGACGTGGAGAAGTACGAGCGCTGGGGCGTCGCCCCGGCGGTGACGATCGGCATCGGCGGCCCCACCAGCCTGACGATCGCCTACCTGCACCAGGAGGACAGGAACACGCCGCTCTACGGCGTGCCGTTCAACCGCGGCACCGTGGTCGACGGCGTGCTCCCCGGAGTCGATCGCAGCGATTATTACGGCTACCGCAATCTCGACCGGCAGGACGTCACGGTCGACCGGCTGACGGTGACGCTGCGTCACGCGGTCGACGACCATGTCTCGGTCCGCAACCTGTCACGCTGGCAGCGGGTCGGCCAATATAGCGTCACCAGCGCGCCGCAGGGCACCTTCTGCCTCGGCGCGACCGGACGCCAGCCGGTCGCCGCCAGCGCGACCGACACCGCGGGGCTCGCCTGCCCGACCGGGCTCGCGCCGGGGCAGTGGCTCCCGTCCGGGCCGCGCGGGCTGGTGCGCGATCAGGAGAACCAGCTGCTCGCCAACCAGACCGACCTGCGGCTCGACCATGGCACCGAGGGGCGGGTGCGCAACGTCGCCAACATCGGCATGTCGGCGCTGATCGAGGATTATGCGATCGTCTCCGGCTCGCTGTTGCGCAACGCCGATGGCGCGGCGACGACGCCGCTGCCGGTGCTGGCGATCACCAACCCCGATACGACCTACCGCGGGCCGATCAACTACGTCACCACCGCGCACTCGCGCTCGACCAGTGAGAATATCGCGGTCTACGCGTTCGACACGCTCGAACTCGGTCGCTACTTCGAGCTCAACGGCGGGGTGCGCTGGGAGCAGCAGCACGCCACCTTCCGCGCGTTGCCGCTGCCGTCGCTCGCCCCCGGCGTGACCCAGCCCAATCCCGCGCTGCTGCGGCAGGACAATCGCGAGCGCTTGTTCTCCTGGCGCGTCGGCGCGGTGGTCCATCCGGTCACCGACGTCAGCGTCTATGCCGGGGTCGGCAATGCCCGCACGCCCTCGTCGGCGAGCGTCCGCGCCGGCTGCGTCAGCGTCTCCGGAACGGTGGTGACCGACACGTGCGACGTCGCGCCCGAAACCGCGCGCAACTATGAGGCGGGGATCAAGGCGGGCCTGTTCGCGCGCAAGCTGGAGCTGACCGCGGCGGTGTTCCGCAACGAGCGCACCAATTACCGCATCCCCTCGAACGATCCCGCGCTGCCGACGATCCAGGTGCTCGACGGGCGCAGCCGGGTCAACGGCATCGCGCTCGGGATCTCGGGCAGCATCACCCCGGCGTGGACGATCTTCGCCAATTACACCTATCTCGACAGCGAGGTGCGCCAGTCGGTGTCCGACTTCTGCCTGCGCGCACCGGGATCCGCCGGGTGCGGCAACAGCCTCGCCAACCCCGACCCGCAGCGCGGCTTCGCGCTGGTCCAGACGCCCAAACATTCGGGCAGCCTGTTCACCACCTACAAGCTGCCGTTCGGACTGGAGCTGGGTTACGGCCTGACCTATCAGGGGCGCTTCACCACGTATGTCCCCGGGCTCGCCAGCGCCGCGGCGCCGCTGGTGGACGATTATCTGATCCACCGCGCGTACGTGGGATACACGTTCCGCGACGACATGACGCTACAGCTCAACGTCCAGAACCTCACCGACGAGAAGTATCTCACCAACGTGCGCAACAACGCAAACGCGACGACCGGCGTGGTGACGGGCGGCTGGGCGATGCCGGGCGACCGGCGGCAGGCGGTGCTCAGCCTGTTCTACCGCTTCTGAGCGCGGTACAGGCCGCATCATGCTGATCGCGATCCCCGAGGTGCTCGACGCCGCCGCCCTGGCGCGCGTGCGCGGGCTGATCGACCCCGCCGGGTGGGTCGACGGCAACGCCACCTCGGGGCCGCAGGCCGCGCTGGCCAAGCGCAACGAGCAATTGCCCGAGGACGGCGAGGCGGCGCGCGCGGCGGGCGCGATCGTGCTCGACGCGCTCGGGCGCACCCCGTTGTTCGTCGCCGCGGCGCTGCCGCTCAAGGTCTGGCCGCCGCTGTTCAACCGCTATGCCGGGGGGCAGGAGTTCGGGCTCCACGTCGACAATGCGGTGCGATTGCGGCGTGGCGGCGATTTCCGGCTGCGCTCCGACCTCTCCGCGACGCTGTTTCTCGCCGGTCCCGATGAGTATGACGGCGGCGCGCTGGTGGTCGAGGATCAGTTCGGCGAGCAGCGGGTCAAGCTGCCCGCCGGGCATATGGTGCTCTATCCCGCGTCGAGCCTGCACCGGGTCGAGCCGGTGACGCGCGGCACCCGTGTGGCGAGCTTCTTCTGGATTCAGTCGATGGTGCGCGACGACGGCGCGCGCCGGTTGTTGTTCGAGCTCGACCAGGGGGTGCAGGACGTCGCCGCCGCGCAGGGGCAGGGGGCGTCGGCGACCGTCAGGCTGACGGGCGTGTACCACAATCTGTTGCGCCGCTGGGCGGACGCCTGAGCGCGGTTGGGGCGGCGGCGGCGCCGGGGCGCGCGCTCCGACGCCGGGAAGCCGCCGGACCGCGGCCCCTCCGCTTCGCGCTGTACGACAAGGCCGGGGTGGATCTGAGCGTCGTGCCGCACTGAGGGGATTGTCGGACACCCCTGCCTCGCAGGGGAGCGTCGCATGATCGATACTACACCGGCACCCCCCGTCATCCCGGACTTGGTCCGGGATCCAGCGTGCCGCACACTCCTAAAGCGTTGTTCCTGCGGAAGGCTGGATCCCGGACCCAGTCCGGGATGACGAACGGTTAAAGGCGCGCCGAGGTATTGTCGCCGACGAGGATCGTTCCCCCGCCGCCCTTCCTACCGCCCCAGCAGCACGCGCGCCTGGCTCGCGATCTGCGCCAGCATCGCCGCGTTCGGCGCCTGCGCGTTGCGCGCTCGGTCGATCACCGCGCGGAACTGCGCCACGCGCGCCCCGTTGCGCGCGAGCCAGTCGGCCACCAGCGCCTCCGGATCGCCCGCCCCGCCGCGGCCGAGGAAATCAAGCCGAAGCTGCTGGAAGTCGCGCGCGAGGCCAGCGATCAGCAGCCGCTCCCATGGATCACTCGGCGAGATGCGCGTCGCGGTCGACTGCGCCCAGTCGAGCCCCAGCGCCTGACCGAGCCGCGTGAAGGCGCGCGCCAGCCGCGTCTCCTCGATGCCGGCACGCTCGCCGAGGTCGGCGAGCCCGACCGCGCCGTCCAGTTCGAACAGCCGCACCACGCGGGTGGCGAGGTCGTGCGGCGCGCCGGCCTGCTCGAGCGTGTCGGCGATGCGGCGCGAGTGTGCGCGCGCCTCGTCGAGCAGCAGCTCGCCCGCGGCGACGTCGAGCCGCTCGATCCCCGCCGACAGCCGTGCCAGCACCGCCGAGGGCGGCGTGGCCGGTGCGGTGGTGCGCAGCAGATCGGCGATCTGCGAGCGCACCGCCACCGCGGTCTCGTCGAACAGCGCGATCCGGCCGCTCTCGGGCATCGGCTCGGTCTCGATCGCGTGCCACAGCGCGGTGAGGCCGAACTGGCGCTCCACCACCACGAACATCGCGGCGATATCGGCGAGCGTCGCGCCCTCCTCCTCGGCCAGCTCGAACGGGTGGAGGATGCCGATCCGGTTGATGACGCGGTTGGCCAGCTTGGTGGCGACGATCTGCGGGCGCAGCCGGTGCGCGTCGATCGCGGCGGCGAAGCGCTCGCGCATCGCGGGCGGGAAGGCGGCGTGGAGGTCCTCCGACAGCGCCGGGTCGTCACCGAGCGCCGAATGCTCGATCGCGTCCTGCAGCGCGAGCTTGGCGGTGGCGAGCAGCACCGCCAGCTCGGGGCGGGTGAGCCCGCGCGCGTCGCTGCTGCGGCGAAGCAGGTCGGTGTTGCTGCCGAGCCCCTCGACGCGGCGGTCGAGCCGACCGCTCTCCTCGAACACCTCGATCAGCCGGACATAGCTGGGCAGCGCCTGCACCCCGCCGCCCTCGGCGATCGACAGCGCGAGCGTCTGGAGGCGGTTGTCCTCCAGCACCAGCCGCGCGACATCGTCGGTCATCGCGCCGAGCAATGCGTTGCGGTCGTCGAACCCGAGCCGGTCCTCGATCATCTCGCGGTTGAGCGCGATCTTGATGTTGACCTCATTGTCCGAACAGTCGACGCCGGCCGAATTGTCGATGAAGTCGGTGTTGATCCGCCCGCCCCTCGCCGCGAAGGCGATGCGCGCGGCCTGGGTGACGCCGAGGTTCGCGCCCTCGCCGATCGCGGTGGCGCGCAGCTCCTCGGCGTCGACCCGGAGCCGATCGTTGGCGGGATCGCCGACGGTGGCGTTGTTCTCGGACGCGGCCTTCACATAGGTGCCGATGCCGCCGAACCAGATCAGGTCGACCGGGCTCTTCAGGATCGCCGAGATCAGCGCGGTCGGCTCGAGCCGCTCCGCCGCGATGCCGAGCGCGGCGCGCACCTCGGGCGAGAGCGGGATCGACTTCATGTCGCGCGCGAACACGCCGCCGCCCGGCGAGATCAAAGCGGTGTCGTAATCGGACCAGCTCGACCGCGGCAGCGCGAACAGGCGGTCGCGCTCGGCCCAGCTCGCCGCCGCGTCCGGATCGGGGTCGAGGAAGATGTGGCGGTGGTCGAAGGCGGCGACCAGCCGGATCGCCTTCGACAGCAGCATGCCGTTGCCGAACACGTCGCCCGACATGTCGCCGCAGCCGACGACGCGGATCGGCTGCGTCTGCACGTCCAGCCCGCGCTCGGCGAAATGGCGCTGGACCGAGACCCAGGCGCCCTTGGCGGTGATGCCCATCGCCTTGTGGTCATAACCCTGCGACCCGCCGCTGGCGAAGGCGTCCCCCAGCCAGAAGCCGCGCTCCAGCGCGATCGCGTTGGCGACGTCGCTGAAGGTCGCGGTGCCCTTGTCGGCGGCGACGACGAAGTACGGATCCTCGCCGTCGTGGACGACCACACCGTCGGGATGCACCACCTCGCCGGCGACGATATTGTCGGTGATCGACAGCAGGGTGCGGATGAAGATGCGATAGGCCTCGGTGCCTTCCGCCAGCCACGCGTCGCGGTTGCCCGGCGCCGGCAGCTGCTTGGCGTAGAAGCCGCCCTTGGCGCCGGTCGGCACGATCACCGCGTTCTTGACGCGCTGCGCCTTCATCAGGCCGAGGATCTCGGTGCGGAAATCGTCGCGCCGGTCGGACCAGCGCAGGCCGCCGCGCGCGACCGGGCCGGCGCGCAGGTGGATGCCCTCGACCCGCGGCGAGTAGACCCAGACCTCGCGCCACGGCAGCGGCGCGGGCAGGCCGGGGATCCGGGCGCTGTCGAGCTTGAACGCCAGCGCCTCGTTCGCCGCCTCGGTATAAGCGTTGGTACGCAGCGTCGCATCGATCACCGCGCGGAAGGCGCGCAGGATGCGGTCGTCGTCGATCCCCGTGATCGCGTCGAGCCCGGCGTCGATCGCGGCGGCGGCGGCATCGGCATCGCCGGGACGCGCGGGGTCGTGGCGGGCGGCGAAAAGGTCGACCAGCGCCTTGGTCACATCGCGCGCGCGCGTCAGCGTCTCCACCACCGTCGCCATGCCGTAGCTCATCCCGGCCTGGCGCAGGTAGCGGAACCAGGCGCGGAACAGCACCACCGCCGACGGCGACAGGCCGGCCTCGAGCATCAGCCGGTTGAAGCCGTCGTCCTCGGCGCGGCCCTCAAGCACCTGCGCGATCGCCTCCTGCAGCGTCTCCGCCGCGGCGAGCACCGCGGGCACGTCGGCGGCGGTCTCGAGCGTGAAGTCGTGGATCGAGGAGCGCTCCTCGTCGGTCAGCCCGGTCGGCATCTCCTCGATCACGCGGAAGCCGAAATGCTCCAGCGCGGGCACCGCGTCGGACAGCGCCAGCGGGCCTCCCTGGCGATAGACCTTGAGGTGGAGCATGCCGTCGCCGCCGGCGGTGAAGCGCACCTCGCGGTCGGCGTCGTCGACCAGGTTGGCGATCGAGACGATGTCGCGCGCCGCCTCGTCGGGGGTGGCGCCGGTGCGGTAGCGCGGCGGGAAGGCGGCGGCGTGGCGCAGCGCCAGTCGCGCCGCACGCGCCGGCCCGACCTCGTCGGCCAGCGCCGCCTCGATCGACGGCGCCCAGCCGCGCACCATCTTCTCCAGCCGCGCGTCGAGCAGCGAGGCGTCGGGCAGACGGCCGGCGCCGCGCAGGTCGATCGTGTAGCGCAGCAGCGCGGTGCGGCTGTCCTCGACGCTGGTCGTCCAGTTGAGGATCTGGCCGTTGGCCTCCTCCGCCAGCATGTCGCCGATCGCGACGCGGCGCGCGGTCGTCATCTCGTCGCGCGGCAGCCAGACGAAGGCGTAGAGGTGGCGGCCGAGCGGGGAGCGCGCCAGCACCAGCTTGGGACGCGGCCGGTCGGCAAGGCTCATCGCGGTGAGCGCGAGCTCCTCCATCCCCGCGGCGTCGACCGCGATCATCAGGTCGTGCGGCAGCGTCGCGATCGCGTGGGTCAGCGCCTTGCCGGTATGGCCGGCGGGATCGAAGCCGAACTTGGCCTCGCTCGCCGCCAGCCGCTGGCGCAGCACCGGCACGCTGCGCGGCGGCGCATTGAGCGCGGCCGAGGTCCACAGGCCGGCGTGGATCGACAGCCCCGTCACCGTACCGCCCGTGGCGAGCGGCACCACCAGCAGATCGAGCGGAACGCGGCGGTGCACCGGCGAGATCAGGCTCGATTTGAGCAGCAGCGGCGCGGCGTTGCCGGCGGTGAAATATTCCACCGCGAGCCGGCGCGAGCGCTCCGCGAGCAGCGGCACCTCATGGTCGTTGCGCGCGATGCCGAGCGGTTCGGCCGCGTCGGCATGGCCGTCGACGTGCCAGCGCTCGTGGCCCAGCAGCGTGAAGTGACGGTCGAGGAACCAGCGCAGCAGGTTGGCGCCCTCGGGATCGTGCCCGGTGTCGTCGAGCATGCCCGCGTCGGCGGCGAGCGCGGCCTGCATCTGGCGCCAGTCGCCCACCGCCACGCGCACGTCGCGCAGCAGCCGCTCGATCTCGTCGGTCAGCGCGCGACGGTCCTTGGCGTCGACGCGCTCGAGCTCGACGTAGATCATCGACTCGGCGTGGCCGCTGGCCTCCTCGATCGCGGTCAGCGTGCCGTCGGCGTCGCGCGAGACGCGAATGACGGGGTGGATCACGCGATCGACCGCGATGTCGCGGTCACCGATCGCGGCGGCGACCGAATCGACCAGGAAGGGCATGTCGTCGTTGACGATGGCGAGCCGCATGCGGCGCCGCGCGCCGTCGCCGGGCAGCTGCTCCAGCGCGAGCGCGGCAGTGCCGGGGGCGCGATGCGCCGCGGTCTCGGCCAGGAAGGCGGCCGCCTCGGCCTGCTTGTCCTCGCCGAAGCCGGCGATCTCCCCGGGAAGCGCGCGATGGGTGAGCCGCGCCGCGAGCGCGGCAGACAGTTTCTGCAGAGACTTCTCGACCATGACCTGCGCTATGCGCCGGGCAGCGACGCGGCTCAACCCCGCCGGGGAAGGAACAGCGGATGCGGAGCGGGGAGGGGGGCGTCGCCCAACGCCAGCGTCATCCTGAGCTTGTCTCAGGATCCACCGATCCTCGGGCGCAACTGCCGGCGCGTTTGCCGTGCCGTGGCTCCGGACCCAAAAGGCGGCTTGCATCTTCGGCGGTCTGATCTGCCGCTACTATTCGCGGGTGATACGCTGCGATGAGGGAGGCCGCTTTCTCTTCCCTCATTCGTCATCCCGGCCTCGCGCCGGGATCCATTCCTCCGTGAGAGCAACGCCGGCGGCTCTCGCAGCACCATGGATCCCGGATCGAGGCTCTCCTGAGCTTGTCGAAGGGCCCGGGATGACGGGAGTAAGCCGCTTCCGCGACAATGAACCCTTTTTGTGTACGGACCCGTGGATCCCGAAACGAGTTCGGGATGACGGTGGATAATGTGGTGATGCCTGAAGCCGCTTAGCCCGAGTGGCGACCTCGCAGTCCAGCGACCGCCGCCTTCAACCGAGCCGCCGCAGTACCTGCGCCGCGAGCCTGGCATCGTCGCCGACGGTGCCGACCACCACGATCCCACCCGCGACGGCGCGGCCGAGCAGCACCACCGGCTCGCCCTCGGGCAAACCGCTGTCGAGCGCGAGCTCGGCCAGCGGCGCGCGCGCCGCGATCACCGGCGCCAGCCGCGGCGCGGCCCGCGGTGCCGGCCGGCGCGCGGCGCGCTCGTCGGCGACGAGGCGCTTGATCCCGCCCTCGACCGAGTCGAGCACGCCGGCCAGCTCGCCCTCGGCGACGCCGGTGCGCGCGGCCCAGGCGAGCACCGTGGCCAGCTCGGTCAGCCGCGTCTTGTCGTGATCGGTGCCGAAGATCAGCTTGGCGATCGCGGTCATCGGCGCGCGCGCCTGCACCTTGATCGCTGCCTCGTCGAGGATCGCGGCAAGCCGCTCCGGCGCGTCCGCGGCGGCCAGCGCGAAATCGTGCGCACGGCCGAGCGCGCGGTACAGCGCGGCGTGGCTGCGCGTC
Source organism: Sphingomonas sp. BK235 (assembly GCF_004345855.1). Classification (GTDB taxonomy): domain Bacteria; phylum Pseudomonadota; class Alphaproteobacteria; order Sphingomonadales; family Sphingomonadaceae; genus Sphingomonas. The sequence goes on from NZ_SLXN01000001.1 coordinate 661,833, forward strand.
GCGGCGGTGCGCGCCGAGGCCGCGCTCTCGCGCGCGGCGGCGAGCCGGTCGTCGAGCGAGGCGACGGGCGCGGCCTCGGGCCAGGGCAGCGCGTCGAACTCGGCGTCGGCGTGCGGCCCGTCGGCCCAGGCGGCGGCGGGGACCGGATCATGCCGCGGCGCGCGCGCCACCGACAGCTCGCGGTCGAGCGCAGCCTGATGATCGGCGGTGACCAGCTCCTTCCAGTTGATCACGCCGTAGATGAAGTCGATCGCCGAACCGTCGGAGGAGAAGGGCATCAGGATGCCGCGGTACAAGGTGGCGTGGCCGCGCGTGCCGACGAACTCGGCCTCGAAGCCGATCGGCGCCTGGTTGGCGATGATCTGGAGGTAATGGTCGGTCAGCCGCGACAGCAGCGAGCGCGCGGGCACGTCGCTGATCCGCGCGATCGTCTGATCGGCGCCGCACTCGTCGCGCAGCGCGCGGCCGATGAACTGGACCGACGGATCGTCCACGCCCGCGGAGAAGTCGAGCAGCACGCTGTTGGCGCCGAAGTCGGCGATGCTGGCGGGCTCGAGGTCGGCGATGGCGGGGTAGGGGCGGTCGCCGAGCAGCGAGACCCAGTAATTATAGGCGCGCACGTGCATGCGCCGTTCGTCGCCGCCGATCGCGAGCACGGCCTCGCCGACGCCGCCCTCGGTCGGGTCGAGGTCGTGGCGGAGGTCGTCGTAACCGCGCGGGGTGTCCATGCTCATCGTCCCAGTGAGGCCTGCGGAGTCGGCCTGTCACGCTTGATCTGCACCACGGATGGTAAACTCCGCGTAAAGCCCGGAAGCGCTTGCCACGTCCGGGAGCCGCTGCTAAGCGCGCGCTCCACGATGCGGTGCCCCCGGGCGCGATCGGGCCGCTTTAGCTCAGTTGGTAGAGCACATCATTCGTAATGATGGGGTCACAGGTTCGAGTCCTGTAAGCGGCACCACCTTACAGTCTCATCCTTCGGGTATTCGCGCAGCACCAGCAGGTCGATGCGGCCGGCTGTTCCTTCGCCCGGCAGGAGCGGCGGTCTTCCTGACGTAGTTGACGGCGGGTCGTTGAACGGCGTGCCGGATCACAGGCACGCCGTGCCTTACCCGCGCCATGATTCCCGCGTGTCGCACCGCCTCTACGCGAAAGAGGCGCCGCGTTGCCGCAGCGCCTCTCCAAAGCGAGCCGCGCTTGGGAGCAGCTCACCTATGTCGTGACTCAGATGCCGTTCTTCAGGTTCGTGTCGGCGTCGTGGCTCCGCATGTCGTCGGCCTTCTTCTCGCCAGCCTCTTCCACCGCGTCCGCACGATTCTCGAGCGCCTGCTCGGCATTCTCGGTGGTGGCATTATCGGCGAGGTCTTCGAGGTTGTCCGCGACCGCGTCGGCATTCGCCTCAATGTTGTCCGCCGCCTGCTCACGCGGGCTCTGATTGCATGCGCCGAGCGTGGTCAGCGCAGCGGCGGCAGCGAATGCGAGAACCTTCTTCATCTTCTACCCCTTCGATCGTCTTCGTCTTTCCCGGGCCAGAACGGCGTCGATCGCGCGTTTGTTCCGGATGCGACATGTCGGGCGCGACCACGACGCGATCGTGACAGACCCGGACGAACGGCTGCTTGTCCCGAGCGGCCTATCAAGCACCCGCGCAAGCCGGCGTGACCCACGCTCAATCGTGGAGCGGTGCGACCTCCTGCCGGTGCAGGTTGATCGTCAGCTGCAAGGTGAGCGCGTGGTCCATCTGGTCACGCCCGCCGTCGCGTCCGGGGCGGAACTGGTTCAGGTAGCCGATGTCGAGGCTGGTGTCGCCGCCCGGGCGCAGCATGATGCCGACGATGTTGCGCATCCGCTCATAGCCGCGCCGCTGCCCCCAGCGCGTGCCGTTGGGCAGATAGAAGCTCTCGTGGCTGACGAAGAGCGCGGTGCCGCGCCGATCGATGCGATGATTGTAGCGCAGCAGCGGGCGGATGCGGAACCCGATCTCGCCGCCGCGCGGGTTGAAGCGCTCGTCGATGCGGAAGCGCGAGCTGAAGCGGCCGAAGGTCGCCACCATCTGCTGGCGCAAGCGGTCCTCGTTCGCGGCGCTGTTGCGATTGTGCGTGCCGACCTTGCGATAGCCGGCACCGATCTCCACCCCGCGCGCGACGCGATAGGAGAAAAGTGCGCCGAACTCGGTCTGGTACAGCCCTTCCTGTCGGTCGCTGAACCGCGCGATCTGCTCGAGCGTGACGCGCACCTCGTCGCTCAGCGGCACGTTGGTGTTGGCCTGCAGCCAGAGCTGCTCGTCCTCCTGCTGCGCCCGCGCGGTCGGCGCGACGAGCAGGAGCAAGGCGCCCGCGCCACCACGGATAGCGCGCGCGCCGCGCCGACAGGAGAGGATCGCCGCGGCGCGGGTCATCCGGCCGCTATGGCCGCTTCCCCCGCGCCCGGCAATGCACGTTTACACGACGGAAGCGTCTAGAGAATCTGTCGCGTCAGCCGGGCATCGGCGAGGTCCAGCTCGCGCCCGAGCTGCTCGGCGAGGCTCAGCCCGATCTCGCGGCGCCGTCCGAGGTCGAACAGGGCCTGGCGCTCGGCGCGGACCGCGGCGAGGCGGAGCTGACGCTCGATCTCGGCCTCGTGGCTGCGGCGATCACGCGTGCCCGCGTCGGCATCGAGGTGATCAATGCGGGCGCGATAATGCGCCATCAGCCGCGCGGCGACGTCGGTGTAGCGGTCGGCGTCGCCGCGATCGCGCGCCATCTCGTGCTGGACATGCTCGATCGCGGCGATGGCCGCCTCGGCGGTGGCGACCCGCGCGCGGTAGCGCTCGCCCGCGGCGCCTTCCTCGGCGGGCAGCGTCAGACCGCGCAGCAGCAGCGGCAGCCCCGCCGCGGCGATCGCGAGCGACGCCAGGATCACCCCCGAGGCGAGCAGGATCACCAGGTCGCGCCCGGGGAAGGGCGCGCCGCTGGGCAGCGCGAGCGGCAGCGTGAGCGCACCCGCGAGCGTGATCGCGCCGCGCGCGCCGGCGACCGACATGGCCGCGATGATCCGTCGCGGCGGGCTCCCCGCCAGTCCCTCGCCGCGCTGGCGGGCACGGAACAGCGTCAGCTGCAACGCCACCCACACCCAGCCGAAGCGCAGCGCGGCCAGCACCGCGACGATCGCCGCGACATAACCGACCAGCCACCAGCCGCTGTCATGCCCCGTCTCCGCGATCGCGCCGCGCGCGCCCGCGAACAGCGCGGGGAGTTGCTCGCCGAGCAGCACGAAGATCACGCCGTTGAGCGTGAACTGCAGCATGTCCCACACGCCGCGACGGCGGATGCGCGTGGTGGCGCTCACCGCGACGCCGCTGCCCGCGAAGGTCATCGCGATCCCCGCCGCCGCGGCGGCGAGCACGCCCGAGGCATGGACGTGCTCCGCCGCGAGATAGGCGCCGAACGGGATCAGCAGGCTGACGAGGATGTTCGATCCGACGTCGTCGCCGCCGGTGTACCGCGCGAGAAGCGCCTTGCCGCTGATCGCGAGCCAGGTGATCGCCGCGCCGATCGCCACCCCCGCGAGCGCCATCCAGGCGAAGGTGCCCAGCGCGGCGCCGAGCGAGAAGCTGCCGCTCAGCGCCGCCGCGATGGCGAAGCGCAGGCACACCAGCCCCGAGGCATCGTTGAGCAGCGACTCGCCCTCGAGGATGTGCATCATCCTCTTGGGGATCGGCACCTTCTGCGCGATCGCGCCGACCGCGATCGGGTCGGTCGGCGATACCACCGCGGCGAGCGCGAAGGCGACCGCGAGCGGCAGCGCCGGCACCAGCCAATGCACGAACAGCCCCAGTCCCAGTACCGTCAGGAACACCAGCCCGAGCGCCAGCCCCAGCACCGCGCCGCCGTCGCGCAGCAACTCGTCCTTGGGGATGCGCCAGCCGTCGAGGAACAGCAGCGGGGGCACCAGCAGCAGGAAGAACAGCTCGGGATCCAGCACGACGCGCACCCCCGCGAAGGCGCCGATCAAGGCCCCCAGCGCGATCTGGACGAGCGGGCGGGGCAGGGCAGAGGGCAGCAGCCGCGACAGGGTGCCGCTGACGACCACCGCCAGCAACAGGAACAGACACAGGGTAACGACTTCCAAGACGCGGCTCTCCCGACGCTATTCCTCTTCAAGGGTCGTGGCCGCGGCGGGGTTCCGCCGCGCCCGAGGAAGACGCCCGCCGTCGCCGGGCGCGCCGCGGCGCCGGGACGGCCGCGCGCTCACAGCCGCGGCAGCGTCACCCCGCGCTGACCCATATATTTGCCCGCGCGATCGGCGTAGCTGATCTCGCACGGTTCGTTGCCCTGCAGGAACAGGAACTGGCACGCGCCCTCGTTGGCGTAGATCTTCGCGGGCAGCGGCGTGGTGTTCGAGAATTCGAGCGTGACATGCCCCTCCCAGCCGGGTTCGAGCGGGGTGACGTTCACGATGATGCCGCAGCGCGCATAGGTCGACTTGCCGAGGCAGATCACCAGCACGTCGCGCGGCACCCGGAAATATTCCACCGTGCGCGCCAGCGCGAAGCTGTTGGGCGGGATGATGCACACATCGGTCTTGCGATCGACGAAGCTGTTCGAGGCAAAATCCTTGGGATCGACGATCGCGTTGTCGACGTTGGTGAAGATCTTGAACTCGTCGGCGACGCGCGCGTCATAGCCGTAGCTGGAGAGGCCGTAGCTGATACAGCCGTCGCGACGCTGCGCCTCGACGAAGGGCTCGATCATGGCCTCGTCGAGCGCGCGCTCGCGGATCCAGCGGTCTGACAGGATCGACATGCGCACTCCCTTGGTGGCGCCCGCTTTCGACGCTGCGCGCGCCGAGCGCAAGGGGGCGGTGACTCATCCTGCCGATCCGCGCGCGCGGCGCGCTTCCCCTGCGGCGATCGGCGTATTAGGCACGCCGGCGATGAAGAACCGTCTGCTGCCGCTCGCCCTGCTCCCGCTGATCGCCGCGGCCGCACCCGCCGCCGATCCGTATCTCTGGCTCGAGGACATCGAGGGCAGCCGCGCGCTCGATCAGGTCAAGGCGTGGAACGCGGAAACCGAGGCGGCGCTCAGCAAGGACCCGCGCTTCCAGCAGGATCGCGCCCGCGCGCGCGAGATCCTCGATGACGAGGCGCAGATCGCCGACCCCGACGCGGTGCTCGGCCAGCAGGTCACCAACCTGTGGCGCGACGCGCGCAACCCGCGCGGGCTGTGGCGGGTCTCGCCGCTGGCCGATTATCAGGCGGGCAAGCCGCGGTGGCGGACGCTGATCGACGTCGACGCGCTCGGCAAGGCGGAAGGCAAGAGCTGGGTATGGCACGGCGCCTCCTGCCTGGAGCCGAGCTTCACGCGCTGCCTCGTCAAGCTCAGCGACGGCGGCACCGACGCGCAGGTGGTGCGCGAGTTCGACGTCGCCGCCGGCCGCTTCGTCGACGGCGGGTTCGTGGTGCCCGAGGCCAAGAACGACGCGGTCTGGGTTGACCGGGACACGTTGCTGGTCGCGACCGACTGGGGCGCGGGATCGCTGACGCAATCGGGCTATCCGCGCATCGTCAAGCTGTGGAAACGCGGCACCCCGCTCGCCGCGGCGCGCCTGGTCCATGAATCGCCGGCGACGATGGTGGAGGTGTCCCCGGTCGCCTTCGTCGACGATCAGCGCCGCTGGCCGATGATCAGCGTCGGGCGCAGCTTCTTCGACCGCGCGCTGTTGCTCGGCACCGGCGACGGACGCTTCGTCCCGCTCGACCTGCCCAAGGGGGCCGACGTGCTCGAGGTGATCGAGGAACGCGTCGTCGCGCGGCTGAGCCGGCCCGCGCTCGGCTTCCCCTCGGGCGCGCTGGTCGCCTGGTCGCTCGCCGACATCGCCGCGGGGCGCCGTGCCACCCCCGAGCTGGTGATCGCGCCGACCGAGCGTCAGGCGATCGAGGAGGCGGGCGCGAGCGACCATGTGCTGTGGGTCAAGCTGCTCGACGACGTCTCGGGCAAGCTGCTGGCGCTGCGGCGCGGCGCCGATGGGACGTGGGCGCGGCAGGCGGTGGCGCTGCCCGACAACAGCACGGTCCATCTCGCCGCGCAGGTCGGTGCGCGCGATGCCACGTTCGTCAGCGTCGAGGGCATGCTGACCCCGCCGACGCTCTATCTCGCGGCCGAGCGCGGCGCGCCGCGCGTCGTCCAGTCGCTGCCGGCGCGGTTCGACGCCAGCCGGTTCACGGTGACGCAGCGCTTCGCCACCTCGCGCGACGGCACGCGCGTGCCCTATTTCCTCGTCACCAAGAAGGGCGCCGCGGCGCCCGCGCCCGCGCTGATCCACGCGTACGGCGGGTTCAAGCTGGCGCAGACGCCCACCTATCTCACCGGCCAACCCTATCGCGCCGGGCCGCTGGCGCTGTTCTGGGTCGAGCAGGGCGGCGCCTATGTGCTCGCCAACCTGCGCGGCGGCGGCGAATATGGCCCGCGCTGGCACCAGGCCGGGCTGCGCGAGAAGCGCCAGAACGTCTACGACGATCTCCACGCGGTGGCGGAGGATCTGGTCCGCACCGGTGTATCGGCCAAGAAGAAGATCGCGGTGTCGGGGCGCTCCAACGGCGGATTGCTGGTGGGCGTGGCGCTGACGCAGCGGCCCGACCTGTACGGCGCGATCATCGCGGGCTCGCCGCTGGAGGACATGAAGCGCTACGCGCATCTGTCCGCCGGCGCGTCCTGGGTCGACGAGTTCGGCGACCCGGACAAGCCTGCCGACTGGGCCTTCATCCGCCGCTACTCGCCCTATCAGAACGTGCGCGACGGGGTGCGCTATCCGCCCGCCTTCTTCTATCTCTCGACCAAGGACGATCGCGTCCATCCCGGCCACGCGCGCAAGCTCGCGGCGCTGCTCAAGGCCAAGGGCAATCCGGTCTATTATCATGAGTATCTGGAGGGCGGCCATTCGGTGGGCGCCGACCATGCCGAGGACGCGCACCGTGCCGCGCTGCTCGACGCCTTCCTGCGGCGCGAGCTGATGGGGAAGTAAGGGAGTATGGGTACGGCCTCGCTGACGATGGGCGCGCCGGTGATGACGAGCCTCCCGCCCAGACGTTCGCGCGACGTCTGCGAACGCCGCGGAACAGTCCTCATCTTCCGTCATCCCGGACTTGGTCCGGGATCCACGGGTCCGGACCCGAAAGATTCATTGTCGCGGAAGCCGCCTACCCCCGTCATCCCGGGCTTGACCCGGGATCCATCGCGCCGCGAGAGCCGCCGGCGTTGCTCTCGTGGAGCAGGGGATCCCGGACCAAGTCCGGGATGACGGAAGGGTTGAGCGAAAGTGTTTCGTTCGCCGGGGTGGGCCGATGCGATGGCGCACCGTCACTCGTCCAAATACCTTGACTTGCCCCCGTCCGCATCCAGACAAGGGCGCCATCCAAGACACTTACGGGAGCAAGCGCGTGGAGAGCAGCCGGCGGGACCTGATGATGATGATGGCGCTCGGCGGCGCCGGTGCGGCGGCCGCGACCGGCGCCGAGGCGGCGGCGCCGGCGATCCCCGCCAAGGTGGTTCACCACGTCTTCTTCTGGCTCAACAATGCGGGCTCGGCCGAGGATCGCGCCAAGCTGATCGCCGGGCTGCGCACGCTGGCGGGCATCCCCGCGCTGCGCGGGCTGCATATCGGCCTGCCCGCGCCCACCGAGCAGCGCGACGTGATCGACTCGAGCTGGGACGTGTCCGAGCTGATGTTCTTCGACACGGTCGCCGACCAGAAGGCCTATCAGGACCATCCGATCCACCGCGCCTTCGTCGCCGAGTGCGAGAAGCTGTGGCGCAAGGTGACGGTGTACGACGTGCTCAGCGCGTGAGGTGAGGGGGGCGGGCGGTCGCCCCCGTCCTCCCGTTCCCCGGCGAAGGCCGGGGCCTAGTTGGGAAAGCCGTCGTGAGTCTCACCGGCGTTCCCCAGCTGGACCCCGGCCTTCGCCGGGGAACGGGAGCGCGCGAAGCGAGGTGGATGGGGCGCAGACGAAAGAGCGGAGGGCGCGCGACAGCTGGGCCGCGCCGCGCCTCAGTTCATCAGCTCGACCGCCATCGCCACGGCCTCGCCGCCGCCGATGCACAGCGAGCCGACGCCGCGCTTCGCCCCGCGATTCTCCAGCGCCGCCAGCAGCGTCGCGAGGATGCGCGCGCCCGAGGCGCCGATCGGGTGACCCAAAGCGCAGGCGCCGCCGTTGACGTTCACCACCTCGTGATCGAGCGACAGCTCCTGCATCGCCACCATCGCGACGCAGGCGAAGGCCTCGTTGACCTCCCACAGGTCGACCTCGTCCTTGCTCCACCCGGCGCGCTCCAGCACCTTCTTCATCGCCGGCACCGGCGCGGTGGTGAAGCGCGCGGGGCGGTGCGCATGGCCCGCGTGCGCGACGATCCGCGCCACCGGCGTGATGCCGAGCTTCTCCGCCACCGACAGCCGGGTCAGCACCAGCGCGGCGGCGCCGTCCGAGATCGACGAGGCGTTGGCCGCGGTGATCGTGCCCTCCTTGGCGAAGGCGGGCTTGAGCGTCGGGATCTTGGTGATGTCGCCCTTGCTCGGCTGCTCGTCGGCGCTCACCGTCGTCGTGCCCTTGCGCCCGACCACGTCGACGCTGACGATCTCGCGGTCGAACGCGCCGCTCTGCTGCGCCGCCTGCGCGCGCTGGAGCGAGGCGATGGCGAAATCGTCCTGCGCCTTGCGGGTGAACTGATATTCCTGCGCGGTGTCCTCCGCGAAGATGCCCATCGCCTTGCCGGGCTCATAGGCGTCCTCGAGCCCGTCGAGGAACATATGGTCGAACAGCCGGTCGTGGCCGATCCGCGCGCCGCCGCGATGCGCCTTGGAGAGATAGGGCGCGTTGGTCATGCTCTCCATGCCGCCGGCGATCACCAGATCGACCGAGCCGGCGGCGAGCGCGTCGCTGCCGAGGATCGCGGCCTGCATGCCCGAGCCGCACACCTTGTTGAGCGTGGTGGCCTCGACATGCTCGCCGAGCCCGGCGCGGATCGCGGCCTGGCGCGCGGGGGCCTGGCCGACCCCGGCGGAGAGCACGTTGCCCATGTAGATCCGCTCCACCGCGGCGGAGTCGACCCCGGCGCGCTCGACCGCGGCCTTCACCGCCGCCGCGCCGAGCTCGCTGGCGCTCAGCCCCGCCAGACTGCCCTGCATCGAGCCCATCGGGGTGCGCGCGTAGGACAGGATGACGACGGGATCGGTGGCCATGACGGGGTTCCTCTCGTGCGATATGCTGCGCCGCATCTAATCGCTCGCGGGGTGCTTTACAAACCGCTAGGCGGTCGCGGGTGACCGGTCGGACGATAGTGGGCGCGCGAACGGGGCGGGGTGAGCGCGCGAGCGGCGAGCCCGTCGGTGAGCGCTTCTTCCTCCTTGTTCCCCGGCGCAGGCCGGGGCCCAGGTGGGAGGCGTCGCGATTTTATCACCTCGGCCCTCCTGACTGGCCCCCGGCCTGCGCCGGGGAACAGCGAGTGGTTCGTGGCGCGGCCCCTTCGAGCCGCCGTCTAGCCCCGCCCCATGGTTGACCCGCTCGTCTGGCCCGCGCTGCTCGGCGTGCTCGGCGCGATCGTCGGCAGTTTTCTCGCCACGATCGCGGTGCGCTGGCCGGCGGGGCGGTCCGTGCTGACCGGCCGCTCGGCCTGTGATTCGTGCGGACGGACGCTCGCGGCGCATGAGCTGGTCCCGCTCGTCAGCGGCGCGGTCGCGCGCGGCAAGTGTCGCAGCTGCGGCGCCGCGATCGACCAGCGCCACCTGCTGGTCGAGGCCGGCTGCGCCGCGATCGGGGTCGCCGCGGGGCTCGCCGCGCCGGGCTGGCAGGGCGCGGCGGGGGCGGTGTTCGGCTGGCTGCTGCTGGTGCTCGCCATCCTCGACGCCAGCGACTTCTGGCTGCCCGACGAGCTGGTCGCCGCGCTCGCGCTCGGCGGCGCGATGAGCGCCTGGTGGTGTCCGCCCGACCTCGCCGAGCGCGTGATCGGCGGGGTCGCCGGCTTCGCGCTGCTGTGGCTCGTCGCGGCCGGCTATCGCCGCTGGCGCGGGCGCGACGGGATGGGCGGCGGTGACCCCAAATTGCTCGGTGCGATCGGGCTGTGGCTCGGCTGGCGGCTGCTCCCCGCGGTGTTGCTGGTGGCGGGGCTGGTCGGGCTCGGCTGGGTCGCCTTCCAGCATCTGCGCGGGCGCGGGCTGGCGCGCGACGACGCGCTGCCGCTCGGTACGCTGCTGGCGATCGCGGCTTATCCGGCGTGGCTCGTCATGATAATGTCGGCGCCATGATCGTCGCGTTCCTCTTCGCGCTGGCGCAGGCGACTGCCGCTCCCGCGCCGCCGCCCGACTCGATCGACGGCCTCCCGCTCAGCACCTTGCCGCGGCAGGAACTGCCGGCGCGGGGCTGTGCCGCCTATCTCTTCTCCACCGGCCAGACGCGCGGCCTCGCCGCGGTGGTCACCGCGGACCCGGCGTCGTTGCGGATCGCGCTCGACGGCGCGGTGCGCGACCTCGCGCGCACCGCTGCGGCGGGCAACGCCGCCTTCGGCTTCAACGGCGAGACGGTCTACCGCGGCGGCGAGGTCAGCGCGACGGTGACGCTGACGATCGAGCAGCGCCCCAATCTCAACAACGGCGCCGCGGTGCCCAGCGCGGCGCTGCGGCTCGACCGCGTGGGGCAGGACACGCTGGTGGTGCCGCTGGCCGGGCTGGTCGGTTGCGCGCCCGGCGCGGCCAAGACGCGCTGAGCCTCAAAGCGGGCAGCGCTGGGCCGCGTGCATGAGAAAGGCCCGGCGGAACGTGTCCGCCGGGCCCCGCTCTCGGCTCGTGCCGTTGACGCCGGGGGCGTCAGTGCAGCGAGTCGATCTCCTCTTTCAGCCTGAGCTTCTGCTTTTTCAGGCCCGCGATCACGATCGTGTCCGGCGCCGGACGTTGCGACTCGCTGGCGATCCGCTGCTCGAGCGTCGCATGCTTCGCTTCCAGGGCCGAGAGGTGCGCGGTCTGCATGGCAGTAGCCTCCTTCTTGGTTGAACGGAACTGAGGAGTGAACCACGAAACACGCAGGAAGTCGCGTGTCATTTGGTGTCGATCGACCGTCCGCGGCGACAATGCGACGACCCGTGCATGGCGCCCCGAATCGGCTAGGGACGAACGGCGCGGCTCTGCTAGGGCGGGGTCAGGACGGGGCGCGGGTCGGGACGCGGCGACGGGGGGATCGGCACATGCAGGCGGACGCGGACGAGGCGGAGATCGCGGCACGGCTCGGCGTGCTGCGGCTCGAGCATCGCGATCTGGACGCCGCGATCGCGGCGCTGGGGGAGGGCGGCACCGCCGACCAGCTCCAGCTGATGCGGCTGAAGAAGCGCAAGCTGCGGCTGCGCGACGAGATCGCGCTGCTCGAGGACCAGATCATCCCCGACATCATCGCCTGAGCGGGCGCGGCGCCGGACGATCGGGAAAGATGGTCAACGCGCTTGGCGCCGCCGGGCGGTTCATGGCAGAATCAACGACATGGCGCAGTTACTCGATGCCGAGCCGATGCAGCGGCGACTGATCGACTCCTTCTATATGGAGGCGATGGTGCTCGCCGACGAGGCGCGCCATTATTTCGACGAGGGCGGGCGCATCGAGCGTGAGTCGCTCGCGCCGATCGATCGCGTCGCCTTCAGCTGCGAGTCGCTCAAGGTGACGACGCGGCTGATGCACGTCATCGCCTGGCTGCTGACCCAGCGCGCGGTGATCGCGGGTGAGCTGACCCAGGGCGAGGCGACCGAACCGTCGCGCCGGCTCGGCGCCGCCCCCACCACCGAGGGCGAGGTGATCGAGGCGCTGCCCGAGCGCGCGCGCGCGATGATCGTCGCGAGCAGCGACCTGCATCGCCGGGTCGAGCGGCTCGACCGGCTGCAGGTCGCCGAGCCGACAACCAACAGCCCCGCGCGCTCGATGCTCGATCGGCTCGCTACCGCCTTCTGACCCGTCGCGGGAAGCGTGCCAGCCCGGGTCATGGCGCGCGCTTGACCGCATCCCGAACGAGGCGCACCATCCGTCTCCGGAGCTCGCCGATGTCGGGCAGCAAGGCCGCCACGGCACTCCTGGATGGAGGGTTGTCTCATGGCTTATGCAGACCGGGTCCCCAGTTCCAGACGTCTCACCACCTTGGCCGCGGTCGCGGCGATCCATGGCCTGATCGGCTATGCGTTCGTCAGTGGGCTGGCGGCGAGTTTCGTCAGAGAGGTCGCTACCGAGCTCGAGATCCGCAATATCCCGCTCGACACGCCGCCACCCCCCGACACGCCGCCACCGCCCGACCGCGCGCTGCCGCGCCAGAAGGCGGTGACGCCGCCGCTCCACGTGCCGCCGCGGGTGGTCGACCCGCCGATCATCGACGCGCCGCTCGCGGTCGACCCTGCGCCGCCGATCATCACGATCACGCCCCCGACGACGGCGGCCGGCACGGTCGCGGTCACCCCGCCCCCCGCGGCGGTCAGCAAGGCGAGCGGCGTGCGCGCGCGCGGCAATCGCGCCGACTGGATCGCCACTGAGGATTATCCATCCTCCTCGATCCGCGCGGGCGAGCAGGGCGTCGTCGCGATCGCGGTCCAGGTCGACGCGGCGGGCAAGGTGACCGGGTGCAGCGTCACCGCGTCGAGCGGGCACGACGCGCTCGATCAGGCGACGTGCCGTCTGTATCAGCGGCGCGGCCGCTTCACCGCCGCACTCGACGAGGCGGGCACGCCGATCGCCGCCGTCTTCACCGACCGCGTCCGCTGGGTGCTGCCACGGTGAGCTGAGCGCGCCGGCCCCGGGGGCGGGCGCCCGGTGAGGCGAGCGGCGGTGGATCGCGCCGCCGGCGCCCGACCGGACGCTCGTCGTCGCCGGGGTATCTACTTCAAATACGGGCGCGCTAACCCCAGCGCGCCGCCGCGGCGTCGTCGCCGTCGCGCGCCTCGACCCAGCGCGATCGGTCGCCGACCGTCTCGCGCTTCCAGAAGGGCGCGTCGGTCTTGAGCCGGTCGATCAGATAGGCGCAGGCCTCCAGCGCGGCGCCGCGGTGGGGCGCGCAGGTGCCGACGAAGACGATCCGCTCGCCCGGGGCCATCGCGCCGACGCGGTGGACGATCGTCGCCGCGGTGAGCGACCAGCGCGCGCGCGCCGTCGCCGCCAGCCGCTCCAGCGCCGCCTCGGTCGCGCCGGGATAATGTTCGAGCTCGAGCGTCGCGACGCCGTCGTCACCGCGCACCAGCCCGGTGAAGCTCGCCACCGCGCCGTCGCGCTCGATTCCCGCGAGCTCGGCCGCGAGGTCGATCGCGGCGGGCGAGACCAGCACGCGGATCACCCGCCCGTCACCGGCGGGAAGATCGCCACCTCGCGCGCGCCCGCGATCGGCGCGTCCAGCGCGACGAACGCCTGGTCCACCGCGGCGCGCAGCCGCGCCGGCTCGGCGAAGGCGGCGGCGTGGCGATCGCTCGCGGCGGCGCGCCACGCCACCAGCTCGGCCACGGTGGTCACCTCGGGCGGGGGCGCCACCTCTTCCTCGCCCACGCCGACGCGCTCGCGCACCCAGGCGAAATACAACAGCCGCATCGCGCTCAGTCCATGTGCCGCAGGCCGACGCGGAGATAGTCCCAGCCGGTCACGATCGTCAGCGCCGCCGCGCCCCACAGGCTCGCCAGCCCGACCTGGTGGACCCACTCCGCGGCGGGCAGCGCGCCCGAGAGGATCAGCGCACCCAGCGACACGAGCTGGAGCGTGGTCTTCCACTTCGCCAGCCGCGACACCGGCAGCGACACCTGCAGACCGGCGAGGAACTCGCGCAGCCCGCTCACCGCGATCTCGCGCAGCAGGATCACCAGCGCGGCGATGATATGGAAGCCCGTGATCACCGCGACGTCGTCGTGCCGCGTCCCCACCAGCATCAGGATCACCGCGGCGACCATGATCTTGTCCGCGATGGGGTCGAGGAACACGCCGAGTTTGGAGACGGTGCCCTGCGCGCGCGCCAGATAGCCGTCGAAATAATCGGTGATGCCCATCAGGCAGTAGAGCGCGAACGCGATCGCGAAGCCCGCCTGCCAGCTCGGCCACCACAGGAAGGCGACCAGCAGCGGCACCGCGACGATCCGCGACAGCGTCAGGAGGTTGGGCAGCGACAGCATCACCCGCGGAGGTGGACCGCGCGCGCCCGGTGCGCAAGCCGCAGCCGCGAAAAACAGCGTTTGGAACGCGCGCGCCCAAGGGCTATGGCCGCGACAAGTGCCAACTATCCGGGGGCCCGGTCCCGCGTCATGATCAATGCCCTCGGGCTGCTCAAGCGGCGGCGTTTCCTGCCGCTGTTCACCACCCAATTCCTCGGTGCCTTCAACGACAATCTGTTCAAGACCTCGATGGTGCTGTTCGCCACCTACGAGATCTTCGCCGACGAGACGCAGGAGAGCTTCTTCAACGCGCTAAGCGCGGCGCTGTTCATCCTGCCGTTCTTCCTGCTCTCCGCGCTGGCGGGGCAGCTCGCCGACACTATGGACAAGGCGCGCATCATCCGCATCGTCAAGACGGTGGAGATCGCGATCATGGCGGTCGGCACCGCCGGGCTGATGCTGGCGCGCACCGGCGCGGTGACGCTGCCGCTGGTGCTGATGCTCGCCGCGGTGACCGGGTTGGGTGTCCACTCGACCTTCTTCGGTCCGATCAAATATGCCATCCTGCCGCAGCATCTCGACGAGGACGACGTGCTCGGCGGCACCGGGCTGGTCGAGGCGGGGACCTACCTGTCGATCCTGCTCGGCACGATCGTGGCGGGGTTCGTCTATCGCTCCACCGCGCTGGTGGCGGTGCTGACGATCGCGGTGGCGCTGCTCGGCTGGCTCACCGCGCGCGCGGTGCCGCCCGCGCCGCGGCTGGGGCCGAAGCTGGCGCTGGACCTCAACCCGTTGCGCGCCTCGTGGCGGCTGATCTCGGGCACGATGCACATCCCGCGGCTGTTCCTCGCGATCTGCGCGATCAGCTTCTTCTGGACGATCGGCTCGGTGCTGATCATCGTTTTCCCGCCGCTGGTGAAGAACGTGCTGACCGCGGATGCCAGCGTCGCCAGCCTGGTGCTGGCGGTCTTCTCGATCGGCGTGGCGATCGGGTCGGTCGTGATCAACCTGCTGCTGCGGGGGCAGATCTCGGCGCGCTACTCGCCCGCCTCGGTGATCGCCATGGGCGGCGCCGTGCTCGCCTTCCGTTGGGTGGTGGGGAGGTGGGCGCCCGCGCCGCCGGGCCATCTGTTCGACATGGTCGGCTTCCTCCACCAGCCGCACGCGGCGCTGGTGCTGCTGGCGCTGCTGGGCGTGGCGGTCTTCGGCGGGATGTTCGTGGTGCCGCTCTACGCCTTCCTCACTACCACCGTGACCAAGGACCATACCGCGCGCACGGTCGCGGCGAACAACGTCGTCAACGCGGGCGCGATGACGATCGGATCGGTGGTGGTCGCGGCGATCACCGCCATGGGGGTGACCCCGTCGCAGCTGCTGCTGGTGGTCGCGGGCATGTGCGTCATCTCCGCCTGGATCGCGCAGCGACTGCACCGTGCCTGCGACTGATCACACCTGGCTCACCATTCTCGTTGGGTGTGAGTTGAGGTGAAGATAGCTTGGTAAGCTACTAATTTCATTCAGTTCTTGCTTGAGGCCGGGATGACGCAGACGAACGCGGAAGCCTTGTCTTTCATCGCGGCGTGTCGGCCACCTTGTGGGCCAGCGGCGGGTTAGATCAAGTGAGTCGCGAGGCGCCTCTCGGATGCCGACGAGCGCGCCCGCGCGAGCGGCAGCAGCGGCTCGCGCGGGACGGTGGATCCTGAAACGAGTTCAGGATGACGTTGAGGAGAGCGACGCGCCTGCCGCCGCGGGACGTCGCGACACGAAGGGGCGCCGCCGCGACGCGATCAGGCGATCAGCGTGTAGAAGCAGGTGAAGAAGGCCGAGAAGCTCAGCAGGAACAGCTTCGCATCCTCGCGCGCGGCGACGCGGCGCGGCACGGCGGGCGCCAGCGGGGCGGGCGGGGGGAGCAGCCGGCGGAAAGGGTGGCCGGCGCCTTCGTTGGTGAGGACGAGTCTGCGATCCATGACCCTGCTTTAACGCATTCTTTACTTTTTAGGCCACGATCCACGTGCCACGCTGCGCATCCCGCGCCGGGACAGGCGCGACACGGGAGACAGACGATGCCGCTCTACGCCTTCAAGGGACAGCAACCGCGCCTCGACGCGGGCGCCTGGGTCGCGCCCAGCGCCGACGTGATCGGCGCGGTGCGGCTCGGCCAGGATGTCGGCGTGTGGTTCGGCGCGACGATCCGCGGCGACAATACCGAGATCGTCGTCGGCCCCCGCAGCAACGTGCAGGAGGGCGCCACGCTCCATTCCGATCCCGGCGTGCCGCTGACGATCGGCGCCGACTGCACGATCGGGCATCGCGCGATCCTGCACGGCTGCACGCTCGGCGACCGCGTGCTGATCGGCATGGGCGCGATCGTGCTCAACAACGCGGTGATCGGCGAGGACTGCCTCGTCGGCGCGGGCGCGCTGGTGACCGAGGGCAAGAGCTTCCCGCCGCGCAGCCTGATCATCGGCAGCCCGGCGCGCGCGGTGCGCCAGCTCGACGACGCCGCCGTGGCGGCGCTGCGCGTGTCGGCGGCGCATTATGTCGAGAATGCGCAGGCCGCCGCGGCGGGCCTGACGCGGATCGACTGAGGCGGGCGGGTTGACGTGGCGTCAGCCTTGCCAGCGCGCGGGCGCCTCCACATAACCCCGATCATGTCGCTTCCCCCGATCCTGTCGCGCCTCCGCCTGCCCATCATCGCGTCGCCGATGTTCATCATCTCCGGTCCGGAGCTGGTGATCGCGCAGTGCAAGGCGGGGATCGTCGGCTCCTTCCCCGCGCTCAACGCGCGCCCGGAGTCGCTGCTCGACGAGTGGCTCCACCGCATCACCGAGGAGCTGGCGGCGCACAATCGCGCGCATCCCGAGCGCCCGGCCGCGCCCTTCGCGGTCAATCAGATCGTCCATCGCTCCAACGACCGGCTCGAGCGCGACCTCGCGGTATGCGCCAAATGGCAGGTGCCGATCACGATCACCTCGCTGGGCGCGCGCGAGGACCTCAACCAGGCGGTCCACGGCTGGGGCGGCATCACCCTCCACGACGTGATCGACGATCGCTACGCGCGCAAGGCGATCGAGAAGGGCGCGGACGGGCTGATCGCGGTCGCGGCGGGGGCGGGGGGCCATGCCGGGACGCTCTCGCCCTTCGCGCTGGTGCAGGAGATCCGCGCCTGGTTCGACGGGCCGCTCGCGCTGTCGGGCGCGATCGCGACCGGCGACGCGGTGCTGGCGGCGCAGGCGATGGGCGCGGACCTCGGCTATATCGGCTCGGCCTTCATCGCTACCGCAGAGGCCAATGCCGACACGCGCTACAAGCAGGGGATCGTCGAAGGCCGAGCGGCGGATATCGTCTACACCGACCTGTTCACCGGGGTACACGGCAATTACCTGCGCGGCTCGATCACCGCCGCGGGGCTCGACCCCGACGACCTGCCGCGCGGCGACTATCGCACCATGGACTTCGGCTCGGCGGCGGGGAACGAGGGCGGCGCCAAGGCCAAAGCGTGGCGCGACATCTGGGGCTCGGGCCAGGGGATCGGCGCGGTCGACCGGGTCGAGCCCGTGGCGGAGCGGGTCGAGCGGCTCGCGCGCGAATATGACGCGGCGCGGGCACGGCTGGGGCTGACGGCGGGCTGAGCCGCAACGTCGCGCCAGCGGCGAGCGTTACGCAGCGGCTCGTCCACCCCGCCGTCTGCTCAGCCCGCTGCCTTGAGCACCTCACCGAGCAGCTGGAAATCGCGCTCGCGCGGCGAGGCGCGGCGCCATACCAGCGCCAGCGTGCGCACCGGATGCGCCGCGTCGAGCGGCCGCGCGGCGACATTGGTATGCTCGAGAATGCCCGCGTCGAGCGCGATCTTGGGCAGCATCGTCACCCCCAGCCCGTTATCGACCATCTGCACCATCGTGTGGAGCGAGGTGCCCAGCATCGTCGCCTCGGCGCGCAGCTCGGCGCGGTTGCACGCCGCCAGCGCATGGTCCTTGAGGCAGTGGCCGTCCTCGAGCAGCAGCAGCCGGGTCTCGTCGATCTCGGCCGGGCTCACCGCCGCGGGGGTGGCGGGCATCTCGCCCTCGGGGAAGGCGAGGAACAAATGATCGTCGAACAGTGGCAGCGTCGTCACCTCGCCGCAGGCATAGGGCAGCGCGAGCAGCACGCAGTCGGTCCGGCCGTTGTGAAGCGCCTCGCACGCCGGGCCGCTCGGCTCCTCGCGCAGGAACAGCTTGAGGTCGGGATAGTCGCGTCGCAGCCGCGGCAATACCCGCGGCAGCAGGAAGGGCGCGATCGTCGGGATCACGCTCATCCGCATCTCGCCCGACAGCGGCCGGCCCGCCGCGCGCGCCATGTCGCCCAGCTCCTCCGCCTCGCGCAGCACGGTGCGCGCCTTGGTCGCGATCTGCTCACCCAGCGGGGTGAAGCGCACGACCCGGCGGGTGCGCTCCACCAACGTGACGCCGATCAGCGTCTCGAGCTCGCGCAGCCCTGCCGACAGCGTCGACTGGGTCACGAAGCACGCCTCGGCGGCGCGGCCGAAATGGCCGTGGTCCTTGAGCGCCACGAGATATTGCAACTGTTTCAACGTGGGTAGGTAGATGGCCGCCATTCATCGCCTCGGTCGATCAAGACCTTCGTAATAACCGACTTGATCGATCACGCGAAGCCTTTTAGTGCGGCGTCGACGAGAGGCGGCCCACCGCCCGCGCGCGAGAGGATGGCTGAAGCCCATATTCCCAACAGGAGGCTTCCATGCTGACCATCGGCGATCAGTTCCCCGCCATCACCGTTCCCGTCCAGCAGGGCACCAATGCGCTGCCCGCCGGCGAGACGCTCGACCTCACCACTGCCTATCCGGGCAAGTGGAAGGTGCTGTTCTACTGGCCGAAGGACTTCACCTTCGTGTGCCCGACCGAGATCGTCGGCTACAGCCAGATCAAGGGCGATTTCGAGGACCGCGACGCGGTGCTGATCGGCGCCTCGACCGACACCGCGCACGTTCACCTGGCGTGGCGCAAGTCTGACCCGGACCTCGCCGCAGCCGACTTCCCGTGGCTGGCGGACAACGGCCGCACGCTGGCCGACGCGCTCGGCATCGTCGACAAGAACGAGCATGTCGCGTTCCGCGCCACCTTCATCGTCGATCCGGACAACGTGATCCAGGCGGTGCAGGTCAACGGCCTCAACGTCGGTCGCAACCCGGCCGAGACGCTGCGCGTGCTCGACGCGCTGCAGACCGACGAGCTGTGCCCGTGCAACTGGAACAAGGGCGACGACGTCCTCCAGGTCGCGGCCTGAACGATCCGGGGGCGGGGCCGCGCGTCCCGCCTCCTTCAATGACCCGTCGCCCCGGCGGCGGCTGATCCCTCGCGCATCCGCGGGGACCGGTCGCGCCGGGGCGACTCACGTCCGAGAGAGAGACACATGCCACTCAAGGAATTCGCGGGCACCTTGCCCGATTTCGCCAAGGACATCCGGCTCAACGTCGGCTCCCTGCTCAACGAGACGGTGCTCAGCGACCAGCGCAAATACGGCCTGCTACTCGCCTGCGCGCACGGTTCGGGGCACAAGCCGCTGGTCGAGGCGACCGAGGCCGAGGTGGCCGACAAGCTCTCGCCCGAGGCGGCCAATGCGGCGCGCGCCGCGGCGGCGGTGATGGCGATGAACAACGTCTATTATCGCTTCACCCACCTCGCCGGGAACGACGAGTATCAGCGCATGCCCGCCAAGCTGCGCATGAACGTGATCGCCGCGCCGGGGATCGACAAGGTCGACTTCGAGCTGTTCAGCCTCGCGGTCAGCGCGATGAACGGCTGCGGCATGTGCATCGACAGCCACGAGCAGGTGCTCAAGAAGGCGGGCGTCACCGCCGAGGTGATCCAGTCGTCGGTGCGCGTCGCCTCGGTGATGAAGGCGGTCGCCACGGTCCACGCGGTCAGCGCCTGAGTCGACGCCCCGGCGCGAGGGACGCGCCGGGGCCGCACCGTCACATCAATACCGCGCGCACGAAGCCATAGGTGCTGGTGATCGTCAGCACGGTGCCGACCAGCACCAGCATCACCTTCATCGGGATGCGCTTGGCGAACAGCGCCCCGAGCGGCGCGGCGGCGACTCCCCCGATCAGCAGGCCGACCGTGGCGGTAGCGAAGTCCTTCACGCCGAGATGGTAGATGAAGGTCGCCGAGACGATCGAGGTGAGGAAGAACTCCACCGCGCTGACCGTGCCGACCACCTTGCGCGGCTCGACGCCCTGGACGAGCAGGTTGGAGGTGACGATCGGCCCCCAGCCGCCGCCGCCCGCGGCGTCCATGAAGCCGCCGATCAGCCCGAGCGGCTCGACCACCTTGGGCTTGCTCACCTTGGGCGGGAACATCAGCCCGCGGATCAGCAGATACACGCCCACCGCGATCAGATAGCCGAGCACGAACGGCTTCACGGTATTGCCGTCGAGATTGGTGAGCAGATAGGCGCCCGTCACCCCGCCGATCACGCCCGGTATCAGCAGCCGCAGGAACAGCCGCCGGTCGATATTGCCGTGGAGCGCGTGGCTGATCCCCGAGACCGCGGTGGTGAAGGCCTCGACGATATGGACGTTGGCCGAGGCGCGCGCCGGCGCCACCCCCATCACCGCCACCAGCAGCGTGTTGCAGATCACCCCGAAGGCCATGCCGAGCGCGCCGTCGACGAGCTGGGCACCGAACCCGACCGCGACGAAAGGAAGAAGTGCCGCGACATCGAGCTGAGAGAGTGCCTGCATGTATCTTCCTGATCCGGCCGCGCGGCGGCGATGCTAGGCGCTTGGGCGAAAGTCGACAACGCGGGTAGGAAATTCGAGTTTCGCGCGGCCAAGCGCTGCTTATGGAAACCGTGGCGCGACCGTCCTATCTGTGCTGGTCTGACAACGTCCGACTGCCGGCGCGCGCCGGCGTTCAGGGGAGCCGGCGGGACCAAGGAATGGCGCGACTGACCGTTTATCTCGACTCGATCCGTGCGCGCGATCCCGCCCCGCACTCGCGGCTCGAGATATTGACCTATCCCGGTGTCTGGGCGCTCGGCTTCCACCGCGTCGCGCATCGATTGTACCGCGCGCGGCTGTTCCTGGCGGCGCGGATCGTCAATCACGTCGCGCGGCTGCTCACCGCGATCGACATCCACCCGGGCGCAAGGATCGGGCGTAACTTCTTCATCGACCACGGTTTCGTCGTGATCGGCGAGACCGCGGAGATCGGCGACGACGTCACCATCTATCAATGCGTCACGCTCGGCGGCACCAGCCCCGACAATGGCGTCGCGGGCAAGCGCCACCCGACGATCGCGGACGGCGCGATCATCGGCTCGGGCGCGCAGGTGCTCGGCCCGATCCTGGTGGGGCCGCGCGCACGCGTCGGCGCCAATGCGGTGGTGACGCGCGACGTCCCCGCGGGCGCGGTGATGGTCGGCATCCCGGCGCGCCCGACGATGGTGGAAGGCGGCGCCGCCCCCGAGCCGCGCTTCGTGCCTTATGGCACGCCGTGCAGCGACCTGTTCGATCCGGCGACGCAGAAGGTCGAGATCCTGCGCTGCGAGTTGGAGGCGATGAAGAAGCGGCTCGACGCACTGGTCGCCGAGCAGGCGGCCGAGCGGACGGAGCGCGATCGCGCCTGATGGGCATCGTGACGCCTTTTCCCGGCGCGGCCCGGCCCGACCAGGTCGGGTTCGACCGCGCCGAACTCAACCGCATCCTCGACCTGTACGGCCGCATGGTCGCGGCGGGCCATTGGCGCGATTATGCGATCGACCTCGGCCGCGATGCCGCGGTGTTCAGCGCCTTCCGCCGCACCGCCGAGCGGCCCGAGTTCCGCATCGAGAAGCGGCCAGCGCTGCGCCATCGCCAAGGCATGTGGGCGCTGGTGGGGGAGGCGGGGCAAGTCATCCGGCGCGGGCAGGAACTCGGGCCGGTGCTCGCCCCGGTCGAGCGGCGGTTGATGAAGCTGGTCGAGGAATAAGGTCACCGCGCGGCCCGGCGCCAACTGTGCGTGGGCGGCGGCATCGGCGACCGTCGCGCCGCGCTTCCGCCCTGGGATGCGGCGCTGGCGCAACCCGTCGCGGGGGGCGGTCGTTGGGGAAGAGCGTCGCCCGCGCGCGATGCGCCGCGACGAGGAGGGCACCATGCCGCTGACCGCCGACGACGATATCCGCACCCTGCTTGAGGAGACGCGCACGATCGCGCTGGTCGGCGCGTCGGACCGGCCCGACCGCCCCTCGAACGGCGTGATGAAGACGCTCCAGGCGCACGGCTATCGCGTCATCCCGGTCAACCCGCAGCTCACCGGCGAGCATATCCACGGCGAGTTCGTCTTCCGCGAGCTCGCCCAGCTCGGCGACCCGATCGACATGGTCGACATCTTCCGCCGCTCGTCCGCCGCGGGCGAGGTGGTCGACCAGGCGATCGCGATCGGCGCCAAGTCGGTGTGGCTCCAGCTCGGCGTGATCGACCAGGCCGCCGCCGCGCGCGCCGAGGCGGCGGGGCTCAAGGTGGTGATGGACCGCTGCCCCGCGATCGAGCTGCCGCGGCTGGGCGTGGCGGGGCCGGGCACGCGCGGCTAGGCGCGCACGCCGTCGGGGTATAGCCTGTCGCGCCGCGACTCGACGGTGACCCGCGGCGGCGAACGTGAAGGGGATGGCGGATGATCGCATTGCTCCTGCTATGGGCCGCGCCACAGATGGCCGACCCTGCCGCCGCGTCGCTGCTCGGCAGTGCGCGTAGCCGCCTGTCCGCCGGCCCGGCCGAGCGCGCCGATCCCGGCGCGCGCTTCCGCATTCAGGGCGAAGCCAGCGTCGAGGACGGCAAGACTCGCGCCCTCAACACCACCGGCGGCCAGTGCCAGGTGGTCGGCGCGCGCATGTGTACCAAGCCCCCGCGCACCTGGCTCAAGACCCCGCTCGGCGACTGATCCGCCGCGGCGGGTCGCTCGCGGCTGGCCCGCGACGATCGCACGCGCGACCCTTCCCACCGTATCGTCGCGTCTGTTACGACCCGGCGTACGAGAGGGAGGGTTCATGTCCACATTGTTCCGGCGCAAGCCGGTCGCGATCGATCACCGCGGCGGCACCGTGCTCGCGCGCACCTTGTCCTGGCCGCACCTGGTCGCGCTCGGCGTCGGCGCGATCGTCGGCACCGGCATCCTGACGTTGATCGGGGTCGGCGCCGAGCGCGCCGGGCCGGCGGTGATCCTCTCCTTCGTCATCGCCGGCGCGATCTGCGCCTGCGCCGCGCTCGCCTACGCCGAGATGGCGACGATGATCCCCGCCTCGGGCAGCGCCTATACCTACAGCTATGTCGTGCTGGGCGAGGTGATCGCCTGGGTGATCGGCTGGTCGCTGATCCTCGAATATTCGCTGGTGGTCTCGACCGTGGCGGTGGGATGGTCCGGCTATGCCTCGGCGCTGCTCACGCCGCTGGGCTTCCCGGTCGCGCTCACCCAGGGGCCGGAGCTCGGCGGCGTGGTCAACCTGCCCGCCGTGGTCATCATCGCCTTGGTCGCCGGGCTGCTCTCGCTCGGCACCAAGGAGAGCGCGACGCTCAACGCGGTGCTGGTCGCGATCAAGCTGGTCGCGCTCGCGGTGTTCGTCGCCGTGGCGCTGCCGCATTTCGACGCGGCTAACCTCGAGCCGTTCATGCCGTACGGCTTCGCCAAGTCGGTCGGCGCGGACGGCGGCGAGCGCGGCGTGATGGCGGCGGCGGCGATCATCTTCTTCGCTTTCTACGGCTTCGACGCGATTTCCACCGCGGCGGAGGAGACCAAGAACCCGGGGCGCGATCTGTCGATCGGCATCGTCGGCTCGATGCTGGCGTGCGTGGTGATCTACATGGGTGTCGCGGTCGCCGCGGTGGGCGCGCTGCACTTCACGCGCTTCGCCGACTCGCCCGAGCCGCTCGCGCTGATCCTGCGCGGGATCGGCCGGCCCGGCTTCGCCACCTTCCTCGCCGCCAGCGCGGTGATCGCGCTGCCGACGGTGCTGCTCGGCTTCCTGTTCGGGCAGAGCCGCATCTTCTTCGTGATGGCGCGCGACGGGCTGCTGCCGCAGGCGCTCGCCAAGGTATCGGGGCGCGGTACGCCGGTGCGGATCACGATGCTGACCGCGGTGCTGGTGGCGGTGATCGCGGGGGTCATGCCGATCGACAAGATCGCCGCGCTCGCCAACGCGGGGACGCTCGCCGCCTTCGTCGCGGTGTGCGTGTGCATGCTGGTGATGCGGCGGCGCGCGCCCGAGGCGGAGCGGCGCTTCCGGACGCCGGCCGCGCCGCTGGTGGGGGCGATCGGGGTGCTGGGCTGCGCCTATCTGTTCTTCAGCCTGCCGCAGCGGACGCAGCTCTACTTCCTGCTGTGGAACCTGTTCGGGCTGGCGGTCTATCTGTTGTGGGGACGCCGTCGGGCGGCGATCGCGGCGGCGGGGTAAAGTTGTTCACGCGAAGACGCGACGACGCGAAGTAGAAGGGGTTCACGCGGAGGCGCGGAGGCGCGGAGGGACTTAGACCGGCGCGCAGCGCCCTTTCATTAGGTCATTGGAGGGCGCTGACGCGCCCAGGGTCGCGACACCTCCGCGTCTCCGCGCCTCCGCGTGCCAAAACTCCTTCGCGTCTTCGCGTCTTCGCGTGAACCCTTAACCCTCACATGCCCGCCGCGCCCGAGCCGCCCTGCAACTTGGTCGCTTCTGCGATATGACGCTTGACGATCGGCACGGCCGCCTTGGCCGAGGCCTTGAGCGGCGCCTTGTCACCGCCCGCCGCATAGCTCTGGTGCAGGTCGAGCGCGGCCTGATGCGCGGGCCGCTGCTGGCCGAGATACAGCCGGTCGATGTCGGCGGGCGAGGCGGCCTGCAACTCGTTGATCGAGGCGGTCGCGCCCGGGTCGAGCGCGGGCGGCGGCGGGTTGAGCCCGGCCTTCTGCGCCGCCTTCACCGTCGCCGCGGTGGTCTTCTGATGATGGTCGATCATCATCTGCGCGAACTTCTTCACACCCGCATTCTGCGACTTCTGCAACACGATCTGGCTCGAGTTGATCTCGTACAGGTCGCTCTTGCCCGCCGCGGTGACATAAGCGTCGGCGGTCGTCTTCGCCTCGGCCGGGGGCGGGGGCGGGGGCGTCTGCGCGCTGGCGATCACCGGCGCGGCGAACAAAGCGGCGCCGAGCAGCAGGCGGGTGGTGGCAATCATCATCGTCTCTCCCACGTCGAACTTCCGCGAGAGCGGTGCGCGCGTGGCAAAGTTCCGTTATGATACAGTAACTTGCTTTCGATCAGCCAGTTCGGTCGCGGGTCTCGGGCATGGCCACAGCGTAGAGCGCCAGCCCGCCGCCCGCGATCGCCGCGAGCGTGAGGAAGGTCGGCGCATAGCCCGCGCCGACGATGATCGTCCCCGCCAGCGTCGCGCTCAGCGCCGCGCCGAGCCCCTGCGCGGTCGCCACCGCGCCCTGCGCGACGTTGAAGCGCCCGCTGCCGCGCGTCAGGTCGGCGATCACGATCGGGAAGAGCGCGCCGAAGATCCCCGCGCCGACGCCGTCGAGCGCCTGTACCGCCACCAGCCACCACGGATCGTTCGACACGGTGTAGAGCGCCCCGCGCGCCGCCAGCACCGCGAAGGCCGCGACGAACAGCGGCTTGCGCCCCCAGGCGTCGGCCTTGCGCCCGACCAGCAGCGCCATCGGCACCATCACCAGCTGGGCCGCGACGATGCAGGCCGCGGTGAGCGAGGTCGCCTGATCCTTCCCCACGGTGCGCGCGAGCAGCTGGCTCACCGAGGTCAGCATCGCGGCATTGGCGAGGTGGAACAGGAAAGCGAGCACGGCGAACAGCAGCAGCGCCTTCTGCTCGAGCAGCACGCGCCAGCCGGGCGCGGCCTCACAGGCGGTGGCGGCGTCGGGCGCGCAGTCGAGCCCGCGCGCGACCGCGTCGTCGATGTGGCGCGAGTCGATCCGCAGCGCGGCGAAGACGCTCGCCACCGTCAGCCCCGCCATCAGGTAGAAGACCACCACCGGCCCGAAGCGCCACGCCAGCACGCCCGCCAGCGCGGCCGAGACCGCGTTGCCGGCATGGTTGAACGCCTCGTTGCGCCCGACCCGCGCGGAGAAAGCGCGCGCGCCGAACAGCCCGAGCGTGATCGCCGCGATCGCCGGCGCGAACAGCGCTCCGGCCGCGGCGGCGAGCGACTGGGTCACCACCACCGCGCCGAAGCCATGGACAAAGGACAAGGAAACGCTGCCCAGCGTCACCACCAAAGCGGCGGCGATGACGATCGCGGGCTTGCGCGTCGAGCGGTCGATCAGCCAGCCGGCCGGGGTCTGCGCGAGCAAGCCGACGATCCCGGCGATGGTGAGCACCAGCCCGGCGGTCGACTCGTTCCACCCGTGCGTCGGCCCGCGCACCGCGACGAGATAGATGGCGAGATATGGCCCGAGCCCGTCGCGCACGTCGGCGAGGAAGAAGTTGAGCGCGTCGAGCGCGCGCCCTGGCGGATGCGGTGCGGCTTCCGGCGGCGCCGGGCGGGTGGGGGCGAGCGTGGCCATGCGATGGATGCTCCGCGGAAGGGTTCGCGGGCAACGTTCCGTCACGAAGCGCGATCCAGCGCGGGGCGGGCCTGCGCTAGGTTAGGAGGGGGAAGTGGTTGAGAAGTGGGGGCAAGTATTTTTGAGGGAGGACGTCCGGTCTCACCAAGCTAAGTCCCGACGGCGTGAACCTTGGGTCGAACCGGCTTGGCGGGGTGCTAAGGGCGCGAGTGGCACGGCGCCCTTCGCCCCTCATCCTAGCGTCATGCTGAACTCGTTTCAGGATCCACCCGTCCGCTCCCGCCGCCGGCGCCGTGTATGCGGCACAGTGGATCCTGAAACGAGTTCAGGATGACGGCAGTGGTGGGGGAGCCGCGGCACACGTCCCCGAGGCCGGGTGGGAGCGCGCGGTGCGCGTCGGGCGTGCTGGTCGGTACGGAACCGCGGCACACTTCCCATAGAAAAAGGGAGGGTCCCTCGCGGAACCCTCCCTCTCTCATCGCATCGCTACATCCCGCCTCAGGCGGCGAGCTTGCGCAGCACGTACTGGAGGATGCCGCCGTTGAGGAAATATTCCAGCTCGTTGACGGTGTCGATGCGGCAGCGCGTCGCGAACGTCTCGGTCGAGCCGTCGGCGCGCTTCAGCGTCACGGTCACGTTCTGGCGCGGGCGCAGGCCTGCCACGTTCTCGATCGTGAAGGTCTCGTCGCCGGTCAGCCCGAGCGACTGGCGCGACACGCCCTCGGCGAACTGCAGCGGCAGCACGCCCATGCCGACCAGGTTCGAGCGGTGGATGCGCTCGAAGCTCTCCGCGATCACCGCGCGCACGCCGAGCAGGTTGGTGCCCTTCGCCGCCCAGTCGCGCGACGAGCCCGTGCCATATTCCTTGCCCGCGACCACCACCAGCGGCGTGCCGTCGGCCTTGTGGCGCATCGCGGCGTCGTAGATCGGCATGACCTCGCCGTCGTAGCGGCTCATCCCGCCCTCGACGCCCGGCACCATCTCGTTCTTGATGCGGATGTTGGCGAAGGTGCCGCGCATCATCACCTCGTGATGGCCGCGGCGCGCGCCGTAGCTGTTGAAGTCCTGGCGCGAGACCTGGTGCTCCTGCAGCCACGTCCCCGCCGGGCTGTCGGCCTTGATCGAGCCGGCCGGCGAGATGTGGTCGGTGGTGATCGAGTCGCCCAGGATCGCCAGCGGCTTGGCGTCGACGATGTCGGTCGTCGGCTTGGGCGTCATCTCCATGCCCTCGAAATAGGGCGGGTTGGCGACATAGGTCGAGCCGGCACGCCAGCTGTACGTGTCCGAGCCGGTGACGTCGATCGCCTGCCACTTGCTGTCGCCGGCGTAGACGTTGCCGTAGCGCGCGCGGAACATGCCGTCGTCGATGTTCGCCGCCATCAGGTCGGCGACCTCCTGGTTGGTCGGCCAGATGTCGCGCAGGTAGACGTCACCGCCGTCCTTGCCCTGGCCGATCGGCGTCTCGTTCATGTCGGTCGTCACACTGCCCTTGAGCGCATAGGCGACCACCAGAGGCGGCGAGGCGAGGAAGTTGGCGCGCACGTCGGGCGACACGCGGCCCTCGAAGTTGCGGTTGCCCGACAGCACCGAGGCGGCGACCAGGTCGTTCTCGTTGATCGCCTTGCTGATCGGCGCGGCGAGCGGCCCCGAGTTGCCGATGCAGGTGGTGCAGCCGTAGCCGACCAGGTTGAAGCCGATCGCGTCGAGATCCTCGGACAGCCCGGCCTTGTCGAGATAGTCGGTGACCACCTGCGAGCCAGGCGCGAGGCTGGTCTTCACCCAGGGCTTGGGCGCCAGGCCCTTCTCGCGCGCCTTGCGCGCCACCAGCCCGGCGGCGACCAGCACCGAGGGGTTGGAGGTGTTGGTGCAGCTGGTAATCGCCGCGATCACCACGTCGCCGTCGCCGATGTCATGGCCGCGCTCGTCGACCGCGACGCGCGCCGGCTTCTCCTTGTGGTAGAGCTTGAACAGGTCGCCGTTGAACACCTCGTCGACGGTGTCGAGGCTGACCTTGTCCTGCGGGCGCTTCGGCCCGGCGAGCGACGGCACCACGGTGCCCATGTCCAGCTCGAGCGTGTCGGTGAACACGGGATCAGGGCTGTCGGCGTAGCGCCACATGCCCTGCGCCTTGGCATAGGCCTCGGTCAGCGCGACCACCTCATCCGGGCGCCCAGTCAGGCGCATGTAGTCCATCGTCTTGTCGTCGACCGGGAAGAAGCCGCAGGTCGCGCCATATTCGGGCGCCATGTTGGCGATCGTCGCGCGGTCGGCGAGCGTCATCTGGTCGAGCCCGGGGCCGTAGAACTCGACGAAGCGGCCGACCACGCCCTTGGCGCGCAGCATCTGCGTCACGGTCAGCACCAGGTCGGTCGCGGTGATGCCCTCGCGCAGCGAGCCGGTCAGCTTGAAGCCGACCACCTCGGGGATCAGCATCGACACGGGCTGGCCGAGCATCGCCGCCTCGGCCTC
Source organism: Sphingomonas sp. BK235 (assembly GCF_004345855.1). Lineage (GTDB taxonomy): Bacteria > Pseudomonadota > Alphaproteobacteria > Sphingomonadales > Sphingomonadaceae > Sphingomonas. The sequence continues at coordinate 690,949 of NZ_SLXN01000001.1, forward strand.
GATCCCGCCGACGCCCCAGCCGAGCACGCCGAGGCCGTTGATCATCGTGGTGTGGCTGTCGGTGCCGACCAACGTGTCGGGATAGGCGATCGTCGCGCCGCTCTTGGCGTGCTCACCCGTCTCCTCGGACGCCCACACCGCGTGGCCGATATATTCCAGGTTGACCTGGTGGCAGATGCCCGTGCCGGGCGGCACCACCTTGAAATTGTCGAGCGCCTTGGAGCCCCACTTCAGAAACTCGTAGCGCTCGGCGTTGCGCGCATATTCGAGGTCGACATTGTCCTCGAACGCCTTGGGCGTGCCGAACTCGTCGACCATCACCGAGTGGTCGATGACGAGGTGGACGGGCACCTGCGGGTTGATCTTGGCGGCGTCACCGCCGAGCTTGGTGATCGCGTCGCGCATCGCGGCGAGATCGACCACGCAGGGCACGCCGGTGAAGTCCTGCATCAGCACGCGCGCGGGGCGGTACTGGATCTCGCGGTCGCTGCGGCGCTCCTGCTGCCAGTCGACGATCGCCTTCACGTCCGCCTCGGTCACGGTCACGCCGTCCTCGAAGCGCAGCATGTTCTCCAGCAGCACCTTCATCGAGAAGGGCAAGCGCGAGATGTCGCCGAACTTCGCTTCCGCCGCCTTCAGCGCGAAATAGTCGTAGGTCTTGCCCCCGGCCGTCAGCGTGGTGCGGGCGTTGAGCGTGTCGTGGCCGATGGCCGTCATGGGCAGCTGTCCTTCCTCGTGGGAGCCTCGCGCCCGCGGCGATGCGGCACGGCCGCGTGCGCGCGGGTGCGGGCGAAACTCTCGATCGCCGCGGGCGATAGCAGCGGGGGACCGGGCGGGGAAGGGTGGAACGGCGCGCGCGCGTAAGCGATTATGGCCGGGGGCGCGGGGCCGTCCGGAAGGGGCGAGAAATGGCGCGCAAGCTCAAGGTGTTCCGCACACCCGCCGGGTTCCACGACGCTTATGTGGCGGCGCCGAGTCGTAAGGCGGCGCTGGCCGCCTGGGGCGCCGACGCCGACCTGTTCGCGCGCGGCGTCGCGGAGGAGGTGACCGACGCGGCGTTGATGGAGGAGCCGCTGGCACGCCCGGGCGAAGTGGTGCGGCGCTCGCGCGGGAGCGCGGCCGAGCAGCTCGCCGCGCTCCCCCCGGACCGGCGGAAGCGCGCGCGGGCGGCGCAGAAGGAGGACCAAGCGCCGCGGCGGAAGGCGGCGAAGGCGAGGGCCGCGGAGAAGCCGCCCGCGCCGCGTCCGAGCCGCGCCGAGCTGGCGGCGGCGGAGGTGGCGCTGGAGCAGGAGGACGCGCGCCGCCGCGACGAGGAGAAAGTGCTGGCCGAGCGCCAGGCCGCGCTCGACCGCGAGCGCCGCGAGGCGGGGCGGCGGCATGAGCGGGAACGGGCGCGGCTGGAGGCGGCGCAAGAGCGGGCGGCGGACGCCTATGCGGCGGCGGTGGAGAAGTGGCGGCGGTAGGTACGGTGGTCGGCCCAGACCCATCTCCGTTCGGTTCGAGTAGCCGTCGAGCCTGCCGAGACGGCGTATCGAGAAGATGCCGCGGAGGGCGCGCTCTCGATACGCGCTCTCGACGAGCTCGATCGCTACTCGAGCCGAACGGATGGAGTATGGGGGCAGCGCCCCGCCGTCCCCGCCGCCCCGCACCCCCATCGCCTTGACCCGGCGCACCCCCCATCGCATAGCCGGCTGATGGAGCAGGACATCGAGACGCTGTCGTTCGAGGCCGGCCTACGCGAGCTGGAGACGATCGTCGCCCGGCTCGAGTCGGGCGATACCCCGCTGGAGGAGGCGATCCGGCTCTACGAGCGCGGCAGCGCGCTGCGGCAGCGCTGCGCCGACCGGCTCGACGCCGCGCAGGCGCGGATCGAGGCGATCCGGCTCGGCGCCGACGGCCGCCCCGCCGCCACCGAGCCCTTCGCCGCGGGATGACCATCACCGCCACCGCGTCGCCCAAGCTCCAGGCCGCGCTCAAGGAAGTCGCGGCCGAGATGGACCGTCGCTTCGACGCGCTGCTCCCGGTCCCCGACGATCCGCGCGCCGATCTCTACCGCGCGATGCGCCACGCTACGATCGGCGGCGGCAAGCGGCTGCGCCCGCTGTTGGTGTTCGCCACCGCGCGGCTGTTCGACGTGGCGCGCGACGGCGCCGCGCGCGCCGCGATGGCGCTGGAGGCGATCCATGCCTACTCGCTGATCCACGACGATCTGCCCGCGATGGACGACGACGACCTGCGCCACGGCAAGGCCACCGTCCACAAGGCGTTCGACGAGGCCACCGCGATCCTGGCGGGCGACTGCCTCCACGCGCTCGCCTTCGAGGTGCTCGCCGATCCCGCCACCCATGCCGACCCGTTCGTCCGCGCCGAGCTGGTCGCCGACCTCGCGCGCGCCTCGGGGCCGAGCGGCATGGCGGGCGGGCAGGCGATGGACCTCAAGGCCGACGGCGCCGCCTTCGACCTCGGCACGGTCACGCGGTTGCAGCAGATGAAGACCGGCGCGCTGATCGGCGCGGCGGTGGAGGCGGGCGCGATCCTCGGCCGCGTCCCGCCCGAGGGGCGTCGCCACCTGCGCGGCTACGCGCACGACCTCGGCCTCGCCTTCCAGATCGTCGACGACCTGCTCGACGTCGAGGGCGACGAGCAGCTCGCCGGCAAGAAGCTGCGCAAGGACGGTGAGGCGGGCAAGGAGACGTTCGTCTCGCTGCTGGGCGTCGAGCGCGCCAAGCAGCAGTCGCAGATGCTGGTCGAGCAGGCGATCGACCACCTGCGCAGCTACGGCGACGAGGCCGAGCTGCTGCGCGCGATCGCGCGCTTCGTCACCGAGCGGCGCGGGTGAGCGGCATGGGCGCGCGCGTCGGCGTCTATCCGGGCACGTTCGACCCGATCACGCTCGGCCACATGGACATCATCCGCCGCGGCGCCAAATTGGTCGACCGGCTGGTGATCGGCGTCACCACCAATCCCAGCAAGTCGCCGATGTTCAGCGTCGCCGAGCGTATGGCGATGGTGCAGCGCGAGGTCGCCGCGATCGGCGGCGAGATCCACGTGGTGGAATTCGACTCGCTGCTGATGGACTTCGCCGAGCGCGAGGGCGCGACCATGATCGTGCGCGGGCTGCGCGCCGTCGCCGACTTCGAGTATGAATATCAGATGGCAGGGATGAACCAGCAGCTCAACGACCGGATCGAGACCGTCTTCCTGATGGCCGACGTCGGGCTGCAGCCCATCGCGTCCAAGCTGGTCAAGGAGATCGCGCTGTTCGGCGGCGACATCCGCAAGTTCGTCACCGCGGCGGTGTGCCAGGAGGTGGTCGAGCGGGTCGCGCTGGTGGGGCGGCGCGGGGGGTGAAGGGCCCGAAATCGAGAGAAGGTCGGCCGTCGGCCGGTTCCGTCATGCCGGGCTTGACCCGGCATCCATGGTCCCGCGCACGCCTCCCGCCGTTGTTCTCGCGGCGCCATGGATCCCGGCGCAAGGCCGGGATGACAGAAGCGGAGGACGTCGTCGGACGCGCGCCCTTCGCGTCGGCAGCCCGTTCCCATTCAGTTTGGCGCAAGCGTGAATCTGGTCTAGACGCCGCCGCTGACACTCTCCCCGACAGACCCGAAAGCACCGATGCGCCCGTCCGCCCTCCTGTCCGCCCTCTTCGCCGCCGCCGTGCTCACCGCCGCCCCCGCCGCGGCACAGGAGCGGCTCGCGCCGCCGCCGCTGGGCGACAAGACCAATATCTGGCTGCTCGATCTCTCCACCGGCGGTCGCGTCGAGATCGCGCTGCGCCCGGACGTCGCGCCCAAGATGGTCGAGCGGATCAAGCAGCTCACCCGCCAGCACTTCTACGACGGCCTCGTGTTCCACCGCGTGATCGACGGCTTCATGGCGCAGGGCGGCGACCCCAAGGGCGACGGCACCGGCGGCAGCCAGCTCCCCGACCTGCCCGCCGAGTTCAACTATCTGCCGCACGTCCGCGGCTCGGTCGCCGCCGCGCGCGCCGAGAAAGAGGATAGCGCGAACAGCCAGTTCTACATCGTCTTCCAGCCGCGCTTCTCGCTCGACAAGAAGTACACCGTGTTCGGCCGCGTGATGTCGGGGATGAACTACGTCGACGCGATCGAGCGCGGCGAGCCGCCGGCGAACCCGTCGCGGATCGTCCACGCCTATATCGCCTCGGACAACCCGCCGGCCTACCAGCCGCTGCCCGCCGCCGCGCCCGCGACGCTGCCCACGCTGCCGGGCACCACGCCGACGCTGCCGGGGACCGGGACAGGCACAGGAGCGATGCCGCCCGCCGCCACCACCGCGCCGGCGCCGCGCGCCAAGCCGGCGCCGCGCCGCCGCTGAGCCGGCGCGCGCGACGCCGATGAACGTCGACCTCTTCGACTTCGACCTGCCGCCCGAGCGGATCGCGCTGCGCCCGGCGAGCCCGCGCGACGCCGCGCGGCTGCTCGTGGTGCGCGGCGACGGACTCGACGACCGCACCGTCGCGGACCTGCCCGACGTGCTGCGCGCGGGCGACCTGCTCGTCTTCAACGACACCCGCGTGATCCCCGCGCAGCTCGAAGGATCGCGCGGCAACGCGCGGATCGGCGCGACGCTGCACAAACGCGAGGGGCCGCGGCGCTGGCGCGCCTTCGTCCGCAATGCCAAGCGGCTGCGCGACGGCGACGCGATCGACTTCGGCGCGGGCGTGAGCGCCACCGCGCGCGACCGCGCCGACGACGGCAGCTGGGCGCTCGACTTCGCCGGCGACGAACCGATCGAGCTGCTGCTCGAGCGCGCCGGGCGGATGCCGCTGCCGCCCTATATCGCGGGCAAGCGCGCCGCCGACGCGCGCGACGCGGACGATTACCAGACGATGTTCGCCGCCGAGCCCGGCGCGGTGGCGGCGCCTACCGCGGCGCTCCACTTCACACCCGCGCTGCTGGAGCGGCTCGCCACGGCGGGGGTGGAGCATGCCACGCTGACGCTCCACGTCGGCGCGGGTACCTTCCTGCCGGTCAAGGCGGAGGACACCGCCGACCACAAGATGCACGCCGAATGGGGACGGATCGATCAGGCCACCGCCGACCGGCTCAACGCGGTGCGCGCGCGCGGTGGGCGCGTGATCGCGGTCGGCACCACCTCGCTGCGGCTGATCGAGAGCGCCGCGGGGGAGGACGGGATCGTTCGGCCCTTCGAGGGTGACACCGCGATCTTCATCACGCCGGGCTATCGGTTTCGCGGCGTCGACGGGCTGATGACCAACTTCCACCTGCCGCGCTCGACCCTGTTCATGCTGGTCTCGGCGCTGATGGGGCTGGAGCGGATGCAGGCGGCTTACGCCCATGCGATCGCGCGGGAGTATCGCTTCTACAGCTACGGCGACGCCTCGCTGCTGCTGCCCTGACGCGCGCCGCGTCGGTCAGACCGAGAGCTGGAACAGCGACGCGAGCGGCGCGCTCAGTCCCAGTGCCGCGACCAGCGCCCGCACCGCCACCGCGACCAGCAGCATGGCCGCGGTGGCGGTCACGTCCTGCCGCAGGAAGTGGATCCGCTCGCGCACCTGCGCCAGCGTCAGGATGACGTAGCGCAGCGCTTCCGCGAGCACCGTCGCGATCGCGGCGCCGATGATCCCCAGCGTCGCGGTGGCGAGCGGCAGCGCCACCAGCAGCGCGACGAACTTGCCGACGTTGCCGAGCGCGCCGACCTTGGGCTTGTGGAGCCCGAGCAGCACGCTGTCGCTGAAGGTGTTGAGCACGAGCACCCAGGCCGCCAGCCCGAGCCAGGCCGCGATCGGCCCCGCCGCGGCATAGCGGTGATCGTAGATGCGCGACACGATCGGGTCCGCTACCGCGATGAAACCGCCGACCGCGAGCAGCGACAGCGTCAGGTAGCGCCGCCGATGCAGGCGGAGCCGCGCGCGCAGTGCGTCGCGGTCGAGCCCCGCCGCGGCGACGCTGGGGAAGACGATCGCGTTGCCCAGCCGCGTCGCGAACTGGCCGAAGATGTCCGACAGCGAGCGCGCCACGCCATAGACGCCCAGCATCGCCAGGCTGACGTATTTGCCCAGGATCAGCCGATCGAAATTGGTCGCGAGGAAGAAGATGATCGAAGAGACGAAGATCCATTTGCCGAAGCCGATGATCTCGCGCACGTGGCGGCCATCGAGCGTGAGGCGATAGCGCACCCCGGGCCAGACGAAATAGGACAGCACGGCGGTGGCGAAGGTGGCCGCGACATTGCCCGCGATCAGACCCCAGGCGGTGGGCGAGGCGAGCACGATCGCGATCGTCAGGATCGCGCCCAGGATCGCGCTGGCGGTCTCGTAATAAGCGATCCGCCTGGTATCGATCGCCTTGACCGCGAGCGACGGCCCGACCGAATGCGCACCCGTCATGACGAACAGCACGCACAGCACGGGGAAGACGTCGTTGAGCGTCGCATTGTCGTAGAAGCGGCCGAGCAGCGGCGTCAGCAGCAGGAACAGCGCGCCGATCACCACCCCGCGGATCAGCTGCAGCGTCCAGGCGGTCGTGTAGTAGCGCGGCTCCCATGCCTCGCGGCTGGCGACGATGTTCTGGCCGATGCCGATGTCGGTGAACAGCTCCACGCCGACGCGCAGCGAGGTGAGCACGATCATCACGCCGAACAGCTCGGGCGCCAGGATATGCGTCAGGACGAGGTTCTGCGCGAAGCGCAGCCCCTGCACGATCATGTAGCTGGAGGTGGTCCAGCCGACCTGGCCGAGGAGCGTCGGCGAGATGCGGACGCGCCGCGAGACTCGCTCCATCAGGGCCTGTCTGTTGATCGTCATCCGCGCGCGTTAGCGTCTTCCATGCGCGCCGCCAACGCGGCTGGACGCCGCGGTCGTGCCGTCCTGCGCCACGCCCGGTCGAGGCCGCCGCTTTCCTTGACAGCGAGGGTGCCGGCCCTAGGGTCCGCGGGCTCGGCGGCGTCGCGCGCAGGGGCGTCGCGGGAAGGGGGGCGATGGGCCGGTTGAAGTCTCGGTTGGGCGCGCTCGGGCGCGAGCTCGCGCTCCATCTCGCGCTGCCGCGGCGGCGCGCCGGCACGCCGTCGGTGCTGTTCTTCCCGAGCCAGGGCACCGACGACGGCGCGGCGCGGCTGCGCGCCTATGCGATGGCGCGGGAGCTGACCGCGCTGGGCTGGCGCACCGCGGTCTGTCCCAAGCATCTCGGCCTGGCGGCGCGGCGGCGGCTGGTGCGGCGGTTCGCGCCCGATCTGGCGGTGATGCAGACCGCGCGCCACCCGCTCAACCGCCCGCATCTCTTCCCCGGGCTGCGCGTCGTGATCGATCTCGACGACGCCGACTATATCGACCCGGTCTCGGCCGAGCCGCTGGTGCGAGCGCTCCAGGACAGTGTCGGCGCGATCGCGGGGAGCCGCTCGGTCGCGCGCTTCTGCCGCCGTTACACCGCGCCGGTCACCGTGGTGTGGACGGGGACCCCGCCGAGCGCGGACGCGCCGCCGGCGCAGCAGGGGCGCCCGCCGGTGGTGACCTGGGCGGCGTCGAGCCCGGTCGGCAGCCCGCACGAGGTCGCCTTGCTGGCGCAGGTGCTCGATCGCCTCGCGCAGCGCGGGGTGGATCTGCGCTTCCGCGTCTATTCGGACGACGGCAGCGAGGGCTATCGCGCCATGATGGCGCGGCTCGTTCCCGCGGGCATGCCGTGCGAGACGCGCGCGTTCATGGGATATGAGGCCTTTCTCGGCTCGCTCGACGACGTCGCGGTGGGGCTGGCGCCCTTGGTCGACCTCGACGGCTTCAGCGGCGGCAAGTCGTTCGGCAAGGTGCTGGCCTATATCGATCGCGGCGTGCCGGTGGTGACGCAGCCGGTGGTGGATCACCCGCTGTTCTTCCGCCACGGCGAGAATGGCCTGATCGTCGACACGGTCGACGAGTGGGCGGACGCGATCGTCGTGCTGCTCGCCGATGCGGCGAAGCGCGACGGGATCGCCGCGGTCGCGCGCGCGGACCTGCGCACGCGGCTGTCGACCGAGGCGGCCGCGCGGCTCACCGACCGCTTCCTGCGCGCGCTGCTGCCCTGACATGCGCGGCGCCGTCGACATCGATCGCGGCCAAGGATAGGGCTCTCGTCGCGGCTGGAGGGAGGATCGGGCGAGATGAGCGATGAACGCCGGCGCAGCGCGCGCGACCTCCTGCTCCGGCTCCGCCGCAAGGCGCAATATACGCTCTATCGCCAGCGGTGGAACGTCGCGATCACGCCTTTCTCCGCCGCGGCGGTGGCGGGGCTGGAGGGCGCCGCCGTGCAGCGCGCCGCGCTCGACGCGCTCGACTGGATGCCCGAGCGGGGTGACGCCTTCGTCGCGGATCCCTTCGTCACGCGCGACCCGCATCGGCCGGAGGCGCTGCTGATCTTCTACGAACTCTTCCCCTGGCAGCGCGCGCAGGGGCTGATCGGCGCCGCGCGCTATAACGACGGGCAGTTCGGGGAGGGGCGGATCGTACTCGATACCGGTCACCATCTCTCCTATCCCTTCGTGCTGGGCGAGGGCGAGACACTGCGCGTCATGCCCGAACATTCGGCGGCACGCGATCTGTCGAGCTATGCGGTGGCGGCGGACGCGACGCTCACCGACCCGCGGCCGGTCGAGCGCGAGCATCGCCTGATCGACGCGACGATCGTCGAGTGGGAAGGGCGCCACTGGCTGTTCTGCACCCATGCGGGGCCGACCGAGAATAGCGAGCTCCACGCCTATCACGCCGCCGGCCCGGCGGGGCCGTGGACGCCGCACCGCGCCAACCCGATCCGGCGCGACCGCGGCGGCGCGCGGCCCGCGGGCGCGTTCATCGTCAACGGCGGAAAGCTGTTCCGGCCGGCGCAGGATTGCCGCGCGCATTATGGCGCAGGGATCGTCGTCCACGCGGTCGAGCGGCTGACCGCGGACGATTATCGCGAGACCGTCGTCAGCGAGATCCGCCCGCCCGCGGGCAGCCGCTACGATTACGGGCTGCACACCATCTCGTCGGTGGGCACGCATACGGTGATCGACGGCGCGCGGATGGAGAGCCTGATCCATCCGCGGCTCGATCGCTGGGGCCGCTACCTGCGCGCCTGACCGCCGCGCGTCACCCGCGAAGCCGCTTCTCGAGCTCGTCGAGGAAGCCGTCACAGGCCGCGACCAGCTCGTCGAAACAATGCGAGAAGCGTTCGGCGCTCTGGCCGTAAGGGTCCGCGATCTCGCTGACGGGCTGGCCCGGCGTGAAATGGCCGAGCAGGAACACCGGCGTCGCGGTCGACGGGTAGAGCGCGGCCATCTGGCGGACGTGCTCGGGCTCCATCACCAGGATGAGGTCGGCCGCGTCGACCATCGCCGGGTTGGTATGGCGGGCGCGATGCGCCGCCAGATCGATCCCGAACCGGGGCGCGACCGTCTCCGCCATCGGGAAGGCGTGGCGTCCCTCGATCGCGTCGAGCCCCGCCGAGGACACCGCGACGTCGAGCCCGCGCGCGCGCGCGCCGCGGCGGATCCATTCCTCGGCGAAGGGGCTGCGGCAGATGTTGCCGCGGCACAACACGAGGATGTCCTGCGCGCGCGCGGGGAAGCGCCGCGCGACGTCGCGGTCGTGTCCGCCAGAACGCAGCCGCCGCTCGGCGACGCGTCGCGACAGACCGCCGGTCGCGCGTGTCAGCACGCGCCCGCCCTTGTCGCGCACCGCGCCGACCTTCTGCTTCGCGTAGCGGCCAAGCTCGACCAGCCCGGGTCGCGGGTCGGACAGCGGCAGCATCTCGTTGCGGGTGTTGCGATCGAACACATTGACCAGACTGCCGATCGTCTTGAGCAGCGACGGCTGGGCCGCCGAAGGTGCCGCGCCGCGGCGCAGGTCCTTGATCCGGCTGACGACATGGTCGAGGTCGCCGAGCCACCATTGCGAGCGGACCCCGGTGCGATAGGTCGGCACGTCGCGTCCGCGCACGCTGGTCTCGATACCGCGGTAGAGGGCCATCGGGAAATCGACCCCGGCATCGATCGCGAGCTGCAACGAGCCCCAGAACCGCCCGTTGACCTCCATCAGATAGGGCGTCCCGCTGACCGGATCGACCTTGAACTCGATCATCGCGACGCCGTTCCAGCCGACGCTCTCCATGATCCGGAGCGCGTAGCGCGTCATCGGCTCGGGCAGCGCGATCGCCTCGCGATAGACGCTGACCCCGCCCGAGGGCGGGCGCTCGCGCAGCCGGCGGTGCGCGAACAGCTCGGTCGGCACCCCGTCCTCGAAGATGCCGAACACGCCCTCGCCATGCCCGGTGACATAGGCTTGGATCATCGACGGCTGCTTCAGGAACCAATGGTCGTGGTAGATCTTGCGGAGGTCGTCGGCGTCGCGCGCGATCAGCACCCCGGTCTTGCGCCAGCGCCCGTCGGTCTTGAGCAGCGAGCGGCCGGGCTTGACCACCACCGGCCAGCGATCGATCGCGGCGAGGGCGGCGTCGATCACGCCGTCCTCGACATAGATCGTCGCGGGCACCGGCACTCCCGAGCGCTCGGCCCAGCGCGCCAGCGCGACCTTGTCCGACAGCGCGTGATATTGGTCGAGCGTCGGGCCGGGCAGCGCGGTGACTCGCTCGAACGCGGCGCGCTGCTCGCCCACCAGCTCCATCGCGATGTCGGTCATCGGGAAGAGCGCGGCGGGGGCATGTTCGCCGATCACCTCGAGCAGCCGGTCGACATAGCCCTGCGGGTCGCGCCACGGCGAGGGATAGGTGAAGGAGGCAGTGCAATAACGCGACAGCGCCGCCAGCGAGCCGGGCGTCTCCGCGCCGACGAAGACGGGGATGCCCTGTTTGCCCAGCGACCGCACGACTGCGAGGGTCGCGCGCTCATTGCCATCGGTGACCACGACGCCGCGGCGGTTCATCTCGACCTCTTCTTCGCTGCGAGGCGCGTCGCGCGCGTCACTTGTGCTTCAACCTGATCCCGATCACGCCGAGCATGATGCCGACGCCCTCCACCATCTTCGCCGCGGCGAAGAGGAATTGCGGCGGCTCGCGGCGACTGAGCTGGCGCAGCGGACGGATCGCGCCGCGCACCATCGTGGCGCCGCCGTTGACCGTCAGCCGCAGCCGCCCGACGCCGCGCGGCAACCGCGTGACCACCGAGGTGTTGCCCTGCCACAGATGCCGGCGGAACTGATAGCGCAGCGTCAGCCGCTCGTCGGGCTCGATCTCGTAGACGAAGGCGCGCGCCGCATAGACGATCCTGGCGCCCGCCTGCTTCATCGCGTGGAAGAACGCCATGTCCTCCCCGCCGGTGCGGCCGAACGCGGGGTCGAAGCGCAGCGCCGGCCGCTCCTTGAGGAAGGCCGTGGCGATCAGGCTGTTGTTGGTGTTGGCGATGGGGAGCTCCTCGCCGTCGACCGCGTGGAACTCGCCGAGCTGGAGGAAGGGCTGGTCCTGGATCCAGCGCGGTGCGTGCGCGGGCGCCTTGCGCAACATCAGCCCGGTCGACACTTCGGCGTCGCTCGCGGCGCGGACGCGCAGCAGCTCGGTCAGCCAGACGTCGGACGGCTCGCAATCGTCGTCGGTCATCGCGATGAAGGAGGCGCGGTCGATCGAGCGCGCCAAGGCCAGATTGCGCGCGACCGAGATGTTGCGCGACGCCGAATTCTCATAGACCAGCCCCAGCGCGAAGCGGTCGGCGTAGCGCGCCGCCACCGCGCGCGCATTGCCGTCCGCGCTGTCGTCGATCACGGTGACTCCGATCGTGCAACTCTTCCACTGGTCGCGCGCATAGGTGTCGATCGCGCGGAGCAAGCGGTCGAGCTCCGCCGTCCTGTTGTAGGTGCAGACCGCCACGATCACGTCATTGGCAGGAGCTGTGGTCATGGCGCTGAGGTCCGCGATCTGGATGCGTCGACGCGGCTTATACAGCGCCGAGATACGATTTCATTAAGCGGATCCGCTCGGCGATGGCGACGTCGCGCTCGAGCAACGCGCCGCTGCGCGCCGCGTCGTCGATCAGCTGCGCGAGGGCGGCGCGGTCGTGCGCGAGCGCCTCCACCTCCGTCGCCAGCGCGGCGCTGTCCCCGATCGCGACGAAGCGCCCGCCACCGTGCGGCGCGACCAACCCGCGCGAATAGGCCGAGCCGAAGCCGACGATCGGCGAGCCCAGCGCCAGCGCCTCGACGAGGCAGCGCGGCGATTCGCGCGTCATGTGGCAGTAGAGGAAGAGGTCGGCCTGTTCGATCAGCGCGCGCGCCTCGGGACGCGACACCGTGCCGAGCAGCCGGCAGCGGTCGCCGAGGTCGCGCTCGGCGACGAAGCGCCGCATCTGCGCCAGCATCGGGCCGTCGCCGGCCCAGGTGGCGACGAAGTCGAGCCCGGCGTCGCGCAGCCGCGCCACCGTCTCGAGCCATTCGAGCGGGCCTTTGATCTCGTCCGCACGCCCGGCATAGACGAGCGACAGCGGCGCGCCGGCGCGCACCCGCTCGATCTTCTCGGCGAGCGTGGGCGCGTCGATATGCTCCTCGCGCGTGACCTGGACGTTGAGCACCATGAAAGGCCTCGGCGCGAGCGGCGCCAGCCCCTCATATACATCGCCCCCCTGGAGCAGCGCGATCGTGCTGTGGGTCAGCGCGCGCCGATAGCCGCGCCCGAACCACCAGTAAGAGGAGCGCTTGCGCCAGCGCTTGAGCCCGCGCGGCATGTTGGCGAGCATGAAGCGCCACATCGCCGGCCCATCCCAGTCGGCTTCCATATTGTAGGGCTTGTGCAGCCGGATGCAGCGATCCGCGGCGAGCACCGACCAGTCGAACGGCGCGTGTGGCGAGAGCAGGATGCAGTCGGCGCGCGCGATCTCGGCGTCGAGCTGGCGGATCACCGCGCCGCGCTTCAGCAGGTAGCGGTCCTCGCGATAGGGGATCGGCAGCAACAGGATGCGCAGCCGGTCCGCCCCGTCCAGTTCGGCCGGGTCGATCAGCGAGGGGAAGGTGTAGCTGGACTGCACCGGCGGGCACATCACCGTCACTGTCGCGAAGGCGGTGAGATAGCCCTTCAGATTGTTCGCGAAGTCGCCGTCGAGCCGGACACGGCCGTCCGCCAGCGTCGCCACCGCCGGGATGACGAGTAGCAGCGCACCCGTCGGCTCATCCGGTGTGCGCACCGCGTCCATCGCTTCGCCCCCATGCGGCAACCGCCTGCGCGATCGGATGCCCGGCGCGCCCGCGCAGGTCAAGCGAGGTGGTCGTGGCGAACCAAGGGCTTGTGCAGCTTTGGCATGGAGGCGTTGGCGCGTGCTTCGCTGCGCTCTCGTTGCCGAAGATTGCCAATGCGCGCTTGCAACCGCGCGCCAACCCAAGGATCAAGGGCCAAGCGCGTGGAGTTGCTCGCGAATTGTTCGCGGCGGCTGGCGGGTGGCGGGAGACACGGAGAATGCGGGCGGTTCGGGGCTGGCGACGACGGTTGGGCCAGCTGTCGACGATGCTGGCGCATCCGGTCGAACAGCTGCAGTTGCGGCGTGCGTTGCGGCGCGCGCGCGCGGCCGGCGTCGCCGCGGCGCGCGGGCGTTCGGTCCCGTTCAAATATGTCGGCGATTATCTCGCCGCCGGCTTCGCGCGCGGCGATCGGCTCGCCGCGCTGGTGCATCATTACGAACTGCTCGCCGCGACACCCGGCGCGGCGGCGCTGTGGCGCGCGCCCGTGACGCTGTGGGATCGTGACGATGAGGAGGGGCGTCGCCACGCCGTGATCCTCCAGCGCGCGCTGCTCGCGCCGATGGAGGGCGAGGCCGAGCTGGTGTTCACGCTCGATGGCGAACGGCTGTTCACGCTGACCTTCACGATCGTCGACGGCGCCGGGGTGGGGGCGGCGGCTGGGCCACTGCTGCTGATCGGCGGGGCGCAGGGGCGTTATGCGGCGCGCGAATCGCTGCGCTATGCCGCGCGCGCCAACGGCGAGATCGCGCCGGCGACGCTGCTGCTGCTCGCTGCCGCGGTGCTCGCCGAGCGGCTCGGCATGGTCGCGCTGGCCGGCCCGTCGAACCGGACGCAGGTGGCGGCGCTGTACGTCGTCGACGGGCGATCGAGCTCGCTCGACTATGACGCTTTCTGGACCGCGGCGGGCGCGGCGGCGACGGCGCGCGACTTCTTCCTGCTCGCCGCCACGCCAGAGGTAGAGGACGATGCCGAGATCACGGGCAAGCATCGCGCGCGCACCCGTCGGCGTCGGCGCCTGCGTGCCGAGCTGCGCGCCGCGATGCACGAGCGACTCGGCCGCGCGATGACCGGCGCCGCATGAGCGGCCCGGTCGCGGCGCGTCAGGCGGACGGCGGGAACACGTTCTGACGCGCGGCATAGGCCGCGAACAGCTTGGGCCAGGCAGCGGCGGGGGCGCTGTCGGGCAGGCGGACGCCGAAGCCGTGCCCGCCCATGTCGAAGGCGTGGAGCTCGGCGGGACGCTTGGCCGCGAGCATCGCCTGGTACAGGGTCAGGCTGTTGGCGATCGGCACCGCGTCGTCGTCGCTGGCGTGGACGAGGAAGACCGGGGGCGTATCGTCATGGATGCGCCGCTCGACCGAGGCATCGCGGCGCTGCGCGTCGCTCGACGGCGTGCCGAGCAGATTGTCGCGCGAGCCCGCGTGGGTGAAGGTCTCGGCGAGCGTCACCACCGGATAGATCAGACCGGCGAGATCGGGCCGCGCCGATTGCTGATCGGCCTCGTCGACCGGCGCGTAGCAGGGCTCGGCGTGGCGCGTCGCGAGGCTGCCCGCGAGATGACCGCCCGCGGAGAAGCCCAGCACCGCGATGCGCTTCGGGTCGACGTTGTGCTCGCCCGCGCGCGCGCGGATCAGTCGCACCGCGCGCTGCGCGTCCTGAAGCGGCACCAGCGCGCGGTTGGACCAACCCTCGGCGGGAAGGCGATAGGAGAGGATGAAGCAGGTGACCCCGAGCTTGTTGAGCCAGCGCGCCTGCTCCTCGCCCTCATTGTCCCAGGCGATGAAACCGTAGCCGCCGCCCGGGATCAGCAGCACCGCCGCGCCGTTGGGACGCGCCGCGCGGCGCACCGTCAGCCCCGGCCGCGCCACCCCGGTGACCCAGCGATCGTTGAAACCAGCGTCCTTGGAGCGCTGCTCGATCCTGGGAGTCGGCAGCGTCGCGGGCGCGCCGGGCGCCGCCTCGGGCCACAGCGGGATCGTCGCGCCCGGTATGTCGTCGGGCGCGGCGGCCGCCGCCGCGGTGGAGAAGGGCGCGGCGGCGAACGGCGCGGCGGTGAGCGCGGCGACCACCGCGCGGCGGCTGGGCTGGTCCATCGTCATGCGCCGGGACATACCGCACCGGCGGGGTCCGTGGCGAGCCGGATATCGGCGATCGAGACCGTGAACGGCGCGCCGGCGGTCAGCGTGAAGGGGCGGTCGACCGACTCCATCGTCGCGCCCGCGCCGCGGAAGCACTTCAACGGGACGCGCAGCACGTGCCATCCCGCGCTCGAGTCGAGCGCGCGCGCGACGTCCACCTTCCCGCCGCCGAGCGCCAGCGTCACCGCGCCGCTGGCCGGCGTGTCGACGCGATAGCTGACCTGAAGGTTCAGGTCGGCGTTGGTCTCGCGCACCAGCGACAGCGCCGGGCCGCTGATCGTCGCGCTGCCCGCGCCGCGCCAGCCGATCCGGATCGCCCCCTCCTGCGCGGTGGCGCTGTCGACCGCGGCGCGGGTCACCGATCCGTCGAGCGCGAGCGTGAACGGGGCGGGGACTCGCCCGCGCGCGAAGAACAGGCTGGTGTTGGCGAGGCTCGCGTCGACCCCGGACTCCTCGCCGAGCCGCGCGACGCGGCCGCCCTGCGCGTAGCTCAGCCCGTAGCCGAAGGCGAACAGCGGGTCATAGCCGGGCGCGCCGCGGTTGAGCGTGAACTGGCCCGCGGTCTTGGGCCAGCTGAACGAGAGTTTGCCGCTGAAGTCGCGCGTGCCGCCGAGCAGGACGTCGGCGACGCCCGCGCCCTCCGACCCCGGGAACCACGCCGCGACGAAGGCGTCCGACTGGTTGAGCTCGGGATTGACCCAGAGCGGCCGGCCCGAGAGGAACACCGACACGGTCGGCACGCCCGCCGCCTTCAGCTTCTTGAGCAGCGCGAGCGACTGTTTGTCGCCGGCCTCGAACTCCAGCGTGCGGACGTCGCCGCGCATCTCGGCGTAAGGCTGTTCGCCGAACACGACGATCGCGACATCGGGCTTGGCGGTGAAGCTGCCGTCGCGCGACAGCGTCGCGCTGCCCCCTGCCGCCTTGGCCGCCGCCGCGATCCCGGCGTAGATCGAGGTCGCGCCGGGGAAGTCCGCGTTGGTGTTGCCGTCGCCCTGCCACGACAGCGTCCAGCCGCCCGACTGGCGCCCGATGTCGTCCGCGGCGTCGCCGGCGACCAGGATGGTGGCGCTCGGCTTGATCGGCAGCACGCCCTCGTTCTTGAGCAGCACGAGGCTCTTGGCCACCGCCTCGCGCGCGACGGCGCGGTGCTCGGCCGAACCCACCGTGGCGCCGCGCGCTTCCCACGGTCGCGCCGGATCGAACAGGCCCAGCTTCATCTTGACGCGCAGGATGCGACGCACCGCATCGTCGATCCGCGCCATCGGCAGCTTGCCCGCCTTCACCGCGGCCAGCGTGGTGTCGAACAGGCCCTTCCAGCTATCGGGCGCCATCGCCATGTCGAGCCCGGCGGCGAAGGTGGCGGGGCAGTCGGCGTTGGTGCAGCCGGGGATCTGGCCGTGGCCGTTCCAGTCGCCGACGACGAAGCCGTCGAAGCCCATCCGCCGCTTGAGCACGTCGGTCAGCAGCGACGCGTTGCCGTGCATCTTCTGCCCGTTCCAGCTCGAGAAGCTGGCCATCACCGTCATCGCGCCCGCGTCGATCGCGGGCGGGTAACCCGCGGCATGGACCTTGATCAGCGTGGCCTCGTCGACCTGGGTGTCGCCCTGGTCGATGCCGTCCTTGGTGCCGCCGTCGCCGAGGAAATGCTTGGGGCTGGCGGCGACATGGCCGCGCTGGATCCCCTGTTGGCCGGGGACGCCCTGCAACCCCTCGATCATCGCCGCGGCGTAGGAGGCGACCACGGCGGGATCCTCCGAATAGCCCTCATAGGCGCGCCCCCAGCGATCGTCCTGCGGCACCGCGAGGGTGGGGCCGAACGCCCAGTCGATCCCGGCCGCGGCCGTCTCCTCCGCGGTGACCGCACCGATGCGGCGGATCAGCGCGGGGTCGCGCATCGCGCCCAGCGCGCTGTTGTGCGGGAAGATCGTCGCGCCGACGACATTGTTGTTGCCGTGTACCGCGTCGACCCCGAACATCAGCGGGATCGGGCTGTGGCCCGCGCGCTTCTCCAGCGCCACCGCGTTGAACGCGCGCGATGTCGCCACCCAGGCGGCGGCGGGCGAGCGGTCGGGGGCGCCGAGCGGGGGCGAACTGCCCCCGGCGAGGATCGAGCCGAGCGGATAGCGGCGCAGGTCCTCGGGCTTGATCGCGCCGATGTCCGCCTGGATCATCTGGCCGACCTTCTCCTCCACCGACATGCGGCGCAGCAGTGCGGTGACCTTCGCCTCGGTCGCGGCGTCGACCAGCCCGACGCTCTTGGCCGCGGGCCAGCGTTCCGGATGCGCGACCTGCGCGACCCCCGCGGTGGCGCTGGCGCCGAGCAGCAGCGCGAGCGTGATGTGGTTGAAACGCCCCATGTCTTCCCCTCCCTGTGTCGGTCCGCCGGGCCTCTCGTCCGGCGCGCGTGGCGGCCGGGATGGCGGCGATCCCCCGATCGTCGCGGAGCATAGAAGCTGCTCGATGAGAACGCTATCAGCATTTTCCACGCGGCGGCTAGGCGCGGCGCGCTTTGCTGGTACGTATCGGCGGATGAGTGGGGAACATCGCAGGACGCGGGGCAACGGCTCGCGCCAGACCGGCGCGCCGACGATCGCGGACGTGGCACAGCTCGCGGGCGTGTCGACCATGACCGTGTCGCGCGTGATCAACGGCGAGAACAACGTGCGCGAGGCTACCCGCGCGGTGGTGCGCGAGGCGATCGCGCGGCTCGACTATGCGCCCAACCGCGCCGCGCGCAGCCTCGCCGGCGCGTCGCAGATCCGGCTCGGCCTGCTCTACAGCAATCCCAGCGAGGCGTATCTCAGCGCCTTCCTGCTCGGCAGCCTCGACGAGGCGGGGCGCGGCGACATCCAGCTGGTCGTGCAGAAATGCGACCTCGACGAGCATGAGCGCGAGGTCGCCGAGCGGCTGGTCGCCTCGGGGGTGGACGGGATCATCCTGCCGCCCCCGCTGTGCGATTCGCCGCTGGTGCTCGACGTGCTGCTCGCGGCGCAGGTGCCGACGGTGGTGGTGGCGACCGGCAGCTCGCCCGCAGGGGTCGGGCGGGTGTCGATCGACGACCGCGCCGCCGCACGCGCGATGACCGCGCATCTGCTCGCGCTCGGCCATGACCGGGTCGGCTTCATCACCGGCAATCCCAACCTCACCGCGAGCGGCGAGCGGCTCGCGGGCTATCGCGAGGCGCTGGTCGAGGCCGCGCGGCCGGTCGACGAGGCGCTGATCGCGCGCGGGCTGTTCAGTTATCGCTCCGGGCTCGACGCGACCGAGGAGTTGCTCGACCTCGACCGGCCGCCGAGCGCGATCTTCGCCAGCAACGACGACATGGCCGCGGCGAGCGTGGCGGTGGCGCACCGCCGCGGTCTCGACGTCCCCGGCGACCTCACCGTGGTGGGGTTCGACGACAGCACGCTGGCGACGACGATCTGGCCCGAGCTGACCACGATCCACCAGCCGATCGCGGACATGAGCCGCGCGGCGGTACGGATGCTGGCGCAGATGCTGCGCTCGCGCCGCGACGGCACGATCAAGGACGCGCCCGACCTCGTGCTCGATCATACGTTGGTGCGCCGCCAGTCCGACGCCGCACCGCGACGCCGTCCGCCCAGCCGGTCACGCTGACGGTTGTGGTAGCGGTACCTTCCATGCCATAGCCGCCTCTCGCATCAACGATCAGATAAATCGCGCGAAAGGGGAGAGGGTGAGGGTCGCAGCCGCAGCCAGCATGATCGCGCTGCTCGCGCCGGTGAACGTTCTCGCGGCGGAGGACTCGCGCTACGTCTGGCGCAATGTCACGGTGGGTGGCGGCGGCTTCGCGCCGGGCATCGTGTTCAGCCGCGCCGAGCGCGGGCTCGCCTATCTGCGCACCGACATGGGGGGCGCCTATCGCTGGGACGCCGCCGCGGCGCGCTGGCGGCCGCTGCAGGACGCCAACCCCGAATCGAGCTACATGGGCGTGGAGAGCGTCGCAGCCGACCCGGTCGACCCGGCACTGGTCTATCTCGCGGTCGGGATGAACGCGCGCGGTCCGGCCGCGATCCTGCGCTCGGCCGACCGCGGCGCGCATTGGCGCACCACCCCCGTGCCGTTCGCGATGGGCGGCAACGAGGACGGGCGCGGGCTGGGCGAGCGGCTCGCGATCGACCCGCACGCGCGCGCGACCTTGTTCTTCGGCTCGCGCCACGACGGGCTGTGGCGCAGCGACGACGCGGCGGCGACGTGGCGCAAGGTCGAGCAATTCCCGCTCCCCGGGCTGGGGCGTCCGACGCGGCCGCGTACCACCCATGGGGGCCTGTCCTTCGTGCTGTTCGACCCGGCGCGGCGCGGTCGGATCGTCGTCGCCAGCGCGGATCCGGGCGAGCGCCATCTGTTCCGTTCCGACGACGGCGGCGCGACCTGGGCCGCGATCGCGGGCGGACCGCGCGCCGGGCTGCTGCCGGTCAAGGGCGTGGTCGGCGGCGACGGGGTGCTGACGATCACCTACAGCGACGCGATCGGCCCCAATGGCGTCAAGGACGGCGCGGTGTGGCGCCACGATCCCGCCACCGGCGCGTGGCAGGACGTGACGCCGCCGCGCCGCCCGGGCGAGGTGCCGGGCGGGTTCTTCGGCGTCGCGGTGTCCGCGCAGGACCCGCGCGTGATCGCGGTGAGCACGGTCAACCGCTACCAGCCGGTCGACACGATATGGCGCTCCGCCGACGCGGGCGCGCATTGGGACGAGCTGTGGCGGCGCAGCGCGCGCGACGTGCGCGCCACGCCCTTCCTCGACTTCGACGGCACGGCCAATTTCGGTCATTGGATCGCGGGGCTCGCGATCGACCCGTTCGACCCGGCGCATGTCGCTTATGTCACCGGCGCGACCGTCTATGCCACCCAGGGTTTCGCCGCACCGGGCACGATGCGCTGGGCGCCCTGGACGCGCGGGATCGAGCAGACCGCTATCATCACTTTGGTCAGCCCCACCGGTGGCGCGCCGCTGGTGTCGGGGTTCGGCGATCTCGGCGGTTTCCGCCACCCCGATCTCACGCGATCGCCGCCGCACGTGCATCGCACGCCGTTTCTCACCAACACCAACGCGCTCGATTATGCCGGCGCCGCGCCCGCGGTGCTGGTGCGCAGCGGCAACACGCACAAGCCGGTCGTGCCCGACACGTCGCTCGCCTGGTCGCGCGACGGCGGCGCGAGCTGGACGCCGCTCCGTCTGCCCGCCGCGGCGATGGCGCCGCGCGCCGACGGCACGCCCGCGCTGGCGCAGACCGGCAGCGCCGCGATCACCGTGTCGGCGGACGGCGCCACCTTCGTGGTGGAGACCGAGCAGCCGCTGCTGACGCGCGACCGCGGCGCGAGTTGGCAGCCGGTCGCCGCCCTCGGCCGCGGGATGCGCGTCACGGCGGACAAGGCCGACCCGCGCCGCTTCTACGCGGTCGACGCCGACAACGGGCGCGTGCTGCGCAGCGACGACGGCGGCGCGCGCTTTGCCGCAGTAGCGGGCGCGGGGCTGCCGCGTGATCTGAGCGGCGCGCGCGCGATCGGACGCGAGGCGGCCAACCCCCTGGTGGCGACGCCGGGGCGCGCGGGCGCGCTGTGGCTGCTGCTGGACGGGGCGCTCTATCGCTCGACCGACGCGGGGGAGCGCTGGGCGCGCAGCCCGGGCGCGATCGCGATCGATCGCTTCGGGCTCGGCAAGGCCGCGCCGGGCGGCGTTTGGCCGGCGCTCTACGCGATCGGCACGGTGGCGGGGGTGCGCGGCATCTATCGCTCGACCGATGGCGGGGCGGGCTGGTCGCGGATCAACGACGACGCGAACCGCTGGGGGCTGCGGCTGCGCGTCATCAGCGGCGACCCGCGACGCTATGGCCGGGTCTATGTCGGCACCGACGGCCGCGGCATCATGTACGGTGACCAAAGGGGAGGGGAGAAAAGATGATCGGGAGATGGAGCCGGCTGGCGCTGGCGGCGGCGCTCGGGGCGATGGCGACGGGTGCGGGCGCGGAGCCCTTGCCGCGGCTGGTCACGAACAAGGGGCGCCACGCGCTGCTGGTCGACGGGGCGCCCTTCCTGATGCTGGGCGCGCAGGTGAACAATTCGAGCAATTACGCCGCCGCGCTGCCGCAGGTGTGGCCGGTGCTGGACCGGATCCACGCCAACACCGTCGAGATCCCGATCGCCTGGGAGCAGGTGGAGCCGCGCGAGGGCCAGTTCGACCTGTCGTTTCTCCAGACGCTGCTCGATCAGGCGCGCGCGCACGACAAGCGCGTGGTGCTGCTGTGGTTCGGCACCTGGAAGAACACCAACCTGAGCTACACGCCCGACTGGGTGAAGCTCGACAACCGCCGCTTCCCGCGGATGAAGACGCGTGACGGCAAGGATCATGGCGTGCTGACGCCGCTGTCGCGCACCACGCTGGAGGCGGACCGGCGCGCCTTCGTCAAGGTGATGGAATATCTGCGCGACCACGATCCGCAGCACACGGTGCTGATGGTCCAGCCGGAGAATGAGACCGGCAGCTATCGCAACCCGCGCGATTACAGCGCGGAGGGCAATCGCCTGTTCGCCCAGGCCATCCCTGCCGCGCTGGCGAAGAGCACCGGCAAGCGCGGGACCTGGTCACAGGCGTTCGGCGCGCAGGCCGACCGCGCTTTCAACACCTGGTATGTCGCCTCCTACGTCAACGCCATCGCCGAGGCGGGGAAGCGCGCCAAGCCGCTGCCGATGTACGTCAACGCCGCGCTGGCGGGACCGTCGAACGTGCCCGATCCCGATGGTGTGGCGAGCGGCGGGCCGCAGCAGGACGTGCTCGACATCTGGAAGGCGGCGGCGCCGTCGATCGATCTCGCGGCCCCCGACATCTATGACCGCAAGAGCGCCAACGTCATCCAGTATCTCGACAAATATGCGCGCCCCGACAATGCGCTGATGGTGCCGGAGATCGGCAACGCGCGCGAGTTCGCGCGCTTCTTCTACGCCGCGGTCGGGCGCGGCGCGATCGGCTATGCGCCGTTCGGCATGGACGCGACGGGCTATTTCAACTTCCCGCTCGGGGCCAAGGCGCTCGACGAGGCGACGCTCGACGCGATCGCGCTGCCTTATGCCGCGATGGGATCGATCATGCGCGACTGGGCGCGGCTCGCGGCCGAGCGCCCGACCTGGGGCGCGGCCAAGCCCGACGACGGCGCCGCGGTGTCGACCACGCTGGGCGCGTGGAAGATCGCGGCGACCTGGGGCGAGTGGCAGTTCGGCATGCGCGAATGGACCTGGCTCAAGGCCGCGCCCGCGCCCTGGGCGGACGAGCCGGTCGGCGGGGTCGCGGTGGCGCAGATCAGCGACGACGAGTTCCTGCTGGTGGGCGACCACGCGCGCGTCACCTTCTCCGCGGCGGACGGCGCCAAGGGCATGGTGGTGCGGGTCGAGGAGGGCAGCTTCCGCGACGGTCGCTGGGTGATGTCGCGCGTGTGGAACGGCGACCAGACCGATTACGGCCTCAACCTGGTCGACAAGCCCCAGGTGCTCAAGGTAACGATGGGGCGCTATCGCTGACGGCATCGCCGCCGCGCCGCACCCGGATGGGACGAAGCGCGCGGCGGCGACCTAGACTTGTGATGGCGGTTGCATTACATACCGGTCGTTATGGAATCCACCGCCACCGCCTGTGCCGCCACCAAGGGACGCCCGCGCGAATTCTGCACCGAGCAGGCGCTCGCCGCCGCGCTCGGCGTGTTCTGGACCAAGGGATATGAGGGCGCCTCGATGGCGGACCTCACCGGCGCGATGGGGATCACCAAGCCCAGCCTCTACGCCGCGTTCGGCAACAAGGAAGCGCTGTTCCACAAGGCGCTCGACCTCTATGAGGCGGAGAAGCTGGCGTATACGCGCGAGGCGCTGAACCAGCCCTCCGCGCGCGCGGTGGCGGAATATTTCATGCGCGGCGCGATCGAGGCGCAGTGCAACAGCGGCGGCCCCAAGGGCTGTCTCGGTGTCATCAGCGCCACCGCCTGCGGCGAGGATGGCAAGTCGATCAAGGACGACGTGATCGCGCGCCGTGCCTCGTCGCAGGCCGCTCTGGTCGAGCGGTTCGAGCAGGCGCAGCGCGCGGGCGAGTTCCCGGCGCACATCACCCCGCAGGCGCTGTGCCAGTATCTCTACGCCATCCTGCAGGGGATGGCGGTGCAGGCCGGTTCGGGGGCGACGCGCGCCGAGCTCCTGCAGGTGGTCGACACCAGTCTCGCCCTGTGGCCGACGCGCTGAGCCGCTGGTAAGAAAAAACGCTACCGTTCGGTACATAAAGCGTTGACGCGGCCCGCGCGCCTTTCTATACCACACAGTATAGAAACGGCGGTGACGCTCCGGCGGCACCTTCACCGGAGGGACGCCGCGATGGCACGACCGCTCACCCACGCCCCCGCGACCTGACCGCGGCACGCGGGTACGCGTCGCTGCTGACGCGGCACCCTCGCTCTGACCATCATGGTGCTCTCGCCCGGTGCTCGTCGCCGCGGGTCGCTGCGCGCCGCTACGCTCCGAAGGGGAGAGACGACATGGCCTTCATCGATTTCACGTCCGCCATCGGCGGCGCCGCCACGCTCAACGCCGAGCGCCACCTGACTCTGCCGGCTGCCGAGCCCGAGGTGCAGAACGAGCGCGCGTCGCTCAGCGCGCTGGAATGGCTGGTCGTGTCGCTGGCGCGCCGCGACCGGATCTCGTCGCTGCGCGAGCCCGGCCGGGTCTCGGTCGCGATGGGCGTGCTGTTCGGCAAGCGTCCCAACCCGCGGCTCGCCGATCCCAAGCTCGAGGCGCTGCGGCGGCTCGCGGTCCATGCCTGGCACCAGGGTTTCGCGGTGCCGGTGAGCGCGGTGAAGAACTTCCTCGCCGCGGGCTATACCAACGACCATTACGAGCTGCTGCTCGCCAGCATCAGCAGCGCGCGGCTGCGTCGCCCCGACCGGCGCTGAACCCCGGCTCAGCCCGCGCCGAGCAGCGCCGCCGCCGCGGCGGCGTCCATCGGTCGCCCGAAGCGAAAGCCCTGCGCATAGGCGCATCCGCGCGCGAGCAGATAGTCGGCCTGATCCGCGGTCTCGACCCCTTCGGCGACGACCGCGATGTCGAGCCGTCGCGCCAGCCCCAAGATCGCGTCGACGATCGCGGCGTCGTCCGGATCGGTGGCGAGATCGGCGACGAAGCTGCGGTCGATCTTGATGACGTCGACCGGAAACTCGCGCAGGTGCTTGAGCGAGGCATAGCCGGTCCCGAAATCGTCGAGCGCGATGCTGACGCCGGCGCGGTGGAAGGCGGCCAGCGTGTCGCCCACCGTGTCGGCGTCGCGGCCCAGGAACACCGTCTCGGTCACCTCCAGCTCGAGCAGCTCGGGCGGCAAAGTGTGACGGCCGAGCTGCTCCATCACCCGGTCGAACAGGTCGTCGCGGCGGAACTCCGCCGGCGAGAGATTGATCGCGACGCGCGCCAGCGGCAGCCCCCGCTCGCGCCATCGCACCAGGTCGGCGCAGACGCGCGCGAGCATGCGCTCGCCCAAGGCGCGCGCCGCGGTGAGATCGTCGAACGCCGCGGCGATCGTGTCCGGTCCCTGGATCCCCAGCGTGTCGTGGCGCCAGCGCAGCAGCGCCTCGAACCCCGCGAGGGTGCCGTCGCCGAGTCGGACCTTGGGCTGGTAGAAGGGCTCGACCCGCTCGTCGCGCGCGATCCGACGCGCCACCGACAGCATCGACGCGCGCCGCTGCATCCCCGCGCGCATCGCCGGGCGAAAGGCGGAAAGCTCGCCGCGCGCGTGCGCCTTGCCCGCGTAGAGCGCCATGTCGGCGGCCTTGAGCAACTCGCGCGCGGCGCGACCGTCGCGCGGGAACAGCGCGGCGCCCGCGGTCGCCTGGCAGTCGAGCGCCATGCCCTCGGCCACGATCGGCTGGCGCAGCGCGCGCAGCGCCGCGGCGATGCAGGCCTGCGCCGACTCGGGCGTATCGGTCTCGACGATCGCGGCGAACTCGTCGCCTCCCAGCCGCGCCACCACCGCCCCGGCACCGAGCGCGGCGGAGAGCCGCAGCGCGACGGTGCGCAGCAGCAGGTCGCCGGCGTCATGCCCGATCGTGTCGTTGATCTCCTTGAGATGGTCGACGTCGAACAGGGCGAGCGTGAGCACCGCCGCCGGATCGCGCTCGCAGCGCGCGATCGCCTCTGCGAGGAGGCGGTTGAACGCGGCGCGGTTGGCGAGCCCGGTGAGCGGGTCGTGTTCCGCGGCGTGGCGGATGCGCTGCTCGGCGGTGATCTGGTCGGTGACGTCGCGGATGGTGACGAGCACGCGCTCGATCCGGCCGTTGGCGGCGGTGACGCGCCATCCGCCGGTCTGCATCGAGCGCAGCGCACCGGTGTCGGCGCGACGGATCCGCAGCGTGACGTCGAAGCGGACATCGGCGTCGCCCGCGCCGATCGAGTCGATCAGCCGCTGCAACACCGGGCGATCCTCCGGCACCACGAGCGCCAGCGCCGTCGCGGGCAGCGCGGGCGTGGCACGATCGAGCCCGAGCATCGCGCGGAAATCGTCGGACCATAAGCGCCGGTCGCGCAGCACGTCATAGTCCCAGATGCCGATCCCGGCGGCCTGGGCGGCGAGGCGGAAGCGCTCCTCGCTGGCGAGAAGGGCGCGTTCGGCACGTTTGCGATCGTCGATGTCCTCGAGCGTGCCGTACCAGGCGACCACCGCGCCACCGGAATCGAGATCGGGCGACGCGCAGGCGCGGAACCAGCGATAATCGTCCGCGGAGGTGCGCAGCCGATATTCCACGTCCACCGGTGACACGGTCGCGAGCGCGTGCTGCCAGGCGGCGAGCGTCGGTGGCACGTCCTCGGCGTGGAGCGCGTCGACCCAGCCACTGTCGAGCGCCTTGGCGCGGCTGATCCCGGTGACCGCCTCCCAGCGCGCGCTGACGGTGCGGATCGCGCCGTCGCGGTCGGCGCTCCAGCTGATGTGGCGCGCGAGTTCGACGCTGGTGCGATAATGGTCGGCCTCACGCTGCGCCGCCGCGGCGGCGAGCGAGCCGGAGTCGGCGAGCGGGGACACGCCCGCCGCCGCCTGCTCGATCCGCTCCACCCGCCTGGCTCGCTGCACGCTGATGCTCCGCCCGGCACGCCGATCGATCGCGGCGCGCATGGGGAAAGACGTTACGGCCCAGCTATTTAGAAATGATGGACA
Source organism: Sphingomonas sp. BK235 (assembly GCF_004345855.1). Lineage (GTDB taxonomy): Bacteria > Pseudomonadota > Alphaproteobacteria > Sphingomonadales > Sphingomonadaceae > Sphingomonas. The sequence continues at coordinate 717,446 of NZ_SLXN01000001.1, forward strand.
GGCGATGCCACGTTCAGCGCGAGAGCGAGAACGGCCGCACCGCGCGCGCGCTGCCCCAGCGCGTGTCGGGCCGGTCGCCCATGACGAAGCGCAGCTCGCCGCCCGCGCGCACCTCGGCGTCGGCGATCCAGCTGCGACGCAGCGGCGCGCCGTTGAGCGTCACGCTGCGGACATAGCGGTTCGCCTCGGAGAGATTCTCCGCGCGCACGGTGAAGCTCTTGCCCCCGCTCAGCCGCAGCGTCGCGCGCGACACGAAGGGCCGGCCGAGCACGTACTGATTGCTGCCCGGCGCGACCGGGTAGAAGCCGAGCGCGGTGAACACCAGCCAGGCCGACATCTGGCCGAGATCGTCGTTGCCGCTCAGCCCCTCGGGCGTGGCGGCATATTGCGTGTCGACGATCTGCTTGAGCCGCTCCTGCGTGCGCCACGGCGCACCGGCGTAGCTGTAGAGATAGGCGACATGGTGGCTCGGCTCGTTGCCATGGATATACTGGCCGATCAGCCCGGCGATGTCCTCGGCGTGGCTGTAGTCGAGCTTGGAATTGTCATAGTCGAACATCGCGTCCAGCTTGGCGATCGCCTTGTGATCGCCGCCGAGCAGCCGGAACAGCCCGGCCTGATCCTGCGGCATGAACCAGCTATATTGCCAGGCGTTGCCCTCGGTATAATCGGAGCCGTAGTTGATCGCGGTCGGGTCGAACGGGGTGCGATAGCTGCCGTCGCTGTTGCGCGCGCGCAGCCAGCCGGTCTTCACGTCGAAGCTGTTGCGCCAGTTGCTCGCGCGACGCTCGAAACGCTGTGCCACGTCGGTGCGCCCCATCGCGCGCGCCATCCGCGCGATCGTCCAGTCGTCATAGGCATATTCGACCGTCTTCGACGCCGCCTCGGGCTCGCGATCGATCGGGACATAGCCGAGCTTCATATAGTCGCCGAGCCCGCCATAGGACGCGTATTCCGCGCTGGCGACCATCGCGGCGAGCGCGGCATCGGCGTCGAACCCGCGAAAGCCCTTGAGATAGGCGTCAGCGATCACCGGCACCGCATGATAGCCGATCATCGTCCAGGTCTCGCGCCCGGCGAACTGCCACACCGGCAGGATGCCGTGCGGGCTGTGGCGCTGGCTGTCGATCAGCGAGCGGACCACGTCGTTGGTCGTCGCCTCGGGCTGGACCAGCGTCAGCAGCGGATGTTCGGCGCGGAACGTATCCCACAGCGAGAAGGTCGAGCGGAAGGTATAGCCCTCGGCGCGATGCACCTGATCGTCGGGGCCGCGATAGCGCCCGTCGGCGTCACTCCAGACGCTCGGCGCGATCAGGCTGTGGTAGAGCGCGGTGGCGACGATCGTCTTCGTCTTGGCGGGCGCCTCGAGTTCCACCGCGCCGAGCGCCTGATCCCAGGCGGCGCGGGTGCGGGCCTGGGTGGCGGCGAAGTCGCCCGGTTCGGCGTCGAGATTGGCGACCGCGCCGGCCTCGTCCACCCCGGAGAGCGCGACGCGCACCTCGAGCGGGCGGTCGAGCCGGCCGAAGTCGAGCCGCGCCTCGAGCTGGCGCCCGAGCTTCTCGGCGAGCGCGTCGCTGCCACGTCCGGGCGCCTGGAAGCCCTTATAGGCGACGTCCGGGTCGCGATCGATCAGCGCATGATCGGTGAGCGGCGCGGAGAAGCGCATCGCGAAGAACAGCTTGCGCCCCGGCGCCCAGCCGCGCGTCTCGCGGAAGCCGGTCAGCGTGCCGTCGGGCCGGAGGTGCAGCCCCGACCACAGCACCTTGCCCGGATAATTGTAGAGCGAGCGGCGCAGGTCGAGCACGAGATGCGCCGCCTGTCCCGCGGGAAAGGTATAGCGATGCACGCCGACGCGCGTGCCCGCGGTCAATTCGGCGCGGATCCGCGACGACGCCAGCGTCACCGCATAATAGCCCGGACGCGCGACCTCGTCGTCGTGCGAGAAGCGCGAGCGATAGCCCGGCGCGGTGGGGGTGCCCGGGTCCAGCGCGACCGCGTCGCCCGCCACCGGCATCACCAGCACGTCGCCGAGATCGGAATGACCCGCGCCCGAGAAATGGGTGTGGCTGAAGCCCTCGATCGTCGGATCGTCGTGGCGGTAGCCCGCGGCATGCGCGTAGCAGTCGCGAATCATGCAGCTGGTGTCGGTGTCGGGCGACAGCTGGACCATGCCGAACGGCGCCACCGCGCCGGGGAAGCTGTGGCCCTCGCCGCCGGTGCCGATGAACGGATCGACCGAGTCGATCGTGCGCGCGGGGGCGGCGCCCTGCTGTGCCAGTGCGGGAGCGGTGACCAGGGCCACGGCGGCGCTGCCCGCGGCGAAGCGATGGAGCGCGCCGCGGCTCACAGCATTGCCTCCGCCTCGACCCGCGCCGCGACGTCGCCCGCCGCCTCGACCGCGTCGATCGCGAGCGCGATCGCGCCGAGCGGACCGGCGCGATCGCCCAGCGCAGGGGGCACGATATAGCCCTCGGCCGGCAGCTCGATATAGCCGGCGAGGCTGGCCTCCAGCCGCGCCGCGATGCGCGGCAGCAGATGCGGCTGCTTGACCGGCATGCCCCCGCCGATCGCGATGCGCAGCGGCCCGGTGCTGCCGACCAGCGCGTGGCACATCGCCGCGAGCACGTCGACGATCGGGTCCCAGATCGGATCGTCGGGGCCGACATCCTCGACCCGTCGCGTGCCGAGGCGGAGCTGGAGCGCGCTGCCCGACGCCAGCCCCTCGACGCAATCGTCGTGATAGCGACAGGCGCTGGGCGCGGTGTCACCGGCGGCGCGCGGCACGCGGATATGGCCCAATTCGCTGTGCCCGAGCCCGCGCGTCGGCCGGCCATGCACCACCAGCCCGACGCCGACCCCGGTGCCGACGGTCACATAGGCGAAATCGTCGAGGCCGCGCCCCGCGCCCCAGCGCATCTCCGCGAGCGCGGCGCCGTTGACGTCGGTGTCGAAACCCGTCGGCAGCCCGAGCGGCGCGGCCACGGTGCCGAGCACGTCGGCGTCGCGCCAGCCCGGCTTGTTGGTGGCGAGGACGTGGCCGTAGCGCGGCGAGGCGCGGTCGAGGCATACCGGACCGAATGAGGCAATGCCGATGCCGCCGAGCGGCTCGCGCGCGTGCCAGTCGCGCAGGATCGCGGCGAGCGCCGGCAGCGTCTCGCCGGGCGACAGCGTCGGCAGCGTGACCTGGTCGATCACCTCCTCGGGCGAGCGCGCCAGCGTGCAGACGCATTTGGTGCCGCCCAGCTCCACGCCGGCAAGCGGCGCACCGCGGGCGCCCCCGTCTGCCATATGTCGCATGCCGCCTCTCCCCCTCCGTCGCGTCCGGCCGCCGATCGTATGCAAGCGCTGCCGGCCGAACGGTTTAGAACATCAAATTGCATAATTCAAATGTCGGCGAAAGTCGGATGATGCTTGCGGCGCGGCGCGAAAGGCGCTGAGAACGTCATGACGCAACAGTCGGAGTAAACGGGGTGGCAGGTCGAGCGACGATCGCGGGGACGGCGGCATGAGCGGCGCACCGCCCCGCCTGTCGGGCACCAACCTCGAGCGCGCCGCCGATCACAACCAGCGGGTGACGCTCCACGCCATCCGAGTCGGCGGCTCGCTGACCCGCGTGGAGCTGGCGCAGATCACCGGGCTGACCGGGCCGGCGATCGCCAATATCACGCGCCGGCTGTTGCAGGACGGGCTGATCCAGGAGGCGGGCCAGCGCCGCGGCGGGCGCGGCCAGCCGCCGACCAAGCTCGAGGTGCGGCGCGACGCCTGCTACTCGATCGGGGTCAACGTCGACCGCGACCATATCACGCTGGTGCTGGTGGATTTCGCGGGCGAGACGCTGGCGCGGCGGACCGAGGAGGTGGATTTCGCGCTGCCCGACGACGTGCGCGCTTTCTATCGCCGCTCGATCAAGCCGATGCTGCGCGGTGCCGGGATCGACGCCGGCAAGCTGGTGGGGCTGGGCGTGGCGGTGCCCGACGATCTCGGCTCGGTCGACCTGCCCGGGCGGCCCGACGCCTATGACGCCTGGGAGCGGGTCGACATGGCGGCGCTGTTCGCCGAGCCGCTGTCGCTCCCCGTGTTCGTCGAGAATGACGCCGCCGCCGCCGCCACCGGCGAGATGCAGCTCGGCACCGGGCAGCGGTTCAGCAATTTCTTCTACATCCTGCTCTCCTCGGGGCTCGGCGGCGGCGTGGTGAACGACGGCGTCTACGCGCGCGGCGCGCACGGGCGCAGCGGCGAGCTCGGCTTCATGCTGGCGCCCGATGGCGCGGGTGCGCGCGAACAGGTGCAGAAGCTGGTGTCGCGCTCGGGGCTGCAGGAGCATCTCGCGCGCGATGGCCTCGTCATCGCGGCGGCACTGGCGCCCGACGCACCCGCCGCGGCGCGCGCCAGCGTCGACGTCTGGCTCGACCGCGCGGCGCAGCGGCTCTGCACGCCGCTGGACGCGATCAGCTGCCTGATCGATCCCGCCGTAGTGCTGATCGGCGGACGGCTGCCGGCGCCGCTGATCGAGCAGCTCGCGGCGCGGGTCAACGCCCGCATCGGCGAGGTCACCAACGCCCCGGCGATCGCGCGCGTGGAACGCGCCGCCTTGTCGGAGGACGCGCCCGCCGTCGGCGCGGCGATCCTGCCGTTCAGCCACTTCCTGCTGCCCAAACCGGGGGCGCTGTGGAAGGCGGCAGACTGAGGCGGAGCGGATAAGTCGCGCGACTGCAAAGGATTGCGCGAACGTTCTCAATCCTTCCATTTGACAATTTGTTTTTGCTATTGTCTGATTAACCACGCCGCTACCGCATCGTCAGCAGGGGCTCGGCGCGCCATCGGCGCGCCTGCGGTGGCGGGATCGAGGGAAGGGCGGGGCAACGAATCCCGCCGCCATGTGGAGGGATGGTCAGATGCGAGCTTATACCGATAGCACCCCGTCGCGTTGGTCGCGGCGCAGGTCGATGTCACTGCTGCTGGCGGGCGCGAGCCTGGCCGCGGGCATCGTCGGTAACGCCGACGCACAGCAGACCAGCCCCTCCACCGCCGCGGGCGCGCAGGCCGAACAGGCCGACAGGTCGCCCGACCAGGCCGGGGTGACCCCGCCGCAGAGCGGCACCGGCGAGGTGTCCGCGCCGGCCGCCAACAGCACGGTCGACAGCCCGGGCCAGCTACAGGCCGACGCCGCCGATGCGGCGGCGGCGGGCGGGGACGACATCGTCGTCACCGGATACCGTCGCTCGATCGAGCAGAGCCTCAGCCGCAAGCGCGAGGCCAATGCCTTCGTCGACGTGATCACCGCGGAGGACGTCGGCAAGTTCCCCGACAAGAACGTCGCCGACTCGCTCCAGCGCGTCCCCGGCGTGATCATCGAGCGCGACGGCGGCGAGGGTAGCCGCGTCAGCATCCGCGGCCTCGGCAGCGATCTGACGCTGACCGAGCTCAACGGCAATTTCATCGCCGGCACCGACACCGGCGATCCCTCGCGCTCGTTCAACTATCTGCTGCTGCCGTCGACGCTGATCGGCAGCGTCGAGGTGTTCAAATCGTCCGAGGCGCGGCTCGACGAGGGCGGCGTCGGCGGCGTCATCATCAACCACACGCGCGTCCCCTTCGATCTCGAGCCCTGGTCGGGCACCGTATCGGCCGAGGGCACCTATGCCGACGTCAGCAAGAAGACCGAGCCGAACGTCTCGGGCCTGCTATCGTGGCACAATGAGAGCAAGACGCTCGGCTTCCTCGTCGGCGCGACCTATCAGGAGCGCACCAACCGCACGCTGAGCGCCAACGCCGACAGCTGGCATTGGTGGACCAACGATCGCACCGCCAAGCCCGCGGTCGACGTCAACGGCAACCCGTTCGGCAACGACGCCGCGATCGACTATTGGAACGACGGCGTGAACGGCGGGCAGAAGACGCTCGGCGGCACCGAGTTCAACGGCTATTGGGCACCGCAGTCGGTCAGCGAGACGATCGAGGAACAGAAGCGCAAGCGCCTCGGCATCCAGGCGACGATGCAGGCCAAGCCGTTCGACAACCTCGAGATCACCGCCAATTACTTCCGCTTCCAGCTCGATGGCGACTACACCCGCAACGTCATCAAGATCCCGGAATGGGGTTACGGCAATTTCTTCACCGCCGGGACACTCGACAAGAGCGGGACGATCCTGACCGGCGCGACCTTCCAGGTGCCGCCCGAAGGGACCTTGTGCCGCGCCAACACCAATCCCTGCACGATGGAGACCCCGGCGCCGCAGAACTATCTGGCGCGCGAGAAGAGCGTGTCGAACACCTATGACGTCCATGCCAAGTGGAATCTCGATCACCTCAGCGTCGACGTCGTGTTCGGCAAGACCCGGTCGACCGGTGGCCCGTCGTTCCAATTCTATGCCCAGGCGAAGCCGCGTAACGGCACCGTCAACGGCAACAGCCTGAGCGCCTGGAACTTCACCGATCAGTCGATCGCGATGAACTTCTCGCCCGATATCATCCAGAACATGCTCAACGGCGTGGCGCAGATCGATCTCGGCTCGACCGGATCAGGCTTTACCAACAACTCGATCTCGCAGCGTTACGCTCAGGCCGACGTGACGCGCAGCTTCGACTCGCCGTTCCTCGCCTCGATCCAGGCGGGCGTGAAGTGGCGCGACGGTCGTGTCCACCGCGAGACCGGTCGTTTCGAATGGTATTCGGACGCCGCCAACACGCTGCGCTTCCAGGACACGCCGGGCGGCGCGCTGGCGCTGCCCGAGATCTTCTACCCCGACTCGCTCGGCAACATCGCCGGCGGGTTCGAGACCAGCGCCTTCCCGGCGATCAACATCGGCAACTACATCGACTATCTCAACGGGAAATATAATGGCCCGGTGCGCGTGCCCGAGCCGCAGAACCTCTACGACATCCAAGAGAAGATCTGGGCGGGCTATGCTCAGGCCAACTTCAAGACCGACACGGTGCGCGGCAACATCGGCCTGCGTGTCGTCAACACCAAGCAGAGCGGTGTGTCGAGCGACACGCTGACCTATGAGAACGACTATTGCGTCAACGGGCCAGACGGCCAGTTCGATCCGAACAAGCCGTTCGGTGAGGACGGCAACTGTCTGGTGATCCCGGAGGCGCAGCGTCAGCAGCGCGTCTTCACCCAGAATGCGGAAAGCAAGAGCTACACCGACTTCCTGCCGAGCTTCAACATCTCGTGGGAGGTGATCCCCAACCTGCTGCTGCGCGCCGCGGCATCGAAGGTGATGAGCCGCCCGGGGTACAATGATCTGGGCGCGGCGCGTTCGCTCACCTTCAACTCGGATCCCTTCACGTTCGACCGCGCCGAGTTCGGCGCGCTGCCCGGCTGGTTCGGCAACGGCGGCAATTTCAACCTCAAGCCTTTCCGGGCGTGGCAGTATGACGCCGGCGCGGAATGGTATTTCCACCCCGGCTCGGTCCTCGGCTTCACCCTGTTCCGCAAGGACGTGCAGGACTTCGTCGTGCCCGTGGTGATCGACCTGCCGCAGGAGGTCGCCGGCGAGACGGTGACGGTGCAGCAATATTCGACTCAGGCGAACGGCTCCAGCGCGGTATCGCAGGGCGTCGAGGTCTATGCCCAGCACACGCTCGACTTCGGTCTCGGTGCGCAGGTCAACTTCACCTACAACGACACGTCCACCGCCGACATCTCGCTCAACGGTACCGATCTGGGCACGTCGCCGCTGGTCAACAGCGCCAAGACGCAGCTCAACGCCTCGGTGTTCTACGAGCACGGCCCGGTGCTGCTGCGCGCGTCGTACAATCGCCGCGGCGAGGTGGTGCGCGGGCTGCTGTCGGGGATCAATTACTACGACGATCCCTATGAGCAGGTCGATCTGAACGCGGCCTTCGACGTGATGCAGAACGTCCAGATCACCGCCTCGGTGATCAATCTCACCAAGTCCGAGCAGCGCCAGCATCTCGGCAACGACACCAAGGACCGCTTCGTCTCGAACACCTACGCCGGCCGCCGCGTTTATCTCGGCGCCGCCTTCAAGTTCTGATCACATTTGACGTCTCAGGGAGAGTGAACATGGCAAGCGCGCGGCGCCGGGGCATCATCGCGGCGCTATGCGCCTCCGCCACGATGCTCTCCCCCGCGGCGACGGTGGCGCAGGACGCGCCACCGGCGTCGGTCGACCTCGTCAATCCGCTGATGGGGACGGACAGCAGCTACGAGCTGTCCTACGGCAACACCTATCCCGCGATCGCGGTGCCGTTCGGGATGAACGCCTGGACGCCCGTCACCGGCAAGATGGGGAACGGCTGGAGCTATACGTACAGCTCCCACAAGATCAACGGGTTCAAGCAGACGCACCAGCCGAGCCCGTGGATGAACGATTATGCCGCCTTCGCGCTGCTGCCGATGACCGGCGCGGTGAAGGCGAAGGAGGAGGAGCGCGCCTCCTGGTTCAGCCACAAGGCGGAGGAGAGCCGCGCATGGGGCTACAAGGTCTATCTCGCCGACTATGACGTCACCACCGAGATCGTGCCGACCGCGCGCGCGGCGCATTTCCGCTTCACCTTCCCCGAGACCAAGGACGCGCACGTCCTGCTCGACGGCTATGCCGGCGGCTCGATGGTGTCGGTCGACCCGGCGCGGCGCCGCATCACCGGCTATGTCAGCAACAACCACGGCGGCGTGCCGGCCAACTTCCGCAACTGGTTCGTGGTCGAGTTCGACAAGCCCTTCACCGTCAGCCAGACCTTCGACGGCAGCGGCACACTGACCGCGGGGCGCCGCGCCGAGGGCGATCACGTCGGCGCGGTGATCAGCTTCGCGACCAAGAAGGGCGAGCAGGTCGGTGCGCGCGTCGCCTCCTCGTTCATCAGCGCCGAGCAGGCGCAGCGCAACCTGGACGGCGAGATCGGCCGCGACACGTTCGACCAGACCAAGGCCAAGGCGCGTGCCGCCTGGTCGGCCGAGCTCGACCGCATCAAGGTCGACGATCCTGATCTCGACAATCGCCGCACCTTCTACTCGGCGCTGTGGCGGATGCTGCAGTTCCCGCGCGAGTTCCACGAGCGCGGCGCGGACGGCAAGCTGATCCACTACAGCCCGTACGACGGCAAGGTCCACGACGGCCCGCTCTACACCGACAACGGCTTCTGGGACACGTGGCGCGCGGTCTTCCCCTTCTTCGCGCTGATGTATCCCGAGCGCGACGGCGAGATCATGCAGGGGCTGGTCAACACCTACAAGGAATCGGGCTGGCTGCCGGAATGGGCGAGCCCGGGGCACCGCAGCGTGATGATCGGGTCGAATTCGGCCAATCTGATCGCGGACGCCTATCTCAACGGCGTGCGCGGTTTCGACGCGAACACGCTGTACGAGGCGATGGTCAAGAACGCGACCACCTCCGAGGGGCGCCCGCGCGACAAGAGCGGCAAGGTGCTCAGCGCGGTCGGGCGCGAGGGCGTCGAGCTGTACAACCAGCTCGGTTACGTCCCCTATGACGTCGGCATCAACGAGAATGCCGCGCGCACGCTCGAATATGCCACCGCTGACTTCTCGCTGTCGCGCATGGCGGCGGCGCTCGGCAAGACCGACGACGCGAAGAAGTACGCCGAGCACGCGCAGAATTATCGCAAGCTGTTCGACCCGCAGAGCGGCTGGATGCGCGGGCGCAACAGGGACGGCAGCTGGTCGGCCGCGTTCAGCCCGTACAAATGGGGCGACGCCTTCACCGAGGGGAATTCGATCCACTATAGCTGGTCGGTGATGCAGGACGTGCAGGGCCTGATCGACCTGATGGGCGGCGACCAGAAGTTCGTCGCGCGGCTCGACTCGGTGTTCTCCACCCCGCCGATCTTCGACGACAGCTATTACGGTCAGGTGATCCACGAGATCCGCGAGATGCAGATCGTCGATATGGGCCAGTATGCGCACGGCAACCAGCCGATCCAGCACATGATCTATCTGTACGATTGGGCCGGCGCGCCGTGGAAGGCGCAATATCACGCGCGCGAGGTGATGCGGAAACTCTACTCGGCGGCGCCCGACGGCTATCCCGGCGACGAGGACAACGGCCAAACCTCGGCCTGGTACGTCTTCTCCGCGCTCGGCTTCTATCCCGTCACGCCGACGGTCGGGCAATATGCCATCGGCAGCCCGCTGTTCCGCCGCACCAGCGTCACCATGCCGGGCGGCAAGGTGCTGACGATCGAGGCCGAGAACAACAGCCGCGACAATGTCTATATCCAGTCGGCGACGCTCAACGGCGTGCCCTACGCCAAGCCGTGGCTGTCGCGCGATGCACTCCAGGCCGGCGGTACGTTGCGCTTCGTCATGGGGCCGACGCCGAACAAGCAATGGGGCACCGCCAGGGCGGACCGGCCCTTCTCGATGAGCGCGCCCGGGGCGGTAGCCGGAACCCAGCGCCGCAACTGACCGGGCGCGCCTCCGATGCCGCGCGTCAGCGCGGCATCGGTGTGAGCGTCGGCGGGGCGTCGCCGGGCGCGCTGCCCCAGCTCTTGTTCGGAACCGGCCCCATCACCAGCTCGAGCCGCGCGCCGTCCTTGACGTCGTCGTGGCGGAACCACGCCTTCGTCCACGGCCGCCCGTTGAGCGTCGCCGACTGGATGTATGGGTTCGCGGCGCCGTTGTTCGTCGCCACGATCTCCAGCACTTTGCCGTTGCCGAGCGTCACCGCGGCGCGGTCGAATACCGGGCTCGCCAGCATATAGACGTCGCTCGACGGATCGACCGGGTAGAAGCCCAGCGCGGTCAGCGCGTACCAGGACGAGGTCGCGCCCTGGTCGTCCATGCCGGGATAGCCGAAGCCCGAGGCGTCGCTGCCGTAGAGCGTGTCCAGGATGCGGCGCGTCAGCGCCTGCGTCTTCCACGGCTGCCCGCCCCAGGCGTAGAGGAAGGGCGCGTGCTGGTCGGGCTGGTTGCCCTGGACATACTGGCCGACCATCCCGGTACAGTCGCGGCAGATCCCCTTGGGCGTGTAGGGCGTGGCGAAGAAGCGGTCGAGCTTGGCGTCGAACGCCGCGCGGCCGCCGAGCGCACCGGCGAGCCCGCCGACGTCGTGCGGCACCAGCCACAACGTCGACCAGCCCGACGCCTCCTTCATCATGAAGTTGTAATAGGGCTCCTGCGGGTCGAACGGCGCGATCCATTTGCCGTCCTCGGTACGACCGCGGATGAAACCGGTGCTTTTGTCGAACACGTTGCGCCAGTTGGCGGCGCGGCGGCGGAACAGCGCGGCATCGTCGCGGCGCCCGAGCCGCTCGGCCAGCTCCGCCATGGCATGGTCGTCCCAGGCATATTCCAGCGTGGTCGCCGCGCCCGCCTTGCCGCCCGCGTAAGGCGGGCTCGGGTTGCCCGCGGGCACCTCGTCCGAGATCCAGCCGCGCCGCATATATTCGGCGAGATAGCCGCGCGGCCCGGCGGGGTCGATCGCGTTCTTGCGCATGTAGTCGTAGGCCGCGCCATAGTCGAACGGGATGCCGCGCCGCATCGCGCCGAGATACAGGAACACCGCATTGTCGCCGTGGAACGAGGTGTTCATGAAGCCGCGCTCGCGCGCCATGTCGAGCTCGGACGCCATGATGTCCTGCACGACCTGAGGCTCGAGCAGCTCGAGCAGCACGATCTGGTTGCGCCCGGTATCCCAGAAGGGCACCGGGCCGTAGCGGTCGTGCGTCGCGGTCTGCACCCGGCCGTTGCTGTCGGCGAAGCGCTCGCCCTTGCGCGCGATCAGCCGCGGGCTGGCGAAGGACTGGAACAGGGTGGAGTAGAACAGCCGCCGCTGCTTCTCGCTGCCCCCGCTCACCTGCACCCGGTCGAGCAGCCCCGACCAGGCCGCGCGCGCCGCGCCGCGCATCGCGTCGAAGTCCCAGCCCGGGCTCTCGGCGCGCAGTCGCGCCTCGGCGTCGGCGTAGCTCGCGCCATGCGCGACCTTGACGAGCACCTGCTCGCCCGCGCGGGTGGTGAAGTCGGCATAGGCGCCGGCGAACCCGCCCTCGATCGTGCGTGCGTCGGGCATCACGTCCGAGCCGCCGATGCCATAGCCCTGACCATCGCCCGGAGCCTTGCGGAACGTGCCGAAGCGCTTGAACGGCTTGGAGAAGACTGCGACGAAATAGCGGCCGTCGCGGGCATCGTGATCGTCGTTGGCGGTGGCGGCGCCGCGGACAATGCGGTCGTTGACGACCTCGATCGCGCCGCCGCGCCGGTTGAGGTTGAGGATAAGGTGCGCGCGCTCGGTGGCGGGGAAGGTGAAGCGCATCAGCCCGGTGGCGCGGGTCGCGGTCAGCTCGGCCTTGACGCCGATGCTGGTGAGATCGGCGGCATAATAGCCCGGCGACGCCACCTCCTTGGCCTTGTCGTAATAGGCCTGGGTCGAGGCCGGCGGCACGGTCCAGTCGCCGACCACGGGCATGACGAAGGGCTGCGCGCGCCCGCCATAGGTCGGCCCGCCGCCCGCGGTGAAGCCGATCATCGTCGGGTTGCTGTAGTAATAGGGCGTCGCGACGCCCGTGGGGTAAGTGAGCGGCACGTTGACGTTGACCGGCGCCGCCTCGACCGCGCTGTGCGGCAACCGCGCGCCGGGCGAGGTGATGCCCGAATAGGTCGGCTCGCCCGGCGGGGGCGCGTTGCCGATCAGCTCGGGGCGATCGAGCGGCGCGGTGCCGACGCGCGGGTCGGCGAGGTCGACGCCGGACGGACCGGCCTGCTGGCCGTGGCCGCCGCTCGCCGTCAGCGCCGCGAGCGCCACCGCGCCCGCCCATGTCGTCGCTCGCCGCATCGTCACTCTCCCGCTCGCGCCGGGTGATCCGCTGCCACCCGGCTACGCTTCTGATTAGACGGATAAATCAATTTGCTTGTCAATGATGTGCGTCGCGGCGTGCACCCGAACGCCGCGCCCGGCCGTTGCACGCGCGCGAAGGAGTGAGCGGATGGTGGACGAGCGCGGACGCGCGGTACCGAGTGGGCGATGGTCGCGGCTGGGCGGTTTCGGCAAGCTCGCCGGCGGCGTCGCGGGTGGGGTGATCGCCGAGGGCGCGCGGCGGCTCGCCACCGGCGAGCGGCCGCGCATGAACGAGCTGCTGCTCACCCCCGCCAATGCCGCGCGCGTCGCCGACCAGCTCTCCCAGCTGCGCGGCGCGGCGATGAAGCTCGGGCAGATGATCTCGATGGACGCGGGCGACGTGCTGCCGCCCGAGCTCACCGCGATCCTGGCGCGGCTGCGCGAGAATGCGCACCACATGCCCCCGGCGCAGCTCGACCGCGTGCTGGCACAGCAATGGGGCGAGGGGTGGCGCAAGCGCTTCCGCCACTTCCAGGCGCATCCGATCGCCGCGGCCTCGATCGGCCAGGTCCATCGCGCCGAGCTGCGCGACGGCCGCGTGCTCGCGATCAAGGTGCAATATCCCGGCGTGGCGGAGAGCATCGACGCCGACGTCGACAATGTCGCCACGCTGCTGCGCGTCACCGGGCTGCTGCCGCGCGAGCTCGACCTGCGCCCTTTGCTCGAGGAGGCCAAGCGCCAGCTGCGCGAGGAGGCCGATTACGCGCGCGAGCTGGCGATGCTCGAGCGCTACCGCGACCTGCTCGGCGACGATCCCGCCTATGTGCTGCCCGCGGCCGAGCCGGCGCTGAGCACCGGGCGCGTGCTGGCGATGGACTTCGTCGCGGGCGCGCCGGTCGAGACGCTCGCCGAGGCGCCGCAGGAGACGCGCGACACCGCCGGCGCGGCGCTGGTGCGACTGGTGCTGCGCGAGCTGTTCGACTGGGGCGTGATGCAGACCGATCCGAACTTCGCCAACTATCGGTGGCAAGCGGGATCGGGGCGGCTAGTGCTGCTCGACTTCGGCGCGGCGCGGCCGGTCCGCGCGGAGACGCGCGCGGGCTATCACCGGCTGCTGATGGCGGGGCTCGACGGCGACCGCGCGCGCGTGCGCGAGGCGGCGCTGGCGGCGGGCTTCCTCGGGCAGGCGGCGGTGGAGCGCCACGGCGCGGCGGTCGATCGCATGATCGACGTCATCCTGACCGAACTCGGCCGGCCCGGCCTGTTCGACTTCGGCGACCGGGGCTTCGTCGGCGTGATCCGCGAGGAGGCGACCGCCGTGGCGCGCGACCGCTCGACCTGGCACCTGCCGCCGGTCGACACGTTGTTCGTCCAGCGCAAGGTGAGCGGCACCGCGCTGCTGTGCGCGCGGCTCGGCGCGAGGGTCGATGTGCGCGCGATGGTGGAGCGCTACCGCGGGCTGGACGTTGCGGCGCTAGGGTAGGGCGGTGCAGCGCTAGGGTAGAGCGGTGCGGCGCGGACGAGCCGCCCCCTCCTCTCATCCTCCGTCATCCTGAACTCGTTTCAGGATCCACGGCTCGGCGCAATCCATCGGACGGTGAGACGCGCGGACAGGTGGATCCTGAAACGAGTTCAGGATGACGCAGAAGAAGGAGGGAAAGATGGCGCTCGACCAAGCACGACCCGGCCGGCCCACCGTCCTCCGACCTCACAGGTTCGCCTGCTCCTCCTCGGGCAGATCGGCGTCGGGCGGATAATAGAGCGAGGCGCATTCCTCGCGCAGGCAGCCGCCCTCGATCACGATGTCGTCGCGGTAAGCGTCGCCGATGAATGCCAGCGTGTCGACGTGCTGCGCCTCCCAGTACATCGCGTGGACATCCTCGCGCCCCGCGCCATAAACAACGCGACCGACCTTCGACCAGATCGAGGCCATGGTGCACATGCCGCACGGTTGCAGCGTCGAGTAGAGCGTCGCGCCGCGCAGCTCGAGCGCGCCGCTGCTCTCGCAGGCGCGACGGATCGCCATCATCTCGGCGTGCGCGGTGGCGTCGGGCAGCTCGTGGGTCTGGTTGCGCTCGGCCGCCAGCACCTTGCCGTCGAGCACGATCACCGAGCCGAGCGGCGAGGTCGACGGGTCCGATCCCTTCGAGCGCGCCACCGCGATCGCCTCGCGCATCCAGCGTTCGTCTTCCTCGGTCATCGGCACCTCCGACCGCCCCAACGTCGCGGCGCGCCGGACGGTCCCGATCATCTCGCGTCCGTGACGCGCGATCAGCCACGTCCGACTTTGTTCCATTCGGAGACGCGCCGCGACTCTTCGCCATGCATCCCCTTCGCTCCCCGTGGGTTAGGCAGGAGCAGCATAGTAAAAGGGGCGTAACGAATGATGAGATATATCGCGGTCGCCGCGGCGGCGGTCGCGCTGGGCACGAGCCCGGCCACGGCGGACACGGTCAGCTACGGCACCAACACCAGCCAGCAGGTATCGTGCGCGCCGGGATGCACCGCGACGGTGCAATATAGCTTCGCGAGCTCGCTGTTTTCGACCGCGGGGTATATCGACAGCCTGACCTTCTTCCTTCAGCCCAACGCGGCGACGCCGCTGTCGATCTTCCTGTCGACCGCGGCGACGCAGGTCGGATCGATGTCGTCGACGCTGTCGGCCAATCGCGGCAGCGACTTCGCCTCCTTCTACGACGGCACCGTGGCGGGGGTTGACGCCGGGGCACGGACCTTCGACGGCCAGTCGTTCTTCTACGATCCCAGCGCGGGCGACCTGCTGCTCGAGATCCGCGGCGACGGGCTGCGCAACCTGACCAGCGCGGTGTCCTACACGCCGGGGCAGGTGCAGCGCGTCTACACGTTCAATTCCTTCGCCAACAAGGACAGCGGCATCGTCGATTCGGACGCGGGGCTGACCACCCGCTTCGGCTTCACCCCCGCCGCGGTGCCCGAGCCGGGGACCTGGGCGCTGATGATCGCGGGCTTCGCCGCGGTCGGCTTCGCGATGCGGCGCGGCGAACGACGGCGCCTGGCGGCGGCGTGACCCACCGGCGCGGCTCGTCGCGGGCCGCGCACGGAATTCGGTGAACGGTGCCGTCGCCTGCGCGAAGCGTGCGCGACCGCGGGTCGTGCCGCTTCCGCATCGTGGCGCGTCCTTCTACTCGGCGGCAAGGGTCGAGGACGGGGGATGACGATGACGGAGATGATGACGCTGCGACGACGCGATGCCCTGCGACTGGGTGTCGGCGGGTCGGCGGCGCTGCTGATGTCGTGTCGCGGCGAGGCGGTGGAGGTCGCCGCCGCGCGCCACGACGGCATACCGACGCGTCAGCTCGGTGCGATCACGGGTAATGATCCGCGCCGCATGGCCGAGTGGCAGCGCTGGCTCGGTCGCAAGCAGGATCATGACCTGCTCTATTTCAACCAGGACAGCTGGCCGCAGCTGGAACAGTCGATCGACTATATCGTCGGGATCGGTCGGATCGTGCTGTCACAGGGGCGCAAGGTCCATTGGTCGGTGCCGGTCGGCGGTGCAGGCGGCTATGAGAGTGTCGCCGCGGGCGCGCACGACGCGCTGTATCGCCGGATCGCGAGTGCGATCCTCTCGGCCTATCCGCGCGGCGACGGGCGCATCTTCGTGCGGCTGCCCTGGGAGTTCAACATGCCGTCGCAGTCGCTCGCGGCACGCGACCGCGGCGGACGCTGGACGGCGCGTCCGTTCGTGGCGGCGTGGCGACGCCTCGTCGGGCTGTTCCGCCAAGTGTCGCGGCGTTTCTACTTCGACTGGTGCCCCAATGCGGGCGAGGGTGGGATCAATCCCGAGCTATGCTACCCCGGCGACGACGTGGTCGACGTCATCAGCCTCGACCTCTATTATCAGGGGAAGTTCGACGACCAGAACATGCGCGACGGCGGGAAGTCGATCTTCGGCTATCGCCTGTCGCAGCCCTTCGGCCTGGCGTGGCTTTCCACCTTCGGCGCGCGGCGCGGCAAGCTCATCGGCCTGTCCGAATGGGGCGTGGACGACGATCGCGCGTCGCTGTTCGCCCAGGCGATGGTCGATTGGATCCGCGCGCAGGGCAGCCGGCTATCCCACCACAATTACTGGAACCGCACCGACGGCGGGATCAACGCGCGGCTGACCGACGGCCATCTGCCGCGAATCTCGCGCGTCTATCGTACGGCGTTCGGCCGCTGACGGACGGTCGCGGCGCGGTCCGGCGCGCCGCGACGCGGCGCCGGCAGCGCGTGCGCGGCGGGCCGGGAGCGCGGCGCGTCGGCGAAGCTGGGTGACGAGGACGATCGCGGTCGGCCAGAGCAGCGTGAGCAGGATGTCGCTGGCGGTGTCGCGAATTGTCCATCCCGGCGACTGGGCGAGCCAGTCGAGCGCCTCGTTGACCAACTCGGCGGCGATCACTGCCTGAAGGGCGCGGCTGGTGCTGCGTCGTCCGGTCGCGAGCAGGCGCACGAGCAGGAAGATGCCGAGGCCGGCATGGACGTGGAGCAGCGGGGCCGGTCCGGCCACCTGCACCAGCTGGTCGATCCCTTCCTTGTAGACGCGCGCGAATTCCATTCCACCGGGATAGCAAAGCGCGGGTTACCAGATCGCTACGCCGGGAAGAGGAGACGGCGCGTCAGTCCGCGCGTGAGCCGAGCCGATCACCGTCGTCGGTCGTGCGCGTCGCGCGATGGATGCCGTGCGCGGCGAACCCGCGCAGCCACTGCTGGCGTTCGGTCGCCATCAGCGATGAGCTGTACGGGCAGTCGCTGGGCGTCGTGCCGGCCACGCCTGCGCAGGTCAGCCCCTCGTTATATGGGTTCTGCATGCCGTGCCTTTCCGGGACTCGCTAGGTGAAGTGAGGGGCCGGACCGAGGGAACCAACGCGCGTCCTTGATCCAGGTTGCGCCATACCGCTGAATTTGGAAGCCTTTTCAAGCTAATGCGCATCAGCCTCGAATCGGTCCTTCGTGGCGGGTCAGAGCTGCGCCGCCGTGACGAGCTCCTCGCGTAAGCAGCGTTCTCGGTGTGTGGGAGCGCGGACGAGGCAGTTCAGGCCACCTTCTGTACGCTGAGCGTGACGCGGAACCGCTCCGCACGCCCGGTCACCTCGTGGCGCACCTCACAGTCGACCGCCCCCTGTTGGAAGCGGTCGCCCTCGGCGAGCAGCATCGACGTCGCGGTCGACACGGCGGCGCGCCGCGCCTCGGCCCGGCTGTCATGTCGCTCGACCGAGACATTGGCCATCCCGGCGCCCGAATAGGTGATGGCGAAACGTGGCATGCAGCGGTTGGTAGCGGCGCTTGGTTAACGCATGTCAAACGATCTGGCCGCGACGAACCTTTCGCGACGAGCGCGTGGCCGGGGGTGCGTGGACGAAGCTCCGTCATCCCACACGACGTGATCGCTGTGCGGAGATCGACGCGCCCCACGATTTTTTTCCACCCGTCGGCGCGGTCGACGCCTTCCTCTTCCTACCATGGGCTCAGTTCGAGTGAGCACCTCCCGATCCGGCAGCGCGTGGGCGCGGGGCCGGCGACGAAGGGAGGGCCGAGAGGGGATGACGGGTCATGGCAGACGATTCATTGCACGACCTCGGCGGCGACGCGACTGGAGGCTGGCACGCGACGCCTCCGATCGCGCGCCGTGGCGTGGTTGTCGCTGGTCTGGGCATCCTCTCGAGCGCCAGCCTTGCCGCGCTGTTCCGCGGAGCGCGCGACGGCGACGGTGGCAGCGCCCGCGGCGAGGCGAGGACTGGCGCCGAGCGGCGACCGCTGGGGGCGGGCTCGGTGTCTTCCGACGAGGTAGCGGGTGTGGCGCCGATCCTGCCGCTACTGCCGGGCGCCGCCGCCGACGCCTTCGTGCGGCTGATGGCCTATGATCCGGCAGCCGATCCGGACGCGGCCTATTTCCGCTCGACCGTGCCGCTCGCGCCGCGGATCGCGCCGTTTGCCGCGACACAGGCGCACCCGCGGCTCGACCCGCGCGCCGGCGCCGCGACGCTGGCCACCACCAACCGCACGATCGCGCCCGACGCGCCCGACGTCTGGCGCGCGGTGCGACACGCGACCACCCCGGCGGGCGGTGTCCAGGTCGCGCGGCGGCTCGGCGTCCACGACATCGTGGTGCAATGGGGCGGCACCGGCATTGTCCCCAACCCGGCGCTGACCGACGCGGCGCATCGCAACGGCGCGCTCTGCCTCGGGACGATCTGGCAGCCCGACGCGCGGCTGTTCGACGGCAGCGTGGTGCCGGTCGAGCGCGTCGCGGAGAAGCTGGTCGCGCTGGCGCATTATTTCGGGTTCGACGGCTATTTCGTCAATCACGAGCTCGGCTCGGCGCAGGCCAAGGCGCAGGTGGCGGGGCTGATGGCGGCGATGCACGCCGCGGCGCGGCGCGCGCGCGTCGCGCCGTTCCACCTCCAGCATTACGACGGGCACGGCGACCTCAGGGACCTGTTCGCGCCCGACGCGAGCGGCGCCCCCGCCGCCGACAGCGTGATGATCGACCAGGGCTGGAGCGGCTATAACGGACCGGGCGGCTGCTGCACCAGCTGGCCCGCCGACCCGGTGACGCTCGCGGCGGGCGCGAGCGCCTTCCAGCGCGCGCCCGAGGACGTCTTCTTCGGGCTGCAGCTCTATCCGGGCCCGGGGTTCATCGGCGCCGCGGCGCCGCGCGTGATCAGCCCGGACGGGGGCACCGCACGCGGCGGCGGGCTCCAGCTCTACTCGGTCGACGACGGCTGCCTCAATCTATGGCGGGCGCGCCAGGCCGGGCGCGGCGCCGCCTTCCTCGACGCGGCCGCCGACGTCGCGACGATCGAGCGGCTGGTCTACAGCGGCCAGACGCAGAACCCGGCGCTGTCGAACGCGCCGAGCGCCGCGCAGCAGGCGGTGTACGACAGCGGCCGGCTCAGCTGGGGCGACACGACCTTCTACCGCCTGTCCGAATGGGCGACGACCGACGGCACGCTCGCACGCTTCCGTCCCGACCAGGCCGATTTGCCGATCACCTATGGCGTGGCAAATTTCATCGCCGAGCGCTCGGTGATCGGTGCGGCACCGTTCGCCACGCATTTCAACGAGGGTGAGGGGCGGGCCTTCTTCGTCGAGGGGCGGCGCGTCGGCGAGGCCGCCTGGTTCAACCTCGGCATCCAGGACGTGCTGCCGACGTGGCAATGGTGGCGCGCCCCGTTCGACGGGCTGACCGACCGCGCCGCGGAGGCGCCCGGTCTGCTCCCCGGTCTGCTCGACGTCGGCCTCGATCAGGTGATCGCCTATGACGGCGGCTCGTCGCTGCGCGTGCACGGCCTGCTCGGCGCCGGCGCGGCGACGCGGGTCCATCTGTTCAAGACCGACATCGCGGTGGCAGGCGCGACCGCGGTCGAGCTCGTGACGCTCGCCCGCGCGGCGGACCGCGCGCGCACCCGGCTCGGCCTGATCTTCGCCGACCGGCCCGACCAGCCGGAGTGGCTGCCGCTGCCACCGGGCTGGCCCGCCGCGGGCGAGGGCGGCTGGACGCTCAGCCGGCTCGCGCTCGGCCGCTTCTCCGGCCGCCGCGTCGCCAGCATCCTGCTCGGGTTCGAGCCCGGCGACGACGTCGCCGCGCCGTTCGACCTGCGCGTCGGGCGCTTCGCGGTCACCGGCCAGGACTACGTCTCGCTCGCGCCGCCGCGCGGGCTGCGGCTCGATCGCCGCGTCACCGACGCCGCGACCGGGGCGATCGGGCTCGGGCTGCGCTGGGAGGACGACGGCCGCTTCGACGTCTTCCGCGTCGACGCGCAGGGCGGCGCGCGCCGCTGGCTCGGGCGCATCGACGGCCGGTGCTTCTACGCGCCCGCCGCGCTGCCGGCGGGGACCGCGTCGGCGATCATCGAGGTGCAGGCGATCGGCGGCGGCCGGCGCGGCGGCGCGGCGCGGCTCCGCGTCTGATCCGGGGGGATCGCGGCCCGACGCGCGCGCCGGGCCACCTATCAACGAGAGGGGAGACTACGATGACCATCCTGCGGCGGCTCGCGCTTCTGGCGAGCGTTTCCACGCTGACCCTGCTGCCCGCCATGGCCGCGGCGCAGCAGCCCACCGCCCCGGCGGCGGACAGCGCACCTCCCGCGCAAGACGACCAGGCCGCCGCGCAGGACATCGTCGTCACCGGCATCCGCGCCAGCCTCGCCTCGGCGCTCTCCGCCAAGCGGCTCGCCCCCAACGTGATCGACAGCATCTCCGCCGAGGACGCGGGCAAGTTCCCCGAGGTGAACGTCGCCGAATCGCTCCAGCGCGTGCCCGGCGTGCAGGTGGTGCGCGGCTTCGGCCTGGGGCAGCAGATCGCCGCGCGCGGGCTGGGGCCGGACTTCACCAACGTGCTGCTCGACGGGCGCACTTTGCCGTCCGACACCGGCGCCTGGTCGGCCGACGGCGGCGGGCGTGGGCGCAGCTTCAACTTCGACGTGCTGCCCGCGGACATGATCTCGCGCATCGACGTCAACAAGACGATGCTGCCCAGCCTGACCGAGGGCGGCATCGGCGCCACCGTCAACATCCTCACCCCGCGCCCGCTGACGATCGGGAAGAGCTATGGCGCGCTGTCGTTCAGCGGCATGGCGGTGGAGCGCGCCCACACCGTCCGCCCCAATGTCAGCGGGCTGTATTCCTGGGTCAATCCGGCCAGGACCGTGGGCGTGCTGGTGTCGGGCTCCTATGCCGACTTCCGCATGTCGGGGGATTATGCGCGCATCAACCAATGGGATTCCGCCGCCTTCCACGTCGTGCGCGGCGGTGCCGCCGCGCCGGTGGTCGCCTCGGAGCGGCTCAACGGCCCGCGGCAGGCGAGCTACGGCACCTATGACGGTGGCACGAAGCGCTATTTCGGCAGCGTCGCGGTCCAGGTCGCGCCGAGTGACCGGCTGACGCTGAGCGCCGACGGCTTCTACACGCGGCTCGACCAGAAGGTCGGCGACTCGATCGTCAACCTCGTGTTCGGCAACACGATCATCGACCCGACGGTGGATCGCGACGGCATCGTCACCGCGGGCACCTATCCCGGCCAGGCGTTCCTGAATGCCCCCGCGGTCGCCGCCGCGCTGGCGGGGAGCCAGGTGGCGCAGCCGCAGAACCTCTCGGTGATCCGCTCGCGCGACCGGCTCGCGGAGAGCTATGACCTCGGCCTCAACGCGGCGTGGCGGCCGAGCGACGCGCTGACGATCACCGCCGACGTCTCCCACGGCCGCGCCACCGGCGACAAGCGCTTCGATCCCTATGTGCTGATCGGCAACTATGCCGCCAACGACGTCAGCTACGCGTTCAAGAACGGCAACCCGCAGATCGCGACCAGCGACACGGTGTTCACCGACCCCGCGCGGATCCGGCTCGGCTATTCGGGCAATTGGGGGCAGACGGTCGATGATCGCCTCACCGAGGCGCAGCTGGGCGCGCGCTGGCGCCCGGGCGGGTCGGTGATAAGCGCGATCAGCCTCGGCGCCGACTATCAGGACCGCACCAAGGGGCAGGACAATTACAGCTCGCGCTCCGATCCCTACGACACGCTGACCTTTCCGGTCGACCCGTCGCTGCTGCGGCCGATGACGCTGGGCGACGGCTTCCTGCGCGGCGCGGTCACGCCGCCGAGCCGCCAGTTCTTCGGCTATGATCCGCACCGGCTGATCGCGTGGCTGTCGCAGCCGGCGCAGCTCGACCGCCGCGGCCAGTATAGCAGCAGCTATCTGCCGACGCGCGCCGCCGATGGGACGACCAGCTGCACCGGCAATTGCGCGCTGATCGAGTCCGACCCGAAGATCCCGGGCGGCCCGCTCGCGCTGGTGTACGACCCGGGCGGCAGCTTCGCGACGCGCGAGCGGGTCGCCGCGGGCTATGCCGATGCGACGCTGGCGGCGGGCGCGCTGTCGGGTAACGTCGGCGCGCGCCTCGTCCACGTCGACACCGAGTCGCGCGGTTACGGCTCCACCGTCACCGCGATCACGCTGCCGGCGGGCGGCACCAATTACGTGTTCACCTATTCGCCCGCCGGCCCGCAGGCGCGGGGCGCGCGCTATACCGCGGTGCTGCCCTCGGCGAACCTGAGCTACGAGATCACCCCCGAGCTGCTGCTGCGCGGCGCGGTGGGGCGGGCGCTGAGCCGCGCCGACCTCAACGACCTGCGCTACGGCGAGTCATGGGCCGGGCAGGCCGGGCGGCTGACGCTGGGGCTGGGCAACCCCGCGCTCAAGCCGCAGTTCGCGACCAACTACGACCTGTCGCTCGAATATTATCTGTCGAAGGTGAGCTACCTCTCGGTCGCCGGCTTCCGCAAGGATCTCTCCGACCTGTTCCAGTCGCGCACGATCGAGGCGACGCTGCCGCTCGCGCCCGAGCGCGTCTTCGTCACCCAGACGGTCAACCTGGCGCGCGGGCGGGTCGACGGCGTCGAGGTGGCGGCGCAATATACGCTGGACGAACGCTTTGGCTGGCTCTCCGGCCTGGGCGCCAGCGCCAATTACACGCACGTCGACGCCAGGACGCGCGGTGCCGCCGGCGCGTGCGGCTTCACCGGCATCTCGCCCGATTCGTACAATGCCAGCGGCTTCTACGATAACGGTCGGCTCGAACTGCGCGCCTCGTACAATTGGCGCTCGCGCTGGACGATGGCGTGCGACTGGGGCGGGGCGGGGGTCGACCAGATTCACGCCGCTTATGGCCAAGTCGATCTCGCGCTTCGGTTCAACTTCAACGCGACGCTACAGCTGTTCGCCGACGTCACCAACCTGACCGACGCGGACAATCTGATCTACGGCGGGGTGAAATCGCGCTTCATCGACCGCGGCATCAATTATCGCCGCGTCAATGCCGGAGCGCGCTTGCGTTTCTGACGGTCAGGCGCCGGCGCCGAACAATGTGCTGGCGCCCGTCTCCGCGAGACGGGCCGCTTCTCTCGCGTCGCCGGCGCGACAACTCCCTTCGTGCTGGCCGGCAGCGCGGCGGCGTCTCTGGTCACTGGACTGCGTCGCCAAGTTCGCCGATCAGGGTCGGCGTCACGGGTGGTGGCGGTCGAGAGAAAAGAGGGCGGTGCCGGTTGCAGGGATCGAACCCGCGACCTTCGGTTTACAAAACCGCTGCTCTACCAGCTGAGCTAAACCGGCGTGTCGGCGGCCCTCATGCGTCACGCGACGCCGAAGGTCCAGCCCTCCGTCCGCGCCACCAGCGGCGTCAGCCCGCGCGGCCGCCATAGCCGGTCATGCCCCACGCGCGTGCGCAGCCAGGCGGCGGTGACCAACGCGTCGGTGGCGTGATCGTCGTAGCGCGTCAGCGGGCGGTGCGGCGCGCTGCCCAGCGCGGCCAGCGCGGCATCCAGCGCCGCGGCGTCGCGCACCTTGCTGCGGCCGCGCGGCACCCCCGCGTCGCGCGCCGCGATCGCGGTATAGATCTCGACCACCAGCGCGCCGCGCGCCGGCACCGGGTCGAACGGCCAGATCGCGACCTGCCCGTCGAGCCGGTGAAGCAGCCGCATCCCCGCGAAGCTCGCCTTGGCGACCTGCGCCGCCCCGATCGCATCATAGACGGTGGAGGGCTTGGTGGTGCCGTCATGCGCCACCTCGCACACGCGCCAATGAAGGAAGTCGCGCTTCGCCCCGTCGGCCGCGCCCAGGTAGAAATGGCGCCCGCGGCGGGCTTCGAGGAAGGAGGCGGCGCCGAGGTCCGCGTCGGGGCTGGCGGCATCGACGTAGCGCCACAGCGCGCGCGCGTCGGGCGTGTCGGTCTCGCCGGGCAGATGCGCGCCGCGCGCGACGAACGGCGCGGCGAAGCTGAAGTCGAAGCCCACCAGCATCGCGCGATCGCGGCGGGCCATCAGCCAGTCGAGGACCTCCGCGCGCGACCAGCCGCGCGGCGGCGGCGCGACAAGTTCTGGCGCGCCGACACCCGCGTCGCAGCGCGCGACCGCGATCCCGCGGTGCCGGTCGCCGCGTGCACCCGACCAGTCGATCGCCACGAACTCGGTGAAGCGGCCGGGCGGCGGCGCGCTCACCGGGCCGCGATCACGTCCGCGGTGAAGCGCGCGACGTCGAAGCGTGCGCCGGTCGGATCCTCGCCGCGGCGCACCACCACCAGCCGTTCCGATGGCACGACCATGACATATTGGCCGCGATTGCCCTGCGCCGAATAGCTTCCCGCGGGCAGACCCTGCGCCGGCCCGAACAGCCAGATCGACGCGCCATAGCCCTCGTCGCGCTCGGGCTGGGGCGCGCGCGCGGTCGTCATGTAGCGCATCCAGCCCGCGGGCAGCAGCCTTCGCCCCTGCCACATGCCGTCCTGCAACCAGAATTGCCCCAGCCGGGCGAGGTCGCGCGCGGTGGTCCACACCGCGCTGGAGAGGAGGTAGTTACCCTGCCAGTCGGACTCCGCGACGGTGTGTCGCATTCCCAGCGGCGCGAACAGCCGCCCCGGCAAGGCGCGGTAGCGCGCCTCGCCCAGCGCAGCGCGCAACGCCCGCGTCGCGAGCAGGATGTCGTTGTTGGCGTACCGGAAGAAGGTGCCGGGCCGCGACGAGAGCGGCCAACCGGTGGCCTGTTCGGTCACCGCGGTGCCGCCGAAATAGAGCGCGTCGGTACGGTTGCCCGGAGTGTCGCTGTGCAGCCCCGAACTCATCCGCAGCAGTTGGTCGAGCGTCACGCGCGCGCGCGGGTCGCCCGGTCGCCGCCACTCGGGGATCGCGGCAGGGCGCGACGGATCGACGCCGCTCAGTCCCACGAGCGTGCCGGTGATGCTCTTCGCCACCGACCAGGTACGATTGGGAACGTAGGGGCCGAAGCCGTCGCGATAGCGCTCCGCCACCACCTTGCCGTCGCGCAGGACGACGACCCCGACCGTCTCGGTCCGATGGCCGAATCCGCCCTCGAAGGCACGCGCGACCACGCCCGCGAGCGCGGCGCCGGGGCGGGGCGCGATGCCGGCGTCTCCCATGGGCCAGCGGCGCGGGTCGGGACCCAGCGCGCGGGGCGCGGCCCCCGCGGGCGGGCGCGAGACCGGCTCGGCACCGATCGGCGCGAGCGTGCAGCCCGCACCCGCTGCCCAGGTCGCTCTGCGCGGCGGCAGCGCGCGATCGAAGCTGACGCTGACACCGCGGCCGACCCGATCGACCCGCGCCGCGAGCGTCGGAACGATCGCGTCATATTCGGGGTAGATGCCGCGCAGCTCGAGCGCTTCGACCTGGCGCTCGCGGCGCCCCGCCGTGAACAGGCCGTCGCACAGGAAATAGGCCTTGTACCCCGCCGCGATCGCGCGCGCATAGCGTTGGTGATCGCCCGCGCGCACCGCCGGCGGCGACTGTGCCGCGGCGGGCGCGGCGAGCAGCAGGAACGGGACGAGCCTAATCGCGGTGCGCATGCCGCCGCTCATCCCACCAGGCGAGCCGCTCGGCAACGCGCTTCTCATAGCCGCGGTCGGTCGGCGCGTAGAAGCGTTGCGGCGGCAGCTCGTCGGGCCAATAGTTCGCGCCCGAGAAGCCGCCCTCGCTGTCGTGGTCATATTCGTAGTTCGCGCCATAGCCGATCTGCTTCATCAGCTTGGTCGGCGCGTTGAGGATATTGGCGGGGGGCATCAGCGAGCCGGTCTCGCGCGCCACCTTCCACGCCGCCTTCTGCGCGGCATAGACCGCGTTCGATTTCGGCGCGGTGGCGAGATAGACGCAGGCCTGCGCGATCGCCAGCTCGCCCTCGGGTGATCCGAGAAAGTCATAGGCCTCCTTGGCGGCGAGGCATTGCGCCAGCGCCTGCGGGTCGGCCAGCCCGATATCCTCGACCGCGGCACGCGTCAGCCGGCGCAGCAGGTAGAGCGGCTCCTCGCCCGCTGTGAGCATCCGCGCGAGATAATAGAGCGCCGCCTGCGGGTCCGAGCCGCGGATCGACTTATGCAGCGCGCTGATGAGGTTGTAATGCCCCTCGCGGTCCTTGTCATAGACCGCGACGCGGCGCTGGAGGAAGCTCGACAGGCCGGCCGGGTCGAGCGGGGCGGGGAGGTCGACCGAGAAGAGCGTCTCGACCTGGTTGAGCAGGAAGCGCCCGTCGCCGTCGGCGCTCGCGACCAACGCGTCGCGCGCGGCGGGGTCGAGCGGGAGCGCGCGGCCGACCTCGGCCTCGGCGCGCGCGATCAGCTGCTCGAGCGCGGCGCGGTCGAGCCGGTGGAGGATCAGCACCTGCGCGCGGCTGAGCAGCGCGGCATTGAGCTCGAACGACGGGTTCTCGGTGGTGGCGCCGACCAGCGTCACCGTGCCGTCCTCGACGTAAGGGAGGAAGCCGTCCTGCTGCGCGCGATTGAAGCGGTGGATCTCGTCGACGAAGAGCAAAGTGCGCTTGCCCAGTCGCGCGTGGTCGCGCGCCTCGGCGAAGGCTTTCTTGAGATCGGCGACGCCGGAGAACACCGCCGAGATGGCGGCGAAGCGCAGCCCCACCGCCTGGGCGAGCAGCCGCGCGATCGTGGTCTTGCCCGTGCCGGGCGGCCCCCACAGGATCATCGACGAGAGCCGCCCCGCCGCCACCATCCGCCCGATCGCGCCCTCGGCGCCGGTGAGATGGTCCTGCCCGACGACCTCGTCGAGCGCGCGCGGGCGCAGCCGGTCGGCGAGCGGCGCGTCGGCCGCGGGGGGCGGGTCGGGGGGAGCGGCCGGGTCGAGCCCGGCGAACAGGTCGGCCATCGCGCCGATGTAGGCGCGCACGGCCAGCGCGTCATCTCGTGATCTCAAGATATATCGCAGAGCATCTTGACGACATCAAACTACGATATATCTTGAGCGCATCGTGATGAGGAGTCGATGATGTTTGGACATATATATGGGCATGGCCGCCACGGCGGCATGGGGCGCGGCTGCGGGCCGCGCGGTGGTCGCGGCGGCGGGTGGGAGCGGTTCGCCGCCGAGTTCGCGACGCGCTGGGACGAGGCGGCGCGCGGCGGCGGCGGGCGGCGGCGGATGTTCGACGGCGCCGAGCTGCGGCTGGTGCTGCTCAAGCTGATCGCCGACGAGCCGCGCCACGGCTATGAGCTGATCAAGGCGATCGAGGAGCTCACCGGCGGTGCCTATGCGCCCAGCCCGGGCGTGGTCTATCCCGCGCTGTCGATGCTGGCCGAGATGGAGCAGATCGAGGAGCAGGTGAGCGAGGGCGCGCGCAAGCGCTTCGCTGCCACCGCGGCGGGGCGCGCGCATCTCGCCGATAACGAGGCGCAGGTGGCGATGCTGATCGAGCGGCTCGCCGGGCTGGGTGCCGAGCGGTCGCGCGGGGATCATGCCCCGGTGCGGCGCGCGCTCCACAACCTGCGCCACGCGGTGCAGAACCGGCTGCACGGTACGGCGGACGAGGAGGAGATGTTCCAGGTCGCCGCGCTGATCGACGAGCTGGCGCAGACGATCGAGCGGCGGAAGTGAGCGTCTCGGTCGCGCGCGTGCCGACGCACTCGGCCAGCCGCTATCTCCAGCAGCTCGCCAAGCATTGGAGCCACAAGATGACGGTGCGCTTCTCCGCCGAGGAGGGCGAGATCGACTTTCCCAACGGCGCGCGCCTGGCGATGCGCGCGGACAGCGAGACGCTCGACGTGGTGCTCACCGTACCCGAGGGCGAGGACGCGGCGCGGATGCGCGAGGTGGTGTCGAGCCACCTCGACCGCTTCGCCTTCCGCGAGGCGCCGCTGACCTTCGACTGGCGCGGGGGGTGAGAAAGGACGTTCTCACCACCGATCTCGCCTTGTGCCCCGGCGTAGGCCGGGGCCCAGTCGGCGGACGCTGGTGGCTCTCACTTCGGCCCTCCCAGCTGGGCCCCGGCCTTCGCCGGGGCACATCGACCGAGTAGGGCGTCGCGCGCGGCAAGGGCCACGGCGTCGCGATCTCACCGCCGCGCGAGCAGCTCGCGATACACGTCGAGCACCGCCTCGTTGGCGGTGTCCCAGCGGAAGCTCTTGGCGCGCTCATGCGCGGCCGCGCCCATCGCGCGGCGCCGCGCCGGGTCGCGCGCCAGCGTCGCGATCGCGCTGGCATAGCCCTGGATATCCTGCGGCGGCACCAGCAGCCCGGTGACGCCGTCGTCGAGCAGGTCGACCGCGCCGGTCGCGCGCGCCGCCACCACGGGAACGCCCGCCGCCATCGCCTCCGACGTCACCTGGCCCCAGGTCTCCGTGACGCTCGGGTTGAACAGCAGGTCCATCGACGCCACCGCGCGCCCGAGATCGTCACCGCTCTGGAAGCCCGCGAACGCGGCCAGCGGCACGCGCTCGGCGAACCAGTCGCGCGCTGGGCCCTTGCCGACGATCAGCACGCGATGCTTGACCCCCAAGGTGTCCAAACGTGCGAGCACCTCGGCGAAGACGCCCAGACCCTTCTCGAGCACCAGCCGCCCGAGGAAGCCGATCGCCAGCTCGTCGTCGCCGATCCCGAGCGAGCGGCGCCACGCCAGATCGCGCGCACCGGGATGGAAGCGGCGGTGGTTCACTCCACGGCCCCATAATGCGATCGGCGTGGTGACACCGAGCGAGCGGATCACCTCCGCCATCGACGGCGTGGGGACCAGGACGCGATCGGCGCGATCGTAGAAGCGGCGCAGGATCCACTTGATCGCGGGCTGCACCGCGGCGAGGCCGTAATATTGAAAATAGGTCTCGAACCGCGTGTGCACCGCCGACACGACCGGGATGCCGCGCGCGCGCGCCCAGCTGACCGCGGCATGACCGAGGAACTCGGGTGCCGAGACATGGACCAGATCCGGCGCGAACGCCTCCAGGTCGCGGCGCGGACGGCACGGCAGCCCGCGCCCGAGCTTATACTCGCCGCGGCCACCGGGGATGGGGATCGCCGGCACGTCGACCACGGTGCCGCGTGCCTCGAACGCCGGTGTAGGGGTGGTGGGCGAATAGACCCGCACCGCGACGCCACGATCGAGCAGATGACCCACCAGCAGGTTCTGTGCCTGATTGGCGCCGTCGCGGACGTAATTATAGTTGCCGCTGAAGAACGCGACCCGCGGCTGAGCGACGTCGGGGGCTGGTGAGGAGGTCATCGCTCGCCCGGTAGGCCGATTGTGCGGCAAAATCGCGGCTCATCAGCATTTTGGGTCAGCTGGACTCGACCTCGTCGCTGCGGCGGAGCCGGCGGATGCGCGGCTCGCGGTCGAGCATCGCGACGCGCCGGATCGTCTGGCGCAGCTCGTCGCGCTTGTCGTGGATCGAGGCGATCACCGGCCCCATCGCCACGCCGAGATCGACCAGCACCGCCTCGGACAGTTGTAGCGAGCTTTCCAGCGTCTCGGGGACGGCGTCGGTGACACCGGCCTTGTACAGCTCGGCGGCGTGGACGGTGTCGCGCGCGCGCGCGATGATCGGCAGGTCGGGGAAGGACTCGCGCAGCCGCCGCGCCAGCCGCACCGTCAGCACGGGATCGTCCATCGTCAGGATCAGCGCGCGCGCGCTGGCGAGGTCGAGCCGATCGATCAGCTCGGCGCGCGAGACGTCACCGAACACCACAGGATAGCCCGCGGCGCGTGCCTCGGCGACCGCGTCGATATCCGCCTCCACCGCGACGAAGGCCTGCTGGTGGCGCGCGAGCATGTCGGCGACGAGCTGACCGACGCGACCGAAGCCGAATACCACCGCGCGCGTGCCCTGCTCGGCCGAGACCGCGTCGGGCAGGGGATCGCGTCCCTCGATCCGGCGCGACACGACGCGACCCAGCTTGGCGAGCAGCGGCGTGATCGTCAGCCCGATCGCGGTGACGGTCTGCCAGAAGGCCGCGGTGGAGCCGAGGATCAGCTGCGCCTGCGCCGCGGTGGCGAGCACGATCAGCGTCGTCTCGGACGGGCTGCCCATCAGCAGCCCGGTCTCGGCGGCGATGCCGCGCCGCGCGTTGGCGACGCGCAGCAGCAGATAGGTCACGAAGGTCTTGGCGCTCACCACGCCGACCACCGCGGCGAGCAGCGACACCCAATTGGCGAGGATCAGCTTGAGATCGAGGCTCATGCCCACGGTGATGAGGAACACGCCGAGCGCGAGGCCCTTGAACGGCGCGGTCATCACCTCGACCTCGCTATGATATTCGGTCTCGGCGATGAGCAGCCCGGCGAGCAGCGCGCCGACGATCGGCGACAGGCCCGCGGCGGTGGTGGCGACGCTGGCGACGATCACCACCAGCAGCGAGGCGGCGAGGAACAGCTCCGGGCTCTTGGTGCGCGCCGCCTGCGCGAACAGGCGCGGCAGCACCAGCCGGCCGCCGACGTACATCGCGACGACGGTCAGGCCGCCGCGCAGCGCGACGCCCGCGATCCCGACCCACCCGCCCTCGCTCGCGGTGGGCGCCATCGCGCCGAGCGCGAAGATGATCGGCACCAGCGCGAGGTCCTGGAACAGCAGGATGGCGAAGGCGCCGCGTCCGACCGGGCTCGACGTCCCGACCAGCGGCAGCACCAGCGCGGTGCTCGACAGTGCCAGCGCCAGCCCGAGCCCGGCCGAGCCGCTCCAATTCTGCCCGAGATAATGGAGCGTGACCCCGACCAGCGCGGCCGAACCGAGCAACTGCATCGGCCCGGTCCCGAACACGAGCTGACGCATCGCCCATAACCGTCGGAACGACAGCTCCAGCCCGATCGAGAACAGCAGCAGGACGATACCGAATTCGGCGAAGGGCTCGATCGCCTCGGGATCCGAGATGGTGAGATAATAGAGCCAGGGCGCGCGCGGCACCAGCGCGCCGAGCCCGGCCGGGCCGACCAGGGCACCGACGAGGATGAACCCGATCACCGGGCTGATGCGGAAGCGCGCGAACGCCGGGATGACGAGCCCGGCGGCGCCGAGGATCACGAGCGCGTCGCTGAAGCCCTCATTCTGAAGTCCGATTGCCATGATAGGCGTTGTAAGCGGGTTCGGTCGCACTTGTCGCGCGGAGCGGCAGAAAAAGTGCAGATCGTGGAGGGCGGGGCGCCATCGCGCATCAGCCCGCCATCCGTCAGCCCGTCAGCCCGTCAGCCCGTCAGCCCGTCAGCTCGTCATCCATCATCCGTCATCCTGAACTCGTTTCAGGATCCACCGTGCCGCACATGACTGACGTTGAGGTATGCAGAGCCGTGGGGCCGGACCCAAGAACGCGGCTTTCACCTTCGGTCGCCTAATCCCCCGAGGCTTTCCACGGGTGATAGGCCGCGATGAGGGAGATAGCTTTGTCTTCCCTCACCGTCATCCCGGCCCCGCGCCGGGATCTATCCCGCCGCGAGCGCAACGCTGGCGGTTCTCGCCGCACCATGGATCCCGGGTCGAGCCCGGGATGACGGGAGGAAGCTGCTTCCGCGACAATGAACCTTTGAGGTTCGGCGCCGTGGATCCTGAAACGAGTTCAGGATGACGGTGGGGAGGAGAGCCTCGTCGCCACCGCTGATCTGATCGGCGCGTCACGCGCGACCGGCGCCACTCGGAGGGCGGCGCGCCGAGACGCGCCGCCCTCTCTCACGTCAGGCCCAGGCGGCCATCTTCTTCTCGAGGTTGACGCGCACCGCCTCGAAGAACTGCTCGGTGGTCATCCACTTCTGGTCCGGCCCGATCAGGATCGCGAGGTCCTTGGTCATGTCGCCGCTCTCGACCGTCTCGACGCAGACCTGCTCCAGCGTCTCGGCGAAGCGGGTGACGTCGGGCGTGCCGTCGAACTTGCCGCGATACTTGAGCCCGCCGGTCCAGGCGAAGATCGAGGCGATCGGGTTGGTCGAGGTTGCCTTGCCCTGCTGATGCTGGCGATAGTGGCGGGTGACGGTGCCGTGCGCCGCCTCGGCCTCGATCGTCTTGCCGTCGGGCGTCATCAGCACCGAGGTCATCAGCCCGAGCGAGCCGAAGCCCTGCGCGACCTGGTCGGACTGCACGTCGCCGTCGTAATTCTTGCAGGCCCAGACGAACTCGCCGTTCCACTTCAGCGCCGAGGCGACCATGTCGTCGATCAGGCGATGCTCGTAGACGATGCCCGCGGCCTTGAACTGGTCGACGAACTCGCTCTCGTACACCTCGGCGAAGATGTCCTTGAAGCGGCCGTCATAGGCCTTCAGGATGGTGTTCTTGGTCGAGAGATACACCGGCCAGTTGCGGCCCAGGCCGTAGTTGAGCGAGGCGCGCGCGAAGTCGCGGATCGACTCGTCGAGGTTGTACATGCCCATGGCGACGCCGGCCGAGGGGAAGTCGAACACCTCGTGCTCGATCGTCTCGCCGCTCTCGCCTTCCCACTTCATCGTCAGTCTGCCCTTGCCGGGCACCTTGAAGTCGGTCGCCTTATACTGGTCGCCGAAGGCGTGACGGCCAACCACGATCGGGTGGGTCCAGCCCGGGATCAGGCGGGGCACGTTCTTCATTACGATCGGCTCGCGGAAGACCACGCCGCCGAGGATGTTGCGGATCGTGCCGTTGGGCGAGCGCCACATCTTCTTGAGGCCGAACTCCTCGACGCGCGCCTCGTCGGGCGTGATCGTGGCGCACTTCACGCCGACGCCGTACTTCTGGATCGCCTTGGCGCTCTCCACCGTGACGGCGTCGTCGGTGGCGTCGCGGTGCTCGATGCCGAGGTCGTAATAGTCGAGGTCGATATCGAGGTACGGCTTGATCAGGCGCTCGCGGATCCACTCCCAGATAATGCGCGTCATCTCGTCGCCGTCGATCTCCACGACGGGCGTCTTCACCTTGATCTTGGCCATGCCGGTGTCCTTGCTGAGAAGCGTTGCCGCGGTCGATAGGGGCAAGGGCGCGGGGGATCAACCGGGGGGGTAAGCTCGTGCGCCTCTCTCTTCCCGCCGTCATCCTGAGCTCGTCTCAGGATCCACCGTGCCGCACACTCAGCAGTGGCGGTGCCTGCGGGACGGTGGATCCTGAAACGAGTTCAGGATGACGCTGGGGGGAGAGGATGCCGCTCGAACCAGAGGTCAGGAGCTACCGGCCGCGATGCCGCGGGACCCTTTCGCTCGCATCACCGTTCGTGTCGCGATGCGAACGATCCGCTACCCCGCTCTCCTCGCCCTCCTGCTCCCGGCGCCGGCGCTCGCCGACACGCTGCCGCTCACCCGCGGCTATTATGTCGAGGCCGGGACGCCGTGCCGCGGCGCGCCCAACGTGGCGCTGCGCGACTACCGGGGCGACGGGATCGGTTCGAGCAAGGCCGGCCAGTGCCACGCGCGCGTCCTCGCCCGCATCGGCCAGCGTTACACGCTGCGGCAGAGCTGCGTGCAATATGGCGGCCCGCGCCAGTATCGCGCCGCCGAGCGGCTCAAGATCCGCGTCGACAGCCGCACCAGCTACACCGACCTGCGCGCCGGCGCGCATTACCGCTGGTGCCGGACGACTAACCTGTGACGGTGACGCCGGCGAGCAAGCGCGTTGTCACCGCGCGCGCCGGTCGATAGGACGAAGCGATGACTTCGCTCGACAAGCCGCCGGTCGTCACCACGACCGTGAAGTGGCGCTTTCCCGCCGTCCACCCCGAAGGACAGAAGTTCACCGCGATCGCCTTCGGCATCACGCTGCTGATGACGATCGTGTCCAAGGTGTTCTTCTGGCCCTTCCTGGGGCTCACGCTCTGGGTCGCCGCCTTCTTCCGCGATCCCGTACGCACCACGCCGGTGGGCGACGAGCTGATCGTCTCGCCCGCCGACGGGCTGATCACGATGATCGAGCGCGTGCCCGTCCCGCGCGAGTTGATCGGCGACCTCGGCGACATGCCGATGGTGCGCGTGTCGGTGTTCATGTCGGTGTTCGACGTCCATATCAACCGCTCGCCGATCGCGGGGACGATCCGCCAGGTCGTGTATATCTCGGGCAAGTTCCTCAACGCCGATCTCGACAAGGCGTCCGAGGAGAATGAGCGCCAGCATTTCGTCGTCGAGGGTTTCGACGGCCGGCGCGTCGGCTTCACCCAGATCGCGGGCCTGGTGGCGCGCCGCATCGTCGGCTTCGCCAAGATCGGTGACATCGTCGCCGCCGGCCAGCGCGTCGGCCTCATCCGCTTTGGCAGCCGCGTCGACGTCTACCTGCCCGAGGGCTATGCGCCGCAGGTGGCACTCGGCCAGCGCGCGATCGCGGGCGAGACCGTGCTGGCGCGCTTCGGCGCCGAGCGCGTCAGCGGCGTCGCGCAGTAAGCATGCGCCGCCCCGTCCGCCGCCCGCTGCGTCGCCCGCCCGGGGGACTCCCGCTGCGCGCGGTCGCGCCCAACGCAGTGACCGCGCTGGCGCTCTGCTCCGGCCTGTCGGGGATCCGCTTCGCGATCTCGGGCCATTGGGAGCTGGCGGTGACGATGGTGCTGCTCGCGGGCGTGCTCGACGGACTCGACGGGCGCGTCGCGCGCATGCTCCACGGCGAGAGCCGCTTCGGCGCCGAACTCGACTCGCTGTCCGACGCGATCTCGTTCGGCGTGTCGCCGGCGCTGATCCTGTACCTGTGGTCGCTCCACGCGCTGCCGCGCTTCGGCTGGATGGCGGCACTGGTGCTGGCGGTGTTCTGCGCGCTGCGACTCGCACGCTTCAACGCCAATATCGACGCCGACGACCAGCCGCACAAATCGGCCGGCTTCCTCACCGGCGTGCCCGCACCGGCGGGGGCCGGGCTGGCGATGCTGCCGTTGTTCCTGTGGTTCGTCACCGAGGAGCCGTTGCTGCGCGACCCGCGGCTGGTCGCGCCCTGGACGGTGGGCATCGCGCTGCTGATGGTGTCGAGTCTCGCGACCTTTTCCTGGTCGTCGCTGCGGCTGCGCCCCAATATCCGGTTCGAGGCGATCGCGGTCGTGGTGGCGGTGGGGGCGGCGGCGGTGAGCGCGCCGTGGCAGACCGCCGCGGCCGCGGGCATCGCCTATCTGCTGGCCATGCCGTTCAGCGTCGCGAGCTACGCGCGGGTCAGGCGGCTCCGCGCTGGCGGAGCGGCGCCACTGCCGGCACCGCCGACCCCGCCCAGCGCCTGACCGCGATCCGCCGCTCGGCACGCACCAGCGTCGCGAGCGGGGCCGGGCGCGCCGCCGCCATCTCGCCGCGCAGCGCGCCGACGATCTTGTCGAGATTGGGCGCCAGCGTCGCGTGGAGCGCATAGCCCACGGTCGAGAGCGCGCCGCCGAAGATCGCGAGGGTCATCACCGTCATCATTGTTCGACTCCCGTTCCGCGGCTTGGCCAGTAGAACCTCTGCATTGCCAGAGGGTTCCGAGATCAATGTCAGATCGGTACTGGTCCGATCCGGCACCGAAACGTTCGTACCGCGCTTCTGCCGTTCACCCTGTGTTCCACAGCCTTGTTCCAACTATGTTCACGCCTGTCAAGCGTTTGTTCTCCCGCTTGCGATCGTTCCACCGATCGGCTAAGGCGCGCCCCTCAACCCCGCATGGGAAGCATCAGCTACCGGTGCGCCGCCTTTCAGGCCGCGTCACTCGCTTCCCAGAGGCTTAACCGGAAGGAATTTGATTATGGCGGCACCTGTCGTCACGATGCAGCAGCTCATTGAGACCGGCGCTCACTTCGGCCACCAGACGCACCGCTGGAACCCGAAGATGAAGCCCTACATCTTCGGCGAGCGCAACGGCGTCCACATCATCGACCTGTCGCAGACCGTGCCGCTGTTCGCGCGCGCCCTCGACTTCGTCAGCTCGTCGGTCGCCTCGGGCGGCAAGGTGCTGTTCGTCGGCACCAAGCGCCAGGCGCAGGAGCCGGTCGCCGAGGCGGCGCGCCGTGCCGGCCAGCATTTCGTCAATCACCGCTGGCTCGGCGGCATGCTGACCAACTGGAAGACGATCAGCAACTCGATCAAGCGCCTCAAGGCGCTCGAGGAGCAGCTGTCGGGCAACACCGCCGGCCTCACCAAGAAGGAAGTGCTGCAGCTCACCCGCGAGCGCGACAAGCTCGAGCTGTCGCTCGGCGGCATCCGCGACATGGGCGGCATCCCGGACGTGATGTTCGTGATCGACGCCAACAAGGAGGAGCTCGCGATCAAGGAGGCCAACACGCTCGGCATCCCGGTCGTGGCGATCCTCGACTCGAACGTGTCGCCCGACGGCATCGCCTTCCCGGTGCCCGCGAATGACGACGCGGCGCGTGCCATCCGCCTGTACTGCGAGGCGATCGCCATCGCGGCGACGCGCGGCAACCAGCAGCAGCAGGCCGGCCGTGGCGTCGACCTGGGCGCGATGAGCGAGCCGCCCGCCGAGGAGGCGCTCACGGTCGAGACGCCCGCGGCCGAGCCCGCCGCCGCCTGACCCGCGTGTCCGCGCGGGCGGCGCTCGCGCGGACGCACGATTGTCACGGAGGCTGCCTAAGCCGCGGCCTCCCTCATTTCCCCTCGGCGCGCGGCGATTCACCGATCGTCGCGCGTCGATGCAAAAACCAGCTGAGGACAAGACGATGGCCGATATCACGGCAGCGATGGTCAAGGACCTGCGCGAGAAGAGCGGCGCGGGCATGATGGACTGCAAGAAGGCGCTCAGCGAGACCTCGGGCGACATGGACGCCGCGCTGGACTGGCTGCGCACCAAGGGCCTCGCGGCCGCGCAGAAGAAGTCGAGCCGTACCGCGGCCGAGGGCCTGGTCGGCGTCGCGGTGAGCGGCACCAAGGGCGCCGCGGTCGAGGTCAACTCGGAGACCGACTTCGTCGCCAAGAACGAGCAGTTCCAGAACTTCGTCCGCGAGGTCACCCAGATCGCGCTCGCCAGCGGCGGCGACGTCGAGGCGATCAAGGCGGCGCA
Source organism: Sphingomonas sp. BK235 (assembly GCF_004345855.1). Classification (GTDB taxonomy): domain Bacteria; phylum Pseudomonadota; class Alphaproteobacteria; order Sphingomonadales; family Sphingomonadaceae; genus Sphingomonas. The sequence continues at coordinate 754,903 of NZ_SLXN01000001.1, forward strand.
GATGCCGTCGGGCACCACCGTCGCCGAGGCGCTGACCAACAATATCGCGACGATCGGCGAGAACCAGTCGATCCGCCGCGCGCGCTCGCTGTCGGTGAGCCAGGGTGCGGTCGTGGCCTATGTCCACAACCAGCAGGCGCCGGGTCTGGGCAAGATCGGCGTGCTCGTCGCGCTCGAGAGCGCGGCGTCGGACGAGGTGCTGCAGGGCCTCGGCAAGCAGCTGGCGATGCACATCGCGGCGGCCTTCCCCAAGGCGCTCAACGAGGAGGACCTCGACGAGGCCGAGATCGAGCGCGAGCGCGCGATCGCGGCCGAGAAGGCGGGTGAGTCGGGCAAGCCAGCCGACATCATCGCCAAGATGGTCGAGGGTTCGATCGCCAAGTACCGCAAGGAGCATGCGCTGGTCAGCCAGCTGTTCGTGATGGACGGCAAGACCAAGATCAGCGACGTCGTCGCCAAGGCGGGCAAGGACGCCGGCGCCGAGATCAAGCTGGTGGACTATGTTCGCTTCCAGCTCGGCGAGGGCATCGAGAAGGAGGTCTCCGACTTCGCCGCCGAGGTCGCCGCCGCCTCGGGCGTGCCGCAGACGGTCTGACGCCGACCGTCCGTTTTGGATGATGCGCCGCCGTCCCGGTTGAAGTGCCGGGGCGGCGGTTCGCGTTTGGGGGGGGGCGATCCGCTCCCATTGTCGAATGGCGGGTGATGTGGCTGACTTGCCCCATCAACCCGCCGTCATCCTGAACTCAACCCGCCGTCATCCTGAACTCGTTTCAGGATCCACCCTTACGCAAGAGCCGCCGCTCTTGGGTCCGCGGCACCGTGGATCCCGAAACGAGTTCGGGATGACGGCAGTGACGATAATGTCGGCAGTGTCGATAATGACGGCAGTGACGGCAGTGACGGCAGTGACGGCAGTCGCGGCAGCGACGGCAATGGCGCCGATGAAGTCAGGATGGCGCACCGCGTCTGAACGCACCTGCCGTCTCCCCGACTGTGTCAACCCATTGCCAGCCGCCGACCCGCCGCCTAGGGTCCGCGCCGCTCCGCCCCCTGCATAACGAGACCCGATGACCCAGCCCCGCTACAAACGCATCCTGCTGAAACTCTCCGGCGAAGTGCTGATGGGCGAGGGCGGTCTCGCGATCGATCCCGCGGTCACCGCGCGCGTCGCGGAGGAGATCGCGGACGTGAAGGCGCAGGGCTATGAGCTGTGCATCGTCGTCGGCGGGGGCAATATCTTCCGCGGTCTCGCCGCCGCGGCCAAGGGCTTCGAGCGCGGCACCGCCGATTATATGGGCATGCTCGCCACCGTCATGAACGCGCTCGCGGTGCAGAACGCGCTCGAGCAGATCGGCGTCGACACGCGCGTCCAGTCCGCCATCCCGATGCAGTCGGTGTGCGAGCCGTTCATCCGCCGCCGCGCCGAACGCCACCTGGAGAAGGGGCGGGTCGTGATCTTCGCCGCCGGTGTGGGCTCGCCCTTCTTCACCACCGATTCGGGCGCCGCGCTGCGTGCTGCCGAGCTGAACTGCGACGCGCTGTTCAAGGGCACGTCGGTGGACGGCGTCTACGACGCCGACCCGAAGAAGGACCCGCAGGCGACCCGCTACGAGACGGTCAGCTATGACATGGTGCTGGCCAAGAACCTCAAGGTGATGGACGCCAGCGCCGTGGCGCTGTGCCGGGATTCGAACATTCCCATCGTCGTGTTCAACATACGCGAGCACGGCAACTTTGCCGCCGTGCTGCGCGGCGAGGGCGTCTCGACGGTGGTGCAGAAGGAAGTGGAGACGACCGATGCCCGCGTATGACAAGAACGACCTCGAGCGCCGCATGAACGGCGCGGTGGAGTCGCTCAAGGGTGACCTCGGCGGCTTGCGCACTGGCCGCGCCTCGACCTCGCTGCTCGATCCGGTGACGGTCGAGGTCTATGGCGCGCACATGCCGCTCAACCAGGTGGCGACCGTGTCGGTGCCGGAATCGCGCATGCTGTCGGTGCAGGTGTGGGACAAGAGCAACGTCGGCCCGGTCGAGAAGGCGATCCGCTCCGCCGGGCTCGGGCTCAACCCGATCAACGACGGCCAGACTCTGCGCCTGCCGATCCCCGACCTGACCGAGGAGCGCCGCAAGGAGCTCGCCAAGCTGTCCGGGCAATATTCGGAGAAGGCCAAGATCGCGGTGCGCAACGTCCGCCGCGACGGCATGGACGCGCTCAAGACCGACGAGAAGAAGGGCGTGATCTCCGAGGACGAGCGCAAGCGGCTCGAGACCGAGGTGCAGAAGCTGACCGACGCGACGATCGCCGACATCGACTCGGTCTCGGCCGCCAAGGAAAAGGAAATCCTCAACAAGTGACGTCGCTCGCGCCTGGGGGGGAGGGGTGATGGCGACCGCCGCGATGCCGCGCGAGGCGCCCGCGGTGCTGCCGCGCCACGTCGCCATCATCATGGACGGCAACGGCCGCTGGGCGGCGCAGCGCCATCTGCCGCGCGCCGCCGGCCATCGCGCCGGGGTCGAGGCGGTGCGCTCGGTAACCCGCGCCGCGCGCGCGATGGGCCTGGAAGCGCTGACGCTCTACGCTTTCTCCTCGGAGAATTGGCGCCGCCCGGAGGAGGAGGTCGGCGCGCTGATGAAGCTGCTCAAATTCTTCATCCGCAACGACCTCGCCGAACTGGTGCGCGAGAATGTGCGGCTGCGCGTGCTCGGCGACTACCGCCGCTTCCCCGCCGACGTGGTCGAGCTGGTCGACGACGCGCTGGCGCGCACCGCCGCCAACACCGGGCCGATCCTCGCGATCGCGCTCAACTATGGCGCGCAGGCCGAGCTGGTCACCGCCGCCCGCCGCCTCGCCGAGCGCGCCGCGCGCGACGGCCTCGCGCCCGAGACGATCGACGCCGTCGCGATCGAGGCCGAGCTGGAGACGCGCGACCTGCCGCCGCTCGATCTGCTGATCCGCACTTCGGGCGAGCAGCGCCTGTCCAATTTCCTGCTGTGGCAGGCGGCCTATGCCGAGCTGCTGTTCGTCGACACGCTGTGGCCCGATTTCGACGCCGCCGCGCTCGCCGCCGCGCTCGACTCGTTCGGCAAACGCCAGCGCCGCTACGGCGGGCTGTGACCCGCCCCGCATGACCGAGCCGACGCCCGACGCCAAGCTGCGGACCCCGTCCAACCTGCGGCTGCGCATGATCGCCAGCGTCGCGATGATCGCGGTGGCGAGCGTCGCTTTGGTGCTGGGCGACATCGCCTTCTGGCTGCTCGCGGTGGTGATCGCGCTGTTCATGATGGCGGAATGGTCGGACCTGGAGAAGGTGCCGCCCAAGACCAAGCGGCTGGCGCAATTCGCGCTGAGCGTGCCGCTGGCGACGATGGCGCCGGCGTGGCTGATCATCGAGCCGCGACCCTTCTTCACGCTCGGGCTGATCGCGGGGGCGGCCTTCTTCGTCGCCATCGTCACGCGGCTGCCGCAGCTCGCGCTCGGCGTGGTCTATTGCGCGCTGCCCGTGCTCGCGCTGGTGGTGCTGCGGCGGCAGGGGGAGGGGCTGCTCGAGACCTTCTGGGCGATGTCGCTGGTCTGGGCGTGCGACATCGGCGCCTTCTTCGCCGGCCGTTCGATCGGCGGCCCCAAACTGGCGCCGCGGCTCAGCCCCAACAAGACCTGGGCCGGGCTGATCGGCGGCGCCGCGGCGGCCACCGCGCTCGGGGCGCTGCTGCACGCGGCCGCGGGACTGCCGCTGGTGCTCGCGCTCGCCTCGCCGCTGCTCGCGGTGCTGGCGCAGGCGGGCGACCTCTACGAGAGCTGGCTGAAGCGCCGCGCCGGCGTGAAGGACTCGGGCAACATCCTGCCGGGCCACGGTGGCGTGCTCGACCGGCTCGACGGGTTGGTGCCGGTGGCGCCGGTCGCGGCCTTGCTGGTCGTCTCGCTGGGCGCGTTCGGGTGAGGACCGTCTCGATCCTGGGAGCGACCGGCTCGGTCGGTACCTCGACGCTCGACCTCGTCGAGCGCGAGCCCGATCGCTTCCGCGTCGTCGCGCTCACCGCCAATGGCGACGTCGAGCGGCTCGCCGCGGCGGCGCGGCGCACCGCGGCCGAGCTGGCGGTGGTGGCGGACGAGTCGTGCCTGCCCGCGCTGCGCGACGCGCTCGCCGGTACGAGCACCGCGGTCGCCGGGGGGGCGCAGGCGGTATGCGACGCCGCCGCCGCGGGCGCGGACTGGACGATGGGCGCGATCGTCGGCTGCGCCGGGCTGCGGCCGACGCTGGCCGCGATCGAGCGCGGCGGCACGGTGGTGCTGGCCAACAAGGAGCCGCTGGTCTCCGCCGGCGACATCATCACCGCCGCCGCGGCGACCCACGGCGCCACGTTGCTGCCCGCCGACAGCGAGCACAATGCGGTGTTCCAGTGCCTCGACCCGACCCGCCCCGAGAGCGTGCGCCGGATCATCCTGACCGCGAGCGGCGGGCCGTTCCGCGACTGGACGCTCGAGCAGATGGCGGCGGTGACGCCCGCGCAGGCGGTGGCGCACCCGAACTGGTCGATGGGCGCCAAGATCTCGGTCGACAGCGCGACGATGATGAACAAGGGCCTCGAGCTGATCGAGGCGGCGCGCTTGTTCCCGGTGCCGCCCGAGCGGATCGAGATCGTGATCCATCGCCAGTCGGTGATCCACTCGATGGTGGATTACGTCGACGGCTCGATGCTGGCGCAGCTCGGCCCGAGCGACATGCGCGTGCCGATCGCGCACTGCCTCGCCTGGCCCGAGCGGATGGCGACGCCGATGGAACCGCTCGACCTCGTCAGGCTCGGCCGGCTCGACTTCGAGGCGCCCGACGCGCTGCGCTTCCACGCGCTGACGCTGGCGCGCGACGCTGCCGAGGCGGGCGGGGCGCGGCCGGCGATCCTCAACGCCGCGAACGAGGTGGCGGTCGCCGCTTTCCTGGCGGGCGCGATCGGCTTTCTTGAAATTGCCGCAATCGTCGACGATACGCTACAACGCTACGACCCGGCCGCGCCGGAGACGCTCGACGCGGTGCTCGCGATCGACGCGGAAGCGCGAAGGAGAGCCGGCGAGCGCGTGAAGGATTGCGTCGCTTGATCCAGACCCCTGGCGTATTGATCACCGCTCTGGCCTTTGTCCTGGTGATCGGCCCGCTCGTCTTCGTCCACGAGATGGGCCATTATCTCGCCGGGCGCTGGTTCGGGGTGCATGCCGAGGCTTTCTCGATCGGCTTCGGGCGCGAGATCGCCGGCTGGACCGATCGCCGCGGCACGCGGTGGAAGCTCGCCTGGCTGCCGCTCGGCGGCTACGTCCGCTTCGCCGGCGACATGAACCCGGCGAGCCAGCCCGGCCCCGAGTGGCTCGCGCTGCCCGCCGAGGAGCGCGCGCGCACCTTCCAGGCCAAGCCGGTGTGGCAGCGCGCGATCGTCGTCGCCGCCGGCCCGATCGTCAATTTCGTGCTGGCGGTGCTCATCCTCGCCGGCTTCGCGCTGGCCTATGGCGACGCGCGCACGCCGGCGGTGGTGGGCGAGGCGCTGCCCGGCACCGCCGCCGCGGCCGCCGGCCTGCGCGCGGGCGACCGGGTCACCGCGCTCGGCGGGCGCGAGATGGACACGTTCGAGGACATGGTCCGCTACGTGAAGATCCGCGCGGGCGAGCGCGTCCGCGTCGATTATGTCCGGGGCGACCGCGCCGCCGCGGTGGACGCGACGATCGGTACGCAGCTGCAGCGCGATCGCTTCGGCAACGAATATCGCGTCGGCCTGCTCGGCATCGCGCCGACGACGCCGGTGATCACCGAAGTCGGCGTGTTCGAGGCACCGGTCGTCGCGGTGCGGCGCACCGGCCAGATCGTCGGGATGATGGTCGAGACGATCGGCCAGATCGTCACCGGGCGCCGCTCGGTGAAGGAATTGGGCGGGCCGCTCTCGATCGCCAAGGCCTCGGGCGAGCAGTTCGCGCTGGGGCCGGAGGAGTTCGTCTTCCTGATCGCGCTCGTGTCGATCAATCTCGGGTTCATCAATCTTTTGCCAGTGCCGATGCTCGATGGCGGTCACCTGCTCTTCTACGCGATCGAGGCGGTGCGGCGGAAACCGGCGCCGCCGCAGCTGGTCGAATGGGCGTTCCGCGGCGGGCTGGCGGCGGTGCTCGCGCTGATGCTGCTGGTGACGTTCAACGACCTGGGCAACCGCGGGCTATGGCAGCATCTGGCCGGCTTGATCGGGTGAGCAAGGTAAGGCAGGGCGGCGCGGCCCGCATGCACGGCGGTTTCTCTCGGGTGGGATTTAGGTGACGGTGCTGAACGTTTCAACTTCGCGGGCGCGTGCCTCGGCGACCTTGCTGGGCTGCACGATGCTGGCCGGCGTGCCGCTCGCCGCCGCGGCGCAGACCCGCCCCGCGCCCGCCGCGACTCCGGCCGCGCAGGCGCCCGCCGCCGCTGCCGCCGCACCGGCCGCGCCGCAGGCGCCGCGCACGATCACCTCGCTGCGCGTCGAGGGAACGCAGCGGATCGAGCCCGAGACCGCGCTCAGCTATACCAAGCTGCGCCAGGGCGAGCCGTACACCAACGAGACGCTCGATCAGGCGATCAAGGACCTCTACGCCAGCGACCTCTTCGCCGACGTGTTCATCGACGGCGCCGCGACCGGCAATATTGTGATCCGCGTGCGCGAGAATCCGATCATCAACCGCGTCATCTTCGAGGGCAACAAGCGCCTCAAGGAAGACAAGATCGGCAAGGAGGTCCGGCTCAAGCCGCGCCAGATCTTCACCCGCTCGGCGGTGCGCGCCGACGTCGCGCGGATCATCGAGCTGTACCGCCGCCAGGGCCGGTTCGCCGCGACGGTGCAGCCCAAGATGGTCAGCCTCGACCAGAACCGCGTCGACGTGATCTTCGAGGTGAGCGAGGGGCCGAAGTCCAAGGTCCGCCAGATCAACATCATCGGCAACAAGGTGTTCGACGACGGCAAGCTGCGCGCGCAGATGGCCACCAAGGAGGCGCGCTTCTTCCGCCTGCTGTCCTCGGGCACGTCCTACGACCAGGACCGCCTTGCCTATGACCAGCAGAAGCTGCGCCAATTCTACCTCACCGAGGGCTATGCGGACTTCCGGGTCACCTCGGCGGTCGCCGAGCTGACACCCGATCGCAAGGACTTCATCATCACCTATGTGGTGGAGGAGGGCGAGCGCTACAAGTTCAGCGACGTCACCGTCGATAGCGACATTCGCGACTTCGACGGCAAGAAGATGGCCGCCACGCTCGCGGTGAAGAAGGGCGATTGGTACAACGCCAAGCTGGTCGAAGACACGATCGAGCATCTCAGCGAGACCGCCGGCCTGTTCGGCTATGCCTTCACCGAGGTGCAGCCCGAGTATCAGCGCGACTCCGAAGCGCACACGATGTCGATCAACTTCCACATCGGCCAGGCGCAGCGCACCTATGTCGAGCGGATCGACATCACCGGCAACACCCAGACGCAGGACAAGGTCGTGCGCCGCGAGGTGCGTCTCGCCGAGGGCGACGCGTTCAACAGCTTCCAGGTGAAGCGCTCGCAGGACCGCATCAACAGCCTCGGCTATTTTCAGGACAAGTTCGAGATCAAGCAGACGCCGGGTTCGTCGACCGACCGCGTCGTGCTGGAGGCCAATGTCGAGGAGAAGTCGACCGGCGAGCTCCAGCTCTCGGCCGGTTTCTCGAGCCTCGAGCGCTTCATCATCCAGGCGAACATCACGCAGAACAACTTCCGCGGCAAGGGGCAGACGCTCCGCGCCGGCGTGAATTACTCCAGCTATTCCAAGTCGATCGAGCTGGGCTTCACCGAGCCTTACGTGTTCGACAAGAACATCGCGCTGGGCGTCGATCTGTTCCGCCGCGATTACAACAACTTCAACTTCTACGGCAACGATCGCCGCACCACCTACAGCCAGGTGTCGACCGGCTTCCAGGTGCGCACCGGTGTGCCGCTGACCGAATATTGGCAGCTCGCCGGCCGCTACACCTTCTCCTACGACAAGGTCGGGCTCGATCAGAACACCTTCTTCACCAACGGCCAGTGCGACTTCCTCAAGGCGGGTCGCTATCTCTGCGAGGCGCTGGGCAACCGGCTCACCTCGATGGTCGGCTACTCGCTGATCTACGACAGCCTCAACAGCCGGCTGCGCCCCACGGCGGGTCAGCGCTTCGTGTTCAGCCAGGATTTCGCCGGGCTGGGCGGCGACGTGAAATATGTCCGCAGCCGCGTCGAAGGGTCGAAGTTCTGGAACATCGGCAGCGGCTTCATCGCCTCGATCGTCGGCGAGGGCGGCTATATCCGCTCGCTGGAGCGATCGCGCGGGATCGGGGTCGATCGCGTTCGCATCACTGACCGCTTCTATCTGGGCGAGCCGCAGTTCCGCGGCTTCGACATCCGCGGCGTCGGCCCGCGCGTGAAGCGCCAGTATTTCACCACGGACGCCAATGGTGCGCAGGTGCTGATCACCGACCGCGACCAGATCGTCGACGACGCGCTGGGCGGCACGGCTTATTATCTCGGCCGCTTCGAGATCGAGATCCCGCTCGGCTCGGGCGCGCGCGAGCTGGGGCTGCGTCCGTCGATCTACGCGCAGGTCGGCAGCCTGTTCAACATCACGCGGCCGGAGCTGACCGCGGTCTTCCCGAAGACGACGGACGCCAACGGCAATACCGTGCTATTGCCGCTGCCGGTCGTGAACGGTGCGGGCCAACCGCTCTATTATTATACCAATGCCGACGGTCTCAGCGTTTCCACCACCTGCGCCGCCGGCATTCCGGGCGCGAGCGGCGGCTGTAACGGCGTGGTGCCCAACACCGCGCAGATCGCCTCGCAGCCGTTCGTCGAGACCTTCCTCGGCAATTCGGCGCGGCCGCGTCTGTCGGTCGGCATCGGGGTGAACTGGAACTCGCCGTTCGGCCCGCTCCGCATCGATCTCGCCAAGGCACTGCTGACCCAGCCCGGCGACGACAAGAAGCTCATCACCTTCAACGTAGGGACTCAGTTCTGATGACCACCTTCAAGCACCTCCTGCTCGCCGCCGCGCTCGTCGCGCCGGCCGCGCTCAGCGCCCCCGCCGCGACCGCGCAGGTCGGCGGCGTCGCCGTCGCCGATCCCGAGGCGGCGGTCGCCAATTCCAAGGCCTGGGCGACCGCGCGCACGCAGATCCAGACGCAGTACAAGGCGCAGCTCGACCAGGCGAACACGCGTCGCCAGGCGATCCAGACCGAGCTCCAGCCGCTCGTCGCCGCTTATCAGAAGGCCGCCGCCGCCCCCGGCGCGACCGAGGCCTCGCTGCGCACCCAGGCGCAGGCGATCCAGACGCGCGAGCAGACCGCCAACGCCGAGCTGCAGCGCCTCACCGCGCCCGCCTCGCGCGCGCAGTCCTACGCGATCGAGCAGATCTCGGCCAAGCTGCAGGACGCGGTGAGCGCCGCGGCGCGCGCCAAGAACGTCAGCCTGCTGCTGCGCCCGAACGCGGCGCTGTTCGCCAACCCGACCGCGGACATCACCTCGGCGATCACCGCCGAGCTCGACCGCACCGTGCCGACCGTCGGCATCACCCCGCCGGCCAACTGGCAGCCGGGCCAGCAGGACGGCGGCGCTCCCGCCGCGGCGCCGGCCGCCACGCCCGCGCCCGCGACCAGCAATCGCGCGCCGACCGGCCGATGAGCGACGCCCCGCTCGGTCAGTCGCCCGGCGGGGCGGACGGTGAGTCGGGCGGGCCGATCGGCCCGCTCGACGTCACCCGCGTGATGGCGCTGCTGCCGCATCGCTACCCGATGCTGCTCGTCGATCGCGTCGAGACGCTGGTGCGCGACCGCTCGATCCGCGCCACCAAGGCGGTGTCGATCAACGAGAGCTTCTTCCAGGGGCATTTCCCCGGCCGCCCGATCATGCCGGGCGTGCTGATCGTCGAGGCGCTGGCGCAGGCCGCCGGCGTGCTCGCGGTCGAGAGCCTCGGCCTCGCCGGCTCGGGCAAGCTGGTGTATTTCATGGCGATCGAGGGCGCGAAGTTCCGCAAGCCGGTGGAGCCCGGCGTGCTGCTCTCGCTCGAGGTGGAGTTCGTCCAGAAGCGGTCGTCCGTGTGCAAGTTCGCCGGCGTCGCGAAGATCGACGGCGCGGTCGCCGCCGAGGCGAACTTCACCGCGATGATCGCCGACCCGCCCGCCGCGGCGTAGCACCACTCCACCGCACTTTGACTTTGCCGAGCGCGCGCTGTAGGGCGCGCGGCTTGCTGTCCCAGGCTGGTCGGAACCAGCCGCTCAGGAGCGTGACCGTGAAGAACGATACCCACCCCGACTATCACATGATCAAGGTGCAGATGACCGACGGCACCGTCTACGAGACTCGCTCCACCTGGGGCAAGGAAGGCGACGTGATGACGCTCGAGATCGATCCGCTCGCGCATCCGGCCTGGACCGGCGGCAAGGGTCAGATGCTCGACCAGGGTGGCCAGGTCGCGCGCTTCAACAAGCGCTTCGGCGGCGGGCTCACGCTGCGTAAGTAAACCTGTTGTTAGGCATGGCGGCGTAGCATCGCCGCCATGTTCGCTGCCGAATATGCCCCCGCCGAGCGCCCCGTCCGACGCGGACGCCGCGCCCCCGTCGCCGTCTCGGCACCGGTCGAGCAGAGCGGCATGGCGCGCACCCTGTGCAAGGTCATGGACCTCTCGCTGCACGGCTGTCGGCTGCTGACCTTCTCCGCCATGGCGCGCGACGAGTCGATCTGGCTCACCATACCGGGGCTGGGCGTGGTCGCGGCGATCGTCGTCTGGGCCGACGATCTGGTGGCGGGCTGCCAGTTCCTCTCGCCGCTGACCGACGAGACGTTCGAGTCGCTGGTGACGCGCTACGGCCTGCCGCACTGAGGAGCGAGGCGTGAGCGGGCGGCGGCGATGGCCCGCGAAAGCGTCTTCCTACCTAGCGTCATCCTGAACTCGTTTCAGGATTCACGCTCCTGCCTACGCCTACCGCCGCTGAGTGCGCGGCACGGTGAATCCTGAAACGAGTTCAGGATGACGCCGGTTTCGGGGGCACCTCCTCCGCAACACCGCGGGCGACGCCCTCACGCTTCCTCCACGCTGACCACGCCGTCGCGCACCGCGACGATGCGCACGCGCGCGTTCGCGGGCAGGTCAGGGCCGCGCGCGGGCCAGCTCCCATCACCCACGGCGACGCGGCCGCGGCCGTCGACGATCGCGCTCTCCAGCCGCGTCACCTCGCCGACGAGTCGGGCGGCGCGGTCGTTGAGGCGTTCGTCCCCGCCGCCGACCGGATAGTCGCGGTACCAACGCCGCCCCACGATCACCGCCACCGCGCTCCAGAGCGCGAAGCAGACCAACTGCGCCGCGAGCGGCAGCGGTGCCAGCGCGTAGCTGATCGCCGCGGTCACCGCCGCCGCGAGCGCGAGGAAGACGAGGAACACGCCCGGCACCGCCAGCTCCGCGATGCCGAGCAGCAGCGCCGCCGCGAGCCACGCCGCGCCGGGGTCGCCCAGCCAGTCCCAGCCCATCACCGCGGATCGAGCGCCGAGCGCGGCAGGTCGAGCGGCGGCTCGGGCGGGTCCTTGGCCGCGAGCACGCTCTTGGTCAGCTCGCCGATCCCGCCCAGCGTGCCGATCAACTGCGTCGCCTCGACCGGGAACAGTATGGTCTTGGCGTTCGGACTGGTGGCGAACTTGCCGACCGCCTCGACATATTTCTGCGCGACGAAATAGTTGATCGCCTGCGTCCCGCCCGCGGCGATCGCGTCCGACACCACCTGCGTCGCCTTGGCCTCGGCCTCCGCCGCGCGCTCGCGCGCCTCGGCGTCGCGATAGGCCGACTCGCGCCGGCCCTCGGCCTCGAGGATGCGCGCCTGCTTCTGCCCCTCGGCGCGCAGGATCTCGGAGGCGCGCGATCCCTCGGCGTCGAGGATGTTGGCGCGCTTCTCGCGCTCGGCCTTCATCTGCCGGCCCATCGCGGCGACGATATCGGCGGGCGGGCGGATGTCCTTGATCTCGACGCGGGTGATCTTGACGCCCCACGGGACGGTGGCGTGGTCCACCACCGAGAGCAGCCGCGCGTTGATCTCGTCGCGCTTGGACAGCGTCTCGTCGAGGTCCATCGACCCCATCACGGTGCGCAGGTTCGTGGTCGTCAGCTGGAGCAGCGCGACATAGAGGTCGGACACCTCATAGGCCGCCTTGGCGGCGTCGAGCACTTGGAAGAACACCACGCCGTCGGTCGAGACAATCGCATTGTCCTTGGTGATGATCTCCTGCCCGGGAATGTCGATCACCTGCTCCATCATGTTCACGCGCCGGCCGACGCGGTAGAAGAAGGCGGGGTAGAAGTTGAAGCCGGGCGCGGCGGTGCCGGTGTAGCGGCCGAAATGCTCGATCGTGTACTGATAGCCCTGGCGGACGATCTTGATGCTCGTCAGCAGGTAGAAGACGACCAAAGCCAGGAACAACAGGGCCAGCGTCACCGTCATCGTCTCTCTCCCCCGCGGTCTCACCGCGTCCACGCCGCGATCATAGCCGGTGCGGGGCGGGGGGCCTAGCGAGATGCGGGGAACGCGGTTACATGGCGCGCCACTCCTCGCTCCCAAGGATTCGGCGCCTCATGGATATCCGCCTCGGCCTCACCTTCGACGACGTGCTGCTGACGCCCGCCGAGTCCGCGGTGCTCCCCGGCGAGGCGGACACGCGCACGAGGCTGACGCGCGACATCGCGCTCAACATCCCGATCCTGTCCTCGGCGATGGACACCGTCACCGAGGCCGACATGGCGATCGTGATGGCACAGCTGGGCGGCATGGGCGTGCTCCACCGCAACCTCACCGTCGACGAGCAGGTCGCCGCGGTGCGTCAGGTCAAGCGCTTCGAGAGCGGCATGGTGGTCAACCCGATCACGATCGCGCCCGAGGCGACGCTGGCGCAGGCGCAGGCGCTGATGAAAGCCAACCGGATCAGCGGCATCCCGGTGGTGGAGCGCGACGGCAAGTTGGTCGGCATCCTCACCAACCGCGACGTGCGCTTCGCCGAGAACCCCGACCAGCCCGTCGCCGAGCTGATGACGCGCGAGAATCTCGTCACCGTCTCGACCGGCGTCGCGAAGGAAGAGGCGCGCCGCCTGCTCCATCAGCGCCGCATCGAGAAATTGCTGGTCGTCGACGACGCCTATCGCTGCGTCGGGCTGATCACCGTGAAGGACATCGAGAAAGCGGTGATGTACCCGGAGGCGACGAAGGACGCCGCGGGCCGCCTGCGCGTCGCCGCCGCCACCACCGTCGGCGACAAGGGCTTCGCGCGCACCGAGGCGCTGGTCGACGCCGAGTGCGACCTGATCGTCATCGACACCGCGCACGGCCACAATCGCGACGTCGCGCGCGCGGTCGAGCGCGTGAAGAAGCTGTCCAACTCGGTCCAGGTCGTCGCCGGCAACGTCGCCACCGGGGAGGCGACGCGCGCGCTGATCGACGCCGGGGCGGACGGCATCAAGGTCGGCATCGGTCCGGGCTCGATCTGCACCACGCGCGTCGTCGCCGGCGTGGGCGTGCCCCAGCTCACCGCGGTGATGGACTGCGCCGAGGCCGGCGCCGCCGCGGGTGTGCCGGTGATCGCCGACGGCGGGCTTCGCACCTCGGGCGATCTCGCCAAGGCGCTGGCCGCCGGCGCGTCGACCTGCATGGTCGGCTCGTTGCTCGCCGGGACCGAGGAGGCTCCGGGAGAAACCTTCCTTTATCAAGGGCGTGCGTATAAATCCTATCGCGGCATGGGGAGCGTGGGCGCGATGGGCCGCGGCTCGGCCGACCGCTATTTCCAGGGCGAGGTGCGCGACCAGCTCAAGCTCGTCCCCGAGGGGATCGAGGGGCAGGTGCCCTATAAGGGGCCGGCGCGCGACGTGATCCACCAGCTGGTCGGCGGCATCAAGGCGGCGATGGGCTATACCGGCTCGGCGACGATCCGCGACCTGCAGGAGCGCGCGCGCTTCGTCCAGATCACCGGCGCGGGGCTCAAGGAGAGCCATGTCCACGACGTCACGATCACGCGCGAGGCGCCCAATTACCCGACTCGCTGAGTGACTCCTGCGGCGCGCACCCAGGCGGCGATCGAGCTGCTCGACTCGATCGTCGCCGCGGCGGAACAGGGCGGCGCGGCGGCGGACACGCTGATCGCGCGCTATTTCGCGACGCGCCGCTACGCCGGCTCGAAGGACCGCCGCGCGGTGCGCGAGCTGGTCTATGCCGCGATCCGCGCGCTCGGCGAGCGGCCGGCGAGCGGCCGCGCCGCGCTGGTCGCGCTCGCTCGACAGGACGCGGCGCTCGCCGCTACCTTCGACGGCTCGCCGCACGGCCCGGCGCCGATCGGCGACGAGCCCGCGGCCACGCCGGGCGTGCTGCCGCACTGGCTGGCGGAGCGGCTCGCGGTATCCGGACTCGGCAACGAGGAGCAGGGCGCGCTGGTAGAGCGCGCGCCGCTCGACGTGCGCGTCAACCGGTTGCTCGGAGAGGCGCCCGCGATTGACGGCGCCGAGCCGATCTCCGGCCTCCCCGACGCGCTGCGGCTACCCGCGGGTACGGACCTCGCGCCGCTCGCCGGGCTGGTCGAGGCGCAGGACGCCGGCAGCCAGGCGGTGACGCTCGCCGCCGGCGCCGCGCCGGGCATGACGGTGCTGGACCTCTGCGCCGGGGCAGGGGGCAAGAGCCTCGCGCTCGCCGCCGCGATGGCGAACCAGGGGCGGATCATCGCCAGCGACGTCGACCGCGCGCGGCTGGCCCGGCTCGCCCCGCGGGCGGACAAAGCGGGGGCGACGATCATCGAGACTCGCCTGCTCGACGGTGGCCGCGAGGCCGCCGCGCTCGCCGACATCAGCGCCGACATCGTGTTCGTCGACGCGCCCTGCTCAGGCAGCGGCACGTGGCGGCGCAATCCCGAGGCGCGCTGGCGACTCACGCCCGATCGGCTCGAGCGCTACGCCGCGATGCAACGCCACGTGCTCGCGCTCGGCGCGCCGGCGGTGCGCCCCGGCGGCGCGCTGGTGTTCGTCACCTGCTCGCTGCTCGACGCCGAGGGGGCGGACCAGATCGAGCGCTTCCTCGCCGATCATCCCGGCTGGCACGCCGAGCCGCTCGCGCTGCCGTTCGGGCGCGCGCGCGGGCAAGGCGTCCGTCTCACCCCAGCGCACGACGGCACCGACGGTTTTTTCGTCGCGCGGCTGCGGGCGCCATGCTAGGCGCTGGCGATCGTGTCGAAGCTGGAGCCGTTCATGCGTTTCACCTCGGTCGCCACTGCGGCGGCGCTGGCGCTGGTGTCGATCTCGACCTCGCTGCACGGCCAGCGCCCGGACGACCAGATCGACGCGCGCAGCATGGCGCTGCTCCAGCAGGGCAAAGCGGCGCGCGCCGCGGGCAATATCGACGGCGCGACCGATCTGTTCGAGAGCGCGGTGGCGGTCGATCCGCGCAACCGACAGGCCTTCATCGCGCTCGCGCAGGTGGCGGAAGCGCGCCAGCTGCCGGGCAAGGCGATCCGGCTCTATCGCGAGGCGCTGCTGCTCGAGCCGAACGACATCGCCGCGCTGACCGGACAGGGCGAGGCGATGGTGGCCAAGGGTGCGGTGGAGCGCGCCAAGCAGAATCTCGCCCGGGTGCGCAGCTTGTGCCAGGGCCAGTGCACCCAGGCGACCGAGCTCGCCGCGGTGATCGCCAAGGGCCCGCCGGTCACCACCGCGCAGGTCAGCGCGCCCAGCACCGTGCCGCCCGCGGCGCCGCCGTCGTCGCGCGACTGAGCCGCTCGCCTCGCCGGGTAAGAGCCGCTAAGCTGCTGCATCGCCTAGCTGTTCCTCCCGCCTGATCCGATCGAGACGCACCACACTCTTGCCGACGCTCCACGCCCTCGCCAACCCCGCCCGTTTCCTGCGGATCGCGCGCCCGCTCACGCCCTGGCTGTGGTGGCTGGGGGTGGCGCTGGTGGCGTTCGGCAGCTGGGCCGGGCTGACCCAGACCCCGCCCGACTATCTCCAGGGCGAGACGGTGCGGATCCTCTACGTCCACGTGCCGTCCGCCTGGCTCGGCATGGGCGGGTGGAGCGCGATCGCGATCGCGAGCACCGCCTTTCTGGTATGGCGGCACCCGCTCGCCGAGGTCGCCGCGCGCGCCGTCGCGGTGCCCGGCGCGACCTTCGCCGCATTGTGCCTCGTCACCGGTGCGATCTGGGGGCGCCCGACCTGGGGAACGTGGTGGCAGTGGGACGGGCGGCTGACCTCGATGCTGCTGCTGTTCTTCGTCTATCTCGGCTTCATCGCGCTCTCCAACGCCAACCGCGAGCGCGGCGGCGATGGGCGCGTCCCCGCGATCTACGGCATCGCCGGCACCGTGCTGCTGCCGATCATCCGCTATTCGGTGGTGTGGTGGAACACGCTGCATCAGGGGCCGAGCATCGGGCTGACCTCGTCGACGATCGACCGCTCGTTGCTGTGGCCGCTGCCGATCATGCTAGTCGGCTTTTCCTGCCTGTTCGGCGCCATCGTGCTGATGCGGATGCGCGCGATCCTCGCCGCGGCCAAGGCCGAGGCGCGGCTGCGGCGGAAGGCGCTGGCGTGAACCCCTGGCTGTTCGTCACCGCGGCCTATGCTCTGGTCCTCGGCGCGGGCGCGCTGGTCGGCTGGCTGAGCTATCGCGCGATGCGGAAGCACGAGAAGTGACGCCCAAGTCGCAGCGGATGACGCTGGTGGTGCTCGGCCTCGTCGCGCTCGCCGCGGCGGCGCTGCTGGCGCTGTCGGGGCTGCGCAGCCAGGCCGCCTTCTTCTACGCGCCGAGCGACGTGCGCGGTGCGCTGCCGTCGCCGGAGAAAGCGGTACGGCTCGGCGGGATGGTCGCGCCCGGCTCGATCAGCCGCGCGCGGGACGGCGTGTCGATCGCCTTCACCGTCACCGACGGGCAGGCGACCACGCCGGTCCGCTTCAGCGGCATCGCGCCCGACCTGTTCCGCGAGGGCTCGGGCGTGGTGGCCGAGGGGCATTTCAACCCCGACGGCTCGTTCAGCGCGACCAACCTGCTCGCCAAGCACGACGAGAAATACATGCCGCCGCAGATGGCGGGCAAGATGCACGAGACCCGCACGCTGGAAGCGCAGTGATGGGCTTCGTCGCGCTGCTGCTGCTGGGGGGTGGAGCGCTCGCCGCGCTGGTGCTGCTGCGCGCCGATCGGGCGTTATGGACCTTGCTCGCCGCGGCACTGTGCCTCGGCGGGGCGGGCTATGCGTGGCAGGGCGCGCCCGGCCTGGCCGCCGCCCCGGCGCGCGCGCGCGCGGAGATGACCCCGATCGAGCCCGAGGAGATCGCGCTGCGCGACAGCCTGCTGGGGCGCTACACCGCGGACACCGCCTATCTGGTCGCGGCGGATGCGATGACCCGCAGTGGCAATGACAGCGCGGCGGCGCGCGTGGTGCTCGGCGGGCTGTCGAAGATGCCGCGCAGTTTCATTCTCTGGACCTGGGCGGGGGTGACGCTCGCCGCCGACGCGGACGACCAGCTCTCGCCCCCCGCGCTGCTCGCCTTCCGACAGGCGACGCGGCTCGCGCCGGATCATCCCGCACCGGCTTATTATCTGGGCATGACCTATCTAAAGGCAGGCCAATTGCCACAGGCGCGCGCCTGCTGGGTCCGAGCAATCCGGTTGTCCGCGCCCGGTACCGACTATCGCCGCGAGCTGGTGCGGCGGCTGCTGGTGCTCGATCGCTTCATCGCGGCGAGCGGCGCGGCGCGATAGCGTGTGATCCAGATGGCGTGAACCAGCGGGGTGCTCCTGCGGACGCAGGAGCACGGTTCAACCGGGGCCAATCAGACTCTAACGGGGCATCGTAGCGGCCTGGCTCCCGCCAAGCCTCACGCCGGCACTGCCTCCGCGACCACCGACCGCTCGCGTCGGGCCGCCATCGCCTCTTCCAGATGCGCCTCCAGCTCGGCGGCGCGATGGATCGCGGTATGCTCCGCCAGCACGCGCGCGCGCCCCGCCGCGCCCATCGCGGCGAGATCGTCGCGCGCCAGCATCGCCTCCACATCCTCCGGCGAGTCCGCCAGCACGATCTCGCGCCCAGGCGTCAGCAGCTCTTCGATCCCGTCCCAGCGGTCCGAGACGATCGGCGTGCCGCAGGCGGTCGCCTCGAAGAGACGGACCGAGGGCGACCAGCCCGTCGCGATCATGTCGGCGCGGGTCACGTTGAGCGTGGCGCGGCTCGCCGAGTAGAAGTCGGGGTGGTCGGCGGGGGGCAGATGCTCGATCCGCTCGACATTGGCGGGCCAGTCGATGTCGTCGGGATATTGCGGCCCCGCGACGACGAAGCGCATGTCGGGATGGCGCCGCGCCGGCTCCAGCAGCAGCCGGTCGAGCGTCGGCTGGCGGTCGAGGCTGTACGTGCCGAGATAGGAGAGGTCCCAGCGCGTCGCCGCGCCGGTCGGGCGGTAGCGCTCGGCATCGACCGAGCAGTAGAGCGCGCGCGCCGCCGGGCTGCCGTAGCGGCGCTCGATCAAACGCAGCGTCGGGCCGCCGGTGAAGGAGCAATAGACGTCATAGCCCGGGATCACCTCGGGCGAGACATAGTCGCAGGTGCCGGCCTCGATCTTGGCGAGCGTCACCGGCGTGTCGATGTCGTAGAAAGCG
Source organism: Sphingomonas sp. BK235 (assembly GCF_004345855.1). Lineage (GTDB taxonomy): Bacteria > Pseudomonadota > Alphaproteobacteria > Sphingomonadales > Sphingomonadaceae > Sphingomonas. The sequence continues at coordinate 773,553 of NZ_SLXN01000001.1, forward strand.
GTGACGCCGGTCGCCCAGTCCTGCACCAGCCGCGCCACCGCGATGCCGTCGGGCACGTAGGAGCCGACCATCACCGCGTCCGCCTCGGCGATCACCTCGCGCCAGTCGGCCAGCGACTCGAGCGAGTCGTACAGCTCGAGCCGGCAGTAATCGGGCGCGGGCTCGTCGCGGTGCGACGCATACCAGGGCATGTCGCGCTCGAGGAACAGGATCTGGTGCCCGCGCGCGGCATAGGCCTGGAGCAGCGCGCGGAAGGTGGTGGCATGGCCGTTCCCCCACGACGAGCTGAGCGACAGGCCGAGGACGACGAGCCTCATGCCGCCACCCGCTCGCGCGCGGCATGCGCCTGGAAGAGCGCGTCGACCTGGGCGCCGCGCAGGTCATAGGTGTGCTCGGCCAGCACGCGCTCCAGTGCGGCATTGCCGATCGCGCGCGCGCGATCGGGCGTGAGCGCGGCGAGATGGTCGGCGACGTCCTGCCCGTCGCGCGCCACCAGCACCTCGCGACCGGGTGCGAGGAACAGCTCGATCCCCTCCCAGGCGTCGGTGATCAGGCACGCCGCCGCCCCCGCCGCCTCGAACACCCGCGTCGCAGGGGAGAAGCCGACATGCGCCATCGAGTCGCGCGCGACGTTGAGCACCGCGCGCGGCGTGCAGTTGAAGGCGTTGTGCTCGGCGGTGAAGACATGGCCGCGGTGGCGGACGTTGGCGGGCATCGCCTTGCTGTCCCAACCGTTGCCGCCGATGAGGAAGCTCTGGTCGGGCAGCGCCGCGGCGGGGCGCAGGAAGAATTCCTCCACGCGCGCCTCGCGGTCGGGCAGGCGGTTGCCGAGGAAGGCGAGGTCGCAGGCGAAGCGCTCGTCGCGCGCGACCGGGTGGTGGGTGGTGGGATCGAGCGCGTTGTAGACCGGCACGCACTCGGCCGCGCCGAAGCCGCGATAGGCGTCGACCACCGGCGCACCACCGCCATAGGTCAGCACCATGTCGATCGACGGCAGCGCGGCGCGCACCGGATGGTCGGCGTCGGCGCGCATCTCGTCGAGCGTGGCGGCGGCGTCGACGTCCCAGAAGATCTTCAGCGCGCCCGGCCGCGCCGCGGCGGTGACGCCCTCGAGCAGCTCGCGGTCGAACACGCCGACGCCATTGGCCTTCACCACGATGTCCGCCTCCGCCGCCTCGGCCACCACCGCGCGCATCGCCTCGACCGTCGCGGGGTAGACGACCGACTTGGCGTAGGGCGGCGGGTCGATGTCGCGGTGCTGCTGGCGCTCGAACGCGTCGGGTTCGTAGAAGGTGATGTCATAGCCGCGCTCGGCGAGCGCGCGCAGGATGCCGCGATAATAGGTCGCGGCGCCGTTCCAATAGGACGACACGAGGCTGGAACCGTAGAAAGCGATCTTCACGCGGCGGTGCTCCGGGCAGCGGAAAGGGAAGGGACGTCGAGGCGCTTGAGGATGGCGAGCAGCTCGTCGACGCGGTGCGCGCAGGTGTGGCGGGCAAGGATGGTCTCCAGCCCCGATCGCGCCAGCGCGGCGCGCAGGTCGGGATCGTCGCGCAGCGCGGCCAGCGTGCGCGTCATCGCGGTGCCATCGTCGGCGAACAGGAAGTCCTCGCCGGGGCGGAAGAGTCCCTCCGCATCGTCCCACGGCGCGGAGACAAGCGGGATGCCGCAGGCGAGCGCCTCGAACACGCGGATCGTCGGGATGCCGGGCAGGATATTGGTGTAATACCGCCGCGGCACGTGCACGGTCGCCAGCGCGCGCGCGAAGATCGCGGGCGCGGCGGCGTTGGGCGCCCAACCGTGATAGCGCGCGCCGTAGCGCGCCAGCATCGCCTTGCCCTCGTCGGGGTAACGCACGCCGTAGATGTCGAGCGGCAGCGCCGCGTCGCGCGCCGGGGCGAGCAGGAACTGCTCGATCTCGGCGGTGCGCTCGCCGTCGCCCCAATTGCCGATCCACACCAGGCCGGACCGCTCGCCCTCTACGGGCAAGAAGCGGCGCGTGTCGGCGGCCTCGTGCCAGGTCCAGACGCGCTCGCCCCAGCCCCAGTCGCGATAGACGCGCGACAGCGCCTCGCCGAAGGCGAGCACCCCGTCGTAGCCGGAGAGGTCGTAGGCGCGCATCTCCTCGGGCGCGCTGACCGCGCGGTGGTGCGTGTCGTGGAACAGCAACGTGAACCTCGCCCCGGCCTTGCGGAGGCCGCCGAGCGCCGCGACCAGGCCATGGTCGTTCCACTCGTGGACGATCACCACGTCGGCGCCGTCGACCAGCGCGGCGGGGTCGACATCGGCGGCGTAGCGCGACGACGAGAGCTCCGGGTAGGCGGTGCGATAGGCGGCGAGCGCCTCCTCGCCATGGTCGCCGACCAGATTGGCGCGACTCCAGCTGTCGGCGGGCTCGTGGACGCGGACGTCGTGCCCGCGCGCGATCAGCTCGGACAGCACGCCGCGCAGGAAATGCGCGTTGCCGTGATTCCAGCAGGAGTCGAGGCTGTGCGTGAGATAGACGATCCTCATGCCGCCACCTTGGCGCCGCCGTCGATCAGCCGGTCGTACAGCGTCGCCATCGCGCGGCGATTGCGCTCGGGCGTGTAGGTCAGTGCGCGGCGGCGCGCGAGCGCACCGCGTGCGACCCGCAGCGGCACGTCACCGGCCAGCTCCTCGATCGCCGCGGCGAAACCGAGCGCGTCGTCCGCCGGCACGAAGGTGGCGACGCCTTCCCACAGCTCGCGGAAGGTCGGGATGTCGGAGAGCACCAGCGGGCAGCCCGCCAGAGCCGCCTCGAGCACCGCGAGGCCGAACGGTTCGTACACCGCGGCCGAGGCGAACACCGGGCGTGCCGAGAGGCAGCCCGCGATCACCTCGTCGCCGACATGGCCGAGCAGGTGGAGATGCTCGACGCGGACGTGCTCGCCGTGCGGCCCCGTGGCCGCGCCCGCGGCCTTGAACGGGATGCCGAGCCGCGCCGCCGCTCGGTCGAGCGTTGCGACGTTCTTGCCGCGGTCCCACAGCCGGCCGGCGGTAAAGGCGAAATCGTGCATCGGCCCGCTCGCGGGCGGCAGCGACCGTCCGTTGTGGATCGCGAGCGGGATCGGCACCTTGGGATAGAGGCGGTAGACGGTCGCGGCGAGCGCGGTGCTCGGCGCCACGACGGCGTCGGCGCGTGACAGGCCGCGTGCGACCAGATCGGTCTGCCAGCGCAGGCTGGGCGGCAGCGGGCCGTCGCCTGCCGCCTCCCACCAGCTCGCGACGCAGCTGTGCACCACCGTGACCACCGGCATGGCGAAACTCGCCACGCCCAGCGCCGGCTGGTTGAGCTGGACGAGATCCGCGCCGCGCTCGCGCGCCAGCCGCGCCACCGCGTCGGCGGCGGCGATCACCGCGCGCGCGTCGCTGGCGAGCCAGTCGAGCGGCAGGCCGGTGTCGAGCAGCGTGACGCCCGCCTGATCGGCCTCGAGCCGCTGCGCGCGCGACGCGGCCGGCCCGAGCGAGGCCAGGTCGACCGCCCAGCCGTCGCGTACCAGCCCGCGCGCCAGCTCGATCGCATATTGCCACACGCCGCCGACCGCGTCCGCGGTCATCAGCAACCGTCGCGTCACGCCGCGACCTCGATCCGCGGCGCGCTGGCGCCGCTCTCGTCGCGCTGCGCCTGGAGCCAGTCGGCCAGCGCCGCCACGCCGTCGCGCCAGTCACGCCGTGCCGGCAGATCGAGCGCACCGATCGCGGCACGCGCGTCCGCGACGAAATAGCGCTGGTCCCCCGCCCGCCAGTCGGACAGGCGCAAGTCGACCGGGCGGCCGATCAGCGCGGCGATATGGTCGAGCAGCCGGCGCAGGCTGACCGCGTTGGCGGGACCGCCGCCGAGGTTGAAGGCGCGCCCCGCGACTTGATCGATCCGCTGCCACGCCGCGACATAGGCGTTCACCGCGTCACGCACGTCGAGGATGTCGCGCACCTGATGGCCGTCGCCGTAGAGCGTGATCGGCTCGCCATCGAGCGCGCGGATCAGGAAGTGCGCGACCCAGCCCTGGTCCTCGGTGCCCATCTGGCGTTGCCCATAGATGCAGCTCATCCGGAAGACGCAGGTCTTCAGCCCGAAGCTGCGCGCGTAATCGAGGACATATTGGTCGGCCGCGCCCTTGGACACGCCGTAGGGCGTATGGAAGTCGAGCGCGCGCGTTTCACCGATACCGTGCACGCGCACGTCCGCGTCGGTCGGGACATAGGCGCGATCCTCGAGCGCGAAGTCGAGATCGGCGAGATCGCCGTACACCTTGTTGGTCGAGGCGAAGATCAGCGGCACGTGCGGCGCGCGCGTGCGCAACGCCTCCAGCAGCTGGAAGGTGGCGGTGATGTTGGTCGAGAAATCGTCCGCCGGGTCGTCGAGGCTGGTGGTCACCGCCACCTGCGCCGCGAAGTGGAAGACCGCCCGCGACCGCGCCACCTCGTCGGCGAGGCGCGCGGCGTCGCGCACGTCGGCGTGGACGAAGCGGACGCGCTGGCCGTGGCGCTGCTGCAGCCACGCCAGGTTGCGCTCGACGCCGGCGCGCGCGAGCGCGTCATAGACGGTGACGTCGTGCCCCTCGTCGGCGAGCCGGTCGACGAGGTTTGATCCGATGAAGCCGGCCCCGCCGGTGACGAGGATCGGCGCCGTCATGCCACCAGCCCGCGCTTCTCGAGCTCGGCGCGCATCGTCGCGACCTTGTCGACCGCGGTCTGCTGCGCGACCCATTCGGCCAGCTCGGCGAGACCCTGGGTGAAGTCCTGCGTCGCCGCGAAACCGAGCTTGTCCTGCGCCAGGGACGTGTCGCAGAAGCAATGTCGGATGTCGCCGATGCGCGCCTTGCCGACGATCTCGGGGGTGATGTCGTTCTTGCCCATCGCGCGCGCCAGCTCGGTGGCGACCTCGGTGACCGAGCGGTCGTGGCCCGAGCCGATGTTGAAGGTGCCGCCCACCGCCTGCGGCAGCACCAACGCGTCGGCGAAGGCGCGCGCCACGTCGGAGACATGGACGAAGTCGCGGCGCTGCTCGCCGTCCTCGAAGATCATCGGCTGCTGGCCGTTGAGCAGGCGCGAGGCGAAGATCGCGAGCACGCCGGTATAAGGATTGGAGAGCGCCTGGCCGGGACCGTAGACGTTGAACAGGCGCAGACAGACGCCCTCGATGCCGTAGGGCGCGGCCATGATGTGCGTGGTGCGCTCCTGGACGTATTTGTTGAGCGCGTAGATCGAGGCGAGGTTGGGCTGCTTCCACTCGGGAGTCGCGACCGGGGCGAGCGGGCGGCCCTGCGTGTCGACCGGCTCCCAATTGCTGAGCCCATCGCGCAGCCCCTTGCGCTCGGCATCCTGCACCAGCGCGCCGTCGGCGTCACGGTACAGCCCCTCGCCGTAGATCGACATCGACGAGGCGGTGACGACGCGGCGCACCGGCTGGTCGATCAATTTCTCGAACAGCACCGCGGTGCCGACGTCGTTGGTCGAGGTATAGCGCTCGACCTCGTACATCGACTGGCCGACGCCCACCTCGGCGGCCAGATGGATGACGCTGTCGACGCCGGCGAGCGCCTTGGTGACGACGTCGCCGTTGCGCACGTCGCCGCGGATCAGCTCGACCTCGTCGTTGAGGAGCGGGGGGCGTTCGACGTCGCCGTGGACCTGCTCGATCAGGCTGTCGAGCACGCGCACCTTGTTGCCACGCGCGAGCAGTTCGTCGGCGACGAAGCGCCCGATGAACCCGGCGCCGCCGGTAATGAGAACCGTCTCCATTTCCACCCTCCCGCTCCTCGTCGATCCGCCCGTTCCGGGCCGACTGATCGACATCAACGACAAGCGGCCGTGTTGCCGCTTGATTACAGAGAGAGGAACATCTTCTACTTAGCTTTGTTCCGTAAGTCATTGCGATTACGCAATTTCCCGCCGGAGCCGCCGAGTCGAAGCCATGCAGCGTCAGGTTCTTCTCGCGCGCCACGGCCATCATGCGGAGGTCGGCAGGGCGTTGAGCGGCAGGTCGCCGATCCCGCTCGATCCGCAGGGCGAGCGCGAGGCGGCAGCATTGGCGCATCACCTCGCCGAGGTGCCGCTGGTGGCGGTCTACGCCAGCCCGCGCGCGCGGACGGTGGAGACGGCGGCGGCGGTGGCGCTGCCGCGCGCGATGGAGGTACGGCGCGCGTCGGCGCTCGACGAGATCGACTTCGGAGACTTCACCGGCCGCGATTTCGCGACGCTCGCCGACGATCCGGCCTGGCGCGCGTGGAACGAGCAGCGTGCCACCGCGCGCTGTCCGGGTGGCGAGACGATGGCGGAGGCCGTGGCGCGCGCGCTCGGCTTCCTGACGGCCCTTCCCGACGGGATCAGCCTGTGCGTCACGCATTGTGACGTGATCCGGGGCGTTGTGGCGCATTGGCTCGGCCTGGGCTTCGAGCGGATGTTCCAGCTCGGCTGCGACCCGGGATCGGTGACGACGCTCGCCCTAAACGATGACGGCGGCGCGACGGTGATCGCCCTCAACGAGCGGCCACGCCAGGCGAGGGGCTGACGGGTCTGACGGCGCTCGCCCTCCACCGCGGCGAGCGGTCATGACAGGGCTGGGTTGTCGGTCGCTCAGCGCACCGCGGCGTAGCTCTTCTCTTCGATCAACTCGGACTCGAGCGCGAGGTTGATCGCGCGCTTGAGGCGCGCGCGTTCGTCGTTCTTGCGATACACCGAGCGCGCCAGCCGGATGAAGTCGCTGCCGAACGAGTCCGCCGCCTCCTCCTGCCGGATCGCGTCCTCGATCTCCCACAATTCCTGGTTGATCGACTTCAGCTCGCCGAACAGCGCGGCGATCGGTGCGCGGCCGATCACGCCCGCGCCGATCCCGCTCAACGCCGCATATTCGCGCACGACATTGGCGCGCGCGTCCGCCCGCGCGATCCGCTCGCGCTTGATCTCGAGGATGGTGATCTTGTCGAGCAGCTCACCCCAGGAGACGGGCACCGACGGGCTCGGCAGGCTGGCCATGGATCGTCTCTCCCTGATCGTCGAAGAAGGCGTCGAGTTCGCGGGCGACTGCCGCCACGGCCGGCGCCCAGTCGCCGCCGCGGGGCTGGGCGTGGAGGCGGAGCGTCGGATACCAGTCGCTGTCGTGGCGCCGCGGGTCCCAGCGCCAGTCGGGATCGTGTTTGAGCAGCAACCAGGTCGGCCGGCCGAGCGCGCCGGCGAGATGCGCGACCATCGTGTCGACCGTCACCACCGCGGCGCAGCCCGCGACCAGCGCGGCGGTCGCCGCCATGTCGAACGGGCAGCCGCGGGGATTGAGCACCGGCAGCGTCGAGGGCGCGGCGACGAGCGAGAGGCAGCGGTGCCGCGCGGCGATCGGCGCCAGCAGCGCCTCGGGCAGCGAGCGATCCCTGTCCCACTCGCCCGCCTGATGACACAGGCCGACCGTTCCGGCCGGGATCGGGGCCGCCGACGCGTGGAGGTAGGGGAAGGGAATATGGTCCGGGCGCAGCGCGAGCGCGCCGGCGAGTTCGGTGATCTCGATATCGCAGTCACGCGGCTCGAGCGGGTGCGCGGGATCGAAGGCGTGCAGCGTGACGTCCGCGACATCGGCGAGCAAGGGGTGGACGCGCGCGGGTGCCTCCACCGTCACGCACGCCGCACGGCGCGCCAGCGCGGGAAGGTAGCGCGCGAACTGAAGCGTATCGCCGAGCCCATGGTAGCAGCGCACCAGGACGTCGACGCCGTCGAACGCACGGCCGTCCCATAGCCAGCGCTGGTGATAGGGCAGGCGCGGGTCGTCGCGCGTGGACGGGTCGCGGCCGGCGATCACCTGCCGCTCGAGCGCCCAGGCGGCGGCATAGTCGCGCGCGCGCATCGCCTCCGCCCAGCTGCTATGTTGCTCCATGCGCGACGAACAATGCGAGGCGCAGGCCGGTTCCCTCGCCGCGCCGGCGCGATGGATTTAAGTTGCTGATTTATCGACGATTGCGCGACCCTGCTCGACGCATTGCTCTCGATCAGCCCAGCGGCGACATCGCATATGCCGCTCAGACCAGCTCGCGCCCGCCTTTCCACATGCGCAGCAGCTTGCCCTGCACCGGCAGCCCGTCGAACGGCGTGTTGCCCGCCTTGCCCGGCAGCGTGTCCGCGTCGATCCGCCACGGCGCATCGGGGTCGAGGAGGATGACGTCGCCGGGCCACCCCGGCAGCAGCGCGCCCGTCTCTAACCCGAGCAGCGCCGCTGGAGCCCGCGCGAGCAGCGCGAACAGCCGCGACAGCGACACGCGCCCGTCGCGTGCCAGTCCGAGTCCGAGCGCGAGCAGCGCCGCGGCATCGGCCGCGCCGGGACTGGCGTCGGCGAAGGGGAGGCGCTTCTCCTCGGGGCCGCGCGGGTCGTGGCCCGAGCACAGCAGGTCGATCGTGCCGTCCGCCAGCGCGGCGAGCGCGGCGTGGCGATCGGCCTCGCTGCGCAGCGGCGGCGACAGATGCGCGAAGGTGCGGAAGTCGCTCATCGCATTGTCGGAGAGCAGCAGATGCGCCGGGGTGATCCCGCACGTCACGCGCACGCCGCGCGCCTTGGCCGCGCGCACCAGCGCGAGTCCCGCCGCGGTGGTGACCGCGCGGAGGTGGAGCCGCGCGCCGGTCTCCTCGGCCAACATCAGGTCGCGCGCGATCGCCAGCGCCTCCGCCACGGCGGGAGCGGCGGGCAGGCCGAGCCGCGAGGCGGTCTCGCCCTCGCTCGCGACAGCACCGCGCGTGAGGCCGCCGTCTTCGGCATGCGTGATGACGACTACGTCGAGGTCGCGCGCGTAGCTCAGCACGCGGTGCATCACGCCCGAGTCGGCGATCCAGCCGCGGCCGGTGCCGACCGCGCGCGCGCCGGCGGAGAGACAGATCGCCATCTCCGCCAGATCGGCACCCGCGAGCCCGCGCGTCGCCGCCGCGATCGGGTGGATCCACAGGTCCGGGCGGCCGATCAGCGCGAGCCGCTGCACCGCGCCGGGCTCGTCGAGCACCGGCACCTGGTCGGGCATCGGCGCGACCCGGACGATCCCGCCCGCGCGTGCGGCGGCACGGTCGATCCGCGCCACACCGACGTCGATCAGCGCGGGGGCGAGCAATCTGCCGCGGCAGTCGACCCGCAGCGCGTCGGCGGGGGCGGGGCCGTCCGCGATCACGCCGTCGACGATCAGCAGCTCGCCCTCGCGCTCGCCGCGCTCGGGGCAGACCAGCCGCGCGTCGGTGAAGTGGACGGACCGGTTCATGCCCAGCCCTCCACGCCGCGTGCGCGCCGCGTCAGCACGTCGAGACAGGCCATGCGCACCGCCACGCCCATCTGCACCTGCTCGGTGATCGCCGACTGTTCGACGTGATCGGCCACCGCCGAGTCGATCTCGACCCCGCGGTTCATCGGCCCGGGATGCATCACCAGCGCCCCCGGCGCATGCTTCGCCAGCCGCTCGAGCGTGAGCCCGTAGCGCAGGTGATATTCGCGGCTCGACGGGACATAGCCACCCGCCATCCGCTCGGTCTGGAGCCGCAGCATCATCACCACGTCGGCGCCCTCCATCGCGCGGTCGAAGTCGGTGAAGGCGGTGACGCCGAACCGCTCGATCGCGGGTGGCATCAGCGTCGAGGGCGCGCACACGCGCACCTCCGCGGCGAGCGCGGTGAGCGCGAGGATGTTCGAGCGGGCGACGCGGCTGTGGAGCAGGTCGCCGCAGATCACGACGCGCTTGTGCGCGATGCCGCCGAGCCGGCGGCGGATCGTCAGCGCGTCGAGCAGCGCCTGGGTGGGATGCTCGTGGCGGCCGTCGCCAGCGTTGAGCACGGGGCAGTCGACCTTGTCCGCGATCAGCCGCACCGCGCCCGAGGACATGTGACGGATCACGATCACGTCGGCGCGCATCGCGTTGAGCGTCTGCGCCGTATCGATCAGCGTCTCGCCCTTCTTCACGCTCGACTGGGCGGCGTGCATGTTCACCGTGTCGGCACCCAGCCGCTTGCCCGCGATCTCGAAGCTCAGCAGCGTGCGCGTCGAATTCTCGAAGAAGGCGTTGATCTGGGTGAAGCCGGCGAGGCGGCGGTCGGGCGCGGCGCGGGTGCGATTGGCCTCGACCCAGGTCTCGGCCTCGTCGAGCAGGAAGGTGATCTCGTGCGGCTCGAGCCCCTCGATGCCGGTGAGATGGCGATGCGGGAATACCGCGCCGCCGGGGATCAGGGCGCCGGGGCGGTGGTCCGATTGGGTCATCGAGCGCGGTGCCTAGTCCGCGCTCCCCGGCGGCGCAAGCGCTTCGCCCGGCTCGACCGGCGCCAGCGCCAGCGCGTCGATCGCGGCCTGGAGGATCGTGGCGGCGGCGTGATTGTCGATCCGCTCGGCCCGCTTGGCGCGGCTCATGTCCTGCGCGATCAGCGCGCGCTCGGCGCTGACGGTGGACCAGCGCTCGTCCCACAGCAGGAGCGGCAGGCCGAGATCGGCGCAGTTGCGCGCGAAGGCGCGGGTCGATTGGGTGCGCGGGCTCTCGCTGCCGTCGAGGCTGAGCGGCAGGCCGATCACCCAGCCGACGACCTGCTGCTGGGTGGAGAGCGCCAGCAGCGCGGCCTTGTCGGCGGTGAACTTGGTGCGGCGGATCAGCTGCGCAGGGCTCGCAAAGCTCCAGCCGGCGTCGCACAGCGCGGTGCCGATCGTCTTGGTGCCGACGTCGAGCCCGAGCAGCCGCCCGCCGTGCGGGAGCGCGGCACGGAAAGCGGCGGCGGTGGTGGCGATCGGGATGCGCGGCCTGGGCGCGGTCATCGGTGGTGGCTCGCTTTCCCCGTCATCCCGGTCTCGCGCCGGGATCCATGGTGCCGCGAACACAGCGGTCGTTGCTCGTGCGGAGACATGGATCCCGGCGTGAGGCCGGGATGACGGGGGAGAAGAGGTCGGCGGTCCACGCTCACTTCGCCGCCAGGCGCCGCGCGGCGTCAGCGCGGACATTGGCCCAGAACAGGCTGTAATCGTAGACGTGGTAATTGTTGCCGGGTAGCGTGTACGGCCCGAGGTCGGGCGGGCTGCCGATCAGCAGCAGCCCGCGCCCGGCGCAGCGCGCACCGACCGTGCCGGCGCGGATCGTCGCGCCCGACAGATCGGCGTTGGGGTAGAGCGTGCCCAGATTGGCGCTGGCGGGCGCGCTGCCGCCGTTCGCTCCGGTGAGCGGGTTGGTGCACAGCAGCGGCGTGCCGCGGCGCGGGCGGCCGTCGAAGCCGGAGGTGCGATCGAACGTGTCGAGGATCAGCGACGGATCGGCCGGCTCGGCGAAGCTCTGCCACGCCAGCACGCAGCCGCGCTGCTCGGGCGTCGCGCAGGCGGGCAGGCCGAGCGCGGGCAGGTCGGTGGTGGTCGAGATCGGCCAGCCGATCGCGTAGGCGGCGACGATCCGCTTCGCCAGCGGCTGACCGGCAACGCGATCCTTGAGCAGGTGCGTCAGGTGGAGCGCACCCTGGCTGTGCCCGGCGAGGATGATCGGCCGGTCGGGCGCGATTTCGGCGAGAAAGACATCGAAGGCGGCGAGCAGGTCGCGATAGGCGAGCGCCAGCGCCTGATCGGCGGCGGCCTTGTCGGTGAGGAAGGCGCCGAAGGTCGCCTGGCGATAGCGCGGTGCCCAGATCTCGCCCGCCTCGTTGAAGGCACTCGCCTGGCCGCGCAGGAACAGGGCGGCGCGATCGTTGGCCTCGCGGTCGTCGAGCGGGGCGTTCCAATGCGCGCGGCTGAGGTAGGAGGTGGGATGGATGAAGAACACCGCCGCGCCGCCGTGCGTCCGGCGCGGAGCATAGCCCGGCGGGGTCCAGCGCGACGGGTCGTTCGCCAGCGACGGTCGCGCCAGCCACATCGCGTCCGCACGATAGTCGGCCGACGTCAGTCCGCGTTGCGCCCGGAAGGTCTCGCCCGGCACGAGCGCGGCACGCATCATTGGCACGCCCCAGTAGCGATAGGCGAGGCTGGCAGCGAGCGCGAGCACGATCAGGCCGGCGACGACGTAGAGGAATTTGCGGACCAAGCGTATGTCACCATGCTGCGGTGCAGCAAAGTCGCCGGCGCCGCAATCGCAAAGCAGGTGCCTCAGAGTTGCGATCCGCGCAACCGCGCGCGTGAAGGCGCGGTTGCGTTGCGGCGGGGGGCGCGGTAGCGCGCCGGCTATGTCCGTTGATATCGCAACCGTGCGGCGCATCGCTGGGCTCGCCCGCATCGCCATCACCGAGGAGGAGGCCGAGCGGCTCTCCCCCGAACTGGGTAACATCCTCGACTGGATCGAGCAGCTCGGCGAGGTCGACACGACCGGAGTCGAGCCGATGACGGCGGTGATCGCCAATCGTCTGCGGCTGCGCGACGATGTCGTGACCGACGGCGGCATCCGCGAGTCGGTGCTCGCCAACGCGCCCCAGGCCGAGCATGGCTTCTTCACGGTGCCGAAGGTGATCGAGTGACGATCGCCCTCGATCGTCGCTCGATCATTCCGGCGCAGGCCGGAATCTCCTCCCGCATGGACGACCTCTCGTGACTGACCTCACCGATCTCGGCATCCGCGACATTCGCGACGGCGTGCGCGCCGGCACGTTCAGCGCGCGCGAGGTGGCCGAGGCCTTCGCCGCCGCGGTCGCCGCCGCCAAGCCGCTCAACGCCTTCCTGGTGGAAACGCCCGGGCACGCGCTCGCCGCCGCCGACGCCGCCGACGCGGCGCGCGCCGCGGGCGAGCCGCCCAGGCCGCTCGCCGGCGTGCCGATCGGGATGAAGGATCTGTTCTGCACCAAGGGTGTGCCGAGCACCGCCGCGAGCCACATCCTCGAGGGCTTCACCCCCGAATATGAGTCGACCGTCTCGCAGAAGCTGTGGGACGCCGGCGCGGGCATGCTCGGCAAGCTCAACATGGACCAGTTCGCGATGGGCTCGTCCAATGAGACGAGCCATTTCGGCAACGTCGTCAGCCCGTGGCGGCGCGCCGACGGCGGCAACGCGCCGCTGGCGCCGGGCGGCTCGTCGGGCGGGAGCTCGGCCGCCGTGGCGGCGCGGATCGCGCCGGGCGCGACGGGCACCGACACCGGCGGCTCGATCCGCCAGCCCGCGGCGTTCACCGGCATCTCGGGGATCAAGCCGACCTACGGCCGCTGCTCGCGCTGGGGCGTGATCGCCTTCGCCTCGTCGCTCGACCAGGCCGGGCCGATGGCGCGCGACGTGCGCGACTGCGCGATCATGCTCGAGGCGATGGCGGGCTTCGACCCGAAGGACGCGACCTCGCTCGACCTGGAGGTGCCGCACTGGGAGGCGGGGCTCAACGCCTCACTCAAGGGCAAGCGCGTCGGCATTCCCCGGGAATATCGCGTCAACGACATGCCGGCTGAGATCGACGCTTTGTGGCAGCGCGGCATCGACTGGCTGCGCGACGCCGGCGCCGAGATCATCGAGGTGTCGCTGCCGCACACGCGCTACGCGCTGCCGGCCTATTACATCATCGCGCCGGCGGAGGCCTCGTCCAACCTCGCGCGCTACGACGGCGTCCGCTACGGCCTGCGCGACCTGCCCGACGGCGCCAACCTCCAGGAGATGTACGCGCGCACCCGCGCCGAGGGGTTCGGCGACGAGGTCAAGCGGCGCATCCTGATCGGCACCTATGTGCTGTCGGCGGGCTTCTACGACGCTTATTACACCCAGGCGCAGAAGGTGCGTACGCTGATCGCGCGTGACTTCGAGCGCGCCTGGGAGCAGTGCGACGTGCTGCTGACGCCGACCGCCCCCTCGGCGGCCTTCGCGCTGGGCGAGAAGGCGGCCGACCCGCTGGCGATGTACCTCAACGACGTCTTCACCGTGCCCTCGTCGCTGGCCGGCCTGCCCGCGATGAGCGTGCCGGGCGGGATCGACGCGGGCGGGTTGCCGCTGGGCTTGCAGATCATCGGCAAGCCGCTCGACGAGCAGGGCGTGCTCGACGCCGCGCTGGCGATCGAGGAGCGCGCTGGTTTCGTCGCGCGACCTGGGCGCTGGTGGTAGACCGTGTCGGACGCGGGTGTTACTCTCGGTAACACTGGAGGACTCATGCCTGCCCCGCTCGAGAAGCGCACCCGCACCAACATGACCAGCAAGGGACAGGTGCTGATCCCGAAGGACGTGCGCGACCTCATCGGCTTGAAGCCCGGCGCGCCGGTCGACGTGGGCGTGAACGACCGCGGCGAGGCGGTCGTCGTGCCGAGTGGCGCCGCGTTCGCGGAGACCGCCGAGGAGCGGGCGCAGCGGCTCGACCGGCTGTTCGCCGGCGTCGCCGCCGATCCGCTGTTCGATCGTTCGAGCGACGAGATCATGCGCGCGCTCCGCGGCGACGAGCGCCTGCCGTGATCTTCCTCGACACCAACGTCGTGATCGACCTGTTCGGCGCGCAGCAGAGCGTCGGCGCGGCCTGGTCGCGCGACGCCTATCGCGCGGTTGCCGACCGTCTATTGATGGTCAATCTGGTCGTCGTCGCCGAGCTCGCGGGCTATGCGACGCGGCCGGAGCGACTGCTCGACCGCCTTCAGGCGTTCCGGATCACCGCCGTCGATCTCACCGTCGACGCTTGCTTCGCTGCTGGGACCGCCTTTCGCGAATATCGCCGACGCGGCGGCGCCCGTGACGCGATGCTCGCCGACTTCCTGATCGCCGGTCATGCCGTCGCGCTGGGCGCCTCGCTCATGACGCGCGACCGCCGGCTCAGCTCCTATTTCCCGAACCTCACCCTCATCACACCCGAGACCGATCATGGCTGACGCATCCACCCCCTATCGTATCAAGGGCGACACCGGCGACTGGGAAGTCGTGATCGGCCTCGAAGTCCACGCCCAGGTGACCAGCCAGGCCAAGCTCTTCTCGGGCGCGGCGACGGCCTTCGGCGCCGAGCCTAATACCCAAGTGTCGCTGGTCGACGCGGCGATGCCCGGCATGCTGCCCGTGCCCAACCGCGAGTGCATCCGTCAGGCGGTGCGCACCGGCATGGCGATCGACGCGCAGATCAACCGCTGGTCGCGCTTCGACCGCAAGAATTATTTCTACGCCGATCTCCCGCAGGGTTATCAGATTTCTCAGCTTTATCATCCGCTTGTCGGCGAAGGCTCGGTCGAGATCGAGGACGGCGAGATGGTCAAGATGATTGGGGTCGAGCGCATCCACGTCGAGCAGGACGCGGGCAAGCTGATGCACGATCAGCACCCGACGCGTTCCTACGTCGACCTCAATCGCTCGGGCGTGGCGCTGATGGAGATCGTCAGTCGCCCCGATATGCGTTCTCCTTCAGAAGCAGGGGCTTACCTGCGCAAGTTGCGGGCGATCCTGCGCTATGTCGGCTCGTGCGACGGCAACATGGAGGAGGGCTCGATGCGCGCCGACGTCAACGTCAGCGTGCGGCGGCCCGGCGCCGAGTTCGGGACGCGCACCGAGACCAAGAACGTCAACTCGGTCCGTTTCGTGATGGCGGCGATCGAGCATGAGGCGAAGCGGCAGGTCGAGCTGATCGAGGGCGGCGGCACGGTCGTGCAGGAGACGCGGCTGTTCAACCCCGACAGCGGCACGACACGGTCGATGCGCTCCAAGGAGGACGCGCACGATTACCGCTATTTCCCCGATCCCGACCTGCTGCCGCTCGAACTCGACGACGCCTTCCTCGAGGCGTGCCGCGCGAGTCTGCCCGAGCTGCCCGACGCCAAGCGCCAGCGCTACGAGGCGCTCGGCATCACGCCGTACAATGCCGCGGTGCTCACCGCCGAGGTGGAGAGCGCGCGCTGGTTCGACGCGCTGCTGGAGCAGGGTGCGGCGCCGGTCGCGGCGGCGAACTGGGTGACCAGCGAGCTGTTCGGCGCGCTCAATCGACTGGGCAAGTCGATCGGCGACAGCCCCGTGCAGCCGGGCCAGGCGGCCGAGCTGCTCGCGCTGGTGGCGGACGGTACGCTCTCGGGCAGCCTTGCCAAGCAGGTGTTCGAGGCGATGCTGGAGACGGGCGACGCGCCCGGCAAGATCGTCGAGGAGCGCGGGCTCAAGCAGACCAGCGACACCGGCGCGATCGAGGCGGTGATCGCCGAGGTGCTGGCCAAGAACCCGGGCCAGCTGGAGCAGTATCGCGGCGGCAAGGTGGCGTTGTTCGGCTTCTTCGTCGGGCAGACGATGAAGGCGATGGGTGGGAAGGCCAATCCTCAGGTCGTCAATGACTTGCTGAAGAAGGCGCTGAACTGAGCCAGCCGCCCGCTTGCCGGTCGGCGGGCGGGCGGTACTTTCTCCCTCGACGGCGGGGTCGTCGACGGGGGGAGTGAATGTCAGTCTGTCGCGCGGCCGTGACGGCCTGCTGTGTCGCGCTCGCTGTCGGGGCCGCTGGGCCGGCGTCGGCGCAGGAGCGATCGGCGGTGCGGCCGGGCTTCACGCTGCCGCGCGGCACGGCGCATATCCTGCTGCTGCGCCCGCGTATCACGGTCGGTGCGCAGTCGACCGCGGGTCTGTTCCAGGCTAATGCCGATTGGACCGCGCAGGCGCGCGAGCAGATCGACGCCGCGCTGGCGGCGTCGCAGCGCACGCTCGGCAATGAAGTGGTGCGCGCGCCCGAGGCGATCGGCGCCGACACGCGGCTGGTCGCCGACTATCAGGCGCTGTTCGCGGTGGTCGCCCAGTCGGTGATCGACTATCAGTTCTTCAGGGGCAATCGGCTGCCGACCAAGAAGCGCGCCGGCCAGTTCGACTGGACGCTCGGCCCGGACGTGGCGCGGATCGCGCGCGGGCAGGGGTGCGACTATGCGCTCTTCGTCGACACCGAGGACGCTTATGGCTCGACCGGGCGCAAGATCTTCCAGCTGCTCGCCGCGGTGACGGTCGGAGTCGGGGTCAGATCGGGCGAGCACACGGGCTATGCCGGGCTGGTCGACCTGCGCACCGGCGATCTGGTGTGGCTCAACGCCGACCGGCAGATGGGCGGGGACGTGCGTACGCCCGACGGCGCCGCCAAGCGGGTCGCCGAGCTGCTCGAAGGCTTCCCGGGTCGCGCCGAGGTGCCTGCCGCTCCCGCCGCCTCGCCGGAGGCGCATTGATGCCGCGTCCGATCGTCCGCGTGGCGCTCGCGCTCGCCGCACTCTGCCTTCCGATCGAGTCCGTCGCGGCGCGAGCGGCCGAGCCGACGCTGCCGCCCTTCGCCGGCGCTTATCAGCCCCGCACCGCGGCGGAACGCGGACTCTGGATGCAGGCCGACGAGGACGAGCGCCAGCTGCGCGACTCGCACCTGCTGATCGACGACGTCGCGCTCAACGCCTATGTCCGCCACGTGCTATGCCGCACCGTCGGCGACGAACGCTGCCACGCCGCCCGGCTGTACCTGCTCCGCATCCCGGCGATGAACGCCACCACCCATCCCAACGGCGCGATCTCGGTGTGGAGCGGGCTGCTGCTGCGCGTGCGCGACGAGGCCGAACTCGGCGCGGTGCTGGGGCATGAGTTCGCGCATTTCGAGCAGCGCCATCTATTGGCGCTCCAGCATCGCCAACTCGGCGCCAGCGATCTCGCCGCCTGGACGGCGCTGTTCGCGGGCGGGGCGGCGCCGCTGGTCGGGCTGCTCACGACGGCCAGCACCTATTCGTTCAGCCGCGCGCAGGAGAGCGAGGCCGACTCGCTCGGCCTCCGCTTCGTCGCCGCCGCGGGCTATGATCCGCGCCGCGTCGCCGAGGTCTGGGGCCGGCAGATGGACGAGGCCGACGCCAGGGCGACGGGGCGCAAACAGCGCTCGCGCCGCTACGACGGGGTCCACCTCCTCGACACACATCCGACCGACCTGCAGCGCATGACCGCGCTGCGCGCCGCCGCGGCGTCGCTGCCCGCCGGGGGCGTGACCGAGGCGGCCGCCTATGCCGCGGCGCTGCGGCCGTGGCGCGCGGCGTTCCTGGCCGATCAGATCAAGCTCAACGATTTCGGCGGCACCGACTATCTGCTCGGCCAGCTGGCACAGGACGGCTGGAGCGAGGATCTGCTGTTCGCGCGCGCCGAACTCTACCGCCAGCGTGGCAATCCCCGCGATTTGGTGGCCGCGGCCGACTTCTACCGTCAGGCGCTCGCGCTCGACCAGCGCCACGCCGAGAGCCACAGGGGGCTCGGCATGGCGCTGCTGCGCGGTGGCGAGGCGGAGGCGGGGCGCGCCGAGCTGCGGCGCTATCTCGAGCTCGCGCCCGCCGCCGGCGACGCCGCGATGGTGCGCGCGCTCGTCTCGTGAAGGATCGCGCGATGAACCGCTCGACGAACCGCTCGCTGGGCGCGTGCGCGCTGCTGCTCCTCGCCACCGCCACGCCTGCCTGCGCGGGCAATCGCCTGATCGACGCCGGCCACCCGGTCGCGGTGGCGCATGACACGCTGACGGTGACGCCCGACCGCGAGTGGAACGAGCTGGGCTGGGGGCCGGGGCCGCGCTGTGACCGCTGGACGCTCGACGGCGCGGCGCTCAACGCGGTCACCTTCTGCGGCGCGATCGAGAGCGGTCGGCCGCTGTTCCGCGAGGTGTCGAAGCGCGATCGGCCGTTGCCGCATTTCTCCACGACGATGCTGCTCACCGACGTGCCCGATCTCGTCGAGAAGAGCTATCGCATCGCGCTGGGCGCCGCGGTGATGACGATCGACTCGGCCGAGCCAGCGCTGATCGACGGCGAGCGCGCGATCCGCTTTCGCTACACCTTCACGCGCCAGGACGAGGAGGTGGAGCGGCACGGCGAGGCGCTCGCGACCATCCGCGGGAAGAAGCTGTACTGGATGAGCTACGAGGCGCCCGCGATCCATTATTACGCGCGCGATCTGGAGAGCTGGCGCCGACTCGCCGCGTCCGCACGCTTCCGCTGAGCCGGCCGACGCGAGCGCCCCGGCCGGCTCCGTTCCGCCTCACTGCTGATCGTAATCCTGGTTCTTCACCTCACCGCCGGTGCCGCTGTTGCCGTCGAACGCGCCGGTGTCGGTGAAGCGCGCGGGCTCCTTGCCGCCCTCGCCGCGCGCGACGGCGTCGCTGCGCGCCTCGACCGCCTGCTGGAGGTCGGGGCGCTCGTCGTCGCGGTTCGGGATGGGGTCGATCTCTCGCTCGGTCATGTCGGTCTCGCTCAGATGCTGGGGTTGGCCGGGGCCGGGTCGCCCGCGGGCGCGCCGGGGGCGGGGACGTCGATGTCGGGGCCGGGCGGGTTGATCTCGGGCGGCGGCGCGTCGGGCGTACCGGGTGAGGTCGGCTGCGGCACGTCGGGCGGGCTGACGGGGTTGGTGGCCATCGCTTTTCTCCTTTACGGGTCAACGTATCGCCGCGCGCGGAGTTGCCCGTTCACGGCGCTTGCTCCGGCCGCGCCCGCGGTATAGAGCCCGCCGACCGGCGGTGTCCGACTTGCGGGCGTGGCGGAACTGGTAGACGCGCCAGATTTAGGTTCTGGTATCGCAAGATGTGGGGGTTCGAGTCCCTTCGCCCGCACCAGTCCCCGCGCTTCACGCGGGGTGGCCATCACTCATCCTATTCCAGACGAAAGCGGCCTATGCAGACTGTCGAGACGTTGAACGAGGGCCTGAAGCGCGCCTACACCGTGACCATCCCCGCCAGTGCGATCGCGGGGCGGGTCGATGCCGAGCTGAAGCGCGTCGCGCCGCAGATCCGCATGCCCGGCTTCCGCCCCGGCAAGGTGCCCGCCAATCTCGTGCGCAAGATGCACGGCCCGGCGCTGCACCAGGACGCGCTCAACACCTCGATCCAGGAGGGCATCCAGGCGCTGATCAGCGAGAAGCAGCTGCGCCCCGCGATGCAGCCGTCGGTCGAGCTGACCGAGGGCTATGAGGCGGGCAAGGACGCCGAGCTCAAGGTCGAGCTGGAGGTGCTGCCGCAGGTTCCGGCCCCCGCGATCGAGGGGCTGAAGCTGGAGCGTCTCACCGTGCCGGTCGACGACGCGGCGATCGACGTCCAGCTCAAGCGCTTCGCCGACATGCAGAAGCGCTGGGAGGACGCTGGTGACAAGGCGGCCGAGACCGGCGACCAGGTGACGATGGACTTCGTCGGCAAGACGCTGGACGGCGTCGCCTTCGAGGGCGGCACCGGCAGCGACATGGCGGTCGAGCTCGGCGCGGGCCAGCTCATCCCGGGCTTCGAGGACCAGGTCGTCGGCGTCAAGGCGGGCGACGAGCGCCAGATCACCGTGACCTTCCCCGAGGATTACGGCGCCAAGGAACTGGCCGGCCAGCAGGCGACGTTCGACCTGACGATCAAGGCGGTGAAGACCGCCGCCGAGAGCGCGATCGACGAGGAGCTCGCCAAGGCGCTCGGGCTGGAGAGCCTGGACCAGCTGCGCGGGCTGCTGCGCGGCCAGATCGAGCAGGAGCACAACCAGCTCACGCGCACCTATATGAAGCGCAAGCTGCTCGACCAGCTCGCCGAGGGGCATGATTTCGAGGTGCCGCCGTCGATGGTGGAGGCCGAGTTCAACCAGATCTGGCAGCAGCTCCAGCACGAGGCGACGCACGAGCCCGATCCGCAGGCGGCGCTGGCCGAGATGGAGGCCGAGCGCGACGACTATCGCAAGATCGCCGAGCGCCGCGTCCGCCTCGGGCTGCTGCTGAGCGAGATCGGCCAGGCCAATGGCGTCGAAGTGTCGCAGCAGGAGATGAACCGGCTGATCGCCCAGGCCGCGCAGCAGTATCGCGGCGAGGACCAGCAGCGCTTCGTCCAGTACATCCAGCAGGATCCGATGGCCGCCGCGCAGCTGCGCGCGCCGCTGTACGAGGACAAGGTCGTCGACTTCCTTTTCGACAAGGCCGAGGTGACCGAGCGCGAGACCACGCGCGAGGAGCTGGAGGCGGCGATCGAGAGCGAGGACGGTTTCGCGACCGGGACGCACCACCACGATCACGACAACCACAAGCCCAAGCAGACCCGCGCCAAGAAGAAGCCCGCGGCCAAGGCCGAGGGTGACGCGGCGGAGGCGGCGCCCGCGGACGAGAAGCCCGCGGCGAAGAAGCCCGCCGCGAAGAAGGCCGCCGCCAAGAGCGAGCAGCCTGCAACCGAGGCGGCGCCGGCCGAGCCCGCGGCCGAGGCACCCGCCAAGAAGCCGCGCGCCAAGAAGGCGGCGCCGGTGAGCGAGGAGACTCAGGTGGTGGAGTCCGATCCGGCGGCGGCCGAGGCCGCGGCGGGTACGGAGGCCGCCGACGCGCCCGCGCCCAAGCGTAGCCGCGCCAAGAAGGCCGAGTAAGCGGCGGACGCGCCGTCGCGCCGATGATCGAGCCGGGCTGCCGCGACGCAGCCCGGCTTTTTCACGTTTCGGTGGTGAACATCGTCTACGGTGTCGGATGTCGCGCGCCAACGCGCAGGGGATGGGACGGGCAATGACAGGGGACGAGTCGGTCACGGCGCCGCGCGTGGCGGTACTGCTGCCGTGCTACAATGAGGAGGCCGCGATCGCCGACACGATCGCCGGCTTCCGCCGCGCGCTGCCGGCCGCGACCATCTACGTCTACGACAACAACAGCCGCGACCGCACCGTCGCGGTCGCGCGCGCCGCCGGGGCGGTGGTGCGCACCGAGCGGATCCAGGGCAAGGGCGCGGTGGTGCGGCGCATGTTCGCCGACGTGGACGCCGACGTCTATGTCATGGCCGACGGCGACGCGACCTATGACTCCGCCTCGGCGCCGGTGATGGTAGCGCGCGTGCTCGACGAGCAGCTCGACATGATCGTCGGCACGCGCGTGGGCGAGGCGGCGGCGGCCTATCGTCGCGGCCATCGCCTCGGCAATGCGCTGCTCACCGGCATGCTGACACGGCTGTTCGGGCGCAGCTTCAGCGATATCCTCAGCGGCTATCGCGTCTTCTCGCGGCGCTTCGTGAAGAGCTTCCCGGTGCTGTCGGTCGGCTTCGAGATCGAGACCGAGATCAGCGTCCACGCGCTCGAGCTCAAGATGCCGCTCGGCGAGGTCGAGACGCCTTATTACGCGCGTCCCGAGGGCTCGGTGTCGAAGCTCAGCACCTATAGCGACGGCTGGCGCATCCTGCGCACGATCGCGACCTTGTACCGGATCGAGCGACCGCTCTGGTATTTCGGCGGGGCGGGGGCGCTGCTGGCGCTGCTGGCGGTGGTGCTCGCCGCGCCGCTGGCGGTGACCTACGCGCACACCGGGCTGGTGCCGCGGCTGCCGACCGCGGTGCTGGTGACCGGGCTGATGATCCTGGCGGCGCTGTGCGGCTTCGCCGGGCTGATCCTCGATACGGTGGTGCGCGGCCGGCGCGAGGTGCGGCGGCTCGCCTATCTGGCGCACCCCGCGCCCGCGCGGACGCCCGGTGACGGGGCTTGAACAAGCTGCGGCGAGCGACGATGTTGGCCGCCTTGAGGGCATAAGAGAGTTATTCCATGCACAATCCGTTCGAGACCGGCGATTTCGCAGGCGCCTTGGCGCGCGCCGGCGTCGGCATGCAGCAGACCCAGGCCGGGCTCGTCCCCATCGTGATCGAGCAGTCGAACCGCGGCGAGCGCTCGTTCGACATCTTCTCCCGGCTGCTGCGCGAGCGGATCGTGTTCGTCACCGGCGGGGTCGAGGACGGCATGGCCTCGCTGATCTGCGCCCAGCTGCTCTTCCTCGAGTCGGAGAACCCGAAGAAGGACATCTTCATGTACATCAATTCGCCGGGCGGTGTCGTCACGGCGGGCATGGCGATCCATGACACGATGCAGTACATTCGTCCGCGCGTCGGCACGCTCTGCATCGGCCAGGCCGCGTCGATGGGCTCGTTCCTGCTCGCCGCGGGTGAGCCGGGCATGCGCGTCGCCACGACGAACAGCCGCATCATGATTCACCAGCCCTCGGGCGGCGCGCAGGGCATGGCCGCCGACATCGAAATCCAGGCGCGCGAGATCCTGCGCATGCGCCACTTCCTCAACACGCTGTACGCCAAATACACCGGCAAGCCGCTCGAGGAGATCGAGCGCGCGATGGACCGCGACAAGTTCATGAGCGCGGAGGAAGCCAAGGAGTTCGGCCTGATCGACGAGGTGTTCGACAAGCGTCCGGTGCCGAGCGAGGACGTCAGCGCCGCGGCGTGATCCGGTCGATCGGCGCGGCCGACCGCGGCGCGCCGGTCGCCCGCGACGGCGGGCTCGGCGCCGCGGGTCAGCGCCGCGCCGCTACGCCCTTGAAGCCGCGGGGCGGAGGATAGATATTGCGGTTCGGCGACAACGCGTGACCGCCTCGGTGATGGCCAGAATTTCGCGGCTTTGTACGTTGTTGCTTAAGGTGCAGTGCGGTAGCCTGCGCCGCGCCCAGGGCAGGCGCCATGCCTGCGACGAAGGATGATCTGAATGACGAAACTCAGTGGCGGCGATAGCAAGAGCACGCTCTATTGCTCGTTCTGCGGCAAGTCGCAGCATGAGGTGCGCAAGCTGATCGCCGGCCCCACCGTGTTCATCTGCGACGAGTGCGTCGAGCTGTGCAACGACATCATCCGCGAGGAGACGAAGTCGGCGCTGGTCGCGAAGAAGGACGGCGGCGTGCCGACCCCGCAGGAGATCTGCGACGTGCTCGACGATTACGTCATTGGGCAGAAGCAGGCCAAGCGCGTGCTGTCGGTGGCGGTGCACAATCACTATAAGCGGCTCAACCACGGCGCGAAGGGCGCGGACGTCGAGCTCGCCAAGAGCAACATCCTGCTCGTCGGCCCGACCGGCTGCGGCAAGACGCTGCTGGCGCAGACGCTCGCGCGCATCCTCGACGTGCCCTTCACCATGGCGGACGCGACGACGCTGACGGAGGCGGGCTATGTCGGCGAGGACGTCGAGAACATCATCCTCAAGCTGCTTCAGGCGTCCGACTATAACGTCGAGCGCGCGCAGCGCGGCATCGTCTACATCGACGAGATCGACAAGATCAGCCGCAAGGCCGAGAATCCCTCGATCACGCGCGACGTCTCGGGCGAGGGCGTGCAGCAGGCGCTGCTCAAGCTCATGGAGGGCACCACCGCGAGCGTCCCGCCGCAGGGCGGTCGTAAGCACCCGCAGCAGGAGTTCCTCCAGGTCGATACGACCAACATCCTGTTCATCTGCGGCGGCGCCTTCTCGGGGCTCGAGAAGATCATCGGCGATCGTCTCCAGGGCAAGTCGATCGGCTTCGGCGCCTATGTCGCCTCGCCCGAGGAGAAGCGCACCGGCGAGGTGCTGCGCCAGACCGAGCCGGAGGATCTGCTCAAGTTCGGCCTGATCCCCGAGTTCGTCGGCCGCCTGCCGGTGATCGCGACGCTCGAGGATCTCGACGTGCCGGCATTGGTCAAGATCCTGGCCGAGCCCAAGAACGCGCTGGTGAAACAATATCAGAAGCTGTTCGAGATGGAGGAGGTCAAGCTCGGCTTCACCGACGACGCGCTGACCACGGTCGCCAAGAAGGCGATCGAGCGCAAGACCGGCGCGCGCGGGTTGCGGTCGATTCTCGAGGGCATCCTGCTCGACACGATGTTCGACCTGCCGGGGATGGACTCGGTCGACGAGGTGATGATCGATCGCGACGTGGTCGAGGGGCGCAAGGAGCCGGTGCGCGTCTACGCCGAGAAGAAGAAGGCCGGCGAGGTCGCCTGATCGTACCTTCGCCGCGGTGGAGAGCGGCGGGTTCGTCCGGAACTTCCCGTCACCCCGGACCTGCTCCGGGATCCACCGTGCCGCTTGTTCGGGAAAGCGGGCGTAGGGCGAGCGGTGGATCCTGAGACAAGCTCTGGCTGACGCCGGGAGAGAGGACGCGGCTACATCGAAGCGCGTCCTTTCGGTCTTCGTCTGAGCCCCACGCAGGGCGTCGCGGCACCACCGCGGCGCCCTTCTTCTTTGCTTATCATGTCCGGCGGATCGCACCGCCCCGCTCGCGCATT
Source organism: Sphingomonas sp. BK235 (assembly GCF_004345855.1). GTDB lineage: Bacteria > Pseudomonadota > Alphaproteobacteria > Sphingomonadales > Sphingomonadaceae > Sphingomonas. The sequence goes on from NZ_SLXN01000001.1 coordinate 798,398, forward strand.
CCCTCGGGCATGGAGACGACGACCGACGCCCCGCTGCCGCCGCCCCCCACGCTGATGCCCTGGTGGGCGGTCGGCTTCCCGCTCGCCGGCGTCGTCGCGGTGCTCGCCAGCCTCGCCAAGTTCGGCAATGCGGGCACGATCGCGGCGGCGGTGATCCTGTTCGGCGCGGTGCTCGCCGCGGTCCACCACGCCGAGGTGGTGGCGCACCGCGTCGGCGAGCCGTTCGGCACGCTGGTGCTCGCGATCGCGGTGACCGTGATCGAGGTCTCGCTGATCGTCTCGCTGATGCTCTCGGACGCGGGCGACGCCTCGGCGCTGGCGCGCGACACGGTCTTCGCCGCGATCATGATCATCCTCAATGGCATCATCGGCCTGTGCCTGATGGCGGGCGGGGTGATCCACGGCGAGCAGCGCTTCTCGCTGCGAGGCGCCAGCGCGGCGCTGTGTACGCTCGCCGCGCTCGCGATCCTGACGCTGGTCCTTCCCAATTACACCTCGACCGTGGCGGGGCCGAGCTATTCCACCTCGCAGCTCATCCTCGTCGCGGTGGTCAGCCTGTTCCTCTACGGCGTGTTCGTGATGGTGCAGACGCTGCGCCACCGCGATTATTTCCTCAGCGCCGAGGGCGAGGACGATCACGGCGCGATCCCCGACGCGCGCACCACCTGGCTCGCTTTCGCGCTGCTGCTCGTCGCGCTGGTGGCGGTGGTGCTGCTCGCCAAGGCGCTGTCGGCAACGATCGAGCGCGCGGTGCTCGACGCCGGGCTGCCGCTCGCGGTGGTGGGCGTGGTGATCGCGGCGCTGGTGCTCGCGCCGGAGAGCCTTGCCGCCTTCCGCGCGGCGCGGCGCAACCGCATCCAGACCAGCCTCAACCTCGCGCTCGGCTCGGCGCTGGCGACGATCGGGCTGACCATCCCGGCGGTGGCGATCGTCAGCCTGGTGCTCGACCTGCCGCTCGCGCTCGGGATCGGCGCGAAGAGCCTGACGCTGCTCGCGCTGTCGCTGTTCGTGGCGACGATCTCACTGGGCAACGGGCGGACCACGGTGCTCCAGGGCGCGGTGCACCTGATGATCTTCGCGGTCTATCTGTTCACGACCGTGGTGCCGTGAAGGCGGTGGCTGGCCGCCGAAGGGATGGCGCAGGAGCACGCCGGCGATGGAGCGGACGCCTTGCCTCACCGCGCCCGCTGTCGGGCCGCCAGCGCGATGCCGGCGGCGATCTGCAGCACCGCATAGGCGCGCCGCCGCCCGGGCCGGCCGACGAAGGGCGCGACCAGCGCCTCTGCGCCGAGCGCACGCTTCTGCCACAATGCGACGTGGCGGCGCGGCTGGAGCAGCCCGAGCAGGCCGTCGCCGATCATGAACACCGCCGCCATCTCGGCGCCGCGCCGCGCCAGCAGCCGGCTCACTTCGAGGTCGTCGGTCGCGCGCGCCATGCCTGATACTCCTCCACCGCGACCGAGCGGCGCAGCACGCGCGCCGCCGGGTCGATCGTGACGCGCGCGCCCGCGGGGACGCGCAACTCACCCGGCACCGCGACGCGGCGGACCGTGTCGCCGACCTGCACCTCGACCGGCATCGCGAACGCGCGCGGGCGCTCGGTCGTCCACGCCAGCCGCAGCGTGTCGCCGTCGCGCGTCGTGACCAGTTCGGGTAACGCGCGGTCGCGCAGATAGGTGTCGAAGAACCAGCCATAGTCCTTGCCGGTCACGCGCGCGACGATCGCCTCGAACGCGCGCGTCGCGCCGTAGCGCGGGCGGAAGTTGCCGGGGCGCGGGTCCGGGCGGCCGTAGACCAGCCGACGCACCGACTCGTAGAAAGCGGCGTCGCCGATCAGCCAGCGCAGGGTGTGGAGCGTCCACGACCCCTTGTAATAGATGTCGGTGCCCGCGCCGCCCTTGGCGGGCTCATAGACCTCTTCCTCGGTCAGCACGCGGTCGCGCACGATCGGCGCGCGGTTCGCGATCTGGTTGCGCTGTGCCTCGAGCATCACCGCATAGCGCGCCTCGCCCTCGCGCCAGCGGCCGTACAGCGGCTGCATGTAGCTGCCGAACCCCTCGTGCAGCCAGTAATCGTCCCAATTGGCCGCGGTCAGCTGGTTGCCGAACCATTCATGCGACAGTTCGTGGTGGAACAGCCAGTCGAACCCCTCGGGCGCCTTGGCATAGCCGTTGCCATAAGCGTTGATCGTCTGGTGCTCCATGCCCTTGTGCGGCGTCTCGACCACGCCGAGCTTCTCGTCGCCGAAGGGATAGGGGCCGATCACCGCCTCGAAGAAGTCGAGCGTCGGCGCGAACTCGGCGAACAATGCGCGGGCCTGCGCCTCCTCGCCGGGCAGATACCAATAAGCCATCGGGATCGCGTTGCCGTAGCGGCTGCGGTACGTTCCCTCGATCACCTCATAGGGGCCGAGGTTGATCGCGATCGCATAGGTGTTGGGCTGGCGCGCGCGCCAGTGCCACACGCTGCGGCCGTCGGGCAGCGGCTCGACCCGGAGCAGGCGACCGTTCGAGGGCGCCTTCAACCCCTCGGGCGCGGTGATGTGGAGCAGGGCCTCGCCCGGCTCGCCCTCGGGGAAGTCGAGGCACGGCCACAACAGGTCGCAGCCATAGCCCTCGGTCGTGGTGGCGACCCACGGGCGGCCATCGGGCGTGGTCGACCAGACGATGCCGTCGTCCCACGGCGCGTTGACCGCGACGTGCGGCGTGCCGTCATAGACGATCTCGACGGTCGCGGTCGCGCGCGCGGCGAGCGGCACGGCCAGTGCGATCCGGCCGTCGGGCCGGCTGATCGCGCCCGCGCGCAGCGAGCGACCGCCGACGCGCACCGAGCGAACGTGATAATTCGAGTCGAGATCGAGCAGCAGGCGCGGGATCGCGGCCGTCGCCCGCAGCGTCAGCCGCGCGCGCGCGCTCAGCGTCCGCGTCGCCGGGTCGAGCGCGAACCACAGGTCGGCGGCGTCGAGCCGCAGCGCGGCCTGGTCGGGCGGTCGGACGCCGCCGGACACCTGGGTCTGCGCGCTGATCGGCGGCTCGCCCTTCTCCGGCACAGCGCCGATGGCCTGCGCCGTCCCGCCCGCGGCCATCGCGATCGACGCGACCCACACTGCCAGATTGATGCGGCGCCGCGGCACACCATATAAAGCGCCTTGGCCGTCCTCGTCGGACGGCGCCGGAGTATCCATGACGTCCACTTTCCCCGTACTGCCGCTTCGCGACATCGTCGTCTTCCCGCACATGATCGTGCCGCTCTTCGTCGGGCGCGACAAGTCGGTCGCCGCGCTGGAAGCCGCCATGGCCGCGGACAAGGAGATCTATTTGGTCGCGCAGCTCGATCCCGGCGAGGACGATCCCGCGCGCGACGACCTCTACACGATGGGGGTCACCGCCACCGTGCTCCAGCTGCTCAAGCTGCCCGACGGGACGGTGCGCGTGCTGGTCGAGGGCAAGGCCCGCGCCACGCTGGAGACGCTGGAGGAGAGCGGCGCCTATCTCACCGCCACGGTCGCGCCGGTCGCCGATGCCGAGGTGGAGGGGCCGGAGCTGGCCGCGCTGATGCGCTCGGTGGTCGATCAGTTCGAGAATTATGCCAAGCTCAACCGCAAGCTCCCCGCCGAGCTGGCGGCGCAGCTGGCCGAGATCGAGGCCGCCGGGCAGCTCTCCGACACGGTCGCCGGCAACATCCAGGTCAAGGTCGCCGAGAAGCAGGCGCTGCTGATGGAGGCCGACCCGCTCAAGCGGCTCGAGATGGCCTATGCGCTGATGGAGGGCGAGCTCGGCGTTCTCCAGGTCGAGAAGAAGATCAAGAGCCGCGTCAAGCGCCAGATGGAGAAGACGCAGCGCGAATATTATCTCAACGAGCAGCTCAAGGCGATCCAGCGCGAGCTGGGCAACGAGGGCGAGGAGGGCGAGGGCGACGAGATCGCCGAGCTCACCCAGAAGATCGCCACGCTCAAGCTCTCCAAGGAGGCGCGCACCAAGGCGACCGCCGAGCTGAAGAAGCTCAAGACCATGGCGCCGATGAGCGCCGAGGCGACCGTGGTGCGCAACTATCTCGACGTGCTGCTGGGCCTGCCCTGGGGCAAGAAGAGCAAGATCAAGAAGGACATCGCCGCCGCGCAGGCGGTGCTGGACGAGGATCACTACGCGCTCGAGAAGGTCAAGGACCGGATCGTCGAATATCTCGCGGTGCAGGCGCGCACCAACAAGCTGAAGGGGCCGATCCTGTGCCTCGTCGGCCCGCCCGGCGTGGGCAAGACCTCGCTGGGCAAGAGCATCGCTAAGGCGACCGGGCGCGAGTTCATCCGCCAGTCGCTCGGCGGCGTGCGCGACGAGGCCGAGATCCGCGGCCATCGCCGCACCTATATCGGCTCGCTGCCGGGCAAGGTGGTCACCAACCTCAAGAAGGCGGGGACCAGCAACCCGCTGTTCCTGCTCGACGAGATCGACAAGCTCGGGCAGGACTTCCGCGGCGACCCGGCCTCGGCGCTGCTCGAGGTACTCGATCCCGAGCAGAACGCGCGCTTCAACGACCATTATCTCGAGATCGACATCGATCTCAGCGACGTGATGTTCGTCTGCACCGCCAACTCGCTCAACCTGCCGCAGCCGTTGCTCGACCGCATGGAGATCATCCGGCTCGAGGGCTATACCGAGGACGAGAAGGTCGAGATCGCCGAGCGCCACCTCATCGCCAAGCAGGTGCAGGCGCACGGGCTCAAGCCCGGCGAGTTCACGCTCACCGACGAAGGACTGCGCGCGCTGATCCAGCGCTACACGCGCGAGGCGGGGGTGCGCACGCTCGAGCGCGAGGTGGCCAAGCTGTGCCGCAAGGCGCTGCGCCAGATCCTCGAGGGCAAGGTGGAGAGCGTCACGGTGACCCCGGACAATCTCGCGGAGTTCGCGGGCGTGCAGAAATTCCGCCACGGCCTGTCCGAGACCGAGGACCAGATCGGCGCGGTCACCGGCCTCGCCTGGACCGAGGTCGGCGGCGAGCTGCTGACGATCGAGAGCGTGACGGTACCCGGCAAGGGTCAGGCCAAGGTCACCGGCAAGCTCGGCGACGTGATGAAGGAGTCGGTCCAGGCCGCCTACAGCTTCGTCCAGGCGCGCGCGCCCTCGTTCGGGATCAAGCCCAGCCTGTTCCACCGCAAGGACATCCACATCCACCTGCCCGAGGGGGCGGTGCCGAAGGACGGTCCGTCGGCGGGCATCGGGCTGGTCACCTCGATCGTCTCGACGCTGACCGGCGTGGCGGTGCGCAAGGAAGTGGCGATGACCGGCGAGGTGACGCTGCGCGGGCGCGTGCTGCCGATCGGCGGGCTCAAGGAGAAGCTGCTCGCGGCGCTGCGCGGCGGCATCGAGACGGTGCTGATCCCGAAGGAGAATGAGAAGGATCTCGCAGAGATACCGGCCAACATCCGCGAGGGGCTGCGGATCGTGCCGGTCAGCCATGTCGACGAGGTGCTCAAGCTCGCGCTGACTCACCCGCTCGAGGCGATCGACTGGACCGAGGCGGACGAGCTGGCGGCGCTGCCGCCCGCTCCGATCACCCCGATCGGCGGTGAGCTGCATCACTAACCCAGCTTAACTCCGGGCAACTTGTCGCCGCCGCGTCCCACCTCGGGGCGCGGCGGTTTCGTTTGACTCAGGCCGGCGCGCGCGCCTTACTGGAGGGATGCGGGCCACGCTCCGCGAATCCATCACGAATGCGTAACGGTAAGGAACGGGGTCTTTTCGCATGAACAAACAGGAACTGATCGCGCAGGTCGCGACGGCGGCCGGGCTCGGCAAGAGCGAGGCGAGCCGCGCGGTCGAGGCGGTGTTCGACACGATCTCCGCGTGCCTCAAGAAGGGTGACGAGGTGCGACTGGTCGGTTTCGGTACGTTCGCGGTGAGCCGCCGCAAGGCCTCGACCGGGCGCAACCCGCGCACCGGCGAGCCGATGACGATCAAGGCGTCGAGCCAGCCCAAGTTCAAGGCGGGCAAGGTGCTCAAGGACTCGCTCAATTAATGCTGGACAGGGGCGGCGCGCTCTAATAGGTGCGCCGCTCCCGACGCGGATGGGCGCGTAGCTCAGCGGTAGAGCACACCCTTCACACGGGTGGGGTCACAGGTTCAATCCCTGTCGCGCCCACCATCCGATCGAACCACGAACCCCGCCGGTCACCCTGACCGGCGGGGTTCGTCGTTATGGCGCGGCGTGGAGCGCCGCGCCGTGTTGTAGCGCTACCAACCGGCCGCGGGGTGACCTGTGCCAGATCGGGGCGCCGGCTCGTATGTCACGCAACCGTAACGGAGGTGTCGCGGAAACGTCTCTGAAGACTCATTCAGCTGTCATGCTCACCGCCTAGCGGCGCTGCTCAGGGAGCGAGCGGGCGCACATTGTTCGACTCGCCGCACCGGGCCCCGACGCGGGGCTCGTCCTCAAAGGGAGTGAGTCATGGTCAGCTTCAGCCGTCGCAGCAAGTTCCTGCTGGCGACCTCCGCCACCTTGTTCCTCGCCTCGTGCGGGGCGGACGACGTCGCCTCGCCGGGCGCGGGCAGCCTGCCGATCACCATCGTCCAGCCGTCGCCGACGCCGACCCCGACCGGCCCGGTCGCACCGACCGCGCTGACCAATGCGCAGATCGCGCTGGCCACCACCCAGTCGGGCGTGACGATCACCGCGGACGAGCAGGTCGCGCTCCTCAACGCCGGCCAGAACAACAATCTGCAGGGCTTCGGCAGCACGCTCAACGGCGTCTACCCGATCAGCGGCACCTCGCTCGCGACCGCGAGCAACCCGCAGACGGTGCTCGGCAACAGCAGCTTCATCCAGAACACCAGCTATGTCGGCGCGCTGAGCGGCCCGAACGACGCGGCCTTCTCGGGCTGGACATGCAGTTCCACCGCGGCGAGCTTCCTCAACAGCGCGAGCTGCACCGCGGTGCCGGCGGTCGGCACCGGCGGATCGTCCGCGACCTGCCCGACCGGGCTCACCGACGACGGCATCGTGCAGACCTTCCGCATCTGCCGCCTGCCGCAGGTGGTCACGTCCGACCTGACGCTGCCCAAGATCGCGGGCGTGGTCTACCGCTTCCGCGGCCAGACCGAGGTGGGCGACATCAACAGCGCCACCGGCGTGACGCTGACGATCGCGCCCGGCGTGGTGCTCGCCGCGGACGCGTCGGAGGCGTCCAACGACCTGCTGCTCGTCAACCGCGGCAGCAAGCTCAACGCGGTCGGCACCGCCGATGCGCCGATCATCTTCACCGCGCAGCAGAATCTCGCCAGCAACGGCGTGTCGGACGCGACCCAGGGCCTGTGGGGCGGTGTGGTGCTGCTCGGCCGCGCGCCCACCGCGGTGTGCGCCGCCGGCACCGGCCCGAACGACGCCAACGGCAGCTCGGCGACCTGCCAGCAGGCGATCGAGGGCGTGACCGGGCGCTTCTACGGCGGCACCAGCCAGGCCGACAGTTCGGGCACGCTCCAGTACGTCCAGATCCGCTACACCGGCATCGCGATCAGCGAGGGCAACGAGCTCCAGGGCCTGACGCTCGGCGGCACCGGTTCGGGCACCACGATCGACCACGTCCAGAGCCACAATTCGTCGGATGACGGCGTCGAGATCTTCGGCGGCACCACCAACCTGCGCAATTTCGTCGTGACCGGCGCCGACGACGACGGCTTCGACGTCGACAATGGCTGGCGCGGCTTCATGCAGTTCATCATCGCCGCGCAGAAGCCGTCGGGCTCCACCGCTGACTCCTTCGCGACCGAGATCGACTCCAACGGCGCCGAGGACCTGCTGCCGCGCACCTATGGTCGCTACGCCAACTTCACCTTCGTTCAGACGACCTCGGCGCCCGCCGCGATCCGCCTGCGCGGCGGTGCGGACTTCGCCTTCGTCAACGGCATCGTGAAGAGCGCCGCGGGCGCGGCGTGCGTCAACATCATCGCGGGTGCCGGCGACGGCGCGACGCGTACGACGATCCGGGCCGCCGACAGCGCGCTGCAGGACGTCGGCCCGCCGACGTTCAACTCGGTCTACTTCCAGTGCCAGGGCCGCTGAGGCGCCATCAGCCCTCGTGAAGCTCGGCGGAGCCCGGGGCGCGCCTCACGGCGCGGCCCGGGTCCGCTCATAGAAACAGACTGGAACCTTCCATGCGCCAGCGCACCTATGCCTCGCTCCTTCTCCTGACGACCGTGCTGGTCGCCCCCGCGGCGCTGGCACAGGTCGCGCCGCAGACGGGCACGCCCACCACCACGTCGCCCGCCGGCCCGCCACCGACGAGCACGACGACCAACCCCGACGCCGCACCCGCGTCGCAGGATCAGGCCACCGCCACCGCCGCGCCCGGCACCGAACAGGGCGCCGACGAGCCGCAGGCCGAGGTCTCCGCTCCCGGGCTGGACGCGAGCGGCGGCGGCGACATCGTCGTGGTCGGGCGCAACATCCCCAACACCATCCGCGCCACCGCGCAGGTGGTCAACGTCTTGTCCAGCGCGGACATCGCACGCACCGGCGAGGGCGACATCGCCGGCGCGCTGACCCGCGTCACCGGCCTGTCGGTGGTCGGTAACGGCTATGTCTTCGTGCGCGGTCTCGGTGACCGCTACTCCTCGGCGCTGCTCAACGGCTCGCCGTTGCCGAGCCCCGAGCCGCTGCGCCGCACCGTGCCGCTCGATATCTTCCCCACCACCGTCGTCGGCTCGGCGCTGGTGCAGAAGACCTATTCGGCCAATTATCCGGGCGAGTTCGGCGGCGGCGTCATCAATCTGACCACCAAGGCGATCCCCGACGAGAATTTCTTCACCGTCGGCGCCTCGGGCGGGATCGACACCCAGACCACCGGCAAGCTCGGCTACACTTATTTCGGCTCCACCACCGACTGGCTCGGCTATGACGGCGGTGAGCGCAACGTTCCCGATTTCATCAAGCAGGCGCCCAAGGGCAATGGCGTGATCCCGAGCGCGCAGGTGCTCCAGCTCTCCAACGCGCGCACCACCTTGCTCCAGCGCAACACCGACACCCCCGCCAATTACTCGGGCAGCCTCGACCTCGGCGTGACCGGGGACGTCGGCGGAACGCGCGTCGGGCTGATCGGCAGCGTCGGGATCTCGAACACCTGGCGCACCCGCGACGCTACGCAGCAGGACACGGTCAGCGACGACGGCACGCTGCGCAACGACTTCCACACCGTCATCACCGACAATCGCGCGGTGGTGAACGGGTTGCTCGGCTTCGGCGCCGAGTTCGGCGAGAACAAGGTGCGCTGGACCAACGTCTACATCCACGACACGCTCAAGCAGGGCCGCGCCTCGGCCGCGACCGTCTACAACAATTCGAGTGGCAACCCGCTGTTCCAGCAGAACACCAACTGGTTCGAGCGCAAGCTGATCGAGACCCAGCTGGTCGGCGAGTTCAAGCCGGTCACCGACCTGTCGATCGACCTGCGCGGCGCCTATGCCAACACGCAGCGCAACTCGCCCTATGAGCGCCAGTTCATCTATCTGTGCAATACCGGGCTGACCAACCAGACCGGCGACGTGCCGATCAGCGACCGCGGCGTGAACTGCCCCGGCGCTTGGCAGGCGACCAACGCGTTCGATCGCTTCGCCACCGTGGTGTTCAGCGAGCTCAACGAGGATCTCTACTCGGGCCAGGCCGACGTCGCCTACAAGATCCCGGGCGAGCGGCCGATGACGGTCTCGGCCGGCTATTACTTCTCGGAGAACGACCGTACCTCGACGCGCCTGCCGTTCGTCTATCAGACCGCGACCGGCGCCGCGATCCCGTTCCCGTGCAACCTGCTGCGCCCCGACTATCTGCTCTCGCCCGACGTGGTGAACGGCTGCCCGGTCCCAGGTGCGGGCAACCCCGCCGATACGGCGGTGCAGCTGCGCTTCGACGCGGGGCAGAACGGCTCCTACGAATATGACGCGCTGCTGCGTGTCCATGCCGGCTATGCCCAGGTCGAGGCCGAGGCGCTCGACGGTCTGCGCGCGATCATCGGCGTGCGGTACGAGACCGCGACCCAGCGCGTCACCCCGATCAACGCCACCTCGACCCGGCTCAAGAACGATTACTTCCTGCCGGCGGCGACGCTCACCTGGAACTTCGCCAGCAACCAGCAGCTTCGCCTCGCCGCCTCCAAGACGATCGCGCGGCCGCAGTTCCGCGAGCTCGCGCCGCAGGCGTTCCGCGATTTCGAGTCGGATCGACTGTTCTTCGGCAACCCGCGGCTGAAGGATTCGGAGCTGTATAACCTCGAGGCGCGCTACGAATGGTTCTTCGCGCGCGACCAGCGCATCACGCTGGCGGGCTTCTACAAGCGGATCGACAATCCGATCGAGCAGGTCGGCTTCTTCCCGACGCCGGACGCGCGGCTTCAGACCGGCTTCACCAACCTGCCGCGCGCCAAGCTGTACGGTGCGGAGATCGAGGCGCAGAAATACGTCCCGCTCGATTTCCTCGGCGACGGCATGGCGGGCAAGCGCGCGGTGATCATCGCCAATTACACCTGGACCCATTCGGCGATCACCGCGGACCAGACCTGCGTGGCGGGCGTGCTCGAGGGGACGACGCTCGGCGGCTGCCAGGCCAATTTCGCGCCCGCGCAGACGCTGTTCCGCGACGGCGCGCCGCTGACGGGCCAGTCGGACCATCTCGTCAACCTTCAGCTCGGCTACGAGGATACCGACAACGGCACCCAGGCGACGCTGCTGTTCAACTATGCCAGCGAGCGCGTCACCAACCGCGGGCCGTCGCTGCTCGACGGTTCGGGCTTCCAGCCCGACATCATCGAGAAGCCGGGGATCCGGCTCGACTTCGTGATGCGCCAGCAGGTCGAGCTGGTCGGGCAGAAGGTCGAGATCAAGGCCGAGGCGCGCAACCTCACCGGAACCAAGTATCAGGAGTTCCAGACCTTCGACGGCGGCAACCGGGTCGACATCAACCGGTACCGGCTGGGTCGCATGTTCACGCTGGGCGCGAGCGTCAGCTTCTGATCGGGCGCGCGGCCGGCGCGATGCAGCGCCGGCCGCGTGCGCCCGTCGCGCTCACCAGCCCCAGGGTCGCTCGCGATACCATTTGGTGATGACGTATTTCACCCCGGCGCGCACCTTCATCCCGTGATGGATCGTCGCGGGGTTGGGGGTGTCGTCGGGACGTCGGTTGTTCCAGCCGATCAACTTGCCCGGTTCGGGCTGGATCGTCTTGTCGATCGCCTTGAACCGCGTCGCGCCACCCGCCTCGGGGGTGTTGAGATATACCATCAGCGTCCAGGTCCGATTGCCCGCAACACTGCAATAGCGCGCGAAATCGGCGCCGGTCGGCTCGAAATAGTCGGTGTGCGCCTTGAACTCCTGGCCCACCGCGTAGCGCTGCCCCTGGAGCGGTTCGCCGTGCGCGGGGTCGAGCCCGGTCGCGTCGGCGAGGCGGCGATTGATCGCGGCGACGAGCGGATCCGCGTCGGACAGATCGCAGGTCTCGCTGGTGCGAAAGGCGGTGTCGCCGTTGGGATCGGCGATGGTCGACGGGCGGCGGTCGGCGTCGATCCGCTCGATCAGCGCGGCGCATTCGCGCGCGTCGAGGAAGTCGCGCTGGATGAAGAGCGTCAGCTTGGGGGAGGGGACGCGCTGGATGCCGGGCTGTGCGCTCAGTCGCGCGATGATCGGGTCGCTGGCCATGGCCGCGCTATATTCCACTTAAGGCAAGGCGAACCAGCCACAGAAATATTACACAAGTCGTCGGCGTCGATGTAACAGGGTGGCAGAAGCCGGCGCACGCGGGAGTATCATCAAGCGCATGCGATTGAAGTTCGACGCCCGGGCGCGGGCGATCCTGCGGCGCTTGCCGGTGGTGAACGCCTATTCGGCCGTCGAGCTGCTGTTGCTCGCAGGGCTCGCGGTGCAATGCGCGCGGTTGATGTGGGTGATCGTCACCCCGGTGTCGCCGCTCGGCGCCTGGGTGCCGGCGGGGCCGACGATCCCGAGCGATCCCGGCGGCGTGCTGGCGAGCATCGATCCGTTCTACCGGGTCAGCGGCGCGCAGGCGGCGCAGGGGCCGGCGGTGGTGACCTCGCTCCAGCTGACGCTGTTCGGGACGCGGATGGACAGTGCGCAGGCGCGCGGCGCGGCGATCCTCGCCGGTCCCGACGGGCTGCAACGCAGCGTCAGCGTCGGCGAGGAGGTCGCGCCCGGCGTGGTGCTGCGCGCGGTGGCGTTCGATCATGTCACGCTTGAGCGCGGCGGGCAGCGCGAAGACCTGTTCCTCGACCAATCGACCCAGCCGTCGCCCGCGCCAGCGCCGCCCGCCGCGACCTCGGCGGAGGCGCCCGAGCCGCCGGTGGCGACATCCGGCCGCGCACCCGCCCTGCCGCGTTTCTCCGACGGTGAGGGCGGCGCGATGTCGCCCGACCGGCTGCGCACCGACATCACCGCCATCCCGCAGATCGAGGGCGGCCGCGTCGTCGGGCTGACGGTGCGCGGGCAGGGCGGCAACGCTTTCCGCGCCTCGGGGCTGCGCGACGGCGACGTCGTCACCCAGGTCGCGGGTCGTCCGGTGTCCGGCCCGGCCGACCTCGACCAGTTCACGCGCGAGCGCGCCCCCGGCGGCGCGGTCCCGGTCACCGTCCAGCGCAACGGCCAGACCGTCGCCCTCTCCATTCCGGTAAAATGATGAAGCGTCCCCACGTCCTCCTCGCTCCCCTCGCGCTCGCGGCCGCGGCGCAGCCCGCGCTCGCGCAGACCACGCTCAACGTGCGCGACGCCGACATTCGCGCCTTCATCGCCGACGCCGCCAAGGTGACCGGGCGCACCTTCATCATCGACAATCGCGTGCAGGGCAAAGTGACCGTGGTCACCGACCGGCCGCTGTCGCGCTCCGAATATCTCGAGGTGTTCCTCTCGACGCTGCGCGCCAACGGCCTGGTCGCGGTGCCGAGCGCCAACGGCGCCTTCCGCGTCCAGCCGATCGACAATGCGGCGAGCCAGCCGGGGCGGATCGGCCTCGCCGGCGCGCCGCGCAACCAGCTCGTCACCGAGATCATCCGGCTGCGCTCGGTCGACGCCGCGCAGGCGGTCGACACCGTGCGCCCGCTGGTCAGCGCGCAGGGCTCGGTGACCGCCAACCGCGGCGGCAACAGCCTGGTGGTGGTCGATTTCGCCGACAACGTCCGGCGCGTGCGCGAGGTGGTGCGGCGGATCGACTCGGACACGTCGGCGACGCGCATCATCCCGCTCAAGAACGCACGCGCCAGCGAGGTCGCGACCGCGCTCCAGGGCCTGATCGGCGGCGGTGGCGCGGGCGGCGCCGCCGCGGCGGCGGGCGGCGCCTCGGCGGTGGCGATCGAGAGCTCCAACGCGGTGGCGCTGCGCGGTGACCCGCAGACCGTCGCGCGGCTGGCGGCACTGGCGCGCGAGCTCGACCAGAGCGCGCGCAACGCCACCGAGATCCGCGTCGTCTTCCTGGAGAATGCCGACGCCAACCAGCTGCTGCCGGTGCTCCAGCAGCTCGTCGGCCAGGCGCCCGACGCGATCGAGGAGCAGGCGCTCACCCGCTCGGGGCTGAGCAGCTCGAGCACCGGCTCGACCGGCGTCGGCGCGACGCCGCAGCCGGCGACGCGCTCGCGGCCGACGCAATCGACGACGCAGCAGTCGGGCAGTCAGCCGCAGCAGGCCGCGATTACCGGGCAGGGCAACCGCACTGCGGCGGTGGTGACCCGCTATGCCGGTGCCAACGCGATCGTGATCGCCGCGCCCGCCGACATCCAGCGCCAATTGTCCGACGTGGTGAAGCAGCTCGACCAGCGGCGCCAGCAGGTGTTGGTCGAGGCGATCGTCGCCGAGGTGTCGGACTCGACCGTCAACCAGCTCGGCGCGCAGTTCATCCTGGGCAATCTCGACGGTGGCGCCTTCGCGGCATCGACCTTCAGCAACTCGGCGCCCAACATCCTCCAGATCGCCGGCGCGATCGGCGCGCGCGAGCTGGGGAGCAGTCGGACCGTCACGATCGGCGCGGACGGGACGCGGACGGAGGTGACCACCAACAATAGCGCCTCGGATCAGCTCACCCAGTCCGCGATCAGCTCGATCATCGGCTCGTCGGGCGGGTTCGGCGGTTTCGGCGGGCAGATCGGCAGCACCGTCTTCGGCGCGATCATCAACGCGGTGAAGCGCGACAACACGTCGAACCTGCTCCAGGTGCCGCAGATCATGACGATCGACAACCAGGAGGCGCACACGCTCGTCGGCCAGGAGATCCCGATCACCACCGGCGAGGCGCTGTCGAACAATTTCGACAATGCCTTCCGCACCACGCAGCGGCAGAATGTCGGCATCGGGCTGGACGTGCGTCCGCAGGTGAATTCCTCGGGCACGATCAAGATGAACCTCCACCTCGAGGTCAGCTCGATCGCGGGGCCGGTGTCGAACAACAACTCCGACCTGATCCTCAACAAGCGCGAGGTCGAGACGGTGCTGACCGTCGACGACGGCGCGATCGGGGTGATCGGCGGGCTGCTCTCCGACGAGGAGCGCCGCACGATCGAGAAGATCCCGCTGCTCGGCGACATCCCGCTGCTCGGCAACCTCTTCAAGTCGCGCGCCAAGAGCCGCTCGAAGACCAATCTGATGATCTTCATCCGCCCGACCGTGATCCGCAGCGCGGCCGACAATCGCCGCGTCACCGAGCAGCGCTACGGCTATCTCCGCCTCCAGCAGGCGGCGCAGGAGCCGCTGTCCGAGCCCTCGATCGACACGCTGGTGCGCGACTATATGGGCGCGACGCCGCCGCTGCCCCCGGCAGGCCAGCCCGGCAGCATCGAGGACCCGCGCGTGGCGGTGCCGGTCTATCGCAACTCCACCACCGTCATCCCCGGAGGAGGCAAGCGCCAGTGATCGTGCGCACCGGAGCCGAGATCGACGCCGCCGCAGCGCCGCTGCCGCTGCCCGGTGACGGGGTGACGGTGCCGCCCGCCGTCGTACCCCCTGCCGCGCTGCCCTATTCCTTCGCGCGCAAGTTCGGTGTGGTGCTCGATCAGGGCGGGACGGTCGGGACGCCCAAGGTCGCGCTGCGCGAGGGTGCCGACCCGCGCGCGCTGATCGAGGTGCGTCGCGTGCTCGGCCGCGCCTTCGACGTGGCGGTGGTGCCGGTCGCGGCGTTCGACCGCCTGCTCAGCGACAATTACGCGATGGACGGCCAGGCCACCGCCGCCGCCGCGGTCGGCATGGGCGACGAGCTCGACCTGCTCGCCGAGGGTCTGCCCACCGCGGAGGACCTGCTCGATACCGCCGACGACGCCCCGGCGATCCGGCTGATCAACGGCATCATCGCCGACGCCGCGCGCAACGGCGTGTCGGACATCCATATCGAGCCCTACGAGACCGGGCTGGTGGTGCGGATGCGGATCGACGGCGTGCTGCGCGAGACGCTGCGCATGCCGCCGCATGTCGCGCCGGTGGTGGTCAGCCGCATCAAGGTGATGGCGCGGCTCGACATCGCCGAGCGGCGCGTGCCGCAGGACGGGCGCATGGGGCTGACGCTCGGCGGCAAGCTGCTCGACGTCCGCGTCTCGACCCTGCCCAGCCGCGCCGGCGAGCGCGTGGTGCTGCGTATCCTCGACAAGGAGAATGCGGGGATCGACCTCGACGCGCTCGGCATGACCGCGCCGATGTACGCTTTGCTGCGCGAGGTGATCGCCGAGCCCAACGGTATCGTGCTCGTCACCGGACCGACCGGCAGCGGCAAGACGACGACGCTCTACGGTTCGCTGCGGCTGCTCAACGACGGCAGCCGCAACATCCTGACGGTCGAGGACCCGGTCGAATATGCGGTGGAGGGGGTCGGGCAGACGCAGGTGAACAGCAAGGTCGGGCTCACCTTCGCCGCCGGTCTGCGCGCGATCCTGCGCCAGGACCCCGACGTGGTGATGGTCGGCGAGATCCGCGACCGCGAGACCGCCGAGATCGCGGTCCAGGCCTCGCTCACCGGGCATCTCGTGCTCTCCACCGTCCATACCAACGACGCGGTCGGTGCGATCACGCGCATGCGCGACATGAAGGTGGAGCCGTTCCTGCTCGCCTCGACCCTGCGCGCGGTGATCGCGCAGCGGCTGGTGCGGCGGCTGTGCACCAACTGCCGCCGCGCGGTGCGCGCGAGCGAGACGGTGGCGCCGCTGCTCGGCGTCGATCCGGGCGCGACCGTCTACGAGGCGGTCGGCTGCGAGCAGTGCAACCGCACGGGCTTCCGCGGCCGGATCGGCGTGTTCGAGGCGGTGCGCGTCGACGCGGTCGTGCGCCGCATGATCAACGAGGGCGGCGACGAGGACGCGATCGCGCGCCACGCCTTCGCCACCGGCGACACGCTCGCGATCGCGGCGCGCCGGCTGGTCGAGAACGGCCAGACCACCGCGGAGGAAGCGGTGCGCGTGTCGCGTAGCGAGAATGCCGACGCCGCCGAGGTGGCGATCACCGATGCGTGATGGGGTGCCTCGCTTCGCACTCACTCCGTCATCCCCGCGCAGGCGGGGATCCAGACGCGCGGACCGTCGCGATAAAGTCGCGACATCAGCGTATATGGATCCCTGCCGGCGCGCGACCTCTGCGAGACCTTCTCGTCATCCCGGGCTTGACCCGGGATCCATCGGGCCGCGCACGCCTAAGCCGTTGTTTTTTTCGGCACCATGGATCCCGGCTCAAGGCCGGGATGACGGCGGTGCAGCAGTTTCGCAGACGTCTCGCCTGCGCGAGGATGACGGTAGGAGAGAGGGCGGGGCGCTGCGTCCCGGCGAGCGCCTGCCCCAATGCCGGATCGGCCGCCATGGCTGACTTCGACTATCTCGCGATCGACACGCGCGGCAACGAGACGCGCGGGCATGTCGCCGCGGCCGATCTCGCCGCCGCGCGCGCGACGCTCGACCGCCGCCGCCTCTACGTCGTCCGCCTCGAGCCGGGCAGCGCCCCCGCGACGCGGCAGCGCCCGCTCTTCGGGCTCGAGCTCGGTCGCACCAAGATGTCGGGCAAGCAGCTGACGCTCTTCACGCGCCAGCTCGCCACGCTCAACCGCGTCTCGCCGCTGGAGGAGTCGCTCCGCACCATCACGCGCCAGACCGAGCAGGAGAGCGTGCGCGCGATCGTCCAGACCGTCCATACCGGCGTGGTCGAGGGTCGCCGGCTCGCCGACGCGATGGCGCGCGAGCCGAAGAGCTTCCCGCCGCTTTACCGCGCGATGGTCGCCGCGGGCGAGAGCTCGGGGACGCTGCCCGAGATCATGGAGCGGCTCTCCACCCTGCTCGAGCGGCAGGCGGAGATCCGCGGCAAGCTGCTCACCGCGATGGCCTATCCCAGCGTGCTGTCGGCGGTGGCGTTCAGCGTGGTCATCGCGCTGATGACCTTCGTGGTGCCGCAGGTGGTCGAGCAGTTCGACACCGTCGGGCAGGAGCTGCCGCTACTCACGCGGATGATCATCGCGCTGTCCGACCTGCTGGTCGGCTGGTGGTGGCTGCTGCTGCTGATCGTGGTCGCGGCCGTCGGCGGCGCCGTGGTCGCGCTGCGCCAGCCGCCGATCCGGCTCGCCTTCGACACCTGGCTGCTGCGCGTCCCGCTGATCGGTCGGCTGTTGCGCGACCTGCACGCCGCGCGGATCGCGCGCACGCTTTCCACCATGGTGGCGAGCCGGCTGCCGCTGCTCGAAGGGCTGACGCTCACCGCGGGCACGATCCACAACCGCCGACTCAAGGCGGCGTCGGACGAGATCACCGAGTCGATCCGCGGCGGCGGCAGCCTTTCCACCGCGATGCGGCGCACCGGCGTGTTCCCGCCCTTGCTCGTGTATCTCGCCGCGAGCGGCGAGGCGGCGGGGCGGCTCGACGAGATGCTCGAGCGCGCCGCCGACTATCTCGAGCGCGAGTTCGACCGCTTCACCGCCACCGCGCTGTCGCTGCTCGAGCCGCTGATCATCGTCGTGATGGGCGCCATCGTCGCCACGATCGTGCTGTCGATCCTGCTCCCCATCCTCCAGCTCAACACCCTGGCCGGCCAGTGAGACCCTAAGATGCACAACGAACAGACCCAGCGCCGCAAGAAGAAGAACGGCTTCACCCTCGTCGAGCTGATGGTGGTGATCGTGATCATCGGCCTGCTCGCCACGATCGTCGCGCTCAACGTGCTGCCCTCGGGCGACACCGCGCGAATCCAGAAGGCCAAGGCCGACATCGCCACGATCGAGCAGGGGCTGGAGCTCTATCGTCTGCAGATCGGCAGCTACCCGACGACGTCGCAGGGCCTCCAGGCGTTGGTGACCGCGCCCGCGGGCGCCGACGCGGCGCGCTACCAGGCCGGCGGCTACGTCAAGAAGCTGCCCAAGGACCCGTGGGGCCGCGACTATCTCTACGCCTCGCCGGGCCAGCACGGCGCCGCCGACGTGTGGACCCTGGGTGCGGACGGCAAGGACGGCGGCGAGGGGATCGATGCCGATATCGGCTCCTGGCAGTAAGCGCGGGCCGATTCGGGTCGCGGCGCAAGGCGCGCATCGCGGGCGTCGCGGGCGTCTCGCGCGGAAGATCCGCGCCTTCCTCACACACGTCCGTCATCCCGGACTTGTTCCGGGATCCACCCGTCCGCGCATCCCGGAGCCGCGATTCCTGCGGAACGGTGGATCCCGGAACAAGTCCGGGATGACGGTGGGGGGCAGGTCAGCCGTCGAGACAAACGCGCCGGGCGCGAGCCTTCCAGAGCACCTCACCACGCGCGGCTTCACCCTCATCGAGCTCATGGTCGTGATCACCGTCATCGGCCTCGCCTCGGCCGCGGCGGTGCTCGCCATGCCCGACACGCGCGGCCGGCTCACCGACGAGGCGGCGCGCTTCGCCGTCCGCGCGCGCAGCGCGCATGACGCCGCGATCGTCGAGTCGCGTCCCGTCAGCCTGTGGGTGACCGAGACCGGCTACGGCTTCGACCAGTGGCGCGGCGGGCGCTGGTCGCCCATGGAGCCGCCGCTCGGGGTCGAGCAGTGGCGCCCCGGCACCGCGGCGGCGGGGCTGGTGCGCGAGCGCGTCATCTTCGACACCACCGGGCTGGCCGACCGCCCGCTGACGATCACGCTGACGCGCGAGGGCGCGCGCACCGACGTCGTGATCGAGCCCGACGGGCGCGCGCATGTCGCGGGCTGAGCGCGGCTTCACGCTGATCGAGATCATGGTGGCGCTGGCGGTGTTCAGCCTCGCCGCGCTCGCGCTGATCCGGCTGGAGGGGCAGACGATCCGCTCGACCGGCGCGCTCTCCGCCACGCTGCTGGCGCAGGCGGTGGCGCGCAACGTCGCGATCGAGGCGGTGACCGACGCCGAGCCGCCGGTGCGCGGGCGCAGCAGCGGGGTAGAACAGAACGGCGGCCGCGCCTGGACCTGGGTGCGCGAGGTACAGCCGCTCGGCGACGGCGACGTCATGCGGGTCGACGTCAGCGTCAGCGATCCCGGCGGCGCGGTGCTCGGCCGCATGACGATGGTGCGCCCGCCAGCGCCCGCGCTGTCGGTGGACGTGGCGGGATGAACGCGCGCCGCGACGCCGGCTTCACCCTGGTCGAGGTGATGATCGCGCTGATGATCTTCGGCATGATCGCGGCCGCGGGCGTCGCGCTGCTCGCCTTCAGCGTGCGCGCGCAGGGCGCCAGTGCGGTCGCGCTCGACGACACCGGCGCGCTGAGCCGCCTCTCCTCGATCCTCACCGCCGACCTCGCCCAGGCGCAGGATCGCAACACGCGCGACGTGAACGGCGTGCTGCTGCCCGCCTTCAGCGGCGACGCCGCCGCGACGCCGCTGCTGCGGCTGGTCCGCGCCGGCTGGAGCAACCCCGATCAGGCCCCGCGCGCGGAGTTGCAGAAGGTGGAATATCGGCTCGAAGGCGACGGCCTCGAGCGGGTCGCCTATCCGGCGCTCGACGGTGCGGCGGCGCTGCCGCCCGCGTTGCTGCTCGACCGCGTGCGCACGGTGCAACTGCGCTTCCGCTATCGCGGCGCCTGGAGCGACACCTGGCAGGGCAACCCGCGCGCCGCGCTGCCCCAGGCGGTCGAGCTGGTGGTGACCCGCGCCGACTCGCGGCTGTACCGGCTGCTGTTCCTCGTCGGTACCGGCGCGGGGCGCGTGCAGGAGAGCGGCGCGGGTGGCCGCGAGGCCAGCAACGACGGCAGCGGCGCGGGAGCCGGCGCGCCGGGCGCTGGTTCGCCACCGCCCAGCCCCGGGGCCAGCCCCGGGGGAGGCCGCGATGCGCTCCGGTGAACGCGGCGCCGCCTTGCTCACCGTGCTGCTGCTCGTGGCGGTGATCTCGGTCATGGCCGCGAGCGCGCTGGAGCGGCTCCGGCTCTCGACCCGGCTCGCCGCCAACGCGGTCGCGCTCGATGCGGCGCGGGGTTATGCCTATGCCGCGGAGACGCTGGCGACGACGCGCGTCACCGCCCTGCTGAGCGAGACGCGCGATCGCGTCGCGCTCGCGGGCGGCTGGAGCGGACGCCCCTTCGGCCTGCCGATCCCCGGCGGCACCGCCACCGCACGCGTGACCGACGGGGCCAATTGCTTCAACCTCAACAGCCTGGTCGCGCGCCAAGCGGACGCGACCTATGCGCTCAATCCCGCCTCGCTGCGGCAGTTCCAGACGCTGATGCGCGTGCTGCGCGTGCCCGACGGCGACCGCGTCGCCGCCGCGGCGGCGGACTGGATCGACAGCGACGACGCCGCGCTGCCCGGCGGCGCCGAGGACGGCGACTATCGCGGCTATCGCACCGCCGGCGTGCTGATGGCGGACGTCAGCGAGCTGCGCGCGGTGCGCGGCGTCACGCCCGAGATCTATCGCGCGCTGCGCCCCTATCTGTGCGCGCTGCCGCTGGCGCAGCGCAACGTGCTCAACGTCAACACCTTGCTGCCGGAGCAGGCCCCGCTGCTGGCGATGCTGATGGACGGCACGCTCAGCGTCGAGGCGGCGCAGGGGGTGTTGCTGCGCCGCCCGCCGACCGGCTGGTCGAGCGTCGACCAGATGTGGACCCAGCTGTCCACGCAGGGCGGCGGCGCGTCGCAGGTGGAGGCGCGCCAGTCGACCAGCGTCAAGACCATATGGTTCGCGCTGCGCGTCGATGTGACGCTGGGCAGTGCGGAATTGCACGAACAGGGCCTGATCGACGCGCGGACCCTTCCCGTGCGGCTCGTGACGCGGCAATGGGGAGACGCGTCATGACCGCTGCCACGCTCCTCTTCCTGCCCCCCGCCGACGACCAGCCGTGGCGCTGGTGGCGGATCCGCGACGACCGCGTCGAGCGCGAGGGCGAGGGCGTGCCCGCGCCGGACGAGACCGCGCCGGTGATCGCGGTCGCGCCCGCGGACGCGGTGACGCTCCACTGGGCCGACCTGCCCGCGCGCTCGCCCGCGCAGGCGCTGGCCGCGGCGCGGGTCGTCGTGAGCGACGCCACCGCCGAGCCCGCGCACGACCTTCACGTCGCGGTCGGCGGGGAGCGCGACGGGGCGCGGGCCATCGCTGTGGTCGCGCCGGCGCGGATGCGCGCGTGGCTGGAGGCGCTCGCGCGGGCCGGGATCGACCCGGGCGCGATCCTTCCCGCGCCGCTGCTGCTGCCCGCGCCGGAAGAAGGCTATGTCGCCGCCGACCTGCCGGGCCAGCGCGTCGTGCGCGGCCGCACCAGCGGCTGGGCCGACGAGCCGCTGCTCACCGAGCTGATCACCGCGGGCGAGCGCCCGTCGCCGCTCGCGCGCGACGCGGTGCGCGATGCCGCGGTCACGGCGATCGCCGTGCCGGCGATCGACCTGCGCCAGGGGGCGTTCGCGCGACGCCGCCAGCGCGCGGTCGACTGGGCATTGCTGCGCCGTATGGCGGTGCTGGTCGGCTGCATCCTGCTCGCCACGCTGGCGATCGATCTGGTGCGGATCCTGCGCTATTCCTTCGGCGCCGACGCGATCGAGGCGCAGGCCGACACGGTGGCGCGCCAGGCATTGCCGCGCGGTGCCGGGGCGGGCGATTCGTCGCGGCTCCTCGGCGAGCGGCTGACGCGGCTGCGCGGGCCGGGGCAGGGCTTCACCCGCACCGCCGCGGCGGTCTACGCGATCGTCGACGCGGTGCCGGAGAGCGAGGTCACCGCGCTCCAGTTCGAGCCCAACGGGTCGCTGCGCGTGTCGCTCTCGCTCGCCGGCGAGGCGCAGGCCAACACGATCAAGCAGCGGCTCGCCGGCGCGGGCTTCACTGTGGAGTCGAGCGTGTTCCAGCAGGCCAACAACCGGCTCACCGGCGACATGACGGTGCGGCCGTGAACGCCGCGCGTGCCTGGTTCGAGTCGCGCTCGCTGCGCGAGCGGCGGCTGATCGCGGTGATGGTCGTGCTGCTCGTCGTCACGCTGATCTGGGCGGCGGTGATCCTGCCGGTGCGCAACGGCCTATCCTCGTCGCGCGCGCGTTACACCGACGCGGTGGTGCGGCTCGGCGCGGCGCAGAGCGGGCTCACGCAGGTGAAGTCGCTCCAGCGCCGCGGCGCCACCGCGCTCGGCGGCTCGCTCGCCGACGTGGTGCGCGCGCGCGCCGATGCGGCGGGCTTCGCTTTGGCCTCGCTCGACGTGGTCGCGCCGGATCAGGTCCGCACCTCGATCACCAGCGCGCGCGCTGGGGCGCTGATGCGCTGGGTCGCGGGGCTGGAGCAGGAGGGCATCCTGGTCGACTCGCTCAGCGTCACCGGCAGCGGCGCGGGCAGCGTCACCGCGCAGCTCAGCCTGCGCCAGCGGGGCGAGTGATGCGGATCCGTCTCGCCACCGGGCGCCGCGCGCTCTTCATCGCGCTGTTCGTGCTGGCGGTGCTAGCCTTCCTGCCGATGCGACTGGCACTTGGCTGGGCCGGGCTCGACGCGCAGGGCTTCACCGCACGCGAGGTGACCGGCAGCCTGTGGTCGGGCCGGCTGGTCGAGGCGCGCTTCGGCGACATCGCGCTGGGCGACCTCGACGCCGGCGTATCGCCGCTGGCGCTGCTGATCGGGCGTGCCCGGATCGGGCTGGAGGGCGCGGGGGCGGATCCGTCGCGGCAGCTGTCCGGCACGGTCGAGCTGGCGCGCAACCGCGCCGCGATCATCGGCGCGCGCGGGCCGCTGACGCCCGGCAACGCCTTCCGACCGCTGCCCGTGACGTCGCTCGACCTCGACGACGTCACCGTGCGCTTCGTCGACTCGGCGTGCGAGCAGGCCGAGGGCCGCGTCCGCGCGACGCTGTCGGGGCAGTTCCTCGGCCAGCCGCTGCCCGGCGCGATCAGCGGCGCGGCACGCTGCGACGCGGGCGCGCTGCTGCTGCCGCTGAGCAGCGGCGCGGGTGAGGGCGTCAACCTGCGACTGTGGCCCGACGGCCGCTACCGCGCCGAGCTGACGCTGGTGCCGACCGACCCGACGATCGCGGCGCGGCTCGACGCCGGCGGCTTCGTCGCCAATGGCGCGGCGCGCACCTTCGCGGTGGAAGGAAGATTCTGAGCGCCTTGACGAGGGGCCACGCGCCCCGCTAGGGGACCGGCCTTCGCGGCGATCGTAGCTCAGTTGGTTAGAGCATCGGTTTGTGGTACCGAGGGTCGCGGGTTCAAGTCCCGTCGATCGCCCCATCATCTCCCTCTGCATTTCGCGCTGGCGTCGGCCGCCGGCTACGAATATTGCGCTTCGCGGTAATATTCTGCTGCGCTTGACGGAGGCGTGATGACCTCGCTGTGGGACTATCCCGATTTCGACGCCCATGAAGGGCTCCACCTGTTCGCCGATCCGGCCTCCGGGCTCAAGGCGGTGGTCGCGATCCATTCCACCGCGCTCGGGCCGGCGGCGGGCGGGGTGCGCTTCTGGCATTATGCCGATGATTCGCGCGCGCTGACCGACGCGCTGCGGCTGTCGCGCGGGATGAGCTACAAGAACGCGATGGCGGGTCTCGCGCTGGGCGGCGGCAAGGGCGTGGTGCTCGCGTCGCGGCCGGGCGAGGCGATCAGCGAGGCGCAGCTGCGCGCCTTCGGCCGCGCGGTCGAGTCGCTCGGCGGGCGCTACGTCACCGCGGAGGACGTCGGCATGTCCGAGGCGCGGATGAAGGTGATCGCGGAGGAGACGCGCTACGTCTCCGGCCTTCCCGTGGCGCAGGGCGCGGCGGGTGGCGATCCCGGGCCGTATACCGCGCACGGCGTCTATCTCGGCGTCCGCGCCGCCGCCAAGCGTGGGCTCGGCAGCGGCGACGTGCGCGGCGTGCGGGTCGCGATCCAGGGGCTCGGCTCGGTCGGTGGCGGGCTCGCCAAGCTGCTCGCGCGCGACGGCGCGGTGCTGACGCTCGCCGACGTCGACCAGGCGCGCGCCGAGCGGCTCGCCGCCGAGCTGGGGGCCACGGTGGTGGCGCCCGACGCGATCCTGAGCGCCGATGTCGACATCGTCAGCCCCAATGCGCTCGGCGCGATCCTGACGGAACAGTCGATTTCTGCGCTCAAGGCGAAGATCGTCGCGGGCGGTGCCAACAACCAGCTCGCCACCGCGGCGGACGGGCGGCGTCTCCATGACGCAGGGGTGGTCTACGCGCCCGATTACGTCATCAACGCGGGCGGGATCATCAACGTCGGGCTGGAGTATCTCGGCCACGGCGACGAGGCCGAGGTGATGGCGCGGATCGCGCAGATCCCGGGCCGGCTCGATCAGGTGTGGGACGAGGCCGCGGCGACGGGTGACCCGACCGCCGAGGTGGCGGACCGGATCGCGCGGCGGCTGATCGGGCGCGAGTGAGGGGGGCGCCGCGGCTGAGGGAGCGGCGCGTGGTGAGCGCCCCTGTGGGACACGATAGACGCCGTGAGGGGCGCGACCTCTCCACTCTCACTTCCGTCATCCCGGACTTGTTCCGGGATCCACGGTGCCGCGTATCCACCCGCGCCTGAGTGCGTGGGTCAGTGGATCCCGGAACAAGTCCGGGATGACGCCGGGAGGGCACGGGACGACGCCGGGAGGGCACGGGACGACGCCGGGAGGGCACGGGACGACGGCGGGAGGGCACGGGACGACGGCGGGAGGGCGCGGGGGCTCCAATTGCGACCACGCCTCCCGCCTACCGCCACCCCCAGACCGCCCTACCGCGCCAGACCTGCCGCCGCCCGCGCGCGCGCCTCGATCTCGGGCAAAGTACCCTCGGTCACCCAGCTGCCGCCGACGCACAGCACCGGATCGAGCGCGAGCCAGTCGGGCGCGCTCGCCTCGGTGATGCCGCCGGTCGGGCAGAAGCGGCACTGATAGAAGGGCGCCGCCAGCGCCTTCAGCGCCTTGATCCCGCCGCTCGTCTCGGCCGGGAAGAACTTGAAGTGCGACAGACCCATGTCGAGCCCGCGCATGATGTCGCCGGCGGTGGCGACGCCGGGCAGCCACGGGATACCGCTCGCCAGGATGGTCTCGCCCAGCTTCTGCGACAGGCCCGGCGAGACGATGAACTCGGCGCCCGCGTCCTTCACCTGCGCCACCTGCTCGGCGGTGACGACGGTGCCGGCGCCGACGATCGCGCCGGGCACTTGCTTCATCGCGCGGATCGCGTCGAGCGCGGCGGGGGTGCGCAGCGTCACCTCCAGCACCTTGAGCCCGCCGGCGACCAAGGCCTCGGCCAGCCCGCGCGCCTGCGCGGCGTCCTTGATCACCAGCACCGGGATCACCGGGCTGGTGCGCATCACGGTCTCGATGTCGCTCATGGTCTCACTGATGCTCCTGCGCGAAAGCCGCCGCGGCGCCGAACAGGCCGGGCTGGGGATGGGTGATGAGCTTGACCGGGATCGCCGCCATCATCGACTGGAACCGGCCCTTGGAGACGAAGCGCTGGTCGAAGCCCGAGCGCAGCAACTTGTCCTTGATCCGCAGCCCGAGCCCGCCCGCGATCACCACGCCCTGCGCGCCCTGCGCCAGCGCGAGATCGCCCGCCACCGCGCCGAGCGCGAGGCAGAAGCGGTCGAGCGCGGCGAGCGCGATCGAATCGGTGCCCTCCAGCGCCTCGGTCCAGATCGCCTTGTCGTCGCGGCGCAGCACCGCGCGGCCCTCGAGCTCGGCGAGCGTCTCGTAGATCGCGACGATGCCCGGGCCAGCGACGATCCGCTCGGCGGAGACGCGCGTGTAGGTCTTGCGCAGCCGCTTGAGGATCGCGTCCTCGATGCCGTCGAGCGGGGCATAGTCCATGTGCCCGCCCTCGGTCGGCAGCACCCAATAGCGCCCGTCGCGTTTGAACACCTGCGCCACGCCCAGCCCCGTGCCGGGACCGCAGACGGTGGTGACGCCGTCGCCCGGCAGATCGGTGTCGGGGCCGCAGAGATGCTCGAAATCGTTCGCGGGCAGCTGCGCCACGGCATGGCCGATCGCGCCGAAGTCGTTGATGATCGTCCATTGCTCGGCGCCGAGCCGCTCGGGGATCAGCGACGGGCGGATCACCCAGGGATTGTTGGTCAGGCGGATGACGTCGCCGGTGATCGGCGAGGCCACCGCGATCGCGGCGGCGGGGGGCAGCGTGCCGCCCTGGCGCGCGCGGAACGCCTCATAGGCGGTCTGGAGGCTGGCGTGCTCGGCGGTCTTGAGCGTCACCGGCTCGCCGAGCGACTGGACGCGGCCCTGGTCGACCTCGGCGATCGCGAAGCGGGCGTGGGTGCCGCCGATGTCCACCGATACGATCTGCATGCTCTTCTCCCTCTCCCCGCCGCGCGGGCCGCCGGTCACCGCGTATCGCGGTGCCGCGCTCGCGACCCTCTTCCCGCGGGAGAGGGCCCTTCGCTACTACAATCCGGCGCCCGCCAGTATCGCGCTGGCACCTTTCTCCGCCTCGTCGGCCAGCCCGCGAAACAGGCCGAACAGCTCGCGTCCCATGCCGCTGGCGGGCGGGGGCGCCGCGGCGGGCGCGCGCGCGGTCCATTCGTCGGCGTCGACCAGCGCGGTGAGCGTGCCCGCCTCGGCGTCGACCCGAATCAGGTCGCCGTCGCGGATCAGCCCAATCGCGCCCCCACCCAGCGCCTCGGGCGAGCAGTGGATCGCGCACGGCACCTTGCCGCTCGCGCCCGACATGCGCCCGTCCGTGACGAGCGCCACCTTGAAGCCGCGGTTCTGCAACACGCCCAGCGGCGGGGTCAGCTTATGGAGCTCGGGCATGCCGTTGGCGCGCGGCCCCTGGAAGCGGACCACGACGACCACGTCGCGCTCGAGCTCGCCGTTGCGGAAGGCGGCGAGCACCTCGAGCTGGTCGGCGAAGACGCGCGCGGGGGCCTCGACCACCCAGCGCTCGCGCTCGACCGCGGACACCTTGATGCAGGCGCGACCGATATTGCCCTGAAGGATGCGCATCCCGCCGTCTGGCGAGAAGGGACGGTCGGCGGGGCGCAGGATCGTCTCGTCGCCGCTCGCCAGCACTGGCTGCCACGTCAGCCGCTCGCCCTCGATCACCGGGCGCTCGCCATAGGCGGCAAGATCGTCGCCAGCTACGGTCATCAGGTCGCGGTGGAGATAGCCCGCGCCGATCAGCTCGCGGATCACGAAGGGCATGCCGCCGGCCGCCTCGAACGCGTTCACGTCGGCCGAACCGTTGGGATAGACCCGCGCGACGGTCGGCACCGCGGCGGAGAGCCGGTCGAAATCCTCCCAGTCGATCACGATGCCCGCGGCGCGCGCGATCGCGGGGAGGTGGAGCAGGTGGTTGGTCGAGCCGCCGGTGGCGAGCAGCCCGACCGCGGCGTTGACGATCGCTTTCTCGTCGACGCAGGCGCCGAGCGGGCGGTAATCGTCGCCGTGCACGCCGATCGCGGCGAGCCGGTGAACCGCGGCGCGGGTCAGCTCCTGGCGCAGCTTGGTGCCGGGATTGACGAAGGCGGCGCCCGGCATGTGCAGCCCCATCACCTCCATCATCATCTGGTTGGTGTTGGCGGTGCCGTAGAAGGTGCAGGTGCCCTGCGTGTGATAGGCGGCGATCTCCGCCTCCAGCAGCTCCTCGCGCCCGCAGTCGCCGGTCGCGAAGCGCTCGCGCACCGCCGCCTTGGCCTTGTTGGGCAGGCCCGAGGGCATCGGGCCGCCGGGGATCAGGATCATCGGCAGATGACCGAAGCGCAGCGCGCCCATCAGCAGGCCGGGCACGATCTTGTCGCAGATGCCGAGCAGCGCGGCGCCCTCGAACGTGCCGTGGCTCAGCGCCACCGCGGTGCTGAGCGCGATCGTGTCGCGGCTGAACAGCGACAGCTCCATCCCGGCATAGCCCTGCGTCACGCCGTCGCACATCGCAGGCACGCCGCCCGCGACCTGCGCGGTGGCGCCGACCTCGCGCGCCCACACCTTCATCTGCTCGGGGTAGCGGTAATAGACCGCATGCGCGGAGAGCATGTCGTTATAGGCGGTGACGAGGCCGATGTTCATCGCCTCGTGCCGCGTCGTCATCGCCTCGCGGTCCTCGGGCGTGCCGGCATAAGCGTGCGCGAGATTGGCGCAGCCGAGCCGCGGGCGGCCGATCCAGCCCTCGCGCTCGCGCTCGATCAGCGAGAGATACGTCTGGCGGGTCGGGCGCGAGCGCTCGATGATCCGGTCGGTGACGGCGCTGACGGCTGGATTCATGCTGCTAACCTTCGGCTCGGGCGGGTCGTCGCGCGGCGGCGCGGTTGTGCGGCAGGGGCCTGCCGCACTCAAGTCCCGCGAGGTCGGAATACGTATTCGGCGGTGGACTCAGGCGGCCCAGTGGATGTCGACGGGCAGCTCGACGTCGGCGAGCACGCGGCCGATCGGATAGGGCGAGCCTGCGCCCTCCTTGATGGCGTCCTCGATCACCTTGCGCTTGGCATCGCCGGTCACCGCGATCATCAGCGCGCGCGCGGTGGCGATCGCCTGACGGCTGAGCGTGACTCGCGCCACCGGCGCCTCAGGCGGCAGCGGATCGGGCATGACGCCCAGCGCGCGGCGCTCCTTGGGCCCGTTGAGCGCCTCGTCATAATCGGGGCCGGGGAAGATCGAGGCGGTATGGCCGTCGCCGCCGACGCCGAGTAGGCACAGGTCGAGCGGCCAGTGCAGGTCCTGCATCAGCGCGTCGGCGGAGCGGCCCGCGGCCTTATAATCGTCGGTCGCCTTGGGCACGATCGGCATCACGCGCGCGCCCTTGGGGATGAAGATCTTGCCCAGCGCGGTGACGTTGGAGAGCGGGTCGCCGAGCGGGACGATGCGCTCGTCGCCGGGGATGATCGTCACGCGCTTCCAGTCGAGCTTGGCCTGCGCCAGCTTCTCATAGGCGGGCAGGGGGGTCTTGCCGCCTGCCAGCGCGATCACCGCCGAGCCGCGCGCGTCGATCGCGCTCTCGATGACGAACTGGATGTCGCCCGCGACGGCGTCGGCCAGCTCGGCCGCGTCGTCATATTCCCACCATTCGATCTCGGTCATGTCTCTCTCCGTCGCGACGCTCGGGGTCGCGCTGGTCGCCGCGCGGGTACGCGCCGGCAGGGTCGTGGCCCTGCTTTCGCAGGAAGTTGCGTAAGGTCAACCGAGCAATGCGGTGATGGGGGCGAGGGGGGCCTTGTCGCACGTTCAAGCGCGTGCCTGCGTCAGCCTTCGCCCCGGCGCCCTCGGACTGATGCTACACCCTCCCGTCGCACGGACCGATGCTACACCCTCCCGTCATCCCGGACTTGTTCCGGGATCCACCGTTCTGCGAACGCACCGCACGTTGCTCGCGCGCCACCATGGATCCCGGCGCAAGGCCGGGATGACGGTGATGAAGAGCAAGCCGCCTTTTGGGTCCGCACCAACCGTTCCGCGAACGCACCGCACGTTGCTTTCGCGGTGGGATGGATCCCGGAACAAGTCCGGGATGACGGGAGAAAGGGAGCGGTCCGCGACGTTCGCGGAAATCACGCGTATGCTCCGGGCGTTCAGGCGATTCGTGCTCCTGCGCACGCAGGAGCCCAGAGCCACCAGCGCACCGCCCGACAACCCCGCGCTCCTGCCTGCGCAGGAACACCGAACAACTCAATCGTCATGCCAGCTCACGCCGTCGCGCTCGGTCAGCGCGATCGCGCCGGCGGGGCCCCATGTACCCGCCGCATAATGTTTCGGCTTGGTCTGCGCCGCGGCCCAGCCGGCGCGGATCGCGTCGATCCACCGCCACTGCGCCTCGACCTCGTCGCGGCGGACGAACAAGGTCTGGTCGCCCTCGATCAGGTCGAGCAGCAGCCGCTCATAGGCGATGCGCCGGCGCGAGCCCGCGAACTGCGCGTCGAGGCTCAGGTTGAGCGGCACCTCGCGCAGCTTGATCCCCTCGCGGTCGAGCCCCGGCTCCTTGGTCATCACCAGCAGCTGGATATATTCCTCGGGCTGAAGCCGGATGATCAGCTTGTTGGGCTGGAGCAGCCCGCCGCGGCCCGAGAACATCGAGTGCGGCACCGGCTTGAACTGGATCGCGATCTCGCTGCGGCGCTTGGCCATGCGCTTGCCGGTGCGCAGGTAGAAGGGCACGCCCTGCCAGCGCCAATTGTCGACGAACGCCTTGATCGCGACGAAGGTCTCGACGTCGCTGTCATAGCCGAGCTCGGAATCGTAGCCGCGCACGACCTTGCCGCTGACCGCGCCCTCCTCATACTGGCCGGTGACGGTATAGCCCTGCACCTCCTCCGGCTTCATGTGGCGCAGCGAGCGGAACACCTTGGCCTTCTCGTCGCGGATCGCGGTGCCGTCGTACAGCG
Source organism: Sphingomonas sp. BK235 (assembly GCF_004345855.1). Classification (GTDB taxonomy): domain Bacteria; phylum Pseudomonadota; class Alphaproteobacteria; order Sphingomonadales; family Sphingomonadaceae; genus Sphingomonas. The sequence continues at coordinate 829,080 of NZ_SLXN01000001.1, forward strand.
CCGGCGGCTCCATCGCGATCAGCGCGACCAGCTGGAGCACGTGATTGGCGACCATGTCGCGCAGCGCGCCCGCGCCCTCGTAGTAACCGGCGCGATCCTCGAGCCCGACCGTCTCAGCGATCGTGATCTGGACGTTGTCGATCCCGGTCGCGTTCCAGATCGGCTCGAACATCGAGTTGCCGAAACGCAGCGCCAGGATGTTCTGCACTGTCTCCTTGCCGAGATAGTGATCGATCCGGAAGATCCGGTCCTCGGGGAAGGCGGAGGCGACGGTGTCGTTGATCTCGCGGCTCGACTCGAGGTCGTAGCCGAGCGGCTTCTCCAGCCCGATCCGCACCGTGTCGCCGGCGAGGCCGACGCTCTCCAGCCCGCGCACCGCGGGTTCGAACAGCGAAGGCGCGGTGGAGAGATAGATCGCCAGCCCGCTCGACACGTCGCCGATCTTGTCGGCGAGCGGCTGGAAGCTGTTCGGGTCGGACAGGTCGGCTGGCTGGAACTGGAGCCGCTGGAGGAAGCTGTCGATCGCGCCCGCGTCCTTGCGGTCGGCCGGCAGGAACTCGTCGAGCGCCTTGCGCGTGACGTCGCGGAAAGCGTCGTCGTTGAGGTCGCTGCGCGCCGAGCCGGTGATCGTCAGCCCGGCGGGCAGCAGCCCGTCGGCGTGCAGCCCGTAGAGCGAGGGCAGCAGCATTCGCTTGGCGAGGTCGCCGGTCGCACCGAACAGCAGCAGCTTGCCCACCGGATTGCGCTCCATCTGAGTCTCCTGCGTCGCTTTCTAGAGGGTCAGACCGGCGACGGGGTCGAAGCCGGCCATGATATTGAGATTCTGCACCGCCGCACCGGCGGCGCCCTTGCCGAGATTGTCGAGCGTGGCGATCAGCAGCGCCTGGCCGCTGGCCTGGTTGCCGACGACGCGCAGCGTCATGCGATCGGTCCCGGCGTCGTCCTCGATCTTCACCACGGTCGCGGCCTCGTGCGCGAAGCGGACGACGCGCTCGCCGTCATAGGCCGCGGCCAGCACCTCGGAGAGGTCGGTGAGCGTGGCGGGGCGGGCGAGTTGGCTGAGGTGAAGCGGTACCTGCACCACCATACCGCGATAGGTGCGCGCCACCGCCGGCTGGAAGATCGGCGCGACGCTGAGCCCGGCGTGCCGCGTCATCTCGCCGACATGCTTGTGCGCGAGCGCCAACGCATACGGCCGGAAAGCCGTCGCCGCCTCGCCGCCCTCGAACTCGGCGATCATCGCCTTGCCGCCGCCCGAATAGCCCGACGCGGCGTTGACGCTGAGCGGCGCGTCGGCGGCGAGCAGCCCCGCGCGCACGAGCGGGCGGACCAACGCGAGGAAGCCGGTGGGATAGCAGCCCGGATTGGTGACCCGACGCGCCGCCGCGATGCGATCGGCCTGGTCGGGCTCCAGCTCGGCGAGGCCGTAGGTCCAGTCGGGGGCGACTCGATGCGCCGTCGAGGCGTCGATCACGCGCGTGCGTTCGTTGGCGATCATCGCCACCGCCTCGCGCGCGGCGTCGTCGGGGAGGCACAGGATCACGACGTCGGCGTCGTTGAGCGCCTCGGCGCGCGCCGCGGGGTCCTTGCGGCGCGCCTCGTCGATCGTCACCAGTGCGACGTCACCGCGGCCGGCGAGCCGCTCGCGGATCTCCAGCCCGGTGGTGCCCGCCGCGCCGTCGATGAAGACCGAGACCGTCACGCCGCGCGCACCGTCGCCGCGTCGACATAGCCGACGAGATTGGCGTCCACCGCTATCCCCCAGGCGACGCCGCCGGTGAGGTCGAGCAGGTCGAACGCGGCGCCTGCGGGCAGCTCCGCCAGCGCCGGCGAGGCAGGGTCGCGCGACTCGCGTAACGTCGCCGTCGCGGCGAGCGCACGGCGCAGCGGCGCGGCGTAATGCGGTGCGAAGACGCGATCGGCGAGGCGGACGTCGGCGATGTCGGCGCGCACGGCGTGGGTGCGCGGGTCGAGCGTGCGCGACCGCCCCGTCAGCGTGAAGCCGCTACGCGGTGACGTGCTGCTGCCCGACGGCGCGGGCGGGCGGGTGGTCGCCGTCACCGATGAACTGGCCGAACTCCTCAAGAAAATCTGCCCCTTCGGATGTACGCGCGACGAAGATGTTGCGCTTGTCGCTGTCGTCGCGTTGGCGGCGCAGATAGCCGAGCGCACCCAGTCTGTTCAAGGCGCGCGTCACCACGGGTTTGGAGACGTTGAGCACGCGCGCCAGCCCTCGCACGGTATGCGGCCCGGGCCGCAAGTAAACGACCAGGAGAAGCGCCATCTGGCGATTGGTGAGATCGGGCTCGCCCGAGCGCACGTAATCGACCAGCGCGTTCATCCACGAACTGAGTTCGGGTTGCGCAAATGTTGCCACGGCCTCGTCCCGCTTGTATCGCGCCCGGTCCGTTCCGGGTTTGTGCGGGAATAACGCCTGCTTCCGCGGCTGGTTTCAGCCATGTCACGAATTTGCGAGGCGAAATCGTCCCGGAACCATGGCGAGCGGCGCGGTTGATCCGCGCCCGTCGCTCCCCTATGTGGCCGGCATCCGGCGTGCGCGACCCATCGTGCGCGCCCCTCGCTGAATCGGACCCGCGTCGCTCCCATGTTCACCTTCCTGCTCGTCGTCCAGGCCATCATCGCGGCTGCCCTCGTCACCGTGATCCTGATGCAGCGCTCGGAAGGCGGCGGCCTGACCTCGTCGGGCAGCCCGTCGGGGCTGATGTCGGCGCGCGGCGCGGCCGACTTCCTCACGCGCGCCACCTCGGTGCTGGCGGGGATCTTCGTGGCGATGAGCATCCTGCTCGCGTTCCTCGCCGCCAGCCGCGGCGCGGTGTCGGTCGACACCTCGCTGCAGCGGCGCGCACCCGCGGCACAGACCCAGGCGCCTGCGCAGCCCGATGCGGCGACTCAGGTGCCGCTCGCGGGCGACTCGGCCAATGCCGCCGCACCCGCGCCGGCGCCGGCCGACAACGGCGTGCCGCTGGCGCGCTGATCGCCCCCACAGCGTCGACTCGTCGCGCGCGGCCCCACCGCGCGCTTGCCCTCGCTCGTACTCTAAGGATAAGCAGTTCGCCCCATGGCGCGGTATATCTTCATCACCGGCGGCGTGGTCTCCTCGCTCGGCAAGGGTCTCATGGCAGCGAGCCTCGCGGCGCTGCTCCAGGCGCGCGGCTATCGCGTGCGGATCCGCAAGTTTGACCCCTATCTCAACGTCGACCCGGGCACGATGAGCCCGTATCAGCACGGCGAGGTGTACGTCACCGACGACGGCGCCGAGACCGACCTCGATCTCGGCCATTACGAGCGTTTCACCGGGGTGGCGTCGCGGCAGTCGGACAACGTCACCTCCGGGCGCATCTACAAGACGATCATCGAGCGCGAGCGCCGCGGCGACTATCTCGGCGCGACGGTGCAGGTGATCCCGCACGTCACCGACGCGATCAAGGCGTTCGCGCGCGCCGAGACCGACGACCTCGACTTCGTGCTGTGCGAGATCGGCGGCACGGTGGGAGACATCGAGTCGCTGCCGTTCATCGAGGCGATCCGCCAGCTCAAGAACGAGGTCGGCCGCGGCAACGCCATCTCGGTCCATGTCACGCTGGTGCCGTACATCGCCGCGGCGGGCGAGCTGAAGACCAAGCCGACGCAGCATTCGGTGCGCGAGCTCGCCGCGCTCGGCGTCCAGCCCGACGTGCTGGTGTGCCGCTGCGAGAAGCCGCTGCCGGTGTCGGAGCGCGCCAAGATCGCCTTGTTCTGCAACGTGCCCGAGAGCGCGGTGATCCCCGCGCTCGACGCCGCCAGCATCTATGCGGTGCCGCTGCAATATCACGCCGAGGGGCTCGACTCGGAGGTGCTGCGCGCCTTCGGCATCACGCCTTCCTCGCCGCCCGACCTCAGCCGCTGGCAGGAGATCGTCGATCGCCTCCAGCATCCCGAGGGCGAGGTAACGGTGGGCGTGGTCGGCAAATATGTCGGCCTGCAGGACGCCTATAAGTCGCTCAACGAGGCGCTGGTCCACGGCGGGATCGCCAACCGGGTCAAGGTCAACGTCCGCTGGATCGATGCCGAATTGTTCGAGCACGACGACGAGGAGATCGTCAGCCAGCTCGAGCCGCTCGACGCGATCCTCGTCCCCGGCGCCTTCGGCGAACGCGGCGCCGAGGGCAAGATCAAGTCGGTGCGGTTCGCGCGCGAGCGCGAGATCCCCTATTTCGGCATCTGCTTCGGCATGCAGATGGCGTGCATCGAGGGCGCGCGCGACCTCGCCGGCATCGCCGAGGCCTCGTCGACCGAGTTCGGCCCGACCGAGCAGCCCGTGGTCGGCCTGATCACCGAGTGGATGGGGCGTGACGGCCTCGAGCAGCGCGAGGCGCAGGGCGATCTCGGCGGCACGATGCGGCTCGGCGCCTATGACGCGACGCTGGCGGGGAACAGCGTGGTCGCCTCGATCTACGGCGACACGCAGATCTCCGAGCGGCATCGCCACCGCTACGAGGTCAACACCGGCTATCGCGAGGCGCTGGAGAAGGGCGGGCTGGTCTTCTCGGGCATGTCGCCCGACGGCACCTTGCCCGAGATCGTCGAGCGGCCCGATCACCCGTGGTTCGTCGGCGTCCAGTTCCACCCGGAGCTGAAGAGCAAGCCGTTCGACCCGCACCCCCTCTTCGCCAGCTTCATCGAGGCGGCGCTGCGGCAGAGTCGTCTGGTCTGACGATAGCGGCGCGGCGTCGTCACCGCGACGTCGCGTTTCGCCGACCGGCGGCTCGGCCATCATATAATTTCGGGGACACCGGAACGCGCGCTGCGGAGGCGGGCGGGAGGTGAATGGAGCGATCCCCGGGATGAACCATTTGCGCATCGCTTACCGCCTGATGATCGCCTTCTCGGTCGTCCTGGTCCTGACTCTCGCGACGAACCTGCTGGCGCTCTCCAATGTCACCCGCGTCGAGGCGATCGCGGAGGAGCTCGGCGCCAACCGGCGGCTCACCTTTGAGGCGACCTCGTCACTCAATCTCGCCGTGATGCGCTACCGGCTCGCGGAAGGGGCGTTGGTGATGGCGCGCGGGACGACCGGCGCCGCGACCGCCAGCGCCGAGATGACGGAACAGGCGCGCAGCGCGGACGCGCGCCTCGCCGAATTGAGCAACCGGCTACGCTCGGACGAGACGCGGGGGATGCTCCGCGACTTCGAGCATGACTGGGAGACCTATAAGAACGAGAGCGCGGCCTTGGTACGGCGCGGTGATCCCGCGACGTTCAGCGCGCATGCCGCGCGCTTCATCGGCATCAACCGCGACGGCGCGCAACTGCTGTCAAGCCAGTCGGCCTCGCTCGACGATGCGCTGGCGACCGCGCGCGACATCATCGCCACGGCGCGCTGGACCACCTGGGGTGCGATGGCATTCGCAGTGCTGCTGGTCGCGGGGCTGCTGGTGCGGCTGATCGCCGCGATCGCCCGCCCGCTGCAACAGGTGACGGAGGCGCTGCTACGGCTCGCCGAGGGTGACCATAGCGTCACCCTCTCGGGCACCGAGCGCGGCGACGAGATCGGCAATGTCGCGCGCGCGACGATGCAATTGCGCGACCGGCTCGACGCCGCGGAGCAGGAGAAGGCGCGTCAGGCCACGCTGATCGTCACCAGCGTCGGCACTGGCCTCGACGCGCTCGCGCGCGGCGACCTCACCGCGCGGGTCGATTCCGAGCTCGACGGCGTGTTCAGCAAGCTGCGCAGCGACTTCAACAATGCGATCGACTCCATGGCCGCGGTGCTGGCCACGGTGCAGGACGGGATCGACGGCATCGCCGAGGGGTCCGCCGAGATCCTCCAGGCCAGCGACGACCTGTCGCTGCGCACCGAGCGTCACGCCGCCAGCCTGGAGCAGACGTCGGCGGCGATGCAGCAGGTGAGCGACACGGTGCGTCAGACCGCGGAGGGCGCGGCGCGGGTCAATGTCGTGGTGGTGGAGACGCGGACCGACGCCGAGCGCTCGGGCGAGGTGGTGCAGCGCGCCGTCGATGCCATGTCGGGCATCGAGCGTGCCTCCAAGGAGATCGGCGACATCATCGCGGTGATCGACGGGATCGCGTTTCAGACCAACCTGCTCGCGCTCAATGCCGGAGTCGAGGCGGCGCGGGCGGGTGACGCCGGACGCGGCTTCGCGGTGGTGGCGCAGGAGGTCCGCGCGCTCGCGCAGCGCTCGGCCGACGCGGCCAAGGACGTCAAGACCCGGATCACCGCCTCGGCCGAGCAGATCGGCGTCGGTGCGCGGCTGGTGACCGATGCGGGCGAGGCGCTCGCGCGCATCATCGCGCGCGTCGGCGAGATCAGCACCTTGGTGGCGCAGATCGCCGAATCGGCGCGGCAACAGTCGACCGGGCTGGAACAGGTGACCCGCGCGGTCGCGGACATGGATCAGGTGACGCAGCAGAACGCCGCGATGGTGGAGCAGACCACCGCGGCGGCACGCGGGCTCGCGGCCGAGGCGGAGCAACTGGCGGAGGAGATAGCGCGCTTCGTGCTCGACCGCGCGCCGCGTACCCGCGACGCGGTGATGCGGCCGCAGCAGCTCGCCGGCCCGGCGCCGCGGCTACCGCGCCCGGTGCCGCGGCTCACCGCGGCGGAACGGTCGCCGGCCACCGCCCGCCAGCGTCTCGGCGACGGTCGGCGCGGCGGCACCACCGTGAATGAGGAGAGATGGTCGGATCACTGACCCGTGACGGCGACCGGCGCACCCGCCGCGACGCCGCCGGCCGCAAAAGGAAAGGCGCCCGAGCCTGACGGCCCGGACGCCCCCACCGACGCCTCGAAAGGGAGCAAAGAGGCGCCGATCTTGCTCGCGCGACTGCGGTTACGCGGCCTTGGCCGCGTCGGCGGCCTTGTCCTCCACCGCGGCGAGCTGCGGACCGGTCTTGATCGCGATCGACTTCGGCTTCATCGCCTCAGGCACCTCGCGGACCAGATCGATCACCAGCAGCCCGTCGTTCAGCCGCGCATCCTCCACGAACACGAAGTCGGCCAGCTCGAACCGCCGCTCGAAGCTGCGGTTGGCGATGCCGAGGTGGAGAAACTGCGCATTGTCCCCGCGATCGTCCTTCTTGCCGGCGACCAGCAGCAGGTTCTGCTGCGCGGTGATCTCGATCTCGTCGCGGGTGAATCCCGCCACGGCCAGCGTGATGCGGTAGCGGTCGTCGGCGACGCGCTCCAGGTTGAACGGGGGGTAATTCTCGGAAATGCCGCGCGCATTGGCCTCGATCATGTCGAACAGACGGTCGAAGCCGATGGTCGAGCGGCGATAGGGAGTCAGGTCGAAACGCATGTTCAAATCCTCCGATGAGCTATTTGAAGCAAGGCGCCCGGTTCTCCGCGACGCCTCTGTTCGTACGGCCCGGCCAGCGGCGCCGCACGCCTTCGTAGATGGTGGCGCGGCGAAGCGTTTCAAGCCCCGGCTAAACTCCTAGTTTGTTGATGGATTATCTCCGTTAGGCGATGCAGGAGCGAAGAACCGAGGTAAACAGGGGGTCTCCGATGTCCGTCACGCTCGCGCTGCTCCTGGCGCAGGCCGCCGCGCCGCCCGCGGTCGCGCAGGAAGCGCCCGCCGCGGCGCCGGCCACCACGCCGGATGCGGTCGTCCAGGCCGAAGAGGATCCCGAGCGCGGCCGGCTCGGCCCGGCGCAGCAGGGTGGCGGCGACATCGTCGTCACCGCGCGGCGCCGGGCCGAAAGCGTCCAGCGCGTGCCGCTCGCGGTCTCGGTGATCGGCGGTACCGCGCTCGCCGAGACGGGCGCGTACAATGTCAGCCGGCTGACCCAGATCCAGCCGACGCTGCAATTCTACTCGACCAACCCGCGCAACTCGGCCGCCAACATCCGCGGCCTGGGCGCGCCGTTCGGACTCACCAACGACGGGATCGAGCAGGGCGTCGGCATCTATGTCGATCAGGTCTATTATTCGCGCATCGCCTCGGCGACCTTCGACTTCACCGACACCGAGCGGATCGAGATCCTGCGCGGGCCGCAGGGCACGCTCTACGGCAAGAACACCACCGCGGGGGCGATCAACATCACGACCCGGCGGCCGAGCTTCACCCCCGAGGCGCGGGTCGAGCTGACGACCGGCAACCTCGAATTCCTCCAGGCCAAGGCCTCCGCCTCGGGGCCGCTGATCGACGACACGCTGGCGATCCGCCTGTCCGCCTCGGTCACCTCGCGGCGCGGCACGATCTACAACACGCGCACCGGCGCGTACGTCAACGCGCAGGACAATCGCAGCCTGCGCGGCCAGCTCTTCTGGCAGGCGGCGCCCAACCTCGATCTGACGCTCGCGGGCGACTATAATCACCAGGATCCGGACTGCTGCGCGCAGATCTTCGCGCGCGTCGGCCGCACCCAGCGCCCGCTGAGCCGCCAATATGAGGCGCTCGCCGCCGCCTTCGGCTATGCGCCGCCGTCGCGCGACGCCTTCGACCGGCTGACCGACCTGGATACCCCGCTGCGCGCGCGTCAGGAGCTGGGCGGCGTGTCGCTGGTCGCCAATTGGGACGTGGGCGCGGCGACGCTGACCTCGGTCTCGGCGTGGCGCTTCTGGGACTGGGATCCGTCCAACGACCGCGACTTCATCGGCCTGCCGATCACCACCGTCTCGGCCAACCCGTCGCAGCAGGAGCAGGTGAGCCAGGAGCTGCGAATCGCCTCCAATGGCCGTCACACGATCGACTATGTCGCGGGCCTGTTCTACTTCCACCAGACGATCGACACCCAGGGGCTGCAGGTGCAGGGGCCGGCGGCGAGCCGGTGGCTGCTCAATCCGGGCGATCCGCCGTTCGGCGCCAACGGCTGCGCGCGCCCGAACAGCGCGGCGTGCAATCCCGTGATCCTCGACGGGCTGACCGCGCGCAACACCATCGGCTTCAGCAACACCTCGGCCGCGGCATTCGGCAAGCTGACCTGGCATCTGGGGGAGCGTTTCTCGATCGCGCCGGGCGTGCGCGTCAATTACGACAAGAAGCGCGGCTCCTACGTCTCGCTGGTGACGACGGGGAGCGGCTCGACCGAGCTCAGCAGCGATCAGCGCGGCGTGCTCGCGCCACAGGCCTACGCGCCCGACTTCGACAATTGGAACGTCTCGGGCGACATCACCGCCGCCTGGGACATCGCCGCCGACATCCACGGCTATGCCACGTACGCGCGCAGCTACAAGTCGGGCGGGATCAACCTGTCGGGCCTGCCGCTCGACGCGAACAACAACCCGATCCTCAGCGCCGCGACCGTCGCGCCCGAGAAGGTCAACCATTATGAGCTGGGCCTCAAGACGCAGTTCCTCGACCGTCGCGCGACGCTGAACCTGGCGGCCTTCTGGACCGACATCTCGGACTATCAGGCGACGGTCACCAACGGACAGCTCGGCGTGCTGCGCGGTTATCTCGCCAATGCGGGGAAGGTGCGGACGCGCGGCGTCGAGCTCGACTCGGCGTTTCGCCCGACGACGCGCCTCAACGTCTACGCCAACGCCGCCTATACCGACGCCGAATACGTCGATTTCACCGACGCGCCGTGCCCGCCCGAGCTGTCGGGCGGCAGCAGCAGCCCGGCGAATTGCGACATCTCGGGTCAGCGTCTGCCCGGCATCTCGAAATGGGCCTTCTCCTACGGCGCCGAATATGCGGTGCCGGTGACGCTCGGCGGGGAGGGCGGAAACGTCTACCTCGGCTATGACGGCAGCTATCGCTCGAATTTCTCGAGCAATCCGTCGGAGTCGATCTACACCAACATCCACGGCTATTCGCTGTCCAACGTGCGGCTGGGCTATCGCAGCGATCGCGGGCTCAACGCCTTCCTGTGGCTCCGCAACGCGTTCGACCAGAATTACTATGAGCTGCTGGCGACGCAGTCGGGCAATACCGGGCTGGTGGTCGGCCAGCCGGGCGACCCGCGCACCTACGGGGTGACGCTGTCGGCGAGCTTCTGAGGCGCGCACGCGGGCTGTCACCGCGGCGGGTCTCGCCTCTGCCACGGGGCCAAAAAAAGGGCCGCGACCTCGCCGGTCGCGGCCCTTGCATCATGGGTGCGGCGCGGATCAGGACGCTTTGGGCAAGCGGATCGTCGGCCCGACCGTCTCCACCACGCGGCGCGCGTTGAAGGCGCGGACGTTGCCCGGCTCGGGCTCGCCCTTGAACATCACGATCTCGGCCGACGCCTCGTAGCGATCGACGGTGCGGATGTCGGCGCCGCCGCCCCAGCCGCCCCACGGGCCGCCCCAGAAGGGATCCCAGGCGCGATAGCCGAAGCCACGGCCGTAGAAGCCCCAGCGCGGCCCCCACAATCCGCCACCGAAGGCGCCGAAGCCGGGACCGAACCCGCCATAGCCGGGCGTGGAATAGGTGCGCGCCTGGCGATCGGTGTCGCGATCCGCCATCACGAAATAATCATAGCCATTCTGCAGCGTCAGCTCGGCCGAGCGGAACAGCAGGTAGCGTTCCACCACGTCGCGGTCGGTCACGGTGTTACCCGCGAAGGTGACGCGGAAGCGGTTGGGCTCGATGCGGGTGTCGCTATAGCCGGTGCGATAGAAGCCCGATCCGGTCGCCGGGCGATAGGCAGTCTCGGTCGCGCACGCCGCGACCAACGTGGTGCTGGCCGCCAGCGCTATGACAGCGGCGGTGCGGCCCCATTTCTTCAACATGGCGAGTCACTCCAATCGCACCAGGGCGGCACGACTGGCGTCGTGTAGCCGAGGCGAGTGGAACGTGCGATGAACGGAATGGCTCCGATTGCCAAGGGGGTGCGACGGCAGGGCGCGTATCAGGCGTCACGACGGGGGACAGGCGCCGGCCGACGGTCGCGGTTCGGGCCCGGACGTCGGAGCGACGTCGCGTCAGGCATCGGCTGATGTGGAGTGGCTCCCCGAGTTGGATTCGAACCAACGGCCGCTCGATTAACAGTCGAGAGCTCTACCGCTGAGCTATCGGGGAACGCTGTGGAGGGGGTCTATAGCCGGGGTTTCGCGCGGCGCAATACCCTTTGTGACGGTTCGGCGATCACGCGACGAACTGTTCCATCGCGATCCGGTCGTCGAGCGCATGCTCGGGGTCGAACAGCAGCGTCAACTCGCGCGCCCGGTCCATCGCGATGTCGACGCGTGCGACGTCGCGCACCTCGCGCTGGTCCGCCACCGCCGAGACCGGTCGCTTGCCCGCGTCGAGCACGCGCAGCGACACGCGCGTGCGGTCGGGCAGGATCGCGCCGCGCCACCGCCGCGGGCGGAACGCGCTGATCGGCGTGAGCGCCAGCATCTGCGACCCCAGCGGCAGGATCGGCCCGTGCGCGGACAGATTGTATGCGGTGGAGCCCGCCGGGGTCGCCACCAGCACGCCGTCGCACGACAATTCGTCCATCACGATCCGGTCGTTGATCGTCACCTCGACCTTGGCGGTCTGGCGCGTCTCGCGCAGCAGCGACACCTCGTTGATCGCGGGCAGCGTGTGGACGCGCCCGTCGACCCCGGTGGCGGTGGCGGTGAGCGGGGTGACCTGAAAGGCGCGCGCGCGCTCGATCCTCCCGTCGAGGTCGTGGCGCCGCCACTCGTTCATCAGGAAGCCGACCGTGCCCAGGTTCATGCCGAACACGGGGACGATCGCGCGCCGTCGCTCGAGCAAGGTGTGCAGCGTCTGGAGCATGAAGCCGTCGCCCCCCAGGGCGACCACCATGTCGGCCTCCTCGAGCGCGCACCAATCCCAGGTGTCGGCGAGTTCGGCGCGCGCCGCCTGCGCGGGGGCGGTCGGCGAGGCGACCAGCGCCCGCCGCGGATAGCTCGTCATCCGCCGGTGACGCTCATGTGCCGCGCCACCGCGGGGGCGGCATCGCGCGCGATGCGGAAATCGTGGCGGCGCGGCTTGGTGCGCAACGCGTCCTCGATCGCCTCGTCCAGCGCGGCGACACCGCCCGCGCGCAACGCGGCGCGCAGGTCGCGCTGATCGTCATGGCCGAGGCAGGTGTACAGCCGCCCCTCGGTGGTGACGCGCACGCGGTTGCACCCGTCGCAGAAATTGGCGGTGAGCGGCGAGATCAGCCCGAGCCGCGTCGCGCCGCCATCCACCCGCCAGTAACGCGCCGGCCCGCCGGTGCCCGCGGCGTCGCGTGTCAGCGCGAAGTCGCGGTCGAGCCGCTCTTTCACCGCGGTCAGCGGCAGGAAACGATCGGTGCGATCCTCATCGATCGCGCCGAGCGGCATCGTCTCGATCAGCGTGAGGTCGTGCCCCTCCGCCGCGCACCAGCGCAGCATCGCCGCAATCTCGTCCTCGTTGAGGCCCTTGAGCGCGACCATGTTGATCTTGACCGCCAGCCCCGCCTCGCGTGCCGCGGCGATGCCGTCGAGCACCTCGGCGACGTCGCCGTGGCGGGTGATGTAGCGGAAGCGCGCGGGATCGCGCGTGTCGAGGCTGACATTGACCCGCCGGATCCCCGCCGCGACCAGATCGCGCGCATAGCGACGCAGCCGCGTGCCGTTGGTGGTCATGGTCAACTCGTCGAGCCCGGCGCCGACGTGGCGGCCGAGCCGCTCCACCAGCATCAGCACGTCGCGGCGCACCAGCGGCTCGCCACCCGACAGCCGCAGCTTGCGCACCCCGCGCGCGATGAAGCGCTCGGCGATGATCGCCAGCTCCTCCAGCGTCGCGATCTGCTCGCGCGGCAGGAAGGTCATGTGCTCGGCCATGCAATAGCGACAGCGCAGGTCGCAACGATCCGTCACCGAGACACGCAGGTAGCGGATAGTGCGGCCGAACGCATCGACGAGGGGCGCTGGCGCGCGATCAAGATCCATGCCCGTCACAACGAGAGAGCTAGGGAGTCGTTCACGGCGGGGCAAGATCGCATTGAAGCGTCGCGCGGCTCGCCCTACGAAGCGGCATGGAGCGGCGGTCACGGGCGATGCAGCGGGGCGGTCGGCGCCCGGGGGAGCGCGCGGCGAGCGCCGAGCAGCTGCGGCTGGTCGCGGCCCATGCGGGGCGCGGCGTCACCGCGATCGTCGCGGCGCCGACCAGCTTCGAGATCGTCAACACCGCCTACGGGCGCGCCGCGGGGGATCGGCTGGTCGCGGCGATGGCGGCGCGGCTGACCGAGGAGTTGGCGGGGCATGAGGCCGCGGCGGTGCGCGGCGGCGCGACCTTCACCATCGTCGTCGCCGGCGACGCCGCGACCGGTGACGCCGCGGTGGGCATGATCGAGCGCGCGCTGGAACGCCCGTTCGAGATCGACGGCGAGGTGATCCACGTCGGCGCGCGCATCGGCGTCGCGCGCATGACCGAGGACGAGCCGGCGGAGCATCTGCTCCGCCGCGCGGCGGAGGCGCTGGCGCGCGCGCGGGCCAGCGACGGCGCGACCACGCGCGTCGCCGCCGAGCACGAGGGCGTGCCGCTCGCCGCGCTGGCGGCCGATCTCCACCGCGCGATCGAGCGCGGCGAGATCGACGTGCGGTTCCAGCCACAGGTACGGCTCGCCGACGGCGTCGTGACGGGGGTCGAAGCGCTGGCGCGCTGGCAACATCCGCGCCTGGGGGTGCTCGGCGCGGAGACGCTGCTCGCGGCGGCGCATCGCGCCGATCTCGGCGTCGCGCTGTCGGATCAGGTCCAGGCGCTGGCGCTGGCGCGCGCGGCGCGCTGGCCGGAGCGGCTGGCGCGGCTCCGCGTCGCGGTCAACGTCACCGCGGCGGACATGGCGCGCGCTCCCTTCGTCGAACGCTTCCTGGCGCGCGTCCGCGAATCGGGGATCGGCTTCGATCGGGTGACCGCCGAGGTGACCGAGAACGGGCTGATCGACGATCTCGACGGCGCCGCGGTGTCGCTCGCGGCGCTGCGCGCGGCGGGCTGTCGCGTCGCGCTCGACGATTTCGGCACGGGCTATTCCAGCCTGTCCTATCTCACGCGCCTGCCGCTCGATTATCTCAAGATCGACCGTAGCCTGACGCAGACGATCACGCGCGAGGCGCGCGATCGCGTGGTGGTGGAGGGGGTGATCGCGATGGCGGCGGGGCTGGGGCTCGAGTCGATCGCGGAAGGGGTGGAGAGCGAGGCGCAGCGGGCGGCGCTGGCCGCGCGCGGGTGCACGATGTACCAGGGCTTCCTCTGCGCCGGCCCGCTCGACAATGTCGCGCTGGTGACGAGGCTGGCGGCATGACCGTCGACCCGCGCGACCTCAGCGGGACATGGTACGGCCGCTATCACGGCAGCGACGGGGTCCAGACGAACAGCTTCATCGCGCTGCTCAGCGAGACCGCCGGCCGCGTCAGCGGTTCGATCAGCGAGCCCGACGATCTCGGCATGGAGGCGACCCGCCGCGCCAGCGTCGACGGCCGGCGCGTCGCCGCGCAGCTCGCCTTCGTGAAGCAATATGACGGTGCGGTGCTGCTCCACGCGGTCCATTATATCGGCACGATCAGCGACGACGGGGTCGAGATTCGCGGCAGCTGGTCGTTCGATCGCTACGCCGGCAGCTTCGTGATGACGCGTGAGCGGTTCACGCACGACGCGCTCGCGGCGGAAGAGGGGGAGTTGGTGCGATGACGACGATGATCCTGGTCGCGTTGGCCGCCGCCGCGGCCACGCCGCAGGCGCAGGTCGAGGCGGCGATGGCGGACAGCGCCGCGGGCTGGAACGCGGGCGATCTCGCGCGCTTCACCGCCCTCTACGCGCCCGACGCGGTCTATGTCGCGGGCACCGAGGTGGCGCGCGGCAAGGAGGCGATCGCCGCGCGTTACGCCAAGAGTTTCACCGGCGGCACCAACAGCCGCGGGCGGCTCAGCTTCCAGCCGGTGATGTGGCGCCCGCTCAGCGCGGTGCATCTGCTCCACGTCGCGCGGTGGACGCTCACCCCCGCGGACGGGGCCGCGCCGCAGAGCGGGCTGACGACGCTGCTGTTCGAGCGGCGGCGCGAGGGCTGGCGGATCATCTCGGACCATAGCAGCTGACCCGCGAGCGCCGCGAACGCCGTCGGCGGTGCGGCTTCTCAGCGCCGCGGTCGGCGGCTACCTAGCGGCGATGTTTCGTCTTCTCGGCCTCGTCCTCAAGCTCGTCCTCGGCTTCGTGCTGGTGTCGGTCGTCTGGGTGCTGCTCTACGCCGCGGTGCCGGTGCCGTTCACGCTGACGATGGCGGGCGATCTTGTCGCGGGGCGGGGGGTGACCAAATCCTGGCGCGCGCTCGGCTCGATCGACCCCGATCTGGCGCGCGCGGCGATCGCGGGCGAGGACAGCAAGTTCTGCAGCCATAGCGGGTTCGACTGGGGCGCGATCGCGGGCGCGGCACGGCACAACGCCGAGGGCGGGCGGATGCGCGGCGGATCGACGATCAGCCAGCAGACCGCCAAGAACGTCTTCCTGTGGCAGGGCGGCGGCTATGTCCGCAAGGCGCTGGAGGCGTGGTTCACGCTGCTGATCGAGCGGATCTGGGGCAAGCGCCGGATCATGGAAGTCTATCTCAATGTCGCCGAGACCGGGATCGGCACCTATGGCGCCGAGGCGGCGGCGATCCGCTATTTCAACCACGGCGCGGGGCGGCTCAGCCCGATCGAGGCCGGGCGGATCGCCGCGGTGCTGCCCTTGCCCAAGAAGCGCGCGGCGATCGACCCCAGCGGCTTCGTGCGGCGCCATGGCAACCGGCTGGCGCGCTACGTCGGGGTGGTGCGCCGCAACGGTCTGGACGCCTGCCTGCGCTGAGCGCGGCGTTCCCGCGCATCCTTCGACAAGTGCCGCCCGCCCCCCTATATCCTGCGGCGATGGCCGAATCCCTCGATCTCGAGACCCCGCCGCCGCCTGCGGGCGCACAGCCCTACCGCGTGCTCGCGCGCAAATATCGCCCGCAGTCGTTCACGGCGCTGATCGGCCAGGACGCGATGGTGCAGACGCTCGCCAACGCGATCAGGCGCGACCGTATCGCGCACGCCTTCCTGCTCACCGGGGTGCGCGGCGTCGGCAAGACCTCGACCGCGCGGCTGATCGCCAAGGCGCTCAACTGCGTCGGCCCGGACGGGCAGGGCGGCCCGACGATCGACCCGTGCGGCGTGTGCGAGCCGTGCCGCGCCATCGCCGAGGGCCGCCACATCGACGTGATCGAGATGGACGCCGCGAGCCACACCGGCATCGACGACGTGCGCGAGATCATCGAGGCGTCGCGCTACGCCGCGGTCTCGGCGCGCTACAAGATCTATATCGTCGACGAGGTCCACATGCTGTCGAAGGCGGCCTTCAACGGGCTGCTCAAGACGCTCGAGGAGCCGCCCGCGCACGTGAAGTTCCTGTTCGCCACCACCGAGGTGAACAAGGTGCCCGTCACCGTGCTGTCGCGCTGCCAGCGCTTCGACCTGCGCCGCATCCCCGCGACCCTGCTCGCCGAGCATTTCGCGCGCGTGGTCGAGGCCGAGGGCGCGCAGGCCGAGCCCGAGGCGCTGGCACTGATCGCGCGCGCCGCGGAGGGCTCGGCGCGCGACGGGCTGTCGATCCTCGACCAGGCGATCGCGCACGCCGATCTCGCCGGCGGCGGGGTGAGCGCCGACGCGGTGCGCGAGATGCTCGGCCTGTCCGACCGCAGCGCGGTGCGCGACCTGCTCGGGCTGGTGCTGGCGGGCGACGCGCCGGGCGCGCTCGCCGCGCTGCGCCGGCAGTACGATCTGGGCGTCGATCCGCTCGGCGTGATCCGCGCGCTGCTCGAGGCGGTGCACGGCGTCACACAGGTCAAGGTCGGCGCACCCGACGACGCGGCGCAGCCCGCCGAGGAGCGCGCCGCCTATCGCGACTTGGCCGGCAAGCTGTCGTTCCCGCTGCTCCACCGGCTGTGGCAGCTGTTCCTCAAGGGGCATGAGGAAGTGCAGCGCGCCGCGCTGCCGATCGAGACCGCCGAGATGGCGCTGCTGCGCGCGATCCACGCCTCGACGCTGCCCGACCCGGGCGAGCTGGCGCGCCGGCTCGCGAGCGGGACGGTGCCGGCGCCCGCCGCCGTCGCACCGGTGCCGCCGCCCGCGCCGCCGTCGCCCGCCGATCGTGTGCCGAGCGAGTTCGCGGGCGTGCTCGCGCTGCTCGACGAGCTCAACAAGCTCGAGCTGCTCGTCCGGCTCAAGCGGGGCGCCAGCGTGGTCAGCTACGCGCCGCCCGAGATCGTGCTGAGCGGCACGCGCCCGCTCTCCACCGACACGCTGACCGAACTCGCCGCGGTGCTGCGCGAGGCGACCGGCATGCCGTGGAAGATCGCGGTCGCGGACGCGCCCGGCGCGCCGACGATGTTCGAGGCGGAGCAGGATGCAGTGCAGGCCCGCCACGACGCCGCGCGAGCGCACCCGATCGTCGCGGCCGCGTTCGCCGCCTTCCCCGAGGCCGAACTGATCGACCCCAAACCAGCCAAGCGGAGTATCACGTGAAGGATCTCAACGACATCCTGGCGATGGCCCAGAACGTCCAGAACGAGTTGCAGAAGGCGCAGGAGAGCCTCGACACGATCGAGGTGGAGGGCGTCGCTGGCGGCGGGCTGGTCAAGGTGCGCGCCTCCGCCAAGGGGCGGATCATCGGCGTCGCGATCGACGATTCGTTGATCGTGCCGTCCGAGAAGCAGATGCTCGAGGATCTCGTCGCCGCCGCGTTCAACGACGCGCGCACCAAGGCCGACGCGGTTTCCTCGACCGAGATGTCCAAGATGACCAGCGGCCTGCCGCTGCCGCCGGGCTTCAAGCTGCCGTTCTGAGGCGGGACAGTCGGACCGTTGCGCGGCGGGAACAAGCGCTCGCCGCTCGCATTCCTCCGCTCACTTAGGTGAGAGGAGGATGCCATGAGCGACGACCGTGTGACCCAGACCCCGCACACCACGGTGATTGAGCGCCGCGGCGGTGGCGGTGGCGTGCTGATCGGGCTGGCGGTGCTGCTGGCGGTGATCGTCGGCGCCTATCTGCTGCTCGTCCGCAACGACAGCGAGGTCGCCAAGAACAACGCGATCACCTCGGCGGCGAAGAGCGTCGGCGACACCGCCGACAAGGCGGGTGCCGCGGTGGATCGCGCGGCTAAGTGACAGGCGACGGGTGAGGCGCGGCGACCGCCCGTCTCACCCGAAGCGCGCCTTGAGCACGGCATAGGCGGCGCGCAGGCCATAGGCCTCGCCGCCGCGCGGGCGTGCCGGCCTCGCGGTCGGGCGCCACGCGAACGTGTCGAGATGCGCCCAGGGCAAGGTCGCGGGCACGAAGCGGCGCAGGAACAGCGCCGCGGTGATCGCCCCCGCGAAGCCGCCGTCAGGCGCGTTGACCAGATCGGCGACGTCCGACTTGAGCATGTCGTCATAGCCGCCCCACAGCGGCAGTCGCCACAGCGGGTCGCGCACCGCCTCGCCCGCGGCGAGCAGCTCGGCCGCGAGCGTCTCGTCCTGCACGAAGGTCGCTGGCAGATCGGGGCCGAGTGCGACGCGCGCGGCGCCGGTCAGCGTGGCGAAGTCGATCAGCAGGTCGGGCGCATCCTCCACCGCGCGCGCCAGCGCGTCGCCCAGGATCAGCCGGCCCTCGGCATCGGTGTTGGTGTTCTCCACCGTCAGCCCGAGCCGCGTCTGGAGCACGTCGCCGGGGCGGAAGGCGCTGCCCGAGATCGCATTCTCCACCGCCGGAATCAGCACGTGCAGACGCACCTTGAGCCGCGCCTGCATCACCAACCCGGCCAGCGCCAGCGCGTGCGCGGCGCCGCCCATGTCCTTCTTCATCAGCCGCATGCCCGCCGACGGCTTGATGTCGAGCCCGCCCGAATCGAAGCACACGCCCTTGCCGACCAGCGCCACGCGCGGGTGTGCCGGATCGCCCCACAGCAGCTCGATCAATCGCGGCGCGCGCTCGCGGCTCGCCGCCTGTCCGACCGCGTGGATCATCGGATAGCCGGTCGCCAGCGCGTCGCCCCGGGTCACGGTGACCGTGGCGCCATGCGCCTGCGCGAGCGCGTCCGCCTCGGCCTCCAGCTCGGCGGGGCCGAGGTCGCTCGCGCCGGTGTCGACCAGGTCGCGCACGCGCGCGGTCGCGGCGGCGAGGCGCACCGTCTCGTCGATCGACCCGACATCGCGGGTCAGCAGCACGCGCGGCCGCGTCGGCTCGGGCTTGCGGTAGCGCGTGAAGCGATGCTGCGCGAGCAGCCAGCCGAGCCCGGCGGCGCCGAGCGGAGCCTCGCCGGCGAGGCGATAGCTACCCTCGGGCAGCGTGTCGCCCAGCGAGGCGATCCGCCACGGTGACGACGGCTCCTCGTCGCACACCAGCAGCGCGGCCCAGTCCTCGGCGCCGTCGCCGGGCAGGATCGCGCGGTCGCCCGCCTTGCCCGTCACGCGCGCTGCCGCCGCGGCGGTGCGCGCGCGCGCCGGCTGGGTGGCGAGCCAGGCGTCATAGCCGTCAGGGTGAACGACGTGGAGCAGCCGCGCAGGCTGGCCGCGATCGGGTTGGAGGAGCGCGGAGAAGTCGGTCATCGCGCGACCAAAGCAGGACTTGGCCGCGCGCGCAACGCGCGGTTCCCTTCGCGCGACCGGCACCTTACATCCCCGCCATGACCACGCACACGACTCGCATGCTGATCCTCGGTTCCGGCCCGGCCGGGCTCTCGGCGGCCATCTACGGCGCGCGCGCCGGCATGGCGCCGATCGTCGTCCAGGGCATCCAGCCCGGCGGCCAGCTCACCACCACCACCGACGTCGAGAATTATCCCGGCTTCCGCGAGGTGATCCAGGGTCCCTGGCTGATGGAGCAGATGCAGGCGCAGGCCGAGCATGTCGGCACGCGGCTGATGTGGGACACGATCGTCGAGGTCGACCTGACCCGCCGCCCGTTCCGCCTGACCGGCGACGGCGGCGACGTCTATGAGGGCGAGGTGCTCGTGATCGCCACCGGCGCGCAGGCCAAGTGGCTCGGCCTCGACAGCGAGGACGCGATGAAGGGCAAGGGTGTCAGCGCCTGCGCCACCTGCGACGGCTTCTTCTACCGCGGCAAGAAGGTCGCTGTGATCGGCGGCGGCAATACCGCGGTCGAGGAGGCGTTGTACCTCACCAACCACTCGGACGACGTGACGCTGATCCACCGCCGCGACTCGTTGCGCGCCGAGCGTATCCTGCAGCAGCGGCTGTTCGCCCACCCCAATGTGACGGTGCTCTGGAACAAGGAAGTGCGGGAGTTCGTCGACGGCGGCGGGAATGCCGGCCTCGTCGCGCTCGAACTGGAGGACACGCGGACGGGCGAGCGTTCGCGGCTCGACGTCGACGGCGGCTTCGTCGCGATCGGCCACCATCCCGCGACCGAGCTGTTCCGCGGCCATCTCGCGCTCGACGAGGACGGCTATATCGCGGTCGAGACCGGCTCGACGCGCACCAGCGTGCCCGGCGTGTTCGCGTGCGGCGACGTGATGGACAAAGTGTATCGCCAGGCGGTCACCGCCGCTGGCACCGGCTGCATGGCCGCGCTCGACGCCGAGCGCTTCCTGGCCGCGGCGGAGTTCGCCGAGGTCAGCGAGGCGGCGGAATAAGGCTCAGACCAGCGCCTTGCTCGTGGCGAAGCGGGTCAGCGCGCCGAACGTCTCGAGCATCTCGCCGTCGACCTCGTCGTCCTCGATGACGATGCCGAGCCGGTCCTCCAGCTCGGTGAGCACGCCCGCCACCGCCATCGAGTCGAGCTCGGGCAGCGCGCCGAACAGCGGCGTGTCGGCGCGGAAGGTGTCGACCCGCTCGGGGGACAGCGCCAGTACGTCGGCGAGCACCGCGCGCACCGTGGTCTCGACCTCACTCATGCCTTCCGGGATCACGCTGCCTCCTCGCTCGCGCCGCGGCGAGCGGCGATGCGCGCGGCGTTAGGCGGCGACGCGGTGGAGTGCAACCTGAGGGTTGCGTCTGGCGGCGGGCGTGCGCGCAGCGGTGGAGGCTGCGTGCCCGGGAAGACGGTCGCGTGACGTGGGGGCGGCGCGACGTCTTCCCGCGCACCTGTGATTGTCGCGCCTGGTGCGGGTGGCACTGACCCACAGCCGTTCCGTGACGCCAACCGCGGTAAGCCGTCATCCCGCGACCCTC
The DNA here is from genome assembly GCF_004345855.1 of Sphingomonas sp. BK235. GTDB lineage: Bacteria > Pseudomonadota > Alphaproteobacteria > Sphingomonadales > Sphingomonadaceae > Sphingomonas. The sequence goes on from NZ_SLXN01000001.1 coordinate 850,125, forward strand.
CGTCATCCCGGCCTTGAGCCGGGATCCATGGTGCCGCACAATCACGGGCCTTGGCGTACGCGGCGCCCTGGATCCCGGCTCAAGGCCGGGATGACGAAGCGATGGCGAAGCGGGGACGGAGCGGCGGCGAACCCGTGGCGAAGCTTCGCGCCCCGCGCACGCCGCCACACGCGCGCTACAGTCCGCGCGTGATCCGCTCTAAGGACCGTCCGATGATCCCGCTCGATCCCGTCCCGCTGCCGATCGACCATGTCCTGCGCGGCGCACCCGACGCCGCCGCGCTGGTCGATCGCGCCGGCACGCTCAGCGTCGCCGCGGCGGAGGAAGCGGTCGCGCGGCTCGCCGGCTGGCTCGCCGCGCAGCGGATCGCGCCCGGCGCGCGCGTCGCCACCTGGCTGCCGAAGACGCGTGAGGCATGCTGGATGCCGCTCGCGGCGGCGCGCGCGGGGCTGGTCCATGTGCCGGTCAACCCGCTGCTCAAGCGCGCGCAGGTCGCGCACATCCTCGCCGATAGCGGTGCCGCGCTGCTGCTCACCCACGCCCCGCGCGCCGCCACGCTGGAGGACGGCGACCTGCCCGCCGGCTGCGCGCTCCACGTCGAGGCGGGGGAGGGCGACGCGCTGCCGCGTTCCAACGCCGATCCCGAGTCGCTCGCGGCGTTGCTGTACACCTCGGGCTCGACCGGCCGGCCCAAGGGCGTGATGCTGAGCCATGCCAATCTGTGGCTCGGCGCAGTCAGTGTGGCGCACTACCTGGCGCTCACCCCGGACGATCGCGTGCTCGGCGTGCTGCCGCTGAGCTTCGACTACGGCCAGAACCAATTGCTCTCGAGCTGGGCGGCGGGAGCCAGTGTCGCCCCGCTCGACTATCTCACGCCCCGCGACGTGGTGAAGGCGGTGGAGCGCGTCGGCGCCACCACGCTCGCCGGCGTACCGCCGCTGTGGGTGCAGCTGCTCGAGGCGGAGTGGCCGGCAGCCACCGCGGCGCGGCTGCGACGGCTGACCAACTCGGGCGGGGCGCTCACGCCGGCGCTCGTGCGCGGTCTGCGCACGCGCTTCCCCCAAGCCCGTCTCTACCCGATGTACGGGCTGACCGAGGCGTTCCGCTCGACCTATCTCGACCCGGCGCTGGTGGACGATCATCCCGAGTCGATCGGCCGCGCCATCCCCTTCGCCGAGGTGCTCGTGGTGCGCCCGGACGGCACGCGCGCCGCGACGGACGAGCCCGGCGAGCTGGTCCATGCCGGGCCTTTGGTGGCGCAGGGCTATTGGCAGGATGCGGAGCGCACCGCGGCGCGCTTCCGCCCCGCGCCGTCCTTCGCACGCGCGGGCGGCACGGCGGTCTGGTCAGGCGACACGGTGGTGGAGGGCGCCGACGGGCTGCTCAGCTTCGTCGCGCGCGCCGACGAGATGATCAAGACCGCGGGCAACCGCGTCAGCCCGCAGGAGGTGGAGGAAGCGGTGACCGCCGGCGGCGAGACGAGCGAGGCGGTCGCGATCGGGGCACCCGATCCGCGGCTCGGCCAGGCGATCTTGGTGGTCGCGCGCGGCGACGGCAGCGCCGAGGCGGGACTTCGCGAGCGCCTGAAGCGCGCGCTGCCCGGCTTCATGCAACCGGCGCGCTTCGTGTGGCGTGCCGAGTTGCCGCGCAACGCCAACGGCAAGCTCGACCGCGCCGCGCTGCGGGAGGAACTCGCGTGAAGCCGATGGGTCCGCTGCCGCCCGCGTTCGCGCACCAGCAGGGTGCGCTGACGATCGCGGGCGCGGATGCCGCCGCGCTGGTGGCAGAACATGGCTCGCCGCTGTTCGTCTACGATCTGAGCGCGGTCGCGGCGCAGGTGGCGCGCTTCCGTGCGGCGATGCCCGCGGCGATCGGGCTGCATTACGCGATCAAGGCCAATCCGTTCGCGCCGCTGCTGGCGGCGATGGCGCCGCTGGTCGACGGGCTCGACGTCGCGTCGGGCGGCGAACTCGAACGCGCGCTCGCGGTGAAGCCCGCCGCCGCGGTGAGCTTCGCCGGGCCGGGCAAGCGCGACGACGAGCTGGCGGCGGCGATCGCGGCGGGGGCGACGCTCAACATCGAGTCGGCGGGGGAGGCGCGGCGCGCGCTCGCGCTCGGCGAGCGGCTCGGCATCGCGCCGCGCGCGGCGGTGCGGGTCAACCCTGACCTCGAGCTGCGCGGCTCGGGGATGAAAATGGGCGGGCGCGCCTCGCCATTCGGGATCGACGCCGAAGAGGCCGCCGCGGTGGTGCGCGCGCTGATCGCGGGCGGGGCGACGTGGCGCGGCTTCCATATCTTCGCGGGGAGCCAGGCGCTCGACGCGGGCGCGCTGATCGAGACCCAGGCGGCGACGCTCGCGCTCGCTGCGCGGCTGGCCGATGCGGTCGGCGCCGCGCCGCCGCTGGTCAATCTGGGCGGCGGCTTCGGCGTACCCTATTTCGCCGGTGACGTGGCGCTCGACGTCGAGCGGGTCGGCGCGGCGCTGGCGGAGTCGCTGGCGCGCCGTGCCGACGTGCTGGCGGAGAGCGGCTTCGCGCTCGAACTGGGACGCTGGCTGGTGGCGGAGGCGGGGGTGTATCTCACCCGCGTCGTCGACAGGAAGGTGAGTCGCGGCGAGACCTTCCTCGTGGTTGACGGCGGGCTGCACCACCAGCTGGCCGCCTCGGGCAATTTCGGCACCGTGGTGCGGCGCAACTATCCGCTCGCCGTGGCGGGGCGGATGGGGGCGGCAGGCGAGGAAGAGGTGAGCGTCGTCGGCTGCCTCTGCACCCCGCTCGATCGGCTGGGTGATCGCGTGCTGCTGCCGCGCGCGGCGGAGGGCGACGTGATCGCGGTGTTCCTCGCCGGCGCCTATGGGCTGACGGCGAGCCCGAGCGCGTTCCTCGGCCACCCGGCACCGGCGGAGGTCGTGGTCGGCTGAGCGGGACTCGGCAGCGTGGTGTCGAAAGAGGCTCGACGGTCGTGCTCGCGGCCAGATGGATCCCGGATCAAGTCCGGGATGACGGTCCTTGACGGGAGCGAGCGCCAAGGATCGGGCGCGCGGCCCGGGAGATCGATCATGCCGCCGTCAGCACCCGCTTGGTCCAGGCGTCGAACAGCTGCGGCCAGTGCGATCCCGGCAGCTCGGGTGGCAGATAGGCCGGGCCGAAGCCGTGCCCGCCCTCCTGGAAGAAATGCGCCTCCACCGGCACTTGCGCGGCCTGGCACGCGGTGAGCATCGCCATCGGCTCGCTCACCGGCACGGTGGTGTCGTCGAGCGCGTGCGCGATGAAGATCGGCGGCGTGTCGCGACGTACCCGTCGGTTCGTGTCGAACCGTGCCGCCGCGCGCGCACCCACCCGCATCCGGTCGCCCGTGATCACGGGATAGACCAGCCCGGCGAAGGCGGGGCGTGCGTCACCCGCGTCGGCGGCATCGACGCGATCGTACACTGGATCCATCGACGCGGTGGCAAGGCTGGCCGCGAGCAGCCCGCCCGCGGAGAAGCCGATCGTCCCCAGCTTCGCCGGATCCACGCCGTAGCGCGCGGCATTGGCGCGGATCAGCCGCATCGCGCGCTGCGCGTCCTGCAAGGGCACGTCCTCGCTCTCCAGCCAGCCCTCGCCGGGCAGGCGATAGGCCAGCACGAAGACGGTGACGCCGAGCGGGTTGAAGACCTTGGCGACGTTGATCCCCTCGTTCTCTACCGAGAGGAAACGATAGCCGCCGCCGGGCATCGACAATAAGGCGCGCCCGTCGGGCTGCGCCGCGCGATAGACGCCGACGACCGGCTCGGCGACGCCGCGCAGGTGCAGCTCGCGGCGCGGCGCGGAACCTTCCATGCGGTTGTCGGGCGTGGGCAGGCGGCGCGGCGCGCTGGGCGGCTGTTTGGGCCAGAGCCGGAAGTTCTCGGCGGGCGGCCAGGCGGTGTCGCGCGCCGCCTCCTGCGCGAGCGCGCGCGGCGCGGCGGCAAGTGTCGCCAGCCCGGCGGATGCGCCTATGATCCCGCGTCGATCGATCCGCATCTGCCCGCTCCCGCCGCTATTGTTCGTGTGAGCGGGTCTATGGGATGGCGGAGCGTGTAGGCAAGCGGCCGTCGAGCGCGGGTGAGCGTCGCGTCGGATGGTTCACGCGGAGGCGCGGAGGCGCAGAGAGGTGGCGTTCAACGGCGGCGATCGGGAGACCTCAACCGATTTCGGGAGGCTTTTGAGAACTTCTTTCGTCATCCCGGACTTGGTCCGGGATCCAGCGTCCCGCATACCTCTAAGGCGTTGCCTTGGCGGCGAAGTGGATCCCGGACCAAGTCCGGGATGACGGCAGCAGAAGAACGGCCCAGTCTCCTCGGAGAGGAACCCTATCGAGGGCAGGCGCGCGTCGCGCCGGGACTGCCCTCTCTGCGCCTCCGCGCCTCCGCGTGAACAATCTTTCTGAACGGTCCCGACACGAGAAGGCCCCCGCCGGATCGCTCCGACGGGGGCCTCGCCGTTCAGACCAAGCGCCGCCTCAGGCGAACAGCTTCGCCCAGGCGCGGGTCGGGCGGTCCTTCCACAGCCCGCGGTGATAGGCGTCCGACGCCAGCAGCGGCATCACCGAGCCGGCCTCGGCGAACACCATCTGCTCGATCCCGGTGTTGACCTTGCCCCAGCTCGCCGCCTCCTGCAGCGTCGAGGACGAGCAGGCGCCGTCGCGCACGTCCGCCACGGTGATCTGCACCGCATATTTGTGCACCGCGACGTCGTCGTGGCCGAGGATCTCGGCGCAGACCACCGTGTCCTGGATGAAGTTCTTCGGCACGCCGCCGCCGATCATCAGCAGGCCGGTGGTGCCCGCCTTGATCTTGATCTCGGTGAGCTCGCGGAAGTCCGCCACCGCGTCGATCATCAGATAGGGCTTGCCCGCCTTGGCCGAATCGACCTGGTGCTTGACCAGCCCGAAGCCCGCCGAGCTGTCGACGAACGCCGGGCAGAAGATCGGCACGTCATGCTCGTAGGCGAGCTTGACGAGGCTGTTCTCCTTCTTGCCGTGCTCGACGAGATACTTGCCCATCTCGCGGATGAAGGCGCGGCTGGAATAGGCCTTGGGCTCCAGCGACTCGGCGATCTCGAAGATCGTGTGGTCGACGTTCTGGAGCGCCTCCTCGTCGATGTACGTGTCGTAGATGCGGTCGATGTAGAGCGAGCGCAACGTGTCGTCGTCGGGGATCTCGAGCGCCTGATAATGCTTGTGGCCGAGGCCCTCGAAGAAATCCATGTCGACGATGGTCGCACCGGTGGCGACGATCACGTCGACCATGTTGTTGCGCACCAGCTCGGCGTACAGGTCCATGCAGCCGCCGGCCGAGGTCGAGCCCGCGATCACCAGACACACCGTGCAGTCCTTGTCGGCCAGCATCTGGTTGTAGATCTTGGTGGCGCGGCCGAGGTCGCGGCTGGTGAAGCTCATGTCGCTCATCGCGTCGACGATCGGTCGCGCGTCGAAGCTCTTGATGTCGACGTGCTTGACCTGCTTCGACAGCAGCTCTGCCTTGCGCGTGTCGTTGATCTTCGCCTGGTCGTGCGAGGGGGCGAGGGTGTCGGTCATGGGGTGCTCCCACTGGGGTACACGTCGTTCACGGGGACGCGGAAACCCATCTGACGGCGGCACGCCACTGCGCGCCGCCGCCGATTCCTTGTCGTCGTTAGGTTACAGCTTGACGACGTTGCTCGCGACCGCGGGTTCCACCGCGACGTAGAGCGATTCCATCGGCTCGTCGGTCGCGATCACCGTCTCGTCCGAGCCGAAGCCGTTGAACGCGGTGCGCATCGCCGAACCATAAGCGCCCAGCATGCCGATCTCGACATAGTCGCCGACCGTGATGTCCGCGGGGAGCGGGAAGGGGCCGGGCATATGGTCGAGGTCGTCACAGGTCGGACCCCAGAAGCTGAACGGATGATCGCGGACGGTCGACTCCGGCTCGCGCAGCAGCGCCACCGGGTAGCGCCAGCCGATGTGCGCCGCGTCGAACAGCGCGCCATAGGCGCCGTCGTTGATGTACAGCTCCTCGCCGCGGCGCCGCTCCACGCGCACCACCACCGAGCTGTACTCGGCGCAGAGCGCGCGGCCCGGCTCGGCCCAGAGCTCCGCCGAATAGCTGATCGGCAGGCTCTCGAACGCGCGGTGGATCGTCTCGAAATAGCGCTCCAGCGGCGGCGGGGTCATCCCCGGATAGGCCGAGGGGAAACCGCCGCCGACGTCGATGACGTCGACCGTCACCGCCGCGCCGACGATCGCCTGGCGCACGCGCTCCATCGCATTGCCATAAGCGTCCGGCGTCATCGCCTGCGAGCCGACGTGGAAGCAGATGCCGAGCGCGTCCGCCACCTGGCGGGTCGCCAGCAGCAGCTCGCGCGACTCGTCCGGCGCCACGCCGAACTTCGACGCGAGGCTGAGCTTCGAATGCTCCGACGACACGCGCAGCCGCACGCAGAGCGTGAGGTCCGCCGCGCCGCGGGTGGCACGAACGATCTTCGCCAGCTCTTCCATGCTGTCGAGCGAGAAGGTGCGGACGCCGTGCGTGAAATACGCCTCGGCGATGGCCTCCTCGGCCTTCACCGGGTGCATGAAGCACAAGGTCGCCTGCGGCAGCGTGCGGGCGACCAGACGCACCTCGGCGATCGAGGCGACGTCGTAGGTCGTCACGCCGTTGTCATACAGCGTCCGTAGCAGCTCCGGGCTCGGATTCGCCTTGACCGCATACATGGTCCGGCCCGGAAACTTCTCCGTAAAGAAGCGGGCGGCCCGTGCCGCGGCGTGCGGACGAACGATCGTCACCGGCTGGACCGGATGACGGGCGGCAATGTCGATGGCCCCGGCGACGGAATCGGCGGGAACGGTCGAGAGGGGCGCTAGCCCCAGCGCGCGATGATGCTGGTGCAACTCAAGGGACCTCCAATTGCCTTGCGGCATACGGTGACAAAAAGCTGCCTTGCGGTTGGAAGTCCCATGGGGCAGCGGAGGCGCGAATTAGGATCGCTCGATCGCCTTGTAAAGTGGTTCGGTGGACGAAAGGTTCAAATGTGACTGTTCTGCGACAACCGACGCGGGCGGGGGTGCGCGACGCCGCCGCCAAGGTCGCCGCCATCCTTCCGCCGACCCCGGTTTTCGTTCGTGATATCAACGGCGTAGACGTGGTGTTCAAGGCCGAGTCGCTGCAGCCGATCGGCGCCTTCAAGGTGCGCGGCGCGTGGCATCGGCTGACCGCTCTGGACGACGAAGCGAGACGTAGGGGCGTCGTGGCGTTCTCCTCGGGCAATCACGCGCAGGGGATCGCCTGGGCGGCGCGGCGGCTCGGCATCGCCGCGACGATCGTCATGCCCGCCGACGCGCCGCGCGCGAAGCGCGAGTCGACGCTCGCGCTCGGCGCCGAGGTGGTCGATTATGACCGCGCGACGCAGAGCCGCGAGGCGATCGCGGCGCGGCTCGCCGAGGCGCGCGGTGCGACGCTGGTGCCGAGCTTCGACGATCCGTGGGTGATCGAGGGGCAGGGCAGCGTCGGGATCGAGGCGGCGCGGCAGATCGAGTCGCTCGGCCTGCCCTCGGTACGACGTGTGGTGGTGCCGTGCGGCGGGGGCGGGCTGGCGGCGGGGATCGCGCTGGCGCTGCCAGAGGCGGCGATCACCGTCGTGGAGCCAGAGGGCTGGGATGACATGCGCCACAGCCTCGAGGCGAGCTGGATCGAGCCGGTCGGCGCCAACCCGCCGCCGACCGCGTGCGACTCGCTCCAGACCAAGCAGGTCTCGCCGCTGACCTTCGACGTGCTGTCGCGCCGTGACGCGACCGGCGTGGCGGTGAGCGAGCGCGCGGTGCGCGAGGCGCAGCGCTGGGCGGCGGCGCAGCTGCGGCTGGTGATCGAGCCCGGCGGGGCGGTGGCGCTGGCGGCACTGCTGACCGGGCAGGTCGCGGCCGAGCCGGGCACGCTCGCGATTCTCTCGGGCGGCAACGTCGACGCGGCGGCTTATGCCGCGGTCCTCGCGGGAGAACCGCTTGCGGTCGCGGCGGCGCACGAGTCGGTGGAGCCGGTATGACGCCCGCGTTCGGCAGCATCGCCGCGGCGGCGCCGGCGCTCGCGATGCTGGGTGCGCTCGCCTGCCTGATCGGCGGGGGCTATCTGATCGCGACGCGGCGCGATCGCCCGAAGGGCGTGCTGATGCTGGTGATGGCCGCGGTGCTGGTCGGCAACGTCTTGATCTGGGTGGCGTGAGCGCGGCGCCGCTGCGCAAATGTTGCGAATGTTGAGTCGCCGCGCGTTGGAGCGGGCAGCGTATGTTGAGTAGGCGCGGGAATGAGACGAGGACGAGGCGGATCGGTGCCGCTTACGTCCGCGACGCTGAGGTCGGACAGCGCGCGGGTCCACCAGATCCACCCCGGCAAAAGGGGAGGCGTCGTCCGCAGGCCGGTGGTGGAGGGGGCTCGCTCCACAGCGCTGGGCCTGCGGAAAGCCGTCTCCACCACGCTGGTGCATGGTCGCCTTCCCGCGAGCGGCAGGGCAATCGCATATCCCAGTTGGGACAGCTTCCGCTCGCCCTTCCGTTCCGTCATCCCGGGCTCGACCCGGGATCCATGTTTCCGCGAAAACAACGGCTCATGCATACGCGGCGCGATGGATCCCGGGTCGAGCCCGGGATGACGGCAAGTGAAGCACCCGATGCGTCCCGCCGTCATAGGCGGTCCCCCTCCCCGCGAGCGGGAAGGATTTCAGAAGTCCGTCACCTCACTTGATCGGCGAGTTCGGGTCCAGCCGCATGTCGAGGTAAGTGTCGACCGAGCGCATCAGGTCGTCCATCTCGTGCTCGAAGAAATGGTTGGCGCGCGGGATCACGTCGTGGTGGATCGTGATGTGCTTCTGCGTCCGCAGCTTGTCGACCAGCTTCTGCGAGGCGAGCGGGGTCACCACCTCGTCCTCGGCGCCCTGGATGATGATCCCCGACGAGGGGCAGGGCGCCAGGAAGCTGAAGTCGAACATGTTCGCGGGCGGCGCGATCGAGATGAAGCCGCGGATCTCGGGCCGGCGCATCAGCAGCTGCATCCCGATCCACGCGCCGAAGCCGAAGCCCGCCACCCAGGTGGTCTGCGCCTCGGCGTGGAAGCTCTGCACCCAGTCGAGCGCCGCGGCCGCATCGGAGAGCTCGCCGACGCCGTTGTCGAACACGCCCTGGCTCTTGCCCACGCCGCGGAAGTTGAAGCGCAGCGTGGCGAAGCCGCGGCGCTGGAAGGTCTTGTACAGCTCCTGCACGATCCGGTTGTTCATCGTGCCGCCCGCATTGGGGTGCGGGTGGAGGATCATCGCGACGGGCGCGCGCGGGCGCGGGGCTGGAGCGAAGCGGCCCTCGATGCGGCCTTCGGGTCCGGGGAAGATGACTTCGGGCATGGTCACTCGTCTGGAGGCGGGGCGTTGGGCCCGGCGAGAAGCGCGCTATATAGGCCGCGCGCCCGATAATGGAACGATTGGTTGACCGAAGCCTTGTCCCCCGACGATGCGACCCGCCCGGATACGCCGGTCTATCTCGATCACGCCGCGACCACGCCGCTCACCGCCGGCGCGCGCGCGGCCGTGGCCGAGGGGCTAGCGCATTGGGCCAACCCGTCGTCGCCGCATGCCGCCGGCCGCGCGGCGCGCGCCGCGCTGGAGCGTGCGCGCGCGCAGGTGGCCGCGGCCTATGGCTGGCGGCACGAGACGCTGTTCACCAGCGGCGCCAGCGAGTCGCTCGCGATCGCGCTGGGCCGGGCGGTGGCGGGGCGGCGCGTGGTCAGCGCGGTGGAGCATGACGCGGCCCTGCGCGCGGCGGGGGCGGCCGAGGTGCTGCCGGTCGACCCGCTCGGTCGCGTCGGCCCGGCGCGGATCGGCGACGTCGCGGGCGCGGTGGTCGCGGTGCAATGGTGCAACAGCGAGACCGGGGTCCGCCAGCCGATCGCCGCGATCGCGGAGGCGGTGCACGCGCGCGGCGGCATCCTGCTCGTCGACGCGGCGCAGATGCCCGCCTCGGACGAGCTCGCCGCGCACGCCGACCTGATCGCGCTGTCGGCGCACAAGCGCGGCGGTCCGCCGGGCATCGGCGCGCTGCTGGTGCGCGACCTCGCGCTCCTCCACCCCAGCGGCGGGCAGGAGCGCGGCTATCGCCCCGGGACCGAGAACCTGCCCGGCGCGCTCGGCTATGCCGCCGCGCTCGCCGAGCCCGAACCCGACCACGCCGAGCTGCGCGCACGGCTCGACGACCTGATCCGCCGCTCGGGCGGCGAGCTGGTCGGCGACGGCGCCGAGCGCCACCCCGCGATCGGCTCCTATCGCATGCCGGGAGTCGCCGCGGCGGCGCAGCTTATTCGCTTCGACCTCGACCGCATCGCGGTGTCGGCGGGCAGCGCCTGCGCCAGCGGCAGCCTCAAGCCCAGCCACGTGCTGCGCGCGATGGGCTGGGGCGAGGAGGCCGCGCGCGAGGTGGTGCGCGTGAGCTTCGGGCGCACCACCACCGCGGCGGAGGTGGAGCGTTTCGCCGCCGCCTGGCGTGCGGTGGCGCGGACGCGGCGGTTCGCGGCATGACCTATCTCGATTATCAGGCGACCACGCCGCTCGCGCCCGAAGCGCTGGAGGCGATGCTGCCGTGGCTGCGCGACCAGCATGCCAACCCGCACTCGCCGCACCGCTTCGGCCGCGCCGCGCGCGCGGCGGTGGAGCTCGCGCGCGATCGGGTCGCCGCGCTGCTGCCCGCGGGCGGGCGGGTCGCGTTCACCAGCGGCGCGACCGAGGCGCTCAACTGGGCGATCAAGGGCGCGCCGGCCGGCCGGGTGGTGACGATCGCGACCGAACACGCCGCGGTGCTCGACAGCGTCGCGGCGCGCGGCGACGCGATCGTATTGCCGGTCGGCACCGACGGGCTGGTCGATCTCGCCGCGGCCGAGCGCGCGATCGTACCGGGCGTCGCGCTGGTCGCGGCGATGCTGGTCAACAACGAGATCGGCGTGATCCAGCCGTTCGACGCTTTGGCGACGATGGCGAAGCGCGCGGGCGCGCTGCTGCTCTGCGATGCGGTGCAGGGGTACGGCCGCGTGCCGATCCCCGCCGGCGCCGACTTGGTCGCGGTGTCGGCGCACAAGGTGTACGGTCCCAAGGGGATCGGCGCCTTGTGGATCCGCGACGGCGTGACGCTCGCTCCGCTGCTCCACGGCGGCGATCAGGAGGGCGGTCGCTCGGGCACGCTGTCGCCGGCGTTGTGCGCCGGTTTCGGCGCCGCGGCGCTGCTGCTCGCCGAGCGGCGCGGGGCTGACGCCGACCATGTCGAGCGGCTGTGGGACGTGGCCCGCGAGCGGCTCCCGGCCTGGACGGTCAACGGCGCGACCGAGGCGCGCTATCGCGGCAACCTCAGCGTGCGGCGCGACGGGGTCGACGTCGCGCGGCTGATGAGCGACGTGCGCGACGTTGCCTTCTCAGCCGGGTCAGCCTGCGCCAGCGGCTCGGGGCGGAGCAGCCACGTGCTGCGCGCGCTCGGGCTGAGCGAGGCCGAGGCGCGCAGCACGATCCGGCTCGGCTTCGGCCGCTACACGCGCGAGGATGCGCTCGCGGTGGCGCTCGACCGGCTCGACGCCGCCGCTAGCGCGCAGCGGATCGCGGCATGAGGGTGTGCTTCACCGATGGCGGCGCCGTGCGCGAGGTCGAGGCGGTGCCCGGCGAGCGGCTGCTCGACGTGGCGCGGCGCGACGGTCAGCCGCTGGAGGGGACCTGCAACGGCGAGCTGGCGTGCGCGACCTGCCACGTCATCGTCGCCGCCGAGGACTTCGATCGGTTGCCGCCCGCCAGCGAGGAGGAGGAGGACATGCTCGACCTCGCCCCGGACGCGCGGCGCACCAGCCGGCTCGCCTGCCAGATCGTGCTGACCCCCGCGCTGGATAAGCTTTCGGTTCGATTACCAACAAGTTCAGCATGAGTGCAGCGCGACTCGGCGATGATCCTCGCACAGGGACATGTGAGGAGTGTTGCACATGAGATGGATGATGATGGGCCTCGCCGGCGTGCTCGCGGCGACCTCGCTGGCACCGGCGGCGGAGGCGCAGCGCTGGCGCGACAATCGCGGCTGGCACGACAATGGCCGCCATCGCGGCTGGGACCGCCACGACCGCCGCCGCTGGGATCGCGACCACCGCTGGCGCGACGACCGCCGCTGGCGCGGTGCCGGCCGGCGCTACGGCTGGAACGGCTATGGCCGCGGCCGCGGCTGGGACCGCGGGCGCACCGTCTGCCGCTGGCAGGACAGCTATTATGGCCCGGTGAAGCGGTGTTTCCGCGTCCGCGGCTGACGCGGGCTTGATCGCGCCGCCCGGCTCCGCCATATGGCGCGCGGGAGTCGGGCGGACGTGGTCGTCGCCAACCTGGTCAGGTCCTGACGGAAGCAGCCACAACGATTTCGCCGCGGGTCGTTCCGGCTCCCACCATAGCGCCATCGCGCTTCGCGGTCCCGCTCGGCACCGCGCCGGCCGCGACCGGAACAACTCCGGTCGGAGCCGCCCCGATCAGAACAGCCCCGATCAGAACAGCAGCGTCAGCGAATAGACCAGCGCGCCCACCGCCGCGGAGGCGGGGATGGTGATCACCCAGGCCACCACCACGTTCTTCGCCACGCCCCAGCGCACCGCCGAGGCGCGCCGCGCCACGCCCGCGCCGATGATCGAGCCCGTGATCGTGTGCGTGGTCGAGACCGGGACCCCCAAGGTGGACGCGCCGAACAGCACGATCGAGCCTGCCAGCGAGGCGCTGAACCCCTGGTGCTGCGACAGCCGCGTGATGCGCGAGCCCATCGTCTCGATGATCCGCCAGCCGCCCGTCATCGTGCCCAGCCCGATCGCGACATAGCAGCTGATCGCGACCCAGTGCGGCACCTCGAACGGCCCGGTCAGATAGCCGGTCGAGTAGAGCAGGACGGTGATGATCCCCATCGTCTTCTGCGCGTCGTTGAGCCCGTGGCTGAGCGAATAGGCGGCGGACGACACCAGATGCAGCGCCCGGAACGAGCGCTCCGCCTGATTCGCGGTGCGACGCCGCAGCGCCCAGCTCGACAGCAGCATCACCAGCATCGCCAGGAACATGCCGATCGTCGGCGAGAGCACGATCGCGATCAGCGTCTTGTTGAGCCCGCCCCATTGCACCCCGGTCAGCCCCGCATGCGCGACGCCGGCGCCGATCAGGCCGCCCACCAAGGCGTGGCTGCTCGACGAGGGTATGCCCTTGAGCCAGGTGATGACGTTCCACGTCATCGCCCCACCGAGCGCGCCGAAGATCACCGCCGGGGTCACCACCTCCTGCGCGATCAGCCCCTTGCCGATCGTCTCGGCGACGGCGTGGAGGCTCGGCACCGCCAGCGTCAGGAAATAGGCGGCGAAGTTGAAGAAGGCGGCGAACACCACCGCCTGCACCGGCGACAGCAGCCGGGTCGCCACCACGGTGGCGATCGAGTTGGCGGCGTCGTGCAGCCCGTTCAGATAATCGAACGCCAGCGCGACCAGGATGAGGCCGACCAGCAGCGGAAAAGCGAGCTCGTGCATGGCCGCGGCTCAGGCGTGGTCGATGACGATGCCATCGATCTCGTCGGCGACGTCCTCGAAGGCGTCGAGCACGCGCTCGAGATGCTTGTACAACTCGCGCTCCACGACGAAGCGAAGCGTGTCGGTGCGGCCGAACTCACCGAGCGAGCGCTTCAGCCCGGCGGCGTGCATCTCGTCGGCGCGGCCCTCGATGCGGATCAACTGCTCGGTGAAGTCGTGCAGCTTCTGGCCGTTGCGGCTGACGTCGCGCAGCAGCGGCATCGCCGCGACCGCGAGCTCGGCCGCCTCCACCGCGGCGGCGGCCATCTCGCGCATCTCGGGGGCGAACTCGCGCACCTGGTAGAGGTCGATCGCGGCGGCGGCGGCCTGCATCTCGTCGACCGTGTCGTCGAGCGCGCCGATCAGCGTGGCGATCGCGCCGCGGTCGAACGGCGTGAGGAAGGTCGAGCGCACCGTCTTGAGCACGTCGCGGGTGATCTCGTCAGCGCGGTGCTCGTGGGCGATGATCTCGGCGATCATCGCCGCCGCATCGCACTCGCCGCCGACCAGCTTGGCGAGCGCGCGCGCGCCCGCCAGGTCGGTCACGGCGTGCGCCTCGAACATCTCGAAGAAATTGCCCGTCCTCGGCAGAAGACGCTGGAACCAAGCGAACATCGAACTCCCATCCCCACCCGAAGGTGTTTCCCGTCCCGATAGCCCGAAGCACGAGTTGCGCGCGGCGCCAAGCAAAACCGAGCGGCGCCATGGCCGAGACATGTGACACTTGGGTTGCAGCGCCATCGGCGGTTTCGTCCCGAAAACCGATAACCTGCATCAAAGCCATTGTTTTTAAAGGAACATTGGGCGCTGCACCAGCTTGATCCGGGGAGCAAGGAGAGAGGCATGCCAGGCTATTCCAATGACGTGGTCCAGTCGGTGTTCGTGACCGGGTTGAAGAACGCGCACGGAGTCGAGCATCAGGCGCTCGCGCTGATCGACCGGCAACTCGACCATCTCGCCAACTACCCCGAGGTTGCCGCGCAGCTGCGCACGCACCGCGCCGAGACCGAGGAGCAGATCCAGCGGCTGGAGGAGATCCTCGCCGGCTTCGGCGAGACTCACTCGGTGCTCAAGGACGCGGCGCTGTCGTTCACCGGCAACATGGCGGCGCTGGCGCACGTCTTCGCGCCCGACGAGATCCTCAAGAACAGCTTCGCCAACTTCGCCTTCGAGAATTTCGAGGCGGCGAGCTACAAATCGCTGCTGACGCTGGCGGACGCCGGCGGTTTCCAGCAGCCGGTGTCGCTGCTGACGGCGTCGCTCAACGAGGAGCTGGCGATGGCGGCCTGGGTCGACGAGCACAATGCCGAGCTGACGCTGAAATATGTCGAGCGCCGCGCCGCGGGCGAGACGGCGAGCCACTGAGGCAAGCGGGACTCAACATTCACGCGGTGACGGCGCGCTCGGCCAAGTGACGGCGGAGCTGTGTTTTCGCCGAGCCGGTCGCCGCGGTGGCGGGCGCGAATGTTGCGAATGTTGAGTCGCTGGCGCGGTTCGCGCGAAAGTTGAGTTTGGCGGACGACGCGGTGATCATAGTTGACAGGCGTCGCCGGGCGCGACCGCGGCCGGTGACGATGAGACGGAGCGGCGCGTGTGTGACAGACCACCGCGGTGTAGGACAGCGGCGCACAATCTTCCCCGGTACGGCAGGCTAGCGCATAAGAGGTGTGACGCACCGGGTGCTTCACATCCCGCCGTCATCCCGGACTTGATCCGGGATCCATGTTTCAGCGAGACCAACGGCTTATGCGTACGCGACGCAATGGATCCCGGATCAAGTCGGGATGACGGGAGGGGGTTGGGCGAGCGAAAGCTGTACGAACCATTATATGCGATTGCCCTCCCTGGAACGGGGTGGGGCACCGCCCGGCGCAGCCGGGTGGTGGAGGGGGCTCGCCCCGCAGCGCTGCGCCTGCGGGAGCCCCCTCCACCAACCTCCGGCGGGTCCCCTCCGCTAAGCGGGGAGGATCTAGGTTTCGCAATTGAACCCGCTCACACCACCGCGACCGTCACTGGCCCAGCGGCGAACAGCGCGCTCGCCGCCATCTCCTCGCCCGAGGGGAAGCGCACGCGCGTGTCGCTCCAGTCGCTCGTCCCGTGCAGCGCCACCGCGCAGCGCAACGTGCGCCCGTCGCCGCGGCGTTCGAACGCGAGCAGGTGCGCGGCACCCGCACCGCTCACCTCGGCCGCTGCATAATCGCCGTCGCGGAACAGCGCCGGATGCGCGCGCCGCAGCGCCAGCAGCTCGGCGATCAGCCGCAGCTTCGGCGGCGCCTCTCCCTCCAGCAGCCGCGCGCGCAGGTCGTAGTCGACCGGCCGGCGATTGTCCGGGTCGACCAGTGACAGGTCGGCCAGCTCAGTCCCCTGATAGAGATCGGGCACGCCCGGCAGCGTGTAGCGCAGCAGCACCTGCGCCAGCGTGTTCGCCTCCGCGATCGGGCGCAGCTCGGCGAGCAGCGCCTCCACCGCCGCCACGAACGCCGCGTCGGCGAGCCAGCGGTCGAGCAGCGCGTCGGCGGCGGCCTCATAGGCCTCGTCGGGCGCCTCCCACGACGAGCGCAGCTTGGCCTCGCGCAGCGCCTTCTGCTGCCAGCCTTTCACGCGCTCGGCGAAGTCGCCGCCGGGGCTGTCGTCTGGCCCATTGTCTGGCCACGCCCCGACCAAGGTCTGAAGCAGCATATAGGCGTCGGCGGGATCGACCGCCTCGTCCTCCGCGACCCAGCGCAGCGCGAACGCCCGCCACGCCTCGAGCCGCGCGCTCACCGCCGCCAGCCGCGCGCGCACGTCCTCGCCGCGCTTGTGGTCGTGCGTCGCGGTGGTGAGCATCGCGTGCGGCACCGCGCGCGCGCGCTCGTCCATCGCGGCGTGGAAGGCGGCGGGGGGCAGCGCGAAGGTCTCGGCGTCGAAGCCGACATCGTTGCGCGAGAGCAGGCGGCCGTAGCGGTAGAAAGCGGTGTCCTCGACCGCCTTGGCCGCGATCGGCGCGGAGAGCTGCTGGAAGCGCCGCACCGCCTCGGCGGCGGGCGCCGCGTTGCCGGGGCCGTCGCCGGCGAGCCAGGCGAGGACGAGCTCTGTGATCGGTGCCTCGCCCGGCGGGATCAGCTCGGCGACGCGGGTGCGAACTCGCGCGCGCACCGCCTCGTCGCCCGCGGGGGCGGCATCGCCGGTGCCGTAGGTGCGATAGACGGGGAAGACCCACAGCAGCCGCTCGATCGCGCGGCGCAGTGCGGCCGGGGTGACGCCGTCGCCACCGGGGGCGCTCGCGGCGAGCGCGGCGAAGGCGGCGACGCAGCCGTCGAGCTGGCCCGCGAACTGCCACGACAGCAGGTCCTGCCGCGCCTGGAACTCCTCGGGCTCGAAGGTCGCGCTGCGCCCGCTGATCTCCTCCCACAGCGCCCCGAGCGGTTCCGCGCCGGCGGGATCGTGGAGCAAAGCGGTGACCTGCTCCATGAAGTCGTAGCCGCTGGTGCCGTCGATCGCCCACCCCTCCGGCTGCGGCTCGCCCGCGCCGAGGATCTTCTCGACGATGATCCAGGCGTCGGCGCCCAGCCGCTCGCGCAGGCGGTGGCAATAGCCGATCGGGTCGGTGAGCCCGTCGACATGGTCGACGCGGACGCCGTCGATCAGCCCCTCGTCGTGGAGGCGGACATAGAGCGCGTGCGTCGCCTCGAACACTGCGGGATCCTCGGCGCGCACGCCGGCGAGCTCGTTGATGGTGAAGAAGCGACGCCAGTTGAGCTGGTCGTTGGCGGTGCGCCAGTAAGCGAGCCGGTAATGCTGGCGCTCGAGCAGCGGAGCGAGCGGGCTGGTCTCGGCGCCGTCCTGGTCCTCATCGCGGAGCGGGAAGCGGTGCTCACCATAGGCGACCACTTCCCAGCGGTCAGCGGCGCGCTCGACCGCGATGTCGCCGTTGGCCAGCGCCTCCGAGAGCGGCGCGCCGAGCACGGGCAGGACGATCGGCTCGCGCCAGTCGATGTCGAAGACGCGCGCGTGCGGGCTGTCGGGGCCGCGCTGGAGGACGTCGGTCCACCAGGCGTTATGGCCGCCGGCGACACCCATGTGGTTGGGGACGATGTCGATGATCACGCCCATGTCGCGCGCGCGCAGCGCGGCCACGAGCGAGCGGAACGCCTCCTCGCCGCCGAGCTCGGGGTTGATCCTCGTCGGGTCGGTGACGTCATAGCCGTGGGTCGAGCCCGGCGTCGCCACCGTGATCGGCGAGGCATAGACGTGGCTGACCCCGAGCCGATCGAGGTACGGGACGAGCGCCTCGGCGTCGGCGAAGGTGAAGTCCTCGTGGAACTGGAAGCGATAGGTGGCGCGCGGGGTCATCCGTGTCTCTCGGCGGTGAGCAGGTCGGTGCGGCGCGCGACGTCGCGCTGCGCGAGCAGCTGCTCGGTGGGGGCGGGGAGGCGGCGGCGCCAATTGGGGTGCTCGTCGACGGTGCCGGGAAGGTTGGGCTGCTCCTCCTCGCCGAGCAGGTCCTCGACCGGCACGATCGCCAGCGGCGCGGGCGCGGCAGCGACGTGCGCGAGCACGCGGTCGAGCGGCGGCTCGGCGGGCGGTGTGCCGGTCTCGCCCATCGCCCGCCACAAGGCGGCGCGTTCCACGTCGCGGTGCGCCTGGTCGGCGGCGGCGTCGGCGTGGCGCGAGCGGCGGCCGAGCCGCCACGCCCAGTCGATGTCGCGGCCTTTCCACCAGCCGGCGACGGTGGGCGTGTCGTGCGTGCCGGTCATCGCGACCGTCATCTCGTCCCAGCCGGCGGGATCGGTGAAGCCGCCGTCGGCGTCGCGCTCGAACGGCAGCACGCGCATGCCGAGCATGCAGCGCCGCGCGAGCTCGTCGCGGAAGCCGGGCGGGACGGTGCCGAGGTCCTCCGCGATCACCAGCGCGCCGGCGCGCTGCGCCTCGATCGCGACGATGCGACGGAGGTGGTCGCCGGGCATGGTGAGATAGGCGCCGCGATCGGCGCTCTCGCCCGCCGGGATGACCCAGAGCCGCTGCAGCCCGAGCGCGTGGTCGATGCGGATCCCGCCGGCATGCGCCAGCGTCGCGCGCAGCGTCTCGATGAAGGGGCGGAAGCCGGTGCGCTCGAGCGCGAAGGGATCGAGCGCGGTGATGCCCCAATTCTGCCCGTCGGGGCCGAGCGGGTCGGGCGGGGCGCCGACGGTGAGGCCGGTGAGAAGCTCGTCGCGCGCGCCCCAGGCGTGGCTGCCGCCGCCATCCATGCCGACCGCGAGGTCCGCGATCAGCCCGACCCGCATCCGCTCGCGCGCGGCGCGCTGCGCGGTGGCGAGGCCGAGGTCGGCGAGCCACTGGAGGAAGGCGTAGAAGGCGACGTCGTCGGCGTGCTCGGCGGCGAAGCGGATCACTGCGTCGGAGGTCGGGTTCTGGTACGCGCTCGGCCAGTCCTGCCAGCCGTGCCCGCCAAGCTGCGCGTGGAGCGCGTCGAAGCGCGCGTGCGCCTCGAGCGCGGCACCGCGCTGGCGGCGGAAGGCGAGCGCGGCCGAGCGCGCCGCCTCGCCGGCGAGGTCATAGGCGGCGCGGAGTTGCTGGAGCCGCTCGCGCGCCGCGCTCTCCCACTCGATCAGCGCCGGCGCAGGGGCTGGGGGAAGCGGCACGCCGATGAGGCCGGGGTCGGCGAGCAGGACGTTGTGGAACAGCCGCGTCGATGGCGCATAAGGGCTGAAGCGCGTCGGGTCGGCGGGAAAGAGCGCGTGGGTCGGGCTGATCGCGAGCGCGTGCGCGCCGGCGCGGCCGAACGCCTCCGCCGCCTCGACCAGCGCGCCGGAATCGCCGAAGGCGCGCGGCGCGCGCGACTGGAGCGCGGGGATCTGCACCGCGGCGCCCCAGCTGCGCGGCGGCGGCTCGGGGCAGCGCCGCGGGGCGAGCGCGAGCGTGTAGGCGCGCTCGCCGACCAGCAGGCGGTGGTAGCCGGGGCGGTCGAGCGGGGGCAGGCGGCCGCTGGCATCGCGCGTCGGGGTGGCGCGACCGCCGTCCTCGAAGTGGAGCTCGACCGCGCCGGTCGCGTCGGCGGGGAGGTCGATCGCGGTGCCCGCATCGGCGGAGAGGAAGGGGGCCTCGGGCGGGGTCGGGTCGAGCCGGTCGAGGATCGCGGCGAGCACGTCGTCGGGGACCCGCTGGGCGTTGCCGTCGGCGTCTTCCCAGTCGCGGACGAGGCCGACGGCGGTGGCGCGGCGGACGAGGTCGGTCATGCGAGCGTGCCCAACAGGCGATGCGGGGGAGCGGTAATGGGGGAGAATACCTCCGCCCACACCCTCCCGTCATCCCGGACTTGTTCCGGGATCCACCGTGCCGCGACCTCAGCGGCCGACGGGTAAGCGGACAGGTGGATCCCGGAACAAGTCCGGGATGACGGAGAAGGAAGGGGGGGGACGGTTGCCTTGCCCGTCGAGAGGACGGGCGCCTCACCCGTTATGCCGGGCTTGACCCGGCATCCATCGCGCCGCGCACGCCGCCGATGATGCGTCTGCGGCGCCATGGACCCCGACTCGCGGCCGAACTGACGGGGAGCGGACGGAGCCACGCTTACCCTCACGCCTCCACCCACGCCACGAAACGTTCGCCCTCGCGCCACAGCGCGCCCTCGACCACCGGCAGCGGCGCGGGTTCGTCGGCGAGGTCGAGCGCGAGCGCCAGCGTGGTGCCGTCGCCGAGCCGCCAGCGCGCCTCCACCGCCGCTGCGCCGGTCGCGCGGGCGTTGAGCGAGGTCGCGCCCTCGAGTCCGGGCACGATCCGCTCCGCACGCAGCGCGAGCAGGTCGGCGTAGAGCGCGCGCCACGCTGCCGCCTGTGGCCCCGGCGCGGGGCGCGAGCGCTCGAACGTGCTCGCCGCGTTGGGGTCGGGGATGCGTTCGCGCGCCGCCTCGTCGGCGAAGGCGTCGAATTTGGCGAACTCCTTGCGCCGACCCTCGCGCACTGCGTCGGCCAGCTCGTCGTGGAAATCGGTAAAGAACAGGAACGGCGTCTCGCTGCCCTCCGCGTCGCCCATGAATAGCAAAGGCACCTGCGGGCACAGCAGCAGCAGCGCGGTCGCGGCGCGCAGCTTGTCGGGCGCGGTCAGCAGCGTCAGCCGCTCGCCCATCGCGCGGTTGCCGACCTGGTCGTGGTTCTGGAGGAAGGCGACGAAGCGTGTCGGCGGCAGGTCCTTGCTCGGCGTGCCGCGCGGCTTGCCGTCGTGGTTCTGGGACGGGTCGCCCTGGTAGATGAAGCCCTGCGCCAGGCAGCGTGCCAGCCGCTCGGCAGGGCGGTCGGCGAAGTCGCCGTAGTAAGCGCTCGTCTCGCCGGTGAGCAGCACGTGGAGGACGTTGTGGAAGTCGTCGTTCCACTGCGCGTCATAGCCACCGTCGTGGATCCGCGCGGCGTCGTTGCGCTCGTTCTCGAGCACGAGATGGACGTGGCGGCCCGGCAGCGTGGCACGCAGCTCGGCCGCCATGGCGTCGAGGAAGTCGTCGTCGGCGATGGCGTGGACGGCGTCGAAGCGCAGCCCGTCGACGCGATAGTCGCGCAGCCACATCAGCGCGTTGTCGACGAAATAGCGGACCACCGGCGGCGCCGACACGTTCACCGCGCCGCCCCAAGGGGTGTGGACCTTCTCGTCGAAGAAGCTCTTGGCGTAGAGCCCGAGATAATTCCCGTCGGGGCCGAAGTGGTTGTAGACCACGTCGACGAAGACGCTGAGCCCGAGTCCGTGCGCGGCGTCGACCAGGGTGCGCAGCTCGTCGGAGGTGCCATAGGCCTCGTGCAGCGCATAGGGCAGCACGCCGTCATAGCCCCAGCCGCGCTCACCGCCATAAGCGCCGAGCGGCATCAGCTCGATCGCGGTGGCGCCGCTCGCGGCGATGGCGGCGAGCCGCTCGGTCACGCCCGCGAACCCGCCGAGCGCGCCGGCGTGAAGCTCGACGATCACCATCTCGTGCCACGGCCGCCCGCGCCACTGCGGGTGCTGCCAGTCGAACGCGGCGTCGGTGACGACGCTCCAGCCGTGCACACCGCCGTCCTGCCGGCGCGACGCCGGGTCGGGCACCGCCTGGTCGCCGACGCGGAAGCGATAGCGCGCGCCGGCGCCGACCGACGCCTCGGCGGCGAACCAGCCGTCCTCGCCCGCGGTCATCTCGACCGGCGCGCCCTCGGCGAGCTCGAGCGTCACCGCGGCGGCGTCGGGCGCCCACAGGCGGAAGCGCGTGCCGCCCTCGATCGGCTCGGGACCCCAGGCCATCATGACGGGAACGCGCTTCGCCACGTCAGCAGCACCGCGCCCTGCGGCGCGACCTCGTATTGGTCGTCGACCTCGATCTCGCCCTGCTCGGGCTTGGCGCTGTCGAGCAGCACGACACGCTGCACCTGCGGTGCGGGCAGCTGGAAGGTGATCGGGTCGGCGCTGGCGTTGAGCAGCAGCGAGATCGCCTCGACCTCGCCCTCCTCGGTGCGAGTCGCGCGGCGCATCATCAGCGCGCGGCCCTCGGGATTGTCCCAGTCCTCGGGCGTCATGCGCTCGCCGCGCTCGTTCCACCACTCGACGTCGTTGACGCCCTCGCCCGGCGAGTCCTGGCCGTAGAGGAAGGTGGCGGCGCGCAGCACCGGGTAGCGCCGGCGCAGCTCGGTGAGCCGCGCGGTGAAGTCGATCTGGCGCTGGCCGTCCTCGCTCGCCGCCGCGGCCCAGTCGAGCCAGCTGATCTCATTGTCCTGGCAGTAGGCGTTGTTGTTGCCCCCCTGCGTGCGCCCGAACTCGTCGCCGGCGACCAGCATCGGCGTGCCGAGCGAGGCGAGCAAAGTGGTCAGCATCGACCGCATCACGCGGCCGCGGGCGTCGTTGATCGAGGGATCGTCGGTCGGCCCCTCGGCGCCCCAGTTGCGCGAGTAATTCTCGGAGTGGCCGTCGCGATTGTCCTCGCCGTTGGCCTCGTTGTGGCGGCCCTCGTACATCACCGTGTCGGCGAGCGTGTAGCCGTCGTGCGCGGAGAGCAGGTTGACCGTCGCCCAGGGGCGCCGCGCGCGCCGGTCGAACAGGTCGCCCGAACCCGACAGCCGCGCCGCGAGATCGCCGCGCTGCGATGGGTCGCTGCGCCAGTATTTGCGCACGGTGTCGCGGTATTTGTCGTTCCACTCGGCGAAGCCGGGCGGGAAGTTGCCGAGCTGGTAGCCGCCGGGGCCGACGTCCCACGGCTCGGCGATCAGCTTGAGCCGGCCGAGCACCGGGTCCTGCCGCAGCACGTCGAAGAAGGCCGCGCCGGGATCGAAGCCATAATCCTCGCGCCCGAGCGTGAGGCCGAGGTCGAAGCGGAAGCCGTCGATGCCGAAGCTGGTCGCCCAGTAGCGCAGCGAGTCGGCGACCATCTGGATCACGCGCCCCTTGCTCATGTTGAGCGTGTTGCCGGTGCCGGTGTCGTTGATCGTGTATCGCGGATTGTCCTGGACGAGGCGATAGTAACTGGCGTTGTCGAGCCCGCGCCACGACAGCGTCGGGCCGCGCTCGGAGCCCTCGCAGGTGTGATTGTAGACGACGTCGAGGATCACCTCGATCCCGGCCTTGTGGAGCCGGTGGACCGCACGGCGCAGCTCGTCCTGATGGTCCGAGGCCATGTACGACTGCTCGGGCGCGAAGAAGCCGAGCGTGTTATAGCCCCAGTAATTGCGCAGCCCCTTCTCCTGCAGGAAGCGGTCCTGCGTGAAGCTGTGGATCGGCAGCAGCTCGATCGCGGTGACGCCGATGCGCTGGAGATGCTTGATCACCGCGGGATGCCCCAGCGCGGCATAGGTGCCGCGCTCGCGCGCGGGCACGAGCTCCATCAGCTTGGTCAGACCCTTGACGTGCGCCTCGTAGATCACCGTCTCGGACCAGGGCGTGTTGGGCCGGCGGTCGCGCGACCAGTCCCAGTGATCGTCGACCACCATCGCCTTGGGCATGGCGGGGGCGCTGTCGCGCTTGTCGAACGACAGGTCCTCGCGGCGGTGGCCGATGCGATAGCCGTGGAGCGCGTCGGTCCACTTGATCTGGCCCTGGATGCGGCGCGCATAAGGGTCGAGCAGCAGCTTGTTGGGGTTGAAGCGATGCCCCTCCTCGGGTGCGTAGCGGCCGTGCGCGCGATAGCCGTAGACCAGACCCGGCCCGACATCTGGGAGATAGCCGTGCCACACCTCGTCGGTGCACTCGGGCAGCATCAGTCTGCGCAGTTCGCGCTTGCCCGCGGGATCGAAGACGCAGAGCTCGATCGCGTCGGCGTTGGCGGAGAAGACCGCGAAATTGACGCCCTCGCCGTCGAACGTGGCGCCGAGCGGATAGGGCGATCCCGGCGAGAGCCGGTCCGGCAGGTCGTGCAACATCGTGCTCCCGACAGGAGAGGGGGCCGCGCAACGGCGGCCGGTGACGTGGTGAGGTCTCGCGCCGGGGAGGGGCGCCGCGGCGCGCCTCAGCCGCGCTTGGTGCGCGGCCCGGGCTTCTTGGGCGCGGCGGTGGCTGCGCTCGCCTTGGTGTCGGCGGTGGCGGGCTTGACGTCGGCCGCGCCCGGGGCCGCGGTGGCGGCCTTGGTGCCGGTTCCGGCCGCCTTGGCGTCGGGCGCGCTGGCCTTGGCGTCGGTCACTCCGGACGAGGCGGGCGCCGTGCCGGGCTTGGCGTTCGAGGACGAGGCGGCGGCGTCGCCCTTCGCCTTGGCGGTGCGGCCGCGCGGCTTGGCGGCGCCCGCTTTGGGGCTGCCCGAGGCGATCGTCGTGGCGGGCGAGTCAGCGGGCTCGTCCGCCAGCGGGGCGGCAGCGCCGTTGCCGCGCGTGGACTTGGACTTCGCCGTGGCGCCCGTCGCGGCGGGCTGCTCGCCCGCGACCTCACTCTCGGCGCGCTGCCAGTGATCGTCGTGCTTGCCGTGCGGCTCGCCCTCGTCCTGCCAGAGGCGATAAGCGCGCTCGCGGATCCGTCCCTCGCGATCGTCCGACATGCCCGTTCCCTTTTTGCTCGGTTTTCCGCGGCTGTAACTCTCGAAGCGCGGTTCCGTCGCAGGAGGGCGAAGAAAATCGTTGCGGGGGAGCGCAGGTCCTCCCCTGCAAGGGGAGTGCGGGCGCGACGGAGGGGTGTCCACGCTGGCGATGATGGGAGGACTCCCACCGGGTTTACCCCTCCGCCAGCCCGTCGGGTTGCCACCTCCCCTCGCAGGGGAGGATCGATAAGGCCGTTCTTTCGTACGGTTACACCGGGCGCCTCACGCCTCTGCCAGCGTCGCGTTGTCGATCACGAAGCGGTACTTCACGTCGCTGCGCTGCATGCGGTCATAGGCCTCGTCGATCTGCTGGATGCGGATCATCTCGATGTCGGCGGTGACGCCCTTCTCGGCGCAGAAGTCGAGCATCTCCTGCGTCTCGGCGATGCCGCCGATCAGCGAGCCCGCGATCGCGCGGCGGCCGAAGATCAAGGTGCCGACGCTCGGCGACGGGTGCGGATGCTCGGGCACGCCGACCAGCACCAAGGTGCCGTCGCGCTTGAGCAGGCCGGTGAAGGCGTCGAGGTCGTGGCTCGCGGCGACGGTGTTGAGGATCATGTCGAAGCTGCCCGCATGCGCTGCCATCTCCTCGCCGTTGCGCGAGTTGATCACCTCGTCGGCGCCGAGCGCCTTGGCGTCCGCGCGCTTCGACTCCGAGGTGGTGAAGGCGATCACGTGCGCGCCCATCGCGTGCGCGATCTTGACCCCCATGTGGCCGAGCCCGCCGATCCCGACGATACCGACCTTCTTGCCCGGCCCGACGCCCCAGTGGCGCAGCGGCGAGTAAGTGGTGATGCCCGCGCACAGCAGCGGCGCGACGGCGGCGAGCTGCTCCTCGGGGTGCGAGATCTTGAGCACGAACTTGTCCGAGACGGTGATCGCCTGCGAATAGCCGCCGAGCGTATGGCCGGGCGCGTCCGCGGTCGGGCCGTTGTAGGTGCCGACGAAGCCGCCGTTGGTGCAATATTGCTCCAGCCCCTCGTCGCACGAGGCGCAATGCTGGCAGCTGTCGACCATGCAGCCGACCCCGACCGTGTCGCCGACCTTGAACCTCGTCACCTCGCCGCCGACCGCGGTGACATGGCCGACAATCTCGTGGCCGGGGACGCAGGGATAGAGCGTGCCGCCCCACTCGCCGCGCACCTGGTGGAGATCGGAGTGACAGACGCCGCAATAAGCGATGTCGATCTGGACATCGTGCGCGCCCGGCGCACGCCGCGTGATGTCCATCGGCTCGAGCGGCCGGTCGCCGGCGGTCGCGCCATAGGCTTTGGTGGCCATGATTGTTCCCCTTGGCAGAAGTGGGCGCGCCGGAGGACGCGCGGAAGACCAGATAGGGGCGGCGGGGCGGCGCAGGCAGGCCGGCCGCGCTCAACGCGGCGATGAGGGTTGTTCAATGAAGGGTCGTGAGACGGGAATGTGCTGCGCCACGGCACCACCTCCCGGTGCTCCTCGACGCGCCTCGAGAATCGGCGTTGGGCCGCACGGTGGAGCGCGACCGCTGCCGATCCACGCCGTGACGATGAAGGTTGGTAGCGCGGTCCTCGCGCGGCTCGCGCTTGAACGCGGGAGCGGCGCCACCACATTGCCGCCACAAAGCAAACGCCCGGGCCGCTCATCGCGACCCGGGCGCCTGCGTGACGATCGCTCGTCAGCCCCCTATCCCGCCGTCTGCCCGCGCGCTTCGGTGTGAAGCGGAGCTCGACGACATTCCCCGAACCACGGCCTTTGCCTGTGTGCCAGTGCCGAGAGGTATGCTGGGGACGCGCTCGGCTGTCGACCGAAATGAACGCGGGCAGAACCGATTGCGGCAGCTCTGTGTCGAATCCGCCACACGCCCCGTTGCACCGCAGCGCGCGCCATCCTAGAGGCGGCGGCATGTTGCTGTCGCGCTACGAGAGCATGATCGCGCGGCGGTATCTGCTGCCCGGTCGCGGTGAGCGGTTCATCGTCCTGGTCGCGGGCTTCTCGCTCGGCGCGGTGATGCTCGGCGTCGCCGCTCTGGTCATCGTGATGAGCGTGATGAACGGCTTTCGCGCCGAGTTGTTCGACAAGATCGTCGGGCTCAACGGCCATGCCGTGATCCAGGGCTACAACGGACGGCTGCCCGACTGGCGCCGCGCGCTCACCGAGGCGAAGGCCACCCCCGGTGTCACCAGCGCGATCCCGATGATCGAGCAGCCATTGTTCGTCACGTACAACGGCCGCGCCGAGGGCATCATCCTGCGCGGCATGCGGCCCGAGGACATCCGCGCGAACCGGACGATCAACTCCAAGGTGATCGTCGGCAGCCTCGCCAGCGTGACGCCGGGCAGCAACAACGTCGCGATCGGCGCGCGGCTGGCGGAGCAGCTCGGCGCGACGATCGGGTCCGAGATCACGTTGATCAACCCGCTCGGCCCCTCCACACCGTTCGGCACGATGCCGCGCTACGTCAATTACACCGTCGGTGCGATCTTCGAGGTCGGCGTGTACGACTATGACAAGGCCTATGTCGTGATGCCGCTCGCCGACGCCCAGACGCTGCTGCTGAGCGGCGATAGCGTCGGCATCATCGAGCTGCAGACCAGCGACGCCGATCGCGTCGGCGAGATCCTCGCGCCGCTCTCGCGCAAGGTGCAGGGCTATGCCGCGGTGGCCGACTGGCGCCGCCTCAACGCCGAGCTGTTCGACGCGCTGGCGGTCGAGCGCGTGGCGATGTTCACCGTGCTGTGCATCATCATCCTGGTCGCCGCCTTCAACATCGCCTCGTCGCTGATCATGCTGGTGCGCTCCAAGACGCGCGACATCGCGATCCTGCGTACCATGGGCGCGAGCCGCGGCGCGATGCTGCGGATCTTCATCACGGTGGGGACGACGATCGGGGTGCTGGGCACGGTGGCGGGGTTGCTGCTCGGCTTCGGCTTCCTGTTCATCCGCCAGTCGGTGGTGAACGCGGTGCAGGCGATCACCGGGCAGAACCTGTGGGACCCGTCGATCCGCTACCTTACCGAGCTGCCGTCCAAGCCCAATCCGGTCGAGATCGTCGCGATCGTGCTGATCACGCTGCTGATGACCTTCCTGGCGACGGTCTATCCCGCGCTCAAGGCGGCGGGCACCGACCCGGTCGAGGTGCTGCGTTATGAGTGAGGCGGTCCTCCGGACGAGCGGTTTGGCGCGCAGCTTCACGCAGGGCGGGGCGACCATTCACGTGCTGCGCGGGGTCGACCTCGCCATCGCGCCGGGCGAGATCGTCGCGCTGCTGGGTCCGTCGGGCTCGGGCAAATCGACCTTGCTCCAGGCGGTGGGTCTGCTCGAGGGCGGGTTCGCCGGATCGATCCGCATCGGCGGCGTGGAGGCGGCGCAGCTCGACGCCGCCGGGCGCACCGCGATGCGGCGCGACCGGCTCGGCTTCGTCTACCAGTTCCACCATCTGCTGCCCGACTTCAACGCGATCGAGAATGTCGTGCTGCCCCAGCTGATCCACGGCGCCGAGCGCGCGCCTGCGGAGGAACGCGCCGCCGCGCTGCTCACCGCGCTCGGCGTCGGTCACCGGCTGACGCATCGCTCGGCGCAGCTCTCGGGCGGCGAGCAGCAGCGAGTCGCGGTGGCGCGCGCGCTCGCCAACCGACCCGCTTTGGTGCTGGCCGACGAGCCGACCGGCAACCTCGACGAACATACCGCCGACGTCGTGCTCGCCGAGTTCCTGCGGCTGGTGCGCGGCGAAGGCTCGGCGGCGCTGGTGGCGACGCACAACGAGCGGCTCGCCGCCAAGATGGACCGCGTCGTGCGGCTGCACGAGGGCACGATCGCGTGAGCCGCTGGCGCGAGACGCCGCGGCTGGTCGGCCAGCACGTGGTGCTCCGCCCGCTCACCTCGGAGGACGCGCCCGCGCTCGCCGCGGCGGCGGGGGACGGCGACCTCACCAAGCTGTTCTTCGCCAACGTCTCCGGCCTGACCGATCCCGACGCCTTCGTCGCCGGCGCGCTGCGCGAGCGCGACTTCGGCCGCGCGCTGCCGTTCGCGGTCGAGACGCCCGACGGCCGCGTCGTGGGTCTCACGCGGCTGATGCGGATGAGCGAGGCGCACCGCCGCGTCGAGATCGGCGGCACCTTCTACGCGCGCGCGGTGCAGCGCACCGGGGTCAACACCGAGGCCAAGCTGCTGCTGCTCGGCCATGCCTTCGACGCGCTCGGCTGCCAGGTGGTGCAGATCCGCACCGATTGGTTCAACAAGCGCTCTCAGGCCGCGATCGAGCGGCTCGGCGCCAAGCGCGACGGCGTGCTGCGCTCGCACCAATTGTTCAACGGGCGGGTGCGCGACCTGGTGGTCTATTCGATCATCGCGAGCGAGTGGCCGGGCGTGCGGACCAACATCGAGTTCCTGCTGCGGAGGCACGGATGAGCGCGATCACCGACCTGAGCGTGCGGACCGCCGACGGCGGCGAGCAGTCGCTCGCGGACTATGCCGGCAAGGTGCTGCTGGTGGTCAACACCGCGTCACAATGCGGGTTCACGCCGCAATATGCCGGACTGGAAGAGCTTCACCGCGCTTATGCCGAGCGCGGGCTGGCGGTGCTGGCCTTCCCCTGCAACCAGTTCGGTGCGCAGGAGCCGGGCGACGCCGCCGCGATCGCGACCTTCTGCACCACCCGCTACGACGTGAGCTTCCCGGTCTTCTCCAAGGTCGAGGTCAACGGGGCGGGGGCGGACGCTCTGTTCGAGCGGCTCAAGCGCGCCGCACCGGGGCTGCTGGGTTCGCGCGCGATCAAGTGGAACTTCACCAAATTCCTGGTCGCGCGCGATGGCGAGACGGTGCGCCGCTATGCGCCGACCACCGCGCCCGAGGCGCTGCGGGCCGACATCGAGGCGCTGTTGTAGCGGCGGGTGGCCGCGACTCACTGCCTTCCCGCCACCAACAGCGTCATCCTGAACTCGTTTCAGGATCCACGGTCCCGCGAGCGCCGCGGCCGCTGAGGACGCGGCACGGTGGATCCTGAAACGAGTTCAGGATGACGCAAGGCGGAGAGGCAAGGGAGCCACTCCACCGTCCCTCAACCCGGTCCACCTCATTGCTGCACCATCTCCTCCGGCACCGCGAAGGCGCTGGCGCCGCTGCGGTGGTCGCTCGCCGCGGCGATGGCGGTCACGCCGCCGAACAGGAAGCTGATCCCCAGCACATAGCCCGGCAGCGTCAGCGCCGACCATGGCACCGTCATCAGGATGAACAGCGCCAGCAGCAGGTTGATGACCCCCAGAACGATCATCATAGCCCGCCGGCGCTTCATCCGCGTTCCCGCCACGATCTCCAGCACGCCGCGCACGCCGAGCCATACCGCCACCATCAAGGTCAGCGATACCGCGCCCGTCATCGGCTCGAACACCATGATCGCGCCGACCACGACCGACAGGACACCGAACAGCAGCGCGTAGATCCGGCTCTCGCTGCCATGGCCGAACACGCCCGCCGCGATCGAGAACACGCCCGAGATGAAGAACAAGGTGCCGATCACCACGGTGGCGGCGTAGGTCGCCACATAGGGCCAGATGATCGCCGCCACGCCGACCAGCACCGACACCACGCCATAGGCCATGATCCAGCCCCAGCCCGCGCCCATCGCGCGCGACGCGCCTCTAACATCGCTCATGTCCGTCCTCCTGCTGCGCCGGCGAACGGGCCGGCGCGGGCCGGGTTCCGGCGGTCGCGCAGGTGCTGGCCGAATCGGGTAGGGGAGCTTAGCTAGGAGCGATGCCACATTCGGGCTTCGTGCCGCTCCGCATCTTCTCCAGCTACACCATGCTCGACGGCGCGATCGAGCCCAAGGCGATCGCCAAGCGCGCCGCCAAGCTCGGCTTCCCCGCCGCGGCGCTGACCGATCGCAACGGGCTCTACGCGGCCATGGCCTTCTCGGACGCCGCCAAGGGCGCGGGCGTCCAGCCAGTGATCGGCACGATGCTGGGAGTCGCGCGCCCCGACATGCCCGAGGGCGCCGCGACCGTGGTCGACTGGATCGCGCTCTACGCGCAGGACGAGGCCGGCTACGACAATCTCTGCGCGCTGGTGAGCCACGCGCATCTCGACCGACCGCTCGAGCTGGCGCCGCACGTCGGCTTCGAGCTGCTCGAGCGCCACGCCGCCGGGCTCATCGCACTGACCGCGGGCGGCGAGGGGGGGGTGGCGCGGCTGTTCGCCGAGGACCAGCCCGCGCGCGCGATCGCCTACGCGGAGCGTCTCCACGCCACCTTCGGCGATCGCCTCTACGTCGAGCTAAGCCGCCGCGGCGACGCGATCGAGGAGCGCGCCGAGGCGCCGCTGCTCGACCTCGCCTATGAGCGCGGCTGGCCGATCGTCGCGACCAACCCGAGCTGCTTCGAGGAGGCCGATTTCGGCGCCGCGCACGACGCCATGCTGTGCATCGCCAGCTCCAGCTATCTGGAGAGCGACGATCGCCCGAAGAGCTGCGGCCACGCCTGGATGAAGCCCGCCGAGACGATGCGCGAGCTGTTCGCCGATCTGCCCGAGGCGATCGCCAACACGCTGGTGGTGGCGCAGCGCTGTGCGGTCGCCGCGCCGAAGCGCAAGCCGATCCTCCCCAGCCTCGCGGGCGACCGCGAGGGCGAGGCGACGATGCTGCGCGAGCGCGCGCGCGAGGGGCTGGCGGCGCGGATCGAGC
This sequence comes from Sphingomonas sp. BK235, assembly GCF_004345855.1. Lineage (GTDB taxonomy): Bacteria > Pseudomonadota > Alphaproteobacteria > Sphingomonadales > Sphingomonadaceae > Sphingomonas. The sequence continues at coordinate 881,348 of NZ_SLXN01000001.1, forward strand.
GGATCGTCGCGCTCGGCCAGGCGCCGGAGGAGCCGACGTGGCAGGAGACTTACCGGCAGCGGCTCGAGTTCGAGCTCGACGTCATCATCCAGATGGGCTTCCCCGGCTATTTCCTGATCGTCGCCGACTTCATCCAATGGGCCAAGGCGCACGACATCCCCGTGGGGCCGGGGCGCGGCTCGGGCGCGGGCTCGGCGGTGGCCTGGGCACTGACGATCACCGACCTCGACCCGATCAAGCTGGGGCTGCTGTTCGAGCGCTTCCTCAACCCCGAGCGCGTGTCGATGCCCGACTTCGACATCGACTTCTGCGAGACCCGGCGCGGCGAGGTCATCCGCTACGTCCAGGAGAAATACGGCCGCGATCAGGTCGCGCAGATCATCACCTTCGGTAAGCTCAAGGCGCGCGCGGTGCTCAAGGACACCGGGCGCGTGCTGCAGATGAGCTACGGCCAGGTCGACCGGCTCGCCAAGCTCGTCCCCAACCATCCGACCGACCCGTGGACGCTCGATCGCGCGCTCAACGGCGTGTCCGAGCTGGCGCGCGAATATTCCAACGATAACGAGGTGCGCCGCCTCCTTGACCTCGCGATGAAGCTCGAGGGCCTGCCGCGCCACTCCTCGACCCATGCCGCCGGCGTGGTGATCGGCGACCGGCCGCTGGCGCAGCTCGTCCCGCTCTATCGCGACCCGCGCTCGGACATGCCGGTGACCCAGTTCGACATGAAATATGTCGAGGGCGCCGGCTTGGTGAAGTTCGACTTCCTCGGGCTCAAGACGCTGTCCGTGCTCAAGAAGGCGGTGCAGCTGCTGGCCAAGCGCGGCATCGCGGTCGATCTCGACGCGCTGCTGTGGGACGACGAGGGCGTCTACAAGCTGCTCCAGCGCGGTGACACGGTCGGCGTGTTCCAGCTCGAATCGGAGGGGATGCGGCGCACGCTCTCGGCGGTGCGGCCGACCAATTTCGGCGACATCGTCGCGCTCGTCTCGCTCTACCGCCCCGGCCCGATGGACAACATCCCGTCCTTCGGCCGGCGCAAGCAGGGCACCGAGGAGATCACCTACCCGCATCCTTTGCTCGAGCCGATCCTGAAGGAGACCTACGGGATCTTCGTCTACCAGGAGCAGGTGATGCAGGCGGCGCAGATCCTCGCCGGCTACTCGCTCGGCGGCGCCGACCTGCTGCGCCGCGCGATGGGCAAGAAGATCAAGGCGGAGATGGACGCGCAGCGCGCCACCTTCGTCGCCGGCTGCGCCGAGCATAACGGGATCAAGAAGGACTACGCCAACCAGCTGTTCGACTTGATCGACAAGTTCGCGGGTTATGGCTTCAACAAGAGCCACGCCGCGGCCTATGCGCTGCTCGCCTATCAGACCGCCTGGCTCAAGGCGCATCACCCGGCCGAGTTCTTCGCCGCCTCGATGTGCTACGATCTGCACCTCACCGACAAGCTGGCGATCTTCGTCGACGACATGCGCCGGCTCGGCGTCGGGCTGCTGCCGCCCTGCATCAACGCCAGCGCGGCCGAGTTCGACGTCGAGGTCGACACCGAGGGCGTGCCGTCGGTGCGCTACGCGCTGGCCGCGCTCAAGTCGGTCGGCGAGGGCGCGATGGAGCGGTTGTGCGAGGAGCGCGCCGGTTCTGGCGCGTTCCGCAGCCTCGACGATCTCGCCACCCGCGTCGACCCACGATTGCTCAACAAGCGCCAGCTCGAGACGCTCGCGGCCGGCGGCGCGTTCGACTCGCTCGAGCCCAACCGCGCCGGGGTGCATGCGGTCGCCGAGACGATGCTGGCGATCGCGGCGCGCACGCACGAGGGGCGCGCGAGCGGACAGGGTGGGCTGTTCGGCGACGACGCGGGCGCGGGCGACACGATCAAGCTGCCCGACGCGCGCTGGTCGCTCGCCGAGCGGATGGAGCAGGAGAAAGAGGCGTTCGGCTTCTATTTCTCCGCGCATCCGGTCGATCGCTACCGCCATCTCGCCAGGACGCACGGCGCGCGCAGCTATGTCGCGCTCGGCGAGCTGCCGATCGCCGAGGGCGCGCGCGTGATGGCGACGATGGCGGTGTTGGTCGAGGACGCGCGCTGGCGCACCTCGGCGCGCGGCAAGCGCTACATGATGGCGACGCTGTCCGACTCGACCGGACAGTTCGTCGCGACCTGTTTCGACGACGGGCCCGCCGCCGATCTGGAGGAAGCGGCGCGCAACGGCGGCTGCGGGCTGGCGACGGTCGAGCTCGACCGGCGACCGGGCGAGGAGACGCCGCGCGTCACGGTGAAGTCGATCCGCCCGTTCGAGGGGCTGGCCTCGTCGACCCGCTTCGCGCTCGACGTCCATGTCAGCGACGCCGCGGCGGTGGCGGGGCTGCTGGCGCTGATCGGCGACTCGCGCGGCGCGCGCGGCAAGGTGACGCTCAAGGTACCGCTCGGCGGCGACGAGCAGGCGACCGTGATCCTCGGCCGCGACTTCGCGCTCGACGCCGAGCTGGCGGAGCGGATCGAGCATCTATCCGGTGTCACCGCGGTCGCATTCGACATCGAGGAGACGCGGCTCAAGTCGGTCGGCTGATCGCGCCGGCGTTCCGGCGCGACGGCCGCGCCGCCGCCGGGGGGTCAGTGATCGAGCGGGTAGAGCGCGGCGGCGATCTGCCGCTCCTCGGCGCGCAGCACGCCCCAGGCGCGCGCCGCGGCGCGGCTGTCCATCGGCTCCACCCCGATGCCGCGCGCGTCGAGCGCGGCGACCAGCGCGCGCGGTGCGCGGCGCAGCGTCGCGCCCGTACCGAGCAGCAGGAACTCGATTGGCGTGCCCAGCAACGGCGCCAACGCCGCCTCGTCGAGCGCGTCGAGCGGCGGGGGGGCCCAATTGTCCGCGCGGGTCGCGGTGAGCAGCAGCGCGGGATAGACACCCATCGTGCCGTCGGGCGCGTCGACGCGATAACCGCCGGCGCCGAAGCCGCGGACGAGCGGCCCCGCTGCCGGCCGCTCGCGTTCCATCCGCATCAGCTGCGCGGCCCGACGCGCTCGGCATTCTCGATGCCGCCGCGCCGCGGCGCGGTGCCGGCCTCGGGCTCGGCGCGCAGCCCGAGCGAGATCAGCAGCGACGACGACACGTAGATCGACGAATAGGTGCCGACCACGATCCCCAGGATCATCGCCGCGGTGAAGCCGCGTAGCACGTGCCCGCCGAGGAACAGCAGCGCGAACAGGGCGAGCAGGATCGTCACCGACGTCATCACCGTGCGCGGCAGCGTCTCGTTCACCGACAGGTTGATGATCTCGCGCATGTCCATCTTGCGATAGCGGCGCATGTTCTCGCGGATGCGGTCGTCGATCACGATCTTGTCGTTGATCGAATAGCCAACGATCGTCAGCACCGCGGCGACGATGTTGAGATCGAAGTCGAACTGGGTCAGCGCGAAGAAGCCCACCGTCATCAGCAGATCGTGGACGATCGCGACGATGGTCGAGACGCCGAACTGCCATTCGAAGCGGAAGATCGCGAACAGACCGATGCCCAGGATCGCGAGCACCACCGCGAGCACGCCGTGGCGGATCAGCTCGTTCGACACCTTGCCCGACACGGTCGAGTAACGGAGGAAGGTGGCGCCGGGGAATTTGGCGGCCAGTGCGGACTCGACCTTGCGCACCGCGGCATTGGTGGCGCCCTCGTCGCCGCCCTGCTGCACCGGCAGGCGGATCGTCAGCGTGGTGCCGTCGCCGACCGGCTGGAGATTGGCGTCGCCGAGCCGCTGCGCATCCACCACGGCGCGCACCGCGTCGATCGCGGGCGGCTGCGCGAACCGCTCCTCGATCATCAGCCCGCCCTCGAAGTCGACGCCGTAATTGAGTCCCTTGTAGACGGTGATCCCGACCGCGAGCACGCTGAGCAACAGCGTCAGCGCGAAGGCGATGCCGCGCAGCTTGACGAAATCGATGTTGGTGTCGTCGGGGACGAGCTTGAGCAGTTTCATGTTACCTCGTCACCCCGGCGAGCGCGGGTGTCGTACGCGGGTTCGATGTCCGCCCGGCGCGCGACGGTGCGGCGCCGAGCGCAGGGGTAGCGGGCGAGCGGGCCGCGATCATATCGTGATCGTCTTCGGCTTGGCGCGACGCAGCCAGCCCGCGACGAGCATGCGGGTGAAGGTCACCGCGGTGAACACGCTGGTCGCGATGCCGATCAGCAGCACCACCGCGAACCCCTTCACCGGGCCGGAGCCCAGCAGGAACATGATGATGCCCGAGATGGCGTGGGTCACATTGGCCTCGAAGATCGTGCGGCTGGCCTCCTTATAGCCCAGCTCCACCGCCTGGACGACCCCGCGGCCACGCCGGCGCTCCTCGCGGATCCGCTCGTTGATCAGCACGTTGGCGTCCACCGCCGTGCCGATCGTCAGCACGAAGCCGGCGATGCCCGGCAGCGTCAGCGTGCCCTTGATCAAAGCCATCACGCCCAGGATGACGAACACGTTGATGACCACGGCGAGGTTGGCATAGAAGCCGAACCGGCCATAAGTGACGAGCATGAACGCCACCACCAGCGCCACTGCCACCGCCGAGGCAAGGATGCCCGAGCGGATCGAATCGGCGCCGAGATCGGGGCCGACGGTCGATTCCTCGACGATCTTGAGCGCCACCGGCAATTTGCCCGAGCGCAGCGCGATGGCGAGCTGGTTGGCGCTGTCGACGGTGAAGCCGCCGTTGATCGCGGCACGCCCGCCGATGATCGGCTCGTTGATATTGGGGGCCGAGATCACCTGATTGTCGAGGATGATCGCGAAGGGCTTGCCGACATTCTCCTGCGTCACGCGCGCGAAGCGGCGTCCGCCCTGGCTGTCGAAGGTGATCGACACCTGCGGCGCGTTGGTCTGCGGCTCGAACTCCTGGCGCGCGTCGGTCAGCATGTCGCCCGACAGGATCGCCTGGCGCTTCACCGCGATCAGCGGCAGCCCGCTGGGATTGCCCGGATAGGGCAGGATCTGGCTGCCCGCCGGAGCCTGCCCCTTGGCGAGCGACTGCGGGTCGGCGTTGAGGTCGACCAGTTTGAACTCTAGCTTGGCGGTCTTGCCGATGAGGTCCTTGAGCGCCTGCGGGTTCTGCAGCCCGGGCACCTGGACGACGATGCGGTTGCTGCCCTGGCGGATGATTGTCGGCTCGCGCGTGCCCAGTTCGTCGATGCGGCGGCGCACCACCTCGGTGGCGTCGCCCATCGCGGTCTCGACCGCCTGTTTGAGCCCGGCCGCGGTGGGGGTCAGCACGAAGCGGCTGGTGTCCACCACCTGAATGTCCCACTGGCGCTGGCCGGTCATGCCCGCACCGGTGCCGGTGATCTGGAGCAGCCGCTCGCGCGCGGCATCGACCTGGCGCGGGTCACGCAGCAGGAAGGACAGCTGGCCGTTGCGGCTGGAGATCTCGCCGATCTCGATCCGCGGCGTCTGGCGGCGCATCTCGGCCTGGACCTGCTCGCGCATCGCCTCGACGCGCGTGGTCGCGACGTCGTTGGTGTCCGCCTCGAGCAGCAGATAGCTGCCGCCGGCGAGATCGAGGCCGAGGTTGATGCGCGGCGGCGTCACGCCCCAGCCCTGGGTCACGCGCTCGGGCACGAAGCTAGGGATCGCCAGCGACACCAGCGCGGCGAGCAGGAGCCAGATGCCGATCACCTTCCAGCGGGGAAAGTCCAGCATCTCAGTCGTTCGCCGGCTTGCCGCCGAGCGGCGTCACTTCCGCCAGCGTCGCCTTGACCACGCGGACGCGGGTGTTGGGCGCCAGTTCGACCTCGACGAAGCCCTCCTCGACCTTGGTCACCCGTCCGACCAGGCCGCCGGCGGTGACGACCGAATCGCCCTTCTTGACCGCGGCGATCGCGCGCTGGAGCGACTTCATCCGGCTCTGCTGCGGGCGGATCATCAGGAAGTAGAAGACGACGAACACCAGGAGCAGCGGCGCCAGGCTGATGAAGCCGGCGAGACCGCCGCCCTGGGCGGCGCCACCGGCCGTCTGCGCATAAGCGGGAGTGATGAACATCGGATTCCGTGCATGACATTGGGGCGGCCGAAGCCCGGCCGCACGAAGCCGCTGCCGCTATCATCGCCGGCGCGCGGGCGCAACAGAGGCTCGCCCCGCCGCGGCAGGCGGCCGCCGGACAAAGGCGCGCGGCTAGCCGCTTGCAAAGCCCGGCGACCGCGCGTAGAGGCGCCCCCTCGGTCGGGGCGTAGCGCAGCCTGGTAGCGCATCACACTGGGGGTGTGGGGGTCGCAGGTTCGAATCCTGTCGCCCCGACCAATCGAACGGCGGCGACGCAGCCGCCGCTCTCGTCAGACATTAGCGACGACAAGCGCGCGAGCGGCGCCGCATCGGCGGTGCGTGCGACGCAATTCGGTCGCGCGTCCACCACTTCTTCTTCGACTGTCCTGCGATACGCGGCTGTTGCCATGGCGCGGGCTGCGATTCGCACCGCGACGCAGGCAGGGTCGGCGGTGTGACGCGACGGGGCAAAGCGCTCCAACCTACCTCTCCGCGATGCCGCGACCGTCTCGAGCGACGCGAACTGTGCAACCGTCGTCCGACACAAGCGCGGGACCCAACATCGCGGCGGTGCGCCTCGCGCCGGTGGCGCGGGCAGGGCGAGGATCGCGCGCTACCGCAGCCACAATCCCTACCGCCGACATGGATGTTCGGAAGAAATGCTTGCGCGGTTGCAACGCAGATTTGAGCCGCCGCGCGGCGAAAGCGCGTAGACCGGGGCGCAGGGAAGGTGAGGCGCCCGCGGCGTTCTCGCGCCAGATAAAAAGGGACCATCGCCATGCACCGCCGCACCGCGCGCCTGTTGTTCTCCGTCGCGCTGACCGCGCTCGCCACCCCGGCCTGGGCGCAGCAGCCGCCGCAGGATCCGGCCCCGTCGGCACAGCCCGCCGCGGACGCGCAGGCCGCGCCGACCGGGGATGCCGCCGCGCCGCCGGCCGAGGGCGACGACATCGTCGTCACCGGCACGCGCGCCGCGGGACGCACGCGGCTCGACAGCCCCGCGCCGGTCGACGTGCTCAGCGGCGCCAGCCTCCAGCGTCAGGGCACCACCGAGGTCGCCGCGGCGCTCGCCAATGTCGCGCCCTCGGTCAACTTCCCGCGCGCGGCGGCGACCGACGCGACCGACGCGGTGCGCCCCGCGACGCTGCGCGGCCTGTCGCCCGACCAGACGCTCGTCCTCATCAACGGCGTGCGCGGCCACGCCTCGGCGCAGCTCAACACCAACGGCTCGGTCGGGCGCGGCTCGTCGGCGGTGGATCTCAACACCATCCCCGTCGCGGCGCTCGACCGGATCGAGGTGCTCCGCGACGGCGCCTCGGCGCAATATGGCTCGGACGCGATCGCGGGCGTGGTCAACCTGCGGCTGCGCGAGGCGCGCTCGGGCGGTGGCGCCACCGTGACCTATGGCTTCTACGACACCGACGTCGACACCGCGCGCGGCAACCGCCACGTCACCGGCGAGAACAACGTCACCGCCTCGGCGTGGCAGGGGATCGGCTTCGGGAGCGACGGTTTCCTGACGGTGTCGGGCGAGTATAACCGGCGCCAGCCGACCAACCGTGCCGATCTCGATCCGCGCGTGTCGCCGCGGCGCGTGACCGGGCGGTTCGGCGATCCCGCGGTGGAGCAATATACCGTCTTCGCCAACGCGGGCACGTCGCTGGCGGGAAGCTGGAGCCTTTACGGCTGGGCGGGCTATCAGGATCGCGACGTGCGCGGCACCGCCTTCCCGCGGCTGCCCGGGGTGACCAGCGGCTATACCGTGGGGACGCTCTACCCCAACGGCTTCCTTCCGGTCATCAACACCAAGTCGACCGATCTCAACGCCGCGCTAGGGACACGCGGGGAGGTGGCGGGCTGGAACGTCGATCTCAACGTCAGCTACGGGCGCAACCGGCTGTCGTTCCGCACGCTCGACAGCGTGAACTTCGCGGCGGGCAACGCATCGCAGACCGACTTCTTCGACGGCCGCCTGATCTACGACCAATGGGTCGCGGGGCTCGACGTGACGCGCCGCTTCGACGTGTTCCGCTCGCTCAACGTCGCCTTCGGGCTCGAGGGGCGGCGCGAGGGCTATCGCATCCAGGCGGGCGAGCCCGCGGGCCAGCCGGTGTCGGGCGTGTCGGCGGGGGCGCAGGGCTTCCCCGCGCTCACCCCGGCGAACGCGCTCGAGCGGTCGCGTCGCAACGGCAGCGCCTATCTCGACCTCGAGGCGCAGCTGACCGACGCGCTGCTCTTCGGCCTGGCGGGGCGGGTCGAGGATTATTCGGACTTCGGCTCGACCGCCAACGGCAAGGCCTCGCTGCGCTACGACGTCGCCGACTGGCTGGCGCTGCGCGGCACGGTCTCCACCGGCTTCCGCGCGCCGTCGCTCCAGCAGCAATATTTCACCTCCACCGCCTCGGTGGTGCAGAATGGCGTGCCGTTCCTCACCGCCACCACGCCCTCGACCAGCGGGCTCGGCACCGCGCTGGGCGGGGTGCGGCTCGACCCGGAGAAGTCGACCAACTTCTCGGCCGGCACGGTGATCCGCTTCGGCGGCTTCGACCTCTCGGTCGACGGCTATTACATCAGGCTGCGCGACCAGCTCGCGCTGTCGGAGAATATCAACGCCTCGTTCAGCCCCGGGGTGGCGGCGCTGCTCGCGCCTTATGGCGTCACCGCGGCGCGCTTCTTCATCAACGGGGTGCGCTCGACCACCCAGGGGATCGACGCGGTGGCGCATTATCGCCTGCGCACCGGCGCCGCGGGCGCCTTCGACCTGACGCTCGCGGGCAACGTCAACAAGGTGGACGTGACCCGCGTCCCGACCTCGACCGCGACGCTCGACCCCGCGCCGACGTTGTTCGCGCGCAGCCGCGTGCTGACGCTCGAACAGGGGACGCCCGGCGAGAAGGTGACCGGCACGATCGACTGGTCGCTCGACCAGCTCGGCGCGCTCGCGCGCGTGACCTATTATGGTGACGTCAACCAGCCGGGGACCACCCCCGCCGCCGACGTGCGCACCGGGCGCCACGCCGTGACCGACCTCGAGCTGCGCTACCAGGCGGTGCCCGGCGGGCAGGTCGCGCTGGGGGTGAGCAACCTGTTCGACGTCTATCCCGATCGCACGATCGCGGCGAACAACACGACGGGAGTGATCGGCTTCCCTTATTACTCGCCCTTCGGGTTCAACGGTCGCTATCTCTACGTCCGCGCGGGGCTGAGCTGGTGAGCGATTGACCCTCCCCGCGCGAGAATCTACGGGGCGGGCGGCGCCCCCGTAGCTCAGCAGGATAGAGCGACGGTTTCCTAAACCGCAGGTCGTGAGTTCGAATCTCGCCGGGGGCACCAGAACGCTCCCGGCGGAACGGGATCGGGTCGAACGCCACCTTGCCAGCGTCGCGCGCGGGATTGTACCGACGGCAACACGGCCGCGTTCGTCGCGGCACCGACCAGGAAATCATGACGTGGCCAAACCCCTCCGCCTGTTCCTCGCCACCTTGCTGTTCGGCACCAGCGGGCTGACCCATGCCCAGTCGGAGAAGACCGACAAGACCGTCACCAAGGTGGAGAGCAAGAAGCAGGACGCCGAGAACAAGCTGCCCGCACTGCCCGCCGACCGCACGATCACGCAGAGCGCGCGGATCGGCGCGCGGACGATCAGCTACAAGGCGAGCGTGGGCACGATCGCGGTGCGCGACGATAGCGGCAAGGAGATCGGCCAGGTCGTCTATACCGCCTATGTCGTGCCCGGGCGCGACCCGTCGCGGCCGGTGACCTTCGCGTTCAACGGCGGGCCGGGCGCGGCCTCGGTCTATCTCAACATGGGCGCGGTCGGCCCCAAGCGCGTCCAGTTCGGCGCCCAGGGCGACTCGCCCTCGGACGCGCCGATCGCGCGCGACAATCCCAACAGCTGGCTCGACTTCACCGATCTGGTCTTCATCGATCCGATCGGCACGGGGTTCAGCCGCAGCCTGGTCGACGCCGACGAGACCAAGAAGGCGTTCTACGCCAACGATCCCGATATCCGCTATCTGTCCAAGATCGTCTACGACTGGCTGGTCAAGGAGGAGCGGCTACGCTCGCCCAAATACGTGATGGGCGAGAGCTACGGCGGCTATCGCGCGCCGCGGATCGCCTATGAGCTCCAGTCGCAGATCGGCGTTGGGGTCAACGGGCTGATCATGGTCTCGCCCTATCTCGATCCCGCCTCCGGCGACGACGCCACCGCGCTGTCGCCGCTGCCCTGGATGATCGACCTGCCCTCGATGGCGGCCGCGAACCTCGAGCGGCAGGGGCGGCTGACCCCCGCGGCGATGGCCGAGGTCGAGGCCTATGCGCGCGGCGACTTCGCGCGCGACCTGCTGCGCGGCCGCTCCGACCCGGAGGCGACCGGGCGTGTCGTCGGCCGCGTGACGCAGCTCACCGGGCTCGACCCCGCGCTGGTGCAGAAGCTCGGCGGGCGTGTCGACAGCCGCACCTATCTGCGCGAGATCCACCGCGGCGAGGGGACGATCGGCAGCGTCTATGATTCGAACGTCACCGCCTTCGACCCCTTCCCTTGGTCGGCGCAGCAGCGGTCGAACGACCCGATCCTCGACGCGCTGATCGCGCCGACCACCAGCGCGATGGTCGATTTCGTCACGCGCGAGGTCGGCTGGAAGACCGACGCGCGCTACAACGCTTTGTCGTACAAGGTGAACGAGGCGTGGGACCGGGGCAAGCCGGCGGACACGCCGGTGACCGACCTGCGCAAGGCGATCGCCAACGATCCCAAGATGAAGGTGATGATCGTGCACGGCTGGGACGATCTGTCCTGCCCGTTCTTCGCGTCGCGGCTGATCGTCGACCAGATGCCCGCCTTCGGTGCCGCGGAGCGCGTGCAGCTGCGCGTCTACCCCGGCGGGCACATGTTCTACTCGCGGAACGACAGTGGGGCGGCGTTCAAGGCGGATGCGGAGCGGCTGTACGGGGCCGGGTGAGACGCGGGAGAGCACCGACCGCTCACGGTCACCTGCTCGCCCCACGTTCTCACCAGCCCGTCATCCCGGCCTCGAGCCGGGATCCATGGTGCCGCGCGAGCAACGTCGGCGTCTCTCGCGGCACGATGGATCCCGGGTCAAGCCCGGGATGACGATGGAGGGAGCAGCTTTCGCGACAGCGGATGATGTCGGTCCGGACTTCTGGATGCAGACCACGCCCGCGACGACGGATGGGGAGGGGCTCTCCTCTGGTCGTGCCGCCGCGCGCCGCGCCGGCGCCTCAGCCGCGCAGCGCCTCGACCCGCCCCATCTCGTCCGCCGGGATCAGCCCTTCGAGCACCGCCCAGAAGCCCGTCACCGCGCCCTGGCCGGCACGCGAATAGGCCGCCGACAGTTTCTCGCGCAGCGAATCGTACAGCTCGCTCTCCAACGCGGTGCCCTGCGCGGTGAGCCGCAGCAGCCGCTGGCGGCGGTCGCGCTCGCCCGGCCGCGTCTCGACCATGTTGCGCTCGATCAGCTCGTTGAGCACGCGCCCGAGCGACTGTTTGGTGATCGCGAGCAGCGCCAGCAGCTCGCTCACCGGCATGTCGGGCTTGCGCGCGATGAAATAGAGCGCGCGGTGATGCGCGCGGCCGAGGCCCTGTTTGGCCAGCCCGCGATCGATCGAGCGCGTGATGTGGCTGTTGCCGAAATAGAGCAGCTCGATCCCGCGGCGGATCTCGGTCTCGCGCAGGAAAAGCGGCGAGGCGGATTGGGTTGAGGCAGCCATGTTGACCGGCTTTGCCATCGGCCCTAGGCCACCGCAACCCGGCAATGCGATCTCTTGTCGCGGCGCCCGGCCATCGCCGACCCTGGTCCCTGGGAGCTGATTTCCGTGAACTTCGCGTTCGAGCCGCATCCGTCGCCCGTCCCCGCCAATGAGCGTACCGCGCGGCTGGTAGACCCGGGGTTCGGGCGCGTCTTCACCGATCACATGGCGATCCTGCATTATTCGGAAGGGCGCGGCTGGCACGACGGGCGCATCGGCGAGCGCGTGCCGCTGACGATGGATCCGGCCTCGTCGGTGCTCCATTACGCGCAGGAGATTTTCGAGGGGCTCAAGGCCTATCGGCTCGAGGACGGCGGGCTGGCGCTGTTCCGCCCCGAGGCCAATGCGCGCCGCTTCAATGCCTCGGCGCGGCGCATGGCGATGCCCGAGCTTCCGGAGGCGCTGTTCCTCGAATCGTGCGAGCGGCTGGTGCAGACCGAGCGCGACTGGATGCCCTCGGTGGAGGGCGGCTCGCTCTACCTGCGCCCGTTCATGATCGCGTCGGAAGCGTTCCTCGGCGTGAAGCCGTCGGCCGAATATCTCTACATGGTGCTGGCCTCGTCGGTCGGCGCCTATTGGAAGGGCGGCGCGCGCGCGGTGTCGCTGTGGGTCAGCCACGAGTACACGCGCGCCGCGCCCGGCGGCACCGGCGCCGCCAAGTGCGGCGGCAATTACGCCACCAGCCTGGTCGCGCAGCAGGAGGCGATCCGCCGCGGCTTCGACCAGGTCGTGTTCCTCGACGCCGCCGAGCGGCGCTGGATCGAGGAGCTGGGCGGCATGAACATCTTCTTCGTGTTCGAGGACGGCTCGCTGCAGACCCCGCCGCTGACCGGCACGATCCTGCCCGGCATCACGCGCGACTCGATCCTCCAGCTCGCGCGCGACGAGGGACTGGTGGTGCGCGAGGAACCCTATGCGATCGAGCAGTGGCGCGCCGACGCCGCGAGCGGGCGGCTGGTGGAGAGCTTCGCCTGCGGCACCGCCGCGGTGGTGACCCCGATCGGCCGCGCCGCCGGCCCCGACTATGAGTTCACCATCGGCAGCGGCGCCACCGGGCAGCTGACCGCGCGCTTCCTCGACCGGCTGAGCGCGGTGCAGCGCGGGCGCGCACCCGATCCGCACGGCTGGTTGCGACGTATCGGTTGAGTTGTGCGCCGCGCGCGGCTAAGCGCGCGGGCCTGTTGGGGCGTCGCCAAGCGGTAAGGCACCGGTTTTTGGTACCGGCATTCGCAGGTTCGAATCCTGCCGCCCCAGCCAGTCTCCTTGCGAGAAGGTGTTCCTGTTCGATGCCGCTGGCCTCGATGGCCCTTTGGCGGGCGATACGGAGGCACGTCTTGCTCGACCTCGATGCGGAGCCGGGGGCGGGGAGCGAGTCGCCCGCGCTCCTGGGCTGCGACACCTGCACCATCCGCCTGAGCCTGCCGGAGGATCGGCGCGACAAGGTGATGGCCCCCTATCGCGCAGCTTATGGGCTCAGCAGCGGCACGCGTCACAACAGATCCCTGAGCGGCGCGCTCCAGTGGAGGGCGAGCGCTCGGCTCAATTTCGTCCTGGAGGGTTCCTATTTCGGCGGTCGATCCGCGGGATCCTATGCGTCGCTGTTCCTGCGCACGCGCGAAAACTATTACACCCTGCAGAATGTCAGATACGCCAGTGATGGCGCTCTGCTGGGATATGACATCTTCAATCTTCCAGATGACGAGGGCGAACTGAAAAACCACGGTCGCCTCACCACTGGCTTCGACGGCGGGCGCAGCGAGGGCAGCTCGCATTCGTATCGCACGAATCTGGAAACACATTATGCCGTCAGTGGATTGTCCATCGACGTCAGTGCGCAATATCAATGGGGCGATACGCAAGGCTACTCCAACGGGCACAGTGGCGAATATTTCGGGCTCACCCAGGCCCGGATCGACTTCGACTCGCCCCATGTCGCCAATAACGGCCCCTATTTCTCGTTCAACGTCTCGCCGACGGATGCATCGCTCGGCCGGATCACCGGCCTCCGCGACAATATTTCCGCGGGGAAGAACAACTCGGTCTCGACGCAGGTCGACATCCGCAAGGATCTCAGCCGCACCGGACTGTTGCGCGTCGGTCGGTTCGGCGCGCGCTATGTCCACAGCGACAATCAGTTCAGCACCAGCTATCGCAACGCAAATTGGCAAAATCCGGAGACGGAGCCGCTGCTGACATCGGTCGTCGGGATCGATCCGGTGACCATCGCCCCCCGCTTGCCATCGGGTTCGCCGATGCGCTGGACGCAGCTCGACTCCGACCAGTTGTTCGCGCGTTGGCCCGAGGTCACCGCGTTCATCATCGCCAACCGACCGGATGAGCTCGTTGGACCTGGTAGTAACCGAGGAGTGGCCGCGCACTTCGCGGATCGGCGGCCGGACATCGGCGACCCGGTCAACGTCGGTCGAACGACCGAGAACGTCTTCGCGGCCTATGCCAGCCTGGGCTACGGGTTCGAATGGGGACTGCCGTTCGACGGCGAAGTCGGCCTGCGCTACGTCAACACCTTCGCCTCGATGATGGGATCGAACATCCGCATCGGGGCACAGATCTACGACGAGTTCGATCGTCCGACCGGCAAGTTCTTCCCGAACGTCTATACCCTGACCTCGGTGCGCGGCAATTATATCGATCTTCTTCCGAGCGCCTTCATCAACGTCGCGCTCGCGGAGAAGCTGAAGCTACGCGGCAGCTATAGCCACAACGTACAGCGCCCCGGCCTGTACTCGCTGCGCAATTTTCTCCAGTTCAATTATGCCAATCCGAACGACCCGGTGTACGCGGGCAATCCCGACCTCAAGCCTACCCGGACGGACGATTTCAACCTGGCGCTCGAATGGTATTTCGGCCGCGGCGGGATCATCTCGCTCGGGGGTTTCTCGAAGAACCAGAAGGGGTTCATCTACGAGACCCGGCAGCAGGAGTTTGTTCCGGAATTTCACGGACTGCATTATGTCGTCAAGCCGCGCAATGCCGGCCCGGGACAGACGCAGGGTTTCGAATTCCAGGCGACCAGCTTCTTCACCTTTTTGCCGGGTGTCCTCCGCAACCTCGGCGTCACGGCCAATGCCACGTGGATCCCGACCGCCGACCTCTATTTGCCGGCCGAATCCGAGGAGGAGGAAGAGACCGGCGTGATCCACTATGAACTGGTAAAGAAACGCGCGCCCTACGTATCGCGCTGGAGCTATAATGTGATCGGCTATTATGAGTCGAAGCAGTTCAGCACCCGTATCGCATATAATTGGCGATCCACCTATCAGACCGGCGTCGACGCCATCGACGAGAATAACATTGTCTCGGATCGCGCGACGTCGCGACTGGATGCAGCAATCAACTACACGCCGGTCAAATTCCTGACGGTCTCCATCGAGGGAACGAACTTGCTCAACGTCATCGACAAGAATTATTATTATCTCTTCCCGGATCTGCCGACCGGACTCAATTCGATGAGCCGGCGGTTCACGCTCGGCGCGCGCTTTCGCTTCTGACGGGGGCGGGCGCAGCGCGCGCCCTTCCGGCCATCGCCTCGGCCGCCACCATTCTCGGGAGAAGACCGGATGTTCCTCGCTCTCGCCGCGGCGATCGTCGCCGCGCCCACCGCCACCGCCACGCCGCCCGCGCGCGTCGTCGACTATGCCGAGCGCACGATCGGGCCGCCGCCGGCCGATCTCCAGCTCGATCCCTTCTACCGCCGCTATCTCGATGCGGCGGGGCTGCCCATCGTGTCGTCGGCGGCGGTGCCCGATGCCGCGCTGCTCGCCGCGCGCGACATCGCGGTGGAGATGCTGGTCGAGCGGCCCGATCTGCGCCGCGCCATGATCGCGCGCCATTTCCGCGTCGTGATCATGGGCGTGGACGAGGGCACGCTCGATCTGCCCGAACAGCGCAAGTGGAAGAAGCCGTCGCGCTACGATCCTCGCCTGACCGCCTGCGAGCAGAAACATAATGACGAGCGGATCGGGCGGATGACCGATGCGCAATATTGGAATGCGCGCGCGCGCGGCATGGGCGGCACGCTCACCAGCGCCGCCACCGAGAACCTGCTCGGCCTGCCCGGCACGCGTTATTATGGCGAGAACATCTTCGTCCATGAATTCTCGCACGGCATACTGGAAGCGGCGCGCTGGGCCGACCCGGCGCTCTATGCACGGGTCGAGCGTGCTTATGCCGCGGCGATGGCGCGCGGGCTGTGGAAGGGCGAATATGCCGCCACCACGGTCGACGAATATTGGGCCGAGGGGACGCAGACCTGGTTCAATTCCAATCGCATCGCGGTGATCGACGGCCAGCGCGTGCTCGATGATCCCGATCTCGCGCGCTATGACGTCGCGCTCTACAACGTGCTGTCAGAAGTCTATGGCGAGCGCCACCGGCTCGCCGCCGACGTCTTCTACCGGCACGCGGCGCGGGTTCCCCCGGGCGGCGTGCCCGCCTCCACCGCCGAGGTCTGCTGATCGCGGCGCGCGGCGCGCGGTGCGAGCGCCTCCCATTCCTCCACCGCGACGCCGGCATAGTGACCGTCGACACCCGAGGCGTCGAGGATCGCGCGCAGGCATCGCGTCGTCACCGGCGCGAAGGTCATGCTGTGCCAGCCGTCGCGCCCAGTGGTGGCGCGCGCGTTCAGCCTCTTCCAGCCATGGTCCCAGTAAGCGAGATGCCAGGCACGCGGTGGCGCGACACCCTCGCGCGCGCCCGCGGGGTGATCCGCCCAGAAGCGCAGGCGGCTGCCGTTCAGCGTCACCGGTCGCAGCCAGCGATATTCGATCCACTGGCGCGGCGGGTTGGACGGCGACCAGCTTCCCCACAGGTCGGGCGGCAGCGGCGCGGTGCGGACGGTCCCGTCGTTCAGCGCCTTGATCCAATATTGCGATGGCACCGGCTCGTTCGAGGCGTGCGGCTCGGCCGCGGCGGCGAGGTTGCGCGTCGGCGGGGCGGCCGGGCGGGGGCGCCGCGTCGCCACCACCGGCCGGATCGCGGCGGGCACGACGCTGTCGTCCCACGCGAGTCGGTCGATCGCGACGCTGCGGCGGAAATGACCGCCACCCACGGCATCGGCGGTATGGTAGGTCAGATACCATTGCCCCTTGAACGCCACCGCACCCGCGTGGCTGGTGGTGGAACTCACCGGACGCAGCACCGTCCCGCGCCAGGTCCACGGCCCGAGTGGGGAGGGGGCGGTGCCGTAGGCGATACAAGCGTGATACACCGCCGGCGTACAGGATGAGCCCGGCCCGGCGTTGTTGGCGGCGTACAGCATGTAATAGGTGCCGCGCCGCTTCATCAGCCAGGGCGCCTCGAAGAAGCCGGTCAGCGTGCGTACCGCGACGATCGGACCCTTGGGCGTGATCATGTCGGAAGCCAACTCGACGCCACGCAGCTGGCCGAACGTCCCCCAATAGAGATAGACGCGCGCATCGTCGTCGATCAGGACGGTCGGGTCGATGTTCTGGATATCGTTGGCGACGGGCCGGCGCTGCGACACGATCGGCCCCGCCGGGTGCGCGTCGCGCCACGGACCGGTGATCCGCTCGGCCACCGCCACCCCGATGGCGAAGCGGTCGCGCGCGTCGCTGTCCTGCTCGATCACGGGGGCGTAGAAATAGAAGCGCCCGTCCGCCCCCTTGACGATCTCGCCACCGTAAGCGCGGCCGTGATCGGCCCAGGCGAACATCGCCTCCGGACGCGCGATCGCGGGATGATGCCGCCAGCGACCGGCGGCGGGATCGCGGGTCGACAGCAGCTGCCACTCGTTCATGATGAAGTCGTTGACCCCGTCGGGCGCCTCGTCGCGGCCGGCGAGGATCCACAAGGTGTCGCCATCGACGATCGGCGCGGGGTCGGTGGAATAATAGCGCCCGTCGGCGAGGATCGGATTGCCCGGCGCGGTGACGGCGATTCCCTCCGGCGGCGCCGTGAAGTCCGGCTTGGGCGATGACGGGGCGGCGAGCGTGAGCGCGACGAGCGCGCGGCCGATCGCGCGCCTCATCGTCCGTCCCCCGTCGCGACGAGCAGCCGCGCGCCGTAGATCGGTCCCGCGCTGCGTCCCTGGTGCGGCACGACGCGCACGTGCAGCGCGGCCTTGCCCCGGGTCAGCGCGAGCGGCAGCGGATAATCGCGGTCGACGAAGACACCGGGGGCATCGCCGCGAAGGGTCACGCTGGCCACAGTCGCGCCCTCGACCAGCACGTCGAACGCGCGGTCGGCATCCTCGCCCCAATAGGTCAGTTGCAACACCAATGGCCCGCGCCGTGCCTTGAGCGTGAACGCCATGAACCCGCCCGTACGCACGTCGCGGCCGTTGCGACCGTGCAAGGTCACCGGCCAGGAATAGTCGCCCTCGAGCGCGTGGTCGCGCTCGGGCTGCATCTCGCCGAAGTGCAGCACGTCGACCGAGCGCGCCGCGATCGCCTGCTGGCGCGATCGCTCGGCGCGGAGAGCGGCTTCCGCCTCGCGCCATTGCTCGGGCGTGAAGTGACGGAAGTAGATCGCGCTGCGCCGATCATATTGGCGGTAGAAGGGCACGAAGGTCAGGTCGCCGGGGCGGCCGACCCCGGCGGCAGTGAAGGTCGCCGCGCGCCCCGCCACCGGCTTGAAGCCCGCGAGCACATCCTCCCCCACCAGTACCGGATCCATCCCCGAACGGTTGACCGCCGCCGGCCCCAGATCGGCGGCGAGCACGAGCGGCCCGCGCAGCACCGCCACCGCGTAGCCGCCCGGCGCCGCCTCCAGCCGCAGCGGCAGCGGCAGCGTGATCGCGACCGTGTCGCCCTCGCGCCACTCCCGCTCGACGACGGCATAGCCCGCTTCGTGGCTCACGCTCGTCGGCCCGCCGTTGACGGTGACGCGCGCGTCTCCCGCGGCCCAGCCGGGAAGGCGCAACGCGACCGCGAAGAAACCGGCGCGCGCGAGCGCGGTGAAGCGCAGCCGCGCCTCGGGCTCATAGGGGTAAGCGGTGTCCAGCGTCAGCGTCGCCCCGCGCGTCCGCCACGCGGCGCGCGCCGGGATGTAGAGGTTGACCAGCAACATGCCGTCGCCCTCCCAGAAGATCGAGTCGCCGTGCTTGGCATGCGCCTCCATCCCGCTGCCGCCGCAGCAGACGAAACCCTCGTGCCCCGCGGGCGCATGGTTGCGCCCCGCGCCTGACTGCATCGGGGTGAAATAAGTGAAGCCCGTCTTGCCGGGGTCGAGCTGCGCCAGCGTATGATTCAGATGCGCGCGCTCGTAATAGTCGAAGAAGGCGCCGTCCGGCCGCTGCGCGTACAGTGCGCGCGTCAGCTTGAGCATATTGTAGGTGTTGCAATGCTCGCAGGTCGCCTCGGTCAGATGGTGCGCGATCTGGTCGGGACCGAAGAAATATTCGCGATCGGCGTTGCCGCCGATGACGAAGCTATGGTGGCGCGTCACCGTCTGCCAGAAGAACAGCGCCGCGGCGCGATAGCGTTCGTCTCCGGTGAGATCGTGGAGCCGCGCGAGCCCGACGAGCTTGGGCACCTGCGTATTGGCGTGGAGGCCGGCCAGCCGGTCCTCACCCGCCGCGAGCGGATCGAGCACGCGCCGGTCGTAGAGGCGCTCGGCGATCCGCAGCCATCGAACATCGCCGGTCCGCGCGTGAAGTTCGGCGAAACTCTCGTTCAGACCGCCATATTCGCACGCCAGCAACCGCTGCATCTGCGCGTCGTCCAGCGCCGCGAAGACGCGCGCGAAATAGCCGGCGAGCCCGAGCAGGACGGTCAGCGCGGTCGCATTGCCCCAGCCGGCATGGACGTCGAGCAGCCCGGCGAACAGCTTGTGGACGGTGTAGAGCGGTGACCAGGAACCGTTGAGATCGAAGCCGCCGGAGCGGATCTCCCCGCGCATGATCTCGGGGAAGATCTCTTCGCCGTCGACGATCGCGTCCTCGCCCTTCCGCTTGCGGCCGAGCGCGCCGACATAGCCGGTGCCGCGCCGGGCCTGCGCCTCGGCCAGCTCGCCGACGATATAATCGGCGCGCGCGCGGCACTCGCCATCGCCGGTCTGTTGGTACATCAGCACCAGGGCGGTGAGATAATGGCCCAGCGTATGCCCCGCCAGCGAATCGCTCTCCCACCCGCCGTAGATCTCGGCCTTGGGAGCGAGCCCGGCGTAGCGGCGCACGTTGTGGAGCAGCCGGTCGGCGCTGAGACCGAGCAGATAGCGGTGATTGGCCGCCACCGCGGTGGCGAAGTCCGATGGCGCGAGCCGCACGTCGCTGAGCGCGAGCGGAGTGGCCCGGCGCGGCAGTCGCGATGGTACCGCGGCACCGGCGCGGATCGGCCATGGCACCGCGACCGCCGCCGCGATCGAGGCACCTCGGCGCATCGCGCCGCGACGGGTCAGCGGGTCCATGACATCTCCTCCGTCGGACGACCGGGCCGGGGATCGCGCGCACGGCGGGGCGAGCGGGCGATCATCTCACGACCGCGCGGGTGGGGCTTCGTTCAGCAGGTGCCGAACAAAATAGTCCCACATCTTGAGGAAGAAGAAGGGTTGGTAGAGGCGGTGCGAGGTGTTGGGCAGGATGACCACATCCACGTCCCGCCCCTTGGCGATCAGCGCGGCAGCAAGCCGATAGGTCTCGGTCACGGGGACATTGTCGTCGACGTCGCCGTGGATCAGCAGCAGCTTGCCGCGTAGATTTCCGGCCACCGACATGTTCGAGTTGCGCTCCCACACCTCCGGCGCGGCGAGCCCCATCGAGACCTCGGGCCACCACGCCTTGTCGAGCCGCAGATCGTGGTTGCCCGCGCCCGCCACCGCCACCTTGAAGAAGCCGGGCCGGCGCAGGATGAAGCGCGCGGCGTCATAGCCGCCCGCCGAGAAGCCGAACACGCCGGCGCGGTCCGGATCGATCGACGGATAGCGCACTGCCATCTGGCGGATCATCGCGATATGATCGTCGATCCCGACCTCGCCCAGGTTCTGATAGGCGGGCAGGCGGAAGGCCTGCCCGCGCCCCGACGTGCCGCGCCCGTCGATGGTGACGGCCACAGCGCCCAATTGCGCGACACTCGCCGGCGGCGCGCGTACGGCATCGCGCCACGTCACCGGCACGGCATGCGTCGTCGGGCCGGTGTAGACATAGTCGATCACGGGGTAGCGTCGCCCCGGGTCGAAATGCGCGGGTCGCCAGATCATGCCGTAGAGCGGCGTCTTGCCATCCGCCGCCAGCCCGCGGAAGGGCTCGGGCATCGCGTAGCCCTGCGCGAGCAAGCCGGCGGCGTCAGCGCGGCCCAGCTCGGCGACGATCCGCCCGTCGACCGTCGAGCGAACGACAGTCACGGTGGGCTTGGTCGGGCTCGACATCGCGTCGACGAACCAGCGGCCGTCGGCGGATACCTCGACGTCATGGTCGATCGGCTCGGGGGTGAGCAGCATCGGCGGCGCGCCGTTCAGCGTCACGCGATACAGGGCGCGGCAATAGGGATCGCGATCGTGCTCGCGCCCCATCCCGGTCAGCAGGATCGTGCCCGCCGCCGCGTCGACGCGGTTCAATGCGGTGACTTCCCAGTCGCCGCGCGTGAGCGGGAAGCCGCCGTCGGGATCGTCGGGGCGCACCAGATACAGCTGCGCCCAACCGCTGCGCTCCGACGTCACCAGCTCGCCGCCCAGCGCGGGCTCGGGTCGGAGCTCGGTGGCGGTCACGGTGACCAGCGGCTTCACCGCTTCCCGCGCGACGGTCGTCGCCACTCCGGTCATGGGATCGACGCTGAAGATCTCGATCTTGCCGTAACCGCGTTCGGTGCGCTGGACACGGATCGTGCGGTCGATCCATCCGACATAAGGGTCGCCCGGATAGAGAAGCTCGCCGTCCGGCACCGCCAGCGGGACCGACCGCGCCCGACGACGCGCCAGCGCCTGCTCGACGTCGACCGCCAAGAGGCTGAAGCGCGGCACCTTTGCCGCGCCGGCGAGCGGATAGATGTAATGGAAGCTGCGCGGATAGGGCGTGCCGGGGTTCTGCTGCGTCATCGTCAGCGGGATCACCCCGCGCGTGTCGAGCCGCCAGGTCACGATCGAGCGGCTGTCGGGGGACCAGCGCACCGACACGGGCATCGGCGGCTCCTCGGATCCGGTCCGGATCATATCCGCGAGCAGCGCCAGCCCGCGGCCATAGGGCTGTTCGCGCGTCCCATCGCGGGTCAGCGCGACCTCGCGCCCCGAGCGACGGTCGCGCGCGACCAGATCATAGCCGTGCGCGACGATCTCGAACCGTCCGTCAGGCGAGCGTGCCGCATTCGGGTCGGACGGCGCGTCGGGCGTGCCGTCCAACCTCCCGTCGGCCGACAGCGACCAGCGCCGGCCGCCGAAGTCGAAGCGGTAGATGCCATCGGCATAATCGGCGCCGTCGAGCCCCACGCCATAAGCCGAGACCTGCCGCCCGACTGCTCGCGACAGCATGTCGGCGAGCCGCGCCTCGGTGACGATGGCGTGCGATCGACCCTGTGCCAGATCGTAGACCATCAGCTCGCTGCTGCCGCTCGCGCCGAGGCGGTAGAGGACGCTGCGGCCGTCGCGCGAGAACATCGGATGGAGGTCCGTGTTCGCCATCAGTCTGTCATACCCGCCGTCGTAGAAGGCGCTGGCACGGGCATATCGCTCGGCGATCGGCGCCAGCGGCGGCGGAGCAAGGGCAGCCCGCGGCAGTGCGGACGTCACGGTTGCCGTCGTCGCCATGAGGATCGCGGCCGTGACGTGTTGGACCATCCGTTCAACTCCTCGCCGGTCGTCTCCCGGCGCCTCACTCTATGATCATCGTATTCGGTATACCGCGAAGGTCAAAGGGCTGGCGGTGATCGGGAATAGTTATGCAAGACAAATTGTTAGCTGGAGAGCCGGGCGTCCGCGGCGCGGGACGTTCCCCAGAATGGCGATCCTGTGGGGCGGAGCGGACCACCTTGCGCCGGGCGCTGCTCGCGCGCTCAGACCTGCCGCCAGCGCGGCCGGGGCGGTCCGGCGCTGACGTCGCTGGCCTGCGACCTCCTGTAGCTCGGGCGCGGGCGGGTGAGCGGCGCTCGACGTCTCGGACGGTCAGCGGCTGCGACGGCGCGTCACCGCGGCCGGTACGCGATCTCCGCGGTCCCCTGCGCGCGCACGGGCAGGAACAACCCCGCGCCGGTGACCTGCAACTGCCCGTTCTCCACCGAGGTGACGTCGGTCGAGAGGAAGAAGTCGCCCTGCTGTCGCGCCCCGATCGCGCGCTGCGCCTTGCCGAGCACCTCGGCATAATCATCGTGGAAGTCGTGCTGGAGCGCGAGCGCCACCGCGCGCTGCACCTGCGCCTCGCCGAGCAGCCGGATCAGCAGATCGAGCGCGGCCGAGTCGGTATGCGCCACTAGCTGGACGTCGCGCGCGCGCACCAGCTGCGAGCCCGGCTCGTTGTACGGCACCGCGGTGAGCCAGGCCTCGCCGCTGGTCGCGGCGCTGCCGGCCGCGCGCGGCGCGACCCTGGCCTGCACGCCCACCGCGAGCCGCTCTCCCGCGGTGGCATAGACCGTCACCTTGCCGAACGTGACGTCGACCGGCCCGACGCCCGCGACGCTGATCCCGCGCGCGGCGAGCTTGCGCAAGGTGCGCTCCACCACCGGTTCGAGCGTGCGATAGTCCGCCAGCACCGGCACCGAGAAACGCAGCCCGACGCGGGCGCTCACGCGCGACGGCGCGGGCAGCGGTGTCACCGCGGGGTCAGGCGGACGATCGCCGACGAAGGTCTCGGTCAGCGCCTCGGCGGCGAGCGTCAGCCGCAGCGTTCGCCCCTCGACGCGATAGCCGCCGAACCCGAGCGCGCGCGGCGTCACGCGCAGCCAGGCGGGCGGGTTGCGCTTGCTCAGCTCGATCGCGGTGAAACCCTGCGCCCAGAGCTGGTCGAGCTGGTCGCGCAGGTGCAGCTTGGCGAGCTGACGCGGCAGGTCGCGCTCCAGCTTGCGCACGATCCCCTTGAGCCTCGCGTCGGCGCGCGAGGTGAAGGTGACGCGCTGGCCGGCGATGTCGACGCCGGGTTCCTCGCGCCAGTCATAAGCGATGTGGAGTGTGGCGCTGGGCTGCCAGTCGCCGACGATGCCGAGCCGTCCGGTGGCGCGGACCAGCGCGCTGCCGGTCGCGGTCTTGCTCAGCACGCCGCCGACGTCGCGCGCGGCGATCGCGGCCTGGACCCGCATGACGATGTCGATCCGCTCGCCCCGGCCCGACACGCGGATCGCGCCGCGGGTGACGCGACCGACGAGGCGACAGCCGAGATCGGGCAGGACCTTCACCGTGCCGATGCCGAGATCAACCTTCTTGGCGGCGACGCAGCGGTCGCGATGCTGGTCGATCGTCCAGAGGACGCGCGGCGTCTCCTGATCGAGCCCGCGCTCGAGCGCGGCGAGATCGGCGGTGACGGGCACCACGATGGTCGAGCTCTCCGCCGGCAGCTGCCCCGCTCGCGCCTCGACCCGCGGCGGCGCGGGCGTGTCGCGCTGCTTGCCGCAGCCGCTCAGCAGCGCGGCGATGGCGAGGAGCCCGAGGGCGGCAGAGCGCGGCGGTGCGGGGAGGGCGGTACGCGGCACGATCGACTCCCCCGGGGTGCGGCTGAGCGCCGCGCCGTCGGCCGGCCGATTGATCCGCGGCGTCGACCGGGGTGTCAAGGGCGGGGGCGGAAGGTCGTGCGCTACGTCGTTGAGTTTGCAAGCTGTGGGGAACGCGGGACAACCGTACAACCCTCCCGTCATCCCGGACTTGTTCCGGGATCCACCCCACCGCAGGAGCAGCTCGCGGCGCGTTCGCGGCACGGTGGATCCCGGAACAAGTCCGGGATGACGGATGAGGAGGAACGTTCCGCGACCGTCGCAACGGTTTGCGGAAGCTGTGATTTACTTGAGTGACAAGCCCGGTGTGAAGGAAGGAGTGCGCAGCGGCGATCGCTCTCGACCATAGGACATCAGCCTACCGCCGCGACCTTCCGTCATTCGCAGGCGGACACACGCCAGCCCGCTTAGAACGCCGGCTCCTCGCCCGGTTTGCCCGCGACATGGATGCCGCATTCCACCTTGTCCCAGCCGCGCCAGCGCCCCGCGCGCGGGTCCTCGCCCGGGCGCACCTTCGAAGTGCAGGGCGCGCAGCCAATCGACAGATAGCCCTGCGCCTCAAGCGGATGGTGCGGCAGGTCGTGCTCGCTGAAATAGGCGTCGAGCCGCTCCTTCGACCAGTCGGCGAGCGGGTTGATCTTGAGCCGCCCGTCATCGACCTCCACGCGCGGGATCGCGCGCCGGGTAGAGGCCTGAAAGCCCTTGCGCCCCGAGATCCACGCCGCGAACGGCAGCAGCGCGCGCCGCAGCGGCTCGACCTTGCGCAGCTCGCAGCAGCCGTCGGGGTCATACGACCAACGCAGACCCTTCTCGTCCTTGAGCCGCAGCAGCCGCGGGTCGGGGCGGAACACGCGCAGGTCGGTGAAACCGAGCCGCTCGGCGAGCTCGTCGCGATAGGCCAGCGTCTCGCCGAACATCTTCTGCGTGTTGGTGAAGATCACCGGCACGTCGCGATCCACCGCCGCGACCATGTGGAGCAGCACGGCGGACTCGGCGCCGAACGACGACACCGCCGCGATCCGTCCCTTGAGCGGACCGCCGATCAGTTCGGCGAGCAGCTCGGGCGCGGTGGCGTCGGCGTAGCGCGCGTCGAGCGCCGACGCCTCCTCCGCGGTGAAGGTCGGCGTCACGTCGATCGTGTCGAGCTGGCGCGCGGGCTCAGCCATGACGCAGTTTCCACACCGGCACCTTGGCATCGGCGGCGCGCTGATAGGGGGTCGGATAACGCGCCAGCGAGCGCTCCAGCACCGCCGCGTCGACCGCCGCCTCGGGCGCGAAACTGTCGAAGCCGCAGCGGCGCATGTGCGGGATCTGGTCGACCAGCACATCGCCCGCGGCGCGCAGCTCGCCGGCATAGCCCGCCTCGCGCAGGATCCGCGCGCTGGAATAGCCGCGCCCGTCGCGGAAGCTCGGGAACGACACCTCGACCAGCGCGAGCCGGTCGAGATGCGGCAGCAGCGCGCGCGCGTCGTCGCCCGCCTCCAGCCGCACCGCGCCGGCGTTGGTCTGCCCGGCGACGAAGGCGTCGAGCGTTACCGCGGGCTCGTCATGCGCCTCGTCATCGCGGTAGCGCAGCACGTTGTCGCTCATGCGATGATCCTCCGGGCGCGCGGCTCAACCATAGATCGCCTCCTTGAACGGTTGCATGCCGACGCGGCGATAGGTGTCGACGAAGCGCTCGCCCTGTTCACGGACCTGAAGATAGGTGTCGGTGACTCGCTCGATCGCGTCGACCACGCCGTCCTCGTCGAAGCCGGGGCCGGTGATGCGGCCGAGGCTGACGTCTTCCGCGCCCGAGCCGCCGAGCAGCAGCTGGTAATTCTCGGTGCCTTTCTTGTCGACGCCGAGGATGCCGATATGCCCGGCGTGATGGTGGCCGCAGGCATTGATGCAGCCCGAGATCTTGAGCTTGAGCTCGCCCAGATCGCGCTGCCGCCCGCCGTCGGCGAAGCGCTGGCCGATCTTCTGCGCCAGCGGGATCGAGCGCGCGTTGGCGAGCGCGCAATAGTCCAGCCCGGGGCAGGCGATGATGTCGCTGATCAGGTCGAGATTGGCCTCGGCCAGCCCCGCCTCGGTGAGCTGCTGCCACACCGCGTAGAGGTCGGCCTTGCGGACGTGCGGCAGGACGATGTTCTGCGCGTGGGTGACGCGCAGCTCGTCGGCGCTGTAGTGCTCGGCGAGATCGGCCATCACATCGATCTGCTCGGCCGAGGCGTCGCCGGGGATGCCGCCGATCGGCTTGAGCGAGATGTTGACGATCGCATAACCCGGCTGCTTGTGCGGCTTGACGTTCTGGTCGAGCCACAAGGCGAAGTCGGGGTCGGTGCGGTCGACGCTGTCGGGCGCGGCGGGGTCGAACGGCGGGGGCGCGAACATCGCGCTGATCCGCGCCAGCTCGGCCGCGGGCGGGTCGATGCCGAGCTGCTTGACCGCGCGGAACTCCTCCTCGACCTGGCGGCGATACTCGTCCGCGCCGATCTCGTGGAGCAGGATCTTGATCCGCGCCTTGTAGATGTTGTCGCGGCGGCCGTAGCGATTGTAGACGCGCAGACACGCCTCGAGATAGCTCATCAGCTCGTCCGCGCCGACGAAGTCGCGGATCAGCGGTGCGATCATCGGCGTGCGCCCCATGCCGCCGCCGACATAGACTCGCGCGCCGAGTGCGCCGTCCCGCTCGACCAGCTGGAGCCCGATGTCGTGCAGCCGCATCGCCGCGCGGTCCTCGTCGGCGGCGATCACCGCGATCTTGAACTTGCGCGGCAGGTAGGTGAACTCGGGGTGGAAGGTGCTCCACTGGCGCAGCAGCTCGGCCCAGGGGCGCGGGTCGGTGACCTCGTCCGCGGCGGCGCCGGCGAACTGGTCCGAGCTGATGTTGCGGATGCAATTGCCGCTGGTCTGGATCGCGTGCATCTCCACCGTTGCCAGCTCGGCGAGGATGTCGGCGGCGTCCTCCAGCTTGATCCAATTGTACTGGATGTTCTGGCGCGTGGTGAAATGGCCGTAGCCGCGGTCGTACTTGCGCGCGACATGGGCGAGCATGCGCATCTGGCGCGCGTTGAGCGTGCCATAGGGCACCGCCACGCGCAGCATATAGGCATGGAGCTGGAGATAGAGGCCGTTCATCAGCCGCAGCGGCTTGAACTGATCCTCGCTCAGCTCGCCCGCGAGCCGGCGCCGGCACTGGTCGCGGAACTCGTCGACCCGTGCGTCCACGATCGCCTGATCATATTCGTCGTAGCGGTACATTCGTCGTTCCTAGCTCCTTCCGGCCATGGGAAGGGGGAGCACCACCCGCAGGCGAGTGGTCGCCCTCCCCACGCCGGGGAGGATCGTTTCTCATATTACCCAGCTGCCCGCGTTGGGGTCGGCCGGCTTGAGCGTCAGGTCGGTGCGCACGGTCGGGCCGAGCGCGCGGATACGGTCCTTGATGTGCGCGGGGCGCGGACCCTCGGCGGTCGCCGTCGCCTCGATCACATAGGGCACGTTGACGCGTCGCGCCGCTTCTTCCTCGCGCGCGATCGCCTCGGCGCGCTCGCCCGCGTCGATCGCCTCCGCGATGTGCCGCGACCAGCCGCCGCCCGCCCACCAGACCACGTCGCCGGTCGGCAGATCGTTGCCCGTCACCAGCCTCATGCCGAGAGACTCCCGACGCTCTCGGCGACGCGCGCGTAGCCGGCGAGCCGGTCCTCGGCGTCGGACAGCTCGACCACCTCGCCGACCACGATGATCGCCGGGCTGGCGACCTGCTCGCGCGCCACCATCGCACCGAGATCGGCCAGCAGCGTGCGCAGCGCGCGCCGGCCCGGCAGCGTGCCCTTCTCGAGCACCGCGACGGGCATGTCGGGCGCGACGCCGTCGGCCATCAATTTGTCCGCGATCGCCTCGGCGGTGGCGACGCCCATGTAGATCACCAGCGTGCGACCCTGGCCGGCGAGGCCGGACCAGTCCTGATCGGTCAGCCCCTTGCACTGGCCGGCGACGAAGGTGACCGCCGAGCTGTGATCGCGATGCGTGAGCGGCAGCATCGCCTCGGCGGCGCAGCCGAGCGCGGCCGAGACGCCGGGGATCACCTCCACCGCGAGGCCGGCGGCGCGCACCGCCTCGACCTCCTCACCGCCGCGTCCGAAGATGAAGGGGTCACCGCCCTTGAGCCGCACCACCACGCTGCCGGCGCGGACGTGCGCGACGATCAGCGCGTTGATCGCTTCCTGCGGCAGCGTGTGGCGCGCGCGGCGCTTGGCCACCGAGATGCGCTGCGCGGTGCCGGGGGCCAGCGCGAGCACGCGGTCGTCGATCAGCCCGTCGTGGACCACGACATCGGCGAGGCGCAGCGCCTCCACCGCGCGCACCGTGAGCAGCCCGGGATCGCCCGGTCCCGCGCCGACGAGAATGACGCGGCCGCGCGCGTCGGGATCGAGAAGGCTTGCCATGCCCGCAACATGGGCGGCGGGTAGGGGGGCGCGCAACCGTTGTTCGCTTGTCGCGTGCCTAGCCTGGCTTTTTCCCCGGCCCGGTGGCGTGAGCGCCTGCGGGCGAGCAGGTGCCCGGGCCATCGTCACAACCCGGAGGCGGACACACCCCGGCACACCGGCGGCCAGCGGTCGACCTCGCGCGCGGATGGGCCGCAGATCCTCTCAATGCGCCTCGTTGCCGCCGCGGTGGAACAGATGGAGCAGCCCCGCGATCGCGCTGCCTACCGCCAGTCCGACCAAGCCTGACAGCGTCGCGGTCAGCAGCCAGCCGAGCACCGCGCCGAGCGCCGGCACGCCATGCTCGACGCGCTCGGCGAGATGGTGGACGAGATGCTGCGGCGCGCGCCATCCCAACGTCTCGGCGCCGTGGAGCAGGATGCCGCCGCCCACCCACAGCATCGCCGCGGTGCCGATCACCGCCAGCCAGCGCATCAGCACGGGCACGCCTTTGACCAGCCCGCGCCCGATCGCGCGCAGCGCGGGCGAGGGGCGCTGCGCGAGGTGCAGCCCGACATCGTCCGCCTTCACGATCAGCGCGACGACGCCGTAGACGCCCGCGGTGATCGCCACCGCCACCACCGCCAGCGTGATCGCCTGGGTCAGCAGCGGGGTGTCGGAGACCTCGCCGAGCGCGATCGCCATGATCTCGGCGGAGAGGATGAAATCAGTGCGGATCGCGCCCGACACTTTCTGCCGCTCCAGCTCGGCGGGGTCGGTGCTGGCGTCGGCCTCGTCGTCGTGATGCCCGCCGGACAGGGCCTCGATCACCTTCTCCGCTCCCTCGAAGCACAGATAGGCGCCGCCCAGCATCAGCAGCGGGGTGATCGCCCAGGGCGCCCAGGCGCTCAGCCCGATCGCGACCGGCAGCAGGAAGACGATCTTGTTGCGCAGCGACCCCAGCGCGATCTTGCCGATGATCGGCAGCTCGCGCTGCGGCGACAGGCCGGTGACGTAGCGCGGCGTCACCGCGGTATCGTCCACCACCACGCCCGCCGCCTTGGTCCCCGCCTTGGCCGCGGCGCCGGCCACGTCGTCGAGCGAGGCGGCGGCGAGGCGAGTCAGGCCGGCGATGTCGTCGAGCAGCGCCACCAATCCGCTGGGCATCATCTATCTCCCTGTTCGCGCGCGCTGATGCCCGGCGCACCCGGGGCTGTCGAGGGGCGGCGTGGGTTCAGCCGTCGGCCAAACCGATGCCGATCGAGGCGCGCGCCGCCTCGGCCTCGTTCGACACCACCGGATAGGCGCAATAATCGGCCGCGTAATAAGCGCTCGGCCGATGGTTGCCGGACCAGCCGATGCCGCCGAACGGCGCCGAGGAGGAGGCGCCGTTGGTCGGCCTGTTCCAGTTGACGATGCCCGCGCGCGCGCCCGCCCAGAAGCGGTCGAACAGCGCGGGCGTCTGGCTGATCAGCGCGGCGGACAGGCCGTAGCGCGTCGCATTGGCCTCGGCGATCGCGGCGTCGAAATCGTCGACGCGCACCACCTGGAGCAGCGGGCCGAACAGCTCCATGTCGGGCCGCTCGCTCACGTCGGTGACGTCGATGATACCGGGGGTGAGGAACGGGCGCTCGGGATCGGGGCGCGCCATGTGACGGATCGGGCGGCCGCCCTTCATCATCAGCGCGAGGAAGCTCTCGCTCAGCCCGTCGGCGGTCTCATTGTCGATCACCGGGCCCATGAAGGGCTGGGGATCGTCGTGCGGCGCGCCGACGATCAGCCGGTTGGTCAGCCTGGTCAGTTCGGCGAGCAGCGCGTCGGCCAGCGTGTCCTGCACGATCAGCCGCCGCGCCGCGGTGCAGCGCTGCCCCGCGGTGGTGAAGGCCGATTGCGCCACCAGCACCGCGGCGGTGGGCAGGTCGGGCGTGTCCCACACCAGGATCGGGTTGTTGCCGCCCATCTCGAGCGCGAGGATCTTCTCGGGCTTGTCGGCGAAGGCGCGGTTGAGCGCGATGCCGGTGCGCGCCGAGCCGGTGAACAGCAACCCGTCGATCCCCGGATGCGCCGCGAGCGCCCGGCCCTCCTCCGGCCCGCCGATCACGACGCGCACCGTCTCGGCGGGGACCCCCGCGGCGTGGAGGCACTCGACCAGGAACAGCCCGGTCGCGGGCGTCTTCTCGGACGGCTTGAACACCACCGCATTGCCCGCGATCAGTGCGGGGACGATATGGCCGTTGGGCAGGTGCGCGGGGAAATTGTACGGGCCCAGCACCGCGAGCACGCCGTGCGGCTTGTGGCGCAGCGCCATGCGGCTGTTCATCGGCGCATCCATGCGGCGCTGCGCGGTGCGCTCGGCATAAGCGGTGACCGAGATGTCGACCTTGGCGACGACGCTGTCGACCTCGGTGCGCGCTTCCCACAAGGGTTTGCCGGTCTCGCGCGCGATCACCTCGGTGAAGGCGTCGGCGCGCTGGCGCACCACGTTGGCGAAGCGGCGCAGCGTCTCGATGCGGAAGGAGAGCGAGCGCGCCGCCCATGGCACGAAGCCGTCGCGCGCCGCGGCGACCTCCTGATCGACGTCGCTCGTCGGGCCGCGCCAGAGCTCGGCGCCGGTGGCGGGCTCGTACGAGATCAGTTCTGCCATGCGCCCTCTTCGCGCACTTTGCGTAACTTGCCAATCGGGGGCGGGGGAAGGGGGCACGCGCGCGCCGCTCACCCGACTGGCGTCATCCTGAGCTCGTCTCAGGATCCACGGTGCGGCAGGAGCTAACGATCTGGTGTTCGCGGCCCGGTGGATCCTGAAACGAGTTCAGGATGACGCTGGGGAGGAGGCGGTTTGATTTCGCCCGCGCCTCTCTCACCCCAGCGCCTCCGCCATCTGCCGGATCGCCGCCAGCTTGGCCGCGAACGCGCCCCAGTCGTCGCGCTCGGCGATCGGCGCCCAGATCGCCTCGACCTCGTCGATAAGCATCGCGCACGGTTCGCCGCGCCAATAGGCATGGTCGCGCGGCCTGCGCGCCGCATAGTCCGACAGCGCCGCGCGCACCCCGTCCCATTCGGCGCCGTAGCGCTCCGGCAGTTCCTGCGCGAACACGTCGAAGAAGAAGCGGTCGAGCCCGACCCCGCTCGCACGCAGCGCGCGCTCCACCGCCTGCACCAGCGCTCGGTCGCTCGCCTCGTCGCGCGAGGCGCGTCCCATCCGCCACAGCAGCGCCGCCGCCACTGCGGGCTGATACGCCGCCGCGAACCCGTCGAGCGCCGCCACCAGCGGGTCGCTCTCCGCGATCAGCCGCAGCGAGGAGGCGAGCTGCATCACGTCCCACAGGATCGCCTCGGGCTGACGACCGAAGGCGTACAGCCCGCCATGGTCGAAATAGGCAGCGGTGAAGCCGGGGTCCCATGTCGGCGCGAAGCGCCACGGGCCATAATCGAAGCTCTCGCCGGTGACGTTGATATTGTCCGAGTTGAGCACGCCGTGGACGAACCCCGCCGCCATGTAGCGCGCCGCCAGCACCGCGGTGCGCGCCACCACCAGCTCGAGCAGCCGCACCGGGTCGTCGCCGGGTTCATCGTACAGCTCGGTCAGCACGTAGCGCACCAGCCGCCGCATCGCGTCCTCGTCGCGGTGATAGGCGAGCCGCTGGAAGGTGCCGATACGGATATGGCCATGGCTCAGCCGCACCAGCACCGCCGCGCGCGTCGGTGAGGGCTCGTCGTTGCGCTCCAGCGCCTCGCCCGTCTCGATCAGCGAGAAAGTGCGCGAGGTCGGCACGCCGAGCGCCTCGAGCATCTCGCTGGCGAGCACCTCACGCACCCCGCCCTTGAGCGTCAGCCGGCCGTCGCCGAAGCGGCTCCACGGCGTCTGCCCCGATCCCTTGGTGCCGAGATCGAGCAGCCGCCCGTCGCGGTCGCGCAGCTGCGCGAAGGTGAAGCCGCGCCCGTCGCCGATATCGGGGTTGTACGCGCGGAACTGATGCCCGTGATAGCGCAGCGCCAGCGGCGTCTCGAGGCTGTCGGGCAGCGGCATGAAGCGGCCGAAGTGCGCCACCCATTCCGCGTCGTCGAGCCCGCGCAGCCCCACCTCCGTCGCGGCGCGATCGTTGCGGAAGCGCAGCCGCGTCTCGGGGAAGTCGGCGGCGCGGACGGGATCGTAGAAGGGCTCGCCGAGCGAGAGGATCGCGCGCTCGGGGCGATATGCTTGCGGGTCGAAGGGCATGCGTGGATATGGGGGCCGCGGAAGCGGGGAAGCAAGCATGGCGGGATTTCGCGACGTCTATTGGTGGTCCGCCGACGGGCTGCGGCTGCACGCGCGCGACTATCCCGGCCCCGCCGGCGACGCCTCGCCGCCGCTGCTGTGCCTGCCCGGGCTGACGCGCAACGTCCGCGACTTCGAGCCTCTGGTCGCCGCGCTGGACGGGCGGCGGCGCGTGCTCGCGGTCGAGTTCCGCGGCCGCGGCGAGAGCGGCTATGCCAAGGATCCGATGACCTATGTCCCGCTCACCTACGCGCAGGACGTGGTCGCGCTGCTGACGCAGGAGTCGGTCGAGCGCGTCGTCGCGGTCGGCACCTCGCTGGGCGGCATCGTGACGATGCTGCTCGCGGGCATGCTGCCGGGGCGGATCGCGGGCGCGCTGCTCAACGACATCGGTCCCGCGATCGAGCCGGGCGGGCTGGCGCGGATCCGCGGCTATGTCGGCAAGCCGAGCAACTATCCCACCTGGCTCCACGCCGCGCGCGGGCTGCAGGAGAGCAACGCCGATGCCTATCCCGGCTGGACGATCGAGCGCTGGCTCGCGATGGCGAAGCGGCTGTACCGGCTCAACAGCGCGGGACGGATCGTGCTCGACTATGACATGCGGATCGCCGAGCCGTTCCGCCTGCCCGGCGGCGAGGCCGGGCCGGACCTGTGGCGTGCCCTCGCCGCGCTGGGCGAGGCGCCCGTGGTGGTCGCGCGCGGCGAGCGCAGCGACATCCTCAGCGAGGCCACCGCGATTCGCATGACCGAGACGCTGCCGCGCGCCGAGCGCGTCACGGTGCCGGGGGTGGGCCATGCCCCGCTGCTCGACGAGCCGGTGCTGCTGCCCGCGATCGATCGGCTGCTCGCCGCCACCGCGGAACCCGCGCGCTGACGGTTCGTCTCGCTCGGTCGGGGTGAGCGAGAGGACCAGCATGACCCAGATCAGTGACGCGCATACCGAGCGGCTCTCGCTCGCCGGGCGACGCGCCATCGTCACCGGCGGCACCACCGGGATCGGCCGCGCCATCGCGGTGCTGCTCGCGGCCGAGGGCGCGCGCGTCTATCTCGTCGGCACCGATCAGGCGCATCTCGACGACGCGCTGGCGCGCGTGCGCGAGGTCGGCGACGGCGAGGGCGGGCTGTTCGATCTCAGCCGGCCCGACCAGGTCGGCGCCGCGGTCGACGCCGCCGGCGCGGCGCTCGGCGGCTATGACGTCGTGGTCGCCAATGCGGCGGAGGCGGCGGGCGGCGTGACCGAGATGGACGAGGCCGCGCTGCTCCACGCGATCGCGCTGAATTTCACCCACTATCTGTTGCTCACCCAGCGCGCCGCGTGCGACCTGACCGCCGGCGACGTGGTGATGATCGGCTCCACCAGCGCCTATGCGCTGGGGCCGCATTCCACCGTCTATGCCGGGATCAAGAGCGGGCTGCAGGGTTTCTCGATCGCGCTGCGGCGCGAGCTCGGACCGAGGGGCGTGCGGGTCGCGCTGGTCGAGCCCGGCCTGACGGGGTCGGACATGCAATTGCCCGACATCCCACCCGAGCGGCAGCGCGACATGATCGCCGAGGAGAAGATGCTCCGCGCCGAGGACATCGCGGTGGGGGTGCATTACCTCCTCACCCAGCCGCGCCGCGCGGTGATCCAGCGCTTGACGATCAGCCCGCGCGTCACGGACGAGGGGTGAGTACGATGACCATTGCCTTTCCGCACGACGCGCTGGTGTTCGGCCCTGACGACGTCGACCTGTCGCGCTCGCCGCTGGCGGGGCACCTCGACGCCGAGACCTATGTGCTGGGCGCGTTCAACCCGGGGATGACGCGGCTCGCCAGCGGCAATCTGCTGATGATGGTCCGCGTCGCCGAGGCGCTGCGCCACCCGGTGCGCGACCAGCAGATCGATGCGATCCGCTGGGATGGCGACCGCTACGTGCTCGACGCCTGGCCGCTGTCGCTGGTGGACACGTCGGACCCGCGCAAGTTCATGATGCGCGGCGGCGGGTGGAAGGTGATGGCGCTGACCTCGCTGTCCTGGCTGCTGCCGGTCGAGCTCGATCCCAGCGGCACGCGCGTGGAGGCGGTCCACTACGACCGCGCGATCGCGCCGCGCGCCGCCTATCAATGCTATGGCGTCGAGGACGCGCGGATCAGCCGCGTCGACGGGCGCTATTATATGACCACCTGCTCGGTCAGCCCCGAGCGGCATTGCACCACGCTCTACACCAGCGACGACGCGCTCGACTGGTCGCTGCGTGGCATCGTGCTGGATCATCAGAACAAGGACATGTTGATCTTCGAGGGCAAGGTGCGCGGCGCCTTCTGGGCGCAGACCCGGCCGCTCGGCGACCTGTATTTCGCTTACCCGCCCGAGGCCGAGTGGCGCGCCGGCCCGTCGATCAACCTCGCCACCTCGCCCGACGCGCTCCACTGGAAGCCGCACGACGCACCGGGCATCCGGCCCCATGCCAAGACCATGGCGACCGCGCGCATGGGGGGCGGGGCGCCCCCGGTGCTGACGACGGTGAACGGGCAGGAGGGCTGGCTGACCCTATGGCACGGCGTCGAACCGTCGGGCGTGGTCGGCATCTACCGCACTTATTGGACGCTGCTCGACCGCGACGACCCGTCGCGCGCGCTCGCCACCAGCGACGTCGCGCTGCTTGAGCCGGCGCCGGCGCTGACCGAGCCGCTCAAGGAGCAGATGTACCTGGACAATGTCGTGTTCACCACGGGCATCGCCGACGGCGGCGATCATTGGGTCGTGGCGAGCGGGGAGGCGGATCTCGCGTGTCGGATCACGCACGTCCCCAAGGACGCGATCGGCTGATCACGTCGGAGAGCTGCCGGCGCCGCTCAGGCGACGCCGGCGCGCCGGTCAGTTGCTGTCCGAATCGTCGTCGTCGTCGACCGCGATGATGACGCCCGCGACCACCACGGCGGCGGCGAGCACCAGCCCGACGATCGCGCCCGGCGCGGCGAGCTCGCTCTTGCCCTTGGCGGCGGCCGAGGCGCGCGCCGACTTGGCGACCGACAGCGAGGAGGCGGGATTGGCGGCGGCGAGCGCCGGGGTGGCGGTGAGCGCCAGCGCGCTCGCGCCGGCGATGATCGACTTCAGCATTGAGAGACTCCCTTGGTCCAACGAGCGCCGGCCAACGGCCGCACCACCCGCAATTTACTTTAAGCACGAGAGTTGCGGTTAAATCTCGCCGCGGGCGGGTGCGTCGTCGCTTTCGCTCGGCTATGTGGCCGACATGTCACAGCCGCTCTCCCTGCTCCATGTCCTGCCGAGCTTCGATCTCGACGCGCGTGGGGCGCGCGTCGCGCGGCTGATGACCGCGTTCGGCGCCCGCGCGCGGCACCGGTTGGTGGTGGCCGACGCCACGCGGCTGGGCGCGCGCGCGCGCGTCGGCACCGGCGTTCGCTATGAGATCGCGCAGGACGCGCCGCCGCTCGCGGGAAAGCCCTCGCTCGCGCGCTACGAGGCTTGGGCGCGATTGACGCACGGCCATGATCTGGTGCTCACCTACGACTGGGCGGCGATCGACGCGGTGATGGCGCGGCGCGTCTTCGCTCGGCGGATGCCGCCGGTGATCCACCATGAGGACGGGTTCGTCGACGCCGAGGCGGGCGGGCTGCGCCGTGACCGCACCATCTATCGTCGGCTCGCGCTGTCGGCGGCGCAGGCGCTGGTGGTGCCGAGCCACGCGCTCGAGCGGATCGCGCTGGAGACCTGGAAGCAGCCGCGCGCGCGCGTCCACCGTATCGCCACCGGCATCGACACCGCGCTCTATGCCGCGCGCCCCGACCCACGCGCGATCCCCGGCTTCGTCCGTGACGAACGCGTGCTGACGATCGGCGCGGTCGGCGCGCTCCTCCCGCACAAGGATCTTTCCGCGCTGGTCCGCGCGGTCGGCGGCCTGTCGACTCGCTTCCGGCTGGTGATCGTGGGCACCGGGCCCGAGCGCGCCGCGATCGAGCGCGCCGCGCTGGCGATGGGGATCGACGATCGCGTCCTGCTCGCCGGCGCGGTCGAACGGCCCTATCGCTTTCTCGGGCTGTTCGACCTGCTTGCCCTGTCCTCGACGAGCGAACAATCGCCCACCAGCGTGATCGAGGCGATGGCGGCGGGGCTGCCGGTGGTAAGCCCGCCCGTGGGCGACGTGGCGGAGATGGTCGCGCCCGACAACCTGCCTTATATCACCGAGCATCACGGCGAGGTGCGGCTGCGCGACGCGATCCAGGAGTTGGCGGCGGATCCCGGCTTACGCGCACGGATCGGCGCCGCCAACCGCGCCAAAGCGCAGGCGGCGTTCGACGAAGCGGACATGATCCGGCGGTACGCGACGCTCTATGCCGCGGCCGCGGGTCGGCCGGCCTGTCTCGGTTGAGTCGCAATTTTGTCGCGTTGCGGCCCGATTGCTTTATACGGGCGCGCTGGATCAGCGATAGAAGTGGGAATAGCGTGTTCAAGGGCCTGAAGCCGATCGTCTATGGAGGCCGCGAGGTGTGGCCGCTGGTGGAGGGGGGCAAAGGCGTCGCCGCCACCAATCACGCCTCGGCCGGCGCCTGGGCGGCGGCGGGCGGGATCGGCACGGTCTCCGCGGTCAACGCCGACAGCTATGATCCCGAGGGGCGCATCATCCCCCAGGTCTATCGCGCGCTGACGCGACGCGAGCGCCACGAGGAGCTGATCGCTTATGCGATCGACGGCGCGGTCCAGCAGGTGCAGCGCGCCTGGGACATCGCGGGCGGCAAGGGCGCGATCAACATCAACGTGTTGTGGGAGATGGGCGGCGCGCAGCGCGTGTTGCACGGCGTATTGGAGCGGACCCGCGGCCTGGTGGCGGGGGTCACCTGCGGCGCGGGCATGCCGTACAAGCTGAGCGAGATCGCTGCGTCCTACAATGTCAGCTACCTGCCGATCGTCAGCTCGGGCCGCGCCTTCCGCGCGCTGTGGAAGCGCGCCTATTCCAAGGCGAGCGAGTGGCTCGCCGCGGTGGTCTACGAGGATCCCTGGCTCGCCGGCGGCCACAACGGCCTGTCCAACGCCGAGGACCCGCTCAAGCCCGAGGACCCGTACCCGCGCGTGAAGGCGCTGCGCGAGACGATGCGCGAGGGGGGCATCCCCGACACCACGCCGATCGTGATGGCGGGCGGCGTCTGGTACCTGCGCGACTGGAACCACTGGATCGACAATCCCGAGCTCGGCACCATCGCCTTCCAGTACGGCACGCGCCCCTTGCTGACGCGCGAGAGCCCGATCCCCGAGGCGTGGAAGGCCAAGCTGATGGAGATAGAGGAGGGCGAGGTGCTGCTCCATCGCTTCTCGCCGACCGGATTCTACTCCTCCGCGGTGCGCAACCCCTTCCTGCGCTCGCTCGAGGCGCGGTCAGAGCGCCAGATCGCTTTCTCGACGCAGGAGGCGGGCGACCACGTCTTCCAGCTCGACGTCGGCGTGAAGGGCAAGAACTTCTGGGTGACGCGCAACGACCTGCTCCGCGCGCGCCAATGGTTCGGCGAGGGCTTCACCGACGCGATCAAGACTCCTGACAACACGCTCGTCTTCGTCTCGCCCGGCGAGAAGACCGAGATTCGCAAGGACCAGGCCGATTGCATGGGCTGCCTCAGCCAGTGCCTGTTCTCGAGCTGGGCAGATACCGAGACCAACTCGACCGGCCGGCTCGCCGACCCGCGCAGCTTCTGCATCCAGAAGACGCTGCAGGACATCGCGCACGGCGGCGACACCGACCAGAATCTGATGTTCGCCGGTCACGCCGCCTATAATTTCAAGCGTGATCCCTTCTATTCGAACGGCTTCGTGCCGACGGTGCAGCAGCTGGTCGATCGCATCCTGACCGGCGACTGAGCCGCGTGGCGCCGCTCGCGGCCACGCTCGACGTCGTCGCGGAGGCGCTGCGCGACGCGCGCGCGCCCTGGTGGGTGATCGGCAGCGCGGCCGCGTGGCTTCACGGCGCCGCCACCACGGTGGACGACGTTGACGTGCTGCTCGGCGGCGACGATGCGCGCGCGATGATCGCGGGTTGGACGGGCAGGGTCACACTCGGCGCGGCGGGGGAACGTTTCCGCTCCTCGCCCATCGCGCGCCTGTCCGGCGCGGCCCTGCCGATCGAGGTCATGACGGGTTTGCACGTGCGCGTCGCAGACGGCTGGCGCGCGGTAGCGCCCGCGACGCGGACGCCGGTGGGCCGGGTCTATGTGCCCGAGCGCGGCGAGTTGATCGCTATTCTGACACTCTTCGGCCGGCAGAAGGACCGCCACCGCGTCGAGCTGCTGCGCGCGGGCCCGGGCTGAGCGACTGCGGGCGGCGGCGGCGCGCGGCAGTACCGACGGCCGCGCGCCGCGGTCGCGTGTCAGTCGACGACGGTGCCGACCACCGCGCCCGCGGTCCCGCCGACCGCCGCGCCTTTCTCGACGCTGCCGCCGGTCGCCGCCGCGACACCCGCGCCACCGGCGCCGCCGATCGCGGCACCGCGCAGCGTCGAGCAGGCCGACAGGCTCACCGCGCCGGCGACGAGAAGGGTGGGGAGGATGAGGCTACGCATGATGGGCTTCCCTGTGCTGGATGAGGTGCCCGCTCCAATGAGGCGCGCGGCGATGGGTTCCATCGCGCAACCTTTCGTCACGCTGTGGCGCGATGGGCGGCGAGGATGACGCGCGCGCAACATCGCCGACATGCCGCGGACACGTGCGTCGGCGACGGGAGGGGCGAGGAGATCGCTCATGCCGCACGACCGTCACGCCGACTACCATGCCGCCCGCGCGCGCACCGAAGCCGTCCGCGCGATCAGCGCGACCAGCGCCGCGGCGGCCGCGGTGCATCAGGAGCTCTGCCTGCGCTACACGGGCCGGCTGCTCGCCGCTCTGGTGCTGGGTGCGGCGGACAAGGGCGGCGAGTGAGCGCGGCGGCGTGGCTGTCCTACGCTTGCCGAACCGTGCGAGGGGCAAGGGGTCTCGATGCGCGATTGAGTGTCGGCAGAGAGACGATCCCGTTCGTAAAGAAAACAATAGGTTATCGTGTTTTTCTTATGAGCAATAGGAGGAGCGTGTCGCCACGCCGTCCCGCTTTCGTCGCTACCAAGGCAATTGTGTGGCGCGAGCAAGATGCTCCTCGCGGCGGGCCGCCGCTCGCGCGCCTTGCCCTTGTACGTGCCCGTGCCGGATTGATTGTTCCACGTTCGATACGGCAGACCAGTATGCTCATCATAGAGGAGCGCGTCATCCCGGGCTCGACCCGGGATCCATCATGCCGCGGACGCCGCTCTCGCGGTAGGATGGTTCCCGGCTCAAGGCCGGGATGACGGAGTGGAGGAACAGCGAACTTTCCCCACTCGCGACCGGACATTCACAACATTCGCGCGCCGGGTCAGACCCAGCCTTCCAGCACCTGGTCGGGTGGTCGGTGGCCGTCGGCCCAGGTCCGGATATTGGCGATCACTCGCTCGCCCGAGGCGACGCGCCCCTCGTAGGTGGCCGACCCCATGTGCGGGGTCATCACCACGTTGGGCAAGGCGAGCAGCCGCGGGTCGATCTCGGGTTCATGGCGCCACACGTCCAGCCCCGCGCCGGCGAGCCGCCCCGCCTCCAGCGCGTCGACGAGCGCTTCCTCGTCGAGGAT
This sequence comes from Sphingomonas sp. BK235, assembly GCF_004345855.1. Lineage (GTDB taxonomy): Bacteria > Pseudomonadota > Alphaproteobacteria > Sphingomonadales > Sphingomonadaceae > Sphingomonas. Next base: position 922,026 of record NZ_SLXN01000001.1, read on the forward strand.
TCCGCCCCGGCTCGCGTTGATCACGAAGACGTGCGGGCGCAGCAGCGCGATCCGGCGCCGGTCGATCAGGTCGCGGCTGTCGGGGTTGAGCGGCGTGTGGATCGTGAGCACGTCGACCGCGCCGAGCAGATCGTCGAGGTCGGCGTGCCACGTCGCGCCGAACTCGGCCTCCACCGCGGCGGGCAGGCGGCGCCGGTTGTGATAGTGGATCGCCAGCCCGAACGCGCGGGCACGCCGCGCCACCGCCTGGCCGATCCGCCCCATGCCGACGATCCCCAGCACCTTGCCGCCGATGCGATAGCCGAGCATCCCGCCGGGGCTCCATCCGCTCCACTGGCCCGACCGCACCAGCTTCTCGCCCTCGGCGAGCCGGCGCGGGACCGAGACGATCAGCGCCATCGTCATGTCGGCGGTGTCTTCGGTGAGGACGCCGGGCGTGTTGGTGACGATGATGTCGCGCGCGCGCGCGGCGCGCAGGTCGATATGGTTCACCCCCGCGCCGAAATTGGCGATCAGCCGCAGCCGCTCGCCCGCGCCCGCGATCAGGGCGGCATCGATCGTGTCGGTGACGGAGGGCACCAGCACGTCGCTGTCCGCCATCGCGGCGACGAGCCGTTCGCGCGGGAGCGGGCGGTCGCCGCGGTTGTTGGTGGCGTCGAACAATTGTTCGAGCCGCTGCATCACCACCTCGGGCAGTTCGCGCGTGACGGTCACCTTGGGGTGGGCGCAGCGTCGCAGATCGGCCATGCGCCCGAATTGGCGCAGCCCCGGACGGGCGTCAACGGGTAGACGGTTGATGGCGGCTCGCGCGCCGCATAGGAGATCGAGGGTGAACAGCGGGATCTCAGCGGCACGCCGCGCCCTGGCGGCGGCGGTGATGGTGGCGGCACTGGCGTGCGGCGTGGCGGCGGACGCCGCGCCCGATCAGCGCGAGCCGCCTTATTATGCCTCGCTCAGCCCGTCGCGCGCGCGGATGCGGACCGGGCCGGGGCGCACCTTCCCGTCGAGCTGGGTCTATGTCCGCGCCGACCTGCCGGTGCGCGTCGTCGCGGTGTTCAAGGAATGGCGCAGGGTGGAGGATCCGGGCGGGACGCAGGGCTGGATGCTCGGGACGCTGGTCAGCCACACGCGCACCGCGATCGTCACCGGGGGCGAGCCTGCCGAGCTGCGCGACCGCCCCGGCGGGCCGCACGTCCTGTGGCGCGCGCAGCCGGGGGTGGTCGGGCGATTGAGCCAGTGCGGCAACGGTTGGTGCCGGTTCGACGTCCACGGGCAGGCGGGCTTCGTCCAGACCGAGCGGCTGTGGGGCGTCGCCCCGGGCGAGGTGCTGCCATGACCTTCGCGCTCGACGGGTTCGACACCGCTGCCTTCGTCGCCGCGACGCTGGCCGAGGATCTCGGCGACGCGGGCGACATCACCTCCGCGGCAGTGATCCCGGCGGAGGCGCGCTTCACCGCGGTGATGGACAGCCGCGACGCGATCACGGTGTGCGGGCTCGAACTCGCCGCCGCTTTCTTCCGCCGGCTCGATCCCGCCGCGATGATCGAGCCGCTGGTGCGCGACGGCGAGCGCGTCGCGCCCGGTACCGCGCTGCTGCGCGTCACTGGCGCGGCGCGTGCGATCCTCACCGCGGAACGATCCGCGCTCAACACGGTCCAGCACCTGTCCGGGATCGCGACGCTGACCGCCACCTATGTCGCCGCGCTGGCGGGGACGGGCGCGACGCTGCTCGACACGCGCAAGACGATCCCCGGGCTGCGCCGGCTGGAGAAATATGCCACGCGCACGGGCGGGGCGCGCAACCATCGCATGGGCCTGTGGGACGCGGCGATGATCAAGGACAATCACGTCGCGGTCGCGGGCGGTGTCGGCCGCGCCGCGGCGCTCGCGCGCGCCGCGGGGATCGCGGACATCATCGTCGAGGTCGATCGGCTCGACCAGATCCTGCCCGCGCTCGACGCCGGGGCGACGCACCTGCTGCTCGACAACATGCCGCCCGCGGTGCTGCGCGAGGCGGTAGCGCTGGTCGGGGGGCGTGTGCCGACCGAGGCTTCTGGGGGCGTGTCGCTGCAGACGATCGGTGCGATCGGCGCGACCGGGGTGACCTATGTCAGCGTCGGGCGCATCACCCAGTCGGCACCGGCCGCGGATATCGGGCTCGACGTCGCCGCGGCGTGAGTCAGCCTCCCCGCGCGGCGCGTCTACAATAGCCCGGGAGGTATGGGCGATGGGAGAAGCGTGGCGGGCGCGGGAAGCAGGAGCGGCGCGAGCGGATGGCGTGATCACGGCAGCCGCGCCGCTTCCGATCTCCCTCGCTGCGTCATGCTATTATGCGGTGGCGCTGTGTTATCTGTTGCAGCTTGCGCCCATAGGCTCAGGACCGAACGCGCCCGTGATGTGGTACGCCGCTGCGCTGGTGATACAGGTCGGCCTTGCGGTGGTGACGCTGTCGCTCGCGCTTCTGGTGGCGCGGCGGCGTAGTCGCGTCGCCTGGGTGATGCTGATGACTCTCGCCGTCATCCATCTCGTCGCCCGTCGAGAACTCATTCTGTCCCCGACGACATGGTACCCGACGGCGATGCCCGCGCGGGTCGCCTGGCCGCTCTACGTCACGACCATGAGGCTCCTGCTCGAGACCGTCGCGTCGGCCCTGCTCGCCTTGCCCCCGGCGGTTTCGTGGATCTGGCAAGGTCAGCGGTGAACAAAGCCGGGAACGACAGCATGTGCTCGCTTGCGTCGGCGCGCCCGCCAGCGCAGAGCGCGCGCGCAACCATGAGAGGTCATCGTGACGCGTCCGCCCCCGATCGTCCGTTTCGAGCGGCTGTACCTGGCTTCCTTCGCGCTGGGGCTGCTCATCTGGGCGCTGACCTGGGATCAGCTTTCGACCCAGCTCGCGGCGGACCCGCGCACCGCCGGCTTCGGCTGGATGCTCGTCGCGGCGCTGGGGCTCAACGTCGCGATCGCGCTGTTCCAATGGTATGCGGTGGCGCGACGCGGGATCGCCTGGGTGCGCTGGATGGTGGTATTGCTGACAGCGCTCCATCTGCTGACGTTGCTGCCCGGCCTGTTCGGCGCGCCGGTCGCGCTGACCACGCTGCTCGGGCTGGTGCGGGTCGCACTCGAAGCGACCGCGGTGGCGCAGCTGTTCGCGCCCGCGTCGCGCGACTGGTTCGGGTTGGACGTGGCGGACGACCAGGACGCGTCGGACGGGGATCGGGAGGAGCTGGCATGACGCGCTGGATGGCTGCTGCGGCGCTGGTAGCGCTGCCGGGGAGCGCGGGAGCGCAAGCGCTCTCCTGCGCGCTGCCGGAGACGATCGCCGCGCCGCGGCCGGATCTGCCGAGCCCACGCCAGCCCGCGCGGCGCGTGCCGATCGGCAGCTACACGCTGGCGGTGACGTGGAGCCCGCAATATTGCCGCGACCACGGCGACGATCGCGACGCGCGCTTCCAGTGCGGCTCGGGCAATCGCTTCGGTTTCGTGCTCCACGGCCTGTGGCCCGACGGTACGGGCAAGGAGTGGCCGCAATATTGTCGCGCCACCCCGATCCTGCCGACGGCGGTGCTGCGGCGGCATCTCTGCGCGACTCCCTCGGCGCAGCTGCTCCAGCACGAATGGGCCAAGCACGGCACCTGCATGGCGGGCTATTCCCCCGAGCGCTACTTCACCCAGTCGAACGCGATGTACGGGCGGCTGCGCTTCCCCGACATGGCGGCATTGTCGCGCCGGCCGCTGACCGCGGGCGCGATGGCCGCGGCGGTGGCGCGCGTGAACCCGGGGATGCGCCCCGACATGATGCGCGTCACCGCGACCAAGCAGGGCTGGCTCGACGAGCTCTGGCTCTGCGTCGACAAGGCCTTCCGCTACACGCGCTGCCCCGCGCACCAGGGCGGGTTGCGCCCGGGGGCGCCGCTACGGGTCTGGCGCGGCTGAGCGCGGCTCAGCGCCGCCGCGCCAGCGTGCGGGTGGCGGCGTCGATCCCCTCGATTGTCAGCGGGTACATGCGATCCGCCATCAGGTCGCGGATCAGCGCGGTGGAGGCGGTATACACCCATTGCGCGACCGGCGCGGGATTGAGCCAGGCCGCGGCGGGATAGGCTTCGGTCAGCCGGCGCAGCCACAGCGCACCGGCCTCGTCATTGTGGTGCTCGACCGAGCCGCCGGGATGGGTGATCTCATAAGGGCTCATCGCCGCGTCGCCGACGAACAGCAATTTATAGTCGCGGCCGTAGGTGTGGAGCAGGTCCAGCGTCGGGATCCGCGCGTCGAAGCGGCGACGGTTCTCCTTCCACACGCCCTCGTAGACGCAATTGTGGAAGTAGAAGAACTCGAGGTCGCGGAACTCGCTGGTCGCGGCGGAGAACAATTGCTCGCATTGCGTGACGAAGGGATCCATCGACCCGCCGACGTCGAGGAAGAGCAGCAGCTTGACCGCGTTGCGCCGCTCGGGCCGGAGGCGAACGTCGAGCCAGCCCTGGCGCGCGGTGCCGTCGATCGTCGCGTCGATGTCGAGCTCGTCGGCGGCGCCCTCGCGCGCGAAGCGTCGCAGCCGCCGCAGCGCCACCTGGAGGTTGCGCGTGCCTAGCGCGCGATCGCGGTCGAGATCGCGGAAGGCGCGCTGCTCCCACAGCTTGACCGCGCGGCCCTGGGTCGAATCGCCGCCGATCCGCACGCCTTCCGGGTTGTAGCCGGCGTTGCCGAACGCGCTGGTGCCGCCCGTCCCGATCCACTTGCTGCCGCCCTGATGGCGGCCCTGCTGCTCGGCGAGCCGCTCGCGCAAGGTGCGCATGATCGCGTCCCAGTCGCCCAGCGACTCGATCGCGGCGCGCTGCTCGGGGGTGAGATGCCGCTGCGCCACCGCGCGGAGCCATTCCTCCGGCAGCGCGACGGGCGCGACGCCCTCCGGCGCGAGCGCGCCGCGAAACACCGCCTCGAAGACGCGGTCGAAGCGGTCGAGCAGCGCCTCGTCCTTCACGTAGACCGCGCGGCTGAGATAATAGAATTGCTCGGGCGACCGGTCGATCACCTCGGCGTCGAGCGCCTCGAGCAGGAGCAGATGCTCCTTGAGGCTCGCCGGGATCCCCGCGGCGCGCAGCGAGTCGAGGAAGGCGAGGAACATGCCGCCCCGGCTCAGCCGCGCGTTCCCCGCCGCGCCATGAAGGCGAGCCGCTCGAACAGCATGACGTCCTGCTCGTTCTTGAGCAGCGCGCCGTGGAGCGGCGGGATCGCCTTGGTGGGGTCACGCTGCTGGAGCGTCTCGAGCGGCAGATCCTCGTGGAGCAGCAGGCGCAGCCAGTCGAGCAGCTCGCTGGTGGACGGCTTCTTCTTGATGCCGGGCACCTCGCGCACCTCGTAGAAGAGGTCGAGCGCGCGGCTCACCAGCGTCTTCTGGATGCCGGGGAAATGGACGTCGACGATCGCCTGCATCGTGTCGCGGTCGGGAAACCGGATGTAATGGAAGAAGCAGCGTCGCAGAAAGGCGTCGGGCAGTTCCTTCTCGTTGTTCGAGGTGATCACCACGATCGGCCGCTCGGTGGCGCGGACCGTCTGCCCGGTCTCGTAGACATGGAACTCCATGCGATCGAGTTCCTGGAGCAGATCGTTGGGGAACTCGATGTCGGCCTTGTCGATCTCGTCGATCAGCAGCACCGCGGGCGTGTCGCGCTCGAACGCCTCCCACAATTTGCCGCGGCGGATGTAATGCGCGATATCGTGGACGCGCGGGTCACCGAGCTGGCCGTCGCGCAGCCGCGCCACCGCGTCATACTCATACAGGCCCTGATGCGCCTTGGTGGTGGATTTGACGCTCCACTCGATCAGTTCATGACCGGTCGCGCGCGCGATCTCGTGCGCGAGCACGGTCTTGCCCGTTCCTGGCTCACCCTTGACGAGCAGCGGACGGCGCAACCGCACCGCGGCGTTGACCGCGACCTTGAGGTCGTCGGTGGCGACATAGTCGCTCGTACCCTCGAAACGCTCCATCACGACGTCATGCGGCGCGCGGGCGCAGCACGCAACCCGCGCCTTACCCGGCGCGAGCGGCGGCACGCGCCTCCAGCAGCTGCCACAGCCCACGGTGCTGGGCGAGCAGCTGCTCCGCGCCGAAGGTGAGCGCGCGGAGGCGCGCGGGAGCCAGGTCGAGCGCGCGCAGCGCGACCTCCGCCTCGTCCCGGACCGGCGCGAAGCTGGGCGATTCGGGCTGAGCGACGCGGCGCGCGCAGCTGTCGAGCACCGCACGGATCGCGGCCCAGTCGAGCACGAAGGCCAAGGTCGCGCCGGTGGCACAGCCGACGCGGTCCGATCGCGCGAGCAGCGCCAGCGTGTCGCGCTGCTGCAGGATCGTCGCCGCGGCATGCGCCTGACCCGGGGTCGAGGGCAGGGGGCCGACCGCGGCGGTCAGCCGCACCAGCAGCGCGCGCTCGTCCGCCATCGCCGCGGCGGCGCGCTGCATCCACGATGCCGCCAGCGCGTCGACGCCGTGCGCTTTGGCGTGATCGACCAGACCGGGGAAGGTGCCGTGCACGACACACAAGGCGTGGACGGCGTCGGCGAGGTCACGCAGCGGCGCCTGCGTGTCGCTCAAGCCCGCGGCATGACGTGCCCCGGCGGTGCCGTCGCGCGCGACGGCCGTCAGGATCGCATCGTCCCACCCCGCGTCCGCGCGCTCGCTCGCGTCCGCCATGTCTCGTGTCTCCGCCCAGGCGCGGCACCCGTCTGTCCGCGCTCCGGCACCTAGCCGATCGACGTAAAGGGGCGGTTTACGCGGCCGCCGCGGCGAGCGCGGCGACCACCTCCTCGACGCGCCCGCCGACCCGCATCGGCCAGAATCCCACCCTTGTCGCGAGCGCTTCGCCATTGCCGGTCAGCAGGCGCGCCGGGCGCGCGGCGGTCTCGCTGCCGCCGCTGGCCAGTTCGAGCGATTCGCCGAGCGCGGGACGATCGGCCGGATCGACGAGGGTGAGGAAACGCGCGCCGGCGAGTTCCTCCACCGGCCGTCGCAGCAGCGCAGCGAGCGCGGGGCGCGGGGCCGTGAGGTAGCCACGCAGGCTGACCCGCGCGATCGCGGCGAGCCCGGTTGCCTCGACGGCGGCGACGATCGCGTCGCGCTCGGCGACCGCGATGCGCGCCTCGCGCTCGGCACTCGCATCCTCGATCCGCACGAGACAGCCCTCGGGCAGCGGCTCGACCACGATGCGCAACAGCCGCTCGGGAAAGCGATCGGCGACGAGCGCGACGCGCTGCGCCCCGGCGCCGTCGAGCACCCGGTGGATCGCGGCGGCCAGCGCGCCGCCGTCACGGCTCGACAGCGCGACGAGCGCGCGCCCGGTCGCTACCTGATCGCCGAAGCGCGCGCGCGCGGCGGCGTTGGCGATGCCCATCTCGCCGCGCTGGTCCAGCAGGAGCAGCGGCAGATCGATGCCATCGAGCACCGCGGTGAGCAGCGGGGGAGGCGGGGGCATCACGGCCGCCTCGTCGACCGCGGCGCGATCGAGCAGGTCGACTCCGAGCAGCACGAGCCGCGGGCGGCCGTGGTGAAGGACATAGACGGGGGTGCGCGCCGCACGCTCCTGCCATTCGCCGAAATGGCGCACCAGCGCGGAAGCGGTCACTTGCAGCCGACCGTCGGGTCGGCGCCCCACCAACTCGTCCATGAAGCAAATAACTGACATCGACGGCTTTCCATGGAAAGCACGTCGTTGCCGCGGTGGTGGTAATCGCACGAAGCTACGCGACGGACGCCGCCGTAACGGTGGCAATCGCCGGCGGGCGCGGACGCCCGCCGGATCGCGATCACTGGTCGAGGAAGGATCGCATCTTGCGGCTGCGGCTCGGGTGCTTGAGCTTGCGCAGCGCCTTGGCCTCGATCTGGCGGATGCGCTCGCGCGTCACCGAGAATTGCTGGCCGACCTCCTCGAGCGTGTGATCGGTGTTCATGCCGATGCCGAAGCGCATGCGCAGCACGCGCTCCTCGCGCGGGGTGAGCGAGGCGAGCACGCGCGTCACCGTCTCCTTGAGGTTGGCCTGGATCGCGGCGTCGACCGGGATCACCGCATTCTTGTCCTCGATGAAGTCGCCGAGATGCGAATCCTCCTCGTCGCCGATCGGCGTCTCGAGGCTGATCGGCTCCTTGGCGATCTTCATCACCTTGCGCACCTTCTCGAGCGGCATGCTCAGGCGCTCCGCCATTTCCTCGGGCGTGGGCTCGCGGCCCTGCTCGTGGAGGAACTGGCGGCTGGTGCGGACCAGCTTGTTGATCGTCTCGATCATATGGACCGGGATGCGGATCGTGCGGGCCTGATCCGCGATCGAGCGGGTGATCGCCTGGCGGATCCACCAGGTCGCATAGGTGCTGAACTTGTAGCCGCGGCGATACTCGAACTTGTCGACCGCCTTCATCAGGCCGATATTGCCCTCCTGGATGAGGTCGAGGAATTGCAGGCCGCGGTTGGTGTACTTCTTGGCGATCGAGATCACGAGCCGAAGATTGGCCTCGACCATCTCCTTCTTGGCGATCCGCGCCTCGCGCTCGCCCTTCTGCACCATGTTGACGATGCGGCGGAACTCGGCGAGCGCCATGCCGGTCTGCTGGCTGATCTCGCTGATCTCGGTGCGGATGCGATCGATCGCGGGCGCCTCGTTGGTGGCGAAGGCGGCCCATTTCTTGTCGCGCCCGCGCACCGCGTCGAGGAAGCCCTCGTCGAGCTCATGGCCCATATACTGGTCGAGGAAGTCCTTGCGGTTCACCTTGTGCCGCTCGGCCAGCCGCAGCATCTGCCCGCCCAGCGCGGTGAGGCGCCGGTTGTAGCTGTAGAGCTGGTCGACCAGATATTCGATCTTGCTCTGGTGGAACTGCACGCTCTCCACCTCGGCGGTGAGGTCCTCGCGCAGCTTCTGGTACTTGCGCTCCTGCGCGTCGGACAGGTCCGCGCCCGACGCCATCGCGTCGAGCCGGCTCTCCTGCATCTTCGAGAAGTTGCGGTAGATCGCGGTGATGTTGGCGAACTTCTCGAGCGCGAGCGGCTTGAGCGTCTCCTCCATCTGCGCGAGGCTGAGCGTATTGTCCTCTTCCTCGTCGTCGGACGGCCGCGGCGCGCGGCGCTCGGTCATGTCGTCCTCGTCGTCGGCGGGCGCCTCCTCGGGCTCCTCCTCCTCCTTGAACGACGGGCCGGTGCTCGACTCGCTGATCTCGCCGCTGTCGTCCTCGGCGCCCTCGACCTGCTCGGCCGACGGCCCCTTGGACAGCATCGCGTCGAGATCGACGATCTCGCGCAGCTGCATCGTGCCCTCGTTGAGCGCGGTCGACCAGTCGATGATGGCGTTGAAGGTGATCGGGCTCTCGCACAGCCCGAGGATCATCGTGTCGCGCCCTGCCTCGATGCGCTTGGCGATCGCGATCTCGCCCTCGCGGCTGAGCAGCTCCACCGCGCCCATCTCGCGCAGGTACATCCGCACCGGATCGTCGGTGCGGTCGATCGTCTCTTTCTTCTTCGCCTCGGGGGCGGGGGCGGTGCCGTCGGAATCGGACTCATTGTCGACCGGCTCGGCCTCGTCGTCGTCGGCGCGCTCCTCCGGCTCGCCGTCCTCGCCGGCTTCCTCGTTCTCGACGATGTTGACGCCCATCTCGTTGAGCGCGGACATCACGTCCTCGAGCTGGTCCGAGGACATCTGGTCCTGCGGCAGCGCCTCGTTGAGCTGGTCGTAGGTGATGTAGCCGCGCTTCTTGGCGCGCGCGATCAGCTTCTTGACGCTCGCGTCGTTCAGATCGATCAGCGGAGCGTCGGCCACTTCCGCGCCCTCGTCACCACCGCCACCGTTCATCTTCGCCATCAATCGTCCTCAAGTCCGAGCGCGCGGGCGTCTTCGTTTGCCTGCACCAGATTTGCAAGCCGCTCATCCAGCGCGCGTTGTTCGTTCACCAACGCCACTTGTCGTTCGAACGCCTCGGCGGTGAAGCGCGCCTTCATCGCGGAAGTTGCTTCCGCCAGCGCAGCATCGACCTCCGGCCGGGCGACCAGGATCGCGATCGCCTCGTCGAGGTCGTCACGCGCCTGCTTCTCGTCGGCGCCGGCGCGCGTGAACGAATAGGGCATCGTATCGGCTCTCAAGAGGTCATGCGCGACCGTATCGAAACCGGACCGCGCCAATATGGTGACGAGCCGTCCGCTATCAAGCGGATCGCCGCGACGATCCTCCAGCGCGACATCCACCACCGCCTCGAATAGCCGCCCGAGCGCCCCCTCGGCGAGGCGCAGGCCGCCCAGCACCTCCATGTGGCGCGCGATCTCGGCGGGGTGGCGGACCAGCCCGGCGAGCACCGCCTTGGCGAGCACGCGGTCGATCCCGCCCGCGGCGCCGACGCGCTTGGCGTCCTCGGTGACCGGCGGGGGCGGGGGCGTCCACTTCTGCCCGGGGCGACGCTGCGCCATCGGGTAGAAGGGCGTGCGCTGCTGGAACGGCTGGCGGGTGCGCGCGAACTGCTCGTCGAAGCGGTGTCGGAACTCGGCCTGATACTCGGCGCGCACGCTCGGGTCGGTGATCGACTGGACGAGGTCGCCGAGGCGGCGCTTGAAGCCGGCGCGTTGCTCGGGCGTGGTCAGCGGCTCGGCGGCGAGCTCGTGCTGCCACAGCCGGTCCACCAGCGGCTGCGCGCTCCGCACCAGCGACTCGAACGCGCCCGGCCCCTGCGCGCGCATGAGGTCGTCGGGGTCCTGCCCCTCGGGCAGAGTGACGAAGGCGAGGCTGCGCCCCGGCGCGAGCAAGGGCAGCGCGCGCTGCGCCGCGCGGATCGCGGCTTTCTGCCCGGCCGCGTCGCCGTCGAGGCAGACATAGGGCACGTCGACGACGCGCCACAGCCGCTCGAGCTGCGCCTCGGTGAGCGCCGTGCCGAGCGGCGCCACCGCCTCGCCGATGCCGTGCTGCGCCAGCGCGACCGCGTCCATATAGCCCTCGACGACGAACAGCCGCTCGGCCTTGCGCGCGGCCGCGGCGGCGCGGTCGAGGTTGTAGAGCGTGCGGCCCTTGTCGAAGAGCGGGGTGTCGGGCGAGTTGAGGTATTTGGGCTCGCCGTCGCCGATGATGCGCCCACCGAAGGCGATGACGCGGCCGCGCGGGTCGCGGATCGGGATCATCAGCCGGCCGCGGAAGCGATCGTAGGGCTCCTTGCCCTCGACCTGGATCAGCAGCCCCGCCTCGATCAGCATGGCGTCGCCGAAATCCTTGAGCGCCGCGCGCAGCCGGGTGCGCGAGTCGGGCGCGTAGCCGAAGCCGAAGCTTCGCTGCGTCGCCCCGCTCACCCCGCGCTTGTCGAGCAAGGCGCGTGCGGCGGCGCCCTCGCTGCTGCCGAGCTGCTGAGTGAAGAAGTCGGCCGCGGCCTGCATCACGTCGTGGAGCGACTTGGCGCGCTCGGCGCGCTCAGCCGACTGGCGGTCCTGCGCGGGCATCTCCATCCCCGCCGCGGCGGCGAGTTCCTTGACCGCGTCGATGAAGGGCAGGCCCTGGTGATCGGTCAGCCAGCGGATCGCGTCGCCGTGCGCCGAGCAGCCGAAACAGTGATAGAAGCCCTTGTCGTCGTTGACGTAGAAGCTGGGCGTCTTCTCGTTGTGGAAGGGGCAGCAGCCCTTCGACTCGCGCCCGGCGCGGGTGAGCTTGACCGTCTTGCCGACCAGCGCGGTGAGCGAGGTGCGCGCGCGCAGCTCGTCGAGGAAGGCGGGGGTGAGACTCACCGTCGCATTATACCCCTTATGACGCAGGGGCGCGCGGAGGGCAATGTGTCGCAGTGGGACGGGGTGTTTTCACCCCGTCCGGTCGTCACACCGGAACACCTCCTACCGTCATCCCGGACTTGTTCCGGGATCCACTGTTCCGCGGGCGCAACGCTTTCCGGAAGTGCGGCTCGGTGGATCCCGGAACAAGTCCGGGATGACGGCGGTGTGGGGGCGAAGCGCTCGAACCACTGCGCCTCCCCGCGCCCCCGCGCGAAGCCTCACCCGGCCCCCGGTCTCACCCCGCCAGCGCCGCCTTCACCAGCGCGCTCGCCTTGCTCATGTCGAGCGTGCTGGCGTGACGCGCCTTCAGCTCGGCCATCACCCGGCCCATGTCCTTCATGCCGCCAGCGCCCAGCTCGGCCTTGATCGACTCGATCGCGGCGCGGGTCTCCTCCTCGCTCATCTGCTGCGGCAGGAAGCGCTCGATCACCGCCACCTCGGCCTGCTCGGCCGCGGCCAGCTCGGGGCGGCCGCCCTGCTCGTACATCGCGATCGACTCGCGGCGCTGTTTCACCATCTTCTGCAGCACCTCGACCACGACCGCGTCGTCGTCCGCCGGCGCCGCGCCGGTGCGCAGCTCGATGTCACGATTCTTCACCGCCGCCTGGATCAGCCCGATGGTGGCGCGCGCCTCCTTGTCGCCCGCCTTCATCGCCGCGATCTGCGCGGCCTTGATGTCGTCCCGAATCATACCCGTGTCCTTAACCGATTGACGCGTCCGGCGCGCGTCTCTAGCGGGCGGGGCTTAGCGACATTGCCGACCCACACAAGGAGTGCCCGCCTGCCATGGCCGACGCCACGTTTCCGCACGCGCCCAGACCGGATGGAGCGACGGGTGTCCTCGTCCTCGCCAGCGGCGAGGTGGCGTGGGGCCGCGGCTTCGGCGCGACCGGCCAGGCGGTGGGCGAAGTGTGCTTCCACACCGCCATGACGGGTTACCAGGAGATCATGACCGACCCGAGCTTCGCCGGTCAGATCATCACCTTCACCTTCCCGCATATCGGCAATGTCGGGGCCAACCCGGACGACGTCGAGGCCGACAACCCGCACGCGCTCGGCATGATCGTGCGCGAGGACCCGACCGCGCCGAGCAACTTCCGCGCGATGGAGAATCTAGACGGCTGGATGGAGCGGCATGCGCGGATCGGGCTGGCGGGGGTGGACACGCGCGCGCTGACGCGGCGCATCCGCGGCGGCGGGGCGCCGACCGGCGTGGTGGCGCATGCGCCCGACGGGCAGTTCGACCTCGACCTGCTGCTCAAGCTGGCGCGCGGCTGGCCCGGGCTGGAGGGCATGGACCTCGCCAAGGACGTCACGCGCGAGACGCACGGTAGCTGGGAGGGCGGCATCTGGCGGCTCGGCTTCGGCTATGACGGCGCCGGCGAGGGCGCGCGACCGCACGTGGTCGCGGTGGATTACGGCAGCAAGTTCAACATCTTCCGCAACTTGGTTCAGGCCGGGGCGAAGGTGTCGGTGGTGCCCGCGACCGCGACCTTCGACGAGATCATGGCGCTCGCGCCCGACGGCATCTTCCTCTCCAACGGCCCCGGCGACCCCGCCGCCACGGGCGAATACGCCGTGCCGGTGATCCGTCAGCTGCTCGACACCGGCAAGCCGCTGTTCGGCATCTGCCTCGGCCATCAGCTGCTCGCGCTGGCGGTGGGGGCGCGTACGACCAAGATGTTCCAGGGGCACCGCGGCGCCAACCACCCGGTCAAGCGGCTGAGCGACGGCGCGGTCGAGATCACCAGCATGAACCACGGCTTCGCGGTCGAGCGCGCGACGCTGCCCGCCAACGCGCGCGAGACGCACGTCTCGCTGTTCGACGGCAGCAACGCCGGGCTCGAGCTGACCGACCGGCCCGCGTTCAGCGTGCAATATCACCCCGAGGCGAGCCCGGGGCCGCAGGACAGCCTGTATTTGTTTGAGCGCTTCGTGGGAGCGTTGACGCCGCTCAAGGATCCCACGGATTGATGAGCGAGACGCCCATCATCACGAAGTCCGACGTGTTGCGTGTCGCCAGTGGGACGCCGAGCGACAGAGCCTGCGCCGCGAGCAGGCTGTCCGGGTATCGCGCGCGGAGGTCGGTGACGATCATCGCGCCCGTCATCTCGCCCCAGCGGCGTGCCGCGGCAATGTCGAACGGCACGAGCCGCGCGACATGTGTCTCGATCAATCGCTCGAGCCAAGCGGCGAGGAGCTCGCGTTTGGCGCGACCGCGCGTCGTGCAGATGCCGGCGGTGATCTCGGCCACTACGACCGTGGACAGCAAGGTCCTGCGTCGGTGCTCGAACAGCCAGTCCACCACCCGCAGAGCCGGAATGGGGCGCGCGAGTTCGCTGAAGACGTTGGTATCAATCAAAATCATCGTAGAGGAACGGCACGCTGCGCTGCTCGATCGTCCGCGCCGGCCAGTCGATCTCGACGCCGGGACGGGTCATGGCGATCAACTCGCTGACCCAATCGTCGTCGGTCCGCTTGGCCGCGCTGCGCTGGACCAGCCCGCCGATCTCTTCCTCGACCGAGCGGCCATGGCTCTCGGCACGGTCACGCAAGGCGCGCGTGGCCTCGTCGCCGATCTCCACCGTGAACCGTTCCATCGCCGCCGGCGCTCCGTTGCTGGCCCGTTCCTATCATATCGCGATAGAGCTGAGTAATGCCCAAACGCACCGACATCTCCTCGATCCTCGTCATCGGCGCGGGGCCGATCATCATCGGCCAGGCGTGCGAGTTCGACTATTCCGGCACGCAGGCGATCAAGGCGCTCAAGGAAGAGGGCTATCGCATCGTCCTGGTCAATTCGAACCCGGCGACGATCATGACCGACCCCGAGCTGGCTGACGCCACCTATGTCGAGCCGATCACCCCCGAGGTGGTCGCCACCATCATCGCCAAGGAGCGCCCCGACGCGGTGCTCCCGACCATGGGCGGACAGACTGCGCTCAACACCGCGCTGGCGCTGTTCCGCGACGGCACGCTGGAGAAATACGGCGTCCAGATGATCGGCGCCGACGCCGAGGCGATCGACAAGGCCGAGGACCGGCTCAAGTTCCGCGACGCGATGGACAAGATCGGGCTGGAGAGCGCGCGCAGCCATATCGCCCACACTGAGGCCGAGGCGCTGGCGGGACTCGACAAGGTCGGACTGCCCGCGATCATCCGCCCCAGCTTCACGCTCGGCGGCACGGGCGGCGGCGTCGCCTATAACCGCGAGGAGTTCCTCGAGATCGTCCGCAAGGGGCTCGACGCCTCGCCCACCACCGAGGTGCTGATCGAGGAATCGCTGCTCGGCTGGAAGGAATATGAGATGGAGGTGGTCCGCGACCGCGCGGACAATTGCATCATCATCTGCTCGATCGAGAACATCGATCCGATGGGCGTCCACACCGGCGATTCCATCACCGTCGCGCCGGCGCTGACGCTGACCGACAAGGAATATCAGATCATGCGCAACGCCAGCATCGCGGTGCTGCGCGAGATCGGCGTCGAGACCGGCGGCTCCAACGTCCAGTTCGCGGTCAACCCCAAGGACGGGCGGCTCATCGTCATCGAGATGAACCCGCGCGTGTCGCGCTCCTCGGCGCTGGCGAGCAAGGCGACCGGCTTCCCGATCGCCAAGGTCGCCGCCAAGCTGGCGGTGGGCTACACGCTCGACGAGATCGAGAACGACATCACCGGCGCTACCCCGGCCTCGTTCGAACCGACGATCGACTATGTCGTCACCAAGATCCCGCGCTTCGCCTTCGAGAAGTTCAAGGGCGCGCAGGCGACGCTGGGCACCGCGATGAAGTCGGTCGGCGAGGTGATGGCGATCGGGCGCAACATCCATGAGTCGATGCAGAAGGCGCTGCGCGGGCTAGAGACCGGCCTGTCGGGCTTCAACCAGGTCGAGCGGCTCGCCGGCGCGCCGCGCGCCGAGATCGAGGCCGCGCTGGCCGCGCCGACGCCCGACCGGCTGCTGGTGGCGGCGCAGGCGCTTCGGGAAGGCTTCACCGTCGCCGAGGTCCACGCCATCGCCAAATACGACCCCTGGTTCCTCGAGCGGATCGCCGAGATCGTCGCCGCCGAGGGCGAAGTGATGGCGAACGGCCTGCCGATCGACGCGCCCGGCATGCGCCAACTGAAGGCAATGGGCTTCTCCGACAAAAGGCTCGCCTGGCTCGCGCTCCAGTCGGCCAATCTGCGCGGCATGGAGCGCGGCATCGCGCGCGGCTCGGGGCTGATCCACGAGGCGGTCAAGGCGATGACCGGCGGCGTCACCGAGGAGGAGGTGCGCCAGCACCGCGTCAAGCTCGGCGTGCGCCCGGTCTTCAAGCGCATCGACACCTGCGCTGCGGAGTTCGAGGCCAAGACGCCGTACATGTACTCGACCTACGAGGCGCCGATGTTCGGCGAGCCCGAGAACGAGGCGCAGCCGAGCGACCGGCGCAAGATCGTGATCCTGGGCGGCGGCCCGAACCGGATCGGGCAGGGGATCGAGTTCGACTATTGCTGCTGCCACGCCTGCTTCGCGCTGGCGGACCAGGGCTATGAGACGATCATGGTCAACTGCAACCCGGAGACGGTGAGCACCGACTATGACACCTCGGACCGGCTCTATTTCGAGCCGCTCACCGCCGAGGACGTGCTCGAGATCCTCCACGTCGAGCAGCAGTCGGGCGAACTGGTCGGCGTGATCGTCCAGTTCGGCGGCCAGACCCCGCTCAACCTCGCGCGCGCGCTGGAGCAGGCGGGCATCCCGATCCTCGGCACCTCGCCCGACGCGATCGATCTCGCCGAGGACCGCGAGCGCTTCGCCGCTCTGGTCAACCGGCTCAAGCTGCTCCAGCCCGCCAACGGCATCGCGCGCAGCCGCGAGGAAGCGCTCAACGTCGCCAACCGCATCGGCTATCCGGTGCTGATGCGGCCGAGCTACGTGCTCGGCGGGCGCGCGATGGAGATCGTCGACAGCGACCAGCAGCTCGAGGATTATATCCAGACCGCGGTGCAAGTGTCTGGCGATGCTCCAGTTTTGATCGACCAATATCTGCGCGACGCGGTCGAGGTCGACGTCGACGCGATCTGCGACGGCGATCAGGTGGTGGTCGCCGGCGTGCTCCAGCATATCGAGGAGGCGGGGGTCCATTCGGGCGACAGCGCCTGCTCGATCCCGCCCTATTCGCTCGCGCCCGAGATCGTCGCCGAGATCGAGCGCCAGGCCGAGGCGCTGGCCAACGGCCTGTCGGTGCGCGGGCTGATGAACATCCAGTTCGCGGTGAAGGATGGGCTGGTCTACCTCATCGAGGTCAACCCGCGCGCCAGCCGGACGGTGCCGTTCGTCGCCAAGGCGATCGGCGCGCCGATCGCCAAGATCGCGGCGCGCGTGATGGCGGGCGAGAAGCTCGCCGATCTGCCCGCGATCGACCGCGACATCGACTATTTCGCGGTGAAGGAGGCGGTGTTCCCGTTCAGCCGCTTCCCCGGGATCGATCCGGTGCTGTCGCCCGAGATGAAGAGCACGGGCGAGGTGATGGGGATCGACCGCGACTTCACCACCGCCTTCGCCAAGTCACAGCTCGGCGCGGGGACGGTGCTGCCGAGCGGCGGCGCGGTGTTCGTCAGCGTGAAGCAGGGTGACAAGGAGGCGATCGTGCCGGCGGTGCGCGCCTTGGTCGAGGCCGGCTTCGCGATCGTCGCCACCGCGGGCACCGCCGATCATCTCGAGCGCGCCGGGCTACCGGTCGAGCGGATCAACAAGGTGGCGCAGGGGCGGCCGCACATCGTCGACCGCATCAAGGACGGCAAGATCGACTTGATCTTCAACACCACCGAAGGGTGGCAGAGCCTCAAGGACTCGCAGCCGATCCGCGCCTCGGCGGTCAACGGCAAGATCCCCTATTTCACCACCGCCTCGGCGGCGGTGCAGGCCGCGGCGGCGATCCGCGCCGGTGTGGCGGGCAATTCCGGGGGCAAGCTTGAAGTGCGTCCGCTGCAGGCCTATTATTCGCAGCCGCACAACTGATCCCCAGACAATCCGGATGGTGCGGGTGGTCGCGACGACGCGGCCGCTCGGGGGGTGTTATTCGAAGGATAGACGATGGCGACGGTCGAGAAGATGCCGATGCTGCAGGAGGGCTATGAGAAGCTGAACGCTGATCTCAAGCGCCTCAAGACCGAGCGGCCGCAGATCGTCGACGCGATCGAGGAAGCCCGCGCGCACGGCGACCTCTCCGAGAACGCCGAATATCACGCTGCCAAGGAGCGGCAGGGCCAGATCGAGGCGTCGATCGCCGACATCGAGGACAAGCTCAGCCGCGCGCAGATCATCGACCCGCGCGACCTGTCGGGCGACAAGATCGTGTTCGGCGCCACGGTCACGCTGATCGACGAGGACGACAAGCCGGTGCGCTATCAGATCGTCGGCCAGACCGAGGCCGACGCCAAGACCGGCCGCATCAGCTACAACTCGCCGCTCGGCCGCGCGCTGATCGGGCGCAGCGTCGACGACGAGGTCGAGGTCGCGGTGCCGGCGGGGGATCGCTATTACGTGGTGTCGAAGATCGAGTTCATCTGAGCGCGGTGGGCAGGGTTCGTCCACTCGAACGATAGGTCGGCGCGTCGTTCGTAAGCGACACTTGCCCCTTCCTCTCTCCCGTCATCCCGGACTTGTTCCGGGATCCACCGCGCCGCGTACCTTTCGGAGAGTTGCTGCCGCGGAGCAGTGGATCCCGGAACAAGTCCGGGATGACGGAAGGGTGGGAAAGGCCTACTGGCGCCGCTTCGTCGGCTGCCGGATCGTCGCCTTGGGACAGGGTATCGAGCGCGCCGCGCCCATCGCTCAGCCCCGATCACCATCCAGCCGCCGCGCCACCGCGACGAACTCCTCGACGCTGACCGTCTCCGCGCGACGCGTCGGGTCGATCCCCTCCGCCTCGGCCGCTTCGATCGCGCCGGGCACGCCGCGCAGGCTCTGCCGCAGCATCTTGCGCCGCTGCCCGAACGCCGCCGCGGTCAGCCGCTCGAGCGTCTCCAGCCGCACGCCCTCCGGCGCATCCTCCGGCACGAGATGGACCACCGCCGACATCACCTTGGGCGGCGGGGTGAAGGCCGAGCGGTGCACCGGCATCGCGATCCGCGCGCTCGCGCGCCACTGCGCCAGCACCGCGAGCCGACCATAAGCGTCGCCGCCGACCGGCGCGACGATCCGCTCCGCCACCTCGCGCTGGAACATCAGCGTGAGCGACTGCCACCACGGTCGCCACTCCGCCGATAGCCAGCCGACCAGCAGCGCCGTGCCGACATTATAGGGCAGGTTGGAGACGATGTGCGGCGCGCTCGTGAACAGCGCGCGCGCGTCGATCGCGGTGGCGTCGCCCTCGATCACCTCGAGCCGCCCCGGATAGGCCGCGCCCAGTTCGGCCAGTGCGGGGATGCAGCGGCGGTCGCGCTCGATCGCGGTGACGCGCGCCCCCGCGGCGAGCAGCGCGCGAGTCAGCCCGCCCGGACCGGGGCCGACCTCGAGCACCTCGGCGCCGGCGAGATCGCCGGGGACGCGCGCGATGCGGGCGAGCAGCTGCGAGTCGAACAGGAAGTTCTGCCCCAGTGCCTTGGACGCGTTGAGGCCGTAGCGCGCGATGACGTCGCGCAGCGGCGGCAGCGCCGCCGGCGCGGGCACGTCACTCACGCCGCGGCTGCGCAGAGCGCGCGCTGGCGCGCCGCGGCGTCCGCCATGGCGATCGCGGCGATCGTCGCGCCGGGGTGCGCTACGCCCGTACCGGCGATACCGAAGGCGGTGCCGTGATCGGGCGAGGTGCGCACGATCGGCAGCCCCAGCGTGATGTTGACGCCATCGTCGAAGTGGAGCGTCTTGAGCGGCACCAGCGCCTGGTCGTGGTAGCAGCACAGGGCCGCGTCATACTGATCGCGCGCGCGCGCGTGGAACATCGTGTCGGCGGGGAAGGGGCCGCGCGCGTCGATGCCCTCGGCGACGAGCTGCTCGATCGCGGGGCGGATCACGTCGATCTCCTCGCGCCCCATCGTGCCGTCCTCGCCCGCGTGCGGGTTGAAGCCCGCGAAGGCGAGCCGCGGCGCGGCGATGCCGAAGTTGCGCGTCAGCCCGCGCGCGGTCACGCGCGCCTTGGCGACGATCAGCTCGACGCTCAGCAGCCCCGACACCGAGGCGAGCGCGACATGGGTCGTGATCGGCACCACGCGCAGCCCCGGTCCGGCGAGCATCATCACCGCATTGTCGCGCGCGATGCCGCAGCGCTCGGCGACGAACTCGGTCTGGCCCGGATGCGTGAAGCCGACGCCGTAGAGTTGCGACTTGGACACCGGCCCGGTCACCAGCGCGCGGCCCGCGCCCGAGCGTACCAGCCCGGCGGCGAGCTCCAATGCGTGGAGCGCGCAGCGCGCGCCGTCGGCGTCGGGCTGGCCCGGCACGATCTCGCCCGCGTCCTGCACGGTGAGCACGGGCAAGGCCTCGTCGAAGACGCGGTCGACCGCGGCGAGATCGCTCACCGGCGCGATCGGCCCGTCCCATACGCGTGCCACCGCGCGCCCGTCGCCGACCGCGACGAACGGCGGGAGCGCGCGCGCCTCGCGTTCCATCCACGCCTTGGCGATCGTCTCCGGCCCGATCCCCGCGGGATCCCCCATCGAGATGACGATCGGCTGGGTCACGCGGCGGTCCTCAGCGATACTCGATCACCGCGTCGCGGCGCAGATCGCGGAGTGCCTGCTGCGCGCGCAGGTTGACGCGCTGTTGCTCGAGCTGGCTCTGCACCTGCTGCGCGCCCGGCAGCTGACCGCCCGACGCCTCGTCACGACCGCACAGCACCAGCGTGCGCACGCCCTCGGTCGGCGAACCGAAGGGCGGCGTGGCCTGACCGACCTGGAGCGACACCATGATCGTCTGGAGCGGCGGGGGCAGGTCGCGGATGCGGATGGCGTCATTGTCGACCACCTCGGCGTTGAGCGTCGCCGCGACCTTCGCCACCGAGCCGCAGCCCTGCAGCTTCTGGATCGCCTCGGCGAAGGCCGAGGTGCGCGCGGTCGCCTGCGTCTGGGTCGTGTTGGCGGGGAATTTGATCGTCATCTGCTTGAGGCTGAGCCGCGCGTCGCGCGGGTCGGCGCTGCCGACGCGGCGCTTGTCGACCAGATAGAGGATCGAGAAACCGCCCGGCGTCGCCACCGGGCCGGCGACCTGACCGACCTGCATCGTCGTCGCCGCCTGCGCCAGCGCCTCGGGCAGCTGTGCGGTGCGCACCCAGCCGAGATCGCCGCCGACGCCGCGGGTCGAGGCTTCGGAGAAGTTGCGCGCGAAATAGGCGAACGGCGCCTGTCCCTTGCCGATCTCGGCGATCAGCTGGCGCGCGTTGGTGAAGACCTGTTCCTGGCGATCGGGCGTCGCGGACAGATAGATCTCGTTGAGGTGGAACTCTTCGGTTCCCTTGGCCGCCTCGAGCCGGTCGAGGATCGCCTTCACCTCTTCGTCACCGACGTTGACGAAGGGTTCGACGCGGCGGCTGAGATACTTGTTCCACGCCAGCTCGCCCTCGATCTGGCGGCGGATCGAGCGGTCGGACGAGCCATTCTCGCGCAGGAAGGTGGCGAATTGCTCGGGGGTCTTGCCGAAGTTGCGCGAGACGCGCGCGAAGCTCTGGTCGATCTGATCCTTGGTGATCGTGACGTCGGCGGTCTTGGCCTGCTGGATCTCGAGCGTCTCGTCGATGAGCTGGCGCAGCACCTGGAGCTGGAGCCGCTCGCGTTCCTGATCGGACAGTTTGACGTTGTTCGCCGCGGCGATCAGCGCGACGCGCTGGTCGACGTCGGTGCGCGTGATCACCGTCTCGTTGACGATCGCGGTGGCCTTGCGGATGTTCGGGTCGACATTCCCGAAGACCTGCAGGTTGGCGGGCAGGCCGAGCCCGGTCGGATCGACCGCGCCGGCGCCCTGCTCGGGGCCGTCCTGATCGGCCGCGGTCTGCGCGATGGCGACCCCGGCGGTCCCCACCATCAGCAGCGCCGCCAGCATCCGGCGGGTCAGCGCCACGCCCCTCGTCTTCGTCATCACGTGTGTCTCGACATCCCTATCGCATCGCCGTCCGTCGATCGCGTCCACCGCGAGACCCGCACGGCCGGACGTACGCGACCTGTTGCACGGAGCGAACTGAACAGGGGCTTAGCGGCCGAGGTTCTTGAAGGAAAGCGTCAACAGATAGCTGTCGCCACGGCGGGCATCGCCGACCGTCCGATAGTCGCGACGCCAGGTCACGCCCAGATCGAGACAATCATCCTGATATGCGACTCCGAGACGGTGACGGATCGGCGTGAAGCCGTCCGCCTGCGACAGCGGGTCCTCGGCGCGATCGGTCAGATCGACCACCGCCGAGCCCCACATCGACCAGAAGCGCGCGAAAGCGACGCGTCCGCCGAGCCGCACCTCCTCGCGGTCCTGCAGATCCTCCAGCTCGTCGATGTCGCGGTTGAGCCGCAGATAGCCGACCGTGGCATAGGTGCGGCGCGATCCCACCGTGGCGTCGAGTTCGTTGCGGCGTACCGCCAGATTGCTCTTGTCGAGCCGATAGCGGTGGGTGAGCGTGACGAACTCGCCGACGCGGACGTTGGTGCGCCCGACGATGTCGGAGAAGCGGTCGGACAGGCCGGTGCCGTCGGGCAGGATGCTCGCGCGCGTGTTGAGGCGGTAGCTCTGCCCGACGTTGCTGGTGATCGCGATGCCGGGCAGGTCGAGCGACCAGTCGGCGCCATAGGTCACCCGGCTCGAATCCTCCCACCGGTCGTAGCCGGGGAAGCGATTGAGCGAGAAGAGGTTGGAATCCTCCAGATCGACCGCGCGCGCGTCCTCGTTGGGGATCTGCAGGTTGCGGGTGCGCGGCGTGGCGACGACCTGGACGCGCGGCGAGAAGCGTTGCAGCCCGCCGAACAGCTCGCCCACGAAGGGCCAGCGCACGTCCGCGGCCAAGGCGCCGATCGCGCGCGTCTGGAACCCGTCCATGCCGCGATATTGGTCCACCGCCGTGGCGACCGTATCCTGCGCATTATAGGCATCGCCGCGCGCGAAGGCGGTGAGCGTCACCTCCTGCCCCAGGACGGTGATGCCGCGCCAGTCCCAGCGCGCGCTGGCGAAGGCGCGCTGCGTGTCCTGCCCGGCCTTGCGACCGACGGCGAGCGTGTTGACCTGGATCTGGAACAGCCCGCCGAGCAGCGGGTCGGCGATGCGGCGGCGATAGTCGAACTCGGGCAGCGCCACCGGCTGCATCCCCTGGCGATCGCCGACGCGCAACGTCTGCACCGCCCAGCCGGCAAGCGAGAGATAGCTGTCGGCGTCGATCCGCTCCAGCGCGAAGGTCGTGCGCAGCCGGTCGTCGTTCGATATGTCGTATCGGCGCAGGAAGGTGCGGTCGGTGACGACTCGCAGCGACCCCGAGAGGCTCCAGTTCGGGTCGAGCTGGAACCGGCCCTTGCCGTCGACATAGCCGCGGAAGGCGCGCTCGGTGCTCGAGCTGAAACCGGAGGAAAGGTCCTCGCTGCGCCGGCTGCTGGTGGCATAGCCCGCGATCGAATAGGCGCCGAGCTCGTTGACCGCGCTGTAGCGCGCCTCGATCATCGGTATCTCGGAGGAGAACAGGTGCGGCGCGACGACGAGCGAGCGGTTCGGCCCGAGCGCGAAGTTGAACGGCAACACCAGCTCGGCACCGTTGAGCCGGGTGAGCCCGATCGACGGGGTCAGCAGCCCGGTATCGTTGCTCTGCGCCACCGAGTGGCTGAAGCGCGGCAGCGGTGGGCTGGTCAGCCCGAAGAGGTGGAAGCGCGCGCCGTCGTAGGAGACGCGCTGCCGATTGGCGTCATAGGTGACCTTCACCGCCGTGATCTTCCACGACGGCTCCTTCGGGCAATTGTTCGAATCGACCACCGGGCAGGGCGAGTAAGCGGCGCGATCGAGCCGGTAGATCCCGTCCGTCCCGCGCGTGCCGCGCACCGCGGCGAGGCGGCCGCCCTGCTCGAGCACGACGAGGAGATTGTCGACCAGCCCGTCGCGCAGCGTGTCGGTGAGCTCGATCGAGTCGCCATAGGCGATGTCGCCCTCGGGATTGGTGACCGCGACGTTGCCGGACGCCACTACCTTGCCGCTCTCACGGTTCCACACCACGCGCTCCGCGCGCAGCCGCTCGCCGCCGCGAGTCATCCGCACGTCGCCGGTGGCGGTGACGACATCGGCGTTCGTGTCATATTCCAGCGCGCCCGCGCTGAACTGCACCTGTTCGGCTTCGCCACCCGCGGCCACCGCCGGCGGCGAGGATGCGGCGGGAGGAGCGACCGGCGCGGGTGTCTGCGCCGCTGCCGGGGCAGCGGCGAGCAGCCACAGCGCGCCGCCGGCGAGAAGATCGTTACGCGTCACGTCGCTCCCGTTGCACCCCCGCGCGCGCGGCCAGGATGGCGGCGGCGCAACGCCGCCCTATCGCATCGCGCTCGCGCCGCTGCAACGCTTTGCCAGTTCGCGCGCTCGGCCCTATTCAACGCCGATGAGTGAGAAGGACCATCGCATGAAGATCGCGTTCGCCGACCAACGTCCCGACACCACCGAGGTGCTGGCGCTGCCGGTGCAGAAGGGCGGGAGCACCACCGGCCTGATCGACGGGCAGGACGCGCTGCTCGCCGCCGCGGCGAGCGGTCAGCGCTTCGACGGGGAGGCGGGGAGCGTCGTCGAGCTGTTCGTTCCGGGCGCCGATGGGACGGCGCCGCGACGCGTGCTGCTGCTCGGCGTCGGCGCGGGCGACGATGCCGCCTATGAGCGCGCGGGCGGCGCGCTGACCGCGCGGCTGCTGACCAGCGGCGTCACGGCCGCGGTGGCGGACCTGAGCGCCGCCGCGCCGCTGGCGGCGGCGCGCTTCGCCGCGGGGGCGGCGCAGCGCGCGTGGCGCTTCGACGAGTATCGCACCAAGCTCTCCGACAAGCAGAAGCAGACGCTCGCCGCGCTCACCGTGATCGGCAACGACTCAGCATGGCGCGACCGCGCCGCGGTGACCGACGGCGTCGCGCTGGCGCGCTTGCTCGCGACGCTGCCCCCGAACATTCTCTACCCCGAGACCTTCGTCGAGCGCGTGCTCGCCGCGGTCGACGGCCTCGGGCTGGAGGCGACGGTGC
Source organism: Sphingomonas sp. BK235 (assembly GCF_004345855.1). Lineage (GTDB taxonomy): Bacteria > Pseudomonadota > Alphaproteobacteria > Sphingomonadales > Sphingomonadaceae > Sphingomonas. The sequence continues at coordinate 946,937 of NZ_SLXN01000001.1, forward strand.
TGACCGAGGCGGAGATGCGCGAGCTCGGCATGGGCGCGTTGCTCGGCGTCAGCCAGGGCTCGACGCGCGACGCACGCATCCTCGCGCTGCGCTGGGCAGGGGCAGGCGAGGGTGCGCCGCTCACCGCGCTGGTCGGCAAGGGCGTCACCTTCGACACCGGCGGCATCTCGATCAAGCCCGCCGCCGGCATGGAGGACATGAAGTGGGACATGGGCGGCGCCGCGGCGGTGGCGGGCGCGATGCTCGCGCTGGCCAAGCGCGGCGCCAAGGCGAATGTCATCGGCGTGATGGGACTGGTCGAGAACATGCCCGACGGCAACGCGCAGCGGCCGGGCGACGTCGTCACCACCATGTCGGGCCAGACCGTCGAGGTGATCAATACCGACGCGGAAGGGCGGCTGGTGCTGTGCGACTGCCTTACCTGGGTGCAGCGCGAGCACAAGCCAACGCGGATCGTCGACCTCGCCACGCTGACCGGCGCGATGATCGTCAGCCTCGGCAATGAGTACGGCGGCCTGTTCAGCAACGACGACGCGCTGGCCGACGCGTTGCTCGCCGCCGGACGCGCCTCGGGCGACCAGCTGTGGCGTTTCCCGCTCGCGGACGCCTATGACCGGCTGATCGACTCGCCGATCGCCGACGTGAAGAACGTCGGCCCGCGCGGCGCCGGCTCGATCACCGCGGCGCAGTTCCTCCAGCGCTTCGTCGACGCGGGCGTCGCCTGGGCGCACCTCGACATCGCGGGCATGGTCTGGGCCGACAAGGACGGGCCGACCTGGGCCAAGGGCGCGACCGGCTATGGCGTGCGCGTGCTCGACCGCTTCGTCGCGGACGCCTGCGAGGCATGAGCGCGGCGGCGGGCGACCCGAGCGAGCGCGCGGTGCAGGTGGACTTCTATCACCTGACCCGCATGCCGCTCGAGCGCGCGCTGCCGCAGGTGGCGGAGAAGGTGGTGGCGAACGGCGCGCGGCTGCTGATCGTCGCGGCCGAGGAGGAGCAGCGCGCCGCGCTCGACCGGCTGCTGTGGAGCTACGCGCCCGCCAGCTTCCTGCCGCACGCGCGGTTGGGTGGGGACGACGACCAGCGCCAGCCGGTGCTGATCGCGCAGACGCTGGATGCCGCCAACGGCGCGCGTCACGTCGCGCTGGTGGACGGCGCCTGGCGCGACGACGCGCTCGACTTCGACCGCGTGTTCCATTTCTTCGCCGAGGACCAGATCGCGCCCGCGCGCGTGGCATGGAAGGCGCTGGCGGAGCGTCCCGCCGTGACGCGGCGCTACTGGAAGCAGAACGACAGCGGGCGCTGGGAGCAAGCGGCCTAGCGCTTGCCTCGCGCCGCGCCGCCGCCTAGGGCAGCGCCACTTTTCCCTTCCTATCAGCAGGAGCCCGTGACCGTCATGGCCGCGAACCGTACTTTCTCGATCATCAAGCCCGACGCGACGCGTCGCAACCTGACCGGCGCCGTCACCAAGATGCTGGAGGAGGCGGGGCTCCGCGTCGTCGCGTCCAAGCGCATCCAGATGACCAAGGAGCAGGCCGAAGGCTTCTACGCCGTCCACAAGGAGCGACCGTTCTTCGGTGACCTGGTCAGCTTCATGATCTCGGGTCCGGTGGTCGTCCAGGTGCTCGAGGGCGAGAACGCGGTGCAGCGCAACCGCGACATCATGGGCGCGACCAACCCCGAGAACGCCGCGCCGGGCACGATCCGCAAGGAGCTGGCCGAGTCGATCGAGGCGAACTCGGTGCACGGTTCGGACTCGGACGAGAATGCCGCGATCGAGATCGCCTATTTCTTCAAGCCGGAAGAGATCGTCGGCTGAGATGACGGCGCCGCCGTGGCGACTGCGTCGTGCCGGCGCCGAGGACTCGGATGCGCTCGCGCTGGTCGCGGGCGCGACCTTCCTCGAGGCGTTCGCGGGCGTGCTCGACGGTGCCGATATCGTCGCGCACGTCGCGCGCAACAGCAGCGCTGACGCCTTCGCGCGTTATCTCGCCGCCGGCGCCACCGCCACGCTGGCGGAGACAGAACAGGGCGGCGCGCCGATCGGCTACACGCTGCTGACCGCGCCGGACCTGCCGATCGCACCTCAGCCGGGCGACGTCGAACTCAAGCGGATCTACACGCTCGCGCCTTTCTATGGCAGCGGGCTGGGTGCGGCGCTGATCGCGCGCGCGCTGGCCGATGCACGGGCCGCGGGTGCAGGCCGCGTGCTGCTCGGCGTCTATGGCGGCAACCACCGCGCGCACCGCTTCTATGAGAAGCATGGCTTCGCCGTCGCGGGCGAGCGTCGCTTCCTCGTCGGGGCGACCTGGCACGACGATCGCGTTTACGCGCACCCGCTCTGACTCATCGGTGACCGCCCCGCCGCTCCGGCGCGGTCACCGACGCGCGGCTCAGCCGGTGAAGGCCGCGTTGACGGTGAGGCGCACCTGATCGGACACCGCCGGCGCGGCATAGCCGAGGCCGAAGTCGGTGCGCTTGATCGTGCCGGTGCCGACGAAGCCGAAATTGGGCTTCTTGCTCATCGGATTGTCGCCCGCGCCGACGAAGGTGACGTCGAGCGTCACCGGCTTGGTGATGCCCTTGATCGTCAGATTGCCCGCGAGCACCGCCTTGTTCGGCCCGCGCGGCGTCACCGCGGTGGAGACGAACCGGGCAGTCGGATTGCTGGCGGCATCGAAGAAGTCTTTCGACTTGAGGTGGTTGGCGAACTGCGCCGAGGTCACTGAGAGCTGGTCGATCGCGAAGCTGACCTCCACCTTGGTCGCGGCGGGCTTCTTCGGATCGATCGTGATCGACCCGCCCGAGGCGCCGAACTGGCCCTGCAGCATCGAGAAGCCGAGATGGTTGACCTCCCAGGTCACCTGCGTGTGCGCGGGATCGACCTGATAGGTGCCGGCCGCGACGCGCGCGGCGGCGGGTTGCCCCGGCTGGCCCGGCGCGGTGGCGATCTGCGCGGCGGCGGGAACGGCGACCGTGGCGACCAGCCCGGCGGCGAGAAGATGACGCATGATGCTTCCTCCTGTGGTGCGCCCGTTGCACCATAGAAGCGGTGTCCGCGATAGGGGGCCTGCGCGAAACGAAGGATTTCAATCGCTACTCGCCCGGCTCCCCCGCATCGGGCGGGCGGTCGCCCGGCGCCCGCTCGATCGTGACGTCGAAGCGGATCCTCACCCAGGCGCCGATCATCGGCTGTCCGCCGCGCCGCGGCGGGCGCACCAGGAACTGCCAGGCGGCGCGGCGCAGCCCGCGCGCGATCCCCGATCCCGGCGTCTCGCCGAGCTCGCGACAGTCCTCGACGTGGAAGCGCGGCGCGGTCCGGCACGCGACGATCCCCCAGCCCGAACGGCCGCGCGGCAGGAAGGGGGCGGTCTCGGCATGGGTCGGCTCGCGATACCATTCCGCGGCGTACAATGGTTCCCCGCCCGGGCCGGCACCGACCGAGGGTGTGTCGTCGCCAGCGCCGGCGTTCGCGCTCTCCTGGCCGTCCATCCCGGTGGCGCCGGGCGGCGCCGCGGTGCCCTTGATCTTGCCGATGTCGGAGGCGGCATAATCGCGACGGTTGAGGATCATCACGCCGGGCAATTTGAGCTCGGCCAGCGGCGGGGGCGGGGTCTCGGCCGGCCGCTCGACCGGACGCTCGCGCGCGGCGGGGGCGGTGCGCTGACGGCCCGACTGGCGCGCGCGCTCGGTTCGCTTGGTCGCGGCGGTCTCGGCGCGCTGGCCCTGCGCGCTGACGTCGAAGGTGCTGAGCGGGCGCCGGTCGCCGAAGTCGCCGGTGACGACGCCGCCCATGCGCAGCAGCGCGTAGAGCAGCAGCGCGGCGAGGCCGAGCGCGAGCGCCCAGGAGACGGCGCGGCTGCCGGTGTCGGCGCGCGTGCGATACGACGAGTCTCGGTACGTCGCCGTCCGCATCGCGCGCGCCTACAGGAGCGCGCGCGCGGCTTCAATCCGCCGCGCGCGCGCCGCGCGTCAGTTGCGCTCCTTGTCGACCAGCTTGTTGGCGCCGATCCACGGCATCATCGCGCGCAGCTCGCTGCCGACCTGCTCGATCTGGTGGCGCTTGGCGGCGCTGCGGCTGGCCTTCAGCTCGGGCTGGCCGGCGCGGTTGTCGAGCACGAAGTCGCGCACGAAGCGGCCCGACTGGATGTCGGCGAGCACCCGCTTCATCTCCTTCTTGGTCTCGTCGGTGATGATGCGCGGGCCGGTCTTGATGTCGCCGTATTCGGCGGTGTTCGAGATCGAGTAGCGCATGTTGGCGATGCCGCCCTCGTACATCAGGTCGACGATGAGCTTGAGCTCGTGGAGGCACTCGAAATAAGCCATCTCGGGGGCATAGCCTGCCTCGACCAGCGTCTCGAACCCGGCCTGGACCAGCGCGGTCGCGCCGCCGCACAGCACCGCCTGCTCGCCGAACAGGTCGGTCTCGCATTCCTCGCGGAAGTTGGTCTCGATGATGCCCGAGCGGCCGCCGCCCACGCCCGAGGCATAAGCGAGCGCGACGTCATGCGCGTTGCCGCTGGCGTCCTGGTGGATCGCGATGAGGCAGGGGACGCCGCCGCCGCGGACATATTCGGAGCGGACGGTGTGGCCAGGCCCCTTGGGGGCGATCATGATCACGTCGATGTCCGCGGGCGGCTCGATCAGGCCGAAATGCACGTTGAGCCCGTGCGCGAAGGCGAGCGCGCTGCCGGGCCTCATGTTGCCCTTGAGGTCGCTCTCCCAGATCGCGGCCTGATGCTCGTCGGGCGCGAGGATCATCAGCACGTCGGCCCAGGCGGCGGCATCCTTGTTGGCGAGCACCTTGAAACCGGCGTCCTCCGCCTTCTTCGCCGAGGCGCTGCCGGGGCGGAGCGCGATCGCGATCTCCTTCACGCCCGAGTCGCGCAGGTTCTGCGCGTGCGCGTGGCCCTGCGAGCCATAGCCGAGGATCGCGATCTTCTTGCCCGTGATCAGGTTCAGATCGGCGTCGCGATCGTAATAGACCTTCATGTTCAAACCCCTCGTTTTTCCCGCGCAGGCGGGAACTCAGACCCGCAGACGCCAGTGGTGATGGATCCCCGCCCGCGCGGGGAGGACGAAAGACGTGGCGGTCGTTATCCCGCCTCGGCGCCGCGCGCGATCGCGACGATGCCCGTGCGCGCCACCTCGACCAGACCGACCTCGCCCATCAGCTCGACGAACTTGTCGATCTTCTCGATCGTGCCGGTCACCTCGAACACGAACGAGGCGATCGTCGCGTCGACGACGCGGGCGCGATAGACTTCGGCGAGGCGCAATGCCTCGATGCGATGGTCGCCGCTCCCGGCCACCTTCACCAGCGCCAGCTCGCGCTCGACGTGCGCGCCGCGCGCGGTGAGGTCGGTGACCTGGTGGACCGGCACCAGCCGTTCGAGCTGCGCGACGATCTGCTCGAGCGTCGCCGGGCTGGCCGAGGTGACGATCGTGATCCGGCTCACCGCCTTGTCGAGCGTGATCTCGCTGACGGTGAGGCTCTCGATATTGTAGCCGCGTGCGGTGAACAGGCCGGCGATCCGCGCGAGGATGCCGGGTTCGTTGTCGACAATCACCGCCAGCGTGTGCCGCTCGGCCTTCTCTTCACGTATCTGCATGTCGTTCTCACTTCCGTCCCGGCGGGGGAGGGGTGGGGGAGGGTTAAGTCCAGTGTTACGGGCGACAAGCGGGGACAGGAGCGAGGAGCGGACGCCTTGTCCATACTCGCATCCCCCGACAGGATTACTGCAAGCCCCCTTCCGTCATCCCGGACTTGTTCCGGGATCCACCGGCCCGCGCGCTCCGACAGCGTTGCTCTTGCGGAAGAGTGGATCCCGGAACAGGTCCGGGATGACGGATTAGGACGGACGTCACGCAGAATTACCTATCGTAAGCTGGCCGAGCGTCCCGTGCCTAGACAACGTGCCCTACACCAGCGCCTTGGCCTCGTCGTCCATCGTCCCCGAGACCTCGTTGGCCTGGAGGATCATGTCGGTGTGCGCCGCGCCCGACGGGATCATCGGGAAGCAATTGGCTAGCTTGGCGACCATGCAGTCGACCATCACCGGCCCGTCGTGCGCGAGCATGTCGGCGATGCTCTGCTCGAGCTGGTCGGGATGCTCGATGCGAATGCCCTTCCAGCCATAGGCCTCGGCCAGCTTGACGAAATCGGGCAGCGAGTCGGAATAGCTCTCCGAATAGCGGCTCTCATAAGTCAGCTCCTGCCACTGGCGTACCATCCCCATATATTCGTTGTTGAGGATGAAGACCTTCACCGGAAGCCGGTATTGCGTGGCGGTGGCGAGCTCCTGAATGTTCATCTGGATCGAGGCTTCGCCGGCGATGTCGATCACCAACGCGTCGGGATTGCCGAGCTGCGCGCCGATCGCCGCGGGCAGGCCGTAGCCCATCGTGCCGAGCCCGCCCGAGGTGAGCCACTTGTTGGGCGCCTCAAAGCCGAAATGCTGCGCCGCCCACATCTGGTGCTGGCCGACCTCGGTGGTGATGATCGGGGCGCGCGCGTGCGTCGCCTCCCACAAGGCGCGGACGGCGCGCTGCGGCATGATCTCGCTGCGGCTCTCGGGGAAGCTGAGCGACTTCTTGGCGCGCCACGCCTCGACCCGCTGCCACCAGTCGGCGAGATCCGGACGCGGGTGCTGCCGCTCGCGCCACACGCGCACCATGTCGGCGAGCGCGTGGCCGGCGTCGGCGACGATCGCGAGATCGATCCGCACCGTCTTGTTGATGCTCGATCGGTCGATGTCGATATGGACCTTGCGGCTGTTGGGCGAGAAGGCGTCGAGCCGCCCGGTGACGCGGTCGTCGAAGCGCGCGCCGACGTTCACCACCAGGTCGGCCTGGTTCATCGCCATGTTGGCCTCGTAGGTGCCGTGCATGCCGAGCATGCCGAGCCACTGCGGACCGGTGGCGGGATAGGCGCCGAGCCCCATCAGCGTCGAGGTCACCGGCGCGCCGGTGAGATGCGCCAGCTCGACCAGCAGCTCGGAGGCACGCGGGCCGGCGTTGATGACCCCGCCGCCGGTGTAGAACACCGGGCGCTCGGCGGCGGCGAGCATGTCGACCACCTGCTCGATCAGCGCCGGGTCGGCCGCGAGCGCGGGGCGGTAGGTCTTGTGCTGGATCGGACCCGGCGCGCCGTAGGCGGCGGTGGCGACCTGCACGTTCTTGGGGATGTCGACCACGACTGGGCCGGGGCGGCCCGAGGTGGCGATGTGGAACGCCTCGTGGATCACCGGGCCGAGCCGCGCCGGGTCCTTCACCAGGTAATTGTGCTTGGTGCAGTGGCGCGTGATGCCGACCGTGTCCGCTTCCTGGAAGGCGTCGCTGCCGATCAGGTTGGTCGGCACCTGGCCGGTGATCACCACCATCGGGATCGAGTCGAGCAGCGCGTCGGTGATACCAGTCACCGCGTTGGTCGCGCCCGGGCCGGACGTGACGAGCACGACGCCGGGCTTGCCGGTGGAGCGCGCATAGCCCTCGGCGGCATGCGTCGCGGCCTGCTCGTGGCGCACGAGGATGTGCTTTATCCGCTGCGAGCGGAACAACGCATCGTAGATCGGCAGGACGGCGCCGCCCGGATAGCCGAACACGACCTCCACGCCGAGATCGCACAGCGCCTCGACGAGAATATCGGCTCCGCTCTTCTCGGTGGTCACGTCACGTCTCCTCAGTTGAAGTCGGGGCGCGCTACGGCATCGAAAGTTGCCCGTCAACACGCTCTCGAGAAATAAAATTCCAAAGTAGCGCTTTCGCTGCGGTGCCAGTCAGCGGGTGGCTGATGGCGGAACCACGTGTACTGACGCTTGGCGTAGCGCCTGGTTGCGAGCTGCGCGCGAGCGAGCGCCTCGTCGCGCGTGATCGCCCCGCCGAGGTGAGCTGCGATCTCGGGGACGCCGATCGCGCGCCGTACGGGCGCGTCGTCGGGCACGTCGTCGCGCGCGAGCAGCGCACCCACCTCGTCGATCGCGCCCGCGGCGAACATCGCCTCCAGGCGGGCGTCGCAGCGCGCGACCAAGCGCTCGCGCTCGGGCAGCAGTACCAGCGCGCTGAGATCGACCGCCGCGCCGATCCCGCCGGTCCGCTCACGCTGCCAGTCGGCGAGCGGGCGGCCGGTCGAGCGCACCACCTCGAGCGCGCGCGCCACCCGCGCGGAGTCGCCCGGCGCGAGTCGCGCCGCGGCGGGTGGATCCTCGCGCGCGAGCGTGGCGTGAGCCTCGGCGACCGGGAGCGAGCGTATCGCCGTGCGGACCGCCGGGTCGATCTCGGGCACCGGCGCGATCCCGTCGAGCAGCGTGCGCAGGTAGAGGCCGGTACCACCGACCAGGACCGGAAGCCGGCTCTCAGCGTGCGCCGCCACGATCGCCGCGCGCGCGTCGGCGGCCCAGCGTGCGGCCGAGCAGGCCTCCGCGCCGTCGACATAGCCGAACAGCCGATGCGGCACGCGCGCCTCGTCCGCCTCGGACGGCCGGGCGGAGAGCAGCCGCAGGTCGCGATAGACCTGGCTGGCGTCGGCGTTAATCACCACGCCGCCGGCGCGCTCGACGAGGTCGATCGCGAGCGCGCTCTTGCCGCTCGCGGTCGGCCCTGCGATGAGCGCGACCCGCGGTTTCCGATAGCTCTCAGGGGAAGAACCCATGTTCACGGCGACGCTGATAGCAGCCGGGCGGCTGACGCCCAATATCGTCGCCACGGCGCAGGAGCGGCTCGCCGCGGCGGGCTGCGCGCCGACGACGCTCGGCTGGATTGACGAGGGCGACGCCGCCGACCTTCACTTCGAACTCGCCCTCGCCGACGCGCGCGCGGCGCTGGAGGGCGCGTTCGATGCCGTCGACGTAGTGGTCCAGCCGCGCGAGACCCGGCGCAAGATGCTGCTCGTGGCGGACATGGACTCGACCATGATCACGGTCGAGTGCATCGACGAGCTGGCCGATTACGCCGGGCTCAAGCCGCAGATCGCCGCGATCACCGAGCGCGCGATGCGCGGCGAACTCGACTTCGAAGCCGCGCTCGACGCGCGCGTCGGGCTGCTCAAGGGCCTGCGCGGCAGCGTGATCCAGGAGTGCCTGGAAGAGCGCGTGCGGCTGATGCCGGGCGCGACCGCGCTGGTGCAGACGATGCGCGCGTGGGGCGCGACGGCGGTCCTGGTGTCGGGCGGGTTCACCCGCTTCGCCGAGCCGGTGGCGAACGCGATCGGCTTCGACCGCGCGATCGCCAACGTGCTCGAGCTGGAGGACGGCGTGCTGACCGGGACGGTGGCGCGACCGATCGTCGGCGCGGCGACCAAGCGGACGACGCTGCTGGAGACGCGCGCCGCGCTCGGGCTCGCGGAGAGCGCGACGCTGGCGGTAGGCGACGGCGCCAACGATCTCGCGATGATCGAGGTGGCAGGGCTGGGCGTCGCTTACCGCGCCAAGCCGATCGTCGCCGCCGCGGCGGCCGCGCGCATCGAACATGGCGACCTGACCGCCCTGCTATGGGCGCAGGGGGTGCCGCGCGCCGAATGGGCCGACGTCGCGGGCTGACCCCCTCACGTCTCTCAGTCGGTGCGCCCGCGTCCCGTCCGTTCCTGGAGTGAGTCGATCCGCTTCGACGCGTCGGCCTTGCTGAGCGTGTCGTCGAACGTCTCACCCGCTTCCTCGCTCAGCGTCTTGAGATAGCTCGCCTGCGCGCCCGTCATCGGCTCGTCGCCCGTGGTCCAGTCGTCGGGATCCTTCTCGGCATTGGAGAAGGGGTGGTTCTTCGGATTGGTGTCATCGCTCATCGGATCGTCCTTCCGTCGCGACCAACCCACACGTTCGACATCTGTTCCGCGTTGCCGGGCCTAAGCGCGCGTGCTAGGCGCGCCGTCACCATGGGTAGACACGCGGGCGACGCCTTGAGCACGGTCGGCAACGCATGAGCGTGAACACCGACGATCCCGCGGTTCGCGCACAGGCGATGGCGGGACACCATCACGGCAACGGCGATGGTCTCGCGCGGCTCGCGCTCGGCGCGATCGGTGTCGTCTACGGCGATATCGGCACCAGCCCGCTCTACGCGCTCAAGGAAGTGTTCGTCGGGCATCATCCGCTCGCGGTCGATCCGCTCCACATCTACGGCGTGATCAGCCTCGTCTTCTGGTCACTGATGCTGATCGTCACGCTCAAATACGTGCTCGTCATCCTGCGCGCCGACAACAATGGCGAGGGGGGCAGTCTCGCGCTGCTGGCGCTGATCCAGCGGCGATCGGGTGCGGGCAAGCGCTGGGGGCCGAGCCTCGTCATCCTCGGCGTGCTTGCGACCGCCTTGTTCTTCGGCGATTGCATGATCACGCCCGCGATCTCGGTGCTGTCCGCGGTCGAGGGCCTGGCGACGGTGGAGCAAGGCTTCGACTCGTTCGTGCTGCCGATCGCGGTGACGATCCTGATCGCGCTCTTCTATCTCCAGTCGATCGGGACGGAGAAAGTGGGGCGGCTGTTCGGGCCGATCATGCTGGTCTATTTCGTTGTGCTCGCGGTGATGGGGCTGATCCACATCGTCGCACGCCCCGACATCCTGTACGCGCTCAACCCCGTCTACGCCGTACGCTTCGCGGCCAATGACGGGATGCTGGCCTTTCTCGCGCTCGGCTCGGTGGTGCTTGCGGTCACCGGTGCCGAGGCGCTGTACGCCGACATGGGACATTTCGGCCGCAAGCCGATCTCCTACGCCTGGCTCGGTTTCGTGCTTCCCGCGCTGATGATCAACTATCTGGGGCAGGGCGCGCTGCTGCTCGAACAGCCGAGCGCGGCGCAGAACCCCTTCTTCCTCATGGCGCCCGAGAGCTGGCGGCTGTGGCTGGTGATCCTCGCCACCATGGCGACGGTGATCGCGAGCCAGGCGGTGATCACCGGCGCCTATTCCGTGGTCCAGCAGGCGGTGCAACTCGGCCTGATGCCGCGCATCCGCATCACCCATACCAGCGCGTCCGAGGCCGGGCAGATCTATATCCCGGCGGTCAACTGGGCGCTGATGGTGATGGTGCTGCTGCTGGTGTTCGGCTTCGGCGAATCCTCGAACCTCGCGGCGGCATATGGCATCGCGGTGACGGGGACGATGTTCATTTCCACCTGCATGGTGGGCGTGCTGATCCGCCGCGTCTGGCATTGGCCGATCTGGGCGACCGCGCTGTTCGAGATCGCTTTCCTGTCGATCGACGGCCTGTATTTCGCCTCCAACCTGACCAAGGTGCCCGACGGTGGCTGGTTCCCGCTGCTGGTCGCGGTGATCGTGTTCGTGCTACTCACCACCTGGTCGCAGGGTCGCAAGCTGATGCTCGAGCGGATGCGCGAGGCGGCGATGCCCATCAAGATCTTCATCGACTCGGCCGCCACCTCGGCGACGCGCGTGCCCGGCACCGCGGTGTTCATGACCTCGACGCCGGAGGGCGTGCCGCACGCCTTGCTCCACAATCTCAAGCATAATCGCGTGCTGCACGAGCGCGTCATCTTGCTCACCGTGCGCGTGACCGATATGCCCTATTTTCCCGAGGAGGACCGCTTCCTCCACGAGGATCTGGGGCAGGGCTTCCATCGCGTGGTGCTGCGCTATGGCTTCATGGAGGAGCCCGACGTACCCGCGCACCTGCGCTCCTATGACGGTTGCGGCGCCGAGTTCCGCATGATGGACACCAGCTTCTTCCTCAGCCGGCAGACGCTGCTCGCCTCGGACCGGCCGGGGATGGCGATCTGGCGCGAGAAACTGTTCAGCTGGATGCTGCGCAACGCCGAGAGCGCGATGGAATTTTTCCGGCTGCCGACCAACCGCGTCGTCGAGCTGGGCAGCCAGATCGAGATTTGAGCGAGATCGGCGCCCCGATCATCGTCACTGCGCTGTTCGGCCCGGCCGATCAGGCGTTCTTCGACGCGCAGCGACAGGAGCATTTCCCGGCCGAGCGCAACCAGCTCGACGCGCATCTGACGATGTTCCACCATCTGCCGCCGAGCAGCGCGGCCGAGCTGCGCCAGCGGCTGCTCGCCGAGACGCGCGGCGTGCGTGCGCCCGCAGCGCGGCTCGCCGGGGTGATCTCATTGGGGCGCGGCGTGGCCTATCGCGTCGACAGCCCCGACTTGTCCGCGATCCGCGTGCGGCTGGCAGAGGCGTTTCACGGATTGCTGACGCCGCAGGATCAGGCCGGCTGGCGCGCGCATGTCACGATCCAGAACAAGGTGGCGCCGGCCACCGCCAAGGCGCTGCTCGACCGGCTCCGCGCGGAGACGGTCGAGCGGCCGCTATCCGTGGTGGGGCTCGGCGCCTACTGGTATCGCGGCGGGCCGTGGGAGCCGCTGATGCAGCACCGCTTCGCCGCCTGACCTCATTGCGGCAGGGTCATGGTGCCGCGTGGGCGCCGCATCTCCTCGGAGGCGGAGTCGCCGTCCGCGCGATCGATCTGAACCCATTCGGCGCGCGTGTGGCACACGCTTTTGGTGAAGCGCGACCCGGTGGACTCGATCGAACGACAGACGCGCTGCGCGGGATCGAGCGCTGGCCTGGGCTTGCGCGTGCTTTGCGCGCCGGCGACCGTCGACACCACGCCCGCGATCAACGCTGCCGCGATCAGATACTTCACCCTCGATCCTTTCCCTGCCTCGCGACAGGATAGGCACGGGGCGTCTTCTTGGGGAAGCGAATTAGTGGTGACGCCGCCCGCCGATGCCCCAATACGGCTCGTGCGGACATCGCTCGGGTACGACGTAGCAGACGCCGACGCTCGGATCATCGTCCGCGAGCCGAGATGGGCGACGGCATGGATGGTCGGGGAGACAGGATTCGAACCTGCGACATCCTGCTCCCAAAGCAGGCGCGCTACCAGACTGCGCCACTCCCCGACGCGGGTGCCGGCCTAGTCGCCGCGGCGCGGCGGCGCAAGCTCGGCCCGACAAGCGAAGGGGCACCCGCGGGTGCCCCTTGCCGAAAACAATATCGCCAGCGGGACGATGCGCTCAGCGCTCCGTCGCCTCGACGGCGCCGTTACCGACGGGATCGGCATCGTCACCGAAGTTCGTCTCAGCGCCGGCCAGTATCGCCGATGCGCTGTCGTTGGCGGCGGCCTCGGCCATCGCCTCGAGATTGTCGGCGCGACGCTCGAGCGCGTCGGCCATCATCTCGGCGTTGTTGCCGATCGAGGCGGGTTCGGGGCTGCGATCGCACGCGGTGGCGCCGAGCGGCGCGACCCAGGCGAGCAACGGAAGCAGCGAGCGCTTCATCACCCCGAACCCGACCCGCTCGATCACATGTTGTGCGCGGCGTCCTCGCCGGCGTCACGGACGTTGTCGGCGGCCGAGTGGATGTTCTCGGCGACCGCCTCGGCATTGTCCTCGGCAAACGGGTTGGCGGTGGTGTTCGACATGTCGGCGACGTTGCCCGCGAGCGCGTCCATGTTGTCCGCCATCATGTCGGCGTTGTTCTCGACCGCGGCGGCCTCCGGCGACTTCGAGCAGGCGGCGACCGACATCAGCGACGCGGCGGCGGCGACGAGCAGGATCTTCTTCATCTGAATGCTCCCAAGCATCATAAACCATTCGCGGCCGACCCCAACGCCGTCGCGAACGCCCGCCATACCCTACCGCGGCGGGGGGTCAATAAGCAAAATTCATCTCTCCGAAAGGTTGCGACGAACGGTGACACATCGCCGCACCGTCCGGCACCGTCACGGGCGCGCCACCGCACCGATCTCCTCGGGAGCGTTCGCCACCACCGCGAGCATCGTCGTCCAGGCCGCGACATTCTGGCGCAACTGCTCGGGATCGACCCGCTCGAGCGTGTCGTCGGGCGTGTGGTGGACGTCGAAATAACGCAGACCCGACTGGTTGAGGTCGACGCCGGCGACGCCGGTCGCGATCGTCGGCGCGATGTCGGTGCCGTCGCCCGCCTTGCCCTGTCCGCGCACGATGCCCAGCGGCGCGAGCGCGCTGGCGAGCCGGTCGCCGACCGCCGCGGCGCTCTCCGGCAGCGTCGTCTCGAAACGCCACACGCGGTCGGCGCCGAAGTCGCTCTCCGCCGCGATCGCGTGGCGCTCCTTGCCGTGGCGCTCGGCATAGGCCGCGCCGCCGAGCCCGCCGACTTCCTCCGCGCCGAACCAGACGACGCGGATGGTGCGGCGCGGTCGGTGCCCGCTGTCGAGGATGCGCTTGGCCGCGGCGGCGGTGATCGCGACGCCGCTGGCATCGTCGATCGCGCCGGTGGCGAGGTCCCAGCTGTCGAGATGGCCGCCGATCAGCACCACGCCCGCGCTCGGGTCGGTGCCGGGCACCTCGGCGATGACGTTGCCCGACTGGCTCGGCCCGGGCGAGCGCGGGGTGAGCAGCAGGTGCATCCGGATCGGCTGGCCGCGCTGGGCCATACGCTCGATCAGCGTGGCATCGGGCACCGACAGCGCGGCGGCGGGGATCGGCTTCACGCCGTCGGGAAAGTCGGTGGTGCCGGTATGCGGCAGGCGGTGCGTGTCGGTGCCGATCGAGCGGATCACGATCGCCGCCGCGCCCTTGCTCGCCGCCACGCCGGGGCCGTTGAAGCGCGCGACGCCGTTGGCGCCGTAGCCGGAGCCGTCCTGCGTCGGTTGCATGCTGTTGCCGACATAGGCGATCTTGCCCTTGAGCGAGCCCGCCGGCGCGGCGACGAGGTCGCCGTACGTCGGGAACACGACCAGCTCGGCGGTGAGCCCCTTGGGCGGCGTCGCCGCCGAGTGCCCGAGTGCCACAAGTTTCAGTTTCTGCGGGAAGGGCGCGACGATCTCGGCCTCCTCCTCGCCGCGCAGCCATAGCGGCATGGTGAAGGGCTCGTCGCGGACGTTGCTGAAGCCGAGCGCGGTTAGCTTCTTCACCGCCCACTCGCGCGCGCGCGCCTCGGCGTCGGTCGCGGCGAGGCGCTGGCCGATCTCGGTGGTGAGTCCCTCGACCAGCTCATAGGCGAGCTCGTCCTTCAGCGCGGCATCGCGCAGCGCTGCCACCTCGGGCGCCACCGCCGCGGGCGCGTGCGGCACCGCGTGCTGGGCGGCGGCCGGTGCGGCGAGCGCGACGAGGGCGGCGAGGGCGCTGGAGGCGAGCGCGGCGATCCGGAGCGGGGAGCGGTTCATGCGCCGCGGCGTAACCAAAGCTTGCCGGTTTGCCAACGCGCCCGCGCGCGCTTACATGCGCGCCACCGATTTCCCGTCGCACCCAGCCCATGGAGCAGCGCGCCAGATGGCCGTCCAGTACACCTATGTCATGAAGGGTCTGACCAAGACCTTCCCGGGCGCGAACAAGCCCGTTCTCAACAACATCCACCTGCAGTTCATTCCCTCGGCGAAGATCGCGATCATCGGCCCCAACGGTGCCGGCAAGTCGACGCTGATGAAGATCATGGCGGGAATGGATCCGGACTTCACCGGCGAGGCCTGGGCCGCCGAGGGCGTGCGCGTCGGCTATCTCGCGCAGGAGCCGCAGCTCGATCCCAGCAAGGACGTGATCGGCAACGTCAAGGACGGCGTGCGCCCGATCGCGGACCTGGTCGATCGCTTCAACGCGATCTCGGCCGAGATGGGCGATCCCAAGGACGACACCGACTTCGACGCGCTGATGGAGGAGATGGGCGAGCTCCAGGGCAAGATCGACGCGGTCGACGGCTGGACGCTCGACAACCAGCTCGAGGTCGCGATGGAGGCGCTGCGCTGCCCGCCGGGCGACGCCGACGTCACCAAGCTGTCGGGCGGCGAGCGCCGCCGCGTCGCTTTGTGCCGGCTGCTGCTGGAGAAGCCCGACATCCTGCTGCTCGACGAGCCGACCAACCACCTCGACGCCGAGAGCGTGTCGTGGCTCGAGAATTTCCTCAAGGAATATGCGGGCAACGTCATCCTCGTCACCCACGATCGCTACTTCCTCGACAATGTCGTGAATTGGGTGCTCGAGCTCGATCGCGGGCGCTACTACACCTATGAGAGCAACTATTCGGGCTATCTCGAGAAGAAGGCCAAGCGCCTCGAGCAGGAGGAGCGCGAGGAGGCGGGCAAGCAGAAGGCGATCGCCGACGAGCTCGCCTGGATGCGCCAGACCCCCAAGGCGCGCCAGACCAAGAGCAAGGCGCGTATCCGCGCCTTCGACGAGCTGATGGCGAAGCAGGAGAATCGCGTCGCCGGCAAGGCGCAGATCCTGATCCAGCTGCCCGAGCGGCTCGGCGGCAAGGTGATCGAGGCCAAGGGGCTGACCAAGTCCTACGGCGATAAACTGCTGTTCGAGAATCTCGACTTCATGCTGCCGCCGGGCGGGATCGTCGGGGTGATCGGGCCGAACGGCGCGGGCAAGTCGACGCTGTTCAAGCTCATCACCGGGCAGGAGCAGCCCGACGCGGGGACGATCGAGGTCGGCTCGACCGTCAAGCTCGGCTATGTCGACCAGAGCCGCGACGACCTCGATCCCAACAAGAACGTCTGGCAGGAGATCTCCGACGAGCTGGAGGTATTCCGCTTCGGCAAGCAGGAGCTGGGCACGCGTGCCTATGTCGGCGCGTTCAACTTCCGCGGGCCGGACCAGCAGAAGAAGGTCGGCCAGCTCTCGGGCGGTGAGCGCAACCGCGTCCACATGGCCAAGATGCTCAAGGAGGGCGGCAACGTCCTGCTGCTCGACGAGCCGACCAATGACCTCGACGTCGAGACGCTGCGCGCGCTCGAGGAGGCGCTGGAGACCTTCGCCGGCTGCGCGGTGGTGATCAGCCACGATCGCTTCTTCCTCGATCGGCTGTGCACGCACATCCTCGCGTTCGAGGGCGACAGCCATGTCGAGTGGTTCGAGGGCAACTACGAGAGCTACGAGGAAGACAAGCGCCGCCGCATGGGCGACGCCGCCGACCGCCCGACGCGCCTGGCCTACAAGAAGCTGACGCGCTGAGGGCAGGGGACCGGGCATGGTCGTGCCCGGACGTCGCGGCGCCCGGGCGCTGGCTTCTTACCAGCGCTCGGTCGCCCCGGCACGATCGGTGATCGGGGCAGCCGTGATCGGGGCGAGGAACTGAACGAGCCGCCGGCGCGGTGACGGGGTGAGCGAGACCCGGTCCGTCACGCCCCCATCATGGTACCCCCGCTCGGCCGATCACTTCCGCTCGGCGGCGCTCCGCTCCCGCGTGGCGGCGAACTCGCTGCCCGCGCTCCAGCGCGGCCAGATCCCCGGCCGGGCCAATCGCGTGCCGATCGCGTGGAACAGGTCGACGTCCATCGCCGCGCCGCGCAAGTCCCAGCCAGCGTCCCAACTGTCGCAGGTCTTGTGATAACAGGCCATGTAATCGTCGAGCCACTTCTGCCCGGCGGCACGGCCGCCCCGCGCGAGGTCGGGTGCCCCGCCGAGCGCCATCAGCAGCAGCGCGGGCACGCCGCGGCGCACCGTGGAGAAATGGTCGGCGCGGTAGAACAGGCCGCGCTCGCTGAACGTCTCGGGCGTGATCGTCCGTCGCTGCGCGCGCGCCGCCTCGGACAGCAGCGGGTCGAGCGTCGATTGGCCCGGGCCGACCAGCACCACGTCCTTAGCGGCCCCGGCGGTCTGGAGGATGTCGAGCGTCAGGTTGGCCGCGGTCGTGGCCAGCGGCATCGTCGGATGGGTGGCGTAATATTCCGAGCCGAGCAGCCCGCGCTCCTCGCCCGTCCACAAGGCGAAGACGAGCGAGCGGTCGGGCGCCGGCCCCGCCTTGAACAGCCGCGCCAGCTCGACGACGCCGGCGGTGCCGAGCGCATCGTCGTTGGCGCCGGGGCGGAGCGTGCGCCCGCTCGCGTCGGGCGGCCCCTCGCCATAGGCGTCCCAGTGCGCCGCGAACAGCACCGACTCGTCCGGACGGCTCTTGCCCGGGATCTTGGCGAGCACGTTGGCGCTGACGATCCGGTCGACCGTCACCGCGGCGTCGGCCGAGAAGGTCTTGCCCATCGGCACGGGGCGGAAGGATGCCGAACGCGCCTTGACCCGCAACGCGGCGAGATCGAGCCCGGCCTCGGCGAAGAGGCGGTCGGCGGCGTCATGCTCGATCCAGCCCTGAAGCGGTACGCGCGGGTCGTCGGCGCCGCGGACGATGTCGTAATTCTCGCCGTTGGAGGCGTTCACGGTGGACCAGGGATAGCCAGCGCCGGCGGTATCGTGGATGATCAGCGCCGCCGCGGCCCCCTGTCGCGCGGCTTCCTCGAACTTATAGGTCCAGCGGCCGTAATAGGTCATCCGCCGGTCGCCGAACCGCCCTTTGGCGTCGTCGCCGGCGCTCGCCTCGAAATCGGGATCGTTGACGAGGAAGACCAATGTCTTGCCGCGCAGATCCATGCCCTTGAGATCGTCCCATCGCGCCTCGGGCGCGCGCACGCCATAGCCGACGAACACCATGGGCGAGTCCGACACCGCGATCCGCGCCGCGGCGCGCACGGTGGTCACCGCGATCTCCTTGCCCTGCGCCAGCGTGATGTCGCCGACGCGCATCGTCGCGTCTGCCGCGACGCGGGTGTGGATCAGCGGTACCTGCTGGAGAAACTGACCGTCCGGCCCTGCCGGCGCGAGCCCGAGCGCCTTGAACCGGGCGACGAGCCAGTCGAGCGTCTTGCGCTCCCCCGGCGTGCCCGGCGCACGGCCGCCGAAATCGGGTGACGCCAGGGTGCGAACGTCGGCGGAGAGCCGGGCCGGATCGGCAGGGGGCACGGTCTGCGCGACCGCGGGCGGCGATATCAGGGCGAGCGCCGCGAGCGCGGCGAGGGATCGGGGCAAACGTCAGTCCTTCCAGCGCACGTAGACATGGTTCTCGCGGCGATCGACGTCGATCGAGGGGATTGCGTCGACCAGGTCGGAGAGCCGCTTGTAGCCATAATTGCGCACGTCGAAGCTCGACCGGTTGGCGGCACGCTGCCCCAATGCGGAGAGCCCGACGAAGCCGCGCGAGTCGGGCTTGAGCGAGTCATAGGCGTCGTGAAGCAGGTGGAGCAGCTCGGGATCGTCGACCGTGCCGCTCGCGCGCGCCGCCGCGGCGGTGGCGCCGATCGCGGGCGGGACCGACTGATCGAACGGCACCTCGACGCGCCGCGCGCGCTTGGGCTTGGTGGTCTCCAGCAGCGCGTTGACGTCGATGAAGCGCGTGCAGGCGTTGCGGAAGCCCTCGGGCGTGTTGCTGTTGCCGAAGCCATAGACGTCGAGCCCGTCCTGCCGGATCCGCGTGGCGAGCGGCATGAAGTCGCTGTCGGACGACATGATCCCGAAGGCGTCGACGCGACCGCGGTGGAGCAGGTCCATCGCGTCGATCGTCATCTTCATGTCGGTGGCGTTCTTGCCGCGCGTGAGATCGAATTGCTGCTGCGGCTCGATGCCATGCTTGACGGTCATGTCGCGCCAACCCTTGAGCGCCTCCTTGACCCAATTGCCGTAGACCCGGCGGACGTTGACGCTACCGAACTCGGCGAGCGCGGTCAGCACCGGGTCGAGCGCATGCCAGGACGCATTGTCGGCGTCGATCAGCAGCGCGATGTTGCGGGTGGGGAGGTCGTCGGCGGCCATGAGGCTGCATCGGCGGTGCGGCGGCGCAGGTCAACGGTTAAGGCCCCGTCGTCCGTCGCGGCGGACCGCCCCGGCCGACGTCATCCCACCTCACGGCGGAGCGTCGCGATCAACCCGCCGGCGCTGCCCAGCCGCGCCTCTTCCTCGTCGAGGATGGCGCGGAAGACCGCGCGCTTGATCGCCGCGACTCGACCGGGGCGCAGCCGGGTCGCGGCGGGCAGGGTGGAGACGGTGATGTCGATCATCCGCTCGGCGCCGTGCAGCCGACCCCAGAGGTAATCATTCTCGCGGTAGGCGCGGCTGAAGAATGCGCCGAAGCTGTTGAATTGAATGCCTTTCAGCGTCGCCGCCGCGCCTCCCGCGCGGATCGAGCGCGCGTCGTCGGGAGAGACGCGGTCGACCTTGATCGGGTCGAACTCGTCGAGCCCCTCGCCCTGAAGCAGCGGCAGGGTCGCCACGTCGACGAAGGGAAAGC
Source organism: Sphingomonas sp. BK235 (assembly GCF_004345855.1). Classification (GTDB taxonomy): domain Bacteria; phylum Pseudomonadota; class Alphaproteobacteria; order Sphingomonadales; family Sphingomonadaceae; genus Sphingomonas. The sequence goes on from NZ_SLXN01000001.1 coordinate 966,926, forward strand.
CCAGATAGTTGAGCAGCATCGGTCGACGGGCCTCGCGCGGCACCGCGGCCAGCGCCGCCGCCATCCGCGTGTCGGTCGCGGCGTCGAGCGCGGTGAGGTCGAGCGAGGCGCCGAAGGCATCGAGCAGCGGCGCGGCATCGTCGCGCAACGCGCGCACGTCGTGGCGCAACGCGGCATGGGTGTCGGTCTGTTTGGCGCGCAGATAGGCGGTCAGGGAATCATAGATCGCGTCGCGCAGCGGCTGGAGCGTCGCCGCGCTGGCCTCATGATCCAGCTCCCCCAGACGGCGCGCGAGCAAGCGCAGCCGGCGTACGCGGAAGTTGAGGTCGAAGGTGCGCAGGAACGCGACCATCGCCTCGCTCGCGCCGCCGGCATAGACCGCATCGGCGTCGAGCCCGCGCGCGGCGAGTGCCGCATCGATCCGCTCGCGGATGCGGCTCCACCGCTGCGCCCCCGGCGCGCCGCCGATGGCGTGGAGCAGCGCCGCGACGAACTCGACCACGCCGGCCGCCTTGAGCTGTCCATAACCGACATAGCCATATCCGGCGCGATCCGCCGCCGCCTCCTGTGCGCGACGGCGCCACGCCACCAGCCGCGCCGGGGTCGGGCGATCGAGGAAGAAGGTGCGGCCGAACAATTCCTCGATCGCGGCGTCGACCTGCGGGCGGATCGCCTCGGTGATCGCGCGCATCCGCTCGATCCGGCGCGAGCGCTCGGCCAGCGCTTCCAGATTGTCGCGGATCGGCTGTTGGCGCGGCAGCTCGCTGATCGCCCCGAGGATCGTCTGGAAGAAGCCGGGCGGCCCGTCACCCCCGCCTCCCAGCGTCAATTTGTGCCCCGGCGAGGGATCGACATAGACGAAGCGGCGGTCGATCTCGCGCTTGGCGGGCCGTTCGCGCAGCGCATCGATCGCGGGACGGAACGGCGCGTTGGCGAGCACCGAGCCGTCGATCAGCACCGCGCCTTCGGCCGCGCGCGCGGCGGCATGGCGCGGCAGCACGCGCTCGAGGAAGTCGCGCCGACCGGGCCAGCGCCGCCGCCGTGCCCTGAGCACGCGATCGAGCTCGGCGACGGTGAAGGGCGGAAAGGCGCCGGGAAAGCTCGACGTCGCGCGCGCGGCGAAGATCAGCTCGGGCACCGCGGCGAGCGTGTCGCGCGCGGCCCCATGATCGCTGAAGGGAAGCACGAGCCGATGCTCGGTCTCCATCACTTCGGGCGGCGAATGAAGCTGGAGGCGTTCGGGATGCCCGCCGAAGTCGGTGACGGTGACGAACAGGTCGAGTGGCTGTCCCGGGGGCAACAGTCGCGGCCCGCGCGGCGCGGCCGCCATGGCGTCGAAGGCGTCGAGCAGCATGCCCGTGAATCCCTCGCCCGAGAAGGGCGGCTCGAACCAGCGGGAGCGGACGAAATGCGAGAGTTTGGCGCGCACCTCGTCGCGGGTCGCCTCGTCGAGCGCCTCGAGCTGTTCCGCGCTGCGTCCCGCCGCCATCCAGGCCAGGGGGAGCGCCCAGACTTTCGAGAAGCGCGAGGCGGGCGCCGCGTCGGCGTCGATCAGGCGCTCGACGTCGGCCCCGTCGAGCCACAGATCGGTGAGCGGATCGAGCGACTGCCCGCTCGCGATCGCCTGGGCCAGGAACACGCCGTTGATCCCGCCCGCGCTGGCGCCCGCGACGATATCGGGCAGCACGCGCACGCGCCAGCGCGCGCTCTCCTCGATCTCGTCGAGCAGCGCGCGATAGACCTGCGCGCTCGCGCCGTCGCACGGCGCGCCGTCCCGCGCGGCGCGGCTGGCGCGCGCGAGGTGCCACACCTCCTTGACGATGCCGTGCATATAGACCGCCAGGCTGATCCCGCCGTAGCAGACCAGCGCCAGCCGCACTTCCTTCTCGCGCACCATCGCCTCGCTCATGCGGCGGCGATCTCGGCCCAGATCGGCAGATGGTCCGACGCGACCCGCGCCGCCGCCGTCTGATGGACACCGCAGGCGACGACGCGCAACGCGCGCGACACCATGATGCGATCGAGCCGCGCGATCGGGCGGCGCGCGTGGAAGCTCGGCCCCGTCTCGGCGAAATGGAAGTCGCGCGCGAAGTCGCTGAGGCAGCCCGAGGCGCGGGTCCACTCGTTGAGATCACCCATCATCACCGTGGCGTCCCCGGGGGCACGATGCGCCGCATGCGCGAGCACCGCCGCGGCCTGACGCCGACGCCACAGGCCCGAGAGATCGAGATGCATGCCGATCACCCGCACCACCGCGCCACCCAGCGCGACGTCGACGCTGACCGCACCGCGCGGCTCCAGGGCGGGCAGATGGAGCTGCTGGCAGTCGACCACCTCCGCCGTCTTGCGCACCAGCAACGCATTGCCATGCCATCCCATGCTGGTGGCCCGCATCCCGAGCGCGACCGAGCGCCAGTCGCTGTGCTCCTCCAGCAGATGCGGGGTGAGCACCGCGGCGCGCTGGCCGAAGCGCCGGTCGGCCTCTTGCAGCGCGATGACATCGGCGTCGATCTCGCGCAGCACCTGGAGGATCCGCTCGGGATTGCGCCGCCGATCGGTGCCGATCGCCTTGCGGATGTTGTAGCTGGCGACCTTGAGCCTCATCGCAGCCGTAACGAGTCGGGGCGCCCCGCGGTTGCAGCGTCATGTCCGTGGCATCGGCGTTACCGACCCGCGCTGGACCGTTTCATCAGCCTTGTCGCGGGGGCGCGATGCGTCGGGCGCCGTGCTGGCTGCGATTATCGCTTCCGGAGAAGCGAACGAGTCGAAAGCAGGAGGCATGCGGGAGGTGGCAGGTGGCCGGCGTGGTCGTCGCGGCGCGAGTGAAGTGGCCGAGCAATAGGCCACTCAACTTGCCGTAATGTTCTCAATATGTTCTGTCCTACATCCCGGGTAGACGCTACGATCGGGGACATGGAAGGAGATGTTCCATGATCCTGCTCGACGCCCCGCTCGTCACCGCCCTCGCAGCCGTCATCGGCAGCTTGGCCGCCTTGGTCTGGTCGTGCCGCCGGCGGCCGTGAGACGCGCCTCAGCGATCGTAGGCGCCGCGGATATGGCCGAGCCAGCCCGCGGCGCCGAGCGAACGCTCGTCGCGCGCGGGCACGGCGCTGCCCGCCTGCTTCGCCACGAAGGTCTTGGCACGCGCGTCATCGGGATTGATCGGCTGGGCGAAGCGCAGTCCGGCGGCACCGTGTTCGACCCAGATCACCGTCGCGCCGACCGCGGCGAGCGAGCCCACCGTCACCAGCACGGTCGCGCCGCGTTGCAGTCGCTCGGCCTGATCGACGCGCACGCCGGTGGACGACAGATCGCGCACGCGGTGCCGCGTCGCACCCCCGGCACCGAAACGCTCGATCAGCGCGCCCAGCATCACGCGATGCCGCTCGGCGCGCGGCTGATGCTCGCGCGCTGGTGCGCCGATCGGCGGATCGCGGCCGGCGATCTCGCTCACGTTCAGATGTCCTCGAACTCGGTGTCGCTCGCGCCGGAGGCGCGACCGGCGAGCAGCGAGATGACCTCGGGCGCGAGTCGCTGCTCGAAGCGCACGCCGACTTCGCCGTCATAGCACCAGGCGACGATTCCCACCTGGGTTTCCATGTCGCCGATGCGGAGCCACACCCGCTGCGCCACCTTGAGCGTCACGCCGCGGAGGCGGCAGCCGCGATTGGACACGTCGACCACCTGGACGCTCTCGCTGGCACCGAGGAACAAGCGGACGCTGCCCTCCAGCGCGGTCGGTACGCGCAGCTCGCGACGGTTGTCGTTCCACGACTCCGCCTCCAGCCACACGTCCTCGCCCTGCGTCGCGCCCGCCTGATCCACGATCCGTCCCATCTGCCGCACTCGAACACCCTTATCGGTCAACAGGCTTAACAGCCCGTAATCGGCGCGAAGTTGCAACTTGACCAGGATCAGCACGAATCCGCTGCGTCGATGCACAGACGCGAAACGTTCCTGCCAAGACCGAGGAGAGAGAGATGCGGGACGAACGCGCGGCCGCGCAGGAGCGGGTGACCCTGCTCCATGCCGAGGAACAGCAGGAGAAGCGCATCGCGCTCGGCCTGCCACCCGGCGAGGAACATGACCGGCACTGGATGCGCGGCGAACGCCTGTCCGACGAGGCCTGGTCGATCGAAGAGGCCTATGATCTCGATCCGGTGCCGAGCGGGCTCTGGCGCTGAGCGTCAGGTCGACGGTGGCGACGCGGTGGACGTAGGATAGCAACTCGGCTCAACATGGTCGGGCCGTTGCCAGCGCGGCGACCGGCGTCGACGCAGCATGTCCGCTTTTTCGCGATCGCTGTCGAAACTCCCCGCACCGTCGATCCGCCGCGCCTGTGGCCCAGCACGATCAAATTGTGAGGATGGTCGATTGTGGGCTGATGCAGATCAACCTAGACTGTGTACGCGACCCGGAGGGACTTTGACGCATGAGGCCCTCTACCTCGGCCCGGTGACGCCTTCGTCGCCGGGCCGTCCTGTTGCGCCGATCACCGTCCCATCCTGGGTCACAGCGCGCCGGCGGCGCGTGCTGCACCGGGATCGATCGGAACCTATCGGCCTGCCGGCCGCTTGGCAGCCACGCTGATCCGCCGGCTTGCGGCGCTCGCGCCGCGCCCCTGTGGGTGCTCGCCCGGATCATCCAGGACGAGGGAATACTCACGATGGAAGCCGATACCTGTGCGGTCTCACCTCGCGTGTTCGCGGACAAGGGCGTGGTACGGATCGAGTCGCGCTCGGGGATGGCATTCCGCGTGACCCCCGATGTCGCGATCCGGATGAGCCAGGATCTGATCCGCGGCGCAGCACAGGCGGCCGGGCAGGGGCGGCTCGATAGCCTGCTAGACCTGTGAACGTTCTTGCGCGGCTGCCGAGGCGGGGTGTCCGTTGCCTCGGTCCGCGAAAACGCCGATAAGCTCTCGCTCATGACCATCCTCTGCGTCCTGGGGCTGCATCGCTGGACGAGCCACGCCACCGCGCGGCCGGGCACGACCGTCCACCGCTGCGATCGGTGCGGGCGACGGACGCACACGCATCACGGTCGCGGCCGCTTGCGCAAGCGCGCATTGCTGGTGCCGGCGCTGATGGTGTCGGCGGCGCTCTGGTTCGTCGGCTACAATCTCATCTTCCACGGGCGGACCCGCGTGATCCACACCATGTCGCGCACCGCGAGCAAGGTCGAGGTGGCGGCGTCGCGCGGGCGCGCGATGATCCACCGCGCCCAAGGCGATCGGGGTCAATACGTTCAGCCCGAGGATTGAGGCTCAGGCCGGTCACCTCGCATCCGATCGCCCGCCCCTTCTCTGGGATCCGCGGTAAATCTCCCGAAAAATGCGTAGCCTGATCCCGATCGCGGTGGCAGTTCGCGCGTGCGGATAGGCAGGGCCATGCCTGCTTTCCGCATCACCATCACCGACGCCGAATCCGCCAGCGAAGGGCTGGAGCGCCACGCCACCTACGCCTCGGCGCGACGATCGACGATCCGCTCCGCGGTCAGCATCCTGCTCGAACGGCGATCGAATGCGCCCGCGGTTGCCGCCACCTGCGAGATCCGCAACGAATATACCGGGACCGTGCGCCGGTTCGACATCGACCTGTTGGTCGGCCCCGACAAGCCGTGACGCCGGCCCGGCCGGATCGTCGCACGCGCTGTCGGCTGTCACGATGGTAGCGGAGGAGGGACTTGAACCCCCGACACGCGGATTATGATTCCGCTGCTCTAACCAGCTGAGCTACTCCGCCCCAAGGGCATTCGCCGAAGCGAGGGCGCCTCTTAGCAGTGCGCGCGCGGTCGTCAAGCCGCAACCGGCACGCCGAACAGGTCGTGCTCGTCGGCTTCCTCGATCAGCACGCGGACGATGTCGCCCGGGGCGAGATGCGCCGAGTCGCGGAGCTGAACCTCGCCATCGATTTCCGGGGCGTCCGCCTGCGATCGCGCGGTCGCGCCGCCGCTGTCTGGATCCACCGCATCGACAATCACCTCGAGCGTGCGCCCGACCTTGGCCGCGAGCTTCGCCGCGGAGATCGCCGCGGTCTTGGCCATGATGCGGGCGTAGCGCTCCTCCTTGACCTCGTCGGGGACGTGATCGGGCAGGTCGTTCGCCGCCGCGCCGGCGACCGGCTCGAACCGGAACGCGCCGACGCGATCGAGCTGTGCCTCGTCGAGCCAGTCGAGCAGATAGTCGAAGTCCGCCTCGGTCTCCCCCGGGAAGCCGACCACGAAGGTCGAGCGGATCGCGATATCGGGGCAGATCTCGCGCCAGGCGCGGATGCGGCCGAGCACCTTGGCGTCGTTGGCCGGCCGCTTCATCCGTCGCAGCACCGCGGGCGCGGCATGCTGGAACGGTATGTCGAGATAGGGCAGCACCAGCCCCTCCGCCATCAGCGGGATCACCTGATCGACGTGTGGATAGGGATAGACATAGTGGAGCCGCATCCAGGGCGCGATCCGGCCGAGCTCACGCGCCAGATCGGTCATGTGCGGTCGCACCTCGCGATCCTTCCAGCGCCGCGGCTGGTCGCGAATGTCGAGGCCATAAGCGGAGGTATCCTGACTGATCACCAGCAGCTCGCGCGTCCCCGCGGCGACCAGTTTCTCCGCCTCGCGCAGGATGGCGTCGGGGCGGCGGCTGACCAGATCGCCGCGCAGCGACGGGATGATGCAGAAGGAACAGCGGTGGTTGCAGCCCTCCGAGATCTTCAGATAGCTGTAATGTCGCGGCGTCAGCTTCAGCCCGGCGTCGGGGATCAGATCGACATAGGGGCTGATCGCGGCAGGCGCGGCGGCATGGACCGCCTCCACCACCTGCTCATATTCATGCGCGCCGGTGATCGCGAGCACGTCGGGGAAGCGCTGGCGGATCGCCTCGGCTTCCTTGCCCATGCAGCCGGTGACGATCACGCGCCCGTTCTCGGCGATGGCCTCGCCGATCGCCTCGAGGCTCTCCTCCTTGGCGGAGTCGAGGAAGCCGCAGGTGTTGACCAGCACGACGTCGGCGCCGGCATAATCGGGCGACATGTGATAGCCGTCGGCGCGGAGTTGGGTCAGGATCCGCTCGGAATCGACCAGATTCTTCGGGCAGCCGAGCGAGACCATGCCGACGCGCGGCGGGGAGGGGAGTAGAGTTGCCATGAGACGTCGCGCACATAATGCGGGACGGCTCGATTTGCCAGCACCGTGCCCGCGACGATAGGAACGGCGCGTGAACGAAGGGGAAGCAGACACGATGCGGGCGATCGGGCTGATGTCGGGCACCTCGCTCGACGGGATCGACGCGGCGCTGATCGAGAGCGACGGCGACCGCGCCGCGCGGCTGGTCGCGTTCCGCGACGAACCCTATTCGGATCAGGCACGCGCGCAGCTCGCGGCCGCGACGCAGCTCGCGCTCGGCTTCCAGCGCCCGCGGGCGAGCCCGCCGATCGTCGCCGCGGCCGAGCTGATCACGCGGACCCATGTGATGGCGGTGCAGAAGCTGCTGCGCGACGCCGGGCTGAGCGCCGGGGAGATCGACGTCATCGGCTTTCACGGCCAGACGGTGGCGCATCGCCCCGACCGCGGCTGGACCTGGCAGATCGGCGACGGGCAGACGCTCGCCGACGCGACGGGCGTCACCACCGTGGCCGATTTCCGCTCCGCCGACGTCGCCGCCGGCGGGCAGGGGGCGCCGCTGCTGCCGGTCTATCATGCCGCACGCGCGGCCGAGCTCGACGGGCCGGTGGCCATCCTCAACCTCGGCGGAGTCGCCAATATCACGCTGGTCGCCGACGGTGAGCCGCTCGCCGCCTTCGACACCGGTCCCGCCAACGGGCTGATCGACAGCTGGATCGAGCAGGAGACCGGCGAGCGCTTCGATCGCGACGGGGCGACCGCGGCGGCCGGGCGCGTCGACGACAGCGTGCTCGGCGCGATGCTGGATCATCCCTTCTTCGACGCGCCTTATCCCAAGTCGCTCGACCGCAACGATTTCACCGTGCAGCCCGCGCGCGGGCTGGCGCTGGCGGACGGCGCGGCAACGCTCACCGCCTTCACCGCGGCGAGCGTCGCGGTCGCGTTGCGGCTGCTGCCGCGCGCGCCGCGGCGCTTGCTGGTCGGCGGGGGCGGGCGGCACAATCCCACGCTGATGCGGATGATCGCCGAGCAGACCGGGCTTCTGCCCGAGCCGGTCGATGCACTCGGCTGGAACGGCGACTCGCTCGAGGCGGAGGGCTTCGCCTATATGGCGATACGGACGCTGCGCGGGCTGCCGATCAGTTTCCCCGGCACCACGGGAGCGCCGCGCCCGCTGCCGGGCGGCACCACGTTCCGGCCGCGCGGACGTTGAGCGCCGGCGCCTGATCCTCAGCGCGTGACGGTCACCGTCGCGGGATGGTGCTTGTCGAGATAGCGCTTGATCCGCTTCACGTTGCGCGTGTTCGAGCGATACATCAGGTCGGCCGCGTCGCCGATCAGCGGCACCGCGCCGAGCAAGGTGTCGAAGCCGATCCGCGCGGTCATGCCCAGCAGCGCGGCGCGGCTCATGCCGAGGTTGCGCGCTTCCCAGACGATCCACATGCCCATCGCCGCGGTCACCAGGTCGCCGACCACCGGCACCAGCCCGATGATCGCGTCGAGCCCGACGCGGCGATTGAGGCCGGGAATGACGAACAATCCTTCGAGCAATTGCTCCATCGCCTCGACGCGGCGGCGGACCGAGGCGGGATCATTGCCGATGGGCAGCGACGCGAGCAGCGGCGACGCGAGCGGGGTGGGGCGGACGACCATGGAACTTAGTTGGTGTCGGCGCGCAGCCGGTTCAACGGGTGGAAGGCGCGCGCATTGGCCTGCCATTGACGCAGCCGCAGCGCGACCAGCGACCAGCGGAAGGGACGCGCGATCGGGATGAAGGCGATGTCGTCGGTCAGCAGCCGGTCGGCTTGTGCGATCGCGCTCGCGCGCGCCTCGAGCGTGTCGGCGAGCCGCGCCGCCTCGATCGCGTCGCGCGCCGGCTCCGCACAATCGTCGCAGGCGCGCGCCAGATACCAACGCGCGCTGTCATAAGGTGCCACGTCATCGACCAGACGCAGATCGGCCGCCTTGTCGTCCGGCGCGACCCGCACGGCGCGAACCCCGATCGCGGCGAGATCGCGTGCGAGCCGCGCCCACAGCAACGTCCCTCCCGCGCCAGCCGGCAGCGCCAGCCGCAACGTCGGTGCCGGCGCGCCCGCGCGGGCGCGCCATGCCGCGACCCGCGCGCGCGCGGCTGACTGTCGCTGCTCGGGCAGCACGATGGCCCAGCCTGGCGCGGCCGGAGGTGCCGCCGAGTCGAGCTGCTCGGGCAGGATCGTCTCGCGCGCGATCCAGTCGCCTGAGACGCTGGCGGTCAGATCACCGCGGTCGATCGCCTGGGCCACCGCCGCGCGATTGGTCGCCTCGGCGAGGAAGCCGTCGCGGCGCGTGACCGCCAGTCCGAACAGGCCCGCCGCAGGGTCGATCCGCACGTTGACGGGGGCTGGATTCGCGGCGCGCAGGATCGGCCAATCGATCAGCGTACCGCCCGACACCAGATCGGATTGCCGTTCGACGAAGCGGAGGATCGCGCTCGCGGCGCGTTCGCCGCGCAACAGCACATTGTCCTCGGCGGCCGGGGCAGGGTCGTCAGGATCGCGCTCCGGGTCGAGCGCTGGGGTCAGCAGCTGCCCGGCGGCATGGCCCGGCCTCAGGCGCATCGGTCCCGCACCACCTGCCGGACGTGGTCGCTCGCGCACCAGCGCCAGTTCGGGCTGCGCGAACAATTTGAGCAGGTCGGGGCGCGGGCGCGCGAGTTCGATCTCGATCACCTCGGGCGTCATCTCGACGATCGAGGACACCGCGGTGAGGAAGGGCGCGAGTCGATTGTCCGCGCGGGCCGATGTCTGGCGCTTGAGCGCGGCGACCACCTGCGCGGCGGTCAGCCGCTGCCCGTCCGACCAGCGCGCCTCGCGGAGGCGGAAGATATAGCTGCGCCCCTCATCGGTGACGATCCAGCGTTCCGCCACCCCCGCCTCGACCTGGCCGGCGGCATCGAGCCGCACCAGTCCTTCCGCGAGCGAGTCGGTGAGCAGGCGATCGGGTTCGGCGAGCGCGCGCCGGTCCGCGCCGGCGAGGTGCGGGGTCGCACCGATGACGCTCACCACCACGGGGCCGACATCGGCGCGCCGACCGCAGCCGGTCGCGCTCGCCAGCGCCGCGAGCAGGAGGGCGCCGCGTCCGATGATGGTGCGGACGGCGGGACTCGAACCCGCACGCCGATGGCAGAGGATTTTAAGTCCCCAGCGTCTACCGATTCCGCCACGTCCGCCCATCGTCGACCACGAAGCCGTTGCGGCGCGGCGCGTCAACCCGGCTGGCGCTCAGCTCACGTTGAGCCGAAGGCGCATCTCCTTGCCGGGCTTGAAGAAGGGGACGCGCTTGGCGTCCACCTCGACCGTCTCGCCGGTGCGCGGGTTGCGCCCGACTCGCGCGTTGCGCGCGCGCGTCGAGAAGGCACCGAAGCCGCGCAGCTCGACCCGGCCGTTGTCGGCGAGACGCAAGGTGATCTCGTCGAAGAAGATCGAGACGATCGCTTCCACGTCGCGCTGCGCCAGCTCCGGATTGCCCGCCGCCAACTGCTGCACCAACTCCGAGCGTATCATCGTCTCTCCGTTCACATCCGTATACCGAGCGGGTCGGGTTGATACAGGTAAGCTTCCCCGCGCGATAGCACCGAACTGGTACTGTTTCGGCATAATGGGTCATCGGCGGACGGTTGAGCGCGACACCAACGAGAAAGGGGACCGGCCGACCGGCCGATCCCCCTTTTACCCGTCGCGATGAGCGACCTGCGGCTTACTTCTTGGTGTCGCGCGCCTTGAGCGCCTCGCCCAGGATGTCGCCCAGCGACGCGCCCGAGTCGGACGAGCCGTACTGCGCCACCGCCTGCTTCTCCTCGGAGATCTGCATCGCCTTGATCGAGAAGGTGGGCTTCTTCGAACGATCGAACCCGGTGACCATCGCGTCGAACTTCTGACCGACCTGGAAGCGCTCCGGACGCTGCTCGTCGCGGTCGCGGCCGAGGTCGGTCCGCTTGATGAAGCCGGTCGCGCCATCGTCGCCCTGCTGCACCTCAAGACCCGCGTCGCGGACCTCGAGCACGGTGACGGTGACGACCTGGTTCTTGCCCAGGCGATCGCCCGCGCCCGCCGCGACCGGACCGCCGCGCTCGAGCTGCTTCATGCCGAGCGAGATGCGCTCCTTCTCGGGATCGATGTCGAGCACCACCGCCTGGACGGTCTCGCCCTTGCGGTGCAGGTTGAGCGCGTCCTCACCCGAGACGCCCCACGCGATGTCGGACATGTGGACCATGCCGTCGACGTCGTTGTCCAGGCCGATGAAGAGACCGAACTCGGTCGCGTTCTTGACCTCGCCCTCGACGGTCGAGCCGATCGGGTGCGCGGCGGCGAACGCCTCCCACGGATTGGCCTGTGCCTGCTTCAGGCCCAGCGAGATGCGGCGCTTGTCCTCGTCGACCTCGAGCACCACCACGTCCACCTCCTGCGAGGTCGACACGATCTTGCCCGGATGGACGTTCTTCTTGGTCCACGACATCTCGGACACGTGGACGAGGCCCTCGATGCCCGCCTCGAGCTCGACGAACGCACCGTATTCGGTGATGTTGGTGACGCGGCCCGACAGCTTGGCGCCGACCGGATACTTGGCCGACGCGCCGTCCCACGGATCGCTCTCGAGCTGCTTCATGCCCAGCGAGATGCGCTGCGTGTCCTTGTTGATGCGGATGATCTGCACCTTCACGGTGTCGCCGATGTTGATCATCTCGCTCGGATGGCCGACGCGCTTGTAGCTGAGGTCGGTGACGTGCAGCAGGCCGTCGATCCCGCCCAGGTCGACGAAGGCGCCATAGTCGGTGATGTTCTTCACCACGCCGTCGATGATCTGGCCCTCGTGGAGCGACTGGATCAGGCCCGAGCGCTGCTCGGCGCGGGTCTCTTCCAGCACCGCGCGACGCGACACCACGATGTTGCCGCGCTTGCGGTCCATCTTGAGGATCTGGAACGGCTGCGGGATGTCCATCAGCGGCGTGACGTCACGCACCGGGCGGATGTCGACCTGCGAGCCGGGGAGGAACGCCACCGCGCCGTTGAGGTCGACGGTGAAGCCGCCCTTGACGCGGCCGAAGATCACGCCCTCGACGCGCGCGGTCTTGCTGAACTCGAGCTCGAGCTTGTCCCAGGCGGCCTCGCGGCGCGCGCGGTCGCGGCTGAGCATCGCCTCGCCGTGCATGTTCTCGACCCGGTCGACATAGACCTCGACCTCGTCGCCGACCTTGAGCTCGGCCTTCTGTCCCGGTGCCGGCGCGAACTCGCGCAGCGGCACGCGGCCCTCGCTCTTCAGACCGACGTCGATCACCGCCAGGTCGTTCTCGATGCCGGTCACGGTGCCGAGCACCACGCGGCCCTCGAAGCTGTCGGCACCGCCGAACATGTCATCGAGCAGCGCCGCGAATTCGTCGCGCGAGGGAGTTGCCGTAGAGGCCATAAATGCTTCGTCCTAGTCGTGTTTCCGGCCAAGCGGTTGGGTCCGCTGGTCTTGGCCATCACCGTCGCGGCGGCCGCATGCCGCGCGCGACATCCGTGTCGGCACGAGGTGCGAGGAGACGCCGCCCATAAGCGAAAAGGCGCGAGAGGACCTGCCTGTCGCGCCATGCCTCCGCGAGCCCCAGCCCACCGGACCTGAGTTATATAGCGGATAAGCGGAGGGTGGACAAGCGGCGGACGCACGGTCGGCCAAGGTGCTGCCAGTGGCTCCCTACCACCGCCGTCATCCTGAACTTGTTTCAGGATCCACCGCTCCGCAGGCGCCGCGACGTGGATGACAGCGGCACCGTGGATCCTGAAACGAGTTCAGGATGACGGCGGGAGGGGTAGGGCCCCCTCACACCGGTGGCGCGGCCACCGCGGCGGCGCGCGCGAGCCGTGCCTCGACCAGCGCGATCGACTTGGCCACCGCCGCCTCGATCGACAGGAAGCTGGTGTCGAGCTGCGCGGCGTCGATCGCCGGCACCAGGGGGGCGGTGGCGCGCGAGCTGTCGCGGTCGTCGCGCGAGCGGATGTCGGCGAGCACCTGGTCGTAGCTGGTGTCGTCGCCGCGCGCGCGCAGCTCGGCGTGGCGGCGCTGCGCGCGGATCGTGGGCGTCGCGCGGATGAACAGCTTGGCGTCGGCGTCGGGGGCGATCACCGTGCCGATGTCGCGCCCGTCGAGCACCGCGCCGCCAGGCTGGTGCGCGAACCGCTTCTGCCGCTGGAGCAGCGCCGCGCGGACCAAAGGATGCGCCGAGACGATCGAGGCGATCTGCCCGGTCGCGTCGTCGCGCAACGCCGGATCGGCGAGCAGATCCTCGTCGAAGCCGCAGGCGGCGACCGCGTCGGCCTCGATCGATGGGTCGAGCTCGAGCCGCACCACGGTGAGCGCCACCGCCCGGTACAACAGGCCGGTGTCGAGGTGGGGGACGTGATAGTGACGCGCCAGCGCGCGCGCGATCGTGCCCTTACCCGAGGCCGCCGGCCCGTCCACCGCGATGATCACGCCGTCTCTCCGGAAAGCTCTGCGAGTTGCTGATAGAAGGCGGGATAACTCGTGGCGACCGGGCTCGCGTCGTCGAGCGTGATCGCGTCGCGCGCGTGCAGACCGGCGACCGTCATGCTCATCGCGATGCGATGGTCGAGCTGGGTCGCCACGGTGGCACCGCCCGCGATCTTCTCGCCACCGTTGCCATGCACGGTGAGCCCATCCTCGTGCTCGACCGTGGTGACGCCATTGGCCTCGAGCGCGACGCGCATCGCGGCGATGCGGTCGCTCTCCTTGACGCGCAACTCCTCGGCACCGCGCGCGACGGTCGCGCCGGCGGCGAAGGCGGCGGCGACGAACAGCACCGGATATTCGTCGATCATCGACGGCGCGAGATCGGGCGGCACCTCGATCCCGCTGAGCGCGGCGTGGCGCACGCGCAAGTCGGCGACGGGCTCGCCGCCCACGGTCCGCGGCTCCAGCTCGGTGATGTCGGCGCCCATCATCCGCAGCGCGGTGACGAGCCCGGCGCGCGTGGGGTTGAGCCCGACATTCTCGACCACCACGTCGCTGCCCGGCACCACCGAGGCGGCCACCATCCAGAAGGCTGCGGACGAGGGGTCGCCCGGCACCGTGATCGACTGCGGCCGCAGCTCGGCCTCGCCCTCGAGCGCGATCACGCGGCCGCGCGGCCCCTGCTCGACCGTCAGCCGCGCGCCGAAGCCCGCCAGCATGCGCTCGCTATGATCGCGCGTCGGCACCGGCTCGATCACGCGCGTGATGCCCGGCGTGTTGAGCGCGGCGAGCAGCACCGCCGACTTCACCTGCGCCGAGGCGACGGGCAGCTCATAGTCGATCGGCACCGACGGGACGAGGCCGCGCACCGTCAGCGGCAGCCGCCCGCCCGGCGCCGACGTGATGTCGGCGCCCATCTGCGCCAGCGGCGTGATCACGCGCCCCATCGGCCGGCCCGACAGCGAGGCGTCGCCCACGAAGGTGGCGCTGACGGCGTGGCTCGCCACCAGCCCCATCAGCAGGCGGGTCGAGGTGCCCGAATTGCCCATCTCGAGCGCCTGCGCGGGCTGGAGCAGCCCGCCGACGCCGACGCCCTGGACGCGCCACACTGCGTCGTCGCCGCGCGCGATCGTCGCGCCCATCGCGCGCATCGCCGCGGCGGTGGCGAGCACGTCCTCGCCCTCCAGCAGGCCCTCGATCCGGCTCTCGCCCACCGCCAGTGCCGAGAGCATCAGCGAGCGGTGGCTGATCGACTTGTCGCCGGGGACCCGGATGCGGCCGGAGAGCCGGGCGGGCGCGCGGATCACGCGCGGGGAAGGGGAGGTGTGGGGGGAATGCGCCATGGTGCGCGGTGCTTGCCAGCCGGCTTGTGCTATGGCAAGGCGCGCCCCACTTCGGCGGCCACCCATCGTCGATCCACCCATCCGAAAGGCTTTGCACGGCATGATCAAGCCGGAATGGGGCACGAAGCGTACGTGCCCGAAATGCGCGACGCGTTTCTACGACCTCGAGAAGGACGACCCCGTCACCTGCATCAACTGCGGGCACGCGTGGGAGCCCGAACCGATCCTCAAGTCCAAACAGCCGCTGCCGTTCGAGCAGGCCAAGCCCGACAAGCAGGAGCCCGACCGCGATCTCGCCGGTGACGACGAGGATCTGGACACGAACGAGGACGAGGAGCCCTCGGCCGACGACGAGGTCGACCTCGGCGGCGACGACGATCTCGGCGTCGAGACCAGCAGCGACGACGACGACAACAACTAAGTTCGAAAAAAATGCGAGGCAGGCGGCTCAGGCCGCTTGCCAAGCCAGCAGCCCCCGGCTAGGGGGCTGCCTCCCGGGACGGAATGGGGCCGTAGCTCAGCTGGGAGAGCGTCGCAATGGCATTGCGAAGGTCAGGGGTTCGATCCCCCTCGGCTCCACCATTCCTCCACGGCTAGGGCGCCAGGGCGCCTCATCGCCCGCGCTGCCGGGCCTGGTCGACGCGATCGTGGTCGCGGGCCATCATCCCTCGACCTACTTCCACCGCTGATCCCCCGTCTCAACGAGCGCGCGCGTCGCGAGCGCACGTTGTTGCGCGTTTGCAATGGATCGCTTGACATCGTGCATAAACGTGCGGCACGTATTCTGGTATGAACGAGCTGTCGCACCATCGTCGTCTCCAAATCGCCCGTCGGTTGTCCGAGGGGCAGCCGGTCGTCGCGATCGCGCTCGCACGCGAGTTCCAGATATCGGAGGATGCGATCCGCCGTGATCTGCGCGCTCTGGCAGCCGAAGGGCGGTGCCGCCGCGTCTATGGCGGCGCCGTGCCCCTGGCGAATGACGAACGGCCGCTGTCGGCGCGAACCATGCAAGATCGTGCGGCAAAACAGGCGCTGGCGCGCGCCGCGGTGGGCGAGGTGACGCCCGGCCAGGTCATCTTCATCGATGCGGGTTCGACCCATCTGGCGCTGGTCGACCTGCTGCCGGAGGACGCGGACCTGACGGTGGTGACCAACGCGCCGGCGATCGCGGTCGCGGCGCTCGCGCGCGGTGACCTGCGCGTCGTGACGATCGGTGGCGCCGTCGATCCCGCGGTGGGTGGCTGCGTCGACGCCACCGCGGTCGCGGCGATCGAGCTGATCCGCGTCGATCGTGCCTTCCTGGGCGCCTGTGCGCTGTCAGTGCGCGACGGTGTGGGCGCGTCGGGCCACGCCGACGCCGCGTTCAAACGCCGCGTTGTCGCGCGCGCCGCGACGATCACGGTGCTCGTGACCAACGACAAGATCGACGCGCGCGCGCCCTATCAGGTCGTCGCGCTCGCGCGCGTCGATCGCCTCGTCGTCGAACATGATCTCGCGGCCGAGACGCGCGAGGCCCTGGCCGCTGCCTGCGCCGACGCACTCGTCGTGGCAGCGGCGGCGTGAGCGGCTCGGCGCGCTTCGCGACCCGGCTCAGCTTCCTGGTGGCGGGCTTCGGCATCGCCTGCTGGGCGCCGCTGGTCCCGATCGTCAAGGAACGGCTCGCGATCGACGACGCGACCCTGGGCCTGTTGTTGCTGTGCATCGGCGCGGGTTCGGTCGTCGCGATGATCGCCACCGGCCCGCTGAGTGCGCGGCTGGGCAGCCGGCCGATCATCATGAGCGGCGGCGTCGCGCTCGCCCTGCTTCTCCCGCTGCTGCCGCTGGCGGGCAGCGCGACCATGCTTGCCGGGCTGCTGCTGCTGTTCGGTGCGGCGCTCGGCTCACTCGACGTGGCGATGAACATCCACGCGGTCGAGGTCGAACGCAGCGCGGCCCGCCCACTCATGTCAGGCTTCCACGCGCTGTTCAGCGTCGGTGGCTTCGCCGGGGCGAGCGCCATGACCTTGTTCCTCACCGCGCGCGTGGCGCCGGCGCTGGGGGCTGCGGTCTGCGCCGCGCTGATGCTCGCGACGATGCTGGTGGCGTGCCCGCGACTGCTGCGTACCGGCGGGGCGGAGGAGGGGCCCTTGCTCGCCGTGCCGCGCGGCGCCGTCCTGCTGCTCGCGCTGCTGGCGCTGGTGACCTTTCTCGTCGAGGGCGCGATGCTCGATTGGGGCGCGCTGCTCATCGCGCAGCGCGCGCTCGTCGCGCCTGACCGGGCGGGCCTAGGCTATATCCTCTTCTCGGTCGCGATGACGGCGGGCCGCTTCGCGGGCGACGCGGTGATCACGCGATGGGGCGAGAGGCGTACCATCGCGGCGAGTGGCACGCTCACCGTCCTCGGGTTCGCGCTGCTGCTGCTCGCGCCGACCCCGACGGCGCTGGGCGGCTTCGTCCTGATCGGGCTGGGCGCGGCCAACGTCGTCCCGGTCCTGTTCCGCCGTGCCGGGGCGCAGACCGTGATGCCCGCGCCGCTCGCGATCGGGGCGGTCACCACGCTGGGCTATGCGGGGGTGCTGGTCGGCCCCGCGGCGATCGGCTTCGTCGCCGACGCGGTCGGCCTGGTCGCCGCTTTCTGGCTGCTCGCGCTGCTGATGCTCGCGGTGCCGCTCAGCGCCGCGCGTGTCGCGCGGATGACGTGAGCGCGTCGGCGCGTCACTCGCGGGTGCGGCGCATCGGCATGGCGTCGATCGTCTCCTCCAGCGTCGCGGCGGCGATGGGGCGCTCGTCGCGCAGCTTCGCGCCGCCGTCCTTGCCGATCAGCACCACCGCGAAGCCGCGCGCGGGCAGGCGATAGCGCCGCCGCAGCGCCGCGGCGGTGTCTGTCGCACCCGTGACCCGTTCGCCGATGACCTCGACGAGCACCAGCTCACGCTCGTCGGCGCCCGCCTTCCAGGCGCGTAGGATGCGGCGCTGCGCCGCGACGCGTGGGTCGCGCTCCGCGTCCGTGCTGACGAGCAGGACGCGCTGCTGCCACTTCAACGCGGCGACGGTCGTCGGAGCAGCGGCACCGAGCGCGGCGCCGGCGAGCAGGGGAAGCATGATCATCGGCCATCAACGCCAAGCGCCGCGGCGATGTTTCGGCACGTGGAGGCCGACGCTCAATTGCGCCGCGTGACGGCCGCGATCATCACCTGCGCGATGGCGCCGTACAGCGCCTCCCACGCCGCGCGGGTCGCCGCATCGAAGCGGGGACCGGCCATCTCGGCGAACGTGTCGATCAGCACCGCGCCGACATAAGCATAATGGTGCGGTCGAACACCGTAGCCGACATGGCGGATCGCCAGCTGCGACAGTCCGGCGCGCGCACCGGCGAGGTCGTCGAGGTCGGCCACGAGCGAATCGACGGTCTGGCGGAACACGCTGATCTGGTGGGTCATGTCATCGGGAAAGAGGGCGCGGGTGAAGGGATGGCGCTCCTGTAGCCGGTGGTAGAAGCGGGCCGCATAATCTTCCGGCAAACGGGCGATCTCGGCATAGCTCGCTCGCACCAAGGCAGCCTGATCGGGCGTGACGGAGAGCGGTGCGGTCATCGCGGATCGGTTCGCCGGCCCGGCGCGGCATCGCGCCCGCGCGCGGGTGCGCGATCGGCGTGAGTCGTCGGCGTCGGCCGTTCCATCCCGCGACGATACTACCAAAGGGTAATGCTTTCAGTACCCTAATATAGGTTGTTTCTTCCTGTTGCCGGAGGACGCGAGGCCTGCGCTCGCGCCTGCATCGCGATCACTTGTTTCCGGTCGAGCCGACTTCGAGCGCTCACCGCCGATTGTGGAGGCTGCCAGGATCGATCATCATCACCATGTGCCGAGGTATGGAGTCGACGACATGAGCTACGAGATCGATGGTCGCAGCCGTGTTCGGGCGGTCGCCGTCTACGCCGCCGTCATCAGCGTGGCGATCGTCATAGGCATGCTCGTGCGATCGGGCGTGATCACCGATCACATTCTCTGGTGAGCGCCGCCGAGGTACTGAACGTCACCGCGTTTTCCGCAGCGCTTTGCCCATAGGTCGCGAGACGGCGGTTGCTCCAGCGCCCAGAACAGGGGCGGTCTTTGCCAACGAACACCATCGCCAGAATTGAAGTTGATAATATGTATTATGTAAATAGCTTGACCAGCGCGAACAGGGCGACGAACACCAATCCCCACGCCACGGCGTAGCGAACCATGGTCGCACCGGGCATTCGTCGCGCCAGCAAGGCGGACAGCGGCAGTAGCAGGATCAGCAGGAGAACCAGCGCCTCGCCCGCACGATCGCTCATCGCGCGATCTCCCAGCCGTCATAGCCCGGTTCGACGCCGTCGGGCAGTTCGGCGCGTAACCCGGCATAGTCCATCGACTGGTCCATGTGGACCAGCACCGTGCGAGTCGGGCGCAGGTCGTCGACCCAACCGAGCACCGTCGCCAGGTCGGGATGCGTCGCATGCGGACGCCGACGCAGCGCATCGACGATCCAGACGTCAACGCCGCGGTACAGATCGCGCATGGCATCGGTCATCGCGCTGATGTCGGTCGCGTAGCCGATCGAGACACCCGCAGCGTCGAAGCGCAGACCCGCCGAGGTGATCGAACCGTGCGGCTGGTCGACGACGCGGATCGCGAGTTCACCGAGCGCGAGTCGATCGGGCAGCACCGACAGCGCTACCGTCGGCGGATAGCCACCCGCACCCTTGAACACATAAGCGAATTGCTGGCGCAGCGCCGCGGCGCAGTCCTCGCGTGCATAGCCCGGCACGGGATGGCCGAGCGCGTGATAGACCTGCCGCAGGTCGTCGATGCCGAAGACGTGATCGGCATGCTGATGGGTCCAGATCACCGCGTCGACCCGCCCGACCCTCGCGGCGAGCAGCTGCTCGCGCATATCGGGGCTGGTATCCACCAGCACGCGGGTGCCGTCGTGCTCGACCAGCAGCGAGGAACGCGTGCGGCGATTACGCGGCTCGGCCGGGTCGCAGTCGCCCCAGTCGTTGCCGATCCGCGGCACCCCCGACGACGTGCCGGAGCCGAGGATACGGACCTTCACGCGCCCCGCGTCTTGCTGAAGAGCGAGTGAAAGTTCTCGGCCGTATAGCGCTGAAGTTCCTCGACATCCTCGCCGCGAAGCTGGGCCAGGAACGCCGCGGTGTCGGCGACGAAGCCGGGCTCCCCGGTCTTGCCGCGATGAGGCACCGGCGCGAGGAACGGCGCGTCAGTCTCGATCAACAGCCGCTCGCGCGGGATCCGCGCCGCGGTCGCGCGCAACGCCTCGGCGTTGCGGAAGGTGGCGATGCCGGAGATCGAGATAAACATCCCGATCTCAAGCGCTTGATCGGCGAATTTGTCGCTCGCCGTGAAGCAGTGGATCACCCCGGTATAGGCCCCCTGCTCCATCTCCTCGCGCAGGATCGCGGCGGTGTCCTCCTCGGCGTCGCGCGTGTGGACGATGATCGGCGTGCCGCTCTCGCGCGCGGCGGCGATATGCGCGCGGAAGCTCGCCTGCTGCCGCTGGCGGTCGGAATGATCGTAGTGATAGTCGAGCCCGCTCTCGCCGATGCCGACCACGCGCGGGTGGCGCGCGCGCTCGACCAGTCTGGCCGTGTCGATGTGCGGGTGCTGGTCGGCCTCGTGCGGGTGGATGCCGACGCTGGCCCAGACGTCGGGCTCGCGCTCGGCGGTGGCGAGCACCGCGTCCCACTCGCGCTCGCGCGTGGCGATGTTGAGCATCGCGGTGACGCCGCGCGCGCGCGCGCGCTCGAGCACCGCGGCCTGCTGCTCGAACACGCCCTCGTAATTGAGGTGGCAGTGGCTGTCGACGAGCATCAGGCGGGCTCCGTCTCGGCGGGCAGTTCCAACCGCGGGAAGGCCGGCGTCGGCGGCGCGATCGTCGCGCCGGCGTCGACGCGACGCTGGTACCAGCCGTCGTCGTCGATCGCTTCATGGTCGCGCTCGTCGGCGCCGAGCTGGTCGAGCACCCTGCCCGCGCCCTCGGGCACCACCGGCAGGATCGCGATCGCGAGCATGCGGATCGCGCGCACCAGCGTGCGGAGCACCGCGTGCATCCGCTCGAGATCGGTCTTGCGCAGCGACCAGGGCGCCTGCGCGTCGATATATTGGTTGCACGCGAACACGCCGCGCAGCCACGCCTCGACGCCCTGGCTGAGCAGCAGGTCGGTGAAGCCGGCGCGCAGCCCGGCGCAGGCCACGACCACCTCCTCGATCAGCTGCGCGTCGGCGTCCTCGGCGCGACCCGCGTCGGGGAAGGCCCCGCCGAGGTTCTTGGCGATGAACGACAGCGTCCGCTGCGCGAGATTGCCGAAGGCGTTGGCGAGTTCGGCGTTGACGCGCGTCACGATGGCCTCGGCCGAGTAGCTGCCGTCCTGCCCGAAGCTGACCTCGCGCAGCAGGAAGTAGCGCAACCCGTCGACCCCGAACGCCTCGGCGAGATCGAGCGGATCGACCACGTTGCCGAGGCTCTTCGACATCTTCTCGCCGCGGTGGAGCAGGAAGCCGTGGCCGAACACCGTCTTCGGCAACGCGATGCCGGCGGACATCAGGAAGGCGGGCCAGTAGACCGCGTGGAAGCGCACGATGTCCTTGCCGATCAGGTGCAGGTCCGCCGGCCAGTAATGCAGCTCGCCGTCGGGATAGCCCGCTCCCGTCAGATAGTTGGTCAGCGCGTCGACCCAGACGTACATGACGTGGCCGGGGCTGCCCGGCACCGCCACGCCCCAGTCGAAGCTGGTGCGCGACACCGACAGGTCCGACAGCCCGCCCTCGACGAAGCGCAGGATCTCGTTGCGCCGTGCCTCGGGGCGGATGAAGTCGGGGTTGGCCGCGTAGAAGTCGAGCAGCGGCTGCTGGTACTTGGAGAGGCGGAAGAACCACGTCTCCTCGGCGGTCCAGGTCACCGGTGTGCCCTGCGGCGAGAGCTTGGCGCCCCCTTCCCCCTCGGTCAGTTCCTTCTCGTCGTAGAAGGCCTCGTCGCGCACCGAATACCAGCCCTCGTAGCGGTCGAGATAGAGGTCGCCGGCCTCCGCCACCGCCTGCCAGATCGCCTGGCTGGCGCGGTGGTGATCCGCGTCGGTGGTGCGGATGAAGCGATCGTAGCTGATCGCAAGTCTGTCGCACATCGCTCTGAAATATCCGGACATTTCGTCGGCGAGCGCGCGCACCTCGACGCCGCGGTCGCGCGCCGTCTGCACCATCTTGAGCCCGTGCTCGTCGGTGCCGGTCTGGAAGCGGACGTCCCGCCCCGCCTGGCGCTGGAACCGCGCGATCGCATCGGCGGCGATCGCCTCATAGGCATGGCCGATGTGCGGGCGGCCGTTGGGATAGCTGATCGCGGTGGTGATGTAGAAGGGATGGCCCATGCCGCGCCTCCTAACGCTCTCCCTCGCGCGATGCCAGCCGCGCGACGATGCCGGCGAGCTCGTAGACGGTGCCCTGCTGATCCAGCGACAGTGCGCGCGCCGCCGCGGCGACCGCGCGCGCCTCGTCATAGGCGTCGAGCGCGGCGCGCAGGTCGGTGCCGACGCGCGTCGCGGCGGTGCGCGCGATCAGCGTCGGCACGCGGTCGAGAAAGGCCTCGTAGCGCGGCTGCGCCGCCTTGAGCGCGAGCGACTTGGCCAGCGCGCCGCGGCGCGTCAGCGTCGGGTCGCCGTCGCGCGCGATGCCCGCCAGCGCCTGCTCGATGGCGCCGAGGTCGAGCCCGGCATAGCCGAGCGCGCGGCCGGGCGAGCCCTCGCCGGCGGCGACGAGCGAGGCGATCTCGTCCGGCTCGGCGTCGGGGAGCGCGCCGCGCAGCACCGACGCCATGTCGTCGTCGCCGAGCGGCTGGAAGCGCAGCACGCGGCAGCGCGAGCGGATCGTCGCGAGCAGCCGGCCGGGCGCGTGGCTCACCAGCAGGAACACCGTTCCCGCGGGCGGCTCCTCCAGGCTCTTGAGCAAAGCGTTGGAAGCGCCGGGGCGCTCGAGGTCGTCGGCGGCGTCGATCACGATCGCGCGGCGTGGTGACAGCGACGGCATCGTGCCGAGGAACGGGCCGAGCGCGCGCACCTGATCGACCGTGATCGAGCGCGCCAGCTCATCATCCTTGTCCTTCTTGGGCAGGCGGCGCAGCTCGCGGTAGTCGGGGTGCGAGCCGGCCGCGAGCAGCGTGGCGGCGCGATGGTCGGGCGGCACCGCCAGGCCGGAGGGGAGCTGACCCGGTGTCATCGCCTCGGCGAGCAGCCGCGCCGCGGCGGCGCGCGCGAACGTGGCCTTGCCGACGCCCTCGGGGCCGGCGAGCAGCCAGGCGTGGTGGACGTTGCCGCCGCGCAGCGCGGCGGTGAAGGCGTCGACCGCGGCGCGATGGCCGCGCAGGTCGGTCACGGCAACCAGTCCGCCAGCTCGGCGAGCATCGCGGCGGTCACCGCCTTGGGTGGCTGGGCGGCGTCGATGCGGCGGAAGCGCTCGGGTTCGCCCTCTGCAAGGGTCTCGAAGGTTTGGAACGCTGCTGCGACCGCGACGTGGAACGCTTCATCGCGCGACGCGAAGCGATCCGTCGCGCCGCGATCTCGCTCAGCGGCGCGCGCCGCTCCGACGTCGGGCGCGACCGTCAGCAGGAACGTACGGTCCGGCAGCAGCCCCTCGCTGCCGAAGGCGTGGAGCGCCAGCACGTCGGCGTCGTCGATACCACCGGCCACGCCCTGATAGGCGCGCGTCGAGTCGACGAAGCGGTCGCAGATCACCCAGCGGCCCTCGTCGAGCGCCGGGCGGATCACCTTCTCGACATGGTCCGCGCGCGCCGCGGCGAACAGCAATGTCTCCGCGCGCGCGCTCCACCGCCCCGGCTCGCCCTCGAGCAGCAGCGCCCGGATCGCCTCGGCGCCCGCACTGCCGCCCGGTTCGCGCGTGACCACCGCCTCGACGCCGCGCTCGCGCAGCGCCGCGGCGAGCGCGCGCGCCTGGGTCGATTTGCCGGCCCCTTCCCCGCCCTCCAGGCTGAGGAAGCGCCCCCGCGACATCAGAACAGGCCGCGCAGGCCCGCCATGGCGCGCCCGAAGAAGCCCGCCTCGCCGACGTCGCGCGCCGCCACCAGCGGCATGCGCTGCTCGGGCAGACCCGGCGCGGAGACGACGAGATCGGCGATATGCGCGCCCTGCTTGATCGGTGCCTTGACCGGACCGTCATAGACGATCTTGCCCGAGAGCTGCGGGCGCGTGCCCGAGGGGACCGTCACCGCCAATGCCTTGGGCGCGACCAGCTCGACCTCGCTCGAGTCGCCCAGCTGCACCGCCGCGGTGCCGACGGTCTTGCCCGCCTTCACCACCGGACGCGCCTGCCAGGCACGGAATCCCCATTCCATGAAGCGGATCGACTCCTGCGCGCGCTGATTGAAGCTGGTCAGCCCCGCGACGACCATCACCAACCGGCGCCCGTTCTGCTCGGCCGAGCCGGTGAAGCCATAGCCGGCCTCCTCGGTATGGCCGGTCTTGAGCCCGTCCGCCCCGGCGACGCGGCCCAGCAGCGGGTCGCGATTGGCCTGGGTGATCGCGGCGCCCGCGCCCATGGTCTTGCCCCAGGTGAAATCGCGGCGCGAGTAGAACTGCTTGTAGAGCTGTGGGAACTCAGTGATCGTCGCGGCCGCCAGCTTGGCGAGGTCGCGCGCGGTGACATAGGTGACGCCGCCGTCGGGCCAGCCGTTCGACGTGCCGAAATGGCTGTTGGTCAGCCCGAGTTTCTGCGCATTCTCGTTCATCCGCTCGGTGAACGCCTGCTCGGTACCCGACGCACCCTCGGCGATGACGACGCAGGCGTCGTTCCCCGACAGCGTGACGATGCCGTACAGCAGGTTCGCCACCGACACGCGCTCGCCGACCGAGAGGAACATGGTCGAGCCCGCCGCCGGGCCGTGCCAGCGCTGCCACGTCTCGGGGCGCACCTCATATTCGGTCGACAGCTTGATGTCGCCCGCCTTGATCATCTGGAAGATGGTGTAGACCGTCATCATCTTCGCCATCGAGGCGGGCGGCATGCGGCGGTCGGCATCCTTGGCGTAAAGGATCGCGCCCGAGGACAGGTCCTCCATGAAGGCGACCGGCGCGGGCGTGTCGAACTGCGGCGCCGCCGCCATGGCGGGATAGGCGACCGCGAGGACGGCGGCGGGCAGCGCGAGGACGGTCAGCAGCTTGGTCATGGGGCGGGATCCGGTTCGATAACAGGCGGGGGAATTGCGTGGGTGCGCGTCGAGGCTCGCGCCCTAGCGCGCGATCGCGTCGGCGAGCAAGCCCACCGACAGAGCGTAGAAGTTGGAGCAATTATAGTCGAGGATGACGCGATAGTTGCTCGTCAGCAGATAGGCGGTCGCGCCGGGACCGTCAGGCTCGATCAGCACCGCCTGCACCTGGTCGCCGGGCCAGCGCCCGCCGAGCGGCGCCAGCCCGAGCGCGCGCCACTCCGCCATGCTGCGCCAGCCGCTGTGCCGCTCGAACACGCGCGGGCAGCGCGGCGACACCAGGCGGTTGGCGACACTCGCGCGCGAGAAGCCCGCGGGCACGCTGACCGCGACGCCCCACGGCTCTCCCGCGCGCCAGCCCGCCTGTGTGAAATAATTGCCGATCGAGGCGAGCGTGTCGGCCGAGGAGTTCCAGATGTCGATGCGCCCGTCGCCGTCGCCGTCGCGCGCGAGGCGGAGGTAGACCGAAGGCAGGAACTGCGGGTTGCCCATCGCGCCGGCCCAGCTGCCGACCAGCTGCGAGCGCGGCACGCCGCGGTCGATCATCTTGAGCGCGGCGATCAGCTCGCCCTCGAACAGCGGGCGGCGGCGTCCCTCATAAGCGAGGCTGGCGAGGCTGCGCAGCAGGTCGAAATTGCCGGTGTACGAGCCGTAGTTGGTCTCATGCCCCCAGATGGCGACCATGATCTGCTCGGGCACGCCGGTCTCCGCCTCGACGCGCGCCAGCTTGGCGCGGTTGGCGGTGTACGCGGCGCGACCGCGCGAGATGCGGGCGGTGTCGACGTGCGCGGCGCGATACGGCGCGAACAGCGGCACCGGCGCATTGGGACGCGCCTCGGGTTGCTGCTGGTCGAGCGCGACGACGCGCGGGTTGAAGGTGAGCCCGGCGAGCGCACTGTCGGCCGTGGCCGGGCGCACCCCCGCGGCGACGGCTCGGGCGCGGACCTGCGCCAGATAGGTCTGGAAGCCCGAGGCCTCGGCGTCGACCGCGGACGGCGCGACGCTCTGCGCCGAGGAGGCGGGCGCGGCGAGCAGGAGGAGCGTGGCGGCGATGCCGCGGGCGAGCGTTGCGACCGCTGTCATGGTCGGGGCGTTCTGGCACAGCGGGTCGGCGCACGGAACCGCAAATCGAGCGAATCCTTGCACTCGTCGCCGCGTCGCGCGTAAGCGGGTCGCCTGCGGAGAGGTGGCCGAGTGGTTTAAGGCAGCGGTCTTGAAAACCGCCGTGGGTTCACACTCACCGTGGGTTCGAATCCCACCCTCTCCGCCAGCGCCGCTACCCGGCAGCGTCGACCCGGCTCCTCTCATCGACATCGGGCCGGCCGGGAAGGTACCCGGCCGGCCCGCGCCGCGTCAGAGCTTCACCGAAGCGCCGACATACATGAAGCGGCCGATGTTGTCGTAGATGCCGTCGTTGCCGAACGCGGTGGCGCCAACACCCAGCAGCCCGTAAGGCGGCTTCTTGTCGGTCAGATTGTCGACGCCGCCGTAGAAGCGGAACGAGTCGTTGACGTCCACCGACGCGCGCAGCGCGTGGTAGAACACCTTGGGATAATAGACGACGTCCGCATAGTTCGGGTCCAGCGCCGCCACGCCATTGGTGTCGTGCTGCGCCTCCCAGTCGGTGATCGACTGGCGACCGATGTAGCGCAGCTGATAGCCCAGCGACCAGTTCTTGTGCGTGAAATCGGCCGTGAAGTTGAGGTTCCAGATCGGATCGCCCAACTCGCCCTTGACGCGATCCGGCTGGGTCGGATTGTCGAGATAGGGGAAGTCGGTGCGGTCATCGACCCAGGTGTTGACGACGCGGAACGCCACCTTGTTATCGTCGTCGAGCCGAAGATTATAGGCGACGTCGATGTCGAGCCCCTTGGCGCGCAGCGCGGCGAAGTTGACCGTGCTCTGCAACAGCGCCGGCCGCGCGAACAGGCCGTTGGACTGACGCGGGTTGATCAGCGCGCAGAACTGATTGTCCAGCGACGCCGCGTCATAACAGGCGTCGAGGATGGTCTGCGCGTCGACCGGGCTGATCACGTTGCTGATCTTGATGTCGTAATAGTCCGCGGTAATCGCCAGGCCCGGGACGAAGGACGGCTGGATCACGACGCCATAGGTCCAGCTGCGCGACGTCTCCGCGGTCAGATTGGGGTTGCCGCCCGACAGGAACTCGGTGCTGCCCGACCGCGCCACCGAGTTGATGAACCCGGTCGGCACCCCCGCCGCGGCGCAATTGGCGGCACGGGTCGACTTGCCCGTGTCGATGAAGTTCACATCGCAGGGATCGTCGAGCAGGTTGAAGTTCTGCGACGGCGACGAATACAGATCGCTCAGCGTCGGCGCGCGCACCGACTTGGAATAGTTCACGCGGAACTTGATGTCGCGCACCGGCGCATAGATGCCGCCGGCATTCCAGGCCCAGACAGTGCCGGTCGCCCCCTTGTAATCGGCGACGCGGGCGGCGCCGTTGACGGTCAGCTCCTGCGCGAACGGCAGGTCGCGGAGCAGCGGCAGCTCCAGCTCGCCATAGGCTTCCTTCACCGCGAAGGACGGCGGATCGAAGGCGGGGATGGCGTTGAAGAAGGTGTCGCCCCCCGTCACCGTCGCGTCATAGGCGTAACGCGCCGTCTCGCGGCGATATTCGGCACCGATCGCGAAGCGCACCGGTCCGCCGGGCAGCTCGAACAGCTGCGAGCTGTCCCCGACGATATTGGCGTTGACGTCGAACTGCGTCGCCTTGCCCGAGCGGTAGGATGTGGTGCGGATATAGTCGAGCGCCGCCTGGCTGGCATTGCCCTCGCCGAACAGGTTGAGCGGGGCGCAGCCCGGATCGGTCACCGTCGTCTGGTTGATCCGGCAGACGATATCGCCGGCGCCGTTGCGCACCGCGTCGACCGCGTTGAGGAAGCGCGACTCGTAGCGGTTGTTGTAGAAGCGCGAGCGGCTGCGGAACTCGCCGTAATTGACCGACACGTCATAGTGCCAGTCCTCGTTGAACGTCCCCTCCGCGCCGACCACGACGCGATAGGTGTCACGGCGGTTGAACTCGTCGCGCGTCCCCAGGTCGTTGTTGTTGCGGTTCATCCGGAAGAAGCTCGCGCCCGAGGGCAGCAGCGAGCGGATCGTCGCCGCGGCCTGGGGGTTGAGATAGGCATTGTCGAACGCGATCGGGATGCCCGAGCCGAGGAAGGCGCCGGGATCCGCCGCGATCAGATTGCCCTCGCCGTCGTCGACCAACCCCTGGTCGCCGCCCTGCCCGAACGTCGGCGTGCCCTGGCTGAACGCCTCGACGCGGACGAACTTGGCCTCGATGAACGGCTTGAAGGCGTCGGACACGTCATAATGTGCGACCAGATTGGCGACATAGCGCTTGAGCGACGGGTCAAGCGTGCCGCGGTCGTTGAGCACCGCGCCGTCGCCGCCCTGGTTGTTGTTCGACCCGGCCGGCCTATAGTCATTGCCGTAATTATACTCGCGCAGCGAGCCGTCGCCGTTGAAGCCGAACACGCGCGGGAAACCGTTGGCGCGGCAGGCGGCGGGAACGTCGCCGCAGGCGAACGGGTCACCGCCGCTATACGCGATGAAATTGCCGCCATTGTCGTAGCCGAAGCTGTGGACGCCGCGGCGGAAGCTGCGCTTGGGCGCATTCTCGTCGGCACGCGGCACCAGCTGGAACTGATTGCGCCCGGCATAAGCGCCGGTCAGATCGGCGCGGTCGGTGTAGGTGACGAGATCGGCCTGATTATACTCGAGGCTCAGCGCGACGTTGCCACGCCCGTCGGCGAAATTCTTGCCGTAGGTGCCGGACAGGCGATAGGTCCCGCGCCCGCCCTTGTCGGTCAGCCCGCCCTGCGCGTTGAGCGACAGACCCTCGAAATCGCGCTTGAGCACGAAATTGACCACACCCGCCATCGCGTCCGAGCCATAGACCGCCGAACTGCCGCCGGTGACCACGTCGACACGGTCGATCAGGTCGGTCGGGATGGTGTTGGTGTCGACGAGGAAATCGCCCTCGGACGAGGTGACGTGGCGGCGGCCGTTGACCAGCACCAGCGTGCGCGTGATGCCGAGCCCGCGCAGGTCGAGGAAATTGACCCCGGCGGTGCCGATGAACTGGGTGGAGTTCGCCTGGCTGTAGGTGGAGCGCAGCGACGGCAGGTCGTTGAGCACGTCACCCACCGCGACCGCGCCGGTGCGCGTCAGGTCGGCGGCGGTGACGCTGGTCACCGGGATCGGCGAGTCGAGCGTCGGGCGCGCGATGCGCGAGCCGGTGACCACCACCTCGTCGCCGCCGACCTCACCCGCCGCATCGGCGATCGCGGGCGGCGGCACGTCGGTCTGCGGCGCACCGATCTGATTGTCCTGCGCGGACGCTGGCGGCTGGTCGGCCGGCGTGGTCGTCTGCGCCGCGGCGGCAGCGGTCCAGCCGGTGGCGAGCAGCGAGACGCCGAGCAGAAGTGCGCGACGGCGGCGGAAAAACTGGTTCATGGGACCCCTCTACGACTCGGCGCCTGCGACGAACGGGCGGCGTCTTATGGTTAATGCTTAGGACAAGCACGCTGCCATTAAGCAAGCCGTATCAGCAATATTCTGTAACGATGTTGCGCGATGGCAACACCGTAAACCGCGACGGCGCGCCGCTCAGAGCCGGACGAACAGCGTCGCACTCAGCACGTGGTTGACGCGGTCCTCGCCCAACCGCCGCACCCGTTGGTTGAGGTAGCCGGGCTCGAGCCGCGCGGTCGGCAGCACGGGGAAGCCGATGCCGACGAAATTGCGCCACTGGTCCACCCCGTCGCGCACGCCCCAGCGGGTCGCGTTGAGGTTGAAGAAGCCCTCGGTCGTCGCGACCGCCTGTATCCCGCCGGTCCCCGCGAGCGGCACCTGGAGCCGAACGAACTGACGCAGCCGCCAGCTCGTCCCGTCGCGCCCCTCGACCATCCGCTGCTCGAGCCGCGTCCGGCTGATGATCAGCGGCGCGCCCGAGCGGAGCCGGACCGGCGCGAACTGGACCTGTTGCCACGGGCGATGCTCATGCGTGACCCCGCCCCCCGCCGGGTCGGTGCGGACATAGGCATAGCCGGCGACTGCGTGCGCATCGCGCCCGATGCGCGCGCCCACGGCGGGGCGGAACAGCAACTGGCTGCCACCGCCGACATCGTCGGTGGCGCGCGCCTGCGCCTCGAGCCACAGGAACAGGTCGCCGCGCACCGCACCGGACGCGATCACCGCGCCCCAGGCCTGCGCGTCATCTTCCGCGCGCGCGGGCGACGCCGGCGCGAGCGTCACGATCGCACCCAGCGCGAGTTGGGCGAGACGGGGACGACGGTGGGACCACATCGGGGGACACTCCATGGCTCGGCGATGGCGACGTCGGTTCACGCCGCATCAAAGGCTTAGGAGGTGATCGCGCGGGTTTGAAGCCTCGTCCGACGCGCGGCCCCGGCCATGGCTTGCCTGCCCCCAGTCATTGTCCGGCAGGGAAAGTGGCGCGCCCGGAACGATTCGAACGTCCGACCCTCAGATTCGTAGTCTGATGCTCTATCCAGCTGAGCTACGGGCGCATCGCGGCATGGCATGATGCCGGCCGTCTGCTCCACCTCGCGGTGGGCTTCCATTGGCGCGCCCGGAACGATTCGAACGTCCGACCCTCAGATTCGTAGTCTGATGCTCTATCCAGCTGAGCTACGGGCGCGCAATGGAGCGGCGCTGTTAGACGCCGCGGCGCGGGGGCGCAAGAGCGTTGCGGGAAGTTTTTCGCCCCTCTACGCAGATCGCATGCTTCGCCCGTCGCGCGCTCTGTCGCCGCTCGCCCTGATCGCTCTTCCCCTGATCTCGGGATGCAGCGCCGATCCCAGCGGTTACCCCTCGCTCGCACCGCGCCCGATCGAGAAAATGGGGTTCGAGGAACCCGCCACCCCGCCCCCCGCGCCGATCGCGGCGGACCCTGCGCTCGACTCCCGTCTGACCGCCATCGCGGCGACGCGGGCCGCCGCGGCGCGCGCCTTCGACGCCGCGGCGGACCGTGCCGCGACGCGCACCACCGCCGCCCGCGGCGCCGCGGTCGGCAGCGAGCGCTGGCTCGACGCGCAGACCGCGGTGGCGGAGCTCGACTCGCTGCGCTCGACCCATGCCGATTCGGTCGGTCAGCTAGAGGAGCTCGCCGCGGCGCGCGCGCAGGCGCTCCAGCCTGCCTATCCCGCGCTCGATCAGGCGCTCGACGCGGCACGCGCCACGGCGGCGGCGCAGACCCGGCGGATCGACTCGCTCGCCGCCGCGCTGCCGGCCGGCTGATCGCACCGCAAACGGCGCGGCGGCGCCTCGGTCAGAAGCGGAGCAGCGGCAGGATCGTCGCGTAATCGTCGGTCCAGGGCGCGAAACCGGGCCGTCGGCGCAGCGCGCGCCAGTCGCCCTCGTCCCCGGCGAGCAACGCCTGCGTCCAGGGATCGCGCGTCAGCACGATCCACGACGAGGGAGTCCCTTCCTCCTCCGTCGCGTCCGGGCGGTGGTTGAGGATCAGCGCGCGCCACCCGCCCGCGCGCGCCGCCGCGGCGACCACCGGGCCGAGATTGACGAAGCGGTTCGAGATATGGACCGCGAGCACCCCGCGCGGCGCGACCACGCGCGCATAGACCGCGAACGCCTCGCGCGTCAGCAGGTGCATCGGCACCGCGTCCGAGGAGAAGGCATCGAGCGCGAGCAGGTCGAGGCTCGCGGGCGCGGCGCGTTCGAGCGAGACGCGCGCGTCGCCCAGCTCGATCGCGGCGCCGGGCGCGCAGTCGGCGAGGAAGGTGAAGCGGCGCGCGTGGCTCAGCTGCGCCATCGCGGGGTCGATCTCGTAGAAGCGCCAGCTTTGTCCCGGCCGCGCGTAGCAGGCGAGCGTCCCGGTGCCGAGCCCCACCACGCCGATCCGCGCGCGCGCGCCGAACAGCAGCGGCGCGGCGCGCATCGCGCGGCCGACCCCGCTCCCCGGCGTGTAATAGGTCGTCGGCGTCCGCTCGCGCGCGGGCGAGCCGGTCAGCTGCACGCCATGGAGCGTCGTGCCGTGCACCAGCGTGCGCCGGTTCGGCTCGTCCACCACGGTATAGACGCCGAAATAGCTGCGCAGCCGGGCCCCGGGCTCGAGCGAGAGCGACAGCGAGCGGAAACCGCCGAACAGCAGCAGCGCGCTGGCCAGCACCATCAGATAGGGCAGCCGAGCCCCCAGCGTCAGCAGCCCCGCCGCGGCGATCACGACGAAAGTCGCGCTGGTATGGCGCACGACGCGCAGCCCGCCCGGTCCCTGCGCGACGATCGCCGCCGCGACCGTCAACCCGACCAGGATCACCGCGGCGGCGCCGAGCCGCGCGCCGCGCCGCTCCCACAGCACGCGCAGCGCGGCGGCGAGCGGCGCCTGCGGCACCAGCGCCCCCGCCGCGAGGATCAGGATCGGATATTCCCACGTCCAGTCGAACAGCGTCGGCGCGACCAGCCCCGCGAACACCCCGCCGAGCGCGCCGCCGACCGACATGGCGAGATAGAATCCGGTCAGCCGCGCGGGCTCGGGGCGCAGCCGGTACAGCGAGGTGTGGAGCGCGACCGAGATCATGAACAGCAGGACCAGCGCCATCAGCGTGCTCAGCGTCGCCATCTCGGAGAAGCCGCCCATCATGATCCCGCCGAACAGCAGGATCGTCACCGGCGCCGCGCCCGTCAGCGTGTCGGCGAGCCAGCGCCGCGCCGCGAAGGCGATCGAGAAGCTGAGCAGGTAGAGCGCGAGCGGGATCACCCACAGCAGCGGCATCGCGACCAGGTCGGTGCTGATGAAGGTCGAGGTGGCGAGCATCATGCCCGAGGGCACCAGCCCCAGCACCACCCACAGCAGCACGCGCGAGCGCGGCGGCGCCGGCTCGCTCGGCGCGACATCCGCGGCCGAGGTGGCACGCGGCGGCAGCCGCGTCGCACAGGCCAGCACCAGCGCGATCAGCAGCAGATATCCCCCGGTCCACAGCCAGCGCTGGCTGGTCACGCGCAGCAACGGTTCGACCAGCAGCGGAAAGGCGACCAGGCCGGCGAAACTGCCGAGGTTGGACGCGGCGTAGAGCGGATAGGGATCGGTGCCGGGGCGCGCCAGCTCATACCAGCGCTGCATCAGCGGCGCTTGCGACGACACCGCGAAGAACAACGGCCCGATCGACACGGCGAACAGATACGGCACCCATAGCGCCGGCTCGGCCCCGGCCGGCGGGGCGCGGGCGCTCAGCCCGATCGGCAGGAAGGCGCAGGCGGCGAGCAGCACGGTCAGGTGAAGCGTGCGCTGGCGCCGCGGCGCCAGCCGGCCGAGCAGATGCGCATAGCCATAGCCGCCGAGCAGCAGCGCCTGATAGACCAGCATCGCCGAGTTCCACACCGCGGGGGCGCCACCCAACCGCGGCAGCGCCAGCCGCGCGATCATCGGCTGGACCAGGAACAGCAGGAACGAGCCGGTGAGCATGGTCGCGACGAACAGCGCGCCGACCGCGCCGCCGCCTCGCGCCGCCCCGCCGACGCCCGGCTCAGCCACGCGCCGGCCGCGCGATGCGATAGAGCAGATGGCGGCGGAGCGGATCGCCGACCTCGAGTTCGGGATGATCGAAGTCACCTCCGACGACGCGCGTCATGCCGAGCCGCTCCATCAGCAGCCGGCTGCGCGTGTTGCCGGGCACGGTCACCGCCGCGATCGTCGGCACGTCGAGATGCTCCCACGCCCATTCGAGGCAGGCGGACGCCGCCTCCCGCGCATAGCCCCTGCCCCAGTGCGCGCGGCCGAGCCGCCAGCCGATCTCCACCTCGCCCGCCACCGGCGGCTTGAGCGGCAACAGCCCGCACAGGCCGACGAACGCCTGATCGGCGCGGCGCTCGACCACCCAGAAGCAATGGCCGTACCGCGCCTGTGCCGCCGCCATGCGCCGCCACGCGCGGCGGCTCTCGCGCCGCGTCTCCGACGGGCCGATGTGACGCATCACCTCGGCATCCTGCGCGATGGCGTGGAAGGACTCGACGTCCTCGGCGCGCCAGCCGCGCAGCGTGAGCCGCTCGGTCTCGATCATCGTGGCCGGTCGATCGCGTAGGTCACCGTGGCGCGGCGCGCGTCGTCCGCGGCGAAGTCGGGATGGTCGAAGTCGCCCGCGGCGAGCCGGTGCATGCCGAGCCGCATCATCAGCCGCTGGCTTGCGGCGTTAGCGGCGGCGGTGATCGCGACGACACGCGGCTCGGCGCGGTGCGACCACGCCCAGTCGAGCCACGCCGCCGCGGCCTCCTGCGCATAGCCCTGACCCCAGGCGGCGTGCGCGAGCATCCAGCCGATCTCGAGCTCGCCGCGGATCGGGGTCGTCGGCGCGCCCGGCTTGAGCCCGCAGAAGCCGATCAGGTCACCCGAGTCGCGGCGCTCGACCGTGCCGAACCCCAGTCCATGATCGGTGCGGTAGCCGGCGTGGCGTGCGATCGCCGCGTCGCTCGCAACCTCGTCCTTCACCGGCCCGAGATCCGCCATCACGCGCGCGTCGGCCCACATCGCGTGGAGTGCGGCGCGGTCGCGCGGCTCGGCCGGGCGCAGGATCAGGCGCTCGGTGACGATCACGCGCCGAGCAACCGCGCCGCGTGCACCGCGTGATAGGTGAGCACGCCCGCGCAGCCGGCGCGCTTGAAGGCGAGCAGCGTCTCCAGCACCATGGCGTCACGGTCGGCCGCGCCCGCGGCCACCGCCGCCTCGATCATCGCATACTCGCCCGACACCTGATAGGCGAACACCGGCACCGCGAAGGCGTCCTTCACCGCGCGGACGATGTCGAGATACGGCAGGCCCGGCTTGACCATCACGCTGTCCGCGCCTTCGGCGAGATCGAGGGAGACCTCGCGCAGCGCTTCCTCGCGGTTCGACGGGTCCATCTGATAGGTGGTCTTGTCGCCCTTGAGCAGCCCGCGCGTGCCGACCGCGTCGCGGAACGGGCCGTAATAGGCCGAGGCATATTTGGCGGCATAGGCCATGATCTGGACGTTGACGTGCGAGTCCCGCTCCAGCGCGGCGCGGATCGCGCCGACGCGCCCGTCCATCATGTCGCTCGGTGCGATGATGTCGGCGCCGGCGCGCGCCTGGTTGAGGCTCTGCCCGACCAGCAGCTCGACCGTGTCGTCGTTGCGGACGTAGCCGGCGGTGTCGATCACCCCGTCGTGGCCATGCGCGGTATAGGGGTCGAGCGCGACGTCGGTGAGGATGCCGATGTCGGGCACCGCGTCCTTGATCGCGCGCGTCGCGCGGCAGATCAGATTGTCGGGGTTGAGCGCCTCGGCGCCGTCGTCGCTGCGGCGTTCGCGCGGGGTGTTGGGAAAAAGCGCGAGGCACGGGATGCCGAGGTCGTGCGCCTCCCTGGCGCGCGCCACCGCGAGATCGATCGACCAGCGCGACACGCCCGGCAGCGTCGCGATCGGCTCCTCCACCTGCTCGCCGTCGGTCACGAACATCGGCCAGATCAGGTCGGCCGGGGTGAGAATATGCTCGGCGTGGAGGCGGCGGCTCCAGCCGGCGGCACGGGTGCGACGCAGGCGCAGCGCGGGATAGGCAGCGTGCATGCCAGCGGCTTTCCCGCAATCGGACGCGCCATGCAAGCGTTACGGCAGCGGAACGCCCGCTCGCGCGTTAGGCGGCGCATGAGAGAGATCCGCTCCGCCGCGCTCGTCGTCAACGCAAAGTCGCGGCGTGGGCGCAAGCTCTTCCGTCGCGCCTGCCGGCGGCTGCGCGAGCTGCCGTTCAAGGTCGAGCCACACGCGGTGAAGGACCCCAAGCATCTCGACCGCACCGTGCGCAAGGCGCTGGAGAAGAAGCCCGATCTCCTGATCCTCGGGGGTGGCGACGGCACCATCAGCGGGTTGGTCGACCTGATGGTGGGCCATGACGTCGTGCTCGGGGTGCTGCCGCTCGGCACCGCCAACAGCTTCGCGCGCACGCTCGGCCTGCCGCTCGACATCGATGGCGCGATCGAGGTGTTCCGCACCGGCGCGCCGCGGCGGATCGACCTCGGCATGATCGACGACGATTATTTCGCCAATTGCGCCGCGATGGGGCTGAGCCCGCAGATCGCCGAGACGGTGCCGCACCGGCTCAAGAAGGTGGCGGGGCGGCTCGGCTATCTCGGCTGGGCGGGCTATCAGCTGACGCGCTTCCGGCCCTTCACGCTCTACGTCGACGCGGGCGACGGCAAGGGCGAGCAGAAGCTCAAGGCGGTCGAGGTGCGGATCTCCAACGGCCCCTATCACGGCGGTACCTGGCTGGTGGACGAGGCCGCGGTCGACTCGGGTGAGATCGTCGTCCAAGTGGTGAAAGGCCATTATAAGCGCCGGCTGGTGAGCAACTGGGCGGCGAGCTGGCTCGGGCGCCCGGAGCGTCACCACGAGGTGGTGACCTTCTCGGGCACGTCGATCCGGGTGCGCAGCGACCCGCCGCTGCCGATCTCGATCGACGGCGAGGTGCTGGCGCACACGCCCGTCACCGCGCACGTCGCCGCCGGAGTGATCGAGGTGATGGCGCCGCGCTGAGTTCCTGCCGTCATCCTGAACTCGTTTCAGGATCCACGGGTCCGGACACAAAAAGGTTCATTGTCGCGGAAGCGGCTTCCTCCCGTCATCCCGGGCTTGACCCGGGATCCATGGTGCCGCGAGAGCCGCCGGCGTTGCTTTCGCGGAAAAATGGATCCCGGCGCGAGGCCGGGATGACGGTGAGGGAAGAGAAAGCGGCCTCCCTCATCGCAGCGTATCACCCGCGAATAGTAGCGGCAGATCAGACCGCCGAAGATGCAAGCCGCCTTTTGGGTCCGGAGCCACGGTGTAGCACACGTAGACGCGCAGGCTCTCGCGGAGCCGTGGCTCCTGAAACGCGTTCAAGATGACGCTGGTTGGTACGGCAAGTTCTGGCGAACCGCTTCCGCCCCCCACACCACAGGGTCGACTTCGCCCGCGCCGCCCCCTAGATCGCGCGGCATGTCCGCCGTTCCCCAGCCCGAGGTCGTGACGCTCGGCTGCCGCCTCAACATCGCCGAGAGCGAGGCGATCCGCCAGCTCGCCGACGCGGGTGTGGCGGTGGTGAACGGCTGCGGCGTGACCAACCAGGCGATGCGCGACACGCGCGCGGCGGTGCGCCGGCTGCGGCGTCGTCTCCCCACCGCCGAGCTGGTCGTCACCGGCTGCGCCGCCGAGATGGACCGCGCCGGCTTCGCCGCCATGCCCGAAATCGATCGGCTGGTCCCGAACGCCGCCAAGCTGCTGCCGGCGAGCTGGGGGAGCGCGCGCGGCAACGCGCTGCGACCGCGCGCGCAGACCCGCGCTTTCGTCGGCGTTCAGAACGGCTGCGACCATGTCTGCACCTTTTGCGCCATCCCGCAAGGCCGCGGCGCGAGCCGCAGCGATCCGATCGCCGAGATCGTCCCGCGCGTCGACGCGCTGGTCCAGGCGGGGCAGCGCGAGGTGGTGCTGAGCGGAGTCGACCTCGCCAGCTACGACGACCGCGGCGCCGGGCTCGCGGCGCTGGTCGAGCGGCTGCTCGCCGGCGTGCCGGGGCTGGAGCGAGTCCGGCTCTCCTCGCTCGACCCGCACGTGATCGACGACGCGCTGTTCGCGCTGCTCACCCAGGAGCCGCGCGTCATGCCACACGTCCATCTCTCGCTCCAGGCCGGCGACGACCTGATCCTCAAGCGCATGCGCCGGCGCCACCGCCGCGCCGAGGCGATCGCGCTGGTCGAGCGGCTGCGCGCCGCCCGGCCCGAGCTGGCGATCGGCGCGGACCTGATCGCGGGCTTCCCGACCGAGGACGAGGCGATGTTCGCCAACACGCTCGCGCTGGTAGACGAGGCCGACATCACCCACGCGCACGTCTTCCCTTACTCGCCGCGCGCGGGCACGCCGGCGGCGCGCATGCCGCAGGTCGAGCCCGAGGTGGCGCGCGCCCGTGCCGTCACCTTGCGCACCGCCTCGACCGCGCGGCTCGCCAGCCGCCTCGCGCGCCAGGTCGGCACCGTGCAGCGCGTGCTGGTCGAGCGTCCCGGCGACCGCGGCCACGCGCCTGACTTCAGCGAGGTCCGCCTCGCCGTCCCCCTCCCCATCGGCAGCGTGCACGACGTCACGATCGTCGCCGCCGCGCCCGACCATCTCACCGGAACCATCGCATGAGCACGAGCTGGCACGACAAGCTGCTGGGCGGCTTCCGCCGCACCTCCGACCGGCTGGTCGGCAACCTCGCCGGCCTCGGTGGCGCGCGGCTGGAGGAACACACGCTCGACGAGGTCGAGGAGGCGCTGATCGGCTCCGATCTCGGCCCGGAGACCGCCGGCCGCGTCCGCGCGCGGCTCGCCGAGGGCACGTTCGAGCGCAACATGGAGGAGCTCGGCATCCGCCTCGTCGTCGCGGAGGAGGTGGAGAAGGTACTGGCGCAGGTCGCCAAGCCGCTCGGCATCGATGCCTTCCCGCGCCCGCAGGTGGTGCTGGTGATCGGCGTCAACGGCTCGGGCAAGACCACCACCATCGCCAAGCTGGCGCACCTGTTCCTCGAGCAGGACTATCAGGTGATGCTCGCCGCGGGCGACACGTTCCGCGCCGCCGCGATCGGTCAGCTGCGCACCTGGGCGGAGCGGATCGGCGTGCCGATCGTGACCGGCCCCGAGGGCGGCGACGCCGCGGGAATCGTGTGGGACGCGGTGAAGAAGGCGACCGAGATCGGCACCGACGTGCTGATCGTCGACACCGCCGGCCGGCTCCAGAACAAGCGCGAGCTGATGGACGAGCTCGCCAAGATCCGCCGCGTGCTCGGTCGGCTCAACCCCGCCGCGCCGCACGACGTGCTGCTGGTGCTCGACGCCACCACCGGCCAGAACGCGCTGAACCAGATCGAGGTTTTCAAGGAGGTGGCGGGAGTCACCGGCCTCGTCATGACCAAGCTCGACGGCACGGCGCGCGGCGGCGTGCTGGTCGCCGCGGCGGAGCGCTACGGCCTGCCGATCCACGCCATCGGCGTCGGCGAGCAGATGGACGACCTGCGCCCGTTCGACGCGCGCGAGGTCAGTCGCATCATCGCCGGGGTCGACACGGGGCCGCGCAAGTGAGCGCGACGCCGAAGGAGTCGGCGGGCGCGCGCGCTTTGGTCGATTACGGCCCGCTGGCGGTGTTCTTCGCGGTCAACTTCCTGCTGCCGGGTGAGAGCGCGCGCCGGCTCGTCGCCGCGGTGACGCCCGCGCTGTCCGATCTCACCCGCGTCGAGGCGCTGCTGCTCGCGCGCGTGATCGTCGCCACCGCCGCCTTCGTGCTGGCGAGCATGCTCGCGCTGGTGATCGCCAGGGCCAAGCTCGGCCGCGTGCCGCCGATGCTGCTGATCTCGGCGGGGCTGGTGATCGTGTTCGGCGGGCTGACGATGTATTTTCGCGATCCGCGCTTCATCCAGACCAAGCCGACGATCGTCTACGCTTTGCTCGCCGCGACCCTGGGCTTCGGCGCGGCCACCGGGCGGCCGCTGCTCCAGCAGCTGATGGGTTCGAGCTACCCCGGGCTGAGCGAGCGCGGCTGGCACCGGCTCACGCTCAACTGGGTGTGGTTCTTCGTCGCCATGGCGTTCGCCAACGAGGCGGTATGGCGCGGCGCCGCGGCCACGTTTGGCGCGCAGCGCGGCTGGGACCTGTGGGCGATCTACAAGGTGTGGGTGGTCATCCCAGTGACCATGCTGTTCGCGGTGGCCAACGTGCCGATGCTGATGCGCCACGGGCTGAGCCTAAGCGACGAGACGCCGCCGGTACCGCCCGAGGGCTGAGCGCCGCGCAACGACGACGAGGATCGAGGAGAGAGAACGAGCGATGAGCGAGACGTGTCACCCCGCGCCGGCGGGCCTGCCCGACAGCATCGACCGCGCCGGCTATGAGGAGGCGTATCGCCGCTCGGTCACCGATCCCGAGGGCTATTGGCGCGACGAGGCGGCGCGGATCGACTGGATCACGCCCTTCACCCAGGTGAAGGACACGTCGTTCGACGAGGCCGACTTCCGCATCCGCTGGTACGCCGACGGCGAGCTCAACGTCTCGGTCAACTGCGTCGACCGCCATCTCGCGACCCGCGGCGATCAGGTCGCGATCGTGTGGGAGGGCGACGAGCCCGGCGAGACCCGCACGCTCACCTATCGCGAGCTGCACCGTGACATGTGCCGCTTCGCCAACGTGCTCAAGTCGCTCGGCGTACGCCGCGGCGACCGGGTGACGCTCTACCTGCCGATGATCGCCGAGGCCGCCGCGGCGATGCTGGCGTGCACCCGCATCGGCGCGATCCACTCGATCGTGTTCGGCGGCTTCTCTCCCGACAGCCTCGCCAACCGCATTCAGGACTGTGATTCGCGGATCGTCGTCACCGCCGACGAGGGCTGCCGCGGCGGCAAGCGCATTCCGCTCAAGGCCAACGTCGACAGAGCGGTGGCGCACTGCCCCGGCGTCGAGCACGTGCTGGTGATCCGCCGCACCGGCGGCGACGTGGCGATGACCGCGGGCCGCGACGTCTGGCTCCACGACGCGCTGGAGAGCGTCGACGACGATTGCGCGCCCGAGCCGATGGGGGCCGAGGACCCGCTGTTCATCCTCTATACCTCGGGCTCGACCGGCAAGCCCAAGGGCGTGCTCCACACCACCGGCGGCTATCTCGTCTGGGTGACCAAGACCTTCAAGGAGGTGTTCGACTATCGCGACGGCGAGCTGTTCTGGTGCACCGCCGACATCGGCTGGGTCACCGGGCACAGCTATGTCGTCTACGGCCCGCTCGCCAACGGCGCGACCACGGTGATGTTCGACGGCGTGCCCAACTACCCCGATCACGGCCGGCTGTGGGAGACGGTCGACCGGCTCGGCGTCAACATCCTCTACACCGCGCCGACCGCGATCCGCGCGCTGATGCGCGAAGGGGACGAGTGGGTGACGCGCCACAGCCGCGCCTCGCTGCGGCTGCTCGGCAGCGTCGGCGAGCCGATCAACCCCGAGGCGTGGAACTGGTATCACCGCGTCGTCGGCGACTCGCGCTGCCCGGTGGTGGACACGTGGTGGCAGACCGAGACCGGCGGCATCCTGATCTCGCCGCTGCCCTATGCCACCGATCTCAAGCCCGGCTCGGCCACCAAGCCGCTGCCCGGCGTCCAGCCGCAGATCGTCGACGCGGAGGGCAAGGTGCTCGAAGGCGCGACCGAGGGCAACCTCTGCCTGATCGACAGCTGGCCGGGGCAGATGCGCACCGTGTGGAACGACCACGAGCGCTTCTTCCAGACCTATTTCACGACCTACCCCGGCAAATATTTTACCGGCGACGGCTGCCGCCGCGACGGTGACGGCTATTACTGGATCACCGGCCGGGTCGACGACGTCATCAACGTCAGCGGCCATCGCATGGGCACCGCCGAGGTGGAGAGCGCGCTCGTGGCGCACGCCAGCGTCGCCGAGGCCGCGGTGGTCGGCATGCCGCACGACGTGAAGGGCCAGGGGATCTACGCCTTCGTCACGCTCAACGCGGGCGAGCAGCCCTCGGACGCGCTGCGCGCGGCGCTGCGGCAATGGGTGCGCGAGGAGATCGGGCCGATCGCCACCCCCGACGCGCTCCAGTTCGCGCCGGGGCTGCCCAAGACGCGCTCGGGCAAGATCATGCGCCGCATCCTGCGCAAGATCGCGGAGAACGACCTCGGCGCGCTGGGTGACACCTCGACGCTGGCGGACCCGTCGGTAGTGGACGCGCTGGTGGCGGATCGGGTGGGGTGAGCGGGGGAGCGGGATAGCTCGATCGCTGCCCCACCCTCCCCTCTTGTCCTCCCGTCATCCTGAGCTTGTCTCAGGATCCACGGTGCCGCGAACCCAGCGGCCGAAGCGTGCGCGGCACGGTGGATCCTGAGACAAGCTCAGGATGACGGCGCGGACCAAGGCGGGAGCAGCGTGCCCCCCCTCACCAGTCCGCCAGCACCTGCCCGGCGCGGATCGTGTCGCCGAGCCGCAGTCCGTCGCGC
The DNA here is from genome assembly GCF_004345855.1 of Sphingomonas sp. BK235. Classification (GTDB taxonomy): domain Bacteria; phylum Pseudomonadota; class Alphaproteobacteria; order Sphingomonadales; family Sphingomonadaceae; genus Sphingomonas. The sequence continues at coordinate 1,009,112 of NZ_SLXN01000001.1, forward strand.
AGCCGCGTCCCCGGGGGCAGGAACAGCAGGATGGTCGAGCCGTGCTCGAACCAACCCATCTCCTCGCCCTTCCCGATCCGCGCGTCACACGCCACCCTCGCGCTGCCCTGCTCGCGCAGCACCGTCTCGACGTCGAGGAAGCCGAGCCGGATGCTCGCCACCAGGATCGCCGCGACCGGCACCAGCAGCAGCGGCCGCCCGCCCGCGCTCGCCTCGATCACCGCGCGCTCGTTGCGGCAGAAGAGCTGCTCCACCCGCTTGAGCGCGATCGGGTTGACGTTCCAGCAGTCGCCCGAGAGATAGGTCACGCCCTCCACCGTCAGGTCGGCCGGCGCGTGGAAGCGGTGGTACATCGCCGCGGTGAGCCGCAGCGTCACGTACCAGCCGTCGCGGAAGCGCTCCACCAGAGCGGGATCGGGCACCAGCTCGCCGAGGCGATAGGGAAAGCCCTTCACCTGATAGACCCGGTCGCCCTCGATCCGGCCGTGCGCGCCGAGGATCGCGTCGCACGGGCTCGCCAGCGTCGCCGGGTCGCGGTCATAGGCGCGCGCGCCGGGGCGCAGCCGGCGGATGAAGCCGTCGCGCAGCGAGCGGAACTCGGTGGTGGCGGCGTCGGACAGGTCGACGTCGGAGAAGAAGCGCCACGCCGCCAGCGCCGGCCGCGCCACCAGCGGATGCTCCATGGCGGCGATGCGGCCGACCAGCCCGGTCGCCCAGCGCCGCGGGATGCGGTTGGTCAGCAGGAAGTTGAGGTCTTCCTGCAGCAGCAGGCGGAGGAAAGCCGAGCGCATTGTCACACCTGCGTCATCGTGAGGGTCTGTGGGGAGGCATGGAGAAGAAGACGTTCGTCGCGGTGGCCGGCGCGGTCGCCACCACCCTGTTCGCGGTCACCAAGGGGCGCGAGCGGCTGCGCCTGTCGCGCGCGAAGCATCCCTCGCTCGGCGGGCACGTGCGCATGGCCAAGCGCGTGGCGGGGCAGATCCCTTACTACAGCCACCCGGAGGAGCGCTTCTTCCGCGCCGACGGCTGCGACGACGCGGTCGCGGCGCGACGGCGCGACGGCTTCCGCCGGCTGAGCGAGCTCTACGCCGCACGCTTCCCCCAGACGCTCGCGCTCACCGCCGAGACGCGCATCGGCCTGTCCGACCTGCAATTCACCGGCCGCTACCGCGTCCCCTTCCCCTTCGCCGAGGTGGTGCGCGCCAAACTGCCGACCGGCGCCTTCGTCGCGCGGACCGAGGGCGCGTGGCTGATCGACCTGGACGGGAACCGGCTGATCGACTGCACCGGCTCCTACGGCGTCAACCTGTTCGGCAACGACTTCTACAAGGACACGCTGCGCGAGGCGGTCGCCACCGCCGAGCCGGTCGGCGCGCTGCTCGGCGCCTATCACCCGGTGGTGGCCGAGAATGTCCGCCGGTTGCGTGCCTTGTCGGGGCACGACGAGGTGTCGTTCCATATGTCGGGCACCGAGGCGGTGATGCAGGCGGTGCGGCTGGCGCGCTATCACACCGGCAAGCGCCGGCTGGTGCGCTTCGCCGGTGCCTATCACGGCTGGTGGGGCGACGTGCAGCCCGGCATCGGCAACCCCGTCCCGGCCGATCACACACTGACGCTCGCCGAGATGAGCGAGGAAACATTGCGCGTTCTCGCCACCCGCAAGGACATCGCCTGCGTGCTGGTCAACCCGCTCCAGGCGCTTCACCCCAACGCGGGCGCGCCGTCGGACAGCCAATTGGTCGACAGCGCGCGCCGCGCCGGCGCCGACCTCGACGGCTATGCGCGCTGGCTTCACCGCCTCGCCGAGACCTGCCGCGCCAACGGCATCGTGCTGATCGCGGACGAGGTGTTCGTCGGCTTCCGGCTCGCGCCGGGCAGCCTGCTGCGCCGCGTCGGGGTCGAGCCCGACCTGATCACCTGGGGCAAGACGCTGGGCGGCGGGTTGCCGGTGGGCGTGCTCACCGGGCGCGCCGCGCTGATGAGGCGCTGGCGCGACGACCGCCCCGTCGATATCTGCTTCGCGCGCGGCACCTTCAACGCGCATCCCTATGTGATGGCGGCGATGGACTCGTTCCTGCGCCGGCTCGAGGCCCGCCCGGTGCAGGCGCTGTACGACGGGCTCGACGCCCGGTGGGACGCGCGCGCGGCGCAGCTCAACGCCGCGCTCGCGGCCGAGGATTTGCCGGTCGCCGTCGCCAACCTCTCGACGATCTGGACCGTGCTGTACACGCGGCCGTCGCGCTACAATTGGATGCTGCAATATTACCTCCGCGCCGAGGGGCTGGCGCTGAGCTGGGTCGGCACCGGGCGACTGATCTTCAGCCTCGACGTGGACGAGGCGCTGTTCGACGAGATCGTCCGCCGCTTCGTCGCCGCCGCGCGCGTGATGCAGACCGACGGCTGGTGGAGCGGGCCGGCGGTCAGCGACAAAAAGCTGCGTCGGATGGCGCTCGCTGAGTCGCTGCGGGCGAGGATGCGCGGGTAGATCGCTTATCTCACTTGTTCCCCGGCGAAAGCCGGGGCCCAGGTGGGGGACGGCAGTGATACTCACAACGGCCGTCCCAACTGGACCCCGGCTTTCGCCGGGGAACATGCTGGAGGCGAGGAAAGCGTCTCCGTCGCAGCCTCACGCCGCGGCGTGGTGATCCCCGCTGCGCTCGCCCTTGAGCAACCGCGCGGGCGCGGTGCGGTAAAGCCGGAAGTCGCTGAACGGGTCGGTGACGATCTTCGTCGCCCAGACGATCCCGGTCTCCAGGTCGCGCTCGATCCACAGCTGGGTCACGCGGAACAGGATCGCCGCCACGCCGAAGCACAGCCAGCCGAAGCCGACGTGCCGGAGGAAGTCGAGCGCCGTCTCGGGTCGCTGAAGCAGCCCGAACAGCGTCGGCTCGGCCGCGAGCACCAGCGGGATCGCCAGCCACAATCCCATCAGCACATATTTGCGCGTGAGATTGTAGCCGACCTTCACCTCTTCCTTATATTCGTGGCTGACCCCATTCTCGTGGTCATAGTCCTTGGGCTCGAAGAAGAAATGCCCGGCCTGGCGACTCGTCATCGCCACGCCCCAGGCGAGCAGGCTGGCCAGCGCCGCGTCGACGAACAGCAGAGCATAAGCCACCAGAAAAGTGCAGGCGCTGACGAAGTGCAGGCTCTGGTTGACCAGATTGTGGTGGTAGAAGCGGTGGTCGTCCCAGCGCTGCTCCTTGAGCTGCGCGCGGAAGCCGGGATTGCCCTGCTCGTCCTCGAAGCGGAGCTTGCGGATCGTCGGCATCACTGGTCCTCCCGGTCGAGCTTGGCGATGCGCACCAGCGAGAAGTGGCCGAGCGGCGGGATCTCGCGGCGCTCGATCAGCGCGACGTCGTCGCGCCCGGCGATCCAGTCGGCGTAGAGCGCGAAGGGGAAGTCGGTGCGGAAGCCGAGCCGGCTGGTCACCGGCATCAGCGTCTTCTCGATCGTGCCGCGCACGCCCTTCTCGGCGCCGACGCGCGTGGTGATGACGATCTCGCCGCCCGGCCGGCAGACCCGCGCGAACTCGTCGAGCGCGCGCGCCGGGTTGGCCACCGCGCTGACGACATATTGCGCGACCACGACGTCGAAGCTCTCGTCGGCGAAGTCGAGCGCCTCGGCGTCACCGACGCGGATCGCGTCGACGTTGTGGAGGTTCTGCCGGCGTACGCGCGCGCGCGCCTTGTCGAGCATGTCCTCGGAGATATCGATCCCGGTCACCCGGCTGGTGCGCGCATAACCCGGCAGCGAGATGCCGGTGCCCACGCCTACCTCGAGGATACGGCCGCCGATTCGGTCGGCGGCGCGGATCGCGCTGGCGCGGCCCTGGCGGAAGACGGGCCCGAACACGAGGTCGTAGATCGGGGCCCAGCGATCATAGGCCTGGGCGACCCCGGCCGTCGTCATCACTGCTGTCATGTCAGCGCATTACCTTCGTTGGACCCGATAGCGGGCGACGGTGATGTCCGACCTCTCTCCACTTGTTGCGTGTCAGCTTGACGACGGATCGGTGACGCGCGCTGTCACGCCGCTGTTACCGAAGTGACATGCGGCGCATGCGGAAAGGGCGGCCCGTCGCCGGACCGCCCTCTTCAGCTCGTCTTTCAGCACGAGCCATCTTCTCAAACCGTCATCCCGGACTTGGTCCGGGATCCACCGCGCCACTGCCTCACCACTCGTGATGCTCGGTGAGCCGTGGGCCCCGGAACAAGTCCGGGGTGACGGGAGAAAAGAGGCTCGGCGACTCCTCGGATCGCTCGCGCAATCCGAGGGCGCCCGCAGGTTAGCGCTTCGAGAACTGGAAGCTGCGACGCGCCTTGGCGCGGCCGTACTTCTTGCGCTCGACGACGCGGCTGTCGCGGGTGAGGAAGCCCGCCGCCTTCACCGGCGCGCGCAGCACCGGCTCGTACTTGGTGATCGCCTGGCTGATGCCGTGCTTCACCGCGCCGGCCTGGCCCGAGAGACCACCGCCCTTGACGGTGCAGACCACGTCATACTGACCCTCGCGCTCGGTGATCCCGAACACCTGGTTGATGACGAGCCGCAGCGTCGGACGCGCGAAATAGATCTCCTGGTCACGACCGTTGATCGTGATCTTGCCAGAGCCCGGCTTGAGCCACACGCGGGCGACCGCGTCCTTGCGGCGGCCGGTGGCATAGGCGCGGCCCTGCTTGTCGAGCTCCTGCGCGCGCAGCGGGGCGCGCTGGACCGGCTCGTCGATGCTGCCGGCGAGATAGGCCTCGGCCGAGGCGTCGGCGGCGTCGGTCTGGACCTCGCGCTGCTGCTGGAGCGCCGCGCCGAGATCGGAGAGAGACTGGCGGTTGTCGGACATTATGCGCCCACCTTGTTCTTGCGGTTCATGCCGGCGATGTCGAGCACCGCGGGGTTCTGCGCCTCATGCGGGTGCTCGGTGCCCTTGTAGATGCGCAGGTTGCGCATCTGCTGGCGACCCAGCGGGCCGCGCGGGATCATCCGCTCGACCGCCTTCTCGAGCACGCGCTCGGGGAAGCGACCCTCGAGCACCTTGGCCGCGGTGACGCCCTTGATGCCGCCGGCATAGCCGGTGTGCTTGTAATAGACCTTGTCGCCCAGCTTGTTGCCGGTGAAACGCACCTTATCGGCGTTGATCACGATGACATTGTCACCGCAGTCGACGTGCGGGGTGAAGCTGGTCTTGTGCTTGCCGCGCAGCACGTTGGCGATCACCACCGCGGCGCGACCGACCACCAGGCCGTCGGCGTCGACGATGTGCCACTTCTTCTCCACCTCATGCGGCTTGGCCGCCTTGGTGGTCTTCATCAGCGCCTTCATGGTGCCTGTGACCTCGTTTCGCGTTCGAATAGAAAAGACGCGCCGCCCCGCCGGGCCTGCGCGCCGATGGCGGTGCATTGCCGGCGTGGGGCCATGAAGTCAAGGTTTCCGCGCCTTTGTCGACGGGTATCACTATACCCGTGGTCGGATCAGGCGCGATTGCGGCTCACCGCATGCGCCGCCGCGACCGCGCCGATCAGCAGCAGCGCGGCGTTCGCCTGGTGCGCCACCGCGACCGGCAGGTCGACGCCGCTGAGCAGGGTGGCGATGCCGAGCGCGATCTGCGTCGCCACCAGCAGTGCCACCGCCGCCGCGGCGCGCATCGCGCGCACCTGCCGCGCGCGATGCGCCAGCAGCAGCAGCCCCGCCGCCGCGACGAAGGCGAACCAGCGGTGGATGAACTGCACCACGATCGGGTTGTCCACCGCGTTGCGCCACGCCGGCGCGACCATCGGCGTGCCCGCGGGGAACAGAGCGTCCCCCATCAGCGGCCAACTGGCGAAGGCATAGCCCGCGTCGAGCCCGGCGGTGAAGGCGCCGAACACGATCTGCACCGCCAGCAGCGCGAGCGCCAGCGCGGGCAGCGCGCGCAGCGGCGCCGGGCGCGCCAGCGGATTGTCGGCGAGCGCGACGAGGTCGCGCGCGGTCCACACGATCCCGGCGAGGATGAACAGAGCGGTGCTGAGATGCACCGCGAGCCGCACGTGGCTGACGTCGGTCCGCACCGACAGCCCCGAGGCGACCATCCACCAGCCGATCGCCCCCTGCAGCCCGCCGAGCGCGAGCAGCGCGCCGAGCCGCCAGCCATAACCGCGCGGCACCTGCCGCTTCACCGCAAACCACAGCAGAGGCAGCGCGAATGCCAAGCCGATCACGCGACCGAGCAGCCGGTGCGCATATTCCCAGAAAAAGATCGCCTTGAAACCGTCGAGCGTCATGCCGCGGTTGAGCTGCTGATATTCGGGGATGCGCTGGTAATTGGCGAACTCGGCTTGCCATTGCGCGGTGGTGAGCGGCGGGATGGCGCCGGATATTGGCTTCCACTCGGTGATCGACAGTCCGGACTCGGTCAGCCGGGTGACGCCGCCGACCACTACCATCGCGACGATCAGCGCGGCGACGCAGTAGAGCCAGCGCGCGATCGCGCGCGGGCGGGTGCTGAGCGAGAAACCGGGGCTGGCCTGAAGCATGTCACCGCTTAGCAGAGGCCGGCGCGCCCGTCGACGCCACCGCCGCGGCCGCCTCCGCCGCGGCGCGCGCGGCGCGGCCCCAGGGTTCCTCGCGGAACCACTTGGTGACGACGTATTTGGTGCCTTCGACCACTGCCATGCCCTCGTGCAGCGTCGCGGTATTGGGGCTGCCGTCCGGGTTCATATTGTCCCAGGCGAGCAGCATGCCGCGCCGCGGTGCCACGCGCAGCCCGCCCTGCGGGAACCAGGTCGCGCCGCCCTCCTCCACGTCGTTGAGATAGATCATCGCGGTGAAGGTGCGCTGCCCGCCATTCTCGCGCATCCGCGGCCAATAGCTCTCGCCCTCGTGGAAATAATCGTGGTGCGTGCGGAACAGCTGCCCGGGCGCATAGCGCTGCCCCTGCATCGTCTCGCCATATTCGGGGGCGATGCCGAGCAGGGCGGCGATCGACTCGTCGACCTGGCGGATGCCGTCGGCGAACCGGTCCATGTCGCAGCTCTCGCTGGTCCGGTTCTTGGGGTCGCCGCGGTCGCTCAGCAGCGAGGACGGGCGGCGGTTCGAGTCGATCACCTGGATGAGCCAGTCGCACCAGGCCTGGTCGAGGAAGTCGAGGCAGCGCCACGCCGCGACCCGCTCGCTGGGGAGCCGCTGCATCCGCGGATCGGCATCGAGCTTGGCGGCCACCGCCGCGCCGATCGCGGCGCGCGCGGCGGAGGGGCCGCCCGGGGGAAGGGTCGTCAGGGCCATGCCGGGTCCATCGCGCGGCGCGGGGCGGTGTGCAAGCCGCCCCGCGCCGCGTGCGTCACCAGAAGATGCCGTAGATCACGTCGACCACCTGCCCGCGGTCGAGATCGACCAGCAGCGCGTCGTCATAATAACGCACCCAGCGATACGGCCCATAAGCGTCGGGCAACCGGTACGACCAGGGATCGTCGATCCAATAGCTTCGCGCGAACAGCGTGGGCGCGATCCGCACCCCGATGCCGAAGCGGGTGTAACCGTCGCCCCAGCCATAAGGCGCGTAATAGCGCGGCAGGCGATAGGCGTAGCGGTTGCTGCTGCGATAGCCGCTCCAGTCGAAGCGACGGTCGCGGCGCCAGTCGCGGTTCCAGCGCGCGCGACTGCCGCGGTCCTCCGCCCAGCCCTGGTTGCCGCCACTCCCCCAGCCGGTCACGCCGTCGCGCCCGCGGTCGCGTCGATCCCATTCCCCGGGCGCGCGATCGCTCCGCCACGCCTCGGCGCGGCGCGCGCGCTCGTCGTCGTTGCGGCCGGCGCCGGGCAGCCAGTCACGCCGACCGTCCCGCCACTCGGCGCGATCGTCACGCGCGTCCCAGCCGGGCGACCGGTCGCGCCGCCCGCTCTGCCACTCGGCACGCGAGCCAGCGTCACCGTCCCGCCCCCGCGGCGAGACAGCCCCCCATTGCGGCGCCACCGGCGATGCGGGCGCGGCGACGGGGGGCGGGGTCCAACCCGCGCCCGGGCGCGCGCCGTCGCCGCGGTCGCGCCGGCCCCAGCCGCTGCTGTCGACCCGCTCGGGCCGGTCGGGCCGGCGCCATTCACCGCCCCCGGCGCGCGGCGCGGCGGTCGGCGCGCGCGGCACGTCCTGACGCGCCTCGGCGCGCGCCTGCATCCGCGCGCGCATCGCGTCGCGCAACGAGCCGTCCTGCGCCGACGCCGCCGGTACCAGCCCGGCGCTCGCCAGCAGACCCACCACCATCGCCTTGATCATGGCCTTCACTCTCACTCGCCGGCGCACCAGCCGGCCCCATCCTGCGCACGGCCTATCGCGCCACGGTGGAACAGGGGCTGAACCGCCCGGTCAGCCGCGCGACAGCTCAGGCGTCGCCGCCGCGAGCAGCGCCGCGAGCCGCTCGACCAGCTGCGCGCGCGTGAACGGCTTTCGGATCACCTGTGCCTCCGGCAGCGCGGCGAGTTCGTCCGCGTCGGCATAGCCGGTGACGAACAGCACGGGCAGCGTGGGACGACCGATCCGCGCGCGCCGGCCGAACTCGATCCCGTTCATCCCCGGCATCGCGACATCGGCCACGACCGCCTCGACCGCCGGGTCCGCGGCAAGTGCGTCCAGCGCCGCGGCACCGTCTGCCGCCTCGATCACGCGACAGCCCGAGTCGCGCAGCGCCTCGGCGGTGATCTCGCGCACGCGATCCTCGTCGTCGAGCACCAGCACGCAGCGCCGTGCGATCGAGGCGGCGGTGGGCGCCGCCGAGTCGGTTGCCACCGGCGCGGGCGCGACCGCGGCGCGCGGGACATAGACCGACACGGTCGTCCCCTCGCCCGGCGCGGTGTCGATCCGCACCCCGCCCCCCGACTGTTTGGCGAAACCGAACACCTGCGCCAGCCCGAGCCCCGAGCCCTTGCCGACCTCCTTGGTGGTGAAGAAGGGCTCGAACGCGCGCGCCAGTACCTCGGGGGTCATGCCCGTGCCGGTGTCGCTCACCGCGACGCGGACATAGTCGCCCGCGGCGGGCTCCTCCGGGCGGTTGGGCGCGCCGAGGCGGACGTTGGCGGTGGCGACGCGCAACGTACCCCCGCCCGGCATCGCGTCGCGCGCGTTGATCGCCAGGTTGAGCAGGATCAGCTCGAGCTGGGTCGGGTCCACCATCGCGGGCCAGGGATCCGCGCACACCGCGGCGTTGATCGCGATCGAGCGCCCGAGCGTGCTCTCCAGCAACGGCACCAGTCCGGTCACCGCGGCGTTGAGGTCGACCACCTTCGCCTCCAGCCGCTGGCGCCGCGAGAAAGCGAGCAACTGACCGGTCAGCGTCGCGCCGCGTTCGGCCGCCGCGCGGATATGGTCGAGCTGCTCCAGCGCGCGCGCGGTGAGCGCCCCGCGCGCGGCGGCGCGCGACACCAGCTCCACATTGCCGAGCACCACCATCAGCAGATTGTTGAAGTCGTGCGCCACGCCCGAGGTGAGCTGCCCGATCGCCTCGAGCCGCTGGAGCTGGTGAAGCGTCTCCTCGACGCGCTCGCGCTCCGCGACCTGGCGCGTCAGCTCGGCGGTGCGCTCCTCGACGCGCGCCTCGAGCAGCTCGCCCGCCAGATGCGCCTCGGTGACGTCGATCGCACAACCGACATAGCCGAGGAAGGTACCGCCCAGGAAGCGCGGGCGTGCCTCGGCATGGACCCAGCGCTCGCCGCCGTCGCGCGTCAGCAGGCGATAGTCGCCGCTCAGCGGGTCGCGCGCGCGCTGGCGCTCGACCAGCCGCCGCGCCGCCGCGGCGCGCAGCTCGCTCGGCAGCAGCGAGAGCCAGCCGCCCGACACGACCGTGTCGGGGTCGAACCCCAGGATCGTGCGAAACCCCTCGCTGGCGAAGGTGAGGTTCAGCTCGGCATCGGTCAGCCACGTCAAGGCGGGCAGGCTGTCGGCCAGCATGCGGAAGCGCGCCTCGCTCTCGCGCAGCGCGTCGGCCTCACGCTTGCGCGCGGTGACGTCGATCACGGTGCCGATCGCGCGGACACAGCGATCCCCCTCGAACAGGCCGCGCCCGCGCACCGCGAGCCAGCGCACCGAGCCGTCGGGCGCGGGATGACTGCGATATTCGATGTCGTAGCGCGCGCGCCGCACCGGATCGATCGTGGCGAGGAACGCGTCGCGCACCCGCGGGCGGTCCTCCGGGTGGAGCAGCGCGCCGAAGTCCCCGAGCGTCCGCGCCGGCCCCGGCTCGATCCCGTACATCGCCCAGGTGCGCGGCGAGCAGGTGAAGCGGTCCACCACCAAATCATAGTCCCACGTCCCGATCTCGCCCGCCTCGGTGGCGAGTTCGAGCGAGTCGCGGCTCAGCGCCAGCGCGCTCTCGGCGCGATGCCGGTCGGTGACGTCGGTGCCCTCGACGAACACCGCGGTCACCGTGCCGCCCGCGTCGGTGATCGGCTGGAGGATGAAATCGAGCCGGCGCTCCTCCGCGCCGCCGTCGTCGCGCGGCAGCAGCAGCGGCACGTCGGTGCCGCGATAGGGCTGCGCGCGCGCCACCACCGCATCGAGCTTCTCGACCAGCCCGCGCTGCACCAGCTCGGGCACCGCCTCGGCGAGCGGGCGCCCGACCACGTCGCGCCCGCCGACCAGTCGGCGATAGGAGGCGTTGGCGAGCTCGACGACGTGCCCCGGCTGGCGCAGCACCGCGATGAAGCCGGGCGCCTGATCGAACATCTCGCGCAGCCGCTCGCGGTCCTCCGCCATCGCGCGCGCGGCGCGCACGCGCGCGGTGGTCTCCGAGACGATGCACAGCACGCCGCCGACGCTGCCGTCCGCCAGCGGCACCGGCGAGTAGCTGACGTCGAAATAGACGGTCTCGCCGTGGCCCGCGCGCTCGATGTAGAAGGGGCGGTCCTTGGCGGCGAAGGTCTCGCCGCTGGTGCGGACGTGCGACAGCAAGGGCTCGAGATCGTCCCACAACTCGCTCCACGCCTCGCGCGCGGGACGTCCCAGCGCGCTCGGGTGCTTGGCGCCGATCGTCGGGGCATAAGCGTCGTTGTAGAGCGCGACATAATCCGCGCCCCAGAACAGCACGATCTCGACCCGCGCGGGCAGCGCCAGCGCGAGCGCGTTGCGCAACTCGGACGGCCAGCCCGCGATCGGTCCCAGCGGCGACCCCGCCCAGTCATGCGCGAGGATCCGCGCCCCCATCTCGCCGCCATGCGCGAACAACAGCGTCGGATCGCTCGGCGAGGTTAGCGGATGGTTCATCGCATCGACGAACCTAGCGCGGCTCGCCGACTGAGAGAAGTTAAACTAGGCGAGGTTAAGCCGCCGCGGGTGGTGGCGCGGCGCCGGGAATAGTAGGCCAGTGGCATGAACCCGGCTTTCCGCTCGATCCACCACCACGGCCTGCTGCGCGTCGCCGCGGCCACCCCGCCCGCCAGCGTCGGCGATCCCGCCTTCAACGCGGAGCAGACGATCGCGCTGGCGCGGCGCGCGCACGACGGCGCGGTCGACCTCGTCGTCTTCCCCGAGCTCAACCTCAGCAGCTACGCGATCGATGACCTCCACCTCCAGTCGGCGTCGCAGCGCGCCACGCGCGACGCGATCGCGCGCGTGGTGGCGGCCTCCGCCGAGCTGCGCCCGGTGCTGCTGGTCGGCGCCGCGCTTCAGCGCGAGGGTCGGCTCTACAATTGCGCGCTGGCGATCGCGCGCGGCCGCGTGCTCGGCGTGGTGCCCAAGACCTTCCTGCCCAACTATCGCGAATATTACGAGAAGCGCTGGTTCGCGAGCGGCGCCGGCCTCACCGGGCTGACGATCCGCCTAGGCGACAAGGACGTGCCGTTCGGCACCGACCTGATCTTCGCCGCGGACGACCTGCCGCGCTTCGTCGTCCATGCCGAGATCTGCGAGGATTACTGGTCCCCCACCCCGCCCTCGACGCTCGGCGCGCTCGCCGGCGCGCTGGTGTGCGCCAATCTCTCCGCCTCGAACGTGGTGATCGGCAAGTCGCGCGAGCGGATGATGCTGTCGGCGTCGCAGTCGGCGCGCGCGATCTGCGCCTACGTCTATTCCGCCGCGGGACCGGGCGAGAGCACCACCGACCTCGCCTGGGACGGCCAGGGCACGGTGCACGAGCTGGGCGAACTCCTCGCGGAATCGACCCGCTTCGCGCACCAGCCCGAGCTGGTGATCGCCGACGTCGACCTCGAGCGGCTCGCGCAGGAGCGGCTGCGCAACGGCACGTTCAACGACAGCGCCGCGCTGCTCGGCCATCCCGAGATGCGCTTCCGCCGCGTCGGCTTCGCGCACCGGCCCGATCTCGCCGACGTTGGGCTGGAGCGCGAGCTGCGCCGTTTCCCGTTCGTGCCCAACGATCCCGCCAAGCTCGACGCGGATTGCTACGAGGCGTTCAACATCCAGGTCGAGGGCATCGCCAAGCGGCTGGTCGCGGCGAACGCCAAGCGGCTGGTGATCGGCGTGTCGGGCGGGCTCGACAGCACGCACGCGCTGATCGTCGCGGCCAAGGCGCTCGACCGGCTCGGGCGGCCGCGCGCGGACATCCTCGGGATCACCCTCCCCGGCTTCGCCACCAGCGAGGGCACCAAGAGCAACGCCTGGAAGCTGATGGACGCGCTCGGCATCACCGCCGAGGAGATCGACATCCGCCCCGCCGCGACGCGGATGCTCGCGGACATGGGCCATCCGTTCGGTCGCGGCGAGAAGGTGTATGACGTCACCTTCGAGAACGTCCAGGCGGGGCTGCGCACCGACTATCTGTTCCGCATCGCCAACCAGCGCGACGGGCTGGTGGTCGGCACCGGCGACCTCAGCGAGCTGGCGTTGGGGTGGTGCACCTATGGCGTCGGCGACCAGATGAGCCATTATGCGGTCAATGCCGGCGTCCCCAAGACGCTGATCCAGTTCCTGATCCGCTGGGCGATCGCGACCGGCCAATATGACGCGCCGACCAACGCTGTGCTCGACGCCATCCTGTCGCAGGAGATCTCGCCCGAGCTGGTGCCGGGCGAGGAGCTGCAGAGCACGGAGAGCAAGATCGGGCCGTACGCGCTCAACGACTTCTTCGCGCATTACGTGATCCGCCACGGGCTCGCGCCATCCAAGATCGCGTTCCTGGCGTGGCACGCCTGGCGCGACGCCGATCAGGGGCGCTGGCCGATCGGTTATCCCGAGGCGGCGCGCACCGCCTATGATCTCGACACGGTGCGGCTGTGGCTCGAGCGCTTCCTCGTCCGCTTCTTCCAGACGAGCCAGTTCAAGCGCTCGGCAATCCCCAACGGGCCGAAGGTGTCGGCGGGCGGCGCCCTGTCCCCGCGCGGCGACTGGCGCGCGCCCTCCGATGGGACGGCCAAGGCGTGGCTCGCGGAGCTGGCAGCGAACGGGCCGTAAGGAGGATCTGAGAACGCCCTGTTTGTTGGTGGGCCAGCTATCCTCGCGCGTTCTTTGCCAAGGTCGATAGCTGCCCGCTCGCAAGGCCCTCCCTGCCCGAGCGCGCCCGTGACTCGCCATTCGCAACATTCGCGCGCCGTCGCTCTGCGCCCCTGAACCTCCGCGCCTCTCACCCGTTCGGCGCAAATCCTCTTGGGAGATCAGCGACATGGACGATCAGGGCACGACGCGCCGCACCATCCTGGGCGGCGCTGCCGCCGGCCTCGCCTTCACCGCCACCCCGGGCGCGGCGCAGGGCAGCGGCGCGCCGCCGTCCGGCCCGGCCAAGCTCAGCGACCCGCGCAGCAAATACACCAGCCAGCCCTTCCCCGAGCAGCGCCAGCCCTGGCCCGCGCTGCAGTCGAAGATGAACCCGCGCCCCGACAGCGGCGAGACCAGCTACCGCGGCTCGGGGCGGCTCGCCGGGCGCAAGGCGCTGCTCACCGGCGCGGACAGCGGGATCGGCCGCGCCGCCGCGATCGCCTTCGCGCGCGAGGGCGCGGACGTCGCGATCAATTACTACCCGACCGAGGAGCCCGACGCGCAGGAGGTCAAGGCGCTGATCGAGCAGGCCGGACGCAAGGCGGTGCTGCTGCCGGCCGACATCCGCACCGAGCGCGCCTGTACCAAGCTGGTGGCCGACGCGGTGCGCCGGCTCGGCGGGCTCGACCTGCTCGTCAACAACGCCGCCTATCAGCAGAGCAAGTCGGACATCGCCGAGATCAGCGACGAGCAGATGGTGCGCACCTTCGAGACCAACATCTTCGCGATGTTTCGCATCGCCAAGGCGGCGATCCCGTCGATGCCGCCGGGCTCGGTGATCATCAACACCGGCTCGGTCAACAGCTACGACCCCGGCGAGGAGCTGCTCGACTATGCCTCGACCAAGGGCGCGATCCTCATCTTCACCAAGGGGCTGGCCAAGCAGCTCGCCAAGAAGGGCATCCGCGTCAACATGGTGGCGCCGGGGCCGATCTGGACCCCGCTCCAAGTCGCCGGCGGCCAGTTGCCCGGCAAGATGGGCGAGTTCGGCCAGGACACGCCGATGGGCCGCGCCGGCCAGCCGGCCGAGCTCGCCCCGCTGTACGTCGCGCTGGCAGAGGATGGGACCAGCTTCTCGACCGGCACCGCGGTGGGCGCGCACGGCGGCAAGGGCAATCCGTGAGACGAGCTGATTGAGTTAGATCAAGTCGTTGATTTTAGAGCGGAACACAACGCGATAGCGCGCGCTTGGTGGAGCAGCAGATACGAAGGAGCCCGTGATGGCCGACCAGCTGCTCCACCAGCAGTCCGACGATGCCCCCCTCGCCGCCTCGAAACAGCGCGACGCGGTCGAGCGTGCCAAGGCTTCGATCCCCGCGGCGAGCGGCACGCAGATCACCGCGCGCGCGGTGACGATCAACCGCCCGGTCGCGGAGGTGTTCGCCTATTTCCGCGACTTCGCCAACTTCCCCAGCTTCATGGAGAATGTCGAGCGGATCGACGTGCTCGACCGGCAACGCTCGCACTGGGTCGTGAAGGCGCCGGCGGGCGGCACGGTCGAGTGGGACGCGCGCCTCACCGCGGAGGAGGAGAACACGCTCCTCGCCTGGACCAGCGAGGACGGCGCGGAGGTGCCCAACTCGGGCCGGGTCGAGTTCCACGACGCCGGCGCGCGCGGCACTGTGCTGGTCGCGACGATCCTCTACGACCCGCCGGGCGGCGTGATCGGCAAGGTGATCGCCAAGATGTTCCAGCGCGAGCCCGCGATCCAGGCCCGTCGCGACCTGCGCCGGCTCAAGCAGCTGCTCGAGACCGGCGAGATCGCCACTCCCGCGATGAACCGCGAGCAATATGAGGAGATGGGGCTGTGAAGGCGATCGCCTGGCATGGCAAGCATGACGTCCGCGTCGACACGGTCGACGATCCCGGCATCGTCAACCCGCGCGACTGCGTCATCAAGGTGACCTCCACCGCGATCTGCGGCTCGGATCTGCACCTCTACGACGGCTATATCCCGACGATGCAGTCGGGCGACGTGCTCGGCCACGAGTTCATGGGCGAGGTGGTCGAGGTCGGCCCCAGGTCGACGCTGAAGAAGGGGCAGCGCGTGGTGGTGCCCTTCACCATCTCGTGCGGCAGCTGCTATCATTGCTCGAAGCACCAATATTCCGCCTGCGACAACGGCCTGCCCGCCGATAACCAGGACATCGCGCAGGAGCTGTACGGCCAGCCGGTGGCGGGGCTGTTCGGCTACAGCCACATGACCGGAGGCTATGCCGGCGGGCAGGCGGAATATGTCCGCGTGCCGTTCAGCGACGTCGGCCCGATCGTCATCCCTGACGGCGTCGAGGACGACAAGGTGCTGTTCCTCTCGGACATCCTGCCCACCGGCTGGATGGCCGCCGAGAATGCCGACATCGAGCCGGGCGACACGGTGGCCGTCTGGGGCTGCGGCCCGGTCGGGCTGTTCGCGGTGCAATCGGCCTTCCTGATGGGCGCCGAGCGCGTGATCGCGATCGATCATTTCCCCAACCGGCTCGCGCTCGCCAAGCGCTTCGGCGCGGAGACGATCAACTTCGAGGAGACCGCGGTCTATGAGGCGCTGATGGTGATGACCGGCGGGATCGGCCCCGACGCGGTGATCGACTCGGTCGGGCTCGAGGCGCACGGCTTCTTCGTCGACAACGTGCTCGACCAGATCAAGGCCTCGACCTTCCTCGGCACCGACCGCGCGCACGCCAACCGTCAGGCGATCCTCGCCTGCCGCAAGGGCGGGCGTGTCTCGATGCCGGCGGTGTATGGCGGGTTCGTCGACAAATGGCCGCTCGGCGCCTTCATGGAGAAGGGGCTGACGCTCAAGACCGGCCAGACCCACGTCCAGCATTACATGCCCGCGCTGCTCGAGGCGATCCTCGAGGACAAGATCGATACCGAGTTCCTGATCTCGCACCGGATGCCGCTGAGCGAGGGGCCGAAGGGCTACAAGATGTTCCATGACCAGCAGAACGAGGTCACCAAGATCGTGCTCAAGCCCGGTCTGGACTGAGGAGAGAGACGCATGGCGGACAAATTCGCGATCATCACCGGCGCTTCCACCGGCATCGGTTTCGAGCTGGCGACGCTCGCGGCGCAGGACGGCTATGACATCCTCGTCGTCGCCGACGAGCCGCTGATCGACGCCGCCGCGGCCGACTTCGAGCAGTTCGGCACGCAGGTCAGCTCGGTCGAGGCCGATCTCGCCACGATCGCCGGCGTCGACCAGTTGCTCGCCGCGGCGGGCGGACGGCCGATCGACCTGCTCTGCGCCAACGCGGGGGTCGGGCTCGGCCGCGCCTTCCTCGATCAGGACGTCGCCGACTGGAAGCGTGTGGTCGACACCAACATCACCGGCACCACCTATCTGCTCCAGAAGGTGTTGCAGCAGATGGTCGCCCGCGGCGACGGCAAGGTGCTGGTGACCGGCTCGATCGCCGGCTTCATCCCGGGCAGCTTCCAGGCGGTCTACAACGGCACCAAGGCGTTCGTCGACCATTTCACCGACGCGCTGCGCGACGAACTCAAGGACCATGAGGGCGTCACGCTCACCACGCTGATGCCGGGACCGGTCGACACCGAGTTCTTCGACCGCGCCGACATGATGGACACGGACGTCGGCACCTCGGACAGCAAGTCCGATCCCGCCAAGGTGGCGCGCGACGGCTGGGACGCGCTGATGGCGGGCAAGCATTCGATCGTGTCGGGCTGGAAGAACAAGCTCCAGGCCGCGGCGGCGCACGTGCTTCCCGCCGAGGTCACCGCGCACATGCACCGCAACATGGCGGAGCCGGGTACCGCCAAGGAGTGACGGGGCCGTCGACGCCGACCGGGGCGCCACCGCCACGACCCGCCGCGTTTTGGGTCAGTTCAGAATTGCCTTTCGCTCTCAAGCGTGAAAGACGATGCCCTCCTTCCGGGGAGAATGAGAATGAAGCTTGGTAAGTATCTGATTGCGGCCGCGGCGACCTCGCTCGCCGTCGCCCCGGCCGTCGCCGCTCCGGCGAACCCGGCCGCCGGCCTGTCGGTCGCTTCGTCGCGCGCTGCGGCGCCGACCGCGAAGGACAGCAAGGCGCTCGCGGGTGGTGGCCTGATCGTCGCGGCGGTGGCGGCGGCTGCCGTGGTCGCCGGGATCATCATCATCGCCGACGACGATGACGATTCGGACAGCAACTGAGCCGTCCGTACCGACGTTGACGAGGAGGGAGCGTCCTTAGGGCGCTCCCTCTTCTCATGTCCGGCTCCCGCCGACTCACTGCCTCGCGGGCGCCTCGGCGAGCAGCGGCAGCGGCTGGGGCTCGGGCGTCCCGATATCGGTGACGAACAGCCGCCGTGCCGCCAGTCGTCGACCCCAGCGCTCGCTCGCGGTCCATTGCACGATCAGCGGCGACAGCAGCAGCCCCAGCGTCACCGGCGCCAGCCACAGCGCGGTCAGCGGCATCAGCGGCGACAGCGCCAGCAGCAGCAGACCCAGCCCGAGATGCCAGCGATAGCGCGGCAGGATCGCCGCCATCGCCAGCGCGTCGCCGCGCCGGTTCTGCGGCTGCCACTCGGCGCGGCGCTGGCGTGCGATGCCGATCAGGTCGATCGTCTGCGTCACCGCGATGGCGGGGGCAGCGAGCGTCGAGAGCGGCACGTCGAGCGCGACCGAGCGCAGGATCGCCGCCGTCCCTCCCATCGAGCGGCGCAGCCGCACGTCGGCGACCGCGTTGAGCACGCCGAGCAGCTTCGGCCCGAACAAGAGCGCGAGCGTCACGATCAGGACGGTCCCGGTCGAATCGCCCGACATCAGCCCGCGCTCACCGCGCACCGCCTGGACGACGCTGACCGTGATCAGCAGCAGCCATAGCGGCGAGGCGAGATAGCCTGCCGCGCCGAGCAGCAGCTGGAGCCGGTTGATCCAGTGAAAGCCCGAGGCATGGAGCAACAGCAGGTGCTGAAGATTGCCCTGCGCCCAGCGGCGATCGCGCACCGCGGCGTCGATCATCGTCGGCGGATATTCCTCGAACGTATCCTCGGTCATCACCATATGGACGCGCCAGCCGCGACGCCGCAGCAGCGCCGCCTCGACCACGTCGTGGCTCATGATCGTGCCGCCGAACGGCGGTTTCCCCGGCAGCACCGGCAACCCGCAGCTTTCCGCGAAGGCGCGCACGCGGATCAGCGCATTGTGCCCCCAGAAGGTCGCCTCGGGCCCCGACCACCAGACCAGTCCCGCGGTCGCGGCGGGGCCGTAGATGCGGCTGGCGAACTGCATCCAGCGCTGGAACAGCGTGCGCGCGCCGATCACCTGGGGCACGGTCTGGAGCAGCCCGACCGCGGGGCGGCGATCCATGATCTGCGCCATGCCGACGATCGTCTCGCCGCCCATCAGGCTGTCCGCGTCGAGCATCAGCATGTAATCATAGCCCGCGCCGAACCGTCGCAGCCACTCGGCGACATTGCCCGGCTTGCGGCCGACATTCTCGGTGCGGCGGCGGTAATAGATCGCGCTGGCGCTGCGACGCGCGAGGATCTCCCAGGCGGCGACCTCCTCGGCCTCGTTGCCCGCGGAGGAATCGCTCAGCACGAAGAAGTCGAAGGCGGCCGCCGCGCCGGCGCGCTCCAATGCCTCGGCCATGTGCGCCAGCCGGCCGAAGACGTCGCCGACATCCTCGTTGTGGACCGGCATCAGCACCGCGGTGCGACCGCGCAACGGCTCGGACCAGCGTGGTACCGGGGTGAAGCCGGGGTGCATCCCGGTGGCGAGCACGATGAACCCGACCGCGGCGTTGATGAAGCCGAAGGCGAGCAGCGCGAAGAGCGGGAAGAAGATGCCCAGCAGCAGCGCGTCGGTCACCCCGATCCCGTCGCTCAGCACCGACTCCTTGAGCGAGGTCGAGGCGAACAGCGCCAGCCCCAGCGTCAGCAGCACCAGGATGGCGCGCCGCGCGAGGACGTCGGTGGGGGAGCCGATCGCGCCGACCAGCGGGGGCGGCGCCGAGGGCAAGGGCGGGGGACCGTCGAAGCGCTGCTCGGGCATCTCGAGCAAGGCCTCGGGCGGCAGGCGCGCGGGCAGCTCGCTCACGCCGGATAGATCGGCACGAGCAACGTCTCGCTCAGCGCCGCGCCGCCGCGTTTGAGATAGACGCGCACGTCGACCGGGGGCGCGTTGGCCGCGGCGGTATCCGGCCGGATGTCGGCGACGACACGCCAGTGATTGCGCTGACCGACCACCGGATAGACCGCGCTGTTGAGCAGCTTGCCGCGGGTCACGCCGATCTCGGCGGTGACACCGCTCTCGCGGTCCAGCCCGGCGAGCGAGTCGCCGACGAAATCGGCGACGAGCTTGCTCGCCCCCGCCAGCGCGGGCAGCCCCGGCCGCCCCGCCGCGCCGATCCAGCTGTCCACCACATGGGCGGCGCGATCGAGGCTGGGATCCTCCGAGGTCCAGCGCAGCCGATAGTCGAACTGCAGCCGCTGCCCGGCGCGCGGCGCGTTGGTCGGCGTCCAGAAGGCGACGACATTGTCGACCGTCTCGCTGTCGGTCGGGAACGCGTAGAGCATCACGCGCCCCTGCCCCCAGTCACCACGCGGCTCGACCCACAGATTGGGCCGGCGATCGTAGAAGGCGCCGTCGTCCTGGTAATGGTCGAAGCGACGGTCGCGCTGGAGCAGGCCGAAGCCGCGCACCGCATCGGCGGCGAAGCTGTCGGTGGCGGGCTGCGGCGGGTTGCGCAGCGGCCGCCACACGCGCTCGCCCTCGCGGCTGATGAGCGCGAGACCGTCCGAATCATGGATCTCGGGGCGCCAGTCGGTGGCACCGCGACGCGTCCGGTCGTCATACCAGAACATGCTCGTGACCGGGGCGATCCCCAGCCGTTCCACCGCGCGCCGCAGGAACAGCACCGACGAGACATCCTGCACCACCGCGCCGGGATGGCTGCTGACGAAGCGATAGGCGCCGGTCAGGCTCTCACCGTCGAGCAGCGCGTAGATCGAATAGCTCTTGTCGTCACCGCGCTCGATCCAGAATTCGGTGAAGTTCGGGAATTGCTCGCGCGCCAGCCCGGTGTCGACCGCGATCCCGCGTGCGGACAGGCCATATTGATCCTGCGACCCCGCGCTGCGGAAGTACGAGGCGCCGAGGAAGGCCAGCCAGTCGCTCTCGCGTCCCGGCTCCATCGCGCGAAAGCCGGCGAAGCCCGGCGGGGGCGACACCTTGCCGCCCTCGAACAGATCGGGCGAGAAGACGATCGGGCGCGATCGGCCCTTCTCGACGAGATTGATCGCGACCGGGGTGACCGCGCCATTGCCCAGCGGGAACAATCGGATGCCGCCAGCGACGGTGCGATCGGGGCGGTAGCGGATGCTTCCCATCGCGTCGAAGTCGAGCGCTTTGGCCGCCTCGCTCTCCCGCGGCGGCTGATAGCGGCGCTTCGCCAGCGCGGCGGCGCGCTGTTGCAGCAAGGCCCAGGAGAAAGGCGTTTCGGCGCCGTTCTGGCTCAGCCCCGGCCCCGCCCAGGTCAGGGCCGGGACCAGCGCCACTCCGCCGCCGGTGCTGATGAGGTCGCGTCGGGAGAGGTTTCGCATGCGTAGCGAAACAGGCGACGCCCCGCTTTGTTGCAACGCCGCAGCGACGCGTCGAGCCGCGCGGGTGACGAGCGGAGCGCGCGTCCGCCCGCCGCCCGCCCGATCCCGTCAGTTCTGGCCCAGTGCCTCGGCGACGACGCGGTTGACGATCCGGCCGCCGCGCACGTTGACGCCCTCCATCAGCCCGGCATCGGCCTCGGCCGCGGCATAGCCGCGATCGGCCAGCGCGAGGCCGTAGGGCAGCGTCGCGTTGTTGAGCGCGTGGCTCGACGTCAGCGGCACCGCGCCGGGCATGTTGGCGACGCAATAATGGATCACCCCGTCGACCTCATAGGTCGGCTCGGCATGGGTGGTGGGATGGCTCGTCTCGAAACAGCCGCCCTGGTCGATCGCGACGTCGACCAGCACCGCGCGCGGCTTCATCAGCGCGAGCATAGGGCGGGTGACGAGCTTGGGCGCCGACGCCCCGGGGATCAGCACCGCGCCGATCACCGCGTCCGCCTCGGCGACCTCGTGCTCGATCGCCTCCAGCGTCGAGACGCGGGTGCGCACGCGCCCGCCGAACAACTCGTCGAGCTCGCGCAAGCGCGGGATCGAGCGGTCGATCACGGTCACCTCGGCGCCGAGTCCGACCGCCATCCGCGCCGCATGCGTGCCGACGACACCGCCGCCCAGCACCACGATCCGCGCGGGCTGGACGCCGGGCACGCCGCCGATGAGCACGCCGCGTCCGCCGTTGACCGCCTTCAGCGCGGTCCCCGCCGCCTCGATCGACAGCCGGCCCGCGACCTCGCTCATCGGCGCGAGCAGCGGCAGGTGGCCGCGCTGATCGGTCACCGTCTCATACGCCACCGCGGTCACCCCCGAGTCCATCAGGCCACGGGCCTGGTCGGGGTCGGGCGCGAGGTGAAGGTAGGTGAAGAGGATCTGGTCGTCGCGCAGCTGCACCCACTCGCTCGGCTGCGGCTCCTTCACCTTGACGATCATCTGGGCGGTGGCGAACACCTCCTCGGCGGTGTCGACGATCGCGGCGCCCGCGGCGCGATAGGCGGCGTCGTCGGCGGCGATCCCCGCACCGGCGCCGGCCTGGACCACCACCTCATGGCCGCGCGCGACATATTCGCGCACCGCGCCCGGCGTGAGGCCGACGCGATATTCGTGGTTCTTGATCTCTTTGGGCACGCCGACGCGCATCTCAGGGCTCCTCTATCCACTGCGCAGGATAGCGCGCGCGCGGCGCCGAGTCCGGGCGAAGCGCCGCGTCATCGCGTGACATGACGCCGGGTTCCACCGCATAAAGAGAGAATGACGCAGGATTCCCCGCAACTCGACCGGATCGACCGGCGACTCGTCCAGCTGCTGCTCACGAACGCGCGCGCCACCGCCTTCACCTTGTCGGAAGCGATCGGGCGTTCCGCCACCGCGGTCGCGCGGCGCCAGCGCGCGCTGGAGGAAGCGGGCGTGATCACGGGCTATACCGCGCGGCTCGATCTGGCGCGACTGGGCTGCGCGACGATCGTCCATATCAAGATGACGCTCGAGAGCCAGCGCAAGGACGTACTCGACGCGTTCGAGGCCGCCATCGCGGTCAGCCCGTCGGTGATCCGCTGCGACCTGATGTCGGGCAGCTATGATTATCTCGTCACCGTCCGCGCGCGCGACCTCGGCGACTTCGCGCGGATCCACCGCGAGGAACTGTCGCGGCTACCCGGCGTGACTCAGATGGAATCGGGCTTCGTCCTGCGCGAGGTGGTGAGCCCCAGGCTGCCGCTCACCCTGCTCGACGAATCCTTATAATAACGCCTCGCAATAGCTTGTCGTGCCCCCGGCGGCGGGGTAGAGGCTCGTCGGTGAGCACGCTCGACCTCGCCCCGCCGCCGCTGCCAAAGACCGGCACGCCGTCGCGTCCGCCGCGTCGGCGATGGCGTGGCTGGTGGCTCAAGCAGCTGCACACCTGGCATTGGATCAGTGCCGCGATCTCGCTCAGCGCGATGCTGTTGTTCGCGGTGACGGGGATCACGCTCAATCACGCCGCCGCGATCGGCGCGACGCCGCGGGTGAGCGAGCGCTCGGCGACGCTGCCGCCCGGCGAGCGGCTGCTGCTCCGTGCGGAGCCGGACGCGCGCGCCGACCCGCTGCCGCTCGCGGTGGCCGAGCGGCTCCGCGGGACGATCGGGCTGGACGTGCGCGGGCGCGCGGCGGAATGGTCCGATACCGAGGTCTATGTCGCCCTGCCGCGCGCCGGCGGCGATGCCTGGGTCAGCGTGGATCGCGCCACCGGACGGGTCACCGCGGAGGTCACCGATCGCGGCTGGATCGCGTGGCTCAACGACTTGCACAAGGGCCGCAATACCGGCGACGCCTGGTTCTGGTTCATCGATCTGTTCGCCGGTGCCTGCATCGTCTTCACCCTGACGGGGCTGTTGCTGCTCCAGCTTCACGCGCGCCATCGCCCGCTGACCTGGCCGCTGGTCGCCCTGGGGATGCTGGTGCCCGCGTTGCTCGCTCTCTTCTTCCTTCACTGATCGCGAGGTGCCGATGCGTCCCCTGCCCCTTCTCGCCCTCGGTGCGACGCTGCTTCCCGCCGCGGCGCAGGCGGGTACCGTTACCGTGACGATCCCGCGGCTCGCCGTGGCGGAATATCACAAGCCCTATGTCGCGATCTGGCTCGAACCCGCGCGCGGCGGCACGTCGCGGACGATCGCGCTCTGGTATGCGATCAACAAGAGCGGCGGCGAGCCGGGGACCAAGTGGCTCGCCGACCTGCGCGCCTGGTGGCGCAAAGGCGGGCGGAGCGCGGCGCTCCCGATCGACGGGGTCAGCGGCGCCACGCGCGCGCCGGGCCAATATCGCGTCCCGCTCCCCGCGGACCTCGCGCCGGGCGCCTATGTGCTGAGCGTCGAGGCGGCGCGCGAGACGGGAGGGCGCGAGCTGGTCTCGATCCCGATCACCGTGCCGAGTCCGTCCGCGCGCGGGGCCGGCGCCAGCGAGCTCGGCGCGGTCACCGTCACCGCGCGCTAGTCGCTTCATCGAGGGGGAGCCACCGTCATGACCATTTTTATTCGACCCGCGCTTCGCGCGGCACTCGCGCTCGGCCTGCTCGCACTGCCCGCGGGGCTGGCGGCGCATCGCCAGTGGCTGCTGCCGTCGGGCACGATCTTCTCGGGGACGGACGATTGGGTGACGGTGGACTACGCCATCTCGAACGACCTGTTCTATCCCGATCATCACCCCGGTCAGCCGGCGCAGGTGAAGGTGGTTCGCCCCGACGGCAGCGCGGGCCGGATCGAGCATGACGCGATCGGGCGCTATCGCAGCGTCTTCGACATCCATCTCGATCAGCCGGGCACCTGGAAGATCGGCACCGAGCAGCGTGCCTTCATGGGCAGTTTCAAGATCAACGGCGAGGAGCGCCGGATCGGGCGACGCGGACCGCCGCGTCCGGGCGAGCCCGCGCCGCTGACCATCGACGACGTCCCCGCCAACGCCACCGACGTGCGGATCACCGAATCGCTCGGCACCAACCAGATCTTCGTCACCGCGGGGGCGCCGACGCGCACGGTATTGGCCACGACGGGGCGCGGGCTCGAGCTCGACGCGCTCACCCACCCCGACGAACTGGTCGCGGGCGAGCCGGCGCGCTTCCGCTTCGTCGTCGACGGCAGACCGGCGGCCGGGCTCAAGGTGACATTGATCCCGGGCGGAAAGCGCTATCGTGACGCCGAAGGCGCGCGTGAGCTGGTCGCGGGAGCGGACGGCGTGGTCACCCTCTCCTTCCCGAGCGCGGGCATGTATTGGCTCACCGCGAGTGCGAGCGACGCCAAGGTGAGCGACAAGCGCGCGACTGAGCGCCGGCTCAGCTACACCGCCACGTTCGAGGTGATGACGCCCTGATCCGCGTCGCCATCCCGCCGCTCGCCGCCGCTACGCTCGTCGGCCACGACCCGGATGCGCCGGTGATCGAGCTGGCCGGCGCGACGATGGGAACGATGTGGCGGGCACGTATCGCGCTGGCGAAGGGCGTCGAGCCCGATCGCCTCGGCGCGGCGCTGGTGGCGCGGCTCGACACGCTGGTTGACGCGCTCAGCCATTGGTCGCCGACGTCGGCGGTGTCTCGGTTCAACCGCGCGCCGGCGTCGAGCTGGCATGATGTGCCTCCCGACCTCGCCGCTTTGCTCGCGATCGCGGTGCCGATCTGGCGCGCGAGCGGGGGCGCGTTCGATCCTGCCATCGGGGCGCTGGTCGATCTCTGGGGCTTCGGCCCCCCCGGCGCGAAAGTCCCGCCCGACGGCGCGGCAGTGGCGGCAGCGGCGGCGCGGTCGGGCTGGTTACGCCTCGCCTGGGATAGCGCCAGCGGGCGCCTGCACCAGCCCGGCGGCGTCGCGCTCGACCTCTCCGCGATCGGCAAGGGCTATGCCGCCGACGCGCTCGCGACCGTGATCGCCGCGAATGGCTGCCGTCATTTCCTCGTCGAGGTGGGTGGCGAGCTGGTCGGATCCGGGCTGCGCCCCGACGGCCAACCATGGTGGGTCGAGCTCGACGCGGTCCCCGCCATCGCGCTGCCGCCGCTGCGGGTGGCGTTACACCGCGGCGCGGTCGCGACCTCGGGCAGCTATGTCCGCGGCCCGCACAACCTAGACCCCCGCAGCGGTCGACCGGTCGCGCACGAGGTGATCGCGGTCAGCGTGATCGCGGAGACCGGCGCGGTGGCGGACGGCTGGGCGAGCGCGTTGCTGGTGCTCGGCCGCGACGCCGGCCTCGACTATGCGACGCGCGAGAGGCTCGCCGCACGGTTCGTCACCCCGGCGGGAGAGTGGCTCAGCCCCACGCTGGCCGGAATGATCGAAGAATGAGAGTCTGCGCGATGCATCGCCGCTAACACATTCTTATCACGGTTTAATCAGGCACTCACTCTGCTCAGCGTTGCTGTTGCCGGAGAGAGAGGACGTCGATACGCTCGCCCAACACCCGCGTCCCTAAATGTCCGCCGATGCCTATTTCTTGTCTGAGCCCGCGGCATCCGACACCGCCGTGCCGGCCGACTTGAGGTCCTTGCCAGCGCCGTTGACCGTGTTGCACGCGGCGAGTGCCAAGATCGCGCTAAGCCCCGCCATGCGGTAGATCGTCCTTGTCATACGCATTCTCCTTTTCGCAGAAGAGGGTGTGGCGGACCCGATACGCTGGCCCGCCACGGTCACTCGGCGCCGGAAGTGACGGATCGCCCCGCACCTCATGCTCGTTCACGCCGACACTCTCCTGTCCATCGGACGAGGTGGACGAGCCTGGCACAGACGCACTCGCGTCGCATGATCTTTCCGTTTCGGTAGTTAAACCTATCCTGGATCAGTAAGTTCCTGGTAGGTTCGCGGGGGTGGAGAGGCTTGCGCCATGCCTTCCTCCGCGGCCCGCTCCTGGACGAGCGCGGCGAAGCGGAGGTGCAGCACCCGCTGTGGGGGATCAGCACAGCCGCTCGCCGAGCCGGTATGCTGCGCGCGCCGCCGCAGGATGTCGTCGCGCTCCGCGTCGGCTACCATCATCGCATTCCTCTCTCCCTGCGCACCGACCGGTGCGGTCATCGCGGACGTACGTGCGCCGCCAGGCCGGGGAAATGAGCGTGATTTACCCACCGCCTAGCAGGTGAATAGGTAGGTTGCGCCGCGGCCGCCCCGATCCCTACAAGCGGGAAGGACGACCGGCACGGGCCGGCATCACGACACGGCGCCCGTCCGGCGGCCGCGCCGCAGCGAGGGAGGATCAAAGATGTTTCGGCCGCTACTCACGGCATGCGCCGTGGCCTGTCTCGCCGCGCCGGCGCTGGCGAACGACGCCGCACCGGTGGTCCGGACCGATCGCGGCGCGGTGCGCGGCGCGGTGGCCGACAGCGTCGCGAGCTGGAAGGCGATCCCCTTCGCCGCGCCGCCGACGGGCGCGCTGCGCTGGCGTGCGCCACAACCGGCCGCCGCCTGGGAGGGCACGCGCGACGCCACCCGTTACGCGCCCGATTGCATGCAGCTCCCCTTCCCCAGCGATGCCGCGCCGCTGGGTACGACACCCGCCGAGGACTGCCTCTACGTCAACGTCTGGCGCCCCGTCGCGGGTGGGCGCAAACTGCCGGTGCTGGTGTGGATCTACGGTGGCGGCTTCGTCAACGGCGGCGCGTCGCCGCCGACCTATGCGGGGGCCGATATGGCCGAGCAGGGGGTGATGTTCGTCAGCTTCAACTATCGGCTGGGGCGGTTCGGCAGCTTCGCCGCCGCGCCGCTGACCCGCGCCGACGCGGACGGCGGTCGGCTCGGCAATTACGGCACGATGGACCAGATCGCAGCGCTCGAGTGGGTCAGGCGCAATATCGCCGCCTTCGGAGGCGATCCGGCGAACGTCACGATCGCCGGTGAGAGCGCGGGCGGCATGTCGGTCCACCAGCTCGTCACCTCGCCGCTCGCACGCGGGTTGTTCAGCAAGGCGGTCATCATGTCGGGGGGTGACGGTCGCGGCAGTCCGAGGGTGCGGACGCTCGCCGAGGCCGAGCGCGTCGGTGCGCAGTTCGCGCGATCGAAGGGGATCGACCCCGACGCACCCGACGCGCTCGAGCGGCTGCGGGCGCTGCCGGCCGAGGCGGTCGTCGACGGGCTGAACCTCGCGGCGATGGCGCCGCGTGACCCTGCCGCCCCGACCTACGCCGGCCCCTTCCCCGACGGCAAGGTGGTGGTCGACCTGGGCGAGGCCTATGCCGCGGACCGGTTCGCCCGCGTCCCCACGCTGGTGGGGGCGACCAGCGCCGACATCGGTGGGCGCACCGGCTACATGGTCGGCGGCGCGCGGCGGGTCGCCGCGACCCTGGCAGCGAAGAAGGTGCCCGTCTGGGAATATCGCTTCTCCTACGTCGCCTCCTCGATCGACCGCGCGGGCGCGCAGCATGCCACCGACATCCCCTTCTTCTTCGATACCGCCGCGATCAAATATGGCGCTGAGACCAGCGCGCGCGACCGCGCGATCGCGCGGGTGATGAGCGGTTACCTCGCCAATTTCGTCAAGCGCGGCGATCCCAACGGCGCGGGGCTGCCGCGCTGGCCGCGCTATGACCCGAGCGGCGACGTTCTGCTCGACTTCAGCGCGGCGGGCACCGCTGTCCCCGGTCGCGACCCGTGGGGAGCCGAGATCGAACGCGCCGCATCGGAGTCGCCCGGCAAGTGACCCGCGTGCGGCCGCCATCGACCCGCGGCAGGGCCTGCGCCAGCGAACCGGGCCGCGGGCGATCGACGCGGGCGCCGACGATCCGGGCGGGTGGAGCGTCACGCCGTTGCGTCAATCGCGCGCTGCGCTAGGCTGGCGGACGAAGGGGACACCAGAATATGCGCTTTCTGCTCGCGGCGACCGCGCTGTCGCTCGTCGCCACGCCCGCATTCGCCGCGCCGGACGATGCCGCGGCGATCGGCGCCGACTACGACAAGACGCTGGGCGCGATGTGGGACGATTTCCACCGCAACCCCGAGTTGTCGTTCAAGGAAGTGCGCACCGCGGCCAAGATGGCGGCGGCGCTGCGCGCGGTCGCGGGGATGCAGGTGACCGAGAAGGTCGGCGGCACCGGCGTTGTCGGCGTGCTGCGCAACGGCGCGGGTCCGGTGGTGCTCGTCCGCGCCGACATGGACGGGCTGCCGGTCGAGGAGAAATCGGGACTGCCCAACGCGAGCAAGGCGCGTCAGGTCGGCGTCGACGGTGTCGAGGCGCCGGTGATGCACGCCTGCGGGCATGACACGCATATCGTCGGGCTGCTCGCCACCGCGCGCCGGCTCGCCGCGATCAAGGAGCGCTGGGCGGGCACCGTCGTCTTCATCGTCCAGCCCGCCGAGGAGCGGGTCGGCGGCGCCGCGGCGATGCTACGCGACGGGCTCTACACGCGCTTCCCCAAGCCGCAATATGCGCTGGCCTATCACTCCAACTCGGAGGGACTGGCGGGTACCGTCTCGGCGTCCGAGGACATCCAGTACAGCTCGTCCGACAGCGTCGACATCACCGTGCCCGGGATCGGCGCGCACGGCGCCAGCCCGCATACCGGCAAGGACCCGGTCTATATGGCGAGCCAGCTCGTTATCGCCTTGCAGGGGCTGATCAGCCGCGAGCGCCAGCCGCTCCGCCCCGGCGTGATCACCGTCGGCAGCTTCCACGCCGGGCTCAAGCACAACATCATCTCGGACGAGGCCAAGCTGCAGGTCACGGTCCGCGCCAACGACGAGGCCACGCGCAAGCAGCTGCTCGCCGGGATCGAGCGGGTCACGCGCGGGATCGGCGAGCTCAACGGCATGCCCGCCGACAAGATGCCAGTGGTCAAGGTGATCGAGGGCACGCCGACGACGATCAACGACGCCGCACTGGCGCGCCGGCTCAACGGCGTGATGGCGGCGACGCTCGGTGCCGAGAAGGTGATCCCGTTCCAGCAGAAGGGCATGGGCGCGGAGGACTTCGCCGCCTTCGTCCAGCCCGAGCTCGGCGTGAAGGGCTATTATTTCGCGGTGGGCGGCACCCAGCAGGCGGCGTTCGACGCCGCGGCCGAGGGCGGGCCACCGGTGCCGTCGCATCACTCGCCCTTGTTCAAGGTCGACCCGCGCGCGGTGGTGACCACCGGCGCCACCGCGATGACCGCGGCGGTGCTCGACCTGCTCAAGCCGGGCCAGGCGAGCGCGGGGTGAGGAGTTCGTGTGCTCCTGCGAAGGCAGGAGCCTAGGGTAGCTAGCCGGCACGCTTGTGGCTCTGGGCTCCTGCGTACGCAGGAGCACAACATCAAGAATGTACGAGGAGAGGACGATGCGTTTCAAACTAGCCGCGCTTGCCGCGGTCGCAGGTATCATGCCGGCCGCGGCATCGGCGCAGGCGACGATGAACCATGTCGCGATCAACGTCACCGATCAGGCGCGCAGCGTGGCCTATTACGAGGAGGCGTTCGGGCTCAGCGAGATCCCCGCGCCGCTCAACGCCGCGCCGGGGCACCCTCGCTGGATGCGGCTGGGCAACGGGGTCGAGCTGCATATCCAGGCGATCAAGGTGCCCTTCACCCCGCCGCCGCGGATCATCCACTTCGCGCTGACGGTGAAGGACCTCGATCGCGTGATCGCCTTCCTGAAGCGGACGAACCGCACCTGGACCGACTATGCCGGCAAGGTCGGCGAGATCAACCGCACCCGCACCGACGGCGTACGCCAGATCTTCACGCAGGACCCGGACGGCTATTGGATCGAGGTCAACGACGCCGCCGACCGTCCGCCGCGCTGACGCTGGCCGCGCGCGCCGTCGGCTGCTAGCGCGTCGACATGAGCGAGCAGCGAACGAGCGCCGAGATCGATCGGCTGGTGGCGATCATGGCGCGACTGCGCGGCCCCGGCGGCTGCGAGTGGGACCGCGCGCAGACGTTCGCGACGATCGCGCCGTATACGATCGAGGAGGCCTATGAGGTCGCCGACGCGATCGAGCGCGGCGCGGTCGACGAGCTGCGCGACGAGCTCGGTGACCTGCTGCTGCAGGTGGTCTTCCACAGCCGCATCGCCGAGGAGGACGGCGCCTTCGCGCTGGGCGACGTCGCCGCCGCGATCAGTGACAAGATGGAGCGCCGCCATCCGCATATCTTCGGCGACTTGACTGAAGGCGGCCACCATCTCTGGGAGGAGGTCAAGGCGGCCGAGCGCGCCGACAAGGGCGCCGCCGGGGCGCTCGACGGCATCGCGGTGGCGCTGCCCGCGCTGGTCCGCGCCGAGAAGTTGCAGAAGCGCGCGGCACGCACCGGCTTCGACTGGCCCGACGCGAGCGGATCACGCGCCAAGGTCGACGAGGAACTGGCCGAGGTAGAGGAGGCGCGCGATGAGGCCGAGCGCGTCGAGGAGATCGGCGACCTGCTGTTCGCGGTGGTCAACTGGGCGCGGCACCTCGGGGTCGATCCGGAGCAGGCGCTGCGCGCCGCCAACGCCAAGTTCGAGCGCCGCTTCCGCGCGATCGAGGCGGCGGGCGGCGCCGGCTTCGCGGCGCTGCCGCTGGAGGAGAAAGAGGCGCTGTGGCAGCGGGTGAAGGCGGGCGGCTTACTCAATCCCGTTCGTCTCGAGTAGCCGTCGAGCTTGTCGAGACGGCGTATCGAGAGGACCGCCCGCCTGATCCCTCTCGATACGGGATGTCGACAAGCTCGATCCCTACTCGAGGCGAACGGATTGAAGATGCGCCGGGCCGTCAGCAGCTGATCGACCGGCGCCCCCCCTCACCCCTGCCGCGACAGGAAACGCTCGTGCACCGCGGGCGCCATCCGCACCTCGTAGCGCACGCGGTCGCCCTCGACCTGCTGGTCGAGCACCTCGCCGTTGGCGTGGAGCCAGGCCGCCCCCGCGCCGTCACCCGCGTCGAGCGCGATGGCGTAGCGCTGGTGGCCCTGGGTCAGCAGGTCGGCGACGTGGCGGACCAACTCGTCGACCCCCTCGCCCGTCAGCGCCGACAGCGGCACCACGTCGTCACGGCGCGCCGCCTCGTCGAGCAGCTCGGTGCGCGCCTCGCCGTGGAGCAGGTCGAGCTTGTTCCACGCCTCGATCCGCGGTGTCGTCTCGCTCACGCCGACATCGGCGAGCACGCCCTCGACATCGGCCTTCTGCGCCGCGGTGTCGGGATGCGCCACGTCGCGGACGTGGATCAGCAGGTCGGCCGAGACGACCTCCTCCAACGTCGCCTTGAACGCCGCGACCAGCTGGGTCGGCAGCTCCGAGACGAAGCCCACGGTGTCGGACAAAATTGCCTTGTCGATCCCGGGCAGGCTGATCTGGCGCAGCGTCGGGTCGAGCGTGGCGAAGAGCAGGTCCTCCGCCATCACGTGCGCGCCGGTGAGCCGGTTGAACAGCGTCGACTTGCCCGCGTTGGTATAGCCGACCAGCGCGATCACGGGCCAGGGCGCGCGCTGGCGCCGCTCGCGGTGCAGCCCGCGGGTGCGGGTCACCTGCTCCAGCTCGCGCCGCAGCCGCGCCATGCGGTCGCGGATCAGCCGGCGGTCGGCCTCGATCTGGGTCTCGCCGGGACCGCCGAGGAAGCCGAAGCCGCCGCGCTGGCGCTCGAGGTGGGTCCAGCTGCGCACCAGCCGGCCCGATTGATAGTCGAGGTGCGCGAGCTCGACCTGGAGCCGGCCCTCGGCGGTCGCGGCGCGCTCGCCGAAGATCTCGAGGATCAGCCCGGTACGGTCGATCACCTTGGTCTCGAGCGCGGTCTCGAGGTTGCGCTGCTGGATCGGGGTGAGGCTGCCGTCCACGACGACCAGCCCCGCCTCCTCCATCCGCGCGCGCGCGCCGAGTTCCTCGATCTGGCCGGCGCCGATCAGCGTCGCGGCGCGGGGGGTGCGGATGCGCAGCGCGACGCGGTCCGCCACGACCACGCCGATCGCCTCGGCGAGCCCGGCGGTCTCCTCCAGCCGTGCCTCGGCGTCGCGCGACGAGCCGCCGAGATCGGGATAGACCACGATCGCGCGCGCGCCGCGGGCAAATTCGTCGCGGTCGCGCTCGAAGCCGCCGCTCATGCGGGCTTCCTCACTCGTCCTCGCCCGCGGCCTGCTCCTCGGCCAGGTTGAGCGGGCGCGACGGCTGGATCGTCGAGACGGCGTGCTTGTAGACCAGCTGCGACATGCCGTCGCGCTGGAGCAGCATGCAGAACAGGTCAAAGCCCGCGATCGCGCCCTGCAGCATCACGCCGTTGACGAGGAACATCGTCACCGGATCCTCCGACTTGCGCACCGCGGAGAGGAAGATGTCCTGCAACAGCTGCTTCTTGCCGCCCTCGCCGAGCTGGCCGACGATGCCGGCGACGTCGATCGGGCCGGCGGGCATGATGGTGGAGATGGCGTGCTTGTAGATCAGCTGCGACTGGCCGTCACGCCGCAGCAGCACCGAGAAATTGTCGAACCAGGTAACGATGCCCTGGAGCTTGACCCCCTTGACGAGGAACATCGTGACGGGGGTCTTGGACTTGCGCAGCGCGTTGAGGAACAGGTCCTGGAGCGAGGTCTGCTTTTCGGCCATTGGAGGGTCCTTGTTCTTGGCGGGAGGTTCCCCGCGGGGTGCGCCGTTGCCGACGTCGGACGTGTCGCGCTGTAAGCGGCGGGCGTAAAATAGGGTTCCGGCGCGGGCGCGTCTAGGTGGGGGTGAAGCGGTCAGCGGCAGAGGATCGGCAGCACCCTTCCCACCCGTTCGCCTCGAGCAGGCTTCGAGCGCAGTCGAGAAGCCGACCGTCGAGAGGCCGGCGTGTGCGGCACCTCTCGACACGCCGTCTCGACAAGCTCGACGGCTGCTCGAGGCGAACGGTTGGGAGTAGGCGGCGGCGAGGCATTATTCCTGCCCCCTATTCCTCCCGTGTCTCGGTGATCCCCAGCAGCTTCAGCTTCCGGTGCAGCGCCGACCGCTCCATCCCGATGAAGCTCGCCGTACGCGAGATATTGCCCGAGAAGCGCCGGATCTGGACGCGCAGATACTCGCGCTCGAAGGTCTCGCGTGCCTCGCGCAGCGGCGCCCCCATGATCGCGGTAGCGCCCGGTCCGGCGTCGTGGCCGCCGAGCACCTCGGCGGGGAGCAGATCGAGGTCGATGCGGCCGATCCGATCGCCGGGGGCGAGGATGATGGTCCGCTCCACCACGTTGCGCAGCTCGCGTACGTTGCCGGGCCAGTCATAGGACTGGAGCGCCACGAGCGCGTCGGTGGCGATCTCGGGCACCGGCACGCGGCGCTCGGCGGCGTAGTGCGCGACGAAATGCTCGACCAGCGCGGGGATGTCCTCGCGCCGCTCGGCCAGCGGCGGGATCGTCACCGGCACCACGTTGAGGCGATAGTAGAGATCCTCGCGGAAGCGCCCCTCGGCGATCTCCAGCGAGAGGTCGCGCGCGGTCGCGGAAACGACGCGCACGTCGACCTTGACCACGCGCGTGCCGCCGACGCGGGTGAAGCTCTGGTCGGTCAGCACGCGCAGGATGCGCGCCTGGGTCGCCTGCGGCATGTCGGCGATCTCGTCGAGGAACAGCGTCCCGCCATGCGCCTGTTCGAGCAGGCCGGTGCGGACGAGATCGCCCCCCTCCTCCACCCCGAACAACTCCTCCTCGACCCGGTCGGGGCTCATGCCCGCGGTGCTGACGATGACGAAATTGGCATGGGCGCGCTGGCTCCAGCCGTGGAGCAGCCGCGCCGCCACCTCCTTGCCGACGCCGGCGGGGCCGACGATCAGCACCCGGCTACCCGTCCCCGCGACTCGCTTGAGCGTCGCACGCACCGCGTTGACCGCGGTGGAGCTGCCGGTGAGGTCGGTGCCGCGCCCCGAGGCCGCGCGCAGGCTCGCCACCTCGGCGCGCAGCCGCTCGGTCTCGGTCGCGCGCTCGACCATCAGCAGCAGCCGCTCGGCCTGGAACGGCTTCTCGATGAAGTCGGCGGCGCCCTTGCGGATCGCCGCGACCGCGGTGTCGAGCGTGCCATGGCCCGAGATCACCAGCACCGGGATCGAGGGATCGCGCCGCTTGATCTCCTCGAGCAAATCGAGCCCGTCGAGCCGCGAGCCCTGCAGCCACACGTCGAGCAGCACCAGGCTGGGGCGGCGCGTCGCGATCGCTTCCAGCGCGGCGTCGCTGTCGCCCGCCATGCGCGTGTCATAGCCCTCGTCCTCGAGCACGCCGGCCACGAGTTCGCGGATGTCGAGTTCGTCGTCCACGACGAGGATGTCGATCGCCATAGCTGTCTAGATCCGATTCCTGGTCAAAGCGGCGATCGTGCGATCGTCGTCGGTGGAGACCGCGCCGGGCGGGGAAGAATCCTCGGCGGCGAGTGGGGCGAGCAGCGACGCGTCGAACGACAAGGTCACCACGGTGCCGCCGCCCGCGCGGTCGGCGAAGGTCATCGTGCCGAAATGCTCCTCCACGATCTTCTTGACGATCGCGAGCCCCAGCCCGGTGCCGCGCGCGCGCGTGGTCATATAGGGCTCGACGATGCGGTCGCGCTCGAGCGGCAGGCCGACGCCGGTGTCCGCTACCTCGATCACGACGCGGCCCTCGCCCTCGCGCAGCGTCATCGTCACCGCGCCCTCGCTGACGTCGGCGGCCTCGACCGCCTCGACCGCGTTCTTGACGATGTTGGTGAGCGCCTGGCCGATCTGGCGTCGGTCGCACACCAGCGTCGGCGCGGGCTCGTCGTGCTCGAGCACGAAGCGGATCCCGGGATGCGCGACCTCGTGGAGGAACATCGTCTGGCGCGCGATGTCGACCAGCGCTTCCTCGCGGAACACGGGCTTGGGCATGCGCGCGAAGGAGGAGAATTCGTCGACCATGCGGCGCAGGTCGCCGACCTGGCGGACGATCGTGTCGGTCAGCCGCGCGAAGGTGGTGTCGCCCGCCTCGATCTTGCTGCCGTAGCGGCGCTGGAGTCGCTCGGCCGCGAGCTGGATCGGCGTGAGCGGGTTCTTGATCTCATGCGCGATGCGGCGCGCCACGTCGGCCCAGGCGGCGCGGCGCTGGTCGGTCAGCTGCTGGGTGATGTCGTCGAAGGTGATGATCGGCCCGGTACCGTCGCGCGCGATCCGCGCCGCGAACGTGCGCATCTCGCCCTGGACATTGTGCTGGACGTTGGCCTCGCGCGCGCCCTGGTCGAGCATCACGTCGAGCTCGGGCGCGACCGCGCGCAGCACGCGCCCCACCGGCGGTGCGTCGAGCCCCAGCAGAGTCTGCGCCGAGCTATTGACCAGCCGGATCGTGCGGTCCTGCGAGTCGATCGAGATCACCCCGGCCGACACGCCCGACATCACCGCCTCGATCAGCGCGCGCCGATTCTCGAGCTGGGTGTTGGCGGTGACCAGGGCGGTATTCTGCGCCTCCAGCCGCGCGGTCATGCTGTTGAACGCGTTCGCCAGCGTGCCGACCTCGTCGCGCGCCGGAGTCTCGGGCACGCGCGCCGACAGGTCGCCCCCGCCGACCCGCCGCGCGGCGTCGACCAACTCGCCGACCGGGCGCACCAGCCGGTCCGCCACCGCCAGCGCGATCCACACCGCCACCCCGACGATCAGCAGCGAGACGATCAACAACGCGGCGTTGAACCGGAGCTGGAGCGAACGCGCGCGCGCGATCAGCTGGCGATAATCGTTGAGCACCGCCGCGCCGCGATTGAGCTGGTTGGCGAGCTGCGGATCGAACACGCGCGCCGAGTAGAGATAGGTGTGCGGCTGATAATCGAGCCGCGTCAGCGCGCCGACGCGATCGCCCGAGCGCACCACCACCGTGGCGGCCCCGCCCTCGATCCGGTCGATCATCGGCGCGGTGACCACCCGGTCGAGCTGGCGGTCGTAGGGGTTGACTAGCGCGCGCGTGCGCAACTCGCCGTCCTGGCCGCGCTGAACGATCAACGCCTCGGACAGATTGCGCAGATAGAGCTGATAGGCCAGTCCCGCGACGAAGCGCTTGCTCTCGATCGGGTCGTTGCGCAGGTAATCGGCGAGATCCCCCGCCATCGTCATCGTCTCGCGCGCGACGCGATCCGACTCGTTGCGGTAGCTCTCCTGCGCCACCGAGGCGGCATTCTCGAACATGCCGCGCGCGCGGTCCGAGTACCAGAATTGGACACCGTACTGGAAAAGCAGCGACGCGAAGATCGTCACCAGCAGCGCGGGCACCGCCGCCACCAGCGAGAACAGCAGCACGAGGCGGACGTGGAGCCTGCCCTCGCCGCCGACGGGCGACTGCGCGGCGCGGTTGAGCGCGATGCGTCGGCCCAGCAGGATCATCAGCGCGATGCCGGCGACCAGATTGGCGACGAGCAGCAGCGCCACCACCGGCGGCTCGATCAGCGCGGAGGCGCCGCCCTCGCTGCGCACCGTGAAATAGCTGCCGACGCCGATCGCGACCGCCACCGCCAGCACCGCGAGCTCCAGCGCGGGCGTCACCGTCGGGCGCCGGCGGGCGGGCGACGTGGAAGAGGAAGAGGGAGTGACTCCCGCGATCATCGCTCCCCCGCTACAACATCGGTGTTGCACAGAGAACACATATTTCGGCGGTCTATCCCTCGCCTGGCGCCGATGATCGCGCGACGGGCTCGATCCCCAGCGCGTCGAGGCGCTTGCGCAACGTATTGCGGTTGAGCCCGATGGCGCGCGCGGCGCGCAGCTGGTTGCCGCCGTGGCGCGCCAGCATCGCTTCGATCAACGGCCGCTCCACCGCGCCGATCACGCGATCATACAGCGAGCCGTCGTCGAGCGCGCGCGGCTCCTCGCGCGACAGCCGCTCGATCATCGCGCGCACCGCCGCCTCGATCCCGGGGTCGGGCAGCGTCTCGGCCAGCGGCGGGGCGGCGCCGATCGTCGCCACCACCTCGGCCGCGCCGATCCGGTCGTCGCGCGAGAGCGCGGCGAGGCGGCGCATGAGATTCTCCAGCTCGCGCACGTTGCCGGGCCAGTCGTGCGCCTCGAGCGCGGCGACCGCCTCGGCGGCGAGCGTCTTGCGCGGCAGCCCCGCCTCGGCGGCGCGGTCGAGGAAATGGCGCGCCAGCTCGGCGATGTCGCCGCGGCGTTCGCGTAGCGCGGGCAGCGCGACCGGCACGACGTTGAGGCGATAATAGAGGTCCTCGCGGAACTGCCCGCCGGCGACCGCCTGTTGCAGGTCGCGGTTGGTGGCGGCGACGATGCGGACATCGGCCCGGATCGTGCGCGCGCCGCCCACCGTGGTGAACTCGCCCGACTGGAGGACGCGCAGCAGCCGCGTCTGCGCCTCGATCGGCATGTCGCCGATCTCGTCGAGGAACAGCGTGCCGCCGGCGGCCTGCTCGAAGCGGCCCGCGCTGCGCTGCGCCGCGCCGGTGAAGGCGCCGCGCTCATGCCCGAACAGCTCGGCCTCGATCAGCTCGCGCGGGATCGCCGCCATGTTGATCGGCACGAACGGCGCGGCACGGCGCGCGCCGAGATCGTGGATCGCGCGCGCGACCAGCTCCTTGCCCGTGCCCGACTCGCCCGAGACCAGCACCGTCAGATCGTTCGAGATCACGCGCGCGATGACGCGATACACGTCCTGCATCGCGGGCGAGCGGCCGATCAGCGGCAGCTGCTCCTCCTCGACCGCGCGGTCCTCCGCCGCCGCGCCGCCGCGCTTGAGCGCCGCCGCGACGGTGCGCGTCAGCGTGTCGAGATCGAACGGCTTGGGGAGATAGTCGTACGCCCCCGCCTCGGTGGCGCGCACCGCGGTGGTGAGCGTGTTGCGCGCGGAGAGCACGATCACCGGCATGTCGGGGCGCTCGCTCGCGAGCCGGCCGGCATGGTCGATGCCGTCGCCGTCGGGCAGCACCACGTCGGTCACCAGCACGTCGGGCGGGTGGGTGCGCAGCTCGCGCGTCATATCGGCGAGACTGGCGGCGGTGCGCACCGTGTGACCGGCGCGGCGCAGCGCGTGCGCCACCACGGTGCGCACCGCATCGTCGTCGTCGACGATCAGGATCTTGCCGCCGGTCACGCGGCGCGCGGCAGCAGCAGGCGGAAGACGGTGTGGTGCGGCTGGCCCTCGCGCGCATATTGCACGATCCCGCCCATGTCGCGCACCAGCTTGTCGACCAGCGCCAGCCCCAGCCCCTTGCCCTCGGGCCGGCCCGACACGAACGGGTCGAAGAGATGGTCGGCGATGTCGTCGGGCGCGCCCGGCCCGGTGTCGATCACGCACAGCTCGATCGGCAGCGCGACGCGCTCGCGCCCCTTGCCCGTCGCCACGGTGATGCCGTGGCGATAGGCGGTGGTGAGCGTGATGCGCCGCTCGCCGCGCTCGCCCAGCGCCGCGGCCGCGTTCTTGAGCAGATTGAGCACCACCTGGAGCAGTGCGTCGCGGTTGCCCAGCACCGGCGGCAGCGACGGGTCGTAGCGCTCCTCGATCGGGATGTCGCGCGCGAACCCCGCCAGCGCCACGCCGCGCGCGTGCGCCAGCAGCGGGTAGATGTTGAGCGGCGTCACCTCGCGCGGCCGGGTGTCGGTGAAATCCTCCATATGGTCGATCAGCGCGGCGATGCGGTCGACCTCGGTGATGACCAGGCCGGTGAGTTCGTCGGGCGACGCGCCGTCGGCGATCAGCTGCGCGGCGCCGCGGATGCTCGACAGCGGGTTCTTGATCTCATGCGCCAGCATCGCCGCCGCCCCGACCGCGGCGCGCGCCGCCGCGGCGCGGTCGCCCGAGACGCCGAGTCGACGCGACGCCGCGGCATGGTGGAGCGTGATCGTGCGCCAGCCCGGCTGGTCGACCACCGCCGCCTCGACCAGGTCGACGCGG
Source organism: Sphingomonas sp. BK235 (assembly GCF_004345855.1). Taxonomy (GTDB): domain Bacteria; phylum Pseudomonadota; class Alphaproteobacteria; order Sphingomonadales; family Sphingomonadaceae; genus Sphingomonas. Next base: position 1,048,366 of record NZ_SLXN01000001.1, read on the forward strand.
ATGCGGACACCGCCGCGCATCTCCAGCTCGATGTCGAAGGCGGCGAAGGCGTGCCCCGCACGCCGCGTCTCGGCGTCGGCGACGCCGAGCAGCTCGGCGACGGTCTGCCCGCGCATCGCGCGCTCGGAGAGGTTGAGCAGCGTCTCGGCCTCGGCGTTGGCGCGCTCGACACGATCCTCGGGGTCGACCACCAGCACCGCGACCGGCAACGCGGCGAGCAGCTCGGCCTCGCTCGGCCCGCGCTGCGTCGATCTCACGCGGCGTCCCGCATCCGGTGCGGCGCGTAGAAGTCGGCGAGCATCGCCTTGACCCGCTCGGGGTCAGGCTCCTGGTTCACCGCGTTGCGGAACTCGGCCGAGCCGTGAATCCCCTTGGTGTACCAGCCGATATGCTTGCGCGCCATGTTGACGCCGGTGACGATGCCGTAATGGCTCAGCATCATCTCATAATGTTCTGAGATCACGGCATATTGCTCGTCGAGCGTCGGGTCGGGCCGACGCTCGCCGGTGGCGAACCAGTGCATCACCTGGCCGAGCAGCCACGGGCGGCCATAGGCACCGCGGCCGATCATGATCCCATCCGCGCCGGACTGCGCCAGCGCGGTCTCGGCGTCGTCGATCCCGCAGATGTCGCCGTTGACGATCACGGGGATCGAGACGGCCTCCTTGACCGAGCGGACGAAGCCCCAGTCGGCGCTGCCCTTGTACATCTGGTTGCGGGTGCGGCCGTGGACCGTGACCATGCGGACGCCGAGATCCTCGGCGATGCGCGCCAGCTCGGGCGCGTTGAGGCTGTCGTGGCACCAGCCCATCCGCATCTTGAGCGTCACCGGCGCATCGACCGCGCGCACCACTTCCTTCACGATCGCCGCGGCGAGCCCGAGGTCGCGCATCAGCGCCGAGCCGGCGTCGCCGTTGGTGACCTTGCGGACCGGGCAGCCCATGTTGATGTCGATGATCGCGGCGCCCTTGTCGCGCGCGAGCCGCGCCGCCTCGCCCATCTCGTGCGGGGTGCAGCCGACCAGCTGCATCGACACCGGCTCCTCCGAGACGTGCCACATCGCCTTCTGCAGCGACTGGCGCGTCTCGCGGATCGCCGCCTGGCTCGCGATCATCTCGGTGACGTTGAGCCCCGAGCCGTAGCGGCGGACCAGGGTACGGAACGGCTGGTCGGAGACACCGGTCATCGGCGCGAGCACGACCGGCTGGTCGATGCTCACCTCGCCGATGCGGATCGGCGTGAGCCGAGGAGGAAGAGGCTGATTCATCGCTGCTGCTCGAAAAATGGGCAGGTAGTCGACGCGCACCGCTCTGGCAAGCTCGGCGCGGAGCGGCTAGGGCGCGCCGCCATGACCACGGTCGCCCTCATCGTCGCCGCCGGCAGCGGCTCGCGCAGCGGCAGCGCCGCGCCCAAGCAATATGCGCCCGTCGCGGGTCGGCCGATGATCGCGTGGAGCCACGAGGCGCTGTCGGCGCATCCGGCGATCGATCGCGTGATCGTCGTGATCGGCGCGGGGCAGCAGGTGCTGCTGGAGGCGGCGGTGCCCGGCGCCGAGTGGGTGACCGGTGGCGTCGAGCGACGCGACTCGGTGCGCGCGGGGCTCGACGCCGCGGCGGACGCGACGCGCGTGCTGGTGCATGACGCGGCGCGGCCGTTCGTGCCGCAGGCCTTGGTCGACCGGCTGCTCGCCGCGCTCGACGATGCGCCGGGCGCGATCCCGGTGCTGCCGGTCGCGGATACCTTGGTAGCCGCGGACGGTGCTACGATCGCCCGCGAGACACTCGCGCGCGTGCAGACGCCGCAGGCGTTCGACGCCGCGACCCTGGCGCGCGCCCACGCGGCATGGGACGGCGGTGCGGCGACCGACGACGCCCAGATGGTGCGCGCGCTCGGGCTGAGCGTGGCGCAGGTCGAAGGGGACATGATGCTCGACAAGATCACCTATCCCGCCGATTTCGCCGCCGCGGCGGCGCGCGTCGGCGTGGAGACCCGCTCGGCGAGCGGCTTCGACGTGCACCGGCTCGAGGACGGCGAGGAGCTGTGGCTCGGCGGCGTGCTGATCCCTCACCACCAGGGTCTCTCCGGCCACAGCGACGCCGACGTGGCGCTCCACGCCATCACCGACGCGGTGCTCGGCACGATCGCGGCGGGCGACATCGGCACGCACTTCCCGCCGAGCGATCCGCGCTGGCGCGGTGCGGAATCGGGACAGTTCCTCGCCCACGCGCGCTCGCTGGTCGAGGCACGTGGTGGCCGCGTCACCTTCGTCGACCTCACCTTGATGTGCGAGGCGCCCAAGATCGGCCCGCACCGCGCCGCGATGCAGGCGCGGATCGCGGAACTTCTCGGCCTCTCGACCGATCGGGTGAGCGTGAAAGCGACCACCACCGAGCGACTCGGCTTCACCGGCCGTGGGGAAGGAATCGCCGCGCAGGCGGTCGCCACCGTGACGCTGCCGGGCGGGCTGGACGCATGAACCGCTTCGCCTCGCTCGCCGCGGCGCTGGCCGGCGTCGCCCTTCTCGCCGCGCCCCCGGCCGCCGCGCAGGACCGCTGCCTGTCGAGCACCGACGCCGAGTCGATCGCTTTGGTCGCCCTGCCCGAGATCATCCGCGACGCCGGTCGCGTCTGCGCCGCGCTGCCCGCCTCCAGCCTGCTGCGGAAGTCGGACAGCGCTTTGCTCCAGAAGTACGACCGCGAGGCCGACCGCGCCTGGCCCGCGGCGCGCACCGCGATCGCCAAGCTCAGCGACCCGGCGGTGGAACTGCTGCTGCTCAGCGACTATGCGCGCCCGATGCTGACCTCGCTCTTCGCGCCGCAGATCACCGGGCGGATCCAGCCCGGCGACTGTGGGACGCTCGACCGGCTGGTGACATTGCTCGAGCCGCTGCCGGCGCGCAACACCGCGGGCATCGTCGTCGCGACGCTGCAATATCTCAAGGCCGAGAAGAACAAGGGCAAGCGCGACGCCATCCCCGACCTGCCGGTCTGCGCCGCGGTGACCGCGCGGTGAGCGACGACGTCCTCCCCCAGCAGCTGGTCGACGCGGCGCGCCGCGTGATCGAGGCCAACCGTGCCGCCGGGCGCCGCGTCGCGGTGGCGGAGAGCTGCACCGGCGGGCTCGTCTCCGCCGCGCTGACCGAGATCGCGGGCTCGTCCGACGTGTTCGACGCCGGCTTCATCACCTATTCCAACGAGGCCAAGCAGCGCCAGCTGCGGGTGAGCGGCGACGTGCTCGACACGTTCGGCGCGGTCTCGATCGCGGTGGCGTGGAGCATGGCGCAGGGCGCGCTGGCGCAGTCCGAGGCCGACGTCGCGGTGGCGATCACCGGCGTCGCGGGGCCGGGCGGCGGGACCGAGAAGAAGCCCGTCGGCACGGTGGTGTTCGCGCGTGCCGAACGCGCAGGGGATCCCGCCAACGTGGTCGCGGACAAGCGCTTCTTCGGCGACCTCGGCCGCGCCGGGGTGCGGCTTCAGGCGGCGCTGTGCGCGCTGGAGCTGCTGCTGCCCGAACCCGACGAGGAGCCAGCGACCGAATCGCCGTAGAGCGCGCGCGCGCGCTCCTCGAACGCGCCGATCATCCGGCGCAGCGCGACGCCGAACACCTGACCGGCGAGCATCTCGAACATGCGGTTCTTGAACGCGAAGTCGACGGTGAAGTCGACCAGCGAACCGCCCTCCCCGTCGGGGCGGAAACGCCAGTCGTTGTGGAGATACTTGAGCGGCCCGTCGACATATTCGACGCGGATCGTGTCCGCGCGCGCCTTGGCGACCTTCGAGGTGAAGGTCTCGCGAAGTCCCTTGAAGCCGACGATCATGTCCGCCAGCGTCTCGGTGTCACCGTCGCGGCGCACGCGCATCGCGGTGACCCAGGGCAGGAACTCGGGGTAGCGGCGCACGTCCGCGACCAGGTCGAACATCTGCTCGGGGCTGTAGGGCAGCCGGCGGGTCTCGCTATGCTTGGGCAAGCTTGGCCTCGCGCGCTGCCCGCATCTTCGCGAAATCGTCGCCGGCGTGGTAGCTCGACCGAGTCAGCGGCGAGGACGCCACCAGAAGGAAGCCCTTGGCGCGGGCGATCGCGGCGTAGGCGTCGAACGCCTTGGGGGGCACGAACTCGGCCACCTTGGCGTGGCGCGGGGTGGGCTGGAGATACTGGCCCATCGTCAGGAAATCGATGTCGGCCGAGCGCATGTCATCCATCACCTGATGGACCTCGAGCCGCTCCTCGCCGAGCCCGAGCATGATGCCGGACTTGGTGAAGATCGACGGGTCGAGCTTCTTGACGCTCTCGAGCAGTCGGATCGAGGCGTAATAGCGCGCGCCGGGCCGGATCGTCGGGTACAGCCGCGGCACGGTTTCCAGATTGTGATTATACACGTCTGGGCGCGCCGCGACGATGGCCTCCACCGCGGCTTCGTGCTTGTTGCGGAAATCGGGTGTGAGGATCTCGATCGTCGTCCGTGGGTTGGTGCGGCGGATCGCCTCGATCACCCGTACGAACTGCCGCGCGCCGCCATCGGGCAGGTCGTCGCGGTCGACGGAGGTGACGACGATATGCTCCAGGCCCATCTGCGCGGCGGCGTCGGCGACGTTCTGCGGCTCCATCGGGTCGACCGCGCGCGGCATGCCCGTCTTGACGTTGCAGAAGGCGCAGGCGCGCGTGCAGGTGTCGCCCAGGATCATCACGGTCGCGTGCTTCTTGGTCCAGCACTCCCCGATGTTCGGGCAGGCGGCCTCCTCGCACACGGTGGTGAGGCTCTTCGAGCGCATCAGCGCGCGCGTGGCGGCGAAGCCCTCGCTGGTGGGCGCCTTGACGCGGATCCAGTCGGGTTTGCGCTGGCGCGCGGGAGCCGGAAGCGGAGTCATCTCGTTCATGCCGTCGCAGATAGCGGCTGGCCGTCTTCGAAACAACGGAAGGGTAACTGACGAATGAGCAAGTTCCACGATATGATCGACGGCTACTACCGCTTTCGCGGTAACGAGTGGCTGGAGGAGCGCGAGCGCTGGACCGAGCTGGCCAGCGGCCAGTCGCCCAAGGTGATGGTGATCGCCTGCTCCGATAGCCGGGTCGATCCCGCCACCATCTTCGGCAGCCGCCCGGGCGAGGTGTTCGTGGTGCGCAACGTCGCCGCGCTGGTGCCGCCGTTCGAGACCGGCGGCGGGCGCCACGGCGTCTCGGCCGCGCTCGAGTTCGCGGTCACCGTGCTCCAGGTCGAGGAAGTGCTGGTGCTCGGGCACGGCGCGTGCGGCGGCGTCAAGGCGGCGCTGTCGGGCGATCTCAAGCAGGCCGAGCCGGGCCATGGCGGCTTCGTCGCGGCGTGGATCGACCTGCTCGACGACGCGCGCGAGAAGGTGATCCACGAGCACGGCAAGGGGCCTGAAGGTCAGACCGCGCTGGAGCAGGAGGGCGTCAAGGTCTCGCTGGCGAACCTGATGACCTTCCCGTTCGTGCAGGAGCGGGTCGAGGCCGGCAAGCTGCGACTGCACGGCGCGGTCTTCGCGATCGCCGACGGCAAGCTGCGCGTGCTGCAGGACGACGGCCACTTCGAGCCGGCGTGATCGGGTTGGGGGCGTCTGCGGAGGCGGGCGCCCCGTTCCTGCGCAACGCATCTCCACCCATCCCCGGCTCTCGGACCCTTTGCACAACCCTCCCGTCATCCCGGACTTGTTCCGGGATCCACCCCACCGCGAGAGCAACGCGCACTGCGTTCGCGGGTCGGCGGATCCCGGAACAAGTCCGGGATGACGGATGATGAGGAACGTTCGGCGACTCTCGTGAAGGTCCGGCGCACGCCGGGGGGCGTAAGGGGAAAGGGGGCTCCCCTATCCCTCTCCCCTCACCCCGCCTTGGGCGCCACCAGCGCGTCGCTATCCTTCGGCAGCTCGGCGGTCACCTTGATGTTCAGCTCCTTGAGCTGCTTGGCCGAGACGAAGCTCGGCGCGCCCATCATCAGGTCCTCGGCCTTCTGCGTCATCGGGAAGACGATGACCTCGCGGATGTTGGGCTCGTCGGCGAGCAGCATCACGATCCGGTCGATCCCCGGCGCCGACCCGCCGTGCGGCGGCGCGCCGAACTTGAAGGCGTTGATCATGCCGGCGAAATTGGTGTCGACGTCGGCCTTGGTATAGCCCGCGATCTCGAACGCCTTGTACATGATGTCGGGGCGGTGATTACGGATCGCGCCCGACGACAGCTCGATGCCGTTGCAGACGATGTCGTACTGATAGGCGAGGATGTCGAGCGGGTCCTTGGTCTCCAGCGCCTCCAGCTCGCCCTGCGGCATCGAGAAGGGATTGTGGCTGAAGTCGATCTTCTTGTTGTCCTCGTCATATTCGAACATCGGGAAGTCGACGATCCAGCAGAACTCGAAGCGCGACGTGTCGATCAGCCCGAGCTGGTCGGCGACGCGGGTGCGCGCCAGCCCGGCGAGCTTGGCCGCTTGCGCCTCCTTGCCGGCGGCGAAGAACAGCCCGTCGTCCGGCCCGAGCGCGAGCGCGTCGGCGAGCGCGTTCATCTTCTCCTCGCCATGGTTCTTGGCGATCGGGCCGCCCCACTCGCCTGCCTTGCGGGTGGCATAGCCGAGCCCGGCATAGCCCTCGCCCTGCGCCCAGGCGTTCATGTCGTCGAAGAACTTGCGGCTCTTGTCGGCGGTGTTCGGCGCCGGGATCGCGCGCACCACGTCGCCCGCCTCCACGATCGACGCGAATCGGCCGAAGCCCGAGCCGACGAACTGCGCGCCGACGTCGCTGATGATCAAAGGGTTGCGCAGGTCGGGCTTGTCGTTGCCATATTTGAGCATCGACTCGCGGTAGGGGATGCGGCGGAACGGTAGCGCGGAGACGGTGCGTCCCTTGCCCTGCCAGTCCGCAAATTCTTCGAACACACCGTGGAGCACGGGTTCGATCGCGGCGAAGACGTCGTCCTGCGTGACGAAGCTCATCTCGAAGTCGAGCTGGTAGAATTCGCCCGGGCTGCGGTCGGCGCGCGCGTCCTCGTCGCGGAAGCAGGGAGCGATCTGGAAATAGCGGTCGAAGCCCGCCACCATCAGCAGCTGCTTGAACATCTGCGGCGCCTGCGGCAGCGCGTAGAACTTGCCGGGGTGGACGCGGCTGGGCACCAGATAGTCGCGCGCGCCTTCGGGCGACGAGGCGGTCAGGATCGGCGTCTGGAACTCGGTGAAGCCCTGTTCCACCATGCGGCGCCGGATCGAGGCGATCACGCTCGAGCGCAGCATGATGTTGGCGTGGAGCTTGTCGCGGCGCAGGTCGAGGTAGCGGTTGCGCAGCCGGATCTCCTCCGGATATTCGGCGTCGCCGAACACGGGCATCGGCAGCTCGGCCGCCGCGCTCTGCACCGTCGCGGCGCGCGCATAGACCTCGATCTCGCCGGTCGCGAGCGCGCCGTTCACCGTCGCCTCGCTGCGGCGCTTCACCTCGCCGTCGATCGTCACTACCGACTCGACGCGCACGCCCTCGAGCAGCGCCAGCGCGGGCGAATCGCTGTCGGCGACGATCTGGGTGACGCCATAATGGTCGCGCAGGTCGACGAAGAGCACGCCGCCATGGTCGCGCTTGCGATGCACCCAACCCGAGAGGCGGACGGTCTGGCCCGCGTCGTCGGCGGTCAGCGCGGCACAGGTGTGGGAGCGATAGGCGTGCATGGGGCGGAAACTCTGGCTACGGCGCCGCGCTTCACTCCGGGCGCCGGCGCCGCGGGGGAGCGGCGGCACGGCGGCCCGCGACGCGCCGCGACGGCGGTTGTCGGATGATCGCCGCCCTCTCGCGTCATTACCCTCTTTGTCAACCCGCGCCTGCCCGGCTATGGGCAGGCGCTTATGCACGTTCACCCCCTGATCACCGACAGCGCGACGCTGGCCAATCTCTGCACCCGCCTCAGCGAGGCGCCGTACGTGATGGTCGACACCGAGTTCATGCGCGAGAGCACCTATTATCCGGAGCTCTGCCTGATTCAGATCGCCGACACCGAGGAGGCTGCCGCGATCGACCCGATGGCGCCGGGCATCGACCTCGCGCCCTTACTCGCGCTGCTGGTCGACAATGAGGACGTGCTCAAGGTCTTCCACGCCGGCGGGCAGGACATCGAGATCATCTACAATCTCACCGGCAAGACCCCGCACCCGCTGTTCGACACGCAGGTGGCGGCGATGGCGCTCGGCCAGGGCGAGCAGATCGGCTATTCCAACCTCGTCGACAGCTGGCTCGGCATATCGGTCGACAAGGGCGCGCGCTTCACCGACTGGGCACGCCGCCCGCTCGACGCGCGCCAGATCGAATATGCCATCGGCGACGTGACTCATCTCGCCAAGATCTTCCCCAAGATGCTCGAGCGGCTGCGCAAGACCGGGCGCGGGGCGTGGCTCGACCAGGAAATGGAGCGGCTCGCCGACCCCGCCAATTACGCCAACGACCCCGACGTGGCGTGGAAGCGTGTCCGCGTGTCGAGCCGCAAGCCCGAGGTGCTCGGCCGGCTCAAGGCGATCGCGCGCTGGCGCGAGCTGGAGGCGCAGGCCAAGGACCTCCCGCGCGGGCGCATCGTCAAGGACGAGACGATCGCCGATCTCGCCAGCCACCCGCCGCGCAAGCAGGTCGATCTCGCCAAGGTGCGCGGCCTGTCGCAGACCTGGGCGGGCAACGACATCGGCGCGCGGCTGATGGCGGCGATCGAGTCGGCGGGGCCGCTGCCCGACGCCGAACTGCCGCCACGCGAGGACCGCAAGCCGGGGCTCGGGCGCGAGGGCGCGTTGGTGGCGGACCTGCTCAAGCTGCTGCTCAAGATCCGCGCGCGCGACATCGACGTGGCGCCGCGGCTGCTCGCGCGCGGCGACGAGCTGGAGGCGCTGGCGGCGGGACAGCGCAACGGGCTGCAGATCCTGCAGGGCTGGCGCTACGACCAGTTCGGCCATGACGCGCTCGACCTGGTCGAGGGGCGGCTCGGCTTCGCGGTGCAGGGCGGCAAGCTCAAGATGACGCGGACGGAGGCGGCGGCATGAGCCGGGTGGCGGTCGTGTCGGTCGTGCTGATCGCGCTGGCGGGCTGCGCGCCCAAGGCGGCGGCGCCCGTCGCTGCGCCGCCGGTCGCGGGCGGCGAGGTGCCGGGCACGCGCTGCGACGCCGGCGCCGCGGCGGCGCTGGTCGGGCGCGCGGCGAATGCGTCGGCGGCGGAAGCGCAGCGGCTGAGCGGCGCGCGCACGGTGCGGCGCTACGCCACCGGCGACGCGCTGACGATGGATTATCGCGCCGACCGACTGAACGTGGAGACCGACGCGCGCGGGACGATCGTCAAGCTGAGCTGCGGCTGAGCGCTGCGGGCTGAGGATTGCGGGCTGCGGGCTAAGGGGAGAGCGCTGGCCGTCCCGCCCCGCTCCCGCTGCCGTCATCCCGGACTTGGTCCGGGATCCACCGTGCCGCGCACTTAGTGGCCGCTGGGTACGCGGACGGGTGGATCCTGAAACAAGTTCAGGATGACGGCAGTGGGTGGTGGGAGAAGGCGAAACGCGCCCACAGCCGCCCTCACCCCAGCCGCGGCTGCAACCCCAGCGCCTGCGCCAGCGCCTTGTGCCGCTTCTGCACCGTCTCGCCGTACAGCGCGGCGTCGTCGTCCGGCAGCGTCACCACCAGCTCCCCCGCCTCGACCCGCAGCGACGAGCGCGCCAGCGGCCCCGCCACGCCGCCGCTGAGCCGCTGCCCCAGCCGCATCGCGGTGCCCCACGCCGCCGCACGCTTCAGCGACGGCTCGTCCGCGAGCAGCGTCAGCGGCGGCGGCGGGGTGGCGGCGCCGCCCATGCCGGTCCACAGCGCCTGCCCCAGCATCGCGCGACCGCGCGCGTCGATCCCGACCCAATTGCCATGGAGCGCGATCTCGAGCCCGCGCTCGGCGCGGAAATCGGGGTTGGCGCGCCAGCCCACGTCGGCGAGGTGGCAGGCCGCGGTGCGCAGCCGCGCGTCGCCGGCGTCCTCGTCGGCGAAGAGCGGCGCGATCCAGGCGTCGAGCAGGTCGCCGTGCTCGGGAAAGCGCCCGCTCACGCGGCCCTCCTCGCGCGCCGCCACCACCAAGGGATCCAGCGCGCGCTCCTCGGTGCCGAGTTCGTCGTAGAGCAATCCCTCGCGCAGGCCATAGGCCGAGACGATCGTCTGCGTGCTCCCGAGGTGGCGCAGCACCGCGGCGAGCAGCGCCGCGGCGTCGCCCAGCGTCGGCACGCGCCCGCCCGAGATGCCGGGGATCTCGCGCAGTCGCGCCTTGTTGACGTGCGCCAGCGTGCGCCGCAGCCGCGCGATCGTGTCCGCCGACATGCCGTACTGATGGATCACCGGCAGCGGGTAATGCGTCACCACCATGTCGAGCCGCGCCAGCGACCGCCACGAGCCCCCGACGAGATAGAGCGGCGTCCCCCGCCCCGCCCCGGTCCAGCCGCCGGCGTCGAGCAGCGCGCCGACCTTCTTGTCGAGCTGGTTCTTCTCGCGCAGCGCGCCGATCCGCAGCACGCCGAGCGGGAAGGAGGCGCGCTCGTGCAGCGCGCCGCCGCGCACGCGCACCAGCTCGAGGCTGCCGCCGCCCAGATCGCCGACGATCCCGTCGGCGTCGGGGATGCCCGACAGTACGCCCAGGCCTGCCGCCTCGGCCTCCTTCTCGCCCGGCAAGGTCTCGACGCTGAGCCCGGCCGCCTCGGCCATCGCGATCAGCTCGGCGCCGTTCGCGGCGTCACGCACCGCCGCGGTCGCCACGGTGCGCAGCCGGGTCACCTCCATCTCGCGCGCCAGCCCGGCGAAGCGCTGGAGCGCGGTGCGCGCGGTCGCCATCGCCTGCGCGTCGATCGCGCCCGACTGCGCCAGGCTGCGCCCGAGCCCGGCGAGCACCTTCTCGTTGAACAGGATCGAGGGCAGCCGCGGCGGCCCCTGGTAGACCACGAGGCGGATCGAGTTGGACCCGATGTCGATGATGGCGGTGCGCGGCGGCTCATCACCGCCGACGTCCGGCGTGCGCCGCACCCGGCGCGTCGGCAACAGCCTCAACGCCGCCGCCTCAGCGACAGCACCGGCACCTCATCACCGTCGAGCGCCGCCCCGCGCCCCGACAAGGACGGATTGACCATGAAATAGCGGTGCAGGTTGAACGGCTTGTCCCCCGGCTCGACGCGCTCATAGCTGCCGTCGGGCTGGAGTTCCCAGCTCTGCTCATTGTCGATCAGATTGGCGACCATCACCTGGTCGAGCACCTGGTCGTGGACGGTCTCATTGTCGATCGGCAGCAGATATTCGACGCGGCGATCGAAGTTGCGCGGCATCCAGTCCGCCGACGAGATATAGACCAGCGCGTCGTCGTTGGGCAGCGCGGCGCCGTTGCCGAAGGCGGCGATGCGGCTGTGCTCGAGAAAGCGGCCGACCACCGACTTGACGCGGATGTTCTCGGACATGCCGGGCACGCGCGGCTTGAGGCAGCAGATGCCCCTGACGATCAGGTCGATCTCCACCCCGGCGTTGCTCGCCTCGTACAGCTTCTCGATGAGCGTGGGGTCGACCAGCGAGTTCATCTTGGCCCAGACCGCGGCGGGGCGGCCGGCACGCGCGTGCGCGATCTCGCCGTCGATGTCGCGCATCAGCCGCTCGCGCAGGTCGCGCGGGCTGAGCACCACCTTCTCCATGTCGCCCGGCTCGACATAGCCGGTGATGTAGTTGAACAGCCGCGCCGCGTCGCGCCCCACCCGCGGGTCGGCGGTGAAGAAGCTGAGGTCGGTGTAGATCCGGGCCGTCACCGGATGATAGTTGCCGGTGCCGAAATGGCAGTAGGTCCGGAACTTGCCGTTCTCGCGCCGCACCACCATCGCCACCTTGGCGTGCGTCTTCCAGTCGATGAAGCCGTAGACGACCTGCACGCCGGCGCGCTCCAGCGCGCTCGCCCATTGCAGGTTCTGTTCCTCGTCGAAGCGCGCCTTCAGCTCCACCACCGCGGTGACCGACTTGCCCGCCTCGGCCGCGGCGATCAGCGCGCTGATCACCGCCGACTGTTTGCCCGCGCGATACAACGTCTGCTTGATCGCGACCACGTCGGGGTCGTTCGCCGCCTGTTTGAGGAAGGCGAGCACCACGTCGAACGTCTCGTACGGGTGGTGGACGACGATGTCCTTGGAGCGGATCGCGGCGAAACAATCGCCGCCGAACTCGCGGATCCGCTCGGGGAAGCGCGGCGTGAAGGGGACGAACTTGAGGTCGGGCCGGTCCTCGTCGGCGAGCAGCGAGAGGTCGCCGATGCCGAGGAACGATCCCGTCTCGGTGACGATCGCGTCCGCGCCGCCGAGCTCGTCGCGCAGCACCGCGGCGAGCGTGTCGGGCATGCCGGTCTCCAGCTCGAGCCGGATCACGCGGCCGCGGCGCCGGCGCTTGATCGCGTTGGCGAAGTAGCGGACGAGGTCCTCCGCCTCCTCCTCGATCTCGATGTCGCTGTCGCGCAGCAGCCGGAATTCCGCGGCGCCGAGCACGTCGTAGCCGGGGAAGAGAGCGGGCGCGAAACGCTTGAGGATCGACTCGGTGGCGACGTAGCGCGCGCCCTCGCCGGGCACGCGGACGAAGCGCGGCATGCCGGGCGGCAGCATCACCAGCTCGCGGATCGGCTCCTGGTCCGAGCGGCGCACCAGGTCGAACATCAACGCCATGCCGCGATTGGGCAGGAAGGGGAACGGGTGCGCCGGATCGAGCGCCTGCGGCGTGATCACCGGGAAGAGCTGCTCGTGGAAATGCGTCTCGAGCCACGCCTGCTGCTCGCCGTCGAGCGCGGTGGCGAGCGAATGACTGCCGAGCACCGCGATGCCGGCCTCGGCGAGCTCGGCGCGGATGTCACGCCACACCGCCTGCTGGCTCGCCATCAGCGAGTCGGCCTCGTCGACGATCGCGCTGAGCTGCTGGCCCGGGGTGAGCCCGTCGGCCGAGCGCGCCTCGACGTCCTGGAGCTGCTGCCCCTTCAGTCCGGCGACGCGCACCATGAAGAATTCGTCGAGGTTCGCGCCCGAGATGGCGAGGAAGCGCAGCCGCTCGAGTAGAGGATGCGCGCGGTTGCAGGCCTCGTCGAGCACGCGCCGGTTGAACGACAGCCACGACAGCTCACGGTTGAAGTAGCGCCCGCCGTCGCGGTCCATGAAGGGATCGTCGAGCACGTCCTCGGCGTCGATGCGGGCGATGGTGGTCGGTCGGGTCATGGCTGGTCGCTCTGCGCGGTGAACGCCGCGTCGGACTGGAGGGTTTCGCGCGCCAGCGGGATCGACAGCCGGCGCCGACCCGCCAGTGCGGCGCGATCCAGTCTCTCTATAGCATCGATGACAGCGGCATGACTCCGTTCGACCCGCGCGGCGAGCCAGGCGATCAAGTCGGGTCGCGCGTCGAGGTGGCGCCGCGCGAAGCCGCGCTCGAGCAGCGCGCGCACCAGCGCGTCGTCGGGCGCGCCGATCGTCGCCGCGGGGCTCGCCGCGAGCCGCGTCCGCAAGTCGGGCAGCGCGATCGTCCAGGTCGGCGGCAGCTCGGCGACGAGGAGCAGCAACGGCCGACGCTCATCCTGCGCGCGGTTCCAGGCGTGGAACAACTCATCCTCGGGCGCACGCTCGGCGTCGTCGATCACCTGCGCGCCCGATCGCGCCGAGAAGATCGCGCCGAGCAGACTGCGCCCCGATCGCGGCGGTCCCGCGATGATCGCGCTGCGCACCGGCCAGGTCGCCCAGTGATCGAGCAGCCGCACCGCCGCGGCGTTCGAATCGGTGACGAGGAATTCCGCGTCGCGCGCGTCGGCGGGCAGCGCCAGCGGCAGCGCGAATTGGTTCATCCCCCCGGACCGCGGGAGGGCGCGGCGGCGGGCGGCGCAGCCCCGGGCGCGGCGGCCGCGGGAGCCGCACTCCCCGCGGGGGCGCGGCGGATGCGCAGCGTGGTGCCGCTGCCGAACACCTGCCAGCCCCGCGTCTCGAGCGCGGCGCGAAACGCCTCGGGCGTCCCGGTGAAGCTGACGTTCATCAGCGACACGCCTCCCAGCGCCAGGCTGGTCGTCGCCGCCGACGACACGCCCGGCACCCCGCGCAACGCCCCCTCCGTGCCCGTCACCGCGCCGGCATCGGGCGTGTCGAACTGCACGGTGATGCTGCTGTTCACCGCGGTCGGCACGCCGAGGTCGGCGAACGCGCCGGTCAGGTCGATCGGCGTCGGAGTCGCCTCCGGCATGATCGGGTTGAGCCCGCTGTCGGGATCGAGGTCACCCCCGCGCAGCGCCTCCTGATAGATCGAGTCGAGCCGCCGCACCGCCTCGTCGAGCAGCGCGGGGATGCCGCGCGCGCTGCCGACGCGAAGCGTGAAACTGCGGAGCAAGCGGTGATCGGGGCCATAACGCGCCTCGAACGTGCCCACCACCGGGCCGCCGGGCCATTGCCGGGTCAGCCGTGCCGTCGGCATCAGCACGTCGCTGGCGCCATATTGGTCGATCACGGTGCGCCACCAGCCGCGGTCGGGCCGTTCCGCCTGACCGAGGTTGAGCAACAACGGATCGGGGCCACTGCCGCTCGGCCGGACATAGTCGATCGTGCTGCCCCCGGTGCGGAAGCGCGCCCAGGCTTCCTGCCAGACGGTGCGCTGCTCGAACCCGGTGGCGACGCCGGTCGACCATTGCACCGGCACCACCACGAAGGGCGGCGAACGCTCGACATAGGCCGAGACGCCGAGCAGCGCCGCGGTGCGCGTGCGGTCGAACAGCAGGCCGAGCCGCGCGATATAGCGGTTGGGGCCGATCTGCTCCTGCTCGACGACGATGCTCGACACGATCGAGTCGAGCGCGCCGTCGGGCAGCGTCCGCTCGCCCGCGCCCAGTCGCCGCGCGAGCTGGGTGAAGCCCTTGCGCTGCGCCTCGCGCCAGCCGGCGAGCCGCGCCGCCTCGGCGTTCGCGCCGGTGACGTCGACGCGCAGGCCGCTCACCTCGAAATCGTTCGAGCTGTCGACCGCGGCGACGCCACGGTCGCCGCCCTCGATCTGCGCGACGACCGCGGCGGTGCCGAGCGCGGTCGCGGCCACGGCGGCGGTGAGGACGGGGAGGCGGCGCATGTCGCGCGTCTTTTGGCGAAGCAGGCGTGGAAATCCAAGCGCGATGTGGCTAGGCGCGTCGCCATGAGCAACGAAGGCTATACTTACGAGCAGGCGGGCGTCTCGATCGCCGCGGGCAACGCGCTGGTGCGCGCGATCGCGCCGCTGGCGCGTGCGACGCGTCGCCCCGGTGCGGACGCCGACCTGGGCGGGTTCGGCGGCTTCTTCGATCTGCGCGCGGCGGGCTTCACCGATCCGCTGCTCGTCGCCGCCAACGACGGGGTCGGCACCAAGCTGAAGCTCGCGATCGACTGGCAGCGCCACGAGGGCGTCGGCATCGACCTGGTCGCGATGTGCGTCAACGACCTCATCGTCCAGGGTGCGGAGCCGCTGTTCTTCCTCGACTATTACGCGACCGGTCGGCTCGACACCGCGGTCGCGGAGCGAGTCGTCGCCTCGATCGCGGAAGGGT
Organism: Sphingomonas sp. BK235; assembly: GCF_004345855.1. Taxonomy (GTDB): domain Bacteria; phylum Pseudomonadota; class Alphaproteobacteria; order Sphingomonadales; family Sphingomonadaceae; genus Sphingomonas. The sequence continues at coordinate 1,063,899 of NZ_SLXN01000001.1, forward strand.
GCCGCATCGCCGGTTGCGCGCTGATCGGCGGCGAGACCGCCGAGATGCCGGGCATGTACGCCGAGGGCGATTATGATCTGGCCGGCTTCTGCGTCGGCGCGGTGGAGCGCGGCGACGTGCTCACCGGCACGACCATCGCGCCGGGCGACGTCATCCTCGGGCTCGCCTCCTCGGGCGTCCATTCCAACGGCTTCTCGCTGGTGCGCCGCCTCGCCGCGGACAAGGGCTGGAAGCTCGACCGCCCGGCTTTGTTCGACCCCGACCGGCTGCTGGTGGACCATCTGATGGCGCCGACGCGGATCTATGTTTCCAGCCTGCTGCCACTGCTGCGCGCGCACCGGATCAAGGGGCTGGCGCATATCACCGGGGGCGGCCTGCTGGAGAACCTGCCGCGCGTGTTGCCCGCCGGAACGCACGCCGAGGTGGACGCGGACGCCTGGGAGCAGCCGCGGCTGATGGCGTTCCTCCAGGCGCAGGGCGGGATCGAGCCGGGCGAGATGGCGCGCACCTTCAACTGCGGGATCGGGATGGCGGTCGTCGTCGCGGCCGATGCCGCCGCACAAGTGGCCGACGCGCTCACCGCGGCGGGCGAGACCGTCCACCGGATCGGGCGAATCGTGGCGGGCGAGCGCGGCTGCACCGTCTCCGGCAGCGCCGAGACGTGGAGCGCGCGCACGCCCTGGACCGCGACTCACCACGCATGACCGCGCCGACTCGCGTCGCGGTGCTGATCTCGGGCCGCGGATCGAACATGCGCTCGCTCGTCGCTGCGGCGGGCGACGCTTATGCGATCGTGCTGGTCGCGTCGGACAAGCCCGACGCGGCCGGGCTCGACTGGGCGCGGGAACAGGGCCTCCCCACGTTCGCGCTCTCCCCGCGCGGCATCGGCAAGCCCGCCTATGAGGCGGCGCTCGACGCCGCGCTGCACGACGCGGGCACCGAGGTGATCGCGCTCGCGGGCTATATGCGGCTGCTGTCGGACTCGTTCGTCGCGCGCTGGCGCGGGCGGATCATCAACATCCACCCCTCCCTCCTGCCCAAGTACAAGGGGCTCGACACGCATGCCCGCGCGATCGCGGCGGGCGACGCGGTCGCGGGATGCTCGGTGCATGTCGTCACCGAGGAGCTCGACGGCGGTACCGTGCTCGGCCAGGCCGAGGTGCCGGTGCTGCCCGATGACACGCCAGACGCGTTGGCGACGCGCGTGCTCGCCGCCGAGCATCGCCTCTACCCCGCGGTGCTGACCCGATATGCACGCGGCCTGGCGCACCCGGGCTGAGCGTCGGTCAGGCGGCGCGCTGGAGCCGTGCGAAGCTGTCGAAGGTGGCGCGCACCGCGGGAGAGGCGGCGGCGACCAGCTCCTCGACCCGGCGGGTGAAGGCGGCGCCATCGGCACCCGGCACCCGCTCCGCCATCGCCCAGCCGCCGAACTCGCGCGCGGCGACCTCGCGACGCGACAGCACCACCAGCGCACGATGCCGCGGGTCGCGCGCGATCCGGGCATAGCTGCGCTCGACCATCGCCGTGTCACCCTCCAGCGCCTGGAGGAAGCGCCTGCCGTCGCAGAACAGCAGGCCGGTGATCCGGTCGCGCGTGTTGTTGGCGCGCGACACGTCGAGGATGGCGGCGGTATCGACGGCGGCGACGACGGTGCTGATATAAACCAGCTGCAACATGGCTGACTCCCTCACGAGCCCCCTATCTCCGCAATAAAGACTTCTTTTTGCTGAAGATTTCCGGTCCGCCCGATATGCTGGACAAGCACGGTGGCGCCGCGCTACTCAGGCCAGCGATGACCATGGCCCGCGGCCTCGCCCTGCTGCTTCGACTTACGCGCCCTTAGGCGCGTCACCGCTCGCGCGTTCGCCGCGCCGCGCCTAAGGGCTGGACCGTCCCCCCTTCCGCTCCTGTCGAGAGAGCCACCGTCATGCTGCGCGACCCCGCGACCAAATACCGCCCCTTCCCTCCCGTCGACCTGCCCGACCGGCGCTGGCCCTCGGCCACGATCACGCGCGCGCCGCGCTGGCTCTCCACCGACCTGCGCGACGGCAACCAGGCGCTGATCGATCCGATGGACGCCGAGAAGAAGACGCGCTTCTTCGACCTGCTGGTGAAGGTCGGGCTCAAGGAGATCGAGGTCGGCTTCCCCTCCGCCGGTGCGACCGAGTTCGACTTCATCTCGGGCCTGATCCGCGACGATCGCGTGCCCGAGGACGTGCAGATCCAGGTGCTCACCCAATCGCGCCGCGACCTGATCGAGCGCAGCTTCGCGAGCCTGGAGGGCGCGCACAGCGCGATCGTCCACCTCTACAATGCCGTCAGCCCGGCGTGGCGCAAGATCGTCTTCGGCATGACGCGCGACGAGGTGAAAAGGATCGCGGTGGAGGGCGCCAAGGTGCTCCGCGACGAGGCCGCCAAGCGCCCGAACACGCGCTGGCAGTTCGAATATTCGCCCGAGACCTTCTCCACCGCCGAGCTCGATTTCTCGCTCGAGGTCTGCGAGGCGGTCGCCGAGGTGCTGGCCCCGACGCCCGAGGCGCCGATCATCTTCAACCTGCCCGCCACGGTCGAGTGCGCGACCCCCAACGTCTATGCCGACCAGATCGAATGGTTCGCGCGCCACCTGCGCCAGCGCAACGCCGCGGTGATCTCGCTCCACACCCACAATGACCGCGGCACCGGCGTCGCCGCGGCCGAGCTCGGCATCATGGCGGGCGCCGACCGGGTCGAGGGCTGCCTGCTCGGCAACGGCGAGCGCACCGGCAACTGCGACCTCGTGACGGTCGCGCTCAACATGTACACGCAGGGTGTCGATCCCGGGCTCGACCTCTCCGACATCGACGCGATCGTGAAGACGGTGGAATATGCCACCAACATCCCGGTCCACCCACGCACGCCCTATGCCGGCGACCTCGTCTTCACCGCTTTCTCGGGCTCGCATCAGGACGCGATCAAGAAGGGCTTCGCCGCGCAGGCGACGCGCAACGACGGGCTGTGGGAAGTCCCCTATCTGCCGATCGACCCGGCCGACCTCGGGCGCAGCTACGAGGCGGTGATCCGCGTCAACTCGCAGTCGGGCAAGGGCGGCGTCGCCTGGGTGATCGAGCAGGACAAGGGGCTGCGGCTGCCCAAGCGGCTCCAGGCCGACTTCAGCCGCCACGTCCAGGCGCTGGCGGACGAGACCAGCCGCGAGCTCAACGCCGCCGATATCTGGGGCGCGTTCGACCGCGCCTATCTGCCGGGGGCGAGCGACCGCTTCGTGCTGCGCGACTATGACGAAAGCGGCGCCGCGGGCGAGCGCGTCTTCGTCGGCCGCATCGCCATCGACGGCGAGGAGCGCTCGCTGTCGGGTCGCGGCAACGGCCTGATCTCGGGCGTGATCGCGGCGCTGGCCGACAGCACCGGGCCGACGCTCGACGTCATCGACTATGCCGAGCACGCGATCGGCCACGGCGCCGGCGCGCAGGCCGCCGCCTATCTCGAGTGCCGCACCGCGGACGGCCGCACCGTCTGGGGCGTCGGCATCGACAGCGACATCGCCACCGCGAGCGTCCGCGCCGTGCTCTCCGCGGCGAACCGCGCGTGACGCGCCGCTACGCCGCCTTCCTGTTCGACATGGACGGGACGCTGATCAACTCGATCCCGTCCGCGATCCGCGCCTGGACCGCCTGGGCCGAGCGCAACGGTGTCGATGTCGACGAGCTGATGAAGGTGATGCACGGCGTGAAGGCGATCGAGACGATCCGTCGCTTCGCCCCGCCCGGGGTCGACCCGCAGCGCGAGTTCGAGCTGCTGCTCCAGGCCGAGATCGACGATGTCGCCGACGTGGTCGAGATCGCGGGGGCAGCGGCCTTCACCGCGGCACTGCCGCCGGAGCGCTGGGCGATCGTCACCTCGGCGCCGCGCTCGCTCGCCGAGGTCAGGCTCAAGGCGGCCGGCGTCACCCCGCCTGCGGTGATGGTCACCGCCGACGACGTCGAGCGCGGCAAGCCGGCACCCGACTGTTTCCTGCTCGCCGCCGAGCGGCTCGGCGTCGACCCGCGCGACTGTCTCGTCTGGGAGGACGCGCCCGCGGGCATCGCCGCGGCCGAGGCGGCGGGTGCCGACGTGATGGTGATCTCGGCGACGCACCATGAGCCGCTCGACACGCGCTGGCGCGCGATCGGGAGTTATGGGGAACTCACCGCGGCGTGGGAGGACGGCGCCCTCACGCTCGGCGATCCGGATCAGCGACCCGGCGTCGAATAAGCGGGCGGATCGCTGGCGGGGAAGGACTCGTCCGATGCCTCGTCGATCGCGTCCCAGTCGACCGTGCCGGGCTCGACCGGGGCCACGTGCTCGGTCGGACCGGCGGCACGCGGCCGCCGCGCCGGCCTGGGAAGAAGCTGACCGAGCAGGAAACCGATCGCGCCGGCGAGCAGCAGCGCGCGGGGATCGACGGTCGATCGCGTCGGAGCCGTGACGCGTCGGTCGCTGGCCGGAACTCGGCCGTCCGCCTCGACGTGGCTGACCCCCGATTGTTCGTCGACAACGAGTGACCTGCCGTCGCTCGACTCGACCTGCCGCAGGAAGCCGGTACCGCCGGGATCGGCATCTCCCTCACCGCGCATCCCGCTCGCGGGCGGACGCTGGTCCATCGCGGGATCGGGCGTACCGTAGAGGCGGAAACCCTCGCCACTCATGCGACGTCGCCGCGCGCCGGGATGATCTCATCGGTCATGATGCGCACCTCCTGTGCCGAAGAGATCAACGCCGTTCGGCGTCCGTCGTTCAGCTCGGATCGACTGACATGGATCATGGCGCGCGTGACGCGGGTTATATGACATGCCGATGACAGCGTCGTGCCGCGCTGCTAGAACTTAGGCATCGCGGTGGGATCGCGGTGGGGGCACGATCACGATGAAGGCGGTTGTCTCGGCTTCCGCACGACGGCGGCTCGACGGTGGAAACACGTTCGTCGCCTGCGGCGCCGCGCTGCTGCTCACCGCCGTCGCCGCGGCGGTGCGGCTGCTTCTGGATGATATCTTCCCGCCGGGCTTCCCCTTCGTCACCTTCTTCCCGGCGGTGATCCTGTCCTCCTTCCTGTTCGGATCCCGCGCGGGGATCGTCGCCGCGCTCGCGTGCGGGCTCACCGCCTGGTATCTGTTCATCCCACCGCTGATGAGCTTCCGGCTGGTCGGCGGAACATGGTTGGCCCTCGTCTTCTACGCGGCGGTGGCCGGCCTGGACATCGCGCTGATCCACTGGCTGCAGCGCGCCAATCGTCATCTCGAGCAAGAGCGCGAGCGCAGCCGCGCGCTGGCGGAGCGGAGCGACCTGCTGTTCCGCGAGCTACAGCACCGGGTCGCCAACAATCTCCAGATGGTGGGCGCGGTGCTGCACCATCACCGGCGCAGCGTCGACGATCCGGCCGCGCGCGCGGCGCTCAACGAGGCGGGAACCAAGCTCCAGCTGATCGGCCGGATCCAGCGCCAGCTCTACGACAGCGCGGGCGAGCCGGTCGCGCTCGACACCTTCCTCGCCGATCTGGTGGAGGACGTGATGGCGGCGGGAAGCAAGCCGGGGCTGCGCCACACCCTGCGGATCGAACCCGGTCTCACTTTGTCGCCCGACACCGCGATCCCGCTCGCGCTGATCCTTGCCGAGGGGATCGCCAACGCGATCGAGCACGGCTTCGCCGAGCGTGACCATGGATGCATCGCGGTGACGGTGACCCGCCACCACGACTCGCTCGCACTGGTGGTGGCGGACGACGGTGACGGCCTGTCCCCCGAGTTCGACCTGGATGCCGCGACCAGCCTCGGCCTCCGCGTCGCGCGTACGCTGGCACGCCAGATCGGCGGGACGCTGACGCTGTGCGACCAGCCGCGTGGCACGGCGCTGCGCCTGGTGATCCCCAGCGCGAGCGGGGCCGGCGCGGTTAGTTCAGCTTCTCCGGCGGCGTGACCGGCACCAGCAGCGGTGCGACGGGCACCCCCTCGTCGATCAGCGCGCCGACTTCGTCCGCGCTCGCCTGACCGTGGATCGGCGCGGCGGGCTTGTCGCCGCGATGGATCGCGCGGGCCTCATCGGCGAAGCCGTCGCCGACCCAGCGCGACCGGCGCAGCATCTCGGCCTGGATCGCGGCCAGCGCCGCGCGCGCGGTAACCGGACCGGAGCGTGTCACCGCGCGGTTGCCCTTCGCAGCGACATTCGGCGCCATGATCGACTTCTCGATCGCGTCGTCGCCGCAGGTCGGACAGGCGATCAGGCGCCGGGCGCGCTGTTCCTCGAACGCCGCGGAGGAGGCGAACCAGGCCTCGAAGACATGATCGCCGGCACAGCGCAGATCGAAAACGATCATCGCCCGCTCACGCCGCGAGCATCGGATCCAGCTCGCCGGCGCGATCGAGCGCGTGGAGATCGTCCGACCCGCCGACATGGACACCGTCGATGAAGATCTGCGGCACCGTCGACCGCCCGCTCGCGCGTCCGATCATCTCGGCGCGCTTGTCGCGCTGCAGACCGATGTCGGTCTCCTCCACCGTCACCCCCTTGCGCGCCAGCAGGTTCATCGCGCGCGCGCAATAGGGGCAGAACGCCTTGGTATATATCTCGACCCGTGCCATCCGGCCTAGGTGTGGGCTCGTCGCGCCGCTGTCAATCCGCGTGGTCGGCCAGTACGCGCGCCCAGACCAGCACGGTGACCGACCGCGCCCCGGCATCGAGCAGCGCGGCGGCACAGGCGTTCGCGGTCGCGCCGCTGGTGTAGACGTCATCGATCAGCACCACGCGCGCGTCGTGCAGCGCCGCGGGGCGGCGGACGCGAAACGCACCCGCGACCGCCTCGCGCCGCGCCGCTGGTCCGCGATCGCGCAACATGGGTGTCGCGCGATGGCGTTGCAGCAACAGCGCGTCGCTGGGCACCGCCACCAGCCGCGTCAGGGCGGTGGCGATCAGCGCCGCCTGGTTATAGCCGCGCGACCATAAGCGCCAGCGATGCAGCGGCACCGGGACGAGCAAGGTCGCGTCCGCTGGCATGAGTCGCGCCATCAGCCGCGCCGCCGTGCCCGCATAGGCCGCGCGACCACCGTGTTTGAGCCGCAGCACCAGCGTCCGGGCGACCGCGTCATAGGCGACCGCCGCGCGCACCCCTGCGTGGCGCGGCGGCGCCGCGGCACAGGCGGCGCAGAGCGCGCCCGGCCCGGCGTCGAGGACGAACGGCAGGTTGCACCCCGCGCACCATGGCTCGCCGAGGAAGCGCAATTGCCCCCAGCACGCCGCGCAGAAGCGCCCCTGCGCGAGCACGACCGCGCCGCAGCCGGGACAGCGTGGCGGCAGCACCGCGTCGATCAGTCGCCCCAACACACCGCGCTTGTGGGATGCGGCGCGAGCGGGCACAAGCCGGCCTCCGACCCATGCAGCCACCCGAGATCTTCGCTCGCCGCGCGCGGCGCCAACGGCGGGACCGTGCCGTGGCCGGTTACCCGGCACACGACTTCCTGCGTGCCGCCATGCTCGACGGGATCGCCGATCGGCTCGACGCGGTGAAGCGCGACTTCACCGATGTGCTCGATCTCGGCTGCCACGCGGGCCGCTTCGTCGCGCCGCCGGGCGCGCGGGTGGCGCGGCTGGACCCCGGCTTCGGTTTCGCGCGCGCGGCCGGCGGGGTGCAGGCGGACGAGGATCGCTTGCCCTTCGCCGATGCGGCCTTCGACCTCGTCGTCGCCGCAGGCACGCTCGACAGCGTCAACGATCTGCCCGGCGCGCTCGCGTTGATCCGTCGCGCACTACGCCCGGACGGGCTGTTTCTCGGCGCCTTCGTCGGCGGCAACAGCCTGTCCGCGCTGCGCGCCGCGCTGCGTGGCGCGGAGGAGCCAGCGGTCGCCCGGCTTCACCCGCAGATCGACGTGCGCTCCGCCGGGGACCTGCTCGTCCGCGCGGGCTTCACCCTGCCCGTGGCCGATGTCGAGACGCTCGACGTGCGCTACCCGGGGCTGGGGCGGCTGCTCGACGATCTGCGCGGCATGGCGGCGAGCAACCTGCTGGTGGACCGTCACCCGCTCGCGCGCGAGGCGCTCGCGCGGGCGGCGGCGGCCTTCGCGGCACGCGCCGAGAAGGACGGGCGCGTCCGCGAGCGCTTCGATCTGATATTCCTCACCGGCTGGTCACCCTCCCCCGACCAGCCCAAGCCGGCACGGCGCGGCAGCGCCGGCGCGTCGCTGGCGGCGGCGTTGCGCGGCGGGGGCGATTAGACAGCGGGTAGCGGCTTCGCGTCGCGGCCGCGCCGGATCGATCGACATCCGATGACGCAGCCGGTCAGATCAGCTCGTCGTCGTCCCCGTCGGCGAGCAGCCGCCCCATCGAGTCGAACAAAGCGTCCATCGCCACGGGCTTGAAGATCACGTCGTCCGCACCCGCCTCCAGGCAGCGCTGACGCAGGTCGACCGCGGTGTCCGCGGTGACGACGATGATCGGCAGGCGCGCCTTGAGGTCGTGGCGCGCGCGGATGTGGCGGATCGCAGTGATCCCATCCATGCCCGGCATGCGCAGATCGACCAGGATCACGTCGAAGTCGCCGCGATCGATCAGCTCGAGGCCCAGCTCGGCGCTCTCCGCCTCGACCATCGCGACACCCGCGACATCGAGCATGTCTCGGACGACGCGCCGATTCATCCGGTCGTCCTCGATGAACAGGGCCGTGAGTGCCGTCACTACCGCTCTGCCCCCCCATGGCACCGCGATCCGGATCGTCGCTTCAACATCATCTACCACATCACGCCGCGTCGCGCACCGTCGCGCTCGGCAAGGCGCGCACTGCCGCGACCAACGCGCTCTTGGCTATAGGCTTCTCGATAACCTGGGTGATTGACGGCGTCTGCCAATCGATTCGGCGCACGGTCGTGTCGGCCGACATCAGCATCGCGATCGGCGCTCGTGTGGCGGCCGCGAGCGCGGCGAGCTGTTCGCCGCCGGTGGTAGGATCGAGCGAGCCGGCATCGACCAGCACCCGCTCCGGCCGTGCGCGCTCCGCCACCGCGGGCGCCTCCGCGGCATCGGCGAAGGCGACCGTACCGATCGGCTCGAACAACGCCTTGTACATCGCCCGGGTGATCGGATTGCGCTCGATCACCAGCAGCGCGAGCGCGGCGCGCTCCGGCTCGGCCCCCTCTGCCGGGACGCACGGCAGATCGAGGACGAAGGTAGCCCCTTCTCCGAGGCGGCTCGCCACGGTGACATCGCCCCCCATCGCCCGCGCCAGGTTCCGGCAGATCGACAATCCCAGCCCCGTGCCGCCGAACTGCCGCGTCGTTCCCGCATCGGCCTGGCGGAACGACTCGAAGATCAGCTGATGGACGTTCTCCGCGATGCCGATCCCGGTATCCGCGACGGTAATGCGAAACCGCCCGTCCTTCGCCGAGGCCTCGAGGCGGACCGTCCCCGCCGGCGTGAACTTCACCGCATTCGACAGGAGATTGAACACGATCTGCCGCAGCCGCGCCGAGTCGCCCTTGATCCAGCGCGGCACGTCATCGATCGCGGTCGCGAAGGTGAGCCCCTTGGCGTTCGCGGGATCGCGCCACAGCCGTGCCGATTCATCGAGCAACAGCCGCAGGTCGAGCGGTGCGGTCTCGATCGTCATCCGACCGGTCTCGATCTTGGCGACGTCGAGGATGTCGTCGACCAGCGCGCGCATCGTCGTGCCGGCGCCATGGACGACACCGAGCCGGTCGCGCGTCACGCCGTCCAGCGTCGGATCCGCCATCATCACCTGGGTCATGCCAAGGATGCCGTTGAGCGGGGTGCGGATCTCATGGCTGGTGGTGGCGAGGAACTCGGTCTTGGCGCGCAGCGCCTTCGCCAGCTCGCTGTTGCTGGCGGCGAGTTCCTCGTTGGCGGCGCGCACCTCGTTGCGGCTGCGACGGATCGTGAACAGCCCGATGCCGAGCAGCGTGATGATCAGCACCGTGCTCGCCACCGTCCCGTACAGGATCAACCGCTGGCTCCGCGCGGTGGCACGCTCGAACGCGACGGTCTTGGCGAGGTCCGCCGCCTTCAACCGCGCGATCCGCAACTCCTGATTGGCATAATCGAAGCGCGCGGCCGCCAGCGCCGCGCTGTTCGAGCGCGCGATCTCGGTGGCCTGGTCGTCGAGCCGCTTGACCGCGCGCAGGTGACGCAGCGCCGCGGCGTCGTCTCCCCCGGCGGCGTAGATGCGATAGGCGATGTCGTGGACGTCGCGGTCGGCGATCAGCGTGCGCGCGAGATCGACCCCGGCGAAGCGCTGCTCGATCAGCGCGCGCGCGCGCGCCGGGTCACCCGCCTGGAGCGCGGCGTCGGCGGCGAGCGCCAGCAGCTGCGGGCGCTGCACCGCGACACTCTCCTGCTGGGTCAGCGCGAGCCCGCGCCGGATGCTCTCGGCGGCGCGGCTGGTCTGGCCGAGCCGAAGCTGCGCCTCGGCGACACTGCTCAGCGCCTGCGCGAGCGCCAGCGGACTGCGAACCGCCGCGGCGGCGCGAAGCGCGCGCCGGAACGAGGCCTCCGCCTCGCCGAACCGCCCCAGCGCGGACAATGCCTGCCCGCGACCATTCTCGATCGCAACCGTCAGGCCGGGATCGTCGGCGTACCGGTCCGACGCCTCGGAGAAATAGCGCAGCGACGTCGCATAATCGCCCGCGCTCCGGTACAATAGAGCGATGAGTGTCAGCGCCTTGGCCTGACTGCGCTGGTCACCCAGCGCGACGAACCGGTCATGGGCGCGCTGCAAGGCGGTGAGCGCCTCGGTGATGCGCCCGGCGTCGGTGAGCGCGCTGCCCTGCGACAACAGGATGTCCGCCGCGAGCCGCGACTGGTCGCCCGCGGCGCGGGCCTGACGCTGCGCCACGCTCAGCAACCCGAGCGCGCGGCGCGGCTGCCCGATCCGCGTATATGCCTCCGCCTCGAGCCAGCTGAGCGTGGCGGCGCGGTTCCATTCGGCGGGCCGGCGCGGCGACGGCGCGGCGGCGCGCGCCCGTTCCGCGAGGGTGATCGCGCCGCGCGGGTCGACGAGCATCTGCTCGCGGATCTGGTCCACCACGGCAACCTTGCCGCCCGGCGCCGCCTGCGCGGTGAGCGGCGACCATGATGCGGCGACGAAGACGATAACGGCGGCAAACCGCCGGATCAGGCGCGCTTCCACGTCGCGCTCAGTCGGGTGAAGGACGCGCGCGTGTCCGCCGACGCGCGATGATGCCGCTCCTCCGAGAGGAAACCGGCGAGCGTCTCGAGCTCGACCGGCCGACTGAGCACATAGCCCTGCACCATGTCGCAGCCCATCACCGACAATAACGCGAGCGCCGCGTGCGACTCGACGCCCTCGGCGACCACCTCCATGTCGAGCGCATGCGCCAGGTCGATCGTCGAGCGCACGATCAGCGGATCGCGATGCGAGCTGGTGATCCCGGTGATGAAGAGCTTGTCGATCTTGAGCTCGCGCGCGGGCAGCTGCTTGAGATAGGCGAGGCTCGACAGCCCGGCGCCGTAATCGTCGATCGACACGGTGATCCCGATCGAGTCGAATCGCTGGAGGTTGGCGATCGCGCGCTCGGGATCGCGGATCACCGCGGTCTCGGTGATCTCGAAGCCGAGCCGCGCATCGGGCGCGGCGGCGATATAGCCACACACCGCCTCGGCGAAGGCAGCGTCGGCGAGCACCTGGCCCGAGATGTTGATGAACAAGCGGACGTCATGGCCGAGCCGCCGCAACCGCCGCTGGTCCTGGATCGCGCGGCGCACGGTCCACAAGGTGAGCGGCCCGACGCGGCGCCCTTCCTCGGCCGCGGGGATGAAATCGGCCGGCAGGATCAGCCCGCGGCGGGGGTGACGCCAGCGGATCAGCGCCTCGGCGCTCTTGATCTCCTGTTGGCGGACGTGGAGCTTGGGCTGGTAGAACAGCTCCATCTCGTCCTCGGCCAGCGCGCGATCGAGCTCGCTGGCCAGATCCTCGCCGGCGACGAGCGGCGGGCCGACGCTATGCGCCGCCTGTGCGGCCAGCGCCTGCGCCAGCGAGGCCTCGGCTGCCTCGGCGAGCGTCACGTCGCCCACGTCAGTCTCGCCGATCGCGACGCCGATCGCCCAGCCATGCGCGGCGACGCGATCGGCTCCCGCCGCCGTCGGATCGAAGAAGGACCGCACTCCCGCCGCAACATGCTCCACCTCGTCGAACGCGCCACTGCAGTCCACCTGCACCACGTCCTGCCCCACCGACCCGACCCGCGCCAGCGGCAACGCCGCCGCGAGCCGAGCCGCCGCACCGGGCACCAGATCGCCCGCGGCGGCGACGCCGAGGCTGCGCCGCACGGCGGCATAGTCCCGGAGCCGCGCGAGCAGCTGGATCCGCCCCGTGCGTAGCACGTCCGCGGTGCCGCCGTCGCGCCGCGCGTCACCGTGCGGCCGGGGCGGCCAAGGAAGAGGCTGAGTGGCCATCGCGCGCCCACTCTAGAAAGCCGATCTTAAAGATTGACTTAAGTACGTCCCACTTTGGGTTAACCTCTGGTTAACGACATTGAGAAGTGGTGAAAAAAGCGTTACTGGCGCGTTACCCTTCGGGGGGGTTGAGCAAGATATAGGGAGAAGCCCCATGTTCGCATTCGTTCTCGCGCTGATCGGTTTCGTCGGCACCACCATCAAGCCCTGGTAAGACGGAGAAGATCGATGCTCGCTTTCGTTCTCGCGCTGATCGGTTTCGTCGGCACCACCATCAAGCCCTGGTAAGACGGAGAAGATCGATGCTCGCTTTCGTCCTCGCGCTGATCGGTTTCGTCGGCACCACTATCAAGCCCTGGTAAGGAGAAGACCAATGTTCGCATTCGTCCTCGCACTGATCGGCTTCGTCGGCACCACGATCAAGCCCTGGTAAGCTAGGCGACGCCCCGGCACTTGCAGCCACGATGGCTGCGATCCGGGGCGTCCTATGTTCGACTGGCCGACGCGGCCGGCTTTGTTTGGCGTCGCGCGGTTTCGACGCGCGTCCCCGTGCTAAATATCATCTCGTCGTCGATCGCACCGAACCGCAATGCGGCCAGATCGAGCCAATATGCCTGGTGGAGCCGCCACGGACGACGATCGCCCTGCTGCGGCAGGAGCGGCAGCGCGCGGCGTATGTAACCCGAGGTCAGGTCCGCGAACGGCTGTCGGCGCACCCCGCGCTTACCGACCCGAGGCGTCGCGCTGACGGCGCCGCGCCGTCGCATCGCCCGCAGCAACCGGCACAGATAGGTCGCGACCAGGTCCGCCTTCAGCGTCCACGACGCATTGGTATAGCCGAAGGTGAAGCTGAAGTTCGGCACGTCCGACAGCATCATCTCTTTATATTGGACCGCCTGCGCCGGATCGACCGCGCGGCCGTCTTGACGAAGCGTCATCCCGCCGAGCAGGGCGATCTCGAGCCCGGTCGCGGTGACGATCACGTCCGCGTCGACCGCTGTTCCATCGGTCATCACGATCCCGCCGGGTCCGAACCGCTCGATCGTGCCGGTCACCATGCGTGCGCGACCGTCGCGAAGCACGCGGAACAGGTCGCCGTCGGGCACGAGGCAGAGTCGCTGGTCCCACGGATCGTAACGCGGGGTGAAATGCGCGGTGACGTCATGCCCCTCGCCCAGCTCCGCGCGCACCATCGCGATGAGGCGCCGCACAACGCCGCGTGGCCGGCGCCGCGCGAGCTGGAAGAAGATCTGGCCGAGCACGACATTCTTCCAGCGCGTCACGGCATAAGCGGCTCCCTCGGGCAGATGATCGCGCAGCCAGTCGGCGACCCGATCGCGCGACGGTCGCGCCACGACATAGCCGGGCGAGCGTTGTACCATCGTCACGTGAGCCCCGGCCTCGGCCAGCGCCGGGACCAGCGTCACCGCGGTGGCGCCGCTGCCGATCACCGCCACCCGCTTGCCCGCCACGTCGAGCGATTCGGGCCAGAATTGCGGATGGACGATCACGCCGTCGAAGCGCTCCTGCCCGGCGAAACGGGGCTGGTGCGCGCGATCGTACGCGTAATAGCCCGAGCAGGCGTGCAGCCAGTCGCAGCGGATCGTCTGCGGATCGCTGTCGCGAGTCGCGATGGTCAGCGTCCAGCACGCCAGCTCGCTCGACCAGTCGGCGTCGATCACGCGATGGCCGAAGCGGATCGAGTCGATCACCCCGCACGCGACGGCGGTCTCCTCGATATACTGCCGGATGGCCGTGCCGCTCGCGATTGCCTCCGCCGCGCGCCAGGGGCGGAAGCCGTAGCCGAGCGTGTGCATGTCCGAGTCGGATCGCACCCCCGGATAGCGGAACAGGTCCCAGGTTCCGCCGATCGCCTCGCGCGCCTCGAGGATCAGCAGGCGGTGATCGGGGCATCGCCGCCGCACATGGCAGGCCGCACCGATACCCGAGAGGCCCGCGCCGATGATGATGACGTCGAACTGTTCCACCATGCCTCCCCGGAGCCGGTCGGTTCAGCGATCGGCCGTGGCAATCGCCGCGCTTGCCGCTGTTGGCTCAGAATGTCGGAAGCTTAGACGATCATCCGCGGCTGACCATATCGACTCTGGTGACCTCGACCGCGAAGGAACGCGGCGACGGTCCCGTGACGCGGACAGGAGGGGACAGCTGTCCCATGCGGCGACTGGGCCGCGCGCGCCTCGCGCGCGGCCTGCCCGCTAGAAGTCGCGCGAGTAGCGCAATTGCACGTTCGACCCGCCGAACGACCCCGCCTGCGACAGCACGCTGATCGCGCGCGTCAGCGCGATCGTCAGCTGGGTGGCGGTGAAGCCGCGCGCGTCGGTGACGATCTCGATGTAGATGTCGTCGGTCAGGTATTTGCCCGCCGCCAGTGCCGACCCGCGCCCGGTGGCCTCGTCCGCGCCGAGGATGCGCAACCGATCGAACCCGGTCGCCGAGCGCAGCTTGCCCAGGGGGTTGAGCCCCCCACCCGACCCGCGCAGCGAGTTGAGCGCGCTGGCGAGCTGGATCGCCTCGGTCGCCGACAGATTCTCCGGGTTGGTCCCGAACAGCAGGCGGCTCAACACCTCGTCCTGCGGCAAGGACGGAGTAGAGGTAAAGGCGATCTGCGGCCGCTGGCCCGTGCCGGTGATCGCGATGTTGAACGTGACATTGTCGTTGGTCGTGGTCGCCAGGATGTTGATGTCCGGATCGGTCAGCGCGCCGCCGCGGAAGCGCACCTGCCCACGCTCCACCTCGAAGCGCTTGCCCGCGAAGGAATAGGTGCCGCGCACCAGATCCAGGCCGCCAGCGATCGTCGGCGCGGCCGAGGTCCCGCCGACGCGCAGGTCCATCTCCCACTCGCTCTCCAGCCCCATGCCCGAGACATAGAGCTGGTTGTCCGCGCGCACGCGCAGGTCGAGCTTGAACAGGCCGGGCGGCGATGCGGGCGCGGCCGGCCGGCCGGCCGCCTCCGCCGCCGCGGCGGCGGCCTGCGCGGCACGGACCTCGCTCTTCTTGCGCACGCCCGTCAGTTCCGGCACCTCGGCGGCGCCCTGGCGGATGATCTCGTAGCGCGCGTTGGGGATGTTGATCTGTCCGCTGATCAGCCCACCGTTGGCGCCGTTCTGGATCCGCACGTCGCCGCTCGCGGTCGCGCCGAGCGCGTCGGACCGCGCCAGCTGCGCGTTGCGCATCGCCACCGTCAGGTCGAGCGGGAAGCCCTGCGCCGCGGCGAGACCGACATTGCCCTGCGCCTGCACCGTCCCCTGACCGGCGCGCGCCTGCATCTGCTGCAGCTCGAGCCGATCGTTGTTGAAGCGCGCCGCGATCCGCATGTTGGTCAGGCGCGTGCCGTAGGTCTCATTGTCATAGGTAAGATTGTCGGCCCGGATCAGACCGTTGACCCGCGGCGCCGCGACCGTGCCGCCGAGATCGGCGGCGATCGCGATCGGGCCGGAGAGCTGCTGCTCGGCGAGGCCGGCGAAGCTGAACAGGACGCCAGCCGGGCCGTTGTAACGGATCCCGCCGCCCAGCGGCCCCTGCATCAGCCGGGTCGACCAGCGGCCGCTGCCGCTCGGGGTCAGCGTCGCGACGAGGCGGCCGACGGGGGTGCCCGCGCGCTTGATCAGCGCGCGCCCCTCACCTGCCGCGCTCGACAACCTGCCCTGGAAGACGATGTCGACGGGCTCGGACACCGCCACCAGACTGGAGCGCGTGAAATTGTTGACGTTGAGGCGCACGTCGGCGCGGGGGAAGGCCTCGCCGGCGCTTTGCACATAATCGAGGCTGCCGGTCGCCTGTCCGCCGACCCCGAGATTGGGCACGAGCGCGCTGATCAGCGACAGATCTAGCCGGTCGAGCCGCATCTGCGCCTGGGTCGCCCCGCCGCCGAAGCGTCCGGCCAGCCGCATCGATCCCTTGTCGAAGTCGAGTCGCGCCGGCTCGAGCCGGTAACCACCGTTCGCCGGCACGATCCGGGCCGGCTGCGCGGTGCGGAACGCCACATTGTTCGCCGCACCGCTCAGCGCGACGAGATAGAGGCTGGGCGACAGGCGCGAGTTGACCGCCAGCCGGAAAGGTACGCCGTTGGAGCCGTTGAACAACGCCTGCGCCGTCCCCGCGCCGTTGCGGTAATCGACCTTGACGCGCCCGGTCTGGAGCAGCGTGGCGCCGTAGCGCAGATTGGCGACCTGCGCGTCGGCGACGATCTGCGGCTTGTCGTACATCACCGCGTCGGCGGTGACGATCGCGCGGCCGATGCTGAAGCCCGCCATGCCCGGGATCGTCGCGCCGGCGGCGCGCGCGTCGACGCTGGCGCGCTGATACTTGCCCTGCGCGCCGAGCGCGACATGGCCGTTGAGCCCGTTGCCGGCGAAGCGCACCTGCCCCGCGAACGGGCCGGCCGCCGTCTGGACGACGCGCCCGGCGAAGTCGATGCCGGCGAACAGCACGCGACGGATGTCGACTGCGAGCTGGTTGCCCGGCGTCACCAGCACGTCGGCGGTGAAGGCGCCGTAATTGGTGCCGCCGCTGGCGTTGACCTGATAGGCCCCACCGCGCCCGACCACGCGCGCGTCGAGGTTGGCGAGGCCGATCCCCACCCCCGGTCGCGGCGCCCGCAGCCGCACGACCGGCGCGGTGGAGGAGCCGGTCACGCGCGCGTAGAGCGGGCCATATTGGGTCGAATAAGCGTCGGCGTCGATCAGCAGCGCGCCGTTGGCGGGATCGAAGCGACCCTGCCCGCGCGTGACGCGGAACTGCGGCGCGTTGAGCGACAGGCTCTGGAACGTCACCACGCCGGTCGGCGAATAGCCGAAGCGTGTGCTCATCACCGCATTGCCGCCGAGGAAGTTGCGGACGCCCTCGTTGAACAGCTGCTTGGTCTGGAGCGCGACCTTGCCGGTGATGCCGAATCCGCCGTTCGGGCCGGGCACCAGGTCGGCGTTGGTCTGCACGTTGATGATGCCGACGCTGTCGACGCGGAAGTTGTTGACGCGCCCCTGTAAGCCGCCGGTGTAGCGGCCCGTTTCCATGTTGGCGGCGATGATCGCGGTGGCGTCGATCGTGTCCGAGCGGATGCGCAGATTGTCGGACAGGATGTTGGGCATGGCGATGGCGAGGTCGCCGTCGATTCGCGCGTTGGTGGTGAGCCCGCCGAGCGCGGCATTGAGCCCGGCGATCCGGCGCGCGCGCGCGTGGACCGGCACAAGGATACGATCGCTGTTCACCCGCGCCAGACCCTCGGCATACAGGTCCTGCACCGAGGTCTGCTGGAAGCCAAGCGCGGCGGCGCGGATCTTATAGTCGACCGTCGGGGTCGCGAAGGCGCCGTTGAGCACCACGCGCGCGAGCACGTCACGCCCGCTCACGCCCGGCATGATCGCACCCGGCGTCAGCAGCTTGGCGTCGACCGCGAAATTGCCGAAGCGGCTGTTGGCGAGGTCGAGCAGCCCGCCCGCGTCGACCGCGAGCGCCTGCGAGGCGAGCTTGATCCGCGTGTCCGCGCGGCGCTCGGCGAGCGTCACGTCGGCGGCGACGTTGAGCGCGGGGGCGGTCAGCCGCTCCACCGGTCCCTCGAGATAGAGGCCGGGCCGCGTCGGGCCGCGTACCTCGATATGGCCATCGCGCGCAGTGATGGCGAGGTTGGCGAGCTCGCCGCCGCCCAGGTTGGCCAGCAGCCGCCCCTGCCAAGACGCCCAGCTGCCGCGCCCGCCGATCGTCGCGGTGAGCGGCGCCTTCAGGCCGGCGAGCTGCGCCACCGCGCCGTTGGCGGGCGCGGTGAGCCGCACGTCCACGTCGAGCTTGTTGTCGTCGGGTACCGCGTCGAGCCGCACCCGTGCGACGTCGCCGCCGGCGACACCGGGGGCGCGCAGCGTCGCCGCGTCGACGACGAGCTGGGCGCGGCGGTCGGCGATATGCGCCTGCCCGTCGAAGCGCGCGACATGGCGCGCGCCCGCCACCGGCGGCTCCATCACGAAGCGGCCGACGTGGAGCCGGTTGATGTCGATGTCGAGGTCGGGCAGCAGCGGCGCGTTCGCGTCCTCGGGCGTGGTCGGCGTCGGCTTGAGTTCGGGGTTGCGCCGCAGCGTGATCAGATCGGCCGAGACGCTGCGCACGTCGACGTGGTTGCTGACGAAGGCGAACGGCCGCCAGTCGAGGTCGAGCCGCGGCGAGGTCAGGAACACGCCCTTGGGGTCGCTCACGCGCACGTCGCTCAGGCGAAGGTGGCCGTAGAGCGAGCCGTCGATCCGCCCGACCTTGATGTTCAGGCCCGACGCGGTGGTGTAGCCCCCGATCTTGTCGGCGACGAAGCGGCGGCCGGGATCGGTGTTGATCCCCAGCACGATCGCGACGACGAGCAGCACCAGCGCGGCGAGCACGATGCCGACCCACTTCAGCACGCGCTGCCACAAAGGGCGGCGGACGACGACGGTCTCGCCGGCGGTCGGGAGCGTGTCCTCGGCCATCAGAATGCCTGCCCGATCGAGATGTAGAGCGCGATCTTGCTGTCCCCTTCGCGCGGGTTGAGCGGCGTCGCGACGTCGACGCGCAGCGGCCCGAAATTGGTGTAGAAGCGGCCACCGATACCGGCGCCGAGGCGCAAGTCGCTGCCCTTCGGCAGGCTGCTCTCATAGGCGTTGCCGGCATCGATGAAGGGCACGATGCCGAAATTCCCGAACCGGTAGCGCGCCTCCAGCGCGAATTCGTTGATGCTGCGGCCGCCGAGCGGGCGAAGGTCGGCACGATCGACGTTGCCGTTCTCGTCGGGCGTCAGCGACGCGACGGGCTCGAGCGGGCCGAGCCGCTGGAAGCCATAGCCGCGCACCGACCCGCCCCCGCCGCCATAGTAACGCCGCGACGGCGCGATGTCGTCGCGCGCGATGCCGAAGATGCTGCCGGCGCGCGCGCGGCCCGCGATCACCAGGCTGTCGCTCACCGGATAATAAGCGGTGCCCTCGATCAGCGTGCGCGCATAGGGCTTGGTCTGGCCCGAGACCGACACTTCGGGGCTGACGTTGAGCTTGAGGCGATAACCGCGGGTCGGGTTGAGCAGATCGTCCGACGTGTCGAACAGCACCTGTCCGGGCAGCGCGACCACGCCATAGGTGCGGCGGTCGCGGGCGAAATCGTCGAAGTCGAACACGCTCTCGTTGGTGCCGACCAGCTCGAAGCCATAAGCGTAGGTGAACCGCTTCTGCCAGATCGGAGTCGAGTCATAGCTGACGCGGCCGGAGATCGTGCCGGTGAAGGCGTCGAACGCGTCGTAGCTCGAGTGATTGGCGCTGGCGAGCAGGCTGACGGTGCGGTCGCGCTTGCCCGCGTTCTGGCGGCGCAGCCCGACCGACAGGCCCTGCTGCTGCGTGCCCGCGATCACGCCGAGGATCAGCGCACCCTCGGGCGGGAAGCGGTTGCGGTTGGTGAAATTGGCCTCGGCCTTGATACCCTCGCCGGTGTTGAAGCCGACCGAGCCCGACAGGCTCTTCGCCGGCCCGCGCGTCTGCCGCACCAGCAGGTCGACCTGCTCGGTCCCGTCCGCCGCGGTGACGCCGGTGCGCACCGGCTCGACTCCGACGCCGTTGAACAGCCCGGTCGCGACCAAAGCCTCGCGCAGGTCGTCGGTGAGCCGCGCGTCGTACAGCTGCCCCTGATCGAAGCGCGGGAAGACGTTGAGGTGCTTGAGGTCGAACACCGGGTCGCCCTCGGTCCGCAGCGTGCCGAACGAGGAGCGCGGCCCGGTGTCGACCGGCAGGGTGTAATCGCCCTTGCCGGTCTGCTCGTCGAGCAGCACGTCGCGCTCGCCGACCTTGACGAAGGGATAGCCCTGCTGCGGCAGGCGCAGGCTGACATTGGCCTCGGCGCCCTGGATCCGCGCCGCCTCGATCGGGTCGCCGACCTTGAGCGGCAGCTCGCGGCGAACCAGCTCAGGCGGCTGGGTCGCCCCTGCCTTCACGGTGACGCTGCCGAGCTTGTACTGCTGCCCCGGCGTGGCGGTGACCAAAGCGCGCAGCTTCGCCGGCGTCCCCGCCACGGTTTCCACCGTCGAGGCGGCGGTGCCGTCATAATAGCCCAGCGACTTCATCAGCCGCAGCGCGAGCTGCTCGTCCTCGCGCGCGCGCGCCGACACCTGGGTCGCATTGTCCGCCTTGCCGCCGCCCTTCTTGAGCGCCGACAGCGAGTCGAACTCGTCGGTGAGGCCCAGCGGGTCGAGCCCCTGCACCTCGCTGGCGTAGCGGATATCGGGCTGATCGGTGCTCGCCGGATCGGCGACGGTCTGGAGCGGCGTGGTATCGAAGGTGGAGAGCGGCTCGAGCGGCCGCGCGAGCTGCGGATCCTGCGGCGGTGCGGGGGGCAGCTCGCCCGGTGTGATCGGCTGCTGCGCGGCTGCCTGGGCAGGCGCCTGCGACGGGTCGGTCGTCGGCTGCGGGGTCGCGGGCGGTGGCGTCGCCGCATTGTCCGCGGGCATCGGCTCGAGCGGCGCGTTCAGATCGCCCGACAGCGGCGGCAGGGCGGCGTCGAACTCTGCCTCGGGAACGATCGGCGTGGTGTCGGCCGGGGGCGTCGTCTCGGCCGGCGGCGGCGAGTCCGGTCCCTGGGCGGGAGCGCTGCCGGGCTTCTGGAGCTGCGCCTGCGCCGCGGCACATCCCAGCGCCAAACCCGCGGTGGCGAGCAGAAGGCGCGATCGACGAACAGTAAAAGACAAGCAATACGCCCCTTTAGGCAGGGCATGCGGCGTTCCGCTGAGCCCCCGTCATCCTGCAACGAGCCAGCGCGGGATCGGTTTCATCATGACGACGTGCCGGCGCTGCGAGGAGCTTCGCCGTGACGGGTCGCCGCCGTGAAAAATCTGGCACCCTTGCGAAACATTTGCGACAAATTGCGGTTAGGCGCCGGGGCAGCCCGAAGTTTCGCGGGGACAAGGTAGAGAATGCGTATCGAGGTTCGGCCGGGCCGCCAGGTCATCGGCGGCGCGGCGGCGTCGGCGCTGCTCGCGCTCGCGGCGTGCGGCGGCGGCGGGCAGCCCCAGGGCAAGGAGAAAGGCGGCGCACCGGGTCAGGCGGGCCCGGTGACGGTCGGCTATGTCGTCGTCCAGCCCACGTCGGTGCCGACCACGAGCGAGCTGCCCGGCCGCACCGTCGCCTATCAGAGCTCGGAGGTGCGCCCGCAGGTCTCGGGCGTGATCCAGCGCCGCTTCTTCACCGAAGGCGCGATCGTCAAGCGCGGCCAGCCGCTCTACCAGATCGATCCCTCGCTCTATCGCGCCAGCGCCAACCAGGCGAGCGCCAACGTCGCCAACGCCCAGGCCACCTATGACGCCGCCAAGATCCGGGCGGACCGCTACAAGCCGCTCGCCGACATGGAGGCGATCAGCGCGCAGGACTATACCGACGCCGTGGCGACGCAGCGCCAGGCGGCGGCGACGATCGCGGTCAACCGCGCGCAGCTCGATACCGCGCGCGTGAACCTGCGCTTCACCACCGTGCCCGCGCCGATCACCGGGCGGATCGGCCGCTCGCTCTTCACCGTCGGCGCGCTGGTGAGCGCGACCCAGACCGACCCGCTCGCGACGATCCAGCAGCTCGACCCGATGTTCGTCGATATCCAGCAGTCGAGCGCCAACCTGCTCGCGCTGCGCCGCAGCCTCGCCTCGGGCGGCGCGGTGCCCGCGCGCGCGGAGGTGACGCTGAAGCTCGAGGACGGCAGCGACTACGGTATCAAGGGCACGGTCGAGTTCGCCGAGGTAGTGGTCGATCCCAGCACCGGGACGGTCGCGCTGCGTGCGCGCTTCCCTAACCCCAACGGGCTGCTGCTGCCGGGCATGTTCGTGCGCGCGGTCTTCTCGCAGTCGATCCAGCAGAACGCCTTCCTCGTCCCCCAGACCGCGATCAACCGCGATGCCAAGGGCAATGCCACGCTCTACGTCGTCGCCGCGAACAACCGGGCCGAGCAGCGCACCGTCACCGCCGAGCGGACCCAGGGCGCCTATTGGGTCGTGATCGACGGGCTGAAAGCGGGTGACAAGGTGATCACCCAGGGTCTCGCGAACGTGAAGCCCAAGACCCCGCTCCAGCCCGTGCCGGCCGACACGCCGCAGAAGGTCCAGGCGCCCTCGCCCGAGCAGATGGAGAAGATGTCGTCGGCCAAGGGCAAGGCTGGCTGATCCCGCATGTCCCGCATCTTCATCGATCGGCCGATCTTCGCCTGGGTACTCGCCATCATCGTGATGCTGGCGGGCGTGGGCGCGATCCTGTCGCTGCCGATCGCGCAATATCCCGACGTCGCGCCGCCGCAGGTCTCGATCCGGGCGACCTTCCCCGGCGCCAACGCGCAGACGCTGCAGAACAGCGTCACCCAGGTGATCGAGCAGCAGCTCACCGGCATCGACGGCCTGCTCTACTTCCAGTCGAGCTCGTCGAGCCGTGGCTCGGTGACGATCACCGCCACGTTCGACAAGGGCACCGACCCCGATATCGCGCAGGTCCAGGTGCAGAACCAGGTGCAGCAGTCGCTCAGCCGGCTGCCGCAGCAGGTGCAGCAGCAGGGACTGGTGGTGCGCAAGTCCAACCCGGACTTCCTGCTGATCGTCGGCGTCTATGACGTCACCGACAAGCTCACCAACCAGGACGTGTCGGACTATCTCGTCTCCAACCTCCAGGACCCGCTCGGGCGTATCCAGGGCGTCGGCGACACCAACGTGTTCGGCTCGCAATATGCCATGCGGGTGTGGCTCGATCCGGAGAAGCTCAACAGCTTCCAGCTGATGCCCGGCGACGTCGTCACCGCGATCACCAACCAGAACACCGAGGTCGCCGCGGGTGAGGTCGGCGGCCAGCCGATGCCGTCGACGCAGATGCTCAACGCGATCGTCACCGCGCAGTCGCGGCTCCAGACGCCCGCCGAATTCGCCAACATCATCCTCAAGACGCAGAGCAGCGGCGCCACCGTACGGCTCGCCGACGTGGCGCGGATCGAGCTGGGCGCGGAGAGCTACAATGCGTTCAGCCGCGTCAACCGCCACCCCGGCGCGGGCATCGCGGTGCTGCTCGCCCCCGGTGCCGACGCGCTGAAGACCGCCGAGCTGGTCAAGGCGCAGGTCGCCGCCGCGGCCAAGGGCTTCCCGCCCGGCCTCGAATATGCCTTCGCCAACGACACCACCGACTTCATCAAGCTGTCGATCGAGGAGGTGGTGAAGACGCTGATCGAGGCGATCATCCTCGTCGTGATCGTCATGTTCGTGTTCCTCCAGAGCTGGCGCGCCACGCTGGTGCCCGCGATCGCGGTGCCGGTGGTGCTGCTCGGCACCTTCGCGGTCTTCTACGTCGCCGGCTTCTCGATCAACACGCTGACCTTGTTCGGCCTCGTCCTCGCGATCGGTCTGCTGGTCGATGACGCGATCGTGGTGGTCGAGAATGTCGAGCGGCTGCTCGACGAGAATCCCGGCATGACCCCGCGCGAGGCGACGATCGAGTCGATGAAGGAGATCACCGTCGCGCTGGTCGCGATCGCGCTGGTGCTCTCCGCGGTGTTCATGCCGATGGCCTTCTTCGGCGGCTCGACCGGCGTGATCTACCGCCAATTCTCGCTGACGATCGTGTCGGCGATGGTGCTCTCGGTGCTGGTCGCGGTGATCCTCTCGCCCGCGCTCACCGCCACGCTGCTCAAGCAGAGCCACGACGAGCACGGCGATCCGATCGAGCAGAGCTGGCTGGGGCGCAAGTTCCCCAAGGTGGCGCATCTGCTCGAGCGCGCGCGCGACAAGTTCAACGACACGTTCGACAAGGGCGTCGCCCGCTACGTCGCCGGCGTGCGCCGCGTGATCGATCGCAAATGGATCTTCCTGCTGGTCTATGCCGGGACGGTGGCGCTGCTCGCGATCCTGTTCCTGCGCATGCCGACGGGCTTCCTGCCGACCGAGGACCAGGGCAGCGCGATCGTGCAATTCCAGCTGCCCGCCGGCGCCACGCGCGCGCGCACCGAGGAGGTGCAGCACCGCGTCGAGGATTATCTCGCCGGCAGCGAGGGCAAGAACGTCCGCACCATGTTCACCGTCAGCGGCGGCGGCGGCGGCGGCGTCAGCGGGCAGAACACCGGCCAGGGCTTCGTCAACCTGACGCCGTGGGACGATCGCAAGGGCAAGGAGAATACCGCCGACGCGATCGTGGCGCGCGCCTCCGCGGCGTTCCGCGGCCTGCGCGACGCGCGCGTCTTCGCGCTGGTGCCGCCCGCGATCCGCGGCCTCGGCCAGTCCAACGGCTTCACCATGGAGCTGCAGAACACCAGCGGCATGACCGCGGAGAAGTTCAACGACGCGCGCGACCGGCTGCTCGCGCTCGCCAACGCCGACCCCGCGCTCACCGCGGTGCGCCTGACCGAGCTGCCCGACGTCGGCACGCTCAAGGTCGACGTCGACCAGCAGAAGCTCGCCGCCTTCGGGCTGAGCCAGGCGGACGTCAACACGACGCTGTCGACCGCCTGGGGCGGCCGCTATGTCAACGACTTCATCGATCGCGGCCGCGTCAA
Organism: Sphingomonas sp. BK235; assembly: GCF_004345855.1. GTDB lineage: Bacteria > Pseudomonadota > Alphaproteobacteria > Sphingomonadales > Sphingomonadaceae > Sphingomonas. The sequence goes on from NZ_SLXN01000001.1 coordinate 1,088,862, forward strand.
ACGCGTGTTCGTGCAGGGCGACGCGCCTTATCGCGCCGCGCCGACCGACCTCAACCAATGGTTCGTTCGCGGCAGCGGCGGGCAGATGGTGCCCTTCTCCGCCTTCGCGCGGATCGGCTGGAGCCAGGCGCCCGTGATCCTGTCGCGCTTCAACGGCGTTCCCTCGTTCGAATTCCAGGGGTCGGCCGCGGCGGGCAGGAGCTCGGGCGACGCGATGGCGCGGATCCAGGAGCTCGCCGGGCAGATCCCGGGGACCAGCGTCGCCTGGGCCGGGCTGTCGTATCAGGAGCGGCTGTCGTCCGGGCAGGCGCCCCTGCTCTACGGCCTGTCGATCCTGGTCGTCTTCCTCTGCCTCGCCGCGCTGTACGAGAGCTGGTCGATCCCGTTCGCGGTGCTGCTGGTGATCCCGCTCGGGCTCATCGGCGCGATCCTGTTCACCACGCTGCGCGGGCTGGTCAACGACGTCTACCTCCAGATCGGGCTGCTGACGACGATGGGGCTGGCGGCGAAGAACGCGATCCTGATGATCGAGTTCGCCGAACAGGAGGAGAAGAAGGGCAAGCGCGTGATCGACGCCGCGCTCTCCGCCGCGCGGATCCGGCTGCGACCGATCATCATGACCAGCCTCGCCTTCATCTTCGGCGTGCTGCCGCTGGCGATCTCGACCGGCGCGGGCGCCAACAGCCGGATCGCGATCGGCACCTCGGTGATCGGCGGCATGCTGACCGCGACGGTGCTGGCGATCTTCTACATTCCCTTGTTCTTCGTGCTGGTGCGCCGCGGCTTCCGCGACGGTCTCAAGGGCCTGCGCCGCGGTGCCGACCCGAGCCCGGACGAGGGCGAGGGCGGTGACGATCACGGCGGCCCCGGCGGCGGGGGCGGCACCCCCGGCGGCGAGCGCCCGCCGCAGCTGCCGCGCCCGATCGACCACCCCGCGCTGCCCGCGCCGGAGCCTGCCCGATGACCCGCCTCCCCGCGCTCGTCGCGCTCGCCGCCGGCACCGCGCTCGCCGGTTGCTCGCTGGCGCCGACCTATGTCCGCCCTGCCGCCCCCGTGCCGACCTCCTGGCCGGTCGGCGACGCCTATCTGCGCCAGTCGGAAGCGCGGCTGCCCAGCGTCACCTATCGCGACATCTTCCGCGACCAGCGCCTCCAGACGATCATCGACCAGGCACTCGCCAACAACCGTGACCTGCGCGTCGCGGTGGCCAATATCGAGGCGACGCGCGCGCAATATCGCATCCAGCGCGCCGACCTGTTCCCGCAGGTCAACGCCACCGGCGCCTACAGCTATCGCGACAACGGCAGCAGCGGCGTGGTGACCGGCACCAACAACGGCGGCGCGGGAACCGGGACGGGAGGAACCGGCACGGGCGGGACCGGGACCGGCGGGACCGGAACCGGTGGAACGGGCGCCGGCGGTACCGGCGTCACCACGGTTTCCTCGGCACGCAGCACCTTTCAGGCGCAGCTCGGCGTCACCGCCTTCGAGATCGACCTGTTCGGCCGCGTCCGCTCGCTGACCAGCGCGGCGCTGTCGCGTTATTTCGCGCAGGAATCGGCCGCTCGTGCCACCCGGCTGACCCTGGTGGGTGATGTCGCCAATGCCTGGCTCACCTATGCCGCGGACCGCAGCCTGCTCACCGTCGCGGAGCAGACCGCCGCGGCGGCGCGCGCGAGCGTCCGGCTCACCGATGCCCGCCGGCGCGGCGGGGTCGCGCCGCGCACCGACCTGCGCCAGGCGCAGCAGATCCTCGCCACCGCCGAGGCCAATCTGGCGCAGCAGAAGACGCTGCTGGCGCAGGACGTGAACGCGCTTCAGCTGCTGGTCGGCGCACCGGTTGCGCCGGCGCTGCTGCCCGGCTCGATCGAGCAGGCCGCGGCCACGATCGGCGAATTGCCCGCGGGGATCGACTCGGGCGTGCTGCTGCGACGTCCCGACGTGGTGCAGGCCGAATATTCGCTGCGCGCCTTCAACGCCGAGATCGGCGCGGCGCGCGCCGAGCTGTTCCCCCGCATCACGCTCACCGGGCTGGTCGGCTTCGCCAGCACCGCGCTGCGCACGCTCTTCAACAGCGGGTCGTTCAACTATTCGGTCGCGCCCAACGCGAGCTACCCGATCTTCCGCGCCGGTGCGGGCCGCGCCGGGGTCGACTTCAGCCTCGCGCAGCGCGACGCGGCACTGGCGACGTATGAGCAAACGATCCAGTCAGCCTTCCGCGAAGTGTCCGACGCCCTGGCGCGGCGCGGCACGATCACCGAGCAGCTCGCCGCCAACCGCCGCTTCTACGAGGCGGCGCAGGACACGCTCACCCTCACCAACGCGCGCTATCGCGGCGGGATCGACACGTTCCTGTCGTCGCTCGACGCGCAGCGCCAGCTCTACTCGGCGCAGCAGATACTGGTGCAGACCCAACTCACCCGCGCGACCAATCTGGTCACGCTCTACCGCACCCTCGGCGGTGACTCGCTGCTCGACGCCACGCCGCAGGGGCCGGTCCCCGTCGATGGTGGCGCCGCGACGTCGCCGCCGCGCCCCAACTGACCCGCACGCGCGGCGCCTGATCCGCCGCTGCCGACGGCGCGGCGATCGGCGCCGCGGATCAGGCCTCCGCGGCGGCCGCGACGATCGGCAGGAACTTGGCCGCGGTCAAACTGGCGCCGCCGACCAGCGCGCCGTCGACGTCGGGCATCTCCATGATCGCGCGCGCATTGTCGCCGGTGACCGAGCCGCCGTAGAGGATGCGTACCCCGCTCGCCGCGTCGCCGATCAGCTTTCGCATCTTGGCGCGCGCGATCGCGTGGATCGCGGCGATGTCCTCCAGCGTCGGGGTCGCGCCGGTACCGATCGCCCAGCGCGGCTCATAGGCGAGCGTCAGCCAATCTCCCGCGGCATTCTCGGGGAGTGATTTCTCGATCTGCGCCTGCACCACGCGCTCGGCGCGCCCCGCGTCGCGTTCGGCGCCGGTCTCGCCGCAGCACAGGATCACCTGCAGGCGGTGACGATGCGCCGCCGCGGCCTTGGCCCAGGCGTCCTGGCTGGTCTCGTGCTGGTCATGGCGACGCTCGGAATGACCCACGATCGTGAAGCGCGCGCCCGCCTCGCGCACCATCGGCGCCGAGACGCAGCCGGTGTGCGCACCGCTGTCCGCCTCGTGGACGTCTTCGGCGCCGATCATCAGCCCGGGCACGCGTTCGCTCGCCGGCGCGATCAGCGTGAACGGGACCGCGACCATGACGTCGACCGAGGGACTCGCCGCCGCGGCCGCCGCGATCGCCTCCAGCTCGGTCAGCGACTCGCGGCTGCCGTTCATCTTCCAATTGCCCGCGACCAGCTTGCGACGCGTCATCCCCATCCCCTCTTCTCGTTTCGGTGCCGCGATAACCGGCCTGGCGGCTTGATGCCACCTCGGCTTGTCCCTAGGACGCGGCCTTCACTCTGTCGGTCCCCTGCTCGCTTATGCTCACCTTTTTCCGCGGCATCATCCATTCCAAGGTCGGCATGATCGTCACCTTCGGTGTCCTGATCGTGATCGCGCTCGCCTTCGCGGCGGGGGACGTGACCGGCCTGGCGAGCAGCACGGGGCTGGTCGGCCATCCGATCGCCAGCGTCGGTGGGCAGAGCGTCACCGCCGCGGACATCCGCCAACAGGCGCGCGACGAGCTCACCCAGGCACGGCAGGAGCAACCGACGCTCGACATGGCGCAGTTCGTCCAGCTCGGCGGGGTCGACGCGGTGATCAACCGCAACGTCAGCGCGCTCGCGCTCGAGACCTTCGGGCGCGACGAGGGCATGCGCGTCAGCCGGGCGCTGATCGGAAGCGAGCTCAAGGCGATCCCCGCCTTCGCCGGTGCGACCGGCCAGTTCGACCAGCAGGCCTATGAGCGGCTGATCGCGCAGCGCGGCTTCACCGACGCGCAGGTGCAGGCGCAGTTCGCGCGCCAGATCATGGTCCAGTTCCTCACCCAGCCGACGATCGGCGCGCATCAGGTGCCGCAGCAGGTCGCGCTCAACTACGCCTCCCTGCTGCTCGAGCGCCGCACCGGCCAGGTCGCGCTCGTGCCCGCGCTGCCGGCGACGACCCCGCCGAACGATGCCGAGGTGCAGCAATGGTATCAGCGCAACATCGCACGCTACACCACGCCCGAGCGGCGCGTGATCCGCTACGCCAGCGTCGGCCCCGCGCAGGTCGCCGCGCAAGTGAACCCGACCGACGCCGAGGTGCAGAAGGCCTATGCCGACGCCAAGGCGACCTATGCGCCCAAGCAGCTGCGTGACGTCACGTTGGTGACCGTGCTCGACGAGAAGGCCGCCGGCGCGCTCGCGGCCAAGGTCAAGGCGGGCACGCCGCTGCCCGCCGCGGCGCGCGCCGCCGGGCTCGAGGCGCGGACGATCACCGGCGTCGAGCAGAGCGCGCTGGCGGCGCAGACGTCGCCCGCGCTGGCGCAGGCGGTCGCGGCGGCGGCGAGCGGGGCGGTGGTCGGCCCGGTGCGCGGCGCGATCGGCTTCGTCGTGGCGCGCGTCGACAAGGTCACCGCGGATCCGGGCAAGACGCTGGCGCAGGCACGCGACGAGATCGTCGCCCAGCTGCGCGCGAGCAAGACCAAGGAAGCGATCGGCGCGATCCGCGACAAGGTGGACGATGCGCTCGGCGAGAACGCCAATATCGCCGAGGTGGTCGCCGACCAGAAGCTCGCCGCGCAGACGACTCCCGCGCTGCTCCAGGACGGCACCAATCCCGACCAGCCGCAGGCAGCGGCCGACCCCAAGCTGACCCCGGTGGTCGCCGCCGCCTTCGCCGCCGAGGAAGGCGACACGCCGACGACGGTGAACCTCGGCGAGGATGGCAGCTTCGCGGTGGTCGCGCTCGACCGGGTGATCCGCCCCACCCCGCTGCCGCTCACCGCCGCGCGCGCGCGGGTGGTCGCCGATCTCACCGCAGACCGTGCCGCCCAGGCCGCGCAACAGGCGGCCAACGCCTTGGTCGCCAAGGTGAAGGGCGGCGCGGCCCTGCCCGCGGCGCTCGCCGCCTCGGGCGTGAAGGCGCCGCCGGTCCAGCCGATCAGCGCGTCGCGCGGCGACATCACGGCCAATCGCGGTCAGGTGAACCCGGTGCTCGCGGCGCTGTTCAACATGCCGGCCGGCACCGCGCGCGCGATCCCCTCGCCCGATGGCAAGGGCTGGCTGGTGCTCAAGCTCGACCAGGTCGTGCGCGGCGATGCGAGCAAGCAACCGCCGCTGATCCAGGCGACCCGCGCGGATCTCGGCCGCGCGGTCGGTCCCGAATATGCCCAGCAATTCGCCAATGCCGTGGCCAAGGTGCAGGGCGCCAAGCGTCACGATGACGCGATCGCGCAGTTGAAGAAGGACCTGCTCGGTGGCGGGGGCCAATAGCGCCGAGGCGGCGCGCGGCGCGCTCGCGGCGGGTCGTCCCGCGCTGGTCTGGCGGCGCCGCATCGCCGATACCGAGACGCCGGTCGCCGCCGCGCTCAAGCTGATCGAACCGGGCCGCGGCGACTTCCTGCTCGAGTCGGTCGAGGGCGGCGCGGTCCGCGGGCGCTACAGCCTGATCGGCCTCGCCCCCGATCTCGTCCTCCGCGCGCGCGGCGACCGGGCGGAGATCAACCGCGACTGGTTGCGCGACCGCGCCGCTTTCGTCGCCAGCCCCGAGCCGACGCTCGCCGCGCTGCGCGCGCTGGTGGCGAGCATCCGCATGGACGTTCCCGCCGAGTTGCCGGGAGCGCTCGCCTGCCTGGTCGGCTATCTCGGCTATGAGACGATCGGCCTGGTCGAGAGGCTGCCCGCGGCGACGGGCGACGCGCTCGGCCTGCCCGACATGATGTTCGTCCGGCCGACGGTGATCCTGGTCTTCGATCGCCTCGCCGACGTGCTGTTCCTCGTCGCGCCGGTGTGGCCCGGCACCGAGGCGCCCGAGGCGGTGGTGGCGGCGGCCGAGGAACGGCTCGACCTGGTGGAAGCGCGGCTCGCCCAGGCGACCCTGCCACCGCCGCCCCGCATCGACGCCGCCGAGCTGTCGCTCGCCCCCGTGCTGCCGGAAGGACGCTATCGCGCGATGGTCGCGCGGGCGAAGGACTATATCGCCGCCGGCGACATCTTCCAGGTCGTGCTCGCCCAGCGCTTCTCGGCGCCCTTCCCGTTGCCGGCCTTCGAATTGTATCGGGCGCTGCGGCGGATCAATCCGTCGCCCTTTCTCTACCATCTCGATCTGCCCGGTTTCGCGCTGACCGGTTCCAGCCCCGAGATCCTCGTCCGCGCGCGCGACGGCGAGGTGACGATCCGGCCGATCGCCGGCACGCGCCCGCGCGGGCGCACCGCGGCCGAGGATGCGGCCAACCGCGACAGCCTGCTCGCGGATCCGAAGGAGCGTGCCGAGCATCTGATGCTGCTCGATCTCGGGCGCAACGACGTCGGGCGCGTGGCCGCACCGGGGACGGTGCAGGTCACCGACAGCTACGGCATCGAATTCTACAGCCACGTCATGCACATCGTATCGAACGTGGTGGGACGGCTCGATCCCCGCCACGACGCGATCGACGCGCTGTTCGCGGGCTTCCCGGCCGGCACGGTGAGCGGCGCCCCCAAGGTCCGCGCGTGTCAGATCATCGCCGAGCTGGAGAGCGAGCGACGCGGCGCCTATGCGGGCGGTGTCGGCTATTTCTCGCCCGACGGCTCGATGGACTCGTGCATCGTGCTGCGCACCGCGGTCGTCAAGGACGGTACGATCCACGTCCAGGCGGGTGCGGGGATCGTCGCCGACAGCGATGCCGACGCGGAACAGCGCGAGTGCGAGGCCAAGGCGGGCGCGCTGTTCGCCGCCGCCCGCGAGGCGCTGCGCGCCGCGAGCGAGCCGCGCTTCGGTCAGTGATCCGGACTGGCATCCCGCGCGCGGCGACGTCGCGGCGCGATCGTCAGCGGCCGCCCGGGATCATCGAGTCGTTCTTCTCCGCCGCGCGCTTCTCCGCCTTGAAGGCATTGTTGATCGCGAGCGCGCAGCCCGTCTGACCCGCGCTGCCGACCGGCGAGCAGCTGTCCGGCACCCCGCCGTTGACGCGGCTGGCGCGATCCGCGACCGCGACACGGTTGGTCCATGCCTGGTTCTTCGCCGCGGGCTCGGCGGTGTTGCGCAATTCCTTGGGGATGCGGAACTGCTCGTCGGGATTGATGCGGCTGCACACCACCACCTCGTCGCCCTGCGACGGCGGACAGGCTTCGTTGCCCTGCAGCGTGACGCTGCGCACGCGCTGCGGCGTGCGCCCGGCATCTCCCGCGCTCTGGGTCTGCGCCGCGGCGGCGAGCGGCAGCGTGATCCCGGCGGCAACCATCAGAACCGAACGCAGCATCGACTTTCTCCTCGCGCGACCAACGCAACATAGGCCCGGTGGCTCCACCCGCCACATGGCCCCGCTATGTCGAATGTTTGCGGGGCTGCAAGATTCCTTTCGTCGCGCGTGCTGCGGCGCGTGTTGCGGTGTGGCGCGCATCGGCTATGGCAGGCGCCATGATCCTGGTGGTCGACAATTACGACAGCTTCACCTGGAACCTGGTCCATTATGTCATGGAGCTGGGTGCCGAGGTGCGCGTGGTGCGCAACGACGAGCTGACCGCGGCCGAGGCGCTGGCGAGCGGCGCGCAGGCGATCCTGATCTCGCCAGGGCCCTGTACCCCCAATGAGGCGGGCATCAGCCTCGATTTGGTCGCGGCCTGCGCCGACGAGCGGCGCCCCTTGTTCGGCGTCTGCCTGGGGCACCAGGCGATCGGGCAGCATTTCGGCGGCCGCGTCGTCCGCGGCGGGCTGATGCATGGCAAGACCTGTCCGGTGGAGCATGACGGCACCGGCGTGTTCGAGGCATTGCCCTCGCCCTTCACCGCGACGCGTTATCACTCGCTGATCGTGACCGACGTGCCCGCATCGCTCGCGGTCAACGCCACCGCGGCCGACGCCTCGGTGATGGGGCTGCGCCACCGCGAGCTGCCGATCCACGGTGTCCAGTTCCACCCGGAGAGCATCGCCACCGAACATGGCCATGCGCTGATCGCCAACTTCCTGCGGCTCGCCGGGATCGCGCACGGCACCAGGGCGGCGGCGTGACGACGGTCGCCGCCCTGCCCGATCCCGCATCGCCCCTGTCGCGCGAGAGCGCGGCACAGGCGTTCGCGGACATCCTCGACGGCCATGCCAGCGAGGAGGCGATCGCCGGCTTCCTGCTCGACCTGTCGTTGCGCGGCGAGACGAGCATCGAGATCGCCGCCGCGGCGCGCGCGCTGCGCGACCGGCTGATCCCGATCAGCGCCCCCGCCGGCGCGATCGACGTCTGCGGCACCGGCGGTGACGGACAGCACACGCTCAACGTCTCCACCGCGGTCAGCCTGATCGTCGCGGCCTGCGGGGTGCCGGTCGCCAAGCACGGCAACCGTGCCGCCTCGTCCAAGGCGGGCGCGGCGGACACGCTCGAGGCGCTCGGGCTCGACATGGAACGCGCCGGGGCGCAGGCCGAGGCGACGCTCGCGGATCTCGGCATCTGCTTCCTCTTCGCGGGGAACCACCACCCCGCGATGCGCCGCATCACCCCGATCCGGCGGCGGCTCGGCCGGCGCACCATCTTCAATCTGATGGGGCCACTCGCCAACCCGGCGCACGTGACGCGCCAGTTGCTCGGCATCGCGCGCCCCGATTATGCCCCGATCTACGCCGAGGCGCTGGCGCAACTCGGCAGCGAAGCGGCGCTGGTGGTCGCGGGCGAAGAGGGGCTCGACGAGATCTCCGGCGCCGGGCCGACCCAGGTGGTGTCGATCGGCGCGGTGGCGCTGCCCGCCCGGATCGTGCCCGAGGACGCGGGCGTGGCGCGCCATCCGACGCTGGCGATCCGCGGCGGCGACCCGGCCTATAACGCGCTGGCGTTGCGCCGACTGCTCGGTGGTGAGCGCGGTGCGTATCGCGACGCGGTGCTCATCAACGCCGCCGCGGCGCTGGTGCTGGCGGGACGCGACGCCACGCTCGCCGACGGCGCCGCGCGCGCCGCCGAGGCGCTCGACCGCGGCGACGCGAACCTGCTTCTCGACCGCTGGATCGCCTACGCATGACCATCCTCGCCGATATCTGCGCCACCAAGCGCGACGAGGTGCGCGCGCGCCGCGCCGCCATCAGCGACGCCGACCTGCGCGCGCGCGCCGCCGCCCGGTCGGCACCGCGCGGCTTCGTCGCCGCGCTCGAGCGGACGGTGGCCGCGGGCCGACACGCTCTGATCGCCGAGATCAAGAAGGCCAGCCCTTCCAAGGGCCTCATCCGGCCCGACTTCGACCCCGCGGCACATGCGCGGGCCTATGCCGAGGCGGGCGCCGCCTGCCTCTCGGTGCTGACCGACGCGTCGTATTTCCAGGGCCATGAGGATTATCTCGTCGCGGCGCGCGCGGCCTGTGACCTCCCGGTGCTGCGCAAGGATTTCACCGTCGACCCGTGGCAGGCCGCCGAGGCGCGCAGCGTCGGGGCGGACGCGATCCTGCTGATCGTCGCCGCGCTGGACGACGGCGCGCTCGCCGAATGCGAGGCGGCGGCGATCGAGCAGGGGCTCGACGTGCTCGTGGAAGTGCATGACGCGGCCGAGCTCGACCGTGCGACCCGGCTGCGCTCGCGGCTCATCGGGGTCAACAATCGCGACCTGCGGACCTTCGAGGTCGACGTCCGGCGGACCGAGCAGCTCGCCGCGCGCGCGCCCGCCGGGACATTGCTGGTGGCGGAGAGCGGGCTGTCGACGCGCGACAACCTCGACGCGCTCGCCCGCCGCGGCGTGCATTGTTTCCTGATCGGCGAGGCACTCATGCGCCAGTCCGACGTCGCCGCCGCCACGCGCGCGCTGGTCGGCTGAGGTGGCCGGGCTCACGCATCTCGACGCCGCCGGGGCGGCGCACATGGTCGACGTCGGCGCCAAAGCGGTCACGCGGCGCGAGGCGGTGGCAGTCGGGCGGATCGACATGGCAGCCGCGGCGATCGACGCGATCCGCGCGGGCACGGCGACCAAGGGCGACGTGCTCGCGGTCGCGCGCGTCGCCGGGATCATGGCCGCGAAACGGACCAGCGATCTGATCCCGCTGTGCCATCCGCTGCCGCTCAGCCGCGTCGCGATCGACCTCGCCGTCGATGAGGCGGGGATCGCGGTCACCGCCACCGTCGCGACCGACGGCAAGACGGGGGTGGAGATGGAGGCGCTCTCCGCGGCATCGGTCGCGCTGCTCACCGTCTACGACATGGCCAAGGCCCTCGACAAAGCGATGGTGATCGGCGGCGTCCGCGTGATCGAGAAGCGCGGCGGTCGATCGGGAGACTGGCGCGCCTGATGTCGGGACTGCTGCCCGTCGCCGAGGCGCAGGCGCGCGTGCTCGCGCTGGGGACGCCGGTGCCATCGATCGAAGTACCGCTCGCCGAGGCGCTGGGACGCTGGGCCACTGCCCCCGTCATCGCGCGCCGGACCCAGCCCGCGCAGGCGGTGTCGGCGATGGACGGGTACGCGCTTCGCTTCGACGATCTGTCGCGTCCGCTCCGCGTCGTCGGGGAGAGCGCGGCGGGCGCGCCCTTCGGCGGTGCGATCGGTCCAGGCGACGCGGTGCGGATCTTCACCGGGGCGGTGATGCCCGAGGGCAGCGACACGGTGCTGGTGCAGGAAGAAGCGCGGCGTTCGGGCGATCACGTCGCGCTCGACGGCGACGGTCCCTCCTACCGCGGGCGCAACGTGCGCGCGCGCGGGCTCGACTTCAGCGAGGGTGACATCTTGGTCGCGCGTGGCGAGCGCTTCACCGCGGCCCGGCTGGCGGTGTCGGCGACGGGCGGTGTGGCGCACGTCGCAATCGCGCGGCCGGTCCGCGTCGCCGTGGCGGCGACGGGTGACGAACTCGCCGAGCCCGGCACATCCGGCGAGGCGTTGCCCGAGTCCAACCGCTTGCTGCTGCGCGCGCTGCTCGCCGGCACGGGCGCGGAGATCGTCGATATGGGCATTCTGCCCGATCGGCTCGACGTTCTCACCGCGGCCTTCGCCGCAGTCGAGGCCGACCTGCTCGTGACCACCGGCGGCGCGTCGGTCGGCGATCATGACCTGGTGCGGCCCGCGCTGGCGGCCGCGGGGGTCGCGCTCGACTTCTGGCGGATCGCGCTGCGTCCCGGCAAGCCGATGCTCGCGGGGCGGCGCGAAGCGATGGCGGTAGTGGGACTGCCCGGCAATCCCGTCTCCGCTTTCGTCACCGCGCTGCTGTTCGTCCGACCGCTGGTCGCGCATCTCGCTGGGGCGGCGGCACCCTTCCCGGCGACCACCGCCGCGATCCTCGGCGAGGACCTGCCCGCCAATGGCGAGCGGACCGACTATCTCCGCGCCGAGCTGCGCGACGGCCGCGTGCGCGCCTCGACGATCCAGGACAGTTCGATGCTGCGGACACTGGCGCGCTCCACCTGCCTGATCGTGCGGGCGCCGCACGCGCCCGCGGCGCGCGCGGGTGATGCGGCGGACATCCTCACCATCGCTTGACGCGCGCTCATGTGTTCCATAAAGGTTCCTAATCCGTTCGCGATTGGGGAGTGTGGACATGCTGACGCGCAAACAGCACGAGCTGATCTGCTTCATCGAGGATCGGCTCGCCGAGAGCGGCGTGTCGCCCTCGTTCGAGGAGATGAAGGACGCGCTGGAGCTGAAGAGCAAGTCGGGCGTCCATCGGCTGATCAGCGCGCTGGAGGAGCGCGGCTATCTTCGCCGTCTCCCCAACCGCGCGCGCGCGCTGGAGGTGCTCAAGGCGCCCGAGCGCGGCGAACCCAAGCGCGCGGCGGCGAGCACGCCCCGCCGCGCCCCGGCCGAGCCCGTCGTTCCCGCCAATGACGTGGTGGAGATCCCGCTGCACGGCCGCATCGCCGCCGGCGTGCCGATCGAGGCGTTCGAGGGCGCGACCACCCTCCCCGTTCCCGCGGCGCTGCTCGGCAGTGGCGAGCATTTCGCGCTGGAGGTCGCCGGCGATTCGATGGTCGACGCCGCGATCCTCGACGGCGATTATGCGCTGATCCGTCGACAGGATGTGGCGCGCGACGGCGAGATCGTGGTGGCGCTGATCGACGAGAGCGAGGCGACGCTCAAATATTTCCGCCGCGAGGGGGCGATGATCCGGCTCGATCCGGCCAACCGCTCGTACGATCCCCAGCGCTATGCGCCGACCCAGGTGCGCGTGCAGGGAAAACTGGCGGGGATCCTGCGCCGTTACGATTGACAGGCGAGGCCCGGAACTGCGCTCCACCATCGCTGGGTCATGGCCGCCGCGGATCGCCCGTTGCTCCTTCCAGCGGCGCGCTGTCCATCTGCCGAGATCGTCGGTGCGGGAGGGCGTGGCCATGCGACACGCCGGAAGAGGCCGACGTCGCCTCGGCCACCCGCGCCGCCGCGACCCAGGGGTGTTCATCGCCGCGCGTTCGCACCGTGATGACCCGCGAGGGCGCGAAGCTGATCGCCACCCCGCCGCTTTGCGCCAGCGCGGCACGGTCGAGCGTCAGCCAGCGCGCACGACAGCGCCGCGGAAGCCGGCGTTCGCTCACCACCACGTCGGCGCGCGCGCATAGCGACGCGAGCCGCTCGACCGGCACCGGGTAAGCGCTGCGCGTCGCGAGCACGATCCGCCATCGTCCGTCGACCCGCTGCTGCCACCAGCACAGATCGCGGTTGCAGCGCGCCTCGCGCGACTGGCTGAGCAGCCCCGGCACCCCGTCCAAGCCGCCGTTTTGGGCCAAGACGTCGCGAACATAGCCCCCGCTGCGATCACGCAGCAGCGCCAGCCCGCCGTCCCGCTGCCGTACCGCGAGATGGCGCCCGTCCCCCGTGACGAGCAGGTCCGGCGCGGGCGTCAGCGCGGTCCAACCCGCGCCGAGCAGCAACGGCGCGACGCCGAGATAGCGCCAGCGCGTCCGCCACAGGGCGAGCCAGATCCCGCCCCCCACCATCGTCGCGAAGGCGCCCAACGGCATCGCGGGAATGGCGCGCACCGCACCGGGCAGAGCGGCGACCGTCTGCGCGATCCACAGCAGCAGCGCGATCGCTTCCCCCGCCACCCACCAGGCCGGGCCGCCCCATCCCGCGGGGTCCAGCATCAGCGCGAGCGCGACCGCTGGCATGATCGCGAAGGTGGTCAGCGGGATCGCCACGATATTGGCAATCGCACCGTACACGCCGGCCTGGTGGAAGTAGAAGACCGCGATCGGCATCAGCGCCAGTTCGACCACGGCCCCGGTCACCAGCAGCGACGCCGCCTCGCGCGTCCATTTGCGCGGCCAGGGCTCGTCGCGCGCCATCAGCAGCGCGCGCACGCGCGGATGTTCGTGCAGCGCGACGATCGAGGCCACCGCGGCGAAGGAGAGCTGGAAGCTCGGCCCCACCACCGCCTCGGGCCAGGCGACCAGCACGACCAGCGCCCCCATGGCGACGAGGCGCAGCGTCAGCGCCTCGCGTCCCAGCGCCAGCGCGGCGATCACCATCAGCGCGGCGACGCAGCTGCGGATCGTCGGCACCTGCGAGCCGGTCAGCCAGGTATAGCCGATCGCCGCGGCGGCGCCCGCGGCCGCGGCGATCAGCGGCACCCGACCGCTCAGCGCGAGCCGTGGCCAGAGCGCGAGCAGCCGTCGCACCACGGCCATCACGATCCCGACCGTCGCGGTGATATGGAGGCCGCTCACCGACAGCAGATGCGCCAGCCCGGCCCGCCGCATCGCCAGCGAGTCGGCGTCGTCGATCGCGCCCATGTCACCGGTGACCAGCGCCGCCGCGATCCCGCCCGCGCTGCCGGCGAGTGCGGCGGTGACGTGCGCGGTCAATCGGTCGCGTACCCCGGCCTCGCCCGGACGCGCATCGTCGTGAACCGTGATCGGCTCGAACCCGCGACCGCTCGCCCCGACCTGCTCGAACCAGGCGGCGCGCGCGGCATCATAGGCGCCGGGTACCGCCGGAGGCGCCGGGGGCATCAGCCGCGCGCGCAGCGTGATCGCGGTCCCCGGCGCCAGCGTCGCGGGGACCGCGCGCTGGACCAGGCTCACGCGCACCCGGCGCGGCGCGGGGCGCGGCGGTCGTTCCCACCGCAGGCGGCCGAGCGTCACCCGGACCAGTCCGCGCGCGGGAAGCGGCTCCAGCTTCTCGATCGTGCCCGCCATCCGGACGATCGCGGGTCGACCGAGCACCGGCGCGGCGACGCGGCGCGCGCGCCACCACGCCAGCCCGGTTCCCGCCGCGACGGCGAGACCGAGCATCGCCGCGAACGCCGGGGCACGCCCGCCGCGTCCCACCGCCCCCGCTCCCGCGGCGACGCCGAGCGCGATCAATATCACCGCCAGCCACGCGCCCGGACCGGGCAGCGCGAACCACGCCGCCGCCCCTGCCCCAATCGCCACCGGCAGCCATAGAAATAATTGATCGCGCTCCGCTTCCAGCCAGCGTTCCAAAGCGTTGCCGGCCCGGCGTGGAATTTGATGCAGCGCGGAGGCTTTGCTAGGGGCGAACGCGGCCGATCGAGCCATTCGACCATCCAACCTGGGAGCAAGCGCGCTTGAGCGCCAACGAGATCAACAAGGGCGCGGTCGTCACGCGGTTCGCCCCATCACCAACGGGGTTCCTCCACCTGGGCGGCGCGCGGACCGCGCTGTTCAATCTTCTCTATGCGCGCCACCACGGCGGCACGTTCCGGTTGCGGATCGAGGATACCGATCGCGCGCGCTCGACCCAGCCCGCGATCGACGCGATCCTCGACGGCATGCGCTGGCTCGGGCTCGATTGGGACGGCGACGAAGTCTATCAGTTCGCCCGCGCCGACCGTCACGCCGACGTGGCACACCGGATGATCGCGGCGGGGCACGCCTATCGCTGCTATCTCACCGGCGAGGAGCTCGACGCGATGCGCGCCGCGGCGCAGGCGGCGAAGCAGCCGCTGCGCATCCGCTCGCCGTGGCGCGACCGCAGCGACTGGCCCGCCGACCGATCCTATGTCGTCCGGCTGCGCGCGCCGACCGAGGGCGAGACGACGATCCACGACCGCGTCCAGGGCGAGGTGACCGTCCAGAACGCCGAACTCGACGATCTCGTCCTGCTCCGCTCCGACGGCACGCCGACCTATATGCTGGCGGTGGTGGTCGACGACCATGACATGGGCGTCACGCACGTGATCCGCGGCGACGACCATCTCAACAACGCCTTCCGCCAGCTGCCGATCTATCGCGCGATGGACGCGATCGAGGGCGGCTGGCCGGACCCGGTCTATGCGCACATCCCGCTGATCCACGGCAGCGACGGCGCCAAGCTCTCCAAGCGCCACGGCGCCGTCGGCATCGAGGCCTATCGCGACGAGATGGGCATCCTGCCCGAGGCGCTCGACAATTACCTGCTGCGACTCGGTTGGGGGCACGGCGATGACGAGATCATCGCGCGCGCCGATGCGATCCGCTGGTTCGACCTCGACGCGGTGGGCAAGTCGCCGAGCCGGTTCGATCTGAAGAAGCTCGAGCATCTCAATGGCCATTATATCCGCGCCAGCGACGACTCGCGGCTCGCCGACCTGGTCGCCGCGAGGCTCGGCTTCGATCCCGACGATACGCGGCGTGCCACGCTCGCCGCCGCCATGCCCGCGCTGAAGCCGCGTGCGGCCAATCTCAACGAGCTGGCCGAGGGTACCGCGTTTCTCTTCGCAACCCGTCCGCTCGCGATCGACCCCGACGCGGCGGCGCTGCTGGCAGGCGATGCGCCCGCGCTGCTGGCGCGGCTGCACGTCGCGCTTGACGCAGTGCACAACTGGGATACGGAGACCACCGAAGCCGCGGTGCGCCAGGTGGCCGAGGAAGCGGACGTCAAGCTCGGCCAGGTCGCCCAGCCGCTTCGCGCCGCGCTTACCGGACGCAGGACCTCGCCCGGGATCTTCGACGTACTCGTCCTTCTAGGACGCGACGAGAGCCTCGCTCGGATCGCGGACCACAAAGCCTGACAGGAGACAATCCATGACCGAATCCGCCCAGTTCGCCTTGTCGGGCAAGGAACTCGAGTATCCGGTGTTGTCGGGATCGGTCGGCCCCGACGTGGTCGACATCCGCAAGCTCTACGCGCAGACCGGCGCCTTCACCTATGACCCGGGCTTCACCTCGACCGCGTCGTGCCAGTCCAAGCTGACCTATATCGACGGCGACGAGGGCGTGCTGCTCCACCGCGGCTATCCGATCGGCGAGCTGGCGGAGCAGTCGAGCTTCATGGAGGTGTGCTACCTCCTGCTCAACGGCGAGCTGCCGAATGGCGACGAGCTGGGGAATTTCTCTCGCACGATCACGCGCCACACCATGGTCCACGAGCAGCTCGCGCAATTCTTCCGCGGCTTCCGTCGTGACGCGCATCCGATGGCGATCATGTGCGGCGTGGTCGGCGCGTTGAGCGCTTTCTACCACGACTCGACCGACATCCACGATCCGCAGCAGCGCATGATCGCGTCGCACCGGCTGATCGCCAAGATGCCGACGATCGCGGCGATGGCCTATAAGTACAGCGTCGGCCAGCCCTTCCTCTACCCCGACAACTCGCTGAGCTACACGGGCAACTTCCTGCGCATGACGTTCGGCGTGCCGGCGGAGCCCTATGAGGTGAACCCGGCGGTCGAGCGCGCGATGGATCGGATCTTCATCCTCCACGCCGATCACGAGCAGAATGCCTCGACCTCGACGGTGCGGCTCGCCGGCTCGTCGGGCGCCAACCCGTTCGCCTGCATCGCCGCGGGCATCGCCTGCCTGTGGGGCCCGGCGCACGGCGGCGCCAACGAGGCGGCGCTCAACATGCTGCACGAGATCGGCACGCCCGAGCGCATCCCCGAGTTCATCGCGCGCGCCAAGGACAAGAACGATCCGTTCCGCCTGATGGGCTTCGGCCACCGCGTCTACAAGAACTACGACCCGCGCGCGACGGTGATGCAGAAGACGGTGCGCGAGGTGTTCGCGGCGCTCAACGTGCAGGACCCGCTGTTCGAGACCGCGCTGCGGCTCGAGGAGCTGGCGCTCAGCGACGATTATTTCGTCGAGAAGAAGCTGTTCCCCAACGTCGACTTCTACTCTGGCGTGATCCTCTCGGCGATCGGCTTCCCGACCAGCATGTTCACCGTGCTGTTCGCGCTGGCCCGCACCGTCGGCTGGGTGGCGCAGTGGAACGAGATGATCACCGATCCCGATCAGAAGATCGGCCGCCCGCGTCAGCTCTACACCGGACCGACGCAGCGCAGCTACGTGCCCCTGGCGCAGCGCTGAGCCGATGCGCGTCCGACCGATCCTGATCGTGCTCGGCGCCGCGATGGCGCTGATGGGCGTGCTCTGGATCGGTCAGGGGCTCGGCTATATCCACTGGCCGCGGTCGAGCTTCATGCTCGATCAGCGGGTTTGGGCCGATTATGGCAGCGCGCTCGCGATCGGCGGGCTGCTGCTGGTCCTGCTGGGCAGGCGGCTGCGTTAGCGGCTGATCCTTCTGAAGCCGCCCGTGCCCCCACGCACGCGGGAGCCAAGAGCGGCAGGCCAGCCACCGTGCCCGATATCGTCGCACAGCAACGCGCGCCCGCGCTGGCGGCGCTGTCGCTCCGCGCCGCCGCTTTGCCCGCCTTCCTCGCGCACCGGGGCTGAGCGACGCCCAAGTGAGGGGGCTCAGCCCCCGGCGGCGTCGCGGCCGTAGATGTCGTCGCGAAACGCCACGCGCGCCTTGCTCTCGGTCGCGGTGAGATAGGTGAGATAGACCGGCACCGGCACCTGAAGCGCCACCGCCTGCTCGGGCGTGCGTGTCGCGCTCGGCAGTGGCTTACCGGTCAGCCAGCGCGCCAGCGCCGGGGCATTTTCCAGCCGGATACAGCCGTTGCTGAGATGGCGATCTTCCTTGGCGAGGAGCGCGCGGTCGGGCGTGTCGTGGAGATAGATGCCCTCCTCGTTGGGGAACAGGAATTTGACCCGCCCCATCGAGTTGCCACGTCCCGGCAGTTCGCGCAGTCGGATCTCCTGCGCGCCCGACGCCACCGCGTGCCAGTCAATCGACTTCGCGGGCAAGGGCCGGGCTTGCGCGCTCCAGTCGCTCAGCGCTTCCATGCGCAGCGAGGCGAGCGACCGGCCTGCCAGCACCTTGGGCGCCACGCTCTTGCGCGCCAGATAGGTCGGGACATTCCAATACGGGTTGACGATCGCCCATTGCACCACACCGGCGAGCAACGGGGTCTGCGTCTCGCGCGCGCCCACCACCACCTTCATCGTCCCGGCCTGCTCGCCCGCCTCATAATACCAGAGCCGGCCCGACGACGCGTCGACGACGATATGCCGCGTCCACGGCCCCGGCAGCAGTCGCGCGCGCTCCAGGTTGCGCCGCAGGCGACGCTGCTGGTCGGGCGCGAGATCGCCGCGGCGCGCGCGCGCCATCAGCGCGCGGAGGCGGACATAATGCGGGCTCATCCACTCCATGCCCGTGACGTAGCGCGCGAACGAGCGTGGAAAGGTCGCCGCGCGCAGCACCGCTTCCGGCTTGGGACGCTTCGGCTTCAGCGAACGATCGGCCCAGATCATCCCGACGTCGCGCGGCCGGCGCTGGTCGCGAACGTAGCGGGTGAAGGCCTTGGAAAGCGCGATCTCCGCCTTGGCGGTGATCGCCGGATCGCCGGCACGTCGCGCCGCGGCGACCTCGTCACGCAGCGCGTCCGCACCGTAATGCGAGCTCAATCCATCGAGTGCCGAATCGTCGAGCGCCGCGATCAAGGCGTCGGCCGCGGGGCCGAGGCGACCATCCTCAGCCCAGAGCGGACGATAGCCGCGCGCCGCATAGACGCGCCCCATCCACCCCCCGACACGGTCGCGCAGCGCCGCGGCGACCGCGCGCTCCGCGGTATCGCCCGAGGCCGCGCGCGTCGTGCCCTGGGCGTGTACGGGCGCTGCCGGTACCGCGAGCAGCAGCGCGATGCACAACAGCCAGCGGCGGGCGGCGCGGCCCGGCCGCGCCCCCCGCGCGCCGGTGATCAGCCGCGTTCTCCGCGACGGGTCGGCGCGGGCGGCGGCGGGGGCGGCGCCGGCGGTGCGTAAGGATGGTAGATGCCGTCGGACGTGTAATAGCCGTCGACGATGCCGTCGCCGTCGCGATCCGCCGCGCTGCTGCCCGCGACCGCTCCGGGCGGCGGGGGCGGCGGTAGCGGGGTCACGTCCTTCTTCGCGCAGGCGGTGAGCATCGCCATGCCGCACCCCGCGATCAAGACCGAACGAACACGCATCATTTTCTCCCTTTACCCAGCCGGCACCGCCTGACGCGATGCTGGCATGCGCTTGTCATGCCAGCACGCCACGGCACCGTCACGCGGTCATTAACCAAGCGACGGGAGGAGCGACAGGCGGGTCGGAGCGGCGATCTGGGCATGTCCCGCCGTGGGACGGGCGCTGGTAGGGAGACGACGGCGGCCGTGTCGCGCCTCACGCGCGCGCGTTCATCCCCACCGCCGCGGGCTGGCCCGCAGCGGATCGGGATCGTTCAGGCCAAGGGGGGCTGGCCGACCGCGGCACCCCGTCGCCCGCCGACCCGCCGCGGAAGGATCAGAACGGGAAGACCGCGTCGAACACTTGCTGTCCCCAGCGCGGCTGCTGGACGTCGGTGAGCTGCCCGCGGCCGCCATAGCTGATGCGCGCGTCGGCGATCTGGCTGCTGAGGATGCTGTTGTCGCGCGCGATATCCTGCGGCCGCACGATCCCGGTGACGAGCAGCTGGCGCAGCTCGAAATTGACGCGCACTTCCTGATGCCCGCGGATCATCAGATTGCCGTTGGGCAAGACCCCGACCACCGTGGCCGCCACCACCGTGTTGATCTGCTCGCTGCGCGACGTATTGCCCGAACCCGTGCTGCCCGACGCATTCTTGGTGTTGACCAGCGTCGCCGGATCGGCCCCCGACGGCAGCACCTTCCTGATCGTATTCTCCAGCCCGAGCAGGTTCGGCAGGCCGACGCTCTCGCTGCCGCTGCGCGCGCGACTCGACTTGTTGTCGAGGGAGGCGCTGTCGGCGATGCTGATGCGCACGGTGAGGATGTCCCCCACCTGCGCGGCGCGCTGGCCGTGGAAGAAGGCGCCCGCGCCGGTGCGGAACAGCGAGGCGCTCGCCCCCGGCTCGGCGATCGCGGCGGGGTCGCGCCCGGCGCGCGCCTGATCGCCGAGCGACGGGGTCACCGTCGGCGCCACCGGCGTCTCGGCGGGCTCGATCCGCGGCGGCTTGCCCACCGCCTTGAGCCGCCCGACCGCGCCGCAGCCAGCCAGCAGCGGCAGCGTCGTCGCGATCAGCAGCATGCTGCGACGGGGTAACAGTCTCATCAAACGTTCCTCATCCTAACTCGAGACCAGCACCCGCCCCGGTGCCTCGACCCGCCCCGAGAGCGTGCGACGCGTCGAGTCGCTCAGCACGCGGACGGTCTCACCGAGCCCGCCCGCGTTGAGCGCCTGCCCCGACGTGCTGATCGTCAAGGCGCCGTCACGCAGCACGATCGTCACCGGCTCGCCGCGCCGGATCACCTGCGGCGCGCGCAGATCGCCCTCGCGCACGACCGCCCCGGCGGGGAGCCGGCGCGCCGCGGCACGGCCGACGATGTTGGGCGCCGACAAGGCACCGCGCATCGGCGGTTGGTCCCCCGCGGTCCAGTCGCGCAGGTCCTCGGCCGCGACGATCGCCCCCGCGACCACCGGTCGCGCGAGCACCGTCACCTCGACGGGACGCTCCAGCCGGGAAACCGGCTCCCGCCCGGTCGGCGCGGCGCCGCCCGCCGAGCCGATGACCAGCAGCGCGCCGACGAGCAGCGCGTTTGCCGCCTCACGTCGGCGCGTCACCGGAGCTGGGTCGTGGTGGCGAGCATCTCGTCGGCGGTCTTCACGATCCGGCTGTTCATCTCATAGGCGCGCTGCGCGGTGATCAGCGCGGTGATCTCGGCGACCGGGTTGACGTTCGACGATTCGAGATAGCCCTGTTTGAGCAGGCCGAACCCGGTCTGCCCCGGATTGGAGACGGTGGGCTGCCCCGAGGCCTCGGTCTCCTTGAACAGGTTCGCGCCGATCGCCTCCAGCCCCGTCTCGTTGACGAAGGTCGCGAGATCGAGCTGGCCGACGTCCTGCAATTGCGTCTGCTCCGCCATCTTGACCTGAACGAGCCCGGTCGGGCTGATCGCGATCTCGGTCGCGCCGTTCGGGATCGCCATGTCGGGTTGAACGCGATAGCCGTCGGTGGTCACCACCTCGCCCTGGTCGGACAGTTTGAACGTACCCGCACGCGTATAAGCGATCTCGCCGTTAGGCAGCGCGATGCGGAAATAACCCTGGCCCTCGATGGCGACGTCGAGCTTGTTCTTGGACTCGCTCAGCGGCCCCTGCTCCAGCACGCGATAGACGCCCGCGGTGCGCACACCGCTGCCCAGCTGGATCCCGGCGGGGACGCGCGTGCCGTCGGCGCTGGTGACGGCGCCGGGGCGGCTCACCTGCTCGTAGAGCAGGTCCTCGAACTCGGGGCGTTGCCGCTTGAACGCCGTGGTGTTCATGTTCGCGATATTGTTGGCGATGACGTCGACGTTGGTCTGCTGGGCGAGCATCCCGCTCGCGCCGATGGACAGAGAGCGCATATCGTTGTTCCTGTCGTGGAAGGAGAAAGGGTCAGTCGGGTTTGGCGAGGCGCGCGATCGCCATCTTGCGCAGCGCATCCACGCCCGCGGCGGCCTCGCTGGTGCGCTGATAGGCGCGCAGCACCTCGATCATGTTGGTGGTCTCGACGATCGGCTGAACATTCGATCCCTCGACACCGCCGCTGTGCAGCCGCGTCTCGGCGGCGCCGAGCTGCCGGCCGCCGGCGCCGTTGAGCAATCCATCGCCGCGTTCGGACACGCGCAACTCGTCGAACTGGGTCACCGCGAGGCGCGCGATCGCGCCCGAGGTGGTCGAGACGGTGCCGTCCTCCGCGATGTGCAGGCTCGCCTGCTCCTCGGACGGCACCGCGATGTGGCGCCCGTTCTCGTCGAGCAGCGGCGCGCCCGAGGGCGTGCCCAGCTCGCCGTTCGGCAGCAGCGTGACGAAGCCGGCCCGGGTGTAAGCAGTCGCGCCCGCGGCATCCTCGACCGACAGATAACCCGGTCCTTCGATCATCACGTCGAGCGGGTTGCCGGTGGGCTGGAAGGCACCCGGGCGGGCATCGTGGACCGCACCGAAATCGAGCACGAAGGATAGCCGCTTGGCATCCTCGATCTGGGCGCGCTGCACGCGCTCCACCTGCTCGCGGAACAAGGCCTGCTCGCGCTTGTACCCGACCGTCGAACTATTCGCCATGTTGTTGGCGGTGACATCCAATTGTCGTCGCAATGCGGCCTGGTGGCTGAGCAGCACGTAGGTCGAAACGTCGGTACCCATTCCTGTCTCTCGCTCGCCTGTCGTTACGCTGCGGGCTGCCGGGTCGCTGGACCGGCACGCACCGAAATCTGTCGTGCGCCGGCAACTGCCCGATCCTCGCCCCTATAATAGGACCAACCGGGCCGGGTGGTGGGGCGCTGCCCGAAATTCGGCGACAAGCATGAGGTATGACGTGGCAGAACGAGCCGACGTGTTGAAATTCGATCGCGGTCGCCGCGCGCCGGTGTCACCGCCGGCGACCGAGAGCCGACGCACCGCACTGGTCGCGACCGGGGTGGTGCTCGGGCTCCTGCTGCTGCTCACCGGCGTGCTCTGGATGGCCGATGCCTGGCCGTTCGGCAGCGACGCCGCCGCGGTGGGCGAGGGGGAGATCAACGCGGCGCGCTACGTCGACGTCCCGCCGATGGTGGTGACGCTACGCAGCGCGGACGGGCGACAGCATTTCCTGAAGCTGCACTTCGTCATCGTCGCCGCCAACAGCGGTCAGGTGGCGCGCATCAACGCGTCCATGCCGTTGATCCTGGACACGCTGCAATCCTTCCTGCGCGAGCTGCGGCCCGAGGATCTGAACGGCTCGGCCGCGGTGTTCCGCGTCAAGGAAGAGATCCTCGTCCGGTTGCGCGACGTGCTGGGGCGTGACCGCGTCAACGAGGTGCTGGTGCAGGACCTGATCGAACAATGAGCGGCGGCAAGGAACCCCGGCCGGCCGGCAGCCCCGCCCCGCTCCGTCCCGAGAACGCCGCTACCGCCCCGCGTGAGCGAGGCGCTGGCCAAGGCGCGAGTGCGGGGGCGGCGTCTCCCCCGACCGCGCGACCGGCACCAGGCCAACGGCCCGCGGCGACGCCGCCCGCGCGTTCCGCGCCGCTCCCGCCGACACGGGATCCTGCAGCCAGCGCCGACAAGACCTCGCCGGCCGCAGACGCGCAGGCGCCGACGACACCCGCCGCGCCTCCGGCGCCGCCCGCGGACGCCGCGAGCGCGCCATCAGCGCTCGTGACGGAGCCGGTCAGCGACGCGGGCGGGGCAGCCGACGCGGTGACCCGCGACGGGGACGATCTCGCGAACGAAACGTTCGACCAGGCGAGCATCGACGCCTTATTCGGGATCGAGAGCGCTCCGCGTCCCGCCAGGCGCACGGGCCTGCGCGCGCTGATCGAAGCGGATGTCGCGCATCACGAACGCCTGCCGATGCTCGAGATCGTGTGCGAGCGCATGGTGCGTACCTTCGGCACGAGCATGCGCAACCTCACCTCGGACTCGCTCGACGTGCATACCGAGCAGGTGCGCACCAGTCGGTTCGCCGACTTCATGAACCATCTGCCGCTGCCCGCGATGATCGGCGTCTTTCGCGCGAAGCAATGGGGCAATTACGGTCTGATGACCGTGGATTCGTCGCTCGTCTATGCGGTGGTCGACTCGCTGCTCGGCGGGCGCCGCGTGACGCAGCAGTTGCGCATCGACGGCCGCGCCTTCACCGCGATCGAGACCCATCTGGTCGGCCGGATGATCCAGCAGACGCTCGACGATTTCGCTTATTCCTTCGCCGCGATCGAACCGGTCGACTTCCAGCTCGAGCGCGTCGAGGTGACGCCGCGCTTCGCCGCGATCGCGGCGCCCACCAACCTCACCGCGGTGGCCAGCTTCCGTATCGACATGGAAGGGCGCGGCGGTCGCTTCAACCTGGTGCTGCCCTTCGCCACGCTCGAGCCGGTCCGCGAGAAGCTGCTCCAGCGCTTCGTCGGCGAGAAGCTCGGCCGCGACACGATGTGGGAGGCGCATATGGCCGACCAGCTGCTCCGCACCGAGGTGCAGGTGGAGGCGGTGCTGGGCGAGAAGGAGATGCGCGTCGACGAGTATCTCGCGCTGGCCGCGGGACGGACGATCAGCCTCGATCGCGCCCCCGACAGCGACGTGGTGCTCGAATGCGGCGGCGTCCCGCTCGCCGCCGGGCGGATCGGTACGCACAGCGCGCTCGCCGCGGTGCAGCTCTCCACCGCGGTCCGCGAGGTGGCACGATGATCGACGCCTTCCTGGTGACCAACATCGTCACCTCGCTGCTGTGCGCGGGCGTGCTGGTGCAGACCGTGCGACTCTCGCGCGCGGTGCGCACCCTGCGGCAGTCGGGACTGGTCGACGTGGTGCAGACGCTGGAAGCGGCGACCGCCGCGTCGCAGCAGGCATTGTCTGCCTTGGGAACGGTGCTGGCGACCGACGGGCCGACACTCGACGCGGCGGTGCGTGACGGTCGCGCGGTCCGCGACCAGCTACACGCGCTGCGCGACGAGCTGTCGCTGATGATCGACATCGGCAATGGAGTCGCCGACCGCATCCTCGCCGCGGCCGACACCGGCAAGGCCGCACGACACCCCGCCGACGCGGCGGTGCCGTTGAACGGAGCGACGGCGCCTGACCGGCAGCCGTCGCCTGCACCGGCCGAGAGCGGGGCCGAGGGTGACGCGCCACCGAAGCGCGCGACCGCCCGTCTGAAGGACAACGACGAGGCAGCGGCGCACGACACGTCCGGCGGCGAGCCGCCTGCCGCGAGCGCGGCCAACGGTGCGGCGACGGATGTGGCGCTCGTCGAGGGGACAGGATCGTGAAGGATCGCGGCGGTATGACGATGGATGCCGGATCGAAGCCGGGGAGCGTGGCGCCTATCGCAGAACTGAAGCCGGGCGGGCGCGGCTGGCGGTCGCGGCTGCTGCGTCCCTCGCTGCTGACGCTGACCGCGGGCGCCGCGGCGGCGTCGACGATCGCCCACGCGCTCGCCGGCGTCTCCGGCGGGGAAGCGGCGACCGACAATCGCTTCGGCAATCAGATCGCGCAGAGCATCAGCGAGCGCGATCAGGCGCTCGCGCGCCGGACCCAGGCGGCGGAGCTGCGCGAGCAGAGCGCGCTCGCGCTCGAACAGCGCGTTCAGGCACAGTTGAACGCGCGTCGGTCCGGCGGGGCCAGCGCCGGCAACGCGGGCAGTGATGCGAGCGCGACCCCGGTCGACGATCTCGCGCATGTCTATCAGGCGATGAAACCCAATCGCGCCGCGCCGGTGTTCGCCGCACTCGACATCGATCTTCAGGCGCAGGTCGCGCGGCGGATGCGCGGGCGATCGCTGGCGATGATGATGGGCGCCATGTCGCCCGCCGCGGCGATGCGGCTCAGCACCGCGCTGGCGGGGCGCGCGCCGCCCGATCTGCCGCTGGCGCAGCAGCGCGTCGCCACGGCGGCCGGGATCGCACCGGTCGCGGCCGCACCGGCGCCCCGCCCCCGCCCCACCCATCCCGCGACGCCGCCGACCGACCCGCGTCCCACCACCGTGACGCTTCGGCCGCAGGTCGCCGCCCCGCGAGTCACGCGGCCGGCGCCGGCCTCAGGCGATGCGGCCGGTGGCTTCGCGTCACGACAGGATGGGCCGGTCACAGCGGCCTCGCCGCGGCCGCCCGCCTGAGCGGCCGCTCGGCCGGGCGGCCGGTCGGCGCGCCCGGTCAGGCCGGCGACAGATAGGACGATGCCCAGCCCAGCCCGGCCTCGGTCCCGGCGGCGGGGGCATATTCGCAGCCGATCCAGCCGGCGTAACCGAGCGAGTCGATATAGGGGAGCAGCCAGCCATAATTGATCTCGCCGTCGCGCGGCTCGTGGCGGCCGGGATTGCCCGCGATCTGGATATGGCCGATCTGCGGTAGCAGCCGCTCGATCGAGCGTGCGACGTCGCCCTCCATGATCTGGAGATGGTAGACGTCGAACAGGAGCTTGACGTTGTCGCGCTCGACCGCTTCGATCACCTCGATCACGGAGGCCGAGCGATCGTAGAAATAGCCGGGAACGTCGACGCGGGTGTTGATCGGTTCGAGCACCAGCGTGATCTTCTCCGCTGCGGCGCGGTCGGCGGCGTGGCGGACGTTGCTGACCAACGCGCGCGTCCAGGCGGCGCGATCCGCCTCAGGCGGGATCTTCCCCGCCATCGCATGCAAGGTCGTGCACCCGGTGGCGCGCGCATAAGCGAGCGCCTGTTCGACGCCGCGCTCGAACTCATCGGTACGCGCGGGATCCGCAGCGAAGCCGCGCTCCCCCGCGGCCCAATTCCCCGCGGGAAGGTTGAACAGCGCGACGGCCAATCCATGCCGCCGCGCCGCCTCCGCCACGTCCGCCGCGGCCTCGTCGTAAGGCGAGACGAACTCGACCGCGTCGAATCCCGCCGCCGCGGCGGCCGCGAAGCGATCGAGGAAGGGTCGGTCGGTGAACAGCATCGAAAGGTTGGCGGCCAGCCGGATCATGGTCTTTCTCCCGGCAGCACCAGCACTGCCCTGAAATCATTGACGTTCGTTCGCGTCGGACCGGTGACGATCAGGTCCCCCAGCCGGTCGAACAATGTCGCACTATCATGGCCGGCCAATCGCGCGCGCGCATCCTCGCCGACCGCGGCGGCGCGCGCGACGGTGTCGGGAGCGATCAGCGCACCGGCCGCGCGGCTACCGCCATCCTCGCCGTCGGTGTCCGCCGACAAGGCCCAGACGCGCGGATCGCCGTCGAGCGCGCAGGCCAGCGCCAGCGCGAATTCGGTGTTGCGCCCGCCACGGCCCGCGGCCGCGCCGGCGAGCGTCACCACCGTCTCGCCGCCCGACAGCAGCACCGTCGGCACGCCCACCGGGCGGCGCGCGCGTGCCGCCATCTCGCGCCCGAGCGCGACGCTCTCCCCCTCCAGATCATCGCCGAGCACGATCGGCTCGAGTCCCAGCGCGCGCGCCGCGGTCGCCGCGGCGGCCAGCATCGCCGCCGGGGTACTCGCCAGCCGCATCTCCGTCGCGCCGACCGGCTCCGGGGCGGGCAGGACGCAGCCGAGCCGCGCCGCGACCGCGGGAGGCAGCCGGTCACCCAGCAGCGCGACCACGGGGGAGAGGTCCACCTGCGTCGTCGTGTCGGGCAGCGAGGGGCCGGACGCGATCGAGGCGACGTCGTCGCCCGGGATATCGCTGATCGCGATCGTCACGACGCGCGCGGGCTGCGCCGCGGCGAGCAGCTTGCCGCCCTTGATCGCGGACAGACGGCGGCGCACCATGTTCATGGTCTTGATGTCGAGCCCGGAGGAGAGCAGCAGCCGGCTGACCTCCTGCTTGTCCGCGAGCGTGATCCCCGGCGCGGGCAGCGCGAGCACCGATGAGCCGCCGCCCGAGATCAGCACCAGGACGAGGTCGTCGGCCTTTAGTCCGTCGACCGCGGCGAGCACCGCGCGCGCCGCCGCCTCGCTCGCCGCATCGGGTACCGGATGCGCGGCCTCGCGCACCGCGATGCGTCCGGCGGGCGCGGCATAACCGTAAGGCACCACCACCACGCCGGAAAGATCGACGTCGCGCCATGCCGCGTCCACCGCCGCCGCCATCGACGCCGCCGCCTTGCCCGCGCCGACCACGATGCAACGCCCGCGCGGCGCCTCGGGCAGATGCGGCGGCAGCACCACCGCCGGGTCGGCGCTCGCCACCGCGGCCTCGAACAACCGTCGCAGCGCGCGGCGCGCCGCGGCATCGTCCCAGGCGGCGATCGGCGAGAGCGGCTGGACGGTCATGCGAGATCCACCGCGACCACCTCATGGAGCGCGACCTGCGGCACGTCGACGATCAGTCGCCCGCGCTCGCGCCGGAAGCTGGCGTCGCGCTCGGCCTCGAGCAAGCGCACGCGCGCCGGGGTAGCGCCGGGCGGCAGCAGCAGCGACACCTGATACGGCCCTGCAGGCAGGACCTCACGCATATAGCCGCGCATCGCCATGGGGTTGGTGAGGTTGACCAGATGCGCCGCGAGCGAGCGCCGCTGACGCCAATAGGCCAGATCGAGCAGGCCGGGGCCGGTGACGGTCATCGGCGGCTCCTCGTCGGTCGCCCAGCGCACCGCATTGGCGAGCAACGTGAGATGATCGCCCGTCGAATTCTCCCAGAAGGTGCGGTCGAGATCGAACGGGAAATATACCACGCGCCCCTTCCCGACCCGGCGCGCATAGACCATCGGCGTGTCGGTCTGTCGCGTCGCGGTATAGACCTTCTCCATCGGCAGATCGGGGTAGCTGGGGACGGCGGTGAAGGCAGCGCGCGGTACCGGTCCGCGCGGGCGCACATGGACCAGCTTGGTCCCGCCCATGATCCGCGGCGTATCGTCCAACCCGGCGGTGAGCGGGTGCGGCCCGCGGACGCTCAGGTAATTGTTGGGAACACGCTGGTCGACACGGCCTGCGAAGTCACAGCCGAACAGGTCGGCCAGCCCGAAATTGGCGCGGCGTTTGCCCCATTCGTCGTAGAGCGAGGTCTCGTGCGTCGCCACCAGCGCGCCGCCCCGCTCGACGTAACGGCGCAGCGCGGCACATTGCGCGTCGGACAAGGCGGCGATGTTGGGCAGGACGATCGCCTGATAGCGGTCGATCGCAGCGGGTTCGAGCAGCCGCTCGTCGACGAAGGCGAAGGGGACGCGCGCCTCGACCAAGGCCTGGTAGAAGCCGTTGACCGCATCGTCCGATCCGCCGCGCAGCGACTGCGCGTCCTGAGGCCCGCCCGCGCCCCCACCGACCGGCTCGGCGACATAATAAGTCGCGGTCTGCGCCGAGTGGAGCATCGCGACGCGCGCCAGATTGTCGGTGTTGCGGAAGTAGGTCTCGTGCCGCGCGTGCCAGGCATAGGATTCGGTCACCGCCGGCACCCATCGCTTGTCGAACACCTCGGCCTTGAACTTGGTCATCCAGGGGCGGAAGCCATGGGCCAGCCCGTCGTGGAGATAGGCGCGGATCTCGGTGGGTGCCTGCACCGAGTCCATGAAGCGATAGGGCGTCGCGGTCTCGCCGACCGCGAAGATGCCGCTGACCGGACGATCCGGCATCAGACAGGCGGTCTCCTTGGCGCTGCGACCGTTGAGCCAGGCGGGTGCGTTGCCGCTGCGCGCCTGGCGGTCCGCGAACAACGCGCGCGCGGTGCGCCGCAGCCGACGCGGGTCGAGCCGACCCCAGGTGCCGGGGGTGAAGAAGGCACGTGGGTTGGCGGCGGTGACCGTCTTGTTCCAGGCATCGAGCTGGGCGTAGCGGACCTCGTCGTCCCAGATGAGATAGGCGCGTACCGCGGGATCGGAGACGTCCTTGAGCGAGGCGGGGATGGCACGACCACTGGCGGCGCGGAACTTGGTGGTACAGACGTCGCAATGGCAGATGCCCGCGCTGCCCGCCCAGCGATTGCCGAAGACGCCGTCCACCGGATAGCGCGACACGATCTCGCGCAGCACCTGCGGCATCCACTCGAACGTGACCGCCCCGTTTGGGCAGGTGAGGAACAATTCGGGATCGGCCGGATGGCGTTTGGGCTGGCCCTGCGCATCGCGCGCGACCCAGCCGGGCTGCGCCGCGAGCACGTCGGCGCGCATCGCATGCGGATCGACGCGCGCGAGCACGCGGATGTCCATCGCCTTGACGTCGCGGACGAGCTCGCCGAACATGTCGCTCTCGCCCAGGAAGGGGCTGCGATAATGGTGCGCGATCTCGGTGGGGTAGAAAGCGGTGACCCCGCCCGCGCTGAGGCACACGCCCTGCGTGCGCGTGCGTCGCAGGAAATCGAGCCAGAAGGCCTTGTCGTAGCGACCGGGGTCATCCTCCGTGGCGCAGATCTGCACCCAACGCATCGGCTCCCATTCCCAGCCGGTGGCGCCCGACGGGGTCGCGACCGCCCCGGACGCCTCGGTCGCGCCGGCGATCCCGAGCGCGGCGGCGCCGCCGATCACCGCGCGACGATCGATCGTCATGCCGCGCGCTTCGCTGTCGTGCATCATCCTCTCCCCGTTTCGATGATGGCTAATCTTTCTTACCATGGCACGCAAGGGTGAAGAAGGTGCGAGCGCGCGGGTCAGCGACGATCCGGTTGCTTAGGATGCCAGTGACGCGGCCGTGCCCATCTTAGCCGATCTCGCTATGGTGGAGCGCGCCTCGGCGGGCGACCTCGTGAGTGACTCCTCTCGAGCGAGAGGCTTGGAGGCCATCCGCCGCGTAACTAAGTTTGGCTAGTTCAACTATCCAATTGATCCCCTCGCCTCGCTGTCCTATCCACGCCGGCGACACCGACAGGTGCGATGACAGCGAGGGGAGAAGGACGTGTTCCATCAACTGGTGACTCCCGTTGCCGGCGGGCTGCTCCCCTCGTTCCTCGTCGCCGCGCTGCCGATCGCGACGGTGCTGGTGCTGCTCGGCGTGTTGCGGCGCCCGGCGTGGCAGGCCTCGCTCGCCGGGTTGGCGGTGGCGTTCGCGCTCGCGGTGCTCGTCTGGCAGCTGCCCGCCGGGCTCGCGCTCAACAGCGTCGCGGCGGGTGCGACCTTCGCCGCCTGGCCGGTCATGTGGATCGTGCTCAACGCGCTGCTGCTGTACAATGTCGCGGTCGCGTCGGGCAGCTTCGCCGCGTTCAGCGCCTGGATGGTGCGCCATCTGCCCAACGACCGCCGCGTCGCGCTGATCGTCATCGGCTTCTCCTTCGGCTGCCTGCTGGAGGGAGTCGCCGGCTTCGGCACGCCGATCGCGATCACCAGCGCGTTGCTGGTGACGCTCGGCTTCCCCGCGGTGGAGGCGATCGTCTTCACGCTGATGTTCAACACCGCGCCCGTCGCCTTCGGCGCGCTGGGGTCGCCGATCATCACGCTGGGGGCGGTGACCCAGCTCAACGACGTCGCGCTCGGCGCGATGGTCGGCCGGCAACTGCCGCTGATCGCGCTGCTGCTGCCCTTCTACGTCATCGCGGTCTATGGCGGGCTCCGCGCGGTGCGCGGCGTCTGGCCGGTGCTGCTGGTCGCCGGCGGATCGTTCGCGGCGATGCAATTCCTGTCATCCAATTTCCTCGGCTATGCACTCACCGACGTGCTGTCGTCGCTGGCGTCGCTGATCTCCACGCTGGTGTTCGTGAAGCTGTGGCGCGTCGCGCCCGATCCCGCCTTCGCGCTGCGCCCGGCCGACGACATGCCGGTCGCGACGGGCGCCGGGCTCAAAGGCTGGCTGCCGTGGATCGTGCTGTCGATCACCGTGATCCTGTGGGTGCATCTGAAGGTCAGCGCGCTCGGCGAGTTCAAGCTCGACTGGCCGGGCCTGCACGAGGCGATCTT
Organism: Sphingomonas sp. BK235; assembly: GCF_004345855.1. Classification (GTDB taxonomy): domain Bacteria; phylum Pseudomonadota; class Alphaproteobacteria; order Sphingomonadales; family Sphingomonadaceae; genus Sphingomonas. The sequence goes on from NZ_SLXN01000001.1 coordinate 1,120,396, forward strand.
CATCACGACCTACGGCAAGGCCTATGCCGCGGTCTGGTCGTTCCAGCCGCTCGCCACGGGCACCGCGATCCTGGTCGCCACGATCGTCACCGCGCTGCTGGTGCGGCTGACCTCGGCACAGCTCGTGACCGCGGGCCGGCAGACGCTGCGGCAGATCCGCCTGCCGCTCGCGACGACGATGACGATCGTCGGGCTGGCCTATCTGATGAACTATTCGGGCATGGCCTATACGCTCGGGGTGGGGGTCGCCTCGGTCGGGCCGCTTTTCCCGCTGCTGTCGGCCTTCCTCGGTTGGCTCGCGGTGTTCCTGTCGGGCAGCGACACGTCGGGGAACGCGCTGTTCGGCAACCTGCAGGTGGTGGCGGCGCGCCAGCTCGACCTCAATCCCACGCTCATGGCAGCGACCAACGCGTCAGGCGGGGTGCTGGGCAAGATGATCTCGCCGCAGAATATCGCCACGGGAACCAGCACCACCGACTGCCGCGGTCATGAGGGCACGATCCTCGCGCGCACCTTCAAGCACAGTGTGGCGCTGACGCTGCTGCTCGGCGTGATCGTGATGGTGCAGCAGCATCTGCTGCCGTGGATGATCCCGGGCTGAGAGGAACGCCGCCGCTGGTTCTCCGCGTCGCCAGCCTCATGGCACGACGGTGAAGGGCGCCGGCATCCGTGACGCCGCCCCATACTGGGCCGCCGCATCTGCACTGATACCGGTTCGATCCGCGATGGCTGGCGGGCAAGCACCGCGCGCCCGATCATGGGCCAACGCGAGCACGATCGCCCTCACCGTCCCGTCCGCTATATCGTCGGCGTCAGGCGTCCACCGCTTTGCGCCGGCGCGGCGCGACGATGTCGCCGCGGGCGAGCCGGCGGATGCTCGCCTCGAGGCGGCGCTCGGCCTCCTGGATCTCGCGCTGGGTGCGCATCGCGGTCGTCATGTGCAGCCGCGCCGCGGCACGCGCCGCCTCGACCTCGCCCGCCATGATCGCGTCGTAGATCGCCTGATGCTCGCGTAGCTGCGAGTCCTTCTCCTGACGATGTTCGTAGAGATTCTTGCGGTTGAGGTAGACGTTCGAGCGCAGGATGCCCTCGATGCTGCGCATGAAGTGCAGCATCATGAGATTGTGGCTCGCCTCATAGATGGCGAAGTGGAATTCAGCGTCGGTCCGCGCGATCTCGTCGACGTCCTGCGCCCCGTGCGCGGCCACCATCGCCTCGAAACAGCGCGTGATCGCGTCGCGGTCGACCGACGAGGCGCGCTCGGCGGCGAAGGCAGCCGCGGCGGCCTCCATCTCGGCGCGCAGCTCGAGGCAGTCGATCCGCGCCTCGGGCGTATCCATCAGCTGGAGCAGCGGGTCGCGCAGGCTCTTGCCGATCTGGTCGCTCACATGCGCGACACCCTGCGCGTTGGTGGTGAGGAAGCCCGCCGCGATCAGCTTGTCGAGCGCCTCGCGCAGAGAAGGGCGCGAGACATCGAGCTTGGCTGACAGTTCGCGCTCGGACAGCAACCGCTCGCCCGGTCGCAACGCGCCCTCGAGGATCATCTGCTGGACATGCTCGGCGATCGCGTCGGCCAGCTTGGCGGGGCGGAGCGAGGGTGCGTTCATCGGGAGGCGCCTGGAACCATGTCAGGAATATAGCGCCGCGACGCGCCCGCCGGAAGGACGATCGCTCAGGCGCCGAGCAAGACCGCCTCGAACGCGGGCACCGGCGGCAAGGCGAACCAGAGATGGTCGGCGTCGCCCGCGCGGCGCGTCCCCGCGATCGCCTGCCCAGCGACCAACGCGCGAGCGCCGCGCGGTGCGCCCCGTACGCCGAGCCGGAGGTCGTGGACCGCGGGTGGATCGACGTAGCGTGTGTCACGCTGCCCGGCATAATTCACCACCGTGACGAGCGCCGTGCCGTCGGCGCGCGCCATCGTCATCAATTCGACCGGACCGGCGCCCTCGAGGCGGTAGCGCGGCGCCGGCTGGCCGCGCGCCACCAGCGCGGCGACGATCTCGCGATGCGCCGCCAGCCCGTCGCGATGATAATGCCAGCCGAGCCACCACGGCACGTGGATCGCCTCGCCGCGCCCGTGCCGCCGCACCGCGATACCGGGATCGCGGCGCGGCGCGTCGCCGGGCACCGCATAGCTGAACTCCGGCGGGCCATAACGTTGATCGGGGGCGAAGCGCATCAGCGCCTCGGCCCCCGCGCGCCCGTCTCCGCCGACGTAATCGCCGTCGAGCGGGACGCGGCCCGCCACCGCGATCGCGCCGCGCGCGGGGTCGAGCGTCCATCCTTCCGCGGGACGGGGGGCGGCGTAGCGCGTCAGGGGAAAGGCCGTCAGCGGCACCGTCGCGCGCGACCGGCCGCGCTCGTCATAGGCACCGAGCAGCCCCGTCGCGATCAACGTGCCGCCGCGCGTGACAAAGGCGTCGAGCGCGCGTGCCTCGGCGTCGGACAGCAGCATGACGTTGGGGCAGAGGATCACGTCATAGCCGGCGAGATCGTCGCTGCCGTCAGCCACGCGCGCGTCGCTGACGAGCCGGAACGGCACGCGGGAATCGACGAGCGCGCTGTAGAGGCCGCGGAACTCGGCGGTCTGGCGTGCCGCATGAGGAGTCATCCCGCCGCGCCGCGCGGTCGCGCCCGACTGATACAGGCCGACACGCGAGTCCTCCGCCATTCCCGCATAATGCGCGGCGTTGGCGGCGCGCCAGTGGAACAGCCGCGACACCGTGGGCAGGTACGTCGGGTCGTCCTGATCCGCGATCGTGCCCATCAGATAGAGGTCGAGCTTGGCCCCCACCCCCATCGCCTGCGCGAAGCGATTCGCGTGATAGGCCGCGCTCTCGGTCACCTGACGCCAGGGATAATCGACGTGCGCGGTCGAGGTCGACGACCAGGGCTTGCCGGGATTGCGCGCGAGCGCGCCGCGGCATTGCTCGCCCGACTGGTGCGCCCATTCGGGGGCGGCGCGATCGACGCGGCGCTGAACCTCGCCGCGACCGACCTGCTCGATGCTGTCGTGCTGCGCGATCGGCACGCCGGGCGCGAGCGTCGCGATATGCGCGGAGATGCGCTGGCGCAGTTCCTCGGAGGTGCGCGCCTGGAAGTCGAGATAATCGGGCCAGGCGGGATCGCCGAAGCCCTCGCGCGCGGGCAGATCGCGATGGTACATCGCGCGGAAGGCCGCCGCGCAATTGTCGCACACGCAGATGCCGTGATCGACATTCGCATAGTCGGTGCGCGGATAGCCCGTCATGTTGAAGAAGATGCCGTCGGGCTTGTAGCGCGTGAGCCCCTCGCTCAGCAGCTTGAGCCCGTACTCCTTGGCCCATGCACCGTTGGGGCAGGCCTGGTAGGTGCCGGCGAAGGTCCGCGGTGTCCCGTCGCGATTGCGCATGAACCAGTCCGGATGCGCGTCATACACCGGCTTCATCGCCTTGGAGAGGTCGAAGCGGCCGATATAGGCGAGCCCCTCCGCCTGCGCGGCGTCGATCATGCCGCGGACAAAATCACCGCGCAGATAGGGGTTGCGCCGCTGATAGGGCAGCGCCGTCGGGTAGAAGGCGACGATGCCGCCGATGTTCGACACGATCGTGTTGCCGCCGAACGCGCGCACCGCCCGCGCGATCGCGCGCGGGTCCTCGCGCGCGTCGATCTCGCGCAGATTGGTCTGGACGATGCGATAGTCGCCGAGCCACCAGCGCTTCGGATCGAAGCCGGCGGTGCGTGTCGTGCCGGGCTGCGCCGTCGCGCCACCGGCGACGCCGAGGCCGGCGAGGGACAGCGCCTGCATCACCCCGCGGCGCGACCAGCGGTCGGCGAGCGCGCTCACGCGTCCGTCCGCGCGATGTCATGGTCGGCGAGCGCCTCGAGCGCGCGCACCAGCGCCGAATGATCCCAGTCGGCGCCGCCGCGCGCGACGCAGGCGCTGAACAGCTGCTGCGCGCCCGCGGTGCCGGGCAAGGCCAGCCCGAGCGACCGCGCGCTGCCGAGCGCAAGGTTGAGATCCTTCTGGTGCAGCGCGATGCGGAAGCCCGGCGCGAAGCTGCGGTCGATCATGCGCTGGCCATGGACCTCGAGCACGCGCGACCCGGCGAACCCTCCGAGCAGCGCCGCGCGCACCTTGTCGGGATCGACCCCCGCCTTGGACGCGAACACCAGCGCCTCGCCCACCGCCGCGATGTTGAGCGCGACGATGATCTGATTGGCCACCTTGGCGACCTGACCCGCGCCGACCGCGCCGACCAGCGTGACGTTCTTGCCCATGGCGCGGAACAGCGGCTCCGCGCGCGCGAAGGCCGTGTCGCTGCCGCCGCACATGATCGTCAGGGTCGCCGCCTTGGCGCCCACTTCGCCGCCCGACACGGGTGCATCGACATAGTCGCAGCCGACCGCGGCGACGCGCGCGGCGAAATCGCGCGTCGCGATCGGATCGATCGAGCTCATGTCGATCACCAGCGTCCCGGCGCGCAGGCCGGCGACGACCCCCTCCTCGCCGAACAGCGCGCGCTCGACGTCGGGGGTGTCGGGCAGCATCAGGATGACGACGTCCGCCGCCGCCGCCAGCTCCCGCGCGCTGGCGTGGAGCGTGGCGCCCCCCGCCACCAGCTCCTCGGGCGCCGGTGAGCGATGCGGCGCCAGCAGCAGCTCGTGCCCGGCGGCCTGCAGATGGCCCGCCATCGGCCGGCCCATGATCCCGGTACCGAGGAATCCGATGCGCATAGTCTCTCTCCCAGAAGGCACGGTCAGAAGCGCAGCCGCGCGCCGACGCCGACCACGCGCCCGCGCAGGTCGTGATATTGCGACAGCGTCGCCAGCGCGACCGTGATGCTCGATTCCGCCAGCAGCGGCGGGTCGGTGTCGGTGAGGTTCTCGACCTTGGCGTAGAGCTGCAACCGGTCGGTGACGTCATATTGCACCGAGAGATCGGTGTAGAGATAGGCCGGGTAATGGTTGCGGTTGAGGTCGAGCGGGCCGAACGAATTGTCGAACGTGCCCGGCCCGATATAGTTGAGCAGCACGCGCAGGTTGAGCGGCCCCTGATCATACAGGAAGGTGGTCGAGCCGCGCCATTTGGGTGTCGCGAACCCGCCCTGGAGCTGCCCCGCGGTGTCGACCTGCCCGGTCGCGGTCGAGGAGATCAGCCGATCGACGTAGGTCGCCAGCGCGCGCGCGGTGAAGCGGCCGGCGAACAGCGGGAAATTGTAGCTCGCCTCGAAATCGACGCCGCGGGTCTTGAGCGTCTGCGCGTTGAACGAATTGGCGTTCACCTGCGTGATCGCGTTGCTCTCGTCGCGGATCACCCCGGCGCAGAACACGGGGTCGCCGCGGCCGCAGCGGTCCACCACTTCCTGCTGGCCCGGGGTGATGATCGCGTCGCGCAGGTCGATGTCATAGAAGTCGGCGGAGAGCTGGAGCCGCGGGATGAACGCGGGCTGGAGCACGATGCCGCCGGTGAAGGTATAGGCCGTCTCCGGCCCGAGATTGGGGTTGCCGCCGATCAGGAAATTGACGTTGGCCGTGCGGTTGGTGAGATAGTCCGTCACCGTGCCGATGCGAATATTCGCCTGCGCGAACAGGTCGTTGATCCGCGGAGCTCGGAAATCGCGCGAATAGGTGCTGCGCAGCCGGATGCTGTCGTTGATGGCGTAGTTGAGCCCGACCTTCCACACGCCCGTCGAGCCCACGGTGCTGTAGTCGACGAAGCGCCCTGCGAGATCGAGGTCGAGGCTGCGCGCGAATCCGGTCTCGCGCGCGAGCGGGATCGACACCTCGCCATAGCCTTCCTTGACCTCGAGCTTACCGTAATAGGAGCCGAACGTCCCCTGCCGCCAGCCGTTGACGTCGGACACCGGGTCGGAGCGATTGTCGACCGAGTCGCGACGATATTCCGCGCCGACCGCGACCTTCACCGGCCCGGCCCAGGTGTCGAACAGCTCGCCCGAGACGTTGGCGTTGGCGATCGCGCTCTGTGAGCGCGAGTCCTGGCGCGAGGTGCCGAGCACATAGGCGTTCACCTCTGGCGTGAGCGCGTCGACCCCGAAGATGTTGGCGGGGACGCAGCCGTTGCCGGGGTTGGTCAGCGTCGAGCGGCATACCACCTGGCCGCCGGGGCCAACCACGGGATCGAGCGCGAGCGCCCATTTGGCCTGGTCGCGATTGTTGCGGCCGAGGATGAGCGAGCGTGCGTAGGTGTAGCTGCCGCCGAGCTGCCACTTCCACGTCTCGCTCAGCGCACCGCTCAGCCCGCCGCTGACGCGATAATAGCTGTTCTCGGTCGAGTTGAGGTTCCGCCCCTGCTCGGGGTTGTAGCGGCCGACGCGAATCGTCGTCAGGTTATTCGCCACCATCGCGTCGCGGATGTTGGCGGGGAGATAGGCATTGTCGCGGCGCACCGTGATGTCGCCGTTGTTGGTGTTGTAATTGCCGGTGCTGCGCGCCAGCGTGTTGGCGGCGAGCACGTCGAGCCGCGCCGACAGGCTGGGCGAGACCTCGTAGCTCAGCCGCGCGAACCCGCTGATCTGGCGCGACGCCACCTGGAGCGGCGCGAAATCGGGCTGCGGCATCAGACCCTCGCCGCCCTCCATCCAGACCGTGCCGACATTGCTGCCCTGCTGGAAGCGCGACTGCGTGCCATTGGGGCCGAACTGGATGTTGCGCAGCGGACCTGGCGTGGTGATCACGCCACCCGCGGTCATCTGCGAATAGCGCGCGTTGGGGACGATCAGCTGACGGAACTGGCCGTTGGTCGGCGTGTACGCGGCGTTGGGGATGAAGGTGACGCCGTTGCGCCCCCAGTCGCGCGCGCCCTGGTAGATCACGTCGGGCTGGTCGAAATAGGAGCCCGCGACGATGAACCGCCCGCGTCCGTCGTCGAACTGCCCGCCATAGATCGCGCTGGCCGACACCTGGCCGAGGTCGCCGTGGGTCGAGACATTGTATTGCGCGTCGATCTTTCCTCCCTCGACCTTGTCAGCGAGGATGACGTTGACGACGCCGGTGACCGCGTCCGAACCGTAGACCGAGGAGGCGCCCGCGGTGACGATGTCGAGCCGCGCCACCAGCGGCGCCGGAAGGATGTTGATGTCGAAGCCATTGGCGATCGGGCTGCTGTCGAGCACGCGCTGACCGTCGATCAACAAGAGCGTCCGTGTCGAGCCGAGCGCGCGCATGTTGAAGGTGGCGAGACCGAGGTTGCGCCCGCTGCCGTTGTTGCGGTTGGGCCGCAGCGCGGGGATGTCGCGCAGCAGATCCACGACATTGGTCGCCGCTTTCTGCTCGAGCTGCTGCTCGGTGATGGTGGTGATCGGGGTCGGCGTCTGGAACGTCGAGCGCGCGATGCGACTGCCGGTGACGACGACATCGTCGAACGCCTGGGTGGTCGCGTCGGTCGGCGTCGCCTCGGTCGTGACCGGCGCGGCGGGGGTCTGCGGCGCGCCCGGCGCGGCCGCGGTGTCGAGCGGCGCCACCGCCTGCGCGAGCGCCGCGGCGGGCATCGCCAAGGCCAAGGTCGATGCGCCGAGCGCGAGCGCCCGCGCTGTCAGGATCCTGCTCATATCCCCTCCCCTCAGGCGATCTTGCCGCCTCTCGTCTCCTGACCCTTTGGATAGTTTGCCTTACCATAAAGTCCAGTGGCTAAAATGACCAACCGGATTTTGGCCATCAATCGACACGAAGCGTCGCGGTAGGAGCGGCGCGACAAAGCGGCTAGCGAGGCGCGATGATCACCGATTGGCAATTCTACGCGCTCGCGATCCCGGCCGTGATCCTGCTCGGCCTTGCCAAGGGGGGGTTCGCGGGGATGGGCGCGCTGTCGCTGCCGCTGATCGCGCTGGCGATCGATCCGGTGCGCGCCGCCGCGATCACGCTGCCGCTGCTGATCGCGCAGGACGTCGTCGGGGTGTGGGCATTTCGTCGCACCGTCGATTGGCCGCTGCTCGGCTGGATGCTGCCGGGTGCGGCGCTGGGGATCGCGCTCGGCTATGGCTTCGCCGCGAGCGTCTCCCCCGCCGCGGTGATGGCGGCGGTGGGACTGATCTCGATCCTGTTCGGTCTCTACCGGCTGCGCGTCGCGCGGCGGCCGCGCGGACGGACGGCGGCGCGCTGGCCCGAATGGGTCGGCAGCCTGTTCGGGGTCGCGTCCGGCTTCACGAGCCAGATCGCGCACGCGGGCCAGCCCCCCTTCCAGCTCTGGGTGCTGCCGCGCGACCTGCCGCGCGAGCGGCTGGTCGGCACCACCGCGATCTTCTTCGCCGCGGTGAACTGGATCAAGGTTCCCGCCTATCTCGCGCTGGGGCAATTCACGCGCGCGAACCTGCTCACGTCACTCGCGCTGCTCCCGGTCGCGCTGGTCGCGACCGTCGCCGGGGTCAAACTGGTGCGACGGATCGCGCCCGAGCGCTTCTTCACCGCCATCTACGTGCTGATGATCGGCGTGGGCGTGATCCTGGTGTGGGAAGCGCTGCGATGAGCGGGCGCGCCGTCAGAAATTGGCGCGGATGCCGAAGCCGAACGTCTGGTCGCTGAGGAAATAGGAACGCGGGCGCTCCGCGACGGTATAGACCTCGGTGCCGCGCTGGTTGGTGATGTTGGCGACGTCGACGAACAAGGCGATGTTGTCGCGCAGCTGATAGGTCGCGCTCGCGTCCCAGATACCGAACGACTCCCGCGTCTGCGGCAGGTTCAGCGCGCCGCCCGGGTTGAGGTTGATCGGATAGCTCTCGCGCCAATTGTACGCGAGGCGAGCACGGAATTTGGACAGTTCGTAGGTCAGCGAGGCATTGTACGAGTTCGGCGACAGGCCGGAGAGGGGCTCGCGCCGCTGGAGCGAGCTGTTGTACCGGCTGGAATTGATGTGGGTGAAGCTGAACCGGCCGCCGAAACCGCGCAACGGGCCGGGCAGGAAGTCATATTGCTGCTGGTAGCCGAATTCCCAGCCATCCACCTTGGCGGCGTCGGCGTTGACCAACTGGTCGATCTGGAAAACCTGACCGTCGATCACCTCGGGGATCGACACGCGCTGATAATAACCGTCGATGTCTTTCTTGAAATAGCCGAGGTAGACGAAACCCGGACGGCCGAAATACCATTCGACGGTGGCGTCATATTGGTTGGCGCGATAGGGCCGAAGCTGGGGATTGCCCCCCGATCCCTCGAACGTGTCATAGTCGAGCGTCCGCGTCGGCGAGAGATCGAGGAAGCTCGGCTTGGAGACGACCTCCGAATAGGCGCCGCGCACGACGATATCGGGGGTGATCCGCAGCGCCAGGTTCGCGCTCGGCAGCAGCGCGCTATACTGACGATCGATATCCACCGGCTCGAACTCGCCCGACGCGATCCCGGTGCGATAGCCATTGGCGTCCTGGCGCGTCCGGATATAGCGCAGGCCGACGTTGCCGGTGAGCCGCATCGTGCCGATCTCCTGGCGGATCGTCGCCATCGCATAGGCCGCGCGCGTCGATTCGTCGAACGAATAGGCCAGCAGCGGCTCCAGCGCCGGGAAATCCTCCGCGATGCCATAAGCGCGCAGCAGCCCACGAAAGTCTCGCACCGCACCGGGGGTCGGCCGCGACCAGACCGTGTCGACCAGGTCGAACCGGTTGGCGAAGAGATCGTCCGGGGTCGAATCGAGCGTGTCGGCCAGCGCGGGATTGGGGGTACGGCCGATCAGGCTGATCCCCTCGTCGAAGCCGATCCGGTCCGCCGTGCGCCGCGTCAGTCGGACGCCCCAGCGCAGCGATTCAAGCACGGGCAGGTCGAGCTGCGCGATCACGTCGAGCCGCGTCGCCCATTCCCGCCCCTCATTGGGGTAATTGTAGGTCGAGATGCGGTCGGGCCGATAGGCGGCGCGGTCGAGCAGGTCGATACCCTGATAATCGTAGAAGGGTGTCTCCGGTCGCAGGTCCATCAGGAAATTGGGCGCGATCCCGCCAGTGGTGAGGTCGCGGCGGATCTCGTTCTTCTTGCTCTTGAGCAGGCTGGTGTCGCCGCTCACCTGGAGCCGGCCGGAATAGAGTTTGAAGCCGACCGCGCCCTGCCACACCGAGTTGCGCTCGTCCTGGATGTAGGTGGTGGACTGGAAGGGCACGTTGGCGAACGTCCCTGACTCGAAGGTCATGCCGTCGGGTCGCACCGTGTAGCTCGGCAGGGTCGCGCGCGCGCCATAGAGTGTCTGGTTGAGCCGCGCGGCGATGAACGAATGGTCCTGCGTCCCGGTGTAGCTGTTGTAGATGCCGTCGACGTAGAATTCGTACTCGCCCGGCACCTTGTACTGGATGCGTCCGCCAAGTGCCCAGCGCTCGAACTCGCCCAGCGAATAGCGCGTCGTCAGCGTGGTCGGGACGTAGAGGCTGTCCGCGGGATTGTTGTCGTTGACCAGGCCGTCACCGTTGCGGTCGACGAGGTTGCGCCGATCGGCGAAGGCATCGATCGCGAGCCGGTCGGTGCGGAAGTTGCGGCGATCGTAGATGCCCGAGATGAGGACGCCCAGTCGCCCGTCGCCCACCTGCCAATTGTCCCCGATCAGCCCGGAGAAGCTGGGGTTCACCCGGTCGCTCAGGCGCCGGTAGATGCCGCGCGCGGTGGCCGAGACGGTGAGCTTCTTGAGGTCGGCCGGACTGCGCAGCTTGACGTCGACCGTGCCGCCCAGTCCGGCCTCGATCTGGTCGGCCTGCGGGCTCTTGTAGACGTCGACCCGACCGACCAGCCCCGCCGGGATCTCGCCGAGGTTGAGCGCCCGCCCGACGCCGGAGAAGATCGATCGCCCCGCGAGCGACGTGGTGATCTGGTTCAACCCGCGCACGCTGACGCCCGAGCCTTCGCCGGTGAACTCGTTGCGATCGAGCGCGACGCCCGCGACGCGCTGGAGCGCTTCGGCGACGTTGAAGTCGGGGAGCGCGCCGATGTCCTCGGCGACGACCGAGTCGACGATCTGGTCGGACTCGCGCTTGGTGTCCTGCGCCGACCGGTCGCTGCCACGCGTGCCGAGTACGACGATATCGCCGCTGCCGCCGACTTGCACCGGCTCCGCTTCCGGCTGTGCCGCCCCCGTGTCCGCACCCGTGGGCGGCGATGCGACCTGCGCAGATGCCTCGGCGACCAGCATGATGGACGCCAGGCTGGCGCTCCAGAAGCGTGTTCTCACGACCCTCTCCCTCGTCGGCGCGGTACGTTGCCGCGCGATCTGACAGCAATAAAGTAAGACAAATATGTTTGATTGGTCAAGCAACTTTCCAAGAGGCTGGTCAGCTAAGCCACCGTTTTGGTGGGCAAATGCATCCTGCTTGCGAGCGATCGAGGCTGGTGCCCGCACCGGCGCAGAGCCAAAGGCGCGCCGCGGCCGGGCCGATCCGCTCCCGCGCGGGCCACATAGTCGGACGCCGAGATCGAACGGCGCGGGCCAACTGCCCGGAAACATTACGTCATTTGAGATATAACATATCGTCTCATATCAGCCGCGGCGGGGAGACCACATCATGATCCGTCCTTTACTCACTTCCTTCGCTGCGACCGGCGCGCTGGTGGGCGCGCTGCCTGCGCATGGCCAGACCGATGCCGCGCCCGCCGGCACCCACCGCGCGGACGACATCGTCGTCACCGCCTCCGTGCTCCAGCAACGCGCCGACGAGACCGTTACGCCCGTGCTGACGCTCACCGGCGACGAACTGGTGCACCGGCGCCAGGCGACGCTCGGTGAGACGCTCGCCGGTCAACCCGGCGTCACCTTCGACAATTTCGGCGGCGGCGCGAGCCGACCGGTGATCCGCGGCCAGACCGCCCCGCGCGTGCAGGTCCTCTCGGACTCGTCGGCGATCCAGGACGCCTCGCGCGTCTCACCCGACCACGCCGTGGTAACTGAGCCCTTGTTGCTCAACGGCATCGAGGTGCTACGCGGCCCCGCCACTTTGCTCTACGGCGGCGGCGCGATCGGCGGGGCGGTCAATCTGCTCGACAGCAAGATCCCGACCACGATCCCGCGCGCTGGCATCGAAGGCGTCGCCGAGGGCCGCATCGGCAGTGCCGATGACGAGCGCTCGATCGTGGGTGGCCTGACCGCCGGACTGGGCAATTTCGCGGTGAGGGTGGAGGGCGTGCATCGGTCGAGCGACGACTATCGCGTGCCCTCCTCCTTCGGCGAGCGCCACGTCGCCGGCTCGTACAATGACACGTCCACCTTCACCGTCGGTGGCGCCTGGGTGGGTGAGCGCGGCTATCTGGGTGTCGCCTACACCGATCAGCGCAGCACTTATGGCCTGCCCGGCCATGCCCACGATTATGAGGATTGTCACCCGCACGGCAGCAGCCTCCATTGCGGCGGCCACGACCATTCGCACGACCACGATCATGACCATGATCACGACCACGAGCATGACGCCGTGCCCTATGTCGACTTGCGCAGCGAGCGTTTCGACATCCGCAGCGACTATGAGGATCCCCTGCCCGGCTTCGAGCGCGTTCGGCTGCGCATGGCCTTCACGCGCTATCGCCACGACGAGATCGAGGACGGTGCGATCGCCACGACCTTCCGCAACAAGGGCAACGACCTCCGCTTCGAACTCGCGCACAAGCCGCTGTTCGGTGCGCTGCGCGGCACCTTCGGCGTGCAGCGTATCGAGAGCGTCTTCACCGCCGATGGCGCCGAGGCCTATCTGCCGCGCAGCGACACGCGCAACACCGCGCTGTTCGCGCTCGAGACGCTCCAGGCGGGCGCCGTCCGCTTCGAGGTCGCTGCGCGGCACGAGTGGCAGTCGGTCGCGACCACGCTCCAGCGCCGCGCCGAGCATCGCCCCTTCTCCGTGTCGGGCGCCGCGATCTGGGAGACGAGCGGCGGCTATTCGGTCGCGGTGTCGCTCGCGCGATCGCAGCGGGCGCCCTCCGCGCAGGAGCTGTTCGCGCGCGGCGTCCACCTCGCCACCAACACCTATGAGCTGGGCAGCGCGACGCTCGGCAAGGAGACCGCGCGCTCGATCGACGTGACGCTGCGCCGTACCGCGGGCGCGACCCATTTCACGCTCGGCGCCTATCATCAGGACTTCGACGGCTATGTCTTCGCTGACACGCTCGACCGGTTCGAGGACTTCCGCCTGATCCGCTATGTCGCGCGCGACGCGACCTTCACCGGGATCGACGGCGAGATCCATCACGCCTTCGCGCCGGGCCTCGGTGCCGCGCTGTTCGGCGACTATGTCCGCGCGCGCCTCAAGGACGGCCTCGGGAACCTGCCGCGCATCCCCGCCGGCCGCCTCGGTGGACGCGCCGACGCGCGTGTCGGCGCCTTCAGTGCGGACGCCGAATATTTCCGCGTCTTCGAGCAGGGCCGCATCGCCACGTTCGAGACCCGTACCCCCGGCTATGACATGGTCAACGCCACGCTCGCCTATCGCCTGCCGCTCGGCGAGCGCAGCGCCGAACTCTATGTACGCGGCAGCAACCTGACCAACGCGCTGGCGTTCAACCACGCTTCCTTCATCAAGGACGCGTCGCCGCTGCGCGGGCGCAACCTGGTGGTGGGGCTGCGGGCGCTGTTCTGATGCCCGAGGCCGCGGCCACCACCTTGTTCGCGCATATCGAGGCGCTCCAGGGCGATCTGCCCTGGGGCGCGCTGCTCGATGCCGGGACGGGGTCGGGATCGATCCGCTGGATCGGCTCGCTCGCGACCGAGCGCTGGACCGCGGTGACCGGGGCGGAAGGCCATGCGCGTCAGGTCCGCGACCTGACCGCGGCGACACGGCGGACGGCCGACCGCATCGTGCTGGGGAATTGGGCCGATCCGACGCTGCTCGCGGACGAACGCTATGACACGGTGCTCGCCGACTATCTGCTCGGCGCGGTGGAGGGGTTCGCGCCCTATTTCCAGACGCGGCTGTTCGCGCGGCTGCGGCCGCTCACCGCGAAGCGGCTCTATGTCGTCGGGCTCGACCCTTATGTCACGCTCGACCCGCCCGACGAGCCCGCGACGCGGCTGATCTGGCGGATCGGTCGGCTGCGCGACGCCTGTCTGTTGCTCGCGGGCGAGCGACCCTATCGCGAATATCCCGCGGAATGGGTGATCGACCATCTGCGCCGGTCAGGGTTCGAGCCGATCGCGGCGCGGCGGTTCCCGATCCGCTTCGGTGCGCGCTTCATCGAGGCGCAGCTCGCGATGCTGGCGCCGCGCCTCGCGCGTCTCGCCGATCGCGGCCTCGCAACCGCGCTCGCCGCGCAGGCCGACGCGCTCCGGGCAGAGGCACTCGCCACCGCGGCGGAGCGCGGCGGGCTGGCGTGCGGCCACGACTATGTGATCGCCGCCGAGCCGCGCTGAACCGCCGGTCGATCAGTCGACGGTGAAGGTCGTGGTGGTGATCCGATGCAGGGTCTGCACGGTCGATCCACCGACCGTCACCTTCCCCTCGTCCTTGGTCGCGGCGCTGAGCAAGTGGCGCCCCGGCTCGGCCGATGTGAGCGCGACGACACCCTGCGCGTCGGTCTTGAGCGTCCGGGTGACGCGTTGCGGCGTGATATGGGTGACGTCATGGTTCGTCAGCGGCTGGCCGGCGCGAGTCACCACGAAGCTGTTCGCGGCGGCGCTGACCGGCGCGATCTCAAGCGGCATCGTCGCCCCCGCGCCGCTGCGCCCGGCACGCGCGTAATAGACCACAGCCTCGCGCTTGCCCTCCGGTCCCCACGGGGCGAAGACATTATCGTCCCAGGCACGCACGTCGCCGCGCGGCACCGCCACTTCGAGATACCCCGCCTTGCGCGTCATCGCCGCGGCCGTGGCCGGCAGCAACTTGGGGGCCTTGAGCTTGGCGAACTCGGGATCGCCGCCCGCGGGCTTGGGCTCGCCGGGCTCGCCCAGATAGATACGTGCCGGCCCGTCGCCGTCGCGCTCGATCCACACCTCATGCGCCGAGGCGAGCGCGGGCGCGACGAACAGCATCGCCGCGAGCATCATCTTGATCTTCATGTCCGATCTCCCGTTTTCGCGCGAGCAGCGCCCGGCCACGGCCCTAAACCGCACCCGTCACAGATGCAAGTCGCTCGCATTAGCGTGCGCGTCGGGGCACGCTTCCCTCCACCGACCCGCTTGTGCCATCGTTGGTACAGGCCGCGCAGGGTGGCGAGCGGGAGAGAAAAAAGTGAGACACGCGATCATGGGGCTCGCGCTGTGCGGCGCGGCGACGATGCCGGCACCGGGCAGCGCCCAGACGAGCGACGCCACGCCGCCCGGCTTCGCCGACGCCGCGCGCGTGCGCACGCAGGTCGCCGCGATGCTCGCCGAGATGCGACCCGATCAGGGCTTCATGTGGCGCCCGCTCGTTGGCGACGGCACCAACGTCGCCGCGATCGAGATCTGGAAGAAGCCCGGTCGTCCCGCGCTCCACCCCAGCGAGGCCGAATATGCGATGGTGGTCGAGGGCAAGGGCACGCTGGTCTCGGGCGGCACGCTCGCGCGGTCCCGTACCAGCAAGCCCGGACTGGTCGAGGGCGAGACGATCGAGGGCGGGAGCAGCCGCGCGCTCGCGCCCGGCGACGTGATCTTGATCCCCGCGGGGGTGCCGCATTGGTTCGGCATCACCGGCGAGCGTCTGGTGCTGCTCGGGATGAAGGTGCCGGGGCGGCGCTGAGGCCGTGTCGCGCGGCGAGGATCACGCCGCGGTCCGGCGCGCCTCGGCGCGTTCGCCTTTGACCGCGCCGTCCGAGCGGCTACCAAGGCGCCTCGCCCGCGGGCTGGAACGCACAGGAGTGTCAAGAGGATGAGAGCTATGAAGGGTATCGTGCTGGGCACCGGACTGTTGCTCACGGCGGCGACGGCGGTGGCCCAGGGCCAGCAGGGCGACCCCAAGGCGACCGAACAATGGTCGCCCGCCGTGCCGGTGGTCACGCCCGGCGCCTTCGCCGGCTGGGCCGCGCCCGCCGACGCCATCGTCCTGTTCGACGGCAAGGGACTGGACCGCTGGAGCGCGGTGAAGACCGGCGGCGCCGCGGGCTGGACGGTCGCCGACGGCGCCTTCACGGTGAAGAAGGGGACGGGCAATATCCAGACCCGCCAAGCGTTCGGCAGCTACCAGCTCCACCTCGAATATCGCATCCCCGCCAACATCACCGGCGAGGGTCAGGCGCGCGGCAACAGCGGGCTGTTCCTCGCCTCCACCGGGCCGGGCGACGACGGCTATGAGTTCCAGATCATGGACAGCTACAACAACCCGACCTACGTCAACGGGCAGCTCGGCGCGATCTACAAGCAGACGCCGCCGCTCGCCAATCCGGCGCGTCGCCCGGGCGAGTGGCAGACGATCGACGTCACCTTCGAGGCACCGCGCTTCGGCGCCGACGGCGCGGTGACCCGGCCCGCTTTCGTCACCGGCTATGTCAACGGCGTGCTGGTGCAGGATCATACCGAGGTGCGCGGCGGGACGGTCTATATCGGCAAGCCCAGCTACAAGCCGCACGGCAAGGCGCCGATCAAGCTGCAGGACCACGGCGACCCCAGCCAGCCGATCAGCTTCCGCAACATCTGGGTGCGCGAGCTGCCCGATCCCAAGTGATGCGCCGCGCCGGCGTCAGCGACCGGGCTGGCGCCGGCCGAACCCGGCGACGCGCGAGGGCAGCGCGCTCACAGGGGCCGCGGGCGGGAATTTCTCGAGCAGCCGCGCGACGCGATAGACCACTTCCTCGGGGTCGCACGGCTTTTTCAGATAATCGTTGCAGCCAGCGAAATAGGCGAGCTGGACGTCCTGCTCGTTGCGCCGCCCCGTCAGCATCAGCACGGGCAGGTCGAACAGGTGCGGCGATTTGCGGAGTTCCTGCAGCAGCAGCACGCCGCTCATCTCGGGCATGCTACAGTCCAGCACCGCCACATCGGGACGCCGCGCCTTGATCGCGTGGAGCGCGCCGCGCGCGTCGGTGACATGGCCCGCGCTGTGACCCGCGCCGCGCAACGCGTCGCAGACCAGCTCGCCCCAGATATCGTCGTCATCCGCGACAATGATGTGCGCCATCGGCTCGCCTTCCTCGAAGAGGAGGCTTCCCTGACAGATAATGGCAAAGGCAGCGTTAACGACGCGGCGGCTGGCCGGCGTCAGGCGGCGTCGCGCAGCGCGTCGAGCGTCTGCCGGATCAGATCGTGTCGTCCGGTGCCGATCCAGCCGGGAAGCCCATCTTCCGCCTCCGCCGCCAGCGTGCCGAGCCGCGCCTGACCGAACAGCGCCGCGGTGCCCGCGAGCTTGTGGAGCTGCTCCAGCACCTCCGCCGGGTCACCCCCCTCCCCGCGCGCCAGCCGCTCGAGCGCGTCCAGCGTCGCCGCGGTTCGCGCGGCAAAACGCGCGCGCAGTGCGGGGCTGATCGATGGGGCCGGCACCGCGGGCGCGACGCGCAGCCAGCGCGACACCGTCGCGGCGAGATCCTCGACGCGCAGCGGCTTGGCGAGATGCGCCTGCATCCCGGCGGCGCGGCATGCCTCGACATCCTCGGCGAAGGCATTGGCCGTGAGCGCCACGATCGGCAGCGCTTCGGGCGTGACCCCGGCCGCGCGAAGCCGCCGCGTCGCCGCCAGCCCGTCGAGAACGGGCATCTGCATGTCCATCAGCACCAGCGCGAACGGCTGCCCGGCCGCCGCCGCGGCTTCGACCGCCGCGATCGCCGCCGCGCCGTCGCCGACCAGAGTCGCGTTCAGCCCGAGCTGGCGCACCACCTCGACGATGAGGATCTGGTTGATGTCGTGATCCTCCGCGATCAGCACGCGCGCGCCGCTCAGCGCGCGTGGCGGAAGCGACGGAATCGGCTCGACCGCGAGCGCTACCGGCACGTCGGCGGGGCGGAGCGGCACGTCGAGCGTGAACACCGTCCCCACTCCCGGCGTGCTCGCCACCGACAGCCGCCCCTCCATCAGCCCCGCGAGCCGCGCGCTGACCGACAGCCCCAGGCCGGTCCCGCCATAACGTCGCGCGGTGTTGCTCTCCGCCTGCGCGAATTCGTCGAAGATCGTCTCGAGCCGGTCGTCGGCGATGCCGATCCCGGTGTCGCGGACACTGACACGGAGCCGGTCGTCCTCGACCGACGCGACCACGGCGATCTCGCCCGCCGCCGTGAACTTCACCGCATTGCCGAGCAGGTTGAGCACGATCTGTCGCAAGCGCAGCGGATCGCTGATGAGACGCATCGGGATCGCCGGGGCGATGTCGAGCGACATCCCCACCCCCTTCTGCTCCGCCACGGCCGCCATCAGCCCGGTACAGCGGCGCAGCAGATGGCGCAGGTCGGTAGGCTCGGCGCTGACGCGCATCTGGCCCGCCTCGATCTTGGCGAGATCGAGGATGTCGTTGAGCAGACGCATCATCGCGCGGCCCGAGTCCGCCATCAGATCGAGGTAGCGGCGCTGCTCCGCGGTGGGCGAGGCGGCGAGCAGCAGGTCGACGAAGCCGAGCACGCCGTTCATCGGCGTGCGGATCTCATGGCTCATGTTGGCGAGGAAGCTCGACTTGGCCTGGGTCGCGACCTCGGCATGCGCGCGCGCCGCCTCCAGCGCGAGCTCCAGTCGCTTGCGCGCGCTGATGTCGCGCACCGACGCGATCACACCGCGCGGCGGCTCGCCCGGCCGCGCCGCGATCGCGCGCGTGCTCGCCTCCAGCCAGCGCATCTCGTCCGTCTGCGCCGCACCGCGCCGCGCCTGCCGACAGGTCACGACCTCACGCGCCACCTCCCCGTCGAGCAACCGCGATAGGCTCGCACGCACCGCGGCGCGATCGGCGGGATCGACCAGGCTCAGCAGCGACTGGCCGATCAGTACCTCCGGCGCTACCCCGAAGACTTCCTGCGCCGAGGGCGAGGCGTAGAGACAGGTGCCGTCGCGCCCGACGCGCAGCACCGCGTCGGTGGCATTGGCGGCAAGGAGCGCCAGCTCGGCCTCGGCGCGCTCGCGCAGACGCATGTCGCGTGCGAGCCGATCGTTGGCGCGTTCCAGATCGGCGAACTGGCGGCGGCGCTCGCGCATCACGAAGGCAGCGAGCCCGATCAACAGCGTCGCGCTCGCCAGCCCGGTGATCAGCCCGAGCCGCTCGAGCCGCGCCGCGCGTTCCTGGCGTGCCACCAGCAGCCGCTGTTCGGCGGCCCGGACACGGTCGAGCGCGGCGACCACCGCGGCGGTGTTGCGCTTGCCCGCCGGCGAGCCGGTCAGCGCGATCGCACCGGCAAGATCGCCGGCGCGGCGCCGCCGCACGGCCTCGGCCATGTTGGCGAAACGGTCGTCGAGCCGCGCACGCAGGTCCGCGACATTGCCGCGCTGCGTCGGATTGTCCGCGACCATCCGCTCCAACCGCCGGAACGCGGGGAGCGCGCGATCGCGCGACGTCGCATAGGTCCGCCGCTGATCCTCGTCGCCGGTCAGGACGAATCCGCGCCGGTTGATCTCGGCGCGCATCGCGTGGATTTGCACCTCGTCCAGCGTCGCCCCGACCTCGAACGTGTGCTGGACCCAGGCAAAGGCGGCGCGGCTCTGCCAGCCGAGCAGCGCGGCACTCGCGGCACAGCACAGCAGCAGGACGAAACCGGCCACGAGCGGCAGGCCGGGCGTCAGGCGGTGGTTCGACTCGCTCGACAGGAAGCGCAGGTGGGACATGCGCGGTTCGTACCGCTCCATGGTTAACAAGCCCGTAGTTCAGCCGGAACCGCTTGTTCACGCTCGCGCGCTAGGACGGGCCGCGTCGCGTCGCGCGGGGGGTTATGCTGTTCTGGGCCAGGGAACGAGTGCCGGCGGTGGTCGAAGCGGGCGGCTGGGACGCCGCAGGCCTGCCGCTGCGCGACTGGCGACTCGCGGCCGAGGAGCTCGACGAGATCGCCGCCGCGGCGGCGCGCCTGCTCGACACGCCCGCCGCGCTGGTGACGATCGTCGACGACGAGGCCATGTGGGTCGCCGGACAGTTCAACTCGCGCCTGCGCCGGCTGGAGCGCGGGGAATGCGTCTGCGCGCATGGGATCGCCGAACCGGAGACCATCCTGTGCGTCCCCGATCTGCGCGCGGAGCCGCGCTTCGCGGCGCTGCCGGTCGCGCAGGGACCGGAGGCGGTACGCTTCTACGTCGGCGCGCCGCTGGTGGTCGCGCCCGGGCGGGCGATCGGCATGTTGTGCGGGGTGGATCAAGCGCCGCGCGCGGCGCCGTCACCGGAGCATCGCCGCGCGCTCCGGCGGCTCGCACGCGCCGCGGTCCACCGTCTCCGCCCGGCCGACCAGAGCTGACGTCGCGCCGCCTTCCCGCGACGCAATTTCGTGGTAGGTCAGGTGGATGACGTCGGCTTCCCCGCCCCCCGCCCCGATCGCGCGCAGCGGGGTCGTCGGCGCCGAACGCGAACCGATCCTCCAGCTCGACGACGCGCTGGACGCGCCGGAGACGCTCCTGCGCGCCGCCGACGATCTCGCCTTCGCCCCCGCTTTCGGCCCCGCCGGCGGTTATCCGGGGCTGCGTGCGCCAGCGCCCCGCGCCTATGTCGAGACCATCGTGGCCGGCCTCACCCCCGCGATCGCCGCGACCTTCGGGCTCGGCGCGATCCGGCCGGTCAAGGCCGATTGCGCCTTCTCGATCGTCACGCTGCCGCCCGATCGTCTCAGCCGCCCGCAGCGCGCCCCCCATGTCGACACGACCGACCGCTGGCAGTTCGCCATCCTCCATTATCTATGCGACGCGCGCTTCGGCGGCACCGCATTCTACCGTCACCGCGCGACCGGCTATGAGACGGTGACCGCCGAACGCGAGGCGGCGTTCCGCACCGTCCGCGCGCGCGAGGGCGAGTCATCGGGCTATGTCGAGGACGGCGCGCCCTGGTTCGAGCGGATCGGCGAGGTCGCCGCTGCCTTCAACCGCGTGGTGGTCTATCGCAGCCAGCTGCTCCATTCGGGGCGGATCCTGGCGCCCGAGCTGCTCTCTCCCGATCCGCGCCGCGGCCGGCTGACGGCCAATATCTTCGTCACCTACGCGCCGGACTGACGACCAGCAGCGAGACGCCCTGTCGCGGCAGCGTGAGGTCCAGCACGGCGCGCCCCTCGGTCACCGCCGCTGGCGCGGGCGTGCTGGGCACCAGCGCGGCGGCGCGGAGCAGCGCGGCGCGCTGCGCGTCGGTGGGAGCGATCGGCGAGCCCATCGCGCGCCACGCCGCGAAGCTGTTGGCATGACGCGCGTCGACGCGATATTCCGTCACCTTCGCGCCGGCGGCGAAGGCGGGCGGCAGGTCGGTCAGCCGCAACCGCACGGCGGCGCTGGCGCCCGCCACGTCGTCGTCGTGATAATGCCACACCAGCACCGACACCGTGTCGCCGTCGCGGCTCGCCACGCTGCCGACATCGGCGGCGCCGCGCACGCCGTCGCGCAGGATCGTGTCGAGCGGCAGCTGGCGATCCGACACGCTGCGCAGGTTGCGTCCGGTCATCTTGGCGAAGAGCTTGAAGACGTTCATCACCGGCAGATCGATCCCGCCCGAGGTGAGCTGGCGGAACCCCGCGAAGGGTGGCTGGTCCTCGAACTCGAACGCCCAGGTCAGGATACCCTCGAGCCGCAGCGCGCGGCGACGCGCCAGCTCGATCAGCCTGGGAAAGGACGCTGCGGTGTAGCTCGCGTACATGGTGCCGTTGCGATAGGCGTTGGCCGGCCCCTGACAGGCGGCACAGCCCTCCGGGTCGGACTCGCCGATGACGATCGGCCGGTCGCGATAGACGGGATCGGCGGCGATCGTGGTGAACTCATGGTCGGCGGCGCGCAGATGGGTACGCAGGCCCATGCGGACATGCTCGCCTCCCGCATGCTTCACCACCTCGGGCTGGCCCTTGGCATGGAAGGACAGGAAGTCGGTCGGCGTGCCCGCCGCGCGCACGTGCGCCAGGAAGGCGGCGAGGAAATCGTCTCCCGCTCCCGCATTGTCCGGCCCGCCGACGCGCGCCTCGGGCAGCGCGCGCTTCACCCCGCGCACCGCCGCATCGTGGAGGCGGAAGAACTCCTCGCGCGTACCGGCCCAATAATATTGCGACAGATTGGCTTCGTTCCACGTCTCGAAATACCAGCTCGCCACCTCGGCGCGGCCGTAGCGCTCGACACAATGCCGCACCCAGCGGTGGATCAGTTCCTCCCACCGCGCATAGTCGCGCGGCGGATAGGCCCAGCCCGTCCGCAGCGTGCCGCTGCCGGGACGCCAGTCGTGCTGATAGGGGTGCGGCCGGGTCGACAGCGCCTCGGGCATGAAACCGAGCTCGACATAGGGCTTCACCCCGCGCGCGCGGTACGTATCGAAGATGCGGTCGACGATCGTCCAGTCATAGATCGCGCGACCTCGCGCATCCTCACGGTAGACTCCGGTCGAGCCCCATTTCAGCGCGGGCGTCCCGTCGCCCGAGGTGAGCAGATTGTGCGCGCGGAAATAGACCCGCCCCGGCGCCAGCGCGCCCAGCGTCGCGAGCGTCGTGCGCCCGTCCTTCATCGTCGCGTAATTGGGTTCGTCCGCGCCGAAGAAGCGCCAGACCGGCTCGACCGCACCGGCGTCGCTCCCTGTCGCGACGTCGATCGTCACCGCGAAGGTGTCGGCGGACGCGACCGGGTCGGCGACGGCGGCGCCTGGCAGCAGCAGCGCGGCGAGCGCGACCATCATCCGGTGCATCGACGCTTTATCCTCGCCACTTTCCCCACGAGCGATGATGCGGGAGCGCGAGGCAAGGCGCAACCCGCACGATCCCGGCCGCCGGATCGGCGCGCGAGCGCGTCTTGCGTCCGGCGATGCTGCGGGGCAGCATGGGCGCGCATGCGGATCGCGATCATCGACACCAGCACCACGCGCGCGGCCATCATCTCCGAAGGTCTGCGCGAGGCGGGCCTCGACGATCTGGTCGTGATCGATCGCGACCGCCCCCTGGTGGCGCAGGTGGAGGCGGCCGCACCCGAGGTGGTGCTGGTCAATCTGGAGAATCCCAGCCGCGACATGCTGGAGGATTTCTTCGCCATGTCGCGCGCGCTCGCGCGCCCGATCGCGATGTTCGTCGACCAATCGGACGCGGAGGCGACGATGGCGGCGGTGGATGCCGGCGTCTCCGCCTATGTCGTCGACGGCCTGGCCAAGCAGCGGATCAAGCCGGTGCTCGACCTCGCGGTGCGCCGCTTCCAAGCCTTCTCGCGGTTGCAGGAGGAGCTGGCCGCGGCGCGCAGCGCGCTGGCCGACCGCCAGACGATCGATCGGGCCAAGGCGATCCTGATGCGTCGGCGCGGCCTCGACGAACCCGCGGCCTACGCGATGCTGCGACGCCATGCCATGAGCTCCAACCGCCGCATCGCCGACGTGGCCGAGGCGATCGTGACGAGCGACGCGCTGATGGGAGACCTGCCGTGAGCCACGACGTGATGCGCATCGGCTTCCTCCCGCTCGTCGACGCCGCGCTGCCGATCCTGGCGCACGAGCTCGGCTTCGCCGCGGCGGAGGGGATCGCGATCGAGCCGGTGCGCGATCTCACCTGGGCCGCGGTGCGCGACCGGCTGATCTATGGTCAGACCGATGCGGCGCATATGGTGGCGCCGCTCGCGATCGCGACGACGCTGGGACGGGACCGCGCGGCGGTGCCGCTCGCGGTCCCGTTCGTGCTGGGGCTCAACGGCAATGCGATCACCTTCTCCACCGCATTGGGCGCCGCCTGCGCGCTGGAGGACAGGCTGGGCGACCCGCGCGCGGTCGGCGCGGCGCTCCGCGCGGTGGCGCTGGAGCGGCGCGCGGCCGGACGCCCGCTCCGCTTCGGCGTGGTCCATCGCTACTCGAGCCACAATTACATGCTGCGCTACTGGCTCGCCGAGGTCGGCGTGCGCCCGGACATCGACGTCGAGATCGTGGTGACCAGCCCGACCTTCGCCGCCGATGCGCTCGCCGCGGGCGAGGTCGACGGCATCTGCGTCGGAGAGCCATGGAACTCGATCGCGGTCGACCGCGGGGTGGGGCGGATCGCGTTGGCGACCGCGCAGATCTGGCGGCGCGGTGTCGAGAAGGTGCTCGCGCTGCGACAGGAGACCGCGCTGGCGCGCCCGGAGACGCTGGCCGCGCTGATCCGCGCGCTCCACGCCGCCGCCGCGCATTTCGTCGCGCCCGACACCGCCGCGGACAGCGCCGCGATCCTGGCGCGCCCGGCCTATCTCGACGCGCCGGTCGACGCGATCCTGCGCGCGATCACCGATCGCGTGCGGCTGGTGCGCGGCGGCACCCCGGTCCATTTCGCCGACTTCATGTTCCAGCATCGCGAGGCCGCCAACTTCCCGTGGCGCAGTCAGGCGGCATGGCTGTACGCGCAGATGGTGCGCTGGGAGGGCGGCAGCGTCGAGGCGCGCGAGGCCGCCGCCGCCGAGGCGACCTTCCGCCCCGATCTGTATCGCGCCGCGCTGGCCGGCTCGGGCGCGGTGCTGCCCGGCGCGAGCAGCAAGCTGGAGGGCGCGCTCACCGCACCGATCGGCGCGGGCGCCACCCAGGGGCGGCTGATGCTGGGAAGTGATCGCTTCTTCGACGGACGCGCCTTCGATCCCGAGGATATCGCCGGTTATCTCCGCGGCCTGCCCTGAGCGGTCAGGATCCTCGGCGGCGGCATCTCCTTTAGCGCGCCGGATCGCCGCCACCGCGTGCTGCGTCTGCGAAAAGGGGCTTGCCGCGGCGGCGCGAATCAGGCAGCTTTGACGTGCAGGGCAAGGACGCCCGGCACGAGATAGCAGCGACACCTCTCCAGCGCCGGGGAGTCACCGCTGACGGAAAGCGGATGGTTCCGCGATCCGATGGAGGCAACGAAGCCGCCAGAACGCACCCCTCACCGGGTCGCCGTTCTGGCGGCTTTTTCTTTGGGCCACGCGCCCGGGAGTTGAGCATGGCAACGGCGTTCTGGGAAGGTGACGGAAGCACCCGCGGCAGCGGTTTTTGGGCGAGCGGCCACGCCCCCACGCTGATCGCGGCCTTTCTGTATTTCGATCTCGCCTTCATGGTGTGGGTGCTGCTGGGGCCGCTCGCGCCCGATATCGCGCGCTCGCTTCACCTGACCCCGGCCGAGAAGGGGTTGATGGTCGCGGTGCCGACGCTGGCGGGCGCGCTACTGCGCGTCGTCAACGGCATGATCGTCGATCGCATCGGCCCCAAGCGCGCAGGGGCGATCAGCCAGGTGATCGTGATCGCCGGGCTCGCGATCGCCTGGACGATGGGGGTGTCGAGCTTCGCGGGAACGCTCGCGCTGGGCGTGATCCTCGGCATCGCGGGCGCGTCGTTCGCGATCGCGCTGCCGCTCGCCAGCCGCTGGTACCCGCCGGAGCATCAGGGCAAGGCGATGGGGCTCGCCGGCATGGGCAATTCGGGGACGGTGATCGCCGCGCTGGTCGCGCCGACGCTGGCCGCCCTGTTCGGGTGGAACGCGGTGCTCGGGCTCGCCTGCGTCCCGCTGACCTTGGTGCTGCTCGTCTATCTCATGCTCGCCAAGGATGCCCCCAACCCACCCGCACCGCGTCCGTTCGCCGCCTTTCTCACCCCGCTGCGCGAGCGCGATTGCTGGTGGCTGATGGGCTTCTACGCGGTCACCTTCGGCGGTTTCGTCGGACTGGCGGCGAGCCTGCCGATCTATTTCACCGATCGCTTCGGCCTCTCCGCGGTGACCGCGGGTTATTGCACCGCGGCCTGCGTGTTCGCCGGCTCGCTGGTACGCCCGATCGGCGGCGCGCTGGCGGATCGCGTCGGCGGGGTGCGGACGCTGCTGGCGGTGTTCGCCATCGCCGCGCTGGCGCTGGTCGGCGTCAGTGCCGCGAGCGGGATCGCCGCCGCGCTCGCGCTGTTCGTGGTCGCGATGCTGGCGCTCGGGACCGGCAATGGCGCGGTGTTCCAGCTCGTGCCGCAGCGCTTCGCCGCCGAGATCGGAGTGATGACGGGCCTGGTCGGCATGGCGGGCGGGATCGGCGGCTTCTATCTCGCCTCGTCGCTCGGCGTCGCGCAGCAATGGACCGGCAGCTACGCGCCCGGCTTCCTCGTCTTCGCCGCGCTCGCGCTCGCAGCGCTCGCAGGCTTGGCGCTGGTGAAGGCGCGCTGGCGGCGCAGCTGGGGTGCCGCCGCCGGCGTGCGCATCTGAGCGCCGTCGCCCTCCCCTCTCACCAGATCGGACGATCGATGAAACATCAGCCGCTTCCCCCCTCGACAGTCGACTGCCGCGAGCATCTGGTCGTGATCGGCAACGGCATGGCCGGCTGCCGCGCGATCGAGGAACTGCTCGCGCGCGATCCCGCCCGCTACCGCATCACCATCTTCGGTGCCGAGCCGCGCGTGAACTACAACCGTATCATGCTGTCGCCGGTGCTGGCGGGCGAGAAGACCTTCGACGAGATCGTCATCAACGACGCCGCCTGGTACGACGACCATGACGTCACGCTGATCGCGGGCGACCCGGTGACCGCGATCGACCGCACCGCACGCTGCGTCACCGCGCGCAGCGGCCTGACGCTCGGCTACGACCGGTTGCTGATCGCGACCGGCTCGGACCCGTTCATCATCCCGGTTCCGGGCCACGACCTGCCCGGCGTCGTCAGCTTCCGCGACATGGATGATGTCGAGGCGATGCTCGCCGCCGCGGCGCGCGGCGGCAATGCGGTGGTGATCGGCGGCGGCCTGCTCGGGCTGGAGGCGGCGCATGGCCTCGCGCTCCGCGGGATGTCGGTCACCGTGCTCCACCTCATGCCCGTGCTGATGGAGCGTCAGCTCGACGAGGCCGCGGCCTGGCTGCTCAAGAGCGCGCTCGAGGCGCGCGGGCAGACCATCCTCACCGGCGCCGATACCGCCGCGATCCTCGGCAGCGACCGTGTCGAGGGCGTGCGGCTCAAGGACGGGCGCGACATCCCCGCGGATCTGGTCGTGATGGCGGTCGGCATCCGCCCCTCGGTCGCGCTCGCGCGCGACGCCGGGCTCGCGGTGGGGCGCGGCATCCAGGTGGACGATCAGATGGTCACCTCCGATCCCCGGGTGCTGGCGGTGGGCGAGTGCGTCGAGCATGACGGACAGGTCTATGGGCTGGTCGCGCCGCTGTGGGACATGTGCCGCGCGCTCGCGGACGGGCTGACCGACCGCCCCGGCGGCTACCGCGCCGCGGCCACCTCCACCAAGCTCAAGGTCGCGGGTCTCGACGTCTTCTCCGCGGGTGATTTCGCCGGGGGCGACGGCGCCGAGGATATCGTGCTGCGCGACGCCAGCCGCGGGGTCTACAAGCGCGTCGTCGTGCGCGGCGACCGGCTCGTCGGCGCGGTGCTCTACGGCGACACCGCCGACGGCGGCTGGTATTTCGACCTGCTGCGCTCGGGCGAGAGCGTCGCCGAGATCCGCGACCTTCTGATCTTCGGTCAGGCCTTCGCCTCGGGAGGGGGGCAGACGGACCCTAAGGCGGCCGTTGCGGCGCTCTCCGACACGGCGGAGGTCTGCGGCTGCAACGGCGTCAGCAAGGGCAAGGTGCTGGCTTGCATCGATGGCGGAGCGCACAGCCTCGACGCGGTGCGCGCGGGATGCAAGGCGTCGGCGAGCTGCGGCTCATGTACCGGCGTGGTCGAGGCGCTGCTCGCGCTGCGGCTCGGCGACGCGGTCGAGGCCGGGGCGAAGACGATGTGCCGCTGCACCAGCTTCGGCCACGACGACGTGCGCCGCGCGATCGTCACACAGGACATGCGCTCGATCCCCGAGGTGATGCAGCGACTGCACTGGACCACGCCCGACGGCTGCGCCTCGTGCCGCCCCGCGCTCAATTATTACCTCCTCTGCGCCTGGCCCGGCAGCTATGTCGACGACCAGCAGAGCCGCTTCGTCAACGAGCGGATGCACGCCAACATCCAGAAGGACGGCACCTATTCGGTCGTGCCGCGGATGTGGGGCGGCCTCACCAACCCGCGCGAGCTGCGCGCCATCGCCGACGTCGTGGAGAAATACGACGCGCCGATGGTGAAGGTGACGGGCGGCCAGCGGCTCGACATCTTCGGCATCCGCAAGGAGGACCTGCCCGCGGTCTGGGCCGATCTCAACGCCGCCGGGATGGTCAGCGGCCATGCCTATGGCAAATCGCTGCGCACGGTGAAGACCTGCGTCGGCAGCGAATGGTGTCGCTTCGGCACGCAGGATTCGACCGGGCTGGGCGTCAAGATCGAGCGCGCCACCTGGGGCAGCTGGATGCCGCACAAGTTCAAGATCGCGGTGAGCGGCTGCCCGCGCAACTGCGCCGAGGCGACGATCAAGGACTTCGGCATCGTCTGCGTCGATTCCGGCTATGAACTGCACGTCGGCGGCAATGGCGGGATGAAGGTCCGCGCGACCGATCTGTTGTGCAAGGTCGCGACCGAGGCCGAGGCGATCGAGACATGCGCGGCCTTCATCCAGCTCTACCGCGAGGAAGCGCGCTACCTCGAGCGTACCGCGCCGTGGATCGAGCGGGTCGGGCTCGCTTACGTCCAGTCGCGGCTGTTGCCCGATCCGGCCGAGCGCACCGCGCTGGCCGAGCGCTTCTTCCACTCGCAGACCTTCTCGCAGGACGATCCCTGGGCGCAGCGCGCCGCGGGCGAGCAGCGCGAGATCCATGCGCCGATGGCGCGCTTCCGGCCCGTGGAGGAGATGGCATGACCGGCGACTGGCTCGATATCGGCTGGGTGGAGGAGATCCCGCTGCGCGGCAGCCGCACCGTCCAGGTCGAGGGCGGCGACGACATCGCGGTGTTCCGCACCGGCGAGAACCAGGTGTTCGCGTTGCGCGACCGCTGCCCGCACAAGCACGGTCGGCTCAGCCAGGGCATCGTCCACGGCGGCACGGTGACCTGCCCGCTGCACAATTGGCGGATCGCGCTGAGCAGCGGCGCCGCGCTGGGCGAGGACGAGGGATGCACGCCGACGGTGCCGGTCAAGGTGAGCGGCGGGCGGGTGCTGATCTGCCGCGCCGGCACGCTGCAGGCGGCGGCATGACGCCGCGCCGCGCCACCCCCGCCGCGGGCCGCCGATGACGCCGGTTCGCACCACCTGCGCCTATTGCGGCGTCGGCTGCGGTGTTCTGGCGACCCCCTCGCCCGACGGTATCGCCGCGATCGCGGGGGATCCCGATCACCCCGCGAACCGGGGCTCGTTGTGCTCCAAGGGCACGCACCTCGGCGAGACGCTGGGGCTGGCCGGGCGGCTGCTCCACCCGATGATCGGCGCGCGTCGTGCCGGCTGGGACAAGGCGCTCGACCTCGTGGCGCGCCGCTTCCGCGAGACGATCGCGCAGCACGGCCCCGACAGCGTCGCCTTCTACGTCTCCGGCCAGCTGCTGACCGAGGACTATTACGTCGCCAACAAGCTGATGAAGGGCTTCATCGGCAGTGCCAACATCGACACCAACTCGCGGCTGTGCATGTCGAGCGCGGTGACGGGGCAGCTTCGTGCGTTCGGCGAGGACGTCGTGCCCGCCAGCTACGACGATCTCGACGCCGCCGATCTGATCGTGCTGGTCGGCTCGAACACCGCCTGGTGCCACCCGATCGTCTACCAGCGGCTGCGCGCGCGCTGCGACGCCGGTGCGAAGCTGGTGGTGATCGACCCGCGCCGCACCGAGACCGCCGAGGCGGCGGATCTGCATCTCGCGATCCGACCCGGCAGCGACGTGGCGCTGATGAACGGGCTGCTCGCCTGGTGCCGCGACGTCGGCGCGCTCGACCCGGCCTTTCTGGCCGCGCATGTCGAGACGCCTGCCGGCTTCTGGGATCAACTCGGCGACGGCAGCGATCTCTGGACCGTCGCGCGCCATTGCGACGTACCGGCCGCGACGCTGCGCCGCTTCTACGAGCTCTTCGCCGCGACCCAGCGCACCGTGACGTTGTTCAGCCAGGGGATCAACCAGTCGGTCACGGGCACCGATCAGGTCAATGCGATCCTCAACCTGCATCTCGCCACCGGGCGGATCGGCCGCCGTGGCGCGGCGCCCTTCTCGATCACCGGCCAGCCCAACGCGATGGGGGGCCGCGAGGTCGGCGGGCTCGCCTCGACGCTGGCCGCGCACATGGGCTTCGGCCCGGAGGACCGCGCGCGGGTCCAACGCTTCTGGGGCTCGCCGACGATCGCGAGCAAGCCGGGGCTCAAGGCGGTCGATCTGTTCCGCGCGGTCGGCAACGGGCAGGTCAAGGCGATCTGGATCATGGCCACCAATCCGGCGGTGTCGATGCCCGACGCCGGCGCGGTGCGCGAGGCGCTCGCCGCCTGCCCCTTCGTCGTGGTGAGCGACGTCGTCGCCGACACCGACACCGCCGCGCTCGCGCACGTCCGCCTCCCCGCCGCCGCCTGGGGCGAGAAGGACGGCACCGTCACCAATTCGGAGCGTAGGGTCAGCCGTCAGCGCGCCTTCCTCCCGCTGCCGGGCGAGGCGCGGCCGGACTGGTGGATCGTCAAGGAGGTGGCGCGCCGCATGGGGTGGCGCACCGCTTTCTCCTATGATCGCGCCGCCGAGATCTGGCGCGAACATTGCCGCCTGTCGACTTATGAGAACGACGGTGCCCGGCTCTTCCGGCTCGACGGTCATGCCGCGGGGGGCAACGCGGCCTATGACGCGATGGCGCCGTTCCGCTGGGGTGGCGACGCCTTCGCCGACGGTCGTTTCGCGCATCCCGACGGCCGCGCCCGGCTCGTGTCGGTCCGCCAGCGCGCGACCGCCGACGTGCCGGCGCGCTGGCCGCTGACGCTCAACACCGGCCGTTACCGCGACCAATGGCACAGCATGACCCGCACCGGGCGCGCGCCGACGCTGGCGCGCCATCGCATCGAACCTTTGGTCGAGGTTCATCCCGAGGACGCCGCGCGGCTCGGCCTGAGCGACGGCGGCCTCGCGCGCGTCGAGACCCCGCGCGGTGCGTCGCTCTACCGCGTCGCGGTCACCGACGCGCAGCGCCCCGGCGAGCTGTTCGCGCCGATCCACTGGACCGATCATACCGCAAGCGGCGGGCGGACCGGGCTGCTGACCCGCGCGCTGGTTGACCCGCATTCGGGGCAGCCCGGGTTCAAGTCCACCCCCGCCACGGCCAGCGCGGTGGTGCCGCGATGGCATGGCTTCCTCCTGCTCGCCGATCCGCGCGCAACGCCGCCCGACTGCCTCTGGGCGACGCGCGTGTCGGTGCGTGGCGGGCAATATTGGGAGCTCGCGGGTGACGAGGCCGAGCAATCGTTCCTCGACCGGCTGCTCCCGCCCGGTCAGCGCGTCGAGATGGCGGATCCGGCGAAGGGCACGCGGCGGATCGCGGTGCTGGCAGGGGGCCGGCTCGCCGCCGCGCTGTTCGTCACCGAGACGGGGCAGCTCCCCGCGCGCGATTGGCTGATCGCGCAGCTCGAACACGACGCCGTCGACGCCAGCGTGATCGCGGGGCGCGGTCGAACGCCCAGCGTCGATCGCGGCACGATCGTCTGCGCCTGTCGCGACGTGGGCGCCGCCACGATCGCCACCGCGATCCGCGACCAGGGTCTCGCCGACGTCGCCGCGATCGGCGCCGCGCTCGGCGCCGGGACACAATGCGGCTCGTGCCGGCCCGCGCTGGCGCGCCTGCTCGCCGAGACGAGGGAGACGATCCATGCACATGGTTGATTTCGCACCGGGCACGGTCTGGCTCGTCGGTGCCGGCCCGGGCGATCCCGAGCTGCTGACCCGCAAGGCCGCCCGGCTCATCGCCGCCGCGGACGTCGTCTTCTACGACGCGCTGGTGGGCGCGGCGATCGTCGACGCGCTGGCGCCCGCACAGGAACGGGTCAGCGTCGGCAAGCGGTCGGGCCGCCACTCGCGCGATCAGGCGACGATCGACGCGATGATCGTCGCCGCCGCGCGCGCGGGCAAACGGGTGGTGCGGCTCAAGGGTGGCGACCCCGCGGTCTTCGGGCGCACCGAAGAGGAACTGGCGGCCTGCCGCGCGGCGGGGATCCGGGTGATGATCTGTCCCGGAGTCACCGCGGCGAGCGCGGCCGCCGCCGGGGCGGGCACCGCGCTGACGCTGCGCGGGGCGGCGCGACGGCTCACGTTGGTGACGGCGCATCTCATGCCCGGACAGGACAAGGGTCCGGACTGGGCCGCCCTCGCCGATCCGGAGACCACGCTGGCGATCTATATGGGGCGTGCCGCCGCCGCGAGCGTCAGTCGCGGCCTGATCGCGGCCGGGCGCTCGCCCGCTACCCCGGTGCTCGTGGTCGTCAACGCCTCGCTGCCGGGCGAGCGGATGATCCGCGGCCGCCTGTCGTCGCTCGCCTTCCTGGTGGAGACGGTCAGCGACAGCGAGCCGACGATGCTGCTGATCGGCGAGGCGCTCGCCGCACCCGCGACGGCGCCAGACGCGGCCCGCGCGAGCCGACGGAGCGACGATGCACTGGCGGTCTGATCGGCTGCTGTCGCGGCCGGGCTGCGGCTGGGTGCGCTTCGGCTCGTACACGCTCGGCTGCTGCGCCGTCGCGCTGGCCGCGACGCTGCTGCGCTGACCCGCGCACGCTCCACTCACCGGCCCGCGCGCGCGTTTCCTCGCGCGCACGCATCCTTTTGCCCCTCCCCTCGTATCCCTCTCGGCGATCCGACGATCGCCCGGCGCGAGCGTGCGCGAGCAGAGGAGGTCGGATGCCGGGAAGCGAGACAGTCGAGGCGGCGCTGTCGCGACGCGCGGAGCGGCGGAGCGAGCGGCGCGACTTCTTCCGCCACGCCGCGGGCGCGATCGCGCTGGGGACCGGGGCGCTGGCGATGGCCCGCACGGCGCATGCCCAGACCGCGCCGAGCGACGTGGACATCCTCAACTTCGCGTTGAACCTCGAATATCTCGAGGCGCAATTCTATGCCTATGCCACCTCGGGCGTGGGCCTGCCCGCGGACCAGCTGACCGGCACCCAGACCCAGGGTGCGGTCACTGGCGCCCGGCGCGCCAGCCTCTCCGACCCCGAGGTGATCCAATATGCACGCGAGATCGCCGCGGACGAGGCCGCGCACGTCGCCTCGCTGCGCCGCCTGCTATCGACCGCCGCGATCGCCCAGCCCGCGATCGACCTCTCGCCCGCGGTCTTCACCGCCGCCGCCGACGCGGCGGACATCGACCTGCGCGACAGCGGGGGCGTGTTCGACCCTTACGCGAGCGACGACAATTTCCTGCTGGCCGCGTTCCTCTTCGAGGACGTCGGCGTCACCGCCTACAAGGGCGGCGCACCGTTGCTGACCGATCGCACCATCATCGATGCCGCGGCGGGTCTCCTCGCCGCCGAAGCGTTCCACGCAGGGCTGATCCGCTCCGCGCTCTACCGTCGCGGCGTGGATGTGCCCGAACTGCGGGAGAAAGCGGACGCCCTCTCCGACGCGCGCGACGATCTGGACGGCGACAAGAACGACGACGGCCCCCCGCGCCGCACCGACGGCGCAGACCAGGGGATCTCACCGATCCGCTCGATCTACGGCACCGCCGCGAACGTCGCCCCCACCGACGGGCGCGGGATCGCCTTCAGCCGCACCGTCGAGCAGGTCCATAACATCGCCTATCTCACCGACGATCAGGCGACCTCGGGTGGGTTCTTCCCCGCCGGGACCAACAATGCCAACCCGGCGCTCCGTCGCTCCGGCGCGAATTGAGGAGGCGGCGATGAACGACCAGACCGAGTTCCTCGACCTCATGGAGGGTGCGGAGCGCCAGCGGCTCGCGCGGCGGCGCTTCATCCGTCTGTGCGGCGGCGCCGCGGCGATGACGGGCGGCATGTCGCTGCTCGCGGGGTGCGGCGACGATGACGACGACACCGCCGCCCCCGCCCCCACGCCGACCCCGACGCCGAGCGGGGCGATAACGGACGTCGACATCCTCAATTTCGCGCTCCAGCTCGAGTATCTGGAGGGTGCTTATTACGCTTATGCGGTGTCGGGCAGCGGGGTTGACCCGGCGCTGCTGACGGGCACGGGTACGCAGGGCGAGGTGGCGACGGGCAGTGGCGCGGGAGCGGCGCGCGCGGTCGATTTCACCGACCGCGTGGTGCAGGAATATGCGCGCGAGATCGCGGCGGACGAGATCGGGCACATCCGCTTCCTGCGCGAGACGTTGGGCGCGTCGCGGGTCGCACAACCGGCGATCAACCTGTCGGGCAGCGCCTCGGTCACGGTGGCCGGGGCGAGTACGGTGGGCGCCTTCACGGCGGCGGCGCGCGCGGCCGGGATCATCGGCGCCGGCGATGTCTTCGATCCCTTCGCGAGCGACGAGAACTTCCTGATCGGCTCGTACCTGCTCACCGACGTCGGTGTCTCCGCCTATCGCGGCGCGGCGCGGCTGATCACCGACAAGACCTATCTCGAGGCGTCCGCGGGGATCCTCGCCACCGAATGCTATCACGACGCCGCGATCCGATCCGAGCTGTGGCGCCGAGGGCTGACCGTGCCGAGCCTCTACGCCACGGTCACGCGGATCTCGGACGCGCGCGACGGGCTCGACGGCGCGGGGGAGACCGACCAGGACATCGGCACCGCGACCGCGGCCAACATCGTGCCGACCGACGCCGACGGCTGGGTGCTCGGACGGAGCGCGGCACAGGTGCTCAACGTCGTGTTCCAGAGCCCAGCGGCAGTGACGAGCGGCGGGTTCTTCCCCGCCGGGCTCAACGGCACGATCCGGAGCAGCGCGGCCAATGGGTGAGGCGGTGCCTCGCTCGTAAGATAAATAATGTTGCTTATTGTATTGGGTGACGTATCTATGCGGAGCGCCCTAGCGGCGTATCCACCCCGACTAGGCCCGGCTTCCCCTAAGCCGGGCCGCCTTTCTGTCCGGCTCCGCCCAGCGCGTCAGTCGGCAAGCGGCGTCCGTGCGCCGGTGATCGTCAGGTCGCTCCACACCCCCGCGGCGGCGTCGGGCTGCCCGCCCCCGACGAAGAGACGATAGCGCCCGGGCAGGATCGCCCGCGCGCCATCGCGGGCCACCAGGCTGAGTGACCGCGGCGCGATCGGGAGGTCCACCACCCGGCTCTCGCCCGGCGCGAGCGCGACGCGCGCGAAGCCGACCAACTGACGCTGCAACACGGGCACGGTGCGCCCCTGCGGCTGCGGCGCGAGCGGGACGAGATAGGCCTGGACCACCTCCTCGCCGGCGCGGCTGCCGGCGTTGGTCACGCGCACGCTCGCGGTGAGTGGCGCGCCCGCGGCGACATCGCGCTCCGACGGGGTCGCGGCGGCATAATCGTAGCGCGTGTAACTCAGACCATGACCGAAGGGGTACAGGGGCGTCCCGGCGAAGAACCGATAGGTGCGGTTCTTCATGCTATAGTCGATATAGGCCGGCATATCGCGGGTGGCGGCGTAGAAGGTCACCGGCAACCGCCCGCTCGGGTTCATGTCCCCCGCAAGCAGGCGTGCGATGGCCGTGCCGCCCGACTGCCCCGGGTACCAGGCGGCGAGCGTCGCCGCGGCATGCTCTTTCGTCCAGCGATCGGCGATCGCTGCGCCGGTCATCTGCACCACCACCAGCGGCTTGCCCGTCGCGGCCAACGCCTCCAGCAACGCGCGCTGCGGTGCGGGCAGCTCGATCTTGGTACGATCCCCCCCGACGAAGCCCGGCACATCGAGCCGCAGCGCCTCGCCCTCGAGCGTCGGCGACAGGCCGGTAAAGGCCACCACCACCTCGGCGTCGCGCGCCGCCGCCACCGCCTCGGCGATCTGCGCCGCCGCGGGCGCGACCCAACGCAGGCCGATGCCGCCGTCCGCGCTGACATGGTCGAGCTCGACGCGAAGGTCGTGCGGTCGCGCGTCGGCGAAGCTGATCTGCGCCTCGACACCCTCGTCGCTGCCGCGATCGGCGATCAGCGGGCGGCCGTCGACCCATAGCCGCACCGGATCATGGCCGTCGCAGTCGAAGCAGCGCGGCACCTCGAGCCGCAGGGTGTAGGTTCCCGGCGCGGGCGGGGTGAGCCGCCCGGTCCAGCGCACCGCATAGTCGCGGTCGGTCAGCCCGCTTGCGGGCGGCGCGCGATCCCAGTCGAAGTCGATCACCCGATCCTGCCGCGTCATCACCGCGCGCCCGGTCGGCGCGCCGCCGCGGAAATACTCGCCGCGCAATCCGGGGCGCCCGCCGGCGGACAGCGCGGTCTCGGGCACCGGCACCGCGACGCCCTCGGCCAGCACGCTGCCCTGCGCGAAGCGGACGCTGGCAGCGCCGAAGCGGGTGCGAAGGGCCTGGAGCGGCGTGACCGGTGCCGCGGCGGTGCCATGGTAATTGGCCTCGAGCACGTCGAGCGAGTCGGCATTGGCGCCGATCACCGCCAGCCGCGTGCCCGGCGCGAGCGGGAGCCGGTCGCGGTTGGTCAGCAGCACCAGCGACTTCTCCGCCGCTTCGAGCGCGAGCTCACGGTGGGCCGCACTGTCCACCGCGTCGGGGTGGATTTTGTCCCATCGGCTGCGCCGCCCGAAGGCGATGCCGAGCGCGGCACGCGATCCGAGAACCCGGCGCAGCGCGGTATCGACCTCGGGCTCGGTCACCAGCCCGCGCCGTACCGCCTCGGGCAGCGCGTCGTAGCTCGGCCCGCAATCGAGATCGGTCCCCGCGCGCAGCGCCGCCGCGGCGGCCGAGGGCACGTCGAGCCGGTAATTGTGGAAGCTCTCGATATATCCCACCGCATCGCAGTCGGAGACGATCATCCCGCCGAACCCCCAGCGCGCGCGCGCGCGCTCGTTGAGCAGCGACGCCGAGGCGCAGGCGGGCACGCCGTGGATCGAATTGTACGCGCACATCGTCGACAGCGCGCCGCCTTCGGTCAGCGCGAGGCGGAAGGCGGGCGTGTAGGTCTCCGCCATGTCGCGCGGTGACACGTCGACGTCGAACGCATTGCGTCCCGCTTCCGGCCCCGAATGAACCGCGAAATGCTTGGGCGTGGCGATCGCCTTGGGATAAGCGGGGTCCGGCCCCTGCACCCCCTGGACGAAGGCGACGCCGAGACGCCCCGCAAGCAGCGGATCCTCGCCATAGGTTTCCTGCCCCCTGCCCCAGCGCGGATCACGGAAGATATTGATGTTGGGCGACCAGATATGGAGGCCGGCGAAGCGCGGCCGGTCGGCGCGGCGCGGCACCGCGTTGAACTTGGCGCGCGCCTCGGTCGACACCACGTCGCCGACCCGACGCAGCAGCTCGACGTCCCAGCTCGCCGCCAGTCCGATCGCCTGCGGGAAGACCGTCGCGATGCCGTTGCGCGCGAGCCCGTGAAGCCCCTCGCTCCAGTAATCATAAGCGGGCAGATCGGCCTTGGGCAGCGCGGGCGCGGCGTTGCCGAGCTGCGCGGCTTTCTCCTCGATCGTCATCGTCGCGATCGCGCGCTCGATCGCGGGCGCGGCGGTCTCGGCCTGCGCCGCGAGCAGAAGGAGCGAGAGCATGGCGGGTCCTGGTTCCTCTCGGCGGACGGGCGCAGGCCCCCCGCCACCGGGAGGGGAAACCTGCGCAGCCCCCTCCCCCGCCGGGGAGGCTCTGTTGAGTCAGAAGTTGGCGCGAAGCCCGAGGCGGAAGGCGCGGCCGACCACGTCGTATAGCGTCGGCGTGGTGATGTTGCCGGGCACCGTCTCGCCGTCGCGGTTGAAGACGTTGTCGACCTTCGCATAGGCCTGGAATGCCGGGCTGAAGCGATAGGACGCCGCCAGATCGACGTAGAGCGCACCCGGCACGCGATTGTAGTCATAGGTCGGGTGGTTGATCGTCGAGACCGGGCAGTCGGTCGAGCAGACGATATTCTCGTTCGAGAGCACGCCCGCGCTGATCCAGCGCTCCTGCACCGTGAAGCTGACCGTGTCGGTGCTCCAATCCTGCGACGCGAGCACCTTCCAGTGCGGCACCGCGGTCGCCTCGATATTGGTGCCGGCAAGCTGGCGCGGGATCGTGCCGGGCAGGCCAGTGTCCTGAACGAAGTTGATCGTGTGCGTCGCCAGCGCGCGCAGGCTCAACGTGCCCGGCAGGCCGATGCCGTCGAGCTTGGTCTGATAGCTCGTCTCGATGTCGAACCCGTCGGTGAAGATCGACGCGAAGTTGAACGGCTGCACGGTGACGTACGCCGAATCGAGGTTGCTCAGATCGAACGAGCCGCAGGTGAACTGCACGCCGCCGTAGCACAGGTTGATCTGCGTCTGGGCGTCGAGCGCGGAGATGGCGTCGTCGATCTTGATGCGGAAATAGTCGAACGACAGGCTGAAACCGGGCAGCCAGCTGGCGCGCGACAGCACGAAGCCGACCTCGGTGTTGCGCGCGATCTCGGGAGTCAGCGCGCGGTTGCCGGTGGTGGTCTGCAGCACCGTGATCGAGCGGTTGCCGTTGAACGGATCGATCGTGCCGGTGCGGTTGCTGGTGACCGGCGCGGCGAACAGCTCGGACAGGTTGGGCGCGCGAATGTCGCGCGAGGTCACGCCGCGCAGGCGGAAGCCGTCGAGCGGGGTCTCCCAGGTGCCGCCGACCTTCCAGGTGTAGACGGTGCCCGAGGTGCTGTAATTGGTCGCGCGCCCCGCGACGTTGAGGTTGGCACGCCCGATCGACTCGCTGTCGAACAGCGGTGCGTTGAGCTCGAGGTAGGATTCGAGCACGTCATAGCCGCCGCTACCGTTGCGGTAATTGCCGGCATACCAGTTGCCGCCCTGCGGGTTGAGCAGCGGATCGTCGGGATATTCGTCGGTATAGCCGTCGCCGGTGATGACGCCGTTGCCGTAGGGATCGGCGGTGACGCGGTAGAATTCGTGGCGGTATTCGGCACCGAACGCGACCGCGAGCGGGCCGGCGGGCAGAGCGAGTGGCTCGCCGCTGACCGAGAAGCTCGCGACGTCCTGCGTCTGGCGGGTGTGCTGATAGGGGCCGAAGCCCGGCTCGACATAGGCCCGTGTCGCGTCGGACGGGATCTGGTTGCCGATGACGTTGAGCGGCGAACAGCCGCTCGCCACCGCGACCGGGTCGGCGCAGGTGATCCGCCCGTCAGCGCCGCGCACCGCCTGGATCGCCGCGCGATAGCGCGGCATCAGCGGGATGTTCGACACGTTGATGTCGGTGATGCCGGTGCCGTGCTCGTAATAGGCTTCGTAGCGCCAGTCGGTCCCGAACGCGGGCAGCTTGCCCTTGGCGCCGATCACGCCGCGATACTGATGGCGCCGCGTGTCGACGTCGATGAAGTCGAACATCGGGTTGACCGTGCCGAAGCGGAAGCTGGTGATCCCGTTGGTCGCGCACGCCGCCTGGATCGCCGCCGGGACGAACGGGTTGGAGCATTGGATCGTGAGATTGTCCTGCGCCGATCCCGGATTGGGCGTGTTGCTGGTGTCGACCCGCGCGACGTTGAGCGTCGCGTAGATCTCATTGTCGGGATCGACGTCGAACCCGATCCGGCCATAGCTGTTGATCCGCGTGATTTCGGACTTGAAGCTGTTGCCGTTGGTCACGCTGCCGCTCAGGTCACCGCCGATGCACGAGCCCGGCAGACAGCCGGTGCCATATTGGAAGGGCACGGGATTGCCGCTGGCGTCGAAGGCGGTGCCGGCGAGCGGCCCGGCGTTGATCAGACCATAGCGGCCGAACAGCGTCGACTGGACGCGGTCGCGATACAGATATTGCGGCAGCCCGTCGGTGGTGATCCCGCGGTTCTGCACGCCGCGGGCGACCAGCCAGCGACGTCCGTTGGGACCGTCGCCGCGCGGGTCGTTGCCGACGCCGAAGCCCGGCGACGGAATGCCGTCCTCATGGCTGTATTCACCGCTGACGATCAGATGCAGCCGGCCGCCCGCGAGCGACTTGCCCGCGGCCGCCTGGACGGTGTAATTGGCGTCGTCGCCATAAGTGCTGATGCCGCCCATGACATTGGCGCGGAAGCCGGTGAAGCGCGTGTTGGTGACGAAGTTGACGACACCGCCGACCGCGTCCGAGCCGTAGGACGCCGACGCGCCGCCGGTGACGACGTCGACGCGCTCGATCAGCAGTTGCGGGAAGAGGCTGACGTCGGCGACGCCGGTGACGTTGGCGCCGACCACGCGCTGGCCGTCGATCAACGTCAGCGTGCGGATCGGCTGGAGCCCGCGCAGGCTGAGCGTGCTGAGCCCCTGCACGCCGGTCGACGTGCCGTTGGCGCCGACGGTCGCGCCGGTCGATCCCTGCAGCGCGGGCAGCTGCGCGACCGTGGTGAAGACGTTGGGCTGCGCGTTCTTGGTGATCGCCTCATAGCTGAGCACCTGGGTCGGCGTCGGCGCGTTGAAGCCGCTCGACACGATGCGCGAGCCGGTGACGACGACGTCGCGTTGCGCCTCGGGCTGGGCCTCGGGGGCGTCGGGCACCGCCTGGGCGGTGGTGCTGCCGGTGGCGCCGTCCGCGGGCTGCTGGGTCGTGACGGTGGAAGGCGACGGCGACCCCGCAGGTGCCTGTTGCGCCAGCGCGGGCGTCGCCAGCATCGTCGAGGCGATCAGGCCGAGCTTCCTCATCATGTCGCGCCGCATCGTCGTCTCCCCTTGTTCTGGTGCGGTGGATCGGTGGCATGCCCGCCACGCAATCGGTTGGGGAGCCGTGTAAGGGGGTATACGGTTACGGCGCAATATACCTTTTGCTATTTGTTTAATTTAAGCGAGTGAACGTTCTCAGAGGGTTGATGCCGGCCGTTCCTGAATGACAAGGTAAGTGGCACTGCCCCGTCGCGCTGACGATGCTGCCGCTCTGGCGGAGCCGCGCCGCCGCGCCTAATCAGCGACGATGGACTGGGACGCACGGCCGAGCGGCTGGATCAAAAGCGCGGGCGACGCGCGCTCGAACTCGGACATCGATTACGGTCGCGTCATCCACTCGGCGTCGTTCCGCCGATTGCAGGGCAAGACCCAGATCCTCAACCTGGGCGACAGCGACTTCTACCGCACCCGCCTGACGCATTCACTCGAGGTGGCACAGATCGCGGGCGGCATCGTGCGTCAGGTGCGCCACGATCATCCCGACCATCCGGTGACCGTCCACCTTCCCGACCTCGCCATGATCCAGGCGATCGGCGCGACGCACGATCTCGGCCATCCTCCTTTCGGTCATGGCGGCGAGGTCGCCCTCAACTTCTGCATGGCGGATCACGGCGGGTTCGAGGGCAACGGCCAGACGCTGCGGATCCTGACCAAGCTCGAGAAATTCTCGGACGCGCACGGCGCCGATCTGACCCGGCGCACGCTGCTCGGCACGCTCAAATATCCGGCGAGCTATGCGGCGACCGCGCATCCGGCGCTGCGGCCGCGTCTGCTCGACGCGCCGAGCGGTCTCGCGCTGATCGACCGCGAGGCGTCCAAGCCGCCGAAATGCTTCATGGAAAGCGAGGCGGCGGAGGTTGCCTGGATCCTTGCCGGACTGAGCGACGCC
This sequence comes from Sphingomonas sp. BK235, assembly GCF_004345855.1. Classification (GTDB taxonomy): domain Bacteria; phylum Pseudomonadota; class Alphaproteobacteria; order Sphingomonadales; family Sphingomonadaceae; genus Sphingomonas. The sequence goes on from NZ_SLXN01000001.1 coordinate 1,161,700, forward strand.
GACCGCACCGCCTTCGTCGCGACCGACCGGACGGAGGCGGCGGCGCTGGCGGAGATCGCGCCCAGGCATCGCAGGACCCTCCACAAGTCGCTCGATTGCAGCATCATGGACACGGCAGACGACATCGCCTTCGGCGTCCATGATCTCGAGGACGCGGCAGCGCTCGGGCTCGTGAGCGCGACAGACTGGGAGATGCACGTCACGCCAGGCGCGTGCGAGGGCTTCTTCACCTGGCTCGGCGACCGCGGGCGCAGCCGGCTCGGCAACGATGCCTATGCCGCGCTGATGGGAAAGCTGTTCGGCGACGCCTCGGCGCGCAAGCACGCGGTGAGCCTGCTGGTCGGGTTCTTCCTCCACCGCTGCGTGATCGTCCAGCAGGACGCCTTCGCCGAACCGCTCCTGCGCTTCCGTGTCGCGATCGATCCGGCCGCGCGCGCGCTCCTCGACGCGCTCAAGCGGCTCGTCTACATCACCGTTATCCGCAGCCCCGAGGTGCAGCACCTCGAGTTCAAGGGCCAGCGGATGGTGGTGTCGGTGTTCGAGGCGCTCGCCTCCGAGCCGGCCGCGTTCCTGCCGCGCAACACCTTTCGCCACTATGCGGCGTCGGGCGGCGATCGCCGCGTCATCTGTGATCATGTCGCTGGGATGACGGACATGTTCTTGCTCAAGACGTATGAGCGATTGTTCAGCCCGCGGATGGGGTCGGTGTTCGACCGCATCTAGGTGACGAGGTCGATCGCCGGGACTTCGGTCAAAAGCGATGAGTCGGATGCAGGGTTCACGCCGGCATGTCCGCGCCTGCCCGCACCAGCAGTCCCTCGAGCGCCGCCGGCGCCATCGCCATCAGCGCCAACGTACCGCGTAGCTCCTCGGGATCGATACCGCGGGTGATGAACACCATTCGCGTCCGCCGATCGGCGGAGTTCCAGCGGTCCAGTTCCACCGGCGGATGGAACAGATGCTGCACGCCATGGACCACGACGGGCGCGTCATGGCCCTCCAGATGGACGATCCCCTTGACGCGCAACAGGTCGGCACCGCGGAACATCGTCAGCAGCCCCAGCCACCGCTCGAACGCGAGCGGATCGAGCGGTCGGTCGAAGGTCAGGCAGGTGGCGCGGATGCCGTCGCCATGCCGGTCGATGTCGTGGTGATGATCGTGGCCGTGATGATGGTGATGATGATCGTCCGCATAGGCCTCGTCGGCTAGCCACCGGCGCACGTCGTCGCTCTTGCTCGCCGGATCCCATAGGCCGACATCGAAGAGCGACGCCGGATCGACCGCTCCGTCGCGCACCGTGATCACCGGTGCGGCGGGGTTGAGCGTGGCAAGCCGCGCGCGCAACAGTGCCTGGGCGGCATCGTCGACGAGATCGGTTTTGGTGAGCAGCAAGCGATCGGCCACCGCCGCCTGTTTGACCGCCTCGTGATGCGCGTCGAGCGTCGCCATCCCCGCCGCGGCATCGACGGTCGCGATCACCGCGTCGAGCCGATACAAGGGTTCGAGCTGCGCATCGGCGATCAGCGTGTGCAGGATCGGCGCGGGATCGGCGAGCCCGGTCGTCTCGATCACCACCCGGTCGAACCAGCATCGTCCGTCGCGGGCGAACCGCCAGGGTGCATCGCGCAGCGTGCGCGACAGATCGCCGCAAATCGTGCAGCACAGGCAGCCGCCCATCATGTCGACCACCATGTCGTCGCTCGATCGCGCGATCAGCTCGTGATCCAGTCCGACCGACCCGAATTCGTTGATGACGACCAAGGCCCGCCCCATGCCCGGCGAGCGCACCAGCCGGTTGAGCAACGTCGTCTTGCCGCTGCCCAGGAAGCCGGTCAGCACCGACACCGGGATGCGCGCCCGCGGCCCCGCCAGCACGCCGCTCATGCCGGCTCCTCCAGCGGGCAGCGCGGCCCCGCGGCCGCCGACGCGGGAAGATCTCTAGACACGACGTCGCTTCTCCATCTATGTGATGTTGTATCGTATCGCACTGGATCCCGATCATGACAACCCGCCCCCACCACGACCCGCGCCTGCCGGTCACCGTCCTTTCCGGCTTTCTCGGCGCTGGCAAGACGACCTTGCTCAACCACATCCTCGCCAATCGCGAGGGCCGCCGCGTCGCGGTGATCGTCAACGACATGTCGGAAGTGAACATCGACGCCGATCTCGTCCGTGGCGGCGAGGCGGCGCTGTCGCGCTCGGAAGAGGCCTTGGTCGAGATGACCAACGGGTGCATCTGCTGCACGTTGCGCGACGACCTGCTCGCCGAGGTGCGGACGCTCGCCGAGGCGGGGCGGTTCGATTATCTGGTGATCGAGAGTACCGGCATCTCCGAGCCGCTGCCCGTCGCCACGACCTTCTCCTTCCGCGACGAGGACGGCGTGTCGCTGGGCGATGTCGCGCGGCTCGACACGATGGTGACGGTGGTCGATGCGCTCAACCTGCTCGCCGATTATTCCAGCCAGGATTTCCTCGCCGACCGGGGCGAGACCCTGGGCGACGACGATCATCGCAGCCTCGTCGGCCTGCTGGTCGAGCAGATCGAATTCGCCGACGTGGTCGTCGTCAACAAGGCGTCGTCGGTGTCGGCCGCGCAGCTCGCCACGGTCAGGAAGCTGGTCGCCAGTCTCAACGCCGATGCGGTGATCGTGCCGTGCGATCATGGCCGCGTCGATCTCGACCTGGTGCTCGCCACCGGGCTGTTCGACGAAGAGAAAGCGTCGCGCCATCCGCTGTGGGCGAAGGAGCTGTACGGCTATGCGCATCACCAACCCGAGACCGAGGAATATGGCATCGAGAGCTTCGTCTATCGTGCCCGCACGCCGTTCGATCCGGCGCGGTTCCATGATTTCCTGACGACCGGCGGGCTTGACCATGTCGTCCGTGCCAAAGGCCATTTCTGGCTGGCGACGCGCCCCGACTGGGTCGGCGAGCTGGCGGTGGCGGGTAGCCAGACGACGACCGCGCGCATGGGCCGCTGGTGGGCGAGCATCCCGAAGAACCACTGGCCCGACGATGGCCGCTTCGAGGAGTTCGTCGCGAAACATTGGGATCCTTTATGGGGCGACCGGCGGCAGGAATTGGTGTTCATCGGCATCGGCATGGACGAGCCGCGCATCCGCCGCGCGCTCGACCGCTGCCTCGTCGCCGCGAGCGCCTTCACGCCCGCGCTGTGGCGCGATCTGCCCGATCCCTTCCCCGCCTGGGGCGAGCGACAGCTCGAGGCCGCCGAATGAGTCTCGCCCTGATCGACCGCGACGTGGCGGTCGGCCCGACGGCGGCTGTGCTGAACGACGTCTTGCATCCCGCCACCGCGCTGGCGATCTGGCAGCGCTCGCTCTCGCCCGTCCTGCTGGAGGCGCTCGCGCGGCTCGATGTCGATACGGTCGACGACATCGCCCTCGACACCGCCGACGCCGCGGTGGATCATACTTTGCGCGCGGCGGGTTATCCCGACGCGTTGGTCGGGCCACTGACCAGCGACATCGCCGCGTTGCTGGAGCGCCACCACGCGCTGACCGGGAGCAGCCGGCACGCGCTGCGGCTGGAGGTGGTGGAGACCGACGCCTGCCGCCGTTTCCACGCCGATGACGTCACGCTGCGGCTGCTCTGCACCTATGTCGGCCCCGGCACGCAATGGCACCGCGTCGCAGCCCCCGACACGATCGAACAGGTGCCGACCGGAGCGGCGGCGATCTTCAAGGGACGGCGACTGCTCGATCCCCCGACCGTGCTCCACCGCTCACCGCCGATCGGCGGGACCGGCGAGCGCCGGTTGCTGCTCGTCATCGATCCGGCTCGCGCCGCGGTCCCTGCCAGCGGCTGAACCGTCGGCGGCCCGGCAAATGACGATGGCGCGACCGACACGATATGGGAGGCGTGGCGTTACCGCCGCGGCCGCGCTGCTCCTGGCGCCGGGCAGCCCGGCGCGGGCCGAGCCGATCGCGGTGACGTTCGACGATCTGCCGGTGGCGGGGCCAAGTGGCCCGATCGGCAACTCCCGGACTTTGACGCAGCACCTGCTCGCCGGGCTGCGGCGGCAGCACATCCCCGCCATCGGCTTCGTCAACGAGGTTCAGCTCGAAGGACCCGAGCGCGCGCAGCGGATCGCGCTGCTCGCCGACTGGCTCGACGCCGGCATGACGCTGGGCAATCACGGCTATTCTCACCTGTCGTTCACCGTGACGCCGACGGAAGCCTATATCGCCGATGCCGCGCGCGGCGAACGGGTCACGCGCCCGCTGATGGCCGCGCGCGGCCTGATCGAGCATTTCTATCGTCACCCCTATCTCGAGACCGGTACCACCGTCGACGCGCGATCGCGCTTTGAAGCCTGGCTGGCGGCGCATGGCTATCGCGTCGCGCCGGTGACGATGGAGAATAGCGACTGGCGGTTCGCCGCGCGCTATGATGAGGCGCTCGCACGTCACGATCCGGCCGAGGCGAAGCGGATCGCGGCGGCCTATCTCAGCTTCACCGGGCGGGCCGTCGCCTGGTATCGCGCCGCGGCGCTGGACTTGCTCGGACGACGTCCGGCGCTGATCCTGCTGCTCCATGCCAACCGGCTCAACGCCGCGAGCATCGATGCGCTCGCCCGCGTCCTGCGCCATCACCAGCTGCGTTTCGTCACGCTCGACGCGGCGCTGACCGATCCCGCTTATGCCATCGCCGACACCTACACCGGCCCCAACGGCGACCAATGGCTGACCCGCTGGGCGCTGACGCTGCGGCGCCCGCTGCCCTGGTCGACGCTGCCGGCGGTCCCTGACTGGATCGCCGCGCCGCGCCGGTCGGCTCCGCAGCGCGACCAGACTGCGCACCGAAGCGGGTAGACGGGCGTGATACGATGTATCATGACGCAGGCGTTACGAGTCTCGACGAGGTGGGCATGAGCGGTTTGAGCCTGATCGCACTTCTGTTGGCGGCAACGCCGGTATCGGGGACGGTGGACGAACCCCCGCCCGCGTCGGAGGCCGATGATGCTGTCCCTGATATCATCGTCACCGGCCGGTCCGACCGCAAGATCGGCCGGACGGATTCGGCGAGCGAAGGCGCGATCGGCGGCGCCGAACTGCTGGCGCGTCCGATCCTGCGGACCAGCGAACTGGCCGAGGCGGTGCCGGGGATGATCGCGGTCCAGCATTCGGGTGGCGGCAAGGCCGCGCAATATCTGATCCGCGGCTACAATCTCGATCATGGCACCGATTTCAGCATCGCGGTCGACAATATGCCGTTCAACCTGCGCAGCCATGCGCACGGCCATGGCTATCTCGATCTCAACGGGCTGATCCCCGAGACCGTCGACCGTCTGGCCTATCGCAAGGGACCCTATCGCGCCGCCGACGGCGATTTCTCCTTCGTCGGCGCTGGCTCGCTCACGACGCGCGACAGCTTCGACCAGTCCTTCGCCACGCTGACGGCGGGCAGTTACGGCTATCGCCGCGCTGCCGCCGGAACGTCCGCTGCGCTGGGCGGCGGCACGATGTTGCTCGCGACGGAAGTCACCGCGAACGACGGGCCCTGGGCACTTCCCGAACAGCTTCGCCATGTCAGCACCTTCGGCAAATATAGCCGCGAGACGCCGCTGGGTACGATGCGCGCCAGCCTCTCCGTCTATGACGCGCGCTGGCGACCGACCGAGCAGATCCCGGTGCGCGCCATCGGGACGGTGCTTCGCGATCGCTTCGGCACGCTCGATCCGTTCCTGCGCGGCGCGACCGACCGCGAGGTGCTCAACATCGGCGTGACGGGTCCGGCGTGGACGATCACCGGCTATGCCCAGCATTACCGGTTCGAGTTGCTGTCGAACTTCACCTTCTTCCTCGACGATCCGGTACGCGGCGACGAACTCGAACAGGCGGAGGATCGCTGGACCTTCGGCGGACGCGTCGCGCGACGCGTCGCGCTCGCCGACCGGCTCGAGCTGACGCTCGGCGCCGATGCGCAGACCGATGCGATCGGCGGGCTCGGCCTGTTCCATACCGAACGTGGTCGCCGGATCGCGACGCGCAGCCTCGTCGACGCGCGTGAGACGTCGGTGAGCGGCTATGCCGAAACGGACTGGACGCCCGTCGACGCGCTCAAGCTGCTCGCCGGCGGGCGGATCGATCATCTCGCCTTCCATACCGTCGCCCGCGGTGGCGACGCGACCGGCGGCACCGCGCAGGACACGATCGTCACGCCGAAAGTGGGCGCGACCGTCACGCTGAGCCCGAACGTCGCGCTCTATGCCAATTACGGTCAGGGCTTCCACTCGAACGCCATCCGCGGCGTCATCGCGGCGCAAGAGGCCACCCCCGCCTTCGCGCGCGCCACCGGCTATGAGGTTGGCGGCCGATTCGAGCGCGGGCCGTTCGACCTGTCGCTGACCCATTGGTGGAGCCGGTCGTCGAGCGAACTGATCTATTCGGGCGACGACGGCACCGTCGCACCGACCGGCCCCAGCCACCGCCGCGGGTTCGAACTGGTCGGCAACATCCGCGCGGCGCGCTGGCTGACGCTCGACGGCGTCTATGCCACCAACCACGCGCGCTTCGTCGATGCGCCAGGTGCCGACCGGATCCCCAACGCACTCGAGTCGGCGGGTGAATTCGGGCTGATCGGGACATTCCGCACCTTCGATGCCGCGGTGCGCGTGCGCTATCTCGGCCCGCACGCTCTGCTCGAGGACGATAGCGTGCGCTCGCCCGCGACGGCGGTGGTCAATCTGCGCGCCGGCCGCCATTTCGGCGCGGTCGCGGTCGATCTCGAATTGCTCAACCTGTTCGACACCGCGCGGGCGGATGCGGACTATTATTACGCCTCGCGCCTGCCCGGCGAGCCGCTGGCCGGCGTGGAAGGGGTGCATAGCCGCACCGTGGAGCCGCGCATGATCCGGATCGGGGCGACGGTCCACGTCTGACCGAACCGAAGCCTTGCCAATCATGATACAGTGTATCATGGAAATGCCATGTCGAGCGAACCTCACGACGGGCCGGACGCCGGCGTCATACTGGATCGAGACCGGCAGTGACCGGCTGGCTACCCTATGCGCTCGGCCTCGCCGCCAGCGGCTCGACCTGGACGGGCGGGATGCTCGCGATCCGGTTCGGCCGACGGCGCGACCTGCTGTTCGGCCTGACCGGCGGCATGGTGGTCGGGCTGGCGCTGCTGGATCTTCTTCCCGAAGCGCTGGAGCATGGCGCGCGCTCGCATGGCGAGGAGGTGATCTTCCTCACCCTGACCGCGGGGATCGCGCTGTATCTCCTGCTGCATCGCCTTCCCGTCGGCGGATCGGCAGGGCGCCTGAGCCTGATCGCGCACAGCATGATGGACGGTCTGGGAATCGGTCTCGCCTTCCAGATCTCGGACGCGACCGGCTGGCTGGTCGCGATCGCCGTCCTCGCGCACGACATGGCCGATGGGGCGAACATGGTCGCGCTCTCCGCTTTGTCCGCCGCGCCACGCTCCCTGCATCGCTGGCTGCTGGCGAACGCCGCCGCGCCGCTCGCCGGCGTCGCACTCGGACAGGCGATGCGGATCGACATGGCGCAGATCGCCTTGCTGCTGGCGCTGTTCGCGGGCGGGTTCCTCTATATCGGCGCGTCCGAGCTGCTGCCGCGCAGCCGCGCCGGGGCATCGGGCCCGGTCGCGGGAATGGCAAGCGTGATCGGCATCGGCCTGATGGCCGTCGTCGTGCACCTTGCGCAATGAACCATGGAGCGCGTTGCCCCGCCGTGCCGTCACCGCCGGAATCCGCATCCTCAACCGGAGACGATCGATGAACACCTGGCTTGCCGCTCTCGCCGTCCTCGCCCTGCCCGCCGCGGCGCAGCAGCGCCCCGCCGCCGCCCCCTTCACGTTGGCGCCCCTACCCTATCCGCCCGGCGCGCTGGCGCCGGTGATCGATGCCGAGACGATGACGCTGCATCACGACAAGCATCATCAGGCCTATGTCGATGCGCTCAACAAGGCGGTGGCGGCGAACCCGGCGCTGGCGGGACAGTCGCTGGAGCAGTTGCTCGCGCGCGCCGCATCGCTGCCGCCCGCGGTGCGCAACAATGCCGGCGGCCACTGGAACCATAGCTTCTTCTGGAGGACGATGACGCGGCCCGGCACCGGCGGCGCCCCCTCGGAACGGCTTGCCCGCGCGATCGACGCCGGCTTCGGGTCGCTCGACGGGATGAAGACCGCCTTCAGGGCCGCGGGGACGGGACGGTTCGGCTCGGGCTGGGCGTGGCTGATCGTCGGCCGCGACGGCCGGCTCGCGATCGCCTCCACCCCCAATCAGGACAATCCGCTGATGGACGCGGCCGAGGTGCAGGGCATGCCGCTGCTCGGCAACGATCTGTGGGAACATGCCTATTACCTGACCTATCGCAACCGGCGCGCCGACTATCTCGACGCCTGGTGGCAGTTGGTCGACTGGGCCGAGGTGTCGCGCCGCTACGCCGCCGCAACCGCGCGGTCATCATCCTCGGGCACCACCGGGTAAGATGATCATCCCGCCATACCGGAGATCGCGACCGTGAAACGCCTTGCCTGTGCCGCTGCCTGTCTCGTCTCCACCATCGCCCTTACCGCATCGGCCCGCGACGCGGCGGGGCCGACGGGCTATCTCGCGCCCGGCGCCTTTGACATCTTGGCGGTGCTGCCGCCCGCGCCACGCCCCGGCGATGCGCGCGCGGTGGCGGACCGGACGATCTTCGCGGCGACGCGCGCGCTGAAGGACACGCCGCGCTGGGCGCTGGCGACCAACGACGTCAAGCTCGCCCCCGCCGACCTGTTCCGCGATTTCAGCTGTGCGGTCGGCGTGACGCTGACGCCCGAGGCGGCGCCGAAGACCGCGCGGCTGATCCGCCGCGCCGCGTTCGACACCGGGGCGCAGAGCGCGATTGCCAAGACCTTCTACAAGCGCGAACGGCCGTTCCAGATCGATGCCGGTCCGATCTGCCAGCCCGCCGACGAGCTGAAGGGCAGCTACGACTATCCCTCCGGCCATACGACATTGGGCTGGACCGTCGCGACGCTGCTCGCGCGGACCGCGCCGGACCGCGCGACCGCGATCCTCGCGCGCGGGCGGGCGTTCGGCGAGAGCCGGATCGTCTGCGGCGTCCACAACGCCAGCGCGGTGGAAGGGGGCCGGCTCACCGCTGCGGCGACGTTGACCGCGCTGCAGGACGATCCCACCTTCCTCGCCGACCTCGCCGCCGCCCGCGTCGAGATCGACGCGCTCCGCCGCAACGCCGCCACGCCGAAGCCGGATGCGGCGCAGTGCGCGACGGAAGCCGCGCTCGTCGCGCAGCGGATTGGGTGAGCGGCGCGCGCCGCAGGTCGAGGCACCGGCGGCGTTCGCCGCGGCGCTGCGCGCCGCCTCGGAGGTGTGAGGCGCTGCGATGACGGGGGGGGCTGGAACGACGACACCCCCGCGGAGCGGCGGCTCTGCGGGGGTGTGTCGTATGGTGGTTGCGGGGACAGGATTTGAACCTGTGACCTTCAGGTTATGAGTGCTGTAGATGCGATTACCCGCATTTTCTTTTATTTACGCGATCCTTCGCAGCCGCCGGCGGCTCGCTTGACTGTTCGCGAGGCATAGCGCTCCCGATGTTCTCGCGACTTCGCAACGTTTCGGTGCACTCTGCTTCCTAAGTGCTTCCTGAAATCGCCATTGCTAGGCCGCAGGTAAAAGGAGGTGTTATGGCCAAATTGACGAAGGTGATGGTGGAGTCCGCGATCACCCACAATAAAGAGTTCTTGTGGGATGAGGAGGTGCGCGGCTTTGGGATAAGGTTTCTCGCCTCAGGTCGGCGCGTATGGGTTTATCGCTACCGAGACACCGGGCACCGGTGGCGGCAGCTGAAAATTGGCGAAGTTGGGGTTCTCTCGCTTACCGTCGCCCGGGAGCAAGCTCGCTCCGCCGCAGCAAAGGTACAGATGGGAGGCGACCCCGCCGCCGAGCGAGACGCCAAGCGCCGTTCGATCACCGTCCGGCAGCTTGCGGAGGTATTTGACGAGCTACACATCGGCTTGTGGGTGAAAGCCAGCACGGCGGCAGAATACCGGCGGTCGTTGAAGCTCTACATTCTCCCCGCGATTGGATCAAAGCGGGTCGAAGAAGTGACCCGGGCCGACATAGCTCGGCTGCATCGCGATCTTGGCCATAAACCCACGCAGGCCAATCGAACCATTGAGATCGCGTCGAAGATGTTCAGCCTCGCTGAGGAATGGGGGCACCGCCCCGAGGGCACGAACCCGCGCAAGGGCATCAAAAAATATCCAGAGAAGAAGCGCGAGCGGTTCCTCAGCAGCGCCGAGCTTACGAGGGTCGGTGAGGTCCTTGCAGAAATGGAGGCCGAGCGGATCGAAATGCCGTCCGCGATCGCAGCGGTTCGCCTGCTGATGCTCACGGGTTGTCGCTTGAACGAAATAATGACCCTGCAATGGAGCTACGTCGACTTCAAACTTGGGCTTTTACGTCTTCCTGACTCGAAAACCGGTGCCAAGGACGTGCCCGTGGGTGAGCCGGTACTGGCGGTGGTAAGCGCCATTCCGCAGTTGACCGACAATCCCTGGGTTATCACCGGCAAGCTGCCGGGTGCGCGTCTGACCGATCTTCAGCCATTCTGGCAGCGTGTCCGTGAGCGTGCTGGCTTGAAGGACGCGCGCATTCACGATCTTCGCCACACATTTGCGTCCGTCGCCGCCGCCGCCGGGATGTCGCTGCTCGTCATCGGAAAAATCCTCGGCCACGCGAATGAGCAGACCACCAAACGCTATGCCCACCTCGCGCGGGGCACGATGCGAGAGGCGGCCAACGATGTCTCGGCCTCCATTTTCCGAAGCATGAGCGTCGGGTCAGGATCCCGCTTGAGCACAGATATGTAAGGGGTGCCCCGCAGAATAGCGGGCATTGGTCGGTCCCTTAACGCTCGTGGGACCGATTGGTAGAAAGCGACCGATCCGCTTTCGGCCACATCCGCGAAGAGTGCTGCTCCCGCGACCTTTGTTGATTGGCCCTCTAGCCTGAGATTCAGATGAAGATGAACGACACCGATCCCGAGGCCCGGCCTTTTGACGCGAGCGCGTCGGGGGTTGATGATCCTACTAAGCTCCCACTGAGATCAGCGAAGCGCTCCATCCGAATGGCTGCTTGATCCGATCGCGTTCACGTTTCACAACCTCGGCACGATCGCGGGAGAGACAGTTTGTATAAACCGGGCGGCACCATCGCGGAGGCACTTCGCCGCATACAAAACAAGGACTACGTCCTCCCGGCAATCCAACGCGAGTTCGTATGGAAGCCCGAGCAGATCGAGCGTCTCTTCGACAGCCTGATGCAGGGCTATCCGTTTGGCACCTTTCTCTTCTGGAGGGTGCCGGCGGAGACCAGCGGCAAGTTCAAGTTCTATGACTTCGTCCGGCGCTACCATCAGCGTGACGCCGCGCATTGTCCGGAACTCGGGACGCTCCACCATCAGAGCGTCACCGCCGTGCTCGACGGCCAGCAGCGCCTTACGGCGCTGAACATCGGGCTTCGCGGATCGATGGCGATGAAGCAGCCGAACAAGTGGTGGACGAACCCGGACGCCTTCCCTGAGCGGGTACTTCGCCTCGACCTGCTCGCTCCCGTTCGCCCCGATGACGATGGAGCCGTGTACCGGTTCCGCTTCCTATCCGACGAGCAGGCGGCGAAGGACGAGACGGCGCACTGGTTCAAGGTGCCAGACATAATGGCGACTGAGGACGTCATCGACCTCAACGACATGCTCGTGGACGCCGGCTTCAGCGGCGAGGCGCTGAAGGCAGCGCTTCGCCTGCTGTCGCGCCTCTACCGGGTCATCCACACGGACCCCCTCGTGCACTACTACGAGGAGGATACCCCCAATCTGGACCGGGTTCTGAACATCTTCATCCGATTGAATTCCGGCGGCACCGTGCTGTCGTATTCCGACCTGCTGCTCAGCATCGCGGTCGCACAGTGGACGAAGATTGACGCCCGGTCCGAGATCCACCGGCTCGTCGATGAGCTGAACCGCATGGGAACCGGCTTTGCCTTCAGCCAGGACTTCGTCCTCAAGGCCGGGCTGATGCTGGCCGACATCGCGAGCGTCGGCTTCAAGGTCGAGAACTTCACCAGCGACAACATGGCCAAGCTCGAGGCGGGCTGGCCCGCGATCAGATCGGCGCTGGTCCGGACCGTCGAGCTGGCGGCGTCGTTCGGCCTCAACGGCCAGACGCTCCGCGCCGACAGCGCGCTGCTGCCGATCGCCTACTACCTCTACCGACGCAACGCTCCGGAGAACTACGTCTCCCATACTCAATTCGCCTCCGACCGCGAGATGATCCGCAACTGGCTGATCCGATCGCTTCTGAAGGCATCCGGCATCTGGGGCAGCGGTCTGGATACGCTGCTGACCGCGCTGCGCGAGGCCATGCAGGCCGGCCCCGTCCAGGCCTTCCCCGTCGAGGAACTCCGGCGGGTCATGTCCGTGCGCGGCAAGTCGCTGGCGTTCGAGCCGGCCGAGATCGAGGACATGCTCCACATGGAGTACGGCGACCGACGCATGTTCGCGCTCCTGTCGCTGCTCTATCCGTTCGTGGACCTGCGAAACAATTTCCACATGGACCACGTCTTCCCGATCTCCCGCTTCGGCGCCGCCAAGCTCCGGCGCGCCGGCTACGACGACGAGGAGGCGGAACGCCTGGCGCACCGGGCCAGCCAGCTTCCCAACATTCAGCTTCTGGAAGGAGCGGCCAACGTCGAGAAGCGTGCCTCACTCCCGGAGGAATGGCTCGCCCGCTACAAAGCGGATGAGGCGAGCCGAGCGGACTATCTCGATCGACATGTCCTCGGCACGCTCCCGGTCGATCTGGCGGACTTCGATCGCTTCTACGAGGAACGGCGCCAAGCGTTGCGCGGTCGCTTGTCGGCCCTTCTCGAAGGCGCGGCTGCCGAGCAGCTGCAGAAGGCGGCGGAATGAGCCGGAAGGCCAAGCCTGCTTATCCAGTCGACGGCGCGTTCCTGATCGGAGGCGAACTTTCGGCCGCCATCCGCCACGTGCTCGGCGGCTCTGATCGCCGCTGTGCCGTCGCGTTCTGGGGCAAGGGCAGTAACGACCTTATCGATGGTAGCATTGAAGGAAGCGATCTGCGGATAGTCTGCGACATATCCATGGGCGGCTGCCACCCCGATGCGCTTCGATCGCTGGGGGCGCCGGATGACGCGGACGTCAGATATCACGATGGTCTGCATGGGAAGGTCTACCTGTCCGATCGCGGCGTCGTCGTCGGTTCGGCCAACGCCTCGGACAACGGTGTCGGCTTCGGCACCGAAGGAGCTGTGCTGGTCGAGGCCGGAACCTTCCATACGGCAGCCTCGAAGGCATGGACCCAGGCCTCGGATTGGTTCGACGCCCTGCACTTCGACGCTCGGCAGGTCGACGAAGCTGCCCTGGAGAGGGCTGGACGCCTTTTCCGACCACGTCGCGCCCCTCGTACCCTCGTCGCCGGCCGGCCTGGATCGCTGCTGGACATGATCGTCGCCGAGCCGGACCGTTTCGACGGCATCGGTTTCGTCCTCTCCTCGACCTCGTCAAATGAGGAGGAGCGCTCGGCCGCGCGCAAGTCGGCCATTAAGGCCGGCATCGATCGGAAGCTGGTGAAGGAGACCAGCGACAACGACATGTTCGTAGGCTGGGGCAGGAAGGACGTGCTTCGTTGGCCGACGACCTTCATCGAGTTGTGGATGCCGAAGAACCGCCTCTACCTCTACGCCCGCATGACGATCGCGATGCACGCCGCAGAAGGCAACGTCTTTACGAGAAAGAGCAAGCGCGCGGTGGGCAATATGCTGCCCGACGGACTACCGGATTTTCGTGAAGCGGAACGGCAGGACGCGGCGATCGTGGCCAAGCTGCTCACCGACGACGGGAAGGTCTTTCGGACGGCTACGGAGTTTGCCGCCTCGATCGAGGCGGTCACCGCCTGAGGCTCGGCCTCATAGGCACGCCGTGTAGGCTAACGGAGGCAGCCTGAGCCACGCGTAAGTAGCCCCGTTCGCTTCGCTGAGCGCCAGGACGAATCAGAGCACCCTCCTGTGCCAAGTGATCCGCGCACCCAGATCATTGAAGACGGCGACAAAGTCCTCTCGAACGGCTGCATCGTCGCGCTTAAGTCGCGACTTTCGACCGTTTATCTCCCTCTCGATGACAGCGGGATGGCAGTATGCGTCGCGCCTCTTGGCTGATGGTGACTACTCGGCGACGACGGACGCGAGCCTGAAACAGGCGGTGAAGCGGAGTAGCATGACGGGAGAAATCCCGGACGCCCAAGCTGCGTTGCGTCCCACGCGATGGAGGCCGATCGATCTGAGCGGAAGCCGCTTGCGGTTACCCCGCCGTCCCGCCGCCGATCTGCGCCTTAGGCAATCGTCTCCTCGTAAAGGCGTCGCGCGTCCTCGTCCGACGGCGCCGGCGGCATGAGAAGATCCCGACTCAGTGCCCGCTTCTGTCCGAGCAGCGCATGCAGGCGGCTATCGAAGCTGTGCTCCTCCCCACCGGGCAGCAGCGCCATAGGCAGGTAGACGTTGACCGGTCGCTGCTGTCCAATCCGATAGCAGCGGTCGGTGCTCTGATCCTCGACTGCCGGGTTCCACCACCGGGTGAGGTGGATCACGTTGTTCGCCGCAGTCAGCGTAAGACCGACGCCACCCGCCTTCGGAGAAAGGATCATCAGGTCGAAAGCGGGCGGTCCGGCCTGAAATGCATCTACGCGCTCCTGACGTCTAGGTCCCGCGACCTCGCCGGAGATGATCATCGGTGCGCGCGCCAGACCGTAGCGACGCTGCAGCACGCCCGCCAAGTCAGCCTGTGTCGCCCGCATCTCCACGAACAGCAGAGCCTTCTCGCCGCGGTCGCGGATCTCATCCAGGATCGACACCGTAGCAATGAGGCGAGCTGACGACCGAATGTAGTCATCGTCCGACGCGACCATCAATCGCTCGAGCGGCGCGAGCGACACCGCTCGCATCGCCTGCAGCGCCTCCAGCATCTTGCCCCGGTCCTTGCGACGGCGCGCCTCGGCAACGATCGCCGAATAGGCATTCGCCTGCACGTCTGGCATCGCGACCTTCCGGACATGCTCGGTCTTGGTCGGCAGTCCTTCGAGGACCTCGTCCTTCATGCGCCGGAGCATGACTGCCGGCCGCTCGGGACCCGGGACCGACAACGCGTCCTTAAGGCGTCTGAGATCTTCGGGATCGGGTCGATTTTCGTAACGACGGCTGAAATCTTTAAGCCCGCCGAGCGCTCCGGGATGGAGGGTGTCCATGAGGCACCAAAGGTCGGCCAGCCGGTTCTCGATCGGCGTTCCGGTCAGCGCCAGCGAGAACTCCACCTGCATGGCTTTGGCAGCATCGGTGACCTGCGTGCCGGGCGTCTTGATCTTCTGAATCTCGTCGAACACGACCACGCCGAAGCGGACGCGACCGAAGCTGTGCTGGTAGTCCCGCAGCGTCTCGTAGGTTGTCAACAACCAGTCCGCCGCCGCCAGCCGATTGACGTCAAGGACGGGCCGGGCGATCTCGAGTTCCGATCCCGATCCCGTCCGCAGAGTGCGCAACGATGGACCGTAGGCGCGGAGGACGCTTCCGAGCCCCGGTTCGGCGAGATGGATCTCGTGCTCCTTCTCCCAATTGCGGAGCAGTCCCGTCGGGGCGACGATCAGGATCGGCGCCCGCTCTATGAGCCCGCGTCGCATCGCCTCCCGGACCCACGCCAGGAACGCCAGCGTCTGGAAGGTCTTACCGAGCCCCATGTCGTCGGCGAGCAGGGCGCCGGTCCAGCCGGCCTGCCAGCAGCGCTGCAGCCAATCTACGCCTTCGCGCTGATGCGGCTTCGGCGTGGACCGAAGCAGAGCCCGGTGGAGGCCTGCATCGATCGGCGGCATTCGGGGAGCGGGGTCGCTGTTGAAGACGACCTCCTCAAAGTTGTTTCGCACCAGAAGGACGTGCGGTTCGATGCCGCCGGTCGTCTCACGCCCGCCTGACATGTCCTCGTCGGCTTTCGCGTCGGCACCGTGTCCATCGTCGTTCCCGGGCTTCGGTTCGCCTCTCGCCAACGCACGCTCGATCTCGTCGAGCGAAGCGAGCGTCTGTTCGGTCGCCGGAATGGGAACACCGTCGAACGCGACCTCTGGCCGCCCCTTCTCGATCGCTTCGCGGACCCGATCGGCCAGTTCCGCGACACGTTCCGCGGGCAACTGGACCGGCGCGCCGTCCACGATCAGGCCGACCGCCTCCGGTGGCAGCCACGGCTCGCGCGGCACCTGGACCCAGGGCAGCACCTTCTTCTGCCAGAGCCCGATCGCGTGGACCCGCTCGGAGAACTCGCGGGTTTCCTTGAAAAGACCCTCGACGAGATGCTCGTCCAGCTCAGGACCGAGCGCCTCGCGAAGGTAGCCGCGCGGGTTGCGGACGAAGTCGCGGGCGACCTCGCCGCCAGCTCGCTGCACCTGCCGCGCGACTCCCATGGCCTTCCGTAGCGGCGGCGACAGGATCAGCAGCCAGCCTTCGGGCAGCGCGTAGCGGCCGCGTGCATCCGAAAACTGCCGAAAGCGCCCGTCGGCGAATGCCTTCTGCAGATGATCGGGCAGAAGAGGCTCGGGATCTCCGGAAGGCACGTCGTCGCTGTCGAGCGGCTCGCCCCCGCTCGCCGCGGGAGCGCTGCCGGGCTTTGCGGCGAACAGCACCGGGTCGAAGTCTACCTCACCGTCGCGATCGAAGGGCCGCAGCGTGAACGCGCCGGCGTGCACCACCCGGACCTGTCGAAGATAGGGCGAGGCGTCGATGGCGGTCCGCTCGCCCAGCGTAGGCAGCAGCTCCTGCACCTCCATCCAGGCAGCCGCACGACTATCGGGTTCGGTCGCGGGGAGGGCGTTGAAACGGTCTATCGCTGCCGCGATCTCGAAGAGCTCCGTAGGCAGCAGATAGCGGCGCCCGCCCATCGTCAGAAACGCGCCTTCGCGTCTCGCGCCGAAGACCGGCCGACCATCGAGATGGTGCCAACGATGGTCCACCCTGAAATCGTCGCGGTCGATCGTGTCCTGGTGCTGGACGAACAGGGTGACCGGCGGCGTGACCGGCAGATCCAAGGCCGAGCGGATCGCCGGGGACAGCGCCGCAGCCTTCGCGTGAGGCAGGTGCAGTTCATTGCCGTCGGCGAGCGCGACCTCGTCCTCGACCAGCCGCCACAAGGCTCCGATCGCAGGCGCGAGCTCGGGCGCGGCCACGCCGGGCCAGCTCTCCACGTGGATCGGACCGGCCGCGTCGCGCCCGCTCACCACGACCCAGTCGCCCTGCGAGATCCACTCCAGCTTGACGTCAGGCATGTGGCCTCATCTCGTTGATGCCGACCCGCACGCCGATCCGACTGGCAAACCAGTCGCCGAGATCGCTTTGCCAGGCGTAGCGGGCGGTCCCATCGTGCCGCTGATCGAAGAGGCAGTCGGCCCTAACCTCCTCGGCAGAATAGACGTAGTCGCCCAGCGCAGGAGCTCTCGCATCATCCTGTGCCCAGATGCGGACCGAACCCGCATGACTCCACTCGGCGACGACGTAGCTGCCTATCCGCATGAGCATCACCGATTGCTTCCGCTCCGCTCCCGACAGAGTCGCGTAGGAGGACACCCGCTTCTTCTGGGCCGGATTGCGCGCCAGCCACTCTACGGCCTGCCGCCCGAACACGGGCCAGGCGTCGTCGATCGCGCCCTTGCGCTCCAGCGCCAGCCAGAAGGCCTTCCGCCAGCGCCAGATCGGATCAGCCGTGGCGCTGAGGATGTCGAAGAACAGGTCCAAGGCCTTGCGGGCGAGCCAGCGAGTGATTGTGCGGCGCGCATCCTGGCTGATGCCCACCCACGCCTTGAGATGGCTCCGCGGATCGCCGTAGAGCTCGTCGAAGAAGCCGACGAGCGCGGCCTTCGCCTCGACGTTGGCCAGGTCGCGGGTCGCGAAGGGAGCGAGGAACAGCTCGGCCAGCTCCACCCGCTCGCTGGGGAAGCGGAGCGTCCCGCCGGTCCGCAGGAAGCCGAGGACGTTCGACACGGTAGCGCCGGAGATGGGCCGCCCAGTCGTGAGCTCCCGCGACAGCCTGACCGCCAGACGCGTCGCCAACGGCGCATGCAGCCCCGACTGGGCTAGAAGCTCGGTCGTAAACCCGAGATCCCTTAGCAGAAGACGGACATCCCCCCCTTGCGAGAGCGCCGCATCCGTCATGCGGTCGGTCAGCCCGGAGGATTGGAACATCGTCACTCGCGCAGCGCGATCGCGCCAGCGCACCGCCCAGGGAGAGGTGTGCCGATCGATCTCGCGTGCAATCATGCGACCGGCGATCGCCGTCGCGCTCGCCTCCTCCTCCCAATCGCGCAGGTAGCTGTGCAGCATCGCCTTGAGAAGTCGCGGCTGCCGCTCGGCCGTCAACCTGCGGCCGAACTCCGAGGCGAACATCTCGCGATCGAGCAACCGGGGACGGCCCTGAAGGCAGACCCACGGAGCCAGGAGCCAATGCTCGGGTGACGGCTGACGTCCGCCTTCGCACCAAGCCGCAAACGCCTGCAGCGCCCGCAGAAGCTCCTCCTCTCCGGGGCGCGTCGGCATCTCGAAGAGTTCGGCGACCTTCCGCGCCGCAGTCCGCATCAGCGGCTCGGCCGGGATGTGCTTCTCGAGATCGAAGGCCAGAGCGGACAGGCCGTTCAGACTGGCCAGGGTCGACGCGAACCCGGTCATTCGACCGCGCCTAGGAATGACCCGACCGAGGATGTCGCCTTGATGTCGCCCTTGGTCGGCGGTGCGATCAGGAAGCGCACGTCGATGCGGCGGTTCCGGGCCCGACCGTCCACGGTAGCGTTGTCTGCGATCGGACGCTGGGCTGCGTAGGCGCTGACGCCGAACAGCGTCGCGTTGCCGGCGGCGTTGCGGATGCCTTCCAGGCTAGGGGCAGCCTGCACCATCGACCGGTAGGTCTGGATGGACCGGTCGGAGGAAAGCGACCAATTGTCCGAATAGCGGGCGGTAGCGATCGGTATCACGTCGGTGTGCCCCTCGACGTAGACAGCCTCCAGGATCGGTTCGGAACCGTCGGGGCAGTCGTGTCCCGCCCGGCCGCCGAGCTGGCCGTAGCAGGGGAGCTCGCGGGCGAGCAGCGATGCCAGCCGCGTCAGGGCGGCACGGCCGCGATCGCCGAGGTCGGCCGAGCCGGACGCGAACAGCACCGTCTCGGGCAGATGGAGAACGCCGTTCTTCTCGTCGATCTCGACCGGCACGTCCGAACGGGCCAGCTCCTTCTTCAGACGACGGAGCAGTCCGGCGCGCTGGTCCTCGCGCCCTCCGAGTTCATCCTCCAGCGCCGCGATACGGTGGTTCAGCCTGGCCTCCGCGCTCTGGTAGTTGAGCGCGAAGATCATTAGGAGGATGATGAAGACGAACAGCATGCCGATCAGCAGGTCGTTGAGGGAGACAAAGTAGCTCTCCTCCTCCCGCTCGTGCGGTGCGTCGATAGTTCTGGTCCTGCGCGCCACGCCCCTCAGCCCCGCATCACTCGGCCGGCTCGACCCGATCGAAGCCGGCGCGCGACACGGCATCGGCGAAGGCCTTGAAGTCGCCTCGACGCGGCAGATCGTCCAGTACCTCGTCTAGCTGCTGGACGGCGGCGCTGAGCCGTCCGACCGCCTCGGCGAGCTCCTTGTCGACTGATTTCACGAAGCCGCTCGTCCGCTCGCCGAAGGAGCCCAGACCCTCGAACAGCTTCTGCATGGCGCCCGACAGCGCGTTGTTGAGCGCACCGAGATCGCGATTTATGACCTCGACTCTTCGCGTCAGGCCCTCGACCAGCTCCGACGACCGCTCGTTGGTGGCGTCGGCGCGGTCGGCTACCTCGTCGACCCGCTCCGCCACCCGCTCGAGCCGCTCCGATACGCTCGTCATGGAAGCGGCCAGCGCGCCCAACGCCTCCGCCGACTCTCCCGCCTTGTCGACTTGGGCTACGAGGCTGCCGAGTCCCTCGGTGACGCCGCGAGCCGCCTCTAGGGCGCCCTCGAACTGCCGCGCGAGAGCGTCGCTAGTGCGAGTGAGGCTTTCCGCCAGGGCGGCGCTCCGTTCCGACACTGACCCTAGCGAGTCTGCACTCGCCTCGATCCGTCCGGCAGCGCCGTCCAAGGAGCGGGAGAGCTGCACACCCGCCTCGGAGATCCGGGCGTCCAGGTTGTCGACCGCCGCGATCATCGACGAGGAGAGTTCGGTCACACCCGCCTTCATCGCTTCGCCGACACCGGTGGCGGCCTGTTCCAGCTCGCGGCGGGCGACGACCGCTCCAGCCTCGACCTCGGTAGCGATCTGCCGGACAGCGTTCGTCATCTCGTCGGATGACTGCCGCATCGAGGCGTCCAGGTTCTCGCCCGCCGCCGCGAAGCTCGTCGCGAGCTCCTTCGAGCCCTCCTCTATGCCTGCTCGGAAGCTCTCGCCCGCGGCGTCAATCTGACCAGGAAGGGCGCCGATCGCCTCGGCCGCCGTCTCCAGCATCTCGCCGAGCCGCTTCGTATGCTCCTCCGCGGCCCCGCTGAGTTCACCGGCGAACTGCTGAGCCATTCGCTCGAGCGCCGATTGGTTGATGTCGCCCAGCTTACCCGCCATTCCGTCGATGGCGTCCTGCACCGGAGCGAGCGCCGTAGCGAAGGTCTTGCCGATGCGCTCGTCGAGGGCTTGGGCGATGCTGACCGCCAGATCCTGGTTGAAGCGCTCAAGCTGAGTCGTCTGGCGCCCCAGCTCAGCGACGGAGGCCGCCGCCAACCGCTCGGAACTGAGCGGCAGGACGAGCCGCTCGAGCTCCCGGTTAATCCTCTCGATGTGCAGTTCGGTCGCGTGCAGCCGCCGGTTCTTCCGCCAGGCGAAGATCAGTGAGGCTCCGAGCGCGGTGACCGACGTCAGGAACTTGGCTGCCGCCGCTCCCAGCAGCTTGCGGAGCGCGAGCTTGGACGTTTCGAGATCCGCCTGGATGCCGTCGCGCGCGATGAATAGCGCCGCCACGAGCCCCAGGAACGTCGCAAGCAAGCCGAGCCCGACGAGCTGGTTCGGCACGCCCTCAAACGAGCGCAGGTCGATGCGCCCCTGTCTGAACAGACGCGGGTTGAAGAACTCGCTTGGCGGGAGGCCAGAGGCGACGCGCCCGGTCCGCTCGTCGTGATGCAGATCGGCGACGTAGCCCCGCCAAGCATGGCCGATGTAGCGGTCGTCGCCGAACTCCTCCTGCAGAGCTTCGACGTCGTCGACGAACTTCAGGCCGTCGCCGCCGTAGCTGGCCAAACGGGCACCGAACCGATCGAGAGCCGCGTCGAACGCGTCGAGCTCGTCCCGACCCCTGATGTAGCGCCACCATGCGTAGACGATGATCCCAACCGAGAGCACCAGGGGCGTCGGCTGCCAACCAAACACGAGCGGTATGCCGTGCTCGATCGGCCACATGACTACACTGCCGATATCCACGCAGACCTTCCCCCCGGATGTGTTCTGATCGCGCGATCAACGTGATAGCCATGCTTCCGCGAGTCAACGTAACAACAGGCTGAACATCACGTGCCGCGCGTTATAGAAGTCACGCTGGAGAGGGAGGGACTGGTCCTAGACAGGATCGAACGCCTACCGCGCCGCATGCCGGACGGCTCCATCGGCGTCGAATACATGGGTCTGGTCTACCCTATGGCGCGGGCCGGCCGCGTCTCCATGGACGGTAGATGGTGCTACCCCTCCGAGGCGCCGATCTGCCTCGAACCGCCCGATCTGCCGGTGGAGACGGGTGGGACGTTCTGGACCATGGATCGATCTGGAACGCGACCATACCTTTTCGTGAATGGTTCCGAGGCGCTCTTCGCAGAAACGTTGTCCCGTCTGGCCAACGCCGCCGTCGCGGTAGAACACCACGGTCCTTCGTTCCGCGAAGGCGAAAGCGGGCTTCTGCACGACTGGTTCGTGAGGCTGGACCCCACCCAGGCGCCGGGCGACTGGGAGCTCGCGCAGCTATTCGCCGATGTCTCGGAACCCGACGGTCCCCCCGAAGCGACGACGCCAGAGCTCGTCACCGCTCGGCTCCGCCGGGATCACGACCGGCTGTCGACGCTCCTGGTGGCCGCCGAGCGCGAACTCGCTGCAGCCGTCGCCGCCGCCGACGCGAACAAGGCGGAGCTCGACGGAGCTAGGGCTGAGGCGGAGCGTACCAGCCGCAGACTGAAGACTGAGGCCGCCTTCCTGAGGGCAGGAATTTCGGCGCTGCAATCACAGACTTCCGTCGTCGACGATAGAGTGCTGGCCGATCTCCACGAGCGCGTCGACGCGCTCACGGCGGATCGGGACGACGCGCTCGCGTCATGGACGAGGGCGGAGGATAGCGTTGCCCAGCTCCGCGTCGGTCTCGAAGCCGCCGAGGCTGCTCTTGCCGAGGCGTTGGCGCGTCCGAACGAACGGCCGGTGCCAGCTACCAGGAAGCTCGCGAGAGCGGAAGCCGAACTGCAGACGGTCTTCAGGACCCTCCTGCCTGGTATAGACCTGGTGCGCGGCTCGGCCGACTTCATCCTGACGGAGGTGGAGGACCGCCGGGATCTATATGGCAAGCTAAGGCTGCTGGTCGACAATCCCGTCTTGGTCGGCGGAAAGCGGGTCCACGCGGCGGACGGCTGGCTCGAGGTACACATGAGCACGGGGCGCGGCCGCGACGGTCGCCTCTACTACCGAAAGG
Source organism: Sphingomonas sp. BK235 (assembly GCF_004345855.1). Taxonomy (GTDB): domain Bacteria; phylum Pseudomonadota; class Alphaproteobacteria; order Sphingomonadales; family Sphingomonadaceae; genus Sphingomonas. The sequence goes on from NZ_SLXN01000001.1 coordinate 1,184,455, forward strand.
ATGCTCAAGGCTGGTCGGTGCTGGTTTCGGACAAGGCCGCGCAACCGAACGACTTCCAATGGCTCAAGGCACAATGACGGTCACATCCATATCGCACTCACTTCTCGTCAGTTCAGAGGAGGCAGAAGCACTGCTCTCAGGCCGCAGCCATGTCATACTCCGATCCCGACCCACTCAGTTGCGGATGCACGTCGGCGTCCTACGGAATGACGGGGCTCTCGTGGCTACGGCACGGCTCGTGAACTCTTCGCGTCCCGACGATTATTCGACCGCAAGCGAGTGGACGCTGCATGATCTCGAGACCCTGCCCAGTCCGATTATAATCGGTAGAGGTGATGGTCCGCTGTGGCGACGCCTCGGCACATCCGATCGTGAGAGGATCGTCGGCGGGAGGACCGCAGATGATCCCGGAGGAGCAGAGCCGGCAAGCGAGAGCGCTACTGTCCGATCATCAGAGCAGCGGGCGGAGCACGCCCGATATCTGCAAGGATCGGCTCTAAGTGCCGTTGAGGGAAAGGGCATGGATGAGATCGTCGAGGAGGAGACGCGTGGATTAGCCGACGGGAACGAGGAGGCTTCAGCCGAAAACACGGCTCCCGAGACGTTCGCGGTCCACGCGACGATCGAAGAAGCAGCACATGGTGACGCGGTGACCTCCGCGATTTACGGTCGAGACGTTGACGATGCCCGCGATCGAGCACTCGCCTTCGTGCCGACGGGGATGATCGACGTCGAAGAGGCGCACCGCCTCCTGATCAGATTGCGCGACGTCGAGATCAAGCGCTTCTTCCCCGACGTCCGACCGGAGCACGGCATCCTGCGCCGCACGATGCTACAGGCCTTGCTCGACACCGGGGTCGCGTCGCACGAGGAATATGATGAGCTGATCCCGGCGGATCTCAAGCGCATAACGGATCGCCGGCAAGTCGCGGTCTATCTGGATCCCATAATCGAGATATTGTCCCGCGTCGCATGAGGATCCTCGTGCACTGACCGAAGCGAACCGTCGGCGCTTCGATCTATCCCAGTACGGCGATTGAAACGAGTGGTCGTCATCCTCAACGAAGATGCGTGCTCCTTCAAAGCGCGCCTCGAGTGATCGAGGCGACGGTGCTGCGTCTCATGCCGCCAGTTAGGACGCCATCCACTTGAGGAACTTGGCGACGCTCGGAGGTTCGTCCGAAGGCGCAAAGGCTGCCAGACGGCTGTGTGCGCGTGCGGCGCGCATGGTGCTGGATCATAAGAAGGATTACCCGGCGCGTTGGTCCGCGTTGATGTCGCTCGCGGCGAAGATCGGCTGCGCGGGGCTGACGCTTCACGAATGGGTGAAGAAGGCCGAGGTCCATAGCGGCATGCGCGCCGGAGTGCCGAGCGACGTCGTCGACCGGATCAAGGCACTTGATCGGGAGAACCGCGAAGAGCGCCAAGCCAACGAGATCCTCAGGAAGGCGTGTGCATATTTTGCGATGGCGGAGCTCGACCGCCGAGCGAGGTGATGGTGTCGTTCATCGACGCACACCGTGACGTGTGCGGGGGCGAGCCGATCCAGCGAGGAATCGCTCGTGTCATTGAAAGTCCCAACCCTGGCTTGTTGTTTAAACACTGAAGGCCGCTCCTGCGCCTTTTTACCCTTTAGTCCGCAATCGAGAAATTTCTTTTCTACCGCCTTCTACCTACAGACGCTTTCGGCTCACATATGCGGCGCAGATGGGGGCGATACCCCAAGTGAAATTTCGCCCATGCACAAAAAAATGCCCTACGCCGGTGTCCGGCTGAAAGCCTCAGGCCTTTTGCGCCCCCCTCCCTTCTTCCTTCCCCCTTCTCCCTTCCCTCTTTCTTCACCTGTTCCGAGCGGTGTCTCTGGCGCGCTCAAGGGTTTTGGGCAGGAGCTCTCCCAAGCTCCTGACACCCTCGGATGCACACTTCTGCCTTCTTCCTGATTCATGATTATGATTCTGTCGGTCAACTTGAAGGGTATCCCTACAGCATCCTGACTGATCGGATTGTGCCACCACCGGCACCGAGCGCTGAGTTATCCACAGCTTTATCAACAGCTCGTAGGTGTTGGTCTGGCGGCGTCGGGGATGCTCGTAGATCTGCTTTATGTACCCGTGCTTCACGAGATAGCTGATCGCTCGCGACGCGGTGCTCACGCTAAATCCGCAGCGGGTCGCCAATCTGGCTTGGGACGCAAAGCACCGGTGCGACCGATTCCCAAGACGGGCCATGTGCAGCAGCATATGGTTTGCCTTGTCGTTCCCAGTGTCGAGGCCAAATGCCAGATCAAGAGGATGCGAGGGGAGCGGACGCTTCCCGAGTGGGCGGCTCGTAGGCGATGAGCTTACCATTGCGACGGGTGCGTTTCGCTGGCGACCTCAAGCCGCTCGATGTCCGTAAGGCGGTACAGCACTCGGCCGGAGACCTTGATGAAAGGCACCTTGCGCGGCGGTGATCGCCAGCCCTCCAATGTACGCACGCTCATTTGCCACCGCCGAGCGAGTTCGCTCCCGGTCAGAAAAGGACTTGCGGCCCGCTTCCGAGCCTCGGCGGCGGGAGCGCTATCAAGCGGCTTTTCGCCGCGGTTGTTGGTAATGTGGTCGGCCATTCCGTGGGTCCTCGTAGGTTGTCGAGGAACCCCAAAGAGACGCGAAAACGCGACTTAAACACCCTCTAATCAAGTTTCGATTATTCGACGACGACCTGGTTTCTTATAGTCCGGCGAGATGGAGGCTTTCTCCCAAGCTCGAATGAATGCCTTGGCTTGATATTGATCACCGCATAACGCTTGTGCGAGTTCCTCTATCACCCCCTTATTGAGAACGGTCCCCGGTCTAACTACTTTACAAACAATTTCGATAAAGCGCTTGAGATTTTCAGTACGATCCTCAGTCGAAACGCGCCTGAAGTCGATATGCGTGTATCCTCCCAGGCGATTACCGACGAAATCAAACGCGGCCGAGGCCCAATCCTCTTCTTCTAGATCCTGCCGCGTGCTTGGCGAACCAAGCCGACCAGACACTTTCCAGTCGCCGCCCTCCAGCACCGAGGTGATTTTCTCGGCCATCTTATGTTTCAACTCGCACATTCGAGCATAGCCGGCGTCGGCTGGCACAACACGGAACTCGAGGATTCGCTCGGAAGGACCATTAGAAAGCACAACCTCCTCGCTCTCACCTTTTGCATCTTTAACTTTCAGCCAATCCCCCCATTCAGCTTCTTGGAGCCCCACGTGCAGTAGGAAATCTCTGATCTTCAACGGCCTTCTCCACCTACAGCATGCTCTTACAAAATGGTTGCTGGCCACCAACGACAGCGGTCGGCTTGACGACGCCTCAGCGATGCCGTCCGCGTCCGATCTTGCGATCCACCCAGTCGAGAAAATAGGCCATATTCAACCCGTCCGTGTGGCCGCCCTCATGCTGCCGCCAGGCAAGCTCACCATCGAGCAAATTGGTGCCCTGGGGCGGAAGCATCGCCGAGCGGTAATCGGTTCCACGACCAAGGTCTCGCCGGCCAAGCAGGGACCACGCGCGCGCCGCCGCTACCGTCGCCATGTAGCTACCTTGCTGATCAAGCCAGTTGGCATCACCCTGCTCCGGTACCCCGTAGCTCACAAAGGCAAGTCGCGGCGCCACCAGGGCCAACAGCTCATGTGATTCAATCGGCAGATCGTTGGCGGTCTTGCGACCGAGGCGTCCGCGTTCCGTCCCGTACTTCAGAAAATTGCCCGCCATCCAGCGGTATTCGCCGATGCTTGTCAGGTTCTCGACCTGTTCACCGAAGTTTCGCCGGTGCGGTTTGACCCCGCCCTCCCCCGACGATCCAATCAGTACCATCGCGAAGCGCTCGTCGAGCGCGGCGGTGACCAGCGCCGCCTTTCCCCAGCGTGACACGCCTTCGATGCCGACGTGCGCAACGTCGACTTCTGGGCGCGTGCCGAGATAATCGAGCAACCGGCTCGCGGACCAGCCCCATGCGCGTAATGCACCCCATTGCTCCGGCGTGCGAGGTGCACCCCGATTGACCAAGCCGATGATCCCCTGCGGTGCTGCCGATCTTCCTCGCGCAGGATCATGGCACGTTCGTCAACATGATTTCGGTCGGCGGTTTCGTCGCAACGCCCTATGCGGCAGCCTATGCCGCCAGCAAGTTCGGGCTGCGCGGCTTCAGCAAGGCGCTCCGCGGCGAGTTGTCGAAGCATCCGCGCATCCACGTCTGCGACGTATACCCGACCTTCGTCGATACACCCGGCATCGACCATGCCGCCAATTACACGGGCGCGAAGCTGTCGCTTCCGCCCGGCGCGCTTGCGCCGGAGACGGTGGCCAAGGCAGTTGTGCGGCTTGCCGATCATCCGCGAAACACCACGGTGGTCGGCGCGCCTGCCGTAGCGATGAAGGTCGGTCATTTTTTCGTCCCAAACCTTTCGGCAGCGATGATGAACGGATTCATGGATCGCTGGACCGACAAGGCGGAGGCCGGTCCGGACAGCAGCGGCGCGCTGTTCGACCCGCCCGGGAGCGTCAGCGGGATCGAGGGCGGTCGACGTCATCCCGACCGGCGGCGCAAGGCAGCGGCGGTGGGCGTCGCGGCCACGGCCGGGCTGGCTGTTCTGGGTGTCCTGCGGTGGCGGCGGGCATAACCGCGCCCTTCACCACGCCCGACGCGCGCTACATCATCGCGCGCGGACGGTTATGGCGCCGGAGCAATCCATCGCTCGCGCCGCACGTGCGACAGGCACTGGTCGACGAGCTCATGTCCGCCCGCCGCGCCATGCAGGTTGCGTTGCGGAACGACGACGAAGCGTCGCTCCGGCAAGCGCGCGCGCGCGTCGATGCCGCCAAGGTTGAGCTCGGCGAGCGTGGGCCGGTCTGGTGGACCGACGGAACGCCGGACCTGAACCGCCATATGGCGCGAAACACCGGCTATGCGGAGTGGTACGCGAAGGTGGAGAAGGGCCAGTGAACGTGTTCCTCGACTTCGAAGCGTCTTCGCTGGCGGATCGAAGCTATCCGATCGAGGTGGCGTGGGTGTTCGAAGACGGCCGGTGCGAAAGCTATCTGATCGCACCGGCACCCGGCTGGAGCGACTGGGACCCGGACGCCGAATGGATCCATGGCATCGCGCGCGAGACGTTGGTCAACGAGGGCACCGCGCACGAGCTTGTCGCGGGCCGGATGATGGAGGCGCTGTCCGGCCACGCGCTTTTCGCCAGCGCGCCGTCGTGGGACGGCAAGTGGATGAGCGCGGTGCTGCGGGCCGCCGCCCTCCCCCGCCATGCCCTGCGTCTGCAGGACACCGACGTGGCGCTATGCGAGACCGCCGCCGCGATCCTGCGCGAGGTCGTTCCGGCACACGAGCTGACGACGACGGTCCGCGACCTTGTCGCGCGCGTGAATGCGACCAAGAGCGACGCGCCCGCGCACCGCGCGCTGGCCGATGCGAAGGCGGAATGCGACCTGTGGCGAAAGGTGCGCGACGACGCCTTGTCCTACGCTGCCGCGCGCGCCGGCGCATGAGCCGTCCGACGGCGCGCGCGCGCATGGCCGTGCTGCTCGGCGCGCTTGTCGCGGCCTGCTCGCCATTGACCACCTTCGACGCATTGGTCCCGAAGGACCGCGGCGGCCTACTCGTCGCGCGGGAGGTTGCTTACGGCCCCGACCCACGCCAGCGCCTCGATGTCTACGCGCCGCGTGCCCCGTCGACGCGACCTCGCCCGGCGGTGGTCTTCTTCTACGACGGAAGCTGGAACAGCGGCACGCGCGCGGGCTATGCGTTCGTCGGCCGGGCGCTCGCCGCGCAGGGGTTCGTGACGATCGTGCCGGACTATCGCCTGGTCCCCGCGGTCCGATATCCCGCGTTCGTCGAGGATGGCGCGGCGGCGGTGCGGTGGACGATGGCGCATGCCGGCGAGCACGGCGGCAACGGCAAGGCGGTGGTGCTGATGGGGCATTCCGCCGGCGCCTATATCGCGGCGATGCTGGCGGTCGACCCGCGCTGGCTCGGCGATGAACGCGCGGCGGTGAAGGGCCTCGTTGGGCTCGCCGGACCCTATGATTTTGCTCCCTTCGACGTCGCCGCGAGCCGCGCGGCGTTCGGACGCTGGCCTCACCCCTCCGATACACAGCCCGTCAGATGGGCCGGTGCGGGCGACCCCGCGGCGCTGCTGCTGTACGGCACCGACGACACCGTCGTGCAACCGCGCAACAGCCGGGTGCTGGCAGCAAAACTGCGGGCGGGCGGCGTGCCTGAAGAGGTCCGCGCCTATTCAAAGCTCGGTCACGTCGGCATCCTGCTCGCGCTCGCCCGCCCCTTCCGCGGGCGTGCGCCGGTGCTCGCGGATGTGTCAGCCTTCGTCAGGCGCGTGACGGGATAAGCGCTGCCGTGGCGGATGCGGGGCGATGCGCGTTGATCAGCGTCGGAGGATCAGGGCGCGACAAGTTCGCCGTTCTTGAGAACGAGCCGGACGGCACGCAGCGCAGCGACGTCAGTCGTCGGATCACCGGCAACGGCGACCAGATCGGCAAGCATGCCTGGCCTTACCGATCCAAGCCGATCGCCAATCCGCATCCAGCGGGCGTTGCCGGAGGTCGCCGCCACCAAGGCCTGCGACGGCGTCATGCCCGCCGCCACCATCAGTTCAAGCTCGCGGACGTTGGTGCCATGCGCGAAGACCCCGACATCGCCCCCAATGCAGATCGGCACACCGGCCCCGAGCGCCCGGCGGAAGCTCTCCCGGCTGGCGCGCACGGCGGCCGGCGCCGGCTCCGCCCCGTTCCAACCTCGATAGCGGGCACTTGCGTCCGCAGCGGCGAGCGTCGCGCACAATGCAATGCCTTTCGACGCCATGGCCGCAAAGATCGCGGGCGTGCCACCATAACCATGTTCGATCGTATCGACGCCCGCTTCCACCGCGCGACGCATGCCCTCGGCGGTCGAGGCATGAACCGCGACCGGCCGCCCGGCATCATGCGCCGCCGCCACCGCGGCCTTGATCTCCTCGATGCTGAGCGTCGCCCGCGCGTCCTCGCCAGCGCGCCAGCGATAATCCGCATAGAGCTTCACCCAATCGGCACCGGCGGCGATCTGCCGCCGGACCGCGGCGACCATCTGCTCGGTACCCGACACCTCTTCCGCGCCCTGCGGAATGACGACGCCGGGCTCGAAACCTTTGGGACCATAGGCGCCGAGCGCGACGATCGCGCGCGTGGCGACGCTCAGCCTCGGCCCCTCGACGATCCCCTGATCAATCGCCTGCTTCAGGCCGACATCCGCATAGCCGGCGCCCTCCGTGCCCAGATCACGCGCACTGGTAAAGCCAGCGCGCAGCGTCGCGCGTGCATTGGCGACCGCGCGCGCGGTCCGCAACGCCAGCGGCTCGTGAAGAACCTGATCGTCCCAGCTCGCCTCGTCGTAGGGGTGGAGGAAGAGGTGACCATGCCCTTCGATCATGCCGGGCATCAGCGTATCGCCGGCAAGCTCGATGACACGGGCACCCGCCGGGGCCGGGAGATCGGGGCCGACCGCCACGATGTGGTCGCCACGCACCAGCACCTGCCAGCCGCTATGAACCTTGCCATCCACCCCGTCGAACACCCGGGCGGGTCGTAACACGATCGGAGCAGCAGCCGGCGCGATCTCCCGCGACGGCGCATTCGCCCCACACAGCAGCAGCATCGCCGCGATCGTCAGCCAACGCATGGCCATTGCTTCCACCCCGCCCTAGACCCGCGTCTTGGATAGGCTACTCGAACGCATGCGCAATCCGCTCACTTTTGCGATGATGCTGACCTCGGCCGCCAGCGCGCCCGAGACGGAAGGCCGTCGCTGGCAAACGGAAGCGGCGCGGGTGACGATCACGCGCGACGATTGGGGCATCCCGCATATCCATGGACGAAGCGATGCCGATGCGGTGTTCGGCATGTCCTACGCGCAGGCCGAGGATGATTTCGCGCGCGTGGAGGCGAATTACCTGACCGCGCTCGGGCGGACGGCCGAGGCGGACGGCGAGGAAGCGGTCTGGGCCGATCTGCGCCAGCGCCTTTTCGTCGATCCGGCCGACCTGCGCGCGCAATATACCGCCAGCCCGGCATGGCTGCGCGCACTGATGGACGCATGGGCGGACGGGCTCAACTTCTACCTGGCGACGCACCCCGGAACGAAGCCACGCGTGATCACGCGCTTCGAGCCGTGGATGGCGTTGAGCTTCACCGAGGGCAGTATCGGCGGCGATACCGAGCGGATCTCGCTGTCCGACCTGAAGACCTTCTACGGTCAGCCGACCCCGCCGACTCCCGAAGAACGTGGCGCGATCCCGCGCGAGCCGTCCGGATCGAACGGTATCGCGATCGCGCCCAAGCTGACGCGTGATGGCCATGCGCTACTGCTCATCAATCCGCACACCAGCTTCTATTTTCGCTCGGAAGCTCAGGTATCGAGCGACGAGGGCCTGAACGCTTACGGTGCCAGCACCTGGGGACAATTCTTCGTCTACCAGGGCTTCAACGCGCATGCCGGCTGGATGCATACTTCCTCGACCGTCGACAACGTCGACGAATTCGAAGAGGCGGTGACGCGGCGCGGAGATGGCTGGGTTTATCGCTACGGCGGCGAGCTTCGACCAGTCACGGCCAGCCAAGTCTCGATCCGTTTCCGCAGGGCCGATGGCAGCATAGGCGAGCGCCGCTTCACCACATGGCGCACCCATAATGGCCCGATCGTGGCGGCAAAGGACGGCCGCTGGATCGCGACGGCGTTGATGTGGCGTCCGATCCCGGCGCTCGAGCAAAGCTGGCTGCGCACCAAGGCCACCGACCTTGCCGCTTATCTCGAGATCGCCGAACGCAGGGCCAATTCGTCGAACGACACGCTGTTTGCCGACGACAAGGGCGAGATCGCGTTCCTTATGCCGCAGTTCATGCCGCTTCGCGACGACCGCTTCGACTATACGCGGCCGGTGGACGGCAGCGATCCCGCGACCGACTGGCGCGGTCTGCACGCCCTCCCCACTTTGCCGAGCGTGATCAACCCGCGCGTGGGCTGGGCGAACAACACCAACGACTGGCCGTGGAGCGCTGCGGGTCCCGACAGCCCGAAAGCGAAAGATTACCCGCGCTACATGGATCAGGTCGGCGGCAACGCCCGCGGCGAGCATGCCGACCTGTTGCTGACGGGGAAGCGCGGCTGGACGCCGGAGCGGTTGCGCGCCGCCGCCTACGATCCGTATCTGCCTGCGTTTGCGCGGCTCATCCCGGGGCTGGTCTCGGCGTGGCAGTCGTTGCCGGCGACCGACCCGCGGCGGCGCGCGCTGGCCGAACCGATCGCGACGCTGTCGCGCTGGGACTATCGCTGGAGCTACGATTCTATCGCCACCAGCCTCGCGGTTTTCTGGGGCGATCAGCTCTGGCGCGATGTCGGCAGCTTCGCGCAGGCGGAGCGGAGGAACGTGCCGGACTATATCGCCACGCGCGTCGACGCCGCCACGCGGCTTGCCGCGTTCGAAGCCGCTACCGCCCGACTGTCGCGCGACTTCGGCACCTGGCGAACACCGTGGCGCACGATCAATCGCTTCCAGCGGCTGGATGACGCATTACAGCCGCACTTCGACGATGCGCGGCCCTCGACTGCTGTCCCTTTCACCTCGGCGCAGTGGGGCAGCCTTGCGTCCTTCGGCGCCAAAGCCTGGCCGGGCACCAAACGCTATTACGGCACCAGCGGGAACAGCTTCGTCGCGGTCGTGGAGTTCGGCCCGCGGGTCAAGGCGAGCGCGATCATGGCCGGGGGACAAAGCGGCGATCCGGCGTCGCCGCATTTCGCCGACCAGATCGATCGCTACGCCACGGGCCGGTTGCGCCCGGTCTACTTCTACCCGGACGAACTCGCGGGGCACGTTGAGCGGCGATACAATCCGGGCGCGAAGTAGGCTTCGAAACTGACACATCGGTCGTTTCGACCCAGAAGCGGTCGTTGAACGTGCCCGCCGCCGGTTCGATTTTGAGACGTTTGTTCATGTCGCCCCGAAAGCTAATTCGCTGGTATGACGCTGCCGGACCTGAAAGCTTTTCAGTAGCCATACCGTTGACGGTGACGGGCGAGCCGGTTTCGATGTTCGATTGTGAGCGGGAGCGGCATTGTCATGTCCGCTCGCAACGCCTTGAGTGCAGCCTCACCCAGCGCTGGCGAAAACTGCGCTTCACCAGTATCGCCAAAGCTAACTAGCCCTGAGTCAAATGCCGCGTCCCAGTGCGCGGCGAGCAGCAGACCGTTATGAACATTAAGTCGCTCGGCGTCGCTGAGACACTCCGCCCACGGGACAATGTGACTGGCTCTTAGAAGCGCCGGCTCTGTAATCCCGGTGAGCGGGCAGCGCCCGTCCCAGTAGCGCATCAGCGCGCGGCGGAAGATATCCTGGCCAATGCGCCGGCGGACCAGCACTTCGGCTTCCGTCGCACCCAAGCTGGCGACTTCAGCCTCGAACTCGGCCAGGGGCGCGGAGGGCAGACTTCGTGCGAGATCGTAAGCCCGGTGGAGCGCCTCCCGCAACATCGAAGAGCTCGCAAAGCGGAAGGCGGCGCGCTTGCCGGCGGGGATGGGCAAGGCGGGTTCGGCCGTAAGCTCAACGGCGACGCCGGCATGCTCGACTGCCAAGAACCAGGTGGCCCCTTTCGCCGCGACAGCCAGCCCGATCTCGCCCGGCACTCCGATATCAGAGGCGAAGTAGAGCCACCCGTCCGCCTCGCCCCGCTCAGAGCGGTAGCCGTGGTTCCACGCCGCCTCAACTAGCTCGGAACGTAGCCCCAAGGTAGGCGGGCGGAGGCGATCGGCGGTGCTCAGCGCCACAGCACCCACGCTAGCGGATCGAGTGAAAAGCGCTCCGAACCGCGATCGCTCACCAACACGAGGACTACCACTTCTGTCCCGACCTGTCGTCTCGCAGAGTAAGCCATCATCCGAGCGGCCGAGGTTGCGTCATCAGCTGAATTTGCTCTCTACAGGTCACGATTGAACAGCCGTTCTGCTGCCGGGCTGCTGCTAAGCGTGAGCCTGAGCCAAGGCTCTGCCTGTAAACGCTCTGGCGGCGCAGTGGTCGTCGTGACGATGTATTGAAACAACGGCGTAGGCGTCAGCTCCTCCAGTTGCAGCGCAAGATCGAACAGGCGATAGTACAGGTTTAAGCCGAGATCTGCCTCGCGCGGGCTGTCGTGGATCCAGAAGTTCGGCAGCCGTGTGGCTCCCTCCATGGAAAGCATCAGAGACGCGAGATCAAATGCGACCACTTTGAGCGACTGCACAGCGGCGGCGGTCAGGGCTCCGTGCCGCGTCACCTCAGGTCGCAAGCCCTTCTCATCGAGTACAATCCTTCCGTGCGCGTCATTTGCCAACAAGAACCGCACTGTCGCGTCGAATAGCGCTGATAAACGCTCGATAGTGCTCGTCGATGCCTTGCGCGACTCCGCAACTTCTCTGATCGCGGCCGCCTCGTTGGCCTCTACTTGCTTGATTTCGCGCTCTACAGCCTGGATCTCGGGACCATAGCGGCGATAACGCACTGTGACGGTCACGTTACCTTTCGCTTCGGCAAAGCGCCGCGCCCGCGTCATCAGATCAGCGCTGGCGATCTTACGTCGGCCAAGCTCCTGCTCGGCCGCTGCGTAGGCAAGCTTGAGGCGGCTCTCTTCCAATTGCAGCGCCTGGCGGTCGCGCTGCGTTCCCGCTCTTAGCTCATCGAGCCTGTCCCGCTCAGCTTGCCTCTCCTGAATCAATTGCATCGACTCTGGTGGGATCACCCGCAAGCAGGTCGGGCAGTGCGGGTTTAGTGCATCGTTTAGGCGCAGCTCGGCGCGGGGTAGATCGTTGCCGACGGCCTTCAATGTCTGGTCGTATACGTCGCGCTTTGCTGCGATGACTGCTAGGTCTTTGTCGATCCGCGTCACCTCTGTACGCTGCTCTTCCACGAGCCGCTCAGCGTCCTGAGCCGTTCGCTCAATCTCAGGATCTTCCGCTTCTAACAGCGCTCGCGCCTCTCGGGACCAAAAGCTGGGTGTTGCAGGTTCGGCTGGGTCGCCCCCGAATGTTGCCTCCAGCCCACGTCCGACATCGTCGCGCACCCAGGAAATACGTTCGCGACGCCCCATCGCCCGCTTGATCTCCTCCGCATGTCCCGCTGCACGTCGAGCGGCGTCGATCTCGGCGGGGGTGAGAGCGTCGAGAAGGAGGCGCACCACTGCGAGCCGATCGGCTGTCGAGAGGTGTCGTACCGGCGAGCGCGACCGCGTCTCTGCCGCGCGCCAGTCTAGCACGTCGAGGAGGCGACATTCCTGGTCACGGCTGAACCAAGCAAGCGACGCTTCCCAAGCTTCGTCGGCGTTGGTGACAGGCAGGTGAGTCACCGCATCACCCAGCACATTAGCCGCGATTGCTCGGCGGAGCGGCGCGATGCTTGTATCCGCCATATCGCCTATGAACGCCGCGTCCAGCCCTGTGCCTGGACGAGCCAGATGACGCCGACTCGAGCCGAGCGGTCGCACCACGACCCAGGGTTCGCCGTCCAACATGATCTCGGCGCCCACTGCCGCATCGGGCATTGCCGTCCCGATCAGCTGTCGTTGAGCATCCGTGCCGAAGCTGTCTTCCCCTAGGCAGTAGCGCAGCAGGCGACACAGGCTGGTCTTGCCGCCACCATGGCCCATGCGTCCGTCTGCCTCGTCGGGCGTCCAGATGATGTTAAGTCCAGGCCGCAACGCCACATCACGGATAAGGCGTCCCGGCTCCTCCCATAGCACGAGACGGCGGACCCAAAGCCGCGGTCCGGCTCGCTCAGAGGAGGGCCGAAGATCACCGACGTCGGATGAAAAGAGATCAGGCTGCGAGCCGGGTGACAAAGTCACGTTCCTCCTCTGTCATCGCTGCGGCGGCTATACCGGTGTCGATCAAACGCAGCGCGTACCAGACGAAGTCGGCGCGCCCCACAGCCCAAGGTGGCAGGCTGAGGCTGTAGATGGATGCGCCCCGATCCCATGTTCCCGCGGCTGCGTCGAAGCAGAGCGCGTCCGGTGGCAGCTTGGCGCGAGCCTCCCGGAACCTCGACAAATAGGCCGCGCCGATGCCGACCACGTTACTTGGCGCGTTCGCGTCCGACCCGACCAGGCGTCGCCACTCGGCGCGCTGCGCGTCCGGCAGAAGCCCGGCCAGCAGCTCAGGACGAGCGGCCAGCACGAAGGCACGGAGCACATCCGCTACTGGCGTCCGCCCCCGCATGCGGCGGACCAGCGCCGTCATCAGCAGCCGGACGTCCAGCTCATCGGCGATCCGCCGTTCCCACGTTCCGTCCGCCAGTTCGGCCGTGGCGGGTGGCGCGGCAGCGAGAACGTCATATGCGGCGAGGACGAGGCGGCGGGTGCGGTATTCGCCAAAGCGCTTCACCTCGTTGTTCTGGAGGACGCGGAAGGTTTCGGACGGGTAGTCGGCGCCCATTACGTCCTTGGGATCGAGCACGTAACGCAGTTCGTCGCGCGATAGGCCATAGGCGAGCGCGTACCAGGCATCGAGCTCGGCGCGGAGCTGCGCGCGGCGGTCCTCGTCCCAGGCGAAGGGTGGTCCGTCATAGCCCAGATCGCGCGCGAAGGAGGCCATGGCGTAGCTTGTGTAGGTGAGTTCGAGGACGCGCGGGACGATGAAGGTGAGGTCGGCTTCGGTGTAGGCGGCAGGAGGGAGGATGGGGAGTTGTTTCACCATCTCGACGGTCAGGTGTGTGCCCCCGACCTGCTGACGGGCGACGACATCGAGCGCTAGGCTGCAAATGTTGGCGTAGAGCGCGGAAGATGTCTCTACCGAGTGATCGACGAATAGATTGCGGATCGTGTGCGCAATGGCAAACGCGGGATAGATGCCGACTATCGCGGTCCGCTCGTCGGTCGCGCGGCATATGTCGCGCCAGCCGATCAGCCAGCCACGTCGCCAACCCTTTGTCGCCTGGCGCTCCTTCGCGCGCCATTGCTCCATCCAATAGCGGGGTGTGGGCTCGAATGCGGCATCCTGCTTCTCCGCAAGTGACACGTCCCGGCTCGCATCCGAGCCACCATCGCTGGGGAAGGTGGCCCACCGATGATCGAAGTGGTGGATCATCTTGGCTTCGTACAGAGGTACATAACGCCGATCGGGCGTCTCCGCGCTGCCGGTTGATAGGTCTAGATGCGCTGCGTCCCGACCACCGCTGAGCGCTAGAGCGGGCGCAACCGGCCTTTCGGCTTGCGGTCGCACCCAATCAGTACCGCTCCGCTCCCAGCCATCGGTGGCCAGTTCCCGAGCATTGCGGAACAGCGCACTGCTATCCGCCATGTCGAACATCTTGGTCATGTAATCGAACCGCCACGGGTTCCCCGCCGCCCCTTTCACCTCATCGATCAGCACCGGCACGCGGTTGTAAATCGATGCTGTCAGCTCGGCGTCGGCGCGGGCGCGGAAGACGGGGGCAGTCTTCGTGTTGGGGTTGATGCGGGCGATCTCGGCCGGGGAGAGGGTGAAGCGACGGCGTGCGTCCTCCAGCTGCGCGGGATCGGTGAGGAAGAAGGCGAACTCCGCTTCGCGCACGCCGCTGCCGATGGTCAGCAGGCTGAACTTGAAGCTGCGATGGACGCCGGGGAACAGCGGCGCGCTGTTCTCGAAGTCGAACAGCCGAACCAGTCGCGCGCTGCTCACCAGATAGCCGAAAAACGGCGCTGTGGTCGCGTCGGTCGCGATCCCGGTCGGCACGATGATCCCCGCCCGCCCACCCTCGCGGGTCAGGTTGAGAAAGTGCTCGGCGAACAGGGCATAGGTGTTGACGTCGCCGGTGCCGGTGTAGCGAAAGCGCCCGCCCGCATCGCCCGGCACGCGCGCAAACAGGCTCATGGCTTCGGCAACGCGCTTGGCGATCTGGAAGTGATCGTAGAGCACGCGGTCGGCCGTGCCTGGCTCGGCGCGGCCGAGCGCCTCGATGGCGCGAGTGCGTGCGGCGGCGTTGGGCGCGTCAGCGACGGGGGTGCCGGCGAAATATTCCTGCTCCTGAAGCTTGATGCGCTCCCATGGCGGATTGCCCAACACCACGTCGAACCCGCCGCGCTCGACAATCACGTCGGAAAAGGCGAGGGGCCAGTGGAGCGCCCGGGCGGTCGCGGCGGCGTCGACCGCGGCGGCCTCCAGCGGTCCATAGACCTGCCCGCCCGACAGCCGCGTCCGCACCTCCGCGGTCGTCGGCACGGTGTGGCGGCCGCCATTGAGCGGCACAGCCGTTTTGGGCAGCAGGAAGGCGGCGGTGTAGAGGTCGCAGGCGACGCGGGTTGCGTAGCGCGCGGGGTCGTTGCGCCACGCCTCGAACGCCTGGCGCTTCTTCTCGACCTGCCCGACCGTATCCTCGGGCATGCGGCGGATGGTGGACAGGTTGGAGGCGAGTCGCCGGGGTGGCATCGCACCCGTACCACCCGACCAGTCGAACTGACCCTGGCCCTTCTTTGCCGCCTTGTTCTGCTGGGCGTAGTATTTGGCCGCCGCCTTGTCGTCGCCGGTCAGCGGCTTGTACGCCTCGTCGGGCACGCCCTCTTCCAGCGCCTCGAGGCTGATCACGCCGAGCAGCGCGTCGCCGCAGCGGATGTTGGCGTCGAGGAAGCCGAGCGGTTGCCCCGGAGAAACACTCTCGATCCACAGCGCCACCTTAGCGAGCTCGACCGCCATAGGATTGCGGTCGACGCCGTGGATTGAGCGGCTAACCACGTCGCGCAGCGCCGCTTGCGTGTCGGGCGCGTCGGGGTTGCGCAGCTGCGCCACCTTGTCTGCCATGCGCCGCGCGGCGCCGAGCAGGAAATGGCCCGAGCCGCATGCGGGGTCGATGACCTTGAGGTCGAGGATCGCGTCGACGCCGCCGTTCGCCTCGGCCTGAGCAAGGACGGGATCGAGCGCGGAGTCGAGCAGCGTCTCGACCAGGCTGTCGGGGGTATAATAGCTGCCGCTGGTCTTGCGGGCGTTGCCCCTGGCACCTGAGTCCAGGTCGAACGTGCCGTCGGGCAGCAGTCGCGGGCGGATCTCCAGCAGGCTCTCATAAACGCTGCCCAGCTCCTCCGTCCGCATCGCGCGCCAGTTGATGCGGGTCAGCGCGGAGTTGACGGTGATGAAGCCCAGACTGTGGACCGCCGTCAGAAAGCGCCGGTTGGGGACGCGCGCCGTGTTCAGGATCGGCGTGGCGGCGCGCGCGAACAGGCCACCGAGCGCCGGCAGGCCGAGCGCGGGTTGCCCGTGCTCCAGCGCGGCGATGGTGATCTTCATGCCCTCCCACGCGTCGTGGTGCGCATCATAGGCGGCGCGGCGCGCGGCGCGATCACGCCAGAAGCCAAACGAATAATTGGCGGCGTAGAGGTCGCGTACTTTCTGCCCGGTAGCGCGCGGGTGGAGCAAGTCGCGATCCTCAGCGACGGCGAGGAAGATCAGGCGATAGACTGTGCGCAGCAGTTCCTCGAACAGCGCGGTCATCGCGGTCGGATCACCCGCGACCCGATCGCGGATGGCCGGATTGGCGTCGACCGAGCCTTGGCCAAGCTCCCGCAAGGCCTTCTCGACGCCCTCGCGCAGCCGCTCGCGTGCGGCTGTGCCCTGCTTCAGCCCTTCCTCGCGCCAGCGCTCGAGCGGCGCGGCGGAGGCGGGGGTGCCCGCGGCTCCGAAGCGGCTGGCGTGCGTCAGCAGCCACCAGGCGGTGAAGTCCGCAAACATGTCGTCGCGGAAAATCGTGCCCAGGTCTGCCTCGATCCACGCCGCGCGGGTGAGGCTGGCATTGTCGCGCATCAGCCGCACGCGGTCGCCGGCGAAGACCAGACCCCACAGCGCCGCGTCGGTGTGGTTGAGCCAGTCCTGCAACAGGACGATGGGGGATCGGCGGGCGCGACCGCCTTCTCCGTCTCCGAACTCGGGGAGAGCCTTGGTGAAGCCCTCGCCGTCAGGCACGGGCGCAGCGACGACCACCGGCACGCGTCCGCTTTTGGCCTCCCAGGCGATGCGGTAGCGGCGCGACCCGTCGCGGTGCTCGGCCGGACCGGCGAGGTCGGTGAAGCCGAACGCCTGCGTCAGCAGGTCGCGCGCGAACTGCGCCGTCTGGGTGATGGTCGGCTGCTCGACCCGGTTGTAATCGCGCCAGATCGCCTGGCCGATGCGGAAATAGCGTGCGATCTCGTCGCCCAGGCGGACGCCCTTGGGGCTGTCATAGTCCGCGGCGGTGCGGTCGTTGCGCTCGGTCGCGGCGATCCGCGCGACCTGTTCCGGGGCGATCAGCCCGCCCTCGATCGTGATCGCCTCCAGGCCCAGCTCAGGGACGCGTGCTGCCCGCGCCATCAGTTCGCCTCCGGCACGAGGACGTAGAGGCCGATGATGTCGGCCGGCAGCACGGGCGACACCTGCGTCGTCGCGCCCTCGCCGCGAGTGGCGGCCTTGACCCGGTCGTGATCGTGGCTGAGCTCGGCCGCGCGCGCATCCGCGTGAGTACGGATGGCGAATTCGTAGCCGTCGAGCCGACCCAACGCCTGGTCGACCTGACGCGCGATCACCGATGGGTCCAGGTTGCCCGACGCTTCAGCTTCTAGCAACTTCAGCGCCCCGGCCCCACTCGCCACCTGCTCAGAACCGGCGAAGGCGAGGGCGGTCGCCTCCTCTGCCAGCAATGTGCGGCGCCCGCTCGTCACCAGGGTGAAGCGCAGCCGCATCAGCACCACCGTCGTCACCCGCGCGACGCTCCGCATTCGCCAGGCACCGGCGCGGCCCAGCGGCGCTTCGCCCTGCACTCCGCCCGGATCGAGCGCGCCTTCGGCCATGCTCTCGGCCAGCATCGCGACTAATGGGTGCACCCGTCCCACATGCGCGATGTCGGGCTGAGGCATGTCGTCGAACGTGATCGCGCGCGTGCCCGCCAGCCCGCGGGCCTTCAGTCGCTCGCCGAGCTGTTCGGGAAGCCGGTCGTAGTGGACGCGCCAATGATCCCCGACAGCGCCAAGCGGCGCATTGACCCGTGACAGCGCGCGCCGGGTGAACCGCTCCACCTCAGCGGGACCGCCATTCAGCGAACGCAGCCGTTGCCACTCGGGCATGACCTCATCCGGCCGGAGTGCGCCCTGCGCGAAGATCGCGCGGCTCTTCTTGGCGGTCTCCTCGGCATTGCGCCACTCGATCGCGAGCTGCTGCTCGGCCTGGCCGAAGTCGAATCTGCCCTGGGCGCGGGGACGCTGCGACCGCAGCAGCATGGCCTGCATCAGCGCGCTGGTGACGCTTGCCGAGTCCTCGGGCACGGGCACGGCGACGCCGGTCTCCTTGGCGATGCGTCGGGCCTTCTCGGTAATCACCTCGATGACCGCCCCGTCTATCATTGAGTTCGCGCCGAATATCATCACCGACCAGACATTGGGTGAAGGCTGTCCGAAGCGGTCGACCCGCCCTTCGCGCTGCTGGTGCCGGGTAGGGTTCCAGTTGAGGTCGTAGTGGATCACGGCGTTGAACAGCATCTGGAGGTTGATACCTTCCGAAAGGCAATCCGTGGCGACCAGGATCCGGTCAGGAGCGTCGGCCATGGCCTCGACGCGCGCGCGCCGCTCCTCGGGCGTGAGCCGGCCAGTCACGACCTCGATCCGATGTCTTTTGAAGGTGCTCGCCAGCGCGGTGCCGATCGCCTCGGCGGTGGTGATGAAGCGGCAGAACACGACAGGCCGAGCGCCCTTGTCGATCAGCGCCTTGAGCTGGCGGGTCAGTTCACGAAGCTTGGGGTCATCGGCGGGGCGGGCGGCGAGGGCCTCGGCCTCATCGATCAATCGATCCAGCGCTGCACGCTCCTCGCCGTCGACCGCTGTGGCCGGCTCCACGTCGACCTCCGATAGCACGCCGTCCTCCGCGTCGAACAGGACCGGCTCCAGCGAGTCCTCCTCGGCCAGGCCGCCGAGCCGGTTTCTGAGTGCGGTTGCGGCTGCGGCCGGCGACGATCCGACGCACCGCATCAGCGCGAGCGTGCCCCAGAAAGCGAGGCGGCGCGCCCGCTCGCCATCGGCACGGGTTGCAATGCCGACGCAATAGTCGAGCACGTCTTCCTGGAACGTCAGATGGTTGCCCGCCAGTGTGTAGGGCGCATCGGTCGCCAGCGGCTTGGCGAAGGCGCGCGCGTCGCCCCATTGATCCTCGATGTCCGGCCGGCGCCGCTGCACGAAATGCTGAGCGAGGCGCCTGCGGTACGCGGTGTTGGCCTCGGGCGACGCCGGGCCCTGAGCGAGGTCCGGATGAAGCAGGCTCAGCAGCCGAGCATAGGCGTCCTGGTCGCCGCTATGCGGGGTCGCGGTGAGCAGCAGCAGGTGACGGCTGGCATCTTCTGCGAGCCGTTGGAGCAGCGCGAACCGCTGCTGGGTTCCCCTCTCGCTCCCGCCGACACAGCTGTGCGCCTCGTCGACGATGACGAAGGGCGGGCACGCACGGGCGAATTCGTCGCGGCGGCCCTCGGCCTTGATGTAGTCGAGGCTGACGACCGTCGCAGGATAGGCGCTGAAGATGCTCTCCGACAGCGCGAGCCCGCGTTCGAGCGAGCGTGCGCGTGCCGAGGTGACGGCGACCGCGTCGATGTCGAACTTCTCGCGCAACTCGCCGACCCACTGATCGACCAGGTGGGGAGGGCACAGAACGGTGTATCGATCGACCTCGCCGCGATCGATCAGCTCGCGCAGGATCATCCCGGCCTCCACCGTCTTACCGATGCCGACATCGTCCGCGATCAGCAGCCGCTTCACCTCGAGCCGGAGCGCCATGAGCAGCGGCACGAGCTGGTACGCACGCGGCTCGACGCCCAGGTGCGCCGCGCTGCGGAAAGGGCCGGCGCCGCGCCGGAGAGACAGGCGCAGCGCGTCGGCCAGCAGCCGGGCGGCATCCTGGGTGTCGAGCTGATCAGTCGTGGGCCGGCCAAAGGCAGCGCTCGCCATCGGCGCCGTTTCAAGCGCGGGCGCGATCACGATCGCGTCCTCCTCCGATCCGGACAGGGGACGCACGCGGACAAGGCCGTCGCCCGGCTTGCCGAGCACGATCCATTCGCGACCGCGCGCCGTGACCAGGTCGCCGGTCTGCAACTGGGAGGGGATCAAAGAGCTACTCCAAGGGCGTGGGCCAATGCGGGCGGCATCGCCTCGCCGGGCATGGTCGGCAGTTCGATCAGATCGCGGCCGAGGTCCGCGCAGCGATCGACCAGCGAAGCAGGTGCCCGCCCTGCTACAGCCATGACCATCAGCGTCGGCCAGCACAGGGGATAGCGCAAGCCGTCGATCGTCTCCGCCACGGGCGGCGGTGCGCGCCAGTCAGCGAGGGCGGTCAGCCAGGGATCGCCATCCGTCGTATGTCGGTCGCCTCCCGGCTCGCCCCCTGCATCGCACCGCGTCAGTCGGTCGAGCAGGGCGACAATGGCGCCGTCCTGCCGGTTGATCAGCTCGTGATCGGGCTGATTATAGTAAGAGAGCAGGCAGCGGTAGCAGCCCGCCACACACGGGTCGGTCGCAGGATCTTCGACGATGGCGCCGTCCTGATGCTTGAAGTGCATCAGTTCGAGCGCCCGTTCCGCCAGCTGCCGCCAACGCGCCGTGTCCTCCATCAGGCGCTTCAGTACGCCCGCGCCGCCTTCCGATGCTTCATAAAGCAGGATGGCGTTGCGCCTGTCCCGTGTCGGCAGCGGTTCGCCTAGCAGCTCTCCCGTTTCCAGCACGTGCTCGGCTTCGACCGCCCGGATCAGGGCGTGCT
The DNA here is from genome assembly GCF_004345855.1 of Sphingomonas sp. BK235. Classification (GTDB taxonomy): domain Bacteria; phylum Pseudomonadota; class Alphaproteobacteria; order Sphingomonadales; family Sphingomonadaceae; genus Sphingomonas. The sequence goes on from NZ_SLXN01000001.1 coordinate 1,205,224, forward strand.
GGATGGTCGCCATCTGCTCCTCACCCAGGCCAAGCGATGGCGCGAACTGGACCAGCAGCGCGTTCTTGGTATCCTCCACCATCGGTACAATCGTCTGGCGACGCGCGCCCCTGGGGTCGGCGCCCTCATCCTCGCCCTTGGCGTCGTTCTTCAGCCAGCGCCCGGTGACCGTGTCGATGTCGAACCCGACGACCTCCTTCGCTGTCCGGCGCCGCAGCCCCAGGTTGACGCGCGACAGCGTCGTCTGCGGGCCGTAGCGGAGGGTTGCGAGCGGTTCGCCCGCCTCACCGAGCAGCAACACCTGTTCACCCTCTCCGCGCCAGCGGAACACCGTCCGGATCTCGAATCCGCGGCGTTGGCGATCCTCGTCGTTCGCGGTGATCCGCGCGCCGGGCGTGGCGTCGACATTCTCGACGCGGAACAGCTCGGCGAGTCGGCCCTCGCTCGTCAGGATATCGCCGCATACGACGCAGAGCTCCTGCGTCGCTTCCTCGTGAGCCGCGCCACAGGTCTGGCAACAGGTGAAAGTGCGGGTCGCCAGCAAATTGTCCTCGCCCCGCGACCCGGCCGGCAGCTTGGCGCGATGGCAGCGGTATGCCTTCCCCTCATGGTAGACGAGAGCGTTGGGCCCGAACTCCGCGATGGCCAGGAAGCGGGGCCGCTGCAGGACCGTCGATGACTTCTCCTGATCGATGAACGCATAGAGCGGCAGGCGCGGGAAGTTGTATCCTGGCAGGAAGCCTTCCGTGGCGAGATAGCGATAGGCGTAGAAGTCGGACCCGGACGAGCTCGTCCCCGTTTCCAGCAACTGCACCTGGCGATCAGCCGCTAGGTAACGACTCCGTGCGTTGGCACGATCCTTCGCCGACAGACCGGTTCGTTGCGCAATCTCGTTCGCCGCCTGACGCTCCAGCACGGCGGACTGATACAGTGTTCGCCAGCGGTCGAACGCCCGGGCGAATTGATCGCCGGCGCTCCGCCACCGGTCGCGAACGAGCGCCTCCGCCTCCTCGTGCGGCAACGCCGACCGGACCACTGCGAGTGCGCGGCGTTGCGCCGCAGCGTCCGCCGTCGCCCGCGCAAAGGCATCGACCAATCGTTGCGACACCGGGTGACCGGCAACCTGCATCTGCAGGTTTTCAGGAATCGACTTGCCAAGCGCTTCCTCGGCTGCGGCCAGCCACTCGGCCTGGATGTGCGACGTGAGCAGGTCCACGTTCACAAGATCAATCGCGGGTGCCTTCACGATCCCGGCGACCAAGGCCTCGCGCCGTTCGAAATAATATTGGTCGTGCGGGCTTTGCGCCGCGCAATAGGTGACCACCAGCGCCGCCTGGCCGCTGCGCCCCGCGCGTCCGGCACGCTGGGCATAGTTGGCCGGCGTGGGTGGCGCGTTACGGAGGTAGACCAAATTTAGCTGCGAGATGTCGACGCCCAGCTCCATGGTCGGCGAGCAGAAGAGTAGCGGCAGGAAGTCGGTGCGTTCGGCCCGCGCACGCATGTCGCCGGCCGCGTCTGCGATCCGATCGCGATCGCTCTGGCCGTAGCGGAAACGATCTTCGCGCCATTCGCGAACTTTGCTGTCGACTTGCGCCGTGTGCTCGCGCGCCTCGAAGGCGAAGGGCAGCTGGCCAGCGTTGCCGAGCCGCTCGGCGACATCGGCATAGAGACCCGAGAAGAACCGATTGTCCTGGCCCGCTCTCGGGTGGCCGTCGCCCTCGTGAAGCCGGATCGCGCCGGGCGCCAGTCGCCAGCCACCCGCACCGACGCGCCGGACGATCTGGTGCGCCTCGGCGGCGGCCAGCATCGCCTCGATCAGCGGCTCGCGTTCGCCCAGCGGCACCTGGCCGCCCAGCTCCTTGGCGAGTGTCTTGGCAAGCCCGCCCCGCGCGGAGGCCTTGACCAGCCCCTGCTCGTTCACGCTCGTGGTGCCGACGACCAGCGTGCCCTGACGAGCAAGATCGCGCTCCTGTTCCTCGCGCCCGATCGACCAGGGCGCCTTGATGAACTGCCGCGACCGCTCGGCGATCTGCTCCAGCCCGACGGGATCGAGCGCGTCCGCGGCAATGGCAAGGCCCTGCCGCATCGTGTCGAACAGACAGCGGAACATCGCCGCTCGGGTTGCGGGCGAGGCGGACGCCAGCCGCGAATCGCCAGCGAACAGCTCCTCGTCCGCGGCCAGCATCTCCACCCCGGGATAGCGCACCGCGATCAGCGCGAGCTGGTCGAGGTTGGGATTCGTATAGCGCCAACCACGCCGCAGGTCGTTCCACAGGCGGTGGGCGAGCACGTGATTGATCGCGCGCTTGGCATCTTCCAGCGCGGCGAAACCGCGCGGGTCGGGGTCGAGCATCCACTCCTGCCGCCGCGTCCGGTTCTCGGGGTCGAACCCCAGGGCACGGCGCAGCGCGTCACCGAACTGCTCGTGTGCCAGGCCCTCCTCGCCTGCCCGACGCACCGCGCGCAACATCGCCCCGCGCAGCAACGTGACGAACACGAAATCGTTGAAGTGACCCGACTGCAGCGCCGCATCCTGGCGGTTATCGGTGAAGCCGAGCAGCTTGCGCCTGTACCCCTCCGCTGGCGTCCGTTCCCGCTCCATCCAGTCGAGCGCCGCGGTGGTGATCAGCGTCGTGGCCGAGCTGCGCCCTTCGGCCGAGAGGCTGGCGAGCTTGTTGATATCGCGAGCCTGGCTCGCAGGCTGATAGCGGCAGTTCGGGCAGAAGCGGAACTTGCCTTGGAAGAACCATGCGGCGACCCCGCCTGTCATCGGCAAGCCGTCAGGACCGAGCTGGATCAGCTCACCTTCATGCTTCTTTCTATGGCTGGGTTTCAGACGCAGGCCGGATGGCGTCTGCTCGAGCCAGTCGTCTGGATAGTCGTCCGGGGCACCGGCAAACGCAAGCGTGCCGTTCGCATCGGGCACCAGGAAGCCGTGTCGGGTTCCATCCGCGTCGGTCTCATCGCGCGGCACGACGTCGATCGAGCGGGCGACCACCTGCCCCGACCGCTCGACCGAGACGCTATGGACCTCCTGTCCGCATTCACGGCAGAAGAAGAGTGGGTAGAGCCGCGCCTCCGGCTTCTCGCGATCGAACTTCTCGGCTGACAGCTGCACGCGTCGTGCGCCGGCGGGTTCGAGCGTCGCATGTGCATGGCCGGCGCCCGCCAGGAAGCGGTGCAGCTTGAAGGCCATGAACGCGCCGCCGCGCGGACCTGCCATCTCGTTCATCGCCACCAACCGCTGCTGGATAGCGAGCCGACAAGCATCGACCTTCAACCCGGTCTGTTCTGCGAGCATCTCTGCCGCGCTTGTAAGGGTCCGAGGCGTTCGCCGGCGAAGTGCTTCCCCCGCCTCCAGCCCGATGTTCAGCTCGAGCCAGACGGCCAGCGGATCGGTCCGAAACGCTTCGGCCGTGGTGGGCAGTGCATCCGCAGCCTCCACCGCAGCCCGCAACTGGGCATCAAACTTGGTCGGCTCCCCGCCGAACGCGGTACAGCGCTCCAGGCTTTCGGTAATGACGTCGTCGGCGGACACAATGCTACCGAACAGCGACGTGCCGACGTTGGCTACCGCCACCCGCCCCGCGTCTTCGTCTCCCGACGCCATCGTCGCGGAGGTGCCGATGCAAAGCATGTCGCGCGCACCCAAACGCTCGCGCACGCGCCGAACGAGCATGGCGACGTCCGCACCCTGCCGGCCGCGATAGGTATGCAACTCGTCGAGCACGAGGAACTCGAGGCCCGTCATGTTGCCGATCACCTGACGATCAAGATCGTCCTGCCGAGTCATCAGCAGCTCAAGCATCATGAAATTGGTCAGGATGATGTCGGGCGGATTGCTCGCGACGCGCTGCCGTTCCGCGTCACCTTCCTGTCCGGTATAGCGCGCGAAGGTAGGTCGAAGCCGCTCCGACAGCCCGCTCTCGCCCACGAACTTGGCGAGCTCTTCCTGCTGCGAGTTGGCCAACGCGTTCATCGGATAGATCACGACCGCTCGTGTGCGGCGCGGTTCGCCGGCGCGCCTGGCCCTCAGCACACGATCGACGATGGGTACGAAGAAGCACAGCGACTTGCCTGAGCCGGTGCCGGTCGTGACGATAAAATTCTTGTGCGCCTGCGCCTTGTGGAACGCCTGCTCCTGGTGGCGGTGAAGTCTGATCCGCGCGCGCGGCTCGCCTATCGCGAAGACGTCCGCGAGGGCTGGATCGGCCTCACCGCTGGTCACCAGCTCGCTTACGTTAACGCCTGGTCGGTAATGAGGGTTCAGGCCGATGAGCGGCTCGGGCCAGAACGTACCGCTGTCGTAGATCGTGTCGATCTGCTTCTTCAGATCATCCGCGCGGACCTCAGTGAAGGATCGGACGAACGACTCGTAGCGGGCGATCAAATCGGCATCGAGATCGAAGACGTTCATGGATAAACTCAGGGGAAGAGGAGCCAAAGCGAGAAGCTCGCCGTTGCAATTCGGCGTCTGGTCATGAGTTGTCCGACGTCAGCTCCGGCCTAATAGACGCGTTGATTGTCTCAACAGCCGCCGCGCCAGAGGCAGCAAGCCGGAGGGGCCGACATCGCCGGATAGCACCTTCTAGGTCTTCGGCTCCCGATGCACCCTCCCAACCGACCGAACCTTGCGGCTACTGTGTGCCTCAGACCGCGCCGCACTGTCCAGCGCCTAGCGGCTCTGCAAGCGACCTGAATGAGCGACCAGTATGGCCATCAGAGCGCCCCAAACCAGACGAACCGCTCACCACCAGATCTTCCCCGCTTGGCTTGCGGCGGGACAATGCATTCTGCATTTTAGAAGAGGACCGACAGGGAAGAGTGCGCAGCCTCGGGGGCGGCAAGGCAGCGCCGCTGCCGGCATCGGCTACGCATGTTTTCGCCCCAGCCTGCTACCTGCGTGATACCTGGCGGTCTTGTGGCGTCGGAGCCCAGACCCAACAAAGCCCGCTAAGTCTTTCGACTCGCGGGCTATTTGTTGGTTGCGGGGACAGGATTTGAACCTGTGACCTTCAGGTTATGAGCCTGACGAGCTACCGGGCTGCTCCACCCCGCGTCACGCTCTCCTGTGCGGAGAGCGGTGTGTGTGAATGGGTTCTTGTTCGAGATGGGTGTGCAACGCGCGGGCTGCAATGCCTGGCGGCGACCTACTCTTCCACTGCTTAGGCAGTAGTACCATTGGCGCGGTCGGGTTTCACGTC
>NZ_SLXN01000002.1 GCF_004345855.1 Sphingomonas sp. BK235
CGTGAAGGACACATGAAACGACTTATGCTCTGACGACCCCCGTGCACCTTGAATGCACAAGACCCGCAGACCACCGTCCACATGTCCCTTCATCTAAAACCTACAATGTCAAAGAGCCGCCGACGAAGAAACCGGACAAACAACCCTCCCCCACCCTTCGATCGGGGAGACCGCTGTCCTTCCTATCTGGCGACCGTCCCAGAAGCGCCGCCTCAGCAGCACCCCCCGTCCGGTGAAGCGGCATATATGGAGGGCGTTCCCACCGGTCAAACACTTTTTGCAATTTTATGTCGTGACCCACCGGGAACGGCAGAAAACTGCGGCTCTCCGCCACATCGCGGAGCGCCATCCGCGCCGAATCACCGTTCGCGACGCCGCCGCACGACCATCCCGCTGCCCGAGTCAGGCCTGTTGAATGTAGTCGCGCATCGCGGCCGCCTCTGCCTCGATCCGCTCGATGCGATATTTGACCAGGTCACCGATCGAGACGATCCCGCGCAGCTCGGCGCCGTCGACCACGGGCAGATGGCGGATGCGCCGCTGCGTCATCAGCGACAGCGCCGCGAGCACGGGGTCTCCTGGCGCCGCGGTGAGCGCGGGTGCGGTCATCACCTCCCCCACGCGCGCCTGCAACACGCCGCTGTCGCCGCCGGCGAGCAGCCGCACGACATCGCGCTCGGAGAACATGCCGCGCACCGCATCGTCCGCGACGACCGGCAGCGCGCCGATGCGGTGCTCGGCGAGCAGCGCGATGGCGCCCGCGACCGTCGTCTCCGGGCTGACCGCGACGAGCGTGGCGCCCTTGTCGCGCAGGATGGCTGCGATCGTCATGACCCTCTCCTCCGTCGGGCGGCCCCGACGCGGGTGACCGCTCCCGCGCGCATCATCCTCTCTTCCTGAGGCAATGCAAGCGGCTGGGGTTAGCGAGGCGATCCCGGACGCGCGATGAGCGACACGTCGCCCCCGCCCCGCGCCAACGAAGAAGGGGCCGGCATCCCATCGGATACCGGCCCCTTGGGCTCACCTGAATCAGGCGACCGTCACTCGGCAGGCGAGGCTTCCGCCGCGGCGCGGACGCGCCGGCGGCGCGGCTTGGCGACCGGCTCGTCGCCCTCGACCGGCTCGGCCGCGGCACCCAGCGCCGGCGGCAGCCGGTCGATGCCGAGCTCGGGCTCGCGCTCCGCTTCGGTCGCCGCGCCGTTCACCGCGGCGCCCTCGACCGCGGCCTCGTCGCGAGGCTTGCGCCCGCGGCGACGGCGCGGTGCGCCCTCCTCGCCCTCATTCGCGACGACGTCGTTCGCCGGCGCGCCGGTCTCGCGCGGCGCGGCATCGACACTCTCCGCGACGTCGCGCTGCGGGCGACGCTCGTCGCGCCGGCCCTCGCGGCGCGGTTCGCCCTGGTCGCGCGCCTCGCGACGCCCCTCGTCGCGCCGGCCTTCCTCACGACGGCCTTCGTCGCGGCGCCCTTCCTCGCGGCGGTTGCCGTCGCGCTCGCGTCGCGGCTCCGCCTCGCTGACGCGCTGCTGCTCATCGGCGCGGACCGGCTCGCCCTCGTCGCCGAAATCGTCGCCGTCGTCGAAGCTGTCGAAATCGTCGCGCTGGCGCCGCTGATACGGCTGGTCGTCGGAGCGGCCGCGCTGATCGGCGAGCACCCGGAAATAATGGTCCGCGAACTGGAGGTAATATTCAGTGTTGACGCGGTCACCGGACATCTGCGCGTCGCGCGCCATGTTGCGGTACTTCTCCAGCAACTGGGCCGCGTTGCCGCGCGCGCGGCTGTCGATCCGGTTACCGCTGTCACGCTGCCCCTGGCCGCCGCCACCCTGACGCTGCTGGCCACCACCACGGCCGCGACGGCGACCGTTCTGACGGTTGTTGATCAAATCACTGTCCTCGTCCTGGAACCAAAACCGGCACTTGCTCCCGATACACGGGTTGCAGTCGTTCCCCGGCGCCGCGCGTGCCGGGCACCGCAGGCCTGCCATGCCGCCGGACTGCAGCGGCTGATGACGAAGGGAGGGCCGTGCGCCCATCCAACACAACAAATGTCGTTGAGTTCGCGTGCCCCGACGCAGTCTGTAACGGCTCGGTCGGCGTTCTCAAAGCGAAATATGGGGGCGCGACGCCCCGAATCAAGCCGTGACGACGAGGCAGCGGTCGCGTCCGGCGAGGTCATGCCGCAGCGCGACGTTCAGCCCGGCGGCGCGGAACAGCGCGGCGGCGCTCTCGCCCTGATCGGCGCCGATCTCGACGCAGGCGACGCCGCCGGACGCGAGCAGTGGCGGCAGCTGCGGCGCGATGGCGCGATAGTCGTCGAGCCCGTCGGCCCCCGCGAACAGCGCGCCCGCCGGCTCATGGTCGCGCACTTCGTCGGGGAGGTCCGCCCCGACGGCGACATAGGGCGGGTTGGCGAGGACGAGGTCGAAGCGCTCGGTGATCCCCGCGGCCCAGTTGCCGTGTCGGAGCGCCGCGCGATCCGCGAGCCCGAGCGCGGCGGCGTTGGAGCGCGCCTGGTCGAGCGCGGCATCGGAACGGTCGATGCCGAGCCCGGTCGCGCCCGGCCACTCGGCCAGCGCGGCGAGCAGCAGCGTGCCGGGGCCGGTGCCGAGGTCGAGCACGCGGGCCGGGGCGCGATCCGCGAAGTGTGCCAACGCGGCCTCGAGCAGAGTCTCGCTGTCGGCACGCGGGATCAGCGCGCCGGGGGCCACCGCCAGCTCGATCGTCCAGAAGGCGCGCGTGCCGGTGATGTAAGCGACCGGTTCGTGTCGCGCGCGGCGCTCGACCAGCGCGGCGAAGCCCGGCGGGGCGGTCCAGTCGTCGAGCGTGAGCAGTAGCCGCTCGCGCGTGATGCCGAGCGCGTGCGCGAGCAGCAGCTCGGCGTCGAGCCGCGCCGTGTCCGAGAAGGCGAGGCGCGCGGCGGCGTCGCGCAGGGCGTGGCGGGCGGCGGTCATCGGCGGGCCACTGCTGGCGCTCTCGGGCGCAGGTGCTTGAGAGTGGATTCACGCGAAGACGCGAAGACGCGAAGCAGGGAAGAAATTTTCGCGCGGAGGCGCGGAGGCGCAGAGGGGGAGCGCGCGCGGCAGCGCCATCGCCCGCTCGCGGCGCGGCGGTGGAAGGGGCCGCTGCGCGGCCGGGTCCCACGCCTCTGCGTCTCCGCGTCTCTGCGCGAGACCCAGCCCGATCGCCGCGAGACACACCCCATCCGCATCATGGCGCCGCGTGCGCTTCCCTTCGCGTCTTCGCGTCTTCGCGTGAACATCAGCTCCGCAAGCCCCGCGCGACACGCCCCGCAAGCGCGCGCCCGCCAGCACCGGCTAAGCCTGTCCGACCCGCGCTACGCCGCATCCAGCGTCGCCAGCCGCTCGGCCTCGTCCTCCGCCACCAGCGCGCCGATCAGCTCGTCCATGTCGCCCTGCAATATCTCGGGCAGGCGGTGGAGCGTCAGGTTGATGCGGTGATCGGTGACGCGCCCCTGCGGGAAATTGTAGGTGCGGATCCGCTCGGAGCGGTCGCCGGAGCCGACCATCGCCTTGCGCGTGCCCGAGCGCTCGCTCGCCAGCCGCTCGCGCTCGGCCTCGTACAGCCGCGTGCGCAGCACCTTGAGCGCCTTGGCCTTGTTCTTGTGCTGCGACTTCTCGTCCTGCTGGATCACCACCAGCCCGGTCGGCAGATGCGTGATCCGCACCGCGCTGTCGGTGGTGTTGACCGACTGGCCGCCCGGTCCGGACGAGCGATAGACATCGATGCGCAGGTCCTTGGCCTCGTCGATCTGGACGTCGACCTCCTCCGCCTCGGGCAGCACCGCCACCGTCGCCGCCGAGGTGTGGATCCGCCCGCCGCTCTCGGTGACCGGCACGCGCTGGACGCGATGCACCCCGCTCTCGAACTTGAGCCGCGCGAACACGCCCGCGCCGGTGACGCTGGCGACCACCTCCTTGTAGCCGCCCGCGTCGCTGTCCGAGGCGGAGATCAGCTCGACGCGCCAGCCCTGCCGCTCGGCATAGCGCTGGTACATGCGGAACAGGTCGCCCGCGAACAGCGCCGCCTCGTCGCCCCCGGTCCCGGCGCGCACCTCGAGCATCGCCGAGCGCTGGTCGGCCGCGTCGCGCGGCAGCAGCGCGAGCGCGAGCCGGCGGTCGGCGTCGGCGAGCGCGGCGCGATTGTCGCGCAACTCCTCCTCCGCCATCGCGCGCAGCTCGGCGTCGGCGTCCTCGGTCATATAGGACAGGCTTTCGGCCTCCTGGCGCAGCCGGCGCACCTCGCCCGCGGCGAGCGCGACCGGCTCGAGCTCGGCATATTCCTTCGAGACCTGGACGAAGCGGTCGCCGTCGAGCGCGCCGCTCGCCATCATCGCGGCGAGCTCGTCGCGCCGCGCCTCGATCTGCCGGATGCGGTCGAGCGAGATCGCGGTCATGCAGCGTCTATGGCGGCGTTCAACACCGCCGCCACCGCGGCCATCTCGTCGTGTTCAGCGCCGGAACCGCGCTGCTGGAAGCCGAGGGCACCGCCGCTCCGCCTTAGCGTGACGACCTGGCGAGGGCCCATCTTCACCGCGCGATCGAACCGCTTTTTCAAGCTTCCGGTCACCACTGCCTCCGCACGGACGCCGGATTTGCGGAGCGCCGCCGTCGCGCTCGACGCGAGCGGCTCCAGCCCGGCCTCCTCCGCGACCACGACAACCGCCAACGATTCCGCCTCGGGCTCGTCCAGCAGCATCGCCAGCCGCTCCACCCCCGCGGCCCAGCCCACGCCCGCGGTCGCCGGCCCGCCGAGGCTCTCGACCAGCCCGTCGTAGCGCCCGCCCGCCAGCACCGTACCCTGCGCGCCGAGCCGGTCGGTGACGAACTCGAACGCGGTGTGACGGTAATAATCGAGCCCGCGCACCAGCCGCGCGTCGCGCTCCCACTTCACCCCGGCGGCGTCGAGCCCCGCGGTCACCGCGTCGAAGAAGGCGCGCGCCTCCGCGGTCAGATACGCGTCGATATCGGGCGCGCTGTCGGCGATCGGGCGGTCGCGCGGGTCCTTGGAGTCGAGGATACGCAGCGGGTTCTTCTCCAGCCGGGTCAGGCTGTCTTCGCTCAGATCGCCGCGATGCGCCGCGAAATGCGCCACCAGTGCGGCGCGCCACGCCTCGCGCGTCTCGGCGTCACCGAGCGTGTTGAGCTTGAGCGTCACGCCCTCAGCGATGCCGAGCTCGTGGAGCAGCTGGTCCGCCAGCGTCAGCAGCTCGACGTCGGCGGCAGGCTCGGGCGCGCCGAGGATCTCGGCGTCGATCTGGTGGAACTGGCGGTAGCGGCCCTTCTGCGGCCGCTCGTAGCGGAACACCGCGCCCGAGGTGACCAGCTTGAGCGGCGCATATTGCTGCCAGCCGTTGCTGATATAGGCGCGCGCGATCCCGGCGGTGAACTCGGGGCGCAACGTCAGCATGTCGCCGCCCTTGTCGGGGAAGGAGTACATCTCCTTCGACACCACGTCGGTGGTCTCGCCGATCGAGCGCGCGAACACCTGCGTGTCCTCGAACACGGGCACCTCGACGCGCTCGAAGCAATAGAGGCGGCGGACGCGGTCGAAGGCGTCGAGCACGCGCGCGAAGCGGCGCTGCTCGCCGCGGAAGATGTCCTGGGTGCCGCGGACACGGGCGGGTGGCTGGATACGGCTCATGATGGGTCGGCGTATCTAGGCGAGCGGCCGCGCGAGCGCTAGCCAATCGTCGCATGAGCACCGACCCGTCGCGCGACTCCGCCGCTCGCCCGCTGCCGCCGCGCTGGTGGGGGATCGGCCGTCGCGTCGCGCCGCCGCGCTTCGTGCTGTTCGTGCTGGTGTTCGCCGGTGCGCTGGCGGTGGCGATCCCGCATCTGGGGCACGGTCGCGGGGTGATGGCGGCGTTCGATCTCGCCGCGGCGGTGTTCCTCGTCTCGCTGGTGCCGCTGTTCCGTCACGACACGCCCGCGCAGATGCGCCGCGCCTCGCGCGCCAATGACGCGAACCGCGCGCTGCTGCTCGCGGTCACCGGCGCGGTGATGCTGGCGATCCTGGTCGCGGTCGACTCGGAGCTGAAGGGCGATGAGAGCGGCGCGGGCAAATTGCTGGTGATCGGCACGCTGGTGCTGGCGTGGCTGTTCTCGAACATGGTCTATGCGCTGCACTATGCGCACCTGTTCTACATGCCGGCGCACGCGGGCGGCGACTCGAAGGGGATCGACTTCCCCGGCACGAGCGCGCCCGATTACTGGGACTTCCTGTACTTCAGCTACACGCTGGGGATGACGTTCCAGACCTCGGACGTGACGATCTCCGCCGCCCCCGTGCGCCGCGTGGTGCTGGGGCAGTGCCTCGCCGGCTTCGTCTTCAACCTCGGGGTGATCGCGTTCAGCATCAACGTGCTGGGATCGAGCTGAGCGCGCGCCGCGCACAGGCCGGGCGAAACCATCGCCATCCACGCCACCGGCGCCGCCGCGCGAACCCGTCACCCACACTGACCTTTTTTCGCGCGCGGGGCTGGACGAGCGCGGCGCGTGCTGGCTACGCCTCGATGTAACAACAGCACATCAGGGGCGCCTCCATGATCCGTCGCTTCGCCGCAGCCGCACTGCTGGCCTCCACCATCCTCGCCCCGCTCGGCGGAGTCGCCGCGCAGGTCCCCGCGGGCAACAGCGCGCCGCAGCCGGTGCCGTTCGAGGACACGATCCCCGCGCCGCGTGACACGCCCTATCCCGGTACGATCCGGCTGACCGTCGACGCGACCGACACGCAGCGCGGCATCCTCAGCGTCACCGAGACGATCCCGGTGGCGCAGGCGGGCCATCTCGTCCTGCTCTTCCCCAAGTGGTTGCCCGGCGCGCACAGCCCGCGCGGCGAGATCGAGAAGCTCGCCGGGCTGATCGTCACCGCGAACGGCAAGCGGATCGAGTGGACGCGCGACCCGGTCGACGTCTTCGCCTTCCACCTCGACGTCCCCGCCGGCGCGCGCAGCGTCGAGGCCAGGTTCCAGTTCATCTCGGCCACCGCGGCCAACCAGGGGCGCATCGCGGTGACGCCGACGATGATCTCGCTCCAGCCCAATTCGGTCAGCCTCTATCCCGCCGGCTGGTTCACGCGGCAGATCCCGATCCAGATGACGGTGAAATACCCGGACGGCTGGACCGCCGCCGGCGCGCTCAAGGCGAAGGCGACCGGCTCGACCTATGCCTATGAGACGACCAACTACGAGGTGCTGGTCGACAGCCCGATGCTCGCCGGCCGCTACGGCAAGACCTGGCCACTCACCCCACGCGTCAACCTCAACGTCTTCGCCGACGATCCCGCCGAGCTCGCCGCCACGCCCGAGCAGATCGCCGGGCACCAGCGGCTGGTCGACCAGGCGGTGAAGACCTTCGGCGCGCAGCATTACGACCGCTACGAATTCCTGCTCTCGATCACCGACCAGCTCGGCGGGATCGGGCTGGAGCATCATCGCTCGAGCGAGAATGGCGTGACGCCGGGCTATTTCACCAAGTGGAACGACGGTCCCGGCCGGCGCAACCTGCTGCCGCACGAATTCACCCACAGCTGGGACGGCAAGTTCCGCCGCGGCGCCGACCTGTGGACTCCCGACTTCCGCACCCCGATGCGCAACTCCTTGCTGTGGGTGTACGAGGGCCAGACGCAATTCTGGGGCTATGTCCTCCAGGCGCGCTCGGGGCTGGTGAGCAAGCAGGATACGCTCGACCAATATGCCGCGATCATGGCGCTGTACGACAGCCAGCCGGCGCGGCAGTGGCGCGACCTGGTCGACACCACCAACGATCCGATCATCTCGTCGCGCCGCCCCAAGGGCTGGACCAGCTGGCAGCGCAGCGAGGATTATTACAACGAGGGGCTGCTCGTCTGGATGGACGTCGACTCGCTGCTGCGCGAGAAGTCGGGCGGCACCAAGTCGATCGACGATTTCGCGCGCGCCTTCTTCGGCGTGCGCGACGGCGACTGGGGCGAGCTGACCTACACGTTCGACGACGTCGCCAAGACGCTCGACGGCATCGTGCCGTGGGACTGGGCGGGCTATCTCCAGCGCCGGCTGACCGAACATGCCAAGGGCGCGCCGATCGACGGTTTCGCGCGCAACGGCTATCAACTGACCTATAGCGAGACACCGACGCCCTCGTTCAAGGCGGCGGAGGCGAGCGCGCGCAACACCAACCTGACCTATTCGGGCGGGATCATCCTGGACGCGGCGGGCAATCTCAGCGGCGTCACCTGGGGCAGCGCCGCCTTCGACGCGGGGCTCACCGTGAGCGATCAGATCGTCGCGGTGAACGGCGACGCTTACTCGCCCGACAAGCTCAAGGCCGCGATCACCGCGGCGAAGACGGGCAAGGCGCCGATCCAGCTCATGGTTAAGTCCGGAGATAGATTCCGCAGTGCAGCGCTCGACTATCACGGCGGGCTGCGCTACCCGCGGCTGCAGAAGATCGGCACCGGCGACGGTGGCCTCGATCGTCTCCTGGCGCCCCGCTGACCTGCGGGGCGTTGCCGCTAGTAAGGGGAAGCGCATGCGTATCGACCTGATTCCCGTCGGCAAGGATCCGCCCGACGATCTCAACGTGGTGATCGAGGTGCCGACCGGCGGCGAGCCGGTGAAATATGAGTTCGACAAGGCGTCGGGCGCGCTGTTCGTCGACCGCATCCTCCACACGCCGATGCGCTATCCGGCCAATTACGGCTTCGTCCCGCACACGCTCTCGCCCGACGGCGACCCGCTCGACGCGCTCGTCGTGGCGCGCTCGCCGTTCATCCCGGGCTGCGTCGTCCGCGCGCGCCCGATCGCGGTGCTCAACCTCGAGGACGAGGCCGGCGGCGACGAGAAGCTGGTCTGCGTGCCGGTGGACTCGACCTTCCCTTATTATGCCAATGTCGGCGAGAAGGACGATCTGCCCGAGATCGTCTTCCAGCAGATCGAGCACTTCTTCACCCACTACAAGGATCTCGAGAAGAAGAAGTGGGTGCGCATCGGCACCTGGGGCGGGCGCGAGGAAGCGCGTCGCATCACGCTCGAGGCGATCGCGCGCTACAACGAGGCGAAGGCCGAGGGCGAGGAGCCGCACGACCACGACGTGCCGGGCCGCGACTGATCGCGCCCGGCGGCCGGCGACCCGATCGTGGTCGTCGGCCGCCCCGGCCCTGCGCCGGATCTGCTACAATAGATCCCGCGAAGCGTGCCCCGCTGCGCCAAGAGGCGCATGGCGGCGCTCGCCGGCCGCGGTGTCACCGCGGCATCGTCCCCTCACCGCGTTGCCGACGAGGAAGGCGAGCCGCTATGGCAGCGACCACGGCACGCGCGCGCGGCCACGCCCTAACGCTACAACGCTTTGCCTTGACGCACCGCGACCGCGCGGGGCATCAGCCGGCATGGATTCCGCCTCCCCCGCCGACCCGCACCATATGAAGCGCCGCGGCGTGTTGTTCGTCCTCTCCTCGCCCTCGGGCGCGGGCAAATCGACGATCGCGCGGATGCTGCTGGCGAGCGAGCCCGAATTGTCGCTCTCGGTCTCCGCCACCACGCGCGCGATGCGGCGCGGCGAGGAGGACGGCCGCGACTATCATTTCGTCTCGCTCGACCGCTTCCGCGAGATGGCGTCGAACCACGAATTCCTCGAATGGGCGCATGTGTTCGACCAGCGCTACGGCACGCCGCGCGCGCCGGTGGAGGCGATGCTCGCGGCGGGCAAGGACGTGCTGTTCGACATCGACTGGCAGGGCGCGCAGCAGCTCCACCAGATAGCGGGCGGCGACGTGGTGCGCGTCTTCATCCTGCCCCCGTCGATGGAAGAATTGCGCCGCCGGCTGGAGGGCCGTGCCACCGACGCGCAGGCGATCATCGAGCGCCGCATGGCCCGCGCCGACGCCGAGATCAGCCATTGGGACGGCTATGACTATGTCCTGGTCAACGACGACGTCGACAGCTGCTTCGCCAAGGTGAAGACCGTGCTGGCGGCGGAGCGGCTCAAGCGCTCGCGGCAGACCGGGCTGATCGGCTTCATCCGCAAGCTGCGCACCCCCGTGGCGTGACCGCGCCTGCGCGCCGCCGCGGAACCGCCGCGCGCGCGCGGCATTGATGCGGCACAATAGCGAGGGTCTTCGATCATGGGTGCAACCACGCTCGGCGCGCTGGTCGGCGGCGCGATCGATGCCATGTCCGGCGACGACAACGCGGCGGACGGCGCGCTGTACGGCGCGATCACGGCCAACGTCCTCAAGCTCGTCCTCCCCGTCGCGGTCACCTACGCGATCGGCTGGGGCGTGCTGAAGGGGCTGGAGGCGCTCGGCGATACGATCTCGGAGAAAGTGACGTCATGATCAGAACCATCATCGGCGCGCTGGTCGGGCGCGAGCTGGATCGTCGCGATGGCCGCGGCGGCATCGGTGGCGCGATGGTTGGCGCGCTCGCCACTCGGGCAGTGACCCGCATGGGGCCGCTCGGCATGGCGCTCGGTGGCGCCTATGTCGCGAAGAAGGCCTATGACCGCCGTCGCGCCGGCCGTGCGGGCGTTCCGCCGCGGGCGTGAGCGTGTCGGCCGGCCGCCCGACGCCGCGAGGCGGTCGGGACGGCCTTACTCCCAGTCGGCGCCGTCATGTTCATTGAGCCGCGGGCTCGCGCGCTCGGCCACCGCGCGCGCGCCGTCGTAGACGATCGGCGCTGCCAAACCGGGCAAGCCCTCCACCAGCAACCGCATCCCGCGCGCGACCACCTGGGGGTCGGCGAACACCTCGTCGATCCGGTTGACCGGGCCGACCGGCACCCCGGCGGCCTCCAGCGCGGCGAGCAGCGCGGCGCTGGTCCAGCCGAGCGTGCGCTCGATCAGCGGCGGCAGCAGCGCCGCCCGATGCGCCACGCGAGCGGGATTGGTGGCGAAGCGCACGTCCTCCGCCAGCGCGGGGATGCCCAGCACCGCGCATAGCCGCGCGAACTGGCGGTCGTTGCCCACCGCGACGATCAGGTCGCCGTCGCTCGTCGGGAAGCTCTGATAGGGCGCGAGATTGGCATGGCCGTTGCCCATCCGCCGCGGCACCGCGCCGCTGACCATCCAGTTGAGCGCCTGATTGGCCAGCACCCCCACCTGCGTATCGAGCAGCGCCATATCGATGTGCGTGCCGAGGCCGGTGCGATCGCGCGCGTGCAGCGCGGCGAGGATCGCGACCGTGGCATAGACCCCGGTGAACAGATCGGCGGTGGCCACGCCGGTCTTCTGCGGTGCACCGTCGGGCTCACCGGTGATCGACATCATCCCGCCCATCCCCTGGACGATGAAGTCATAGCCCGCTCGGGTCGCATAGGGTCCGGTCTGGCCGAAGCCGGTGATCGAGCAGACGATCAGCCGCGGGTGGCGCGCGCGCAGCGTCGCCGCGTCCAGCCCGTATTTGACCAGCCCGCCCAGCTTGTAATTCTCGATCACCACATCGGCACCCGCGACGAGCGCGGCGACGCGCGCCTGCCCGGCCGCGCTGGCGAGGTCCACCGCGATCGAGCGCTTGCCGCGATTGCAGGCGTGATAATAAGCCGCCGACCGCTCCGTGCCGTCGGCGTCGCGGACGAAGGGCGGTCCCCAGTGGCGCGTGTCGTCGCCCTCGCCGGGGCGCTCCACCTTGATGACGTCCGCGCCGAGATCGGCGAGCAGCTGCCCCGCCCACGGACCGGCGAGGATGCGCGCGAGTTCGAGCACGCGCAGGCCGGCGAGCGGGCGGGGACGATCGGTCATCGGGCCCTTCTAACCGCCGTCAGGGGGGCATTGTCGAGGGGCTCGGGCACGGCGACGCCGGCGCCGCGCGCGCTCAGATGACGCCGCCGCCGATCATCAGCCGCAACCCGAAGATCAGGATGAGCACGAGGTTGAGGTTGCGCCCGGTGTTGCGCGACGACAGCGCCCCCACCGCGGCGCCGACCACCGCGATCGGGATGACGAACCAATAGCCCCAGGCGAGGAACGGCAGGAACGGCACGATGCCGAGCACCAGCGCGACGAGGCCGATCAGGATCGAGAACAGGTTGAGCATGACGTGAAGATGGCGCCGTCGCGGGTGTATTGCAAGAGTGAGACGGTGCGGGCGATGCCTCTCGTCATCGCCCGTCGCAGTGTCGCCGACGATCGGCTTCAAAGCCCATCGCCCTCCTCCTAGGATGGCGGAATGGCCCGCCTGCTCCTGCTCGTCGCGATCCTCGCCGAGGTCACCGCCACCACCGCGCTCAAGGCGTCGGATGGCCTCACCCGCCCGCTACCCTCGCTGGTCACCGCGCTCGGTTATGGCATCGCCTTCTACTGTCTGTCGCTCGCGCTGCGCCACATCGCCACGGGAGTCGCTTATGCGATCTGGTCGGGCGTCGGGATCGTGCTGGTCACCGCGCTCGCCTGGTGGCTCCACGGGCAGAAGCTCGACGGCTACGCGCTCGGCGGGATGGCGCTGATCGTCGCGGGCGTGCTGCTGGTCAACCTGTCCCCCGCCGCGGCCCAGCCGTGATTTCCTTGGCCGGCGAAAAGGACTAGGGCGGCGCGATGAACTCCCTCTTCCTCGTGATGGCGGGTGGCGCGGTCGGTACGGCCGGGCGCTACCTGACCGGGCGCGCGATGACCGCGGCGCTCGGACCCGACTGGCCCTGGGGCACGCTGACCGTCAATCTGGTCGGCGGGCTGCTGATGGGGCTGCTCGTCGGCGCGCTCGCGCGCACAGGCGGCAGCGAGAATTGGCGGCTGCTGCTCGGCGTCGGGGTGCTCGGCGGCTTCACCACCTTCTCCGCCTTCGCGCTCGACGCCGCGACGATGATCCAGCGCGGCGCCGCGCTCAGCGCGCTCGGCTACGCGCTCGTGTCGGTGGTCGGCGCGATCGCGGCGGTGTTCGCCGGGCTCGCGCTGGTGCGGGTGGCAGCATGAGCGGCGAGGGCGTCCGCCAGTTCACCGTCGCGCTCGACGATGACGGCATCCGCGTCGATCGCTGGTGCAAGCGCCACCTCGATGGCACCAGCTTCACGACCGTCGCCAAATGGGCGCGCACCGGGCAGCTCCGCCTCGATGGCGCGCGCGTCGGCCCGGGCGACCGCGTCCAGGCGGGTCAAGTGCTGCGCGTGCCCCCGCCCGAGCCCGTCCGCAGCGACGCCCGGCCCGAGCGCCAGCGCGCGCCGCTCAGCGACGACGAGATCGCCTTCGCGCGCGAATTGGTGATCCACCGCGACGCGCAGGCTTTGGTGCTCAACAAGCCCCCCGGCCTCGCCACGCAGGGCGGCACCAAGACCACCGCGCACGTCGACGGGCTGCTCGACGCCCTGCAGGACGAGTCGCAGGGCCGGCCCAAATTGGTCCACCGGCTCGACAAGGATACCTCGGGCGCGCTGCTGGTGGCGCGCACCGCGCGCGCCGCGGGCTTCTTCGCCAAGGCCTTCTCGGGCCGCACCGCGAAGAAGGTCTATTGGGCGCTGATCGTCGGCGTGCCCTCGATCGACGACGGCACGATCGAGCTGCCGATCGCCAAACAGCCCGGCACCGGCGGCGAGAAGATGCACGTCGACGAGGCCGAGGGCCAACCGGCCCGGACGCGCTACCGCGTGATCGAGCGCGCCGGCAACCGCACCGCCTGGGTCGAGCTGCAGCCCTTCACCGGGCGCACGCACCAGCTGCGCGTCCATATGGCGGCGATCGGCCATCCGATCGTGGGCGACGGCAAGTATGGCGGGCCGGCGGCGTTCCTCACCGGCGGGATCAGCCGCAAGATGCACCTCCACGCGCGCCGCATCCGCGTCGACCATCCCGATGGCGGCGAGATCGACGTCACCGCCGAGCTGCCGTCGCACTTCGCCGAGAGCCTCGCCTCGCTCGGCTTCGAGGCGATGGCGGGCGACATGATGCCGCTCGACGAGCGCGCGCCGCCGACGCGCGAGGAGAAGAAGGCGCGCGCGCGGGCGCATGCCAAGACCGTGCGCAAGGAACGCCGCGGCGAGCGGCGCTCGCGCGCCGACGGCGAGGGCAGAGGCGGCGGCCGGCGCCGCGGCTGACCGCCGCGCGCGTCAGCCCGGCGTCACCTCGCCGGCGGGAGGCGGCGACCGCGCGCCGATCGAAGGGGGCGCGCCTCCGTCCGCTACAGCAGCGCGTCGGCGAGCAGCAGCAGCATCTTGACGTCCATCGCCACGCCCTGCGTGCGCTTCGCCAGGACGAAGCGCGACAGCTCCGCGCGCGGCACGAGATGGACCTCGATGTCCTCGTCGTCCGCGCCGCCGCCCGGCCCGATCTTCTCGAGGTCGTGCGCGCGCACCAGCGTGAAGCCCTCGCTGTTCATTCCCGGCGAGGAATGGAAGAAGCCCAACTCCTCGATCCGCCCCGCGCGATAGCCCGTCTCCTCCTCCAGCTCGCGCGCCGCCCCCGCCGCGACCGCCTCGCCCGCGGTCTCGTCGCCGATCAGCCCCGCGGGCAGTTCGAGGCAGCGTCGCCCCAGCGGGACGCGATACTGCTCCACCAGGACGACGCGGTCCGCGGCGTCGATCGCGACGATCACCGCCGCCTGGATGCCGTTGCGGCGGGCGACATATTCCCACTGCCCCTGCGTCTTCACCTCGATGTAGCGCCCCGACCAGGCGATCTCGGCGGGGGCGGCGGCGTCGCGATGGGGCTCGGTCATGATGTCTCGCTGATACAAGCGTCGGGAGCCGCCCCTTTAGGTCAGCCGCGCGGCTTGGCGAAGCCGTAATCGAGGATTAACCTGGATCGACCCGGACCGAGATCAGCAGGGAGACGATGATGTTGAAGGATTTCAGAGCGTTCATCGCGCGCGGCAATGTGCTCGACTTGGCGGTCGGGGTAATCATCGGCGGCGCCTTCGCCACCATCACCAAGTCGCTCACCGACGACATCATCATGCCGATCGTCGGCGCGATCTTCGGCGGCTTCGATTTCTCCAGCTACTTCATTAAGCTGGGGCCGGTGCCCGCGGGCTATGCCGGCTCGCCGTCGAGCTACGCGCAGCTCAAGGCGGCGGGGGTGCCGCTGTTCGGCTATGGCGAGTTCATCACCGTGGTGATCAACTTCGTCATCCTCGCCTTCATCGTCTTCCTGCTGATGCGCAGCGTCAACCGCGTGATCGCCGCGGCCGAGCGCGAGAAGAAGGAGGGCACCGCCGAGCCCGCCGCCGAACCCGCCGAGGTCGCGCTGCTGCGCGAGATCCGCGACGAGCTGCGCGCGCGCCCCGCGCCGGGCACCACCCCTCCACTGGGTTGAGCCGAGGCGGGGGCGGCCGACGCGTCGCCCCGCCCGCCACGCGCCTCAGTGGAGCGGCGGGTCGAGCGGCTCGCCGCTGTCGACGATGCCGCGCCCGACATGGCTGTGCGCGCGGCTATAGGCGAAATAGATCACCAGGCCGATCGCGCCCCAGATCGGCAGCACCAGCATCGCCGCGCTAGGCAGGTTGAAGAACAGGAAGACGCAGCCCACGATCGTCAGCGGCCCGACCAGCCACAGCGCGGGGGTCCGGAAGTCGCGCTTGTGGTCGCGCGCGGTGCGCCGCAGGATCATCACCGCGATCGCCACCATCATGAAGGCGTAGAGTGTCCCCGCGTTGGCGATGTCGGCGAGCTGCCCGACCGGCAAGAAGGCCGCCGCGAAGGCCACGCCCACGCCGGTCAGCGCGGTGACGACGTGCGGCGTCTTCCACTTGGGATGGACGGTGCTGAGCCGTTCGGGCAGCAGCCCGTCGCGGCTCATCACGAAGAAGATGCGGGTCTGGCCGAACATCAGGATCAGGATCACCGAGGGCAGCGCGAGGAAGGCCGCGATGCCGAGCATATTACCCACCTTGGACCAGCCGATCGCGCGCAGCACGTGCGCCAGCGCCTCGTTCGAGCAGACCAGCGCGTCGGCATATTGCGGCAGCGCGCACTGGCGCGCCAGCTCCTCGGACCCGGTCGGGAAGGGGATGCCGTTCGGCCCCATGATCGGCTGGCCGCCGATCGTGCCGATCGCGCCCGCGGCGACCAGGATGTAGAAGACGGTGCAGAACAGCAGCGAGCCGATCAGCCCGATCGGCACGTTGCGCTGCGGGTTCTTGGTCTCCTCCGCCGCGGTCGAGACCGCGTCGAAGCCGACATAGGCGAAGAAGATCGTCGCCGCCGCGCCCACCGCGCCGACCCCGGTGCCGAAGCCGCCGAACACGCCCGCGGGCAGGAAGGGGTTGAACTTGCCCGCGTCGAACGACTCGCTCGGCAGTGTCAGCGCGATGAAGGCGGTCAGCGCGACGACCTTGATCGCCACCAGCACCGCGTTCACGCGCGCGCTCTCGGTGGTGCCGATCATCAGCAGCCAGGTGATCAGCCCCGCGATCAGCACCGCGGGCAGGTTGATGAAGCCGCCGGGCGCGCCGCCCAGCGCGAGCGGCGCGGCGGAGAGCCAGGCGGGCAGGTGGATGCCGAGGAACTGGTTGAGGATCGTGCCGCTGAAATAACCCGACCAGCCGACCGCCACCGCGCTGGCGGCGACCGCATATTCGAGGATCAGCGCCCAGCCCACCGTCCAGGCGAGCAGCTCGCCCATGGTCGAATAGGTGTAGGTATAGGCCGATCCCGCCACCGGGATCATCGCCGCGATCTCGGCGTAGCAGAGCGCCGCCACGATGCAGATCGCGCCCGCGATCGCGAAGGCGAGCATCAGGCCGGGGCCGGCTTTCTGCGCGCCCGCCGCGGTGAGAACGAAGATGCCCGTCCCGATCACGCAGCCGATCCCGAACAAAGTCAGCTGGAACCAGCCGAGCGTGCGGTGGAGCGACTTGCGCTCGGCGGTGGCGAGGATGGCGTCGAGAGGTTTGACGCGCCCGAAGATCATTAGGTTCGATGCCCCCAAGGGAAACTTTCTGGACAGGAGCCTAGCGGCCTTGAGGCGCCGCGCAATAGTGTTGCGCCGCGATGACAGGGAGAGGCGCGACTCGGTGCGGCGGTCACTCTGGCACGCGCGATCAAGCGCGCGCGTCGATCCGCTTCGCCAGGAAGAAGCGTGCTTCACCCGGGGGATAATCGTCGATCGTGCCGAACAGCGCGTAGCCGAGCTTCTCGTAGAAGCCGCGCGCCTGGAAGCTGAACGTGTCGAGCCACACGCCGACGCACCCGAGTCGCGCCGCCTCGGCCTCCGCGGCGCACATCAGCGCGCGGCCCTCGCCGCGGCCGCGCCGCTCGGGCGGGAGCGCGAGATATTGCACGAACAGCCAGCGATAGCTCGCCGTGCCCCACAGCCCGCCGACGATCGCGCCGGCCTCGTCCCGCAGCACCAGCGCGATCTCCTCGCGCTCGGTCGCGCCGACCGCAGAGTCGTTGTGCGCCACCAGCGGCGCGAGGATCGCGGCGCGCACCGCCGCGTCGGGCGCGGCGACCCGCTCGATCACTTCTTGCGCTTGAAGTCCACCGCGACGACGTTCGAGCCGTCGCTCGCGCCGCCCGCGGGCGGGCCGTCATTCTCGGCCGGGTCATGCCCGCCGGGGCCGTCGCCCGGCCCTTCCTGCGCCTGGAAGCGCAATTCGAAGTTCACCGCCGGATCGTGGAAGCCCGTGATCGCCGAATACGGGATCACCAGCTTCGACGGCACCTGGTTGAAGCTGAGCCCGACCGAGAAGCGCTCCTCGTCGACGGTCAGATCCCAGAAGCGGTTCTGGAGCACGATCGTCATCTCGTCGGGGAAGCGCTCGACCAGGCGCGACGGAATGTCGACGCCAGGCGCCTGAGTCTTGAAGGTGATGTAGAAATGGTGCTGGCCGGGCAGACCCCCGGTCTCGGCGACCACGCCCAGCACGCGCCCGACGACGGCGCGCAGCGCTTCCTGCACGATCTCGTCATAGGGGATCTGGCTGTCGGGCAGCATGTCGTTCATGCGCTTATGGGTAGCGCGATGGGCCGAGCGGTCAAGGTTGCTTGGACCGCACAGCGCGTTATGGACCGGCGTCATGCGCACCGCCACGCTCCGCCGCGACACCAGCGAGACCCGTATCAGCGTCTCGGTCAACCTCGACGGCACCGGCCAGTATGACATCCACACCGGGGTCGGCTTCTTCGACCATATGCTGGAGCAGCTCGCGCGCCACTCGCTGATCGACGTCACGCTCCACTGCGACGGCGACCTCCACATCGACCAGCATCACACGGTGGAGGACAGCGCGCTCGCGCTCGGCAGCGCGGTGGCGCAGGCGCTCGGCGACAAGCGCGGCATCCGCCGCTACGCCGACGCTCTGTCGCCGATGGACGAGACGCTGACCCGAGTCGCGCTCGATATCTCGGGGCGGCCGTGGCTGGTGTGGAAGACCGCTTTCACCCAGACCCGGCTGGGCGAGATGGACACCGAGCTGTTCCAGCACTGGTTCCACAGCTTCGCGCAGACCGCCGGGATCACGCTCCACGTCGAGACGCTGTACGGCGACAACAACCATCATATCGCCGAGAGCGCCTATAAGGGGCTGGCGCGGGCGCTGCGGGAGGCGATCGAGATTGACCCGCGCAAGATCGGCGTGATCCCCTCTACCAAGGGCACTTTGTGAGCCGCTTCCGCGCCGGCGGCGAGCTGAGCCTGATCTTGCTGAGCTACGTGCGCCCGCTCGACGAGATCGACGCGCTGATGCCGGCGCATGTCGCCTGGCTCGACGCCGGCTTCGCGGAGGGCGCCTTCCTGGTGGCGGGCCGGCGCGAGCCGCGCAGCGGCGGGGTGATCGTGGTGCGCGGCGACCGTGCCGCGGCCGAGGCGATCGCCGCGACCGACCCGTTCGTCACCGCCGGCGCGGCGACCGCCGAGGTGGTGCCGTTCCACGCCAGCTTCGCCGCCGACGCGGTCCGCACGTGGCTGGCATGACGCTGGCGCTGATCGACTATCAGGCGGGTAACCTCCACTCGGTCGCCAACGCGCTGCGCGCCGCAGGGTGCGACGACCTGGTCGTCACCGCCGACCCCGACGCGGTGGCGCGCGCCGACCGGATCGTGCTGCCCGGCGTGGGCGCGTTCGGCGCCTGCGCCGCGGCGCTGCGCGCGGTCGAAGGGCTGGTCGCCGCGCTCGAGCGCCGCGTGCTGGCGGAGGGCGCGCCGTTCCTCGGCATCTGTGTCGGGATGCAGCTGCTCGCCACCGCGGGCGAGGAGCTCGGTCACCATGCCGGGCTCGGCTGGATCGACGGCATTGTGCGCCGGATCGACGTTGCCGGCAGCGACGCCAAGGTGCCGCACATGGGCTGGAACGACGTGGTGCCGCAGGTCGAGCATGCGCTGATCGTCCCGGGCGAGGCCTATTTCCTCCACAGCTACGCCTTCAGCGGCGCGCACGTGGTGGCGACCACCGACCATGCCGGTCCGGTGACTGCGGCGGTAGCGCGCGACAATGTGGTGGGGGTGCAATTCCACCCCGAGAAGAGCCAGCGCTACGGGCTGGCGCTGCTCGAACGCTTCCTGGCGTGGCGGCCGTGAGGGGGCGAGTGCGGAAGAGTTTCGCCGCTTACAACGAATTCTCCTTCCCCTTCCGTCATCCCGGACCTGGTCTGGAATCCACCGCGCCGCAAACCTCAAAGCCGGCGAGCGCGCGGACGGGTGGATCCCGGACCAAGTCCGGGATGACGGCGGGGGTGAGGCGGTCGGCCTCTCCCCAGCCACGGCGTCATCCTGAACTCGTTTCAGGATCCACTGCTCCGCGCATCCGCGAGCCGCTGGCTCCGCGGCACGGTGGTTCCCGGAACAAGTCCGGGATGACGGCAGTGGGCGAGGCGGAGGCTCGCGCCTCACGCGTGTCCTGCGCTTTTCCCCGCCCCGCCCCTTCGCCGAGTAACCCCGCATGACCCTCATCGTCTTCCCCGCGATCGACCTCAAGCAGGGCCAGGTGGTCCGCCTCGCCGAGGGCGACATGGCGCGCGCCACCGTCTACGGCGACGACCCCGCGGCGCAGGCGATGCTGTTCGCCGAGGCCGGCGCGGCGCATCTCCACGTCGTCGACCTGGACGGCGCCTTCGCCGGTGCCAGCGTCAACGGCGCGGCGGTGCGCGCGATCGTCGAGCGCTTCCCCGGCCATGTCCAGCTCGGCGGCGGCATCCGCACGCGCGAGAGCGTCGAGCGCTGGTTCGATCTCGGCGTGTCGCGCGTGGTGATCGGCACCGCCGCGCTGGAGGATCCCGAGTTCGTCCGCGGCGCCGCGCGCGACTTCCCCGGCGGCGTGGTGGTGGCGGTGGACGCGCGCGACGGCATGGTCGCGACCAAGGGCTGGGCCGACGTCTCCACCACCAGCGTGGTCGAGCTCGCGCGCCGCTTCGAGGACGCGGGGGTGGCGGCGTTGCTGTTCACCGACGTCGGCCGCGACGGGCTGCTCAAGGGCGCCAATATCGAGGCGACGGTGGACCTCGCGCGCGCGGTCGACATTCCGGTGATCGCGAGCGGCGGCGTGGCGGGGATCGCGGATATCCACGTGCTGGCGCTGCACGCGCGCGACGGCGTGGAAGGCGTCATCACCGGACGCGCGCTGTATGACGGGCGGCTCGACCTCGCAGCGGCGCTGAGCGTGGCGGCGGCGGCGTAGCGGGCGCGCAGGCGGGGGAGCGGTGGGATCTTTCCTGGCGCTCCCACGCAGGCGGGCGCCTAGGCGGACACCACGCCGCGAGCCGTTGCCCTTCGTGACCCTGAGCTCCGGCGCTCGCTGCAGCACAGCTCAGCCGGGAAACGCCGGTCCCTGACTCACACCGCTGCGCGCGACCAACCCGCGCGCCGTGCCTCGTCGCGTGTGCGGCGCATGCAGCCAGAAACGCTCCTCGCGCTCCAGCTCGGCTTCCCACGTGCGCTGGCGAAACCACGACCAGCACAGGATCGTACGGCGCTCGTGCGGCCACTCGGTCGGGAACGCGCCGCGCGGGTTGGCGAGCATCACCAGCAGCGCACAGAAGCGGCATCGCATCGCCTGTTCTCCTCGCCAATCGGCAGCGATGATGCCGCCGCGCGCGCTTCAAGGAACCCCGCCACTGACCGACTTCGGCGCCCGCGCTTGCCCTCACCCGCCCGCTTCGGCATGAGCCGCACGCATGACCGTCCGTGCCCGCGTGATCCCGTGCCTCGACGTCGCCGAGGGCCGCGTCGTCAAGGGCGTCAATTTCGTCGACCTGATCGACGCCGGCGACCCGGTCGAGCAGGCGCGCGCCTATGACTCCGCCGGGGCGGACGAGCTCTGCTTCCTTGACATCACCGCCAGCCACGAGGCGCGCGGCACCATCCTCGACGTCGTCCGCCGCACCGCCGCGGTCTGCTTCATGCCGCTCACCGTCGGGGGCGGGGTGCGCAGCGCCGAGGATGCGCGCGCTTTGCTGCTCGCCGGCGCGGACAAGGTCGCGGTCAATTCCGCGGCGGTGGCGCGCCCCGAGCTGGTGAGCGACATCGCCGAGCGGTTCGGCAGCCAATGCTGCGTCGCCAGCGTCGACGCGCGCCGCGTCGGCGAGGGCTGGGAGGTGTTCACCCATGGCGGGCGCCGCGCCACCGGGATCGACGCGGTGGCGCACGCGCTGCGCCTCGCCGAGCTCGGCGCGGGCGAGCTGCTCGTCACCTCGATGGACCGCGACGGCACGCGCGGCGGCTATGACCTCGCGCTGGTGCGCGCGATCGCCGATCGCACCGAGGTGCCGGTGGTGGCCTCGGGCGGCGTGGGCTCGCTCGACGACCTCGTCGCGGGAGTAACCGAGGGCCATGCCTCGGCGGTGCTCGCCGCCTCGATCTTCCACTTCGGCCAGGCCACGGTGGCCGAGGCGCATGCCGCGCTCGCGGCGGCGGGCGTGCCGGTGCGCGCGCATTGAGCCGCACTGCGCGGCGCGCGGCGGGGGCGGCGCTGCTGGCGGCGCTGCTCGCCGGCTGCGGCGGCCACTACCGACCCGTCAGCGACGCGCCGGTGCGGCTCGGCCGACCCTATGTGGTGCGCGGCGTCACCTACACGCCCGCGGCGGACCCGAGCTACGACATGCTCGGCTATGCCAGTTGGTACGGCAGCGAGTCGGGCAACCGCACCGCCAACGGTGAGCGCTTCCGCGCCAAATGGGTCACCGCGGCGCATCCGACGCTGCCGCTGCCGAGCTACGTCGAGGTCACCGCGCTCGACACCGGGCGCGTCATCCTGCTGCGGGTCAACGATCGCGGACCGTTTGCGCGCGACCGGCTGATCGACCTGTCGCGCGGCGCCGCCGAGCTGCTCGGCGTGCGCGCGCGCGGCCATGTCGCGGTGCGCGTGCGGGTGGTCGAGCCGCCCGAGCGCGATCGCGAGCGGCTGCGTCGGGGGAAAGCCGCGGCGCCGCGCCCCGACGTCGCGCCCGACGTCGCCGCCAACCTGCGCGCGCAGCTCGACACCGGGCTGCGCGCGCTGGGGCGCTGAGCCGGTCCGCGGCTATTTGGCGGGCGCCGCCCCCGCCGGGGGCGCCTTGGGCACCACCGCCATCGTCCAGTCCTTCTCGGGGCGCAGATATTTGGCCGCGGTCGCCTGGAGCCCCTCGGGCGTGATGTTGGTCATGTCGCCGACGAGGCTCTGGCTCGCCTCGATCCGCTTGGGATCGAAGGTGCCACCCGAGGTCTGGATCAGCCAGAACTGGTTCCCCGACGAGGCGCGCGCCATATATTGCAGCATCGGCACGATCGTGCGGCGCAGCTCGTCCGCGCTGATCGGCGTCGACACCAACTCGGCCGCGATCTGGCGCGACAGCTGGAAGAACAAGGACACCTTGTCGGGCGCCACCTTGCCCACCGCGATCAGCCGCCCGCCGCCGGGCAGGCCGACCGGCCACTGGCTCTGCGCGGTCGGCGAATAGCTCGCCCCCGCCACCGAGCGCAGGCGGTCGAACAAGCGATCCGCGAACACCGCGGCCAGCACGTCGAGCCGGCGCTGCTCGGCGTGGTCGGCCGAGCCGCCCCCGGTCGGCCAGGCGATCACCGCGGCGGCCTGGTTGTCGTCGCCGTCGTGGCTGCGCATCACCGGTGTGGCATTGTGCGCGGGGAAGCGCACCGGCGCGCCCGTGCCCTCGTCCGCGCGGCGCGGCTTGAGCGCGCCGAAGCTCTTGGCGATCGCGGCGATCGCCTCGTCCGCCTTGACGTCGCCGAACACGTCCACCTCGATCGGCCCGGTCGCCAGCAGCGGCTGCCACAGCTTCTTGAAGTCCTTGGCGTTGAGCGCCTGGATCTGCGCCAGCGTCGGCATGCCCCAGCGCGGGTCGCCGTCGCGCAGCAGTCCCTCGAGGTCGCGCGCCAGCACGCCGTCGGGCGACGAGCTCAGCCCGGCATAGCCCGTCAGCATCGCCGCGCGCGCGCGCGCCACCGGCGCCGCGTCCCAGCGCGGCGCGGCGAGCTTGGCCGCCATCAGCGTGAGATTGTCGGTATAATCCCCCGGCGTCGTCTGCGCGCCGAACAGGAACGAATCGTCGCCGATGTCGAAGTCCAGCCCGATGCGCCGCCCCGTCGTCAGCGCGTCGAGCGCGCCCTGGTCGAGCGTGCCGATCCCGCTCGCGATCAGCGCGGTCTCGCCGGCCCAGGCCGGGGTCGGCCGGTCGCCCGGCAGCGCCTGATAGCCGCGCCCGAAGCGCACGCGCAGATAGACGCGCCCCGTCTCGGACGGGTTGGCGTAGATCAGCGCGCGCACGCCGTTGGCGAAGGTCACCTGCTCCATCGGCGGGTCGCCGATCGTCGCGCGCGCGCTCACCTGCCCCGGCGTGCCGAGCTTGGGCACCTTGGAGAAATCGACGGAGCGCTGCTCGGCGCGCTTGCCCGCCAGCTTGGAGACATCGGCGGTGAGCGCGGCGGCCAGCTTGGTCGCGGCGCTGGCGTCGGCGGTGCGCGTGTTGAGCAGCGCGCGCTGGACGTCGCCCTTGAACAGCCGGTTGGTCGATTCGATCATCGCCGCGGGCGTGAACATGCCCTTGGTGCGCGCGTCCTGCAGGATGTCGTAGCTGGTCTTCGGCCCCGCGACGGTCTCGCGGATGTCGAGCGCGTTGACCATGTCGTCGGCCTGCTTCGCGCCGGCCTCGACACGCGCGGTGTCGACGTCGTTCTTCATCGCCGCGTCGAACTCGGCGAGCTCGCGGTCGACCTCGGCCTGGGTCGGCGGTGTCGCCATCGCGTCCGCCACCACCGCGCGCACGTCCTTGAGCGCAGCCTCCCAATCGTCGCCGATCGGGACGACGTTGGTGAAGGTGCCGTTGGCCGAGCGCGACACGTCGTCGAGGCTCACCGACGCCTGGAGGAAGCTCCCCCCGGCGCGCGCGCGCGACTCGAGCCGGCGGTTGATCAGCCGGATCGCGAGAAAGTCGACCAGCCGCTTCTGGTTGAAGATGATCGTGTCGTCGCGATACTCCCACGGCCGCAGCGTCGCGGTGGCGACCACCGGCGGCAGCGACGGCTCGGCGATCGTCTTGGTCGCGGGCGCCTTGGGATCGGGCTCGCCGAAATCGGGGTCGGCCGGGTCGGCGCCCTTGCCGGTCCAGGTGCCGAAATTCTTCACCACCAGCTTGGCGGCGACGTCGGGATCGATGTCGCCCGAGATGATCACCACCGCGCGCGCCGGGCGGTACCATTTGTTGTGGAACGCCTGCACCGTCGCGGGCGTGGCCGCCTCCAGCGTCTTGATCGTGCCGATCGGCGAGCGATCGGCGAGCGGTTGGCCCGCGAAGAAGGTCTGGCGGATCGCGTCGCCGTAGCGCACTTGCGCGCCCGGCGCCTCGCGCTGCTCGGCCAACACCGCGGGGCGCTCGGCGGCGAGCCCCGCGTCGGTGATCGCGGGCTCGGCCATCATGCCGGCGAAGATCTTGAGGCTCTCGTCGAGCTTGACGTCAGTCGCGCCGGGCAGATCGAGCTTGTAGACCGTCTGCGTCGGCGTGGTGGAGGCGTTCGAGTCCGAGCCGAAGGTGGCGCCGAAGCGCTGCCACACGCGCTTGGCCTCGCCGTCGGGCACGTAGCGCGAGCCGCGGAACGACAGATGCTCGATCAGATGCGCGAAGCCCTGCTCGGCATCGCTCTCGTACAGCGAGCCCGCGTCGATCCGCACGCGCACCGCGACCTGCCCCGGCGGCACGCCGTTCTTGCGCACCGCGTAGCGCAGCCCGGTCGGCAGCGCGCCGAAATGCCACTCGGGATCGGGCGGGATGTCCGATCCCTTGAACAGCCACGGCGACGTGTCGACGCGGATCGCGGGAGCGGGCGCCGCCGCCGCGGACTTGGCCGGGGCGGGAGCGGAGGTCGCGGGGGCGCGGCGCGCGCGTTGCTGCGCGGGCAGCGGCAGCGACACGGAGACGAGCAGAAGGGCGACGAGCGGCTTCGCGAGCGCGCGCGAATACGAAGGCATGCGCGCGCTTGTAGGGCGGCGACGGTCCGGCCGCAACACGCCGCGGTCGAAGCTCGGCTTCTGCCGCCAGCACAAGCCTTTGCCGCTCAAGTGCCACGTTTTCGTCGCGAAGCGGGTCTAGCGCGGTGAACCAGGAGCGCGGCCTCCGCGAGGACGGAAAGATGAAGCAGGACACGCGATTGGCGCGCACGCCGATGTGGCAGGACAGCGCCGACTCGGCCGATCCGGTGCTGGTACCCGATCTCAACGTGATCTCGGGCGCGCCGGTGCCGGGCGCCGAGCTGCGCGCCGAATCGAACCGACCGCTGCTGATCCGCGTCGGCAAGCACCTGCGCGGGGTGTTCGACCGGCTGATCGCGGGCTCGTCGCTGGTGCCCAACGATCCCGTGCTCGACGTGCGCGATTTCGCCTGGACCGCGCTGCTGCGCGAGCATTGGCAAGCGATCCGCGACGAGGCGCGCGCGGTGGCGCTGGTCGGCAATGCGGCGCCCAGCCTGGCGACGATCTCGCCCGATCATCGCGCCATCGCCGAGATCAACAAATGGCGCTCCTTCTTCCTGTGGGGCTATGGCTATCCGATCCACGAGAATCTGGTGCGCTGCCCGCATACCCAGGCGGTGATCGAGCAGATCCCGGGGCTCAACTCGGCCTTTTTCTCGATCCTCGCGCCGGGGACCCACATCCCCGACCATCGCGGCGTGACCAAAGGCCTGATCACCTGCCACCTCGGGCTGATCGTGCCGCGCGACGGCGACGTGCGGATGCGCGTCGACGACCGCATCGTGCGCTGGGCCGAGGGGGAGACGCTGGTGTTCGACGATACCTACCGGCACGAGGTGTGGAACGACACCGCGGGGACGCGCGTGGTGCTGCTGATCCAGTTCGAGCGCCCGCTCCGCCACCCCGGGCGGTGGTTCGCCGACCTGTTCCTGGGCGTGGTCAAGCGCTCCGCCTTCGTCCAGGAGGCGCGCGCCAATGTCGCCAAGTGGAACGCGGCGGTGCGCCAGCTCGACGGCTGACGCCCGCGCGCGGGCTCAGGGTCGACGGACGATCAGCCGCGCTCGCCGAGCATCGCCTCGGGACGCACCACCCGGTCGAAGGTCTCGGCGTCGACCAGCCCCAGCGCCAGCCCGGCCTCGCGCAGCGTCAGTCCCTGTTCGTGCGCGTGCTTGGCGATCTTGGCGGCCTTGTCATAGCCGATCTCGGGGGCGAGCGCGGTGACCAGCATCAGCGAGCGCGCCACCAGCTCGCCGATCCGCCCCTCGTTGGCGCGCAGCCCGTCGACGCAGCGCAGCGCGAAGCTCTCGCATCCGGTGGCGAGCAGGTCGATCGAGCGCAGCACCGCCGCACCCAGCATCGGCTTGAAGACATTGAGCTCCAGATGCCCCTGCGCGCCGCCGACGGTGACCGCGACGTGATTGCCCATCACCTGCGCCGCGACCATCGTCAGCATCTCGCACTGGGTCGGGTTGACCTTGCCCGGCATGATCGAGCTGCCCGGCTCGTTGGCGGGCAGGTCGAGTTCGCCCAGCCCGCTGCGCGGCCCCGAGCCGAGCAGGCGGATGTCGTTGGCGATCTTGTTGCACGCCACCGCCAGCGTGTTGAGCGTGCCGGAGAGGTGGACCAGCGGATCGTTGCTCGCCAGCGCCTCGAAGAAATTCTCCGCCGGCGCGAACGGCACGCCGGTGATCGCCGCCAGTTCCGCCGCGACGTCGCGCGCGAAGCCCTTGGGCGCGTTGAGCCCGGTGCCCACCGCGGTGCCCCCTTGTGCGAGCCGGTCGGTGCCGTGCTCGACCGCGGGCTCGATCCGCCGCAGGCAGCGGTGGAGCTGGTGCGCATAGCCCGAGAATTCGTCGCCCAGCGTCAGCGGGGTCGCGTCCTGGAGATGGGTGCGGCCGATCTTCACCACGCCCGCCCAGTCGCGCGCGCGCGCCGCCAGCGACTCATGCAGTCGCTCCACCGCGGGGATCAGCCGCTGGCGCACCGCCAGCGAGCAGGCGACGTGGAGCGCGGTGGGGAAGCTGTCGTTGGACGACTGCCCCCGGTTGACGTCGTCATTGGGGTGGACCGGCGCCTTGCCGCCGCGCTGGCCGGTGAGGATCTCGTTGGCGCGGCCCGCGATCACCTCGTTGACGTTCATGTTGCTCTGCGTGCCGCTGCCGGTCTGCCAGATCACCAGCGGGAATTGATCGTCGAGCAGGCCCTGCGCGATCTCCTGCGCGGCGGCCTCGATCGCGTCCGCTTTCTCCGCTTCGAGGCCGTGGCGGCGGTTCACCCGCGCCGCCGCCTGCTTCACCAGCGCGAGCGCGCGGACGATCTCGATCGGCATCCGCTCGCGCGCGCCGAACGGGAAATTCTCGAGGCTGCGCTCGGTCTGCGCGCCCCAGTAAGCGGTGGCGGGAACCTCGATCGGCCCGATCGAGTCGGTCTCGGTGCGCGTGGCGGTGTCGGTCATGCGGTGCCAACTCGCCGCGCGGCGGAGCGTTGCGCCGCTCCTGCCCCGTCGCGGCGATCGTGCGCTCAGCCGGGGTCGCGTTGCGCCAGCATCGGCCCCAGCGCGCGCCCTGCCAGGATGTGGACGTGGAGGTGCGGCACCTCGGCATGGCTGTCGAGCCCGGTGTTCGCGATCAGCCGATAGCCGCGCTCGACCAGCCCCGCCTCGCGCGCGGCCTGACCGATCGCGCGGGTGAGGCTGGCGATCTCCTCGACGCTCGCCCGCGCGGAGAAATCGTCCCAGCTGACATAGCTCCCCTTGGGGATCGCGAGCAGATGCACCGGTGCCCAGGGCGCGATGTCGTGGAAGACGATGCTGTGGGCGTCCTCGAACACGCGGCGCGACGGGATCTCGCCGCGCACCAGCTTGGCGAAGATGTTGGTGTCGTCATAGGGCAAGGTGGCGTCGACGGTCATCGGAACGGTCCTTACTCGGGGCGGAAGGAGAGCGGCAGCGGGCCGCCGCGCGCGGCCTTCTCGTCATGGCCCGACACGCCCTCGCGCCGCGCCAGCTCGGCGCGCACGTCGTCGAGCGTCAGCCCGGCATCCGCGAGCAGTACCAGCAGGTGGTACAGCAGATCGGCCGCCTCGGGCACGATCGCACGCTCGTCGCCGCGCAGCGCCGCGATCACCGTCTCCACCGCTTCCTCGCCGAGCTTCTGCGCGATCCGCGCGCGACCGCGCGCGAACAGTGCGGCGGTATAGGAGCTGTCCGGATCGGCGCCGCGGCGCGCGGCGACCGTGGCGGCGAGCCGGTCGAGAGGGTCGGGCTGGTCCATGACCGGGCGGGGTGCCGCTTCGCGCCGGCGCGGTCAAGGCACCGCGCCGCGCACCGCGCGCTGCCTAGAGCAGCGACTGGAAACGCACCGCCGCGTCATAGTCGCGCCGCCGCGCCGCGGTCGCCGCGACCGCGAGCGGGTCCTCGCCCCATTGCTCGGCCTGCCACGCCTCGTCCACCGTCGCCGCGGTCCACAGCGCCTCCGCGTCGGTCGCGCGCTCGGCCAGCGCCAGCGCCCCCACCAGCGTGCCCGTGATCGTCACCAGCGGCGACAGCGCGGCGAGCGCGAAGGCGTCGCGGCTCGCCACCGCCTCGCTCAGTCGCGCGACCGTCGCGGCGGGCTGCGGCCGGTGCATCACCCCCGCGACCAGCGTGAAATGCACGTCATAGCGACGTGCCGCCCAGGCAAGCAGCGGGTCCCATGCCGCCGCCTGACGCTCCACCAGCGGCACGGGCGCGTCGGCGCGGTAGCAGAGCAGATCGGTCTCGGCATAGCGCGCCAACCCCGCGGCGAAGTCGCGCGGCGCCGTCGCGATCCGGTCGATCGCGGCATTGGCGAGGCCGGTCAGCGGCATCGCGCGCGGGTCGAGCGTCTCGCCGACCTCGCGCCATTCCGCCGCCACCGCCTCCGCCAGCGCCGCGCGCGGCAGCGCGAGCGCGACGCGACCGGGGGTCCGCACCGGTCGGTCGTCGAGCAAGATGCCACCGTCCGCGTCGATCGCGACCTGCTGCCAGAAGCGCCTCACCGCTCGCTCCGCCACCGTCGCGCCAATGCGCGCGGCACCGTCGCCATCACCCACAGCGCCGACAGCACGATCGCGACTCCCAGAAGCTGGGCCGGGAGCGTCACCGCCCGCCCGAGCAGCACTACGCCCAGGATCGCGCCGAAGCTCGCCACCAGCCGCACCCCGACCAGCGCGAGCCAGCGCACCATCGCGGGATCGTGGTCGCGCGCGCTCATGCGACGCAGCCGGGCAGGTCGGCGCAGCGCCGCGCGATCGCCTGCGCGCCCGCGGCCCACAGCGCCTCCTCGCGATGATAGCCCCAGGTCACGCCGATCGCGCGCACCCCGGCGGCGCGCGCCATCGCCATGTCGAAGCTGGTGTCGCCGATCATCACGGTCATATGGGGGGCCGCGCCCGCCTGCGCCATCGCCGCGGCGAGCATCGACGGGTCCGGCTTGGACGGGTGGCGGTCCGCGGTCTGGAGCGTGACGAACCGCTCGGTCAGGCCGTGATGCGCGAGCAGCAGCGCCAGCCCGCGATCCGACTTGCCCGTCGCGACGCCCAGCCGCCAGCCCGCGACCGCGAGCGTGTCGAGCGCCTCGACCAGCCCGTCGTACAGCGGCTCGGGATCGAGCGCGGCGTCGGCGCGCATCTGCTGAAACGCCCGCTTATAATCGGCGGCGAGCGCAGCGTGGAGCGTCGCGGGCGAGTCGGGCAGGAGCATCGCCATCGCCTCGATTAGGCTGAGCCCGACGATCGCGCGGATCGCGGCGTGCGACGGCGCGGGAAGGCCGGCGCCGCGATGCGCCGCCTCCATCGCGCGGCAGATATTGGCCTGACTGTCGACGAGCGTGCCGTCGCAGTCGAACACGGCGAGACGTGGGGACATGAGATGCGCTTAGCGGAGCCTGTGCCGCCCGCGCCATCCCCCCGTCGATGCCGCAGCGCGGCGGAGCGTGCGCGAGGCGCGGCGGGGCGCGCGTTAACCTCTTCGTAGGCAGGAACGAATAAGGTTAAGCGCACGACGGGCGTCGGGGGGCGGCCGCGTCGATGAACCATCACGAGGGTGTGGGGAATGCTGGAAGCCGTTGCACTGACCTATGGCATGCTGTTGAGCTTCGTGCTCTCGGGCGCGTCGCACAACCGCCGGCTCGCGCGCCCCAACCCGCCGGTGCTCACCTATATCGGCTATGTCCTGTTCGGCGCGACCTGCGCGCTCACCGTGGCGCTCACCGTCTATGCGGCCTGGGGGCTGGTGACCGGCGAGACGCTCTGAGATCGCGCGGCGCGGGCTGACGGATCGGCCCGCGCGCCCGCGTCACTCCACCCAGTCGAGCCCAATATCGCGGTAGACGCCGCGGTCCTCGTCCCAGCCGGGCTTCACCTTGACGTGCAGATAGAGGTGGACCGGCCGGTCGAGAAGCACCGCCAGTTCCGCCCGCGCGCGCGCCCCGATCTCGCGGATGCGCGCGCCGCCCTTGCCGAGCACGATCGCGCGCTGGGTCACGCGCTCGACCAGGATCTGCTGGTGGATCTCGGCCGAGCCATCCTCGCGCTCGCTGAACTTCTCGGTCTCGACCACGCTGGCATAAGGCAGCTCGGCGTGGAGCTGGAGGTAGAGCTGCTCGCGCGTCACCTCGGCCGCCAGTGCGCGCTCGGACGCGTCGGACACCTGGTCCTCGGGATAATGCCACGGCCCCGCGGGCATCGCCGCCGCCAGCACGCGCTTGAGCTGGGGCAGTCCGTCGCCGGTCTGCGCCGAGACGAAGAAGGTCTCGGCGAAGGCCAGCATCGCGTTGAGCTTCTCCGCGTGGATCAGCAGCTTGGGCTTGTCGGCGAGGTCGACCTTGTTGAGCACGAGGTAGATCGGCTCGCGCCGCTCCTTGAGCGACTCGACGATCTCGGTGACCTTGGGGCCGAGACCGCCCTTGCCGTCGACCACCAGCGCGATCACGTCGGCGCCCTCCGCGCCGCCCCAGGCCGCCGCCACCATCGCGCGGTCGAGCCGGCGGCGCGGCGCGAAGATGCCGGGCGTATCGACCAGCAGCAGCTGCGTTTCGTCCTGGAGCGCAACGCCCATCAGCCGCGCGCGCGTGGTCTGCGCCTTGGGGCTGACGATCGCCACCTTCTGCCCGACCAGGGCATTGACCAGCGTCGACTTTCCCGCATTGGGCGCGCCCACCACCGCGACCAGCCCGCAGCGCGTCGCGGGCGAATGTTGCGAATGTTGCGAATGTTGCGAATGTTGAGTCACCGGCGCGTTCTCGTCCACGCCGCTCACTCGCCCGCGATCGCGTTCTTGAGCCGCGAGAAGAAGCCCTGGCTCTGCGGGCATTCGTCACCCGTCTCGGTCTCGCGGAACTCCTCGAGCAGCGCGCGCTGGCGCGTGCTGAGCTTGGTCGGCGTCTCCACCTCGACCTGGATCACCAAGTCGCCGGTGCCGCGCCCCTGCAAGACGGGCATGCCCGCGCCGCGCTGGCGCAGCTGCTTGCCCGACTGGATGCCCGCGGGAATCTTGACCTCGTGGCGCTTGCCGTCGAGCCCGGGGATCGACAGCGTCCCGCCCAGCGCCGCGGTGGTGAAGCTGATCGGCGCGCGCGCGAACAAGGTGGTGCCCTCGCGCTCGAAGATCGCGTGCCGCTTCACATGCAGGAAGATGTAGAGATCGCCCGGCGGCGCGCCGCGCGCGCCCGCCTCGCCCTCGCCGGTGAGCCGCACGCGCGTGCCCTCGTCGACGCCGGGCGGCACGTTGACCGCGAGCGTCTTGGTCTTCTCGACGCGACCCTCGCCGCGGCAGTCGGCGCACGGGTCGGTGATCACCTCGCCCGAGCCGTGGCACAGCGGGCAGGCCCGCTCCACCACGAAGAAGCCCTGCTGCGCACGCACCTTGCCGTGGCCGTGGCAGTGCTGGCAGGTGTGCGCGTGGGTGCCGGGCTTGGAGCCGGTGCCGTGACAGCTGTCGCACGCGGCGGAGATGTCGACGGTGATCTCCGTCTCCTTACCGTGATACGCCTCCTCCAGCGTGATCTCCATGTCGTAGCGCAGGTCCGCGCCGCGGCGCACCTGCCGCCCGCCGCCGCGCTGGCCGCCCATGAACTCGCCGAACACGCTCTCGAAAATGTCGGAGAAGCCGGCGAAATCCTGCGCGCCGCCGCCACCGCCGCCGCCGTTCCTGAAGGCGGCATGGCCGAAGCGATCATAGGCCGCGCGCTTCTGCGGGTCCTTGAGGCAGTCATAGGCCTCGCTGACCGCCTTGAACTTGGCCTCGCTGTCCTTGCACCCGGCGTTCTTGTCCGGATGGTATTTCATCGCGAGCTTGCGATACGACGATTTGATCGTCGCCGCGTCCGCGGTCCGCTCGCACTCGAGCAGCTCGTAATAGTCGATCTCGGTCATGCGAACATAAGCCCTCTCCCCCGCGGGGGAGCCTTGGGAAATGTGGCCGACGCGCACGCCCCCGCGTCATCCCGGCCTTGCGCCGGGATCCATGCGTCGGCGCGCGCCACAGACGTGGTGCACGCGGCGCCATGGATGCCGGGTCCGGCCCGGCATGACGAAGTGGGTGTGCCGTCGACATCATCGGCAAGCGTGCCGATCAGGTAAGGGGCGGCCACGAACGCTGTCCTGTGCTGCATCGTCACCGTCCCTCACCACTCACCCCCGCCCCCTCCCCACCGGGGAGAGGGCGAAGCGCCGTTACGCCTTGTGGTCGTCGACTTCCGAGAATTCGGCGTCGACCACGTCGTCCTTGGGCGCGTCGGCCTGCGCGGTCTCACCCTGCGGCGCGGCCTCGCTCTGCTGCTGCTTCTCGTAGATCGCCTGGCCGAGCTTCATCGCGACCTGCGCCAGCGCCTGGCTCTTCTCGTTCATCTGCTCGGGATCGTTCGACTCGACCGCCTTCTTGGCGGCGTCGATCGCGCCCTGGATCTCACCGCGCAGCGACTCGTCGACCTTATCGCCATTGTCGGCGAGTTGGCGCTCGGTGGTGTGGATCAGCGACTCGGCGTTGTTCTTCGCCTCGGCCGCGGCACGGCGCTTCTTGTCCTCCTCGGCGAAGGACTCGGCGTCGCGCACCATCTGATCGATGTCGGCGTCGGAGAGACCGCCCGAGGCCTGGATGCGGATCTGGGTCTCCTTGCCGGTGCCCTTGTCCTTGGCCGAGACGTTGACGATGCCGTTGGCGTCGATGTCGAACGTCACCTCGATCTGCGGCACGCCGCGCGGCGCCGGCGGGATGCCGACCAGGTCGAACTGGCCGAGCAGCTTGTTGTCCGCCGCCATCTCGCGCTCGCCCTGGAACACCCGGATCGTCACCGCCTGCTGATTGTCGTCGGCAGTGGAATAGACCTGGGTCTTCTTGGTCGGGATCGTGGTGTTGCGGTCGATCATGCGGGTGAACACGCCGCCCAGCGTCTCGATGCCGAGCGACAGCGGGGTGACGTCGAGCAGCAGCACGTCCTTGACGTCGCCCTGCAGCACGCCCGCCTGGATCGCCGCGCCCATCGCGACCACCTCATCGGGGTTCACGCCGGTGTGCGGGTCCTTGCCGAAGAACTGCTTCACGATCTCGCGCACGCGCGGCATGCGCGTCATGCCGCCGACCAGCACCACCTCGCTGATGTCACTGGCGGAGACGCCCGCGTCGGCCAGCGCCTTCTTGCACGGGTCGAGCGTGCGCTTGATCAGGTCCTCGACCAGCCGCTCCAGATCGGCGCGGGTGATCGTCTTGACCAGGTGCTTGGGGCCGTTCTGGTCGGCGGTGATGAAGGGCAGGTTGACCTCGGTCGACTGCGCCGACGACAGCTCGATCTTCGCCTTCTCGGCGG
This sequence comes from Sphingomonas sp. BK235, assembly GCF_004345855.1. GTDB lineage: Bacteria > Pseudomonadota > Alphaproteobacteria > Sphingomonadales > Sphingomonadaceae > Sphingomonas. The sequence goes on from NZ_SLXN01000002.1 coordinate 34,130, forward strand.
CCTCCTTGAGGCGCTGCAGCGCGAGCTTGTCCTTGGTGAGGTCGATGCCCTCGTCCTTCTGGAAGCCCTGCGCGAGATAGTCGACGATCTTGTTATCGAAATCCTCGCCGCCGAGGAAGGTGTCGCCGTTGGTGGCCTTCACCTCGAACACGCCGTCGCCGATCTCGAGCACCGAGACGTCGAACGTGCCGCCGCCGAGATCATAGACCGCGATCGTCTTGCCGTCCTGCTTGTCCAGCCCGTAGGCCAATGCCGCCGCGGTCGGCTCGTTGATGATGCGCAGCACCTCGAGGCCCGCGATCTGGCCGGCGTCCTTGGTCGCCTGGCGCTGCGCGTCGTTGAAATAGGCCGGGACGGTGATCACCGCCTGGGTGACGGTCTCGCCGAGATACGACTCGGCGGTCTCCTTCATCTTCTGCAGCGTGAAGGCGCTGATCTGCGACGGGCTGTATTCCTTGCCGCCGGCGCTGACCCACGCGTCACCGTTCGACCCGCGCACGATCTTGTACGGGACCAGCTCGGTGTCCTTCTTGGTGACGGGATCGTCGAAGCGGCGGCCGATGAGGCGCTTCACCGCGAAGATCGTGTTGTCGCCGTTGGTGACGGCCTGGCGCTTCGCCGGCTGGCCGATCAGCCGCTCGCCGTCCTTGGCGAAGGCGACGATCGACGGCGTGGTGCGCGCGCCCTCCGCATTCTCGATGACCTTGGCCTTGCCGCCTTCCATCACGGCCACGCACGAGTTGGTGGTGCCGAGGTCGATCCCGATAACTTTTGCCATGAGTGCTTTGCCTAGCCCCTGCGTTGACGTGTATTGATGCGGCGGCGCCCCGTTACGGCAGCGCAACCGCGATGACGAAGCGCGATATAGGTGCGCGGTCGCGCCCCGCAAGATTGCGGCGGTGGTGTGGCGGGCGCGGCCGGGAACGATTGCCTGACTCGCGCGTGTCACGTAGGGAGGCCCGATCATGCAGACCGCCCGCATCTACCAGCGCCCGAAGAACGCCATGCAGTCGGGCAAGGCCCGCACCGATCGCTGGCAGCTCGAGTTCGAGCCCGGCGAGGCCAAGCAGCCCGACGCGCTGACCGGCTGGGCCGGCAGCGGCGACACGCGCGATCAGATCAGGCTGGGCTTCCCCACCTGCGAGGCGGCGGTGGCGTACGCCGAGCAGCAGGGGCTGCGCTACACCGTGATCCCGACGCCGACCAAGACGCTGAAGCTACAGAGCTACGCCGACAATTTCCGCTAAGGTCGCGGCGCGGCCGGGCTCGCCGGCCGGGTGATGGCGGACAGGTGCTGGCGGACAGGTGCTGGCGATGACCGTCGTGGGCGGCGCCTCTCGGTGGCGCGCTCAACCGCGGCGGGTGCTGTCGCGCTTGTCGACCCATTGCGGGCCGCTGCGCCGGCACGCCGCGCTCACCACAGGGAAATCGAGGTCGCTGTTGCGCGCGAGCACGTTGGCCATCGCCGCCTCGCACTGCTGCACCGTGGCGTAATGCGCCGGCGCGACACGCGCCTCGGCGCAGCCGGTGGCGCCGTCGCCACAGCCCATGATCGCCATCACGAAGAATACCGCGTCCATCGCTGCCTCCTCACGCCTGGGAAAACGAAGACCGCCCGGCGCCGTTCCGGTCCCGCATGCGCGGTTGACGCTCCCGTTCCGGCACACGACATCTCAGGCACATGCCTCCCGACCGCCCCGCCGCCGCCGGCACCGAGCGTCCGCTGCTGCCGACGCTCCGCCGCTTCCTCCCCGATCTCTGGCCGAGCGACTCGCCGGGGATGAAGCTGCGCGTCGCGGGCGCGCTGGCGCTGGTGGTCGCGTCCAAGCTGGTGCAGGTCTATGGCGCACCCTTCGCGCTCCAGGGCGCGGTGGACGGCATGGCGGTGCCGACCACGCCGGTGACGCTGATCGTGCTGCTGGTGATCGGCTATGCCGCGGCGCGCTTCGGCACCACGCTGTTCGACAATCTGCGCAACACCGTGTTCGAGAAGGTCGGCCAGGAGGCGACGCGGCGGCTCGCGGCGCGCGTGTTTCGCCATCTCCATCGGCTGTCGCTGCGCTTCCATCTCGAGCGGCGCACCGGCGCGGTCACCAAGGTGGTCGAGCGCGGCACCAAGAGCATCGACACGATGCTCTATTTCCTGTTGTTCAACATCGCGCCAACGATCCTCGAACTCGCGCTGGTGCTGGGCATCTTCCAGGTCAAGTTCGGCTGGCCACTGGTCGTCGCGACGCTGGCGATGGTGGCGCTGTACATCTGGTTCACGCGCACCGTCACCGACTGGCGCTCGTCGCTGCGCGAGAAGATGAACGACCTCGACACCGGCGCGGTGGCACACGCGGTCGACTCGCTGCTCAACTTCGAGACGGTGAAATATTTCGGCGCCGAGGAGCGCGAGGCCAAGCGCTACGACGGCGCGATGCGCTCCTATGCCGAGGCCGCGGTGAAGAGCGAGAACAGCCTGGCGTGGCTCAACATCGGCCAGGCGCTCATCACCAACCTGATGCTCGCCGCGGGCATGGCCTGGGTCGCCTGGGGCTGGAGCCAGGGGCGCTTCACCGCCGGCAACGTGGTGCTGGTGTCGACTTTGCTGTCGCAGCTGTTCCGCCCGCTCGACCTGCTCGGTATGGTGTATCGCACGATCCGTCAGGGCGTGATCGACATGGGCGCGATGTTCGACCTGATCGACACCGCGCCCGAGGTGGTCGACGCGCCCGACGCGCCCGCGCTGGCGGTGCACGACGCGCATGTCCGCTTCGAGGGCGTGGCGTTCGGCTATGACGCGGGCATGCCGATCCTCAAGGGGATCGACCTCGACGTGCCCGCGGGCACCACTTGCGCGGTGGTCGGTCCCTCGGGCGCGGGCAAGTCGACGCTGGCGCGGCTGCTGTACCGTTTCTACGACGTCGATCAGGGCCGGATCACGATCGACGGGCAGGATATCGCGCGCGTGCGGCAGGCCACGCTGCGCGCCGCGATCGGCATCGTCCCGCAGGACACGGTGCTGTTCAACGACACGATCGGCTATAACATCGCCTACGGCCGTGAGGGCGCGAGCGAGGCCGAGGTCGCCGCCGCGGCGCGCGGCGCGGCGATCGCCGGCTTCATCGAGCGCCAGCCCGAGGGCTATCAGACGCGCGTCGGCGAGCGCGGGCTCAAGCTGTCGGGGGGCGAGAAGCAGCGCGTGGCGATCGCGCGAACGCTGCTCAAGGACCCGCCGCTGCTGATCCTCGACGAGGCGACCAGCGCGCTCGACAGCCGCACCGAGGGCGAGATCATGGAGACGCTCGCCGCGATCGAGCGCGGACGCACCACGATCGTGATCGCGCACCGGCTCTCCACCATCGTCCACGCCGACCAGATCGTGGTGCTGGAGGCGGGGCGCGTGGTGGAGCGCGGGACCCACGCCGAGCTGCTCGCGCGCGACGGCCTCTACGCCGCGATGTGGGCGCGTCAGGCGGCCGAGAGCGAGGAGGCCGAGGAGGCGCCGGTCGCGGTGGCGTGAGGCATGCTCTCCCTCCCGACGAGAGGATCGCCGTCATCCCGGCCTCGCGCCGTGCTCCATCGCTTCGCGAGAGCGACGCCGGCGGCGCTCGCGACACCATGGATCCGGACTCAAGAAGCTCATTGTCGCGGATGCAGCTTACCTCCGTCATCCCGGCCTCGCGCCGGGATCCATCGCGCCGCGAGAGCCGCCCGCGTTGCTCTCACGGCACCATGGATCCCGGGTCGAGCCCGGGATGACGGTGATCGGGCGGCGCCACGACTGACGCGTCGCCCCCCCAAGGAGACACGGCCAGCAGCCCACGCACTGACCCAGAGTAGGGCAGCTCCCTTGCCCCTCCCCGGTTGCGGGTGCATCAGACGCGCATCCTCCAGCTCAAGGAGCACCGATGCGTTCCCTCGCCGTCGCCACCGTCGTGGCGCTGATGTCTTCCTCTGCCGTCGCGCAGACGCTCAGCCCGACCAACCCCTTCGCCAAGCCGAGCACCCTGCCCTATCAGGCGCCCCCCTTCGACAAGATCAAGGACTCGGATTACCTGCCCGCGCTCGAGGCGGGGATGGCCGAGCAGCGCCGCGAGGTCGCCGCGATCGTCAACGTCCGCTCGATGCCGACCTTCGAGAACACGATCGCCGCGCTGGAAAAGTCCGGCCGGCTGCTCGAGCGAGCGGCGCTCGCCTTCTCGGGCGTCAACGGCGCCAACACCAACGACGTGTTGCAGAAGACGCAGGAGGTGCTCGCCCCCAAGTTCGCCGCGCACCAGGATGCGATCAACCTCGACCCCAAGCTCTTCTGGCGCGTCAAGACGCTGTACGATCAGCGCGACACGCTCCAGCTCGACGCCGAGCAGCGCCAGGTGCTGACGCTGACCTATGAGAACATGGTCCACGCCGGCGCCAAGCTCAACGACGCCGACAAGAAGGCGCTGAGCGCGCTGAACGCGCAGCTCTCCACGCTGGAGACCGCGTTCCAGCAGAAATTGCTCGCCGCGGCCAAGGCGGGCGCCCTGGTGGTCGACGACAAGGCCAAGCTCGCCGGCCTCTCCGACGCCGAGATCGCCGCCGCCGCCGACGCCGCCAAGGAGCGCGGCCTCGCGGGCAAGTACGTGCTGACGCTGCAGAACACGACTCAGCAGCCGGTGCTGGCGACGCTCACCGATCGCGCCACGCGCGAGGCGCTGTTCACCGCGAGCTGGACCCGCGCGACCAAAGGCGACGCCAACGACACGCGCGCGACGATCAGCCAAATCGCGGCGCTGCGCGCGCAGAAGGCCAAGTTGCTCGGCTTCGCCACCTGGGGCGACTATGTCCTGTCCGACCAGATGGCGAAGACGCCCAAGACCGCGCTCGCGTTCATGCGCCAGCTCGGCGCACCGGTCGCGGCCGAGCAGAAGCGCGAGGCGGGCGAGCTCCAGGCGCAGATCAAGGCCGAGGGCGGCAATTTCGCGCTCAAGCCGTGGGATTGGGACCTCTATTCCGAGAAGCTGCGCAAGGCCAAGTACGACCTCAACCAGGACGAGCTGAAGCCCTATTTCGAGATCAACAAGGTGCTGACCGACGGCGTCTTCTACGCCGCCAACCAGCTCTACGGCATCACCTTCAAGCGCCGCACCGACCTCCCCGTCTATCAGCCCGACGTGATGGTCTATGAGGTGTTCGAGCAGGACGGCCGCACCATCGGCCTGATGTATTTCGACTATTGGAAGCGCGACAACAAGAACGGCGGCGCGTGGATGTCGAACTTCGTCAACCAGGCGAAGCTGCTCGGCACCAAGCCGGTGATCTACAACGTCGGCAATTTCACCAAGCCGGCGGCGGGCCAGCCCGCGCTGATCACCTTCGACGACGTGACGACGATGTTCCACGAGTTCGGCCACGCGCTGCACGGGCTGTTCGCGAACCAGACCTATCCCTCGGTCTCGGGCACCAACACCGCGCGCGACTTCGTCGAGTTCCCGTCGCAGTTCAACGAACATTGGGCGCTCGATCCCAAGGTGCTGCCGCACTATGCCGTCAACTACCGCACCGGTGCGGTGATCCCGCCCGAGCTGGTCGGCAAGATCAAGCGCGCCGCGACGTTCAACACCGGCTATTCGTTCGGCGAGGCGCTGGCGGCGGCCGAGATGGACATGAGCTGGCACTCGCTTCCCGCCAGCGCGGGCCAGCAGGACGCCGACGCCTTCGAGGCCAAGGCGCTGGCCGAGACCGGGCTCGACACCGCCGACGTGCCGCCGCGCTATCGTTCGAGCTATTTCCTCCACATCTGGGGCAACGGCTATTCGGCCGGCTATTACGCCTATCAGTGGACCAAGATGCTCGACGCCAACGCCTATGACTGGTTCGAGCGCAACGGCGGCATGACTCGCGCCAACGGCCAACGCTTCCGCGACATGATCCTGTCGAAGGGGCATACCGAGGATTACGCCCCGATGTTCCGCGCCTTCTACGGCAAGGACCCGGAGGTGGCGCCGCTGCTCCACAATCTCGGGCTCAACGCCGACGGGTCGCGCGTCGCGCCGTAAAGGCCGGCGGGGCGCGCGCCGCTCCTCCCCGCGCCGGGGGGGAGCGGCGGCGCGCTCAGGCCTCGGCGAGCAGCGCCTTGGCCTGCGCCCCGGTCCAGTCGAGATCGCCGGTCACGCGCCACAGCTCCTTGCCCGACGCATCGTACAGGATCGTCGTCGGCAGGTTGGCGCCGTAAGCGGTGCTCAGCGCCAGTTTCTCGTCGAGGAACGGCTCCAGCCTCGCGAAACCGCGCGCCTTGAGGAAGTCCTTCGCCTTGGCGGGCTCCATGTCCTGACTCACCGCCACCACGCGCACCTTGCCCGCCAGCGCCCCCGCGGCGGCATCGAGCGTCGGCATCTCCTTGACGCACGGCGCGCACCAGGTCGCCCACAGGTTCACCAGCAGCGGCTTGCCGCCGCCCAGCTGGGCCAGCGTCGTCGGCGCACCCGCCAGCGTGGTGAAGCCGACGCCAGGCGCGGCCTCGCCCTTGTGGCTGCGGTCGACCTTGTCCGGCCGCGCCGCGCCGGTGGCGGGCACCTCGTCCGCGCTGGCGATGGCGGCGTTGCCCGCGCCCGCGGCTTGCCCGTCGCCCCCCGAGCCCTTATCGCACGCGCTGACCGCCAGCGCGGCGCCGAGGAGACAGACGATCGCGACACGCGAGACCATGAGCGGTTCCAACCAGATGTGGGGCGGGCGCTTCGCCGAGGGTCCGGCCGCCGTCATGCGCGAGATAAACGCCTCCATCCCCTTCGACAAGCGGATGTGGCGCCAGGACGTCGCGGGCAGCCGCGCGCATGCCGCGATGCTGGGCGCGCAGGGGATCGTCTCCGCCGCGGACGTCGCCGCGATCGACGCGGGGCTGGCGCAGGTGGCCAAGCGCTACGCCGAAGAGGGCGTGCCCGACGATCTCGCGATGGAGGACATCCATATGCTGAGCGAGGCGCGGCTCGGCGAGGTGATCGGCGGCGCGGCGGGGCGGCTCCACACCGCGCGCAGCCGCAACGACCAGGTCGCGACCGACTTCCGTTTGTGGGTGCGCGACGCGACCGATCAGGTGGTGGAAGCGCTCGACCGGCTCGACGATGCCTTGCTCGCGCGGGCGGAAGAGCATGCCGCCAGCGTGATGCCGGGCTTCACGCATCTCCAGTCGGCGCAGCCGGTGACGCTCGGCCACCATCTGATGGCCTATCACGAGATGGTGCGACGCGACCGCTCGCGCTTCACCGACAATCGCGCGCGCGCCAACCTCTGCCCGCTCGGCGCGGCGGCGCTGGCGGGCACCGGCTTCGCGATCGATCGCGACGCCACCGCGCGCGCGCTCGGCTTCGACGCGCCGACGCGCAACAGCCTCGATTCGGTCAGCGACCGCGACTTCGCGCTCGATTACCTGATGGCGGCGAGCCAGTGCGCGCTTCACCTGTCGCGGCTGGCGGAGGAGTTCGTGCTGTGGGCGTCGCAGCCGTTCGCCTTCGTCGCGCTGTCGGACCAATGGTCGACCGGCAGCTCGATCATGCCGCAGAAGCGCAACCCCGACGCCGCCGAGCTGGTGCGCGGGCACAGCGGGCGGATCACTGGCTGTCTGGTTAGCCTGATGGTCACGATGAAGGGGCTGCCGCTCGCTTATTCCAAGGACATGCAGGACGATAAGCCGCCTGTGTTCGAGGCGCATGACCTGCTCGCGCTGTCGCTCGCGGCGATGACCGGGATGGTCGAGAGCGCTACCTTCCGCACCGAGCGGATGCGCCAGGTGGCGGAGAGCGGCTTCGCCACCGCGACCGACCTCGCCGACTGGCTGGTGCGCGAGGCCGACGTGCCGTTCCGCGAGGCGCATCATATCACCGGCCGCGCGGTGGCGCGCGCCGAGGATTTGGGCTGCACGCTCGATCGCGTGCCGCTCGCCGAGCTGCAGGCGATCGACCCGCGCATCACCGATGCGGTCTACGACGTGCTGTCGGTCGACGCCTCGGTGGCGAGCCGGCGCAGCTTCGGCGGGACCGCGCCCGACAATGTCCGCGCGGCGATCGCCGCCGCGCGGGCGGAGCGGACGGGAGGGGCGGCATGAGCGCGGCCCGATCCGCCGTGGTGGGGCTGGCGCTCGTTCTGGCGGGATGCGGCTCGACCGAGGCGCTCAAGCCGGCGCCGGGCACGCCGCTGCCGGTGGCGCCGTATGGCGCGACTGCGACGCCCAAGATCCGCGACCTGCTCACGCCCAGCGTGCAGGCGCGACCGCGCCGCACCGGCGAGGTGCTCACCCGCTCGCAGGACCGCCAGAGCGACGAGTTCGACCTGCCGCCGCGGTGATGACGGTGGGGCGTTGAGGCGCTTCTCTGTGCTATTCACCCTTCTTCCGTCATCCCGAACTTGTTTCGGGATCCACTGCCCCGCATACGCCGCCGCCGAGGAATAAGCGGCACGGTGGATCCCGAAACGAGTTCGGGATGACGCCGGGAGATGGGTGGGTGGCGGGCGCGACAACCTGCACCCTATGTGTCACGCCGACGCGCGAACCACGCTAGAAGAGACCCGATGGACCATTTCCACTATCGCGACGGAGAATTGTGGTGCGAGGGCGTGCCGCTGGCGCGCATCGCCGCCGAGGTCGGCACCCCCGTCTACGTCTATTCCGCCAACGCCTTCCGCGACCACGCGCGCGCCTTCCGCGCCGGCCTGGCCGGCGTGCGCGACGCGCATCTCGCTTATGCGATCAAGGCCAACCCCAATGTCGCCGTCCTGCGCCTGCTCGCCGCCGAGGGCTATGGCGCCGACGTCGTCTCCGGCGGCGAGCTGGCGCGCGCGCTCGCGGCGGGGATGCCCGCCGAGTCGGTCGTCTTCTCGGGCGTCGGCAAGACCGAGGCCGAGCTGGTGCGCGGGCTCGACGCCGGGATCGGCCAGTTCAACCTCGAGCTGGAGGAGGAAGGCGAGGCGCTCGCCCGGCTCGCCGCGGAACGGGGAGAGACCGCGCGCGCGGTGCTGCGCGTCAACCCCGACGTCGACGCCGGCACGCACGCCAAGATCTCGACCGGGCGCAAGGAGAACAAGTTCGGCGTGCCGATCGACCAGGCGCCCGCGATGTTCGCGCGGCTGGCGGGGCTGCCCGGCCTGTCGATCGAGGGCGTGGCGATCCATATCGGCAGCCAATTGTTCGACCTCGCCCCACTCGAGGCGGCGTACCGGCGCGTCGGCGAGCTGGTCGCCACCCTCCGCGCCGCCGACCACCGCATCACCCGCGTCGACCTCGGCGGCGGGCTCGGCGTCCGCTACAAGGAGGGCGACGCGCCGCGCTCCCCGGCCGATTATGGCGCGATGGTCGAGCGCGTCACGCGCGACTGGGGCGTGACGCTGATGTTCGAGCCCGGGCGCGTGATCGCCGCCAACGCGGGGGTGCTGCTCACCCGCGTGATCTGGGTGAAGCCGGGCGTGGTGAACCCCTATGTCATCGTCGACGCGGCGATGAACGATCTGGCGCGACCCGCGCTCTACGACGCCTGGCACGACTTCGATCCGGTGGTGCCGAGCGGCGAGCGGGTCACCGCCAATATCGCCGGCCCGGTGTGCGAGACCGGCGACACGTTCGCGATGGCGCGCGAGATCGACCGCGTCGCCAAGGACGACCTCGCGGTGTTCCGCAGCGCGGGTGCCTATGGCGCGACCATGGCCTCGACCTACAACAGCCGCGCGCTGGTGCCCGAGGTGCTGGTCGACGCCGACCGCTTCGCGGTGGTGGCGGACCGGATCGCGGCCGAGACGATCCTCGCCGCCGAGCGGGTGCCCGAGTGGCTGTGAGCCGGTGAGCGACTCGCGCGAGGCCGCGGCGGCGCTGCCGAGCCTGCCGGTGTTCCTGCGGCTGGCGGGGCAGCCCGTGATCCTGGTCGGCGAGGGCGAGCCCGCTGCGGCGAAGCGTCGGCTGCTCGAGCGTGCCGGTGCGGTGATCGTCGGCGAGGACGATGGCGCGGCACGGCTCGCCGTGGTGGCCGACGACGAGGCGGCGGTGGCCCGGCTCAAGGCGCGCGGCGTGCTGGTCAACGCGGTCGACCGGCCCGAGCTGTGCGACTTCACCCTCCCCGCGATCGTCGACCGCGCGCCGGTGCTGGTCGCGATCGGCAGCGCGGGCGTGTCGGCGGGTCTGGCGGCGGCGCTGCGCCAGCGGCTCGAGACGCTGCTGCCCGCCACGCTCGGCCGGCTCGCCGAGGCGCTCCACGCCGCCCGACCCGCGCTCCGCACCGCGCTGCCCGACATGGGTGAGCGCCGCCGCGCGATCGGCGCCGCGCTCGCGCCCGGCGGCGCGCTCGACCCGCTCGGCGCGCCCGCGCTCGACGACGTCGCCGCCGCCGTGATCGCGGCGCAGCCTGCCACCGGCCTCGCCCGCCTCCGCCTCCGCTCGCACGACCCGGACGAGCTGACGCTGCGCCAGGCCCGGCTGCTCGCCGCGGCGGACGTGGTGACGCATCGCCCCGACGTGCCGCCCGCGATCCTCGACCGCGCGCGCGCCGACGCCGAGCGGGTCGAGTGCGCCGCGCCGCCGCTGGCCCCCGCGACCGGGTTGGTGGTCGATCTGGCGATGGAGGAGGAACGATGAGCGGCACCGCGTGGCGGCTCACGGGCGAGGGCAAGGTCGAGGAGATTTCGGTCAAAGGCGCGCTCGGCTGCGGCGCGCCGTTCGTCTGGGTGCATCTCACCACCAACGCCGAGCACGCGCAGACATGGCTGCGCGACGAGGCCGGACTGCCGCCCTATATCGTCGATTCGCTGACCGCCGCCGAGACGCGCCCGCGCGCCGAGAAGCTCGCCGACGCCGCGCTGGTCAACCTGCGCGGGCGTACCGACGAGGAGCTGGACGGCTCCGACATGCTCGCCTCGATCCGTATCTGGGCAGCCAAGGGACGGGTCGTCACCGTCTCGCGCAAGCATCTGGTCGCGCTCGACGAGGTGGTGACCCAGATGCGTGACGGCGCGATCCGCGACCCCGGCGACCTGATCAGCGCCTTCGCCACCGAGATCACCGAGGACCTCGATCCCGTCGTCGGCGACCTCGGCGACTGGCTCGACGATTGCGAGCAGAAGCTCGCCGCCGAGCATATCTTCGAGCTGCGCCGCGGCGTCACCAAGGTGCGGTCGGAGGCGATCAACTACCGCCGCTTCCTCGCGCCGCAGCGCGCCGCGCTGGAGAAACTGGCGACGCTGCCGGGCGACTGGCTCGCCGAGGACGATCGCGCGCACCTTTCCGCCGCGGCCGACCGCGCCGCGCGCATGGCGGAGGAGGTGGAGGCGATCCGCGAGCGCGCCGCGCTGGTGCACGAGGCGCTGACCGACCTGCGCGCCGAGCAACTCGACCAGCGCGGGCTGGTGATCGCGGTGGTGGCGATGGTGTTCCTGCCGTTGACCTTCATCACCGGGTTGTACGGGATGAACGTCGAGGGACTGCCCTATGCCAAGGAGCCCTGGGCGTTCGACGCGATCGCGGGCGTCTGCGCGCTGATCGCGGCGGGGACGGTGATCTATTTCCTGCGGCGCCACTGGTTCCGCTAAGCGGTGCGCCCCCGCGCCGTTCAGCGGCGCTCCGCGTCGGTGCGCGCGGGGACGGCATCGCCCTCGCGCTCCCGGTCGCGCAGGCGCTCGCCCGCGTCGGTGAGCGCGTCGCCGGCACGGTCGCGCGCGCGGTCGGCATGGTCGCGCACGTCCCGCTCCAGCCGCCGCGACGCATCGTCGATCCGGCCCGCCGCGCGATCGAGCGAGTCCGCCGCCACGTCGTCCACCTGATTGGCCATCGAGTCGGTCAGCGTGTCGACGCTCGCGGCGACATTGTCCGCCGCCGCGCCGATCTCCGCGGCGATCGCATTGCCCGTGCGCTCGGCATGATCGTCGATCCGGTCCCCGCATCCCACCAGCGCCAGCGCAGCCAACGGCGCGACCACGGCCCTTCGTCCCATCGATCCACTCCTCACTAGACGTGGATCAATGACCGAGCCGGGGCTTGGTTGCTCGCGATCAGGCCGCGCGGCGCGGTGCGTCGTCCATGAGGAAGGCGACGAACCGCTCGGTCGCGCCGTCGAGCGCGCGCGCGCTCGCTGCCAGTTCGCCCGCGCTGCCGCGCACCGTCTGCGACAGCGTCGCGGTGGTGCGCACCGCCGCGGCGACCTCGTCGATGCGGCGCTCGATCACCTCGGCACCGCCCGCGGTGCGGGTCGCGCCCGCCTCGATCCCCGCGGCGAGCTGGCGCTGGTCGGCGACCGAGCCCGCGATCCCCGCCGCCGCGCGCGCGACCTGCGCCGCGGCCTCGTCGGCGCGGGTCAGCGCCGCCGCGGCGTCGCCCACCCCGGCGAAGATCGATCCGAGCAAGGTGCTGATGCGGTCGCTCGCGCGCGTCGAATCGGCCGCGAGCGAGCGCACCTCGCCCGCCACCACCGCGAAGCCGCGCCCCGCCTCGCCCGCGCGCGCCGCCTCGATCGTCGCGTTGAGCGCGAGCAGGTTGGTCTTCTCCGCGATCTCGCGGATATCGTCCACCAGCGCGCCGATCCGCTGGCCATGTTCCGCCAGTTCGCCGATCCGCCCGACCCCGCTGCCCGCCGCGGCCTGCGCCACCGCGGTGAGCGCGCTCTGCTGGTCGGCCGAATCGGCGATGGTGCGGATCGAGCCGCCGAGATCGCGAATCGAGTCGGCGACGTGGCGGATCTGCGCGGTCGCCTCCACCGCCTCGCTCGCCACCGCGGCGGCCTGCGCCCCCGCTCCCACGGCGAGATCGTCGAGCGTGATGGCGGAGCGCTCCAGCTGGGTCGCGGCCGCGCCGATCGCGCGCACCACCTGCGCCACCGAACCCTCGAACGCTTCCGCCACCGCGACCAGTTCGTCGCGGCGGCGCGTCGCGGCATGCTGTTCCAGCGCGCGCAGCCGCGCGCGCTCGTCGCCGGCGGCGTCTTCCGCGACGCGCGCCTGGCGCAGCGCCTCGGTCGCGACCGCGCGCGCGTCCTCGGCGGCGGCGCGCGCCTCGTCGGCCTCGGTCACCAGCGCGCGGCTGCGCTCCAGCGAGAGCCGCTGGCGCTCGAGCAGCCGCTCGAGCACGCCGGTCACCAGCCACAACACCCCCGCCTGCATCACCACCGCCAGCGCGTGGACCAGCACGCGGCCGAGCCGCCCGTCGCCCTCGAACACCCAGTCGGGGGCGAACCATTCGAGCGCGAGATGATGAAGCGCGATCAGCAGCGCGGCGACGACGATCGGTCGCCAGTCGCACAGCACCACCAGAGCGGCGAGCGCGACGAAGAAGAACATGTGCGCGTCCATCTGCCAGGGATGGCCCTGGAGGACATAGACCAGCAGCGCGGGCGCGGTGGCGGCGAGCGTCCCGGTGACGATGCGCGCCTGCGTGTCGGTGCGCGCGCGGATCGCGAACCAGGTCGGCGCGGCGGTGAGCGCGGCGCCCGCGCCGAGCAGCAGCGGGTCGATCGTGCCGCTGAGCGCGAGCTGGATCACCGCGACCGTGGCGAGCGCGCACCAGCCCAGCGCGGCGAGCAGCCGCATGCCGACCAGCCGCAGCCGGTCGAGCGTCAGCGTGTCGAGCGCGCGCCAGCGGTCGACGGTCATGCGATCGCTCCGACCGCGGCGCCGCACAGCGGTGACGGCGCGGCGAGCAGCAGCGCGTCACCGACCCGCAGCCGCGCGGCGATACGGTCGCGTCTGCCACGCACGAGGAGGCTGCGCCCCGGCCCGCGTCCGACCAGTCGCGCGTCGGCGGCGATCGCGGTGGAGGCGAGCGCCCCGGGCGTGGCGCCGAGTGGAACGAGCAGCATCACTCCCTGCGCCGGTGGGCGCAGCGCGAGCACCACGAGCAGCGTCGCGACCAGAGCGCCCTGGAGCAGCAGCGGGAGCGGGAGGCGGCGCATGATGCGCTTTGTGTAGCGAGCGCTGGTTAACGCGTCGTTTCGCTCGATCCGCCCCGTGGCGCCGCGCGAGCCGCCCGCCCGCCGGCTTCCCGCATCCCGTCGTGCGATCCATCTGGTACGAACAAGGCAGGTGCTCGTGCGTGCGCAGGAGCACCTTCCGACCAGGATGGATCAGGTGCTACGCTACCGCCCGGCGCAGGCCGCGCGTGCGCCCATAAGCGAGGTAGAACAGCAGCCCCGCCACGTTCCACAACAGGAAGCGCGCGATGGTGGCACTCGGCAGGCTCCACAGCAGGTACAGGCAGCCGAGGATCGCGAGCGACCCCACGACATAGGGCAAAGGGCAGCGGAACAGCCGCGGCGCGTCGGGGGCGGTGCGGCGCAGCACCATCAGGCACGCGCCCGCGGCGATGAAGGCGAGCAGCGTCCCGGCATTGGCGAGCTCGGCGATCTCGTCGAGCCGGAACAGTCCCGCCACCAGCGCGATCGCGGCCCCGGTCAGCAGCGTGATCCGCGTCGGCGCGCCGCTGCGCGGGCTCACCGTGGCGAGCCCGCGCGGCAGCAGCCCGTCGCGCGCCATCACGAAGAAGATCCGGCTCTGCCCGTACATCATCACCAGGATCACCGAGGGCAGCGCGATCACCGCGGCGAGCGCGATCAGATGCCCCGCGAGCGGATGGCCGAGCGAGCGCAGCACCAGCGCGAGCGGCTCGGGCGAGTTGGCCAGCGCGGTGAAGGGCAGCGCGCCGATCGCCGCCACCGCGACCGCCATGTAGATCGCGGTGCACACCAGCATCGATCCGACGATGCCGATCGTCAGGTCCCGCCCGGGCCGCTTCGCCTCCTCGGCCGAGGTCGCCACCGCGTCGAAGCCGTAGAAGGCGAAGAACACGATCGCCGCCGCCGCCATGACGCCGCGCTTGTGCCCGCCGCTCTCCGCCGCGGCGAAGCCATAAGGCATGAAGGGGTGGAGATGCGCGGGGTCGAAGGCGGGCAGCGCGAAGGCGATGAACACCGCCAGCGCGGCGAGCTTGACCACGACGAGCACGATGTTGAGCGTGGCGCTCTCGCGCGTGCCCGCGACCAGCAGGCCCATGATGGCGAGCGCCACCGCCACCGCGGGCAGGTTGACGACGCCGCCGCCGTGCGGCCCGGCGAGCAGCGCGGGCGGCAGCGTCACTCCGGCGGACTGGATCCAGCCGACGAGATAGCCCGACCAACCCACCGCCACGGTCGAACAGGCGAGCGAATATTCGAGGATCAGGCTCCACCCCACCACCCAGGCGGCGGTCTCGCCCAAGGCGGCATAGCTGAAGGTGTAGGCACCTCCCGCCGCGGGGATCATCGTCGCCAGTTCGGCATAGGCCAGCGCGGCGCAGGCACAGACCGCGCCGGCGATGGCGAAGGCGAGGATCACCGCGGGGCCGGCACGCTCGGCGCCGACCCCGGTGAGCGTGTAGATGCCGGTGCCGACGATCGCGCCGACGCCCAGCGCGATCAGGTGCGGCCAGGACAGCGTCTTGGCGAGCGCGCGGCCCTGTTCATGCCGGGTGACGTCGGCGAGTGACTTGCGCTGGCCCAGCATATGGTTCGCTCTCCTAAGCGGGTGAGTGCGGCAGTTGGCGGCGCGCGCGGCGCGGCCCCCCTGCCCCGGGGCGTGCCGGTCGCAGGGGCGAGGCGCCTTCGCCCTCGCTGCCTTGCTCGCCGTCATCCCGGACCTGTTCCGGAGATGACGGCAGGTCATGCCGGTTCGATCCCCAGGACGTCGTCGGCCTCCTGGCCGCAAGCGCGAGACCCGAACACCGTCCGTGCCGATCCGCGCGGAACGTCGCCGCCGCCGTCACGTCACCTGGAACCCGGCCCAGAACGGGTCGGCGCGGTCGATCCAGATCGTGTTGAAGCCGGTCGCCATCGCCGATCCCTCGATCGAGGGGACGATCGCGGGCACGTCGCCCAATGTCGTCGCCGCCTCGACCCGGCCGATGAAGCGGCTGCCAATATAACTTTCGTGGACGAAGCGGTCGCCGACCTTGAGGTCGCCGCGGTCGGCGAGATGCGCGAGGCGCGCCGAGGTGCCGGTGCCGCAAGGCGAGCGATCGATCGCCTTGTCACCGTAGAACACCGCGTTGCGCCCGTCGGCGTCGTTCGCGCGGGCGCGATCCGCCCAGAGCACGTGGCTCACCCCGCGGATCGTCGGGTCGAGCGGGTGGACCGGCTCGACCTTCTCGCGCACCGCGGCGCGTACCAGGCGCGACGCCGCGATCAGCCGGTCAGCGCCCATCGCGTCGAGCCCCGCATAAGCTCCCTGCGGCTCGACGATCGCGTAGTAATTGCCGCCATAGGCGACGTCGACGCGGAGCCGCCCGAGCTCGGCCACCTCCACCTCGACCCCCCGCGCCGCGACATAGCTCGGCACGTTGGTGATGCGGACGGAGGTCACCTTCTCGCCCGCGACCGCATAAGCGATCTCGATCACGCCGGCGGGCACCTCGACCCGGAGCCGCCCCGGCGTGGTCGGCTGGATCAGCCCGTGCTCCAGCCCGAAGGTGATGATCCCGATCGTGCCGTGGCCGCACATCGGCAGGCAGCCGCTCGTCTCGATGAACAGGATGCCGACATCGGCGTCGGCTTTGGTGGGCGGGTAGAGGAAGCCGCCCGACATCATGTCGTGCCCGCGCGGCTCGAAGCACAGCCCGGTGCGGATCCAGTCGTAGCGCGCGAGGAAATCCTGCCGGCGCTCGGACATGGAGGCGCCGCGCAGCAGCGGCGCGCCCCCGGCGACGAGCCGCACCGGGTTGCCCGCAGTATGGCCGTCGATGCAGAAGAAGGTGTGCCGCATGCCGCCGAGGCTATCAGGCCGCGGCGGGCAGCGACAGCGTCGGCCGAGTCGCCGCGGCGCGCTCGACCATCGCGATCACCTCGGCGCGACGCTCCCCGGTGAGCACGTAGCGCGGCGGCAGCACGCGCTCCGAGCCGCGCCCCATCACCTGCTCGGCCAGCTTGATCGACTGGACCAGGTCATGCTCGGCGTCGAGGTGGAGCAAAGGCATGAACCAGCGATAGATCTCGATCGCCTTGGCGTGATCGCCGCGCTCGAACGCCGCGACCAGCTCGACCGACTCCTTGGGGAAGGCGTTGGTCAGCCCCGATACCCAGCCCTGTGCGCCGAGATACAGCCCCTCGAGCGCGACGTCGTCGAGCCCGGCGAACAGCACGTAACGGTCGCCGAGATCGTTGCGGAAGTCGGTGAAGCGGCGCGTGTCGGGCGCGGATTCCTTCACCGCGACGATATTCTCCACCGGCACCAGTTGCTCGAGCACGTAGCGGTCGATCACGGTGCGATAGGCCGGCGGGTTGTTGTACAGCATGATCGGCAGCGCGGTGCGCTCGGCCACGCCGCGGAAATGCGCCACCAGCTCGTCCGGCTTGGGAACATAGACCATCGGCGGCAGCAGCATCAGCCCGTCCGCCCCCGCCTTCTCCGCCGCCTGGGCGTAGCGCACCGCGCGGCGCGTGTCATATTCGGAGACGCCGGTGATCACGGGCACGCGCCCCTTCACCACCTCGACGATGGCGGAGAGCACCGCGACCTTCTCGTCATAATCCAGCGAGTTGTTCTCGCCCACCGTGCCCAGCGCGATGATCCCGGTGACGCCGTCGCGGATCAGCTCGTCGACGACGCGCTGCGTGTCGGCGAGGTCGAGCGTGAGGTCCTCGCGCACCTGGGTCGTCACCGCCGGGAACACGCCCTTCCAACCGATCGCCATCGCCGCCATCACCTCTCATTCCCTCGGATGAATATCGTATACTAACGGATCGATAGGGATGCAACCTGTCCGACTACTCCTCGTCGGGATAGGGGCCGCGCCCGCCGTCGCGGATCAGCTGATCGGTGCGGCGATCGATCTCGCTGACGGGCACCGAGCCGAGCGCGAGCACCGCGTCGTGGAAGGCCTTGACGTTGAACTTCGGGCCGAGCGCCTGCTCGGCGCGGGCGCGCGCGCGCTGGATCGCGAGCTGGCCGGTATAATAGCTCAGCGCCTGCCCCGGCCAGGCGATGTAGCGATCGACCTCGGTGGTGACCTCATGGTCGGACAGCGCGGTATTGTCGCGCAGATAGGCCTGGGCGCGCTCGCGGCTCCAGCCCATCGCGTGGATGCCGGTATCGACCACCAGCCGCGACGCGCGCCACGCCTGATAGCTGAGCATGCCGAACAGGTCATAGGGCGTCTCGTACATCCCCATCTCCTCGCCCAGCGTCTCGCTGTAGAGCGCCCAGCCCTCGCCGTAGACCGACAGATAGGTGTCGCGGCGGAACGGCGGCAGGTCCTTGTTCTCCGCCGCGAGCGGCATCTGGAAAGCGTGGCCCGGCGCGCTCTCGTGCAGCGTCAGCGCGGGCAAGGCGTAGAGCGAGCGCGCCGGCAGGTCATAGGTGTTGACGAGGTACACGCCCGGCCCGCCGCGCCCCGCGGTGTAGAAGGGCGCGACGTCGGCGGGCACGGGTTTGATCGCGAAGCGGCTGCGCGGCAGCCGGCCGAAGTAGCGCGACGCCTTGCCGTCGAAGGTCTTGGCGATCCACGCCGCGCGGTCGAGCAATTGCTGCGGCGTGATCGCGTAGAAGCGCGGATCGGTGCGCAGGAAGGTGAGGAAGGCGGGCAGGTCGCCCTGGAACTTCACCTGCGCCATCACCTGGAGCATGCGCGCGCGGATCTTGGCGACCTCGGCGAGGCCGATGGCGTGGACCTGTTCGGGGGTCTGCGGCAGCGTCGTATATTCCGCCACCTTCGACTGATAATAGGCCTTGCCGTCGGGCAGGTCATAAGCCGCGAGCGAGCTGCGCGCGCCGGGGATATACTCCTCGCGCAGGAAGGCGAGCAGCGTGCGATGCGCGGGCAGCACCGCGTCGCGGATCGCCGCCTCGCCGGCGCGGCGCAGCTCGGCCTGGGTCGCCGCCGGGATCTGCCTGGGAATGGTGACGAAGGGCGCGTAGAAGGGATTGTCCACGATCGTCCTGGCCTCGACCACCTGCGCCACGCCGATGTCGCGCCCCGCCAGCGTCACCTTGGGCGGGGTGAAGCCGCGCCGGAGGCCGGCGCGCATCTCGGCGATCTGCTGGTCGAAATAGCGCGGCAGCTCGCGCAGCATCGACAGATAGGCGCGATACTCCTTCTCGTTCGCCAGCGGGTCGCGCGCCGCGGCGGCGACGTCGCCCCAGAAGCTGGTGTCGGCGGTGAGCGGCTTCTCATAGTCGCGGAAGCGCTGTTCGTTGAGCAGCGCGTCGATCTGCTGGCGATAGACCGCGTAATTGACCTGCTCGGCGGGCGAGAGATCCGCCGGACGGATCGCGCGCAGCCGCGTCGCGGTGTCCTCCCAGCGCTTGAGCCGCGCCGCCTGCGCCGCGGGGCCGACGTCGGGCAGATGCGCGCGCGCCTCGTGGCGGCTGTCCTCGTCGGCGGCGAACTGCTGCTGCCGCCACGCATATTCCTCGGTGTAGAGCCGGCGCAGCGTCGCGTCGGCGCTGCCCGCCCGCGGCGCGGCGATCGCCGGCGCCGCCATCATCATCGTCGCGCCCAGCAGCGCCGCCCGTATCTGCCTCACTCAACCTCCCCGATCGCGATGATGTCCGCGTAGAGCGCGGCCGGCACCAGCACACCCTCTATCTCGCTCCGCGCGCGCGCGGCGTAGCGCCGCGCCGAGGGGAGCCGCGCGCCCTGCGCCTCGATCGCGGCGAACACAGTCTCGGCGCGCGCGAGCTGCGCGCCCGCGGCGGCGCCGAGGAAGCCCGCGGGATCGAGCGCGACGATCAACTCGCCCCCGCGCGGCGAGGCGCCGCGGCCGGCGTCGGCGGCGAGCGACTCGGCGCTGGTCATCTCGCCGATCAGCGGCCCGGCGAGCAGCTCGACCATCGCCGCCAGCGCCGACCCCTTGTGCCCGCCGAAGGTGCGCATCGCCCCCGCCAGCACCGCCGCCGCGTCGGTGCTGGGCCGACCGTCCGCGTCATAGCCCCAGTCGTCGGGGATGGCGCGGCCGGCGCGGCGATGCAGCTCGATCTCGCCGCGCGCCACCGCGCTGGTGGCGAAATCGAAGACGAAGGGGTGCGCGCCCGCGCGCGGCCAGCCGAAGGCGATCGGGTTGGTCCCGAACACCGGCCGCGTGCCGCCCGCGGGCGCGACCCAGGCGTGGCTCGGTGTCACCGCCAGCGCGACCAGCCCCGCCGCGGCCAAGGCCTCGACCTCGGGCCAGAGCGCGGCGAAATGCACCACGTCGGTCAGCGCCAGCGCGGCGATGCCGTTCGCGCGCGCCTTGGCCTCGAGCAGCGGGCGCCCCGCGGCGAAGGCGAGCTGCGCGAAGCCGCCGCCGCCGTCGACCCGCACCAGCGCGGCGGCGGGCTCGCTCACCCGCGGGACCGCGTCGCGCGCGACCGCGCCGCTGCGCAGGCTGTGCGCGGCGACGAGCAGGCGGTAGACGCCGTGGCTGGCGCAGCCGTCGCGCTCGCCCGCCACCATCGTCTCGGCCACCGCCTCGGCCTGCGCGGGCGCGAGCCCGACCGTGCGGAGCGTCCGCCGCGCCAGGTCGCGCACCTCGTCCAGCGTCAGTCGAACGGCGTCGCTCACGCGGTCGCCCCCGCCCGCGCGGTGTAGAGGCGCACGCCGAAGACCGGCCCGGCGCTGCTGCGATCGTGCGGCAGGAACTTGACGCGCACCGTCTTCTTGCCCGCGGTGAGCCCAAGCGGCAGCGGATAGTCGCGCTCGATGAAGGCGCCGGGCCGGTCGTTGTCGAGATGCTGGGTGGCGACCTTGACGTTGTCGACCAGGATGTCGAAGTCGCGCGCGCGCTCGCCGCCCCAATAGCTCGCCTGGAGCACCAGCGGCCCCGGCCGCACCTTCATCGTGAACTCGATATAGCCGCCCGAGCGCGCGTCGCGCCCCTGCCGGCCGCGATAGGTGACGGGGTAGCTCAACTCGCTCGCCAGCTGGTGGTCGCGCTCGGGCTGCATCTCGCCGAGGAACATGACGTCGACCGAGCGCGCCGCCAGGTCGCGCAGCCGCGCCTGTTCGGCGGTGTAGGCGGCCTCCGCCTCGGCCCAGCCCGCGTCGGTGAAGCGCTTGAAATACACCGCGCTGCGCCGGCGATACTGGCGGTAGAAGGGGACGAAGTCGGTGTCGCCGGGGCGCACCACCCCGCGCGTGGCGTAGCGCGCCGCGGCGGCGTCGCGCAGGCCGAAGCCGGCGAGCACGTCGGCGCCGACCAGCGCGGGATCGGCACCGTCCCATTTGCCCTCGGCGGGGCCGAGGTCGGCGGCGAGCACCATCGGCCCGCGCAGCACCGCGATCGTGTCCGGATCGCCCGGCGCGCTCTCGGTGCGCAGCGCGAGCGGCAAGGTCAGCGCGATCGTGTCGCCCGCCTTCCAGCGCCGCGCGACGATCGCATAGCCGCGCGCGCGCGTCGGCGTCACCGCCGCGCCGTTGACGGTCACGCGCGCGCCGTCCCCCGCCCAGCCGGGCACGCGCAGCGCCACCGGGAAGGTGCCGCCGCGCAGTTCGGTGAAGCGCAGCGCCACCTCGCCCTCATAGGGGTAGCGGGTCGCGAGGCTCACCGTCGCGCGCCGCGTTGCCCAGCGCGCCTCGGCGGGGATGTAGAGGTTGACGTAGAAGGTGCCGTCGTCGCCTTCCCAGAAGATCGACTCGCCGTGCTTGGCGTGGCTCTCCATGCCCGAGCCGACGCAGCACCAGAAGGCGTCGTCCTTGGTGGTCGAATAGTCGCGCGCCGCGCCGCTCAGCAGCGGGGTCATATAGGTGAAGCCCCCGGTCGCCGGGTCCTGCGCGCTCATCACATGGTTGAGATGCGCGCGCTCGTAGAAGTCGAACAGCGCGCCGTCGGGCTGCCACGACCAGAGGTGCCGCGCCAGCTTGAGCATGTTGTAGCTGTTGCAATGCTCGCACGTCTGCTCGGTGACGTGCTGCGCCACGGTATCGGGCTGGAAGAAATATTCGCGGTCGGCATTGCCGCCGATGGCGTAGCTGTGGTGCTGCGTCACGCGATCGAAGAAGAAGCGCGCGGCCGCGGCCTTGGCGGGATCGCCGCCGCTCACCTCGTGGATCCGGGCGAGGCCGACGAGCTTGGGCACCTGCGTGTTGGCGTGGAAGTTGGCGAGCTTGTCCTCGCCCGCCGCCAGCGGGTCGAGCACGCGATGATCGTAGAACAGCCGCGCCATGCGCAGCCAGCGCGCGTCGCCGGTGCGCGCGGACAGCTCGGCATAGCTGTCGTTCATGCCGCCATATTCGCAGCCGAGCACCTCCTCCAGCCGCGCCGCGTCGAGCGCGGTGAACACCCGCTCGAAATAGCCCGCGAGCCCGGTGGCGACGCGCAGCGCGGCGGCATTGCCCCAGGCGGCATGGACGTCGAGCAGCCCGGCGAACAGCTTGTGGACGGTGTACATCGGCGACCACGACCCGTTGAGGTCGAACCCGCCCGACTTGATCTCGCCGCGCACGATCTCGGGGAAGATCTCCTCGCCGTCGACGATCGTGCCGTCCTTCCGCTTGCGCCCGAGCGCGCCGACATAGCCGGTGCCACGCTTCGCCTGCGCCGTCGCCAGCTCGTCGACGATATAATCGGCGCGGCGGCGCAACTCGGCGTCGCCGGTCTGCTGCCAGGTGAGCGCGAGCGCGCTGAGATAATGGCCGAGCGTGTGGCCCGCGATCGTGTCGCTCTCCCAGCCACCGTAGATCTCGGCCTTGGGCGCCAGGCCGGCGTAGCGGTGGACATTGTGCAGCAGCCGGTCGGGCACCAGCCGGTGGAGATAGGCGCGGTTGACCTCCACCGCGGTAAGATAGTCGGACGGCGCCAGCCGCACGTCGGCGAGCGGCAGCGGGCGCGCGCGCACCACGCGGTCCTCGGGCGCGGCGGCGGAGGCGGTGACCGGAAGCAGCGCGAGGGGCGCCAGCGTCGCGGCGCCCGCCATAAGCTCGCGGCGGGTCGTGCTCGGCATGGTCTCTCCTCGTGCGTGGTTAAGGTGGGGCAAGAGGACTGTGTCACGGCGCAGCGATAGGCACAATAGAATCGTATACTGTAGGCCCGAGCCGATGA
The DNA here is from genome assembly GCF_004345855.1 of Sphingomonas sp. BK235. Lineage (GTDB taxonomy): Bacteria > Pseudomonadota > Alphaproteobacteria > Sphingomonadales > Sphingomonadaceae > Sphingomonas. The sequence continues at coordinate 57,103 of NZ_SLXN01000002.1, forward strand.
GGACGCTCTCTCTCCCTTGACGGAAGAAGGCGCGGCGGCGCTTCCTTCCGCGAACCAGCACGCGTCATGCCTCTCGCGGGCGTTCCGTCTGGCCGTATCAGTTCGCCCGCTCGCCTTCCCCGCGCAGCGCGGCGCCGATCAGCGCGAAGAACGCTTGGCTGCCCGCGCTGGAGTCGACGTCCCACTCCGGATGCCATTGCACCGCCAGCACCTCCGCGCCGCAGCCGGGCGCCGCGACCGCCTCGATCACGCCGTCGTCGCTCGACCGCGCCTCGACGCGCAACCCGCCGCCGAGCCGGTCGATCGCCTGTTCGTGGACCGAGTGGACCGTCAGTCGCCGCTCCCCCGTCGCGCGCGCCAGCCGCCCCTCGGGCGCGAGCTGGACGTCGTGGCGCAGCGTGAACAGCTCGGCATAGTCACGCTGCGCCCAGCTGCCGCCGCGCAGGTGGCGGCCGCAGCACGGGTCGGCCGAGAGCGAGCCGCCGAACAGCACGTTGATCTCCTGCAACCCGCGGCAGATGCCGAACACCGGCTTGCCCGCGGCGATCATCGCGTCCGCCAGCGACAGCGCCACCTCGTCGCGCTCCGGGTCGAGCGCCTCGGCCGGCAGGTCGAGCGTGCCGCCGTAGCGCTCCGGCGCGACGTGCGAGCGCGATCCCGTCAGCAGCAGCCCGTCGAGCGGCGCGGCCAGCGCGGCGGCCTCGTTGGCGCCGGTCAGCGCGGGCACCAGCAGCACGGTCGCGCCCGATACCGCGGCGAGCGGGCGGACGAAGCGGCTCGCCACCGCCTGCACGGGGCGATGCGCCACCTCGTTGCAGCAGAGCACCCCGATCAGCGGCCGCCGCGACGCCATGTTCAGTCTCCCGCCAGTCCGTCGCGCCAGCGCTCGCCGTCGGCGGGCGCGAGCACGCGCGCCACCGGCTGCGCGACGATGCGCCCCGGCGGCACGTCCTCGAGCAGCCAGACGTTGCCGCCGATCATCGCGCCGCGCCCGATCGTCACACGGCCGAGGATCGTCGCGCCGGCGTAGATCACCACGTCATCCTCGACGATCGGATGACGTGCGTAGCGCTCGCGCGGGCGATCGGGCGCGTCGCACAGCGGCGTGCGCGCGCCGAGCGTGACGTGCTGGTAAAGCCGCACGCGCTCGCCGATGATCGCGGTCTCGCCGATCACCACGCCGGTGCCGTGATCGATGAAGAAATGCGCGCCGATCGTCGCGCCGGGGTGGATGTCGACCCCGGTGCGCTCGTTGGCGATCTCGGAGATCAGCCGCGCGGTGATCGGCGCGCCGAGCTGGTAGAGCGGGTGCGCGATGCGGTGGTGCAGGCTGGCGATCGCGCCGGGGTAGCAGACCAGGATCTCGTCCGCGCTGCGCGCCGCCGGATCGCCGAGGAAGGCCGCGGCGACGTCGCTGTCGATCAGCCGCCGCACCTCGCCGAGCGTGGCGAGGAACAGCCGCACGATCGTCGCGGGCTGTTCGGGATCGAACGCGCCGCTGCGCGCCTCGGCCTGCCAATAGGCCAGTTCGGCACCGATCTCGCGCTCCAGCTCGGCCGCGGCGGCGAGCAGTTTGGCGGCGACGAAGCCGTCCTCCTCGGCCGCACCGCCGCGATACTGGCCGAGCCGGCGCGGGAAGAGCGCGGCGGCGAGCGTCTCGACCACGCGCTCCAGCGCCGCGCGCGACGGGAAGGTGCGCGCCTCCTCGGACGGGTGGCCGGCGCGCCAGTCGTCGCGCCCGCGCCGCAGCGCCAGTACCGCCGCGGCGATCGCCGAGCCCTCACCCGCCCCGCTCGCCGCCCCGTCGCTCATGCCTCGCCTCTCGCCCGTTGGTCCGAGCCGCGAGTCATACCCCACCAGGCGAGTAGGTGATCCAAGCTTTTCTTGCGCGGCGAGGAGGTTCGCGCGCCTCGCATCGGTCAGGCGCGCTGCAACGCGCGGGCGCGGCGGCGCTGCACCGAGCTGCCGATCCCCATCGCCTCGCGATATTTCGCGACCGTCCGCCGCGCGATCCCGAAGCCCTTGGCGTTGAGCAGCTCCACCAGCGTGTCGTCGGACAGGATCGTGTCGCCCTCGCCCGCGATCAGCGCGCGGATCGCGCTCTTCACCGCCTCGGCCGATACCGCGTCGCCGCCGTCCGCCGCGGCGATCGCCGAGGTGAAGAAATATTTCAGCTCGAACAGGCCGCGCGCGCAGCTGAGATATTTGTTGCTGGTGACGCGGCTGACGGTCGATTCGTGCAGCTCGATCGCGTCGGCCACCTGGCGCAGCGTCAGCGGGCGCAGGTGCGCGACGCCGTGAAGAAAGAACGCCTCCTGCTGGCGCACGATCTCGGTGGCGACGCGGATGATGGTGCGCTGGCGCTGGTCGAGCGCCTTCACCAGCCAGTTGGCGCTGGCGAGCTTCTCGGCGAGCCAGGTCTTGCCCGCGCGGTCCTGCGCGCCGCCGGCCAGCTCGCTGTAATAGCTCTTGTTGACCAGCACGCGCGGCAGCGTCGCGGCGTTGAGCTCGATCGCCCAGCCGCCGCGCGCGCGCGTCACGGTGAGGTCGGGGATCACCGGCGCGGGCGCGTCGCCGCCGTAGCGGAAGCCGGGCTTGGGGTCATAGCCGCGCAGCTCGCGGATCATGTCCGCCATATCCTCGTCGTCGGCGCGGCAGATCTTCTTCAGCCGCGCCAGCTCGCCGCGCGCGAGCAGGTCGAGATGGTCGAGCAGCCGCGCCATCATCGGGTCGTAGCGGTCGGCGTCGCGCGCCTGGATCGCGAGACATTCGGCGAGGTCGCGCGCGCCCACGCCGGTGGGCTCGAACTTCTGGATCGCGGCGAGCACCGCCTCGACGCGCGCGAGCGGCACGCCGAGCCGCTGCGCGACGTCGTGCAGGTCGGCGCGGAGGTAGCCGGCCTCGTCGATCTGGTCGATCAGCGCGCGCGCGACGAAGAGGTCGGTCGCGTCGAAGGTCGCGCCGGCCTGGGCGAGCAGCACGTCGGCGAGGCTCTCGCTGGTGTCGGCGAACGAGTCGAAGTCGATCGCCTCGCCGCTGCCGCTGCCGCTGCCCGGGCCGAGGTCGCCGATCCGCTCGGCCGCCGACTCGCTCGGGCCGTCGTCGAAGCGTTCGGCGGCGATGTCGACGTCGAGCGACTCGCCCGCGCCCTCGCCCGCCATCACCAGCTCGTCGGCACCGGCGGGCTCGTCGCGCGGCGCCTCGGCGGCCTCGGGTGCGGCGACGGGCGCGTCCTCGGCGGGCGCGCTCGACTCGAGCAGCGGGTTGCGCTCGAGTTCCTCGGCGATCACGCCCTCGATCTCGAGGTTGCTCAGCGCCAGCAGCTTGATCGCCTGCTGGAGCTGCGGCGTCATCACCAGCGACTGCGACTGCCGCAGGTCGAGGCGCGGGGCGAGGCTCACGGGATGACGGGTCCGCGGCGCATCGGCCTCACAGCGTGAAGCTCTCGCCCAGATAGAGGCGGCGGACGTTCTCGTCGCGCACCAGCTCCTCGGGGCTGCCGGTGAACAGCACCTTGCCGTCGTAGATGATGTAGCCGCGGTCGACGATGTCGAGCGTCTCGCGCACGTTGTGATCGGTGATCAGCACGCCGATGCCGCGCTCCTTGAGCTGGCAGACAAGGTCGCGAATGTCGGCGATCGAGATTGGGTCGATGCCCGCGAACGGCTCGTCGAGCAGCATGATCGACGGGTCGGCCGCGAGCGCGCGCGCGATCTCGGCGCGGCGGCGCTCGCCGCCGGACAGCGCCATCGCGGGCGCGTCGCGCAGCCGGGTGAGGCCGAAATCGGCGAGCAGCGTCTCCAGCTTCTCGGCGCGCGCGGCGGCATCGGGCTCGGACAGCTCGAGCACCGTCAGGATGTTCTTCTCGATCGTCAGCCCGCGGAAGATCGAGGTCTCCTGCGGCAGATAGCCGAGGCCGAGGATGGCGCGGCGGTACATCGGCAGGCCGGTAATATCGTCGCCGTCGAGCATGATCCGGCCGGAGTCGGGCTTCACCAGCCCCATCACCGAGTAGAAACAGGTGGTCTTGCCCGCGCCATTGGGGCCGAGCAGCCCGATCACCTCGCCGTGGCCGACCGACACCGACACGTCGGTGAGCACCACGCGCTTGTCATAGCTCTTGGCGATCGAGACGACCTGGAGCCCGCTCTGCACCGGCGCCTCGTGGATCGGCGCGACCTGGTCGAGCGACTCGCGGTCGAGCTGGGTGGTGACGCTGTCCATCGGCGATCGACCTCGCATAACAGGGTTACCGGATCGCTAACGTGGCCCGGTTGGCAGGGAACGTGCATGCCCGATCGGCGCCGGCGTTTGAAGAGGGGACGTGACGAGCGGTGTGCCGGCGGGGGTGAGGGGCGGCGTGCGACCGAGTATCGCCAGACGGGCCCTTGTAGCGGAGCGTGCCAAGAGGCTGGCGCTCCGCGCCTCCCAGATCGTCATCCCGGACTTGTTCCGGGATCCATGGTTCAGCAAGCTCCGCAAGCGTTGCTCCTGCGGAGCGGTGGATCCCGGAACAAGTCCGGGATGACGGCAGGATCGTAGCGTTCTCGTGAGGAGCGCCCCGCCTCAGTTCCGCTTCGGTACCGAGAACGTCCCCGTCACGCGCCCGCTCGGCGCCTGGGTCACATTGCCCGCGCTGCCCGCACCGCCCGCCACCGCGGAGCCGTCGATCACCGCGCGTCCGGTATCGAGGTTGATCGTCAGCCGGCCGCCGTTGACGGTGTTGCCCGCCTGGGTCAGCCGCACCGCGCCCAGCATCGTGATGACGCGGCGGTTGAGGTCATAGACCGCGAAATTGCTCCGCGCGGTCTGGTCTGGCCGGGTCACCGTCACCCCGCCCGCGGCGTCGAGCCGCGACACCTGCGGGTTCCCGTTCTCGATCTGCCCGGTGTAGGCGACCGTCATCCGCGCCGCGTCGAGCGTCATCTCGGCCTGGCGCACCTTGACGTTGCCCGCCAGCACCGCGCGGTTGGCGCGATCCTGCAACTCGATATGGTCCGCGCCGAAATCGATCGGCGCGGCGCTGTTGTGGCGCGTCTGCGCCGCCGCCGCGCCCGCGAGCAGCAGGGCCAGCAGCGGGAGTCGGCGGGCGACCGGGGCGAGAGGGCGCGGCATCCGGCGTTCCTTCTATTTTCTCGGGTCGATCCGCAAGCGTGCATTGCCGTCGATCGTCACCGTACGGGCCTCCAGATCGGCGCGCATGCGATCGCCGCGGAACGCGCCCTGGCGCACCGTGCCCGTCACCGCGCCGGTGGAGCGCAGCTTGCGCGTCTTCAGGTCGACTACCGCGTCGGTCGTGTCGAGCGTATAATTGTTCGGGCCGCGCACCTTGATCGGCCCGTCGACGTTCACCTGCTCGCTGTCCATGTCGTAGCGGCCGGTCGGCGCGGTCATCTCGGCCGGCCCGTCGGACAGGCGGATCGCGGCGGCGAGGTCGCGGATCCCCACCACCGGCTCGGCCGAGCTCTTCTGCAGCGCCGATCCTGCGGAGAGCACGAAGGGTTGCCCCTTGGTATCGGTGCCGCGGTAGCGCGCCTGCTGGATCTTGAGCCGCTCGCGCGCCACCTCGACGCGGTTCTTGTCGAGCACGAAGGAGGCGTCGCCCCCCATCGTCAGCGGCGCCATCACGAGAAAGGCGAACAGCACGCCGATCGAGAGCGGCAGCACGCGGTTGGCGGTGGCGATCAGGCGATCGTGGCGCCCGCCGGGCTGCGCCCAGCGCTGACGCTCCGAGCGCGTGCGGATCGCCACCTCAGACATGCGCGAAGATGTCCACCTCGGGCCAGCCGGCGAGGTCGAGCTCGGCGCGCGCGGGCAGGAAGTCGAAACACGCCTGCGCCAGCGCGGTGCGCCCCTCGCGCGCGAGGCGCCGGTCGAGCTCGTCGCGCAGCCGGTGGAGGAAGCGCACGTCGGAGGCGGCATAGTCGCGCTGCGCCTCGCTCAGCTCGGGGCCGCCCCAGTCGGACGATTGCTGCTGCTTCGAGATGTCCTGGCCGAGCAGCTCGCGCACCAGCTCCTTCAGCCCGTGGCGATCGGTATAGGTGCGCACCAGCCGCGACGCGGTCTTGGTGCAATAGACCGGCGCCGCCACGACGCCGAGATAATGCCGGATCGCGGCGATGTCGAAGCGCGCGAAATGATACAGCTTCACCCGCGCCGGATCGGCGAGCACGGCGCGCAGCACCGGCGCGGCATAGTCGCTGCCGGGGTTGAAGCGGACGAGATGCTCGTCGCCGCTACCATCCGACAATTGCACCAGGCAGAGCCGGTCGCGCGGGGTGATCAGCCCCATCGTCTCGGTGTCGACCGCGATCGCAGCGCCCGGCGCGAACACGTCGCCGGGCAGATCTTCCTCGTGAAAATGAACAGCCATGCGGCTGGCTCTAGCGGGGAGGCGGCGCGGGCTCAACGCGTTCGTTCGGTTGCGTCTGCGACGGACGGTGGCGCGCGCGCGACAGGAAGCAAGTGACTGGCGCGCCGGTAAAGAAAAGACTCGCACAACGATTCGACGGCGCGGAATTGATCGGCTATGACAGGTGATGCGGCGCAATAGGACCTGCGCCCGGAGAACCGCGTTCGCCGTCCTGCGCGTGGTCTCGTTGAGAATGTTCGGGCGGACCGGGAAGACGAACAGGGTTATGGGTTACGACAAGGGCGGCCGCGGCAATCGCGGCGGGCGTGGGCGCGACAAGCGCGACGGTTTCGGCGGCGGCGGTGACGACTTCGGCGGCGGTTTCGGCGGCGGCGGCTTCGGCTTCGAGGATCGCGGCGGCTTCGGCGGCGGCGGTGACCGCTTCGGCGGCGGCGGCGGTGGTCGCGGCTTCGGTGGCGGCGGCGGCGGGTTCGGCGGCGGCGGCGGTGGTCGCGGCTTCGGCGGCGGCGGTGGTGGTGGTGGCTTCGGCGGCGGTCGCGGCATGCCCCCGCAGGTCGTCGGCGAGGGCACGGGCGTCGTTAAGTTCTTCAACGCGCAGAAGGGCTTCGGCTTCATCGTGCGCGATGACGGCGGTGAGGACGTGTTTGTCCACATCTCCGCGGTGGAGCAGGCGGGCCTCGCCGGCCTGGCCGAGGGGCAGCCGCTCGGCTTCACCCTGGTGGATCGTGGCGGCCGGATCTCGGCGACCGATCTCAAGATCGACGGCGAGCCGATGCCGGTGACCGATCGCGCCCCCCCGCGCGAGGGTGGCTTCGGTGGCGCCCCGGGTGGCGCACGTGGCGGCGGTGCGCCGCAGCGCCAGCTGACCGGCGAGAAAGCCACGGGTACGGTAAAGTTCTTCAACGCCATGAAGGGCTTCGGCTTCATCCAGCGCGATGACGGCCAGCCCGACGCCTTCGTCCACATCTCGGCGGTCGAGCGTGCGGGCATGCCGACGCTCAACGAGGGCGACCGGCTGCAGTTCGAGATCGAGGTCGATCGTCGCGGCAAGTACGCCGCGGTGAACCTGTCCTCGTCGAGCTGATCGGTTCGGCCATCGGCTGACAGAAGCGGCCCGCCCGGCCTCGCCGGGCGGGCCGTTCTCGTTTCTGCATGACGCCGGTTGCCCTTGGCGTATCGCCCACCTGGTGCGAACCGGCGCGGTGCTCCTGCGACAGCAGGAGCCCAGAGCCACGAGCGTCACTCCTGCGGCTCTGGGCTCCGGCGTTCGCCGAAGCACGATCCGGCCGGGATGGAACCGCCCTAGGCACTTGCCCTCGCGCGCGCGCTCGCCCATCGCGGCGGCAAGGGAGCTCTGCCATGATCACACGCCTTCGCCCCGCCCGTGCCGCCGCGCTCGCGCTCGTCGCGCTGACCGGCGCCTGCGCGCCGTCGCTCAAGGTGATGACCTACAATGTCCGCTACGCCTCGGACGAGGGGCCGCAGCCCTGGCCGTCGCGCCGCGATGCCGCGGTGGCGATGCTGCGCCGCGTCCACCCCGACGTGATCGGCACGCAGGAACTGCTCCAGCGCCAGGGCGACGACATGGTCGCGGCGCTCCCTGAATATCGCTGGTTCGGGCGCGATCGCAGGGGCGGCCACGCCGACGAGCATATGGGCATCCTCTACCGTACCGACCGGCTGACGCTGGTGCGCGACGGCGATTTCTGGCTCTCCGACACGCCCGAGGTGGTCGGCAGCCAGAGCTGGGGCACCGACCTGCCGCGGATGGCGAGCTGGGGCGAGTTCGCGCTGAAGCGCGACCCCAAGCGACGCTTCCTGCTGGTCGACACGCATCTGGCGCATCGCGACAGCGACGATGCCGCGCGCGACCGCGCCGCCGCGCTGCTGCTCGAGCGCATCCCGACGATCGCGCGCGGGCTGCCCGTGGTGCTGACGGGCGACTTCAACGCCGAGCCTGACAGCGCGGCGCATCGCCGCCTCGCCGCGGCGATGAGCGATGCCTGGGGCCAGCGGCCGGGCGGCAAGACCTTCCACGACTTCACCGGAGTCGCCGACAAGCGGATCGATTACATCTTCCTCGACGGCGCGCGCGCGAGCAAGGTGGCGGTGGTCACCGATCGTCCCGGCGGGGTCTATCCCTCCGACCATTTCCCGGTCACCGCGACGGTGACGCTGCTGCGGTAAGCGAAGCGGCGCTACCCGATGGGCAGCCGTCGCTGTCCCCGCTGAGGGCTGGATCTGAGTGTCGGGGCGCCGACCCGCTGCACGTCAGAGGTGAGACAGATGCGATCGCGCGCTGGAGGATCGCCGCGTGTCCGCGCCCGACATCGCCCAGCCGCGCGACGGAGACGGCGTGCCGTCGCCAGCGAGCGCCTCGCCCTCGCCATGCCGCGACAACAGAAGCCGTGGGTGACGAGCAGGTGACAGAAGCCGCCCCGGCGTAACGTAGGCCAGCGCGTTTACTCGGACATATGCGGCAAAACTTGCGCTTATGCCGCCGCCGCGACAATCACCCGCGCGCGAGCGGCCCGTTCGCCACGGGCGGATCGAACAGCGGCGTGCCGTCCGCGGCATAGCGGATCGGCTGGACGCGCGTGTGGCGGTTGGGATCGAACAACGGATCGCCCTTGATCGCCTCGTCATCGCGCGCGTGGAACACCAGCATGTCGCGCCCGCGCGAGTCGACCGTGAAGCTGTTGTGCCCCGGCCCGAAGATGCGATGCTCACGCGACGTCTGGAAGACCGGGCGCGGCGACTTGGTCCAGCTGCGCGGGTCCATCACCTCGGCATCGTCGCGCGCGGTCAGCATCCCCATGCAATAGCGCGCGTCGGTCGCGCTCGCCGAATAGGTCATGAACAACCGGCCGTTGCGCGCCAGCAGCGCGGGCGCCTCGTTGACCTTGAAGCCGCGGATCTCCCAGTCGAGCTCGGGCACCGACAGCCGCGCAGGCCTGGCCGCGAGCGTCAGCGGGGTCTTGAGCGGTGCGAGATACAGATTGGAGTTGGTGTCGATCCCCGGCTCACGCTGCGCCCAGGCGAGATAGCGCGTGCCGCGATGAACGAAGCTGGTCGAGTCGAGGTTGAAACTGTTCCACGGGGTCTCGAGCTCGCCCAGCACCCTCCACCCGCCCGTCATCGGGTCGGCGCCGTCGCACACCATTGCATAGGTGCGGATGCGGAACACGTCCTCGCCGCCGCCACTCGGGCCGGCGGCGAAATACATGATCCACGTGCCGTCGATCAGATGGAGCTCGGGCGCCCACAGGAAGCCCGACCTCGGCCCGCTCTTCTCGTGCCGCCACAGCACGCGCTCGGTCGCGGTGGAGAGGCCGGCGAGCGTGCGCGCGCGGCGCAACACCAGCCGGTCATATTCGGGGACCGAGCCGGTCATGTAATACCAGCCGTCGGTATGGCGGAACACCTGCGCATCGGCACGCTGGCGCACCAGCGGGTTGACGATCGTGTCCGCCCCCGGTGCCGTCGTGCCGCGCCGCCGCTGCGCCAGCGCGGGCAGCGCGGCGACGCTCGCGCCGCCCGCGAGGACGAGACGGCGCGAGAGCAGGGTCACGCCGTCCGCGCTCACTGCAACGTCAGCATGACGACCGACTTGGCCGGCAGCGTCACGTTGAGCTGTCCGCCCGCGACCTGCGCGCCGGTGAAGGCGGCGGGGACGACCGCGTTGGGCTGATCGAAGGTGTTGATCGCGTTGATCGCCGGCGCGGTCAGGATCTGCCCGGTCGCGCCGCTGGCGTTGAGCCCGGCGAGCGCGGCCTGCACCGTGATCGCGCGGACCGGATCGGCGTTGGCGAGCGCGACATGGACCACGCCGGCCTTGTCGCGCACCGCCGAGGCGCTGACCGCGGGCATCACCCACTGGTCCTTGTTGTACCACGGCGACTTGAGCTCGATCGGCAGCACCGTGCCGTCCATGTACGGCTTGTACATGTGGAAGACGTGATAGGTCGGCGTCAGCACCATCTTGTTGCCGTCGGTGAGGATCATCGCCTGCAGCACGTTCACCATCTGCGCGATCGCGCTCATCTTCACGCGATCGGCGTGCTTGGCGAAAATGTTGAGGTTGATCGCGGCGACCAGCGCGTCACGCAGGCTGTTCTGCTGGCGCAGGAAGCCGGGATGCGTGCCGGGATCCTGATCGTACCAGGTGCCCCATTCGTCGACCGCCAGATACACTTTCTTCTGCGGATCGTATTTGTTCATGATCGCGCTGTGCTTGGTAATCAGCTCTTCCATCTTCCACGTCTTCGACAGGACTTCCGCCCAGCCGCGTTCGTCGAAGTCGATCGCCGAGCCCTTCTTCTCCCAGACGCCGGGCACGGTGTAATAATGGAGCGAGAGGCCGTCGAGCTTGTCGCCCGCCTCGCGCATCATCACCTCGGTCCAATTATAGTCGTCGCCGTTCGCGCCGGAGGCGATCTTCTCGATCTTGGTGCCGGCCGGTGCCTTGACGAAGGTGGCATAACGACGCGTCACGTCGGCGGCATATTCCGGCTTCATGTTGCCGCCGCAGCCCCACAGCTCGTTGCCGATGCCGAAATAGGGCAGCTTCCACGGTTGCTTGCGGCCGTTGTTCGCACGCTCGTCCGCAAGCGAGCCGGCCGGCGAGGTGATATACTCGACCCACTCGGCCATTTCCTGCGGCGTGCCGTTGCCGACGTTGCCCGAGATGTAGATCTCGGCGCCGATCTGCTCGTTCAGCTCCATGAACTCGTGCGTGCCCACGCTGTTGGGCTCGGTGACGCCGCCCCAATGGGTGTTGATCTTGACCGGGCGCTTGTTCTTCGGCCCGATCCCCTCGCGCCAATGATATTCGTCGGCGAAACAGCCGCCCGGCCAGCGGATCACCGGCACCGCCAGTTCCTTGAGCGCGCCGACCACGTCGTTGCGGAAGCCGCGCGTGTTGGGGATCTTGCGATCGTCGCCGACCCACAGGCCGCCATAGATGCCGTTGCCGAGATGCTCGGCGAATTGGGTGAAGATGCGCCGGTCGTAGGTCGGCCCGGCGCGGTCCCCGTGGACCGTCGCGGTCGCGGTGGCCGGCGCCGGCTCCTGCGCCATCCCCTGCACCGGCATGGTCGCGGCCAGCACCAGCGCGCCGGTGAGCGCGTACAGACGTCCCTTCATCCCATCCTCCCGTTGTCGGCGGGGCGCCCGTTCGGGCATTCCCGCATTACTCGGACATTAGGAAGCGGGTGGTGGCTTTGCAACGACTTTGCCGCCCGCTCCGCAACCATGGGTCATCGCCCCACCTTGAGCCGCAGCGCGAGCACCAGCGCGTCGGGCACGTCGCGGCGGCCGGACGGGTCGATCACCCATTGCGCGTCGGGCTGGACGCTGAGCCAACTGCCGGCGACCCAGCGATACGCCCCCTCCAATATCAGCTCGCGGCCGGCCGCACCGCGCGGCGCGGGGGCCGCCGCGCCGATCCAGGCGCACGCGAACGAGGCGCCGAGCTGGTCGTCCTCACGGCCGTGCCACGTGCCGGTGCGCACCAGCCCGCCGCCGAGATAGCGCCGGACCGCATTGTAGCGCCGGTCGGCGATGCCATAGCGCAGCCAGCCCGACAGCCCCGCGCCGCCGCGCTCCTCGCCCACCAACTGCCGCTCGGCGAGCATATAGACGCCGCGATCGCCCGTGCCCGTCGCGCCGGGCAGCGCGCGTTGCGGAAAGCGCGCGGTGTAGCGCCAGCTCCCCACCGCCAGCTTGGTCGCGCGGTCGAGCCACGCCGCTTCGCTCACCAGCAGCGCGCCATCGCCGTGCCCGATCCGCACCGCGGTGGCACGCGGGTGCGCGGGGTCGCCGGGCACGCCGTCGAGCACCGCGGCATGGAACAGCCAATGCGCGCCGACCGCGACCTCGCCGCGCAGCGCCAGCGCGGTCACCGGGAAGATCGACGGGCCGCGCCGCCCCGATTGCGCCAGCTCCGGCCCGATCCCATGCGACGACAGGCGGAACAGCCCGCCGCTGACGGTCGTGTCGAACTCGGCGTTGAGATTGTAGAGCCCCGCCTTGAGCGAGCCATGCGCGCCGACGGCCTGCTCGACCCAGGCCTCGAACAGCCGCGTGGCGGGGACAAGGGTCTCGATGTTCGACACGCCCTGCGCGTCGCCGCTCAGCGCCGAGAGGCTGGTGCCATTGTCGCGGATGACATAGCCGAAGGCCCGCGCACCGTGCCAGCCGACCAGCCGGTCGAGGTCGAAGGCGGCCTGGAGATCGAGATTGTCGAGGTATCGCGCGCCGCGCGCGCGGCCGCCCGCGACATCCGCGGCGAGGTCGACGGTGTAGACCGCGGAGAGCGTGACCGGCGCCGCGTGGCGTTCGTTGGCCGAGCGCGGATAACCGGTCGGGCGCTCGTCCTGCGCATGCGCCGGCGTGGCGGCCAGCATCAGCGCGACGAGCGGCAGGACGCGCCGCGGCGATCTGGCCCCCATGTCGAACTCCGCTCCCCGTGGCGCGGGCGGCGCTTAGCCGAGCCGGCTTGGGGCGAACAGGGGGCGATGACCCACGCGCCATCTTCCCGTCCCGGCGCTGGCGCGCGGGAGCGGCGCCGCCGCCACGCAGCGGGGCCGTCCCGCGCTCCCCGGCGAGTGGCGCGGCGCGGGCGCGCCGGAGTCGACGGCGCTGACCGGCCGCTGGGCCGACGCTTCCGCCCTCCCCCCTTGGCCCGCGTCGCGGCTTCTGCCACGGACGGCGGCATGTTCGTGTTCGCCCTGCTCCTCGCCGCCGCGCAGTCGCCGACCGCCCCGCCGCAGGAGGGCGAGACCGTCACCGTGCGCGCCCCGCTGCCCGCCGCGCCGCAGACCCCCGCCACGCTCGTCGCCGAGCCGGTGGCGATGATGATCGCCACCTTCGACTCGAACGGCGACGCGATGGTGGATCGCGCCGAGCTGGAGGAGGGCGTGCGCCGCTCGTTCGAGGCGATCGACACCGCGAAGACCGGCACGCTGCGCTACCTCGCCTTCTCCGACTGGGCCAAGCGCTTCCTCGGCGACCAGCACGCGCTGCCCAGCCCCTATGAGGTGGATCGCAACGACGACGACGCGGTGTCGCTCGACGAGTTGGAGGATCATTTCTCGCGGCTGTTCGCGCGCTACGACCGCGACGGCGACCATCTCGTCAGCCGCGCCGAGCTGCTGACCTATCGCACCATGCCGGTCGACGCGCAGGGCCCCACCGCTGGGCGCCGGCCGCCCGGCAAGAAGGACGGCAAGGGCGAGAAGGGCGAGAAGCCCAGAGACAGTGAGCGCCGCGGGCCGCCGCCCGCCGACCGCGACGATCTGACCGAGCGCGCGCGATGAGCGCCGCCCCGCGCTTCGCCTTCACGGTCCACGCCACCGACGGCGCCGCGCGCACCGGCACGATCCGGATGGAGCGCGGCGACATTCGCACCCCCGCGTTCATGCCGGTCGGCACCGCCGCGACGGTGAAGGCGATGAAGCCCGCCGACGTCGAGCGCGCCGGCGCCGACATCATCCTCGGCAACACCTATCACCTCATGCTCCGCCCCGGCGCCGAGCGGGTGGCGCGGCTCGGCGGGCTCCACGCCTTCATGGGCTGGGAGCGGCCGATCCTGACCGACTCGGGCGGCTATCAGGTGATGAGCCTGAGCGAGCTGACCAAGCGCTCGGAGGAGGGCGTCGCCTTCGCCTCGCACCTCGACGGTACGCGCCACCTGATCACGCCCGAGCGCTCGATCGAGATCCAGCGGCTGCTCGGCTCGAACATCGTGATGGCGTTCGACGAGCTGGTCCCCACCACATCGACGCGCGAGGTGCAGGCCGCGGCGATGGAGCGATCGATGCGCTGGGCCCAGCGCAGCCGCGCCGCCTTCGACGGCGGCGGCGCGCATGCCGAGCACAATGCGATCTTCGGCATTCAGCAGGGCGCGCTCGATCAGGCGCTGCGCCGCGCCTCGGCCGACGCGCTGGTCGACATCGGCTTCGACGGCTATGCGATCGGCGGACTCGCGGTCGGCGAGGGACAGGAAGCGATGTTCGGCTGCCTCGACTATGCACCGGCGCAGCTTCCCGTCGACAAGCCGCGCTACCTGATGGGCGTGGGCAAGCCCGACGACATCGTCGGCGCGGTCGAGCGCGGGGTCGACATGTTCGACTGCGTGATGCCGACCCGCTCGGGGCGCACCGGCCAGGCGTTCACGCGCGACGGCCCGATCAACATCCGCAACGCGCGCTTCAACGAGGACCAGGCGCCGCTCGACCCCGACTGCGGCTGCGCGGTGTGCGCGACATGGACCCGCGCCTATCTCCACCATCTGGTGCGCAGCGGCGAGATCCTCGGCGCGATGCTGATGACCGAACATAATATCGCCTTCTACGAGGCGTTGATGGCGGACCTGCGCGCGGCGATCGCGCAGGGCGTGCTGGCGACGTTCGCCAACGCGTTCCGCGCGCGTTATGGCGCGGGCAAAGGAGAGACCCGATGAGCGACCAACCCAACGAGATTCTCGCCGAAGTGGCCGCCGCCAAGGCGCACGAGGAAGCCGGCGCGGGCAAGGCGGCGCAGAAGAGCCGCGACCGCCGCTGGCAGGGCGGCAAGACGTGGCTGGCGGCGGGGATCGGCTCGGCCGCGGTGGCGGCGGCGGTGCTGTTCGCCAACGCGCGGCGCGACGAGAAATAGCGACCGGCCTTAGGAGGCGGAAACGCGCCTAGCGCCCCCGCAGCTCACTTCGCGCGAGACGAGCGACGGCGGTCGACCTCTCACCGTCATGCCGGACTTGATCCGGCATCCATCGCTCCGCACTCCCGGCTCGCGATGCTTCTGCGGAGACATGGATCCCGGCTCAAGGCCGGGATGACGGGTGACGAACGCACTGGTCGCTCGAGTCGTGCGGCGGAGGGCGACCGAGCACCTCCGCCGATCAACGCAGGCGCGATGAGGGCGGCGGCGCCGCTACAGCTTCATGCCCCGCAGCACCGGCTCGATCACCGTGGCCATCGCGTCATAGCCCCGCTCGGTCGGGTGAACGCCGTCATAGGCCAGCCCCGCGCGCATCCCGCCTGCCGCATCCGCCAGCACGGGCGTGTAATCGACGAAGCGCGCGCCCAGCCGCGGCGCGGCCTCGCGGGCCCAGGCGTTGAACGCGCGGATCGGCGCCACCGTCTCCAGCCCCGGCCGCCATGGGAAGTTCGCCGCGGGCGGGATCGAGCCGAGCAGCACCTCGATACGATTGGCGCGCGCTAGCTGGATCATCGCGGTGACGTTGTCGCGCGTCTGCTGCGGCGTCATCGGCCCGGTGTTGCCCGCGATGTCGTTGGTGCCCGCCATCAGGTGGAGCGCGCGCGGGCGCAGCGCGACCACGTCGGCCATCATGCGCAGCACCATCTGCGGCGTGGTCTGCCCGCCGATGCCGCGGTTCACGCGCCCCGGCGTGAAGAAGCCCGGCCGCTTGCTGCTCCAGCCCTCGGTGATCGAGTCGCCGAGGAAGACGATGCCGGTCTTCGCGCGCGCGTCGATCAGCCGGCGGTTGTCCGCGGCGTAGCGGCCGAGCCACGGCCAGTCCTCGTGGAGCCGGCGCTCGGCGGCCTCGTCCGCCGCGGCGGCGGGGGCGGCGAGCGCCCCGGCGGCGATCCCGCCAGCGACTCCCAGCAGCGCGGAACGTCGATCGATCACAGCGAGTCTCCCCAGCGGCATATGTCCTCGGCGGGCGGCGTCGCGGCGCGTGCGCCCGCGGCATCGAGCGCCAGATAGGTCTGCGCCGCGTCGGCCGCGGGCCAGCCTGGCAGGTCGGCGCCGTTCGGGTCGCCCGTCTTCACGAAATTGGCCCAATAGTCGATGAGGTGAAGCCGGCCGAGCGGCTGGTCGGCGTAGATGAACGGGATCTCGAGCGCGTGGCGGGTCGGCGCGCCGGTGGCGCTGCCGTCGAACAGGTAGCGCCACACCTTGCCGCCGCGCTCCCGCATCGTCGCGGCGAAGCGCTGCGCCGGGCAGCGGAAGGTCGCGTCGGTGGCGATGCGCTGGTCGCGCGTGCCGTCGCGATCGGCCGGGTCGGCGCGCGGCTCGGGCTGGTCGAGCCGGTAGAAGCGCCGCGCCTCCGCCTCGTGGCCGGGATAGCTCAGCGCGACGAAGGCGTCGCGGCGGGTGTGCCCGCCGGGCAGGTCGAGCTCGATCCGGTTGGTGCCGATCAGCACATCGACGCCCGGCGCCGCGGCGAGCAACCGGTCGGGCGCCTCGGGGAAGACGGTGCCGTCGACGGTGGTGCGCAGCCAGCGATAGCTGTCGTCGGTGAGCAATTGGTCGTGCGTCGTCTCGCCCGCGACGAGCAGCGGCCAGGCCGCGACCGAGCGCATCGCGGCCGCGTCACCGCGCGCGCCGAGCGCGTCGTCGACCTGATCGCCGAGCCGCAGCGCCTCCTCGCGCGAGCGCCACGGCAAGCCGAAGCCCGGCGTGCCGCTCTCCATGATGGCGCGGTGGAACAGCCCGCGTGCGCCGGGCGCGGCGACGAGCAGCCCGACGTTCTGCGCGCCCGCGCTCTCGCCCGCGATCGTCACGCGCTCGGGGTCGCCGCCGAAGCGCGCGATATTCTCGCGGACCCAGCGCAGCGCCGCGATCTGGTCCTGCGTCGCGAGGTTGCCGCCGCCAGCGCTACGGTGGTGGAGGAAGCCGAGCGCACCGAGCCGGTAGCGCACGCCGACCATGACGATGCCGCGCGCGACGATCGGCGACTCGGCCATGTCGCCGGGCGAGCCGGCGTAATTGGCGCCGCCGTGGATCCAGACGAGGACAGGGCGACGGCCGGTGAGCGACTCGGTGCCGACGTCGAGCGTCAGGCAGTCCTCCGACTGGTGGAGGTGATCGGCGCGGTTCCAGCTGTAGTCCTGCTGGGTGCAGGCGGGGGCCGGCGCCGCGGCGTCGCGGATGCCCGGCCAGCGCGCGGGCGGCGCCGGTGGGGCGAAACGGCGCGGGCCGAGCGGCGGCGCGGCATAGGGGAGACCGCGGAAGACGAGGTGTCCGCCAGCGTTGGTGCCGCGCACGTTGCCCAGGCTGGTGCGCGCAACGGGGGCGGCGCTGCCCGCGTGCTCCTGCGGACGCAGGAACCCAGGGTCACGCGCGCCGGCGTTCGCGGCGCTGGGTTCCTGCGTGCGCAGGAACACAATGTCTGTGGCGGATGGCAAAGCGCGCCCGACCCCCACCTCCGTCATCCCGGACTTGGTCCGGGATCCACCGTTCCGCACATCCGCGGCTCGGTAGGTACGCGGTGACGTGGATCCCGGAACAAGTCCGGGATGACGGAGGGTCAAGGAGGCCCGCCCTTTGGCTAGTCCGCGGACGTCGAGGTCGGCCGCTCCCGTCGCGGCAGCCGCCGCCATCCCCACCAGCGCCAGCGCGGCGAGCAGCGCGTGCCTCACTTCACCGCCACCTTGCTCTCGCGGACGTTCCAGCCCGCCAGCGTCACCGCCGCCGCGATCGCCTCATTCGCGGGATAGCGGATCGCGATCACCTTCTTCTCGCCCGGCAGCAGCGCGACGTAATTGTCGTCGTAATAGGCCGGCAGCACGCGCTTGCCCGCGGCATCGACCAGCGTGAGCTTGGCGTTGAGCGCGGGCACGGCACCGTCGTTGCTCAGCGTCACGCGCACGATGCGGTCCTCGCCCTCCGCCGCACTCTCTACCGACGTCCCCAGCGCGACCGGCGCGAGATCGTTGAGCGCGCGATAGGCGCCCTCGTCGCGGCCGCGCCAGTAGAAGTTCTCCGACACCATCTTCCCCGCGGTGTCGCTCAGCACCAGCTTCACCAGCACCATCGGATGCTCGGCGAACAGTCGGTCGAGCGGCACCGCCGCCAGCGTCGTCGCGGCGTTGGCCGCGGCGTCGAGACGATCCTCGCGCGCGAACAGCTCGCGATTGTCCAGCCCGACGACGCGCACGCGCGCGGTCAGCCCCGGCGCGGCGGCCTGCGTCGTGTTGAGCACCACCAGCTCGTTGCCCGGCAGGTTGAGCTGGACGTGGAGCGGCTCGGTCGCCTTCTTCGCGCCATAGTAAGCCGCGTGCGTGTCATAGTCCCAGGAGTAGATCTGCCACGCGTTGGACGGCCAGGCGGGGTGCGTCATCCACAGCAGTCGCCCCGAGTTCTTGGTCCAGAGATGGCCGAGGAAGCCCTCAAACATCGCCTTGTGCGTCTCCAGATTCATCATCTGCGCCTTGCGCTCGAAGTCGGCGAAGCTGGTGCCCGCGCCGAACATCCGTTCGAGCGTCGCGGTGAAGGTCTTGGTGTCGCCGTTCCCGCTGACGTGCCAGTCGTGATAGGCGAGCACGTCGCCGAGCGGCCAGCGGTCGGCGGCGGGCACGTAGCTGGCGATCGACTCCGCGGTGGACAGCGACGGCGTCCCGGTCTCGACCGAGAAGCCGGTGGCGAGATCGGTGAAATAGCCGACCGGCGAGCGGTAATTGTACGGCCCCGAGCCCTGCAGGTTGACCACGTTCGAGCTGCCGGTGAACCAGCGCGTGCCGTCCAGCTCGAACACCGCCTGGTCGAGCCCCTCGTTGAGCGTGGGATAGGGCACGCCCTCGTTGCGCCCGAACCACAGCACGATCGAGGGATGGTTGCGGTAGCGCGCGATCGTGTCGCGCGCGTTGGCGAGGAACAGCGAGGGGTCGTCGGGCTCGACCTGGAAGTTCTGCGTCGACTGCCAGAAATCGTTGAGCACCATCATGCCGTTCTCGTCGGCGAGATCGAAGAACTCCTCCTCGTCGTTGTTGCCCATCCAGTTGCGGATGACGTTCATGTGCGCCTCGCGCTGGAGCCGGAAGAAGGGCTTGAGCCAGTCGTAGCTCACGCGCTTCATCGCGTCGTCCATCCCCCAATTGCCGCCGCGCGCGGCGATGCGCACGCCGTTGACGCGCAGCGTGAGGTGCGGCTCGGGCAGGGTCTCGGCGATCGGCGTCACCGCCTTCGAGTTCGCGCCCGCGGCGGTGAGCGACTCGGCCCAGCCGCGCGGCGACTCCTTGATCGCGGCGTGGCGCACGTCGATCAGCTTGGTGCCCGCGAGCGCGCCGTCGGTGGTCTGGACGTTGACGCGGCGGAGCGCCCCGGCGGGATCGAACAGCGACAGGTCGTAGCTCACCTCGCGGATGCCGAAGCGGCCCTGGCGCAGGTCGGACACGCCCGCGGCATCGCTCACCTGATAGGTAACGTCGTAGAGGTGCGGTTCGCCATAGCCGTTGGGCCACCACAGCTGTGGGTCGGCGACGCGCAGCTGCGGGAAGTCGCGCGGGGTGAAGGCGACCTCGCTGTGCCCCGGCGCGGCGGTGACCTGCCGCTCGACCGTGACACCGCCGAAGGCGACGCGCACCGTCACGGGCGCGGCCGCGCCGGCATTGTCGAGCGGCACGGTGACATAGACGTCCGCGCTGTCGGTACGCGGCAGCGGCAGGTCGGTGACGACGTGCGGGTCGCCGATCTTGACCGCGCCGGTCGCGACCAGCTCGACCGGGCGCCAGAGGCCGGTGTTGCGGTCGCGGATGCCGGGGATCCAGTCCCAGCCCTCGGTGGCGACGAAGGTGGGGCCGTCGATGGCGAGCTGGCCGCCGTTCTCGCCGACGCCCGCGGCGACCGACTGCTCGTGCGGGATGCCGGGGTGCGGCGGCGGCGAGACGCGCACCGCCACGACATTCTCGCCCGCCACCGGCGTATAGGCGAACTGGCCGCGGATGAACGCGCCGCGCGTGCTGCCGAGCCGCTCGCCGTTCACCCACACCTCGGAGGCATAGTTGATGCCGCCGAAGACGAGCGTCAGCCGCTTGCCCGCCGCCTCGGTCGGGACCGTGAAGCGCGTGCGGTACCAATAGTCCTGCCGGGCGAGCCGCTCGGGAATCTGGAGGTTGTTCAGCCCGTAATAGGGGTCCGGGTAGACGCCGCGGTCGACCAGCGTCTGGAGCACGGTGCCGGGCACGGTCGCGGCGCGCCACGCGTCACCCTTGACGGCGCCGGGGCGCGACAGCGCGGCGCCGTCACCGGCGACCTCGGGCGCAGCGGCGAGCTGCCAGCCGTTGAGCTGCCAATGGCCCGGCGCGGTCGGCTGCACCACCGCCCGCTGCGGCACCGGCTTGGCGACGGGCTTGGTCGTCGCGTCGGCGCGCGACCTGGGGAGCGTCCAGGCGTCCTGCTGGACGGTGAGTCCGATATTGGCGGTCTTCTGGAACGGCCAGCCGACGCCGATCTCGGTCATCTGCACCGTGTCGAAGTCGGGGCGCGCGCGCGCCGCGGCGGCGAGCGCGGGCGCGTCGGTCGCGCCACTCTCCGCTGTCGCACCGACGAGCTGGCCGCCGAAATGTGCCGCGCCGGGCGGCGCGATCGCGATCACGGGCGTCACCGCGGTCGCGCGCGCCGCACCACCGCCGACGCGGCGCCCGTCGACATAGAGCGTCGCGCGCGCGCCGTCCGAGACCGCCGCGACATGGACCCACGTGCCGGGCCTCAGCGCCGGCCCGCGGACCGTCGCCGCGCCGTCGCGCAGCACCAGCCGGCCACCGTCGAGCAGCAGCGCGCGCTGCGTCGGCGCGGCGCCGAGCAGCAGCGCGCGCTGCGTCGGCGCGGCGCCGAGCGCGATCAGCGTGACCGCGCCGTCCTGCACCGAGTCGGGGCGGACCCAGGCGCTCAGCGTGTAGGGCGCACCCGCCGCCGCCAGCGCGTCGGCACGCGCGAGCGGGCGCTCGATCCCGATCCCGCCGGCGAGGCTCCGCACGTTATACGGTCCGCCGTTGCCCGGCACGTCGGCGCGCGCCGCGACCCCGGCGCCGAGCGCCAGTCCGGTCCCCGCCAGCAGCCATGCCGCGCGCTTCATGCTCGCCCCCATCGTCTCTCTTCCCGGTTGGCGCCGCGGCGCGCTGTCACTGTCCCCCGGCCGCGACGCGGCGGAGGAAATCCTGGTGCGGCTCGGCCAGCCGCAACGTGCCCGCGATCGCCTCGCGCATCCGCGTCAGGCTGTCGGCGAGCGTCGCGACGTCATATTGGTCCGCCAGCGGCGACGGGCGCGCGGGCAGGTCGTCGAAGCCGGCGTAGAGGCTGAGCCAGCTCGGGTCCTGGAACGTGTCCCACTCGCGCCGCACGAACTCGCCCGCGGCGCGCCACGCGTCGAGCTTGGCCTGGAGCCCGTCGGTCGGCGGCACCGCGCGGATCGCGTCCCAGAAAGGTTCGCCCTCGCGCCGGTTGGGGAGATAGTGGAGCAGCAGGAAGTCGCGGATCCGCTCGAACTCCAGCACCGACTGGCGGTTGTAGGTCGCCGCCAGCCGCGGGTCGAAGCCCTGATCGGGGAACAACGGCGCGAGCCGGTCGAGCCCCGACTGGATCAGCGAGATGCTGGTCGACTCGAGCGGCTCGAGGAAACCCGAGGCGAGCCCGAGCCCGACGACGTTCTTCTCCCAGAAGCGCGCGCGATGCCCCGCGGTGAAGCGCAGCCGGTTGGCCGGCGCGAGCGCCTCGCCCTCGATACTCTCGCGCAGCAGCGCCTCGGCCGCGTCGTCGCTCGCGAAATCGGAGCAATAGACATAGCCGTTGCCGGTGCGGTGGCGCAGCGGGATATGCCACTGCCACCCCGCCGGACGCGCCGTCGCGGTGGTGAGCGGGCGATGCGGCCCCGACGCGCGGCACGGGATCGCCACCGCGCGGTCGCACGGCAGCCAGCGGCGCCAGTCGACGTACGGCACTTCCATCGCCTCGCCGAGCAGCAGGCTGCGGAAGCCCGAACAGTCGATCCACAGGTCGCCCTCGAGGCGCGTGCCGTCCTCGAGCCGTACCGCCGCCACGGTGCCGCGCTCGCCGTGGCGGAGCACCTCGGTGATGCGGCCCTCGACGTGGCGGACATGGTTGGCCAGCGCCAGCCGCTTGAGCAGCGCGGCGAACTTCGACGCATCGAAGTGGAGCGCGAAGTTGAACACGCCGAGGTCGTTCGCCGGCCGCTCGGCGGGCGGCAGGAACAGGTCGCGCTCGGCCAGCTGGGTCGCGACGCAATAGGCCCCGAGCGGGGTCGGGTCGCCCGCCTGGCGCAGCTTGAGCCAATAATGGTGGAAGGCGACGCCGCGCGCCGCCACGCCGTACAGGCCGAAGGGGTGGAAGAAATCGTGGCCGTCGCGCTGCCAGTCGCGGAAGCGGATGCCGTATTTGATCGTGCCCTCGGTCTGGCGCAGCACCTCGGCCTCGCCGAGCTCGACCGCGGCGAGGAAGTCGCGGATCGCGGGCACGGTCGCCTCGCCGACGCCGACGGTGCCGATCGCGGCGCTCTCGACCACGGTGATGGCGAGCCGCAGGTGCGCGAAGCGGCGCGCCAGCCAGGTCGCCGCCATCCAGCCGGCGGTGCCCCCGCCGACGATCGTGATCGAGCGGATCGGTGCGTGCGTCATGATGCGTCCCTCACCCGCCACCGCTCCTGCCCGAGGGCAAGAGCGGTGACCAGGACGATCAGAAGCGGACGCGCGCGCCGGCGATGAAGCGCCGCTCGTAGATGTTCTCGTTGAACACCTGATCGGTCCAGGTGAGATAGTAACGCTCGGTCTCGGCGGTCAGGTTGGAGGCCTGGCCGTAGAGGGTGAAGAACGGCGTCACGTCATACGAGATCGAGGCGTCGAGATAGTTGGTCGGCTTCTGATATTGCGCCAGACCTTCGATGCCGCCGTAGTTGGACGACACCAGCCGCTTCGAGCGGTAGTTGTACGCCACGCGCGCCTGCAGGCCATATTTCTCGAACCACAGCGCCGCGTTGATCTGGTGCTTCGAATTGTCCTGGAACGGCTGGTTGTTGCCCGCCAGATCGACGAGCCCCGCGTCGCCCAGCGACAGCGTGTAATTGGCGTCGACGCCGAAGCCGCCGAACAGCCCGTTGACGCCATAGTCGGCGAGCGACTGGCGCGCCGAGAGCTCGATGCCCTTGAGCGTCCCGCCCTCACCCTGGCGGAAGGTGTTGGTGGTGACCGGACGGCGGATCACACCGTCATTGTCCGGGATGTCGTTGCGCAGCTCGGTGGTGCGGTCGATGAAGCTGTCGACCGCGATGTAGAAGGCGCCGGCCGCGACCAGGCTCGACCGCCCGGTGTAATATTCCAGGCTGCCCTCGACGTTGGTGGCCCGCCACGGGTTGAGGTTCGGGTTGCCGAGCGAGTCGGCGGTGCGCGCCTCGAAGCGCGACGGCGACACGTTGGTGTTGATCGCATAGTTGATGTTGAGGCCGCCGCCCCACTGCTGGAAGTCGAGCAGCGTCATCGTCTTCGAGAAAGCGGCGCGCGCGCGCAGCTTGTCGGTGACGTCGAAGGCGATGTTGATCGAGGGCAGGAAGTCGGTGAAATCGCGCTCGGTGACGAGGTCACCCGCGTCGACGCCGGCGACGCCATAGGGCTGCGGCACGCCCACGATGTTCTGGCGGACGTTGAGGCGGGTGTTGACCACCTGCAAGCCGCCGTTGGCGCGGAACGCCATCCCGAGCAGCTCGCCCTCGCCCGCCACCTGCGCGTAGCCCGAGATCTGGCGCGTGTTGACGTCGAACGACGAGGCCGGGTTCACGATGTTCTGGCTGCCCGGATAGAAGGTGTTCTGCCAGGCTTCGCTGTTGTCCATCGCCTTGGGATCGAGCGCCCACAGCGCCGGCGTCCCCGCGGCCGGCAGCGCATATTGCTTGACCAGGCCCGCGAAGATCGGGTCGGTCGCCTGCCGCGTCAGGCCCGCCGTATAGGCCGTGCCGCCGGCGTCCAGCACCGAGCACGACTTGTCGTTGAGGTTGACGTCGAACGCCTTCCATTTGACGAGGCAGCCCGCCGCCGGGTTCTGCGGATTGTCGGTGTTGCCGGCGTAGAACGGCGACACGCGGTCGAACGTATATTGCTCGACGCTGCGCTCGCCGTAGCGCGCGCCGAAGGCGACCTTGAGCTGGTCGTTGGCCTGCCACTCGCCGTCCGCACGCAGCGCCCAGATGTCGCCGTTCTGGTAGACGTTGCCCTCCGACGAGATCGTCTTGAGGCCGTAGCGCGAGGCGTCACTCGCCTGGGCGAGGAAGGCGGGCGAGAAGCCGAACACCGGGGCGCCGCTGGAATAATCCACCGTCGCGGTCTGGCCGTAGACCTGATAGCCCGTCGGGTTGAACTGGCGGTCGCCGCCGACCGACGCCGGGTAATTGCCCAGGCCGCCGATCTGTTGCCCGCCGGGATTGGCGCTGCCGTCGGGCTGATAGCCCCATTGGCGGCCGTTGGTCAGGCTGAACTGGGTGTAGGACTGATCGCGGTCGCGCGACGCCTTGCCGTAGATGCCGCGTACCGTCGCCTTGAACGTCTCGCTCGGCTTCCAGTCGAGCTGCAGGTTGTAATTCTGCGACTCGCTCTTGGTGCGGAACGTCTCCGAATAGCTGTCGAAGCTGGGCAGGCTGTAGGTATATTGCTGGACGGTGTTGACGTTGAACGGCCGGTTGACCGTGATCGCGTCGCGCCCGTCACCGGCCTGGTTCAGCCGGTCGCCGATGTTCACCGCCTGCTGATAGACCGCGCCGGTGTCGCGCGACTGGGTCGGCGAGAACGGCGAGGACAGCCAGTCGACGTTCTGGAACTGGAAGCCCGCGGTGCGGTCATATTGCGTCTGGCGCGTGTAGAAGCCGTCCGCCGTCAGCCGCAGCGAGTCGCTGATCTCGAACTGGAACGAGGCGTTCGCGCCGAAACGCTGGCGATCGGTGATGCGGTTCCATGCCGTGTGCGACTGCGGCGTGATGAACGTGTCATTGGCGTCGCCGTCGCCGTTGAGGTCATAGCCGAGCAGCGTGCCCGCGGAGTCGCGCACCGGCGTACCGCGGCTGACGCCGTTGTTGCCGATGGCGAATTGTCCGGCGACCGCGGGCGAGAGGGTGCCGTCCGGGTTGGTCACCGCGCCGCGGCCATATTCGTTGTTCAGCGCGACGCCATAGTCCTGCAGCCCGCGGAAGCTGTTCGCCAGCGTCAGGTCGCTGTACGACGCCGACACGAGCAGTCCGAAGCGCTCGCCGTGATAGGCGACCAGCCCGTTGAACGACGGGTTCCACTTCTCGGTCTTGTCGCCATACTGGCCCTCGCCCGCGGCCGAGAAGGTCAGGCCCTGCTTGAGGTCGAACGGACGCCGCGTCAGCAGGTCGATCGTGCCGGTGAGGCCCGCCTGCTGGAGCGACGCGGTCGGCGACTTGAATACGGTCGCGCCCGAGAAGAGCTGCGACGGGATGTCGGTGAAGTTCGGCTGCACCGTCGTCACCGAATTGGCGCCGAGGAACTGCTCGCCGTTGAGCAGGGTGGTCACCTGCGGCAGGCCGCGGATGTTGACCGCGGCGCCCTCGCCCGCGTCGCGGCGGATCTGCACGCCGGGGATGCGCTGAAGCGAGTCGGAGATGGTGACGTCGGGCAGCTTGCCGATGTCCTGCGCGCTGATCGCCTCGACGACGCTGTCGGCGTTGCGCTTCACCTCGATCGCGCGCGCCTGCGAGGCGCGGATGCCGGTGACGACGATGTCGGCGGGCTCGTCACTCGCCTGGTCGGGCGCGGCGACCCGGTCGGGGTCGGTGGTCGCGGCATCGCCGGTCGCGGTGCCGGCGCCGGTCTGCGCGACCGCGCTGAGCGGCACGCCGAGCAGGCCGACCAGCGAAACCGCCGCCAGCAGCTTCGCGCGGCCACCATTCAATCCGTTGAAACCCTTCATCATTCCCCTCCCCGTCGGACGCGCTCTTCGGCGATACGTCAATCAATTTGCTTTAATCTGTCCAAGTTCTCTCACTGTCAAGCGACAAAGAGGCGGGTGCGGCACGATGATGTGAACGTTCCCTCACACCGGCGTTATTTGGTAAGATCAATGTGGCACGAAGATCACATAGTATACCGCGCAATAGTCGTTCGTCGCGCGTCGACGAGCCGTCGTCGCGTCGCGGCGTGTCGATCCGGCGCCGCGCTTGATACAGGTGAGTTACTCCCGGTTCACGCTTCGGCGGTATACAGACCTCGGTTCACAGGATTTTCCATGCCGCGTCGCATCCGTTCCCTGCTGGGGTCGCTCAGCACCGACGTCCGCGCGCACGCCGACCGCTCCGAGGCGATCGCGTCGCAGACCAAGCTGCTCGCGATCAACGCCGCTATCGAGGCGGCGCGCGCGGGCGAGGCCGGGCGCGGCTTCGGCATCGTCGCGCAGGAGGTGAAGTCGCTCGCGGCGCAGGCCAGCAGCCTGTCGCGCGCCTTCCGCGAGGAGCTGCTCGGGCGGCTGCGCCAGGGCAGCGAGATCGCCGCCGAGCTGGTCGGCGAGCTGGAGGCGGGGCGGCTCGGTGAGCTGGCCCAGTCGATCGCCGACGCGCTGTCGCGGATGCTGTACGATCGCGCGATCGACGTCCGCTTCCTCGCCTCGGACCATTCGATCCGCACCAGCCTGCTGCTCGACGAGGACGATCGCGCCGGCGCGCGGGCGATGGAGCGGCTCCGCGCATTGCTCAGCTATTCCCCCTATTTCCTCAACGCCTTCCTGGTCGACGCCACGGGCAAGGTGCGCGTCTGCGCGCACGAGAATATGGCCGTGCGCGACGTCCAGTTCGCCGAGTTCGCGCAGTTCCGCCGCGTCATGGCGGGCGGCGCCGCGGCCGGCTGGCTGACCGACGAAGTCTGGGAGAACCCCTGGTCCAACGATCGCAAGGTGCTGATCTTCGTCGCGCCGGTCGCGTGCGAGGGCACGATCGTCGGGATCTGCTACCTCGAGTTCGATTTCGAGGGGCAGGTCGATCAGATGATCGGCGTGCTGCGCCAGAGCAATGCGCGCGCCACCATCTCGATCGTCGACCCCGCCGGCCGCGTCGTCGCCACCACCGGCGGCTATCGCTTCCTCGATCCGCACCCGCATGTGGTGGATCGGCGCGAGCGGATCACGCGCTCGCTCGACGGACTGGTGGTGGCGCAGGCGAGCGTCCCGACCGATCATGGCGTGCCCGGGCTCGGCTTCCGCTGCGTGATCGAGGACCATGTCGCGAGCGAGTCCGAGATCCGCGACGTCCTCGCGGCGCGCTGACGCCGCGGACCCTTCTGGCGCGGTGGCACGTTCCCGCCGCCCGTGCCCGACCTCACCGCCCCGCCGCCCCCGCTCGCCTTCCTCGTCGCCGAGAGCGAGCCGCCCGACGCGCGCGCGCGCCGGCGCGACAGCGTCGGCCGCAGCTCGGGCGAGACCTATGCGGCGCTGCTCGCGCGGCTCGCCCCGGAGGCGACCGTCACGCGGATCACCCCGGCCGACGCGGAGGCCGCGCCGCTCACCGCAGCGGCGATCGCGAGCCATGACGCGGTGTTCCTCACCGGCTCGCCGCTCCACCTCTACGAGGAGAGCCCGGCCTGCGACCGCATCATCCGGTTCATGCGCGCGGTGTTCGCCGCTGGGGTGCCGTCGTTCGGCTCGTGCGCCGGGCTCCAGGTCGCGGTGGTCGCGGCGGGCGGGCGCGTCCGCGCGATGGGCGAGCGGCGCGAGGCGGGGTTCGCGCGCCGGATCGCGCCGACCGCGGCGGGGCGCTCGCATCCGCTGCTGCGCGGCCGCCCGCCCGCCTATGACGCGCCGGCGATCCACACGGACGAGGTGGCCGACCTGCCCGCGGGCGCGACCCTGCTCGCCACCAACGGCGAGACGCGCGTCCAGGCGGCCGAGATCCGCCACGGCGGCGGTGTCTTCTGGGGCGTGCAATATCATCCCGAGCTGCCGCTGGACGAGGTCGCCGCCGCGCTGGAGCGCCAGGCCGATGACCTGGTCGCGCACGATCTCGCGCGCGACCGCGGCGAGGTGGAGGCGCAGGCGGCGCTCGTCCGCGCGCTCGGCGACGCGCCCGGGCGGCGCGATCTGGCGTGGCGGCTCGGTCTCGACCGCGAGGTGACCGATCCCGCGCGCCGCACGCTCGAGCTGCGCAACTTCATCGATCTGCTCGTCCGCCCGCGTCGCGCCAACCGGCGCGGCTGACGCGCGGGAACAGCCGCGCGGCTCGAACGTCGGACGCGTACACCAACCCGCAGGAGCCCCGCATGGCGATCTTCAACAAGGACATGGTCGAGCTCGCGCAGAAGAACGAGCTGTGGCAGAAAGAAGTGTATCGTGACGCCAAGGTACAGATCGTGCTGATGAGCATCCCCGCCGGGGAGGAGATCGGCACCGAGACGCATCGTGCCGACCAGACCACGTACATCGTCGCCGGCGAGGCGCAGTTCGTGATCGACGGCCATGCCGCCAAGGCGGGCGCCAACCATCTCGTCGTCGTACCCAAGGGCGCCGAGCACAATGTGATCAACAAGGGCAGTGGCGCGCTCAAGCTCTTCTCGGTCTACGCGCCCCCGGCCGAGCCCGAGGGTGCCGCCTTCCGCACCAAGGCCGAGGCGGAGGAGGCCGAGAAGGGCCTGCTCGCCAAGGCCGCCGACGCGATCCGCGAGACGGTCGGCCACTGATCGCGGCCGACGCGGCGGCACTCAGGCGACGCCGTCCGCGTCGCCGGGTGCCGCCGCGGCCGATCCCGGTGGCGCCATGCCGGGCAGCAGATAGGCGAGATGGATCTCGCGCTCGCGCGCCATCGTGTAGAGCGTCGCGACCCAGGGCAGCAGCGCGCGGAGGCTCGCCTCGTCCTCCGCGTCGATCGCCTCATGCCCTTCGGTGCAATCGTGCAGCGAGGCCGCCGCGGTCTCCAGCGCGCTGATGAACATCTGCTGCTCGTGCAATTGCTCGACGCAGCCGTCGAGCGTGGCGACCACCTCGCGCAGCGCGGCCCCGCCGCCGCTCACCACCGCGTCGGAGCGTGAGCAGGCGGTGCGGACCACCGTCAGCGCGTCGCGCAGCACCGTCCGCTGATCGCCCGCGGCGAGGTCGACGTCGCGCACCAGCGCCACCGCGCCGAGCGACTCGATCAGCGCCGCCACGTCGACGCGGCGCTGCTCCAGCCGCCGAGCGCAGGGATCCACTTCGGTCGCGATCACCGCCACCGCGCGCCCGGTGGCGCCGTGGCGACGGCATAGCAGCCGCGTGTTGATCGCGATGTCCTGCACGTCCTGCGTGATCTTGCGCACGCGCGCGAGCCCGCGGCCGAGGTCGACCACGGTCTCGTCGACGAAGGCGGACAGCATCGCCAGCTGCTGGTCGGCGTCGAACAATTGTCCGGTGACTTCCCCCACCGCGGCGATGCCGCGTTCCAGCCGCAGCAGCGCCGCAGTCCCCGCCTCTTCGACCTCGCCCGGCGCCTCCGCGCCGTCGGGCGCGGGCGCGGCGGGGTCGCTCGCCTGTGCCGTCACCAGCGCGAGCAACTCGCCGGTCAGCGGCCTCAGCCCGCTCAGCGCGTCGAGCAGCGCGATGCTGTCCTGGCGAAAGTCGTCCGCGGTCGCGCGCATCTGCGCCGCCACCAGCCGCGCCAGATGGGCCACCGCGCCGCGCGGCGGCGGCGGCGTGCCCGCGCCGCTCGCGGACGGATCGATGGCGCGCAGCACGGCGACGCAATGGCCGACGCGCTGGCGCACACCGTCGCCCAGCTCGATCGCGGCGAGGACGTGCCGCACCTCCGCCTCGACCCGGCGCGCGATCGCACCCGCGCGCGCGGCGACACGTGCGACCGCGGCGAGCTCGCCCTCGAGCGCGTCCGCGCTGGCACTCAGCTCCGCGGGCGCCTGCGCGCCGACGCGCGCGAACTCCTGCGCGAGCATCTGGTCGGTCGCCTGAACGTCGGCGACGATGCGGCCGAACCGCTCCAGCTCCTGCGCGAAGCGGCGCAGCTCCTGCTCGCTGTCGTCCAGCTTCTCCTGCATCACCGCGACGAACTGGAAGAAGGCCGGCTCGCCCGCCGAGGCGATCTTGATGCTCATGCCGTAGCAGCCGAGCAGCCGCATGATCTCGCCCATGTCGGCGAGCAGCCCGCGCAGCGCGCGCGACCGCTGGATCAGCAGCGCGACGTCCTCGCCGCGCTGACGCTGCGCCGCGGGGAGGCCGTCGAGCCGCGCCGCCGCGGCACGCAGCTGCGCCACCGCCATGCCCGCCTGTTCGGGCGCGAGCGCGTGCTGCGCCGCCTCCAGCACGCCCGCCACCCGCTCGATCGTCGCGACCGTGATCGACAGCGTCTCGCCGATCGCGCGAAAGCGTTCGTCGAGCTCGGCCGACAGGGCGTTGAGCCCGTCGATCAGCTGCTCGATCGGGGTAAGATGGCGGTCGGGCTCGATCGTGGCCATCAGCATCCTCGCTCTCCTGTCACTGTCGCGCGCCCGCCTGGAGCAGCTCGCGCGCGATCCGGCCCAGCGGCACCACCCGATCCGCCGCGCCGTGGGCGATCGCTTCCCTGGCCATGCCGAACACCACCGACGTCTCCTCGTCCTGCGCGATCGTGCGCGCGCCGGACCGGCGCAGGTCGAGCAGCCCGCGCGCGCCGTCGTCGCCCATCCCGGTCAGGAGGATGCCCACCGCATTAGCCCCGGCGGCGCGCGCGGCGGAGCGGAACAGCACGTCCACCGAGGGGCGGCGGCACGCCACCAATGGCCCGTCGCGCAGCTGGACGAAGTAGCGTGCGCCACGCCGCCCCAGCAGCGTGTGGCGCGTGCCGCCCGGCGCGATCAGCACGCGCCCGCGCGTCAGCTCGTCGCCGTCGCTCGCCTCGCGCACCTCCACCGCGGCGAGCGTGTCGAGCCGCCGCGCGAGCGCCCGCGTGATCGGCTCGGGCAGGTGCTGCACCACCACGGTCGCGGGCGCCCCGGCGGGCAGCGCGGCGATCACCTCGATCAGCGCCGCCGTGCCGCCGGTGGCGGCGCCGACGCACACCACTGGTCCGGCGGCATGCGACGGGGCCGGTATCGCCTCGGCGGGAAGCCGGCGCGGCGGCGCCTCCGTCGCGGGGCGGGGCAGCGGACGCGCGCGCGCCGCCCCCTTCACCGTCGCGCGGATGTGCGCGTGGCGCTCCTCCCGCTGCGCGATCGCGTCGACGCGCGGCAGCAGGATCACGTCGACCGCGCCCGCCTCCAGCGCCACGAACAGCGCCTCCGCTTTGTCCTCCAGCGCCGACGCGCACATCACCACTGGCAACGGACGCTGCGCCATCAGCTCGCGCAGGAAGGTGAGCCCCTGCCGCCGCGGCATCGCCGCCGCGAGCGTGATGACGTCGGGTGCCGCCTCGCGGATCAGGCGCGCGGCGACGAAGGGATCGGCGGCGACGGTCACCGCCATCGCGGGATCCGCGCGCAGGATCGACGACAAAACGTCGCGGGCGCTCGCGCTGTCGTCGATCACCAGAACGCGGATCGGCGCCATCGCGTCACGCCCGCGCGACGACGACAGCCGCCGCGGGCGTCGATCGCAGGTCGCGCGGCGCGACGTCAGCGGGCAAGGAAGGACCCTCCGCGGCCGTAGCCACGGCAGCGATCATCGCGCCCTCGCGTGTGCCAGACGAAGCCGGTCGCGCGTGGCCGCGACGCGGAGCGAGCGCTTGCGCCGCGTCGGCGCGGCATCGCCGTCGGCGCGGCCGTCGCGCGACGCCGCGATGACGCACGGCATGGTCGGATCGTTATGGGGGCGCGCCATCGAAATCTCCACGGAGAGGGTCGGTCGGGCGACCGGCTCCCTCTATGATAGAGGGTGCCGGCGCGGATCGGCCGCGGTGACGCGCGTTCCTGATGGTGTCGGCGCGCATGGGCATCGTGACGGGATGCGGATCGCCCGCGATGATCCGACAGGCTCAAGCCACGGCGCGTTCCTCTCGCCATGCCGCCGCGCGTCGGCGGGCCGCGTCGTGTGATGTCCCGGACCGTTGGCCCCGGCGTGCCCTGCGCGGCAGGACGACCGAGCGCGCTCGCCTCCATCCTAGCCGATCGCGACTCTCCGGCGGTGACGGCGCGTCCGCCGCGCGGCCGCGCGCGTCGCTTCACTTTGACGGTAAGATGAGCACCTTAGCCTCGCCGAACCGCGGGGCGAGCGGCGCTCGGGCGCCACTTTGAGTCAGACTCATTTTGGCGATGAGGCGGGCCGCACCTAGAATGAGGTATGTGTCCGGTGCCAGCGATCAGCCGTCGAGCCGCAGCGCTTCCTCGACCAGAAGGACGGGCACGCCGTCGCGCACCGGATAGGCCAGCCGCGCCACGTCCGACACCAGCCGGCCGCTCGCCGCATCGTAGCGCAGCGGCGTGCGCGTGGCGGGGCACACCAGCCGCGCCAGCAGCCAATCGTCGAGCATCGGCGGGCGCGACGGGTCGCTCATTGCAGCGTCACGCGGTCTTCGCCGTCGTGGCGTCCGAAGAATTGCATCAACTGGACCAGCAGCTCGGCACGGTCGGCGATGCCCGCGGCCTCGAGCAGCGCCTGTTTGGCCGCGACGTCGAACGGCGCGATCTGCGCGATCCCGTTGACCAGGCTGGTGTCGTCCAGCCGTCCCACCGCCTTCCAGTCGACCGCATAGCCCTGCGCCTCGGCGAAGCGGCGCGCCTCCAGCTCGAGCGAGGCGCGCGCGCCCAGCGACAGCGTCTCATCCGCGTCGGTGTCGATCAGCTCGGCCTCGACCTGGCGGAAGGGGGTCGCCACCTCGATCTCGCGCAGCACGCGGAACAGCGACACGCCCTGGAGGATCAGATTGTAGCGCCCGTCGTCCAGCGCCTCCACCTCGGCGATGCGGCCGACGCAGCCGACCGCGAACAGGTCGGGGACGGCATTGTCCTCGCTGTCGGGACGCGGCTGGATCATCGCGATGCGGCGGTCGCGCGCCATCGCGTCGGACACCATCGCGCGGTAACGCGGCTCGAAGATATGCAGCGGCAGATGCAGCTGCGGGAACAGCAGGGCGCCCGGCAGCGGGAAGATCGAGAGCCGCGTCCGCTCGCTCATCCGAACAACGTCGCGGACAATTTGCGCCGCTGTGCCGATACCCAGGGGTCTTCGAGCCCGACCACCTCAAACAGCTTGAGGAGCTGCTGGCGCGCCGCGCCGTCGTTCCAGTCGCGTTCGCGCGCGACGATCGCGAGGAAGCCCTGCGCCGCGGCATCACGGTCCCCCGCCGCCATGCGCGCGTTGGCGAGATCGTAGCGCGCCTGCAGGTCGTCCGGGTCCGCCGCCACCGCCGCCTCGAGCGGGGCGAGGTCGTCGATCGCGGGGGCGGAGCGCGCCAGGGCGAGCGCCGAGCGCGCGCGCGCGACATCGGGCTGCGCCGCCACGTCCTCTGGCAGCGCGGCGATCGCGGCATCGGCCTCGTCGACCTGCCCCGCCGCGACCAGCGCGCGGATGCGGCCCGAGAGCACCGCGGGATGATCCGGCGCCATATCGGCGAGCTGGTCGAAGATCGACAGCGCGCGCGCGGCGTCGCCCTCGGCGAGCACCTGCTCCCCCATCGCGATCAGCGGCTCGAGCTCGGCCTCGGCCGCCTGCGCCTCGCCCGCGATCGGCAGCTGGCGCAGCAACTGGTCGAGGATCGTGCGCAGCTGCGACTCGGTGCGCGCGCTCGTCAGATCGGCGACGAGCTGGCCCTGGAACATCGCATAGACCGTCGGGATCGAGCGGATCTGGAACTGCGCCGCGACGAACTGATCCTTGTCGGTGTCGACCTTGACCAGCACCACGCCCTTGTCGGCATAGTCGGCCGCCACCTTCTCCAGGACGGGGGCGAGCGCCTTGCACGGGCCGCACCATTCGGCCCAGAAATCGATGATGACGAGGCTGGTCATCGACGGCTCGACGACCTCCGACCGGAAGCGCTGGACGGCTTCCTTCTCTGCCGGTGACATTCCTAGCGTGGCCAAAGCGGCGCTCCTGCGATTGTGGGCGCCCTTATGTGGGAAGGCGGCGGGGGATACAAACCCCCCGCGCCCGAGTGTGGCGGGCGCCGCGCCGCGCGCGCGGCACCCGCAGGCTCAGAAGGCCGCGGTAAGCGAGACCACCAGCTTGCTCCCCGCGATCGAGCCCGTGCCGTCCTGCCCGCGGCTGAAGCTCGGCTGGAGATAGGCCGCCTCGCGCATCGTGATGTCGGTGTCGACATAGGCGACGCCGAGCGTCAGCGGCGTGCTCGGCACGGCGTAATCGACGCCCAGCATCCAGTCGACATATTCGCCCGTCGGCGCGACGCTGGTGGCGAACGGCCCGAGCCCGCTGTTGCCCTTGGACGCGCCGATATGCGCCTTGGCGGTCAGCCCGGTGTCCGGGATCGCCGCGGCGATGTCGCCCCAGACGTAGAGATTGTCGTTCTTGTCGCCGGGCCGGTCATAGACGCCGTTCGCCGCCGAGGTGCCGTTGAGATACCAATTGCCGAGCGCCTCCTGCTTGGGCGCATAAGCGACGCCGGCGGTCAGCGACGCGGGGCCGAGCGTACCCGACAGCTTCACGTAGGGCTCGATGAAGTCGGTGTTGTTGAAGCCGCCCGGGTACATGTACCAGGTCGCGCCGATGTCGAGCGTGCCGTCGCCGACCGGGAACTTATACCCCGCGATCAGATCGAGCTCCATGTTGGCGCCGCCGAACGTACCCCAGCCGGCGAGGTTCGATCCCCAGGTGCCGATATAGAGACCGCTCTCGTGCGCGATGGTGAGGCCGCCCTGCACCGCCAGATTCTCGTCCGACTGCGACACGCCGCGGAAGCGATAGTCGCTGACCAGCCCGACGGAGCCGGAGACGGTGATGGGCTTGGGCGGATCGGTGTCCTGCGCGGCGGCGGGAACGGCGAGGCCGGCGGCGAGCAGCACGGCGGCGAGACGAAGCGTGTAGTTCATGGAACCTCCCTTGTGGCAGAGGCTCCTCCTGCTCGTGACCCGGGCGTGCTCTCCCCCGCGCCCCGCGAAAGGCGACGGGAGGGCAGCCGCTAAGCCACCCTCCCGAGGTATTCGGACCGTGTTGCCCGATTATTTCCGCTTCGTGTCAAAAGGTTTTGCTGCACTCGCTCAGTGGCGATGGTCCGCCAGTGTGGCGATCCTGCCACGTGCGCCGGTGATCTCGACCTTGGCACCGGTCGCGCGGCGGCGCTGGAACCAGTCGCGCAGCATCTCGGCGCTGGTATGGTCCACCGCGTCGAGTCGCGACGCGTCGATCCGCACGTCGGTGCCCGCGGGGACACGGTCGAGTGTCTCCGACAGCTTGGGCAAGGTGACGAAGGTGGCGGTGCCGTCGAGCGTGATCGCGTGCGAGTCGCCGTCGCTCGCCTCGAACACCTTGAGGCGCAGGCGGCGCAAGTGCGGCACCAGCTCGAGCATCGTCAGCCCGATGCCGACCAGCACGCCGGTGAGCAGATCGGTCGCCACCACCGTCGCCAGCGTCGCCGCCCAGATCAGCACCGGCAGCACGCCATAATCGCGGAACAGGTGCGTGGCGTGCTTGACGCTGACCAGCCGCACCCCGGTGACCACCAGGATCGCGCCGAGCGCGGCCATCGGGATCGCGGTCAGCACGAAGGGCAGCGCCGCGACGAAGCCGAGGATCCACACGCCGTGCAGCATCGACGACAGCCGCGTCGCCGCCTGCGCCTGGACGTTGGCCGAGCTGCGCACGATCACGCCCGTCATCGGCAGCGCGCCGGCGAGGCCGCACAGCAGGTTGCCGACGCCCTGCGCGCGCAGCTCCTTGTTGTAATCGGTGCGGACGCCGTCGTGCATCTTGTCCACCGCGGCGGCGGAGAGCAGGGTCTCGGCCGAGGCGATGAAGGCGATCGCCACGCCCGCCGCGAGGATCGACGGGTTGAGCCAGGTCGCCAGCGCGGAGGTGCTGGGCGGTGCGATGGCGCCGAAGATCGAATCGGGCACCTGCACGCGCGCCACCTCGACCCCGAGCGTCAGCGACAGCAGCGTGCCCACCACCACGCCCACCAGCGCGCCCGGCAGCAGCCGCATCGCTTTCGGGCGGAATTTCTCCCAACCGAGCATCGCCAGGATCGTCGCCACGCCGATCGCGAAGGCGAATTCGGTCGCCCGAAGGTTGCTCGACAGGCCGAACAGCCGGCCGGGCGCCGCGGCGAGGTTCTGCAGCCCGCTGGGCAGCGGGCGGTGATCGAACAGCACGTGGAACTGGCCGACGACGATCAGCACGCCGATGCCGGCGAGCATGCCGTGCACCACCGCCGGCGAGATCGCCTTGAACCACCCGCCGAGGCGGAACACGCCCGCGGCGAACTGGACGAGCCCGGCGAGGATCAGGATCGGGCCGAGCGCGCCGATGCCCTGGTCGCGCACCAGCTCGTAGACGATCACCGCCAGCCCCGCGGCGGGGCCGCTGACCTGGAGCGGCGAGCCCGCGATCGCGCCGACGACGATGCCGCCGATGATGCCGGTGATGAGGCCCTTCTCCGCGGGCACGCCCGAGGCGATCGCGATCCCCATGCACAACGGCATGGCGACGAGAAAGACGACGATCGAGGCGGTGAGATCGCGGCCGAGGAAGCGGAGCGACGGCACCGAGACACCCGGGCGGGCGACCGCCGCGGCCTGCGTCGTGGGATGAGTGACGCTGACCATCACGCGATCCCGCCGCGCGCGACCGTCCGGTCGCCTCGAGGGAGATCGCGCGACCGCGGCAAGCGCGGCTCCGCGAGACTGAACACGCGTCCGACGGCCTGGTTCACGGCGACGACCTCCCGATGAGTAATCGTCCAGGTAGTAGCGCCGCGCGATGTCCACTGTTCGGCCACGACGTGTCGTTGTGTTGCTCGCCGCGCGCGGGTGGGCCGAGAAGCAACGACACCTTGCGGAGGCGCGCCCTCCATCGAAGTGCCGCGTCCCCTCACCGTCGCGGCAGGACGATCTCCGCGCGCAACCCGCCCTCGGGACGGTTCGACAGCGTCAGCGTCCCGCCCTCGGCGGCGACCGCGAGCTGGACGATCGGCAGGCCCAGCCCGAAGCCCACCGTGTCGCGCCCGCGCGCGGGGTCGA
Source organism: Sphingomonas sp. BK235 (assembly GCF_004345855.1). Lineage (GTDB taxonomy): Bacteria > Pseudomonadota > Alphaproteobacteria > Sphingomonadales > Sphingomonadaceae > Sphingomonas. The sequence continues at coordinate 94,303 of NZ_SLXN01000002.1, forward strand.
GCCGCACGAACGGTTCGAGCACGCGGTCGAGCTCGTCGTCGGGGATGCCCGGCCCGTCGTCCTCCACCCGGATCGTCAGCGCGCCGTCGGGCGGCAGCAGCGTCAGCGTCGCGCGCTCGCCGTAGTGGAGCGCGTTCTCGACCAGGTTGACCAATGCGCGCTTGAAGCCGAGCCGCCGCACGCTCCACTCGCAATGGTCCGGCCCTTCGTAGCGCGCGTCGGCGCCGCGATCCTGCGCGTCGTCGATGATCGTCGCGCACATCACCGCCAGATCCACCGCGCCCGGCGGCTCGGGCTCGGCCTCGCCGCCGAGGAAGGCGAGCAGCGAGGTGATCATCGCCTCCATCTCGGTGACATCGTGCGCGATCGCCTCGCGCGTCTCGGAGCGCGGCAGCGACTCGGTGCGCAGGTGCAGCCGCGCCAGCGGCGTGCGCAGGTCGTGCCCCACCGCGGCGAGCGCCTGCGTGCGCCCCGCGATCAGCGCCTGGATACGGTCCTGCATGCGGTTGAACGCGCCGATCACGCGGCGCACCTCGCCCGGCCCGTCCTCCTCCACCGGCACGACGTCGCCGTGGCCGACGCGCTCGGCCGCGGCGGCGAGCCGGCGCAGCGGCAGCAGCACGCGGCGCAGCAGGATCCCGCCCAGCACCATCAGCGCGATCGCCGGCACCATCGCCAGCGCGATCCGCTCGAACGCGAGGTTGATCGTCGCGACCGGCTCGAGCGTGCGGAAATACAGCCAGCTGCCGTCGTCGAGCCGCAAGCCGCCGGTCACCACCGAGCGCCGCCCCGGGGTCTGCACGCGCAGCCGGAGGTCGGTCGCGGCGAGCGAGGGCTCCCACTCGATCACCTGCCGCTGCATCTCGTCGAGCGCGGGCGCGATCGGGGGCGGCGGGGGCAGCGCCTCGCTCCAGCGCAGCGCGTAGCGCTCGGTGGTGAGTTCCGCGGCCATGCGCTCGCGCTGCGCCGCGGGGCGTTCGGCGAGCAGGCGGCGGCTGATGACGAGATGCTCGGCGAGCCGGTTGGCCTCGTCGTCGCGCACCGCGAAGCGGCTGGCGCGCTCGTACAGCAGGGTGCTGGCGCCGAACTCGATCACCAGCGTCAGCAGCAGGATCGCCACCACCTGGCCGAGCAGGCCGAACGCGGGGCGGCGCAGGAAGCGCATCCGCGGCGGCGTCAGCCGCGCTCGACCGGGGCGTTGAGCATATAGCCGACCCCGCGCACCGTCACGATCGGCGCAGGGGCCCCAGCGCTGCCGAGCTTGCGGCGCAGCCGGCTGATCAGCACGTCGATCGAGCGGTCCGAACTGTCGCCCAGCCGTGTCCGGCTGAGCTCGATCAGCCGCTCGCGCGCGATCACGCGCTGCGCATGGTCCGCCAGCACGACGAGCAGGTCGAACTCGGCGCCGGTGAGGTCGACGATCGCGCCGCTGGGGGAGCTGAGCTCGCGCCGCGGCAGGTTGATCGTCCAGCCGTCGAAGGTCAGCATGCCCTGGTCGCCCGCGCCGGCGCGGCGGTCGAGCGCGGGGCGGCGCAGCACCGCGCGCACCCGCGCCACCAGCTCGCGCGTGCCGAACGGCTTGGCGATATAATCGTCCGCGCCCAGTTCGAGCCCGACGACGCGGTCGGTCTCGCTCGCGCGCGCCGACATGAAGATGATCGGCACGTCGCTCTTCTGGCGCAGCGAGCGGCACAGGTCGATCCCGCTGGTGCCGGGCAGCATGATATCGAGCAGCACGAGGTCGACCGGCCCCGAATCGAGCGCGAGCCACATCTCGGGCGCGGCGGAGGCGGGGCGCACCGCGAAGCCATTCTCCTGCAGCGCGCGCGCGGTGAGCATGCGGAGCGAGGGATCATCCTCGACGAGCAGGATCGTTGGAGCGGTCATGCCAGCGGGACGTAAGGTCAGGGCTGATCGGGGTCAATTCGCACGTGCGGGAGAAAAATGCGCTTCCGTGTAAAAAGCTGTTGCCGGGCGTCGGGGCCGCTGCTAGTGGCCGCGCCTCACCCAGCCGGTCCTGACGAACAGGGGCGGCACAGGCGCCAGAGCGGGCGTAGCTCAGGGGTAGAGCACAACCTTGCCAAGGTTGGGGTCGAGGGTTCGAATCCCTTCGCCCGCTCCAGTCTTTCCGAACATTGTGGTGCGATGACGGCGGTCCTTCTGGGCCGTTTTCCTGCGTTCCCGCCCCGCCCTGATCGCGGGGAAGCATGGGGGGAGCAGCAGACGAGCCGTCATACTGCTCTCGGTGGATCGCTATCCGGGTGTCGCGATCGACATCAGTCTCACCGATCGATCGTGTCAGAGCGATGCAGCCGTTGAAGAAATGGACAAGCCCCATCCAGATGGGAATGGGAGAGAGACGGCGTGGCCGTTCTCGGCATCGATCGACAGATGAAAAAGGCGGATCGTTTACAAGACCGATGTTTGGGAAGTTTCAGCCGTCGACCGCCGGCCCGAGCGCTTCGATGATCCGACATTCAGCCACGGTGCCGCCGTCACAGGAGTCGATGACCGTCTTCAGTTCGCGGCGGAGTGCGGTCAGGTCGGCGAGCTTGCGGTCCACCGCGCGCAGATGCTCGCTGGCGATACGGTCGATGGCGGCGCAGTCGCACGTCCGATCGTCCGACAGGCCCAGCAGCGTGCGCACCTGATCGATCGAGAAGCCGAGGTCGCGCGCGCGCCGGATAAACGACAGCCGTCCCAGCTCAGCCGCGCCATAGGTACGGTAGTTGCCGCCACTACGGGGCGGCTTCGGCAGCAGGCCAATGCGCTCGTAATAGCGGACCGTTTCGACCTTGGTGTTGGTGGCTTTTCCCAGATCGCCGATCGTCAGCGCCATGCCCTTGACCCTGTAGCTGTTACAGACATTAGAGGGGGTGTCGCGCTCGGCTTCAAGAGGTGACGACATGGCAGGCGGATGCTGCGGCGGCTGTGCCGCTCCCACCGACCGGGACGACGCGCGCGCATGGCGGCGCGTGCTGTGGATCGCGCTCGCCATCAACGACGGCATGTTCGGTGTCGAGATCGTCACCGCTGCGCTCGGCGTCTTCGGCACCGGCCGGATATAGCGGTCACTACGATCCTCGGCGTCTCCGGGGGGCTGGCAGATAACCGCCAAGGCATTTGTCGAGCTGGCTCACTCCGCACCGAACCGGAAGCGGACGCCGCCGTTGATCGTGCGCCCGTCGAGCGGCCCCCAGGCATCGACGGTCCACGCCCCGTCCGGCGCGCGCCGGGGCAGCAGCAGCGGGTCGTAGCGGGTCTGGCGGACGTCCAGCAGGTTCTCGGCGTTGAGGAACAGGCTGACCTTGCCCAGCTTCAGCTCGCCCATCACCCCCAGCTCGACATAGGGACGGCTCCGGCTGCGATAGGGGTTGTCCTCGAGGCTCTGGCGGCCAGTGTAATAAGCCTCCAGCCCGATCCGGCCGCGATCGTGCTTCTCCCACACCGCCGTCAGCCCGGCGGTATCGCGCGGGGTGAGCGGGACCAGGCGCCGGCCGATGCCGTCCGGGTTCGGTTCGCGCGCATCCGTGTGGACGTAGCTGCCTGTGAAGGTGATCGCATTGAGGCGATAGCGCAGCAGGAGTTCGGCCCCGCGCGTGCGCGTCACGCCATCGGCGTTGACCAGCTCGGCGCGGGTGGCGCTCACGTCGCGGAGCTGGACGGCATGATCGATGTTCGACCCGGACAGCGTCAGGCTCGCCTCGATGGCCCCTCGCGCATAGCCGAAGTCGATCGAGGCGGTGTCGGCCGTCTCGGCGCGCAGACCTCGCAGCGGCACGATTCGCGACAGCCCGGCCGCCTCCACCTCCTCGATGAAGGGCGTCGGCGCGTAGGATCCCCGGCCCAGCGACGCGCGCACGGTGAAGGGGCCGGGCCTGAACAGCGCCGACACGCGCGGACTGACGCGCGTGCCATACTCGCTGTGGCCGTCGATTCGCGCGCTGCCCGCCAGCGTCAGGTCCGTCGACAGCTTCTGCTCGGCCTGCACGAACAGCGCCGGCACCCGGTAGGTATAGTCGAAGGCGGGGAGAGTGCGGGAGCGATAGCTGTCCACCTGATAGGCCGCGCCGGCGAGCCAGGTCGTACCGCCGGTGCCGCCGCCCAGCGACGCCTCGGTCAGGACGGTGTCGTGGCGGTCGTTCTCGATCACGTCGCCGAAGGTGTGCCGGTGCGCCTGGGTGACGCCCGATGCGCGCAGATAGAGCGTACCAACGCCGTCGATCGGGGTCTGCGCGGTGAGGCCGGCGTCGAACCGCCGACTACGCTGATCCTGGGCGAAGGGCGAACCGTCCGGCACCATGCGGCCGGGCAGCGTGCCGCCGCGACGCTGCTCGGCGAGGGCGCCGACGGTCAGATAGGCTTTCGCGCCGCTCGCGCCCTCCCAGAACAGCCGCGGCCGGATCGTCCAGCGATCATAGCCCGCTAGGTTGGCCCAACCGTCGCCGTCTATGTCTTGCCGGCGCTGCCGGTTGAACCCGCCGGTCAGCGAGTAGGCGAGCGCATCGTTCAGCGGACCCGAGTTATAGGCGGTCACGTCCTGACCGCCGCGGCTCGTCGCGTTCAGCAAGAGCTCGCCTTGCTGCACCGGCGACGGCCGCCGCGACACGAGGTTGACGACGCCGCCCAGCGCGGACGGGCCGTAGAGCGCCGACGCCGCGCCCTTGATGATCTCGACCTGGCCCAGATCGGTCGGCGGTATCTGGAGAAGACCGATGGAAGGGGTCTGCCCGCCGTAGAGCGGCAGGCCATCGGCGAGGATTTGTGTGTAGCGCCCCTTCAGCCCCTGCACGCGGACGTTCGCCGCGCCCAGCGCCGGCGACGTGACCTGAACGCGCAGGCCCGGCGTCTCACTCACCAGCATGGCGATGTTGCCGGGCACCATCGCGATCTTCTCTTCGATCTCTCCGCGGTCCAGTGCCTCGACCCGGATCGGCTCGTCCTGCACACGGCGGCCGGTGCGGGTCGCCTGCACGACGATCTCCCCGCCCTCCTCGGCTTCCTCGACAGGTGCTTGCTGCGCTGGCGTCGCCGGTCGGTCCTGCGCTGCTGCGGCGGTCGCCGTCAGGGCCAGACTCGCGAGCCCAAGCGACGACACCTCCAAGATGTTGCGGCCCGCTCGGTAGCGCACATCACCGTCCTCAACATGCGCGGCGCGGTCGTCGCGACGCTTGCGAGGAAGGCCCATAAGGTCTGTAGCTGCTACAGGGTCAAGCGCCTCCCTTCGTTTCCGAGTGTCACATCACGGCCCAGCCGACGCCGCGTCGCGAGATCAGGAACACCGCGTCGCGCCCGTCGTGGCTAGCGTAGCGGAAAGCAGAGTGAGACAATTCCGGTGAAGGGCCCATTTGTGCGCGCGCCGGCGCACGTTTCTGGAGGAGGTCGCCTTGTCCGACGAGTGGCCCAGGATCAGCTACGCGGAGTGGCGCGACACCTGCGAAGCGCTTCACCTGTATATGCAAGTCGTCGGCAAGTACCGGCTCGCGCGGACGCCGTGGATCAACCACTCCTGGCACGCTACCTTCTACGTGACCGCCACTGGGGTCACCACGTCGCTGGTGCCCGATGGACCGGGCATCGAGGTCGCGTTCGACCTGATCGAGCATATGGTCGTTGGCACCAACGGCGAAGGGCTTTCGGCCAGCTTCGCGTTGCGGCCGATGACCGTCGCTGCATTCCACTCGTCCTTCGTCGCGATGATCGTCGAACTCGGCGGTGCCGCGCGGTTCGACCGCCGTCCCAACGAAGTGGAGTCACCCGTCCCGTTCGACGAGGACCAGAGGCAGCGGCCGTACGACGCCGACGCGGTCCGCCGATATCACCGCGCGCTGATCTCGATCGATCGGGTCTTCAAGCGGTTCCGCACGTCGTTCCTCGGCAAGTGCAGCCCCGTCCACCTCTTCTGGGGCAGTTTCGATCTCGCGGTCACGCGCTTCTCCGGCCGACGCGCGCCACAACACGGCGGCGGCATTCCCGCCCTCCCCGATCAGGTCGCCCAAGAGGCCTATGACCGCGAGGTTTCCTCGGCCGGCTTTTGGCCAGGCGGCGGTGCGGTGGAGGACGCTTCGTTCTACGCCTATGCCTATCCAGCGCCCGATGGGTTCGCCGATGCGGCCGTTGCGCCGGCGGCTGCGTCGTGGAATGCCGATCTCGCGGAGTTCATCCTGCCCTATGAGGCGGTGCGATCGGCCGGGGACAGTGACGAGGCACTGCTCGCTTTCCTTCAGAGCACCTATGTCGCGGCGGCGAGCCTCGGTGGTTGGGACCGCGACTTGCTCGAATGCGACCACGGTCATCCTGGGAAGGTACGCGAACCCGATCCGCATTCGGGATGAGGTGAGTACGGTCCTTTAAGGCAGGTTCAGATTTGCCGATCGCATCCACGTAGCAACGCGCGTGGAAGCGACGATTCATCGCGCGCGACCTTCTTCTCAACTGTGGCGTAATCGCTTGTTCTAGGACGCCCTTCCATCCGGACTGGTCGAGCTTCGTCGCGCGACTTGGGATCCCGCGTGCTCCCCGAAAGTGGAACGTTCCGGCTGTTGCGACGCGCTGTCGCAGCCCGCAGGTCTACCGGCGCAGCACACAGGACGGCACAGTCGGGCTCGTCAGCGTCACTTGACCAGCGACCCGGACAAAACCCCCTCAGCCAAGTCAAGGAAGATCATGACGCTCCGCCACGCCCCGGTAGCCGCGGCATTCTCGCGGTCTCCGCTCCGGAAGAACTCGGCGAGGCTCGTTGAATAGCATGCTGACGGCATCGCTCCTCGATCGATGCGGCAGAGCAGCGCGGCGAGCGTCGATCCATGGATGCGGTCCGCGCCCGGCTCCCCGCCCTGCGCAAGGCGCACGGCCGCATCATCCAGGTCAATCCCTGCGCGCCGGGGACCGCCAGCCTCTTCGATGGGCCGTCCAGCGCCGCCCGCGCCGCGGTCGAGGCGTTCTCGGCCGCCTACCGCGCCGAGCTGGAGCCGTTCGGCATCGAGGTGCTCATCGCCTCCGCCTGCGGTATCGAGGCGCAGGTCGGCGGAACCGCCAAGGACCTCGCGCGGATCGACGGCAGCATGACGCCGGCCGAGCGCAAACTCTACGGGCGGCTGATGCGCGTCTGCCAGGACAGGTTGGCCGCGGCGGCCGTCACGGACGGCGCGCTCCCGTCCGCGGAGCGCGTGATCGACCTCGCGACCCACGGCCTCGTGCCGAAGGCGAGTGCGTGAGCCGGAACCGGCGCAGGTCACGACGGGGTGAGCCGGTGCGGCGCCACGGCTCTCGGGTCGGTATCGGGACGAGTCCGCGACGATCGGCGGAACAGATCCATGTTGGCCTCGCCCCAGGCCGACAGTGCTCGCAGGATCGGCAGGAAGGTCCGTCCGCGATCGGAGAGGCTATACTCGACCCGGGGTGGGACCTGCGGGTACACCACCCGATCGATCAGGCCGTCCGCCTCCATCTCGCGGAGCTGGTTCGTCAGGGTCCGCTGCGTGACGCCGGGGATCAGTCGCATCAGCTCGTTGAAGCGGACCACGCCTTTCTCCTGCAGGTGCCAGAGCGCGACGCACTTCCACTTGCCGTCGATCAGGCTGATCGCCGCCTCCACGGCACAGCCGGGACTGCAGTCCAGATGGGCGTGGCGGGCCTTCACCATCGCGGTATCCCTTCGTGCACTGGGTGCAAAACTTGTGCGTATGGCTGGTGTGGCCATCGCGGCCTATCTCGCCGGCCAACACAATCGGAGACGCAGACATGAAGGCCGTCGGTTACCAACTGCCCGGATCGATCGACCGCGCGGACGCTCTGGTCGACATCGAGCTTCCCGATCCGTCGCCGACCGGACGCGATCTCCTCGTCGAGGTGCGCGCGGTCTCGGTCAATCCGGTGGACTATAAGGTGCGTCGCAGCGCTGCGCCGCCGGAGGGCGAGTGGAAGATACTGGGCTATGACGCGGCCGGCATCGTGCGCGCCGTCGGTCCGGAGGCGACGCTCTTCCAGGCCGGCGACCAGGTCTACTATGCCGGTTCGATCACGCGACCCGGTACCAATGCGGAACTGCATCTCGTCGACGAGCGGATCACCGGCAGGAAGCCCTCGTCGCTGGACTGGTCCGAGGTCGCGGCCCTGCCGCTGACCTCGCTGACCGCATGGGAGGCGCTGTTCGACCGCCTCGACGTGAACAGGCCGGTACCGGGCGCGGCCCCGGCGATCCTCATCATCGGCGGTGCCGGTGGCGTGGGTTCGGTCGCGGTGCAGATCGCCCGTCAGCGCACCGACCTGACCGTCATCGCGACGGCCTCCCGTCCCGAGACGCAGGCGTGGACCGGGGAACTCGGCGCGCATCACGTGCTCGATCATTCCAGACCGCTGGCGGCGCAGGTCGCGGCGCTCGCCATCGGTGCACCGGCCTTCGTGTTCTCGACCACGCACACGGCCGATCACGTCGCCGAGGTCGTTGAGCTGATCGCGCCTCAGGGCCGCTTCTGCCTGATCGACGATCCGGACGGCTTCGACGTCATGGCGTTCAAGCGCAAGGCGGTGTCGATCCACCACGAGCTGATGTTCACGCGCGCGATCTATGGCACGCCCGACATGGGCGAGCAGGGCCGCATCCTCGACGAGGTCGGCCACCTCGTCGACGCGGGAAAGCTGCGCACGACGGTCACCCAGCGGATCGCGTCCATCAACGCCGCGAATCTCAAGCGCGCCCATGCCATGATCGAGGGCGGCGGCACCCGCGGCAAGATCGTGCTGGAAGGCTTCTGAGGCGATGCGCGACGCTCGCCGGCAGCTGCCGCGCCGGTCACCGGCGGGCGGCCGCTCGCTCGGCCGACATTCGTCTCGAAAGGACCGACCCAGATGCCAGCCTATGCCGTGTTCCTGCGCAACGGGATCGTCGATCCCGCCGAGTTCCAGACCTATCTCGACAAGGTCGACGCCAGCTTCGAAGGTCATGACGTGACGTTCCTGGCCGACTATGGCGCGATCGAGACGCTCGAGGGGGAGGCCGTGGAGGGCGCGGTCTTCCTCCAGTTTCCCCACATGCCGCGGCGCGACGCTGGTATCGCAGCCCCGCCTATCAGACCGTCGCCCAGCATCGCTTCCGGGGCGCGCGGTACCTGGGCTTCATCGTGGCGGGGCAGTAGCGCTCCACCGGTGGCCCTGGCGTCGGCCGTGAAAGGCATCGGACAATCCTCCATCGGACACACGCTCGTGCAGGGTCGCGCTCGCGCAGGCGCGCGCCATCACGACACCGGGCGATGATCGTCGCGCTATTGACGCGAGAGCGGCGGACGGCCGCGGCGCAAGGCGCGACCGTCCACCGTCACGTCAGGCGCTCGCCGCGCCCGAGACGTCGATCACCACCTTGCCGCGGAGCCCTCGCGCCGAGCCGTTCTCCAGCAGCTCGTGCGCCTCGCCGATGCGGGCGAGCGGCAGCGTGGCGCCGACCACGGGTTTGACCAGACCGCGCTCGATCAATCGGGTGAGCGCATCGAGCTTGCCGCGGTTCTGGCGCGTGAACACGAAATGGTACGCCGCATTCTTGCCCCAGGCCTCGATCAGATTCTGCGGCTGCGCGATATCGACGAGGCTGACGACCCGACCCCCATCGGCGAGAACGAGCGGGCTGCGCGTGAGCGCGTCACCCCCGATCGTGTCGAAGACGACGTTCACGCCCTCGCCATGCGTCAGCCGGGCAACAGCGTCCACATAGTCCTCGGCGGTATAGTCGATCGTCTCGTCGGCGCCGAGCGAGCGCACGAAATCGTGGTCGCGCGCGCGCGCGGTCGTGATCACGCGCGCGCCGATCGCTTTGGCCAGTTGCACGGCGATCGTTCCGACACCGCCCGAGCCGCCGTGGATCAGGATCGTCTCGGCCGCCTGCAACTGGGCACGCTGGACGAACGCTTCCCAGACCGTACCGCCGACCAGCGTCAGGCTCGCCGCTTCCGCATGCGTGATGTTGCGCGGCTTGCGACCGACCAGTTCGACGTCGGCGACGTGCTGCTCCGCATAGGAGCCCGCGCCGCCGAAGATCTTCGGCGTGTAATAGACCTCGTCGCCGATCTGGAAGTCATGCACCTCCGAACCGACTTCCTCGATGACGCCGGAGATGTCGTGACCGATGATGGCGGGCAGCGGCACGTAGTCGACATAGTCGCCGCGGCGGATCTGATAGTCGAGCGGGTTGATCGCGGTGGCGTGGACCCGCACGCGCACCTGGCGCGCGCCGACGTCGGGCACCGGTACGTCGCGCAGTTCGAACGCGTCCGGGCCACCGAAGCGGGTGAGCACGGCGGCCTTCATGGTCTTGGTCACGGCGATACTCCTTCATGCTGGAGCATGGCTCATCGCCAGCGCCCCGTTTGCGATGCCGGCGATGTGACTTCTCGAGGCGGCCGTCGGTAGTGAGCCCGGAACGGGATCAGCTACAAAGAATTTTTGAAGATCGCCGGCTAGGAGGCCGCCGCTCGCAGGCTGGTAGGATGGGAAGCGAGCCTCGATCGCTGCCGAGAGCCGTCCGGGTGCGTTGGCGGCGCGGAAGGGAGCAGCGCCGCTGGAGCTGGCCGGTGAGACCTTCGCGCCTCATGTTCACCCGAAGATCTCTTGGACGTGCAGGAGATCGGTATATTCCCTCAGACGCGCGATCTTGCCGTCACGGAAGGTGAAGGCGAAATGGTACTCGTTCGCGTACGTTCGTCCGGTCTTCGTCCTCGCATAGGATCGTGCTTCGGCCGCGAAAGGCTTGGGCCGGTGGAATAGCCGCCAGTTCGCCACCACATCGTCGGTGGGTACGTGCACGTTACTGAACTGCGCCGTGCCGCTGAAGGTCCGACCCCGGGTTCCTGCGTCCGCAGGAGCACCCCGCTGGTTCGAACCAGGTGGATCACACGCGCGCGGTCGGTGACCTTCCCGACCTCTGCCCCTGAGAGAGGAGGCGCGCGCGTGGCCGCGTCGCGCCTCTCCCGCCTCACCGCGCCGGCGGTGCGGCGATCAGCGTCGGCGCGTCCGCGACGAAGCGGTCGAGCACGCCGTCGGCGATCTTCACCGTCCCGTCGAAGCGGGTCGCGCCCTTGATCGTCGGCACCGCCGCCGCCTCCGCCGCGAGCCGGCGCGACGCGGCGAAATAGCCGTTCGCCGCCGGATTGCCCGCTTCGGCCGCGCCCAGCCCCGCCGCGCTGAGCTGGAGCGCGCGCCCCCAGCGCGCCATCGCGTCGAGCCACGGCGCCGACTGTGCCGCGAACCCCGGGTCCACCGCGCCCGCGCGGATCACGTCGGGAGCGGCGGCGATCGCGTCCGCCTCCGCCGCCAGCGTCGCGACCGCCTCAGCGCGCGCGGTCGCGTCGCCGTCGGCGAGTGTTGCGCGCACCCCGTCCAGCACCGCCTTGAGCCGCGGCGCCTGCTCCTGCCACGGCTGGCTGCCGAAGGTGGGGGCGAGGTGCTGGGTGTCGAAGAAGGTCAGCAGCGCCGCGGTGGCGCGCGCGTCGTCGCCCGCCAGCGCGCGCGCGGCGGCGTGCCACGTCCGCTCGGCGTCATAGTCGCGGTCGTTCCACGCGAACGCCGCCACACCGGTCACCGCGACGCGGCTCGGCGCCTCCTGGTTCATCGGGTTGGACAGGATACCGCTGAGCTCGCCCGCCAGCCCCGCCTCGCGCCGCGCATAAGGGGCGAGCAGCAGCCGCCCGGTCGTCTGGGCATAATCGTTGACGGGATAATTGTCCCACAACAGCGTCTTGCGCCCGAACGCCTTGGTCGCCGCCTTGGCATCGGGGATCGAGATGGCGGGGGGCACGACGTCGGTACCGGTCCATTGCACGACGATGCGCGGATCGAGCCGCTCGCGCAGTGCGGCCTTGTAGGGGCTCTCCTTGGCGTCATAATATTCGGTAGGCACCATGATGAGCGGGCGCGCGTCGGGATCGCGCCGCACCAGCCCGGTCTGGACCGCATTCAGCAACTGCGCCTGCGCGGTGCCCGCCGCGGCCGCGCCCGCGGCGCCGAAGCGCGCCTCGTCGCCCGCGCAATTCCACTTCTTATACTCGATATCGTCGAGCGCGACGTAGAAGCGGTGGACGCCGAGCCCGCGCAGCGCGTCGAACTTGCGCTCCAGCGCGGCGAGATCGGCGGGGTCGGAGAAGCACACGCTCGGCCCCGGCGAGATGGCGTAGACGAAATCGACGTGCTGCGCGCGCGCCGCATCGACCAGCGTGCCCAGTTCGGTCAGCGTCGCGGCGGGATAGGGCTCACGCCAGCGGTCGCGCGCGAACGGATCGTCCTTGGGGCTGTAGACATAGGTGTTGGCCTTGACGCTGCCGAGGAAAGCGAGGTGGCGCAGCCGGTCCTGCGTCGTCCAGGGCGCGCCGTAGAAGCCCTCGATCGTGCCGCGGATCGGCATCGCGGGATGGTCGCGGATCACCAGCGCGGGCAGCGCGTCGCGGCGAAGCAACTGGCGGAAGGTCTGCGCGGCGTGGAACTGGCCCGCGGCGTCGCGCCCGGCGAGCACCACCAGCCCGGCGTCGCGCGCCACGGTCGCGAGCGTATAGCCCTCGGGCTGGTCGTCGAGCGTCGCGCCCGCGCGCGCGAGCGCGGCGCGGACCGGTGCGGAATCGCCGCCGCCGACGACGACGTGCGCGCGGTCGAGCGTGGCGGGCAGGCGCGCGGCGGCGCTCACCGCGATCCCGCGCTCGGCCAGCGCGCTGCGCACCAAAGCGACGGTCGCGGCATCCGCGCCCGGCGCGGCCACCAGCACCACCGCCTCACCGAGCGCGAACGACCCGTTGCCCAGCGCGATCGCCGCGGGCGCCGGGAAGATCGCGGGCAGTGTCGCGGGCGCCGGGCGGGCGGCGGCGGGCACGACGGGAAGCGCGAGCCCGACGAACAGGGCCAGGAGAGCCAGCGGGCCTCGGTGCGTCGTCATGCGTCCTCCGGTATCAGAATGGTATTATCGACGCAGGGGTAGGGCCACGTGCCCTGCCCCGCAACCCCGCGGTCGGGCGCGCGTGGCGCCGGCAATGCCCGACAGGTCCAATCGCATCATCCGGGGTGGAGCCACTTGCTCATCAGCACGCGCGGCATGTCGGCATAGCCCAGCCGCTCGTAGAAGCCGGCCACCGCCCGATTGTCCTCGCGCACCATCAGATGCACCTTGGGCACGCCGCGCGCGGCGAGCCAGCGCTCCGCCGCCGCGACCAGATCGCGCCCCAGTCCCGCGCGGCGGCGCGTGGGCGCGACCGCGAGATAATAGAGCCAGCCGCGATGGCCGTCGTGGCCGACCATCACGCTGCCCACCACCGTCGCGCCCGCCGTCGCGAGCACCACGGTCGACGAGGGGCCGGCGAGCGCGAAGGCGAAATCGGCCGCCGGATCGTTGTGCGATGCCACCAGCGCGGCGTCGTGCCACAGCGCGATCGTCGCGGCGGCATCGTCCGGCGTGGCGGGGCGGAGCTCGATCGGGCGGTCCATGCTCACTCTCTTCCTGATATGACGGCGATCCGTCGGTGATCCTGCCCGGTGGCGGGGCGAAGCGACAGGGCGCGGCCGGGTCGCTCGTTTTGCCGCTGCGGGGAATGGCGGGCGTGGCCCGGCCGCGTTGACGGCGCGGCGGCGGCGCGCCACAGCGCGGCGCATGACGCCGCGCCTGTTCAAGCCGCTCCTGTCCGGCGCCCAGCTGTCCGACCGGCTCGTCGCCTGCCTCGGCGCGGCGCTGGGGATCGCCGCGACGCTGCTCGTCGCCGCGCTGCTGCCGCTCGCGCGCGCCGATCTGCCGCTGATCGTCGCTCCCGTGGGTGCCTCCGCGGTGCTGGTCTTCTCGGTGCCGGCCAGCCCGCTGGCGCAGCCCTGGCCGGTGATCGGGGGCAATCTAGTCTCGGCGCTGGTCGGCGTGGCGGTGTACCGGCTCGTTCCCGGCGCGGCGGCGGCGGCGGGGATCGCGGTGGGGCTCGCCATCCTCGTCATGTCGCTGCTGCGCTGCCTCCACCCGCCGGGCGGCGCCGCCGCGCTGACCGCGGTGATCGGCGGACCCGCGGTCCATGCCGCTGGCTTCGGCTTCGCGCTGGTGCCCGTCGCGCTCAACTCGATCGCGCTGGTGGCGCTGGGGCTGCTGATCCATCGGCTCACCGGTCGCTCCTATCCGCACCGCCCCGCCGCACCGGTGGAGGCGGGGCTCCACGCCGCCGACATCGACGCGGCGCTGGCCGAGCTGCACGAGACCTTCGATATCGCGCCCGAGGATCTGGACGCGCTGCTGACCCGCGCCGAGTGGCATGCGCGGCAGCGTCGCGCCGCGCCCCCCTCGACAGCGCGCGCGCGGCGCGGCACCCCGGGGGCATGACGGACGAGGCAGCGATTCGGGTCGGCATCGGCGGCTGGACCTATGAGCCATGGCGCGGCACCTTCTATCCGGAGCGATGGCCCGCCAAGCGCGAGCTGGAATATGCCAGCCGTCGCGTCACCGCGATCGAGGTCAACGGCACCTTCTATTCCTCGTTCAAGCCCGCCACCTTCGCGGGCTGGCGCGCCACCGCGCCGGCGGGCTTCGTCTTCGCGCTCAAGGCGTCGCGTTATTGCGTCACGCGCAAGGTGCTGGCGGAGGCGGGCGAGTCGGTGGCGCGCTTCGTCGGCCAGGGGATCACCGAACTGGGCGACGCGCTCGGCCCGATCCTGTGGCAGATGCCCGCGACGCGCCGCTACGATCCCGACGACATGGCCGCCTTTCTCGCGCTGCTGCCCGCGCGCCACGACGGCGTCGCGCTGCGCCACGCGATCCAGGTGCGCCACGAGAGCTTCGCCGACGCCGGCTTCGTCGCGCTGTGCCGCGGCGCGGGCGTCGCCATCGTCCACGGCGATTCGGCGGATTATCCCGCGCTGGCCGATATTTCCGGCGACTTCGTCTACGCGCGGCTCGAGGACGCGCGCGAGGACGAGCCCGCCGGCTATCCCGCCGCGGCACTCGACCGCTGGGCGGCGGTGGCGCGCGACTGGGCGGCGGGGCGCTCACCCGAGGGACTGCCCTATGTCGCCGCGCCCGCACCGGTCCGCCCGCGCGACACGTTCGTGTTCATGATCAACGGCGCCAAGGTGCGCGCGCCGCACGCCGCGATGGCGCTGCTCGATCGGCTGGGGCTCATCCCCGGCTGAGCGCGCGACTGTTGGCGCGCGGATCACCTCTAGCCTGGCCGGCCCCGCGGTCGCCGGGTCGACGGCGCCGTCCGAGCGTCGCGCGGCGGACGCGGAAGGCCAGGATCACAGAAGCGACCGCCTGCCGCTCTGGTCCGCCGCGTGCGCGGGAGCGGGGTCGGCTCGGACGAATCAGCCTCCAGCGCGGCGGGCTAAGCGCAGGACAGCGTCGTGCTCACTCCACCGCGCCGAGCGAGCGGCGCACCCCCGCGCGGTTGCGACGCTTGAGCTCGGCCTTGAGCGCCTCGGGCCGGGGCGCGACGAGGAAGCCGAAGCTCACCGTCCCATGCTTGGTCTCGACCACGTGGTGGAGCCGGTGCGCCTGGATGATCCGCTTCATATAGGCCGATTTGGGCAGGTAGCGCGTCGGCAGCCGCTTGTGCACGATCACGTCGTGGAAGCCGAAATAGATCGCGCCATAGGCCGCGATCCCCGCGCCGATCCAGGTGAAGCCCGGCCACCAGCCGAGCTGCACCCCGCCGAGGATCATCACGAACGACGGCACCGCGAAGATCACCGCGTAGAGATCGTTGAGCTCCCAATTGCCGGCGCGCGCGCGATGGTGGCTGGCGTGGAGGAACCAGCCCGGCCCGTGCATCACCCAGCGGTGCATGACATAGGCGAAGCCCTCCATCAGCGCGACGGTGACGAGGAACAGGAGAAGGGCGGCCCACCAGGACATAAGCGACGATATAGCCATGGCGCGCGCGTCTCGCTACGTCGCAGCGCACCATGACCGACGATCTTCGCCCCGACGCGCTCGCGTCCGCCGCCCTCGAATCCAAGGCCTGGCCGTATGAGGAGGCGCGCAAGCTGCTCAAGCGCTGGCCCGACGGCAAGCCCGGCGGCGACGCGATCCTGTTCGAGACCGGCTACGGCCCCTCCGGGCTGCCGCATATCGGCACGTTCAACGAGGTGCTGCGCACGACCATGGTGCGCAACGCCTT
Organism: Sphingomonas sp. BK235; assembly: GCF_004345855.1. Lineage (GTDB taxonomy): Bacteria > Pseudomonadota > Alphaproteobacteria > Sphingomonadales > Sphingomonadaceae > Sphingomonas. The sequence continues at coordinate 110,418 of NZ_SLXN01000002.1, forward strand.
CCACGCTTTGTCCGACCAGAAGACGCGGCTGATCGCGTTCAGCGACGACATGGACGGGCTGCGCAAGGTGCCCGACAACGTGCCCAATAGCGCGATGCTGGCCGAGCATCTCGGCAAGCCGCTGACGCGCATCCCCGACCCGTTCGGCAAGTTCGACAGCTTCGCCGCGCACAACAACGCCATGCTGCGGCAGTTCCTCGACCGGTTCGGGTTCGAGTACGAGTTCGTCTCCTCGACCGACTATTACACCGGCGGGCGCTTCGACGCGGCGCTCAAGGGCGTGCTGCGCCACTATCAGGGCATCATGGACGTGATGCTGCCGACGCTCCGCGCCGAGCGCCGCGCCACCTACTCGCCGGTGCTGCCGGTCAGCCCGACCACCGGCGTGGTGCTGCAGGTGCCGGTCGAGGTGGTCGACGCCGCGGCGGGGACGATCGCCTTCACCGACGCGAGCGGCGAGCGGATCGTCCAGTCGGTGCTGGGCGGGAAGGCCAAGCTGCAGTGGAAGGTCGACTGGGCGATGCGCTGGGTCGCGCTGGGCGTCGACTACGAGATGGCGGGCAAGGACCTGATCGACTCGGTGGTGCAATCGTCCAAGATCGCGCGCGTGCTCGGCGGCCGCCCGCCCGAGGGCTTCAACTACGAGATGTTCCTCGACGAGAAGGGCGAGAAGATCTCCAAGTCGAAGGGCAACGGGCTCAGCCTCGACCAGTGGCTCACCTACGGGCCGGAGGAGAGCCTCGCCTTCTTCGCCTATCGCGAGCCCAAGAAGGCCAAGGCGCTGCACTTCGGCGTGATCCCGCGCGCGGTCGACGATTACTGGCAGTTCCGCGGCAATTACCCGACGCAGCCGATCGCGCAGCGGCTCGGCAATCCGGTCCACCATATCCACGACGGCAAGGTGCCGGAGGAGACGCTGCCGATCACCTTCGGGCTGCTGCTCAACCTCGTCGGCGTGATGGGGGGCGACGCCACGCGCGAGCAGGTGTGGGGCTATCTCGCCAATTACGTGCCCGACGCCTCGCCCGCGACCTATCCCGCGCTCGACCGGCTGATCGGCCATGCTTTGGCCTATGCGCGCGACTTCGTGGCCCCGACGCTCCACCGCCGCGCGCCGGTCGGGGTCGAGGTGCCCGCGCTCCAGCGGCTCGACGCCGAGCTCGCCGCGCTGCCCGAAGGGGCGAGCGCCGAGGACATTCAGAACATCGTCTACGAGATCGGCAAGGCCTCGTTCGGTGAGGCGGGCGGCTTCGCCGAGCTGCGCGACTGGTTCAAGGCGCTGTACGAGACGCTGCTCGGCACCAGCCAGGGGCCGCGCATGGGCAGCTTCATCGCGCTGTACGGCGTGGAGAACAGCCGCCGCCTGATCGCCGAGGCACTGGCGCAGGCCTAGGCGCCAGCGCCCCCGCCCCGCTATCGCGCGCGGCGGAGGACCCAGGCGATCGTCGCGCCGCCGGCGGGGGCGAGCGAGTCGATCACGATCTGCTTGGTCGGCACGAGCCGGCCGCTCGGATCGGTCCACACGCTGTCCTCCACGGTCAGCCGGTCGGCGCGCGCGCGCAGCTGCCAGAAGACGCCGCGCGGGGTGCGCAGCATCGCCGCCTGCGCGTCCGCGGTGGCGACCGCGTCGACCCCCGGCCCGAGATGGAAGCGCAGCGCCAGCGGTGTCATCGCCCCCTCCACGCGGCGCCCCCAGCGCGGCGGCTGCGGCGCGGGCAGCACCGCATCCTCGCCGCGCAGCTCGCGCCCGTCGCTGGTGAGCAGCAAGGTGCGCTGGTGGACGAAGCCGAAACGGCGCGCATAGCCGTCGTGACGCGCCTCGATCCGGCTGCCCGCCTCCGATTCCTGTCGCGCCAGCTCCACCGCGGTGACGCCGCGCCCGAGCGTGCCATCGGGGTTGAGCGCGGTGGAGTTGGTGTCCGCCATCACCAGCGTCGAATGCGCCGCGGTGGTGCGGAGCGCCTGCGCCATCGCGTCGTTGCCGCGCGCGCGCGCCTGGCCCGCGCCGCCGCAGCCGACCAGCAGCCGCTCGTCCCCGTCCGACAGCTCGATCGCGAGCGTCGAGGCGCAACCGCCGTCCGCCACCGTCGCCGCGGGGGGCGGCGCGGCATCGACCAGCAGCACGGTCGCGCCAGCGCACAGCCGCTGATAGCCCCAGTTGCGCGACTGGCGCAGCGGGCGACCGAAGGCGCCGCTCGCCTGCAACGCGTCGTTGACGCGCGTCGCGTCGAGCGGCAGCCCGCCCTGCCAGCTCGCCAGCCCGCCGTCGCCCAGCGCGCAGCCGAGCAGCGCGGGGGTCATCTGCGCCAGCGCCCCGGATGCGAAGGCGGGGAGCGGCTCGCGCCGCGCGTCATAGGCCGCGCGGACGAGCCCGATCGCCTCCATCACCGCGAGCAGTTGCGCGGGCGAGCGGCTGACCACCCCGCCATCGTCGAACAGCGCGGTACCGAGCGCGCGCGCCAGCCCCTCCTCCGCCACCGCGCGGCGCGTCTCGCCGCCGGGCAGCAGCAGCCCCGCCGCCGTCACCGCGCCCCAGGCGAGCACGCGCGGCGCGCCCGCGGGCGCCTTGTCCGCGGCGCGATCGAGGTAGCGCGCGCCGCGCGCCACCGCGGTGAGCACGCGCGAGCGCGCCACCATGTTGCTCGACGACAGCAGCAGCGGCGCGTGGAACAGCAGCATCAGCAGCCGCCGCGCCGCCAGTTCGGGGCGCCACGCCGGCTCGGTCGGGCGGTCGCCGTGCGCCATCAGCCAGCGCTGTGCCAGCGTCTCCGCCGCCGCCGCGGCGCGCTCGCGCTCGCCCGTCGCGGCGAGGTCGCGCAGCCAGGCGAAACCGTGGAGATAGTCGAGGAAGCCCGCGCGCGCCGGGGCGAGCGGATCGAGCTCGGCGATCGCGCGCTGCTCCCCCGCCGCGAACAGCCAGCCCTCGAGCAGCGCCTCGCCCGCCAGCTCGTCGCCCGGGAAGGGATCGGCGGGCACCGCGAGCAATTTGGGCGGGTGCTGCCCGTCGAGCCGGCGGTCGTGGAGCGGGGTGCGCCACGTCAGCCGCTCGAACCAGCGCGCCACCTGATGCGCCAGCGGCGCGCCGGCACCCGGGGCAGCGCGGACCAGCCGCTTGCCCGGATCGATCTCGTCCTGCGCCTCGTGACCGTTGGTCGCCGGCCCGCGTCCGTCACCGCTCATCCGCTCAGTCGCCCCGCAGCGCGCGGATGTTGTCGGCGTAGCAGGTCGGCCCGCCGCGGAAGGTGGCGGTGCCCGCGACCAGCGCGTCCGCGCCCGCCTCGACCGCACGCCGCGCGGTGTCGCGGTCGATCCCGCCGTCCACCTCCAGGTCGATCGCGCGCCCGGTGGCGTCGATCATCTTGCGGATCGCGGTGATCTTGCGCAGCTGGCTGTCGATGAAATGCTGCCCGCCGAATCCGGGATTGACGCTCATCACCAGCACCAGATCGACCGTGTCGATCAGATAATCGAGCATCTTGGCCGGCGTCCCGGGGTTGAGCACGACGCCGGCGCGCTTGCCCAGCGACTTGACGTGCTGGATCGTGCGATGGACGTGCGGCCCCGCCTCGGGATGGACCGTGATCGTGTCCGCGCCCGCCTCGGCGAAGGCGTCGAGATAGGCGTCGACCGGCGAGATCATCAGATGGACGTCGAACGGCTTGGCGGTGTGCGGGCGCAGCGCCTTCACCACCGCCGGCCCCATCGAGATGTTGGGGACGAAATGGCCGTCCATCACGTCGATGTGGATCCAGTCGGCGCCCGCCGCGTCGATCGCGCGCACCTCCTCGCCCAGCCGCGCGAAGTCGGCGGAGAGGATCGAGGGGGCGATGCGCACGGGTCTGGTCATGCGCGCGGGGTTAGCGCGATGCGGCCTCAGGTTAAAGCACGCGAGACGCGCGCGACGAAGAAGCCGTCGCACCCGCCCACCGCCTCGACCGTTCCGGGCAGGGTGCGCACCCAGCCCTCGGGCGCGGCGGCGATGCCGTCGGGCAATTCCCCGTCCCGCGGCGGGACGAGGGCGAAATCGCCGCGCGCGGCGAGGAAGCGCGCGAGCTGCGCCTCGCCTTCCTCGGGCTCGAGCGAGCAGGTGGCATAGACCAGGGTCCCCCCCGGCGCGACCCAGTCGGCGGCGCGGTCGAGGATGCGCGCCTGCAGCGCCGCCATCTCGGCGACGGTCGCCGCGCCCGCGCGATACAGCACGTCGGGATGGCGACGGTAGATGCCGGTGGCGCTGCACGGCGCGTCGACCAGCACCGCGTCCGCAGGACGCGCGGGCGCCCAGTCGAGCACGTCCGCGATCGCGGTGTCGAACGCCAGCCCGGTGCGCGCGCCATTCTCGCGAAGTCGCGCGGCGCGACTTTCGGACAATTCCACCGCGGTGACGGCATAGCCCTGCGCGGCGAGCTGGAGCGTCTTGCCCCCCGGCGCGGCGCACAGGTCGAGCGCCGGCGCGCCCGGCGTCGCGGCGGCGGCGAGCAGCCGCGCGGGGATCGAGGCGGCGAGGTCCTGCACCCACCATTGCCCCTCGGCATAGCCGGGCAGATCGGCCACCGCGCCCGCGCCCGCGGGCAGGCGGACGTGCCCCGGCGCGAGGCTGGTGCCGCCGAGCCGCGTGATCCATTCGGCGGTGGCGGCGGGGTCGCGCAGGCTGAGGTCGAGCGGGGGCGGCGCGGCGATCGCGCGGGCCGCGGCCGCGGCGGCGTCCGCTCCCCAATGCTCGTCCCAGCGCGTCGCCACCGCGGCGGGCAGGGTCGGCACCTCGGGCAGCGTCGCGCCGCCGCGCATCAGCGTGCCGAAGACGCCATGGACCAGCCGTTTCGGCCCGCCGTCGACCAGCGGCAGCACGGTCGCGATCGCGGCATGCGGCGGCGTGCCGAGCGCGAGCGCCTGGACCAGCGCGACGCGCAGCACGAAGCGCGCCTTGGCATCGTCGGGCAGGCGCTGGCGCGTCGCCGAGTCGATCAGCGCGTCGAGATCGGGCAGGCGGCGCAGCGTCTCGGCCGCGATGGCGTGCGCGAGCCCGCGGTCGGGGCCGCCGGGCAGCGCGCGCGTCGCGAGCGCGAGCGCGGACTCGAGCGGTTCGCCGCGACGGAGTACCGCGTCGAGCAGGCGCAGCGCGGCGCGGCGGGCGGCGGTGCCGAGCGGGTCGGGGCCGCGCGAAGGCGCGCGCGCGCCGGTGCGGGAAACGGGTCGCGCCATGTCAGCCGGGCGCGCGCGGGTTGAAGGGGGTCATGCGCGCGCATATGTGCCTGTCGACGCGAGCGATCAATCGGAAGGACGTCGCATGGGCCAGCGCCCCGACCACGTGAAGCCGCCGGCGCATCTCAGCCCCAACCCGCCGGTACCCACGCCCGAGCCGCTCCATCGCCCCGAGCACGACCCGCTCGGTCGCGACCCGGTGCGCTACGGCGACTGGGAGCGCGACGGGATCGCGATCGACTTCTAGCGACGCCCGATCGCAACGGCGTGACAGGAGCTTCCTCCCCTCCCCTACGAAGCATCGTCGCGTCGCTCCCGTTATCCTGGGCTCGACCCGGTATCCATGGTGCCGCGAGCGTCGCCGGCGTTGCTCCCGCGGAAGGATGGATCCCGGCGCGCGGCCGGGATGGCGGTCGGACGTAGGCAGGGGCTTTGCCCGGCCGAGCGCGCTCGGCCTCCGCACGCGGCGGAAGCGCCCGCGCCGCCCCCGGCGCTCATCGCTTCGGTGTCGCGCCTTTCGCCACGCCGTTCGCGGCGGCGCGGGCGCGCGCGGCCTCGGCAGCGTCGACCTTGCCGTCGTGATTGAGGTCATAGGCCGAGAAGACCGCGCCCATCAGCTGGTCCGATTCGGCGCGGCTCAGCTTGCCGTCCTTGTCGAGATCGCCGCGCGCCATCACCAGCGCGGCGACGCGCTTGGCATGGACCGGGTCGAGCGCCTTGCCGCGCACCTTCATCTTGGCCATCCGCGCCTCCAGTTCCGGGAGCGAGAGATATCCGTCCTTGTTCGCGTCCGAGGCGGCGAACTCGGTATCGAGCTTCGCCGTGGCGCTGGCGCGCGTCTCCTGCCCCAGCGCGGCGACGGTCAGCGCCGGCGTGGCGAGCAGCGCGACGAGCGCGGCGGCGAGCGTGGTAGGCGTCCTGAACATGGTGGGGGCTTGGCCGCGGGCGCTTGTACGCGCGGTGAACGGTCGCGCGCGGCGCCGACACGGTTGCCTCGCGCGGCACGCTGGCGTAGCGCCCGCGCGCGAAAGGAGCCTGCCCCATGACCGACCAGATCAAGCGCGTCGTCCTCGCTTATTCCGGAGGACTCGACACCAGCGTGATCCTGAAATGGCTCCAGACCGAATATCAGTGCGAGGTGGTGACCTTCACCGCCGATCTGGGTCAGGGCGAGGAACTGGAGCCCGCGCGCGCCAAGGCCGAGCTGATGGGGATCAAGCGCGAGCATATCTTCATCGACGACCTGCGCGAGGAGTTCGTGCGCGACTATGTCTTCCCGATGATGCGCGCCAACGCGCTGTACGAGGGGCTGTACCTGCTCGGCACCTCGATCGCGCGCCCGCTCATCGCCAAGCGCCAGATCGAGATCGCGGCGCAGGTCGGCGCCGATGCGGTGAGCCACGGCGCCACCGGCAAGGGCAACGACCAGGTCCGCTTCGAGCTCGGCTATTACGCGCTCAACCCCGACATCAAGGTGATCGCGCCGTGGCGCGAGTGGGATCTCACCAGCCGCTCCAGGCTGATCGAGTTCGCCGAGGCGCACCAGATCCCGGTGAGCAAGGACAAGCGCGGCGAGGCGCCCTTCTCCACCGACACGAACCTACTGCACACCTCGTCCGAGGGGAAGGTGCTGGAGGATCCGTGGGACGAGGTGCCCGATTACGTCTACTCGCGCACGGTCAACCCCGAGGACGCGCCCGACACCCCCGAGACGATCACGATCGACTTCGAGCGCGGCGACGGCGTCGCAGTCAACGGCGAGGCGTGCTCGCCCGCGACGCTGCTGGCCAAGCTCAACGAGCTCGGGCGCAAGCACGGCATCGGCCGGCTCGATCTGGTCGAGAACCGCTTCGTTGGCATGAAGAGCCGCGGCATGTACGAGACGCCGGGCGGCACAATCTACGCGCTGGCGCATCGCGGCATCGAGCAGATCACGCTCGACCGCGGCGCCGCGCACCTCAAGGACGAGCTGGCGCCGCGCTACGCCGAGCTGGTGTACAATGGCTTCTGGTTCTCGCCCGAGCGCGAGATGCTCCAGGCCGCGGTCGATCACTCGCAGGCCAAGGTGACCGGCACGGTGCGGCTCAAGCTGTACAAGGGCCAGGCGGTGGTGACCGGCCGCAAGTCGCCGCACTCGCTCTACTCGGAGAAGGTGGTGACCTTTGAGGACGATCAGGGCGCCTATGACCAGCGCGACGCGGCGGGCTTCATCAAGCTCAACGCGCTGCGGCTGCGCCTGCTCGGGCGGCGCGATCGCTGAGGACAGCGCGGCGCCGGGCGCCGGCGGGAGTCGGCGTCCTGCGCCCGGCGTACAGCCGCTGGGTGCGCGCCTAGGCTGGGGCACCGCAGCAGGGAGCGTGCCTCCTCCCGCCGGACGCGCCGCCGCTGACGAAGGTGAGATCCGCCACGTTCGCAACACGCGCGTGCTCCCGCGTCCGCAGGAGCACCCCGCTGGTTCACACCGGGTGGATCACGGGCTAGCGCGACCAGCGTGCCCAGATCGCGGTGGGCAGCGCCAGCCCGCGCGCTTCCTCGCGCACCGCCAGCTCGCCCGCCTCGACCGTGCCGGGCAGGTCGGCGAAGGCCTGGCGCAGCATCTCACCGATCGCCAGCGCCGACATGCGCACCGCATAGACGGTGAGGAACAGGCAGCGCGACTCGGCGTCGAGCAGCCGCCGGCAATCCGCGATCAGCCCCGGCAGATCCTCCTCCAGCCGCCAGATCTCGCCGGTCGGCCCGCGGCCATATTTGGGCGGATCGAGCAGGATCGCATCGTAGCGCCGCGCGCGCCGCACCTCACGCGCGACGAACTTGGCGGCGTCGTCGATGATCCAGCGCACCGGCGCGTCGGCCAGCCCCGACAGAGCGGCATTGCCCCGCGCCGCCTCGACCGACTTCTTCGAGGCGTCGACATGCACCATCCGCGCGCGCGCGCTCGCCAGCGCCAGCGTGCCCACGCCGGTATAGCCGAACAGGTTGAGGCACTCGGGCGCGTCGAGCCCGGCGACGCGCTCGCGCATCCACGTCCAGACCGGCGCCATGTCGGGGAAGAAGCCGAGGTGGCGGAACGGCGTGGTCTGCGCGGTGAAGCGCACCTTGTCCCACGCCAGCGGCCAGCCCTCGCGCGGCACCGGCTCGCTGAAGTCCCAGCGGCCCCCGCCCTCCTCGTCGCTGCCCGGCACGAAGGCGCCGTGCGCGCGCCAGTCGTCGCGCGCGGGCGACCACAGCGCCTGCGGTTCGGGGCGGATGAAGCGGAAGCGGCCGTAGCGCTCCAGCTTGCGCCCGCTCCCTGAGTCGATCAGCCCGTAATCGGCCCAGGGCTCGCCGGTGAGCGTGACGAGGTCCATGCGCGCCTCAGCCGCGCGGCACCGCGTGCGCGGCGACATGCGCGCTCACCGCGGCGTAGGTGGCGTCGAGCGTGACGCAGCGCTCCTCGCGCTCGAACAGGTCGCCGACGCGCGCCGGCAGCGACGGGCGCACCCCGGTCGCGCGCTCCACTGCGTCGCCGAACTTGGCGGGGTGCGCGGTGGCGAGCGTCACCATCGGCACGTCGGGCGTGAGGTGACGTCGCGCCGCCGCCAGCGCGATCGCGGTGTGGGGGTCGATCACCTGGCCGGCGCGCTCGCAGGCGTGGCGCATCGCCAGCGCCATGCCGTCGGGGTCGACTCGCTCGCCGGCGAACAGCCCGGCGGCGCCCTCGCGCTGCGCGTTGCTCAGCCGCATCGCGCGCTCCGCCTCGAAGCCGCGCATCTGCGTCGCCAGCGCGCCGCCGTCGCGCCCGCCGAGGTCGTACAGCAGCCGCTCGAAATTGCTCGAGACCTGGATGTCCATCGAGGGCGTCGCGGTGGGCACGACCTCGCGGCTGGAATAGTCACCGGTGGTGAGCGCGCGCGCGAGGATGTCGTTGACGTTGGTGGCGACCACCAGCTTCGCCAGCCGCAGCCCCATCCGCGCCGCGACATAGCCGGCGAAGACGTCGCCGAAATTGCCCGTGGGCACGCTGAACGCCACCGCGCGCGCCGGCGCGCCGAGCCGCACCGCGGCGTAGAAATAATAGACCACCTGCGCCATCAGCCGCGCCCAGTTGATCGAGTTCACCGCGGAGAGGCGGAAGCGTCCGGCGAAGGCGGCGTCGTTGAACATCGCCTTCACCAGCGCCTGTGCGGTGTCGAAGTCGCCGCGGATCGCGATATTGTGGACGTTGGGCGCGCCCACTGTGGTCATCTGGCGGCGCTGCACCTCGCTCACCCGGCCCTCGGGATGGAGCATGAAGATGTCGATGCCCGCGCGCCCCGCCACCGCGTCGATCGCGGCCGAGCCGGTGTCGCCGCTGGTCGCGCCGATGATCGTCAGATGCTCGCTGGTGCCGGTGAGGAAGCGCTCGAACAGCAGCCCGAGCAGCTGGAGCGCGACGTCCTTGAAGGCCAGCGTCGGCCCGTGGAACAGCTCGAGCAGCCATTGGTCGTGGTCGAGCTGGACGAGCGGGGTCACCGCGTCGTGCGCGAAGCGGCCGTATGCGGTGTCGCACAGCGCGCGCAGCTCGTCCGCGGTGAGCGACCCTGCGACGAACGGCGCCATCACTGCCGCCGCGGTCTCGGCGTAGCTCTTGCCCGCCAGTGCGGCGATCTGCTCCTCGGACAGCGTCGGCCAGCTCTCGGGTACGTAGAGACCGCCATCGGCGGCGAGGCCGGCGAGCGTCGCGGCCGCGAAGTCGAGCGTGGGGGCGGTGCCGCGGGTGCTGACGTAGCGCATGGGAAAGGTCGCCTAGAGCGCGGCGCGCGCGCGCGCAACGCTCGCCGACTCATCGAGGCTATGGATTGCGCGATGCAACCTTATTAGCAGGCGTTGTATGGCACTCATCGACGTCTTCCTCAGCCGCGCGATCAAGCGCGGGCGCCTCACCCTCACGAAGCCCGACGGCAGCACCGCCAGCTTCGGCAGCGACGATCCCGCGCTCAAGAAGGTCGCGATCCGCATCACCGATCGTTCAGTGTATCGCGCGCTCGCGGCCGACCCGGCGCTGGGCGCGGGCGAGTCGTTCATGGACGGCAAGCTGATCGTCGAGCAGGGCGACATCCTCGACCTGCTGCTGCTCGCCACCGCCAACAGCCGCTGGGAGAATGGCGTCAACCGTCTCGCCGCCAATCGCTGGCGCACGCTCAAGGGGCAGATCCGCCACCGCCTCACCGGCAACCAGGCCAGGGCGTCGAAGCGCAATGTCGCGCATCACTATGATCTGTCGGACCGGCTGTACGACCTCTTCCTCGACGCCGACAAACAGTACAGCTGCGCTTATTACACCGACCCCAACAACACGCTGGAACAGGCGCAGGCCGACAAGAAGGCGCATATCGTCGCCAAGCTGGCGATCGAGCCGGGGATGCGCGTGCTCGACATCGGCTGCGGCTGGGGCGGGATGGCGCTGTACATCCACGCCAAGACGGGCGCCGAGGTACTGGGCATCACGCTCTCCGAAGAGCAGCTCAAGGTCGCGCGCCGCCGCGCCGCGGACGCGGGCGTCGCTGACAAGGTGACGTTCGAGCTGATCGATTATCGCGCGCTGGAGGGGCCATTCGACCGCATCGTCTCGGTCGGCATGTTCGAACATGTCGGGGTGCGTAACTTCCGCACCTATCTGAGCAAGTGCCGCGACCTGCTCACCCCCGACGGCGTGATGCTGCTCCACACCATCGGGCGCGCCGACGGGCCCAACTTCACCGACAAGTTCACCGACAAATACATCTTCCCCGGCGGCTATATCCCCGCGCTGTCCGAGGTGCTGGAGGCCAACGAGTTCATCCGCTGGTTCGTCACCGACGTCGAGGTGCTGCGGATGCATTATGCGATGACGCTGCGCGCCTGGTACGCGCGCACCGTCGCCGAGCATGATGCGATCGTCGCGCTCTATGACGAGCGCTTCTTCCGGATGTGGACCTTCTATCTGGCGGGCGCGATCGTGTCCTTCACCAACGGGCCGCTGGTGAACTACCAGATCCAGTTCAGCCGCGACCGGCTCGCGCTGCCGCTGACGCGCGATTACATGATGGCGGAAGAGCAGCGGCTGCGCGGCGGCTGAGCGTCGGGGCGCCGCCGAGCGCTCCCGCGCGCGCGTCAGCCCTCGACGCCGTCAGCCCTCGTCGCGCAGCGGGCGCGCGAGCAGCGCGTCGATCACCCCGCGCACCTCCGCGCCGCCGAGCAAGGCGCACACCGCGGCGGTGATCGGCATCTCCACGCCCGCCGCGGCCGCGGCCTCGCGCAGCACCGGCGCGGTGAAGGCGCCTTCCGCCACGGTGCGGCGCTCCGCCATCAGCGCGGCCACCGGCTCGCCGCGGCCGATCCCGGCACCCAGCGAGAAGTTGCGCGACGCCGGGGACGAGCAGGTCAGCACCAGGTCACCCAGCCCGGAAAGGCCAGCGAGCGTCTCGGCGCGCGCCCCTTTGGCGAGGCCGAAGCGCGTCATCTCGGCGAAGCCGCGCGCGATCAGCGCGGCGCGCGCATTCTGGCCCAGCCCCGCGCCGTCCACCACGCCGCAGGCGATCGCGAGCACGTTCTTGATCGCGCCGCCGATCTCGGCGCCGATCACGTCCGCGCTGGCATAAGGGCGGAAGTGCGGCGCGGCGATCAGATCGGCGACGCGCGCGCGCGCCGCGGCATCCTCCCCCGCCAGCGTCACCGCGGTGGGAAGCCCGCGCGCGACCTCGTGCGCGAAGGTCGGCCCGGACAGCACCAGCACCGGCGAGTCCGGATGCTCGGCGGCGGCGACTTCGCTCATCAGACGGTGGCTCTCGGCCTCGATCCCCTTGGAGCAGACCACCAGCGGCTGCGCGTGGGCGGGCAGCGCCGCCAGCACCGCGCGCGTCGCCTGCGCCGGGGTGACCATCAGGTTGACCTCGGCCTCGGCCACCCAGGCGAGATCGGTCGTCGCGCGGATCCGCGACGACAGCGCGGCGCCGGGCAGGTAGGCGGCGTTCTCGTGGGTCGCGTTGATCGCCGCGATCAGCGCGGGGTCGCGCGCCCACAGCCGCACCTCATGGCCGTTGCTCGCCGCCACCTGCGCCAGCGCGGTGCCCCAGGCGCCCGCGCCGATGACGCCGATCGTGCTCATGCCTTCACCCCCGCGCCGCGCACCTTCTCCGCGTCGGGGTCGAGCGGCCAACGCGCGCGCGCGGCGACGTCGAGCGGGTCGGTCAGTCCGGCGGCGAAGCGCTCGGCGCCGGCCCAGGCGATCATCGCGGCATTGTCGGTGCACAGCCACGCCGGCGGCGCGACGAAGCGCAGCCCGCGCTCGCCCGCGAGCCGCTCCAGCGCCGCGCGCACCGCCCCGTTGGCGGCGACACCGCCCGCCACCACCAGCGCGCTGGCCTCCTCGGCGCGATACATCGCGCGGCGGGTGCGGTCGAGCAGGCAGTCGACCACCGCCGCCTGGAAGCTCGCCGCCACGTCCGCCGCGGAGTGGAGCGGCGCCATCCGCGCCACCGCGGCCTTCAGCCCGGCAAAGGAGAAATGCGGCTCGACCGAGCCCTTGAGCGGGCGCGGCAGCGGCACGGCGCGCGGGTCGCCGTCGCGCGCCGCCGCCTCCACCGCGGGGCCGCCGGGAAAGCCGAGCCCGAGGATCTTGGCGGTCTTGTCGAACGCCTCGCCCGCGGCGTCGTCGATCGTGGTGGCCAGCCGGCGATAGCGCGCCACCCCCTCGATGAGCAGCAGCTGGCAGTGTCCGCCCGAGACCAACAGCAGCAGATAGGGGAAGGCGAGATCGGCGTCGGCGAGCCGCGGGCTCAGCGCATGGCCCTCGAGATGGTTGACCGCGATCAGCGGCTTGCCCGCGGCATGCGCCAGCGCCTTGCCGGTGACGAGGCCGACCATCACCCCGCCGATCAGCCCCGGGCCGGCGGTGGCGGCGACCGCGTCGACGTCGGCGAGCGTCGCGCCCGCGTCGGCCAGCGCGGCGGCGACGAGCGGCTCGAGCGCCTCGACGTGCGCGCGCGCCGCGATCTCGGGCACCACGCCGCCGAACGGCCGGTGCGCCGCCTCCTGCCCGGCGAGGCGATGCGCCAGCACCTGGCGGTCACCGGTGACGAGCGCGGCGGCGGTCTCGTCGCACGAGGATTCGAGCCCGAGGATCAGCATGCGCGCGGCTCTAGCGGCTGCGCGCGCGCTTGTCGAAGGCGGCGTCGCGCGCGGCTCGTCGCGAGGCGCTTGTGAACCACGGCCGCTTTCTTCTAACGACCGCGACGTCGCCGCTCCCGCCCGGAACCACGCTATTTTGTCCACCGTTTTCAAGCTCGGCACCCGCGGCTCGCCGCTCGCCCTCACCCAGGCGGGCATGGTGCGCGACGCGCTGGCGGTGGCGCACGGCTGGGACGCGGTGGAGATCGTCGTGATCCGCACCACCGGCGACCGCGTGCAGGATCGCGCGCTCGCCGAGATCGGCGGCAAGGCGCTGTGGACGCGCGAGCTCGACCGCGCGCTGCTCGCGGGTGAGGTCGATGCCTGCGTCCACTCGATGAAGGACGTCGAGACGCTGCGCCCCGCCGCGATCGCGGTGGCGGCGATGCTGGCGCGGGCGGACGTGCGCGACCGGCTGATCGGTGCCGATCACGTCGCGGCGCTGCCCCCCGGCGCGCGGGTGGGCACCAGCAGCCCGCGCCGCGCCGCGCAGCTCCGCCGACTGCGCGCCGACCTCGTACCGGTGGTGTTCCGCGGCAACGTCGACACGCGGCTGGGCAAGCTCGCCGCGGGCGAGGTGACCGCGACGCTGCTCGCCGCGGCGGGGCTCGACCGGCTCGGACGGCACGACACCGGGGTGGCGGTCCCGCTCGACCAGATGCTGCCCGCGCCGGCGCAGGGGGCGATCGGGGTCGAGACGCGCGCCGAGGGCGCCGCGCGCGACGCGGTGGCCGCGATCGATCACGCCCCGACGCATCGCGCGGTGACCGCGGAACGTGCGCTGCTCGCCGCGCTCGCCGCCGACTGCCACTCGCCCGTCGCGGCGCTGGCGGTCCATGACGGCGACGGGCTGCGCCTGCGCGCCGAGCTGCTCCGTCCCGACGGCGGCGAGCATGTCGCGGGCGAGGCGCGCGGCGACGACCCGGTCGCGCTCGGCGCCCGGCTCGCCGCCGATCTGCTGGCGCGCGCGCCCGCCTCGATCCGCAGCTTGTTCGGCTGAACGGCGATGCCGCGCGCCGCGCTGGTGCTCCGCCCCGAGCCGGGCAACGCGCACACCTGCGCCGCGCTCGCCGCGGCGGGGATCGTCGCGCACGCGCTGCCGCTGTTCCGCGTCACCCCCTGCGCCTGGCAGGTGCCCGACCCGCGCGACTATGACGCGTTGCTGATCACCAGCGCCAATGCGGCGCGCCACGCCGGCGCGGGGCTGGCGCGGCTCGCCGAACTGCCGGTGGTCGCGGTCGGCGCCGCCACCGCCCGCGCCGCGCGCGCCGCGGGGCTGACCGTCGCGCTGGTGGGCAGCGGCGACGCGCAGGCGGCGGTGGCGCAGGCGGGCGCCTATCCGCGGCTGCTCCACCTCACCGGGCGCGACCGCGCCGGGCGACTGAGCTTGCCCGCGGTGGTCGTCTACGCCAGCGTCGCGGTGGTGCCGCCCCCCGCCGCGCTCGACGCCGCGCGCGACGCGGTGGTGCTGCTCCACTCGCCGCGCGCGGCCGCGCGCTTCGCCGCGCTGGCCGCCGCGCTGCCGCGCGAGCGCGTGCGGCTCGCGGCGCTGAGTGCGGCGGTGCTCGCCGCGGCGGGCGTGGGCTGGCACAGCGCGGAGATCGCCGCCGCGCCGACCGACCTGGCGCTGGTCGAGGCGGCAGTGCGCCTCGCGATTGACCCGTGACGCGCGCGTGGGGATAAGGGCGCTCGACGGCGAGGAAGCGCGATGAGCGAGGTGATGGACACGGCGCGCGACGCGCAGCGATCGCGGATGGGTCCGGTGATCGTGATCGCGCTGATCGCTTTCGCGATCGGGCTCGGGCTGATGGCCTATGCCATGCGCGACGGCCTGTGGGGTCGCACCTCGACCCCGACCGCCGCGCCTAGCCCCGCGCCCGCGCCGATCACCCCGGACCTCGCGACGCTGGCCTTGCGCGAGGCGGCACTCGCGGCGCAGCTCGCCAATCTGGAGGCGCGCGCGGCGCGGATCGACGGCGAGAGCGCGCAGGCCGAGGGCCATGCCGGACGCGCCGAGGCGATCCTGATCACCTTCGCGGCGCGGCGCGCGCTGGAGCGCGGGGTCGGGCTGGGCTATCTCGAGGGCGAGCTGCGCCGCCGCTTCGGTGCGAGCTTCCCGCGCGAGGTCAACAATGTGATCCGCAACGCGCGCACGCCGGTGACGCTGGAGGATCTGCGCGAAGGGCTCAACGCCGCCGCGCCGACGCTGCTCGCGACGCAGAGCGACTGGTGGGCCGGGATCGGCAGCGAGCTGCGCAGCCTGGTGGTGATCCACCGCGCCGGCACGCCCTCCCCGCTGCCGTCGGACCGGCTGGCGCGCGCGCGGCGCCAGCTCGGCAGCGGCAATGTCGAGACCGCGCTGGCCGAGGTCGAGCGGCTGCCCGGCGCGGCCAATGCGGGCAATTGGACCGCGGCGGCGCGGCGCTACGTCGAGGCGCGCGCGGCGCTCGACTCGCTCGAGTCGGCCGCGATCACCGGCGCCGCCACCGCGGCCGGCGGGGCGATACCGCCCGCCGCGGCGCCCGACGGCGCCGCGGGCGACGGTGTCGCCGAGCCCGCGCCCCCGCCCGCGAACTGAGTGCACGAAGCCGCCGCACAAGCGCTTGAGCCACCGCGCCCGCCCGCGTAAGCGCGCGCGCATGAGCATCATCCCGATCCGCCGCGCGCTCCTGTCCGTCTCCGACAAGAGCGGCATCGTCGACCTCGCCACCGCGCTCGCCGCCAAGGGGGTCGAGCTGGTCTCGACCGGGGGCACCGCCAAGGCGCTGCGCGACGCCGGGCTCGACGTGCGCGACATCAGCGACCTGACCGGCTTTCCTGAGATGATGGACGGGCGCGTCAAGACGCTCCACCCCAAGGTGCATGGCGGGCTGCTCGCGGTGCGCGACGATGCGGCGCACGCCCAGTCGATGCGCGAGCATGACATCGGCGCGATCGACCTCGTCGTCGTCAACCTCTACCCGTTCGAGCAGACCGTGGCGAAGGGCGCCGGCCGCGACGAGGTGGTGGAGAATATCGACATCGGCGGCCCCTCGATGGTGCGCTCGGCGGCGAAGAACCACGCTTATGTCGCGATCGTCACCGATCCCGCCGATTACGCGCTGGTGGCGCGCGGCGAGACCGACCTGGCCGAGCGCAAGCGGCTCGCCGCCAAGGCCTATGCGCTCACCGCCGGCTATGACGGCGCGATCGCGCGCTGGTTCGCAGGGACCGATCAGGGCGAGGCCTTCCCCGCCACGCTGCCGCTGACGCTGCGCCGCGCCGGCGAGGCGCTGCGCTACGGCGAGAACCCGCACCAGCAGGCCGCCTTCTACGCGTCGTCCGACGGCGTCGCGGGCATCGGCCAGGCCCGGCAGGTCCAGGGCAAGGCGCTGAGCTACAACAATTACAACGACGCCGACGCGGCGCTGGAGCTGGTCGCCGAGTTCCGTGAGGCGGGGCCGACCTGCGTCATCGTCAAGCACGCCAACCCGTGCGGCGTCGCCACCGCCGCGACGCTGGCCGAGGCCTATCAGGCCGCCTTCGCCTGCGACACGGTCAGCGCGTTCGGCGGCATCATCGCGGTCAACCGCGCGCTCGACCGCGCCACCGCCGAGGCGATCACCGGCATCTTCACCGAGGTGGTGGTCGCGCCCGACGCCGACGACGACGCGCTGGCGTTGTTCGCGGCGAAGAAGAACCTGCGGCTGCTGCTCACCGGCGCGTTGCCCGACCCGCGCCGCGACGGACTGACCGCCAAATCGATCGCGGGCGGCTGGCTGGTCCAGTCGCGCGACGGCGGCGCGGTGGCGCGCGCCGACCTCAAGGTGGTGACCAAGCGTCAGCCGAGCGAGCAGGAGCTGGCCGACTGCCTGTTCGCCTGGACGGTGGCCAAGCACGTCAAGTCCAACGCGATCGTCTATGCCAAGCATGGCGCTACCGCGGGCGTCGGCGCCGGGCAGATGAACCGGCTGGAGTCGGCGCGGATCGCTGCGTGGAAGGCGAAGGACGCCGCCGACAAGGCCGGCTGGGCCGAGCCGCGCACGATCGGCTCGGCGGTCGCGTCGGACGCCTTCTTCCCCTTCGCCGACGGGCTGCTGGCGGCAGTCAAGGCGGGGGCCACCGCGGTGATCCAGCCGGGCGGCTCGATCCGCGACGAGGAGGTGATCGCCGCCGCCGACGCCGCCGGGCTGGCGATGGTGTTCACCGGGATGCGCCACTTCCGCCACTGAGGTGGTGGGGCGTGCGTGCTAGCGCGCCCGTGTTCCTGCGCACGCAGGAACCCAGTGTTGCTGGGCGTAACGCGCGCGGCTCTGGGCTCCTGCTCCCGCAGGAGCACGAACGGAAGAAGGACCGAGCATGAGCGACGACGACTACGTCTACGACGAGGAGAGCGGCGAATGGGTCAGCGCCGCCGCGCTGGCGGAGAAGGAGGCCGCCGCGACGACGGTGGAGGTGCGCGACTCGGTCGGCAACCTGCTGGCGGACGGTGACCAGGTGACGCTGATCAAGGACCTCGACGTGAAGGGCGCGGGCCAGACGCTCAAGCGCGGCACGCTGATCAAGTCGATCCGGCTGACCGGCGACGCGCAGGAGATCGACTGCAAGTTCGACGGCATCAAGGGGCTGGTGCTGCGCGCCGAGTTCGTGCGCAAGCGCTGAGATGAGCTGGCCGCCGCGCCTCGATCCGAGCTGGGAGGCGCCGCTCGCCGCCGCGCTGGCCTGCCCGACGATGGCCGCGCTCCAGGCGTTCCTGCGCGACGAGGCGGCGGCGGGCAAGGCGATCTTCCCGTCGGCGGCGGCGCGCTTCCGCGCGCTGGAGCTGACGCCCCTTTCGGCGGTGCGCGTCGTGATCCTCGGGCAGGACCCGTATCACGGGCCGGGTCAGGCGCATGGTCTGGCCTTCTCGGTGCCGCCGGGGGTGAAGCCGCCGCCGAGCCTCGTCAACATCTACAAGGAGCTGGCGAGCGACCTCGGCGCCGCGCCGCCGCGCGACGGCTCGCTCGAGCATTGGGCGCGGCAGGGCGTGCTGCTGCTCAACACGGTGCTGTCGGTGGAGAGCGGCCGCGCCGCCTCGCACCGCGCGCGCGGCTGGGAGGCGTTCACCGACGCGGTGATCCGCGCGGTCGCGGCGAAGGAGGAGCCGGTGGCGTTCCTGCTGTGGGGCGCGCACGCCCAGGCCAAGGTGGGGCTGGTGCGCGCGGTGGATGCGATGGGGCGCCACCTGGTGCTGTGTGCGCCGCATCCCTCGCCGCTGTCGGCGTACAAGGGCTGGTTCGGCGCGAAGCCGTTCAGCCAGGCGAACGCGTTCCTGGAGGCGCGCGGGCAGGGGCGCATCGCCTGGGCGAGCTGAGTGCGTGTTGTAGGTTTGTACAGGATGTTGTACGCCTTGAGCATGGAAACACTGACCGTCTCCGAGACGCGTGCGAACCTGAAGGCCGTGCTGGACCGGGTCGTCGCCGACAAGGCGCCGCTGCAGATTGTTCGTCCCGCCGGCGAGGGTGTGGTGCTGGTGGCGCAAAGCGAGTGGGAAGGCATGCAAGAGACCATGCACCTGCTCTCTTCGCCGGAGAATGCGAGGCGGCTGCTGGACGGCATCGCCCGCTTCACCACTGGCGAGGGCGAGGAGCACGAGTTGCTCCGTCCTTGAGGAGCGTGTTCGATCGCGAGGCGTGGCTCGACTATGTCGCGTGGCAGCACGAGGACGCCGCGACAGCGCAGCGCATCAATGCACTGGTAGAGGATGCGAGGCGCCATCCCTTCACGGGGCTCGGTAAGCCGGAGCCGCTCAAGCAGAGCCTCAAGGGCTGGTGGTCACGCCGGATTAGCGGCGAGCACCGACTGGTCTATCGGGTAAGCGGTAGCGGTGCGACACAGGCACTCGAGATACTGAGCTGTCGCTATCACTATCGATGAAACCGTCCCGCGGCCGGAGGAGGTCCGGCCGCGGATAGCATCAGTCGTGTTCGCGCCCGCCCGCGCCGACGTAAACCTCCCCGCCCGTCTCCTTGAACCGCTCGCTCATCGCCGCCATCCCCGCCTCGGCGTCCTCCGCCGCGACGAAGCTCGCCACCGGTGCGTTCTGCTTCGCCGCAAAATCGCGAACCTCCTGCGTGATCTTCATCGAGCAGAATTTCGGCCCGCACATCGAGCAGAAATGCGCCGTCTTCGCCCCCTCGGCGGGCAGCGTCTGGTCGTGGTACGACTCGGCCGTGTCGGGATCGAGCGACAGGTTGAACTGGTCGCGCCAGCGGAACTCGAAGCGCGCCCGCGACAGCGCGTCGTCGCGCAGCTTCGCCGCCGGATGGCCCTTCGCCAAATCCGCCGCGTGCGCCGCCAGCTTGTACGTCACCACGCCGACCTTGACGTCGTCGCGGTCGGGCAGCCCCAGATGCTCCTTGGGCGTGACGTAGCAGAGCATCGCGGTGCCGTACCAGCCGATCATCGCCGCGCCGATGCCCGAGGTGATGTGGTCGTAGCCCGGCGCGATGTCGGTGGTGAGCGGCCCGAGCGTGTAGAACGGCGCCTCGCCGCACGCCTCGAGCTGCTTGTCCATGTTCTGCTTGATCTTGTGCATCGGCACGTGGCCGGGGCCCTCGATCATCACCTGCACGTCCTGTGCCCAGGCGCGCTTGGTCAGCTCGCCGAGCGTGTAGAGCTCGGCGAACTGCGCCTCGTCGTTGGCGTCGGCGATCGCGCCGGGGCGCAGGCCGTCGCCCAGCGAATAGGCGATGTCATAGGCCTTCATGATCTCGGTGATCTCGTCGAACCGCTCGTAGAGGAACGATTCCTTGTGATGCGCGAGGCACCATTTCGCCATGATCGAGCCGCCGCGCGAGACGATCCCGGTGACTCGCTTGGCGGTCATCGGGATGTACGGCAGCCGCACCCCGGCGTGGATGGTGAAATAGTCGACGCCCTGCTCGGCCTGCTCGATCAGCGTGTCGCGGAAGATCTCCCAGGTCAGCTCCTCGGCGATCCCGCCGACCTTCTCCAGCGCCTGGTAGATCGGCACCGTGCCGATCGGCACCGGCGAGTTGCGGATGATCCACTCGCGCGTGTCGTGGATGTTGCGCCCGGTGGAGAGGTCCATCACCGTGTCGGCGCCCCAGCGGATCGACCAGACGAGCTTGTCGACCTCGCTGGCCACGTTCGAGGCCACCGCGCTGTTGCCGATGTTGGCGTTGATCTTGACCAGGAAGTTGCGCCCGATCGCCATCGGCTCGCTCTCGGGGTGGTTGATGTTCGAGGGGATGATCGCGCGCCCGCGCGCCACCTCGTCGCGGACGAACTCGGGGGTGACGTAGTCGGGGATGGCGGCGCCGAAGCTCTCGCCGTCGCGGACGTACTCGGCGAGCATCTCGCGCCCGAGATTCTCGCGCGTGGCGACATATTCCATCTCGGGCGTGATGATGCCGCGGCGGGCGTAATGCATCTGGCTGACGTTGCCGCCCGCCTTGGCGCGCAGCGGGCGCTTGTTGACGTTGGGGAAGGGCTGGACGCCGCCGGAGCGGTCCGGCCCGAGCTGGCCGTTGTCCTCGGGGCGGATCTCGCGCGCGTCATAGCGCTCGACGTCGCCGCGCGCCTCGATCCAGGCGGTGCGGCGCGCGGGCAGGCCCGCCATGATGTCGATCGCCGCCGCCGGATCGGTGTACGGGCCGGAAGTGTCGTAGACGTTGAGCGGCGGCTCGCCGCAACCGGGCTCGAGCTGGATCTGCCGCATCGCCACGCCGAGCGGCCCGACATGGATCTTGCGCGAGCCGCGGATCGGGCCGGTGGTGACACCGATTTCCGTACGGGCGGGGACGTCGGCCATGCGTCTTCTCCTCTCATCGTGGGGGAAGACGGTTGGCCCGAGGGGACGCCGCTCCACTCCCTACGCCGGTGTCAACCGGATCAGGTTCGGCGGGTCGAGGGTTGCCACCCTCCTCTCAACCGCGGCATCGGCGGTCCCCCGGGGAAGTGGCGATCATAGCGGCTCGCGCGCGCGGCTCCAACGCAAAAAGGGCGGCGCGTCGGCGAACCGACGCACCGCCCCCGTTCGACGCGATCGCCGGTCAGGTGGTCGGCAGCGGGAAAGTGCCGCTGGTGCGCAGCGCCTCGATCGAATTGTTCGTCCCCGCCGGGAAGAAGCCGCCGCCGATGCCGGCGTCGCGGCGCAGATAGGCGATGTTATGCACCTGCGCCGACGAGCGACTGAAGGCGATCCCGTTCGTATCGGTGGGCACCAGATTGGCGACGCCGCTGCCATTGACGGTGGCGTCGTTCGACCCATCGGGGTTGGTGGTGATGCCCTGGTCGAGGTCCTTGCGGTCGGTGTCGGTCGGCCGCGGCGATCCATCATACGAGTCACGTGCGTTCGAGATCGCGTTGGCCGCCGCGCGCGCCGGGATGCCGCGCGCGAACAGCTCGGTACGGATCAGCCCGGCGTGATAGGCCTCGGCCGCGAGGATCCCCGCCGCCGCCTCCAGATAGGTCGCGCTGCTGATCAGCGGCGAGGCGCCCTTATAGGCGGTGACGCCCAGATCCTCGAACAGGAAGGCGGCGAGCAGGAAGTTATCGTCGCTGGCATAGGGATCGAACACGCCCGTGTCCTTGTCGACCAGCCCCGCCACGCGCGCCGCCGCGGTGAAGGCGCCGGTGGCGCCGCCGTCGATGTTGATCGCGGGCTGCGCGATCACCAGCGTCGACCCCGCCGCGGTGAGCACCGCGCGCAAGGCGTTGACGTGCGCGATCTCGTCGCCCGCGATCTCGCGCGCGTAGGAGGCGATCACCGGGTCGCTGAACGTCACCTGCCGCCCGCCGGTGACGTCGCCGCGCGTACCGATCGAGCCGGTCAGGCTCGCCTCGGGCAGGCGCCGCCCGAACGCCGCGATCGAGTAGAATTGCGCCTCGAGATATTCGAGGTTGAGCGCGAGCTGGAGGATGCCGACGTCGGTCGCGACCCCGCTGGTGGAGGGAGTCGGCGTCGGCGACGGGGTGGGCGACGGCGTGTCGTCGTCGTCGTCGCCACCGCAGGCGGACAGCAACGCGAGCCCGCCGACCGCGGCAGTGCCCGCGCCGGCGAGCTTGAGGAAACGGCGGCGCTCGGCGCGTCGCGCATTGGCGAGCTCGAGCGCGGCGAAGACGGAGTCCTTGATCATGATGACGGTCCCTCTGACAGGGCAATGAAGTGAAGGCGAGCGGGGGCACGCATGTGGCTCAGCCCGATGCCGCGCTCGTCTTGATGTTGCCGTTGACCCCGGCGGGGAAGAAGCCGCCGCTGCTCACCGCCGCCGCGTTGAGGTAGACGATGTTGAGCACCTGCGGCGCCGAGCGGCTGTAGGCGATGCCATTCTCGTTGAGCGGCATGATGTTCGACACGTCGCCGTCGGCGCTGGTGGTGGGCGCGATACCCTGGTCGTCGTTGGGCGCGATGCCGCGGACCGGGTCGGCGGTGGGGGCGCCATCGAGCCGGTCGCGCGCCTGGGCGATCCCGGTTGTGGCTTCGATCAGCTGACGCGACGGCGCCTGCAATCCCTTGCGGTACAGCACCGAGCGGATGATCGAGGCGTGATAGGCCTCGGCCGCGAGGATCCCCGCGGCGGCCTCGCGATAGGTCGCGTTGGAGAGCAGCGGCGCGGCGCCCTTGTACGCGGTGACGCCGACGTCCTCGAACAGGAAGGCGCCGAGCAGGAAGTTCTCGTCCGACGCATAAGGATCGAAGCTCACGCCCGCACCGACCAGCCCGGCGGCGCGCGCGGCGTTGCTGAACGCACCGTTGGCCGCGGTGCCGAGATCGATCGCGGGCTGGGCGACCCGCGTGACGTCGCTGAACTGGCTGCGCAGGAAGCGCACGTGCGCCAGCTCGTCTGCGGCGATCTCGCGCGCATATTGCGCCACGAGCGGATCGCTGAAGGTGACCGCGCGCCCGCCCGTGGCAGTGCCCGCGGTGCCGACGCTGCCGCCGATGTCCGCCGCCGCCAGCGCAGCACCCGTGGTGGCGAAGGCGTAGTAGTTCGCCTCGAGATATTCGAGGTTGAGCGCGAAGTTGAGCACATCCGCCTCGGTGAAGGTCGCGGTGGGCGTCGGCGAGGGGGTGGTCTGCGCCTGCGCGCTGGCGGCGATCGCGGTGGCACCCACCGCCGCGGCGCCCACGACCTGCGCGAAGAAATCGCGGCGCGAGTCGCGGCGGCGCGCGCGCGCCTCGAGCGTCTCCATCAACGGTTGACGATCCGGCATGACAGGCCCTTTCCTAATTGTCCCGACGCCGCCCCTTGCCACGCGTCCTGACCGACATCAGGATGGACAAGGTACCAGCGGAGCGACCCGAAAGATGCAGCGAGTGGCGGATTATTCGGGCGCTGCCAAGCCGTGACGGCCGCACCTGCCGACGCGGCGGCACGGCGTGCCGAGCTGGTACGCGTGATGCTGGCGGTCGCGGCCGAGGATCGCGACGCCTTTCAACGGCTGTATCGGCTGACCTCGGCGAAGCTGTTCGGCATCTGCGTGCGTATCTGCGGCGATCAACAGGCGGCGGAGGACGTGTTGCAGGACGTCTATGTCCAGGTGTGGCGCCGTGCCGCGGGCTATGAGCCGGGCCGATCGAGCCCGATCACCTGGCTGGCCGCCATCGCGCGGAATCGTGCGGTCGACTGGCGCCGCCGCCAGCACCCGCACGCTGCGCTCGACGAGGCGAAGGCGCCGACCGACCCAGCGCCGCGCGCCGACGCGCTGCTGCTCGCGACCGAGGAGCAGGCGCGGATCGCCGAATGCCTCGAGTCGCTCGACCAGCGCCCGCGCGATGCGGTGCGCGCCGCCTTCTTCGACGGCGCGACCTATGCCGAGCTGGCGGCGCGGACCGACACCCCGCTGGGGACGATGAAGAGCCTGATCCGCCGCGCGCTGCTGCGGCTGCGCGAGTGTCTCAGCGATGACGCCTGACGATCGCGCGCTCGCGGCCGAGCTGGCGCTCGGGGTGCTCGACGGCGCAGAGCGCGTCGCGGCGCAGGCGCGACTCGCCGCGGATCCGGCCTTCGCCGCGGAGGTGGCGCGCTGGACCGCGTGGCTCGCACCGCTCGCGCTGGCCTATCCCGAGGTGGCGCCGCCCGCCGCGCTGGAGGCGCGCGTCCTCGCCGCGATCGAGTCTCCCGGCGCGACGCCGCGCGACGCCGCGCCGCGGACGCGCTGGCGCCGCCGCGGTCTCGCCGCACTGGCGGGGCTGGCGGCAGCGCTGGTCGCGCTGCTGCTCGGGCCGCTGCGCGCGCCCCCGCCGCTTCCCCCGCCCGCGCCGACGCGCGCGGCGCCGCTGCTCGCCGCTCTGGTGGTGCCCGCCGGGGCGGAAGCGCCGGGGCGCGCGCCGCTCGCCGCCACCGTCGATCGCACGAGCGGCGAGATCCGCGTCGCCGCCGCGACCGTGCCGCGCGGGCGCAGCGCCGAGCTGTGGGCGATCGCGGCAGGCGGCGCGCCGGTCGCGCTGGGGCTGCTCGCGCCGGACGCGCCGACGCGGCTGACCGTCGCACCGGCGCGGCGCGCGCTGCTGCGCCCCGGCACCACGCTGGCGGTGTCGATCGAGCCGCCGGGCGGGTCGCCGGGCACCGCACCGACGGGGCCGGTGGTCGCGGCGGGGGCGCTGGCCGAGGGCTGAGGGCGCGACGGCGGCGCGACGCATCGCTATAGCACGCGCATCCCCCTCACGCGGACGGAAGCGACGATGACCGACTCCCCCTACGACATCCCGCTCGGCCTCTATATCGCGGGCGAGTGGATCACCGCCGGACGCGACACGCAGGAGGTGCTCAACCCCGCCGATGGTATGGCGATCGGTGCGCTGCCGCTCGCCACCGCCGCCGACCTCGACCGTGCGCTCGAGGCGGCCGAGCGCGGCTTCCGCGCGTGGCGCGCGACCGCGCCGCAGGAGCGCGCCGCGGTCCTCGCGCGCACCGCCGTGCTGGTGCGCGAGCGCGCCGACCAGCTCGCGCGGCTCGCCACGCTGGAGGAGGGCAAGCCCTTCGCCGAGGCCAAGGGCGAGGTGCTGGCGACCGCCGCGCTGCTCGACTTCCACGCCGGCGAGGCGGTGCGCATCTACGGCCGCGTGCTGCCGCGCCCGACCGGCACGCGCTCGCTGGTGCTGCACCAGCCGGTCGGCCCGGTCGCGGCCTTCTGCGCGTGGAACTTCCCGGTGATGAACCCCGTGCGCAAGCTGTCGCCCGCGATCGCGGCGGGCTGCTCGGTGATCCTCAAGCCGAGCGAGGAGACCCCGGGCGCCGCGGTGGCGATCCTGCGCTGCTTCCAGGACGCGGGCCTGCCGGGCGACGTCGCGCAGCTGGTCTTCGGCGTGCCCGACGCGGTGTCGCGCCACCTGCTCGCCTCGCCGGTGACGCGCAAGCTCAGCTTCACCGGCTCGGTGCCGGCGGGCAAGCACCTGCTCAAGCTCGCCGCCGACACGGTGATGAAGAGCACGATGGAGCTCGGCGGGCACGGCCCGGTGCTGGTGTTCGACGACTGCGACCTCGAGCGCACGCTCGACACGCTGGTGGCGCACAAGTTCCGCAACGCCGGCCAGGTCTGCGTGGCGCCGACGCGCTTCCACGTCCAGCAGGGCATCTACGAGCGGTTCGCGCAGGGCTTCGCCGAGCGCACCAAGGCGCTGAAGCTGGGTAACGGGCTCGACAAGGCGACGCAGATGGGGCCGATGGCCAACCCGCGCCGCCCCGAGGCGATCGCCGGGCTGGTCGAGCAGGCGGTCGGCGCCGGCGCCAAGCTGCTCACCGGCGGCGCGCGCGGCGAGGGCGAGGGCTTCTTCTTCACGCCCACGGTGCTGGCCGACGTGCCGCTGTCGAGCAGCGCGATGAACGAGGAGCCGTTCGGCCCGGTCGCGCTGATCGGCTCGTTCGCCAGCGTCGACGACGCCATCGCCGAGGCCAACCGCCTGCCCTACGGCCTGGGCGCCTATTGCTTCACCGAGAACGGCCGCCTGCAGAACCGGCTCGGCGACGAGATCGAGGCGGGGATGGTCGCGATCAACACCGTCCGGCTGAGCTGGGGCGACGCGCCGTTCGGCGGGGTGAAGGACAGCGGCTTCGGCTCGGAGGACGGCCCCGAGGGGATCGCGGCGCACCTCGTCACCAAGGCGGTGCATATCGCCTGATATTACGCACGACGCCGTCGATCTCACCCTTCGTCATCCCGGGCTTGACCCGGGATCCATGACGCCGCGCACGACGAAGCCGTTGCTCTTGCGGAGAAATGGATCCCGGCTCGAGGCCGGGATGACGGAGGGACAGAGTATCGAGTGGGCCGCGTCGTTCGGGTCCGCGCGTGGAGTAGCGAACCACCTCCGCCGCGGGAGCCCAACCCGCCCCTCAGAAGGTGTAGCCGATCCCGAGCGCGGCGAGCCATTGGTTGCGCGAGCCCGCCACCGACACCACCGGCGAGTCGCCGAAGTCGTTGAGCATGCGCTTGTAGGTGACGCCGCCGATCGCCTTCCAGCCGTGCAGCAGGTTGCCCGTCAGCGAATAGGTGCCCGCGAGGCCGAGCGTATAATGTTTCCACCCGCCGCGCGTGCGGAACTGCGGCAGCCCGCTCGCCGCCGCGCCCGCCGCGTCGACGTCGAAATAGGTCCGCGCGAAGCCGCGCTCGACGCGCTCGGCCGAGGCGAACAGGCCGACGCCGGCCTTGAGGCTGAGCGGGGTGAAGTAATTGACCGAGGGCGACCAGATGCCGCTGCGGTGAACCCCGCTGACATCGTGGCGATAGCTCAGCGAGGCCGAGAGTTTGTCATAGGGGCTGGTGAGGACCCCGGTCTTGCCGAGCCCGACATAGCCGCCCAGCTCCACCGCGGTGTCGCGCTCGCCCAGCGCGCGGACGCGGCGGTCGTCGATCGCCTTGTCGTTGCTGCGGTTGAAGTTGATCACGCCGATCGGCCCCGCCTGGATATCCCAGCTCGGGCCGGTCGGATTGGGGAGCAGGTCGACCGAGGCGCGATTGCCCAGCACCGTGAACGAGAAATTGTGGATCGAGCCGATCGCCGCGGGACCGGGGACGAGGCGATAGTCGTTCGACCCCTCGTAATCGGGCAGATAGGCGCCCGCCAGCGCGACGGTGACCGTGTCGCCCACCGCCCCCGGATCGGGGGTGGGGTTGGGCTCGGCCGGGACGCTCTGGGCCAGCGCCGCCGGCGCGGCGAGAAGACCGCCGCCCGCGAGCGCCACGGCGAGAACCGCGTGATGAAGGACGCGCAAGATGGAAACCCCTGATGTTCTTATGCTGGGCGCGTAACTGCCAGGGGCCGATTTGGGTCCGCGCGTCGCGTCAGAGGATGTAACGCATCCGTACCTGTTGCGATTCTGCATCACTGGCGAGCGTGAAGCGCGCCGCCTTGAAGCGCGGCGGGCCGAAGCGGATCGCGGGATTGTTCGAGAAGCCGAAGCCTTCCTTGGGGATGCCCGCGAACGTGTCGAGCTTGGCATTGCCATTCTCGTCGTGGATCACCGCCACCGCATAATCGCCGCGCGGCAGCGCCGCGAAGCGCAGGCTATGCTGGCCCGCGGGGATCGAGCGCGTCACCGCGTCGCGATCGTCGACGCAATTGGGGAAATTGGCGGGGTCAGCGGTCAGGCAGACGCGGATCATGCCCTTGGCCGAGCGCATCTGCGCGATCTCCACGTCCAGCGAGCCGACCGGCGCGTTGCTCACCAGCGGCGCCAGCAACAGGGCCGCGACCAGCGCGCGCCCGTGCCTGCCGATGCGCACGCGTGAAATCGCCGAGCCCGTCGTCCGTGCCGCAGACACGGTCCCAGAAGCGGAAGTATAGCCCATAATTGCACCCGTATCGCTCATGATGCCGCTGATGATGGCTGGCCGTGATCAACCAGCCGCCGACGCGCCCCCCCCACATGAACCTCGGGAACATCTCCCACCCCATGTGGTTGGTTACCCCCATAACGGTCATGATCGTCAGCACCAGACCGAGTGCGGCGACATGGATCGGAATCACGAAGACCAGTAGCGGAATGGCAACAGCGCCGGTCACCGCCTCGATCGGGTGAAAGGCCATCGCCGCCCAGGCGGTGGGCGGGCGGCTGGCGTGATGGACCGCATGCGCCAGCTTGAACACGCGCGGCCGATGCATCCAGCGGTGCGTCCAATAGAACCAGCTGTCGTGCGCGATCAGGTAGAGCAGCACGGAGAGCGGGAGGTACCACAAGGGCAAGGCATGGACGTCCGAATAGATCCGCGTCCAGCCGTGCGTGCGCCATCCCCAGGCGACGATGCCCGCGGGCACGCCATAGATCGCGGCCGAGGCGAGACTCCAGCCGATCTCGCGGCGGATCTGCGGGTCGAGCCCGGCGTAGAGATCGCGATGGCGCCAGCGCGTGGCGAGCGCGAAGCCGCCGCTGGCGAGCAGGTAGCGCACCCCGACGATGAGGGTCATCGCCAGCGCCGACAGCAGGATAGCCACGATCGCGTCCATGGCCGCGGCTTCTAGCCTAGCGCCGCCGCGCGCGATAGGCAGGGTCTATGCCCGTCCGCCCCGATGACATCGCGCTCGCCCACCGCCTCGCCGACGCCGCCGGCGCGGTGATCCGGCCCTATTTCCGCCAGCCGGCCGGGCTGGAGCTCAAGGCCGACCGCTCGCCCGTCACCCGCGCCGACCGCGAGGCCGAGGAGGCGATGCGCCGCCTGCTCGACGCCGAGCGCTCGGGCGACGGCATCGTCGGCGAGGAACATGGCACCAAGGAGGGCGTCACCGGGCGGCAATGGGTGCTCGACCCGATCGACGGCACGCGCAGCTTCACCGCGGGGCGCGCGATCTTCGGCACGCTGATCGCGCTGGTCGAGGACGGCTGGCCGATCCTCGGCATCATCGACCAGCCGGTGCAGCGCGAGCGCTGGATCGGCGTCACCGGCCAGCCGACCCTGCTCAACGGCGCGCCGGCGCGCGCGCGCGCCTGCGCCGCGCTGGAAGGGGCGATCGTCGCCACCACCAGCCCGCACCTCTTCGCCGAGGGCGACGTGCCGCATTACATGGCGCTGGTCGCGGCGGCGAGCGGCGGCGCGCCGCGGCAGGGGCCGGTCTATGGCGGCGACTGCTACAATTACGGGCTGCTGGCGAGCGGACACCTCGACGTGGTGTGCGAATCGGGGCTGCAGCTCTACGATTTCGCCGCGCTGGTCCCGGTGGTGGAGGGCGCGGGCGGGCGGATGTGCGACTGGAACGGCGACCCGTTGACCAGCGCGAGCGCGGGCCACGTCCTCGCGATCGGCGACCCGGCGCGCACCGACGACGTGCTGGAGGCGCTCCACGGCGCGCACGACCATGACGCGGATCACGCGCACGATCATTGAGCCGTCGCACCGCGGTCGCCGGCACGCGCCTATAAAGCGTCGAAGAGCGGCGCGGAGGGAACGAGCGTGCGGGTCGGGATCATCGGGGCGGGCCAGGTCGGCCAGGCGCTGGCGCGGCGCGCGGTGGTGGCGGGGCATGACGTGACGCTCGCCAACTCGCGCGCGCCCGAGACGATCTACGATCTCGCCGCGACGATCGGCTGCACCGCCGCGCGCGCGGCGGACGTGCCCGCGCTATCCGAGCTGGTGGTCCTCGCCATCCCCTTCGCCGCGGTGTTCGCGCTCGCGCCGCAGCTGCTCGCCGGCCGGGTGATCGCCGACGCCAACAATTACTATCCCGCACGCGACGGGCAGATCGCCGCGCTCGATTCACGCTCCACCACCACCAGCGAGATGGTGGCGCGGCACTTCCCCGCGGCGACGGTGGTGAAGGCGTTCAACGCCATCCTCGCCCGCGACCTGCGTGCGGCGCCGCTGCTGCCGGGCGGCGCGCGGCGCGCCCTGCCACTCGCGGGTGACGACGAGGGGGCGTGCGCGCAGGTGGCCGCGCTCCACGGCTCGATCGGCTATGCCGCGGTGGACGCCGGGCCGCTCGCCGAGGGATGGCGCTTCGAGCGCGCCAAGCCGGCCTATTGCGTGCCGCACGATCGCGCCGGGCTCGTCGCCGCACTGGACGCCGCCGAGCGCGACGTCGATCTGCCCGAGGGGTCGTGGCGGTGATCGCTTGCCAGAGGCTGGTTCGCCCCGGTGAACCCTGCTCCTGCGTCCGCAGGAGCACCCCGCTGGTTCATGCCAGGCCGATCACGCGCTAGAAGATCCCCAGGAACTTCTTTCGCTTGGGCGCCGCCGTCTTGCTGGTGGTGCCGGTGCCGACGTCGGTGCGCGGCTCGCCCTTGTCGTCGCGCTGTGCCGCGGCGGTCTTGCCCGCGAGGATCGGGCCGCATTGCGCCGCCTTGGCGTCACCCGGGTCGACGAACGCCAGCAGCGCCGCGACCGGCGTCGCCACCACCGCCAGCCCGAGTCCGACGCCGGCGCGCGCCACCAGCTGGGGCGAGATCACGTCGAGCTCGGGCTTGGCGAAATGTCCGCCCAGCCCGACCGGCGACTGGCCCGAGAACAGGCTGAACTTCTTCGCGTCCGCCTTGAAGGCGAGATCGAGCGCCTCGGTCTTGAAGCTGAATCCGCCGCGCGCCAGGATGACGTTCTTCCTCGTGTCGATCAGGATCGGGTCGGTCGCGGCGACGCCGTCGCGCACGGTGAAGGCGACCAGACCGCAGTTGATCTGCACCGGCTCTTTCAGCTCCTGCTCGAACATCTTCTGCACGAAGGTGCCGAGGTCGATCTCGGCGAGCTCGACGTTGCGCGTCCACAAGGTCCCCGCGGGCATCACGAAGGCGATCCGCCCGCGCGCGCTGGCGAGCGAGTCGTGGATCGTGTCGCCGCGCCCGGCGAGCTGGACCCGCCCGCGGATCGTCCCCGAGGTGCCCGATTCGGCGACGCCATAGCCGGCGAGCAGCCGCCCCATCGGCGTCGGCGCGAGGCGGATGTCGTAGCTGACTGCGCTGGGCCGCGCGCGCGTGTCGAAGACCGCGTCGGCGGCGACGTTGCCGCGCGCCATCGCGAAGGTGAGCGGCGATAGCGCCAGCCGGCCGCGCTCGAGATCGAGCACCATGTCGATGTCGGAGATCGGCACGCGGCGCGAGCGCACCACGCCGATATGCCACTTCAGGTCGGCATCGAAGCGCTGCATCGTCGCCACCGGCAGCGCGGCGTCGGGCAGGATGCGCGCGGGCGCCGCCCCGGTCGCGGCGGCGGCGGCGACGGCGCCCTTCTCCGCGACGATATCGGGATTGTAGCCGATGAACGGCGCGGCATCGACGATGTCGAGCCGGCGCGTCGTCAGTTCCGAGTCGAGGTGGAGCCGCGTGCCGTTGGTGATGGTCAGCCGCCCGGCGACGTCGCTGTCCCCGAAGGTGCCGCGCAGCCGCGTGAAGCGATACGCGTCGCCGCTCTGCACCAGCTGCGCGCGGAGGCGGTAGGTGCGGGTATTGGGGATCGCCACGCCGATCACGTCGAGCAGGGTCGAGAGGTTGCGCCCGGTGGCGCGCACCGCCAGCGGCACGTTCTGGAACTCGGCGAGGCTGGGCAGCGTGCCGGCGACGTCGACGGTGTTGCCCGCCGCGCGCGCGCGCGCCACCAGCGCGTTGCGGCCGCGCGCCACGGTCGCGTCGGGCGAGAGCAGCCGCGCCGCCAGCGTGAAGGGGGTGTCGCGAAGCTGGCCGGTACCGGTCAGCCCCACCGCCTGGCCGACCCGCGCGTCGGTCGAACGGATCGTGTCGAGCTTGAGGTCGGCGAGCAACCGCATCCGCGGATCGCGGTAACGCACCTGCGTGCCGGTGACGGTGGCGTGATCGATCCGCGGCAGGTCGAGCGGCTTGCCCGAGCCCTTGTCCTCGCTGAAGGTCCAGGTGTTGCGCGTGTGCGCGGGATCCCACTCGAGATCGACCGCGCCATTCACGAGGTCCAGCCAGTAGAGCCGGCGCTTGCCGAACAGCAGCGACAGCGGCGCGATCCGCGAGTCGATCCGCTCCGCGGCGAACAGGTTGGGCCGGGTCGCCCACCCCGGGTTGGCGATCGCGAGCCTCTCGGCGTAGAATTTGATCTGGAGCGGCGCGAAATAGAGCTGGAAGTCGCCGCCGACCGTCACCTGCCGGTGGATCAGCTTGCCGACGACGTTCTCGAACGGGCGTTTGAGGAAACGCCCCTTGGTGACATACAGCACCAGCCAGATCGCGACGAGCAGCGCCACCAGCCCGAGCAGCACGTTGCGCGCGATCCGCCAGCCACGCGCGCGCCGTCGTGCGGCGGGGGGTGGAGACGGGGGTGGGCCGTCCCCTGCCCCGCTCCGGCCCGCTCCGCTCCCGCCCTGTCCACTCCCGGCTGGCTCCGGCGCGCCGGCCGGTGGAGCGGGCACGGCGGGAACCGGCGCGGGCGGGATCGTTGCCATAACGGTCCAATCGCGCGACCCCGTTGTGCGGTTCCGCGCCGCCGGGCTCGGACAGGTGCGGATCGGGGCAGTTGCTTTTCGCGGGCAGCGCGGCTAAGGCGCGCGCTTCTCCGAGCGATCGGCGGTGACGAACGGCCCGGCCATCCAGGGCTGCCGCGGCCGTTTCAGCCGAACGCTCCAGCAGAAAGGACGAAAATGCCCAAGCTCAAGACCAAGAGCGGCGTCAAGAAGCGCTTCAAGCTCACCGCCACCGGCAAGATCAAGCACGGCGTCGCCGGCAAGCGCCACCGCCTCATCAGCCACAACGCCAAGTACATCCGCCAGAACCGCGGCACCACGGTGCTGTCGAAGGCCGACACCGCGACGGTGAAGGCCTGGGCGCCGTACGGCCTGAACTGAGCGACGAGGAGGACTAAGATATGGCACGCGTCAAGCGGGGCGTTACCACTCGCGCCAAGCACAAGAATATCCTGGAGCAGGCGAAGGGCTATCGCGGCCGTCGCAAGAACACCATCCGCGTCGCGCGGCAGGCGGTCGAGAAGGCCGGCCAGTACGCCTATCGCGACCGCAAGGTGAAGAAGCGGACCTTCCGCGGCCTGTGGATCCAGCGCATCAACGCCGGCGTCCGCGCCGAGGGTCTGACCTACAGCCAGTTCATGCACGGGCTGAAGCTCGCGGGCGTGGAGCTGGACCGGAAGGTGCTGGCCGATATCGCGATGAACGAGGGCGCCGCCTTCTCCGCGATTATCGCCCAGGCGAAGGCCGCGCTGCCGCAGGCCGCCTGAGCCAGCGACACGGTCGATGCGCGCGGGGCGCCGGTGGTGACACCGGCGCCCCGCGTCGTTTCGGCGGGCGGGGAGGCGAGCCGATCGTCTCGGTCGTCGAGGTGGGCGGCTAACTCGGCTTTTCGTTTAAAAGCTGATTCATTCAAGCCCACCCGTACTCCCGCGCGCGCGTTAGCCCAGAGCGGCAGGCGGTCGCGCCGGTGACTTTGGGCTCCGGCGCTTGCCGGAGCACGCTTTGACGTCGATGAATTAGATTCTAGAAGCTGGCTTCGTCGTACACTTTGGCGACGTCGCCGCCCCAGATGCCGTGATACCGATCGAGCAGCTGCTCGGCGGGCACCTTGCCGGTGCGGACGATCTCGCGCAGCGGCTCGAGGAAGCCGGTCTCGTCGTCGCCCGCGGCGTTGGTCCGCGCGCGCGCGCGCAGCCCCGCGGTGGCGATGTCGAGCACCGCGCCGGCGAGATCGCGCAGCCGTCCCCCGCCCGGCAGCGGCGCATCCAGCCCGCGCGCCGGCACCGTATCGCGCAGCGCCTGGCGCGCCTCGAGCGACCAGCCCTTCACCAGATCCCATGCCGCGTCGAGCGCGCCCTGATCGTACAACAGCCCGACCCACAACGCGGGCAGCGCGCAGATGCGGTTCCACGGCCCCCCATCGGCGCCACGCATCTCCAGGAAGGTCTTGAGCCGCACCTCGGGGAAGGCAGTGGAGAGGTGATCGTTCCAGTCGTCAATCGTCGGCTTCTCGCCCGGCAGCACACTCAGCTCGCCGCGCAGGAAATCGCGGAAGCTCAGCCCCGCGGCATCGATGTATCGCCCATCGCGGTAGACGAAATACATCGGCACATCGAGCATATAGTCGGCGTAGCGCTCATAACCGAAGCCCTGTTCGAACACGAAGGGCAGCATGCCGGTGCGCGCCGGATCGGTGTCCGACCAGATGTGACTGCGGTAGCTGAGATAGCCATTGGGCCGCCCTTCAGTGAAAGGCGAATTGGCGAACAGCGCGGTGGCGAGCGGCTGGAGCGCGAGCCCGACGCGGAACTTCTGCGCCATGTCGGCCTCGCTCGCATAGTCGAGATTGACCTGGATCGTGCAGGTCCGCAGCATCATGTCGAGCCCCAGCGTGCCGACGCGCGGCATGTGGCGCAGCATGATCGCGTAGCGGCCCTTGGGCATGATCGGCAGCTCGACGCGCGCCTTGTCCGGCCACATGCCGAGCCCGAGGAAGCCGAGCCCGAGCTTCTCTCCCGCCGCCTTCACCTGCGCGAGGTGGCGCCCGGTCTCCGCGCAGGTCTGGTGAAGATTGTCGAGCGGCGCGCCCGACAGCTCGAACTGGCCCGCGGGCTCGAGGCTGACGCTGCCGTCCGCGCCGCTGAGCGCGATCACCTGGCCGCCCTCTTCCACCGGACGCCAGCCATGCTGGGTCAGCTCGCCGAGCAGCGCGCGGATGCCCGCGGGCTCGTCGTAGGACGGCGCGTGATGGTCGCTGGTGGCGTAGACGAACTTCTCGTGCTCGGTGCCGATGCGCCAGCGCGTCGCGGGTTTCTCGCCCGAGGCGAGATGGGCAATGAGCTGGTCGCGCGATTCGATGACCGCCGCATTGCTGTCCGAAACGGTCTTCGTCGTCATGGCGCCGCGCTTACGCGCGGATGAACGGCCGCGCTAGAGCCGATCGCCCACCGGCATCACCCTGTCACCACGACCGACTTGATCCGCGCCACGCGGCGCGGCAAAGTAACGTATACGATATAAGGATGTGCCGGATGCGTCATCGTCTGTCTCCCGGTCGCACGCGCGTCGTGGCAATGGCGGCTCTGGCAACGGTGCCCTCTGCGGCGGTACCGCGCGCGCCGGTCGCCGCCACCGCGCCTGCTAATCCGGCCGCGCCCGCGACGCAGACGCATCGCGTCGGCGGCTTTACGCTGGCGCTGCGCCGCGACACGCAGACGCTCGCGAGCCTCCGCCCCGACGGGGCGACAGGCTTCGATTTCCTCCCCGCCGCGCGCGAGGCGGAGCGCGCGGGCGACGGCTACGTCCATCTCGGCGACCTCCACCTGCGGCTGCGCGTGCCGGGTGGGCCGTGGCGTGACTTCGCCTCCGCGGCGGCGCGGCGCCCGATCACGCCGCTGCCCGCGTCACCGGGACTGATCGCGGGCGCGGACATCAGCGCGACGCTGGGCGACGGCCTGCCGCTCCGCGTCGAGCGGCGCTGGCTCGCGATCGATGGCGCACCGGTGCTCCGCTTCACCTTGACCAACACCCAGGCGACGCCGGTCGAGATCGGCGCGCTCGGGCTGCCGATGGTGTTCGACAACATCATCACCGGGCGCGACCTCGACCAGGCGCACGCGCAGGCGAGCTTCGTCGATCCCGCGATCGCGCGCGACGCGGGCTATCTCCAGGTCACGCGGCTCAACGGCGCGGGGCCGGCGCTGCTGGTGCTGCCCGAGCGCGGCACCCCGTTGGAGGCGTGGCGGCCGATCCCCAACCCGGGCCGCGGCGCGGCCTTCACCGACCGCAGCCCGCGCGCGCAGACCGCCGAAGGCTTCTACGACTGGACCGTCGCGAGCAAGGCGTTCGCCGAGCGCGAATGGGCGGAGGCGGACGCGCAGTGGAACGCGCCCACCAGCATCACGCTGGCGCCGGGCGAGGTGCGCCACATCGGGGTGCGGCTGGTCGCGGCGCCGACGATCCGCGCGATCGAGGACACGCTCGCGGCGAAGCGTCGGCCGGTCGCGGTCGGCGTGCCGGGCTATGTCGTGCCCACCGACATGGACGCGCAGCTCTTCGTCAAGGCGCCGCGCGCGATCCGCGCGATCGAGGTCACCCCGGCCGACGCGCTGACGATCACGCCCGCCGGCCGCCGCGGCGCCTGGCAGCGGCTCGCCGTGCGCGGGCGCGGCTGGGGCCGCGCGCGCGTCTCGATCCGCTACGACGACGACAGCGTGCAGACGGTGAGCTATTTCGTCACCAAGCCGCTCGATCAGGTGATGGCCGATCTCGGCCGCTTCGCCACCACGCGGCAATGGTTCGAGGGACAGGGTGACCCGTTCGGCCGCTCGCCCGCGATCCTCACCTACGATCGCGCGCGCGACGCGATCGTGACGCAGGAGCCGCGCGTGTGGATCGCGGGGATGAGCGACGAGGGCGGCGCGGGCAGCTGGGTCGCCGCGACGATGAAGCAGCTCGACCATCCCGACGCGGGCGAGATCGCCAAGCTGGAGCGGCTCGTCGGCACCACCGTGGTCGGCCGGCTGCAGGTGGCGGACGGACCGCACCCGGGCGCGGTGCGCAAGAGCCTGTTCTACTACGATCCCCAGCGTCACCCGGGCTATTATGACGCGACCGGCGACTGGACGAGCTGGACCTCCTGGTCGCGCAAGGACGCGGAGGACCTCGGCCGCGCCTATAATTACCCGCACGTCGCGATCGGCCACTGGGTCTTGTACCGCACCGCGCGCAACCATCCCGGGCTGGTCCGCGCGCACGACTGGCGCTGGTATCTCGGCTGGGCCTATCGCACCGTTGCCGCGATGATGCGCGACGCGCCTTATTACGCGCAGTTCGGGCTGATGGAGGGCGACGTGTTCGTCGACGTGCTCGACGACCTCAAGCGCGAGGGCATGACGCGCGAGGCCGCCGACATGGAGCGGCTGATGCGCGCGCGCGCCGACCATTGGACCGGGCTGCGCTACCCGTTCGGCAGCGAGATGGCGTGGGACTCGACCGGTCAGCCGGAAGTCTATGCGTGGATGCGATACTTCGGCCACGCCCGCGCCGCAGCGGTGACCCGCGAGGTGATCCTCGGTTACGACCCGACGATCCCGAGCTGGGCGTATAACGGCAATGCGCGGCGCTATTGGGACTTTCTCTATGGCGGCAAGGTCGCCCGGATCGAGCGCCAGGTGCATCACTACGGCTCGACGCTCAACGCCGTGCCGCTATTCGACTCCTTCCGCCGCGACCCGGCGGACCTCCACCTGCTGCGCGTCGCTTATGGCGGGCTGCTCGGGGGGATCACCAACATCGACCGGGAGGGCTTCGCCGCCGCCGCCTTCCACTCGGCGCCCGACATGATGCGCTGGGATGCCTATAGCGGCGATTATGGCATGGGACTGTTCGGCCACGCTTATGCCGCGGCCACTTATGTGGTGCGCGATCCGGGCCTGGGCTGGCTGGCGTTCGGCGGCAATCTGCGCGAGCAGGACGGGAGCGTCACGGCGATCCCGCGCGACGGTGCCCGCGCGCGGCTGTTCGTGGCGCCGGCGGGGGCGTGGATCACGCTGGAGGCGGGGAAGATCGCGACGGCGCGCTACGAGCCGACCAGCGGCGCGATCACGCTGACGCTCGATCCCGCGCGCGCCGACACGCCCGCGGCGCGGCTGTTCGTCGCCGTCGTCACGCCCGGTCACCGCGGCTACGCGCCGGCCGCCGGGACCGCCGAGCGCGGCGGCTATACGATCGCGCTCGGTGCGGCGCCGACCGAGGTGGTGCTGCGCCCGCGCTGAGCCGTGGCGCCCCTGTCACTCCGCGCCCTGAACGGTGAGGTCGTCGGGATTGTCCTCCGGCTCGCTGTCCGGGAGCTGGTCGAGGCTCGGGTCGGTCGGGGCGTCACGGTCGCGCTCCGGCTCGGTGAGCGGCGCGGCGGCGTGGTCGGGCTGGCGTGAGTCGGTCATCGGCGGCTCCTGTGGACATGGTGGCGGAGCAACGCCCGCGCCCAGGCGCGGATCCCGCCGCGATCCCGCCTCAGCCGCGCGTCATCGCCTTCTTCAGCCGGGCGTGCGCGCTCGACTTGATCTGGCACACGCGCGCGGCGCCGACGCCGAGCACCTGGCCGATCTCCTCGAGATTGAGCTCCTCGACGTGGTAGAGCTGGATCACCACCTGCTCGCGCTCGGGCAGCGAGGCGATCGCGGCGATCAGCCGGTCGCGCGTCTGCGCCTCGGACAGCTGCTCGAAGGCGTCGGGCGTGTCGCTGGCGAACCACGGCTGGTCGTCGGCATAGACTTCGTCGATCGACTCGTACCGCACCGCCTCGGCGGCGGCATAATCGGTGCGCAGCTTCTCGGGGGTGACCTCGAGCTTGGCGGCGACCTCGCGGTCGGTCGGCGCGCGGCCGAACTCGTGACTCAGCTGGTTGACCGCGCGTGCATACTCGCGCTTGCGGCGGATCGCGCCGCGCGTCATCGCGGCGTGGCGGCGCAGCTCGTCGATCATCGCGCCGCGCAGCCGCGTCACGAGATATTGCTTGAGCGTCACCTGCCCGCGATCCTCGAAGGCGGCGACCGCCTCGACCAAAGCGACCAGCCCGACCTGGACCAGATCCTCCACCTCGATCGCGGTCGAGACCGAGCCGTGGACGTGCCACGCCAGCCGGCGGACGAGCGGCAGGTGCTGCTGCACCAGCGCGTTCTCGTCGCGCTTGCGCGGGCGCGAGTAGGTCAGCGGCGCCGTCACCGGAGCGGCGGGAGCGGGCTGGGCCGCGGCGAAGGTGCCGCGCATCGGCTCGGCGCTCATGCCGCCAGCGCCTGCGGCTGGTGCTGGCCACCGATGATCGCGACGACCTCGACGGGCTTGTCCTCGGGCACTTCGAAGAAGCTCATGACAGGGGTATCCGGGAGAACGGTGCGGATGAGTTTGCGGACGGCGACGCGGATCGCCGGCTGCACGACCAAAGCGAACGGCTTGGCCTCGGCCATCAGCGGCTGCGCCGCGGCCTGGAGCGCGTCGACGATGCGGCGGCCGAGCTCGGGCTCGATCACCTGGCGGCTGGGATCGCTGCGCAGGCCCTGGCCGAGCAGTTGCTCCAGCCCGCCCTCGAGCGTCATGACACGCAGCGGCTCGCGCACGCCGGCCAGCTTGGCGATGATCAGCGGGCCCAGCTCGGGGCGGATCAGCTCGATCAGCTCGACCGGGTCGTGCGTCTTCTGCGCGGCCATCGAAATCGCGGCGGCGATGCGGCGGAACTCGCGCAGCTGGATGCCCTCGGACAGCAGCCCCTTGAGCACCGCCACCAGCGCGGTCTGCGGCAGCGGGGCGAGCGCGGCGACCAGCTGCGGCGCGCGCTCCTTGAGCCCGTCGAGCAGCGACTGCACCTCGTCGGCACCGAGCAGGTCGGCGGCATTGGCGCCGAGCGCGTGGTTGAGATGCGTCGCCATCACCGTGCCGGCGTCGACCACGAGATAGCCCTGGCCGGTCGCGGCATCGGCGTCGCCCGGCGAGATCCAGGTGGCGTCGAGCCCGAAGGTCGGGTCCTTGGTCTTCTTGCCGATCAGCTCGCCGAAGCCCTGGCCGGTGTCGAGCGCCAGCATCTCGTCGGGCGAGACCTGGTCCTCGCCGACGCAGACGCCGCCGAGCATCACGCGATAGGTGTAGGGCGCGAGGTTGATGTCGTCGCGCACGCGCACCTGCGGCACCACGAAGCCCAGCTCCTTGCTCAGCTGGCGGCGCACGCCGGTGAGGCGGCTCATCAGCGGCGCGCCGCGGCGCTCGTCGACCAGCGGCACCAGGCCGTAGCCGACGTCGAGGTTGACCATCATCGCCTCGGTCACCTCGTCCCAGCCGATCTTCGACGGATCAGGCTGTTCGACCGCGACCGGGGCCTCGACGATCTGCGGGCGTTTGGCGTTCTGGTGCAGCTTCCAGGCGGCGAAGCCGGCGATGGCGGCGAGCGGCAGGATGACGAGATGCGGCATGCCGGGCAGCAGCCCGAGCAGTGTCAGGATCACCGCCACCGGCGCCCAGGTACGCGCCGAGCCGAACTGGCCGCCGATCTGGCCGGCGAGGTCCTTCTCCGAGCTGACGCGGGTGACGATCGAGGCGGCGGCGATCGACAGCAGCAGCGCGGGCACCTGCGCCACCAGCGCGTCGCCGATCGCCAGCATCGTGTAGCTCTGCGCCGCCTTGGCGATCGTCAGCCCGTGGCTGACCGGGCCGAGGATCAGGCCGCCGACGATATTCGCCGCGAGGATCAACAGGCCGGCGACCGCGTCGCCCTTCACGAACTTGGAGGAACCGTCCATCGAGCCGTAGAAATCAGCCTCGGTGGCGACCTCGACGCGGCGCTTCTTGGCGTCGTCGGGGGTGATCAGGCCGGCGTTGAGGTCGGCGTCGATCGCCATCTGCTTGCCGGGCAGCGCGTCGAGCGTGAAGCGCGCGGACACCTCGGAGACGCGACCGGCGCCCTTGGTGACCACGATCAGGTTGATGATGACGATGATCGCGAAGACGAACAGGCCGACGACATAGTCGCCGCCGATCACGAACGAGCCGAACGCCTCGATCACATGCCCCGCCGCGGCCGAGCCGGTGTGGCCGTGGACCAGCACGATGCGCGTCGAGGCGACGTTGAGGCCGAGCCGGAACAGCGTCGCGAACAGCAGCACCGTGGGGAAGGACGAGAAGTCGAGCGGCTTCTCGGCGTTGAGCGCCACCATCAGCACCGCGAGGCTGATCGTGATGTTCATGATGAAGAACACGTCCAGCATGAAGGCCGGGATCGGCACCACCATGAGGACGACGAGCAGCAGGATCGCGGCGGGCAGCGCGGCCTGGCGCGCGTTGGCGAGCAGCTTCATCGGATCAGTTCCCCATCCGCGCGAGCATCATGTAGGCCAGCCGCGCGTTGGCGGGGGTCGGCCGGAGCAGGCTGGCCTGCTGCGCCTGCGCGCCCTTGATCTGGCCGAGCGTCGATTTGGCCCAGGCGAGCGCGTCGGTCGCGCTCTCGCCCGCGCCGGTGATGACGGTGTTCTCGTCCCCCATCGCCAGCGCCTGCGCGGCGAACTGCAGCCGGTCGGACGGCGTGGTCGCGCCCATCGACGCGGCGCCGTCGCCCAGCTTGCCGGCGAAGCGCTGGTACACCTCGCCGAGCGAGCGCGCGGAGCCGTCGCTGTCGAAGAAGACGCCGCGGTTGGCGCGCGCGGCGGCGGGGAAGAGCGCGGCGGCGCTGCGCTCGGGGTTGCTCTGCATCGCCGAGAGGAAGGTGCGCGCGCCGCCCAGCCCGAGGAAGTGCGCCATATAGAGGTCGGTGCCGGTCGCGGCGCGGCCGGTCGACGCCTCGATCGCGTCCTTGTTGTCGCTGGCATGCTCGGCCGCCATCAGCGAGGCGACCTCGGGATCGTTGCGCAGCCCCAGCACCGCGGCGCGGTTGCCGCCGGTGACGGTGAAGCGCCCGCCCGACTGCTGGATGCTGTCCGCCGCCCAGCCGAGGCCATGCTCGCTGCCGTGCTTCTTCACCACCGCGAGCCAGCTCTGCTCGACGAACTGGTACAGGCCCGAGGCGGAGGAGGTGCTGGCGCGCGCGCTGGCGTTGAGCCCGCTCTCGATCTTGGCCTGGCCGAGCAGATAGTTGAAGTCGACGCCGGTGCGCTGCGCC
Source organism: Sphingomonas sp. BK235 (assembly GCF_004345855.1). Classification (GTDB taxonomy): domain Bacteria; phylum Pseudomonadota; class Alphaproteobacteria; order Sphingomonadales; family Sphingomonadaceae; genus Sphingomonas. The sequence goes on from NZ_SLXN01000002.1 coordinate 152,258, forward strand.
GCGCGCTGGATCGCGGAGGTAACGCGGCCGGTGGCCGGGGTGAGCGCGGAGACGGTCATGCCCGGCTTGGAGCAAGAGGCGTGCCAGATGGGGGAGGGTGCGGATCGCCCCGAGCGCTAACGTGTTCCCCGGCGCAGGCCGGGGTCCAGCTGGGAAGACCGTCGTGGATCTCGCTGAGGTTCACCCAACTGGGCCCCGGCCTTCGCCGGGGAACAGCGTGTGATATAAAGGCGCGCGCCCCTTACGCGTACGCCACGCCGGCGCGGCCGTAGGCGCCGCCGCTCTGGCCGGAAAGAAGTTGCAGGCGGCGGCGGACATTTGCCGCCATCAGGTTGACGTAGATCCGGCAGGTGTCGTTGAGACGGTCGGCCTCCTCGACCAGCCCGCGCAGCTCGGCGTCGGCCGGGCCGTCGCCGAGCGCGCGCAACGCCTCGATCGCGCGCAGCTTGTTGCCGGTGGCGCGCTCCAGCCCGGCCATGTCGTTGGCCTTCAGCGCCGCGATCTCGGCGTGGAGCATGTCGATCACGCGCACCAGCGCGTCACGCCTGTTCATTGGCCATCCAGTCGAAACGAAGTGCGATGAACTGGTCCGCGATGGTCGCGGGCGAGAGCGGGAAGGTGCCGTTGGCGATCGCGGTCTTGATCTGCTGAACGCGGTCGCCGTCGACCGGCGGCTCGGCGGCGAGCGACTTGGCGAGCGTCTGCGGCGCCGCGGTGGCGGTCGTCGCATTGTTCGCCGCCAGCGGGGCGGCCGGCGCCGGCGCGCTGACGCGCGCCACGCTGGCGACCCGCAGGTCGTTCGCCTTGATCGTTGAGGGTCCTACCGATTCCACCATGACTGCACCTGTCGGCCTCCGCTGACATCGGAGAAAACGACAGGCCGTGGCGCGACTTTAGCATTTTTTTATCGGGGCTCATTCGGACCAGCCGGGCAGCGTCGCGCGCCCCGCCTCGACCGCCACCGCCTGCACCGCGCGCGGCGCGTCGTCGACCTTGATCATCACGCGCGCGCCGGGCGCGGCGTCGCCGATCGCCACGCCCTCGCGCGTGATCGCGAAGCCGTCGCTGCCCGCCTCGATCGTCACCGCGTCGCCGCGGCGGATCACCGGGTCGGCGCGCACCGGCACTACGGCGGCGGCGGTGCGCGGTGCGACCGCGCCGGCGACACGCGGCGGCGCGATCACGGGGACGAACAGCCGCCACGACGGGCCGGCGCAGGCGATCACGACCGCGTCATGCGCCTCGGTGCGCCACGACATCGCCACCATCGGGCAGGCGGCGAGCCGCAGCCGCGCGTCGACCGGGGCGCGCGCGCCGCCCTCGCTGCCGATCGGGCGCGCGGTGAAGGCGGCGACGGCGCGGTCGAGCGCGTCGGTGTCCTGGAAGCCGGCGCCGGTCGCGGCGGCGGCGAGGAGGAGGGCGGCGATCATGGCTTTTTCCCTTGTTCGCCCGCGAAGGCGAGCGTGACGAGTACCTGGCGGCGGCCGGGGCGCACCGCGGTGGCGAGGCCGAGCCGCGCGTCGGGCACGCCCGCGGCGGCCAGCGGCGCGGCGACCGCGCGCGCGCGATCGGCGGCGAGGAGGGTGGCGCTGCGCGAGCGCGGGTCGACGTCGGCGGCGGTGCCGTCGGTCGCGCCGGTGACGGTGAGGCTCACGCGCGGGTCGCGCAGCTCGGCGCGCGCCCAGGCGGCGAGCCCGGCGGGGGTGCCGGGGGGCGTCGCGCTGCCCGGCGCGAAGCCGGCGACGCCGTAGCTCGCCACCGGCATCGCCGCGGGCGCCTCGGCGCCGAAGCCCTCCGCCAGCCCGGCGGCGAGCGCGCGCGGATCGAGCTGCTGGTTGGCCTGAAGCAGCACGAAGAAGCCGACCAGCAGCAGCGCGAGATCGGCCAGCGTCATCAGCCAGAGCGCGCGCGCCGGTGCCTCGTCGGCGAGGAGCTCGTCGTCGCTCATGCCGCGCGCTCGTGCGGCGCGGGCTCGGCGTCCTCGGGATCGTCGTCCGCGACGGCGACCGGCTCGGGCGCGGGATGGAGCCGCGCGCCGGCGCGCACGCGCGGCGCCTCGCGCGCGGCGAGTTCGGCCAGCGGGGCGATGAGGCGGGCGCGCTCGATCGCCTCGGCGCGCGCGGCGGCGCGCAGCCGGGTGGCGATCGGCATGGCGACAAGGTTGGCGAGCAGCGCGCCATATAAGGTAGCGAGCAGCGCGACCGCCATCGCCGCTCCGATCGCGCTGGGGTCGCTCATCCGCGTGAACATCGCGACCAGCCCGACCAACGTGCCGACCATGCCGAGCGCGGGCGCGGCCTCGGCGACGCCGGTCCAGCAGTCGGTGACGAGGCGGTGGCGCTCGATGCGGGCGCGGCGCGCGGTGTCGAGCGAGTCGATCACCGCCTGCGGCTGCGCGCCGTCGACGATCAGCGCCACCGCGGCGGCGACGTCCTTGTCGTGGATCACACTGCGGTCGAGCGCGTGGACGCCGTGGCGCGCGGCGATGCGGCTGAGCGCGGCGATCTGGTCGAGCCGCGTGTCGGCGCGGAAGCGGCGGCGCGGCAGCACGCGCAGCGCGAGCGCGGCGCGGCCGAGGTCGCGCGCGGGGGTACGCAGCGCCGCGGCGAGCGCGGTGCCGCCGAACACGATGGCGAGCGCGGCGGGGTCGAGGAACATGCCGGGAGTCATGCCCGCCTGTGATGCAAGGGGCGGGCCAGATTGGGGGTGGCGGAGGATAGGAGCACCCGTTTCCTGAGACCACCCCGGCGCACGCCGGGGTCCAGGTGGGAGAGCCGCGGTGAGATCCACCAGCGTCCCCCAACTGGATCCCCGCGTTCGCCGGGGTGGCGGCGAGCGGGGAGAGATCACCCTCTCCACCAGCGTCATCCTGAGCTCGCCTCAGGATCCACCGGTCCGCAGGCGCCTCGGCGTCTGAGTAGGTGGCAGGGTGGATCCTGAGACGAGCTCAGGATGACGGAAGGAGGGAGGGAGGGAAGTGAGGGGACCCCCATCCTCCGCGTGCCCCGGCGGAGGCCGGGGTCCAGTTGGGCGGACCTTCGTGGGTCTCACCACCGCCTCCCAACTGGGCTCCGGCCTTCGCCGGAGCACGGTAGCGTTCGCGGCCCTGCAAACTCCTGGCCACCGGCCACGCGCCGCCGACACCTATCCGACAGCTACCCGACCACCACCCACCACCCGGCAACGCCACTTGCCGGCAAACCCCGCCGCCAACCGGCAAGCCCTTGCCGCTCCGTGCTTCTCCGGCCCCGTTCCGCCCCACACGAAGCAATTGGCACGCCGCTTGCTCACATTCCCGCGAGGCGACGGGCGATCCCCGTCTCGCATGGAGGTTCGGCCAGTGGCTGAGAGTTTGTTCGGAGTTCACGGAGCAGCCCTGGAGGTGCGCAGCCAGCGCATGGGCGTGCTCGCGTCGAACATCGCCAACGCGTCCACGCCCAATTTCAAGGCCCGCGACATCGACTTCCAGGCAGCGCTCGGCGCGGTCGAGCAGCGCGGCGCGGACGGTGTCGGCGACGCACTGAAGTATCGCGTGCCGACCCAGCCCTCGATGGACGGCAACACGGTGGAACTCTCCACCGAGCAGACCGCCTTCGCCGAGAACGCGGTCCAGTATCAGACGACGCTCTCGTTCCTCAACGGGCGCATCGGCCAGATCACGCGCGCGCTGAAGGGGGAGTAAGACGATGTCCGGCTCGCCGCTCACCATCTTCCAGGTCGCCGGCCGCGCCATGTCGGCGCAGCTGACGCGCATGAACACCACCGCCTCGAACCTCGCCAACGCCGGCGGCGTCGCCGGCTCGGAGGAGGCCGCGTACAAGACGATGAAGCCGGTGTTCCGCACCAGCTTCGACGCGGCCAGCGGGCTCTCCACCACCGACGTGCAGCAGATCGTCACCGCGGGCGAGGCGCCGACCAAGCGCTACGACCCCGGCAGCCCGATGGCGAACAAGGACGGCTACGTCTTCGACGCCGCGGTCGATGAATCGCGCGAGCTGGTCGACATGATGGAGACCGCGCGCACCTACCAGAACAACGTCGAGGTCATGCAGACCGCCAAGACGCTGATCCTCGACACCCTCAAGATGGGCCGCTGATCATGACCAGCATCACCGCCAACACCTCCGCCACCGACAAGGCCACGCAGGACGCGATCTTCGCCTCGGCCGGCGTGGCGCGCTCCAACACCACCACCGCCGCGGGCGTCAGCGCCACCACCGGCAAGTCGACGCTGGGGCAGAAGGACTTCATCGCGCTGATGACCGCGCAGTTGGCCTATCAGGACCCGTTCAACCCGGTCGACAACACGCAGATGGTCGCGCAGATGGCGCAATTCTCGTCGGTCGCGGGCATCAGCGAGATGAACCAGACGCTGTCGGGCATCAGCGGGCGGCTCAACTCCACCACCGCCACCGACGCGATGGGCTATGTCGGCCGCACCGTGCTGACCGCGGGCAAGACCGCCTATGAGCGCACGTCGGGCGGGATCGCCGGCGCGGTCGAGCTGGCCGGCGACGCGACCGACGTCGACGTCTCGATCGCCGACAAGGACGGCCGCGTCGTCAAGAACATCCAGCTCGGCGCCCAGGCGGCGGGCGAGGCCAGCTACAGTTGGGACGGCACCGACGACGCCGGCAACAAGATCGAGAACGGCCCGTACACGATCTCGGTCGAGGCGGCGAAGGGCTCGACGCTGGTCGACGCCACCTCGCTGGTGTGGGCGCCGGTCGAGAGCGCCAGCCTGCCCGCCGGCGGCGCGCCCGTCCTCAACGTCACCGGGCTCGGCACGGTCGATCCCGCCGCGGTCCGCAAGGTCGCCTAACCCCTTCTTCCTCTCCTTCCCCATTCCCCAGGAGCACGCACCATGTCCTTCTTCACCTCGCTCTCCGGTCTCCAGGCCATGCAGACCGACATGTCGGTCATCAGCCACAACCTCGCCAACGTCTCCACCAACGGCTTCAAGAAGAGCCGGACCGCCTTCGCTGACGTGATCTCGTCGAACGTGTCGACCGACCCGCGCAAGATGGTCGGCTCGGGCGTGTCGGTGAAGGGCACGGTGCAGCAGTTCAGCGACGGCTCGTCGAACCAGACCAAGAGCGCGCTCGACATGCAAATCCTGGGCGAGGGCTTCTTCGTGGTGAAGTCGACCGGCCTGTCGGACCAGGTTAACTACACCCGCACCGGCGCCTTCACCGTGGACGAGAGCCGCAACGTCATCGACGCGCAGGGCAGCTACCTGATGGTCTACCCGGTCGACAATGACGGGAACGTCACGGCGACCGGCGACAAGTCGCTGACCAACCTGCAGATCCAGCCGACCAGCGGCACGCCCAAGATGACCAACAACGTCGCCACCAAGGTGCAGATCCCGTCGACCGCCACGGTGAAGGATCCGGCCGAGTTCAAGCGCACCGACACCACCACGTACAACAACTCGGTCGCCACGCGCATCTACGACGCCAACGGCAACCCGATGACGATGACGAGCTATTACGTCCGCACCGCGGAGGGACAGCCCAACGCGACGCCGCCGAACACCGGCACGTGGCAGGTCTTCACGTACGTCGGCGACCAGATGCTGACGCCGCAGGGCCAGGCGCAGGCCGGGCCGATCACCCAGGTGTACGACACCAAGGGCGCGCTGACCGGCGCGCAGACGATCCAGTTCGAGGACTTCATCCCCGCCTCGGGCGCCGCGGCGCAGGGCATCTCGCTTGACCTCACCGGCTCGACCCAGACCGCGGCCGCGGCGGCGGTGAGCGCGCGCACGCAGGACGGTGTCGCGGTCGGCCAGCTGGTCGGCATCACTGTCGACGACGCGGGCATCATCAAGGCGAGCTACTCGAACTCGGACATCGTGCCGCTCGGCAAGGTGGCGATCGCGAAGTTCTCGGCGCCGACCGGGCTGCGCCAGGCCGGCAGCAACTATTGGCAGGCGACCGGCATCTCGGGGAAGGCGACGCTCGGCTTCGCCGCGGCGGAGGGCTTCGGCAGCCTGAAGTCGGGCCAGCTCGAGGGCTCCAACGTCGATATCACCGAAGAGCTTGTTAACCTTATTGCGGCACAGCGCAACTTCCAGGCGAACGCGAAGGCCCTGGATACGGCGACTCAGGTGTCGCAGTCGATCCTCAACATCCGCGCGTAAGCGCGGGGGCGGGGTCGAGCGACGAAGGGCCGTCGTAAGACCTTCCGTCATGCCGGGCTTGACCCGGCATCCATGGTGCCGCGCACGCACGGGCCGCAGCTCGTGCGGCGCCATGGATCCCGGCTCAAGGCCGGGATGACGGAGAAGCGGATAAGGAAGGACGTAAGTGGACAAGCTGGTCTACACCGCGGCGACCGGACTGCGCGCGCACATGCAGGCGCAGGCCGCGATCGCCAACAACATGGCGAACGCGTCCACCACCGGCTTCCGCGCCGACCGCGTCTCGTTCGACCGCATCATCCTCTCCGACGGCACGTCGCAGCTGTCGGCGCGCGCGCCCACCTCGGAAGAAGTGCGCGACGCCGACCGCGCGCCGGGCGCGATGCAGCAGACCGGCCGCCCGCTCGACGTCGCGCTGGGCGACCGCGACACCTGGCTCACCGTCCAGGGCGCCGACGGCAGCGAGGCATATAGCCGCCGCGGCGACTTCACCGTCTCCGAATCGGGCACGCTCCAGACCGGCGACGGCTTCCTGGTGATGGGGGCGAGCGGCCCGATCACGCTGCCGCCGTACGAGTCGGTGTCGATCGGCTCGGACGGCTCGGTCTCGATCGTGCCGCAGGGCGACAAGAGCGGCCAGCCGCAGGTGATCGACCGGCTCAAATTGGTCTCCTCGGCCGGGTCCGACACGGTGAAGGGGCTCGACAACCTACTCCACGTGCGCGGCGGCGGCACGCTGCCGGAGAACCTCGACGGCAAGGTCACCGCGGGCGCGCTCGAGGGATCGAACGTCAACATGACCGAGGCGCTGGTCGACATGATCGAGAACCAGCGCAGCTACGAGCTTCAGGCCAACCTGCTCAAGGAGGCCAAATCCATGGACGAGTCGAGCGCATCGGTGATGCGCCTGCCGGGCTGAGGAAGGATTAGACCATGACCACGTCCGCCATGCACATCGCGCGTACCGGGCTCGACGCCCAGGACACGCGCATGCGAGTCATCTCGAACAACCTCGCCAACGTCAGCACGACCGGCTTCAAGCGCGACCGCGCCTCGTTCGAGACCCTGTCCTACCAGGTCGTCACCGCCGCGGGTGCGCAGTCGACCGCGGAGAGCCGCTACGCCACCGGGCTCAATCTCGGCACCGGCGTGCGCGTGCAGGGCACGTCGCGCACCGAGACGCAGGGTTCGATGAACCAGACCGGCAACAGCCTCGACCTCGCGCTCGACGGCGGCGGCTATTTCCAGGTGCAGATGCCCGGCGGCCAGCTCGGCTACACGCGCGCGGGCAATTTCTCGCGCTCGCCCGAGGGGCTGCTGATCACCAGCCAGGGCTATCAGGTGATGCCGGGCATCACCGTGCCGGCCAATGCGACGCAGATCACGATCGGGCTCGACGGCACCGTCTCGGCCACCGTGCCGGGGCAGGACGAGGCGCAGAACCTCGGCCAGATCCAGGTCGCCAGCTTCCCCAACCCGGCCGGGCTGACCTCCGCCGGCGACAATTTCCTCACCGAGAGCGCCGCCAGCGGTGCCGCCAACCTCGGCGTGCCGGGCGAGGACGGCCGCGGTCGCGTCCGCCAGGGCACGCTGGAGGCGAGCAACGTCAACGTGGTGGAAGAGCTGGTCGACATGATCGAGACCCAGCGCGCCTATGAGGTCAATTCCAAGATGATCTCGGCCACCGACGACATGCTGAAATACGTTAACCAAAATCTGTCATAGACTCGGCGATGACCTCGACCATGTCTCTCCGCCGCCGCGCGCGGGTCGCGCTGCACCTCGCTCTGGGGGCGATCGCCGCCGCGGCGCTGGTGCCTGCTCCGGCGCACGCCGGGTTGCTCGGCAAGGTGCTCAAGAAGAAGCCGGCGGAGGATTTCTCCGCGGTTCATGCACCCGCCCAGCCGCCCGCGCCGCCCGCCGCCAACGGCTCGATCTTCCAGGTCGCCGACGGCTATGCCGCGCTCTACGAGGGCTGGCGCGCGCGCCGCGTCGGCGACCCGCTGACGATCGTGCTGGTGGAGCGCACCGCCGCCTCCAAGTCGGCCTCGTCCAAGCTCGCCTCGGACGGCAGCTTCTCGCTCACCCCGCCGTCGACCGGCCCGCTCGGCGGGATCGTCAGCGGCACCGACGTGGGCTCGAGCGGCAAGCGCGGCTTCAACGGCACCGGCACCGCGGACCAGGCCAACTCGCTCTCGGGCGAGGTCTCGGTCACCGTCGCCGAAGTCTATCCCAACGGCACGATGCTGGTGCGCGGGCAGAAGCGCGTGACGCTCAACCGCGGCGACGAGTTCGTCCAGATCAAGGGTATCGTCCGCACCGCCGACGTCGACCGCGACAATCGCGTGCCCTCCACCCGAGTCGCCGACGCGCAGATCGCCTATACCGGCAAGGGCGACGTCGCGCGCTCCAGCCGGCAGGGCTGGCTGTCCCGCTTCTTCCAGGTCGTGAGCCCGTTCTGATGATCCGCCAGCTGCTCCTCGCGCTCGCCGCGCTCACGGCCGCCATCGCCGGCCCCGCCCACGCCGACCGGATCAAGGATCTCGGCGGCTTCCAGGGCATTCGCGCCAACCAGCTGACCGGCTATGGCGTGGTGGTCGGCCTGCCCGGCACGGGCGACGACAATCTCGAATATACCGTCCAGTCGGTGAAGGCGGTGGCGTCGCGCTTCGGGCTCCAGCTGCCCGCGGGCGTCAACCCGGGGCTCAAGAACGCCGCGGTGGTGATGATCACCGCCGAGCTGCCCGCCTTCGCCAAGCCGGGCCAGCGGATCGACATCACCGTCGCCTCGATGGGCAAGGCCAAGTCGTTGCGCGGCGGCAGCCTGGTGCTGACCCCGCTGCTCGGCGCCGACGGGCAGGTCTACGCCATGGCGCAGGGCAATCTCGCGGTCGGCGGGCTTGGCGCCGAGGGCGCGGACGGCTCCAAGATCGTCGTCAACATTCCCTCTACCGGCCGCATCCCCGAGGGCGCGACGGTGGAGCGCGCGGTCGCGACCGGTTTCGCCGACACGCCCTTCGTCACCTACAATCTCCAGCGCGCCGACTTCACCACCGCGCAGAACGTCGCCGCCTCGATCAACCGCAAGTTCGGTGCCGGCACCGCGCAGGCGATCGACGCCGTGTCGGTCGCGGTGCGCGCGCCGACCGGCGCGGACGTGCGCGCCACGCTGATGAGCGAGATCGAGAACCTCGACGTCGCCTCGGCCGAGCCGCCCGCCAAGGTGATCGTCAACGCGCGCACCGGCACGGTGGTGATCAACTCGGCGGTGCGCGTCGGCGCCGCGGCGGTGACGCACGGCAAGCTCACCGTCCGCATCGACGAGAACCAGCGCATCAGCCAGCCCGCGCCGCTCAGCCAGGGCCAGACCGCGCTGGAGAACCGCTCCAACGTGCAGGTGTCGGAGGAGAAGAAGCCGATGTTCCTGCTCAACCCCGGCCCCAAGCTGGCCGACGTGGTGAAAGCGGTGAACGCGATCGGCGCGAGCCCGGCCGACCTGGTGGCGATCCTCGAGGCGCTCAAGGAGGCCGGCGCGCTCAAGGCCGAGCTGGTGGTGCTCTGATGGCGGACACCCCAACCAGCGGAGTCGGCGTCGCGATCACCGGCAAGACGGGGCTCGACACCGGGCTTGGCCGCACCGCGACCAAGGCCAACCTCGACAAGGCCGCGCAGCAGTTCGAATCGGTCTTCACCGGCATGATGCTGAAGTCGATGCGCCAGGCCAAGCTGGCCGATCCCCTCTTCGACAGCAAGGCGCTCACCACCTTCCGCGACATGTCCGACCAGAAGGTGGTGCAGGAGATGGCGAGCCACAAACCGATCGGCATCGGCGCCGCGATGAGCAAGTTCCTGGCGCAATCTCAACCGGATCTTAACGGGAATCATGGCACGCCGGTGGAATGAGTGATCTGCTCTCCATCGGCGCTTCGGGCGTCCGCGCGTACCAGACCGCGCTGACGACGACGTCGGAGAACATCGCGAACGCCGGCAACGCGTCCTACGTGCGGCGCAGCGCGACGATCCGCGAGGTGCAGACCAGCAACGGCTGGAACTCGTCGCTCAACGGCATGGGCGCGGTGGTCGACGGGATCGCGCGCAACAGCAGCCCGTATCTCGAAGCATCGGTGCGCAGCGCCAGCTCGGACGCCAAGAAGACCGAGGCGAGCACGGTCTGGCTCGAGCGGATCGAGTCGGCGATGACCGGCGGCGCGCTGTCCACCAATCTCACCGGCTTCTTCGCGGCGAGCACCGCGCTCCAGGCCGAGCCGACCTCGAGCGCGCTGCGCGCCGGCATGCTGGGCAGCGCCGCGACGCTGGCCGATTCGTTCAAAGTCACCGCCAAGGCGCTCGACGACGGCATGGCCGAGCTCGACACCAAGGCGCAGCAGACGGTGGGCGAGCTCAACCGGCTGAGCCAGGCGCTGCTCAAGGTGAACCAGGGCATCGTCAAGTCGCAGCCGGGCTCGGCCGCGGCGGCGGGGCTGGCCGACCAGCGCGACGACCTGCTCCAGCAGATGAGCGCGCTGACCGAGGTCAACGTCCAGGTCGACGATTTCGGCCGCGCCACCGTGCGCGCCGGCGCCAGCAACGGCCCGGTGCTGGTCGATCCGAAGGAAGCGAGCGAGATGAGCTACGCGCGCACCGGCGGCAACGCGGTGCTCAACGTGCTCAAGCCGAGCGGCGTCGCGGTCCAGGCCAATCCCGAGGGCGGCGCGCTGGCGGGGATGATCGAGGGCGCGCAGCGAATCGCCGCCACGCGCGACCAGCTCGGCGCGATCGCCACCGATCTCACCACCAGCGTCAACGACCTGCAGACTCAGGGGCAGGATCTCACCGGCGCGCAGGGCAAGCCCTTCTTCGCCAACACCAGCGACCCCGCCGATTTCTCGGTGGCGCTGACCGACGGCAGCCAGATCGCCGCGGCCAAGGCCGGCGGGGGCGTGCGCGACTCCTCCAACCTCGCCGCGCTCGCCGCGCTGCGCACCGGCAACCAGTTCGAGAGCAAGGTCCAGGCGCTCACCACCGACAATGCCGCGACGCTCAAGCAGCGCCGGCTGGTGGGCGACGCGCAGACCGCGATCTACGACGGCGCGGTGACGGCGCGGTCCGAGGCCTCGGGGGTCAACCTCGACTCGGAAGCGGTCGACCTCGTCCGCTTCCAGCAGGCCTATCAGGCGTCCAGCCGCGTGATCCAGGTCGCGCGCGAGACCTTCCAGTCGATCCTCGAGATCAGGTAAGCCGCCATGCAGATCTCCAGCAACCTCCTCTACGATCGCTCCGCCGCCCGGATGGGCGCGCTGATGACGACCGCGACCAAGCTGCAGACCCAGATCGCGACCGGCAAGAAGATCAGCTCGCCGTCCGAGAATGTCGCGGTGGCGCAGCAGCTCGCCGAGTTCGACCGCAAGGACGCCGACGCCGCCGCGTTCAAGACCAACCTCGACCTCGCCGGCTCGCTGCTCCAGCAGGCCGACGGCACGATGAACTCGATCACCGAGCAGATGCAGCGCGCCACCGAGCTGGTGAACAACGCCGCCACCGACACGCTCGGCGCCTCCGACCGCAAGGTGATCGGCGACCAGCTCCAGTCGGTGATCGCGACATTGGTGTCGCTCGGCAACACCAACGACCTGCGCGGCCAGCCGCTGTTCGGCAGCGCGGCGGGCACGCCCGCGGTGATCGACAACAAGGACGGCACCTTCACCTACAATACCGCGCCGAGCCTGTCGGAGGTGCCGATCGGCGAGAACGGTCTGTCGATCCAGCCGACCGAGACCGCCGCGCGCATCTTCACGTCGAGCAAGGGCGACACGCTGGCGATGCTGTCGGCGCTGGCCACCGCGTTGCAGGCGGGCGAGCCGACCGGCGAGAAGGCGCGCGCCGCGATCGACTCGCTCAAGACGGCGAGCGACCAGGTCTCGACCGTGCAGGCCTCGGTCGGCGCGCGCGCGGCGCGGGTCGACCTGCAGCAGAACCTGCTGACCAACGCCGGCGTCGATCGCGCCGAGCTGCGCTCCACGCTGGAGGACACCGACGTCACCCAAGCGTATACCGAGCTGTCCAAGACGATGACGATCCTGTCGGCGACGCAGGCGAGCTTCTCCAAATTGTCGCAGCTCTCGCTCTTCACCTATCTGCGCTGAGGCGCGGCGGTCGCGTCACGCGGCCGCGCCCGGCTCTTCCATCGCGGCACTGCCCAGCGCGTCGCGCAGCGCGCGCACCTGCGCGTTGAGCGCGGCGAGCTGCGCCGGGGCCATGCCCGAGCGCGCGATCAGCCGCTCGCCGAGACAGCCGCACCGTTCGCTCATCCCGCGTCCCGCCTCGGTGAGGAAGACGCGGACCTGCCGCTCGTCGTCGGGGTTGCGCCGCCGGTCGACCAGCCCCGCCGCCTCCATCCGTTTGACCAGCGGGGTGATCGTGCTCGACTCGAGCGCGAGCCGCTCGGCGATCGCGCCGACGCTGCGGCCGTCCTCCTCCCAGAGCGCGTGAAGCACGAGATACTGCGGGTAGGTGATGCCCAGCGAGTCGAGCAGCGGCTTGTAGGCGCGGCCCACCGCCATGCTGGCGGCATAGAGCGAGTAGCAGAGCTGTTGGTCGAGCGGCAGCGGCACGGGCACGAAGACCTCCGTTTTCCGGCATATAGCGATTTAGATATCGCGATACAAATAATGCTGGACAGACACCGTCGGCCATCCTACCTATTTGTTATCGCGATAATCTATCGCGTGATTAGAAGTAGGAGCAGATCATGGCGGTCGACGTCAAATATCGCACCAGCGCCACCGCGACCGGCGGTCGCGACGGCGAGGCACGGACTATCGAGGGCAATTTCGCGGTGTCGCTCGCGACGCCGAAGGAGCTGGGCGGCGCGGGCGGCGACGGCGCCAACCCCGAGCAATTGTTCGCCGCGGGCTATTCGGCCTGCTTCCTCGGCGCGCTCAAGGTAGCGGGGCAACAGCTCAAGGTGAAGGTGCCCGCGGACACCAAGGTGACCGCGACGGTCGGCATCGGGCCGCGTTCCGAAGGCGGCTTCGGGATTACCGCGGACCTGCTCGTCGACCTTCCCGGGATCGATCGCGACGCGGCCGAGAAGCTCGTCGCGGCGGCGCACCAGATCTGCCCTTACTCGAACGCGACCCGCGGCAACATCGACGTCGGCCTGGCCCTCGCCTGACGCGGCCGGACCGCGGCGCCATTGTCTCCCCCGCAGGGCGTGGCGCCAGCGGCCCGCGCGGGCGCCGCCACTCCGCCCCGATCGCATTCCATCCGCGAGCCGTGGCGCAGAAGGCACCGTCCCGCTGCCGCGGCGAATCCGCCGCGCGCCGTTCGTCGTGCCGCCGTGGACCGAGCGTTTAGAGGAACAATCGTGCGCCGACGATCAGCAGGACCAGCGCCAGCGCGGGCGTGACGATGCGCTCGGGCAGCCGGTCGGTCAGCCGCGCGCCCAGGATCACGCCGGGGACAGAACCGAGCAGCAGCGCGCCGAGCAGCCGCAGATCGATGTTGCCGATCACGGCATGGCCGATCCCGCCCAGCAACGCGACCGGGACGGCGTGAAGGATGTCCGTCCCGACCAGCCGCTTGGCGGTCAACCGAAAGGGATAGAGCAGCAGCAGCAAGGTCGCGCCCAGCGCGCCGGCGCCGACCGACGTCAGCGTGATCAGCGCACCGAGCAGCGCCCCCGCCGCCACCGTCAATGCCGGCTGATAGCGCAGCATCGTCTCGGTCCGCGCCCCGTCGCGCCGCGCGAGACGGCGCGCCAGCGCGGCGCGAAAAGGCGTGAGCACCGCCGAGATCACCAGCGTCGCGCCGAGCACGCGCACGATCAGCCCACCGCTCTCGGCGCGCTCGTGGTGGCTCCACAGCCACCAGAGCGTCACCGCCACCGCGGGCAGGCTGCCGAGGCACAGCCGCCGCACCACCGCCCAGTCGGCATTGTTCTGCCGATGGTGGACCGTGCCGCCGACGAGCTTGGTGATCGCGGCGAACCAGAGATCGGTGCCTACCGCGGTGGCGGGCGCCACGCCGAACAGCAGGATCAGCACGGGCGACATCAGCGACCCGCCGCCGACCCCGGTCAACCCGACGATGGCCCCGACGAGAAATCCCGCGAGCGTGCTCAACCAGTCCACGTCGCGCGTCCCCTTGTCGCATGTCCCGGCGTCATCGCACCCGCTGTGCGACGCCGAGGGGCCGGCCGGCAAGCGCAGAAATGCTTGGGCCGGCCGTGGCGCCGGGCGCATCACCGGCGCGGGATGGTGGCGCGCTCAAGCCGTCGGCGCGCGTTGCCGGCCGGCGCGCCGAGGCTCAGCCGCCGTGCAGCCGGGCGATGACCGCGGCGATACGGTCGCCGGCGCGACCGTCGCCATAGGGGTTGCGCGCACGCGCCATCGCCGCGTGCGCCGCCGACTGGTCGAGCAGCCATGTCGCGGTCGCGACGATGCGCGCCGGATCGGTGCCGACCAGCCGCGCACAGCCCGCCATGACGCCTTCGGGCCGCTCGGTGGTGTCGCGCAGCACCAGCACCGGCAGGTCGAGCGCGGGCGCCTCCTCCTGCAGTCCACCCGAATCGGTGAGCAGCAGGTGGCTCATCGCCAGCAACCGCACCATCGCGGGATAGTCGAGCGGCGGGAAGAGCGTGACCCGCGGCTCGCGCGCGAGCCGATGCGCGAGCGCGCGCGACGCCGGCGCGGGATGTGTGAGCAGCGCGATCGCCACGTCATCGCGCCGCGCGAGCACCGCGATCGCCTGCGCCACCCGCGCCACCGCGGCTTGCCCCTGCTCGCGACGGTGCAACGTGACCGTGACGATCCGCCGATCCGATGCGGCCGCGACGAAGGGTGCGACCGCACCGCCCAGCGCGGGCGTAGCGGCGACCCGCGCCACCATCGCGAGCACCGAGTCGACGCCGCTGTTGCCCGTCACGTGGATCGCGTCCGGCCGCACGTTCTCGGCGGCGAGCGCCGCGGCGGCGACCGCGGTGGGCGCGAGATGGCAGTCGGTGACCGCGGTGATGGCCTTGCGCCAGCCTTCCTCGGGCCGCGGCGCGGCGAGATCGCCGCTGCGCAGACCCGCCTCGACGTGAGCGACCGGTACGCCGCACAGATTGGCCGCCATCGCCCCCGCCCAGGCGGTCGAGGTGTCGCCCTGCACCACCAGCCGCGCGGGGCGCTCCTCAGCGAGCAGCGCGCCGACCGCGTCGATCATCGCACCGAGCAGCTGGCGGTGCGGTTGCCCGGCCCGCATCAGCCTCAGATCGACGTCGGGCGCGAGTTCCAGCGCGGCGAGCGCCCCGTCGAGCAGGGTGCCATGCTGGCCGGTCGACGCGATGCGCAGTTCGAGGCCGCGACGGCGCCGCAGCGCGGCGATCACCGGTGCCATCTTGATCGCCTCGGGTCGCGTACCGAATAAGAGCAGGAGGCGGGGCGCCGCGCGCATGTCCTCTTATTGTAGCGGGAGGATGCATGTTGCGGCGCGGAACCTAGCAGGCGTGCCGCGCGATTCAGCGGCGAGCGAGGAGACAGACGGATGCGATTGGTGATGATCGGCCTCGGCCGGATGGGCGGCAACATGGCACGCCGCCTGATGCGCGCGGGACATGAGATCGTCGCCTATGACCGCGATGCCGATGCGGTGGCCAAGCTGGTGGCGGACGGCGCGATCGCGGCGGACTCGCTCGATGCGGCGCGCGCGCGCTGCCAGGAGGGCGGTGCCGCCGCGATCTGGTGGGTGATGCTGCCGCACGGCGCGGTGACCGACGGCGTGATCGATCAGATCGCCGGCGGCGCGAGCGCGGGCGAGGTCGTGATCGACGGCGGCAACAGCTTCTACAAGGACGATATCCGCCGCGCCAAGGCACTCGCCGAGAAGAACGTCCATTATGTCGACGTCGGCACCTCGGGCGGCGTCTGGGGGCTCGATCGCGGCTATTGCATGATGATCGGCGGTCCCGACCAGGTGGTGCGCGATCTCGATCCCGTCTTCTCCGCGCTGGCGCCGGGTGCGGGCTCGATCGAACGCACGCGCGGTCGCGCCGAGGGGATCGATGACCGCGCCGAGCGCGGCTACATCCATGCCGGCCCGGCGGGTGCGGGCCATTTCGTCAAGATGATCCACAACGGCATCGAGTATGGCCTGATGCAGGCCTATGCCGAGGGCTTCGACGTGCTCAAGGGCAAGGCCTCGGAGAAACTGCCGGAGGACGAGCGCTACGACCTCAACCTCGCCGACATCGCCGAGGTGTGGCGGCGCGGCAGCGTGATCTCGTCCTGGTTGCTCGACCTCACCGCGCAGGCGCTGGCGAGCGACCCGCATCTCGAGAAGTTCAGCGGCAATGTCGCCGATTCGGGCGAGGGTCAGTGGACGATCGAGGCGGCGATGGAGGAGGCCGTGCCGGTCAACGTCCTCACCACCGCTCTGTTCGCGCGCTATCGCAGCCGCGTCGAGCATACGTTCGGCGAGAAGGCGCTGTCGGCGATGCGCTTCGGCTTCGGCGGCCACGTCGAGATGCCGCAATAATGCCGGTCCGATTGCTGGTGTCCGACGTCGACGGCACGCTCGTCGACAAGGAGAAGCAGCTCACCGCGGCGACCATCGCCGCGGTGAAGCGTCTGCAGGATGAGGGGGTCGCGTTCACGCTGATCAGCGCGCGGCCGATGTCGGGCATCCGCCCGCTGCTCGACCAGCTCGGCTTCGACGGCGACGTCGCCGCCTTCAACGGCGGGATCATTTTCCGGCGCGACGGCACGATCGTCCACCACGAGACGCTGCCCGTCGATGTCGCGCGCGAGGCGCTGACGATCGCGGCCGAGTTCGAGGTCGACACCTGGCTGTTCGCCGACGACCGCTGGTACGCCACCGACCCCGACGGGCCGCACACCAGCAGCGAGCGGCGCAGCTCGGCGCAGGAGCCGGTGGTGGCCGAGGACCTCGTCGCGCTGCTCGACCGCGCCGACAAGCTCACCTTCGTCAGCGACGACGAGGCCATGCTCCACGCGCTCTACGCGCGCGTCCACACCGCGATCGGCGACCGGGCCACCGTGGCGCAGTCGCAGGTCTACTATCTCGACGTCACCGCCAAGGGCGCCAACAAGGGCGACGGCATCGCCGCGCTCAGCCGCGCGCTCGGCATCGCGCTGGAGGACACCGCCGCGATCGGCGACCAGGCCAACGACCTGCCGATGCTGCGCCGCGCCGGCCTGCCGATCGCGATGGGCAACGCGCCCGAGGCGGTGCGACAGGCGGCGCACGAGGTGACTCGCGCGAACGACCAGGATGGCGTAGCGCACGCCATCGAAACGATTGTTCTGCCGCGGAGACACTGAATGAAGAAGCTCGTCGCCTTCGATCTCGACGGCACCCTCGCGCTCAGCAAACAGGCGCTCAAGGACGATATGGGCGAGACGCTGGCGGACCTGCTGACGGTCGCCGACGTCGCGGTGATCTCGGGCGGCGACTGGCCGCAGTTCGAGAAGCAGGTGGCGAGCCGCCTGCCCGAGCGCGCCGACCGTGACCGGCTGTGGCTGATGCCGACCACCGGCACCAAGCTGTACGTCCACCGCGACGGCGCGTGGAAGACGGTCTACGCCGAGCTGTTCGACGACGCCGAGAAGCGGAAGATCATCGACGCGTTCGGTCAGTCGCTCGAGGCGACCGGCTTCGTCCCCGAGCAGACCTGGGGGGAGCGGATCGAGGACCGCGGCAGCCAGATCACCTTCTCCGCGCTCGGCCAGCAGGCCCCGCTCGAGGCGAAGGAGACCTGGGATCCCGATTTCGCCAAGCGCAAGGTGATCCAGGCCGACCTGCGCCAGCGGCTGCCGGGCCTCGCGATCAACATGGGCGGCGCCACCTCGATCGACATCACCCGCGAGGGCGTCGACAAGGGCTATGGCCTGCGCAAGCTCGCGGCGGAGAGCGGCATCCAGCTCGGCGAGATGCTCTTCATCGGCGATGCGATCTTCCCGGGCGGCAACGACTATCCGGCGCATGAGGCCGGGGTGGACTGCGTCCGCGTGCGCGACCCGCAGGAGACGATCAGCGTGGTGACCGCGATCGTCGCGTGCCAGAAGCAGGGCTGAGCGGACTCGTCCAGGGTCCGTCGCGATGATCGATGTCCCGGCGCTCTACGCGCGGTTGGTCACCTCGATCGGCGACGGGACCGGCACCACCGACACGGTGCTCCACATCCATGCCGGAATGGCGGTGCTGATCCTCGCGCGCGTGGTGACGCGGCGCTCGCTCGGCACCTTCGTGCCGCTGTCGGTGGTGGCGCTGGCCGAGCTCGCCAACGAGGTGCTCGACCGGCTCCATTATCATTCGTGGCGGTGGTGGGACACGATCCCCGACGTGATCAACACGTTGTTCTGGCCGACCGTGATCTGTGTCGCGGTACGCTGGCGCCCGATGCACCGGCGCGATCAGCGGCGGTGAGACGGTAGAGGAGGGACGAGCGCCCGCTTCCCCCCTCCTTTACCGTCATCCCCCTTTTCTACCGTCATCCCGGACTTGGTCCGGGATCCACCGTTCCGCGTGCTCTGCACCGGTTGCTCTTGCGGAGGAGTGGATCCCGGACCAAGTCCGGGATGACGGCAGTGTAGGTAAGGGCGTCTCACTCCCCCTTCGCGGACCGACCCGACCGCCGCTACCCGATCACCGCGCGCGCCCGCCCGGCGAGATGCTTCACCGAAGCGGCGTGGATGCCCGGGGCGGTCACCAGCACGCCATAAGCGCGCGGGTCGGGCTTGTTGAACAGGATCGGCGCGCCGAGCGCGTCGCTCACCGTCGCGCCGGCCTCGCTCGCCAGCAGCACCGCCGCGGCGATGTCCCACTCGTTGCCCCAGCGCAGCGTGGCGACGAGGTCGGCGCGGTCGCTCGCCACCATGGCGATGCGCAGCGCGATCGAGTTGGGCTTCTCCACCGCGACCAAGGTGCGATCGGTCTTGGGCAACGCGTCCACCGGCACGCGCGCGCCCTCGAAGTCGCGCCGGTCACCCGCCGCCAGGTCGAAGCGCTTGCCGTCCTCGCGCGCCACCGTCGCGCCCGCGCCATCGCGCGCGCGCCAGACCTCGCCGCGCGCGGGCGCGTCGAGCACGCCGATCACCGGGCGGCCGTGCTCCACCAGCGCGATCGACACGCACCATCCCGCGCGCCCGCGGATATAGTCGCGCGTGCCGTCGATCGGGTCGACCACCCAGACGCGGTCGCGCGCGAGCCGGTCGGGGCGGTCGGCGGTCTCCTCCGATAGCCAGCCGGCGTCGGGCAACAGCGCGCCGAGCCGCGCGTGGAGCATGCGATCGACGTCGAGATCGACCTCGCACACCGGGCTGCCCGGAGACTTCTCCCAGCGCGCGAAGTCGGTGCGCCAGCGCGCGAACGCCATCTGCCCCGCCTCGCGCGCGACCGCCGCGACCGCCTCGGCCAGCGCGGCGTCAGCCACCCGCCACCGTCATGCCCTCGATCCGCAGCGTCGGCACGTTGACGCCGTGGCGGAAGACGAGATCGTTCGCCGGCGTCAGCGCGCGGAACATGTCCTTCAGATTGCCCGCGATCGTGAACTCCGCCAGCGGGCGGGTGATCGCGCCGCGCTCGATCAGGAAGCCGGCGGCGCCGCGGCTATAATCGCCGGTCACCGGGTTCACCCCCTGGCCGATCAGCTCGACGACATAGATGCCCTCGGCGATGTCGTCGATCAGCGTCTCCACCGGGACATGCCCCGCCTCCATATAAAGGTTGGTGGTGGACACCCCCGGTGCCCCCGCGATCCCGCGCGCGGCATGACCGGTCGGCTCGAGCCCGAGCTGACGCGCCGAGGCGCTGTCAAGCAGCCACGTCTCGAGCATCCCCCCGCTGACGATCGAAACCGGCGACACCGGCAGCCCCTCGCCGTCGAACGGGCGTGAGCGCAGCCCGTGCGGGCGGTGCGGATCGTCGATCACGGTGACGCCCGGCGGAAGGATCGCCTGGCCCAGCGAGTCGAGCAGGAAACTGGTGCGGCGCGTCACCGCGCTGCCCGAGATCGCGCCGCTGAGATGGCCGAGCAGGCTGGCGCCGACGCGCGGGTCGAACACCACCGGCATCGTCCCGCTCGGCGCGCGGCCGGCGCCGACGCGCGCCGCGGCGCGCTCACCCGCGGTCTGGCCGATCAGCTCGGGCGAGTCGAGATGCGCGCGGTGCCGCGTGGCGTGAAACGCATAGTCGCGCTGCATCGAGCCGTCGCCCGACCCCGCACCGCCCGCGATCACGCTGGCGGAAAGCGTGTGGCTGGTCGCCTCATAGGCGCCCGCGAAGCCGTGGCTGGTGGCGAGCGCCCAGACGCTGCGCGCCCAGGCCGCGCCCGCGCCCTCGCTGTTGGTGACTCCCGCGACCGCGCGCGCGGCCTCCTCCGCGCGCGCGGCGGCGTCGCGCAGCGCGGGCGGCTCGGGCTCGTCGCGATCGGCGAGGTCGAGCAGCGGCGCGGTGCCGCGGAGCAGCCGGCCCTCGGGCGCGAGTCCGGCCCAGCGATCCTCGGGCGCCTCGTGCGCCATCGCCACCGCACGGTCGACCAAGGTCGCGACCGCGTCGGCCGACAGGTCCGAGGTCGAGACGCTCGCGGATCGCTGCCCCACGAAGACGCGCAGCCCGAGATCCGACCCTTCCGAGCGGCCGACGTCCTCCAGCGCGCCCAGCCGCACCGACACCTCGCTCGAGGCGTTGGCGGCGAACACCGCGTCGGCGGCGTCGGCTCCGGCGGCACGCGCGCGGCGGACGATGTCGGCGGCGCGATCCTGCGCCTGGTCGGGAGTGAGCATGTCGATCCTGTAGGCCTGGGGTCCGGTGCGTTGCTAGTCCCCGGCCAACGCCGCGCGCACGCGATTGGATGCGCGCTACAGCGGAGTCCCCACCACCGCGCAGCCGAGCAGCATCAGCAGCCCCGCGAAGCGATTGCTGCGGAAGCGCCGCAGCGCGCCCAACCCGTCGTCGGGGTGCAGCGTCGCCGCCTGCCAGCCGAGATGGAGCGCCACCGGGAGCAGTGCCGCGAGCGCGAGCGGGTCGGCGCGGACGTGCCAGAAGGCCGCCGCCCAGAACGCCAGCGCGATGGCGTAGCAGGCGGCGATCCCGCCGCGCACGTGCCGCCCCATCGCCAGCGCCGACGATCCGATCCCGATCAGCGCGTCGTCCTCGCGATCCTGCAGCGCGTAGATGGTGTCATAGCCGATCACCCAGAAGACCGATCCGGCGTAGAGCAGCAGCCCCGGCGCGGTGAGCCAGCCCCAGGTCTCGCTCCAGCCGACCAGCGCGGCCCAGGAGAAGACCAGCCCGAGCCACGCCTGCGGCCACCAGGTGATCCGCTTCATGAAGGGATAGGCCGCCACCGGCGCGAGCGCGGCGAGCGAGACGATCGCGGCATAGAGGTGGAGCTGGAGCAGCACCACCAGCCCGATCAGGCAGAGGAACACCAGCCACGCCCAGGCGGCGAGAAGCGACACCTGTCCGCTGGCGAGCGGGCGGTGGCGCGTGCGCGCGACGCTGGCGTCGAGCTCGCGGTCGACGATGTCATTGTAGACGCAGCCCGCACCGCGCATCGCCACGCTGCCGAGCAGCAGCCACAGCAACAGCGGCCAGCGCGTCACCGCACCCCCCGCCAGCGCCACCGACCACGCGCCGGGCCAGAACAACAGCCACCAGCCGATCGGCCGGTCGAGCCGCGCGAGCAGCGCGAGCGCGCGCGGCAGCGGCGGGAGCGCGGCGACTAGGCCGCGATGCTGGCTGTCGGGAACGATGTCGGTCACGCGCGCGCTGTAGCGCGGCTTGCCCCCGCGACGAAAGCCGTGGTTGCCGTGCGCGCGCGCCGGCGCCATGGTCGTCGGGAACGTCCCCCGCGGGAGAGGAACAATCATGGTCGCCCGGCCGGCATGACGCTGCTCGCCATCGTCGCCGTCATCGTGCTGCTGGTGCTGCTGGTGGCGCTCGCCAAGACGCCCCCGCTCGTCGCCTTCGTGATCGCCGCGCTCGCGGCCGGCGTGCTGCTGGGCGTGCCGCTCGAATCGATCCCCAAGGCGATCGAGAAGGGGATCGGTGACACGATCGGGCCGCTCGTCGTGATCGTGGTGCTCGGCGCCATGGCGGGCAAGCTCATCGCCGACAGCGGCGCGGCGCGGCGGATCGCGGACGCGCTGATCGCCTTGTTCGGTCCGTCGCGGCTGCCGCTGGCGATGGCGGCGACCGGGTTCCTGGTCGGCATACCGCTGTTCTACAATGTCGGCTTCGTGCTGATGGTGCCGCTGATCTTCTCGATCACCGCGCGCGCCAAGCTGCCGCCGGTCCATGTCGGCATGCCGCTGCTCGCGGGCCTGTCAATCGCGCACGGCTTCCTGCCGCCGCACCCCTCGCCCACCGCGCTGGTGAGCCAGCTCGGCGCCGATCTCGGCCAGACGCTGATCTACGGCCTGATCGTCGGCGTGCCGACGCTGCTGATCGCGGGGCCGCTGTTCGCGATGACGCTCAAGCGCATCGAATCACCGCCCTCGACGCTGTTCGGCACCGCGGCGGAGACGGGTCGGGCGCTGCCGGGGACTGCGGTGAGCTTCCTGTGCGCGCTGCTGCCGGTCGGGCTGATCGCGGGGACCACCGCGCTGGGCTATCTCGCGCTCTCGCCCGAGGTCGGTGCGGCGGTGCGCTTCGTCGGTAACCCCACCGTGGTGCTGCTGGTCGCGATCGCGATCGCGATGCTCGCGCTCGGCCTCGGCAACGGCCTGCCGGTGCCGAAGATGATGGAGAGTTTCGCGGGCGCGACGCGCGACATCGCGCCGATCCTGCTCATCATCGCGGGCGCGGGCGCGCTCAAGCAGGTGCTGGTGGAGAGCGGCGCCGACCGCGTCCTCGCCGCCGAACTGGCGACGCTGCCGGTACCGCCGCTGGTGCTGGGCTGGCTGCTCGCCTGCGTCATCCGCATCGCGCTCGGCTCGGCGACGGTGGCGGGGCTCACCGCGGGCGGGCTGGTCGCGCCGCTGCTCGCCACCAGCCACGCCAACCCCAATCTGATGGTGCTGGCGATCGGCGCGGGCAGCCTGATGTGCAGCCACGTCAATGATTCGGGCTTCTGGATGTTCAAGGAGTATTTCGGGCTCAGCCTGCGCGACACCTTCCGCTCCTGGTCACTGATGGAGACGCTGGTGGGGACGTTCGGGCTGGTGTTCGTGCTGCTGCTCGACGCGCTGGTCTGACCCCGGCGCGCGCGCGACTCCCCAAGGATCAGAACGCGGTGTAAGGCGCCGCGGATGATCCGGCTCACCAATCTGCGGCTGCCGCTGCGCCACGACGACCAGGCGCTGCCCGCCGCGATCCCGCCGCGGCTCGGGGTTGACCCCGCCGAGGTGCTCGACTGGCAGGTGGCGCGGCGCGGGCATGACGCGCGCGGTCGCGGGCGCATCGCGCTGGTCTATTCGGTCGACGTGACGCTGCGCGACGAGGCCGCGGTGCTGGCGCGGCTGAGCGGCGATGGCGACGTCCGCCCCGCGCCCGACACGCGCTATCGCGCGCCGGTCTCCGCGCCGCCGGGCGAGGCGCGGCAGCGGCCGGTGGTGATCGGCGCTGGCCCGTGCGGGCTGTTCGCCGCGCTGATCCTGGCGCAGGCGGGCTTCCGCCCGATCGTGCTCGAGCGCGGCAAGGTGGTGCGCGAGCGGACCAAGGACACCTGGGGTCTGTGGCGTCGCAGCGTGCTGGTGCCCGAATCGAACGTCCAGTTCGGCGAGGGCGGCGCGGGCACCTTCTCCGACGGCAAGCTCTACAGCCGGATCAAGGATCCGCGGCACCTCAACCGCAAGGTGCTGGAGGAATTCGTCGCCGCCGGCGCGCCGGCGGATATCCTCACCGAGGCGCACCCGCATATCGGCACCTTCCGGCTGGTGACGATGGTCGAGACGATGCGCGCGTCGATCGAGGCACTCGGCGGGGAGTATCGCTTCTCGACGCGGGTCGACGGGCTTCACCTCGAACCCGACGCGCAGGGGGTGCGGCGCGTGCGTGGACTACACCTCCACGACGGCTCCTATCTGGCGGCGGAGCATGTCGTGCTCGCGGTCGGGCACAGCGCGCGCGACACGTTCGCAATGCTGGTCGAGGCGGGGGTCCATGCCGAGGCCAAGCCCTTCTCGCTCGGCGTGCGGATCGAGCATCCGCAATCCTGGATCGATCGCGCGCGCTTCGGCGACGATGCCGGCCACCCGGTGCTCGGCGCCGCCGAATATCATATCTCCCACCATTGCTCGAACGGGCGGACGGTCTAAGTTTCTGCATGTGCCCGGGCGGCACCGTGGTCGCCGCCACCTCGGAGGAAGGGCGCGTCGCCACCAACGGCATGAGCCAATATTCGCGCAACGAGCGTAACGCCAATTCGGGGCTGGTCGTCGCGATCGATCCCGCGCGCGACTATCCGGGCACGCCGCTCGCGGGGATCGCGCTCCAGCGCCATTGGGAAGAACGCGCCTTCGTCGCGGGCGGAAGCGACTATTGCGCTCCGGCACAGCGCGTCGGCGACTTCCTCGACGGCCGCGCCTCCACCGCGCTGGGCAGCGTGACGCCCTCCTACCGTCCGGGCGTGACGCCGACCGATCTCGCCGCCTGCCTCCCCGATTTCGTGATCGCGGCGATGCGCGAGGCGCTGCCCGTGTTCGGGCGCCAGATCCGCGGCTACGACCATCCCGACGCCGTCATGACGGGGGTGGAAACGCGCACCTCGTCGCCGGTGCGCTTCACCCGCGGTGCCGATTTCCAGAGCCTCAACACCGCGGGACTCTATCCCGCGGGCGAGGGCGCGGGCTATGCCGGCGGCATTCTCTCCGCCGCGGTCGACGGGATCAAGGTGGCGGAGGCGGTGGCGCTGCGGATCGCCGCCTGACGCCGGGCGCCTGCGCGGCGGACTTACAACCGCCCGCTTCCTCGCTTACCTTGACCGCATGATCCCGCTCGCCCTGCTCCTCGCGCTCGCCCCTGCTCCCGCCGCCGCGGCCGACCCGCTCGCGGGTGTCTGGCGCAACGCACGCGACAGCGTGCGCATCCGCGTCGCGCCCTGTCGCGGCGCGCGCGGCATGTGCGGCACCGTGGTGAGCGCGAACGAGAAGGCGCGCGCCGACGCCGCCGCGGGCGGCACCGACCGGCTCGTCGGCACCACCTTGTTCCGCGGCTTCGAGCGCGGCGACGACGATAGCTGGGCGGGCAGCGTGTTCGTGCCCGACATCGGCAGCGAGGTCGACGGCACGCTCCGGCTCGAGGGGCGCGACACGTTGGTGGCGGAGGGCTGCCTGTTCGCCGGGTTCGGCTGTCGCGAGCAACGCTGGACCCGCGTGGCGGGGCGGTGATTCATCTCTCGGTCGCGCTGGGCCGATTCTTCGAGGCATTGTTCTACGCGATCCTGCGCGTCGCCGGGACGATCGCGCTGACCGTGATCGCACTCGCCGCGGTGGGCGCGGTGGCCTTCCTGGTGGCGCGGCTGCTGCTCGCGCGCGGGCGCCGCTGATGGTCGCCACCCCGGCCTGGCCGCCGCGCTCGACCCCGCGGCTCTACGTCGAACAGCCGCTCGCGCCCGGGACGCTCGCGTTGAGCGGACCGCCGGCGCATTATCTGATCGCGGTGATGCGCCTGCGCGTCGGCGATCCGGTGCGGCTGTTCGACGACGTCAGCGGCGAGTGGCTCGCCACCGCGGCGAGCGTCGCCAAGCGCGACCTGATGCTCGACGTCACCGACCGGCTCGCCGAACGCGAGCCGGTGCCCGACCTGTGGCTCGCCGCCGCGCCGCTCAAGAAAGGCCGGGTCGACTGGCTCGCGGAGAAGGCCTGCGAGCTGGGGGTGGCGCGGCTGGTGCCGGTGGTGACTCGCCGCACCGTCGTCGACAAGCCCAATGCCGAGCGGCTGCGCGCGCATATGATCGAGGCGGCGGAGCAATGCGGCCGCACCGCGCTGCCCGAGCTGGCGGCGATGGTGAAGCTGCCCGCGCTGCTGCGAGACTGGCCCGCCGGGCGCACGCTGTTCTTCGCCGACGAGACCGGCGGTGCTCCCGCCGCCGCGGCGATGCGCGCGCACGCGGGGCCGGCAGGGATCCTGATCGGCCCCGAAGGTGGCTTCGACGACGAGGAGCGCGCCGCCATCCGCGCGCTGCCCCAGGCGGTGGCGATCACGCTCGGCCCGCGCATCCTGCGCGCCGACACCGCCGCCGCGGCGGCGGTCGCCTTGTGGATGGCGGCCGCAGGCGATTGGTGAGCCGATGAACGAAGCCCCGCCGGCCGCGTGGCCGACGGGGCTTCTCCCCTTTACACCCTTTGTCCGCTCGCGGTCTTAGCCGAGCAGCTTCATCACGCCCTGCTGCGACTGGTTGGCCTGCGCCAGCATCGCGGTCGAGGCCTGGTTGAGGATCTGCGACTTGGCGAGCGCGGTGGTCTCGGTCGAGAAGTCGGCGTCCTCGATGCGGCTGCGCGCGTCGGTCAGGTTGGTGACGTTGGCGGTGGCGTTGTTCACCGCCGACTCGAGGCGGTTCTGCGCCGAACCCAGCGCGGCGCGCGCGCTCGAGACCTGCGCGATCGCGGTGTCATACTGGTCCAGCGTCGCGTTGTTGGCGGCGGTGGCGTCGGCGAAGCTGAGGTCGGTCACGGTCTTCAGGCCGCCCGCGGCGGTGAAGTCGACCGACTTCAGCGTGACCTTGTCGCCCGTATTGGCGCCGGTCTGGATGTCGAAGCCGGTCGCCGCGGCGGCGTCGAACAGCTTCTTGCCGTTGAACGAGGTGGTGGTGACGATCGAGCTGATCTGGTCCTTCAGCGCGGCCTGCTCGGCACGGATCGACGAGACGTCGGTCGCGGCATAGGTGCCGTTGCTCGCCTGCACCGTCAGCTCGCGCATGCGCTGCAGCATGTTCGAGACCTCGCCCAGCGCGCCTTCCGCGGTCTGCGCCATCGAGATGCCGTCGTTGGCGTTGCGGATGCCCTGGCTCATGCCACGGATCTGCGAGGTCATCGAGTTGCTGATCGCGAGGCCAGCGGCGTCATCCTTGGCCGAGTTGATGCGCTTGCCGGTCGACAGGCGCTCCATCGAGACCGACAGCGCCTTGTTCGCGCTGTTCGAGGCGGTGGTGGCGCGCAGCGCCGAGGTGTTCGAGTTGATCACGGTCATGGGAAAATCTCCATCTGCCCGGCCCGCTCGCCGCCCCCGAAACCGCAGGTGGCCGTGCCGTCATTCACTCAAACGACCGATGC
Source organism: Sphingomonas sp. BK235 (assembly GCF_004345855.1). Classification (GTDB taxonomy): domain Bacteria; phylum Pseudomonadota; class Alphaproteobacteria; order Sphingomonadales; family Sphingomonadaceae; genus Sphingomonas. Next base: position 179,621 of record NZ_SLXN01000002.1, read on the forward strand.
GGCAGGAGATTTAGCGCTTTCGTGGGGGAACTCGCAGATCCTCCCCGCTCACGGAGAGGGGGACCGCGACGCGCAGCGGCGTGGTGGAGGGGGGCGCGCATACGAGCCGGTGCGTGAGCGGAAAGCCCCCTCCATCACTCGCTGCGCGAGCGGTCCCCCTCCCCGTGCCGGCAGGGCTATCGCATACGGCTTTGTGTCCGACCGCGGCGTTACGCCGTCCTTCCGGCCCCTTCGGCGCCGCCTGCGGCGTCGCTCAGGACAGGCTTGAGCCGGGATCCATTAGGACGGACCCAAAAGGCGGCTTGCTCTTCATCACCGTCATCCCGGCCTCGCGCCGGGATCCATGGTGCCGCGAGAGCAACGCGGGCGGCTCTCGCGGCGCGATGGATCCCGGGTCAAGCCCGGGATGACGAAACAGGTCTCACGCGCCGAACCACTACGCGACAGGCATATGCGATCGCCCTGCCCGTGCCGGGGAGGATTGCCTGCCGCTGCCCTCGTCTCCCCCGCCACAAGCGAGAACCCCCGCCAGCCGCGCTGACGGGGGTTCCGCGATGTCGCTCATCTCAACCCGGCGCCGGCCCCGCCATGTTCGGGGGCGAGGGGCCGGCGCCGGGCGTCGGCGTTTAGCCGAGCAGCTTCATCACGCCCTGCTGCGACTGGTTGGCCTGCGCCAGCATCGCGGTCGAGGCCTGGTTGAGGATCTGCGACTTCGCCAGCGCGGTGGTCTCGGTCGAGAAATCGGCGTCCTCAATGCGGCTGCGCGCGTCGGTCAGGTTGGTGACGTTGGCGGTGGCGTTGTTCACCGCCGACTCGAGGCGGTTCTGCGCCGAACCCAGCGAGGCGCGCGCCCCCGAGACCTCGGCGATCGCGTCGTCATAGTTCGCCAGCGTGGCGCTGGTGGCGGCATCGGCGAAGGTCAGCGCGGTCACGTCCTTCAGCTTCGAGCTGCCGGTGGCGGAGAAGTCGACCGACTTCAGCGTGACGGTGTCGCCGGTGTTGGCGCCGGTCTGGATCGAGAAGCCCGTCGCCGCGGTCGCGTCGAACAGCTTCTTGCCGTTGAACGACGTGGTGGTGACGATCGAGCTGATCTGGTCCTTCAGCGCCGACTGCTCGGCACGGATCGAGTCGGTGTCGGTCGACGAATAGGTGCCGTTGGCGGCCTGCACGGTCAGCTCGCGCATGCGCTGCAGCATGTTCGAGACCTCGCCGAGCGCGCCTTCCGCGGTCTGCGCCATCGAGATGCCGTCGTTCGAGTTGCGGATGCCCTGGCTCATGCCGCGGATCTGCGAGGTCATCGAGTTGCTGATCGCGAGGCCGGCGGCGTCGTCCTTCGCCGAGTTGATGCGCTTGCCGGTCGACAGGCGCTCCATCGAGACCGACAGCGCCTTGTTCGCGCTGTTCGAGGCGGTGGTGGCGCGCAGCGCCGAGGTGTTCGAGTTGATCACGGTCATGGCAAAATCTCCGTCTGCTCGGCCCGTCCCGCCGCCCCCGAATGAGCAGGTGGCCGCGCCGTCACCGCCTCAAACGACCGCCATCGCCGGACCTTTAGCGAAAAACTTCGGCCCCGATCGGCGAGCCGCCGCCGGCGCCCCGATCCCCTCCCCTACGTACGCGCGCGCGTGGCGCGGACGCTCGCGCCCCCGGAAAAAACCTGCCGGCCACCGGCAATTATACTCCGCGTTAACCACTGGCGGCGCATTCAAGCCTTCGAGATTCGAGGGATATTTCCGATGCGTTCGATCATGCCGTCAGTCAGTGTGGAGCGCGAGCACCTGACGCTCGTGTCCTCGCTGCGCGCGCAGGGCTTCGCCATCCAGCCCGCCGCCGCCCGTCCGCAGGCGGGCGTGAGCTACCTCGTCGCCGCCGGCGAGCCGATCCCGGCGCCGGCGCGCACGCTGATCGTCGGCAGCGGCGCGCGCGAGGTACTTCCCTTCCGCGACGGTCAGCCCGCGCGCATCGCCTACGGCCATGACGACGCCGCGGTCGGCAACGCCTTCGCCCGCGCGCTGATCGGCGGCCCCGAGCTGCCAACCGCCACCGACCCCGAGTCGCTCGCGCTGCTGGCACTGGCCGAGCGCGTCGCCCAGGCCGACATCACCGTGCTGATCAACGGCCCGACCGGCACCGGCAAGGAAGTGCTGGCGCGCACCATCCACCTCCAGTCCGAGCGGCGCGACGGCCCGTTCATCGCGATCAACTGCGCCGCGCTGCCCGAGACGATGCTCGAGGCGATGCTGTTCGGTCATCAGAAGGGCAGCTTCACCGGCGCCTCCTCGGGCGGCGAGGGCTTCTTCCGCGCCGCCAACGGCGGCACGCTGCTGCTCGACGAGGTCGCCGAGATGCCGCTCAACCTCCAGGCCAAGCTGCTGCGCGTGCTGCAGGAGCGCGAGGTCGTGCCGATCGGCGCGACCATGCCGCAGCCGGTCGACGTGCGCGTCATCGCCTGCGCCAACCGTGACCTCCAGGAGGAGGTGGCGGCGGGCCGCTTCCGCGCCGACCTCTACTACCGCCTGTCGGTCTTCCCGCTCACCACCAAGGCGCTGGCCGAGCGCGCGCAGGACATCCCCGCGCTCGCCGCGACGATGATCCTGCGCCACGCCGGCAACCGCGCGGTGGTGCCGTGGCCGAGCGACGAGGCGATCGCCGCGCTGGTCGCGCACGACTGGCCCGGCAACGTCCGCGAGCTCGAGAACGTAATTCAGCGCGCGCTGCTGTTCTGCGGCGGCGACACGATCGAGGCGGCGCACATCGTGTTCGACCGCCCGAGCGCGCCGCGGCTCGCGGCCGCGGCGGCGCCGGTCGACGACGCCACGCTCGGCCAGGTGGTCCAGCTCTCCGAGTTCGCCGCGATCCGCGAGACGCTGGCGGCGTGCGGCGGCAGCCGGATCGAGACCGCCAAGCGGCTCGGCATCTCCGAGCGGACGTTGCGCTACCGCCTCGCCAAGGCGCGCGAGCAGGGTGACGATCTCGCGTCCGGCACGCAGCGGGCGATCTCGGCATGAGCGCGGTGGGAGGCGTCGGCGGCATCGACCGCGTGATGGCGCTGCGCGCGCAGATCCTCGAGCGCAACGCCGCGCTGAGCCGCGCCGGTGCCGCCGCGCCGGCCGCCGCGCCGCAGAGCGCCTCGGCCAACGCGACCAGCTTCGCCGACACGATGCAGACCGCGCTCGCCAAGGTGAACGACGGCCAGCAGAAGGCCTCGGCGCTGAGCGAACAGTACGAGCGCGGCGAGACCGTCGACATCGCCAAGGTGATGCTGGCGCGCCAGGAAGCCTCGGTCGGCTTCGAGGCGACGCTGCAGGTCCGCAACAAGATCCTGTCCGCCTACAAGGACATCATGAGCATGCCGGTCTGATATGAGCAACGCTCTCACCCCCTCGCCGCAGAACCCCGCGCCGATCACCTTGGTGCCGGAGAAGTTCGCCAACCCGCTGCGCCAGATCCAGGGCGTGTTCGCGCAGCCCGCGGTGCGCCGCGCCGGCCCGATGGCGCTGATGGTCGGCCTGATCGGCGCCGCCGGCCTGGCCTGGTCGGCGCTGTCGACCCCGCCGCAGAAGGTGCTGTTCTCCGGCCTGCCCGATTCGGACAAGGCCGCGGTGACCAGCGCGCTGAGCGCCGCCAACATCACCAGCCACATCGATTCCTCGTCCGACGCGCTGACCGTCAACGAGGAGGATTTCAGCAAGGCGCGGATGCTGCTCGCCGGCCAGGGCCTGCCCAAGGCGGCGCCGGGCGGCTACGCCATCCTCGACCAGCTGCCGATGGGCGTCAGCCGCGCGGTGGAGGGCGAGCGGCTGCGCCAGGCGCGCGAGACCGAGCTCGCGCGCTCGATCCAGGAGATCGACTCGGTCGCCGAGGCGCGCGTCCACCTCGCCATGCCCGAGGCCAGCGTGTTCGTGCGCGACAATGCCGCGCCCTCGGCCTCGGTGGTGCTCAAGCTGCAGGGCGGGCGCTCGCTGAGCGACGCGCAGGTCCGCTCGATCGTCAACCTGGTCGCCTCCTCGGTGCCGGGGATGAAGCCCGACGCGGTCACCGTGGTCGACCAGCTCGGCGGTCTGCTCACCAAGTCGGGCGACGGCGCCGACGCCGCCAACGACAAGCGCATCGAGTTCCAGCGCCGCGTCGAGGACAAGTACCGCCAGCAGCTGATCCAGCTGCTGACGCCGCTGGTCGGCGCGGGCAATTTCACCGCCGAGGTGCAGGCCGACGTCAACCTCGACGAGACCAGCGCGACGCGCGAGAGCTATGACAAGGACGGCCGCCTGCGCGCCGAGACCGGCAACTGGACCGGCAACATGGCGACCGGCCAGGCGCCCGCGGGCATCCCCGGCGCGCTGAGCAACACGCCGCCGCCGGCCTCGCAGCTGTCGACGCCGCAGCCCGCCACCGGCGCGCCCGGTACGCCGCAAGCGCAGCCCGTCGCCGGCGGCCCCGCGCCCGACCCGGCCAAGCAGAGCGACTCGTTCCAGCGCGCCTATGACCTCAACAAGGAGGTCTCGGTCACCCGCGCGGCGCCGGGCAACATCAAGCGGCTGTCGGTCGCGGTGCTGCTGCGCGACCCCGAGAAGGGCAAGCGCACCGCGATGGAGATCAACCAGATCAACGATCTGGTGAAGAGCGCGGTCGGGTTCGACCAGACCCGCAACGACAATGTCACCGTGATCAGCCGCAAGTTCGCCGACGCCACCGACGCGAACGACGCGCCCAAGTGGTACGACAATGCCTGGCTGCCGGTGCTGGCGCGCAACGTCACCGCGCTGATCATCGCGCTGCTGGTGCTGCTGCTCGGCGTGCGCCCGATCGCCAAGGCGCTGATGAAGAAGCGCGAGGACGCCAGCCCCGCGGCGATCGCGGCGCAGGCCGCCACCGCGGGCACCCCGCTGCTCGGCGAGGACGGCCAGCCGCTGCTCGGCGCCGACGGGCAGCCGCTGATGAGCGACGCCGGCATCGCGGTGGCGCCGCCGGTCAGCCTCGACCAGATCGAGACCAGCCGCAGCTACGAGGAGCGGATCGGCGCGGTGCGCGGCTTCACCCGCGACAACCCCGCGCGCGCGGCGCTGGCGGTGCGTGACATGATCACCGCCGAGGCCAAGTCGTGAGCGCGGTCGCCGCCGCCCCGCGCACCTTCACCGGCGTCGAGCGCGCCGCGGTGCTGATGATGCTCGTCGGCGAGGACGAGGCCGCCGCGATCCTGCAGAAGCTGGATCCCGAGGAAGTCCGCAAGCTGGGCAGCGCGATGTTCGCGGTGGCCGACGTCAGCGAGCAGGAAGTGGAGCTGGTGCTCGACGATTTCGTCGGGCGCGCGCGCGAGCGCACCGGCATCACCTTCAACCCCGGCCCCAAGGTGGAGGCGGTGATGACGCGCGCGCTCGGCCGCGAGAAGGCCGAGAGCGTGCTGGCGCAGATCACCCCGCCCGAGGCGGTGTGCGAGATCGACCTGCTCGACTGGCTCGACGCCAGCGAGATCGCGACGATGCTCGACAAGGAGCACCCGCAGATCGCCGCGGTGCTGATCGCCAACCTCGACCCCGCGGTCGGCGGCCAGGTGCTCGAACTGCTACCCGAGGCGGTCCAGCCCGACATCCTCCACCGCATCGCCAAGCTCGGTCCGATCACCCCCGAGGCGGTCGAGACGCTGCGCACGCTGATCGCGTCGCGCGGCGGCGGCGGCAGCGGCGGCGGCCCGGTCGGCGGGCTCCAGCTCGGCGGCGCGCGCGAGGCGGCCAAGATCCTGCAGGGCGCGCGCAAGGCGACCGAGCAGCGCGTGATGCCCAAGCTGCTCAAGATGGACCGCGACATCGCGCGCCAGATCGAGGAGGCGATGTTCGTCTTCGACAACCTGCTGGAGCTCGACGACAAGTCGCTGGGCACGCTGATCCGCAACGTCGACGGCGACACGCTGACGCGCGCGCTCAAGGGCGTGGACGAGGCGGCGCGCAACCGCATCCTCGGCTGCATGTCGGCGCGCGCCGCCGACGGCATCCGCGACGACATGGAGGCGCGCGGCCCGATGAAGCTGAGCGAGGTGCTCGAGGCGCAGAAGGTGATCATCCAGATCGCGCGCAACCTCGCCAAGGACGGTACGATCAACATGGGGGCAGGTGACGACGATTATGTCTGAGGCGACGTTCGTCATCGGGCTGCCGGCACGTGCCGACGCGGCCGCCACCACGCGCGCGCGCGCGCAGTCCGAGTCCACCGGCGGCTTCACCCCGGCCGACCTGATCGCGCGGATCGAGCAGGCCTTCGGCGCCCGCCCGCCCGAGACCGCCGCGACCGCGGAGCAGCCGCGCCACTTCGCGCCGGCCGATCCGGCGAGCGACCCGACCGCGGGCTGGGACATGCTCGATCCCGCGGCGGAGCCGCTGCCCTGCCTCGAGCAGGTCGAGGCCGCGCGCGCGGAGGGCTATGAGGAAGGTTTCGCCGCGGCGACGCATGCCGCCGAGGCCGAGGCGGCGCGCGACCGCGCGCTGCTGGACGGCGTCGCCGCGCAGCTGCGCGCCGGCGGCGCGATCGACCGCGCCGCGTTGGCCGAGACGCTGCGCCGCACCGTGCTGACGCTCGTCACCGCGGTGGTGGGCGAGACCGGCGTCTCGGGTCCGCTGCTCGCCGCGCGCGTCGAGGCCGCGGTCGACCTGCTCGCCGACGCGAGCGAGTCGGCGATGCTGCGGGTCAACCCCGAGGACGTCGCGCTGCTCGCCGGGCTGCTCCCCGACACGATCTTTCCAGTCGGCGACGCCGCGGTGGCGCGCGGCAGCTTCGTCATGGAAGCGGCCTCGACGATTGTCGAGGACGGCCCCGCGCTGTGGATGGAGCAGCTGACGGCGGCGATCGAGCGCGCGGCGGTGCCGGCGTGCTGAACCGTTTCGCCGACGATTACCTCGCCACGCTGGCGGAGGCCGCGCCGCGCTTCGCCGCCAAGGTCTCGGGGCGGCTGTCGTCCTACGACGGGCTGCTGATGGAGGCGGTCGGCCTGTCGCTGCCGGTCGGCACCGTGTGCCGCATCGGCGCCGCGGGCACCGCGCAGGTCGAGGCCGAGGTGATCGGCTTCCGCAACGGCCGCACCTTGATGATGAACCTCGGCGGCCCCGCCGCGCTGCTGCCCAACGCGCCGGTGCGCCCGCTCGGCGCGCCGGGCGAGGCCGAGGTTGGCGCGGCGCTGCTGGGGCGCGTGGTCGACGGCTCGGGCGCGCCGATCGACGGGCTCGGCCCGATCCGCGGCGCCGGGCGCTGGCCGCTCGCGGGCCATATGCAGTCGCCGCTCGACCGCGGCCGCGTGCTCGCCCCGCTCGACGTCGGCGTGCGCGCGATCAACGGGCTGCTCACCGTCGGCCAAGGCCAGCGCGTCGGCATCATGGCGGGCTCGGGCGTCGGCAAATCGGTGCTGCTCGGCATGATGGTGCGCGCCGCGCAGGCCGACGTGATCGTGATCGGGCTGATCGGCGAGCGCTCGCGCGAGGTCGCCGACTTCCTCGAGACCAAGGTGGCGGGCGAGGCACGGAAGCGCGCGGTGGTCGTCGCGGTGCCCGCCAACCACTCGCCGGTGCTGCGCATCCGCGGCGCGCTGCGCGCCACCGCGATCGCGGAGGCGTTCCGCGCCGAGGGCAAGAAGGTGCTGCTGATCATCGACTCGCTCACCCGCGTCGCGCACGCCGGGCGCGAGATCGGGCTGGCATTGGGCGAGCCCGCCTCGGCACGCGGCTATCCGCCCTCGGCGATCGCGATGCTGCCCAACCTGCTGGAGCGCGCCGGCTCGGACGTGAACACCGGCGGGTCGATCACCGGCATCTACACCGTGCTGGCCGACGGCGACGACGGCAACGACCCCGTGGTCGACTCGGCGCGCTCGATCCTCGACGGCCATATCGTGCTGAGCCGCGCGATGGCGGAGCGCGCGGTCTATCCCGCGATCGACGTCTCCAAGTCAATCAGCCGCGTGATGAACGACATCGTGCCCGCCGAGCACCAGCAGGCCGCGCGCGCGCTGCGCCGCCACCTCGCCACCTATGAGGAGAATCGCGACCTCGTGCTGATGGGCGCCTATCGCTCGGGCAGCGACGCCGCGATCGACAATGCCATCGCCTATCACCCCGCGATCACCGAGTTCATCCGCCAGGAGACCTCGCAGGTGGTGCCGCTGGCCGACGCCGCGGCCGAGCTGGTCGGCGTGTTCGGCGATGGCTGACGCGGCGCGGCTCAAGCGGCTGCACCGCGTGCGCACGCTCCAGCTCGGGCTGGCGCGCGCGGACGAGGCGCGCGCGCGGGCGCAGCTGACGAGCGAGACTCAGCTGGCGCACCGCATCGGCCAGCTGGTCGACGCGGTGGCGCCGGTGCCGACCGCGGCGACGGGCGCGGTCAACCTCGCCGCCGCGGCGCATTTCCGCGAGCGGCTGCAGCGCTCGGCCGAGGCGGCGGTGAACCGCGTGCGCATGGCCGAGCAGCACGCCGAGCGCAGCGGCGAGGCCACCCGATCGGCCAGGCGCGACCAGAATGCGGTGGAGAAACTGATCGACCGCCAGCGCGCCGAGGACGTGCGCGCCGAGATGAAGGCGCTGGAGGACGCGCCCGCGCCGCTGCCGCGGCGCTGACCCCCCTGTGGCGGCGCGGGCAAGCGCCGAAGGGCGAACGAGGCGTGCCGTGCTCCTGCGGAAGCAGGAGCCCAGCGCGGCAGGCGTGACGCTCGTGGCTCTGGGCTCCTGCGTCCGCAGGAGCACTCCGCTGGTTCAAACCGGGTGGATCACAAGCTAGCGGACGCTTCGATCGCCTCGCCCGAAGCGGCTTTCGCGATCGAACGGAGCGCCGGCCGATGCGCGCCAGCGCGCTCGGCGCGTCTCCCAACGCCGCCCTTTCCGAGCCCGCCCCCGGCCGTGCTGCACCGCCGAGGCAAACCCCGACCGCCGCACAGCCGAAACGGCACGCTTCTTGCGGAGCCTCACACGCACATCCTTCACCAGCGCCCGGAGCCTGTCTTGACCACGATCGCGAGCCTGCTGCTGACCACCGCCCCGGGCGCGCTGGCGACGCCTGGCGTGTCGGTGGGCGACTCGCCCGCGGGCTCGGGCGGGCGCACCAAGCGCGCCGCGGTCGACGGCGCCTTCCTCGACCTCGTCGTCCCCGCACCCGATACCGCGCCGGGCGCGCTCGCGCCCATGGCCGCACGGCAGGAGCTTGCCGCCGCCGGCACCGCTTTGCCGGACGCCGGCGCCGATCCGGCCGGCGCTGCGGCGCTGGCCTGGCTCGCCGACGCGACCGGGATCGAGGTGCCCCCCGCTCCCCCCGCGATCACCCTGCCCGATCCTGCCGACGTCGACGCCCACGCCCCGGTCACCGCCTTGGCCTCGCGCAACGCGGCGCCGGAGCCCGTGCGGACGCTGCCGATCGGTCGCGGCGAGCGGCCGGCGCGATCGATACCGCTCGATGAGTCCGCCAGCGAGGGCAAGGAGGACGAGGAGTCGCTCGCCCTCGTGGCCGGCGCCGCGGCGAGCCCGGTCTCCAGCGTGGACCCACTCGTGCGCCCGAGCCCGGCGGCGAGCGCGCCATCGCCTCTCCCGACAGCTCCACGTGCCGCGACGCCACAGGAGAAGGTGCCGGACGTGGCCGCCGCGACGGCGCCGCAGCGTTCGCACGCGGGCAAGCCGAGTGTCGCCGTCGCGTCGCCGCTGTCCGCCACGGCCGGCGAGAAGGCGGCACCCAGCGCCAAGGCCGAGCAGACGGACATCGCGCCGCCCGTCGATGTCACGGGCGCGCCCGCGGTTGTCCCGCCGACGGCTTCCACCACACCGACGCCTGCGACATCGCGCGAAGAGCAGCAGGCAGCGGCCGCGATCGGACGCGTCGAGGGCGCCAGCCCAAGCCCGGCGACCCGACCCGCTCGCAGCCGCGCGTCGGCGCCCGGGGCGCGGCCCGAACCGGCCGTGACCGTCCCGACTCCCTCGTCAGACGCGCCCGCGGCCGCCGTTGGGGTGACGTTGCCCGCGCCCGAGGCACTCCCCACGCCGTCGCGCGGACGCTCGTCGCCCGCGCGTGACGGCGAGACCGTCGATGTCGCGGTCCCGACGTCGCCAGCTCGCGCCGCTCGAGCAGAGACGGCCGTGGCGCGCGACCGGCTCACGGCGAGCTTGGCTGGCGCTGGCCAGCCCGTTCCCACGCCACCGGCAGCGTCCGCCGCCGTCGCTGCCCCGCCCGCGGCCGACGCGATCGTGGTGCCGGTCGGCGCGACGTCGACCCTGGCTGCGGCAGCGCGGCCGATCGTCGCGGCTCGGGCGGCTGACGCGCCGGTCGCGTCGACCCCGCCGAAAGCGGGGTCGGCCATAACCGATTCGGCCGTGCTCCCCGTCGCCAAGGCGCCCGATCACCGCGCGGCTGCACAGCCGGTCCATGCGCGCGCGATCGCGGGCGGCGTATCGGCCGTGGACGCTGCACCTCAGAACGCCACCGTCCGATTCACCGACCGCATCGCGCCGGCGCCGACCGTCGTATCCACGGCCGCCGCGCAGGCCCCCGCGGCGCCGACCACGCTCGCCGCGCCGACGAACGCTGCACCGGTATCGCCGGTGATCGCGGCGTCCGCGCCCGCGCGGGTCGACGTACCCCTCGCGACCGCGGCGCCGGCACCGCTCGACGTGCCGGTGACGACGGCCGCGCCCGTCACCACCGCGACGCCCGATATGGCGGCAGCCGTGGACACGATCGCACGCGACCCTGGCGGCGCCGTCGCGGCACCTGGGCGTGACGGCGCGGCGGCGCGGAGCGCCCCGACGGCGGCGGCGCCTGCCCTCCCCGCGCAGCCCGCGATCGCGAGCGCCGCGCGCACCTTCGCGGACGCGATCCATCGCGCGATCACCGCGGAGGATCGCGCGGCGGCCGAGTCGCCCGCCGGCCCCACGCTCGCGCAGCCTGCGACCGGTGCGATCACCGCCGCCGCCGTCGCCGCGCCGCAGGCCGCCAGCCAGTCGCCGCTCGACATGACGCACCAGCGCTGGCCCGAGGCGATGATCCAGCGGATCGAGATGCTGCGCGACATGGCCGATGCCCATGACATGCGGATCCGCGTCGTCCCCGACGCGCTCGGTGCGATCGACGTGTCGCTCAAGCGCGACGGCGATACCGTCCAGGTCCAGCTCGTCGCCGAGCAGGCGCAGACCCGCGCGCTGCTCGCCGAGGCGCAGCCGCGGCTGCAGGAGATGGCCGAGCAGCGTGGCATCAAGCTCCAGCAGACCGGCGGGAACACGGCGACCGGCTCGACCGCTGGCGGATCGTCGTCCAGCCCGTCGCAACCGGGCGCGTCGTCCGCGGGCCAGTCGGCGTCCACGCCGTCGCACGGCAGCACCGCCGGCCAGCAACCCGACCGCCAGCAATCGCAGCCGCAGGCGCAGCAGCAGCGCGCCGCGCCGCCGCGTGCCCCCGTTTCCGCGCGCCGCGTCGATGACGCGGCCTCCACCGACGACCGTATCGCCTGAGATCGAGGATTTGACCGATGAGTGACACCGAAGCCGCCGCGCCCAAGAAGAAGGGCAAGATGAAGATGATCCTGGTCGGCGCCGTCGGCGTTGTCGTCCTGTTGGGCGGCGGCGTCGGCGCTGGCCTCTATGCTGCCAACTCGGGCCTGATGGGCGGCGGCAGCGCGCACCCCGCGCTCAAGCAAGACCCCAACAAGCCCCATCTCGTCCCCAAGAGCGAGCAGAAGCGTTCCGGCGCGGGCGGCGAGCACGGTGAAGGCGGCGAGGGCGGCGAGGGCGACCACGGCGGCGGCGAGAGCGCCGAGGACGGCGAGGCCAAGAGCGAGGACCATGGCGCCCCCACCCCCGAGGGCGCCGGCGGCGAGCCCTATGCCTCCAACTACTACGCGATGGACAAGGAGTTCACCTCCAACCTCCAGGACTCGGTGCATTTCGTCCAGGTCGGCATCGCGGTGTCGACGCCCTATGACGACAAGGTCATCAACAACCTGAAGACCAACGACATCGCGATTCGCTCGGCGATTCTCATGACGCTGGGCGACACCACCGAGGACCAGGTCTTCACCAGCGCGGGCAAGCAGCAGCTCCAGAAGCGGCTGGTCGCATCGATCAATCAGACTCTGCGCGAAAAAGAGGGATTCGGCGGCATCGCTAACGTCTACTTTACCAACTTCGTGGTTCAGTGACCTGGCATGGTTAACGAGCCCGACCTCTCCGACTTCGGCCTGGAGCCCGACGCCACCGAGCGGCGCGGGCGTGGGCGCACCGACTCTCCCGTCGGCGTGACCAACCTCGGCGCCGGGTCGGGGGCGGCGGGCAAGCTGCATCCCTTCGGCGACCTCCACACGCTGCAACATCTCTCGGCGCGCGCCGCGCGCGGGGTGCGCCAGGTGTTCGAGGGCTATTGGCGCAGCGAGACGCGCACCTGGGCCGAGCCGCTCGAGGTGCTGCGTCTCGCCGACTATCGCGCCGCACGCGGCGACAAGCTGACCGCCTATCTGCCGCTGACGATGGACGGGCGCCCCGTGCTGGTGGTGCTCGACTCGCAGTTCGTCGCCGAGCTGCTCGACCTGTTCTTCGGCGGCACCGGCGACGTCTCGCCGATGCTCGCGCTCGAGTTCACCCCCGCCGCCGACGTGCTGGCGCAGCGAGTCGCCGCCGCGATGGCGCGCACGCTGCAGGCCGCGTGGGAGCCGCTGGCGCGCGCGCGCTTCGGCGCCGAGCGCTGCGAGCTGGGCTCCAACCTGATCCAGGGGATCGAGGGCGACGACGTGGTGATCTCCACCCGCTTCGGCCTCGCGCGCGGCAGCGCCAAGCCACTGTTCGTCGACGTGCTCTATCCCGTCGCCACGCTCAAGCCGCACACCGTCGCGCTCACCGGCAAGGTGGTGGCCAAGCCCGCCGAGGTCGACGCCGAGTGGCGCACCCAGCTCACCCGCGCCGCGATGGGCGTGCGGCTGCCGGTGCGCTCGGTGCTGGCCGAGCCGACCATCTCGCTCGCCAAGCTGATGGATCTCAAGGAAGGCGACGTCATCCCGATCAGCTTCGGCCCCGACGTGCCGATCGTGATCGGCGGCGTCGCGCTCGGCATGGGCACGGTCGGCACCTCCAACGGACGCGCCGCGATCCGCATCTCCAAGCTCGAAGGACCCCTGCTATGAACGACATGACGAGCGGCTTCACGATCGACGCGGCGGTCGCCGCCAACCTGCGCATGCTTCAGGACGTCGACGTCAAGCTGACGGTGGAGATCGGCTCCACCACCTTGTCGCTGCGCGAATTGCTCGCGCTCGGCGAGGCCAGCGTGATCGAGCTGGACCGCCAGGCGGGCGAATTGCTGGATGTTCTGGTTAACGGCACGTTGATCGGACGCGGCGAAGTCGTCACGGTGGGCGACCGCTTCGGGGTGAAGATGACCGAGCTGGTCGCGCCCGAGAAGCGGGGCTGAAGGGCGACGCGCGTATGATGTGGACCTATATCCTCAAGCTGGTGGTGCTGCTGCCGCTGGTCTGCGGCTTGATGATCGGGTGCCTGTATCTGTGGCGGCGGCTCGAGACGCGGCTGCCGGGCAAGACCGCGACCCGGATGATCGCGGTGCGCGAGACGATGATGATCTCGCCGGGGCTGCGACTCGCGGTGATCGACTTCGAGGGCAGCCGGTTGCTCGTCTCGGTCGGGCGCGGCGGCGTGACGTTGGTCGACAAGACGCCGGCGACCGGCGAGGCCGCCGCCGCGCCGGCCGACCCGGTCGAGGCGGCGCGCGCGCTGGCGCGGGAGTTCCGCCGGTGAGCGGGGGCGCGAGCGTGGCAGGCGGATCCGAGCAAATCCTCCCCGGCACGGGGAAGGGGCGTGCGGGCGAGATCGTGTCCCCCGGACACGATCTTGGCGTGCTGGCAGCACGCCAAAGCCCGCGCGCTCGCGCAGCGAGTGGTGGAGGGGGGCTTCCGCAGACGCTGTGCTTCGTGGCGAGCCCCCTCCACCACCGCGCTGACGCGCGGCGGTCCCCCTCCCCGCCAAGCGGGGAGGATCTTATGCGCGCCCTCTCCTTCCGTCATCCTGAACTCGTTTCAGGATCCACCGTGCCGCAGGGATCGAAGCCGCGGCATAATCGGCGACGTGGATCCTGAAACGAGTTCAGGATGACGCTGGGGGGGAGGACGCGGATGCCACTGATGCAACAGAATTACACCGTCACGCGCATCGGCGGCACCGCGGCGCTGATCCGCGCGCGCGCGGCCAAGCGCCAGCACGCCTGGCGCGTGTTGCTCGCGCTCGCCGCCATCGCGGTAATGCTGTGCGTCGCCTTCCCCGCGCTCGCCCAGACGGGACCCGCCGCGCCGCCCCCGGGCGCGCCCGCGGCGCCCGCGCCGGGCGTCGGCGACGCGGTCGACCGCGCGCTCGGCCAGCTCTCGCGCGGCGACGCCTCGAGCACGCCCGGCAACGGCTCGCTGTCGCTGTCGCTGCAGGTGCTCATCATCATGGGGCTGCTCACGATCCTGCCCGGGATCGTGCTGATGATGACGAGCTTCACCCGCATCATCATCGTGCTGTCGATCCTGCGCCAGGCGATGGGGCTGCAGCAGACCCCGCCCAACCAGGTGCTGATCGGCCTCTCGCTGTTCCTCAGCTTCTTCGTGATGGCGCCCGCGATCAACCAGATCAACACGACCGCGATCCAGCCCTATTCGCAGGGGCGCATCGGCGGCACGCAGCTGATCCAGGCCGCCGGCGCGCCGCTCCACGCCTTCATGGAGAAGCAGACGCGCGTGAAGGACGTCACCATGTTCGCCGAGATGGCCAAGTCCGGCCCCTATGCCAGCCCGCGCGACATCCCCTATTCGGTGCTGCTCCCGGCGTACGTGACCTCCGAGCTGAAGACCGCCTTCCAGATCGGCTTCCTCGTCTTCCTGCCCTTCATCGTGATCGACCTGGTCGTGGCCACCGTGCTGATGGCGCTGGGCATGGCGATGCTGAGCCCGACGATCATCTCGCTGCCGTTCAAGCTGCTGCTGTTCGTCCTGGTCGACGGCTGGGCGCTGACGATGGGCAGCCTCGCCAACAGTTTCGCCACCTAGCGGTAGAGGTGCGTTAACCAAGTTCCGCCATAGCGTACCTGTCCCACACCCCGCCGTCGGGGTGACGCCATAGAGAGCCCGCATGCACCCGCTCGTCGACGCCGATTATTTCCTGACCGTCGCCAACCAGACGATGTGGGTGCTCGCGCTCGTCGCCGCGCCGCTGCTGATCCCGGCGCTGCTGTCGGGGCTGATCCTCGGCATGGTCCAGGCCGCCACCTCGATCAACGAGCAGACGCTGAGCTTCGTCCCCAAGCTGGTGGTGGTGGCGGTGTCGATCATGGTGTTCGGCGCGATGATCCTGGGGCTGCTGAGCGACTTCACCACCGAGATCTTCGCGCGCATCCCCGATCTGGTGCGGTGAAGGAACCGGCGATGCGCTCCCCTTCCCTCTTCCTGTTCCCCGGCGAAGGCCGGGGCCCAGGTGGGGGACGTCGCGTGTCAGCCACGCCGCTCCACCCGACTGGGCCCCGGCCTTCGCCGGGGAACGGCGTGCGTGGGGCGCGCGCGCTCCGCCGCAGGCGCCGTGCTCCTGCGGACGCAGGAGCCCAGGGCCGCACAGCGCACCGCTCGCGGACTTGGGTTCCTGCGTGCGCAGGAACACGGCAGGTCGAGGCCGCGCGCTAGATGCTCGGCTTCGGCCTCGCGATCGAGCCCCAGCTGTGGGCGATGATCTTCGTCATGATCCGCGTCGGCGCGGCGTTCGTCGCGGCGCCCGTGTTCAGCAACGTCTCGGTGCCGCTCACCGTCCGCGTCGCGCTCTCGGGCGCGATCGCGGTGCTGGTGCTCGGCACCACGCCGGTGCAGGTGCCGCAGACCGTGTTCGCGCTCGCCACCTTCGTCGCGGTCGCGGCCGAGGCTTTGGTGGGGCTGGCGCTCGGCTTCGTGCTCCAGGTCGCCTTCGCCGCGCCTTTGGTGGCGGGCGAGATCATCGGCGGCTCGATGGGGATCGGCTTCGCCAACATGATCGACCCCAATTCGGGCCGCTCCAGCCCCGCGATCGGCCAGTTCCTGTCGATCCTGCTGACGCTCCTCTTCCTCTCGCTCGACGGGCACCTGGTGCTGGTCGACCTGGTGGTGCGCAGCTACCGCGCGCTGCCGCCCGGCGCCTCCTGGCTCGCCGCCGGCCAGCTGCGCGACATCGCGCTGTTCGGCGGCTACGCCTTCCTCGCCGGGCTGCTGCTGGCGCTGCCGGTCGGCTTCCTGCTGCTGTGCCTCAACCTCGTCATGGGGATGGTGTCGCGCTCGGCGCCGTCGCTCAACCTGTTCGCGGTCGGCCTGCCGGTCAGCCTCGCGGTCGGCGTGGTGAGCCTCGCGATCGCGCTGCCGGCGATGGGTGATTACATGCAGGTGATCATCCGCGAGGGCCTCGCCGCGGCGCAGAGCCTCGTGCTCGCGGGGGCGCGCTGATGTCGGAGGGTGGCGACAAGACAGAAGCCCCGACCGACAAGCGTCGCAAGGACGCACGCGAGAAGGGCGACATCCTCAAGAGCCGCGACCTCGCCACCGCGCTGGTGGTGCTGGCGGGCGTGACCTGGCTGCTGTTCTTCGGCCCCGGCCTGCTTGCCGCCTGCCGCGCGGTGATGGCGTCCAGCTTCACCTTCGGGCGCGCCGACGTCGAGGATTTCGCGCCGTGGCGCCCGCTGGTCGAGGCCGGGTGGAAGCTGGCGGTGCCGCTCGGCTCGCTGTTCGCGATCAGCATGGTCGCCGCGGTGGTGAGCCAGGCGGGGCTCGGCAGCTTCGGCTGGAACGGATCGCTGATGGCGCCCAAGGCGTCGCGCATCAACCCGGCCTCTGGGCTGAAGCGCATCGTCGGCATGTCGGGCTGGATCGAGCTCGGCAAGTCGCTGCTCAAGGTGATCCTGCTCGGCACCATCGGCGCCTGGATGCTGTGGAAGACCGCGCACTTCAGCTTCGGCCTCGCCGCCTCCAACCTGCCCGTGGCGCTCGCCGGGCTGGGCGCGACGATGACGAACGTGCTGCTCGTCATGGCGATGGGGCTGGTCGCGATCGCGCTGGTCGACGTGCCGACGCAGATCCTCCAGCTGCTGCGCAAGCTGCGCATGACCAAGCAGGAGGTGCGCGACGAGCACAAGGAGAGCGAGGGCAACCCCGAGATGAAGGGGCATCTGCGCGCCAAGCAGCGCGCGATGCTCTCGGGCGGCATGCGCCAGGCGCTGACCGAGGCGCATGTGGTGCTGACCAACCCGACGCACTTCGCGGTGGCGCTGCGCTACGACCGCGGGCGCGACCAGGTGCCGGTGGTGGTGGCCAAGGGGCGCAACGCCACCGCGCTGGCGATCCGCGAGGCCGCCGCCGAGATGAGCCTGCCGGTGCTCGAATATCCGGCGCTCGCCCGCGCGGTCTATTACACCAGCCGCGAGGGGCAGGAGGTGCGCGACGACCTCTATGTCGCGATCGCCACCGTGCTCGCCTTCGTCTTCGGCCTCAACGAGCGCGCCGGCGGACGCCTGCCGCCGGTCGACGTGCCGCTCACCGCGCGGTTCGACGAGAACGGCAAGAAACAGGGGTAAAGCTCCGCCGGCCGCGGTCGTTTAGAGAGGCATCATGGCGACGATCAGCAGCACCAGCAGCAGCACGGCGACGACCGCCACGACGTCGACGACCAAGACGTCGTCGACCTCGTCGGTCAACCAGTCGGCGGCCAACTCGGTCCTCACCTCGCTCGGCTCGGGCTCGGGGGTCGATACCGGCGCGCTCGTCACCCAGCTGGTCGACGCGCAGTTCGCGCAGAAGCGCGCGCAGCTCACCTCGAAGAGCGACACGCTCACCGCGCAGATCTCGGGCGTGGCGACGCTCAAGAGCACCATCTCGGACTTCACCAAGGCGCTGGAGAACCTCGTCGAGGGCGGCACGCTGGCGACCCAGCCCAACAGCTCGATGAGCGGCGTCGCCACCGCCAGCCCGATCGCGGGCACCTCGGCCTCGGGGCTCAACAGCAGCGTCACCGTCAACGCGCTCGCCACCGCGCAGATCGCCACCAGCGCCAAGATCGCCTCGCCATCGACCGCCACCTTCGGCACCGGCACGCTGACGCTGACGCTCGGCACCGCCACCACCAGCGGCGGCGCGATGACCGGCTTCGCCGCGGGCACCAACAGCGACGGCGCGGCCAAGTCGTTCGCGATCTCGATCGACTCGAGCAACAACTCGCTGTCGGGTATCGCCGCCGCGATCAACGCCAAGAAAGCGGGGGTCACCGCCACGGTGATCAACGACGCCGACGGCGGCGCCTATCTCTCGCTCAAGGGCACCACCGGCGCGGCGCAGGCCTTCACGTTGGCGGCGAGCGACTCAGGCAGCGCGCTGGCGCAGTTCGACACCGGCTTCGGCACCGGCAACAAGACGACCGTCTCGAGCCAGGCGGGCAACGCCAAGCTGGTGGTGGACGGCGTCGCGGTCGAGCGCGGCAGCAACGAGGTCAGCGACCTGATCGCGGGCGTGAAGCTCAGCCTCACCGGCACCGGCACCACCAACCTCACCTCGACCCGCCCCGACAGCGCGCTGTCGAGCGCGGTGAAGGACTTCGTCGACACCTACAACCAGGTGCTCAGCGTGGTGAAGGAGCAGACCGACGCGATCAACGGCCAGCTCCGCGCCGACCCCGCCGCCAAGACGCTGCTGCGCACGTTGCAGGGGCTGACCAGCCGCGTGCTGCTGCCCGGCGCCGCGACGGGTACGCCCGCGACGCTCGCCGCGATCGGCGTGCGCACCACGCGCACCGGCGAGCTGGAGGTCGACGACAACGCGCTGACCAGCGCGATGAAGAATGCGCCCGAGGCGGTCGAGGCGATGTTCACCAAGAGCAGCAGCGGCGCGACCGGGCTGTACGCCGCGATGAAGTCGCTCGATCTCAACACCGGCAGCACGATCTACGGCCTGGGCGCCTCGTCCAAGCGCTTCCTCCAGGCGCAGTCGGACCTGGGCAAGCAGAAGAGCAACGTCGACGACCAGGCGACAAAGATGACGACGCGGCTGACGCAGCAGTTCTCCAGCATGAACGCGCGCGTCTCCGCCTACAAAGCCACGCAGTCGTTCATGCAGCAGCAGATCGACAATTGGACGAAGTCGACGGGTTGAGCGAGAGATAGACGAACATGGCCTATGCTTCCGCCCTGCTGCGCGATCCGGCGCGCACCTATCGCGAGATCGACCTCGCCGGCCGCACCGCCGCGGCCGACGGGCCCGCGCTCGTCCAGCTATTGTACGAGGAGCTCACCCAGGCGCTGCGCGTCGCCGCCTGGGCGGCGGACAACCGCCAGTTCGCCACGCGCAGCGAGCGCGTGACGCGCGCCACCGCGATCCTGTTCGCGCTGGAGGCGAACCTCGACTTCGAGCGCGGCGGCGACGTCTCGCGCACGCTGGCGCGCTTCTACGCCGGCTGCCGCCGCCAGGTGGTGGACGCCAGCATCGGCACCGACGGCGAGCCGTTCCGCGCCGTCGCGGGCGAGCTGGAGGAGATCGCCGCGGCCTGGCGGATGGCGCGCGCCGCCTGACGGCGTCGCCGAGCGGCCCGAGCGTCGCGGCCGAGCCTTTGCCCGCGGACACCGAAGCGTAGCGGGACCGGTCGACGGATCGTGACGCCGGCACGCGCGCCTCTGGGCGAGTGTCTCGCGGCGCGCTACAAGCTTGCGGACCAACCCGTTGGAGCCGCTCGTCATGCGCATCGCCGTCCTCGCCGCTTTCTCCGCCATGCTGGCGCTGGCCACGCCCGCCGCGGCGACGCTCGCCCCCGGCGCCGCCGCGCCCGATTTCACCACGCGCGGCGCGATCGCGGGCAAGGTGGTGCCGATCAGCCTGCGCGAGCAGCTCCGCCGCGGTCCGGTGGTGCTCTATTTCTTCCCCGCCGCCTTCACCTCGGGCTGCAACGCCGAGGCGCGCGCCTTCGCCGAGAAGGTGGACGCCTTCCGCGCCGCGGGCGCAACCGTGATCGGCATGTCGGCGGACAATGTCGCGGATCTCCAGCGCTTCTCGTCGAGCGAATGCGCGGGCAAGTTCGCGGTGGCGAGCGCCGGGCCGAAGGTTGTGGCCGGCTATGATGTCGCGCTCGGCCGTGCGGTGAAGGGGAAGAGCGTCACCAGCCGCACCAGCTATGTCATCGGCCGCGACGGCAAGGTCGTGTTCGTCCACGACGACATGAACCCGGCCGAGCATGTCGCGCTGACGCTCGCCGCGGTGCAGAAGCTCAAGCAGGGCTGATCGCGTCTCACCGGGCGCGGTCAATCCCGAGTCACCATATCTTAGCGAGTCGGACGGTAGCGTTCCCTCCATGACGGGTCGCGTCGCCGCGCGCCCGCGTCGCGGGGGCGGCGCGGGCGGCGGCGGCCGAGCGGCCGAGAGGGGGCAGACGGGTGGCGAGCAAGGCAGTCGACGTGCGGCAGGCGACGGCAGGCGACCGCTTGTTCACGCGCGTCGGCGCGTTCCTGTCCGCGCATCGGCTCAGTCCCGATCCGGCGCATTACGCGTTCGCCTATGAGGTGATCGCCTGCCCCGATGGCCTGATCGCGCGGCGCGTCGCGGAGCTGACCGACGGTGGCGTGCGACTGACCGCACGCGATATCGAGCAACTCGGCGGCGCCGCGATCGGCGGCGCGCGGCCAGCGCTGCCCGCCGACGGTGAGATGGCCGCCGACGCCGCCACGCACGAGGCGATGATCGAGCGGATGCTCCATCAGCTCGACGGCTTCGGCGATACCGTCCGAATAGCGCACGCCGAGGCCAATGATTTCGGCCGCGACCTCGCGCGCTCGGCGGCGCAGATGCGCGATGTCGGCGCCGATGCGGGGGTCGAGGAGATCAGCCGGCTCACCGCGGCGATGATCGAGCGCGTCCAGCACGCCGAGGCCAAGCTGGAGAGCACGCGGCGCGAGACCGAGGAATTGCGCGCCGCGCTCGACGAGGCGCGCGGATCGGCGCGTACCGATCCGCTGACCGAATTACCCAACCGCCGCGCCTTCGACGAGGCCTTCGCCGCGCTGGCACCCGGCGCGCGCGTCGCGGTGGCGATGTGCGACATCGACCATTTCAAGCGGATCAACGACAGTTTCGGCCATCCGGTCGGCGATCGCGTGATCCGCACGGTCGCGCGTACACTGGCCGAGGAGGGCGGCTGCCTCGTGGCCCGCTATGGCGGCGAGGAGTTCGCGATGCTGTTCGAGGACGTCTCGATCGACGAGGCGGTGGCGCGGATCGACCGGGTACGCGGTCACATCGGGGCGCGGCGACTGCGCGTGCGCGAGACCGGCGAACCGATCGGCACCGTTTCTTTCTCCGCCGGGATCACCGTGGGTCTCGCGCGCGAGGGGCGCGCCGCGCTGGTGGCGCGCGCCGACGCGGCGTTGTACGGCGCCAAGGAGCAGGGCCGCGCGCGCACCGTTGCGGCGGCGTGACCGCGCGCGACGTCAGTCGAACAGGCTGCTGACGCTCGATTCGTCCGCGATCCGGCGCATCGCCTCGGCGAGCAGCGGCGCGATGGTGAGGTGGCGGATCTTGGCGGCCGCGCCGATCGCCTCGTGGTTACCGATCGAATCGGTGATCACCAGCTCGTGGAGCGCCGAGCCCTCGACCCGTGCCACCGCGCCGCCCGAGAGCACGCCGTGCGTGACATAGGCGACGACGTCCTCCGCGCCCGCTTCCTTCAGCGCGGCGGCGGCGTTGCAGAGCGTGCCCGCCGAGTCGACGATGTCGTCGATCAGGATGCAGAACCGCCCCTCGACGTCGCCGATGATGTTCATCACCTCGGACTCGCCGGCGCGCTCGCGGCGTTTGTCGACGATCGCGAGCGGAGCATTGTCGAGCCGCTTCGACAGCGCGCGCGCGCGCACCACGCCGCCGACGTCGGGGGACACCACCATCAGGTTCTTCTCGCCGAAGCGCGCGCGAATGTCCTGCGACATCACCGGCGCGGCGAAGAGATTGTCGGTCGGGATGTCGAAGAAGCCCTG
Source organism: Sphingomonas sp. BK235 (assembly GCF_004345855.1). Taxonomy (GTDB): domain Bacteria; phylum Pseudomonadota; class Alphaproteobacteria; order Sphingomonadales; family Sphingomonadaceae; genus Sphingomonas. Next base: position 201,623 of record NZ_SLXN01000002.1, read on the forward strand.
GATCTGCCCGGCGTGCAGGTCGACCGACAGCACGCGGTCGGCGCCCGCGGTGGTGACCAGATTGGCCACCAGCTTGGCCGAGATGGGCGTGCGCGGACCCGGCTTGCGATCCTGTCGCGCATAGCCGAAATAGGGGAGGACCGCGGTGATCCGCTTCGCCGACGCCCGCTTGAGCGCGTCGATCGAGATCAGCAGCTCCATGAGATTGTCGTTGACCGGGTAGCTGGTCGACTGGACGACGAAGACGTCCTCGCCGCGCACATTCTCCATGATCTCGACGAAGATCTCCTCGTCGGCGAAGCGGCGTACCAGCGCCTCGGTCAGCGGCACCTCGAGATAGTCCGAGATCGCGCGCGCCAGCGGCAGGTTGGAATTGCCGGTCATCAATTTCATCGAGAACACCCTTTCGCGCTCGTTGCTCTAGGCTGGGGGGCTGGCGAGGGGAAGGGGCGGCGCGTAAGCGCGGGCGGGCCATGACCAGCCTTTCCTTCCCCGTCGTCACCCGCTTCGCGCCGTCGCCGACCGGCCGGCTCCACGTCGGCAACATCCGCACCGCGCTGCACAGCTGGATGCTGGCGCGACGTGACGGCGGGCGCTTCGTGCTGCGCATCGACGACACCGACGCCGAGCGCAGCGAGGAGCGCTACGTCGACTCCATCCGCGCCGACCTCGCCTGGCTCGGGCTGGTGCCCGACCAGGAGGTGCGCCAGTCGGAGCGGTTCGCGCTCTATCAGGCGCGCTTCGACGCTTTGGTCGAAGCGGGGCGGATCTACCCGGCCTATGAGAGCGCGCAGGAGCTGGACCTGAAGCGCAAGGTGCTGCTCGGCCGCGGACTGCCGCCGGTGTACGATCGCGCCGCGCTGCGCCTCTCCGACGCCGACCGGGCGACGCTGGAGGCGGACGGCGTGCGCCCGCACTGGCGCTTCAAGCTGGACCACGACTCGGCGATCGAGTGGGACGATCTGGTGCGCGGGCCGCAGCGCTTCGATCCGGCGACGATGAGCGACCCGGTGGTGCGCCGCGCCGACGGCTCGTGGCTCTACATGCTGCCCTCGGCGATCGACGACGCCGACCTGGGCATCACCCACGTCGTGCGCGGCGAGGACCATGTCTCGAACACCGCGCTGCAGCTGCAGATGTTCGCGGCGATGGGGGCGCCCGCACCCGCCTTCGCGCACGCCGCGCTGCTGACCGGGAGCGAGGGCAAATTGTCCAAGCGGCTCGGATCGCTCGGGGTCGACCATTTCCGCGAGAGCGGGATCGAGCCGGCGGCGGTGCTGTCGCTGCTGGCGCGGATCGGCACCAGCCAGCCGGTCGAGCCGCTCGTCGACCCGACGCCGCTGATCGAATCGCTCGACTTCGCGCAGTTCGGCCGCGCGCCGGCGCGCTTCGACGAGGCCGAGCTGGCGCAGGTGAGCGCGCGGATCGTCCACCAGTTGCCGTTCGAGGCGGTGGCCGATCGGCTGCCCGCAGGGATGGACGCCGCGGCGTGGGACGCGGTGCGGCCCAACCTCGCCAGTGTCGCCGAGGCGGCGGACTGGTGGGGCGTGATCGAGGGGCCGATCGACCCACCCGCCGCCGCCGAGGATGGCGCCTATCTCGCTCAGGCCGCGGCCGCGGCGCGCGCGATCGACTGGACGGGCGACCCGTGGCACGCGCTCACCGGGCGGCTCAAGGCGGAGAGCGGGCGCAAGGGCAAGCCGCTGTTCCTGCCGCTGCGCCGCGCGCTGACCGGGCGCGACCACGGCCCCGACATGGCCGCGCTGCTGCCGCTCATCGGGCGCGACCGCGCGCTGGCACGGCTCGACGCCGCGGCGGACTCGAACCGCGGCGGCTGAGGCCCTATATCCACGCGATGCAGTTCTTCGCCCGACTGTCGCCGCTGCGCGCCGCGCGCGACCTCCGCTTCTTCTTCCAGACGCGCGAGCGCTACGAATGGGGGTTCCTGGCGCTGTCGGTGGCGATCACGGGCTTCTTCGTCTGGGCGTTCTTCCACGATTCCTACTTCGAGAAGGAGTATAAGCCCAACATCGTCTATTTCGAGCAATGGACGCTCGATCGCACCGACGCGCAGATCATCGCGCAGCAGAAGATCGACCAGGCCAAGCGCGAGATCGCCCAGCGCGAGCAGCGCGCGCGCGAGGAGAAGCTGCGCCAGGGCTTCAAGCGACTCGACGACAAGCTCAACGCGATGGGGATCTGAGCTGAGCGGGGTGTGGTGTTTGCTGTTGTCGGCGGATGCTCGTTCCCCGGCGAAGGCCGGGGTCCAGGTGGGGGAACATCGTGGAACCTACTGCCGCTCCCCAACTGGACCCCGGCCTTCGCCGGGGAACGAGTCCGATTGGGTGGGGAGCCTGTGGCACGGGGCGCACGACAGCGCACGATGACTCACTGACCGCGCATGCTCCCCACTGACTCCCCCGCCGCCGACCGCCGCTGGATGAACGCCGCGCTCGCTTTGTCCGAGCGGACGCGCGCGCGCACCTACCCCAATCCGAACGTCGGCTGCGTCCTCGTCCGCGACGGCGCGGCGGTCGGCCGCGGCTGGACCCAGCCGGACGGCCGGCCCCACGCCGAGGCGATGGCGCTCGATCAGGCAGGGGAGCGCGCCCGCGGTGCCACCGCTTATGTCACGCTCGAGCCCTGCGCCCACGCCAGCCCGCGCGGCCCCGCCTGCGCCGACCTGCTCGTCGCGGCGGGGGTCGCGCGCGCGGTGGTGGCGCTCGGCGATCCCGACCCGCGCACCGACGGCAGCGGCCTCGCGCGGCTTCGCGGAGCGGGAATCGCAGTCGCGGTGGGCATAGGCGCGGAGGCGGCGCGGCGCGCGATGGCGGGCTTCCTCACGCGGCGCGCGCTGGGGCGGCCCCATGTGACGCTCAAGCTGGCGCTGTCGCTCGACGGCGCGGCGGCGATGGCGGACGGGCGCAGCCAGTGGATCACCGGGCCGGAAGCGCGCGCGCACGCGCATCTCGAGCGCGCCCGCCACGAGGCGATCCTGGTCGGGCGCGGCACCTGGGAAGCGGACCGGCCGCGGCTCGACGTCCGGCTCGCGGGGCTGGAGGCGAGGGTACCCCTGCGGGTGGTGCTGTCAACGGAGGCATTCCCCGCGGACGAGCGTAACCCGCGCTGGATCGATACCCCCCCGCAGATCGCCTCGCTCCCCGCCGATCACCTGCTCATCGAGGGCGGCGCGCGCACCGCCGCCGCCTTCCTGCGCGCCGACCTGGTCGACCGCCTGCTGCTCTACCGCGCGCCGATCCTGATCGGCGGCGGCCGCACGTTGCCCGACATCGGCCTCGCCACTCTCCGCGACGCGCACGCGCGCTGGCGGCTCGCCGACTCGCGCCAGCTTGGCAGCGATCGGCTCGAAGTCTACGAGCGCGGCTGAGAGGTCATCATGTTCACCGGCATCGTCTCCGACATCGGCACCATCCGCCAGATCGCGCAGCGCGGCGACACCCGCGCGGTGATCGACACCGCCTATGACGTCGCCACGATCGAGCTGGGCGCGTCGATCGCCTGCTCGGGCGTGTGCCTCACCGTCGTCGACAAGGCGCCGCACGAGAGCGGCGCGGGCGGCTGGTTCGCGGTCGACGTGTCGCACGAGACGCGCAGCCGCACCGCTCCGGCGCAATGGGCCGAGGGGCGCAGCCTCAACCTCGAGCGCGCGATGAAGCTGGGCGACGAGCTCGGCGGGCATATCGTCACCGGTCATGTCGACGGCGTGGCGACGGTGGAGGCGATCACCGCCGACGGCGACTCGCGCCGCATCGCCTTCCGCGTGCCGGGCGAGCTGGCGCCGTTCCTCGCCCCCAAAGGTTCGGTCACGGTCGACGGCGTCTCGCTCACCGTCAACGCGGTGGAGGATTTGGCCGGCGGCACGCGCTTCACCGTCAACCTGATCCCGCACACCCAGGCGGTCACCACGCTCGGCGCGCTCGCCGAGGGCGAGGCGGTCAACATCGAGATCGACGTGCTCGCGCGTTATCTCCAGCGGATGGAGCATTATCGTGGTCGCTGAGCCCGCGGCGCTGGCGCGGCTGCGCCACGGCTATCTCTCCTCACCCGAGGAACTGATCGACGAGGCGCGCAACGGCCGGATGTTCATCCTGGTCGACGACGAGGACCGCGAGAACGAGGGCGATCTCGTCATCCCCGCGCAGATGGCGACGCCCGAGAAGATCAACTTCATGGCCAAATACGGCCGCGGGCTGATCTGCCTCGCGCTCACCAAGTCGCGCGTCGAGCAGCTCGGGCTCGACCTGATGAGCCGCAACAACGGCACCCGCCACGAGACCGCCTTCACCGTCTCGATCGAGGCGAAGGAGGGGGTCACCACCGGCATCTCCGCCGCCGACCGCGCGCGCACGATCGCGGTGGCGATCGACTCGACCAAGGCGCGCGACGACATCGTCACGCCCGGCCACGTCTTCCCGCTGGTGGCGCGCGACGGCGGCGTGCTGGTGCGCGCCGGCCATACCGAGGCGGCGGTCGACGTCGCGCGGCTCGCCGGGCTCAACCCCTCGGGCGTGATCTGCGAGATCATGAACGAGGACGGCACGATGGCGCGGCTCGACGATCTCGTCACCTTCGCGCAGTTCCACCATCTCAAGATCGGCACGATCCGCGACCTGATCGCCTATCGCCGCCGCCACGACCATCTCGTCGAGCTGGTCAGCGAGGCGCCCTTCACCAGCCGCTGGGGCGGCGACTGGACGGTGCGCGCCTATCGCAACAAGGCGACCGGCACCGAGCAGATCGCGCTGGTCAAGGGCCGCGTTGACCCGACCAAGCCGACGCTGGTGCGGATGCACGCTTTGTCCCCCTTCGCCGACATGTTCGGCGAGGATAGCCAGCGCAGCCACCTGCTGTCGCGCTCGATGGAGCTCATCGGCACGGCCGGCGCGGGGGTGATCGTGGTGATCAACCGCCAGCGCGCCGACGCCTTCACCACCGCGGTGCGGATGAAGGCGGGCGAGGCGGTGACGGTCGATATGGAGGAACTGCGCGACTATGGCGTCGGCGCGATGATCCTGGCCGAGCTCGGCGTCCACGACATGGTGTTGCTCACCAACACGCATCACACGCTGGTCGGGCTCGACGGCTATGGCCTGTCGATCGTCGGCGAGCGCGAGATCGACTGACTTTTTCTTCTCACTGCGGACGGAGGCCCGGCGTGGCGCATATCCTGATCGTCGAGGCACGCTTCTACGACCATCTCAACGACCTGCTGGTGGCGGGCGCGCGCGGCGCGATCGAGGCGGCGGGGCACAGCTGCGAGGTTCTCACCGTACCCGGCGCGCTCGAAGTGCCCGGCGCGATCGCGCTGGCCTCCGAGCGCGGTCGTTGGGACGCCTTCGTCGCGCTCGGCGTGGTGATCCGCGGCGAGACCTATCATTTCGAGATCGTCGCCAATGAGAGCGCGCGCGGCATCATGGCGCTGACGATGGACGGCGTGGCGATCGGCAACGGCGTGCTGACCACCGAGGACGAGGCGCAGGCGATCGTTCGCGCCGATCCCGCGCAGCTCGACAAGGGCGGCGCCGCGGCCAAGGCGGCGCTGGCGCTGCTCGACCTGCGCGACCGGCTTGGCTGAACCGCGGCCGCGCCAACAGTTGGCGGATGACGCGCGGCGGCGCTGGTAAGACGCGCCAACCTTCGCGGATGCTGGCGCAAGATGCTCGGATTTCCGCCGAAATCCTCATTTGGCACGCGAGCTGCAGAGACCCTGGCATCGGCGGGACGGTCCCGCCGCCGACTGCCAGGAGACCTCAGATGACCGCTCGCTTCACCGATCTCGCCCGCCCGCTCCTCACTGTCGTGGCGGCCTTCACCGTCGCCGCGATGATGGTCGGTGCCGCCGTCCCCGTCCTGCCGATCGCTTGAGCGGAGACACGACAATGGCCCGCCTGCCCTCGCTGAGCCACTCGCTGCTGCTCACCGCCGCGAGTTTCGCCACCACCGCGCTGCTGATCTACGTCGACGTCGCGAGTGCCGTGATCGCCTGATCACGGCACCGCGCCGCGCGGCAGGCGTTGCCCGCGGCATGGATCCCGCCACGAACGACCTTTCCCTCGACCGATTCGTCACCGCCCAGGCGACCGCTTATGCCACCGCGCTCGCCGAGCTTCATGCCGGCGCCAAGCGGAGCCACTGGATGTGGTACGTCTTCCCGCAGATCGCCGGGCTCGGCCACAGCGACATGGCACGGCGCTATGCGATCCGCGACATGGCAGAGGCGCGTGCCTATCTCGCGCATCCGCTGCTCGGCCCGCGCTATCTGGCGTGCTGCGCGGCGCTGCTGTCGCACCGCGGCCGCGACGCCACCGCGATCATGGGCGGCATCGACGCGATCAAGCTGCGCTCCTCGCTGACCCTGTTCGACCGCGCGGGTGCGCCGCACCCCGTGCGCGAGACGCTGGACGCCTTCTTCGACTCACCCGATCCAGCGACGCTGCGCCTGATCGCGCCGTAGCGCGATCCCGCGCCAAGCGGCGCAGGCGGCGGTCACCGTCCCTGGCCGCGCCAGCGCTGGATCGTCCGCGCGACGATCTGCTCCTCCCCGCCGCTCTCGCGCCACAGCGCGGAGAACATCGGATCGTCCGACGCGGGGCGCTTGCCGTCTTCCAGCGTGTCGAAGGCGACCCGGATCGGGATCGCCACGCCCTCGCCGCAGACGATCGCCTCGCGGTTGCGCAACGCGGGCAAGGCATCGAGGAAGCCGCGCGCGCCCTCGGGCATCGCCGCGCGGACGAAGGCCTGGTCGCGCTCGTTGTTGAGCCGCATCGAGATGATCGTGCCGCATTGCGAGAGCACGCCCTCGGCGAGATCGGACGGGCGCTGGGTGACGAGACCGAGCGACACGCCGTATTTGCGCCCTTCCTTGGCGATCCGCCCGAGTATCCGCCCTACCGCGGTGCGATCCTCGCGTCCGGCGGGGACGTAGCGGTGCGCCTCCTCGCAGACGAGCAGGATCGGACGCTGCGGCTCGTGACGCGACCAGATCGCGAAGTCGAACACCATGCGGCTGAGCACCGCCACCACTACCGCGGTGATCTCGCTCGGCACGCCCGAGACGTCGATGATCGAGATCGGCTTGCCGTCGCCGCACAGGCGGAAGATGCGCTGGACGAAGGCCGCCATCGTGTCCGCCACCAGCAGCCCGGAGAACATGAAGCCGTAACGCGGGTCGGCCTTGAGCTCGTCCAGCTTGTTCTTGAGTCGCAGATAGGGCGCGGTGTCGCCGGCGCGGTCCATCTTGCCCATCTCCTGCGACAGGATCTGGGTGAGGTCGCTGAGCAGATAGGGGATCGGCGCGTCCACCGTCAGCCGCGCGATCTCCTGCCCGAGCCGGCTCTTGCCGCGCGCGGCGAGCAGGCATTTGGCGAGGATGTCGGCGTCGACCTGGCGCTCCGCCCCGGTGCTGGTGAGCAGCACCTCGCAATGCTCCTCGAAGTTCATCAGCCAATAAGGCATCTGCAAATTGGTCACGTCGAACAGCGCGCCCTCGTCGGCGAAGGCGGCGCCATATTCGCCATGCGGGTCGATCATCACGACATGCGCCTGTGGCGCGAGGCGGCAGATGCGGTGGAGGATCAGCGCGGTCGCGGTCGATTTGCCGGTGCCGGTCGAGCCGAGCAGCGCGAAATGCTTGCCCAGCATCGCGTCGACATAGAGGGCGGCGCGCACGTCCCGCGTCGGATGGACCGTGCCGATCGCGATCGAGGCGCGCCCGGAAGCGGCATGGACCTGCTCGAGATCGGCGCCCGTGATCGCGAACACCTCGGTGCCCGGCAGCGGATAGGCCGTGACGCCGCGGCGGAAATGGTGGAGGTGGCCGGTCAGTCGCTCGACCTCGCCCTCCCCGATGAAGTCGACCGCCACGATGATCTGATCGGCCTGCCCGCGCGCCAGCCGCACCGAGCGCACCGTCGCCACCAGCCAGGTCATGCCCGCGCGCACCTTGAGCTGGCCTCCGACCTGCCCCGCGGTGGCGACGAGCGGGTCGGCGTGCCCCGCCAGTGCGGCGAGCGCGGTGGCATCGAGCACCAATTCGCCTTGGCCGCCCGCGATCTCGAGCACATAGCCGATCGGCTCCGGCCCGGCCGCGCGCGCCGGCGACGCGTCCGGAAAGGCCGCCGCGAGCGCCGCGCGAAACTCACCCTGACCCGTGATGTCGTTCATCTGCGGTGCTTTTCCCTGCGTTTCAGCGGGACCAGCGGTACGATCGCTTCGTAAAGATTGGATGGAGGCGGTCAGCTCCGCCGCGCCAGCCGCCCTGCCCCCCAGCCGAGCAGCACCGACAGCGTCACCGCCGCCAGCCCGTACAGGATCTCATGGCGCTGCGCCGCCGCGGCGACGAACCGCTCGAAACCCGATTTGCGGATGTCGATGTCGCGCACCGCGGCGGCGAGGACGCGGCCGTCCCGGATCAGGAAGGTCTCGGCGGTGAATCGCCCGACCGGCACGCGCGCCGGGATCGCGACGCGCGCGCGGTAGAGCACCCCGTCGGTGATCTCGACCGCGCCGGGCGCCTCGTAGAACAGCCCGGCGCGGCGACGTTGCTCGACCAGGCCGCGGGTGAAGCGATCCTGCACCTCGGTCGGCGCGGCCGAGGCAGGTGACAGCTGCAGGCTGTCGAGCCCGAGCTCGTAGATCGCACGCGTGCGCGCGTCGACCAACTCGCCGAGCGGCCGCGACGAGGCCAGTGCGTAGAAGGACGGTGCCGATCGATAGCGCAGCCGCCCGGCGTTCACCCAGATGCCGGCCACCTTCTCCTTCTCGCGGATCGTGATCGACTGGGTCGGGCCCTTCACCACGATGACGATGTCGGCGGGTCGTTCACCGGTCGGCACCCGCCCGCCGGGATAGAGGATGGCGCCGAACAGCAGCAGCTCGGCCCCGGTGAAGCTATAGGCGATCTCGATATCGCGCTGCGACACGTCGGGCACGAGGACGGGCTTGGTCTGGGCGGTGAGCAGCGGCGCGGCGAGCAGCAGCGCCGCGGCGAGGCGGCGGTGCCTCACGACAATTCCACCGAATAGATCTCGTCGGGGCGCCAGCCCAGCCCCAGCGCGATCCGTCCCGCCACCAGCAGCACCATCAGCGCCAGTGCCAGCCGCAGATATTCGGGCTTCGCCCGCGCGGCGAAGCGCGCACCGACCTGCGCGCCGACGACCGAGCCGACGAGAAGCAGACCCGCGAGCACGATATCGACCGCGCGGGTGGTGGTCGCGTGTACCATGGTCGCCGCCGCGGTGACGAACAGGATCTGGAACAGGCTGGTGCCGACCACCACCGCGGTCGCCATCCCCAGCAGATAGATCATCGCGGGCACCAGCACGAAGCCGCCGCCGACGCCGAGCAGGATCGTGAGGATGCCGGTGAAGAACCCCAGCAGCAGCGGCGCCAACGGCGAGATGTACAGCCCCGAGCCATAGAAGCGCATGCGGAACGGCAGCGCGGCGACCAGCGGATGATGTCGCCGCCGCCGTGGTGGCGCGGCGCGGCGGCCGCGCGCGACGAGGATCGCTATCACCGCCTCCCGCAGCATCATCAGCCCGATCGAGCCGAGCAGCATCACATAGGTGATCGCGATCGTGGTATCGATCTGGCCCCAGCGCTGGAGCAGGCGGAACAGCCAGGCGCCGAACACTGAGCCGAGCACGCCACCGATCACCAACACCGTTCCCATGCGCGTGTCGACGCCGTTGCGGCGGAAGTGCGCGAACACCCCCGACACGCTCGCACCGGTGACCTGGGTCGCGGCCGAGGCGGCGGCGACGGTGGGCGGAATGCCGTAGACGATCAGCAGCGGCGTGGTGAGAAAGCCGCCGCCGACGCCGAACATGCCCGAGAGCAGCCCGACGCCCGTTCCGAGCGCGATCATCACGAGCGCGTTCACCGACAGATTCGCGATCGGCAGGTAGATGTCCATCTCGCTCCCAGCCGCTAGCCGGTTCGACGCGATGACGCCACCGCGACGCCACCGATCCTAGCCACCGGGTCAGCGTGGCGACAGCGACGATCGCGCGGGGCCGTCCCGCGATCGCCCGATCGCAAGCGGTCAATGCGCGACTCCGATCGTCAGCGCCAACCCCGATCCGGGCCTTGGCGTTCCGGCGACGCGCGTGCGCCAAGCGAGCGTCGCGCGCGCGGCTCCCAGCCGTATCGTCGCGGTCGGTCCCAGGTCGAGCCGCGCCGCACCTCGCTGCGCCGCGCCCCAGGCGCCGAGCCCGAGCCCCAGCCGCGCATGCCCCGGCAATCCTATCCTGCGCTCGGCGCCGATCGCGCCATCGACATAGCCGCCGCGCCGCTCGATCGCGCCCGCCTGCGCATAGGCCTCGCCGACGCAATCACCGCCGATGGCGACTTCGTCCAGGCCGCCGGCCGCACCGACGCCCCAGCCGCCCTGCGATCCCGCGAGGTCCAAACGCCGCTCGGCGAGCAGGCGGACGGGGAGTGCGGTCGGGCGCCATTCGAGCGCTCCGATCGCCTCGCGCTCCGACGCCTCAAGGGTGGAGACGAGCCGCACCGATGCCGTCAGCCGACCGGACGCGTTGACCGCGCGGGCGAGCCGGACGCCGAGCTGCGACCCTCCGAGCTGCGGTGTCGCGATCCGCGCTGGCCCGGTCGCGCGCAGGAACATCCAACCGCTCTGCGACCAATGCGGGGCCGCGGGAGCGTCAACCGCATCACGGTCGAGCGGCGGGAGGGAGGTGAGCATCAGGGGTTCAGGCGTGACGACGATGCGGTCGTCGTCACGCGCCGACGCCGGCGGCGACACCTCGCTGGCGGTCTGGAGCATCGCGACAGCCGCCGCCGCGTCGTGGCGGACCGGCACGTCCTTGACCGCGCGCCCGATCAGCGCCGCCGACGGGCGCGGCGCCGACCTGTCGATCGGCTGGCGCTCGTCCACCCCGCGCGGTGGCGGTGCCAGGGGGTGCGCGCGAGTCGGTCCGCTGGGATGTCGCCCCGCCAGCGCGGCGATGCGCTCCACGCGCTCATGCTCGCGCGGCCACAGCCACAGCACGCGCGCGCCCACCCAGAGCGCCAGACCGATGCCCCAGCAGCGCAAGGCCCGCCCCCGGATCACGGCAAATCGGGGAAACGATGCGCGGTCTTCTCCCAGCGCACCGGCGTGCCCGACAAGGCGCCGACGTGCAGACGCAGCGCGCGCCAGGTCGACAGGACCGCGACGAGATTGGCGACCGGTACCCGCACGATGGCGCGCAGCCCCTCGGCGCCGCCATAAGACGCGGCCGTCAGCCCCGCGCGCACGAGCAGGCGCCACCCGAGCAGCACCGCATTGAGCGTCAGAAGCCAGATGACGATGTTTCCCGGCGCGGGTGGCGAGGTGCCGAACCAACGATGGCCGAGAACGCTGATCCCCTCCACCACAGCGCTCGCATAACCCGACGCCAGCGCAACCGCCGCCAGTGGCGAACGACGGTCGCGCCAGCGCATCCAGCGCTCGGCGATCCCGCGGCTCCAGCCGGTACGATCCCAGCCCGCCAGTGCGATCCCGCCGACCCAGCGCGCCTTCTGCCGCACCGCGCCGCGCAACGTATCGGGGAAGTAAGCGCGAGTGGCGACGAGCGTACCATCGGCGTCGCGCACGCGGAGGAACCGACCCGTCCGTCCCAGCGCGCCCAGGCGCAGACCCAGTTCGTAATCCTCGGTCAGGCTGTCGGCGGCGAAGGGCGCGTCCTCGTCCCCGCCGAGCAGCGCGAGCGCCTCACACCGGATCGCACACCCTACCCCCGCCAGCGGCAGCGCGGCACCCAGCGCCTGCCGCACCACCAGGTCGCGCGCATGCGCCTCGGCGAACTCGTCCGCATAATGGCCGGACACGAGCGAGCGCCGGGGGTCGATCAGCGGGACGACGGGCAGTTGCGCGAGCGCGGCGGTTGCGATCGCCTGTTCCAGCGCGCGCAGCTCGGCGGGATGGACGAGGTCCTCGGCGTCGTGGAGCACGACCGCGTCGGCCGCAAAGCGCGTGTCGGCCCGCAGCGCGCGCCATAAGGTGTTGAGGCAGTCCGCCTTGGTGGTCGGCCCGTCGCTTCGCCCGATGACGAGCCTCACCCGCTCGTCGCTCAGGGCGGCCACCGCGGCCGCGGTCGCAGGATCATTCGGGTAGCAACCGACATACAGGCGATAGGCAGGATGATCGTAGCGCGCCAGCGTCGCCGCGATCATCGCGCCGATCACCCGCTCCTCGCGCCAGGCGGGCACGAAGATCGCGAAGCGAAGCCGCGGTACCGGCGCGGCGCCGTCGATCGCGCAATCGCGCCGCCGCACCATGGCGGCGATCAAGTCGAGCAGCGCATCGTCCAGCCCGAGCAACGCTATCGTCACTGCCGCGAACAGCAGAAGCTCGCCCCGCACTCCGTCGAGCAGAGCGAGCGCGAGGGTCATGCTGTCACCCCGCTCGCGTCCGCCCTGACCGACATAGTGTGGCCGATCGGCAACGGCGGCGAAGAAGCGGTAGCCGCGCCGAACAAAGTCGCGCACCGGGCGTTTGCCGCGGCGGTCCCTTTCCCCCTTTCGGGACCGGTGCCGACCCCAAGCCGGTACTGGCCGCGTCGCGGCGTTCGTGGCGACGCGGCCGAACCGAGCCTATCGGCTATGTGGCTCGCCGTTCGCTCCCCCACCTCTTCTGGATAGACGGGTCAGCCGCGCCGACTCGCGGCGAGAGCGGAAAGGTGGCCCGTTATGACGCGATCAAGGGCCGCTTCCGCCCGGCCCCCCGCCGCCGCCCGCGCCCGCGCCCGCGGCGCCGACCGTCCCGATGTTGCCGAACAGATCCTGGAAGAAGCCGCGCTTGCGCCCGAGCGTCGGCGTCGTCTTCCCGTCCGGTTTGACCGCGGCGATCTGCTCGGCGCCCGATTTGCGCACCGCGGTCACGTTGCCGGCCTGGTCGAAGCTGATCTGCATCGTCAGCTGATCGCGCGCCTTGGGCGGCGTGAACGCCAGATTGCGGCTGTCGCGCGACACATAATACCAGTCGCCCTGGTTGAACTGGCTCGCGAAACTCGGCGTGCCGAGCGTGGCGAGCACCGACTGGCGGTTGTCCACCCCCGGTTGCACCGAATTCACCAGATCGGCGTCGACGATATAGCCCTGGTGCGACCGCAGCGGCGTGCACCCGGCGGCAAGCGTGCCGGCAGCCAGAAGGAGGGGAAGAAGGGGGCGCATCGATACTCCGCGGAAACCCAGCCGGACCCCGTGCGTCACGCGCGCGTGGACATTGCGGCCTCGCGCCTCAATATGCCGACGCGCGGGGCGAGACAAGCGCCGCGCCGGACGGCTGAGAGGAAGCGCGACAGGTGGGTTGGTTGAGCGGGTGGCTGCGGCCGCGAGGATCACGGGACGAGGCACTGCCGCTGTACGACGCGGTGGTGGCGCGCGCGCGTGCGCCGCACTGGTATCTCGACGGCGCGGTCCCCGACACGCTCGACGGCCGGTTCGACATGGTCGCGGCGGTGCTCGCGATGGTGCTGCTGCGGCTGGAGCAGATGCGCGACGCGACCGATGCTTCGATCCGCCTCACCGAGCGGTTCGTGGACGACATGGACGCGCAAGTGCGCCAGATCGGCTTCGGCGACATGGTCGTGGGCAAGCATGTCGGCCGCATGATGGGGATGCTGGGCGGGCGGCTCGGCGCCTATCGCGACGGCCTGGCGGCGACCGATCCCGCCGCGCTCGACGCCGCGCTGGTACGCAACCTGTATCGCGGCAGCGCACCGGATCAGGCAGCGCTGACGCACGTGCGGCAGCAATTGATCGCCGTACGAGCCGCGCTCGACGGTCTAAACCTCGGCGAGATGATGAAGGGACGGCTGGCGTGACCATCGAATTCTCACGCGTCGAGCGACTCGACACGATCGGCGGAGAGGATCGGCGCGTGACGATCGCGGCCGACGCCGAGGAGCGCGCCGCACTGGCGCGGCGCTTCGACCTGATCGCGGTGGACCGGCTGGAGGGCGAGTTCGCGGTGCGGCGCGACGCCGCCGGCGTGCTGGTGCATGGCTCCGTCCGCGCCGCGGTGATCCAGGCCTGTTCGGTCACCGGCGACCCGCTGCCCGCGACGATCGACGAGCCGGTCGCGTTGCGCTTCGTCGCGCCCGGCACGGGCGGGGAGGACGAGATCGAGCTCGGCAGCGACTCGATCGATACGGTCGAGCTGGAGGGCGGCGGAGTCGATCTCGGCGAGACCGCTGCGGAGACGATGGCGCTCGCGCTCGACCCCTTTCCCCGTAGCCCACGCGCGGAGGCCGTGCTGCGCGAGGCGGGCGTGATGAGCGAGGAGGAGGCAGGCCCGTTCGGCGCGCTCGCCGGCCTGCGCGCCAGATTGGGCAAGACGAGCGACGACTGAGCCGGCTCGCGTCTCCTTAAGCCGCCGTCCAGCGCCCGCCGAGCGCACGGAACAGGTCGACCTGCGCGTCCGCGACCAGTTGGTCCTGTAGCGCGAGCGCGGCCTGGGCGTCGGCGAGGGTGCGCTCGGCGTCGAGCTGCGACAGGCTGTCGATCTGCCCCTCGCGGCGCTGCGCGCGCGTGATCCGCGCGGCGCGGTCGGCCTGGCCCAGCGCCTGCTGGAGCGCGGCGCGCCGCTCGAGCGAGCGCGCGTAATTGGACAGCGCGGTCTCGGTCTCGCCCAAAGCGGTCAGCACCGTGCCATCGAAGGTGGCGAGCGCGGCGCGCGTGTCCGCCTCGGCGCCAGCGACTCGCGCGCGCGCCTTGCCCGGGTTGACCGCCCAATTGAGCAACGGCCCGAGCAGGAAGTTGAGCGGCCCCGCGCCGAAGAGGTTGCCGAAGCCGGTGCTGGTCTGCCCGACCGACCCCCCGAGCGTGATGCGCGGGTAGAGGTCGGCGGTGGCGACCCCGATCCGCGCGGTGGCGGCGGCGAGGCGGCGCTCGGCGGCGCGCACGTCGGGGCGGCGCGCGAGCAGCGCCGCGCCGTCGCCCACCGGGATGGCCTGCTCGATCCGCAGCGCGGTGGCGCGCTCGCCCGCCACCGGCGGCAACTCCTGCGGGGTGCGCCCGGTCAGCGTCGCGAGTCGGAACAAAGCCGCTTGGCGTTCGGCGACGAGCGAGGGGATGTCGGCGCGGCGCTGGTCGCGCAGCGCGGCGATCCGCGCGGTGTCGAGCGGGGTGGTCAGCCCGGCCTCGGTGCGGCGCTCGGTGGTGCCGACCTGGCGGTCGAGCAAGGCGACGATCCGCTCCGCCACCGCGATCCGCGCCGCCGCGGCGGCAGCGTCGGCATAAGCCCGCGTGGTGTCCGCCACCACCGCGACCCGCACCGCGTCGGCGTCGGCCGCCGCGGCGGCGACGTCACCGCGCGCCGCCTCGACCCCGCGCGAGACACGGCCGAACAGGTCGACCTCGTAGGAGACGTCGAACCCGCCGTCGATCAGCCAGGTCTCGCCGCTCACCCCCGGCGGGCGTTGTGCCAGCGAGAAGCGGTTGTAGGTGCCGCTGGCGCCGAGCGTCGCCTGCGGCGTCCGATCGTTGCGCACCTCGCGGAGCGACGCGCGCGCGCGCTCGAGCCGCGCGGTGGCGACTCGCACGTCGGTGTTGGCGGCGAGCGCCGCCTCGACCAGCCCGTTCAGCACAGGATCGTCGTACAGCCGCCACCAGTGATCGTCGGGCGCGGCGGCGAGCGTCGGCCCGCCGGTGCCGAGGAAGGGAGCGGCCGCGCTCGCCGCGGTGGCGGGGGCGCGATAGTCGGGGCCGGCGGCGCAGGCGGCGAGCGCCAGCGTGGCGGTGGCGGCGAGCCAATGCTTGATCATCGTCTCTCTCGTTTCCGTAGCAGGAGTCACTCGGCGGGCTGGAGCGCGGCGTCGTCGTCGCGGCGCGCCGGCCGGCGGCGGGCGAGCCGCGCGCCGAGCGCGCGGCACACCACGTAGAAGGTCGGCGTGAAGATCAGCCCGAAGCCGGTCACCCCGATCATCCCGAAGAACACCGCGGTGCCCAGCGCCTGGCGCAGCTCGGCGCCCGCGCCGGTCGCGATCAGCAGCGGCACGGTGCCGAGGATGAAGGCGAAGCTGGTCATCAGGATCGGCCGCAGCCGCACCTGCGCCGCCTGCACTGCGGCCTCGACCGGGGTGAGGCCGTCGCGCTCCTCCGCCTGCTTGGCGAACTCGACCACCAGGATCGCGTTCTTGGCGGCGAGCGCGATCAGCACGACCAGCCCGATCTGCGTCAGCACGTTATTGTCCATGCCGCGCAGGTTCACCCCCGCCATCGCGGCGAGCAGGCACATCGGCACGATCAGCACGATCGAGAGCGGCAGCAGCAGGCTCTCATATTGCGCCGCGAGCACCAGGAAGACGAACACCACCGCCAGCGCGAAGACGATCCCGGCGGTGTTGCCCGCCGCCTTCTGCTGGAAGGCGATCCCGGTCCACTCGGCGCCATAGCCCGAGGGCAGCGTGTCGTGCGCGAGCTTCTCCATCGTCACCAGCGAGCGGCCCGAGGAGTAACCGGGCGCGGTGTCGCCATCCACCTCGACCGCGGGGTAGAGGTTGTAGCGCGTGACGCGATACGGGCCGGTCCGGTCCTGGAAGGTCGCGACCGAGCCGATCGGCACCATCGCGCCCGAGGCCGAGCGGGTCTTGAGGTTGGCGATGTCCGCCGGGGTCGAGCGGAACGGCGCGTCGGCCTGGGCGGTGACGCGGTAGGTGCGGCCGATCAGGTTGAAGTCGTTCACGAAGGCGCTGCCGAGATAGACTTGGAGCGCCTCGAACACGCGCGCCGGGGGCACGCCGAGCAGGTCCGACTTCGCCCGGTCGACGTCGGCGAAGATGCGCGGCGTGGCGGTGTTGAAGAAGGTATAGACCTGCGCCAGCCCCTCGGTCTGGTTGGCGGTGCCGATCAGCTTGCCCGCCTCCGCGCCGAGCGCCTGATAGCCCGCGCCCTGGCGGTCCTGCACCATCAGGCGATAGCCGCCCGCCGAGCCGATGCCCTGGATCAAGGGCGGAGGCACGACGAGGATGCGCGCCTCGTCGATGTCGGCGGTGACCTCGCGCGTCTTCTGCATCAGGCCGGCGAAGGTGACGCCGAGCTTCTCGCGCTCGGCGAAGGACTGGAGCGGCACGTACGCCGCGGCGGTGTTGGGCGCGAGCGTCTGCGACGGGCCGTCGAAGCCCGCGAGCATGACGACGCCCTTCACCCCCGCGAGCGGCAGGATGCGCTTGGCCACCTTCTGCACCACCGCGTCGGTGCGCTCGACCGAGGCGCCCGCGGGCAGCTGCACCACGGTGAGGAAATAGCCCTGGTCCTGCGCAGGGATGAAGCCGGTCGGCGTCGCCCAGAACAGCGCCACGGTCGCGGCGATGAGCCCGGCATAGACCGCCATCATCCGCTTCGGCGCGCGCACCAGCCTCGCGGTGAGGTTGGCATAGCGCAGGCTCAGCCGCTCGAACGCTCGGTTGAACGAATCGCCGGCGGAGCGCAGCGCGCGGGTGACGCGATTGCCCGAATCGTGCGACTCGTGCGGGCGCAGAAGCAAAGCGGCGAGCGCGGGCGAGAGCGTCAGCGACACCACCAGCGAGATCACCGTGGCGGTGGCGATCGTCACCGCGAACTGCTGGTAGAAGGCGCCCGACAGGCCGGTGAGGAACAAGGTCGGCACGAACACCGCGCACAGCACCAGCACGATCGCGACCAGCGCGCCCGACACCTCGTCCATCGACACCTTGGCCGCCTCGAGCGGGGAGAGCCCCTGCTCGAGGTTGCGCTCGACATTCTCGACCACGACGATCGCGTCGTCGACGACGATGCCGATCGCCAGCACCAGCCCGAACAGCGACAGCGTGTTGAGCGAATAGCCGACCGCGGCGAGCATCGCGAAGGTACCGACCAGCGAGACCGGGATGGCGACGATCGGGATGATCGCGGCGCGCCACTTCTGGAGGAACACCAGGATGACGAGCACGACGAGCACCATCGCCTCGAACAACGTGTGGATCACCGCGTCGACCGACTGGGCGATGAACTCGGTGGGGTTGTAGATGACGCGATATTCCAGGCCCTTGGGGAAGGACTTGGACATCGCCTCCATCTCCGCGGTCACCTTCTCGGCGGCGGCGAGCGCGTTCGAGCCGGGGCGCTGGAACACCGCCGCGATCACGGTCGGCTGGCCCGAGAGATAGGTGTTCGAATTATAGTCCTGCGCGCCGAGCTCCACCCGCGCGACGTCGCGCACGCGCACCTGGCGGCCATTGTCGTCGGTGCGGATCACCACGTCGGCGAACTGGTTGGGATCGACCAGCCGGCCCTGCGTCTCGACGTTGAGCTGGAAGGCGTTGCCGTTGCCATAGGGTGGCTGGCCGAGCGAGCCCGCGGCGACCTGGACGTTCTGCGCGCGCAGCGCCGCGACGATGTCGCCCGCGGTGAGGTCGAGCGCGGCGGCGCGGCCGGGATCGATCCACACGCGCATCGCATAGTCGCGGCTGCCGAACAGGCGGACGTCACCGACGCCGTCGATGCGCGCGAGGCGGTCGCGCACCTGGGTCAGCGCGTAGTTGGAGATGTAACCGCGATCGAGCGACTTGTCGGGCGAGATCAGGTTGACGACCATGAGGAAGTCGGGGCTGGTCTTGCGCGTCACCACGCCGAGCCGCTGCACCTCCTCGGGCAGCCGCGGCACCGCCACGGCGACGCGGTTCTGCACGAGCACCTGCGCGGCGTCGAGGTCGGTGCCGATCTTGAAGGTGACGGTGATCGTCAGATTGCCGTCACCGGTCGACTGGCTCGACTGGTACAGCATGTCGTCGACGCCGTTGATCTCCTGCTCGATCGGCGCGGCGACGGTCTCCGCCACCGTCTCGGCCGAGGCGCCGGGATAGTTTGCGGTGACGGTCACCGTGGGCGGCACGATGTCGGGATATTGCGCGACGGGGAGACCCCAATAAGCGATCGCGCCGACGATGGTGATGATCACCGCGATGACGCCGGCGAAGATCGGGCGGGTGATGAAGAAGCGCGACAGGCGCATGACAGGCTCCCCGGATGCGAGGATGGAGGGGGGCCGCTGTGGGAGCGGCGGATCGGAGGCGGCGCCGACGCCGCCGTGATCAGGAGGTGAAGGTGGCCTCGCCGGTGATCGGCGCCGCGCCCGGCGGGGCGTCGCCGCCGCTCGCCGGCGCGATCTTACCGGCGCGGACCTGCACCTTGGTGCCCGGCATCGCCATCTGGGTGCCGCTGATCACGACGCGGTCGCTCGGCGAGATCCCGCTGCGCACGATGCGCAGGCCGGCGAGCACCGGGCCGAGCGTCACCGGCTTGGCGGTCACGGTACCGTCGGCGCCGACGGTCAGCAGCGTCTTGCGCGCCTGGTCGGTCTGCACCGCGGCGTCGGGGACGAGCAGCGCGCGCGTCGTCGCGCCCGAGGCGAGCCGCATGTTGCCGAACATGCCCGGGGTGAGGAACTGGTCCGGGTTGCGCAGCACCGCGCGGCTGCGGATCGTGCCCGAGCGCGAGTCGAGCCCGTTGTCGGTGAAGTCGAGCCGGCCGTGCCAGCGATAGTCGCCCTCGTCCTGCAGCCGCACGTCGACGTCGGGCGCCGAGACGCCCGCGGCGCGCGCGCGCTTGTTCTTGAGGAAGAGCGCTTCCGAGCCGTCGAAGGCGAAGTAGATCGGATCGAGCGCGTTGATCGTGGTGAGCAACGTTCCGCTGGTGTCGCCGCCGGCGACGAGGTTGCCGGGATCGATGCGCCGGTCCGAGACGCGCCCCGCGATCGGCGCGCGCACCTGGGTGAACTCCATGTCGAGCGCGCGCGCGCGGACGCGCGCCTCGGCGGCGGCGAGCTGCGCGCTGGCGGCGCGGACGCGCGCGGTGAGCTGGTCGAGCTCGCCCTTGGAAACCGCGTCCTCGGCGACGAGCCGGCCGGCGCGGTCGAGGTTGGCGCGCGCGAGCAGCAGGTCGCTGCGCGCGGTGGCGACACCCGCCTGCGCCTCGGCGAGCGCGGCGGCGAAGGGGCGCTGGTCGATGGTGAAGAGCAGCTGCCCGGCGCGGACGGTGGCGCCGTCGGTGAAATGGACCGCGCTGATCGCGCCCGAGACGCGCGGGCGCACCTCGACCGAGCGGCTCGGCTCGAAGCGGCCGACATAATCGTCCCACTCGGCAACGGTGCGCTGCAGCGGCGGCGCGACGGTGACGGTGGGAGCCGGCGGCGCGGCGACCGCGGGCTGCTCGCGGTGGAGCAAGGTGGCGGCGCCGATCACCGCCACGAGCGGGACGCCGATCCAGGCGGCGCGCTTGGCGGTGCTGGGACGCGACGCGGGCGCGGCCTCGACCGAGTCGGCCGGGTCGATCGTGCTGTGCATGTTCATCGGCGGGTCTCCGCGGTCAGACGGGGAGAGAGGGTCAGGCAGGCGCGATGGGCCATGGCGAGAAGGTCCTGTGCGATGGGCGGCCGGCCGCACCCGGCGCGCGGGATACGCGGCACGCCGAAGGAGGACGGACGGTGGCGCTCACCGCGACGCAGCGCGTCGGGCAAGCGGAAGAAAGATCGTCATGCGGCGTCGACCGGTCAGGTCCCGGCGCGCCGCCTGGTGAGAGGAGGATCCATAAGGCTCCGTCGAACGCTCGACGGCGCGCGCAGCCGTCATGCTTTCGATACCGACTGGTATAGAAAGCCGCCCTACGCTGGTCAACCGCCTTTTTGTACCGCATGGTAGTTTTATTTGTCGATACCCTTTGTTGTGCTTGCGTCACGCTGGTGTTCGACCCGAAACGGGCGTATTCTCCGCGACATGGAGAGGTTGCTCGCGCTGCTGTTGGGGGGCGCGGCCCTGCCCGCGGCGGCGCAGGTCGGGATACCCTCGGACGCGTCTGCGATTACCCGGGTGGACTTGCCCACCGAGGCCCCAGCGACTCCGTCGGACGAACTCGCCTTCCTCAACGCCGATGATCGCATGACCGTGCCCGTCGAGATCGCGGGCGCTGGTCCCTTCCCCTTCATCATCGACACCGGCGCGCAACGCAGCGTGATCTCGCGCCAGCTCGCGACCCATCTTGGCCTCCCCGCCGGGCGCCGTGTCCGGCTCGTCGCGATGGCGGGGACGAGTGACGTCGACACGGTCATCATCCCGGCCATCTCGGTCAGTCCCAAGCCGGTAGGCCGCGTCGGCGGCGCGAAGATCGAGGCGCCCGCGCTCGAGGCGCGTCATCTCGGCGCACCGGGGATGCTTGGCATCGACACGCTCCAAGGCCAGGCGCTGACGATCGACTTCGACGCGCAGCGGATGCAGGTGACACCGTCGAGCAAGCGCGAGCGGCTCAAGCGCGAGCCCGGCGAGATCGTGATCCAGGCGCGCAGCCTGTTCGGCCAGCTCGTCGTCACCAGCGCCACGGTCGCGGGGCGGCGCGTGCGGGTGGTGCTCGATACCGGCACCAGCGTCAGCCTCGGCAATCTCGCGCTGCGCCGCCTGCTCTCGGTGCGCAAGCGCGAGACCACGCTGCTCACCAGCGTGCTCGGCGTCCAGCTCGCCGCCGATTACGCGCTGTTGCCCGAGATGACGCTCGGCCCCGCCAAGATCCGATCGCTGCCGATCGCCTTCGCCGACGCCGCGCCGTTCCGCGTCTTCGGCATCGATGACAAGCCTGCGCTGATGCTGGGGATGGACGCGCTGCGGCTGTTCCGTCGCGTCCACATCGATTTCGCCAATCGCGAGCTGCGGCTCCTCCTGCCGCGCGACCTGCGCCGCACCGGCTGAGCGCGGTTGCGCCGCGCCCGCATCGCTGCGAGGCTCCCATCGGAACGATCGGGGGAGACGAATGCGCATTTTGGGTAGGGCGGCGCTGATCGCCGGGCTCGTGGCGGGAACCGTGACGGGGGGCGGCGCGTCGGCGCAGTCACGTCCGGACGAGAAGGCATTCTTCGATCTCTACCGCGAGATGGTCGAGACCAACACGGTGGTGAACGTCGGCAGCTGTTCCCAGGCGGCGGAGCAGGTCGCGGCGCGGCTCAAGCGCGCGGGCTATGCCGACGCCGATGTCACGCTGTTCTCCACCCCCGATCATCCCAAGGACGGCGGGATCGTGGCGCTGCTGCGCGGCAGCGACCCCGCGCTCAAGCCGATGCTGCTGCTCGGGCATCTCGACGTGGTCGAGGCGAAGCGCGCCGACTGGCAACGCGACCCGTTCAAGCTGGTCGAGGAGGATGGCTATTATTACGCGCGCGGCGCGGTGGACGACAAAGCCATGTCGGCGATCTGGGCCGATGCGATGATCCGCTTCCGGACGCAGAACTTCCGGCCGAAGCGCACGATCAAGCTGGCGCTGACTTGCGGCGAGGAGACCACCTTCGCCTTCAACGGCGCGCAATGGCTGGCGCAGCACCGGCCCGAGCTGATCGCGGCCGAGTTCGCGCTCAACGAGGGCGGCGGCGGGCGGCTCGACTCGCAGGGGAAGCGCCAGCTGCTCGCCGTCCAGGTCGGCGAGAAAGCGGCGCAGAACTTCACCTTCCTGGCGACCAATCCCGGCGGCCACAGCTCCACGCCCGTGCCGGAGAACGCGATCTACGAGCTCGCCGACGCGATCAAGGCGGTGCAGAACTACGAGTTTCCGGTACGCTTCACCGACACGACCCGCGCCTATTTCACCGCCACCGCCAAGCGCGTCGGCGGCGAGCAGGCGACCGCGATCACGCGGTTGCTGGCTGATCCGCAGGACCGCGCCGCCGACGTGATCGTCAGCCGCGACAAAGTGATGCACTCGACGCTGCGCACCACCTGCGTGGCGACGCTGCTGAGCGCTGGCCATGCCGAGAACGCGCTGCCGCAGCGCGCCAACGCCAACGTCAACTGCCGCATCTTCCCGGGCGAGACGGTCGAGGGGACGCTCGACAAGCTGCGCGAGTTGGCGGGGAGCAAGGTGACCGTCATTGCCAACCAGCCGATCCGCCCCACCGCGGTGCCGCCGACGCTCGACCCGAAGATCATCGGCCCGATGGAAGCACTGGCGAAGAAGCATTTCCCCGGCGTGCCTTTATTGCCGACGATGTCGACGGGGGCCACCGACGGCGTGTTCCTCGAAGCGATCGGCATCCCGGTCTATGGCGTGCCGGGCACGTTCCTCGATCCCGATTTCAACGGCGTACACGGGCTGAACGAGCGGATCCGGGTGGCGTCGCTCTATGCCGCGCGAGATTATTTGTACGACCTGGCGAAGGCGTATGCTGGTTGAAGGCGCAGGATGATGACAAACGGCCTCCCCCTCGTCATCCCGGACTTGTTCCGGGATCCACTCCTCCGCGAGATTAACGCCCGATGCGTGCGCGGAACGGTGGATCCCGGAACAAGTCCGGGATGACGGCAGGAGTGTCGAGAAGGCTGGGTGGAAGCCGGAACCGAGCGGCAAAGGCCGTGGTGAGACTCACGACCGCTCCGTAGCTGAACCCTTGGCCTTCGCCGGGGTGACGATGTCGTCGGAGCCCATCCGGCCGGATCAGCGAGGTCTGGCCCCGCTTACCCTATCTCTCGCAAGCGCGACGGCGTTCAGCGGAAGAAGACGTGGTTGCCGATCGAGGCGACCCGGACACCGGCGGCGCGGCCCATGCTGCGGTGGTGGAAATAGAGCGCGTTCGACGCGTCGGTCTCCCACGCGTCCTTCATCGCGACCTTGGCCACCGCCATCGCGGTGCGCCAGTCGTCGTTCGACGGTGCCGACGGCATCACGCCGCCGCGCACGAAGGAGAACTGGCCCTTCTGGGTGATGACGTCGCACACGCTGCCACCGAAGCGACGCGACTTGGTGCGGTTGAGGATCACCTCGGCGACCGCGAGCTGTCCGCTCAGCGGCTCACCGCGCGACTCGAAATAGATCGCACCGGCGAGGCAACGCAGGTCCTCGTCGGTGTTCGACGGGATCGACTGGTCGGCGACGGCGGCGGCGAGGGTGGGATAAGCGACCTGCTCGTCCGCCTGGTCGGCGGCGGCCTGGTCGAGGATCTGGTCGGCGTTATCGGACGCCGGCGTCGCCGTCGCGGGGACCGCGTCGGTGACAGCGAGCTGGCTCGCGGTGACACCCGGGAGCGTCGGCACTTCGGCGGCGAGGCCGGGCGCGCTCTGCAGGGCCAGCGAGACGATCGAGGCAGTGAACGCTGCGAAAGCGGCAGCGCGGGAACCTAAAGGCATTCCACGTCTTGTTTATGCGGTGGGTACGCGGAGACGGTCGCTGAACCAGCGTTAGCTGCTCAAATGACCGACCGGGTGCCCCCCCGACTGCGTCACCGTTCGGGATCGCACCCCGCATCGGCACAACGCCTGTTGTCGATCCCACCCCGCTACGGTCGAGGGGTTAACAGCGTCAATCGACCAGCATCGTTTCAGCGACGAACCGTTCGGCGTCCGGGATGTCCAGTTCGATCACCCATAGGTCGGGGTCACGACGCCGTCGCAAACGCCAGTAATCCTCCACCGCGGCCGAGTCGCCATCGCTCGGACCCGCGGCGATCAGCACGTCGCGGTCGTCCATCCCGCGCATCCGCTCCACCGCACGCATCGAACGGCCGTCGCACAGCAGCACCAGCACCGCCCCGGACTGCGCCTCACCTGAGGCACGCACCACCGCCATGCCCCCGCTGTCGTTGACTCGCCTGAGCAGCGCGCCGACCGCGAGATGGGTGGGCAGCCGCGCGCTCACGCCGCGGTCGCCGCGTAGCCGGGCAGGCTGGCAAGCGCGATCCGCGAGCGCATGAAAGTACCGGTGCCGCGCGCCACCTCCTCGCCGTCGACCGCGATCAACCGCGCCTCGGCGACGAAGACGCGGCGCTGCCCGCTGACCCAGCGCCCCTCCGCCACCACCTCGCCCTCGCCGAGCGGGCGCGTGAGCAGCAGGCTGAACTGGGTGGTGAGCAGGAAGCGGTCGGTCACCAGGCTGTTGCACGCGTAGAAGGCGGCATCGTCGAGCATCTTGAAATAGCTGGTGCCGTGCGCCGCCCCGGCGGCGTGAAAGTGGCGCTGATCGACGCGGAAGCGGATCCGCGCCACGCCGGGCTCGACGATCTCGAGCCGCGAGTCGAACAGGCGGTTGATCGGCGCCGCGGCGTACAGCGACTCCAGCGCGCGGTGATGCGCCGCGGCTCCCTCAGGCGGCGTCACGCGTGTCGTCCGCGGTGAGCAGCGCGTAGATCGCGTCGGGCGAGCCCGCACCGCGCAACTTGGCGACCAAGGTGCGGTCGCGGAAGCGCCGCGCCACGCGGGCCAACGCCTTGAGATGCTCCCCGCCGGCGTGGGGCGGCGACAGCATCGCCACCACCACATCGACCGCGACGTCGTCGACCGCGGCGAAGCCGAGCGGTTGCGCCAGCCGCGCCACGATCAGCGCGACCCGCTGCATGCCCGCGAGCCGCGCGTGCGGGATCGCGACGCCGCCGCCGAAGCCGGTCGACCCCTCCTTCTCGCGCGCGGCCAGCCCCTCGGCGATGGCACGCGCGTCCAGCCCCACCCAGGGCGCGGCGAGCGCGCCGAGCTGGGTGAACAGGGCCTTCTTCGACGCCGCGGGCAGTCCCACGACGACGAGCTCGGGCACGAGCAGGTCGCTCAGGTCGGTCGCCATGATCGGTGCCAGGTAGGTGGCCGCGCGCGCCTCAGCCAGCGCGCTGCGGCTCGACCCATCCGATCGTGCCGTCGCCGCGGCGATAGACCATGTTGTACGAACCCGTACCGGCGTTGCGGAACAGCAGCGCCTGGGTGTTGCGCAGGTCGAGCATCATCACCGCGTCGGAGACGCTCGCCTCGGGCACGTCGACACGGGTCTCGGCGATCACCAGCGGCGCGTCGCCGGCCTCGTCCTCGTCGGTCGACTCGGCGAACAGCGTGTAGCCGGCATTGTCATAGCCGTTGCTGTCCTTGTCGGCCTCGGCCGCGGCGTGCGCGGGGGCGCGATCCTTGAGGCGGCGGACATAGCGGCGCAGTTGCTTCTCGATCTTCTCGGCGGCACCGTCGAACGAGAGATGCGCATCATGCGCGTCGTGCCGCCCCTTCAGCACCAGGCCGCGCGTCACGTGCGCGACGATGTCGCAGGTGAAGCCATTGTCGTGCGGGCCCTTGCCGAAGGTGGTCTCGGCCGAGATGGCGCGCGCGAAATATTTGTCAGCGATACCCTGGAGCCGGTCCTGCACATGGGCCTTCAGCGCGTCGCCGATCGCCACCTGGTGACCTGATACCCGGATATCCATACGTTCTTCTCCATCGTTGCCGGTCGAGCCCCTGCCCGGCTGGTGCTAAGCGCGTCATCCGGACGCGTCGGCCCCCCACAGGGGTTCTTTGACCCCCTTCAGAAACGCGGCATGCGCGGCCAGTTCCGCCGCATTCGCCGAAAAGAGCCGCGGCGGCCGCGCGCGCGCCGGCGCCGGCACGCTGCTGGCGGTCGCGGCGGTCACCATGATCGGCTCGCTCACCAGCCCGAGCCCGATCTGCCGACCGCCCTGAAGCTCGACATAGACCTGCGCGAGCAGCTGCGCGTCGAGGAGCGCGCCGTGCAGCACGCGATGCGAGCGATCGATGCCGTAGCGGTTGCACAGCGCGTCGAGCGTGTGCTTGGCGCCGGGGTGGCGCGTGCGTGCGAGCTGGAGCGTGTCGACCATGCGCGAGCGGCACACCGCGGTGCGGCCGCAGCGTTCGAGCTCGCCGTTGAGGAAGGAGAAGTCGAACCCCGCATTGTGTGCGATCAGCGGCGCGTCGCCGATGAACTCGAGCAACGCCTCGACCCCGAGCGCGAACACCGGGTGCTTGGAGAGGAAGTCAATGCGCAGCCCATGGATGCGCGCGGCCTCCTCGGGCATGTCGCGCTCAGGGTGGAAATAGGCGTGGAAGGTGCGCCCGGTCTCGCAGCGGTTGACCAGCTCGACGCAGCCGATCTCCACCATCCGGTCGCCGCCGACGAAGCTCAGCCCCGTGGTCTCGGTATCGAAGACGATCTCGCGCATGCGCAGCGTTATCGACCCGCCGCGGCGCGGGCGCAAGCGATCAGGCGCAGCACCGCCGCGCGCGTCTCGGCGAGCGGCACGTCGGTGGCGATCACCGCGTTGGCGCGCGCGCGCTTCTCGGCGTCGGGCAGCTGGCGCGCGAGGATCGAGTCGAGCTTGGCCGCGGTCATGCCGGGTCGCGCCAGCGTGCGCTCGCGCTGCACCGCCGGCGCGGCGGACACCACCGCGACCTGATCGACCGCGGCGTCGCCTCCGGTCTCGAAGAGCAGCGGGACGTCGAGCACCACCAGCGGCGCGGCGGCGTGGCGCGCGAGAAAACGGGCGCGCTCGGCAGCGACCGCGGGGTGAACGATCGCCTCCAAGTCGCGCAGCGCGACTTCGTCCCCCAGCACGGCGGCGCCGAGCGCGGCGCGGTCGACCCCTGCCGCGCTGGTGGTCCCCGGAAAGCGCGCGGCGATCGCCGCGACCAGCGCGCCGCCCGGGCCTTGCAAGCGGTGGACCACCGCGTCGGCGTCGAACACGGGCACGCCCGCCTCGGCGAACATCCGCGCCACCGTGGTCTTGCCCATGCCGATCGAGCCGGTGAGCCCGAGCACGATCATCGCGCGCTCACGCCAGCAGCAGCGCGCGCAATTGGTCGTCGCGCTCGCGCGGTGGCGCGGCGCCGAAGAACAGCTCGAACGCGAGCGCGGCCTGGCCGATCAGCATCTCCAGACCGTCGACCGTGTCGAGGCCGCGCGCGCGCGCGGCGGCGAGCAGCGGCGTCTCGAGCGGGGCATAGACGATGTCGTAGACGATCGCATCGTCGGGCAACGGATCGAGGTCGAGCGTCAGCGGCGGCTGCCCGGCCATGCCGAGCGCGCTGGTGTTGACCAGCAGCGTGGTATCGGGGCGCAGCCGCGCCTCGAGCGGGAGCGCATCGCCCTTGAGCCCGAAGCCGGCGAGCAGCGCGGCACCCTTGAGCGGCGTGCGATTGAGCAGGGTCACGCGCCCTACCCCCACCTTCGACAGCGCGAACAGCACCGCGCGCGCTGCGCCGCCAGCACCGACCACCGTGACCGCCGCGCCGGCGAGATCGAGGTCGGCGATCGGCGAGAGGAAGCCGGCGGCGTCGGTGTTGGTCGCGGCGAGCTTGCCCGACTCGTCGCGGAACACGGTGTTGGCCGCGCCGATCGAGCCACGCACCCCGCCGGGATCGGGGACATGGTCGAGCGCCGCCACCTTGTGCGGCACGGTGACGTTGCAGCCGCGCCAGTCGGGGTCGCGCGCGCGCGCCGCGAAGAAGCGGCCGAGATCGTCCGCGGCCACCCGCTCGGCGCGATAGTCGCCCATGATCCCCAGCGCCTCCAGCCAGAAACGGTGGATCAGCGGCGACTTGGAATGCGCGATCGGGTCGCCGATCACCTCGGCATAGGGGATCGTCACGTCGGCAGCACCTCGCGCGTGCGGAGATAGTCGAGCACCGGCAGCAGTGGCATGCCGAGCACGGTGAACTGACTGCCCGAGACCTTGGCGAAGAGCTGCACTCCCGGCCCCTCGATCCGGTAGCAGCCCACACAGCCAGCGATCGCGGGCCATTCGGCGTCGAGATAGGTCTCGATGAACGCGTCGGACAGCCGCCGCACGACGATCCGCGCGGCGTCGACGACGCGCCACACCGGCCGGCCATTCTCCGCGATCACGGCGGCGCTGACCAGATCGTGATGACGCCCCGACATGCGCTTGAGATGATCGCGCGCCTCGTCGCGCGATGTCGGCTTGTCGAGCACGCTGCCGTCGTCGAGCACCGCGAGGCTGTCCGACCCGAGCACCAGCGCCCCGGGATGGCGCGCCGAGACCTTGAGCGCCTTCAATTCAGCGAGCGCGTCGGCGAGGTCGCGCGGGCGCGCGCCGGCCATCGCCGCCTTGAGCGCGGCCTCGTCGGCGTACGCCGGCTCGGCGGTGAACGGCACGCCGGCGGCGGAGAGCATGGCGGTGCGCGAGGCGCTCTGCGAGGCGAGGATCAGCATGTCGGTCAGTCCGTGGTGCGCGTGGCGGTACCGCGGCGCTCGTTGACCAACGCGATGATCGCCGCCGCGGTCTCCTCGATCGAGCGGCGCGTGACGTCGATCACGGGCCAGCCGTTGTCGGCGAAGATGCGGCGCGCGAAGGCGATCTCGCGCGCCACCGCGTCCTGGTCGACGTAATCGGTCTCGGGCGCCTGGTTGAGCGAGAGCAGCCGGTTGCGCCGCACCTGGATCAGCCGGTCGGCGCTGGTCGTCAGCCCCACCACCAGCGGATAGTCGAGCGCGAACAGCGAGGCCGGCGGCGGGCTCTCCACCACGATCGGGATGTTGGCGGTCTTGTAGCCACGATTGGCGAGATAGATCGAGGTCGGCGTCTTGGACGAGCGGCTCACCCCGGCGAGGACGATATCGGCCTCCTCCCAGTCCTCGTGCGCGATCCCGTCGTCGTGCGCGATGGTGAACTGGATCGCGTCGACGCGCGCGAAATAGGCGGCGTCGAGCACGTGTTGGCGGCCCGGACGCGCCTTGGCCTGTTGGCCGAGCAGCATCGACAGCGCATCGTTGACCGGGTCGAGCGGCGCTACCGTCGGCAGCCCGAGCGCGCGGCAGCGATTCTCCAGCGCGGCGCGGGTGACCGGGTTCACGAGCGTGAACACGACCAGCCCGGGGTTCTGCGCTATCTCCTGGAGGATGCGGTCGAGGTGCATCTCGGTGCGCACCATCGGCCAGAAATGCCGCACCGTCTCGACGTCGTCATATTGCGCCAGCGCCGCCTTGGCGATGTTCTCCAGCGTCTCGCCGGTGGAGTCGGAGAGCAGATGGAGGTGGAGGCGCACCATCCTCAGCCGCCTGGGGATCGAACTGTGGACAACATGGGGACGCGGGCTAGCGCAACTCGCCCGCGCCGCCAAGCGAGTGCCTCGACGGTGGATGAATCCGATTCCATCCACAATCTCGTCCGCAGCCGCGATGTTCCTCCACAGCCTGTGGATAGCGGGGATGAGGAGCCGCGAATCCCTGACCCTGCGTCGGACTCGCACCGTCAAGCTGTTGGCATTTCCGGTGACGGCGGATTAAGCCACCGCAACCCACGCGCCATCCGCATCAACAGCCTTCTTCGAGATTCTCTTCTCTGAAGGGGGCGAGGACGATCTCACCCGTGCCCACTCCCCCGATCGAGACCATCAAGCCGCTGTTGCGCACGCTCCGAGGCGAGCGGCAGGAGCGGCCGCCGCTGTGGTTGATGCGCCAGGCCGGGCGCTACCTTCCCGAATATCGCGCGCTGCGGGCCGAGAAGGGCGGCTTCCTCGCGCTCGCGACCGATCCCGAGGCCGCGGCCGAGGTGACGCTGCAGCCGATCCGCCGCTTCGGCTTCGACGGCGCGATCCTGTTCTCGGACATCCTGATGGTGCCCTGGGCGCTCGGGCAGGAGCTCAGCTTCGGCGCGGGCGAGGGGCCGCGGCTCGCGCCCGCGCTGGTCGACGCCGCGCTGGCGTCGCTCGCGCCGGTGCCGGCGCGGCTCGATCCGGTCTACGCCACGGTGCGCCGCGTCGCCGCCGCGCTGTCGCCCGCGACCACCTTCCTCGGCTTCGCTGGCTCACCCTGGACGGTGGCGACCTACATGGTCGCGGGCCAGGGCAGCCGCGACCAGGAGGAGACGCGGCTGTTCGCCTATCGCGACCCCGCGGCCTTCGCGGCGATCATCGACGCGGTGGTCGCGCTCACGATCGACTATCTCGCCACGCAGCTCGACGCCGGGGTCGAGGCGGTGCAGCTGTTCGACAGCTGGGCGGGCAGCCTCTCGCCCGAGCAGTTCGAGCGCTGGGTGATCGCGCCCAACCGCGCCATCGTCGACGGCCTGCGCGCGCGCCGCCCCGGCGCGACGATCATCGGCTTCCCCAAGGGCGCGGGCGGCAAGCTCCCCGCTTATGCCGCCGGCACGGCCGTCGACGCGATCGGGCTCGACGAGACCGTCGACCCCGCCTGGGCCGACCGCGTGCTACCGCCGGGGCTGCCGGTGCAGGGCAACCTCGACCCGCTCGCGCTCCGAATCGGCGGCGCCGCGCTCGACCGCGGGATCGACCGCGTGCTCTCCGCCTTCCCCGAGCGGCCGCACGTGTTCAACCTGGGCCATGGCATCGGCCAGCACACGCCGGTGGCGCACGTCGAGGATCTGGTCGCGCGCGTCCGCGGCGCGTAAGGGCGGAGCATGACCATGGCGGGTTTCCTCGGCGCGACCTACGATTGGGTGAAGGCGGCGCACCTCATCTTCGTGATCTTCTGGATGGCAGGCATGTTCATGCTGCCGCGCTACCTCGTCTATCACCAGGAGGGTCTCGCCGACCCGGCCGAGGCGGCGCGCTGGGTCGAGCGCGAGGGCAAGCTGCGCGCGATCATCCTCACGCCCGCGATGATCCTGGTGTGGGTGCTCGGCATCGCGCTCGCGCTCAACGCCGGCATCGCCGACGGTACGCCGGGGCTGGGCTGGCTCCACGCCAAGATCGCTTTGGTCGTGCTGCTGTCGGGCTATCACGGCTGGGCGGTGGGCTATGCGCGCAAGCTCGCCGCTGGCCGTGCGACGCTCTCGAACCGCGCGCTGCGGCTGGTCAACGAGGTGCCCGCGATCGCCGCGGTGCTGATCGTCATCCTGGTGATCGTGAAGCCGTTCTGAGACCGCGCGCGCCGGCTTGACTAAGCCGCGGCCGACTCTTACCTCGCGGCTACGGCGCGATCGGTCCCGGTCTCCCGCCTCCTCTACAGCTTCGTATCTCGAGCGTATTCGCCGGCCGAGCTTCCCCCCACTCCCGAGCACATCGGACACGTCTACATGCATCTCAAGGATTTGAAGAAGAAGGCCCCGGCCGACCTCGTGCAGCTCGCAGAGGAGCTCGGGGTCGAGGGCGCGTCGACCCTGCGCAAGCAGGATCTGATGTTCGCCATCCTCAAGGTCCAGGCCGAGAACGGCGAGCAGATCATGGGCGAGGGCACGATCGAGGTGCTGCCCGACGGCTTCGGCTTCCTCCGCTCGGCGCAGGCCAATTATCTCGCCGGGCCGGACGACATCTACGTCAGCCCCAACCAGGTGCGGAAGCACGGCCTGCGCACCGGCGACACCGTCGAGGGCGAGATCCGCGGGCCCAAGGACGGCGAGCGCTATTTCGCGCTGGTGAAGATCACCCAGGTCAATTTCGAGGACCCTGAGCGCGTCCGCCACCGCGTCAATTTCGACAATCTGACGCCGCTCTACCCCGACGAGCGGCTCAAGATGGAGATCGAGGACCCGACGATCAAAGACCGGTCGGGCCGCGTGCTCGACGTGGTCGTGCCGATCGGCAAGGGTCAGCGCTGCCTCATCGTCGCCCCGCCGCGCGTCGGCAAGACGATCATGATGCAGAACATCGCGCGCGCGATCAGCCACAACCACCCCGAGGTGTTCCTGCTGGTGCTGCTCATCGACGAGCGCCCCGAGGAAGTCACCGACATGTCGCGCACGGTCAACGGCGAGGTGGTCTCGTCCACCTTCGACGAGCCGGCGACGCGCCACGTGCAGGTCGCCGAGATGGTGATCGAGAAGGCCAAGCGTCTGGTCGAGCACAAGAAGGACGTGGTGATCCTGCTCGACAACATCACCCGCCTCGGCCGCGCCTACAACACCGTGGTGCCCTCGTCGGGCAAGGTGCTGACCGGCGGTGTCGACGCCAACGCGCTGCAGCGCCCCAAGCGCTTCTTCGGCGCGGCGCGTAACATCGAGGAAGGCGGCAGCCTCACCATCATCTCGACCTCGCTGATCGATACCGGCAGCCGCATGGACGAGGTGATCTTCGAGGAATTCAAGGGCACCGGCAACGCCGAGATCGTGCTCGACCGCAAGGTCGCCGACAAGCGCATCTTCCCCGCGATCGACGTCGGCAAGTCCGGCACGCGCAAGGAGGAACTGCTGGTCGAGAAGGACAAGCTCAGCAAGATGTGGGTGCTGCGCCGCATCCTGATGCAGATGGGCACCGTCGACGCGATGGAGTTCCTGCTCGGAAAGATGAAGGATTCCAAGACGAACGACGATTTCTTCGACTCGATGAACCAGTGAGCCGCGGTCGCACCCGCGGTCTTCGGAGCGGGCGTGACAGGCGGGTGAAGGCTCGCTCTGCGTAGCAGGCGGTAACTTTTCGCGGGCGGTGCGTTGGTTGGACGTGCCGCCCGTTCGTATCTTCAGGGGAGTGACGTCGTGAGCCTGATCGCCATGCTGGCCGCCGCGGGGGCGGCCGTCGCGCCCCAGGGACCCGGCTCGCTCGGCGACATCTGGCAGCATATCGTCGCCGACTTCTCGAACCTCGGCGATCCCGCCGCGCTCGCCGCGTTCGGCTCGGTGCTGATGATCGACCTGGTGCTGGCGGGCGACAATGCGATCGTGGTCGGCGCGCTGGCCGCCGGCCTGCCCTCGGACCAGCGCAGGAAGGTGATCCTGATCGGCATCGGCGCCGCGCTGGTGCTGCGCATCTTCTTCGCGCTGATCGTCACCTGGCTGATGGGGATCGTCGGGCTGATCTTCGCCGGCGGCCTGCTGCTGCTGTGGGTGAGCTGGAAGTTCTGGCGCGAGATCCGCGCCGGCGGCCACCAGCCCGACGCTGAGGGCAACGGCGACGCCGCCGTCGCGCCCGCGCGCAGCTTCGTCGGCGCGGCCTGGGCGGTCGCGGTCGCGGACGTGTCGATGAGCCTCGACAACGTGCTCGCCGTGGCGGGCGCGGCGCGCGAGCATCCCGGCATCCTCGTCGTCGGCCTGCTGCTGTCGGTCGCGCTGATGGGGCTGGCAGCCAACTTCATCGCGCGGATCATCGATCGCTACCGCTGGATCGCTTATGTCGGCCTCGCGGTCATCCTCTTCGTCGCCGGGCGGATGATCTACGAGGGCTGGGTCGGCGCCGAGAACACGCCGGGCATCGCCTCGCTGCTCGGCTGATCGGATCGCGTCGGGTTCAGGGCGCGTTCAACGCCGCCGCGGCATCACCGGCCAGTCTGACAACGGAGTGACGATGCGTACTTTCCTCGTGCCGCTGGCGGCGATCGCGATGTTCGCCGCACCGGCCGCCGGGCAGGGCAACGATCTCGCCGCGGTCCAGCGCTTCCTCGCCGCGGCCGAGACGATGACCGCCGATTTCAGCCAGACCGATCGCAACGGGCGCGTCCTGACCGGTGCGCTGACGCTCAAGAAGCCGGGCAAGATCCGCTTCCAATATCAGAAGGGCGTGCCGCTGCTCATCGTCAGCGACGGCAAGGCGTTCACCTTCATCGACTATTCGGTGAAGCAGGTGCAGCGCTGGCCGATCGGCAACTCGCCGCTCGGCGTGCTGATCGACCCCAGCCGCGACATCTCGCGCTACGCCAAGGTGGTGCCTTCGCCCAACCCCGACGTGCTGTCGGTCGAGGCGAATGATCCCAAACACCCCGAGTTCGGTCGGATCACGATGGTGTTCGCCCGCGACTCGGCGGCACCGGCGGGGCTGATGCTACAAGGCTGGGTCGCGCTCGACAGCCAGGGCAACCGCACCACGATCCGGCTGAGCGGACAGAAGTTCAACGTGCCGGTCAATGACAGCGCGTTCCGCTGGACCGACCCCCGTCGCCAGGGTCGCAGCGGCTGATAATTTTTCCAATCCGTTCATCTGACTGACAGCTAAATTGTCCTAAATGAAGGTTGCGGGGGCGGACGCCTCGGGGATTTTCCCCCTGTTGCCCTGAGCCCTTCTTCCCCGCTTGCGTGATGAACGCTGTGTCGGCCCTCGCTCCATGCCCCCGGAGCGGGGGCCTTTCACGTTCCGGCCGGCGAGGTGTTTGCGCGACGCGATCGACCGCCTATGTCGCGCGGCGTGAAGATCGTCTCCTGGAACATCAACTCGGTCCGCTTCCGCCTCGACATCGTCGAGCGCTTCCTGCGCGAGGCCGCCCCCGACATCCTGTGCCTGCAGGAAACCAAGGTGATCGACGCGGACTTCCCGGTCGCCGGGTTCCGCGCGCTCGGCTACGACCATGTCCTGCTCAACGGCCAGCGCATGCACCACGGCGTCGCGATCATCAGCCGCGTCCCGATCGAGGCGGACGAGCGACTCGACTGGCAGGCCAATCGCGAGGCGCGTCACCTCGGCGTACGGCTGCCCGGCGGCGTGCGGCTGGAGAACGTCTACGTCCCCGCTGGCGGCGATGTGCCCGACCGGGACGTCAATCCCAAGTTCGGGCAGAAGCTCGACTTCGTGGAACGGATGACGCGTTGGTCCGAGACGCTGAACGTGCCCACCATCCTCACCGGCGACTTCAACATCGCGCCGCTGCCGAGCGACGTGTGGAGCCACAAGGCGCTGCTCAAGGTGGTGAGCCACACTCCCGTCGAGGTGGAGGCGCTCGAGCGGCTGCGCGTGTCGAACGACTGGGTCGATCTCGGCCGCCACTTCCATCCCGCCCCGGCGCGGCTCCACACCTGGTGGAGCTATCGCTCGCCCGACTGGACCAAGAACGATCGCGGCCGCCGTCTCGACCATATGTGGGCAACCGCCGACGTGGCCCGCACCGCGGTCTCGCACACCGTCTTCGAGCCGTGCCGCAGCTGGCTCAAGCCGAGCGACCACGTCCCGATCATGACCGAGTTCGCCTGGTGAACGAGCCGAGCGCCGACCCGCGCGATGCGGCGCGTGCAATCGACGCGATGCGGCGCGGCTGGCCGATCGCGCTCCATGCGCTGGGCGAGCCGCCGCTGGTGCTGCTCGCGGTAGAGACCGCCGACGCCGCGCGGCTCGCCGCCTTCGCGCCCGATGAAGATTATGCGGTGCTGATCTCGGCCGGGCGCGCCGAGACGCTGACGCTGACCAACCAGCGTGCCGCCGCGGCCCCCGACCAGCCGGTGCTGATCGAGCGCGCGCCATGGTTCGGCATGGCACTGGCCACCGCCCTCGCCGACCCGCAGCTCGATCTCGCCACGCCACTCAAGGGGCCTTTTCGTACCGCCGCGCTGGCGAGCCCGATCGCGAGCGCCGCGGCGCTGCGGCTAGCGCGGGTGGCCGGGCTACTCCCCGCCTTCTTCACCAACGGAGTCAAGCCCGCCGTAGCGATCGACGTCGCCGCGATCGACGCGCACGAGGACGCGACCCGACTCGCGATCGCGGTGCGTGCGCGACTTCCCGTCGCACAGGTGGAGGATAGCGAGATTGTCGCCTTCCGCTCGCCCGAGAGCGCCGACGAGCATGTCGCGCTCCTCATCGGGCAGCCCGATGGCTCGCCGCCTTTGGTGCGGCTGCATAGCGAGTGTCTCACCGGCGATGTGCTCGGCAGCCTCAAATGCGACTGCGGTCCGCAGCTCGACGCCGCGATCCGCCGGATCCGCGAGGCCGGCTGGGGCATCCTCCTCTACCTGCGACAGGAAGGTCGAGGGATCGGGCTGGTCAACAAGCTTCGTGCTTATGCGTTGCAGGATCAAGGCTATGACACCGTCGACGCCAATATGCGGCTCGGCTTCGCGGTGGACGCGCGCGACTTCGGCGTGGCGGCGCGGATGCTGGTCCTGCTTGGGCAGGATCGGGTCCGACTGCTGACCAACAATCCTGCCAAGGTCACGGGGTTGGAGGCGGCCGGGGTGACGGTCGTCGAGCGCGTCCCGCATGCGCTGCCGGCCAATCCACACAACGAACGATATCTCGCGACCAAACGCGATCGCACCGGGCACCAGTTCTGACCGCCGTGTCGTTCAGGCGAGCAGCCGCGCCACCTCGTCGAAGTCACGCGCGATGGCACTCACCCCGATCGCGCGCAGGCGCTCGGCATGGTCGGCGCCGCAATGAGTCGCCGCGACGAGCCCGATGACATAGGCGCCGCTGGCCACCGCACCGGTCGCACCGACGGGTGAGTCCTCGATCACCGCGCAGCGCTCGATCGGTATGCCGAGCTGGGCCGCGCCGTAGAGGTAGAGATCGGGAGCGGGCTTGCCGTGTTCGACGTGCTCGGCGCCGGAATAGAGGTGTTCACCGAATGCGTCCGCCAAGCCGAGATGGGCGAGATGGGCCCGGATCCAGCGCACGCGGCTCGACGACACCACCGCGCGCGGCAAGGTCACCGGCAGCGAGCGCACGAAGCGCACCGCACCGGCGACCTCTTCGATGCCTTCGGCGAGACAGCGTTCGTCTTCCTCCATCCGTGCGGCGCGGAAATCATCGGGCAAGGGGCCGCCGATGAACCGCTCGACTGCGCCGGTGAAATCGCGCCCCGACAATCCCATGAATGTCGCCATCGCCTGTTCGGGCGTGATCCGGTGACCGATGTCGGTCAGATAGGCGGCGAGATGGCGGTTGCCACTTGCCTCGCTCTCGATCAGCACGCCGTCGAAGTCGAACAACAGCGCGTCCACTCGTCCGACCCCGCTCACGGCCGCGCCCCGAACAACGCCGAACCGACACGCACATGAGTCGCGCCCAGCGTCACCGCGGTATCGAGGTCGCCTGACATCCCCATGCTCAACCCCGCCAGCCCGTTATCGCGCGCCAGCTTGGCGCAGAGCGCGAGATAGGGTGCGGCTTCCACCTCGGCAGGGGGCAGGCACATCAGCCCCGCCACCGTCAGCCCCGCGCCGCGCGCGACCCGGAGCAACGCGGGCAGGTCGCTGATCGCGCAGCCGCCTTTCTGCGGCTCGTCCCCGATATTGACCTGCACGTAGCAATCGGGCTGGCGCCCGCTGGCTTCGATCGCGCGCGCCACCGCGTCGATCAGCGAGCGACGATCGATCGAGTGGATCGCCTGCGCGATAGCGACTGCCTCGGCTGCCTTGTTCGACTGCAACTGCCCGATCAGGTGGAGCCGGGTGTCGGGATAGTCCGCGATCAACCCCGGCCATTTTGCCTGCGCTTCCCGGACTCGATTCTCGCCGAAATCCCGTACGCCCGCGGCGAGCAGTGGGCGAATCGCCGCGGCGTCCTGCGTCTTCGACACGGCGATCAGCGTGATGTCGGCGGGATCACGGCGCGCGAGACGGGCGGCATGCGCGATCCGGTCGCGCACCGCGCCGAGTTGGGTGACCGTGGCGGTGCGGGAAAGGTCGTCGTCGATCATGCCGCGCGCTATACGGTCGCGGATGCACCGCCGCCACCCCGACCGCTGGCTGATGACCGACGAACGGCTCGGCGATCGATTATGGGAGGCGGTCGATCGGTTGCCGCGCGGCGCGGGTATCGTCTTCCGCCATCACGCCACGCCCGCGGCGGAGCGCGCGCGGCTGTTCGAGCGTCTTCGCGCGATCGCGCGCCGCCGTCGATTGATCCTCGTTCGCGCGGGTCGCACTGCCTTGCGTGGGGAGGACGGCACGCATGGTCGACGCGGGCGCGGACTCGTGACGTGGCCCGTCCATGATCGGCGTGAGGCGATCGCGGCTGCCCGTGCGGGAGCGGCGATCGCCTTCGTCTCGCCCGTGTTCGCCACGCGCTCGCATCCTGGTGCATCCACCCTAGGACCTTTGCGCGCGTCGTTGCTTACCCGCGGTCTTCCTCTGACGCCGATCGCGCTCGGCGGGATGGATCCCCGCTCGTTCCGCCGGCTCCGCTCTCTCGGTTTCGCCGGCTATGCCGGGATCGACGTGTGGGATGGCCCCTTCCCTTCGTCTCCGTCGAGATGCTCGGCGAAGAAGGCGGCGGTTCGTGCGTCGGCGGTTACCGCCGCCGCATCGGAGCGTCGCCGCCCGAACTCGGTCGCGAAGCCGTGATCCTCGCCGGGATAATCATATAGTGTGACGCGCGGGTGTGAGCCGAGCCCGTCGTGCATCGCGCGCTGCGTCTTGGCATCGACGAAGCCGTCGGCGCCCGCGATATGCAGCATGAGCGGTCGGGCGATCGCGTGGCTCTCCCCCAGCAATTGATCGATGCCCACGGCATAATAGCCGACGCTCGCGTCCACGTCGGTGCGCGCCGCGGTGAGATAGGCTAGCCGACCGCCGAGGCAATATCCCACGGCACCGACGCGGCCGTTGCTCTCCGACCGCGCGTAGCGGATCGTCGCTTCGATATCGCGGATCGCGGTGTCCTGATCGAACCGCCCCATCAGGGCCAACGCCGCTTCCATCTGCTCAGGGATATCGGGGTCGAGTTCCGTTCCGGGAGCGATGCGCCAGAACAGGTCGGGGGCGATCGCGAGATAGCCCGCTTCCGCCAGCGTGTCACACTTGCGCCGGATACCCGCGTTGATCCCGAAGATCTCCTGGATCACGACGATCGCGGCGCGCGGTGGACGGCCAGGATCGGCGCGGTACACGGGCATCGTGGCGCCGTCCAAGGTGGCAATCGTGGTCGAGGCCGTCATCAGCATGTCTCCGCGCGCCGGTGCGTCGTGGCGTTGCGACACGCGTGCGGACCGGGGCATAAGCGAGGCTTACGCTAAGGCGCGTCGCGGGCGTACTCAAGGAGCAGCGGCAATGAAGGTGACGATCGAGCTAGACTGTACCCCCGAAGAGGCGCGCCGCATGATGGGGTTGCCGGACCTCACCCCGCTCCACGATCTTTATGTCGATCGGATGCGCGAGGCGCTCGATGGGAAGGTGTCGCCGGAGCTCGTGACCGCGTTGATGCGGACCTGGTCACCTGAGGCGGGTATGGACTTCTGGCGCCAGATGTTCGCGTCCGGCGGCGTGACGAAGACCGGCGGATGAGTGACGATACGATCTACGCTCTGTCCAGCGGCCGGCCGCCCGCGGCGATCGCAGTAGTGCGCGTCAGCGGGCCGGCCGTGGCGCGTGTCGCGACTAGGTTGAGCGGCGCCCTCCCCTCCCCGCGCCGGGCGACACTCCGCACGTTGCGCGATGATGCGGGACAGGCGCTCGATCGCGCGCTGGTGATGTTTTTTCCGGGGCCTGGCAGCGCCACAGGAGAGGATCTGCTCGAACTGCATCTTCATGGCGGGCGTGCCGTCGTGGCCGCGGTCGAGACGGCGCTCGGTCACATGCCTGGGCTCCGGCGCGCGGAGCCGGGCGAGTTTACCCGTCGCGCGCTGAGCAACGGCCGGATCGATCTCGCTCAGGCGGAGGGTTTGGCGGACCTGCTTGAGGCGGAGACCGACGCGCAACGGCGCAATGCCTTAGCGTTGTCAGATGGGGTGCTGAGCCAGAGAGCCGATCGCTGGATGACGGCGTTGAGCGATGCGGCGGCGATGGTAGAAGCCGCGATCGATTATGATGGAGAGGATGAAGTTGGCCAGGTCGATATGGATCGAACCACTGCGATCGTCGACCGCGTACAGGCCGATATGCAGAGCCTCTTGGATCAGCCATCGACCGAACGGCTGCGCGATGGCTTGGTGGTGGTCCTCGCGGGGCCGCGCAACGCCGGCAAGTCTTCACTGTTCAACGCGCTGGTAGAACGCGAGGCAGCGATCGTGACCTCGATCGCCGGTACGACGCGGGATGCGCTCGAGGCGCAGGTGGTCAGGGCGGGCGTCCCTTTTCGGCTGGTCGATACGGCCGGCCTCGTCGAGGAGACCGAT
The DNA here is from genome assembly GCF_004345855.1 of Sphingomonas sp. BK235. GTDB lineage: Bacteria > Pseudomonadota > Alphaproteobacteria > Sphingomonadales > Sphingomonadaceae > Sphingomonas. Next base: position 242,063 of record NZ_SLXN01000002.1, read on the forward strand.
GATCCTGTCGAGCGGATCGGTATCGCACGCGCACGCGGCCTCATTGGGGAAGCTGACATTCTCCTGTGGTTGGGTAGCGTGACCGACGCGCCCGCTGGAGCTTGGCTGATCGCTGCCAAGGCTGATCTTTGCACCGGTCCTGGCATGCCGACGTCGATCCATCAGCCAGAGAGTGTGGCCGCGCTCTGGTCGCGACTGGTCGAGCATGGATCATCGATGTTGTCGGCAGGCGATGATCTTTCCCTGAGTCAGCGGCAGCGAGATATCGTCAGCCATGTTCTTCCGCTGCTTGCCTCGGCTTCGGCCGAGGCTGACATCCTCATCAAAGCGGACCACTTGCGAGTTGCACGGAAAGCGCTTGGCGCGCTAACCGGGCGAGACGCGACCCTAGCGCTGCTGGATGCGCTGTTCGGGCGATTTTGCCTCGGCAAGTGAGATGTTCCACGTGAAACAATTCGATGTTCTCGTCATCGGCGGCGGGCACGCGGGCGTGGAGGCAGCCGCCGCTGCGGCCCGACGCGGCGCGAAAGTCGGGCTAGTCACCCACTCCGCCGCAACGATCGGAGTGATGTCATGCAACCCGTCGATTGGCGGCGTTGGCAAAGGACACTTAGTACGCGAGATCGACGCGCTGGATGGGCTCATGGGGAGAGCAGCCGACTCCGCAGCGATCCACTGGCGCATGCTCAACCGATCGAAAGGATCGGCCGTCCATGGCCCGCGCGTCCAGGCCGACCGACGTCGATATCGCCACAGCATCATTCAGCAGCTATCGCATATGCCGGCGATCACGATCGTTCAGGGGGAAGCCACGAAGCTCGTGCTTCGAGGTGGAGTGCTTGTTGGCGTCGAGTTGGACGACGGGGATACAATTCAGACGCGCGCGCTTGTGATAGCGACCGGAACCTTTCTAGGAGGGCGACTTTTTCGGGGTGATGATCGTCAGGTCGGCGGTCGGATCGATGAACGAGCTGCGACGATCCTTGGCGCTGAAATGCGAGCACTCGGGTTGCCGATGGGGCGGTTGAAGACCGGGACGCCGCCTCGGCTTGACGGACGTACAATCGATTGGGCTGCTCTCGCGCCGCAACCTTCCGATCGCGAGCACTGGTCCATGTCGTTCATGCCATGCTCGTCCCGACTGCCCCAGCTTCATTGCGCGATCACTCGCACTAACGAACGAACCCACGCGATCGTCCGTGATGGCCTGGCATCGTCGCCGCTTCTGACAGGGGCGATCACGGGTGAAGGGCCACGCTACTGCCCCTCGATCGAGGACAAAATCAATCGGTTCGGGGATCGCGACGGGCACCAGATCTTCTTGGAGCCCGAAGGTCTGGATGATCACCTCATCTACCCGAATGGTATTTCTACGTCGTTGTCGTCAGCCATCCAGGAACAGATGATCAAGAGTATCGACGGACTCGGGCGGGCAGAGATCGTCGCACATGGTTATGCGGTGGAGTACGACTTCATCGATCCGCGCTCGCTCGATCGACGCTTGGCGCTAACGGCACTCGACGGGGTGTTCTGCGCGGGTCAGATCAATGGCAGCACTGGCTATGAGGAAGCTGCCGCGCAGGGCCTGATCGCCGGTGCCAACGCGGCGGCTCGCGCCTGTGACCTTGAGCCGCTGATCCTGGATCGCACTTCCAGTTACCTTGGAGTGATGATCGATGATCTCGTTCTCCAGGGAGTGAGCGAGCCTTATCGCATGCTCACCGCTCGGGCTGAATACAGGTTGCTGCTACGCGCCGATAATGCCGAAACGAGATTGACGCCGCTGGGCTTGGAGCGAGGCCTGATCTCGGAAAAACGCCTACGTCATTTCGTTCGGCGGGAGCGCGACCGAGCGTTGATCCGCGCGGGGCACGTCGATGACATGGAGGCAGCACTGATCCAAGAGGTGGAGGAAGATCGCCGCTACGCCCCCTACCTCGCCCGCCAGTCGGACGAGATCGAGCGGATGCGGCGAGATGGCGCCGTGCCCATCCCACGAGGCACTGCGTTGAATGCAATCGCGGGCTTGTCAAACGAGATGATCGATCGCCTGACACTGGCCGATCCCACCACCCTCGATGAGGCATCGCGCGTCCGCGGCGTGACGCCAGCCGCGCTTTCTGCTCTTTGGCTACATACGCGCAAGATGATCGCATGACCGAGGACGACGCGCTGGCTTGGTTGAGAAGGAGCTTCGGCGACGGCGCGGTCGATCGTTTGCAGCTTTATGTCCAGCTTCTGATTGAAGAGAACGAGCAGCAGAACCTCATTGCTCCGGCGACGGTGCCGACGATCTGGGCTCGGCATATCCTTGATTCCGCACAGCTACTGTCGCTCGCGCCGCGATCTTGGGGAACATGGCTGGACGTAGGTACCGGAGCGGGCTTGCCTGGGCTGGTCGTCGCCATCCTGACGAACGGAAGAATATGGTTGGCAGAGCCACGGGCCCGGCGCGTAGAATTCTTGAACGCTGTGATATCGCGGTTTAATCTTAGCGAGACCGTCGTGCTTAAAGCACGGGTTGAGTCGGTTGAGACCGGCGCCGTCGACGTCATATCTGCGCGCGCAGTCGCGCCACTCGACACCCTGCTCGAGAGCACCTCGCATCTTCGCCATAGCGGGACACGGTACGTGCTCCCCCGCGGGCGAAATGCTGCTACGGAGATCGATGCAGCGGCAGCGCGATGGAAGGGAGTGTTCCACGTGGAACATAGCCTCACTGATCCGGAGTCGCTGATTGTCGTCGCGGATGGAGTTCGCGCCTGATGTTCTGCATCGCTATTGCCAACCAGAAGGGCGGCGTGGGTAAGACCACGAGCGCGATCAATCTCGCGACCGCACTCGCGGCCTCTGGCCACCGCGTTCTCCTGATCGACCTCGATCCACAGGGTAACGCCTCGACCGGACTCGGCATCAACCAGGCGCAACGTGAGCGGTCGAGCTATGACGTTCTGCTCGACGAGGCAGATTTGTCGGCGACCGCGGTCGCGAGTGGTATACCGCTACTCGACGTTATCCCAGCGACCGTTGATCTGTCCGGCGCTGAGATCGAACTGGTCGAGTCGAGTGATCGTACGCACCGCCTTCGCCGCGCGCTCGATCGGTCGGAGCATCGATGGGACGTCGTGCTGATCGACTGCCCCCCCTCCCTCGGGCTCCTCACCATCAACGCGATGGTGGCGGCCGACGCCCTGCTCGTTCCTCTTCAGTGTGAGTTTTTCGCGCTCGAGGGGCTCAGTCAGTTGCTCAACACCGTCGAGCGGATCCGCTCACGCTTCAACCCTGCGCTGTCGATCCTCGGGGTGGCGCTCACCATGTTCGATCGGCGCAACCGGCTGACGGAGCAGGTCTCGGCAGATGTCCGCGCCGTACTGGGCAAAGTGGTGTTCGACACCGTCATCCCGCGCAACGTTCGCCTGTCAGAAGCTCCCAGCCACGGACTGCCAGCGCTGATCTACGACCATCGATGCAGCGGGTCAGAGGCCTATATGGCGCTCGCGCGCGAGCTGATCAAACGACTACCCCAAGAGGAGAATGTAGCGGCATGAGTGACGCAGGAGCGCGCCGACCGAAGAGCGGCCTCGGCCGCGGATTGAACGCGCTGCTGGGCGACGTGGCACAGGACGAGCGGGAGGCGAAGGACGCGCCGACGAGGGGTGCGGTACGGTTGATCCCGGTCTCGGCGATCGCCCCCCACCCCGATCAGCCGCGGCGGCATTTCGACGAGGCCGCGCTCGACGAACTCGCCGCCTCGATCAGCGAGCGCGGACTGATCCAGCCGATCATCGTTCGTCCGCATGGCCATGATTACCAGATCGTCGCGGGTGAACGACGCTGGCGTGCGGCGCAGCGCGCCCGCCTGCATGAAGTGCCCGTCGTCGTCCGCGACTATAGCGACAGCGAGACGCTCCAGATCGCGTTGCTGGAGAACATCCAACGGCAGGATCTCAACGCGATCGAGGAAGCACGCGCCTATCAGCGGTTGATCGACGAGTTCGGCCATACGCAGGACGCCCTCGCCCGTGCGGTTCACAAGTCGCGCAGCCATGTCGCCAATCTGCTGCGCCTGCTCGACTTGCCGGAAGATGTTCAGTCGCGGGTCGTCGAAGGCACGCTGACGATGGGCCATGCGCGGGCGATGATCGGGGCGGACGATCCCGGCGCGCTGGCGGATCAAGTCGTCGCCCAGGGTCTGTCGGTGCGGCAGACCGAGAAGCTGGCAAGCCAAGGCAAACGCGGTACGCGCGACAGCGGCGAGACACGTTCTGAGCCGCGCCGCGTCGCGCCTGCAAGCACGGGCAGCGCCGACATCGAAGCGCTCGAACGTCAGCTCGCCGACCTTCTGGGGCTGCGCGTCCATATCAGCTTCAACGACGATGGTAGGGGCTCGATCACGCTCGATTACAGCTCGTTGGAGCAGCTCGACATGGTGTGTCAGCGGCTGAGCGGAGAGCGGATTTGATCGGCGACGCGGCACCCATCTGCTGCGCCGCTTAATCGATCCGCATCGCCTCCGCCGCCAGCGCCTCGGCCTCGATCAGCAGCGAGTCGTCGGCGCTGCCCGTCGCCACCTTCTCACGCCCGATCAGCGTCAGCACCGGCACCGCCAGCGGGGTGACGCGCGGTAGGTCGACGTGCACCATCGTGTCGGCGGCGCGGTCGAGCAGGTCGGCGAGCCGGCCGACGTCGGTCATGCGCGCGCGCGCATCTGCCCAGGCGGCCTGGAGCAGCACGTGGCCGGGTTCATATTGGCGCAGCACGTCGTAGATCAGGTCGGTCGAGAAGGTGACCTGCCGCCCGGTCTTGCGCTTGCCCGGGTGCTGGCGCTCGACCAGCCCACCGATCACCGCCACCTCGCGGAAGGCGCGTTTGAGCAGGTGCGAGCGCTCGACCCATTCGACGAACTCATGCTCGAGGATGTCGGCCGAGAACAAGGCCGCCGGATCGGTCACGCGCTCCAGCCCGTAGCAGGCGATCGCATAATCGTTGGCGACGAAGCCGAGCGGCTTGAGCCCGAGCGTCTCCATCCTTTTGGTCACCAGCATGCCGAGCGACTGGTGCGCGTTCCAGCCCTCGAAGCTATAGGCGACCATGTAGTGGCGCCCCTCGCGCGGGAAGGTCTCGACCAGCAGTTGCTCGGGCGCTGGCAGAGTCGAGCGGCGCGACTGGATCTCGAGCCACTCATGCACGTCGGCGGGGAAGCGGTGCCACTCGCCCGGCTCGGCGAGGAAGCGGCGTACGCGGCTGGCGAGATTGGTCGAGAGCGGCATACGGCTGCCGCCGTAGGTCGGGATCCGCGCCGGCCGGCTGGTGGCGCGGACAATCAAGTCCTCGGTGTCGATCTTCTCGACCTCGAGGCTCAGCCCGGCGAAGAAGAAGGTGTCGCCGTGGCTCAGCGTCGCGGCGAACCCCTCCTCCACCTTGCCGAGCGCGCGACCGTTGCGGAAGCGCACCTTGAGCATCGTCGCCTCGACGATGATCCCGGCGTTGAGCCGGTGCTGCGCGACGAAGCGCGGGTGGCTGACGCGCCACGTCCCGTCCGCATCCTGCGTCAGTCGCTTGAACCGGTCGTATGCCTTGAGCGAGTAGCCGCCGTCGCGGATGAAGCCGAGCACGCGCTCGAACAGCTCGTCGGTCAGCGCCGAATACGGCAGCGCCGAGCGCACCTCGGCCAGCATCGCGCGCTGGTCGAACGGCGCGGCGCAGGCGCAGGCCATCAGATGCTGCGCCAGCACGTCGAGCGCGCCCATACGGAACACGTCGGCGTCGAGCTCGCCCGCCTCCACCGCGTCGAGCGCGGCGCGCGCCTCGAGATATTCGAAGCGGTTGCCGGGCACGAGGATCGCCTCGCTGGGCACGTCGAGGCGGTGGTTGCTGCGCCCGATCCGCTGCAGCAGCCGCGACGAGCCCTTGGGCGCGCCCATCTGGATCACGCAATCGACGTCGCCCCAGTCGACGCCGAGGTCGAGGCTGGCGGTCGCCACCAAGGCGCGCAGCCGCCCCGCCGCCATCGCGCCCTCCACCTTACGCCGCGCCTCTTTCTCGAGGCTGCCGTGGTGGATGCCGATCGGCAGCTGCATCGCATTGGCCTTCCACAGGTCCTGGAAGATCAGCTCGGCGAGGCTGCGGGTGTTGCAGAAGACGATCGAGGTGCGGTGGGTCTCGATCTCGGCCATCACCTGCTCGGCGGCGTAGCGACCAGAGTGGCCCGCCCAGGGCACGCGGTCCTCGGGCAGCAGGATGGCGATGTCGGGGTCGGGGCCGGGCTCGCCCTCGACCAGCGCGACCTGGTCGATGTCGCCGTCGGGGGCGAGCCAGGCGCGATAGCCGTCGGGGTCGGCGACCGTGGCGGAGAGCGCGACGCGGCGACACGCCGGCGCGATCGTCTGCAACCGCGCCATGCACAAGGATAGCAGGTCGCCGCGCTTGCCGGTGGCAAAGGCATGGACCTCGTCGACCACGATCGTGCGCAGCCCCGCGAACATGGTGAAGCTGTCCGGGTAGCTCAGCAGCAGCGACAGCGACTCGGGCGTGGTCAGCAGGATCTGCGGCGGACGGACGCGCTGGCGCGCCTTGCGGTCGGACGGCGTGTCGCCGGTGCGGGTCTCGACGCGGATGTCGGCGCCCATCTCGTCGATCGGGGTGACGAGGTTGCGCTGGATGTCGACCGCCAACGCCTTGAGCGGCGAGACGTAGAGCGTGTGCAGGCCATCGCGCGGAGTCTCGATCAGCTCGGCGAGCGTCGGGAGGAAGCCCGCGAGCGTCTTGCCCGCGCCGGTCGCGGCGATCAGCAGCGTGTGGTGGCCGGCGCGCGCCTGGTCGAGCATGTCGAGCTGATGCCGACGCGGCTGCCACCCGCGGCGCGCGAACCAGTCGGAGAGGAGCGGGGGAAGCGCGGCCAAGGTGCGTGAGATGTAGCGACGCGCCGGGGTGGGGCAAGGTGCTCCGCCTACCGCTTGCCCCCCATCACCCGCGTCACGGCGTGCGCGCGCGATCCTCGGCCGACTGTTCCTTGTACAAGGTGCGCGTGGCGTCCTCGGTGCGCGCCTCCTCGTGGCGACTGCGACGGTTGCGCAGGATCGCGAACAACAGCGCCGCGACCAGGATGATCGGCCCGACGATCACCACGAAGCTCCACAGGCCATCGCCCGCCATGTCACTCTCCGTTCGCTGTTTCTTGCCTCCGCCAACGTCCCCGCGGTGAACTTCGATCCGCCGCCGCGGTTGTTCCGCCATGGCGACCCGCGCACCGACGCTCGGCGACTGGCTCGAGCCGCACCCAAATGGCATCTACGTGCGCCCGGCCGACGCCTGGATCGATCCCTCCACGCCCGAGCCGCGCGCGCTCGTCACCCACGGTCATGCCGACCACGCGCGCGGTGGTCACGGCGAGGTCTGGGCCACCCCCGAGACGCTCGCGATCATGGCGGCGCGCTACGGCGAGCAGACCGGGCGCCCGGTCGGCTACGGCGAGACGATCCGGCTGGGCGAGGTCGAGGTGGGCTTCGTTCCCGCGGGCCATGTGCTCGGCTCGGCGCAGATCGTGCTCGATCATCGCGGCGAGCGCGTCGTCGTCTCGGGCGATTACAAGCGCCGCGCCGACCCGACCTGCGCGCCGTTCCAGCCGGTGGCGTGCGACGTCTTCGTTACCGAGGCCACCTTCGGCCTGCCGGTCTTCCGCCATCCCGACACCGGGGACGAGATCGACAAGCTGATCGAGCGCCTTCACGCCAACCCGGAGCGCTGCGTCGTCGTCGGCGCCTATGCGCTCGGCAAGGCACAGCGCGTGATCGCCGAGCTGCGCGCGCGCGGGCATGCGGCGCCGATCTACCTGCACGGCGCGCTCCAGCGATTGTGCGACCTCTACGAGGAGCTCGGCGTGCGGCTCGGCGAGCTGCGGCCGGCTACTGGTGCATCGAAGGCTGAGATGGCGGGACACGTCGTGATGTGCCCGCCCTCGGCGCTCAACGACCGCTGGGCGCGTCGCCTGCCCGATCCGATCACCGCGATGGCGAGCGGCTGGATGCGCGTCCGTCAGCGCGCGCGGCAGAAGAATGTCGAGCTGCCGCTGATCCTCTCCGACCACGCCGACTGGGACGAGCTGACCGCGACGTTGTCCGAGATCGCGCCGAAGGAGGTGTGGGTGACGCACGGCCGCGAGGAGGCGCTGGTCCACTGGTGCATGACGCGCCAGATCCGCGCGCGCGCGCTGGCGCTGTCCGGCTTCGAGGACGAGGACGACTGAGGGGGCGTCGGCCCTTCACCCTCGTATTCCCGCGGATGCGGGGAGCCAGCATCACACCAGACAATTGACCGTCGCCCGCCATCATCCCGGCTCCCGCGTGCGCGGGAGCACGCGACAGGATCACGCGAACGCGAGGATGCTTCGCCGGAGCACACGCTCCTCCACCTTGCCGCTGCCCTCATCAGCCGATTAGACAGCGAGGCTCACGTAAAAATGGGGGAACACCATGCGCCTCGGTCTCGCCGCCGCCCTGCTCGCCGCCGCCGCTCTGCCCGCCGCCGCGCAGGACAAGGACCTCGCCCCGTCCAAGCAGTCTGCCAAGACCAACGCCGAGGCGCAGAAGGCCGCGGTCGAGGGCGCCTATGCCAATGCGCCGGTCGACGAGCGCGAGGAGCGCTCCAAGGGCGCGGTGACGGTCGGCGGCCGCAAGCTCGGCTATACCGCCACCGCGGGCACGCTGACGTTGCGCGACCTCGAAGGCAAACCGACCGCCTCGATGTTCTACACCGCCTATACGCTCGACGGGACCAAGCCGGGCACCAAGCGGCCGATCACCTTCTTCTACAACGGCGGCCCCGGCAGCCCGACCTTCTGGCTCCACATGGGCTCGTTCGCGCCGGTGCGACTGCAGACCGGCAACCCCGAGTTCATCCGCCCGGCGCCCTATGATTTCGGCCCCAATCCCTACACCCTGCTCGACAAGACCGACATGGTGTTCCTCGACGCGATCGGCGCGGGCTATTCGCGCCCGCTCGGCGACATGAAGCCGGGCGCCTTCTACGGCGTCGACGAGGACGCCGACGCCTTCGCCAAGGCGATCCTGCGCTACGCCACCAAATACGGTCGGTGGAATTCACCCAAGTTCATCTTCGGCGAGAGCTACGGCACGCTGCGCTCGGGTGCCTTGGCCTATCAGCTGCAGGACCGCGGCATGGCGCTCAACGGCGTGGTGCTGCTCAGCTCGATCATGAACTACGGCTATCGCCAGCCCGGGCTCGACCAGGTCTATCTCAACTATCTGCCGAGCTATGCCGCCACCGCCTGGTACCACAACCGGCTGGCGAACCGACCCGCCGACGTCGCCACGATCGTCCAGCAGGCGCGCGACTTCGCGGTGGGGCCGTACATGTCCGCGCTGGCCAAGGGGCAGAATATCTCCGACGCCGAGCGCGATCAGGTGGCACAGCGGATGAGCGAGCTGATCGGCCTCTCCCCCGACTTCATCCGCCGCGCCAATCTGCGGATCGACCTGCCGCGCTTCCAGAAGGAGCTGCTGCGCGGCACGCGCCAGACGGTCGGCCGCTTCGACTCGCGCTACATCGGCTCCGACAGCGACGCCGCCGGCGAGCGCCCGGAGACCGACGTCTCGTCCGACGCGATCTCGGGCGCGTTCATCGCCACCTTCACCGATTATGTGACCCACCAGCTCGGCTACGAGACCGACATGCCCTATCGTCTCTCGGCGCGCGACGCCGCGGGCTGGACGTGGAACTGGAAGCACGAATCGCCGCTGCGCGGGGCGGGGCCGCAGAACAACCCCAACACCGCGATCGACCTCGCCGCAGCGATGCGCGGCAACCCCTATCTCCAGGTGCTTTCGATGAACGGCTGGTACGACATGGCCACGCCTTTCTTCGGCACCGAGAACGACCTCGGCCATATGATGCTCGAGCCGAGCCAGCGCGGGAACCTGCGCTTCGTCTATTATCCCGCGGGGCACATGACGTACCTCAACCCCGAGGCGCTGGTGGCGATGAAGCGCGACCTGTCGGATTGGTACGACCGTGCGCTCGCAGTCGCGCGCTCGGACGCGCCGCCGGCACGGGGCGCGGTGTCGGCGGCGGAGACGCCGGGGCAGTCGCCCAACTGATCGGCGCTACTGCTCCGCTCCCATCGTTCGCGGTCACCCTCCCGGCGTCATCCTGAGCTTGTCTCAGGATCCACTGCGCCGCGAACGAAACGGGTCACCCTGGGTCCCGAAACGAGTCCAGCATGACGCCGGCGGGCAGTCCAGGAGCTGAGCCAGGTTCAGCTAACCTCCTGCCCGTCCAAGCGAAGCACGTTTACTATGCGCGTAACCCTAGGCACAGGCGGCGCATGCCCGCCCTCCCCTCGCGCGCGTTCGTCGCGCTCGTCGCCGCGCTCGCGGCCAGCCTCCCCACGCCCGCCCTCGCCTGGGGCAAGACCGGGCACCGCGTCGTCGCGCAGATCGCCGACGCGCGGCTGACCGCGCGGGCGCATCGCGCCGTGACGGCGATCTTGGGGGTCGAGACACTCGCGGAAGCGTCGAACTGGCCCGACACGATGCGCTCTGATCCGGCGCCCTATTGGCAGCGCGAGTCGACGCCCTGGCATTATGTCACCGTGCCGTCCGGCAAGACGTACGCGCAGGCCGGCGCCCCGCCCGAGGGCGACGCGATCACCGCACTGGCGCGGTTCGCGGCGACGCTGCGGGACAAGCGCGCCTCAATCGCCGAGCGGCAGGCGGCGCTGCGGTTCGTCGTCCACCTCGTCGGCGACCTGCACCAGCCGCTCCACGCCGGGAACGGCAGCGACCGCGGCGGCAACGATCGGCAGGTCACCTTCTTCGGTCGCGCCACCAACCTCCACACGGTGTGGGACTCCGCACTCGTCGATGAGCAGCAACTCTCGTTCACCGAGATGGCGACATGGCTCGGCGCGCGGATCACGCGCGCGCAGGCCCGCGACTGGGCCGCGGCTGCGCCCGAGACCTGGGTGGCGGAGAGCAGCGCGCTGCGTGATCAGATCTACCCTGCGGCGGACGAGAGAGCACTGTCCTATCGCTACGTCTACGAGAACACGCCGCGGGTCGAACGTCAGCTCGAGAAGGGCGGGGTACGGCTCGCCGCCTATCTCAACCGCCTGTTCGCCGAGGCGCGCTGAGTACGTCCGCGTGACGGCGGTGAGCGAGTTTGGCTGGATGCCCCGCGTGGATTCGAACCACGATTGACGGAGTCAGAGTCCGTAGTCTTGCCGTTAGACGACGGGGCAACAGGGGCGCGCAACTAGAAGCGATCCGCGTGCGTGTCAACGCCTGCCTTGCCGGTGATATCGCGAGCGTGTAGCGTTCCTGCCGAGCACCGGGTGGTGGCGCCGTCGCGCCGCCGCGGCGGAAGAGATGAGAGAGTTGACGGCAATGGTGGATTTCCCCGCCCAATTGCCGCGCCGGCAGGGCCCCGCCCCTGCCCGTTCGGCCCGAAGCCAGCCGCGCCCGGCGCGCGGCGGCGCACGCCATTATGCCGCGCTGGACCTCGGCACCAACAATTGCCGGTTGCTGATCGCACGGCCGCATGGGGACGGATTCGCCGTGGTCGACGCTTTCTCGCGGATCGTGCGACTCGGCGAGGGGCTGGCCCATAATGGCGCCTTGTCCGACGCCGCGATCGAGCGGACGATCGCGGCGCTGCGCGTCTGCGCCGACAAGCTGCGCCGCCGCAACGTCACGCTGGCGCGCTCGGTCGCGACCGAGGCGTGCCGCCGCGCGAGCAACGGCACCGATTTCATCGCGCGCGTGCGCGCCGAGACCGGCATCCATCTCGACATCATCTCGGCCGAGGAGGAAGCGCGGCTCGCGGTGCTGGGCTGCCACGCGCTGCTCGAGCCCGGCACCGGCCCGGCGCTGGTCTTCGACATCGGCGGCGGCTCGACCGAGCTGGTGCTGGTCGATGCCGACACCACCGTCCCGAAGGTGCGCGACTGGCATTCCGCCCCCTGGGGGGTGGTGTCGCTGACCGAGAGCGCGGGCGGTGGCAGTTCGGCCGAGGAGCGCGAGCGCGCCTACAAGCGGATGCGCGCCTTGGTGGCGGAGAGCTTCGCCCCCTTCGCCGCGCGGCTGCCGCGCCCTGCGACCCCGCCGCGGCTGCTCGGCACCTCGGGTACGGTCACCACGCTCGCGAGCGTCCATCTTGGGCTGGAACGCTACGATCGATCGCAGGTCGACGGCCTGATCGCCCCCGCCGCGGCGATGCGCCAGATCAGCCAGGAACTCGCGGCGATGTCGCTCGGCGAGCGCGCGCAGCTGCCGTGCATCGGCCGCGAGCGCGCCGATCTGGTGGTGGCAGGATGCGCGATCCTGGAAGGGATCCTCGATCTCTGGCCGGCGGAGCGGCTGGGTGTGGCCGATCGTGGCATCCGGGAGGGCATCCTGCGCCGGCTGATGGAGACCGAGGCGTGAGGGGCACCGGCGCGGGCCGACAGCGCGTCAAGACCGCGCGCAATCGCAGCGCGCAATCGACCCGCTGGCTCGAGCGCCAGCTCAACGATCCCTATGTTCATCGCGCCAAGGCGGAGGGCTATCGCAGCCGCGCGGCGTTCAAGCTGATCGAGCTGGACGAACGGTTTGGGCTGCTCAAGGGCGCGCGGCGCGTGGTCGATCTCGGGCTCGCACCGGGCGGGTGGAGCCAGGTCGTGCGCCGCCAGGCGCCGGGCGCGGCGGTGGTGGGCATCGACCTGCTGCCGGTCGATCCGATCGACGGCGTGACGATCTTCCAGATGGACTTCATGGACGATGCCGCGCCGGGCGAGCTGATGGCGGCGCTGGGTGGAGCGCCCGACCTCGTCCTGTCGGACATGGCGGCGAACACGGTCGGCCATCCGCAGACCGACGCGCTGCGCACGATGGCGCTGGTCGAGACCGCGCTGGCCTTCGCGGTCGACGTGCTGCGCCCCGGCGGTGCGTTCGTGTCCAAGGTCTTCGCGGGCGGTGCCGATTCGGCGCTGGTGGCGGAGATGAAGCGGAATTTCACGACGGTGAAGCACGCCAAGCCGCCGTCGAGCCGCAAGGGATCGGTGGAATGGTTCGTCGTGGCGCAAGGATTCAAGGGGCGCGGCGAAGAAACGGCGGACTGAGCCCGCCAGCGCCGTCGGCCTCAGACGAGGGCACCTACCGCGGCGATGAAGCGCGCCAGCGTGATCGGCTTGGACACATAAGCGTCCGCCCCGGCGGTGCGGATCCGTTCCTCGTCCTCGCGCCCGGCATAAGCGGTGACCGCCATGACCGGGATGTGGCGCAACGCCGCGTCGGCCTTGAGCTCGAGGATCAGCTCATAACCGGTCACGTGCGGCATCTGGATGTCCATCACGATCAGGTCGGGCATGAACGCGCGGGTACGCTCCACCGCCTCGCGTCCGTCGCGCACCGGCTCGACCGCGAAGTCGTGCGCGCGCAACAGGTCACAGAACAGCTTGAGATTGAGTTCATTGTCCTCGACAACGAGCACCCGTTTGGCCACGCGCCGCTATCTCCCTATGATGCCCGATAGATAATGGTCCGAACCGATCCAAACCAGCCCGACGCGGCCACGATCGCGCTCGACGCTCTCGCCTGGACGCTTAACGAACCCTTGCGCGCCGAACGACTTATCGGCGTGACGGGGCTCGCGCCGGACGATCTGCGCGCGCGGATCGGCGATCCCGCCGTTCTCGCCGCCTGCCTCGCCTTTCTCGCGGCGCACGAGCCCGATCTCGTCGCCTGCGCGACCGCGATCGGCACCAGTCCGGCCGCGCTCGTCGCGGCACACGCGCAGCTGGAGGGCGCCGCGCGATGACCCGGCCGCTGCTGATCAGCGACTGTGACGAAGTGCTGCTGCACATGGTGCGCCACTTCGCCACCTGGCTCGACGAAGCGCACGACATCGAGTTCCGTTACGATAGCTGGGAATTGGCGAAGAACATGCGCCGGCGCGGCGGCGCACCGCTGACGCAGGAGGAGATGTTCGGCTATCTCGGCGGCTTCTTCCCGGCCGAGATGGCGCGCCAGACGCTGGTGCCGCACGCCGGTCAGGCATTGGCCGCGCTCGCCGAACGCGCCGATATCGTCATCCTCACCAACCTCGAGGATGCCTGTCACACACACCGCGTCGCGCAGCTGGAGCGGTTCGGGATCGCGCATCGTGTCGAGTGCAACCGGGGCGGCAAGGGCGCGCCGGTGGCGCGGCTGGTGGAGGAACATGGCGCGCCGGTGACGGTGTTCGTCGACGATCTGCCGCATCATCATGAATCGGTCGCGCGCCACGCGCCCGCGGTGTGGCGGCTGCACATGATCGCCGAGCCCGCGCTCGCGGCGGGCGTACCACGCGCGCCCCAGGCGCATGCGCGCATCGACGATTGGCGCGACGCGCGCAACTGGATCGCGGCGCGCTTCACCGAGGGCCTAGCCGCTCCCGCAGGGCAGGATGAGCCGGCGCGGGCTTGACCGCACCGGTCGTGCGCCGCAGGGAGCGCGGATGACCGATCGTATCGACCGCGCGCTCGCCGAGCTCGGCCTGACGCTGCCCGAGGCAGCCGCCCCCGTGGCGGCCTATGTCCCCGTCGTCGCCGTGGGCGGGCTGCTCCACGTCTCGGGGCAGTTGCCGTTCAAGGACGGCGCGGTCGTGACCGGGCGGCTCGGTGACGACGTCGAGCTCGCGCAGGGGCAGGATGCGGCGCAGCGCTGTGCGCTGATGCTGGTGGCGCAGCTCAAGGCGCATCTCGGCAATCTCGAGCAAGTGACGCGGATCGTGAAGCTCGGCGTGTTCGTCAACTCCACCGCCGACTTCACCGATCAGCCCAAGGTTGCCAACGGCGCCTCCGAACTGATGGTCAAGCTGTTCGGCGATGCGGGCAAGCATGCGCGCTCCGCGGTCGGTGTCGCGGCCCTGCCGCTCGGCGCCGCGGTGGAGGTCGATGCGATCGTCGAGGTCGCGCCCTCGCTCTGAGACGTCACGGCGCGCCGATCGGCCGCGACAGCGCCGATGTCACCTTCGGGGGACATTGAAGGCGCTAAGGCTCACCGATATGTTTCGACCCGCGAGCCAGAGCGGCGCCCCGTTCAGACCGTCGCGCCCATCAGCAGCTTGGGCAGGTCGCCGCTCTCGCCGCGCGCCTCGCTCATGAAGCGGTCCTTGAGCGGCGGGATGCGGTCGACCGCGCTGATGCCGAAACGTCGCACCGCGCTCGCCGCCTTGCCGGAGATGCCAAACAGCCGCGTCAGCGTGTCGGTCGCCGCCGCCACCATGAAGGTGTCGAGCCCGCGCCACGCCTCGTAGCGGCGCAGCAGCTGCGCGTCGCCGGCGTCGAGGCCGAGCCGCCGCCCCTCGACCAGCACCTCGACCAGAGCCGCGACGTCGCGATAGCCGAGGTTCACCCCCTGCCCCGCGATGGGGTGGATGCCATGCGCCGCGTCGCCGACCAGCACCAGCCGCGTGCCCGTGACCCGCGCGGCATGGTGGAAGCCGAGCGGGTAGCTCGCGCGCGGGCTGGCGTGCGACAGCGCGCCGAGGAAGCCGCCCATGCGCTGCTCCGCCTCGGCGAGGAAACCGCGGTCGCCGAGCTTGAGCATGCCCGCAGCCTGATCGGCCGCGACCGTCCACACGATCGCCGAGCGGTGGCCGATCTCGTCGTCGGGCAGCGGCAGCAGCGCGAAGGGGCCGGCGGGGTAGAAGATCTCGTAGGCGACGTTCTCGTGGCTGCGCTCGTGGTGGAACGCGCCGACGATCGCGGCATGGTGGTACTGCCAGCGCGCGACCGCGATCCCCGCCGCCTCGCGCGTCGGCGATTGGCGCCCCTCGGCGGCGACGAGCAGGTCGGCGGTGACGGTACGTCCGTCGGACAGAGTCGCGCGCACGCCGTCCTGGTCGCGTTCCACTGCGGTCGCGCGCGTGTTCATGCGGAGGTCGATCAGCGGCGCGGCGGACACCGCCTCGTACAAAGCGCGGCGCAGCAGCCGATTCTCGTACATCGTGCCGAGCGCGGCGTCGTCGGCGGCGGGGACGAAATCGAGCTTGCCCGGCGCCAGCCCGTCGCTCACGCGGATGTGGCGGATCGGGCAGCCCTGGCCGCGCAGCGCTTCCCCCACCCCGATCGCGTCGAGCATGCGATGGCTCGCGCTCGCCACCGCCGAGGCGCGCCCGTCGAAGCCGGCGGCGAGCATCACCGCGGGGTCGGCGGGGTCGACGACGATGGCGGAGAGGCCGTGGCGGTCGAGCGCGACCGCGAGCGCGCTGCCGACCAGCCCGCCGCCGAGGATGAGCACGTCTGCGTGGTCCATGGCCCTTGCCCTACAGGGTCGCGCGCGGGCGCGAAAGGGCGGCTCTCTTGACGCGGACTCGCCGGCGGCGGACAATGCGCGCCGGGCATATCGGACATCGTTGAGGACGGAGACATGGCGAGCAGGGCCGACGCGCCGCTGTGGCGCGAGACGGTGAAGGCGGGGGTGCGGCGCAGCGGCGCGCTGATCGTCGCGGTGGCGCTGGTCGCGCTGACGCTGGCGATGGCGCTCGCGCTCGCCAGCTATCGCCCGAGCGACGCCGCCTTCAACACCGCCGCGGGCGGCGTCGCGGGCAATCTGCTCGGCGCGCCGGGCGCCTGGTTCGCCGATCTCGCGCTGACGCTGTTCGGCCCCGCGGTGGCGCTGCTGCTGCCGGTCCCGCCGCTGGTGGCAGCGCGGCTGTGGCGCGAGCAGCCCGCCGGCGCATGGCCGCGGATGCTGCGCGGTACCGCGGTGGCGGTGGCGCTGATGGCGGTGGCGCTCGGCTGCGCCGCTCCCGGCGCGGTGCCCGCGCTGCCGTTCGGCTGGGGTGGCGCTGTCGGGCTGGGCGTGGTCGCGGCGACGCGCTGGGCACTCGGGCTGGTCGGCGACGCGCAGGTACGCTGGTGGGGCGTGGTCGCGCTCGGCGTGGTGAGCGGCATCGGCGGCGCCTTCCTGTGGGGGCGCAGCCTAGAGATCGACTTCGCCCGGCTCGCGCCGCGCGGCGGGCTGCGCCGCGCGCGCGGCGACGCGGACGAGGCGTTCGACGAGGCAGACGCCCCGTTCGCGCGCGACGACGCGCCCGCCTTGGCACGGCGCCCCGCGCCGCGCGCGGTGGCGGAGCCCAACGACCGCCCCGCCCCCGTGATCAGCGACAGGACGCTCGCGCCCTCGGCGGCACGGCCCAAGCCACAGCAGCGGCTCGACCTGCGCGACAGCTACACCTTGCCGGGCCTCGACCTGCTCACCCCCGCCCCCGCCAACCAGAGCAACCCGATCGACAAGGCCGCCCTGGAGCGCAACGCGCGGCTGCTCGAGACCGTGCTCGACGACTTCAACGTCAAGGGCAACATCACCGAGGTCCGCCCCGGCCCGGTGGTGACGATGTACGAGCTCGAGCCCGCGCCGGGGATCAAGGCGACCCGCGTGATCTCGCTCGCCGACGACATCGCGCGCAACATGTCGGCGATCTCGGCGCGTGTCGCGACGATCCCGGGGCGCACCGTGATCGGCATCGAGCTGCCCAACACCAAGCGCGAGATGGTCTCACTCCACGAGCTGGTGGCGAGCCAGGCGTTCGAGGACCAGTCGGCGCAGCTCCCCGTGATCCTGGGCAAGAACATCGCGGGCGATCCCGTCATCGCCGATCTCGCGCCGATGCCGCACCTTTTGGTCGCGGGCACCACCGGGTCGGGCAAGTCGGTCGGGCTCAACGGCATGATCCTGTCGCTGCTGTACCGGCTGACGCCGGACCAGTGCCGCATGATCATGATCGACCCCAAGATGCTCGAGCTGAGCATGTACGACGATATCCCGCACCTTCTCTCCCCCGTCGTCACCGATCCGGCCAAGGCGGTGCGCGCGCTCAAATGGGCGGTCGAGACGATGGAGGACCGCTACCGCCAGATGTCGTCGGTGGGCGTGCGCAGCCTCGCCTCGTTCAACGAGAAGGTGCGCGCCGCGCGCGCCAAGGGCGCGCCGCTCGGCCGCCGCGTGCAGACCGGCTATGGCGAGAACGGCCAGCCCGTCTACGAGGAGGAGCAGCTCGACTATGACGTGCTGCCGCAGATCGTCGTCATCGTCGACGAGCTCGCCGACTTGATGATGACCGCGGGCAAGGAGGTCGAGTTCCTGATCCAGCGGCTGGCGCAGAAGGCGCGCGCCGCGGGCATCCACCTGATCATGGCGACGCAGCGCCCGTCGGTCGACGTCATCACCGGCGTGATCAAGGCCAATCTGCCGACGCGCATCTCCTTCCACGTCACCAGCAAGATCGACTCGCGCACCATCCTGGGCGAGCAGGGCGCCGAGCAGCTGCTCGGGCGCGGCGACATGCTCTACATGCCCGGCGGCAAGGGCATCGTCCGCGTCCACGGCCCCTTCGTGAGCGACGACGAGGTGCGCGCGGTGACCGATCACTGGCGCGCGCAGGGGCAGCCCGATTACATCGAGTCGGTCACCGAGGAGCCGGCGGAGAGCTTCGCGCTGGAAGGTGCGCCGACCGGTGAGGACTCGGCCGAGGACCAGCAATATCGCGCCGCGGTGGCGATCGTGTGCGGCAGCCAGAAGGCGTCGACCTCGTGGCTCCAGCGCCAGCTGCGCATCGGCTACAACTCGGCGGCGCGGCTGATCGAGCGGATGGAGAAGGAAGGCGTGGTGAGCCGGCCCGACCATGTCGGGCGCCGCGAGGTGCTGCGCGACACCGACGGCAACCCCGCCTGATCCGGCCGCGTCAGCGCGCGGCGCGCTGCGCGAGGCGGAGCAGGAAGCTCTCGGCGACGACCCGCCCCGCCGGGCCGGCCGCGATCACCTCGCGCTCGGTGCGCCGCGCCGCCGCCAGCGCCGCCGCCAGCGCGGGGAGCCGCCAGCGGCGCAGCGCGGCGGCAGTGGCGGCTTCCTCGCGCCAGAAGACGCGGTGCCGCTTCATCACCTGATCGACGCCCTCGCCCGAGTCGATCGCCGCCCGCATCTCCGCGAGCGACAGCAGCCGCCGCCCCAGCGCGCGCAGCAGCGGGATCGGCGACGTGTCCGCCCCCGCCATGCGCCGCAGCCCGTCGACCAGCGCGGGTACGTCGCCCCCGGTCGCGGCGAGCACCACGTCGCCGATCTCCCCCTCCGCGATGTCGGCGCCGACCACGTCGAGCGCGTCCTCGTCGGCGTCGGCGGGGCGATCCGGCGCCGCGTCGAGAAAGAGCGCGAGCTTCTCCACCTCGCGCGCCATGACCGCGCGGTCGCCGTCGCTGGCGCGGACGATCCGTTGCACCGCCGCCGGCGCGATCCGCAGCCCCTCGGCGCGCCCCAGCTCCCCCACCACCGCCGCGGCGTCCCGAGCGTTAGGGGGATAACAGGCGAAAGCGAGCGCACGGTCCGACTCGATCGCCGCCTTCACCAGCTTGCCGGTGGCTTTGATCGTCGGCGCGATCACCACCACCGGGTTGCCCGCCGTGTCGGCGTCGAGCAGCGCGAGCACCGCGTCGAGGATCTCCTCGCCCGCGGCGCTGACCCGGATGTAGCGCGTGTCGCCGAACAGCGAGATGGCGGCGGCCTCGTCGCTCAGCCGCGCCGGGTCGCCGCGCAGCGTCGCGCCGTCGAGATCGACCCGCTCCGTCCCGGCGCCCAGCGCCCGCGCCAGCCGCGCCGCATGCGCCTGCGCGGTCGCCTCGTCCGGGCCGTGGAGCAGGTAGAGCCGCAGGTCGGCGGGCGGGCGGTCCAGCGCGGCGGTGAGCCGCGCCTCGGTCGCCTTCATGGCTGCTGCGGCTGGGTCCGCCGCGCGTAGAGCGCGAGCCGCGCCACGATCTGATCCGCCACCGTCTCGGACAGCCGCTCCAGCGCGCTGTTCTCCGCTGCGATCGTGGCATATTCGGAGCCGACCACGTCGATCCCGGCGTCTGATCCGGCGGTGGCGTCGAGCAGCACCGTGCCCTGTGCCGCGTCGACCAACTGGTAGCGCGCGCGCAGCGACCGCCGCTCGCGCGCGACCGAATCGTCGCTGCGCGTGCCCAGGCCGACGATGTCGTCCGCGAGCCGCACGGTCAGCCGGTAGCGCGACGCGCTGCCGCCCTGCCCCATCGCGCCGAGGCGATCACGTAGCGCATTGGCCACCAGCCAGCCCGACTTGCCCTCGATCGGCGCGATCTCAACGTTGCCGAGCGTCGCCGCCACGGGGCTGGCTTTGCCACCCGCGTACAGCGGCTTGAGCCCGCAGCCCGACAGCGCGAGCGCCACCGGGACGAGCACGGCCGCCAGACGAGGGGCGGGCAGCGCACGCGTCATGCGACGACGTTGACCAGTCGGTCGGGCACCACGATCACCTTGCGCGGCGCGCGCCCCTCGAGCAATCGCGCGACCTTGTCATTCGCGAGCGCGGCGGCCTCGACGTCCTCGCGCGCCAGCCCCTTCGGCAGCGTCAGCGTGTCGCGCAGCTTGCCGTTGACCTGGATCGCCACCGTGACCTCGTCCTCGACCAGCAGCGCGGCGTCGACCGCGGGCCAGGGCGCGTCGGCGACCAGCCCCGCGCCGCCGAGCCGCGCCCAGGCTTCCTCGGCGATGTGCGGCACCATCGGCGCGACCAGCTGGACGAGCGTGCGCACCGCGGCGTCGCGCGAGGCCGACGGCGCCGCTTTCTCGATCGCGTTGACCAGTTCGTACAGCTTCGCGACCGCCTTGTTGAAGGACAGCGCCTCGACGTCGGCGGCGACCCCGGCGATCGTCTGGTGGAGCTTGCGGTCGAGCGCGGCGTCCACGCCCTCGCCGGCCGCTTGCTCGCCTAGAGCGTCGAACAGCCGCCACAGCCGCTGGACGAAGCGCCATGCGCCCTCGATACCGTTCTCGCTCCATTCCAGGTCACGCTCGGGCGGCGAGTCGGAGAGCATGAACCAGCGCACCGCGTCCGCGCCGTATTGATCCACGATCGGCGCCGGATCGACCGTGTTCTTCTTGGACTTGGACATCTTCTCGACACGACCGACCGTCACCGGCGCGCCGGTGGCGAGCTCGACCCCGCCGCCGATCTCCTCGGGCGCGAGCCAGCGACCGTCCGCCGCCTTGTAGGTCTCGTGCGTCACCATGCCCTGGGTGAACAGGCCGGTGAACGGCTCGGCCAGGTCGATCAGCCCGACATGGCGCAGCGCGCGCGTCCAGAAACGCGCGTAGAGCAGGTGGAGGATCGCATGCTCGACCCCGCCGATATATTGCCCCACTGGCAGCCAGCGCTCGGCCTGTTCGCGATCGAACGGCCGATCGTCGGGCTGACTGGCGAAGCGGATGAAATACCAGGACGAGTCAGCGAAGGTGTCGAGCGTGTCGGTGTCGCGCACCGCCGCGCCGCCGCACTGCGGGCAGGCGACGTGCTTCCACGTCGGATGGCGCTCGAGCGGGTTGCCCGGCACGTCGAAGCTGACGTCCTCGGGCAGCGCCACCGGCAGTTGCTCGCGCGGCACCGGCACTTCGCCGCAGGCGGCGCAGTGGATGATCGGGATCGGCGTGCCCCAGTAGCGCTGGCGGCTGACGCCCCAGTCGCGCAGGCGGTAGACGGTGGAGCCCTGCCCCCAGCCTTCGCGCTCGGCGCGCTCGATCACGACGCGCTTGGCCTCCTCGACCGCGAGACCGTCGAGGAAGTGCGAGTTCACCAGATGGCCCGGCCCGGTATAGGCCTCGGTGCCGTCGAACGCGGGGTTGGTGCGCTCGCCGTCGGCGACGACGCGGCGAATCGGCAGCGCATATTTGCTGGCGAACTCGAAGTCGCGCTGGTCGTGCGCGGGCACGCCGAACACCGCGCCGGTGCCGTACTCCATCAGCACGAAATTGGCGATGTACACCGGCAGCTCGCCCGCGCCGAGCGGGTGCGCCGCGGTGAGCCCGGTGTCGTAGCCGAGTTTCTCCTGCGTCTCGAGCTCGGCCGCGGTGGTGCCGCCCTGCTTGCAGCGCTCGACGAAGGCGGCGGCGTCGGGATCACGCGCCGCGAGCGCCTGCGCGATCGGATGGTCCGCCGCGACCGCGACGAAGCTGGCGCCGAAGATCGTGTCCGGCCTCGTGGTGAAGACCTCGACGCTGTCGCCGTCGCTCAAGCTGAAGCGGAACTGCAGCCCCTGGCTCTTGCCGATCCAATTCTCCTGCATCAGCCGAACCTTGTCGGGCCAATGCTCGAGCGAACCGAGCCCGTCGAGCAGCTCGTCGGCGAAGCGCGTGATGCGCAGGAACCATTGCGACAGCTTGCGCTTCTCGACCAGCGCACCCGAGCGCCAGCCGCGCCCGTCGATCACCTGCTCGTTGGCGAGCACGGTCATGTCGACCGGGTCCCAGTTGACCGCCGATTCCTTGCGATAGACCAGCCCGGCGCGGTAGAAGTCGAGGAACAGCGACTGCTCGTGGCCGTAATAGCTCGGGTCGCAGGTGGCGAGCTCGCGCGACCAGTCGAGCGCGAAGCCGAGCCGCTTGAGCTGCGCCTTCATCGCCGCGATGTTCTGGCGGGTCCACTCGCCGGGGTGGACCTTCTTCTCCATCGCGGCATTCTCGGCGGGCATGCCGAACGCGTCCCACCCCATCGGGTGGAGCACCTCATGCCCGGTCATCCGCCGGAAGCGCGCGAGCACGTCCCCCATCGTGTAGTTGCGCACGTGCCCCATGTGGATCTTCCCCGAGGGATAGGGGAACATCTCGAGCACGTAGCTGCGCGGCTTGGGGCTGTCGTCGCGCGCCGCGAAGGTCTGCGACTCGTCCCACACCTGCTGCCAGTGCGTGTCGGCCTTGAGCGCGTTGAAGCGTGACGCCATCGGCTGGGTGCGCCTCAGCCGGTGATCGCGCCGCGGCGCAGGTCGCGCGCGCGGGTGAGGATGATGTCCTCCAGCTTCTGCGTCGTCGCGGCCTCGACCGGCGCGGCGATCCACTGGCCGCTGCGGCTGATCTCGCGCAGCGCGGCGACGCGAACGGCGTCGGCGCGCAGGTCCTGGTCGAGGATCGAGACGGTCACCTTCATCCGCTCGGTCGGCACCTGCGGGTTGACGTACCAGTCGGTGACGATGACGCCGCCGTTGGAATCGGTCTGCAACAGCGGCATGAAGCTGAGCGTGTCGAGCGAGGCGCGCCACAGATAGCTGTTGACGCCGATCGTCGTCACCTTCGAGGCGGCGAGATCGCCCTCGGGACGCGCCGCCTTGCCGCCGCAGGCGGACAAAGCGAGGGCGGCGAACAGGCCAACCGCGAGGCGCGAGGGGCGGAGCATCGGCAAGGTCCTTCAGGGCAGGAAAGCGTATCGCGCTTGCTCTACCCGCGCCCCCGGCGGCGAGCAAGCACGCCACATTGTGGACATAATGCAACAGGCCTTCGAAAAGAGCCGTGCCCCTGATGGACAAGGAACCGAATCCTGTTACGCCCGCTCCAGCAGCCGGCGAGAGACTCGCCGGGCAAAAGGGGATGGACAAGATCGTGGCCGCACGTCGCCACATCGCTGCATGTGTCACGGGGGCCACGCTGGTCGCCGTGATCGCGGCTGTCCCCGCGCTCGGCGCTCCCGACGCCGCGCCCAAGTCGGCGCGACGGGATTCGGCGCTGCCACGACTCGCGGGATCGTTCACACCATCGGCCGCCGACCCCAAGCTGGCGGCGCTGTTCGCGCGTGGCGGGCTCGACGCCAGCGGGCTTCGCTTCACCCCGGCCGAGTCGCGCACGGGCAATCGCGCGGTCACCGTCGCGGTGCGCGCGCGCTCGTCGCTCGCCGCGCGTGACAATGCGCGCTTCGCCGCTCCGGCACCGACGGTCGGCGTTGCACCGATCGCCTATAATCTGGGCGTCGCGGTCGGCTGGAAGCGCTTCGCGGTTTCGGGCGACCTCGCCAAGGTGGATCTGGGCGCGCTGCCGGGCGGGCGCGAGGCCGCGGACGTGGCGCTGAGCTATTCGGCGAGCAAATGGACCGGCCGCGTCAGTGCGAGCAGCGACCGCGCGCTGCCCGGCACCACGCGCGCGGTGGCCGAGCCGCAGACCTATTCGCTCGACGTCGGCGGCAGCTATTCGATCACGCGCAACCTCGACCTGACCGCGGGCATGCGGCTGAAGAGCGAGCGCGACCGGCTGACGCGGATCGACGACGAGCGGCGCGACAGCCAGGCGGTCTATGTAGGGACGGCCTTCCGCTTCTGATCGTCAGGGATGCGGCCGCCGCGTGAATAGGTTCGCTCTCCCGTCAGAGATCCGACATCATCGAGCAATGGCGTGCCTGCGCCCGCGCGCGGCAGCTCAGATCAGCGCCAGCGCGCTCAGCTGCGCGAACAGCGTCGACGGCATCGCCTCCAGCCCGGCGGTCGCCGCGCCGCCCAGATCCTGCGGCGCGTCGCCCGCCTCGAGGTAGCGCCAGCCCTGATGCGCGCGCCGCGGCATCGCCAGCACCAGCCGCAGTTCGGGGTCGATGTGGATCGCGACCCGCCCCGCCTCGGCCTCGCCGAAGCGCAGGATCGGCGAGCGCGCGACCAATTGGTGCTTGATGATCCAGTAGAGCGATCCCTGCCCCGCCACTTCCTCGTGGCGCTTGGGCAGGTAGCGCGTCGTCAGGAAGACCGGTCCAGCGGCGGCGCGCGCGCGCAGCCGCTCGGCGAGCAGGTCGACGCTCGCCGCGCCGAACGCGACCTTGGTGAGATGAAGCGGCATTCGCTCGCCGATGTGGGTCAGCCCCCCAGTCCCCACAAGGTGGCCAGCCCGAGGAAGGAGAGGAAGCCGCCCGTGTCGGTCAGCGTGGTGACGAACACCGCGGAGGAGACCGCCGGATCGACGCGAAAACGATCGAGCGTCACCGGCACCAACACGCCGCCCAGACCCGCGAGCAGGTTGTTGATGACCATCGCCAGCGCCATGACCAGCGACAGTTCGTGGTCGCCGTAGACGATATAGCTGCCCAGCCCGACGAGACAGCCGAGCGTCGCACCGTTGACCACGGCGATGCGCAGCTCGCGCACGATCATCCGCGCGGTGTTGGTGTCGGTCAGCTGGTTGGTCGCGATCGCGCGGACCACCACCGCGAGCGTCTGCGTCCCCGCATTGCCGCCCATGCCCGAGACGATCGGCATCAGCACCGCGAGCACCGCGTAGCGCGCGATCGCGCCCTGGAACAGCCCGACCACCGAGGCCGCCACCATCGCGGTGGCGAGATTGACCACCAGCCAGGTCAGTCGCGTCCGGACGGTGAGCCGGATCGGCTCGTTGATGTCGCCCTCGCCCGCGCCGGAGAGCAGCAGCGTGTCCTCGCCGGCTTCCTGCTGGATGATGTGGACGATGTCGTCCACCGTGATCATCCCGACCAGCCGCCCCGCGCCGTCGACCACCGCGGCCGAGATCAGCGCATATTTCTGGAAGCGGAGCGCGACTTCCTCCTGATCCATGTCGACCGGGATCAGCGTCTGCTCGCGCTGCATCACGTCCGCGATCGCGACCGAGCGCGGCGCGCGCAACACCCAGCTCAGCGCGCAGGTGCCGACCGGCTTGTGCGCGGGGTCGACGACATAGATCTCCCAGAAATCGGTCGTCAGCGCGTCGTCGTGGCGCAGATAGTCGAGCGCGTCGCCCACTGTCCAATGTTCGGGCACCGCGACCAGGTCGCGCTGCATCAGGCGGCCCGCGGATTCCTCGGGGTAGGACAGCGCCTCCTCGATCGCGGCGCGATCGTCGGGCTCCATCGCGCGGAGGACCTCGCGCTGGTCCTCAGGCTCCATGTCCTCGATGATCGCGACCGCGTCGTCGGTGTCGAGCTCGCTCGCGATGTCCGCGACCTGGCGCGGATCGAGCGCGTCGATCAGGCTCTCGCGGACGTAGTCGTTCATCTCCGCGAAGACGTCGGCGTCGACCAGATCGGCGATCGCCGCGGCGAGGTCGCGACGGCAGTCCTCGGGGGTCAGCTCGAACAGGTCGGCGATGTCGGCGGGGTGAAGCGGCTCGACCAGCGCATGCGCCTGCTCGACGTCGCCCGCCTGCACCGCGTCGATCACCGCGCGCACGAACTCGGGCTTGAGCCGGTCGTCCTCGTCGAGCTGATCGTCGGTGGGCTCGATCGGGTCGGCCAGCTCGCTCTCGCTCATGCGCCGCTTTCTCCTGATCGTGCCGGACCGCACCGCCCTACCGCGCGTTCGCGGCATTTGCCAGCCGCGCGCCCAGCCACTAACGCGCCCGCATCGTACCGAAAGGATCTTCCATGGCCGACACTTACTCCACGCTGACGATGACGCTCGAGGGCGGTGACGTGACCATCCGGCTGCGCCCCGACCTGGCGCCCGAGCATGTCGCGCGCATCGCCGAGCTGGCCAATGACGGCTTCTACGACGGCGTCGTGTTCCACCGCGTGATCCCGGGCTTCATGGCGCAGGGCGGCGATCCCACCGGCACCGGCATGCACGGCTCGGACAAGCCCAACCTCAAGCAGGAGTTCAGCAAGGAGCCGCACGTGCGCGGCACCTGCTCGATGGCGCGGACGATGGACCCCAATTCGGCCAACTCGCAATTCTTCATCTGCTTCGACGACGCGCGCTTTCTCGACGGCCAGTACACCGTCTGGGGTGAGGTCACCGAGGGCATGGAGCTGATCGACGCGCTGCCCAAGGGCGAGCCGCCCGCGAACCCGGGCAAGATCGTCGCGATGAAGGCGGCGTAACGCGTCGAGACACCGCGGGGGGCGAGCCGGTGGCCGCCCCCTTTTCTCAGGGGAATGGCCATGCCGGGCTATCGCCCGTCGCGCAGCGGGGCCGAACCCTCCCCGCGGCAGAACGGCGCGTGCCGCTCACGCCTGCCGCAGCGTGCGCATCAGCCAATCGCGGAACAGCCGCACCGGTCGGGTCTGGAGTGCGCGCGGGCGGCACGCGAACCAGTAACTGTACGGGCTCGTCACATCGATGCCGAACAATTTGACCAACCGGGGGTCATTGGCGTCCTGGAAATGGCTCTCGTGCATGAACGCGACACCCAGCCCCTGCGCCGCCGCCTCGAGGATCAGCGCGCCCGAGTCGAAATAGTCGATCGCGAGCGGATCGACGACCGGCACGCCCGCGGCCTGCGCCCAGGCGGCATAGGTATCGGGCATGTCGCGGTGGAGCAGGATCGTGTGGCCGGCCAGATCGGTCGGCGCCCGGAGCGCGCTCGGCCCCTCCACCAGCGAGCGCGCGCCGATCGGATAGACCATGTTGCGGTCGAGTCGCTCCGAATAGAGCAGGGGATCGATGTCGCGCGCCACCACGATCACCGCGTCGAGTCCCTCGCCGAGTCGCCCCAGCGCATTGCCCCCGGTATCGATGTCGAGGTGGAGCTCGGGGTGCGCGGTGCGCAGCTCGCCCAGCCGCGGGAAGAGGCGCTGCGACGCGTAGAGCGGCAGCACGCCGAGTCGCAGCCGCAATACCTCGTGCCCGCTCGTCATCGCGTCGATCGCGTCGGACAGGCCGTCGAGCACCGGCGCGATGGCGCCGAGCAGCCGCTCTCCGTCGGCGTTGGGGACCATCGCCTGATGACGGCGATCGAACAGCGGCCGCGTGAGGAAGCGTTCGAGGGTCTGGATGCGACGGCTCAGCGCGGGCGGGGAGAGCGCCAGCTCCTGCGCCGCGGCCTTGATCGACCCGAGGCGCGCCACGGCGACGAAGGCTTCGATCGCGGTGAGGGGAGGTAGGCGGCGCATCGCGGATCCATGGTTGGTGCTGCGCCGCATGATGCAACCTACGCGCGGCGGCGCAACCCCGGCGGCACCCTAAATTGCAATTTGTGCAAGTGTAGCGCTAACATTCGCACTTGCACAATAACCGGCCGCATCGCAAATAAGCCCTGCCTTTCAGGCATCCTCTCCTAAAAACTTTCCACGGCCGTCCTTCTGGGCGGCCTTTTTTTTGTCCGCTGGCGATCGTCGCGCCGATGGTTTGGCTCGCAATCGGGAACCCTGGCCCTATCTCCAGCGCTCGACCGCGCGAGCGAGGAAGGGCAGCAGGATGGCGGACGCCGAACCCCGAGTGATCAAATTGCAGGTGGCCAACGCGCGCCCCGAGGACAGCGGGCGCGGCATCGCGCATCTGCCGCGCGCCGTCCTCGCGGGGCTGGGGCTGACCGACGGCGACGTCGTCGAGATCGTCGGCAAGAAGACCACGCCCGCGCGGGCGGTCGGTCCCTATGCCGAGGACGAGGGACTCGAGATCATCCGCATTGACGGTCTCCAGCGCGCCAATGCCGGTGTGGGGTCGGGCGATTTCGTCGAGGTTCGCCGCGTCGAGAGCAAGGCGGCGACCCGCGTGGTGTTCGCGCCGGCGCAACAGAACCTGCGACTTCAGGGTTCGACCACCGCGCTCAAGCGCACTTTCTTCGGCCGCCCGCTCTGCGCGGGAGACGTCGTCGCCACGGCGGGGCACCAGCGCGTGTCGAACATGCCACCGGGCATGGAGCGCTACGTCAACGCGCCCGCTTATGCGCTACAGGAGATCCGGCTGTCGGTCGTCTCGGCCAGCCCGAAGGGCGTCGTCCACATCGACGAGAATACCGAGATCGAGCTCCGCCCCGAATATGAGGAGCCCGACGCGGCGCGCCGCGCCGATGTCACCTACGACGATATCGGCGGCATGGCGGGGACGATCGACCAGCTGCGCGAGATGGTCGAGCTGCCGCTGCGCTACCCCGAATTGTTCCAGCGGCTCGGCGTCGACCCGCCCAAGGGCGTGCTGCTCCACGGCCCGCCCGGCACCGGCAAGACGCGGCTGGCGCGCGCGGTGGCGAACGAGTCGGACGCGCAGTTCTTCCTGATCAACGGCCCCGAGATCATGGGCTCGGCCTATGGCGAATCGGAGCAGCGGCTGCGCAGCGTGTTCGAGGAGGCGACCAAATCGGCGCCCTCGATCGTCTTCATCGACGAGATCGACTCGATCGCGCCCAAGCGCGGTCAGGTCTCGGGCGAGGCGGAGAAGCGTGTCGTCGCGCAGCTGCTGACGCTGATGGACGGGCTGGAAGCGCGCGCCAATCTCGTCGTGATCGCCGCGACCAACCGCCCCGAGGCGATCGACGAGGCGCTGCGCCGCCCCGGCCGGTTCGACCGCGAGATCATCGTCGGCGTGCCCGACGAGCGCGGCCGGCGCGAGATCCTCGGCATCCACACCCGCGGCATGCCGCTGGGCGACAAGGTCGACCTCAACGAGCTGGCGCGGACCACCTTCGGCTTCGTCGGCGCCGACCTCGCCGCGCTGACGCGCGAGGCGGCGATCGAGGCGGTGCGGCGGATCATGCCGCGGCTCAACCTCGAGGACCGCAGCATCCCGCCCGAGGTGCTCGACACGCTGGCGGTGACGCGCGAGGATTTCCTCGGCGCGATCAAGCGGGTCCAGCCCTCGGCGATGCGCGAGGTGATGGTACAGGCGCCGACCACGCAGTGGAGCGACGTCGGCGGTCTCGACGACGCGCAGATGCGGCTCAAGGAAGGCGTCGAGCTGCCGCTCAAGGATCCCGACGCGTTCCGCCGGCTCGGCATCCGCCCGGCCAAGGGTTTCCTGCTCTACGGGCCGCCGGGCACCGGCAAGACGCTGCTCGCCAAGGCGGTGGCGCGCGAGGCGGAGGCGAACTTCATCGCCACCAAGTCGAGCGACCTGCTGAGCAAATGGTATGGCGAGAGCGAGCAGCAGATCGCCCGGCTGTTCCAGCGCGCGCGGCAGGTGGCGCCCTGCGTGATCTTCATCGACGAGCTCGACAGCCTCGTCCCCGCGCGCGGCGGCGGTCTGGGCGAGCCGCAGGTGACCGAACGCGTGGTCAACACCATCCTCGCCGAGATGGACGGGCTCGAGGAGCTCCAATCGGTGGTGGTGATCGGCGCGACCAACCGGCCCAATCTGGTCGACCCGGCGCTGCTGCGACCGGGACGATTCGACGAGCTGATCTATGTCGGGGTGCCCGACCAGCCCGGGCGGCGGCGCATCCTGTCGATCCAGACGCAGAAGATGCCGCTCGCCGACGACGTCGACCTCGACGCGGTGGCGCGCCGCACCGAGCGCTTCACGGGTGCCGATCTGGAGGACGTGGTGCGCCGCGCCGGCCTGATCGCGCTGCGCGAGTCGCTCGAGTCGCGGCAGGTGACCGCGGCGCATTTCGACCGCGCGCTGGAGGAGAGCCGCGCCAGCGTCACGCCCGAGGTGGAGCGCGACTATGAGCAGATGGCGGCGCGGCTGAAGCAGGAGGCCAATGCGATTCAGCCGCTCGGCTTCATCATGCCGGGCCAGCTCACCCCGCGTGGGCCGAAGGGAACGGACTGAGTTCGAGATCCTCCCCGCCGGGCGGGGAGGATCTAGTTGTCCCCCGCTCGCCAGCGGTAATCCCGCGTCACCGACGCTACCGTCACCGCATAGTCGTCATACCAGCGCTCCCGCCCCTGCTCACGCGTCGCGGCATGTTCGGGATGGTCGCGCCAGGCGATCGCGCTCGCCTCGTCGGCCCAGAAGCTGAGCGTGATCCCCAGCCCGTCCGCGTCGCGCACGCTGTCGACCCCGCGATAGCCCGGCTGCGCCGCCGCGAGCGCGTCCATCCGCACTGCCGCCGCGGCATAGCCCGCCACGTCGCGGCCGTTGCGGCGCGACACGAACGTCACCACCACCTGCCCAACCCGCTCGCCGTCTCGCATTCGCCCGCTCCCGCTGCGCCCACGGCCGGGCGAATAGGCGCTTGGGGGCAGGCCGCAACCCCGCTATGGCAACCCGCGCGCTTGAAAGGCGTTCGTCATCGGGGTGACACGCGACTGTCACCTTACAGGGTTCGGGAGCGACATCTTTCCACATGCCTAGTTCGACCAACGCCATGCGGCGCAGCCGCAGCAGAGCCGCCGGCGTGCCCGGTCCCTGGCAGATGTTCTTCACCGGGTTCCTCAAGCATCCCGTCATGGTGGGGTCGATCATCCCCTCGTCGGACCGGCTGATCGCCAAGATGCTCGGCCCGGTCGATTGGGCGACCTGTAAGCTCTTCGTCGAATATGGCCCCGGCGTCGGCACCTTCTGCCGCCCAATCCTCGAGAAGATGGCGCCCGACGCGACGCTGATCGCGATCGACACCAACCCCGATTTCATCCGCTATCTCAACCACACGATCACCGACTCGCGCTTCGTCGCGGTCCACGGCTCGGCCGCGGATGTCGAGGCGATCGTCCGCGAGCACGGCCATGAGGCGGCGGATTATGTTCTCTCCGGCCTGCCCTTCTCGACGCTGCCCGACGGGGTCGGCCCCGCGATCGCGGCCGCGACGCAGCGCGTGATCCGCACCGGCGGCGCCTTCCTGGTCTACCAGTTCAGCCCCAAGGTGCGCGACTTCATCGCACCGCACTTCCCGCGCATCGACCACGACATGGAATGGTGGAACGTGCCGCCGGCGCAGCTCTACTGGGGCTGGAAGGACTGACGCCGACGGGCATCGCCCGCTCGGCGTCATCCTGAACTCGTTTCAGGATCCACCCGTCCGCGGGCACCAGGGCGGTTGGTCGTGCGGCGCGGTGGATCCTGAGACGAGCTCAGGATGACGGCAGCGAGTGGGGCGTCGTTTACGCACGCCTCCACGCACCGGCGTTGGCTCCACGTGAAACCAGCGTCGCCTATCGCTCCCGCGTCGCGGCGAAGCGCACCTTCGAATAACGATCGGCGATATAGCCGACTTCCCACGCGCTCTTCGCCAGGAACACCGGGTTGCCGTCGCGATCCTTCGCCATCGCGCCGCGGTTCAGGTCCATGAAGTCCTTGAGCGCGGCGGGGTCCTCTGCCGACACCCAGCGCGCGGTATCGAACGGCGCCGGCTCCAGCGCCGCCGCCACCTTATATTCCACCTCGAGCCGCGACAGCAGCACCTCGAGCTGGAGCTGCCCCACCACGCCGATGATCCAGTTGGAGCCGATCTCGGGGTAGAAGACCTGCGTCACGCCCTCCTCGGCCATGTCGTCGAGCGCCTTGCGCAGCTGCTTGGTCTTGGTCGGGTCCTTGAGCTGGACGCGGCGCAGGATCTCGGGCGCAAAATTGGGCAGGCCGGTGAAGCGCACGTCGGCGCGCTCGCTCAGCGTGTCGCCGACCCGCAGCGTGCCGTGGTTGGGGATGCCGATGATGTCGCCGGGGAAGGCCTCGTCCGCCACCTCGCGGTTCTGCGCGAAGAACAGGATCGGCGAGTGGACCGCGATCGGCTTGCCATGGCCGGTCGGCGTCAGCTTCATGCCGCGCTTGAACGTGCCCGAGCACAACCGCATGAACGCGATGCGGTCGCGGTGGTTGGGGTCCATGTTGGCCTGGACCTTGAAGACGAAGCCGGTGACCTCATCATTCTCCGGCGCGACCGGCGCCGGCTCGGCCGGCTGCGGGCGCGGCGGCGGTGCGTGCTCGGCCAGCGCCGCGATCAGCTCGGCCACGCCGAAGTCCTTGAGCGCCGAGCCGAAATAGACCGGGGTGAGGTCGCCGTGGCGATACGCCTCGGGGTCAAAGGCGGGATAGCCGATCTGCGCCAGCTCGATCTCCTCCTGCCAGCGCTCGGACAGAGCGGGCGCGTCCTCGACCGTGCCGAGGAAGGCGCGGCTATCGCCCTCGGGGCGGCTGATCCGGTTGGACGCGAGGTCGAGCACACCCTCGAACTCGCCCCCCATGCCGATCGGCCAGCTCATCGGCGACACGTCGAGCGCGAGCATGTCGGCGATCTCATCGAGCAATTCGAACACCGGCCGTCCCTCGCGGTCGACCTTGTTGACGAAGGTGATGATCGGCACCGAGCGTAGCCGGCATACCTCGAACAGCTTGCGCGTCTGCGGCTCGATCCCCTTGGCGGCGTCGATCACCATCACCGCCGAATCGACCGCGGTGAGCGTGCGGTACGTGTCCTCCGAGAAGTCCTCGTGGCCCGGCGTGTCGAGCAGGTTGAAGGTGATGCCGTCATGCTCGAACGTCATCACCGAGGAGGTGACCGAGATGCCGCGCTGCTGCTCGATCTTCATCCAGTCCGAGCGCGCGCGCCGGTTCTGCCCTCGCGCCTTCACCTCGCCGGCGAGATGGATCGCGCCGCCGAAGTACAGCAGCTTCTCGGTCAACGTGGTCTTGCCCGCGTCGGGGTGGGAGATGATCGCGAAGGTGCGGCGGGGCGAGGTCATGCGGGGATCCGGGTCGGGCGCGCGGGGCGCGAATGGGGAGAGAATTGAGTCGCGGCGCGAGATCGGCGCGCCGCCGTGGCGCTGGTTCGATGGTGTCGCGCGGCGGACCGACCCGCCGATCGCGCATGTTGAGTCGGGTCGGAGGTGAGAGCGTGGCGGGTCCGCGCGCGATAGCAAAGCGCGTCGATGTGCGACAGGGGCTCGGATCCGCCGTCCCGCTCGCCGCCGCGCGGCGGATCCGCCACGCACGCGAAAAGAGCCGCCGGCGCCTACCGCCCGCGGCTCCCACGACTCACGCGAGCGGACAGGGCGGAACGCCGCCCCGCGGCGCTTACTTGATCTTGGCTTCCTTGAACGCGACGTGCTTGCGCACGACGGGGTCGTACTTGTTGAAGCTCAGCTTCTCGGTCTTGGTACGCGGGTTCTTCTTGGTGACGTAGAAGAAGCCGGTGTCAGCCGAGCTGACGAGCTTGATCTTGACGGTGGTCGGCTTGGCCATGACCGGTTCCTAAGCGAATGAAACAAGAAAGCGGCGAAGCTCGCCTCGCCGCGTCAGACGCGGGCGCTTGGCGCATGTGGCGCGCGGAGTCAAGCGCGGGGCGCCATTAAGCATAAGGTAAGATGCCTGGGCGCACAGCGGTAACAGCCATTCACCGCTTCGGGATCAGGCACATGGACGACATGGACATCCTCGCGATCAAGGCGCTTCTGGCGCGGCGCATCGCCGCGATCGACTGGCGCGCCGGCCCGGCGCGGCTCGCGCCCGAGCTGGACCAGATCCGCGTCGCCGCCGAGCAGCACCGGCTGCTCCCCGTGGTCACCGTGGCGCAGTCGCTCGGCACCGCGATCGGGCGCGGCGAGCGCGGCGTGCTGGTGCACGACTGGCTCGGCCTGCTCGGCGAGGCGGTCGCCAGCGGCACGCAGGACGAGGCCACGTCGCGCGCTTTCGCCGCCGCCTGCGCGGTGCGATTGGCGGCGTAGGGCGCCGGCGACCTTCTTGATCCTCACCGCTCGCGGGGAGGGCTATCGCCTATGACGGTGTGACGCACCGAGGCTTCACGCCCCGCCGTCATCCCGGCCTTGAGCCGGGATCCATGTCTCCGCGAGACCAACGGCGCATGCGTGCGCGGCGCTTTGGATCCCCGGTCAAGCCCGGGATGACGGGGCGGCATGGGGCGAGCGCAAGCCGTTCAGATTGCCATAGGCGATTACCCTCCCTGTACCCGGGTGGATTTGCATCGCACGACTCCCATCCCTCGCCTTGACCGGACCCAATCGCGCCCCACATCGTTTCGCTCCCGATCAGTGAAACGACGGAGCCGCTCGTGGCCGATACCAATCCCGCCCTCGACACCCCCACCGACCTCGCGCGTAACGACACCCGCAGCGTCGCTGACGCGCTCAACGCCGCGCTCGCCGACAGCTACGCGCTGTATCTCAAGACCAAGAACTTCCACTGGCACGTCTCGGGACCGCACTTCCGCGACTATCACCTGCTGCTCGACGACCAGGCGGCGCAGATCCTCGATGCCACCGACGCGATCGCCGAGCGCGTGCGCAAGACCGGCAACACCACATTGCGCTCGATCGGCGACATCGCGCGCCGCAGCTCGATCCGCGACAATGACGCCGATTTCGTCGCACCCGAGCAGATGCTCGCCGAACTGCGCGACGACAATCTCACGCTCGTCCAGCGCTTCCGCGACGTCAAGGAAGCCGCCGAAGAGGCCAAGGACAATGCCACCAGCGGCATCGTCGACGACTGGACCGACCAGGCCGAGGAGCGCGCCTGGTTCCTGTTCGAGGCCAGCCGCAAGGCCTGACCCCCGCCGATCGTAGAAGGAGCCGAGCGATGCTGAAACTGGCCGTGATCTTCCTCGTTGTCGGGCTGCTGCTCGGCGCGCTCGGTTTCGGCGGCATCGGCGGCGCCTTCGTCGGCATCGCCAAGATCCTGTTCTTCATCGCGCTGGCGCTGTTCCTGATCGTCCTCGTGCTCGGCATCACCGCGGGCAAGAAGGTGAAGGACACGCTGGACTGAGGCGCGCGGGGCGGATCGAGCGTTAGCACTTCATGCACGCCTTTGCCGCGCTCCTCGACTCGCTGATCTACACCCGCGGGCGCAATGCCAAGCTCAAGCTGATCGGCGACTATCTCCGCGCCACGCCCGACCCTGACCGCGGCTGGGCGATGGCGGCGCTGACCGGCGACCTCGATCTGCCAGCGGTCAAGCCGGCACTGATCCGCGCGCTGATCGAGTCGCGCGTCGACCCGGTGCTGTTCCGCATGAGCCGCGACTATGTCGGCGATACCGCCGAGACGGTGGCGCTGCTCTGGCCGGTGCCGGACGCGCCGCCGACCGACGTCACGCCGCTGACCGTCGGCACGGTGGTCGACCGGCTGATGCACCTGTCGCGCTCGGACGCGCCCGCGGCGCTGGCGGAGATGCTCGACCGGCTCGATGCCGAGGAGCGCTTCGCCCTGCTCAAGCTGGCCACTGGCGCGCTGCGCGTCGGCGTCTCGGCCCGGTTGGCGAAACAGGCGCTGGCGGACGCGTTCGGGCTCGACGTCGAGGCGGTGGAGGAAGTGTGGCACGGGCTGGCGCCACCTTACCCGACCCTGTTCGCCTGGGCCGAGGGCAGGGGGGCGCAGCCGACACCCGCCGACGTACCGGTGTTCCGCCCCTTCATGCTGGCGCATCCGCTCGAGGAACTGCGGGTCGACCTTGCCGACTATGCCGCGGAGTGGAAGTGGGACGGTATCCGCGTCCAGCTCGTCCATGTCGCAGGCGCGACGCGGCTCTACAGCCGCACCGGTGACGACGTCACCGCCGCCTTCCCCGACGTGGCCGCGGCGTTCGCGACCTATGGCGTGGTCGACGGCGAGCTGATGGTGCGCGGCGACGCACAGGGCGGCGGCATCGCGGAGGGCGAGGGCGCGGGCAGCTTCAACGCGCTGCAGCAGCGGCTCGGGCGCAAGGTGGTCTCCGCCAAGATGCTCGCCGAGGCGCCCGCCTTCGTCCGGCTCTACGACATCCTGTTCGATGGCGCCGAGGACCTGCGCGCTTTGCCCTGGACCGAGCGGCGCGCGCGGCTGGAGGCGTTCGCGGCGCGGCTCGACCCGACTCGCTTCGACGTAAGCAGCGTGATCGCGGCGGACGATTTCACCGCGCTGGAGGGGATCCGCGCCGGCGCGCGCGACGCCGCGATCGAGGGCGTGATGCTCAAGCGCCGCGACTCGCCTTATGTCGCCGGGCGCCGCGCCGGGCTCTGGTACAAATGGAAGCGCGACCCGCTCACCGCCGACTGCGTGATGATGTACGCGCAGCGCGGCAACGGCCGGCGCTCGAGCTGGTACAGCGACTATACGTTCGGCTGCTGGACCGGGGAGCAGGCCGGGGAGGGCGAGCTGCTGCCGGTCGGCAAGGCCTATCAGGGCATCACCGACCAGGAGATCGCGCAGCTCGACCGCTTCGTGCGCCAGCACACGCTCAACCGCTTCGGCCCGGTGCGTGAGGTGGAGAAGTCGCTGGTGCTGGAGGTGGCGTTCGACTCGATCCACGAGTCGAAGCGGCACAAGTCCGGGCTGGCGATGCGCTTCCCGCGGATCGCGCGGATCCGTACCGACAAGCCCGCCGCCGAGGCTGACACGCTGGCGGCGCTCAAGCGGCTGGTGACATAACGGAAGTCAGGCCGGCTCCAGCACGCCCACGATCGTCGCGGCTTCGCGCTGCGGCAGCGGGGGCATGCCGAGGCGGCGGATGTCGATCGCGGTCACCCCCGCCAGCAGCACCTCGCCGAAGCGCCGGTCGCCGGTCTCGACCAGGATGCCCGCGTGCGTCTGGCGCATCATCGCCCAGTCGACCGCGCGCGCGCGCACCCGCGTGCCCCGAACCAGCACCAGCGCGATCGCACCGGTCGAGTCGATCACCAGCGCGGCGCGGCCGTCCTCCGCGATCACCGCGTCGAAGGCGGCGAAGCGCGGCAGCGCGACGCCGACCGCCTCGATCGCCTCGTCGACCGATCGCATCATCCGGTGCGCCCGGCCGAGGCCGAGCCATGCCGACAGCCCCATCGTGCCGGCTCAGCCGCGCCGCGCCACCGCGTCGAGCAGGGGACGCAGGTTGGTGAGGTCATAGCCGGCCGCCGCCGCCTTGGCGGTGAGCGAGTCGGCGTCGTCGCCGCGCGCCGCGCCGGCGAGCGCCCACAGGTTGCACGAGCGCGTGCCCGAGCGGCAATAGGCCAGCACCGGGCCGCCCGCCTCGGCCAGCGCCGCGCTCATCGCCTCGACCTGCGGCAGCGAGAAGCCGGCATGGGTGATCGGAATGGCGGTGTAGCGCAGCCCCGCCGCCTCGGCCGCGGCACGGATCGACTCGCCGGCGGGCTGGCCGGGTTCCTCGCCGTCGGGGCGGTTGTTGACGACGGCCTTGTAGCCAGCGGCGGCGATGGCGGGCAGGTCCTCGGGCCGGATCTGCGGCGCGACCGCGATCGTCTCGTCGATGATGCGCAACATAGGAAAGTGCCTCTAGCGCGGCCGGATCGCCGCGTCACTGATCCCGATCGTCCCGTCGCGGGAGAGCGGCGCCTTAGCGCGAAGCGGGCGCGACGGCGAGGGGCAAGAGCGGGGGGTCGGTGAGGGGGAAGACAACACCGCAAATATGCCGGCGCCGCGAGGGACATGGCCTGACGTTCCTCCCCTGCAAGGGGAGGTGGCAGCCCGCAGGGCTGACGGAGGGGTGTCGCCGGTGGTGAGTCCACCGACCCTCGCCCGCCGGGTCACCCCTCCGTCAGCGCTGACGCGCTGACAGTGCGGGCGAGATGGTGTCCCCCGGACACCATCTTGGCTCGCCGGGGGCAAGCCAAAGCCCGCACTCCCCTTGCAGGGGAGGATCGAGAGTCACCCCGCCCCCTTCAGCACGTCGAGGAACGCCTGGCCGTAGGCGTCGAGCTTGCGCTGGCCCACCCCCGCGATCCGGCCGAGCGCGGCGAGCGAGGTCGGGCGCAGCGCCGCCATCTCGCGCAGCGCCGAATCGTGGAAGATCACGTAGGGCGGCACGCCCGCCTCCTTCGCCAGCTCGCGCCGGCACGCGCGCAGCGCCTCGAACAGCGGATCGTCGACCGGGTTGGGCGTCGCCCCCGCGCGCCCGCCGCGACGGCGCTCGCGCTTGGGCGGCTCGACCAGCGGCAGCGTCGCCTCGCCCTTGAGCAAGGCGCGCGCCGCCGGGCCGAACTCCAGTCCGCCGTGATGGTTGGTGCGCAGCGCGTCCTTGAGCAGCAGGGCGCGCCCGACCGGCTTGAGCAGCGCCACTTCCTCGCCGTCGACGATGTTCCACACCGACAGTTGCTCGTGCCCGTTCATCAGGCTGCGCTCGCTCGACTGGCCGGTGAGCACCTGCTCGATATAGGTCGCACCGAACATCTGCCCGGTGCGGAACACCGCGGAGAGATATTTGCGCGCGGTCTCGGTGGCGTCGAGCGCGGCGGGGGGCGACAGGCAGTTGTCGCAATTGCCGCAGCGCTCGGGCGGATGCTCGCCGAAGTGGCGCAGCAGGATGGCGCGGCGGCAGCCCGCGGTCTCCACCAGCGCGCCGAGCGCGGCGAGCCGCTGGCGCTCGCCCGGCTGGCGGTGCTGTTCCACCTCGCCGATGCGCTGCCGCGCGCGCGCGAAATCCTCCGCGCCCCAGAAGAGATGCGCCACCGCGGGGTCGCCGTCGCGCCCGGCGCGGCCGGTCTCCTGGTAATAAGCCTCGATCGACTTGGGCAGGCCGGCATGCGCGACGAAGCGGACGTCGGGCTTGTCGATCCCCATGCCGAAGGCGACCGTGGCGCACATCACCATGTCCTCCGAGGCGACGAAATCGGCCTGGTTGCGCGCGCGCACCGCGGGATCGAGCCCGGCGTGGTAGGCGCGCACCGGGCGGCCGGTGAGCGCGGTGAGCTGCGCCGCCATCTTCTCGGTCGCGGCGCGGGTCTGGACGTAGACGATGCCGGGGCCGGGCGTGTCGCGCACCACGTCGGCGATCTGGCGCGTGCTGTTGTCCTTGGGGCGGATCGCGTAGCGGATGTTGGGCCGGTCGAACCCCGCGACGATCATGCCGTCGTGCGGGATGCCGAGCTGCTCGAGGATGTCGGCGCGCGTGTGCGCGTCGGCGGTGGCGGTCAGCGCCAGCCGCGGCACCTCGGGGAAGGCGTCGAGCAGCGGGCGCAGCAGGCGATAGTCGGGGCGGAAGTCATGGCCCCACTCGCTGACGCAATGCGCCTCGTCGATCGCGAACAATGCGGGGCGGCCGCGCTCGAGCAGGTCGCGGAAGTCGGCGGTGGAGGCGCGCTCGGGCGCGACGTACAGCAGGTCGAGCCCGCCATCGAGGTAGCGCCCGCGCGTCTCGGCCTTGTTCTCGTCGACGCTGGTCAGCGTGGCGGCGCGCAGGCCGACCGCGGTGGCGGCGCGGAGCTGGTCGTGCATCAGCGCGATCAGCGGGCTGACCACCACGCACGTCCCCTCCAGCATCGCCGAGGGCAGCTGGTAGCAGAGCGACTTGCCCGCGCCGGTCGGCATCACCGCGAGCGTTCGCTCGCCCGCGAGCACGCGCGTGACGACCTGCTCCTGCACGCCGCGGAAGGCGGGAAAGCCGAAGATCGTCTGGAGCTGGGGAAGCGGGTCGAGCGCCATGGGCGTGCCCGACCTAGGCGCGCGCACCGCAGAGGGCAACCGGCGCAGTGACGCGACGGGGCGGGGGGGGAGTCTGATCGGCGCGCCGGCGCACGCGTCCTTCACGAAACGCCGACTCGTTCGCTGCCGCCACCACACGGCCCGCTACGGCGATCGTGCGGCGCGCGCGGGAACGCGCGGCGGGGGCGGGGCGTAGTGCCCGCATGTTTCCCGGACGATCGACCATCCCGCGCCGTCACGC
The DNA here is from genome assembly GCF_004345855.1 of Sphingomonas sp. BK235. Classification (GTDB taxonomy): domain Bacteria; phylum Pseudomonadota; class Alphaproteobacteria; order Sphingomonadales; family Sphingomonadaceae; genus Sphingomonas. The sequence continues at coordinate 282,048 of NZ_SLXN01000002.1, forward strand.
GGCGCTGATTGCCCTAGGTGCGACAGTGCTGCTCGCGGCGTGCGAGCGCGAGCCTGCCGGCGCGACCGGGGCCGGGCCGAAGAGCACGCCCGCCTCCCCGGTCGCACGCGCACCCGATGCGCCCGCCGCGGCGCCCGTGTCATGAGCGTCGAGCGCGTCCGCGACAATCGCTCCGAGCAGGAATTCGAGCTGGAGGTGGCCGGCGAACGCGCGGTCGCGGCCTATCAGCTCGAGGGCGACACGATCGTCTTCACGCACACGTTGGTGCCACCGGCGATCGAGGGGCGCGGCGTGGGCTCGCGGCTGATCCGGGCGGCGCTCGATTCGGCGCGCGACCAGCGGCTGCGCGTGGTGCCGCAATGCCGCTTCGTTCGCGCCTTCATCGAGCGGCACCCGGAATATCGCGACCTGCTGGGATGAACGGCGTCTAAGGTGTGCGGGGGTGGGTCAACCCACCAACGTCACGCTCATCGTGATGCGCTTCTCGCCGCCGGGCGCGACCTCGAACACGCCGGGCTTGTCGCGATACTCGCCGGTATAGCCCTCGGGGTCGGCGATGCCGTGCCACGGCTCGACGCACACGAACGCCGCCCCCGGCTTGGTCCAGATCCCCAGCTTGGGCGTATCCGGGAAAGCGATCTCGAGCTGCGGACCCGCGTCCGCGCCGTAGCGCACCGACTGCGACATTACCTCGTCCCACACCAGCGCGTCATGCGCGAACAGAGCGTCGTCGAGCCGCAGCACGCGCCCGTCGAGCGGGGAGGGCACCGTCTCCGCCGCGATCGTGCCGTCGGCCGCGATGCTGCGCAGCCGCGCCGGCTCGTCCGCGGCGAAGACGATGCGGTGGTCGGCGCGCGGCTCGCCATAGGGGAGCGGCCAGGCGAAGGCGGGGTGGAAGCCGAAGCTCGCCGGCAGTGGCACGTCCGCGGGGTTGGCGACGGTCGCCTCGATCGCCAGCGTCGCGCCATCGAGCGTATAGGCCAGCTCGAGCCGGAAGGCGAACGGGTAGCGCGCGCGCGTCGCGGCATCGTCGGTCAGCGCGAACACCGCGCGGGTCGGCGTCGCCTCGATGACGGCGAAGTCGCTGCGGCGCGCGAAGCCGTGCTTGCGCATCGGATAGTCGACGCCGTCGACGCGGATCGTCTCGCCCGAGGGCGCGCCTACCACCGGGAAGAGGATCGGCGCGCGCCCGTTCCAGAAGCGCGGGTCGGCGTCGGTCATCAGCTCGCGCCCGTCGGCGTCGGTCAGCGACGAGAGCTGCGCGCCGTGCGGGTCGATCGCCGCGCCCAGCACCCCGTTCGAGAGTCGGATCCACTCAGCCACGCAGGGTCGCTCCCAATTTGCCCGCCGCGGCGACCACCTTGTCGGCGATCGCCTTGAGTTCGGCGTCGGTGAAACTCTTCTCGCCCGGCTGGAGCACCACCTCCAGCGCGACCGACTTCTGCCCCTCGGGCACGCCCGTGCCGGTGAACACGTCGAACACGCGCGCGCGCACGATCGCGGCCTTGTCGGCGCCCTTGGCGGCGCGCGTCAGCGCCTCGGCGGTGAGCGCGGCGGGGGCCAGGAAGGCGAAGTCGCGCCGCACCGGCTGGAGCGCTGGCGGCGCATAGGCCGCCCGCATGAAGCCGTTGCCGCGCTTCGCCGGCAGCGAGTCGAGGTACAGCTCGACCGCGGCGGCCGGGCCGGACAGGTCGAAGGCGCGCAGGACCGCGGGATGGACCGCGCCGAACGATGCCAGCACCGTCTTGGGGCCGAGCCGCAGCGTCCCCGAGCGGCCGGGATGGAAGGCGTCGCCCGCCTCGCCCATCACCTGGAGATTGTCGACCGGCGCGCCCGCCGCGGCGAGCAGCGCCAGCGCCTCGGCCTTCGCATCATAGGCGTCGAAGCCGGCGGCCTTGCCCTCGCGCCAGCCGCGCGCGCGGCGGTCGCCCGCGAGCACGAGCCCAAGCGTCGCGCGCTCGTGCGGCGCGCCGTCCTTCGCCAGATAGCGCCGGCCCAGCTCGAACAGCCGCACGCTCTCCGCGCCCTGGCGCAGGTTGCGCTCGGCGGCGGCGAGCAGCCCAGGGAGCAGCGAGGGCCGCATCACCTTGAGCTCCTCGCTGATCGGGTTGGCGAGCGTCCAGGCGCCCCCGCCGAACACCGCGGCGTGGCGCTGCGCGACGAAGCTCCACGTCACTGCCTCGCCAAGCCCGCGCGCCGCGGCGGCGCGGCGGAGGCAGCGCTCGACCTTCTGCTCGGGCGTGGCGGTCGGGCGCGCGACACCGGACAGGCGCGGGAGCGCGACCGACTCGACGCGGTCGAGCCCCTCGATCCGGATCACCTCCTCGACGAGGTCGGCGGTGCCGTCGACGTCGGGGCGCCAGGTCGGCGGGGTGACCTGCCACTCGGGTGAGACGGTGAAGCCGAGCGACTCGAGGATCGCGCGCTGCCGCTCGGCCGGCACGTCGAGGCCGCCGAGCGTCGCGGCGCGCGCCGGGTCGTAGGCATAGCTCGGCATCGCCACCGGCGGCGCTCCCACGCGCGTGACATTGCTGGCGGTGCCGCCGCAATATTCCCGGACGAGGAAGGTGGCGATCGCGAGCCCGTCGTCGAGGAACGCCGGGTCGACGCCGCGCTCGAAGCGCTGGCGCGCGTCGCTGGTCAGCGCCAGCTTCTGGCCGGTGCGCGCGATCGCGTCGGGCGCGAAATAGGCGCACTCGATGATCACGTCGGTGGTCGTCGCGGACACGCCCGAGTGCGCGCCGCCCATGATGCCGCCGATATCGTGTACCGCGGCGTCGTCCGCGATCACGGTCATGCCCGCGGCGAGCACGTAGGTCCGGCCGTTGAGCGCCTCGACGCTCTCGCCGTCGCGCGCCTGGCGCGCGACGAGGCCGCCGGAGAGATGCGCGCGATCGTAGACGTGCAGCGGGCGGCCGAGGTCGACGGTGAGGTAATTGGTGATGTCGACCAGGGCCGAGATCGGCTTCTGCCCGATCGCGCGGAGACGGCGCCGCATCCACTCGGGCGACTCGCCGTTGCTGAGGCCTGAGACCGCCTGCGCGTAGAAGGCGGGGCAGCCCGCGCCATCCTCGATCCGCACGTCGGGGCCGGGGCCGTCGCCCGGTACGTCCGGCACGGTCAGCGGCACGAGCGTGCCGAGCCCCGCCGCGGCGAGATCGCGCGCGATGCCGCGCACGCCCATGCAATCTGGGCGGTTGGGCGTGATCGACACGTCGATCACCGCGTCGTCGAGCCCGGCGTAATCGGCGAAGGCGGTGCCCACTGGCGCATCGGCGGGCAGCTCGATGATGCCGTCATGGTCGTCGCCCAGCTCGAGCTCGCGCGACGAGCACATCATGCCGTTCGACTCGACTCCGCGGATCGCGGCGACGCGCAGCACCATGCCGTTGGCGGGGACGGTCGCGCCCGCGGTGCCGAACACGCCGACCAGCCCGGCGCGCGCGTTGGGCGCGCCGCACACCACCTGGAGCGGCGCGCCGCCGTTGACCTCGGGGCCGGCCTCGACCGTGAGCACCTGGAGCTTGTCCGCCTGCGGGTGCGGCGCGGCGGTGAGCACGCGCGCGACGCGGAAGCCGCCGAGCCGCGCGGCGGGATTCTCGACCCCCTCCACCTCGAGCCCGACGCGGGTGAGCGCGGCGACGATCGAGTCGAGCGGCTCGCTCGTGTCGAGATGGTCCTTGAGCCAGGAGAGCGTGAATTTCATCGGTTCGTCCGGAGCTGAAGGAAGGTCAGGCGGGGGTGCCGACGCCGCCCGACAGGGTCGGGACGTCTAGCGCGGCGAAGCCATAGTGGTGGAGCCAGCGCGTGTCGGCCTCGAACATCGGGCGCAGGTCGTCGATGCCGTACTTGAGCATCGCCAGCCGGTCGATCCCGCAGCCGAAGGCGAAGCCCTGCCACTCGTCGGGATCGAGCCCGCAATTGGCGATCACGCGCGGGTGGACCATGCCGCTGCCGAGCACCTCCATCCATCCCTCGCTACCGCCGATGACGCGCTTGCCCTTCTCGACCGAGAAGCCGACGTCGACCTCGGCGGAGGGCTCGGTGAAGGGGAAATAGCTCGGCCGCAGCCGCAGCACGACGTCGTCGCGCTCGAAGAAGGCCTTGAGGAAGGTCTCGAGTGTCCACTTCAGGTGGCCGAGCGTGATGCCCTTGTCGATCACCAGCCCCTCGACCTGATGGAACATTGGCGTGTGGGTCGCGTCCCAGTCGGAGCGATAGACGCGGCCGGGCGCGATGATGCGGATCGGCGCGCCCGCGCCGTTCTGGCGGCGCGCGACCTCGACCATGGTGCGGATCTGCACCGGCGAGGTATGCGTGCGCAGCACCAGCGGCGCGCTCTCGGCACCCTCGGCTTGCGCGACGTAGAACGTGTCCTGCATCGCGCGCGCCGGGTGCGTGTCCGGGATGTTGAGCGCGCCGAAATTATGCCAGTCGTCCTCGATCTCGGGCCCGGTGGCGACCGCGAAGCCGAGGTCGGCGAAGATCTCGGCCAGCTCGTCCATCACCTGGCTGACCGGATGGACCGTGCCGCCCGCGGGCAGGTCGACCGGGAGCGTCATGTCGAGCGCCTCGCTGGCGAGCTGCGCGTCGAGCGCGACCTGTTCCAGCACCGCCTTGCGCGCGGCGATCGCGGCGGTGACGGCCTCGCGGAGCTGGTGGATCGCGGGGCCGCGCGCCTGGCGCTCCTCGGGTGAGAGCGCGCCCAGCGTCTTGAGCAGAGCGGTGACGCGCCCCTGCTTGCCGAGCGCCTCGACCCGCACCGCCTCGAGCGCGTCGAGCCCCGCCGCCGCGGCGATCGCGGCGAGCAGGTGGGTCTGGAGCTCGTCGGTATCGGTCATTCGTCACCTTCGTCTTGGTCGCGCCGCCGCGCGCGCCGGCCCCGCTCCGTAGCGGCACGCCGCGCCCCGGATCAATCCTCTCGCGACCCGATGCGCGGTCGCCACGGCGCCGCAAGCGGTTGACCCCAGGGCTTCCGCAGCGCAGCATCGCGCGATGGCCACACTCCCCCCGATCACCAACAATCCCGACGTCCGCTATCTCGGGCGCGTGCTCGGCGACGTGATCCGCGCTTATGGCGGCGAGACGTTGTACGAGCGGACCGAGGCGATCCGCTCCGCCTCGGTCGAGCGTCACCGCGGCAACCATCAGGGATCGCCCGATTTCGGGCTGGGGGCGCTCGACCTCGACGAGACGCTCGATTTCGTGCGCGGCTTCATGCTCTTCTCGATGCTCGCCAATCTCGCGGAGGATCGCCAGGGGATCGCCGCCGAGGATGGCGCCGACGTCGCCGCCGCGCTCGGGCGGCTCGATGGGGCAGGGGTAGACCGCGACGCGGTGCTCGCGCTGCTCGACCGCGCGCTGATCGCGCCGGTGCTCACCGCCCACCCCACCGAGGTGCGGCGCAAGAGCATGATCGACCACCGCAACCGCGTCGCACAGCTGATGGCGCTGCGCGATCGCGGCATCGACATCACCCCCGAGGGCGATCAGGTCGACGAGGCGATCGTGCGCCAGGTCGCGCTGCTGTGGCAGACGCGCGTGCTGCGGCGCGAGCGGCTGTACGTCACCGACGAGGTCGAGACCGCGCTGAGCTATCTGCGCGACGTCTTCCTCCCCGTGATCCCCGCGCTCTACCAGCGCTGGGACCGTGCGCTGGGCGCGCGCGTCCCCGCCTTCCTGCGTCCGGGGAGCTGGATCGGCGGCGACCGCGACGGCAACCCCTTCGTCACCGCGGACAGCCTGCGCGCCGCGCTGGCGCGGGCCTCGCGCGCGGTGCTGGGCTATTATCTCGACCAGCTCCACGCGATGGGCGCCGAGCTGTCGATCTCCGCGCATCACGCCGCGGTGGACGAGGGCGTGCTCGCGCTCGCCGAGGCGAGCGGCGACATCTCCGAGACGCGCAGCGACGAACCCTACCGCCGCGCGATCAGCGGTATCTACGCGCGCACCGCGGCGACCTATGCGGCGCTGACCGGCGAGCCCGCGCCGCGCCCGGGCAAGCTCGCCGGCGAGCCCTATCCGCATCCCGCCGCGCTGCGCGCCGATCTGGTGACCATCGCGCGCCCGCTCTCGGCCGAAGGCGCCGGGCTGCTCGGCAGCGGCGGCGCGATCGGGCGGCTGATCCGCGCGGTCGAGGTGTTCGGCTTTCACCTCGCCACGCTCGACCTGCGCCAGAACAGCGCGGTGCACGAGCGCGTCGTCGCCGAGATGCTGCGCCGTGCGGGCGTGTGCGCCGACTATGCCGCGCTCGACGAGGACGCGCGCGTCATGCTGCTGCGCCAGGAGCTGGCGACGCCGCGCCCGCTGACCAGCCGCTTCACCAGCTATTCGGACGAGACCGCGTCCGAGCTGGCGATCGTCCAGGCCGCGGCCGAGGCGCATGCCACCTACGGCGCGGCGTGCATCCGCCAGTATATCGTCTCGATGACCAAGTCGGTGTCCGACCTGCTCGAGGTCCACCTGCTGCTCAAGGAGGTCGGGCTGTACCGCCCGGCCGTCGAGGATTCGCCCGCGATCGCCGCGGTGATGGCGGTGCCCTTGTTCGAGACGATCGAGGATCTCGAGGCCGCGCCCGCGATCATGACCGAGTGGTTCGCCATCCCCGAAGTGCGCGACATCGCGCGCGCGCGCGGCCATCAGGAAGTGATGATCGGCTATTCGGACAGCAACAAGGACGGCGGCTATCTCACCTCGACGTGGCAGCTGTCGCGCGCCTCGACCGCGCTGAAGCCGGTGTTCGACGCCGCCGGGGTCGGCATGCAGCTGTTCCACGGCCGCGGTGGCGCGGTCGGGCGCGGCGGGGGGTCCAGCTTCGCCGCGATCCGCGCGCAGCCCGCGGGCACGGTGCAGGGCCGCATCCGCATCACCGAACAGGGCGAGGTGATCGCGGGCAAATATGGCACGCGCGAGAGCGCCACCACCAACCTGGAGGCGATGGCCTCGGCGACCTTGCTCGCCAGCCTCGAGCCCGAGCAGCTGTCGAACAGCGACAATGCCAGCTTCGCCGCGGCGATGGACCGGCTCTCCGGCGCCGCCTTCCGCGCCTATCGCGGGCTGGTCTATGAGACCGAGGGGTTCCGCACATTCTTCCGCCAGATGACGCCGATCGCCGAGATCGCCGGGCTCAAGATCGGCAGCCGCCCCGCCAGCCGCAAACAGTCGGACGCGATCGAGGATCTGCGCGCCATCCCCTGGGTGTTCAGCTGGGCCCAGGCGCGCGTGATGCTGCCGGGCTGGTACGGCGTCGGCCAGGCGATCGCCGACTTCGAGGATCGCGCGCTGCTGCGCGAGATGGCGCAGGGCTGGCCGCTGTTCGCCGCGACGCTCGCTAACATGGAGATGGTGCTCGCCAAGTCGGATATGGGGATCGCCGCGCGCTACGCCGGGCTGGTCGAGGACGCGGGGCTGCGCGACAGCGTGTTCGGGCGCATCCGCGACGGCTGGCAGCAGACCCACGACGGGTTGCTCGACGTCACCGGCCAGTCGCACCTGCTCGAGAAGCATGCGGCGCTCGACGCCTCGATCCGGTTGCGGCTGCCCTATATCGAGCCGCTCAACCTGCTTCAGATCGAGCTGATGAAGCGCCACCGCTCGGGCGAGGCCGACGAGCGCGTGCGCGAGGGCATCCTGCTCTCGATCAACGCGATCGCCACCGCGCTGCGCAACTCGGGGTGACGAGCCGCGCTTTAACCCGGCGGTGCGCGCGCTTACCTAGGGCGCGATGACCCCGCTCACCGCGCGTATCGCCGATGGCGTCGCTGCGATCCCCGCCGACCAGTGGGACGCCTGCGCCGGCCCCGACAACCCTTTCCTCGGCCACGCCTTTCTCACGGCGCTGGAAGGGTCGGGCAGCGTCGGGGGGCGCAGTGGCTGGCAACCGATCCCGGTGGTGGTCGACGGCGCCGACGGTGCCCCCGCGGCGATCGCGCCCGCTTATGCCAAGAGCCACAGCCAGGGCGAATATGTCTTCGACCATGGCTGGGCCGACGCGTGGGAGCGCGCCGGTGGCGCCTATTATCCCAAGCTCCAGGTCGCGGTGCCCTTCACCCCGGTGCCGGGCGCGCGGCTGCTGCTGCGCGACGCCGCCGCGGCGCCCGCGCTGATCGCCGCGCTGGAGGCGGTGACCGATCGCCACGACCTGTCGTCCGCGCACGCCACCTTCGTCGTCGACGATCAGGTGGCGGACTTCGAGCGCGCGGGCTGGCTGATCCGCGAGGGCACGCAATATCACTGGCAGAACCAGGGCTATGCCACGTTCGACGACTTTCTCGGCGCGTTGGCGAGCCGCAAGCGCAAGGCGATCCGCAAGGAGCGCGCCGCTGCGGTGGCGGGGCTGACGATCCGCCATCTCGTCGGCGACGCGATCGGCACGCGCGAGTGGGACGCCTTCTGGGGCTTCTACCAGGACACCGGCAGCCGCAAATGGGGGCGCCCCTATCTGACCCGCGGCTTCTTCCCGCTGCTGGGGCAGGCGCTGGGCGACCGCGTGCTGCTGATCCTGGCCGAGCGTGACGGCGTGCCGGTCGCCGGGGCGCTCAACCTGATCGGCGCGGACGCCCTGTACGGCCGTTACTGGGGCTGCACCGAGGAGGTGCCGTTCCTCCACTTCGAACTTTGTTATTATCAGGCGATCGACGCCGCGATCGCGCGCGGTCTGGCGCGGGTGGAGGCGGGGGCGCAGGGCGAGCACAAGCTCGCGCGCGGCTATGTCCCGGTGCCGACCTGGTCGGCGCATTACATCCCGGACGCGTCGTTCCGCCGCGCGGTGGCCGACTTCCTCGTGCGCGAGCGCGCCGCGGTGGCGCAGGAACAGGCCTTCCTGGGAGAGATGACCCCCTTCCGCCGCGGGTGACCCGATCCTCCCCGGTCAGGCGGAGGAGCGGCCGAGCGGCGTCACGTTCCGGCCCGTCACCGCTCTTGCTCGACCCGCAGCCGCTCGAGCCGCTCCTGCTCTCGCTCCTGCCGCTCGCGCAGCCGCTCGAGCCGCTCCTTGCGACGCTGCATCCGCGCGATCAGCCACTTGGGCACGCCGAGCTCCTCGTCGCTGGCCTCGATCGCGGCGGCGTCATGGTCGACGCGGAACAGCGCCGAGTTGCTCGTCGGCGAGCGCCACACCGGGATCAGCCCCGCGGTGAAGCGCGGATTGTACGCCGGCGGTCGCACCAGCCACACATAGTCGAAGGCGTCGCGCGGGAAGCGCGCCAGCGCGTAGTTGATCGGCCGCCACCATTCGAGCGGGCATTTGATCGAGGTCACGATCTGCGTCGGATCGTGCGCATACGGCCCCGCCTCGCGATAGCGCACGGTGAGCAACTGCGCCCCCGCCATCGACCATTGATCGTCGGTATAGGCCAGCCGCCGCTCCAGCGCGATCGCGGGCAGATGCTCCAGCCGCGACATGCGCCAGGCGTTGACGCAATTGTGCCCGACGAAGCTGATCAGCCGCGCCCCCACCGGCACGTGCGGCAGCGCGGCCAGCTCGGCGTCATAGTCAGCGTCGAAGCGCGCAAAGCTGATCGTCGTCGCGCCCAGCCGGGCCGCGTAGAAGCTCAGCCCCGCCGCCGCGAGCAGCGCGGCATGGCGCAGGTCCGCGCCGGGCTTCGGACGGATCGCGATCACCGCCACCGCGATCATGAACGGCGCCATCCGCATGTCGGCATAGGCCGAGCCGAAGACGATCCGCGGCAGCAGCACATAGACCAGCAGCATGAACAGCGCCGACAGCCCGAGATGCCGCGAATAGCCCATCCGCGGATCGCGCACCGCCTTGAACAGCACGAGGTAGATCACCGCCATGCTGGCGACGTCGAACCACAGCCAGCGGTCGCGCAGCGCCATCACGATCCAGGCGATCTTGGTGCGCCAGTAGAAGAAGTCGGCGGTCTGCCCGGTGACGTCGGCGCCCGAGCGCCACGCCACCATCAGCAGCATCGGCAGCGCGAGCGGGACGCAGCCGAGCCCGGCGCGGACCCAGCTCTCCAGCCAATGTCCGCCGCTCGACGGTTCGCTCGGGCGGTCCTTGCGCCGGTCGTGCTGGCGGATCAGTTCGCTCGAGAAGGCCAGCACGCCCAGCACGCCCCAGCCGAAGGTATGCCCCACCCACAACAGGCACGACAGCGGCACGAACACGATCGCCCGAAGCGTGAACCGCCCCAGCCGCGCCAGCCGCAGCCACAGCGCGAACAGGCACAGCGCCCAGCTCATCGACAGCGCGAAGTTCACGAAGCCGAAGTGGAACGGATAGCCATAGGCCAGCGGCAGCGCGAACAGGGCGGTGGGCGGGATGCGGCCGTGTACCTCGCGCGCGATCCACAGCAGCCCGCCGACGGTCAGCGCGGGGATGGTGAGGATGATCAGCTTCACCGCGGGCTCCAGCCCGATCAGCGGCGTGAGCGGCTCGATCAGCAGATCGACCCCGAGGTTGCCGATCAGCGCCCAGCGGAACTGATACCAGTCGGTCAGCCACGGGTGCGCGCCGCGGTCGAGCTGGACGCGATAGCGTCCCATGTGACCGGGCAGGTCGACGATCGGGGGAATGTCGGGCCACAGCAGCGGCACGCACGCCGCCACCATGGCGGCGAGCACGAACCACCGCGTCTGCCACCAATGGAGCCGCTCTGCCTGCATCGCGAGCGCCTTAGTGGCGGGCGACCCCCGCGGGCAAGGGGGCGGGCGGCGTGAGCGGAGCGGTGACGCGCGCGGGCGCGCGCTCCACCCGCCACGCCAGCACCGGCCCGCGCACCCGCAGCGGCGTGAGCCAAGCGATGCGCTCGCCGCGTTCCAGCCGCGCCCACAGTCCGTCGGGCGCGGTGCGGCGGAACTGCTCGGCCTCGGGCAACCCCGGACAGACCGCCAGATAGGAGGCGCCGCTCGCCGCCACGGCGCGGCGCGCGCGCTCGGGCGGCAGCGTGAAGCCGAGCAGCACCTGCTCGATCGCGCGCGCGCCGCGGTGATAGCCGCCCGCCACGGCGCGATGCCGCGTGCTGACCAGCAGCTCGGGGGTGACGTCGAGCGGGGCGAAGACGATCGCGGGCGGCAGCGCGGCGAGCGCGCGCACGTCGCTGGCGGCGTTGCAGGGCGCGCGATGTCCCGGCAGGCGTGCGCGCTCGACCGCGCCGGGCAGCAGGATCAGCGCCACCCCGGCGACCTGCCCCGGCGAGGCGAGCAGCAGCGCGGCCAACGTCGCGACGACGCGCGCCGGCGCGGTGCGGAGCGCGCGCGCGCGTCGCAGCATCGTCGCGAGCAGCACCGCCGCGCCGGGCACCGCGAGCGCGTTGGCGGTGGCGGTGGCGCGCCCGACCGCGACCGCCACCGCGATCGACGCCACCAGCAGCAACAGGTATACGGCCCAGCGCTCGCGCGCGGCGGCGGTCAGCGCACGCGGCGGCAGCCGGCGCCACGCCAGCACCCCACCGATCAGCCCCGCCACCGGCAGACCCAGCACCGCGACGACCAGGGTGTGCGGCTGCTCCCACAGCGGACGGCCTTCGAGCACCTTGAGGTACCAGTCGCGATAGACCAGCGGCGGCAGCGTCGCGAACGGCCCGGCCAGGCAATCCGGCGCGGCGACGAGCAGCGCCGCCGCGGTGAGCGCCCCCGCCGCGCTCAGCCCGGCGAGCCGGACCGCGAGGCCGCGTCCGCCCAGCGCGGTGGCCGCGGTGAGCGCCGCGGCGGCGAGCCATAAGGTGGCGAGCCACGCGGGCGCCATCGCGTCGCAAGCCGGCTGCGCCCAGAGCGGCCCGCGCGTGACGAGATGGAGCGCGGTGGCGAGCGGCGCGAGCGTCCAGCCGAGCGCGCGCACCATCGCGCCGCGCGCGGGGCGCCCTGCCCAGGCGAGCGCCGCGGCGGCACCGATCGCGGCGGCGATCGGCAGCCCCTCGAGCGAGATGGTCAGCAGCACCGCCAGCGCCGCCCCGGCGATCGCCCCGCCGCGCCGCGTCGGCGCGCCGAGCAGCGCGGCGACGGCGGCCAGCGCGGCGGCGATCTGCCAGCCGTGGTGATCGATCCGCAACGGGCGGAACTGGAACAGCAACCCCGCGGCGAGCGCGACGAGCAGCACCGCCTGCGGCACCAGCGCGCGCCCCGCGAGGCGCCGCGTCACCAGCGCGACCAGCGCGATCACCGCCAGCAAGGTCATCAGCGGCACCGCCACCAGCGCCACCGTCTCGGCCCGCGCGGTGCCGAGCAGCGGGTGCAGCAGCGCCATCGTGCCCGCCAGCGGCAGGTCGACCAGTCGCGACCAGTGCATCGGGAAATCGCCGCGGTTGAGGCGGTGCTGCGCAACATCGAACCAGCTCTGGCCCGCGAGCCAGTCGCGCACCTCGAGCAGCCGCATCGCGTCGTCGGCGTCGATGAACTGCCGCCCCGCGATCGCCTCCCAGCTCGCCGCCACCAGTGCGAGCGCGATCGCGCCCCAGCCCGCCAGCACGATGGCGACGGGGTGGCGCCGCACCCTGCCGCCGAGCGTCGCGATCACCGCGTCACGCCGCCTTGAGCCGGCCGGGAACCTGGCGCAGGCTGGCGAGCGCGGCGGCCTCGCCCTCGGTGCCGCTCTCGTGATATTCGGCGTCCTCGTTGACCGCCCAGGTGTCGTACACGCGCGCGCCGGCCTGGATGTTGCGGACCGTCAGCATCGCGGTCATCATCGCGTGGTCCTGGTTGTTGTAGCGGTGCATGCCGTTGCGGCCGACGCAGTGGAGCGTGGGGTAGCGCCCCTCCAGCTCGCGCCGCAGCATGTCGACGTTCTGCGCATAGTCCTCGTCGTAGACGGGATAGGCCTTCTCCTGCCGCACCACGGTGCCGCCGACGACGTGCGACGGGTCGCACAGCCCCAGCGCCGCCATCTCGCGCGTCGCCAGCGCGACCAGCTGCTCGTCGCTGGAGGTCCACAGCCCGTCGCCCTCGAAGCAGAAATATTCCAGGCCGACGCAGGCGATCGTGGGATCGGGCACCATCTCGGGCGACCAGGAGCGGAAGTTCTGGATCCGCCCCACCTTCACCTTGGGATCGTGGATGTAGATCCAGTTGTCCGGGAACAGCTCGGGCGCGCGGATCATCAGCGCGACGGTGAGGAAGTCGCGATATTTCAGGTTCGCGGCCTCGGGCAGCGAGGCGGGCAGCGGATGGATGCGGCTCGCCAGCTCGCGCATCGGTGCCGAGGAGATCACGTGCGCGGCGTCGAGCGTGGTAATGCCCGTCTGGGTGGTGGCGCTCACCGTCCAGCGCCCGCTCGGCGCATGGTGGTGGATCTGGCGCAGCGCGTGCCCCATCAGCACGTGCCCGCCGCGCTCGACGACGCGGTCGCGCGCCGCCTCCCACATCATCCCCGGCCCGAGCCGCGGGTAGCGGAAGTTCTCGAGCAGGGTCTTGGCCTGCATCCCGTCATTGGGGCGCTTGTTGAGCCCGAGCGAGCGCTTGACCCCGTCGATCACCGCCTTGCCGAGCGACAGGCCCTTGATTCGCTGCGCCGCCCAGTCCGCGCTCATCTCGTCGCACGGCATGCCCCAGACCTTCTCGGTATAAGTCTTGAAGAAGATCGAGTAGAGCATGTGGCCGAAGGCGTTGACGGTCCAGTCCTCGAAGCTCCGCACGCGCCGTCGCGGCAACAGCTGCGCCTTGGCGAAACTGGCCATGCACAGCGCCGAGCGGACGATGCCGAGATGCCCCAGCGCCTCGAACGCGCGCAGCGGATAGCTGTAGAACTTGCCCTCGTAATAGATGCGGCTCATCCGCGGGCGCTCGATGAAGTCGTGCGGCAGGATCTCGTTCCAGAGATCGACCACGTCCTTCGACTTGGAGAAGAAGCGGTGCCCGCCGATGTCGAAGCGGAAGCCCTGGTGCTCGACGGTACGGCTGATCCCGCCGACGTAGCGCTGGTCTTTCTCCAGCACCGCGACGCTAAAGCCCGCCTTGGTGAGCAGATAGGCCGCGGTGAGCCCCGCTGGACCGGCACCGATGATGGCGACGTCCACCGTTCCCGTCGCGCCAGCCCCAGAACCCGCCATCGTCCTCGCCCGATCCTGTGACCCGTGATGGCGAGGAGATGCCGGAATTTGGTTGATGGACGGTTAACGACGTAGGAGGTCGCTTGGGTCGTGACTTAGCTCGCTCATGATCATTCTGCGCGTGCGCTGTCGCTCGTCGCCGAACTGCGCGAGACCGCGCGCCGGACGGGCGATGCCGCCGCGGCTTTCCCGAGGCTCCGCGCATCCGCCGCCGTTTTTGGCGAGGAGACGGCATCCTCTACTCCATCGCGCCGCATCGGGTCTTCGCACATCGCACCATCGGGCCCGGGCAGATTGTCGATCACCGATCCCTCTGGTGTGAACCAGCGTGGTGCTCCTGCGGCCGCAGGAGCCCAGAGCCGCGAGCGTCGCGCCTGCGGCCCTAGGCTCCGGCGTTCGCCGGAGCACGGCTCAAGCGGTTTAGGTCCCGCTCTAGAATGACCGTGCCGCATCTCTTTGGGAGCATGTTTCGCACCTTATCGACACCGCGATAGCCTCGCCCCATCATCCCCATCTCGCCGCCGCATCCCCGCCCAGATCGCGCGCCACCCACGGTGGCGGTGGCGCGGTCGCGCGCGGCTGGTCTATAGCGAGGGGTGATGCGGCTTCTTCTCCACCGGTTGCCGGCGCTGCTGGCGCTCGCCTCGCTCCTGTTCTCGGCCGTGGCGGCGAGCGCGCAGGGCAACAGCTTCGATCTCGTCGGCCCCGCGCTGACCATGTCGGTGACGCGCGACAAGGTGACGCTGCCGATCGGCCAGGTGCCGGGACTGCGCGCGGGCGACCAGCTCGAGCTCAAGGCCGACCTGCCCGAGGATCAGGCGGCGCGCTACCTGCTCGTCCTCGTGTTCCTGCGCGGCGCGACCAACCCGCCGCCCAAGAACTGGTTCTACGAGGCCGAGACGTGGAACCCCAAGAAGGCGACGCTCAGCGTCAAGGTGCCCGAGGGCGCGCAGCAGGCGATCGCGCTGATGGCGCCCGAGACCGGCGGCGGGTTCAACGCGCTGGTCAAGGCGGTGCGCGGCCGCCCCGGCGTGTTCGTCCGCGCCGCGCAGGATCTGTATCAGGCCTCGCTCGACCGCGCCCGATTGGAGACCTTCGTCACCGGGGTCGCGCGCGCCGAGGAGAGCGCGCCCGAGCGGCTCGTCCCCGTTTCCACCGCGCTCGCCAGCACGCTGGGGATCAAGCTCAACGCCGATTGCCTCGCGCGCAGCCGCGCGCTCCAGGCCGCGTGCCTGACGCAGAACCGCGACGGCATGGTGCTCCAGACCGGCGGCGGCGCGGCCTCGATGATCGACGTGATCGGCGGCACCACCACCCAATTCGCCTACAGCCTCGCCGCCACCAAGGAGGGCGGCGCGGGCGAGTTCAGCCCCTATATCTCGCTGGCGCGGGATTTCGCGCGGCTGTTCGGCGTGTTCCGCAGCGCCGACTATCAATATGCCCCCGCGCTGGCGGTGGGGCAGAACGACCGGCTGCGGCTCCAGCTCAACACGCCGCCGTCGTTCCAGAATCCCAAATCGGTGCTGGTCGCGCCGCTGCCCCCGATCGGCTCGGCCGCGCCGCCCCCGTTGCGCGCCGCGCTCAAGGACGCGGTGTGCCTCGCCAAGCCCGGCCTCGTGCTGCCGCTGGAGGACGCGCCGCTGGTGTTCGCGACCGATTACGCGCGCGCGCTGACGCTGCGGCTCGCGCTGGCCGACGGCAAGACGGTGGAACTGCCGGTCACCGCCGATGCCGAGCGCGGCGGGCTGGTGGTCGGGCCCGACGCGCAGAAGCTGGGCGCGAGCACGATCGGCGAGGCGACGCTGACCGGGCGATGGGGCTTCGACAGCTTCACCGGCCCGCGCTTCCCGCTGCAGAATGGCGCCCCCGCGGCGTGGCAGCCCAAGCCCGATGACACGGTGGTGGTCGGCCGCGACGCGCCGCTGACGCTCCAGGGCGGTGCCGCCTCCTGTGTCGAGCAGGTGTCGCTGCGCGACCGCGCGGGATCGGTCCGGGCGGTGACGTGGAAGGCGAGCGCGTCGGACGAACTGACCGCGACGCTGCCGCTCCAGCGCGCGCGTCCGGGAGACCTTACCGTGCTGGTGTCGCATTACGGCGCCGCCGCGCCCGCGCAGCTGACGCTCAAGGGGCAGAGCGAGGCAAGCCGGCTCGAGGGCTTCACGCTCTACACCGGCGACAAGGAGGGGCGGCTGGTCGGCGCGCGGCTCGATCAGGTCGCCTCGCTCGAGGTGGCGGGGCTGCGCTTCGCCGCGGGCGCGCTGACCCGCGACATGGGCGGCGGCGACCGGCTCGCGCTCACCACCGACGCCAATACCGAGATGGTCGCGACCGGGACGACGGATGCCAAGGTGACGCTCAAGGACGGGCGCACCACCGAGGTCCGCGCGACGATCACCCCGCCGCGCCCACGGCTCGAGCTGGTCAACCGCAGCGTCGCCGCGCCCACCGCGCCGGATCGGCTCGCGCTCGAATTGCCCGAGTTCGCGCTCGCCCCCGAGGCGACGCTCACCTTCTCGGCGCGCGCGGTCAACACGCGGCTGAGCGCGGGCGATCTGATCGAGGTGGCGACGGCCGACGACAATGCCAGCGCCAAGCTCAGCGTGGCGAGCGGCAAGCTCCAGCTGATCGGCAGCGACGTCGCGGTCGCCAGCTTCGCGCCGCGCGAGGCGCTGGGCGCCGCGGCGACGGGGGCGATCAAGATGCGACTGGTGCAGGGCGAGCTGGTCGGTGACTGGCAGCCGCTGGCGCGGGTGGTCCGCCTTCCCGACCTCACCGGGGTGACGTGCGAGGGCGCCGACTGCACGCTCCGCGGGCAGGAGCTGTTCCTGATCGCGGCGGTGGCGAGCGACGCGGCGTTCCAGAAGGCGCAGACGGTGCCGCTCGGCTTCGTCGGCAGCGAGCTGGCGGTGCCGCACCCGGTCGCGGGCGCGCTCTACCTCAAGCTCCACGACGCGCCCGACGATGTCGTCAAGGTGATCGTGCCGGGAGGCAGCGCGAAGCCGCCGCGCTGAGGCCCGTCGCCCGCGCGCCGCTCTGCGCTATCGCGTGCGGCGGCCTGAGTCGAACCGCCGGCCCGCAAAATGCGCTCAGGCGGCGGCGCAGCGCGCCGTGCCACGCCAGCGATAGCCGCCACGGTGCAGCGCGCGCCGCACCCGCGCGAGCGGGCGGTCGACGTAGTGGAACATCAGCGCGGCATAGCCGAAGGAGAGCGGATAGGCGATCGCCGCCCCGGCGCCGCGCCCGAGGCCGGTGAGCTGCATCACCACTGCCAGCAGCAGCAGGTGCGAGAGATAGAGGCTGTACGAATAATCGCCGACGCGCTTCATCGGCGCCGCGGCGAGCAGCCGCGCCACCAGGCCGCGCGACTGGAGCACCGCGGCGAACAGCACGAAAAAGGCGAGCGACTGGAGCGAATAGCGCAGCGTCTGGCGGAACAGCTCGTCGCGGATCACCAGCGTCGCGGCGAGCAGCAGCAGCGCGCCCGCCACCTCGCGCCGGCGCGGCCGCCACGCCGCCGTGCCGTCGAGCACCGGGTTGCGGTACAGCGCGAGGCACGATCCGGCCAGGATGCTGTCGATCCGCGTGTGCGACCAGTAATAGAGCTGGTCGAGCGGGTCGCCCGCGAGCGCATGGCCGCCGCGCACCAGCAGCACCACCGCGCACAGGCCAGCGCACAGCAGCGCCGCGCGCGCCGGGCTCAACTTGCGCAGCACGCCGATATAGAGCAGCGGGAAGGCGAGATAATAATGTTCCTCCACCGCCAGCGACCAGATCGGCATGCTGGCGATCCCGCCGTTCCAGCCGAAGCTGTCGGTGTAATTGTTGAGGAACAGATATTGCGCCGCCACCGCGGGTGCCGACAGCCCCGGCTGGTTGACCGCCTCGATCACCCCCGCGAGCGTGAGCACGAGCCCGATGGTCAGCGTGATCCACATCGGCGGTACGATCCGCAGCACCCGCCGCGCGTAGAAGCCGCGCAGGCTCACCGCCGCGGTGCGCGTCTGCTCGACCCGCATCAGCGTGGTGATGAGATAGCCGGAGAGGAAGAAGAAGGCGGAGACGCCCAGCCCGCCCGGCACGATCCGCTCCAGCCCCGCGTGCGAGAGCATGACGATCGCCACCGCGACGGCGCGAATGCCGTCGAGCGGCGCGATATGGCCTGGCGTGCCGCTCGCGCGGCCGTCGTCGCTCACCACAGCAGCTTCCCCACCCCAGAGATCAGGCACGCCGGGCGGTCGAATCGTGCGACGATTCTCTCACCGGACAGGATTGCCTTACCACCGCACCGCGGCGCAGCCGAAGCGACGATGACTTGTACAAAATCCCGATCTGCTTCGTATCAGGACAATGAACCTAGCGTTTACCTTGAGGCTTTACTGTAAGACCCGAGCGTCAGCCCGGATCGTCGAGCGTGAACAGGTCGCCCGCCTCGTCATAGGCGAACAGCTCGGCGTAGCGGCCCCATTCGGTGACCGCGCGCAGCGTCTGATCGGCGAAATCGGGCGAGAGCGACTCCTCGAGCGTGTCGCGGAACAACCGCGCCGGCACCTGATGGCCCGGCCGCGCGTCCAGCGCCTCGCGGATCGCGCTCGCGAGCGGGACGTGGCCGAGCAGTGCCGCGCGGAACAACGCCTTGCGCTGGTCGACGTCCTCCTGCGCGAAGGTCGCCCCCGCCGCGGTGAGCGCCACCTCGCCGTTTGCCAGCGCGACGAGGCCGAGCTGCTGGAGCGTCTCGACGATCGGGAACAGCTCGTCCACCTCGAACTGGAGCGTGTCACCCAGCGCCGCGAGCGGCGCACTTCCCGCGAAGGGCGCCGCCTCGACCTCCTCGATCAGCCCGGCGAGCGCGGTGACCGACACCGGTGCGAGCGCGCGCGCGATCGCCGGTGCCGCGGCCTGCGCGGTCTCGCGCATGGGCGCGGGCCGCTGCGTCATCTGCGCATAGATCCGCTCGACCAGCGCGCGAAACGCCGGATCGAGCCGGTCGCGCGGTTGCGGCAGGTCGATGCGGAACTCGGCGACGATCCGGCCGGGGTTGGAGGAGAGCACCAGCACGCGGTCGCTCATCAGCACCGCCTCCTCGATATTGTGCGTGACGATCAGCATGGCGGCGATGCCGAGCCGCCCGTCGCCCCACCATTCGATCAGGTCGCTGCGCAGCGTCTCCGCCGTGAGCACGTCGAGCGCCGAGAAGGGCTCGTCCATCAGCAGCAGCGACGGCTCCACCACCAGCGCGCGCGCCAGCCCGACGCGCTGGCGCATGCCGCCCGACAGCTCGCGCGGGAAAGCGTTCTCGAAACCGTCGAGCCCGATCAGGTCGATCGCGGCGAGCGCGCGCCGGCGCCGTTCGGCCGCGGGCACCTTGCGCGCCTCGAGCCCGAGCTCGACGTTCTGGAGCACGGTCAGCCACGGCATCAGCGCGAACGACTGGAACACCATCGCCACCGAGCGCGGGCGGCCATCCGCGCCTGGCGTGAAGTCCAATGTCCCCGCGTCGGGCGTCACCAAGCCGGCGATCGAGCGCAGCAGCGTCGACTTGCCCGAGCCCGAGCGGCCGAGTAGCGCCACTACCTCGCGCTCGTGGACCGTCAGCGCGACGTCGTCGAGGATCGGCGGGCCGTCGGCGCCGCCATAGCGGTGGCTCAGCGCCGCGACGGTGACGAGCGGGGGGGATTGCTGCGCCATCTGCGCCTCCTTCACGACAGCCGCAGCCGGCGCTCGGCCAGCCGGTAGAGCGGGCGGAACAGCGCCCGGTTGATCGCGATCACCAGCGCGGACATCACCAGGATGCCGAGCAGCACGCGCGCCTCGTCGCCCGCGGCGGTGGCCTCGGCGATATAGCTGCCCAGCCCCGCCGCGGTCAGTCGCGTGCTACCCCAGCTCACCGCCTCGGCGACGATGCTGGCGTTCCACGAGCCGCCGCTCGCCGTCAGCGCGCCGGTGACGTAATAAGGGAAGATCGCCGGCAGGATCAGTCGCCGCCACCATGCCCAGCCCTTGAGCCCGAAGAGCCGCCCCGCCTCGCGCAGGTCGCTCGGGATCGCACTGGCGCCGGCGATGACGTTGAACAGGATGTACCATTGCGTGCCGAGTCCGATCAGCGGGGTCAGCCAGATGTCGGGGTCGGCGTGCCAGCGCACGATCAGCACCACCGCGACGGGGAACAAAACGTTGGCGGGAAAAGCGGCGAGGAACTGCGCGACCGGCTGGACACGCGCGGTCCAGCGCGGGCGCAGCCCGATCCACACGCCGATCGGTACCCAGACGAGGCTCGCCGCCACGATCAGCACCGCGACGCGCACCAGCGTGTAGAAGGCCAGCCGCGCCACCAGCAGCGCGTCGCCGAGCCCCAGCCGTGCCGCCAGATAACGCGCCGCGAGCAGCGCGGCCGCGGCCGCGGCGAGCGCGACCGCCACCTGCCACACGCGCTGCGCCCGCGCCGCGCGTCGCGTGGCGACGTCGTGCTCGCCGAAGACGCGGCGCTGGCGGACCGGGCGCGGCGCGGGATCGAGCAGCAACACGGCGCTCGCCAGCGCGCGCCATGGCGCGACCAGCGCGGGGAGCAGCCGCGCGCGCCGCAGCAGGTCGAACAGCCAGGAGCGCGGCGGCGCGACGCTGGCGGTCTGCTCGACGCGGAACCGGTCCGCCCAGGCGATCGCGGGCCGGAACACGAGCTGGTCGTAGAGCAGGATCACCGCCGCCATGGTCGCCACCGCCAGCGCCACCGCGCCGAGATCGCGCCGCTCGATCGCCAGCCCCAGCCACGAGCCGACGCCGGGCAGCATCACCTGCGTCCGCCCGACGCTGATCGCCTCCGAGGCGACGACGAAGAACCAGCCGCCCGACATCGACAGCATCGCGTTCCACACCAATCCCGGCGCGGCGAACGGCAACTCGACGCGGAGCAGCCGGCGCAGCGGCGACAGGCCGAAGCCGCGCGCTACCTCGGCGAGATCGTCGGGCACCTGGCGCAGCGACTGGTAGAGGCTCAGCGCGATGTTCCACGCCTGGCTGGTGAAGATCGCGAAGATCGCGGCGCACTCGACGCCGAGCCGGCTGCCCGGGAACAGCCCCATGAAGGCGGTGACGGTGAACGTCAGGAAGCCCAGCACCGGCACCGACTGGAGGATGTCGAGCGCGGGAACGATCACCAGCTCGGCGCGGCGGCTCTTGGCCGCGGCGGTGGCGACCACGACGCTGAACAGCAGCGAGGCGGCGAGCGCGGCGAACAGTCGGAGCGTGGTGAGCAGCGCATAATAAGGCAAGGCGCGCGGATCGGGCGTGATCGGCTCGAGCTGGAGCCGGCGGAGCGGCTCGACCGCGTCATGCGCGCCCGCGGCCACCGCCGCGCCGAGTCCGGCGAGCAGCGCGAAGAGCGCGAGATCGGGCCAGCCGAGCGCGATGCGACGCGCTCCCGGCGGCGTGGCGGCGCGGCCGAACGGGCGGGACAGCATCAGGCGGTCCTGTCAGGCGGCGCGGCGGTGCGCCGCCACCATCGCGCGCAGCAGTCGCGCGCGATGGAGTGGCACGGCGGCGAGCGCGGCCCGGATCGCGCGCCCGCGCGCGGCGGCGCGAAGGGCGAGCAGACGCCGGTCGGGCGCGTGCGCGGCGGAAGCTGGATCGGTCCGGCCCGCGCCATGATTCGGTGAAGGCGACACCCTTGAAAGAGCCGCGCAACGCGCCGCCACTACCGTCATCCCGGACTTGTTCCGGGATCCACGCTTCCGCGAGGGCAACGCACCGTCGTTCTGCGGCACCGTGGATCCCGGACCAAGTCCGGGATGACGGACGGTGTCACAAAGGTCCCGCGGGCGCTGGGCTCCTGCGTGCGCAGCAGCACGCTGGCCATCAGGCGAGAACAGGTCGAATTCAGGCGCGCGCGCGACGGCACGCGGGTCATGTCGGGTCATGGCGACCTCCATCGGGGTTCCGGTGACGGGACCCGGCGGCGGTCGGCTCAGGTCAGCGCGTGCGGACCCAGCGAGCCACCGACGGCCCCGTGCGCTGACGTGCGGTGACGGCGAAGCGGGAGCTTCGACTGTCTCCGTCGTCGGACGTGGGACTAGATCGGGGCATCGGTGCGCGTTTCTCCGAGTCGCGCGCGGGGTGCGCGGACGCCCTGCGGCATACGCCCGCGCTCACCTCGATCAACCCCCTAAGGCCCGAGGCGACTGGCCCAGCATGGCGAGACGTGGCGCCTCGGTGCGCGTCAGCGCGTGTCGCGCGGTGGCAGGTCGATCGCCGCAATCCGCATAGGGCCGCTCGCCCGCGCGGTCAGCGTGGCCGTGTCCACAGCCGCGGGTCGCGCGGCACGTCGGCGATCCGCTGTCGCCTGGCCGCCTGCCACGCCGCGCGCGCGATCCAGCCGAGCTTCTCGCGCTTGCTCGTGGTGACGCGATGATCCCAGGCATGCGCCCCGCGCGCTGCCACGCGCCGCGCGATGTCGCCGTAGATCCCTGCCGCCGCCAGCACCGCCCAGGCTGAGCGGTAGGACAGCGCCTTGGTGCCGACGCGCGCGCTCGCCTCGTGCAGCTCGGCGCGCGTCGCCAGCCGACGCGCCAGCACCACCAGCCGGTCGCGGAACGGCGGCTTCATGTGCTGTCCGGGCGGCACGTCCATCTCGGCGAGCCACTCGTCGGGGAGGTAGCAGCGCGCCACCCGATCGTCCTCCTCGATGTCGCGCGCGATATTGGCGAGCTGGAAGGCCAGCCCGAGGTCGCAGGCGCGGTCGAGCGTCGCCTCGTCCTCGGGCGGCACCCCCATCACCACCGCCATCATGCAGCCGACCGCGCCGGCGACATGGTAGCAATAACGGTACAGGTCCGCTTCCGAGCGCGGGTGCCAGTCGTCGGCATCGAGCTGGAATCCGTCGATCAGGTCGGTGACGAAGCGGTGCGGCAGCCGCGTCTCGCGCGCGACCACGCCGAGCGCGTCGAACGCCGGGTCGCCGGTCGGCTCGCCCGCGAGCGCGGCGGCGCTGAGCCGGCGCACCTCCGCGACGCGCGCGGGCGCGTCGGCGACCACGTGGCGGTCATGGCCGTGATCCTGCCCGTCGACGAGATCGTCGCAGCGCCGGCACCAGGCGTAGAGCAGCCAGGCGCGCTCGCGCACGTCGGGCGCGAACAGCTGCGACGCGGCGGCGAAGCTCTTCGAGCCGCGCGCGATCGACTCGCGCGCCGTCGCCACCAGCGCGGCGCGCGCGTCGGTCACGCGTCCCACCTCACCGACGCGCGCTCACAGGTCGCTGGCGGCCATGCGGACGATCGGCTGAGTCGGCGCGTGCGCCGCCATCGCGTCGAGCAGCTGCTCCAGCGTCTCGCCGACGATCAACAGGTCGCGGTGCTGTGCGCGCAGGAAGCCGACCTCGCCCATCTTCGCCCAGAAGGCGACGAGCTCGTCGTAATAGCCGCGCGCGTTGAGCAGCCCGACCGGGTCGGCGTGATAGCCGAGCTGCGCCCAGCTCAGCGCCTCCCACAATTCGTCCATCGTGCCGGTGCCGCCGGGCAGAGTCACGAAGCCATCGGCGAGGTCGGTGAAGAGCTGCTTGCGCTGGTGCATGCCGGGCACGACGTGGAGCTCGGTGAGACCGCGATGCGCCACCTCGGCATCGACCAGCGCCTGCGGGATCACCCCGATCACCTCGCCCCCCGCCGCCAGCGCCGAGTCGGCGATCGCGCCCATCAGCCCGAGCCGCCCGCCGCCATAGACGACGCCGATGCCGCGCTCGGCGAGGCCGCGGCCGACCGCGCGCGCGAGCTCGAGGTAGAAGGGATCGGCGGGGGTGGCGGAGCCGCAGTAGATGGCGAGGCGCTTCATGGCGCGAGCGCTAGGGGAAGCGCGGGCCGGGGGCAATGGCGCGCGCGGCCGCTCCGGCGCTCAGCGGCGCGATGCCGTCGCGACTGGCGGGGCCGGGCAGCCGTCACCCGCGCGCGCGACGTAGCGCGGCGGACGACCGTCGACGACGACGGGCACCAGCGTGACATTGTGCCAGCACGCGGCGATGCCGCCTGACTCGTAGCGGACGACCCACTCGTCGCCCCGTCGATCGGCGCGGATGAAGCGCTGGCGCGGCGCGCCGGGGTGGCGGACGTCGATCGCGTCATGGCGCGGCCCCGCGTCGGCGATGCCGCTCGGGGCGAGGTAGCGCGCCAGCTCGAGCCGCGCCGCCGCCGGCAGCGCGCGCATCGTCTCGACCGCGGCACCGCGCGCGCCGCAGCTGGGCGGCGCGGCGGTGGTTGTCGTCAGCAGCATCGCGGACAACAGCGTGGCCGGCATCACCGTTTCCTTCGGCGCGCAGCGAAGCAGATGCGGCGGCGCTCGTCACCTCGGCGTCGCCAGATCGCGGCCGTCGATCGATACCCTTCTCCGAGGATTGGCGCGCCATGAGGACTCGTCTGTGACACGTCCGGAACGCTCTTCACCTTCCGTCACCCCGGACTTGTTCCGCGGTCTACCGCGCCGCACACTCCTAACCCGTTGTCGTTGTGGAAGGGTGGATCCCGGAGCAGGTCCGGGATGACGGACGAGTTTTGTAGAGTAATCCATGAGGGACTGGGACGATGTCGTCGCGACCGGGCGCGCGCTGCCGCAGGTGGTGGTCAGCACCAGCTACGGCAAGCCGGCGCTGCTGCTGCGCGGCAAGATGCTGGCGGCAACCACCGCGCCCGACCCGGGCAGCTTCGTCCTCCACGTCGCGCTGATCGAGAAGGAGGTGCTGATCGAGACCGATCCCGCCACCTTCTGGGAGACCGACCATTATCGTGGCTGGCCCGCGGTGCTGGTGCGCTACGGCACCGACGCCGATGCACGGATTGCGCTGCTGCTGAAGCGGGCCTGGTGGGACCGCGCGTCGGTCACGCAACGACGAGCGCGCGGCGAGCGGCCGTGAGTGGCGCGAGCGATGTCGTCGGCGGGGCAGTTCGCCGAAGCGGGTCAGACCACATCCGCAGGACTTCGCGACCTTCGCTAAGCTGAGGGTTCGGAGGTGACGTATGTCGCTGATCGACCGTTACGTCCCCGTCGGCCTCTTCCGGGAACGCCACCACCGGCGAAGCGGGGCTTCCGCGGCCGCGGTCATGGCCGCTGCTCGTTCCTTCAGACCCGAGGACGACCCACTCTTCCGGCGACTGATCGCGCTGCGCGAGATAACGCGTCTCGTTCGATCACAGCCGGGACGGACCTCGCGAAGCCGGGCGTCGTCCTTCGGCATCGACGACTTCACGCTCATCGAGGAGACGGCGGACGAGATCGTCTACGGACTGGCGGGACGATTGTGGCGCCCAACGATCGAGTTGGTGCCATTGGCCGATGCGCCCTCATTCCTCGCGCAGTGCGACCCCGGCACGGTCAAGCTGGCGCTGAACCTCGCCGTCAGACCGATCAGCCAAGGACGCGTCGAGTTGGTGACCGAGACACGCGTCGCCTGTGCCGACCGCGCTGCGCTCCTTCGCTTCGCGCCATATTGGTGCGTGATCCGCCCGGTCAGCGGGCTGCTGCGCCGTCGCATGCTCGCCGCCATCTGCCGCGCGGCCGAGGCGACCTCGGCCTAGCGACCCAGCATCAGCGCCGCGGTCGCCTTGGCGCTGCCCACCACGCCGGGTATGCCCGCGCCCGGATGCGTGCCCGCGCCGACGAAATACAGGTTGGGGATCGCGTCGTCGCGGTTGTGGACGCGGAAATAGGCGCTCTGCGTCAGCACCGGCTCGAGCGAGAAGGCGCTGCCGAGATGCGCGTTGAGGTCCGCCGCGAAGTCGCTCGGCGCGTAGCTGAACTTCGTCACGATCCGGTCGTGGATGTCGGGGATCAGCCGGCGCCCGACCTCGTCGAGGATGCGCTGCTCCAGGATCGGGCGCACCGTCTCCCAGTCACCGGTGTACTTGCCCATGTGCGGCACCGGCGCGAGCGCATAGAAGGTCGAGCAGCCCTCGGGCGCGAGACTCGGGTCGGTCACGGTGGGGTGGTGAAGGTAGAGCGAGAAATCCTCGCTCAGCACGCCGTGATCGTAGATGTCGTCGAGCAGCCCCTTATAGCGCGGGCCGAACAGGATCATGTGGTGCGGGATGCCCGGCCACGTCCCGCGAATGCCGAAATGCACCACGAACAGCGACGGCGAGTAGCGCTTGCGCTCCAGCCGCGCCGCGGTCCGCTTGGCCGCGCCCGAGCCGGGCAGCAGGTCGCGGTAGACGTGGAGGATGTCGGCGTTGGCGGCGAGCATGTCGGTCGGCGTGTTCCAGCCGCTGGCGGTCTCCACCGCGGTGACACGGTCGCCCAGCGTCTCGATCCGCGTCACCGCGTCGTTGAGCCGCAGCGTGCCGCCCAGCCGCTCGAACAGCGCCACCATGCCCGCGATCAGCCGGTTGGTGCCGCCGCGCGCGAACCACACGCCGCCGTCGCGCTCCAGCTTGTGGATCAGCGCGTAGATCGCGCTGGTCGTCATCGGGTTGCCGCCCACCAGCAAGGTGTGGAACGACAGCGCCTGACGCAGCCGCTCGTCGGCAACGAACTTGGAGACGATCGAGTAGACTGAGCGCCACGCCTGATATTTGGCCAGCGCCGGCGCCGCCTTGATCATCGACGCGAAGTCGAGGAAGGCGACGTGGCCGAGCTTCTCATAGCCCTCGCGGTAGACGCCGGCGGAATAGTCGAGGAAGCGCGCGTAGCCCGCGACATCGGCCGGGTTGAGCTTGGCGATCTCGGCGCGCAGCACCGTGTCGTCGTTGGTATAGTCGAAATTGGTCCCGTCGGGCCAGTTAAGCCGGTAGAAGGGCTGCACCGCCTCCAGCGCGACATCGCTCGCCATGGTCTGGCCAGAGAGCGCCCAGAGCTCCTCCAGACAGGCCGGGTCGGTGATCACGGTCGGCCCGGCGTCGAAGGTGAAGCCGTCGCGCTGCCACACATAGGCGCGCCCGCCGGGCTTGTCGCGCGACTCGAGCACGATCGTCTCGACCCCGGCCGATTGCAGCCGGATCGCCAGCGCCAGCCCGCCGAAGCCGGCACCGACCACCACCGCGCGCGTCATGCCGCGCCCCGCAACGCGGCGATCGCGCGGCCGAGCGGCACCGGTGGGCGCCCGCTCAGCACGCGCACCTTGTCGAGCGCGGTCGAATGCGCCGCGTAGAAGCGCGCCACCAAAGGCGCTGGCAGGCGGTAGAAGCGTTCCAGCACGCGATAGCGCTGGTCGGGGTCGGCGGCCTTGAAGAGCATGAGGTCGAGCATCCGATAGAAGCGCCGCGCCGCCCACAGCCGCGCCGCATAGGAGTAAGTGAGATCGTGGAGCGCCGCACCCGAGAAGTCGTGCTGCGCCGCGACCAGCTGCGCCAGCCGCACCGCGTCGGGCAGCGAATAGCCCGTGGTGGGATGAAACAGCCCCGCCCGAACGCCCGCCTTGGCCAGCTTGCTCCCGCCGCTGCGCCAATAAGCCTCGAAATCGCCGCCATGGACCACGGGCAGCACACCCTGTTCGCGGTGAAGCGTCTCCGCGATCGTCCAGCCGCTCGCCGCGGCATAGGCCTCTACCCGCGCGGCCAGCGCGGGCACGTCGAGCGCGGGCGTGTCGCTGTAATAGGTGTCCTCGACGAGCAGCCGGTCGCCGCTGAACGGCAGCAGATAGACGAAGCGATAGCCGTCGATCTGCGGCACGGTCGCGTCCATCACCATCGGGCGCGCCACCCCGTGCGGCGCGGTGGTGCGCACTTCGTGGCCGACGAACTTCTGCCACCCGCAGTCGAGCAGCGCGAGATCGCCCGCGCCACGCGCGTCGATCACCCCGGTCGCGGTCAGCCGCTCGCCGTTGGCGAACACCACCGCGGTCGGGCTGCAGGCGAGCACGCGGCGCGAGGTCATCAGCGCGCGCCGCGGCAGCGTGGCGCGGGCGTGCGCGTCGAGCCCGGTCGAGCGGACGGTGTAATAGGCCTGGGCGAGCTGGCGCGCGTGCGCGGGAAAGCGCACGTCATAGCCGGGCCACGCATGCGCGACGAGCGGCGCGATCAGATGGCGGTCGGCGCGCGCGATGTCGCCCGCGAAGAAGGACCAGAGATGGTTGCCGCCGATCCGCTCACCCGCCTCGATCAACCGCACGTCGAGCAGCGGATGGCGGAGATGGACCGCGAGCGCGATCAGGGCACCGGCGAGCCCGCCGCCGACGATCGCCAGGTCGCATCTCAGGGTGGCGGGCATGACCCGGCGCTAACCTATCGCGGCCCGACGGGGAAGACCGCGCGGGCGACATCGCCGCGGCGAGTCGCCCGGGAGGAGGAACGGGGCGGTGCCCCGTCCGGCCTCAGCCGTCGTAATCGGCGCCGAGATTCTGGTTGCGCGGCGGTGCCACCGCGGTGAGACGCAGCGCTTCGGCCGAGGCGGCGAGGCTGCCGATCGCGTCGGCCTCCTCCTCGTCGTCGATCTGGACGCGCTGGAGGCTCTGCACCACCGACTCGTGCAGGTCGTCGGGACGCACCGTCTCCTCGGCAATTTCGCGCAAGGCGACCACGGGATTCTTGTCGCGATCGCGATCGATCGTCAGCTCGGCACCGCCCGACACCTGCCGCGCGCGCTGGGCGGCGAGCAGGACCAGATCGAAGCGGTTCGGGATCTTGTCGACGCAATCCTCGACGGTGACGCGCGCCATCGCGTATCCTCTTGTCGGTAACTCAGGGAAGAGTGCGCCTCTAGTCGAGCACCGGCCAGCCGTCAAGGAACCCGCCCGCCGCGCCGAGTCGCCCGCGCGCTTGCCCGGGCCGTCGCGAGCCGGCATCTGGGAGCGATGGACGACGCCCCCGCGCAGCCGACCTTCACCGTGGAGGGCAATCGGCTGACCTTGCTCGACACCGGCCCGCGCCGGCTCGACGGATTGATCGCGCTGATCGAGGGCGCGCGGTGCTCGCTGCGCGTGCTCTATTATATCTATGCGGACGATGCCTCGGGCCGGCGCGTCAATGCCGCGCTCGCCGCTGCGGCGGCACGCGGCGTGCGAGTCGCGCTGATCGTCGACGGCTTCGGCAGCGACGCCGCCGAGCCCGAATTCTTCGCGCCGCTCGAGCAGGCGGGGGTGTCGGTGTGCCGCTTCTCGGCCCGGTTCGGGCGGCGCTACCTGTTGCGCAACCACCAGAAGCTGGCGCTCGCCGACGCCGAGGACGACGCCGCGCGGATCATCATCGGCGGCTTCAACATCGAGGACGATTATTTCGGCACGCCGCGCGAGCAGGCGTGGCGCGACCTCGGATTGCTGGTGGAAGGGCCCGCGGCGGCGCGGATGGCGGGCTATTTCGACGCGCTGGAGCAGGGCATCCACGGCGGTGGACGCGTGCGCCGGCTCAACCGCGCGCTGGCGCGATGGAGCGAGGACGAGGGGCGGCTGCGCTGGCTGATCGGCGGGCCGACGCGCGAGCTGTCGCCCTGGGCCCGCGCGATCCGCGACGACATGCGCCGCGCCGCGCGGATCGACGTGATCGCGGGCTATTTCACCCCGAGTCCGACGCTGCTGCGCGCGCTCGAACGCGCCGGGCGTCGCGCCGCCGCGGTGCGGGTGGTCACCGCGGCGACATCCGACAACAATGTGACGATCGCCGCGGCGCGCTTCACCTACGCGGGGCTGCTGCGCCGCGGGGTCGAACTGTTCGAATATGCCGCCACCAAGCTGCATACCAAGCTCTATGTCGTCGACGACGCGACCTGGATCGGCAGCGCCAACCTCGACATGCGCAGTCTCTTCATCAACCTCGAGCTGATGCTGCGGATCGACGACGCCGCCTTCGCCGCGCACGTGCGCGCCTATGTCGAGGGCGAGATCGCGCAGTCCACCGCGATCACGCCCGAGGCCTATCGCGCCGCCACCGGCTGGTGGCAGCGGGCCAAGCAGTTCGTCGCTTATGCGCTGACCGCCGTGGCCGATCCCGCGATCTCGCGCGGGCTCAACTGGGGGATCGACTCGGAGTGAGCCGCGCCGCCCGCCCGGCATAATTGTGCGACAAATCCGCCGTAGCGGGCTGTCCCGCCCGATCGCGGCGCGAGGGAGCAAGTGATGCGCGTGTTGTACCTTCTGCTGGCCTCCACCGCGCTGCCCGGCGCGGTGCCGCCCGCCATCGCGCAGCAGGCGCCGCCGCCCGACGCGAGCGCGGGCACGGTGGCACCGACCGGGAGCGCCGCCGCCACCCCGCCGCCACCCGCGACCACCGCGGTGCAGTCGAGCCAGGCCACGCCCGAGTCGGACCCCGCCGAAGCGGCGGCAGAAGGGGAAAGCGAGGACGAGCCCGCCGACATCGTCGTCACCGGCTCGCGCGGCCAGCGCGGCGCGGTGGTGGGGGACATCACCCCGGAGGAGCAGCTCTCCCAGGCCGACATCCGCAGCTATGGCGTCAGCTCCGTCACCGAATTGCTCAACGAGCTCAGCCCGCAGACGCGCTCCGGGCGCGGCGCCGGCGGCGCGCCGGTGGTGCTGCTCAACGGCCGGCGCATCTCGGGCTTTCGCGAGATCCGCGACCTGCCCACCGAGGCGATCGCGCGCGTCGACATCCTGCCCGAGGAGGTCGCGCTCAAATACGGCTATCGCGCCGACCAGCGCGTGGTGAACTTCGTGCTGCGCCGCCGCTTCCGCGCGGTGACCGCCGAGATCGAGGACCGCTTCGCCACCGAGGGCGGCCGCAATGCGCCCGGTGCCGAACTCGACCTGCTGCGCATCCGCGATCAGGGCCGCGTCAACCTCCATCTCGAATATAACCGCGCCGACTCGCTCACCGAGGCCGAGCGCGACATTCGCCAGGCGACCAACACCGCCGCGATCGACGGCAATATCGCGACGCGCGGGCGGCTCGCGATCGATCCGCTGTTCGGCGCCGCCACCTCTCTGGGCGTTCCGGCGGTGGCGGCGACCCGCGCGCCGCTGCTGGGCGAGTTCAGCGCGACGCGCAACGTCACCGACCAGTCGACCTATCGCACGCTGCTGCCCGAGCAGCGCACCTTCTCCGCCAACGGCACCTATGCCACGACGATCCTCGGCGACGTCGCCGCCACGCTGAACGCCACGGTCGACCATAGCAAAACCGAGGCGCTGCGCGGGCTCGCCGAGCTCGACCTCGCGTTGCCGGTGGGCAGCCCTTTCTCGCCCTTCGCGGTGCCGGTGACACTGACGCGCGCATTCGACACGCTGCCGCCGCTGACTCAGCAGGTCGAGACCACCCAGCTCCACCTCGGCGGGACGCTCAACGGCGACAAGGGGCGCTGGCGCTGGTCGGTGACGGGCAACCTCGACCGCGACACCAGTGACACCGTGACGCAGACGGGATTCGACGGCAGCGCGCTCCAGGCGCGGCTGACCGCGCTCGACCCGCTCGCCAACCCTTATGCGCCGCTGACGCTCGCGCGCGCCGGCGACAATAAAGCGCGCTCGACCGCGACCAGCGCGGGGCTGGACGCGCTGGCGAGCGGGCCGCTGTTCGCGCTGCCCGCGGGCGACGCCAATGCCAGCCTGCGCATCGGGGCCTCGACCAGCGACTTCACCAGCCGCTCGGTGCGGTTCGGCACGCCCGTCGCGGCCGATATCGGGCGCGACATCGCCTCCTCGCAGCTCAACCTCGACCTGCCGATCGCGAGCCGCGCCGAGGGCGTGCTCGCCTTTCTCGGGAACCTGTCGTTCAACGGCAATGTCGCGGCCGATCGGCTCTCCGACTTCGGGACGCTGTGGACCTTCGGCTATGGCGCCAACTGGCGGCCGATCGAGGGCGTGCGGCTGATCGCCTCGGTGACCGACCAGGAGGAGGCGCCCAGCGCGGCGCAGCTCGGCAATCCGGTGGTATCCACCCCGGGCGTGCGCGTGTTCGACTATGTCCGCGGCACCACCGCCACGGTGACGACGGTGACCGGGGGCAACCCCACCTTGATCGGCGACAATCGTCACGCGCTCAAGCTGGGGCTCGACGTCAAGCCGTGGGGCGGGCGCGACATCCGCTTCCGTGCCGATTACACGCGCCAGTCGACCGACGAACCGATCGCCAGCTTCCCCAGCGCGACCGCGGCGATCGAGGCGGCCTTCCCCGACCGTTATTCGCGCGACGCGCAGGGCAATCTGCTGCGGATCGACACCCGCCCGATCAACTTCGCCAAGCGCGAGACGTCGCAGCTCCGCTACGGCGTCAACTTGTCCTTCCGGCTCAAGTCGAAGATCCAGAAGGAGCTGGAGGCCTATCGCGCGGGTACCGGACCCAATCCCTTCGCGGGGATGCGCCCGCCGGGCGAGCGGCGCGGCGACCGCGACCGCGACCGCGACCGCGACCGCACCCGCCCCGACGGCAGCGCCACGCGCGGTGGCGACACCACGGGCGCCGCGCCGGCCGCAAGTACGCAGGGCGCGGACGCGCCGGCGGCCGGCGGGAACGGTCGCGCCGGTGGACCCGGCGGGGGTGGCTTCGGTCGGTTCGGCCGCGGCGGCGGCGCGCAGGCGGGCGGGCGGCTCCAGTTCGCGCTCTATCATACCTGGCACCTCACCGAGCGCGTGACGGTGGCGGACACCGGCCCGGTGCTGGACCTGCTCGACGGCGATGCGATCGGCAGCGCGGGAGGACAGCCGCGCCACGAGCTGGAGGGGCAGGCGGGCTATACCAACAACGGTCTGGGGGCGCGGCTGTCGGTCAATTTCCAGAGCGCCACGCGGGTCAACGGCGGTACCCCGGCG
Source organism: Sphingomonas sp. BK235 (assembly GCF_004345855.1). Taxonomy (GTDB): domain Bacteria; phylum Pseudomonadota; class Alphaproteobacteria; order Sphingomonadales; family Sphingomonadaceae; genus Sphingomonas. The sequence continues at coordinate 314,715 of NZ_SLXN01000002.1, forward strand.
GCACCGGAGACGCTCGATTTCGGCAGCATCGCGACCGCCAACCTGCGGCTGTTCGCCGATCTGGGCGGGCGAATCGACTGGGTCCGCGCGCATCCGTGGATGCGCGGCACGCGCGTGAGCCTCCAGCTCGACAATCTGTTCAACACGCGCCAGCGCGTCACCGACCAGGCGGGCGAGGTGCCGATCGGCTTCCAGCCGGGCTATCTCGACCCGATCGGGCGCACCGTGCGGCTGTCGCTGCGCAAATTGTTCTACTGAGGACGACTCTTCGTCCCTTCGTGTCAGGTCGTAATCAGCGTGCGCTCAGCCCCACCGCGGCCGCGAGCCAGGCCGCGGCCTGTTCGGGCGAGCGTTTGTCGGCGTCGCGATCGACCAGGTAATTGGCCCGGCGCATCGTCGCCACCGGGATCCGCCCGACCAGCGGCGCCAAGGCGGCGCGGAAGCGCGCGTCGTCGCGCCGCGCCGGCGCGACCAGCAGCACCGCGTCGTAGGACGGGATCGCGCCGCGGGGGTCGCCGAGCACGGTCAGCCGCTCCGCCGCGATCCGCCCGTCCGAGGAGAAGGCGCTGATCACGTCGGCGCGTCCGCTCGCCAGCGCGCGATACATGAAGGTCGGGCTGTACGGCGTCGCCGCCGCGAAGCGCAGCGGATAGGCCGAGCGGATCGCGGTCCATTCGGGTCGGTCGAGGAACTCGAGGTCGGCGCCCAGCCGCAGCCCCGGCGCCGCCGCGACCAGATCGTCGAGCGTCGCGATCCCGCGCGCGCGCGCGTCGTCGCCGCGCATCGCGAAGGCATAAGCATTCTCGAAGCCGAGCGACCCCAGCAAAGTGACGCCGCGCGACGTCTCGGTCCAGCGCGCCAGCTCTGCCACCAGCCGCGCGCGCGAGGGCGTCTCGCGCCGCGCCATCGCGCCGGTCCACAGCGTGCCCGCGTAATCGACGTAGACGTCGATCGCGCCGCTCGCCACCGCGCCGAACGCCACCGCCGAGCCGAGCCCGTCGCGATAGCTCACGCGATAGCCCGCGCGCTCCAGCCGCGCGCCGATCAGCCGCGCCAGGATATATTGTTCGGAGAAGTTCTTGGCGCCGACCACCACCGATCGCTCGCCGCCGTCGCTGTGCCACAGCGGGGCGCTCGCCGCGGCGCCCGCCGCGACCAGCAGCGCGAGCGCCGCCGCCATCCGCCGCCACTGCCGTCGCCCCGCGGCGCGCTCGGCGATGCCCAGCACCGCGTCGACCGCGAGCGCCAGCGCCGCCGCGCCGACGCAGCCCGCCAGCACCAGCGTCCACGCCTGGGTCTGCAGGCCGGCGAAGATCAGGTCGCCGAGGCTCGGCTGGCCAACGGTGGTGGAGAGCGTCGCGGCGCCGATCGTCCACACCGCGGCGGTGCGCACCCCCGCCATCGCGACCGGCAGCACCAGCGGCGCCTCCACCCAGCGCAGCTTCTGCCCCGCGGTCATGCCGATCCCGTCCGCCGCGGTCAGCAGCGCGCGGTCGATCCCGGCGAGTCCGGTGACGAGATTGCGCACGATTGGCAGCAGAGCGTAGAGCGTCAGCGCGAGCAGCGCCGGCAGGAAGCCGAGCGCGGGCACCGCGCGCCCGAGCAGCGCGCCGAGCCACAGCAGCGCCGGATAGAAGAGCGCGAGCAGCGCGAGGCTGGGGATCGTCTGCACCAGGCTGGCGAACCCCAGCACCGCCGCGCCGAGGTGGCGCCGGCGCGCTGCGAGCAGACCGAGCGGCAGCGCCAGCGCCAGCGCGAGCAGCAGCGCGGCGAGCCCGAGCAGCAGATGCTGTGCCGCCAGCGCGGGGACGCGCGCGAACGCGGCGTTCATGCCTGCGCCCCGCGCGCGAGCGCGGCGAGCCGCTCGCCCTGCGCGCGCGGCACCGCCACCAGCGCCGCGGCGGTGGCGCCGCCCGCGCCCGCGAGCAGCGCGGCCGGAGTCTCGTCCGCGACGAGGCGGCCGCGCTCCATCACCAGCACGCGGTCGGCGGCGAGCAGCGCCTCGGCCATGTCATGGGTCACCATCACCGTCGTCAGCGCCAGCTCGCGGTGAAGCCGCAGCACCGACCGCATCAGCGCCTCGCGCGTGACCGGGTCGAGCGCGCCGAACGGCTCGTCCATCAGCAGCAGCCGCGGCCCGGTGACCAGCGCGCGCGCGACGCCGACGCGCTGGCGCTGCCCGCCCGACAGCGCGGCGGGGAGCCGCGACGCCAGCGCCGCGGGCAGGTCGACGAGGTCGAGCATCGCCGACACCCGCGCCGGATCGCGCCTTCCCGCCACGCGCAGCGGCAGCGCGACATTCTCCGCGACGCTGAGATGCGGGAACAGCCCCACCTCCTGGAACACATAGCCGATCCGGCGGCGCAGCAGGTGCGGTGGCCCGGCCGCCACATCCTCGCCGTCGATCGTCACGCGGCCGTCGCTCGGCGCCACCAGCCGGTTGACCGTGCGCAGCAGCGTCGACTTGCCCGAACCCGAGGGGCCGACCAGCGCGACGAAGCTGCCCGGCGCGACCGTCAGCGACACGCCGTCGAGCGCGACGGTGCCGTCGGCATAGACTTTGGCGACGCGCTCGAACGCGATCGCCGGGCCGCTGGCCGGCAGGGGCAGCGATTGTGCTGGCATCGCGCGCGACGATGCGGGAAGCCTGCGCCACGAACAAGCGTGAAGAAGCGGGAGAGGGTGGGATGAAGGCGATACTCGTCACCGGCGGCGGCTCGGGCATCGGTCGCGCGGTGGCGCAGCGCTTCGCCGCGGAGGGCTGGAGCGTCGGGCTCGCCGACATCGACCAGCGCGGACTGGCCGAGACCGCGGCGCTGCTGCCGCGCGACCGTACCAGCACGCATCAGATGGACGTGCGCGACCCGGCCGAATGGGAGCATGTGCTCGCCGATTTCGCCGCGATCAGCGACGGCCGGCTCGACGTGCTGTTCAACAACGCGGGCGTGGCGGCGAGCGGCGCGTTCGGTGAGATCGGGATCGAGGCGCTCGACCGCGTCATCGACGTCAATTTTCGCGGCGTGGCCTATGGCGCGCGGCTGGCCTATCCCTATCTGCGCGCGACGGCGGGATCGTGCCTGCTCAACACCGCCTCGGCCTCGGCGATCTACGGCTCGTCCGGGCTGGCGGCCTATTCGGCGACCAAGTTCGCGGTGCGCGGCCTCACCGAAGCGCTCGATGGCGAGTGGGCGCGCGACGGGATCCGGGTTCGCTCGCTGATGCCGGGGTTCATCGACACCGCGCTGCTCGCGGCGCCGGTCGGAGGCTCCAACCGCACCGCGCGCGAGGCGGTGGTGGCGGCGGGGCTCGAGTTCACCCCGGTGGAGGTGGTGGCGGACAAGGCCTGGGCGGCGGTGCAGGGCGACCGCGTCCATACGCTCGTGGGGCCGACCGCGCGGCGGCTCGCCTTCGCGGCGCGCTGGCTGCCGGGACGGTTGCGCCGATCGATGCGGCGGCGGGTGATGCGGTAGATCCTCCCCGGCAGGGGAAGGGCCTATCTCACCCCCCTAGGATCGCGTCGATCGCGGTGGCCAGCTCGACGTCGCGCTCGGACAGGCCGCCGGCGTCGTGCGTGGTGAGCAGTATCTCCACCCGGTTCCACACGTTGCTCCACTCGGGGTGATGATCGGCGCGCTCGGCGAGCAGCGCCACCTGCGCCATGAAGCCGAACGCCTCGGCGAAGTCGGTGAAGACGATCGTGCGCGTGATCGCGTCGCGCGCGTCGTCATAATCCCATTCGGGCAGCGCATCGAGCGCGTCGGCGCGCTCCGCCTCGCTGAGTTGTTCGATCGCCGCCATGTCGCGCTCCCTCTCGCCCGCCGGCGCGCTTGCCGTGGCCCGAGCGCGAGCGGTATGGCGCTGGGGATGAACGAGCAAGACCCGATGGGCGCGGCGCCCTCCGCCGACGCGATCGAGGCGCAGGCGCGCGCGGTGATCGCGCGCCTGCCCGCCGCGTTCCGCCAGCATCTCGGCGAGGTCGTGCTGCTGGTCGAGGAAGAGGCGGACGCGGAGACGCTCGCCGCGCTGGAGATCGAGCATCCGCTCGACCTCACCGGCGTCTACCACGGTCGCCCGATCGGCGAGAAGAGCGCGTTCGACTCCGCCGCGCTGCCCGACCGCATCCATCTGTATCGCCAGGCGATCCTGGCCGAATGGTGCGAGACCGGGGTGCGGCTGGACGATCTCGTCGCGCATGTGACGATCCACGAGATCGGGCATCACTTCGGGCTGAGCGACGACGATATGCACGCGCTGGAAGACGCGGTGGCGGATTGACGCTGCTGGCGGCGCGCGGGTTGGCGGTGGCGCGCGGCGGGCGCGTCCTCGCCGAAGGGATCACGCTCGAGCTGGCGCGCGGCGCGGCGGTGCTGGTCACCGGCGCGAACGGCGCGGGAAAGTCGTCACTGCTGCGCGTGCTCGCGGGGCTGCTTGCCCCCGCCGCGGGCACGGTAGCGCGCGACGCGCGGATCGCCTGGATGGGCGAGGCCGCCGCACTCGACGCCGATCGCCCGCTCGCCGCCGCGCTCGCTTTCTGGGCGGCGCAGGACGGGGTGCCCGCCGCCGCGACCCGTGTCGCCGCGGCGCTGGCGGCGGTGGCGCTCGACGATCTCGCCGATGTGCCGGTGCGGCTGCTCTCGACCGGGCAGCGCCGCCGCGCCGCGCTGGCGCGCGTGGTCGCGTCGGGCGCGCCGGTGTGGCTGCTCGACGAGCCCGCCAGCGGGCTCGACGCGGCGGCGGTGGCGCGGCTCGAGCTGCTGCTGGAGGGGCATCGCGGCGGCGGCGGCGCGGTGGTGGTGGCGACCCACCAGCCGCTCGTGCTGGCGGGCGCCAGCGAGGTGGCGCTGTGACCGCGCTGATCTGGCGCGACGTGCGGCGGTCCTACGCGGGGGGCGGCGCGACGTTGCTGGTCGCCTTCTTCCTGCTGGTGGCGACGTTGTTCCCCTTCGCGATCGGGTCGGATGCCGCGCTGCTCGCGCGCGTCGGCGGCGGGGTGGTCTGGGCCGCGGCGCTGCTCGCCGCGCTGCTGCCGGTCGAGCGGCTGATCGCGCCCGATCTGGAGGCGGGGGTCATCGACCAGCTCGTCGTGCGCGGGCAGACGCCGGTGACGGTCGCCGCGGCCAAGACCGCCGCGCACTGGCTCGCCTTCGCACCGCCGCTGCTGGTCGCGGCGCCGGTCGCGGCGGCGCTGCTCGACCTCTCGGCGGAGCGACTGCTGCTGGTGCTGGCCGGGCTGGCGCTGGGAACGCCGGGGCTGGCCGCACTCGCGGTGGCGACCGCGGCGCTCACCGCGGGGGTGCGTGGCGCGGGCGCGGTGGCGGGGCTGGTGATGCTGCCGCTCGCGGTGCCGCTGCTGATCTTCGGGGCGGGCGCGCTGGCGGGAGACGGCGGCGGGCTCCAGCTGCTCGCCGCGACCAGCCTGGTGCTGCTGGTCGGCGGCCCGGTCGCCGCCGGGGCGGCGATCCGCGCCGCTATGGAGTGAGTGCGGCGCCCGGCGGGGTGACGACCCCACCGGGCGCCGCTCGGTCAGGCCAGGATTCGCACCGGCACCGACTTGGCGGCGGGGACGTGGCTCTCCTCGGCGTGGTGGGCCAGCGCGATCAGCGGGTTGCACTCGGGATAATAAGCCGCGACGCAGCCCGGCGGCACGTCATATTCCACCACGATGAGATCGCCGACGCGGCGCTGGTGATTGTCGCCGGCGTCGCTCGCCAGCGTCACCTTGGCGCCCGCGCTGAGCCCCGCCCGCGCAATGTCCTCGCGGTTCATCAGCACCACCTTGCGCGTGCCGTTGATGCCGCGGAAACGGTCCGAATAGCCGTAGACCGTGGTGTTGAACTGGTCGTTCGAGCGCAGCGTCAGCAGCCGGTAGCGCCCCTCGCTCTCGCCGAAACCGGTGGCGTTGAGCACGTCGGGCACCAGGAACTCGGCCTTGCCGCTGGGCGTGTCCCACTCGCGTCCGGCCGCCTTGTTGCCCTTCCAGAAGCCGCCCTTCTCCTCCTGCAACCGCTCGTTGAAGCGCGCGAAGAAGTGCGGGAACACCTTGGCGATCTCGTCGCGCACCCGCGCATAGTCGCCGACCCAGGCGTCCCAGTCGATCGCCGGGTTGGGCGGCAGCAGCGCCTTGGCGATCCCCGCCACGATCGCGGGCTCGGACAGCAGGTGCGGGCTCGCCGGCTCGACCTTGCCGAGCGACGGGTGGATCACACTGGTCGAATCCTCCACCGTCACGCGCTGCGGGCCGCTCGCCTGCAGGTCGCGTTCGATCCGGCCGAGACAGGGCAGGAGCCAGGTCTCGCCCGCGGCGGGGATGAGGTGGCTGCGGTTGAGCTTGGTGGCGATCTGGACCGACAGGTCGAGCCTGGCCCAGCCCTGTTCCAGCAGCTCGGTCTCGGGCGCGGCGCGGACGAAATTGCCGCCGAGCGAGACGAACGCCTTCACCGTCCCGTCGATGATCCCGCCGGTGGCTTCGACCGTGTCGAGCCCTTTCTCGGTCGGCGGGTCGAAGCCGTAGATCTCCTTGAGCTTCTCCACCGGCGCCAGTTCGGTCTTCTCGGTGATGCCGACGGTGCGCTGGCCCTGGACGTTGCTGTGTCCGCGCACCGGGCAAGGTCCGGCGCCGGGTTTGCCGATGTTCCCGCGCAGCAGCAGCAGGTTGACCAGCATCCGCACATTGTCGACGCCCTTGACGTGCTGGGTCAGCCCCATGCCGTAGATCGCCATCGTCGCCTTGGCGCGCGCATAGGCCTCGGCAGCCTGTTCGAGCGCGGCGCGGGTCAGCCCCGACTCGCGCTCGATCTCGTCCCAGCCGGTCGCCCGCGCCCTGGCCTCGAACGCGGCATAATCGTGCGTATGGGTCGCGACGAAGTCGCGGTCGACATGGCCGTGCTCGATCACCCATTTGGCGATGCCCATCATCGCCGCGAGGTCGCCGCCCGCCTTCACCTGATGGTATTGCGTCGCGATCGGCGTCTCGCTGCGCGTCGCCATCTCGATCGGGTTCTGCGGGTCGGTGAAGCGCTCCAGCCCGCGCTCGCGCAAGGGATTGAACACGATGATCTGCGCGCCGCGCTTATGGACCGAGCGGAGCTGATGGAGCATGCGCGGGCTGTTGGTGGCGACGTTCTGGCCGAAGTGCAGGATGCAGTCGGTGTGGTCGAAATCCTCCAGCGTGGTGGTGCCCACCGGCACACCGATCGCGGCCTTGAGCCCGACCGAGGTCGATTCGTGGCACATGTTCGAGCTGTCGGGCAGGTTCTGGTTGCCGTACAGCCGCGCCATCAGCTGGTACATGTATGACGTCTCAAGGCTGGCGCGGCCCGAGGCGTAGAACACCACCGAGCGCGGCGCGAGCGCCTTGAGCCTTGCCCCAATCGCGGCGAACGCCTCCTCCCATGGGGCCACGACGTAGCGGTCGGTGGCGCGGTCGTACTTCATCGGGTGCGTCAGCCGGCCGGCTTCCTCCAGCCGATAGTCACGCCAGCTGCGCAGCTCGGAAAGCGAATGCGCCCGGAAGAAGTCGGGGGTGACGCGCTGGCTGGTGATCTCCCAGGCGGTCGCCTTGGCGCCATTCTCGCAGAATTCGGCGGTATGCGGCGGGTGCGGCTTGGACCAGGCGCAGCTCACGCACATGAAGCCATCGGGCTTGTTCTGGCGCAGCAGCTCGGCCGAGGTCTGCGCCGCATTCTTCTCGCGCGGGATGATGTCCGCGAGCGACTTGAGCGAGCCCCAGCCGCCGGCGGGGCCGTCATAGGGCGTGAAATCGGGGCGATCGTCGTGCTGCTCGGTCATCCGCCCCTAACGCGCGGGCGCGGAAAAGAGCACCGCATCCGCGCGCGCGAGCGACACCAAAGTCAGCCCCGCCGCGGCGGCACGGTCGAGCGCGAGGCTGGTCGCCGCCGATACCGTCACCAGCGTCGCGCAGCCGGCGAGCGCGGCTTTCTCCACCAGTTCGTAGGAGCAGCGCGACGACAGCAGGGCGAAGCCATCGTCCCAATCCAGCCGCTCGCGCGCCATCGCGCCGATCAATTTGTCGAAGGCATTGTGGCGCCCGACGTCCTCGCGCGCGAGCCGGACCGCGCCGGCGCGATCGCACAGCATCGCGGCATGCGCGGCGCCGGTGGCGCGGTTGAGCGGCTGATGGTCGCGCATCGCCGCCAGCGCGGCGAAGATCGCGTCGGGCACTACCGGCGTGGCGGTGACCCGAGGCAACGGGCGGTGGATCGCGTCGAGATTGTCCATCCCACACAGGCCGCACGAGCTGTCGCTGGCGCGGCGGCGGACGCGGTCGGCGACCGCCGCGGCCCGCGCGGGCGGCACCGCGAGCCGCGCGATCATCCCCTGATCGGTGTCGACGAGGTCGAGCGCCTCGATCTCGCGCGCGTCCGCGACGATCCGCTCGGAGAGCGCGAAACCGGTGGCGAAGTCGGCGAGATCGGCGGGTGTCGCCATCATCACCGCATAGCCGAGCCCGTTGATCTCGATCGCGACCGGATGCTCGGCGATCACCGCGCGGCGTAGCGGCGACTCGGTGGCGTCGGCGGCGACGCGGCGGAAGTCACGGTCCATCCGATCCTCCATGCCGGAGCGGGCGTCGACGCGCCACTGCGTCCGTTATCGCGCAGCGGAGCCGAGTCGTCGCGGGCCGCGCCGAAGTAATTGCTGATTCTTTTCGAGTCGTGGCGCCCGGACTGACGAATGTTGGTGCATGCCGCGCGAATCGGCGCACAATGGTTGGGCGAGTCGCAGCGTATCGTGAAGCCATCTTCCGGAGCGGGAGGACCACGCCGTGCATGTGATAGACGATATCGACTATTTTCGACGCCGTGCGGCCCAGGAACATGAGGCGGCACGCCATGCCCGCGGCGGTCCGATCCGGCGCGTCCATCTCGATCTTGCCGCGCGTTATGCCGCTCGGATCGCCGAGGCGGAGGTGCTGGCCGCCGCGCCGCGGATGATCTGAGCGCGCACGGCCGCGCTCACTCCACGCGATAGTGGATCGGCTTGAAGCTGCCGCCGTTCGACGCGGGCGCCGAGCAGGCGGTGAGCCCGATGATCAGGTCCATCCGCGCCTCGAGCGTGAGGTGATCCCCCGCGCGGCTGGTCGGCGGCAGCACTTCCAGCCGTCCAGTGGCACCGTCGACCGGCACGTTCATGAAGCAGTTGAACGCCACCGGAATCATATCCTCGCTGACGCCATAAGGCGCCAGCGCCTCGGCGAGATTGCCGAAGCAGCCGCGGTGCGGCGGCAGCTCGGGATAGAAATGGTGGAACGTGTCATAGGAACAGGGCGTCAGCAGGAAATCGTGGCGCCCCACCGTGTCCTCGACGATCGCCAGCATCGGCCGCGAGCGGTTCGAATAGAGCAGGTGGCCGGCGGTGAGCCGGATCGTCTCGGCATAATCCAGGGTGCGGCCCGAGGAGATCACCTCGCGCACGTCCTCCGCATTGTACGCGAGCAGATCGGCCACCTGCACCCCGCGCGGATCGATCACCGTCAGCCGCTGCCCCGCGCGCAGGCGGAAGGCGGTGCCGCTGCGCGGCGCGATCTCCACCGTCTCGCTCACGCCGGGTCACCCGCCCCGGCATAATGGAAGGGACAGCGCCAGCCCGCATCGACCGCGCGACCGCTGTACTGGCGCGCCTCGCTCGTCTCGCCGTGGCGGGCGAGCATCGGGTTGCGCGACCCCGCGACTTTCTCGTCGCGCACCATGATCGCCTCGCGCATCGTCTCATAGCGGCCGTCGGCGCGGAGTTGCTCGAACTGGTCGTGGAGGTTGAAGACCATCGTGGGGCGCGCGAACCGCCGCGCCGGGCGCGAGGCCTGCGGGTGGAGACCGACCACGAAGAACGCCTCCCCGCCGAAGCTCAGCGAGAAATGCGGGCTGTCGGGGTCGTGGCTGACGCGCTGGTCATATTGCTGGCCGCGCCAGACGTCCTTGTCCGAGAGCGACTGGATGCGTTGCCACAAGGCCGCCTCGAACCTGGGCTCGTCGAGTCCGTCGGGGCCTTCGAACACCACGGCGTAGCTGCGGAACAGCGTCGGCTCGGCACGATAGGCGGCGGCGAAGCGCACCAGACCGTCGTGGATGCGCAGGTCGTCCCACGCGCTGTCGATCCGCGAGCAGGCGAGCACGTCGAGCGTGCCGCGCGCCAGCGCCGCCTTGGCGCCGACGCAGGGAAAGGACTTCTCGACGACATGGGCGTGGAGGAGCGATTCGAGCTCGTCCTGCGCCTGATGCGTCCAGCGGAAGAGGGGTGTCTCGGGCGCGGGCATAGGGCCGTCGATACGGGCGGCAGCAATGAATCGTTCCGGCAAATCAAACTGATAGAAATCAATGAGGTGAGTCGGTCCAGGCGCGACGGCTTCGGCCGCGCCCCGCCCGTCACACCCGCATCGGCATCAGCACGTAGAGCGCGGGGCTCTTGTCGTTCTCGCGGATCAGCGTCGGCGCGGCGGCGTCGGCGAGGTGGACCTCGACCAGGTCGGTGTCGATCTGACCGAGGATATCGAGCAGGTAGCGGCTGTTGAAGCCGATCTCGAACGGCATCGCGGCATAGTCGCCCGGCACTTCCTCGGCGGCGGTGCCGTTCTCCGGGCTGGTCACCGACAGCGTGATCTTGTCGCGATCCAGCGCCATCTTCACCGCGCGGGTCTTCTCGGTGGCGATGGTCGAGACGCGGTCGACGCCCTGCATGAAGCTCTTGGGATCGAGCTTGAGGATCTTGTCGTTCGCGGTCGGGATCACGCGGCTGTAATCGGGGAAGGTGCCGTCGATCAGCTTGGAGGTGAGGATCGCGCTGCCCAGGTCGAAGCGGATCTTGGTGCCCGACAGCGACACGCCGACCGAGCCGTCCACCTCGTCGAGCAGCTTGCGCAGCTCGGCGATGCACTTCCGCGGCACGATCACGTCGGGCATGCCCGACGCGCCCTCGGGCTGGTCGACCGTCACGCGCGCCAGCCGGTGGCCGTCGGTCGCCGCCGCCTTGAGCACGCCCTCGGCGACGTGGAGGAAGATGCCGTTGAGATAGTAACGCGTCTCCTCGGTGGAGATGGCGAAGCGCGTCTTGTCGATGATCTGCTTGAGCGTATCGACCGGCAGCTCGAACTGCACCGGCAGCTCGCCCTCGGCGATCACCGGGAAATCGTCGCGCGGCAGCGTGCCGAGCGAGAAGCGCGCGCGCCCCGCCACGATCGTGACGCGGCCCTCGGCCGCGGCGAGCGACACCTGCGACCCCTCGGGCAGCTTGCGCGCGATGTCGAACAGGGTGTGCGCCGAGACGGTGGTGGCGCCGGGCTGGTCGACCGCGGCGGCGACGCTCTCGTTGATCTGGAGGTCGAGGTCGGTCGCCATCAGCCGCAACTGGCCCTCGGCGGTGGCCTCGAGCAGCACGTTGGACAGGATCGGGATGGTGTTGCGGCGCTCCACCACCGATTGCACGTGGCTCAGCCCCTTGAGCAGCGTCGCGCGTTCGATCGTCGCCTTCATCGTCACGTCCCCCGGGCCCGCAGGTCACTCACCAGGGGCAATTGGCCGACCCGTCCTAGCCAAAAGTGAAGGGCCGGAGCAAGCGCCCCGACCCTTCGCGTCTATATGAGTTCGTGGTGCGCCCCGTGTTCCCGCATAGCAGGAACACGGGGGCACGCGGGCCGGCGCTCTCGGCTCTGGGCTCCTGCCTGCGCAGGAGCACGGTCACCGCGGTACCGGCCTCGCCTCACAGGACGATCGTCAGAAGCGGATGCCGAGGCCCGCCATCAGCTGGTGGCGGTCGAGGTCGATGTCATAGCCATCGACGTCGCCGTAATGCGAGTAACGATACTCGCCCTTGACGAAGGCGGTCGGGGTGATCTTGAACTCCAGCCCCGCGCCGACGCGGAAGCCGTCGAGATCGGCCTTGTCGACCAGCTCGTTCTCGGCACCGGTGGTCGCCTGATAGCGGCTCTCGACACGCGCGTTGGTGTAACCGCCCTTGGCATAGACCATCGCCGCCGGCGAGATCACATAGCCGAGCCGCCCGCCGACGTAGAGGTCGCGTCCCGCCTCGAGCGAGAAGCGGTCGCCCGCCGCCAGCTCGTTGTAGCTGCGGCTCTTGGTGGTGGCGTCGGTGACCTCGCCCTCGATCCCGTAGACGATGTTGCCGCGCTGGAAATCGTAACCGAGCAGCGCGCCATAGGTGAACCCCTCGCGGCCCTCGGACTCGCCGTCGCCGCCGTCCTGCAGATTGTCGTAGCCGGCCAGCGCCTCGAGGCGGCCGCCGCCGAAGTCGCCGTTCTGTGCCAGCGCGGGGGTTGCCAGCGCGAGGCCGAACGCGGCCGCGGCGGTGGCAAATGCAAGCTTACGCATGTCTCACTCCAAGTCTCATGCCCCGACCCTGGGGCGTGGCTGCTCAATTAGTTAACGCCGCGCTCGTTGCATGAACCTCACATAAACAGCGAAAACCGTTGCCTTCGAGCAACAGCGGTTCTTAGGTGATGCGCGATGAGAAGCGCGGATGAGGGCTGAGCCATGCTGATCGTGGCTTCGCTGGCGCTCGCGGTCGAGCGCGGGTCGCTCGGCGTGTGGGAGCGCTGGGCGGCGTTGCGCGAGGGCGCGCCGCCGCGCTGCTTCGCGATCGCGCAGCCCGTGCGCGACGACGGCACCACCGATCGCCGCGGTGGCTTCGCCAGCGTGGTGGCGCGCGCGGGGGCGACGCGCGGGCCGAGCATCTATTTCCATCTGTCGCGCGCGCGCGGCGCGGGCGCACGGCTGACGCTGGCGGTGGGGGAGCGTCGCTTCGCGCTGGTGGGGGACGCGACGAGCGCGCGCGCGCCCGACGCTGCGACCAATTCCGCGATCGTCGCGGCGCTGCGCGCGGCGCGGCTGATGACGCTGACGACCGCGGACCGCGCCGGGCGCGTGATCGCGGACAGCTACACGCTCGCCGGCGCCCCTACCGCGATCGACGCGGCGCAGCTGGGGTGCGCGGGCGGGTAAGGGCCATCGAGCAGAATAGGCCCGTCCGACGCTCGATGATCCCAGCCGTTAACCGTCATCCCGGGCTTGACCCGGGATCCATCGTGTCGCGCGCGCGCCGATGGCTGCTCTGGCGGCGCCATGGATCCCGGCTCAAGGCCGGGATGACGATGGTTGGTTCGACGCGGCGTTCAGACGACGATCGTGCGAAGCCAAGGTAAGAAGTCGGCACCCACACCGAACTGGAAAAACCCACGCACATCGCCTATGTGCGCGCGATGCTGACAGAGCCGGCCGCCGCCATGCCCATCCCCGGGCACATCGATCCCGTGCCCGTCCCGCGTGGCGCGGTGACGCGCCCCGACGGCCGCATCGACCTGATCGGCCTGTCCAAGGACCAGCTGCGCGAGACGCTCGCCGCCGCCGGGCTCGAGCCGCGCCAGGCCAAGCTGCGCGCCAAGCAGGTCTGGCACTGGATCTACAATCGCGGCGCCACCGACTTCGCGCTGATGACCAACATCGCCAAGGCACAGCACCCGTGGCTGACCGACCGCTTCGTGATCGGCCGGCCCGAGGTGGTGGAGGCGCAGGTCTCCAGCGACGGCACGCGCAAGTGGCTGCTGCGCTCGCCCGACGGGCAGGATTACGAGGCGGTGTTCATCCCCGACGCCGATCGCGGCACGCTCTGCGTGTCGAGCCAGGTCGGCTGCACGCTCAACTGCACCTTCTGCCACACCGGCACGATGCGGCTGGTGCGCAACCTGACCGCGGGCGAGATCGTCGGCCAGGTGATGCTGGCGCGCGACTCGCTCGGCGAGTGGCCGAGCCAGCCCGAGGGACGCATGCTCACCAACATCGTCATGATGGGCATGGGCGAGCCGCTCTACAATTTCGACGCGGTGCGCGACGCGCTCAAGCTGGTGATGGACGGCGATGGCCTCGCGCTCAGCAAGCGCCGCATCACGCTCTCCACCTCGGGCGTGGTGCCGATGATGGCGCGCGCGGGCGAGGAGATCGGGGTCAATCTCGCGGTGTCGCTCCACGCGGTGACCAAGGAGGTGCGCGACGAGATCGTGCCGCTCAACCGCAAATACGGCATCGAGCAACTGCTCCAGGCCTGCGCCGACTATCCCGGCGCCAACAACGCGCGCCGCATCACCTTCGAGTATGTGATGCTCAAGGACAAGAACGACTCGGACGCCGAGGCGCACGAATTGGTGCGGCTGCTGCGCCACTATCAGCTGCCCGCCAAGGTCAACCTGATCCCGTTCAATCCCTGGCCCGGCGCGGCTTACGAGACGTCGACGCCCGAGCGCGTGCGGCGCTTCAGCGAGATCATCTTCGAGGGCGGCATCTCGGCGCCGGTTCGCACCCCGCGCGGCCGCGACATCGACGCCGCCTGCGGCCAGCTCAAGACCGCGGCCGAGAAGAAGAGCCGCGCCGAGCTCGACCGGATCGCGGCGGAGAAGCAGGCGGCGCTTGGCTGAGTGGGGCGCGGTCGCGCTGGCGGCCGGGGCGGGCGCGGTCGGCGGCGCGATGAACGCGCTGGCGGGCGGCGGCACCTTCGCCACCTTGCCGGCGCTGCTCGGCCTCGGCCTGCCCGCCAATGTCGCCAACGCCACCTCCAACGTCGCGCTGCTGCCCGGCGCGGGCGCGAGCGTGTGGAGCTTCCGGGACGAGCTCGGCCCGGTGGCGGGCGTCTCGTTGCGCCGGCTGGCGGCGGTGACCTTCCTCGCCGGACTGGTCGGCAGCACCCTGCTGGTGGTGACGCCCAGCCGCGCCTTCGACCTGATCGTACCGTGGCTGCTGCTGGTGGCGCTGGTTGCGATCGTGCTCGGCCCGGCCAGGGCGGCGTGGCTGGCGCGGCGGGTCACGATCGGGCGGCGCAGCCTGTTCGTCGCACAGGCGCTGCTCGGCACCTATGGCGGCTATTTCGGCGACGGAGTCGGGATCATGCTGACCGCGACCTACGGCCTGCTCGCCGGCGCCAGCCCGCGCGCATTGTTCGCGCCGCGCACGCTGATGCTGGCGATGGCCAATGCCGCGGCGGCGCTGGTGTTCATTACCACCGGGCTGGTGCGCTGGCAGGCCGGAGCGCCGATGCTGCTGGGCGGGATCCTCGGCGGCTGGGCCGGCGCGAGCGTCGGCAAGCGACTGCCCGCGGGCGTGGTGCGCGGCTGGACGATCCTGGTCACCGCCGCCACCACCGCGGTGTTCTTCTGGCGCGCCTACGGCTGAGCGCGCGCCGCGCGCGGTGAGGGAGGACGGAAAAGGTGAGTCTTCCTAACCTTCATTGGCGAACTTGATTCAGATCAAGGCTAGGGCGCGCCAAAAGGAGGCGGCGATGCAGCGCTATTTCTTCAACGTGCGCGACGGCGCCTCATATCTCGATGCGGTCGGCCAGGAGTTCGCGAGCCTGGCCGACGCGCGCGCCGCGGCGGTGCGCTATGCCGCCGACGTGATGCGCGACGAGACCGCGGCGCTGCTCAGCGGTGAGGATTGGCGGGTGGAGCTGGTCAACGAACATGGCACGATCGTCTTCTCGATCGTGGTCTTCACCTTCGCGCCCTGACCCGACCGAGCCGACCGCGTCACGCCGCGGCGATCCGCCGCCGCCCGCGTGCCACCGTCGCGACATGGCCGACGCGCGCGCGCGGATCGCGCTGGCGGATCGTATCGACGAACAGCCATTCGTTGCGGACGGTCTCGGGGGTGATCGTCAGCGCCATATAGCCGCGCCGCGACGTGTCGCACCACGTCAGCTCGCGGTTCCCCGCCACCATCAGCCGCGCGACCGTCGCGGGGTCGGCGGTCAGCGACGCCTCATAGCCCGGCGAGGTGACCGCCTGCCCCGCGAACTCGACCCCGGCGGCACCGTCCTGCGCGAGATCGAACGCCCAGGCATTGTGGCTGTCGCCGCAGATCACCACCAGCTCGGCCTCCGCCGCCTGTGCCGAGCGCAGGAAGCGCGCGCGCGCCGCCGGATAGCCGCCCCAGCAATCGAGGTTGGAGTCGATCCCGGCGCGCGTCGCCGCGATCCCGCCGCGGATATAGTCGCGCGCGCGCGGGTTGGCGCTGCCCAGCAGCGATTCGGCGGCGACGGGGATCTGAAGATGCCCCATGATCGTGCCGAAGCCGACCACCTGCCAGCGCTGCCCCTGGCGCACCGAGCGGCGCAGGTCGTGCGCGAGCCAGCTCTCCTGCTGCGACCCCATCATCGTCACCGCCTCGTCCTGCCACGCGCCGTCGCGGAAGGCGACGAGCGCGGCGGCGGGATCGGGCGCGCCGAGCAGCGCGGCGATCTCGCGCTGGCGCGAGCGTGCGAACAGGCGCGTCTCGGTGCGCCACAGCGTCGCCAGCGTGCCGATATCATAGGCCTTCCACGGCTCGTCGCTGACCGGCATCCACTCGCGGTAGGCCTGGACCGAGGCGTCGCGGCGCGTGTTCCAGTCGCCCTCGCTCGCGGGATCGTGGTTCTGCGCGCCGCCCTCCCAGGAATCGTTCGCGCTCTCGTGATCGTCCCATTGCACCACCCAGGGAACGCGTGCGTGGAGCGCCTGCAGGTCGGGATCGGCGCGATAGCTGGCGAACCGCAGCCGATAGTCGGCGAGATGGATCGTCTCGGCCAGCGGCTGGGGTACGCGTCCCGCCAGCTGCGCCTCCTTGGGCGGATAATGGTCCGGCGAATATTCGTAGAAATAGTCGCCGAGGTGGATCGCCAGGTCGATGTCGTCGCGCTCGGCGGCATGGCCATAAGCGTTGAACCAGCCATAGCCGAGGTTGGAGCAGGAGAAGATCGCGGCGCGGAAGGCGCGCGCGCCATCGCCCGGCAGCGTGCGCGTGCGCCCGACGGGCGAGCGCGTGCCGTCGGCGGCGACGAAGCGATAATGATAGTCGGTCCCCGGGGTGAGCCCGTCGAGCGTGACCTTGGCGGTCCAGTCGCGCCACGCCCCGGTGAGGCACGCGCCCGAGGCGACCACGCGCGCGAAATCGGCGGTCTCGCTGATCTCCGCCACCAGCCGCGCCGAGTCGCCCGCGTTCGGCACGTAGCGCGTCCACAGCAGCATCGAGTCGCCCGCGGGCTCGCCGCTCGCGACCGAATGGGTGAAACCGCGCGCCGCCAAGATCGTCTGCGCCGCGGCGAATCCCGGTAGCGCGAAGGCGCCAAGCCCCAGCGTGCCGGTGGCGAGCAGCGAGCGGCGGGAAAAGGTGAGCGTCATCCTGTGTCCCCGAGTGCGGTGTCGCCCGCGCTCTCGGCGTGATCGGTGACGCCGTCGTGACAGTCGCGTCAGGCCGCGAGCGGGAAGCGCAGCAGCCGGTCGGGCAGCGCCACCAGCGCTTCGGCGGGGCGACCCGCGGCGCGGTGGATCTCGGGATGGGTGGCGTCGAGCCCGCCGGTCAGCGCGCCGAAAGCGGGGAGGATCAGCTTGGTCGCGGTGGCGACGAAGCAGCGCCGCGCCACCAATTTCCCGCGCACGCGCACGCGCAGCTTGGGATGGAAATGACCGGACAGCTCGGGGCGCGCCTCGCCGCGCTCGGCCTCATGGCGCAGCACCACGCCGTCGACCAACGCCTCGTCCGCCACCGCGCCGCCGCAGCGATCGACATAGCTTCGGTCATGATTGCCGGTGATCCAGGTCCAGCGCGTCGTCGCGGTGAGCCGGGTGAGCAGCGCGCGCGCGTCCTCGGGCAGGCGGTCGCAACCCGCGACATCGTGGAAGCTGTCGCCGAGGCACCAGATCTCCTCGGGCGCGAGCGCGTCCGCCAGCGCGGCGAGGTCGCTCAACGTCGCGATCGAATCATAGGGCGGCAGCATCTGCCCGCCGCGCGCGTACCAACTCGCTTTCTCGAGGTGCAGGTCCGCCACCAGCAGCGCGCGCCGCGCCGGCCAGTAGAGCGCGCCCTGCGGCAGCACGCACCAGGCATGGCCGGCGAAGTGGAGCGTGGCGAACGGAACGGGAACCATGACGCGTCCTTGCCCGAGAGCGTTCGGCCGATCAACCGCTTGCATGCTATCCGGCGCGCGCGCGGGGCTTTGCCTCCGTTCGCGGGATGTTCTATCGTGCGACGATGCTGACCCAACCCGATTCCTGCCGCGACGACCCCGGCGTGCTGTGCGCCGCGGATGTGGCGCGCGGCGTCACGCGGATGCTGCTGCGCCACGAACTGACCGCGATCGCCGAAGTCCCGCTCGACGGGGGGCGCCGCGCCGATCTGATGGCGTTGGATGCGCGCGGCCAATTGGTGATCGTGGAGATCAAGGTGTCGCGCGCTGACCTGCTCGGTGACGGCAAGTGGCAGGATTACCTCGCGCATTGCGATCGCTTCTATTGGGCGGTGCCGGCGGGCTTCGATGCCGCGCCGATCGACGGCGCCGCCTTCCTGCCCGAGCGCACCGGGCTGATCGTGGCGGACCGTTATGACGCCGCGATCGTGCGCGAGGCGCGAACCGAGCCGCTCGCCGCGCACGTCCGCAAGCGCTGCACGCTCGCCTTCGCGCGCCGCGCCGCGCGACGTCTGATCGCGGCGCACGACCCGGAAGCGGTACAGGGCTTCTGAGCGGGCGGTCGGCGGCGGGAGCGGCCGCGCCGCCCAGCGCCGCGCCGCTTACATCCGCGGCCCGGCCACCGCGCGCTGGGTCTTGGCGGGGGTCTCGTCGAGCACCTTGGCGATCGCGGTCGACCGCGTGTCGCGCTTGGCATAATCGCGCGCCGACATGCCGGCGAGATTGTCGGGTTGATCCGGATTGCCGCCCGCGGCCAGCACCGCGCGCACCAGCGCCATGTCGCGGCGCTGCACCGCGCGGATCAGCGGCGTCTCGCCGCTGCTGTCGGCGAGGTTCGCATTGGCCTTGGCATTGGCGAGGATCTGCACCAGCTCGGGCTGGCCGCCCTGCACCGCGAGCATCATCGGCGTCTCGCCGTCGCGGTCGCGCAGGTTGGGATCGGCACCCTTGGCGAGAAGATAGCGCAGATAGGTCGAGTCGCCGCGCTTCACCACGATATGCAGCGCGCCCTCGCCGGTGGTGACGTCGCGCGTGTTGATGATCGTCTGCCCCGGCTGGTCGAGCGTCGCGATCACCGCATTGCCGTCGCCCTTTCGTACCGACTCGAGGAATTTGTAGCTCTGCGACTGCTGCTGCGCGGCGGCGGGGGAGACGAGGGCGGTGCCGAGCGAAAGCATCAGCGCGGCGGCGGGAAGCAGGCGGCGGATCATGGGTCGGGCGGTCTCGCGTGGACGGAGCGGAAAGGGTTGCGGCGAGCGCTATAACGCATCACATCTGCCGCCACCATGAACATGCGTCGTCACGTCTCCGCCGCGCTCGCGCTCGCGCTGGCCGGAACGGTCGCGGGCTGCTCGAGCGAGCCCGCCGCCGCGCCGCCGCTCGCGGGCGCGCGGATCGGCGGCGCCTTCACGCTCACCGACCAGGACGGGCACCAGCGCACCGACCGCGACTTCACCGGCCAGTATCGCATCGTCTATTTCGGTTACACCTTCTGTCCCGACGTCTGCCCCACCGACGTCCAGAACGTCGCCGCCGGGCTGCGGCTGATCGAGAAGGCGAACCCGGCGCTGGCGGCGCGGATCACGCCGATCTTCGTCACGGTCGATCCCGCACGCGACACGCCCGCCGCGCTCAAGCGCTTCGTCGCCGCCTTTCACCCGCGTCTGGTCGGGCTGACCGGCACGCCGCAGCAGATCGCCGCGGCGGCCAAGACCTTCGGCATCTATTACGCGCGCGGTCAGGGCAATGAAGACGGCTATCTGATGGACCACAGCCGCCAGATCTATCTGTTCGATCCCGACGGCCGCCCGCTGGCGCTGCTGCCCGAGGGGCCGCCCCAGGCGATCGCCGACGAGGTGCAGAAATGGGCGCGCTGACCGGCCGCTACTGGGAGGACGTCCCGCTCGACCGTCTCGACCGCGCGCAGTGGGAGGCGCTGTGCGACGGCTGCGGCAAATGCTGCCTGCACAAATTGGAGGATGAGGAGACCGGCGAGCTGATCGCCACCAACGTCGCCTGCCGCCTGCTCGACCGGCGCAGCGGGCAATGCTCCAACTACCGCCACCGCCGCGCCTATGTCAGCGAGTGCGTGCGGCTGACCTCGGGCAACGTCGATGCGATCGACTGGCTGCCCTCGACCTGCGCCTATCGCCTGCGCGCCAACGGGGAGCCGCTGCCCGACTGGCATTATCTGGTCTGCGGCGACCGCGAGGCGGTGCATCGCGCGGGTGAATCGGTGCGCGGCTGGACGATCAGCGAGGACGATGCCGGCGACCTCGAACATCATATGGTCGACCGCGCGCTGTGACGCGGGGCTGATCCGGGCGTGACCGGCGCGACCATCCCGGAGGACGCGATCGAGCTCGTGCGTCACCCGCGCGCGCGGAAGACGAAACTGTCGTTCGATCCCACCAGCGGGCGCGTGCGGCTGACGCTGCCGCCGCGCGCCTCGGCGAGCAAGGCGCTGCGTTGGGCGGTTGGGCAACGCGCGTGGCTCGACGCGCAGCGCGCGCTGCTGCCCGCGCCGCGCCCCTTCGTCCCCGGTGCGACGCTGCCGGTCGACGACGCAGTGCTGTTGATCGACTGGCGGCCCGAGGCGCCGCGGATGCCGCGGGTGGAGGGCGCGCTGCTCCGCCTCGGTGGCCCCGCGGAGATGGTCGAGCGCCGCGTCGCGGCCTGGCTGCGGCGCGAGGCGCTCGCGCTGCTCGGCGAGGACACCGCGCTCTATGCGGGGCGCGCGGGCGTCGCGGTCAGCGGGGTGAGCGTGGGAGACCCGCGCGGGCGCTGGGGCAGTTGCGCGCATCACGGGGCGATCCGCTACAGCTGGCGGCTGGTGCTCGCCCCGCGCGCGGTGCGGCGCGCGACCGCGGCGCACGAGGTGGCGCACCGCGTTCACATGGACCATTCACCGCGCTTCCACGCGCTGGTTGCCGAGCTGTTCGGCCGCGACCCGGCGCCCGAGCGCGCCTGGCTCCGCGCGCACGGCGCCTCGCTTCACTGGTACGGGCGGTCACCCGAGGCGTCGCGCGGCTGAGCCCGCGGCGCGGCGCGGTCGCGCGGGGCGGCGTCGCGATCCTGGTCGCGCCGCGGCCGACCGGTGACGCGGTCGAGCCAATCCTGGTCGAGCCGCTGCGCCGGCGCCTGCGCGGGGACGTCGCGCGGCTCCGGACCATCGTCGGGCGCGCTGTCGTCCTCGCGCGCGCGCGGCACCGGCTGAACCACCGGCCGCTCGGGGCCGAACACCGGCGCCTGCGGCTCGGCGGGTGCGCCGGGGTCGAGCGCATAGCCGTCGTCGCCGACGAAGGTCGCATTGTCGGGGGCGCCGTAATAGCTCTCGGCGTCGGGCTCGAGCTGCGCCTCGGGCAGCGTCACCTGCGTGTCGAACTGCTCGATCGGGCGGCTTCCCACCGCCTGGCGCATGAACTGCGCGAAAGCGCGCGCGGGCGCGGTGCCGCCGTGGAGCCCGCCGACCGGCCGCGCGTCGTCGCGCCCCATCCACACGCCCGTCGTCAGCCCCGAGGAGAAGCCGAGGAACCAGCCGTCCTTGCTGCTGCTGGTCGTGCCCGTCTTGCCCGCGACCGGGCGGCCGATCTGCGCGGCGCGGCCGGTGCCGGTGTTGACCGTGGTCTGGAGCAGGTCGATCATCTGCGCCGCGACATTGGGCGCGACCAGCACGTGGCTGCGGTCGACCTCGTGGCGGTAGATCTCCTCGCCCTCGGCGGTGACGCGCGTGATCCCGAACGGCGTCACCGCGACGCCCTTGTTGCCGACGCTGGCGAACGCGCGCGTCATGTCGATCACGCGCACCTCCGAGGTGCCGAGCACCATCGAGGGATGCGTGTTGACCGCGGTGGTGATGCCGAAGCGACGCGCCATGTCCGCCACCGTCTGGAAGCCGACCGCATAGCCGAGCTTCGCGGCAATCGTGTTGAGCGAGAAGGCGAAGGCGGTGCGCAGCGTGACCTCGCCCGAGAAGCGGCGCGAATCGTTGCGCGGGCTCCAGCCGTCGATCGTCACCGGCTCGTCGACCTCGCGGTCCTCGGGCGTGCGGCCCGCCTCGAGCGCGGCGAGATAGACGAACAGTTTGAATGCCGAGCCCGGCTGGCGCTGTGCCTTGGTGGCGCGGTTGTAGTTGGAGCTGACGTAATCGGTACCGCCCACCATCGCGCGCACCGAGCCGTCGCGGTCGAGCGCGACCAGCGCGCCCTGCGTTCCCTTGGGCACGTTGGCGCGCACCGCCTCGTCGGCGACGCGCTGCATCGCGGGGTCGAGCGTGGTCCACACCTCGAGCGGCTTCTCGGTCTCGTCGATCAGCAGCTCGAGCTGGGGCAGCGCCCAGTCGGTGAAATAGCGCACGCTGTTCTGCCGCGGCGCGGGCGCGAGGCGGACGTCGTTGGGATCCGCCGCGGCGGCCTGGCCCGGGGTGATGAAGCCGTTGCGCACCATCTGCTGGATCACCACGCCGGCGCGCCCGACCGCTGCCTCGGCGTCGGCGGTGGGCGAGTAATTGGACGGCGCCTTGACCAGCCCGGCGATCACCGCCGCCTCGGTCAGGCTCAGCTGGTTGGCGCCATGGCCGAAGAATTTGCGGCTCGCCGCGTCGATGCCATAGGCGCCGCCGCCGTAATAGACCTTGTTGAGGTACAGTTCGAGGATCTGGTCCTTGCTGAACTTGCGCTCCAGCGCCAGCGCCAGGATCGCCTCGCGGAACTTGCGCCCGAACTTCTTCTGGTTGTTGAGGAAGACCGTGCGCGCGAGCTGCTGGGTGATGGTGGAGCCGCCCTGCACCCAGTGACCGCGCTCGTAGCGCACGGTGACCGAACGCGCGATGCCGATCGGATCGACCCCGAGGTGACCGCGGAAGCGCCGGTCCTCCACCGCGATCGTCGCATCGGTCATCACCTGGGGGATGCGGTCGTAGCTGAGCCACTGGCCGTAGCTCGGCCCGAGCGACACCAGCACGCTGCCGTCCGCGGCGTGGACGCGCACCATCTGCCCGTTGGGCGAGGATTTGAGCGACTCGAAGCTCGGCAGCTGCGAGCGCGCGATATAGACCGCGATCACCAGCGCGCCGACCGCGAGCACCGCCAGCGCCAGCAGCGTCTTGAGCGCGATCCCGAGCCGACGCCGCCACGGCGAACGCGGCGCGCGCGAGCGGGAGGGGCGGGAGGTGCGGGAGGGGGCGCGGGCCATGGCGTCGGAACTGGCGGATAGTGGCTTGAGCCAGGCTTAACAAGCGGATTGGCACCTGGCCAACTCGCCGCGGTGATCCGGGGACGTGGCCGCCCCGCCCCGGTGGGCCGTTCAGTCGTGCGCCACGCGGGTCCAGCGCGCGAGCGCCTCGACCAGCCCGGCGCGCGTCAGCGGCGCCAGCAGCGGGGCCGCCAGCAGCGGGTGCTCCGCCAGCGTGCGCACCGCGCCCGCCACCGCGAGCGGCCGGGCAGCGCGCCGCGCGAACGCCGCCTGCCACGCCGGTGCCGCCGCGGCGCCCCCGTCCAGCCAGGCGCGCGCCGCCGACGCGCCGCTGGCCAGCGCGATCCCCATGCCTTCACCCGCGAGCGAGGGGATCACCGCGGCCTGGTCGCCGAGCCGGAAGGTGCCCGCGCGACCGGCGCGCGCGCGCCAGCCGTAAGGCACGTTGGCGATCGCCTCGATCGCGCCCGCCGCGTCGCCGAGCCGCTCGCCCAGCGCGGGCGCCTCGTGCGCGAGCGTCGCGAGCAGCCGCGCCGGGTCGCCCGCGGCGCCGAGGCGCGAGCGGCGCAGCGCGAGGCAGATGTTGGTGCTGCCGTCCTCCTGCCGCACCACCCCGGCATAGCCGCCGCGGAACAGGTGGAGCTCGATCGCGTCGCCGACCAGCCGATCGAGCGCGCGCGATCCCGCGCGGCGAGTCCGCAGCCCGATCGCGGGGTCGCGCGGTCGTGAGGGCGTCCGTGCCGCGCCGCGCACGTCATGCTTGCCGCTCGCCAGGAACAGCGCCGCGCCCTCGAGCCGCGCGCCATCCGCGGTCCGCAGCGCATCCGCCTCGACCGCGCGCACCGCCACGCCGCGTTCCACCGCGGCGCCGAGCGACTCGGCGTGTGCGAGCAGCACCGCGTCGAGCCGACGCCGCGACACCCCCCGCGCGGGCGCGGGGAGTGGTGCCTCGATCGTCCGCCCCGCCGCGAACAGCCGCACCCGTCGCACCACGCCGTCGCCCAGCGCCGCGGGGTCGACCCCGAGCCGCTCCAGCGCCGCCAGCGTGCGCCAGCTCAGGAACCCGCCGCACAAGGCGTCGCCGGTCGCGCGCGTCCGCTCCAGCACCAGCGGCGGTGTGCCCGCGCGCGCGAGCGTGATCGCGGCGGCGGCGCCCGCCGGCCCGCCGCCAAGGATCAGCGGCGCTCGACGCACAGTCGGAACGGGAAGACGCGGTGGACGCGCGCGTCGGCGATCCCCGCCTCGGCGAGCAGCGCGGCCCATTCGGCGGGGTGATAACTACGCGCGATCGAGACATGGCCGTCGTGGCGCACGATCGGGTGCCAGCCGAAGGCGCGCGCCAGCAGCGGCCAGGCGTGGTACGCCAGACGATGGCGATGCAGGTCGTTGACCAGCCAGCCGCGCTGCGCCTCGGCCTGCATCCAGCGCAGGAAGCCGACCAGCTCGTCATGGCGCATGTGATGCGCGACCAGGCTGGAGATGACGAGGTCCCAGCGCTCGCCCGCGAGCGCGCGATAGTCGCCGACGCGCCAGTCGATCGCGGTGCCGGGCGGGCTGTGCGCGATCGCGGCGGCGCGGCTGCGCTCGTTCTGGTCGATGCCGACCAGCTCGAACGTCACGCCGTGGTGACGCCCCCAGCGCGCGATGCGGCGCAGCATGTCACCGTCGCCATAGCCGACGTCGAGCAGCCGATAGCATCGTCCCGGCCGGGTCGCGCGGCGGAGGAAGGCCAGCGTCGGCCGGGCCGCCAGCGTGACCACATTGACCCGCGCGAGATCGGCCACCACCGCGGCATAGACCGCGGGCGCCAGGTCGTCCGCGTCCATCAGCTCGTCTGCGACCAGACGTCGGTGGAGCGGCGGCGCGATCACGGCGCGCTGCGGAAGGCGATCCCCTCCGCCGCCATCCCCGGCCCGAAGGCGAGCGCGACGCCATGCGCCACCGGGGCGCCCGCGAGCACGCGCGCGAGCACGAACAGCAGCGTGGCCGATGACATGTTGCCGCAGGCGGTGAGCACCGCGCGCGATTCGTCGAGCGCGTCGGGCGCGAGTGCCAGCGCCCCTTCCACCGCGTCGAGGATCGACCGTCCGCCGGCATGGACCGCCCAGCGATCCACCGCCGTCCCGCCGGTGAGCGCCTCGACCAGCGCGGGCGCGCGCAGCGCCGCGGCGATCCGCCCCGGCACCTCGCCCGACAGATGCATCGCGAAGCCGCGATCGGTGATGTCCCAGCGGATCAGGCTTGCGGAATCGTCCAGCGCGGCGGCGAAGGGCCGGTCGAGCGTCAGCCCGCCGGGGGCGTCGCTGACCAGCGCGGCGGCGGCGCCGTCGCCGAACTGGAGCATCGCGAGCAGCGCCTCGATGTCGTCGCTCGCCTGGAGGTGGAGCGTCGACAGCTCGACGCTGACGACCAGCACGCGCGCGCCGGGTTCGGAGCGGACGATATGACGCGCGGTGCGCAGCGCCACCACCGCGGCATAGCAGCCCATGAAGCCGATCAGCGTCCGTTCCACCGACGCCGCCAACCCGAGCCGGCGCGCGACGCTCTGGTCGATCCCGGGCGCGACGAAGCCGGTGCAGCTCGCCACCACCAGATGCGTGATCCCGTCGAGCGCGACCTGCTCCGCCAGTGCCGCGACCGCCGCGAGCGCGAGCGCGGGCGCTGCCTCGGCATAGAGCGCCATCCGCGCCGCCGTGCCGGGCATCGGCTCCTCCGCGTAGAAGCCGCCGGGTGCCACCGGCGAGCCGGTGGCGGCGGGCAGCACCGACCAGCGATGGCCGATCCCCGCGCGCGCCGCCATCCGCTCGAACAGCCGCGCCGATCGGTCGTGCAGCCGCGCGCTGGCCCAGTCGACGAAGGCGGCGTGGATGTCGTGGCTCGGCGTGGCGGTGCCGACCGCCTGGAGATACGCGTTACGGGTCATGCGCGGGTCATAACGCGCGGCAGGCGCGCTCGGCGCCGGTGCACGAAACGATCCCGTCGCGGGAGAGGCCCGGCCGGGCGCCGGGGCCTGCTCCTCCCGCACTCAGGCGGGAGGATGGTGCGGTCGAGAAGACTCGAACTTCCACGTCCTTTCGGACACAACGACCTCAACGTTGCGCGTCTACCAATTCCGCCACGACCGCACGTGATGTCCACCGGGCTGGCCCGGCGGCTGGCAGGAGCGCGCCCCTAGCAAAGGCCCAGACGGGTGGCAACAAACTTTCTTCGCCCGTCCTCAGCTTTCTTCGCCGACGAAGCTGAGGTCGAGCCGCTTCGACGAGGCGGGCACGTCGACCTGTGCCGAGTTGAAGTCGAGCGCGCCGTTGGGCAGCAGCGTGCGCTGCTGCGGCGTGATCGTCCAGCTGAACACGATCTTGCCCTGCGCGTCGCGCAGGTCGGCGCGGATGTCGGGGACGCGCTGGCGCGACGGTGACGGGTTGGTGATCTGGCCGCTGACCGCGAACAGCTCGGAGCCATTGGCCATCTTGCGGCGCTCGATCGGGTGGTCGACGATCCGCAGCGGCAGCTCGGCGGGGCCGATCGCCAGCCCGACCTGCTGCGCCAGCCCGGGCGCGGTGGTCCACAGGATCACCGCCACCGCCGCGAGCATCAGCAGCCCCGCCGCGAGGCTCGCGATGGTCCGCATCCGTACGAGATTGCGCTCGGGCCGGAACGGCGGGCGGTGCGCGAAGGCGTCATAGCCGGGGGCGGCCACCGCCATCTCGGGCTCGGCAGGCGCGGGCGCGACCAGCGGGGGCGGCGCGGCGGGCGTCACGGGATCGGCGCGCTGCTCGACCGCGCGCGCGGGCGCCGGCACTGGATCGGGCTCGACCACCGCTGGCGCGGCGTCGGCCGCGCGCGCGTCGGGGCGGTCGCGCGGCGCTTCGGCGGCGTCCGCTGGCGGCGACTCGTCGAGCTCGGGCAGCGGCTCGTCGCGCGGTTCCTGGAACCAGCTGTGCCGGCAATTGGCGCAGCGCACGGTGCGGCCGGTCGCGCCGACGGTGCCGTCCGGCACCAGGTAGCGCGCGCGACATTCGGGACATTCGATGATCATGGCGGGCCACCGGCAGGAACTGATCGCGATTCTAAGCACGTGCGAGCCATGCGAAGCAAGCGGCCCGTCGCCTGCTTGATGCGCGGCGGAGCGCGTGCGATGGCGGGCCGCAGCGATGCGCAGGCGAGAGGTGGTGAGCGGCCGGGTGGCGGGGATCGTCCAGTTCGAGAATGTCGGGCTGCGCTACGGCCATGGCGAGGAGGTGCTGCGCGACGTCAGCTTCGCGCTCGCGCCCGGTGAATTCTATTTCCTCACCGGGGCGAGCGGCGCGGGCAAGACCTCGCTGCTCAGCCTGCTCTACCTCGCGCAGCGTCCCAGCCGGGGCATCATCCGCCTGTTCGGCGAGGACGTGGTGACGCTGCCGCGCGCGCGCATGCCCGGCTTCCGCCGCCGCGTCGGCGTGGTCTACCAGGATTTCCGCCTCGTCCCGCATCTCAGCATCGCCGACAATGTCGCGCTGCCGCTGCGTATCGCGGGCGCCGACGAGCGCGACGTCGCCGAGGCGGTGAGCGAGATGCTCGCCTGGGTGGGGTTGTCGCATCGCGCCGCGGCGCATCCCGCGACGCTGTCCGGCGGCGAGCAGCAACGCGTCGCGATCGCGCGCGCGGTGATCGCGCGCCCCGAGCTGCTGCTCGCCGACGAGCCCACCGGCAACGTCGACGAGGCGATGGCCGAGCGACTGATGCAGCTGTTCGCCTCGCTCAACGGGCTGGGCACCACGGTGGTGGTGGCGACGCACGACCCGCAGTTGCTCCGCCGCGTCAAGGCGGCGCAGATGATGCGGCTGGCGGACGGGCGGCTGCTCGATCCCACCGGCGCGCTGCGCCACCCGCCGTCGCGCGTGAGCATGGCATGAGCGCCGCGATCGCCCAGGTGCTCGACCGGTCGCGCGCGGGGCGCGCGATGGTGGGCGTGCTCGCGATCATGCTGTTCCTGACCCTGCTCGCCGCGGCGGCGGGGATCGCCGCCGCGCGCGGTGCCGGCGCGCTGGGCGCGCGGCTCGAGTCTCGCGCGACGGTGCAGCTCACCGACGCCGATCCCGCCGCGCGCACCGCCGCGGCGCGGCGCGCGCTCGACGCGCTGCGCGACTCGTCCGCGGTGGTGGCGGCGCGCGCGGTGCCCCGCGCCGAGCTGGCCCAGTTGGTCGCGCCCTGGCTCGGCGCCGCCGCGAACGACCCCGATCTGCCGATCCCCGCGCTGATCGACCTCGAGCTCGCGCCCGGCGCCGGCTCGCTGGCGCGCGCCCGCGCGGTGCTCGCCGCGGTGGCGCCGGGAGCGGTGATCGACTCGCATGGCGCCGCGGTGGCGCCGCTGTCGCGGCTGCTGCGCAGCGCCGCGCTGCTCGCGGTCGCGGTGGCGGCGCTGATGGTGGCGGCGAGCGCGGCGGTGGTGGTGCTCGCCGCGCGCGCCGGGCTGGAGGCGCATCGCGGCACGATCGCGGTGATGCACGGGCTCGGCGCCACCGATGCGCAGGTGGCGCGGCTGTTCCAGCGGCGGGTCGCGCGCGACGCCGCGCTGGCGGCAATGGCGGCGGCGCTGGCCGCGACGCTGGTGGCGGCGGCGCTCGCCCCCCAGCTGCGCGACGGCATCGGCACGCTCGACGCGGTGGCGCTCGGCGCCGACGGCTGGGGAGTGCTCGCGCTGTTGCCGATCGCCTTCGTGCTCTTCGCGGGCTCGGTCGCGCGTGCCGCGGTCACCCGCGCCTTGGCCCGAACGCTGTGATCAAGCGGCTCGTCGCGCTCGCGCTGCTCGGCTGGGCGCTCGGCTTCGCCGCCTTCATGCTGGCACTGCCGGGCACGCCCGACGCCGGCCTGCGCACCGACGCGATCGTGGTGCCGACCGGCGCGGCGGGGCGGATCGCGCGCGGGCTCGAACTGCTCGAGCAGCGGCGCGCGCGGCGGATGCTGGTGACCGGTACTGCGCCGGGCGTGACGCGCGCCGACCTCGCGCGGATCAGCGGCCATGCCGCCACCTTCGCCTGCTGCGTCGACCTCGGTGCCGAGGCGGTCGACACGCGCGGCAACGCCGAGGAGACCGCGGGCTGGGTCAAGGCGCACGGCTATCGCTCGATCCGGCTGGTCACCTCCGACTGGCACGCGCGCCGCGCCGCGCTCGAGCTCGCCGCGTCGCTGGGCGGCGCGGTCGACGTCACGGTGGAGGGCGTGCCGAGCGAACCGACGCTCGCGCAGGCGGTGAACGAATATAACAAGCTGCTGCTGCGCGCGGTGGTGCTGGGATGGGAGCGGGTGAGACGGTGAACGCGCTGAGATCCTGGCTCTTCCGGCTGGTGTTCTACGCCGGCTCGGTGCCGATCGTGCTGGTGGTGCCGATCGTGGCGCTGTTCGGGCAGCGCGCGATGGTGCCCTATGCGCACGTCTGGTCGGCCTATCACCGCTGGGCGGCGCGCGCGCTGCTCGGCGTGCGGACGCGCTTCGAGGGCGACCTGCCCGCGGGGCCGGTGCTCTACGCCGCCAAGCATGAGGCGATGTACGAGACCGTGGAATTGCAGCCGCTGCTGCGCGGCCCGGCGGTGGTGCTCAAGCGCGAGCTGTGGAACATCCCCTTCTGGGGCTGGGCGACGCGAGTCTATGGCGCGATCCCGGTCGATCGCGACGCCTCCGCCGCGGCGCTGCGGCAATTGGTGCGCGACGCCAAGGTGGCGCGTGAGGCGGGGCGATCGGTGATCGTCTATCCCGAGGGCACGCGCGTGAAGCACGGCGAGGCACCGCCGCTGCGCTCGGGCTTCGCCGGACTGTACAAGGCGCTCGGTTATCCGGTGGTGCCGATCGCGCTCGACAGCGGGCGGCTGGGGCTGCGCGGCGGCACGGTCACGCCGGGGGACGTGACGATGCGGCTGGGCGAGCCGATCCCCCCGGGGCTGCCACGGCGCGAGATCGAGGCCCGCGTGCACGCCGCGATCAATGCGCTGAATGGAGGGTGAGGATCGTCGGGTTCCTGCGGAGGCAGGATCTGATGGGGAGGGGGAAGCTGAGCTTCGTCACCGGCGTCATCCTGAGCTCGTCTCAGGATCCACCGCGCCGCACATCCTGACGCCGCGGCGCTCGCGGGCGGGTGGATGCTGAAACGAGTTCAGCATGACGCCACGTCGAGGTGAGGAGGATGTAACCCTCAGTCGTGCCGGCGCCCGAAGTCGGCGGCGGCGTCGTCCTGGCCCTGGTCGACGATCGAGCGCCGGATCGCGCGCGTGCGGGCGAAGCGGTCGTACAGCGCGTCGCCGTCGCCCCAGCGGATCGCGCGCTGCAACTGGCTGAGATCCTCGCTGAAGCGCTGCAGCATCTCCAGCACCGCCTCCTTGTTGGCGAGGAAGACGTCGCGCCACATCACGGGGTCCGACGCCGCGATGCGGGTGAAGTCGCGGAAGCCGCCCGCGGAGAATTTGATCACCTCGGACTCGGTCACCTGGCCGAGATCGTCCGCGGTGCCGACGATCGTATAGGCGATCAGGTGCGGCAGGTGGCTCGTCACCGCCAGCACGCGGTCGTGGTGGTCGGGTGCCATCCGCTCCACCTCGGCGCCGAGCCGGTGCCAGAATTCCTCGACCCGCGCGATCGCGAGCGGGTCGCTCTCCGCCAGCGGGGTGACGATGCACCAGCGGCCGCGGAACAGCGAGGCGAAACCTGCTTCGGGGCCGCTCTGCTCGGTCCCCGCCACCGGGTGCGCGGGGACGACGCGCTCGGGCGGCAGCACCGCGGCGAGCGCCTGCGCCACCGCGGTCTTGCAGCTGCCGACGTCGCTGACGATCGCGTCGGCGGGCAGCTCCTCGGCGATCTCGGCGGCGACCGTCCCCATCGCGCCGACGGGCACGCACAGGATGACGAGATCGGCGTCGGTCACCGCCGCGGCGGCGCTGTCGGCGAGGTCGTCGACCAGATCGATCCGGCGCGCGGTCTCGCGCACGTCGGCACTGGCGTCATGCCCGGTGAGCCGCACCGTCGGCAGATACTGGCGCACCGCGCGCGCCACCGACGAGCCGATCAGCCCGAGCCCGATGACCGATACGCGGCTGAACGGCAGCATCAGCCGCGCTCGATCCCGGCGTCGGCCGCCTCGGCCTGCGCCGGGGCGGTGCCGCGCTCGACCAGCGCGCGCAGCGCCGCGGCGACGCCGCGCGTCTCCTCCTCGGTGCCGATGGTGATGCGCAGCCCCTGCGCCAGCCCCTGACCGGGCAGCCAGCGGACGATATAGCCCGCGTCCATCAGCCCCTTATAGGCGGTCTCTGCGGTCAGCGCGCCTTCGAACACCACCAGCACGAAATTGGCCTCGCTCGGGATCGCGCGAAGCCCGGCATTGCCGAGCTTGGCGATCTCGTCGGCGAACCAGGCGCGCCAGGTCGCATTGTGCGCGCGCGTGTGCGCGACGAAATCGCGGTCCTCGATCGCGGCGACCGCGGCGCGCTGGCCGCCGATGGTGATGTTGAACGGCAGCCGGATGCGGTGCAGCGCCTGGACGATGTCGGCATGGGCATAGCCCCAGCCGATCCGCTCCGCGGCGAGCCCGTGGATCTTGGAGAAGGTGCGCGTCACCAGCACGTTGCGCGCGGTCGCCGCGAGGTCGAGCCCGCCGTCGTCGTCCGCGTCGGCGAGATATTCGGCATAGGCCTGGTCGAGCACCAGCAGCACCGTCGGCGGCAGCGCGGCGTGGAGCCGCGCGATCTCGGCGCGCGGCGCGAAGGTGCCGGTCGGGTTGTTGGGGTTGGCGACATAGACGATCCGCGTCCGCTCGCTGACGCAGGCGAGGATCGAGTCGACGTCGGTGGCATAATCGCGGTCGGGCGCGATCACCGGCACCGCCCCGACACGGCGCGTCGCGATCTCGTAGACCGCGAAGCCGTAGCGGACGAAGATCACCTCGTCCCCCGGTCCGGCGAAGGCGCCCGCGGCGAGGTGGAGGATCTCGTCCGAGCCGTTGCCGTAGATGATCCGCAACGGGTCGAGCCCGAAGCGCGCCGCGATCGCCTCGCGCACGATCGCGCCACTGGCGTCGGGATAGCGCTCGAGCGAGTCGGCGGCCGAGGCGAAGGCCGCGCGCGCCGCGGGCGAGGTGCCGAGCGGGTTCTCGTTCGAGCTGAGCTTGGCGACGGTGCGCCCGTCGTCGGTGGTGGAGCGCCCCGGAACGTAGGGGGCGATGTCCATGATCCAGGACTTGGGGCGGGGTGCGTCGGTCATGTGCGAGCGGGTAGCGGCTGCGGCGCGCAGGGGGAAGGGGGCGACGATCGCGCGCCGCGCCCGCTCGACTTGCGGCGCCGCGCGCGCGTAAAGGCTGTGCCGCGATGCTCACCACGCCTTCCTCGCTCGACCAGCGCTTCGGTCTCGCGCGCCGCATCATCTTGCCCGGGCCGCTGCGGCTCGACGGCGGCGCTCTGCTCGCGCCAGTCGAGATCGCCTATGAGACCTATGGCACGCTCGCGCCCGATGCGGGCAACGCGCTGCTGATCTGCCACGCGCTCACCGGCGACCATCACGTCGCCTCGGCGCATCCGCGCACCGGCAAGCCGGGCTGGTGGCAGCGGATGGTGGGACCGGGCCGGCCGATCGACACCGACCGCTTCTTCGTGATCTGCGCCAACGTGCTGGGCAGCTGCATGGGCTCGTCAGGCCCGGCGAGCACCGACGCGGCGAGCGGCGCGCCGTACGCCATGGCGTTCCCGGTCATCACGATCCGCGACATGGTGCGCACGCAGGCGCTGCTGCTCGACCATCTCGGCGTGGCGAAGCTCGCCGCGGTGGTGGGCGGATCGATGGGCGGGATGCAGGCGCTGAGCTGGGCGGCGACCTTCCCCGAGCGGCTCGACGCCTGCCTCGTCATCGCCTCCACCGCGCGCCACACCGCGCAGAACATCGCCTTCCACGAGGTCGGGCGCCAGGCGATCATGGCCGACCCGAACTGGCAGAACGGCGACTATTACGACAGCGCGCCGCCCGCGGCGGGTCTGGCGGTGGCGCGGATGGCGGCGCACATTACCTATCTCTCCGAGGCGGGGCTGACCGAGAAATTCGGCCGCCGCCTCCAGGCGCGCGAGCAGAAGTCGTTCGGCTTCGACGCGGACTTCCAGGTGGAGAGCTACCTGCGCCACCAGGGCCTCGCCTTCACCGACCGGTTCGACGCCAATTCCTACCTCTACATCACCCGCGCGATGGACTATTTCGACCTCGCCGAGGAACATGGCGGGCTGCTCGCCAACGCCTTCCGCGCCGCGCGCGCGCGCTTCTGCCTCGTCAGCTTCGACACCGACTGGCTGTACCCCACCGCCGAGTCGCGCGCGATCGTCCAGGCCCTGGTGTCGGCGCGCGCGCCCGCCAGCTTCGTCGAGCTGTCGAGCCCTTATGGCCACGACGCCTTCCTGCTCGACTCGCCCGAGCTCGATCGCGTGATCGGCGGCTTCCTCGGGACCGGCGCATGAGCCTGCGCCCCGACCTCGCGATCATCGCCGCGCACGTGCCGCCGGGCGCGCGGGTGCTCGACGTCGGCTGCGGCGACGGCGAGCTGATGAAGGCGTTGCGCGACACCAAGGGAGTCGACGCGCGCGGGCTCGAGCTCGACCCGCGCAACGTCGCCGCGGCGGTGTCGCGCGGGCTGTCGGTGATCCAGGGCGACGCCGACACCGACCTCGCCGGCTATCCCGACCAGAGCTTCGACTACGCCATCCTGAGCCAGACGCTCCAGACCGCGCGCGCCCCCGACCGCGTGCTCGACGAGCTGCTGCGGATCGGGCGCCACGCCTTCGTCAGCTTTCCCAATTTCGCGCATTGGCGGGTGCGGCTGTCGCTGCTGTGGGGCGGGCGGATGCCGGTGACGCGGCTGCTGCCCGAGCGCTGGTACGACACGCCCAACATCCACCATCTCACCGTGGACGATTTCCGCGCGCACCTCGCCGAGCGCGGGGTCGCCACCGAGGATGCCTGGTTCCTCTCGGGCGACAAACGCACCGGCGGCGCGGCGGCGAACTTCCTCGCCGAGCACGCGGTTTTCCTGCTGCGTCGGAACCCTGCGGATTGATCGGGGTTAACCCGGGCCAACCCGGAGGAGTTTGCGAAAGCGACGTCATGGCCAAGACCGCGCTCATCGTGGAGGACGAGATCTTCGTCGCGCTCGATCTCGAGCGGATCCTCGAGGACGCCGGATTCGTCGTGGCCGCGATCGCCGCCGATGCCGAGAGCGCCTATCGCGCGGCGCCCGGCTGCCAGATCGCCTTCGTCGACGTCAACCTGCGCGACGGCGCGACCGGCCCCGAGATCGCCGAGCGCATCGCGCGCGAACATGGCGTCAAGGTGGTGTTCGTCACCGCCAATCCGGGCCAGATCAGCGATCCCGGCACCGCGCTGGGCTATATCCGCAAACCCTTCAACGACGAGGCGATCCTCCGCGCGGCGCTGACCGCGGCGGAGATGGCGCCCGGCGACGTGCCGATGCCCCAGGATTTCGTCAGGTGGCCGCGACGCGACTGAAGGCGGGCAGCGGCACCGTCACCGTCAGGTCGAGCCCGTCGGCATGCCAGTCGCGCGTCACCGTACCGCCGAGCTGACGCACCGCGCTGAGCTCGATCAGCTGGCTGCCGAACCCACCCTGCGTCGGCGGTGAGGCGAGCGCGGGGCCGCCGCGCTCGCGCCAGTCGAGCCGCACCGTCCCGGCGTGCCGCGCGATCGTCAGCGCGACCCGCCCGTCCTCCGTCGACAGCGCCCCATATTTGCTCGCGTTGGTGGCGAGCTCGTGGAACAGCAGCGCGAGCGGGGTGGCGGCGCGGTCGTCCACCGCGACATCGTCTCCCGCGATCGTGATGCGCTCACCCGGCGCGCGTTGATAGGGCGCGAACAGCTCGCCGAGCAGCCCGTGCAGGCTGTCCTGCGCGAGCAACGGGCGCGACTCGGCGCTGTGCGGTCGGACGAAGTCGTGCGCGCGCCCCAGCGCGATGATGCGCTGGCGCAGGTCGCTCGCCACGCCGGACAGTTCGGGATGCGCGCGCGCGGCGAAATGGATCAGCCCGGAGATCACCGAGAAGATGTTCTTGATGCGGTGGCTCAGCTCCTGGCTGACCACCTCGCGCTCTTCCAGCGCCAGTTTCTGCTCGTGGATGTCGGTGCAGGTGCCGAACCAGCGCGTGATCGCCCCCTGCCGGTCGCGGATCGGCAGCGCGCGGCCGAGCACCCAGCGATAGGTGCCGTCGGCGTGGCGCAGGCGATATTCGATCTGATAGGCCTCGCCGGTCTCGAGCGAGTGGCGCCACACCGCCCAGGCGCGCGCCTGGTCGTCGGGGTGGAACATGCCGTTCCACTCGTCGCCGTCGGTCGTGCCCTCGGACATGCCGGTGAACTCGTACCAGCGCGCGTTGTAATAATCGTGATAGCCGTCGGGCAGCGTCGACCACACCATCTGCGGCATCGTATCCGCCAGCGTGCGGAAGCGCGCCTCGCTCTCGGCGGCGGCGCGCCGCGCCTCGCCCGCGGCCTCGCGCCAGGCGGCGTCGTCGCGCGAGCCGCGCAGCCGCGCCATGACGTTGGCGGCGAGCACGCGCAGCCCGTCGCGCTGGAGCGGGGTGAGTCCTGCCGGGCGCGGCGTCATGTCGAGCACGCACAGGGCGCCGAGCGGCACGCCGTCGTCCGCCACCAGCGGCATCCCGGCGTAGAAGCGCACACCGGGGTCGGTCAGCAGCGGGTTGCCGATGAAGCGCTCGTCCGCGGCGAGATCGCGGAAGACGGTGACGTCCTCCTCCCACATCGCGTGCGTGCAGAAGGAATCGGAGCGGCGGGTGCCCTCCATCTCGGTCCCGGTCGCGGCGAGGAAGGTCTGCTCGGTCTCCTCGACCAGCGTGATCAGCGCGACCGGCGCGTTGCAGAGTTGCGCGGCGAAGTCGGTGATCTGGCGCAGCGCGGCCGAGCGGCGCAGCGAGGCGAGATTGAGCGAGTCGATCGTCGCGCGGC
Organism: Sphingomonas sp. BK235; assembly: GCF_004345855.1. Taxonomy (GTDB): domain Bacteria; phylum Pseudomonadota; class Alphaproteobacteria; order Sphingomonadales; family Sphingomonadaceae; genus Sphingomonas. The sequence continues at coordinate 350,835 of NZ_SLXN01000002.1, forward strand.
GGCGGGCCTCGTCGATGCGCCAGCCGCGCGCGGGGGCGCCCGTCCCGCCGGGGCGGGGGGCGATCATGCCGGACTGCCCGGGATCGGCGCTGTGCTCGCCCATGGCGCCGGCGCCTAGAACGGCACGTCGTCGTCGAGATCGTCCGCGAAGCCGCCGCCGAAGCCACCGCCGCGATTGCCGCCGCCGCTGCTCCCGCCACCGCCACTGCCACCGCCGTAACCGCCGCCGCCGCCGCCACGCGAGCCGCCGCCGCCGCCGCCGCGCGACCCGCCGCCGAAGTCGTCACCGCCGCCGAAATCGTCGCGGCCACCGCCGCCGCCGCCACCGCCGCCGCCCTGCGGGCCGTCGAGCATGGTCAGCACCGAGTTGAAGCCCTGCAGCACCACCTCGGTGGAATATTTGTCGTTGCCCTGCTGGTCCTGCCACTTACGCGTCTGGAGCTGGCCCTCGATATAGACCTTCGAGCCCTTGCGCAGGTAGCGCTCGGCGACGTTGGCGAGCCCCTCGTTGAAGATCGCCACCGAGTGCCACTCGGTCTTCTCCTTGCGCTCGCCGGTGTTGCGGTCCTTCCACGATTCGGACGTGGCGATGCGGAGGTTCACTACCTTGCCGCCGTTCTGGAACGAGCGCGATTCGGGATCGCGCCCGAGATTGCCGACGAGAATGACCTTGTTGACGCTGCCTGCCATCGAATCCTCTGCGCGCCGGTAGCGCCGGCGCCTGCTGGTGAGTGCCGGCCCACGCCGGCGTCCCGCGGCGTTCCCGCGCGTGGCGGGTCAACGACCGATGGCCTAGATAGTCACAGCCCCGCCGCCACCGCCAGCCAATAAGTGATCCCCGCCATCACATAAGCCGCGGCGAACAGGTAGCCGATCATGAACAGCGGCCAGCGCCAGCCGTTGGTCTCGCGCCGCGTCACCGCGATCGTCGAGATGCACTGCGGCGCGAACACGAACCACATCAGGAAGGCCAGAGCGGTCGGCAGCGACCAGCGCCCACGCAGATGATCGATGAGGCTCTTCGTGCCCGAGGCGTCTTCGGTATCGTCGATCGCATAAGCGGTGCCGATCGCCGCCACCGCGATCTCGCGCGCCGCCATGGTCGGGATCAGCGCCAGCGCGATGTCGTGATTGAAGCCGATCGGGCGGACGATCACTTCCAGCCCGCTCGCGATGCGACCACCGATCGAATATTCAACCTGCTTCTGCCCCGCCGGCGCCTGGGGAAAGCTGAGCAGCGCCCACAGCACCACCGTGGTGAGGGCGATCGTGGTGCCCGCGCGCTTGAGGAAGATCGCGGTGCGGCTCCACAGCCCCAGCCCGACGTCGCGCAGCCGCGGCATCTGATATTTGGGCATCTCCATCATGAAGCCCGACGACTCACCCTTCGTCACGGTGCGGCGCAGCAGCAGCGCCGCCACGAACGCACCCACGATGCCGAGCAGGTAGAGCGCGAACAGCACCAGCCCCTGCAATCCCACGAACGGCAGCACCTGCCGCGACGGGATGAAGGCGCCGATGATGATCGTATAGACCGGCAGCCGCGCCGAGCAGGTCATCAGCGGCGCGATGAGGATGGTGGTGAGCCGGTCCTTCTCGTCCTCGATCGTGCGCGTCGCCATGATCCCGGGCACCGCGCAGGCGAAGCTGGAGAGCAAGGGGATGAAGGCGCGCCCGGAGAGGCCCACCTGCGCCATCAACCGGTCCATCAGGAAGGCGGCGCGGACCATATAGCCGCTCGCCTCCAGCACCAGGATGAAGAGGAACAGGATCAGGATCTGCGGCAGGAACACCACCACGGCGCCGACGCCCGCGATCACGCCGTCGGTCAGCAGCGAGCGCAGGAAACCGTCGGGCAGCACGCCCTTGAGCCACGCCTCCGCGGCGGCGAAGGCGCCCTCGATCCAGCCGATCGGCGCCTCCGACCAGCTGAACACCGCCTGAAACATCACGAACAGCAGCGCCACCAGCAGCACCGGCCCGAGGACCGGGTGGAGCGCGACCGAGTCGAGCATGTGGTTCCAGCGCCGCACCGGCGTCTCGCTCACCGTCGCGGCGGCGGCGATCGCGCGCGCGCGGCGCTGGAGCGTGACGATATCGTCGTCGACGCTGCCGTCCGAGGCGCGCAGCCGGCGCATCCCCGCCGCCGCGGGCGCGCCGCCCACCAGCGCGGTGAGCTGGCCGCGCAGCGTATCGATGCCGCGACGCCGCACCGCGACAGTCGGCACCACCGGCACGCCGAGCTCGCGCTCGAGCACGGCGGGATCGAGCACCAGCCCGTCGCGCTCGGCGAGGTCGACCATGTTGAGCGCCACCACCACCGGCAGCCCCAGCGCGATCAGCTGCATCGCGAAGCGCAGGTGATTGTCGAGGTTGGAGGCGTCGACCACCACCAGCAGCGCGTCGGGCAGCCGCTCGCCCGCCTGCGCGCCGGTGACGACGTCGCGCGTCACGCGCTCGTCGGGCGAGGCGGGGTCGAGGCTATAGGCGCCGGGCAGGTCGACCAGCTCGATCGGGCGGCCGTCGTCGAGCGCGAGTCGGCCCGAATGCCGCTCGACCGTGACGCCGGGGTAGTTGCCGACCTTCTGGCGCGCGCCGGTCAGCGCGTTGAATAGCGCACTCTTGCCGGCATTGGGATTGCCGACCATCGCGACCAGCGGCGGGAGTTCCATCAGGCGCGGCGGGTCATTCCGCGGGGAGCGGCTCGACCGAGACGCTGATCGCGCGCGCCACCGCGCGGCGCAGCGCCACCGTCATCCGCCCGATACGGCAGGCGATCGGCCCGCCGCCCAGCCGCGAGCGATGCAGCACCTCCACCGCGACGCCCTCGTCGAAGCCCAGCTCGCGCAGCCGCCGCGCCTCGGGCGAGGCGAGCCGAGTCCATTCGATCGCGCCGACGATCGCCGAGCGGCGTCGCGGCAGCGTCTCCAGCGTCAGCGGATCGGCCTCAGGGCGGGCGAGAGCGGGAGAACGGGTCGCGGTCACTTCCCCGCTATAAGGGCGATGCAACTGATTATCAATAAGCTGCGTCGCCGATCGCCGCGCCGGGTCAGACGACCGGATAGCGCAGCCGCCCCACGAAGCGACTCAGGCTCGGCCGCCGCTGGGCGCGCTGCTGGAACGCCGCCTTGCTCTTCTCGAAGCGCATGATGCCGTCGATCCGCCGCGCCAGGAAGGCGCTGGTGTCCGCGTGCGCCTCGCTCTCGTCGTCGAGGAAGACGGTGGTGGTGGCGGCATAGACCGCCAGCAGCATCGCGCGCTTGGTGTAATGATTGTAGTCGGTGGCGCGGTCGCCGGCGAGCCGCCACATGCGGTCGACGCTGCGCCAACCGAGTCGCGCCGCGCGCGCGACGTTCTGCGGCAGCGCCAGCACCGCGCGCGCGCGCCGCAGCGCCTCGCGCTCGGGCCCAAGCACCGCCAGCCGTGCCTCGACCAAAGCGGTGATCCGCTCGCGGATCTTCATCGCGCCGAGCCGCTCGGGCGGCAGCGCGCGCGCCATTTCGGCGTCGACCTGGTCGAACCAGGCGTCGATCATCGCCACCGGCCCGTCGGCGAAGGCGAGCCGCGCCACGTCGGCGTCGATGTCGTGGCTCTCGGCGGCGAGATCGCGCGCGGCGTCGCCCCAGCCGTCGAAGGCGGCATTGGCGGCGATCGCGGGGGCGAGCAGCACGCGCACCTCGTCGAGCGTCAGGTCCTGCGGCACCGGTGCCGCGCCGTCGTCGATTGCCATCACGCTTCCTCCGTCACCGCCTCGGCCGGCGCTGCCGCCCCGATCGGTCTAGCATCCTCGCGCTCGCGTCGCACCAGCACCAGCGCCGCCGCGATCATCGCCACGCCGACCAGATCGGGGCCGCCGAGCGTCTCGCCGAACCAGACCCAGCCCACCGCGGTGGCGACCATCGGCTGGATCAGCAGCGCCAAGCCCACCACCAGCGGCGAGGCGCGCCCCAGCGCGTAGATCATGCAGCCCTGACCGATCACCTGGCTCACCAGTGCGACGCCCAGCAACGGCGTCCAGTTCCCCGGCACGATCCGCTCGTCCAGCGCGAGCGCGAAGACGAGCAGCGGCAGCAGCGACGCCGCCGACGAGAGCGCCAGCGAGGGCAGCGGCGCCATCGCGCGGCGCACGTCCGACATCAGGATGAAATAGATCGCGTAGAGCACGCCCGCGCAGACGCACAGCAGGTCGCCGCCGAGCTGGCGCGGGTCGAGCTGGTAGGAACGCCCCATCAGCAGCGCCGCCCCCGCGGCGGCGAGCAGCAGCGCCAGCCCCTGCCACCGCGTCGGCCAGGTGCGCGCCACCAGGAAGCCCCATAGCGGGAACAGGAAGGTCGCCGAATTGCCGAGCAGCGTGGCGTTGGCCATCGTCGTCTGCAGGATGCCGGCGTGCCAGGTGCCGAGATCGGCGGCGAAGGCGAGCCCGGCGAGCGCGAGCAGCCACCAGCGCCGCGCCGAGGCGGGCGCCGCGGGCGCGACCCCGCGCGCGCGCCGCGCCGCCACCAGCGCGGCACCGCCGAGCAGCGGCAGCGCCAGCGCCATGCGCCAGAAGGCGGCGGCGACCGGGCCGACGTCGGCGAGCCGGACGAACAGCGGCCCGAAGGCGAGCGCGCTGTTGGCGACCACCAAGGCGACGAACGCCGCCGCGCCCGTCTCCGGGTGCGCGCGCGCCGCGGCGAGCGAGGTGGCGCTGGTCGGCTGGTTCATGGCGCGACCCTTAGGCCGCGTTGTCCGCGCGGGAAAGCGCGGCGGTGACCCGCGCAACCCGGTCGCGCCGGGCGGCGCGGGTGCGCCTCACTTCGCGGGCGCGACCGCGGCGACGGGCACGGTGGCAGCGACCGGCGCGGCCGCCACGGCGGCGACGATCGGCGTGGCCGCCGCCGGCGTCACCGCCAGCGGCGCCGGCGCCGCCGCGGCGAAGGCGAGCGGCACGTCCTCGTCGACGAAGCCCTTCACCGGCGTGCCGATCGCGAGATGCGCGCTGGTGCCGGTCATGAAGAAGCCCGCCGGCAGGAACACCAGTGCCGACACCGCGGTGGCGCCGATGCCGCCGGCGGTGCCCTTGTCGTCGAAGCCGCCCGACAGCCGCACCTGGCGACCGTTGACGGTGAGATAGAGCAGTCGCGCCGCGAAATGGCCCGACTTGCCCCACATGCCCTTGTTGCGCACCTCGGTGAGCTCGCCGACCGCGGGCGTGCCCGCCGGGACGACGGTGGTGCCCTGCACGAGCAGCGGCTCGGCGGTCTCGAGGTGGACGCGCTGGCCGATCTTCAGCTTCTTGCCCTTGGTGGTGAGCTCCTCGGTGAGCTTGAGCGGCACCTCGGTGCCGGTGCGCAGCACCGCCTGCCCGGTCACCGGTGCGGCGATTGGCGCGACGGCCTCGGGCTGCGCTGGCGCGGCGACGGTCTGCGCGCGGGCAGCGCCGCCCACGAGCAACACCGCCGCGGCCGCGGCGTACAGATGAATCATGATGTGAACCCCCGTTTGCGGCCCGCCCCCGCGGGCCGCGGCCGAACCTCGCCGAGCGCCCCGCCGTCGTCAAACGGGATCGTCACGGAAGTGGATCGGATCTGGGACATTCCTCCCGCCGACTTGACGCGGGCGCGATGCCGGCGGCACGGCGTGGAGATCGTCCCGAGGTCGCGCGAGAGTCCGATTGACCGTCAGCCACGAACGCCCGCGCCGGTGAAGCGCTTCTACGCGCCGCAGCAGGCACTGCATGCGCCCGCGCTGGAGCTGCACAACGGCGCCTTCACCGCCTACGCCGAGGTGCCGCAGCGCGCCGAGATGATCCTTGCCGCGGTCGGTGGGGCGGAGGCGCCACCGGATCGCGGTCGCGCGCCGATCGCGGCGGTGCACGACGCCGCCTATCTCGATTTCCTGCGCGACGTGCCCGCGCTGTGGCGCGCCGCGGGGCGGCCGGGCGACGCCATCCCCTATGCCTTCCCGATCGTCGGCCGGCGCCCGCTGGCGCTGTCGCGCGTCGACGCGCTGCTCGGCGCGCATGCCTTCGACGCCACGACCCCGATCACCGACCAGACCTGGGACGCCGCTTACTGGAGCGCGCAGACCGCACTCGCCGCCACCCACGCGGTGCTCGACGGCGAGCGCGCCGCCTTCGCCCTGTGCCGCCCGCCCGGCCACCACGCCGGGCGCGACTATTGCGGCGGCTATTGCCATCTCAACGTCGCCGCCGTCGCGGCGCAGGCGGCGCGCGACGCGGGGCGGGCGCGGGTCGCGGTGCTCGACATCGACTATCACCACGGCAACGGCACGCAGGACATCTTCTACGACCGCGGCGACGTCTTCTACGCCTCGGTTCACGCCGATCCGGCGAGCGACTATCCCTTCTACTGGGGCCATGCCGACGAGCGCGGCGAGGGCGAAGGGGAGGGCGCGACGCTCAACCTGCCCCTGCCGCGCGGCACCGCGCTGGCCGGGTTCCGCGCCGCGCAGGCGCGCGCGCTCGACGCGATCGCCGCCTTCGGTGCCGACGTCCTCGTGCTCAGCTTCGGCGCGGACACGTGGGAGGGCGACCCGATCAGCCACTTCCGCCTCAGCACCGCGGACTATGCGGTCCTGGCGGGCGACATCGCCGCGACCGGGCTGCCGTGCGCGATCGTGATGGAAGGCGGCTATGCGGTGGACGCGCTGGGTGCCAATGTCGCCAGCCTGCTGAGCGGGATCGAAGGCTGAGGGAAGGACAGGACGGATGGCGGTGACGGCGATAGGCCCGGATCAATCGGGCGGCAGCGCACCGCCGCTCAACGCCGGGCTGCTCGCCTGCATCGTCACCGCCGCGCTGGCGGGGCTGCTGTTCGGCTTCGACACCGCGGTGATCTCGGGCACGACCGTGTCGCTGACGCGCGCCTACGGGCTCGACAGCTTCTGGCTCGGCGTCACCGTCTCCTCCGCGCTGTGGGGCACATTGGTCGGCGCGCTGTTCGCGGGGATCCCGGGCGATCGCTTCGGCAGCCGCGACACGCTGCGCGTGCTCGCGCTCTTCTACGTCGCCGGGGGCATCGGCTGCGGGCTGGCGTGGAGCTGGGAGTCGCTGGTCTTCTTCCGGGTGATCGCCGGGCTGGCGGTGGGCGGCTCGTCGGTGCTGGCGCCGGTCTATATCTCCGAGATCGCCCCGCCGGCGCGCCGCGGCGGGCTGGTCGCGGCGTTCCAGTTCAACATCATCCTCGGCATCCTGCTGGCCTATGTGTCGAACGCGATCATCGCCGCGCTGGCGCTGGGGGCGGACGACTGGCGCTGGAAGTTCGGCGTCTCGGCCGCGCCCGCGATCGTCTTCCTGCTGCTGCTGCTCCGCATCCCGCACTCGCCGCGCTGGCTGATGGCGAAGGGCCGCGCCGCCGCGGCCCGCGACGCGCTCGCCCGCGTCGGCATGGGCGAGGAGCAGGCCGAGAAGGAACTGGCCGCGATCCACGCCGGCTTCGCCGCCAAGCCGAGCGGCGAGCGACTGTCGTGGCGGCGCCATCGCAAGCCGATCCTGCTGGCGCTGCTGGTGGCGGGCTTCAACCAGCTCTCCGGCATCAACGCGCTGCTCTATTACCTCAACGACATCTTCGCGGCGGCCGGCGGCGCGCTCTCGGCCGACGTGCAGGCGATCATCATCGGGATCGTCAACGGCATCTTCACCGCGGTGGGCATGCTGCTGATCGACCGGCTCGGGCGCAAGACGCTGCTGATGGTCGGCTCGGCCGGGATGGCGGCGAGCCTCACCGTGGCCGGGCTGGCGCTGGGTGGATCGCTGCCGGGCTGGATCGTGCTGCCCGCGCTGATCGGCTTCATCGCCTTCTTCGCGCCGAGCACGGGTGCGGTGATCTGGGTCTATATCAGCGAGGTCTTCCCCACCGCGGTGCGCGGGCGGGGCAGCGCGGTCGGCGCCTCGACGCACTGGGGGCTGGACGCGATCATCGCCGCCGCCTTCCCAACCGTGGCGGCGCTGTCGGTGAGCCTGCCCTTCTACGTCTTCGCGGCGATGATGCTGCTGCAGCTCGTCGTGGTGGCGCTCTACTTCCCCGAGACCAAGGGCGTGCCGCTGGAGGAGATGGAGCGGCGGCTGGGGGTGAGCTGACGACGCGGCCGCGGGGCGACGCGCTGACCGTGCGGCTTAGTCCGGCGCGGTGGCGTCGACCGGCGGCTGGGCGGCGGAGGCGCGCGCCACCGCCTCCACCTGCTCCATCACGCGCAGCACATTGCCCTGTGCCAGCGCAGCGAGGTCGGCGTCGCTCCAGCCGCGGCGCGCCAGCTCGGCGAACAGCCGCGGATAGCCGTCCACCCCGCTCAGCCCGATCGGCCCGGTGCCGTTGATCCCGTCGAAGTCGCCCCCGAGCCCGACCGCGCCGCGCCCCGCCACGCGCGCGACATGCTCGACATGGTCGGCGACGTCGCGCACCGTCACCGCGGGCGCGGGGTTCGCGCGATCCCAGGCCAGCAGCGGCCCCGCGGCGCGCGAGTCATAGGTATCCGCCGCGACCCCGATCGAGCGCGCGAAGGCTGTGCGCTCGGCGTCCCACGCGCGCCAGCGCGCCGAGACGAAAGCGGGGTAGAAATTGACCATCACCACGCCGCCCGCGCCGCCGATCCGCTTCAGCAGCGCGTCGGGGATGTTGCGCGGCGCGTCCGCGATCGCGCGCGCGGACGAATGCGACGCGATCACCGGCGCGCGCGAGACGTCGAGCACCGCCGCCATGGTCGTGTCGGCGACATGGCTGACGTCGACGATCATGCCGATCCGGTTCATCTCGGCGACCACTTGCCGCCCGAACGCGCTGAGCCCGCCCGCGCGCGGCGCGTCGGTGCTGCTGTCGGCCCAGTCCAGGCTGTGCGAATGCGTCAGCGTCATATAGCCCACGCCCAGCGCCTTATACTGGCGCAGCACCGCGAGCCGCTTGTCGATCTGGTGCCCGCCCTCGACCCCGATCAGCGAGGCGATCCGGCCCGCACGCTGGATCCGCCGCACGTCCGCGGCGGTGCGCGCCAGCGCGAACGTGTCGGGATAGGCCGCGGCGAGGCGATGGACGATGTCGATCTCCTCGAGCGTCATCTCCACCGCGCGCGCGCCGGTCGCGCTCGCCGGGATGTAGACCGACCAGAACTGCCCGCCGACATGCCCCGCGCGCAGCCGCGCGATGTCGGTCTGGAGCGGGTGCGGCAGCCGGCTCGAGTCCCGGCGCAGGTCCACCGCCTCGACCCTGGCGTCATAGCGTTCGCGCAGCTCCCAGGGCAGATCATTGTGGCCGTCGATCACCGGCGCGCGCGTCAGCAGCCGCTCGATCCGCGCCGGCACCGCCTCCGAGATGGTGGGGGCGGGCTGAGCGGTGAGAGCGGGCTGGGCGGTGGCGACCTGGGCGAGGAGAAGCGCGATCATGCCCGCCAGCACAGCAGTCCCCCGCCGCGCTGGCAAGCGCCCCGCGCTCAGCCGGTCAGAACAGCCCCGGCTGGTCGCGCTGCGCCGCATTGGGATGCGACGCGCGCAGCGGCTGGGTCGCCGGGGCGAGCAGCCCGGCGCTGCGCGTCGCCGCGCTGCTGGTGATCGGGGTGCAGCTGCGCCCCGCGACGAAGTCGAGCGCCGCGCGCGTCGACGTCTCCGCCGGGTCGCCGAGCGCGTGGGTGAGGTCGTCGCTCGCCTGGCAGCTCGCCTCGACCTTGGTCGCCAGCCCGCTGTAGTAATCGCCCTGGCGCGCCGAATTCTGCAAGGCGAAGGCGATCGCGCGCAGCCGGTCGTCGGTGCAGGACGGGTTGTCGAGCGCGATCTGGCCGACCGGTTTGCCATAGGTGTTGCTCCCCACCAGCGCGACCTGCGCGTGGAGGTAGGGGATCAGCGCGTTGATGACATATTCGCTCGCCGAGGCGGTCTGCCCGGTGCCGATGAAGGCGACGCGGCGCGGCGCGATCGCCTGCGCCTCCTGCTGGAAATAGCGGATGCGGTCGCGGCTCGACTTGGAGGCGCGATAGCTGGTGTAGGCCTGGACGTCGCTGGTGGAACGCGCCGCGCCGAGCAGGTCGGTGAACACCTCGGCGGTGGAGAGCAGCCCGCCGCCATTGTAACGCAGGTCGATCACCAGATCGGTCACGCCCTGCGCGCGGAAGGTCGCGAAGGCGGCGCGCAACTGGTCGTCCGCGCTGGAGATGAAGGTGCGCAGATTGACGTAACCGACCCTGCGCCCGCCGTCATCGATCACCTTGGCGCCGTAGCGCGTCGAGAGCGGCGAGAGCGCGTAATCGGCGGTCGCCAGCGTCACCACGCGCGTGCCCGCGGCATCGCTGACGCGCAGCACGCGCGCCGCGCCCGCCGCGGTGTCGCCGAAGGCGGCGTCGAGCGCGGCGTCGTCGCGCTGGGCGACGATGTCACTGATGTCGCGCAGGGCGGTGGCCGAGGTGCCGACCGCGAGGATCTGCGTGCCGCGGTCGATGCCCGCGGCCAGCGCGGGGGCGCCCTCGAACGCCTCCGTCACCATCAGTCGGTTGCGCGAATCGAACGACAGCCGCAGCCCCAGGCCGGCGGTCTGCCCCGAGGTGTAATAAGCGGTCTCCTGCGCCGCGGAGGTGACATAGGTGAAGAAGCGGTCGCGGTTCTGCGCGCGCGCGGGCGCGGTGAGCGCGTCGACGTAGCTCCCCAGATCGGTATAGCTGCTGGGGTTCACGCCCGATGCGAGCAGGTCGGGGAAGAGATACCATTCGTTGAGCGCGGCGAGCACCCAGTCCTGACGCGCGCGCAACGTGCAGGCGGCGACCGCGCCCCCGCCGGCGCTGCCGCCGCCCGCGCTCGGCGCGGGGGTCGCGGCGCTGCCGGATCCCGCGGTCATCTGGTCATTGTCACCGCCGCACCCCGCCAGCATCGCCGCCAGCGCGAGCACCCCGACCCACCGCGGTCTACGCATCGTCCACTCCTGCAACCCCCGGGCGGCGTAGCGCGCCGCCCTTACCTTGTATATGCGATACAGGTTAACGCCGGGCAGGCGCGACGGCGTTCCGCGCGGGCGGGGAATAGCGCTGGCGGGGCCACCGCGATCTGATATTCTGCGCGGCATGATCGTGTGCCTGTCGCCTCGCCCCGCCGCCGTGCTGCTCGCGGTGCTGCTCACCGCGCCGCTCGCGGGCTGCGGCGGGGGGGACAGCGGCAACCAGTCCGCCGCCATCGCCGCGCCGCGGGGCGATTTCGTCACCCGGATGCAGGCGCTCAACGAGAAGGAGCGCAACGTCGCACTGTTCCGCGCGGTGCGCGACGCGGGGCGGACGTGTCAGAAGGTGGAGCGCTCGGTGCCGACCGACCCGGTCGCGGGCAAGGCCGCCTGGGTCGCCACCTGCGACGACCAGTCCGCCTGGCTGATCACGCTGGACGACTCGGGCACCGCCACCGTCACCGACGCGCGCGCGATCGCGGGACGCAGCGCGACCGGCTGAGCCGCCGGTCGGCGAAGCGAGCGCGTGCTCCACTTGGATTGAACCTTCGTGCACCGGAGCACTTTCCGGCTTCACGGGATCGGACCTTATCCGATCAGCCGCGCGATCTTGGCGCGCATCGCGCGGATCGTCTCGGCTGGCAGCGTCTGCACGCTCGACAGCGACAGCGTGCGCGGGTTGACCGGCCGGCCGTTCTTCCACACCTCCCAGTGAAGGTGCGGCCCGGTCGAGATGCCGGTCGAGCCGACATAGCCGATCACTTGCCCGCGCCGCACGCGCGTGCCCTGGCGCACCGCGAACCGGCTCATATGGCCGTAGCCGGTGACGAGCCCCCCGCCGTGCGCCAGCTTGATGAAATTCCCGTAGCCGCCGGCGCGCCCGGCGAATTGCACCGTGCCGTCGACCGCGGCGTAGATCGGGCTGCCGTAGGGCGCACCGATGTCGGTGCCCTTGTGCATCCGCATGAAGCCGAGCAGCGGGTGCATCCGCATCCCGAAGGTGGAGGTGATCCGCCCCGCCACCGGCATCCCCATCGCGCCACGGCGCTCGATCGTGCCCGAGGGATCGAGCATCTGCCCGCCCTCGCCGTCCTTGTCGCCCCAGCGCACCAGCCGCACCTGGCGGCGGCCGTGCGCGAGACCGGCATATTGCAGCTGACCCACCTCGACCTCGCCGGTGGCGGCGCGCGCCTGGTCGGCGACGATGTCGAAGCGGTCGTCGCTGGCCAGCTGCCCCATCGGCAGCTGCGCCGCGATCGCCTTGATATAGGTCTCCACCACGCGCGCGGGCACGCCCGCGGCGCGCGCCGAGCGATACAGGCTCGAACCGACCGTACCGGTGACGTGGAGCGGGGTGCGGTCGATCGCGATCGACTGGCGGTCGAGCACCAGCCCCTCGCCGGCGCGCTCCACCACCAGGTTGAGGTCGAAGGCGGCGCGGAAGGCGAGCCGCTCGAGCGGGCGCGGCTGGAACTTGGTCGGGCGGCGGCCGAGCGTCAGCGCCAGCACCGTGCCCGGCTTGAGCGAGTCGAGCGCCACCGCGTCGCCGACCAGACCCGCGATCCGCCCCGCCTCGCCGCCGCCGACGCCCGCGCGCTGGAGCGCGCCGCGCAGCGTGTCACCGTCGGCGAGCGCGGCGCTGAGCTCGATCTGCGGGCGCTCGGGCGTCTCGGCCAGCGGGCGCACCAAGGCGCTCGCCGCCATTCGCCGCCCCGTGGTGGCGCCCAGCGCGAGCGGTGCGATCCCCTGGGTGCGCGCTTCCTCGAAGGCGGCGCGGTCGCCCGCCACCGGCAGGTCGCCGCTGATCGCGGGAAGGCCGGGGTTGAGCTGCCACGTCCCCCAGCACAAGGCCGCGCAAGTGGCGAGGCCGCGCCACCAGGTGCGGCTGCCGATGTCCTGGCCGAGGTCGGGCGCCCAATCGGCCTGCGCCAGCGCGACGCGGGCACGATCGAGCGCGCCGCGCTCGGCGAGCGGCACCAGCGCGCGACCGAACGCGCGCCCGGCGCTGCGTCCCCCCGCGCCTGCCAGCTCCATCCCCTGATCGTCGCGCAAGAACACGTCGGCCGCCGCCTTCCGTCGTGCGCCGGACCAACCCCTCCAGCGCGTGGGTGGCAGCGTTGTGGAGAAGAGGTGCTAAAGTCAAATTAACCGCACCTCGCCGCGGCGATCGCTGCGGCGAGCCGGTCGTGTCCGGCGGCGGGCCGCGCCCGAGACTGAGCGCGATTGCATCCGCTGGACGCAGACCCGATGTAGTCTGGGTCATGTCGCTCACCCCTCGCCCGCACGACAGCTCGCGCGTGATCGCGGTGCTGGGTCCGACCAACACCGGCAAGACGCATCTCGCGATCGAGCGGATGTGCGCGCACGCCAGCGGCATGATCGGCTTCCCGCTGCGGCTGCTGGCGCGCGAGGTGTACGACCGCGTCGTCGCGATCAAGGGGCCGGAGCGGGTCGCGCTGATCACCGGCGAGGAGCGCATCGTCCCCAGGGACGCGCGCTGGTTCCTCTGCACCGCGGAGAGCCTGCCGCTCGACCGCGACGTCGCCTTCGTCGCGCTCGACGAGGCGCAGCTCGGCGCCGACCGCGAACGCGGCCATGTCTTCACCGACCGGCTGCTGCGCGCGCGCGGGCGCGAGGAGACGATGATCCTCGGCTCCGAGGCGCTGCGCCCGGTGCTGCGCGCTTTGGTGCCCGAGGCGGAGATCATCGAGCGGCCGCGCTTCTCGACGCTGAGCTACGCCGGCGCCAAGAAGCTGTCGCGGCTGCCGCGGCGCTCCGCGATCGTCACCTTCTCCGCCGAGGAGGTCTACGCTACCGCCGAGATGCTGCGGCGGCTGCGCGGCGGGGCGGCGGTGGTGATGGGCGCGTTGTCGCCGCGCACGCGCAACGCGCAGGTGGCGATGTTCCAGGCGGGCGAGGTCGACTATCTCGTCGCCACCGACGCGATCGGCATGGGGCTCAACCTTGACGTCGGCCACGTCGCCTTCGCCGGCCTGTCCAAGTTCGACGGTCAGCAACGCCGCCGCCTCACCGTCGCCGAGATGGCGCAGATCGCCGGCCGCGCCGGGCGCCACCAGCGCGACGGCACGTTCGGCGGGCTGACCGAGGAAGGGCCGGACGCGTTCGAGCCCGAGGAAGTGGCCGCGATCGAGGCGCATCGCTTCCCGCGGCTCGACTGGCTCTACTGGCGCGACGGCACGCCCGACCTCTCCTCGATCGACGCGCTGCTCGCCTCGCTCGCGCGCCGCCCCGAGCACGAGCGGCTGCGCGCCGCGCCCGAGGCGACCGACCTGCGCGTGCTCAAGCGACTCGCCGAGGAGGCGGGCGTGCGCGACCGCGCGCGCGGCAACGTCGCGCGGCTGTGGGCGGCGTGCGGCATCCCCGATTTCGCCAAGCTCGGTATCGACCCGCACGCGCGCTTCGTCGGGCGCGTGTTCGGCTATCTCGCGCAAGGGAACGTGCCGCACCAGTGGTTCGCCGACGAGGTGGCCAGGCTCGACCGCGTCGAGGGCGACGTCGAGACGATCGCGGGGCGGATCGCGGCGATCCGCAGCTGGGCCTATATCGCGCAGCGGCCCGATTGGCTCGCCGACCCGGCGCACTGGGCCGCGCGCACGCTGGCGGTGGAGGAGCGGCTGTCCGACGCGCTCCACGAGAAGCTCACCCAGCGTTTCGTCGACAAGCGTACCACCGCGCTGGCCAAGAAGATCGGCAGCGGCGTGGGCGCGCTGCCGGTCGAGATCGACGCCGAGGGCGAGGTGACGATCGACACCCACGCGATCGGGCGGCTGGAAGGCTTCCGCTTCGTCGTCGCGCCCGACGCCACCGCTTCCGACAAGCGGCTGCTGCTCGCCACCGCGGAGAAACGGCTCGGCGCCGAGCGGCGGCGTCGCGCCGACGCGCTGGTGGCGCGCGACGATTCGGGGTTCGCGCTCGACGACGACGGGCTGATCCTGGCGGACGGGCTGGCGGTGGCGCGGCTCAAGCGCGGCGCGTCGCTCGCCCGGCCGCAGCTCGCGCTCGACTCGGCGCTCGACTGCCTCGACCCGGCGGTGCGCGAGGCGATCGCGACCCGGCTGCGCGCGTGGCTGACGGCGGCGATCGGCCGCGCGCTGCGCAGCGTCGCGGCAGCGGCCGAGGCGGCGCGCGCGCCCGCGGAGAGCCCGGCACTGCGCAGCGTCGCGGCGGCGCTGGAGAGCGGCGCAGGCTTCGCCGAGCGGCTGCCGCTGCGCGCCGCGATCGAGTCGCTCAGCGCCGGCGACCGCCACTGGCTGCGGCGCCAGGGTGTGACGATCGGCGCGCTCGACCTGTTCGATCCGCGCTTGCTCAAGCCCAGCGCGCAGGCGTGGCGCCGCGCTCTGCTCGCCGCGGCGGGCATGCCCGCGCCGCCGCTGCCGCGCGCCGGCGCGACGACGCTGCCCCGCGGCAGCGCGGGCGCGGTGCCGCTGATGGGCTATCGCCCGCTCGGCGCGCAGGCGGTGCGGATCGACCTGGTCGAGCGGGTCGCGCGCGCCGCGCATGACGCGCGCGCCGCCGACGGCCGCGCGCCCTTCGCGCCCGATCCCGCGCTGGCGGTGTCGATCGGGCTGGAGCCGGCGACGATCGCGCGGCTGATGGCCGAGCTCGGCTTCCGTCCGGCGCCGGTCAGCGCCGAGGGGCCGCCGCACTATGTCTGGCGCGGCCGTTCCCGCGCGCGCGAGTCGCGGCCAGCGCCCGACAACGCCTTCGCCGCGCTCGCCGAGCTGGTGCGACGGTGAGCGGCGGCGAGGCGATGCGGCTCGACCGCTATCTGTGGTTCACCCGGCTGGCCAAGACGCGCGACGTCGCGCAGGCACTCGCCTGCGACGGCCGGCTGCGCATCGACGGGCGCGCGATCGACCGCGCGCATGCGCCGGTGCGCGTCGGCAACATCCTCACCTTCTTCCACGCCGGGCGGGTGCGCGTGCTGCGCGTCGAGGCACTGCCGGGACGGCGCGGCCCGGCGCCCGAGGCGCAGGCCTGCTACCAGGAACTGGTCGCTGGTGGCGCTGAGAACGGGTCGCAACGCGGTGACGAGCGTTGACGCGGGCGTGATGCGGCGCAAAAGCGGCGCGCGAGAAGCGAGGATATCCCGATCATGACCTACGTCGTCACCGACGCGTGCATCCGCTGCAAGTACATGGACTGCGTGGAAGTCTGCCCGGTCGACTGTTTCTACGAGGGCGAGAACATGCTCGTCATCAACCCGTCCGAGTGTATCGACTGCGGCGTGTGCGAGCCGGAATGCCCGGCCGAGGCGATCCTGCCCGACACCGAGAGCGGGCTGGAGCAGTGGCTCGAGCTCAACAACACCTTCTCGGCGCAATGGCCCAACGTCACGCGCAAGCTCGACCAGACCCCGCCCGACGCCGACGCCTTCAAGGGCCAGGACGGCAAGTACGACCAATATTTCTCGCCCGAACCGGGCAAGGGCGACTGACGCGCGTGCCGGCGTGATCCCTGGTGCGTCTCGTTATGGTACGCCGCGCCGCGTGAGCGGCTCGTCTGCTGCACCAGGCTCCTGCGGCCGCAGGAGCACAGGTCGAGCGAGGTGGGCCACACGCCAGGAGAGCCGCTCCAGCGCGAGAGTCCGCGTCCGCCACCCGCGACCGCCTTCGGTCTCGCGCGATCCCCACCTCGGGTGACGCGATTTTGTAAAAAGGTTCCCTCGCGACAGCGTGCCTGCCCTAAACAGGGTGGAAATTTTATTGCCGAGGTGCTACATGAGGCCGGCACGGGCGCATTCGTTCTCGCGCTCCTGGAGACGTCAAACCTTCTGCTCCCACGATCAGTCCGTTCCGCGGTGCTAGCCGGCGCGGGTCGCACGGGACTGCGGGAGCCACAACATTGGAAAGGCCGTTTAATGGCTGCCAAGGCTCTGCATTTCGATGTCGGTGACTATGTCGTCTATCCCAAGCACGGGGTCGGCCGTGTGATCGAGCTGCAGAAACAGGAGATCGCGGGCATGCAGCTGGAGCTGTACGTCCTGCGCTTCGAGAAGGAGCGCATGACGCTGCGCGTCCCCACCAACAAGGCCGAGTCGGTCGGCATGCGCAAGCTCTCGTCGGACAAGACGATGCGCGAGGCGATGGAGACGCTCAAGGGCAAGCCCAAGGTCAAGCGCACGATGTGGTCGCGCCGCGCGCAGGAATATGAGGCGAAGATCAACTCGGGCGACCTCGTGTCGATCGCCGAGGTGGTGCGCGACCTGTTCCGCGCCGACGACCAGCCCGAGCAGAGCTATTCCGAGCGCCAGATCTTCGAGGGCGCGTGCAGCCGCCTCGCGCGCGAACTCGCCGCGATGGAGCAGATCGACGAGCCCGCCGCGCAGGAGAAGATCCTCGAGATCCTGCGCAAGGCCGCGGCGATCTACAACAAGGACAAGGTGCCCGCCTGAACCGCGCGCCACCGCGACCACGACGAAGGGCGGCCCCGCGGGGCCGCCCTTTTCGTTTGCGCCCGCCGCGTGCGTGTATTATAGCAGCAACACACGTAGGGGAGATCAGGTCATGCGCGCCGTCATCGCCGCCGCTCTGCTGCCGCTGGCGGCCTGCGGCAATGCGTTCAGCGTCGACGACGATCGCGGCGGCATCCCGGGCAGCGGCAGCGGAGGCGAGCGGAGCTTCGAGGTGGCGGGCTTCGATGCGGTCGAACTCGCCGGCAACGACGACGTCACCGTGCGCGTCGGCGGCGCCTTCGCGGTGAGCGCCACCGGCGACCCCGCCGCGCTAGACCAGCTCAAGATCACGCGCGACGGCACGACGCTGAAGGTATCGCGCCGCAACGGTCGCTCCACCGGGCATGCGCGCGTGCTGGTGACCATGCCGGCGATACAACGCGCCACGCTGGCGGGATCGGGCAATCTCTCGATCGATCGGGTCGCCGCGCGCAGCTTCGCCGGGCGCATCCTGGGCTCGGGCAACCTCGACGTGGCGGCGCTGCGGGCGGACGAGGCCGAGGTGGCGATCGCCGGATCGGGCAACGCCACGGTGACCGGCACGACGCGCACGCTCGACCTGTCGATCGCCGGGCAGGGCAATGTCACGCTCGCGGGCGAGACCGATCGGCTCGGCGTGTCGATCCCGGGCTCGGGCGACGTCGCGGCGCAGCGGCTGGTCGCGCGCGCCGCCGACGTCAAGATCATGGGCTCGGGCAGCGTCCGCGCCGCGGTGGAGGGAACGGCCGACGTGGTCGTGATGGGATCGGGCGACGTCGATCTCGGCCCGCGCGCGCGTTGCTCGGTGCGCAAGATGGGGTCGGGCAACGTGCGGTGCGGCGGCTGATCGCCCCCGCCGCGCTGCTGGCGGCGGTCGCGACCCCGGCGCTGGCGGCGGAGCGGCGCTGGCCGGTCGCCGCGGTCGAGCGGCTGCGGGTCGAGGCGCCCGCGACCGTCCGCGTCGTGCTCGCCGCGCGCGATGGCGCGGGCAGCGGCGTGGTCGCTACCGCGCCGGACCCGGCCGCACTCGCCGCGCTGAGCGTCGTCGCGACCGGCGCGGCGCTGGTGATCCGCGGCGACGCGTCGAGCGCGGGCGCGACGGTGACGGTGGTGGCGCCGCGGCTCGCGGCGGTGTCGGTCTACGCGCCCGCGACGGTCAGCGTCGCGGCGCTGCGCGGCGAGCGCGCCACCGCCGCGGTCGCCGCCGGGACGCTGGCGGTCGCGCGCGTCGACGCCGCCGCGCTCGCCGCGACGTTGGTGGGGGACGGCACGCTCGCGCTGGCGGGACGTGCGGTGACCGCTGAGCTGGTCGCCAATGGCCCCGGTACGATCGACGCGGCGGCGCTCGCGACCGATCGGCTGACGGTACGCGCGCAGGGCGATGCGGTGGTGCGCGCCGCGGCGCGCTACGAGGCGGGGGTGATCGCCGGCGCGGCGGCGCAGGTCAGCGTCGCGGGCCGCCCGCGCTGCGCGGTGCGCGCCACCGCGGGGGCGACGGTGCGCTGCGGCGAGTGAGCGCGCGCCTTCAGGCGTCGTCGGGGCCGAGCGCGGGATCGACGTCGCGCGGGCGGACGAAGCGCGTCAGCGTCGCCGAGCCCGCGGCGAGATCGCGCCAGCGCGGCACGTCGAGGGTCATCTCGGCCAGCGCGGCGGTGGGATATTTCTCCGCCACCGCGTCGCGCAGCCGGCCGGGTGCGTCCGGCACCAGGGCCAGCACCAGCTCGTGCAACCCGGGATTGTGCCCGACCAGCAGCAGCGTCTCCGCGCCCTCGTCCTGTTCGTGGACGAGGTCGAGCAAGGTCGCCGCCGAGGCGAGATACAGCCGCCGGTCCCACTCGGGCGCGAGTGCATGGCCGAGCCCGCGCTCGGCCTCCTCGATCGTCTCGCGCACGCGCACCGCGGGCGAGGCGAGCACGCGGTCGAAGTCGAGCCCCATCGCCTTGATCTCGCGCCCCATCGCTTGCGCCGCGCGGCGGCCTTTGGGGTTGAGCGGGCGGTCGAGATCGCGCGGCACGGCATCGTCCCAGCCCGACTTGGCGTGGCGCAGCAGCGTCAGCGTCTTCATTCGGGCGAACTCCGCTCAGGCGTCGAGGTCGGCCTCATGCCCGATCGGACCCGCGGTGGAAAGCCGCTGCCGCACGCGACTCACCGCCTCGTCGAGCGGCACGCGGGACACGCGCACCCCCGGCGGAAAGGCGTCGAGCAGCCGCGACGGCATCGCCGCCGACAGCAGCACGAACAACCCCGCGTCATCGCCGCGCCGGATCAGCCGCCCGAACGCCTGCGCCAGCCGCGCGCGCACGATCCGGTCGTCATAGGCGCTGCCGCCCCCGGCGAGCCGGCGCGCGGCGTGGAGCACGGTCGGCTTGGGCCAGGGCACGCCCTCCATCACCACCAATCGCAGCGATTGGCCGGGCACGTCGACGCCGTCGCGCAGCGCGTCGGTGCCGAGCAGGCTGGCGTGGGGATCGTCGCGGAAGATGTCGACCAGCGTGCCCGTGTCGATCGGGTCGACGTGCTGCGCGTGGAGCGGCAGCCCGGCGCGCGCGAGCCGGTCGGCGACGCGCGCGTGCACCGCGCGCAGGCGGCGGATCGCGGTGAACAGCCCGAGCACCCCGCCGGCCGACGCCTCGATCAGCCGCGCATAGGCGTTGGCGAGCGCGGGCACGTCGCCGCGCTTCACGTCGGTGACGATCACCACCTCGGCGTTGCGCGCGTAATCGAACGGGCTCGGCGCGGTGAAGCGGCCCGGCGCGCGCTGGAGGTGCGGTGCGCCGACGCGCGCCTCGGCGGTCTCCCAGTCGCCCCCAGCGGTCAGCGTCGCCGAGGTGACGAGCGCACCGTGCGCCGGCTTGAGCACCGTCTCGGCGAAGGGGAGGGTGGGGTCGAGCCAGCGGCGGTGCAGCCCGATGTCATACTCGCGCCCCTCGCCGCGCTCGACCGCGAGCCAGTCGACGTGGCGCGGGTCGGCCGGGCCGCCGACGCGCGCGAGCAGCGCCAGCCACGCCGCCACGGTCTCGGCGCGCCAGCCGAGCGAGGCGATCGCGCCCTCGACCCGCGCGCGCGCCGGCCCATCCATCCAGTCGGGCGCGTCGGCGAGCACCGCCTCCAGCCGTTTGCCCAGCGCCACCATCGGCCGCACCAGCGAATCGAGCGCATGCGCGGCGGGCGCGGCGGCCTCGATCAGCTCGGGGGTCGGCTCGGCGAGCTCGGTCTCGAGGCCGTAGCCGGCGTCGGCGTCCTGCTCGGCGCGCGCATAGGCGACCCCGCGCACGGCGGCGAGCAAGGTCTCGATCGCCCCGAACGGCTGGCCCTCGGCGACTCGCTGGAGCCAGCCGTCGGCGGCGAGCGCCCCCGCCGCGGCGACGATCTCGGTGATCGCGCGCGCGCCCTGCTCGTCGTAGCTGGCGAGGTCGGACAGCCGCGCCTGGAGCCCGCGCCGCCGCCCGCGCGCGTTGCCCTCGGGGCCGACGATCCAGCGGCGCAGCTCGATCGTCTCCTGCCCGGTCAGCGCGGTGCCGAACATCGCGTCGGCGGCGTCGAACAGATGGTGCCCCTCGTCGAACACGTAGCGCGTCGGCCGAGTCGCGGTCTCGCGCCCGCGCGCGGCGTTGACCATCACCAGCGCATGGTTGGCGATGACGAGGTCGGCCTCGGCCGAGGCGCGCGCAGCGCGCTCGATGAAGCAGCGGCGGTAATGCGGGCAGCCGGCATAGACGCACTCGCCGCGCCGGTCGGTCAGCGCGGCCGAACCGTTGCGGCGAAACAGCGTGACGAGCCAGCCGGGCAGGTCGCCCCCGACCATGTCGCCGTCGTCGCTATAGGCCGCCCAGCGCGCGACCAGATGCGCCAGGATCGCGGCGCGCCCGGCGAAGCCGCCCTGGAGCGCGTCCTCAAGGTTGAGGAGACAGAGGTAGTTCTCGCGACCCTTGCGCGTCACCACGCGCGCCTTGCGCACCGCGCGATCGGGGTGGAGCCGCCGCGTCTCGTGCCCGAGCTGGCGTTGCAGCGCCTTGGTGTAGGTGGAGATCCACACCGCGCCGCCGGCCTGCTCGGCCCAGAGGCTGGCGGGGGCGAGATAGCCCAAGGTCTTGCCGATCCCGGTCCCCGCCTCGGCGAGCACGAGGTTGGGCATGTCGCGCGCCATGCGCGGCGCGAAGGCGGCGGCTGCGGCGGCGGCATAGGCGCGCTGGCCGGTGCGCAGCTCGGCGCCGCCGCCGACGAGCGTCTCGAGCCGGTCGAGCACCGCGGCGTCGTCGAGCGTCACCGCGCGCGGGGCGGGGCGGGGCGCGGCCTCCTGCCACTCGGGCAGGCGCGAGAACAGCCAGCGCTCGTGCTGCGCCGGCTTGGCGACCCGCGGGGCGACGATTGGCGCCCAGGGCCAGCGCGCGCGGGTGAGCGACTGCGCCGCGGTCCAGGCGCCCTCGCGCTCGGGCCAGTCGCTCGCCTGCGTCACCGCGAGCAGCCGCTCGGCGGCCGCGGCGAGGAAGGCGGCGACGTCCTCGTCGCGCGCGGGCGCGTCGAGCCGGGTCACCTGCGCGATCCCGCGCGGCGTCGGCACCGCGAAGCGCGCGGGGTGGAGGAAGGCGAACAGCTCGAGGAGGTCGAGCCCCGACAGCTCGACATAGCCGAGCCGCTGCGCCACCAGCGGCGCGTTGAGCAGGATCACCGGCGTGTCGGCGGCGAGCCGGATCGCCTCCCCGCGCGATAGCGCGCGCGTCTCGCCGGCATGCGCCACCCACACGCCCGAGTGGCTGGCATGAAGCGCGGGATGCGGCAGCGCGGGGAAGGGCGACGTCACGCTGTCGCTGTGCGCCACGCGGAACAGATCGGCAACCGCAAAGGCTCGCGGCGCTGACGAGGGTGAGGCGGTGCGCGGTCGCGGGGGCGAGGACGGCGCGGGGACATCGCCCGCGAGCCGTCCCTCACCGCGGGGAAGATCGCGTGGAGAACCGCTGCGATGAGTGAGGCACCTTTGCCCCACGCTCTGACCGTCATCCCGGACTTGTTCCGGGATCCATCCTTCCGCGCACCCACCGGCCGCTGGATATGCGGCACCGTGGATCCCGGACCAAGTCCGGGATGACGGAGGTGGGTGAGGAAAGAGGGACCTCCGATCACTCGCAAGGCTCCCAAGTCGGGCACTCATCCACCCTATTGCTATCGCATCGCAACTGCGTCGTGCCGCGCAGAAACCACAACCGCAGGGTGGATTCCCGCGCCGCAAGCGCCTAAGGCACGCTCCAGTCTAGTCTGTCCTGCTGTCTCGGAGACCGCGCATGAACATCCACGAATATCAGGCCAAGGAGCTGCTCGCGAAGTTCGGCGTGCCGGTGCCCGCGGGCTTCGCCGCGATGAGCGTGGAGGAGGCGGTCGCCGCGTCCAAGAAGCTGCCCGGGCCGCTGTACGTGGTGAAGGCGCAGATCCACGCCGGCGGGCGCGGCAAGGGCAAGTTCAAGGAGCTGCCGGCCGAGGCCAAGGGCGGCGTCCGCCTCGCCAAGACCGAGGACGAGGTGCGCCACGCCGCCACCGAGATGCTCGGTAACACGCTGGTGACGATCCAGACCGGCGACGCCGGCAAGCAGGTCAACCGCCTCTACGTCACCGACGGCGTCGACATCGCCAAGGAATTCTACCTCGCGCTGCTGGTCGACCGCGCCACCGGCCGAGTCGCCTTCGTCGTCTCGACCGAGGGCGGGATGGACATCGAGACCGTCGCGCACGACACGCCCGAGAAGATCCACACTTTCGCGGTCGATCCGGCGACCGGCTTCCAGCCGCACCACGGCCGCGCCGTAGCCAACGCACTCGGCCTGACCGGCGACCTCGCCAAGCAGGCGCACAGCCTGGCGGGCAAGGTGTATGACACCTTCCTCGGCACCGACGCCTCGCAGATCGAGATCAACCCGCTCGCGGTGACCGACGACAACAAGCTGATGGTGCTCGACGCCAAGGTCGGCTTCGACGGCAATGCGATGTTCCGCCACAAGGACCTCGCCGAGCTGCGCGACGAGACCGAGGAGGATCCGGCCGAGCTGGAGGCGTCCAAGTACGACCTCGCCTATATCAAGCTCGACGGCGACATCGGCTGCATGGTCAACGGCGCCGGCCTCGCCATGGCGACGATGGACATCATCAAGCTCAACGGCATGTTCCCCGCCAACTTCCTCGACGTCGGCGGCGGCGCGAGCAAGGAGAAGGTGACCGCGGCGTTCAAGATCATCCTCGCCGATCCCGCGGTGAAGGGCATCCTGGTCAACATCTTCGGCGGCATCATGAAGTGCGACATCATCGCGGAGGGCATCGTCGCCGCGGCGAAGGAAGTGAACCTGTCGGTGCCGCTGGTCGTCCGGCTCGAGGGCACCAATGTGGAGAAGGGCAAGGAGATCCTGTCCACCTCCGGCCTCGCGATCGTCCCCGCCAACGACCTGGGCGACGCCGCGCAGAAGATCGTCGCCGAGGTGAAGAAGGTCGCGTGATGTGGGAGGGGCGGCGCCTGGTGGCGCCGCCTCACACTCGTCGGGCACCCCTCTCTCTTCCGTCATCCCGGACTTGGTCCGGGATCCACCGGCCCGCATACCCCATCGCCGGCGAGTGAGCGGAGGAGTGGATCCCGGACCAAGTCCGGGATGACGGCAGGTTGTGTTGGGGGCTGGTGTGGCACAATCCTCGCGGCCTCTAGCCGCCCAGGTGCCGCGGCGATCAAGGCACGACGCGAAAATCACCTGCCGCAGACACCATGTCCGCGCCCCGCGCGTTGACGCCGCGAACGCTGCCGCTACGGCAACCGCGCTTTCCGTACTGAACTTGCGAAAAGCGCGGAAAACCGCCATGTGGAGCCCACACCGGGGCCGCGAACGCGTGCCCCGACCGCAGGATCGGAAGGACGCTGATGAAGGTCTTGGTGCCGGTCAAGCGCGTGCTTGACTATAACGTGAAACCCCGTGTGAAGGCGGACGGCTCGGGGGTCGACCTCGCCAACGTCAAGATGAGCATGAACCCCTTCGACGAGATCGCGGTCGAGGAAGCGATCCGGCTCAAGGAGAAGGGCACCGTCACCGAGATCGTCGCGGTCTCGATCGGCGAGCCCAAGGCGCAGGACACGCTGCGCACCGCGCTGGCGATGGGCGCCGACCGCGCTATCCTCGTCACCAGCGACACCAAGGTGGAGCCGCTCGGCGTCGCCAAGATCCTCGCGAAGATCGTCGCGGAGGAGCAGCCGCAGCTCGTCATCCTCGGCAAGCAGGCGATCGACGACGACAACAACCAGACCGGCCAGATGCTCGCCGCTTTGCTCGGCTGGGGCCAGGCGACCTTCGCCTCCAAGGTCGAGCTGAGCGCCGAGGCGGTGACGGTGACGCGCGAGGTCGACGGCGGGCTCGAGACCGATCGCTACACACTGCCCGCGATCGTGACCACCGACCTGCGCCTCAACGAGCCGCGCTACGCCTCGCTGCCCAACATCATGAAGGCCAAGTCGAAGCCGCTCGCGACCAAGACCGCCGCGGATATCGGCGTCGACGTGGCGCCGCGGCTCACCACATTGCAGGTCGCCGAGCCGGCCAAGCGCACCGCGGGCGTCAAGGTCGCCGACGTCGACGAGCTGGCGGGCAAGCTCAAGTCGCTCGGCATCGCGAAGTAAGGGAGCGCAGCATGAAGACTCTGGTTTGGGTCGAGCACGACGGCCAGTCCGTCAAGGACGCCACGCTCTCCGCCGTGACCGCGGCCGCCAAGCTCGGCGAGGTCCATCTGCTGGTCGCGGGGCAAAGCGTCGACGGCGTCGCGCAGGCGGCGGCCAAGATCGCCGGCGTGGGCAAGGTCCATGTCGCCGACGATGCCGCCTACGCGCACCAGCTCGCCGAGAATGTCGCGCCTTTGGTGGTCGAGCTGATGGGGCACCATGACGCCTTCGTCGCGCCCGCCACCACCACCGGCAAGGCGCTCGCGCCGCGCGTCGCCGCATTGCTCGACGTCATGCAGATCAGCGACGTGCTCTCGGTCGAGGGCGAGGACACGTTCACGCGCCCGATCTACGCGGGCAACGCGATCGCGACGGTGCAGACGCGCGACGCCAAGAAGGTGCTGACGGTGCGCGGCACTGCCTTCGAGAAGGCGGCGGCCGAGGGCGGCAGCGGCACGATCGAGGCGGTGGCGGCGACCGGCGACACCGGCCTCGCGACCTTCGAGGGCGCGGAGATCGCCGCGCTGACCCGCCCCGAGCTGACCAGCGCGCGCGTGATCGTCTCGGGCGGGCGCGCGCTCGGCTCGGGCGAGAAGTTCCACGAGCTGATCGAGCCGCTCGCCGACAAGCTCGGCGCGGCGGTGGGCGCGAGCCGCGCCGCGGTCGACGCGGGCTATGTCCCCAACGACTATCAGGTCGGCCAGACCGGCAAGATCGTCGCGCCGGAGGTCTATGTCGCGGTCGGCATCTCGGGCGCGATCCAGCATCTCGCCGGGATGAAGGACTCGAAGGTGATCGTCGCGATCAACAAGGACGAGGACGCGCCGATCTTCCAGGTCGCCGACATCGGCCTGGTCGGCGACCTGTTCAAGATCGTGCCGGAGCTGACCGAGAAGCTCTGACCCGCGCCGCCGTTCGCGGTCACACCGGAGTCATCGATCGCGCCTAGCCGCGGCCGCGATGCGACCGATGATGCGAGTGACGAGGGCCGGCGCGCTGCTGGCCGTGGCGATGGCGACCATGGCGGCCGCGGGCGTGGGCGAGCCGACAGGGGCGGTGCGCACGCGCGCGCTGCGGGTGGAGCGCGTCGTCGCGCTGGTGCGCCATGGCGTCCGCGCGCCGATCCCGGGCGAGGTGCCCGAGCGCACGCGCACCGCGGCGCCCTGGCCGAGATGGCCGGTGCCGCCCGAGGCGCTCACCCCGCACGGCGCGCGTGCGCTGACGATCGAGGGCGCGTCGATGCGGCGCTGGCTCGACTCGGTCGGGTTGCTCGTCCCCCGTCGATGCCCCGGCGCTGGCCGCCTCACCCTCTGGGCCAATACCGCCGAGCGCACGATCGCGAGCGGCGAGGCGCTGGCGCAGGGCGTCGCGCCCGGCTGCGCGCTCGCGGTCGGGCATCGCGCCCCGGGCAGCGCCGACCCGCTGTTCGAGCCGCTGCGTGCCGGGGTCGCGCCGTTCGACCCCGCCGCCGCCATCGCCGCGATCGCCGCTTACACCGGCGGAGTCGCGCAACAGGCCGACCGTCACCGCGCGCTGATCGCGACGCTCGACCGCGTGCTGGGCTGTGGCGATCCGCACGGGTGCACGCCCTCGCCGCCCGCCGCGCTGCGTCCCAGCGCCGACGGTCGCTCGATCGTGTTCGAGGGGCCGATCCGCGACGTGTCGGGGACAGCGCAGGTGCTGCTGCTGCTCCACGCCGAGGGGCTGGCGCGACGCGACGCCTGGCCGCGCGTCGATGCCGCGACGCTGCGTCGGCTCGGCGCGCTGCACGCCGCCCTGTTCGACGTCTTCTCGCGCCCGCCTTACATGGCCGCACGCCAGGCAGGGCCGATCGCGCGCCGGATCGAGGCGGATTTCTCCACCCCCGAGGCCCCCGCGGTCGACCTGCTGGTCGGCCATGACACCAATGTCACCGCGCTCGCCGCGATCCTGGGCGTGCGGCTGACCGCACCCGGCTATGCCGAGGGCGACGTCGCGCCGGGCGGTGCGCTGGTGCTCGAGCTGCTGCGCGCCCGCGATGGCGCGCGCTTCGTCCGCGCCACCTACCGCACCCAATCGCCGGACGAACTGCGCCGGCTCGCGCGCCGCGGCGCGGTGACCCGACTCACCATTCCCGGCTGCGACCGCGGACCCGAGCGGAGCTGCCCGCTCGGCGCCTTCGTGCGGCTGCTGCGCGCGCGCACCGCGCTGTAGGCGCGCGACACCCGCGCTTGCGCCGCGCCGCGCGTCCGCCGACACGTCGTGGATGCTCCGCGCTTTCCTCGCCCTGATCGGGCTCGCCGCCACGCCGCTCCCCGTCGCCGCCCAGGGCGCGGGCGAGCGTCCGCCCGTCACCGCCGCCGCGCCGCAGCCAGCGCCGCGCCATGCCTGGCCGATCCGCGAGGCCGATGCGGTGCTGCGCGACGTGCGCTTCGCCGCGGGCGGACGGCTGGCGCAGGTGACGCTCCATTACACCACGCTCGGCACCCCGCACCGCGACGCCGCGGGCGCGATCGACAATGCGGTGCTGGTGCTCCACGGCACCGGCGGCACGGGCAAGCAATTCCTCCAGCCGCAGTTCGCCGACGAACTCTATGGCCCCGGCCAGCCGCTCGACATCACGCGCTATTTCGTGATCCTGCCGGACAATATCGGGCATGGCGGCTCGTCGCGTCCCTCGGCGGGGGGCGGCCCCGATTTCCCGCGCTACGATTATGACGACATGGTGCGGCTCCAGCATCGGCTGGTGACCGAGACGCTCGGCATCGCGCGGCTGCGGCTGCTGATGGGCACGTCGATGGGCTGCATGCACGCGCTGATCTGGGGCGAGACCTGGCCCGACGCGGCGCGCGCGCTGATGCCGCTGGGGTGCGAGGCGGTGCCGATCGCTGGGCTCAATCGCATGTGGCGCCAACTCGCGATCGACACGATCACAGCCGATCCCGCCTATCGGCACGGACGCTACACGCGCCAGCCGCTCGCGGGGCTGCGCGGCGCGGCGGCGCTGCTGTTCGTCGCGGGCGGTGCGCCTTTGTACCTCCAGCAGGCCTATCCGGGGCGCGACGCCGCGGCCGAGTACGCCCGCGCGCGCGTCGCCGCGTCCGTGGCGGGTCTCGACGCCAACGATCTGATCTGGGCGCTCGATTCGTCGCGCAGCTATGATCCCTGGCCGCGGATGGAAGCGATCACCGCGCCGCTCACCTGGATCAACTCGGCGGACGATTTCATCAACCCGCGCGGGCTCGATTATCCCGCGCGCGCGGTGGCGCGGATGCGCGACGCGCGCTTCCGGCTGATCCCCGAGAGCGCCGCGACGCGCGGTCACGGCAGCCACACCTGGGCACGGCTGTGGAAGGACGATCTGGTCGCGCTGCTCGCGCGCTCCGCGGCGCGCTGACCCGCGGAGCGGAGCGCCACGGGCGCGGCGCGACGGACGGTGCCGACGCCGACGCCGTATCGCCTGCCGGGTTGCGCTGTGCCGCGCGGCGACCTAGCCCCGGCGCCATGCGGTTGTTCCTCGTCTCGCTCGCGCTCGTCGCCTCCATTTCCGCCGCGGCGTCGGCGCAGCGCGCCGATCGCGCCACGCCGGGTTGGACCCGCGTCCGGCTGGAGACCGCCGACGGGCCGATCGTGCTCGCGCTCAGCCAGCGCCGCGCCCCCGTCAGCACCGCCAATTTCCTCCGCTACGTCGACGATGGGCGGTTCGACGGGGTCAGCTTCTACCGCACCGCGCGCAACAAGCGTGACCCGCGCGTCGGCTTCATCCAGTCGGGCATCCGCACCGACGCGCGCCGCTTCCTCGACACGATCCCGCATGAATCGACCAAACAGACCGGGCTCAAGCATCTCGACATGACGATCTCGATGGCGCGCCGCGGCCCGCCGGGATCGGCCAACGGCAATTGGTTCATCACCGTCGGCGCGATCCCGTCGATGGACTGGAGCGCCTCGAACCCGGGCTATGCCGCCTTCGGGCGCGTCGTCGGCGGCCAGGCGACGGTGCGCCGGATCCTCGCCGAGCCGACCGGGGGCGGGATGAACGGCAC
This sequence comes from Sphingomonas sp. BK235, assembly GCF_004345855.1. Taxonomy (GTDB): domain Bacteria; phylum Pseudomonadota; class Alphaproteobacteria; order Sphingomonadales; family Sphingomonadaceae; genus Sphingomonas. The sequence goes on from NZ_SLXN01000002.1 coordinate 379,905, forward strand.
GCTGATGCTCACCCCGGTGCGCGTCAACCGCGCGACGCGGCTCGACGGCACGCCCAAGCCGACCGGGCGGCCGCGGCCCTGGCTGATCGAACGCCGCCGCGACGGCTGAACCCGCGCGCGGGCGGCACGTTGGTGGCGTGAAGGAGAGACGCCGTGAACCAGCAACCCAACAAGCCCGGTGGTGACGTGCGCGCCGACGGCAAGGTCCGCGACCCCGGCGACGAGCAGGCGGTCAAGAACCAGGGCGGCACCACCCCCGAGGCCTATCCCAAGAAGGACGGCGGCCGCGCCACCGGCGAGGACAGTGCGCGCGGTGCCGGACGCGGCGCCAGCGACGGCCAATGAGCGCGGAGCGGGAGCGGCCGCGCGCTCCCGCTCCGCGACCCGGCATCGCACTGGCGTCGGCGTGATGCGGTCGCGCCCGCGTGACGCGCGCCGGGACCGATCTGCGGTCAGGCGCTTTGGGTAGAACGTTCCCATAAACCATTGTTTCGCCTCCACCGGCCTGCGATAGCCGACGGATCGGGACGGGGGAGGGGACGAGCGTGAGACAGGTCGCATTCGGGTTGGCGCTGCTCGGCGCCACCGCGCCGCTGGCGGCACAGGCGCCGACCACCCCCGCCCAGCTCGCCGAGGCGCGCGCACTCGTCGGCGATGCGGTCGCTACGCCGCAGACGCTGGTGCTCGCCGCGGTGCCGCGTGCCACCGGGCCGCGCATCACGCTGTTCAACGGGCGCGACCTCACCGGTTGGTCGCCCTGGCTCGGCTATCCCGATCCGTCGGTGACCTATCGCGACCGCCCCGGCGCGACCGCGATCGGCACCTCGCGCTCGACCGCGGGCGATTTCGCGGTGCGGCGGATCGAGGGCCGCGCGGCATTGTGGGTCAAGGGGGAGACCTGGGGCGCGCTCGTCCACCATGCCGACCTGCGCGACTATCACCTGCGGCTACAATATCGCTGGGGCGCCAAGCGCTGGGCGCCGCGGCTCGGCCAGCCGCCCAACAACGGCCTGCTCTACCACACGCATGGTGCGCCGGGCGCGGTGTTCGGCACCTGGCAGCCCTCGGTCGAGTTCGAGATCATGCAGGGCTCGACCGGCATGGCGGTGGCAGTGGGGCGCGACGTGCGCCTGCGCACCACCGCCGCGCTCGACCCATCGCTCGTCTCGCCGCCGGTGCGCTACCGCCACGGCGGGCGGCCGGTCGAGATCGTCAACGGCACGCTGATCTGGAACGTCGAGAACGCGCGCGACGCGGAGAGGCCGGCGGGGCAGTGGAACACGCTCGACCTCTACGTGCTCGGCGACCGCGCGGTGCATGTCGTCAACGGCGTGCCGGTGATGGTGGTGGAGGGGCTGGCGACGGTCGACGCCGCGGGCAAGCGGATGCCGCTGACGCACGGCAGCGTGCAGCTCCAGTCCGAGGGCGCGGAGACGTGGTTCCGCGACATCACGGTGGAGCCGATCGACCGGTTGCCCAAGGTCGTGGCGAAGGAGTGAGCCGCTGTCATCCCTCCCCGGCACGGGCAGGGCTATCACATATGATGGTGATGCGCCGGGCGCTTCACTTCTTGCCGTCGTCCCGGACTTGATCCGGGATCCAGGTTTCCGCGAGAACGACGGCTCATGCGTAGGCGGCGCCATGGATCCCGGGTCAAGCCCGGGATGACGAGATGGCCTTGGGCGAGCGGAGACCGTTATGCGATTGCCCTCCCCCGCGCGCCGGGAGGATCATTGTCCCCACGTCACACTGTCCTAAACGGCCGCAGCTGTGCCACATGGGCGTCATGTCTCTCCCCGAGCCCGACCGCCACCCGCGCCCCGACCGCCGCCGACTCAACGTTCACGTCCGCCGCGACCCGCGCCAGCGACTCAACATTCGCAACATTCGCGGGCTAAGTGCATGACGCAGAGCGACGTCCTGATCGTCGGCTCGGGTGCGGCCGGGCTCACCGCGGCGCTCAACCTGGCCGACCGCTTCACCGTGACCGTGCTCGCCAAGGGCGCGCTCAACGAGGGCAGCACCGCCTGGGCGCAGGGCGGGATCGCCGCCGTGCTCGAACCCGGCGACACGTTCGAGCACCATGTCGAGGACACGATGGTCGCCGGCGCCGGGCTCAACGATCGCGCGATCGTCGAGTTCGTGGTGGAGCGCGCCCCCGCCGCGATCGCGCGGCTGCGCGCGCTGGGCGTGCCGTTCGCGGAGGAGGGCGGCGCGCTCCATCTCACGCGCGAGGGCGGCCACTCGCACCGCCGCATCGTCCACGTCGCCGACGCGACCGGCTGGGCGGTGCAGGAGGCGCTCCAGCGCGCCGCCGAGGCGCATCCCAATATCACGCTCGTGCCCGATCAGGTCGCGATCGACCTCGCCACCAGCCGCCACGAGGAACGCTACTCGGGCGCGGGCAACGTCTGGGGTGTCTACGCGATCGACCGGCGCACCGGCGCGGTCGAGGTGCACACCGCGCGCGCGACGATCCTGTCGACGGGCGGGGCGGGGCGGACCTATCTCTTCTCCACCGCGCCGCGCGGCGCCACCGGGGACGGGATCGCGATGGCGTGGCGCGCGGGCGCGCGCGTCGCCAACATGGAATTCATGCAGTTCCACCCGACCTGCCTCTACCATCTCGAGGTCAAGAACTTCCTGATCACCGAGGCGGTGCGCGGCGAGGGCGGGCATCTGATCAACCCCACCACCGGGCGGCGCTTCATGCCGTGGTACGACGACCGGCTCGAGCTCGCCCCGCGCGACGTGGTGGCGCGCGCCATCGACGCCGAGATCAAGCGCTACGGGCTCGACTTCGTCCACCTCGACATCAGCCACATGCCCGCCGACTTCGTGCGCGCGCACTTCCCCAACATCCACGAGAAGCTGCTCGGCCTCGGCATCGACATGACGACCCAGCCGATCCCGGTGGTGCCGGCGCAGCATTACACCTGCGGCGGGATCGTGGTGGACCGCGACGGCCGCACCGATTTGCCCGGCCTCTATGCCGCGGGCGAGTGCACCCAGTCGGGGCTGCACGGCGCCAACCGGCTCGCCTCCAACTCGCTGCTGGAATGCTTCGTCTTCGGCGAGGCGGCGGCGCAGCATATCGCGCAGCATTGGGAGGCGCTGCCGCCGCCCCCCGCGGTGCGCGCGTGGGACGAGAGCCGCGTCACCGATTCCGATGAGGAGGTGGTGATCAAGCAGAACTGGACCGAGATCCGCCGCTTCATGTGGAACTATGTCGGTATCGTCCGCACCACCAAGCGGCTCGAGCGCGCGCAGCATCGCATCGACCTGCTGCGCAGCGAGGTGGAGGATTATTACGGCCACTTCCGGGTCACCCCCGACCTGATCGAGCTGCGCAACCTCCTCCAGGTGGCCGAGCTGATCGTCCGCTCGGCGCTGCACCGGCACGAGAGCCGCGGGCTGCACTATACGCTCGACTGGCCCGAGACGCTCGACGCGCCCGCCGACACGGTGCTGGTGCCGCGCGCCTGAGCCGTGGAGCCTCTGCGCCCCACCGCCCGCTCCACCGTTCGTCGCGCCGGGAACGGCGATCGTCGCAGCGACGAGTCGCACCGCATTGTGTCCGCGCCATTATCATTCACAGGGTCGAGTCAAGTGGGATCGATGGCGGCGGACATGGGGAAGAGGACGTTGGGAAGCCGCGTCGCGATCATCGGCTGGTCGCTCCTGATCGCGGGCTGCGGTGCGGGGGCGGGTTCCGCGCTCATCCCCGCCGCGCCGCCCAAGCCGCTGGTGTCGATCCCGGTGCCGCTCGCCGCGGTGCCGCCACCCCCGCCGCCGCGCCGCTCGGCCGCGCCGCGCGCGCTCCAGGCGCGCATCGAGCAACTGGTCCGCAATTTCCCCGGCAAGGCGGGCGCGGCGATCGTCGCGGTCGACGAGGATTGGGTGGTGCAGCAGGGCGGCGATCTCAGCCTGCCGCAGCAGAGCGTCAGCAAGACCTGGGTGGCGATGACGGTGCTGTCGCAGCGCGACGAGGGCCGACTGACGCTCGACGACCCGGTGCTGGTCACGCGCGACGACCTCACACTGTTCCACCAGCCGATCGCCGGGCTGGTCGGCGCCAACGGCTATCGCACCACCGTCGGCGGGCTGCTCACCCGCGCGCTGACGCAGAGCGACAATACCGCCAACGACCGGCTGCTCACCGTGGTGGGCGGCCCGTCGGCGGTGCGGCGCTTCATCGCGAAGCATCAGCTCGGCGCGATCAAGTTCGGCCCCGGCGAGCGGCTGCTCCAGAGCGGCACCGCGGGGCTGACGTGGAGCCAGTCGATGGCGCTGGGGCGCGGGTTCGAGGCGGCGCGCGCCCGGCTCGACCCGGCGGTGCGCCGCGCCGCGCTGCAGCGCTACATCGACAACCCGCCCGACGGCGCCGCGCCGGTGGCGATCGCGGGCGCGCTGGCGCGGCTGGCGCGCGGCGAGCTGCTGAGCGAGACCTCGACGCGGATCCTGCTCGACACGATGGCGGCGTCGCGCACCGGCCACGCGCGGCTGCGCGCCGCCACCCCGCCGGGCTGGAAGGTGGCGCACAAGACCGGCACCGGGCAGGATTTCGGCGCGCGCAACGCGGGCTTCAACGACGTCGGGCTGCTGACGGCGCCGGACGGTCGGCGCTACGCGATCGCGGTGATGATCGGCGACACCGCCGCGCCGATGCGGCTGCGCCAGCAGCTGATCCAGAACGTCTGCGCCGCGCTCACCGGCGCGCAGCCGCGCGCGGTGGGGGGCGACGAGGACGGGACGTGAGGCGCTGGCGAGAGAGCGCCGGGAGATCCAGCCGTCTGCCGTCATCCCGGGCTTGACCCGGGATCCATCGTGCCGCGCACACGCCGGCGGTTGCGTCTGCGGCACCATGGATCCCGGCTCAGGGCCGGGATGACGAAGGGAGTGACTGTCTCCCGCATCCGAACCGCGACCGCAGCGGCGCGCCGCACCCCACAACCCCGGTTTCCCACACGGCCAAACCGGTTTAGGGCAGCGCGATGCCGCACCTCTATCTCGTCGACGGATCGGGCTACATTTTCCGCGCCTATCATCGGCTGCCGCCGCTGACCAACAAGCACGGCGAGCCCGTCGGTGCGGTCTACGGCTACACCACCATGTTGTGGAAGCTCGCCGACGAGCTGCACAAGTCCGACGGACCGACGCACATGGCGGTGATCCTCGACAAGAGCTCGTCCAGCTTCCGCAACGAGCTGTACGACCAGTATAAGGCGCATCGCCCGCCGCCGCCCGAGGACCTCGTCCCGCAATTCCCGATGATCCGCGACGCCACGCGCGCCTTCTCGTTGCCGTGCATCGAGGAACAGGGCTGGGAAGCGGACGACCTGATCGCCAGCTACACCAAGGCCGCGCTGGCGCAGGGCTGGCAGGTGACCATCGTCAGCTCCGACAAGGACCTGATGCAGCTGATGACCGATCCCTCGGTCGACATGCTCGACACGATGAACAACCGCCGGCTCGGCCCCGAGGCGGTGGTGGAGAAGTTCGGCGTCGGCCCCGACAAGCTCGGCGACGTGCTCGCGCTGATGGGCGACAGCGTCGACAATGTCCCCGGCGTCCCCGGGGTCGGTCCCAAGACCGCGGCCAAGCTGATCGTCGAGCACGGCGACGTCGAGGCGGTGCTCGCCGCCGCGCCCGAGATGAAGAAGGGCAAGCTGCGCGACAACCTCATCGAGCATGCCGAGGCGGCGCGGATGAGCCGCAGACTGGTCGAGCTCGCCTGCGACGTGCCGCTGCCCGACCCGCTCGACTCGCTCGCGCTGCCCGCCGAGGGCATCCCGCAGGCGCCGCTGCGCGCTTTCCTCGAGCATCACGGGTTCCGCTCGCTGCTCACCCGGCTCGGCGAGGTCGCCGAGGCGACCCAGCCCGAGACCGTCGGTGCCCCCGCCGAGGACGACGAGCCCGCCTGCGACCACGACGGCTACGAGACCGTGGTCGACGAGGCCGCGCTCGACCGCTGGATCCAGGTCGCGCGCCACCAGGGCTGGGTCGCGATCGACACCGAGACCACCGCCAAGGACCCGATGCTCGCCGAGCTGGTCGGGGTCAGCCTCGCGCTCGCGCCCAATCTCGCCTGCTATGTCCCGCTCGGCCATGGCGGGAGCGACATGTTCGCGGAGAAGCCGGTGCAGCTCGACCGCGACCTCGCGCTGGCCAAGCTCAAGCCGCTGCTCGAGGACGCGAGCGTGCTCAAGATCGGGCACAATCTGAAGTACGACCTGATCGTGCTGGGCCGGCTGGGGCTCGACGTCGCGCCCTATGACGACACGATCGTGATGAGCTTCGATCTCGACGCGGGGCGCCACGGCCATGGCATGGACGAGCTCGCCGCGACGCACCTGTCGCACAGCTGCATCGCCTACAAGGACGTGGTCGGCACGGGCAAGAAGGCGCTCGGCTTCCACGAGGTCGATCTCAAGGCCGCCACGCGCTACGCCGCCGAGGACGCCGACGTCACGTTGCGGCTGTGGCGCCGCTTCAAGCCGCGGCTGCCGATCGAGGGCGCGACCCGCGTCTACGAGATGGTCGACCGCCCGCTGGTGGCGGTGATCGCGCGGATGGAGCAGCACGGCATCAAGGTCGACCGCGAGCGACTGGCGCAGCTGTCCGACGAGTTCTCGCAGCAGATCGCCGGCCTGGAGACACAGGTCCACGCGCTCGCGGGCGGCCCCTTCACGATCGGCAGCCCCAAGCAGCTCGGCGACGTGCTGTTCGAGCGGATGGGGCTCAAGGGCGGGCGCAAGGGCAAGAGCGGTGTTTATTCCACCGACGTCAACGAGCTGGAGCGGCTGGCCGCCGACAAGGACTCGCCGGGCGCCGAGATCGCCGCGCGCGTGCTCGACTGGCGCCAGCTCACCAAGCTCAAGAACACCTATACCGACACGTTGCAGGAGCAGATCCACCCCGCCACCGGCCGCGTCCACACCAGCTACTCGCTGACCGGCGCGCAGACGGGGCGGCTGTCGTCGACCGATCCCAACCTCCAGAACATCCCGATCCGCACCGAGACCGGGCGCCAGATCCGCGACGCCTTCGTCGCCGACGCGGGCAACGTCATCCTCGCGGCGGACTATTCGCAGATCGAGCTGCGCCTCGCCGCGCACATGGCCGACGTGCCGCAGCTCAAGGAGGCGTTCGCGCGCGGCGACGACATCCACAGCCTCACCGCGCAGGAGCTGTTCGGCGCGGTGACGCGCGACACGCGCGCCTCCGCCAAGACGATCAATTTCGCGATCCTCTACGGCATATCGCGCTGGGGGCTGGCCGGGCGGCTCGATATCTCCGCCGACGAGGCGCAGGCGATGATCGACCGCTATTTCGAGCGCTTTCCCGGCATCAACCGCTATATCGCCGAGACGCTGACGCAGGTGCGCGAGCGCGGCTACACCACGACCTTGTTCGGGCGGAAGACCCACTTCCCGCGGATCCGCAGCAAGGTGCAGCACGAGCGCCAGGGCGCCGAGCGCGCCGCGATCAACGCGCCGATCCAGGGCACCAGCGCCGATATCATCAAGCGCGCGATGGCGCGGATGGAGCCGGCGCTGGCGGCGGCCGGGCTGGGGCACGTGCGGATGCTGCTCCAGGTGCACGACGAGCTGGTGTTCGAGCTGCCCGAGGGCGACGTCGACGCGGCGCGCCCGGTGATCGAGCGCGTGATGGCCTCCGCGGCCGAGCCGGCGGTGACGCTCGACGTGCCGCTGGGCGTGGAGATCGGCGTCGGTGCGAGCTGGGGGGCGGCGCATTGAGCGTCCGACGACCGGTGGCCGGTGCCGCGTCCTTGTTCGTGTTCCTGCGGACTCAGGAACCCAGGGTCGCACACAACGGCGCTCGTGGCCCCGGGCTTCCGCGTACGCGGGAGCACGATAGCGCCCAAGGTTGCCGCATCCTGTCGGCCCCGCACACCCGGCCCCGCGCCGCATGACCGCCACCGACCATCCAGACGACATCGCCGCGCTCGCCAAGGGCGGGCGCACCAATGTCGCGGGGTTCATCCTCAAGCTCGGCGCGCGCATCCCCTTCCTGTTCATCGCGGGCCATCTCTATGGCGCCGCGCTGGTCGGGCGGTTCGCCATCGCGGTGGTGGTCGTCGAGCTCGCCGCGCTCGTCGCGACGCTGGGGCTCAAGCGCGGGCTGGCGCAGGCGCTGTCCTCGGCGGAGCGGCCGCACAACCATGTCGTGTTCGACGCGCTCGCGCTCGCGCTGGTCGCCAGCCTGATCGCCAGCGCGGTCCTCTGCGCTTTCCCCCAGGCGATGTACCCCAATTCGGCGATCGGCGGGCTCGACCGCTTCTTCCCGCTGATCATCCTCGCGCCCGCGCTGAGCGACGTCAGCCTCGCCGCTTTGGCCTATCGCCACGACGTCAAGGCCAGCGTTACCGCGCGCGCCATCGTCGAGCCGTGGACGCTGTCGATCTTCGCCTTCCTCTTCTCCTTCTTCACGCTCAAGGACGGGCTGGTGCTCGCCTATGTCGCGTCGATGGTGGCGGCGCTGACCGCGAGCATCGTGCCGCTGCTGCGCAGTTACGGCGTGCCGAGCGGCTGGTCGCCGCACCTCAGCGTGCTGTGGCAGATGGCGCGCGCGAACACGCCGCTCGCCGGGGCCGACGCGCTCGAATGGGGCAGCCGCAACGTCGACCGGCTCATCCTCGGCACGCTGTTCGCGCCCAATGTCGTCGGCATCTATTACATGGCGCAGCAGGTCGCTTCGCTGCCACAGCGGCTCAAGACCAGCTTCGACCCGATCCTCGGCCCGGTGGTGACGCGGAGCATCGCGCGGGGCGACCTCGGCGCGATCGCGCGCCAGGTGCGCCAGGTGGCGTTCTGGATCATCGCCGCGCAGCTCGCGCTGGCGCTCACCGCCTCGATCCCGCGCAAGGCGGTGATGGCCACGATCGGCCCGCAGTTCACCAGCGGTGCCGCGGCGATGGTGTTCCTGCTGTTCGCCGAGGTGGCCGCCTCCACCGGCGCGGTGGCGGAATCGGCGCTGGTGTACCTCGCGCGTCACCGCAACCTGCTGATCTCCGCGACGATGCTGGTGCTCCAGATCGCTTTGTCCTTCGCCTTCATCCTGCTGATCCGTGACGCTGGCTATGGCATCACCGAACAGGCCGCGGGCGCGCCGGTGGCGCTGCTGCTGGTGCTGCTGCTCACCTCGTTCGTGAAGGCGCGCGTACTCGGGCGGCTGCTCGGCGCGCCGGTGTCGCCGATGCGCTGGCCCTTGCTATGGGCGGCGCTGGCGGGGGGCGCGGTGGGCGGCGCGTTCACGTTGCTGCCGCCGGGGTGGCGCTGGATGCAGGTGTCGGTCGGCGTGGTGGCAACGATGGGCGCCTATCTGTTCGTGATCTGGCGCTACGCCTTCGGCCCCGAGGACCGCGCGCTGTTCAACACGATGCCGAGCGCCGAGGAAGCGACCTTGCCCAATGAGGGCAGCTTCATCCGCTGAGCGCGAGGGGGCGCTCAGCGATGGTTCGCGGCGCGCGTCAGGTTGAGGAAGACGTCCTCGAGGTCGGGCTCCTTGGTGGTGACGTCGACGATGCCATAGCCGTCGGCCTGTACCGCGCCGAGCACCTCGCCCGCGTTGACCCGGTCCTTGGCGTAGGTGATCTCGAGCGTGCGCGTACCCTTGAGCGCGATCTTCCCGAAACAGGCGTTCTCGGGCACCATCGCGACGTCGCGGTCGACCGTGACCGCAACCACCTTCTCCTGCGCCTTGCCGACCAGCTCGGCGGTCGGCTCGTTGGCGATCACACGGCCGCCGCTGATGATCGCGATGCGATCGCACAGCTCCTCCGCCTCCTCGAGATAGTGGGTCGTCAGCACCACCGTCACGCCCGCGTCGTTGAGGCTGCGGACATAGGTCCACAGCTGCTGTCGCAGCTCGATGTCGACGCCCGCGGTCGGCTCGTCGAGCACCAGCACCGGCGGCGCGTGGACCATCGCCTTGGCCACCATCAGCCGGCGCTTCATGCCGCCCGACAGCGTGCGCGCATAGGCGTTGGCCTTGTCCTCGAGATGGACCGCGCGGAGCAGCTCCATCGAGCGCCGCTCCTTCTTGGGCACGCCGTACAGCCCGGCCTGGATCTCGAGCGTCTCCACGGGGGTGAAGAAGGGATCGAACAGGATCTCCTGGTTGACGATCCCGATTGAGGCCTTGGCGTTGCGCGGGTGCGCGTCGATGTCGAAGCCCCAGATCTCGGCGCTGCCGCTGGTCTTGTTGACCAGCCCGGCAAGGATGTTGATCAACGTCGACTTGCCCGCGCCATTGGGGCCGAGCAGCCCGAAGATCGAGCCGCGTGGCACCTCGAAGCTGACCCCGTCGAGCGCGCGCTTGCCCGGCGCGCCACCGACGCCCGCGTAGGTCTTGCACAGGTCCCGGATGGCGATGGCGGCGTCGGTCATGCGCGCGAGGTAGGCGCGCGCGCGGGGCTTGCCAATCCTGCATGCGGCGGACGCGGCGGGATTGTCTCGGGCGGCGCTGCTTGCTAGTCGCCTCGGCCATGCTGCCGCCGCCCGAACTCGTCCGCGTCTCGCAACCCCGCGTCGCCTGCGACGGCGCGAGTGACATCCCCGGCGGCGCCGCGCTGGGCCATCCGCGCGTGTGGCTCCAGATCGACGAGCACGGCTATGTCGACTGCGGCTATTGCGACCGCCGCTTCGTGCTGATCGGCGGCCCCGCCGACGGCGCCGACCACAGCCAGCTGCCCGACATCGCCGAGGGCGCCAGCCCGCAATAAGCGAGTTGATGTTGCGGGGGTGTCGCTTCGAGGGCGCTCGACCCCCGCTTGGCAGGATGCCGCCACGACCTCTCTCCGTCATCCCGGACTTGTTCCGGGATCCACGGTCCGGACTCAAAAAGGCTCATTGTCGCGGAAGCCACTCGCCCCCGTCATCCCGGCACGAGGCCGGGATGACGGTGACGAAGCACTCAGCTGCCTTTTGGGTCCGGAACCACGGGTCCGCAAGAGTAACGTCTTAGGCGTGAGCGGCCCGGTGGATCCCGGAACAAGTCCGGGATGACGGAAGATGATGAGGGTCGCGCGCGTCTCGCACCGATCTCCGGGGTGTGGCGGCGGCCGACACCGCGAGCCCGAACGTCACTGCCAAGCAGCATCGCACCACCTGACGAGTGGCGCGCGCCCCTCCGCGCTCCTATCTTGGCGCGATGACCGACCCGCGCTCCTTCCTCTACCGCGACTCGCTCGACCCGGACGCGGCGCTGCGGCTCACCGCCGCCGCGCTCGACCGTGCCGACGACGGCGAGCTCTACCTGCAATATCGCCGCGCCGAGGCGTTCGGCTTCGACGACGGCCGGCTCAAGACCGCGAGCTACGACACCCACGCCGGCTTCGGGCTACGCGCGGTCTCCGGAGAGATGACCGCCTTCGCGCACGCCAACGAGCTCAGCGCCGCCGCGATCGAGCGCGCCGCCGCGACGATGCGGCTGATCGACCCCACGGCGCAGCCGCGCGCCGCCGCGCCCGCGCGCACCAACCAGCGCCGCTACACCGACGCCGACCCGCTCGATCTCGTCCCCTTCGCCGACAAGGTCGCGCTGTGCCAGGCGATCGACGCCGCCGCGCGCGCGCGCGACCCGCGCGTGGCGCAGGTCTCGGTCGGGCTGTCGGGCACGTGGAGCGTGGTGGAGATCGTCCGCCCCGACGGCTTCGTCGCCACCGACGTGCGCCCGCTGGTGCGGCTCAACGTCTCGATCGTCGCCGAGCAGAACGGCCGTCGCGAGACCGGCAGCTTCGGGCTGGGCGGGCGCTATCTCTACGACACGCTGTTCGAGCCCGCGACCTGGCACCGCGCGATCGACGAGGCGCTGGCGCAGGCTTTGGTCAACCTCGAGTCGGTCGCCGCGCCCGCGGGCGAGATGACCGTGCTGCTCGGCGCGGGCTGGCCCGGCATCCTGCTCCACGAGGCGATCGGCCACGGGCTGGAGGGCGACTTCAACCGCAAGGGCACCAGCGCCTTCTCGGGACGGATCGGCGAGCGGGTCGCCGCGCCGGGCGTGACGATCGTCGACGACGGCGCGATCCAGGACCGCCGCGGCAGCCTCACCATCGACGACGAGGGCACGCCCACGAGCGAGACGCTGCTGATCGAGGACGGCATCCTGCGCGGCTATATGCAGGACCGGCTCAACGCGCGGCTGATGGGAGTGGCGCCGACCGGCAACGGCCGCCGCGAGAGCTTCGCGCACGCGCCGATGCCGCGCATGACCAACACCTTCATGAAAGCGGGGCCGGACGACCCCGCCGAGCTGCTGTCGCGGGTCAAACGCGGCATCTTCGCCAAGTCGTTTGGCGGCGGGCAGGTCGACATCGTCTCGGGCAAGTTCGTCTTCTCCTGCACCGAGGCCTATCTGGTCGAGGACGGGCGGATCGGCGCGCCGATCAAGGGCGCGACGCTGATCGGCGACGGGCCGAGCGTGCTGACCAAGGTGCAGGGCGTCGGCACCGACTTCGCGCTCGACGAGGGCGTCGGCATGTGCGGCAAGGGCGGGCAGAGCGTTCCCGCGGGCGTGGGTCAGCCCTCGCTGCTGATCGGCGGGCTGACGGTGGGCGGGAGGGCGTGAGCGTTTAGATACCGGTCAGTAGCATGTCGAAGGCGGCGACGATGTCGAAACGGTAGGTGGCGAGCGAGTCGATCGGCGTGCGCAATTCACTGCGCCGGACCGCCGTGGCGAATTGTGTCACCAGCATATGCTTCTCGCCGAAGACGTCGAAAATCGGGTTGAGCCGCGCGCGCGCTTCCGGTGCCCGGGCGATCGGAAGAAGCGGTGCGACGAAGCGAGTCGCCAAATGGCCCAGCCCTTCGGCCTGACAATCGACCAGGAGCTCGCCCGAGGCGGAGCGGAACACGTCGTACTGAGGCATCAGAACAGGCGATACCGCTCCAGCGGAAGCCCGTTCTCCTCCACCCAGCGATTAACCGATTCGGCCCAATCCCGGTTCTCTTCCTTCCAGCGGCGGTTCAACTCAGCGCTGGTCGCCGCGCGGATCGCCGCCTCGGCCACCTGCGACAGGTTGATCCCCGCTTCGCGCGCGGCGGCGACGACGCCGGTGTCGATCGTCATGTTGACCGATCGGCGCTTGCCCGAGGCGATGCGATCATGCTTCATGCGCGTAGATTATGCGCATGCCCCAGGCGCGTCAAACCGGAGCCAGCCCGCCATGGCCGAGTTCTTCCCCGCGCTCACTGCCGAGCATCGCGCCTTCGTCGCGCGCCAGCCGGTGTTCTTCGTCGCCACCGCCGCGGCGGACGCTCGGATCAATCTGAGCCCCAAGGGCATGGACACGTTCCGCGTGCTCGATGACGCGACCGTCGCTTATCTGGATGTCGCCGGGTCAGGGAACGAGACCAACGCGCACCTGCTCGCCGACGGGCGCATCACGATCATGTTCTGCGCCTTCGACAATCCGGCGCTGATCTTTCGCATCTACGGCCGCGGGCGCGCGGTGCTGCCGCAGGATCCCGAGTGGGGTGACCTCGCGCCGCGCTTCACGTTGCTGCCCGGGACGCGGCAGATCTTCGTCGTGGCGGTGGAGCAGGTGCAGACCTCGTGCGGCTGGGGCGTGCCGCACATGGCGTTCGAGCGGGAGCGCGCCACGCTCAACAAATATCACGCCGCCAACCCCGACTCCGCGCGCTTCGCCAAATATGCGGTGCGCACGACCAGCATCGACGGGCTGCCGGTGCGCAACCCGACCGTGGTGCCCGCCTGATGGCACTGGTGGAGCTCGGCCGCTACGACCGCAACCTCGCCAACATCCTGGTCGGCCGGCTCGAGTCCGAGGGGATCGACGCGCTCGCGTTCGACGGCGGCGCCTCCATCGCCGACGGCAGTTGGCTGCTCATCCCGGTGCGCGTGATGGTGGACGAGGACGATCTCGCCGCGGCGCGCCTCGTGGCGGAGGGTGCCTGATTTTCGGGCACGTCTGTGGCGGTGCACAAAAGTTTAACAGTGGTTAACGGGTTGTTTGGCCAATTGCTCGCCGGCGACGTCGTCACTTCCCGGTCTCTCGTCCTCCCTCTACCACCCACCACGTCATCCCCGCGACAGCGGGGATCCAGACACGCTGACGCTGGCGCTTGGAGCCGAGATGCTAGTGTTTATGGATCCCCGCCTGCGCGGGGATGACGAAGGGTGGCGCGGCGGCGGAACGAACCGGGCCGCCCTCGGCCCGGCCGATCTGCGCTCCCACAGCATCTCCCCCACAACTGGCACGCGCCTTGCGAAGCGTCTCCACGGGTAAACGCAAAGGGGGCGCGATGAAGCTGGTCATAGCGATCATCAAGCCGTTCAAGCTGGACGAGGTGAGGGAAGCGCTCACCGGCGTCGGCGTGGCGGGGATGACGGTGTCCGAGGTGAAGGGGTTCGGTCGGCAGAAGGGCCAGACCGAGATCTACCGCGGCGCCGAGTACAGCACCAACATGGTGCCCAAGATCAAGATCGAGATCGTCTGCGGCAGCGACATCGCCGACCGCGTGGTCGAGGCGATCCAGGCCGCGGCCAACACCGGCGCGATCGGTGACGGCAAGATCTTCGTGCTCGACGTCGGCCAGGCGGTGCGCATCCGCACCGGCGAGACCGACGACAGCGCGCTGTGAGGGGGGACGGGATGACAGTTTCACGCAAGATCGCCGCTGCGGGGGCGGTGGCGACGATCGCGGCGCTGGCCGCGGCGCCCGCGCTGGCGCAGGCCGCCGGACCGGTGCGCGCGCCCAATGCCGAGCAGATGGCGACGATGGTCAACAAGGGTGACACCACCTGGATGATGATCTCGGCCGCGCTGGTGCTGATGATGTCGGTGCCCGGGCTCGCGCTGTTCTACGGCGGGCTGGTGCGCACCAAGAACATGCTCAGCGTGCTGATGCAGGTGCTGATGATCGTCTCGGTCGCCAGCCTCGTCTGGGTGAGCTGGGGCTACAGCCTCGCCTTCACCAGCGGCAACGCCTTCGTCGGCGGGCTGTCCAAGGCATTCCTGACGGGCGTCGATGCGAGCTCGCTCGCGGCGACCTTCAGCAACAACGTCTATATTCCCGAATATGCGTTCATCTGCTTCCAGATGACCTTCGCCTGCATCACGCCGGCGCTGATCGTCGGCGCCTTCGCCGAGCGGGTGAAGTTCACCCCGCTGCTGGTGTTCGTCGTGCTGTGGCTGACGATCGTCTATTTCCCGATGGCGCACATGGTGTGGTATTGGGCCGGCCCGGACTTCCTCGCCGATGCGCCGACCGACGCCGGCCTGCTGTACGGCTGGGGCGCGCTCGACTTCGCCGGCGGCACCGTGGTCCACATCAACGCGGGCATCGCCGGGCTGGTGGGCTGCCTCGTGATCGGCAAGCGCCACGGCTACAAGAGCGAGCCGATGCCGCCGCACTCGCTGACCATGACGATGATCGGCGCCTCGCTGCTGTGGATCGGTTGGTTCGGCTTCAACGCGGGCTCCAACCTGGAAGCGACCGGGGTCGCGGCGCTCGCCTTCATCAACACCTTCGTCGCCACCGCGGGGGCCGCGGTCGCCTGGGCGGTGATCGAGCAGGTGGTGCACAAGAAGCCGTCGCTGCTCGGCGGCGTGTCGGGCGCGGTCGCGGGGCTGGTCGCGATCACCCCGGCCGCCGGCTTCGCCGCGCCGATGACCTCGATCATCCTCGGCATGGTGGCGAGCGCGGTGTGCTTCTTCTTCGTCACCACGGTGAAGAACAAGCTCGGCTATGACGACACGCTCGACGTGTTCGGCATCCACTGCGTCGGCGGGATCGTCGGCGCGATCGGGACCGGCATCGTCGCGGCGCCGTCGCTCGGCGGGCAGGGGTGGTTCGACTACACCCAATTCCCCTCGGTCGCGGGCAGCTACGACATGGCCGGCCAGGTCTGGACCCAGATCAAGGCGGTGGTGCTGACGCTGGTGCTGTCGGGCGGCGTCTCGGCGGTGCTGTTCCTCGGCATCAAGGCGACGATGGGGCTGCGTCCCTCGCTCGAGGTCGAGAGCGAAGGCCTCGACATCAACGAGCATGGCGAGCGCGCCTACAATTACTGACGAGTTCGCGGGCGGCGCCTCATGCCGCCGCCCGCCCACGACGTTCCTCCTGCGGACGCACCTCGGCCCGGTATGGCGACATACCGGGCCGCTTTTTGCTTTCCAGCGTCGGCGTATACCTGCGCGCGCCGGTGCCACGTAGGTCCACGCGTGCGGTCCCGGGCTCGTGTGACCATCCGACGCCCGGTGACGATCGCTATGCTGCACCCATGCTGCGCCGCACGATGGTCAAGCTGCCGGCGAAACGCTATAGGAGAGCGAGAGCCGGGCGACCCCGGGACACGTGGCACCGGCTCCAGACAGGAGAGGATGTGCCATGACGACGATCAAACATGTCGGCGAGCAGGGCGCGATCGTGGCGGGCGCGGTCGCGGTCTTCACCGCGGCGGTCTTTCTCGCGCAGGTCGTCGCCGACGCGGTGGTGTTCATGGGCGAGTGGATGATGAACTGAGCCGCCTTGCCGCGGCTGCGCCACCATGGCGCGGCCGCGCGCCTCAGCTCGGCAGGCGAATCTCGAACAGCGTGGGCCAGCGCTTCCCGGTGACGAACAGGCGCCGCTTCGTCGCGTCCCAGGCGATGCCGTTGGCGACTGCCTCGCGGTCGCTCGCACCCACCTCGGCGACGATCGCGCGCAGGTCGATCACGCGGGTGACGCGCCCGCTCGCCGGATCGATCGCGACGATCACCGGCTGATGCCAGACATTGGCGAGGATCTCGCCATCGACCCATTCCAGCTCGTTGAGCTGGTCGATTGGTCGCCCGGCGAAGGTGACCGGCAGCGTGCGTCGCACCGCCAGCGTGGCGGGATCGTGGAAGGTCAGCGTCGCGCTGCCGTCCGAACGGATCAGCGCGGTGCGATCGCTCGTCAGCCCCCAGCCCTCACCCTGATAGCGCACGGTGCCGCGCGACCGCAGCGTCGCGGGATCCCAGCGATGCGCAATGCCGTCGTGCCAGGTGAGACTGACCAGCTGATTCTTCCACGCCGCCAGTCCCTCGCCGAACTGCGCCGCGGGCAGGGCGGCGCGGCGCACCACCTTGCCGCTGGCGAGATCGACGCGGCGCACGTCCGACTGGCCCTCCAGCCCGACGCTCTCGTACAGGGCGCCGTCATGCCAGATCAGCCCCTCGGTGAAGGCGGCGGTGTCGTGCGGGAAGCGCGCGACGACCTGCGGGACGACGATCGGCGGACGCGGCGCGGCAGCGGGCGGGCGCTGCGGCGCCGCGGACGTTTGGAGCGCGGGCGCGGCCGGCGCGGCGGTCGCGGTCAGGGCGAGCAGCGCGAGGGCCAGCCGGCGGGTCATGGCGCGCATCGCTACGCCCGCGCGCGCGCCGCGGCAAGCCGGTGCGGGATCAGCGCGTCGCGGTGACGAAATAGTCGAGCGCGGTCGATGTCCCCAGCGCGAACCCCTTGGTTCCGAGCGTCAGCCCGGTGACGTCGGTCACCCGCAGCCCCGCGTCCGCGATCATCGCGCCCAGCTCGTCCGGCGTCAGGAACTTGTCCCAATCGTGCGTGCCGCGCGGGATCTGGCCCAGCGCCTCGGCCGCCTCGACCAGCGCGGCGCGCGACAGCCAGGTGCGGTTGGGCGTGCTCATCACCAGCAGCCCGCCCGGCGCCACCGTGGCCGCCAGCCCCGCCACGAACGCCCGCGCGTCGGCGACATGCTCGACCACCTCGAGCGAGGCGACCAGGTCGAAGCTCTCGCCCGCCACTGCCTCGACCCCGCCGGCGCGATAGTCGATCGTCAGCCCGCGCCGCGCCGCATGGTCGCGCGCCACCGCGATGCTCTCCGCCGCGGCGTCGACCGCGGTCACCGCCGCGCCCAGCCGCGCCAGCGGTTCGGCGAGCAGTCCCGCGCCGCAGCCCATGTCGAGCGCGCTCTTCCCCGCCAGCGGCGCGAACGACCGGTCGTCGAGGTCCCAGTGGCGATCGACCGCCGCGCGCAGGTAGCGCAGCCGCACCGGGTTGAGCCGGTGCAGCATCGCCGACGATCCCGCCGGATCCCACCAGTCGCGCGCCAGCCGACCGAAATGGGTCGCCTCCTTCGCCACCACCGAGGCGTGGTGCGGCGAAGTGGTTGCGGTTGTTACGCTTGCGTCGGTCATGTGCGCTTCCTATCAGGACGCCCCTCTTCACCCAAGGCGTTTGGATACGGCATTGGCGCGGATCGTCATGAAGTTCGGCGGCACCTCGATGGCGGGGATCGAGCGTATCCGCTCGGTCGCGGCGCGGGTGAAGCGCGAGGTGGCGGCCGGCAACCAGGTGGCGGTGGTGGTCTCGGCGATGGCGGGCGAGACCGACCGCCTGGTCGGCTTCTGCCGCGAGGCCTCGCCGCTGTACGACGCGCGCGAATATGACGTCGTCGTCTCCGCGGGCGAGCAGATCACCAGCGGGCTGCTCGCGATCGCGCTCCAGGCGATCGACGTGCCGGCGCGCTCCTTCCTCGGCTGGCAGCTGCCGATCTGCACCGACACCGCTTTCGCCAAGGCGCGCATCGACACGATCGACACCGCCACGCTGGAGGAGAGCTTCGCCGCCGGCGCGGTGGCGGTGATCCCGGGCTTCCAGGGCGTCGCGCCGGGGCAGCGCATCACCACGCTGGGGCGCGGCGGCTCGGACACTTCGGCGGTCGCGGTCGCGGCGGCGATCCGCGCCGACCGCTGCGACATCTACACCGACGTCGACGGCGTCTACACCACCGATCCGCGGATCGTGCCGCGCGCGCGCAAGCTCGCCAAGGTGACCTACGAGGAGATGCTCGAGCTCGCCTCGGTCGGCGCCAAGGTGCTCCAGACCCGCTCGGTCGGGCTGGCGATGAAGGAGAAGGTCCGCGTTCAGGTGCTGTCGTCGTTCACCGACGCGGACGCACCGATGGCGGACACATTGCCCGGGACGATGATCGTCGGCGAAGAGGAGATCGAGGAAGTGGAACGCCAGCTCATCACCGGCATCGCGCACGACAAGAACGAGGCCAAGATCACGCTGACGCGCGTGCCCGACCAGCCCGGCACGGTGGCGAGCATCTTCGAGCCGCTGGCGGCGGCGAACATCAACGTCGACATGATCATCCAGAACATCGCGCACCAGAGCGCGAGCAACGGCGCGAGCAGCACCAGCGCGACCGACGTGACCTTCACCGTCCCCGCCGCGGATCTGGCGCGCTCGATCGAGGCGCTCAACCAGGCGCGCGAGGCGATCGGCTTCGGCGAGCTGATCCACGACACGCGCGTCGCGAAGATCAGCGTCGTCGGTGTGGGGATGCGCAGCCACGCCGGCGTGGCGAGCACGATGTTCACCACGCTCGGCGCGCGCGGGATCAACATCCAGGCGATCTCGACCAGCGAGATCAAGGTCTCGGTGCTGATCCACGAGGACGAGACCGAACTCGCCGTGCGCGTGCTCCACACCGCCTACGGGCTGGACGCCGAGGCGGCGTAGTCGTTGCGCCACCCGACTCCTGAAGCAAGCGCGTCGGCCGACCTCCACCCTTACCGTCATCCCGGACGTGTTCCGGGATCCACGGTTCGGCGCTGCCAACGGCCTGAGCGTAAGCGGCACGGTGGATCCCAGAACACGTCCGGGATGACGGCATGTTGCGCCAGGTTCGCTCAGTAGGAACCCAGCTCCGACGCCCCCGCCCGCTCTTCCGAGGTCGTCGCCTGGAACCCCAGGGTCGCGCGACTGCTCGGTGTACCCGCGACGTCGGCGATGAGATACAGCGGCCGCCGCTTCGCCTCGATATAGAGCCGGCCGAGATACTCGCCGATCATCCCCAGTACGAACATCTGAATCGCCGACAGCACCACCACCACCAGCATGGTCGAGGTCCAGCCCTGCACGCGCTCGCCGCTGAAATAGCCGAAGGCGATATAGAACAGCAGCAGCAGCGAGCAGCCCGCCAGGATCACCGACAGATGGCTCGCCCAGCGCAGCGGCGCGGTGGAGAAGCCCGTCACCGCGTCGAGCGCCAGCCGCACCATCTTGCCGAGCGGATAATTGGTCTCGCCGGCGTGGCGCTCGGCGCGATCATAGGCGAACGGCACCTGGCGGAAGCCGACCCAGGCGACCATGCCGCGGATGAAGCGCGCCTGCTCGGGCAGCGACAGCAAGGCGTCGAGCGCGCGCCGCGTCATCAACCGGAAGTCGCCGGTGTCGAGCGGGATCGGCGTGTCGGTGACGCGGTCCAGCACGCGATAGAAGGCCGCCGCGGTGGCCTTCTTGAAAAGGGTCTCGCCCTCGCGCTTGCGCCGCACCGCATAGACCACGTCGGCGCCCTCGCGCGCCATCATCACGCGCATGTCGGCGAGCAGCTCGGGCGGGTCCTGCAGATCGGCGTCGATGATCAGGATCTGCTCGCCGGCGCACAGGTCCAGCCCAGCGGTCAGCGCGAGCTGATGGCCGTGGTTGCGCGACAGGTTGATCGCCACCACGCGCGGATCGGCCGCGGCGAGCCGCCGCATCGCCGCCCAGCTGTCGTCGCGCGAGCCGTCGTTGACGAGCACGATCTCGTGATCGTCACCCACCGCGGCGCGCGCCGCGGCGGCGACGCGCGCGTGAAGCAGCGGCAGCGTCGCCTCCTCGTTGTAGCACGGCACCACCACCGACAGAGCGGGGCGGCGCAGCGGCGCGGCGGCGGGAGGCACGAGCGGGGCGGGAGCAGTCGGCGCGATCGGCGCGGGCGCGGGCGGGAACATGGGACCCACGCCTTAGGGTCTGTACTCAGTCGCAGCAAGGATCGTGATCGCCCGCGCAAGGCCGCCCACGAGGAGCGCAGCGCAGCCGGGTAGCTGCGCTACCCGCAAGCAAGCGACGATGCTGGGCGGCCTTGCGCGGGCGACCGCTTCGCGGCGGGCGGCTTTTGGCGCCATGCGGCGTCGCGCGTCGGTCACGATGCATGAGCATCGCTCCCTCCTTGCTCCTAGCCTGGCGCCAAAATCCGCTCCGTCACGACCTTGCTGCGATTGAGTACAGACCCTAATCCATGGTCAGTCCTTCGTCACGACCTTTACCAGCCGGCCCGGCGCGAGCCGCGCGCCCTCGTCGAGCGCGTTGAGCGTCATGAATCGCTCGCGCTGGAGCGACTCATAGGCCATCTGCCGCGCGAAGGTGTCGACCGTGTCGCCCGCGCGCACGGGGCGGATCCGGATCCGCTTGCCCGATCCCTTGGCGTCATAAGCCATGCCGTCGAGCGCGCGCAGGAAGGCGGTGTCCTCGGGCGGCGGATCGACCAGCGGCTTGCCGGTCTGCTCGGCGAGCTGCGCGGCGCGGCGCACGCGATCGGCGCCGTTGGGGTGGGTCGAGGCCCAGCTCGGCAGTTGCTGCCCGCCGCGCCCCGCCACCGCGGCCTGGAGCCCGGTCTCGGCGTCGAGCGAGGCGAGCATGTCGGCCGCGGCATAGGGATCATAGCCCGCCGCGGTGATGTAGCGCACGCCCAGCGCGTCCGCGGCATATTCCTGCTCGCGGCCGTAACGCAGCGTGTAGAGCTGCGCCCCGCCGCGCGCGACCGAGCCGGCGAGCTGGCCCGCCGTACCGCTCCCCACGACCGCGCCGACCACGCCGGCGACGACGCTGCCGATCGTCGCGGTGCGGTTGCGCGCGGCGCTGTGGCGCGCGGCGACATGGCCGACCTCATGCCCCAGCACCGAGGCGAGCTCGGCTTCCGAGTTCATCAGTGCGAGCAGCTGGCGCGTGACATAGACATAGCCGCCGGGGATCGCGAAGGCGTTCTCGACGGGCGAATCGAGCAACGTGATGGTGAAATCGTCGCGCGCGTTGGACAGCCCCGACTGGACCGCGACGCGCTTGCCGACGCGCTCGACCAGCGCGACCTGCGGCCCGGTGTACCGCCCGCCGAACTCGCGGACGAGCTGGGGATCGGCCTGTTCGCCGGTGGCGCGGTCGCGCGCCGAGATCGACTGCGCCGCCGCGGGCAGCGCGGTCACCAAGGCAGCGGCGGCGAATAGCTGTCGGTACATCCCGGATCCTCCCGTCCCCGACACAATGCCACAGCGGCGCGGCGGTTGCAGCCGCGCCATCGCCGCCGCGGACCGAAGCGGCGATCGCGAGCCTTTCCCTCGCCCCGCCAGCGGAGTAGGAGCGGCGGGCGATGACCACCGCCGCTCCCCTGCTGCCCCCGGCCGACTGGCGCGATTTCGTCGCGCTGACCAAGCCGCGCGTGATGACCCTGGTCGTGTTCACCGGTCTGTGCGGGATGCTCGCGGCGCCGGTCGCGGTCGATCCGGTGCTGGGCTTCACCGCGATCCTGTGCATCGCGCTCGGCGCCGGCGCGGCGGGGGCGCTCAACCAATGGTATGAGGCCGATCTCGACGCGGTGATGAAGCGCACCGCGGCGCGCCCGCTGCCCGCGGGGCGTATGGAGCGCCAGTCCGCGCTGCACTTCGGCGTCGGGCTCGGCGCCTTCTCGGTGATCCTGATGGGGCTGGCGGTGAACCTCGCCGCGGCGGCGATCCTCGCGGTCTCGATCCTGTTCTACGTGCTGATCTACACCGTGTGGCTCAAGCGCCGCACCCCGCAGAACATCGTCATCGGCGGCGCCGCGGGCGCCTTCCCGCCGCTGATCGGCTGGGCCGCGGCGACGGGCGAGGTGGCGCTGCTGCCGCTGCTGCTGTTCTTCCTGGTGTTCCTGTGGACGCCGCCGCATTTCTGGGCGCTCGCGCTGTTCGTGAAGACCGATTACGCCAATGCCGGCGTGCCGATGCTCCCGGTGGTGGCGGGCGAGCGCGTGACGCGGCGCCAGATCGGGCTCTACACGATCCCGATGGCGCTGGTGGCGGTGGCGCCCTGGCCCCTCGGGCTGGCGGGGCCGGTCTATGGCGTGGTGGCGATCGCGATGACCGCGGTGTTCGCGCTGCTCGCCGCGCTGGTGGCGACGGGGCGGACCAGCGCGGCGCGGCCGATGCGCTACGAGAAGCAGCTGTTCGGCTTCTCGATCCTGTATCTGTTCGTCCTGTTCGGAGCGCTCGTGGTGGATCGGTGGGTGGCATGACGCCGGAGGAACAGGAACTGGTGCGGCGCCGCCAGAAGGGGCGCGCGACGGTGGTGGCGCTGCTGCTCGCCGCCTTCGTGGTGCTGATCTTCTTCATCACCATCGCCAAGATCCGCCAGGGCATGGCGCATTGAGCATGCCGCGGTCGTTCCTGGGTCTCTCGCGCACCGGCCGCACCGCGTTGCTCGCGGTGCTCGGCATCTGCTTCATGACCGGGCTCGCCTTCGCCAGCGTGCCGCTCTACCGGATGTTCTGCGAGGCGACCGGGCTCAACGGCACCACCGGCCGCGCCGAGCGCGCGCCGGGCGGGGTCCACCGCTCGATCACGATCGCGTTCGACGCCAACACCAGCCCCAAGCTGCCGTGGCGCTTCCGCCCCGAGCGCGAGCAGGAAGTGGTGGAGATCGGCGCGCGCGACATGGCCTTCTTCGCCGCCACCAGCCGCGCCGCGCAGGACACGACCGGCACCGCGACCTACAACGTCACCCCCGCGGTGGCGGGCAAATATTTCACCAAGATCCAGTGCTTCTGCTTCACGCAGCAGACGCTGAAGGCGGGCGAATCGCAGCGCATGCCGGTGATCTTCTACGTCGACCCGGCGATCCTCACCGATCCCGACACCAAGGACGTGGAAACGATCACGCTGAGCT
Organism: Sphingomonas sp. BK235; assembly: GCF_004345855.1. Taxonomy (GTDB): domain Bacteria; phylum Pseudomonadota; class Alphaproteobacteria; order Sphingomonadales; family Sphingomonadaceae; genus Sphingomonas. The sequence continues at coordinate 403,619 of NZ_SLXN01000002.1, forward strand.
ACACATTTTACCCGGTGGATTCCGCCGGGCGAGCCGGCTAGACGAGAGCCGATAAGCGTAACGGGGAGAGCCGCGCATGGCCGGTGCCAAGAACCACGAGTACCACATCCTGCCGCCCAGCCCCTGGCCGCTGCTCAGCTCGATGGCGGCGCTGGTGATGGCGGCCGGCGGCATCATGTACATGCACCAGGCGGTGGGTGGCGGCTGGGTGTTCCTGATCGGCTTCGCCTCGGTGCTGTTCTGCATGTACGGCTGGTGGCACCAGGTGCTGCGCGAGGCGCATGCGGGCGATCACACGCCGGTGGTGCAGCTTCATTTCCGCTACGGCATGATCCTGTTCATCGCCTCCGAGGTGATGTTCTTCGTCGGCTGGTTCTGGGCCTTCTTCGATTTCGCGCTGTTCCCGACCGCGATGCAGTTCGTCGACGGCCAGGTCGAGCGCGCCGCCGAGGGTGCCGCCGCGATCGCGGCGCAATGGCCGCCCAAGGGGCTGGAGGTGATCAACGCCTTCGAGCTGCCGCTGCTCAACACGCTGATCCTGCTGTGCTCGGGCACCACGGTGACCTGGGCGCACCATGCCTTGATCCACGATCAGCGCGGCGGCGAGAAGCGCGGTCTCTGGGGCCTGCTCGGCGTGGGCGACCGCGACGGCGTGCTCAAGGGTCTGTGGCTGACGGTCGCGCTGGGCGTGCTGTTCAGCAGCATCCAGGCCTATGAGTATATGCACGCGCCGTTCCCCTTCAAGGGGATCAACTATGGCGCGGCCTTCTTCATGGCGACCGGGTTCCACGGCTTTCACGTGCTGGTCGGTACGATCTTCCTGATCGTCAACCTGATCCGCGCGTACAACGGCGCCTTCACCCCCAAGCAGCATTTCGGCTTCGAGGCCGCGGCGTGGTACTGGCATTTCGTCGATGTGGTGTGGCTGTTCCTGTTCGTCACCGTCTACGTCTGGGGCGGCTGGGGCGCGCCGATCCACGGAGGCTGAGGCGCCTATGTCGGGCGAGGAGCGGGTCGCGCCGCGCCCGCTCGACGTCGGCCTCAAGGGGCTGTGCCCGCGCTGCGGCGCGCCGACGCTCTATGCCGGGCTGTTGCGCTTCGCCGAGCGGTGCGACCGCTGCGGGCTGCGCTTCGCCGACTTCAACGTCGGCGACGGGCCGGCGGCTTTCCTCACGCTGATCTGGGGCACGATCGTGGTGGCGCTGGCGATCACGCTCGAACTGTCGCTCGCGCCGCCCTGGTGGGTCCACGCGCTGCTGTGGGTGCCGCTGACGCTGGCCGGAGTGATTGGCTCGCTGCGGCTGGCCAAGGGCTGGCTGATCGCGGCCGAGTATCGCAACGCCGCGCGCGAGGGACGGGTCGCCGAATGAGGCGCGTGCCGGTCGTACCGACGCTGCTGGTCGCGCTCGCCGCGGCGGTCATGGTCGCGCTGGGGCTGTGGCAGCTGCTCGAGCGCAAGCCGCAGAAGGAGGCGCTGCTCGCGCAGCTCGCCGCCAATCCGGGCAAGCCGCCGATCGCCTTCCCGCGCTTCCCCGACGACGCGCTGCTGTTCCGCCGGGCGAGCGCTTTCTGTCTCCAGCCGGTCGGCTATGAGCGCGCGGGAGCGGGGGCGGCGGGCTTCCGCGTGATCGCGCTGTGCCGCACCGGCGCCGAGGGGCCGGGGCTGCGCGTCCAGATCGGGACGACGCGCGACGCTAAGACGGCGACGACGTGGCGCGGTGGTGAGGTACGCGGCTGGATCGCGCACGCGCCCGACGCGCGCCCGCTGATCGCGACGGTGATGGCGCCGCGCGCGCGCGAGTTGATGCTGGTGAGCGACAGCCCCGCGCCGGGGCTCGCCGCCAACACGCCGCCCGACCCGTCGAGCGTGCCCAACAACCACCTCGCTTATGCGGTGCAATGGTTCCTGTTCGCGGCGGTCGCGGTGGTGGTCTATGTCGTCGCGCTGCGGCGACGCGGGGACGGGCGCGTCACGCCTCACGACCCTCCCCGCTAGCGGGAAGGAATTGTCTCACCTCACCCGCTCAGATCCCCGCCCACCAATCATAGTCGACGTTGTCTTCCCAATAGCCGCCGCGCCCCTTGCCGACCCCGGCGAGCGATTCTACCGCCGTCACGCGCATCAGATATTTGGCGTGTTTGTACCCGAGCTGGCGCTCGACCCGCAGCCGCAGCGGCGCGCCATGGCCGACGTCGAGGAAGCGGTCGTTCATCGCCCAGGCGAGGATCGTCTGCGGGTGGAAAGCGTCCACCAGATCGATCGATTCATAATACGGCGCGCCGCCGTAATAGTCCGCGCAGGTGAAGACGATGTAGCGCGCGCGCTCGCTCAGCCCCGCCGCGCGCAGCACGTCGGCGAGCCGCGGCCCCTGCCACTTGCCGATCGCGCTCCACCCCTCGACGCAGTCGTGGCGGGTGATCTGCGCGCGCTGCGGGAAGGCGCCGAGATCGCGCAGCGACAGCCGCAGCGACCGCGCCACCAGCCCGTCGACCGCGAGCCGCCAGTCGGCGAATCGCCCCGCGCGCAGGGCGGCATAGGCCTCGGTCCCCGGATCGCGCGTGCCGTTGGTGCGAAAGCGCGGCGACATCTGATCGGGCCGGAACTCGGGAGCGAGCGCGTCGCGGTCGAACAGGGCGCGCTGCAGACCGCGGTGCATGTCCTCCCCCTTGAACAGGATGGTGCGGACCTGCGGCTGCTGGATCATGCGATCGCACGCGCCGAGCAGCAGCGCCCCGCCGCCCATCGCGCCGCGCGCGAGCAACTGGCGCCGGCGCAGCATCACTCGGGCACCCGCCACCAGCCGGTGATCATGGAGCGCAGCTCGTTGCGCCAGCCGGCGAGGATCACGAGCGCGAGATGGACGACGGTGAACAGCGTCAGCCCCACCATCGCGAGGAAATGGAGCGAGCGCGCCGATTGCCGCCCGCCGAGCAGATCGAGCAGCCAGTGCCAGCCAGCATCCATCCCCGGCGACAGCGCCAGCCCGGTGACGATCACCAGCGGCAGCAGTCCGAACAGCACCAGCACATAGCTCACCTTCTGCAACACGTTATACTCGCCGGGCGCGGCGGGATCGTGGAAGCGGAAGGCGAGATGCGCGCGCACGTCCGCGGCGAGATGCGCGGGGGCGAGATCGCGGCGACGCAGGCGCAGGTCGCGCTGGATGTGGCGATTGATCAGGCTGACGATCAGGTAACCGAGCAGCGAGAAGGCCAGCACCAGGGCGAAGAACAGGTGCCAGCGCCGCGAGATCGCGAGATTATAGTGGGCGGGGATGGTCAGCCAGGCGGGGAAGCGCGGCAGCTGCGCCCAGGCATGGTCGAAATTGGCGCCGTAGCGCCCCCAATAGAGCCGCGGATGCGCGTTGGAGATGCCCAGCCCCGAGCCGATCAGCACGAAGATGGCGAGCGCGTTGAGCCAGTGCCACAGTCGCGTGGCGAGCCGGTGACGGCGGATGGCGGTTGCACCCATGCGCCCGTCCTAGCAGAGGTTGGCGTATGACCGAATGGCATTTCTACGAGCCCGCCGCCGGACACGGCCTGCGCCACGACCCCCTCAACGCGATCGTCGCGCCGCGCCCGATCGGATGGATCAGCACCGTGTCGCGCGACGGCGTGCGCAACCTCGCGCCGTACAGCTTCTTCAACCTGTTCAACTACAAGCCGCCGATCGTCGGCTTCTGCTCGGTGGGGGCCAAGGACTCGCTGGCGAACGCGCGCGAGACCGGCGAGTTCGTGTGGAACCTCGCCACGCGCGATCTCGCCGAGGCGATGAACGCGTCCTCGGCGATGGCGCCGCCGCATGTCGACGAGTTCGAGCTCGCCGGACTGGAGACGCTGCCCGCGGCCAAGGTGCGCCCGCCGCGGGTCGCGGCGAGCCCGGTGCAGTTCGAATGCGTCGTCACGCAGGTGGTGCAGCTCGAGGCGCGCGACGGCGACGCGCTGCCCGCGTGGCTGGTGCTGGGCGAGGCGGTGGCGGTGCACGTCGACCGCGCGCTGATCGAGGATGGCGTGTATCAGACCGGACGCGCGCGCCCGATCACGCGCGGTGGCGGGCCGGCCGACTATTTCGAGATCGGTGACGACCAGCTGTTCCGGCTCGAACGCCCGCGCTGAGAAGGGTCGGGCCGAGCCGGGTTCCGGCGACACCGCGACCGGAACGCGCGCGTCACACCCGCTCCGCCGCGTTGACCGCCTCGGCGGCGCGCAGCGCGGCGAGCAGCCGCATCAGCTGGTGCGCGTCATGCACCTCGACGTCGATCAGGTTGGTGTGGAAGCGCGAATCGCGGTTGTCGAGCCGCAGGTTGATGATGTTGGCCTTGTGCTGACCGATGATCGTCGCGAGCATGCCGAGCGCGCCGGGCTCGTTGCGCACCTCCACCGAGATGCGCGCGGTCGCCCCCTCGGTGGCGTCGCCCCATTGCACGTCGATCCAGTCGGTCTCGTCCTCGGAGCGCTCGGCGAGGTCGGCGAGCACGCCGCAGTCGATCGCATGGACCTCGATCGAGGCGTCGGGGCGGCGCAGCCCGATGATGCGGTCGCCCGGCACCGGATGACAGCATTCCGCCAGCTCGTAGGCGACGCCGGGCGCGAGCCCCTCGATCGAGATCGCGCTCGACTGCGGCGGCGCCTGCGCGACGTCGGCGCCCGCGGAGCCGGGCATCAGCGCCTCCATCACCTGTGCGTCGGACAGATGGCGCCGCGCGATCTGCTGGAACAGCGCGGCCTCGTCGGGCAGCTTGAGCCGCTTGAGCGCCTCGTCGAGCGCGCTGTCGGCCAGTGCCGCGGGCAAGCGCTGGACGATATCGTCGTACAGCTTGCGCCCCAGCGCGATCGTCTGCTCGCGCTCGGTGTTGCGCAGGTGGCGGCGGATCGCGGCGAGCGCCTTGGCGGTGATCGCCACCTTGAGCCAGGCGGGCTGCGGCGTCTGCGCCTTGGAGCGCAGCACCTGCACCTGGTCGCCGTTCTCGATCACGGTGGAGAGCGGCACGACGCGGCCGTTGATCTTGGCGCCCACCGCCTGGTCGCCGAGATCGGTGTGGACCGCATAAGCGAAGTCGATCGGCGTCGCGCCCTTGGGCAGCTGGATCAGCTCGCCCTTCGGCGTGAAGGCGAAGATGCGATCCTGGTACATCGCGATGCGGGTGTGCTCGAGCAGTTCCTCGGGCGTCGCCGCGGTGTCGAGGATCTCGACCAGGTCCTTGATCCAGTCCTGCTGCGAATCGGGGCGCAGCGCCGCACCGCCGCCGACCGACTGCTTGTACGCCCAGTGCGCCGCCAGTCCGAACTCGGCCTCGGCATGCATCGCGGGGGTGCGCAGCTGAATCTCGATGCGGCGGTTCTCGGCATGGATCACGCTGGTGTGAAGCGAGCGATAGCCGTTGCGCTTGGGGGTGGAGATATAATCCTTGAACCGCCCCGGCACCATCGGCCAGCGGCGGTGGATGATGCCGAGCGCGCGGTAGCAATCCTCCTCGGTCGGCACGATCGCGCGGAACGCCATGATGTCGGACAGCTGCTCGAAGCTGATGTGGCGCTCCTGCATCTTGCGCCAGATCGAATAGGGGTGCTTCTCGCGCCCCGACACCTGCGCCTCCACCCCGGCACGGCCAAGCAGCAGCTTCAGCCCCGAGCCGATCTTGGCGATGCGGTCGCCGCCCGAGCCTTCCTTGAGCTGCTCGAGCCGCTTGGTGATCGACTGATACGCCTCGGGCTCGAGCTGTTCGAAGGCGAGCGTCTGCATCTCCTTCATGAACTCGTACATGCCGATCCGCTCCGCGAGCGGGGCATAGATGTCCATCGTCTCCTTGGCGATGCGGCGGCGCTTCTCCGGCTTGGGGATGAAGTGGAGCGTGCGCATGTTGTGCAGCCGGTCGGCCAGCTTCACCAGCAGCACGCGGATGTCGCCCGACATCGCCAGCAGGAACTTGCGCAGGTTCTCGGCGGCGCGCTCGTTCTCGGTCTGCGCCTCGATCTTGCTGAGCTTGGTGACGCCGTCGACCAGCCGCGCGACGTTGCCGCCGAAGATCCGCTCGATCTCCTCGGGGGTGGCGACGGTGTCCTCGACCGTGTCGTGGAGGATCGCGGTGGCGATCGTCTCATCGTCGAGCCTCAGCTCGGTGAGGATGCCGGCGACCTCGATCGGGTGGCTGAAATAGGGATCGCCGCTGGCGCGCTTCTGCGTGCCGTGGGCGTTGACCGAGAAGACATAGGCACGGTTCAACATCGCCTCGTCCGCCTCGGGATCATAGGCGAGCACGCGATCGATCAGTTCATATTGCCTCAGCACCGATCCAATGTGCTTACATCCACGGTGACAATGCAACAACGATGCCGAAAAAATCGTATCGGCGTGTTGCCGGCGCGGTGGCGCGGCTATCGCCTGCGCGCTGCCTCGGCTAGCGTCGGCGCACGGAGTTGAGTGTGGAACAGCGGCGGTTGCGCGAACATCTGTCGGAATGCAGCCTGCCCGCCGCGCTGGAGGCGATGGGGGAGCGCTGGGCCTTCCTGATCCTGCGCGCCGCGTTCAACGGCCTGCATCATTTCGAGGAATTCCAGCAGGAGCTGGGCATCGCGCGCAACATCCTGGCCAACCGGCTGGCGCGCTTCGTCGCGCACGGCATCATGGAGCGCGGCAGCGTGCCCGAGGACCGGCGCAAGGTGGTCTATCGGCTCACCGAGAAGGGCTGGGCGCTGCTGCCGACGATGGTGGCGCTGCGCCAATGGGGCGAGCGCTGGGAGACCGGCTGCCCCGCTTCGCCGGTGCTGGTCGACGTGCGCGACGGACGCCCGGTGCGCGCGGTGGCGGTGCTGAGCCACGACGGGCGCGCGCTGGGCAAGGGCGACCTCCACTGGGCGCTGCTGGAATAGAGCTCATGATCCGTCGGTGCCGGGTGGAAGCCCGGGAGCGGCGCGGTCGGGATCGCGCGCGGCACGACCGTTCCCCGCCCCCGTCAGCCTGGACCCGGCCGCACGGCGGCGGACCGACCGATACGGCGATACGTGGTCCGACCGACGATCACCCCTGCGGCAGCGTCGCGATATAGGCGCGCACCGCGTCGCCGATCGGGACGGGACGTCCCGTCGGCAGGTGGACGTTGACGCTCACCATCGTGATGACGCTGCACAGCGCCCCGGTCGCGGCGTTGGTCAGTTCGAAGCGCAGGGTCATGCTGGTGGTACCCAGTTTCTCGACACGCACGAACGCTTCGACCTCGTCCCCCCAGGTGAAGGGCGCCAGATAGTCGAGCTCGGCGCGGCGGATATGGAACTCGCTCTCCTCCCAGGCGGCGCCGAGCGCCTCGGCGATCCCGCTGGCGCGCCAGAATTCGGTCGCGGCGACGTCGGCATATTCGAGGTAGCGCGAGTTGAAGACGACGCGCTGACCGTCGATCTCGGCGTAGCGGACGCGGAAGCGGGTGGAGAAAGCGAAGCCGGGGCGGGTCATGCGCGCGCGCTGTGGCGCCGCGCGCGGGCGCGGTCAACCGCCGCGCACCCGGCGCTTCCCCGCCGCGGACCGCGGCTCAGCCCGCCGCCTTGCCCGGTACGTTGACCCCCATGCTCTGCAGGTAGCGTTTCACGTTGCGCGCCGCCTGGCGCAGCCGCTGCTCGTTCTCGACCAAAGCGATCCGCACGAAGCCCTCGCCGTTCTCGCCATAGCCGACGCCCGGCGCCACCGCGACCTTGGCGTGGCTGAGCAGCTGCTTGGAGAATTCGAGGCTGCCGAGATGCGCCAGCGCGGGCGGCAGCGGCGCCCAGGCGAACATCGAGGCGCGCGGCGCGGGCACGTCCCAGCCGGCGCGCGCGAAGCTCTCCACCAGCACGTCGCGGCGCTTGTGGTAGAGCTGACGGTTCTTCTCGACGATGTCCTGCGGGCCGTTGAGCGCGGCGCAGGCGGCGGCCTGCACCGGGGTGAAGGCGCCATAGTCGAGGTACGACTTCACCCGCGTCATCGCCGCGATCAGCTTGCGGTTGCCGACCGCGAAGCCGATCCGCCAGCCCGCCATCGAATAGGTCTTGCTGAGGCTGGTGAACTCCACCGCGACGTCGCGCGCGCCGGGCACCTGGAGGATCGAGACGGTCGGCTTGCCGTCATAATAGAGCTCGGAATAGGCCAGGTCGGAGATCACCCACACCTGGTTCTCGCGCGCCCAGGCGACCAGCCGCTCGTAGAAGGCGAGGTCGACCGTCTCTGCGGTGGGGTTCGACGGATAGTTGACCACCAGCACGCTCGGGCGCGGCACGGTGAAGGCCACGGCGCGGTCGAGGCTCTCGAAATAATGTTCGTCGGGCGTGGTCGGCACCGCGCGGATCGTCGCGCCCGCGATGATGAACCCGAACGTGTGGATCGGGTAGCTCGGGTTGGGCGCCAGCACCACGTCGCCCGGCGCGGTGATCGCGGTGGCGAGGCTGGCGAGCCCCTCCTTCGACCCCATCGTCACGACCACCTCGGTCTCGGGGTCGACCTCCACGCCGAAGCGGCGGCCATAATAATTGGCCTGGGCGCGGCGCAGACCGGGGATGCCGCGCGACTGCGAGTAACCGTGCGCGCTCGGCTTCTGCGCCACCTCGACCAGCTTGGCGATGACGTGATCGGGCGGCGGCAGATCGGGGTTGCCCATGCCCAGGTCGATGATGTCCTCCCCGCCCGCGCGCGCCTGTGCCCGCATCGCGTTGACCTCGGCGATGACATAGGGCGGCAGGCGCTTCATGCGGTAGAATTCGTCGGACACGGATGGGCACTCCTTTGCGCTCACCTATATCGCCATTCGCCGGGGCGCGGCACCCGTCCGACAGAAAAAGCGTGGGGGGCCGCTTCGCCGCGCAAGGAGCTTGCGCTATGCCGGCCACGCCAACGAGGAGCGACGAGCCGTGAGCGCGACGACCAAGCCGCCGATCCCCGATCTCGCCGAGCTCCAGCACTGGACCTGGGTGGCGGGACGCGCGCAGCAGATGCTGATGGAGGCGGGCGTGCCGCTCGCCGCGCCGGAGAAAGCGGCGGCGCAGGTGCAGGACTTCTGGAGCGACTATCTGGCGCTGTGGCAGCGTTTCGCCGCCCCCGACGCCGGCGCCACCGCCGCGCCCGAGAAGGACCGCCGTTTCGCCGCGGCGGCGTGGCGCGACCATCCGCTGTTCGACTGGATCCGCCAGAGCTACGCCTTGGTCGCGGACCATCTGCTGCGCGGCGTCGACCAGCTCGATGGCGTCGACGAGCGTACCCGCGAGCAGCTGCGCTTCGCCACGCGCGGGTTCGTCGACGCGATGAGCCCGTCCAACTTCGCGCTGACCAACCCCGAGGTGATCGAGCGCACGATCGCGACGCGCGGCGAGAATCTGCTCGCGGGGTTGCAGCATCTGCTCGCCGATCTCCAGCGCGGGCAGGTCACGCACAGCAAGCAAGGCGCCTTCGCGCTGGGCGAGGATCTCGCCACCACGCCGGGCGAGGTGGTGAAGCGCACGTCCTTCTACGAGCTGATCCAATACACCCCCGCGACCGATACGGTGCTGGCCGCGCCGCTGGTGATCTTCCCGCCCTGGATCAACCGCTTCTACATCCTCGACCTGACGCGCGAGAAGAGCTTCATCCGCTGGGCGGTGGAGCAGGGCGTGACCGTGTTCGTGGTGTCGTGGCGCTCCGCCGACGCGGCGATGGCCGAGGTGACGTGGGACGATTATGTCGCGGCGCAGCTCGACGCGATCGAGACCGTGCGCGCCTTGCTCGACGTGCCCGCGGTCCATACCGTCGGCTATTGCGTCGCGGGGACGACGCTGGCCGCGACGCTGGCGCTGCTCGCGGCGCGCGGCGAGGCGGATCGCGTCGCCAGCGCCACCTTCCTGACCGCGCAGGTGGATTTCAGTCGCGCGGGCGAGCTGCTCCATTTCGTCGACGACGAACAGCTCAAGTTCATGGCGACGCTCAGCCCGCAGGGATATCTCGACGGCCGCTATCTCGCCGCGACGTTCAACCTGCTGCGCGGGCGCGATCTCATCTGGAACTATGTCACGCAGAATTATCTGCTCGGCAAGGATCACGTGCCGTTCGACCTGCTCCACTGGAACGGCGACGTCACCAATTTGCCCGCCAAATGGCATCTGGCCTATCTCACCGATCTGTACCGCGACAATCGGCTGGCCAAGGGCGAGATGAGCGTGGCGGGCGTGCTGATCGACCTCGGCCGCGTCACGACCCCCAGCTACGTCCAGGCGGGACGCGACGACCATATCGCGCCCGCCGAGAGCGTGTGGAAGCTGACCGAGCATTTCCGCGGCCCGCTGCGCTTCGTGCTGGCGGGCTCGGGGCATATCGCTGGCGTGGTCAACCCGCCGGCCGCGGGCAAATACCAGCATTGGATCAACGAGGCCCCGGCGGACACGCTCGACGCCTTCCTCGCGGGCGCGCGCGAGGTCAAAGGCAGCTGGTGGCCCGACTGGGCGGCCTGGCTGCGCGCCCGCGCGCCCGAGGAGCTGCCCGCCACCGGCGCACGCGTGCCCGGCGCGGGCGCGCTGCCCGCGATCGAACCCGCGCCCGGGAGCTACGTGCGTACGCGCTGACCGGGGCGGCCGCGGTACCGCCCCGGCCCGCGCGTGTCAGAAGCCCGCGCTGATCGTGGCGAAGACCTGGCGCGGCGGCAGCGGGAAGAAATTGTAGGTGCCGCTCGCCGCACCGATGCTGATCGTGCTCGCCGCTCTCTTGTCGGTGATGTTGGTGACGTTGAGGCTCACCGACAGTTTCTTCGCCAAGCCCGCGCCGGACACCGGCATGTCGAAGCCGATGCGGCCGGCCAGCGTGAAATAGCCCTTCACGCTCAGGTCGTTGGTATAGGTCGCGTAGCGCCGCCCGATATAGTCGCCGATCAGTTGCAGCTCGGCACCGTCGGTGCGCAGCGTCGCCACCGTCTTGTTGAGCCACTCGGGCGAGCCGGGCACCTTCTTGCCCGCGGTGGGCACCACCGTCTGCGCGGTGCCGACGGTATAATCGTCGTCGTAGCGCGAGTTGTTGTACGACAGCGCGTTGTAGAGCGAGAAGGTGTCGCCGAAGCGCAACGTGCCCGCGACATCGACCCCGTCGGTGGTGACGCTGCCGACATTGGCGAGGATCGTCGCACCGCTCGCCACCGCGCTGATCGTCTGGTTGGGGCTGATGCCGAGCAACCGGTTCGAGAAATCGACGTGATAGTAACTGATCTGCCCCTCGAATCCGGTGATCGGGCCGAGATCGAGCGCGCGGCGGGTGCGCACGCCACCTTCATAGGTCCAGCTCGTCTCGGGCTTGGTCTGATCCTTGAAGACCTCGAACAGCGTCTGACTGCCCAGCGCGAAGGGCGACAGTCCGGCCGCGGCGCTGGTCTGGAACTGGCGGACGTTCTTCTGCGCGTTGACGAAGACCTGCTCGCTGTCGGTCACGTCCCACAGCGCGCCGATCTGAGGCAGGAACCAGCGGTCGGTGTTGATCCGCCCGACCGGCAGCTCGCGCGAGCCGGTGAACGACCCCGGGATCGGCTGCACCGGCACCGCCTGGCGCGCGCGCTGGAACGTGCTCTTGAACCCGGCCTGCACGACCAGCGCGGGCACGATCCGCCACGAATCCTGTAGGTGTGCCTGGATCTCCTCGACGCGCACCTCGCTGCCATATTGCGTGATCAACGGGTCGGCGTAGCTGTTGGGGCGGCGATAGACCGAGCTGGGCTCGTTGATGTCGAAGGCGTACCAGCGCCGGAAGCTCGACGAGCTCTGCCGCTCGTACCAGCCGCCGAGCTCGACCTGATGGTCGCCGAGCTCGAGCTTGAGCGTGGACAGCCCGCCGTAGCGGTCGATGCGATATTCGGTGGTGCGCGTCGCCAGCCCGGAGTTGCCGAAGATCGTCGACAGGCGCGCCAGATTGGCCGGGGAGGTCGGGCTGCTGCCCGCCACCCCTGGGTAATAGAAAGAGAAGAGCAGCGGCAGGCCCGCCGCGGTGATCGGCCCGGCGATGATGCCGACACCGTCATTGTGGTGAAAATAGACCTGGTTGGACCAGGTCACCCGGTCGCTCGCGCGCCAGTCATATCTGGCATAGCCGAGATAGTCGGTGCGCAGCGCGCCGCCGTAATAATTGCTGTAGTTGCTGCCCGCGGCGGCATAGCTCGGCGCGCCATTGTAGGCATATTGATTGTTGAAGTATTTCAGCGCGTTGGTCAGGTCCGGGTAGAGGAACGGCCGGATATAGGGCTGATAGGGCTGGTTCGCCGCGACGACGGTGGCGTCCTCATTGGGTTCGGTCTTGTCCGAATAGGCGAAATAGACGGTCAGCTTGCCGTTGCGGTCGTCATGGACCAGCTTGGCATTGCCCTGCCAGCCGTTCTGATAGCCGACGAAGTCCCAGGCGCGCGCGCGCTGGCGCACCCCCGCGACGTAGAGCCGCGTATTCTGCCCGATATCGCCGCTGTCGAGCCGGACATAGGAGCGCGTCGCCTGGTAGCTGCCGACCGTCTGCGCCGCGCTGATGCCGAGATCGGCGCGCGGGTCGCTCGAGAAGGTGTCGATCGTGCCGCCGAGATTGCTGGTCGAGGCGGTGCCGAGATCGCCCGCGCCCGAGGCGAGCGTGACGCGGCCGACATTCTCCGAGATGATCGCGCGCTGCGGGCTCAGCCCGTTGTAATTGCCGTATTGCTGATCGCCGAGCGGGACGCCGTCGAGCGTGTAGCCGAGCTGCTGCGCGTTGAAGCCGTGGACGAACAGCGAGATGTTCTGCTCGTTGTTGCCCCAGGGATCGGCGGTCAGATAGGTCACCCCCGGCAGCGTCTGAAGCGCCTTGAGCGGGCTGGTGCCGGGCAGGATCTTCTGGATCTCGACGTTGCCGATCTGCGTGACCGAGCGCGTGACCGTGCCGGTGACGACGACGTCGTTCGTCTCGTTCGCACCGGTGGCGGGGTCGGCGGCGGGCTCGGGCGCGTCCGCGACACCCCCGCTTCCCGCGGGGGCGACCATGTCCTGCGCCGCCACGGGCGCGGCGGCGAGAGCGAGGGCGAGCACGGCGGTGCTCCCCAACAGCGTCATACGGTACATAGGTCTCGGTTCCCCAGCGGGCCTGTCTGCTGCCCGTCCGCGGCGCTGTGCGAGCATGTTCTTGCGCTGCCATGACATTTCCGCGTCGCTTCGATGACGATGGTCAGGGCGCCGCGCGCCCCTTGGCAGGTCCGCCGCACTCTGCTGTCGTGGCGCGATGCTCCGTCGCTTCCTCCCCGCGCTCCTCGCCGTGCTGCTGTTCGTCGCCGCCGCGCCGCCTGCGCTCGCCCGCACCGTGCTGTTCATCGGCAACAGCTTCACCTTCGGCGCCAATTCGGCGGTCCACCGCTACCGCCCCGATCGCGTCAGCGATCTCAACGGCGAGGGGACCGGCGGCGTCCCCGCCCTGTTCAAGACCTTCGCGGAAGAGGCCGGGCTCGACTGGCAGGTCAGTCTGGAAACCTCACCCGGCAAGGAACTGGCCTGGCACCTCGACAACAAGCGCGCGCTGATCGATCGCGCCTGGGACGCGGTGGTGTTGCAGGGCTATAGCACGCTCGACCCGCGCCGCCCCGGCGACCCGGCGCGCCATGTCGCCGCCGCGCGCAAGCTCGCCGCGCTGTTCCGCGCGCGCAACCCCGGCGTGACGGTCGATCTGGTGGCGACCTGGTCGCGCGCCGACCTCACCTACCGCCCCGGCGCGCGCTGGTCGGGCCAGCCGATCGAGCGGATGGGCGACGATCTCGCCATCGCCACCGACCGCGCGGTCGCCGAGGGGCGCGGGCTGTCCGCCACCGTCGCGGTGGGCAGCGCGTGGAACCGCGCCTTTCGCGACGGCCTCGCCGATCCCTATCCCTATGACGGCGTCGCCTACGGCCAGATCAACCTGTGGAGCTGGGACCAATATCACGCCAGCGCCGAGGGCTATTATCTCGCCGCGCTGATGGCGTTCGGCACGGTCACGCGGCTCGACCCGCGGTTGCTCGAGGGGCGCGAGCGCGCGGCCGACGATCTCGGGCTCGAACCCAGGGTCGCGTCGCGGCTGCGCGCGCTCGCCAGCGACGAGCTGCGCGCGCGCGGCCACATCGTCTGAGGCGCGGCGTCGACGCTCTCGCCATTCCGGGTAGGCGAGCGCGGTCGCGGTCACTAAGGTCGCCGCGCGTTCATGACGGGAAGAGAGGGTTCATGCTGCGGAATCTACTGGCAATTGTAACGATCTCCGCGGCGCTGTCGGGATGTGGCGGGGGCGGCGGCGAGACCAGCGCCAACGCCGCCGCACCGGCTGACGCGGCCAGCCCCGCGGCCGCACCGGTCAATTACGGCAACGCCAAGCCCGCCGCGACCAAGCCCTTCACCACCGCCGCGGTAGCGACCTTCGACGAGCCCTGGGCGCTCGCCTTCCTGCCCGACCGGCGGATGCTGGTGACCGAGAAGCCCGGCAAGATGTGGCTGGTCACCTCCGCGGGTGCCAAGACCGCGGTGGGCGGGGTGCCGACCGTCCATGACGAGGGGCAGGGCGGCCTGCTCGACGTCGCGGTGTCGCCGCGGTTCGCGAGCGATCGTGCGGTGTATCTGACCTATAGCGAGCCGGGGCCGGGCGGCGACTCGCTCGCGCTGGCGCGCGCGACGATCGATCCTGCCGCGGCGCGCCCGGCGCTGACCGGGCTCCAGGTGATCTGGCGCCAGCTGCCGCGCGGCAAGGGCGGGCAGTTCGGCGGCTACATCGCCTTCGCCCCCGACGGGCAGCATCTGTTCCTCGCCGCCGGTGACCGGATGCGCATGGCGCCCGCGCAGGATCCCGACCAGCCGGTCGGCAAGATCCTGCGGCTGACGCTGGACGGCAAGCCCGCGCCGGGCAATCCGGGCGAGGGCAAGACCGGCAAGGCGACGGTCGGGCTGATCGACCCGCCCGCCAACACCGGCGCCGCGGCGAGCGCGCCCGTCCGGCAGGTGACGCTGCCCGGCCCCAATCTGACCCCGGCCGAGACGTGGAGCACGGGCCATCGCAACCAATATGGCCTGGCGTTCGATGCCAAGGGCCGGCTGTGGTCGACCGAGATGGGACCCAAGGGCGGCGACGAGCTGAACCTGATCGAGCCGGGCCGCAATTATGGCTGGCCGCTGGTGTCCTATGGCTCCAACTACGACGAGACGCCGATCCCGAGCCCGACCACGCGCCCCGAACTGGCGGAGCCCGCGCTCTACTGGAACCCGGTGATCGCCCCGGCGGGCTTGACCTTCTACGACGGCAACATGTTCCCCGAGTGGCGCGGCTCGGCGTTCATCGGCGGCCTGGCGGCGACCGCGCTGGTGCGGATCGCCTTCGACGGCACGACCGCGCGCGAGGCGGAGCGCTGGACCATGGACAATCGCATCCGCGCGGTGGTGAGCGGCCCCGACGGCGCGCTGTGGCTGCTCGAGGACGGTGCGGGGGGTCGGCTGCTGCGGCTCACGTCGCGCCGCGCCGGCTGAGCCGCGCGCGGGGGATCACGGCCCGGGCGTGATCCCCCCACCGGTACTGCACAGCGGGCCGCCTCGCGGTGCGGGGGAAGCGGATCGCGGCGCGGCGCCGCCTCTTGTGTTGCTTGAAAGACACACCCATCTTGCGCCCCAGAACAACAGGGCGTCACGATGAACCTCGAGAAATTCACTGATCGCGCCAAGGGCTTCCTCCAGTCGGCGCAGACCGTCGCGATCCGCATGAGCCACCAGCAGATCGCGCCCGAACATCTCCTCAAGGCGCTGCTCGAGGACGAGCAGGGCATGGCCGCCGGCCTGATCAAGGCCGCCGGCGGCGACGCGCGCCGCGCGGTTGCCGAGACCGACCTCGCGCTGTCCAAGTTGCCGTCGGTCTCCGGCCCGGGCGCGCAGTCTTCGCCCGGACTCTCCAACGACGCGGTGCGCGTGCTCGACCAGGCCGAGCAGATCGCCCAGAAGGCGGGCGACAGCTATGTCACCGTCGAGCGGCTGCTCGTCGCGCTGGCGCTGAGCCTCAACACCGCCGCGGGCAAGGCGCTCCAGGCCGCGGGGGCGAAGCCCGAGGCGCTCAACCAGGCGATCAACCAGCTGCGCGGCGGCCGCACCGCCGACACCGCCGGTGCCGAGGACCGCTACGACGCGCTCAAGAAGTTCGCGCGCGACCTCACCGAGGCGGCGCGCGCGGGCAAGCTCGACCCCGTGATCGGCCGCGACGAGGAGATCCGCCGCACCATCCAGGTGCTGGCGCGCCGCACCAAGAACAACCCGGTGCTGATCGGCGAGCCCGGCGTCGGCAAGACCGCGATCGTCGAGGGGCTCGCGCTGCGCATCGCCAACGGCGACGTGCCCGACGGGCTCAAGGACAAGATTCTGATGGCGCTCGACATGGGCTCGCTGATCGCGGGCGCGAAATATCGCGGCGAGTTCGAGGAGCGGCTCAAGGGCGTGATCGACGAGGTCAAGGCCGCGGAAGGCGCGATCATCCTCTTCATCGACGAGATGCACACGCTGATCGGCGCGGGTAAGTCCGAGGGCGCGATGGACGCGGGCAATCTGCTCAAGCCCGCGCTGGCGCGCGGCGAGCTCCACTGCGTCGGCGCCACCACGCTCGACGAATATCGCAAGCACGTCGAGAAGGACCCGGCGTTGCAGCGGCGCTTCCAGCCCGTCTTCGTCGGCGAGCCCACGGTCGAGGACACGATCTCGATCCTGCGCGGGCTCAAGGAGAAATACGAGCTGCACCACGGCGTGCGCATCACCGACGGCGCTCTGGTCTCGGCGGCGACCCTGTCGAACCGCTACATCACCGACCGCTTCCTGCCCGACAAGGCGATCGACCTGATGGACGAGGCCGCCAGTCGCATCCGCATGGAGGTGGAGAGCAAGCCCGAGGAGATCGAGTCGCTCGATCGCCGCATCCTCCGCCTCAAGATCGAGCGCGAGGGGCTCAAGCGCGAGACCGACGCCGCCAGCCTCGACCGGCTGGAGACCCTCGAGGACGAGCTCGCCAACCTCGAGCAGCAGTCCGCCGAGCTGACCGCGCGCTGGCAGGCCGAGAAGGACAAGATCGCGGGCGAGGCCAAGCTCAAGGAGCAGCTCGACGCCGCGCGGCTCGAGCTGGAACAGGCGCAGCGCCAGGGCGATCTCGCCAAGGCGGGCGAGCTCTCCTACGGGCGCATTCCCGCGCTGGAGAAGCAGCTCGCCGAGGCGGCTGGCGCCACGCAGGGCGCGATGCTGCGCGAGGAGGTCACCGCCGACGACATCGCCGGGGTGGTCAGCCGCTGGACCGGCGTGCCGGTCGACCGCATGCTCGAGGGCGAACGCGAGAAGCTGCTCCGCATGGAGGAGGTGTTGGGGAAGCGCGTGATCGGCCAGGCCGAGGCGGTGCGCGCGGTCTCCACCGCGGTGCGGCGCGCGCGCGCGGGCCTGCAGGACCCGAACCGGCCGCTGGGCAGCTTCCTGTTCCTCGGGCCGACCGGCGTCGGCAAGACCGAGCTGACCAAGGCGCTCGCCGAGTTCCTGTTCGACGATCCCTCCGCGATGGTGCGGATCGACATGAGCGAGTTCATGGAGAAGCACGCGGTGGCGCGGCTGATCGGCGCGCCGCCGGGCTATGTCGGCTATGAGGAGGGCGGCGTGCTCACCGAGGCGGTGCGGCGCCGGCCCTATCAGGTCGTGCTGTTCGACGAGGTGGAGAAGGCGCACGGCGACGTGTTCAACGTGCTGCTTCAGGTGCTCGACGACGGGCGGCTGACCGACGGGCAGGGCCGCACGGTCGACTTCTCGAACACGCTGATCATCCTCACCTCGAACCTGGGCAGCCAGTATCTGGCCAACCTCGACGAGGGCCAGCCGGTCGAGGCGGTCGAGCCGCAGGTGATGGAGGTGGTGCGCGCGCACTTCCGGCCCGAGTTCCTCAACCGGCTCGACGAGGTGATCCTGTTCCACCGGCTGGGGCAGGCGCACATGGGGCCGATCGTCGACATCCAGGTCGGCCGCGTCGGCAAGCTGCTGGCGGAGCGCAAGGTGTCGCTGGAGCTGACGGACGCGGCGCGGGCGTGGCTCGGGCGGGTCGGCTATGACCCGGTGTATGGCGCGCGACCGCTCAAGCGCGCGGTGCAGCGCCACCTCCAGGACCCGCTCGCCGAGCTGATCCTGCGCGGCGAGGTGAAAGACGGCGCGACGGTGCGGGTCGACGAGGGCGACGGGAAGCTGGCGCTCGCGGTGGCGTGAGGGGCTGAGTCTTTCCTGAGCCAGATCCTCCCCGCTACGGAGAGGGGACCGCCGCGCGTTAGCGCGGTGGTGGGGGCTCTCCGCTCACGAGCCGGCTCGTTCGCGGGAAGCCCCCTCCGTCGGCGCTGCGCGCCGCCACCTTCCCGCGAGCGGGGCGGATCAGGGCGTCGCGCTCTCCCATGTCTTCTCGCGCAGGTTGAGGTGGCTCAGCTTCCGCCGCGCCAGCCGCGGACCTAAGAAGCGGTAGAAATACCAGTCCTTCGCCGCTGCCGGTGTGAAATGGTAGAGCAGCCGTTCCGCCAGCGTCCACCGCACCCGCCGACGATCGTCGCGGCGATCCGACGGCACGCACCACAGATCGTAGGGGTAGACCACGCGTCCCTGCTGCACCACGCGCTGCATGATCTCGTGGTCCATCAGCACATAGGGCCAGTGGCGCTCGGCATAGCCCCCCGCCGCGACCAACGCGGCGGTGCGGAAGGTCTGGCCGAAGCCGCCGGTGTGGGTCTGCCTGGGCCACAGCCGGCTCACGATCTGGTTGTGCCGCCGCTTGCGTCGCGCCTTCGCCGAGTCACGCGGCACGTCGGTCGCCATCGCCGCGACCACCCCCCCGTCCGCATCGAAGGCGGCCTGCGCCGTCGCCAGATAATGCGGCGGGTAGAAGGTGTCGGCGTCGCCGAACGCGACGAACTCGGTGGTGATCGCCGCCATCGCGCGTTCGAGCGCGACGATCTTGCCCGGGCGCTTCTCGTCGAGATGCACGATCTCCACCCCGTCGATCACGGCGGCCCGCGCGATCGCGGCGGACCTGTCGGTCGAGCCATTGTCGACCAGCACCAGCCGGAACGGCCGCAGCGTCTGCGCCGCCAGGCTGGCGAGCGTGTCGGCGAGATAGGCCTGCTCGTTGTAGTAAGCGATCACGACGGTCCATCTCATGCGCCCCTCTCCGCCAGCCGCATCAGCGTCGCGCATACCGCGCGGCTGGTCGCGGGGCCGTGCGCGGCGATCACATGATCGCGTGCCGCCTGTCCCATGCGCTCGATACGCTCGGGATCGGCCAGCAGCTCCGCCACCCGCGCGGCGTAATCGCGATCCTCCACCAGCAGACCGCAGCGCTCGGGGATGGCATAATCGTCGAACGAGCCGCGGAAGCCCACCACCGGCTTCCCGCACGCCATCGCCTCGATGATCGCGCGGGGCAGATAATCGCGGCGGCCCGCATGGAAGAAGACGCGCGCGCGGGCGAGCAGCGCAGGCATCTCCGCACGATCGACCTGCCCGAGCCACGCGATATGGGGATAGCGCGCGCGCAGCGCGTCGCGCTGCGGCCCGTCGCCCGCCACCGCGACGCGAAAGCGGGGCGACAAGCGACCGATCTCGTCGAAGCTCTTGTACGGCACCAGCCGGCTCGCCGCGATCAGGTCGTAGGTCGGTTCCGCCGCGATCGGCTTCCAGACGTCGAAGTCGATGATCTGGCCGACGAGCTGCGTCCTGGCCGCGGGATAGGCCCGTCGCCAGAACGGCGGCCGCGTCAGCCGCCGGCCCTGGACCGGGCTTTCCAGGAAGATGAACGCCGCGCGCGGCACGAGCCTGCTCCAATGCCCGCCGCCCAGGATGATCGCGTAGCGCCGCGTCCGCGGCCGCAGCACCTGATCGTAGAGCTTGTAGCCGACGCCGCCGTCGACCCCGATCAACACGAACAGGTCGGCCGGATCGTCGCGCGCGGCCGCGTTCAACGCGCTGCTGACATGATCGCGCGACCGGCCGCGGCGATCGTCGGCGGCGAACAGGCGCACCGGATAGGGCGTGCCGCGACGCGGGTCGGACAGCAAGGTGCGGGTCTCTTCCCCCACCGCCCAAAACTCGACATCCGCCCCCATCGAAGCTAGGAGCGCGGGCAGGCGGCTGTCGCGATTGTCCCAGCTCAGCCACTCGGTTGAACCGGACAGTCCGTGATACGCCGGATAGGTCAGAACGAAGACGATGCGCGCCATGAACTCTTCTCCGGCCCAGCGATCGACCGGTGGGTTAGTCGGGGTGCGCCGCGAAGGCTAGGTTCCTCATCTCGTGACCAGCTCCCTTTTCCACTTCGCCGATGACGGGCCGCGCGTCTCCTGCCTGATGGTCACCGCCGACCGGCGCGCGCTGGCCCAGCGCTCCGTCGGCTGCTTCCTGGCGCAGGATTATTCCAACCGCGAGCTGATCATCGTCGACGACGGCGAGGAGGATTATGCGCCGATCCTGCGCGACATCCCCGCAGACCGGGTGGTGTATCACCGGCTCGACCGGCAGCCAGCGACGACGCTGGGCGAGCTGCGCAACCTGTCGCTCGACCTCGCGCGCGGCGAGCTGATCGCGCAATGGGACGACGACGATTGGTTCGCGCCGCATCGACTGTCGCATTCGGTCGACGCGCTCGGCGACAAGGCGGCGGTCTGGGGTGAGGCGACGCTGATGCACCTCGACGATCCCGCCTGGATCGATCGGCCCTATCTCGGCTGGTTCAAGGGCGGCGCGCCGAGCACGATCCTGCATCGCCGCCGCGACGACATCCGCTATCCCAGCGAGCGCAAAGGGGAAGACAGCACCTATCGCGACGCCTGGCGACGGCTCGGCACCGCGCTGATCCGGCAGCAGGACGCGCACCTGCTGATCCGCTGCTTCCACGGCCGCAACACCTGGGACCGCCATCATTTCGAGCGCCGTCTGGCGTTGCGGCCGGCGCAGATCGTCGAGTGGCGGCTGCGGCAGCTGACCGGCACCACCGAACGCTATTCAGCCTTCCGGCTCAGCGCCGCGCAGCGCGACGCGTTCGACCTTTATGTCGCGCAGTCGCGCGCGCTGGGGCTGTTTTGAGCGACCGCGGCGCGCCACCCGCCGGCGGGTGGCGGACCTGGGGCGAGCGGCCGTGGGTCCGGCGGCTCGGCGTGGCGGCGCGTGTGCTGTTCTTCGCGGGCATGATCGCCTGGATGGCGCTCAAGGTGAACGCGATCGGCTGGCGCGAGGTGGCGCGGTCGCTGCCGACCGCTCCCTTGTTCTACGTGCTGTTCGTGGTCGCTTTCCTGGTGCTGCCCGCGTCGGAGATGGCGGTGTACCGCCTCATTTTCGCGCGACCGCTGCCGGGCAGCCTGCCCGTGCTGGTGCGCAAGCGCATCCTCAACAGCGCGCTGGTCGGCTATTCGGGCGAGCTGTACCTGTTCGTATGGCTCAAGCGCGTGATCGGGCTGAGCGGCAAGACGATCGCCATCGGGCTGAAGGACAATGCGATCCTGTCGGCGGTCGCGTCGGGGAGCGTGACGCTGCTGCTGCTGATCGGCTTCGCCGCGGCGGGGAGCGGACGGCGGATCGCGGCATGGCTCGATCCCGGCCCGGCGCTGCTGATCGCGGGCGCGGTCGGGGCGGTGCTGCTGGTGCCGCTGCTGTTCCGGTTGCGGCGCCAGCTGATCGCCATGCCGCTGCCGCTCGC
This sequence comes from Sphingomonas sp. BK235, assembly GCF_004345855.1. GTDB lineage: Bacteria > Pseudomonadota > Alphaproteobacteria > Sphingomonadales > Sphingomonadaceae > Sphingomonas. Next base: position 425,280 of record NZ_SLXN01000002.1, read on the forward strand.
CGCGCGCGTGCTGGGGATCCATGTCGCGCGGATCGTGCTTGTGGTGCTGCTCCAGGCGACGCAATGGGCGGTGGTGCTGCCGCAGGAGCCGTGGAACGTGTGGCTGGTGTTCCTCACCGCGCAGATGGTGATCTCGCGGCTGCCGATCGTACCCAACCGCGACCTGCTGTTCCTGAGCGCCGGGCTGGAGATGAGCGGCGCGATCAACGGCCCGCGCGAGGCGATGGCGGGGCTGCTGCTCGCCGGCGGCGCGCTGAGCCAGGGGAGCAACCTCGTCTTCTACCTGCTCACCGCGCTGTGGCCGCAATCCGCCGTCGCGCCGGAGGATGCAGCGGCGGAGCAGGCGCGCTAGCAACGGCGCGCGTGCGGTGCGGCCTATCGCGCCACCGCCGCCACCTCGGCCGGGGTCCAGCCGCCGCCCATCGCCTGAAACAGAGCGACATAGCTGGTCAGCCGGTCGGCGCGCGCCTGCACCAGCGACAAGTCCGCGGTGAGCAACGTCCGCTGCGCGTCGAGCTGCTCGATATAGGCCGAATAGCCCGCGCGATAGCGGTTGGTAGCATTCTCCAGCGCGCCGCGCGACGCCGCCGCCTGCGCCGCCAGCGCGTCGGCCTGTTCGCCGGTGCGGCGCACGCCGGCGAGCGCGTCGTCCACCTCGCGGAACGCCACCAGCGCGGCGCGACGATAGCCATAGGCGGCCTGATCGCGCCGCGCGGTCGCGACGCGCTCCTGCGCGCGCAGCCGCCCGCCGTCGAAGATCGGCCCGAGCACGCTGGTGCCAAGCGAGAAGATCAGCTCGGGCTGCGACAGCGCGGTCGACAGCACGAGGTTCCCCGCCCCCGTCAGCGACAGATTGGGCAGCATCGCGGCGCGCTGGCTGTCGAGCGTGCGGTCGGCCGCGACCAGGGTCTGCTCGGCCTGGAACAGGTCGGGGCGGCGGCGCAGCAACTGCGCGGGAAGCCCGCCGGGCAGCGGCGGCGCGACGAGCCGGTCGAGCGCGACCCCGCGCGCGACCGCGCGCGGCGAGTCGCCGGTGAGCAGCGCCAGCGCATTCTCCTGCCGCGCGATCGCCAGCTTGGCGGCGGGGACGAGCTGCTGCGTGGCGGCATATTCCGCCTGCGCCTGGCGATACTCCAGCCGCGAGGAATAGCCGGTCTCGTAGCGCCGCCGCGCGATCCGCAGCGCCTCGGCGCGCGCCGCGAGCGTCTGGCGCGCGATCGCGAGCCGCTGGTCGAGCGCGCGCAGCGTGACATAGACCGTCGCGGTGCTCGCCGCGGTGGCGAGCCGCACCGTGTCGCGCGCCGCGGCGGTGGCGAGCAGCTGGGCGCGCGCCGCGCGACTCGCCTGGCGCAGCCGGCCGAACAGGTCGAGGTCGTAGCTCAGCGTCACCCCCGGCTGCACCGCGGCGGCGCGCGCGGTGGTGCCCAGCGCGCTGATCGACTGGCCCTGCGTCTCGGGCACGCTGCCGCCGACCTGGGGGAGCAGTTGTGCGCGCGCCAGCGCCTCCGCGGCGCGCGCTTCCTCGATCCGTGCCGCGGCGGTGAGGACGTCGAGATTGTTGGCGAGCGCGCGCTCGACCAGCGCGGTCAGCACCGGGTCGCCGAAGCCCTGCCACCATGCCGCGCTCACCGGTGCGGCATCGGGCGCGGCCAGTGCGCTGCGCCACGCCGGCGGCGGCGCCACGGTGGCGTCGGGCGGCGCGGCGCGGCGCGGACCGGGCAGCGCGCAACCGGCCAGAAGGAGCGGGAGGAGGAGCGCGCGGAGGGTGCGGGCGGGGCGGCGCGCGGACGGCACGCCGGTGAGTCCGACGCGCTTTTCCACACCCCTGCCGTCATCCCGGACTTGTTCCGGGATCCACCCGTCCGCGCACGCGCCGGCCGGCAGGTTCGCGGCACGGTGGATCCCGGACCAAGCACGGGATGACGGCGAGGTGAGGCGCGACGCTTCGGTGCCGCAACCGACATCGCCTTCGTCCGTCACCGGGGTCGCCGACCGCCTCATCGCGGCGACGGCGTACCGGTGGTGTCGACGCGTGCCTGTACCGACATGCCCGGGCGCAGTCGCGCCGCGAGCCGCTGGCCCGGGTCGATCCGGAGACGCACCGCGATCCGCTGCGGCACCTTGGTGAAATTGCCCGTCGCATTGTCCGACTTGAGCACCGCGAACTCGCTCCCCGCCGCAGGCGAGATCCGCTCCACCCGGCCGGTCAGCCGCGCGTTGGCGAGCGCGTCGACGGTGAAGCTGGCGCGCTGTCCCACCGCGATCCGCGCGGTCTGCGCCTCCTTGTAATTGGCGATCACCCAGGTCTCGTCGGGCACCAGGAACATCAGCTGCGACCCGGCGGTGACATATTGGCCGACGCGCACGCCGACCTCGCTCAGCCGTCCGGCCTCGGGCGCGCGCACCACGGTGTTCGCCAGATCGATCCGCGCCAGCCGCAGCGCCGCGCGCGCGCCGGAGACGCCGGCCTGCTGTCCGCCGCGCCCGACCTCGACGGTGCGGATATCCTGCCGCGCGATCTCGCGCGCGGCCTGCGCCTGCGCCAGTTTCGCCTCGGCCTGGCGCAGCGCGGCGAGCGTCTGGTCGCGCTCGCGCAGGCTCACCGACCCGTCGGTGACGAGATCGTCGACGCGGTTCATGTCCGCGCGCGCACGGAGCAGCTGCGCGCGCGCGTCGGCCAGCGCCGCCTCCTGCCCGCCGAAGCTGGCCTGCCGGCTCGCCGCGGCCTGAACGCTGTTGGCCAGCGTCGCCTCGGCATTCTCGACCTGCGCCTCGGCCTGCTGGACGCGCTGGCGGTAGATGCGCTGATCCACCACCACCAGCGGCTGGCCGGCGCGGACCGTGGCGAAGTCGCGCACCAGCACCTGCTCGACATAGCCCGACACCTGCGGCGCGATCACGGTGGTCCGGCCGCGGACATACGCATTGTCGGTCGACTCATAGTCGCTGGTGAAAGGCCACATCCGCCACGCCGCGAGCACCGCCGCGATCCCCGCGAGCGCGAGCAGCACGATCAGCCCGGTGGCGAAGCGCGACAGGCGCGGTGGGCGCCAGCCCGACCCCGTCGGCGCGGTGGCGGCGACGCTGGCCGCCGCGGCGCGCTCCTCGGTGACGGGGCCGGGGGCGACGGGCGAACGGGGATCGGTCATGCTTCACTCGGTCGGCGCGCGCGCCATTCGCGGCGCAGCAGCAGGAACAGGAGGTACAGGAAGGTGAGCGCGGCGAGCACCGCGATCAGCCGGAACATGTCGTCATAGGCGAGCACGTTGGCCTCGCGCGTCACGGCCTGTGACAGCAAGGCGCCGCCCTCGGCCGATCGCAGCCCGGGATCGCCGATGACGCGCGCCACCCCGCTCGCCCCCGCCTGGAGCCGCGCCTGTGTCTGGGGATCGGTCGGATCGATCGCCTGCACCAGCGCGGCGCTGTTCGCCTTCTCCCGGACGATCTGATAGGTGCCCAGGATCGCCGATCCGGCCAGGCTGCCGATCGAGTTGAGCACGCCGAACAGCGCGATGAAGCTGATGACGTGTCCCGTCCCCTGTTGCAGCGCGCGCGTCATGCCGAACAACAGCGACGGGCCGAGGAAGAAGGCGCCGGCGAAGGCGATCACCGCCTGGGTGGCGTAGAGCTGGGGCGCGCGCGTTAGGCTGGTCGCGTCCGAGTCGACCCAGGCCGCGACCGCCACCAGCCCGATCGCGAGCATCACCGGATGCGCCAGTTTCTCGACATTCAGCGTCAACGCGCTGACGACGAAACCGGCCACGGTGGCGAGGAAGATGATCGTGAAGAAGGCGCCGAGCTGGTCGTTGTTCTGCCCCAGCACCGTCAACAGCCCGACCGCGCCATAGGTCTGTTCCGACAGCACCAGCCGCGCCATCAGCGTCACCACCGCGAAGCGCAGGATGTCCGCGCTGCCGAGCCAGCGCGTGTTGATCAGCGGGTTGGCGCGATGATGCTCGATCACCAAGGCGGCCGCCAGCATCGGGATGGCGGCGAGCAGCGCCCAGCCGATCCAGCGCGCCTCGGTCCACCACACGTAGCGCCCGAGCCCCAGCACCGCGGCGAACAGCGCCATCGCCGCGGCGTAGAGCGTGAAGGTGACGAAATCGAGCCGCTCGAACGCGGGCTGGCGCGTCGTCGGGGGCAGCCGCACCACGATCACCGCGGCGAGGCTGAGCGCCGCCAGCCCCAGCTCGAACAGATACAGCGTACGCCACTGGCTCATCGCCAGCAGCTCGGGCGAGAACAGACGTGCCAACGGGGTCGCGCATTGCGGTGCGCCGATCCCGAGCACGATCGCGCGCAGCCGCCATCTCGCGGGGAACGCCTGCATGAAATAATAGAGCGCGAAGGTGGAGAGCGGCGCCGCCGCCAGTCCGCTCGCCGCGCGCACCAGGATCGCCGAGGCGAAGCCGTGGACGAACAGGTGCGCGAACGTCACCGCGACATAGATGCCGATGAACAGCAAGGCGAAGGGGCGCAGCCCGAACTGCTGGCGGAACTTGATCAGCAGCAGGTTGATGCTGACGTTGGTCATCACATAGACGGTCGGCAGCCAGGCGATCTCCGACGGGTCGAGGCCCAGCGCGCCCGCCAGCGTCGTCGTGTTGGCCGCCACCAGCGCGTTGCCGAACCCGCCGGTGAGCCCGACCAGGATCGCCACCAGCGCGTAAGCGACGCGGCGCGGCAGCGGATGGTCGGGCGAGCCGGGCGAACCGGGCATGACGGGGCGTTCGTGCGGGGCGAACTCCCACCGTTCCTCGCTCACGAACTCGCGCAGTCGCGTCAGCACCACCATGCCGCTGTCTACGCGCGCGGGCGGTGGCTTGTCACCGATCCATGTCGGCAAGTCATGGACCTCGCGCGGGAAAGCGCGGGAGTGGGCGATCAGGGACTGCGGAAGAAGCCGGGCGGGAAGGGCGCCTGACGCGGTCCCCTGGGATCGCGCAGGTCGTTGCGCACGCCAGCGTCGGCGCTGAGCGGGATCGCCATGCCGCCGGTCGTCTCGAGCAGCTCGAACAGCTTGGCACTCATTCGCGCCGCCAAATCCTCGTGGCCCGGGCGCGCGAGCAGATTGTCGCTCTCGTGCGGGTCGGCGGCGAGGTCGTACAGCTCGTCCAGGTCCCAGATGCCGTGGAAGTGCATGTACTTGTACCGATCCTCGCGGAGCGCGTGGACGGTCGGGGTCTGCGGAAAGTTGCGCTCCCAATAATATTCGTAGAGCAGCTCGCGCCGCCACGGCACCGCGCCGCCGCGCGCCAGCGGCAGCATGTTCGCGCCCGCCATGTCCGCGGGCGCGCGCAGCCCGGCGGCGGCGAGCATCGTCGGCGCGACGTCGATGTTGGCGACCACCTGATCCACCACGCTGCCTGCGGGGAACAGCGACGGGCAGCGCGCCAGCATGGGCACGCGCATCGATTCCTCATAGGCGGCGCGCTTGTCGATCAGCCCATGCTCGCCGAACATGAAGCCGTTGTCGCCCATGTAGAGGATCAAAGTGTCATCGAGCTCGCCGCGGCGCTCGAGCAGGTCCATGATCCGCGCCAGCCCCTCGTCGACCGCGAGCAATGTCTCCATGTAGCGCTTGTAATAGTCGCCGATGTCGAGCGTGCCGTGATAGGGATAGCCGACGCCGTGCCAGCTGTTGCGCTGGTTCTCGACCCACATCGGCCGCCCCGTCACACCCGGCTTCATCGACGCCGGGTAGCGGAAGGTCTCCTTGTCGTAGCGGCCCTTGTGGCGCTCGGCCGGGATGAACTCGGAATGCACCGCCTTGTGCGCGAGGTGCATCATCCACGGCTTGCCCGTGGGCCGCTCGCCGAGCCAGTCGAGCGCATAGTCGGTCAGCTCGTCGGTGATATAGCCCTTCTGCGGCACCTTGCGCCCGTCGACGTTGAGCCCGTTCGCCTCGGGCAGGTAGCTGCCCTGGCCGCGGAAGCTGACCCAGCGGTCGAAGCCGGGCTGGGGCGAGTCGCCCTCCTCGCCCATGTGCCACTTGCCGATGAAGGCGGTGTCGTAGCCCGCGGCCTGGAGGTATTCGGGATAATAGACCAGCCCGGGCGGGATCGGGTGGTTGTTGTCGACCACCTTGTGCTGGTGCGCGTAGAGGCCGGTGAAGATCGAGGCGCCGCTCGGCGAGCACAAAGCGGTGGTGACGAAGGCGTTGCGGAAATGCGTCCCCTCGCGCGCCAGCCGGTCGAGCGTCGGGGTGTCGCCGAAGTCCTGCGCCTTCATGAAGCCCATCGCGTCGTAGCGATGGTCGTCGGTGAGCACGAACAGGATGTTGCGCGGGCGGGCGCCCGGCACGCGCGCGAGCCGGCGCGAGCGGCGCGGCGCGGGCGTCGCCGCCTCCGCCGCGCCCGCCGCCCAGCTGTACAGACCGAATGCGCCGCCGGTCCCCGCCAGCAGCACGCCGCGCCGGCTCGTATCCTCCGCCATCGTCAGAAATCCTTGCGCAGCAGCAGCCCGGCATAGCGCCGATCGTCGCGCGGCACGAATCGCACCGTGCCCGCGAACGAGCCGTTGGCGAGGAAGCTGGCATAGGATTGGTCGGTGATGTTCTTGACGTAGGCGCGCAGCTGCCAGCCGTCGCCGGGGCGGATCAGCGCGACGCTGGCGTTCCAGATCGCATAGGCAGGCTGGATCGTGCTCGGCGTCTGGTTGAGCGAATATTGAGTCTTCGAGCTGAAGCTGACGTCGCTCTGCAGCTCCATCGACAGCGAGTCGCTCAGCGCGAAGCGATAGGCGGCATTCTCGTACAGCTTGACGCGCGGCGCGAAGGGGAGCGGCTGGCCGTTGATGTTGCAGCTGGTCGGCGCGCCGGGCGGGCAGAGGAAGTCGCGCACCGTCGCGTCGGTGAAGGCGCCGGAGAGGTCGACCGTCAGCCCCGCGGTCGGGCGCAGCGTCACGTCGGCCTCGACCCCGCGCGAGCGCACCGAGCCGGCGTTGATCAGCCGGGTGACCTGCGCGCCATTGACGACGTCGTTGAAGTTGGCCTGATAGCCGTCGAACGTCGTGGTATAGGCAGCGAGGCTGTAGCTCAGCGCGCGGTCGGCGGTGCTGCCCTTGAGCCCGATCTCGAACGAGTCGCTCGTCTCGGGGCTGAGCGGCAGCTCGTCCAGCAGGGTCGTCGCGTTGAGCGAGCGCATGTTGAAATAGACGTTGTACGCCGGACCCTTGTAGCCGCGCGAGTAGGTGAAATAGGTCTGCGCGCGCGCGCCGAGATCGAGCTGGAGCCCGAGCCGGTAGCTGTCGCCGCGCCGGTCGGTCTCGCCGGTCGCATTGTGATAGGCGCGAATCGCGGGGCGATCGAGCGCGGCGGCACCGCTGTTGGTGGGATCGTTACTCGACGTGCGGACGTGGTAGAAGTCGAGCGTGTCCCAGGTCGAGCGATAGCCCGCGATGGCGCGGAAGGCCGCGCTGAAATTGACGTTGGCCTCGCCGAACAGCGCGTAATTGTGGCTGGTGATCCCGTAGTTGGCGACGCCGACGGTGGTGAGCGGCGCGCCCGCGGTCAGCGTGGTGAGCGTGCGCTGGTAGCGCTCGTCGGTCTCGCCGCGCAGGTAATAGGCGCCGACGACATAGTCGATCAGCCCGCCGCGCGGCGAGGTGAGCCGCAGCTCCTGCGAGAATTGCTTGCTGTTCACATTGCCGTCGTCGAGCCCCTGCGGGAAGGCGGTGCTCAGGCCGGTGAGCCCATCATAGTCCTGGCGCTGGTGGTTGAGCCATTGGCGCCACGCGGTGATCGAGGTGACCTGATAGTCGCCCAGCCCGAGCTCGGCGGTGAGCGAGCCGCCGTAATTCTCGTCGCGCACGTCGGTGTCGATATCGGTCGCGTTGGCGCGGTTGGTCGGCGAAGGGGTGATCCCCTGCGCGCCGAGCGCGGCGAGCAGCGGCGCCGAGGTCGTCACCGCGCGGCTGGGGTAAGCGATCTGGCTGGCGGAGGAATAGACCGCCGCGACCGTCTCCTTGGTGTTGAGATAGTCGCCGATCGCGGTGAGCTTGAGCGTCTCGGTCGGCGTCGCCACCAGCTTGGCGCGCACGCCGTAGCGGCGCGAGGCGTTGGTGTCGTTGCCGGTCACGACGTTGCGCGTGTTGCCGTCGAAATCGTCGTAGAGGCCGCCGATCAGCGCGGCGAGCTTGCCTGGGATCAGCGGCCCCGACACGCCCGCCTTGACGCGATACTCCTCGTCGGTGGTGGCGCCGAGCTCGCCGAAGGCGGCGAAACTGTCGCCGGGATCGCGCGTGACGATGTTGACCACGCCGGCCGAGGCGTTCTTGCCGAACAGCGTCCCCTGCGGCCCGCGCAGCACCTCGATCCGCTCGACCTCGCCGAGATCGAGCGTCGCCTGGCCCGGGCGCGTCAGCACCACGCCGTCGAGCACGGTCGAGACCGAGGGCTCGACCCCGGGCGAGGTGGTGATCGTGCCGACGCCGCGGATGAAGATCGTGCGGTCCTTGTTCGACGCGCCGGTGCGGAAGTTGACCGAGGGGATCGCCGCGGTGATCGCCTGGACGTTGTTGAGCTGGCGCTCCGCCAGCGAGGCGCCGCTGAGCGCGGTGATCGCGATCGGCACCTGCTGGAGCGACTCGTCGCGGAAGCGCGCGGTGACGACGACGTCGCCCTCGGCCGGCGCGGGGCGCCCCTCCTCGCGGGCGGGCGCGGGCTCGGCGGGCACCTGCTGCGCGCGGGCGGGGAGCGCCAGCGCGAGCGCGGCGGTGGTGGTCGTCAGCGCGATCAGGCAGCGGCGGTACATAGAATCTCCCCCATTTCGGTGAGACCCTTGTTATTGCCGACTATCCCCATGGGGAATAAAGATCGTCATGCCCCCGCGCGCATCGCTGCTATCAGGCGCGGCCGCCCTGCCCGGAGGACGGCCGCGCCCGTCTCACCAGATCCGCACGCGGTCCGCCGGCGCGACATATTGCTTCTGCGACGGATCGATCTTCCATGCCGCATACCAGGCGTCGACGTTGCGCAGCGGGTTGACCGCGCGGATCTGCCCCGGCGAGTGCGGGTCGCTGACGAGCTGCTGGCGCAGCGCCTCGTCGCGGAAGAGCGTCCGCCACACCTGCCCCCAGCCGAGGAAGAAGCGCTGGTCGCCGGTGAAGCCGTCGATCACCGGCGCGCGCTTGCCGCCGAGCGAGGCGTGATAGGCGTCGAGCGAGATCAGCACGCCGCCGAGGTCGCCGATATTCTCGCCCATCGAGGCGCGCCCGTTGATATGGACGCCGGGCAGGCCGGGGAAGGTGTAGGCCTCGTATTGCGCCCCGAGCCGCGCCGCCTGCGCCTCGAACTTGGTCGCGTCCTCGGCGGTCCACCAGTCGCGCAGCACGCCGCGGCCGTCCGACTTGCGGCCCTGGTCGTCGAAGCCGTGGCTGATCTCATGGCCGATCACGCCGCCGATGCCGCCATAATTGATCGCGTCGTCGGCCTGGGGATCGAAGAAGGGCGGCTGGAGGATCGCGGCGGGAAAGACGATCTCGTTCTTCACCGAGCTGTAGTAAGCGTTCACCGTCTGCGGCGTCATGCCCCACTCGGCCTTGTCGACCGGGCGCGCGATGCGGGCGCGGTCATAGTCCCACTCGAAGCGGGTGGCGCGCTCGGCATTGCCGACGAGGTCGCCCGCGCGCACCTCCAGCCCGCTATAGTCGCGCCACTTCGAGGGGTAGCCGACCTTGACGGTGAAGCCCTGCAACTTGTCGAGCGCCTGCGTCTTGGTGGCGGGGCTCATCCAGGCGAGGTTCCTGATCCGCCCGGCGAGCGCGACGCGCAAATTGCCGACCAGTGTGTCCATCTTCGCCTTCGACTCGGGCGGGAAGTAGAGCGCGACATAGTCGCGGCCGATGCCCTCGCCGATCGCCTTCTCGGTGAAGCCCACCGCGCGCTTCCAGCGCTCGCGCTGCTGCGGCTGGCCGTTGAGGAACTTGGAGCGGAAGTCGAACTCGGCGTCGACGAAGCGGCGCGACAGCAACGGTGCGACGTCGTCCGCCGTGCGGAACGCCGCCCAGGCCTTGAGCGTGGCGAGATCGGTCGCGGCGAACAGCGCGGCGATCTTGGGGAAGGCCGTGTTCTGCGCGACGATCGCGCGCTCCGCCGCGCCGAGCCCGGCGGCCTGCCAGTAAGCGTCCCACGCGAAGCCCGGCGCCTGCGCCTTCAGCTCGGCGAGCGTCATCGGATTGTAGGTCTTGTCGCGGTTGCGGCTCTCGGCGCGGGTCCAGTGCGTCTGGGCGAGCTTGGTCTCCATGTCGACCACGCGCTCCGCCGCGGCGGCGGCGTCGGGCCAGTTCGCCATCGTCAGCATCTGCGCGACATATTGGCGGTAGCGCGCCACCTGCGGCGCGAACTTGGGATCGAGGTACAATTCGCGGTCGCCGAGGCCGAGCCCCGACTGGCGCAGGTAGAGCGCGTAGATTTCGGGCTGCTTGGCGTCGTCGCCCACCCCGGCGCTGACGAAGCTGGCGCCGAAGCCGCCGACCGAGTGCCCCATCAGCCGCGCGATATCATCCTTGCTCGCCGCCGCGGCGATCGGCCGCAGCCGCTCGGTCAGCGGCGCGGCATCGGTGCGCTCGGCCGCGGCGGTGTCCATGAAGCCGGTGTAGAGCAGCGCCGCCTTGGCGCGGTCGGGATGCGCGGTGTCGCTCGCGCTATAGCCGGTGATCAGCGCGCGCAGCCGCTGCTCGGACAGCTCGCGCAGCACCGCGAAGGCGCCGTAGGAGGAGCGGTCCGCCGGAATCTGCGTCCGCGCCACCCAGGCGCCGTTGACGAAGCGGAACCAGTCGTCGCCGGGGCGGACGCTGCGGTCCATGCCGGTGAGGTCGAAGCCCCAGGCGCCGTAGCGGGTCGCGCCCGCGTCGGGTGCGGGGGCGGCGGTGGGCGCGGGGGCGGACTGGTCGCGGCTCAGCGCGGGGGCGGCGAGGACGAGGCCGGCGGTCGCCGCCAGCAGCACGCTCTTCAGGGTCACGGGATCGTCTCCGGGCAGAATAGTAACTTTTGGTATGAACAGGGGGTGGCACGTGCCGCCGGGGGAGGCAATAGGCCAGTGCTGCTGCCGGGGTCGCATCGGCCGTGCTGGGCCGGCCAGTGCTTCCCTTCTCGCGTGACGCGGTTAAGGCGGGCCTGTTCGATCGTGCGCGCCGCCCTCGCGCCCGTCATGCCGGGCTTGACCCGGCATCCATGGTGCCGCGGAAGTTGCGGCCGATCGGTGCGCGGACGCATGGATCCCGGCGCGGGGCCGGGATGACGATGGAGAGAAGTCGGCGCCTTACCCGCCTGAGCCAGGCGCCGTGGTCGTGAGAATGAGGTCGCCGCAGCCATGTCCCCCCACCGCCTGATCGCCCCGCTGCTCGCCGCGTTCGCGCTGGCCGCGCCGGCCACCCCGGCCGCGGCGCGCGACCGCGGCGCGGTGCGCCCGCAGCCGCCCGCGCGGCTGCTCAACGCGGTGGAGGCGCTCGGTCAGCGCTTCCCCGGCGCGGTCGGCATCTCGGTGCGCGACGTCGAGCGCGGCTGGACCGTCTCGTGGCAAAGCGGCACGCGCCGGCCACAGCAGAGCGTGAGCAAATTGTGGGTCGCGCTCGCCACCTTTGACGCGATCGATCGCGGCACGCTCAGCCTGCGCAAGACCGTGACGGTGCGGCGCGCGGACCTCACGCTGTTCCACCAGCCGATCCGCGCGCGCGTCGGCGCGGGCGGGCTGCGCATCACGATCGCCGGCCTGCTCGACTGCGCGCTGACGCGCAGCGACAACACCTGCAACGACGTGCTGCTGCGCCAGGTCGGCGGCCCCGCCGCGGTGCGGCGAACGCTGACGCGCAAGGGAATCAGCGGCGTCACCTTCGGTCCGGGCGAGCGGCTGCTCCAGGCGCGCACCGCCGGGCTGACGTGGCGCGACTCCTGGGCCGGCGGCGACGGTTTCCTGCGCGCGCGGGCGCGGCTGAGCCTCGCCGCGCGGCGCCGCGCGCTCGACCGCTACGTCGCCAGCCCGCCCGACGGTGCCTCGGCGGACGGTGTCACGCTCGGGCTGGCGCGGCTGGCGCAGGGACGGCTGCTGAGCAAGGCATCGACCGCGCGGATGCTGGCGCTGATGCGCGCGAGCCGTACCGGCCCGCTGCGGCTGCGCTCGGGGCTGGGGCGCGGCTGGACGCTCGCGCACAAGACCGGCACCGGGCAGGAGCTGGCGGGCACCGCGACGGGCACCAACGACGTCGGGCTGCTGACCGCGCCGGACGGGCATCGCTATGCGGTGGCGGTGCTGATCGCGCGCACCCGCGCGCCGCTGCGCGTGCGGCTGCGACTGATGGGTGACGTCACGCGCGCGGTGGTGCGCGCGCACGGATGAAGCTGTACGGTTGATCCGAGTCACTGGCGCGACGACGCAATCCGGCGCAGCCTGCGGCCTCATCGTCCGGAGACCCGCCGCATGCGTCCTGCCCTGATCGCGCTCACCCTCGCCCTGCTCGCGCCGCTGGCGCTGACCGCCGCCGCGCCCAAGGCGGCGCTCGACCCGCGCACCGCGCTCTACGAGCTGCGCACTTATTATCCCGCGCCGGGCAAGATGGCGGCGCTCAACACGCGCTTCCGCGAGCACACGCTGGGAATCTTCCAGCGCCACGGCATGACCAACGTGGCCTATTGGAACGAGCTGCCCAGCGCCGACTATCCCGAGGGGCGCGTCGTCTACGTGCTCGCCTACCCCGACCGCGCCGCGCGCGACGCCGACTGGAAGGCGTTCGGTGCCGACCCCGAGTGGCAGAAGGTCGCCGCCGCGAGCGAGGTCAATGGCAAGATCGTCGCCAAGGTCGACAGCGTGTTCATGAGCATGACCGATTATTCGCCGCCGCTGCGGCTGAAGTAGAGGACATTCAGATCCTCTCCGCGAGGCGGGGAGGGGGACCAGCCGCAGGCTGGTGGAGGGGGATTTCCGCAGACGCTGCGTTCGGTGGAGAGCCCCCACCACCACTCGCCTTCGGCGAGCGGTCCCCGTCCCCGCTCGCGGGGAGGATCACGCCCGCGCCGCCGCTATCGCGCGCCAACGGCACCGCATCGCGCGTCGTTCGTTGTGCCCCCGCATCCAGCAGGAGACATACGCATGGCCGACACCGCCACCACGTCGAACAAGAAGACCGCGCTCACCGACTCGCTCAAGACGCATTTCGGCGGCGACGCGCCGCTGACCGAGAAGGCGCGCGGCTTCGCCAAGGAGCGGCCGTGGACCAGCGCGGCCTTCGTCGGCGTCGCCGCGCTCGCGGTGCTCAACACGCTGCGCGGGCGCGGCTGACGCGCCCCGGTGGCCGCGGCGCTCAGTTCGCCGCGGTCGCCGCCCCCGCGGGTGAGTCGGCCGCGACCGGCAGCCACACCGCGCTCGCCGCATCGCCGCCCCAGCGCACCGTCTGCGTCGCCTTCACGTAATCGCGTGGGCGCGCGTCCATGATCGACGGCACCCAGCTCTGCGGGTTGCGATCGTAGAGCGGGAACAGCGACGACTGCACCTGCACCATGATGCGGTGCCCCGGCAGGAAGACATGGTCGACGTTGGGCAGCGACCAGTCGAACTTATAGGTCTTGCCCGGCGTCAGCGCCGCCGGCGTGGCGAAGCCGTTCACGTAGCGACCGCGGAAGATCTCGATCCCGAGCGCGAGCTGATAGCCCGCCATCGCCGGGTTGGCGCTGTTCTCTTCCGGATAGACGTCGATCAGCTTCACCACGAAGTCGCCGTCGCGCCCGGTCGTCGCGGCGCGCAGGTCGACCTTCGGCGCGCCCTTGATGTGGACCGGGCGGTCGAGCACCGCGCCGGTGTAGCTCAGCACGTCGGGGCGACCGTCGACGAAGCGCTGGTCGTGGACCAGCCAGGTGCGCCACTCCTCGCCCTGCATATGGATCGGCCGCGGCAGCATCGGCACCGGCTTGGCCGGGTCCGAGACATAGCTGTCGCTCCCCGCCGCGGGCTTCTGCCACGACAGCGACGCGCCGCCTGCGAGATACAGCGGCCTGTACTGCCCCGCGGGCCAGCGCGGCGACACTTCCCAGCGGTCCTCGCCGGTGGCGTAGGTGAGCACGGGCGGCGTGTCGCACGGCGCCGGCGTGGTCTTGAGGTGGCAGTCGAGGAACGGCTTCATCCAGCGCGTGCGGAACTGCCGGCCGGTGTCGCCCTCCCACTTCAGCGGGCCGAGCTCGCGCGCCTCATAATTGACCTGCGAGTGGCGCCACGGCCCGATCACCAGGCTGACCAGCCGATTGTCCGGATCCTGTCCTTCCAGCGCCTGATAGACCGCGGGGGCGCCGTAGCTGTCCTCCTGATCCCATTGGCCGACGACGAGCATGGTCGGCACGGTCAGCTTGCGCGCGCCGAGCAATTTGTCGACCGCCTGCCCCTGCCACCAGGAATCATAGCTCGGATGCTCGAGCACCTTGCGCACCACCGGCAGGTCGAGCAGGCCATAATGGCGCGCGTAATCGCCCGCCGAGCCGGCGGCGAGATAGGCGGCATATTCGTCGCCGCCGCCCTTCGGCACCGCGCCCCCGCCCGATTTCACCGTCTGCCCTAGATCATAGTCGAAGCCGAAGGTGCGGAAGGCGCCATTGTGGAACCAGTCGTCGCCCATCCAGCCGTCGACCATCGGGCTCTGCGGCACCGCCGCCTTGAGCGCGGGATGCGGGTCGATCAGCGCCATCAGCGAGGTGAAGCCGAGATACGACGAGCCGGTGATGCCGACCTTGCCGTTGCTCTCGCGCACGTTCTTCACCAGCCAGTCGATCGTGTCATAGGCGTCGGTGGCGTGATCGACCTTGGTGGGGTTGAGCGGCCCGCGCAGCGGGCGGTTCATCACGTAATCGCCCTCGGATTTCCCCAGCCCGCGCACGTCCTGGTAGACGCGGATATACCCGTCATCGACGAACTCGGCGTCGGCGACGGGCAGGATCTCCTCGATATGCTGGCTGCGGTTGCGGCTGGTCGCCTTGTCGGCGTCATAGGGCGTGCGGCTGAGCAGGATCGGCGCGTCCCGCGCGCCCTTGCGATAGACGATCACGGTGTACAGCCGCGTGCCGTCGCGCATCGGCACCATCTCGGTGCGGCGGACGTAATCGGCCTCGGGGCGGACCCAGTCGTAGCGGTCGACCTGCTCGTTCGCCATCGTGTCGGTGGGGGCGCGCTGCGCGCTGAGCGCGGCGGGGAGCAACAACGCCGCGGCGAGCGCGAGCGGGGCGGAGCGGCGGGTGAGCGGGGCGGCGCGAGCGATCATGCACGGGAGGTGCCGGGCGGCGCGCGCGCGGTCAAGCGCACCTTCCACCGCGCCCGCCACCCCGCGTCACCGACCCGCGCCGCGGCGCGCTGAGCCGTCGGGTGGCAGGCCCACGACCAAGCGGGAGCGGCGCCCTTGGCAGCCTCGCGCGACATGCTATTCGATGCGCCGTCACAATAGGTTGCGGCATGCACGTCACCGATCTCCCCGCGCCCGCGGACACCGCCCTCGGCGATCATGACTGGTCGGCCACCCCGCTGGGTGCGCCCGAACATTGGTCGCCGGCGCTGCGCGCCGCGGTGGCCGAGCAGCTCGCCGCGACGCGCCCCGCCCCGCGCGGGCCCGCCGCCCCCACCGCCGCGGCCGCGCTCGACGCGCTGTTCGACACCGCCCCGCTCGGGCTGGGCATCTGGGACCGCGAGCTGCGCTTCGTCCGCGTCAACGCCAGCCTCGCGCAGATGAATGGCCTGCCGCCCGAGGCGCATATTGGTTACACGCCGCGCGAGCTGCTGCCCGACATCGCGGGGATCGACGCGCTGATGGAGCGCTGGCGCCAGATCATCGCGACGGGCGAGCCCTGGCTCGACGTCGAGGTCCATGGCGGCACGCCCGCCAATGCCGACAAGCAGCGCTGCTGGCGCGAGCATTTCTTCCCGATCCGCTCGGGCGACACCGTCGTCGGGATCGGCGCGGTGGTGGAAGAGACGACCGAGCGCGACCGTGTCGAGGCGGCGCTGCGCGCGAGCGAGTCGCGCTTCCGCGAGTTCGCCGAGGCCTCGTCGGACGTGCTGTGGCTGTTCGATCTCGACACCCAGGCGTTCGAATATCTCAGCCCGCCGCTGCGCAAGCTGTACGGCGTCAGCTCCGGGGGCGGTCGCGGCGCGCCGCTGGCGTTCGACTGGCGCGCGGCGATCGTCGAGGCCGACCGCGATCTCGCCGCCAGCGCGTTGCGCCGCGTGCGGCAGGGCGAGCGCGTCACGCACGATTTCCGCACCCGTATCCCCGGCAGCGGCAAGGTGCGCTGGCTCAAGAACACCGCTTTCCCGCTGCGCGAGCCCGACGGGCGGATCAGCCGCATCGGCGGCATCGCGCAGGACGTCACTGAGGAGCGCGACTCGGCGGCGCGGCTGCAGATGCTGATCGGCGAGTTGCAGCATCGCACGCGCAACCTGATGAGCGTGATCCAGGCCGTGGCGGAGAGCACGCTCGAGTCCAGCGGCAGCCTCGACGAGTTCGAGCACGCTTTCTCCGCGCGGATCGACGCGCTGTCGCGGGTGCAGCAGCTGCTGTCGCGCATCGAGGGGCTGGAGCGCGTCGGCTTCGACCAGCTGCTGCGCAGCGAGCTCACCGCCTTCGGCGCGCTGCCCGAGGACGATGCGCGTGTCTCGCTCGACGGGCCGGTGGACATCCCGCTGCGCTCGGGCGGGATCCAGACGCTCGCGCTGGCGCTCCACGAACTGATCACCAACTCGGTCAAATATGGCGCGCTCAGCCAGCCCGCCGCGCGGCTGTCGGTGCGCTGGCGCCTGCTGCCGGGCGGCGCGGGAGCCCGGCCCAACCTGCGCTTCGAGTGGGAGGAGCGCGGGGTCGCGATGCCCGTCCCCGGCGCCACCCCCGCGCGGGTCGGGCAGGGACGCGACCTGATCGAGCGCGCGGTACCCTATCAGCTCGACGCCACCGTCGATTATGCGCTCACCGCCGACGGGGTGCGCTGCGCCATGGTGCTGCCGGTGTCGCACACGCTGGGTCATGGTGCGGGCGCGTGAGTCGGCTGGCCGGGCTGCGCGTGCTGGTGGTGGAGGACGAATATCTGCTGGCCCGCCAGCTCGAACGCGCGCTCGCGCGCGAGGGGGCGGTCGTCACCGCGGTGGCGCCGACGGTGGCGGCGGCGCTGGCCGCGCTCGACGCCGCGCCCCTGCCCGAGGTCGCGGTGCTCGACCTCAATCTCGCGGGCGAGAAGGCCTATGCGGTGGCGGATCGGCTGCGCGCGGCGTCGGTCCCCTTCCTGGTGGCGAGCGGCTATGACGCCGAGGAGCGCGACCCGGCGCTGGCCGACGTGCCGCACCTCGCCAAGCCGCTGACGATGGTGACGCTGGCGCGCGCGCTCGCCGGGCTGACCGGGCGCGCGACGGGGTGATAAAGGTGAAGGAGCGGAGAATGACCGAGGGGCTGACACGACGCGCGATGCTGGGCGCGGCCGGTGCCGTCGCGCTGCCGCGGGGAGCGCTGGCAGCGGCGCGCGGCGCGGGCAGGCGTCGGCTCTTCGCGGGAGGCTATAACAAGGAGGGCGGCGCGGGCGTGCTGCCGCTCGACTATGATCCCGCCGCGGGGACGTGGCGCGCGCACGCCGCGGTCGCCGCCGCGCCCGATGCCTCGTACGGAGTGCGCCATCCGCGGCTCGGGCTGCACTATCTGGTGCAGGAGGGGAGCGACGGGCAGGTCGCGGTGTTCCGCCCCGCGGGCGACACGTGGCACCGGCTCGCGCGGCTGTCGTCGGGGGGCGCCGACCCGTGTCACCTCGCGCTCAGCCCCGACGGGCGCGCGCTCGCGGTGGCCAATTACAGCAGCGGCAGCGTCGCGCTGATCCGGCTCGATCGCGCCACCGGACGTCCGCTCGGGGCGGCGCAGGTGGTGGCGCACCGCGGCAGCGGCCCGAACGCCGAGCGCCAGGCCGCGCCGCACGCGCATTGGGTCGGCTTCAGTCCCGACGCGCGCTGGTTGTGGTCGGTCGATCTCGGCGCGGACGCGATCTTCGCGCACCGCTACGACGCCGCGACGGCGCGTCTCGGCGAGACCAAGCTGGCCTATCGTGCGGTGCCCGGCAGCGGGCCGCGCCACCTCGCCTTCCACCCGCGGCTGCCGCTCGCCTATCTGGTCGCGGAGCTGGACAATAGCGTCACGGTGCTGCGCCGCGCCGACGATGGCAGCTTCACCGCGCTGGCGCGCCACACCACCTTGCCGCCCGGCTTCACCGGCAAGAGCCAGGCGGGCGCGATCGCGATCGATCCGGCGGGGCGCTCGCTCTACGCCTCGAACCGCGGCGCCGACAGTATCGCGATGTTCGCGATCGGCGCCGACGGCGCGCTCACCCCGGGCCAGACGATCGCGTGCGGCGGGCGCTGGCCGCGGCACATCGCGCTGCTCGAGCGCGACGCGCGGTTGCTCGTCGCCAACCAGCACAGCGGCACGATCGACGCCTTCCGCATCGCGCGCGACGGACGGCTCGCCCCCGCGGGCAGCGCGGCGCGTGCCCCCGGTGTCGCCTTCGTCGCGCCGGTGTGAGCCGCGGCGTCCCCGCGGCGCGTCAGCTCGCCAGCCGCGGGAAGCCCGCGCGGAACGCGGCCACCTTGGGCTTGTCCCAGCGCACGATATAGGGGTGGCTCGGGTTGCGGCGGAAGAAGTCCTGGTGTTCCGCCTCGGCGGGATAGAAGCCGCCGCTCTCCACCCGGGTCGCGATCGGGCGCGGGAAGACATGCGCCGCGCCGAGCTGCGCGATATAGGCGCTCGCCACCGCGCGCTGCTCGGGAGTCTGCGCGAAGATCGCCGAGCGATAGCTGGTGCCGACGTCGGGGGTCTGGCGGTTCACCTGGGTGGGATCGTGCGCCACCGAGAAGAAGACGCGCAGCAGCGTGGCGTAACTGACGACGCGCGGATCGTAGCGGATCCGCACCGCCTCGGCGTGGCGGGTCGTCTCGCTGCTGACATCGCGATAATTTGCGGTCGCGGCGGTGCCGCCGGCATAGCCCGCGGTGACGTCCCGCACCCCGCGCACCTGCTGGAACACCGCCTCCACGCCCCAGAAGCAACCGCCCGCGAGCACCGCGGTCTGGAGCCCCGGGGCAGGGGCGACGTCGCGCGCGGCGGCGGGGATCGGCACCGCGCGCTCGGCCTGCGCCGCGCCGCAGCCCGCGAGCAGCGTGGCACCGAGCGCGAGCGCGGCGAGGCGAGTGGGGCGGAGCGTTGTCATGCCCGGCAAGATGGGGAGCGCGCGAGGCGACGGCAACGGGGCGGGGCCGCTCGCGAGAACACGCGGCGCGGCGGAGCATGGCTGCGACGGAGATCGCGCCCGTCGCGGGGTGGCTAGAGCTAGGGCTCCAGGCCGCCCCTCCCTCCGTGAGGGCGGAGGGGCGTAGGGGATCAGGCGACCGCGACGGCCTCGTCAGCGCGCGACATGAGTCGCGGCGTAAGCGTGGGTCGGCGTCTCGGCCTGGCTCGCGTGAATGCCGAGCATCGCCACCGCGCCGATCAGGAAGCCGCCGGCGAACTGGCGCGCGAAGCTGGACTTGATGAGGCGGGTCATAGGCTTACTCTCTTCTCGTGCCGCTCGCGCGGCCGGCTCCGGTTCGGGCGACGCGTCAGCGCGCCGCAGGGCTGGAGGGATAGGGGTCAGGCGATGAACCGCCGATGGGTCGACCGTTCATCTGGCGCCCATATAGGCGGCCGATCCTTACGCGGATATGTCAACGTTCGAACAGAATCGTTTCCGTTCGTAACCGTCGCGCGGATCAGCGCAGCGCGGCGCAGGCCGCCTGGATGCGGTGGCACGCCTCGGTCAGCAAGGCCTCGGACGTGGCATAGCTGATCCGCATCGCGGGCGAGACGCCGAAGGCGACGCCCTGCACCGCCGCGACCTTGGCGTCGTCGAGCAGATAGCCGACGAAATCGCTGTCGGTCTCGATCGTTCGCCCGGCCGGGGTCGACTTGCCGATCACGCCGCTGACGTCGGGATAGACGTAGAAGGCGCCCTCCGGGGTGGGGCAGGTGATCCCCTCGGCCGCGTTGAGCATCCCGACCACCAGGTCGCGGCGTGTCTGGAACGCCGCCGCGCGCTCCTTGAGGAACGACTGGTCCCCCGTCAGCGCGGCCACCGCGGCGGCCTGCGCGATCGAGCAGGGGTTGCTGGTCGATTGCGACTGGAGCTTGCTCATCGCCTTGATCAGCCACGGCGCACCGCCCGCGAAGCCGATCCGCCAGCCGGTCATCGCATAGGCCTTGGAGCAGCCGTTGACCGTCAGCGTGCGCTCGTACAGCGACGGGCACACCTCGGCGATCGTGGCGAAGCGGAAATCGTCGTAGACGATATGCTCGTACATATCGTCGGCGAAGATCCACACGTGCGGATGCCGCTCGAACACCGCGCCGAGCGCCTTGAGCTCGTCCACGGTATAGGCCGCGCCGGTCGGGTTGGAGGGCGAGTTGAGGATCACCCACTTGGTCCGCGGCGTGATCGCCGCCTCGAGCATCGCGGGCGTCAGCTTGTAGCCGACGTCGGCGCCCGCGGCGACGATCACCGGCGTCGCGCCCGCGAACTGCACCACGTCGGGATAGCTCACCCAGTAAGGCGCTGGCACGATCACCTCGTCCCCCGCGTCGAGCGTCGCCACCAGCGCGTTGAACAAGGTGTGCTTGCCGCCGACGTTCACGCTGATCTGCGCCGGGGTATAGTCCAGCCGGTTTTCGCGCTTGAACTTGGCGACGATCGCCTCCTTCAGCTCGGGCGTGCCGTCGACGTTGGTATATTTGGTCTTGCCCGCGCGGATCGCCGCGATCGCGGCCTCCTTGACGAAATCGGGCGTGTCGAAATCGGGTTCGCCCGCGCCCAGCCCGATCACGTCGACGCCGGCACGCTTCAGCTCCAGCACGCGGCTGGTGATCGCCAGCGTGGGGGAGGGATTGATGCGGTCGAGCGCGGCGGAGGTGTGCATGACGGGCGCCTTTAATGAGCGAACGCGCGTGCCTATGCGACGCGCGCCCTCATTGTGCAACCGCGAGCGTGGCGCGCATCAGCCCGCGCAGTGCATTGCCGAGCAGGAAGCCCCCGGCCAGATCCGCCGCCACCAGCTCGCCCTCCACCGCGCGCCCGTCCGCGAGCAGCTCGGCGCGCAGCACGCCCGGCAGCAGCGCGCCCGCGCGCGGCGTCACCAGCGCGCCGTCGCGCTCGACGAACAGCGTGGTGAAGCTGCCCTCGGTGAGCCGTCCCGCGGGATCGACGAACACCACCTCGTCCGCGCCCGATCGCAAGCGCGCGGCGTCGTAGAAGCCGCGGTCGCTGCTCTTGTGGCACAAGCGCCAGTCGCGCGTGCCGACCGGCAGCGGCACCAAGGCGACACGCAGCGGTGCGGCGGGGGCGGTGGGCGGCGGGCTCACCTCGATCGCGATCGCGCCCGACGCCGCCAGCACCAGCCGCACGCGCGCGCCCTCGCGCAGCCGGAAGGTCGCGGCCTGCAGCTCGTTGCGCACCGCATGGCGATCGAAGGTGAAGCCCAAGGCCGCCGCGCTCGCCTTCATCCGGGCGAGATGGCGGTCGACCAGCAGCAGGCCTTCCAGCGGATCGAAGGCGATCGTCTCGATCAGATCGGGCATGGTGGCGGCGCGCGCGACGAAATCCGCCTTGGCGAGCGCCTCGTCCCATTCCTCGTCGAGGCCCGAGTCGGCGACGATCCCGCCCCCGACGCCGAGCGAGGCGGTGCCCGCGGGTGTGATCGTCAACGTGCGGATCGCGACATTGAACTGCGCGTCGCCGTCCGCGTCGATCCGGCCGATCGCGCCGGTATAGACCCCGCGCGCGCTGCCCTGCTCGATCGCGGCGATCGCCTGCATCGCGCGCACCTTGGGCGCGCCGGTGATCGAGCCGCACGGGAACAGCGCGCCGAGCACGTCGGCGGCGCCGCGCCCCGGTGCCAGCGTCGCGGTGACGGTGGAGGTGAGCTGGTGGACGCTCGGATATTGTTCCACGTCGAACAGCGCCGGCACCGCGACGCTGCCTGCCACCGCGACGCGCGCCAGATCGTTGCGCATCAGGTCGACGATCATCAGGTTCTCGGCGCGCTGCTTGGCATCCTCCCGCAACGCGCGCGCCGCGCCCGCGTCCGCGGCGGGATCGTCGTGGCGGCGCGCGGTGCCCTTCATCGGGCGGCACGTCAGCCGCGTGCCGTCGAGCGCGACGAACAGCTCGGGCGAGAAAGAGAGCAAGAGATGCTGCCCGGTCGCGACGATCGCGCCCCAGCCGGCGCGCGCGTGCGGGCGCAACCGCGCGTACAGCGCGAGCGGATCGCCGAGGAACGGGACGCGCGCGCGGAAGGTGAGGTTGAGCTGATACAGGTCGCCGGCCGCGATCAGCGCCTGCGCGCGCGCGAACATCGCGGCATATTCCTCGCGCTTCGGCTCGGGCTCGGGCGGTCCGACCCAGCTCGCCGCGGGATCGGGCAGCAGCGCGGCGACGTCGTCCACCGCCGCCCACCCGTCGAACAGGCCGAACCAGGCGAGCGGCGGCGCGTCGGCGTCGCGCGCCGCCGCGCCCGCGGCGGGTTCGAACGCGACGCCCGCGCCATAGGACAGGAAGCCCGCGGCGTCGGCCTGGCCCGCGGCCGCCTCATGGAGCAGCGCCGCGATCTCGTCGGGCGCGGTCGCGGTGAGCACCCGGCGGGGCCGGGTATAGAGCCGCGCTGGCCCCGCACCGGGTCGCGCATCGTCGAGCAGCACGAAAGGCGGTTCGAGCACCATGACGTGGTGATGCCCGCGCCGCGCCGCGCGGGCAAGCCGCCGCGCACCGACGGATTGCAGCGAAGACGTTCGAAGTGCGGCGATTCGTCGCAGGCGAGCGGTCGTGCCGCGCGGTTGTGACAAGCGCGCGCGGCGCGGCTATGCGGGGGCGCGCGGCGCCACGGACCGCGTCAGGAGCGAGCCATGAGCGATACCCCGCTGCGCGCGGCGATCATCCCGGTCACCCCGATTGAACAGAATTGCACCCTGATCTGGTGTACCGCGACGATGCGCGCCGCGGTGGTGGATCCCGGCGGCGACCTGCCGCGGATCGAGGCAGCGATCGCGCGCGCCGGGGTGACGGTCGAGAAGGTCCTGCTGACCCACGGCCATATCGACCATGCCGGCGCGGCCAAGCCGCTCGCCGACTCGCTCGGCGTGCCGATCGAGGGGCCGCACGAGGGCGATCGCTTCTGGCTCGCGCGGCTCGACGAGGACGGCAAGCAATGGGGGATCGAGGGCCATGTCGTCGAGCCTGACCGCTGGCTGAACGACGGCGACACGGTGAGCGTCGGCGAGTTGGTGCTCGACGTCTATCACACGCCCGGCCACACCGCGGGCCATGTCATCTTCCACCACGCGCCGTCGAACTTCGCGCAGGTGGGCGACGTGCTGTTCCAGAACTCGATCGGGCGGACCGATTTGCCCCAGGGCAATTTCCAGCAGCTGATCGAATCGATCACCACCAAATTGTGGCCGCTCGGCGATGCCACCGCCTTCATCCCCGGGCACGGCCAGCCGAGCACCTTCGCGCACGAGCGGCGGCACAATATGTTCGTGAGCGACCGGGTGCTGGCGCAATGACCCGCGCTCGAGGTTGATTCGCGCGAGGGGAGAGGGACTTGCGCTGCGACCGCCGGCGCATCAATTGCGGCGCTCGCTCGTTGGTGGCGCAGCGGAGAGACAGGTGACGGCGACTTGCAACAGTGGCGGAAATCGGTATAGGCGCGGGGCTTCGCGATACGAGCCGATGCCCGGCTGTCCGCCGCGGCCGGCTCTCGCGTCGGCCGCGCGGCGTCGGACATCGGCTCGTCGCAGTTACGAACTCTTAGACAGATCAAGGTGCCGCGATGGCCGTCCCCAAGCGAAAGACTTCTCCCTCCCGCCGCGGCATGCGCCGTGCGCACGACGCGCTCTCGGTCGAGGCGTTCCAGGAGTGCCCGAACTGCGGCGAGCTGAAGCGCCCGCACAATCTGTGCACCGCTTGCGGTCACTACAACGGTCGCGAGGTCATCGCGGTCGACGCCTGACCGCGGGCTTGCCGCGGCTGAGCATCAGGAGTTGGGTCCAGTGATGTCCGACAGGTCCCGGATCGCCGTCGATGCGATGGGCGGCGACGAGGGGTTGGCGGTCATGCTGGCCGGGGTGGCGCGCGCGCGCCGCCGCTTCGACGACGTCAGCTTCCTGCTGGTGGGTGACGAGTCGGCGATCGCCGAGGGGCTCAAGGGCCACCCGAACCTCTCGCAACATTCCGAGATCGTCCACGCCCCCGACGTGATCGCGGGCGACGAGAAGCCGAGCCAGGCGATCCGCCGCGCGCGCACCACCTCGATGGGCATCGCGATCGATCTGGTGAAGCAGGGCCGCGCCGGTGCGGCGGTGTCGTCGGGCAACACCGGCGCGCTGATGGCGATGGCCAAGCTGTCGCTGCGCACCATGCCCGGGATCGACCGCCCCGCGCTCGCCGCGCTGCTGCCGACGCTGGGCGACAATGACGTGGTGGTGCTCGATCTCGGCGCCAACACCGAGTGCGACGCGCGCAACCTCGTCCAGTTCGCGGTGATGGGTGCGGCCTATGCGCGCACCACGCTCGATCTCGAATCGCCGCGCGTCGCGCTGCTCAACATCGGCAGCGAGGACCAGAAGGGCACCGAGGAGATCCGCGACGCCGCGCAGATGCTGCGCGCCGCGGGCCATCTGCCGATGGACTTCGCCGGCTTCGTCGAGGGCGACCGGCTGTCGCGCGGCGAGCATGACGTGATCGTGTGCGACGGTTTCTCGGGCAATATCGCGCTCAAGACCGCCGAGGGCACCGCGCGCTTCGTCGGCGACCTGCTCAAGCGCGCCTTCACCAGCTCGGTCCGTTCCAAGCTGGGCTTCCTGATCTCGCGCCCCGCCACCGAGCTGCTGCGCGACCATCTCGATCCCAACAACCACAATGGCGCGGTCTTCCTCGGGCTCAACGGGCTGGTGCTCAAGAGCCACGGCAGCGCCAACGAGCGCGGCGTCGCCACCGCGATCGGCAACGCCGCCAAGATGGTGAAGGCCGATCTGGCGCGCCGCATCGCCGACGACCTGCGTCATTTCGAAGCCAAGGCCGCCGCATGATCCGTGCGGTGCTGACGGGGACGGGCGCGGCGCTGCCGGCGCGACGCGTCTCCAACGCCGAGCTGGCCGAGCGGGTCGACACGTCCGACGAGTGGATCGTCGAGCGGACCGGGATCCGCTTCCGCCATATCGCGGGCGAGGGCGAGACCACCGCGACGCTGGCGCGCGACGCCGCGGTCGCCGCGATCGCGGCCGCCAGCGTCACGCCGCAGGACATCGACCTGATCGTGCTGGCCACCGCCACGCCCGACAACACCTTCCCCGCCACCGCCACCAAGGTGCAGGCGATGCTGGGAATCGACGATTGCGTCGCGTTCGATGTCGCCGCGGTCTGCTCGGGCTTCCTCTACGCGGTGCAGGTGGCGGACAGCATGATCCGCGCCGGCGCGCACCGCCGCGCGCTGGTGATCGGCGCCGAGACCTTCAGCCGGCTGCTCGACTGGGAGGATCGCACCACCTGCGTGCTGTTCGGCGACGGCGCGGGCGCGATCGTGCTCGAGGCGCAGGACATGCCCGCGGACAATGCCGACCCGGCGGCGCGCGGCATCCTGGCGACGCGGCTCCACGCCGACGGGCGCCACAACGGCCTGCTCTACGTCGACGGCGGGCCTTCCACCACGGGCACCGTCGGCAAGCTGCGGATGAAGGGGCGCGAGGTGTTTCGCCACGCGGTGGTCAACCTCGCCGCGGTGATGGAGGAGGCGCTCGCCGCCGCGGGCCTGCCGACCGATTCGGTCGACTGGGTCGTGCCGCATCAGGCCAATGCGCGGATCCTCGACGCTACCGCGCGCAAATTGTCGCTGCCCGCCGAGAAGGTGGTGATGACGGTCGACCAGCATGCCAACACCTCCGCCGCCTCGGTGCCGCTGGCGCTCGACCAGGCGGTGCGCGACGGCCGTATCCGAACGGGACAGATCATCGTGCTGGAGGCGATGGGCGGCGGTTTTACCTGGGGCGCGGCGGTGTTGCGTTACTGACCCTGACTGGCGGTCGGGCGATCGACATGATATCGATTGCACTATAACGAACAGTAATGACTGTCTTTTCATCTGAAGGGGGGAGCGGGGTCATGACGCAAGCTGGGACGCTGACGCGTGCCGATCTGGCCGAGGCGCTGCACCGCCGCGTCGGCCTCTCCCGCGCCGATTCGGCGCGCATGGTCGAGCAGATCCTGGAGAAGATGTGCGGCGCGCTGGCCGAGGGCGAGAACGTCAAGATCTCGGGCTTCGGCACCTTCGTGCTGCGCGACAAGGGGGAGCGCGTCGGGCGCAATCCCAAGACCGGGGTGGAGGTGCCGATCGCGCCGCGCCGCGTGCTGACCTTCCGCGCCAGCCAGATGATGCGTGACCGTATCGTGGGTGCCAGCTGACGATCGTGGCGTCGGACGAGAAATCCGCCGCCGCCTTTCGGACCATCGGCGAGGTCGCGCAGGCGACCGGGGTCGCCCCTCATGTGCTGCGCTATTGGGAAGAGCGCTTCCCCCAGCTGCGCCCGGTGACGCGCGCGGGGAAGCGCCGCTATTACCGCCCGACCGATGTCGCGCTGGTCGAGCGGATCGCGCATCTGCTGCAGCGCGAGGGTTATACCATCAAAGGCGTGCAGCAGCTGTTCGCGCGCGAGCGCGGCACGGCAGGCGATACCGAGAGCAAGGCGCCGTCGGCCCCTGCGAGCGACGCCGACGCGATCGCGACGGCTGAATCGATCGCGACGACGCAGCGTGACACGCTCGCGCGCGTGCGCGTGGTGCGCGACTGGATCGCCGCCGCGCTGGACGAGGGATGAGCGTCGCCGGCGCGATCGACCGCGCCGACTCCGCCGCGGATCAGAATTCCAGCCGCGCCTCGCAATAGAGGACGCGGCCGCGCAGGTCGTAGCGGCTGGCGTCGAACGGGCGGCGGTCGATCAGCGCGAACGGCGCCTTGGCATGGAAGATGTTGCGCCCGCCGACGCTGAACGTCGTCGCCGGGGAGAGGCGCCAGCGTGCCGTCAGGTCGTAGGTGGTGAGGCTGTGCACCGGCATGGGCCGGTCGATCTGTCCGTCGCTATCCTGATCGTTGAAATGCCCGTCCTCATAGGCCATCCCGTAATTGTTGATGTACGACGGCAAGTAATGTGCGCTGAGCCGAACGAACCAGCGATGGCTGGTGACGTCGAGCGCCCCGTTGAGGCGGAAGCGATCGAGGCCGTTGGCGGTGCCGACCTGGGCACGCAGCACCCTCTGGTGGTAGGTATATTCCTGCCGCAGGACGCGCGACCAGGAGAGCGACGGCGTGATCGCGGCGACATGGGTGCGAACGGTGTAGCTGACGTCGACGTCGACCGATTCGCTGAGCGCTCTGCCGACGTTGATCGGCTTGAAATATTCGGCCTGGAGGAAGCCGCCCGCGTCGCGCACGAAGAACTCCTTCAGCCCATAATATTCCTTCGGCGGCAGCAGGTCGCGCAGATGGCTGGAGATGTCGATCTCGTCGCGGATCGTCGTCTTGTAATAGTCGACGTTCAGGATGAAGTGATTGAGCACGCCGGACGGCGCGATGTTCAGGCTCGCCTCATAGGTGCTCGACACCGAGGGGCGTAGCTGGGGGTTGGCAAGATAGGTTTTGGGGATCTCGCGACCGAAATCATAGTCCCAGTCCGGCGAGAGCGGATCGGCGAAGATGAACTCGCTGTCGGGTACGCCGGCGTGGATGTCATATAATTGGGTGAAGTCGGGCGGCGAGAAGGTCGAGCCCCACGAACCGCGCAGCGTCAATCCCTGCACCGGCGCCCAGGCGAGGCCCACGCCGGGGCTGATCCGCGCGAAGGTCGAGGTGCCGCGGATCAGCGTGCCGTGCTGCTCCGGCGGCACATGGTCGACCGTGCCGATCGGCCCGGTCGAATCGAATCGATCGTAGCGCGCCTTGAACGAGGCATCGAGCGTGCTGACCAGTGGCACCGCCATCCGGGTGCCGACCAGCGGCACGCGCAGCTCGGCATAACCGGCGATCACGCGGCTGTTGACGTCCTCGCCGGTCTGAGCGCGGATGCGCTGGGCACGGACGCCATTGTCATAGGTCTCTGCCCCCAGCGACACCTGCACCAGCCCCGCCGGCAGGCGCAGCGGCGCGGCGGTGAACAGGACGTCCGCCGACGTCTGCCAGGAGATGTCGGACAGATAGGCCTGCGGCAGGAAGAAGGTGGAGAGCGGCGCGCCGCCGTGCTGCGTCCCGTCGTTGTTGAAGTTGAAGGCCAGCGCCGGATCGGGGCTGGTCAGCGCGGCGCATTGCCGAGCGACGACCTGCTCGATGTGCGGGGTGACCTTCTCACTCTGCACCCCGACGCACGCGCCGGTGTCGCCGTTGATTTTGACGGCCTGCACCCAGCCGAGCTGGCTGCCGCGCGCGCGGTTCTGCGAGTAGGAAAAGTTGCCGGTGAGCTCGGTGTTCTTGCCGAGGTGATAGCTCAGCCCTGCGGTGACGCCGTCGGACTGGATCCAGGAGCGCGTGAAGCCGGGCCGCTGCCGACCATCCGCATATTCCGCCGCCGGGAAGTAATAGACCGCCGCGCCGTAGTTCGTCGCGTCAGGCGGCAGATCGGCGCGGTGGACCGGACTATAGGCCTGCTCTGGCGGCAGGCCCTCAAGGACCAGTTTGTCCCAGGTCTCCGACAGATGGTAGTGCGATCGCGAACCTGCATAATCCAGCGTGAAGCGGAGCCGGTCGGTGATCGCCTGTTCCAGCCGCGCCGACAGGCCGTAGGTGCGGTTATACTCGGCCGCCTCGCGCGGGATGTTGAGGGCGATCGTGTCGTTGTCGACGCCGCCGAAGTCGTTCTTGGCGAGGGGCCAGGCACCTTTGCCGTGATATTGCAGGAAGTAGTTCACGGTGGTGGTGCCGTTCGGATGCCGGGTTTTCGGGGTGAGGTACTGGATGTTGATCGCGCCGGGTTGCGCGCTGTCGAGGCCGCTGCGGAAGTCGAGGTTCATCTTCGTTCGCCCGAGCGCGCTGAGCTGCTCGCGCGTGAAATAGCGGCGGTAATCGTGCGTGACATAGCCGATCCGGCGGTTGAGCACCGGGTCGGTGGTCGATACCGATCCGGTCAGCGTCAGCGAGCCGCCGCGCCACCCGGTCCCCGCCGTGAGGCTCGACTGCCGGTTGGCCGCGCCGCTGCTCGACGTTTCCAGCCGGCCGTTCGCCGAGAGGCCGTGATAATTCTTCTTGAGGATGATGTTGACCACGCCGCCGAGCGCGTCCGCGCCATAGACCGCGCCGCTGCCGCCGAGGCTGATCTCGATCCGGTCGACCGCGGCGAGCGGGATCGTGTTGATGTTGACGAAGCCTTCCTCGATCCCCGCCGCGCCCGCGACGCGGCGCCCGTTGACCAGCACCAGCGTGTTCCTGGTGCCGAGCCCGCGCAGGTTGACCCCCGCCACGCCGAGCCCGCCGAGCGCGCCCTGATCGAACGCCACCTCGGTGCTGCTGCGATTGTTGAGGCCGGTGCCGACCGATGCCTGGTTCTGCGGTAGCGTGCGGAAGAAGTCCTGGAGATTGGAGACCCCCAGCGCCTGGATATCGTCCGCGCTGTAGATCTTGACGTCGGACGTGGGATCGATCCCGCTGAGCCGGGAGCCGGTGACCACCACGGTCTCGCTGTCGTCGCTGGGGCGCGCCGGCGTCGTCGGCGCCGGATCGGTGCGCGATGCCGCCGTGTCGACCGGCGTCTGCGCGACCGCGGTGGCCGGCAACAATGCCACGCCGATGAGAAGTAAAGCCTTACGCTTCCGTATGTTGACCATGAAACCCCCCTTTGTGTCCACCCGCGTTCGGGTCGGCTGGCCAATGAAATTGGCCGCTGACCGTGCCGCGCGTGGTAGAGGAACTTATAGAGAGTAATAGGCCAGGACTGGGCGCCACAGCAGGGCGGCAGATAATCTTCTATTGTAAGTAGAAACTCTAACAGCCGGGCCGCGGTGATTGGGAAAGGCGCCGCTACAATCAGTCGACACGTCTCAAGGGCTCTCGCGAGGGCCTCGACAACTGGCTGGTGGATCAATGACCTGTAGAATATTGCGAGTGATGGCCGCAGCGATGGGCTGTATGGTGTCGACCCATGCGCTGGCGGCGGCGACGGCGGCGCCGCACCGGCCGCCCGCGGTCGCGCCGGACGAGGTGGAGCGGACGCGGCTGGTCTATGATCGGTTCACGCTGCCCAATGGCCTGACGGTGCTGGTCTATACCGACCACACCGCGCCCAAGGTGCTCGTCTCGCTCACCTATCGCGTCGGCTCCAAGGACGAACCCGCGGGCAAGACCGGCTTCGCGCACCTGTTCGAGCACATGATGTTCCAGGAGACGGAGCATCGCAAAGGCGAGTATTTCACGCCCTTTCTCCAGAGCGGCGTCAGCAACATCAACGGCAACACGACGACCGACCGGACGCGCTATTTCGAGCTGGTGCCGAAGCGCGCGCTCGACCTCGCGCTCTGGATGGAGAGCGACCGGATGCAATATCTGCCCGGCGCGATCGACACCGCGGCGCTCGACGGCCAGCGCGCGGTGGTCAAGAACGAGAAGCGGCAGACCGGCACGCCCGACAGCAACGCGCGCGCCGATGCGCTTCGCGCCGCTCTCTACCCGTCGACCCACCCTTATGCGCATACGGTGATCGGCTCGATGCAGGATCTCGATGCCGCCAGCGTCGATGACGTGCGCACCTGGTTCGACACCTATTATGGCGCGTCCAACGCGATCCTGCTGCTCGCGGGCGACATCGATCCGGCCGAGGCACGCGAGAAGGTGACGAAGTATTTCAAGGACGTCCGCCCCGGGCATCTGGTCCAGCAGATCAGCCGCTGGGTCCCGGTGCTCGACGAGCGCAAGGACCTCCACTTCTTCAGCAAGGGCGGTGGCAGCTCGTTCGCGCGGACCTGGCCGGTTCCGAGCGCGGACGAGCAGGACGGCGTGCTGCTCCAGGTTCTGCAGGAGACGATCACGGGCACGCCGCAATCGGCGCTCAATCGCGCGCTCGTCGAGAACGATGGGCCGGCGCGCGGCGTCTATGCCAGCTATAACGACGCCGCGCTCAACGGCACCTTCTCGATCGCGGTCGATCTGAAGCCCGGCGCCGATGCGGCCGACGCCGAGCGACGGCTCGACGCGGCGCTGGCGCAATTGAAGCAGACCGGGCCGGACGCCACGACGCTGCGCGAGAATCTCCACATCAAGGACAAATCGTTCCTCGCGGCGCTCGAGGATCCCGAATCGGTCGGGTCGATCCTCGAGGCGGGCGAACTGTCCCGCGGCGATCCGCTGCGCTTCCTCCAGACGCGCCGCTGGGAGAAAGAGGCCACCCCGCAGACGATCGCCGCGGCGGCGCGGCGCTGGCTCGATCGCCCTTATATCAACGAGCGCGACGACCCGGAGCCGACGACCAGCCCGGCGGTCGCCGGCTCGGTGGATCGCTCCGGGCTGCCCAAAGTACCGCCGGCGGTCGAGGTGCAGGAGCCCTTCGCGCCGATCGAGCGCGCTACGTTGTCCAACGGTGCGCAGCTGGTGGTGGTGCGCCGCCCGCGCGTGCCGATGGTATCGGTGTCGCTCGTCTTCGCCACCGGCAGCGCGATCGACCACCCCTATCCGCGCGGGCTCGCCGCGCACACCTTCGGCAGCCTCTTCGAGGGCAGTCGCCGCTACGGCGAGTCGGCGATCGGCGGCCGGATGCGCGCGCTCGCCATCGCGCCGTCGAGCTCGAGCGATGAGCGGCAGAGCAAGATCAGCTTCAGCACCGACCATGCCGGCTTGAGCGAGGCGGTCGATTTCGTCACCGAGGTCCTGCGCGAGCCGATCTTCCCGCAGCGCAAGATCGACGAATTCCTGGTGGGCGTCGATCGCAGCTATGACGGCTTCGAGCGCGACTCGCGAAGCTGGCAGAGCGGGCTGTTCAGCCGCGCGCTGTGGGGGCCGGACCATTGGTATGGCCATATCCGCACGCGCGCCGAGGCCAAGCAGGTGACGCGCGACGCGCTGCTCGATTTCTACGCGCACGAGGTCGCCCCCGCCAATCTCACCGCCTACTTCATCGGCGATGTCACGCTCGACGAAGCGCGTGCGCTGCTGGAACGCGGGCTGGGCGACTGGCACAAGGGGGTGAAGCCTGCGCCGACGATCGATGCGCCGCCCGCGCGACCGACCGGGGTGCGCGTGGTGCTGATCGATGTCCCCGGCGCCGAGCAGAGCCAGATCACCGCGGGGCGGCTGATCGGGCGGTGGGAGCCGCGGCACGCGCTGATCGAGCAGCTCGCCAATGGTGCGCTGGGCGGCAGCTTCTCCAGCCGGCTCAACATGAACCTGCGCGAGGACAAGGGGTGGAGCTACGGCTTCCACTCGGGGCTGGGTGCATCGCTCCGCTCGCAGCGCACCTTCACCCTCGGCGGCGCGGTGCAGACCGACAAGACGGTCGAGTCGATCCGCGAGATCCTGCGCGAGCTACACGATTACACCGACGCGCGGCCGATCACCGCCAAGGAGTTCGAGGAGCAGCGCACCGTCTACCTCGACTCGATCTCGTGGCAGCTCGTCTCGAACCTGGCCTATCAGATCATCATGGTCGACGCGCAGGATCGCGGCCTGCCGCTCGACTATAGCGTCCACCTCGCACCCATCGTGCACAGCATCACCTTGCCCGAGGCGCAGGCGGTGGCGCGCGAGTCGTTCCGGGCGGACGATCTCGTCTGGTCGATCGCGGGAGACCTGCGCAAGATCGAGGCGGGCATCCGCGCGCTGAACCTCGGGCCGGTCGAGGTCCAGGACGGCTACGGCCACCGGCTTCGCTGAGCCCCGAAACGCGACCGGCGCCGCATCCGGGAGGATGCGGCGCCGGCGATCGGGTCGGGTGAGGCGGTGCCTCAGTCGATCTTGGGCAAGGTCTCGAACTGGTGGAACGGCGGCGGGCTCGACAGCGTCCACTCCAGCGTGGTCGCGCCGGCACCCCAGGGATTGTCGGGCGCCTGCTTGCCCGCGACCAGCGACCAGATGATGTTGACGAAGAAGATCACCATCCCCGCCGCCATGATCATATAGCCGATCGTCGCCACCTCGTTCCAATGCGCGAAGGCGTCGGGATAATCCGGGTAGCGCCGCGGCATCCCCTGCAACCCGAGGAAGTGCATCGGGAAGAACAGCAGGTTCACGCCGACGAAGAACACCCAGAAGTGCAGCTGCCCGAGCAGCTCCGAATACATCCGCCCGCTCATCTTCGGGAACCAGTAATAGAAGCCGGCGAACAGCGAGAACACCGCGCCGAGGCTGAGCACGTAGTGGAAGTGCGCCACGACGTAATAAGTGTCCTGCATATAGTCGTCGACCCCGCCGTTGGCGAGCACCACGCCGGTCACGCCGCCGACGGTGAACATGAAGATGAAGCCGATCGCCCAGACCATCGGCGTCGGGAACCGCAGCGAGCCGCCCCACATCGTCGCGATCCAGGAGAAGATCTTGATGCCGGTGGGCACCGCGATCACCATGGTCGCCGCGGTGAAGTACATCTTCACGTTGACGCTCATGCCGGTGGTGAACATGTGGTGCGCCCACACCACGAAGCCGACCACGCCGATCGCCACCATGGCATAGGCCATGCCGAGATAGCCGAACACCGGCTTGCGGCTGAAGGTGGCGATGATGTGGCTGATGATGCCGAAGCCCGGCAGGATCATGATGTACACTTCGGGGTGGCCGAAGAACCAGAACAGATGCTGGTACAGCACCGGGTCGCCGCCGCCGGCGGGATCGTAGAAGGTGGTGCCGAAATTGCGGTCGGTCAGCAGCATCGTGATCGCCGCGGCGAGCACCGGCAGCGCCAGCAGCAGCAGGAAGGCGGTGACCAGCACCGACCAGGCGAACAGCGGCATCTTGTGCAGCGTCATGCCCGGCGCGCGCATGTTGAAGATCGTGGTGATGAAGTTGATCGCGCCGAGGATCGAGCTGACGCCCGCGAGGTGGAGCGACAGGATCGCCATGTCGACCGACGGCCCCGGCTCGCCATAGGTGGAGAGCGGGGCATAGACCGTCCAGCCCGTGCCCGCGCCGCCGAAGAAGGGCGAGGCCAGCAGCAAAGTGAACGCCGGGATGAGCAGCCAGAAGCTGATGTTGTTCATCCGCGGGAAGGCCATGTCGGGCGCGCCGATCATGATCGGCACGAACCAATTGCCGAAGCCGCCGATCATCGCGGGCATCACCATGAAGAACACCATGATGAGCCCGTGCGCGGTGACCAGCACGTTCCACAGGTGAAGCGCCTGGTCGAAGCTCTGCTCGGTGCCGCCGTGGAGCATCGCCGCCCAGCCCGGCAGATACTGGATCCCCGGATGCATCAGCTCGGCGCGCATCAGCCCCGAGATCGCGCCGCCGATGATCCCCGCGGCGATCGCGAAGAGCAGGTAGAGCGTCCCGATGTCCTTGTGGTTGGTGGACATGAACCAGCGCGCGAAGAAGCCGGGCTTGTGGTCGGCGTGCGCGTCATGGTGGCCGTGATCGTGCGCCTGGAAGGCGGACGGGTGGAGCGCGGTGTCGGTCATCGTCTTAGCGTCCGGCTTCGCCGACGCCACCGGGGTTGCCGGTCGCGCCCTGCGGGGAAGGGGTGGGAGTATCGGTGCCGTTCTCGGTCGGGCCGGTGAGCGCGTTGCTCATCGCGGCCTCGTCCATCACCGCGGCCGAGCCGTCGGCGCCGGGCTGCGGGATCACCTTGTCGGAGGGCTTGCCCGCGGCCGGCATCGAACCGCCCTTGGCGCGCACCCAGGCGGCGAACTGCGCCGGCGGCACCGCCTCCACCGCGATCGGCATGAAGGCGTGGCGCGCGCCGCACAGCTCCGAGCACTGGCCGAAATAGAGGCCGGGCTTGTCGATGGTGAAGCTGGTCTCGTTGAGGCGGCCCGGGATCGCGTCGAGCTTGATCCAGAAGGCGGGGACCGCCCAGCTGTGGATCACGTCATTGGCGGTGGTGATCAGCCGGATCGGCACGCCCACCGGCAGCACGACGCGATTGTCGGTGGCGAGCAGGCGCGGGCCGTCGGCGTCGCTGCGCGCACGCTCGCCCGCGGCGACCTGATTGCCTTCCTTGAGCATGTTGGCGGTGATCTCGATCCCGCCGTGATCCGGGTACTGGTAGCTCCAGAACCATTGGTTGCCGATCGCCTTGAGCGTCACCGCGCCCGCCGGGGCGGGGCGGAACTGCGCCTGGAGCAGCCCGATCGAGGGCACCGCGATGGCGACCAGGATCAGCACCGGCGCGAGCGTCCACACCACCTCGATCGCGGTGTTGTGGCTGGTCTTGGAGGGAGTCGGGTTGCGGCTGGCGCGGAAGCGGATCACCACGAACACCAGCAGCGCCAGCACGAACAGCGAGATGATCGTGATCAGCGGGAACAGCACGCGATCGTGAAACCAGTGCGCGCGCAGGCCATTCTTGGTGACCTGCGGCTGGATGTGGATCACGCCGTCGACCGGCTGGCCGATCTTGGGGCCGGTGCTGACGACGCGTGCGTCCATCGCGGGGGCGCCGTCCATCGCCAGCGCGGGGGCGGCGGGCGCGGCGTCGGCCTTCTGGACGGTGCCGCCCGCCGGGCCCTGATCGGCGTCGGCGGGGCGCAGCCCGCTCGGTGCGGCGGTCGCGGTGGTGGCGGGCGTCGTCGCGGCGGGGGCCGCCGGTGCGGCCTGCGCCGCGGCGCCGCTGCCGAGCACGAGGCCCAGCGCCAGCATCATCCCCGTCAGTCGGCCTCTGCGGCCTGCGCCGCGACCTGCCTTGAACCCGGTTGTCAGCATGTTGTGTTCTATACCCCTCTCTGGCGCACGCGTCAGCGGGCCGGGCAAACCTGCCCCTCCTGTTGTGCGTATAGCAGACCGCCCCCTCGCCTCAAGGCCCTGCGCGCCGCGGCGGCGGCGACGGCGATGGCCGGGGGTGGGCAGGCGCGCGGCGGTGGTCGGCGCGCGGGTTTTCCGCGGGGCGGTGCGTTGCGCGCGGGCGCCCGCGCTCCTATGGCGCGCGAGAGGCGCGAGGAGGTGGAGGCGACGATGACCGACGACGAGGTGCTGGCCGAATTCCGCGCCGCCGACGCGCTGCTCGAGGGGCATTTCATCCTCTCCTCCGGGCTGCGCAGCCCGCGCTATCTCCAGTGCGCGCGCGTGCTGATGGACCCGCGCCGCGGCGCGCGGCTGGCGGAGGCCTTGGCGGCGCGCCTCCCGGGCGAGCTGCGGCAGCGCATCGGCGCGGTGGTGTCGCCCGCGATGGGCGGGGTGATCGCGGGGCATGAGATGGCGCGCGCGCTCGGCGTCGAGGCGATGTTCGTCGAGCGGCCCACCGGCACGTTCGAGCTGCGCCGCGGCTTCCGCCTGGCGCCGGGGCAGGAGGTGCTGATGATGGAGGACGTGGTGACCACCGGC
The DNA here is from genome assembly GCF_004345855.1 of Sphingomonas sp. BK235. Taxonomy (GTDB): domain Bacteria; phylum Pseudomonadota; class Alphaproteobacteria; order Sphingomonadales; family Sphingomonadaceae; genus Sphingomonas. The sequence goes on from NZ_SLXN01000002.1 coordinate 461,798, forward strand.
CTCTCCAGCCGCGAGGCGATCGCCGCCATCACCGCGGCGGGCGGGCGAGTCGTCGCCGGCGCCGCGCTGGTCGACCGGTCGAACGGCGCGGCGGACCTGGGCGTCCCCTTCTTCCCGCTGATCCGGCTCGACGTCCCCACCTATGACGCCGACGCGCTGCCGCCCGAGCTGGCGGCGATCCCGGCGATCAAGCCGGGCAGCCGGGCCGCCGCCTGATGGCTGCCGCGTCGTCAGCCTTGCGCCTCGGCGTCAACATCGACCACGTCGCCACGGTGCGCAACGCGCGCGGCGGTGCCTTCCCCGATCCGGTCCGCGCCGCGCTGCTGGCGGCGGAGGCGGGGGCGGACGGCATCACCGCGCACCTGCGCGAGGACCGGCGCCACATCACCGACGACGATATCGCGCGGCTCTCCGCGGGTCTGGCGATCCCGCTCAACCTCGAGATGGCGGCGACGCCCGAGATGCTCGCGATCGCGCTGCGCCATCGCCCGCACGCCGCCTGCATCGTCCCCGAGAAGCGCGAGGAGCGCACCACCGAGGGCGGGCTCGACGCCGCCGGGCAGCGTGCCGCGCTGGCGCCGATCGTCGCCGCGCTGCGCGACGCGGGGATACGCGTGTCGCTGTTCATCGAACCCGACCCGCGCCAGATCGAGGCCGCGCTCCAGCTCGGCGCGCCGGTGGTGGAGCTCCACACCGGCCGCTACGCCGAGCTGGAGGGCGAGGCGCGTGCCGGGGAACTGCGCCGGCTGGCGGACGCGGCGGCGCTGGCGGCGAAGAACGGCATCGAGGTCCACGCCGGCCACGGGCTGACCTACGACAATGTCGCGCCGATCGCGGCGATCCCGCAGCTGCGCGAGCTCAACATCGGGCATTTCCTGGTGGGCGAGGCGATCTTCGTCGGCCTCGACGCGAGCGTCCGCCGCATGCGCGACGCGATGGAGAGCGCGCGATGAGGGGGAGGATCCTGTGATCGCCGGCCTCGGCTCCGACCTGTGCAACATCGAGCGGATCCAGTCCTCGCTCGACCGCTTCGGCGAGCGCTTCGAGGCGCGCGTCTTCACCGACGTCGAACGCGCCAAGGCCGCGCGGCGCCCGCTCACCCGCGCGGGTACCTATGCCAAGCGCTTCGCCGCCAAGGAGGCCTTCTCCAAGGCGGTCGGCACCGGCTTCAAGGCGGGCGTGTTCATGAAGGACATCGGCGTGATCAACGCGCGCTCGGGCGCGCCGACGCTGGCGCTGACCGGCGGCGCCAAGGAACGGCTTGACGCGCTGATACCCGAGGGCCACGTCGCGCGGGTCCATCTGACGCTGACCGACGATCACCCCTGGGCGCAGGCCTTCGTGATCGTCGAGGCGGTGCCGGTCGAGAGCAAGGGAGCGGCGTGACGCCATGGCCGATGAGATCAGCTTGAGCGGCGAGCCCCCGCTGGCGCGCCGCGCCGACACGCCCCCGCGCAGCCGCTTCGACTGGTGGGGCGAGGTGAAGGGGCTGGTCGGGCTGGTGCTCGCCGTGCTCGGCTTCCACAGCTTCATCGCCAAGCCTTTCTATATCCCGAGCGAGTCGATGCTGCCCGGGCTGATGGTGGGCGACCGGCTGGTGGTCTCCAAATATGCCTATGGCTGGTCGTTCGTCTCGCCGACCATCCCCAACCCGGTCGCGATCGTCGAGGACCTCGTCTTCCACCGCCCGGTCGACGGCTGGTCGGTGCAGCTGCCCTTCCTGCACGGGCGCGTCTGGGGCAAGCTGCCCGAGCGCGGCGACGTCGTCATCGTCACCCCGCCGGGGCAGAGCAGCGACTATATCAAGCGCGTGATCGGCCTGCCCGGCGACACGCTGGCGGTGCGCGGCGGCGTGGTGTTCCTCAACGGCGTGGCGGTGCAGCGCGGCGAGAAGCATGTCAGGGAACTCCCGGTCGACGCCAACGCCACCTGCGACCCGGCGCAATATCCCGGCGCCCGCGTCGCCCGTGCCGACGGCACGGTGGTGTGCCGGCTGCCGATCGTCACCGAGACTTTGCCCAACGGCCGCCGCTACGACACGGTCGACCTCGAGCCCGACAGCCCCGGCGACAATTACGGGCCCGTCAAGATCCCGGCGAATCACGTCTTCCTGATGGGGGACAATCGCGATCGTTCCGCCGACAGCCGCTTCGCGCTGGGCGGGTTCGAGCGCGGGCTGGGCGGCCCGGTGCCCTATGAGAATCTGGGCGGGCGCGCGGAGTTCATCACCTTCTCGGTCGACGGCGAGGCGACGTGGAACCCGCTGACCTGGCCGCACGCGCTGCGCGCCGGCCGCGCCGGCACCTCGCTCCACCCCGAGCGCGTGCGGTGAGCGACGCCACCCCGCCGCTCGATCGCCGCGGCGAGCGGGTGGACGTGACACCGGGCGCGAGCCCGCACGAGGTGCGTGACCCCGCGACGCGCGACGAGATCCGCCGCGCCGCGGTGTGGCTCGGCATGGCGAGCGCGATCGCGCTGGTGGTGCTGCTGGTCCAGCCGCTGCTGATCATCTTCGCCGGGCTGGTTTTTGCCGCGCTGCTCGACGGCGGGGTGCGGCTGCTCGGGCGCGTGCTGCCGATCGGGCGCGGCTGGCGGCTGCTGATCGTCTGCCTGCTGACGATCGCCTTCCTGCTCGGCACCTTCTATCTGGCGGGGGTTCAGATCAGCCAACAGGTCGCGCAGCTGCGCGACACGGTCGAGGCGCAGGCGATGCGCGTCACCGGCTGGCTGAGCGCGCAGGGGCTCATGCCCGGCGCCTCCGACCTGAGCGGCCTGTCGCGCCAGGCGCTGTCCTCGGTCGGCCGCGTGACGAGCTGGGTGGGCACCGCGATGGGAGCGCTGACCACCTTGTTCATGATCATGGTCATCGGTCTCTTCGTCGCGATGGACCCGCGCGTCTATGAGCGCGGCCTGCAATGGATGGTGCCCGAGGCGCATCGCGCCGAGTTCGCGCTGACCGTCAACCGCATGGGGCGCACGCTGCGGCGGCTGCTGGCGGGGCGGCTGCTCGGCATGGCGTTCGAGGGCGTGCTCACCGCGATCGCTCTGTGGATCGTCGGGGTGCCGATGGCGCTGATCCTCGGCATCCTCACCGGGCTGCTCGCCTTCATCCCCAATATCGGCGCGTTCATCTCGGGCGCTTTGATGGTGGCGGTGGGCTTCTCGGCGGGGGCGCATGTCGGCGTGCTGGCGATCGTCGTCTATGTCGTCGTGCAGACCTTCGACGGCTATGTCGTGATCCCGATGGTGGCGAAGCGCACCGTCGACCTGCCGCCCGCGCTGACGCTGGGCACGCAGATCCTGGCGAGCGCCTTGTTCGGCATCCTCGGGCTCGCGCTGGCCGACCCGATGACCGCGATGATCAAGACCGCCATGGAGCGCCGCTCCGAGAAATTGACGGACGAGCGCGCGGACTGACCCGCGGTGGCGACGGCTGACCGCGTGCGGGACAGCGCGCCGGCCCGCGCGCTGGAATGTACCCGCCCACGCTGCTAGACGCCCCCCCAACCCCGCCGGCGCGCGGGACAGGATCAAGCGATTGCGCGCGGACGAGCCAACGACCCAGACCGACACCAGCGCCAGCCCCGCCGCCGCGACCGCCACCGCGGCGCCGCTGGTCGCGCTGCGCCCGGTCGAGTCGCTGCGACGGCGCTGGCCCGCGCTGCTCGGCGCGGTCGTCACGGTGGCGATGATCGTCGGGCTGCTCCACGAGCTGCTCGACCACGGACTCGCCGGCCTGCGCCGCACCGTTCCGGATTCGCCGGGTTTCTATGTCTTTTTCCTCCTGTCCTACTTCGCCTTGCCGGTGTGCGACTTCGTGATCTTCCGCCGGCTGTGGCGCGTGCCCGCGGCGGCCTTCCTGGCGCTCAACAAGAAGCGGATCGCGAACGACATCCTCATCGGTTACTCGGGCGACGCCTATTTCTACGCCTGGGCGCGCGCGCGGCTGGAGATGGTGGCGGCCCCGTTCGGCGCGGTGAAGGACGTCAGCATCGTCTCGGGCATCACCGGCAATCTCACCGCGATCCTGCTCGGCGCGGTCGCGCTGCCGCTGGGATATGAGCTGATCGACCCCGATCTGGTCCGCATCATGTTATGGTCGCTGGGCCTCGCGCTCGCGGTTCCGATCCTGGCGGTCGCTTTCTCCAGCCGTGTCTTCTCGCTGCCGCGCCGTGACCTGTGGTTCATCTTCGCGATCGACTGGCTCCGCATCACGATCACCTCCGTCACCATCGCGCTGGCCTGGTCCTACGCGATCCCCAGCGTCGCGGTGGGGATGTGGCTGTTCCTGGTGGCGGGGCGCCAATTGATGTCGCGCCTGCCGCTGCTGCCCAACAAAGACCTCCTTTTCGCCAGCTTCGCGTTCCTGGTGATCGGGCATGACCGCGCGCTGACCGACCTGATGGCGTTCACGGCGGCGTCAACCTTGGTGATGCATCTGCTGCTGACGCTCCTGTTCGGGGCGGTGTACGTGTGGGAAAGGGTGCAGCGATGGCGACATACCGGCTGAGCCTCGCGCTGCTCGCGGCGGTGGCGGGAGCGATCGGCGCCGCCACCCCCGCCGGCGCGCAGGTGCTGGGGCAGGATGCCGCCGCCTGTGCCGCAGGGGCGCCCGGCCCTGCGATCCTGGCCAGCATCACCGGGATCAAGGACCGCAAGGGCACGCTCAAGCTCGAACTCTACCCCGCCAACGAGGAGGATTTCCTCGCCGGCGACAAGAAGTTGACCGAGGCGGGCAAGACCTTTCGCCGCATCGAGGTGGCGCCGCCGGCGAGCCTCGCGGCGGACATCTGCCTGCGCGTGCCGCGCCCCGGCCGCTACGCATTGTTCCTCGGGCATGACCGCGACGGCAAGCGCAAGTTCAACTTCTGGAGCGACGGCGCGGGCTTCCCCAGCAACCGCAAGATCGGCCGCGCGCGCCCGAAACTGGCCGATTCGCTGATCGACGTCGGCCCCGGCGTCACGCGCACGTCGATCCGCGTCCAATATCTGCGCGGTCTCGGCGGCTTCGGCTTCGCCGACTGAGGCGCGCGACCGATGCGGATCGTCGACGTCAACGAATTCTACTCGCCCAACGGCGGCGGGGTGCGCTCCTATCTCGATCGCAAGATGGCGATCATGTCGGAGCTGGGCCACCAGCAGATCGTGATCGCCCCCGGTCGCGAGGATCGCGTCGAGGAGCGGCCCGGCGGCGCCCTGCTCTATTACGTCAAGTCGCCGGGCATGCCGTTCGACTCCAACTATGGGCTGTTCTGGGACGCGGCGCCGGTCCACGCGCTGCTCGACCGGCTCCAGCCCGACGTGATCGAGAATTGCTCGCCGTGGCGATCCGCCGCGATCGTCACCGGTTGGCGCGGGCCGGCGATCCGCGCCTGGTTCATGCACAACGACAATATGGAGGCCTATCCCAAGCGCTGGTTCGCGCGGGTCGCCTCCGCCGGCGCGATCGAGCGCGCCTTCGGCTGGTATGACCGGTATATGGCGCGCTGCCTCGCGCCGTTCGACACGGTCGTCACCAACGGCCCGGTGCTGACCGAGCGGTTGCGCGCGCGCGGTCTGCGCGTCGACGCGACGATGACGCTGGGGATCGAGCGCGCGCATTTCTCCCCCGCGCTGCGCAGCCCCGCGCTGCGCGCCGCGATGCTGGCGCAATGCGGTCTGCCCGAGGACGCGCACCTGCTGATCGGCATCGGCCGCCACCACGCCGAGAAGCGCTGGCCGATGGTGATCGACGCAGCGCGGCGCGCGGGCACCTCGATCCCGGTCGGGCTGATGCTGCTGGGGCTCGGCCCCGACACGCGCACGCTGGAGCGGCATATCGCGCAGAGCCCGCACGTGCGCATGTTCCAGCCGGTGTTCGATCGCGTCCAGCTCGCCACGATCATGGCCAGCGCGGACGCGTTCATCCACGGCGGCGACAGCGAGCCGTTCGGCATGGTGGCGTCGGAGGCGCTCGCCTCCGGCCTGCCGATGATCGTGCCCGATCGCGGTGGCTCCGCCGCGGTGGCGCGGCCCGCCTTCGCCGAGACCTATCGCAGCGGCGACGCTTATGCCTGCGCGCGCGCGATCGTCGCGTTGTTCTCGCGCGACCAGCGGCTGGTGCGCCGCGCCGCGGGGGTCGCTGCGCACACGGTGCTGAGCGACCGCGAACATGCGGTCGCGCTGGTGGATCACTACCGCGGCGTGATCGCGCGCCGGCAGGCGCGGCGCGCGGGCTGACCCGCGCGGGAGGGGGCGGGGGCGGGGCGGCCGGCGTCAGTCGGCATTGGCGGAGCGTCCGCGATCGAGGTGCCCGAGCGCGGAGAGGGTGTGCGCGGACATAGGTGTCGGTCTGGCGCTCGAGCGCGCGCACCACCAGCGTCTCGGCCACCGCCTCGCGCGCGACCAGGGTGGCGGCGCGCCAGCCGAGCGCGAAGGCGCTGCCCTTGGCCGAGCGGCGGAAGGCGAAGGCCGAGGTGGCGGAGAGCCCGACGCGCGCGGCGGCGCGCTCGACGCCATGGCCTTCCGCGATCGCCTCGAGGAAGGCGCGCTGGCGCTCGGCGGACCAGCCGTCGGCGCGGCGGGAGGCGGTGAACGGGGCGGTTAACGGGTCGTCGAGCGGGTCGGTGGCGGGGGCGGGGGGCGTCTCGGCCCGGCGTGCGGGGGCGGTGATGCCTTCCATCGGCGACATGACGGTCATGGGCGCGGCTCGCTGCGGCTGAGGGGGCGGCGAGGGTGCGCGATGTTGGAGGGTGTAGGACAGGGGGGGCGGCGAGTTGCCGCAAGATCCGATCAATGCGGATTGAATTGTCTGAGCGCGAGCCGGGCGACGGCACTTCTCATCTAGCCGAGCGTCAACACTCTCGTTACGATTTTAGAAACGACGGCTTGATTGCTAAACCTTTTGCAAAATTCACCTGAAGTGAATGACGCGGAGCGTTACGACTAGCGCATATTAGTAATCGATCAGCGACGGAGTGAATGAAAGATGACGTCTGAAGTGGCTATCTTAAATAAATCCGGGATAGCGGTAGCCGCCGACAGTGCTGTCACGATCGGTGGTGCGCGGGTATGGATGTCAACTAATAAGATATTTTCATTAGGCCCGTCGCATGATTTGGCCATTATGATATACGGGTCAGGCGATTTCATGGGGTTCCCTTGGGAACTTATCATTAGGTCGTTCAGGGAATATATCAGTCAGCAACCCATCAACAAACTTGAGCAGTGTATTTCCCTTTTTCTCGATTATCTTTCCGGTGACAAGTGGCACGATCAAGATTACGAGAACCTGTCGAATGCGCACATCATCGTAAGTAGAATCGAGTATGTCCTTGAAGGGCTGGAATGGGAAGACGAATCTGAGTTTCGGAGCGTCGTTAAGGCGGAAGCTGAAAGGCTTATCGATCAGGTTCGTGAAAATGAAGTCGTGATGCCTACACTTACCTTGGGGCAGTTTAGAACTCAGTTTCTTAAGCTTATTGAAAAATTCTGTGAAGAGATGTTAGATTTCAAGGCTGAAAAAAGTACCATCGATCTAGTAACTAAGTATATTTATGAATTTTATAAGAGGAAAGATTGTTCGTCGGGCTACGAAACTGGTGTTGTTTTCCTAGGGTTTGGCGCTGACGAGCTTTTTCCATCTGTTAAGGAGTTAATAGTTGATGGAAAGCTCAATAAAAAAATCAGGCATTGGCGCTGGCGTTCGCAAGATTTAAATATACAAAAGAATCAAGATAGCGGCATAATGTCCTTTGCGCAGATGGACATGACTACTTTGTTTATGGATGGTATATCGAGGCAGTACGTCGAATTTTTCTTCAAGTTCATTGATGGAATTCTTGAGCAAAAAGCCGATGAATACCTAAAGATCTTTGGTTCATCCGACGATGAGAAGATTGTTGAAAAGGTCCTCCAAAAGCGTAAAAATGAAAAGATTATGGAGGAACTAATCCGGGCTTATAAGGGTCTGCAGCAAGTTGAGATAGTTAACCCGGTAACAACTTCGCTGAGGGCTTTGCCGCGTGACGAGATGACAGCAATGGCTGAGGCTTTTGTTGAGCTAACCTCGATGAGGAGAAAGGTCGACTCGAATCTTCAGACTGTAGGTGGCCCCGTAGACGTCGCTTTTATATCAAAATCTGATGGCCTGATTTGGGTGAAGCGTAAGTTGTACTTCGAGGAGAATGGTAATGGTGACTTCTTCGAAAGGCGTAGAAGGAAACTTGGCAAGCAACTCGAGTCGAAGGTCGGAAAAAATGCAAATTAACGGTCTAGTTAAGAGGGTTCTGCACGAGAGAAATCGGATGCACGTCTCTGATGGGACTTCCATGCAAAAATACAGCGGCTATGACTATGCAGAAGAACTTCTGCGCCGTGTTAAGATAATTAAGGTCGATCAGGATGCGGACGATGAATTGACATGAGCGCTGTATAAGCGCTGGCGCAGGCATTTATTCGTTCTTTCACTCCGCCGCCTCAGCCTCCGCCTTCACGCCCGCCCCGCGCTTCCCCAGCAGCGGCGCGAGGTACCGCCCCGTATAGCTCCTTTTCTCCTTCACCACCTCCTCGGGCGTGCCGACCGCGACGATCTCGCCGCCCTTGACGCCGCCCTCGGGCCCCAGGTCGATGATCCAGTCGGCGGTCTTGATCACGTCCAGGTTGTGCTCGATCACCACCACGGTGTTGCCCTGCTCCACCAACGCGTGGAGCACCTCGAGCAATTTGCGCACGTCCTCGAAGTGCAGCCCGGTCGTCGGCTCGTCGAGGATGTACAGCGTGTTCCCCGTCGCGCGGCGCGACAGTTCCTTGGCCAGCTTGACGCGCTGCGCCTCGCCGCCCGAGAGCGTCGTCGCCTGCTGGCCGACCTTGACGTAGCCCAGCCCGACCTCGACCAGCATCGCCATCTTGTCGCGGATCGGCGGCACGTTGGCGAAGAAGCCCGCGGCGTCCTCCACCGTCATGTCGAGCACGTCAGCGATCGAGTGGCCCTTGAACTTCACCTCGAGCGTCTCGCGATTGTAGCGCGCGCCGTGGCACACGTCGCAGGTGACGTAGACGTCGGGGAGGAAGTGCATCTCGATCTTGAGCACGCCGTCGCCCTGGCACGCCTCGCAGCGCCCGCCCTTGACGTTGAAGCTGAACCGCCCCGGCTTGTAGCCGCGCGCGAGGGACTCGGGCAGGCCGGCGAACCAGTCGCGGATCTGGGTGAAGGCGCCGGTGTAGGTCGCGGGGTTCGAGCGCGGGGTGCGGCCGATCGGCGACTGGTCGATGTCGATCACCTTGTCGAGATGCTGCAGCCCGGTGATCTTGTCGTGCTTGCCCGCCAGCACGCGCGCGCCGTTGAGCTGGCGCGCCGCCCCCGCGAACAACGTGTCGATGGTGAAGCTCGACTTGCCCGAGCCCGACACGCCCGTCACGCAGGTGAAGGAGCCGAGCGGGATCGAGGCGGTGACGCCGGTCAGGTTGTTGGCGCGAGCGTTGTGCACCGTCAGCTTCTTGCCCGAGCCCTTGCGGCGCTTGGCCGGCACCGGCACCTCGCGCACGCCGTTGAGATAGTCGGCGGTGACCGATCCCTCGCTCGCCAGCAGCTCGGGCAAGGTCCCCTGCGCCACCACCTGGCCGCCGCGCACGCCCGCGCCCGGCCCCATGTCGATGACGTAATCGGCGGTGCGGATCGCGTCCTCGTCATGCTCGACCACCAGCACGGTGTTGCCGAGGTCGCGCAGCCGGCGCAGCGTGGCGAGCAGCATGTCGTTGTCGCGCTGGTGCAGCCCGATCGAGGGCTCGTCGAGCACGTACAGCACCCCCGACAGCCCGCTGCCGATCTGCGAGGCGAGGCGGATGCGCTGGCTCTCGCCGCCCGAGAGCGTGCCCGAGGTGCGGTCGAGGTTGAGATAGTCGAGCCCGACATTGTTGAGGAAGCCGAGCCGCTCGATGATCTCCTTGAGGATCCGCTCGGCGATCGCGCGCTGCTGGTCGCCGAGATGGTTGGGCAGGTCGGTGAAGAAGGCGAGGGCGTCGACCACGCTCAGCCGGGTGGCGTGGCTGATGTCCTCGCCCGCGATCTTGACCGCGAGCGCCTCGGGCTTGAGCCGCGCGCCGTGGCAGGTCTCGCACGGCTGCGACGACTGATATTTGGCGAGCTCCTCCTTGATCCACGCGCTCTCGGTGGAGAGCATGCGGCGGTTGAGGTTGCCGATCACGCCCTCGAACGGCTTCCTGACGTCGTAGCTCTTCTTGCCGTCGATGAAGGTGAGGGTCACCGGCACGCCTTCGGTGCCGTAGAGGATCTTGTCCGCCACCTCGGGGTGGAGCTCGCCCCAGGGCGTGTCGAGCGAGAAGCCGAACTCGCGCGCCAGGCTCGCCATCACCTGCATGTAATAAGGCGAGGGCGGGTTGCTCTTGGCCCAGGGCACCACCGCGCCCTTCTTGATGCTGAGCTCGTGGTTGGGGACGATCAGGTCCTCGTCGAACACCAGTTTCTCGCCGAGCCCGTCGCACGCCGGGCAGGCGCCCTGGGGGGCGTTGAACGAGAAGAGGCGCGGCTCGATCTCGGCGATGGTGAAGCCGCTGACCGGGCAGGCGAACTTCTCGGAGAAGACGATCCGCCCCGGCGGCGCGTGGTCGCCCAGCACGACGCTCTCGGGGGTGCGCGGCTCGACCGGATCGGCCGGGTCGACATAGGCGAGCCCGTCGGCGAGCTTGAGCGCGGTCTCGAAACTGTCGGCGAGGCGCGTCGCGACGTCCTCGCGCACCACCAGGCGATCGACCACCACCTCGATGTCGTGCTTGTACTTCTTGTCGAGCGCGGGGGCCTCGTCGATCTCATGGACCTCGCCGTCGATGCGGACGCGGGTGAAGCCCGCCTTCTGCCACTCGGCCAGCTCCTTGCGATACTCGCCCTTGCGCCCGCGCACGACCGGGGCGAGCAGGTACAGCCGCGTCCCCTCGGGCAGCGCCATCACGCGATCGACCATCTGGCTGACCGTCTGCGCCGCGATCGGCAGCCCGGTGACGGGCGAGTAGGGCACGCCGACGCGCGCCCACAGCAGGCGCATGTAATCGTAGATCTCGGTGACGGTGGCGACGGTCGAGCGCGGGTTGCGGCTGGTGGTCTTCTGCTCGATCGAGATCGCGGGGGAGAGGCCCTCGATATGGTCGACGTCGGGCTTCTGCATCAGCTCGAGGAACTGGCGCGCATAGGCCGACAGCGATTCGACGTAGCGGCGCTGGCCCTCGGCGTAGATCGTGTCGAACGCCAGGCTCGACTTGCCCGAGCCCGACAGGCCCGTGATCACGGTGAGCGTGTCGCGCGGGATGTCGACCGACACGTCCTTGAGATTGTGCTCGCGCGCGCCGCGGACGGAGAGGGTGGTAAGGGCCATGCGGTCGTGTGTTCCAGATTTGTTCGGGCAGGTCCAGCGCCGGGCGCTTGCCCGCGCGATGTGGGACGCTAGGCTGCGGGCGACAAGGCGCACACGGGCACGCGCCGGCACGGGAGCAGGCGATGCGGCAGGCTGAGCGGCGGAGCGGGCGGGCGCGCGGGCGAGCGGAGCGGCGCGGGGTGACGGCGGCGCGCGTGCCGGCCGGCGCGGCGCTGCTGGGGAGCGCGCTGGCGCTCGCCGCCGCGGCGCCGCCCGACCCCGCCCCGCTCGCGCCGCAGGGCAAATGGGTGGTCAATTACGGCGAGCGCGGCTGCGCGATGGCGCGCGCCTTCGGCCCCTCGGACGCGCCCGTGATCGTGGCGTGGCGCTCGCTGCCGTTCAGCGACCGCGTCGAGCTCAGCGTGCAGCGCCGCCTCGGCCAGCGCGGGCTGCGCCGCGGCGTGCTCACGATCGCGGTGGAGGGGCGCGGCGACGAGACCAGCTACGAGGCGTTCAACGGTACCGGCGACAAGCTCCGCACGCTGCGCGGCTGGACCAGCCCGGCCCTGTTCGCCGACCTGCCCGAGCGCGCGGTGCTGACGCTCACCCCCTCGAGCGAACCCGCGCTGGCGGTGTCGCTGGTCGGCACCGCGCGCGCGCTCGCCGCGCTGGCGCGCTGCAACGACGATATCGCGCGCGGCTGGGGCGTTGCGCCGGGCGAGCGCGAGGCGGTGGCGACCGAGGCGCAGTCGCGCGGCGACCCGGCGCGCTTCATCGGCCCCGAGGATTACGCCAAGGCGGCGGTGGCGCGCGGCGAGCTCGGCACCTCGGCGCAATTGTGGACGATCGCCACCGACGGGCGAGTCAGCGAGTGCCGCACCGTGATCCCGAGCGGCAGCGAGGCGCTCGACAAGGCGGGCTGCGACGCGGCGCGGCTGCGCGCGCGCTTCACCCCGGCGGTGGGGCGCGACGGCCGGCCGATGACGAGCCACACCACGCAGGTGATCAGATGGGAGCTGCCCGGCGCGTGGCAGGACGATCCCGCCTATCGCGCCTATGTGCGCCAGCGCCGCGAGGCCGCGCGCGCCGAGGGTTGATCGCCCGCGGACGTGTCTTACCTTGCTGGCACACAGGAGGTGCGCATGGGCAAGAAGAAGGGTGCGGACGGCAAGGCTTCGCGCGGGGGATCGGGCGGGGGCGCCGGCAAGCACGCGGGCAAAAGCGCGGGCCGGTCGGCGAAGCTGCCCAAGGAGCTGTTCGGCGTGAAGCTGCCCAAGGAGCTGCGCCGCCAGGGCGAGGCATGGATCGAGCGCGCCCAGTCGCCCGCGGGCCAGCAGGCGATCGCGAGCGCGCTGACCGCGGTGGCGGGCGTCGCCGCGAGCGCGGTCGCGGCCAAGGCGGCGGAGAAGGCCGCGAGGAGCGCGGCGCCGGCGGGCGGCGCGGGGGAGGCGCAGGGTGCGGGGGCCGCGGCGGCGGGCGCCGGCGGTGGCCAGCGCACGCGCGAGCAGGAGATCGGGGACGCGGTGACGCGGGTGGCGACGGCGTTCTTCGGCGGGTTGAAGGGGCCGAAACGCCCCTAAGCTCCCCCTCAGCGGCTTCAAACCACTGGAGAGCCGAGTTGATTAGTGTAAGGTGATCAAGCGTGAGAATGCTGCGTCAGTAGCTGTCGCTTGCACGACATGCCCAGCTTGCGCAAGCGCCGTGACCCAGCTTCCAAAGCCATCTTGACTTGAAAGAACCGAAGTCCTGATTGGGGGAGATGGTAGAAGTTTTATATCACCAAACTTGGCTAAAGTTGAAGCGACAGATGGAAACCACGGCGTTACAGTCTCAAAGAGCGCGATATCGTCATTGTTTGTGACTACGGCATCTATCTGCCACGGTGTGTTTGATGCTCCTTTAAACTCGATTTCACGCCCAACTACACTAGAACCGTACAACCTCACTAACTTTGAAAACAAGGCAGATTTGATGTCTGCTCGCTGTCGTTGATGGACGCGATTGGCAAAGCGGGAACACACTTCATTAGAGCAGTTTGCAATCGTCTTAATTGCACCTTCCAGCTGGCCTTCGGTAACAAGCACCTGAAAGGATCCATCGTTTAGCAGCGTTACTCCTGAAGCTTCCGCGACGGGGATTGCATGTTTTTGATACTGTCGACGATCGGCCCCCATAATCTCACACTCACGTGCTCCGAAGGCAAAATCGCTTACGATGAAATGTGGGGGACTCCGATCTATCCAAACAACAACCGCGCCGCCGCTTGGATACATTAACGGAGTTGTGATAAATGAGCCCGTTGTCTCGTGGCGAACGGCTACAAGGCGCTTTGCAGCGGCTGTGATTGCATCCTCAAACGAGGTTGTTGTGCCTTGTTCCATCACTCGCTTCCGAGGTCCAACACGTACTCCCACTCGGGAGTTTTTACAAGATCGATATTCATGATCCCGAACTTAAGACCTACGTAGTCTCTAAAATCAATGAATTGTGACAATGTGGCGATGATGGGGCGAGCAATCGGCAGATTGTCGGGAGTAAGCGCGCCGGCTATATCGTCCCAGTTATCTTCGAATGAGTGCATGTGGGAGAGCATCTGTTCTTTATACCGTAAATCCTCTGGTCCTTTTCCCTTGTTATTGTGAGGCCTCATGGGATTCCACTCCGCCCTACAAAGAGGCCCGGTTTCACCGGCGATCCTTACGCCGTGATATTCAAGTTGGAGTACTACTTCTCGGTCAGGAATATGCGATAGCGAAGATCCTCGTAGGAAAAGACCTTCCTCAATGAGGCCGTCAATCGCCAAGGGGAGCTTTAACGAAAGTCGACGCCCGCTTGCAGTCCAGTCCGCAGACGTGGCGATCATCTTTCTGGCTGTCACAAGGTCGTGAAGCGTCTCGGCCATCGTCGGGGTGTAGCTAAGCCGATCCGCATTGGCTAATTGCATTGTGATCAGATTGGTTGGTAGCGGCACGTCGGTTTGCCACGAAGGACGGATGTCGCGCTGCCTTAGCCTTGATGGTGCTCGTTGCCTGGCGAGGAAAGTGAGAGACCCCATGCCCAACGACAAACGCCTCGCCGCCGAAGCCGCCGTCGCCGAGGTCACCCCCGGCCTCATCGTCGGCCTCGGCACCGGCTCCACCGTCGCGTATTTCATCGACGCGCTCGCCGCGCGCGTCCGTGACGGCCTCGCGATCCGCGCCGTCGCCACCAGCCTCGACAGCGCCGAGCGCGCGCGCGCCGCGGGCATTCCCGTCGACGATTTCGCCGACGTCGCGCAGGTCGATCTCACCGTCGACGGTGCCGACGAGCTCGACCCGCATTTCTACGCCATCAAGGGCGCGGGCGGCGCGCTGCTGCGCGAGAAGATCGTCGCCGCCGCCTCGGCGCGGATGGTGGTGATCGCGGACGGCGCCAAGCAGGTCGCCGCGATCGGCGCCGCCAAGCTGCCGGTCGAGGTGATCCCCTTCGCGCGCGCCTTCGTCGCCGCGCGGCTCGCCGCGCTGGGCGCCGTCACGACCCAGCGCGACTCGCTCACCGACAACGGCAACCTCATCCTCGACGCGCGCTTCGCCGCCTTCCCCGACCCGCGCGACCTCGCCCGCGCGCTCGACGCCACCCCCGGCGTGATGGGGCACGGGCTGTTCCTCGACGAGGTCGACGCGGCGTACGTCGCACGCGACGGCGTCGTTACGCGACTGGAACGCGCCGCGCCGAGGCGTTAAGGATGCGGTGAATCGGGCAACCGGCGGTGCGCCGGTGCGTTCGAGTGCGCGAGGTCCGGGGCGGTGACGTGCCCGGCGCGCGCCTATATTCTCACGGTGCGATCGAACCTGTTGCGACTAGACGAGGCGAGGGGCTGACATGACTGATACCGCTACCATCGACGCGGACGTCCACGAGGACGGCAGCCCCGAGCGGCTCCAGATCGACACCATCCGCACCCTGTCGATGGACGCAGTGCAGAAGGCCAATTCGGGCCACCCCGGCACGCCGATGGCGCTCGCGCCGGTGGGCTGGACGCTGTGGACCAAGTTCCTCCGCTACGACCCGCGCCACGCCGACTGGCCCAACCGCGACCGCTTCGTGCTGTCGGTCGGCCACGCCTCGATGCTGCTCTACTCGCTGCTGTATCTCGCGGGGGTCGAGGAGATCGACGCCGAGGGCAACAAGACCGGTCAGCCCGCGATCAGCCTGACCGACATCGAACAGTTCCGCCAGCTCAACTCCAAGACGCCCGGCCACCCCGAGTATCGCCACACCACCGGCGTGGAGACCACCACCGGCCCGCTCGGCGCGGGCTGCGGCAACTCGGTCGGCATGGCGATCGCGGAGCGCTGGCTCGCGGCGCGCTACAACCGCCCGGGCTACGACCTGTTCTCGCACGACGTCTACGCTTTGTGCGGCGACGGCGACATGATGGAGGGCGTCGCGGCCGAGGCGGCGAGCCTCGCCGGGCACCTCAAGCTCAGCAACCTGTGCTGGATCTACGACAGCAACCATATCTCGATCGAGGGCGGCACCGATCTGGCGTTCGACGAGGACGTCGGCGCGCGCTTCCAGGCCTATGGCTGGAACGTGATCCACGTCGACGACGCCAATGACGTCGGCGCGCTGTCGGCCGCGATCGAGACGTTCAAGAAGACGGACGATCGGCCGACCTTCATCGTCGTCCACTCGGTGATCGGCTGGGGCAGCCCGCGCGCCGGCACCGAGAAGGCGCACGGCGAGCCGCTCGGCGCGGAGAATGTCGCCAAGACCAAGGAGGCCTATGGCTGGCCGGTCGACAAGGACTTCTACGTCCCCGCGGGCGTGAAGGAGGCGTTCGGCGAGGCGGTGGCGTCGCGCGGGGCCACGGCGCGCGACGAATGGGTGGCGCTGTTCGACCGCTATCGCGGCGCGTTCCCGGAGCAGGCGGGCGAGCTCGACCTGCTGCTCAAGGACGAGCTGCCCGAGGGCTGGGACAGCGAGATCCCGACCTTCGACGCCGACGCCAAGGGCGTGGCGAGCCGCGACGCGGGCGGCAAGGTGCTCAACGCGATCGTCAAGAAGGTGCCGTGGCTGGTCGGCGGCTCGGCCGACCTCGCCCCCTCGACCAAGACCGACGTCAAGGGCGCGCCCTCGTTCGAGGCGAGCAACTACGGCGGGACCAACTTCCACTTCGGCGTGCGCGAGCATGCGATGGGCGCGGTGGTCAACGGCATGGCGCTGTCGCACCTGCGCGCCTACGGCTCCACCTTCCTGGTGTTCCTCGACTATATGCGCGCGCCGGTGCGGCTGGCGGCGATCATGGAGATCGGCGCGGTCTATGTCTTCACGCACGATTCGATCGGCGTCGGCGAGGACGGCCCGACCCACCAGCCGATCGAGCATCTCGCGACGATGCGCGCGATCCCCGGGCTCGACACGATCCGCCCGGGCGACGCCAACGAGGTGGCGGCGGCGTGGCGCGCGGTCATGAAGTCGGCCGATCACCCGACCGCGCTGGTGCTGTCGCGCCAGGCGCTGCCGACGCTCGACCGCTCGAAGTACGCGAGCGCGGACGGGGTGGAGCAGGGCGCCTATGTGCTGGCCGACTCGGACGGCACGCCCGACGTCATCCTGATCGCGACCGGCTCGGAAGTGGGGCTCGCGGTCGCGGCCTATGAGCGGCTCGTCGGCGAGGGCGTGAAGGCGCGCGTCGTCTCGATGCCGAGCTGGTTCCGCTACGAGCGCCAGGACGCCGCCTACAAGGAGAAGGTGCTGCCCAAGGCGGTGACCGCGCGCGTCGCGATCGAGATGGCGGGCTCGCTCGGCTGGGACCGCTATGTCGGCCTAGAGGGGCGGCAGATCACGATGTCGACCTTCGGCGCCTCGGCCCCGCTGGCGAAGCTGCAGGACAAGTTCGGCTTCACCGTCGAGAATGTCGTCAAGGTCGCCAAGGAGGCGATGGGGCGGTAATTCGCGGCGGCGGACGGGCGGCCGTCGTGTCGGCGACCGCTCACGTCCGTCATCCCGGCCTTGAGCCGGGATCCATGGTTCCGCAAGCGCCTCAATGGGCTCGTACGCGGCACGATGGATCCCGGCTCAAGGCCGGGATGACGTGGGCGGGGCGGCCGTGTCCCCGAGGAGCCGACCGCCCCGACCGCCCGCACAGGCTTATTCTACGCCCCCGTCGCCCCTATATCGGCGGGACGCGCGACGAGATGGAGGAAGGCGAGTGAGCAAGCTACAGGACCTCAGCGAGGCGGGCACCGCGGTGTGGCTCGACTTCGTCGACCGCAAGTTCCTCGAGCAGGGCGGCTTGCAGCAGCTGGTGGACAACGACGGGCTGACCGGCGTCACCTCCAACCCGACGATCTTCGAGAAGGCGATGGGGGCGGGCGACGCCTATGACGCGGGCTTCGCCGAGTTCGACCGCGCCAACCCCGGCGCCGCGCCGATGGCGCGCTACGAGGCGCAGGCGATCAAGGACATCCAGGCGGCGTGCGACACGCTGCTGCCGGTGTACCAGCGGCTGAACGCGGCGGACGGTTACGTCAGCCTCGAGGTCTCGCCCTATCTCGCGCTCAAGGGCCCCGAGACCGCCGAGGAGGCCGAGCGGCTGTGGCAGGCGGTCGATCGCCCCAATTTGATGATCAAGATCCCCGGCACCGACGACGGCGTCCGCGCGATCCGCGACACGATCGCCAAGGGGATCAACGTCAACGTCACTTTGCTGTTCGGCGTCGAGGCCTATAAGAAGGTCGCTTATGCTTATGTCGAGGGGCTCGAGGAGCGCGTCGGCAAGGGCCTGCCGGTCGACAAGATCGCCAGCGTCGCCAGCTTCTTCGTCAGCCGCATCGACAGCAAGATCGACGACAAGATCGACGCCGGCGTCGGCGGCGAGGAGGCGAAGGCGCTCAAGGGCAAGGTCGCGATCGCCAACGCCAAGCTGGCCTATGCCTGGTACGAGGAGTTCATCGCCTCGGAGCGCTGGCAGAAGCTCGCCGCCAAGGGCGCGCGCCCGCAGCGGCTGCTGTGGGCCTCGACCGGCACCAAGAACCCGGACTATCCCGACACGCTCTACGTCGACCAGCTGATCGGGCCCGACACGGTCAACACCATGCCGCCCAAGACGATGGACGCTTTCCGCGACCATGGCACCGTGGCACAGACGCTCCAGCAGGACGTCGACGACGCGCGCCACGTGATCGCCGAGCAGGCGCGGCTCGGGCTCGACCTCGACGCGGTGACCAAGGAGCTGGTCGACGAGGGCGTGGCGAGCTTCTCCAAGTCGTTCGACGACCTGCTCGCGGTGATCAAGTCGAAGCAGCCCGCCGCGGTCTGATCGCTCGCGGGGGGCGGGCTGGCGCCTGCTCCCCGCGACCGCGGGTGCGACCGGGCCATCGCGCGCCCGCGCCCCGCGCCGGCGCGCGGCTCAGCGCGCCGCCTTGCGCAGCGCCAGCCGGACCAGCGCGTCCAGCCCCGCGCTCGCGCCCAGCTCTTCCTCGGCGGCGGCCACCGCGGCGCTCGCCTCGGCGGGGCGGAAGCCGAGGTTGAGCAGCGCCGACACCGCGTCGGCGCCGGCGCCCGCGGGCACCACCTGCGCCGCCGCGGCGGGGCCGAGCGCGACCCCGCCGACCTTGTCCTTGAGCTCGCGCACGATCCGCTCCGCCAGCTTGGGGCCGACGCCGTTGGCGCGTGCCACCGTCGCCTTGTCCTGCGCCATCACCGCGCGGCTGAGATCGGCAGGCTCGAGCGCGGAGAGGATCGCCAGCGCGACCCGCGCGCCCACCCCCTGCACCCCGGTGAGCAGCCGGAACCAGTCGCGCTCGGCGGCATTGGCGAAGCCGACCAGGCGCAGGAAATCCTCGCCGACCAGCAACTCGGTATGGACCAGGCACGCCTCGCCGGCGCCGGGCAGCGCGGCGAGCGTGCGCGCCGAGGCGCCGACGAGATAGCCGACGCCGGCGACCTCGATCACCGCATGGTCGATCCCGGTCGAGGCGACCACCCCCTTGAGATGCGCGATCATGGCGCGAGCGGTAGAGCAACGCGCGCGTGCCGTCACCCGCCAAGCGCCGGCCCCCCTCGCCCGCGCGGCGCGGCCGTGCCGCGGCGACCGCGCCGGCGGATCGTCGCGCGCGCGCCTCGCTGCGCCGCACAAAAGGCTTGCGATTCGTCACGCACGTCACTATTGTGCAGTGCAACAAGAGGAGCGGTCCTGATGACGGATGAGACCTTGCCCGCGGTGGACACCCCGTCGGCCCGGCGCCCGCGCGCGCCCAAGCGCTCCCAGCCTGCCGCCGCGGCGGCCTCCTCCACCGCCGCGCCGGCGCTCGCCGTCGCGGCCCCGCTCGCGCCGGTGTCGGGCGACGCGGAACCCCTCGCGCCGGCGCCCGCCGACGCGGAGCCCCTGCCGGTGGAGGAATCCGCCGGCCAGCCCCAGCCGCCGGCCGAGCCCGCGGCCCCGATCGCAGCGAAGGAACGCGAGATGACCGATACGATCACGTCGTTCGCCGACAAGGCGCAGGAAGACACCCGCACGGCGTTCGCCAAGGCGGGCGAGCAGACCCGTTCGACCCTGGAGAAGGGCCGCAAGGTCGCCGAGGACATGGCCGAATTCGGCAAGGGCAACGTCGAGGCGCTGCTCGAATCGGGCCGCATCGCGGCGCAGGGCTTCGAGGCGATGGGGCATGAGACCGCCGCCTTCGTGCGCGAGCGTTTCGACAGCACCGCCACCGCGGTCCAGTCGTTCGCCGCGGTGAAGTCGCCGACCGAGCTGCTCCAGCTCCAGGCGGATTACTGGCGCGGTGCGTTCGACGCGCTGGTGAAGGAGGCGTCGCGTTCGACCGAGGCCTCGCTCAAGCTGGCGGGCGACGTCGCCAAGCCGCTGCAGAACCGCTTCGCGCTGGCGGCCGAGAAGATCAAGACCGCCGCCTGATCGCGGCGCCGTCGCGGCAGCGCGGCGAGCATGAAGTCCGAAGGGGCGGTCGCGGCGACGCGGCCGCCCCTTTCGACGTCGGGGGTCACCCTGTCGTCCGGTGACAGGACCCGGCCACCCGGCGCCGAACGGTCGCCGCGCCGCTCCGCGCCCTGGCCCCGCCCCGACCCCCGCCTTGGCCTCCTGCCTTGATCCTGCGCCGTGGCCGCGCGCCTTTTCGGCGCTTCGGTCTTGCCCTCCGCCGAGTCGATGCCATATCGCGCCGCGTAGCGATGCAGCAGCACAGCTCCCCGATGATGGTCGACCCGCGCGCCGCGGGTGACGACAATGACCCAGAGAACGGCGGGACCGGGCTCGGTGTCGCGACGCGTACGCGCGCGCGCACCAAGAAGCCGACGCCCTATCGCGTGCTGATGCTCAACGACGATTACACCCCGATGGAATTCGTCGTCCTGTGTCTTCAGCGCTTCTTCCGCATGTCGGTGGAGGAAGCGACGCAGGTGATGCTCCACGTCCACCAGAAGGGCGTCGGCGTGTGCGGGGTGTTCAGCTACGAGGTCGCCGAGACCAAGGTCAGCCAGGTCATCGACTTCGCGCGGCAGAACCAGCACCCGCTGCAATGCACGCTGGAGAAGGCCTGAGCGCGTCCGGCGCCGCGGGCCGACCGCGGCGTTATCGCTGTCCTGTCGCTTACTCGCGCATAGCCCGCGCCGCCGGGCACCGCTAGGCTCTCGGCGGGCAACGACGAATCACGGGAGCGGGCGATGGACCGGGACGACCCACAGCTGCGCGACGCCGCGGTGCGGCTGTACGACGACTTCACCCACACCCACCGCGACCGGCGCACCTTGCTGCGCCAGATGACCGCGCTGGCGGGCTCGGCCGCGGCGGCGGAGGCGCTGATCCTCGGCATCGCCGCCAGCCCCGCCGCCGCGGCGCAGGTCGATCCGGCGGACAGGCGGCTGATCACGCGCAAGGGCGGTTTCGGGCTCGCCGGCGGGGGCAGCGTCACCGGCTATTTCGCCGCGCCGCGCAAGCTCGGGCGCAAGCTCGGCGCGGTGATGGTGATCCACGAGAATCGCGGGCTCCAGCCCCATATCGAGGATGTCGCGCGCCGCGTCGCGCTGGCGGGCTTCTTCGCGCTCGCACCCGATTTCCTGTCGCGCGCGGGCGGCACCCCCGCGGACGAGGACAAGGCGCGCGACCTGATCGGCGCGCTCGACTATGACGCCACCGTCGCCACCGCGGTGGCGGTGGTGAAGCGGCTCGGCCAGCGTGCCAACGGCAACGGCAAGGTGGGCACGATCGGCTTCTGCTGGGGCGGCGCGCTGGTCGACCGCGTCGCGCTCGCCGCCGGGCCGGCGCTGGCGGCAGGGGTGAGCTACTACGGTCCCGCGCCCGATCCCGCCGAGGCGGCCAAGCTCCAGGTGCCGCTGCTGCTCCATTATGCCGGCAAGGACACGCGCGTCGCGCAGACCGCCGAGCCCTGGGTCGCCGCGCTGCGTGCGGCGGGCAAGCCGTTCGAGGCCTTCACCTATCCGGGGGTCGACCATGCCTTCAACAACGACACCTCGGCGCAACGCTACGACAAGGCCGCGGCCGATCTCGCATGGCAGCGCACCACCACCTTCCTCCACCAGCATCTGGACGGCTGATCGATGACGCTCACCTTCTTCACCCATCCCCGCTCACGCGGGCGCAGCGCGCGCTGGATGCTCGAGGAGATCGGCCAGCCCTATGAGGCGGTGGTGATCGACTTCGACAAGAAGCCCGCCGCGCTGCTCGGGGCCAACCCGCTCGGCAAGGTGCCGGTGATCGTCCATGACGGTGCGGTGGTGAGCGAGGCGGCGGCGATCTGCGCCTATCTGGCGGAGGCCTTCCCCGAGGCCGGGCTGGCGCCGCGCGGCGCCGAGCACGCGCCGTACTACCGCTGGCTGTTCTTCGCCGCGGGGCCGCTGGAGGCGGCGATGGTCGACAAGGCGCTGGGCGTGCAGGTGCCGCCCGAGCGCGAGGGGATGGTGGGCTATGCCAGCTTCGCGCGTGTGGTTGACGCGTTCGAGCGCGCGCTGGAGGAACGCGACTATGTCGCGGGCGACCGCTTCACCGCGGCGGACGTGTTCGTGGGCAGCGCGGTGGGGTTCTTCACCGGCTTCGGCCTGCTGGAGCCGCGCGAGACCTTCATGGCCTATCTCGACCGCGTCCGCGCGCGCCCGGCATGGCAGCGCGCCAACGACATCGACGACGCGCTGCTGAAGGGGAAGTAGGGGGGCCGAATATCCCTCACCGATCCCCGGCAAAGATGGGGGTCCTTGTACGACCTTTCCGTCATCCCGGACTTGTTCCGGGATCCACCGTGCCGCGCACTCCCAAAGCTTTGCTTCTTGCGGAGGAGTGGATCCCGGAACAAGTCCGGGATGGCGGACGGCGGGGAGATTGTCGCGTCTTCTGCAAAGGTCCCGCAAAAGTCGGGGCGCAGGTGGGAAGCCGCCGGTAGGGGTCGACGACAGCCTCCCGTCATCCCGGCCTCGCGCCGGGATCCACGGCGCCGCACACGCGCCGACGGCGGCGTGCGCGGAAGGATGGATCCCGGCGCAAGGCCGGGATGACGGTGTGGGTGGTGCGGGCTTAGTCGAAAGGCCCGCCTCCCTCATCGGGAAGCGGGCCTCGCGTGCTCAGCGATAGCGGCGCCGGTCGTGCTTGTCGTAGCGCACGCGCGCGCTCAGCGCGTCGAAGCGGCGGTCGAGGTCGCGGCGCTCCCATTGCGACAGGCCGTCGCGGCGATAGCGCCCCTCCAGCGCGGCGAGCTGGCGCGACTCGCGCCGCAGCCCGCGCGCCTCGTTGCGGTTGAGCGCGCCCGAGCGGATGCCCTGGTCGATGCGCTGATCGAGCCGCGCCTGGCGCTGATTGATCGACTGCCACGGCGCCGCGCTGGCGATCCCCGGCACCACGACGGCGGCGAGCCCGAGCCCGGCGATCACGGTCTTGAGACGGTTCATGTCACGCTCCTTTTCACTCGGCCGCGGCGTCGCGGCCCGGTAATGGGAGAGATAGGCGGCATCCTTCGCGAAACTGTCCCACCGAGCCCGCGAAAGTGTAACCGACTGTCGCGCCGCCGCGCGCGCCGTTCAGTTTCGCGCCGCGATCTCCACCAACGCGCGGTCGATCGCGCGCGTCGCCGAGGCGTCGTCGGCCATGTCGTTGGCCAGCGCGGAGAAGGTCAGCGTCCGCCCGCTCGCCGCGACGAGGAAGCCGGACAGCGCGTTGGCGGCGTTGAGCGAGCCCGTCTTGGCGAAGACCTTGCCCGCCAGCGGCGTGTCCGCGAAGCGTCGCGCCAGCGTGCCGTCGACCGCGCCGACCGGCAGCGTGTCGCGGAACGCCGCGCCCCAGGGCTGCGCCTGCGTCCAGCGCAACAGCGTCACCGCGGCGCGCGGGGTGATCCGGTCGTAGTTGGACATGCCCGAGCCGTCGGCGAACTCGGCCGCGGCGCGGGCCACGCCGGCGCGGTCTAGCATCGCGCGCACCGCGGCCTGCCCGTCCGCCACCGAGCCGCTGCCGCGCACCGCGCCGACGCGGCGGAGCAGCAGCTCGGCGTGGAGGTTCTGGCTCGCCTTCATCGTCGCGCGCAGGTCCTCGGCGAGCGGCGGCGGCGTCAGCCGCGCGAGCACCGCCGGCTCGGGCGCGCGCGCGACGTGCGCGCCGCCGCGTCGCGCCGGGTCGTCGGCGTCGGTGAGCGGCCGATGCTGCACCATCACGCGCCCGCTCACCCGCACCCCCGCCGCGCGCAGCAGCGCCGCGAGCCGCCACGCCGCGCGATGTGCCGGATCATCGACTGCGACCGCCAGCGTCGTCGGCGCGCCCGCCGGGACAGTGCCGGCGACGCGGAGCAGATCGCTGCCCGGCACGCGCGTCGCGTCAAGCACCGCCCGCGCGCCGGTGGTGACCACGCGCGACTCGACGCGGTAATAACCGTCGCCGCGCACCGTCGCGGCCGCGCCGTCGCGTGCGCCCGGCGTCACCGTCACCGCGACGGCATTGTCGTCCACCGTCAGCGCCGAGATCGCGGTGCCGTAGCGCCCGGCCATGTTGTTCCAGCTCATCCCCGCGGGCCAGCGCTCGTCGGGGAAGGCGGTGTCGTCGCCGATCACGTCGCGCACGACCCGGGTGCGCGCCGCGACCGCGCGCGCCAGCTCGGCGAGGCAGTCGACGCGGCAGTCGGGCGCGCTCGACAGCCGCGCGTCGCCGTGCCCCGCGAGCACGACGTCGCGCCCCTCGAGCCGCACCGTCGCGCCGCCGGCCGCGTCGGGTGCGGCGGTGTCGAGCGTGGCGAAGGCCGCCGCGGCGGTGAAGAGCTTGGCGTTGGAGGCGGGGACGAAGCGCTCGTCGGCGCGCTCGGCGACCAGCTCGCGCCCGTCGGCGTCGACCACAAGCAGCCCCAGTCGCGTCCCCGGCGGCAGCTCGCCGGGTGCGGCGGCGAGCAGCGCCAGCGCGAGCAGCACGCGCCTCATCGCCCCTCGATCACGTCGGACAGCAGCGCGAGGAACTCGCCCGCCAGCGCGCTGGGCGGGCGGTCGAGCAGGTGGATGGCGTGCACGTCGAAGGTCAGCGGCGGCTTGAGCGAGCGCGTCGCCAGCCCCGGCTGCATCGCGGCGTCGGCGGTGAAATTGTCGACCACGGTCAGCCCGACGCCCGCACGCACCAGCGCGGCGGCGATGTAGAAGGTACGCGCCGAGGCGATGTCGTCGAGCTCGAGCCCGAGCCGCTCGAGCTCGTCGGTGAACAGCCGCCCGATCGGCCCGCTCGCCGCCAGCGTGATGAAAGGATGCCCCGCGATCCGCGCCAGCTCGATCCGCGGCGGCGCGGCGGGCAGGTCGTGCTCGCGGTACAACACCACCAGCTCGCCCTCGCCGAGCCAGCTCTGCCCGAGCGGCGCGCCGCGCGGCACCTCGTTGGCGATCGCGATGTCGCATTCGCGCTCGTAGAGCTTGCGCAGCAGGTCGTCGTGGTGGACGGTCTGAAGATCGAAGCGCGCACGCGGGTGGCGGCGCAGGAAGCGCGCCACCGCGATCGGCAGCACGCCCAGCGCGAGGCTGGGCAGCGCCGAGATGCGCAGCGTCGTGCCTGCGCCGGCGCGCAGGTTGCGCCCGGCCTCGCGCAGCGCGCGGACGCGGTCCTGGATCTCCGCCACGTCGCCGAACAGCGCGTGCGCGTCCTCGGTCGGCACCAGCCGGCCGCTGACGCGCTGGAACAGTTCGAAGCCGAGCAGCGACTCGGCGTGGCGCAGCGTCTTCGACACCGACGGCTGCGACACCGCGAGCGCGCGCGCCGCCGCGCTGACCGAGCCGTTGACATAGACCGCGTGGAAGATCTCGATATGCCGCAGATTCATCGACATGGCGTCTAGCCCGCGGGGGGCGGCGCGGCCAGCGCGGTGCGTTCCTCGGCGCGCGCGACCAGGGCGGTGACGGTCAAATTGGCCGAGGCCGAGGGCACGGTGCGCGTCATGTCGAGCAGCCGGTCGAACGGCAGCACCAACCCGACCACCAGCGCGGTCTGCTCGGCGCTCACGCCCACCGCGGAGAGCATCGCGGCGAGCATGAACAGCGAGGCGGAGGGCACCGGCGCGGTGCCGAACGCGGCGAGCGCGCCGGTCAGCCACATCACCACCAGCATCGTCATATCGGGCACGACGCCGAGCGACTGGAGCGCGAACTGGCCGAGCAGCCCGACATAGAGCGCGGTGCCGTCCTTGCCGACGCTCGCGCCGAGCGGCAGCACCGTGCCCGCGATCGCGCGCTCGATGCCGAGCCGGTCGGTCGCGACGCGCAGCGCCACCGGCAGCGTGGCCGACGAGGAGGCAGTCGAGAAAGCGACGACCAGCGCGTCGGCGCTGCCGCGGAAGAAGCGCGCCACGCCGCGCCGCGCGACGAGGCGGAGCAGCGCGGCGTGGACGGCGATCTGTACCAGCGAGCCGAGCACCACCGCGAGCGCGAGCCAGCCGACATGGACGAACACCGCCGCCCCGCCGCTCGCCACCGCGTTGGCGACCAGCGCGGCGACGCCGAACGGGGTCAGCTCCATCACCCCGCGCACGATTTGGAGCAGCACCGCGGCGAGCCCCTGGAGCAAAGCGGTCACCGGCCGCCCCGCCTCGCCCGCGACGACGCTGCCGGTGCCGAGCAGCACCGCGACGAGGATGATCGCGAGCATGTCGCCGCGCGCCAGCGCCTCGACGATGTTGGTGGGCACGATCGCGAGCAACTGCTCGGTCGGCGTCGGCGGCGTGCCGAGCGCGTGCGGCGCGACCCCGGCGAAGCGCACGCCCGCGCCGGGGCGCAGGATGAGCCCGCATGCCATGCCGAGCGCGACCGCCACCAAGGTGGTCGCGGCGAACCAGCCGAGCGCGCGCCCGCCGATCGGCCCGAGCCGGCGCGGGTCGCCGAGCGCGGCGATCCCCGCGGCGATGGTGACGAGCACGACGGGCACGACGAGCATGCGGATCAGCCGCACGAACAGCTCGCCGACCAGCCGGATCGAGGCGGCGCCCTCCGGCCACAGCGCGCCCAGCAGCACGCCGAGCGCGAGGCCGCCGAGGACGCGCTGCCACAGCGGGACGGCGAACCAGCGCGCGGTCATGCGCGGCGTCGCTCGCACGATCCGCGGTGGGCGGGGACGTGTTGGTCGGTGCGGAAGTCTGTTCGTGTCCGTCCCTCATCCGTCATCCCGGCCTCGCGCCGGGATCCATGGTGCCGCGAGCGCGACGGCTTCCGCGTTCGCGCACCGATGGCCTCCAGCTCAGAGACGGGATGACGATGGTGGCCGGCACGGCGTCGCGCCGCGTCGCAGCGCATCGCCGCCGCGCCCCGGGCGAGCGGGCGATGCGCCAACGATGCCAGTCGGTGTCCCGGTCGAGACCCAAGATGCCGCGACGATCTCGGGCGTCGTTCGTGAGGAGAGATGGATCCCGGCGCGAGGCCGGGATGACGGGAGTGAGGCAGCGGGCAGGACCTCACGCGATCGTCCCTACGCGGGTCTCGGTCGCGCGCACGGCCGCGATTGCCGCGTCGCGGCACCGCCTCAACCGTCCCGCTCCGCGCCGGCCATCACCGACCCGCCACCCCAGAACCCCGCCGCGGGCGGCGAGAGCACGCCCTCACGATCGCTCACTCCGCCGGGATAATCGTCCGCCAGCCACAATGGCCCGTCGAGGTCGACGAAGGCCGCGCCGCCGGCGAGCAGCAGCGCCGGCGCGATCCCCAGCGACGAGCATACCATGCACCCCACCATCAGCCCGAAGCCGCGCGCCTCGGCCGCGCGCGCCAGCGCCAGCGCGGCGGTGAGCCCACCCGCCTTGTCGAGCTTGACGTTGACATGGGTGTAGCGCCCGGCGAGCCGGTCGAGGTCGTCGATCGTGTGGAGCGACTCGTCGGCGCAGACCGGCACGCTCGGCCGCCGCGCCGCGAGTGCCTCGTCCTCCCCCGCGGGGAGCGGCTGTTCGAGCAGATCGACACGCTGTGCCACCAGGAAGGCGTCGAGCCCGGCGAGATCGGCGGCGCCCCAGCTCTCATTGGGGTCGACGATCAGCCGCGCGTCGGGCGCGGCGGCGCGCACCGCGGCGATCTGCGCCTCGGGCGCGGCGCGGTCGACCTTGACCTTGAGCAGCGGCGCGCGCGTGTGCCGCGCCGCCACCGCCGCCATCGCCGCGGGTTCGTCGATCGCGATCGTGATCGCCGAGGCGACCGGCGCCGCCGCGGCGACGCCGGCGAGTGCCGCCACGCTGGTGCCCGCTACGCGCGCCTCCAGGTCCCACAGAGCGGCGTCGAGCGCGTTGCGCGCCGCCCCCGGCGGCAGCACGTGCGCCAGCTCGTCGCGTCCTCCGCCGCGCTCGACCAGCGTCGCCGCCCGCGCGAGCGCGGCGAGCGAGTCCGCGATCGTCTCGCCGTAGCGCGCATAGGGCACGCCCTCGCCGCGGCCGACGTGCGTGCCCTGTGTGACGGTGACGGTGACCACCTCCGCCTCGGTCTTGCTGCCGCGCGCGATGCGGAAGGGCGCGCGCAGCGGGTGGGTATCGTGACGGGCGTCTATGGTGCGAAACATGCGAGCATCCCGTCGGCGATCGGCGAAGCGCCGAAACGATAGGGATCGGTACACGGCAAGGCCAGCCGTGCCGCGGTCTCGTCGCACAGCCGCCGCGCCGCCGCCTCGTCGAGCGCGGCGGTGTTGAGCGCGACCCCGACCGCGCGCACCGCCGGGCTGGTCAGCCGCGCCACCGCCAGATGCGCGGCGAGGCATTCCTCCAGATCGGGCAGCGCGTAATGCGGCAGGCCGCGCATGTGCGCGCGCGACGGATCGTGGCACAGCAGCAGCGCGGTGGGCTGCGCGCCGTGGAGCAGCCCGGTCGTCACCCCGGCGAAGGAGGGGTGGAACAGCGACCCCTGACCCTCGATCAGGTCCCAGCCATCGTCGTCGCGCGCGGGGGCGAGCGCTTCGATCGCGCCGCTGATGAAGTCCGCCACCACCGCGTCGACCGGCACGCCCTCGCCCGCGATCAGGATGCCGGTCTGGCCGGTGGCGCGGAAGTCGGCCGCGACGCCGCGCGCGCGCAGTTCGTCGCGCAGGCACAGTGTCGCGTACATCTTGCCGACCGAGCAGTCGGTGCCGACGGTGAGCAGCCGCTTGCCCGCGCGCGGTCTGCCATCGCCGACGCGCAGGTCGCTCGGCGGATCGCGCACGTCGTGGAGCGCGACCCCCGCGGCCGCGGCGGCGGCGACCAGCCGCGGCTCCTCGCGCAGCCGCTGGTGGAGCCCCGCGGCGACATCGAGACCCGCGGCGATCGCCGCCAGCGCGTCCTCGATCAGCGCGGGGGCGAGCCTGCCTCCGGCGTTGGCGATGCCGAGTACCAGCGTGCGCGCCCCCGCCGCGCGCGCCGCGAC
This sequence comes from Sphingomonas sp. BK235, assembly GCF_004345855.1. Classification (GTDB taxonomy): domain Bacteria; phylum Pseudomonadota; class Alphaproteobacteria; order Sphingomonadales; family Sphingomonadaceae; genus Sphingomonas. Next base: position 490,975 of record NZ_SLXN01000002.1, read on the forward strand.
GGGATCGAGCCGCGACAGGCCGAGCGTCAGCGGCGAATCGTCGTGGCGCCACTCGCCGACGCAGGCGTCGCGGCGGAAGGCGGCGAGCCCGCGCGAGGTCTTGATCCCGACGGCGTCGTCGGAATGGCCGAGGTACAGCAGATAGGGGGCGGGGATCATCGCGCACCTGCTCGCGGGAAGGAGCGGGGACCGTAGCGGCGCGCGCGCGTCACGCGCCAGCGACGTGCGGGGCGGGGGCTATAACGCGCGGCTATGTGCCGGCACGCGCCGCATCGCCACCCGGAGCGCACGGTGATCGCCCCGGTGCGCTCAGCATCCCGGCGGCGGCGCGCGGAGCAGCACGCGCCCGGCGAGCGCGCCGGTCGGCCGCCCGTTCAGCAGCGCGACACGCCCGTTGACCAGCACCGCCGCCACGCCGACGCTCGGCGTGCGCGGGTGGAGATAGTCCGCGCGCGCCGCATAGGTAGCGGGATCGATCACCGCCACGTCCGCGGCATAGCCCACGCGCAGATGGCCGCGCCGCGCCAGCCGGTAGAGGTCCGCGGTCGCCCCGGTCGAGCGCCGCACGAAATCGGCCAGAGTGATCACGCGGCGCTGGCGGACGTAGACCTGGTACTTGCGCGGGAAGGTGGCGAACTGGCGCGGGTGGCCGTCCGACCCGTCCGAGCTGGTCACCACCCAGGGCTGGCGCATGATCAGGTCGGCGTCGCGATCGACCATGTTGAAGCTCGCCACCGCCGCCCCCGCCGGGTCGGTGCGCGCGGCATTGGGGACGCGCAGGATGCGCAGCGCGGCGTCGATCGGGTCGATTCGCCACGTCGCCGCCATCTGCGCGAGCGTCCGCCCGGTCCAGGGCTGGCCCGCGCTGGTCAGCAGCAGCGACGCCGCGCCGCCGCGCCGGCGCAGATTGGCCTGCATCTCGGGGCGGATCCGCGCCATCGCCGCGGGATCGTCGAGGCGCGCGATCATCGCGCGATAGCCGCCGTCGAGCGCCCAGCCCGGCACCAGCGCGGCGTCCACCGCCGAGCCCGAGGCGAGCCAGGGATATTGGTCGGCGGTGACGTCCTGCCCCGCGCGCCGCGCCGCTTCGATCAGCGCGACCAGCGCGGGCGCCTGCCCCTGCACCGCGACGCCCAGCGCCTTGAGATGCGCGATATGCACCGGCATCCCCGCCTCGCGCCCGATCCGCAGCGCCTCGCGCGTCGACTCCATCAGGCCGATCGAATAGTCCGATTCGTCGCGCTGGTGCGTGTCGTACAGGCCGCCGCGCGATCCCGCCTCGCGCGCCACCGCGATCACCTCCTCGGTGGTGGCATAGCGCTGCGGCGCGTAGAACAGCCCGGTGGAGAAGCCCGTCGCGCCCTGGCACATCGCGCCCGCCACCAGCGCGCGCATCCGCGCCAGCTCGTCGGCGTCGGGTGCGCGCGCCGAGGCGCCCAGCACGCGCCGCCGCACCGCGCCGAAGCCGACGAAGGGGACGGTGTTGGTACCGATCCCCTTGGCGGCGAGCGCGCGCGCGTCGGCGGCGATGTCGGGCGTGCCATAGCCGTCGACCCCGGTGACGATCGTCGTCACGCCCTGCGCGAGCCAGGCGATATTGGCGCGGACCGCGGCGTCGGGCGAGCGCAGATAGGTGTCGGGGTGCGTGTGCGCGTCGATCAGCCCGGGGGTGACCAGCCTGCCGCGCGCGTCGATCACGCGCTTCGCCGCGCCGCGCCGCGACGGGCCGACATAGCTGATGCGGTCGCCGGTCACCTCGACGTCGCCGCGGAAGGGCGGCGCCTCGGCGCCGGTGTAGATCGTGCCGCCGCGGATCGCGACGTCGGCGGCCGGGGGCGCGGGCGCGGCGCCGACCAGCAGCAGCAGCGCGGCGGCGCGCGCGCGCCTCACCGCGCCGCCGCGGGCAGCAGCGTGCGCCGCGTCGCGACCTGCGCGTCGATCGCGGCGCGCCCGAACAGCATCGGCAGCATCCGGCCCGCGATCCAGGGCGCGTATTGGTCGCGATAATGCGGCGAGGTCGGCGCGCCCGCCTGGCCCGGCAGGTTGAGCATCAGCGAGCGGTCCCATTCCCCGACGTCGATCACCTGGAGATAGCTCGCTCCGCCGCGCGTGCGCCAGTCCGGCCCGTCACCGAGCCAGCGCGCCATCACCGTATAGCCGTCGCCGCCCGAGCCGCCGCCCTCGATCGGCGGGAAGGCCGCGGCGATCGCGGGGATACGCGACAGCGGGTGGCGGATCGTCACCTGGTGGAGGCGGTCCCAGCGCCACGTCGCCGGGTCCGGCCCCATCATCATCCCGGCGCGGCTCCACGCGCTGGCCAGCGCGGCGGCGAGCAGCGCGTCGCGCGCCGCGACAGGCGTCGCGCCCAGCCGCCGGTCGGGGCGCGCGAGCAGGTCGAGCAGCACCGAGGGCGCGATCTCGGTGACGAGGTGACGCGCGCGCGCGGGCACGATCGCGGCGAGCAGGCGCTGTCCGAGCTCGCGCCACAGGATCTCGAACAGCGCCGCGGCGGCGCTGTCGCCCTCCACCCGCGCGTCCCAGCCGCGCAGCAACGCCAGCGCGGGCGATGAACCCGCGGGCAGCAGCGCGAGCAGCTGCTTCGCCGGCGCCGACAGCGTGTCGTGCTGGAGCGCGACGCTGTCGGCGAGCGTGTGGCGCGGCTGCGCGGCGAGCACCGCGGCGATCCGCTCATAGCGATAGGGATCGCGGAAGGAATGCGCCGGGATGCGGTCGCGCGGCCAGCCGGCGGGCAGATTGTCCTGGTTGGCCGAGGCGAACCAGCCCGCGGGCGGGTTGTAGACGCTCGGCAGCGCGCGATAGTCGCGATAGCCGGTCCAGTCGTAACGCCCGTCGCCCGGCACCGGCAGCAGCCCGTCGCCGCGCCGGCGCTGCGGCACGAAGCCGATCACCTGCCAGCCGTGGTTCCCCGCCACATCGGCATAATGGAAGTTGGTCGGCGAGGGATGGAGCCTGAACGCCTCCTTAAGCCCCTGCCAGTCGCGCGCGAGATTGATCGCGATCATCGCGAACGCGCCGCTCGCGCCCGGCTGCATCGCGATCGAGGCGAGCGCGGTAGCGCGGCGCTTCGCCGGATCGTGGCTCACCACCGGGCCGTGGACCGAGTGGCGCAGCGTCGCGCGGTGCGGCGCGGCGCCCTTGACCGGGATCACCACCGCGCGCGTGTCGAACGCCTTCCACCCGCCGGCGTGACGGTAGCGCTCGGGGTCGCTGGGGTGGAGCTCGAGGACGAACAGATCCTCCTGGTCGATGTGGAAGTTGGTGCGGCCGAACGCGAACCGGTCGGTATGCCCCTGCATGATCCCGGGCAGGCCCGGCGCGCCGCCGCCGATCACGTCGAGACCGGGCGCGCTGAGATGCGCGACGTGGCGCGGGCCGAAGCCGCCCAGCCCGAGGTGCGGGTCGTTGGCGAGGATCGCGCGACCGGTGACGCTGCGCGAGGGCGCGATCGTCCAGGCGTTGCTGCCCGCGTTGGCGGCGTCGAGCCGCTCGCCGCGCGTCGGCGTGTCGGGCCTGAAGGGCAGCCCGCCGAGGTTGAGCGCGCTGAGATCGTCGTCGCTCACCGCGGCGACGTCGAGCCCCTCGGGCACGCGCAGCACGCCCGCGGGGCGGAGCGGCGCCATGATCGCGTCGAGCTCGAGCAGCCCGAGCGCGGCGAGCTGGGCGCGGCGCAGCTCGTCGTCGGTGTTGCCCGCCGAGGCGCCGCGCGCGCGCACGAAGTCGCGCACGTCCCAGCGCACCGGCGTGACGCCGAGGATGGCATATTCGGGCGGCAGCAGCGCCGGGTCGGCGGTCACCTCGGCGATCCGCGCGTTGATCCCGGCGACATAGGCGCGCGCGCAGGCGAGGATCTCGGCGGGGATCCGCGCCAGCTCGGCGTCGAGGTCGCCGCGATAATGGAACAGCCGCGCGGTGGCGTCGTGCGGCGCGAAGCCGGCGCCGAACGCCTCGGCCAGCCGGCCGAGCTCGCGGCGGTGCGCGAGGTCGATCTGGAACAGCCGGTCGCGCGCGACGACATAGCCCTGGCCGAAGAAGGCGTCGGGGATCGACGAGGCGCGGATATGCGGCACGCCGTAGACGTCGTCGACGATCTCGATCGGCGCGGACAGGCCGGGGGTCGCGGTGGGTCGCGGCGCTGGGGCGGCCTGGGTTCGCGCGCGGCAGGCGGGGGCGAGCGCGAGCGTCGCGGCGGAGCCGAGCAGGAAGGAGCGACGGTCGATCATGCGGCCTCCCTGTCGTGCCGGCGGCGAGCGGGCTGACGCTACACGCCGCGATGCCGCGACGCGACCCGCGAACCGCGGCGGGGGGCATAAGCGGCGGCTATGGCGGCGACGCGCGCCGGTCGCCGCCACGCGCGCCGCTACCCCGCCGTTCCCGCCGCCGGCCCGGGCGCGGGCGTCGCGTCCGCCGCGGCGACCGTCGCCGGGACCAACTGCCCCGCGCGCCAGCGGTCGTAGGCCGCGAAGAAGTCGGTGAACGGCCGCTCCAGCGCCGCCAGCCGCTCCGCCGCGAAGGCGGGCAGCGTCGCCGCGGGTACCGTCGCGATCGTGTCCAGCGTGTCCGCCGCCCCCGCGCAGAAGGCGTCGCGCGCGAGGTCCTGCGCGAAGAAATTGTAGAGCCGCGTCATCTGGTCGTCGAACCGGTCCTGCCAGTCGCCGCCGCCAGCGCGATATTCCGACTGGAGCGTCGCCTGCGCGCTCGCCAGCTCCGCTTTGCGCGCGGCGAGCAGCGCGTTGTAGCGCGCGATGATCGACGCCTCCTGCGCGCCGCGGCACGCCAGCGCCGCGACGTTGAGCGCGCTGCGCAGATGCCATATCGCGCCCGCGGCGCTCAGCGCTCGATTGGGGGTGGGATAGCTGCCGTCGGCGAGCCGCAGCGGCACGGTCATCCCCGGCCGCGCCCCCGCGGGCAGCGGCGCGGGGACCATCGCCACCACGGGCGGCGGCGCGGCGCTGGCGCTCGGCGGCGGAGCGGCGTGGCGCGCACAGGCGGCGAGCAGGGTCGCCATCGTCAGCGCGGCGGGCGCGCTCAGGTGAAACCGCACGGTCGAGCCCCTTTTCTGTCTCCCGTGCGCCCGTCTACGCCTTCCGCCCGCGCCCGCCGACGCGGCCGCGGCGGCGAAGCGGCGAGGCGAGTCGCTTTCGCGGCGGGACGAGTCCGCGACGCGCGGGGGCGTCCCGCCTCACGCCGCCGCGCGCACCGCCAGCGTCTCGACGAAGGCGTCGGCCCGCATCGGCCGCCCGATCAGATAGCCCTGCGCCAGATCGCAGCCCGCGTCGCGCAGCAGCGCGAGGCAGGCGGGCTCCTCGATCCCCTCCGCCACGACCTTGAGCCCCAGCCCGTGCGCCAGATCGATCGTCGAGCGCAGCATCAGCGCGTCGGCGGGCTGGCGATGCGCGTGCTGGACGAAGCTGCGGTCGATCTTCAGCTCGCTCAGCGGCAGCTCGCGCAGATAGGTCAGCGTCGACTGACCGGTGCCGTAATCGTCCATCGAGATCGCCACCCCGCGCGCGCGGAAATGGCGCAGCTGCGCGGCGGCGCGCTCCGGATCGGCCAGCGTCGCCGATTCGGTCACCTCGAAGATCAGCCGGTCCGCGGGCACCGCGCCCGCGTCGAGCAGCCGGTCGACCGCGGCGGCGAAGGCGGGTTCCGCGACCAGCATCGCGGAGAGGTTGATCGCCACCGTCACGTCGTGCCCGCGCGTGCGCCACCCCGCCAGATCCTCGATCGCGCGCGCCAGCACGTGCAGCGTCAGCGCGCTGATCCGATCGGCCTGCTCGGCCAGCGGAATGAACAGGTCGGGGCGGATCATCCCGCGCGTCGGATGGCGCCAGCGCACCAGCGCCTCCGCGCCGGCGACGCGATCGGTCGCGAGCGCGAGCTTGGGCTGGTAATGCACCTCGATCTCGCCGCGCGCGATCGCCTCGTCCAGCTCGCCCATCAGCACCAATTGTCGTTCCAGCGCCTCGGCGTCGACCTGGGCGTCGCGCCAGAAGGTCCCCGCGGCGGCGGCGGCCTCGGCGGCCTGGGTCGCCCCCGCCAGCCGGTCCGCCAGCGCGCCCACGCCCGCGGACAGGCCGAGATGCACCGCGGCATCGGTGCGGCGGCCGAGCACCTCGACCGGCTCGGTCAGCACGCCGCGCAGCGCCACCACCAGCGCCTCCGCGTCGTCACCCGGCGCCTCGACCGCGAGCAGCCGGTCGCCGACGCGATAGACCGTCTCCCCCACGCTGGCGCGCAGCCGGTCGGCGACGCGCAGCACCAGGTCGTGGCGCGCGCGCTCGCCGAGCAGCGTCGTCAGCGCGTCGGCATTGCCGATCGTCGCGACCAGCAGCGGCGCGGGCGCCGCCGCGGCGCGGTGGTGGAGCAGCGCGCGGCGATTGGGCAGGCCGGTGTCCTCGTCGACGCGGCGCTGGCGCTCGAACCGCCGCGCGAGATCGAGCGCGCCGCGCGCCAGCGTCGCGACCGTCACCAGCACCAGCGCGGGGGCGAGCGGGAAGACCGCGTGGAACCGCGACTGCGCCACCACCGCGGCGGCGAGACAGGCGGGCGGCGCCGCGACCGCCGCGGCCAGCGCGATGCCCACGCGCCGCGCGTAGAGGATCGGCGCGGCGAGCAGCAGCGCGAGCAGCAGCGGCAGCGCGGCGCCATAGGGCGTCGGCACGCCCGCGATCAGCGTCTCGGCGGCGAGCGCCTGGACCACCACGCCGGGCAGCACGCCCCAGTGCGGCGTGGCGTAGCGATCCCCCATCTCGATCGCGGTGGCGCCGACCAGCACGTCGCGCCCGCGCACCGCGCGCGCGTCGAAGCCGCCGTCGCGCACCGCGACGAAGCTCAGCCGCGGCAGCCGTCGCGGGTCGATCCCGCCGTCGATCGGGAAGAAGGTGTCGGCCACGCCCGAGCGGTGCGCGATCAGCGCCGAGAGCGAGGGGCGCGGCGTGCCCGCGGTGATCGTGCCGAAGGGCGCGCGGCGGACGATCCCGTCGTCGTCGGGCTGCATGCTGACCGAGGCGAGCGCGACATAGGGGCGCAGCGACGCCAGCGGCAGCGAGTCGATCGAGCGCAGGTCGCCCGAGCGCGCGCGCTGCGCGAAGGTGGGGAGCGCGACCAGCCCCGGTGCGCGGGCGAGCGCCTGCGCCAGCGCGGCGTCGCCCGCGGCGGTGCCGGCGGAGGAGAAATCGACGTCGAAGGTGATCGAGGCCGCGCCGGCGGCGCGCAGCCGGTCGACGAGGCGCGCATAATGGTCGCGCGACCAGGGCCAGGCGCGGATCGCGGCGACGCTGGCGGCGTCCATCTCGACCACGACGAGCCGCCCGCTCGGCGCGCGCACCGACGCGGCGGCGCGCGGCCCGTCGAGCAGCCGGTCGAACCGGTCAGCGATCCCGGTGACGACGGCGGCGAGCGCGACCAGCAGCGCGGCGGCGAGCGCCAGCGCGCGACGGTGGCGCCGCAGCGCGGCGCGGGCGCGGGGGAAGGCGCGCGCGCCGCCCTGCCCAGGCGCCGCCGGTCCGCGCGCGCGCATCAGAAGATCCGCGACAGGCGCAGCGAGATACGCGGGCGGCGGTCGCCGGTGTCGAACCGGTCGGCGTCGAGCGGGAAGGCGATCTCGACCATGCCGTCGAGCCGCCCCGTCCCCGCGCGCAGCCCCGCCCCGGCCGAGGCGAGCGTGCCCCCGCCCGCGCCGCCGCGCAGGTTGCCGACATGCCCCGCGTCGGCGAAGGCATAGCCCTGCGCGCGGTCGATCACCCCGGGCCAGATCCGGCCCGCGTCGGCGCGCAGCTCGGCCGACCCCATCACGCCCCGGTCGCCGGTGCGCTCGGCATAATCATAGCCGCGCGCGAAGCCCGGTCCGCCCAGCCCGATCTCGGCGGTGGCGAGCAGCGGTCGCGAGGCGAGCTGCGCCGCCCCCGCCAGCACCGCGCTGACCGGCCCGGCGAGCCGGCGCGTATAGTCCATCTGCGCGGTCGCCGCGACGAAGCGCGCGTCGCCGTCGGCGCGCGAGAGCAGCGCGTCCCCCGCGCGGCTCACCCCCGCGAGCGGCAGCCCCGCCACCCCCGCCAGCTCGCCGCGCAGCGCGCCCCCCGCCAGCGTGGCCTGGCCGCTCAGCGTCGCGGTGGCGGTGGCGAGCCGGTCGCGCCGCAGCCGCGCGCCGCGCAGCGTCTGCTCCACCACCACCGCGCGCAGCTCGGCGCTGCCCCACAGGCTGCGCGCGCGGGTGCGCACCAGCGCGCGGGTGTAGCTGACCGACAGGTCGCCGCTGCGCCCCACCACGTCGAGCGGCGCCAGCGCCGCGCCCGGGTTGGAGCGCGCGATCGATCCCGCCACCGCCAGCACCGATCCCGCGGCGTCGACCGGCGCGGCGTAGCGCGCGCGCAGGAAGGCGAACTCGCTCGGCTGCAGCGGCGTCTGCGCGACGACCAGCGACAGCTCGTCGCCGTCACCCGCCAGCCCGCGCAGGCTGGCGAGCAGCGTCGAGCGCACCGGCCCCACCTCGTCGCTGCCGCGATTGTCGAGCTGCGCATAGGCGCTGGCGCGGTCGCCCGCGATCGTCACCAGCAGGATGCCGAACCCCTCCTGGCGGACGTAGCGCGTCTCGGTGACGCGCACGCCGGGCAGATCGCCGACCAGCAGCAGCGCGCGCTCGAGCATCGCCTGGGTCACCGCGCCGCGCCCGGTGAGCGCGCGCACCAGCAGAGCGTCCGCCGCCTCGCTGCGCGCGCCGATCACGCGCACCGCGTCGATCCGCCCGAGCTCGACGTCGACCGCGAGGACGCCGTCGCGCATCGGCTGCGCCGCCACCGCCGCGGTGGCGAAGGGATAGCCGCGCGCGCGCACCGCCCCCGCCACCTGCCCCGCGAGCGTCGCCAGCGCGGCGCGGTCGAGCGCGCGCCCGATCACCGGCGCGATCGCCGCGGCATAGGCCGCATCGGGCACCGCCGCGGCGCCGCGCACCGTCACCGCGCGCACCGGCGGGGTCAGCGTCGCGCCCGCGGCGGCGCGGCTCGTCGCGTCCACCTCGGTGGGCTGGGCGCGCTCGGGCTGTTCGAGCGAGGGGCGCGGCAGCGCGCGCGCCGCGATGGTCGGATCGGCGCGGTCCAGCGCGGTCTGCGCCCCCGCGCCGGGCACGCCCGCGAGCGCGGCGCCGCCGAGCAGCAGGTATCGGGTAGTGGTGGTAACTCGCATCGGGCGCCCCTGTTGTCGCGTCGGACTAGGCGGGGGCGGGTTCCGATTCGGTTACGGCGGGCGTGGCAATTCGCTAACCATTCGTCCTAAGTTGTTCGCAACGCACTCCTTCTACTGGCCGTACCTGGCCTGCCCGGCGGGCCGAGGGAGATAGTCATGCGTTTGCCGATCCTGGCGCTGCTCGCCGCATCCACCGCCGCGCTCGCCCCCGCCGCGAGCGCCGGCCCCGCCGGCTGGCGGATCAGCGAGGCGATGGGCGACGTCCAGATCACGCGCGCGGGGCTCAGCCGGGTCGCGACGCGCGGCAGCGCGATCGCGGCGGGCGACACCGTCACCACCGCCAAGGGCGCGCGCGCGGTGCTGGTGCGCGGCACCGAGTTCATGCTGGTCGCGCCGGGCTCGCGGCTGACGCTGCCGGCGGCGACCGAGACCAAGGGGATGACCCGGATCGTCGAGGAATTCGGCAACGTCGTCTTCATGATCAAGAAGAAGATGACGCCGCATTTCGAGGTGCAGACGCCCTATCTCGCCGCGGTGGTGAAGGGGACGACCTTCAGCCTCAGCGTCGGCGGGGGTGGCAGCGCGCTTCAGGTGATCGAGGGCGCGGTCGAGGTCGCCACCAGCGATGGCGGCGCGCGCGACCTGCTCACCCCGGGCGCGGTGGCGCAGGTGGGAGCGGGGGACCGGTTCCGCATGGCGATCGAGCGCGACGGGGTGCGGCGCGTGATCGACTCGCCCGCGCGCGCCGCCGCGCCCGCCCCCGCCGCGCCGACGCCGGTGGCGGAAGCGACCACCGCCGCTGCCGCACCAGCCCCCGCCGACGCGCCCGCGGTGCCCACCGCGGCCACCGCGGCCGTCGCCGCGCCGGCACCCGCGACGGTGACGGCGGCCCCGGTCGCCGCGGCACCCGCGCTGGTCGAGACGGTCTATGCCGCGCCGGTCGCGCTGGCGGACACCACCGGTGGGCTGGTCCAGGGCACGCTCGGCCAGAGCGGCACGGTGCCGGTGGCGGCGACCGCGGCGCTCGCCGCGGTGGCGACCGCGACGCGTACTGCGACCGAGGCATCGACCGCGGCGGTGCGCGTGGTCGAGGTCGCCACCGAGATCGCCGCGGCGCGTGGCGAGCAGGTGGCGGCGAGCGCGGCGGCGGAGAAGAGCGCGGCCGAGGCGACGGCGGCGATCGAGGCCAAGGCGGGCGCGGATCAGGCCGCGGCGGCGGCGGCGGCGCGCGCGCAGGCGATCGAGGTGGCGGCGCAGGCCTCCGCGCTGGCGGCGGCGCAGGCGAGCGCGGAGCAGGAACAGGCCGCGGCAGCGCGCGCCGCGGCGTCGGCGCAGGCGGAGGAGAGCGGGCGCGCGGCGCAGGCGGCGCTCGCGACGCAGCAGCGGCTCGCCGCCGAACAGGCCGCCATGGCGGAAGCGCAGGCGAGCGCGGTCGCGCAACAGGCCGCAGCGGCGCAGGCCGAGGCACAGGCGCAGGCGCAGGCGACCGCGGCGGCGCAGGCGGCGACGGCGGCCCGCGACGCGGCGGCGGCGGCGCAGGCGGCGGCCGAGGCGCAGCACGGCGCCGACGAGGCGACACGGGCGGCGGCGATGCAGGCGGCGGCGGCGGCGCAGGCCCATGCGGCCGCGGCCACGGCGGCGGCCGAGACCGCCAACAAGGAGGCGAGCAATGCCGCCGCCGCCGCGCTGCGCGCCGCGCTGGAGAAAGCCGCGCGCGACGCGGCGAAGCTGCTGTCCGACATCGCCGCGCAGAAGGCGCAGCAGGAGGCCGCGCGCGCGGCCGACGCGGCGAAGCGCGCCGCGGACCAGGCCGCGCGTGCGGCGGCGGACCAGGCCGTCAAGGACGCCGAGAAGGCCGCGCGCGACGCCGACAAGGCCGCGCATGAGCAGGAGAAGGCCGCCAAGGATGCCGAGCGCGAGGCGGCCAAGGCGGCGGCCGAGGCGGCGCGCGAACAGGAGAAGGCCGCGCGCGAGGCGCAGAAGGCGGCGGAGGACGCCGCGCGCGCCGCGGAGAAGGCCGCCGACGACGCCGCCAAAAAAGCCGGCAAGGATGCCGAGAAGGCACTCAAGCAGCTCGAGAAAGGCCCCGGCAAATAGGAGGGGGCGGGGGGCGCGCTCACGCCGTCAGGTTGAGGCGGAAATAATAGAAGCCGCCGTCCTGGCCGAGTTGCTGGCTGGAGAGGTCGTATTGCGCGATATTACGCCGCGGCGCGCGTGTCATAGGCGTGGCGGTGCCCCTCGATCTCGACGAGGTGGGCGCTGGCCCAGATTCCCAGCGCCTGCAGCGGCTGGGCCAGCGACATGCCCAGATCGGTGAGCGCATATTCGACCTGCGGCGGCACCGTCGGCCGCACGGTGCGGCTGACCATCCCGTCGCGCTCGAGCGCCTTCAGCGTCCGCGTCAGCATCTGCTGCGAGATGCCGCCGATCGTGCGCTTCAGCTCGTTGAAGCGACGCGGTTGCCCCATCAGGACCATGACGATCATCACGGTCCATTTGTCGCCGACGATCGTCAGCACGCCGCTCAGCTTGCGGCATTGCTGGCTCACGCCCGGCTCGGCAGGCACATGCATATGACCTAGTCCCAAAAATATGCGTTCTTGGAGGATGTCGGTCGGTCACATAGCTGGTCCAGGTCACAAATCCAGACCGGAGACGCGTCGTGAAGATCCTGCACCTCGATTCCAGCATCCTCGGCGAGGGCTCCGCCAGCCGCGCCATCTCGGCCGCGATCGTCGACCAGCTCAGGCAGGAGGATCCCGCCGCCGCGGTGACCTATCGCGATCTCGCCGCGGCGCCGCTGCCGCATCTGACGCTCGAGACGTGGATGGCGCTGGAGCAGGCGCCCGAGGTGGATCAGTTCCTCGCGGCGGACGTGGTGGTGATCGGCGCGGGCTTCTACAATTTCAGCATCCCGACCCAGCTCAAGGCGTGGATCGACCGCATCGCGGTGCGCGGCAAGACCTTCCGCTACGACGAGAGCGGCGTCGTCGGCCTGGCCGCGGGCAAGCGCGTGATCATCGCGCTGGCGCGCGGCAACGTCTATGGCGCGGACTCGCCCTATCAGTCGTACGAGCATGCCGAGACGCTGCTGCGCTCGGTCTTCGGTTTCCTCGGCGCCGAGGTCGAGGTCATCGTCGCCGAGGGGATCGGCCGCGGCGCGGACGCGCGTCAGGCGGCGCTCGACGGCGCGCTCGACGCGGCGCGGCGCGTCGGGCGCGGCGCGGGCGAGGGCGCCCCGCTGGCGGCGTGACGCCGGCGGCGTGCCGATCCGGCGCGCGCGGCCTTCGGGCACGATCCCGCGCGCGCCGCGCCGTCAGCGGAACAGATTGGCGCGGGCGAGCTGGACGACCTCGTCGCCGCGCCCGCTCAGCACCGCGCGCAGCGCGTAGAGGCTGAACCCCTTGGCCTGTTCGGCCTGGATCTTGGGCGGCATCACCAGCTCTAGCCCTTCGGTGACGACGTCGACCAGCGCCGGGCCGTCATGCGCGAACGCCTCACGCAGCGCCCCCTCCAGCGCGTCGGATCGGGTGACGCGTACCCCGAGATAGCCCATCTCGCGCGCGATCGCGGCGAAGTCGGGGTTCTGCAGCGAGACATTGGCGTCGACATAGCCCGCTGCCTTCTGCTCCATCTCGACGAAGCCGAGCGTGGAGTTGTTGAAGACGACGATCTTGATCGGCAGCTGCATCTGGGTCGCGGTCAGCATGTCGCCCATCAGCATGGCGAGCCCGCCGTCGCCCGACAGCGACACGACCTGCCGGCCCGGGAAGGCGCCCTGGACGCCGAGCGCCTGCGGCAGGGCGTTCGCCATCGAGCCGTGGTTGAACGAGCCGATCAGCCGGCGTCGGCCGTTCATCGTGAGATAGCGCGCCGCCCAGACCGCGGGCGTGCCGACATCGGCGGTGAAGACCGCGTCCTCGGCGGCGAGCCGATCGACCGTCGCCGCGATATATTGCGGGTGGAGCGGCTTCTCGCCGTCGCGCGGGCTGGCGAGATCGTCGAGCCCCTTGCGCGCGTCGCGATAGTGGCGGCGCGCGGTGTCGAGGAAGCGCGCGTCGCGGTCGGCCGCGATCAGCGGCGTCAGCCGTGCCGCGACTTCCTTCACGTCCGCCACCACGCCGAGAACGAGCGGCACGCGCCGCCCCAGCGCACCGGGATCGCGATCGACCTGCACCACCTTGGCCTTGTCGGGGTAGAAGTTGCGATAGGGGAAGTCGGTGCCGAGCATCAGCAACGTGTCGCATTCCATCATCGCGTGATAGCCCGAGGCGAAGCCGATCAGCCCGGTCATGCCGACGTCATAGGGATTGTCGTATTCGATCCACTCCTTGCCGCGATAGGCGTGGACGATCGGCGCCTTCAGCGCGGCGGCGAGCGCGACGACCTCGTCGTGCGCGCCCGCGGTGCCGGCGCCGCACAGCAGCGTCACCGCCTTCGACGCGTCGAGCAGCGCGGCGACCTGTCGCAACGTCGCCTCGTCGGGCACCAGCCGCGGCGCGGCGAGCGCGGGGAAGGGGACGGCGCGCGTCTCCGGCGCCTTCTGCAAGGCGACGTCGCCGGGGATCACCAGCACCGCGACGCCGCGCTGGCCGAGCGCGGTGCGGATCGCGCGGTGGAGCAGCTCGGGCATCTGCCGCGGATCCTGCACCATCTCGCAGAAGTGGCTGCACTCGCGGAACAGTTCGGTCGGGCGGGTTTCCTGGAAATAGCTCAGCCCGATCTCGCTCGACGGGATGTGCGCCGCGATCGCGAGCACCGGGACGCGGTTGCGATGGCAGTCGTACAGCCCGTTGATCAGGTGCAGGTTGCCCGGGCCGCAGCTGCCCGCGCACACCGCCAGCGCGCCCGTGGCCGCGGCCTCCGCCCCCGCGGCGAAGGCGCCCGCCTCCTCGTTGCGGACGTGCATCCACGCGATCTCTCCGGAGCGGCGCATGCTGTCGTTGAAGGCGTTGAGGCTGTCGCCGGTCACGCCCCAGATCCGCCTCACCCCCGCCTCGACCAACGTGTCGTTCAGCAGGTCTGCGATCGTCTTGCTCATCGTCTTCGCGTCCGTGGTTAGGGGAGGGCGGTGCCCCGGGGATGGCGGCACAACGCTCCGGCGGCGCTTGGCTTCCGCCCGATCGCGCCGCGCCGATCCCTGCGCCGGTGAGCGAGCGGGCGGGGGGACGGTCGATCGGCCTCGCGCCGGTGCCTTGTTCACAATTCGTTCTGTTGGCGGTAGAAGGGGCGCATGGTGGTGCGCAAGATCATCCACGTCGACATGGACGCCTTCTTCGCGTCGGTGGAGCAGCGCGACGATCCGTCGCTGCGCGGCAGGCCGGTCGCGGTCGGCCATGCCGCCGCGCGCGGGGTCGTGGCGGCGGCGAGCTACGAGGCGCGCCGCTTCGGCGTCCGCTCGGCGCTGCCCTCGGTCACCGCGCTGCGGCGCTGTCCCGAGCTGGTCTTCGTGCCGCCGCGCTTCGAGGTGTATCGCGACGTGTCGCGGCAGATCCACGACGTCTTCGCGCGCTACACCGATCTGATCCAGCCGCTGTCGCTCGACGAGGCCTATCTCGACGTCACCGCCGACCGGCGCGGGCTGGGCACCGCCTGGCTGACCGCCAAGGCGATCCGCGCCGACATCCTCGCCGAGACCGGGCTGACCGCCTCCGCCGGCGTCTCGTACAACAAGTTCCTGGCCAAGCTCGCCTCCGATCACCGCAAGCCCGACGGCCAGTTCGCGGTGACTCCCGACATGGGCGCCGCCTGGGTCGAGGGGCTGCCGGTGAGCCGATTCCACGGCGTCGGGCCGGTGACCGCGGCGAAGATGAAGCGGCTGGGGATCGAGACCGGCGCCGACCTGCGCGCCAGGTCGCTGGCGTTCCTCCAGCAGCATTTCGGCACCGCGGCCGAATGGTATCATGCCATCGCGCGGGGTGAGGACGACCGCCCGGTCAACCCGCATCGCGTGCGCAAATCGTCGGGATCGGAGACGACGTTCGAGCGCGACCTGACCGCACCGGCCGAGATCGAGGCGGGCGTGCTGCGCATGGCGGACGACGTGTGGGACTGGTGCGACTCGCGCCAGGCGTTCGGCCGGACCGTCACCGTGAAGGTCAAATATGCCGACTTTCACCAGATCACGCGACGCCGCAGCCAACCCGTGGCGGTCACCAGCCGCGACGGTCTGCACCGCGCCGCGCTCGAGCTGATCCGCTCGGTCCTGCCGACCGAGAAGGGCGTCCGGCTGGTCGGCGTGACCGTGTCCAGCTTCGTCGCGGCGCAGGCGGCGGCGGGGACCGACCTGCCGATCTTCGCGCAGGCGGCGGCGTGACCGGCGCGGCGGCGCGGGCGACCGTCGCGCCCGGCTGACGCGGCATCGGCTCGCCGCGCCGACGGGCGGCACGTGGCAGCCGTCGGCGCGGCGCTCGGTCAGGCGAGCGCGCCCGCGTCGGCGTTGAGGATCGCGCCGGTGATCACGCTCGCGGCGGGGCTCGCCAGGAAGACCACCGCCTGGGCGATCTCGCGCGGCTCCGCATAGCGCCCCAGCGACGTCAGCCCGCGCTGGAACGCGGCGGCGTCACCGTCGGCGGGGTTGGCGTCGGTGTCGGTGGAGCCGGGCTGCACCAGATTGACGGTGATCCCCTGCGGCCCGAGCTCGCGCGACAGCCCGCGGGTGAAGGCGGTCAGCGCCGCCTTGGAGACGGCATAAGCGGTCACGCCGGGGAAGGGGACGCGCTCGCCCAGGCCGGAGCCGATGCTGACGATGCGCCCGCCCGAGCGGAGATGGGGAATGACCGCCTTGGCGAACAGCAGCGGCGCCCGCACGTTGACGTCCATCATCTTCTGATAGGCATCCACGTCCAGGTCCGCGATCGCGCCGTAATAGCCGATCGCCGCGCTGTTGATCAGGATATCGATGCCGCCGAGCGCGGTCGCGGCCGCATCCACCGCCTGCGCGATGGCGGCGGGATCGGCGCTGTCGGCGCGCAGCGCCACGGCGCGACGACCGGTCGCCTCGATCGACGCGGCGACCGCCTGCGCCTTCTCGGTCGCGGACTGATAGGTGAAGGCGACATCGGCGCCATGCTCCGCCAGCGCCAGCGCGATGGCGGCCCCGATGCCGCGCGAGCCGCCGGCGACCAGCGCGCGCTTACCCGTCAAATCGATCATGGTTCGTCCTTCTCTCTGCGTGTTCGGTCCTGCGCGACCCGGCCGCGCGTGATGTCGCGCGGTGATCGCGACGATCGTCGAGATCCATTCTGGGGGGCGGGCGCCGCGATGCTTAGGGGCGTGACCTGCCGAACAGTGTCGCAGGATCGGGAACGCGCCGCGCTGCGCGCCGCCGCCAGCGGCCTTTCCCGTCGCCCCGCCGCCGCCTAGATAGCGGGAGAAACGGACACGGGACCAAGCACATGCCGCTCGCGGACATCTTGCCAAGCAGATTGGGTTTCGGCGCGGCGCCACTAGGCAACATGTTCCGTGCCATCCCCGAAGACGAGGCGCTGGCGACGGTGGAGGCCGCGTGGCGCGCGGGCATCCGTTACTATGACACCGCCCCCTTCTATGGTGCGGGGCTGGCCGAGTCGCGGCTGGGCGAGGCGCTCGCCGGCAAGCCGCGCGACGATTACGTCATCAGCACCAAGGTGGGCCGCGTCATCCTCGACGAGATGGAGGATGTCGCCGCGCGCGACCA
The DNA here is from genome assembly GCF_004345855.1 of Sphingomonas sp. BK235. Taxonomy (GTDB): domain Bacteria; phylum Pseudomonadota; class Alphaproteobacteria; order Sphingomonadales; family Sphingomonadaceae; genus Sphingomonas. The sequence continues at coordinate 507,854 of NZ_SLXN01000002.1, forward strand.
GGGCGAGAAGAGCGGCGTGTTCGCGCATGGCCGCGCCAACAAGGTGGTCAACGATTACGGCTATGACGCCACGCTGCGCTCGATCGAGGGCAGCCTGGAGCGGCTGCGCACCGACCGGATCGAGATCGCCTTCGTCCACGATCTCGCCCGCGATTTCTGGGGCGACCAGTGGATCGCCCGCTTCGAGGAGGCGCGCACGGGTGCGTTCCGCGCGCTCGACCGGCTGCGCGACGAGGGGGTCATCAAGGCCTGGGGCCTCGGGGTCAACCTGGTCGAACCGATCGAGACGATCCTCGATCTCCAGGAGCCGCGGCCCGATTGTTTCCTGCTCGCCGGCCGCTACACGTTGCTGGATCACGCGCGCGCGCTGCAGCGGGTGATGCCCGCGGTGGCCGGGCGCGGGCTCGGCATCGTCGTGGGCGGCCCGTACAGCTCCGGCGCGCTCGTCGGCGGGCCGAACTTCGAATATGCGCCGGCCTCGCCCGAGCTGCTCGACCGCGTCGCGCGGATCCGGGCGATCGCCGACCGCCACGGCGTCAGCATGAAGGCCGCCGGGCTCCACTTCGCGCTCGCCAACCCGGCGGTGGCCGCGGTCATCCCCGGTGCCAGCCGCCCGGACCGTATCGCGGAGGACCAGGCGGCGGCGCGGGAGACGGTGCCGCCCTCGTTCTGGCACGACCTGCGCGCGGCGGGGCTGGTCGATCCGGCGGCGCCGCTGCCCGGCTGACGGGACGGTTCGCACCGCGCGCCGGACGGTCGTCGCCTTGCCAAGGACCGGGCGGGGGACCACCATCGCCGACATGAGCGAGAAGCTGGCGATATCGGATGATTATGCGCGCGGGCGGCGGGACGGATTGCGTCTGGCGCTGTCGATCCTGGAGGCGGAGGAGGCCAAATGGGAGGCGCTGCTCGGCGGCAGCGCGTCGGGGCGCACCAATCTGACGCGCGCGGTCCGTCACAAGGCCTATCAGGTCGCCCGCAAGCGCGTGCAGACCGCGCTCAACCGGCTGTTGCCGAGGTCGGGGTCGGCGTTGCCGGGCGAGATCGCGTCGATGCTCGATCGGGCGGGATTGTAGCAGGTCACCCGCGCCGCCCCGGACGCACGGCCGCGCCGATACTTGCGCGCGGGTGGCCGGCGCGCTAACCATGCCGCGTCGGAAAAGGCAGATCCGGTCTGGTCAGCCCGGGTCCTTTCGGTGACGAAAGCTCTGGTCTTTGGCCTTGCCGCCGGGATCCCCACGACGAACGGTGCGTACCGCGAGGTGGCACCTCGTTCGTCCGTTCGGGGTTCCCGCGCCGAGGAACGCTCCGGTCGAACATCGACTGTGGAGCCACGACATGCCGATCACCCCTTCCTCTTATCATGACGTCGTCATCGCCGGTGCCGGACCGGTCGGGCTGTTCCTCGCCGCCGAGCTGCGCCTCGCCGGATGCTCGGTGCTGGTGATCGAGCAGGCGCCCGACCCGGACACGGCGGCGAAACATGCCCCGTTCGGGCTGCGCGGGCTCTCGCCGGCCACGATCGAGACGTTCGACCGGCGCGGCCTGCTCGCCGCGCTGGAGCGGCGCGCGGCCGCCCCGGTCGCCGCCGTCGCCTCGTCCGTGCCGGCCCGCCCCGGCGAGCGGCGGTCCGGCGGCCATTTTGCCGGGATCGACCTCGTTCTTGACCATGTCGATCGTGCGCGCTGGCACCATCGTCTGCCCGATGCCGCGGTGCCGATCGCGGTCGACCTCGCCGGCATCGAGGCCGTCCTGCTGGCGCGCGCGCTGGAGCTGGGCGTGACGATCCGGCGCGGCCTCGCCGTGTCCGCGGTCGACGACGCGGGGGATCATGTCCGCGTGCGGGCGGGCGGGGGCGAGGTCCGCGCCGGCTGGCTCGTCGGCTGCGACGGTGGGCGCAGCGTCGTGCGCAAGGCGGCGGGGTTCGGCTTCACCGGCACCGACCCCGAGTTCACCGGCTATTTCGCCGAGGTGACACTGACCGAGCCCGATCGGATCACCCCCGGGCAGCACGACACGGCGGCGGGAACCCTTCTCTACGCGCCGCCGGGGATCGTCCGCATGGCGGTGTTCGACGGCGGCGCGCACCACCGCGCCGGGCCGATCACGCGCGATCACATCCAGGCGGTGCTGCGTCGGCTGTCGGGCGCCGACGTCATTGTGAGCGCGCTCGGCCTCGCCACCACCTGGACCGATCGCGCCTGCCTCGCCTCGAGCTATCGGCGCGGGCGCGTGCTGCTGGCGGGAGATGCCGCGCATATCCATTCGCCGCTGGGGGGACAGGGGCTCAACCTCGGACTCGGCGACGCCAGCAATCTCGGCTGGAAGCTCGCGCGCGTCGCGCTCGGCGTCGCCGCACCGCGGCTGCTCGACAGCTATGAGCGCGAGCGGCGGCCGGTCGCCGCGCAGATCCTCGACTGGTCGCGCGCGCAGGTCGCGATCATGCGTCCCAGCCCGGGCGCGCGCGCGCTCCGCGCGGTCGTCGCCGATCTGATCGCGACGCGCGACGGCGCGACCTATGTCGCCGAACGCGTGTGGGGCGTCGGGCTGCGCTACGACCTGGGCGACGATCATCCGCTGGTGGGGTATAGCGCGCCCGACCTGACGCTCGACGACGGCACGCGACTGAACGATCACCTGCGCGACGGCCGGCCCGTCCTGCTCGACGGGGGCGACGACGCGGCGGTGCGGCGAGAGGTGGCACCCTATCGCGACCGCGTCACCTGTTTCGCCGCCCGCGCCGACCACCCGCTGGGCTGCGGCGCGCTGCTGGTGCGCCCCGACGGCATCGTCGCCTGGGCGAGCGGGGAGGCGAGGGGCGCCGCGGGACTGGCGTCGGCGCTGTCGCGCTGGGTGAGCGGCGGCTGACCGCGCCATGCGGGGCGGCGCCGGCCGATCGTGGGCGGGGAAACGGTGTTGGGGGGGCGGTCCGCCGCCGCTCACCCTCGCACGCTCGATGACCGACGCCGCTCGGACCAGCACGATGGTCAGGTCGGCCGCGTCGACGAGAGGGTGCGGTCAGCCCGTCACCTGATGCAGACGCGGTGGGGTAGCATCGTCATGCTTCCACCACTCGTCACCGGCCGCATCTCGGTCCGCGTCTTGGTGCAGGGCCGCCCATCGGCACGCGTCAACGGCGCCCGGCGTCGTTCCCGACGCGCGGCGCGCGCTTCCGGGCACGCCTGGCTCCGGACCCATTGTTCCGCGACCGCCTTCCCCTTGGTGCGCACACGGAAGCGGTAGCGCGAGCCATATTGCTTCTGGTCCGCTGCCGACAGCGTGGCGAACGAGGTGCAGCGGGGCTCGACCGCGGCGGGCACCGCGACCGAGAGGAGCAATGGTGCAAGAACGATCATCACAGGCCCCCGTCCGTTCGATCGACGCTCGCGATCGGCGATCTCTCCAGCGACGACGGTCCTCGCCAGCCGATCGGCGTGACCGCGGCGCCATCACAGCGCACCGGCCCCCTTATGCCAAGTGCCGAACGGCCGAGATCGTCCGCGGGCGTCCGGCGGCGTCGGACGATCGGCGTTGACGACCACGCCAGGAATGTGGCACTCGGCCGTCGGATCGCACGCGGGCCTGCTGACCAGCGCCTCGCGAGCGGCCGGAGCAGCGCTGAGCCGTTGTTTCGCGGGTGTAGCTCAATGGTAGAGCAGAAGCTTCCCAAGCTTACGACGAGGGTTCGATTCCCTTCACCCGCTCCATTCGAATCGCACGGTTTTCCGCCCCGCGCGCTCCCGTCATTCCAACTCCGGCCGACTTGGAATTCCAAGTCCGATCCGTTTTTCACGCGCTCCGGCTGTCGCGGGTGATCGCGCGCGGCGCGCGTTCGTCCGTGAGGTCGACCGGCAGCATCGCCATCCCTGTGGTGCGCGGCAGGTAGGTCTCGAGGGCTGGGCGCTCGGGCTGCGCGGGGAGGGGCGGCGGCCGGCTCGGGCGAGACGCCCCCCGGAGCCCCTAACGCGCGCTACCCCCTCGCCAGCTCGTGGGCGCTGACATTTTCCCGGGTTTCGGCCCACCCCCCTCTTCGCCGGTGTCGGGAAGCGCGCTTCGTTGCGGGCCGCGGCGTCGGGTCGGGGTTGGGGGCGTCCCCCTCACAAAACGGCAGAACACGATCCTCGGGCCGGGGAGGCGCGCGTGTCAACGGGTGACGCCCAGGTCGCCGCCGAGGCGGTCGCCGATGCCAAGCGGCTGCTCGACCAGGCCGCGGGCGAGGAGGAGCAGCTCGAGCTGCTCGCCCCGCTCACCGCCGAGGAGATGGTCGCGGCGCGCGAGGAGCTGGGGCCGGCGGCCGGGCGGCTCGCGGTGCTGCGGCGCGCGCGCGAGAAGCGCGGGCGCGGGCGGCCGGCGGGGTCGCGCAACCGGCGTACCGACGATTTCGCGCGTTACCTGCTCGGCTTCGGGCAGCATCCCGCGATCTCGCTGATGCAGATCCAGGCGACCCAGCCCGAACTGCTGATCGAGGCGTCGCGGCAGGAGAAGGTGCAGAGCTTCGGCAAGGACGGGCGCCCCAATGTCGTCGTCGAGCAGCTCAGCTACGCCGAGGCGCAGTCGCTGCGGATCCGCTGCGCCGAGGCGCTGCTGCCGTACCTCGAGAGCAAGAAGCCGGTCGCGGTCGACGTCAGCTTCGCCGGTGTCGCCGACCTGCTGATCGAGGGCGTCACCCACAGCCGCGACGAGCTGAACGGGATGATCGAGGGCGACTACCTCCCGGTCGCGCCCGAGGCGGCCGCGGACGCGCCGGAGACGCCCGAGTGACCGCCGTCACCCGCCTCGTCTCGCCCGGCCCGGTGGCGGACGCGTTCACGCGCTCGGCCGCCTTCATCGCCGGGATCGTCGGGCCGGTCGGCTCGGGCAAGACGATGGCGATGCTGTCCAAGGGCGTGCGCAACGGCGCGCTCCAGGGCGGCAAGGTCGATGCCGCCGGCGTCACGCGGCGACGCGCGCGCTTCGGCGTGATCCGCGAGAGCTATCCCAACCTCGAGGCCAACACGCTCAAGTCGTGGTTCAACATCGTCCCCGAACATTACGGGACGTTCAGCTGGAAGGCGCCCTACGTCCATTCCTTCCAGCGCGTGCTGCGGCGCGAGGGCAACCGCCGCGACGGCCGCCCGGTCGACGTGCTCGAGATGGAGGTCGAGTTCCGCGCGATCGGCGACAAGTCGGTCGAGGAGGTGACGCGCGGCTGGGAGGTCAATTGCGTCGGGGTCGACGAGGCCGATCTCCAGCCGGCCGAGCTGATCGCCTTTCTCTCGGGGCGCGTCGGGCGCTTCTCCAACCTCGACGCCAGCCTGGTGCGCGAGCCGCAGATCCTGCTCAGCCTCAACATGCCCTACGTCGACAATTGGGCGTACAGGCTGCTGCTCGAGCGCGAGCTGGGCGAGCTGGACCCGGCGCGCGACCCGGACCTCGCCGCCGCGCTGGAAGGGCGCCCGCTGCTCGAGGCGTTCGTCCAGCCCGGCGGGCGCGCGCCCGACGCCGAGAACCTCCACAATCTGCGCGGCGGGCGCGGTTACTACGCGATCCAGGTCGCGGTGAACCGCCACCGCCCCGGCTACGTCGACCGGATGGTCGACAACAAGCCGGTGCCGCTCCAGCACGGCCAGCCGGTCAACCCCGGCTTCCACTACGCCGACCACGTCCGCGACGATCTCGCCTTCGACCCCGCGCGCACGCTGACGATCGGGGTCGACCAGGGGCTGTTCGCCGCGGCGGTGTTCACCCAGCGCACCGCGATGGGGCAGCTGCGCACGCTCGCCGAGGCGGTGCTGATCCGCGAGGACGGCAAGACGCTGCGCAAGATCGGGCCGACCGCCTTCGGGCGCCAGGTCCGCGCGGTGCTGGCGCAGCATTTCCCCGACGCCGACCCCGCGCTGATCCGCGTCGTCGCCGATCCCGCCGCCTTCGCCAGCGAGGAACGCGAGGACCGCGAGCTCGACTGGATCCTGCCCTTCCAGGCGGCGCTGGGGCTGCGCGTGCGGCGCGCGCGCACCAACTCGGCGGCGCTGCGCAACGAGGCGATCCACCGCGCCCAGTCCGAGCGCGACGGCTATCTGATCCACCGCCGCTGCAAGCAGCTGATCCGCGCGCATCTCGGCGGCTACCATTACCGCAAGGCCGAGACCGGCGACGGCGAGACCCGCGGCCATCTCGAGATCGCCGACACGATCTACACGCACGTCGCCGACGCCGAGCAGTACGCCGCGCTCGAGGGCGAGGGCGTGGTCGGCGCGCTGCGCGGGCGCGCGAAGCGCCGCGCGCCGGTGACGGTCGACAGCCACTACGACGAACTGGGGAGACAATGATGGCCCTGCTGGGACACGTGCTGGCCGCGCCGCTCAAGGCGCTCGGGCTGGTCTCGACGCCCGACAAGACGCCGGTGGCGCAGGCGCTGCCGGTGCCGCAGCGCGCCGACGCCGCCGCGCAGCTCAGCGCCGCCGACGACGAACTGCGCCGGCGCCGCGGCGGCGCGGCCGACCTCGTCACCGGCGCGGGCGGCGCGGGGCTGCCGCTGTCCGGCGGCAAGCTGACGCTGGGGAGCTGAGCCGGTGGGCGCGACGATCGACCAGCTCCAGGACACCGACCTGGTCAAGCAGCTCAACCGCGATCACGAGCGGCTCGCGAGCTTGCGCGCGCCGTGGGAGAGCGTGTGGCGCGAGATCGACGAGCGCGTCAACCCGCTCGGCGCCGGCGGCTGGGACGGCACCGGCACCGGCGCCGGGCGCGTGCGCGGCGCGGGCAATTTCGACGTCACCGCGGTGGAGAGCCTCGACCGCTTCCAGGCGGCGATGGCGGCGATCACCGTGCCGTTCCAGTCGCAGTACATCCGCCCGCGCTTCGAGGACCGCGACCTCGACAAGCTGCCGGCCGTCAGGCGCTGGTGCGAGCGCGCGGGCGACCGGCTGTACGCGATCCGCTACGCGCCGCACACCGGCTTCCGGGTGCAGTCGGGCGAGGACCTGCGCCAGCTCGGCTGCTACGGCTCGGGGCCGCTGTGGAGCGGCGAGCGCAAGGGCGTCGGGCTGTTCTACAAGGCGCTGCACCTCTCCGAATGCTATTTCGACGAGGATTTCAGCGGGCAGATCGACACCGTCCACCGCCGCTACACGCGCTCGGCGCGCCAGCTGGAACAGGAGTTCGGGCGGGAGGCGCTGACCCCGCGGATGCGGCGCGCGCTCGAGCAGGACAAGGCCGCCGAGCGGTTCGAGCTGCTCCACGTCGTGCGGCCCAATCCCGCGATCGAGGCGGGCGCGCTCGACCGGCGCGGGATGCCGGTCGACAGCGTCACGGTCGCGCTGGACGAGAAATGGGTGCTGCGCCGCGGCGGCTTCCACTCGATGCCGATCAGCGTCAGCCGCCACGTCACCGGGCCGGGCGACATCTACGGCCGCTCGCCCGCGCTCAAGGTGCTGCCGACGATCAAGGGCGTCAACGCGATGCAGCAGACCAACCTGCGCGCCGGGCACAAGCTGGTCGACCCAGCGCTCGCCTTCTTCGACGACGACGGGATCACCTCGCTGGTGACGCGCCCCGGCGGCGCCAACCCGGGGCTGGTCAACGAGCGCGGCCAGCTGCTGGTCGCGGCGATGCCGAGCGGCGCGCAGCTGCCGATCGGGCTCGAGCTGGTGGAGAGCGAGCGACAGGTGATCCGCACCGCCTTCCTCGAGGACTTCTTCCGGATCCTCACCGATCCCGGCGACCGGATGACCGCCACCCAGGTGCTCGAGATGGTCGCCAAGCAGGGCGTGCTCGTCTCGCCCTACGCCGGGCGCTACGAGACCGAGAAACAGGCGCCGGTGACGCAGCGCGACCTCGAGCTGGCGTTGCGCGCCGGGCAGATCGAGCCCTTCCCGCCCGAGGTGCTCGAGGCGGGCGCCTGGCCGCGGATCGACTACGACAACCCGCTGTCGCGGATGGCGCGCGCCGAGGAGGCCGCGGGGCTGACGCGCTGGATCGAGGCGATGACGCCGCTCGCCAACGTCGATCCGGGGGTGTTCGACCACGTCGACACCGACGCGGCCGCGCCGGGGCTGGCCGACGTGCTCGGGCTGCGGCCGAGCTGGATCGCGACCCCCGACAAGGTCGCGGCCAAGCGCCAGGCGCGCGCGCAGCAGCAGCAGGCGAGCGCCGCGCCCGGGCAGATGGCGGACGCGGCGGGGGCGTATCTCGACCTCGCCCGGGGCAATCAGGTGGTGGCGGGGGCGGCAGCGTGAGCCGGAAGCGACGACGGCCGCACGCGTGGTACGCGCAGATCCTGCCGCTGCGGCTCGGCAAGGTAATCTGCGAGCATTGCGGGAAGGTCGTGGCGGTCGGCGACTGGCCGACCGGCAAGCGGACGCGCTGCCTGGGGACCAGGACTCGGCCGTACCGGGGGAAGATCTTTTGAGCGCCGCCGAGCGCAACCGGCTGCGGTGGCGCGCCGTGGGGATCGCGCGGGCGGTCAAGGAGCTGTTCGCGGCGGGTGAGCGGGTGCGCGGGTGGCGCGCCGCGGTGGCGCGCGCGCTGCTCGGCCGGGCGCCGCGGGCGTGGCTGTACCGCGCTGTGCTGTTGGCCGACGGGCTGGTGCTGCGCGTCGCGGCCGAGCGCGTGCTCGCCGACCTGCGCGACTTCACCTTCGCGGCGCGGCCCGCCTTCGATCCCGACCCGCTGGTGATGGCGCGGCGCGAGGGCCGCCGCGACGTCTGGCTGCGGCTGACCAACTACCTCCACCCGGACGAGCGCCAGGTGCGGCTTCTGATGGAGAGCGACGATGGCGACTGAGGACACGGGTGCTGGTGCGGGTGGCGGAGACGCGCTTGGCGGGCTGCTCGGCGGCGCGGGCGGTGGCGCCGGCGGTGGGACGGCGCCGGCGGCCGAGGGTGGCGCCGGTGCGGGCAGCGAGGCGGGCAGCGGGGCGCCGGCGGGGGCGGCGCCGGACTGGTACGCCCACGTCTCGGCCGAGGCCGGCGACGGCGAGAGCGCGTCCAACCGCGACTGGCTCGCCGCCAAGGGCTTCAAGGATCTCGACGCGGTGGTGAAGTCGGCGCGCCACGCCGAGCGCGCGCTCCACGACAAGGGGATGGTCGCGGTGCCGAAGGAAGGCGCGGCGCCCGAGCAGGTGGCCGCCTTCCACCGCGCGATCGGCGTGCCCGAGGCGGCGACCGGCTACGAGATCAAGGGTCCCGAGGGCGTGGCGCTCAACGAGCCGCTGCTCGCGCGGCTGGCGGGGGCAGCGCACGCGGCGGGCGTGCCGAAGGGGGCGTTCGAGCGCACCGTCGGCGAGTTCATCCAGGCGCAGCTCGACGAGGCCGCGGCCGAGCGGACGCGGCAGGATCAGCTCGCCGAGGGGAAGCTGAAGGAGTGGGGCGGGAAGAAGGACGAGCAGCTCGCGCACGTGTCGGCCGGGATGCGCGCGCTCGGGCTGAGCGGGGCGGACGGGGTGGCGCTGCGCGGGGCGCTCGGCGCCGATCGCGCGCTTGAGCTGATGGCGAAGATCGGCGCCGGTGTCGCGGAGGACACGCTGGTGGGCGGCGGGCGCGGCACCTTCGGGGTGTCAGCGGCCGAGGCGAAGACGCAGCTCGACGCGATGCGGAACGACCCCGAGGTGGCGCGCAAGGTGGCCAGCAAGGGAACGCCGGAGCGCGCGCGGTGGGAGCGGTTGAATCGCGCTTGGGCGGAGGGACAGTGACAGGCGAATCGACACTGCTTGCGCGTACATATATCTTCATGAGATAAGGCCGACTATGAGCAGCCAATTACCTGAAAAGACGCTATCCGACAATTTAAGCCGAGTGAACGATTGGCTTAAGTTTGCCGAGACAAAGAATGCGGCGCTACTTACCTTTTCATCAGCGTGGCTACTCGCCACCTGCTCGCTTTGGTCGAACGACAAAGCCCCGCACTACTTGAAGATTGGCTCTCTTAGCGTTGTTCCACTTATTATTGGAGCAGCAATATGCGCGATTCTATCATTATTGCCGTCGGGGCAGATAAAGATTGCGGGTGACACGGCAACTGGCCTGACCACCCGTAATTTGCTCTTCCACGGGAATATAGCGAAGCTAGACCGGGGAACTGCGCGAACATCGTTCGCTACTCGCTATGGCGTGTCGAAGCTAGATGAGATATCATCTAATCTCATTGATGATCTTGTCACTCAGCTTGTTGAGACGAGCCTAATAACAGTAAGGAAGTTGAATTTATTTGCAAGAGGAGCGAAATTCATCTTAGCAGCGTTTATAATTATTTTTCCAGCGATGCTTCTGAGCTCGCTTACTCTCACTTAGTTTCTTCGTCAGGCGGACTGGTTGTAAGGTTAAGTGCGGCAGCTATCTCGACCGCAGCTACGATTTTGCCCTCGAAGGCCGGTTCCTCTGGATCCTCCCCCTCCGTTATGAGCGTAGGTGGATTTAAGAAGTTTTCTATCAGCTTATCCAACTTCTCAACGTACCAATCCGGCACAATTGTAAGTTTATGCTCGCCATCCTCAAGAATGAAGGGCCGGAAGGTGTAGGAGGTCTGCTCTCGATAGAAGGCAGCGCAATACTTCTGGACGTCACGCGGATCGCACGGTTTGTCGCCTGTCAGCCTATCTTCAAGGGTTGCGGCGGTACCTGACTCTCCCATATCGATCCAGAAAAGCGGATATGGCAGCCCACCAAAGACACCTTTAAGTGGGATAGCACCACCGAAATGGAACTTTATTTCTTGATCGAGAGCGTCATCATCTGGGGTCGTCAAGGATAGTATGTATGGTATACCTACACTCACAACAAAGCGACGAGCTGACGCGTGCGAGGCCAATCTGAAGCCAACATCAACCGACGGTCCAACGAAATCAATTGACGCTTTGCTTGCCCCAGGATCAGTATAGTACTCATTTAGAATTATACCACTTTCCACAAAGTAGTCTTGCGGATCTGCACTTAAGAGACTGCCCGACTTAACCGAAACAACATCCTTATTTTTGACTGGAAAGCCAGCTATCCATGCTGTAGCTTTAACATCAAGGCGGTTGTCATTCCTTTTCAGGAAAGAGCGTATTTTGCCGAGGGCAGAGATCCAACATTCCAACGCAAGGGACAATTGCCGGTAGTCAGTCAAGACTTTAGTGAATAGGATTTCGTCCCCAACGGTCTTCCACAGCTCTGGAGGCGGACCACACAGTGACTCACTAGAAATTACTTTTTTCGTTGAATCACGCCACGCCGAAAAAAACGCCAGCTGCGCTTCTATGTAAAATCCTTGGATGATTGAAAACCAAGGAGTGTCGTCCTTACTTTCTTTGTCCCGGAGCGTTATCACTTGGGACTGCTTTAAAGCAGTAGATCCGACTATGTCCGCACTTAGGAATAAACGCAGACGCGGCTTGAGAAATAGTGGGCAGTCGGAGCGGAGCGGCAATTTATCCTCGCAGATTAAGCTGTCGTGCACGAACCTCTGCAGCCTGCTCGGAGACACCGAAAAATGAGGCCGTCTTCGCCAGGTCACCTTCGCAGGCCAGATACTGCTCTCGGAACTGCTCGGCTGGCATAAGGAACGCTCCGGCGAACCAATTCGCCTCCCACTCTACTCGCTCCGAACCTCGCCGATACGCGATCATCTTACTCGAAGAAACCGATTTACCAGCATGCCGCGGCCATAAGTAGTGCACAACAAAGTGCCCAAGTTCATGCGCTATAGTAAACTTATCTCGCCGCGGACTTGTGTGTGACGGAACGACAATGGTGAACTTAGAAGGGCTCTCAACGTACAAGCTCCCAGAACTGTCCGGGTCGCTAGACAACGTATCTTCTACACTAACCACGCCACCCATTCTCTGCACGAGATCCCGCACATCATCACCGGGGGCATAATTTAACTGCTTAGCAACTGATTCTGCGAGGGCAAATACTTGCTGTTTTGTTAGATTGGAAGCCACAGCAGCAGCATAATCTAGCGCGGACATTTGCTGGCCTTTTTAAGTTAAACCCTCTCTAACATACCTGATCGCGCCATGCAATCCGCCTTGTTCCCCTTATGTTTCGTCGTCCGCTGACGATGTGCCCTTTAACGTTCTTGCTTCAAGGCTGGTGGGTTAGTATATGTTCCTAACGCGGCAAGCCGCCCGCCTCCCTCGCGGAGGCAGCGGCCCGCGCCCCAGAGCCGGGTGGCTCCGCCGATCGCGGGCGTTAAACGATAGAGCGGCCCTCCCCGGCACGGGGCGGCAAGCCCTTCGAAACAGGATCAGTCCTTTTTCGCGAGGGAGGCCCGCATGGCCGACGTCAACACGACGGCGAATTACGAGTTCACCAACAACGTCGAGCTGCAACTCCAGCAGACCAAGTCCCAGCTGATCGACGCGGTCGAGACGCAGGACTGCGCCGGCGCCGAGAAGGTCACCGTGGCGGACCTCATCGGCTCCACCACGCCGCAGGAGGCCGACGAGCGCCACGGCGACCTCAAGGAAACCGACCCCGGCCACGACCGCGTCTGGCTGGTCAAGACGAACGAGCTGTACTTCCACAAGTTCGTCGACGGCGCCGACCAGCTCGCCACCCGGATCAGCCTCGACGGCGGCTACACGATGGCGGCCACGGCCACGATCAATCTCGCCTGGGACGACCGCATCCTCGAGGGCGTCTACGGCCCGATCCTCTCCGGCAAGGAGGGCACCACCGTCACCCCCTTTCCGCCCGCGCAGATCATCCCCGCCGCGACCGGCGGCGCGGGTGGCGGCGCGACGCGGATGAACGTCGCCAAGCTGCGCGCCGCCAACAAGATGCTCGACAAGGCGTTCGTGGGCGCCGAGGCGCAGGCGACCAAATACATGGTGCTCACCGCCGAGCAGAACGACGACCTGCTCTCCGAAGTCCCCGCCACCTCGTCCGACTTCAAGGGCGCGTTCGGCGGCGAGTTTCAGGACGGCCGGATCATCCGCATGCTGGGCTGGACCTTCCTCCACCTCGAGCTGCGCAATCCGGCGCTCAACGCCTTCAAGTCCAAGCTCACCGTCGATGCCGACGGCAACACGCGCACGCCCTTCTGGGTGAAGTCGGGCGTCCGGCTCGGCATCTGGAACCGGCTGCGCACCGAGATCAAGGACCAGCCCAGCAAGGTCAACACGCGCTCGGTCTTCGCCGGCACCACCGTCGCCGCCACCCGCACCCAGGCGGGCAAGGTCGGCATCATCCTCAACAGCGAGAAGTGAGCGACGCGATGGCAAATCATCTCGCCACCGAGTTCGAGACGTCGCCGGGCATCCCGGCGCGGCTCGACAACCGCCTGGTCAACGCGGTCACGCGCCGCAGCCGCGCCACCAAGCCGCCGGTGGCGCTCGAGCCCGGCGACCGCCTCTTCCTCGGCCGCCTGCCGCGCGGCGCCGCGATCGTCGCGCTGTCGGCGAACAGCGACACCGCGCTCCCCAAGGTCCACCTCTCGATCGGCACCGACACCGAGCCCGACCGCTTCGCCGCCGCGCGCGAGGTCAAGGTCACCGACACGCCCGTCGCGCTCGGTCCGCGCGGCGCGGCGCACGCCGCCACCCCGCTCGGCGCCGAGGAGGAGCTGTGGCTGACCGTCACCGGCGCCGCGGTCCCGGCCGAGGCAGTGCTGGTGATCGACACCGAGTTCGCGCTCTCGGCCTGACCCCCGCTTCGCCGCCGGCGCGATCCACGGGGGCGTGGCGCGGCGGTGGCGGACCCCGGGGCGGCGCCGCGAACGCCGCCCCGGAACCCCGCGAAGGAACCCGAAGTGACCGCCACCTCGCTCACCGTCACCCGCGGCCACCCGCGCCCGCAGGACGTCGCGCTCGCCGCGGCCGACGCGCTCGGCGACGGCGAGGCCGCGCGCCTCACGCTCGACGCGCGGACGATGTCGCGCGGCGACGCGCTGCTGCTGGTCGAGCAGCTGCGCCAGGCGCTCGTCGCGCTGCCCTGGCCGCTGCGCTGAGACGCCCCGAGCGGTGGCCGACTTCGTCACCATCGCCAATCTCGCCGCCGCGTCGATCGGCGAGGACGACCAGCTGCGCTCGCCCGACGACGACACCCACCTCGCGCGCTCGGTGCGCGCGGTGTGGGATCTCGAGCGCCGCGCCGCGCTGCGCGACCACCAGTGGAACTTCGCGATCCGCCGCGCGCAGCTCCCCGCGCTCGCCGACGCGCCGCTCGACTGGCGCGCCGCCTTCCACCTCCCCGCTGACTGCGTCCGCCTGATCGAGGTGCTGGGGGTGAGCCGCACGCGCTACCAGCTCGAGGGCCGCGCGCTGCTGGCGGACGCGCCCGGCCCGCTCGGCGTCCGCTACGTCGCCGACGTGCGCGAGACCGCGCTGTGGGACGACCTGTTCGTCCGCGCCTTCGCCGCGCGGCTGGGCTACGCGATCGCCGACCGCGTCACCGGCGACCGCGCGCGCCGCGCCGACGCCTGGGGCGCCTACCAGCAGGCGCTCGCCGAGGCCAAGCGCGTCGACGCGCTGGAGAACCCCGGCGTCAGCTGGGCGCCGTGCGGCTGGGAACTGGCGCGCACCGGCGGCAGCTATGGTGGCGGGGGCGCGACCGCGCTGACCCGCGACGGGCTGCTGTTCCCGTGACGCTCCAGCGCCCGATCGCGACCAGCTTCAACGGCGGCGAGCTGAGCCCGCGGATGGGCGGCCGCGTCGACACCGCGGTCTACCAGGTCGGCGCCGCGGTGCTGGAGAATTTCATCCCCACCGTCGAGGGCGCGCTGGTGAAGCGCCCCGGCTTCGAGCACATCGAGGACGCCGCGCCGGGCGCGAGCTGGCTCAGCGCCTTCCGCTTCGACGCCGCGCGCGAGTATCTCCTCGAGTGGAGCGACCGGCGGCTGCGCTTCTTCGCCGGCGGCGCGCGGGTCGAGACCGCGCCCGGCGTCCCGCTCGAGCTGGCGGTGCCCTATTCGGCCGCGGAGGCGCCGTTCGTCGCGACGCAGCAGAGCTTCGACCGGCTGTACCTCGCGCATCCCGCGCACCCGCCCGCGCGGCTCACCCGCACCGGCCCCGCCAGCTTCACCTACGAGCCGCTGCCGCTCGCCAACGGCCCCTTCGCCGACGCCAACGCCGACCGCGGCGTCACCGTCTCTGCCAGCGACACCACCGGCGCGGTGACGCTCACCGCCTCGGCGCCAATCTTCGCGCCCGGCCACGCCGGCGCCTTCTTCCGCGTCGAGGCGGCCAATGCGGCGGAACAGCGCAGCTGGCAGGTCGGCATCGCCGGGATCACGCCCGGCACCGTCTACCGCAACGACGGGATCGCCTACACCGCCACCAGCGCGGGGCGCACCGGCACCAACCCGCCGCGCCACACCGAGGGCGAGGCGTGGGACGGTGACGACACGCCCGGCCGCACCGACATCAACGGCAAGGGTCCGTTCGGCGTGCGCTGGGCCTTCCGGCACGACCGCTTCGGCGTGCTCCGCCTCGGGTCGATCGCCGCAGACGGCCGCAGCGCCACCGCACAGGTGATCCGCCGCCTGCCCGACAGCCTCGTCGCCGCGCCGACGCACCGCTGGGCGCACGGCGCCTTCTCGGCCGCGGCGGGCTGGCCCAACCTCGTCGTCGCCACCGGCGGGCGGCTGATCCTGATCAAGCGGTTCGAATTGTTCGCCAGCGTGTCGGGCGACTATCTCAACCACGCCACCCACACGACCAGCGGCGTCACCGCCACCGACCTCGCCTTCCGCCGCACGCTGTCGACGCCCGACCCGGCGCTGTGGGCGATCGCCGATCGCAACCGCCTGCTGATCGGCACCGCCAGCCGCGAGATCGCGGTGGGCGCGATCAACGCCGCGCAGCCGCTCGCCGGCGACAATATCGAGGCGGTGCCGCAGAGCTATTTCGGCTCGGCGCCGGTGACGCCGCAGCAGATCGGCACCCAGGCGGTGTTCGTCCAGCGCGGCGGGCGCAAGCTGCGCCAGGCCGACTACGACTTCGCGCGCGACCGCTACGCCGCGGAGAATCTCACCGTCTGGTGCCGCCACGTCACCGCCTCGGGGATCCGCCAGCTCGCCTTTCAGAAGGATCCCGAGGAGCTGTTGGTCGCGGTGCGCGGCGACGGCCAGCTGGTGGTCCACCCGCACGCGCCCGAGCAGGAGATCAAGGGCTTCGCGCGGATCGTCCACGGCGGGGGCGCGATCCGCTCGGCCGCGTGCCTCGCCGGCGCCGACGGCGTCACCGACGAGCTGTGGGTGCTGGTCGAGCGCGACGGCGGGGGCGTCGGCGTCGAGCGGATGGCGGCGTGGCGCGAGGACGATGCCCCGCGCGCGGACGCCTTCTTCCTCGACAGCGCCACCGCCGCGCGCGCCGCGCCGGGCCAGCAGCATTTCAGCGGCGCCATCCAGCTCGCCGGCGCGCGCGTCGACGTGCTCGCCGACGGCGGGGTGATCCGCGACGTGCGCGTCAACGCGGACGGCGCGTTCACGCTCCCGGCGACGTCGGTGCCGCGCGACCGCGGCTTCCGCGTCGTCGTCGGGCGGCGCTTCACCGCGCTGGCGGTCACGCTGCGCCCCGAGCTGCGCGGCGACGGCCAGTCGAGCCAGGGCAAGCGCCAGCGCGTGGTGGCGCTGGTGCTGCGGCTGCTCGACACCGCAGGGATCCGCATCGGCGCGCGCGCGGGGCCACTCGACGCGCTGCTCGACCGCAGCGGCGACGACGCGATGGACGCGGGCGTGCCGCTGTTCAGCGGCGACAGCACGCGCTCGGTCTCGGGCGGGTGGGACCGCACCGGGCAGGCGCGCTTCGTCTCGGACGCGCCGCTGCCCGCGGTGGTGGTCGCCGCGATGCTCACGGTCGAGGTGGGGTCGTGAGCGTGGCGATCGCGCCGCTCGGCCCGGAGGACGCGCTGCGGATCCAGCGCCAGCGCTCGCAGCGGATCCAGCTCGGGCTGGCGCGCGACCTCAGCGCGGCCGAGGCGGCCGACCTCGCCGCCAGCCCCGGCGAGGCCTGGGCGGCGCGCGGGCGCGACGGCCGGCTGGTCGCCTGCCTCGGGCTGCGCGAGACCTTCCCCGGGCGCCAGGCGGTGGCCTGGGCGATCCTCGCCGAGGGGATCGGCGCGGCGCATCTCGCGGTGACGCGCTTCGCGCGCGCGCGGATCGCCGCCAGCCCGCTCGCGCGGATCGAGGCGCTGGTGCGCGAGCGCGTCGCGGCGGAGCGGCGCTGGGCGCGGCTGGTGGAAGCGGCGATGGCGCTCGGCCACGTCGTCGCCGGGGTCGGCGGCTACGAGGCGGGGCGGTTCAACCAGCGCGCGGCGCAGACCGGCGCGATCGAGGAGCAGCGCGCGGGCGCCGCGGCCGAGACGCGGATCCGCGACTCCGCGCGCGCCGCGATCGGGGCGCAGCTTGCCGCGCAGGGGGCCAACGGCTTCGAGCAGGGGAGCGGCTCGGCGCTCGACGCGCTCGCCGACAGCCAGGTCAGCGCCGCGTTCGACGCGCTCCAGGCGCGCGACGACGCGGCGCGGCGCGCGCGCGCGCGGCTGGTGGAGGGCGACATCGCGCGCGCGCAGGGCAACAACGCGCTGGTGTCGGGGCTGATCGGCGCGGGCGCGTCGCTGCTCCAGTCGCGCTCGGACTGGGCGGCGGCGCGGCGCGGCACCACCCCGCCGGCGCAAACCCCGACGCCGCGGGCGGGCGGCTGATGCCCGCCGAGCGCGGTTACGAGCAGCAGCTCGGCCCGCCGCGCGCGGTGCCGCTGCCGCAGGCCGGCGCCGGCGCGTTCGGCGCGGGCGTCGGCGCCGCGATCGCGGAGCTGGGCGCGGCCGGGCACGCGCAGGACCTGCGCCGCTACCAGCTCGACCGCCAGCAGAAGGCCGACAGCGAGGCGGCCGACTTCAACGCGCGCTTTGCTGTCGCGCGAACCGACGCGGACCACTTCGTCACCGACCTTCGCCACAACCCTAAACCGGGTGGCGAAGGTCACGCCGTCGCCGTGACGGACTGGTGGCGCGCGCGCGCTGACGGGCTCGCCGACGGCATCGCGGACGACCGCGTGCGGCGCTCGGCGCTGGCGCAGCTCGGCGAGTTCGGTCAGCGGCTCAGCAGCAACGAGTATCAGTGGCAGGAGGGGCAGCGTGTCGGCAAGCTCACGACCGACCAGTTGCAAGCCACACAGGCGTCCGCCAACCGCGCTCGCCGGCTACCCGATCCCGACGCCTTCGCGCAGGAGCTGAGCCTAGGGCGCCAGGGCATCGAGGCGCTCGCGGGCGTGCCACCGGAGGTACGGGAGAAGCTCGGCCGCGACTTCGACGAGAAGGTCAGCACCGGCTATCTCCAGGGGCTGATCGAGCGCGATCCCGCCGCGGTGCCGCGCGTGCTCGACAGCGGGGCGTTCGACTCCATCCTCCCGCCCGAGGTCGCCGAGCATCTCCGCCGCGGCGCCGAGGTGCAGCTGCGGCGCGGCGAGGCCGAGGCGCGCGCGCGGCAGGCGCAGGAGCTCGCGCTGGTCAGGCAGCAGCTGCGCGCGCGCGAGGTCGATCTCGCCGCCGGCGCCGGCTCGGGCGACGACCGGCGCGCGGTCGCGGCGCAGTGGCACGCGCTCGGCGACGACGCGAAAGCCGAGGAGTGGCGCGGGCGCGCGGTGGCGTTCGACGCGGTCCAGCACACGCGCGACTGGACGCTGCCCCAGCTCGACCAGCGCGTCGCCGAGCTGAGCGCGAAACAGGCGCGCGGCGCGCTCGACGGCGACGAGGCGCACGAGCTGCGCGGGCTCACCGAGCAGCGCCGCGCCACCGCCGAGCGGCTCGCCGAGCCCGGCGGCGCGCTGCTCCAGCAGCAATACGCCAGCGGCCAGCCGGTGGCGCCGCTCGACCCGCGCGATCCGGCCTCGCTGCGCGCGCGCGCCGACCAGGCGGTGGCCGCGGCGGCCCGCTACGGCCGCGCCGCGCCCGAGCCGCTGCTCAGGACCGAGCTGCCCGGCTTCCACGACCTCGTCCACGGCGGGCCGGCGCAGCGGCTCGAGGCGCTCGCCGCGCTCCAGGGGTTCGGCGACCCGCGCGTGATCCGCGCCGCCGCCACGCAGGCGGCGGGGAGCGAGGACGGCGCCTTCCGCGTCGCGGCGCAGCTGCCGCTGTCGGTCGCGCGCGAGGTGCTGCGCGGCGAGGAGACGCTCAGGAGCGCGCCCAAGGTGTTCGACGAGGCGCGCGCGCGGGTCGACTTCGCAAAGTGGTACGGGCCGGTGCTGGCGCCGCTCGGCGGCTATCGCGACGACGTGTTCCGCGCCGCCAAGAGCTTCTACGCGCAGCGCGCGGTCGACGGCGGGCTCCACCAGTACGACCCGGGCCGCTTCGCCGAGGCGGTGGAGACGGTGCTCGGGCGCCAGCCGGGGGCCAACGGCGCCACCGGCGGGGTGGCGCACACGCCGGGCGGGCTGGTGCTGGTGCCGCAGGGGATGAGCGGCGACGAGCTGATGCGGCGCTTCGCGCGCGCGAGCGCGGCCGACTACGCGCGCGCCTCGGGCGGGCGCAGCGCACGCTGGTCCGACGGCCACGTGATGACGCGCGGCGAGTTCGCGACGATGCTGCCCACCGCGGTCGGCGACGGCCGCTACGCCTTCCGCTCGGGCGGGCGGATGGTGAAGGACGAGCACGGCGACGATTACACCGTCGACGTGCGGCAGCTCGGCCAGTGACCGACGCGCGCGTTGCCCCCACGCCGGCGCCGCAGCCGCACCCGTCGCTGCTCGCGGCGGACGCGCCGAGCGACACGTTCCGCCAGCTCGGCCCGCGCGCGCCAGCGGTCGAGCGGCCGGTGGAGATGCCGGGCGTCTTCGGTCAGATCCACGCCGCCGCGATCAACGCTGGCGCCGAGGACGAACGGCAGGAGCTGCTGCAGCAGCAGGCGGTTGACCAGGGCTACGCCGCGCTCGCCGACGAGCTGAAGCGCCGCGGCTTCAAGGACGACTACAGCTTCAGCCCGCTGCCTGGCGCGGCACCGATGTACCGCGGCGCGGCGATCTTCCGCGACATTCAGCGCGCGCGTCAGCTCGACCCGCATGCCTTCGCCGGCGTCGAGGACGATCCCGAGCGATGGCGCCAGCGGATCATCACGCCGCTGATCGAGGCCGATCGCCAGCGGCAGGACATCGTCCACCGCATGGGCTGGGCGCCCTGGCTGCTCGGCACCTTCATCGGTGGCGCGAGCGATCCGCTCAACCTGGCGACGCTGGCGATGGGCGGCGGCGGAGCGCGCTCGATCTTGGGCGCGGCGATCAAAGACGCCCGCACCAACGTCCAGCTCGAGGCCATGCAGGCACCCGAACACGCTGTCGAACGTGCGGCTCGAGGGCAAGAGACCACGCCGCTCGGCGTCGCGACCGACCTCGCCACCGCTGCCGGCACGGGTGCGCTGCTCGGCGGCGGGATGAAGGCGCTGGAGCACCCCGCCGCCGCGCTCGCCCGCACCGCGCGCGAGCGGATCGGCTGGGACCGGATGACCGACGCCGAGCGCGGCGCGACCGCGGTGCTCGAGCGCGAGGCCGACATCGCCGCGGGCAGTCCGTTCACGCCCGGCGCCGGCACCGACGCGCACGCCGAGCGGCTCAACCGCGCGATCGCGATGCTCAACGCGCCGCCGGACGTCGCCGCGCCGCTGCGCCCGGTGAGCAGCGCCGAGGCCGCCGCGCGCACCGCGGCCGACCGCTGGGAGCAGTTCAAGCTCGCGCTCGGGCGGCGCGAGAGCAGCGGCGACGACAGCGCGACCAACCCGCACTCGAGCGCGACCGGGCGCTACCAGGTGATCGACTCGACCTGGCTGCGGGTCGCACGCACCTTCCCGGAAGCGGCGCACGCCTCCGACTCCTACCTGCTCGCGCTGCGCAGCCACCCGGTGTGGCAGGAGCGCGTCGTCGACCAGCTCGGCGCGGAGTATCGCTCGGCGCTGGCGAAGGTGGGCGCGCCCGAGACGCCGGCCAACCTTTACCTGATGCACTTCGCCGGCACCGGCGCGGCGTCGAAGATCCTGCGCGCGGCGGGCGACACGCCGGTCGAGGCGCTGCTGTCGCACGCCGCGCTTCAAGCTAATCCGTTCCTGCGCGGCAAATCGGCCGAGGAGGTGGTCGACTGGGCGGCGCGCGCGATCGGGGGCGAACGCTCGCGCGCGCCGGTGCTCCGGCGCGACCTGTTCGCCGAGGGCGACGTCGGCGACGCCGAGTGGCGCGCGGCGCAGCGCGAGGTCGAGGCGAGCGACGCCGCCTGGGACGACTGGGGCCGCGACGACGTGCGCCCGCCGACGCGCGATCCCGCCAGCGGCGTCGCACACCTCGACGACGACGTGCCGTTCGACCTTGACGATCCGCGCGCGCGGCCGGTGGAGGGTGCCCCCGCCGAGACCTTATCTTCACGGCCGCTCGGTAACGGTGGGCCCGACTCTACCCACCCGGGGGCACTGCCGGAAATAGCCGGGCGAGACGAGCTGAGCGATCCGCTCTCCCCGGATCGGGTCAGCGAGGCCGCCCCGTCACGCTGGTCGCTGGAACTGGCCGAGCTGCGGAAGGAGCAAAGCGGCATCGTGAGGGGGTTGCTCCATCACGAGGCGCTCGACGCACCGATCGACCTGCCATGGGGCCAAGCCGGCGACCCGGCGCGCGACTATCGCGGCGGCTTCGGGCTCGCGCACATCCTCGCCAAGCACCCGGAGATGGAGGCGCACCTCGCGCGCCTCCCCGAGATGATCGCCGATATGGCGGTGTGGCGGCACGAGCCGCTGCGCGAGCGTCTGGAGCTGGAAGACGCGCGCCACCGCGCGGTGATCGCGTTGAGCTGGCACGGCAAGGATGCGCGCTGGCTGGTGACGGCGTTCGAGAAGAGAACCCCCGCCGAGACCTTAGCTCCGCGACCGCTCGGTAACGGTGGGGCCGACTCTACCCACCCGGGGGCGCCTCCGAATCTAGGGGAGCTAAGCCAGCACGACAAGCAGATCGCGCTGCTGCGCTCAATGTGGGCCACCGACGCGGCGCGCGGCGACATACCAAAGCCGGTATGGGCGCTGCGCGACGAGCACGGAAAGATTGCCTGGTGGAGCCCGTCCAAGCGCGCCGCCGAGCGGACCGCGATCGACATGCCCGGCGCGTGGGAGCTGACCAGGCTGGAGCCGCACGACGTCGACGTCGGCCCGCCGCCCGACGTCGCCGGCTTCGACCATCCGGACGACGTCGCGGTCGCGCGCCAGATCGACAGCCTCGAGCACGACGCGCGGATGGCGCTCGCCGCGGACCCCGAGCTGATGGTCCCGCTCGGCGAGGGCGAGAAGCCCGTGCGGCTCGCCGATGCGCTCCGGGACTGCGACGACGATGCCGCCGCGGTGGACGCCGCGCGCGCGTGCCTCGCCCCACCGACGTCCGACAACGCGAAGGAGCAGGGATGAGCCTCGCCGACTGCGTCCCCGCGCTGGTGAGGCGCGGCGAGATCGACGCCGCGCGCGGCGCGCGGATGACCGCTCTGTTCGAGGAGCTGGAGCGCTACTACCGCCGCTCGATGGGCGCCGACGCCGCCGCGGCCGAGGCGAGCGAGGCGACGCTGCGCCAGCTCGCCGAGGAGGCACGGCTCAGGAAGCGGCAGACGCTGCTCCAGGCGGCGCGGCAGCGCGACTGCCTCAAGGACCTCGACCGCTTCAACGGCAAGAACCGTTATTCCGCGGTCAGCGCGCTGCTCGACGACGACGACCGCGCGCCCTATCGCGGCGGCAACGTGATGACCTCGCGTCAGCGCATCCTCTTCCAGGCGCACGCGCGCGTCGCCGGCTTCATCGAGCACCACCGCCGCGACCTGCTCGGCAAGGCGCACGACGCCGAGGGGCTCAACGACGTCGTGCGCGAGCTGCACGCCGCCGGCAGCACCGACAACGCGCGCGCCAAGCTGTTCGCGCAGGCGATCGGCGAGACGTTCGAGCAGCTGCGCCAGCGCTTCAACGCCGCCGGCGGCAATATCCGCCGGCTCGCGGGGTTCGGCCTGCCGCACCGGCACGACGCGCTCAAGGTGCGCGCCGCCGGGCGCGAGCGCTGGCTCGCCGACGTCACCCCGCTGCTCGATCGGTCGCGGATGATCGACGAGCGCACCGGGGTGCCGTTCACCGACGCCGCGCTGCGCGAGACGCTCGAGGGCGTGTGGGAGACGATCCGCACCAACGGGCTCAGCGGCGACGCCAGCGCCGGGTTCGGCGGCGCGGGGAAGCTCGCCAACCGGCGCGGCGAGCACCGCTTCCTCCACTTCCGCGACGGCGACGCCTGGCTCCAGTACGACCGCGCCTACGGTTCCGGCGCCAACGTCTTCACCACCGTGACCGGGCATCTCGACGGGATGGCGAAGGACATCGCCATTTTCGAGCGGCTCGGGCCGAACCCGGACGAGCAGCTCCGCTTCCTGCTCGATCACGTCAACAAGGGCGAGGCGCAGTCCGACAAGACGATCGTCGGCGCGGTGCGCGGGGTCGCCGCCGGGCGGAAGCGGACCGAGAACCTGTGGCGCTACATCAAGGGCGAGAGCAACATCATGGTGCTGCCCGAGGGCGCACTGGAGACGCCCGGCTTTTACGCGATCCGCACCGTGCAGGGCACACGCAACCTGCTCACCGCTTCGCAGCTCGGCTCCGCGCTGTTGTCGGCGCCCGGCGACGCCTTGACCGGCTGGCTCGCGCGCAAGCACTACGGCCTGCCCGCGGTCAGCGTGCTGACCGGCTATCTCAAGCAGCTCAATCCGCTGTCCGGGCGCGACCGCGCGCTGGCGACGCGGCTCGGTCTGGGGATGATGGACGCGGCCCATTCGCTCCAGGGGATCGGGCGCCACTACGGCCAGACGTCGGGGCCGGGCTGGACCAGCGTGGCCGCCGACGACGTGATGCGCGTCAGCCTGCTCAACCGCTTCACCGAGGCGGGGCAGAATGCCTTCGGGCTCGACCTGCTCGGCACGCTCGGCGACCATCGCGGCGAGCCGTGGGATCAGCTGCCGCGCCGCCTGCGTCGCGGGATGGAATATGTCGGGCTCGACCGCCACGACTGGCAGAGCATCCGGCTCGCCGAGCCGGTCGTCAGCAACGGCATCGCCTATGTCGACCCGCAGGCGATCCGCGATCCCGGCGCTGCCGATCGGCTGATGAACATGCTGCTGCGCGGGCGCGCCGAAGCGGTGCCGGAGGTGAGCGCCTCGGCGCGCGCGCTCATGCTGAACGGTACCAACCCCGGCACCTTCTGGGGCGAGATGTTGCGCAACGGCCTCCAGTTCAAAGGTTTCTCCGTCTCGCTGATGATGAAGACGGCGCGCGTGCTGGCCTCGCTCCCCCCGCGCGAGCGCGCCGCCTACGCCGCGCAGTTCGTGATCGGGCTGACGTTGTTCGGCGCGGCGACGATCCAGCTGCGCGAGATCGCCAAGGGGCATGACCCCCGGCCGATGGACAATCTCGAGTTCTGGCGGGACGCGGCGCTCCAGGGCGGCGGGATCGGCGTCGTCGGCGATCTGCTCGGGCAGTACACCGCCGAGCGGGTCGACCTGACCGGCTTCATCGGCGGGCCGGTGGTCGGCCTGTCCGTCGACCTGGCGAAGGCCGCGCACCAGGCGTTGCCGGGCGCGGAGCGCGAGGACGGGACGCATCGCGAGGGTAACCCCGGCGCAGCGCTGACCCGGCTGGTGCAGCGCTACACGCCGGGCGGCAACATCTGGTACCTTCGCGCGGCGTTCGAGCGGCTGGTGATCGACCAGTTGATGGCCGAGCACCTCGATCCGGAGGTCGAGCAGTGGCGTGAGCGCCAGCGGAAGCGCGACGAGAAGAACCACCAGGGCGAGTGGTGGGCGCCCGGCGAGGCGGCGCCGAGCCGCGCGCCCGAGTGGATGAATGCGTGGGGCGGCGAGAAACCCGCCTAATCGTCACCGCACCCTCTGACCGGGACGCCTCCTGAGTAGCGCGTTCACGCCGTCCGCTGCGCTACCGAGCAAGACCAGCACGAGCCCCGGCGCGGCGAAAAGCATCGCCCCATACCATGGCCACCTCCAAACAGCGTAAGCGCATACGAAGGAAGCGATTGTAAGAGGAAAAGTGAACCTTAAACCGAAGCAAGCGACAATCAAGATTGTGGCAAGTATCGGACCGAACAGAAAATCCGCGCCGACCGCCGCAGCAATCAGCTGTGAGATACCATAGCCGATTACAGCTGCAATCCAACAACTTGTCAGAACGCCCCTCATCTTGCGCTTGCTCCGCGATTCGGTCTCGGATATACATCTCACGTCCGGTATGTCCCGGACAAGGGATTGGTCTCCCTGCTCCTGTTGGCGTAGCCCGCGCCACACGCCCCGTGTGGGCGCGGTTTTCTATGGCCGGGCGTGTCGCGAGCTCCGCAAGGAGCGCCGTTCCAACAGGCGGTAAGACCAATCGTGGCACGTCCGGCCACCAGCTTTGGTCTTGCTGGAACCGGCGCATCTGTTGGAGCGCCTATGGAACCCGTACTTACCTACCAATTCGAAGATGAGCCAGTTCGGGTCATCACCGTCGCCGGTGACCCATGGTTCGTTGCCGGCGATATCGCGAAGGCGCTCGGCTACCGCGACGCCACCGCCATGACACGCAACTTGCAAGACGATGAGAGGGGTACACACGTTCTGTGTACCCCCTCCGCCGACCAGGAGATGACGATCATCTCGGAGAGCGGCATGTACGCCGCCATCTTCAAGTCGCGCCGCCCCGAGGCGGATCGGTTCCGGCGCTGGGTCACCGGCGAGGTGCTGCCCTCGATCCGCAAGACCGGCCGCTACGAGCTGCCCGGCTACGACCCGCGGCCGCTCGCGCCGGGCGACGTCGATCCGGTCCGGCTCAACGCCTCGGTCGCGACGGTGCGCGAGGCGCGGCGGCTGTTCGGCCCCGCCGCGGCGCGCAGCCTGTGGACCCAGCTCGGCCTCCCCGCCCCGATCGTCGACGCCTGCCCGCTGATCGAGGGCGACAATCTCGCCGAGCCGCTCAAGGAGTGGCTCGCCGAACGCACCGAGACGACCGCGCTGCTCGCCGCGCAGGGCATCGGGCTCGAGACGGTCGACCGTGGCGTGCTGTACCGCACGGGCGCGCTGCTGCGGCTGTTCGGCTGGGTCGACTGGCCGGTCAAGCGCGAGGGCGTGAAGCGCAACATGTGGTTCCACCCCGACCACGTCCCCCAGCTGGTGCGCGAAGCCCGTGCCGCGAGGGGGCTGTGAGATGCCGGCGCGGTGGGACGAACGGCGCGATCAGGAAGAGCGCGCCACGATCGCGTTGGGCGCGATGCAGGCGTTGCACGACCTGATCGCCTTCCAGGCACCCGGCGGCGAGATCAAGGCCGAACCGTTCGCCTGTCTGCTCCAGGTGGTGTTCGATGCCGCCCGCCATGCGATCCCGAGCGGCGTGCCGCGGCATCGGGCGGCGGTGAACGATTTGGAACTCTAGGCTCGCCGCGTCGACGATCACGAAGGCTCTTGTTTAGGGGATGGACCGTATCGTCGAACGACGGTTAGCTATGCGCTTCGGCGCGAACCAGGCCGCAGGGCGACGTCAAGATCGGGGGAGAGACATGCGGTGGCTGATGATGCTGGTGGCAGTGGCGCTCGCGGCGCCCGCGCTAGCCGATACCTGGATGTCGCCGACGCGCGCCGTCTACACCTCGCCGAAGAAGACCAGCCGACTCATCGTCGAGCCGCGCGCTCTCGAGAGCCAGCTCGCTTATTTCGAGGACAAGAGCGCCGGCAAGGAGCCCGCGGGTCAGCGCGCCGGCGAGACCAAGCGCACCGCGCGCGGCGTGCTCGAGCGACGGGTCGGCGGGCGCTGGATCACGCAGTGGGAGGTGCCGCTGGCCAATGAGGTCGCGCCCGTCGACGCGCTGGTCAGCGACGACGGCCAGCATGTCGTCACGTTCGACAATTGGCACTCGATGGGGCTGGGCGAGAATGTGGTGGTGATCTACGGCGCTGGAGGGCAGCAGGTCCGCTCTCTCCGGCTCGACGACCTCCTGCCGCCCGACTATCTCGAGGCACTGCCGCGCTCGGTGAGTTCGCTGCATTGGCGTCGCGAGGCCAGGCTTGCCCGCGACGGTCGCCACGTCGCCATCCCGGTCGTCGTACCCGAGGAGGAATCCCGTAGCGATGCGCGGCCGCGCACGGTCGACGTGTCAGTGGATCTCGCGACCGGCGCGGTCGTGCCGCCGTCCGGCGCGGCGTGGGACCGCGCGCTGACCGCAGCGACGCGCGTGGCGCGCGACCGTCGCGCGTGGCAGGCAGCGCAGCGTGCCGCCTTCGCGGCCCCCTTGTCGCCGCCGGCGCAGCCGGGCGAGCCGGCGTGGCACGGCTATCTGCGCGAGCTGTTCTACCGCGTCGACCCCGCCTGGCGCGAGGGCTTCCCGAAAACAACCGTGCTGCGCTCGCCGGGCGCGAAGGATTACGCGCCATCGGTCACCTGGGTTCGCGAGGCGCTGCGCGAGGCGGAGGAGGGCGACGCCGTGATGCTGGCAGCACCGGCCGCCCCCGAGCGGCTGGTCGCGATCGTCGAGGAGGAGGCGCGGACGCTACCCGCCGGCAAGCTGCGCGGCGTGCGGGTCTACCCCGCCGTCCCCCCGGCGGCGTTCGCCGCGATCCGCAGCGCGCTCGCGACGAGCGGGGCCGAGGTCGTCGCGGTCGACCTCGCCGCGCCGGTGCCGCAGCGACCCGAGCGGCTGGCCGAACGGACCGCGGCCTCGTTCGGCGGCGCACCGCCGCCGTCGCACGATGGCGCGGCCGAGCAGGCGGCGGTCGCCGACGCGCTGGCGGATTCGATGGAGGCGCTGGCGGCCGAGGTCGCGAAGGAGTCGGCGGCGACGCCGCGCTGACGCGATCCCCGCTTCCCCGCGGCACGGCCGGCTGGTACAAGGCCGCACCGGCGTTCGCGGCGCCGCCACGCCCCCGATAACCTCTCGCCGAGGGGATCGGATGACCGTCGCCGCCCTGCCCTCCACCGTCAGCTACGTCGAGGACGGCGCCACCACCGCCTTCGCGGTGCCGTTCCGCTTCAAGGCGGCCGAGGACCTCGTCGTCGAGCGCGTCGCCGACGGCGCGGTCATCGTGCTCCGGCTCGGCGTCGATTATCGCGTCGTCGGCGGCGAGACCGACGCGGGCGGCACACTCACCCGCACCGAGGCGAGCGCGGGCGCCACGCTGCGCGTCCGCCGCCGCACCGCGCGCGCGCAGGAGATGGTCTACACCCCCGACGACCGTTTCCCCGCCAAGAGCCACGAGGGCGCGCTCGACCGGCTGATGCTGATCGCGCAGGAGTTGGACGCCGCGACGGGCGAACTCGACGCGCGCGCGCTGCTGGTCCCGGAGGGCGAGATCGGCGGCACGCTGCCCCCCGCCGCCGCGCGCGCGGGCCGCGCGCTGGTCGGCATGCCGGGCGGCGGCTTCACCACCGCGACGCTGGGGGACGGCGACGACCCCACGTTGCGCAGCGATCTCGCCGCGGCCGACGGCGCCACCCGCGTCGGCTTCGCGCCGCAAGCCCCCGGCACCGCGCCGCGCTCGGTCCAGGCCAAGCTGCGCGAGCGCGTCAGCATCTCCGACTTCAAGCGCCCGGCCGAGCCGGATTACGCGCCCGCGCTCGCGCGCGCGCTCGCCACCAACAAGGAAGTGTTCTTCCCCGCGGGCGATTACCCCGTCGCGACCGGCCCCGACTGGGCCGCGATCAAGGCCGCGCACGGCGTCGAGATCCCGGTGGTCCAGCTCAGCGGCGAAGGGCGCGGCCGGTCGCGCATCCTGTTCACCGGCGCGGGCACCTTCCTCAAGGGCGGGCGCACCGTCACGCCCGCGGGCTACGCCCAGTCGCTGGTCGCCGACGGGCTCAGCCTGATCGGCACCGGGGTGCGCGGCAACAGCCTCGCGCTCAAATACGGCGAGTTCACCACCAGCGCCAACAACAGCTTCGCCGGCTGCGACAGCGCGACCGAGCGGTTCGACGCCGGGGTCAATCTAGGGCCGGCGCGCGTCGCGGGCTTCCTCCAGCGCGCGCTCAATCTGCTCAACGCCGGGGCGCTCTCCGCCGGGTCGTGGCGACCGTAACGCACCGTTAACCAGGGCGTGATAGGATCGCCGGACAGTCCAGGGGGGATCATTCGTCGTGGCGTCTCAGCCGAACATCGATAACAGGCGCGATCCGCGATTCAGCACCGAATGTCGCGCGATGGCGCGAATCGCGCTGTCGATCACGATCCTCGACGTGTCCGCCAACGGCCTGCGCGCGCGGATCTCGCTGCCGCTCGCGGTCGGCACGCTGCTCAAATTCTCGCTGCCGGGCAGCGGCGAGCATCACGCCCGTATCGCCTGGCGCGACGGCGAGATCTTCGGCTGCGAGTTCATGAAGCCGCTCAACTCACAGGAACTGCGTCGCACGGTCGAGGCCAGCAGCAACGCCGCCCCGGTCGCGATCAGCAGCTGAGCCGCGCGGCGCGCCCGTGCAGGGCCGCCGCGGCGGGATCAGTCCTCGTCCGATGCCGTGTCTGCCGCGGCGTCCGCCGAATCGGCGCCCCCGCGCTCGAACCAGGCCTCGACCGGACCGGTCAGCTTGATCGTCAGCGGGCGGCCGTGGCGGTCCACCTTCTTGCCCAGCGCGACGCGGATCCAGCCCTCGGAGATGCTATATTCCTCGACGTCGCGGCGCTCGACGCCCTTGAAGCGGATGCCGACCCCGCGCTGAAGCGCGGCCTGGTCGAAGTGCGGGCTCGACGGATCGATCGAGAGACGGTCGGGGGGCGTGTCGGTCATGGCGCGGCGCCATGCCGCAAATGCGGCGCGCAGGCCATAGCAAAACGGCGCGGGATCGCCCCCGCGCCGTCGTTCCGCTCACCAGCCGCGATAATAACCGCGCGGGGCATAATCGCGGTAATAGCCTCGCGGCTCGTAATAATAAGAGCGCGGCGGCGGCGCGTACTCGCGGTAATAGACCCGCGGCGGCGCGCGATAATAATAATCGCGGTCGTCGTAATAGCCGCGGTCGTAGCGATCATAGCGATCGTAATAACGGTCACGGTTGCTCGACGCGATCGCCGCGCCCAGTCCCAGACCGATCACGCCGCCGATCAGGGCGCCGGTGGCGGCGTCGCCGCCGCGGTCGCGGTGGCGCCAGTAGCGCTGTGCCTCCGCCGGCGCCGCGCTGGTCAGCGCGGTCGCTGCCAGCGCGGTGGCGAGCCCGGCCTTTGTCCACAGTCCCGACATCTCAAGACCTCCTCAACTCGGTTCGCATGATGGGTCAAACGCAGAAAGATGCGAGCCTGTTGCGGGGGATAGCGCAGCCGGGCTGAACCCGCGCGGAATGCCGCGTTCATCCGCCATATAGTGTCGGGGGTGGCGATCGCGACGCGCGCCGCGGCGACGGTCGGCGGCGTCACCCGGGTGATCGCCGCCTCAGCCCCCTCGCCCTTGCGGGGGCGAGGGGGGGCGTAGTTCAGGCCGACAGCTTCTGGCTGAACGCGTCGGCGGGCTTGAGCTGGTCGAGACGGTCGGCGTTCATCACCTTGTCCCATGCCTTGACGAAGTCGCGGACCATCTTCTCCTTCGAGTCCGACTGGGCATAGACCTCGGCCTGCGCGCGCAGCTCGGACTGCGAGCCGAAGATCAGGTCGACGCGCGTGGCGGTCCAGGTCGGCGCCTTGGTCCTGCGGTTCATCCCCTGGAAGCGGTTGTTCGACTCGGTCGCGACCCACTCATTCTCCATCGTCAGCAGGTTGACGAAGAAGTCGTTGCTCAGCACGCCGACGCGGTCGGTGAACACGCCCTCCTCGGCGCCGAACGCGTTCGCGCCGAGCACGCGCAGGCCCCCGACCAGCACGGTCATCTCGGGCGCCGACAGCCGCAGCAGCTGCGCCTTGTCGACCAGCGCCTCTTCCGGCGCCATGAAGCAGCCGTCCCAGTAATAGTTGCGGAAGCCGTCGGCGGCGGGCTTGAGCGCCTCGAACGAGTGCGCGTCGGTCCACTCCTCGCTCGCGTCCATGCGGCCGGGCGTGAACGGCACCGCGACGTCGACGCCGCCGTCGCGTGCCGCCTTCTCCACCGCCGCGGTGCCCGCCAGCACGATCAGGTCGGCGATCGACACCTTCTTGCCGCCGGTGGCAGCGGCGTCGAACTCGGCCTTCACCTGCTCCAGTTTCGGCAGCACCTGCGCGAGCAGCGCCGGATCGTTGACGTCCCAGTCCTTCTGCGGCGCGAAACGGATGCGCGCGCCATTGGCGCCGCCGCGCTTGTCCGAGCCGCGGAAGGTCGAGGCCGAGGCCCAGGCGACCGACACCAGCTGCGGCACGGTGAAGCCGAGGTCGAGCAGCTTGGCCTTGAGCTCGGCGATCTCGCCCGCCTCGATCACGGGATGGTCGAGCGCCGGGATCGGGTCCTGCCAGATCAGCACCTCGTCCGGGACGAGCTTGCCGAGGTAGCGCTCGCGCGGCCCCATGTCGCGGTGGGTCAGCTTGAACCAGGCGCGCGCGAAGGCATCGGCGAACTCATCCGGATTCTCGAGAAAGCGGCGCGAAATCTTCTCGTAGATCGGGTCGGCGCGCAGCGCGATATCCGAGGTGAGCATCGTCGGGCGGTGCTTCTTGTTCGGATCGAAGGCGTCGGGCACGTCCTCCGGCGCATCCTTGGCGATCCACTGGTGCGCGCCGGCGGGGCTCTTGGTGAGCTCCCACTCGAAGCCGAACAGATTCTCGAAATAGCGGTTCGACCATTGCGTCGGGGTCTGGCTCCAGGTCACCTCAAGCCCCGAGGTGATCGCGTGCGGGCCGACGCCGCTCTCGAACTTGCTGCGCCAGCCGAGCCCCTGGTCCTCGATCACCGCGCCTTCGGGCTCGACGCCGATGAACGACGGGTCACCCGCGCCGTGCGTCTTGCCGAAGGTGTGGCCGCCCGCGACCAGCGCGACGGTCTCCTCGTCGTTCATCGCCATGCGGCCGAACGTCTCGCGGATGTCGAGTGCCGAGCGCGCCGGGTCGGGGTCGCCGTTCGGGCCCTCGGGGTTGACGTAGATCAGGCCCATCTGCACCGCGCCGAGCCCGGGGTGCAGCTGGCGCTCGCCCGAGTAGCGCTCGTCGCCGAGCCAGGTGCCCTCGGGCCCCCAGAACAGCTCCTCAGGCTCCCAGGTGTCGGCGCGGCCGCCGGCGAAGCCGAAGGTCTTGAACCCCATCGACTCGAGCGCGGCATTGCCGACGAGCACGAACAGGTCCGCCCAGCTCAGCGCGTTGCCGTACTTCTGCTTGATCGGCCACAACAGGCGGCGGCCCTTGTCGAGGCTGGCATTGTCGGGCCAGGAGTTGAGCGGGGCGAAGCGCTGCTGCCCGCCGCCGGCGCCGCCGCGCCCGTCGGTGATGCGATAGGTGCCCGCCGAGTGCCAGGCGAGGCGGATGAACAGGCCGCCGTAGTGGCCGAAATCGGCGGGCCACCAGTCCTGCGAGTCGGTCATCAGCGCCTTGAGATCGGCCATCACCGCGTCGAGGTCGAGCGTGGCGAACGCCGCGGCATAGTCGAAGTCGGCGCCGAGCGGATTGGAGCGCGGCGAATGCTGGTTGAGCGCGGTGAGGCTGAGCCCCTCCGGCCACCATTCGCGATTGCCCTGGCGCTTCGAGCGATTGCCCCCGCCGTGCCCGACGACGGGGCAGCCGCCGCCTACTTCACCCGTCTTCGCGTCCATGCTCGCTCTCCTCAGCATCGTGGCCCGCGCGCTCGTGCGCCGCGGTACGCCACCGTCAACGAGGGGATAGGCCGTTCCGATGACGTGAGTAAAATCGATTAAAGGCGTAGCTTTGAGGGAGTGGGTCGATCAATGCGTCGCTTTTCCCGCTGCCCTGTCCATCGCGTGCGACCGGATAATCTGCCGACAGCTCACGCACTGCCGTCATCCCGGGCCTGACCCGGGGCCATTGGTGCGGACCCAAAAGGCAGCTTGCTCTTCATAACCCTCATCATCACCGTCATCCCGGCCTCGTGCCGGGATCCATGGTGCCGCGAGAGCAACGCGCGCGGCTCTCGCGGCACCATGGATCCCGGGTCAAGCCCGGGATGACGGCACAGGTTTTGCACCGCGGTTGAGGGGACTGTACGGATCGTCCGTTGCCGATAGCCTTCCCGGCACCGGGAGGATCTTGTGCCCCCGCAGCCCATTGCATCCCCCGCGGCTTGCCGTCACCACGCGCGGCATGACCGCGCTTCCGCCCCCGCCCGCCGACCTGCTCGACGGCGCCAGCCTGTTCCTCGACTTCGACGGCACTTTGGTCGACATCGCCGACACCCCTGACGCGGTCGCGGTCGCGGCGCATGTCCCCAGTCTCCTCGCGCGCCTCATCGACGCGCTCGACGGTCGCGTCGCGATCGTCAGCGGGCGGCCGGTGGCGGAGGTGCGCGCGCTGCTCGCCCCGGCGCTGCTCACCGTCGCGGGCAGCCACGGGCTGGAGATCGCGGGCGCCGACGGCGGCTGCTACGCCCCCGAGCGCCCACCCGCGCTCGACCAGGCGCTCGCCGCCGCGCGCGACCTCGCCGCGCACCATCCCGGCGTGCTGATCGAGGACAAGCCCTTCGGCGTCGGCCTCCACTATCGTCAGGCCCCCGAGGCCGAGCCGGCGGTGACCGCGCTCGCCGACGAGCTCGCCGCGACGCACGACCTCAAGGTGCAGCACGGCAAGATGGTGGCCGAGCTGCGCCTGCGCGGGCGCGACAAGGGCAGCGCGGTCGACCTGCTGATGGCGGAACCCGCGCGGCGCCACACGCGTCCTGTGTTCATGGGGGACGACGTGACCGACGAGGCGGGCTTCGCCGCCGCGCGCGCCCTGGGCGGCGCGGGCGTGCTGGTGGGCCCCGCGCGCGACACCGCCGCCGCCTATCGGCTCGACGACGTCGCCGCCGCGCTCGCCTGGCTCGCCGCCGCCTGCCCCTCCCCTCACCCGACGGAGACGTGATGACCAACCTCGACCTGTGGCCGATCGGCAATTGCCAGGTGAGCGCGCTGGTGGACCGGCAGGGGCGCTTCGTCTGGGGCTGCGTGCCGCGCGTCGACGGTGACCCGCTCTTCTCCGCGCTGCTCGGCGGCGAGGCGCCCGACAGCGGCTATTGGGGCATCGAGATCGAGGACAGCGTCTCGGTCGAGCAGGAATATATCCGCAACACCCCGATCCTGGTCACGCGCCACATGGACAGCCACGGCGGGGCGATCGAGGTGATCGACTTCTGCCCGCGGTTCGCGCGCGAGGGGCGGACCTATCGCCCGGTCGGCTACGCGCGGATCATCCGCCCGGTCGCGGGCAGCCCGCGCGTGCGGGTCAAGCTGCGCCCCACCTGCGGCTGGGGCGGCGGCTGCCGCGAGCAGATCGGCGGCTCCAACCACCTGCGGCTGCTGCTCGACACGATCGCGCTGCGGCTCACCACCACCGCGCCGATCGCGATGGTGCAGGGCGAGCACGCCTTCCGGGTGGAGCGCCCGCTCCACTTCTTCCTCGGGCCGGACGAGAGCTTCCAGGGCGACCTCGCCAGCACCGTCGACCTGATGCTCTACCGCACCACGCAGGAGTGGCAGGGCTGGGTGCGCGGGCTCGCCGTGCCGCTGGAGTGGCAGGAGACGGTGATCCGCTGCGCGATCACGCTCAAGCTCTGCCAGCACGAGGAGACCGGCGCGATCGTCGCGGCGCTGACCACCTCGGTCCCCGAGCACGCGAACTCGCAGCGCAACTGGGACTATCGCTACTGCTGGATCCGCGACGCTTATTACACCGTCCAGGCGCTCAACCGGCTCGGCGCGCTCGACGTGCTGGAGGGCTATCTCGGCTACCTGCGCAACATCGTCGACGCCGCGCGCGGCGGGCACATCCAGCCGCTGTACGGCGTGCTCGGCGAGCCCGAGCTGCCGGAGCGGATCGAGCAGCAGCTCGCCGGCTATCGCGGCATGGGGCCGGTGCGCGTCGGCAACCAGGCGGCCGAGCAGATCCAGCACGACGCCTATGGCCAGATCGTGCTGTGCTCGGTCCACGCCTTCTTCGACCATCGCCTGTTCCGGCTGAGCGGCGTCGAGGATTTCGAGGCGCTGGAGCGCGTCGGCGAGCGCGCCTGGGCCTATTACGACCAGCCCGACGCGGGGCTGTGGGAGCTGCGCACGCGCCAGAGCGTCCACACGTATTCCAGCGCGATGTGCTGGGCGGCGTGCGACCGGCTCGCCAACGCCGCCGAGCGGCTCCGCCTCCCTGAGCGCGAGGCGGTCTGGGCCGAGCGCGCGCAGGTGATCCGCGACCGGATCGAGAGCGCGGCGTGGCGCGAGGAAACGCGGCGCATGTCCGCCACCTTCGCGGGCGACGACCTCGACGCCAGCGTGCTCCAGCTGCTCGACCTGCGCTTCCTCGAGGCGGACGATCCCCGCTTCCTCGACACGCTCTCCGCGATCGAGACCGGCCTGCGGCGCGGCTCGACCATGTTGCGCTACGACACCGAGGACGATTTCGGCCTGCCCGAGACCGCCTTCAACGTCTGTACCTTCTGGCTGATCGAGGCGCTGTACCTCACCGGTCGCAGCGACGAGGCGCGCGCCCTGTTCGAGGAGATGCTGACCCGCTGCACCGCGGCCGGGCTGCTCTCCGAGGACATCGATCCCCATAGTGGGGAACTGTGGGGCAACTATCCGCAGACCTATTCGCTGGTCGGCATGATCAACTGCGCCGCCATGCTGAGCAAACCGTGGAGTAGTATCCGTTGAGCCGACTGATCGTCATCTCGAACCGTGTCACCGCGCCCAAGGGCTCGACCTCGGGGGCGCAGGGCGGGCTGGCGGTGGCGATGGCGGCGGCGCTGCGCGACCGCGGCGGCTTGTGGTTCGGCTGGTCGGGCGAGCAGACCGAGCACTTTAACGGCCACATCAACTTTCAGCGCAACCAGGGCGTGACCACCGCGACGGTCGACCTGGAGGAGCAGGACGTCCAGGAATATTACGACGGCTACGCCAATCGCACGTTGTGGCCGCTGTTCCACTATCGCATCGACCTGGCCGAATATGAGCGCGAGTTCGCCGGCGGCTACCAGCGCACCAACCAGCGCTTCGCCGACACCGTCCGCCCGCTGATCGAGCCCGACGACCTGGTGTGGATCCAGGACTATCACATGTTCCCGCTCGGCGCCGAGCTGCGCCAGCGCGGCTGCCGGAACAAGATCGGCTTCTTTCTCCATATCCCGTGGCCACCGCGCCGGCTGCTCGGCACCCTGCCCAACGCGCAGGAGCTGGTCGAGACCTTGTTCGCCTATGACCTGATCGGCTTCCACACCGCCGAGTGGCTCGACTCGTTCCGCGACTTCGCGATCCAGGACATGGGCGCCACCGTCGACGAGCATGGCGTGGCGCGGCTGGGCGACCGCTCGGTGCAGCTCATCGCCTGCCCGATCGGCATCGACGCCGCCGAGTTCGCCGAGATGTCGCGCGGGGTCGCGGCGCGGCTGGCGCATCGCCGCATGCGCGACAGCGCGACCGGGCGCGACATGATCGTCGGCGTCGACCGGCTCGATTATTCCAAGGGGCTGGAGGAGCGATTCCTCGGTTACGAACGCTTCCTGATCGAGCACCCCGAGGAGCGCAAGGAAGTGTTCCTGCTCCAGATCGCGCCGCCCAGCCGCGTCTCGGTGGAGAGCTATCAGCGCATCCGCACCTCGCTCGAGCAGATCTCGGGGCGGATCAACGGCGAGTACGCCGACGTCGACTGGGTGCCGATCCGCTACGTCAACCAGGGCTATCCGCGCGACCAGCTCGCCGGCATCTACCGCGCCGCCAAGATCGGGCTGGTGACCCCGTTGCGCGACGGCATGAACCTGGTGGCCAAGGAATATGTCGCCGCGCAGGACCCGGAGGATCCGGGCGTGCTGGTGCTGTCGCGCTTCGCCGGATCGGCCGAGCAGATGCCCGAGGCGCTGCTGGTCAACCCGTATAGCGCGGAGGAAGTGTCCGACGCGATCTGGCAGGCGCTGCGCATGCCGCGCGACGAGCGCGTGCGCCGCTGGGAGGCGCTGATGGCGGGCGTCCAGTCGCAGGACGTGACCTGGTGGGCGAGCGAGTTCCTCGGCGCGCTGGAGCGGGTCGAGGTGCGGGAGCGGGCGGAGTAAAGGCTGAGCCATCCGGGCCGACCCGTGCTCCCGCATTCGCCGGAGCGCGCTGCCGCTTCAGAGAAGCGGGATGAGGCCCTGGCGCGGTCGTCCGCCCTCGCCAACGCGGGTCAGGCCCGCCGCCGCCCGAAGAGCCGCCGCGCTAGGATAGACGGGCGAATCGCGAAGAGGGACGGATCAGGGTGCGCAACTGGATCTGGGGCCGTCGGCGCCGATCGACCGCCGAACTCTATTTCGATATCTCGCCCGAAGCGATCTACGTCATCCAGGACGGGCATTACGTCGATTGCAATCCGGCGACGTTGCGGCTCTTCGGGCGCACGCGCGACGAGTTCGTCGGTCGCCCGCTGGGGCTCACCTCGCCGGAGGTGCAGGACAATGGCGTGCCGACCCGCGTCGCGGTCGCGGCGCTGATCAAGGAGGCGGAGCGCGCGGGCGTCGCGCGTATGCCGTTCCGCGGGCTGCGCAAGGACGGGACGCGCTTCCCCGCTTTGGTGTCGATGTTCCTGGCGCCGCGCAACGGGCGCCCGGCGGTGATCACCACCTGTATCGACATCAGCGAGATCGACGGACTGGTCAGCGCGATCACCGACGGGCTCGCGCGGCTGGCGAGCGGCGATCTCAGCCAGCCGATCGGAACCGCTCTGTCGGACCGCTATGAACCGGTGCGCATCGCCTACAACCAGGTGCTGGCCGACCTGCGCGCGATCGTCGAGGGGGTCGGCGAACGCGTCGGCGCGATCGACATGGACACCGGCGCGATCCGGCGCGCGGCCGAGGCGCTGGCGGCGCGGACCGAGCGCCAGGCCGCCGCGCTGGAGCAGAGCGCCGCCGCGTTGGAGGAACTGACCCGCGACGTCGCCGCGGCCGCCGCCGATGGCGCGCGCGCCGATCAGCTCGCCGCCGACGCGAGCGCGGCCGCCACCGCGAGCGGCGACGTCGCCCAGCGCGCCATCGCGGCGATGGAGGGGATCGAGCGCAGCGGCAGCGAGATCGGCGAGATCATCAGCCTGATCGACGGCATCGCCTTTCAGACCAACCTGCTCGCGCTCAACGCGGGAGTCGAGGCGGCGCGCGCGGGTGACGCCGGTCGCGGCTTCGCGGTGGTGGCGCAGGAGGTCCGCGCGCTGGCGCAGCGCTCCGCCGATGCCGCGCGCGAGGTGAAGGCGCGCGTCACCGCGGCCGGCGGCGAGATCGACGCCGGGGTGCGGCTGGTCGGCGAGACCGACGCGGCGCTGCGCCACATCCTGGCGCGCGTCAGCGACGCGCGCGGCCTGGTCGCGCGCGTCGCCGACAGCGGGCGCAAGCAGGCGGCGGGGCTCGGGCAGGTCAATGCCGCGATCAGCGAGATGAGCCGGATGACGCAGGAGAATGCCGCGATGGCGCAGCAGACCAACGCCGCCTCGCTCGGCCTGACCGAGCGCGCCCGCGAACTCGGCGACCAGATCGCGCGCTTTCGGCTCGAGCGCGATGCCGGCCCATCCGCGCCGCGCACCGCGACGCTCACCCGACAGGGGAGCTAGGCCGATCCATCGACGCCGACGCCCCTTCGGCGCTGCCCTCCACCATCACCCGCCGCCGCAGCAGCGCCTCGGGCATCTCGGCGCGGATGAAGGCCAGCAACGCCTCGCGCACGTCGCAGCGCAGGTCGAAGGCGGTGGACGCATCGCGCGCCGTCATCAGCCCGCGCAGCTCGATCGAGCCGTCCGCCTTGGTGTCGGTCACCTGCAGGTTCCAGAAGCGCTTGTCCCAGCGCGGGTTGGCCGTGACGATCTCGCCGAGCTTGGCGCGCAGCCGCTCCACGTCCACCGCCGGGTCGAGATACCAGAACACGCTGCCGAGCAAGGCGCTCGACTGGCGCGTCCAGTTCTGGAAGCTCTGCTCGAGGAACTTGGAGACGGGGACCACCAGGCGGCGCTCGTCCCAGATCTTGACGACCACATAGGTCAGCCGGATCTCCTCGATCCGCCCCCATTCGCCGTCGATGATGACGACGTCGTCGATGCGGATCGGCTCGGTGAAGATCATCTGGAAGCCAGCGATCAGGTTCTTCAGCGCGGGCTGTGCCGCGGCGCCCACGGCGAGGCCGGCGAGACCCGCCGAGGCCGCCAACGTCACCCCCAGGCTGCGCACGCTGGGGATCGTCATCAGCATCGTGCACACCGTCACCAGCAGCACCACCGAGACGATGATCTGGCGCAGGATGCCGAGCCGGGTGCGGCGCCGCCGCGCGCGCAGATTGTCCTCCACGCTGATGTCGGCGTGGCGCATCATCACGTCGATCACCGTCCCGATCGCGACGATCGCGCACCAGCCCATCAGCCCGGGCACCAGCAGCGCCGCGGCGCGCGCCCACAGGGTCGCGGCGCCGCGCGTCAGGTCGAGCGCCGGCTGTACCGCCGCGAGCGCGATCGCGATCAGCAGCCAGCGCAGCAGCTTGCGCACGCGCTCGACGAAGACCGCGGCGGTGCTGTCGGGTCGCGCGCGGGTGGCACGGCGCGCCACCCAGATGATCACGCGGTGCAGCACCACCGCCAGCGCCACCGCGGCGACGATGTAGATCGCGCCGAGCAGCCACT
This sequence comes from Sphingomonas sp. BK235, assembly GCF_004345855.1. Taxonomy (GTDB): domain Bacteria; phylum Pseudomonadota; class Alphaproteobacteria; order Sphingomonadales; family Sphingomonadaceae; genus Sphingomonas. The sequence goes on from NZ_SLXN01000002.1 coordinate 547,470, forward strand.
CGGGCATCTCGCGCGCCCATCGGTGCACGGTACGGGTCAGCGCGGCCATCGTTGCTCCTCGGGGTCGCGTGGGTGATCCGGGGGCGTAACGAGGGCGCACCGGCGGGCGTTCCCTTGTCGGCCCGGAGCAAGCGTGGCGGGGGGTGTTGCCCCCGCCGTGGCCCGCCGTGCATCGCCGTGCCCCGCCGTGGCTGCCGTCGCGGCGGCGACCGCTGCCCCCCGCCTGGCGTCATCCTGAACTCGTTTCAGGATCCACGGGTCCGGACCCAAAAGGCGGCTTAGTCTTTCATTACCGTCATCCCGGCCTCGCGCCGGGATCCATGGTGCCGCGAGAGTAACGCCGGCGGCTCTCGCGGCACCATGGATCCCGGGTCAAGGCTCTCCTGAGCTTGTCGAAGGGCCCGGGATGACGGGGGCAAGCAGCTTTCGCGACAATAAACCTTTATGGGTCCGGATCCACCGATCCGCAGGCGCCGCGCCGATGGGGTGCGCGGCGGCGTGGATCCTGAGACAAGCTCAGGATGACGCCAGCTTCGCGGGGGAGGGGGGCGAGAGGGGGCGGATTCCGCCGGAACGTGGCACCCATCCGAGCCGCACGTTGACCCGACCTAGTCTCACCTGATATCGTCTCCATCGTTACCATTGCGAGGCCGACCATGCAGCATATCGACGTCAATCCGATGGGGCTCGACGGCTTCGAGTTCTGCGAGTTCACCGCGCCCGACGCCGACGCGCTGGCGGCGCAGTTCGAGGCGCTCGGCTTCGTCGCCACCGCGACTCATCCCACGCGCGCGCTCACCCGCTACCAGCAGGGCCGCATCAACCTGCTCATCAACCGCGAGGAAAGCGGCCATGCCGCGGACTTCCGCGCCGCGCACGGCCCGTCGGCCAGCGCGATGGCGTTCCGGGTCCAGGACGCACGCGCCGCCTATGACGCCGCGATCGCGCGCGGCGCCAAGCCCGCGCCGGCGGGCCAGGCGCTCGACGATATCCCCGCGCTCGAGGGGATCGGCGGCTCGCTGCTCTATCTCGTCGACCGCCACGGCGCGGCGGGATCGATCTACGACGGCTGGGACGCGGTGCCCGGCGCGGCCGAGGCGATGGCGGCGAACGACGTCGGGCTCGACCTGCTCGACCATCTCACCCACAATGTCCGGCGCGGGCAGATGCGCGTGTGGGCCGAGTTCTACGGCCAGATCTTCGGCTTCGAGGAGCAGAAGTATTTCGACATCAAGGGCAAGGCCACGGGTTTGTTCAGCCAGGCGATGATCGCGCCCGACCGCGCGATCCGCATCCCGCTCAACGAGAGCCAGGACGACAAGAGCCAGATCGAGGAGTTCATCCGCGACTATAATGGCGAGGGCATCCAGCATCTCGCGCTCACCACCGACGACATCTACGCCACGGTGGAGAAACTGCGCGCGCGCGGCGTGAAACTGCAGGACACGATCGAGACCTATTACGAGCTGGTCGACCAGCGCGTGCCCAACCACGGCGAGGACCTCGAGCGGCTGCGCCGGAACCGCATCCTGATCGACGGCAATGTCGGTGAGGAGGGGCTGCTGCTCCAGATCTTCACCGAGACGATGGTGGGGCCGATCTTCTTCGAGATCATCCAGCGCAAGGGCAATGAGGGGTTCGGCAACGGCAACTTCCAGGCGCTGTACGAGTCGATCGAGCTCGACCAGATCCGCCGCGGGGTCATCACCGTCGACGCGTGACGGCGCGCGGCGGGTGACAGGCGGAAGGCGGCAGGCGAGTACCAGACAAGCCTCGTATAGTGTCGCCGCCGCCCCCCCTCTCCGTCATGCCCGCGCAGGCGGGGATCCAGACGCGCTGATGCCGCGCTTCTTGCACCGACGTCAGCGTTCATGGATCCCCGCCTGCGCGGGGATGACGAAGGAGGGGAAGTCACGGCGGAAAGCGGGCGTTGAGTGGTAGAGTTGCGGACGAAGCGGATGACCGAGTTGCACGCCGTGGCAAACGATCGACCCAACCTTTCCCGTGGCACCATCGAGAGGAGCGGTGCATGAGCGACTATATCCCCGGCTTCGGCAACCACGTCTCCACCGAGGCGGTGCCCGGCGCGCTGCCGATCGGGCGCAACTCGCCGCAGCGGCCCGCCTTCGGCCTCTACGCCGAGCAGCTCTCGGGCACCGCCTTCACCGCGCCGCGCCACGAGAACCGCCGCGCCTGGCTCTACCGGCTGCGCCCCACCGCCGAGCATCCGCCCTACCAGCGCTACCACGGCGCACCGCGGCTCGCGCCCGGCACCGACCCCGCGCCGCTCGCGCCCAACCGGCTGCGCTGGGACCCGCTCGCCGCGCCCGACGCGCCGACCGACCTGATCGACGGCATGGTCACGATGCTCGCCAATCGCGACCCGGCCGAGCTGAAGGGCGTCGCGCTCCACGTCTATGCCGCCAATCGCGACATGACCGACCGCGTCTTCATGGACTCGGACGGCGAGCTGCTGTTCATCCCCCAGGCGGGACGGCTGCGGCTCGACACCGAGCTGGGGCGGATCGAGGTCGCGCCCGGCCAGATCGCGCTGGTGCCGCGCGGGGTGCGCTTCCGCGCCGCCCTCCCGGACGGCAGCGCCAGCGGCTATGTCGCGGAGAATCACGGCGCCCTGTTCCGCCTGCCCGATCTCGGCCCGATCGGCGCCAACGGCCTCGCCAACCCGCGCGACGTCGAGACGCCGGTGGCGCGCTACGAGGATGAGGACCGGCCGACCGAGGTGATCCAGAAGTTCCTCGGCACCTTGTGGACCACCACGCTGGATCACAGCCCGCTCGACGTGGTGGCGTGGCACGGCAATCTCGCGCCGTGGCGCTATGATCTCGGGCGCTTCATGACGATCAACACGGTCAGTTTCGACCATCCCGACCCGTCGATCTTTACCGTGCTGACCAGTCCGAGCGACGTGCCCGGGCGGGCCAACGCCGATTTCGTGATCTTCCCGCCGCGCTGGATGGTGGCGGAGGACACGTTCCGCCCGCCCTGGTTCCACCGCAACGTGATGAGCGAGGCGATGGGGCTGATCACCGGCGCCTATGACGCCAAGGCCGAGGGCTTCCGCCCCGGCGGTCTGTCGCTCCACAATATGATGGCGGGACACGGGCCGGATCTGGCGAGCTGGCGCGGCGCGTCCGAGGCCGAGCTGAGGCCGCACAAGATCGAGGGGACGATGGCCTTCATGCTCGAGAGCTGCTGGCCCTATCGTCCCACCGCGCACGCGCTGGCGCACGCGCAGCTCGACTATGACGCGGTGTGGAAGGACTTCCCCAAGGCGCAGGTGCCGCCGCGGCCGTGAGCGAGGAGAGCGCGGCGGGCGCGCGCGTCACCGCGACGCCCGCGGGGGTGGCGCTGGCGCCACTCGACACGATCGCCGACGGCGCCGCGCGCAACTTCGTGCTCCAGCTTCGCGCGGGGCGGTTCCACGGCTTCGTCGTGCGACGGGGCGACTCGGTGTTCGGTTATGTCGACCGCTGCCCGCACGCCGGGCTGCCGCTGGCGCAGATGCTCGACGATTATGTCGCGGCCGGTCATGTCCGCTGTTCGTGGCACGGCGCGCTGTTCCGCGTCGAGGACGGCACCTGCGTCGCGGGACCGTGCGTCGGCGCGTCGCTCGCCGTCTGGCCGGTGACGGTGCGCGACGGGACGATCGTCACCGCCTGACCGTGTCCTTCGCGCCCCGCGCCGTCGCGGCGCGCGACAAACATGCGCGATGGTAACCACTTCTCCACCGCTGCACGGTTAACCAGCCGCCTCAGACATTAGCTGTCTTCGGGGAATCGCATGTTCGCGGGTATCGGCCTGGTAGTCCTTCTGGCGATGGTGTTCGGCGGTTTCGCCATCACCGGCGGCGCGCTCGGCCCGGTGTTCCACGCCATCCCGCACGAGATGCTGATCATCGGCGGCGCCGCCGCGGGTGCGCTGATCATCGGCAATTCGGGCAAGGAGCTCAAGGCCATGGGCGGCGGCGTCGCCAAGGTCTTCAAGGGCCCGAAGTACAAGAAGCAGGACTATCTCGACGTCATCTTCCTGGTCTCCAAGCTGATGAAGATGTTGCGCATGGAAGGTCCGATCGCGCTCGAGCCGCACGTCGAGGATCCCAAGTCGTCGGCGGTGTTCGCGGAATATCCGAAGCTGCTGAAGGATCACACCCTGGTCAATCTGATCGCGGACACGCTGCGCCTGGTCGTGGTGTCGTCGGGCACGCTCGACGTCCACGCGGTCGAGGACGTGATGGACAATGCGATCAAGACCCACCACCACGAGGTCGAGGGGCCGCAGCACACGCTGCAGAGCCTCGCCGACGCGCTGCCCGCGCTCGGCATCGTCGCCGCGGTGCTCGGCATCGTGAAGACGATGGGCTCGATCGACAAGCCGCCGTCGGTGCTGGGCGGGATGATCGGCTCGGCGCTGGTCGGCACCTTCATGGGCGTGCTGCTGGCCTATGGCATCGTCAACCCGCTCGCCGGCCGGCTGAAGCAGGTGATCGACGCCGACGGCGCGATCTATCACGTCGTCAAGCAGATCATCATCGCCTCGCTGCACGGCCATCCGCAGCCGTTGGTGATCGAGGCGGCGCGCTCGGGGATCGATCACAAGAACCAGCCCGGCTTCGCCGAGGTGTTCGACGGCCTGCGCGGCAAGTAAGGCGGGGAGCGACTGAGCCATGGCCAAGGCCCCGCACGGCGCGAACGTCCCGCCGAAGATCATCTACAAGAAGATCTACATCGAGGGCGGCGGTGGCCACCACGGCGGCGCGTGGAAGGTCGCCTATGCCGATTTCGTCACCGCGATGATGGCGTTCTTCCTGCTGCTGTGGCTGCTCGGCGCGACCACCGAGAAGCAGCGCAAGGGCATCGCCGACTATTTCGCCCCGACGCTGATCGACAAGAAGCGCGTCGGCATCGGCGGCAACGGCCTGTTCGGCGGCGAGTCGCTCACCTCCAAGATGAAGATGGGCCCCAAGGCGGGCATGTCGGACATCCGCGCGATCGCGATCGTCACCTCCACCCCGCCGGTGGCGGAGGTGAAGGGCTTCGGCACCAAGGGGTCGCTGCGCAGTCTCAGCCAGGCCACCAAGGAGGACGCCAAGAACTTCGCCAAGCTGCGCGACGAGGTGATGAAGCGCATCGTCGAGACCAAGGCGCTGGCCAGACTGGCCAAGCACATCCGCTTCACGATGACGCCGCAGGGGCTGCGGATCGATCTGGTGGACGACGCCGATTATTCGATGTTCGCGCTCGGCACCACCGCGCTGGAGCCCGAGGCGGCCGAGCTGATCGGGCTGGTGGCGCGCGGGATCAAGGACATGCCCAACCCGATCATGATCCGCGGCCACACCGACAGCCTTCCCTGGGGCGACCCGCGCGCGATGAACAACTGGATGCTCTCCTCGGGTCGCGCCGAGGCGACGCGGCGCCGGCTCGCGCTGGCGGGGCTGCCCGAGGCGCGCTTCAACCGGATCGAGGGCGTCGCCGATCGCGAGCCGATGATCGCGGACCATCCGCAGGACCCGCGCAACCGCCGCGTCGCGATCACCTTGCTCTATCGCGCGGGCAATTTCGGCGACTGAGCCGCGCCGCGCGCGGCGCGGCCCCAAGGGTGGCGTGGCGCCCGCTTCCGCGATACGAATCGGCGGGAGAGGAGCAGCGCATGAAACTCGCCAGCCTGAAAGAGGGGCGCGACGGACGCCTCGTCGTGGTCTCCGACGATCTCGCCTGGTATGCCGATGCGGCGCATATCTGTCCGACGCTCCAGGCCGCGCTCGACGATTGGGCGCGCGTCGCCCCCGCGCTCGAACTGCTCGCGATCGACCTGCGCAACGAGGCGATCCCGCGCGCGCGCTTCCACGAACATGATGCCGCCGCACCGCTGCCGCGCGCCTATCAATGGGCCGACGGCTCGGCCTATGTGAACCATGTCGCGCTGGTGCGGCAGGCACGCGGCGCGGCGCTGCCCGACAGCTATTGGCACGACCCGCTGCTCTACCAGGGCGGGAGCGACTCCTTCCTCGGCGCGCGCGACGCGATCCCGCTCGCCGATCCCGCCTGGGAGGCGGATTTCGAGGGCGAGGTGGTGGTCGTCACCGACGACGTGCCGCAGGGCGTCTCGCGCGAGGAGGCCTTGTCGCTGATCCGGCTGGTCGGGCTCACCAACGACGTGTCGCTGCGCGGGCTGATCGCGGGTGAGGTGGCCAAGGGCTTCGGCTTCTTCCAGTCCAAGCCCGCCTCGGCCTTCTCGCCGGTGTTCGTCACGCCCGAGTCGCTCGGCGACTGGTGGCGCGACGGCAAGCTCCACCGCCGGCTGATGGTGGAGCTCAACGGCCAGCCCTTCGGGCGCGCCGAGGCGGGCGAGGACATGACCTTCGATTTCGGCGCGCTGATCGCGCATGCGGCGCGGACGCGGCGGCTGGGCGCGGGGACGATCATCGGCTCGGGAACGGTCTCGAACCGCGACGCGGAAGGAGGGCCGGGGCGACCCGTCGGCGAGGGCGGGGTGGGCTATTCCTGCCTCGCCGAGCTGCGCGCGGTGGAGGCGCTGCGCGGCGGCGCGGCGACCACGCCCTTCCTGCGCGCGGGCGACACGGTGCGGATCTGGGCGGAGGACGATCGCCACCATACGATCTTCGGCGCGATCGAGCAGGTCGTCGCCTGATCTATCGCGGCGCCGACGCGCGTCCCGCATCGGGAGATTATGCGTTAGCGGCTAGCATGTGATCCCCCTCGATTGGTCCGTGCTCCGGCAAACGCCGGAGCCTAGGGCCGCGGGCATCACGCGTGTGGCTCTGGGCTCCTGCCTGCGCAGGAGCACCCCGCTGGTCCGAACCAGGTGGATCAGACTCGAGGGGACAATCCGGTGGCGGCGCGGGTCTCGCCGCGGCGCCGCTCGCTCCGGCCGAGCACCGCGAAGCCGATGAAGGCGGCGAGCAGCGCGGCGTCGTCCACCCCCGCGAGCGCGCGCTTGACCTCGGCGACGAAGTCGTCGTCGCTGTCGTCGAGCGTGTGATAGTCCATCGCCCAGTCGCCGAACTGGCGCGTCGTGACCGGCGCGTCGGCGATATAAGCGATCGCATAATGGCGCGGGTCACGCGCGATCCGCGCCATCAGCGCGCGCACCGCGGCGGGATCGCCCTCCAGCGCCTGGATGAAGCGCGCGCCGTCGTGGAGCAGCAGCCCGGTCACGCCGAGGAGGCGGTTGCGCTCGGCCGCGGCCTGCGCGAGCGCGGCCGTGTCCGCGGCGTCGAGCGGCGCGACCGCCTGGCTGAGATAGACGATCTGGTGGAGCGCGTCGGCCATGGGGAAGGTCCGGAGTCGGAGAAGGCCGATGCCGCGCTCAGCATGACGCGGGATTCACCATGAGGGTAGCGAAAACAGCGATTTGGCGGTGGCGCGGGACCGCGTCAGTGGAAGTCGTGGCTGGCGATCGGGATCACGTCGTCGCGCCGCTCGCGGAAGTGATAGTCGGAGCGCGGCCGCGGCTGCCATCCCTTGTCGCCGCGGTCGGGCGCGCCGGGATAGGTGGCGCCGTCGCCGCGCGCCACCAGCCGCGGCAGGTCGACGTCGCCGACCGAGCGCAGCATCGCGGTGAGATCGGTGACGCGGTCGACGATGACGTGGATCACCGCGCCTTCCTGCTGCACGCGGCCCTTCAGGCTGACCATCGCCGACGACATCACGGTGCGGCGCTGCGCCTCGAAACGGTCGGGCCAGAGGATGCCGTTGGCGACCCCGGTCTCGTCCTCGATCGTGATGAACAGCACGCCCTTGGCCGAGCCGGGGCGCTGGCGCACCAGGATGATGCCGGCGACCTCGACCAGCTTGCCATGCTTGCCGGCGAGATCGCCGCAGCGCGTCACCCGCGCGTCGTCGAGCCGCGGGCGCAGGAACTCGAGCGGGTGCGCGCGCAGCGACATCTGCGTGGCGCGATAATCCTCCACCACCTCGCGCCCCTGGGTGAGGCGGGCGAGCGTCACCGGCTCCTCGCGCCGCTCGATCCCGGCGAGCAGCGGCAGCGGCGTCTCGCCCAGCCCGCGGATCGCCCACAGCGCCTGGCGGCGGTCGAGCCCGAGCGCGTGGAAGGCGTCGGCGCGGGCGAGCTTCTCGAGCGTGGCGAGCGGCACGCCCGAGCGGCGCCACAGGTCCTCGATCGAGCGGAACGGTGCCTGCGCGCGCGCGGTGAGGATCCGCCCGGCGTCCTCGCCCGAGAGGCCGTGGATCACGCGCAGGCCGAGCCGCAGCGGGGCGAGCGGGGCGCGACGGCTGAGCGGAGCGAACGGGGTGAGCGGGGCGGGGGCGTCGCCGTGTCGTCCCGGGTCGCGCGTGGTCGATCGCGGGCGCTCCGCCGCTTTCGCACCGCGGTGCTCCTGCGCTCCGGCGCTCGCCGGAGCACGATCGCGCGGTGCTCGGTCCGACTCTGCGTCCCCGCCACGCCGGGACAGGGCAGAGCGCGGTGGCGAAGGCGATCGCGGCTCTCGAGTCACACTCTCCCCACCGTCATCCCGGACTTGTTCCGGGATCCAGCCCTCCGCAGGTGCCTCGATCACGGCGTGCGCGGCACCCTGGATCCCGGAACAAGTCCGGGATGACGGTGGAGCGGGTGGTGAGGGGGGCGCCGTTTTCCGGCCGTCCGAGTGCGCCCCACGCCCCACCCTGCCCCTGCGCGTCGCCAGCGACTCCTCCCCTTCCACCAGCGCGGTGTCCCACTCGCTCTCCAGCACGCAGGGTGGGCGCACTTCCACGCCGTGCGCGCGCGCGTCGCGGACGATCTGCGCGGGGGCGTAGAAGCCCATCGGCTGCGCGTTGAGCAGCGCGGCGCAGAACACGTCGGGATGGTGGCATTTCATCCACGACGAGGCGTAGGCGATCTTGGCGAAGCTGGCGGCGTGGCTCTCGGGGAAGCCGTAGCTGCCGAAGCCCTCGATCTGCGCCACCAGCCGCTCGGCGAACGCCTCGCTGATGCCGTTGCCGCGCATCCCCGCGATCAGCCGCTCGCGGAAGCGCCCGACCCCGCCGGTCAGCTTGAAGGTCGCCATCGCGCGGCGCAGCTCATCGGCCTCGCCCGGCGTGAAGCCGCCGCCGATGATCGCGACCTGCATCGCCTGCTCCTGGAACAAGGGCACGCCCAGCGTCTTCTCCAGCACCGCGCGCAGCGCCTCGTTGGGATATTCCACCGTCTCGCGCCCCTCGCGGCGCTTGAGATAGGGGTGGACCATGTTGCCCTGGATCGGCCCCGGCCGCACGATCGCGACCTGGATGGCGATGTCGTAGAAGGTCGTCGGCTTCATCCGCGGCAGCATGCTCATCTGCGCGCGGCTCTCGATCTGGAACACGCCGAGCGTGTCGGCCTGCTGGATCATCCGGTAGGTCGCCGGGTCGTCGCCCTGCAGCGGGGAGCTGGCGAGGTCCATGTCGATGCCCTTGTGCGCGGCGAGCAGGTCGAAGGCGCGGCGCATGCAGCCCAGCATGCCGAGCCCGAGGATGTCGACCTTCATGAAGCCGAGCTCCTCGATATCGGCCTTCTCCCACTCGATCACGCGGCGGTCGACCATCGCGGCGGGCTCGATCGGGACGAGCTGGTGGAGCGGGTCGCGCGTCAGCACGAAGCCGCCGGGGTGCTGCGACAGGTGGCGCGGCGTGCCGATCAGCTGCTTGGCGAGATCGAGCGCGAGCGCCAGCCGCGGCTCGGCGGCGTCGAGGTGGAGCGCCTCGACATGCTCGGTCGGCACGCCCTCGTTCGACCAGCCCCAGACCTGGCTGGCGAGCGCGCCGGTCATGTCCTCGGGCAGGCCGAGCACCTTGCCCACCTCGCGGATCGCGCCGCGGGTGCGGAAGCGGCTGACCACCGCGGTGAGCGCGGCATGGTCGTGGCCGTAGCTCTCGTAGATCCACTGGATCACTTCCTCGCGCCGCTCGTGCTCGAAATCGATGTCGATGTCGGGCGGTTCGCTGCGCTCCTCCGAGATGAAGCGTTCGAACAGCAACTGGTGCTTGATCGGGTCGATCGAGGTGATGCCGAGCACGTAGCAGATGATCGAGTTGGCCGCGCTGCCGCGCCCCTGGCACAGGATCTGCTGCCCGCGCGCGAAGCTGACGATCGAGTTGACCGTGAGGAAATAGGGCGCGTAGTCCATCCGCTCGACCAGAGTCAGCTCATGCTCGAGCTGCTCGGCGTAGCGCGGCGGCGGTGCGGCGTCGAACAGCCGCGCCAGCGCGTCGCGCGAGAGGCGGGCGAGTGCTTCCTGCGCGCTGCGCCCGCTCATGATCAGCTCGTCGGGATATTGATATTGCAGCTCGCGCAGCGAGAAGGTGCAGCGCTCGGCGATCGCCTCCGCGGCGGCGATCGCCTCGGGCCGGTCGCGGAACAGCCGCGCCATCGCGCCCGGCGGCTTGAGGTGGCGGTCGGCGCTGCGCTCACGGCGGAGGCCGAGTTCGTCGATCGTGCACTTCTCGCGGATCGCGGTGACGACGTCCTGGAGCATGCGCTGCTCGGGCGCATGGTACAGCACGTCGCCGGTGGCGAGCGGGGTGAGGCCGTACGCGCGCGCCGCCTCGCTCAGCCGGTGCAGTCGCAGCTGCTCGCCGGGGCGGCGGTAGTGGGTGAGGCAGACGTGGCCGGCATCGCCGAACAGGTCGGCCATCCAGCGCATCTGCTCGAGGTCGGGCGCGTGGCCGGGGACCAGCGCGGCGACCAGCCCCTTGGCGTGCGCGGCGACGTCCTCCCAGTGGAGGAAGCAGCGCCCCTTCTCGCCGCGCTGCGCGTCGGCGCGCGCCTTGCCGCGGCTGAGCAGCTCGGTGAGCCGCGACCAGCCGGCGCGGTCCTCGGGCCAGACCAGCAGCGAGGCGCCGTCGACCAGATCGAGCCGGCAGCCCGGGATCGAGCGCACCTCGAGTCCGCTGTCGCGGCGCACCTGGTCGCAGGCATAGAGCGCGCGCACCACGCCAGCGACCGAGTTGCGGTCGACCACGCCCAGTGCGGGCATCCCCATCGCGGCCGCGGTGGCGACGAGCTGCTCGCACGACGAGGCGCCGCGCAGGAACGAGAAATGCGTGGTGACCTGGAGCTCGCTGTACGTCACGGGGCCGCGGGCCTGTATCGAGGCGTCATGGGTCCGGACCCAAAAAGCCCGTGGAGGAGCAGGTGGCTCGTCCCGACCGTCATCCCGGGCTCGAGCCGGGATCCATGGCGCCACGAGGAACACCGGCGTTGCGCTCGCGGAGGCATGGATCCCGGCTCGAGCCCGGGATGACGATGAGGGAGCCGTCCGTCATGGCGGCGGATGATCCGCTCGCGGGTCAGCGACAGCTCAGACCAGCCGAGCCGCCAGCCGCGTTTTGAGTCCGGACCCGTGGATCCGCTCACCCGAACGTCCCATGCATGTACCACGTCAGGTCGCCGGTCGCGCCGCGCTCGCCGTCGCCGCGGCGGAACAGCCAGTAGCGCCGGCCCGCCTCGTCCTCGACCTGGTAATAGTCGCGCACCGCGTCGCGCTCGCCGCGGCGGCGCCACCACTCGCCCGCGATCCGCTCGGGCCCGTCGCCGCGCACCACCACGTGCGACTCGCCGCGCCAGGTGAAGCGCTTGGGCGGCTGGTCGGGCAGCTCGGCCAGGACATGGTCGAGCGGCTCCGGGCGGCGCAGCAGCCGCGTCGGGCGCGGCCAGCGCGGGTGCCACGGATGGTCCGCGTCGCGCGTGTCGAGCCGGCGCACGTCGTCGCGACGCAGCGCGGGCGCGGCGCGCTCGGGCGGGTCGAGCGGCGCGGCGCCCGCCACCGACCGCTCGGGCACGTCGCTCTCCACCGCGCGCGCGCGCCACAGCCGCGCCGCGCCGATGCGGTTGACGATCGCGTCGACCAGCGGCGCGAGGTCGGGGCGCTCGCCCTCGGCGAGATCACCGTCGAGATACTCGGGCGCGAGCGGGTCGGCGCGCTGGACGTGGAGCGTCAGTGCCTCGATCCCGAAGCCGGGATCGATCCGCTCGACGCGGCGCACCAGCAGCCGGCGCAGGTGATCGCGCGCGCGCGTCGGCCGCGCGAAGCCGACCCGCAGCGTCTGCACCGCGGCGTCGACCCGCGTCGCGGCGAGCAGCAGCTGACGCGCGCCGCGCCCCGCGCGCGCCAGCTCGGCGGCGAGCCGGTCGACCAATTGCCCGATCCAGTGCGCGATCGGCTCGGCGGTGAGCAAGGGCTCGGCGAAGCGTTGCTCCACCGTGATCGCCACCGGCGGCACCACCGGCGCGAGCGGCTCGGGCGCGCGCCCGCTTGCCTGGTCGAGCCGCTGCGCCAGCGCGGTGCCGAAGCGGCGCGCCAGCGGCGCGCGCGGCAGCGCGGCGAGCTGGCCGACGGTGTCGACGCCGAGCCGGCGCAGCAGCTCGAGCGCGCGCTCGTCGACGCGGAGCGACGCCACCGGCAGCGGCGCGAGCGCGTCCAGCGTCGCGCCCGGCGGGAGGATCGTCACGCCGCCGCGCTCGGGCTCGGCATGGTGCGCGCAGGCCCAGGCGGCGCCGGCGGTATCGGCGATCGCGACGCGCGCGGTGATGCCGAGCCGCGCGAGCAGCCGCACCAGCCGCCGCGCCAGTCGCGACTCGCCGCCGTGGAGATGTGCCACGCCGGTGAGGTCGAGCAGCAGCGACTGCGAATCCTCGATCGCCACCACCGGGGTCCAGCGCCGCGCCAGCGCGACCGCGAGGCGGTGGAGCGCGCGCTGGTCGCCCTCAGGGTCGGCGTCGCGCACGACGATCTCGGGGGTGGCGGCGCGCACCTGGGTCAGCGCCATGCCGGGCTCGACCCCGATCGCGCGCGCCGCGGGCGAGGCGGCGGCGATCTCGACCCGGCTGCCCACCTTCTGCACGGTGACGAGCGGCGGCGCGGTATCGGCTGCCGGGCCGGGAGGGGCGGCCGCGGCGGGGTCGCGGCAGACGCGCGCGACCGTGCCCGCGGTGGTGCGGCCGGTGTCGAAGAAGGCGGCGACCTCCTTGACCGCGGCACCGGGGTCGTTCGAGCCGGGGCGGCGCTCCTTGGCGGCGGTCTTGTCCGGGTGCGGCCCGTCGCCGGGGTAGCGGATCGCGGGCATCGCGTTCCACGCGCCGCTCAGCGCGGGGGAGATGTGGGGGACGCGGCGGTGCTTGGGCGCGGCGGTGGGGTCCGTGGCGGCGGCAGCGGGAGCGCCGGCCGCGGCAGCACCGCTCGTGCCGAGACGGAGCGGTGCGGCGCGCGCACCCGCTCGCCCCCTCGCGTCATCCCGGACCTGTTCCGGGATCCGACCTTCCGCGCACGCCTCGGCCGGTGAGGACGCGGGACCGCCGGCTGCGGCGGCACCGCTCGCGTCGAGGCGGAGCAGCGTGGCGCGCGCACCCGCTCGCTCCCTCCCGTCATCCCGGACCTGTTCCGGGATCCAGCCTTCCGCGCACGCCTCGGCCGGTAAGGACGCGGGACCGTGGATACTGGGATACGTCCGGGATGACAGTAGGGAGCGAGAGGGGGGCGCATCGTCACCGCGGTCCTGTGCCGAGGGCCATGGCGCCGCACGAGTCGCCGCCGGTCCGCGCGCGGCACCCTGGATCCCGGAACAGGTCCGGGATGACGGAGCGGAGGGAGGCGAGGGTCGCGCCTCCTCCCCCCGGCCTAGCGGCTCCACCCCACGCACGCCCCGCTCGCGCTGGCGCGACGTCGGCCGCACACCCTCGCCGCCCGTGCGCACCGGCGCCATCGCCGCGCTAGAACCGCGCGCGTGCTCCTGCGCACGCAGGAGCCCAGAGCGACGAGCGTCATCCTCGCGGCACGGGGCTCCGGCGTGCGCCGGAGCACGGTTCGGCTCGGACATCCGGCAGGATAGCCCGGCGCGATCATCGTCACCGCTGACCTCGTGTGTCCGCCGGGGTACGGCGGGCTCGGGCCAGCCGCTTGACTTCCCCCCATCATCGCCGGGCAGCCGCTTGAACGGTTGCTCCGCCGCCTCGCTGCGGCGGCCCATCTCGCGCATCGGCGGGCGCTGGTGCGGCGCGATCGCGGCGACGCGGCGCGCGACGTCGGCGCGGGTCTCGCCCGCCCAGCACGCGCCCGCGCCGCCGGTCGTCTCGTCGACGCCGCGCAGCGGGCCGGGCAGATAGCCGCCGTCGTCGCGCGCCCAGCGCGCGCCCGGGCGCCAGCCCGTGTTGCGCGGCGCGTCGCACTGTTTGCCGCCCTGCTCGGCGTCGCCCGCCGCCTTCAGCGCGGCGAGGTCGAGCGCGACCCGCGGCGACGCGGGATCGGGCGCGACTCGCTCAGGCAGCGGCGCGAGCGCCGGCTCTGCCCGCCGCAGCCGGTCGATCGACCAGTCGGGCAGGTAGAGCGATGCGACCCGTTTCATCGCATGCCTCCACGATGGTTTGAAAAGGTTCGCCGTTGCGTTGCCGCACCAGCGCGAGATCCCAGCGCGCGCGCCCCACGCCCGCGACCGGCAGCGGCGCCGAGGGGGCGGAGCCGACGCGCCACCGCGTCACCGCCGCGGAGGGGACCGCGAGCGGGTCCGCGCCCTCGCGCGCGTGGCGCTTGAGCAGCAGCGCGATGGTGCGCCCACCTTCGGCGGCGAGCTGGAGCCGGCGCGTCGAGGCCATCGCCGCGCGGCGCGTCTCGCCGATCACCGCGCCGAGTGCGCGGTGACGCAGGCCTTCCTCCATCAGCGCGAGCACCTCGGCATCGTCGCTCGCCTCGGCGTAGAGCACGCGATCGGGCGCGAGCCCCGACTGGTAGAGGCCGGGCGCGAACAGGTCGCGCCGCCGCACCACCCACAGCACCGGCCCCCAGGCGCGCGCGGCGACGCCGGCGAGGAAGAGCGTGGCCGAGGCGTCGTCCCCCATCGCCGGCGTGGCGGCGGCGACCTCGTGCAGCGCGTCGAGCCGCAGCCCGCCGTTGGCGAGCCGCTCGTCGACCGCGGGCACGCCGAACGGCAGCACCGGGCGACGGCGATGGCCATCACCCTCGATCGCGCTGAGCGTATCGCGCAGGGACTGGAGGACGCTCGACTCGGACACAGGTGACGACTCGCTGGTGGAGCGTCGTTCTTACTTTGTTCTAACGGGTTGAGTCGAGTCCGTGATGCTCAGAAGGTGACTCGCCCGCGCGCGTACAGATAACGTCCGTTGACCCCGATCGGCGAGAGCGGATCGTAGGCGAGATTGCCCGCGCCGTTGATCGCTTCGTCAGACGGCGCGGGATAGGCGTCGGCGAGATTGATCCCGCCGACCGCGAGACGCAACCGTGGCGACAGCGCGAAGGACCATTCCGCGTCGAGCGACCAGCGTGCGGCGAACCGCTGCGACGGCGTGTCGCCCCCGCCGAAATCGAACTGATGGGTGACCGCGCCGAAGCGCGTCGCGCGGAGCATCGCCGACCACGGATCGCGGCCCAGCTCGGCACCGAGGATCAGCTTGTCGCGCGGCGCGGCGCCGTCGAGCGTGTTCGCCTCCTCCAGCCCGACCAGCGCACCCCCGATCCCGTGCGCGGCGAGCTGCGGTGGCGCCGCGGCGACGCGTCGGATCGCACTGGCGGCATAGCTGTAGCCGGCAGACACAGTGAGCCGCGCCGCGCCGAGCGCCAACCGCTGCTCGCCCGCCGCCTCGATCCCGCGGGTGTGCAGATCCACCGCGTTGGTGAAGAAGTTGATCGCGTCGTACCTACCCAGTCCGAGCGTCGCGCGCGCGGGCTCGTCCAGTGCGGTGAGATCGAACCGCTCGGACAAGGTGAGCCGGCGCCGCACCTGGATCTGGAACAGGTCGAGCGTCAGCCGCAGCCCCGCCGCGGGGGCGGCGACGATCCCGCCCGACAGGTTGAGGCTGCGCTCCGCCCGCAGCGGCGTCGCGCCGAGCGCCTGTGCCGCCGGACTGTCGACCGCCAGCGTCGCGATGCGGCGCAGCTGCCCGCCCGCGCCGAAGCCGAGCGTGGTGGAGGACAGGCCGCGCTGCGCCAGCGCGGGCGCCCGGAAGCTGTTCGACACCGAACCGCGCAGCGCGATCCCATGCCCCAGCGCGGCGCGCCACGCCGCTTTGCCGGCGAGCGCGGCGCCCGCGTCGCTATAATGTTCCGCGCGCGCCGCTAGGTCGACCGTGATCCCCGCCAGCGGCTCGGTGCTGGCCTCGACATAGCCCGCCGCCACCGACCGCGCGACGCGGCGCGCGTCCTCGGGCGTGAGGCCGGGGCCGGCCTGCGCGCCGGGCTGAAGCCCGAACACCGCCGGGTCGGCGAGCGGCCCGACCGCGTAAGAGGCGGGGTCACCCGCCCCGGCGCGCCAGCGCTCGTGGCGCAGCTCGATCCCGCCCGACACCGTCAGCGGTACGATCAGCCCGATCTCATAATCGCGGGTGAGATCGAGGTTGCCGACCAGCTGGTCCGAGCGCAGCGAGGTGAGATGGAAGCGCGTCGGGCTCGCCGCACCGAGCGAGTAATTGACGCTCCCGCGCAGGTTATCATCGATCGCGTTGGCGCCGTAAGTGACGCTCCCGTCCATCCGCCACCCGGCGACGGTGCCGCGCAGCCCGAGCGTGCCCGAGGCGTCGCGGTCGCGTATCACCGAAACCGGGCGGAAGCCGGTGGTGCCGCCCGGCTGCGCGACCGGCAGATAATCGTTGCCATCGCCGTCGAGGATGACCGGCCACCGGAAGAAATTGCTCCCCAGCGCGCGCCGCGCGTGCGCGATGCCGAAGCCGTAGAGCGTCAGCCCCGGCGCGACCGACGTCTCCGCATTGTACCACAGGTGGAGGCCCGAGGCGGCGGGGTCGCCCAGCTTGAACAGCCGCCGGCCCAGCAGGCGCGTGTTGCGCGGATCGGTCGCGCTGCCGTTCGACAGATAGAAGCCGCCGCGATCGTACCCGGCGCGGTCGGTGCCCTGCTGGTGCGACCAGTCGCCGCCCACCGTCAGGAAGCCGTCGCCGAGCGCGGTGCCGAGTTCCAGCGCGGCCTGCACCGTCGCGCCGTCACGCAGCCGCCGGCCGATCGTGCCGGGGGCGGTGAGATTGCCGCCATAGCTCAGATCGGCGACCGCGCCGCTCGTTCGCCGGTCGAGCCCCACATCAATCACGCCGGCGATCGCGTCGGAGCCATATTGCGCGCCCGCCCCGTCGCGCAGCACGTCGACGCGCGCGATCGCGCCGGTGGGCAGCGTGGCGAGGTCGACCGGGGCGGTGCCGCGACCGATCTTGGAGTCGAGCGCCAGCGTCGAGGTGGTGTGATAGCGTTTGCCGTTGACGAGGACGAGCAACTGGTCGGGTGACAGGCCGCGCAGCTGCGCCGCGCGCACCGCGTCGCCGACCCCCGAGTTCGACTGGCGCGGGAAGTTGACGCTCGGTACCAGCTGCTCGAGCGCCTGCCCGAGATCCCCCGCCGGGCTCGCCTGCCGGATCGTGTCGCCGCCGATCACGTCCACGGGCACCGCACTCTCCGCCACGCTGCGCGGCGCACCGCGCGCGGCGATCACGGTGACGTCCGCCGGCGCGTCGTTGTTCACGTCGGTCGCGGTCTGCGCCGCGGCGGGGCTGCTCGCCAGCAGCGCGAACGCCGTCGTGCCGCCGATCCAACGCCCTGTCTTCAGGGGTGTGCTGCGCGCTCTCGTCATATCCCATCCTATTAGGGGATGATGAGCGAGGCGGCGGGAACACCGGAAAAATATGGGCGAGACGACGTCGTCGGCGATGAAGGCCGGGGACCCCATGCGCCGGGGCCGTGGCAATCCGGAGCGGTGGTGGTCGGGATGGTGGTCGGCGCGGGCATCTTCCGCTCGGCGGCGGCGGTCGGTGCCGCGCTCGGCAGCGCGCCGGCGATCTATGCCGCGTGGCTGGCGGGTGGGCTGGTCGCGCTCGCCGGCGCGCTCTGCTATGCCGAGCTCAGCACCGCTTTCCCGCACGCCGGCGGCGACTATCGCTTCCTCAAGGAAGCCTATGGCGACACGATTGCCTTCCTGTTCGGCTGGTCGCGCTTCACGGTGATCTTCACCGCCTCGGCGGCGATGCTCGCGTTCGTGGGCACCGATTACCTCGCCACGCTGGTGCCGATGGGCTCCGCCACGCGGGCGGCGGTCGCGGTGGCAGCGGTGCTGCTGCTGGGACTGCTCAATCTGCGCGGATTGGCGATCAGCGTGCGCGGCGAGGTGGTGCTCGTCGCGCTCGTCGTCGTCGCGCTGCTCGCGCTCGGCGGTGCGGGGGCGTGGCTGCGCGGCAGCGGGGCTCCCGCGCCCGCGACAATGCCGAACCACGAGGGCATGGGCACCGCGATGATCTACGTGATGCTGGCTTATGGCGGCTTCAACGATGCGGCGACGCTCTCGGCCGAGGTGCGGCGCCCGCGCGACATAACCTATGCGCTCGTCGGCGGCATGGCGGCGGTGACCGCACTCTACCTGATCGCCAACTGGGCGTATCTCACCGCGCTCGGACCGGCCGGGCTGGCCGCCAGCGCCGCGCCCGCGGCGGCGGTGATGCGCCGCGCGCTCGGACCGGCGGGCGAGATCGCGATGGTCGCCGCCGTGGTGGTGGCGACCGCGGCGATCCTCAACGCGCTGTTCCTGGTGGGCGGGCGCACGCTCACCGCGCTCGCGGGCGACACGCCGGCGCTCGCGCGGCTGGGGCGGTGGGATAGGGCGCGCGGGGTCGCGCCGGCGGCGGTGCGGTGCCAGGTCGCGCTCACGCTGCCGCTGATCCTGTGGGGCGCCACCACGCCAGCGGGGTTCGCGACGATGGTCGACTATATGGCGCCGGTCTATTGGTTGTTCCTGACGCTGAGCGGCGCCGCGCTGCCGATTCTGCGCCTCCGCCGCGCCGACGTGCCGCGGCCGTATCGCGCGCCGCTCGCTCCGTTGCTGTCACTGGTCTTCACCGCCGCCGCCGGTGCCATCTTCGTCGCGAGCATGGTGCACGTGGGCGTCGCGGGCTGTGCGGTGAGTGCCGCGATGTTGGCGATCGGCATGGTGACGCGGGCGGCGCTGAGCCGGCACAAAGGGGCTGGCGCGCGGTCGGAGGCGCATCAGGGGGCTTCCGCTTCGCTTGAAATATAATTACAAGCCGCCGCGAAGCCTCCCGGACCCGATCGGGCGGCCAGGAGAGTGACCTTGGGCGACGCCCGCAACCTGAAGCCGCTGACGCTGCACGTCCCCGAGCCGCGCTTCCGCCCCGGCGACGCGGCCGATTTCGGCGACCTGGAGGTGCCCCCCGCCGGCGCCGCGCCGCGCCCCGACACCGCCGCGCACCCGCGCGACTTCACCGACCTGGCCTATACGATGGTGCGCGTGCTCGACGAGCAGCACCAGGCGATCGGCGCGTGGAACCCGCGGCTCAGCCCCGACACGCTGCGCCGCATGCTGCGCCACATGGCGACGGTGCGCGCCTTCGACGAGCGCATGTTCCGCGCGCAGCGCCAGGGCAAGACCAGCTTCTACATGAAGTCGCTCGGCGAGGAGGCCGTCGCTGTCGCCGCGGCGCACGCGCTCGACGCCGAGGACATGTGCTTCCCGTCCTATCGTCAGCAGGGGCTGCTGATCGCGCGCGGCTGTCCGCTGGTCGACATGATGAACCAGATCTACTCGAACACGGGCGACAAGCTGCAGGGCAAGCAGCTGCCGATCATGTATTCGGAGAAACGCTTCGGCTTCTTCTCGATCTCGGGCAATCTCACCACGCAATATCCCCAGGCGGTGGGCTGGGCGATGGCGTCCGCCTCCAAGGGCGACACGCGCATCGCCGCGACCTGGTGCGGCGAGGGCTCCACCGCGGAGGGCGACTTCCACTCCGCGCTGACCTTCGCCACCGTCTATCGCGCGCCGGTGATCTTCAACGTCGTCAACAATCAATGGGCGATCTCGAGCTTCTCGGGCTTCGCCGGGGCGGAGGCGACCACCTTCGCGGCGCGCGCGATCGGCTATGGCATCGCCGGGCTGCGCGTCGACGGCAACGACCCGCTCGCGGTCTATGCCGCGACGCTCTGGGCGGCGGAGCGCGCGCGCACCAACGTTGGGCCGACGCTGATCGAGCATTTCACCTATCGCGCCGAGGGGCACTCCACCTCCGACGACCCGTCGCAATATCGCTCCACCGGCGAGCCGACCGCCTGGCCGCTGGGCGACCCGATCCGCCGGCTCAAGGACCATCTCGTCACGATCGGCGAATGGGACGACGCGCGGCAGGAAGCGATGGACCGTGAGGTCGCCGAGGAGGTCCGCGCCGCGCAGAAGGCGGCGGAGGCCAACGGCATCCTCGGCCACGGCCTGGCGCAGCCGCTCGACTCGCTGTTCGACGGCGTGTTCGAGGAGATGCCCTGGCACCTGCGCGAGCAGCGCCAGATGATGATCGACGAGGAAGCGGCGAGCGGCCGGCCGTGGGCGCGGAAGTGACGATGGTGTCTCACCGCGCCACGCCCACAGCCGTCATCCCCGCGAAGGCGGGGATCCAGACGCGTAGGTTCTCGCAAGTGTCGCCACGTCAAAGGTTATGGATTCCCGCCTGCGCGGGAATGACGGAGTGGGTTGGGTGAACGACACGCTAGAGACCGCCGTTGAGGCACCCACCACGCGCATGAACATGATCCAGGCGATCAACGCGGCGATGGACGAGATGATGGCGCGCGACCCCGACGTGATCGTGATGGGCGAAGACGTCGGCTATTTCGGCGGCGTCTTCCGTGCCACCGCCGGGCTGCAGAAGAAATACGGCAAGACCCGCGTGTTCGACACGCCGATCACCGAGATCGGCATCGTCGGCGTCGCGATCGGCATGGGCGCCTATGGCCTGCGCCCGGTGCCCGAGATCCAGTTCGCCGATTACATCTATCCCGCGCTCGACCAGCTCGTCTCCGAGGCGGCGCGGCTGCGCTACCGCTCGGCCGGCGACTTCACCGCGCCGATCACGGTGCGCTCGCCCTATGGCGGCGGTATCTTCGGCGGGCAGACCCACTCGCAGTCGCCCGAGGGCATCTTCACGCACGTCTCGGGGATCAAGACGGTGATCCCCTCCACCCCCTACGACGCCAAGGGGCTGCTGATCGCCGCGATCGAGGACAATGACCCGGTGCTCTTCCTCGAGCCCAAGCGGATCTACAACGGCCCGTTCAACGGTCATTGGGACCGACCCGCCGAGAACTGGTCGAAGCATCCCGGCGGCGAGGTGCCGACCGGATACTACACCGTGCCGCTCGGCCAGGCCAATGTGGTGCGCGCGGGCGAGGCGGTGACGATGCTCGCCTACGGCACGATGGTCCACGTCTGCGCGCAGGTGGTGGCGGACACCGGCGTCGACGCCGAGATCATCGACCTGCGCACGCTCGTCCCGCTCGATATCGAAGCGATCGAGCGCTCGGTGAAGAAGACCGGGCGCTGCATGGTGGTGCACGAGGCGACCCGCACCGGCGGCTTCGGCGCCGAGCTCGCCGCCTTGGTGCAGGAGCGCTGCTTCTACCACCTCGAGGCGCCGGTCGAGCGCGTCACCGGCTTCGACACGCCGTATCCGCACAGCCTGGAATGGGCCTATTTCCCCGGCCCGGTGCGGATCGGCCAGGCGCTCAAGAAGATTCTCAAGGACTAAACGCACATGGCGCGCTTCACCTTCAAGCTCCCCGACATCGGCGAGGGCATTTCCGAGGCCGAGATCGTCGCCTGGCACGTCCAGGTCGGCGACCGCGTCGAGGAGGACCAGCAGCTCGCCGACATGATGACCGACAAGGCCACGGTCGAGATGGAGAGTCCGGTCGCGGGCGTGGTGGTCGAGCGCGCTGGCGAGGTCGGCGACCAGGTCTCGATCGGCGCGCCGCTGGTGGTGATCGAGACCGAAGGGGAGGGGGTGGCCGCCGCTGACGCTGACGTGCCGCCCGCGGTGGAGGAGGACACGCTCGAGGCGGAAAATCCGGGAGTGGAGGAAGTCCCGATCCTCCCCGGCGCGGCCGGTGGTGGAGGGGGTGCGCCGCAAGTGCCGACCTCGGCAGAAGCCACTGCAACGACCGCTCCGCCCGCGGAGAGCCCCCTCCACCCCTCGCCTGCGGCGAGCGTTCTCCGTACCGGGGAGGAGTCGAGGGTCCTCGCCTCACCCGCGGTCCGCGCGCGCGCGCGCGACCTCGGCGTCGACCTCGCGCAGGTCCGCGTCGCCGAGGGCGACCGCGTCCGCCACGCCGACCTCGACGCCTTCCTCCGCTACGGTGCCGGCGACGGCTATCATGCCCCCCACGCCAGCCGCGCCCGCGACGACGAGCAGGTCCGCGTCATCGGCATGCGCCGCCGCATCGCCGAGAACATGGCCGCGGCGAAGCGCCACATCCCGCATTTCACCTATGTCGAGGAGATCGAGGTCACCGCGCTGGAGGTCCTGCGCGCGCAGCTCAACGCGCGCCGCGGCGAGCGGCCCAAGCTGACCCTGCTGCCGCTCCTCATCGTCGCGCTGTGCCGGACGCTGCCCGACTTCCCGATGCTCAACGCGCGCTACGACGACGAGACCGGCGTGGTGACCCGCCACGGCCGCGTCCATCTCGGCATGGCGGTGCAGACCGACGCGGGGCTGACCGTGCCGGTGATCCGCGACGCGCAGGACCGCAACGTCTGGCAGCTCGCCACCGAGATCGCGCGACTCGCCGCCGCGGCGCGCGCGGGCAAGCTGCGCCCCGACGAGCTCGGCAATGGCACGATCACGCTCACCTCGCTCGGCCCGCTCGGCGGGATCGCGACGACGCCGGTGATCAACCGACCCGAAGTGGCGATCATCGGTCCCAACAAGATCGTCGAGCGCCCCGTCTTCGTCGCCCCCGAGGAGGCCGGGCGCGGCGATGCCATCCGTCGGGCCAAGCTGATGAATCTGTCGATCAGCTGCGATCACCGCGTGGTCGACGGGCATGACGCGGCCAGCTTCGTGCAGGCGCTGAAGGGGCTGATCGAGGCGCCGGCGCTGCTCTTCGTCGACTGAACCGCCTGGGGCGGCTAGGGGCGGGGCCATGCACCTCGACCTGCTCCAGTCGCTCAGCCTGTGCGGCGACCTCGCCACGCCCAACGACGACCGCGCCGGCGCGAGCGCGCGCTGCGCCTGGGTGATCGACGGCGCCACCGATCTCGCCCCGCCCGGCTTGCTCGGCGATCGTGGCGGCGCGGCCTGGCTGGCGGCGACCGCCGACGCCGCCTTCGGGCTCGGCGAGGCCGCCGACCTGCGCGCCACCTGTGCGGCGGTGTATGAGACGGTGGCGGCGCGCTACGCGGCCGAGCGGCGGCGTGAGCCCGCGGGCGCGTGGGAGTTGCCGAGCGCGTCGTTCGCGGCGGTCCAGCTCGTCGGCGACTCGCTTGAGCTGGCCTGGGCGGGCGACTGCGCGATCCTGCGCGCGCGCGCCGACGGGACGGTCGACTGGCTCACCCCTGCGCCCGACCGCGCGGCGGAGAGCCGCGAGGCGGCGGCGCTGGGGGAGGCGCTCGGCGGCGCGCGGACGCCCGCGGTGATCGCCGATCGTCGCGCCGCGCGCGAGCGACCGGGGCGGCGCGTGCTCGGCGTCGACGCGGCGGCGTCGTCCGTCGCGACCGATCACGCCAGCGTGTCGGTCGCGCCGGGCGACACGCTATTACTGATGAGCGACGGCTTCGCCGCGCTGGTCGACAGCTACGACGCCTATGACGCGGCGGGGCTGATGGCGGCGCTGCGCGCGCGCGGCGTGGCGGCGCTGGCCGAAGAGTTGCGCGCGATTGAGCGCGACGACGCCGACTGCCGGCGCTTTCCCCGCTTCAAGCGCAGCGACGATGCCACTGCGCTATGGGTGCGGGTGGGGCCGGGTTCGCGGGGATGATGTCGGATCGGCTGACACCGTCATCCATGATCCGTCTGGCGGGGCACGCACCCTCTCTCCCTAACCTCCGTCATCCCGGACTTGGTCCGGGATCCACTCATCCGCATGAGCTACACGCGTAGAACGCGCGGAACGGTGGATCCCGGACCAAGTCCGGGATGACGGCATTAGCGGTGAAGGCGCCGGCTCTCTCTTCTTGGCGCGACCATACCTCGGTCACGGCATCCCGCCTCACCGGCCATCGCTGGTCGGTGATGCCGCCTACACCCGGCGGCCGCTGAACAGCTGCACCAGCCCGACGATGAGCGCGATCACCAGCAGGATGTGGATCAGGCCGCCGGCGACATGGAGGCTGAACCCGAGCAGCCAGAGCACCAGAAGAATGACCGCTATCGTCCAGAGCATCGAGATATCCTCCTGAGGTAGGTCAGGAAAACACCTGTGGTCTGGCGCCGTTCCCCGCCCCGGCAATCTTTCGTTACACGGGGATCAGCGGCGTCCGGTGAACAGCTGTACCAGACCCACCACGATCGCGATCAGCAGCAGCAGATGGATCAGCGAGTGCGACAGTTGAAGGCTGAAGCCGAGCAGCCACAGCACCACCAGGATGACGACGATCGTCCACAGCATCGCTCACTCCGCGCTCCGCCCGCGCTCATTATAGCGCGAACGGGGCGGAGCCCGGGTCAGCGCGCCGCGGTCACCCGCCAGATCGCGTTGCCGACGTCGTCCGCCACCAGCAGCGCCCCCGTGCGGTCCGCGATCACGCCGACCGGGCGGCCGTGCGCGTCGCCGTCCGGGGTGACGAAGCCGGTCAGTACGTCGACCGGCTTGGCCCCCTTCACCGGCCAGCCCGCCGCGTCGAACGGCACGAACACCACCTTGTAGCCCGACAGCGGCTTGCGGTTCCACGATCCGTGCTCGCCGACGAAGGCGCCGCGCGCGAAGCGGTCGCCCAGACGGGTCGCGTCGGCGAAGCTGAGCCCCAGCGCCGCGACGTGCGGCCCCAGCGCATAATCGGGACGCTTCACATACTGCTGCAGCTCGGGGTTCCGGGGCTCGACGCGCGGGTCGATATAGCCGCCCCAATAATACCACGGCCAGCCGAACTGGTCGCCCAGCTCCACCGCGGTGAGATAGTCGGGGACGAGGTCGGAGCCGAGCATGTCGCGCTCGTTGACCACGGTCCACAGCCGGTTGGTGCCGGGGACCAGCGCCATGCCATTGGGGTTGCGCAGCCCGGTGGCGAAGACGCGGAAGGTCTTCTCCCTGGGATAGACCTGGAGGATCGCGGCGCGGAACTTCTCGCGCGCCAGCCCGCCCTCGGCGACGTTCGAGGCCGAGCCGACCGAGACGTACAAGGTGCGCCCGTCCTCGGCGGGGATGACGTTGCGCGCCCAGTGGTTGGCGCCGCCGGGCAGCTTCACCACCAGCTCGGGCTTGGCGGTGATGCTGGTCGCCCCCTCGGTATAGGGCACGCGCACCAGCGCGTCGGTGTTGGCGACATAGAGCTGGCCGTCGAGCAGCGCCATGCCGAAGGGCGAGTGGAGCCCGGTGAGGAAGGCGGTGCGCGTCTCGGCGCGGCCGTCGCCGTCGGCGTCGCGCAGCAACGTCAGGCGGTCGGCCGAGGGCACGCCCGCGCCCGCCTTGCCGAGCAGGTGGCGCATCACCCAACCCTTGATCCCGCCGCCTTCGCGCGGCGGCGAGTTGGTCTCCGCCACCAGCACGTCGCCGTTGGGCAGGCGATACAGCCAGCGCGGATGGTCGAGCCCGGTGGCGAAGGCGGCGACGCGCAGCCCCGCGGCGGGGGTGGGCGCCTCGCCCGCCTTCCAGCCGATCGGGTCGGCGGTCTTCACCGTGGGCAGCGTCTGCTCGCGCGGCGGCGAGATGGTGGGGCGCGCGCCGCTCACCGCGGCGACGTCGAGGCGCGCCGCGTCGGGCCAGGCCAGCCAGGCGAAGGCGGCGATGCCGACGAGGACGAGGAGGCCGAGCACGGCGAGAATGTGTCTGCGCATGCGCCGAACTGTAGGGGCAAGCGCACGGCGGCGCCACTGGCGCGTGTGCGTTGCCCCGCCACGCCGCGCATGTAGGGTGGCGGTGACGGGGAGGGGCGGCGCGATGGCGGAGCAGGCGGATGGGGTCGACGGGGTCGCGCCGATCGATTCGCTGGGCGACCGGCCCGCGCGCGCACCCGATCACGAGACCGAGGCCGCGATCCTCTCGGTGCTCGCGCGCGACCTCGCCGATCGGCCCGGCGAGCTGCTCCAGCGGCTGACCGACCTGATCGTGGCGCACGGCGTCGCGGGCTCCGCCGGGGTCAGCCTGCGCGAGGCCGACCGCTTCCGCTGGGATGCGGTCGCGGGCGCCTGGGCGCACCAGCGCGGCGGCGGCATGCCGCTCGACGCGAGCCCGTGCGGGCTGGCGATCGCGCGCGACTCGGCGCTGCTGATCGAGCGACCCGAGCGGCTGTTCCCGGGTGGCGCGATCACGCCCGCCATCTGCGAGATCCTGCTGGTCCCCTTCCATGTCGCGGGCGAGGCGGCGGGGACCCTGTGGCTGCTCTCACACGATCGCGCGCGGCGGTTCGACCAGGAGGACGCGCGGCTGTTGCGCAGCCTCGCGCAATTCGCCGCCAGCGCGCTGGTGGTGCGCCAGCGCACCGCCGAGCTGGCGCGCAGCCGCGATCTGCTCCAGGCGACGATGGACGCCTCCACCGACATGATCCAGGTGTTCGAGGCGGTGCGCGACGAGAGCGGCGCGATCGTCGACTTCCATTGGCTGCTCAACAACCACACGTCGGAGAGCCGCTACGGCGAGGTGCGGGGGCAGAGCCTGTTGGAGCGCAACCCCGGCGTGGTGGAGGAGGGGATCTTCGACACCTTCCGCCACGTCACCGAGACGGGCGAGCCGCGCCAGGATGAGCGCCATTACGTCCACGAACAGTTCGACAGCTGGTTCCTCCAGACCGTCGTCAAGCTCAACGACGGCGTCGCCACCACCACCAAGGACATCGGCGCGTGGAAGAGCGCGCAGGAGGAGGTGCTGCGCCTGCGCGACGCCGCGGCGCAGGAGCAGGTGCGGCAGAGCGAGGAGCGGCTGCGCCAGTTCGGCGAGGCGTCGCACGACGTGCTGTGGATCCGCGAGGCGGCGACGCTGCGCTGGCACTATCTCACCCCCGCGTTCGAGACGGTCTACGGCCTGAGCCGCGACCGCGCGATCGCGGGCGACGAGGCGCGCAGCTGGCTCGATCTGGTCGACCCGGCCGACCGCGCGCTGGCCGAGGCGATGATGGCGCGTGTGCGCGGCGGCGAACACGTCAGCTTCGACTATCGCATCCGCCGCCCGGTCGACGGCGCGATCCGCTGGATCCGCGACACCGGCTTCCCGATCCGCGACGGCGCGGGCGCGGTGACGATGATCGGCGGCATCGGCGAGGACATCACCGACGCGCACGCCGCGGCGGAGACGGTACGGCGCAGCGAGGAGCGGCTGCGCAACGCGGTCGAGGTCGGCCGGCTCGGGCTGTGGGACTGGAACCTGCGCAGCGGCGAGGTGCATTGGTCCGACGAACATTATCGCATGGCGGGCTATGCCGTCGGCGCGGTGGTGCCGAGCTACGACGTCTGGCGCGAGCGGCTGCACCCCGACGATCGCGCCGGCGTCGAGGCCGCGCTCAGCGCGGCGGAGCGGGATCGCACCGAATATGCGCGGGAGTTCCGGATGATCCATCCGGACGGCGAGCTGCGCTGGCTGTCCGCGCGCGGGCGCTTCTTCTACGATCGCGACGGCCGGGCGGATCGGATGGTCGGCGCGATGGTCGACGTCACCGATCGGCGCGAATGGGAGGAGCGGCAGGCGGTGCTGATCGCCGAGCTCCAGCATCGCACGCGCAATCTCATGGGCGTGGTGCGCTCGATCGCCGACTCGATGGCGCGGACCAGCGTCAATTTCGCCGACTTCCGCGCGCGCTTCGCCGATCGGCTCGACGCGCTGGCCCGCGTCCAGGCGCTGCTGTCGCGGCTCAGCGACGTCGATCGGGTGACGTTCGACGATCTGCTGCGCACCGAATTGTCGGCGATGGGCGGCGCGGAGAAGGCGGTGCTGGACGGACCGGCGGGGGTGCGCCTGCGCTCGTCGACGGTGCAGACGCTGGCGCTGGCGCTGCACGAACTGGCGACCAACGCGGTCAAATATGGCGCGTTGGGCCAGCCCGCGGGGCAGTTGACGGTGAGCTGGCGGATCGAGCCGGCGAGCGCCGCGGCGCGTCCCTGGCTCCATATCGACTGGCGCGAGCGCGGGGTGGTGATGCCCGCGGCGGAACCGGACGGCGGCGCGGCCGCGCGCGGCGGCGGGCAGGGGCGCGAGCTGATCGAGCAGGCGCTGCCCTATCAGCTCGGCGCGCGCACGCACCATGCGCTCGAGCGCGACGGCGTCCATTGCACCATCGCCATCCCGATCTCGGCCAGCGGCAGGGAGGAATGACCGCGGCACGGCGCGCTTCGATCGCGGCGCTGACCGGCGGCGCGAGCCGATCGCGGGCCGTGCTCGTTTGCGATCTCTGGCGTGTGATCGATCGAAGCGGGGACGTGCTCCGGCGAACGCCGGAGCCCAGTGCCGCGAGGATCACGTTCGCCGCACTGGGCGCCTGCCGGCGCAGGAGCACGCGCGTGCTTCAAAGGTGGCGGATCATATCCGAGGTGGGCCGTCGACGTGGGGGGCACGCCGACGACCCCCGACCCAGCTGCCATCGGGCGACCCGAAGGGCTCACTCGGTCGGTAGCATGGGGAGCGGCGCGCCACTCCCGAACCGTCGACCGCGACGCTAGGCCATCGCGCCCGCGCGGGGCAAGCCTGGCGGCACCGCCCGCCGCACGCTTCGTCGCGCCGGCCTCAGGCCTCGACGTCCTCCGGTTCCGGCACGGGGGGATGCAACCGCAGCCGATTGATCCGGCGCGAGTCGGCGTCGACCACCTCGATCCGCCACCCGCTCGGGTGATCGACGCACTCGCCCGCCTCGGGCACACGCCCGGCGAGCACCGCGGCGAGGCCGCCGATCGTGTCGACGTCGCTCTCCGCCTCGGCGAGCCGCGCGTCGACGGTCTCGCCGACGTCCTCCAGCTCGACGCGCGCGTCGGCCTCCCAGGCGCCGCCGTCGAGCGGGACGAGCAGCACCTCGGGCGCGTCGTCATGCTCGTCCTCGATCTCGCCGACGATTTCCTCGATCAGGTCCTCGATCGTCACCAGCCCCTCGGTGCCGGAATATTCGTCGAGCACCACCGCGAGGTGGATGCGCGACTGGCGCATGTCGGCGAGCAGGTCGAGCGCGCCGCGGCTCATCGGCACGTACAAAGGCTGGCGGATCAGCGCCGCGATCGTCGCGGGCGGCTCGCCGCCGCGCGCGAGGATCGCGAATACGTCCTTGATATGGACCATGCCGATGATGTGGTCGAGGTTCTCGCGGTACACCGGCAGGCGACTCACCCCCGCCTCGGCGAACACCTCCACCAGATGCGCGAAGCTGGTGGCCTCCTCGACGGCGACCACGTCGGCGCGCGGCACGCCGATCCCGCCGGCGTCGCGCTCGCTGAAGTGGAGCAGGTTGCGCACCATCTGGCGCTCGAGCGGGGTGAGATCGCCCTTCAGATCGGGCGCCGGGTCTTCCTCGTAGCGGTCGATCGCCTTCTCGAGCACCTCGCGCAGCGTCGCCTCGTGCGGTTCGCCGAAGATGAGGTTGCGCAGGCCCGACCAGATGCCGGGTTCGTGATGGTGGTCGCCGCTACCGGCGCTACTTCGGTCGTCGGCCATCGCCGTTCGTCAGTCCTCGCGTATGAGATAGGGGTCGGCGACGCCGAGGTCGGCGAGCGCGGCGCGCTCGATCTCCTCCATCGCGTCCCCCTCTTCGTCGGTCATGTGGTCATAGCCTAGCAGATGCAAAGTGCCGTGCACCACAAGGTGGGTGAAATGATCGCCGACCGCGATCCCGCGCTCCGCCGCCTCGCGCGCGCAGACGCCGTGCGCGAGCACGATGTCGCCGAGCAGCAGTTCGCCGTCGTCCGAGTTCTGGCTCACGGTGGCGAGCAGGTCGGGCTGCACCATCGGGAAGGACAGCACGTTGGTAGGCTTGTCCTTGCCGCGATACTGGCGGTTGAGCGCGTGGACCTCGGCGTCGTCGGTGAGCCGCACGCTCACCTCCACCGCGGCGCGGGTGGTGAGCAGCTCGCCGTGCGGGGTGTGTGCCACCGCGGCGCGGGCGGCGGCGAGCGCGCGTTGCTCCCACGCCTCGTCGGGCCAGGGTTCCTCGCGGGTGAGTTCGACGTGGATCATGTCAGGCGAGGTCCGTGTGCGAGAAATCGTCGCCCCTGTAGAGCAGGGCGGCATGGTGTGTCGCGGCGCAGGCATAAGCGAAACAATCGCCCATGTTGAGTTGGGCGGGGTGGCCGGTGCCCTTGCCGTAACGGGCGTGGGCCGCGATCGCCGCGACCGTCTCCGCCTCGCCGATCGTGACGAGATCGACCGCGAAGTCGTGCAACAGCGTCGACAGTTCCGCATAGGCGACGTCGATCGGCACGCGGCGCTTGTGCGCCACCGCACGCGCCGTCTCCCAGAGCGCGATCGGCGAGGAGAGCCGTCGCTCGGCCGCGCCGAAGTCGGCCTCCAGGTCGCGCGCGTCCGGCTCCCCCGTCGCGATCGCCACCAGCGCGGAGGCGTCGATGAAGACGGTCAACCGTCGTCCTCGTCGTTGAGCGAGTCGTAGAACGCCTTGTCCGCCTCGCGCCCGGTCGGCTCTCCGAGCGGATGCGCGGCCCGCCACGCATCCAGCCGTTCGTGGATGCTGCGCCCTCGCTCCGCCCTCAGCGCGTCGCGTCGGTGCAGCAGTGCGTCATGTACCGCCGCGGTCTTGGTGACGTGCAGCAGCTCCGCCACCTCGCGTGCCAGGTCAGCGGTCTCGTCGTTCTTGATATACAACGCACCCATGATGCCTCCGTATATCCCATCTAGATAAGAAGGATATCCTGCCGCATCAAGCCTCGCGGCCCTCATAGGCCTCCACGATCCGCCCGACGATCGGATGGCGCACCACGTCGCCCGCGGTGAAGCGGCACAAGGAGATGCCCTCCACGCCCTCCAGCCGGAAGGTCGCGTCGGCCAGCCCGCTCGCGGCGACGCCGCCGGGCAGGTCGGTCTGGTTGGGATCGCCGCAGATCACCATCCGGCTGTTCTGGCCGAAGCGGGTGAGGAACATCTTCATCTGCGCCGGCGTGGTGTTCTGCGCCTCGTCGAGGATCACGAAGGCGTCGGCCAGCGTGCGGCCGCGCATGAAGGCGATCGGCGCGATCTCGATCTCGCCGCTGGCGATGCGGCGCTCGACCTGCTCGGCGGGGAGGCAGTCGTGCAGCGCGTCGTACAGCGGGCGGAGATAGGGATCGACCTTCTCCTTCATGTCGCCGGGCAGGAAGCCGAGCTTCTCGCCCGCCTCCACCGCCGGGCGCGACAGGATCAGCCGCTGCACGCTGCCCGAGATCAGCTGCGACACCGCCTGTGCCACCGCGATATAGGTCTTGCCCGTTCCCGCCGGGCCGAGCGCGAAGATCATCTCGTGCGAGGTGAGCTCGCGCATGTAATGCGCCTGCGCGGGGGTGCGCGGCACGATCGTCTTCTTGCGCGTGCGGATCATCACCGAGGGCGCGCCGCTGCCCGAATCGGCGCGGATGATGCCGTCGAGCACCGGCTCGGCCGCCATCGCGATCGCGGCGTCGACTAGCCCCGTGTCGACCTCCTCGCCGCGCTGGATGCGGTGATACAGATCGTTGAGCGTGTCGCGCGCGAGCGCCACCTGCTCGGCGGTGCCCTCCAGCCCGACGCGGTTGCCGCGCGCGGTGATATAGACGCCGAGCCGGTTCTCGAGCGCCACCAGATGCTGGTCATATTGGCCGAACAGCTGGCTGAGCAGCTGGGGCTTGTCGAACAACAGCTCGACGCGGGAACGCTCGCCGGATTGGGCGGGAACGGGCTTTCGGCTCATGCGGCTCCTTGCACGGCACGGAACATGCCGCTGTTGGCTCGAGATAGGCGCGGTCGGTCGCGGCGCAATGGCATGGGGCGAGTGTGGCAGCGGCAACGCCCGGCGAACAAGCGGAATCGCACGCCGTTCTAGCCGAGCGCGAGGGGCGCCGGCGTGCCAGCGCGGTACGCCAGCGCGGGCGCGGCGAAGGGGAAATTGTGGCGCGCCAGCGCGGCGAGCTGGCGGCGCAGCTCGACATGGAGCGACTCCGCGGCGGCGCGCCCCGCGGCATCGACCAGCCAGGGCTCGGCGACGATCAGCCCGGTCGGGGTGATGACCAGCGCCGCGCCGACGCGCACCAGCCGGCGTCGCACCGTCGCCTCGGGCAGATGCAGCGCCGCCGCGACCGCGCGGGCGCGCACCGGCCGCAGCAGCGCCGCGGCGGGCGGCGTGTCCAGTGCGGCGCTGCGCCGCGCCAGCGCCGCATCGGCGAGCAGCAAAGCGGCATTGCCCCCCAACAGCGCCGCGACCAGCACGCGGTCGAGCGGGCGCGCCAGTCGCGGCAGGTCCGCCACCGCCGCGGCGAGCGTCAGGTCGGCGACGACGCACAGCCCGGTCGCCCAGTCATAGTCGCGCGCCGCAGGGGGTGGCGCCGCGGGGAGCTCGACCAGCGCCGCCGCGCGCTCCACCGTGGCGACCATCAGGTCATGCGCGCGCGTCAGCGCCGCGGCGAGCACCGGATGGTCGAGCGGCGAGCCCGCGACGACGATCCCGCCACCGACGCGCCGGCACCAGCCCGCCGTGCCGAGCGCGGCGACGTGGCGGCGCGCGGTCTCGAACGGCATCCCCAGCGCCTCGCTCAGCCCCAGCACCGGGGTGGGGCGCGCGCCGTCGAGCGTGCGTCGCAGCAGCAGCAGGTACAGCAAGGCGCGCTCCACCCGCCCACCGAGCACCGGGGCAAGCGCCGCGACGACCGCGGCGAGCAGCGCCGCGAGCAGGTAGCGCACCGCGCGCGCCGGGTTGGGGGGAACGATCACGCGCGCAGCGTCGCGCGCCGCCGCGCGCGCGTCCAGCGCAGCGCGCCGGGGTGGGTCAGCGCGGCGCGCGCAGCCCGCCCGCCATCAGCTCGAACGCCGCGACCGCGCGCGGCAGCGTCGCGTCGGGCGAGTCGCTGGCGGCGACCCATAGCGCGGCGTTGAGCGCCGCCCCATTGAGCAGCCGCGCCGCCGCCTCGACATCGACGGGGCGCATCACGCCCTCGGCGATCAGCGCCGCGATCGCGGTGCGCGTGTCGGCGAGGCACGCGTTCTGGCTCGGCCAGCGCGACGGGTCGCCGAGGAAGGCGGGACCGTCGAGCAGGACGATGCGGCGGACCTCGGGATCCAGCGCCATCGCGATATAGGCGGCGGCCTCGGCGAGCAGCGCCGTCCAGCGATCCGGCGCGGCCGCCGCGGCGGAGCGCGCGCGCGCCGCCATCTCGCCGTCGACCTGCGCGACGACGGCGGCGAGCAGCCCGCGCTTGTCGCCGAAATTATGGTAGAGCGCGCCGCGCGTCAGCCCCGCTGCCGCGGTCAGCTCGTCCATCGACGCCGCGGCGAAGCCGTCGCGCGCGAACGCGGTACGCGCCGCCGCGAGCAGGCGCGCGCGATTGGCCTCCATCGTCTCCGCCCGCCGACCCGCCGCCATCGCTCGCCCTCCATATACGTCGCGTATGTGAGTTGACATACAGAGCGTATGTGACCATCTTCGCGCTCACATGCAATGCGCTGACGGCGGCTTGCCCCGTCGCTGGCGCGCGCGACAGGAGAAAGATCATGGCCAAGCGCGACACCGTCTATCCGCCCGAGCGCCACGCGCTCTACGACACGCACGGCTATTCGCCGGCGGTGCGATCCGGCGAGCTGCTGTTCGTCTCGGGGCAGGTGGGCAGCCGCGACGATGGCGCGCCCGAGCCCGCGTTCGACGCGCAGGTGCGCCGCGCCTTCGCCAATCTGGAGGCGGTGCTCGGCGCCGCGGGCTGCGGCTGGGACGACGTGATCGACGTCACCACCTTCCACACCGATCCGGAGCGCCAGTTCGACACGGTGCTCGCGGTCAAGCGCGACGTGTTCGACGCCAAACCCTATCCCACCTGGACCGCGGTGGGGGTCAATTGGCTCGCGGGGTTCGACTTCGAGATCAAGGTGATCGCGCGCATCCCCGGGTGAGGGCCGGCGCGCGCGGTCAGCGCCGGCCGCCGCGCACCAGCATCGGCGCCGCGCCGGTGCGGCCGTTCATGTTCGTCGACATCGTCGGGCGGCGGCCTGGTGCCCCGTCCCGCGCGCGCTGCCACGCCGCCCACTCGGCCTCGTTCATACACCGCCGCTTGAGCAAGCTGTCCGAACCGGGCACCTGCCGGCAGGTCACCTTGCCCCCGGGCGCACGGCGCGGTGCGTCGGCCTGGTCGATCTCCACGCCGGTCACGGCGGCCAGCGCCAGCAGAGTCACGATCATGTTCCACTCTCCCGTCGACGCGAGGCGACCGTCCTGCCGGGGCGATGCATCGCGATGTCAGTGAGATAGGACGCCGCGATCGTCCCCGCCACGGTGATTGGAACCGTCGCGGTGCGATCGCCTCAGGCGGCGTCGCGCAGCGTCGCCACGCCGGTGAGCGAGTTCGGTCCCGCCGCCGCCAGCGTCACCTCGACCAGATCGCCGATCTTATGGTCGCCGACGAGATGGACCGACTGGAGCCACGGCGACTTGCCGAGCCACTGGCCGGGCAATTTGCCGCGGCGCTCGATCAGCACCGCGCAGCGCCGCCCGACCGAGGCGGCGTTGAAGGCGGCCTGGTCGCGGTTGAGCGCCGCCTGCAGCCGCTGCAGCCGCTCGTCCATCACCTCCGCCGGCACCGCCGCGGCGAGGTCGGCGGCGGGCGTGCCCGGGCGCGGCGAATATTTGAAGCTGAACGCCTGCGCATAGCCGACCCGGTCGACCAGCCGCAGCGTCTCGGCGAACTCGGCCTCGGTCTCGCCCGGGAAGCCGACGATGAAGTCGCCCGACAGCGCGATATCGGGCCGCACCGCGCGGACGCGGTCGAGCAGGTGGAGATAGCCGTCCACCGTGTGCGCGCGGTTCATCGCCCGCAGCACGCGGTCGCTGCCCGCCTGCACCGGCAAATGGAGGAACGGCATCAGCGACTCGACGTCGCGGTGCGCCTCGATCAACCCCTGCGCCATGTCGTTGGGATGGCTGGTGGTGTAGCGGATCCGTGCCAGCCCTGGCAGGCGGTCGAGCGCGAGGATCAGGTCGTGCAGCCCGCGCCCGTCGTCACTCCAGGCGTTGACGTTCTGCCCCAGCAACGTGATCTCGCGCGCGCCGGCGTCGACCAGCGCGCGCGCCTCGTCGAGGATCGCCGCATAGGGCCGGCTTACCTCGGCGCCGCGCGTGTAGGGCACGACGCAATAGGTGCAGAATTTGTCGCAGCCCTCCTGCACGGTGAGGAAGGCGCTCGCGCCGACGCGGCGCCGCGCCGGCAGATGCGCGAACTTGGACGCGAGCGGCATGTCGGTGTCGAGCGCGGCCTCGCCGGAGGCGGCGCGCGCGACCAGGCCGGGCAGGTTGTGGTACGACTGCGGGCCGACCACCACGTCGACCTTGGCGCGGCGCACGATCTCCTCGCCCTCGGCCTGCGCGACGCAGCCCGCCACCGCGATCATCGGCGCGTCGCTGCCGCGCTCGCGCGCGCGCTTGCGCAGCCGGCCGATGTCCGAATAGACCTTCTCGGTCGCCTTCTCGCGGATGTGGCAGGTGTTGAGCACCACCAGGTCGGCGGCGTCGGCGTCCGCGGTGCTGACCAGCCCCTCGGCCGCCATCAGCTCGGCCATGCGCTCGCCGTCATAGACGTTCATCTGGCAGCCGAACGACTTGACGTGGAAGGTCTGGGGCGGGGTCTTGGCAGTCACGGACATGGCGCGCGCTCTATCGGAAACGCGGTCGCCTCGCTACCCGCGGCCAGGATGCGGCGGCGTGCCTCGGCGGCGATCGCCTTGCGGTCGCCGCTGGGCGCGAAGGGTTCGAGGAAGTGCAGCGTCGCCACGAACGTGCCGCGCCGGGTGAGCACGCGGCGCGCGTGCGCGGTGCCGGGTTCGTCGCCGACCCAGGCGAGCGCGCGCGCGGCGGGCTCATAGTCGATCCGCACCGGCTGCACCATCAGGCGGGGCGGCGGCGGGTCGAGCGCGGCGAGCAGCGCGGCCTTGAACGGCAGCAAGGTCGCACCGTCGCCGGTGGTGCCCTCGGGGAAGATCGCGACTGGCTGGCCGCGGGCGAGCGCGGTGCGCAGCGCGGCGACCTGGTCGGCGACGCCGAGCCGGTCGCCGCGGCGGACGAAGACGGTGCGGTTGAGCGTGCTCAGCCAGCCGACCAGCGGCGCCGCGCGCAGCTCGGCCTTGGCCACGAAGGCGCAGCCGCTGGCGCCGGCGAGCAGAAGGATGTCGAGCCAGCTGAGATGGTTGGCGAGCAGCACCGCGTCGCGTCGCCGCGGCGTGCCGAGGACGCGCACGCGCGCGCCGAACAGCCACGCCGAGACGCCGAGGAACCGCCGCGGCCAGGGCGAGCGCGCGCGCACCAGCCGCCACAGGCCGTGGAGCAGCAGCGCGAGCAGCAGCCAGGCGACCAGCGCGGCAAGGCGGAGAGAGGCGATCACGCGGGGGGCGGGAGGGAGACGGGCGGTTCCATGGCTCTGATGTTCCCCGGCGAAGGCGGGACCGTCGCGAACGTCACGCGACCATCGTCATCCCGGCCTCGCGCCGGGATCCATGGCGCCGCGAAAGCGACGCCGGTGGCTCTCGCGGCGCGATGGATCCCGGGTCAAGCCCGGGATGACGGCGTCGCAAAGGTCCAGCGGAGGTTGGGCTCCAGTCGAGCGGAGCTCAGCGTCGACAACCTCGGCCTTCCCCAACTGGGCCCCGGCCTTCGCCGGGGAACAGTAGGGAAGAACCCGCCTCACTTTTTGGCGAGCGAGACGCCGTACAATTCCATGCGGTGGTCGACCAGGCGGAAGCCGAGCCGCTCGGCGATCGCCTTCTGCAGCAGCTCCAGCTCGGGATCGACGAACTCGATCACCTTGCCGGTCTCGACGTCGATCAGATGGTCGTGATGCGCCTCGGGCGAGGGTTCGTAGCGCGCGCGGCCGTCGCCGAAATCGTGGCGGTCGAGGATCCCCGCCTCCTCGAACAGCCGCACCGTGCGATAGACGGTGGCGATCGAGATGCCCGGGTCGATCGCCGAGGCGCGGGCGTAGACTTTCTCCACGTCGGGATGATCCTCCGCCTCCGACAGCACGCGCGCGATGATGCGGCGCTGTTCGGTGATGCGGAGGCCCTTCTCCTGACAGAGCGCTTCGAGATCGATCTTGCGAGCCATGCCGCCCTATGTAGTGCGTCCGGCTTGTTGCGAAAAGCGCTAAGGACTCGCAACAAGCCGAATTGCGGCGATCACGGTGATCGCGGCGCCCGCGCGCGCCCGCGGACGAGCGCCCGGCACGCGCCATCGCCGCGCTTGCTCCGCCCGTGCGGCGCACCTACACAGCGGGCGAGGAGATGCCGCCCGTGACCTTCCGCTGGACTCTCGCCGCACCGATGCTGCTGGCGGCCTGCTCGACCCAGCCCGCGGTGCCCGACGCGAGCGAGGCCTATGTCCGGCTCGCCGCCATCCCCGGCCGCCCCGCGGCGGGCTATTTCCTGCTCCACGGCGGCGCCAAGGACGCGGTGCTGGTCGGGGCGGAGGCGCCCGGCGCGGCGCGCGCCGAACTCCACACCAGCCGGCGGACCGGCAACGGCATGGCGTCGATGGACTCGATCGCGCGCGTCGCCGTCCCCGCGCGCGGCCGCGTCGCCTTCGCGCCGGGGGGACAGCACGTCATGCTGTTCGGCCTGCCCGCCAGCGTCGCGCCGGGGTCGACGCTGCCGCTGACGCTGCGCTTCGCCGATGGCAGCGCGACGCTGGTCGCCGCGCGTGTGATCGCGGCGGGCGATGCCGCCCCGGAGTGACGGCGGCGTCCTCCCGCCCGCTCACCCCCGGTGAGACGGCGCTGGCGCGCTCGGTCTACGGCGATTCGATCGATTACGCCGCGGTGCGGCTCGCCCGGCGCACCTGGGCCTTCTTCCAGCCGCGACACGTCGTCATGGCGCCGCGCGGCACGATCCACTTCCACCCGCGTGGCGCGCTGTGGCGGGAGGATTTCGCCGACGCGCCGCTCGGGCTGCAGGGTCTGCTGATCCACGAGCTGTGCCACGTCTGGCAGCACCAGCGCGGCGTGTGCCTGCCGCTCGCGCGCCATCCGTTCTGCCGGTACCATTATACCATCCACCCGGGCTGGCCGCTCGAGCGCTACGGGCTGGAGCAGCAGGCGGAGATCGTGCGCCACGCCTTCCTGCTGCGCCGCGGCGCCCCCGTCGCCGGTGCGCCCGAACTCGCGCGCTACGAGTCGATCCTGCCGTTCGGCACGGGGTGAGGGGGCGGCCGCGGTCGTGTCGGCCCGGCGTTACCCTGCCGTCATCCTGAACTCGTTTCAGGATCCACGGTGCCGCGCACTCATACGCGGCGGCGCCCGCGGGCCGGTGGATCCTGAAACCAGTTCAGGATGACGGCAGGGAGGTTGAGCGGACGTCGCGCCGCTCGCCCGCCCCGCTGTACCTCCACCCCGCCCGCTCCCCACCGCGGGTCAGCCGTCGCTTGTGACCCTCACCGTCCCCCGCCTACATGCGAGCCGATCGCAATAACCGACATGGGGGACGTCCGAATGACATCACATGCGCGCGCGCTCGGCGCCGCGCTGCTGGCCGGCGCGTGCCTCGCGGCCGCGCCGGCGCGCGCGGGCGAGGGCATGTTCTCGCGCCTCTACACCACCGATCTCACCCCCAAGGGCCATGTCGAGGTGGAGCAGGTGATCCGCGAGCGCGTCGGCCGCCGCTTCGGCCATTATGACGCCACCGACCTGCGCAGCGAGCTGGAGGTCGGCGTGACCGACGATCTCCAGGCCTCGCTGTACGTCAGCTCGAACCGGATGCACGCCACCGCCGCCCCCGACGACGACGACCCGCACGCCGACACCGGCTTCACCCGGCACCGCTTCTCGCCGCAGAGCGTGTCGGCCGAGTTCGTCTATCGCGCGCTCAGCCCGTACAAGAACAAGGGCGGCTGGGGTCTCGCCCTCTACATCGAGCCCGAATACGACTTCCGCGACCTTCACAACGGCCTGCGCTACGCGCCGGGGACGTTCGAGCTGGAGACGCGCGCGATCGTGCAGAAGAACTTCGCCGAGGATCGCGTGATCGTCGCGTACAACCTCGTGCTGGAGGCCGAGTCGATCCGCTTCGCCGGGCGCGACGAGACCAACAGCGAGCTCGACTGGAACAACGAGCTGGGCGTCACCGCGCGCGTCGCGCCCCAGCTCTTCCTCGGCGCCGAGTTCCGCAACCACAACGAATACGGCAATTTCATCCACCACGAACATTCGGTCTATTGGGTCGGGCCGACGCTCCACGTCGCGGGACAGCACGGCTGGGCGACGCTCGGCTGGCTCCACCAGGTCGCGGGCAACCCAGGCTATGACGAAGACGGGCGCGACATCGGGCGTCACCTCTTCCTGCGCAGCCACGAGCGCGACGAGGTGACGCTGAAATACGGCATCCCCTTCTGAGGACCGCCGAGGATGCGCTGCCGCTTCGTCCTGCTCGCCGCCGCACCGGCGCTGGCGAGCCCCGCCTGGTCGACCGTCTATCTGACGGTCGACCAGGCCAAGACCGCTCTCTTCCCCGGAGTCGCGCTGGTGCGCGACGATCGCACGCTCAGCGATGCGCAGGCGGCGGCGATCCGTTCGCGCTCGGGGGTGAGCGTCCATTCCCGCGACGTGCATAGCTGGCGTGCCCCCGACGGCGCGCGGCTGATCGTCGACCAGGTGCTGGGCACGCACGAGACGATCACGCTCGCGCTCGCACTCGATCCGGCGGGGGCGGTGCGGGGGCTCGAGATCCTCGACTATCGCGAGAGCTACGGCGGGCAGGTCCGCGATCCCGCGTGGCGCGCGCAATTCACCGGCAAGCGCGACGGCGCGCCGCTGGAGCTGGGGCGCGACATCCGCAACAATTCGGGCGGCACGCTCTCCGCGCGCCACGTCGCCGACGGGGTGCGGCGCTTGCTCGCCACCGAGCGGATCGTCTTTGCGCAGCATTGAGCGCGCGCGCCCGCTGCTGGGGACGATCGTCGCGGTGCGCGCCGAGGGGCACGGCGATCCGGCGAGCGCGGTCGAGGCGGCCTTCGCTGCCGTGG
The DNA here is from genome assembly GCF_004345855.1 of Sphingomonas sp. BK235. GTDB lineage: Bacteria > Pseudomonadota > Alphaproteobacteria > Sphingomonadales > Sphingomonadaceae > Sphingomonas. The sequence continues at coordinate 587,561 of NZ_SLXN01000002.1, forward strand.
CGCGGGTCGAGCGACGGATGAGCGCGTACCGCGAGGACGGCGACCTCGCCGCGGTGGCGCGGCTGCGCGCGGGCGAGCGCGCGGCGGTGGACCCGCTCACCGCGCGCTGCCTGTGGCTCGCGCTGGCGCTGGCGCGGGCGAGTGAAGGGGTGTTCGACCCGGTGGTGGCGACGGCGCGGCGCGGGGGCGGGGCGGGCGGTCAGGCGGGGCCGTGCTGGCGCGACGTCGCGCTCGGGCGCGGCGGGGTGACGGTCCGCCGTGCGCTCCGGCTCGACCTCGGCGGGGTGGCCAAGGGGTTCGCGGTGGACCGCGCGGTCGCCGCGTTGCGCCGCGCCGGGGTGGCGAGCGGGGCGGTCGACGCGGGGGGCGACCTGCGGCTGTTCGGCGCGGACGACTGGGTCGCGCTCGCGCCGAGCCATGCCGCGCCGCCCGCGGCGATCCGGCTCGGCGACGGCGCGCTGGCCAGCAGCGACGTCGCCGCCGCGACGGCCGACCGCGGCGCCCCGCAGCACCGGCACCCCGCGACCGGCACCGCGCTCGCGCCCGGTTTCGCCAGCGTCGCGGCGTCGCGCTGCGCGGTGGCGGACGCGCTGACCAAGATCGTGCTGGCGCGCGGTGCCGCGGCGGCGCCGCTGCTCGCGCGGCTGGGCGCGCGCGGCTTCCTCCACCGGCCGGGCGGAGACTGGCAGGAGATCGCCGCGTGACGCGCGGGCTGCGACGCGTCGTGCTGGCGGTGCTGGCGACGATATGGACGAGCGGGGCGGCGTGGCTGCTGCTCCACCATTGCGGCCAGCGCGCCGGCGACCTCGGCCCCGAGCCGAGCCCGGCCGAGCCCTGGGCGCTGCGGCTCCACGGCGTGGCCGCGACCGCGACGGTGGCGCTGCTCGGGCTGCTCTACGGCCTCCACGTCGCGCCAGGGTGGCGCGCGCGGCGGCGGCGCTGGTCGGGCGGGGCGGTGTTCGCGGCCGGGGTCGCGCTCGCGCTGAGCGGCGACCTGCTCTATTATCTCGCCGACGAGGACGCGCGCGCGGCGGTGGCGCTGGCGCATTGGGCGGTCGGCCTCGCGACGCTGCCGCTGTTCGTGGCTCACCGGTGGCGGCGGATCGCTTCCTGCGCCGACGGTCGGACGCGGCGGGGCTCAGGCGGCGGGGGCTAGGGTCTGCCTCACCTTGGTTGAGCCGTGCTCCTGCGGAAGCAGGAGCCCAGAGCCACGAGCGTCACGTCTGCGGCACTGGGCTCCTGCTTCCGCAGGAGCACGGTTCAACCGGGATGAACCACACCTCAGGGTCGTCGCATCGCCACGGCGTCGAGCAGCAGCTTCTCGTGACGACCGACGATCGCGGTGAAGACCGTCGGGTCGCCGAGCGCGCGCGACAGGATGATCGCGCCCTGGATCGCGCAGACGGTCTCCTCCGCGAGCGCGTGCGCCGCCGTCGGCGTCATCCCACCGCGTCCGAGACAGGCCGCCAGGACCGTGATCCACCGCGCGAAATAGCCGCGCACCTGATGCGCGAATGCGTCTCCCGAGGCGTCGAGGCTGATCCGGCCGACGAGGCACACGCGCTGGCCCGAACGGAAATATTCGGTCACCTGCTCGATCATCGCCCGGATCGCCCCCGGCGGATCCTCGGAGCGCTCGAGCGGGGCGAAGAGCTTCGTCTCGAACCAGCGGTCGATGTCGGCGAGCACCGCCGCCATCATCTCCTCCTTGCCCCCGGGGAAGAAGTTGTAGAGGCTGCCTTTGCCCAGGCCGGTGGCGTGCGAGAGGATCGCCAGGCTCGCCCCGTCGAAGCCGTGTTCGCGGAACGCCTCGGCCAGCGCGGGGATCGCGCCGGCACGATCGCTGAGGGGGCGCCTGGCGGTCAGAGGTCGAGCTCGCTGAGCGAGGGATGATCGTCCGGGCGGCGCCCGAGCGGCCAGTGGAACTTGCGCTCCGCCGCCGCGATCGGCCGGTCGTTGATCGAGGCGATGCGGCGCTTCATCAGGCCGTCGCGGTCGAACTCCCAATTCTCGTTGCCATAGGCGCGGTACCATTGCCCGGCCGCGTCGTGCCACTCGTAGGCGAAGCGGACGGCGATCCGGTCGCCGTCATGCGCCCACACTTCCTTGATGAGGCGATAGTCGAGTTCCCGCGCCCATTTGCGCGCGAGAAAGGCGACGATGGCCTCGCGCCCGACCAGGAACTCGCTGCGATTCCGCCAGACACTGTCGGGCGTATAGGCCAGCGATACCGTCACGGGGTCGCGGCTGTTCCAGGCATCCTCGGCCAGACGGGCTTTCTGCGCCGCCGACTCAGGCGTGTATGGCGGGACGGGGGGACGGGACATCAGGCACCTCCTCGCTATGTTGTACCGATCGGTACAACAGCGATCCCGCGGCGTCAACGGCCTGAACCGGCGGCGGGGTGGCGGCGCCTCAGCGCAGCAGCACCAGCTCCTCCGCCATGGTCGGGTGCAGCGCGACCGTGGCGTCGAACTGCGCCTTGGTCAGCCCGGCCTTCACCGCCACCGCGGCGGCCTGGATGATCTCGGGCACGTCGGGGCCGATCATGTGGATGCCGACCACCCGGTCGGTCTCGCCGTCGCACACCATCTTATAGAGCGCACGCTCGTCGCGCCCCGCCAGCACGTTCTTCATCGGGCGGAAGTCCGACGAATAGACCTTCACCGAGCCGAGCTTCTGGCGCGCCTGGCTCTCGGTCAGCCCCACCCCCGCGATCGGCGGGTGGCTGAACACCGCGGAGGGGACGCAATCATAGTCGACGCGCGTGTCCTTGCCGCCGAACATCCGGTCGGCGAAGGCCTGCCCCTCGCGGATCGCGATCGGGGTGAGCTGGATCCGGTTGGTCACGTCGCCCACCGCGTAGATCGACGCGCAGGTGGAGCGGCCCTCGTCGTCGACCGTCACCGCACCCTGCTCGTCCAGCTCGACCCCCGCGGTCTCCAGCCCCAGGCCGTGGGTGTTGGGGCGGCGTCCGGTGGCGAACATCACCATGTCGACGATCGCGGGCTCGTGCCCGCTCATGCTGACCTTGAGGCAGCCGTCGTCCATCTTCTCGATGCCCTCGAACGTGGCGTCGAAGCGGAACTCCAGCCCCTTCATCATGCTGATCTGCAGCAGCCGGTCGCGGATCTGCAGGTCGTAGCCGCGCAAGATCTCCTTGGTGCGGTTCATCAGGATGACGTGCGCGCCGAGCTGGTGGAAGATGCCCGCGAACTCGTTGGCGATATAGCCGGCGCCCGCGATCAGCACGCGCTTGGGCACCGAATCGAGGTGGAACGCCTCGTTCGAGGTGATGCCGTGCTCGTGCCCGGGGCAGGACGGGATCGCGGGATGCGCGCCCACCGCGATCAGGATCGTCCTGGCGCTGCGGGTGGTGCCGTCGCCGAGCGTCACCTCGTTGGGGCCGGACACGGTGGCGCGCTGGTGGATGATCTCGGCGCCGGCATTCTCCAGCGTGTGGGTGTAGGCGCCGTTGATGCGGTCGACCTCGCGCATGACATTGTCGCGCAGCCGCTCCCAGCTGAACGCGCAATCCTTGGGCACGTCCCAGCCGAAGTGGCGCGCGTCGCGCAGGTCCTCGGCGAAATGCGCGCCGTAGACGAGCAGCTTCTTGGGCACGCAGCCGCGGATCACGCAGGTGCCGCCGACGCGATATTCCTCCGCCACCGCGACGCGGGCGCCGTGCGCGGCGGCGACCCGCGCCGCGCGCGTGCCGCCCGAGCCCGCGCCGATGACGAAGAGATCATAATCGTAATCGGACATGGCGGCGGGCTCCGGCAGCGGCGAAGGTTGTCAATGTCGAGACGCGCGCGCGACCGCGGCGATCCGCGCCGCGCCCCGATCCGCGCCTGCTAGCAGCGCGCGCCGATTTAGGACAGGGCGGCGCGCGCCGCGACCGCGGATCGACGCCATCGCCTGCTCGCGTGGGTGCCCGTCGCGCCCCTGCCGCCGTCGCGTCGCCGGCGTGGCGGCCGGTGCGACCGCGCGCGGTTCAGCCCTCCCCGAAGGCGCGCTTGATCAGGTCCGCGGTGGAGGCGTCGAAGTCGCCGCCGCCCTTCGCCGCCGCCTTGGCCATCTCCTTGCCCAGCTCGACGCCGAACTGGTCGAACGAGTTGATCCCCAGCAGCACGCCGTTCACGAACACGCGATGCTCGTAGAAGGCGATCAGCGCGCCGAGCGTGCGCGCGTCGAGCCGGTCGAGCAGCAAGGTCGACGACGGACGGTCGCCGGGATAGCTGCGCGCCGGATCGTCGACCTGCTTGCCCGTCATCAGCGCCGCGCCCTGCGCGAAGGCGTTGAGCAGCAGCTGGCGGTGGTGCTCGGGCGGCAGCGTGTCGCCCGCCTCGATCACCGCGAGGAACTCGACCGGCACGAGGTGCGTGCCCTGGTGGAGCAGCTGGAACACCGCGTGCTGCGCGTCGGTGCCCACCCCGCCCCAGGTGATCGGCGCGGTCGGGCGGCCGACCGGCTGGCCGTCGACCGTCACGCCCTTGCCGTTCGACTCCATCTCGAGCTGCTGGAGATAGCTCGGCAGCAGCCGCAGCCGCTCGTCATAGGCGAAGGGCGCGCGCGTCTCGGCGTGGCGCACCTGGGTGTAATAGAGGTCGGCGAAGGCGGCGAGCGCGGGCGCGTTCTCGTGCAGCGCGGCGAGGCGGAAGTGGCGGTCCATCTCGGCCGCGCCCTCGAGCAGCTCCTCGAACTGGTCCCAGCCGAGCGCGATCGCGGCGGGGAAGCCGATCGACGACCACAGCGAGTAGCGCCCGCCCACACCCTCGGAGAAGGGCAGGATGCGGGTCTCGTCGACGCCCCATTCGATCGCCTTCTCGGGCGAGGCGGTCAGCGCGATCACGCGGCCGTACGGATCCTCGACGCCGGCGCCGGTCATCCACTGGATGACGCTCTCGGCGTTCATCATCGTCTCGGTGGTGGTGAAGGTCTTGGAGGCGACCACCAGCAACGTCGTCTCGGGATCGAAATCGTCGAACACGTCGTCCAGCGCCATGCCGTCGACGTTGGAGACGATCGCGACGTCGTAGCGGTCGCTGCCGCGGCCGAGCGCGTCGACCAGCAGGTGCGGCCCCAGCGCCGAGCCGCCGATGCCGACGTGGAGGATCGAGCGCACCGGGCCGAACGCCTCGGCCTCGATCGCATCGATCAGCCCGCGCATCCGCGCGTGGTACGAGGCCGCGCGCGCGACGCTCTCGGCCTTGCCCTCGCCGCGCTCGGCGGTGTGCTCGACCGGGCGATCCTCGGTGACGTTGACGTTGGCGCCCGCGAACATCGCCTCGCGCTTGCCCGCGAGATCGACCGACTTGGCCAGCGCCTCGAAGGCGGTGAGCGCCTCGGCGGTGAGGTGGGTCTTGGACCAGTCGAAGTGGATGCCGGCGACGTCGAGCGAGAGCCGCTTCAACCGATCCGGGTCGTTGGCGAAGAGCGCCTCGAGCCGCTCCTGCGGCAGCGCCTCGATCGTCGACCAGTCCGCCATGTCATCTGTCCTTCCGGCTGTCTCGTGTCGCGGCGCACAACGGGCCGCCGGCGCCAAGGCTCCGCTTGACGCGACGCGACGGTTGCGCGACGCGGTGCTTCATGGCCACCCCCACTGCCGCCGGCAAGCCCGCGCGTTCGGAAACCGCCGAGACGATCCGCTTCCTGCTGAAGCTGGCGCTGTTCGTCTTCGTGCTGCGCAGCTTCATCTTCTCGCCCTTCTCGATCCCGAGCGAGTCGATGCTGCCGCGGCTGCTGATCGGCGACTATCTGTTCGTCTCCAAGTGGAACTACGGCTACTCGCGCTGGTCGCTGCCATGGGGCGTGCCGCTGATCCCGGGACGGATCCTGGGACGCGACCCGACCCGCGGCGACACGGTGGTGTTCCGCTCGATGGGGCCGGACGACCATGACGTGATCAAGCGCGTGATCGGCCTGCCCGGCGACACGGTGCAGATGCGCAACGGCCAGCTGTTCCTCAACGGCCGCGCGATCCCGAAGCAGCGCGTCGCCGACTTCATCGTCCCGCTCTCGCCCAATTTCCCCGCGGAGAAATGCGGCGCGCGCTTCCAGGACAATGACGCGCAGGGGCGGCCGGTGTGCCGCTACCCGCGCTTCCGCGAGACGCTGCCGGGCGGGCGGAGCTACGACGTGCTCGACCAGGAGAATATCCCGGTCGCCGACGACACCGACGTCTACACGGTGCCCGCGGGCAACGTCTTCCTGATGGGCGACAATCGCGACGATTCGGCCGACAGCCGCTTCGCCCCGCCCGAGGGCATGGGCTATATTCCGATGGAGCGGATCGAGGGCAAGGCGGTGGTCACCTTCTGGTCGACCGACGGCTCGGCCGAGTGGATCAAGCCGTGGACCTGGGTCTCGGCGGCGCGCTTCAGCCGCATCGGGGAGGGCTTTTGAGCGACGCCGGCGACGACCTCGCCGGCTGGATCGAGGCGCAGTTCGAGGTTCGTCCCGACGATCTCGCCCCCTTCGTCCGCGCGCTGACCCACAGCAGCCACGCCGAGGGGCAGGCGGGCGGCAGCTACGAGCGGCTCGAGTTCCTCGGCGACCGCGTGCTGGGGCTGTCGATGGCGGAATGGCTGGTGGAGCTGTTCCCGAGCGAGCCCGAGGGGCAGCTCTCGAAGCGGTTCAACGCGCTCGTCACCGGCTCGGTGTGCGCCGAGGTGGCGCGCGAGATCGGCGCCGACGCGCGCGTGCGGCTCGGCAAGCAGGCGCGCGACGACGGCGCGCAGCATAGCGACAACGTGCTGGGCGACGTGGTCGAGGCGTTGCTCGGCGCGGTGTATCTCACCGCCGGGCTGGCGCCCGCGCGCGCGGCGGTGCGGCGGCTGTGGCAGGACAAGGTCCATGTCGAGGCGCGCGCGCCGCAGCATCCCAAGTCGGCGTTGCAGGAATGGGCCGCGGCCAACCGCCGTGCGGTGCCCGCCTACGCGATCGTCGAGCGCGCCGGGCCGGGCCACGCGCCGCGCTTCACCGTGCGCGCGACCGTGGGCAAGGACGAGATGCTCGCCGAGGGGACCAGCAAGCAGGAGGCCGAGACCGCCGCGGCCAAGGCGCTGCTCGCGGCGCTGTCGGCGCAGCCGGCCGCGCGGACCAAGCGGCGGCGCTGAGGCGCACGCCCCGGGGGCGCGCCGGGTCGACGACGAGGGAGCGGACCGCGCGCGGCGCGTGCCGTCGCCGTCCCGCCGCACCGGACGCGCCGCCTGCCTGTCAGCCGTGGCGTCGCGCGTCGGCGTTCTTGGTTCGCAGCGTCGCCGCCGCGCTGGCCGGATCGTCGGGCCAGGGGTGGCGCGGGTAGCGGCCGCGCATCTCCTTGGCGACGGCGTGCCAGCTGCCGCGCCAGAAGCCGGGCAGGTCGCGCGTCGTCTGGATCGGGCGGCCCGCCGGCGAGGTCAGCGACAGCACCAGCGGCACGCGCTCGGCCCCCACGACCGGATGCTGGTCGAGCCCGAACAAGGCCTGGACGCGCAGCTCCACCGTCGGCCCCGCCTCCGCGCCATAGTCGATCGCGTGGGTCGAGCCCGCCGGGCTGGTGAAGTCCGCCGGCGCGACGCGGTCGATCGCGCGCAGCGAGTCCCAGCCGAGCAGGCCGCGCAGCGCCTCCACCAGCGCGCCCGGCGCGATCGCGTCGAGCCGGCGCTTGCCCTCGACCAGCGCGGGCAGCCAGTCGTCGAGCCGCTCGATCAGCGTGGCGTCGTCGAGCGGCACGCCGGCATAGGCCGCGCGCGTGCGCAGCGCCTCGGCCGCGCGTGACCAGGGCAGCAGCACCAGGCCGTGCGCACGCACGCCCTCGACCAGCGCCGCCGCGATCACCGCGGGGTCGGCCGTGCCGTCCGGCCCGCTCGACAGCCGGATCGCGCCGAGCCGGCGCTCGCGCAGCGGCTGCACCGCGCCGGTGGCGGGATCGAAGTCGGCGGTGCGGCGCGCCTCGATCCGGTCGGCGAACAGCGCCTCCACCTCCTCCGCCGCGATCGGCGCGGCGGCGAGGATGCGCGCGCCCGCCGCCATGCCCTGCGTCTCCGCCACCGCGAGCCACTCGGCGGAGGCGAGCGGCGAGGTCGGGTCGAGCTTGAAGCCGCGCCCGCCGACCGAGGCCCAGCGCTCGCCGCTCGCGTCGCGCCGCCGCGCCACGCGATCGGGGAAGCCGAGCGCGACACAGGCGCCGATCGAATCGGGCGCGCCCTCGCGCTGCCCGCGCTTCACCAGCCCGGCCCAGCGCCTCGCCAGCCCGCGCGCGCTCTCCGCCTTGGGCGAGCGGTCGCCGCGCCAGCGCCGCCAGCGCAGCTCGAGGTCGGCGTCCGCGCCGCCGAGCCCGCGCTCCTGGAGCAGCACCGCCACCTCGGCGGCGCGGCGCGGGTCGGGCGCGGCGAGCAGCATATGCGCGAGCCGCGGCGGCATCGGCAGCGCCGCCACGGCGCGGCCGTGCGCGGTGGGCCGCGAGTCCGCGTCGAGCGCGCCGAGCGCGGCGAGCCGCGCGCGCGCCTCCGCCACCGCGGCCTCCGGCGGCGCGTCGAGCCAGCGCAGCTCGCGCGGATCGCCCACCCCCCACAGCGCGCAGGCGAGCACCAGCGCCGACAGGTCGGCCTCGAGGATCTCGGGCGGGTCGAAGCGCGGCATGCCCGCGGTCGCCGCCGCCTCCCACAGGCGATAGGCCACCCCCGGTCCCTGCCGCGCGGCGCGGCCGGCGCGCTGCGTCGCCGCGGCCTGGCTGGCGCGCTCGGTGACCAGCCGGGTCATGCCCGCGGCGCGGTCGTAGCGCGGGCGCCGCGCCAGTCCGCTGTCGACCACCACGCGGATGCCGTCGAGCGTCAGGCTGGTCTCGGCGATGCTGGTCGCGAGCACCAGCTTGCGCGCGCCATCGGGCTCGGCGCGGATCGCGGCACGCTGCGCGGCGGGGTCGAGGCTGCCGTGGAGGCGGTGGAGCCGCACCCCGGGCACGTCGCCGACTCGCTCGGCGGTGCGCTCGATCTCGGCGACGCCGGGGAGGAAGGCGAGCACCCCGCCCGCCTCCTCGCGCAACGCCTGGCGGATCGCGGCCACCATCGAGTCCTCGATCCGCGCCTCGGCGGCGCGACCGAGGTGGCGCAGCTCGAGCGGGTAGCTGCGCCCCTCGCTCTCCACCACCGGCGCGCCGTCGAGCAGCGCGGCGAAGCGCGCGCCGTCGAGCGTCGCCGACATCGCGACGACGCGCAGGTCGGGCCGCAGCGCGGCGCGCGCGTCGAGCGCGAGCGCGAGCCCGAAGTCGCCGTCGAGGCTGCGCTCGTGCACCTCGTCGAAGAGGAGCGCGGCGACGCCGGTCAGCTCGGGGTCGCTCTGGAGCCGGGCGGTGAGGATGCCCTCGGTGACGACGGTGACTCGCGTCGCGGCGGAGCGCTGGGTGTCGAGCCGCGTGGCATAGCCGAAGGTGTGGCCGACCGGCTCGCCGGCGAGCTGCGCCATCCGCTCGGCCGCGGCGCGCGCGGCGAGGCGGCGCGGCGAGGTGACGATGATCTCGCCGTCGCACCATGGCTCGGCGAGCAGCGCGGGGGCGACCGCGGTGGTCTTGCCCGCGCCGGGCGGCGCGACCAGCACCGCGGCGCCGGTGTCGCGCAGCGCGGCGAGCAGTTCCGGGAGGACGGCGTGGATCGGCAGCGTGGAGGTCACGCGGCTCGCCCTAGCGGGCGGCGCGGGCGGGATGAAGAGGGGTGGTGGCGAGGCCGCTGGTATCGCGGCGTCCGTCATGTCACTCGACACCCACCGCTTGTGCCCCGGCGGAAGCCGGGGCCCAGTTGGGAAAGCCGTCGTGGTGGAGCGCGACGGTCGTCACATGCCAACGTCGGCTCAAGCGGAGACGTCAGCGTGACCCCCGTCACCTGCCTCAGCAGCGTCCCCCCGACTGGATCTTGGCATCGCAGGATCTTTGCGAAAATTGCGGTAGGTTCCTTATTCTTCGTCATCCCGGACTTGTTCCGGGATCCACTTCACCGCGAAAGCAACGCGCGATGCGTTCGCGGGACGGTGGATCCCGGAACAAGTCCGGGATGACGAGAGCGTTCGCGAAGGTCCCGCTTACGCCGGGGAACAAGAAGGAAGGGCGCCCGGCCGCTCTCCGACCGGACGCCCTGCCACCTCACGTCGAACGAGCCGCCTCATTTCCGGGCGGCCCCCTTCCGCCTCACGCCGTCGCCAGCTCCGCCTTCGCATTGGCCTTGCTCTCGGCCAGCGTGGTCAGCTTGTCGTCGGTCGACTTCTCCTCGTCGAGCGTCGCCTGGAGCAGCGTCACGACCTGGTCGTGGCCCATCTGCTTGGCCCAGGCGATCAGCGTGCCGTAGCGCGTGATCTCATAATGTTCGACCGCCTGCGCCGAGGCGATCAGCGCGGCGTCGAGCACCGATTTGTCGGCGATGTCGCCGGCGACCTCGTTGGCCTCCTTGATGATGCCGTCGATCGCGGGGCAGGTGACCGCCTTGGCCTTCTCGCCCAGCGCGTCGAACGCCTGCTCGAGCCGCGCGATCTGGCCCTCGGTCTCGCGCAGATGGGTCTCGAAGCCCTGTTTGAGCTCGGGCGCGGTCGCCTTCTCGATCATCTTGGGCAGCGCCTTGGTGATCTGGTGCTCGGCATAATAGATGTCCTGCAGCGTGTGCAGGAACAGGTCGTGCAGCGTCGCGATGTCCTTGGTGAACAGGCCCATGGTGATGCTCCTCTGGCAATGTGCGAAGGGATGCAGCACGAACGACGAACGGCCGGGGACGTTGCGCCCGATCGCCGCGCGAACAGGCTGATCGAGATCAACGGCGCGGGAGGGGTGACGCGGCGCGCGCACCGGCGTACAGGGCGCCGCTTATGTCCCGCACCGCTGCCCGCACCAAGGCCCGCGCCGCCGCCCGCCTCGCCGCCGTCCAGGCCTTGTACCAGCATGAGATGGAAGGCACCGCGCTGCCCGCGCTGCTCCACGAGTTCCACCACCACCGACTCGGCGCCGAGATCGAGGAGGCGCAGTACGCCGAGGCCGACGTCGACTTCTTCGACGACCTCGTCACCGGCACGAACGCGCGCCAGGGCGAGATCGACCGGCTGATCGAGGCCAAGCTGAGCACCGGCTGGACGCTGGAACGGCTCGACAAGCCGATGAAGGCGATCCTTCGCGCCGGCTGCTACGAGCTGCTCGCGCGCGAGGACGTGCCGGTGGGCGCGGCGATCAGCTCCTATGTCGATGTCGCGCATGCCTTCTACCAGAAGCGCGAGGCGGGGTTCGTCAACGGCCTGCTCGACAATATCGCCAAGGACGTGCGCGGCTGAGATGGGCGAGCTGGTCTCGCTGAACCGCGCGCGCAAGGCCAAGCGGCGCGCGGAGGAAGCGGCACAGGCCGCGGCCAACCGCGCCGCCTACGGCCGCACCAAGGCGGAGAAGCAGGCCGAGCGACAGGAGCGCGCGCGGCAGGAGGCGGTGCTCGACGGGGCGAAGCACGAGGAATGAGCGGGGCGTAGCGGCGGTCGCGTCGCTACAGATGCCCCGTCATCCCGGCCCCTTCGACGCCGCCTGCGCGGTCGCGCAGCACAAGCCGCGCCAAGATCCATCCTTCCGCGAGCGCAACACCTTCGGCTCTCGCGGCACCATGGATCCGGACCCAAAAGGTTCATCGTCGCGGAAGCGACTCGCCCCCGTCATCCCGGGCTCGACCCGGGATCCATGACGCCGCGAGAGCCAAAGGCGTTGCTTTGGAGGAAAAATGGATCCCGGGTCGAGCCCGGGATGACGGAGCGGGAGAGGCGAGAGGCACCGCCGCCCGTCGGTGCGGTGCTGGAGCGAGGGCCAGGACGGGATGCGGCGAGCGAGGCGTGCGCGCGTCATGCTCTCCCCAAGAACTGCCGTCATCCTGAACTCGTTTCAGGATCCACCGTGCCGCATGCGCCGCAACCGCTGGGTGTGCGGCCCGGTGGATCCCGGACCGAGTCCGGGATGACGGCATAGGGGGTGAGAGGTCTCGCCCCCTTCCAGCCGCTCACCCCAGCGGGATCAGCCGTTCGTAGAAGCCGGCGAATCGCCCCTCGGGCTCGACCAGATGGATCTCGCAGATCCAGTGGCGCTCCTCGCCATGAGCGTCGGGGTCGCGCAGCCGCGTCGGGTTCTCCGCGCTGATCTGGTGGACCTGCTTCGCACCGGGCAGCCGCGCGTGCGGGAATTCCGCGACGATATGCCCCGCGATCCGCCCGCCGAAGCGCCATCCCGCCGCCGCGGCCGACTCGCACGCGAAGGCGTACAGCGCCGCGCCCGTAATGTCGGGCGCGTCGCGGAAGCGCGCGCAGACCGCGGCGAACTGCGCCTCCAGCTCGCGGCACAGAGCGTGCTTCACCGGGTCGTCGCCCAGCGCGTAGCTCGCGCCGACATCGGCCTCCCAGGTGCCGAACACCGGGCCGAGATCGAGGAAGACGATGTCATTGGCGGCGATGTCGCGCACCGGCGGGTTGTCCGCCGCGATCGCCAGCGTGTTGGCGCCGGCGCGCACGATCCGCTTGTGCCAGTGTTTCTCGACGCCGAAGTCGCGCTCGGCCAGCGCGTAGATGTCGCGCTCGACCTCGCGCTCGCTGCGCCCCGGCGCGATCAGCCCGCGCGCCTCGATCGCCGCGAGCAGATCGAGCGCGCGCCGCTCCGCTGCCTCCAGTTCCGCCCGCCGCTCGGTCATCGCGCACCTCCCGCTCCCTCACAGGGATCGTCGCGCACCTCCCGTCATCCCGGCCTCGATCCGGGATCCATCGTGCCGCGAGCGCTCGAGCCGCTGCTCCTGCGGAGCCATGACGATCGGGCGCGCGGTCACGATGACGCAACGCTCTTATTATAGCGGGGCCGCGCCGGTCACAGCAGGTGGCGTTCCTCCCAGGCGAGCAGGTCGTGGAAGCGGCGCTGCAAGGTCACCACCGCGGCGCGATAGCCGGCGGGGTCGGTGCCGATCGCGGCGGGCGGCCAGTGCGCGATATGCGCGCTATAGTCCGCGCGCAGCCGGTCGAGCTGGTCGCGATACGCCGCCGCGGTGGGCGCAAAGCCCGGCTCGGCGGCGGCACGCGCGACGACGGCGCGCTGCTCCTCCTGGCTGTGCGTCTGGAAGAGGCGCGAGAACTCGAGCCGCTCGCGCAGCAGCACGCCGCTGGCGTGGCCGGTGGAGTCCATCAGGGGGAGGAAACGCGCCATCCGCCGGCGCAGGTCATCATGTTCGGCCGGTACGCCCGACATCGTCAGCTCCTGTCAAGCGATCGGCCATAACCAGCGGGCGTTAACGAGCGGTTCGCCACGCACGACAACCCTGCCGGCCGCGGCTATGCCGCGCGCATGACCGAGGCCGATCTCCTCGCGCGCCTGCGCCGCCTGCCGCTCCACCCCGGCGCGCATGGGCTCACCGACGATTCCGCGTCGCTGGGCGGCTATACGCTCACCACCGACACGCTGGTCGAGGGCGTCCACTTCCTCCCCGACGACCCCGCCGGCGACGTGGCGTGGAAGCTGCTCGCGACCAATTACTCCGATCTCGCCGCCAAGGGGGCGCTGGTCGAGGGCGTGCTGCTCAACTACCCGCTGCGCGACGCCGCGTGGGACGCCGCCTTCATGGACGGGCTCGACGCCGCGCTGCGCGCCCTCGGCGGCGCGCTGCTCGGCGGCGACACGGTGACGCTGCCCGCGGGCGCGCCGCGCGTGCTGACGCTCGCCGCGATCGGGCGCGACGCCGCCGCCCCGCCGCGGTCGGGCGCGCGCGCGGGCGACACGCTCTGGGTCACCGGCACGATCGGCGACGCTGGCGCGGGCCTGGCGATCGCGCGCGCGGGTCACGGCGACGCGGCGCTGCTGGCGCGCTACCGCCGCCCGGTGCCGCGACTGGCCGAGGGACGCGCGCTGGCGCCGCTGGTCGCCGCGATGATGGACGTCTCCGACGGGCTGCTGATCGACGCCGCGCGGATGGCGGCGGCGAGCGGCGTCGCGGTGACGGTCGAGCTCGCCGACGTGCCGCTGGCGGCGGGGGGCACCGACGCGCTCGCCGCGGCGACCGCTGGCGACGATTACGAATTGCTGTTCGCCGCCGCGCCCGACGTCGTCCCACCGGTGCCGGCGACCCGCGTCGGGCGGTTCGAGCCCGGCGCCGGGCTGCGGCTGACCCGCGCCGGCGAGCCGCTGCCGACCCCGCGCCGGCTCGGGTATGAGCACGGGTTGCGCTGACGTTCCCGCATGTTAGCCTCCGCCTCCCGCGCGACACCTCCCGGCGACAGACCGGGCGCGCAACAGGAGGGATGTGAGGCATGACGATCGTCTACCTTGCCATCGTCTGCGGCGTCATCGCCGTACTCTATGGCTTCGTCACCAGCCGCCAGGTGCTCGCCGCGTCGCCGGGCAATGAGCGGATGCAGGATATCGCCAGCGCGATCCAGGAGGGCGCCAAGGCCTATCTCGGGCGCCAATACACCACCATCGCCGTGGTCGGCGCGATCGTCGCGATTGTGCTCGCGGTCACGCTCGGGCTGCTCTCCACGGTCGGCTTCGTCATCGGCGCTGTGCTCTCGGGCGTCGCGGGTTTCGTCGGCATGACGATCTCGGTGCGCGCCAACGTCCGCACCGCCGAGGCGGCGCGCTCGACGCTCCAGCGCGGGTTGACGATGGCGTTCCGCTCGGGCGCGGTGACGGGGATGCTCGTCGCCGGGCTGGGCCTGCTCTCCATCGCCCTGTTCTTCTGGTATCTCACCGGGCCGGCGGGGCTGTTGCCCAACGACCGCGCGATCGTCGAGGCGCTCACCGCGCTGGCGTTCGGCGCCTCGCTGATCTCGATCTTCGCGCGGCTGGGCGGCGGCATCTTCACCAAGGCGGCCGACGTCGGCGCCGACCTGGTCGGCAAGGTCGAGGCCGGCATCCCCGAGGACGATCCGCGCAACCCCGCGGTGATCGCGGACAATGTCGGCGACAACGTCGGCGACTGCGCCGGCATGGCGGCCGACCTGTTCGAGACCTATGTCGTCACGCTCGGCGTCACCATGGTGTCGATCGCGCTGCTGATCCAGGCCGACGCGGGCGAGCTGATGCGGCTGATGAGCCTGCCGCTCGCGGTCGGCGGCGTGTGCATCGTCACCTCGATCATCGGCACCTATATGGTGCGGCTCGGCGGTGGCTCGATCATGGGCGCCTTGTACAAGGGCTTCTGGACCTCGGCGCTGCTGTCGATCCCGGCGATCTGGGCGGTGACGCAGTGGACGCTCGGCGACCTGCACCGCGTGATCGGCGGGGCGGGCTTCCTCGACGCCGGCAGCGGCGCGGTGCCCGACGCGGGCGCCGCCTCGCCGGCGGCGAGCGGCGTCGCGGGTGTGCCCGCGGCGAGCGCCTTCACCGGCTACGACCTGTTCTTCTCGATGCTGATCGGGCTGGCGGTGACCGGGCTGATCGTGTGGATCACCGAATATTATACCGGCACCAACTACCGTCCGGTCAAGTCGATCGCCAAGGCGAGCGAGACCGGCCACGGCACCAACGTGATCCAGGGCCTCGCGATCAGCCTCGAGGCGACCGCGCTGCCGACCCTGGTGATCGTGGTCGCGGTGGTCGCGGCGTACAAGCTCGCCGGGATCATCGGCATCGCCTTCGCCGCGACCGCGATGCTGGCGCAGGCGGGGATGGTGGTGGCGCTCGACGCCTACGGCCCGGTGACCGACAATGCCGGCGGCATCGCCGAGATGGCGGGGCTGGAGGACGAGGTGCGCGAGCGCACCGACGCGCTCGACGCGGTCGGCAACACCACCAAGGCGGTGACCAAGGGCTATGCGATCGGCTCGGCCGGGCTCGCCGCGCTCGTGCTGTTCGGCGCGTACACCACCGACCTGCAGACCTATTTCCCCGATTTGTCGGTCAACTTCTCGCTCAGCAACCCGTACGTGATCGTCGGGCTGCTGCTCGGCGCGCTGCTGCCGTATCTGTTCGGCGCCTTCGGGATGACCGCGGTGGGGCGCGCGGCGGGCGCGGTGGTCGAGGAGGTGCGCCAGCAGTTCCGCGACAATCCCGGCATCATGCAGGGGACCAGCCGGCCCAATTACGGCCGTACCGTCGATCTCGTCACCCGCGCCGCGATCCGCGAGATGATCGTGCCCTCGCTGCTGCCGGTGCTGTCACCGATCGCGCTCTACTTCATCGTCACCGCGGTGGACGGGCAGGCGAGCGGATTTGCCGCGCTGGGCGCGATGCTGCTCGGCGTGATCGTCTCGGGGCTGTTCGTGGCGCTGTCGATGACCTCGGGCGGCGGCGCCTGGGACAATGCCAAGAAGTTCATCGAGGACGGCAACCATGGCGGCAAGGGCTCGGAGGCGCACAAGGCCGCGGTGACCGGCGACACCGTCGGCGACCCCTACAAGGACACCGCCGGCCCGGCGGTGAACCCGATGATCAAGATCACCAATATCGTCGCTTTGCTGCTGCTCGCCGCGCTGGCGGGGGGCGGCTGAGCGCGATGCCGGGCGGGGGAAAGGCTCCCGCCCGGCTATTTGCCGCCGTCGCGCCGCGCCAGCGCCGCGACGCAGCTCGCCCGATCGATCGCGCGCCCGTCGCGCTGGCGCGAATCGACCCAGGTCACCACCGCCTCGCCGCCGCCCTCGGGCGGGTAGAGATAGGCGTCGAGGATGCAGATCGCGCTCGAGAATTGCAGCTTGCGCGCCTGGCCCTCGCGGATGTCCGCGTCGGGCTGGCCGAAGCCGCGCACCAGCGCCGCCTCGTTCTTCCCCATCACGCTCTCCAGCCCCATGCTCGGCATCGCCACCGCGACCGGGCGCGGGCGCGGCGCGCTGGTCGGCGCGGTGGCGGTGCAGCCGGCGATCGCGAGCGCGGGGAGCAGCGCGGCGACACGGCGGGGCGGGATCATCGACGGGCTCCGTGATAGAGATGGGTCGCCATCGCCGCGCCGAGCACGGGGGCGAGGATGTTGAGCAGCGGAACCACGAACAGCGCAGTGCCGGCAAGCCCCAGCACGAACCGGCGCCCGGCGGTCGCCGCGTGCCAGTCTCGCATCGCCGCGCGCGGCAGGTGGCGCGCCGCCACCATGTCGCCGAGGTCGCGCCCGAGCAGCCAGGCGTTGACCAGGAAGAACAGCGCCGCGGTGCCCACCCCCGTGACGAGCAGCGCGAGGTAGAGCGGCAGCAGCAGCAGGTTCACCGCGACGAAGCGCGCCGCCGATCCCAGCCCCATCGCCAGCCCGCGCGCCAGCGGCACCGCGCGCGCGGCGGCCGCGGCGGCGGGATAATGGCGGCGCTCCACCGCGGCGACGACCTGGTCGGCGAACAGGCCCACCACCAGGATCGCGATCGCGCGGAACAGCAGCCAGAAGGCCAGCGCGGTGACCACCACCGCCGCCGCCCCCGCCAGCGTGCCGTGCCACGCCCAGCCCGCCAGCGCGGCGTCGACCAGCCACCACAGGCCGAGCGCCAGCGCGGCGAACAGCGCCAGCGTCACCGCCAGCGACTGCAGCAGCACGCGCAGCACCGGCGGATCACCGAGCTGACCGATCGAGAGCAGCAGCGCACGCACCATGATCGCGCCAGCGTTGCGCCCTGCGCCGCGGTTGCGCAAGCCGCGGGCGGCGGATAGGCGGGCGCTTTCCCGGACAGCAGGACCATCCCCTTGACCGAACCCCGTTACGACGTCGTCGCGATCGGCAACGCCATCGTCGACATCCTCTCGCCCGCGAGCGACGCCTTCGTCGCCGAGAACGGCATGACCAAGGGAGCGATGGCCTTGGTCTTCTCGCCCGAGGAGGCGGACACGCTCTACGCCAAGATGGGGCCGGGGCAGGAAGTGTCGGGCGGTTCGGCGGCGAACACGATCGCGGGCATGGCGGCGCTGGGCGCGTCCTGCGCCTTCATCGGCCAGGTCGCCGACGACCAGCTCGGCGACGTCTTCGCGCACGACATCCGCGCCGCGGGCATCCGCTTCGACACGCCCGCGCGCGCCGGCGCGCCGACCACCGGCCGCTGCCTGATCTTCGTCACGCCCGACGGGCAGCGCACGATGAACACCTTCCTCGGCGCCTCGCACTATCTGCCCGAGGCGGCGCTGGACCGCGCGCTGATCGCGGACGCGCGCTACCTCTATCTCGAGGGCTATCTGTGGGATCCGGAGGAGCCGCGCGCGGCGATGCGCGCCGCGATCGACGTCGCGCGCGCGGCCGGGCGCAAGGTGGCCTTCACGCTCTCCGCCGAGTTCGTGATCGACCGCCACCGCGCCGCCTTCCACGAGCTGATCGACGCCGGGCTGATCGACCTGCTGTTCGCCAACGAGGCGGAAATCATGTCGCTGACCGAGACGGGCGACGTCGAGGCGGCGATCGCGGCGGTGAAGGCCAAGGTGCCGCTGGTGGTGGTCACGCTGAGCGAGCGCGGCGCCACCGCGATCGCGGGCGACGCGCGCGTCACCATGCCGGCGCAGCCGATCGACCAGGTGGTCGACACCACCGGCGCGGGCGACCTGTTCGCGGCGGGCTTCCTGTTCGGCCAGGCGCGCGGCAAGTCGCTGGAAGCGTCGCTGACGCTCGGCGCGATCTGCGCCGCCGAGGTGATCCAGCATTTCGGCGCGCGCCCGATCGTCGACCTCAAGGCGATCACCGCCGCGGTCTAGGCGCCGACGGGGTCGGATCGGGAAGGGGGCTGCCCCTTCCGCGGTCCGATCTGCCGCTAATCCCTCACGCGCGTGACAGGCTGCGACGAGAAGGGCCGTTTGTTCGTCCCTCCGGGGCCAGCGCCGTCATCCCGGCCCGTCCGTCATCCCGGGCTCGACCCGGGATCCATCCTTCCGCGAGAGCGACGCCGGTGCGCTCGCGGCGCCATGGATCCCGGGTCGAGCCCGGGATGACGGAACGGCCGCGCCACGTCCTCAACCATGGATCTTCCGGGTCCGCCCGCAGGGAGCCGGGGAGGGGATGTGCCCCACCTCAGCCGTGGCGCGCCATCCGCTGCGGGTCGGGCGGCAGGCGCATGTGCGCGCCGTGCGCCGCCTCGAGATACTGTGTCGCCATCTCGTAATGCGCCTGGCAGACCGCGTGATCCTTCGCTTCGGCGGCCAGCTTGAGTTCGGCTTCGGCGCGGCTCTGGAAATACAGCCGGTCCCTGTCGGTAATCATCGCTACTCACTCTCCACCCGCCGCTATGCCGCGGGCGGCGCCGCAGTGCCACAGCCTGGGTTACCGAATTCGTCCTTTCCGGGCACACTTGCCGACCCCCCGCTATGGTCCCCATATCGCGCGGCATGAGCGGGAACGATCCACACGCCGCGCCGGTCTGGCACGGCACCACCATCCTATCGGTTCGACGCGGCGGCAAGGTCGTCGTGGTCGGCGACGGTCAGGTCTCGATGGGCCAGACCGTGATGAAGCCCAACGCGCGCAAGGTGCGCACCTTAGGCGACGGCAAGGTGATCGGCGGCTTCGCCGGCGCCACCGCCGACGCCTTCACCTTGTTCGAGCGGCTCGAGGCCAAATTGGAGCGCCACGGCGGCCATCTGATGCGCGCCGCGGTCGAGCTGGCCAAGGACTGGCGCACCGACAAATATCTCCGCAACCTGGAGGCGATGATGATCGTCGCCGACAGGGACGTGACGCTGATCCTCACGGGCAACGGCGACGTGCTCGAGCCCGAGGCCGGGATCGCCGCGATCGGCTCGGGCGGCAATTACGCGCTCGCCGCGGCACGCGCGCTGGTCGATTACGAGCAGGACGCCGAGACGATCTGCCGCCGCGCGATGGCGATCGCCGCGGAGGTGTGCGTCTACACCAACGACCGGCTGACGATCGAGACGCTCGACAGCGCGAACTGAACCGCGCGCGATCCCGCGCAGCGGCTCAACTTACTCAACATTCGCCGACGAAGGCTCTGATTCCGCATGAACGATAATCTCACCCCCAAGGCGATCGTCGCCGCGCTCGACGCGCACATCATCGGCCAGAAGGAGGCCAAGCGCGCGGTCGCGGTGGCGCTGCGCAACCGCTGGCGGCGGCAGAAACTGTCGCCCGACCTGCGCGACGAGGTAACGCCCAAGAACATCCTGATGATCGGGCCGACCGGCTGCGGCAAGACCGAGATCAGCCGCCGCCTCGCCAAGCTGGCCGACGCGCCCTTCGTCAAGGTGGAGGCGACCAAGTTCACCGAGGTCGGCTATGTCGGCCGCGACGTCGAGCAGATCGCGCGCGACCTGGTCGAGGAGGCGGTGCGGCTCGAGAAGGAGCGCCGCCGGCTCGCGGTGAAGGACAAGGCCGAGGCCGCGGCGATGGACCGGCTGCTCGACGCTTTGGTGGGCAAGGACTCGAGCCAGGCGACGCGCGAGAGCTTCAAGCAGCGCTTCCGCGACGGGCATCTCGCCGAGACCGAGATCGAGCTGGAGCTCCAGCAGGCGCCGCAGATGCCGTTCGAGCTGCCCGGCGGGCAGGGCTCGGTCGGCATGATCAACCTGTCCGAGATGATGGGCAAGGCGTTCGGCGGCGGGCCGAAGCAGCGGCGCAAGCTGCTGGTGCCCGCGGCATGGGAGAAGCTCGTCGAGGAGGAGGCGGACAAGCGCCTCGACCAGGACGAGGTCAGCCGCGTCGCGCTGGCCGACGCCGAAGCCAATGGCATCGTCTTCCTCGACGAGATCGACAAGATCGCGGTGAGCGACGTGCGCGGCGGCTCGGTCAGCCGCGAGGGCGTGCAGCGCGACCTGCTGCCGCTGATCGAGGGCACGACGGTGTCGACGAAGTACGGCCCGATGAAGACCGATCATATTCTCTTCATCGCCTCGGGCGCGTTCCACGTCGCCAAGCCGAGCGACCTGCTGCCCGAGCTGCAGGGCCGCCTGCCGATCCGCGTCGAGCTCAAGGGGCTGACGGAGGACGATTTCGTCGCGATCCTGTCCGACACCAAGGCGTCGCTGCCGGCGCAATATCGCGCGCTGATCGCGACCGAGGGGGTGGACGTGAGCTTCACCGAGGACGGCATCCGCGCGGTGGCGCGGATCGCGGCCGAGGTGAACGGCGAGATCGAGAATATCGGTGCGCGCCGGCTCCAGACCGTGATGGAGAAACTGCTCGAGGAGGTGAGCTTCGACGCCGAGGACCGCGCGGGCGAGGCGCTGGTGGTCGACGCGGCCTATGTCGACAGGCAGCTGGCGAGCGTGGCGCGCAACTCGGACCTCAGCCGCTTCGTGCTGTGAGCGGCGGTGGGGGGGAGCTCCTCCCCCACTCCGGCAAACGCGGGACCTTTGTCACCACCGATCCCGTCATCCCGGACTTGTTCCGGGATCCACGGGTCCGGACCCAAAAGGCGGATTGCTCTTCATCACCGTCATCCCGGCCTCGCGCCGGGATCCATGGTGCCGCGAGAGCAACGCGAGCCGTTCTCGCGGCGCGATGGATCCCGGGTCAAGCCCGGGATGACGGGGGCAAGCAGCTTCCGCGACAATGAGCCTTTTTGGGTCCAGATCCACCGTCCCGCGAACTCGGTGCGCGTTGCTCTCGCGGTGGGGTGGATCCCGGAACAAGTCCGGGATGACGGAAAGAAGAGGGTCCCGTGCCTCTCGCGACGGTCTCGCGTCCACCGGGGTAGCGCTTGAGACTGGGTCCCGACGCCGCCGGCGCCTCAGCCCACCGCGATGATCGCGATCTGGCGGCCGTAGCCCGGCTCGCCGCGATGCGTCGAGCGGCGGTAGCTGAAGAAGCGCCGCGCGTCGGCATAGGTGTCGAGCCCCAGCATCTCGACCCGCACCACCCCCGCCGCGGCGAGCCGGTGCGCGACATACCCCTCCAGATCGAAGCGCGCGTGCCCCGCGCGGCCGTCGGCGAAGAAGCGCTCGTTGGCGGAATCATCGTCGAGGAAGCGCGCGCGGAAGCCCGCGTCCACCTCGTAGCTGGCGCGCGCGATGCACGGCCCGACCGCGGCGACGATCCGCTCGCGCGCCGCGCCCAGCGCCTCCATCGCCGCGACGGTGGCGTCGGTCACCCCCGCCAGCGCGCCCTTCCATCCCGCGTGCGCCGCGCCGACCACGCCCGCGACCGGGTCGGCGAGCAGCACCGGCGCGCAGTCGGCGGTGACCACCCCCAGCGCCAGCCCCGGCGTCGCGGTGGCGAGCGCGTCGGCGCGCGGCCGCTTGGCGAAGGGGGCGTCGACCGTGACGCAGTCGGCGGAGTGGACCTGATAGGGTGTCAGCAGGCACGCCCCCGGCGCCACCGCCGCCAGCGCGGCGTCGCGATTGGCGGCGACCGCGGCGGCATCGTCGTCCGAGCCGATCCCGCAGTTGAGCCCGGCGTAGAGCCCCTCCGACACGCCCCCCGCGCGCCCGAGAAAGCCGTGCGGCACCGCGCCGAGCAGCCGCGCGCGAAAGGGCTCGGGCGCCGTCACAGCGCGCGACGCATCACGATGTCCTCGTCGGCATGGTCGCCGACCATGAACTGATACGGGCCGACGTCCTCGAAGCCATATTTGGCGTAGAACCGCCGCGCGCGCAGATTGTCGGTGAACACCGAGAGATAGATCGCCTGGTGCCCGCGCCGCCGCGCCTCGGCCAGCGCCCATTCCATCATCTCCGGCCCGAGCCCCGAGCCCTGCCACGGCTTGAGCAGGTAGAATTGCCGCAGCTCGATCGCGCCCTCGGGCGGGGTGAAGGGCAATTTGGGCGGCCCCAGCTTGATATAGCCGACCGCGACATGCCCCATCTCGACGATCTGCACCGCATAGCCCGGGTCGGCGACCTCGCGCGCCCAGTCCTCGGGCGTATGCTGCTCGAGGAAGGTGGCGAGGTCGGCGGCGGAGTAGAGCGTGCCGAACGTCTCGGTGAAGGTCGCGCGCGCCACGCCCGCGAGGCTGGCGGCATCGTCCACCGTCGCGCGCCGCAGCCTGGGACGCGGCATCATGCGAGGCCCGCCGGGCGCGGCCATGTTTCGTGAGTCACGGCGATCACCTTGAACAACTCCCCCATCTGCTCGACCAGCCGGTCGCGATCCTGTGTCACCCGTTCGCCGAGCGCCGCGGCGCGCTGGTCGATCCCGAGCGCGCGCAGGAAGGCGCCCTGGCCGACCGGCCCGTCGCAGCGCGCGCCCGAGGCGGTGGCGACCAGCCCCAAGGTCGCCAGGTCGACGTGCGCGGTGAGGTCCTGCTCGCCCGGCGCCTCGAACGGGTTGGCGAAGGCGTGCGCGCGTACCGCCTGGAGCGTGTCGCCGATCGCCGGCCCCTCATAGCCATAGTCGATCACCAGCGCGGCGCCGCCCTGCGCGACGATCCGCGCGGCGAGGTCGGCCATCACCGCGACGCTGGCGGGCGAGGTCTCGATCACCGCGCCCGGCGCGGCGTCGCGCAACGCCGGCGGCACGATCGTGTCGGGCACCGCGGCGCCCGCGATCGGCACGAACAGCGTGTCCTGGCACGCCACCAGCCGCTCGTGCCACGCGTCGGCGCGGCGGACGAGCTGGCGGATCGGCAGCGCGTCGAAGAACTCGTTGGCCACGGCGAGCAGCGGCACGTCCTCGGGCAGCGTGTTGAGCGAATCGTGCCAGGTCGCGCCGGGCAGCCGCTCGGCCTGCGCCGCGCGCAGCGTCGCGCTGGTCTCGACCAGGTGGACCGGCGGCGTCAGCCCGGCGCGCGCCATCACGCGCAGCGCGTCGGCGCTGAGCGTGCCGCGACCTGGGCCGAGCTCGACCCAGACCACCGCGGGGCGACCGGCGCGGTCCCACAGGTCGGCGGCCCAGGCGCCGATCAGCTCGCCGAACATCTGGCTGATCTCGGGCGCGGTGGTGAAGTCGCCCGCGGCGCCGAGCGGGTCGCGCGTCGCGTAATAATGCGCGTTGGCGGCGGCCATGAACTGGCTGACCGGGATCGGCCCGCCCAGCGTGATCGCGCGTGCCAGCCGCTCGGCGAGCAGCGCGTCGCTCACGCCACGCTGTCCAGCCCGACCGTGGCCTCGACGCGCTGGCGCCGGCGCGGCGCGGTGACGATCAGCACCGCACCCGCCAGGATCATCGGCACGCACAGCCACTGGCCCATGTGCAGGCCGGTATATTCGGCGAAGGCGCGCAGCTGCGCGTCGGGCTCGCGGAAGAACTCGACGGTGAAGCGCGCCACGCCATAGCCGGCGAGGAACAGCCCGACCAACTTGCCCGGCTGGTAGCGCGCGTCGGTGCGCCAGAAGAAGAACCACAGCAGCACGAACAAGGCGATGCCCTCCAGCCCCGCCTCGTAGAGCTGGCTCGGGTGGCGCGCCGGCTCGGGCACGCCGTAAGGCACGGTGCGCTCGAACACGATCGCCCAGGGCACGCTGGCGGGCTTGCCCCACAACTCGCCGTTGACGAAATTGGCGAGCCGCCCGAAGAACAGGCCGAAGGGCACCGCGCAGGCGACGTAATCGTGGACGCGCAGCCAGTTGAGCTTGTTCTTCCGCGCGAACCAGATGATCCCCAGCGAGGTGCCGATCACCCCGCCGTGGAACGACATGCCGCCGTCCCACAGCCGCAGGATCGACAGCGGCTTGGCGAACATCTCGGGGCCGTAGAACAGGACATAGCCGACCCGCCCGCCCAGGATGATCCCCAGCGTGGCGTAGAACACCAGGTCATCGGCGTGGCGCCGCGCCATCGGTGCGCCGGGCTGGGCCAGCAGTTTGAGCAGATACCACCAGCCGACGACGATGCCCGCGATATAAGCCAGGCTGTACCAGCGCAGCGTGAACACGCCGATCGAGAAGACGTCGGGATGCAGCCCGAGGTCGGCGAAACGGACGTGGCCGGTGGCGGCGCCGGCAGCCGGGACGGCGGCGGCGAGGGCGGACAGGATCAAGGCTTTCCCCTTCTCAATGGCGCCTGCATAAGGGGAGGAAAGCATAGAACCAAGCGGAGAGAGTGATGGCTTCCGAGCTCGACCGGCGGATGGACGCGGTGATGGCGGCGCTGACCGGCGACGGTGGCCAGCTACCCCTCGGACAGGTCGAGCGTTTCGGCCGGACGCTGCCGATGATCGCCGCCGCGCCGCCGACGCTGCCCGCCTATTTCGCGCATTTCTGCCACCAGCATGGCGCCGCCGAATTGCTGGTCGCTGGCGACGAGCGGCTGAGCTTCGCCACGGTCCACGCGCTGGCGAGTCGCGCCGCGCGCGCGCTGGTCGCGGGCTATGGCGTGCGCCGCGGCGACCGGGTGGCGATCGCGGCGCGCAACTCGCCGTCGTGGATCGTGCTCTACATGGCGATCATCATGGCCGGCGGCGTGGCGACGCTGCTCAACGGCTGGTGGCAGGCCGAGGAGATGGCCGCCGCGCTCGACGAGGTCGACGTCGTGCTGGTGTTCGCCGACGCGCCGCGCGCGCGCCGGCTCGCCGCCATCCCTGGCGGGGCGGCGGTGCGGGTCGAGATCTTCGACGATCTCCAGCCGGTCGAGGTCGCGCTGGCCGAGGTGCTGGCCTTCGCCGACGATGACGCCGCGGCGACCCTCCCCGCGCTCGGTGGCGACGATCACGCGACGATCCTGTTCACCTCGGGCTCGACCGGCCAGTCCAAGGGCGCCTTGTCGACGCATTTCCAGGTGCTGCAGGGCACGTTCAACTTCCTCGCCTCGGCGCTGATGATGATGGGGATCGCGGCGCAGGACGGCGCGCTCACCGGCCTGCAGCCCGCGACCCTGCTCAACCTGCCGCTGTTCCACGTCACCGCGATGGTGCCCACCTTGCTCCAGAGCTTCGCGATGGGGCGCAAGCTGGTGCTGATGCCCAAATGGGACGCCGAACAGGCGATGCAGCTGATCGAGCGCGAGAAGGTGACCTATTTCGTCGGCGTGCCGCTGATGAGCTACGAGATGGTCAACCACCCGGAGCGCGCGCGCTACGACCTGTCCACCGTCACCGATTTCGCCGCGGGCGGCGCGCCGCGCCCGGTGGACCACGTCCGTCGGCTCGACGCCGAGCTGACCGGCGCGCCGCTGATCGGCTACGGGCTGACCGAGACCAACGCGATCGGCACCGGCAACTGGCGCAGCAACTATACCGCCAAGCCCGCCTCGGCGGGGCGCGCCTCGCCGCCGCTGGTCGAGCTGGCGATCCTCGACGACGCCGGCAGCGCGCTGGCGCAGGGCGAGACCGGCGAGATCGGCATCCGCTCCGCCGCCAATTTCCAGGAATATTGGGGCCGCCCGGCGGACACCGAAGCGGCCTTCACCGCGGACGGTTTCTTCCGCACCGGCGACCTCGGCTATCTCGACGCGGACGGCTATCTCTTCATCGTCGACCGCAAGAAGGACATCATCATCCGCGGCGGCGAGAATATCAGCTGCCAGGAGGTGGAGGCCGCGCTCTACGCGCACCCGCTGGTGGCGGAGGCGGCGGTGTTCGGTCTGGCCGACGCGCGCTACGGCGAGGTGCCGGGCGCGGTGGTCCATCTCGGCGAGCCCGGCGGGGTGGCGGCCGAGGACCTGCTGCTGTTCCTCGCGCAGCATGTCGCCGCCTTCAAGGTGCCCGTGCGGCTGTGGATCGAGGAGGCGCCGCTGCCGCGGCTCGGCACCGAGAAGATCGACAAGATCGCGCTGCGCCGCCGCTATCGCGCGCTGGTGGCGGATGAGGTGGCGGCGGCCTGAGCGGCCGCGCCGCGCCGCGCCGCGCGATCGCGCGCTCGATCAGCCTGACCGAGCTTTCGCGCTTCCTTGACGCGGCGCACCCCGCTACCGCCGGGTGATGGCCGCGCTGACCCGACGCAAGCTGCTGATCTCCGGGGGCGCCGGCGTCGGGCTGGTGGTCGCCTGGGCGGCCTGGCCGCGCCAGTATCGCGCCGGCCTGCCGGTCGCGCCGGGCGAGGCCGCGTTCGGCGCCTTCCTCAAGATCGCGCGCGACGGGCAGGTGATCGTCGCGGTGCCGCAATGCGAGCACGGCCAGGGCAGCTACACCGTGCTGGCGCAGATCGTCGCGGACGAGCTCGGCGCCGACTGGCGCACCGTCGGGGTGGAGAGCGCCCCGCTCGCCCCGCCCTACGCCAATCCGCTCGGCGCCGAGCTGCTGTTCGGCGACGCGCTGGCGCGCGTCCCGGCGGCGGTGCGCGACGAACATTGGACGCGCGACGCCCTGCTCGTCACCGCCGGGTCGAGCTCGGTGCGCCAGTTCGAGGCGCCGCTGCGCGCGGCAGGCGCGGCGGCGCGCGCGCTGCTGTGCCAGGCCGCCGCGGCGCGCTGGGACGCCGACTGGCGCGCGTGCGAGACGCGCGGCGGCTTCGTGCTGCTCGGCGAGCGGCGGCTGCGCTTCGCCGAGCTGGCCGAGGCGGCGGCGCGCGGGCGCGTGCCCGACGAGCTGACGCTGCGCGTCGGCGACGAGGCACGGCTGAGCGGCGAGCCGCTGCCCCGGCTCGACTCGCCCGCCAAGGTCGACGGCTCGGCCAATTTCGTCGCCGACGTGCGCCTCCCCGACATGGTGTTCGCCAGCGTGCGCCAGGGGCCGCAGCCCGGCGCGCGGCTGGTCGGCTGCGACCGCGCCGCGGCGGAGCGGGTGCGTGGCGTGCTGTCGGTGGTGACCACGGACCATTGGGTCGCGGCGGTGGCGAGCGACTGGTGGTCGGCCAATCGCGGCGTCGCCGCGCTCGCGCCGCGGTTCGCGCGCCACGGCACGCGCGTCGACGACGCCGCGATCGCGCGCGCGCTCGACGCGGCGCTGGCGCGGCCCGGCGCGCGCGTGGCGGGGCTGGGCGACGTCGCCGCGGTGCCGCGCGGCGCGCGGCTGGTCGAGGCGGTCTACGATGTCGCGCCCGCGCTCCACGCCGCGCTGGAGACCCCCGCCGCGACCGCGCAGTGGCGCGACGGGCGGCTCGAGCTGTGGCTCGCCACCCAGGCGCCGACGCTGGCGCGCGCCGCCGCGGCCCGCGCGATCGACGTCGCCGAGCATGACGTGATCGTCCATCCGATGCAGGTCGGCGGCGCGTTCGGCGCCGCGCTCGAACATGACGTCGCGGCGCAGGCGGCGGTGCTGGCGCGCGGGTTGCGCCGCCCGGTGCAGCTCTGCTGGTCGCGCGGCGAGGCGCTGCTGCACGATCGCGTGCGCGCGCCCGCCAAGGCGCGGATGCGCGCGTGGCTCGGCGCCAATGGCGCGATCCTGGCGTGGCATGCCGCGATCGCGGCGCCCGCTACCGGCCGCGAGCTGGCGCGGCGGCTGCTCGCGGACGATCCGCTGCGCCGCCTCGCCGCCGCGCTGCCCGCGACGGCGGACCGCTACGCCACCGCGGGCGCGATCCCGCCCTATCGGCTGCCCGCGTGGGCGGTGGACCATCATCCCGTCGCGCTCGACCTGCCGACCGGGCATCTGCGCGGCGGCGCCGATGGTTACACCGCCTTCTTCACCGAGAGCTTCATCGACGAGCTCGCGCGCGCCGCGGGGAGCGAGCCGATGTCCTATCGCGTCGCGCTGCTCGGCGGCGACGCGCGGCTGGCGCGCTGTCTCACCACCGCGGCCGAGCTGGGCGGGTGGAGCGGCGGGGTACCGGGCAGCGGCCAGGGGATCGCCTGCCACCGCCTCGCCGGCAGCGCGATCGCGGTGCTGGCCGAGGCCGAGCGCGGCGCGGCCGGGGCGGCGCGCGTCACCCGGCTGGTCGCCGCGGTGGATTGCGGGCGCGCGATCAACCCCGATATCGTCCGCCAGCAGATCGAGGGCGGCCTGATCTTCGGGGTCGCCGCCGCGACCGGCGCGGCGGCGCAGTACCGCGACGATCTCGCCACGGTGCGCCAGCTCGGCGCGGTCGGCCTGCCGACGCTGGCGACCGCGCCCGAGCTGAGCGTCGAACTGATCCCGAGCAGCGCCGACAGCGGCGGCGTCAGCGACCTGGGCGTGCCCGCGGTCGCGCCCGCCGTCGCCAACGCGCTGTTCGCCGCCACGGGCGCGCGATCGCGCGCGCTGCCGCTGAGGAATTGAGCCCATGCTGCCCGCCGACCATCCCACCGTCCCGCCGCCGCGCGTCGGCGTCCTGCTCGTCAACCTCGGCACGCCCGATTCGGCGGACGTGCGCGCGGTGCGGCGCTATCTCGCCGAATTCCTGTCCGACCCGCGCGTGGTGGAGCTGCCCAGGATCGCGTGGCAGCCGATCCTGCGCGGCATCGTGCTGACGACGCGGCCGAAGAAGTCGGCGCACGCCTATCGCCAGGTGTGGAGCGCGGCGGGATCGCCGCTCGCCGCGGTGACGCGCGCGCAGGCCGAGGCGCTCAAGGACGCGTTCGGCGACGGCGTGCTGGTCGACTGGGCGATGCGCTACGGTAACCCCGCGATCGCGGACCGGCTGGCGGCGATGAAGGCGGCGGGGTGCGAGCGCATCCTGCTCGCGCCGCTCTACCCGCAATATTGCGCCGCGACGACCGCCACCGCCAACGACAAGGCCTTCGCCGCGCTGGCGCAATGGCGCTGGCAGCCCGCGGTGCGGACGCTGCCGCCCTATCACGACGATCCCGCTTATATCGCGGCGCTGGCGGCGCGGGTCGGCGAGGCGCTCGACGCGCTCGACTTCGCGCCCGACGCGCTGATCGCCAGCTTCCACGGTATGCCGCAGCGCACGCTGGAGCGCGGCGATCCCTATCATTGCCACTGCCAGAAGACCGCGCGGCTGCTCGGCGAGGCGCTGGCGGAGCGGCTGGCGGGGCGGCCGCTGACGATCGCCTTCCAGTCGCGCTTCGGCAGCGCCAAATGGCTCGGCCCCGCCACCGACGCGACGCTGGAGGCGATGCCCGCGCGCGGCGTGCGCAAGGTCGCGGTGGTGGCGCCGGGCTTCTCGGCCGACTGCCTCGAGACGCTGGAAGAGCTGGCGATCCGCGGGCGCGAGAGCTTCATCGCCGCGGGCGGCACGCATTTCGCTTATCTGCCGTGTCTCAACGACTCGCCGCAGGGCGTTGACATGCTGCGCACGATCCTGTCCCGCGAGCTTGAAGGCTGGGTGCCCCGCGGCTAGCCTGCGCGAGATCAAGGGAGAGCAGCTATGGCAAGGGTCGCGATCGTCACCGGCGGTACACGGGGCATCGGCGAGGCGATCAGCGTCGCGCTGCGCGACGGCGGCATGACCGTCGCCGCCAATTACGCGGGCAATGACGAGCGCGCGCGCGACTTCACCGCGCGCACCGGCATCGCCGCGTTCAAATGGGACGTCGCCGACTACGACGCCTGCCAGGACGGCTGCGCGCGCGTCGCCGCCGAGCTCGGCGCGGTGGATGTGCTGGTGAACAACGCAGGGATCACGCGCGACGGCACGATCCTGAAGATGACCTACCAGATGTGGAAGGAGGTCATGGACACCAACCTCGGCGGTTGCTTCAACATGGCCAAGGCGGTGTTCCCCGGGATGCGCGAGCGCAAATGGGGGCGGATCGTCAACATCGGCTCGATCAACGGCCAGGCCGGCCAGTACGGCCAGGTCAATTACGCCGCGGCGAAGAGCGGCATCCACGGCTTCACCAAGGCGCTGTCGCAGGAGGGCGCGCGCGCCGGGGTGACGGTGAACGCGATCGCGCCGGGCTATATCGATACCGACATGGTCGCCGCGGTGCCCGCCGACGTGCTGGAGAAGATCGTCGCCAAGATCCCGGTCGGGCGGCTCGGCCAGGCGCAGGAGATCGCGCGCGGCGTCGCCTTCCTGTGCTCGGAGGAGGCCGGGTTCGTCACCGGCTCGACGCTGAGCATCAACGGCGGCCAGCATATGTATTGATCGTGCGCGGGCGACCGCCACGACTACGGGTCCGGCACCCCGAGGAGGTACCGGACCCGCGCCCTCTCACACTACGCGAGGGAACTCGTGGCGGCCGGGGCGGCGCAGGCCGCTCGCCCGCGCTGACCCCTGTACCCGCAAGAAGTTAACGGCAGTACCGCGGGTTGTTCGACTTCTCGATCGCGTTGCCCGCGACCGCGCCGCCGACGCCGCCGAGCACCGTGCCGAGCGTGCGGTCACCGCGCGAGTCGATCGTCCGGCCGAGCAGGCCACCCGCGATCGCGCCGACCACCGTGCCGGTGGTGCCGTTCGAGCAGCGACGGTTGTAATTGTAGCGACGATAGTCGCCGCGGCGGTCATAGTCGCGATACCCACGGTCGTAGCGGCCGTCGCGATAGTCGCGGTCATAGCGGCTGCCGTAATAACGCTGCGCGTCGGCGGTGGCAGGGACGATCGCGGCGGTACCCATCGCGAGCGCGGCGCCAGCCAGAGCGAGATTCTTGAACATCTGTCATCTCCCGTTTGCTTGTTCCGGTCGGCGGGTCATCCCGTCGATGATGCGGTTATGCTCGAGTCGCGTTGAGCCGACCCTGAATGCGCCCGTTATCGAAGGTTCATCCTGCTTTCCCCCGCGGCACGGCTCCCGTAGAGGCCGGTGATGCGCTGGTTCTGGTCCCTGCTCGCGGTGCTGTTGCTGGTGCCGGGCTGGTCGGGCGAGGCGCGGCTGCCGCTGATCGCGGCGGACGCCACCGTCACCGCGCGCGCGATCGCGCCCCCCGGGGGCTGGCCCGCGCGGATCGGCCCGCTCGCACCCGTCGGGGCGCTGTCGCTCGAGTCGCGCGACCCGGCGTTCGGCGGCTTCTCCGCGCTGGCGCTGCGCGGCGGCGAGGCGGTGCTGCTCACCGATGGCGGCCAGTTCCTGCGGCTCGGCATCGCGGGGCGGCGGCTGACGCGGCACGCGATCGTCACGATCGTCGACGGGCCGGGGACCGGCTGGATGAAGCAGGACCGCGACTCGGAGTCGCTCGCGCTCGATCGCGCCAGCGGCGCGGCCTGGATCGGCTATGAGCGGGTCAATGCGATCTGGCGCTACGATCCCGACCTGCGCCACGCGCGCGCGCGGGTGCGCCCCGCCGCGATGCGGCGCTGGGGCGACAATACCGGCCCCGAATCGCTGGTGCGCTTCCCCGACGGGCGCTTCCTCACGATCCAGGAGGGCTGGCGCAACATGCGCGAGCCGCGCGCGGCGCTGCTGTACGATCGCGACCCGACCGCGCCCGGCGCGGTGGGGGTGGCGTTGCGCTATCGCCCGCCCGCGGGGTTCGCGCCGAGCGACGCGGCGCTGCTGCCCGACGGCGATCTGCTGGTGCTCAACCGGCGCTGGCATTTCCCGCCGCTGCGCTTCGATTCGGTGCTGGTGCGGATCGCGCGCGACTCGATTCGCGCGGGGGCGACACTGTCCGGCCCGATCGTCGCCGATCTCAGCGCGGCGATGGCGCAGGAGAATGCGGAGGGGCTGGCGGTGACGGTGGAGCGCGGCGCGACGATGCTGTGGGTCGTCACCGACAATGACACGTCGCGCCGTCGCCCGACCGTGCTCGCCAAGTTCCGCTGGCTCGGCTGAGCGTCGATGCGATCGGCCGGCGGCCAGGCGCGGACGCGAAGCGGCCCGCCGTCACCGGGACGGCGGGCCGCGATCGACCGATCGGTGGGCGCGAATCAGGCCGCGATGGCGGCGGCGCGCTTCTTCACGATGTCGCGCTTGAGGCGGCGCGCCTTGAGCGACAGCTTCTCGTCCGAGGTCTTGACCAGCCAATTGTCGAGACCGCCGTTATGCTCGACCGAGCGCAGCCCGTGGGTCGAGACGCGCAGCGTCACCGAACGCTCCAGCGCGTCCGACAGCAGCGTCACGTTCTGCAGGTTGGGCAGGAAGGTGCGCTTGGTCTTGTTGTTCGCGTGGGAGACGTTGTTCCCCACCTGCCGGCCCTTGCCGGTCAGCTCGCAGATGCGCGACATGTGATCGATCCTGAATATCGGTTGCCCGGAAAGTGGGGCGCGATAGCCCGTGCGGCGCGATCGGTCAAGCACCGCGGAGTCGGCCACATCGGGCCAGCAGCAACCTCGCCCCGCGCGGCGCGTTGTAGCGACCATGGCGTTGTTGCGCTAACGTACCGATCGGGAGGAACCAAGATGCGCATGTTGCTGGCCCTGGTGGGGATCGCCGCTCTGGTGCTGCTCGCCGCGATGATGCTGGGCTTCGTCAAGTTCGACCAGACGCAGACCGCGCAGCTGCCGCGGCTGGAAGGCGGACAGGCGCCCAAGTTCGAGGCGGACGTCGCCAAGGTGCGCCTCGGCACCGAGAACAAGACGGTGGAGGTGCCCAAGGTCGAGGTGGAGAAGCCCGGCGAGGGTCGCTGAGGCCGGGCTGAGCTGAGGCTCGGGCTGGGGTTCGAGCTGAGGCTGGGGCTGGGGTTGGCCGAGGCTGGGGCTGGCTGAGGCTGGGGCTGGCCGAGGCCGGGCCGGGGCTGGCCGGCCGCGCCGCCTTTGGCTAGGCGGCGGGCATGTTCCCGCTGCCTTCCGCGATGCGCCAGGCGCTCGACGCCGCGCGCGACGCCGCGGCGGCGGGCGAGGTGCCGGTCGGTGCGGCGCTGGTGCATCGCGGCGCGGTGCTGGCCGTCGCCGCCAATGCGCCGCGTGCGCTCTGTGACCCCACCGCGCATGCCGAGATGCTGGTGATTCGCGCCGCCGCGCGCGCGCTCGGGCGCGACCGGCTGGAGGAATGCGACCTGTATGTGACGCTGGAGCCCTGCGCGATGTGCGCGGGGGCGATCGCGCACGCGCGGGTGGCGCGGCTCTATTATGGCGCGGACGATCCCAAGGGCGGCGCGGTGGAGCATGGCGCGCGCTTCTTCGCGCAGCCGACCTGCCACCACCGGCCCGAGGTGTTCGCCGGACTGGGCGCGCGCGAATCGGCCGAGCTGTTGCGCGGCTTCTTCGCGGCGCGGCGCTAGATCCCGCGGCGGCGCGCGCCGCCGATACCGTCCTGGTGCTCGCCGCAGGGTGGGGGGAGGGGCACTCCGCGATTCAGCCCGGTCGAACCGTGCTCCAGCGGACGCCGGCGCCCCGGGGCCGCGCGCCATCCGCCCAGACTTTGCCCTGCCGCCAGCGGCTTGTGCCGCGCGGCGACGGGGCCGATAGGGCGCGGATGACTTCCCCCACCGCCCCGCACCCGGCGCCGCGCGGCATGCACCCGCGCGAGTTCGTCGCCTTCATCGCCGCGCTGATGGGGGTCAACGCGCTCGGCGTCGACCTGATGCTCCCCGCGCTCGCCGACATCGGGCACGAGCTCGCGGTCAGCGCCGCCAACCACCGCCAGTGGATCGTCACCGTCTATATGATGGGCTTCGGGCTCGGCCAGCTCGTCTACGGCCCGCTCGCGGACCGGTTCGGGCGGCGCCCGGTGCTGATCGTCACGCTCGCCGGCTTCGTCGGCGCGAGCGTGTTCGCCGCCAGCGCCGCGACCTTCCCCGCGCTGCTCGGCGCGCGGCTGCTCCAGGGGCTGATGTCGGCCTCGACGCGCGTGCTGGCGGTGGCGATCGTGCGCGACGGCGCCTCGGGGCGGCAGATGGCGCGCACCATGTCGATCGCGCAGATGATCTTCTTCATCGTGCCGATCATGGCGCCGACGCTGGGGCAGGGGCTGCTCGCCTTCGGGCCGTGGCGCTTCATCTTCTACGCGCTCGGCGGGTTCGCCGCCTTCGTGCTGGCCTGGACCTTGCTGCGCGTGCCCGAGACGCTCGCGGTCGAGCGCCGCGTCGCGATCTCGCTCGCCAACCTGCGCGCCAATTACCGCCAGACGCTGACCAACCGCTATTCCGCGGGCTATGCCGTGGCGGCGTCGCTTACCTTCGGCGGGATCATCGCCTTCGTCTCCTCGGCGCAGCAGATCTTCGTCGACGAGTTCGGCGCGGGCGAGCGCTTCACCCTGCTGTTCGCGCTCTGCGCCGGGGCGATGGCCTGCGCCTCCTTCGCCAACAGCCGGCTGGTCGAGCGGCTCGGCACGCGGCTGATCTCGCAGAGCGCGGTGCTCGCGCTGATCGCGCTGTCGCTGGTGCATCTGCTGGTGATCGTCGCGGGGTGGGAATCGCTGGAGAGCTATATCGTCTTCCAGGCGCTGAGCATGACCTGCATCGGCCTGTGCGGGTCGAACTTCGGCGCGATGGCGATGGAGCCGGTGGGGCATATCGCGGGCACCGCCTCGTCGGTGCAGGGCTTCATCACCAGCATCGGCGCGGTGCTGGTGGGCAGCGCGATCGGCCAATCCTATGCGGGCACGACGCTGCCGCTCGCGCTCGGCTATCTCGCGATCGGGCTCGCGGTGCTCGCGCTGGTGTGGGTGATCGAGGGCGGCCAGCTGTTCCGCGCGCGCATGGGGTGAGCGGCCTCACTCCTCCTCGCCGCGCGAGGAGGAGTCGGTCGTCAGAACCCCGACCAGTCGTCGCTCACCGCCACCGCGCGCGGCCCCGCGGCGCCGCGGCGCACGCCCGCGGCGGCGCGCTGCTGGAGCTGGTGGACCGGGCTGGCCGCCGCGCGCGGCGCCGCGCCGACCTTGAAGCGCGCCACCTGCTGCGCGAGCGAATCGGCCTCCACCGCCAGGCTGCGTGCCGCCGCGGTGGCTTCCTCCACCATCGCGGCATTCTGCTGCGTGACATTGTCCATCTCGCTCACCGCGGTGTTGACCTGCTGCAGCCCGGTGGCCTGCTGCTCGGCCGCGGTGGCGATCTGGCGCACGAGGCCGCTGACCTCGCCGACGCGCGCGTTGATCCGCGCCAGCGCGCCGCCGGCCTCGTTGACCAGCGCGACACCGGCGTCGACCTGCTCGGTCGCGGCGGTGATCTTGCTCTTCACGTCGCGCGCCGCATCGGCGGAGCGCTGCGCCAGCGCGCGCACCTCGGAGGCGACCACCGCGAAGCCCTTGCCCGCGTCGCCCGCGCGCGCCGCCTCGACCCCCGCGTTGAGCGCGAGCAGATTGGTCTGGAAGGCGATCGCGTCGATCACGCCGATGATCTCGCCGATCTCGCCCGAGGCGCGCTCGATCCCGCCCATCGCGGAGACCGCGCGCTCCACCACCTGCGCCGACTGTTCGGCCTCGGTGCGCGCCGCCTCCACCGTCTGATTGGCCTGTGCCGCACTGGCGGCGGTCTCGCGCACCGTGCTGGTGATCTGCTCCATCGCGGCGGCGGTCTCTTCCAGGCTGGCGGCCTGCTGCTCGGTGCGCTGCGACAGGTCGTCCGAGGCGGCGCGGATGTCGGCGGCGCCGTCGTTGATGCCGTTGGTCGCCTGGGTCACCGCGCTCATCACCTGCGCCATCGCGTCCATCGCCGCGTTGAAGTCGCGCTCGAGCTGCGCATAGGCGGGCGGGAAGCCGCTGAACCGCGCGGCCAGATCGGCGTCGGCGAGCCGGGCGAGCCCGCCGCCGACCTCCGCGAACACCGCCTCGCGCTCGGCGTCGGCGCGCGCCTTCTCCACCGCGGCGTCGCGGAACACCGCCACCGCCTGCGCGATCGTGCCGATCTCGTCGCGGCGGTCGGCGCTGGGCAGCGCGACGTCGTGCCGCCCCGCCGCCAGCTCGCCCATCACGGTCGCGATCTCCACTGTCGGGCGCGCGATCGAGCGCGACAGCAGCCACCCCATCGCCGCCGCCAGCGCCACCGCGAGCGCGCCGCCGAGCGCGAGCGCGAGCGTCACCATCGTCTCGGCGTGGCGCTGCGCGGCGTCCTGCTCCGCCACCCAGGCCTGTTGCGCGCCCTGGATCTCCTTGATGACGTCGCGCATCGCGCCGAGCTGCTTGGAGCCCGCCAGCTCGCGCGCCTGCTCGCGCGTCGCCGGATCGGCGAAAGCGGCGAGCGTGGGCGCGACCTTGCTGCTCTTCCACGCCTCCACCGCGGCGAGGAAGCGGCGCACCCGCGCACCCTGGTCGGGGCGCGCGGCGTGGCGCGCGAAGGCCGCCGCGGCGGTGTCGATCTCGGCGACATTCTCGCGATAGGTGTCGAGGAAAGCGGGCTTGCCGAGCAGCACATAGCCGCGCACCGCGCTCTGCCCCTCGACCACGCCGTTGAGCATGTCGTCGGCGTCGTCCGAGGCGAGCTTGGCCTCGTCGCGCGCGATCGCGACATGGTGGAGCGTGCGCACATTGGCGAACACGACCAGGCTGACGATCGAGAAGGTCGCGATCAGCACCGCGAAGGCAAGTGCGAGCTTCCGTGGAATGGCGATGTGGCGAATGGTCATGAGTCCCCCGGCAATCGTTCCTTGGTAGCCGCGAGGAGTTAAGGCGGTGCTAAGGCTACGACCAAAGTACGGGATCGCTGGCGGAATTATGATGCGCGCCGCATTCGGTCGTTAACCACTTGGCAAAAAGGTGCGGCTAGCGGGTGGTCATGCCTTCCTGTTTCACGCCGATTCGCCGCCTCGCCGCGGTGTCCGTCCTCGCGCTGACGGCGAGCCCCGCGCTGGCCGATCCGATCACGCTCACCCCGATGCAGGAGGCGCGGCTGCGCTACGAGCATGTCGAGCAGGACGGGATCGCGCGCAGCGCCGACGCGGTGACGATCCGCGTGCGCAGCGGCGTCACCGCCACCAGCGGGCGCTTCTCCGCGATGATCGAGGCGCAGGGCAATCTCGCGCTGCTCGACCATTATGACGACACGGTCGGCAACGGTGTCGGCTATCCCACCGTCGGCGATCCGCAGAACATCGCGATCTATCGCGCGCAGCTCCAGTACAAGAGCCGCGCCGTCACGCTGATCGGCGGGCGCCAGCGCATCGGGCTGGAGGACGATCGCTTCGTCGGCTCGGCCGCGATCCGGCAGAATTCACGCTCGTTCGACGCGGTGCGCGGGCAGCTCGCGCTGACCCCGCACCTGCGCGCCGACGTGACCTATGCGTGGAGCGTGCGCACGCCGAGCGGGATCAACGGCACCGGCGCCAAGCCGACCGCGATCGGCGGCGACAATGTCTTCGCGCTGCTGGCGCAGGACACGCCGCTGGGGACGCTCACCGGCTTCGCCTATCTGGTCGATCAGGACGAGCCCGCGGTGCAGGGTTATCGCCTGTCGAGCCAGAGCTATGGCGCGCGGCTGGTGGGCACGCGCCCGCTCGCGCCCAGGCTGAAGGCGTCGTGGCAGCTCAGCTACGCCACCCAGTCGGACTATCACCGCAACCCCAACGACTATCGCGCCGATTATTACATCGTCGACGGCGCGATCGACTGGCGCGCGCTGCACGTCGGCGCGGGTTATGAGGTGCTGGGGTCGGGCAACGGCACCGCGCTCACCTCGTTCCAGACGCCGCTGGCCTCGATCTTCAAGTTCCAGGGCTGGGCCGACAAGCTCACCACCACCCCGCCCAACGGCGTGCGCGACCTGTACGGCAGCCTGGGGTGGAGCTGGCCCAAGCTCGGCGCGTTCAAGGCCGCCTCGATCCAGGCGGTGTATCATCGCTTCGACGCCGAGCGGATCGACTCGCATTACGGCAACGAGGTCGACCTGCTCGCCTCGGCCAAGCTGGCGCGCTACGGCGTGTCGGCGCGCTACGCCACCTATCACGCCGACCGTTTCGCCACCGACACGCGCAAGATCTGGCTGGAGCTGACCTGGGCGCTGTGAGCCGCGCTCAGCCGCCGCGATAGGCGCGGCCCGACTGGATCAGCCGCTGGCGCGCGGTGTTGCCGGGCACCGCGATATGCGTCGCGGGATCATATTCGCGGCCGACGCCGGGCGCCCCCTCGGGCACCCATAGTTCCACCAATGTGTTGGTGTAGCTCGCGGGCAGATAGCGGACCCAATAGCCGTCGGGATGGTGGCTCCAGCGCCGCGCGGGGACGTCGAGGCTGCCCGCGCCGCGCGGCGCGGCGCCGGCGAGCACCGCGACACGCTCCAGCTCGCCGAAGCTGGTCCCCGGCGTGACGAGCATCCGGCGCAGATCGGCCTCGGCCTGCATTGCCTGGCGCAGCTCGCGCGGCAGATTGTCCGCGACCGGCCCCTCCGCCACCATGTCGAGCAGCGAGCGGTTGAGCGCGGCGAGCTGGCGCGCGGGCAGCAGCCGCGCCGCGATCGCCTTGTGCTCGGTCGACAGGTCCTCCAGCCGCGCGCGCGCGACGATCGCCCACAACAGCGTCTGGATGTCGTGCTGCGCGATCTCGGGATGCTGGACCGAGTTGCGCACGATGGTGATGACCGCGTCCTTGGCCGCGCCGAGCGGCGGCGCGTAGAGATAGCCGTCGCCGCCGCCCGGGCCATGGGTGCCGGCATGGAGGCAGTAACTCTGGTCGTGGAAGCTGTAATAGCCCGGCTGGAGCACGAACCCGCCGGTGGCGGTGCGCTGCAGCTCGGTCAGCGCGCGCTTGGGCACGGGCGGGGTGAAATCGTCCTGGCTCGGGTCGGCCCAGCGCGCGTCGGCGAGGCTGGTCGAGATCGGCGCCTTGCGCAGGCTGGGCAGCGTGATCCCGCCCGGCACCAGTTTCTTGAGCATGCCGAACTGGCCCGTGGCGGGCACCGCCAGCGTGGCGAGCAGGGCGGCCGCGGCCGGCAGCAGGAACGCGCGCATCGTCGATAACTCCCCCCGGAGATGATGGCGGCGCCTAGCCGCGCGCGGGTGCCGCGGGAAAGAGCGCTTTCTTACTGTTGCGCAACGATTCTCTTTTGCCGGTATCGCGACGCGCGCGCGTCGCTATCCTGCCGCGCGGCGCGGCGCCCGATCGCGCGCGGGGGATGAGGAGAAGAGCGCGATGGCCACCCAGGATCACGCGGCCGCGCCCGCGGCGCAGCGTCGCCGCGAGGCGCTGGTGATCGGCGCCTCCTCGCTCGGCACCGTGTTCGAATGGTATGACTTCTATCTCTACGGCCTGCTCGCGACGCACATCTCGCGGCATTTCTTCTCGGGGGTGAACGAGACCACCGGCTTCATCCTCGCGCTCGGCGCCTTCGCCGCGGGCTTCGCGGTGCGGCCGTTCGGCGCGCTGGTGTTCGGGCGGATCGGCGATCTGGTCGGACGCAAGAACACCTTCCTCGTGACGATGGCGATCATGGGCCTGTCCACCTTCGCGGTCGGGCTGCTGCCGTCCTACGCGACGATCGGGGTGGCGGCGCCGGTGATCCTGGTCGCGCTGCGGCTGCTCCAGGGGCTGGCGCTGGGCGGCGAATATGGCGGTGCGGCGACCTATGTCGCGGAACATGCGCCCGATCATCGCCGCGGCCTGTACACCAGCTTCATCCAGACCACCGCGACGCTCGGCCTGTTCGCCGCGCTGCTGGTGGTGATCGGGGTGCGCGCGATCGTCGGCGAGCAGAGCTTCGCCGCGATCGGCTGGCGCGTGCCCTTCCTGCTGTCGCTGCTGCTGCTCGGCGTGTCGGTGTGGATCCGGCTCCAGCTCGCCGAGAGCCCGGTGTTCCTGCGGATGAAGGCGGAGGGCACCACCTCCAAGGCGCCGCTGACCGAGGCGTTCGCGCGCTGGGGCAATGTGCGGCTGGTGCTGATCGCGCTGTTCGGCGCCGCGATGGGGCAGGCCGTGGTCTGGTACACCGGCCAGTTCTACGCCTTGTTCTTCCTGGAGAAGATGCTCAAGGTCGACGGCGCGACCGCGAATGTGCTGATGGCGGTGGCGCTGGCGCTGGGCACGCCCTTCTTCGTGTTCTTCGGCTGGCTGTCGGATCGGATCGGGCGCAAGCCGATCCTGCTCGCGGGCTGCGCGCTCGCCTGCGTCAGCTATTTCCCGCTCTTCGCCGCGCTGACCGCCGCGGCCAATCCCGCGCTGGCGCGCGCGCAGGCGGTGGCGCCGGTGACGGTGGTGGCCGATCCGGCGGACTGTTCGTTCCAGTTCGACCCGATCGGGCGCACGCGCTTCGACGCGCATAGCTGCGACATCGCCAAGTCCTTCCTCGCGCGCAACGGCGTCAGCTACGCCAACCGCGCCGCCCCCGCGGGGACGGTCGCGCAGGTGCGCGTCGGCGCGACCGTGCTGCCGGTGCCCGATCCGGCGCGGCTGGCCGAGCCGCTGCGCGCGGCGGCGGTGTCCGACTATCAGGCGCGGCTCGCCACCGCGCTCGCGGCGGCGGGCTATCCCGCGCGCGCCGAGGGGATGAACGCGCCGCTGGTGGTGGCGATCCTGTGGTTCATGGTGCTGCTGGTGACGATGGTCTACGGCCCGATCGCGGCGCTGCTGGTGGAGCTGTTCCCCGCGCGGATCCGCTACACCGCGATGTCGCTGCCCTATCATATCGGCAACGGCTGGTTCGGCGGCTTCCTGCCGACCACCGCCTTCGCGATGGTCGCGGCGACCGGGAACATCTATTACGGCCTGTGGTATCCGGTGGTGCTGGCGGCGGTGACGCTGGTGCTGGGGCTGCTGTTCCTGCCCGAGACCTTCCGCCGCCGCATCGACGGCTAGGCGATGGTGACCTTACCGGGTCGCGACAAACTGGACCGTTGCCGGGAGCAAGCGTATATCGAACGCCATGGCCTATACTCCGCTCGCTTTGGCGAACACATTCGTGTCGCGCTACGGCCCGAGATGTCATTTCGACCATATGAAGCTGCAGAAGCTCGACTTCTACGCTTATGGCTGGTGGCTTGCTTACAACGATAGACCCTTGCTGGCGGAGCAGCCGCAAGTCTGGCGGCACGGCCCGGTATTTTCCTCGCTCTACACGGCGCTTCGTCCCTTCGGCAGCGCCGCGATCGTGCGGCCGGTCGGCGCGCCCCACAGCGACCCGCCGATGATACCCGACAGCGACACCGCGGTGCTGGATTGGGTCGACTGGATCTGGAGTCGGTACGGCCATCTCAACGCGCTGCAACTATCGGACATGACGCATGAGGTGGGGACTCCCTGGCAGTTGGAAGCGCAGGCGCGCAACTACCGGGTCCCCAACCGCCACCCCATCCCCGACGGAACCACCCAGCGCTACTTCAAAGGTCTCGCTGCCGATCTCTCTTGAAGTGGAGGGCGAGGCGACCTTCGAGGTCGCGCGCCATCCCTCCAGTGCCGAAGAGCAAGAGGCGCTGGAGAGCGTTCGCGGCAGGAAGCTCAGGAACGACTCGGACGAGCAGGACATCGGCGAGCGCGTTCGCTATGCGTCCCACGCATACGGCATCACACAGGCCTGGATCGGTTTCCTGATGGTGCTGACCTTGGCGCAATTCTCCTTGAAGCCGATCGGTGTCGGGCTGTCCGATGCGACGTTCATCGCGGTTTTCACCACCACCACGGCATCGGTGTTCGGCTTCTGGCTGCTCGTCGGAAATTATCTGTTCAGGAGCAAGTGAACGGCCTTCTCCGACGCGGCTAAGCGATCGCGCTCGGCAGCGGCGTGCCCGCCAGAAAGGCGTCGAGGTTGGCGAGCACCAGCGCCTCCATCGCGCCGCGTGCCTCGCGCGTCGCGCTGCCCTGATGCGGGGCGAGCACCACCCGCGGCGAAACGCGCAGCGCCGCGGGGACGCGCGGCTCGTCGGCGAAGACGTCGAGCCCCGCGCCCGCGATCACGCCCGCGTCGAGCGCCGCGATCAGCGCCGGCTCGTCCACCAGGCTGCCGCGCGCGACATTGACCAGCACGCCCGCGGCGCCGAGCGCCTCCAGCACCGCGCGATCGACCAGCCGCTCGGTCGCGCCCCCGCCCGGCGCGGCGAGGAACAGCACGTCGCTGGCCGCGGCGAGCGCGCGGATGTCGTCGCAGCGGCGATAGGGCACGTCCTTGGCCGAGCGCGCGCAATAAGCGATCGAGCGCGCGAACGGCGCCGCGCGCGCGGCGATCGCCTGGCCGATCTGGCCGAGCCCGAACACGCCCACCGCGCGCCCGCTCGCGCGCCGCGCCAGCGGCACCGACCAGCCGCCGTCACGCACCGCGCGGTCGTTGGCGACGATGCCGCGCTCCACCGCGAGCCACAGCGCGATCGCGAGATCGGCGACGTCGGCGGTCAGCACGTCGGGCGTGATCGTGACACGCACGCCGCGCGCGCGCGCCGCGGCGAGATCGACCCCGTCGTGGCCGACGCCGTGGATCGCGACGATGCCGAGTTCGGGCAGCGATTCGCTCTCGGCCGCGCCCCAGCGCAGCGACCCGCCGCCCACC
Source organism: Sphingomonas sp. BK235 (assembly GCF_004345855.1). Classification (GTDB taxonomy): domain Bacteria; phylum Pseudomonadota; class Alphaproteobacteria; order Sphingomonadales; family Sphingomonadaceae; genus Sphingomonas. The sequence goes on from NZ_SLXN01000002.1 coordinate 630,341, forward strand.
ACCGCCCGGGTGGTCGGCGGGGCGACGTCGCGGTGGAGCGTGAACCGCTCGGCGAGCGCGGCCTCGAGCGTCGGCGACTGGGGCGAGGCGAGGTACAGATCGGGCAGCGGCATGGCGGCGACGCTAGCATGCGCGCGCCGCCTGCCGCCAGCCGGGCTCAGCCGACGTCCTCGACCTGGGTCAGATAGGCGCCATAGCCCTCCGCCTCCATGTCGTCGCGGTGGACGAAGCGGAGCGAGGCCGAGTTGATGCAATAGCGCAGCCCGCCGCGCTCGCGCGGGCCGTCGTCGAAGACATGGCCGAGATGGCTGTCGCCATGCGTCGAGCGCACCTCGGTGCGGGTCATGAAGTGCGAGCGGTCGACCAGTTCGGCGACGTTGGCGGGCTCGATCGGCTTGGTGAAGCTGGGCCAGCCGCAGCCCGATTCATATTTGTCCGCGCTGGCGAACAGCGGCTCGCCCGAGACCACATCGACGTAGATCCCCGGCTCCTTGTTGTAGAGCAGCGCGCCGGTGCCGGGCCGCTCAGTGCCGCTCTGCTGGGTGACGCGATATTGCTCGGGCGTGAGCCGCGCGATCGCCTCGTCGGTCTTGCGATAGTCCGTCATGCTACCTCCGTTCCGCGCCTAGATAAGGCGCGCGGGCGGGTGTTGCGAGGTGGCGCTGCGAGCAGCTGCGCCAGCGTGACGGGGGCGAAGTCGTGGACGTCGACGCCGACGTCATACTGCCGCGTCATCGGCGCGAGCCGGCCGTGGCTGTGGCCGTGGAGGTTGAGCGCGCCGCGATGCTGGCCGTTCCAGCTGCGGAAAGGATAATGGCCGAGCACGACCCGGTGCCCGTCCAGCGCCAGCTCCGCATAATCGCCCACGCTCGCCCAGCCCGCGGCGGCGAGCGTGGCGGCGGGATCGTTGTTGCCGCGCAGCAGGTGCTTGGTGCCGTGGAGCCGCGCCAGCAGCGGGGCCACGTCGGCGGCGCGGCGCGCGACGTCGCCGAGATGCCAGACGGTGTCGCCGGGTGCGACCGTCGCGTTCCAGCGCTCGACCAGCAGCGCGTCCATCGTCGCCACGTCGGGGAAGGGGCGGCGCCACAGGTTGATGGTGCGATGGTCGCCGAGATGCGTGTCGGCGGTGAACCAGACCGTCATGTCCAGTAGAGCAGCCGCGCCGCGGGCAGCGCCGCCGCGATCCGCGTCGCGAAGAAGCCGCGCAGCGCGCGCATCGTCGCTTCGTCATAGACCTGTTTCTCGCCGCCGAACCTGGTCCGCTTGGTGGCGCGATCCTGCCCGCTCATGTCGAGCGACGAGCCGGGGTACCAGCGCTCCAGCACGGCGCGCGAGGTCGTGGTGTAGCGGTGGGTGATCAGCTCGACGGTGAGGTCGAGGCCGCGCGCGCCCGCCAGCGCCGCCGCGGCGTCGTCGATCAGCGCGCCATAGGCGTCCTGCCAGCCGGGCGCGGCGATGATCGGCGCGATCGTCAGCCCGACCGGATAGCCCGCGTCGGCCATGCGCCGCAGCCCCGCCAGCCGCGCCGCGACCGGGGCGGTGCCGCCCTCGAACCGCGCGAACGCCGCGGGGTTGATCGAGGCGCGCATCCGCGTCCGCCCGCCATGGTCGAGCGCGAGCAGCGCCGCGACATCGGCGAACTTGGTGGTGAAGCGCAGCTGCGCCGCCGCCTCCCAACGCCCGAACCAGGCGATCGCGGCGGACAGCGAGCCGGTCAGCGGCTCCAGCGCGAGCGGGTCGGTGTAGCAGGACGCCTCGAAGGTGGTGCCCTCGCTCGCCCGCGCGCGCTGGCGCGAGGTGACCGTGCCGCGGCCGAGATGATCGGGCAGCGCCGCCAGTATCTCCTCCAGATTGGCATAGACCCGCGTGATCGGCGGCCCGGCGAGCGAGCCCGCCAGATAGCAGTAACTGCAATGCGCCGGACAGCCCTCGGCGAGGTCGACGCGCCAGTCCGCGCTGGGCGCGATCGGCTGGAGCCGGCGTTTCGACGGCGGCGCGACCGTCACCGCCAGCGTCGCCTTGGCCGCGGCATAGGCGCGGCGCGGATCGTCGGGCAGGTCGAGCGTCAGCCGGTCGCCGGGCAGTTCCACCACGGGCACGCCCTGTGCCGCCGCGCGCGCGGCGATCGCACGGCCATGCGCGAACCCGCGCGCCGCGCGCGTGATGAGCAGGCGGCTCGGGCGCCACGGCGCACGGTCGGACGGAGCGGGGGCAGGCGCCACCGACGTCGAACGAGCGAGCCGCCGCGCGGTTCAGTGCGCGGTGATGCTGCGCCGCCACACGATTCCGCGACAGGCTTTGCAAACGATTAACCTCCCACGGCTACCCGGGTGGCCTGACATAAAGCCTATCAATTCGGGGGTAATTTGATCTCGCTCTTTCTCGCGGCGACGCTGTCGTCGACCGCTCTCGTCGCGCCTGCCGCTGTGTCCCCGGCGAGCGACGACAAGGTCACCACCGGCGTCGCCAAGGGGCGCGACCGGCTCGACAGCGCCACCTCGACCAGCAGCCTCAAGGAAGCCGATATCGAGAAGCTGGCGCCGCGCTCGATCGGCGACCTGCTGCGCGACATCCCCGGCATCCGCGCCGAGGCCTCGACCGGCGAGGGGCTGGCGAGCATCTCGATCCGCGGTCTGCCGATCGCCTCGTCGGGGGTGAAGTTCGTCCAGCTCCAGGAGGACGGCCTGCCCGTGCTCGAGTTCGGCGACATCCAGGGGATCGGGCCGGACGCGCTGATCCGCGCCGACCTCAACCTCGCGCAGGTCGAGGTGATCCGCGGCGGCTCGGCCTCCACCTTCGCGTCCAACTCGCCGGGCGGTCTCATCAACTTCCTGTCGAAGACGGGCGACGTCGCGGGCGGCGCGGTGGCGCTGACCGCGGGGCTCGACTATGACCAATATCGCGTCGACGTCGACCAGGGCGGCGCGATCAGCGACACGTTGCGCTATCACGTCGGCGGTTTCTTCCGCCAGGGCGAGGGGCCGCGCCGCACCGGCTATGACGCGCAGCGCGGCGGCCAGATCAAGCTGAACGTCACCAAGCGCGTCGACGGCGGCTATGTGCGCCTGTACGGCAAGTATCTCGACGACCGCACGCCCTTCTACGACACCATCCCGGTGCGCGCGACCGGCACGGACGCCGACCCCAGGGTGCGCGACATCGCCGGGCTCGACTCGACGCGCGACATCCTGCTGTCGCGCCACATCCGCGACGTGCTGCTGCTCGACGGCAACAACAACCCGGTGCGGCACGATCTCGCCGACGGCCAGCGCACCAAGGTCGCCTCGATCGGCCTCGAGGCGCAGCTCGCGCTCGCCGGCTGGACCGTGACCGAGCGGTTCCGCGTCGCGCATGTCTCGGGCGCGCTGACCACGCCCTTCACCTCGGCCTATCTGCCCGCCGGCCAGGCGGCGGCGCTGCTCGGCGGCGCGGGAGCGCGGCTGTCCTACGCCAACGGGCCGCGCGCGGGCGAGGCGATCGCGGACCCGTCGTCGCTCAACGGCAACGGCCTGCTCGCCGCGATCAACGTGCTGGACCTGCGGCTCAACTCGCTCCGCAACGTCACCAACGACGTGCGCGCGAGCCGCGTCTGGGGCGTCGGCGGCGGTGAGCTGACCACCACCGCGGGCCTCTACGCCGCGCGGCAGACGATCGACCGCGACGCGCTCTGGGCGACGCTGGTCTCCGACGTGCGCGGCGACGGCGCCGCGGCGCTGGTCGACGTCACCACCGCGAGCGGGCGCGCGCTGACGCAGGACGGCGTCTACGCCTATAATCTCGCGCTGGCGGGCGGCACGCGGCGCCGCCGCGTCGACGTCGATTATGCGATCAACGCGCCGTTCGCCTCGGCCAATTACCATATCGGCCGCGTCGCGATCGGCGGCAGCCTGCGCTACGACATCGGCTCGGCCAACGGCCGCGTGTTCGGCGCGGATCTGGGCGGCGGGCGCATCGGCACCGTGACGCGCGACATCGACGGCGACGGCGTGATCTCCGTGCCCGAGACCAGGGTCGGGGTCACCCCGCTCACCGCGCCCGCGCCGGTCGACTATGACTATCGCTACCTGTCCTATTCGACCGGGATCAACTTCCGCATCGCCGAGCCGCTCGCGGTGTTCGCGCGCTACAGCCGCGGCGCGCGCGCCAACGCCGACCGCATCCTGTTCAGCCCGATCGTCGACACCGGCGACGGAAGCCTGGCGGTGCGCGACGCCGCCTATGATCCGGTCAAGCAGGCCGAGATCGGCGTCAAATATCGCCGCGACGGGCTGACGCTCAATCTCACCGGCTTCTGGGCCAAGGCGCAGGACACCAACGTCGACGTGGTGACCAGCCAGATCATCGAGCGCGCCTATCGCGCCACCGGGCTGGAGTTCGAGGGCGGGCTGCGCCGCGGCCCGTTCGCGCTGACCGCGGGCGCGACCTATACCGACGCCGAGATCACGCGCGACGCGGTCGATCCCGCGGTGGTGGGCAACCGGCCGCGTCACCAGGCCAAGCTGATCTTCCAGGCGACTCCGCAGCTCGTCACCGAGCGGTTCAGCCTGGGCGCGGTGTTCCTCGGCACCACCGACAGCTACGCGCAGGACAGCAACCTGCTCAGGACACCGGGCTATGTGACGACCAACGCGTTCGTGCAGGTGCGCCCGGCGGCGCGGCTGCTGCTCAGCCTGAACGCGAGCAACCTGTTCGACACCCGCGCGATCACCTCGTTCGACGAGGCGACGATCCCCGCCAGCGGCATCCTGCGCGCGCGGCCGCTCAACGGGCGCACGGTGTCGACCACGCTGCGGGCCGATTTCTGAGCGACGGCGCCATACCCCTTCCGACACCGACCATCGTCATCCCGGCGCGAGGCCGGGATGACGGAGGAACCTTGCAACGGTCCCGCCTGACGCGGGGATGACGATGGGGGCGAACGCCGGCCCGCCCCGACGCCGCGCGATTGCGCGCGGCGTCGGGGTGCCTTAATCGAGTCACACAGTGACTCGATGAGGACGCCTGCCCCGATGACTTCGAAGATCCTGCTGGGACTCACGCTCGTTACCTCGCTCGCCGCGGCGCCGCTCGCGGCGCAGACCGCGCCGGCGCCGGCCGCGGCGGCCGCCGCGACCGGTGCGCGCTACGGCGATTTCGGCGTCGACCTGACCGCGCGCGACACCGCGGTGAAGCCGGGCGACGATTTCTGGACCTATGCCAACGGCCAGTGGGACAAGACCACGCCGATCGCCGCCGACCGCCAGACCGCCGGCCCCGCGGTGGTGCTGAGCGACACCGCCGAGCTCCAGGTCCGCCGCATCCTCGAGGACGCGAGCAGCGACCCCGCCGCGATCGGCCCGTCCGCGCCGCAGATCGGCGCGCTCTACGCCAGCTTCATGGACCAGGCCGCGATCGAGCGCGCCGCCATCGCCCCGCTCAAGCCCTATTTCGCCAAGATCGACGCCGCGCGCGACCGCGCGCAGCTCCAGCAGCTGTTCGCCACGGTCGGCTATGCCTCCCCGGTCGAGATCGGCCAGCTGCCCGACCCGTCCGACCCGACGCGCTATGTCGCGGGCTGGAGCCAGGGCGAGCTCGGCATGGGCGGGCGCGATTATTATCTCCTGCCCGGCGCCAAATATGACGCCTATCGCGCGGCCTATCGCGGCTATGTCGAGCAGGTGCTGACGCTCGCCGGGATCGGCGACGCGGCGGCGCGCGCCGGTCGCATCATCGCGCTGGAGACCGCGATGGCCAAGGTGCATTGGTCCCCGGTCGAGCAGCGCGACCTCACCAAGATGCTCAAGCCGATGACGGTGGCGCAGCGCCGCGCGCTCGCGCCCCAGTTCGACTTCGCCGCGATGGAGCGGACCGCGGGCTATGGCGACCAGCCGGTGCTGATCATGAGCACCGACACCGCGCTGACCGCGCTGGGCACGATCTTCGCGGCGACCCCGGTGGGCACGTGGCAGGACTGGATGAAGTTCCGCTTCGCCTCCGCCCAGGCCGCGGTGCTGCCCAAGGCGTTCGACGACGCGAGCTTCGCTTTCTACGGCAAGACGCTGGCCGACCAGCCCGAGCAGCGCGCGCGCTGGAAGCGCGGCGTGGCGCTGGTCAACGGCGCGATGGGCGAGGCGGTCGGCAAGGTCTATGTCGCGCGCTTCTACCCGCCCGAGAGCGAGGCGCAGATGGCCGAGCTGATCAAGAACCTGCGCGGCGCCTATCGCGAGCGGATCGCGGGCAACGACTGGATGGACGCCGCGACCAAACAGGCCGCGCTCGCCAAGCTGGCGGCGTTCGAGCCGCGCACCGGCCACCCCGCCACCTATGTCGATTACGCCTCGCTCAAGGTCGTCAGCGGCGATCCGCTGGGCAACAACCTGCGCGCCGCCGAGTTCGCGCACCGGCTCGACCTCAGCCGCTTCCCCAAGCCGGTCGACCGCAGCCTGTGGGAGATGACGCCGCAGACCGTGAACGCTTATTACAACCCGCTGGTGAACCAGATCACCTTCCCCGCCGCGATCCTCCAGCCGCCGTTCTTCGATCCCAAGGCCGATGCCGCGGTCAATTACGGCGCGATCGGCGCGGTGATCGGGCATGAGATGGGGCATGGCTTCGACGACCAGGGCAGCCAGTTCGCCGCCTCGGGCAAGTTCGAGAATTGGTGGACCCCCGCGACGCGCGAGGCCTTCACCAAGCGCACCGGCGTGCTGGTCGGCCAGTTCGACCAATATGAGCCGATCCCGGGCGTGAAGGTGAAGGGCGCGCTGACGCTGGGCGAGAATATCGGCGACCTCGGCGGGATCGAGGCGGCCTATTCGGCCTATCAGCGCTACCAGGCCGAGCATGGCAAGGCGCCGGTGATCGACGGGCTGACCGGGGACCAGCGCTTCTTCCTCGCTTATGCGCAGGCGTGGCGGACCAAGGTGCGCGAGGGCGCGCAGCGCGCGCGGCTGCTGACCGACCCGCACTCGCCCGCCTTCTACCGGGTCAACGGCATCGTGCGGAACGTCGACGCCTGGTACGCCGCCTTCGGGGTGAAGCCGGGCGACGCCTTGTACCTCGCGCCCAAGGATCGCGTGAAGATCTGGTGAGGGCGGCGGCGAGGGGCATCGCCGCTCCGTCGCCGGCTCGCGCGCAGGATGTTCTCGCGGGGGTGCGGCGCGCGTCCTCCTCAACGTCATCCCGGCCTCGGGCCGGGATCCATCCCTCCGCGAGCGCAACGCCGGTGATCCTCGTGGCGCCATCGATCCCTAGTCTAGCCCGGGATGACAAATAGGTTCACGTAAGGGCTGAGGGAGGTCGGCGAACCGCCACCTCGCCGCGGCCGGGGCACCGCCGCGCGTTGCCTTCCCGCCTCCCGCGCGTTGGCGCCGGCATGACGCTGCTGATCCCGCTGCTGGGCGACCAGCTCACCCCCACGCTCGCCAGCCTGCGCGACGTCGATCGCGGCGACGCGGTCGTGCTGATGATGGAGGTGTGGGACGAGGCCAGCTACGTGCGCCACCACCAGAAGAAGATCGCGCTGATCTTCTCGGCGATGCGCCACTTCGCCGCGGCGCTGCGCGACGACGGCTGGACGGTCGACTATGTCGCGCTCGACGCGCGCGGCAACACGCAGAGCTTCACCGGCGAGGTCGAGCGCGCCGCCCAACGCCACCGCGCCAGCGCGATCCGCACCGTCGCGGGCGGCGAGTATCGCGTCCGTCAGGCGCAGGACGAATGGGCCGCGCGCACCGGTCTGCCGGTCGAGATCCTCCAGGACGACCGCTTCGTCTGCCCGCTGCCCGACTTCTTCGCCTGGGCGCAGCGCACGCGCGAGAAGCGGATGGAGTTCTTCTATCGCGACATGCGCCGCCGCACCGGGCTGCTGATGACCGCCGACGGCACGCCCGAGGGCGGCCAGTGGAACTTCGACCATGACAATCGCGCCGGCCCGACCGCCGGGCGCAACTATCCCGCCCCGCTGCGTTTCGCGCCCGACGAGACGACGCGCGAGGTGCTCGCGCTGGTGGCTGAGCGGTTCGGCGACCATTTCGGCGCGCTGGAGCCGTTCGCGCTGCCGGTGACGCGCGCGCAGGCGCTCCAGGCGCTCGACCTTTTCGTCGACGAGGCGCTGCCCGACTTCGGCCGCTATCAGGACGCGATGGTGGCGGGGCAGGACTATCTGTTCCACTCCAGCCTGTCGCTGTGCCTCAACCTCGGGCTGCTTGGGCCGGTGGAGGTGTGCGAGGCGGCGGTGCGCGCCTATCAGCGCGGGGGCGCGCCGATCAACTCGGTCGAGGGCTTCGTCCGCCAGATCATCGGCTGGCGCGAATATATGCGCGGCATGTACTGGTGGGACATGCCCGCCTTGGCCGAGCGCAACGCGCTGGACGCGACGCGCCCGCTGCCCGATTTCTACTGGACCGGCGAGACCGACATGCGCTGCCTCGCCGAGGCGGTCGACCAGACCCGGCGCGAGGCCTATGCGCACCACATCCAGCGGCTGATGGTGCTCGGCAATTTCGCGCTGCTCGCCGGGGTGGCACCGGCGGCGATCTCGGACTGGTTCCTGGTGGTCTATTTCGACGCTTATGAGTGGGTCGAGCTGCCCAACGTGGTCGGAATGAGCCAGTTCGCCGACGGCGGGGTGATCGCGTCCAAGCCCTATGTCGCGAGCGGTGCCTATATCGACCGCATGTCCGATTATTGCGGGCGGTGCCGCTACGACGTGAAGAAGAAGACGGGCGAGGGGGCGTGCCCGTTCAACGCGCTCTACTGGGACTTCGTCGCGCGCCACGAGCAGCGCTTCGCGCGCAACCCGCGGATGCGCAACGTCTATGCGACATGGCGGCGGTTCGACGACGCGCGCCGCGCGAACTATCGCGACAGCGCGCGCGCCTTCCTGGCGACGCTGGCGCCGGCCGCGCCGGGCTGGGCGCGGGCGGAATAGGGGGCTCCGGTCGCATGTTGCAGCGACCGCCGCCACCCCTCCCTCGCTGGCGGTTAAATCGCGCCAGCGGCTGGATGGCCAGCCGTTGGATGGCGCGGGCGGTTGGATGACGCCACCCGTTGGATGGCGCCACCCGTCAGACAATCCCAGCCCTCGGGTCAGAACCGCGCGCGGACGCCGACCCGGTAGATCCGCCCCAGCGTGTCGTACAGCGCCGGGTTAACGTCCAGCCCGGTGTTGGTCTGCGGCGAGGGCTCGGGGTCGTGGTCGAGCAGATTGTCGACCTTGAAGTACATGTTCACTTCCTTGGTGATGTTCACCCCACCGCCGATGTCGAGATAGAAGGCGCCCTTCATCCGGTTGCGGTCGATCGTCGGGTTGGCCGCGGTGGATTCGGGGCAGGTGCCCGGCGCGCAGACGACATATTGATTGCCGATCACGCCGTTGCTGAACCAGCGCTGCTGCAGCAGCAGGTTGAACTTGTCATTCTCATAGGTCTGGATCGCGAGCAGCTTCCAGTCGGGGGTGGCGCCCGAATTGGCGCCCGCGGTGTCGACCGGCACCGTGCCCGGCAGGCCCGGATCGGTGACGAACTTCATCACATGCGTCGCCAGCGCGCGCATCGTGAAGCTGCCGCCCAGCGACAGCGGGTTGCGCCACTGATAGCTCGCCTCGATGTCGAAGCCGTCGGTGTCGATCGACGCCAGGTTGAACGACTGGACGTTGACGAACTTGGAATCGCCGTCGAGGTTGAACGCGCCGCACGTGTCCGGGATGTTGGCGACGACGCAGAGGTTGACGATCTGCTGCGCCGACAGGCTGGAGACGACGTCCTTCAGCTTGATCTTGTAATAGTCGAACGACAGGCTCAGCCCCGGCGCCCAGCTCGGCTGCGACAGCACCGCGCCCAGCTCGGTGCTGCGCGCCGTCTCCGGGCGCAGCGCCGAATTACCGATCGTGTTCTGGATGATCAGCACCTGCTGGCCGTTGGGATTGGCCGGAGTCGGGCGCGGGTCGGTGAAATTGGGCACCGTGGTGGTCACCGGCGCGGCGAACAGCTCGGAGAGGTTGGGCGCACGCACGTCGCGCGACGTCACCGCGCGCAGGCGGAAGCCGTCGATCGGTGTCTCCCAGGTGCCGCCGACCTTCCAGGCGTAGATCACGCCCGAGGTGGAATAGCGCGTCGAGCGGCCCGCGACGTTGACATTGGCCTTGCCCAGCGCGGCCGAGTCGAGGATCGGCAGGTTGAGCTCGAGGAAGCTCTCCACCACGTCATATTTGCCGCGGCCGTTCTTGTAATTGCCCGCGTACCAGTTGCTGCCGTCGGTGGCGTTGAGGATCGGGTCGGCCGGGTAGAGCGCCGAATTGGGGCTCAGGTCGGACACGCCCGCGCCATAAGGGTCGGCGCGGACGCGGTAGAATTCGCGGCGATACTCGACGCCCATCGCGACCGCGAGCGGCCCCGCCCACAGGTCCACCGGCGTGCCCGAGATGCTCGCGCCCGCGGCGTCCTGCGTCTGCCTTGTGTGCTGGAACGGGCCGTTCTCGGGGACGATATAGGCCAGCGCCTCGGCCGAGGGCTGAAAGTTGCCGAAGATGTTGATCGGGCGACAGCCCTGCGCGCGCGCCACCGGGTTGGCGCAGATGATCTCGCCGTTCAGCCGCACCGCGTTGATCGCCTGGTCGTAGCGGCGGTTGATGCTGATGTTGTCGACGTTGATGTCGGTGATGTTGATCCCGTGCTGATAATAGAGATCGTAGGTCCAATCGTCCCCGAACAGATTGGCCTTGCCCTTCAGCCCGCCGACGAAGCGATACTGGCGACGGTCGGTGTTGACCTTGATGTTCGGCAGGATCGCGTTGCTGAGGCCGTAGGAGAATTGCGTGATGTTGTTGCTCGCGCACTGCGCGACGATCGAGGCGGGCAGATAGGGGTTGGCGCACTGGATGGTCAGCCCGGTGCGCGCGGCGCCGGGATTGGGCTGGTTGTTGCTCTTGACCTGCGCGATATTGGCGGTGACGTAGAATTCCATGTCGGGCGTCACGTCGAAGCCGACGCGCGTGTAGGCGTTGATCCGCTCCAGCCCCGACTGGAGCGAGGTGCCCGAGCCGACATGGCCGGACTGGTCGCCGCCGACGCAGAAGCCGACGTAGCAGCCGATCACGCTGCCCCCGGCGGTGCGCGACGGCACGCCGTTGGAGCCATAGTTGAACGGCACCGGGTTGCCGCTGGCATCGAACGCGGTGCCCTGCAGCGGCCCCGCCGAGATCAGCCCGTATTTGGTGTATTGATAGGCCTGGCCATGGTCGCGGTAGAGGAACTGCGGGTTGCCGTTGTTGCGGATGCCGGTGTCGACCAATGTGGTGGCGCGGTACCAGTCGCGGCTGCCGGCGAGATCCTCGCCGAAGTCGCCCGGGCCGACGCCCTGGTCCTTGGCATATTCGGTGCTGACGACGAGGTGGAGCCGGTCGTCGGCGAAGGCATGCCCCGCCGCGGCCTGGAGCAGCACCTGACCGCCGTCGCCATAGGTGGTGACGCCGGTCTGCGCGTTGGCCTTGAACCCCTCGAAGCGCGTGTCGGTGACGAAGTTGATGACGCCGCCGACCGCGTCCGAGCCGTAGGACGCCGAGGCGCCGCCGGTGACGATGTCGACGCGCTTGATGAGCAGCTGCGGGAACTGGCTGATGTCGGGCACGCCGGTGACGTTGGCGCCGACGACGCGCTGGCCGTCGAGCAACGTCAGCGTGCGGATCGTGCCGAGGCCGCGCAGCGAGAAGGAGCTGAGCCCCTGCGTGCCGCTCGACGTGCTGAACGTGCCCGTCGCCGCGCCGGTCGAGCCCTGGAGCGAGGGCAATTGCGCGATCGTGTTGAAGATGTTGGGCTGCGCGTTGCGCGCGATCTGCTCCTCGCCGACCACGGTGGTGGGGGTCGGCGCGTTGAAGCCGCTCGCGGTGATGCGCGTGCCCGTGACGATGATGTCCGATGCCGCGGCCTGCGCCGGATCAGCGCCCTGGTCGGCCCCCTGAACGGCGGTGCCAGTCAGCGAATCGGGGGCGGCGGGGTCGGCTGCGGCGGTGGTGACGGGCACGTCGGCGGGCGCGGGCTGCGCCGGTGCCGGGGCGGGCGGTCCGGCCACGGTCTGCGCCGCCGCGGGTGCCGCCGCGAGGACGAGCGCGAGCGCGGCGAGGCTGGTAGCGTTACCAGACAGGCTGGTCAGTCGTGCGCGCGTGGCCTTGATCATCATCCATCCATCCCTTTGGAAGCGCCCGCGCTGTCGCCGCGGTACCGCTGGTCTTGCGCGGCGCTATACCGCCAATGCCCGCGCGCAGCATCTACGACCAAAGTCGCGGCACGGGACGATCGCCGACCAAGGTCGCGCTGGCCAAGCCGCGGGCGAGGCGTGATAGCGGGGGCGGCGAGGCGACCCCGTTCGGGTCGCGCCGGAACGGGGCACGGGGTGCGGGTGAACGGGCAAGGGGACGGCGAGCGGTCGGGCGGCGCGCCGGCGGGGGCGGTCCCCGCGGACGGCGACGCGCTGGCGATCGTGGTGATGGGGGTCAGCGGCACCGGCAAGACGACGCTCGCGACCGCGCTGTCGCAGGCGCTCGGCTGCCCGATGCTCGAGGGCGACACCTATCATTCCGCCGCCAACGTCGCGAAGATGCGCGCGGGCGAGCCGCTGACCGACGCGGATCGCTGGCCGTGGCTCGATCATCTCGGCGCGGCGCTGGGCGACACCGCGCGCACCCGCGGGCGCGCGGTGGCGGCCTGCTCGGCGCTGCGGCGCGTGTATCGCGAGCGGCTGGCGCAGGCGTCGGGGCTGCGCCCCGCCTTCGTGCTGCTCGAGCTCGACCATGACGCGATCGCGCGGCGCATGTCGACGCGCGCTGGCCATTACATGCCGGTCACGCTGCTCGACAGCCAGCTCGCCACGCTGGAGCGACCCGGCGCCGACGAGCGCGCGCTGACGCTCGACTCGACCCGCCCGCCCGAGGCGCTGGTGGCGGCGGTGCGCGCGTGGCTGGGGCTGGGCTGAGAGCCGCGATGCTATGAGGTGAGGACGCCCGATCCACCCCGCGAGCGGGGCGGATCGTGAGTCCGTCACGGCATGAGGCGGCGGCGGCCCTGCGACAGATGCCAGCGCATCGCCAGCGCCGCGCCCTCGGCGTCCTGCGCGCGGATCGCGTCGACGATGGCGTCATGCTCCTCCATCATCGCGTCGATCACCGCGGGCGGGCGCGAGCGCGAGATGTCGACCCCCGCGCGCAACACCCGCATCACCCCGTCGAGCAGTTGGTCGTACACCAGCGGGAAGGAGGCGTTGGCGGTGGCCTCGACGATGGCGCGGTGCAGCCGCCAGTCCTCGTCATGCGCCGGCGCGTTGGACAGCAAAGCGGCGCGCAGCGCGGCGAGCGCGCGCTCGATCGTCTCCATCTGCTCGGGCGAGCGGCGCTGCGCCGCCAGCCGCGCCGCCTCCGCCTCGAGCACGAAGCGCACCTCATAGGTGCCCATCGCGGTCGCCAGCGTGTCCATCGGCATGTGCGTGCCGAGCCGTTCTGACGGGCGCCGCTTCACATAGGAGCCCGCGCCGCGCCGCGCCTCGGTGATGCCGTCCGACGCCAGCCGCGCCAGCGCCTCGCGCACGATCGTGCGCGACATGCCGAAGGTCTCGGCCAGCCGCGCCTCGGACGGCAGCCGGTCGCCCACTCCCAGCGCGTCGTCGTTGATGATCCGGACGATCGCGGAATAAGCGCGGTCCGTCAGTCGTCCTTCGCTCACCTGAACCCCCTCCTGGTGACGCGAGCGGCATAGCCGAGCGCGCGACGCGTGGCGACGGGCTCCGCAACCTGTCGGACAGATATGGCGGGATTGGTACAAAAAGACTTGATCATTCAGTCGGTGCCGGCTCATACCGCATGAAGCTGTCCAACCGCTTCGCGGGGGACAAAGCGACCGGCGCGACGATGCCGGCGCCGTGCGGCAGCGACCGGACACGAGGAGGAGCAGGATGACGATTCGCGCGATCACCGACGAGGCCCCCGCGGGCGTGGCGACGCTGGCGCAGCTGACGCCGACGCAGGTCAAGGTATTGCGCGGCGTCCGCTCGGGGCGGCTCAACAAGGAGATCGCCTTCGACCTCGGCATCGCCGAGGCGACCGTGAAGGCGCACATGACCGCGCTGATGCGCAAGCTCAACGTCCGCAACCGCACCCAGGTGGCGGTGGCCGCCGAGGCGCTGGTGGCGCACGCCGGCTGAAGCGCTGGCGCGGCGCCGCACATCGCGGATAAGTACCTTAGAAGACGATAAATTTAGGGGGAGACGCGCGATGGGTGCGAAGGTGATGCTCGGCGCCGCGGTGGTGGCGCTGGCGGCGGCGGCGGCGACCCCCGCGGCGGCGCGGTCCAGCTCGGTCTATCTCACCGCGCCCGACGACCCGCGCGCGATCACGGTGCGCGGCGTCGGCGACGGCCGCGCCGACGACAGCGCCGCGATCCAGCAGGCGATCGACGCCGCCGCGGCCGCGAGCGAGGGCAAGGGCGGCGTCGTCTTCCTCCCCTCGGGCCGGTATCGCATCACGCGCACGATCCTGGTGCGCCCGGCGGTGCGGATCTTCGGCGTCGGCGCGACCCGGCCCGAGCTGGTGCTGGGCGATGCGACCCCCGGCTTCGGCAGCGGGGTCGCGGCGATGCTCGCCTTCACCGGGGAGGACCAGTATCGCGCGGGCAAGGCGGCGGTGCCCCCGCCCACCACGGTGCCGTTCGACGCCAGCGTCTTCGACGCGACCTCCAGCACCTTCTATTCGGCGATCAGCAACGTCGATTTCCGCGTCGGCGCGGGCAATGACGGCGCGGTCGCGGTGCGCTTCCGCGTCGCGCAGCACGGCTATGTCCGCCACGCCGATTTCCACCTCGGCTCGGCGCTGGCGGGGGTGTATCAGGCGGGCAACGAGTTCGAGAACCTGCGCTTCTACGGCGGCCGCTACGGCATCCTGACCGAGAAGACCTCGCCGGCCTGGCAGTTCACGCTGATCGATTCCGAGTTCCAGGGCCAGCGCGACGCCGCGATCCGCGAGCATGAGGTCGACCTCACCCTCGTCAACGTCGCGATCCGCGACACGCCGATCGGGATCGACATCGATCGCGGCTGGTCCGACTCGCTGTGGGGCAAGAACGTCCGCTTCGACAATGTCAGCCAGGCCGCGGTGGTGATCTCGGAGGAGAGCAGCGTCTTCACCCAGATCGGCTTCGACCAGGCGGTGGCGAGCAACACCCCGGTGTTCGCGCGCTTCCGCGACAGCGGGCGGACGATCGCGGGCAAGGGACAGCGCTACCGCGTCGCCGATTTCTCGCACGGGCTCGCGCTGGCGGGGCTGGGCGCGATCGGCAAGACCGCGACCACCGCCGACATCGCGCCGCTCGCGCGCGCGCCGCGCGCCACCCCGCCCGCGATCGCGGCGCTGCCGCCGGTGCGCGACTGGGTGAACGTCCGCACCCTGGGGGTGAAGGGCGACGACGCCACCGACGACACCGCCGCGCTCCAGCGCGCGATCGACACGCATCGCGTGCTGTACCTGCCGATGGGACGCTATCGCGTCACCGACACGCTCAAGCTGCGCCCCGACACCGTGCTGATCGCGCTCCACCCGAGCCTGACGCATCTGTATCTGCCCGACGAGACCCCCGCCTTCGCCGGGGTGGGCAGCGCGCGCGCGCTGCTGGAGAGCGCGCGCGGCGGCAAGGCGATCGTCCACGGCGTCGGGCTGTGGACCGGCAGCGTCAACCCGCGCGCCACCGCGCTGCTGTGGCGCGCGGGCGCGGCGTCGATGGTCAACGACGTCAAGATCCAGGGCGGCGGCGGCACGGTGCTGACCGCGGGCAGCGCGATCAAGCCCAACGACCCGCGCGCGCGCCAGGACGGCCAATATCCCAGCATCTGGGTCACCGACGGCGGCGGCGGCACCTTCGCCGCGATCTGGTCGCCCAACACCCTGGCCTCGGCGGGCTTCCACGTGTCGAACACCAAGACGCCGGGCTATGTCTACGAATTGTCGGCGGAGCATCACTATCGCGCCGAGATCGTGCTCGACCATGTCGAGAATTGGGAGTTCCTCGCGCCGCAGACCGAACAGGAGGTGCGCGACGGCGTCAACGCGGTCTCGACCGAGATCCACCATTCGCGCAACATCCTGTTCGCCAATTACCACGGCTATCGCGTGACGCGGACGATCAAGCCGATGGACGCGGCGGTGAAGCTGTACGATTCGGGCGACATCCGCTTCCGCAACGTCCACGTCAACGCGGAGAGCGGCTTCGCGAGCTGCGACACCAAGGGCTGCGGCACCTATCTGCGCGCGAGCAAATTCCCGTTCGAGAACGCGATCAAGGACATGACCCGGCAGCAGGAGGTGCGCGAGCGCGAGTTCGCGCGGCTCGACGTGCCCGCCGCCCCCGCCAGCGCGGCGACCACCTCGGCGGTGCCGGTGTCGCCCGGCGTGGAGAAGCTGGCCGACGGCTTCTACTCGATCGCGGGCGGCGCGGTGGACAAGGCGGGCAAGCTCTATTTCATCGACCGCTTCTTCCACCGCATCCACGGCTGGTCGCGCGGCGAGGGGCTGTCGATCGTCGCGCAGGCGCCGCTCGACCCGGTCAATCTCGCGGTGGACCGGTCGGGCGACCTGCTGGTCCAGTCGTCGGCGGGGCGCGACGGCACGGTCTACAGCATCGATCCCGCCAGGCCCGAGGCGGTGCGCGTGATCGCGCCCACCGCGGCGCGCGCGCGCCCCGGCGCGACGACGCTGCTGCCCGTGAACGTCTGGGCCAACGGCGAGTTCGCCGACCGGATCGATCCCAAGACCTACGACTATCCGCCGATCGCCGCCTTTTTCACGAGCAAGATGGAGGAGGCCAAGCCGCAGGAATATGTCTCGCCCGACGGGTCGCTGGTGCTGCCCGCCTTCCGCGTGTGGAACCAGGGGCCGGACGATCATATCGGCTGGCGCTGGTCCGACACGCTCGATTCCTACGGGCTGGTCGGCGCCGCTCCGGGCAGCCGGGTGACGCTGACCAATTCGTCGGAGAACCGTACCTACAGCGGGCTGGTCGGCGAGAGCGGGCGGGTCACCGACCTCAAGGTGGTGGCCGAGCGCGGCGGCGAGAGCGTCGCGCGCGACGAGGCCGGCAACCTCTACGTCGCCAACGGCCAGGTCTTCGTCTACGCCCCCGACGGGCGCGAGACCAAGCGGATCGACGTGCCCGAGCGGCCGCTCCAGCTGCTGATCGGCGGCGCCGACCGGCGCACCCTGTTCATCCTGACCCATCACGCGCTCTATGCCGCGCCGCTGTGAGCCGCGATTCACATGGACAAGGACATTCGCGCTGTAAAATTCGGCGGGTGCGCGCTACCAGCGCGGCATGTCGGAGGGTGAGCGCGCACGACAGCTGGACGCCCCGGACGCGGCGAACGATGCCGCGCTCGATCTGTCGCGGCGCTATCTCGCGCTCGCGGCGGAGGCGGCCGACCGGCTGCTCGCCGCGACCGACCCGGCGCGGATGGTCGACGAGCTGTTCGCGCTGATCCGCGACGAACTCGGGCTCGACGTCTTCTTCAACTATCGCCTCGACGCGGGGGTGCTGCGGCTCGAGGCCTATGCCGGGCTGACCGAGGCGCAGGCGCGGGCGGGCGCGGTGCTCGGCATGGGGGAGGCGGTGTGCGGCTGCGCCGCGCGCGACCGTCGCCGCATCCACGCCGAGCACGTGCAGGGGTCGGTCGACCCGCAGCTCGCCTTCGTCCGCGCGGTCGGGCTGGACTGCTACGCCTGCACGCCGTTGCTCCACGGCGACACGCTGCTGGGCACGCTCGGCTTCGGGCGCCGTGGCCGCGCCTGTTTCACCGCGGAGGAGCTGCAGTTGCTCCACACGCTCTGCCATTATGTCGCGCTGGCCAAGCTGCGGCTGCGCCAGGAGGAACAGCTCCGCCGCAACATCGAGGAGCGCGACCGGCTGCTCGCCGAGCTCAACCATCGCGTCCGCAACAACCTCCAGATGGCGGTGGGGGTGGTGCGCAACGAGCTGCGCGGCGCCGACGAGCCGCCGTCGCCCGCGCTCGCCACCGTGGCGGCGCGGCTCGAGCTGATCGCGCTGGCGCACCGCCCGCTCTACCAGGCGGGCGACGGCAGCACGCTCGCGGTCGACGCGGTCGAGATCCTCGACGGCGCGATCGAGCTGACCACCGCGGGCGAGGGCAGCGTCGCGGCGCGCGAGCGGGTGATGATCCCGATCGAACAGGCGGTGGCCTTCTCGCTGTTGGTCCACGCGCTGCTCACCGGGCGCGGTGCCGGCCCGCGCGTCGCGCTCACCCGCCGCGGCGACGTGCTGGAGACGCTCATCACCGCGGTCGACCCCGCCGCGGGCGCGCCGCCGCTCGACCGGCTGGCGAGCTCGCTGCTGCGCCAGCTCAACGCCAGCCTGTACGAGGAGGGCGGCTCGATCCATCTGAGGTTCCCGCTGATCCATGCAGGCTGACACCGATACGCGCGCGCTGCGGCTCCTCGTCGTCGAGGACGAGGCGATCATCGCCATGCTGGTGGAGGACGCGCTGACCATGGCGGGGCATGTCGTCGTCGGCGTCGCCGAGAGCGCGGGCGAGGCGCTCGACCTGGCCGCGCGCGAGCCGATCGACCTGGCGCTGTGCGACGTGCGGCTGGCCGAGAACGACAGCGGCATCGCGGTGGCGCGCGCGCTGTCGGCGCGCGGCATCCCGTGCCTGTACGTCAGCGGCAATTGCCCGACCGAGGCGGACCATCCGCTGATCGTCGGCTGCGTCGGCAAGCCCTTCGCCACCGCGGCGCTGAGCCGCGCGGTGGAGGCGGCCTATCGCATCGCGCAGGGCGAGCGCGAGGTCGCGGTGCCCAAGAGCATGCACCTGTTCGCGCGCGACTGACTGTCCCGCGGCGGCGCGCGACTCCGCTGGACCGCGGCGCCCCCGCCGAGCTAAGCGGGCCGCGGGCAACAGGGGGTTTCATGGCGGGTCGCGGCGTTCTGGCCGGCCTCATCGCGCTGCTGACGCTGCTGCTGCTGGTGCCGGCGGCGGTCAACCGCGGCGTGATCCAGTTCCCCGACACCACCACTTATGTCCGCGGGTTCGACGCCGCGGTGGTCGCGGCGACGGGCCATGGCTCGTCCTGGTCGGAGGACGCGCGCCGCGCACTGGCCGAGGCGCGCGCCGCCGCGCCGCGCGCGCCCGCCACGGCGGAGGAGGCGGGGACGGGCGAGGCGGGCGCGAGCCAGACAGGGGCGAGCGAGGCGGGGGCGAGCGAGGCGGCCGCGCCCGCGCGCCGCACCGGCGCCTTCACCGTCGTGCTCTCGGGCCGGTCAATCTATTACGGCGCGCTGCTCTATGTCGCGCACTGGCTCGGCAGCCTGTGGTGGGTCGCGCTGGCGCAGGCCGCGCTCACCGCCACCGCGATCCTGCTCGCGGCGCGACGCCTGATCGGGGCCGAGGCGCCCGCGGAGCGGCTCTGGCCGGTGCTCGCGATCGCGCTGGTGACCAGCGTCGGGATGCAGGTGGCGCTGCTGATGCCCGACATCTTCGCGCCGCTGGCGATCCTGGCGACCGCGCAGATCGCGCTGTTCTGGCCGCGGCTCGGCACGGGCGAGCGACTCTTCTGGCCGCTGCTGCTCGCCGCGGCGGCGCTGTTCCACAGCGGCAACATCCTCGTGATCGGGCTGCTCGCGGCGGGCCTGGTGGCGTGGCGGGTCGTCGGGCGCGCGCGGCTGACGCTGCTGCCGATCCTGCTCGCGCTGCTCACCGGGGTCGCGGGCGAGGCGGCGTTCGGCGCGGCGGTGCGCGCCGCGACCGGCGCCGGACCGGTCCGCCCGCCCTTCGTCGCGGCGCGGCTGATCGCGGACGGACCCGGCCGCCGCTATCTGGCGCACGCCTGCGCCGAGGGTTCGACGCTGACGCTCTGCCGCTATCGCACCCGCATCCCCGACGACAGCGACGCCTTCCTCTGGGCGAGCACGCCCGGCAGCTTCATGGCGATGCCCGCGGAGGACCGCCGCCGCGTCGCCGCGGAGGAGCGCGGCTTCGCCCTCGCGGTGCTGGCGGACGCGCCGCTGGCGGTGATCGGCACCTCGCTGCGCAACATCGGCGGGCAGCTGCTCCGCTGGCAGGTCGACGATATCGCCGACGCACGCCGCGGCGGGGTCAATCGCGCCAAACTGCCCCCCGAGGTGCGCGCCGCCTATGACCGGACCCGCGCCGCGCACGGTGACTTCCCGAGCGGTTATTATGACGCGCTCGCGCTGCCGGTGACGCTGCTGGCGGCGGCGGTGCTGCTCGCGCTGGCGCTGCCGCGGCGCGCGGGGATGCCCGCGGCGCGGCGCGGCTATGTCGCGGTGGTGGTGGCGGGGATCCTGCTCAACGCGGCGGTGTGCGGCGCCTTCTCCAAGCCGCACGACCGCTATCAGAGCCGCGTGATCTGGCTGGTCCCGCTGCTCGCCACCGCCGCGCTGATCGGCGCGCGGCGCCGCGCGCCCGTCCGCGGCGCGGCGCCCGCGAACGTCTGAACCTCCGCCCGGGCGCATAGCGCTACCACCCGCGCCGCGCCGGTTGACCCGGACGCGCCCGCGCTTACTCTCGCCGGCGAACCGGCGTCGTCGCGGACGATAGCGATAACAGGGAGAGGGTGGATGAGGCTCGCACGCGGCGCGGCGATCGCGCTGGCCATGATCGCGGCACCCGCCGCGGCGCAGGTGGCGACCCCCGCGCCCCCCGCCGTGCCGGGCGCGCGCGCCGCGACGGTGGAGCGGATCACCGTCCATTCCCCCGCGCTCGAGCACAGCCTGGAGGGCGACAGCGCGGATCGCGCGGTGATCGTCGTGCTGCCGCCGAGCTATCGCACGAGCCCGCGGCGGCGCTACCCGGTGGTCTATGCGCTCCACGGTTACTCGATCGGCGCCGAGCAATGGACCCGCGAGATCCACGTGCCCCAGACGATCGAGGGCGCCTTCGCCAAGGGCGCGCGCGAGATGATCGTGGTGCTGCCCGACAGCAAGACCGCGCACAACGGCTCGATGTATTCCGCCTCGGTGACGACGGGCGACTATGAGACCTTCGTGTCGCGCGACCTCGTCGCCTTCGTCGACGCGCGGTATCGCACCGTCGCCGACCGCGCGAGCCGCGGGCTCGCGGGCCATTCGATGGGGGGCTATGGCACCGCGCGCATCGGCATGAAGCATCCCGAGGTCTTCGGTGCGCTCTATATGATGAGCCCGTGCTGTCTCTCGGCGCGTACGCCGGGGGGCGATGCCGCCGCGGACGAGCGCGCCGTCGCGGCGCTGCGCACGCCCGGCGATTCGGCGACGCTGGGCTGGGGCCAGCGCGCGCAGCTCGCCGCCGCCGCGGCCTGGTCGCCCAACCCGCGCAAACCGCCGCTCTTCCTCGACCTGCCGACCGAGAACGGCCGCGCGCGCCCCGAGGTGGTGGCGCGCTGGGCGGCCAACGCCCCGCTCGCGATGCTCGACCAATATGTCGGCAATCTCCGCCGCTACCGCGCGATCGGGCTCGACGTCGGCGATCGCGACGGGCTGAAGGACGACGCGCGCGCGCTGCACGACGCGCTCGACCGCTACGGCATCGCGCACCGCTGGGCGGTCTATCCCGGCGACCATGTCAGTGGGGTGGCGACGCGCGTCCAGGACGAGGTGATCCCCTTCTTCGCGCAGTCGCTGGTCTTCCCGTGAGGCGCGGGCGGCCGGCGGCGCTGCTGCCGCTCGCCGCGTGCGGGGAGCTTCGGCGCAGCCGTGGCGCGCGGGCGGGGCGACGGCAGCTCGCGTCTGATCCATCGCCACGAAACGTGCTCCGGAGCCCAGTGCGGCTGGCGTGACGTGCGTGGCACTGGGCTCCTGCATCCGCAGGAGCGCGCCGCGGTTTCACACCGGATCGATCATACGCTGGAGCCTGGTTCACCCCAGTTGAACCGGTGGTGCGGACCCAAAAGGCGGCTTGCTCTTCATCATCGTCATCCCGGCCTCGCGCCGGGATCCATTCCTCCGCGAGAGCAACCCCCGCGGCTCTCGCGGCACCATGGATCCCGGGTCGAGCCCGGGATGACGGGTGGAGCCAGCCGCCTTCGCGACAATGACGCTTTTGAGTCCGAACCCCTGCTCCTGCGTCTGCAGGAGCAGGCCGCTGGTTCAAAACCGGCGGATCAGCCCCTGGCGCATCGAAGGCGGCCGCGGCACGTCGGGGCAGGTGACGGCCAACCTCAGCGCGGCGTCGCCCCGTTCCGCCACGCGCCCGGCGAGCGCATGGGCTGGACGCCGTCGATGCCGGGGAAGAGCGGCCGAGCCGCGCGCGCCCCTTGACGCTGCACCGCAACATCGCCAGCTCTGCTGTCTCTTCCAACCGGGGACATGCCATGGCGACCGCTATCGCCGACGCGCGCCACGCGCCTGTCGGCCTGATCCATCTGTCGCTTGCGGTGGGCGGGTTCGCGATCGGCACCACCGAGTTCGCGACGATGAGCCTGCTGCCCGACATGGCGCGCAGCCTCGGTGTCGACGCGCCCACCGCGGGGCATGTCATCAGCGCCTATGCGATGGGCGTGGTGGTGGGCGCGCCGACGCTCGCGGTGCTCGGCGCGCGCATGGCGCGGCGCACGCTGCTGATCGCGCTGATGACGCTGTTCGCGATCGGCAACGCGCTGTCGGCGGTGGCGCCGAGCTATGCGACGATGATGCTCGCGCGCTTCGTCGCGGGGCTGCCGCACGGCGCCTATTTCGGCATCGCGATGCTGGTCGCCGCCTCGCTGGTCGATCAGGGGCGGCGCACCCAGGCGGTGGCGCGCGTGATGCTGGGGCTGACGGTGGCGACGATCGTCGGCGTGCCGCTGGCCAATCTGATGGGGCAATTGATCGGCTGGCGCTCGTGCTTCCTGCTGGTCGCGGGGCTGGCGGGCCTGACCGCGGCGCTGGTCGCCGCCTTCGCGCCGCGCGACCGCGGCGACCCGGCGGCGAGCCCGTTGCGCGAGCTGGGCGCGCTGCGCCGCGCGCAGGTGTGGCTGACGCTGGGGGTGGGCGCGATCGGCTTCGGCGGGATGTTCGCGGTCTATACCTATCTCGCCGACACGATGGTGGCGGTGACCCAGGTCGGCCCGCGGATGGTGCCCTTCGCGCTGATGGCGTTCGGCATCGGCATGACATTGGGCAATATCGTGGTGCCACGCTTCGCCGACCGCGCGCTGCTGCCGACCGCGGCGGGGGTGCTGGTGTGGAGCCTGGTCGCGCTGTTGCTCTGGCCGCTCGCGGCGCCGCAGCTCTGGTCGGTGCTCGTGGCGATGCTCGCGATCGGGGTCGGCGGCGCGCTGGGCAGCGTGCTGCAGACGCGGCTGATGGACGTGGCGGGCGACGCGCAGGCGCTGGCGGCGGCGCTCAACCATTCGGCCTTCAACACCGCCAACGCGCTCGGGCCGTGGCTCGGCGGGCTGGTGATCGCGGCGGGCTATGGCTGGACCTCGACCGGCTGGGTCGGCGCGGCGCTGGCGCTGTGCGGGCTGGGCGTGCTGGCCGCGTCGATGCTGCTGGACCGCGCGCGCGGGCGGTGAGGCCGCGCGCGCCGGCTCAGCGCCCGGTCAGAAGGGCAGCCACTTCGAGGTCTCGCTGAACTTCATATAGCCGACGTTGACGCCGGCGCGCCAGCCGACCCCGAGCCGCACCGGGATCAGCACGACGTTGCCGCTGCGCAGATAGGTCGCGGCGAAACCGCCGACGAAATACAGCCGCCCCTCCGCGCCGGGGAAGCGCTTGTACAAATCGTGGGTGTCGTAGAGGTTGTAGACCAGCACGAACACCTTGTTGGCGTCGCCGCCGACGTCGAAGCCGACCGACGGCCCGGTCCAATAGACCGGCCGCTGTCCCTCGACCTTGTGCGTCATGACCCCCGAGCCGTAGCGCAGCCCGACGACGAAGGCGCCCGAGGCCTCGCGCCCGGCGATATAGGCGTTGGGCTCGCCCTGGTCCTTGAGGATCTTCTCGATGATCTGCGCGAAGCCCTCGGCGCCCTTGCCGAACACGCCCTCGCCCGCGGCGATCAGATCGTCGCGCTTGTAGGTTTCCGCCGCGGCGGTGGTGGCGTTGGCGCGCGTGTCGCCCGGCGCCTGGCCCTGGACCGTCGCGGCGGGCGGGGTGGCGGGCAGCGGCGGCGCCTCGGCCGGGGGCAGCGGCTCGTCGTCGCGCGGCGGCTCGACCGGGCGCGGCGCGCTGGGCGTGCGCACCGCGGGCTGGCCGCCGACGTCATTGTCGATCGCGGCATTGGGGTCGATCGTGCGCACCTGCGCGCCGACGGGGCCTGCCGTCGGCAGCACGGCCAGCGCCGTCAGGATCATCGCGCCTCGCGCGCCGCGCCACATCTTCCGCATCGTCACATCCCCACACCGGTGCCGCAGCATAGCGACAGCATGGCTGTCGGGGCAATGAACGCGTCGACGACCCGACTCCGTGACGCGGCGCGTCGAATCCGCGCGTCCCCAGTTGATCGCGCCCGACACGCTCGCTATAGCCGCGCCTCACGCCGGCCCGGAGACGTGGGTGAGTGGCTGAAACCAACGCTTTGCTAAAGCGTCATACGGGAAACCGTATCGAGGGTTCGAATCCCTCCGTCTCCGCCAAAAATCGCTGTTTCACCGTTGTTTAGCTCTCAAGCTGGCCGTTTTGCCCACTTAAATGCCCACTTTTAGCTTGGTCGTTGGCGACCAATGCTGGACGTACGCGAACGATGCGGCTCACGCAGGCGAGGCAAGTACGTTGCGGACACCTGTGTTGTCGGAGCGATGCCTTGCGCGACAGTCTTACAGATCCACGCGTCAGCGCGACCGCGGTGATCAGGCGTGTACTGGCTTGTCGCAAACGGATGATTGCGTGGCGGGTAGGGCGAGGTGCCCGTCGAAACTTAGCTAGCTGTCGTGGCGCCCGGCTCGGCTTTGAGCAGCTGGCGATCGCGAGCAATTTTTGCCAGTAAGGTGCGACTGCATCCGGTCGCATCCATGATCTCCCGCCAGCTGCTGCCCGTCGCTCAGCAGAGACAAGATTGCGGCGTTTCGCAGCACGGCCGTCCGTGGCACTTTGCCCGAGGCAAAGTGCCACCAGCGACCAAGCACGCTTCGATGTCGAAAGGGGATTCTCGAGAAGGCGTTCTTGTGCTTTCTGATCACGGCATGTTCCAACCCGACCTCTTCTCGGCCGAGCCTGCGGCCAAGCGCAACGACCCCGAGGCGCCTGCGCGTCGGCCGGGGTAGATCGGGGCGGGTCGCCGCCGCCCCGATCGCGTCCTGATGTCAGGCCTTGGCCGCCACGGGGAGACGGAAGGGAGCGCCCAGACGATTGAACGCGTTCATAGCCGCGATCGTGATCGTCAGGTCCACCAGATCCTTCGGTTCGAATGCCGCCGCAGCTGCCGCGTAGGCCTCGTCCGACGCGTGGGTCTCGCTGACGAGAGTAACCTCTTCCGCCCAGGCGAGCGCGGCGCGGTACTGGTCGGAAAACAGGTGCGGTACCTCCTCCCAGACCGGTACCAGGGCGACCTTGTCGACCGACATGGTCTTAAGAAGGTCACGCGTGTGCATGTCGATGCAGTGGGCGCATCCGTTGATCTGCGAGACGCGCAGGAAAACGAGGTGGATCAGCTCCTCGGGCAGCGAGGTATTCTTCGTCACGTAGTGGTGAACGGCTCCGAGCGCCTTGGCGCCTTCGGGAGCTACCGTATACCAGTTAAGCCGGTCCATGTCATTTCCTTTCCTGCTGACGAGTTATGCGAAACGATGTCGGGCAAGTGATGTCGGCCGGGACTGATGTCCGCGTCTCGCGTTCTGCCAGAACGCAAGATCATAGCGGGATTGAAGCACCTTTGGTGAAGGCAGAGCTGCGTCGCGCTTGCGGGACGGCCACTGTCGGACTTCTTCATCGGGCATCGTTCCTCGACTTCGTCTTGCCGGCTAACGCTGCCGATACCGGTCCGCATTAGAGGGACACAGGCCCAAGAAGTACCTGACGCGCTGAACCAAAGCGGGCATCCGGCGAGATCGTCCGAAGCTAGCCGGGGCGGTAGAGGGCGTCGATCATACCGATGGCCATGTCGTCGATTGGACAACGACGGGCGGACGGAGTCGAAGACGGCATCGGGCAGTACCTCTTGCTTAAGAGGACACGTTCTCTACCCCCGGAGCACTCAGCACCGATCTTCAGGACGCAGCGCCGCTTTGGTTCGGCCCGTCATCATGTTCTTGGCCCTTTCCCGCGGTTCGGCGAACCAATAGCAGGAGGCGGTGGACGAAGGATCAGCCCACCTTGAGTCTTCGACGGACGTCGACGCGGCAGGCCGGGGCATCGGCGCAAGCCTCTATGGCGTAGCCGTCGAGTACGCGCTTCACTGCTTGCTCTGGCTCGTCAAGGAGCGCCCCCACCGGGCGAGCAGCAGAGAGCTGGCGGAGCTCCAGGGGGTGCCTGCGGCCATGCTTGCCAAGGTGATGCCCAAGCTGGAAAGGGCGCAGATAGTCAGCTCGCGGGGCGGGATCTCGGGCGGCTATGCACTGGAGCGTTCGGCCGCGGACATCTCGGTTCTCGACGTAGTCAACGCAGTCGAAGGCGATCGGCGACTGCAGGGAGGTCCGGCGCGGCTGCGTCCTCTTCAACGGAACGCCCCCGCGGTGGTCGATCGCAGGCACATGTACAATCCACGCCGTCATGCTGCGCGCGGAAAAGCAGATGCGGGCCGAGCTCGCCCGCACGACTCTAGCCGATCTGACAGCCGGAGTCCGCCGACCGGCGGAGTTCGATCAGGAGGTTTCTGCTTGGTTCCTGCAGCGAAGGAGCGGGCGCGAAGCGGCCCGGCTTGCCGGGGTGAAGGGGCGAAGGCGCACGCGATCCGAGGTGTGACCGGCGCGGGGCCTAGCCCAATCGTCGCACGCCGTCGAAAGCTAGAAACCAGCGATGGCAGATCCTCCGCACGCGTCGTGCCGGCGAAAGCGGTGTGGATCCGGAGCCGAAGACCGCGAAGACAATGCCACGGTCCGTACTCTGCCCGCGGTTGCACGGGCTGTAGTCCTCCCGATCATGATCGTCGTAGCTCATCTACCCCGCACGCCCGAGCACATCGTGCCGTCCGGCACGTGGCGGCGAGCTGCGTTCGAGGAGTCGCGATCGCATGTTCCGTAGGCGATCTGGCCGGCGACGTTCCAAGCCGTCGAGCGGTCAAGAGCGACGGCCCACGCGGCAGAGCGCTGACCTGGACCATCAGGCCCGACCTGCTCTCCAGGAGGGTGCAGGATGGCTGAAGGTATGATCGACATGCCGCCTTACGAGGCGCCAGGTCGCTCGTAGCAGCGCGGTCAGGCTTTCCGCACTGCAGGAGCGGAAATGACCGGTGCTCGACTTGACGCTTAGACCTCGGCCCTTCTCCGTGCGGTCAGCCGCGTTGGGGATCGTCCATGTGCAAGCGGCTCATGTCAGCAACGAGAAGAGAGGTCTGACCGCGTCGATCGAATTGGACGCGATCACCTTTGCGTCCTCAGGCACAAGCTCATTCCGCCGAGTATGGGAGCGGGCCGGTCTCACGCCAGCGGCCGGAGTGCGGCGGAGCGACATCCCAGAAACGTCAGCCTACGTCTTCGCCGACGACGTCCTCGGTGACCTTCCTGATCGTCTTCTTCAACGGCTGGAAACCTCCGAACAGACCACGAAGGTCGGCCCGTCGGCTGAGTACGTCCGCAAGCGTGTAGCAGTCGAGCACCTGGAGGAAGGCGGCTGTGGCCTCGTTGAGAATTTTAGGCAGGCTGCAGGCGGGAGCGATGATGCACGAGCTGCAGTCGACGAGGTCGAAGCCTGCTTCGGTGTGACGGACGATCTGACCGATCGTGATCTCGTCGGCAGCGCGCCCGAGCTTCAGCCCGCCACCGCGGCCTCGGACCGTCGTAAGGAAACCGGCCTGGCCGAGATCCTGTACGACCTTCATCAGGTGGTTGCGCGATATGTCGTAGACGTCAGCGATCTCGGAGATGGACGACAGACTTCCCTCGTCGCGCGCGCCCACGTGCAGAAGTACGCGTACGGCATAGTCGGTATAGCGGGTCAGCTGCATGCGCTCACCCTAGCACGAACCGGTGCAAAGGGGCGCCATAGAAGGCCCGGCCGAAGCCGGACCGTCTCGGGGGCACGTTCCCGGTCGCCTTCATGCGGCGGCGTCGAGCTCGGCCGAATGTTCGGGATAGGGCGCTACGGGCTGCGTCGTCCTGCCGGCGAGCTCGTCGGCGAAGCCGTGGTTGACGTCGCGGTGATGCGCCTCGTCCGCGCGTACCTTCAGGACCACGTCACGAAGCGTCGCCTCCACCGGCATGCGCCAGTAGTGGCATGCGATCGCCGGCGCAGGGCCGTTCGGCATTTGCCCCTCATCGATCGCCTGGAGGAAGTGGGTGTAGCTGATCACCGCCTCCTCCTCGAAATAGCCGACGACGCGGTGCGCGATCCGACGCGCCACAAGGTAGAGGCCGAAGAATGCACAGTAGAAGCCCCACTGCACCAGCAGGATGAGCAATCGCTCGAGCATGTTCGGCTGAGCCACCTTGATGAAGGTCATCAGGTGCATGCGCTCGTTTTCGGCCTCCTCCATCAAGGTCCGGATCCAGCCGTCGTCGTCGCACATGCGACGGAGACAGCGCAGGTGAGTGAGCGTCGCTCCCACCATCCCCGGGACCGCCGCGACGGTCTCGATGACGATGGCGCGGTGTCCGTGGCGCTCGCCGAAGAACGTGTCCGCGAAGAAGCGCATTGTCTTGGTGAACCCCAAGGCGATCCGGTCACCCAGGTCCTCGGGGCGGCGGTGCTCGATGGCGACGGGTACGTGTTCGATCATCTCTTTTCTCCCTGAAGCGCGGCGCGTCGGTAAGGCGAGTCGCTTAAGGTGCATCTCTGATGCTCATTTCAGACCGTCGCGGCAAGCTAAAAGATGCTCTTGCAATGCATCAAAAGACGGCAGAATAGATGCACGGCGGATGCATCATTCGATTCGGAGGCAGAAAATGGACGATGCGGATCTCGAGGAAGCCACCCTCCGCCCTCTCGTCGAGCGATTCTACGAGCGGGTGCGCAACGACAAGCT
This sequence comes from Sphingomonas sp. BK235, assembly GCF_004345855.1. Taxonomy (GTDB): domain Bacteria; phylum Pseudomonadota; class Alphaproteobacteria; order Sphingomonadales; family Sphingomonadaceae; genus Sphingomonas. The sequence continues at coordinate 659,402 of NZ_SLXN01000002.1, forward strand.
GCTCGCCCCGGTCTTCGCTGAGGCGGTGTCAGACTGGGGAGACCACCACCGGCGGCTGGCGGACTTCTGGTCGTCGGTGATGCTCACCTCAGGGCGCTACAAGGGCAATCCGCTCGCTCTGCACCTCCGCCTCGCCGACGTTCTCACGCCCGAGACCTTCGAGCGCTGGCTCGCGCTCTGGCGCACCACCACGGACGAGATGGTTCCGCCGCATGTTGCGCGAGCCATGCAGGCGAAGGCCGCCCGCATTGCCGAGAGCTTCCAGCTTGCCATCCGCTACCGGCGCCCGGTCGCCGCCTGACGCCCGTTTTCACGAGGAGACAAGAGATGAACCAGCCGCTCAGCCCCGCCACGATCGCCCTGGTCAAGGCGACGGTACCTGCGCTCGCGCAGCATGGAACCGCCATAACCACGGCGATGTACGCTCGCCTCTTCCAGGACGAGCACATCCGCGCGCTCTTCAACCAGGCGAACCAGGGCGAGAGCGGGGCGCAGGTGCATGCCCTCGCCGCGGCCATCCTCGCCTACGCCCAGAACATCGAGAACCTGGCGGCGCTGGCTCCCGTCGTCGAGCGCATCGCCTACAAGCACGTGGGCTACCACATCCTCCCCGAACACTATCCGTTCGTGGCCAACGCGCTCCTGGCGGCGATCAAGGAGGTACTCGGCGACGCCGCCACGGACGAGATCCTCGCGGCCTGGGGCGAGGCCTACTGGTTCCTGGCCAACATCCTCATCGCCCGGGAGGTGGTCCTGCGGGGCGACATCATGGCGGCCGAGGGCGGCTGGAACGGCTGGCGGGAGTTCGTCGTCGCGGAGAAGAACCGAGAGAGCAGCCTCATCAGCTCCTTCGTGCTGCGACCCAGGGATGGCGGCCCGGTCCTGCGCCATCGTCCCGGACAATATCTCACCTTCCGGCTGCAGCCATCCGGCAGGCCAGAGCTGAAGCGCAACTACTCGATCAGCTGCGCCCCCAACGGCGAGTACTACCGCATATCCGTAAAGCGCGAGGCCGATGGTCAGGGCGGATCGCGGTTCTTGCACGATACGGTCGAGGTCGGCGACGTGCTGGAGACGACGCCGCCCGCAGGCGACTTCTTCCTGCCGGACATGCCCTCGCGACCGGTGATCCTTCTCTCCGGAGGCGTAGGTCTGACGCCGATGGTCAGCATGGTGGAGACCATCGCGGCCGAGCACCGGGAGCTCGAGGCTCACTACGTGCACGGGACGGCCAGCAGCGAGACCCATGCCATGGACGCCCACGTTCGTGCGCTGGCGCAGGGCCGGGACAACATCCGCGTGGCCACCTTCTACAGCGACCCGTGTGCTGGCGACTGCCTTGGCGTCACGCACGAGGGGGAGGGCTACGTGTCGGTGGAGTGGCTTGCCGCGACCACGCCGCTGCACGACGCCGACGTGTATCTCTGCGGACCCAAGCCCTTCCTGCGCTCCTTCGTGAGCGGACTGGCGCTGGCCGGCGTTCCGGCCGGCCGCATCCACTACGAGTTCTTCGGTCCGGCCGACGAGCTCATGGCGGCCTGACCTGCATGGTCGTCGAGGAGGAGCTGGATCGCGCCCGTGGCGCCGGCGACGACGGCCGCTGGCTGATCGCGATCGAGTTCCGCCTCGTCGGGCATCTGCAAACCCTAGTTGGAGTCCGGCGGGCGCTCGGCGCTCGTGGCTGGCGGCTCTCCTCGGGAGAGAAGCTGAAGGGGATCGACGACAGGTCGTTCCTTGTCGCCGGCTCGGGAGAGCTCGTCCGGCGGCTGCAATCCAGATGGGAGGACGTTGATGATGAACGAGAGCGCTTCAGAAAAGGTCACCGTTCCTGTCAGGGGTCGGGCAGCAAGAGCCGGTCCGCTTCCATACCGCTCGTCGCCGGTGTTCGACGAGACGACGCTTCCGCTTGCACTCTGCCGCGACCACCGGATCAAGGCCGGTGTCTGGGCCGTGATCCGCGTCCTGGACGGGCAGCTGATCTACCGGGAGGCGTCCGGCGAGGCGATCCTGCTGACTCCCGACCGTCGGGGGCTGATCGAACCCGAGCGGCCGCACCACGTCGAGGTGGTCGGGCCCGTCACCCTGCAGATCGACTTCTACGACAGGCGCCCGGAGCCGACGTCATGATGGACCTTCTCGGCTTCGCGGCGGAAGTCGGGTCGATCGACCGGCTGGTCGACCTGCAACCGACGCTCCTCCACGAGCGCTCCGGCAGCCCGCTGATGGGGGATTCCGGTCCGCTGCGCCAGGCTGCTACCGTCTATGATCCAGCGGGCAGGCCGTCTTCGAAATCCGCTTGGCCGCCGGCGGGCGCCCTGTTCGCCCGGACATGATCGATGAAGGTCCTGAGCGCGGCGGACGGGAGCCGCTGGCGAGGGTAGTAGAGGCACAGGCCGGGGAAAGGGGGCGTCCACTCTTCAAGAAGCTGCACCAGCGTACCCGCTCGGATCATGGCCGCAACGCTTCTCTGATGTACGAAGGCGATCCCCGCTCCGTTCGAGGCGGCGACTGCTGCCAACCAGGGACTGCCCACCGAGAGACCTCCGTCGACGTCGAGCCGCAGCTCCTGGCCATCCCGCTCGAACTCCCAGCGCATGAGCGTGCCGCTCGGGAAGCGGGCTCGGATGCAGGTATGCGAGGAAAGATCGGATGGAGATCCTGGCGCGCCGCGCCTTACGACGTAGCAGGGCGCGGCTACCACGATCATCGCCTCGTCTCCGGAAATCGGAACCGCGACCATGTCCTGCGGCACCGCCTCGGCGAGCCTGATGCCGGCATCGAAGCCATCCCGGACGATATCGACGAGGCCGCCATCCAGCCTGATGTCGATCTGCACGTCGGGGAAGGCGGCCATGTAGGAGACGACGCTCGGCATGATCTGTTCGGCACCGGGCTCGGCCGCGTTGATCCGGAGGAGCCCCGCGGGCTGATCGCGCAGGTCGCGCGCCTCGTCGACGGCTGCGTCGATCGCGTCCAGCGCCGGCGAGACGCGCAGGAGGAAGCGTCTGCCCGCATCGGTCGCCGAGACGCTCCTCGTCGTACGATTGAAGATCCTGATGCCAAGTCGCTGTTCGATGCTGCGCACGACGTAGCTGAGCGAAGAAGGCGGCAGCTCGAGGAACTCGGCGGCGGCGCGGAAGCTGCGATGTGCCTCCACGGCCCGGATGGCTCTCAGCTCGAACGTGGAAAGATCCGGGATCATGCAATCTTACCGTTTAATCAGTCCAGGATCCTGCGGCTAATCGAAAGGGACGTCTAAGCCTAGATCGTTCATCGAAGGAGAACGTCATGACGAAAACGGTTCTGATCACCGGTTGCTCGAGCGGCTTCGGGGAAACCACCGCTCATCTTTTCGCGGATCGCGGCTGGAATGTCGTCGCCACGATGAGGGATGTGACCGCGGGCGAGAGGCTCGCGGCGAGGGCGAACGTCGCGGTTGTCAGGCTCGACGTGCAGGACCGGCCCAGCATCGCCGATGCCGTCGCAGCGTCGCTCGCGCGCTTCGGGCGGATCGACGCCCTCGTCAACAATGCAGGCTTCGGCTTGTCGGGCGTCTTCGAGGAGACGCCGCGTGCCAAGGTCGTCGAGCAGTTCGAGGTAAACGTCTTCGGCCTCATGGACGTCACCCGGGCCGTCCTGCCGATCTTTCGCGAGCAGCGAAGCGGCACGATCGTGAACGTCACTTCCGGCGCCGGCGTGTTCGGTCTTCCTCTCATCTCGCTCTATACGGCCTCCAAGTTCGCGGTGGAGGGGTTCTCGGAGTCGCTCAGCTACGAGCTTGCCGGCTTGGGGATCCATGTCCGCCTGGTGGAGCCCGGCGGTGTCACCAGCACCCGCTTCGGAGAGCGCAGCGGTGCGGAAGCATCCAAGACGAACGCGATTCCCGACTATGCACCTTTCCTCACGGGCGCCGCCAAGGTGTTCGACGGTCTTCGTGCAAGCCGCGGCCGAGCCACGTCGGAGGAGGTCGCCGAAGTGATCTACGCGGCCACCACGGACGAGTCGGATCGGCTTCGCTGGGTCGCGACGGATGACATCCGTCCGCTGGTCTCCGCGAGGCGGGAGCAGGGCGAGGAGGCCTACATGGCGCTCATGCGGGGGCAGTTCACCCCGGAGCTCGGCTGAAGGGTCGAGGCTCGCCGCTACCCGGCTCCGGGCGAGCTTCGGCTCGCCCGGTTGTCGCTCCAGATGGCCGGAAGGCTGACGAGCGCCTCGCAAGCGGACGGCTCAGGTCATGGAGTGCTCGCCAGGGTATATGCTACCTGCTCGAACGTGCCGGTCGAGCCTCGCGGCGCCGCATGCCGCAGGTGCGCGCTCAGGCGCGAGGCAGAAGGACCGCCAACAACGCCTAAACGCTGGCGCCGCATGACCGCTGCCCGGGAGCGACGTCGACGGTTCGAAAGCTTATCGTCGGCCGCGACGCTATTTGAGGCTGACTGGCGGATTGCTCCGACCGCACGTACCATCGCGCTGCGCACCGGATCGGGGCGCACAGGCAAGGGTATTCCGTTACGACTCCGTCATTACCGTGGGCCAGGTGGGATTGACGACATGGACATCGAGTCAGCCGCACCGCTGATCGCCGAAGCGGCGGCCGAGAGCCGCGGCATCAGCCGGCTTCTGGAGCATATGCCGATAGCTCTCTGGGAGGTGGACGCGAGAAGTCCGGCGACAGTCTTCGAACGACTGAAGGCCGACGGAGTCACCGATATTGCGGGCTATCTTCGAAACGAGCCCCAGCTGGTCGAGTTCGCGCTCGACACCGTGATGGTCACCAGGCTCAATCGTGCGGCGATGCAGATGCTCGGGGAGGAGGACGCGTCCGAGTATCCGCGCTCCGTCCGTCACATCTTCCAGGCCACACCCGACGCCGCGATTCGCGTCATGACGGCGCACTTTGAGGGGCGCCGCAACCATGTCGAGGAACTGAGAATCGACTCCTTCGACGATCGCTCGATCGACGTCCTCTTCCTGGTCACGTTTCCGCAGTCGCCGGAACCGATGGACGTGACCTTCATCGCCATGCTCGACATCACTGATCGTCTCGCAGCCGAGGCCAACCTGCGCCGGCTGCAGGCCGATCTCGCGCATGCGTCGCGCGTCGCGACGCTGGGCGAGCTTGCGACCTCGATGGCTCACGAGATCAAGCAGCCCCTGGGCGCGATCGTCATGAACGGCGGCACGAGCCTGCGATGGCTCGCCGGCGAGACCCCGAACATCCCGAAGGCGCGCATGCTCATCGAGCGCATGATGGAGAGCGCCACGCAGGCGACCGACATCATCAACCGCATACGGGTCATGGCATCGAAGCACGTACCGCAACCCGCCGCGCTGTCGATCAACGAGATCGTGGAGACCTCGCTGCGCTTCGTCGGTCACGACGCTCTGGAGAAGGGCGTAGCCATCAGACCTGCACTCGATCCGGACCTGCCGCACGTCATGGGTGATCGGGTCCAGCTCCAGCAGGTGGCGGTGAACCTGGTCGTCAACGCGATGCAGGCGATTGACCACGGCCGATCCCGACGACGCGAGGTGCTGGTCTCGACCGTGCTGCGTGAGGATGGGCGTGTCCAGCTGACGGTGCAGGACACCGGTCCCGGAATACCGCTGGAGCACATCGGCCGCCTCTTCGAGGGTTTCTTCACGACCAAGTCGACCGGAATGGGACTGGGTCTGACCATCTGCGAGAGCATCGTTCGGTCGTTCGACGGGGAGATAGAGGTCGAGAACGTCGAGGGCGGCGGCGCGTCGTTCAGGATCGTTTTGCCGGCCGCCGCCTAGCTCGAGCGACGCCAGGGCCCGACTAGACAGGTTGATCGCGGCCGCTCGATCTGCGGACAGGCGAGTACGGCGGTGCCGACTTGCGCGACAGCTCTTCCGGCGGATGCCCCTTGAGGAAGAGGATCACACGACCTTCGTATGAGCAGGTCGTGACCAAGCGGTGATGCCGAGCGCCGCGCGCCGGCGATATCATGAGCCCTCAATCGAACGAAGGAAGCGGCTCATGCGGATCGTGGTCATTGGAGGCACCGGTCAGATCGGCTCCAAGGTGGTGTCGGGGCTCCAGGAGCGCGGCCACTCCGCACTCGCCGCCTCCCCCGACACCGGCGTGGACATCATCTCGGGCAACGGGCTGAACGAAGCCGTCGATGGCGCCGAAGTCGTGGTCGATGTCACCAACGTGATCACCATGGACCGGGACGCCTCCATCGGGTTCTTCGAGACGGCAGCGCGCAACATCATGGCGGCCGAGATCGCCGCCGGGGTGCGTCATCACGTCGCTCTCTCGGTGCTCGCTAGCGAGCGGCTGACGCAAAGCGGGTACATCGCGGGCAAGGTCGCGCAGGAGCGACAGGTGCAGCAGGGCAGCGTACCGTACACGCTGGTCCGTGCCGCCCAGTTCTTCGAGCTTCTGCCGATGATGATCCAGATGAGCGAAAAGGAGGGCGTCGCCCGGCTTCCGCATGTGCGCTTCCAGCCGATCGCGGCCGCCGACGTGGCGGACGTGCTGGTGGAAGTGGCGCTCGCGGCGCCGCGCGGCGGCGTGCACGAGATCGCCGGGCCGGACGTCTTCCGGATCGACGAGCTCGCCGCGCGCATCGTTGCCGCCTCCGGCCAGCAGGTCAGGATCGAGCCGGATCCCGACGGTACCTACTTCGGCGCGCCTCTTATGGACGACACGCTTCTTCCGGGTGACGACGTCGACGTGAGGCCTACCAGCTTTGCGCGATGGCTCGAGCGGCGGAAGTCCGTCCTCCACGCCTGAGAACGCCCGCGTTCCGGAGCATGATCAGGTTCGATATCAAGATAGAGGAAGAGGCTAATGAGCTACGTTCAAGTCCTTGCGGCGCTTGCGCTCGCGGGTGCCCCGACGGCGGCCAGTCCGCAGACGACGGAAGCGCCCAAGACGATCACGCTCTCGTCCATCAAGCCTGACTTCTCGCATGTCATCACGAACATACCCGGCAAGTCAGTGAAGACGGTGCTGGTCACCTACGCGCCTGGCGACAGCTCGCCGGCCCATACACATGCGAAGTCGGCCTTCATCGTAGCTTACGTCCTCGAGGGAGCGATCCTGAGCGGCGTGAACGGCGGCGCGCCTCGGACCTTCCGCGCTGGCGAGTACTGGACCGAAAGTCCCGGCGACAAGCACGGCGTGAGCGCAAACGCGAGCAAGACGAAGCCGGCCAGGCTGCTTGCGATCTTCGTCGTCGACGACAGCGACGGCCCGCTGACCGTCCCAGACCATCACTGATGCGCTTCCGCCGCTCGGCGCGAGCCAGGCAGCGCAAGTCGCATGACATGACCAGCAGCGGGGGAGGAAGCGTTGATGTCAGAGCCTCAGGTCGCCGCCGAGATGAACCATCGTATCGCCAACAATCTGGCGCTTCTGGCGACGCTCATGGAGCTGGATGGTCGTGACGTGCGGGATCCGGTCGCAGTCGGGGTTCTCGAGGCCGCTCGACGTCGCGTTCATGCGATAGCCGGCGTGCACCGTCGCCTGCACCTTTCCGACCGTACCGACCTGATCGACCTCGGGATCTTTCTTGAGGAGCTCGCGCCTGACCTCCGGGGCGTCTGCCAGAGCGTTGGACGAGAGCGCCGCCTGCTGCTGAGAACGCAGAAGGTGGCGATGACCGCTGAGGAGGCGGTGGCAGTCGGAATCCTCGTGGCAGAGCTTGTGAGCAACGCCTGCAAACACGCTTACGCCAGCGACGAGGGCGGGGACGTGCGCATCGTCCAGAGCGCCGCATCGGACGGGAGCTGGCAGCTCGTCGTCGAGGACGACGGGAAGGGCATCGGAGCGTTCGACGAGTCCGGTGCGGGGCTGGGTAGCCGGCTGGTCGCGGCTACCGCCACGCGACTGGGCGCATCCTACCGCTGGGAGCAGCTCGCTCCCGGCACAAGGTTCGTGCTCGATCGCGCCGCCCCGCTGGTCCTGCGCTGACGAAGTCGAGTTCTCGCAACGCGCGTGAAGGCGCCAAAGGTACGAACGAATGAAGATCACGGTATTCGGCGGCACGGGCAGGATCGGCGCTGAACTAGTGCGACTGCTTCGAGAAGGCGGGCATGAGGCGCTCTCCGCGTCCATGAGCACGGGCGTGGACGTCATGTGCGCCGAACATGTCGCACGTGCGCTCGAGGGGGCGGACGTGGTCGTCGACGTCACGGCTCCCCGCGCCCGGGACGCGGACGCGCTGCGCTTCCACGTGCGATCCATGCGCCAGGTGTGCCTGGCGGCACTCGAGGCGGGCGTTCGACACGTCGTTATTCTCTCGGCGGTCGGCGCCGACCGACTGGTCCTGTCGGACTTCTTCCTCGCCAAGCTATGCCAGGAGAGCGTCCTGCGGACCTCAAAGCTGCCCTTCACGATCGTGCGGACTGCACCGTTGTACGAGACGCTCTACCGCATCGTCGACGAGGAGACCGGGGAAGACTGCGTGATCAGCGTGCCACCCTTCGAGATGCGTCCCGCTGCCGCCGCGGACGTAGCACAGGTCGTCTTCGAGGCGGTGACGTCCGATGCACTGAACGGCGTGATCGAAGTGGGTTGACCCTGCGTCGACACTCTGCCGGAACTCATCACCACCATCCTTACCGCGAATGAGGATAGACGTAGCATCCAGGTATCGGTGGACGCGCCGTACTTGGGCGCGGCGATCGGCAACGAGCGGCTCTGTCCTTCCGAAGGCCGGACCACGGAGCAACGTTTCGATGACTGGCTCCGCGGCGAGCTCGCGCGTGATCACACCGGAATGGGATAATCATGTGGCTTTGGCGAAAGATGCGCTTCTGCCGCCGTAAGGGAGACGACTTCTGATCTCGCCCCGTGCTGCTCGCCCAAGCGGAAGCCACATGACCTACCTGCGGCGTTGCTTACGAACCGCGGTCACGCCGCGAAGTATGCCATCTACGACGAACGAAGGTGCTTCATGCGGCAGACCGTGTCCCGCACGTTCGGCGACAAGCTGTCGCGAGTTCGTCGACAGCTTCAGGTAGCCCCGCTGCATGCTCTGCGTCGCGTTTTCGAGCCTTGCGGCCATGGGCTCCGCGAGCCCCGGCACCATGCGGAACCTGGGGCTGTGCGTCAGCACGATCAGCGGCTTCGCCCCTAGCGAGTTGAGCTGATGCGCCTGCAGGGCGCTCTCCCGCATGTCGAGCCGCTCCTCGTTCTTCGTGGGATCGTTCTGCATGGTCACGATGAAGGCTCTCGCGTCGGAGACGACCTTGTCCTCGCCTGGAGCGGGCCTGGGGAGGATCCCCAGCCATGTCGTGAACTGATCCGGGTGGGTCGTGGAAACGAGCACCAGCCCAGCGGTGTCGGCGGGATATCGGGCGGCGAAGACTTGGGCGTGTAGCCCACCCACCGAGTGCCCCACGAGAAGAAAGGGCCCTGAGACGCGCGCCGCGGACAGCGCTGCATGCAGATCGCTCGCCGCGTCGGCGCTCGATCGAGTGCCGGGCGGCGCCGGATCGCTGGTCCCGAGGCCCGCCCGATCGTGCAGGCACACGCGCGTGACCTGCGCGACCTGGTCGGCGATCGTGCCCCAGCCGGCATCCTCGACCGGCGCCGTGCCCATCCCCGCGTCGATCACGACAACGGGAGTGCCTGTTCCACGGCACTGCAATCGGACGGCACGGCCACCCACGTCGAAGCGGCCGTCGACGCTTTCTCGGCCAAATGCATCATCTGCGGCAGTTACGCCCAGGACCATACAGCAAGATCGGACGAAGGTGGTGAGGATGCGCATGCCTGAATACCTCAAAGGTGACAGGTCCGGATGCTACCTTGCGCTGCACACAATAGGGAAGGTGGCGCCGGAAAAAGGGTCGGGCTCGTGATAGAAGCGAGACCGATGGCCAATTCACGGAAGGCTCCTCTTTGGCTAGGAACTGACGTCGCTAGTCAACCGCGTGGATGCATAGGTGCTGGACTGAGCGGAATGCAATTGCCCCAGCTGCCGACCCGAGCTGAGCGGTGACATCTACGACATCCAAGGAGGCGAGGAAACCGAACCCGCTCTCGTGGTCGCCGTTGTTGAACGCATGCCCCCGTCCACGGCGCGCAATCTGCGCCAGAAGGATTTTACAGCCTGTCGTCCGATCGCAAGGCTGCCTGCTTTGCGGCTACAATGACGAAAGATGACCGTGTTTATTGCGCGCTTCCGGATGCCGTCGGGATGCTTACACCTTCATGACCATAGGTGGGCTCTTCTCTTGACCGTTGTCGGCCGTGGCGACGACCGGGAGGTGCTGCCCTCTCCGATTTCAGGTCGGCTTCGCCCACACAGCCATGGTCATGACTTCAGAACCGACCTGATCACCGCGGCGACGAGACCAAGGCTCGTGATGCTCGCGAGCCACAGCCCGACGAACCAGCCGAGCCGGCCGACGGCGGTCGGCCCGGAGGAGCCGCCGCGGGTCACGAGTGGTAGCCCTGGCCAGGGTCGACCTTCCCGCGGAAGACCCAGTACGCGTAGGCGGTATAGGCGATGATGCACGGTAGAAGGATCATCGTTCCGACGAGAAGGAAAGACTGACTTATGTGCGGGGTCGCGGCCTGCCAGATCGTGATGCGGGCAGGGACGACGTAAGGATATACGCTGATGCCGAGCCCGAGGAAGGAGATACCGAAGAGCGATAGCGCGAGCACGAAGGGCCGGTACTCGTGCCGATGGACGGTCAGCGATCGGAAGAGCAGGAACGCGATGAGCCCGACAGCCAGCGGCACGGGCGCGGTCAGCAGAAGGTTCGGCATGGAAAGCCACCGCTCGAAGTAGGCGGGCTTTAGTGCCGGCGTGGCGAGGCTCAGCGCGCCGATGAAGAAGATCGTGGCGACGGCGAGCGGCCATGCGAGGCGACGGGCATGGTCCTGAAGCGAACCATTCGTTCTCATGACAAGCCAGGTGGCGCCGAGAAGGCCATAGCCGGCGACGAGCGCCAGACCTGTTAGGATCGAGAATGCGGTGCACCAGTCGAGTGGACCGCCGGAATAGCTGCGGCCCTCTACCTCCACGCCCTGCAGCACGGCTCCCAGAACTACGCCCTGGAAGAAGGTGGCGACGACCGATCCCCAGATGAAGGAATCGTCCCATCGGCTCCGGTCGCCATTCGACCGCCAGCGGAACTCGAACGCCACGCCTCGAAAAATGAGTGCCAGCAGCATCGCGAAGATCGGCAGATACAGAGCCGGCATCAGGATCGCGAAGGCTAGGGGGAAGGCGGCGAAGAGGCCGCCTCCGCCGAGCACCAGCCAGGTCTCGTTTCCGTCCCAGACCGGCGCCACGCTGTTCATGATGACGTCGCGATCCGCCTTCCTGGGAAAGAGAGGAAATAGGATGCCGAGCCCGAGATCGAAGCCGTCGAGAACGACGTAGGCGGCGATCGCGAGGGCGATGATGGCGGCCCAGATGAGCGTGAGGTCCATGGTGGCGTCCTGCCTGTCAAGTCTGAGGGATGATGTGCGGCTCGATCGCAGGCGCTGGCGTCGTCCCGGCCGCGCGAACCGGAGCGCCCGGCGCGTCCTCCAGGCTCGACTCGCCGGCGGAGGGGGCGTGCGCCATCAAACGGAGGATGTAGAGCGTTCCGGCTCCGAAAACGGCGAAGTACACGATGACGAAGGCGACCAGCGTGGCCCCGACGGCGCTCGCCGCCACCGGCGCCACGCTCTCGGACGTCCTCAGGACGCCGTAGATCGTGAACGGCTGTCGGCCCACTTCCGTGGTGATCCACCCGGCGACGATAGCCGACAGACCGGCGGGACTGAGCGCGACGGCGGACCAGAGCAGAAGCCGGTTCGAGTAGAGGGTCCCGCGCCAGCGACACCACAGGCCTGCCATGCCGAGCGCCAGCATCAGCAGACCCAGGCCGACCATGACGCGAAAGGACCAGAAGACGATGCCGACCGGCGGGCGGTCCGCTGCGGGAACGCTGTCGAGGCCGGGCATGGGAGCATCGGGATCATGCTTGAGCAGAAGGCTGCCGAGCTTCGGTATGGCGACCGGGTAGTCGACACGCTGGGTGCGCTCGTTGGGCACGCCGAACAGGTACAGGGGCGCTCCGTCCGGGTGCCCGCGGAAGTGGCCCTCCATCGCCATGATCTTCGTCGGCTGGTGCTCGAGCGTGTTGAGGCCGTGCTGATCCCCCAGGAAGATCTGGATGGGCACCACGATGGCGGCCATCCACATGGCCATGGAGAACATCCGGCGCGTAGCGGCGGGCGAGCCCTGCTGTCCCTTTAGAAGATGCCAAGCCCCGACGCCGCCGACCACGAAGCCGGTACCGAGATAGGCGGCACAAACGGTGTGCATCAGGCGGTAGGGGAACGAGGGATTGAAGACGGTGAGCCAGAAGCTTTCCGGTATGAAGCGCCCGGTACCGGGTTCCACCGTGAAGCCGGTCGGCGTCTGCATCCAGCTGTTCACCGATAGAATCCAGAACGCCGAGGTGCAGGTGCCGATCGCCACCGCGGCGCAGGCGGCCATGTGGAGGGTGGGCCCTACCCGCTCGCGACCAAAGAGCATGATCCCGAGGAAGCCTGCCTCCAGAAAGAAGGCCGACAGCACCTCGTACGCCATAGGCGGGCCGATCACGGTACCAGCCCTGTCGGCGAAGGTCGCCCAGTTGGTGCCGATCTCGTAGGACATGACAATGCCCGAGACGACGCCCATGCCGAACGCGAGCGCGAAGATCTTCACCCAGTAGTTGAAGAGGTTGAGGTACTCGATCTTTCCGGTGCGCAGCCACAGCGCGTTCAGAACCGCGAGAAAGCTCGCGAGACCGATCGTGAAGCCGGGGAAGAGGAAGTGGATCGTGATCGTGAACGCAAACTGCATTCGCGCAAGTAGTACCGCATCCAGACCGTCGAACATGATCCTGCCCCTCGCTCAAGGGCCGCGATCTCCACGGGCGGCGTCGTTCTCCGTCGGGCGGCCTCGACAGATCACTAGCGCCGACGGGGACGCGTCACGATCGCATGCTGTGGTAGCCGCGATCATACGAGAGGGTAGGTCAGGACGAGCGAGCATGCCCTTCTCGACCTTGGTATAGGCGATGACGGCCGACCGGTTGAGTAGGAGATGCCGTCCGGGAGAAAGCGATCTTCCCAAAGCGCGCGATCAAACGCCTGCTCGGCATGTCGTAGGCGCGGCGCCTGAGCATGCGACAAGGAGCGATCGGCGATGAAGTCTGCTTTGACACGATGGGGCGCGACAACTGCGGCCGTGCTGGTTTCGTCGTGCTCGTCCTACGGTCCAGCTGGAACCCCGATGGCACCATCTGCAGCCGCCGAAAGGATAATGGTGTCTCTGGGTCCGTGCTTCGGCTTCTGCCCCGTCTACGACGTGACGATCGACCCGAAAGGTAAGGTCGTGTTCGACGGCCAGCGGCATACCCAGGTAATCGGACGCCGCGAGCGGATGCTGAAGCCTCGCGACTACGCGGCTCTCGTGCGGGAGCTCGCGCCCTTCCGACCCGCGAGCGGCACCACGGCTCCGATCGAATGCGAGGTCGCGATCTCGGATACGGGCACCTACACCATCAGCTGGATCGACGCTGGCGGCCGTACGACCGTGGCGACACACCGCCGGAGGTGCCCGAGCGGGGCAGGGCATGACCTGGATCAGGTCCTGCGGGACCTGCCGACACGTCTGGGCATCGCTGACTGGGCAAGACAGACGACGCGACCCGACGTACCAAGAGGATAGCCGATATGCCCCACATGCCTGACTTCGAAGCCTGGGCGATCTTCGCCAAGGTCGCGGAGCTCGGCTCGTTCAGCCACGCCGCGGAGGAGCTCGGCCTCGCAAGCACCACCGTGTCGAAGGCGATCACGCGCATCGAGCAGCGCATGCAGACCACGCTGCTCCATCGCACGACCCGGAAGCTCTCGCTGACGGAGACCGGCCGCCTCTGCGTCGAACGCGCCGCACGCATGCTGGCGGATGGTCGCGCGATCGAGGCCGACGTGGTCGAGGAGGCGGCGGTGCCCCGAGGTCGCGTCAGGATGGCGTGCGGTACCGCGTTCGGGCTCGCCACGGTCGTCCCGATCATGCCCACCTTTATGAAGCGCTATGCCGACATCGAGCTGGATCTCTGCCTGACCGAGGACGAGGTCGATCTGATCGGGTCCGGCTTCGACGTCTGCATCAGGCTCGGGCCGCCGCCGGACAGCACGCTGCGGACCGTCCGCCTGATCTCCTTCGCACGCCCGCTCGTCGGCTCTCCGGCACTCGTGGAGGAGCACGGAGCGCCCAGCGACCCTGCCGACCTCGCCCGTTTTCCGGCCATCATCCCAACGAACGTGCCGTGGGGCAACGACTGGGAATTCGAGCGGCCTGGAGAGACGCAGGTGGTCAGGATGACGGGTCGATACCACATCAACCATGCTACCGCGGTACTTCCAGCGGTGGCGCAGGGCCTCGGGGTGGCGCTGCTGCCGGACTTCTTCGTCCATGACGAACTGAAGAGCGGCCGTCTGCTGCACCTTCTGCCCGATTGGGCGGCAGCGCCCAAGTCCGCCTACATGGTCACGCCTCCGGGAGTAGCGCGGCCGGCCCGTGTCCGCGTCCTGATCGATTTCCTGCGCGAGCATTATGGGAGGCAGGCCTGGGCGCAGCCTCCCACTGAACCCGCAAGCTAGCTCAGGCGGCGAGCGGAAGCGTGCGGACGTGTTCGCCCGTCGTCCTCACGAGCGGGCAGATCGACATGGCCTGTCTTACAATATCGCACGCATCAGCCTCGCTGAGGCATGGGATGTCCGCGTCCAGCGTGACGATGAGGCTCATGCCGTCTCGGCCGTCCTGCAATTCGACGGTCGCAGTGACGTTGCAGTCCGACGGGACGCGGATCGCTCGGTCTTCGGCCACCTGGCGGATCGCCGCCAGGAGGGAGGAGGCGTGCGCAGCCGCGAGCAGCTGCTCCGGGTTGGTACCCGGCCCGTCGTCGCCGTCGAGCGCCGCGGGGGTCGAGAGTTCGACCTTGAGGCGCCCATCGCTGCTGGAGGCGTAGCCCGAGCGACCGCCGAGCGCGGTGACTGCAGTGACGTAGACGTCTTTCATGATAAGCTCCGATGCTGCTTCGGGATCGCTGGGATCGTCACCCTCGATCTGCATCCGACCTATGCCCATCCGGGGTCTCGTTTAATGGCCAAGACGCCACGTCATTGATGACGTGCAAGGCCGAATGGCTGAGAGTTCAGCGAAGTACGCTGCCGCCCAGACTTCGTGTCAGCGACACGTCGAGTACGAAGGCTCTGGCGCGCAGCGCCGCGGCTACCCTTCTTCTAGCGAGCAGGCGGTCCTCGACGAGAAGGACGGACTGGTAGTCGGCGGCTCCCCCTGAATAGCGCAGCTGCGCGAGCTGATAGGCCCTTTCGGTCGCGTGAAGCGCCTCGTCGGCACCGGCGATCTCGCGGGCGAGCTGACGGCTGCTCACAGCGACGTCGGCGACATCCCGGAGCGCCTGTGTCACCGTCTCGTCGTAGAGTGCGACGGCAGCATCGTAATCCGCCCTGGCACCCCGGTAGTTGGCCCGCCGGCGGCCGCCGTCGAATATCGGAAGGCTGAGCGCAGGCCCGCCCGCTCCGACGTCGCTTCCTCCGCGGAAGAGGTTGTCGACGCCGAGCGCCTCGAAACCGAGAAGCCCAAGCAGATTGATGTTGGGATAGAACTGAGCGTGCGCCACCTTGATGCGCTTGCCTGCCGCCTCGACCCGCCAGCGCGCTGCGACCACGTCGGGGCGGTGTCCGAGCAGGTCCGCTGCGAGACCCCGCGGCAGTCCAAACGACTTTAGCGCCGGTGCGCTCGGCCGATCGATCGACATACCCCGGTCGGGACCTGATCCCAGGAGGGAGGCGAGCCTGTTACGGGTAAGGCCGATCGCCTCGTCCGCCTGGGCCAGCTCGGAGCGCGCCGCAGGGGGACCGGCCTGCGCCTGCGCGAGATCAGCTTCCGAGTCGAAGCCGTGAGCGACCCGCGCGGTGACGAGCTCCAGGCTCTTCTCGCGCACCGCCAGCGTCTCCTGGAGAACGTCGCGATCGGCGAAGAGCCGGGTGAGATCCGCGTACGTGGCGGCCACCGATGTCGAGATGACCAGTCTTGCAGCAGCCGCGTCCGCCCGGGCCGCCTCCGCGTCCGACTTCGCCGCCGCGAGCGACGCGCGGTTCTTGCCCCAGAAGTCCAGCTCCCAGGCGAAGCTCAGGCCCACCTTGCCGTAGTCGTGAAAGCCCTGACGCTCCGGCAGCACGGGAACACCCGCTTCGGTGCTCGGTCTGCTGACGGTCAAGGAGCCGTCCGCGGACACGCTGGGGAGCGTCGCCGCACCGGCGGCTCCCACGAGGGCCTCGGCTCTGCGGAGGCGCGCCGCAGCCTGGGCCATGGTCGGCGAGCTGGCGAGAGCCTCCTCGACTAGCAGGGTGAGCTGTGGATCGCCGTAGGCACGCCACCATGCTGCTTCGGGCCAGGGCGCAGCCTCCGCCTGAAAGCTTCTGGCCGTCTCGTACTGGGTCGACGGTCTGACGACCGGTTCAGGGCCGAGTTTCGGCGGCGACACGCACCCGGCGAGGAGCGCCGCGATAGAAAGGATGAACACTCTTCTCACGACCGCGTCCCGCACCGGAACGAGCCACCGGCGAACCACGAGATAAGGCCGCCATGCGATCTTCCGTCGACATGCGAACCGATCTCTATGCGAGGCGTCACGGACATGCCGGTCGCGAGCCGGTCGAGACCCGCCTGTTGCTGGTCGAGGAGGATGCGAACCGTGAAACGTCGCACGATCTTCGTGAAGTTGCCCGTGGCGTTGTCTGGAGGAATCACGGCGAACTCGGACCCGCTCGCGCCGAGCGCGCCTTCCACGACGCCGCAGAACGTGACGTCCGGTACTGCGTCCACGGCCAACTGCACGCGATCGCCCTGTCTGATACGAGCCAGCTGGGTTTCGCGGAGGTTCGCCTCCACCCAGAGACCGCGAGTCGGAGTGATGGCCAGCAGGCGGGTGCCCGTGTTCACGAACTCGCCCAGCCGGACGTTGCGGGCCGCCACCCTTCCTTCCCGCGGCGACACCACGTCCGTGCGTCCGAGGTCGGCTTGGGCGCGCACCAGCTTCGCGCGCGCGCCCTCGAGCTGCGCCTGGGCGGAGAGCCTCTGGGCAGCCAGGACCCGAAGCTGCTTACGTGCGGCCTCCGCCTGGGCGACGGTCTGGGCAACCGCCGAGCTCGATCTGACGTTCTCCGCCCGAGCAGTTTCGAACAGCTGCCGGCTCACCGCACCCTGCCCGACGAGCGCGTCGGATCGCGCGAAGTCAGCGTCACTGCGGACCGACGTGGCGCGGGCCGAGGTGACGCCTGCGTCGGCAACCCGGATCTGCGCCTGCTGCAATTCCGTCTGGGCCGATATCTGCTGCAGGGACGCCTCTGCCTGCGAGACGGCGGCGTGGACGTCTGACACCGCGGAGGCGTAGTCCGTCGGGTCGATCCTTATGAGCGTCTGTCCAGGCCGGACAGTGGCATTGTTCTCGGTCAGTACGGCCGTCACGTAGCCCGGCACCTTCGGCGACACGAACGTGACGTCCCCCTTCACGTAGGCGTTGTCAGTCGAGACGAAGGCGACGCTCTGCGGACCATAGGCGTACAGTCCGGCCACTACGACCGCGGTGGCACCCGCGAGAAGGAAGGCGGTGGCGACGCGGCGGGAAGCGCCGGCTGTCCGAGGCCTTTCCTTCGCCGTAGCCTCCTCGCCGGCGACGGGGGCTGACGTTGCGACGCTCTTCATGCTGCTATCCTCTGCTGATCCGAGGTCGACGTGGTGGCGGCCTCGGGTGGAACGGCGGGCAGGGCCCAGACCAGGACGGCGCCAAGAGCCAGGACGATGGCGGTAACCACGAAGGCGTCCGCGAACGCGAGCGTGAAGGCCTGACCGCCTGCCGCCCGGGACAGCGTCGCGATTGCCGATGCCTGCGCGTTGCCGGCGTCGGCGCTGAAGCGGGCGAACGCTCCCGAAGCCTGCGCGATGCGCTGCGACGTCTCCGGCGAGGTGGCGCTCACAGCCTCCACGATGCGGGCAGAGTGGAACTTCTCACGCTCGACGACCAGATGGGAAAGGATGGCCAGGCCGGCGACGATGCCGAACACCCGGGTGAGATTGAAGATGATCCCGACGGTAGGGCCGTCCTGCATGGTGACGCCGTGCGTCGCGAAGCGCAGCACGGCCACGCTGAAGAAGCCCATCCCGAGACCCGCTACGGCGGCGGCGAGTCGGAGCTGATCGGCAGCCCACTCTGGAGTGAGGCCGATGCACATGGACGCCGCGCACGCGAAGCTGGCAAGGCCGGCCGAGAGAAGCCAGCGGCTGTCGAAGCGCCGTGCGAAGACGTACGACGCGAGCAGCGATAGCGCGGCGGCAGGCGTCATCGGTGCCAGGACGGCGCCGATCTCCGCCGTACGGTAACCCTGCAGGCGACCGAGGTAGGACGGGACGATGTAGATCGCGAACATCTGTCCGAAGCGGAAGAAGACCGAGAGGACGATCCCCCAGGTGAACGTCGGACGTCGGAAGACGCTCAGGAGCAGCAGCGGACGCGCGGATCGAGCGAGGCCCGCGATGGCGCAGGCCACCAGCGTCGCTCCGGCGACGGCCAGCGTCGGCACCCACCATGTCGCGAGCCAGAAATGGCGCTCCCCCTCTGACGCCGCGACGAGGATCGCAGCCAGTCCGATGGCGAGGAGCGAGTAGCTGCCCCAGTCGGCTCGGATCAATGCCTCGGGCTTCCCCAGCTCCTCGCGGAGCGTCGTCCTGGCGCAGAGCCAGTACGGCACGCCGAGGAAGGCCTGCGCCCAGAAGAGGCTTCGCCATCCGAAGCCATCGACGAGCGACCCGCCAGCCGTGGCCGCCAGACCGAAAAGGAGCGACGTGGAGGTGGCGAAAAGGGTCATGCCCTCGAACCGTCCGCGCCCCGGCGGCAGAGAGGTCATGACCAGGAGCATGAAGAGGAGAGGCATGGCGCCTGCGAAGAAGCCCTGCACGACCCTCGCACACACCATCAGCGGCAGATCTGGCGCGAGCGCGCACAGTGCCGAGGCGCCGACGAAGCCTGCGGCGATCATCTCCATGGCGCGTCCTCGGCCCATGCCGAACGCAAGCGCAGGGGTGGCCAGGACGCCGGCTATCGCGCCGACGTTCTGGAAGGTGTTGACGAGCGCACCGCTGTCCGCCGCCACGGAGAGGCCACCCGAGATGTCGGCCGAGGACAGGACCGCCACGACGGGGAAGAGCGAGCCTAGTACGGCGCCGTAGCCGGCTACCGCCAAGGCGGCGATGGGTGGCTTGTGGCCGGTCGTCGCGTTCACGATCGTCTCCCGCTGCCGAACCTGGCCTGCGATCACACGATATCCCGGCTTCGAAGCTTGGATAATCGAGCCAAGCGCCACCTCACAGGTGACGAACAGCGAGGAATGGTTATGCGTTGGTGTAGGCGGGCCGACCTTCGCACCGGAGCTTGGCGGCCTCGGCCGGTTGCTTCGACGATGCGACTTGTGCAGGGGCGCCGGCGATGCGCTACGACCTCGTTATATTCGACTTCGACGGCACGATCGCCGACAGCCGCGAATGGTTCTTCGGCTCCTTGAACGGCGTTGCAGATCGCTTTGGCTTCAGACGAACGACGGTGGACGAACGCGAAAGGCTGCGTGATCTAGGCACGCGCGAGATACTGCGTGAGCTGCGGATCCCTTTGTGGAAGATGCCGTCCATCGCCCGCTACATGCGGGAGCTCGCGGCGACCCAGATCGAGACCATCCGCCTGTTCGACGGCATCCCGGACGCGCTCCGGCGACTGTGGGCCTCCGGCACGGCTCTTGCGATCGTCAGTTCCAACGACGAGCACAACGTCCGCGAGGTTCTCGGCAGCGACCTGGCAGCCGCATTCGGCTTCTACGGCTGTGGATCGTCGCTCTTCGGCAAGAAGGCCAAGCTGCGACAGGCGATCCGCCGCTTCGGAGTCGAGCCAGGCCGTACGGTCTGCGTCGGCGACGAGACGCGCGACATCGAGGCGGCCCGCGCGGTGGGCGGCGTCGCCGCCGCAGTGGCCTGGGGCTATGCCACGCCGGAGGCGCTCCGCCGGCACCACCCGGATGTCCTTCTGTCGCGAGTGGAGGACATCGCCGGATTGTTCTGATCCGTCCCGATCCGCCAGGCGGGGCGGATCGAGACGACGCCACCTAGCTCTTGGTATGATGGCGAGGCGCGGAATCGCGGTCTATCCAAGGGAGGGATTGAGCGAGAGGCACTACGAACGGAGGTTGGCATGCAGGCGAACGAAGCGACAGTGGTCCCGATCGTTCACGTCGTGGATGACGACGCCGGCATCCGGGACGCGATAGCGGATCTCTTTTTGTCGGTGGAGCGGGAGGCGCGTTGCTACGCCAACGGGCTCGATTTCCTCGAACAGGCGGATCCTGACGCGCCTGGCTGTCTGCTCACGGATGTCCGGCTGCCGAAGCTCGGAGGTCTGGAGCTGCAGGATCGCCTGTCGTCACATGGCTTCAGCCTCCCGGTGGTTTTCATGAGCGGGTTCGCCGACGTCCCGATGTCGGTGCGAGGCCTGAAGTCTGGTGCCGTCGACTTCCTGCTGAAGCCCCTACGCGACCAGGACGTGCTCGATGCGACGGACGCGGCAATCGAGCTAGACCGCGACCGGCGGGGCGACGCGTTGGAGAGCGCCCGCATCCGCACCCGTCTGGCGTCCCTCACCACGCGCGAGCGCGAGGTCCTGGCGCTGGTGCTGGACGGCCGGAAGAATCGCGAGGTAGCCGAGATCCTCTCGCTGAGCGAGATAACGGTGAAGATCCACCGCGGCACGGCGATGCGGAAGATCGAAGCCCGGAACGTCCAGCAGCTGGTACGCATGGACCGCCTTCTGGGCTTCACCATCAGCGGCTGGAGCGCGCATGTCCTCGAGCACGAAGGCTAGCCGCTAGCCGCGATCCAGCGCGGCGTTGAGGTTTTCGAGCAGCGCGTCTGCATCGACGGGCTTGCAGAGGAAGGCCGCTGCACCGACGCGTGCGGCCTGCGACCTTGTCACTTCGTCGTCGAACGAGCTGACGAAGATGATGGGCAGCCCGGGCGCGATCGCCGACGCACGCCGACCCAGCTCGAAGCCGTCCATGCCCGGCATCCGAACATCTGAGACGAGACAGTCGAACCGCTCGGGTTCAAGTTCCTCCAGAAAGCGCAGGGCCGACAGGAACCTTTCGCTCCTGAAGTCCAGTACCTCCACGAGTTCCGCGATCGCGTCGCACATGCTCGCGTCGTCGTCCACGACTGCTATGAGAGGAAGTCGATGCAAAAGGCTGTTCCTCAAGCGGCGGGAACATGGGCAACGATCATTCTGCGTAATGGCTTCATCCTTGAAGCATACGATGGTCTATCCTGGGTCCTTCAGCCGAATGAGAGCGGGGAGTGCGTCCCACATGCGTGCGAGCTCCGCCACGGATCCGGCAGCCATCTTCTTCATGACCGCACCGCGATGCAGCTTGATCGTGACCTCGGACACGCCGAGCTCGTACGCGATCTGCTTGTTCAGGTGCCCCTGCGCCACGAACGAGAGAACCTGGCGCTCTCGCCTGGAGAGAGTGTCGTAGCGTGAGACGTTCTCGCTCACCACCGTTTGTTCGATACGGCGGGACCTGTCCGCATCGATCGCGGTCCATACCGCGTCGAGCAGCTCCTGCTCACGCACTGGCTTGGTGAGGAAGTCCGAGGCTCCCGCCTTCATCGCCTTGATGCTCATCGGAACGTCGGCGTGGCCCGTGATGAAGATGATCGGCATCGCGTGCTCGCGCTGACTAAGTTGCGCCTGGAGATCCAGGCCGCTGATGCCGGGCATCCTGACATCGAGCACGAAGCAGCCTGGCCGATCGGGTAGTTCGGCCTCGAGGAGCTCTCTGGCGTTCTCGAAGGACAGGGTGTCGATCCCCACCGACTCGAGAAGGTCGGCCAGCGCCTCGCGCATATCCTGATGATCATCGGCGATGACGACCAGCGGGCGTCCCGGAGCAGACGCCGTTCCAGCATCGACAGTCCTCGTCGCGGCCTGTTCTGCTCGAGGGGTCTCGCTGTCGATCACGTTGGGTCTCCGCCGGATTCCCTAGCAGTTCGGCAGGTTCTCTCCAAGCGAAGGTAGCTTGCCATAGCCTTTCGTATGATCGCCACCGGCACTGCGTCGCGATGCGGAGCCGACCTGGAAGCGGTACGGTTTTGTCGAGCCTAGGACATCGGCTGGCAGGTCTGCGTGGCGCGCGCGTCTCACGAGATTTCGCCAGACGCACGTGGTGGAGGACTTCGGGATGCCGACGGCACCATTCGAATTCGAAAGTGCAGCAGGTTATCGGCTGGCGGGGCGGCTGGAGCTGCCCTCCATCGAGGTCCGCGGCTGGGCCGTCTTCTCCCACTGCTTCGCCTGCGGTGCAGACAGCCTCGCCGCAGTGCGCATATCGAGGCGGCTGGCCGAGCGCGGCATGGGCGTGCTCCGCTACGACTTCGCCGGCTTGGGCCGAAGCGGTGGCAACCCGCTGCGGGGTCTGTCAGCCGACGTCGACGATCTCGTGAGCGCCGTCCAGGTCATGGAGCGATGCGGCATGGCCGTGTCCCTGATGGTGGGACACAGCCTAGGCGGCGTCGCGACGATCGCCGCATCGACGCGTCTGCCGGGTATCCGAGCCCTCGTCACGATCGGATCGCCGGCAAGCGCCGGCCACCTTGCCGAAGGTCGGAAGGCCGAGACAGATGATCGGGACTCCGCGACCACCAGAATTGACGTAGGTGGAAGATCCTTCGAGGTAGCGGCTGACTTCGTCGACGATCTTGCAGGCTACGATCTTCCCCGCCTCGTGCGCGAGGCCAACCGGCCTCTACTCGTCCTCCATGCACCGCATGACCGGATCGTCGGCATCGAGCATGCTGCACGCATCTATGCGGCGGCTCGTCATCCGAAGAGCTTCGTTTCTCTCGACACGGCGGATCATCTGCTCACCCGCAAGGAGGACGCGTTCTACGCGGCGGATCTGATCTCCGCCTGGGCGCAGCGATATGTGCCAACTGTCGAGGTGCAGAGTTCGGAAGCATATCGCGGCGCACGAGCGCGCCCGACCGGAGCCGGGGTATTCCAGACGGAGGTCCTGCTTTCCCCGGGGCTCCGCTTCCTTGCCGACGAACCCGCGTCGGCAGGCGGCATGGAGACCGGTCCGACGCCCTTCGACCTGCTGGCGGCGGCGCTCGCCTCCTGTACTGCGATGACCCTGCGCATGTACGGCAGCAGGCACGGCTGGATGCTCGGCCAACTCGAGGTCATAGTTGACCACGCCCGGACGCCGCAGGGCATACCCTCGTTCAGTTGCCGTATCGATCCTGGTCCGGAAATGACGATCGATCAGGCCAGGCGCCTCCTCGCCATCGCCGGCAGGTGTCCCGTCCACAAGGTGCTCGCTCAGACCGCGATCGTCGAGGCGAAGCTCTCTTCTGACGCGGAAGGCAGCTGCGGCGTGAAGGTCGGATCCGTCGCCACGGCGAACGGGGCCGCCTCGATTGAAGGCCAGATGGAAACTCACACCTTCCCCCCGCCTCGCTAATCGTCGGCGGCCGCTCGGCGTATCTCCTGCTCATCGGAGGAGCACGACATGACTTCGGATCTTCAGCTCGACAATGACGAATGGGCCCAGGTGGCCCGCGCGTTCGAGGAGGCGGGGCGCGACATGCGCAGTCGTCGGATCGGTCCGACCGGCCATGGCTCGCTGCTGGGCGGAATCATCCGCTTTCTGAAGGGCGGATCCGCCGAAGGCGAAGACGTCGATGCGCGCAGGTCTGCTCTAGGAAGCTTCTTGGATGCCACCCGCCTGCGGCAGCGCATGCCCGTCGAACTTGCAGCTCCGCTGCTCTCGTTCGGGTACAGCGAGCGTCAACTCGAGGCTCTCGCCGTCCTGGCCGCCCCGTCGATCGCCAGGATGGGATCTCGTCGGCACTGATGATCGTCGCGACGACGTCCGAAGGGCCATGCTCGCATCGAAGGCCCTTCAGGTCTCGACGCGTGTCACACCGGAGCCGCCTGCATCGTCTCTATCCGGACGAGGGAGGAAGACGTGAGCAGCGACACAGATGGCTTCGGCCTTTCAAGATCTGGCAGGCGAACGCTTGGCGTCGTCCATGACATCATTCGGGGACAGGCTTTCGACAAGGCGGCGGAGCGCCTCGCCAGCCTGGCAAGGCTCGCGCTCGGTCCGACCGGCGACTTTGGCCGTGTACTTGCCGACGTCCGATCGGAGTTCGTGCAGTCGGCGACATCGACGGACTCGCCGACAGATCAGCTGCTCAGGATGGTCGCGCGCAGATGCATCCACGAGCATCGTCGATCCGCCGACGGCGCGACCCAGCCCGACATGTCGGTGGAGGAGCGCGAGATCTCACTGATCGCCGACGAGGCGCAGATTGCCTGCATCGTGGCTCTTGAGGGCTTGAGCGTTCAGGAGAGGCTGAGCCTCCTGTCCAGCCTTTTAGAGCAGGACGGTGTTGCGCACTCGAACAGCGAGGCCCTGTCCAGAGCTCGCGCCCGCATGCGTCAGTTCAGGCTCCACATCGAGCGATCCGATGAAGCGCCCGGAGTTTCCGCTCACGCCGCGGCCGGGCTGCCGTCCGACGATGCGGAAGACTGAGCCTTGCCGGCCTCGACCTTCCTCCTTATTCTCGGCGGCCTGATCGGAACTGCAGCCGGCCTCATGAGCCTTTGGCGGGCGAGATCCACGCCGCGGGCCGTAGCTGCAGCCGGGTCGCTGGCACTGCTCAGTCTCGCTCTTGCTGCAGCCCGCTGGTCACCGCTCATGCCGATCGGGTCAGCGCTTCACCTCCGGCCTCTATGGCAGGCGACGATCGGCGTCTGGTGGCTACTGGGCGCAATGACCTCCACGACGGTCCTTCGTTACACGCTCGGACACGACAGCAGATCCCGACAGAGCCGTCTGGTTTCCGATCTACTGTCGGCGGGCGCGTACCTTGGAGCGATGCTCGCCTTCCTGAGCTTCGCGCTGCAACTGCCTCTCTCCGGGCTCGTCGCGACCTCCGGCATCGTAGCGGTCGTGCTCGGGCTCGCGCTCCAGAGCACGCTTGCGGATCTTTTCTCCGGCATCGCCGTCGGGATCGAGCAGCCGTTCCGACTAGGCGACAGGATCAGCATCGGCGATCGGATCGAGGGAACCGTTTCGCAGATAAACTGGCGGTCGATCAGGATCTCAACCGACGACGACGACGTGGCGGTTGTGCCGAACAGCGCCGTCGCCAAGTCGGAGATCGTCAACAGGAGCTTTCCGGCGAGGCGAAGAGGCGCGGCAATCGAAGTAGAGGCGGTCTCGTCCGCCGCCCCCGAGAGGGTGCAGGCGCTCGTCGAACATGCGCTGCTGCTCGTACCGGCGATCTCTGACCATCCCCGGTCCGGAGTCCACCTGACGAGACTCGGCAGACGCTTCAACCGGTACAGCGTGCACTTCTTCGTCGACGACCCGACGACGCTCGGCGGAGCGAAAAGTGACTTCCTCCGTCTTGTCAGGTCGAGGCTTCTTCACGCCGACCTTCTCGAGCTGCCGCCGAGTCCTTCGCGTCGGGAAACGCGAGACGCACTCGCGTCCCTGGAGCTGTTTCGCGATCTCTCGGACGAGCAGATGCGCATTCTTCGCTTGGGCACGGAGAGGCGACAGCTTCGTTCCGGCGATCTGCTCTTTGCCCAGGGAGACGTCGACACCAGCCTGTACGTCGTCGAGGAGGGCGTACTGGAGGTGCGTCGACTGCACGAAGGAGGTAGGCTCGAAATAGGAGGTCGCCTGGGCGCCGGAGAGTACATCGGCGAGATCGGACTTCTGACAGGTGCCGCCAAGCAGGTGTCCACAGTCGCGATAGCACCGACGAGCGTGCAGATCGTGCGCAAGGAGGCTCTCGAGCCGCTGATCCGGGACACGCCGCGGCTCGCCGATCTCCTCGAAGCCTCCGTCAAGCGCGGATACGCTCTTCTCAGGCACGATGCCGCCGTCGATCCTGCCCGCGCCGCGCATGGCATGATTGATCTTCTGCCTTCGATAAGGGCGTTCTTCGGCCTGCAGGGTCGATCGGCCGTGCCGGCAGACGAGGACAGGTCGTGAAGGGGCGTCCTGATCGACGGAACTTCGTCGCCCTACCTGACCCCCGGTATGCCGAACCTGAACCTTCGCGCGATCGCGTGGGAGCGATCGCACCAACTAGTCGACCTCCCGTCATCTCGAGCCGCGATACCGGCGGGGAGGGACGCCGACGCTCCAGGAGACGACATCATGGAACCGACCGACGATCTCGAGCGCCGCGACTTCATCGCGGCCGCTCTGACTGGCGGAGCGATGGCGGCGCTATCGCCGTCTGCCGCCTTGGCGCGAGACGCGTCACAGCTTCGGCAAAGCAGCGTCTCGCCGAAGCTTGGAGAGCTCAAGCACGTAAAGACCAGCGTGCTCGACGTCGGCTACTTCGATCTCGGAGCACCGACCGGGCAGGCCGTACTGCTGCTGCATGGCTGGCCATATGACGTCCACACCTACGTGGACGTGGCGCCTGCGCTTGCTGCCCGTGGCTACCGCGTGATCGTGCCATACCTTCGCGGGTACGGCGCCACTCGCTTCACCTCGAACGCCATTCTCAGAAACGGCCAGCAGGCCGCGCTCGCCTCGGATGCGATCGAACTGATCGAGGCACTCGGGCTCAGGCGTTCGATCGTCGGCGGCTGCGACTGGGGGGCGAGGAGCGCCGTGTCCGTCGCGGCCTGCCGCTCCGATTTGACGAAGGGGCTGGTCTCGGTAAGCGGGTACCTTATCGGCAGCCAGGAAGTCGGCAGGAAGCCTCTCTCGCCCGCTGCAGAGCGCGACTGGTGGTACCAGTTCTACTTCGCCACCGACCGCGGCAGGGAAGGGTACGCGCTGCAGACCCGCGAGTTCGCCCGCCTAATCTGGAAGACGGCCTCGCCGCGCTGGGCTTTCGACGACGACACCTTCGACCAGTCTGCGGCGGCTCTCGAAAACCCGGACCATGTCGCGATCGCAATCCACAACTACCGCTGGCGTATGGGTTTGACGGAGGGCGAGTCGCGCTACGACGCGATGGAGCGGCAGCTGGCATCGTTCCCGCCCATCCGGGTGCCGTCGATCACGCTCGAAGGAGATGCGAACGGCGCACCGCACCCTCAGCCGGAAGCCTACCGCACGAAATTTCAAGACAAGTATCTGCACAGGCTCGTCGGCGGCGGTGTCGGCCACAATCTGCCGCAGGAGGCTCCGCACGACTTCGTCGAGGCGGTGATCGATGTCGATCGCATGACCTCGCTTTGAGGACGCGGCTCGTGTGCGTGGTGACCGATCGCGTGAGCAGACGCGCTAGCACGCGAGTATCGCCTCTGCCCGCCTCCACGGCGCGCCTCTCCCGTCCGTCAGCGCTCAGGGTCGTGATGGCCTCAGGATGTCCTCGACTTGGGACTTTCGGCGCCGGTCGCCCGCCGGACCGAGTCTGCGATCTCCTGCTCGATCGTGTTCCGAGGCGCGGCATTAAGGCCGGCGAGTGCCTTCTCGTCCAGGCCGTGACGCTTGAGAACCGCCTCGCGTGCTCGCTCTGCCGGAGTCTGGAACGCCAGCTTCTCGAACTGCGAAAGCGCCGTGTCGAACTTCGTCTGGAACTGGGCCGCGCGATCCGAGGCTCTCGCGGGACCCGTGTAGCCTCTCGGGTAGGAAAGGTTCTGAAGTCCCTCTCCGATCGTGATGGTCATAGGGCGATCCTCCTGGTGGCTGGCGTACGCGCGGTTCGGTTAATCGTCTCCTACTGCAGGACGACGCGGCGCCCCGCGGGCGCGACCGACGCATGGCAGGGCGCGGCCTGCACTTTCCGGCATCAGTCTCATGGCGGCGAGCCGGCTAATCCGACCTCCGCCATGGACGTACATGCGTCCCAGAACACGATGGAGTGAACGCGATGACCCAGCGTCTGAACCACATGCAGCTCGTACCCGAACTCACGTCCAAGCTCACCGAGCTCACCTTCGCCGTCAAGAAGGGGGAGGTGGAGGTCAGCACCCTTGCACTCGTCGAGATCCGCTCTTCGCAGCTCAACGGCTGCGCCTTCTGCCTCGACATGCACGTCAAGCAGGCGAAGATACACCGCGAGCGCGAGCTGCGCCTGCACCACGTCGCGATCTGGCGCGAGTCGACGCTCTTCAACGATCGGGAGCGCGCAGCCCTGGAGTGGACTGAAGCTCTCACCAGGCTCTCGCCTGAAGGCGTCAGCGACGAGGTCTACGAGAAGGTTCGCGAACAGTTCTCCGAAAAGGAGATCGTCGAGCTGACCTACATGGTGATGGTCATCAACGCCTGGAACCGCGCCTCGATCGCCTTCCGATCGGTCCCCGGTTCGGCGGACAAGGCCTTCGGTCTGGACAAGGCCAACCTCAACTGAGCCCGAGACGGTGACGCTCCGGTCGGCGAACCCGATCGGCGCGTCGTCGGCTCTGACACACCGCAGCTAGGATCACGTCGTGGCTTCCATTCTAAAGATTACTGCCAGCCCCTACGGCACCGCCTCCCGCGGCTCGCTTCTGGCGCAGCGGGCCATCGCCAATCTGCACGCCGGCGATCCGACGCTGCGCGTGGTCGACCGAAATCTGTCCGATCTGTCCGAGACGACGGTGCAGGCGGCATACTCGGAGGCGGTCCTGGGCGGACACGCGCACGACCACGAGGCGTTCGTCCTATCCGAGACCCTGATCCGGGAGCTCGAGGAGGCGAAGTACGTCCTGCTCGCGACGCCGATGCACAACTACACCGTCCCGGCCTCCCTCAAATTATGGATCGACATGGTTCTGCGTTGGGGGCGCAGCTTCGCCCCGTCGGACGGCGCCAAGGTCGGCCTGCTTCGCGATCGTCCGATGCTGGTTCTGGTCACCGCAGGAAGCCTGCTTCGGCAAGCCGGCGTAGGTCAGCCCGATCACCTGACGGGTTACGTTCGCGACGTCCTCTCGACGATCGGCATCGACGATCTGCGCTTCCTCTATCTCGACGGTCTCGCCAGTCCGACAAGAGCCGAGGAGGTGTACCGCGCAGCCGAACAGGCCATCGACCATGACACGGCGTTCGGCACGCAGGCCGCCGCTGCGGCCTGAAGCGATTAGACGCACGAAGCCGCGCCGGCGGAGAGCCGGCGCGGCCGTTGGAGCATTTTTGGAACGAAGCCCCGATCAGTTTGCGTGCAGCATGGATCGGACCAGGTTGGCGTCTGTCTCAGATCTTCAGCTGCTGCCCCGTCCAGTCGACCGACAGGCGCCACAATCGTTCGGCGTGCTCGTCGTCGATCGCCCAGGAAGCGACGCCCTGGCGACCGAGTTCCCCGTCGTTCACGACGGAGACGTCGCAATCCTCGCAGTAGACGCCGCCGAGCCCCTGCAGCAGTGCGCTGGTCGCGCACCAGAGCGCCGTTGCGGCGCCCTGTTCCGGCGTCTTCAGCCCGTTCTGGGGATCCACCTTGGGCTGCCCGCTCTCATCGAAAACATCGAAGCCGGCGATCTCCTCCTCGGAGAGATGGCGTGCGAGCCCCGTCAGGATCTGTCCTGGGTGCAGGGAGAACGAACGTACGCCGTGCTCACTCCCTCGGCGGTCAAGCGCCCGGGCGAAGAGCACGTTAGCCGTCTTCGACTGACCGTAGGCTATCCATTTGTCGTAGGGACGACGCTTGAAATCGACGTCCTCGAAGTCGATGTCGGCAATCTGGTGCCCGCGGGACGAGACTGCGACTACCCGGCCCCCTTCTCGCGCGAGGGCGGGCCAGAGTGCGCAGGTCAGCCGGAAATGGCCCAGGTGATTGACGGAAAACTGGCTTTCATGGCCGTCCGGATCCCGCAGCAGCGGCGACGCCATCATGCCCGCGCTGTTCACCAGCATCGATAGGGGACGTCGCATGTCCATGAATGCGGAGCCGAACGCCGCCACGGAGGCGGCATCCATCAGATCCATCGGCCAGACCTGCACTGCGGGTACCTCGGACAGCGCTTCGCGAGCCTTGACCACGTCGCGAGCCGGGACGATCACATCCGCTCCTGCCTCGGCAAGAGCGCGGGCGGTGACAAGGCCCAGGCCCGAGTATCCGCCGGTCACGATCGCCGTGCGGCCAGAGAGGTCGATGCCGCGCATCACGTCGGCGGCGGTGGAGGCTGCGCCGAAGGGCGAGCCGACAGGTTGCTGGGGTGTCGTCATGCCGGGGAACATCGCCTACTTGATCGCGCGTATCGATCCCTCGCGGTCCGAACTTTCCGCATGATCGTCCAGGAGGCCGCAGAGGACCCTCTCTCCGACGTGCTTGCCGCCATGCAGCTCCGCGTCGCGACTTCCGCCTCGCTGCGGGCCGGGAACAGCTGGTCGATCCGCTTCCAGGTCGATCGGCCGAAGTTCAACGTCGTCCGTCATGGAGGCTGCTGGCTCGTCATCCCGGACGAACCGCCGTGCAGGCTCGCCGCCGGCGACTGCCTGGTCGCGAGCCGAGGCACCTTCGTCCTGACCAGCGATCCCGATCTCGTGCCGATCGATGCAGAAGCGGTCTTTACCAGGAATCCCCGCATCGCCGACGTGGGAGGAGCTATCGAGGTGGAGCTGCTGGGCGGCAGCGTCAGCTTCGACGAGACGCAGGCGGATCTCATGTCAAACGTGCTGCCGCCTATCCTGCTCATCGCTGGAGGAGTGCCCGCCGCGGATCGCATGGCCTGGCTGCTGGAGCTTCTGAGCGTCGAGTGGGGTAGCGGCCTTCCCGGTGCCAGGGCGGCGTGCGACGACATCATGCGGCTCCTCTTCGTCCAGACGCTTCGCCGGTGCCTCGGAGGCGAGACGATCGAACTTCTCCCGACGCCGAGCTGGCTGTCCGGACTGGCGGATGCGTCAATCGCCAAGGCGATGACGGCGATCCACGCGGAGCCGGCGCGGCACTGGCGTCTTCAGCAGTTGGCCGCGGTGGCGGGACAGTCCAGGTCAACCTTCGCCGAGCGCTTCGTCCGCAAGGTCGGCGTGCCGCCTGTCGAGTATGCCACGCGCTGGCGCATGCAGCTCGCAGCCCGGCGCCTCCGCTCCAGCACCGATAGCGTCACACGGGTAGCCGAGAGCCTGGGCTATCTCAGCGACAGCAGCTTCTCCTCGGCCTTTACCCGGGCGATCGGATCGCCGCCGGGCTCATACCGCCGTGGTCAGGATGCGGAACGGCGTGGCAGGAAAGGTCAGGATCAGATCAGCCGTTCCCGGTAGCGATCTGGCAACCAGCCGTGGCTGCAGAACACGGGTCGGCACGGCCGCCTCGCTGCCGCTGCGACCTACATAGGGAGCCCCGCCTGGCTGAGGCCCCCGGCGAAGACCTCCAGGTCTTCCTTGCGACGCAGATGGACCCACTGCCTGACCGTCCCGACACGAAGCTGAGGTCCGTGCCGACGAAGCAGAGTCATGCCGCGGCTCGCGTCTTCCACCCTGCCGGCTGCGGCGTGGCTGGCGGCGACGAGTCCCAGAGCCCGTGGGTTGTCGGGAGCGAGCGCGAACGCCTCTGCCGAAGATAGCGATGCTTCGTCGCTGTGTCCGTTCAAGAGATGCGCCAGAGTACGGAGAATGGAAATGTCACTCGCCTCCTTCTCGTCCGGGCCACGATCCGCGGCCTCGTCGATGTGCAGGAGAGCCTCGTCGTGCCTGCCCGCCGAAAGGAGCTGGCCGCCGCTGAGATACCAGCTTAGCGACGAGTTGGGGTTTAACCGCAAGGCCTTGTTCATGTAGGCGGTGCAGACGTCGAGATCCTCCCCGAAATGCCCCAGCGCGTAGCTTCCCCAAACCAGCGCCGTAGGATCGTCGTTGTTGGACGTGACCGCCATCTGCGCAAGGCGCGCTCCCTCGGCACTCTCTCGCTCTATGTCCTTCATCCAGAGACCCTGTTTGCGCATTACAAACGTCCAGGCGGCCGCGGCGTAAGGGGGTTGGAACTCCGGGTCGAGCGTGATCGCGGCATAGAAGGAGGCGAGCGCCCGTTGAAGATCGACTTGACCACCCCTCTTCAAGTATGCTTGGCCGATCAGATAGTGGTCATAGGCGGTGAGAGTTTCGGGCGCCTTGCGAGCCGCCCGGAAGGTTTCGGCTCGGCGAAGGTGACGGTCGAGCGCACCGCGTGCTCGGCGCGCGATGGTCTCCTGCAGATCCAGAGCGTCGCCGGGGCCCAGGTCGATGCTGTCCGCCCAAAGGTGCAGCCCACTGGCGGTCTCGAGCAGCCGCATGGAGACACGTAGACGAGGCCCGGCGCCACGGACGCTCCCTTCCAGCTCGTAGTCGTAACGCGCACGTGCCCGCGCCAACTCTAGGGGCTTGCCGGCCGGATCGCGTCCAAGCCACTCGTCACCGACTTCGAGCAGAGGTGTGTTCGCCAGTGCGACGAGCAGTTCCTCCCTGAGCCCTTCCGCGAAGTGTCGGTGCAGCGGGTCGGCCGAGTAAACGGCCATCGGGAGGACTCCGATGGACGGGAGAGTGCCGTAGGTCGCGCAGGTCAGCGGGAATGGGGTGCGCTCAGGCGCGGACACGGGCATTGGACTTGCCGCCGTTTGGACGCTCGCAACGAAGCGGAAGCCCTTGCGCGCAACGGTGCGGATGATCCTTTGCTGCACGCCATCGTCCCGCACGGCCCGTCGAACCGCGTTAACATGGCTGCTCATCGTGGATTCTGACACGATGCGACCGCCCCACACGCCGGAAAGGACGTCGTCCTTGGTGACCAGCGCGTCTCGTCGTTCGATGAGGAATCGCAGCAGATCGAAGACCTTCGGCGCCACCGCGACAGCGACGCCGTCGCGCCGCAGCTCTCCGGCGGCGAGATCCAAAGTGAAATCCTCGAAGAGCAGCCGCATGACGCTTCTCCTAGGAGGAATGTACATCAAGGTACAGGCCAGCGCCATGACGATCGTGCTTTCGTAAGAGGCGTCGTCCGGAGCCGTGTCGCGCTGCAGCCGGTCACTCGGGGGCCGGAGCGCCGGCAAGGAAAAGACAAGGCTTTCGCAAGGACTCGCCGCAGCCGGCACGCTAGCTCTTTGGCAAAGCCGCCATCGTACGGGCTGGAAGGGAGATCGAAGTGTCAGAACGGCATGCGGCTTCCGGTCCTCAGCTGAGACTGGCGGAGATCGCGTCGGAGGGCGGGCCGCCGTCGGTCGACCTGATCGAACACATACGACTGATCGAGGCCCTGACCCCGTCGATCGTGGTCAGCCAGGCCAGCCTTCCGTCCACCGCGGGATGGGAGCCCCTGAGAGGCTGGCACGTCGAGTCGATCTCGCCGCGGGCATCGCAGATGCTCGAGGCGCCCTTCGACGAGCAGCTGCTCGGCCTGCCCCTCGATCAACTGGTGCCGGAGGGTGATCAGGCCCACGTCGCGGCTCTGCTCGCCGCCTCTCTGGCAGGCGCGTCGCTTTCTCACGTCTCGCTAGTCCTTCGCACCTGCGCGGGAGCGGAGATCCGGGTCATGGTCGGTGCGATCGCGGCCGGAGGTCTGTCGGTCAGGCTGGTGTTCGCGCCTGCGGAAATGCCGGCGGACACCTCTGCGCAGCTGCGGGCGAGCGAGCAGCGGTATCGCCAGCTCTTCCACGACATGCCGATCGCGCTGCTTCGTATCGACGCGCGCGGCTCGCTGGAGGTCTTCGAGGCTCCCAGACGAGCAGGCGTCACGGATCTCGGCGAGTACATGGATGCCCATCCGGAGGTGCTCGAGCGCGCCCTGGACCTCGTCAGCATCGCGGAGGCGAACGACCACGCCGAAGGCCTGTTCGGCACCGGCGAACCCGGCTCGATGCTGCGCAGCGTCAGGCCGTTCTGGAAGGCTCGTCCCGACACGTTCCGCCGCATGCTAATGGCCCGGTACCGGGGCGCGCGCAGCTTCATCGAGGAGACAGTGGTCTGCAGCCTCGACGGAACTCGGGTCCCCGTGCTGCTCTCGCAGGCTTTCTCACCCGGCAGCATGCCGCGGGCGAACAGCCTTATCGGCATGATCGACATCAGCGGTCAGGTACGTGCCGAGGCCGAGCTGCAGCGCACCCAGGCCCGCTACGCGGCTGCGGCTCGTGTGTCGCTCACCAGCGAGCTGGCGGCCTCGATCGCCCACGAGGTCAATCAGCCGCTCTCCTCCATCACGACGAACGGCGACACGGCCCTGAGATGGCTGGCGAAGAACCCGCCCGATGTCCAGCGAGCGGAGAACCGGCTTCGGCGTATAGTCGAGGATGCGGAACGTGCCTCGGGGGTGGTGCGCCGTCTGCGCGACATGTCGGTGGGAGTGCGGACGCGGCAAGGTCGCATCAGCCTTAACGAGGTGGCTCAGGAAGCATTGCTCATCGTTGGCGAGGAAGCGGCCAGCCGTGCGATCGAGCTCAGGACGAGGCTGCTCGACGATCTGCCGTCGATCATGGGTGATCACGTGCAGCTGACGCAGGTCGTGGTGAACCTTCTGACCAACGCCATCCAGGCGATCGACGCCTGCTCCGCCACGAGAAGAGAGATACATCTTCGTACCGCGTCATGCACGCCCGGCTGGATCCGGCTCACGGTCAGCGATACCGGTCCCGGGGTCGAGGACGAGAACATCGACCGCGTGTTCGAAAGCTTCTTCTCGACGAAGCCGGCAGGCATCGGAATGGGTCTGGCGATATGCCGATCCATCACGGCCGCCCATGGAGGTTCGCTTGCGGTGGAGAGAGCTGCGACGGGTGGTGCCATGTTCACCATGCGACTGCCAGTGGAGACACGTCAGGCGACGGGGATCGGATAGACCGCTCTTCGAAGAGCCTCGACCTCAGTATGATCGCTCCTGGATCAGGTGATCGTTCCGACGCAGCCTCGGTGGAGGCATGCGTCAAGGACAGCCGTCAGCACCCCGCCGGTTGGTGGCGGATGCGCTCCGCGCGGAACTCGGCGCGGACGGCTGCGGACGCGGAACGAGGATGGACGTGATGAGGGAGCTTGCGATCGACGCGGTCAACGTACGGGCTGCCGCAGCGAGGATCCGCGGCGTGGCGGTGCGTACGCCGCTGCTGGAATTCGCAGCTCTCAGCAAACGCGTCGGCAGGCGTACTCTCGTCAAGTTCGAGGGACTTCAGAGGACCGGATCGTTCAAGTTCCGAGGAGCGTACAACCGGCTGGTGCAGCTTGGCCCACAGGAACGAATGGCGGGCGTCGTTGCGTGGTCGTCCGGCAACCATGCTCAGGGTGTCGCCGATGCGGCACGTCTGCTCGGCACGACAGCCACGATCGTGATGCCCTCGGACGCGCCCTCCATGAAAATCGCCAACACTCGCGCACTCGGAGCCGAGGTCGTCCTCTACGATCGAGAAACGGAGTCCCGCGAGGAGATTGCGACCGGCATCGCCGATGCGAGAGGAGCTGTGCTCGTGCCATCCTTCGACGATCCTGCGATCATCGCGGGGCAGGGCACAATCGGTCTCGAGTTAATGGAGCAGGCCGCCGAGGCAGGAACAAGCTTCGGGACCGTGCTCGTATGCTGCGGAGGAGGCGGTCTCGTCGCGGGGATCGCAACCGCGATTAAGGACGTGCGGCCTTCGACCCAACTGTTCAGCGTGGAGCCTGCCGACTTCGACGACACGGCGAGATCGTTGCGGGCAGGACGACGCGAGAGCGTCGCCCCCTCGGCACACTCCATATGCGATGCCCTGCAGGCGCCCACCCCGGGTGCTCTCACGTTCCCGATCAACAAGGCGCTTCTGTCGGGCGGTCTCACCGTCACCGACGACGAGGTCCGAGCGGCGATGCGCTTCGCGTTCGCGACGATGAAGATCGTGGTGGAACCCGGCGGCGCCGTGGCGCTTGCCGCCGCGCTGGAGGGCAAGGCGCCGGCGGGTGACGATGCGCTGGCAATCGTGGTGTCGGGAGGCAACGTCGATTCAGAAATGCTGTCCCATGTGCTGAGCGCACGGAACTAGCCTCGTCCGGCCGCGACTGCTTTCGCCAAGTGCGTCGCACTCTGCCGGCTAGTCCTTAGTATGGCCGATGCGCGTCCATCGTACCGTCGTCAGGCGCCTGCTCCTCAAGTAGAGCTTCCTGGACCGGTGCGTAGTGAGCTGGAGCCCAGCCGGCATGCAATGAGAACTCATCGGCTTCTTCAAGCGCTTGTAATCGCCAAGCCGCTCTGAACGGTCGTGAGAAACAGTGTCGAAGTGCTCGGCGTATATCGTGCTCATCGCCAAATCGAAGGGAGGTCGTCGTTATGACGCCGCAATATTCTGCGCAGAGCGATCGCACGTCTCTGCCAGATCGCAGAAACGTCCTGACCGCAGGCGTTGCCGGCGGGCTGCTGATTGCCGCCGCGCCGCTATCGGCAGCAGGTACATCCGGTGCAACCAGAAAGGGAGAAACTCCGATGGACTCGATCACGACGAAAGACGGCACGCACATCTTCTTCAAGGACTGGGGTCTTAGGGATGCGCAGCCGATCGTCTTCCATCACGGATGGCCGCTCAGTTCCGACGACTGGGACGCGCAGATGCTCTTCTTCCTCTTTCAGGGCTTCCGGGTGATCGCGCACGACCGGCGCGGCCACGGGCGATCGACCCAGACGTACGCCGGCAACGACATGGACACCTACGCCGCCGACATGATCGAGCTTGCTGATCACCTAGATCTCAGGAACGCCGTGCACATCGGCCATTCCACCGGCGGCGGCGAAGTGGCTCGCTACGTCGCTCGCGCCAGGCCGGGGCGGGTTGCGAAGGCGATTCTGGTCGGAGCCGTACCGCCCGTGATGGTAAAGAGCAGTCGCAATCCCGGCGGACTGCCCATGACGGTCTTCGACGGATTCCGCAGTGGCCTCGCGGCCAACCGGGCACAATTCTATCTCGATATCGCCTCCGGTCCCTTCTACGGCTTCAATCGCCCAGGTGCCAAGCCCGTCGAGGGAACGATACGCAACTGGTGGCGACAGGGCATGATGGGCGGCGCGAAGGCGCACTACGACTGCATCAAGGCCTTCTCCGAGACCGACTTCACGGAGGACCTCAAGGCCATCAAGGTCCCGGTACTCGTCATGCATGGTGACGACGATCAGGTGGTGCCAGTAGCGGACTCCGCCGAACTGTCGGTGAAGCTGCTCCGCAACGGCGAGCTCAAGATCTACAAGGGCTACCCTCACGGCATGCTGACGGTCCATGCCGAAATCCTGAATCCGGACCTGCTGGCCTTCATCCAGAAGTAGGCGGCGGCGAGTCGGCTACGCCGGCTCGCCCCTTTCGTACCGTTCTCTCGATTGCAGCGCGGACGTCAGCAATAAGATGGCCACTAGCCGATAATACAATGGAATGGGAGAGGTTAGTTAAGTGGCGTCGGGCAGGGAGCCTGTCGCGAAGCAGAAGAGTAAGGTGATCGTCTCGCAAATGGCTTGGGCCAGGCGAGTGGAGATCTCAAGCTCAATCGGCTTCGTGACATGTTCCAATCCGGACGCCATGCCGCCGATACTTGCTAAGGCAAGCTGTCTCGGCGGTCAGACCTGAAAGGAAGTCCCATGAACAAGCTCGCAACCGCCGCCTTCATCGCAGCCGCAGCCGCAGCCGCAGCCGCGCTCCCCGCAACCGCACAGACCTTCGAGGGCCCCTATGCGGGCGTGCAGGCGGGGTGGAGCCACGCGGACGTGGGCGCCGCCAAGACCAAGGCGGGCCCCGTCGACATCGATCGATCGAAGGACGCTGGGACCGCAGGCGTCTTCGCCGGGTACAACTACAAGGTCGCTGACCGGATCGTGCTGTCGGCGGAAGCAGGCTTCAGCTTCGGCATCGACGACGCGGTCACCCGTTCGCGCAACGGCACCCTCGCCAGCATCGATCCGGAGTACTCGTTCGATCTCGGCGCGCGCGCTGGCTATCTGGTAGGCGACCAGACGCTGCTCTACGTGCGCGGCGGCTACGAAAACCTGCGAGCGGCAGTCCGCAGCGAGGGCACCAGCGGCTCGCGCTACGCCAAGGACACGTTCGACGGATGGTCGGTCGGCGGTGGCGTCGAGCAGGCGGTCAGCGACAAGGTCTCCGTTCGAGTCGAGTACCGCTACAGCGACCTTGGGGGAGACGATACCAAGTTCCAGCGCCACCAGTTGCTCGGCGGTGTTGCCTACCACTTCTGATTGTCGTGAGCGCAATCGCGCCGGAGCGAGCACGGCCTTCCGTCAAAGACTGGAGGCCTGCTCCCGAAAAGGAGGTCGTCATGGCATATGTTGCCTTATCGTCGCCCGTCCTGCCGCAGCTCCGAGAAGCTGCGCGGCCGGTTCTTGCCGCGCATGACGGCAGCTTCAGCGAGCTCGAGCGGTTGGTCATCGCGATGTCCTGCCGTGACGAGCTAGCCTCGATCCGCGACCCGGCCGATTGGCGTAGCCGCCTCGGTCGTCTTCTCGGGGAGAAGCAGGTCAATCGCCTCGCCGACCAACGGCTGGAGGAGCTTCGTCGATATGTCGTGCTCTGTCGTGGCGGGCGCGACCCCGGCGACGACGCGCTCGATCGCTTCCTGGACGCAGGTTTCACGATGGACCAGGCAACGCACGTGCAGCGTGGTCAGCGTACCCCGCGCCGCGGCACGCGGAATGGCGCAGGCCGGGTGCTCTGGTCGATGCTTCTGCTGATCTCGCTCGCAGTGTACCTGATGATGCAGAGCACTCTCGAGGAGCCGGCGATCAGCGCAATCGGCGCAGGTCTGGTCTTCGTCACGCTGGCTTCACTCAGCGCACAGCGGAGGCGTTCGCACAGGATGGACTGACGTACCCCCGCCTTCGCTACGCCCAAAGGTCGGCGCGCATTTGGAAGAGCTGCGCTTCCGGCCGAAGCTGAGGCTTCGAGATCACGATTGCGGCGCCTCTGCGAAGCGCCAGTAGTCGTTCGCGGCAGCCACCGTGGCGAAGTTCGTCGCCACCACATGGGACACGCGGATCAGCGAGTCTGCGCTCTCCTCGTAGACGTGGCGACCACGCTCGCGCGCCTCGGGACTGGGCTGCGTCATCTTGATCGCGGTGCGCGAGAGCTTGATTGCGAGCTGATAGCCTTCCTCCGGGGTCTGCGTCAGGAGCGAACCAAGCCATCTATCCATAGTCGTAGCTCCGTGTGCGAGGGCGCCGCGACGGCGCGGTTCCGCACTGGTCGCAGTCGTCGTCGTCGCCGACAACTCGTCGCCACGTCGAGCCACGGGCATGCCAACGTCTAGGTTCGGTTTGCGGGTAAGGAGAAAGGAACGGGCTGGCCCGCCGTGGGCAGGGGAGCGGACCAGCCCGTCCAGTCGCACTTCCGTGCGGGTGTTCGGGGCCGGGGAGAGGGGGTGTACTCCCGAACACGCATTGACGTTATCGCCCTCTCCCGGCGCTTAGGCGATCACACGCTAGGCGCGGCGCATACAGCCGTTGGTCTAGGTCGCAGCGTCGCAGGGCTGACGCGACGCCTCGGTGATGTTGCGAAAAGGCAGCTTCAGATCAAATCGAAACAGGCCTCTAAGCGGAGGAGGAGTGAACCTTTTCAAACAGCTCCTCGCCCCCTTTTGAAACGCCGCTTAGCTCTATCCTGACGCCTCCTGCGGGCCCGCTTCAAGGCATCACTCTGC
Source organism: Sphingomonas sp. BK235 (assembly GCF_004345855.1). GTDB lineage: Bacteria > Pseudomonadota > Alphaproteobacteria > Sphingomonadales > Sphingomonadaceae > Sphingomonas. The sequence continues at coordinate 699,069 of NZ_SLXN01000002.1, forward strand.
GCTTCCATTTGTCGGGCTCCGTCGATTTACAGCGCAAATGCATCTACCCACGAGAGCGAGCGTGTTGACGGTAGGGGAGCCGGTGAGAGGATGGTCGGAAGCGCACGCTAAGCACGCGGGCTTTGCTGGTGGATGCAAAGCCGTCTGAACCGCTTGCGGGGGTTATCGATCTGGCCCGATAGATAGTCGCCGGTGAGGTTGATCTGCCCCAGCCTAACGGGGCGACGTGGGCAAGCAGCCCGTCGGGTACATCGACGCCCATGCCGCGCAAATGCCGGACGGCGCGGCCGGGACATACGGTGTTCCGAAGCGTCACGGCCGCAGTGACAGGGTTAGGCCGGAGGCGCGTTTTCTGGACACCTGGGGTGTTAGTAGAGTTCGCTATCCGGTTTCGTGAGGATGGCAGACCTGTTCCCGCCTGGTGGTGCCATGCTACGGCAGTCGAAGGCCACACATCGCCAGCATGATCGCGGTTGCTGTACCGCCGGCCGACACCACGCCGACCCACCAGATACGCTCCGCCACCGTCTTTTTCGTCCCGTGTGCGATCAAGATCACGCGCAAGCCCGAGAACAGATGAGCGATGACCAGGAAGACGCCGAGAGCATAGTGCGGCACCAGCCGAATGCTCCATGCATCGTGTATCAATCCTGCCGGTGCCCCGGTCGCGAAAGCCCATCCCGTCGGGATCCCCAGCTTCCACCGCGCGAAAACGAAGACCGAGTTCATGTGGCCGAGGATGTAGACTGACAGATAGAAGCCCGAAGCGACCTGAAACGACTTGTGAAAGTCGAGTCGCTGGGCGCTCCAGCGCCATGCGAGACATGCGCCGCTGATCATTTGGAAAAGCATGGCTGTCACGAGCACCGGCTCCACGATGGGTGAGCGGTACACCGACCGTCCGGCCGCCATGACCGCGGCGTGCGCCTGCTCGCCCCGCCACGCGCATAGGTGATTAGCCAGGTGGAAGGCGACGTAGGCGAGCAGGATCAGTGCCGAGAGCCCATGGGCGACCCTGAGAAGAGGCGACGGCGATCGGTGCCGCGACCATCTGTCGCTGCCGCCAAGCAGGAGCGTGGAGGCCGCGCCAGCGATCCACAACGCCGACCAGGTGACCTCGTCGTTTACGGGGCTCGAAAGCAGAAATCCCCCGACACCGACGAAACAGTAGAGAGTTGGAGCGGCGACGACGGCGTACGCCAATCTCCTCGTGCGGATTTCGAGCCCGGTCGCCGGTTCGAACCTGCCGGTGTCCCGAAGGACGCAGACGAAGCCGATCATCGGGACGGCGAACATCAGGCAGAGCAGGATGGCCGCCGCGAGCATGCTTGAAAGGGTCTGGCTCATGCCGGCCGGTCCGACCGCCAGGTGGAAGCAGTCGACTATCAGTGGGTACGCCAGAGCGGCCGACAGCGGGACCAGTAGCCGCGCCTTGATCGGTGCCGACCTGCGCGCAGCCACGACGCGCCCTGCCGTCCTGGTCAGACCCACCATCGCGAACTCTCCTGGAACCCTGTCATCATCGACGGAAGGCAGTCGTGCGACGAAGCGCCTGCACCTGCGCCTGCGCATGGGGTGCCGATGCCACGGCGGATGTGTTCTGACCCCCATACGATTGTCTAGGTGAGCCGGTTCTCGCGCCCATCCCATTGTATTATCGACAGTCCCGGGCTCGACCAGCATGCGGTAGCCACGCGGATGCGCGAGCCAACCGAAAGATCGGGCTGGTCACTGTTGGTGGGGACACCAAAGCGGAGTAGTTAATATGGAAGACTCGTCTGACATCCAGACTGAGGTTCTCGAGCTGACCGCGCAGGACGATCTGGCGGGCTGCGTTCCGGTAATGCGGCTTCTGCGGCCTCACCTGCCAGACGATGTCGTCCAGGTCGTCGCCCGGCTGAGGCGCCAGATGGGGCAAGGCTACCGGCTGCTCGCCATTCGACGCCAGGGTCGGCCCGTCGCGCTGGCCGGCTTCCGGCTGCAGGAGAATCTCGTCTTCGGACGGTTCGTCTATGTCGACGATGTCGTGGTTGACGACAACGAGCGTAGGCAGGGACATGCGGAACGCCTGCTGTCGGCCGTTCGGGACGTCGCGGTTGCGGCGAACTGCGGGATCGTGGCACTCGACACCGCGCTCTCCAACGAGGCCGCGCAGCGCGTCTACCATCGCTGCGGATACGAGACTGTCGCCTACCATCTCATTCAGCGGCTGCCGGCGTGACACAGCCAGGTAGTACGTCGCGGATCCGTTGTGTGGAGACGTCCCACGCGCCAGTCCCCGCTGGGCACTACTCGCAGGCGGTCGCTCATGGCGACCTGATCTTCTTCTCCGGCCAGCTGGGGCATCGTGCCGATGGAGCGTCCACTGCCGATCAACCCTTCGAGGTTCAGGCGGAGCAAGCGATCAGGAACCTTCTCGCCGTGCTCGGCGCCGCCGCCGGCAGGCCGTTCCGTGCTGCGCGTAACCGCCTACATCGTGGGTGTCGAGAACTGGGCAGCTTTCGATCGCGCGCTGGCTCTGGCGTTGGGGAGCTGGAAGCCGGCCCAGACGATCGTCCCGGTGCCTGAGCTGCATCATGGCTACCTCGTGGAGGTAGAGGCCATTGCGGCAGCAGCGCTCTGACGCGCCGCACCCAGCCAGTCTACCCGTCCTATGGAGAGGGACAGAGCGCCGCAAGGCGCAGCCGAACCGGGGTTGCGTTCCGTGAGCGAGACGTCGAGCAGCGCCGATGAAAGCAGGAGTACCGACGTGAGCGCACGCATAGCCAACCCCTTCGTTCACGCCGGCGCGAGCATGAAGGCGGCGGTCGCGCTGGAGAGGAGCTACGCGGAATCAGGGGTCGAGCAGAAGCTGCTCGGCCTCGTCCGTCTTAGGGCAGCGCAGATGAATGGATGCGCGTTCTGCATCCATGCACACGTCGTCGAACTGCAGAAGCTCGGCGAGACCGACATGCGGATGCACATGGTCGCCGGCTGGCGCGAGGCGACCGACTTCTCGCCGCGGGAGCGCGCCGCGCTAGGCTGGACGGAGGCGCTCACCCTCGTCGCGGAAACTCACGCGCCGGACGATGTCTACGAGGCGTTCAAGTCGGAGTTCGGCGAAGAGGAGCAGGTCGTGATCAGCATGGTGATCGGAACGGTCAACCTGTGGAACCGCCTTCAAATCGGCTTCCGGGTTCCTCCTGCCGGGTGAGCCGTGCCCGCTCGGTACAGCGAAACGCATGCATCCCGGCCGATCGCCTCACCGCCTCCGCATCTAGGGCAGCATGGAACCGGTCGCCATGAACCGCTGGTGCCACGAGAGCGCCTCTCCTGGCAGCGTGGGGGTCTGCTGGCCGTATGCGCCTCGAAGCGCGCGGGCGAAGTAGTCGGCGAGCATCGGCCGGTAGTTGGGATGCGCGCAGTTGGCGATGATCAGCCGTGCGCGCTCCTTGGGGCTGAGGCCGCGCAGGTCCGCCAGCCCCTGCTCGGTCACCAGGACCTGCACGTCCTGGGCAATGTGGTCGACGTGGCTTGCCTGCGGGACGATGGCCGAAATGCGGCCGGCCTTGGCGGTGGACGGGCTCAAGAAGATCGACATGTATGCGTTTCGCGCGAAGTCGCCGGACCCGCCTATCCCGTTCTGGATGCGGGAGCCCATCACGTGAGTGGAGTTCACCGCGCCGTAGATGTCCGCCTCGATCAGGCCGTTCATGGCCACGCAGCCAAGCCGCCGGATAATCTCGGGATGGTTGCTGATTTCCTGCGGCCGGAGGATCATCTTATCTCGGTATGAACCCATGTTCCCATTCAGCCGTGCAGCGGCGGCGGGACTGAGGGAGAACGCGGTAGCCGACGCCATCCTGAGCTTTCCGGCATCCAGAAGTTCGAGCATGCCGTCCTGTATGACTTCCGTGTAGGCGGTCATCTCGGTGAACGGACTATCGACCAGCCCGGCGAGGACCGCGTTGGCGACGTTGCCTACGCCGGACTGGAGGGGCAGCAGGGTGGATGGCAGCCGTCCTCGCGTCACCTCGTGGCGCAGGAACTCCAGGAGATGACCGGCGATCGCATGTGCGTTTTCGTCGGGTGCCGAGAAGGGGAGATTGCGGTCGGGCGCGTCGGTTTCCACCACGGCAACGATCTTGCTCGGATCACACCTCAGGTACGGACTGCCGATCCGATCGTCGGGACGCCGTAACGGGATCGGCACCCGGTGGGGCGGCAGTGCCGTCCCGTAGTATACATCGTGCATGCCCTCGAGTGCCGGGTTCTGCCAGCAGTTGACCTCCAGGATGACCTTGGCGGCTCTGTCGAGCCAGGTCTTGTTGTTGCCGACCGACGACGACGGCACCAGGCTGCCGTCCTCTCTGATCGCGGTGACCTCGATCACCGCGACGTCGAGGTCGCCCAAGAAGCCCTGCCATGCCATCGGAGCGACCTGGCTCAGGTGCATGTCGAAGTAGCTCATCGCGCCGCGGTTGATCTCCTCTCTCGCGATCGGATCGGAGTTGTACGGCAGTCTTAGCTCTATGCCGTTCGCCTTTGCGAGCGCGCCGTCCAGCTCCGGCCCGGTCGAGGCGCCGGTCCAGACGCGAATGCTGAAGGGGCGCCCCGCAGCGTGTTCCGCCTCGATGCGGGCGGCAAGCGCCAGCGGCACCGCTTTGGGGTAGCCTGAACCCGTGAAGCCGCTCATGCCCACCGTGTCGCCGGCTGAGATTAGCTGCGCGGCACGTCCCGCCGGCATGATCCTGCGCCGAAGCTCCTCCGAGCGGATGCGTGCATGCGCCAACGTCTTCCTTTCCGTCCATTCGGTCCGCCCCTCCGATACCGGCTGAGCCAGCCGCCACAATAAGCCGATTGGGTAGGTCGGGCTCTAGCTCGGCTCGCTCTCCGACCAAGAGGCATACGGGATCATGAGTGCGAGATAACCGCTCGCCCGTCCGCGAAAGACTATAGTAGCTGCGGCTGCACCGACGGCTCTGACCTGATTTCGTCGTGGTTCCTTTCATACACGGCGTCGAGAAGGCGTGTTGTCCCGAGAGCGCCTGGGGGGGGGGGCGCTGATGTCCGACGCTCTTCTGCGCTCTCGAGCGCAAACCTGTCCGGAAGTGCCTGCGTGCGCTGCGTTTCGCCTGGGCGGCGTAGATCCGGCCCGTGGTTACCTTTACGGGCGAGTGGTGGATGCGACCAGATCGGCCAGACGCCGCGAAGCCTCCGGCATGACTTCCTCCGTGAGGTTGGTGACGCTTAGTAGAAGTCCGCGCTTTTTGGCCATGCCGGCGTACCAGGGGGAAAGCGGCATCGGCGCGAGGCCCAACTCGGCAGCGGCGGTGGCGAGCGCTAGATCGTCGACGTCGTCGGGAAGAAAGAGAGACAGCGCCAGACCGGCCATTGCCTCGGCCGACCACAGGTGGGCCAGACGCCGCTGCAGGCCCTCTCGACGCTCTCGGTAGAGGCACTTCAGCTTACGGGCCGCGCTGCGCCGTCGCTCGCCGCCGAGAAGGGCGCCTCCCAGGTCGTTCACGTCGGCAGCTTCGGCAGGACGATGAGCGGCAGCCTCGGCCTCGGCTTCGTAGTGGCACCGGAGCGGATGGCGCATCGCTTCGCGGACGTGGCGGCCTTTCTCCAGCCTGCCCCTAGCACGCCCGTCCAGATCACGATGGCGGAGTTTCTGGCTCAGGGGCACTACCTGCGCCACCTCCGTCGGATGAAGCTCGCTCAGGTAGTCGTCCTCGATGATCCAGCCGCCGCCCTGCAGCGACCAGCCGATCTGCTCCGCGCGGCGGCTCGGCGACAGCGTCACGCCAGTGGGCGCCTGCTGCCCGGGGGTGACGAGGGCGGCCACCGCGTCGGGTGACAGTTCTCGTCCCTTGGAGACGATCAGCCCTAAGACGACAAGCGTTTGATCACCGCAGCGAATCTTCACTCTGCTCGGCGCCGCCGACCTGGTGTGTGGGATGGTGAACCGGACACCTGGTAGCAGGTCGACGCCCGCTTCGGGCGAATAGAGGCGGCCGCTCGCCAACACCTCGTCGAGGTTTTTCCTGTCCGGTCGATTCTCGCTCGTCTTCGCTGCGTCGAGCAGTTCCCGATCGACGAAGATCTTGCTGCCGGCGAACGCTACGGCTCCGTCTCGAACGACGCCGTCGAGTGCGGCTTCCGAAAGGGAGGTGAGCAGCACCGCATCGATTCGGCCCTCTCCGCTACTCGAGGGTGGGTAGAGGCCTGGGGTGGGTGCGACCAGCACGCGCCTAGCTCCGACTTCGACAAGGAAGGACCGTGTTCTGGGGGGCGCCGGGCGTCGACACGGCAGACATAGCGCGGACACGACACAGGCCGACCTTGTGCACGATCGACGCGGTGGGGCGCGACTGCACGTTGGCCGCCGGGGCAGCCGGGGATAGCGAGGAAGTCGCAAGCGCCACGAGAAGCACGCCAAGTCGCGCAGCCATGATGTTCTCCAGTAACAACCGTCGCGTGCCAGCGTTCTTCGATAACGCGGTCCGGCCGATCGAAGGCGCAGACGATCCTTAGGTGCTGCTGCGCTTGCGAGAATGCAAAATCACTATCGGCGTGCTCGCCCTTCTTTCCCGTCGGTGAGGCGATCGTCCCGGAGGCGGAGGGGTATCACTGCTCCAGATCAGTCTTCCACGACGTAGAGGGTGTCAATGCGGCTCTTTCTAATCTGAGCCACGTGACAGCCCGTGCCCACCAGCGCGAGCCCGTCCATCAGGGCCCAGCGCATCATGTAGAGGCCGTTATGGCCGACTACCGACCCGGTAGGAGTGCAGCTTCCCGAGCCCAATCGCTTGGCGAAGCGCCCGGCGGCCCCGAGCACCGCCGGCCGACCGGCCGCGGCCGTTTCACGATCGTAGATCACGGGATCATCATGCCATAGAAGGCCGAAGGCGGCAGATCGCGCGGCCTCGTCCTCCTCGCAGAACACGCTCGCAAGGTTGGCCTGCATCAGCTGGCCCGGTGTAAGCGGAACAGCTTCTGCTCCTATTGCCACTTGGGGGAACGACATCGTGAGGGCTGGCGAGAACCGCTCCCGCTGCGTCTCCGTTGTTCGTGCTGAGACATCGGCGGCGGGCAGATCGGCCAGGCCGTAGGCTGCAGAGTCCATGTAAGCCTCCAGCATTCGGTGGATGCTCGATGGTGCGCCCGGGGCGGCTCGGTCTCCATCATACGGAGGGTCAGGCCGACACTACCATGGTCTCGCGCACGTACCCGCTAGCCCGAGCCTGATCGTAGGCGCGAACCTTCGAGTCCCTCGGACGAGGATGAGACGAACTGCGCAAGCGTTCGCAGCAGCCACTGCGCCATCCGCTCGAAGGCCTTCTGCGTCTTTCCCGAGATGTGCGGCGTCAGAAGGACATTAGGGACGTCGACCCATCGGGGTGCTGGGGTCAGTTCCTGCTGAAAACGTCGAGGGCCGCGCCCTCGAGACGGCCTTCCTTCAGCGATGCGATCGGCGCGTCCTCATCGACCAGTCTGCCGCGGGACACGTTCACGAGGAAGCCGTGCTCTCCCAGGGCGTCGAGCGCTGCATGGCCGATCATGTCGTCATTGCCGTCAGGGCGCGCCGTGACCGCCAGCACGTCGCTCCACTGCGCAAGGGCGAGAAGGTCGCTCTTACGAGGCCATGGCGTGGGCTTCTTCCGGGGCGCCCACCATCCGACATCCATTCTGAGGGCAGACGCGCGGCAGGCCAGAGCAGTACCGATCTGTCCAAGGCCCACGATCCCGAGGCGCGCTCCAATCATCGATCGGTTGACCAGGCGTCCGTCTCCGCTCCACCGACCGGCTGCGAGCAACCGGCTGCCTGCGAGGATCGCGCGCCAGTGCATCAGGATCGCCCCGAGTGCGTGGTCGGCGACGTCCTCGTCGTTGACGTGCTCCGCACCGACGACATCGATGCCATCGCCGGTGAGGGCGTCAACGTCGATGGCGTCGTATTCCCGGGTCGCGCACGCCACTAGTCGGAGCTTCGGCATCATCGTGAGCAGATCGCGTTCTAGCGGGATGTCATCGGCGGTCACCAGGACCTGTGCGTCCGCATAGACCGCGGGCGCTTGGTCCGTCCACGCCGAGATTACGTCGTGGCTTGTACGCAAGGCAGGCTCGAGTGCCTTCAACGCGCTGCTCGCGAGCACGACCTTCAGGTTCGGTAGGCTTCTCATACTCGATTCCGGACATGGAGCTTGCCTCCTCTCGCTGACCAGAGCCGCGGCGTCGGGCGCGGCGGCTTGAGACCGCCCCCGCTAGAAGGGCGCGATCGGCCCGACACGACTTCCTGGCTCCCACGACAGATGCGCGCCGCTTTTCTTGACAGCTTGCGCAATCGGCAACCCTGATGCGTCGCTGGTCGCAAAAGCTGCCTGAAGCGAAAAGCCGCCTTGGCGAAGGGCCAAGTCCTGCCCGCTACGATGTGCCAAGGCGCCGGCGCGACGGCTTGCGGCCACTTGACGACGCTCTCAGGCTCCGACCGCGCTGCCGCCCCTCAGCCGTAGATCACGTACCATGAAGTCCACGAAGGATCGCACGCGGAGCGCCAAACGCTCATGCGACACGAACAGCGCGTGGATGTCCTCGCCGTCGCCAGGGTTGTACGAGACTAGGACTTCCTCGAGGCGGCCTGCAGCCAGATCGGCGGCGACGTGAAAGCGCCCGAGACGCGCGATGCCGCCACCTGCCACCGCCATCAGCCGGACCGCTTCGCCGGAGCTGCCGAGAAACGGTCCGCTCGGGATGCGCTGCACCGTCCTGCCGTCGATCAGAAAGGGCCAGCTGTCCACTGCTCGCCGGAAGTTGAAGCGAAGACAGACGTGATCTTCCAGATCGCGAGGATGCGTTGGTGTTCCTCGCTCTCGGAGGTAAGTCGGGCTTGCGACCACGGCCATCGTGCTGCGACCCAACCTCCTTGCCCTTGCGTCGGCGTCCCGCAGCGGCCCGATGCGTATTGCCACGTCTGCACGCTCCTCGACCAGCCCTACGAGCGCGTCCGTCAAGGTCAGGTCAACCGTTACGGCGGGATTCTCGCGAAGGTAGGTGGGAAGGATCGGCAGCAGACAGTGCGTGCCGAACGGCACTGACGCGTTGACGCGGAGCGTTCCCCGAGGCGTGCGTTCGACGCCGAAGCTGCGTTCGACGGCGTCGATCTCCGCTACCAATCCCTCGACGCGCTCCCGATACGATCGTCCTTCGGCCGTAAGGGCCAGTGCTCGCGTCGTCCGGGACGCCAGCTGCGCTCCGAGCCGCTGCTCCAGGCGGGCGATGGCGCGGCTCACTGCCGATGGCGTGATGCGGAGGGCTCGCGCCGCTGCGACGAAGCTGCCGTGCTCCGCTACCGCAAGGAAGATCATCATCTCGCCAAGCCGATTGTCCATCTTGATTGATGACTCCGATGCACTTCTGCGATGACGACATCCGATCTAATCAGCAATGGCCCGAATGCATAGTTCCGAGCAGACACCAGAGGAGATGACGCATGGACCTGCAACTCACCGGCAAGACCGCGATCGTGACCGGTTCGACCGCCGGCATCGGCTTCGCTATCGCCGAGCGGCTCGCGCAGGAAGGAGTTGCGGTGACGATCTGCGGACGCGATCAGGCGAAGCTGGACTCGGCTGCCGAGCGGCTCAGCGCGGCTGGCGACGTCTCGGTAGTCCTGGCGGACCCCGCGACTTCTGCCGGCGCGACCGCTCTCGTTGATGCCGTGCCGGAGACCGACATTCTCGTAAACAACTTGGGCATCTACGAGGCGAAGCCGTTCACCGCGATCAGCGACGATGACTGGCATCATTTGTTCGAGGTGAACGTGGTCAGCGGCGCCCGCCTCGCGCGTTACTACTTTCCTCGCATGCTGGCGAGAAACTGGGGGCGCATCCTCTTCATCGCGAGCGAAAGCGCGCTCGTGGTGCCAAGCGAGATGGTCCATTACGGCATGACGAAGACAGCTCAGCTCGCGATCGCCCGCGGGCTGGCCGAGCAGACCCGCGGGACCGGCGTGACGGTGAACTCGGTACTGCCCGGACCGACGCGATCGGAGGGCATCGTCGAGTTCATCCGTTCGGTCGTTGACAACAAGGACGCGCCCGAGGCCGAGCGCGAGTCCGAGTTCTTCGCCAAGATGCGGCCGCTCTCGCTCATCCGTCGCCTGATCGAGGCGCAGGAGATCGCCGCCCAAGTGGCGCTGCTCGCCAGCCCGCTCGGAGCGATCACGAACGGCGCAGCGGTTCGGGTTGAGGGTGGCATCGTGCCGACGATCGCCTAACAGACGACAAGCAGTTCGGCCGCTCAGCACCGTAAACGTTCTCGACAATGGCGGCGCCGAAGATCAGCCGACCTGCACCGACTCCATCGTCCGCGGTCGTCCGAACAGGCGCATGCCGCTGTCAGAATTCGGCTGGATGCGTAGAGCGGATGGTGGCGGTACGCCAATCGATCGCATCTCGGCATCGCTACAACATGATCTCCGATCTAAATGGTACCGAGCGCAAAATAAATAGGGTCAAGAAGTTCGATCAGTGGAAACAGATAAAACCGAACCGTTAAGGAGGTGGCTGTCGACCCGATCTTAACACGTAACGATTTCGCCTCAACGGTCGCTATCCTGCCATTTGCAGACATTCGCTTCGCGCAAGCAACCTCGGATCGTGCGCTAGCGCTGGATAATTGATAAGGGAGCTTAACGAGCGCTTGTCTTCGAGGTAGGGCAAACCACTTGCAAGGGGGGCGTAAAGAAGGCGGAGATGCACTTTCGTTCCGGCGACCTCGCTAGGCAGCCTATCTGAAGGTTTTCTAACGTCCAGCCGGCGCGGGTCATCGTATCGCCACGACCTTCACTCCAGCTGCGTCGGCGACCTTCTTCCAGTTCTGATCGCTCGTCCAGGCCTGCAGGCCGTCGCGCTGCGCCAGAGCCAGGCAGAAGCGGTCGCCTAGACTCAGCCCTGCCTCGGACGTCAGACGCCGCAACCGCCCGGCGAGGGTCGCGAGTGCCTGGTCTGCCGGAACCACGGCCAACGGCAGGGGCTGGAGCATGACGTCCACCTCGTGCGCCGGCATTCCGGCGTGCACGAAGTGGCTCACCACCTCCGCGTAGTTCACGCTGCTCACCCGCGCTGCAGCTATCGCACCGGCGACCTTGGCCGCGCCGGCTGGACATCCGCGCGTGCCACCCGGCCCTGAATGAGATCGCGACCGAGTCTGTATGCAGGGGTTTCGAAGCCCCACGCTGCGGCTTTCACGCAGCGCAATGGTGATCGTGGCGACCCTCGCACCGCGTGCAAGCGAGACGCTATCTGCCACTCAGTACAAAATACCCTTTTTGTACTGAGTAGCTGGTGCGAGGCCGCTACGTGCGGCCGCTCAGATCGACCTGCCAGCGCCGGTAAACGAAGCCGAATGCGCCGTCTGCAAGCTCTTCATACTCGATCGGCTTACCCGCTGCGTAGACGGTGTGCAGGGTAGGCGAGGGCTGCTGTACGCGGCCGTTGAGCCCGCAGGCCTCCCAGTTCGACACCGACACGTACGCACGGCCCCGACCATCATCGTGTGGTAGCGACAACAGGCGGCGCTTGGCATCGAGCGTGCCGGCATTGCTCATGCGGTCGTGCGTGGGATTGACGATGATGTCGGCTGCCTTGATCGCGGCTCGCGCCTCCTCGTCGACGAAAACCGGCCGCAAGCGGCCCTTGACGATGTTGAGCTCGCCGCAGATTAACGCGAAGATGGAGCCGTGCTTACTCCGCAGTGTGCGACGCGGGATCTTGCGGCGAAACGCCACGAGCCCGGGGCTGGCACGATGCCGCGCTTCAACGCTGGTGCTGAACGCCTGCCGACCAAACCGGTGCAGCGCGCCGTCGCCAAGGATCGCGTACATCGCGTGCGAACGGCCAAGCTCGTAGCGGCGGCGGCCATCATAATGCACCTCCGTCACCAGCACGCCCGTGCGGGGATCCTCGGCAATCTCGCGCGATAGCCAGTGAAGCTGTTTGCGCGAGTGCACGGCGTAGCCGGCAGTGATCAAAACGTCGGGAAGGTACGAGTCCGCGGCGGCCAGGATGAGTCGGGCCCGGTCACCGGGTGGCAGCATCATGTCCGGGCCACATCGAGCGAAGGAGAGGGTGCCGAGCTGGAGCAGACGGGTAGGCACCATCAATACTCGCTTGCCAGCATGATCGTCAGCAGCCGCATCGTCACTGAAGGATCGAGCGGATCCGCCGAGGCAAAGCGCATCTCGCGATCAAAGTAGTCGATCTTCCAGAACAGGCGCTCGCCCCCGAAGCTTAAGGCGCCAAAGTCGTGCTCCCCATGCGGATCGTTGTCGGGCGTAAATGCGTCAAAGGCTTGCACGAGCTTGACGATGAGCGGCAGCGCCTTCTGTCCAAGCGCGAACACGCCATCGGTACAAACCACTGTGCCCGTCGACGGTCGGCGACGAAAGGCATCATTAAGCTGCGCCATCGATCTTGGCCCTTCTGTAGCGAGGGCGTGCGTAATCGGCTTCGCAGTCATGCGAATTCCCCTATTTGTCGGTGGTTTGAAGGTCGCTGTCGCTCAGACCAGCCGGACGAGGCGGCGCTGCGCGTCGCGATCGCCTTGGATATAGCGCTCAGTGGTGGTCAGGTGGCGGTGGCCGGCGAGTTCCTGCACATCGCGCAAGGATCCTCCGCTTCGTGCCAGCAGCCGCGCCGATCGGGTGATGAAGGTGCGCCGCCCCGAGTGTGAGGAGCAGCCCGCGAGGTCCAGCTGAGCGTACGTGGCCGCAAACCAGTTGACGATGCTGCGCGGGCGCATGTGCGTGCCCCGCTCAGATCGTATCACGGGCCCGCTTCGCGGCCGCCGGAGCTCGGTATGGAGGATGCGCAACGCAGCTTTGAGGTCGCCATTGAGTGGAACATGGCGTGCTGTGCCGTTCTTAGCGATGCTTCCAGCTATTATCAGCTGCTCGCCGACGCGACCGTTTGGCTGTAATACCATAGACCAGTCGAGCCCGGCGATCTCACAGGCGCGTAGGCCGGCCTTGAAGCTGAGCAGGACGATGACATGGTTGCGTGACGCATGCCGAAGAGCTCGCACGTGCCTGACTAGACGACGCACGTCAGCATGCTCCAGCACCCGCGCAGGGTGGGACATGATAACCTCCAATTTTCGTGAATGCGACGCTGCCGCCGCAGCAACAATGTACCACATCACGTGCAATTGGTCAAAAAGGCGATTTAATTTCACGCTGCTCGTGGCTTCGGAAGATGGCATTCCTGTATGCCAACAAGGATCGATTGAAAACAGGGACTTGTTATTTGCAGCCGCCGGCAAGATGCTCCCGATCATTTAATGCGCCGCTTGATGGAGACTTAATGGTCGATCGCGGCCTCTCTGCTTCTGGGCGGGCGGTCAGGTAAGCCAGCCGTCGGTTCCGGGGCAGGGGGACGGGCTTGATCGCCTGCTGGGTGGATAGCGGCCGGTCCGCTTTCGGGCGGTCGGCCGAGGAAACCGGCCGTTTGTTCAGGAGACAGGGTAGGGGACTTGAGCGCCTGCCGAGGGTGGAAAGGCGAACAGCCAATCTTCCGCGCCATCGCTGGTCGAGGCACCTCATACCCGCTTACCCCATGTTCAGGAAGTGGGCGAGGGTGCTTGATCGCCTTACGAGGGTGGAAAGGCGAACAGTCAGTTTTCGACCAGCCGGCCGCGGGAAGCGGTTGTCCCGGTCACTGGGAAGGTTAGAGGACGGGTGCTTGCCAGCCAGCGAATAGCGGCTCGAGCCAGCGCCGCTCAGCGCTCTCAGCGGTAAAGCCTGACACGTTTTACGCCGCTTGCTCAGGGCCCGAACGTCTGTGAAATGAACAACGAAGTGGCGTCTGTGTAACGATAGCGGTTCCACTACCCTCGCGCTGCCTCAACTGCTCCCGACCGCTTAAGCCCGCAGGCTCGGTGTATGACTAAGGCCGACGGGTTCCCGCCTTGCAACCGAGCCGACGTGCGTGCCTACCCCATGCACGCGCCCAGAATAGCGAGCGCCGCGAACCCGCAGACCAGCGACACTCGCGTTCCATCACGTAGAGTTTGTGATTTGGTAAAGCGCACCTTTGCATTGCATTCTGACGGGACCGCAAAGCGTAGCTGGCCTGCGTTCCCTTCCCTAATTTAGCTGGGCAGCAACTACGTTCCGACCGTTCATGACGCAAATCAGCCCAGTCCACGCGAGAATAGCTCCACACTGACGCACCGACTAATAGGCTTTAGCCTCGCTGCTCGATTAGGGTCAGGACTCGTTGCTCATAGCCAGTGACAGTGGCAGCGAGTGCGACGGCGGAGAAGAAGGCGGTCGGGCAGCGGTCGTAGCGGGTGGCGATCCGTCGCCAATCCTTGAGGCGGCCGAACATGATCTCGATGCGACTGCGGCGCCGGTAGCGGCGCTTGTCGTACCAGACCGGCTCGTTGCGCGACCTGCGGCCCGGGATGCAGGGCTGGATGCCTTTGGCCTGAAGAGCGTCCCTGAACCAGTCGGCGTCGTAGCCGCGGTCGCCGAGCAGCCACTGTGCCTTGGGCATGTCATCGAGCAGCGCAGCCGCGCCAGTGTAATCGCTGACCTGGCCCGCGGTCATGAAGAAGCTCAAGGGGCGCCCGTTTGCATCGGCGACGGCATGGAGTTTGGTGTTCATGCCGCCTTTGGTGCGACCAATCAGGCGGCCGAGATCCCCTTTTTAACCCGCAGGCTCGATGCCGTGCGGTGCGCCTTCAGGTAGGTCGCGTCGATCATGACCGTCTGCGGCTCGGCACCAGCTGCAGCCAGACCTTCCATCATTCGCGTGAACACACCGGCCTCGCCCCAACGCTTCCACCGATTGTACAGCGTCTTGTGCGGGCCGTAGTCACCGGGCGCGTCTCGCCAGCGCAGCCCATTGCGGTTGACGAACACGATGCCGCTCAACACCCGCTGGTCATCGACGCGGGGCTTGCCGTGGCTTTTCGGAAAGAACGGCCGCAGCCGCTCCATCTGCTCATCCGTCAGCCAAAACAGGTCGCTCATCCCAGTCTCCTTGTGGAGCCTGAATCAGATCGCAACGCTCACATCAATGGGTCCTGACCCTAAGGAGCGGCAAAGGTTGCATAGGAAAACAAAGCATAATTGTCACAAACGAGCTGCTTTCTCAAAAATCTCCAATATATCATCTTGATAATGAAATCTGCTGTCCATAAGCTCAAGGCATCGTTGTTTCACAGGCGCGTACGAATCCCTCACTTCGGATAGGAGATCAACGATAGCCGTCACGTTCGCAGGCCTCGTCCAACCGATGCCAAGGCGCTTCACGTAATGCCCAGTCTGAGATCCTTCTTCTGCCAGATGTGGGACGCCAAAATATCCGCCCTCATGCAAGCGATTTGGAAGGAGCCAGCCCCCGCTTTTGTTTGGTTTGGACAAATCATAGTCCCAATTTAGGTCGATAGTGCGATAAACATCGTACAAACCAGTCGGGAACCAGTATTCCCCCGTGTAATTAATGTTAGCTATGCCTTCGAATTGCTTTGCAAATACGTCTGGTGCGCAATAGGTCGACTTGCCAGATATTTGCACTGTCAGCCATGGTAGCTTCTGCGCGATCTCCGCGATCATTTCCGCAGAACGTCTACAGCGAAGCGCGCCAACCCATCCCATGGTAAATGCGCCGTTTACTGGGCCTGAACGTGCTCGCTCCTTTGATCTCCACGCCGCACGTATAGCGTCATCCTCCGGCAGGATATTTAGATCTACCTTGTTTTCCAGGAACAAGGTAGGCCCTTCATATTTAAGATATGGAGTAAAATAATCTTCAACGAATCCCGGAGAACTAACTACAAGTAACGCGCTCCGCTTCAAAGCAATCTTCTCTGCGGCGCGCATAGCCTTGGCAGAAGCGCTTTCAGTCAGAAGAATGTTACGAACGTCAAACACATCATAGACGATGGGAGCCCTGAAGATCCCAAGCGCCCGTGCGGCGAGCGCAAGTGACATGAGGTCGAGGTTGCGGGCAATTACAAAGTCGACGTCCGAGAGCTTTTCCCTGTTCGCAATGATGATCCTCATGGCACGGAGCAGCATGGGTAACCGCTTACCATAATTGCCATTTTCAAGGTGGCCCAGGTCGATGTTATTCCAGTCGGGTACGAAATCGCTGTTGTAGCGAGAACGTCTGAATGTCAGTCCGACCAGCGATGTGACCTCTTCGATCTGCTTCATGCGCTTCCGAACCGAGGTGTGGGACGCGTCAAAGCCGATGTAAGCCACTTTCCGCGGCACCCAGCTCGTGCGGGTTTGGCTTGTGCTAGCCTCAGTAATCATAAGTTCCCCCGGTTTGCGCCCCACCGCGTATCATCCCTGCGGCGTCTTGGGCCACCCCTGACCTGCGTGCGGCCGCAGCCTCTTACACGTGTGGGGCGAAGCTCATAGGGAATGCCCCATTGCGGCGATGATGATTGTCCCAACTTGGTCCAGGGCACCCCGGGCTCCTCCGGTCTGCGCCACAACCTAGGCCGAACAATCCGCCGCCCTGGGTTTGTTGAAGGCCGTTGGACCGACATGCCGGTATGCGGCCTTAATCCGATGATTACACAAAGCTCGTATCGATCCCGCCGCACCATCACGCGCTAGGGGAGTCAAGAAGTTGGGCTACAACGTCCCGGTAAAGACAAAATTTAGCGCGGCCGTCGCGGCATCGGTGACGGCGCCGCCAAGCCTGGCACCCCAGGTGATCAACACGTCTGGGAGCGGGCGGCAGGTCTATACGCTCAGCAATGTCCAGAACGCGGTGCTCGTTCAAACGGGATCCGAAGTCCGCGAGCGCCTCTACGTGATTGGTGGAGGCGATGTCACCATCCTGGGAACGGACATTCGACCCACGTCACACGATTCGTCGAGCGCGCTTTACGTGAAGAACACGGCCCGCTCCGTCACGATCGAGGGCGTACGCATCGACAATGCGCGCGCGGGTGAGCACGACGGTATCGGCCTTGATGGCGGCGAGTTCCGGCCAGACGTCGTAATACGCGCGACGTCCGTACGTAACGTGCGGGGTTCCTATGAAGGATTTCACGGCGACGTCATCCAATCGCATGGCGGGCTGGGCTCGCTGACGGTCACTGATTTCGTCGGAACGACGAATTACCAGGGCATCTTCCTGGGCGACGCGATCGACACCAAGGCACCCGGGATCGTCAACCTCGACAATGTCTACATGGGCTATGCGGACGGCCCGAACCGCTTTCCCGTCCTTCTCTGGCTCGGCAACGGCTCCTCGACGATCGAGACGAGCTTGACGAATGTGACTCTAGACAGCCGCGCCGCCAGCCGCGGGTCAGACTTCGGCGCCAAGATCTTCTCTGGCGAGACGTTGCTTAAAGGGGTGCGAAACGCCGGTGACGTTCGCTATGACAGGGTGGGCGGCGATGCGACGATCTCCTTCGGCGACGAGGGCGCTGTGACAGCGACAGCCGAAGGCGATTACGATTGGAAGGCAGGACTCGCGTCCGCCCTCGATGTCGAGCGCGTGCAATGGGGTTCGTCGCGCGGCGAACTGCTCGTCGCGGGGGCGGCGGGCGCTGGGTTGTTCGGCAATGCCGGCGCAGACACGCTTAGAGGCAGCGCGTCGCATGATTATCTCGACGGTGGTGCAGGCGCAGATACCATGATCGGCGGGCTGGGTGACGACGTCTACGTCGTCGATTCGCTGCTCGACGTGATCGTCGAGACGCCCGGGTCGGACGGTGGCCACGACACGGTCCTGTCGTCCATCAGCTATCGCCTCGGCGACCATGTGGAGAACCTTCAGCTAACGGGGGCCAATGCGCTCGACGGCTGGGGTAACGCGCTCGACAATGTCATCGTGGGTGGGCTGGGAGCAAACAGTCTCGTCGGCGGCGCTGGGAACGACAAATTGTACGGGGCGGAGGGCAACGACGCGCTCGACGGCGATGACGGCAACGATCTGCTCGACGGCGGAATCGGCGCCGACGTCATGCGCGGCGGGGCCGGCGACGACACATACATGGTCGACGACAGCGGCGATCAGGTCGTAGAGGATCAGGGCGGCGGCGTCGACGCCGTCTTCGCGTCGATCAGCTACACCCTCGGCGGTGACGTCGAGCACCTCGTGTTGACCGGCGCCAAGGCGATCGATGCGATGGGCAACCAATTCGACAACCTCTTGGTCGGCAATGATGCGGTCAACACATTGAAAGGGCTGATCGGCGACGACACGCTCCTGGGCGGGGGTGGTGATGACGTCCTCGACGGCGGCTGGGGAGATGACCTCTTGGATGGGGGCGTCGGCGCGGATCGGATGACTGGCGGAAGCGGCAACGACATCTATCTTGTCGACAATGCCGGTGATCGCATCATCGAATGGGCATCGAAGGGCGGGATCGACACGGTCGTCAGCAGCATCGATTACACACTCCAAGACAATCTCGAGAACCTCGCGCTACGCGGCTCGCGTGATTTGGTTGGTTCGGGTAACAAGGGCAACAACGTCCTCTCGGGTGGCGCGGGGAATGACGTCCTCTTGGGCCAGGCAGGTAATGACACGCTCAACGGTGGAGCGGGCTCGGATCAGCTGTGGGGCGGCAGCGGCAAGGACACCTTCGTCTTCAGGGCAGGTGAGGCGCAGGGCGATCACGTCTTCGATTTCGCGAAGGGCGATAAACTCGTGTTTCAGGGCTTCGGCAGCGGCGCCTACGTCACTCGCGTTGGCGCGGAGCTGTCCATACACGACGATGGGAAGGTCGAGACCATCTGGGTGGACGGCCCGCTGAGCTCTGCCGACTGGTCTTTCACGGCGCTGGATCACAACGCGGCCGATCTCGCCAGAGCGGCGGCCGATTACCTCGCCTGGTAAGTCGTACCTGGCCGGGACGACGTGTACCGCCACTTCGGTGTGATCAGCTTCCGCTCGCAGCGACAGCCTGCTAACGGCGCGAGGGCGAGCGGAGACGTCGCACCGTTGGTGGGGGAGGCTCGTGGACAAATTAGAAGAGGCGGTTGGCCGGTGCCTGCGCCGGCTGCCGTTCGGGCGCAAGGTCGCGCCGTTGCAGACTCGCCTGGCCTCCTTCGGTGAACAGGGCCTGCAGGGTGCTGCCAACCTGCTCGTCAACGTGATTCTGGCGCGTCACCTCGGGCACGAGTCATTCGCCATTATCGGCGTGATGCTGGGGACGCATTATTTCGTTCACGGAATCCATCGATCGTCAGTGGTGATCACCTATATACTTAACGCTTCACAGGATCCGAAGGATCAGGCTCATCGGCGATGGTGGTGGTTCAATCTCCTCGCGATAGGTCTAGCCGCTATGGCGATTGCGGTCGTTGCGGTTCTCGGCTTCGCGCTGACGAACGCGGGCCAGCGGTGGTTCGTCACAGGAATTGCCTTGTGCGTCATGGTCACGCCGTCGCTTCTCTTCTTTGAGTTCGGGCGTCGCATGCTGTACCAGCAACGCAGAAGCAGTACCGCGGCATTCGCTTCGGCGGTATATCTTGTCTTGAACCTAGGGGTGGCGGCGCTTGCGAGCCGCGGCTCAGGCGGCGTTATAGCGGGTTCCCTGGCCTGGGTGGCGGCAGGACTTGGCGGAGGCGCGATCGCGACCCTGGCGAACACGCCTGGTGCGCCGCAGATCAGGGATGCCTGTGAGGAATGGTGGCGTCACAGAAGCTTCGCTTTCTGGCAAGCGCTCACGAACGTGCCATATTCAATCTATAATAGCTCCGCCGTCATCCTAGTTGGCCTCTTCGGAGGTGCCCCGGCGGCGGCCGCCTTCACCGCTGCTCGGACATTGACCAGCCCCGCAATCAGCATCGTCACCGCCGTCGACTCATTGGACAAGCCGCGTGCGGCTCAGGCGCTCAAGCGGGATGGAATGCGAGGCTTGCGTCGCTCGGTGGAGCAGACCAGGAGGACGTTGGCGGTTCTCTGCGGCGCTTACCTGGCGGCGCTCGTCGTAGGTGCTCCTCTCGTGCTGCATCTCGCCTTCGGCAACCTTTATGCGGCCGAGGTGCCCGAGATCAGACTTCTCGCTCTTGCCTTCTTCCTCATCTGCATGAATCAGCCCTCGGAAACGCTGCTTACGGTGCTGAGAAAGAGCAAACTACTACTCCTGACCCGGCTCGCTGCGGCGACCGTCGCCGTGGCGAGCCTCGCCCTGGCGCGGCCCTATGGCCTTATGGGCTGCGTGCTGGCCCTGCTAGCGACCCAACTGATCAACCTCGCCAATCTACGGATCGCGGAGTGGGTTGCGGCGCGCGGACATGATCTCACATCGACGCTGAACGGCGTGCGGGCATGAGCGTCTTTGCTGCTGATGCGAGGGCCCCGCGAGACACCTGCGCGTCGATGAGCGACAGGTGGATGCGCCGCAACATCATCGTCGCCGGCACCAACTCGCCGCGCGCAGGATCGAGGAAGGTAAGATGAAGATTGCGTTCGTCGGATGTGGTTTCGTGTTCGATATTTACATGAGGACGATCTGGGCTCACGACGAGCTGGACGTCCGGGGAGTCTTCGACATCGATGGCGATCGGCAGGCAGTCGTCTGTAAGCATTACGGATATTATGGTTTCGCCAGTTTTGACGAACTGCTTAACGATCCGAACGTCGATATCGTCATTAACCTGACCAACATCAGGTCGCATTACGAGGTGACAAAACGGGCGTTAGAGGCTGGGAAACACGTATATTCCGAGAAGCCTTTGACGACTGAGGTGGATCAGTCGCGTGAGCTCTTCGCCTTGGCCGCGGAAAAGGGCCTCGTGTTTACCGGCGCGCCGAGCAACGTTTTTTCCGATTCGGTCAGTACGATGTGGAAGGCAATACGCGACGGCGCGATCGGAAAGCCGGTCCTCGTCCACGCCGAGCTCGACGACAATCCCGTCCATCTGGTTCACGCCGAGGGGATAACCAGTCCCACCGGCGCTCCTTGGCCCTTGGTCGAGGAGCTCCAGGAGGGCTGCACGTTCGAGCATGTCGGGTATCATCTCGTGTGGATCTGCGCGATGTTCGGTCCCGCCACCCATGTCACGGCCTTCTCCAAGGCGTTGATCGACCACAAGACCGATCTGCCGCTCGATCCCGCGGACACGCCGGACTATTCGGTGGCGTGCCTGAACTTCGCGAACGGCATGGCGGCTCGCGTGACATGCAGCTTCGTCGCGCCGCGCGATCATCGCATGCGGATAATCGGTGAGGAAGGCGAGCTGACGGGCGACAGCTACCGACACTATCAGTCCCCGGTGTTCCTGGAGCGGTTCTCGGCGGTGTCGCTGAGCGCGCGCAAGGCCTTCACCGTCCGCGAGCAGCCGCTGTTGGGGCGCCGCTTCGGCGTCGGCGGACAGCGCGTGCCGCTCCTGCGATCATGGAAGAGCCACGCGGTCGAGGCCGAGGACGGGAGCAAATTGTCGCTGAAGCAGCGGCTCGTCAGCTATCTGCGGCGCAAACAGATCTACTCGCAGGACAAGATGCTGGGTGTCGCCGAAATGGTTCGCGCCATGAAAGAGGGGCATCCGCAGCCGCTCAGTCCCGAGTTCCTCATGCACGTCAACGAACTGACGTTGCTCATCCAGCGGGCGGGACCGACCGGCATCGCGACGTCGCCGACTACGACCTTTGAAAGCTTGCAGCCGCTGCCTGAGGTGGCGAATGCCCGCATAGACTATCGTGCGAGCTACCGTCCGCGTCCGCTCGAACGCGCGCTCGCTGGCGCGATGGCAGCGTTGCATCGTAAATAAGAGGCGAGTTCGCGTGGTCGATCTCGGTCCGGACTGGCCCGCGACCAAGCAAGCGCGCGGGTACGGCTCCGGAGTGAGGATGGCTCTTTCGCTTCGGGAGTGCCGGCGCGTCTACCTCACCGCGCAGCAGACGCGTCCTTATACGCGCCGCTGCGTCACGTCGTCACCACGAGGATGACAGGCCACGCCCTGGGAAGGACGCGGACAGGGGCTACGCGCGCGACCGTGCGATCAGCATGCCTTCGCGATCGTGAACGCGCCTGTAGCGACGTGTTAGCAGACGGCTTCGAACTCATGGACCGCAGCCTCCGGTGCCGGGAGGTCGCGCGATGCCGCGGGGCTCCACGTCTGATACGTCAGCCCGCGCTGCGCGTCGAGGATGCCGACGAACGTCGCGGCGATCGACATCAACACCTCGTAAGACTGGCTGAAGACCGGCGCACCCGCACGTCCGAGCAGCATGGCTACCAGCGCCGCTGCCAGTTTGACAGGCCCGAGCCACCAGAAATCAGACAGGGCCAGCGCTGCCACGGCCGAGACGATGGCGAGAAGAAGCAAGGGGAACCCAAACCAGCGGATAAGCTTGTGCGACACGTACTTATACAGGTCACGCTTTGAAAACGTTTGCCGGATCGCCGGCCAAAGGTGGCGATGCGTGTTGAACGCGCGGCACGCAATACGCCGCTTGCGACGAAATTCATCTTTCGACGAGGTAGCGCTGCGCTCGAAGGCGAGCACGTCCGTAGCGTGCACGAGGCGCTTGCCAGCGAGCGGCACTGCGAACGACACCGTCATATCATCGAGAAGATGAGGCGGCACGAGCGGATAAAGCTCGCGGCGAACCGCGAAGATCGAACCGTCTGCGCCCATGATCGAGCCGCATCGAGATTCAAGCTGCTTAATGTGCTCTTCCAAGCGCCAATAGATGCCGCCCACCTGCGCGGTGGTGCTGGCGTCTTCGTTGATGTAGCGCAACGATCCCGCGACGCCGCCGACGTCGGGATCGTCGAAGTAGCGGTTCAATCTCGTGATCGCTGCTTCGTCGAGGATGACGTTTGCATCCGTGAATATACAAACGTCACCCTTCGCCTGCGCGACCATACGGCGCATCCCGGTCGCCTTACCGGCGCGCTCGGAGGCAATGACGGGCGTAAGAAGCGCCGCATTTTCGCGAAGGAGCGCCGCAGTTCCATCCGAGCTGAAATCGTCATAGGCAAGGATCTCAAGGCTTGAGTGCACTTCCTTGAGCGTGCGAAGATTAGCAAGTTTTTCCGGCAAGGCCCGTTCTTCGTTGAAGGCCGAGAACAACAGGCTCATGTGCCGCGATGCCACATCGCAACGTTTAATTGGAATTGGCGCGAGCAGGCGCAACGATAGCGGGTAACTGATATACGGATGCAGAAACAGGAGCAGCGCCACGCCGGACAAGCACGCGAGTGCAACGATCATCATTAAGTCCCCCCCCGGTGGCAGCGGCGGCGTTGATCCCCCGTCGTCGACGTGCCCATGCCCAGTTGGATAGGGTGGGCCGGTTCCGAATAACAATCACGTTTTACCGCCATTTTGACACGCTGTTTCTCTTAAAGGGACAAAATCATGCTTGTGTATGAGGCACATACAGGCTCATCGAGAGCGCTGGGGGTGTACGCCGAGTCGAGGTGGCGAGCGTTGGCATTGTCGTTCCCGCGAGGCATCGCGAGATCGGGGTGTATTGGTTCGCCGACCAAAGTTTGCAGAGGTTAGAACCACGGTCCGAAGAATAGGGAGGCAGATCAGCGCTGCCTAAACTCTGTTTTAGCGCGGCCGTGACCTTCTGCTCACCAAATGGAGCCGGCGGTCAGGTGGGTTTAGGGGTCAGTCAATGAATAGCGTCAGTCCGGATAGCAGCTTTTCGGCTCACACAAGCGATCGGGGCGAGGCGCCTCAGCTAAGCGTCGCACAGCTTGCCGAAATCATCCGGCGCCGCTGGGTCGTCTTCGTCGCCACGGCTATTGCGATCGCTGCTGCAACCGTAGGCTCGACCTTTCTGATGACGCCGCGGTTTGACGCTGTCGCTCGTTTAAAGATTGATCCGACCCAGCGGGTCGTGACGGAGCAAAACAATCCGAAGGCAACGACTCCTCAGGCGGACGAGGCGCGCATCGATACGGAGGTGCAGGTTCTCACGTCTGGCAGCTCGGCAACATCAGTTGTGAAGAAGCTTGGCTTGGCTAAAGATAAGGAGTTTGCCGGCAAAGATCAGGCAAGCTCGACTGGTGATATGGCCATGCGCGAAGCAGTCGCGTCGCTGCAGAAAGCGCTAACGATCACTCGTGAGAAGGATAATTATGTCGTAGAAGTATCGGTTCGAACGACGAGCCCTGCAAAGTCGGCTTTGATTGTAAACACGCTTGCCGAAGACTATATCGGCAAGAGTCTCAGCGGCCGCACCGGAGTCGCAGCGGAGCGCGCTCGGTTCGTTAACAGTCAGCTTGATGGTCTGTCGGCTGAGCTTCGCTCATTAGGTGAGCAGATTGCTAAACTTCGGAGCGCAGCGGGGATAGTTCAGGGGGCGTCGTCGGGCACCATCACCGACCAGCAGATCGCGCCACTGTCCACGCAATTAGCGCAGGCCGAGTCTGTCTCCGCCGCGGCGCGCGCCCAGCTCAGTGCGGCTCGCACGGAGGCTGCAAGCGGGGACATCGGTGCCATCGATGGCGTGCTGCATTCGAGCGTTATAGCGGACTTGCGTCGGCAGCGGGCGGAGGCGGCACGGGAGAAGGCGCAGATCGACGCCCGCTACGGCCCGAAGCATACTCAATCTCAGAGGGCGGCCGAGCAGCTCGCCGTTATCGATCGACAGCTGAAGGAGGAAGCGAGCCGAACCGTGGCTGGCCTGGATCCCGAGGCACGGGCGGCCAGTAGCAGCGCCGCCAGCCTGCGCGCCGCGCTTGCCCAACTTCGTGGCGCGCAAGCTCGGGAGAACAAGGCGCGGGTATCGGTCGAAGCGCTCGAACGCCAGGCTAAGGTAAAGCAGCAGCAATACGATCAGCTCGCCCTGCTCGCTCAGAACCTAGGCGCGGTCGAGGGAGATCGTGAGCCGACCGCGACGATCTTGGAGCGCGCTGTCCCGCCGCTCGATCCTGCGAGTCCTAAGAAGGCTCTGTTCGCGGCATTGGGGGTGATGCTGGGCCTGGTCAGCGGCCTCAGCGCGGTAATCGTGCTTGAGGTGCTTTCGAGCACCGTCCGCTCGGGCGACGATCTCGAAAAGCGCCTCAGCGTTCCCTACCTGGGAGCAGTTCCTCGCCTGACATCGGCGCAGCTTCAGTCCACTCGCACTCCTTCGGACTATGTGGTGCAGAACCCGCTGTCGAGCTACGCGGAGGCGCTTCGGAGTATCCGAAGCAGCCTGCTGCTGGACCGGCATCGGCTCCGCTCGGTCGCGGTTCTCTCCGCCTTGCCCGGCGAGGGCAAAACCAC
Organism: Sphingomonas sp. BK235; assembly: GCF_004345855.1. Classification (GTDB taxonomy): domain Bacteria; phylum Pseudomonadota; class Alphaproteobacteria; order Sphingomonadales; family Sphingomonadaceae; genus Sphingomonas. The sequence goes on from NZ_SLXN01000002.1 coordinate 724,264, forward strand.
CAGTTCTATCTCGCTTGGCCGCATCATGGCGCTAAGCGGCGATCGTGTGATTCTGGTCGACTGTGATTTGCGTCGAAGCGGCGCGGCCGGCCTTACGCCCAATCATCAAGCACCTGGCCTTGTGGAGGTGCTAGAGGGTGCGACGACGAGCGAGCGCGCGATCGTCATAGACGAGGCGACTAGCCTCCACCTCCTTCCGCTTCGCGCACAGTCCACCACGGCGAGGGACTTGTTCAGCGGCGACGCCATGCGGAACCTGATCGACAATCTGATGGAGCGTTATGACTTTGTGCTGCTTGACACGCCGCCGCTTCTGGCGGTCGCGGACAGCCGCACCTTGGCCGCGCTCGCGGATACGTCGTTGCTCGTTGTGCGCGCGGAACATACGCCAATGAGCGCGGTGCGAGGCGCGGTGACGCGGCTGCGCCAGGATGGGACGCGCATCCTCGGCGCGACCCTGACGATGGTGAGCAAGGCCCGCCACCTCAGTAAGCATGACCCGGCTTACCATTACGATCTATATCGCAATTACCACACCAACTGACGGTAGAATGACCTTTACGTCTCTCGCGCCGGCTGTCCGGTTCCATTTTGTGGAGGCGTGACAATGACGTTTCGGCATACCGTTGCGTCCCACGCGGCTCGCGCTACGAGCGATCGCCATGACTGAGAGTGATCCTTTTCGCGCGGAGATCGACGCGACGGGCGAGCTTCGCCCTGGCATGGCCCACCTGTTGACGAGGAACGACGTCAGACGCGCTTATGCGGTAGGCATATCGATTGGTCTGCTGCTTACGCTGTTCGTTCTCGTTGACCTGGTATTCCGACCATCCTTTCAGGCGATCAGCGTTGATTCGGAGGTGACGACGCGGTCGACGCCGGCGATCGTCACAATATTGCATTTCTCATTCACCGCCGCTCTGGCGTTTCCCTGCGTCTGGGCCCTCAATCGATCCAACCTAAATTTACGACGGGTCGGGAACTTCGCCTTCGTATCGCTTGGCTTGGTTAGTATTAGTGCGCTGAGCCTGCTCGGCCATCCGGATGCGAGCGCGATTGCCCTTGTTGGGGTGTTGGCATTCGTTCTCACCGTGGTCATCGTCTATGCCGCGACGAACTACGATCTCAGCAGTGCCATGGAAGGGTTCTGGACTGCGCTCGCTATAGCAGGCGCCGTAGCCTTGCTCGGCGTCGTTGCTGTCGGGGAATATAGCTGGGGTCGTTTGGCTTCCCATGCGAGCCCGAATTACTGGGGCAGGGTTGCGTTCGCTGCTCTGTGCGGCTGTGTCTGCGTTCGACGCTTACCCCTTCGTGTGTTCGTCGTGGTGATCAGCGTAATAGTCCTTCTGCTCACCTCCTCACGGGGATCCATGCTGGCCGCGCTTGTGGGTGCGATCATCTTGCTCGGCCTGCTTCTGCGCAAGGCCACAGGCATAATGCTTGGTGTATATATCGTCGGGAGCCTTCTCGCTCTCACTGCCTCGCCCATCGTCTTGGACAGCGTGTTCCACCTTTCCGATCCGCGGCGCGGTGTGTCATCGGGAGGAACAGGACGATCTCTCGCGTGGGCGCAGGCGTGGGAGGCTTTCACCGCCAATCCTTGGTTAGGCATCGGTTTTCGGCAGCACGAAAAGTATATCACTGTCGCGAGTTCCGCGCATGAAGCCTACCTCGCCACGTTGGCAGAGATCGGGATCATCGGCTTCATGTTCTATTTGCTCCTGGTCGTAGGCGGAGCAATGCGTGCGATCCTGCACGCGATGCGGAACGGAGCTACGTCAGGCGACGTCGCGACCGCCATGTTTATGTCAGGCTTCGTCGTACTTGGCCTGATCGAGACGCAGGCTCTCACCACAGCCAGCCCGACCTCGCTAACCATGTTCTTCGCAGCCGCGAGCGCATGGCGACCTTTCCCGACGCAAGAGTTAATCATAAGAGGCTATCCCCGATGATCGCTGCGGGCGCAGACACGTGCTGTCACGGCACCACGACTGATCACATCCTCGAACTTCAGTCGATCCGCGGTATAGCCTCGTTGTTCGTCGTGGTAGGGCATTGCATCTCCTTCTATGCTGCTCCCGCATGGTGGAATCTTTTCAAGCATATCGTAAACACGAAAGCAGCCGTTGAGGTATTTTTCGTCCTGAGCGGCTATGTCCTCGGAAGATCCCTTTACAAAGGTGATTTCAGCAGGACGTCTCTCGAAGCTTATTATATTAAAAGAATTGCACGGATATATCCGGCACTGTTGGTGGCCAGCGCGGTTGCCTTACTTTATGTTAGTTTGGTTCATTTTAACGTGCCAATTCCAGCGCAATCACAATGGATGAGCGAGCGATTCCGCGCGGAAAGGTTTACCATCATCCACATTGCGGCATCCTTTCTCGGATTGCTCGCCTTCTTGATACCGCCAGTTTGGACGATCTTCGTTGAACTAGTGGCGTCAGCTCTTCTGCCGCTAGCCGGGATTCTTATGGCAAATCGTGTCGTACTGTTCTGGGTGCTGGTCATCGCTCTCGTTCTGGTAAGTGTCACCGTCGGTGGTTCTGTATACTACAACGTAGATTTGTACCTCATGGACTTCGCCTTGGGTGCTGCCATAGTGCTAATCAATCCCGCCCATATCTTGCCGAAGGTGTTGACAACTCATCGGATGACCGTGGTCGTCGTACTTGCAACGGCGTTACTGATCTGCACGCGCGCGAGTTTCAACGTTGGCCCTCGGGACCGATGGATGCACCTATATGAGTCAGCCCTGGCAGCATTGATAATTTTCACGTTCGCGAAGATGGGGTTTAGATCCAAGCCGCTAAGGAGCAGGTTCTTCGTTTGGCTGGGAGACATCTCGTATAGCGTCTATCTACTGCATTTTACCGTAATGTGTCTGACTGCTGCGGTATTGCAAATCGCTTGTCCAAACGCAATATCAACTCTTGGCGGTGTGGTTGCGGGTCTTCTGCTGAGTGTGGTAACCATCTGCGTCGTCTTGCCGCTCTCGGCGCTCATGTACCAGAAGGTCGAACTGCCCGGCATTCGGCTCGGCAAATGGATAGCGAGGGCCCGCACTGTTGATGTGACCGCTGAGCGTGCTCCGGTCGCCAGGCCGCTCTGACGTGGCGCAGCACCAGAGTAGGCGTAGAGCCATAATCGCCGCCCGCGAACTTCGATCTAAACTAACCTGGCTCGTGGCATTGTCCTTGACGCTGATGACCGCGTCCGCACAGGCGGCTCAGATGGTCCGGCCGTTTTCAACGCCTTCCCCACTAACGACATCCAGGCCAAACGACTGCTTGATGGTGACAGCCCTTCGATCGCTCGCGACGGGGCAGCCTTACCGGGCCGGTGACCGGAGCTATTCGCAGCTGGATGCCGCCAAAGCGGCGGACCGTGCGAAGGCTGCTGCGCCGGTCCGCGCGATGACCTCGGCGCTGGCACGGCAGGCTAACGCTTTCGTCTCGAGTGGTGGACGCGATGCCCGCAGCGGGGCTTGCGTTCTCATGATGCTGGAAACTTGGGCGAAAGCCGGAGCGCTGCGTGATGTAACAACGCACGATGCCCAATTTATCCGGGCTGTCGCGCTATCGGGCTGGGCAATGGACTTTGCACAAGTCCGCGACATTCGCCTTCGTGGAGGCGCGGGTGACCCACGGCCAATTATCGTTGCCTGGCTGACGGCACAGGCGCGCGACACGTGCCACCATTTCGAAAACCTGCGCAATGCGACCGGACGTAACAACCAGCGTGCGTGGGCCGGCCTCGCCGCCATGGCTACCGCAATGGCGACCGGAGACCGTGAGTTGCGTCGGTGCGGCTTGACTGCGACGCACGTCGCTCTGGACGAGGTCACCGACCAAGGATTCCTGCCGCTTGAGATCGCACGCAAGGAGCGCGCGCGCCACTACCATCTCTATGCTGTCGCGCCGCTGGTTGTGACCGCTGAGATCGTCGCTGCGAACGGCGGTGACCTTTATGGCTATAAACGCGGTGCGCTGCGCCGGCTGGTCCACTTTACAGTTCATTCGATCGATTATCCCGGTTTGGTTGACCGTCTCTCGGGTGCAGCTCAGGAGCCAATTCACCGCTCTCCCGGTAGGCTGAAGGGCCAGTACTTCGCTTGGCTGGAATTTTATGTCAGGAGATTTGGCCTTGCGACGCCGGGTACCGAAGCCGTTCTCTCATTGAGGCCGTTAGTCAATCCTGAAATCGGTGGCGATATGACGATGTTGAGTCGAAGTAATAATGGCGCGCACTAGATAATCATCGCTAACCGTTACATGAATCGTTATTCTGATTTCTATCACTGACAGGAGAGAGTAAAAAATCAAGTCGCGTCTTGGTGTTCGCTTTGATGGGGGCGCGGGTCGGTGCGCCTGAAAAGAGTTACTTTGTCGCGCAACGGCGAACTCCGACTGCTTGTGCCTGAACGGCCGATGATCGTTTTAAATCCGGCAGAGTCGTCTTGGGTTCGCTGCCATCCTCAGAGAAGTAAGCGATTGCTCCATAAAGGGCGATATAGCAACTGGGAGGTATCGGTTGGCGCGGCCGGGGGCGTCTCTAACCGGTAAATCGGCTTGGCTTCGATTGCAAAAGGGCCAGGCAAGGTGATATTATCAGCTTTCGGTAGGTGTATGCGCCATTTTTAGACAAATGGATGTATCTGCGCTTTTAAGGTGAGGTTTAGCTGCTAAACTAAGTGCATAACGCCCGCTTAAGGTTGTTCGCCAAATGAAAGTAACCTACTGTCAGGATCGCCCTAAACGATTCATCTGTCAGCGCGAGGAGATTGTTGCTCCTATCTCGGGGAGAGCAGTTGAATTGCAAGGCGCCCAATACCGCATATGTCGTGTTGAGCGCGCCACGCCTGAATTGCTTGCATTTGTTACTCTCGACTAGAGGCCACTGAGCTGACGGCTTCGTGCCCTGGCTATCCGCACTTTGTACGGTTCTTTCTTGTCGGGTGCCGAGATGGTATCCGACATCCGAGATGTTCGCAAGGTCGGCCAACCCAGCGACGTGGCTCTTTTGCGCCCCGGCGCCCGATATCGCGCGGTTTGCCTCCCGCCAACATAGTGCGATGGCCAACATTAATCCGATTTTGACGGCGGTTGCCAGTATGATCCATCCAGCGAAATGATGTTTGCCAAGCAACAAGGTTTCCGGCTGTACGCGTGATGGGCCCACGCCCCTTCCATCGCCATCCCTTGCGCGAAGCGCGCCCACGTCTCGACTTCCGCAGCCTTTGCTGCTGGTTGCGCGCGCACAAGCACAGCGTACACGTCGCCTACAATCGTCCGATTTCGGGCGTCGGAGTAGTCGAGGCGGACGCCGAGACGGTCTTCCACCTCGGCGCTTGCCGAGATCTCGTCGCCATCCCTGTCGATACCCAGGCTATGCGGAGCATGGTCCAACAGTTGCCATGCCTCGATGGTCGAGTGAGGCGAGCATCAAGCAAACGTTTGCTATCCTGCAATCAGGGCAGCCGAATCGCTGCGCGGAGCGCCTGCAAGGTTCGAGCGGCGATATGAACGAGCGGCCGGAGCTGAAAAGCGGGGAGGGGCGTCTGAATGACCGATTGTGGGTCCCCGGCATGAGAGGGTAGGGGGCGGCAACCGCCAAAGCGGTCCGAACCGGGCATCCTGTCTACCTTTCGGCACCGCCGCTTGTTCATCTCGGTGCCGTTCGACACAAGCATGACTGGTCTTTTGACCCAGGTAGGGTGTGCCTACCCAGTGACCTCTACACAAACATCCGGAGCAAATGCATGCCTGGCTCGATGCTAACCGCCTTCGCGATGCTAGGTCAGACCCAATCCATATACGACAGAGTGCCGGAGGTCGTCGTCGGTAGAACGCACGTTATCGGCTGGCCCGAAGACAGAGCGCGAGGAGATTGGCTGACGTGGGATGAGGAGGGAAGTCTCGAGCGGCTGAGCAAGGTCGCTATTAATCCAAATCATGCGAACGTTGAGTTGCGTTGCCTTATTGTGAATATGAGGCTGGCCTCCTGCCAGCCAACCGCACGAAGCAAAACAGGCGAACTGAAAGCCTATCGCAGCATAATAGCAAATCTGCGTCTTTCCAGCTCGGGTAGTACTAAGAACGGCGAGTACGCAACCATTCTCATTTCTTTCGCGTCTTTAGGGTGCGATCCTCTATCTGGCTGCGTAGCCACACCCCCACCGCCGCCTCCACCTCCACCTCAGACGCCTGGTAACCGGTAATGACCCCTCCGGCGCAGTCGGTTGTTTTTCGCTGACCAACGCGGGAGCGATCCTCGGCCATAGCTGAACGGCAACTGCGCCGCCTCCCTTCCCCAAAGCCGCCGGGCAGCTTCCCTCTCAATCGGGCGAGCCGGACCGCTACGTGCAGCGCCCGGAAGGCTCGAGCGGCGAGATGAACAAGCGGCCGGAGTTGGGAAGCTGGGAGGGGCTCCTGAGTGACCGGTTCTGGGTCTCCTCGGGTCGACGCCGAGACTAAGTCGGGCTAGCGTCAGCCACATGCTCGGAACCCTCTGCCGCTCCTCCGACCTCACCCTTGAAAATGACGGAGCGCGACTGGTCGCACAAGCTTTGAACGAAGCTGCGTGCGGTCGCCTAGAGACTGCCCTTTCCGCGCTGCCGGCAAGCAAGCCGGGTGTGCGGATTGAGGAAGGGCGGCAGTTGCAGTCCTTCCTTGATCGCGCGGAACCCATCGGCGTTATCGCGGCATCCGTGCTCGGAGATCAGGCTCGCCCCGTTCGTGCGATCCTGTTCGATAAGAGTGCGGAGCGGAACTGGGCGCTCGGCTGGCACCAGGATCGTACAATCGTGGTCAAGGAACGAGTGGACACCGACGGGTACGGGCCGTGGACCGTCAAGTCCGGGTTGATCCAGGTGGAGCCCCCTTTCGAGATCCTCGAGCGCATGGTGACGCTGCGCGTGCACCTGGACGCGGTCGACGAGCGCAACGCACCGCTCCGCATCGTGCCCGGCTCGCACAGGCTGGGACGAGTGCCCGAGGCCGAGATCGAGCACGTCGTGGCGACCTTCGGCGAGCGCCTATGTCTCGCCGAGCGCGGTGACGTCTGGCTATACGCCACGCCGATCATCCACGCCTCGCTCGCCGCTGATCCGCCGCGCCGGCGCCGCGTTCTTCAGGTCGACTTCTCGGCCGATGCCGCGCCAGGTCCACTCGCCTGGCGCGGCCTGTAGGGGTTAGGGTTGCAGCGCCTTCGCGTACAGACGGTGCTGTTCGTGTGCAGTCAGAACAGATTGCGCAGCCCAACGGCCGAGCAGGTGTTCTCGCGCCGGCAGGACCTGGAGGTGGACTCCGCCGGCATGAACCACGATGCCGAAAATCCGCCTACGGCCGAGCTGGTCGCGTGGGCAGATGTGATTTTCGTCATGGAGAAGGCGCACCGGAGCAAGCTGCAGCGGCGCTTTCGAGCGGTTCTTGGGGGCAGGCGCGTGGTCTGCTTAGACACACCCGATAACTACGCCTTTATGCAGCCCGAACTGATCCAGCTATTGGAGACCAAGGTGAGCCGTCACCTGCCTGCATCGCCACCGACGCAAGAGCCAGACGCTTGATCGACCGCCTCGATTTCGCGAGTGAGCTGCCTTGATCCTCACCTTAACGAATGACCGATGTGAGCGCACGGGAAGGGCAGGCTGAACGGCCGAAAGTGGGTCGTAGCGAACGAGCCTTTTGGCTTTTGTCTACCAAGACGCGAGCTTACCGCCCTCTTTGCCTGCGAGGCGACACTCGATCGTCGCACCCGCACCGGCGAGGTGCTATGCCGCACCTCAACATCGCACCCGCTTAACGAAACGTCGGCCGGTGTTTCGGCGAACACAACGGTTACAAGGAACCGCTGTGACTATTTGAGGTGTCCCAAGAACGCTGATCCCTCGGCAGCATGCCGTCTGGGTCGTGCACGCTAACCCGATCGGCATCGGTCAGGTTCGCGCTGAAGATAACCAGGTTGGTTCCAGTTTCGTCATAAGTCGAAGGGAAGAGGGCACCAGCTGCTCCGGACCGTATAGCCTCATCGGCAAGCTGCCACGACGGTGGCGAGCGACGCTCGACGCGGGCAATCCAGCGCCAATCGCAATTCCAGCTTGCCCACTGGGAAGCCCATACGCCTGCGTCGAAGCCACCCGACAAGTCGATGACGTCCAGCAGATCTATCTCATAGGCGGCCAGCGTCGCCGGCCGGGGCAAGCTTGAGCCTTGCATGCACTCAGCCAAGGCTGTCCCGGGCGATTTGGACAGGTACAGCGCCTCGACACCCGGCCGATTGAAGCGGCCACCTACATTTGCCGCTCCCGCCCCGCTAAGCGGCAGATAGGCCCACTTCGGTGTGAGATAGCGGTAGAAGTTTGCTGGTCCCAGCCTCCCTCGCAACACAATCAGCCGTTGGCTCCATCAAGGAGCTCGGACAGATGCGCGAGCACGGCATCAGTATGACCGCCAGCGACCAACTCGGCAGCCGTCTTGCGCTTGAGGGTGACGATCGGCTCGTTTCTAAACCAGTAGACCGCCTGCTCGATATTGCCGGTGAGCTCGCTTGCGGCCATGATCACGCGCACCATGTCGCGAAGCCGATCCTGCAGCCGCTCCGACGCAGGATTGGCGAGCGTGTTACGGTGAACGCCGGCGATCTCTGCCAGTCGGGACAGCTGAACGCCTAAAGCTAAGGCGACCCGCTTGGGAGAAATGTGAGGGGTTCTCGGCTCCTGCAAACTTGCCACGAAGCTCGACGCCAGCGGCGAGGCACGTTGCTCATCGACCTGGAAAGCTGTCGCCACTGCCCTGCTCCGCTGCGTAGGCGCACAATATATGCATATTCCGCAGCACATTCAACAGCGCGATTGAGCCGGGTGATTGTTCCTGGCGCCATCGAACGTGTCCCATTGGCGGTACCCTGATCGGGCAGTCGGCCAAGCGCTTCAATCCTACAAGCGGATAATGCAGGGGAAGGCGCCCGCGCCCAAGTTAGCCGTCTCGGCGCCCGGCTCAGCTCTGAGCAGCCGGCGATCGCGAGCGATCTTTGCCAGCAAGGTGCGGCTGCATCCGGTCGCATCCACGATTTCCCGCCAGCTGCGCCAGTCGCTTAGCAGCGGACGAGATTGCGGCGTTGCGGGCTTTATTAGCGGCGCGGCCTCTATGAAGCCCGGCCGCCTTCGCCTTGGCGGTGCCCTCGGTCTGGCGGCGACGCCGATCCTCATAGTCCTTGCGAGCCACGCGAAACGCCTAAGGGGCTCGAACGGCGAGATGAATAAGCGACCGGATCTGGGGGGCGGGTGGGGCGGGCTGAGTGGCCGCTTTTGAGTCAGCGATTCTAAGAGGTCGGTGCTCAGCAGCCCGAGCCATCAAAGGCCATTCTCATCGACGTTCGGACCGTTGCTGCGCCGACGCTAACGCAAAAACATGGCCATCCTCGCAGCGCTCTGCCATTGATTTTGGTACAGTATAGCGGAGTTGGTTCAGGTAGATGGCGGAAAACGGGCAGCACTGGGATGAGCCGTCACGCGAGCAGCTCGCGGCGGCAAGTGCCGGCGATCCGGCGTGCGTGCGTCTTCTCGCGGGCACGATCGCCGAGGCACCGTTCCCCATGTTTATCGTAGTGGGGCCGGAACGCCGCCTTCTCTACAATCGAGCATATGTGCCAATTTTGGTGAACTCTCATCCGTCGGCACTGGGTCGCCGCTTTTTCGACGTCTGGCCTGAGGTCCGCGACGACATAGAGCCCGTGATCGACCGCGCCTTTGCAGGTGAGGCAACCCGCTTCGAAGATCTGCCGGTCACTCTCCACCGCCCCGAACCCGCCACGGCTTGGTTCACCTTTTCCTACAGTCCCGTCCGCGATGAGGCGGGCGCTGTGATCGCGGCGCTGTGCGTCTGTAGCGAGACGACGCTGGTTGTCAGTATGCGTCAACGACAGGCGTTTCTGGCTAAGCTCGAGGCGGCGTTCCGCGAGGTGCAGGATGCCGACGCGATCGTCGCGGCTGCCCAAGCGCTGCTTGGCAGGCACTTCGGCATGAGCCGTGTTGGCTATGGCAGTGTCGACACGGCGGGGCGCTACTTCACTACGCGCGGCAACTGGACGGACGGCAGCGTACCGCATCACGACGGCACGCACGACCTTGCCGCCTTTGGGGATGAGGTGTTCGCCGCTTTGCGGGGCGGCGTCTCGCTGGTGGTGGAAGACGCCCATACCGACCCGCGCGTCACGTCCTCGGAGGTCGCGCACGCGTTCGCCGCGCTTGAGATCCGCTCGGTCGTCACCGTCTCGCTGCACAAGGCAGGGCGGTTCGTCGCCGCGCTTTACCTGCACTCTCGCGAGCCTCGCCGGTGGACTGTAGACGAGGTCGACCTCATCCGTGACGTTGCGGAACGGACCTGGTCAGCAGTCGAGCGCTCCCATGCCGAGGCCACGTTACGCGAGCTCGTGCAGCGGCAAGGCTTTCTACTCGAACTCGGAGACCGCCTCCGTCCCTTTGCCGACGCGGAGATGATCAAGGCGACGGCTGTCCAACTCCTCGGCCGGTACCTGCGCGCCGGACGCGCAGGTTATGGCGAGATTGATTTCGCGCAGGGGCATGTCACCGTCGAGCGCGACTGGACGAACGGATCGATGGCGTCGCTAGCCGGCGAGACACGGCCACTCGACTCGTTCGGTCCGGCGATTATCGATCGGCTGAAGGCGGGCGAGTTGCTGCGGATCTGCTCGGTCGCCGGCGACCCCGTCGCGGCGCCCTACGCCGATGGTTACGCGAGCATCGGCACGGCCGCCTTGCTCGTGGTACCGCTGATCAAGCTCGGCCGGCTGACCGCAATCCTCTACCTTCACGAGGAGCAGCTGCGCGAGTGGAGCGACGATGACGCGGCGATAGCGAGGGAGGTCGCGGAACGCACCTGGTCTGCCGTCGAACGTGCGCACGCTGAAGCGGCGGTACGGGATCTAAATGCGACGCTGGAACGCCGGGTTGACGATGCGCTGGCCGAGCGGCGGTTGTTCGCGGAAATCGTCGCCGCCACCACCTCACCGATCCAGATGATCGACAGGGAATATCGATTCCTCGCGGTCAATCCGGCCGCAGAGCGGGATTACGATCGCGTGTTTGGCGTTCGTCCCGCCGCAGGCCAGTCGCTACTCAATCTGCTGGCGCATGTTCCGCAACAGCGCGAGGCGGCACGAAAGGTATGGGATCGCGCGCTTGCGGGTGAGTCGTTCGATCTGCGCGGCAGCTGGGGCGGCGAAGGGACGAACCGTCGCGTATACGACATGCACTTCCAACCAGTTCGGGATGCGACGGGCGAGACCACGGCGGCATATCTTATCGGCCGCGACGTCACCGACCTCGTGTACGAACAGGAACGCCTCGCCCAGGCGGAGGAGCAGTTACGCCACGCGCAGAAGGTGGAGGCATTGGGGCAGTTGACCGGCGGCGTCGCTCACGACTTCAACAATCTGCTGACACCGATCGTCGGCAGCCTTGACCTGCTGCAACGTAAAAACGTGGGAGGGGTTCGTGAGCAGCGGCTGATCGCTGGTGCGGCACAAGCGGCTGAGCGTGCAAAGGTACTAGTACAGCGCCTCCTGGCGTTTGCGCGCCGCCAGCCCTTGCAGCCCAGTGCCGTCAATCTGGCTACCCTGGTGCATGGCTTGGCCGACCTCATTGCCAGCACGGCGGGACCACAGATCCGACTGGCGGTGCAGGTGGCGGACAACCTGCCGCCGGCACATGCCGACGCGAACCAGCTTGAGATGGCGCTCCTCAACCTATCGGTGAATGCGCGGGATGCGATGCCGGACGGCGGTACGCTGCGGATCACGGCCGAGATGAGCGGCGCCGACCTTCTCCCACCGCCGGGCGTAAGAACGGGCTCGTACCTGCGATTGTCAGTCGCCGATACCGGATCGGGAATGGATGAGGCGACGCTGGCGCGCGCGGTCGAGCCCTTCTTTTCCACAAAGGGCGTGGGAAAGGGGACAGGCCTCGGACTGTCGATGGTACACGGCCTCGCCTCACAACTCGGCGGCGCGCTCACGATCCGAAGCCGCGTCGGGGTCGGCACGAATGTCGAACTCTGGCTGCCGGTGAGCGACGAGCAGCAGGTAGGGCTGGGCACGACTGCTACGAACGTGCCGGTGAGAGGGTCGAGCGGCACGGTGCTGCTCGTCGACGACGAGGCCATTGCCCGAATGACCACGGCAGTCATGCTCGGAGACCTTGGCTATACGGTCGTGGAAGCGGAGTCCGCCGAAGCCGCGCTTGCACTCGTCAATGACGGCCTGGTCCCTGATCTCTTAGTTAGTGATCACCTGATGCCGGGGCTTAGCGGCACGGAGTTAGCGCGGATGCTCCAAGCCCGCCTGTCGAGGATGAGCGTCCTGATTGTTTCGGGCTACTCTGAGCTCGATGAGATCGCACCCGACCTGCGGCGGTTGACCAAACCGTTCCGCCAGGAGGAACTCGCCTCTGCGTTGACCTGACAGGCTGGAACAGCCAACATCGGTGGTCCAGGAGACAGTCCAAGACCAAAGGCAAAGGCAAGGGCGTTGGCCGTTGCTGCCGCCTAAAAGGACCTAGGACGAGCAGCTGGAAGACGATGCTGCTCCAAGGGCAAGTGCAATCGGCTTAAGGCGCTTTCCTGTGAACGACGCTAGGCAGCCTCAGCGTTCTTGAAGAGGCTTATGGCTCGGGCGAACGGCAGCGAGTAGATCACGGCACCGTCCTGAGTCTCCACGTCGATTCTCAGGCGTAAGTCCAGCTTGCCCTCACGAACGTCACCGCTCATGACATCGCGAGCTGCACGAAGTGCGGTCGACCGCACGATGTCGAGTCCATCAACTTCGCAGCCGGTTTGGTCGAGAACCTCATCGACGCCACGAAGATGGAAAAAGCGAAGCGCCATCTTTCCGAGCCTTCTTCAATCCGTGAGACGGATCTTATAGGCGCTAGTTCCTTACATGCGGTTTATGCGCAACTGCCAGAAGGCTGATCCAGATCAAAGCGTTGCCAGAGATGCTCGCACCCGGTAGTTTGTTTCGGTAATAATGCGAAAAGAGGGCGTCTAAGCAGGCGTGACGGCGTTGAAAGGGCAGATCATGTACCCAACGTTTCGATACCACGCGTTGGCAAATCTAAGCGCCGATGAGGAATCAGCTTTGCTGTCGTTGGGCGATCGTGAGGCCAGATGGAAAGCTGGAGAAACGATACAGCGTGAAGGAGACACCGTTCATGGCTTCTACCTACACGTGAGCGGCTGGATCCATTCATCTCTTGTAATGCGAAGCGGCGCGCGTCTTATTCAGAAGGTTCACCTGCCGGGAGACATGCTGGGTACGCCTAATATGGCGCTCGACCGAGCCGCCGACACAATCACGACGATCACTAGCGCGGTTACCTCCTTTGTGCCTTTTGAACGCTTCCGCGACCTATTCTACCACCAACCTCGACTGGCGATGCTGTTCACGTTTGCCGTGCAGATGGAGCGTCTCTCGCTGATGGACACGCTCGCGGTAACCGGACGAGCATCGGCAAGGGAACAGCTCGCTCGATTGTTTCTAGACCTACACACCCGGTTGACGCCGCTCGGCGTCGTTTCGAACGACACCTTCGAATTGCCGTTAACGCAGGAGATGATCGGCGACCTGACCGGGATTACTGCGGTACACGTCAATCGAACGTTGCGGGTTTTGAGGGAGGAGGGACTAATTGAGCAAAAGGGACATCTATTCCAAATCCTAGATTTAGAGCGCCTGCAAGCTATTGCACCCATTAGACCCCGAACGCCACGCTTTGAGCCCGATTGGCTATCTTCCTCCAGAGAAGGGAACTCAAATGCAGCGGCGAGCTGATCACAAGCAGCTCAAAGCTTTGAGTGTTTGAGGTCTGAGGTTGCAGGGCGGGTGGCCGTGGACCTAAAGCTTAACGAAAAGCGTATTTCAGGCTGCTCACGGGGTTCGATGAACGACCGCTCTTGGGCCCTCGCCGCGAGCGGTGATGGGTTCGCGTACGAGCCTAGTCGAACATCCTACGATTGAAGATCTTCTCAGAAGTGCCCGTTTGTTCATTGAAGCCGCTCCGGAGTTGTTGCTTCACGCCTGAACTGAGCCGAAGTCTGAGCGGCGCCGCCTCGCGCCGCGCTCGCCGCGCCGGTTGAGCGCTTGACTCACCCGGTCGAGCAGCTCGGTACGGCGGTAAGGCTTGCTCAGCACGTCGATCGCACGTTTCCTCTGGCCGCTGACTACAAGCTCTTCATTGTAGCCGGTAGTCATCAGCACCGAGACCGACGCGTCGCGCTCGACCACCATGTCGGCCAGCACCAGCCCGTTCATCCCGCCCGGCATCACCAGATCGGTGAACAGCAGGTCGACCCGGTCCTGCGCGTGGATCTCCTCGAACAGCCGCAACGCCTGCTCGCCGTTGGCCGCGATGGTAACGTGATAGCCTGCGCTCTCGAGGATCTCGCGCGCGACCGCGAGCACCTCGTCGCTGTCCTCCACCACCATGATATGCCGCGCGGTGTCGGGATCGACGATCGCGTTGGCGGCGGCGTGCGGCTCGGGCGCAGCCGGCTCGCGCTTCTCGGCGTGGCCGCTCGGGAAGAGCATGCGCACGGTGGTGCCCTGCCCCGGCTGGCTCTCGATCTCGAGCCGTCCGCCCGACTGGCGCACGAAGCCGCTCGCCATCGCCAGCCCCAGTCCGGTGCCGCTGCCCACGCCCTTGGTGGTGAAGAAGGGTTCGGCGGCGCGCTCGATCACCTCGGGGGCCATGCCATGCCCCTCGTCCTGCACCTCGAGCACGACATAGTCGCCCGCGGCCAGTTCGACCCCGTCGCGCATCGCGGTGCCGCCCGCGCCATCGCCGCCCTCGGTCGCCTCCAGCTTGAGCGGGCGGGTCGCGATCGTCACCAGCCCGCCGTCGGGCATGGCGTCGCGCGCGTTGTTGACGATGTTGAGCAGCGCCATCTCGAGCTGGTCGGGATCCACCACCACCGGCGCGAGCCCGCGGCGCAGGCTGAGATGGATCTCGACCTGCTTGTTGACCGAACTCTCGATCAGGTCGCTGAACTCGGAGACGAGCTGGGTCAGGTCGAGCGGGCGCGGCTCCAGCCGGGTCTTGCGCGCGAAGGCGAGCAATTGGCGCGTCAGCTTGGCGCCGCGCTCGGCGGCGGACTGCGCCGCGGCGACGTAGCGCTGTGCGCGCGCGGGATCCTTGGCGGTGGCGACCAGCTCGAGGTTGCCGTTGACCACCTGGAGCAGGTTGTTGAAGTCGTGCGCCAGCCCCGCGGTGAGCTGGCCGATCGACTCCATCTTCTGTGCCTGGCGGTAGGATTGCTCGGTGTTGCGGCGGCGCGTGACGTCGAGCTGACTGGCGAAGAAATAGCGCAGCGTACCGCCGGTGTCATAGACCGGGCCGACGAACACCGCGTTCCAGAAGGGTGTGCCGTCGCGGCGATAGTTGAGCAGTTCGAGCGCCACCGCTGACTTGTTCTCGACCGCGTGGCGCAGCTCCGCCACCGCGTTGCGATCGGTCTGCGAGCCCTGAAGGAAGCGGCAGTTGCGCCCGAGGATCTCCTCTTCCTCGTAACCGGTGAGGTCGAGGAACGCCTTGTTGGCGAAGACGATCGGATTGTCGTCCAGGTTGGGATCGGTGAGGATCATCGGCATCCGCGTCATCTCGATCGCGGCGAAGAAAACGCCGCCGCGGTCGTTCAGATCGGGATCGGTGATCGTGCTCTCGCGCCAGTGATGCAGCCCGCTGCGCTCGATCGGCTCGTTGGCGCCGGTGTCCATCGTGCCCTCGGCCTGTTTGCCGGCGGCGAGCCCCGTGAGATCCACGTCATCGTGGGTGGACGGATCAGAGGGGACAGCGTCATCGTGCATGTTCAAGAACCTAGCCCGAGCTACTCACAACGGACAAGTTCGCTTCAAAGCACTCGCCGCGCATTCGTAGCCACACATCGGACTGGCCGCTGATTCGCTAATCAGGCCAGCCGACCGCTGCGCGGAGCGCCCGGAAGGCTCGAGCCGCGAGTTGAACGAGCGGCCGAAGTTTGTAGGCGGGAGGGGGTCCTGAGTGACCGGTATTGGGTCGTCGGCGCGAGAGGGAAGGGGCCGCAAGCGCCTTGGCCGATCCACGCGGCGCCCTTGATTGGCTCCCGCTTGCCCGTTCGGATCGAGCTGGGCTGCTGACCACGAACCCTATCCATGCGGGAGGCCGGTCTGTTCGCAGGGGGCGTCCGACTTGGAAACCGATCGATGGAACTCTGAAGTGAAGCCTCTCCGGCGAGCTGACGATCTCCACCTCGTCGCAAAATGGCTGGACGCGGAGCCATGACGCTCCTCAAACTATCTACTCAGGTGCCGGGCAGCCACAATCTGCGACGCCCGCTCTATCTTTTTCGGCGCTGCGCTCCTATAGAGGAACGGCTAAACGTCGCCTGTGACGGATATTGAGCCGCAGCGGCTCCTCTTGTCCTTTTCTAGCCTCACGAAGCCGGGATGTGCCGCTGTTGGCATATGCCCGACCACGCTTGGGACAAAGGAAGCCCTTATGATCACCGGTACCGTAAAATTCTTCAACGCCGACAAGGGCTATGGCTTCATCGCGCCGGAGGACGGCGGCGCGGACGCCTTCGTTCACATCTCGGCGGTAGAGCGTGCTGGCATGCGTACGCTCGATAGGGACCAGCGCGTCTCATACGAGCTTGAGACAGATGGTCGCGGTAAGACGTCGGCGGTTAATTTGCAGACAGCCTGAGCAAGGCGATCGGCGGGGATCATCACGGTCTCTGCCGAGCCGTCCTTACGCACAGGAGCTGTCATGTCCTTACAATTCTACCGAGACGAGGCCGCTCGACAGCGGTTGGCGGGCGACGCATCGCCCCTTCAGAACGTGCGCGAACGATGCGAGCGGGCCGCGCTTGCCTGGGATGCACTGGCCATTCGCAGCGAACGGGCAGACGCGGCGCGCGCCAAGGCCGCTTCAGATAAGTTGCTGGCCGGATCGGGCGGAAGCGCGGACCCTGGGCCTGCGTCGCCCGTCCGGCGCGAGAGCTGACCTTGCCGACGATCGAAGCCGCTGTCAGCGGCAGTGGCGGACACGCAGAAGCCGTGCTCATCGACACGGGGGAGATACCCGGGGGCGGTGAACTGCGCCTCCTTCGTCATGGCCGCCACTTCGAGATCATGTTCGGCAGCGAGCAGCTGATGGCAAGCTGGTCCTATCGATCGGAGCGGGCATTGGCGACGCTAGCCCTGCGCGGCATGAGCGAACAGGCGCGGGTTCTGATCGGTGGCCTAGGCATGGGCTTTACCCTTGCTGCGGCGCGGACGGCGCTGCCGGTCAACGCCAGCATCGTCGTCGCCGAGCTGGTGCCCAAGATCGTGACATGGGCTGCCGGCCCCTTGCGTCACCTGTTCGACGAGTCTCTCGATGACGCACGGGTGTCAGTTGAGGTGACGGACGTACACGATCTCATCGTCCAGCAGCCTGCGCTCTTCGATGCGATCCTTCTGGACGTCGACAATGGACCCGATGGATTGATCAGCCTCGCCAATGAACGCCTCTACTCCAACTGGGGTTTGCGCGCTGCGCGGCTGGCGTTGCGGCCGGGCGGGGTACTGGCCATCTGGTCGGCCTATCAGGATCACAGCTTCACCTATCGACTGCGCGCCGCTGGCTTCGAGGTGGAAGAGGTCCGCGTCGACACAGAAGGCAGCGAGGACAACCCGTTTCATACGATCTGGCTCGCCACCGCGGGCCGATCAGGCCGCGTCTTGGATGATGAAGGCGCCGCCGAGGCACGCATAGATGTTGCCGCATGACACGTCCGCCCGTGGGTGGCTTCAGCTCGCCCATTGGCGCTCCGCTGGAACGATGTTGATCGGGCCGAACCGTCAACCTCGGGCTGTAGGTGCTTGATCCCGGCGTGAGACATGCCCGCGTTTTATTTCACACATAGATCAGCGGCTTAATCGGGACCGATATGCGCATCGGCATGTTTCGACGCGCTCATGGGAAGGTGGCGCATTATGAAGGTGCGAGTAATGACCAAGGATGGGGAGGTCTGCCTTAGCATCGCCAACCACGCCGGCGATCTGTTGACACTCAATTGCGCAGAGGCAATCGATCTTGCCTCGAAGCTGATCGGCGCGGCGACCGCCGCCTCTCCTCCAGCGCGCGGGACGGGGCCGGCAAACAAAGGCAGGAGCCTGTGACGTCAGCTGCCATAACTATTTGCTCGTAATCTGACGAAGCGTCCCCACATAGAGGTCATCGCCGGCTTCCAGATGTAAGCGTCGGCGGCTGTGAGACCCATGCGCTCCCGCTTACAAGCAGGAGACCGCTATGGACCTCAATTACCTTCTCGCTCGCCATCAGACCTCGCTTGCGCGCGTCGCGAGTGCGACATGCCCGTCGAGCCGAACCTCGCATCAGGGTCTTGCCGACCTTTACGCCGCACAGGTAAACGCGATGTATCGGCTCGCGGGCGCGTCGGCGCGTCTGGCTACTCAGGTGGCGGCATGATCGAGCTTACCGCGCAGGACGGATCCAAGCTTGCCGTGTCAATGGGAGCGGCGCCATGGTTACGTATACCACGAGGGCAGCAATCCCGCACGCGATTGTCTTCATCAACGATCCAATCATGATTATCGACGTACCCGAAAATACTGGAGCGGCACCTGCTTTAAGCACTCGTAACTGCGTCACGATCTGGACACAGCATGAAGATGAGGGCGAGGTAGAACTCAGTATCTCAGATGAACCACCACCAGCCGCCCTTGTGCCTGCCTTCAGCGGCTTCATCGAGGTCGAGAATGGAAGAATTGCCTACAATAATTCCTCGGCTGAGGAAATACTGGGTGCCGACGTTGCAAGCGGGATTGTTCCGATAGAGGTATTCGTTGATCAAATGCCGATAGCAGAAGTTGTATTCTGCCGCGCAGCCTTGACAGAAGCCCAGCCCGCCTAGCCTGTATACAAGCGCTCCATCTCTAGCGCGCGCGTGCCTTGACGTCGAAGTCCCATCCTTTGCGCTTGATAGCTGCCCGTCCGGTTCCTGCCAATACCGGACATCAAATTGTCCGGCGCCGCACGTCAGCTTTCAGCCCGAAGCCGGTCAAAGCCGAGGCAAGTTGCCCATCTCACGAGCGGCATCCTAGGACGGATTTGGGGCCTACTAGCCCTGCACAAGCCGCGCGGGCGCACCGGCGTCGCCCCCGACCGGTTGTGTGACGTCCTGAATGTCAGCTTACGCGACCCGCGGAACCGAACGCCTATAGCTTCATTTGACAGGATGATGTCATATTGGAAGCGCGTTGTCGTATGTCGATTGTGAACAATGACGTGCGCGAGCTAGCGTTGGCGGTCTTCGCTGCCAATGGCCGGCTTGTCAGTGCCGGCAACGAGCTTGTCGCGCATCTCGGCCTAACCAGCGCCTGGTGGCAGGTGCTGGCGGCGCTGCGCTACGCGCCCATGCCGCTGCCTACCGCCTCGATTGCCCGTAACATGGGCCTGACGCGGCAAGCGGTGCAGCGCATTGTCGATGTGCTCGCGGCGCGAGGG
>NZ_SLXN01000003.1 GCF_004345855.1 Sphingomonas sp. BK235
GACGTGAAACCCGACCGCGCCAATGGTACTACTGCCTAAGCAGTGGAAGAGTAGGTCGCCGCCAGGCATTGCAGCCCGCGCGTTGCACACCCATCACGAACAAGAACCCATTCACACACACCGCTCTCCACAAAGAGAGCGATCCCCACAGCACCGGACCTTGCACCCACCCCTTCGATGAAGGCAGGAGGGGGCATGGTACGTGCCCTTCTCGCGCTCGCGCTCGCCACCGGTCTCGTCGCGGCGACCCAGCAGCCGGCGATCGTGCCGCAGCCGCCGCTGCTTCCCTCCGGCCCCGACCCGCACATCGCGGCACGAGGCGGGTGGTTCTACGTGATGGTCACCCGCGGCGACCGGCTCGCGATCCGACGGACGCGTGACCTCGCGCGGCTAACCGACGCCCCCGAGCAGATCGTCTGGCGCGCCCCCGCCACCGGCCCCAATGCGCGTTCGATCTGGGCACCCGAACTGCACCATATCGATGGGCGCTGGTATATCTATTACACCGCCGCCGCGGCGGGAAAGGACGACGACGCGCATCGCGGCGTGTTCGTGCTCGAGAATGATGCCGCCGACCCGCTCGCCGGCACGTGGCGCGACCGCGGCCGGATCAACACGCGGCTGCCCGGGCTCGACGGCACCACCTTCACCGCGCGCGGACGCCGCTGGTTCGTCTATTCGGCCTATGATGGCCCGGACAGCGTGCTCGCGATCGCGCCCATGCGCGATCCCTGGACGCTGGCGCCCGGAGAGACCGTGATCGCGCGCCCGGATCAGCCGTGGGAGCGCCAGGGCGGGCGCCAGATCCTGGAGGGCCCGGCGTTTCTGCGCGGACCCACCGGTGACCTCTTCCTCGCTTACTCGGGCAGCGCCTGCTGGTCGGACGGTTATGCCGTGGGCGTGTTGCGCGCCGCTGCCGACGCCGACCCGCTCGACCCCCGCAGCTGGCACAAGGCGCCGCGGCCGATCCTGGCGAGCACCCCCGGCGCGCGCATCCATGCGCCCGGCCACAACGCCTTCTTCACCGCACGCGACGGCAGCGACTGGATCGTCTATCACGCCAATGCGGCGGCGGGGCAGGGATGTACCGCGCGCCGCGCGCCACGAGTCGCGCCGCTGCGATGGGACGCGACAGGGGCGCCGAGCGTCGCGCTCGACCGTCACGCCATGCCCGAGCCACCGCTTGACTGACCGGCACGACGCGAAAAGCCACCGTCCGCGGCGTGCCGGAGCGCACAAACGCATCGTTTAGCTTGCAGCTTCGTTCGCTCCGTGAGCAAACTACCGCCGCAGAGCATCGGCCGCTGGCGCCGTTGGGCATCTGATCTGCGAGAAAGAGGAGAGTGTGATGGCACGATCAGCAGAGAAGCGCGGCAAGGATGAAACCGCCGCGGCCGAGAAGAAGGTCAAGACCACCGGCAAGTCCGCCGGCGGCGCGCGCGGCGGCATCACCGCGCCCGTAACGCCCTCGCCCGAGCTGGCCGAGATCGTCGGCAAGAACGATCTGCCGCGAAGCGAGGTCGTCAGCAAGGTCTGGGACTACATCAAGAAGAACAACCTGCAGGACGAGAAGGACAAGCGGCAGATCAACGCCGACGACAAACTGCAGAAGATTTTCGGCAAGAAGTCGGCGAGCATGTTCGAGATGAACAAGCACCTGAGCGCGCATCTCAGCGCCAAGAAGGCCTGACCGCCGCGCCGCGCGGGGGCGGGGGCATCGTGCCGCCGTCGCCCGCGCGGCGATCCCGCTTGCGTCCGCGGCGACGCGCGATACGCTTTGTCCTTCACGTAAAAGGGGCATGGTGCATGGCGATCGGGCGCAATCTGTTTCTCGTCGGCGCGGCGTTCGCGCTGACCGCGACGCCGGCCCTGGCGCAGAACAAGGGCGCCGCGATCGGTTCCGAGGCGCAGGCGCTGGAGATCGCGCAGCGCGCGATCACGTTCCGCAGCGTTGCCGGCGCGGGCAACCAGACCCCCCAGCTCGCCGCCTATCTTCGATCGGTGCTGATCGCCGGTGGTTTCGCGCCGAGCGATGTCACGGTCACGCCGGTCGACGACACCGCCTATCTGGTGGCGCGCTGGCGCGGCAGCGACCCGGCGGCCAAGCCGCTGGTGATCTCGGGCCATATCGACGTGGTCGAGGCCAAGCCCGCCGACTGGCAGCGCGATCCCTTCACCCCCGTGGTCGAGAACGGCTATCTCTACGGCCGCGGCGCCACCGACATGAAGCTGGACGCGGCGGTGGCGATGACCGCGCTGCTGCGGATGAAGCAGGCGGGGTACAAGCCGCGCCGCGACATCGTGCTCGAATTCTCGGGCGACGAGGAGACGCGGATGAAGACCAGCGCGCTCATCGCCGAGCAGCTCAAGAATGCCGAGCTGGTGATCAACATCGACGGCGGGGGCGGGCGCTTCGCCGAGGACGGCAAGCCGCAGTTCTTCACCTGGAACGGCGCCGAGAAGACCTACGCCGACTTCGAGCTGACCGTCACCAACCCGGGCGGGCACAGCTCCGCGCCGCGGCCGCAGAATGCGATCAACCAGCTCTCCGCCGCGCTGGTGCGGATCGGGCAGTATCGTTTCACGCCGCAGCTCTCCGACGTCACCCGGACGTTCTTCCGCGAGGCGGCCAAGCAGAAGACCGGTGAGCTCGCCGCCGCGATGCGCGCCTTCGCCGAGGATCCGAAGGACGAGAAGGCGATCGCGGTGCTCGCCGCCGACCCGGCCTATGTCGGGCAGATCGGCACCACCTGCGTGTCGACGATGGTGTCGGGCGGGCACGCGCTCAACGCGCTGCCGCAACGCGCCACCGCCAACATCAACTGCCGCATCTTCCCCGGCGTGAAGCCCGCCGACGTCATGGCCACGCTCCAGCAGGTCGCGGCCGAGCCGGCGCTGACGATCCGCGACGTGAGCGAGGGCTCGGTCGCCAATGATGCCTCGCCGATGCGGGCGGACTTCGTCGCGGCGGTGACCAAGGCGCTGAGCGCGTCCTGGCCGGGCGTGCCGGTGTTCCCGAGCATGTCGGCGGGGGCGAGCGACAGCATGTGGTTCCGCTATCACCACGTCCCGAGCTACGGCGCGAGCCCGACCTTCATGAAAGAGTCGGACGATTTCAGCCACGGGCTCAACGAGCGGACCGAGGTGCGCAACATCGCGCCGGGGATCCGCTACTATGTCTCGCTGTTCGGTGACCTGGCGCGGTAGCGGCGCCGGGGTGGCTCGCGGCGCTTCGGCCGTCCCGACATGCCGGCAGTAGCGGTTCCATGCGGCCGGACCCAAGATGTTGATCGTCGCGGTAGCGGCTCGCCCTATCCGTCATCGCGGGCTCGACCCGGGATCCATGGTGCCGCGAGCGCCGCGGCGTTGCTCTCGCGGACGGATGGATCCCGGCTCAAGGCCGGGATGACAGGGTAGACCGCGTGGCCGGGGAAGGACCAGCAAACGGTTTCTCTCGTTGCAGCGTTGATCCGCACCCTTCGTCCGCACGCTCGCCGGGCGTGGCGCGGGACCGCCTCGTCGTGGCGACGTGACGGCAGGCTGCGACTCGTTCGGCCTGCTCCTGCCACCGCACTACCCGCCTGCTCACCTCAACCGGGTAGCGTTCACCCTGCCGCCGCGGCGACGATCGCGATCCAGCCTGCCTCGTCGACGACGCGGATGCCGAGCTCGGCCGCCTTCTTCGCCTTCGATCCCGCGCCCGGCCCCGCCACCAGCAGGTCGGTCTTCTTCGACACCGAGCCCGAGACGTGCGCGCCGAGCGATTCCGCCTGCGCCTTGGCCTCGTCGCGGCTGAGCGTCTCCAGCGTGCCGGTGAAGACGACGGTCTTGCCCGACACTTCCGAGGCGACGGTCTCGACGCGGAAGTCGGGCGGCGCCACCTCGGCGAGCAGATCGTCCCACACTGCGCGATTGTGCGGCTCGTGGAAGAAGTCGGCCAGCGCGTGGCCGACGGCGGCGCCGATATTCTCCACCCCGATCAGCTCGGCGATCGCCTTGTCGAGCCGGGTGCGCAGCTTGCTCGGCTCCTCCCCGAGCGCGGCAGTCGTGCGCTCGCGCAGCGCGATCAGCTCGTCCGCCAGCGCAGCGACCGCGGGCAACGTCACATAATGTTTGAGCAGGTCGCGCGCGGTGACGATCCCGACATGGCGGATGCCGAGCCCGAACAGCAGCCGCGCCGCGTCGGGCTGGCGCCGCGCCTCGATCGCGGCGAGCAGGGCATCGACCGATCTGGCCTGCCAACCCTCGCGCCCGACCAGCTCCTCGCGATGCGCACCGAGGCGGAAGATGTCGGCGGGTTCCGCGATCCAGCCGAGGTCGACGAACTCCACCAGCGTCTTCTCGCCCAGCCCGTCGATGTCGAGCGCGCCGCGGCCGACGAAATGCTTGAGCCGTTCGAGCCGCTGCGCCGGGCAGATCAGCCCGCCGGTGCAGCGCACGTCGACCTCGCCCTCCTCGGCCACCGCCTCGCTGCCGCAGCGCGGGCAATGGTCGGGAAAGATATAGGGTTCGCGCTCGGCGTCGCGCGGCAGCACCTCGACCACCTGCGGGATCACGTCGCCGGCGCGCTGGAGCAGCACGCGGTCGCCGACGCGTGCGTCGAGCCGCACGATCTCGTCGCGGTTGTGCAGCGTGGCGTTGGTGACGACCACGCCGCCGACCGTCACCGGGGTGAGCCGCGCGACGGGAGTGAGCTTGCCGGTGCGGCCGACCTGGATGTCGATCGCCTCGAGCACGGTCTCGGCGCGCTCGGCGGGGAATTTGTGCGCGATCGCCCAGCGCGGCGCGCGCCCGACGCTGCCGAGCCGCTGCTGATAGTCGAGCCGGTCGACCTTGTAGACCACGCCGTCGATGTCGAACGGCAGGTCGGCGCGCTGGTGCTCGATCGCGCGATAGACCGCCAGCGCGGCCGCGGCATCGTCGCAGCGCGCGAAAGCCTCGGCGATGGGGAAGCCCCAGGCGCGCAGCGCGGCGACGATCGC
Source organism: Sphingomonas sp. BK235 (assembly GCF_004345855.1). Taxonomy (GTDB): domain Bacteria; phylum Pseudomonadota; class Alphaproteobacteria; order Sphingomonadales; family Sphingomonadaceae; genus Sphingomonas. The sequence continues at coordinate 4,983 of NZ_SLXN01000003.1, forward strand.
CTCCTGCGTGTCGCCGGGTACCGCGCTGGCCTCGCCCCAGCCGTGCGCGAGGAAGCGCAAGGGGCGCGCCTGGGTGACCGCGGCGTCCTTCTGGCGCAGCGAGCCCGCCGCGGCGTTGCGCGGGTTGGCGAAGCGCCGCGCCTCCTTGCCGCTCGCCTCGGCCTCGGCGGCGAGCCGGTGGTTGAGCGCGGCGAAGGCGGCCTTCTCCATATAGACCTCGCCGCGCACCTCGAAGACGGCGGGCGCCTCGTCGGGGAGCGTGCGCGGGATGTCGTCGATCGTCAGCACGTTGGCGGTGACGTCCTCGCCGGTGGTGCCGTCGCCGCGGGTCAGCGCCTGGACGAGCCGGCGCTCCTCGTAGCGCAGCGAGCAGGACAGGCCGTCGATCTTGGGCTCGGCGGTGAGCGCGACCGGCTCGTCCTCGCCGAGGCGGAGGAAGCGGCGCACGCGGCGGACGAACTCCTCCACCTCCTCGTCGGCGAAGGCGTTGTCGAGGCTCATCATCGGCCGCGCGTGCGCGACCTTGGCGAGGTGCGCGGCGGGCGCGGCGCCGACCTGGCGGCCGGGTGAGTCGGCGCGGATCAGCGCGGGGAAGGCCGCCTCGATCGCGGCGTTGCGGCGAACCAGCGCGTCATAGGCGGCGTCGCTGATCTCGGGCGCGTCGTCGGTATGGTAGCGGGCGTTGTGGTACGCGATCTCGCGCGCGAGCCGCTCGAGCTCGGCAGCGGCGTCGGTCTCGGTGCTGGGCAGCGGCGCGTCGGTCATGCCCGCGTGGGTAAGCGCGGCGTGGCGGTGGGTCTAGCAAATAGCCGCGCGCTTACCCTTCCTCTCATCGTCATCTCCGCGGAGGCGACATCCGGACGCGCGGGTGTGGAAGGACGTAGCGGGCTGCCAGCGTCTCTGAAGCCCCGCCTTGGCGAAATTCTCGCGGGAGCCTTCGTCATCCCGGGCTTGACCCGGGATCCATCGCGCCGCGCGCGCCTTAGCCGTTGTTTCTGCGGCACCATGGATCCCGGCTCAAGGCCGGGATGACGGATAAGCAATCTCGCAGCGGCCTCGCTCCCGCGAGGATGACGGACGAGAGCGGAGAAAGTCGAGGGCGAACCCCACCACGAAAGACCTATTATCGGCGGCCCCGCGGCAGTCGCTGCCGCGTTCGCTCAAGCAGCGGCGAGCTGATTCGCGGTGGCGTCGGCCAGGCTGGTGCCGTCGAGGATGCGCGCGGTCTCGTCGCGCACGCGCATCATCGCGTGGCGGATCGCGCACTCGGCCTCGCTCTTGCAGTCCTTGCACGAGCGATAGGCGGTGCGGCTGACGCAGGGCACCAGCGCGAGCGGCCCCTCGATCACGCGGATCACCTCGCCGAGCGAGATCAGATGCGCCGGCCGCGACAGCACGTAACCGCCCATCTTGCCGCGGTGGCTGTGGAGCAGCCCGGCGTCGCGCAAATCGGCGAGGATCAGCTCGAGGAACTTGCGCGGCACGTTGGCCTCCGCGGCGATCCGGGTCATCGGGATCGGCGGCGATCCGGCCGGCGCGCCCGCCAGGAACAGCATGGAGCGAAGGGCGTAACGGGACCGCTGGGTGAGCATATCGCAGTATATACAGGGATATTGTGGCGGGCAAATGGCCGACCGGGGCTTTTCCCCTTCTCGCCGCCGCGTTCGTCGCGCGCGATGGTTGGTCCGCGCCGTTCGCCGGGCTAAACCCCCGACCGACGCGGTCATCACCGGCACGCGCGGCGGGAGGGTGCGGCATGACAGGGCGAGAGGGCGTGACCCGGCGGGGCGCGATCGGGGCGGCGGCCGGATCGGCGGCGGCGGTCGCGCTCCCCGCGGTCGCGGCGCGCGCAGCGGCCGATACCTCACGGCTCTGGTATCGACAGCCCGCCACCGTCTGGACCGAGGCGCTGCCGCTCGGCAACGGTCGGCTCGGCGCGATGGTGTTCGGCGGCACCGCGCGCGAGCGGCTCCAGCTCAACGAGAACAGTCTGTGGGGCGGCGGACCCTATGATCCCGTCAACCCAACGGCGCGCGAGGCGTTGCCCGAGGTGCGGCGCCTCATCGCCGCGGGGCGCTACGCCGAGGCGCAGCGGCTCGCCGACGCCAAGGTGATGGCGAGGCCGCTCAGCCAGATGTCATACCAGCCGATCGGCGACCTGTTGCTCGACCTGCCCGGGCTGGGCACGGTGAGCGACTATCATCGTGAGCTGGACCTCGACGCGGCGCGGGCGTCGACCCGCTTCGTCGCGGACGGGGTGCGCTATCGGCGTGTGGCGGTGGCGTCGCCGATCGACGAGGTGATCGCGGTCGAAGTGAGCGCCGACCGCACCGGCGCGATCGACCTCGATATCGCGCTTGCCTCACCCCAGCGCGCGCGCGTCACCGCGCACGGCGACACGATCGCGCTGGAAGGACAGGCGCCGGACGAACATGGCGTCGCGGGGGCGACGCGCTTCGCCGCGCTGGTCCGCGTGCTGCCGCGCGGAGGAAGGCTGCGCGCGGACGGCGACCGGCTGGTGCTGCGCGGTGCCGATGCGGTGACGATCCTGGTCGCGATCGCGACGAGCTATCGCCGCTTCGACGACGTCGGCGGCGACGCGCGCGCGCTCGCGACGGCGCAGCTCGCGACCGCGGCGGCGCGGCCGTTCGCCCGGATCGCGGCCGATGCGGCCGCGGCGCATCGGCGGCTGTTCCGCCGCGTCACGCTCGATCTCGGCCGCACCGCGGCGGCGGACCGGCCGACCGACGAGCGCGTCCGCACCAGCCAGCACGTCGCCGATCCGGCGCTGGCGCAGCTGTATTTCGACTATGGCCGCTACCTGCTGATCTGCTCGTCGCGCGCGGGAGGTCAGCCCGCCAACCTGCAAGGATTGTGGAACGACCGCGTCAAACCGCCATGGGGTTCAAAGTACACGATCAACATCAACACCGAGATGAACTATTGGCCGTCCGAGGCGACCGCGCTGCCCGAATGTACCGCGCCGCTGATCCAGATGGTGCGCGAGCTGGCGGTGACGGGGGAGCGCACCGCGCGCGCCATGTACGGTGCGCGCGGCTGGGTGGCGCATCACAATACCGACGGATGGCGCGCCACCGCGCCGATCGACGGCGCCCCCTGGGGCCTGTGGCCGACCGGCGGCGCGTGGCTCTGCACGCATCTGTGGGACCGCTACGATTACGGCCGTGACCTCGGCTATCTCCGCTCGGTGTATCCGCTGATGCGCGGCGCGGCGCTGTTCTTCCTCGACACGCTCGTGGCCGATCGCGCCAGCGGGCATCTGATGACCAGCCCGTCGCTCTCCCCCGAGAACGTCCACCCGCGCGGTGCCGCGCTGTGCGCCGGCCCGGCGATGGACCAGCAGATCCTGCGCGACCTGTTCGATCAGACCGCGCGCGCCGCCGGGCTGCTCGGCACCGACGCTGCCTTCGCGGGCGAGCTCGCCGCGGCGCGCGCGCGGCTCGCTCCGGACAAGATCGGCGCGCAGGGGCAATTGCAGGAGTGGCAGGAGGACTGGGACGCCGCGGCGCCCGAGCCGCACCATCGCCACGTCTCGCACCTGTACGGCCTGTTCCCGAGCACGCAGATCGACGTCGATCGCACCCCGGCGCTGGCCGCGGCGGCGAAGCGCTCGCTCGAGCTGCGCGGCGACGAGTCGACCGGCTGGGCGACCGCGTGGCGCGCCAATCTGTGGGCGCGGCTGCGCGACGGCGATCATGCGCACCGCATCCTCGCTTATCTGCTCGGCCCCGAGCGGACCTACCCGAACCTGTTTGACTCGCACCCGCCGTTCCAGATCGACGGCAATTTCGGCGGCGCGCGTGCGATCGCCGAGATGCTGATGCAGAGCGACGGCGACGAGATCCTGCTGCTCCCCGCGCTGCCGCGCGCGTGGCCGGGCGGCGCGGTGCGCGGGCTGCGCGCGAGGGGTGCACGGCGGGTCGACCTGACCTGGCGCGCGGGGGTGGTCGAGCGCGTCGCGATCACCGCCGACGTGGCGGGGTCGGTGACGGTGCGCGCCGGTACGAGACGCGTCACCGCGCGATTGGGTGCGGGCGAGGTGCTGCGGCTGCGCGGGCCGGACTTGCGACGCGGGTAGGATTGGATCCATCGACGCTGAAGCGTGCTCCGGCGAAAGCCGGAGCCCAGGGCCGCGAGGATGACGATCGCGGCACTGGGCTCCTGCTTGCGCAGGAGCACGCTCGGCTTTCAGATGTCGCAGATCATAATCTGCCTCGCGCCTTCGTCTCCGGGTTGCGGCGAGCGCTCCAACTGCGCCCAGCCGTCATCCCGGACCTGGTCCGGGATCCACTGTGCCGCGAGCGCCTCCGGCCGTCGCGCGAGCGGATGAGTGGACCCCGAAGCGAGTCCGGGTGACGGGGAGCGAGATGCTCGATCCGATCGGGCCACGCAGCCGCGCCCGCGCGGCCCGATCACGGCGCCTCGACGAACGGCCCGATCACGGTGCCGACGAAACCGCCGGCGCGCTGCGTGCTGAGGAAGGTCGTGTCGAGCCGCTCGGTCAGCGTTCGTCGCGCGCCGCCGACCGTATAGTCGAACGCCATCGTGCCGCCCTCGGCGCGGATCGTCAGCGTCACCGCGCTGCCGGCCTCGACCGGCGCCGAGGCGACCAACGTGTCGCTGTCCGCCAGGTCGCGCTGGTACAGCGCCACCATCGTCTTGCCGCCGACCCGCGTGACCGCGAACGCGAGCAGCGAACGGTCGTTCTGCACCGCCGCCAGACCGGCGCGTGCGCCGTCGCGCTCGGGGGCGAAGCGCAGCACCGTCGATACCGTGGCGACATGGTGCTGCTGGCGCCGACCGAGGAAGGCGGGCGTGCCGCTCAGGTCGCCGAAGCGCGCGGCGGCGCTCAGCTCGAGCACACCCCCGGCGAGCCGGTAGAAAGGGCGGCGCGGCGTGCGGATGCCGATCCACTGCAGGCCGAGCGTGGCGCCGTCGAACTCGTCGACATAGCCGAAGTCGCCGCTGGTCGGCAGCGTCGGAGCGGGGCCGGCGGGAAGCCGGGCCCGCGCCGCGGTGAAAGGGATCGCGCGGCCACGCTCCAGGATGTGCGGCCAGCCGCCGCGCCACGTCACCGGCAGCAGGAAAGTCTCGCGACCGATATTGTAATGGCCCTCGGCATAGGGGCGCGTCGCCAGGAAGGTCGCCCACCAGTCGCCGTTCTGCGTCTGCACCAGCTTGGCGTGCCCCGCCGAGGTGACCGGGTGCGCCCGGTTCGCGGGCAGATCGCGCTGGGTCAGGATCGGGTTGCCGGCATAGGGCATGAACGGTCCGCGCAGCGCGGGCGAGCGGAACACCACCTGCGAGTGATTGTCGCCGGTGCCGCCCTCCGCCGCGGTGAGATAATAGAAGCCGTCCTTCTTGAGCAGGTGCGGCCCCTCGATCCACACCGGCTTGGTGGCGAGGTCGACGCCGCCGTTGACGAGCTGCGTGCTCTCCCCGACCATCTTGCCCGCGCGCCAGTCATATTCCTGCACCCACAGCGCGCGGTGGCCGTCGTAGCGCGGCGGCTCGTTGGGCGCGCGATTGTTGATGATGTAGGCGCGGTCGCCCTCCCAGAAGATCGACGGGTCGATCCCCTCGAACGGCAGCCAGATCGGCTTGGACCAGGGGCCGGCAGGATCGCGCGCGGTGATGATGAAATTGCCGCCGCAGGAGACGCAGGTGTTGGCGATGTAGAAGACGCCGGCATGGTAGGAGATGTCCGGCGCGAACACCGCCTCCGATACGCGCCGACCGGTGAAGTCGAGCTGGTCCGGGCGGTCGATCGCATTGCCGATCTGAGTCCAGTCGACGAGGTTCGTCGAGCGGAACACCGGCAGGCCGGGAAAGTGCGCGAACGACGAGTTGACGAGGTAGTAATCGTCCCCGACCCGCGTGACCGACGGGTCTGGGTAATAGCCGCTCAATATGGGGTTGCGATACTGGCCGGCGGACAGCGGCGCCTGCTCCTGCGTGCGGCCCTGATAGGTGAAGCGCTCGAACCGCGCGACCTGCGCTGAGGCCGTGGCGCTGACGAGCGTCAGCAGCGTGGCCGCAAGGGTGCCCATCCGCCTCGTGACTTGCCGCATCTCGCCTCTCCCTTGTTTGTTACAGCGCATCGTTGAAGTTAACGCTACCATGACAAGGCGCGACCTTTCCACCAGCGTCATCCTGAACTCGTTTCAGGATCCATGGGCCCGCGTACGCCGCAGCCGGAGAGTATGCGGCACGGTGGATCCTGAAACGAGTTCAGGATGACGCTCTAGGAAGAGAGGGCGGGTGAATTGCTCCTTACACCGCCGCTCTCATCGCTTGCGCCCCTCCGGGAATGCTGTAGAACATATCAGATAGGATTCGTCGAGCCGTGTAGAGCATCGCGAACCGGGAGAGGAGAGGGTGATGAGACCAGCTCGTGCCACCATGATCGCGTGCCTCGTCGCCGCCGCGCCGGCGCTTTCGCAGACGACACCGCCGGCACCTTCCGCGGCGATCGCTGAGGACTTCAAACCGTCGTCGCTCAACCAGCCCGGCCAGGCCTATCCGCAGGTCAACTCGCAGGGCTATGTCCGCTTCCGCGTCACCGCGCCCGATGCCAAGGCGGTGCGGGTCAGCCTCGGCCTCGGCGGGCGCGGCGGCACCGTCCTGACCAAGGCGGCGGACGGCAGCTGGACCGGCACGTCGGAGGGGCCGCTCGACGAGGGCTTCCATTATTACCACCTCACCGTCGACGGCGGCACCTTCAACGATCCGGGCACGCTGAACTTCTACGGCTCGACGCGGTGGGAGAGCGGGATCGAGATCCCCGCGCACGACGCCGACATCTACGCGGTGAAGGACGTGCCGCACGGCCGGGTCGAGCAGATCCTGTTCGCCTCGCCGAGCACGCGCACGCACCGCCGCGCCTTCGTCTACACCCCGCCCGGCTATGACGCCGCGGATGGCAAGCGCTACCCCGTGCTGTACCTCCAGCACGGCTGGGGCGAGGACGAGACCGCCTGGTCCAACCAGGGCCACGCCAATCTCATCATGGACAATTTGCTCGCCGCGGGCAAAGCGCGGCCGTTCCTGATCGTCATGACCTATGGCATGACCAACGATGTCCGACCCGGCAGCCCGGGCGGGCTCGCCAGCTTCGACATCACGCCGTTCCGCACCGTGCTGATCGACGAACTGATCCCCTATGTCGACCGCCACTATCGCACGCAGGCCGATGCGCCGCACCGTGCGATGGCGGGGCTGTCGATGGGCGGGTTCGAGACCAAGCTGATCGCGCCCAAGAACCTCGACACGTTCGGCGCGATCGGGCTGCTGAGCGGCGGGACGATCGCGCCCGAGGATGTCGCCGCGGCGCCCGGCTATAAGGACAAGGTGCGGCTCACCTTCGTCAGCTACGGCAGCCGCGAGCTCGAGAACGGACGCACGCGGGGATCGGCCGCGCGGCCCAGCGTCGATCCGCGCGCCAATGCCGAGGCGCTGAAGCGCGCCGGGCTCAACAGCGTGTTCTACGTGTCGCCCGACACCGGGCATGAGTTTCTGTCGTGGCGCCGCAGCCTGTACCAGATGGCACCGCTGCTGTTCCGCGATTGAACCGCGTCCGCCTTCTACCTTGTCTATAAGCCGCTGTTATGTCGGCCAAATTTCTAGAGACGGGGCAGGCGGGGGAAGAACCGGGCGGAAAGGCAACAGCAAGTTTTTATTCGCGAGACCGAGTTGACACCGAGGGCGGTATGACTAGGCTTCCATGGTAACGTTACCGTTCTTCGCGAGCGACCCATCAAAGAGGTCGGGCGAAGGGTGGCGGTACGTACCGGTCGCGGTGCGAGAGTAGAGGAGGAGGATCGCTGCCGTCGGCGGATCGGCGGCAAGGCATTCGGTTCGACGCACGACAGCAACACGGCCACGATCGCGCATGATCGCTGGCGCCGGGTCTTGCCGCGCGCGCTCGTCCTCTTGGATCGACGAACCCATTAGTGCGGCCCGTACGCGGGCCGGCTGCCGCCGGCGCTCGTCCGGCGGAGATCAACGATAGAAGAACTGGGAGTAGGGGATGATGATGAGAGCAGAGACGATCGCGCATCGCGCGCGGGTGCGGACCGGCGCCGCGCTGGCCGCGATGGTGGCGGCCACCCTCGTTGCGGGCGCGGCCAGCGCGCAGTCGGCGCCGGCCGGACAGGAAGCGGGCACCGCGACGACGCCGCCCGAGGTGCCGCCGCAGCTCGACACCACCGCCGGCTCCACCGCCCAGCCGGAGCAGGGAACTGCGTCCAGCCGCGACGCCGCCGCGCAGGACATCATCGTCACCGGCTCGCGCATCACCACGAGCGGCTTCACCGCGCCGACGCCGACGACGGTGATCGATTCCGGCGCGATCGCGGCCAACGCCCAGCCCAACGTCTTCACCACGATCGCGCAGCTGCCGTCGCTCCAGGGCTCGAGCGGCACCAGCGTCAACACCTTCAGCACCTCGAGCGGCGCGCAGGGGCTGAGCTCCTTCTCGCTGCGCGGCGTGGGCGCGATCCGCACGCTGACGCTGATCGACGGCCAGCGCGTCGTCGGCGCCAACGTCACCGGCGTGCCCGACGTCAGCCAGTTCCCGCAGCTGCTGATCAAGCGAGTCGACGTGGTCAACGGCGGCGCCTCCGCTTCCTACGGTTCGGACGCGGTCGGCGGCGTGGTCAACTTCATCACCGACACGCGCTTCAAGGGCGTGAAGGGCAACGTCCAGGGCGGCATCACCGATTATGGCGACAACGAGCAGGTGCTCGTCCAGCTCGCCGCGGGCACCAGCCTGCTCGACGACCGGCTGCATATCGTCGGCAGCACCGAATATGCGCGCGACGAGGGTGTCGGCGGCGGCGAGTTCGGCATCGGGCTCGCCGGCGGCCGCGACTGGTTCAAGCAGACGACGCTGGTCAATCGCAACGTCACCAACGACGGCTCGCCGCAATATGTGCTGCGCGACTTCGCGCAATCGATCACCTTCGCGAAATACGGCCTGATCACCGCCGGGCCGTTGCAGGGCACCGCCTTCGACCAGTCGGGCAGCCCGTTCCAGTTCCAATACGGGTCGAACGGCGTGCCGTCGCGGACATCGTCGGGGGCGGTGATCGGCTGCTTCGCCGGTTTCTGCCAGGGCGGCGACCTCTCCGGCAACGTCGACGCCGGCCGCTCGCTGCTGTCGGGGCTGGAGCGGCTCAACAGCTATGGTCGGATCGGCTTCGACTTCGCGCCCAACAACGAGATCTATGTCACCTCGAACATCGCACAGGTGAAGACCAACAACCAGCCGGTCGGCGGGCAGAACCGCCCGGCGCTGACGATCCAGTGCGCCAATCCCTATGTCCCCGCGCAGGTCAAGGCGGCCTGCGCCACCGCGGGGATCACGCAATTCCAGTTCGGCACCAGCAACGCCGCGCTGGGCAACACCCAGGTCCATACCGATCGGCGCCAGTATCGCTTCGTGGTCGGCGCCAAAGGACGCCAGCCGGTGTTCGGATCGGACTGGAGCTACGATATCTACGTCGAGCACGGCACCAACCGTACCAAGATCGACGTCGACAACATCCTGCTGACCAACCGCTTCAACAACGCGATCAACGCCACGACGCTCGACGGCGCGATCGTCTGCGCCAATCCGGTCGCGCGCGCCGCGGGGTGCCAGCCGCTCAACGTCTTCGGCGGCAACCCGTCGCAGCAGGCGCTCGACTATGTCATGCCCGCCAATGGCCCGCGGCAGCGCACGCGCCAGACGCAGGACGTCGCCAGCCTCAACTTCTCGGGCTCGCCGTTCAGCTCCTGGGCCGGGCCGGTGTCGCTCGCGTTCGGCGGCGAGTTCCGGCACGAGTTCTACAAGGTCACCGCCGACCCTTATGGCGCGGGTATCGAGAACCAGCCGTACGACTCGATCTATCCGTTCGATCCGGTCCAGCTGCCCGGGGGCAACAACTGGTATGCCGGCAACTACAAGAACGGCACCGGCGCCTATAGCGTGAAGGAGGCGTTCGTCGAGGTCGACGTGCCGCTGCTCAACGGCGACTCGGTCGGTCGTGCCAGCGTCAACGGCGCGGCGCGCGTCACCGACTACAGCACCTCGGGCACGGTCTGGGCGTGGAAGGTCGGCGGTACCTGGGACCTGCCGATCGACGGCTTCCGCCTGCGCGGCGTGACCTCGCGCGACGTGCGCGCGCCCAACCTGTCCGAGCTGTTCGCCGCGCCGGTGACGACGACGCAGCCGAACTTCTTCGACCCGTTCCGCAACGTCAACGTGCTCGCGATCCAGAACACGATCGGCAACCCCAACCTGACGCCGGAGATCGCGCGCAACACCACCGCGGGCATCTCCTTCTCGGGATCGAGCTGGGCGCCGGGGCTGAGCCTGTCGTTCGACTGGTACAAGCTCAAGATCACCGACGTGATCTCGAGCCTGGGCGCGGGTGACATCGTCAACCTGTGCTTCCGCAATGTCCTCCCCGAGACGTGCAGCGCCTTCAACCTGAACAACCAGGCCGGCCCCAATTTCATCAACGTCCAGGCGTTCAACCTGGCGTCGATTGACACATCGGGCTTCGACATCGAGGCGAGCTACCGCTGGCAACGGCCGCTCGGGCTGCCCGGCCGCTTCACCGTGCGCGCGCTGGCGACGCATATCAGCAAGTTCGTCACCGACACCGGCCTCACCGGCACGATCCCCAACGACACCGCGGGCGTGAACACGGGCAATACGCCGGACTGGAAGTGGCTCGCGGTGCAGACCTACGAGACCGACGACTTCTCGCTGCTGGTGCAGGAGCGCTGGTTCAGCGACGGCGTGCTCGGACACCAATATATCGAGTGCGGCCCGGGCACCTGCCCGGAGTCGACGCCGCAGCGCCCGACGATCGACAAGAACTTCATGCCGGGCGCGTTCTACATGGACGTGGGCGGGACCTTCAACATCACCGAGGCGGTGACGGCCTATGCCAAGGTCGACAACCTCTTCAACCGCGACCCCGCCAAGTCGCCCTTCTTCGTCAACCCGGCGCTGTACGACGTGCTGGGGCGGACCTATCGTCTGGGGGTGCGCTTCAGCTTCTGATGGACGTGGGCGCGGTGCACGCGCACCGGTGTGCCGCCTGCTCTTAACGAAGAGTCATCCCGGCCTCGCGCCGGGACCCATCGTGCCGCCTACGCCACAGCGGTGGCGAAAGCGACACCATGGATGCCGGGTCGAGCCCGGCATGACGGGAGGGCGTCGAGCGTCGAGAAGCTTAAGAGGGGGGCGGGCCCAGCGCACGGCTCGCGGCGCCGAGCCGCTTCCCACAGCATCTTACGTTGATCGTATAAACCCTATATGATCGGGTCCGTACCTCCCACGGACCGGCGAACTCACTTGCGGCACCCCGACACGACCAGCACCGCCCCGACCCCCGCGCGCGCGGCGCGGCCTGCGCCCGGGCCGACCATGGTGGAGCGCGCGTATGACCATCTGCTCGACATGCTGATGAGCCTCAGGATCGCGCCGGGCGAGCGGATCGCGATCGACACCGTCGCGCGCCAGCTCGGCATCTCGCAGACGCCGGTGCGGGAGGCGATGAGCCAGCTCGAGGCCGAGAAGCTGGTCTACAAGATGCCGAACGTCGGCTATCGCGCCAGCCCGCAGATGACGCGGCATGAGGTGCGCGATCTCTATACACTGCGCCAGCTGATCGAGCCCTACGCCGCCGCGCGCGCCGCCGAAGCGATGACCGACGAGGCCATCGCGACCTTGCGCGCGATCGACCGCGACATGTCGGGCGTGGCGGACGGAGACGCACGCGCTTACGCCCGCTTCGCCGAGGCCGATGCCGCGCTCCACCGGCTGATCGCGACCGCCAGCGGCAACCGCCTGATCGCGGACACGATCGAACGGCTCCACGCGCACCTCCATATCTTTCGCGCGCTCTACGCCACCAACGCGCCGCACGAGGCCGCGCGCGAGCATCGCGCCATCATCGACGCGTTGGTGGCGCATGATCCCGCCGCGGCCGAGCAGGCGGTGCGCCACCATCTCTTATGCTCGCAGCAGCGGATGGACGACGTGCTCGCGGAAACGACGCCAAGCACCTGAGAACATTCGACTGGCGCGACGTTCCGGCGCTTGACAGCCAACCGGCCCCTACTTAGTCAGATCATATAGGATATGACATGGAGGGGAGTGCGATGCGGCGGTTTCGCCCAGGTCGCGCGCGGGCGATGGCTCGCGTCGGCGTCGCGGTAGCGGCGCTGTGTCTCGGCGGCGGGGCCGCGGCGGAGACGGTGGTGCTCGACCATGTCACGCTCTTCGACGGCACGGGCAGCGCGCCCCGCGCCGACCAAGCGCTGGTGATGACCGACGGCCGCATCACTTGGGTCGGCGCCTCCGCTTCGCGGCCAAAGCCGAGCGGCGCCACGGTCGAAGATCTGCGGGGCAAGTTCCTGATGCCGGGCCTGATCGACAGCCACGTCCATCTCGGGCTGGTCGACGGCGTCGATCAGAGCTTCCCCAAATATTACGACCGCGCCAATGTCGAGGCGCAGCTCAAGCTCTACGCGGCCTATGGTGTCACCTCGGTCTACACGCTCGGCACCGACGGTGACCTGATCCACCAGGTGATCGCCGATCAGCGCCGCGCCGGGCGGATCGACGTGGCGCGCGCCTACACCGCCGGACGGGGGGTGGTGTATAAGGGCAGCTACGGCGGCGTGCCGGGGCTGGAGCAGTCGGTGGCGACGCCGGCCGAGGCGACCGCGATGGTCCAGCGCGAGACCGCCAAGGGCGACGATTTCGTCAAATTGTGGATGGACGACGAGTTCGGCACCGTCGCCAAGCGCATGCCCTATGAGGTGAGCAAGGCGGTGATCGACGCTGCCCACGCCGCGGACAAGAAGGCGGCGGCACACATCTTCTACTACGACAACGCCGCGGAGCTGACGCGCGAGGGCGTCGACGTCTTCATGCACCAGGTGCGCGACCGTGTCGCCGACCCGGCGCTGACGGCCGCGATGAAGCGACGCGGCACGTGGCAGCTCGCCTCGACGCTCAGCCGCGAGGCGAGCTTCACCTACACGCTGCTGCCCTTCGTCGACGAGCCGTTCTTCGCGCGCGGGGTCGCGCCGTCGACGATCGCCACGCTGAAGAGCCAGGAGCGGCAGCAGAAGCTCGCCGCGTCACCGCTGTTCCCGAAATATCCGCCGGTGCTGCGCAACGCGATGGCCAGCCTCGCCGCCGAGGCGAAGGCGGGGGTGCGCTACGGCATGGGGACGGACAGCGGGCCGACCGCGCGCTTCCCCGGCTATTTCGCGCACTGGGAGCTGGAGCTGATGGTCAAGGCCGGGCTCACGCCGCTCCAGGCGCTCACCGCCGCGACCGGCACCAACGCCAGCTTCCTGCGCGAGAACGAGAGCGGCGTGCTGAAGCCGGGCAAATGGGCCGACCTGCTCGTGCTCGATCGCGACCCGACGCGAGAGATCCGCAACACGCGCGCGATCAACGCGGTCTATGTCGCCGGGCGCAAGGTGCCGACGATCTGGCAGACCTGCGTCGGCCGCGCCCCCGACGCCTGCGGCACGGCCAGGCCGTGACCCCCGCGAGCGCGCTGGCGGAGCCCGTACCGGCAGCGGGCGAGGGCGCGCTGCGCCCGACGCGAGTGCGCCACGCGGTGTTGTGGCTCACCGTGCTGGCCTATCTGATCACCTATATGGACCGTGTGGTGATCGCGACCGCGGCGCCGTCGATCCAGAAGGAATATGGCTTCTCCCTCGTCACGATGGGCTGGATCTTCGCCGCCTTCCAGTTCGCCTATGCGCTGTTCCAGATCCCGGGCGGCTGGCTCGGCGACCGCTTCGGCCCGCGCCGCGCGCTGACCGGGGTGGTGGTGTGGTGGTCGAGCTTCACCGCGGCGACCGCGCTGACCTGGTCGGCGGGATCGATGATGGTGTGCCGCTTCCTGTTCGGCCTCGGCGAGGCGGGGGCGTTTCCGATCGCGACGCGCTCGCTGTCGCGCTGGATGCTGCCGGCCGAGCGCGGCTGGGCGCAGGGGCTCACTCACGCCGGTGCGCGGCTGGGCGGTGCGGTGACCCCGGTGTTCGTGGCGCTGCTGATCGTCGACTTCGGCTGGCGCATGCCGTTCCTGCTGTTCGCCGGCGTCGGGCTGGTCTGGGCGATCGTCTGGTTCGCCTATTACCGCGACACGCCGCGCGAGCATCGCCGCGTCAACGCGACCGAGCGCGCGATGATCGAGGAGGCGCTCGGCACCGGTCCGGCGCGCGCCAAGGTGCCGTGGCGCCGGCTGCTGCGGCAGCCGCAGCTCTGGACGCTGTCGGCGATGTATTTCTGCTACGCTTATTGCATCAACATCTTCCTGACTTGGTTCCCCAAGTACCTCCACGACGCGCGCGGCTACGATCTCGCGGTGATGGGGCTGTTCGCCAGCCTGCCGCTGATGGCGGGGGTGGTGGGCGATCTCGCCGGCGGCTGGACCTCGGACCTGCTGGTCAAGCGCGGTGCCGGGCTGAAGATGGCGCGGCGCGTCGTCGCGTTGGTCGGGTTCGTCACCGCCGCGGTGATGATGCCGCTTGCCGCCGCGATCGACGCACCCGCCGCCAGCATCATCTGCTTCTGCGTCGCAGTGTTCGGGCTCGAGCTGACCGTCGGCGTATCCTGGGCGGTGACGCTCGACATCGGCGGCGAGTTCGCCGGCTCGGTTTCCGCGGTGATGAACACGCTGGGCAATCTCGGCGCGGCGATCGCCGCCGCGGTGACCGGCTATATCGTCACCGTCAGCGGCTGGTTCCCCGCCTTCATGGTGCTCGCGGTGCTGTGCGCGATCGCTGCCCTCCTGTTCCTGCGGATCGACGCGTCGCGGCGGCTCGCCACCGCTGACGAGGTCGTCGCGGCATGACTTCTGGAGACACTCGAATGACGTCCGACCCGACCGTGCCAGCCCTGTTCGGCGCGGCGCGCCTGCCGCGCTCCATCCTGTTCGGGCGCGGCCAGCGCGCCGCGCTCGGCTCGGCCAGCGCGCGGCTCGGGAAGCGTGCTTTGCTCTGCACCGACGAGCGCCAGGCCGCGCAGCCTGAGTTCGCCGCGATGCTCGCCGATCTCGCCGCACACGGCGTGGAGACGCGCGTGTTCGACGGCACCGTGCCCGACCTGCCGCTGCGCTCGATCGACGCCTGCGTCGCCGCGGCGGGCGGCTTCGACGCGGACGTGGTGATCGGCGTCGGCGGCGGCAGCTCGCTCGACCTCGCCAAGGTGGCCGCGGTGCTGCTCACGCATGGCGGCAGCGTGCGCGACTATTACGGCGAGTTCGCGGTGCCCGGGCCGGTGATGCCGCTGGTCGCCGTCCCGACCACCTCGGGCACCGGCTCGGAGGCGACCCCCGTCGCCGTCGTCGCCGACGAGGAGCGCGGCGCCAAGGTCGGCATCGCCAGCCCGCATCTGATCGCGCAGGTGGCGATCTGTGACCCCGAGCTGACCGTCACCTGTCCGCCCGCGCTGACCGCTTTCTCTGGTGCCGACGCGCTGACCCACGCGGTCGAGGCCTATACCACGCTGGCGCGCCCGATCGACGCGATGCTGACCGAGCAGCATGTGTTCGTCGGCAAGAACGTGCTGTCGGATCATTTCGCCAAGCTCGCCGTGACCAACGTGTTCCGCTACCTCGAGCGCGCCGTCGCCGACGGCAGCGACATCGAGGCGCGCGAGGGCGTGATGCTCGCCGCGCTCGCGGCGGGCTGCGCCTTCGGCACCGCCGGCACCGCGGCGGCGCACGCGCTGCAATATCCGGTAGGCAACCTCACGCATACCGCGCACGGGCAGGGCGTGGCGACGCTGCTCCCCTATGTCATGCAGTTCAACCGCCCCGCCTGCGCGGACGGATTCGCCGAGCTGGCCGAGCTGGTCGGAATCGCGGGTGCGACGCCGGCGGAGCGCGCGCAGGCGTTCATCGACGCGGTCGACGCCTTGTTCCAGCGGATCGCCATACCGCGCTCGCTCGCCGACCTTGGGTTGCGCGCCGAACAGCAGGACCATGTCGCGGAATATTCACTCAACGCGGCGCGGCTGATCAAGAATAACCCGCGGCCGCTCGATCTGGCCGCGATGCAGACCATCACGCGCGCCGCCTTCGCGGGCGACCGCGCCACGCTCCTCCACGCCTGATGCACGGGACGCCTCCGATGACCAGCTACACTCCGCCGGGCGACGGCCCGTTCGCCATCCCCACCGGCCTGCTGATCGGCGAGCGCTGGACCGCCGCCGCGAACGGCGCGACGATCGCGGTCGACGATCCCGCCACGGGCGCGACGCTCACCGAGGTCGCCGACGCCGCAGTGGCGGAGGGGATCGCGGCGGTGGACGCCGCGGCGGCAGCTGCGGCCGAATGGGCCGCGACCGCGCCGCGGAAGCGCGCCGACGTGCTGCTCGCCTGCTTCCACGCGATGATGGCGCAGCAGGAGTGGCTGGCGCAGCTGATCTCGCTGGAGAATGGCAAGGCGCTGACCGACGCGCGCGGCGAGGTGGCCTATGCCGCCGAGTTCTTCCGCTGGTACGCCGAGGAAGCGGTGCGCATCCCCGGCGAGCTGGGGACGTCGCCCGCGGGCGGCAACCGCATCATGGTGCAATATCAGCCGATCGGCATCGCGCTGCTGATCACGCCGTGGAACTTCCCCGCGGCGATGGCGACGCGCAAGATCGCGCCGGCGTTGGCGGCAGGCTGCACCTGCATCCTCAAGCCCGCGTCGGAGACGCCGCTGACCGCCTTGGCGGTGGCCGAGATCATGCGCCGCGCCGGCGTACCCGCGGGCGTGGTCAACGTCGTCACCACCAGCCAGCCCGGCGCGGTGTGCAGCGCGATCCTGCACGACCCGCGCGTGCGCAAGCTGTCCTTCACCGGCTCGACCCAGGTCGGCCGCGTGCTGCTGCGCGAGGCGGCCGACCAAGTGATCAGCGCGTCGATGGAACTCGGCGGCAACGCACCCTTCGTGGTGTTCGACGACGCCGACCTCGACGCCGCGATCGAGGGGGCGATGGTCGCCAAGATGCGCAACGCCGGCGAGGCCTGCACCGCCGCCAACCGGCTGTACGTCCAGCGCGGCATCCACGACGCCTTCGTGGCCAGATTGGTCGAGCGCATGGGCGCGCTGAAGGTCGGCGCCGGCACCGATCCCGCCACCCAGTGCGGCGCGATGATCAACCGCAAGGCGGTCGACAAGATCGAGCGACTCGTCGCCGACGCGGTCGCCAAGGGCGCGCGGGTCGAGCTGGGCGGCGAGACCCCCGCCGGCGACGGCTATTTCTACCCGCCCTCGGTGATCGCGGATGTGAGGCCCGGCTCCGAGATCCTGCGCGAGGAAGTGTTCGGCCCGGTCGCGGCGGTGACCGCGTTCGACACCGCCGAGGAGGCGGTCGCGCTAGCCAACGACACCGAGTACGGCCTCGCCGCTTATGTCTATTCGGCCGATCTCAAGCGCGCGCTGGCGGTAGCCGAGCGGATCGAGTGCGGCATGGTCGCGGTCAACCGCGGGCTGGTGTCGGACGCCGCCGCGCCGTTCGGCGGCATGAAGCAGAGCGGGCTCGGGCGCGAAGGGTCGCACCACGGCCTGCTCGAATATTGCGAGGCGAAATATATCGCGGTGACGTGGTGAGCGCGCCGGGTCTCACCCGCCGCCACCTGCTGGCGGGCACCGCCGCCTCGGCGCTGGTGCTCGCGATCGACCCGGCGGCGCTGGCGGCGCCGATGCAGGACGCGGACGCGCCGCCGCCCGACACCGAGTGGCGCAGCTACGCCGCGGACAAGGCGAACACGCGCTACTCGCCGCTCGACCAGATCAACGCCGACAATTTCAACGACCTCGAGATCGCCTGGAGCGTCAAGACCGACGTGTTCGGCGCGCGCAAGGAATATCAGTTCGAGCCGACCCCGCTGCTGGTGAAGGGCCGTCTGTTCCTCCCCGCCGGGTCGCGCCGCGACTGCGTCGCGCTCGACGCGGCGACCGGCGAGCTGCTGTGGATGCACCGCGTCGACGAGGGACAGCGCGCGCTCAACTCGCCGCGCCAGCTCTCCGGCCACGGCGTATCCTATTGGACCGACGGGACGGTCGAGCGGATCCTCTACGTCACGATCGGCTACCAGCTGGTCTCGCTCGACGCCAACACGGGCATCCCCGATCCCGATTTCGGCACCAACGGCATCGTCGATCTCAAGAAGGACTTCGACCAGGAGCTCGACGTCGACACCGCCGACGTCGGCCTCCACGCCACGCCGATGGTGGCGCGCGACACGGTGGTGGTCGGCGCGGCGCATACCGCGGGCGACGTGCCGGCGGTGCGCAAGAACGTGAAGGGCTATATCCGCGGCTTCGACGTGCGCACGGGCAAGCGCAAGTGGATCTTCCACACGATCCCGCGCAAGGGCGAGTACGGCTACGACACCTGGCTCAACGGCGACGCCGACGAGGCGGGCAATGCCGGTGCCTGGGCCGAGATGTCCGCCGACGAGGAACTGGGGCTCGTGTACGTCCCGGTCGAGCTGCCGACCGGCGACGAGATGGGCATGTTCCGGCGCGGCAACGCGCTGTTCGGCGAATCGCTGGTCGCGCTCGACCTCGAGACCGGGAAGCGCCGCTGGCATTATCAGCTGGTGCATCACGGGCTGTGGGATCGCGACATCCCGTGTGCGCCGATCCTGTGCGACATCCCGGTCGGCGGCCGCACCGTCAAGGCGCTCGCGCAGCCGACCAAGCAGGCGTTCCTGTACGTGCTCGACCGCGCGACGGGCAAGCCGATCTGGCCGATCGTCGAGCGCAAGGTCGAGCGCGGCGACGTGCCCGGCGAATGGTACAGCCCGACCCAGCCGGTCCCGTCCAAGCCGCCCGCCTATGACGTGCAGGGTGTGACCGAGGACGACCTCATCGACTTCACCCCGGCGCTCCGCGCCAAGGCGGTCGAGTTCGTGAAGTCGTACAAGATCGGCCCGCTCTTCACGCCGCCGACGGTGAGCAAGCCGGGCCGCTGGGGGACGATCTCGGCGCCGGGGGTCCAGGGCGGGACCAACTGGCCGGGCGGCTGCTACGACCCCGAGACGCACATGGTCTACGTCTATTCCAAGACGCAGCCCTCGCTGATGGGGATCGTGCCCAACGCCGATCCCAAGGTGTCCGAGTTCCCGCAGGTGCATGGCGTGGCCGGGCGCGAGGCGCGCGCGCTGCCGGCGATGGGCTCTACCAGGCCGAGGATGCCCAACATGGAGGCGCCGCCCGCGGGCGCCCCGGCGGGGGGCAAGCCCGCCGGCGCGTCCAAGGGACCGCCACCGGGCTTCCTCGCCGTCGACGGTCTGCCGCTGCTCAAGCCGCCGTACGGCCGGATCACCGCGATCGACCTGAGCAAGGGCGATCTCGCCTGGCAGGTCGCGCACGGCGAGACGCCCGACAACGTGCGCAACCATCCCGCGCTCAAGGGGCGCAAGATCCCGCGCACCGGCCGCGCCGGCAACCTTGGCCCATTGGTGACCAAGACCTTGGTGATCTGCGGCGAGGCGGGCTTCTACACCAACGAGTACGGCATCCGCGGCGCGATGCTGCGCGCCTATGACAAGGCCACCGGCGAGGAGAAAGGCGCGGTGTACATGACCGCGCCGCAGAGCGGATCGCCGATGACCTATCGTCTGAAAGGGCGCCAATATATCGTCGTCGCCACGGGCGGCGGCAATGCCAGCGCGGAGCTGGTCGCCTACCGACTGCCGGGAGTAGCGTGATGATGGAGCGGACGACGCGATATGGCCTCTGGGCGCTCGGCGCGGCGGCGCTGACGCTCGGCAGCGCGGTGGTGGTGCGGGCGCAGGGCGGGCAGCGCGACGTGTGGAACGGCGTCTACACCGCCGAGCAGGCCGCGCGCGGCAAGCTGGCCTATGCCGAGAATTGCGCCGCCTGCCACGGCGATACGCTGGCCGGGATCGACGTCGCGCCCGCGCTGGTCGGCGGCGGCTTCCTCAACAATTGGAACGGCACCTCCGCGGGCGACCTGTTCTCGCGCATCAAGACGACGATGCCGTTGAGCGCGCCCGGGAGCCTGCCGGGCAAGACCGTCGCCGACATTCAGGCCTATATCTTCGAGGTCAACGGTTTCCCCGCGGGCAAGCTGCCGCTGCCACCGAGCCAGCCGATGGCGGCGGGGATCATGATCGCGCCCAAGCCGGTGGGGTAGGGGAGGCTTGGACTGCCGCACTTGCCGGCGTCATCCTGAACTCGTTTGAGGATCCACCGTGCCGCACCACTAGGCGCCGGGGCGCTCGCGGGACAGTGGATCCTGAAACGAGTTCAGGATGACGCTAGTGGGAGATGCTCGCTCACTCCCCCGTCCACGCCGGCACACGCTTGGTCTTGGCCAGGAAGTCCGCCACGCCGCGCCGGAAATCGGCGCTGCCGTACACCTGCTCGATCAGCGGCTCGATCGCGGGCAGGCCGTCGAAGGTCATTCGCCGCAGCGTCTCCTTCGTCACCCGCGTCGTCAGCGGCGCGTTCTCCGCGGCGCGCGCGCACAGGGCCGCCACCTCGGCGTCGAGCGCGTCGCGCTCCACCACCTTGAGCAGGAAGCCGCTCGCGCGCAGCTCCTCCGCCCCGACGATCTCGCCGAGCAGCACCATCCGTCGCGCCACCGCCACGCCCACCGCGCCGCCGATCCGCGCCAGGCTGGCGGCGGAGAGGCAGTTGCCGATCGTCCGCCCGATCGGCGAGCCGAAGCGCGCGTCAGGGGTCGCCACGCGGAAGTCGCACGCCGAGCTGATGTTGAGCCCGCCGCCGACCGCCCAGCCTTCCACCACCGCGATCGTGGTGCACGGCAAGGCGTCGATCGCGCCCATACACTCGTCGATCTCGCGTTCGTAGGCGACGCCCTGCGCGCCCTCGGCGTAATCGGCGAATTTGGTGATGTCGGTGCCCGAGATGAACGCTTTCCCCCCGGTACCGCGGAAGGTCACCACGCGGACGCTGGGATCGTCCGCGACCGCGCGCGCGGCGTCGCGCAGCGCCAGCCACATCGCACTGGTCAGCGCGTTGTGCGCGGCGGGGTTGTCGAACCGGACATGGACCGCGTCACCGTCGCGCGTGACGACGATCCCGCTCACGCCACCGCCTCGGTCGCCGCGGGCAGCAGCCCGCGCTCGGCCAGCTCGCGGCGGATCTCGGCGTCATGCTCGTTGAGCAGGGGCGGGGGCAGGCGCACCTCCTGCGGTGTGCCGCGCATCTTCACGGGAAAGCCGAGCGCGCGGAACTCGCCCTCGACCGGATGCGGCACCTGCATCACCATGTCGCGCGCGACCGCCTGCTCGCTCGCCACCGCCTCGCCATAGTCGAGGATCGGCGCCGCCGGCACGCCCGCGGCGAGCAGCAGGTCGATCCACTCCTGGCTGGTGCGCGTCACGAAGGTCGGCGCCAGTTCCTCGATCAGCACCTCGCGGTTCGCCACGCGCGCGGCGTTGGTGGCGTAGCGCTCGTCGTCCTGCAGCTCGGGTCGGCCGATCACCTGGAGCAGCTTGAGCCACAGGCCCTGGTTCGCCGCGCCGATCACGAACCAATCGTCCGACGCGCGCACCGCCTGATACGGTGCCGACATGCGGTTGGCCGAGCCGATCGGCGTCGGCGCGCGGCCGGTGCCCCAATATTCGGTCGTCTCCCAGATCGAAAGCCCCATCGCGGCCTCGAGCAGCGAGGCGTCGATATACTGCCCCTGTCCCGACGCCTGCCGCCCGATTACCGCGCTGAGGATGCCGTACACCGAGAAGAGCCCGGCGCCGAGGTCCGCCACCGCGATCGAGTTCTTGGCCGGCTCCATGCCGGGAAAGCCGTTCGAGCTGAGCACGCCCGACATCGCCTGCGCGATCAGGTCGAAACCGGGGCGCTGCGCCCACGGGCCGGTCTGGCCGAAGCCGGAGATGCTGGCGTAGATCAGCCGCGGGTTGAGCGCGGCGAGCGTGTCATAGTCGATGCCGAGCCGCTGCGCGACGCCGGGGCGGGCGTTCTCCACCACGATGTCGGCGGTCTGCACCAAGGCGTAGAGCACCGCGCGGTCGGCCTCGTCCTTGAGGTCGAGCGTGATGCTGCGCTTGTTGCGGTTGAGCGCGAGGAAGCCGGGGCTGTCCTCGCCCTTGAGCCGAAAGCCCATCGAGTGGCGGGTCGAATCGCCGGTACGCGGCGGTTCGATCTTGATCACGTCCGCGCCCATGTCGCCGAGCAGCATGCAGCAGAACGGCCCCGCCATCACCTGCGAGATATCGAGCACTCTCAGGCCCTTCAGCGGCAAGTCCGGCATGTCTCTCTCCTCACACGTGACGCGGCCCCAGCCCGCGCCGATCCGCCACAGATCATATTGTATAGGATCGAGCGGCTTGCTAGCACCGTTGAAATGACGGGACAACGTTGTGGCCGCCCGGCGCGGAACGCAACGTCGCCGAACGGGAGAGTGGAGCGTGGCGAGCAGGATCAAGCGCCCTGAGAGGCGCGTCGCGCGGGCGGGGACGATGCTGGCCGCGGCGGCGGCGCTAATTGCGGGCGCGGGCGCGCCGCTGCTCGCGCAGGCCAAGGGCGACTGGCAGGGTTATGGCCGCGACGAGAGCCACGCGCGCCACTCGCCGCTGACCGAGATCACGCCCGCGAACGTCGCCAGGCTGCGGCAGGTGTGGACCTATCACATGCGCCCCGCGGGCACGACGGGCGAGACGATCCCGATGCCCGACAGCGTCCCCGCCAAGTTCCGCACCGGCTTCTCCGCCTCCGAGGCGACGCCGCTGGTGGTCAAGGGGATCATGTATCTCGCCACGCCCTACAAGCGCGTCGTCGCGCTGGATGCCGCGACGGGCGCGGAGCGCTGGGTCTTCGCGCTGCCGGGCAACGACCAGCCCTCGACGCGCGGCGTCGCTTACTGGCCCGGCGGCAAGGGGACGGGCGCGCGGATCGTCTTCGGCACGCGCAGCGGCAAGCTGATCGCGCTCGACGCCGCCACGGGTCAGCCCGCCGCCGGCTTCGGCACCGCCGGGGCGGTGGACATGAAGACGCCCGAGGTGATGAACGGCACGCGCGCGCCGCTCGGTATGAGCAGCCCGCCCGCGATCTACCGCGACGTCATCATCACCGGCTCGCGCGTGCAGGAGATGCCGGTGAAAGGCGCCGCCGGCGACGTGCGCGGCTGGGACGCGCGCACCGGCAGATTGCTCTGGACCTTCCACACCATCCCGCAGCCGGGCGAGCCCAATTTCGGCACCTGGGAGGGCGACAGCTGGCAGAAGCGCTCGGGCACGAACGTCTGGACCTTCGTGCTCGTCGACGACAAGCGCGGCATCGCCTATCTGCCGGTCGGCGCGCCGACGTTCGATCGCTGGGGCGGGGATCGCAAGGGGCAGAATCTGTACGGCAACTCGATCGTCGCGGTCGAGGCGGCGACGGGCAAGTATCTCTGGCACTTCCAGACGGTCCACCACGACATCTGGGACGTCGACCTGCCCAGCGCGACGCTGATCGAGGTGCGCCGCGGCGGCCGCACGATCCCCGCGATCGCGGTGATGAACAAGACTGCGACGATGTTCATCCTCGACCGCGTCACCGGCAAGCCGCTGTACGACGTGCGCGAAGTGCCGGTCCCGACCGACACCGATATCCCCGGCGAGCAGCCCTGGCCGACCCAGCCGATGCCGGTCACGCCGCCGCCGCTGGCGCGGCTGAGCTATGCCGCGACCGATCTGGTCGACGGGCCGCCCGCGCTGCGCGCCGCGTGCGAGAAGCTGGTCGCCGATCTCACCGTCGCGCCGAGCAAGCCGTTCCAGCCGCTGCGCGCCGACAGCGCGGTCAACTTCTTCCCCGGCAGCCTCGGCGGGGTCGACTGGGGCGGGGGCGCGTTCGATCCGAAAAGCGGGCTGTACGTCGTCAACGTCAACAATCTCGCCAGCCCGCAGCAGCTCGCGCAGCAGCCCGACGGCAGCTGGGGCATGAAGGCGGGCTACGCCTACTTCCAGGACAAGGAGACCGGCCTGCCGTGCCAGAAGGGGCCGTGGGGCGAGCTGGTCGCGGTGAACGTCGACACCGGCGCGGTGGCGTGGCGCAAGGTGCTGGGCACGAACGACGATCCCGCCTTCGCCGCGAACGGCGTGATCAGCGCGGGCGGACCGATCACCACTGCCAGCGGGCTGACCTTCATCGGCGCGACGCGCGACGCCACGATCCGCGGCTTCGAAACGAAGAGCGGCGCGCTGCTGTGGTCGGCGCCGCTGCCCGCGTCCAACTACGGCACGCCGATGACCTATCGCGCCGCCGACGGCCGCCAGATGGTCGCCGCGGTGGCGACCGGCGGCTTCGCCTTCCAACCCGCGACCAGCGACCAGGTGGTCGCCTTCGCCGTCCGCTGAGGTCCATCGCCATGACCGATCCGATCGTCCGTCTCGCCGCCGCCAGTGTCGCGGCCGCTGCCGCGGCGCTGCTGGGCGCGGCCGCGCTGGCGGCGCAGCAGCCCGCCACCCCCGCGCCGGGGCCGGGGCTGGACCTGATCAACGAGCGCTGCGGCTTCTGCCACACCACCAACCAGGTCTTCGCCGCGCACAAGTCCGCCGCCGAATGGCCGGCCCTGGTGCAGTCGATGATCGACCGCGGCGCCGAGCTCTCGCCCGAGGAACAGAAAGTGATGAGCGATTATCTCGTCGCCAATCTAGCGACCGACAGGAAGGCCGGCGCGACCGGGCATTGAGGGGAGGCGTCTGAGCCGGAGCGCGGCTCGCCCCAACCTTGCCGTCATCCTGAGCTTGTCTCAGGATCCACGGTGCCGCCAGCGCCTCGGCCTCTGGATGTGTGGATGGGTGGATCCTGAAACGAGTTCAGGATGACGCCAGTGTGTGATCGATCTGGTGTGACCCAGCGCAGGTGCTCCTGCGGAGGCAGGAGCCGAGGGCCACCAGCGTCACGCCTGCGGCCCTGGGCTCCGGCGTTCGCGGAGCACGGTCAACCTAAGTGGATCAAACAGCTAGGACGGGATGAGGCGAGGGCGCTAGACGGGCAGCGCAACCGCCCCCCTGTCACCGAGCGTAGCGCGGCAGCACCCCCGCCACGGTCGTGCGCAGTCGGTACACGCTGGTCGACGCCGTGATGTAGAGCGTGTGACCATCGCCCGCGAAGGCGAGGTTGGCGGCGACCTCGGGCAGCAGGATGCGGCCGAGCACCGTGCCCGCGGGCGAGATCACATGGACGCCGCCCGGCCCGGTCGCCCAGACGTTGCCGCGCGCGTCGACCTTGAGCCCGTCCGCGCCACCGTCGCCGCCCGCGGGAAAGGGGATCAGCACGCGCCGCCCTGACAGCGCCCCGCCACGTCCCACCCGATAGGCATAGATCGTGCCCGGTGGCCCGTAATCGGTGACGTACAAGGTGCGCCCGTCGGGCGAGAAGCCGATGCCGTTGGGCAGCGTCAGGTCGGTGATCACCGGCGTCAGCTTGCCGCCGGCGTAGCGGAACACCGCGTTGTACGGCAGCTGCTTGGCCGGATCACGGTCCATGCCGTTGAACAGGCCGAACGGCGGGTCGGTGAACCACAGCGCGCCGTCGCCGGCGAAGACGAGGTCGTTGGGGCTGTTGAGCCGCTTGCCGCGATAGTCGGCGATCACCGGCGTGACGCGGCGGTCCGCGCCGACGCGCACGATGCGGCGCGCGCCCATCTGCGCCAGCAGCACGCTGCCGTCGCGATCGGGTACCATCCCGTTGGGGCCGATGCTCTTGCCCGCGGGCGGGTCGGGCAGGCCGCCGGCGTTGGCGATCAGCTCCTCGACGCGGCCGGACGGGTCGACCGCGCGCAGCGTGTCGCCGCTGACGTCGGAGAACCACAGGCGCCCGTCATGCCACAAAGGACCCTCGGTGAAGCCGAAGCCGGTCGCGACCCGCTCGAGCGTCGTGCCCGGCGCGATCAGCGCGTCGAGCGCAGGGGCGAGCCGCTCGACCCGCGGGGCTTCCTCCTGCGCCGCGGCGGGGGCGGGGAGCGCCAGCAGCGCGGCGGCGAGCAGCAGAGCATTCCGCATCCTCACACCGCGTCGGTCAGCAGGACGAGATAGTCGCGGTTGAGCACGGTGCGCTCGATCAGCGGCCAGTTGCGCTCGTGCACGTCCGAGCGGATCCACACCTGGCGCTGCTCCTCGCTCTCATAGGTGAGCTGGAAGCGATAGTTCACCCCGGCGGGCGGCGCCGGCTGGCCCTGGATCACTGTCCGGAGCTTGAGCATCTTCAGGTCGATGAAGCCGCGACCGCGGAAGCTTCGCGCCGCGGGGAGGAAATGCTGGTGGAAGGCGTCGAGCATCTCCTGCTCGCGCGCGGGGTCGACCGCGAGGTCGCAGTAGAGCACGATCGGCTTGCGCGTCGGCGCGGCGGCGCGCGCGGCGGCTGGCACGGTCGAGCCGGCCCCTATCGCGGCGATCAGTTGCAGGAGCGAGCGGCGTTGCATCGGCAGGTCCTCTCCGAGGGTCAGCGTGGGGGAAGTGTGGCGGCGTAGGCGGCTTTGGCGGCGAGATCGCGCGCGACGCCGACCACCATCAGCTCGAGCGGCGCCGCGCCGGTAGCGCGCAGCGTGCGTGTGGTGCCGACCTCGACCGGCAGCGCGTCGCCGGCGCGCAGCGCGGCGCGCTCGCCCGCGACCTGCGCCTCGCCGGCGCCGGCGATGACATAGACCATCTCGCTGATGCCCGGCGCGGCGGCGCCGTCGAGCGCGGCGCCGGGAGGGACCAGCACATGATCGACGAACGCCCAGGGCGTGGTGAAGACCTCAGGCCCCAGCAGCCGGCGCATGCGCACCGCGCCGCGCGGCGTGAGCTTGTCGCGGTCGAACCTCACCGCCGCGAACTGCGCGACGCGGTCGAGCGGCGCGCCCTCGCGCGAGTCGCCGAGGTCGAGATTGTCGTAGCGCTTGGTCTGGCCGACGTTGATGTTGAGCCATTGCACCGGCCGGTCCGAGGCATTGTACAGCGCGTGCGCGTGGCCCATTCGGTCGGGTACCGCCGCCGGTCCCGCGATCGTGGCGGTGCGGCCGTCGACGGTGAACTGCGCCTCGCCGTCGAGGATGACGAACATCTCCTCGCACTGGTGGTGGAAATGCTGCCCGATCCCGCTGTGCGGCGCGATCACGCCGCGGTGGACGAAGATGAGGTTGGTGGACAGCGCGTCGGCGCCGAGCAGCGGCGCGAACGCCATCGTGCCCGCGCCGCCATGGACCTGGGCGAGCTGGCGATAGCGCGCGGGGTCGGTGTGGCCGATGCGCTGGTCGAGGGGGCGTGTCGGCGCGCGCGCGCCGTCGGCGACTATCGCATCGCCCGCGACCGCCGAGCCGCCGAGTGCCAGCGCCAGTATCGCGGCCGCACCGTGCGTGAAGGATCGCCTCGCCCCCACCCTGTCTCTCCCGTCAGCGCCCGATCGGGTCGGGCTTTACGCACGCTTACAACGGCTCTACACAGAATCATATAGGATATAATGCGGTCGTTAGCCGCGCGTCCGGGAGAGAGAGATGGCGGCGACGAGACGCACGTCGGTGCGGGTGAGGCTGGTGGCGATGCTGTTCGTCATCAGCGCGATCGCGTTCCTGGATCGCACCAACATCTCGGTCGCGGGCCTCCAGATGCGCCGGGACTATGCCATCGACCCGATCCAGCTCGGCTGGGTCTTCAGCGCCTTCCTGATCGGCTATGCCGCCTTTCAGATCCCGGCGGGCTGGCTCGCCGCGCGGATCGGCCCGCGCCTGCTGCTCACGCTCGCGCTGCTCTGGTGGGGCGTGTTCAGCGTCGCCACCGCCTGGGTGCCCGCGGGCAGCGCGCACGCGATCACGCTGCTGATCCTGGTGCGCTTCGGGCTCGGGATCGGCGAGGCCGCGGTCTACCCCTCGGGCAACCAGTTCGTCTCGCGCTGGGTGCCGGCGCAGGAGCGCGGCAAGGCCAACGGCCTGATCTTCGCGGGGGTGGGGGCGGGCTCGGGACTGACCCCGCCGCTCATCAGCGCGGTGATCGCGTTGGGCGGCTGGCGCGCGTCCTTCTACGTCTGCGCGCTGATCGGCGTGGTCGCGGCGGCGGTCTGGTATGCGATGGCGCGCGACCGGCCGCAGGATCACCCGAAGATCGATGCGGCCGAGCTGGCGCACATCGAGGCCGGGCTGCCGCACGAGCCCGACGAACCCGCCGGGCCGATCCCGTGGCGCGCGATCCTGACCAGCCGCGCGGTCTGGGGGCTGTTCCTCGGCTATTTCGCGTTCGGCTATGTCGTCTGGATCTTCTTCAGTTGGTTCTTCATCTATCTGGCGGAGGCGCGCGGGCTCGATCTGAAGGCGAGCGCGCTGTTCGGCATGGCCCCCTTCGTCGCGATGACGATCGGCTGTCTCGTCGGCGGCGTCGTCAACGACTGGGTGTCGCGGCGGCATGGCCTCTATTGGGGACGGTCGGGGCTGGCGATGCTGTCCTTCGCGCTGACCGCCTTGTTCCTGCTGATCGGGTCGCAGGTCGCCAGCGCGCCGCTGGCGGTGCTGACGCTCGCGCTCGGCGGCGGTGCGATGTACCTGTCGCAGAGCTCCTTCTGGTCGGTCACCGCGGACATCGCGGGGCGCCATACCGGGGTGGTCTCCGGGCTGATGAACGTCGGTTGCCAGCTCGGCGGCGCGCTGACCGCCTCGCTGACGCCGTGGATCGCGGCGCGCCACGGCTGGGCCGCGGCGTTCGGCACGGGCGCGGCGGTGGTGCTGGTCGGCATCGCCGCCTGGGCCGCGGTGGACCCGCGCCGGCTGATCGGCGGCGCGCGCGCCGCGGCGCTCGACCCAGCGCTGGCCGCGCGATGAGCCATGAGCATGAGAGGGGAGCAACGATGATCCACCACCGCCGCCGGAGCCGTGCCGTCGCGCTGGCGCTCGCCGCGCTCGCGCTGACCGCGCAAGCGCCCGCACCGCGTCCCGCGCCGCCCGCCCCGGTCGAGATGTGGGTGCCCAAGAAGACGCCCTACGCCGCCTATGACGCGCCCAACCGGCCGTGGTGGAAGCTCGCCGACGTCCGCGCGCTCCATCGCGGCGCGGCGGACTGGTCGCAGCCGATCGTGCGCAACCGCGATCTCGTCGCCGACTGGCACCAGCAGGCGCCGGGCAAGCGCACCGCCGCGGTGGCCTATGCCGACAATCGCACCGCGATCATCGTGTGGGAGGGGCAGCTACGCGTCGCGGTCGAGGGGCAGGCGCCGTTCGTCGCGGGCAAGGGGTTCGAGATCGACGTGCCGCTGCGCGTGCCGTTCACGCTCGAGACGGTCGGCGACCGGCCGGCATTATGGTTCGAGATCCATGCCGCGAGCGACCTGCCGCTCTATCCCGCCGTTGCCGAACGGCCGCGCGACGCGCCGGGGTTCCGCTACGAGCGGCGGCTCGTCTCGGGCGGGGCCGGCGCGCCCGACGCGACGCACCCGCTCTACCTCGATTATTTCAAGGACGTGGTGGAGGGTGGCGCGCGCGCCACCGCCTTCGTCGCGACCCAGCATCTGTTCGTGAACAACATCCGCGGCCGCGCCACGCCCACCCCGCCCGCGTCGAACCTGGGGCATTTCCATGTCGGCTACGACGAATTCTGGTTCGTGATGGAGGGCAATGTCGACCTCCAGATCGAGGGCGAGCCGCTGATCCGCGGTGCCAGCCCGGGGGACGTGCTGATCGCCAAACAGGGGCGCTGGCATCGCGCCAGCTTCGGCGGGCCGGAGGGGCAGATGGGGACGCGCGTCGCGGTCAATCCCTATCCGCAGGGGCTCCACGGCTATAGCGTGGAATCGCGCGGCCGGCAGTAGCGGCCGCGGCGCGGCGCCTTGAAAACGACCCCGCAGCGCTTATAACGGAAGCGCTGCCTCGGCAGCTATGATGGTAGAAGGTTTGGTGTAATAGGCGCAGCGGACCCGGGGGCGGTACCCGGCGGCTCCACGGAAAGCGACGGTCGTGATCGCCGTTTTCCGCGGGGCCGAACTAGGATCGACGTGTGTTGAAAGACCAGATTGCTGTCCGGCCTGATTGCGCCGTAAAACCGATCATATCCACAAGTGCCAACGACAACGAAGCACTCGCGATTGCGGCGTAACTGACGGCCTAACGGCCTGACGTTACACCAAAAAAGCGCGGTCGGACCCCACCGGGCAACAGAAGGGGATTCCAGCGGTTCGGGAGGCACCGGGCAACAGAAGCCTCCCACTCACGCGATCGTCGTCACCACAGGACGCTGCGCACCGGCTGGAGCGGGGCGGGGGCGTCATAGCCCGCGGCCTGGAGCAGATCGATCTCGATCGTCCGGCACATCGCGCTCAGCGGCACGTCGTGGACGGTGTTGGCGAAGGGATCGACCAGATCGTCCGCCACCTGCAGTCCCGCCAGGAACATGAACCCAGCGACCGACGAGCCGATCGGGGTGGCCCATTCCAGCGTCTCCACCAGCCCGAACGGCAGGAGCAGGCACATCAGCTTGGCGAAGAACACCGGGAAGGTGCGATATTGCGCGGGCAGCGGGGTGTTCTTGAGCCGCTCCATCCCGCCCTGCGCGTTGGCGATGTCGACCATCACGCGCTCGATCTGGGTCTGCTCGATCGTGTCGATCAGGCCCTCGCGGCGGATGTCCGCGATCATCCGCGTCGTGCCGTCGAGCAGCGCGTTGGCGGGGTTGGTGCGCGCGGTCACCTCGGCGGCGACCTCCGCGCCGAGCAGCCGCTCGATCTCGGGCGCGGGATCCTGCCGCCGCAACTGGCAGCGCAGGGCGTGGACATAAGCGATCTGGCGCCGGACGATCAGCCGCTTCATCGACGCCGCCGCGACGCTGTCGTCGGGGATGAAGCCGAGCACGGCGCGCGCGAGGCTGCGCGAGGCGTTGATCATCGCGCCCCAGAGCGTCCGCCCCTCCCACCAGCGCTGATAGGCCGAGTTGGTGCGGAAGCCGAGGAACAGGCCCAGCACCGTGCCGAACAGCGTGATCGGCAGCGCGGGCGCGGTGAAGGGCAGGGCGTAATAGAAGAGCGTGACCGCCGAGTCCCAGACGAACAGGACGGCGAGCGTCCGCCACGCCGGATAGAGCGTCTGGCGGATGCGCGGCGCGCGACCGACGATCATTCGGCGGGCGCGGCCTCGATCGCGAGCGCGCTGTCCTCGGCATCGTCGGGATCGTCGGCGCGCGCGACGATGTCGCCCAGCAGCTTGCGCGCACCCAGCAGGAAGACCAGCGCGAGCGCCTTGACGAACTCGCCCGACAGGGCGGGTGCCAGCTCCTGCTGCATCCGCGCCACCGCGATCACCAGCAACAGCGCGAAGGCGACGATCGGCAGCGCCTCGACGTCGCGCCAGCTCAGCGGCTCGTCATGATAGCGGTCGACCAGATAATGCATCATCCCGCAGCATCTCCGAGAGCGTGGCCACCTGCTCTCGGTTGCGACGCAGCAACGGGTCAACGCCGACGTGCGCGCGGAAACACTATGTCTCGCCGTTCGGAACGAGTGTTTCCGCGCGCACGCCTACGTGTCTGCAACGTTGCTGCGGTGCGGCACGAGCGTGTCCCGCGCACGGTCGGGCCGCGCTCGGGCGCGCGCCGCGACGAATCAGTCATCGCCGAGCAGCGACGACTTGCGCGGGATCGTCTCTCGCGCCGGCTGGCCCTTGTCGAGCGTGTCGCTGGGGCGACGCGCGTCGCCCTCGCGCTGGTGCTCGGTCGACAGATTGGGCCGCTCGGTCAGCTCGGTCGGCTTGGTGTCGTCCTCGGTCATGCACTGTCTCCTTCGCGCGGAGAACAAGCGGCGGCGGTGGGGCGTTCCGGATGTCGTCGTGCGGCCGATGCGTCGGGATCGAGGCGGCGACGCCGCTCGACGGGGCGGGGCCGACACCGCCTCGCCCACGCGGTCACGCGTCGATCCCGCCGCCCAGCGAGGCGTTGACCAGCCCGCCGTCGACCGCGATCGTCTCGCCGACGACATAGTCGCCGGCGCGGCTGGCAAGGAAGATCGCGGTGCCCGCCATGTCCTCGGCCTCGCCGATCCGCCGCGCCGGGATGCGCTTGGCCACGGCGTCGCCATGGTCGCGCGCGGCGCGGTTCATCTCGCTGGCGAAGGCGCCGGGCGCGATCGAGCTGACGTGGATACCGTCCTCGACCAGCCGCGCCGCCAGCCGGCGGGTGAGATGGATCAGCGCCGCCTTGGACGCCTGATAGCTGTACGTCTCCCATGGGTTGAGCCGCAGCCCGTCGATCGAGGTGATGTTGATGACCTTGGCCGGGGGATGCGCCGCCGCGCCCGCGCGCAGCAGCGGGTGAAGCGCCTGGGTCAGGAAGAAGGGCGATTTGACGTTGAGGTCCATCACCTTGTCCCAGCCGCTCTCGGGAAAGTCGGTGAACGGCATGCCCCAGGCCGCGCCCGCGTTGTTGACGAGCACGTCGAGCCGCTGCTCGCGCTCACCCAGCGCCGCCGCGAGCGCGCGGCACCCGTCGACCGACGCCACGTCCATCGGCAGCGCGTGGCAGCGCTCGCCCAGCGCGGCGGCGGTTTCCTCGCACGCCTCGGCCTTGCGGCTGGAGACATAGACGGTGGCGCCCTGCGCGACGAAACCCGCGGCGATCATCCGCCCGATCCCGCGGCTGCCCCCGGTGACGAGCGCGACGCGACCGTCGAGCCGGAACAGATGGTCGGTGTTCATATGCCTCTCCTGCTGCGAGACCGCCCGGTCACGACGCGGCCGATCCCCTGGTTCTCGATCGGCGCCGCCGCGCGCGCCGGCGCAGCGTGCGCGGTCATCTCAGCCGCCGCGCTTCAGCGTCTCGCGCGCGATGATCAGCTGCTGGATCTGGCTGGTGCCCTCGTAGAGGCGGAACAGCCGCACGTCGCGGTACAGCCGCTCGATCCCGTAATCGGCGATATAGCCCGCGCCGCCGTAGATCTGCACCGCGCGGTCGGCGACGCGGCCGACCATCTCGCTGGCGAAATATTTGGCGGCCGCGCTCTCCAGCACCACGTCGTCGCCGGCGTCCTTGGCGGCGGCGGTGGCGAGCACCAGCGCGCGTGCGGCGAGCGCCTCGGTCTTGCTGTCCGCGATCATCGCCTGGATCAGCTGATGCTCCGCGATCGGCTTGCCGAACTGGCGCCGCTCGCCGGCGTAAGCGACGCAGTCGGCGATCAGCCGCTCGGCCACGCCGACGCAGACCGCGGCGATGTGGAGCCGCCCGCGGTCGAGCACGCGCATCGCGATCTTGAACCCCTCTCCCTCCGCGCCGAGCCGGTTGGCGACGGGTACCGCGACGGCATCGAGATGGACGTCCGCGACCCTAGCGCCCTTCTGCCCCATCTTCCGTTCGGGCTCGCCGATCGACACGCCCGCGAGGTCGCGCGGCACCAGGAAGGCCGAGACGCCGCGTCCCCCGCTCTCCTCGCCCGTGCGCGCCATCACCGTGAACAGGTCGGCGCGATCGGCGTTGGTGATGTAACGTTTGGTCCCCGACAGGCGATAGACGTCCCCGTCGCGCACCGCGCGCGCCGTGACCGCGCCCGAGTCGCTTCCCACCGCGGGTTCGGTCAGCGCGAAGCTGGTGATGATCTCGCCGCTCGCGATCCCGGGCAGCCACTGCGCTTTCTGCTCGGGCGTGCCCGCGAGCACCAGCCCCTGGCTGCCGATCCCGACATTGGTGCCGAAGGTGGAGCGGAACGCGGGCGTGGTGCGACCCATCTCGATCGCGACCCGCGCCTCCTCCGCCATGGTGAGGCCGAGCCCGCCATAGTCCTCCGCGATCGACAGGCCGAACAGCCCCATCGCGCGCATCTCGGCGACGACCGCCTCGGGCACCGCGTCGTCGGCTTCCACCTGCGCCTCGAGCGGGCGCAGCCGCTCGGCGACGTAGCGGCGGACGGTCTCGATCAGCGCGGCGAACGTGTCGGGGTCGAGGGCCATGGGCGGGCAATCGGCTGTTGGTGGCGCCGCGACCCTAGGCGCGCAGCACGGGGCCGGCAAGCCGTTCGGCAAACCCGACGTTCGAAAATGGCGGAGTTGGTCGCCGCAGACACCATACTGGTCCGATGAAGGATGCGTGCGATCCAGCGAGGGCGTGGCGGAGCGAGGCGCGACGAATCGGGATTGCGGCGATTCGGGGGCCGCCAGACGTCGATTTTAATAGCTGATTCACACTCAGCGGCAGCCTTACTGACCCATCGGATCGGCGAGGTGTCGGCTCGTCGCCGCCGCAACTCGACTCGTCCGGAAAGGTTCCTCGCGCGTTTGTCGCGGTGCGATTTGCTGCCTAGCAGATCATCACCGTTTCGAGAGACCGGGGGGTCGCCCGTGAATTCCAAGACGCTGACGGCGCGCGTCGCGCTGGTGATGTCGTGCGCACTGATGACGGTGGCGCCCGCGCAGGCCCGCTACCTGCAATGCGTGCCGTTCGCGCGTGAGGTGTCGGGCATCGCTATCCGCGGCAACGCCAACACCTGGTGGGGCCAGGCCGCGGGCCGCTACGAGCGCGGGCACGTGCCGCAGGAAGGCGCCGTGATGGCGTTCAAGGCGACGCGCGGGATGCCGATCGGCCATGTCGCGATGGTCAGCCGGATCGTCAGCGAGCGCGAGGTGCTCCTCACCCACGCCAATTGGTCGCGCCGTGGCGGGATCGAGCGCGACGTGCGCGCGGTGGACGTCTCGCCCGCGGGCGACTGGAGCATGGTGCGGGTCTGGTATGCCGGCAACGGCGATCTCGGTACCACCAATTACCCGCTCGCCGGCTTCATCTATCCGGACAAGGCGCCGATGATCGAGGCCGAGGCGCCGCTCGCCCCGATGACGATCGCGACCACCGCCGCCGCGCCGGTCGCGGGCACGCTGCCGGTCGAGTAAGCGTCGCCGGTCGCGCGCCGCTCAGGCCGCGCGGAACGTCATCGCCACGCCGTTCATGCAATAACGCTTGCCCGTCGGCCGCGGTCCGTCGTCGAAGACGTGGCCGAGATGCCCGCCGCAGCGCCGGCAATGCACCTCCACCCGCGCCATGCCGAGGCTTCGATCGGTCCGCGTCGCCACCGCGCCGGGCAACGGCGCGTAGAAGCTCGGCCAGCCCGTCCCGCTGTCGAACTTGGTCCGCGACGCGAACAGCGGCGCGGCGCAGCCGCGACACGCGAAGGTACCGGCGCGATGCTCGTCGTTGAGCGGGCTGGAGAAGGGCCGCTCGGTGCCCTCGTGACGCAGCACGTCATAGGCGGCGGGGCCGAGCTGCTGGCGCCACTGCGCGTCGGTGCGGGTCACCGCGAACTGCTCGGGGGCGGCATCGGCCGCGCGGCCACAGCCCACCAGCGCGATCGCCGCGGTGCCGAGCGAGGCGAGCGCGACGAAGCCGCGACGGTCGACGGGGTCGGTCATCGTCGGGATATAAGCGCGCCCAGCGCCGACGCCAGCGCGGGAACCGGAATTTCCTCGCATGGGTTAAGTCGTGGCAACGGAGCGTTTTTCCATGTCATTCCAGCAGCTCGACCCGCCTCTTCCGGTTCATGTGCTCGATCGCGGGCCGGGCTATGCCTTCGCGGTGATCGATTACGGGCAGGAGCATAATCTGATCTGGGTCACCGCGATCAACGACACCGGCGAGATCTGGTGCGCGCCCAACCCGCGCGTCCGGCTCCAGGCGAATTGGACGATGGGCCGCGCGCGTCCGCCCGCGGTGGCGGCCGCGCGCGATGGCAGCTGCGCCCCGGCCGATCCGCCGGTGGCGGCGCAGGCGGTCTGAGCGACCCGGAAAAAGCACCGGGCGTGCTGGGCGATGACCCGGGCGCGTGCTACCCGCACGCGATGCTCGATCCCCAGTCACCCGTCGCCCTGATCGCCGCGCTCACCGCGCGTGCGCGTGTTGCCGCCGCGTCGCTCGCGGGGGCGGCGGATGCGGCCAAGGCACGCGCGCTGCGCCTCGCCGCCGACGCGCTGCGCGATCGCGCCGACGCCATCCTCGCGGCCAACGCCGAGGATGTGGCGCGCGCCACCGACAACGCTCTGTCGCCCGCGCTGATCGACCGCCTCCGGCTCGATCGCGCGCGGCTCGGCGCGACCGCGGACGGCGTGGCGACGGTGGCGGAGCTTCCCGACCCGGTCGGGCAGGTGATCGACCGCGCCACCCGCCCCAACGGACTCGCGCTCAGCCGCGTGCGCGTGCCGATCGGCGTGATCGGCATCGTCTACGAGAGCCGGCCCAATGTCACCGCCGACGCCGCGGCGCTGTGCGTTCGCTCGGGCAATGCGGTGATCCTGCGCGGCGGCTCGGAGGCGGTGGCGAGCAATCGCGCGCTCCATGCCGCCTTGGTGGAGGGGCTGGTCGCGGGCGGGCTGCCCGGCGACGCGGTCCAGCTGGTGCCCACCACCGATCGCGCCGCGGTGGGGGCGATGCTCGCCGCCGAGGGCGCGATCGACCTCATCATCCCGCGCGGCGGCAAGAGCCTGGTCGCGCGCGTTCAGGCCGAGGCGCGCGTGCCGGTGCTGGCGCACCTCGACGGGATCAACCACGTCTTCGTCGATCGCTCGGCGGAGCCCGCGATGGCGCGCGCGGTGGTGATCGACGCCAAGCTGCGTCGCACCGGCGTGTGCGGCGCGATGGAGACGCTGCTGATCGATCGCGCCTGGCCGCATGCCGCGGCGCTGCTCGCGAGCCTGGCGGAGGCGGGTTGCGCGCTGCGCGGCGACGCCGCGGCACAGGCGCTGCTGCCCGCGATCGCCCCCGCCGAGGCGGCCGACTGGGACACCGAATATCTCGACGCGATCGCCGCGGTCGCCTTGGTGGACGGGATCGACGGCGCGCTGGCGCATATCGCGCGGCACGGCTCGCACCACACCGACGCGATCGTCGCCGCCGACGCGGCGGTGGCCGAGCGCTTCCTCGCCGAGGTCGATTCGGCGATCGTGCTGTGGAACGCGTCGACCCAGTTCGCCGACGGCGCCGAATTCGGCCTGGGCGCCGAGATCGGCATCGCCACCGGGCGGCTTCACGCGCGCGGTCCGGTCGCGCTCGAGGGGCTGACCACGTACAAGTGGATCGGGCGCGGCAGCGGCCAGGTCCGCGGGTGAGCGCGCGCGGCGCGGCGTCGCGCGGCAACGCGCCAGCGCGGCCGTGAACCGCCGCATCGGCCTGCTCGGCGGCTCGTTCAACCCGGCGCACCGCGGCCATCGCCACCTGACGCTGGCGGCGATCCGCGCGCTCGACCTGGACGAGGTCTGGTGGCTGGTCTCGCCGGGCAATCCGCTCAAGCCGCGACGCGGGATGGCGCCGCTCGCGGCGCGGCTCGCCTCGGCGCGCGCGATGGCGCGACGCGCACCGATCCGCGCCACCGACATCGAGGCGCGGCTGCGGACGCGCTACACCGCGGACACGCTGTCCACTTTGTCGCGGCGCTACCCGCGCGCACGGTTCCTGTGGATCATGGGCGCAGACAATCTGACGCAATTTCATGAGTGGCAACGCTGGCGCACGATCGCGCGGACGATGCCGATTGCGGTGGTGGCGCGTCCGGGTTATGATGCGCGCGCCCTCGCGGCCCCCGCGATGGGTTGGCTGCGGCGCTTTCGGCGGCCCGCACGCCAGGCGAGGAAGTGGACCAAGTGGAGTGTGCCAGCCCTGGTGCTGCTGCGTTTCCGCCCTGACCCGACGTCCGCGACGCAGCTTCGCGCGGCTGATCCTGCCTGGCACGTACGTTTCGCCGGATTCCGATCCGCCACCGACACGCCCGCCGCAGCGCCCGCGGCATCTTGAGGAGCCACCTTGCCCGCCACTGACCCCGCTCACCGCACCGCCGACGCCGACCAGGCCGCGGCGCTGCACCGGCTCGTCCTGCAATCGCTCGACGACGACCAGGCGGTGGACACGATCTCGATCCCGCTCGCGGGCAAGTCGTCGATCGCGGACCATTTGGTGATCGCCAGCGGGCGCTCGACCCGCCAGGTCGCCTCGATGGCGTCGAAGCTGGCCGAGAAGATCAAGGGCGAGACCGGCCGCTCGGCACGGATCGAGGGCCTGCCCAGCGCGGACTGGGTGCTGATCGACGCCGGCGACGTGATCGTTCACCTGTTCCGTCCCGAGGTGCGCAGCTTCTACAATCTCGAGCGGATGTGGTCGTTCGGCGACGCGCCGCCCGCCGCCGGCGTGGCGTAGGACGGGCGGCAACGCCCCTCGGTAGAGGGGGCATCCCGATGATGGCGAGAGCCTTGCAGAAGGCTCCCGTCATCCCGGGCCCTTCGACAAGCTCAGGAGAGCCTTGACCCGGGATCCATCGCGCCGCGAGAATCGCCGGCGTTGCTCTCGCGGCACCATGGATCCCGGCGTGAGGCCGGGATGACGGTGATGAAAGACTAAGCCGCCTTTTGGGTCCGGACCCAAGGCGCATAGAGAGCCGCCGGCGTTGCTCTCGCGGGACGAAGGATCGCCGCGCCTGTCGCAGACATCGGATGACGCCGCGGCGCGCAGCCGCTAGTCTCGCGCCATGTTGCTCCACATCGTCGCGCGCGGACGGATCGGACGCTCGCCCGAGGCCGAGTTGGTCGACCGCTATCTCAAGCGGATCGCCTGGCCGACGCGGCTGAGCGAGCTGCCCGATCGCGGCGGACGCGAGCCCGACGGCATCGCGCAGGGCCGTCGCGTGCTGCTCGACGAGAAAGGCGAGGTGCTCGCCTCCACCGGCTTCGCGACCCTGCTCGGCCGGTGGCGCGACGATGGGGTGCGTGAGGCGCGCTTCCTGATCGGTGCCGCCGACGGCTTCTCCGACGCCGAGCGCGACAAGGCCGATCTGCTGCTGTCGTTCGGGCGCGCCACCTGGCCCCATCTGCTCGCCCGCGCGATGCTGGCGGAGCAATTGTTCCGCGCGACCAGCATCCTCGCCAACCATCCCTATCACCGCGAGGGCTGAGGCGATGCGGCTGATCCGCCTCGGCGCGGCGCTGTTCGCCGCGGCGCTGCTCGGCCCGGGCGCGGACGCGCTGCCCGAGCCGGCCGCGCGCCGCGCCGCGCCGTCCTTCGCCGGGGCGGAGGCCGAGATCGCGGCCGAGCGCGCGCGCGCCGCGGCGATCGCGACGCGGCTGGCGCGGCAGCGCGCGCGGCTGGCGGCGGAACAGGGGCCGGTGGTCCGGCTCGTCGCCGCGGCCGCGGCGATGGCACGCCGCCCGCGCGCCGCCGTGCTGGCCCGCCCGGGCAGCGTGAGCGATCTCGTCCATGTGGAAGCGGTGCTCGGCGCGCAGGCGGCGCGGCTCGACCAGCGCACCGCGCGCCTGCGCGGAGCACTGGCGCGGACGCGCGCGCTGTCGGCGAGTGCGCAGCTGACCGAACGCGCGCTCGTCGCGGAGCGCGCGCGGCTGGTCGAGGCGCGCGAGCGGCTCGCCGCGCTGGCCGGCGACGACGAACGCGCGCTGGCGCTGGAGGAAAGCGCGCGCGACACCGCGGATCGGATCGCCGCGCTGGGCGGGGCGGAGGCGGTGCTCGGTGACCTGATCGCGCTGCCGGGGCCGCCGCGCAGCGACGCGCCGGCGGCGCGGCCGTCGCCGGCCTATCGCCTGCCCGCGACCGGGCGCCTGATCACCGGGCTGGGCGAGCTGTCGGACAATGGGGTCCGCTCGCGCGGCCTGACGCTGGCGGTGACGCGCGGCGCGACGCTGGTCGCGCCCGCGGCGGGGGTGGTGCGCTATGTCGGGCCGTTCCGCAGCTATGGCACGATCGTGATCCTCGACCATGGCGCCGGCTGGCAGACGCTGGTGACCGGTGTCGGCGCCGCAGCGGTGGCGCGCGGCGATCGCGTGGCCGCGGGCGCCGCGCTCGGCCGGGCGCCCGACCGGCGCGATGCCACCGTGACGGTGGAGCTGCGCCGCCGTGGCGTACCGGTCGACGTGGCGCAGCTGGCGGGATGAGCGATCACGCGGGCGCCGCGCCTGCGTCCCCCGCTCAGCCGCGGTTCAGCCGCGCGGGCGCTAGGATCGCGGGTGCAATTCCGCTACATCGCGGGATCGCTCTCACCGGGGTCTCGACCGTTCGCATGAAGTCCAAGCTGCTCCAGGCCGCCGCGCTGGTCACCACGATCGCGATGGTGCCGGTCGCCACCGGTGCGATGGCCGCCGCCGATACCAGCACCTATCGCGAGATGGACACGTTCCTCGATGTCTACAATCGCGTGAAGGCCGACTATGTCGACAAGGTCACCGACGAGCAGCTGATCAAGGGCGCGATCGACGGCATGCTCGCCGCGCTCGACCCGCATTCCAGCTATGTCGACGCCTCGGACTTCGACAACCTGCGCATCCAGACCGAGGGCAATTACGGCGGCCTCGGCCTCACCGTCTCGATGGAGGACGGCGCGGTGAAGGTCGTCTCGCCGCAGGAGGACACGCCCGCGGGGCGCGCCGGGATCAAGTCGGGCGACTTCATCACGCATATCGACGGCAAGCTGATCTACGGCGGCACGCTCGACGAGGCGACCGCGCAGATGCGCGGCAAGCCCGGCACCAAGATCTCGCTCACGCTCGTCCGCCCCGGCCGCGACAAGCCGATCGACGTCACGCTCGTGCGCGAGGTCATCGTCCAGCGCCCGGTCAAATGGGAAGTGAAGGGCGACGTCGGCTACATCAACATCAACACCTTCTCGGAGGCGACCGGGGCCGACACGCGCGCCGCGGTCATGGCGATCGACAAGTCGCTCGGGCACAAGCCGCTCGGCTATGTCGTCGACCTGCGCGAGAACGGCGGCGGGCTGCTGACCCAGGCGATCGAGGTGTCCGACGCTTTCCTCGAGCGCGGCGAGATCGTCAGCCAGCGCGGCCGCGAGAAGGACGACATCGAGCGCTATTTCGCCAAGCCCGGCGACGTCGCGCACGGCCTGCCGATCATCGTGCTGACCGACTCGGGCACCGCCTCCGCCAGCGAGATCGTCGCGGGTGCGCTGCAGGATCACCACCGGGCGCTGGTGATGGGCGAGCGCAGCTTCGGCAAGGGATCGGTGCAGACGCTGCTCCAGCTCGGGCCGCGCACCGCGCTGCGGCTCACCACCGCGCGCTATTTCACGCCGTCGGGGCGAAGCGTGCAGGAGGGCGGGATCGAGCCCGACATCCGCGTGCCCCAGCTCTCCGACCCCGATTACAAGTCGCGCCCGGTGTTCCGCGAGGCCGACCTGCGCCGCCACCTGATCAACGAGATCAAGTCGCCCGACAATGCGGTGCTGGAGGAGGACACCAAGGACGACCCGCGCTTCACCGCGACGCCGGAGTCGCTCAAGAAACAGGGCGTCGAGGACTTCCAGCTCTGGTACGCGCTCAAGACGATCGCGCGGCTCGGCGGGCCGCAGCAGGTCGCCGCGGTAACCCAGTCGATGGCGAGCAATCCGCCGGCGGCGGGCAAGAAGTGACCGGCGCGACGCTCGATCGGCCGTTCGGCGCGCGCACGGGGCAGGGGCTGCGCAACGCGCGACTGCTCGCGCTGCTGGTGCCCGCGGCGCTGCTCGCGGGCGCCTGGGCGTTCCAGCTGATCGGCGAGCTCTATCCGTGCGAGATGTGCCACTGGCAGCGCTGGCCGCATTATGGCGCGGTGGCGATGGCCGCGCTGGCCTTCGTGATCCGCGCGCCGCGCGTGCAGGCGACGCTGGTGGCGGGCGCGGCGGCGCTGATCGTCGTCTCGGGCGCGATCGGCGTGTTCCACGCCGGCGTGGAATATCACTGGTGGCAGGGCGTGACCGCCTGCACCCAGACGACCAGCACGGTCGGCCTCTCCACCGACCAGGCGCTCAAGGACCTGCTCGCCGCGCCGATCGTTCGCTGTGACGCGGCGCAATGGTCGCTGCTCGGCGTGTCACTGGCGGGATGGAACGCTCTGCTCTCCTTCGTCGGCGCGGCGCTGATCGTATCGCAGCTCTGGAGGCGCGCATGACCTGGAAGCCCGGCGACAAGCCCGCCGCGACCGACTCGATGATCCGCGTCGACCAGGCGGGTGAGTTCGGCGCCATCCGCATCTACGCGGGGCAGCTCGCGATCATGGGCCAGCGCTCGCCGATGGCGCGCAAGATCTCGGCGATGGCCTTGCAGGAGGAGAAGCACCGCGCCTTCTTCGATCGCATGATCGTCGAGCGCGGCGTGCGGCCAACGCTGTTCCAGCCGTTCTGGGACGTCGCGGGCTTCGCGCTGGGCGCCGTCACCGCCGCGATCGGACCGGAGGCGGCGATGGCCTGCACCGCCGCGGTCGAGACCGAGATCGACAAACATTATGAGGAGCAGCTCGTCGCGCTGGGCGACAGCGACCCCGAATTGTCCGAGGCGATCCGCGAGTTCCAGGCCGAGGAGCTGGAGCACCGCGACACCGCGCTGGCGCACGGCGCGGAGAATGCGCCGGCCTATCCGCTGATGTCGGCGATGATCCGGCTCGGCTGCCGGGTGGCGATCGCGACCGCCAAGAGGATCTGAGAGGAAAGGTGATGGTAGGACGGGTCTTCGCCGCGGCGCTGCTGCTGACCGCACCGGCGGCCGCACTGGCACAGAGCGGGCCGCCGTCGCCCGACGCGCCGCGCGTGCCGCGCACCACCGCGACCGAGGGTGTGTCGCGCAACGCGCCGGTCAACGGCGTGCTGGTGCTCTACGGCAACGAGCGTTGCCCCACCAACGCCGACGGCGCCGAGGTCGTGGTCTGCACCCGCCGCCCCGCCGAGGAACAGTTCCGCATCCCCAAGGAGCTGCGCAACTTCGAGGTGACGCCCGAGAACCAGGCCTGGGCGGCCAAGGAAGCGGCGAACCAGGGCGTCGGAGTCGTCGGTGTCGGCAGCTGCTCCACGGTCGGCGCCGCGGGCGCGACCGGCTGCGTCGCGCAGAATGCGACGCGGTGGAAGCGCGAGCGCAGGGCGGCCACCAAGGCGGAGACGCCCGAGCTGCCCTGACGGGGGGCGCTGGCGCCGGTCCGGCTCAGCCGCCAGCGCCGATCCGGTTCTTGCCCGCATGTTTGGCGGCGTAGAGCGCGAGGTCGGCCTCGCCCAGCGCCGCGGCGGCCCCGGTGTCGCCGAGTTGCGCCACCCCGCCCGAGAAGGTCACCCGGTCGAACGCGATCCCGGTTTCCTGGTTGACCAGCGAGCGTGCCGCCAGCCGCTCGCGCGCGCGATCCAGCCGGGCCAGCGCGGCATCGGCGGTGGTGCCGCGGAACAGGCACGCGAACTCCTCGCCGCCGTGGCGCGCCACCAGCACGTCGCTGCCCAGCTCGCGCTGGAGGAAGGTGCCGACGAAGCGGAGCACCCGGTCCCCCGCGGGATGGCCGAAGCGGTCGTTGACCTGCTTGAAGTCGTCGATGTCGCACAGCGCCACCGTCGCCGGGGCGTCGCCATGGGCGAGCGCGCGCAGCGCCGCCTCGAACGCGCGGCGGTTGGGCAGGCCGGTCAGATGGTCGCGCTCGGCGGCGCGGCGCGCCTGGTGGAGGTCGCGGCGCAACGCGTCGGCCTCGCGCCGAGCGCGTTCGAGCTGCTGCTCGACGAGGCGGGTGGCGGTGATCGCGTCGCGCGTCAGCGCCACGACGCGCTCGATCGTCGCCCCGGGATCGTCGGCGAAGCGCGCGGCCTCGCCCTCCAGCGCAGTGCCGAACCGCTCCGCCGACTGGCGCGACGCGCCCGCGGCACCGAGGCAGTCGGCGATCCGGGCCTCCAGCGTCTCGGTCAGCCGCGCGATCGTGTCCGCGCCCAGATCGGTGGCGGCATGGCCCTCGGCGATCTTCGCCGCGGCGCCCTCGCTCAGCCGGCCCGAGTCGCGCACCGCCTCGGCCACCGCGGCGCTGGTGGCGACGTCCTCGCCCGAGAGGAAGGCGTGGACCAACCCATAGTTGCGCGGCGACGGCGCGAGCGCGCTGGCGAACAGCATCTCGCCGATCGAGTCGAACAGCCGGCGCCGCGCCGCGACGCGCGCGTCGGCGCGCTCGGCGCGCGACGATCCGAGCCAGCCGAGCACCCGGCGCAGCGGCGGGGTAGGCGCCGCCGCGGGGCAGGCGCGCGTGTGATGGCTCGCCATCATCATGCCGCTCGCGCGCACGACGGCGTTCCCGCCGCAGCGGCGTCCGCGTCGACCAGCCGTTCGCGCAGCGCGTCCCAGTCCGCGCCGAACCAATAGCCGCCGCGCTCGCCGCACAGGATCGGGTCGCCCGCGGCGTCGGTGGTGCGGTCGTGCGGGGCGAGCCGCTGTTGCGTGGGCACGTCGAAGAAGGCGCGCACCGGTGGCGCGGTGGGGTCGTCGGCATTGGTGCCGAGCACCAGTGCGAGCAGGTTCGAGCGCAACCGCACCAGCGCCCCGGGCGGGTGGATGCCGATATGATCGATGAAGCTCGCCAGCAGCTCGGGGTCGAAATGCCCCTCCCAGGAGAGCATCCGCGCGAGCGCGTCGCCGGGCAGCCACGGCTTCTTGTAGGGGCGCACCGAGGTGACCGCGTCATAGACGTCGCACACGGCCGCCATGCGCGCGGCGAGGCTGAGGTCGGCGCCGCTCAGTCCGTACGGATAGCCGCGACCGTCGACGCGCTCGTGATGGTGCAGGCAGACGTCGCGCACCACCTCGGGCACCGCACCCGCGAGCAGCAGCCGGTGCCCCTTCTCGGGGTGATGCCGCACCACCGCCAGCTCGGCGGGATCCAGCCGGTCGCTCTTCTCGAGCACCGCGCTGGGCACCGCCATCTTGCCGATGTCGTGGAGCAATCCCGCGAGCCCGAGGTCGCGCAGCCCCTCCTCGGGGAGGCCGAGATGACGCCCGAAGCCGATCAACAGCGCGCCCACCGCGAGCGAGTGGAGCCAGGTATATTCGTCCTTGCTGCGCAGCCGGGTGACCGTGATGAGCGCGGTGGCGTCGCGGGCCACCGA
This sequence comes from Sphingomonas sp. BK235, assembly GCF_004345855.1. GTDB lineage: Bacteria > Pseudomonadota > Alphaproteobacteria > Sphingomonadales > Sphingomonadaceae > Sphingomonas. The sequence continues at coordinate 49,821 of NZ_SLXN01000003.1, forward strand.
GTCGGCGATCGCCTCGGCCAGCGGGTGGAGCGCGTCCGTGTCGACCGCATGGCCCATCCGCGCGTCGGCGAACATCTGCATCATCGCGGCGCGCGACTGTTCCACCAGCGCGCGCGCGCGGTCCAGCTCGGACAGCGCGCGGCGGCGGACGCGGCGCGCCGGGGCGGCGGGCTGCTCGGTGGCGGGCGGGGTGTCGACGGCGGCGGGTGGCGCCACGCGTGGCGTGACGAGCGGACCGACGCCCTTGTCGGTGTCGATCACGATCTCGGCCACGCCGCTGTCGATCAGTTTGGCGACGTCGCGCGCATCGGCGAGCACGAGCTGCTTGCGCCAGAACGGGCTCGCGATCCATCCGCCCGCCACCGCGTGGACGTACATTCCCGGACGCGCCGCACTCGTCTTGATCGTTACCAGCACCGCCCGACCAGCCCCCCGACTTGGCGTCCCCCGTCAGGCGCTATGCGACAGCGAGTCTAAATTTAGCTTTAGCGCCGGGGCCGGCCGGGCGGTTCAGCAACAAATCGTCGCCGCCGCGTCAGGAACAAAGCCCGTGTCGGAACCTTATCGTTGGAAAGGGGGCGACATCATCGGATCGGGGCGGCAATCCGCATTCACCACATTCGGCACGGAGGCCGCGTGGCTCGCCGGGCTGACGGGCTGGATGGTGCTCGGCGCGGTGGCGATCGCGCTGGCGCTCGCCGCGCTGATGGTCGCCGCGTCGCGCTCGCGCGAGGGCGCGCTGACGCACCGGCAGGGGATGCGGCTGGTGCTGTGGGCGGGCGGCATCGTGCCGAGCGTCGTGCTGCTCGCGCTGCTGATCGCGACGCTGCCCGCGATGCGCCCGATCCGCGCCGCGCGGGATGACCTGCGCGTCACCGTCACCGGCGAGCAATTCTGGTGGCGCATGGCCTATCGGCCCGCCGGCGCCGCGGCGGTGACCTCGGCCAACGAGCTGCGCCTGCCGGTCGGGCGCGACGTCGTGCTCGCGCTCGAGGGCGGCGACGTGCTCCACAGCTTCTGGGTGCCCGGGCTCGCCGGCAAGATGGACATGGTGCCGGGGCGGACCAACACGCTCGTCGTCCACGCCACGCGCGCCGGGCGCTTCCGCGGGCAATGTGCCGAGTTCTGCGGGCTGAGCCACGCGCTGATGGCGTTCGACGTGGTGGCGATGGAACCCGCCGCCTTCGACGCCTGGCTCGCTGCCGAGCGCCGCCCGGTCACCACCGCCGCTTCGACGGGTGCGCGGCTGTTCGACGCCCACGGCTGCGGCGGCTGCCACGCGGTGCGCGGCACCGGCGCGGCGGGCGCGATCGGGCCGGATCTCACCCATCTCGGCGCGCGGGCGAGCATGGCGGCGGGGATCCAGCCGCTCACCACCGCCAACCTCGTCCGCTTCATCCGCGACGCGCCCGCGGTGAAGCCCGGCGCGCGCATGCCCGCTTACCCGCAGATGTCCGCCGCCGACGCCACCGCGATCGCGCGCTGGCTGGAGACGAACCGATGAGCCTCCACGCGCAGGACGATCCCGCGCTGCGCGCGGCGCAGGAGGAACGGCTGCGCGCCGTCTGGGCGCCGCCCAAGGGCCTGTTCCTGCGCTGGACCGACACCAACAACAACCAGGTCGGCGTGTGGTACACGCTGACCGCCTTCGGCTTCATGCTGTTCGCGGGCGTGCTCGCGCTGATCATGCGCGTGCAGCTGGCGCAGCCGGGCAACGAGCTGGTCACGCCGTCGACCTTCAACCAGCTGTTCACGCTGCACGGCTCGATGATGATGTTCCTGTTCGCGGTGCCGATGTTCGAGGCGGTCTCGATCATCCTGCTGCCGCAGCTGCTCGGCGCCCGCGACCTGCCGTTCCCGCGGCTCAGCGCGTTCGGCTATTGGAGTTTCCTGATCGGCGGCGTCTTCGTCTCGGGCTCCATCTTCTTCGACGCCGCGCCCGACGGCGGCTGGTTCATGTACCCGCCCTTCACCACGCGCACCGACCTCAGCGGGCTCGGCGCGGACATTTGGATGCTGGGGCTGAGCTTCATCGAGGTGTCGTCGGTCGCCGCCGCGGTCGAGCTGATCACCGGCGTGCTCAAATGTCGCCCGCCGGGCATGCGGCTCAACCTGATGCCGCTCTACGCCTGGTACATCCTGGTCGTCGCGGTGATGATCCTGTTCGCCTTCCCGCCGCTGATCGCGGGCGACGTGCTGTTCGAGCTGGAGCGGCTGCTCGGCTGGCCCTTCTTCGACGCGGCCAAGGGCGGCGACCCGATCCTGTGGCAGCACCTGTTCTGGATCTTCGGCCACCCCGAGGTCTATATCGTCTTCCTGCCCTCGATCGCGCTGTTCGCGATGATCGTGCCGACCTTCGCGCGGCGCCACCTGCTGGGCTATCCCTGGATCGTGCTCGCCGCGGTGGGTACGGCGTTCCTCAGCTTCGGGCTGTGGGTGCACCATATGTTCACCACCGGGCTGCCCAAGATCAGCCTGGCCTTTTTCTCCGCCGCGTCGGAGGCGGTGGCGATCCCGACCGGCATCCAGATCTTCGCCTTCATCGCCACGCTCTGGGCCGGGCGCGTGACCTGGTCGACGCCGCTGCTCTACGTGACGGGCTCGATCGCGATCTTCGTGATCGGTGGGCTGACCGGGGTGATGGTGGCGATCGCGCCGTTCGACTGGCAGGCGCACGACACCTATTTCATCGTCGCGCACCTCCACTACGTGCTGATCGGCGGCACGCTGATCCCGCTGTTCGGCGGGCTGTATTATTACTGGCCGCTGATCACGGGGAAGAAGCTGTCCGACCGGATCGGGCGCGCCGCCTTTTGGCTGCTGTTCGGCGGCGCCAACCTCACCTTCTTCCCGATGCATTTCTCCGGGCTGATGGGCATGCCGCGGCGCGTGTTCACCTATCCGGAGGAGCTCGGCATCGGCGGGCTCAATCTCGCCTCGACGATCGGCTCCTGGGTCTTCGCCGCGGGCGTGCTGCTGGTGTGCGTCGACCTCGCGCTGAGCCCGCGCCGCGCCAAGTCGCCGCGCAATCCCTGGGCCGCGGGCACGCTCGAGTGGCTCGCCCATCCCGACGACGAGGATTGGGGCATCCGCTCGATCCCGCTGATCGAGAGCCGCTACCCGATCTGGGACCAGAAGGATTTCGTGGCCAAGGTCGACGAGGGCCGCTTCTTCCTGCCCGACGCGGAAGAGGGGCGGCGCGAGACGATCGTCACCAGCGTGCTCGACGCGCGGCCGGTGCAGGTGCTGCGGCTCGGCGGGCCCAGCGTGGTGCCGATGCTCACCGCGATCGCGCTGGGCAGCGTCTTCATCCTGACGACCTACCATCTCTACTGGGCCGCGCTGGTCGGGGCGGTGGTGACGCTGGCGCTGGTGCTCTACTGGCTGTGGACCGGCACCGCCGAGATCCCGGAGAAGGACTGCAAGCCGATCGGGCACGGCATCGACCTGCCGCTCTATATTTCGGGCGCGTCGGCGAGCGGCTGGTGGGCGATGTTCATCACGATGATGGCCGATGCCACCGCCTTCTCGGGGCTGGTGTTCGGCTATTACTTCTTCTGGACGCGGCACGAGGACTTCCCGCCGAGCGGCCCGGGCATGGACGGGCCGGGCAGCTTCTGGCCGATGCTGGCGATGGCGGTGATGCTGGCGAGCTGGGCGCTGACGGTCGCCGCGCGCGCGCTCAACCGGCGCGAGGCGGTCGGCGCCGCGCGCGCGGCGCTGGCGACGGCGGCGCTGCTGTCGCTCGGCGCGATCGGCGCGGGGCTGGCGGGGCCGTGGCTGAGCGGCCTCCAGCCCGAGCTCCACGTCTATCCCGCGATCGTGTGGACGCTGGCGATCTGGACGACGGCGCATTGCGGCGTCGGCGCGATCATGCAGCTCTACACGCTGGCACGGAGTCTCGCTGGGCGGATGACGCCGCGCCACGACGCCGACCTGCGCAACATCACCGTCTACCAGCATTTCATGGCGCTGACCGCGGTGGTGACTTACGCCACGATCGGCCTGTTCCCGGGGGCGGCATGAAGGAGGACGCCCCCCGCGGCCGGCAGCGCCTGGGCGAGCGTATCCGCGGGCTGCGAGTCACGCTGTGGACGCTGATCGTGCCGCCGACCGTCTGGGCGGTGCATTTCCTGTTCTGCTACCTCTGGGTGGCGGTGAGCTGTGCCAAGCTCGGTGCCTTCCCGCGCTTCCCGGCCGCCTTCGTGGTCGGCACGGGGGCGGCACTGGCGATCATCCTCGCCTCGGGCTGGATTGCCTGGGTGCAGTCGCGCACGCCGGGGGACGACCCGCCGCATGACGAGGGCACCGACATCGACCGGCTGCGTTTCCTCGCCACCGCGACGTTGCTGCTCGCCGGGCTGAGCTTCGTCGCGGTGCTCTTCACCGCCGCGCCCGCGCTGCTGCTGACGGACTGCCGATGAGAGCCGCGCCCGGCCTGACGCTCGCGCTCGGCGCCACCGCGCTCGCCTTCACCGGGCTCGGCATGACCGGGCATATGGCGGCGCACATGGGCGCGGTCGCGGTCGCCGCGCCCGCGCTCGCCGCCGCGCTGCCGCGGCGTCCGCGAAGCGTGGGAGCGCCGCTGCTCTGGGCGATGGTGGAGTTCGCGATCGTCTGGGCGTGGCACTTTCCCGCGCTGCGCGCGCTCGCCGATGCCCACGCCGCCGTCGCGCTGGCCGAGCAGGCGCTGTTCCTCGCCGCGGGCGTGGCGCTGTGGCGCGCCGCGCTGGCGCAGGCCGCGGCGGGGGCGGCGGCGCTGCTGCTCACCTCGATGCACATGACGCTGCTGGGCGCGCTGATCGGGCTGGCGCCGCGCCCGCTCTACGCGATGATGGCGATGCACCCCGCGCCGGGGCTGGACGCGCTGGCCGACCAGCAGCTCGGCGGCGTGGTGATGCTGGTGGTGGGCGGCGCGAGCTACTGCCTTGGCGGGCTGTGGCTGCTCGCCACCCTCTTGCGGGAGCCGCGCGCGGCATGACGATCCGGGTGACCTGGAAGCGGCTGGTCGCCGCGCTGGCGACGCTGGCGGCGGCAGGGTTGCTGTTCGCCTGGTCGGGCATCTTCAACATCGCCGCCTCGTCGGGTCATTGGGCGGTGACCGAGTGGTTCCTCCACTGGACGATGCGCAATTCGGTCAAGACGCACAGCTTCTTCGACTCGCCCAGGGACCCGATCGCGCATGACGGCGCGATGGTGAGCGCGGCGGGCCATTTCGCGGCGGCCTGCGCGACCTGCCACGGCGCGCCGGGCCAGCGCCCCTCGCCGGTGATGCAGCAGGCGATGCCACCCGCCCCCGACCTGTCGGTCAACGCGAAGCAATGGACCGACAAGCAGCTGTTCTACATCCTGCGCCACGGCGTCAAATATAGCGGCATGCCGGCGTGGGGCGGGAAAGGGCGCGACGACGAGATCCGCCGCATGGTCGCCTTCGTGCGGCGGCTGCCGGTGATGTCGGCGGCCGAGTACCGCCTGCTCAGCGGCGGCGCGACCGGCGCGGGGACCACCGACGCGCGCGCGCTCGCCGGCGCGACGCTGGCGGGCTGCGTCGCCTGCCACGGCGCGGACGGGCGCGGGCGCGGCCAGCCCGACATTCCCGTGCTCGGCGGACAGCGCGCCGGCTACCTCGAGGCGGCGCTGGCGGCCTATGCCGACGGGCGGCGGCAGAGCGCGGTGATGGCCAACGCCGCCGTGGTGCTCACGCCCGCGCAGCGCCGCGCGCTGGTGGCGCATTTCGCGGCGCTGCCGGGGCTGGGCGCGGCACCGGGGCGCGACGCGCGCGCGCGGCTGATCGTCGAGCGCGGGTTGCCCGAGCGCCAGCTGCCGGCCTGCGCGAGCTGCCACGCGCGGGGCAAGCCGCAGCCGGTGCTCGCGGGCCAGCGCGCGGTGTATCTCGCCGAGCGGCTGCGGCACTGGCGCGGCGACGAGAAGATCGTCGACGCGCGCCAGCCGCAGCAGGTGATGCCAGTGATCGCGCGGCGTCTCCCCGAGGAGATGATCGAGCCGCTCGCGCGCTATCTGGCGGGAGAGTGAGGCGGGCGCTTTGCCGACGCCGTGTTCCTGCGCAGGCAGGAACCCAGAGTCGCAGGCGGTGCGCGTAGTGGCCCTGGGCTCCTGCGCAAGCGAGACCCTCGCGAGAGCCCTCCGTCATCCCGGCCTTGAGCCGGGATCCATCCTTCCGCGGGAGCAACGCCGGCGGCGCTCGCGGCACCATGGATCCCGGGTCGAGCCCGGGATGACGGGAAGGGGGAGCCGCCTCAGCGACAATGAACAGTTAGGGTCCGGAGCCGCGGCGTGGATCCTGAAACGACTTCAGGATGAGGCCAGTGGACGGGGGCGGGCACGCCGAGCGACCACACCGCTCCCCCATCCCTCACACCCGGATCGCGGTACTCTCTTCCTCGGGCATCAGCGTCCAGCCGCGCGGGCCGAGCATCTCGAGCGGGCGGTAGCGCGTCTTGTACGCCATCCGCGCCGAGCCCTTCACCCAATAGCCGAGGTACACATAGGGCAGGCCGGCCTCGCGCGCGCGCGCGATGTGATCGAGGATGATCAGATTGCCCAGCCCCGGTCGCGCGTCCTGCTCGGTGGCGAAGAAGCTGTAGACCATCGACAGGCCGTCGGTCTGGCGATCGGTGAGGCAGGCGCCGACCAGCCGCCCGGGGCGGTCGCCGACCGCGGGCTCGCGATATTCCACCACCACCGAGTTGACCGGCGACTGCTCGACCATGTCCGCATAGTCCATCTCGTCCATGCCGATCATCCCGCCGCCGGGATGACGCGCCGCGAGATACTGGCGCAGCAGCTGATATTGCTCGTCGGTCGCCCAGGGGCGGCACGCGCTCACCTCGAGATCGGCGTGGCGGCGCATCAGCTTGCGCTGGCTCGCGTTGGGCTCGAACTGGTGCGTCAGCACGCGCACCGACACGCAGGCGGCGCAACCAGCGCAGCTCGGCCGATAGGCGACCGACTGGCTGCGGCGGAAACCGATGCGGCCGAGCGCATCGTTGAGCTCGCCCGCGTTGGGGCCGCTCAGCTCGGTGAAGACCTTCCGCTCCTGCCGGCCGGGCAGATACGGGCACGGCTGCGGGCTGGTGACGAAGAAGCGCGGAAATCGGAATGGCGCGGTCACCGCCTTCAGCCTCCTCTTCGACTCCGCCCCGGTGCGTGATCTCCCATATGTAGGGTCGCGCCGATGGTGAAAAGTGGATTCACCAAGATTTCCGCGCCATTGCCTTGCTCATATCGGTTCAGGCGAGGTCGACGGGGCGCACCTCATAGCCGGCCTCGCGCAGCGCCACGATCAGCCGGTCGAGATGCGCGCGGTCGCGCGCCTCGCACTCGATGTCGGTGATCAGGCCCTTGGCGGGCAGCGTGGTGAACACGCGCTGGTGATAGATCTCGATGATGTTGACCCGCTCGCGATCGAACACGCGCATCACGCCGTACAGCGCGCCGGGCTGGTCCTGCAGCTGGAGCCGCAGCCGCGCCAGCCGCCCCGAGCGCGCGAGGTCGCGCAGCAGCACGTTGGCGAGCAGCCGCGTGTCGATATTGCCGCCGCACAGCACGACGCCCACGGTGCGCCCGCGGAACCGCTCGGGATGCGCCAGCAAGGCGGCGAGCCCGGCCGCGCCGGCGCCCTCCACCACGGTCTTCTCGATCTGGAGCAGCAGGCTCACCGCCTCTTCCAGGCTGCGCTCCGAGACGAGCACGATCTCGTCGACCAGCCGCGCCACCATCTGCGCGGTGATGCCGCCCGGCTCCTTGACCGCGATGCCCTCCGCCAGCGTGTCGCCGGCGCAGGCGAGCTGCGTGGCGTTGATGCGGTTGTACATCGAGGGGTAGAGCTCGGCCTGGACGCCGACCACCTCGATCGGGCGCGCCGCGGCGCGTGCCACCGTCGCCATGCCCGAGATCAGCCCGCCGCCGCCGATCGGCACCACCAACGTGTCGATGTCGGGATGGTCCTCGAGCATCTCGACCGCCACCGTGCCCTGGCCGGCGATGATGCGCGGATCGTCGAACGGGTGGACGAAGGTGAAGCCGCGCTCCGATTCCAGCAGCCGCGCGTGCGCGTAGGCGGCGTCGAACGTGTCGCCCTCGAGGATCACGTCGGCGCGGTGCGCCTGCGTCTGGGTGACCTTCACCGTCGGCGTGTTGCGCGGCATCACGATCGTCGCGGGCACGCCGAGCCGGTTGGCGTGATAGGCCAGCCCCTGCGCGTGATTGCCCGCCGAGGCCGCGATCACGCCCTTGGCGCGCGCTTCGTCGGACAGCTGGAGCAAGGTGTTGAGCGCGCCGCGCTCCTTATAGGCCGCGGTGAACTGGAGGTTCTCGAACTTGAGATAGACGGTCGCGCCGGTCAGCTCGGAGAGCGTTCGGCTGATCAGCGTCGGCGTGCGCACGATCGAGGGCGCGATGCGCGCGTGCGCGGCGCGGACGTCGTCGATCGAGACGGGCAGGGCGGGATCGGACACGGGAAGGCTGGCCATCGCGCCGTGCTAGCCGATGATCGCGGAGAGAGGAACACCCCCGCGCCGACGCGCATTGGTCATCGGTGCAGCGCTACTTCTTCTCGCTTCGCATCGCGCTGCTGGTGATCGTCGCGGGCGTGGCGGTGAGCGCGATCGACCTGGCCACCCGCGGCTTCGTGGTGGTGCACGACCCGCGCGCGCTGATCGCGGGGGCGGTGCTGGAGGACGGGCTCGGCGCGAGACGCCGGCCGCTGCGCACGTTCGCGCGCGATTATTGGGCGACGCGCCCGGCGTTCGACGGCACGGTGCGGCTGTTGTGCCGCAGCGGGCGCGAGGTGCTGCGTGGCGACGTCAGGCCGGGCGAGCAGACGAGCTACACGGTGACGGCGGAGGATTGCCGGCGGGGTGGGGGGAGGTACCGCTCAAGCGGTGCAAGCGGTTGATCCTCATGCGACCGCGCACGCGATGACACCCGTGACGTCGGTTCAATTGACCAAAGATATTTCCGAGAACGCCAGCCACCCCTTCCGTCATCCTGAACTTGTTTCAGGATCCACCGTGTCGCTTACGAGCCGGTGGCGGCGCTCGCGGTTGAGTAGATCCTGAAACGAGTTCAGGATGACGGAGGGGGCAGTGCGTCTACGCGGCGACCGACTGCCACGTGGGCGCGGCGACGATGACTCCTACTGCTGCACCCGAAACACCCCGCGCCACTCCGGCCGAACCGCGGCGAGCAGCTCGGGCGTGACCGGCACGGTCATCTCGTACATGCCTTCCGCGTAGGACCCCGCGACATATTGCCCGGCGATCAGCCCGACCCGGTCGATCGCGCGCCGGTCAGTCGAGCCGAGCAGCAGCGTCAGCTCGGCGATCTTGGGGCAGGGGAAGGTGGGATCCTTCGCCACCGGCCCGCCCAGCCGCCGCGCGCGCTCGCGCGCCAGCCAGGCGCACCAGCGAGCGCCCAACACGCGCTGGAGTAGCGCGGGCGAGGAGAAGAAGGCGGTCGGTTCCACCAGCGTCGCGCGCGCCTTGTCCCAGACGAACGAGTCGATCAACGTCCGGCCGTGCGCGCCGCCGGTATACAGATAGGTCTCATTCGAGAGGCTGAGCAGCCGCGGTGTCTGCGCCACCACCTTCCATGTACGCCTGCCGTCGTAAGCGAAGAAATCGCGGTCCTTCGCTCGTCGCATCTCGGCATAATCCGCCTCGGCCTCCGCCGTGAAGCGTCGGCGAAAACCGGCCTGATCGCGCTCGAGCCAGCGGCGCAGCGGCGCGATGTCGCCGGCGGCACGCGGGATCGTGTAGGCGAAGGCGTAAGCGGGCGTCTTCTTCGTCCACGTCAGCGGCTGCGCGGTCGCCACCGACGTGGCCGTCCACAGCGCCAGCGTCACCGCTCCTGCCCGACCTACGTACCCGCGCATCGCACCCTCGCCAAAGACCGCGCGCGATCATATGGCGATCGCATGAACCGCCGCTTGCTCCCGCGCCTGCTCGGCGCCGCCCTCGCGATCTCCTGCCTCGCCTCGGCGCCCGGGGCCGCCGCCGACGCGCTGATCGACAATGTCACCGGCCTCACGCTCGACCGCGACCAGCGAGTCGTCCGCTTCAAGGCAATGGTGATCGACGCGCAGGGCAAGGTGGTCCGGCTGATCGCGCCCGACGAGCAGCCATCCAAGCCGACCAAGAAGAACCCCGGCCCGCGCTACGACTGGCGCGCCGACATGAAGGGTCGCGTGCTCGTGCCCGGCATGATCGACGCGCACGGCCATGTCGTCCAGCTCGGCATCGCCGCGCTGACGCTCGATCTCTCCGACACGCGCACGCTCGACGAGGCCAAGGCCAAGATCGCCGCTTATGCGCGCGAGAATCCGGAGCGGCCGTGGATCGTCGGTCGTGGCTGGAACCAGGAAGTGTGGGGGCTCGGCCGCTTCCCCACCGCCGGCGACCTCGACGCCGCGGTGGCCGACCGCCCCGTGGTGATGACGCGCGCCGACGGGCACGCGCTATGGGCCAACTCGGCCGCGCTCAAGGCCGCCGGCGTGACTGCCGCGTCGCCCAACCCGGCGGGCGGGCGGATCGAGAAGCCGCTCGGCACCTTGGTGGATCGCGCCACCGACCTGGTGGAGAAGGTGGTCCCCAAGGTCAGCCCGAAGGACCGCACCGCCGCCTTCCTCAAGGCGCAGCAGATCCTGCTCGGCTATGGCGTCACCGCGATCGCGGACATGGGGACGAGCCTCGACGACTGGATGACCTATCGCCGCATGGGCGACACCGGCGCGCTGCGCGTGCGGATCATGTCCTACGCGCTCGGCATCGACACCGCGGTGACGATCGGCGGCACCGGGCCGACGCCGTGGCTGTACGACGACCGGCTGCGGCTGGAGGGGGTCAAGCTCTACGCCGACGGCGCGCTCGGCTCGCGCGGGGCGTGGCTCAAGGCCGATTACGCCGACGCGCCGGGGCAGCGCGGGCTCGGCTTCCTCAGCGACGACCAGCTGCAGAACATCATGAGCCGCGCCGCGATGGACCGCTATCAGGTGGCGGTGCACGCCATCGGCGACCGCGCCGACTCGCAGGTGATCGACTCGATCGCCGAGCTGTCGCAGACCTATAAAGGCGACCGGCGCTGGCGGATCGAGCACGCGCAGGTGGTCGACCCCGCCGACTTCGCGTCGTTCGGCCGCTACGGCATCATCGCCTCGATGCAGCCGACGCATCAGACCAGCGACCGGCTGATGGCGGAGGCGCGGCTCGGCCCGGCGCGGCTGGGGGGCGCCTATGCGTGGAAGTCGCTGCTCGACAGCGGCGCGAAACTGGCGTTCGGCTCGGACGTGCCGGTCGAGCGGCCCGATCCCTGGGCCGGCTGGGCGGCGGCGTTCACGCGCACCGACGCGAACGGCGAGCCCGCCGGCGGCTGGCACCCCGAGCAAGCGGTGACGCGCGAGCAGGCGTGGTGGGCCTATACCGGCGGCGCGAGCTATGCGGGGTTCGCGGAGGATCGCTTCGGGGTGCTGGCGCCGGGCCAGCGCGCCGACTTCCTGATCCTCGACCGCGACCCGATGCTCGCGGGCGCGTCGGAGCTGCGTCAGACCAAGGTGCTGGAGACGTGGATCGGCGGCCAGCGCGCGTGGGAGGCGGGGAAGTAGGGATGAGAGCGGGGGCCGGGTGGGCGTTTCCCCATAGTTCCCTGGAAGAAATCTTCGCCACCTGTCGTCATCCCGGCCTTGAGCCGGGATCCATCGTGCCGCGAGCGATCGAGCCGTTGTTTCTGCGGCGCCATGGATCCCGGCTCAAGGCCGGGATGACATGGTGGAGCGTCCGCGCTCAATGATGCATCGACGGCCCTGCAGGGCAGGATCGGCGAGCATAGCCGTCATCGGTTCCTGATGCATGCACCCGTGCTTCCACCGACCTTAACGTCATCGCGGCGGGCGCATCGTCAGCCGCCTCTTCCCCTCACTTCGCGCCCGACATCGTCCCGTTCGACAGGTCGCCGAGCGTGTCGCCATTCTCCATCGTCATGCCGTTGCCGCTCATGGTATTGTCCGTCGCCATCACGTCGCCCGCCGCGCCAGAAGCGGTGAGGCCGTTGGCCTGGCTCTCGTTGGCGACGACATTGTTGTTCTCGTCGGTGGTGATCGTCTGGTCGCCCTTGCCGCAGGCGCCAAGCGCGAGCGCGAGCGGGAGGGCGGCGAGGACGGCGGCGCGGGGCAGGGCACGGGTCATGACAATCTCCGTCGGCTGAAGCGCGCCAACGTCGCGCCGGCCGCCCTCGTTCCCTCGTGCACGCCGCCAGACCCGCTGTGTCCGACGCGCCACAGCCCGCCCCGAGGCGGCTGAATACGTATGTGGCTTTCTTGTGACGCGGTCCGGCGCGGGCCTAATCGGCGGCATCAACCCAGGCACGGTCGCACCAACGCGGCCGCCGGGACAGGGGAGGATCGTCTTGGACCGCTCGTCATCCGTATCGTCGGCGCGCACGCGCCTCGTCTCGCACGCAAGCGGCGGCGCGCTCGCCGCGGCGCTGCTGCTCGTCGCCACCGCCGCGCAGGCGCAGGAGGCGCCGCCGCAGCCGGCCGCGCCGACCGCCAACCCGACCGCCAAGGCGACGGTCGACCAGCCCGCGCCGCCGGCCGATCCCACGCCCGACGCCAACGCCAACCCCGATCCCACCGCGACCGAGGCGGGCGCGGACGAGATCGTCGTCACCGGCATCCGCGCCAGCCTCGCCAAGTCGGCCGAGATCAAGCGCAACTCGACGATCATCGTCGACTCGGTCTCGGCCGAGGACATCGGCAAGCTGCCCGACGTGTCGGTCGCCGACTCGCTCGCGCGCCTGCCCGGCGTCACCGCGCAGCGCGTCGAGGGCCGCGACCAGAGCCTGTCGATCCGCGGCCTCGGCCCCGATTTCTCGACCACCCTGCTCAACGGCCGCGAGCAGGTCACCACGGGCGACAACCGCGGCGTCGAGTTCGACCAATATCCGTCGGAGTTCTTCAGCAACGTCAACGTCTACAAGTCGGCCGACGCGTCGCTGATCGCGGCCGGCGTGTCGGGCACGGTCGACCTGCGCATGCTGCGCCCGCTCGACCAGAAGGAGCGGCTGTTCGTCGTCTCGGCGCGCGGCCAGATGAACGGCATCGGCAAGCGCAACCCCGACGGGCAGCGCTACGGCTATCGCGCCACCGCCACCTTCGTCGACAAGTTCGCGGGTGACACGCTCGGCATCTCGATCGGCCTCGCCGCGCAGGAATCGCCCACCAACTACGACAAGTACGAGGCCTGGGGCTATCCGGGGCTCAACGACCGCAACGCCAATTGCGACGCGGCAGGCGGCAACCCGTGCCTGCTCGGCGGCGCCAAGCCCTATGTGCAGTCAAACCTGCTCAAGCGCTACGGCGGAGTCGGCACGATCGAGTGGCAGCCGAGCGACTCGTTCCACTCGACCTTCGACGCGCTGTACACGCATTTCGAGGAGACGCAGCACCTGCGCGGGATCGAGTTCCCGCTGGGCTATAACGTCGCGCCCAACCCCGGCTCGGTGACGGTGCAGGACGGCTACGTCCAGACCGCGACCTTCTCGCCGCAGTATACCGTGCAGCGCAACGACCTCAACGAGCGCCGCGCCGACATGTATTCGTTCGGCTGGAACAACGATCTCAAGCTGTCCGAGTCGATCCACCTCAACGTCGACGCGAGCTGGTCGCACGCCAACCGCCGGGACGAGCTGATCGAGACCTATTCCGGCACCGGCTATGGCGGGACCGGGCAGCGCGACACGATCACGATCACGCGCCAGAACAGCGGCATCTACTCGATCGTGCCGACGCTCGACTATAGCAACACCGACGTGATCCGCATCACCGACCCGGGCGGCTGGGGCTATAACGGCACCAACGCGGTGGTGCAGGCGGGCTTCCAGAACCGGCCCAAGTTCAGCGACGACCTCAAGTCGCTGCGCGCGAGCCTGGCCGGCGACTTCGCCGACCTGGGCGTGATCCGCGGCTGGGAGGCCGGCGCCAATTACTCGCAGCGCGAGAAGAAGGCGCGATACACCTCCTATTTCTACTGCCCGTCGGGCATGGGCACGGGCTGCACCGTCGCCAGCGGGACCACCACCTCGATCGCGGTGCCGAGCGACGTGGTGCTCGATCCGGTCTCGCTCGGCTTCATCGGCGTGCCCAACATCCTCGCGCTCGACTCGCGCGGCGTGCTCGACCTGCTCACCCCGGTGTTCGACAACCGCCCGGAGAGCCTCGCCAAGGTGTGGGGCGTGAAGGAGAAGGTCGCGACCGGCTACGCCAAATTGGTGTTCGACGGCACCGCCGGCGGCAAGGCGATGAAGGGCTCGCTCGGCGTCCAGGTGGTGCACACCGACCAGAGCTCGACCGGCCGCATCGCTGGCCTCAACGCCGGCACGGTGACCTTGTCCGAGGTGGCGGGCGGCGTGAAATACACCAACGTGCTGCCCAGCGCGACGCTGTCGGTCGAGCTGATCCCGAGCGGCTTCGTCAAGATGGGCGCGTCGCAGACGATGGTGCGCCCGCGGCTCGACCAGGAGCGGATCTCGCAGAACGTCGCGATCACGCCGGGCAACGTCGGGCGTGGGTCAGACCCGCTCAACAGCCCCTTCTCGTCGGACGGCGGCAACTTCCAGCTGCGCCCGTACAAGTCGACCAACATCGACATGTCGTTCGAGAAATACTTCCCCGGCGGCGGCTATGTCGCGCTGACCGGCTATTACAAGCGGCTGACCGATTACGTCGATCCGAACAACAACGTGCTGTATGACTTCTCGCCGCTGCTCAGCTCGCTGACGCCCGAGCAGCAGGCCATCGTGCGCGCGCAGAACGCGCAGAACGGCCTGTTCAAGCTGCCCGCCAACTCGGGCCGCGGCGAGATCCTCGGTGCCGAGGCGACCTTGTCGCTGCCGCTGCGCATGCTGACGCGCTCGCTCGACGGCTTCGGCCTGTTCGGCAGCGGCAGCTACACCAGCTCGGCGGTACGCTACGACAGCGCGCCGGCGGACACGCAGACGGTGCCGGGCCTGTCGAAGTGGGTGCTCAACGGCACCGCCTATTTCGAGAAATGGGGCTTCCAGGCGCGCACGACCTACCGCTACCGCTCCGAGTTCCTCGCCGAGGTGCGCGGCCTGTCCGCCACGCCGGAGCTGAACACCGCCAAGGCGGAGGGAATCCTCGACGCGCAGATCGGCTATGAATTCCAGAGCGGTCCGCTCCAGGGGCTGGCCATCCTGGCGCAGGCGAAGAACCTGACCGATCAGGCCTTCTACCAGTACACCAACGGCGACCCGCGCCAGGTGCGGCGCTATCAGCGCTACGGCACCGATTATTATGTCGGGCTGACCTACCGGTTCTGACCGGGTTCCCGCCCTCCCTTCCGCCGCGGGGGGGAGGGCGGAGCCGCGCTCGCTTGCCTCGAAGCGCGCGACCTCTCACGATCCACGCCCCGATCCGCCGCGGAGAGCCACGCATGCGCACCATCGTCATCGCCGGCGGCGGCAGCGCGGGGTGGATGTGCGCCGCGGCCTTCTCGCACCTGCTCGGCCCCGGCTGGCGCGTGCGGCTGGTCGAATCGGAGGCGATCGGCACCGTCGGTGTCGGCGAGGCGACGATCCCGCAGATCCGCACCTTCAACCAGGCGCTAGGCCTCGACGAGCGCGCCTTCCTCGACGCCACCCAGGGCACGTACAAGCTCGGCATCGAGTTCGTCGGCTGGGGCGCGCCGGGCGAGCGCTACCTCCACGCCTTCGGCGACGTCGGGCGCGATTCGGGTCTGGTGCCGTTCCACCAGCGCTGGCTGCGCGCGCGGGCGGCGGGGGTGGTGGCGCCGCTGGGCGACCATTCACTCAACGACCTCGCCGCGCGCGAGGGGCGGATGCAGCTCGGCCGCGCGCGCACCGCCGCGCTGCTGCCCGAGATGCCCTACGCCTTCCACTTCGACGCCGCGCTCTACGCCGCGCTGCTGCGCCGCTTCGCCGAGGCGCGCGGGGTGGAGCGGATCGAGGGGCGCATCCTCGGTGTCGAGCGCGCGGGTGAGGCGCTCACGGCATTGCGGCTCGACGGCGACCGGCGCGTCGACGGCGAGCTGTTCGTCGACTGCACCGGCTTCGCCGCGCTGCTGATCGGCGAGGCGATGGCGGTGCCGTACGAGGACTGGACCCGCTACCTGCCGTGCGACCGCGCGCTCGCGCTGCCCTGCGCACGCGTCGCGCCGCCGATCCCCTACACGCGCGCCACCGCGCACGACGCTGGCTGGCAGTGGCGCATCCCGCTGCGTCACCGCACCGGCAACGGCATCGTCTACAGCAGCGCGCACCTCGACGACGCCGCGGCCGAGCAGGTGCTGCGCGCCGGGCTGGACGGCAGCACCGAGGCGGCGCCGCGCGCGATCCGCTTCACCACCGGGCGGCGGCGCGAGCCGTGGTGCGGCAACGTCGTCGCGATCGGGCTGGCGGCGGGGTTCATGGAGCCGCTCGAATCGACCAGCCTCCACCTCGTCCAGTCCGCGATCGCGCGGCTGATCGCGCTGCTGCCCGGTGCGGCAGCGGGACCGGCGACGCGCGACGCGTTCAACCGCCAGAGCGCGACCGAGTGGGAGCGGATCCGCGACTTCCTCGTGCTCCACTATCATGCCAACCGGCGCGACGGCGGGTTCTGGCGCGACTGCCGCGAACTGCCGCTGCCCGAGGCGCTCGCGGCCAAGCTGGCGCTGTGGCGCGAGCAGGGCGTGGTGCTGCGCGAGCAGGACGAATTGTTCACCGAGGTGGCGTGGGTGCAGGTGCTGATCGGGCAGGGGGTGCTGCCGGACGGCCACCACCCGCTCGCCGACGCCGAGCCGCTGGAGGAGGCGCGCGAGTTTCTCTCTTTATGGGCGCAGCTGGTGCGGCGCGAGGTGGCGCAGATGCCGGCTCATGCGACGCTGGTGGGGGGCTGACGCCGTCATGATCACGCGAAGACGCGGAGACGCGAAGAGGGTGTTGCCGCGGCAGCGGCTCTCCTTCCTTCTCCGCAGCTCGTGGGACGGACGCGGAAGCAAGATGGAGTGTTCACGCGGAGGCGCGGAGACGCGGAGGAAGAAGCGCCTGTGGCGGCGTGGCGGCCTTTGCTACGGCTGATGCGGAGAGAGCCGCTGCGCGGCATCGGCCGCCTCTCTGCGCCTCCGCGCCTCCGCGTGAACATTCTTCTTCGCGTCCTCGCGTCTTCGCGTGAACCTGAACTCGGGCAACCTCACGTCGACGCGCGCACCACCAAGGTCGCGGGCAAAGTGAGGTGATCGGTCGGCTCGCCCGCGATCTGGCGCACCAGCGTGTCGACCAGCACCGCGCCGGCGCGCGCGTAATCCTGCGCCACGGTGGTGAGCGGGGGCCGTGTCAGGCTCGCCGCGGGAATGTCGTCGAAGCCGACCACCGACACCGCGCGCGGCACCACCAGCCCGGCCTCGTCGAGCGCGCGCAATGCGCCCAGTGCGATCAGGTCGGAGGCGGCGAACAAAGAGTCGAAGCCGATGCCGCGCGCGATCAGCCGCTGCGTCGCCTCATAGCCGGCCTGCTCCGACGACAGCGCGTCGACGTGCAGCCCCGGGTCCGCCGCCAGCCCGGCCTCGCGCAGCGCGTCGCCGAGGCCGCGGTAGCGGTCGCGGAACTCGGGGTAATGGTCGCTCGCCTCGCCGATGAAGGCGACGCGGCGGCGCCCGCGCTCGATCAGGTGGCGGCCGACCGCACCGCCGCCGGCGCGATTGTCGCAGCCGATCACCGTGCCCAGACCGCCGCTCGCCGCGACCGAACCGTAGCGCACGAACCGCGTCTTCTGCCCGACCAGCTGCTCGACCCGCGCCCGGTACAGCTGCCAGTCGCCGTAACCGAGCAGGATCAGCCCGTCGGCCTTGCGCGAATCGGCATAGTCGACGTGCCAGTCGGCGGAGAGCTGCTGGAACGAGGTGAGCAGGTCGTAGCCGCGCAGCGCGCAGGTCTTCAGGATCGATCCCAGCATCGACAGGAAGAAGGGGTTGATGTGCGAATCGTCGGGCAGCGGGTCCTCGAAGAACAGCAGCGCCAGCGTGCGCGCCTCGCCCTTGCGCAGCGACGAGGCGGCGCGGTCGACCTTGTAGTTGAGCTGGCGCGCGATCGCCTCGATGCGCAGCCGCGTCGCCGCGCTCACCGTCTTGTCGCCGCGCAGCGCGCGCGACACGGTGGGCTGCGAGACGCCGGCCAGCGCCGCGATGTCGAACGAGGTGACTTTGTCGGACAGCGCCATGGCGGCGGATCGGTCTCTCCAGCGGGAGCATCTTCTACCGCGCGGGCGGCGCGCTGTGAATACGTATGCCCTGCGCTGGCCAAGCGCGCCCGCGCGCCGCATCAGGCGGCGAAGCGCGCGGCCTGTCCCGACGCGGCACGGGGAGGGTGAGCGGATGGCGGTGTCACGGTCTGCGCTGGAGCTGTGCTCGCGCGGAAGCGGGAGTCCAGGGTTGAGGAACGGCGCGTTCGCGGCTCTGGGTTCCCGCGTGCGCGGGAACACGGGGGAGGGGGGGACTGCTTCTTCCTCACCGTCGCTGCGCCAGACGGACAGCGCCGCTCCCTCCTTCCTACCGTCACCAGGGGGGCACGCCGCCGCTCCCTTCTCTTTGGCGTCATCCCGAACTTGTTTCGGGATCCACCGTGCCGCGTATTCAGCGGCCGCGGCGCTCGCGGGACCGTGGATCCTGAAACGAGTTCAGGATGACGCCAGTGGGAAGGCGCGGCGGCGCGGTAAGGAAGGAAGCGTGCGCATCCGCCCCTTCACCCTCGCGTCCCTCGCCGCGCTGCTCACCACCGCGACCCCGGCGCTCGCCGACCCGCTGGCCGACCTGCGTGCGCGACCGCCGCAGGACGAGGTGATCTATTTCGCCCTCCCCGACCGCTTCGACAACGCCGATCCGACCAACGACCGCGGCGGGCTGACCGGCGACCGGCTTGTCACCGGCTACGACCCGACCGCCAAGGGCTTCTATCACGGCGGCGACCTCAAGGGGCTGACGCGACGGCTCGACTATGTCCAGGCGCTCGGCGCGACCGCGATCTGGGTCGGGCCGATCTTCCGCAACAAGCCGGTGCAAGGCCCCAAGGGGCAGGAGAGTGCTGGCTATCACGGCTATTGGATCACCGACTTCGAGCATGTCGACCCGCATCTCGGCACCGACGCCGACTTCAAGGCGCTGGTCGATGCCGCACACGCGCGCGGGATCAAGGTCTACATGGACATCATCGTCAACCACACCGCCGACGTGATCCAGTATCGCGAGTGCGGCGACTGCGCCTATCGCAGCCGCGCCGACTATCCCTATCAGCGCCGCGGCGGCGTCGACGGCGCCGCGATCAACCCCGGCTTTGCCGGCGACCAGGACGGGAGCGCGGCCAATTTCGCGCGCCTGACCGATCCCCGCTACGCCTACACCCCTTTCGTTCCGAAGCGCGAGGAGAAGGCCAAGTCGCCGGCCTGGCTCAACGACATCACGCTCTACCACAATCGCGGCAACACGACCTTCACCGACGAGAGCTCGACCATGGGCGATTTCGTCGGGCTGGACGATCTGATGACCGAGAACCCGCGCGTCGTCAGCGGTATGATCGACATCTTCGGCGGCTGGATCGACCGTTTCGGCGTGGACGGCTTCCGCATCGACACCGCGCGCCACGTCAACCCCGAGTTCTGGCAGCAGTTCGTCCCCGCGATCCGGGCGCGGGCCAAGGCGCGCGGCATCCCGAACTTCCACGTCTTCGGCGAGGTGGCGGCCGACCAGCTCGAACCCGGCCCGCTCGCGGTCCACACGCGCGTCGACGAGCTGCCCGCGGTGCTCGACTTCGCCTTCCGCCGCGCGGTGCTCGACACGGTGGCGGGGAAGCGCGGCACCGACGCGTTCGAGACGCTGATCCGCGGCGATGCGCTGTACGAGGGTGGGGAGGCGACCGCGCGCACGCTGCCCACCTTCGTCAGCAACCACGACAACGGCCGCTTCGCCTTCTACGTGCGGCAGGCGCTGCCGCAGGCCAGCGACGACGAGGTGCTGCGCCGGGTCGAGCTCGCCAACGCGATGCTGCTCACGCTGCGCGGCGTGCCGACGATCTACTCGGGCGACGAGCAGGGCTTCACCGGCGACGGCAACGACCAGGACGCGCGCGAGGATATGTTCGCCAGCCGCGTCGCCAGCTACAACGACAATCGCCTGCTCGGCACCACCACGACCACCGCCATCGCCCATTTCGGCCGCGACAACCCGCTGTTCCGCCAGATCGCGACGCTGGCGCACGTGCGCCGCGCCGAGCCGGCGCTGCGCGAGGGGCGGACGCTGCTGCGCGCGCGCGAGGACAAGCCCGGGCTGCTCGCGGTCTCGCGCGTCGATGCGGCGAGCGGGCGCGAGATCCTGCTCGCCTTCAACACCTCGACCCGGCCCATCGAGCGGCTGGTCGAGATCGGCGTGCGCGGCGCCACCGCCGCCACGCTCGCGGGCGAGGGCTGCGCCGCGCGCGCCGCCGCGCCCGGATCGCTGCGTGTGACCTTGCCGCCGCTCGGCTATGCCGTATGCGCTATCGGAGAGACAGAATGACCGACCCGTGGTGGAAGGGCGCCGCCGTCTACCAGATCTACCCGCGCAGCTTCGCCGACGCGAACGGCGACGGCGTGGGCGACCTGCGCGGCATCACCGCGCATCTCGATTATGTCGCCGCGCTCGGGGTCGACGCGATCTGGATCTCGCCCTTCTACACCTCGCCGATGCGCGACTTCGGCTATGACGTCGCCGATTACTGCGACGTCGACCCGACCTTCGGCACGCTCGCCGACTTCGACGCGCTGGTGGCGCGCGCGCACGCGCTGGGGCTCAAGGTGATCACCGACCAGGTGTGGTCGCACACCTCGGACCAGCACGCCTGGTTCCGCCAGAGCCGCCAGCGCCGCGACGGCGACAAGCACGACTGGTATGTCTGGGCGGATGCCAAGCAGGACGGTTCGCCACCCAACAATTGGCAGTCGGTGTTCGGCGGCCCGGCCTGGACCTGGGACGCGCGGCGGCAGCAATATTATCTCCACACCTTCCTGCGCGAGCAGCCCCAGCTCAACGTGCGAGAGCCGGCGGTGCAGGAGGCGCTGCTGGCGGTGGGACGGTTCTGGCTGGAGCGCGGCGTCGACGGCTTCCGGCTCGACGCGATCAACCACGCGATGGGCAGCGCGGCGCTGACCGACAACCCGCCCGCGCCGCCCTCGAACAAGCCGCGCACGCGCTCGTTCGACTTCCAGCTCAAGCAGCACAGTCAGGACCAGCCCGACATGCTGCCCTTCGTCGAGCGCATCCGCGCGCTGACCGACGAATACCCGGACCGCTTCACCGTGGCCGAGATCGGCGGTGAGGAGAGCGACTGGGTGCGCAAGGACTATACCGCGCCGCGCCGGCTCGACACCGCCTACGGCTTCGACTTCCTCTACGCCGAGCAGCTGACCCCGGAACTGGTGCGCGCCGCGCTGGCGCAATGGCCCGGTGCGGCGGGCGAGGGCTGGCCGAGCTGGGCGTTCGAGAATCACGACGCGCCGCGCGCGGTGTCGCGCTGGGCGCTGCCGGAGCACCGCGACGCCTTCGCGCGCGCCAAGATGGTGCTGCTGGCCGGACTGCGCGGGAATATCTTCCTCTACCAGGGCGAGGAGCTGGGGCTGACCCAGGTGGCGGTGCCGTTCGAGCTGCTCCAGGACCCCGAGGCGATCGCCAACTGGCCGCTGACGCTCAGCCGCGACGGCGCGCGCACGCCGATGCCGTGGCGGGCGGAGGGGCCGGGGCACGGCTTCACCGCGGGGACGCCGTGGCTGCCGTTCGGCGCGGATCACGGCGCGATGGCGGTGGACGCGCAGGAGGCCGACGCGGGCTCGCTGCTGCACTGGACGCGGCGACTGCTGGCGCTGCGGCGCGCGCATGCCGCGCTGCGGGTGGGGACGATCGCCTTCGTCGATCTCGGACCGGGGGTGGTGGCGTTCGAGCGCGTCGCCGGCGACGAGCGGCTGCTGTGCGTGGTGAACCTGACGCCCGAGCCGCGCGCGCTGGCGCTGCCAGAGGGGGTGACGCTGGTGGCGAGCGGGGTGAGCGGGTCGCGGTTCGAGGGTTACGGCGCGCTGCTGGCGCTGCGTGCGCCGGTGGGGGCCGAGGTGGGGGAGGCCGCCGCATCTCGCGTGCCGCCCGCAACTGGGCTCCGGCCTTCGCCGTCGCATGCGGGTGGCGAGAGGCGGAACTCTCCCCCCTTCTCCACCGCCCCGGCGGACGCCGGGGCCCAGTTGGGGGACGTTTTCGCATCTCGCGTGCCGCCCGCACCTGGGCCCCGGCCTGCGCCGGGGCACGCGTGGAGTGAGGGGCGGAACTCTCTCCCCAGCGGTGCCCCGGCGGACGCCGGGGCCCAGTTGGGGGACGTTTCCGCATCTCGCGTGCCGCCCGCAACTGGACCCCGGCGTTCGCCGGGGCGGTCGGAACTGGGGGGTAGGTCGTCGCCGCTCGCTCACAACGTCGCCGCCGCCGTCGCCGACGCCGACCCCATCGCCACCGCCACCGCCGCCACCGCCGCCACCGCCGCCACCGCCGCCACCGCCGCCGACACCGACGCGGACGCCACCCCCGCCGCCACCCCCCGCGCGGCTCCCCGCGCATGACCCAGCCGCGTCGCCGCCGTCAGTCGCTCGCCGGACTGGCCAACATCAGCTTCGGCTTCTTCGGTATCCAGATCGGCTTCGCGCTGCAGAACGCGAACATGAGCCGTATCTTCCAGTCGCTCGGCACGCGGCTCGACGATCTGCCCGCTCTGTGGGTCGCCGCGCCGCTCACCGGGCTGCTCGTCCAGCCCGTGATTGGTCATCTGAGCGATCGCACCTGGCTCGGCCGCTTCGGGCGGCGGCGGCCCTATTTCCTCGCCGGCGCGCTGCTCGCCGCGCTATCGCTGCTGGTGATGCCGCTCAGCCCCGGGCTGCTCGTCGCCGCGCTGATGCTGTGGGTGCTCGACGCCTCGCTCAATATCTCGATGGAGCCGTTCCGCGCCTTCGTCGGCGACATGCTCGACCGCGACCAGCACGCCGCCGGCTATGGCGTGCAGACCGCCTTCATCGGTGCGGGCGCGGTGGTCGGCTCGATCTTCCCCTGGCTGCTCGAGCGGGCGGGCGTGTCGAACGTCGCGCCCCCCGGCGTCATCCCCGACTCGGTACGCGTTGCCTTCTGGGCCGGCGGCGCCGCGCTGCTGCTGAGCGTGCTGTGGACAGTGCTGACCACGCGCGAATATGCGCCCGAGGAGATGGCCGCCTTCGACGGCGCGCCGGCCGCCGACGAGGCCGCGGGCCACGCCGCGCTCGCGGCGCGCGGTGACGGCGCGCCGTTCGCCTGGGTCGGCGCGGGCGCGGCGGTGGTGGCGCTCGTCGCCGCGCTCGGGCTGGAGAAGGAAATGTACCTGCTCGGCGCGCTGCTCGCCGGCTACGGCCTCGCCAGCCTCGTCGCGATCCGGCGCGCGCGGCGGGGGCGGGGCGCGGGGATGCTCGGGCATCTCGTCGGCGATTTCGCGGGCATGCCGCCGCTGATGAAGCGGCTCGCGCTCGTCCAGTTCTTCAGCTGGTCGGCGCTGTTCATCATGTGGATCAACACCACCCCGGTCGTCACCGGCGCCTTCTACGGCGCGCCCGACGCCGCCAGCCCGGCCTATCAGGAGGGTGCCAACTGGGTCGACGTGCTGTTCGCCACCTACAATGGCGTGGCGGCGGTCTCCGCGCTGCTGCTGCTGCCGTGGCTGGCGCGGCGCGTCGGCAAGGCGCGCACTCACGCGATCGGCCTCAGCTGCGGCGCGCTCGGCTTCGCCAGCGTGTTCGTGGTGCCCGACGCGCGCTGGCTACTGCTGAGCGAGGTGGCGATCGGCATCGCCTGGTCGACCATCCTGGCGATGCCCTATGCGATCCTCGCCTCAGCGCTGCCGCAGCGCAAGCTCGGGGTGTACATGGGGCTGTTCAACGTCTTCGTGGTGCTGCCCCAACTGCTGGTGGCGACGGTGATGGGCTCGATCACCAAGCATTTCTTCCCGACCGCACCGATCTGGACGATGGCCTTCGCTGCCGCGACGATGCTGGCGGCGGCCGCGGCGATGCTGCGGGTGCGGGTGGAGTGAGCGGGGGGTGGTTGGGGCGGCAAACGTGATCCACCCACCGCCGTTCCCGCGGTGCGGCGGCGGGGTGGAGATTCACGCGAAGACGCGAAGAAGGTTGTTCACGCAGAGGCGCGGAGGCGCGGAGGCGCAGAGAGGAGGTCTCCGCCGCGTCAGCGGCTTTCCATCCACATGATGATGTGGCGCGTGCCGTTGTGCTTCGCGTCTCCGCGCCTCCGCGTGAACAATCTGCTCTTCTTCTGCGCTCGCCCGATCACCGCTTTACGGCGAGGAGATGAGAGCCGCTGCCGCGGCCGAGACATCTTCGCGTCATCGCGTCTTCGCGTGAACTCAACCGATCCCCTAAGGCCGCGCGGGCGCGGTCTCGCCGCCCTGCGCCGCCAGCGCCATCGCGCGCGCGGTGCCGGTGGCGGGCTTGAGCCGCGTCGCCGACGCGTCGCGGCCGTAGTTGAGGTACAGTACCGTCGCGATCAGCAGCGCGATCGCCAGCAGCGCGGGCCAGCCGGCGAAGCTGCGGTAGGAGAAGCCGTGCTTGTTCGTGTCCATGGCGATCCTCGTCGTCGGAACTCGCCGCTGCAATGACATAGCGGGCGGACACGTTCCCGCTGATCGAGGTTACATTTTCTTGCTGTCAGGCGGCGCGGGGATGCGCCGCCAGCGCGGCCTCGGCCTGGTCAAGCGCGCGGGGATCGTCGACGTCGAGCCACCAGGCGTCGCCGACGTCGACCACCCGCGCCTCGCCGCGCGCCGCCAGCGCCTCGACCCCGGCCGAGATCGAGCCGCTGCCACCGGCCGCGATCGACTCGCGCAGCGCGTCATGGAAGCGCGCGTCGACCGCGAACACGCCGGTGTCGTAGCAGTCATAGTCGGGCAGGTGCTTGCCGATCGCGACGATGCGGTCGCCCTCGGTGCGGACGCGCGTGACGTCGTCGAGGTCGACCAAGGGATTGTCGAGCCGGCGGTCGACCCCGAGCGTCAGCGCCGCCTCCGGCGCCGCGATCACGCGCGCGATCAGCGCCGGGTCGAGCAGATGGTCCGCCATCATCAGCAGGTGACGGCGCGGGCCGATCGCCTCGGCGCCGGTCAGCACCGAATGGCCGTTGGCGAGCGACCAGTCGGGGGTGCGCACGAAGCGCAGCGGCACGTCGAGCGTCGCCGCGACCGAGGCGAGATGACGCTCCAGCCGCTCGCCCTCGTGTCCGGTGACCACCGTCACGTCGGTGACGCCGCCGTCGAGCGCGGCGCGCAGCACGCGCTCGATCAGCGGCACGCCCTGCACGAGCGTCAGCGGTTTCGAGGGGGATACCGCGCGCAGCCGGCTGCCATAGCCGGCCGCGACGATGAGCGCGTGCAAGGGGAGGGCCTTACTCGGCGGCGAGGCGCGCGTCGGCGTGGATGAACTCGTTGGTCATCGCCGCCGCCACGTCGTCGGTCACCTGCTGCGGCGGGTGCTTGCAGAAGAACGCCGACGGACCCTCGAGCGCACCGGCGATGCCGCGCTCCAGGCCGAGCTTCACGCAGCGGATCGCGTCCACCACGACCGCGGCCGAGTTGGGCGAATCCTCGACCGACAGGCGCAGCTCGAGGTTCATCGGCACGCCGCCGAACAGGTCGCCCTCGAGGCGGAGGAAGCACAGCTTGTTGTCGCCGAGCCAGGGGATGTAGTCCGACGGACCGACGTGGATGTTCTCGTCCGCGAGCCGCTCGGCGATCACCGCCTGCACCGCCTCGGTCTTCGACTCCTTCTTGCTCGCCAGCCGGTTGCGGTCGAGCATGTTCATGAAGTCGGTGTTGCCGCCGGTGTTGAGCTGGTAGGTGTGATCGATCGTCACGCCGCGCTGGCCGAACAGGTTCGACAGCACGCGATGGACGATCGTCGCGCCGACCTGCGCCTTCACGTCGTCGCCGATGATCGGCAGGCCGGCGTCGGCGAACTTCTTCTCCCACTCGGGGCGCGAGGCGATGAACACCGGCATGCAGTTGACCACGCCGAGGCCCGCCTCGAGCGCGCACTCCATGTAGAACTCGGTCGCCTCCTGGCTGCCGACCGGGAGGAAGTTGACCAGGATCTCGGCGCCGGTGCGCTTGAGCTCGGCGATGATCTCCGCCTTCTCCGCGTCGCGCGTGTCGTTGATCTCGAAGCCGCGGTCGTTGGCGGCGGTGAGCATGTGCGGCGCGACGCCGTCCAGCTTGGCGCCCATCTTCACGATCGTCCCGGTCTTGGGCACGTCCGCGTGGAACACCTTGGTGCAGTTCGGCTTGGCGAAGATCGCCTCGCCCAGGTCGAGCCCGACCTTGCGCGAATCGACGTCGAACGCCGCGACGAAATCGAGGTCGCCGACCTTGTAGCCGCCGATCTCCTCGTGGATCAGGCCGGCGGCGGTGTTGCTACCGGCATAGTGGTATTTGCCCTGCACGAGGCTGCTCGCGCAGTTCCCAACCCCGATGACCGCCACCTTGATCGAAGCCATTCTACCCCACTTGTCGGCCCCTAGCCGAGCTGAAGACATATACGTTGCCGCTTCGTGACAGATACGTGGCAACTGTCAAGCGGACCGATCGCCTGTATAGGCGCGCCGGGGCAAATGCACGAGGAACGCGTGAACGATTCCGAACCGGCTGTGGCGGGGAAGCCGCGCGAGCTACAAGGTTTTCTGAACAGGACGATTTATCACCCGCTGGCGCACCTGCTGGCGCGCGCGCTGGTGCCCACGCCGGTGACGCCGAACATGGTCTCGATCGCGGGCGCGCTGATGGTGATGGCGGCGGCGGTGCTCTACGCGCGGGTGGGGACGCCAGGGGCGATCGCGCTCGGTTTCCTGCTCCACTGCCTGTGGCACGTGGTGGACGGCGCCGACGGCGCGCTGGCGCGGCTGTCGGGGCGCGCCTCGCCCTCGGGCGAGATCGTCGACGGGCTGTGCGACTATGCCGGCCACGCGGTGATGTACACGCTGCTGGGTGCGGCGATGGACGACCGCATCGGCTGGGTCGCCTGGCCGATCGTGGTGCTCGCCGGCGTGAGCCGCGCGGTGCAGTCGGTCTTCGCCGAGAGCCAGCGCCGCACCTATCAATGGTGGGCCTATGACGTGCCGTGGCTGCAGACCGCGAAGTCGGGCGGCGACGGCATCGGGGTGAAGCTGTCAGCGCTCTATCTCTGGGCGTGGCACAGGATGTCGGGGCCGACGCAGGTGGTGAACGCGCTGGTGGCGAGCGCCGCCGCCGACCCGCCCGAGCGCCGCCGCATCGCGCAGATCGCGCGCGAGCAGGGACGCAAGCTGCTGCCCGCCGCCGCGGTGCTCGGCGCCAACCCGCGCACGATCCTGCTCGGGCTCAGCATGATCGCGGGGACGCCGCTGTGGTTCTTCCTGATCGAGATCGTGGTGCTCAACGTGGTGCTGGTGCTCGCGATCGTGCAGGCTGCCTATGTCGGGCGGCGGATGACCGCGCTGATCGCGCACGGGCACCGCTGACCCAAGCCGGTCGGGCGCGGAACCGCGCGCGCGGCCCGCGGGTTGCCTGCGGCAAGAACATGGATCAGCGAGATTTTAGGGAGCGAGCGATGCGACGGATCACGGCGATGACGACGGTGGGGCTGGCGACGCTGGCGCTCGCCGCGTGCAACGACCAGGCGAAGATGGACACGGGCGCGCCGGTCGCGGGCGGTGCCAGCGCCACCGCGCAGCTCGCCACCGCGACGGGCGCGCCGGCCGGCCGCGCCACCGCGACCGAGGTGGCGGGTGGGCTGCGCTTCACCGTGGACGCCAGCGGGATGCCGCCGGGCACGCACGGCGCGCACGTCCATATGGTTGGCCGCTGCGACCCGCCGGGCTTCGAGAGCGCGGGCGGCCACTGGAACCCGACGCAGATGAAGCACGGCACGATGAACCCGCAGGGGCCGCACCAGGGCGACCTGCCCAACCTCGTGATCGGCAGCGACGGCCGCGGCACGATCGGCGCGACGATCCCGGGCGCGACCATGGCCGGGCTGCTCGACGCCGACGGCGCCGCGATGGTGATCCACGCCGGGCAGGACGATCTGAAGACCGATCCCAGCGGCAACTCGGGCGCGCGCATCGCCTGCGGCGTGTTCCAGGCGGGGTGAGGAGGGCGGGGCCGGTAACGCCGGTCCCTTCTCACTGGCGTCATCCTGAGCTGGTCTCAGGATCCACCGCGCCGCATGCTCAGGTGCCGGGGCGCTCGTGGCTCATCGGCCCGCCCCCCACTGGCGTCATCCTGAGCTCGTCTCAGGATCCACCGGGCCGCATACTCAGACGCCGAGGCGCCGAGGCTCATCGGCCCGCTCCCACTGGCGTCATCCTGAGCTCGTCTCAGGATCCACCCTGCCGCATACTCAGATGCCGAGGCGCTCGCGGGACGGTGGATCCTGAAACAAGTTCAGGATGACGCCATGACGTGAGGGGCGCTCGGGAGGGCGAGGAGAGGCAGGCGCCGTCCCCGTCTCACCTCACCCCAGCTCCCCCGCCGCCCGCGCGCGCGCCTCGCGGGTCCGCTCCGCCTCGGGCACCAGCCGGTAGGCCGCCACGCCCGCGGCCACACCCAGCGGCACCACCGCGAGCAGCGCCAGCATCCCGGTCGACAGGCTGCCGCTCAGCGTCGAGATCCGTCCCGCGAGGTACGGCCCGAGCGCCAGCCCGAGCAGCGTCGTCCCGATGAAGAAGGTCGCCGTCGCGGTACCGCGCATGCGCGGCAGCACCAGGTCCTGCGTCGCCGCCGCGGCCGAGCCAAGCCCCCAGCTCGCCAGATATTGCGACGCGAACAGGCACAGGTAGAGCGTCAGCGGCGCGCCCGCGGTGAAGCCGATCACGAGGAAGGGCACCGGCAGCACCGCGCCGCACAGCACCGGCACCAGCCGCCCCGACGGGTTGGTCCGCCGCAGCCGGTCCGCGATCAGCCCGCCGCTCGTCACGCCGAGGAAGCCAGACAGCGCCGCGCCGCCGCCCAGGATCAGCCCGGCCTCTGCCGGCGACACCGCGAGCGCGCGCATCGCATAAGGTGCCGCCCAGAAGGACGCGGCGTAGCTCAGGAAGGCGTTGAGCCCATAGGCCACCACGACGCACAGGAAGGCGGGCGTGCCGACGATCAGCGCGAAGGTCGGCGGGTCGCGCCGGCGCAGCGCGCTCGCCCAGGAGAAGACCGCGTAGACCCCGGTGGCGACCGCGATCCACTGCGGCAGCGGCTCGCCCAAAGCGTGCAGCAGCGCCACCGCCGCGCCCACCGCCGCGAGCGCGACGACATTGGCCGCCAGCGCGCGGACCCCGCGCCGCGCCGCCGCGATCAGCGTGAGCGGGGGCAGGATCGTCAGCAGCTCGCTGCCGAAGGCGCGGAACGGCGCGGGATGCGGCGGGGGCGGGGGCAGCCCCTCGACCGCGCCGCGCACCGGCTCGCGCAGCGTCGCCACCAGCGCGGCGAGCAGCAGGCCGGGCAGCCCGACCGCGAGGAAGGCGGCCTGCCAGCCGGCGAGCCCGAGCGGCGGGTCGGTCGGGAAGGCGCGCTGCCAATGCTGCACCACCAGTCCGCCGACCAGCAGCGAGCAGCCCCCGCCGACATAGATGCCCGCCGAGTAGATCGACAGCGCGGTGGCGCGCAGCTTGCGCGGGAAATAGTCCGAGATCAGCGAATAGGCCGAGGGTGACGCGGTCGCCTCGCCGACCCCCACGCCGACGCGCGCGGCGGCGAGCTGCGCGCCCCCACTCGCCAGGCCGGAGAGCGCGGTCATGGTCGACCACAGCGCCAGCCCCACCGTCATCAGCCGCACGCGGTGCCAGCTGTCGGCGAGGCGGCCGAGCGGGATGCCGAACAAGGCGTAGAAGACGCCGAAGGCGGTACCGTAGAGGAAGCCCAGGTCCTCGTCGCGCAGGCGGAGGTCGCGCTTGATGTCCTCGGCGAGGATCGAGATCACCTGCCGGTCGACGAAATTGAGGATGTAGACGACGAACAGGACCGCGAGCACGTACCACGCATAGCCGCTCGCGCGCTGGTCGCCGTCCGGGGTCATGCCCGTTCCCTCCCGATGTTCGTCGTTGCGGGGAGCGTAACAGAGGCGGGCCGGGAGGGAAGGGGGCGCGGCCGATATGGGGCGGTGGAACGCGCTTGGCCGGCGTCGTGCTGGGCTCGTTTCAGGATGCGCCGTGAGAAGGACGACTGGCCTGCGATCAACGATGCCGCTGTCCACGCATCCCCGTCACCCCGGCTTTGGGGCGACCTTCGCGAAAGTAGCGGAACCTTCCTCCTCTTCCGTCATCCCGGTATTGTTCCGGGATCCACTTCACCGGGAGAGCAACTTCTGGTGGGTTCGCGGGACGGTGAGTCCGGGCCCAAAAAGGTGGCTCGCATCTTCGGCCGTCTGATCTCCGGCTGCTTTTCACGGGTGATACGCTGCGACGAAGGGACCGCTTTCTCTTTCCTCATTGTCATCCCGGCCTCGCGCCGGGATCCATCCCTCCGCGGAAGCAACATCGACGGCTTTCGCGGCACCATGGATCCCGGGTCGAGCCCGGGATGACGGGATAAGCTGCTTCCGCGACAATGAACCTTTTGGGTCCGGACCCGTGGATCCCGGAACAAGTCCGGGATGACGGGAGGGGCTGCGAAGGTTCCGCTTTCGCCATGGTGACGGCTACCGGGTGGAGCGGGAGGCCGTCAGGGGACCTGACGCTCTCGCCTCATGTGCACGCCGCCGGCCGACAGCGCCAGCCGGCCGCGCGCCCTCGCACCCCCGCCAAACCTCCTCCACCCGCCTCATTGCGCCGCCGATACTTTCGTCCATGATCGCGCGCGTCCCACCTCCCGCGGAGTCGTCCCCATCGTGCGTCCAGCGCTCTCCCGTCTCGCTCTCTGCCCCGCTCTCTTTCTCGCCCTGCTCGCTGCCCCCGCCGCCGCGCAGCAGCCGCCCGCCGCCACGCCGGCGGACGGTCCGACCCGCCGCTTCACCGGCGCCGACCTATTCGGCCTGTCGGTCGCGAGCGACCCGCAGATCAGCCCGGATGGGAAGACGATCGTCTACGTCCGCCGCTCGGGCGACATCATGACCGACCGCATGGCCTCGTCGCTGTGGCTGAT
Source organism: Sphingomonas sp. BK235 (assembly GCF_004345855.1). GTDB lineage: Bacteria > Pseudomonadota > Alphaproteobacteria > Sphingomonadales > Sphingomonadaceae > Sphingomonas. Next base: position 81,042 of record NZ_SLXN01000003.1, read on the forward strand.
CGACGTCGCCAGCGGGCGCCAGACCCCGTTCGCCACCTCGGGTAGTTCGCCGCGCTGGTCGCCCGACGGCACGCGGATCGCCTATGTCGCGGGCGACGGCGACCAGTCGCAGCTGTTCGTGCGCTGGCTCGCCAGCGGCAGCAGCGCGCGCGTCACCTCGCTGCCCGGTGATCCCAGCGCGCTCGCCTGGTCGCCCGACGGCACCCGTCTCGCCTATGTCGCCAACGTCGCGGGCGAGGGCACGACGCTCGGCAAGCCCCCCGCCAAGCCCGAGGGCGCGAAATGGGCGCCGGGGCTGGAGGTGATCGACCGCGTCACCTATCGCAACGACGGCCCCGGCTATCGCAAGCCCGGCTATGCGCATGTGTTCGTCGTCGCGGCGGACGGCGGCGCGGCGCGCCAGCTCACCTTCGGCCGCTTCGACGACGACGGCCCGCTGGCGTGGAGCCCGGACGGACGCCGGATCCTGTTCGCCGCGATCCGCGCCGGCGACACCGAGCGCGAGGTGCTCAACACCGACGTCCAGTCGGTCGACGTTGCCAGCGGCGCGGTCACCGCGCTGACCACGCGCCAGGGACCCGACGCCAACGCGCGCGTCTCGCCCGACGGCCAGCGAGTCGCCTGGATCGGCTTCGACGATCACCGCCGCGGCTATGAGGACGCGCAGCTCTACGTCGGCGGGGCCGACGGTGGCGCGCCACGCTCGCTCACCGCGTCGCTCGATCGCAGCGTCGAGGACGTGCAATGGGCGCGCGACGGCCGCAGCCTCTACGCCAGCTACGACGACCACGGCCAGCGCAAGCTCGCGCGCGTCGGCACCGACGGCAAGCTCAGCGTGATCGCCGACAATCTCCAGGGCAGCGGGCTCGACCGGCCCTATACCGGCGGCGACTTCTCGGTCGCGCGCGACGGCACCGTCGCCTACACCGGCGGTGACGCGGGCGCGCCGGCCGACGTGTGGGTGCTCGCCGGCGGCAAGCCGCGCCGGCTGACCCAGCTCAACGCGGTGATGACCGCCGCCAAGACGCTCGCCCCCGTCCGCAAGCTGAGCGTCACCGCGCCCGACGGCCGCGCGATCGACGCCTGGCTCGCCACCCCGCCGACGCGCGCCGCGGGGCAGCGCGTTCCGCTGATCCTCGAGATCCACGGCGGCCCGCACTCGGCCTATGGCCCGACCTTCGCCAGCGACGTCCAGCTCTACGCCGCGGCGGGCTATGCCGTGCTGTGGGTCAACCCGCGCGGCTCGACCTCCTACGGCGCCGAGTTCGCCAACCTGATCGACAAGAACTATCCCTCCGCCGATTATGACGACCTGATGGCCGCGGTCGACGCCGCCATCGCCGACGGCACCGCCGACGCGGACAACCTGTTCGTCACCGGCGGTTCGGGCGGCGGGGTGCTGACCGCCTGGATCGTCGGCAAGACGCACCGCTTCAAGGCGGCGGCGACGCAGAAGCCGGTGATCAACTGGATCAGCGAGGCGCTGACGATGGACAACACCACCTTCACCTCGCGCTACTGGTTCAGCAAGCTGCCGTGGGAGGATCCGATGAGCTATTGGGTGCGCTCGCCGCTCAGCCTGGTCGGCAACGTGACGACGCCGACGCTCGTGGTGGTGGGCAGCGAGGATTATCGCACGCCGGTGAGCGAGTCGGAGCAATATTATGCCGCGCTCCAGATCGCCAAGGTGCCGACCGCGCTGGTGAAGGTGCCGGGCGCGAGCCACGGCGGCTTCACGTCGCGGCCGTCACAGTCGGCGGCCAAGGCGGCGGCGATCCTGGCCTGGTTCGACCGCTATCGCGCGCGCGGCGGGGCGGTGCCGGCGAACTGAGCCGGGTGTCGGGCATGGCGCCCGACGCAGGCACCTCCGTCATCCCGGCCTCGAGCCGGGATCCATGGCGCCGCGAGAGCAACGGTCGAGGCGTAGGCGGCCCGTTGGATCCCGGCTCAGGGCCGGGATGACGGACGAGACGCTTCCGGCCGTGCTTTACCTCGACTGGAGGCGTGGGCGCCTGCCACCCCCGCGGCGGCTGCCCCAGGACATAGGTTAAGATGTTTGATCTGAGGTATTTACGTCGCTGGACGTTGGCCGGGGGAGGGTGAGAGCGATGAGGATGGAGCCTCGCGACGAGACCAGCCTGCTGGCGACGCTCGCGCGCAAGAACGCGGTGCTGGAGGGCATCAACCGGATCTTCCACGAGGCGCTCACCGCGCCCTCGCTGGAAGCGCTCGGCCGCGTCTGCCTGCGCGTCGCCGAGGACGTCACCGGGGCGTCGTTCAGCTTCATGGGCGAGATCGACCGCGCCACCGACCGGCTCGACGAGATCGCGATCAGCGAGCGCGGCTGGGCCGCATTCGAGGCGGCGAAGAGCGACTGGCCGCACGGCAAGGTGCCTACCGGGCTGACCATCCACGGCCTGTACGGACGCGTGCTGCGCGAGGATGCGGCATTGATCTTCAACGATGCCGCGACTCATCCCGACCGGATCGGCACCCCGTCCGGACACCCGCCGCTGAAGAATTTTCTCGGCGTGCCGCTGCGCCGCAACGGGGCGCTGATCGGCATGATCGGGCTCGGCAACCGGCCCGAGGGGTTTCGCGACGTCGATGTGGCCGCGGTGGAGGAACTCGCGCCCGCGATCGTCCAGGCGCTCCACAGCAAGCGTGCCGAGGCGGCGCTGCGCGACAGCGAGGAACAGCGCCGGCTGACGCTCGAGTTGGTGCCCGCGATGCTGTGGCGGGTCGATGCCGCCGGGCGCATCACCTCCAACCAGCAATGGCAGGCGGTGACCGGGCAGAGCGACGCCCAGGCGTCGGGTGGCGGTTGGATGGAACTGATCCACCCGAGCGAGGCGGGCAAGGTGACGCGGGCGTTCCGGCGCGCGCATGCCGCGGGCGAGCCGGTGACGGTGCAATGCCGCGTGCGTCAGGCGGGGGGCGGCTATCGCGCGGTGCTGATCCGGCAGGTGCCGGTGCGCGATCCGACGGGCGCGATCAGCCATTGGTTCGGCGCCGCGACCGACGTGGGCGACATGCAGTCGATGGAGGAGCGCCAGCGCGTCCTCGTCGCCGAGCTCCAGCATCGCGTCCGCAACATCCTCACCGTGATCCGCTCGGTGTTCGCGCGCACGGTCGCGTCGGGCGAGTCGCTCGACGACGTCGCCGACCATTTCCGCGGCCGGCTCGATGCGCTGGCGCGCACGCAGGTGAGCGCGACGCTCAACGCCAGCGGCACGGTCGACCTGGAGAATCTGATCCGCGACGAGTTGCTGAGCGTCGGCGTCTCCGACGGGAATTCGGTCAGCATCGCCGGGCAGGATGTCGCGCTGCCCGCCGCCAGCGTCGAGCTGCTCGGGCTGGCGATCCACGAGCTGGCGACTAACGCGCTAAAATTCGGCGCCTTTCGCGTGAACGGCGGCTCGCTCGCGATCACGTGGGATGTTAAACTAGGTGAGAGCGGGACCCGCCAGCTCCACCTTAGGTGGAGCGAGAGCGGGGTTCCCGCGGTACCGGTCGTCCCGCCGCGGCAGGGCTTCGGGATCGAGCTGATCGAGGAAGCGCTCCCCTATCGGCTCGGCGCCGAGACCGGGCTGACGTTCGCCGGGGGCGGTGTGTGCTGCACGATCGTGCTGCCGCTGCCCGACGAGGAAGGGAAATGACCATGGCAAGCCGGCTCGCGGGCAGACGGATCCTGGTGGTGGAGGATGAATATTTCATCGCCTCCGATCTCAAGCGCGCGCTCGCGGGCGAGGGCGCGGAGGTGATCGGCCCGGTCAGCAGCGTCGCCGCGGGGCTGGAGCAGGTCGAGCGCGGCGCGGCGGAGGCGGCGCTGCTCGACGTCAATCTCGAGGGCGATTCGTCGCTCGCGATCGCCGATCGGCTCAGCGCGCTCGGCATACCCTTCATCTTCATCACCGGCTATGACGGCTGGGCGCTGCCCGACGCCTATCGCGACGTGGTGCGCGTGCCCAAGCCGTTCGCGGTGTCCGCGGTGCTCGCCGCGGTTAACCGACTTCTCGCACCGGAGGACGTGCCATGATCCGCGCCGCCACCATCGTCGACGACCGCCAGCCCGCGTTGCAGCGACTGGCGTCGCTCGCGCCGCTCGACGTCGCGGCGCTCGACGCGCTCGCCCGCGCGAGCAACCAGGCGCAGACGATCCGCGCGCGGCGCGAGCTGGTGAGCGAGGGGCGCGAGATCGCCGAGCCGCTGCTGCTGCTGCGCGGCTGGGCGGCGCGGGTGCGACTGCTCCCCGACGGGCGACGGCAGTTCCTCAGCTTCCTGCTGCCCGGCGACGTGATCGGCCATTGTCCGCAGCCGCGCCCGCTCGCGGTCGCGACGATCGTCGGGCTGACCGACGTGCTGGTCTGTCCGGCGCCCGCGGCGGAGCCCGGCTCCGCGCTCGGTGTCGCTTATGCGATCGGCGACGCGCTGGATCAGGCCTATGTGCTGGCGCAGGTCACCCGGCTGGGCCGCCTCAACGCGCAGGAACGGATCGGCGACCTGCTGCTCGAGCTCCACGAGCGGTTGATCGCGAACGGCATGGCGCGCGGCAGCAGCTTCGACCTGCCGCTGACGCAGGAGACGCTCGCGGATGCGCTCGGGCTCACCTCGGTTCACGTCAACCGCATGGTCCAGCAGGCACGGCGCGAGAACGACCTGCAGTGGAAGGGCGGCCGCGTGACGCTGCTTGACCCGCCGGGACTGGCGCGCAAGATCGGCCGGACAGCGGTGCGCGTGTCGGCGACGGTGGGGCCGCAGCCGGCGCGCGGGCGCTGACCGGGAAAGCAGCTTATCGTCACGCCTCGCTCCCGACGCGAGCAGGGCGGGACCAGTCGCCGGACGACTCCCTGACCCTCAGCGGTCGGTCCGCCGCGCCCCCGCGTCGCGCACCGCGGCGAGCGTGGGCCAGCCGTTGACCGCCATCAGCAGGTCCGCCTCTGCCAGCAGGCAGCGCAGCACGTGCGCGCAGCCCGCCGCGCCGCCGAGCGCGAGACCGTAGCTGTACGGGCGTCCGACGCCGACCAGATCCGCGCCCAACGCCACCGCCTTGATCACGTCGGTACCGCTCCGCACCCCGCCGTCGAACCACAGCGGCACGCGTCCTGCCACCGCCGTCGCCACCTCCGGCAGAAGGTCGATCGCGGCGATCCCGCCATTGGCCTGTCTCCCGCCGTGGTTGGACAGATAGACTGCGTCCGCGCCGCCATCGATCGCGCGGCGCGCGTCGTCGGGATGGCAGATACCCTTGAGGACGATCGGCAGGCGGGTGAGCGAGCGCAGCCAGGGCAGGTCGTCCCAGGTGAGCACCTGGCCGAAGGTCGCCGCCCAGGTCATGATCGCGGCGCGGCGATCCTCCTCGGGCGGGCGCGCGAGCAGCCGGCGGAACACCGGGTCGCTGAAGTAATTGGCGAGCACATGCCCGCGCAGCTGCGGGAAGTTGGCGGTGTTGAGGTCGCGCGGGCGCCAGCCAGTGACCCAGGTGTCGAGCGTCACCACGATCGCGCGATAGCCCGCGGCTTCGGCACGGCTCACCAGACTCGCGGCGAGGTCGCGGTCGCGCGGGGTGTAGAGCTGGAACAGCGCCGGCGTGTCGCCGCTCTCCGCGATCACCGCTTCCAGCGGATCGTTGGCCAGCGTGGAGGCGCAGAGCGGAACCCCCGTCTCCGCGGCGGCGCGCGCGGCGGCGAGATCGCCGTGCGCGTCCTGCGTACACATGCCCGTCACGCCGATCGGCGCGAGGAACAGCGGGGAGGCGAGCCGCGCGCCGAACAGATCGGCGGAGAGGTCGCGCCGCGAACAATCCACCATCATCCGCGGCACCATGCCCCAATGGCCGAACGCCTCGGCATTGGCGCGCTGCGTCCGCTCGTCGCCGCACCCGCCCTGGACATAGCTGAGCAGATCGGCGGGCATCGCCGCCGCGGCGCGACGTTCCAGCGTCGCGGCGTCGACCGGCCAACGCGGCGTAACGCCCTCGAGCCCGGCGCCATAGATCGCCAGCTGATAGTCGCCGAACTGCGCCATCCTCGCCTCTCCCGTCTGGGACAGCGACCTACGCCGATCGCGGGCGCTTCTCCACGCCGATGCGATGGAGCGTGACACGAAGAAGGGCCGGGATCGCTCCCGGCCCTTCCGCTGTTCGTCTTCGAAGGTGCCCCGGGCGAGCCGGGGCGTCCGTTCGTCGAGGTGCCCCGGGGTGAGCCCGGGGCGGGGGGCGTCAGGCGCCCGCGACCTCGGCGACGTCGACCTTGATCCCCGGGCCCATCGTCGAGCTGACCGCGATCTTCTTGACGTACTTGCCCTTGGCGCCCGACGGCTTGGCCTTGACCACCGCGTCGACCAGCGCGTCGAAGTTGCGGCGCAGGTCCTCGGCGCCGAAGCTCGCCTTGCCGATGCCCGAGTGGATGATCCCGGCCTTCTCGACGCGATACTCGACCTGACCGCCCTTGGCGGCCTTCACCGCCTCGGCCACGTTCATCGTCACCGTGCCCAGCTTGGGGTTCGGCATCAGGCCCTTGGGGCCGAGCACCTTACCCAGGCGGCCGACCACGCCCATCATGTCCGGAGTCGCGATGCAGCGATCGAAGTCGATCGTGCCGCCCTGGACCGTCTCCATCAGGTCCTCGGCGCCGACCACGTCCGCCCCCGCGGCGCGCGCCTCGTCGGCCTTGGCGCCGCGCGCGAACACGCCGACGCGGACGGTCTTGCCGGTGCCGGCGGGCAGGGTGACGACGCCGCGGACCATCTGGTCGGCGTGCCGCGGATCGACGCCGAGGTTCAGCGCGATCTCGATCGTCTCGTCGAACTTGGACGATGCGTTCTGCTTCGCCAGCGCGATCGCCTCGTCGACGCCGTGCAGCTTCTCACGGTCGATCGTCCAGGCCTTCTGCTTCTTGCTCACCTTCGCCACGGCCTCAGCCCTCCACCACTTCGAGGCCCATCGCGCGGGCCGAGCCTTCGATGATGCGGGTCGCCGCCTCGAGATCGTTCGCGTTCAGATCCTTCATCTTGGTCTGCGCGACCTCGGCCAGCGCCGAGCGGGTGATCTTGCCCGCGGATACCTTGCCCGGCTCCTTCGAGCCCGACTTCAGGTTGGCCGCCTTCTTGATCAGGAAGGTCGCCGGCGGCGTCTTCGTGATGAACGAGAAGCTGCGATCGGCGTAGACGGTGATCACGGTGGGCAGCGGCGAGCCCTTCTCCATGTCAGCGGTCTGCGCGTTGAACGCCTTGCAGAATTCCATGATGTTGACGCCGCGCTGACCCAGCGCCGGGCCGATCGGCGGCGACGGGTTGGCAGCGCCCGCGGGCACCTGCAGCTTGATATAGCCTGTGATCTTCTTTGCCATTCGTCTCACTCTGTTACTGGGCGCGCCCGAGGGAAGCGCCCGGTTCAAGTCTAGCGGTTCGTCCGGGCGCGGCCGCAGCCCCGCCCTCCCGCGGCGTTCCATCGTGTGATGCGGTGGAAGCCGGCGCGCGTAGCGCAGACGCGGGGCTTTGGCAATGGCGTGAGGAGGCGGACGTTCTCCCGCCGCGGCGCACAGCAGCCAACGACCGGTCATCTCGGTCGCCGTTGCCGTCTCCCGCTTCATCTTCGGCGCCGCGGTCGGCCGGAAGCGGCGGCCGGCATAGCGAAGATGGTCCAAGAAGATCACGATGGTAGCGGGCGATGTCGTCGCATCGATCGAGCGATGCGACCCTTGCGCTCGGACGACTATAGTGGGTGCCGCAAGGCCGAGCGGCGCTAGAGGCACGCCGCGGTACAGACGGCGTGACGCGTTTCGCCACGAAGAGGTTCGTCTATAGCAGTGTCGTCACCCGGCGCGAAGTGTAACCAGCAGAAGCACTTGGCGGGGCGTGCCATGATGGCACTCGGTAATTGGTGTAAGTCTGTTGTAAGTTTCTGCCATCTCGATTGCCGTTTGGCCCGCAGTTGGTTAATCATAGGCTGTGCCCGGCTTCATCCCCCGTACAGGAACGACACGCGACGGCGCGCCGCTGTCGCTGAGTCGGACGCCGCCGGACGATCTCGCTCCCTTTGTCGCGCGCTTCTTCGTCACGGTGTTCGAGCGGCCCGCCGATGCGGTGCTCGATGACTTCCTGCTCCACGAGACCGCTTACGTCCGCGTCCCGGTGATCGGCCGCTGGTCGATGCTGGTCGAGGGCGCGTGGCAGGATCACGAGGGCCCGATGCTGTTCGGCGCGCAGCAGCGGCGCTTCCCCGTGCGCTGCGTCGGCCCGATCGTCGCCGCGGGCTTCGCGATCCGGCCGGGGGGGTGGTTCGGCTTCTCGGATGTCCCCGCCGACGCGCTCGCCGACCGGTTGGTGCCGATCGCGCCGGGGCGCTGGCACGACTCGCTGCGCTGGGCCTGCGCCGACGTCTATGACCATGAACAGACCTTCGCGCGGCTCCACCAGGTGGTGCGCGATCAGCTCGTCGTGCGCGGCGCGGTCGCCGATCTGCTCAGCGCGCGGTTCGAGCGCATCGCGCGGGTCGATCCGACCCGCCCGGTCACCGAGATCGCGGCCGAGTTCGGCATCTCCGGGCGCCGGCTCGATCGTGCGGTGCGCCAGCATTTCGGCCACCTGCCCAAGACGGTGATGCGCCGCAGCCGCTTCCTCGACATGGCCGCGGTGATGCGCGGCCTGGCGGTGCCGAGCGCGGACGAACTCGCCGAGCTGCGCTTCTACGACGCCTCGCACCTCAACCGCGAGTTCCGCGAGTTCGTCGGCATGACGCCGGCGCAGTTTCGCCGCACGCCCACGCCGCTGCTCACCCCCGGTCTGGAGGTGCGGCAGCAGCGCAAGCGCGCCGATCTGGCGCCCAATGCACCGGTGCCCTGGCTGGCGGAGGGGCAGCCCTGCCCCCCGGAGCCGGGTCGGCCCGAGACCGACCGCGGCTGAGCCGTCGCGCGCGCGACGGCGCGGCGCTTACTTGCTGCGCTCGACCTGCTCGAAATCGAGCTCGACCGGCGTGGCGCGGCCGAAGATGCTGACCGACACCTTGACCTTGGACTTGTCGAAGTCGAGCTCCTCGACCGTGCCGTTGAAGCTCGCGAACGGCCCCTCGAGCACCTTGACCGCGTCGCCGATCTCGTAATCGACCTTGACCTTGGTCTTGGGCGCGACCGCCGCCTCTTCCTTGGAGTTGAGCATGCGCGCGGCCTCGGTGTCCGAGATCGCCTGCGGCTTGCCCGACGAGCCGAGGAAGCCGGTCACCTTGGGCGTGTTCTTGACGAGGTGATAGACGTCGTCGTTCATGTTCAGCTTGGCGAGCACATAGCCCGGCATGAACTTGCGCTCGACCGCGATCTTCTTGCCGCGGCGCGCCTCGGTCACCGTCTCGGTCGGCACCTCGATCTGCTCGACCAGCTGCTCCAGCCCCATGCGGGTGGCCTCGGCCATGATCGAGTCACGGACCTTGCCCTCGAAACCCGAGTAGGCGTGGATGATGTACCAGCGCGCCATCTTAGTGCTTCCCGTCCTTACTTCGCCAGGCTCAGCAGCGCTTTGACCACGGCGTTGAAGAACGAGTCCACCGCCAGGAAGAACAGCGCCAGGATCGTGGTCATCACGACGACCATCACGCCCGTCATCATCGTCTCGCGGCCGGTCGGCCACACGATCTTGGCGGTCTCGGTACGGACCTGGCGGATGAATTCGAGCGGGGTCGTCTTCGCCACGATGTTGAGCCCTTGTTGAGCCTTGAGAGAATGTCCCGCCAGCCGCCGGCATGGCCCCGCCACCGCTGCCCCGTGATCGGAGAAGCGGTGAGAAAACCGTCCGTGCTGTCGGATGTGCCAGCGGACATAGGATCGTCGCCGACAAAAGGCAAGCGCGCGGGGGGGCTTGCCGCGGCGGGGATGAGGAGCGGGCCGGGACGAAGAAGGGGCTGGCACGAAGAAGGGGCCGGACGCGTGTCGCGCCGGCCCCTTCGATCGACACTGATGTCACTACCGGGTCGCGTCGCGACCCGGCGTGCGATCAGTTGCTGTCCGAATCGTCGTCGCTGTCGTTGACGATCGCGATCACGCCGATCGCGGCGATGCCGGCGGCGATGATCGCACCGAACACGCCCGCACCGGCGAGCTGGCTGTCCTTCGCGGTCGGGCTCGCGGCGCGCGCACCGGCGACCGAGAGGCTCGAGGCCGGGTTGGCGGTGGCGGCGAGCGCCGGGGTGGCAACGAGGCTGAGCGCGGCGGCGCCGGCGAGAATGGAACGCATTGGGCTACTCCCTTGGTGGTTGACGCGCGGCAAGCTAATACGTCGCACCTGCGAACGCGCAAGTCCGATAATCTTTCCGTCGTCACCGATCTGAGCAGAAGAAGCGGTGAGCCCGTGCCCAAGGATCACGCCCCGATGGGGCAAAGCACTGGCAGGAGTGGAGGGACTCGAACCCACGGCCCTCGGTTTTGGAGACCGATGCTCTACCAACTGAGCTACACTCCTGTGCGGGAGTGCTGTTGAACGTGCCCGCCGCGTTCGTCAAGGGCGCGTTCGCCGCGGCGTGATCGTCGCTGTGCCGCGGTCGGGCGCGCCGCCGCCGCGATCAGGCGGCGCGGTCCGCGGGCGCGGCGACTCGCGGGGCGGGGGGCGCATCGGGGCGACGCACCGACAGCGCCAGCGCGCGCGCCTCGGCGACCGGCAGCGGGCGGCCGAAATAGAAGCCCTGGATACTGCCGCAGCCCAGCTCCTGTGCCAGCCGCAGCTCGGCCTCGCTCTCCACGCCCTCGGCGGTGGTCGCCATGCCCATGCTCTGCGCCATCGCGACCACCGCGCGGATGATCGCGATCGCCTCGGCGGTCCCGCGCGACGCGGCCTGAACGAAGCTGCGGTCGATCTTGATCGAGGAGAAGCGCGTCGCGCTGAGATAGCCGAGCGACGAATAGCCGGTGCCGAAATCGTCGAGGCTGAGCCCGACGCCGAGATCGAGGATCTGCTTGAGCAACTGCACCGCGCCCGTGCCCTCGCGCAGGAAGACGCTCTCGGTCACCTCCAGCTCGAGCCGCCGCGCGGGCAGCCCGGTCTCGGCCAGCGCCGCGGTGATGACGCCGACGAACTGCGGGTTGTGGAGCTGGTCGGGCGAGACGTTGACCGCGATCCGCACGTCGTCGGGCCAGCCCGCCGCCTCGGCGCAGGCGGTGCGCAACACCCAGGCGCCGATCGGGGCGATCAGCCGCGCGTCCTCCGCGATCGGCACGAACTTGGCCGGCGGGATATTGCCCAGCTCGGGATGATGCCAGCGCAGCAGCGCCTCGAACCCGCGCACCGCACCGGTGCGCGCGTCGACCACGGGCTGATAGGCGAGATGGAGCTCCTCATTGTCGAGCGCGCGGCGCAGCGCCAGCTCGATCACGCGCCGCTCCTCCGCCTCGACGTGGAGCTGCGGGACATAAGCGTGATAGACTCCTCCGCCCTGGTCCTTCGAGCGATACAGCGCGAGATCGGCGGAGCGGATCAGCGTCTCCGCGGTGCGCCCGTCGCGCGGCCCCGTCGCCACCCCGACCGAGGCGCCGATATACAGCGTGTGCTGGTCCACCTCATAGGGTTGCGACAAGGTCTCGATGATCGTGCGGGCCAGTCGCTCCAGCCGGGCCGCGTCGCTGGCGTCGCGCACCACCACCGCGAACTCGTCGCCGCCGAGCCGGCCGATCAGCTCATTGTCGGTGACGAGCTGCGCGAGCCGCTCCGACACGCGACGCAGCAGCCGGTCGCCGACGGGATGGCCGAGCGTGTCGTTGACCGCCTTGAAGCGATCGAGATCGATCATCATGAACGCACAGCGCGCGCGCCAGCGTTCGGCGTCGGTCAGCGCGCGCGCCAGTTCCTCGTTCACGAACAGCCGGTTGGGCAGGCCGGTCAGCGCGTCGAACCGCGCCATGCGACTGATCTTCTCGGCCGAGGCGCGCTGCTCGGTGATGTCCGATGCGACGCCGCGATAGCCAGCGAAGCGGCCGGCGGGATCGAGCCGCGGCGTGGCGGTGAGCTCCCACCAGCGCGCCTCGCCCGCGACCGTGACCCGCAGCGCCACCGCGTTGAACGGCTCGCGCCGCGTCATCCGGTCCGCGATCAGCCGCAGCTCCTCGGCGCAGGTGCCGCGTTCCCAATCGGGGCCGGCGAGCAGCTGGAGGAAGGGCATCCCCTCCAGATCGTCGCGCGCGCACGCGCAGGCATGGGCCAGCCGCTCGCTGGCGCCGATGATGCGGCGCGCGGCGTCGGTTTCCCACAGCCAGTCACCACCGCCGTCGCCGACCTCGCGCAGCAGCAGCCGCACCGTCGCCTCGCGTTCCTCGAGCGCGAGCACCGCCGCGCTGAATCGCGCCACCGCACGGGCGCGTGCCAGCACGATCAGTGCGAGCAGCAGAGTGAAGACCATCGCGCCGACCGCACCGAGCCGGTCGCCGCCCAGCATCAGCCCCAGCGCCGCGGCGGCGCCGCCGACCAGCAGGAAGGCGAGCGCGGCGGGCGCGAGCGTCGCCGCGGCCAGCGCGATCGCGGTGGAGACGGTCCCGATCAGCAGGTGCAGCGCATGCGCGGTGCCCGCGTCCGCGCGCGGCGCGAACAGCAGCGGCACGATCGCCCAGACCAGCCCGAGCGCGGCGGCGGCGCGCACCGCCCCTCCCGAGAGCGCGGGCTCGTCGGCGTCGCGTTGCCGCAGCCGGTGGACCAGCGCCGCCGCCGCCAGCGTCGCCGCGGCGAGCCACGCGCCGAGCCAGGTCGCGGGCAGCGCGTCCGCCAGCAGCGCGACGGTGACCCCGCTCGCGACCAGCAGGATCGCGAGCAGCGCGGGGGCGAGCCGTCGCGCCACCACGCGCTGCGCCGCGGCGAGACGCGCCGCGGTCGAGTCGCCGGCGGCACGACGCCAGCCGAGCAGCGCGCGCACGGCGACCGGGGAAAGCGGGGGAGGCGGAGAGGCGGCTGTCACTCCCGTTCCTTAGCGCTTGGGTCATTGACGAAGCGTTGCGACCGGCAAGATCCCGCCACCCGGGCGGCACGCGCCTGCCGGAGCCAAATCGGTCGGCCTCAGTCACTTACAGTCGGAAGATGCGTCCGACGAGCAATTTACCATGCGAAACGAACGGAAAATATCTGGATCGACCGCCGCGGGGCGCGCGGCGGCGCGAGTCAGGCGGCCAGGTCGTAGGGCTTGATCTCACCCGCCAGATAGAGGTTGCGCGCCTTGGCGCGGCTGAGCTTGCCCGAGCTGGTGCGCGGCAGCGTGCGCGGGGGGATCAGCTCGACGACGCAGTTCATGCCGGTGACCGAGCGGACGCGGTCGCGGATCTCGTCGCGCAGCCGCACGCGCTCGACCTCGTCCGAGCTGCGGCACTGCACCAGCACCGCGGGGGTCTCCTCGCCGCCGGGCGTGGTGATCGCGAAGGCGGCGATGTCACCGGCCTTGAACCCGGGCAGCTGCTCCACCGCCCATTCGATGTCCTGCGGCCAGTGGTTGCGCCCGTTGATGATGATCATGTCCTTGGCGCGGCCGACGATGAAGATGTAGCCGTCGGACATATAGCCCATGTCGCCGGTATCGAGCCAACCGTCGACCAGGCACGCCGCGGTCGCCTCGGCGTCGCGGAAATAGCCCACCATCACGCTCGGACCGCGGCACCACACCTTGCCGATCGCGCCGTCGGGGAGCGGCGTGCCGTCCTCCTCGCGCACCGCGATCTCCATGTCGCGCACCGGCTTGCCGCAATTGACGATCGCGCGATAGCGCTGCGGCCGGTCCTCGCCGTGCTGCATGCCCGAGAGCTCGGTCTCCTCGACCAGCTCGACGCGGATACCCTCGCCCGGCGGCATCAGCGACACCGCCAGCGTCGCCTCGGCGAGCCCGTAGCTCGGCAGGAAGGCGGTCGCCTGGAAGCCCGCGTCGGCGAAGGCGTCGACGAAGGCCTGCATCACGTCGGGCCGGATCATGTCGGCGCCGTTGCCCGCGACGCGCCAGCGCGACAGGTCGAACCGGTCCGACGCCTTGGTCTGGCTGGAGATGCGGCGCGCGCAGATGTCATAGCCGAAGGTCGGCGAGTAGCTCAGCGAGGTGCCGGGGTTGCGACTGATCAGGTCGAGCCACGACAGCGGGCGGCGCGCGAAATCCTCGGTCTTGAGATAGTCGGTCGAGACCTGGTTGGCGACCGGCGAGAGGAAGCAGCCGACCAGCCCCATGTCGTGGTACCACGGCAGCCACGAGACGCAGCGGTCGGTCTCGATGATCTGCACGCCGTGCGCGTGCGCGGCGAGGTTGCTCAGCAGCGCGCGGTGCGTGATCGCCACGCCGTGCGGGAAGCGCGTCGAGCCGCTCGAATATTGCAGGTAGCAGACGTCGTCGGCGGTGCTCGTCGGCAGCGGCGCTTCCGGACCGGACTGGGTGGCGAACTCGACCCAGTCGACCCCGCGCACGCCCGAGGCCTCGGCGGCCGCGCCCGCCATCTGCGCCAGCTCGGGCGGGAAGACGAGCATCACGGGATCGCAGCTGGCGAGCTGGACGCGCAGCTGGTCGATATAGGAGTCACGCCCGCCGAACGAGGTCGGCAGCGGTAGCGGTACCGGCCAGGCACCCGCGAGGACGGCGCCGAAGAACAAGGCGGCGAATTCGGCACTGGTCTCGGCCACCAGCGCGACGCGGTCGCCGGGCACGACGCCCGAAGCGATGAGACGATAGGCGCAGGCGCGCGCGTCGTCGCGCAGTGCGGTGAAGCCATAGGCGCGCACCAGCGTGCCGCGCGCGTCATGGAAGTTGAGCCCGCGGCCGCCCCGCGCGGCATAATCGAGCGCCTCACCCAGCGTGGCGAAATCGGCGAAGCGGCGCGGCAACGGATCGGCCGTCGGCGTCGGCTGGGGAGAAATCGGGGCGATGTCGGTCGTCATCCTGTGTTCCTGTCGCAGCGGTCACGCCGGTGCAATAGTTAAGCGGCTATAGGCGTACTTTGGCCGAGCGTTCAAAATCGGATGCCAGTGTGGCACAAACATGGCCGTGTCGCTGCCCCATTCACCACGCTCCGCCGCGCGCCGCCGTCCGCCGCCGCTCGATCCCGCCGCGCTGGAGCGGCTCGCGCTGCGCTACGTCGAGCGGTTCGCCACCTCGCGGGGCAAGCTGGCGGACTATCTGGCGCGCAAGGTGCGGGAGCGCGGCTGGGACGCGGCCGCCGGTATCCCGCCGCCCGATCCCGCCGGCGTGGCGGCGCGGATGGCGGCGCTCGGCTATGTCGACGACCGGGGCTATGCCGACATGAAAGGCGCCGCGCTGGGGCGGCGCGGCTATGGCGCGCGGCGCATCGCCGCCGCCTTGCAGGCCGCGGGGCTCGCGCCCGAGGATGCGGCCGCCGCACTCGATCAGGCCCGCGCCGACGCGCTCGAAAGCGCGCTACGGCTCGCGCGACGCAAGCGCATCGGCCCCTATGCGGCGACGCGCGGCGACCCGCGCGAGCGCGAACGCCAGCTCGCCGCGTTGATCCGCGCGGGACACGATCCCGCCACCGCGCGCCGCGTGATCGATGCCGCGCCGGGGGACATTCCTGACCCCGAATGATGTTTCGGCGCTTGCCTTCGCGCATTGTGCAATGCACCAGTAGCAGCGCGTTAACGCTGCGGCACGGAAAAGGGGACGACGACGCGAGGTGCGAGACGAGGCTTCCGCGACCGCCGGCGATCCCCTCGATCCGGCCGGACCGACGCCGGCCGACGCCGCGCCGGTAGCGGTATCCGGCGTTCTGAAATGGTTCGACGCGACGCGCGGCTTCGGCTTCATCGTCGCCGACGATGCGGCGATGGGCGACATCCTGCTTCATTTCACCGTGCTCCAGGCGTTCGGCCGGCGTACCTTGCCCGAAGGGGCGAAGGTGGAAGGGCAGGCGATCCGCGGACCGCGCGGCTGGCAGGCGGTGACGATCACCGCGCTCGACCTCAGCGTCGCGGCGGAATCGATGCGCGATCGCGACCGCGACCGCGTCGATCCCACCGCACTCGCCGCTGAAGCGGGTGAGTGGGAGGAGGTGACGGTCAAATGGTTCAACCGGATCAAGGGCTATGGTTTCCTGGTGGCGCTGGCGCGACCGGGCGACATCTTCGTTCACATGGAGACGCTGCGCCGCGCGGGCATCAACGAGGCGCAGCCCGACCAGCCGCTGCGCGCGCGCATCGTCCAGGGGCGCAAGGGGCCGCTGGCGGTGGCGGTGGGCCTGCCCGAGTGACGCGCGCGCCGCTGCTGCTCGCGCTGGCGGTGGCGCTCGCCGCCTGCGGGCGCGGCGAACAGGCGCCGGCGACCGGCGCGACGACGACCAACGAGGCGACGACTGATGCGACGAGCGGCGCGGTGCAACGCGTGACCACGCCGGTGACGATCGAGAGCGGCGGCCGGCGCCACGTCTTCCGCGCGGAGGTCGCCTCCACCACCGCGCAGCAGGCGCAGGGGCTGATGTTCCGCACCGACCTGCAGCCCGACGATGCGATGCTGTTCGCGCCCTACCCGCCCGAGGGCGGGGCCCCGCGCGTGGCGGACTTCTGGATGAAGAACACGCCGCTGTCGCTCGACATCGTGTTCATCCGCGCGGACCATAGCATCGCCGCGATCGCGCAGAACACCACGCCCTTGTCGGAGGCGAAGGTGAGTTCGGGCGAGCCGGTCGCGGCGGTGCTCGAGCTGGTCGGCGGGCGTGCCGCGGCGCTGGGCATCGGCGTGGGCGACCGCGTCACCTGGTGACGTACTCACCTCCTCCCCTGCCGGGGGAGGATTGGCATCACGACACCCGCGGGGCATTGAACCGCGCGGGCGGGGCGGGTAAGCGCGGGGCACCATGGGCATCAACCTCAATCCCTTCACCTGGTGGAACGGCGCCAGCTGGGGCACCATCCTCGGGCTGCGCGGCAAGCGCCAGGTCGGCGAGGATTCGCTCGGCAACACCTATTGGGAGGGCGGTCGCGATACCGCGGGCAATCCGCGGCGCTGGGTGATCTACGCCGGCGCCAACGACGCCAGCCGCGTCCCGCCCGAGTGGTTCAGCTGGCTGCACCATCAGGTCGACGGCGCACCCGATCAGACGCTGCCGCCCGCGCGTCGGTGGGAGAAGCCCGCGGTGCCCAATATGACCGGCACCGCGCTCGCCTATCGCCCGCAGGGCGCGCTGGAGAAGGGCGGGCATCGTGCCGCCGCGACCGGCGACTATGAGGCGTGGAGCCCCGACGCGTGAAGCGCGGGCTCGCGATCGGCGGGCTGATAGTGGTGGCGGCGGCGGCGACCTGGGCGGGCCTGGGGCTGCGCGGCGGACGCCACGCCGACTCGCCGGCGGTGAGCAAGGCACTGCCCGCGCCGGCCGATGCGCCTGCGCCGCGCGCCTCGGACGAAGTGTCGCTCGATTCGCAGGATGATCCGGTCGATCTCGGCGCCACGCCGATGGCGCAGCGTGTCGCGGTGCTGGGATTGCTCAACAAGCGCAACGGCGTCAGCCGCGACATCACGCTCCGGCCGGGCCAGGCGGTGCGCGCGGGCGACGTGATCGTGCGGCTGCGCGCGTGCGAGCAGACCGCGCCGTGGGAGCCCGAGCCGCTCACCGGCGCCTTCGTCCAGCTCGACGTCCGCGCGGTGGAAGGCGGCTGGCGCCGCGCCTTCTCGGGCTGGCTCTACAAGGAGCGGCCCAATGCGAACGTCGTGATCCACCCGGTCTACGATGTCTGGACCAAGAGCTGTGCGATGAGCTTCCCCGGCACCGCGCCGGCGGCGAAGCCGTCGAGCGCGCCGAAGTCACCGACGCCCGCGCCGACCGCCGCGCCCACCCCCGCTGCGGAAGAGGCGGCGCCGCCCGCCGACGAGGCGGTCGAAGAGAGCGCCGCGCCCAGCAGGGTCATGTAATCGGCGCGCGCCACCTCGATCGCGCCGAGCGAGGCGAGGTGGTCGGTCATGAACTGGCAGTCGAGCAGCTTGAACCCGCCCGCCCGCAGCCGCGCCACCAGCGCGGCGATCGCGACCTTGGAGGCGTTGGGCGCGCGGCTCACCATGCTCTCGCCGAAGAAGGCGCGGCCGAGCGCGAGGCCATAGAGGCCGCCGACCAGCCGATCACCGTCCCAGCATTCCACCGAGTGCGCCAGCCCCTGCGCGTGGAGGCGGACGAAGGCTTCTTCGATCGAGGCGTTGATCCAGGTGTCGGGCCGGTCGGCCGCGCTCTCGGCGCAGAGCGCGATGACCTCGGCGAAGGCGCGATCGGCGGTGACGCGGAAGCGATCGGCGGCGATCACCTTGCGCAACGAGCGCGACAGGTGAAAGCCGTCGAGCGGCAGGATCGCGCGGCGGCGCGGCTCGACCCAATAGATGTCCTCCGCGCGGCGGCTGTCCGCCATCGGAAAGACACCGACCGAATAGGCGCCGAGCAGCAGCGACGGATCGAGCGGCTCGGCGCTCAAGCGCAGCGCTGCTCGACCGTGCGCCACAGTTGCGCGAACGCCTTCGCCGCGACGCTGCGCGGCGCGGCGGCGCCGACCGGCATCCGCTTCGCGGTGGCGGTCTCGATCGCGCTCGCGGCGGGGATGGCGGGCCAGTCGGGGTGGCGCTCGACCGCGGCGACGTGGAGCGCGCGGCGGCGGTCGACCATGTTATGCACCGGCAGGATCGCGACCTGGCCACCGAACTGGCGTTCCACCGTGGCGTAAGCGCGCTGCGAGAAAGCGGAAGGGACGACGGGGACGACGATGAGATCGGCCGCGCGCGCCACCTGGTCGGCGGTCTCGGTCAGCCCCGGGGGGCAGTCGAGGATCACATGGTCGTGCTCGCCGAGGTCCGCGATCATCTTGCGCAGCCGGCGCTTTTTGTCGATCTCGCGGAACAGGTGGTTGAGGTCGCGCAGCGAGGCGTCGGCGGGCAGAAGCTCGAGCCGGTCGAAGCGTGTCGGCGCGATCAGCTTGGCGGGCGCGACGTCGCGGGAGAACAGCGCCTGGGCGCGATCATGCGCCGCACCGTCGCCGAGCATCCAGCTCGACGCCGCCTGGGGATCGAGGTCCCACAACAAGGTGCGTCGCGCGGAGAGCGTGGCCGCGCACCAGGCGAGATGGACCGCCAGCGTCGACTTACCGACGCCGCCCTTGAGGCTGTAGATCGCGATGGTCGCCATGGCGGCGGAGGCTAAGGGCAGCCGCGGCGCGGGGCAAGAATGGATCGGCGTTGAGCCGCCGGTGCGGGCCAACCCGCACCGGCGTCGTTTGGTTCAGGCGTGGCAGGAGAGCGCGCCCTTGCCGGGGCGGGTGATCTCGATGTCGGTCGGCGAGCCGGTCAGCTTCCAGCCGCCGTCGGCGGTGAGCGGCGCGGTGCCACCCTCGCCCTTCAGCATCGTCGGCGTGCCGTTCTTCTCGGTGCGGACCACGGCCTGCTTGTCGCCGGTGAAGAAGGTGACATAGACGAGGCTGCCGTCCTTGCAGCGCATCGTCTTGTCCGCCTTGATCGCGGGCGGCAGTTCGACCGGGGCGGCATTGGCCAGCTGCGACGCCATCGGGTCGGGGTTGGAGTCGATCACCTGCGGCTTTGACGGCTCGGAATTGCACGCTGCAAGCGCGAACAGGGAGGCGGCGAGGGAGAGGAATGCGAGCTTTTGCATAGGCCCACACGCTTCGCGCATGCGGAAAAGGTCGTCAAGCCTGTCATACCAAAGTCATTGTTCCAGTGGCCCGTTTTGGCAGGGCTCATTCGTGGAACTCGCTCAATTCAGGGATGCGGCCGAAGGCGATCTTGGTGCCGACCCGGTCGATCCGGCCGCCGCCGAGCGGCCCCACCGACACCGCATTGCGTCCGAACCGCTCGTTGATCCGGTCCAGCGCGCGACTCAGTGCCAGCGTCCGCGTCTCGCGCGCGAGGGGATCGTCGGGATCGAGCGCGGCGAACAGCGAGCCCTGCTCGGCCGCGACCGGCTCGATCTCGACCAGGGTCACGCCGATCATGCGGCAGCCGCTGCGATGCGCCGCGCCCGCGGCGCGCAGCCGCGGGAACAAGGTGTCGAGTCGCGCGAGCATCACGAAACTGTCTTGGGTCGCGGGCAGCCTGACGCTCGCGCGCCACTTGCTCTTGTCGTCCTCGAAGCGCGCGTGCAGCACCAGCAGGCGCGCGCGATAGCCCTTGCGCCGCAGCCGGCTGCCCGCCTTGAGCGCGAGCCGCCGCGCCGTCAGCCGCACCGACTCATAGCCGCGATGGCGTGGCGACAGCACGTGGCTGTGCCCGATCGTGCGGCTCTGCGTCGGTTTCTCGGGCAGGTCGACGCCGTGGAGCAGATACCAAAGACGATCGCCGTCGCTGCCGCCCCAGGCATGGCCCGCGTCACGCGGGCGGCGCGCGAGCAACTGGCGGATGTCGTTGACGCCGTCGCGCGCGAGGCGGCGTTCCATGTTGGCGCCGATCCCCGCGATGTCGCGCAACTTCAGTGGGTAGAGCGCGTCGGGCAGATCCTCGGCCTCGAAGACGATCAGCCCGTCGGGCTTCTGCAGGTCGGAGGCGAGCTTGGCGAGCAGACGGTTGGGCGCGATCCCGATCGAGCAGGTGAGAACATCGCCGACCGCGGCGGCCAGCCCGTGCTTGATCCGCCCGGCCAGCGCGATCGCGGCGTCGCGGCCGTTCTCATTGTCGAGCAGCCGGCACGCCACCTCGTCGATCGAGCAGACGCGCGTCACGGGCACGTGCCGCTCCACCTCGGCGACGATGCGGTGGTGATAGGCGACGTACAGTTCGTGCCGCGCGGGGGTGACGACGAGGTCGCGGCACTTGCGCTTGGCTTCCCACACCGGCGTGCCGGTCGAGATGCCGTACAGCTTGGCCTCGCGCGAGGCCGCGATCGCTACCGTGGTGTCGCTGCCGACCGGCGCGACGATCACCGGACGCCCGCGCAGCGCGGGCTGCACCTGTTGCTCGACGCTGGCGAAATAGCTGTTCAGATCGAGGAACAGCCAGCGCAGCGGGCGTGGGGGCAAGGTGAGATCGGCGCTGGGCACCGGCGGGCGACTCGCGAGAGGGAACGGATAGGGAACATGGCACGGGGCGGCCGCGCTGGCCAGCCGTGCTCGCGCGCCTCCTTCGTCATCCCGGACTTGGTCGGGAATCCATCGTTCAACCCCCGTCATCCCGGGCTCGACCCGGGATCCATGGTGCCGCGAGCGCCGCCAGCGTTGCGCTTGCGGAAGGTTGGATCCCGGGTCGAGCCCGGGATGACGGGTCGGGTCAGCCGCTTCCGCGATAATGAACATTCTGGGTTCGAACGCATGGGGCCGCGAGCACCGCAGACCTTATTCTCGCGAAAGGATGGATCCCGGACCAAGTCCGGGATGACGGCAGTAGGAGAGGAGGAGTCTCGCTCCGTCGAGGGTCGTCGCCAGCCTCGTGCCGCGAGCGCCGCTCTGCTAGGATGGATCGTTCGCTCGGAGCCGATCTCATGCCGCCACGCAGCTTCGCCGAATTCTGGCCGCACTATCTACGCGAACACGCGCGCCCCGCCACCCGCGCGCTCCACTACACCGGCACCGCGCTCAGCTTCGCCTTCGCGGCGCCCGCGCTGGCGTTCGGTGGCTGGTGGTGGGCCGCGGTCCCGGTGGCGGGCTATGCCTTCGCCTGGGGCGCGCATCTCGCGGTCGAGCGCAATCGGCCGGCGACCTTCCGCCACCCGCTCTGGTCGCTGCTCGCCGACTATCGCATGTTCTTCCTGTGGCTCGCCGGGCGCCTCGCGCCGCACCTCGCCAAGGCCGGGGTGGCGCCGCGATAGTTCTGCTCGCTTGCGCTTCGCCCCCGCGCTCCGCATCTAGCGCGCCATGCATACCACAAGCGACACGCTCGCGCTGATCGGCAACACCCCGCTCGTGCGGCTCAAGGGGCCGAGCGAGGCGACCGGCTGCGACATTTTCGGCAAGTGCGAGTTCACCAACCCGGGCGCGAGCGTCAAGGACCGCGCCGCGCTGTTCATCGTCGAGGACGCCGAGGCGCGCGGGCAGCTCCAGCCCGGCGGCACGATCGTGGAGGGCACCGCGGGCAACACCGGGATCGGGCTGGCGCTGGTCGCCAACGCCAAGGGCTATCGCACGATCATCGTGATGCCCGACACCCAGTCCAAGGAGAAGATGGACACGCTGCGCGCGCTCGGCGCCGAGCTGGTGACTGTCCCTGCCGCGCCTTATTCGAGCCAATATCATTTCGTCCACACCTCGCGCCGCATCGCGGAGGAGACGCCGGGCGCGATCTGGGCCAACCAGTTCGACAATATCGCCAACCGCCGCTCGCACATCGTCGGCACCGCCGAGGAGATCTGGGCGCAGATGGACGGGCGGGTCGACGGCTTCACCTGCGCGGTCGGCACGGGGGGGACGTTCGCGGGCGTCGGGCTGGGGCTCAAGGCCAAGGACGAGCGCGTCTGCATCGCGCTGAGCGACCCGCATGGCGCGGCGCTCTACGATTATTACGCCTGCGGCGAGCTGCGATCGGAGGGTTCCTCGGTCGCGGAGGGGATCGGGCAGGGGCGGATCACCGCCAATCTCGAGGGCGCGCCGGTGGATACCCAGTTCCGCATCCCCGATCAGGAGGGCTTCGACTGGACCGAGCGACTGCTCGCCGAAGAAGGGCTGTGCCTCGGCCTGTCGTCGGGGATCAACGTCGCGGGGGCGGTGCGGCTGGCGCGGCATCTCGGCCCGGGCAAGCGGATCGCCACGATCCTGTGCGACACCGGCTTCCGCTATCTGTCGACGCTGTACGACCCGGAGTGGGTGGCCAGCAAGGGGCTGGTTCGCGGCCGACGTGACCCGGCATGATCGACAGCGGCGCGACGATCGGTTAACGTCGCACGACGAGATGAAGGGTTTGCAGAGAAAGAAGGCGGCCGCCGAGCGCCAACAGGCGGAGCAGGCACGCCAGCGCGTCCGCGTCGGCATGGTCGGTCTGGCGATGGTGGTGCTGCTGATCGGCGTCGCCAGCGCGATCTTCTCGACCGTCGACCGCGAGCGGCCGGTCGCGGTCGCGGGCGCCGCCCAGCCCGCGGTGGTGGTCAACATGAGCGTGCCCGGCCCGATCCCCACCGTCACCCCCACCAACGAGCCGCTCGCCGAACTCGGCGTCACCCCCAGCGCCGCCAACACTCCGCCGGCCGAGAAGCCCGCGCCGCCCGCGCAGTGAGCGGCGGCGCGCCCGGGTACGCGCCCGGGGCAGGGGAGGGTGGTGCCCTTCATCGGCGCGCTTCAGCGGGGTTGGCGCTCGCTTCACGCTGGGTACCGCGTCATGCCGGGCCTGACCCGGCATCCATGGTGCCGCGAGCGCTCCGGCCGTTACGTCGGCGGCACGATGGATCCCGGCTCAAGGCCGGGATGACGATAACATCGGAACTGGCCTGCTCATCGAGACGAGCGCGGCCGCTTGCCAGATCGGGGTCCTGCGCGAACGGCGGACCGACCCGCTCGATAGCTGCTCCGGTCTCCCAGCTGGCGCCGTCGCTCCCGCGCCTTCCCCGATTCTCCCGGGGAGAAGCGGGGAAAGCCTGCCTGCGCCCCCGCCACGCGCCGAGTCTCGCCCGCGCCGGCGCCCGCTCACGCCCACCGCCGCCGGCCTAGCGAGCGAATCGGCCAAGAAAATCCGGTCATTCCCCGCTCATCCCCGAATTTCCCTTCTCATCCCCGCTTAACCCTGATACCTCCGTGTGACGACATTGGGGGCAAGACCACTGTTGTTTGCTGACGGGCAACGTCGGCGGGTGGTGATGGCCGTCCGCCGGACAGGGAGGTTTTGCGTCCCGGGTGTGAGGTGGGCGTGGTCGACAGGGTGGACTATCAGGGAAAGGGGCTCGGTCTTGTCGACGACAAGGGCCGTGTCGCGATTCCCAACACCCTGCGCGCGATGCTCGCCAAGAACGCCCCCCGCGACGACGGCAAGGACGGCGGCACGGTCATCATCGCCCCGCACCCCGAGCACCGCTGCCTGATCGCCTATGATCCCGGTTTCGTGCCCTTCTGGAAGACGCGGCTGGAGGCGCTCGACGCGGCGCAGTTCGAGCGCACCGGCAAGGTCGATTACAACATCCTCGATCGTGCCGGCGGTGCCGAGCCGCTGCCGTTCGACGGCTCGGGCCGCTTCATCATGCCCGCGTTCGAGCGCCGCTACGCGCGGATCGCGGGCGCGGCGGTGTTCCTGGGCGCGTTCAACTGGATCACGATCTGGGCGCCCAACATCCTGCTCGAGACCCCGGATATCGACCCATTCCTGAAGGAATATGTCGAGTTCACCTGCGAGGAGAAGGGGATCGCGCTATGATAAGCGAGACCGTTCTGCCCCCCGGTCCCGCCGCCGCGCCGCACGTGCCCGTGCTGCTCGCGCCCGTGCTCGTCGCGCTCGCCCCCGCCCCCGGCGAGCGCCACGTCGATGCCACCTTCGGCGCCGGCGGCTACACTCGCGCCCTGCTCGCCGCGGGCGCGGAGGTGGTCGCGTTCGACCGCGACCCTGACGCGGTCGCGACCGGCCGCGCGCTCGCGGCCGATGCGCCGCGGCTGACGATGGTCGCCGCCACCTTCTCGGCGCTCGCCGAGGAGCTGGAGACGCGCGGGCTCGCGCCGGTGGACGGCGTGACGATGGACATTGGCGTCTCGTCGATGCAGCTCGACCAGCCCGAGCGCGGCTTCTCCTTCCAGGGCGACGGCCCGCTCGACATGCGGATGAGCCAGGAAGGGCCGTCCGCCGCCGATTTCCTCAACACCGCCGACGAGGAAGCGATCGCCGACGTGCTCTACCGCTACGGCGAGGAGCCCAAGTCGCGCCGGATCGCGCGCGCGGTGGTGGCGGCGCGCCCGCTGACCACGACCGCACAGTTCGCCACCGTGGTGCGCCGCGCGCTCGGCCATCGCCCGCACGACAAGAAGGATCCCGCGACGCGCGCCTTCCAGGCGGTGCGGATCCACGTCAACGGCGAGCTCGACGAGCTGGAGCGCGGCCTCGCCGCGGCGGAGCGCGTGCTCAAGCCGGGCGGGCGGCTCGCGGTGGTCAGTTTCCACTCGCTCGAGGACCGCATCGTCAAGCGTTTCCTGCGCGATCGCGCGGGCGCGGCACCGGGCGGCTCGCGCCACCTGCCGGCGGCGGCGCCGGGGCGCGCGGCGACCTTCGAGATGATCGGGCGCGCGCAGCGCGCCGACGAGACCGAGCTGGCGGCGAACCCGCGCGCCCGCTCGGCGACATTACGCGCGGCACGGCGGACGGCGGCGGCGGCTTGGGTAAGGGAGGCGTGAGGATGGCGGCGATGTATCGGTTGAAGGGGCTGGGCTGGCTCACCAGCTGCGCGATGGTCGCGATCGGCTTCTACCTCGTTTCCTCGCAGGTCGCCGCCGAGCGCAAGCGGCTGGAGCAGGTCGACCGCAAGATCGTCGGCGCCGAGCGCGACATCCGCGCGCTCGAGACGGAGTTCGACGTGCGCGCCAACCTCGCCCAGCTCGAGCGCTGGAACGGCGACACGCTGGCGCTGACCGTGCCGACCGCGGCGCAGTTCGTCCGCGACGAGGCCGCGCTCGCGTCGCTGTCGCCCAACCAGCCGGTGCCCGCGCCGCTGCCGGGCGCCGCCGCCCCGGTGCAGACCGCGCAGCTGATCGTCCCCGCCGCCGCGCGCGCGACCGTGCCCGCTCCCGCCTCCGCCCCCACTTCTGCCAACGCTCCCGTGACGCTCGCCGCCGTCGCGCCCGTGGCCGCCCGCACCGCGACCGCCACGCCCGTTCGTGCCGCCCCCGCCACCGTCCGGACCGCGGCCGCCGCGCCGGTCGCGACGGTGAAGGTGGCGGCGACGAAGCCGGTCGCCGCTCCCCGCCTGACACCGGCGGCGGTGGCGGCGGCCGCACCCGCCTCCGCCGCGACCGCGCGCGCCGCCAAGGTGGCGATGCTCGATCGCGCGCTGCTGAGCGACACCACCGTCGGCGACCTGCTCAGCCGCGCCCGCACCGAGCGCGGTCGCCTGCGGTGACCGCGCTCGTCGCCCGTCCGGTCCGCGGCGCGCGCGCGGGCGACCAGCGCCAGCAGCTGCTCGCCACCCAGCACCTGCGGCTGATGGTGCTGATGCTGCTGTTCGTCGCGGGCGTGCTGGTGGTGGTCGGGCGGCTGACCTTGCTGGGCGTCGTCGCCGGCAGCGACCGCGGCGCCAGCGTCGCGGCGGCGGTGCCGCGCGGCGATATCGTCGACCGCAACGGCGCGCCGCTGGCGCGCACGATCGATGCCTGGACGATCGGCGTCCACCCCAAGAAGCTGATCGGCGACCCGTCCGAGATCGCGCGCAAGCTCGCCGAGCTGATGCCCGAGAAGGGCGACCGGTCGTGGTTCTACGCGCAGATCACCAAGCCGGTGAGCTTCACCTATCTCCAGCGCCGCGCCAGCCCCGCGCTGGTCGAGGCGGTCAACGCGATCGGCGAGCCCGGCATCGTGTTCGAGCGCGAGACGCAGCGGCTCTACCCGCAGAGCACGCTGGCCGCGCACGCGCTCGGCTTCATCAGCGGCGGTCATGGCATGAGCGGGATCGAGCGCGCGCTCGACGAGCGCCTCACCAACCCGGCGACGGTCGGCCAGCCGGTCGCGCTGTCGCTCGACACGCGCGTCCAGGCCGCGCTGGAGAGCGAGCTGGGTCGCGCCATGACCACCTTCTCGGCGCGCGGCGGCGGCGGCATCGTGCTCGACGTCCATACCGGCGAGGTGCTGGCGATGGTGTCGATGCCGACCTTCAACCCCAATCGCGTCGGCATGTCGGGCACCGACCAGCTGCGCAACCTGACGACGCAGAGCGTGTTCGAGCTGGGTTCGACCTTCAAGCCGATCACCATGGCGACCGCGATCGACACCGGCGTGGTTACCTCGATGGAGGCGCGCTTCGACGCCACCCACCCGCTCCAGGTCGGCCGCTACACCATCCACGACGAGCGCGGCGACCCGAAGCGCTGGCTCAACATGGCGGAGACGCTGATCTACTCGTCGAACGTCGCCACCGCGCGCGTCGCCGACGAGGTCGGCCAGCAGCGCATGGAGACGATGTTCCGCAAGCTGGGCTTCGACACGCGCCCCGACATCGAGGTGCGCGAGAAGGGCCGTCCGCTGTGGCCGAAATATTGGGCGCGCACGACGACGATGACGACCGCCTTCGGCCACGGCATCGCGGTGACGCCGCTCCACCTCGCCAATGCTTATGCCGCTTTGGTCAACGGCGGCACCTGGCGTCCCGCGACCCTGCTCAAGCTGCAGCCGGGCCACGCCCCGGTCGGCCGCCGCGTGATCAGCGAGGCGACCAGCGCCCGGATGCGCCAGATGCTGCGGCTGATCGTGATGCGCGGCACGGGTCGCAAGGGCGACGCGCCGGGCTATCGCGTCGGCGGCAAGACGGGTACCGCGGAGGCGGCGGTGGCGGGTGGCTATGACCGGTCGCGCAACGTCGCCACCTTCGTCGCGGCTTTCCCGATGGATGAGCCGCGCTACGTCGTGCTGGCGATGCTCGACTCGCCGCAAGGGACCAAGGAGACGTTCGGGTGGAAGACCGCAGCGTGGAACGCCGCCCCGGTGGTGGGGCGCACGATCGCGCGGGTCGGCTCGCTGCTCGGCGTGGTGCCCGACGATCACCGCGACGTCGACGTCTCGGACATCCTGCCGACCTTGTGGCAGGGCGACGACGTGCCCAAGAGCGGCGGCCAGTGAGGCGCGCGCGATGAGGCTCTCCGCGCTCCTCGGCGACGACGCCGCCATCGCCGCCGACGCGACCGTCACGGGCTTCGCGATCGACCATCGCAAGGTCGCGCCGGGCAATGTCTTCGGCGCGTTCGCGGGGCTGCGCGTCAACGGCGAGGATTATATCGACGCCGCGGTCGAGGCCGGGGCGGTGGCGGTGGTGGCGCGGCCCGGCGCGCACGTCGAAGGGGCGGTCCACGTCGCCGACGACAACCCGCGCGAGGCCTTCGCCCGCCTCGCCGCACGCTTCTACGCGCCCTTCCCCGCGACCGCGGTGGCGGTGACGGGCACCAACGGCAAGACCTCCACCGTCGAGATGACGCGCCAGCTGTGGCGCATGGCGGGCGAGCACGCCGCCTCGATCGGCACGCTCGGCGTCACCACCGCGGACGAGCGCGTCGTCACCGGGCTGACGACGCCCGACGTGGTCACCTTCCTGTCCAACGTCGCCGGGCTGGCGCGCGAGGGAGTCACGCACCTCGCCTTCGAGGCGTCGAGCCACGGGCTAAGCCAGTATCGCACCGAGGGGCTGCCAGTGCGCGCTGCCGCCTTCACCAACCTCGGCCGCGACCATCTCGACTATCACGGTGACATGGCGGCCTATTTCACCGCCAAGCTGCGGCTGTTCGCGCAGGTGCTGAGCGCTGACGGCAGCGCCGTGGTGTGGGCCGACGACCCGCAGTCCGAGCGCGTCATCGACATCGCGCGCGAGCGTGGCAACCGCGTCGTCACGGTCGGCGAGCACGGCGACGACCTGCGGCTGATCGAGCGCGTGCCCACCTTGCTCGGGCAAGGACTGGTGATCCGCGCCGGTGGCGTCGACCACCGCGTCCAGCTCCCGCTGATCGGCGGCTATCAGGCGGCCAATGCGCTGATCGCGGCGGGGCTGGTGATCGCCACCGGCGGCGACGTCGCAGCGACGATCGCGGGGCTGGCGCGGCTCCAGCCGGTGCGCGGACGGCTCGAGCGCGCCGCGATCACAGCGAGCGGAGCGCCGGTCTATGTCGATTACGCGCATACGCCGGACGCGATCGAGGCGGCCTGCGCGGCGCTGCGCCCGCACGTCGCGGGGCGGCTGATCCTGGTGGTGGGGGCGGGCGGCGACCGCGATCGCGGCAAGCGCGAGCCGATGGGGCAGGTGGCGGCGGCCGCGGCGGACGTGGTGATCGTCACCGACGACAACCCGCGCTCGGAGGATCCCGCCGCGATCCGCGCCGAGCTGCTGGCCGGCGCGCCCGGCGCGCGCGAGATCGGCGACCGCCGCGCCGCGATCGCCGCGGCGCTGCGCGAGGCAGCGGCGGGCGACATCGTGCTGATCGCGGGCAAGGGCCATGAGCAGGGCCAGATCGTCGGCGACCTGGTGCTGCCGTTCGACGACGTCGCAGTCGCGCGCGAGATGGCGGCGTGAGCGGGGTAGTGGGCCAGATCTCCCCTTGGATCGGGCGAGGGACCGCGCGCGGAGCGTGTGAGGGAGGGCGCACGCCACGGGCATTGCGCTTTCCGTGGGTTAGTCCATCGACACTCAATTGCCCTCGTGCTCCTGCGCACGCAGGAGCCCAGGGCCACGAGCGTCATCCCTGCGGCCCTGGGCTCCTGCGTGCGCAGGAGCACGGTTCGGCCTCCGTCAACCAATCAGAAGCGTTCCGTATGCCGGACCATTCCTCCACCACGCCTTCGGCGCGGTCCCCCTCTCCATGCTGGGGAGGCGTGGCATGAGCCTCTGGACCTCGTCCGACATCGCCGCTGCCACCGGCGGAACCGCCACCGCCGACTTCGCCGCCGATGGCGTGGCCTTCGATTCGCGCGAGGTGGGCGAGGGCGACCTGTTCGTCGCGCTGGCGGGCGAGCAGAGCGACGGCCACCGCTTCCTCGACCAGGCATTCGCGCAGGGCGCCGCCGGCGCGATCGTCTCGAGCGAGACCGCGCACCCGGCGGTTCGCGTCGCCGACACCTTCGCCGCGCTCGAGGCGCTCGCCCGCGCCGCGCGCGCGCGGGTAAAGGGCAAGGTGATCGGCGTCACCGGCTCGGTCGGCAAGACCTCGACCAAGGAGGCGCTGTTCGCCGCGCTCGACCGCTCGCCCAGCCGGCACGCGCACCGCTCGGTCAAGAGCTACAACAACCACACCGGCGTCCCGCTCAGCCTCGCGCGCATGCCCGCCGACAGCGACTATGCGGTGCTGGAGATGGGGATGAACCACCCCGGCGAGCTGGCGCATCTGACCACGTTGGTGCGCCCGCATGTCGCGATCGTCACCGCGATCGCGCCGGCGCATACCGAGTTCTTCCCCGACGAGAGCGCGATCGCCGACGCCAAGGGCGAGATCTTCCGCGGTCTCGAGCCCGGCGGCATCGCGATCGTCCCCTATGACAGCCCGCACCGCGACCGACTGATCGCGGCGGCGCATCCCTATGCGGGCAAGATCGTCACCTTCGGGCTCGACAAGCGCGCCGACGTCCACGCCGCCGAGGTGATGCCCTCGCCGCGCGGCGGCACCTTCGTCGGCGCCAAGGTCGGCGCGCGCGAGCTGAGCATGACGATCGCGCAGCCGGGCCAGCATTGGGTATCGAACGCGATGGCGGTGCTCGCCGCGGTCGACGCGGTCGGCGCCGACCTCGCGCTCGCCGGCCTCGCGCTGGGCGAGCTCGGCGGGCTGGCGGGGCGCGGCGCGCGGCGCGACGTGGCGGTCGGCGAGGGACGCGCGCTGCTGATCGACGAGAGCTACAACGCCAACCCCGCCTCGATGCGCGCCACGCTGGCGGTGCTGGCGCAGGAGCCCGGCCGCCACGTCGCAGTGCTGGGCGAGATGCGCGAGCTCGGCGCGGGGTCGGCGGGCTATCACGCGGCGCTCGCCCCGGCGGTGGTGGCGGCGCGGGTCGAAACGGCCGTGCTGGTCGGCGAGGCGATGGCGCCGCTCGCGCAGGCGCTTGAGGGGCAGGTCGATTTCGTCCATGTGCGCGATGCCGCCGCGGCGCTGGACCAGGTCCGCGCCCTGCTCCGTCCGGGAGACGCGGTGCTCGTCAAGGGATCGAACGGGGTCGGGCTGTCGCGGCTGGTCGCCGCGCTCGCCGACAAGGTGAGTTGAGTGTTGTACTGGATCGCCGAGCATCTGGGTTTCCCCGGCGGGCTCAACCTCATCCGCTATCTCTCCTTCCGCGCCGGCGCGGCGGTGGCGACCGCTTTGTTCATCGGCCTCATCATCGGCCCGCGCTTCATCGGCTGGCTGCGCGTGCGCCAGGGCAAGGGCCAGCCGATCCGCGCCGACGGGCCGCAGACCCACCTCGCCAAGCGCGGCACGCCGACGATGGGCGGGCTGATGATCCTCACCTCGCTGGTGCTGTCGATCCTGCTGTGGATGAACCTGGCCAACCCGTTCGTCTGGGCGTGCCTGTGCGTCACGCTCGGCTTCGGCGCGATCGGTTTCCTCGATGACTATGACAAGGTGCGCAAGGCGAGCACCGCGGGCGTGTCGGGGCGCACCCGGCTGCTGCTCGAGTTCCTGATCGCGGGCATCGCCGCCTGGATCATCATGCAGGAGAACGGCTCGGCGCTCTACCTGCCGTTCACCAACCGCTATTTCATCGACCTCGGCTATGCCTATCCTTTGTTCGCCGCCTTCACGATCGTGGCCTTCGGCAATTCGGTGAACCTCACCGACGGGCTCGACGGGCTCGCCACCATGCCCGTGATCATCGCCGCGGTGGCGTTCATGATCATCGCCTATCTGGTCGGCAACGTGAAGTTCGCGGACTATCTCGGTATCCCGCACGTGCCGCGCGCGGGCGACATGGCGATCTTCTGCGGCGCGATGGTCGGGGCGGGGCTCGCCTTCCTGTGGTACAATGCGCCGCCCGCGGCGGTGTTCATGGGCGATACCGGCAGCCTCGCGCTCGGCGGCGCTTTGGGGACGATCGCGGTGGTGGCGCACCATGAGATCGTGCTCGGCATCATCGGCGGGCTGTTCGTGGTGGAGGCGCTGAGCGTCATCATCCAGGTGTTCTGGTACAAGAGGACCGGCAAGCGCATCTTCCGCATGGCGCCGATCCACCACCATTTCGAGCAGCTCGGCTGGAGCGAGCCGACCGTGGTGATCCGCTTCTGGATCATCGCGCTGGTGCTGGCGCTCGCCGGCCTGTCGACGTTGAAGCTGCGGTGAGGGCGATGTCGTCATCGCCCTCATCGCACCCCGGCGCGGGCCGGAGTCCAGAACGATGATTCTCGCGCGCGCCTGGGCGGGGAAACATTATGCGGTGCTCGGGCTGGCACGCTCGGGCGCCGCGACCGTGCGCGCGCTGCTCGCCGCCGGCGCGCGCGTGACGGCGTGGGATAGCGACGCGGCGAAGCGCGACCAGATCCTCCCCGCGCACGGGGAGGATCTGCGGATCGCCGACCTCGCCACTTTCGACCTCGCCGCCTTCGACGCGCTGGTCGTCTCCCCGGGCGTGCCGCTCAACACGCACCCGCTCGCCGCGGCGGCGCGCGACGCGGGCGTGCCGATCGTCGGCGACATCGAGCTGTTCGCGCAGGCCCGCGCCGACCTGCCGCCGCACAAGGTGGTCGGCATCACCGGCACCAACGGCAAGTCGACCACTACGGCGCTCGTCCACCACCTGCTCGACACCGCGGGCGTGCCCGCGCGGATGGGCGGCAACATCGGCCTGCCGATCCTCGCACAGGCGCCGCTGCCCGCGGGCGGCGTCTATGTGCTCGAGCTGTCGAGCTACCAGATCGACCTGACGCAGACGCTCGACTGCGACGTCGCGGTATTGCTCAACGTCACCCCCGACCATCTCGACCGCTATGCCGGGTTCGCGGATTATGCCGCCAGCAAGGCGCGGCTGTTCGCGATGCAGTCGCCGCACCACCGCGCGGTGATCGGCACCGGCGACGCCGCCTCGGCCGCGGTCGCGCAGGGCTTCGCGCACCGCGGCGAGACGATCACCACGATCGCGCCGGGCACGCCGCTCGACCAGTCGCGCTGGCCCTCGCTGCAGGGGCCGCACAACGCGCAGAACGCGCTGGCCGCGATCGCGGTGGCGGAGGCGTTCGGGCTCGACCGTGCCGCGATCGAGGCGGGGCTGGAGAGCTTCAACGGCCTGCCGCACCGGATGGAGCGGGTGGCGACGCTGGGCGGCGTCACTTGGATCGACGACAGCAAGGCGACCAATCCCGAGAGCGCCGCCCCCGCGCTCGCGGCTTTCCCGCGCGTCCACTGGATCCTCGGCGGGCGCGCCAAGGGCGATGACCTCGACGCCTGCGCCCCGCATTTCGGCAACGTGGTCCGCGCTTATACGATCGGCGAGGCCGGCCCGCGCTTCGCCGCGCTGCTGCGCGACCGCGTCCCCGTCGCCGAGGCGGGGACGCTGGAGCAGGCGGTGCGGATCGCCGCGGCCGAGGCGCGGCGCGGCGAGGTGGTGCTGCTGTCGCCCGCCGCCGCCTCGTTCGACCAGTTCCGCGATTACGAGCATCGCGGTACCGTGTTCCGCGCGGCAGTGGAGGCGCTGGCATGACCGACGTGAGCAGGGCACAGCGGGCGGGGCTCAAGGGACGCGGCGGGCGCGGCGACCCGTCACCGCTCGGCACCTGGTTCTGGGACATCGACCGGGTGTTGCTGCTGCTCGCGCTGTTCTTGATCGCGATCGGGCTGATCGCGGTCGCGGCGGGGTCGCCGGCGAGCGCCTCGCGCTACTCGGGCGAGCACCTCAAGTTCGCGCCGCTGCATTATTTCTGGCGCCAGCTGCTGTGGGCGGGCGTGTCGCTGCCGGTGCTCTTCGGCGTGTCGATGCTCCCCGTCACGGCGGCGCGGCGCATGTCGCTGATCGGCGCGGCGGTGTGCGTCGCGCTGCTGATGATCGTGCCCTTCGGAGGGGTGGTGGTGAACGGCGCGCGGCGCTGGATCAGCTTCGGCTTCGCGCAGTTCCAGCCGTCCGAGTTTCTCAAGCCCTTCTTCGTCGTCGCGGTGGCGTGGCTGCTGTCGCTCAAGTCGCGCGACGAGGAGCTGCCGGTGACGATGATCACGGCGGGGCTCACCGGGCTGATCGCGGTGCTGCTGATGCTCCAGCCCGACTTCGGCCAGACCGTGATCTTCTGCTGCATCTGGCTCGCGCTCGTCACGATCGCGGGGACGCCGACGCGCGTGATCATGGGCTTCGTCGCGATGGTGCCCGCGGCGCTGGTGGCGGCCTATCTCTTCTACAGCACCGCGCGCGCGCGCATCGACGCCTTCCTCTTCCCCGGCGTGGAAGGCGAGGGCGCGGCGGACCATTTCCAGACCGACGCCGCGCATCGCACGCTCACCTCGGGCGGCTGGTTCGGCACCGGCCCGGGCGGCGGCACGGTCAAATACGGCCTGCCCGAGGCGCACACCGACTATATTTTCTCGGTGATCGGCGAGGAGTTCGGGCTGCTCGCCTGCATGGTGGTGGCGCTGGTCTTCCTCGCGCTCGTGGTGCGCGTGTTCGTCAAGCTGCTCGACGAGCAGGACCCGTTCAAATTGCTCGCCGCCTCGGGTCTGGCGGTGCAGTTCGGCGCGCAGGCGCTGATCTCGATGGCGGTCAATACGGGGCTGGCGCCCTCCAAAGGGATGACGCTGCCCTTCATCAGCTACGGCGGCTCGTCGATGGTGGCGCTGTCGCTCGGCATGGGGCTGCTGCTGGCGTTCACGCGGCGCAATCCGTTCCTGCTGCGCAGCCCCTATATCACCCGATGGAATGCCGAATGACGCCCGTGCAGGACTTCCGCCCGCGCCACTTCGTGCTCGCCGCGGGCGGCACCGGCGGCCACATGGTGCCCGCCGCCGCGCTCGCGACCGAGCTGACCAAGCGCGGCCACCGCGTCGCGCTGGTGAGCGACGCGCGCGGGGTGCGCTTTCCAGGGTTGTTCGAGGACGTGCAGACCCACGTCATCCCAGCTGGCCGCTTCGCCGGCGGACCACTCGGCTGGGCCAAGGCGGCGCGGCTGATGATGCAGGGCCGCGCCATGGCGGCCGAGCTGTACCGGACGTTCAAGCCCGCTGCGGTGATCGGCTTCGGCGGCTATCCCGCCTATCCCGCGCTGTCGGCGGCGTTCGCGGCGGGGATCCGCACCGCGGTGCACGAGCAGAACGCCGTGCTCGGCCGCGTCAACCGCTTGGTGGCGGGCAAGGTCGACGCGATCGCGACCAGCTACGCCGAGACCGAGCGGCTGCGCCCGCGCCACCGCGCCAAGGCGCATCACGTCGGCAATCCGGTGCGCGAGAGCGTGCTCGCGCTGCGCGCCAAGCCCTATCCTTTGCTCGACGAGGACAGCATCTTCCGCGTGCTCGTCACCGGCGGCAGCCAGGGCGCCTCGGTGCTGAGCCAGGTGGTGCCCGAGGGGCTGGCGATGCTGCCGGTCGCGTTCCGCCGCCGGCTCCAGGTGACTCATCAGGCGCGCATCGAGGACATCGACGCCGCGCGCGAGACCTACGCGCGGCTCGAGATCGCGGCCGATCTCGCCACCTATCTGCCCGACCTGCCCGAGCAGCTCGGCTGGGCGCATGTCGTGATCGCGCGCGCGGGCGCGTCGACCATCGCCGAGCTGACCGCGGCGGGCCGACCCGCCATCCTGGTGCCGCTGCCCAGTGCCACCGACGACCACCAGACCGCCAACGCGCGCGAGATCACCCGCGCCGGCGGCGCGCGCACGATCGCGCAGGCGGCGTTCACGCCCAGCGAGCTTGCCAAGCAGATGCAGAAACTCGGCCTCGATCCCGAGGCGCTCCAGAATGCCGCCGCGCGCGCGCGCGCCTGCGGTACCCCCGAGGCGGCGAGCGACCTTGCCGACCTGGTCGAGAGCCTCGACTCGCCCGCCTCGCGGCTGCCGGTCGGGCGCGTCCAGCAGCGGAAGGCGTTCGCGTGAGAGGGGTCGCCACCGACATCGGGACGATCCACTTCGTCGGCATCGGCGGGATCGGCATGTCCGGCATCGCCGAGGTGATGCACAATCTCGGCTACACGGTGCAGGGCTCGGACGTCGCCGAGGGCTATGTCGTCGAGGGCCTGCGCGCGCGCGGCATCACCGTGACGATCGGGCACGACGCCGCCAATGTCGCGGGCGCGGCGGTGGTGGTCACCTCCACCGCGGTGAAGCGCGGCAACCCCGAGGTGGAGGCGGCGCTCCAGAACCGCGTCCCCGTGGTGCGCCGTGCCGAGATGCTCGCCGAGCTGATGCGGCTGAAGTCGACCGTCGCGGTCGCGGGCACGCACGGCAAGACCACCACCACCTCGATGGTGGCGGCGCTGCTCGACGCCGGCGGGGTCGACCCGACCGTGATCAACGGCGGCATCATCAACAGCTACGGCTCGAACGCCCGGCTCGGTGCGAGCGACTGGATGGTCGTCGAGGCGGACGAGAGCGACGGCAGCTTCCTGCGGCTCGACGGCACGATCGCGGTGGTGACCAACATCGATCCCGAGCACCTCGACCATTACGGCAGCTTCGATCGCGCCAAGGACGCCTATGTCGAGTTCGTCGAGAACGTGCCCTTCTACGGCGCGGCGCTGTTGTGCCTCGACCATCCCGAGGTGCAGGCGCTGATCCCGCGCGTGCGCGACCGCCGCATCGTCACTTATGGTTTCGCGGCGTCGGCCGACGTGCGCGGGGTCAACGTCACGCCCTATCCCGGCGGCAACCGCTTCGAGGCGCAGGTGCGCGCGCGTGACGGCGCGGTGCGCTCGATCGAGGGGATCGACCTGCCGATGCCGGGGCGCCACAACGTCCAGAACGCGCTGGCGGCGATCGGCGTCGCGCTCGAGCTCGGCATCGATGACGCGACGATTCAGAAGGGCTTCGAGCGCTTCTCCGGCGTGAAGCGGCGCTTCACCAAGGTGGGCGAGGTCGCGCTCGACGGCGGCGCGGCGACGATCGTCGACGATTACGGCCACCATCCGGTCGAGATCCGCGCGGTGCTCGCCGCCGCGCGCGAGTCGGCGCAGGGTCGCGTGATCGCGGTGGTGCAGCCGCACCGTTACTCGCGGCTCGGCAACCTGATGGAGGAGTTCCGCGGCGCCTTCAACGACGCCGACCTCGTATACGTCACCCCGGTCTATGCCGCGGGCGAGGCGCCGGTGCCCGGCGTCGACTCGGCCGCGCTGGTGGCGGGGCTGCGCGACCGCGGCCATCGCCAGGCCGAGCTGGTCGAGGACGCCGCCGCGCTCGCCGCCGCGCTCGCGGGCGAGCTGCGCGCGGGCGACCAGGTGATCTGCCTCGGCGCGGGCGACATCACCAAATGGGCGGCGGGGCTCGCCGCCGCGATCACGGCACAGCGGCGGTGAACGTCGCGACGCTCCCTCCGGTGCGCGGGCGGCTCACCGCCGGGGCCGCGCTGGCGCCGCTGGTCTGGTTCAAGAGCGGCGGCGCGGCCGAGTGGCTGTTCGAGCCCGCCGACGCCGACGATCTCGCCGCCTTCCTCGCCGCGCTCGACGCGCGCGTGCCGGTGCTGCCGCTCGGGCTCGGCTCCAACCTGATCGTGCGCGACGGCGGCGTGCCGGGCGTGACGATCCGGCTGGGCAAGGCCTTCGCCAGGGTCGAGCCGATCGGCGACTCGCGGCTGCGCTGCGGCGGCGGGGCGAGCGGCATCCTGGTCTCGTCGACCGCGCGCGACGCCGGCGTCGCGGGGGTGGAGTTCCTGCGCTCGATTCCCGGTACGGTCGGCGGCTTCGTGCGGATGAACGGCGGCGCCTACGGCCGCGAGACCGCCGACGTGCTGGTCGAGGCCGAGGTAGTGCTGCGCGACGGCACGCGGCGGACGCTGTCGCGTAACGCGCTGGGCTACAGCTACCGCCACTCGGCGCTGCCCGACGGCGCGATGGTGGTGGGCGCGACCTTCCGCGGCGTGCCGGGCGAGCCCGCCGCGATCCAGGCCGAGATGGACCGCATCGCCGCCGCGCGCGAGGCGAGCCAGCCGCTGCGCTCGCGCACCGGCGGCTCCACCTTCAAGAATCCGCCGGGCGCCAAGGCATGGGAATTGGTCGACGCCGCGGGCTGCCGCGGGCTGCGCCGCGGCGACGCGCAGGTGAGCGAGAAGCACACCAACTTCCTGCTCAATCTCGGCGCCGCGAGCAGCGCCGAGATCGAGGCGCTGGGCGAGGACGTGCGCGCGCGGGTCAAGGCCGCGAGCGGCGTCGAACTGGAATGGGAGATACAGCGCGTGGGCGTTCAACTTGATCCTGTCCGGCATGGGGAGGAGTTTAGGCGTCTCCACGTGGCGGTCCTCATGGGCGGCTGGTCGGCCGAGCGCGAGGTGTCGCTCAACTCGGGCGCGGGCGTCGCCGAGGCGCTCGAGTCGCTCGGCCACCGCGTCACCCGCGTCGATCT
Source organism: Sphingomonas sp. BK235 (assembly GCF_004345855.1). Taxonomy (GTDB): domain Bacteria; phylum Pseudomonadota; class Alphaproteobacteria; order Sphingomonadales; family Sphingomonadaceae; genus Sphingomonas. Next base: position 119,051 of record NZ_SLXN01000003.1, read on the forward strand.
CACCCCGAGCGTCGCCGCCGATCTCGCCGCGGCGGCGCCCGACCTCGTCTTCAACGCGCTCCACGGCACGCCGGGGGAGGACGGCAGCGTTCAGGGGCTGCTCGAGCTGATGGGGCTGCGCTATACCCACTCCGGGCTCGCCACCTCGGTGATCGCGATTGACAAGGTGCTGACCAAGCAGGTGCTCGTCCCCGCGGGCGTGCCGATGCCGGGCGGGCGCATCGTCCGCTCCGCGGACGTCTACGAGGCCGATCCGCTGCCGCGCCCCTATGTCCTCAAGCCGGTCAACGAGGGCTCCTCCGTGGGCGTCGCGATCGTCACCGCGGGCGGCAATTACGGCAGCCCGATCGGACGCGACACCGCTGGGCCTTGGCAGGAATTCGACGAGCTGCTCGCCGAGCCCTATGTCCGCGGGCGCGAGCTGACCACCGCGGTGCTCGACGGGGCCGACGGCGCGCGCGCGCTCGGCGTCACCGAGCTGCGGCCCAAGTCGGGCTGGTATGATTACAATGCCAAATACACCGACGGCATGACCGAGCATCTCTTCCCCGCGCCGGTACCCGACGAGATCGCCGAGGCGTGCCGCGACCTCGCGCTCCAGGCGCATCGCGTGCTCGGCTGCCGCGGCTGCAGCCGCTCCGACTTCCGCTGGGACGACGAGCGCGGCGTCGACGGACTGTTCCTGCTCGAGGTCAACACCCAGCCGGGGATGACCGCGCTGAGCCTCGTCCCCGAGCAGGCGCGCCACACCGGGATGAGCTACGCCGCGCTGGTGCAGGCGATCGTCGACGCCGCGATGCGCGCGCCGGCACCGAAGGCGGCGGCGCGCGCGAAGGACACGCCGCGGTGAGCCGCACCATCAAGCGCGGCGGACCCCCGCCGCGGCGCGCGGTCAACAACCGGCGGCGCGCGCCCAAGGCGTCGCTCGGCGACCGGCTGATTGCGCGCCTGCCGGTCAGCGAGGAGACGCTCCGCCGCGCGGTGACCTGGACCCTGCTCGGCGGCGTCGGCGCCGCGGCGCTGTCGCTCGCCACCGTGCTCGGCGTGCCGCAGGCGATCGGCGTCGGTATCGCCGAGGCGGCGGGGCGCGCCGGACTGGAGGTCGAGCAGGTCGACATCACCGGGCTCAAGCGGATGGACCGCGAGACCGTCTACGCGATCGCGCTGGAGGACCAGCCCAGCCGCGCGATGCTGCGGGTCGACCTGGAGCGCGTGCGCGAGCGGCTGCTCGCCTACGGCTGGATCGCCGACGCCTATGTCGCGCGTCGGCTGCCCGACCGGCTGCTGATCCACATCACCGAGCGCGAGCCCGCCGCGATCTGGCAGGACAACGGCCAGCTCACGCTGATCGACCCGACCGGCCAGCTGCTCGCCCCGGTTGATCCGGCGCATATGCCCGACCTGCCGCTGGTGATCGGGCCCGGGGCGGACCGGCAGGAGGCCGGCTATCAGGCGCTGCTCGCCGCCGCGCCCGCGCTCAAGCCGCGCATCCGCGCCGCCACCTGGATCGGCAACCGCCGCTGGGACCTCACCTTCGACACCGGCGAGACGCTGGCGCTGCCGCAGGACGGCGCGGCGCAGGCGCTGATCAAGTTCGCGCAGCTCGACGGCGCGCGATCGCTGCTCGGCAAGGGCTGGGTCCGCTTCGACCTGCGCGATCCGGCCAAGCTGGTCGCGCGCAAGCCGGGGCAGGATTTGCACCAGCGCCTGCAGGACGACGGCAGCGCCGACGCGGTGGCGGGCAACGCCACCGACGGCGGTACCGGCAACGAGACGACGGCGACGCGCGCGCGGGAAACGACGCGCGTCGGCGAGGCGTGACACAGGACATGAGGGGGACAGCATGGCCAAGGCAGCACCGGACGGGTTGATCACCGCGCTCGACATCGGCTCGTCCAAGGTGTCGGCGATGATCGCGCAGAAAGGCGACGGCGGCGAGCTGGTGGTGCTCGGCACCGGCCAGCGCGAGAGCCGCGGCGTCAAGCGCGGCTATATCGCCGACATGGACTCGACCGAGGTCGCGGTGCGCGAGGCGGTGGAGCAGGCCGAGCGGATCGCGGGCTTCAACATCGAGAACGTCTGGGCGGGTTTCTCCGCCGGCGGGCTGGTGAGCGACGAGGCCTTCATCGAGGCCGAACTGGGCGGCATGCGGATCGAGCAGGCCGATATCGACGCGTTGCTTCAGGAAGGGCGCCAGTCGATTGACCCCGCGGGCCGCATGGTGCTCCACGCCCAGCCCGCGCTCTACACGCTTGACGGCCTCACCGGGGTGAAGAAGCCGCTCGGGCTCCACGCCGACCGGCTCGGCGTCCACATCCACGTCATCGCCGCGGACGGCTCGCCCGTGCGCAACCTCGACCTGTGCGTGCGTTCGGCGCACCTCGAGGTGAAATCGATCATCGCCGCGCCCGTCGCCACCGGCCTGGCCTGCCTCAGCGCCGAGGAGCGCGACCTCGGCGTGGCGCTAGTCGAGATCGGCGCGGGGATCACCAACGTCTCGCTGTTCGCGGGCTCGATGTTGGTCGGGCTCAAGTCGATCCCCTACGGCAGCGCGGACATCACCGACGACATCGCCTCGGCATTCGGCACGACGCGGCTCCAGGCCGAGCGGATCAAATGCTTCCACGGCTCGGCCAACGCCTCGCCGCGCGACAACCATGAGATGGTGACGATCCGCGAGCGCACCGACGACGAGGGGTCGGAGGCGCTGCAGATCACCAAGGCGGCGCTGATCGCGGTGATCCGGCAGCGGCTCGAGCATCTCACCAGCGAGATCCAGGCGGCGCTCAAGGAGCTGAAGTTCGAGGGGCCGGTCGGGCGCCAGGTGGTGCTCACCGGCGGCGGGGCGGAGCTCAAGGGCATCGCCGATTACGCCCAGCAGGCGCTCGGCCGCTCGGTCCGCGTCGGCCGGCCCAAGGGGCTGACCGGACTGCCCGAGGCGCATTCGGGGCCGGGTTTCGCCACGCTGGCGGGGCTGGCCTTCTTCGCGGCGAGCGACCCGATCGACCTGCGCGGGCTCGTGCCGTCGCAGCAGATGGTCCACCGCCAGCGCGGCCTGCGCGGTTTCTGGAAGCTCGTGCAGGCGGCCAAGGCGAATTATTGACGCGGCTACAGGGCGTTTCGCGGTGTTTCCTCTTTCGCCCGGCGCCTCGTTGTTGCACATCGGTCAAAATTAACCGCGCGAGTGACGGCGGCGCGGAGCGGACGGAGTAAGCACGCGATGAGCATCGAATTCATCACCCCGGATCTCGACGATCTCACCCCGCGCATCACCGTCGTGGGGGTCGGCGGCGCCGGCGGCAACGCCATCGCCAACATGATGCGCGCCGACGTGCAGGGCGTGCAGTTCCTCGTCGCCAACACCGACGCGCAGGCTTTGAAACAGTCCGAGGCGGAGCAGAAGATCCAGCTCGGCGCCAAGATCACGCAGGGGCTCGGCGCGGGCAGCCGCCCCGAGATCGGCCGCGCCGCCGCGGAAGAGACGATCGACGAGCTGTCGCGCCTGCTCGAGGGCAGCCACATGTGCTTCATCGCCGCGGGCATGGGCGGCGGCACCGGTACCGGCGCCGCCCCGGTGATCGCCAAGGCCGCGCGCGACATGGGCATCCTGACCGTCGGCGTCGTCACCAAGCCCTTCAGCTTCGAGGGCAACCGCCGCGCCAAGTCGGCCGACGCGGGGATCGAGGAGCTGCAGAAGTTCGTCGACACGCTGATCGTGATCCCGAACCAGAACCTGTTCCTGGTCGCCAACGCCAACACCACGTTCAAACAGGCCTTCGAGATGGCCGACGAGGTGCTCCAGCAGGGCGTGCGCGGCATCACCGACCTGATGGTGATGCCCGGCCTCATCAACCTTGACTTCGCCGACGTCCGCTCGGTGATGCAGGAGATGGGCAAGGCGATGATGGGCACCGGCGAGGCCGAGGGTGACGATCGCGCGCTGATCGCGGCGCAGAAGGCGATCGCCAACCCGCTGCTCGACGGCGTCTCGATGCAGGGCGCCAAGGGCGTGATCGTCTCGATCACCGGCGGCGACGACATGCGCCTGCTCGAGGTCGACGAGGCCGCCAACCACATCCGCGAGCTGGTCGACCCCGACGCCAACATCATCTGGGGGTCGGCGTTCAACCCCGAGCTCGAGGGCAAGATCCGCGTCTCGGTGGTCGCGACGGGCATCGAGAACAGCGTCGGCACCGCCGCGCCGGCGAGCAGCACCCCGGCCGAGCCGGCGCGCACCTTCAGCTTCTCGGCGCCGCGCCGCAGCGACGCCGCGCCGAGCGCTGCGGCGCCGACCCCCGCACCGCAGCCTGCGCCGACTCCGACGCCCGCGCCGGTGCCGAGCGCCTATCAGCCGACCCCCGAGGTGCCGCCGCAGCAGCCGAGCGGCGCCGCCGCGGACGCGATGGCGCAGGGCGTGCCGCCGACCACGGGTCCGGTGGCCGAGCCGACGCCGGCCGCGCCCGCCGACGACGAGCTGCTGCTCGGTGCCGATTCGCTGGTGCCCGCGCCGCAGGCGCCGGCGGGCGACGCCGCGCGCCGCCGCTTTCTCGCGCCGGGCGGCGAGGGCGAGGAGGCGCCGCCGCAGCCGCGCGTCAAGCTGGGTGGCACGTTGTTCGAGCGGATGCAGAATGCGACGCGCAACGCCGGCGGCCGCAGCGACGAGGGCGAGGGCGGCGACCTGCCGCGCTTCCTGCACCGCCAGAACAACCAGTGAATCGGAGCGTCTACCTCGCGGAGGCGGGGTAGACGTGGCGCACTGGCGTGTGGACCAGCGGGTGCTGTCGCCGGCGCAGGAGGCGTTCGCCGGAGTAGGCGTCGACCCGAGTGAACCGTGCTCCTGCGGAAGCAGGAGCCCAGTGCCGCAGACATAACGCTCGTGACTCTGGGCTCCTGCGTTCGCAGGAGCACGGTTCGGCCGCGACGGATCAGTCTCTTAGGCCGGCGCGCGTCGCCGGCTCGACACAATTGGCGTCGGCGTTCCGCCGCGTCTTTCCGTGCGCCGGCGTCACGGCTGCCAGTTCGGCCGATAGCCGGGGTCGAGCCGACGATCGAGGAAATAGGCCGCGCTGATGAAGGCGAGGTGCGTCAGCGCCTGCGGGAAGTTCCCCAGCGCCACGCCGCGCCGGTCCTGCTCCTCGGCGAACAGGCCGAGATTGTTGCCATAAGCGATGCCCTTCTCGAGCATCAGCTGAGCCTCTTCCAGCCGCCCCGCCCGCGCGAGGCATTCGGCGTACCAGAAGGTGCAGGTGGTGAAGGCACCTTCGCCGCCCTCCAGCCCGTCGGCATTGCGGTAGCGATAGACCAGTCCGTCGTCGCGCAGCTCGCGCCCGATCGCGTCGAGCGTGCTCAGCCACACCGGGTCGGTCGAGGAGACGAAGCGCACCAGCGGCATCATCAGCAGCGCGGCGTCGAGCGCGGTGCCGCCGCGCTCCTGGACGAAATGGCCGTGGATCGGATGGCGGAAATGCGTCCACACGTCCTCGACGATCGCGTCACGCGCCTCCGACCAGGCGACCAGCGGGGCGGGCAGCGAGCGCTTCTTCGCCAGCCGGATCGCACGGTCGAGCGCGACCCAGCACATCACCCGCGAGTGGAGGAAGTGGCGCGGCGCCGATCGCATCTCCCAGATCCCGGCATCGGGCTCCTGCCAGTGCGCGATGACGAAATCGACGATACCGCGAACGTGCTGCCACCCCGCGTGGCTCATCGCGGCGCCGTATTTGTTCGATAGATAGGTGCTGTCGAGCAGCTCGCCGAAGATGTCGAGCTGGGTCTGCGCGTGCGCCGCATTGCCGATTCGTACCGGGCGGCTGCCGGCGTGGCCCTTGAGATGGTCCAGCTCCTGTTCGTCCGCCGCCTCGGAACCGTCGATCGCGTACATCACGCGGATCGGGTGGTCGCGGTCCGCCTGCATCACGCGCTCGCCCGCCCAGCGGCGGAAATGCTCGGCCTCGTCGACGAAGCCCAGCCGCATGAAGGCATAGACGGTGAAGGAGGCGTCGCGGATCCAGGTGGCGCGATAGTCCCAGTTGCGCCCCGCGCCGGTCGCCTCGGGCAAGGAGAAGGTCGCGGCCGCGGCGATCGACCCGTGGCGCGCCGAGGTCAGCAGCTTGAGCGCGAGCGCCGAGCGCATCATCTGCTCGCGCCACCGGCCCCTGTAGCTGGCATGGCCGAGCCAGCGCCGCCAGGCCGCGGCGGTGGCCGCGACGGCCGCTTGCACGGCGGCATCGTCGGGCGCGACGAGCGCGTCCTCGCCGAGCACGAACCAGGCGCTGTCGCCCGCGGCGAGCGTGAAGTCCGCGGTCGCGGCGGCGTCGCCCGCGCGCAGCGGCATCGAGGCGTGCAGCCGCAGCGCCAGGTCCGCGCCGACGAAACGGGCGCTGCGACCCTCGACGTCCACGCGCGGCCGCTCGCGCGCATAGTCGAAGCGCGGCGCGCAGCAGGCGTTGAACCCCACGGTGCCCTGAGTGACGGTGACGCGGCGGATCAGGCAGCGCGCGCCCAGCGTCGCCGCGGCGTCGGGATGCGGCATCAGGTCGACCACCTCGGCGCTGCCCTCCAGCGCCATCCAGCGCGTGATCAGCACGTTGGTGTCGGGGACGTAGAGCTGCATCCGCCGCGGATCGTCGAGCCGCGGCGAGAGCGTGAAGGCGCCGCCCGTGCCGGCGTCGAGCAGGTCGGCGAAGATCGTGGGGCTGTCGAGCGAGGGCCAGCAGAGATAGTCGATCGTGCCGTCGCGCGCGACCAGCGCGGCGGTCTCCATGTCACCGACGATGCCGCGGTCGCCGATCGTGCGCGCGGGCGCCTCAGCCATTGTCGCGGAACTCGGGGTAGAGCGTCATCCCGCCGTCGACGAACAAGGTCGTGCCGGTGACGTAATCGGCGTCGTCGGAGGCGAGCCACACCGCCGCGCGCGCGACGTCATCGGGCTCGCCGATGCGGCCGTAGGGGATCAGCCGGAGCAGTCGCTCCAGCGCCTCGGGCGTGTCCCAGGCATCCTCGTTGATCGGGGTGCGGATCGCGCCCGGCGCGATGGCGTTGACGCGGATCGCGTCGCCCGCCACCTCCTGCGCGAGCGAGCGCGTCAGCATACGCACGCCGCCCTTGGCCGCGGCATAATTGACATGGCCGGCCCAGGGGATGACTTCGTGGACCGAGCTCATCGCGATGATCGTGCCGGCGCTGCGCGCGGGGCGGCCCTCGCGCGGCTGCGCGCGGAAACGTCGCACCGCCTCCCGCGCGCAGAGGAAATGCCCGGTCAGATTGACCCCGATCACCGTGTTCCACTGGTCGAGCGTCAGATCGGCGATCGCGGCATCCTGCTGCACGCCCGAATTGGCGACGAGCACGTCGACGCGCCCGAAGGCGGCGACCGTCTCGTCGAACATCCGGCGCACCTCGTCCTCGCGCGAGACATCGGCCTCGACCGCGATCGCGCGGCCGCCCGCGGCTTCGATCCGCGCGACCAGCGCGTCGGCGGGCTCGCGCTGCGAGCGGTAATTGACCGCGACCGCGGCGCCGGCTCGTGCCAGCGCCTCGGCGACCGCGAGGCCGATCCCGGAGCTCGCCCCGGTGACGATCGCGGCATGGCCCGCGAGGCGGCGTTCTGCGTGGGGCATATGGCGCCGCTCAGTCGCGCGTGGGGGAGGAGGCGTTGACCGGCTCGGGCGTCGATACCGTTCGCAGCGTCTGCACCTGTGCGTCGGGGTCGATCCTTCGCGTCCGCTGCTTCACTTTGACCGGCTCGGCATGACCGCTGCGCAGTGCCGCGACGATTGCCTCGATCACCGCCAGGTCGGCCAAACCCTCCTCGCCGTCGGGTTCGGGGTCGCGGCCTTCCAGGATGCAGTCGGAGAAGTAGCGCAGCTCGCCGCCGAACTGGTCGGTGGCGGGGAAGGTCTCGTGCGAGTCGCGCCCGCCGATGCGGCGATACTGCGCGAGACCCTGGCCGAAGCCATAGGCGGGGTTCATCTCGATCGATCCCTTGGTGCCGACCAGGATCAGGCTGTCGACGGTATCGGCGGCGTAGCTGACGGTGAATTGCGCGAGCCGGTCGCCGGGCAGCCGCAGCGTCACCGCGACGGTGTCGTCGAGGTCGCCGAGCCCCGCCTCGGCGTGGCGCACCGCGGTCGCGGCGACGACCTCGACCGGCTCGGCGCCGAACAGATAGCGGATCGCGTTGATCGGATAAGGCCCCATGTCGAACAGCGGCCCGGCCTCGATGCCATGACGCGCGCGATGGTTGGCCGGGTCGAGCGGCTGGGTGAACAGCGAGGTGAAGGCGATCGGCGTGCCGATCTCGCCCGCGCGGATGCGGCGGATCGCATCGAGCGTCGCGGGCTCGAAGTGGAGGCGGTAGGCGGTCATCAGCCTGGCACCGCCGCGCCGCGCGGCGGCGGCGATCGCCTCGGCCTGCTCGGTCGAGACCTCGAGCGGCTTCTCGCACAGCACGTGGATCCCCGCTTCCAGCGCGGGCACGGCGAATTCGGCGTGGCGCCAGTTGGGCGTGGCGAGATAGATCGCGTCGATCGTGCCCGTGCCCAGCAGCGCGGCGAAGCTGTCATAGCCGTAAAGGTGCCGGACGCCGTATTTCTTGCCGAGCTGGGTGAGCTTGACGGGATCGCCCGAGACCAGGGCAGTGATCTCCGAATTGCCGGTATGCTTCACGCCGGGCATCAGCGCCTCCTGCGCGATGTCGCCGAGCCCGACGATGGCGTAGCGCACCTTCCTGCCGCCCAGCCCGAGTGCCGACGCGATGCTCATGCCTGTCTCCGCTGCCGTGACCGAGAAGGCGGCAACCGCGCGGGATGCGGCGAAGGTTCCGCTGGCGCCGGGCGAGTCATCAAACGCGACAATCGCGCAGTGACCCGGGCATGGACCTAATCCAGCGCCGCGGCCACCGCGGCGCGCAGCGCGGGCAGCGCCTCGGCCTCGAACCAGGGATGGCGCCGCATCCACAGCTGCGAGCGCCACGACGGGTGCGGCAGCGGGAAGACCGCGGGCAGGTACGCGCGATAATCCGCCACGCGCGGCGTCAGCGGCCCGGCGCCGAGCAGGTGCGCCTGCGCATAGCTGCCGACCAGCAGCGTCAGCCGGATCTGCGGCATCGCCGCCAGCAGCGACTCGCGCCACAGCGCGGCGCAGCGCCGCGGCGGCGGGCGATCGCCTCCGCTGGCGCGGCCGGGATAGCAGAAGGCCATCGGCAGCGTCGCCACCTGGCGCGCGTCGTAGAAGGTCGCGCGGCTCACTCCCATCCACGCGCGCAGCCGGTCGCCCGAGGCGTCGTCGAACGGCATACCGCTGGCGTGGACCTTGCTCCCCGGTGCCTGGCTCGCCACCAGCAGTCGCGCGCTCGCGGAGACCTGGATCACCGGGCGCGGGCCGAGCGGCAATTCCGCCGCGCAGGCGGTGCAGGCGCGGACGCGCGCGGCGAGATCCTCCAACGTCTCCACCCGACGCAGGTAGGGGCTCGCGCTGGTGTCGCAACCGGCCGCGCGGTGCGACCGGCCTCTTGGCCGCGACCGTGCGCGACGCCATGTTGTCGCGCGGAGGCAGCAGATGACCGACGATCGTCCCGCCGATAGCAAGCTCACCCGGACCAAGCGGCGCTGGGCGGAGGAGCGGCGCTTCATCGGCGCTACCCCGGCGACCGGCGCGCGCGAGCGGTTGCCGCCGGGCCAGCATGTCGTGACCGACTGGCCGGTGCTCGATCTCGGGCGCACGCCCGACGTGGCGACGGCACGCTGGCGGCTCGAGATCGGCGGGCTGGTCGAGCGGCCGGTCACGCTCGACTGGGCCGGCTTTACCGCGCTGGCGGAGACGCGATCACGCTCGGACATTCACTGTGTCACCAGTTGGTCACGCTACGACAATGACTGGACGGGGGTCAGCACGCGCGAACTGCTGGATCTGGCGGTGCCGCGTCCCGAGGCGCATGCGGTGATGCTCCATGGGCATGACGGCTATACCACCAACGTGCTGATCGAGGATTTCGCCGCGCCCGACGCGCTGGTGGCGCACGCCTGGCAGGGGCAACCGCTCAGCCGCGAGCATGGCGGGCCGGCGCGGTTGATCATCCCGCACCTGTATTTCTGGAAGAGCGCCAAGTGGATCGCGCGCATCGAGCTGCTCGGTGCCGACGCGCCCGGTTTCTGGGAGAGCAACGGCTACCATCTGCGCGGCGATCCGTGGAAGGCGGAGCGCTACGGGTGAGGGGACAGGCGGGCGGACCTCGTGTGGCGGGCAGAGTCTGATCCGCGCCGCAGGAGCCCCCCGTCGGATCACACCAGATGCATCACACGCTAGAGCAACGCCCCGGTGTCGGCGCAGAGGGTCAGCCGGTGGCCGCTGAAGGTCCGCACCGCGAGCGCGTCGCCATCGCGCTCGAGCGAGACGAAACAGTCGGGATGGTCGGACGGCGGCAGTTCCGCCTGCCAGACCAGCGCATCGCCCGCGTCGACGCAGACCAGGTTGCGGATCCGCGGTGCGGTCTCATGTCCCCAGAAGTATAGCAGCACCCGCCGGCCGTCCGCCACCGCCAGGCTCCGCTTGATGCGATGTCGTCCCGCCACCCTCTGCCTTCCCGCAATCCTGTGACAGATACGTCGCGGGCCGATCACGGATGCGTAAGTTGCCTCATATCAAAGAGTTTCTTGCCGGGCCGTGGCGGTGGGATCGGCCGTGACGCCGCGGCGGCTTTGCGGCATGATCGCGCCGCACCCGCGATCATGCCGCGCGACCAGCGCGGGGCGGGAGGCACGGGAGACGAGACATGATGCGCTACGCCATCCTTCCCGCTCTGCTCCTCGCCGCGCCGGTCGCGGCGCATCATGGCTGGAGCAGCTATGACGAGAGCAAGCCGCTCACCGTCAAGGGCCGCTTCTCCAAGGTGAATTGGAGCAACCCGCACGGCACCGCCGAGATGACCTGGAACAAGCAGCAGTGGACGATCGTGCTCGCCCCGACGCAGCGGATGGACGCGCGCGGCCTGACCCAGGCGATGATCGCGCCGGGCCAGCCGGTGACGCTGACCGGCTATGCGCGCCGCGACGGCACGCGCGAGATGCGGATCGAGCGCATCGCGGCGGGCGGGAAGACGATCGAGCTGCGTTGAGGTGGAGGCGTGGCTCGCCGGCGCGGCGGCTTGGCTCGACGCGGCGGGGGTGCGCGCCTGGGCCGGCGGTGACCGGTACGCCTGGGTCAACACGCTCCATCTGCTCGGGCTGGTGATGCTGGTGGGCGGGATCGGCGTGGTCGACCTCCGGCTGGCGGGCGCCTGGCCGCGACTGCCCGCGGCGGCCTTGTCGCGCGCGCTCACCCCGGTCGCGCTCGCCGGGCTGGCGCTGATGGCGGCGACGGGCGTGCTGTTGTTCGCGGCGGATGGCAGGACGCTGGCGGGGTCGGACATTTTTCGCGTCAAGCTGGTGCTGATCGGCGTCGCTCTCGCCAATGCGGCACTGTTCCGCCTGCTGTGGCGCGACCGCGACGATCCACCCGTCGCGGCGCGGCTGATGGCGGCGGGTTCGCTGCTGCTGTGGCTCGCGGTCGGCGCGTGCGGGCGAATGATCGCATATAGCTGAGCGCCGTCCGCGGCACGGGGCCGCAGGGCGGCTCAGTTCGCCATCTTGGTCGAGACCGTGTTGAAGGTGTTCGATAGCTGGCCGCCCAGCCCCTTCATCCCCCCGATGGCCGCCAGCGCGATCATCATCGCGATGAAGGCATATTCGATCGCCGTGGCGCCCTTGCTGTCTGTGAGGAGGCGACGGAGCATGACAGGGCCTATCGATGGGCTCGGCGGTCGAGCGGGTTGCGCCTGCATAGGACAAGAGCGTTAACGATCGTTTGCCAATGCGCCCGGGCCAGCGGCGGCGAAGGGGCGCGGTCGTGCACGCCGCGCCCCTTCCACGTCATGCGAGGCGAGGTTGCAGCGGCCGTCGGCGAAGCGCGCCGCCGACGATGCCGAACCCGGCGATCATCAGCGCCCATGTGGCGGGTTCCGGGACGGCCGGGGTCGAGATGGCGACATTGTCGATCGCGAACTCCGACCCGCCCCTGATGGTGAGCGAGGAGAGGTTCGCGAAGTCGGAGAAGGAGAGCGAGGAGAAACTCTCCGCCTGCTGCGCGCCCAGCGAGATCGTTCGCGTCACGATGCCCGCGGCTCCGGCGCCGATCAGCGTCACGTCCAGCGGTCGATCGGAGTCGAGCCAGGTCTGCGCGATGTCCAGCGCGGTGAAGGAGAACAATCCGCCATTCTCCAGATCGAAGGTGACGCTGCTGTCATTGAAGGCGTAGAGCGCGGTGGTGCCGTTGGACGTGCATCCGGGGCTGCACATGCCGAGATGCGCGGCGGGATCGTCGATCAGGTTGAAGCCGAAGATGCCCGAGTCATAGCTGACCCTGACGCCATCTTCGACGAAGCTCCGCGGGAAGCGATCGTGGGCGCCATGCTCGGCCTCGAAATCGATCACCGCGGCCTGTGCCGGAACGGCCAGCATGAAGAAGGCTGCTGCGAGTAAAGCACGCATCATTGTCGTCCTCCCTTTGGATCGAGGTGTAGGGCCTCTCCTCTTGCCCGCGTCGGCGATCTTCTGGTTCTCGTCCGCACCCGATCATGCGGGTACGCCGTGGCAGCGTGGCCCGGACAGCGACGAACAGGCGACGACAAGCTTTGCCAGCCGCTCTATTCTGTCAACGCGCAACGGATTACATCTGAAACTTCGGCGATCGTGCGGTGGTGTCGGGGCGGCGTCGCCTCTGGCCCGGCTCTCCCGCGCACCTTCGGTGGCACAGACAGGCGAGGGAGCGTCGGCCGGCGGACGGAACGACAGAGCCGCGACCACGATCGCCGGTGATGTGAGGCTGGCGCACCCGACAGGATTCGAACCTGTGGCCTCTGCCTTCGGAGGGCAGCGCTCTATCCAGCTGAGCTACGGGTGCCTGTCGGCTGCGACTAGCAGGGTGCGCGCCGCCGCGCTACCCGCTTTTCGCACGCCGGCGCGCGATCGTCACCGGCTGGAACGGCGCCAGCCCGCAGCTCGCACCGCGCATCCCGCCGGTCTGGTACAGCACGGTGATCAGGTCCTGCGCGCACAATTGCCCGATCGAGGTCGCGTAGGCGAAGCGACGCTCGAAGCCCAGCCCCGGGCAGGGCCGCGGCAGCGTCACGCGATAATAACGGTCGCCGCCGGTGTGGAAGTCGATCACCCGGTCGCTGCGCACCAGGCTCTCGCGCAGCGCCATGATCGGCACGCAACTGCGCGCCGCGCCGGCGGGCACCGCGTCGGGCACCGCAGGGCCATTGTCGCGCGCCACCGCCGCGCCCGACGCCAGGACCAGCATAAACGCCATCGTCGCGCGCATCGCCGCCTCCTCACGCCGCCGCGCGCGTCGCGGGCGCCGGGGTCTTGGGGCGGAACGCGCAGAGATCGTGCTCGATGCAGCGCCAGCATTCCGGCCGCCGCGCCTTGCAGACATAGCGCCCGTGCAGGATCAGCCAGTGGTGCGCATGGACCCGGAACGGCGCGGGGGTGATCGAATCGAGCTTCTTCTCCACCGCCAGCACGGTCTTGCCGCGCGCCAGCCCGGTGCGGTTGCCGACGCGGAAGATATGCGTGTCCACGGCGAAGGTCTCCTCGCCGAAGGCGACGTTGAGCACGACATTGGCGGTCTTGCGCCCCACCCCGGGCAGCGCCTCCAGCGCGGCGCGGTCGCGCGGCACCGCGCCGCCGTGGCGCGCGATCAGCGCCTCGCTCAGCGCGATCACGTTCTTGGCCTTGGTGTTGAACAGGCCGATCGTGCGGATGTGGCGCTTCAATCCTTCCTCGCCCAGCGCCACCATCGCGGCGGGCGTGTCGACCGCGGCGAACAGCGCGCGCGTGGCGCGGTTGACCCCGGCGTCGGTCGCCTGCGCCGACAGCACCACCGCGACGAGCAGGGTGTAGACGTTGACCGATTCCAGCTCGGTCTCGGGATGCGGGTTGGCCTCGGCGAGTCGCCGATAGAATTCGGCGGCCTCGCGCCGCGTCACAGCCCCAGCACCTCCGCCATGGCGTAGCGCCCCGGCGCGCGCGTGGCGAGCCACAGCGCGGCCTTGACCGCACCGCGCGCGAAGATCGTGCGATCCTCGCCGCGATGGCCGAGCTCGACGCGCTCGCCTTCGCCCGCGAAGACCACGACATGGTCCCCCACCACCGATCCGCCGCGCAGCGACGCGAAGCCGATCGTCCCCTCGGTGCGCGCGCCGACCAGCCCGGCGCGGCTGTCCACCCGCACCTCGGCGAGCCGCGTCGCGCGTCCCGCCGCCGCGGCCTCGCCCAGCAGCAGCGCGGTGCCCGAGGGCGCGTCGACCTTGTGGCGGTGGTGCATCTCGACGATCTCGATGTCCCATTCGGCGCCGAGCCGCGCCGCCGCCTCGCGCACCAGCGTCTGCAGCAAGGTGACGCCGAGCGAGGTGTTGCCGGTCTGGAGCACCGGGATCACGTCCGCGGCCTGTTCGATCAGCGCGTGATGCGTCGCGGCCAGCCCGGTGGTGCCGATCACGATCGGCGTGCGCGCCGCCACTGCCGCGGCGAGATGCGGCTCCAGCGCCGCGGGGGTGGAGAAATCAACCAGCACGTCGGCCGCCTGCGCCAGCGGCAGCGGATCGCCACCCGCGTCGACGCCGCCCGCGATCGCGCAGCCCTCCGCCTCGGCGATGGTGGCGATCGCGCGCCCCATCCGCCCGTTGCTGCCGTAGATGCCGATGGCGGTCATTGCATGTCACTCATGGGGCCGGGATGCCTGCCTTGGCACGCCGTGCGCGCGAACAACAGCGCCACGCGCGGCCGATCGTGCCGCCTGTCCCGGCGCGAGGCGAGGTTCCTTGCCTAGTCAGATACTTGCGTCTGCGAAGATTTCTCAGGCGCGGACGTAGAACAGATGCGTCCCGACCCGCGCCACCTTCACCAGCGAGTTGCGCCAATAGGGCACCATCCAGTCGGTATGATAATGGGTCGCGCCGCCGACCTCGGCGAAGACCTCGCCGGCGAGTGCGCGGCGCGCGGCGCGGCGCGCGCTGGCCCAGCCGCGATGCACCGGGCGGCGGAGGAACGAACCGTCGCAGGTGAAGGAGAATTGGCATCCGGTGTCGCGCGCCGACCCCTGATAGACCACGCCGCAGATCGTCTTGGGATAGCCGCGCGCGCGGACACGGTTGAGGATCACCTGGATCACCGCGCGCTGGCCGCGGCGATCGTCCCCCGCCTCGTACAGCGCGGCGGTGGCGAGGCACTCGATCGCCTGCGCGCGCTCGGCGTCGCCGCCGCGGAAGCGATAGCGCGCGGCGGCGCGGCGGCGCTCGCGGTGGAACGGCATCGCCTCGTTCGCGGCGCGCGCTGCCTCCGCGCTCAGCGGCAGTGCGACGGGGCGGGGCGCGCGCGGGCGCCAGGAGTCGAGCCAGCCCAGTCCCACCGCCGCCAGCGCGAAGGCGGCGACGATCAGCGGCCAGGCGAACAGCGCCGAGCGCCGGCGCGCGGCACGGCGCCGTGCCGGTCGGGCCCGCGCCCTGCTGGTCCTGCGCCGTTTTGCCACGTCCGCGCCTCTACCCGGCGGCGTGGTGCGGTGGAAGCATGCGCCGCATTTCGCCGCCGATGCGGGCCGGTCGGCGATTGCCCCGGTCGCCGCGCGCCCGCATGATGCCCCCGTCAGGATGAGGGGGTAGGATGAGATATTGGCTCGCGATCGCCGGCGTCGGGGCGCTGCCGGCGGCGGCGCAGACTCCGCCGGAGACGAACGTGCCGCCCGCCGCGTCGCCTGGCAGCGCGCAGGGGGAATTGGCGCTGACGATCTACAACGACGATCTCGCGCTGATCGAGGACGTGCGCCCGCTGACGCTCGCCGCCGGGCGCGTGCGGCAGACCTTTCCCGACGTCAGCGCGCGGATCCGGCCCGAGACGGTGTCGCTCGCGGTGCCCGACGCCACCGTGGTGGAGCAGAATTTCGACTATGATCTGCTCAGCCCGTCGAGCCTGATGGAGAAAGCGGTCGGCGAGACGATCACCCTGGTGCGTACCCATCCCGCCACCGGCGCGGAGACGCGCGAGCGCGCGCGCGTGCTGGCGGTCAATGGCGGGGTGGTGCTCGACATCGCCGGGCGTATCGAGGTGCTCCGCGACGACGGGCTGCCAGTGCGCGCGGTGTTCGACCGCGTCCCCGAATCGCTGCGCGCGCGCCCGACGCTGTCGGTCACGCTGGCGAGCACGCGCGCGGCGACCCGCCCGGCGCGGCTCTCCTATCTCAGCCGCGGGCTGGGGTGGGAGGCGGATTATGTCGCTGCGTTCGACGCCGACGCGGGCACGATCGACCTGCAGGGATGGGTGACCTTGCGCAACACCAGCGGCACCACCTTCCACGAGGCCAAGACCCTGCTGGTGGCGGGCAGCGTCGATGGCGCCGGCAATTCGTCGAACGACGACTTCCGCCCGCGCCCGCGACGCGTCACCCGCGTCAGCCCCGGCACGGAGCGCTCCTCGCGCGAGCAGATCGGCGATTTCTACGTCTATCCGCTCGCCGAGCGCACCACCATCGCCGACAAGCAGACCAAGCAGGTCAGCTTCCTCGACGCGCGCAAGGTCGCGGCGACCGCGGGCTATCGCTTCGAGAACGAATGGCTGGGCAATGCGACGGAGCCGCGCAGCGCGCAGAGCACGCTGCGCTTCGCCAATGCGGGCGCCGCCGGGCTGGGTGACGCGCTGCCCGCGGGGACGATGCGCGTCTATGCCCGCGATTCGCGCGGCCAGGCGCAGTTCATCGGCGAGAACCGGATCGATCACGTACCGCAGGGGTCGAAGATCGTGCTCGTCACGGGCGACGCGTTCGACGTCAAGGTGCAGCCGGTCATGCTGGCGCGAACGCGGCTGGGCGAGCGGCGCTGGCGCACCCAGATGCGCTACCGGCTGACCAACGCGCGTGCGCGCGCCGTGACGGTGGAGCTGGTCCAGTCGGGGCTCGACTGGAGCGACACGCGGGTGAGCGAGCAGAGCGCCGTCGGTGAGCGCCGCGACGCGGGCACGCTCGCCTGGCAGGTGCCCGTGCCCGCCAATGGGGAGGCGACCGTCACCGCCACCTTCGACACGCGCTACTGATGGCGATGCCACGGCTCGCGCGGTCGCTGGCGCTGTTGCCGCTCGCGGCGGTGGTGGCGACGGACGCGTCGGCGCAGGTCGTCTCGCCCGCGGCGGAGCAGGTGGCCGTGACGATCTATCGCGGGGCTAGCGGCGCCGCGCCGATCGACCCCGGCACGCCCGAGGGGTTCGCGCTCATCACCGAGCGGCGGCGGATCCGCGTGCCGCGCGGCACCGCGACGATCCGCTTCGAGGGGGTGGCGGAGGGGATCGTGCCCGTCAGCGCGGTCGTCGACGGGCTGCCGGGGGGCGTGATCGAGAAGAACCGCGACCTGCGGCTCCTCTCTCCGGCGGCGCTGGTGGACGGCTCGCTCGGTCGCGAGGTGACCCTGACCCGCACCGATCGCGCCACCGGGGCGACCCGCAGCGAGCGCGCCACCATCGTCGCGGGGCCGCGTCCCGGGGTGGTGCTGCGCACCGCGGCGGGGATCGAGACGCTGCGCTGCGCCGGCTTGCCCGAGACGCTGCGCTACGACGGCGTGCCCGGCGACCTGTCGGCGCGCCCGGTGCTGAGCGTCACGACCACCAGCCCGCGTGCGCGCACCGTGACGGTGCGGCTGTCCTATCTCGCCGCCGCCTTCGACTGGCGCGCCGATTATGTCGCGACGATCGCGCCCGATGGCGGATCGCTCGACCTGTTCGCCTGGCTGACGCTCGCCAACGGCAATGCCGAGCCCTTCGCCGACGCCGAGGTGAGCGCGGTCGCGGGAAGGCTCAACCGCGAACGGGTGCGAACGATCGCTCCCGCGGCGGGCGCGTTGCAGCTGCGCTGTTTTCCGCTCGGCACCACCAGCTCGGACCTGCCGTCGCACACCGCGCCGCGCGACGAGGACATCGTCGTCACCGGCTCGCGGCTGTTTCGCGGCGAGGCACTGGCGATGGCGGTACCGGCACCCCCGCCGCCACCGCCGCCACCACCGCCGCCGCCGCCCGAGGACGTCGGCGATCTGAAACTCTATCGCGTGCCGATGCGCACCGACGTGCGCGCGCGCGGGCAGAAGCAGGTGGCGTTGCTGGCGCGCGGCGGCGTCGCGTTCGAACGCGTTCACCGTCGCGGGGTGACGCCGGGCGAGACGGTGGAGCCGTCACCCACCGCGGTGCAGCTGG
The DNA here is from genome assembly GCF_004345855.1 of Sphingomonas sp. BK235. GTDB lineage: Bacteria > Pseudomonadota > Alphaproteobacteria > Sphingomonadales > Sphingomonadaceae > Sphingomonas. The sequence continues at coordinate 137,317 of NZ_SLXN01000003.1, forward strand.
TCGCGGCCAATGCCGCGTCGAGCGGCCTGGGCATCGCGCTGCCCTCGGGCGGGGTCGCGGTCTATCAGGCGCAACCCGACGGGAGGCGGCGGTTGCTCGGCCTCGGCAGGCTGAGCGATCGCACGCTGGGCGAGACGATCCGGCTCGCGGCGGGGACGAGCGCGCTGGTCCAGGTGGCGCAACGCGCGGAGGCGCGCGGCGCGGCGGTGCTGAGCGCGACCAACGCGTCCGCGGTGCCGGTGCTGATCGAAGTGCCGATCGGTAGCGCGGGAGCGGGAGTCACCGCGCCGCTCGCGGCCGAGACGGCGGCGCTGATCACCGACGAGGGCGTCGCGACGTGGCGCGTGCGGCTCGCGCCGGGCGAGGCGGCGGCGCTCCATTACCGCTATGCGACCGACGATCGCCGGTCGCGCTGACGCGGGCGAGGTCGATCAGGCGCGAGCGCGGCGGGGCCGAGCCGCAGCGCTACCGAGACCTTCGTCCGATTTGATCGACATGGGTCGCGCGCCACGTCTTCTCGCGCGGCACCGATTGTTGGCCGCCGCAGTCGCGCGCCCACTCCGTCCGTTCGCCGGCCCGTCACGCGCGGGCCGGCGATGAGCGCGTCAGGCCTTGACGTGCTGCGAGATGTACTTGTTCATCTCGAACATCGTCACCTTGTCCCGGCCGAACACCTTCTTCAGCTTCTCGTCGGCGACGATCTCGCGCTTGTTCTCGGGGTTCTGCAGGTTGTTCGACTTGATATAGTCCCACACCTTGCTGATGACCTGGCTGCGCGGCAGCTTCTCGTTGCCGACGATCGCGCCGAGCTCGGCCGAGGGCTGGACGGGGGCGTGGATGCCGCCGGTCTTGGTCGTGGTAGCCATGTCTTTCCTTCCTGTTGCACGCCGGCCGACCGGGCCGGTCCTTCACTAGGTGACGCCGTAGAGGACGCGGCGGCGCTTGTGCGCCGACACGCGGCACTTGTCACGTGCCGGCGATGCGCGGGCGTAACGGTTTGCCGCGCACTGGATCGCTGTCGTCGCGGCGTCTAGGGGAATGGGATGAACGACGATGTGGGACGCGCGCCGGAAGACGGCGATCTGGTGGCGGCCGCGGGCAAGATCCCGGTTCCCGATGCGGTGGCGGAGGCGGTGCGCACGCTGTTGCGCTGGGCCGGCGACGATCCCGCCCGCGAGGGGCTGCGCGACACGCCGCAGCGCGTCGCGCGCGCCTGGAAGGAATATTGCGCCGGCTATGGCGAGGACCCCGGCGTGCATCTCGCCCGCGTCTTCGAGGAAGTCGGCGGCTATGACGAGATCGTGCTGCTCAGGGACATCCCGTTCCAGTCGCATTGCGAGCATCACATGGCGCCGATCATCGGCAAGGCGCACATCGCCTATCTGCCGCGCGACCATGTCGTCGGCATCTCGAAGCTGGCGCGCGTGCTCCATGGCTTCGCGCGGCGGCTGCAGGTGCAGGAGCGGCTCACCGCCGAGGTGGCGGATTGCATCTGGAACGGCCTCAAGCCGCAGGGGGTCGCGGTGGTGATCGAGGCGAGCCACGCCTGTATGACCGCGCGCGGCGTCCGCACCCCCGGGGTGAGCATGGTGACCAGCCGGATGATGGGCGTGTTCCGCGACGACGAGCGCAGCCGCAAGGAAGTGCTGGCGCTGATGGGCCTTAAATGACGCGGCGGCGCGTGCTGGTGACGGGCGGCGCGCGGCGGTTGGGCGCCGCGATCGCGCGCGCGGTCGCTGCCGCGGGCCATGTCCCCGTGATCCATTACGGCCGGTCGCGCGACGCGGCCGAGGCGCTCGCCGCCGAACTCGGCGGTGCGTCGGTGCAGGGCGACCTGGGCGATATTGCGGGGCTGCGCGCGCTGCTCGATCGCGCGGGCGAGGTCGACGGGCTCGTCAACAGCGCGTCGCAGTTCGACTATGACTCGCCCGCGGCGATCGACCCGACGCTGGCGGCGCGGCTCCACGCGGTGAATGCGGTGGCACCCGCGATCCTCACCGCCGCGCTGGCGGAGCGGGTGGGCTCGGGCGCCGTGGTGAACCTGCTGGACCAGAAGCTCGCCAACCCCAACCCGGATTTCTTCAGCTACACCCTCTCCAAGGCGGCCCTGGCGAGCGCGACCGAGCTGACGGCCCGCGCCTTCGCGCCGCGCCTGCGGGTCAATGCGGTGGCGCCCGGGCTGACCTTGCCCAGCGGCGACCAGAGCGAGGCCGAGTTCGACGCGGTGGCCCGCGACAATCTGCTGCGCCGCCCGGTCGGCGCCGAGAACGTCGCCGCCGCGGTGATGTACCTGCTCGAGGCCGAGAGCGTCACCGGGCAGACGCTGTACGTCGACGCCGGCCAGCGCTTCTGCGCGAGCCCGCGCGACGTGATGTTCGCCGGGCGGGAGCGGGGCGATGGCTGAGTTCACCACGCTGATCGAGGACCTGGCGGTGTCGATGCGGCTCGGCATCCACCCGCACGAGGCGGCGCCGCAGCGTGTGCTGCTGTCGGTGGCGCTGCTGGTCGATTATCCGGCGGCGCCCGCGGCCGACGCGATCGACGAGGTGCTCGATTATGACCGCGTGTACGGCGGCATCCGCGCGCTCGCCGAGGGCGAGGGCTTCGCGCTCCAGGAGACGCTGGTCGAGCGCGTCGCCGCGCTGTGCCTGGAGGACCCGCGCGTGCGCGAGGTGCGGGTGCGATCGATGAAGCCCGACGTCTATCCCGACGCGCGCGTCGGCTGCGCGATCACGCGGCGGCGGTGATCCGGATTCGCCCCGAAGCAACCGCTTCTTTACCTTAAACCGCTACCCGCCGCCGCGATCTTGCGGGAGCTGAGCGGGCGTGTCGATCTTCTACGATGCCAGTGGTCGGCGCGGCCGTCGCGTGCGCGCGACGCTGGCCGCCGCGACGCTGCTGCCGCTCGCCGCGCTGGCGCTGTTGGCGGCGCTGCTGCTCCACCCGCTCGACCGCGTCGCGCCGCGGCTGGTCGGCGATGCGCCGCGTCCCGAGGCGCTGACGCCGGTCGCGACGCATGCCGCCCCGGGCGGCTGGCTCCCGCGCGCGGCCGTCCCCGCGCGGGCGCACGATACGATGGGCTTCTACATGCCGTGGGATGCGCCCTCGCGTGCCGCGCTCGCGGCGCATGTCGACGCCCTCGACTGGCTCGTGCCCGGCATCGCGAGCGTCACGGGCGCGGACCATCGCCTGACGATCGAGGACGACGACACGCTGGCGCCGCTGCTCGCGCGCACCCCGCACCGGCCGCGGCTGCTGCCGATGGTGCAGAATGCGCGGGCCGATGGCCAGTGGGACGGCGCCGCCACCGCCGCGTTGCTCGCCGACCCGCGCGCGCGCCGCAGCTTCGCGAACCGGCTCGAGCGGCTGGTGGCCGAGCGGCAGGGGGCGGGGGTGATGCTCGACCTCGAGAGCCTGCCCGCCTCCGCGCACCGCGACTATCTCCGCTTCCTCGGCGAGATGCGCGCTCGCTTCGCACCGCGCGGCTGGGTGGTGATGCTCGCCGCCCCCGTCGCCGACCCCGACTGGGATCTGGCGGCCTATGCGCGCGCCGCCGATCGCGTCGTGCTGATGGCCTATGACGAGCATTGGATGGGCGGCGAGGCGGGGCCGATCGCGTCGCAGCCCTGGTTCGCCCGCGTCGTCGCGGACGCGGTCGCGCGCGTCGGCGCCGACAAGGCGACCGTGGCGATCGGCAGCTATGCCTATGACTGGACCGGACGGCGCACCGAGCCGCGCGCGGTGGCCGACGCCTGGGCGCTGGCGCGTCGCGCCGGCACGATGCCGGTCTTCGACGCGGCGAGCGGCAACAGCCATTTCTCCTACCGCCTCGGCGCCGAGCGCCACGACGTCTGGCTGCTCGACGCCGCCAGCGCCGCCAACCAGCTCGCCGCGATCCGTCGCACCGGCGCGGCGGGGGTGGCGCTGTGGCGGCTCGGCAGCGAGGACCCGGGGGTGTGGCCGCTGCTCGCGGGGCGGGGGCTGCCCGCGCGTGAGGCGCTGCCCGCGACCGACGCGGTGACGGTGGAGGGGCAGGGCGAGATCCTGCGCATCGCCGCGGCCGCGGCCAGCGGCGAACGCACTTATGCCATGCGCGACGGCTTGGTGCGCGACGAGCGCTGGCAGCGCCTGCCCGGGCCCGACGTGGTGGAGCGCGCCGGCGCGCGCCGCCGACTGGTCGCGCTCACCTTCGACGACGGCCCGGACCCGCGCTGGACCTCGCGATTGCTCGACGTGCTGCGGCGCGAGCGCGCGCCGGCGACCTTCTTCGTCACTGGTGCCAACGCGCTGGGGCAGGGGGCGCTGCTGCGCCGCATCGTCGCCGAGGGCAGCGAGTTGGGCAATCATTCCACCACCCACGCCGATCTCGGGCGCCGGTCGGAGGCGGACATCGCGCTGGAACTGCGCGCCACCGAGCGGCTGGTCGAGGCCTATACCGGGCGCGCGATGACATTGTTCCGGCCGCCCTTCCTCGGTGACGCCGATCCCGACCGCCGCGACGAGCTCCACGCCAGCCGCGCCGCCGCGCGCCTCGGCTATGTCACCGTCGGCCTCAACGTCGACCCGCTCGACTGGGAGCGGCCCGACGCCGCGACGATCGCGCGCCGCGTCATCGCCGGAGTGGAAGCAGGCACCGCGCAGAAGCCCGCGCAGATCGTGCTGCTCCACGATTCGGGGGGCGATCGCACCCAGACGCTCGCGGCATTGCCGGCGATCATCCGCGGGCTGCGCGCGCGCGGTTATGAGCTGGTCCCCGCCTCGGCGCTCGCGGGTCTGTCGCGCGACGCGGCGATGCCGCGGCTCGACGCGGCGGTGGGGGCGCAGGCGGCGGGGGCGCGGACGCTGTTCGACGCGGTCGCCTGGACGCGCGACACGCTCGGCTGGCTGTTCGCCGCAGCGATCGCGCTGGGGATCGCGCGCTCGCTGTCGCTCACCGCTCTGGCGCTATGGCGTCGCCGCGATGCCGCCCCCGCGGTGGCGCCGCATCTCGTCCCCGGCTTCGTGTCGGTCCTGATCCCGGCGTTCAACGAGGCGCGCGTGATCGAAACCTCGGTGCGCCGCATCCTCGCCAGCACCGGAGTGCGGATCGAGGTGATCGTGATCGACGACGGCTCGACCGACGGCACCTCCGACGTGGTGCGCGGGGCGTTCGCGATCGACCCGCGGGTGCGGCTGTTGACGCTGAGCAACGGCGGCAAGGCGCGCGCGCTCAACACCGCGCTGGCGCAGGCGCGCGGCGACGTGGTGATCGCGCTCGACGCCGACACCCAGTTCGAGGCGGACACGATCGCGAGGCTGACCCGCTGGTTCGGCGATCCGGCGATCGGCGCGGTCGCGGGCTGCGCGAAGGTGGGCAATCGCGTCAACCTCATCACGCGCTGGCAGGCGCTGGAATATGTCACCGCGCAGCAGCTCGAGCGCCGCGCGCTCGCCGCGCTGGGAGCGGTGACGGTGGTGCCCGGCGCGGTCGGTGCGTGGCGCCGCGTCGCGCTCGACCAGGTCGGCGGCTATCCCGAGGACACGCTGGCCGAGGATCAGGACCTCACCATCGCGGTGCAGCGCGCGGGCTGGCGCGTCGCCTGCGACAATGAGGCGGTCGCCTGGACCGAGGCGCCCGAGACGGTGCGCGCTCTGTTCAAGCAGCGCTTCCGCTGGGCCTATGGGACGTTGCAGTGCCTGTGGAAGCATCGCGCGCTGATCGGGCGCGGGCGGCCGCGCGGGCTCGCCTGGGTCGGCCTGCCGCAGGCGCTGCTGTTCCAGTTCGGCTTCACCTTGGTCGCGCCGCTGATCGACCTCGGGCTGATCGCTGGCGTCGGCGGGACGGCATGGCGCGTGTACGATCGCGGCTGGGATGCGGCGGGGGGCGATGCCGTGGCCGTGGCGGGGTTCTGGCTGGCGTTCACCGCGATCGATCTCGCCTGCGGCTGGATCGCCTTCCGGCTCGACCCGCGCGAGGCGCGCTTCCCCGCGCTGCGGCTGCTGTTCCAGCGCTTCGGGTACCGCCAGATCCTCTATGCGGTGGTGCTGCGCGCGGTCTATGCCGCGCTCACCGGGCCCAGGGTCGGCTGGGGCAAGCTGGAGCGAACCGGCAGCGTCGACGCGGGGCCGGGCGCGATCGTGCGCACGGGGGAGACGCCGCCGGCGCTGCCGAAGGCGGCCTGAGCGGCGCTCACATGATCGCGTGCGGCACGTAGCGGGCGAGGTCGCGCGTGATCGGGCCGTCGTCCTCGCGCATCGACAGCGCCACGGGCTCGTCGCCGACGATCCACGAGCCGACCACCGCGTGCTGGCCGTCGAACACGGGCAGCGGCTGATAGGCCTGGACGATATGGCCTTCCGCGCCATAGCCGCCTTCCAGCGGCGCGGCCGCGTCGCCGTCGCCGGCGCCGACCAGCTCGATGTCCCAGCCCTCGCGCGAGAACAGCGGCTTGCGCACGTGGCGCGGGCCGATCGCGGCGACGCCCGCGGCGTCGTCGGCGAAGGCGGCAGGGAGCAGGTTGGGGTGGCCGCGGTGGCGCTCCCACAGCAAGGGGAGGATGCCCTTGTTCGACAATAGCGCCTTCCACGCCGGTTCGAGGAACAAGGTCTTCGTCGTCGGCAGCTGCGCGGCATAGGGCTCGCGCAGCATGTCCTCCCACGGGTAGAGCTTGAACAAGGCGCCGATCAGCAGCGACTCCTCGTCGACGAAGGCGCCCTCGGCGTCGACCCCGATCCGGTCGATCGCGACGAACTGCGGGTCGAGCCCGGCCTGGCGCGCGACCTCCTCGAGGTAGCGCACCGTCTGCCGGTCCTCGATCGAGTCCGTCACGCTGCTGAAATGGACCAGGCTGCGCGGCGTGAACAGGGTCGCGAACCGTTCCAGCAGCGCGTCGTGCAGGCGATTATATTGGTCGGCGTCGGCCGGCAGCGTGCCGTCGGCGACGCGATCCTCCAGCCACTGCCATTGGAACAGCGCGGTCTCGTACAGGCTGGTCGGCGTGTCGGCGTTATATTCGAGCAGCTTGGCCGGGCCGCTGCCGTCATAGGCGAAGTCGAAGCGGCCGTAGAGCGACGGCGCCTTCGCGCGCCACGACGCTGCCACCATGTCGCGCATCTCGGCCGGGATGGCGAGCCGCTGCATCAGCGCGTCGCTCGCCACCACCTCCTCGACCAAAGCGAGGCAGAGCTGGTGCAACTCGCCCGAGGGCGCCTCGATCCGCTCCTCGATCTCGTCGAGCGAGAAACGGTAATAAGCACGCTCGTCCCAGTAACGCTGGCCGTCGAGATGGTGGAAGGTGAAGCCCATCGCGCGCGCGGTCTCCTCCCATCCGGGACGCTCGCCGCTGACGATCCGCTCCACCCGCCGCCGCCCGCTCAGTCGCGCGACGTGTCGCGGCTGCGGTCGTCGAGCCGCAGCGGTTCGCCGCTCTGCTTCGGCGCCGCGAGCCGCGCGAGGATGTCGTCCGCGCTGCTCGAGCCGGGCAGCAGCCCCGCGGCCTGGAGCTTGGCGTCGAGGTCGGCGCCGGTGCGCATGTCCTCCAGCTCGGCCGCGGCACGGAACTTCTCCTCGCGGACGGCCTGGCGCTCCTTGAGCCGCTTGAGGCTGTCCGCCGCCGAGCCGAGCTGCGACGAGGCGCCGCTGGTATTTGCGGCGATCGCCGCCTGCGCCTGCTGCACGCTCTCGTTGGCGCGCACCACGTCGACCTCGCGGCGGAGCGACTCGATCTTGCCGTCGCCCGACTTGATGATGCCGCGCATCCGGTCCTCTGCGGTGCGCATCTCCTCCACCTGCGGGCGCTTGCCGCCGAGCTCCTGCTCGATCGTCGCCAGCCGCTGCGCCACCTCGCGCGCCAGGTCCATGTCACCGCGCGCCATCGCCGCGCGCGCCGACGCCTCGTACTTCTCTTGCTGCGCGGCGAGCGCCTCGATGTCCTTCTCGATCAGGCGGCGCTTGGCGGTGAGCGTGGCGAGATCGTCGCGCGCCTTGGCCTGCGCCGCGCCGGCGTCGCGGATCTGCTGGTCCAGGATCGTCAGCGCGCGCGCGTCGACCACCGACTGCCCCGCCTCGTGCGCGGTGCCGCGTACCAGAGTGACGAACTGCTTCCACATCGACATGACGTATCGGTCCTTGAGGGAATGAGGGTCAGGCAGCGGCGAAGGCGTCGCGCAGGTCGGCCGCGGCGTCCAGCGCGTTCTGCGCCAGGACGCGCAGCTCGATCAGGATCTCGCGCTCGCTCGACTCGATCGAGAGCTCGCCGATCAGCTCGTAATATTCACGCCCGTCCAGCTCGGTGATGGCGAAGTTGGAGAGCGGCACCAGCTTCTGCGCCTTGAGCAGGAAGCGGTTGAACTTCTCCGCCTCGGGCTGCTCGTCGACCGGCCACAGCAGCGTGGAGACGACGATCTGCTCGCCCGCGCAGCTGACGAACACCGCGAGGTCGCCGTGCTCGTGCATCGTCACGCGCAGCACCGGCTCGGCCGACTCGATCCGCTCGACGCTCAGTTCCTCGCGGTGCGCGCCGAGCGCGTCCGCCAGCCGACCGATCGTCCATACCCGCGCCGTGTCGCTCACCGATCGCTGCTCCTGCCGTTCACGCCTGTTGACACCCCCCGCATTAGCCCGCACCCGGAGGCAAGGAAAGGCGCGACGGGTGACGGCATGATCTTCGGCAGCCTCTTCGGCGGCGGGCGCGACGAGGCGGCGCGACCCAGCGTGGCGGTGGTGCGCGACATTACGATCGGGCGGATGGTGCGGCTCGACCCACTGGCGTGGCGACGGCTGAGCGGCGGCGTGTTCACGCTCGACCGCGATACGCTCGAGATCACCGCGCAGGGGCTGATCAAGCTCGACGACGGCGGCTATGTGCACCGCTTCTACACCGACGACGAGCTGATGCTCCAGGCGGTGAGCCAGCAGGCGGACGGCAGCGATGCCGACGATTTCACGCTGTTCCGCCCGTGGTCGTCGACCTACGCGAGCGGCGGCTGGGACGACGCCGCCTTCCGCGAGCGCATGACCAGGCCCGAGTGGGTCGAGGGCGGGCTGCCGCCGTTCCGCCGCTACTGGTACGAGGGCGACGACCGCGTCCAGCCGCCGGTGCAATTGTGGGAGGCGCTCTATTACGAGCGCGCCGGCGCGCCGGTGAAGCACATCCGCCAGCAATGCATGCTCTACGCGCGCGACCTCGCACCCGAGGGGCAGGAGCTGCTGCTCGCGGTGGCGACCAGCCCAGAGGGCGGCGACACGACCCACGACCTGATGGTGGGGCTGCCGCTGTCGCCGGCGGAGTTCAGCGCGTGAGCGGCGTCGCTCTTTCCCTTTCCCATCCGGTCAGCCCCGCTACCCTTTCGTCATCCCCGCTCCTCTTCCGTCATCCCCGCGAAGGCGGGGATCCAGACGCGCTGACGTTCGCGCTGGAGCCGCATCGTCAGCGTCTATGGATCCCCGCCTTCGCGGGGATGACGTGGGTGGGAGAGTGCGGCGCTAGTCTCCGGCGTTTAAACAAGCCTTTCTCTCAACCATTCGCCCCGCCACTTAAACGGGAGACGCCATCGTGACGCTCGACCTTCCCGCCTATCTCGCCGGCGTGGGCCATTTCCTGCTCGCCTTCGGAATGGCCTGCGTACTGCTCGCGCTGTTCAAGGCGACCTACCAGAAATCCACCCCCTACGACGAGCGCGCGCTGGTGGCCGAAGGCAATGTCGCCGCCGCGCTCGCCTTCGGCGGCGCGATCGTCGGCTTCGCGCTGCCGCTCGCCTCGGCGCTGAGCGAGACCACCGACCCGGTCGAGTTCGTCGCCTGGGCGGTGCTCGCCGGCGCGATCCAGGTGCTCGCCAGCCTGGTGGTGCGCCGCGTGGTGGTCCGCGACATGGCGCGGCGGCTCGAGGAGGGTAATGTCGCCAGCGGCGTCTATGCCGCGGCGACGTCGATCTCGGTCGGGCTGCTCAACGCCGCCAGCATGACCTATTGAGGTCGCCATGACCGAGTCGACCGTTCCGCGCCGCCGCCTGCGCTCCGCCGCCGCGGGTCTTTCCGCCGCGAGCGCGCTGGCGATGCTCTCCGCCTGCGACCCGCAGCCCAGCGACGAGCAGGTCTCGCGCGAGCGCTACGGCGCGCCCACCGAGGTCGCCGCCTTCAACAATGTCGAGGAATGCAAGGCCAGCGGCGCCTTCGCGCAGGTGACGTGCGAGGAGGCCGCCCGCAACGCCGCCGCGGAAGACAGCAAGACCGCGCCGCGCTTCGCCGACCGCGACGTGTGCGAGGACCAGTTCGGCGCCGGTCAATGCCTCGTCCGCAACGAGGGCGGGCAGAGCTTCTTCGTGCCGCTGTTGACCGGATTCATGATCGGGCGGCTGCTCAACGGGCCGGGCTACCGCTACTCGGGCCTGTACCGCAGCGGCCGCGACGACCGCTATTACACGCCGGGCGGCGCGTGGCTGTACGGCGGCGGCTACGGTGGGCGGGGCTATGGCTATCAGGTCGGCTCGCGCGCGATCACCGCGCCGGTGACGACGCAGCGGATCCAGACGCGCAGCTCGGTGGTGTCGCGCGGCGGCTTCGGCGGGCGCGTCTCGGCGCGGTCGAGCGGCGGCTGGGGCGGGGGACGCTCGTTCGGGGGGTGACGCGGGCGGGGAGGTCGGCGCGGACGACCCACGCCGCTTCTTACTCCCCGCCGTCCCGTGACTCCCCGCCGTCCCGTTACTCCCCGTCATCCCGGACTTGTTCCGGGATCCACCCGTCCGCGAGCGCAGCGGCGTCGGCGTACGCGAAAGGCTGGATCCCGGAACAAGTCCGGGATGACGGACGAGGGGCGACACGGCGGCGTCCGACGACCGCTATCGGCGGCAAACGGGCTCACCTCCAAGGCCCCCCTTCATCCCCGCGCCTGCACCGCTTATGCCCCCGGCATGACCACCGTCACCGACATCGCGACGCGGACCTACAACCACAGCTTCCGGCTCGACCCGATCGTTCGCAGCCTGCTCGACACCGATTTCTACAAGCTGCTGATGCTGCAGATGATCCGCCGTCTTCACCCGGAGACGCGCGCGACCTTCGCGCTGATCAACCGCACCAAGACGGTGCGCCTCGCCGAGGTGATCGACGAGGCCGAGCTGCGCGCGCAGCTCGATCACGCGCGCACATTGCGCTTCGCCAAGAAGGAGCTGATCTGGCTGGCGGGCAACAGTTTCTACGGCGAGGCGCGGATGTTCGCGCCCGACTTCCTCGCCTGGCTCGCCGACTTCCGCCTGCCCGAGTACGCGCTGCGCCGCGTCGACGGCCAATATGAGCTGACCTTCGCGGGCAAATGGTGCGAGACGACGATGTGGGAGATCCCCGCGCTCGCCATCATCAACGAGCTGCGCTCGCGCGCCGCGACGCGCGACCACGACCGGTTCGCGCTCGACGTGCTCTACGCGCGGGCCAAGGCGAAATTGTGGGACAAGGTCGAGCGCCTGCGCCAGCTGCCCGATCTCGTCATCTCCGACTTCGGCACGCGCCGCCGCCACGGCTTCCTATGGCAGCGCTGGTGCGTCGAGGCGCTCAAGGAGGGGCTGGGCGAGCGCTTCATCGGCACCTCGAACGTGCTGCTGGCGATGGACGCCGACCTGGAGGCGATCGGCACCAACGCGCACGAGCTGCCGATGGTGGAGGCGGCGCTGTCGCGCGACGACGCGGATCTGGCGGGTGCGCCCTATCGCGTGCTCGAACAGTGGCGCCAGCATTACGGCGGCAACCTGCTGATCGCTTTGCCTGACGCTTATGGCACCGCGGCGTTTCTCCGCGCCGCGCCCGGCTGGGTGGCGGACTGGACCGGCTTCCGCCCCGACAGCGCGCCGCCGATCGAGGCGGGCGAGCAGATCATCCGCTGGTGGCAGCAGCACGGCCGCGACCCGCGTACCAAGCTGCTGATCTTCTCGGACGGGATGGACGTCGACTCGATCGAGCGCGTCTACCGCCACTTCCACGGCCGGGTGCGGATGAGCTTCGGCTGGGGCACCAACCTCACCAACGACTTCCGCGGCTGCGATCCGGACGGCGCGGGCGGACTCGAGCCGATCTCTTTGGTGTGCAAGGTGACCGAGGCGGACGGCCATCCCGCGGTGAAGCTCAGCGACAACCCCGCCAAGGCGACCGGCGCACCGGCCGAGATCGAGCGCTACCTGCGCGTGTTCGGCGCGGACGGACGCATCGCGCAGCCGGTGCAGGTGTGAGGCGCGGCGGAACCGGGCGCGCGCGCTCGCGTCCTATGCCTCTGACGAACAAGGGCGACGCATGACCAAGCTGTTTCACGTGAGCGACGTCCATTTCGGCGCGGAGGACCCGGAGGCGGTGGCGTGGTTCCGCGACCTCGTCGCCGCGGAGAAGCCCGACGCGGTGATCATGACCGGCGACCTGACGATGCGCGCCACGCCCAAGGAGTTCGAGGCCGGCGGCGCGTGGCTGCGCAGTCTCGGCGTGCCGGTGACGCTCGAGGTCGGCAACCACGACATACCCTATTATTGGGACCCGATCCGGCGGCTGTTCTCGCCTTACTCGCGCTACGCCGCGGTGGAGCGGATGATCGAGAAGCCGCTCGACGTGGCGGGGATCACCGTCGTCCCGCTCAAGACCACCGCGCGCGCGCAATGGCGCTGGAACTGGTCCAAGGGGCGGGTGAGCGGCGGCTCGCTGCGCCGCGCGCTGGCGCTGGTGCGGGAAGCGCCGCGCGGCAACCTCATCTTCGTGGCGGGGCATCACCCGCTGATCGAGGGCGGCACCAAGGGGACCGCGCGCACGCGCCGCGGCGACGTCGCGCTCGCCGCGCTCGCGGACGCCGGTGTCCATGCGGTGCTGTCGGGTCATGTCCATGACCCGTTCGACATTCCTTATGATCGCGGCGGCTGGACGGTGCGGATGATCGGCGCGGGCACGCTCTCCAAGCGCACGCGCGCGACTCCGCCCGCCTTCAACGAGATCCGCGTCACCGGCGACCGTTTCGAGACGATCGTGCGGACTCTCTCCGCCGAGCCGGAGCGGCCGATCAGCAGCACCGCCGCCTCGGGCGCGACCGGCTGAGCCGCGGGTAGGGGCCGCCCCACACGTCGCGCATGGCGTTCGCCGGTGCGAGCCCCTATCTCCGCCGCGTGCCAAAGAAACCGCCTCCCGGCCTGCCCACGCGCGAGCAGGTGCTCGACTTCATCGCCAGCTCGACGACGCCAGCGGGCAAGCGCGAGATCGCGCGCGCCTTCGGCCTCTCCGCGCAGCAGAAGATCGCGCTCAAGGCGTTGCTCAAGGACATGGCGGACGAGGGGCTGATCGACTCCGCGCCCGGCCGCGCCTTCCACAAGATGGGCGGGCTGCCCAAGGTGACCGTGCTGCGCGTCAGCGACGTCGACGAGGGCGGTAACGTCTGGGCGGTGCCCGAGAACTGGCAGTCCGACGCGCCCGTGCCGCGGATCCGCGTGCGCGAGCGCAAGCGCGGTGCGCTGGGCGTCGGCGAGCGGCTGCTCGCGCGGACGGAGGAGACCGGCCACGGCTGGACCGCGCACCCGATGAAGGTGCTCGCCCCCGCCGCCGAGCAATTGATCGGCGTGCTGCGGCGCGAGGGCGATAGGCTGTGGCTTCAGGGCGTCGAGAAGAAGGAGCGGCGCGAATATGCCGTGTCCGACGCGGGCGACGCCGCGGCGGGCGACCTGGTGCTGGCCGAGAAGGCCGGCCGCCCGCCGCGGATCACCGCGCGCGTGGTGCAGCGGCTGGGCGATCCCTTCGCGCCGCGCAGCTTCTCGCTGATCGCGATCCACCGGCTCGGCATCCCCGACGTGTTCGCGCAGGAGGCGCTCGACGAGGCGGCGCGGGTCGCGCGCCAGCCGCTTGGCGAGGGGCGCGAGGACCTCACCCATCTGCCGATCGTCGCGATCGACCCGGCCGACGCGCGCGACCACGACGACGCGGTCTGGGCCGCGCCCGACGACGATCCCGCCAACGCGGGCGGCTGGCAGGCGATCGTCGCGATCGCGGACGTGAGCTACTACGTCCGCCCGAAGAGCGCGCTCGACCGCGAGGCGCGTGCGCGCGGCAACTCGGTCTATTTCCCCGACCGCGTCGTGCCGATGCTGCCCGAGATCCTCTCCGCGGACGTGTGCTCGCTCAAGGCGGGCGAGGAGCGCGCCGCGCTGGCCTGCCACCTGCGCATCGGCAAGGACGGTGCGTTGAGGAGCTGGCGCTTCTCGCGCGCGCTGGTGCGGCTGGCGGCGAACATCGCGTACGAGGAGGCGCAGGCGGCGATCGACGCGCGGGCGGCACGCTGCAAATTCGTCACCCCGGCGAACGCCGGGGTCCATGGCGCCGCGAACGCATCGGCCGAGGCGCCTGCGGCGACATGGATGCCGGATCACGTCCGGCATGACGAAGGGGGAGGCGGGCAGGACGAGCCGGCGTCCTCCCCCTTCGCCTGGGACCCCGCCCTCGTCGACACCGCGCTCGCGCCGCTGTGGGACTGCTGGCGCGCGCTCGCCGCGGCGCGTGACCGGCGCGAGCCGCTCGAGCTCGACCTGCCCGAGCGCCGCGTCGTGCTCGACGAGAAGGGCCGGATCATGTCGGTGGCACCGCGCGAGCGGCTCGACGCGCACCGGCTGATCGAGGATTATATGATCGCCGCCAACGTCGCCGCCGCCAAGGCGCTGGAGGCGAAGAAGGCGCCGGTGATGTACCGCGTCCACGAGGCGCCCGCGCGCGAGAAACTGGTCGCGCTCAAGGACTATCTCGCCACCTTCGACGTTGCCTTCGCGCTCGGCCAGGTGATCCGCCCCGCCACGTTCAACCATATCATCGCACGCGTCGGCGACGCCGAGTTCCGCCCCGAGATCATGGAGCAGATCCTGCGCAGCCAGACCCAGGCCTATTACGCCCCGGCCAACCACGGACATTTCGGGCTGGCGCTGGGCAGCTACGCGCATTTCACCTCGCCGATCCGGCGCTACGCCGACCTGATGGTCCACCGCGCTCTGGTGAGCGCCTATGCGCTCGGTCCCGGCGGGCTGGCGGGCGACGAGGATTTCGAGCGCGCCGGCGAGACGATCAGCCAGCTCGAGCGCCGCGCGATGGAGGCCGAGCGCGAGACGATCGACCGCTATGTCGCGGCCTATCTGGCGGAGCGAGTCGGCGAGCTGGTCGAGGCGCGGATCACCGGCGTGACCAACTTCGGCTTCTTCGCCACGGTGGAGGGGGTCGGCGGCGACGGATTGATGCCGGTACGCGATCTGGGCGGCGAATATTTCCGCTATGATGAGGCGTCTCGCCGGCTGATCGGCGAGCATAGCGGCGAGGTATATGCGCAGGGGCAGCGGCTCGAGCTGCGGCTGGCGGAAGCGAATCCGGTGTCGGGCGCGCTGCGGTTCGAACTGCCCGAGGGCCGCTATGGCGGCGGTGGCGTGGCGCGCGCGCGGGAGAGCGAGCGCCGCCCGCCGCGCGTGCTCAAGCGGCGCGGCCGCCCCGCGAACATCCGTCACCAAGGGCGACGGTGATCCGCCTCGTCTTTCCGGGGGAAGAGGCTTCCCGCGGACAAAGGAGAACAGCAATGGCCGGCACCATCGCGGCGACGGTGATCATGAAGGCGCGCAAGAAGATCGCCTGGCATTTCGTCTCGGCGGGCGCGACCTCGGCGGAGACGGCGGTGTCGTACGAGCGCCCCGAGACGCGGCTCGGTGGAGAGGAGTTCGACCGGATGGTCGCCTTCGGCGCATTGGAGAAGACCGAGGACGGCCGCTACTGGCTCCATCGTCGCCGCTACGCCGACTATCGCAAGGAGTCGCTCGCGCGCGTGCTCGGCTATCTCGCGCTCGCGGGCTTCGCGGCGGCGGGCGCGCTCGCGCTGGGGTGAGGCGGCGGGTGGCTCAGGCCGCCGCGTCGAACTGCAGGCTCGCCAGCCGCGCGTAGAGGCCGCCGCGCGCGATCAGCGTGGCGTGCGTGCCCTCCTCGACGATGCGGCCGCCGTCCATCACCACGATCCGCGAAGCCGCGCGCACCGTCGCCAGCCGGTGCGCGATCACGATGGTGGTGCGCGTCGCCATCAGCCGCTCCAGCGCGTCCTGCACCAGCCGCTCGCTCTCGGCGTCGAGCGCGCTGGTCGCCTCGTCGAGCAGCAGGATCGGCGAGTCGCGCAGCAGCGCGCGCGCGATCGCGATCCGCTGGCGCTGCCCGCCCGACAGCCGCGCGCCGCCCTCGCCCAGGAAGGTGTCGAGCCCCTCCGGCAGCGCGCGCAGGAAGTCCGCGGCATTGGCCGCCTCGGCCGCGGCCCAGACCTGGTCGTCGCTCGCGTCCCAGCGACCGTAGCGCAGATTGTCGCGCGCACTGGTGGCGAAGATCACCGTCTCCTGTGGCACCATCGCGATGCGCGCGCGCACCTCCGCAGGGTCCGCGTCGCGCAGGTCAACCCCGTCGACCAGCACGCGCCCGGCGGCGGGCTCGTAGAAATGCTCGATCAGCTGGAACAAAGTCGACTTGCCCGCACCCGAGGGACCGACCACCGCCACCGTCTCGCCCGGCGCGACGCTCAGGCTGAAATCGTGCAGCGCGGCCATGTCCGGCCGCGTGGGGTAGCGGAACTCGACCGCCTCCAGCGCCACGCGCCCCTCCGCCGGCAGCGGCAGCGCGACCGGCTGCGCCGGCGCCGCGATGGCGGGGCGCTCGTCGAGCAGCTCGGCCAGCCGCCCCGCCGCGCCCGCGCCGCGCAGCAGGTCGCCGTAGACCTCGGTGAGCGCGCCGAACGCGCCCGCGACGATGCCGCCGGTCAGCACGAAAGCCGCGATCGCGCCGCCCGAGAGCCGCCCCGCCGCGACGTCGATCGCGCCCTCCCACAACACCAAAGTGATCGCGCCGAACACCAGCCCGATCACGATCGCGGTCATCGCCGCACGCAGCCCGATGCGGCGCTTGGCGGCGTCCATCGTCGCCTCCACCGCGCCGGCGAAGCGCGCGCTCTCGCGCCGCTCCTGGCCGAACGCCTGGACGATCTTCATCGCGCCCAGCACCTCGGTGACGATCGTGCCGACGTCGGCGACGCGGTCCTGCGAGGTGCGCGAATAGGCCCGAACCTTCCGCCCCAGCAGCGTGATCGGCAGGATCATCAGCGGGATGCCCAGCAGCAGCAGCGAGGCGAGCTTGGGCGAGATGGCGAAGAGGTAGATCAGCCCGCCCACCGCGGTGAAGCTGTTGCGCAGCGCCACCGAGATGGTCATGCCCACCACCGTCTCGATCTGGCCGGTGTCCGCGGTCAGCCGCGAGGCGATCTCGGACGGGCGGTTCTCCTCGTAGAAGGCGGGGCTGAGCGTCATCAGGTGGCGCACCACGCGCTCGCGGATGTCGGCGACGACGCGCTCGCCCAGCCACGCGACGAAATAGAAGCGCACCGCGGTGCCGAGCGCCAGCACCAGCACGATCATCAGCATATAATGGAACGACGACGCGACCGCCGCGGAAGAGCCGTCCCCGGCGGCGAAGCCGCGGTCGATCACGCGCTTGAAGCTGTACGGGATCGCGATCGTCGCCGCCGAGGTGATCGCCAGCGCGGTGAAGGCGGCCGCGATCTGCGCCGGATAGGCGCGCGCGTGCTGCCACACCATCGTGAGGTTACCGAGGCGCCGCGAGGATGCCGCGCGGGCGGGAGCGACGTCGGGAACGCTAGCCATGCCCGGCGCCTAGCAGTGCCCGGCAGGCGGCTCAACGTGTGGCGCGGCGGCCACCCCGGCGACACGATCGCCACCGCGGCGCGCTTCGTGCGTTACCTGTTGGTAGGTTTTGTATTACGACCGATCATTGCCCATATCACGGGCGGAAGGAAGCGGATGCTCTACGACGCGTATGAATGGCAGCGGTCGTGGCTCGCCTCGGCGAGCGCGATGGCGACGGTGGGGGCCAATTGGCTCAACAACCCGTCGAACCCGTTCGCCTATCTCGGCGGTGGGCCGGTGATGGCGAGCGCGCTCGAGGTGTTCGCGCACGCCTCCGCCTCGCGCGGCAAGCCCGCCTTCGCGCTCGACACGACGATCGTCGACGGGCGCGAGGTGGCGGTGACCGAGGAGATCGTGCTCCAGCGACCGTTCGGCCAGCTCAAGCGCTTCCGCCGCGAGGGCGTCGAGGGCGGCCCGCGGCTGCTGATCGCGGCGCCGATGTCGGGCCATTTCGCCACTTTGCTGCGCGGCACGGTGGAGCGGATGCTGCCCTTCGCCGACGTGTACATCACCGACTGGCGCGACGCGAAGCTGGTGCCGCTCACCGACGGGCAGTTCGATCTCGACGATTACATCGATTATCTGATCTCTTTCCTCGAGGCGATCGGCCCCGACGCCGGTGCGGGCGACGGCCCGCGTGGTGCGCACATGCTGGCGGTGTGCCAGCCCTCGGTGCCCTGCCTCGCCGCGACCGCGCTGATGAGCGCGGACGCCAACCCGTGCCGCCCGCGCACGCTGACGATGATGGGCGGCCCGATCGACACGCGCGAGGCGCCCACCGCGGTGAACACGCTCGCCACCGAGCGGCCCTTCGCCTGGTTCGAGCAGAACGTGATCGCCACCGTGCCGATGCTCTATCCCGGCGCGGGGCGGCGCGTGTACCCGGGCTTCCTCCAGCTCGGCGGTTTCATGACGATGAACCTCGGCAACCACATGATGAGCCATTACGAGCTGTTCAAACATCTGGTCACCGGCGACGGCGAGAGCGCCGACGCGACCAAGCGCTTCTACGACGAATATCGCTCGGTCTGCGACATGACCGCGGAATTCTACCTCCAGACGATCGACACCGTGTTCCAGACGCACGCGCTGCCGCGCGGCACGATGACGCACCGCGGCCGCCCGGTCGATCTCGGCGCGATCACCGACGTCGGGCTGCTCGCGATCGAGGGCGAGCGCGACGATATCTCGGGGCTGGGGCAGACCAAAGCGGCGCTGACCTGCGCCACGTCGCTGCCCGAGGAGCACAAGCGCTATTATATGGCCGAGGGCGTCGGCCATTACGGCATCTTCAACGGGTCGAAGTGGCGCGGGCGGATCGCGCCGGTGGTGGAGGAGTGGATCACCGCCCACGCCTGAGGCGGCGGATCGGCGACCGCCCGCCTCCTTACGCCACAGGGGAGAGGGCGGGCCGTCGCGACCCGCCCCTCTCGCGGTCAGAACTCCGCGCGCGCGCCGAACAGGATCGTGCGCCCGTAGTAATTCACCTCGCCGAAGCGCAGCTCCTTGTCGTTGTACGTGTTCTGCCGCGCGCCGGCGAGGTTGATCCCCTCCAGGCTGAGCGTCAGCTGCGGCGTCACCTTGATCGAGAAATTGCCGTCAAGCGAGCCGAACGGCGCGACATAGCTCGGCGCCTGCACCGTGCTGCCGGTGCCGTTGAGATAGCGGTCGCGCCACACGTAGGAGAGCCGCGTCGACACCGGCCCCATGTCGTAGAAGCCGACCAGGTTGAAGCTGTTCTTCGACAGGCCGATCAACTGGTCGCGGATCGCGCGGTCGCCCGCCTTATAGTCCGCCTGCACCGAGGTGTGCGTGTACGAGGCCTGCACGCCCAGCCCGTCTAGCGGCTTGGGCAGGAAGGTGAACACCTGGCTGTAGGCGAACTCGGCGCCATAGACCTTGGCGTCGCCGCCGTTGATCTGCGTGGACAGACGGACGTTGCCGCGGCCGGGGATCGTGATGTCGACGTTGTTCTGCGTGATGTAATCGTCCAGCGCCTTGTAGAAGACCGCGCCCGACAGCAGCCCCGAGGGCGCGAAATACCATTCGAGCGAGCCGTCGAACTGGGTCGCCAGGAAGGGTACCAGCTGCGGGTTGCCGCCGCTCGCGGTGGGCGCGTCGGTCGAGACGGTGATGCGCGGCGCGACGTCGGTGACGTTGGGGCGCGTCAGCACGCGGCTGGCGGCGAGGCGGCCGACCAGCTTGGTGGTGAGATCGGCGCGCAGGTTGAAGCTGGGCAGCCAGTTGTTGAACGTCTTCGGAAAGCTCGCCGGGGTCGCGACCGAGCCCGCGGTGAGCGTGCCGCTCGCCACCTGGTCGGTGTGGACGTAGCGCACGCCGACATTGCCGCTCACCGCCACCGCGCCGAGCGGGAACTGATAGTCGGCGCGGACATAGCCGCCCGCGATCCGCTCGGTGACGGTGAAGCTCGAGCGCCGGTCGGAGAGCGACAGCGGCGCGTTCGCCACCGATGGCGTGAAGAAGGCGTCGAGATAGGCGCTCGTCACCGGCACGAGGAAGCGGCGCGGCGTGTTGCCGGGGACGCCCTTGAGGAAGTCGTCGAACGGCAGCTGCTCATAGGCGCCGCTGCCGAGCACGCTCAGCGGCGTGCCGGCGGGCGGGTTGACCAGGAAGTCGCGGCGGAAATAGTCGCGGCGGCGCCGGTGATACTCGCCGCCGGCGGCCAGCTTGGAGACGAAGCCGTCGAGGTCGCGCGCGACGTCGGCGCGCGTGTAGAGATCCCAGTCCTTGCTGTCCTTGGGCGCGATGTTGAAGGTGTAGAGGCTGTATTTGGCCGGGTCGGTCACATCGACCGGCGTGGTGAGGCCGGGCAGCACCTTGTAGCCGCCGGTCGCGTCATAGCTGAGCGGCGCGATGACGATCGCGCGGCTGCGCACCGTGCCCTCGCGATAGTCGGGGTGATAGCTGTGCGCCGCCGACCAGTTGACGTCGGCCGAGAGATGCCAGCGATCGGGGTTCCAGCGCTGCTTGAGCCCCACCGTCAGCAGGTCGTGGCGGTTGAGGCTGTATTCGCGCGACGCCATGAAGCGGACGTTGTTGATCGTCGCCTTGGTGATCGTGTCGCCGTCGGTGACGACCGAGCCGGGGACGACCGACGACCCCGCAGGATTGTAGGTGCCCTTGCCATCGTCCGGATAGATGTCGAGGCCGAACTCGTCATAGGCGACGTCGAGCCGGGTCGCGACGACGTCGAGGATCGTCTCCAGGTCGCTCGTCGGGCGCCACTGCGCCGAGATCATCCCCGACACGCGCTCGCGATCCTCGGTCTCCACCGTCGGCCGCGTGCGTGTCGGCGAGTAGAGCCCCTTGGGCAGCCCTCCCGTCGCGGTGGTGGCATAGCGGTCGGCGATCCAGCCGAACCCCATGAAGCGGTCATTGCGCACCGACTTGGCCCAATATTGCGCCCCCGCGAGCAGGCCGAAGGTGCCGTCGTCGGTGGTCGCGCTGGTCAGCAGCGTCGCGTTGGGACGCACCTTGTCGGCCTGGGTCGTGTAGGTGCCGCGCAGGTTGAGCGTGGTCTTGTTGCCCACCTCGAGCGGGCGGAAGGTGGTGACATCGATATTGCCGCCCAGCGCGCCCTCGCTCATGTCGGCGGTGGGCGTCTTCACCACGTCGATGCGCGAGGTGAACTCGGCCGGCAGCATCTCGAAGCGGAACTGGCGGCCGTTGGCGCCGCCGTTCTCGATCAGGTCGTTGAGCGCGACGGTGCGCCCGTTCATCAGCGTATTCTGGAACTGCGGCCCGAGCCCGCGGACGCTGACGTACAGCCCCTCGCCGCGCGGGCGCGTGATCGCGACGCCGGGGATCAGCTGGAGCGCCTCGGCGACGTTCTGCGTCGGGAACTTGCCGATGTCGGTCGAGCTGATCGAGTCGACGCCATAGGCGGCGCGGCGCTTGGTCTCGACCGCGGCGTCGATGCTGCGCGCATAGGTGCCGTTGACGACGATGTCCTCGCCGGGCTGGTCGGCGGCGGAGTCGCTCGCCTGCGTGGCGGCAGCGGCTGGCGCAACGGTCTGTGCGCTCGCGGTCCCGGACAACGCGGCGATGGTGACGAGCGCGGCCGACGCCCGCAGCAGGCCGACATAGGATAGCATGATCGATTACCCCTAAAGCGGCATGAGTGCCGTCTCGGCGCGGGCCGCTAGGGGGGCTCGATGTAAACGCCGCGTCGTTTTCGCGACGTTTTCGTTACGGCGTCGCGATTTGGTCATGGAATCGCTGTTCCGGGTAGGTCCATCACCGGGGGCGGGCGGTAACGCGCCTCGTCGCGCGGTCCGTCGCTCTTCCAGCGCACCGGCCTCGTGCGCACGCGCAACTTCTGCGAGATTGCGAGAACGCCGTCATCCCGGCCTTGAGCCGGGATCCATCCCTCCGCGAGAGAAACATCCTCAGCTCTCGCGGCACCATGGATCCCGGCTCGAGGCCGGGATGACGAGGGTTTCGCAGAGCTTCCGCGCACGCCGGAGTGCGGCGAGCTTGGATCGACACCTTCAAGCAGAGGAAGACGGTCGTGCCGCCGTTCCGGCGCGAGCCTAACGCCGGTCGCGCCACCACACCCACAGAGCGATGGCCACCCCCAGCGCGAGGCCGGCGAGGAAGCCGATCGTCGGCTGGCCGGCGACCAGGCCGAGGATCGTGCCGCCGAGGATCAGCGCGGCGATCGGGAAACCGCCAGCGAGCGGGGAGCGGGAAGGAGGCATCGCGTCGCTCTGCCACGCCGGTGACGCCCGCGCCAGTCGCGACCGACCGTGCCGCAGGCGCGTCCCGGATCGGCGCTGTTAGGTTTTCCCCCCTTCTTCTCTCTCGATAGCGCCGCTAGACCGGCGCGATGAGGCCGGACGTGGGGCGGCGCGGCGCGCTGGTCTGCGCCGTGGTCGGCGTGATGACAGGAGCGGTGCCCGCGCGCGCGCAGCAGGCGCCCGCGGGGAGCGTCGCCGTGCCCGCCGATCCGACCGCCCCGCTCGACGAGGTCGATCCCACCGCACCGCTGGCGCCGCTGCCCGACATCGGGGTCGACTGGCCCGACCTGTCGGCCGCGCCGGCCGCGCCCGTCGCCGAGCGCGCGCAGATCGGTGCGACCACGCGCTACGCCTGGCGGATCGACGGGCTCGACGCCGCGGGCACCCCGCTGCTGCGCCAACGCTTCCAGGAGCTGTCGGTGCTCGCGGGCAATGACGGCAAGGAGGCCAATCCCGCGCAGCTCGACCGGCGCGCGCGTCAGGACGCCGAGCTGCTGCTCACCCTCCTCAAGGGCGAGGGATATTACGACGCCTCGGTGGCGACGCGGTTCGAGCGCGCCGAGAAGCGCCCGGTGGTGGTGCTCGTCGCCGCGCCGGGCAGCCTGTACCGCTTCGCCGGGGTGACACTCGCCGGGGTCGAGGCGGCGGGGACCAAGGCGCAGGCGCTGCGCGATGCCTTCGGCGTCCGTCCCGAAGATCCCGTTAACAGCGACGCGGTCGCCGCGGCGGAGGCGAACCTGCGCACCCGCGCGGGCGAGGAGGGCTTCGCCTTCGCGCGGATCGGCGACCCGCAGGTGGTGGTCGACCGCAGCGCGCAGACCGCGACGCTGGCGGTGGAGGTCGCGCCCGGCACCGCACGGCGCTTCGGCCGGATCACCGCCAACCCCGACAATCGCGTGTTCGACGCCGCGCACGTCGCCGACATCGCCCGGTTCAGGACCGGCGATTCCTACGAGGCGTCGCAGCTCGATGACCTGCGCCGCGCGCTGGTCCAGACCGGGCTGGTCTCCACCGCGGACGTGCGCGCGGTCCCGGGGGCGGACCCGTCGGTGGTCGATGTCGCGGTACGGCTCGAACCCGCGCCGCCGCGCACCGTCGCGGTCGAGCTGGGCTATGGCACGGGCGAGGGCGCGCGGTCGGAGATCAGCTGGACCCACCGCAACCTGCTGCCGCCCGAGGGGGCGGTGACGCTGCGCGGGGTCGCGGGCACGCGCGAGCAGCTCGGCCAGATCACCTATCGCCGCAACAACTTCCACGCACGCGACCGGGTGCTGACCGCGCAATTCTCGGCCGCGCACCTGCTGCGCGACGCGTTCGAGGCCAATACGCTGTCGCTGTCCGCCGCGCTCGAGCGCCAGACCAACATCTTCTTTCAGAAGACCTGGACCTGGTCGCTCGGCGCCGAGCTGGTCGCGTCGGACGAGCGCGACGTGATCCTTGCCACCGGCGAGCCGCGGCGGCGCACCTTCCTGATCGGCGCGCTGCCGACCAGCCTCGGCTATGACGGGTCGGACGATCTGCTCAACCCAACGCGCGGCTTCCGGCTGGCGGGGCGCGCCAGTCCCGAGCTGTCGCTCCAGGGGAGCGCGTTCGGCTATACGCGCGTCCAGCTCGACGCCAGCGCCTATCAGCCGGTGGCGCGCGGCACCGTCCTGGCAGGGCGGGTGCGCGCGGGCACGATCCTGGGCGCGCCGCGCGACCAGATCGCGCCGTCGCGGCGCTTCTACGCGGGCGGCGGCGCCTCGGTGCGCGGCTATGGCTTCCAGTCGATCGGCCCGCGCGATCCCAACAACGACCCGATCGGCGGCCGCAGCCTCGCCGAGTTCGCGGTCGAGGCGCGCATCAAGGCGTTCGGCAATTTCGGCGTGGTGCCCTTCTTCGACGGCGGCAACATCTACACCGGCGGGCTGCCCGACCTCACCGGCTTCCGCTACGGCGCCGGCATCGGCGTGCGCTATTACTCGAACTTCGGTCCGATCCGCGTCGACGTCGGCACCCCGATCAACCCGCAGCCGGGCGACAGCCGCCTCGCGGTCTATGTCTCGCTGGGGCAAGCGTTTTGAGGCGGGTGGCGCGGGTCGCGGGGCTCATCGTCGCGGCGCTGCTCGCGCTCGCGCTGCTGGTCGTGTTCGTGCTCGACACCGGGGTGGGACATCGCTTCGTCGCCGACCGGGTCAACGGCTTGCGCCCCGACAATGGCCTGCGCTTCCGTGTCGGGCGGATCGACGGCTCGCTGTACGGGCGCGCCGAGCTGATCGACGTGCGGCTCTACGACCCGCAGGGGCTGGTGCTGGCGGTGCCCCGCGCGCGGCTCGACTGGTCGCCGCTCGCCTGGTGGCACAACCGGCTCGACATCACCGCACTCGACATCCCCGTCGCCACCTTCGCCAAATTGCCGCAGCCGCGCGACACCGGGCGCAGCGGGCCGCTGCTGCCCAAGTTCGACATCGCGATCGGGCGCCTGTCGGTCGGGCGTCTGATCGTCGCGCCGCGCGTCACGGGGACGATCCGCTACGGCCGGATCGACGCGCGCGCGGACATCCGCGACGGTCACGCCCTGGTCGATCTCACCGCGCTGATCCAGGGGAGCGACTCGCTCGTCGTGCGGCTCGACTCGCGCCCCGACGCGGGTCGCTTCGATCTCGCCGCCCGCGCCCGCGGCAGCGCGCGCGGGGTGCTCGCGCGACTGACCGGGCTCAACCGCGCGGTCGCGCTCGATCTGGCGGGTGACGGCGACTGGCGCCGCTGGGACGGGCGCGCGGTGGCGCAGGTCGGCGCGACGCGCGTGATCGACCTCGCGCTCGCCAATCGTGCCGGCCAGTATCGGCTGATCGGCACGGTCGCGCCCAGCGCGGTGACCAAGGGCAAGCTCCAGTCGCTGACCGCGCCGCGCGTCGCGGTGGACGGCAGCGCCAGCTTCGCCCACCGCCGGCTCGACGGCGCCGTGTCGCTGCGCTCGCCCGCGCTGGCGGCGCACGCGGAGGGGATGGTCGACCTCGCGGCCAGCGCCTTCCGCAACGTTCGGGTGACCGCGCGGCTGCTCCGCCCCGCCGCCTTGTTCCGCAACATGACCGCGCGCGACATGCGGCTGCGCGCGATCCTCGACGGCAACTTCCGCACCGCCAGCTTCGACTATCGCCTCAGCGCGGAGCGCTTCGCGTTCGACGACACCGGGTTCGAACAGGCCCGAGCCGCCGGGCGCGGGCGCTGGTCGAACGCGCCCGTCGCGGTCCCGGTACGCTTCACCGCGGCACGCGTGACCGGGGTGGGGGACGTCGCGGGCGGGATCCTGCGCAACCTCGCGGTCGCCGGCGTGCTCAAGGTCACCGCAACCCAGGTGACCGGCGAGCGGCTGCGCCTGCGCTCGGACCAGCTCGCGGGCGAGATCGGGCTGCGGCTCGACCTGCGCACCGGGCGCTACGACGTCGCGCTGAGCGGCGGGCTCGGGCGCTATCTCATCCCGGGCATCGGCCTGGTGCAGGTCGATTCGCGCTTGCAGGCGGTGCCCGGCCCCAATGGCCGCGGGACGCGCGTGATCGGCCGCGGCACCGCGCGCGTGCTGCGGCTCGACAACGACTTCTTCCGGTCGCTCACCGGCGGGCTGCCGCGGATCGAGAGCGAGCTGGAGCGCACCCCCGACGGCATCCTCCATCTCACCCGCCTCGTGCTCACCGCGCCGACGCTGCGGCTGGCGGGCAACGGCTATCGGCGGCGCGACGGCACGTTCTTCTTCGAGGGCGCGGGGACGCAGGGCAGCTATGGCCCGGTGACGCTGCGGCTCGACGGGCGGATCGAGCGGCCGACGCTCGACCTCGTGTTCGCGCGCCCCAACGCGACGCTGGGGTTGGCGGCGGTGCGCGCGCATCTCGATCCCAGCGCGCAGGGCTTCGCCTTCACCGCGGCGGGCGAGTCGCGGCTGGGCGCGTTCGCGGGGGCGGGCCAGATCGTCCTGCCGCCCGGCGGGGGGCAGTCGCGCATCCTGGTCGATCGGCTCGACGTGAGCGGCACGCGCGCGACCGGCGCGCTCGACATCGTCGGCGGCGGCTTCCGCGGTCGCCTCGCGGTCAACGGCGGCGGGTGGAGCGGCGCGCTCGATCTGGCGCCGGTGGGGCAGGTGCAAAGTATCGCGGCGCAGCTCCAGGCGCGCAACGCGCGGATCGGCACCGTCGCGGCGGTGCGACAGGCGCAGCTCCAGTTCACGACCCTGCTCGATCCCGCCGGCACCAAGCTCGATGCCACCGCGCGTGGCGCGGGGCTGCGCCACGGCGCGCTGTCGGTGTCGCGCTTCGACGGCGGCGTGACACTGGCGGGCGAGCGCGGCGAGATCCGCGCCGCGATCGCGGGATCGCGCGGCGTCGGCTTCCGCGTCCAGACCGTCACCGCCATCGCGCCCGACGGCTATACGGTGCGCGCGAGCGGCAGCATCGGCCAGCGCCCGATCCGGCTCGACACGCCCGCGGTGCTGCGTCGCGAGGGCGATGGCTGGACGCTGGCGTCGACCAGGCTGAGCTTCGCCGGGGGCTCGGCCGAGGTGTCGGGGCACCTCGGCGACGACGATACGAGCGTCCGCGCCACGCTGGCCAACCTCCCCCTCGCGGTGCTCGACATCGGGTACAGCGGTCTCGGCCTGGGCGGCAGCGCGAGCGGCACGCTGCGGCTCGACGCGCGCGGGGGCGCGGCGCCGACCGGACGCGCCGACGTGACGGTACGCGGCCTGACGCGATCGGGGCTGGTGACCTCGTCGACCCCGGTCGACATGGGGCTGGCGGCGGTACTGACCGCGGATCACGCCGGCGCGCGCGTGGTGATGCAGTCGGGCGGGCGGATCGTCGGGCGGGCGCAGGCGCAGCTCCGGCCGCTCGGGACGGGCAGCCTGATGGAGCGGCTGTCGCGCGCCGGGCTGTTCGCGCAGCTGCGCTACAGCGGCCCGGCCGACACCTTGTGGCGACTGACCCGGATCGAGCTGTTCGACCTCACCGGCCCGGTCGCCTTCGCCGCCGACGTCACCGGCACCACCCAGGCGCCCCAGCTGCGCGGGGTGGTCCGTGCCGCGGGCGCGCGGATCCAGAGCGCCACCACCGGCACCTCGATCACCAACGTGGCCGCGAGCGGGCGGTTCGCGGGCACGCGGCTCCAGCTCGACCGCTTCACCGGCGATGCCGGGCGTGGCGGCAAGGTGGTGGGCAGCGGCTGGTTCGACCTGCGCCCGACCGGGGTCGCGCTCGACCTGCGCGTCGATGCCGATCACGCCGTGCTGATCGACCGCGACGATATCGGCGCCACCGTCACCGGCCCGATCACCTTCCGCTCCGACGGCGACGGCGGCGTGATCGGCGGCGACGTCCGGCTCGACAGCAGCCGTTACAAGTTCGGCCAGGCCGGCGCGGCGAGCGCGCTGCCGCAGGTGTCGGTGCGCGAGATCAACGTGCCCGGCGGCGACAATGCCGATGACGAGGCGCCGGCGCCGTGGCGGCTCGACGTCCACGCGCGCGCGCGCAACGGGCTGATGGTCACGGGGCTCGGCCTTTCGAGCGAGTGGACCGCGGACGTGCAGATCGCGGGCACGCCGACCAACCCCGCGCTGACCGGCCGCGCCGACCTGGTGCGCGGCGACTATGAGTTCGCCGGGCGCGAGTTCGAGCTGTCGCGCGGGATCATCCGCTTCGCCGGCGAGGTGCCCGCCAACCCCGCGCTCGACATCGAGGCGAGTGCTAACACCACCGGGCTCAACGCCTCGATCCGCGTCACCGGCGTCGCGCTCAAGCCCGAGATCAGCTTCACCAGCACCCCCGCGCTGCCGCAGGACGAGCTGCTGTCGCGGTTGCTGTTCGGCACCTCGATCACCAACCTGTCCGCGCCCGAGGCGCTCCAGCTCGCCGCCGCGGTGGCGGCGCTGCAGGACGGCGGGGGCGGGCTCAACCCGATCAACGCGGTGCGCCGCGCCGCCGGGCTCGACCGGCTGCGCATCCTGCCCGCCGACCCGCAGACGGGGCAGGGCACCTCGATCGCGGCGGGCAAGTACGTGACGCGCCGCGTCTATGCCGAGATCATCACCGATGGGGCGGGCTATTCGGCGACGCGCGTCGAATTTCAGGTCACCCGCTGGCTGTCGCTGCTCTCGTCGATCTCGACGCTCGGGCGACAAAGTGCCAACGTGCGCGTGTCGCGCGATTACTGACGTGGGTTGGGTTTAGCGCCCGGAACGGCGACAGCGTCGGACGGTTGAGCGCGGCGGCGAGTGTGAGCGTAGAGGGGGCATGGCATGAGGACGGGTTGGTGCGTGGCCGCGGTGGCCGCGCTCGCGCTGGGCGGCGGCGCGCGCGCGCAGACGCCGGCGGCGCTCAACGGATCCCCCCCGACCCCGCGCGCCGCGGCGGCGACCCCGCTGCCCGCGCTGGCCGACGACATGAAGTCGGTGCTCGATCAGCTCCCCCTGCTCGGCGCGCGCGCGATCGAGACCTTGACCCCGGTGGAGGCCCGGCTCGAGCCCGGGGCGACCGACGCTTATCATGCCGCGATTCGCAAAGCGGGCATGTCGGTCGCGCCCGACGCGACCGTGACGACGCAGGACCTCGCCTATGGCACCCACGCGATGCAATATGCGCGCGTCTACAAGCCCGGGGCCGCGGCGGGGACGGGGGCGCCGCTTCCCTTGGTGGTCTATTATCACGGCGGTGGCTGGGTGCTCGCCGACGTCAACGCCTATGACGCGACGCCGCGGCTGCTCGCCAAGCAGCTCAACGCGATCGTCGTGTCGGTGGAATATCGCCACGCGCCCGAGTTCCGCTTCCCGGCGCAGCACGACGATGCCGCCGCGGCCTATGGCTGGGCAGTGCAGAACGCCGCCGCCTGGGGGGCCGATCCCGCGCGCGTCGCGCTGGCGGGCGAGAGCGCGGGGGGCAATCTCGCCGTCGCCACCGCGATCTACGCGCGCGATCACGCGCTGCCGCGCCCGGTCCATGTCCTCGCCGTCTACCCGATCGCCAACCGCGACGCCGCGCTGGCGTCGCGGCGCGACTCGTTCACCGCGAC
The DNA here is from genome assembly GCF_004345855.1 of Sphingomonas sp. BK235. Lineage (GTDB taxonomy): Bacteria > Pseudomonadota > Alphaproteobacteria > Sphingomonadales > Sphingomonadaceae > Sphingomonas. The sequence continues at coordinate 166,800 of NZ_SLXN01000003.1, forward strand.
GCCGCTGGGCAGCGCGGCGCTCGACTGGTTCGCGCATTTCTACCAGGCCAGCCCCGCCGACGCGGCCGACCCGCGGCTGGATCTCGTCCATGCCGACCTGCGCGGGCTGCCCCCGGTGACGGTCGTCAACGCCCAGATCGACCCGCTGCGCTCGGACGGCGAGACGCTGGCGCAGGCGATCCGCGCCGCGGGCGGCGCGGTGCAGCAGCGGACCTTCGCGGGAGTGACGCACGAGTTCTTCGCGATGGGCCGGCTGGTGCGCGGCGCCTATGACGCCGAGCTCTACGCGGTCGGGCGGCTCAAGTCGGCGTTCGGGCTGTGAGGGGGCGGGTGATGAGGACGCTGCTCGGCGCGGCCGTGCTGGTGGGCGCGACGCTGGCGTCGACCGCATCGGCCGAGGTGATGACTCCGGCGCGCTATCTGGAGGCGGCGGGGGCGGCCGACCTGTACGAGCGCGCCGCCAGCCAGATGGTGCTCGAATCGACCACCGACCCGAAGCTGCGCGCGTTCGCCACCGCGATCGTGGCGGACCACGCGCGCGGCAGCGCTGCGCTGCGCGCCGCGGCGGCGCGCGCCCGGGTGCGAGTCCCCCCGGCGGCGCTGACCCCGCTCCACACCGAATGGATCGCCGAACTGCGCGCGGAGACCGGCGCCGCCCGCGACGCCACCTATCTGGCGCAGCAGCGCGCCGCGCACGGTCGCGTGGTGGCGCTGCATCAGGCCTATGCCGCGGGTGGCACCGCCGCCGCGCTCAAGGCCGCGGCGGGGCGCCTCGCCGCCACGGTCGCGCGCCATGTCGAGATGCTCAAGACGATGTAAGCGCGCCACGCGCCGCGCCGATAATAAATCGTCACGAAACCACTGCCCGGCGATTGACGCTGCGCGCGCCGCAGCGCAGCATGTCGTCACATAGTCGCAACAATGGGGGCATTGTGGTGGTGAGCTACAAGCGTCGCATGCTGGTGCAGCTTCTCGCGTCGGCCGCGATCGCGTCTCCCGCGGTGGCACAGACCGGAACGCCGCCCGATCCCGTCGCCGCCGCGCCGTCCGGCACCGGCCAGACCGACGCGCCGCAGAACAGCAGCACGACCGACGGCGACATCATCGTCACCGCGCAGAAGCGCGACGAGAATATCCAGAACGTGCCGATCAGCATCCAGGCCATCGGCACGCGCCGGCTGGATCAGCTCAACGTCTCGAACTTCAACGAATATACCCAATTGCTGCCGTCGGTGGCGTTTCAGTCGACCCAGCCGGGCGTCACCACCGTCTACATGCGCGGCGTCGCTTCGGGCGGCGACGGCAACCATTCGGGGTCGCTGCCCTCGGTCGGCACCTATCTCGACGAGCAGCCCGTCACCACGATCGGCGGCACGCTCGACATCCACATCTACGACGTCGCCCGCATCGAGAGCCTCGCCGGGCCACAGGGCACGCTCTACGGCGCGTCGAGCGAGGCGGGCACGATCCGCATCATCACCAACAAGCCCGACACCGCGGCCTTCTACGGCCGTGTCGACGGCGAAGTGAACAGCGTCCATTCGGGCGGGATCGGCTATTCCACCGAAGGGATGCTCAACATCCCGATCAGCGAGCGGGCGGCGCTGCGCGTCGTCGGCTTCTACCAGCGCGACGCGGGCTTCATCGACAACGTGCCGGGCACGCGCAGCTTCCTGCCGCAGCCCGGCGGCATCACGGTCGACAACGACCAGTTCGTCGAGAAGGACTATAACGACACGGAGACCTATGGCGGGCGCGCCGCGCTGAAGATCGACCTGGATGACAATTGGACCGCGACGCCGACGCTGCTCTACCAGGAGCAGCGCAGCCACGGCAGCTACGCCTTCGATCCGAGAGTCGGCGACCTCCAGCTCCAGCATTTCTACCCGGAATATCGCAAGGACCGGTTCGCCCAGGCGGCGCTGACGATCGAGGGGCAGCTCGGCAATTGGGACGTCACCTACGCCGGCGCCTATCTCGACCGCCGCGCCGAGCAGTCGACCGACTACACCGATTATTCCGAGGCATATGACTCGCTCTATTCCTCGGTCGGCGGGCTGGCCGGCTATTTCTATTATCAGGACGCCGCCGGCAACACGATCGACCCGCGCCAGCGCGTGATCGGGCGTGACCATTTCAAGAAGACCAGTCAGGAGCTCCGCGTCGCCTCGCCCGCCGACCAGCCGTTCCGGATCGTCGCGGGCGGTTTCTACCAGCGGCAGAGCAACCTGATCTTCCAGGACTATCAGATTCCGAACCTGGGGCCGGACGTGTCGGTCAACGGCTATCCGGGAACCTTGTGGCTCACCCGCCAGCATCGCGTCGACAAGGATTATGCGGTGTTCGGCGAGGCGAGCTACGATCTCACCCCGACGCTGACGCTCACCGCGGGCGGGCGCGCCTTCATCTACGACAATTCGCTCGTCGGCTTCTTCGGCTTCGGGCGCAATCCCGGGATCGATCCCGACGACGGCCGGCCCTATTCGGCCACGCCGTTCAATGCCGCGGGCAGCTCGCAGACGGGCGTCGCGGGCTGTTATCTCGCCGGCGGGGGCACGCTGCGCGACGCCTATCGCAACGGCGGCGACACCACCGCCTTCCTGCCCAACGACGACGTCGGCGCTATCCCCTGCACCAACCTCGGCGTGGTCAAGGGCGGCAAGGTGGTGCCCAAGCGCGCCGACGGGCAGGGCGTCACCTATCGCTTCAACGCGACGTGGAAGCCGACCGACCTGCTGCTGCTCTACGCCACCTGGTCGAAGGGCTTCCGCCCCGGCGGGATCAACCGGCGCGGCGACGTCGGCGACTATGACGCGGACTTCCTCACCAATTACGAGCTGGGCTGGAAGACGACCTGGCTCGACGGCCGATTGCGCGTCAACGGCGCGGTGTATCAGCAGAATTGGGACCAGTTCCAATTCTCGTTCCTGGGCGAGAACAGCTTCACCGTGATCCAGAACGGTCCCGACGCGCGGATCCGCGGGATCGAGATGGACGCCAATCTCGGCGTCGGCCCGCTGTCGTTGACCGCTTCGGGCTCCTATACCGATGCCAAGACGCGCACCGACCTGTGCCGGTCGGTCACCTGTCTCAATACCGACGGCGAGGATGTCGTCACGCCGGCGGGAGAACGGCTGCCGATCACGCCGCGCTTCAAGCTGAGCGGCACCGTGCGCTACACGGTGCCGATCGGCGCGGCCAAGGCGTATCTGCAGGGGCTGGTCGCGCACCAGAGCTCGGCGGCGTCCGATATCCGGCAACGCGTGCTGGAAACGGGCACCGGTCGTCTCGCCAACCCGGCGGCGGAGATCGGACGCCTGCCCGCCTACACCACCGCCAACCTCGCGCTGGGCGCGGAATGGGGCAAGTACACGCTCGAACTGTTCGCGCGCAATCTGTGGGACGAGCGCGGCCAGATCGCGCGCTTCGTGCAATGCGGCTCCTGCTACCAGCGTCCCTATGCGGTGCCGATCACCCCCCGCACGATCGGGCTCAGGCTCGGCGCGAAATTCTGAGTCCGGCGCGACCGGGCGGGAGGATGGTGCCGCCTCCTCCCGCCCGGACGGGCGCGTCGTGTCCGGTGGGCGGACAGGTGCGATGTGCCAAGTCACTGGCGGCACGCGCTATCGGCCGGTAAGCCGCGGCGATGACGGGGGCGCCGCAGCACCAGCATGACGAGGCGGGAGCGCAGTGGCTCCACCGGGCCGCCGAGGCGGCGGGTCACGCCATCCTGATCACCGAGGCGGCGATCGAGCCGCCCGGCCCGGTGATCCGCTTCGCCAACGCGGCGATGACCGCGCTGAGCGGCTATGAGAAGCACGAGCTGCTCGGCGCGACGCCGCGGATCGTACAGGGGCCGGCGACCGACCGGGCGGTGCTGAACGACCTCAAGGCGGCGCTGCGCGCGGGCCGCGGCTTCGCCGGCGAGACGACCAACTATCGCAAGGACGGCAGCACCTATGTCGTCGACTGGACGATCGACCCGATCCGCGACCGCGACGGCGCGATCGAGGGCTGGGTCGGCGTCCTGCGCGACGTCACCGCCGCGCGCCGTCGCGATGCCGCGCGCGCCGCGACCGATGCACGGTGGCGCGCGATCTTCTCCGCCGCCTCGGTCGGCCTGTCCGAGGTCGACCAGCACGGCCGCTTCCTGCGCGTCAATCAGCAATTGTGCACGATGCTCGGCCGCGACGAGGCGAGCTTGCTCAGCCTCGGGGTCGCCGACGTCACCGCGCCCGCCGATCTCCCCGGCTCGGTCGCGGCGGTCTCGCAGGCCTTGGCGAGCGGCCGCACCACCTCGCTCGACAAATGCTATCACCGCCCCGACGGCGTCACCGTGTGGGCGAACAGCAGCATCACCCCACTCGCCGCGGCGACCGAGGGGGGCGCGCGGACGCTGCTGGTGGTCACCATCGATCTCACCGCGCGCAAGCGCGCCGAGGCGGCGTTGCGCGAGAGCGAGGCGCGCTTCCGGCAGTTCGGCGCCGCCTCGGCCGACGCGCTCTGGGTGCGTGACGCGCGCGACCTGCGCGTCGAATATGCCAGCCCCGCGTTCGAACGGCTATATGGCCTGCCCGTGATCGAGGGCGAGACGGGCGCGCTGCGTCGGCTGACGCGGCTGGTGCTGCCCGCCGACCGCCGCCACGCGCTCGATGCGGTGCGACAAGTCCGGGGCGGCGCGACCGTCGCCTGCGAATATCGCGTCCGCCGCGCCGACGATGGCGCCCTGCGCTGGGTGCGCGACACCGCCTTCCCGCTGCTCGACCTCGAAGGACGGGTGCATCGCATCGGCGGGATCAGCGAGGACGTCACCGAGGCCAAGGCGAGCTCGGACCGGCTGGAGGTGCTGATCGCCGAACTCCAGCACCGCACGCGCAACCTGCTCGGGGTGGTGCGGGGTCTGTCGAACCAGCTGATCGCGCGCAGCGTGTCGCTCGACGATTATGCCGCGCGCTTCGACGATCGCCTGAGTGCGCTGGGGCGGGTCAACGGCCTGCTCGCGCGGCTGGAGGAGGGCGATCGTGTCACCTTCGACGAACTCGCGCGCAGCGAGCTGGAGTCGCTCGGCGGCCGCGACTGGCTGGCGTCAGCGCATGTGACGATGACGGGGCCGCGCGGGGTGCGGCTGCGCTCCGCCACGGTGCAGACGTTTGCGCTCGCGCTCCACGAACTTGCCACCAATGCGCTCAAATACGGCGCTCTGTCGGCGCGCGGCGGGCGGCTCGACCTGGCGTGGCGGGTGGCGGACGAAGCGGGTGTGCCGATGCTCCACGTCACCTGGCACGAGACGGGGGTGGCGCTCGATCCCGAGGCGGGCAGGCCGGCGGCGGGGGGCGGCTATGGTCGCGAGCTGATCGAACAGGCGCTGCCGTATCAGCTTGGCGCGCGGACGCGCTTCGAGTTGCGTGACGACGGCATCTATTGCGCGATCACCTTGCCGATCCCGCACGCGGCGCCGGGCGGTGCCGAAAGCGCGAGCGCTGGTCCGCGCGCTGCGCTAGAGCCGGACACAGACCCCGGCCGCGCCGGGCACGATATCGGAGAGGATTGATCACCTTATGACCAAGATGGGCCGGTTCGACTGGGCAGACCCGTTCCTGCTCGACGATCAATTGAGCGATGACGAGCGGATGGTGCGCGACACCGCGCGCGCCTATGCCGAGGACAAGCTCGCGCCGCGCATCGTCGAGGCGTTCGCGCACGAGCACACCGATCCCGCGATCTTCCGCGAGATGGGGGAGCTGGGGCTGCTCGGCCCGACCATCCCGGAGGAATATGGCGGCGTTGGCGCCTCCTATGTCGCCTACGGGCTGGTGGCGCGCGAGGTGGAGCGGATCGACTCGGGCTATCGCTCGATGATGAGCGTGCAGTCGAGCCTCGTGATGTACCCGATCTACGCCTACGGCTCGGAGGAGCAGCGCCACCGCTGGCTGCCCGGGCTGGCGCGCGGCGAGCTGATCGGCTGTTTCGGACTGACCGAGCCCGACGCCGGCTCCGACCCCGGCGGCATGACCACGCGCGCGCGCAAGAGCGACGGCGGCTACGTCCTCTCGGGCGCCAAGACGTGGATCTCGAACAGCCCGATCGCCGACGTGTTCGTGATCTGGGCCAAGAGCGACGCGCACGACGGCGCGATCCGCGGCTTCGTGCTGGAGAAGGGCGCGAAGGGGCTCGCCGCGCCCAAGATCGAGGGCAAGCTCTCCTTGCGCGCCTCGATCACCGGCATGGTGATGATGGACGAGGTCGAGGTCGGCGAGGACGCTTTGCTGCCGAACGTGGCAGGGCTGAAGGGGCCGTTCGGCTGCCTCAACCGCGCGCGCTACGGGATCAGCTGGGGCGCGCTGGGGGCGGCGGAATATTGCTTCCACGCCGCGCGGCAATACGGGCTCGACCGCAAGCAGTTCGGCACGCCGCTCGCCGGGCGCCAGCTGTTCCAGAAGAAGCTGGCCGACATGGAGACCGAGATCGCGCTCGGGCTGCAGGCGAGCCTGCGCGTCGGGCGGCTGATGGACGAGGGGCGGTTCGCGCCCGAGATGGTCTCGCTGGTGAAGCGCAACAACGTCGGCAAGGCCCTCGACGTGGCGCGCGCGGCGCGCGACATGCACGGCGGCAACGGCATCTCGGGTGAGTATCAGGTGATGCGCCACCTGATGAACCTCGAGACGGTCAACACCTACGAGGGCGCGCACGACGTCCACGCGCTGATCCTCGGCCGCGCGATAACCGGCATCGCGGCGTTCTGAGGATCTTGGAACCGCCCGCCGCCCGCCCCGGTTCTCGCTCGCATCGCGTCAGGAGCGGGTGAGATGGCGAAGCAGAGCAAGGCGCAGCAGGAGACGGTCGAGCGCGTGATGCACGAGTTCGCGGAAGGCGAGCTGGAGACCAGCGCGGGACGCAAGGTCACCAGTCGCCGACAGGCGGTCGCGATCGGGCTGAGCGAGGCGGGCGCGTCGAACCAGCAGAGCCCCGCGCAGAACAAGCGCCGCAAGGGCGAGGCGGAGCGGCGCGCGCGCGGGCAGGGGCCGACCAAGGCCGAGCTCTACGAGCGCGCGAAGAAGGCGGACGTGCCGGGCCGCTCGACGATGAGCAAGGCCGAGCTGGAGAAGGCGCTGGGCTGAGAGGGCGCCGGGTTGGGGTGAGTCGTGCCACTTCCGCTCGCCCTACCGCCGTCATCCCGGACTTGTTCCGGGATCCACCGTTCCGCGCATCCTCCGGCGGCGGCTCTCGCGGTGGGGTGGATCCCGGAACAAGTCCGGGATGACGGAAGGAGAAGGGGAGCGGCGGCCACGAAAGCTCCCCTCCGCCACCTCCTCAATAAGCCGCGGTGAAGCGCGCGCGCGGGTGGCGGTGCTGTTCCAGCTCGTCGACCATCGCGATCGCATAGTCGGCGAAGCTGATCCGGCTCTGCCCCTCGCCGTCGACCACCAGCTCGTCTCCGCCGAGCCGGAAGCGGCCGGTGCGCGGCCCCTCCTCGATCAGCGCGGCGGGCGAGAAGAAGGTCCAGTCGACGTCCTCCGCCCCACGCAGCGCCTCCAGGAAGCGCACGCCGCCCATCGCCATGTCGCGCCACGCCGCCGGGAAATCGGGCGAGTCGATCAGCCGGCCGCCGTCGGCGGTGCGCAGGCTCGCCGCGCCACCGGTGACCAGCAGCCGTGCGACGCCGGCGGTGCGGAGCGCGCCCAGCAGCGTCTCCGCGGTGACGTCGAAGTGGAGCGCGCTGATCACCGCGTCGTGGCCGCGGATCAGCCCGGCGAGCGCGTCGGCGTCGTGCGCGTCGCCCGCCAGCGCGCTGACGCCGTCGGCCGCGGGGATCGCCTCCGAGTGGCGCGCGATCGCGGTGACCTCGTGACCGCGCCGCGCCAGCTCCCGCGTGATCTCCTTGCCCGCGCGACCGCTCGCGCCCAGCACCGCTACCTTCATCTCGCCCTCCGTGGGTGGTTTCCAACGGTGACCTACTTGGCTAGGGCGAGGCGCCATGCAAGACGGCACTTCCACCTCACCTGGTCACTCCGGCGGTACCGCGCGCGGTGACGCTTATGCCGCCGATTGCCCGACGCGGCGCCTGCTCGACCGCGTCGGCGACAAATGGAGCGTGCTGATCCTGCTGCTGCTCGGCGACTCGCCGCGGCGCTTCAGCGAGCTCAAGCGGCGCATCGCGGGCGTGTCGCAGAAGATGCTGAGCCAGACGCTGCGCTCGCTCGAGCGCGACGGGTTGGTGACCCGAGAGGTCGAGGCCAGCGTGCCGATCAAGGTGGTGTATCGCGTCACCCCGCTCGGGCGCGAGCTGCTCGGTGCGCTGCGCCAGATGATCGACTGGGCGGAGACGCGGATGGGCGCGGTCGCCGAGGCGCAGGCACGTCACGACGCGCGCGGCGATGCTGCGGCGGAGATGGTAGCGCTCCCCGGATGATGCTGTTAACCCTCTGATCCACGACGCCGAAAGCGTCGATAACCAAGGGAGAGGGACATGCGCGAGGCCGACCGTCGCACCATCATCACCGGACTGGGGATGGGGCTCGCCGTGGCCGCGAGCGGCGCCTGCGCCGCGCCGCCGCGCGACCGCAAGATCGGCTATGCCGTGGTCGGACTGGGCCGCTACGCCGAGCTGATCATGTCCAAGTTCGCCGAGTGTGACCATTCGCGCCTCGTCGCTTTGGTCAGCGGCACGCCCGAGAAGCTCGAGAAGTTCGGGACGCAATACAACATCCCCAAAACGCACCGCTACAGCTACGCCAACTTCGATACGATCCGCGACAATCCCGACATCGACGTGGTCTACGTGATCCTGCCCAATTCGATGCACGCCGAATATGTCGTGCGCGCCGCCAAGGCGGGCAAGCACGTGATGTGCGAGAAGCCGATGGCGGTCTCGGTGGCGGAATGCGAGACGATGATCGCGGCCTGCCGCGCCGCCAAGCGCAAGCTGATGATCGGCTATCGCTCGCGCTTCCAGCCGCACAACATGCTCGCGATCCAGCTGGCGCAGAGCGGCTTCGTCGGGCCGACGCGGATCATCACCTCGGAGCACGGCTTCGACGCCAAGCCCAACCAGTGGCGGCTCGACCGGCCGCTGTCGGGGGGCGGCTCGCTGATGGACATCGGCATCTACAGCCTCAACGCGGCGCGCTATCTCGCCGGCGAGGACCCGGTCGAGGTCAGCGCGATCGAGTCGACCGACCGCTCCGACCCGCGCTTCCGCACGGTGGAGGACCGTATCTCGTTCCTGCTGCGCTTCCCCTCGGGGATCGAGGCGACCTGCGTGTCGAGCTACAGCTCGAACCACAACGCCTATCGCGTGATCGGCACCAAGGGCTGGATCGAGCTCGAGCCCGCCACCTCCTACGAGGGCCAGAAGATGCGGATCAACCGCGACGGCCGCACCGAGCCGCGCGACCCGCCCGCGGGCAAGGCGCAGCATGCGGCGCAGCTCGACCATCTCGCCGAGTGCATCTTCGACGACAAGCAGCCGCTGGTCGCGGGCGAGGAGGGGCTGGCCGACATGCGCGTGATCGAGGCGATCTACCGCTCGGCGCGCGAGGGCCAGCGCGTGCGGCTGGTATGACCGCGCTCACCCGGCGCGCCGCGCTCGCCGGACTGGGGGCGGGGCTGGGCGCAGCGGCGCTGATCGCGGGCGCCGCGCGCGCGGCCGAGCCGTCGCCGATGGGGGTGCTGCGGCTCGACCCGCGGCTCGACTCGATCATCCCGCCCGGCGCCACGATCGAGACGCTCGCCACCGGCTATCGCTGGGCCGAGGGGCCGGTGTGGGTGGCGAAGGGCGAGTATCTGCTGTTCTCCGACGTGCCCGCCAACGTCGTCCATCGCTGGTCGCGCCGCGACGGCGCGCGGCCGTTCCTCGATCCCTCGGGCCTGCAGACGCCGATCCCGCCCGCGATCCGCGAGGCCGGCGCCAACGGGCTGGCGCTCGATCGCGCCGGGCGGCTGATCGTCGCGGACAGCGGAACGCGCGCGATCGTGCGCGTCGACCTTGCCACCAAGAAGCGGACGGTGCTGGCCGAGCATTACCGCGGCAAGCGCTTCAACAGCCCCAACGACGTGGTCGTGGCGCGCTCGGGGGCGATCTACTTCACCGACCCGACCTACGGCTTCGCCGCCGGCCCCGACTCGCCGCTGCGCGAGCTCGACGTGATGGGGCTCTACCGGCTCGATCCCGACGGTACGGTGACATTGCTCGACGGCGCGCGGCGGTTTCCCAACGGCGTCGGCCTCTCGCCCGACGAGCGGACCTTGTATCTGGCGTGCTCGGACGACGCCGCGCCCTTGGTCTGGGCCTATGCGCTCGACACGCGCGGCTCGCCGACGGGATCGCGCGTGTTCAGCGACATGCGCGCGGACAAGGCGAAGGGCTGGGCCGGCGCGCCCGATGGCATGGACGTCGCCGCGGCGGGCCATCTGTTCGTCAGCGGGCCGGGCGGCATGCACGTGCTCAGCCCTGCGGGCGAGCCGCTCGGCATCATCGGCAACGGCAAGCCGATCGCCAACGCCTGCGTCGGCGAGGGCGGGCGCAGCCTGTTCCTGACCGCGTCGGACCGGATCTGCCGCGTGGCGCTGGTGGGGTGAGGGGCCGGCGCGCCGCCTGCTAAGCTCCCCTCCCTTTCAGGGTGGGGCGTCACAGGGGCTCGCCGCCTGAGGAAGCGCCCTACGCCACTCCGTCGTCATCCCGGACTTGGTCCGGGATCCACCGTGCCGCATGCACGTGAAGCGTTGCTCTCGCGGAAGAGTGGATCCCGGAACAAGTCCGGGATGACGGCAGGGGAAGAGCGTTCCGGGAGGGTCGCTGAGGGCTCGTGCGAGGGAAGGGGCTCGGAGCCGCCCCACTGCGGCTGAGATGACGGCAGCGGAAGAGCGTTCCGGGAGGTTCGCTGAGGGCTCGTGCGAGGGAAGGGGCTCGGAGCCGCCCCACTGCGGCTGAGATGACGGCAGGGGAAGAGCGTTCCGGGAGGTCCGCTGAGGGCTCGTGCGAGGGACGGAACTCGGAGCCGCCCCACTGTGGCTCAGAAGCAACCCCGCCCTTGCAATGGCCTCCTGCCGGCCCGCCGCGTGTCGACACGAGTCCGCCCGCGACGTACATTCGTGGTTAACGGCGCCGCCCGAGCGCCGCACCAGAGGGAGAAGAAGCATGCGGTCCACCCACGCCACGCGGCTGCTCAGCGGCGCCGCCACCGTCGCGCTGACGCTGCTCGCCGCGCCCGCGCTCGCCCAGGCCGACACCGGCCAGACCACCGCGCAGGACACCGCGCAGCGCTCGCAGCCCGACACCGGCATCGTCGACACGACCGCGCCGACCGGCGACGACATCATCGTCGTCGGCACCGCGGGCGGCGGCACGCGGCGGCAGGACGCCGCCTTCGCGGTCACCACGCTCAGCGACGACGCGATCGAGCGCGCCGCGCCCAACAGCACCGCCGACCTGCTCCGCACCGTCCCCGGCGTGATGGCGGAGAGCTCGGGCGGGCAGAACGGCGCCAATATCTTCGTCCGCGGCTACCCCTCGGGCGGCGACGCGCAGTTCGTCACCTTCCAGCTCGGCGGCGTGCCGATCTTCCCGCCCTCGACGCTGTCGTTCCTCGAGAACTCGCAGCTGATCCGGCTCGACGAGACGGTGCAGCGGGTCGAGGCGGTGCGCGGCGGCACCGGCTCGCTCTTCTCCAACGGCCAGCCCGGCCTGACCGTCAACGTCGTGCCGCGCACCGGCGGCAGCGCGCTCCACGGCCTCGCGAAATTCTCGTACACCGACTTCGACGAGGCGCGCGGCGACGCCTGGGTGTCGGGCCCGCTCGGCGAGAACACCGGCTTCATGATCGGCGGCTTCTACGCGCAGGGCAACGGCATCCGCGACCCGGGCTTCCGCGCCGAGAAGGGCGGGCAGGTCACCGCCAACATCCACCACGATTTCGAGGGACGCGGCTCGGTCGAGGTCTATGCGCGCTACCTCAACGATCGCGGCCAGTGGCTGCTGCCGCTCCCGGTGATCCAGGACGGGCGCACGATCAGCGCCTATCCCGGCTTCGACGCGGGCACCGGCACCCTGCTCGGGCCCGAGACGCGGCTGACGCGCAACGTCAAGGGCAACACCGTCAACCTCGAGAACGGCCGCGGCGCGGACGTGATCAACACCGGCATCACCTTCGACTATGAGGTGGCCGACGGCCTGCGCGTGCGCGAGCGGATGAGCTACCTCGGCGGGCGCGCCGACACGGTCGGGCTCGTCCCCGACGGCCCGCCCACCGCCGCCTCGGCGATGGCGACCGCGCTCGGCGGCGCGGGCTCGACCGTCGCCTCGCTGAGCTACGTCAACGGCGGCGGCGCGGTCGCCTCGGGCGCGGACACGCAGGTGATGCGCGCGGGCATCTGGAGCGTGCAGAAGAAGATCACCTCCTTCGTCGCCGACACCGCGCTGGAGTGGAAGGCCGGCGGCAACAAGCTGACCGGCGGCTTCTACTACGCCGATTACACCACACGGGACCAATGGGCGCTGGGCAACCAGGTGCTGCTCACCGCCGAGCCGCGCGCGCGGCTGCTCAACATGACGCTCAACGGCGGGCGCACCGCGACGCAGAACGGCTTCACCAGCGGCGACGGCTTCCTCGTCGACGCTTACTACAAGGGATCGGACCTCGCCTTCTACGCGGTCGACGAGCTGCAGATCACGTCGCAGCTGCGCGTCGACGGCGGGCTGCGCTATCAGAAGCATATCGTCGACGGCAACCTGCGCACCCCGGCGGCGACCCAGGTCAACCTCGATGGCAACCCGAACACGCTCTACGACAATGCCGTCAACGTGTTCGGCGACCGGCGCGCGCTCGATCCGTTCCGCGAGGGACGCTGGTCATGGACCGCGGGCGCCAACTACGACTTCACCTCGCAGGTCGGCGTGTTCGCGCGCTACAGCCGCGGCCACAGCTTCCCGCAGTTCGACAACCTGCGCGAGGGGCTGACGATCGTTGCCAAGGTCGACACCTACGAGGGCGGGCTCAAGGTCTCGATGCCGTGGCTCAACCTCTACGCCACCGTGTTCCACAACACGTTCGACGGACTGGCGACGACGCAGCTGATCAACAACGTCGCGCTGAGCCAGGTCGGCGGTGCCAAGGCGACCGGCGTCGAGCTCGAGGGCGCGATCCGGCCGTTCGCGGGCTTCAGCCTCGCGGCGGCGGGGACCTTCCTCGACGGCACCTACCAGGACTTCTTCACCGGCGGCGGCGCGATCGACAACACGGGCAACCGCGTCCAGCGCCAGCCGCGCTGGATGTGGCGGGTGACGCCGTCCTACGAGCTGCCAGTAGGGAGCCTGCGACCGTCGCTGTTCGCGACGCTGCAATATACCGGCGACCGCTTCTCCGATCCCGAGAACCAGCAGCTGCTGCCGCGCTTCTACCAGCTCGACGCGGGCGTGTCGGTCGAGGTGGCGGAGCGGATCCGGCTCCAGGTGACGGGCAACAATCTCACCAACGAGATCGGGCTGACCGAGGGCAACCCGCGCATCATCGGCGCGCAGGGGACGGGGCCGGTGCTGGCGCGCCCGATCCTCGGCCGCTCGCTCCGCTTCAGCGCGGCGCTGAGCTTCTGAGGGGGAGGGACGTACCTCACCCCTCCCGTCATCCCGGACCTGTCCGAGGCGCACGCGACCCGCGCCGACGCCGTCATCCCGGCCTTGAGCCGGGATCCATGTTTCCGCGAGAACAACGGCTCGGGTGTTCGCGGCACGATGGATCCCGGGTCAAGCCCGGGATGACGGTAGAAGGGTCAAGGTCCACTTACGGGGAGGGCCGACCCGTCGCGTCGATCATACGGCAGCGACGCTAACGTATCGGCTTGCTCCGTCACCCGACGTGCCGCATACAATAAGATAATTGCTTTCGAATGGCGCGACTCCCGGTGCTTGGCCGGGAACGCGGCACGACGGCGGTGAGCGCGCAAGCCTCTGCAACGACGCACGCGAAGGAGAGACGATGACGATCAGCGAGGGGATCAGCCGCCGCACGTGGCTGGCCGGGGCGGCGGCCACGGCGATGGCAGGGGCGCTGCCGGGCGCCGCGCAGGCGGCGCGGCGCCGCAAGGCGGGCGACAAGATCAACATCGCGGTGATCGGCGCAGGTGGCATGGGCGCCGCCAACGCCTCGCGGCTGACCGGCGAGAACATCGTCGCCGCCTGTGACGTCGATTTCGACCATGTCGCCAAGTCGCTGCTCGGCCGTGACGGCAACACCAACCCCGAGCGGGTCGCGCTGCGCGCCGCCTATGACAAGGCCGAGCGCTTCAGCGATTACCGCCAGCTGTTCGACAAGCGGAAGGACATCGAGGCGGTGCTGATCGCCACGCCCGACCACCATCACGCGGTCGCGGCCAAGATGGCGATGGAGCGCGGGCTCCACGTCTATGTCCAGAAGCCGCTGACCTACACGGTGGCGGAGAGCCGCATGCTGGCCGAGCTGGCGCGCAAGAACCCCAAGCTCGTCACGCAGATGGGCAACCAGGGCCACTCGGGCGACGACGGCCGCCGCGTGGTGGAGCTGCTGCGCGGCGGCGCGATCGGCAACGTGCGCGAGGTCCACGCCTGGACCAACCGCCCGATCTGGCCGCAGGGCATCGCGCGCCCCGATCCGGTCGCCAAGCCCGCCAGCCTCGACTGGGACCTGTGGCTCGGGCCGGCCTCGGTCGACTGGGGCTACAACCCCGATTACGCCCACTTCAACTGGCGCGGCTGGACCCCGTTCGGCACCGGCGCGCTGGGCGACATGGGCGCGCATCTGCTCGACTTCCCGGTGTGGGCGCTCGAGCCCGGACTGCCGACCCGGGTCGAGACGCGTCACTCGCGCTGGGCGTCGCGCGACCAGCCGGCACAGCCGGGCAGCTGGCCGCTGGCGGGGCTGACCTTCTTCGAGTTCGGCAATGCCAAGGGCGGTCCGATCAAGCTCACCTGGTACGACGGCGGGCTGATGCCGCCGAGCCCGCGCGACCTGCCGGCGGAAGCGGTGATGTCGCCGGAGGGCGGCGTGCTCTACATCGGCGACCAGGGCATGCTGATGCACGAGACCTATGGCGAGAAGCCGGTGGTGTTCGGCGCCGGCGCGGCCGAGCGCGCCGCGGCGGTGCCGCGCTCGCTGCCGCGGATCGAGGGCGGGTTGCAGGGCCATGAGCGCAACTGGCTCGCCGCGATCCGCGGGGAGACGCAGGCGTCCTGCCCGTTCGCCTACGCGACGACGCTCAACGAGACGATGCTGCTCGGCATGGTCGCGCTGCGCGCGGGTCGGCCGATCACCTACGACGGCAACGCCGCGCGGATCACCGACGCGGCGGAAGCGAACACGCTGCTGACGCGCGACTATCGCGCCGGTTGGACGGTCTGACCGTCGCCTGGGCGCGGGCGCAGCGGCTCGCCGCCGCGCCCGCGCTCAGGCGTGCTGCTGCTTCTCTTCGGGCACCAGATACCACACGCCCTCGACCAGGATCACGCGCGAGCCACCGCTGCCCGCCGCCGCGGTGGTGGCAGCGGGGCTGCGTCGGCGCGGGGCGCGCTCGCTGAGCATGATGTCATAGGTCTTGATCAGCCGGTACAAGGTGGTGCGCCCGATCCGCAGCCGCTGTGCCGCATGCGTCAGGTTGTTGTCGGTCGCGAGCAGGGCCGCGACGATCGCGTCACGCTGCGCCGCCGCCATGGTGCCGCCGATCTGCCAGTCCGGAATACTCATTCAAGCACCTACATCGCGCTGGAAGGTCCCGGGTAGAACGACTTCCCCCGGGATGATGATAAACCGTGGCAGATGGCATATCAACGACCAATTAACCGGCACGTCAGCGCGGGTTCATCGCGCCGTCACCGGGCGGGAGACTTGTCCGGCACGTGCTTGTACGAAATTACCTCTGTTCAGCAGCAGCGACCATTGCCGCCGCGATAGCGCGCCGCCTCGCGGTCTCGGAAGAACTGCGCGCGGGTCATGACCGGGCGCTCGGGATGGTGGTCGGCGAGGTGGCGGCGATAGGCGTCGTAGTCGGGCTGGCCGACCATCAGCCGCGCGGTCTGCGCCAGGCGTCGCAGCAGCCCGCTCACGCCGCGATCCCGGCCGCGGGAATCTCCTGGACCGACGGTCGATCGATCCGACGCGCGGCGAGGCAGGTGCGTACCGCATAGACGAGGATCGCGATCACGACCGCGAGGAACAGCGCGCAGAGCGCCGCGTCGATCCGGTCGTTGAGCACGATCCGGCGCATTTCCGCGATCGACTTGGCGGGCTTGAGCACCTCGCCGCGCGCCGCGGCGTCGGCGAAGCGGCTGGCATGCGCGAGGAAGCCGATCGCGGGATCGGGATGCGCCAGCTTCATCACGCCCGCGGTGCCGGTACACAGCACCAGCCAGGCCGCGGGCAGCGCGGTCACCCAGGCGAAGCGCGCGCGCTTCATCCGGAACAGCACCACGGTGGCGAGCAGCAGCGCTACCGCGGCGAGCATCTGGTTGGAGATGCCGAACAGCGGCCACAAGGTATTCACCCCGCCGAGCGGGTCGGTCACCCCCTGGTAGAGGAAGAAGCCCCAGGCGCCGACGCAGAGCAATGTCGCGATCAGCCCGGGCACGAAGCCGCGCGTGTCCTTGAAGCGCGGTACCGCGAGCGCGAGCAGGTCCTGCAGCATGAAGCGCCCCGCGCGCGTCCCGGCATCGACCGCGGTGAGGATGAACAGCGCCTCGAACAGGATCGCGAAATGATACCAGAAGGCCTTCATCGCGGGGCCGCCGACCGCGTGCGAGAAGATCTCCGCCATCGCCACCGCCAGCGTCGGCGCACCGCCGGCGCGGCTGATGATGGTGGTCTCGCCGACCTGGCGCGCGGTGTCGGTCAGCGTCTCGGGCGCGATCGGAAAGCCCATCGCGGTCACCGCCGCGGCGGCGGTGGCGGGATCGCCCGCGGTGACCGCGGCGGGGGCGTTCATCGCGAAATAGATGCCGGGGTCGAGGATGCACGCCGCCACGAGCGCCATGATCGCCACGGCGCTCTCCATCAGCATCGCGCCATAGCCGATGAAGGCGGCGTCACCCTCGCTCGCGATCAGCTTGGGCGTGGTGCCGCTCGCGATCAGCGCGTGGAAGCCCGACACCGCACCGCAGGCGATGGTGATGAACAGGAAGGGGAACAGCGGCCCGGCCCAGACCGGCCCGCGGCCCGTGGCGGCGAAGTCGGTGAGCGCGGGCATGCGCAGCGGCGGCGCCAGCAGCACGATGCCGATCGCCAGCGCGGCGATCGCGCCGATCTTGAGGAAGGTCGAGAGATAGTCGCGCGGCGCCAGCAGCAGCCACACCGGCAGCAGCGACGCCACCGCGCCATAGGCGATCAGCCCGACGCACAGCGCCACCGGCGTGAGCGTGAACCACGGCGCCAGCGTCGCGCTCGCCGCGACCGACTGGCCGAGCAGGATCGCCGCGACCAGCCCGACGATCCCGATCAGCGACACCTCGCCGATCGCGCCGGGCCGCAGCCAGCGCGTATAGCCGCCCATCACCATCGCCAGCGGCACGGTGGCGACCACGGTGAACAGCCCCCACGGGCTCTCCGCCAGCGCGCGCACCACGATCAGCGCGAGCACCGCGAGGATGATCACCATGATCATGAAGGCACCGACCAGCGCGATCGTGCCGGGCACCGCGCCCATCTCCATCCGGATCAGCTCGCCGAGCGAGCGCCCGTCGCGCCGCATCGAGATGAACAGCACCATGAAATCCTGCACCGCCCCGGCGAGCACCACGCCGGCAAGGATCCACAGCGTGCCGGGCAGATACCCCATCTGCGCCGCGAGCACCGGCCCCACCAGCGGTCCCGCGCCGGCGATGGCGGCGAAATGGTGGCCGAACAGCACGCGCCGGTCGGTCGCGACATAGTCGAGCCCGTCGGCGCGGCGCACCGCGGGCGTCGGGCGTGCCGGATCAATCGCGACGACGACGCGCGCGATGTAGCGCGCGTAATAACGGTAGGCGACGAGATAGATCGAGAGGGCGGCGGTGACGATCCACAGCGCGTTGACCGGCTCGCCGCGCACCGACGCGACCACGCCGAGGCAGCCCGCGCCGACGAGCGCGAGCAGGATCCACGGAAGGTGCCTGGTCATGGTCGCGCGCTCCTCGTCCTCATCGCCCTGCTATGCCTTGTAGCGGCGGACGCGGGCAACGGGGTTGACGGTCGCGCGGCACCTTACGTCGCCCGCTATGGCCGGGCTGTTGCCCATGGCGGTGCGACGGGCGGCACGCGTCACGCACTGCCGCCCTCCCGGACGTGGCAAGCGTTGCAATCCTCCGGGAGATCGACGCGCGCGGCACCACGGATCCGGACTCGAGAGGTGGGTGGTCGCGCTGGCGGCTCGCCCCACGCGTCATCCCGGGCTCGACCCGGGATCCATGGTGCCGCGAGAGCGGCCGGCGTTGCTAATGCGGACGGATGGATCCCGGCTCGAAACCGGGATGACGGTGCCGAATTCACATGTAGCCCCGGTTGCCGCGAGCGGGGAGGCGTGCTGTCGCCTGCGCGCCTCTTCCCGCTCAGCCGCCCTGCACCGGCGGCCGCGCGCCCGAGAGCGTGCGCGCCTTGGCCTGCGCGGTCAGCACCAGCTCGGCGGCGAGCAGCGCCTGCGCCTGGTTCTGCGCCACCTCGCTGCGCTCCACCACGTCGGTGACGAACTGCGGCCCGAACGGCAGCGGCACCTTGCTGCAATCCATGTAGCGCGTGCCCTTCTTGTCCGCGAGGAACAGGTGGTTGCCGCCGGGCCGTCCCTCGATGTCGACATATTTGCGCAGCTCGATATAGCCCTCGGTGCCGAGGATGAAAACGCGCCCGTCGCCCCAGGTCGGCAAGCCGTCGGGGGTGTACCAATCGACCCGGACATAGCCGGTCCCACCATTGCCGGTCAGCATCATGTCGCCGAAGTCCTGGAACCGGGGATGCTGCGGCGTGGCGACATTGCCGACCTGCGACGCCACCACCGAGGCCTCGGTCGAGCCGGTGTAGAAGACGAACTGGTCGGCCTGGTGGCTGCCGATGTCGGTGAGGATGCCGCCATAATATTTGACGTCCCAGAACCACTCGGGGCGGCTCGGCGCGCTGACGCGGTGCGGCGCGATGTTGATCGTCTGCACCACGCGGCCGATCGCGCCGGCATGGACCAGCTCGCCCGCCTTGACCGCGGCGCGCACCTCGAGCCGCTCGGAATACATGATCGCGAACTTGCGCTTGGTCGCCGCGATCGTGCGGCGCACCTCGGCGAGCTGGTCCAGGCTGGTGATGCCGGGCTTGTCCGACAGGAAGTCCTTGCCCGCGCGCATCACGCGCACGCCGAGCGGCGCGCGGAGATTGGGGATCGAGGCGCTGGCGACGACCTGGATCGTCTTGTCGGCGAGGATCTCCTCCTCGGTGCGCGCCACCTTCACGTCGCCGTAGCGCCTGCGGAAGGGGACGAGCTGGTTCGGGTCGCCCGCGTGCACCGCCACCAAGGTGCCGCCGCCGCGGATCAGCGCGTCGGTGATCGCGTAGATGTGCGAGTGATCGAGGCCGATCACCGCGAAGCGCAGGCGATTCTTCGCGCTCGGGTCAGGGCCGGTCGGCGCACCCTCGGCGGAGACGCCGTTGCCCGCCGAGGTCGATTGCGCCGCGGCCGCGCCGGCGAGCCCGGCGCCGACGAGCCCGGCACCGGCGAGCAGGAGGCGGCGATCGATCATGTCCATGGCAGCAGGTCCTCAGGAGAAGGTAAGGTCAGACGGTGACGAGGTCGGTCGGCCAGTCGAGCGCGCGGCCGGTGTCGATCGCCTGCTCGCCGAGCAGCGAGGCGACGCTGGCGTAATAGGCCTGGGCGAGCAGCCCGGGCACCTCCTTGCCGCTGCGCACCGCCTCGCCGAAGCCCTCGAACTGGAGCATCGTCTCGTCATATTCGCCCCAGCCGAGCGAGTCGCCCGGCGTGGTGACGGGCAGCTCGGGGAACCAGGTGGCGCCGCCGATCGGCACTTTGCTCTTGCGCCCGGCCTGGACGTCCTTGCGCATCTTGGCCAGCGCGGGGACGGCGGCGGGCTGGACCTCCTGGTAGATGCGGCCGAGCTCGGGCTCGATCGTGCCCTTGCTGCCCTGGATCTGCTCCTCGCATCCGTAGCGCGCGTTGTTGAGCATCGAGGTGTAGATCACCTTCCGCCCCTCGGAATAATCGTAGATCAGCGCGACCTGGTCATAGACCTCGCGGCCGTCCTTCCAGAAGCAGATGCTGCCCGAGCCCATCAC
Source organism: Sphingomonas sp. BK235 (assembly GCF_004345855.1). Taxonomy (GTDB): domain Bacteria; phylum Pseudomonadota; class Alphaproteobacteria; order Sphingomonadales; family Sphingomonadaceae; genus Sphingomonas. The sequence goes on from NZ_SLXN01000003.1 coordinate 187,064, forward strand.
GCGCGTCGGCAGACCGTCCATGAACCAATTAGCGACCTGGAGCTGGTGCGTCGCCAGCTCGGTCATCAGCCCGGCCGAGCGCGCGCGGTACAGCCGCCAGTTGATCTCGCGCTCCTGCCCGCCGGGCGGCACGTCGCGGCGCCAGCTGCGGTTGCGGTGCCAGCTCGCGCGGATCTGCGTGATCGTGCCGATCTCGCCCGACTTGGCGCGCTGGAGCGCGTTGAGATAGGTCGGGTTGAACAGCCGCTGGTGACCGATCTGGAGCAATTTGCCGCGCTGGCGCGCGCGCGTGACCATCGCGCCGCAATCGGCGATCGTGCGCGCCATCGCCTTCTCGCAGAACACCGGATAGCCGGCGTCGAGCGCGTCGAACGTGTGGCGCGCGTGGAGGTCGAGCGGGGTGGCGATCACCACCGCGTCGATCCCCTTGGCATCGAGCAGCGCGCGGTGATCGGTGAAGACGGGCGTGTTGGCGGGCACCAGCGCGCGCGCCTTGGCCATGTGCGGCGCGAATGGGTCGCACAGAGCGGCGACGGTGCAGTTGCGCGTCTTGTTGATGTTCTGGATCAGCGCGCGGCCGCGGTCGCCGGTGCCGATCACGCCGAGCCGGACGCGCGGGCCACTCGCGGGCTCGGCCGCGGCGAGCGCGGTCCAGGGCGCGGCGACGCTCATCCCCACGCCGGCCGAGGCGACCAGCACGCGATCGAGGAAGGAGCGGCGCGAGAGCGCGAAATCGTCGTCGGTCATGCGGTGAGTTCCATCGGTCGGTCGGCGCGCGTCGGCGCGTCATGGGAGAACAGGAAGCGACGGTCGGGCGCCGCGGCGCGCAGGCGGGCGAGCGCGGGCGCGTCGGCGACGAGCAGCGCGGTGCTGAGCGCCTCGGCCTCGGCGCCGGTGGTCGCGACCGCGACGGCGGTGGCGGGGCGGGTGACGATCGCGCCGTCGGTGGGGCGTACCATCGCGGCGCGGCCGGGCTTGGCGGCACCGGCACCGACCGTGGACGAGACCGAGAGCGACGCGTCGCTTAGCTCGAGCTCGGTCAACCACACGCCGTCGATCTCCGGGTGCGGGATCGCGAGCGGCCACGCGCCGCCGAGCGGGTGTTCGCCGATCACCGCGATCGAGCTCTCGCCGGCGGAGAGGAACGCCGAGGTGACGCCCGCGGCACGCAGCACGGCGGCGGCGCGGTCGAGCGCATAGCCCTTGCCGAAGCCGCCGAAGTCGAGCGCGAGCGGGTGCGCGGCGGCGACGCGGCGGGCGGCGCGATCGATCGTGAGGGCGGACCAGTTGGGGAGGGGGGCGGTATCGTCTGCGCCACGCGCGCTTGTGCCCCGGCGGAGGCCGGGGCCCAGTAGGGAAGGTGGATGTGGTGACGACGCGACGCCGCCCACGTCGCCGCTGGAGGAACGCTGGCGGGAGATCGTCTCCTCCCCCTCACGTTCCACCCCGGCGGACGCCGGGGTCCAGTTGGGGGACGCCTCGCAAGAGTCACTGAAGCCTTCCCAACTGGGCCCCGGCGTTCGCCGGGGAACAGGCTTGTGGGAAGCAGGGATGACATCGCGCCATCGGCGAGCAGGCCCGCCACCCCCCACGCCCGGATCGAACAGCCCGCCCGTCGCGCGCCACATCGCATTCACCGCGAGCAGCGCCTCCCACAGCAGCGGGTCCGCCACCACCGCCGCGCCGCCCACCGCCAGCACCCGGTTAAGCACCACCGCGGGCGACTCGCGTCGCACCGTCAGTGCGTCCTCCACCGCCTCCACCGCAGCGCGCGCGGCGGCGAGCGCATCGGGAGCATCGCGGCCGAACAGGTGAAGCTCGACCCGCGTGCCCATCGCGGCGAACCGCGCGACGCTCGCCTCCACCTCGGTCACCTCAGGCGCGTACCTCCCAGCCGGGCTCATAGTCGACCGACCAGAGCTTCTGCGCCGCCGCCTCGCTGGGCTTGCCGGTCGCCGGGTCGACCGTGAGCGACCCGCCGGTGCGATAGGCCATGTTGCCGAGGTGGCACAATGTCGTGCTGATATGCCCTTCCTGGATCGGCGAGTGGAGCGCCTGCTCCTGCCCGCGCACCACCGCGAGGAAGTTGGCGGCGTGGAGCACGTCGAGCGCGCCCTCGCCGACCGTGCCGGTGGTCTCCGACTCCGCCGGCGCCTTGACCTCGCGCAGCTTCTTGCCGGCGAGATCGTACAGCTCGAAGCCGTTGCGATCGACCACCGCCGCGCCCTTGGTGCCGAGCAGCAACGTGCCGCGCCCGCGGCCGTAGCGCAGCATGCCGTTGCAGCTCTCGCCGTCCCAGCGGATCACGCGCCCGTCGTCATAGCCGAGCGTCAGCGCGAGCGTGTCGTACATCTCCCAGTCGTCGCCGCGGAAGAAGCGGCGATCGCCGCGCGCGGTCACGGTCTTGGGATAGGTCACGCCCATCAGCCAGCGCGCGACGTCCAGCTCGTGCATCGCGTTGTTGCAGATCTCGCCGGTGCCGTACTTCCAGAACCAGTGCCAATTGTAGTGGACCAGGTTGGAGCGATACGGCCCGCGCGGACGCGGCCCCTGCCACATGTTCCAGTCGAGGTTGGGCGGGGGCGCGATCTCCTCGCCCTTGCCGATCGACTTGCGGTTGTTGGCGTACCAGGTCTGCGCCTCGTAGACGTCGCCCAGCTCGCCGGCGCGGATCAGATCGAGCAGCTGGCGCGTCTCGATGCTGGAGCGCTGCTGGTTGCCGACCTGGAGCACGCGCCCGGTGCGCTGCTGCGTGGCGATCAGCGCCTCGCCCTCGGCGGGGGCGATGCCGATCGGCTTCTCGATATAGACGTTGCGCCCGGCGTCCATGCCGTCGATCGCGACCTTGGCGTGCCAGTGATCCGGCGTCGCGACGGTGACGACGTCGACGGTCTTGCGGTCGAGCAGCTTGCGATAGTCGCCGACGGTCTTGACCTTGGTGCCGCTCCGCTCGGCGAACTCGGCGGCGCGCTTGGCGAGCACGGTCGAGTCGACGTCGGCGAAGTGCGTCACCTGGACGTTGGGCTGTTTCGCGAAGGCGCTCATATGCGCCTGGCCGCGGCCGTTGACGCCGACGATGCCGACGCGGATGCGGTCGTTGGCGCCCTTGATCTGCGCGTAGCTCTTGGCGGTGAACGCCAGCGCGCCGATCGTCGCGGCGCCGCCCTTGATCATCGTTCGACGGTCGAACATCGTGGTGCCTCCCCTGGGGTGGGTTATCATCTTAACTTCTTCTGTTCCCCGGCGCAGGCCGGGGCCCAGATGGGAAAGCTGGCGTGAGACTCGCCCGCGTCCCCCGACTGGGCCCCGGCCTCCGCCGGGGCACGCTCTGGAGAACGGCCAATCTGCATCAGAACCTGCGCAGCTTGATCGAGCGGAAGTCGACCTTGTCGCCGTGGTCCTGCAGCAGGATGGCGCCGTCCGCGGTCTCGCCGAAGCCCGCCGCCTGCGCGAACTTGCTCTGCGCGATCAGCGCCTTCAGCTCGGCCGAGCCGCGCTCATACTCGACCACCTTGAAGCCGTTGAGCCAATGCTCGACGTGGTTGCCGCGCACCAGCACGGTGGCGCGGTTCCACTCGCCCGGCGGGTTGGCGCGCTTGCCCGGGCTGTCCGGGTCCGAGAGGTTGCGCGCCGGGATCAGGTCGTACAGCGAGGCGAGCGTGCGGTTGCCGTCGCGCCCCATCTTGGCGTCGGGATGGCGCGCGTCGTCGAGCAGCTGATACTCGAAGCCGACGCTCGACACGCCGCCGTTCGGCCCCGGCGGCAGCAGATATTTGATCCCGCTGTTCGCGCCCTCGGACAGGCGGAAGTCGACCGACAGCTCGAAATCCTTGTAGGTCGCGGCGGTGGCGATGTCGCCGCCGCGCGCGGCCTCGCTGGCGCTCTTCTCCACGGTCAGCATGCCGTTGGCCATGGTCCAGCCGTTCGCCGGGAAGCCGCCGCCCTTGGCCGCGCGCCAGCCCTTCGACGAGCGCCCGTCCCACAGCAGGGTCCAGCCGGCGCGGCGCTCGGCCGCGGTGAGCGCGTTCGACTGCCAGCCCTGCTGCTCGAGGCTGTTCTCGGGCATGGCGTAGCGTTTCGGGTCCTGCGTGATGATGCGCAGGCCCTTGAACCGCACCTCCGGCCCCTTGGCGGCGACGTCGTCGGGCAAGGCGTGGACTTGGAAGGCGAGGAAGCCGCGCGCGTCGGTGTCGTCGACGATGTCGGCGGCGGGCACGCCGTTGATGAAGGTGCGCAGCCGGTTGCCGATCGCCTCGACGCGATAATGGTTCCAGTCGCCCGAGCGGAAGGCCTTGCGCGCCGCCTCGTTGCGCCCGAGCGTGTAGAGCCACTGGCGGCGCTGCTCGTCGTACAGTCCGGCGCTCCACGCGCGCGACGAAGGGTCGATCTCGGCCTGATAGCCGAAGACGACGCCGTTGCGGTAATCGGAGCGGCTCTGGCCGCGGATCATCATGCCCGAGTTGAGCGTCGGATCGGTCTTGGCGTCGAACTCGACGATGAAGTCGCCGTAGAGCTGGTCCGAGACGAGCCAGCTGTTGCCCTTGCCGACCACCGCGCGGCCGACCAGTTCGTCGCCGACCACCTCATAGGTGGCGTTGCCGCCGGTGCGGTGCCAGCCGGCGAGGCCGGGCTTGGGCATCAGGTCGCGCCACGGCGCGGCGGCGTCGCGCGCCTGCGCAGGCGCGGCGGTCGCCGCGGCGGGGAGGATGCTCGACGGCAAGGCGGCGATCGCCAGCAATGCGAGTGTGCGGACCACTTTCTCTCCCCTCGTCCATGTCACGGGCGCTCGTTCCCGATCGCCTTATAGGCGATCGACGCGGCGTTCTCATGACCCATGGCCTAGATCGTGGTCGGACCACATGCAAGTCTGTTGTCAGGCATTTTGTTGCCGATGCGTCGACAGAGCTTGACGGGGCGCCCGGCCGGGAAGAGGACAGGGAGGCGGGGGCGGTAAGCCGCGGGCGCCGCGCCGGATTAAGGGGGAGGCGAGTCGCTTGGCCGAGCATGGCGGCAAATTGTACCGCAAGATCGTGCAGTCGATCGTCGCCGACATCGCCGCGGGGATCTATCCGGTGGGCGCGCGGCTGCCGGCCGAGCGCGACCTGACCGAGCGGTTCGGGGTGAGCCGCCCGACGATCCGCGAGGCGATGATCGCGCTGGAGATGCAGGGGCTGGTCGAGGCGCGCAAGGGCTCGGGCGTGTTCGTGCTCGCCGCCGCCACCCCGCACGTCGAGCAGGAGCTCGACATCGGCGCGTTCGAGATCACCGAGGCGCGGCGGCTGCTCGAGGGCGAGGTGGCGGCGGTGGCCGCGACCGAGATCGACGACGAGCAGCTCGCCGAGTTGCGCGCGCTGCTGGGCGACATGGCGCGCGACGAGGTGGCGGAGGAGGCCGACCGGCGCTTCCATATCGCCATCGCCGAGGCGACCGGCAACGCGGTGATCATCTCGGCGGTGACCGATTTCTGGGACATGCGCTTCCGCTCGCCGCTGGCGCGCGAGGTGCTGCTGAAGGCGGGGAGCCTCGGCACCGAGAGCCGGCTCGCCGAGCACGGCCGCATCCTGGCGGCGCTGGAGGCGCGCTCGCCGATCGACGCACGCAACGCCATGCGCGACCATCTCAGCCGCGTGATCGACTATCTGCTCGACGTCACCGAGACCGAGGCAGTGGAGCGCGCGCGCAAGGAGACCGACCTGCGCCGCCGGGCCTTGGCGCGGCGGACGGTATAGGGCGGTTCAAGATCCTTCCCGGCAAGGGAGGGGCGTCGGTAGAGGAGCTCTCCACCAGCGAGCCGTCTCGGATGAGTCTCTCTGCGATCCTCCCGAGTGGATCCTTGCGGCCTTCCCGGAGCGCTCTTCACCATCCGTCATCCCGGACTTGTTCCGGGATCCACCCGTCCGCGACAGCAACGCCTGACGAGTATGCGGCACGGTGGATCCCGGACCAAGTCCGGGATGACGGAAGAGTTTCGTCGGAGAATGTGACCCGCGTACCGCCGCTCCACCCGCTTGTGAGTGTTTCGCTACCTGCCAGAGCGAGCAGCGGTAGGGGAGCCACATTTTCCTACAATCTGGTCAGGCCAGTTGCCAGACAGGATCGCAGCTGGTAGCTCTCCCACATCAGCCGCACGCCGCAGAGACGGTGGCGGCGTCACCGGCGCGCAGCGAACTCCAGATGAGCGCGCGCGCATTGGAAGAGGGGATGTGGGCATGCACCGTCGCCACAAATGCGCTCTGTTCGTGTCGTCGAGCGCGCTCGCCGCGCTGATCGCGGGCGCCGCCGCCGCGCAGGCCGCGCCGCAGGACCAGCCGCCGCCCTCCGCCACCGGCGATGTCGTCTCCGCCGGCGCCCCCGCCGCGCCGCCCGCGACCGACGCGCAGGGCACGCAATCGCCCGTGCAGGAAGGCGGCGAGGCGCAGATCAACGACATCGTCGTCACCGGCTTCCGCGCCTCGCTCAACAGCGCGCTCAACCAGAAGCGCAGCGAGACCGCGGCGGTCGACAGCATCGTCGCCGAGGACATCGGCAAATTCCCCGATTCGAACCTCGCCGAGTCGATGCAGCGCATCCCCGGCGTGGCGCTGTCGCGCGGCGACGGCGGCGAGGGGCGCAACATCTCGGTGCGCGGCCTCGGCGCGCAGTTCACGCGCGTCCGCATCAACGGCATGGAGGGCGTGTCGCAGGTCAGCGGCAGCGATATCCGCGGCGGCGTCGCCACCGGCCGCTCGTTCGACTTCGTCACCTTCCCCACCGAGATCTTCTCGGCACTCTCGGTGCGCAAGACCACCTCGGCCGACGTCGAGGAGGGGTCGCTCGGCGCCACGGTCGACCTGCGCGCGCCCAAGCCGTTCGACCAGAAGAAGTCGTTCGTCTTCTCCGGCACCGCGCGCGGCATCTACAACGACATCAAGAAGGACGTCGATCCGCGCCTGTCCGCGCTCGTTTCCAAGCAGTTCGGCGACACGTTCGGCGTGCTCGCCAGCGTCGCCTATTCCAAGCGCCGCATCGACGAATATGCCTATTCGGCGGTCGATGTCGTGCCGACCACGGTCTACGGCCTCGCCCAGCCCAACGGCAGCGCCAATGCGGGCGTGATCTTCCCCTTCTGCACGCCCGTCGGCTACACCTACAAGGGCGGTGCGGTGAACAGTCCGGGGATCGGCTATACCCAGCCGAGCGGCGCCTCGATCGGCTCGGACGCCAACAATTGCAGCACCAACAACCCGCGTACCGGCACCCAGGCCGCTTATGACTATATCATGAGCCGCACCGGAGTGAACGGCCGGCCGGGCGGCGGTGTCTACCTCCCCCGCCTGCCACGGCCGGTGAAGAGCAGCCAGGATCAGCAGCGTCTCGCCGGATCGCTGACCTTCCAGTGGAAGCCGAGCGATAACACCGACATCTCGCTCGACGGGCTCTACTCGCGTTTCAAGGTCAACCGGCTCGACACCTATTTCGACGCGCGCTCCTTCGGTCGCGCGATCTCGAACAACGGCCAGCCGCTCACCTCCGTGCGCGATATCGAGGTGGACGACAACGGCTCGCTGATCCACGGCCTGTTCGACGGCGTCGACCTGCGCTCGGAGATGCAGAACGAGCGCTTCACCTCGGAATATAAGCAGGCCAACCTCAACTTCGATCATCGCTTCTCGGACAGCTTCAGACTGTTCGGCCTGGTCGGCATCAACCAGTCGAAGCTGGATACGAACCGGCTTCAGGTCGCGATCGACTCGAACGACACGCGCGACTGGTCGATCGATTTCCGCGACAATCCCGATATCCCCAAGATCGGCTATGGCATCGACACGACCAACCCGGCGCTGTTCCAATACGGCCCGCCGCTCGCCAACGGCGACCAGCGCGGCCAGCTCTCCAACTTCATCCGCCGCAACACGATCGTCAGCAAGACCTTCGAGCTCAACGGCGACTGGAAGCCGACGCAGGGCTTCACCGTCCAGTTCGGCGGCCAGTATCGCACCAACAAATATACCGCGCGTGAGCGTCAGCTCGCCACCAACACCCCGCTGACGCTGCCGAGCGGCGTGTCGATCGCCGATTTCAGCTTCGTCACCAGCGGTGTCGGCAAGAACCTCGACGGCCAGCTGCAGGACTTCGTCTCGATCGATCCGGACAAGTTCCGCGACGCGGTCGGGCTCGACAGCTACGTCTATTGCAGCATCGAGTGCGCCAAGGGCACCTACGGCGGCGTCGACGAGAAGTACAAGTCGGGCTACGCGATGGTGAAGTTCGACACGCAGGACATCCTGCCGTTCACGCTGCGCGGCGACGCCGGCGTGCGCTACGTCCACACCAGCCTCGACACCTACGGGCCGATCACCACCGCGGCGCCGGCAGGGTCGACCTATCCGTCGCAGTTCGTGATCTCCGAGGTGAGCCGCTCCTATGAGGACTGGCTGCCGTCGATGAACCTGGCGCTGGACGTCACGCCCAACCTGGTGGCGCGCCTCTCGGCGGCGCGCGTCATGTCGCGCCCGTCCTACGGCCAGCTGATCCCGGCCGGTTCGGCCAATCTGGTGATCCAGACCGCCTCGTTCAGCAACCCGTTCCTCGAGCCGATCCGCGCCAATACCTTCGACGCCGCGCTGGAATGGTATTTCCGCCCCGGCTCGCTGCTGTCGGTGGCGTATTTCTACAAGAACATCGAGACCTACATCCAGACGACCAGCACCAGCCTGGCCTTCCAGGACATCGGCCTGCCGCTGACGCTGCTCAACGGCACGCAGCTGCGCCCCACCGACCAGTTCACCGTCCAGCGCAGCAACAACACGCCGGGTGGCCCGCTGCGCGGCTTCGAGGCGAACGTGCAATTGCCCTTCACCTTCCTGCCGGGCTTCCTCAGGAACTTCGGTGCGTTGGGCAACTTCACGCGGGTGCGCTCGAACATCAACTACATCATCTCGCCGACGCTCTCGCGCACCGCGCCGCTGGTCGGCCTGTCGCCCGAGACCGCGAGCGGCACGCTCTATTATGAGGACAGCCGGTTCAGCATCCGCTCGACGGTGAACTATCGCTCGTCCTTCCTCACCGCGGTGCCGAGCGGCTCGGTCGACGCGGACTCCACCTCGAACGCCAGCTCGATCTTCGTCGACGCCTCGGCCTCGTACAACCTGACCGAGAACGTGAAACTGATCGCCGAGGTGCAGAACATCACCAACGAGACCAACCGGCTCACCGTCGACACGGTGCGCAAGGACCCGCTCTACACCGCCTATTTCGGCCGCACCTTTGCGCTGGCGGTGAATTTCGTGTTCTGAGCCGCGGATGATGTTTCGGGGCGACAGCGAGGACGGGCGGATGGCGCGACACGACGGGCGGATGCGATGGATGACGCAGACGATGCGGTGGTTCGGGCCGTCCGACCCGGTCGCGCTGCGCGACATCCGCCAGACCGGCGCGACCGAGGTCGTCACCGCGCTGCACGAGGTGCCCAACGGCGCCGTGTGGAGCGCGGCGGCGATCGCCGAGCGGCGCGCGACCATCGCCGCGGCGGGGCTCGGCTGGACCGTGGTGGAAAGCCTGCCGGTCCACGAGGAGATCAAGACGCGCGGGGCCCGCTGGGACGAGCTGGTCGACGCCTATCGCACCAGCCTGCGCCATCTCGCCGCCGCGGGCATCCGGGTCGTCACCTATAATTTCATGCCGGTGCTCGACTGGACCCGCACCGACCTCGGCTGGGAACTGCCCGACGGCGCGCGCGCCTTGCGCTACGACCATGAGGCGGCCGCCGCCTTCGACCTCTTCCTGCTGCGCCGCGACGGCGCCGAGCGCGACTATGCCGCCGACTTGATCGAGCGCGCCGAGCGCCGCCTCGCCGGCATGGACGAGGACGCGCGCCGCCGGCTGACGCGCAACATCATCGCCGGCCTGCCGGGCAGCGAGGAGAGCTTCTCGATCGAGGACTTCCGCGCCGCGCTCGCCAGCTATGATGGGGTGGATGCCGCCGCGCTGCACGCCCATCACGTCGCCTTCCTCGAGGCGGTCTGCCCGGTGGCGGAGGAACTCGGCCTGCATCTGGTGGTCCATCCCGACGACCCGCCCTTCGCGCTGTTCGGCCTGCCGCGCGTGGTGAGCACCGAGGCCGATGTCGCCGACCTGTTCGCGCGCGTGCCGAGCCGCGCCAACGGCCTGTGCTTCTGCGCCGGCTCGTTCGGGGCGCGACCCGACAACGATCTGCCCGGCATGGTCGACCGGCTCGGCGAGCGGATCGGCTTCCTCCATCTCCGCTCGGTCCAGCGCGAGAGCGGCGACGCTCGTGGGGGAACGTTCCACGAGGCGGCGCACCTCGAGGGGGATGCGGGGATGACCGCGATCGTCGCCGCGGTCCACCGCCTCCAGCAGCGCGAGGATCGCTCGATCCCGATGCGCCCCGACCACGGACACCAGATGCTCGACGACCTCTCGCGCGTGACCAATCCCGGCTACTCGCTGCTCGGCCGGATGCGAGGGCTCGCCGAACTGCGCGGCGTGGAGCGCGGCGTCGCGCACGCCACCGCCGACGCGCGCGCGGGGGCATTGGCATGACGCGCGCGCTCCGCCTCCACCCCGACCGGCTGTTCCCGAGCGACCCGACCCAGTGCGACATCGCGCGCGCGCTGTACGCCGAGATCGGCGCGCTGCCGATCGTCAGCCCGCACGGCCACACCGATCCGCGCTGGTTCGCCGAGGACTCGCGCTGGCAGAACGCGACCGAGCTGCTGCTCGCGCCCGATCACTATGTCTTCCGCATGCTCTACTCGCAGGGCGTCGCGCTCGACGATCTCGCCATCCCCTCGCGCGCCGGCACGCCCGCGACCGACCCGCGCTCGGCGTGGCGCGTCTTCGCGGACCATTATCACCTCTTCCGCGGCACGCCGTCGCGGCTGTGGCTCGACCATGTCTTCGCCGAGGTGTTCGGCTTCGAGGTCGCGCTGGAGGCTGGCACCGCCGACCTTTACTATGATCGCATCAACGAGCAGCTGGCCACGCCCGCCTTCCGCGCGCGCGCGCTGTTCGATCGGTTCGGGATCGAGTTCCTCGCCACCACCGAGGGCGCCGACGATCCGCTCGAGTCGCATCGTCAGATCCGCGACTCGGGCTGGGGCGGTCGCGTCGTCACGACCTATCGCCCCGATGGCGTGATCGACGTCGAGCACGAGCAGTTCCAGCCCGCGATGGCGCGCTTCGCCGAGCTGACCGGCGAGGACGTGTGGAGCTGGCCAGGCTATCTCGCCGCGCACCGCAAACGTCGCGCCGACTTCCGCGCGGCGGGCGCTACCGCGACCGACCACGGTCACCCGAGCGCGCGCACCGCCAACCTCTCCGCCGCCGAGGCCGAGGCGCTGTTCGGCCGCATCGCGAACGGCGAATGGGACGCGGCGGACGCCGAGCTGTTCCGCGCGCAGATGCTCACCGAGATGGCGAAGATGAGCGTCGAGGACGGCATGGTGATGCAGCTGCATCCCGGCTCCTTCCGCAACCACAACCGCCAGCTGTTCGCGAGCCACGGCCGCGACAAGGGCGCCGACATCCCGATGCGCGCCGATTTCGTCAGCGCGCTCCAGCCGCTGCTCGACGTCGTCGGGAACGACCCGCGCTTCACGCTGATCCTCTTCACGCTCGACGAGACCACCTACGCGCGCGAGCTGGCACCGCTCGCCGGCCATTACCCGTGCCTGCGGCTGGGGCCGGCGTGGTGGTTCCACGATTCGCCCGAGGGCATGCTGCGCTACCGCGAGATGACCACCGAGACCGCCGGCTTCTACAACACCGTCGGGTTCAACGACGACACGCGCGCCTTCCTCTCGATCCCGGCGCGGCACGACGTCGCGCGGCGGATCGACTGCCATTATCTCGCGCGGCTCGTCGCCGAGCATCGGCTCGAGGACTGGGAGGCGGCCGAGCTGGCGCGCGACCTCACCGTCGGGCTGGTGCGCAAGGCCTACAAGCTGTGAGTGGCGCGGAGCGGCTGTCGCCGGCCACCGCCGACCGGCTTCCCGACAGCATCGAGCGCCCCGGCTACGATCGCGCGGCGCAGCGGACCGGGATCGTCCATCTCGGGCTCGGCGCCTTCCACCGCGCGCACCAGGCGGTCTACACCGACGCGGCGATGTCGGCGGGCGACCGCGATTTCGCGATCACCGGCGTGTCGCTGCGCTCGCCCGCGGTGGCCGAGGCGCTGCTGCCGCAGGACGCGCTCTACACGGTGACGCAGCGCTCCGCCGCGGGCGAGCGGATCGCGCTGGTGGGCGCACTGCGCGAGATGCTGGTGGCGCCGCGCGACGGCGAGCGGCTGCGCGCGGTGCTCGCCGCGCCGGGTACCTCGATCGTCACGCTGACCGTGACCGAGAAAGGCTATCACCGCGGCCCCGACGGCGCGCTCGACCTCGCCTCGGTCGAGGCGGCGGGCGGCACGATCTACCATCATCTGGCGCGCGCGCTCGCGGATCGCCGCCAGTCCGGCGCCGGCGGCCTCACGCTGGTGAGCTGCGACAATCTCGCGCACAACGGCGCCGCGCTCGCGACTTCGCTCGGCGCCTGGCTCGATCGCACCGATCCCGGGCTGCGCGCGTGGTTCGAGGCGGAATGCGCCTGTCCGTCGACGATGGTCGACCGCATCGTCCCGGCCGCGCGCGACGCCGACCTGGAGCGCACCGCCGCCGCGATCGGCCTGTACGACGCCGCCGCGGTGACCACCGAGCCGTTCATGCAATGGGTGATCGAGGACCGGTTCGCGACCCGCCGCCCGCGCTGGGAACTGGCGGGCGCGCAACTGGTCGCCGACGTCGCGCCCTATGAGTTCGCCAAGCTGCGCATGCTCAACGGCGCCCATTCCGCGCTCGCCTATCTCGGGCTGGAGCGCGGGCACCAGTTCGTCCACCAGGCGGTGGGCGATCCCACGATCCGCGCCATCGTCGAGCCGCTGATGCGCGACGAGGCGGCCGCCAGCCTCACCCCGGCGCCGGAGCAGGACCTCGGCGCCTATGCCGACGCGCTGTTCGCGCGCTTCGCCAACCCGGCGCTGCCGCATTCGCTCATCCAGATCGCGATGGACGGTTCGCAGAAGATCCCGCAGCGCTGGCTCGCGACCCTGCGCGCCAATGCCGCTGAAGGGCGCCGCTGCCCGGCGATCCTGACCGCGCTGGCGACGTGGCTGCGTCACGTCCGCGGCGACGGTGCGCCGGTCAACGATCCGATGGCGGAGCGGCTCGCAGCGCTGTGGCGCGAGGTCGGCGAGGGCGGAGTCGTCTCGGCTTTCTTCGGCGAGCGCGGGCTGTTCGCCGATCACTGGCAGGCCGACGCGGAGGACCGCGCGGCGCTGGACGCGCGGTTGCGCGAGGGTTGAATCAAGCGGGCGGCGGGTGTCGCCCCGGGGAGGGTCGAGTGAGTTCAGCAGCTGAGATGAGTCCGCCGGCGGTGGCGCCGCGCGGGCGCGTGCGCTGGGTGATCTGCGCCCTGCTCTTCTTCGCCACCACGATCAATTACATCGACCGCCAGATCATCGGCATCCTCAAGCCGACCTTGCAGACCGAGCTGGGCTGGACCGAGGTCGATTATGGCATGATCGTCTTCTGGTTCCAGGCGGCCTATGGGATCGGGCTGCTGGTCTCGGGCGCGGTGATCGACCGGATCGGCTCCAAGATCGGCTATGCCGCGGCGATCACGGTGTGGAGCCTCGCCGCGCTGTTCCACGCGCTCGCACGCAGCCCGGGCGGCTTCGCGCTGGCGCGGTTCGCTTTGGGGCTGGGCGAGTCCGCCAACTTCCCCGCCGCGATCAAGTCGGTCGCCGAGTGGTTCCCGAAGAAGGAGCGCGCGCTCGCCGCGGGCATCCTCAACGCCGGCGCCAATGTCGGCGCGATCGCGACCCCGATCGTCGTGCCGATCATCGCCATCAGCTACGGCTGGCAGGCCGCCTTCATCATCACCGGGCTGCTGGGATTCGCCTGGCTGGCGGCGTGGCTCGCTTTCTATCGCGCCCCCGCGCAGCACCCGCGCGTCTCGCCCGAGGAACTGGCCTATATCACCTCGGACCAGCACGCCGACGAGCTCAACGCCGCGGCGCCGCGCCCGTCCTGGGCATCGCTGTTCCGCCACCGCGGCACCTGGGCCTTCGTCGTCGCCAAGTTCCTGACCGACCCGGTCTGGTATTTGTTCCTGTTCTGGCTGCCCGACTTCTTCGCCAAGCGCCACGGGCTCGACCTCAAGACCTTCGGCCCGCCGCTGATCGCGGTCTACCTGCTCGCCGACGTCGGCAGCATCGGCGGCGGGTGGCTGTCGTCCTGGCTGATCAAGCGCGGCTATAGCGTCAATGCCGGGCGCAAGCTGGCGCTGCTGGCGAGCGCGATCCTGGTGCTGCCGATCTTCTTCGCCTCGACCGTATCCAGCCTGTGGGCGGCGGTGGCGATCATCGGTGTCGCGGCGGCGGCGCACCAGGGCTGGTCAAGCAATCTCTACACGATGGTGTCGGATACCTTCCCGTCGCGCTCGGTCGCCTCGGTGATGGGCATCGGCGGCGCGGCGGGCGCGGTCGGCGGCATGATCATGGCGCGCTACGTCGGCGAGGTGCTGGAGACGGTCGGGACCTACGTGCCGGTCTTCGTGTGGGCGGGGAGCGCCTATCTGGTGGCGCTGCTGCTGGTGCACCTGCTCGTGCCGCGGCTCGAGACCACAAGCTGAGCCAGCCGGCGTGTGGCGCGCGCCGACGGGCGGCCGCGGCCCTCAGCCGCGCTCGCGCGTGATCCGGCGGACGGTCGAGACCAGCGCCGCGAGCGCCGGGTCGCGGATCGGCTCCGCCACCTGAAGCTCGCGGCTGCGACCGTCGATCGTCAGCCCGATCGTATAGGTGCGCGCGTCGGGGCGCGGGGCGGCGGGCTCGGGCGTGCAATCGAAGAAGGCCGCGGCGTCCGCCAACCGCGCCAACTCGGCACGCTCGGCGCCCGGCAGGCGCTCGAGCGGCACGCACCGGTCGCTCGCGCGGCCGGGCAGATGCGCGAAGCCGCCCTCCACCCGCATCCGCGCCTCGCCACCGCACCCCGCCTCGTCCGCCATCAGCTCACTCCGACGCCGCTCCATGCCTCGGCGACCGCGGTCGCCTCGGTGCCAGCCGGGCCGTACAATCGCCCGGCCACGTCCACCGTCACGCGCGCGAATCCGGCGAAATCGGTGTTGGGCCGGACATTGGGGTCCAGCAACGCATTGTACCAGATCGTGCCGGCGCGGTCCCATGCCTTGCCGCCGATCGCGGTGGCGGCGAGATAGAAGGCGCGATTGGGGATCCCCGAGTTGATATGGACGCCGCCATTGTCCTGGTTGGTGCGGACGAAATCGTCCATGTGCGCGGGCTGCGGGTCCTTGCCGAGCACGGGATCGTCATAGGCGGTGCCCGGCGCCTTCATCGATCGGAGCGCGCTGCCCGCGACCTGTGGCGTGAACAGGCCCTCGCCGATCAGCCAGTCGGCGGCGGCGGCGTCCTGGCCGAGCGCATGCTGTTTCACCAGCGCGCCGAACACGTCCGAGATGCTCTCGTTGAGCGCGCCCGACTGGTTGACATAGGCCAGCCCCGCCTCGCGCTCGGTCACGCCGTGCGTCAGCTCGTGCCCGATCACGTCGAGCGCGAGCGTGAAGCGGTTGAACAGCTCGCCGTCGCCGTCGCCGAACACCATCTGCGTGCCGTCCCAGAAGGCATTGTCGTAATCCTGATCGTAATGGACCGTGGCGTCGAGCGGCAGCCCGGCGTCGTCGATCGAGTTGCGGCGATAGGCCTCCCAGAACAGCGCGAAGGTGGCACCCAGCCCGTCATAGGCCTCGTCCACCGCGGGATCGCCCGTGGCGGCGTCACCCTCGCGCCGCACCACGGTGGCGCCGGGCGCCTCGGGCCGGTTCCCGGCGTCGCGGATGGTGCGACGCGGTCCGGGGGTGGGGACATTCCCCGCCGCGCTGCGCAGCCGCGCGACGCTGCCCAGCACCGGCCCCGCGGTGGCGGCACGCACGAGGCGGATCGACGGGTCGATCATCAGCGCGCGGATCGCTTTGCTGCGCAATTCGGGCGGGCCGTTCTCGGCGATGCGCGAGAGGATGTACGGCGGCAGGATACAGTGCAGCGAGTGGCGGTGCGCGAGCGTACACATCGGCGTGTCTCCCATGGTGATCAGCGGCGGGCGCGGCGCAGCGCGAGCGGCACGAGCGCGACCCAGATGATGGTGACGAAGGCGAGCAGCTGGCGCGTCTGCTCCGCGCCCCCCGGCAGATAGCCGAACCCGCCGAGCGCGGCGGCGTAGAGCAGGAACGACAGCAGCGACACCGCGATGGCAGCGACATCGGCTCGGCCGCCGGCATCTTGCGTACCGAACCAGCGCAGCGCGACGACGAACAGGCCGATCACCGCGATCAGGATCAGCCGCACCGCGCGATCGCTCCCCGCAATGCCGTCGGCGAGCGGGTAGAGCGCCACCGCCTCGACGGGGAACAGTTTGGCGAGGCTGGTGTAATAGGGCTCGGTGTCGGTCGGCGCCGCCGGCGTGACGGTGACCGTGCGCCGCTCCTCGCGCGCGACCGTCGAACCGAGGCGCAGCGCGCCGCGAAGCATCGGTACGGCGGGAGCGGGCGCCGCCGCGTCGGGACGATCGGCGCGCAGCGCCTCGGTCGCGCGTGCCACCGCGGCGGCGTAGCGCTCTACCGCGAGATCGGTCGGCATCAATCCCTCGCCCTCGCGGCGCGCCTCGGCCGCGCGATCGAGCACGCGCGCGAACACGGGAGCGTCGCCGGGAACCGTGACGAGCGTCGCGGCGAAGCGGTCGAGCGCGTCGCCCAGCCCGGTGCGCAGCCCGAACAGCCGGTCGAAATAGCGCGGCAGGAATCGCCCGTCGGCGACGTGCGCCTGGAGCTGGTCGGCCAGCGCGGTGGCGGCGGCGAGCGCCTCGGCGTAGCGGGTCATGGCATGTTCCTCACAGCGGGCGCGCGATCGCGGCGACCAGACCGAGCGCGCGCGCGACGCGATCGAGGTTGAGCCGCGCGATGGCGCGGCGCTGCGCGGCGCTGGGGTGGCGTGACAGCGCGGTGCGCAGGTCGGCCTGCGCGGTGGCAGCGAGCGCGATCGCGTCCGCCACCGCGGCGGCGCGCTCGGGTCCGGTGCGCGCCGCCTCGCGCGCGGCGAGGATCCGCGCGGCGAGCTGCTCGCGCTGCTCGGGCGTCAGATCGGTGCGGTGGCGCAGATAGGTGCGGAACAGCGCGTTGCCGTACAGATCGTCGGCGTTGCGCGCGGCGGTTCGCCCCCAGCCATCGACCTGGGCGCGGAGCTCGGCCAGCGCGCGATCCACCACCTCGCCGCGCTCGACCACCAGCGCGCGCACCGCGCCGGCCTGCCGCGCCTCGCGCGCCAGTTCGGCGGCGAAGGCGGCGAGCGCGATCAGCCCCCCGCCGCGCGGGGAGGCGGGATCGACCCCCGCGATCCCCGCCGCGGTGGCGACGCGGCCGACGCGTTCGGCGAACGCGGTCACTTCCGCCGACACATCGGTGTCGGGCGCGGCGACGATCGTCGCGAGCGCCTCGGTATAATCGCCGACCGCGGCGAGCAGCGCGACGCGCGGCTCCAGCACCGCGCGCGGGCTGGTGCCGAGGTCGATGGTGAGCGCGGCATAGCCGGGTGCGACCGCCTCGCCCTCGGGGCAGAGCGGGGCGGGAGGCGGCGCGGCGACCGTGGGCACCTGGATCCGCAGCGGGGTGGCGGGCAGGCAGCTCGCGTCGCTGGCGACCAGCGCGGCGGCGGCGTCGCGGCGGCGCTGCTCGACCGCGTCGAGATAGGCGGCGGTGGCGGCCACCGCCGCGCGCCCGCTGGAGGACACGGCCCGGGCGGCGTCGATCCGCACCGCATTGGCGGCGCATCCCGCGAGCAGCAGCGCCGCGGCGAGCGCCACGGGCGGGACGATGCGTGCGGCCGGGGGTGGGGCAGGGCGACGCATGGCGGCTGGCTTACCTCCCTTCTACGAACGAGATCACCGAATCGGGTCACGCCGTTCGCCGACCATGTTCCATGCCTGTTCCGTGTAGGACAGCGCAAAGCGCTGGACCGCGGGAGAAAAGCCGCGCGCCGCCGGCCGAGCGCGATCGGCGCGGCGCGGCGGGAACGTTGCCGGGGCCGCCGCGCTTGGGGGGAAGTCGCGCGCGGCGAGGAGAGAGCGCATGAAGATCGGGTTCATCGGGCTGGGGCAGATGGGGAGCGCGATGGCGCGCAACCTGATCGCGGCGGGGCATGAGGTCAGCGTGTGGAACCGCTCCGCCGACAGGGTCGCGCCGCTGGTCGCGGCAGGCGCGCACGCCGCGGCCTCGCCGGCCGAGGCGGCGGGGGGCGAGGTGGTGATGTCGATGCTCGCCGACGATCGCGCGGTGGAGGCGGTGGTATGGGGCGAACGGGGGATCGCCGCGGCGCCCGCGCTCCACGTCTCGCACAGCACGATCGGAGTGGCGCTCGCCGAACGGCTGGCGGCGGAGGCCGGACCCGGCGGCTATGTCTCCGCCCCGGTGTTCGGCCGCCCGCCCGCCGCCGAGGCGGGCAAGCTGTTCGTCGTGGCTGGGGGCGACACCGCCGCGCTCGACCGGGCACAGCCGTTGTTCGACGCGATCGGCCAGCGCACCTTCCGCGTCGGCGCGCGCGCGCCCGCCGCGAACCTGGTGAAGCTCAGCGGCAATTTCATGATCATGGCCGCGGTCGAGGCGATGGCGGAGGCGATGACCCTGGCCGAACGCGGCGGCGTCGAGCGCGGCGCCCTGCTCGAGATATTGACCGAGACCCTGTTCGGCGCGCCGATCTACCGCACCTATGGCGCCCTGCTGGTGGAGGATGCGTTCCGCCCCGCCGGCTTCACCGCGCCGCTCGGGCTCAAGGACATGACGCTGACCGACGCGGCCGCGACCGCCTATCGCGTGCCGATGCCGCTGCTGGGGATCGTGCGCGACCATCTGCGCAGCACGATCGCCACCGAGGGCGAGGACATCGACTGGGCGGGCATCGCGCTGACGCTCCGGCGCGGGGCGGGGCTGTGAGGCAATGATCGCAGCGCTGGTGTCGCACCGCGCCGCACCTATCGCGCGGGACGGCACGGCGGCGGTGGTCGACCCGCCCTAGGCGGCGACCCATTCGGCGCCGAACAGCCACGCCTCGGCCTGCTCGATCGTCTCGAAATAGCAGGCTTCGCGCTCGGCGGCGGCGCGGCGGATCTGCGAGCGTGCGAGCGAGCGCGCCACCACGAAGGCGAGCCGGCGCGAGGCGTGGCGCGGATCGGCCAGCACCGCACGGAATTGCGCGACGCTCTCCTGCGCCTGGATGTCCATCTCGCGGATATCGACCAGCGTGACGTGCGCATTGGCGTCACAGGTGAGCCGCGCGTGCGCCGCGTCGCGCGCGGCGACGAAGCGCGCGATCGCCGGTGCGTCGAAGAAGCCGGCCATGGTGATCCGCACGAACGCGCGCGGCACGTCGACGTCGATGAGGAAATCCGCGGTCATAGCGCGTGACGATAGGCGAGATCAGGTAAAGACCGGGTTAGCTCGGCGATCGAGGCGGCGCGGCGGCCCAAGTCAGCGCTCGCTCACCGCGCAGCCCTTCGGCCGCCGCACCGGGTTGCAGCGCGCCACGCCACCGCCGGGCAGCGCCACCTGATAGCCGCCGGGAAAGCGCGGGTCGGGCCAGAGATAGTCGGTCGACACAAAGTGCGCCCCGCTCGCCAGCGCGGTGTCGCGGCGGCGCGTGTCGTTGCTGCGCGCCTCGCGCGTCTCGGCGTCGGCGCGGGTGCGCACGAGATAGCCCGCGGCGACGTCGCGGCGGATGCGCGCGGCGTCCGCCATCGTCTCGTTGAGGGTGAGGTAGGCCGCCGCGGGCGAGTCCTCGTCGGTGTTAATGAAGAACACGCGCCCCTCGAGCGAGCGCCGCGCGCCGCGGTACAGCGCCACCTTCGCGGGCGTCTCGTCCAACGCGAACAGGATCTTGCCGCGCGCCTGCTCGAGCGTCGGCCAGTTGTTCGCCCGCACCGCGTCGCGGAGCGTCGGGTAGCGGCCCTGGACGTCGTCGGGGGTGATCAGCTTGGCCGGCGGCAGCACCGCGCGGATCTCGGCGTCGAGCGCGTCGTAACCGGCGGCGTCGGGCACGATCGAGTCGATCCCGCCGCGCGCCGCATTCTGCTCGTCCTTGACGTTGAACATCAGCATGATCGGCACGTGGCGCGGATGCGCGTCGGACCAGCGGCGGATGATCGTCAGGCAGTCGGTCAGCAGCACGCAGCTCGACGAATTGTCGATGCCGGGGATGTGGAGCACCTTGTAGCCCGGGCGGCGCAGCGCCGGGTCGTCCGACCCGCGCGCGTAATGGCCGCCCTGCGGATCATAGTTGACGTCGATCTCGAGCTGGCGCGCGCCCTTGTCGAGCTGCTCGTTCAGGTCGCGGTGCGCATAGTCGAGCGCCTCCGCCAGTTTCGGGTCGGCGGCGCGCAGCCGCGCCATCGTCGCGGCGGGCATCGCGCGCTTGTAGCTGTTGTGCGTGCCGATCACCTGCACGTCGTTGAGTCGCAGCGGCGCGGCGTCGCGTGCGGCGGCCGGGGCGGCGAGGAGGGTGGCGAGCGCGAGCGCGCGGGCGAGACGGATCATGCGCGCCGCCCTAGGAAGCGCGCGTGAAACTGGCGTGACACCCTCGGCCGGCGCCCGAGTCTCTGCCGTCGCTTAGCAATGGTTTGCGATCAACATCAGCGGTTTGCCCGAGATCGCTTGTGCCGGCGCCGCGTAGTATTATTGTCAGACAACAAGAGGGCGGCGACAGGCCGTCCTTAGGGGGAGGAAAGAGGGAATGCGCTCGTTGTTGCTCGCCGGCGTCGCCGCCGCGTCGCTGGTCATGCCGCTCGGATCGGGGGCGGTGGCGCAGGGCCTGCCGCAGGTGCAGCCGGTGCAGGTCGATCCGTCGCGGCCCGACTGGGAGAATCCTGCGGTCAACGCGCGCAACAAGATGCCCGCGCACGCCACCGGCTTCCCATACGAGACGCGCGCGCTCGCGCTGGCGGGCGAGGAGGCGCGCTCGTCGCGCTACGTCGCGCTCGACGGGACGTGGAAGTTCGCGCTGTCCCCCAGCTCGGACGACCTGCCCGCGGGGTTCGAGAAGCCCGACTTCGACGTCGCGGGCTGGAAGGACATCAAGGTTCCCGGCGACTGGCAGGCGCAGGGCTTCGACCAGCCGCGCTACAACAACGTTACTTATCCCTTCCCGGCCAACCGCCCGCTGATCCCGCACGCGACCAACCCGGTCGGCTCCTACCGCCGCGACGTCGACGTGCCCGCGGGCTGGCAGGGCAGCGACGTGATCCTCCACATCGGCGCGGCGGGCTCGGCCTATGAGGTCTGGGTCAACGGCGAGAAGGTCGGCTATTCCGAGGACTCGAAGCTGCCGAGCGAGTTCGACGTCACCCGCTTCGTCAAGCCGGGGCGCAATATTGTGGCGATCCAGATCCACCGCTGGTCTGATGGCAGCTACCTCGAGGATCAGGACTTCTGGCGCGTCTCGGGGATCGAGCGCTCGGTCTATCTGCTCGCCGCGCCCAGGACGCGCGTGCGCGACGTCTTCGTCCACGCCGGGCTCGACGACGCCTATCGCGACGGCAAGCTCGCGGTCGAGGTGGCGGTGGGCGGCACCGCCGCCGCGAGCGCGCGCTACGTGCTGATGGACGGCGATCGCGTGCTCCAGCAGACGCGCGCCGCGGTGGCGGCGGGGTCGGGCGAGCGCAAGGTGACGCTGAGTGGCACCGTGGCGAAGGTGCGGCCGTGGACCGCGGAGACGCCCGACCTCTATACGCTGCTGGTCGAGCTGTACGACGCCAAGGGCGCGCTGATCGAGTCGAGCGCGCGCCGGATCGGCTTCCGCACCGTCGCGATCATCGACGGGCGCGTGACGGTGAACGGCAAGCCGATCACGATCCGCGGCGTCAACCGCCACGAGCACGACCCGGAGACCTTCCACACCATCACGCGCGAGTCGATGGAACGCGACGTGCAGCTGATGAAGCGCAACAACATCAACGCGCTGCGTATGTCGCACTATCCCAACGACCCGTATATGTACGAGCTCGCCGACCGCTACGGCCTGTATGTGATGGACGAGGCCAATGTCGAGAGCCACGCCTATATGGAGGCGGGCAACAACCATCCCGACGATCGCGCCAAGCTCCAGATCGGCTTCGACCCGGCGTGGAAGGACGCGCATGTCAGCCGCGTCACCAACATGATCGAGCGCGACAAGAACCATGCCTCGATCATCTTCTGGTCGCTCGGCAACGAGGCGGGGATCGGGCCGAACTTCGAGGCGGGCGCGGCGGCCGCCAAGCAGCGCGACCCGTCGCGGCTGCTCAGCTATCTCGGCTGGGGCACGTGGGAGGGCGTCCACGACCATCGCCCCAATTACTTCGCCGATATCTACGCGCCGATGTACGACACGGTCGAGAAGATGCGCGACTATGCCGTCAACTGGCGCTTCAAGCAGCCGATGATCCAGTGCGAATACGCGCACATGATGGGCCAGACCGGCGGCAACCTGAAGGAATATTGGGACACGATCTACGCCCACCCCGACAAGCTGCAGGGCGGCTTCGTGTGGGACTGGGTCGACCAGTCGATGTACCGCTACACCAAGGACGGACGGCGCTACTGGGGCGACGGCGGCGAGTACGGCCCCAACCCAGGCGGCGACATCGAGTTCGGCGACGGGCTGCTCCAGTCCGATCGAACGCCCAACCCGCAGCTTTACGAGCTGCGCAAGGTCTATGCGCCGGCGCAGTTCGACGGCTTCGATCCCGCCACCGGGCGCGTGACGGTGCGCAATCGCCACGACTTCCGCGACCTGTCGGGCTTCAGCTTCGACTGGGAGCTGGAGGAGGACGGTGTCCCCGTCGCCAAGGGTGCGCTCGCGCCGCTCGCCACTCCCGCGCGCGGCGCGGAGACGATCGGCCTGCCGCTCACGGGCTATCAGCGCCGCGCGGGCGCCGAATATTTCGTCACAGTCAACGTCCGCGCCAAGGAGGGCGCGATCCCCGGCGTGGCAGGCGGTACCTTGCTCGGCTTCGAGCAGTTCCAGGTGCAGCCGGGCGCGACGACCGCGCCCGCCGCTGCTACGGCAGCGGTAGCGCTCAAGCAGGCGAGCGGCGCGGTGACCCTGTCGGCGAACGGCGCGACGCTCACGATCGATCGCGCCACCGGGCTGGTGCGCGACTATGCGCAGGGCGGGCGGACGCTCGCGAGTGGCGGCGCGCCGCATTTCTGGCGCGCGGTGACCGACAATGACATCGGCATCGGCACCGATCGCAAGCTGGCGATGTGGAAGGCGATGAGCGACGCGCGCCGGGTCACCGCGGTGCGCAGCGCGCGCACCGACGCCGGTGCCGAGGTCACGGTCGACTATGCGCTGGGCGACGGCGCCGCCACCTTCACCACGCGCTACGCCATGGCGGCGGACGGCAGCGTCGCGGTCGACGGCCAGTTCACGCCGGTGAAGACCGACCTGCCCGCGCCGTTCCGAGTCGGGCTCGCCTTCGCGATGCCGACCGACGTCACCGAGGTGGAATGGTACGGGCGCGGGCCGCACGAGAGCTACGTCGATCGGAAGACCTCGGCGCCGATCGGGCTGTGGCGCGGCAAGATCGCCGAGCAGAACCACGACTTCATCCGCCCGCAGGAGACGGGCAACAAGGTCGACGTGCGCTGGATGGAGCTCTCCGGCAGCGGGCGCGGCGTGCGCGTGCAGGGCGACCAGCCGCTGATGATGAACGCGCTGGCCTTCCCCTATGCCGATCTCGACCGTCACACGCCGGGCACGTGGAAGTCGACCGACGTGGTGCCGCACGGGCAGGTGACGCTGCTGGTCGACTCGGCGCAATGGGGCGTCGGCGGTGATACCGAGTGGAGCCAGGCAGGCCTGCCGATGCCGCAATACCGCACGCGGCTGGAGCCGACGCGCGTGACCTTCCGGCTCACCCCCTTCGCGGGCGAGGGCACCACGCCCGACCGCGCGCGCCCGGCGAGCGCGACCGGGGAGGATTGATCGCGCTCCGTCGCATCGCTTCGGCGCCACCGGCGTTGACCCGGTGGCGCCGCGAGCGACGGCGCGACGAGGAGAGCGATCATGGCAACCAGCGTGCGCGAGACGTGGCAGAAGGAGCTGCGCATCCTGCTCGACCGGGTCGAGCACCACCCGTCGGCCGACCTCAGCGAGGAGCGCCAACGGATCGTGGTGCTCCAGCAACTGATCCGCGGCGGCACGGGCGATCCGCCTCAACATCCATCTTGAGTAATGACGCGAAATGGCGAGACGTCGCGCGATCGTCGAGAAACTTAAGTCTATAGAATAGCTTGCGAGCAGATGCCGCGAGCGTTGCTGGTATGATACTGCAACGCAATCGTTAAACTTGCGCAACATAGAGGTGGCCCGTACAAAAAAGGGGTCGCCTAATGAAACTCGTTACTTTGCTGGTACTTGCATCGGCTGCGCCGGGAGCTCTCTGTGTTCCGGCGGCCAGCGCGCAACGCGCCGATGTGCCGGCCGACAATGCCGACGACAAGGACACGACCGCCGATCCCCGGCAGCCGCATCGCGACGTCGTCGTCACCGCGGTGGCGCGCGGGCGTGACCGGCTCGACACTGCGGTCTCGACCAGCCAGCTGCTCGCCAGCGACATCGATAAGATCGCCCCCCGCTCGGTCGCCGAGATCTTCCGCAACATCCCCGGCATCCGCTCGGAGAGCTCGGGCGGCGAGGGCAATGCCAATCTCTCGATCCGCGGGCTGCCGATGGCGACCGGCGGTGGCAAATACCTGCAACTGCAGGAGGACGGCTTGCCGGTCGTCGAATATGGCGACCTGGTCTTCGGCAATGCCGACGTGTTCCTGCGCGGCGACTTCAATCTCGCGGCAGTGGCCTCGATCCGCGGCGGGTCCGCGTCGACCTTCGCGTCCAACTCGCCCGGCGGGGTCATCAACCTGATCTCCAAGACCGGCGAGCAAGAGGGCGGCGCGGTGCAACTGCTCACCGGGCTGGATTATGGCGAGCATCGGCTCGACATGGACTATGGCGGGCGGCTGGGGCCCGACTGGCGCTTCCACGTCGGCGGCTTCCTTCGCCAGGGCGAGGGGCCGCGCCGCGTCGGCTATGACGGCAACCGCGGCGGTCAGATCAAGCTCAACCTGACGCGCGAGTTCGCGGGCGGCTATGTCCGGCTCTATGGCAAGACGCTGAACGACCGCGCGATCAGCTATATGCCCAATCCGGTGCGCGTGACCGGCAGCGACGCCGATCCGCACTATCACAGCCTGCCCGGCTTCGACATCGCGCATGACGCGCTCGCCTCGCGCTATGCGTTGCGCAACGTCACCCTGGACGGCGCCAACCGCCGCAGCGTCCACGACCTGCGCGACGGCATGCACCCCGTGGTCAACGCCGTCGGGCTGGAGGCACAGGCGACGCTGGCCGGCTGGACCGTGATCGACCGTTTCCGCTTCACCAGCATCACCGGCCGCTTCATCGCCAACTTCCCCGCCACGATCGCCGGCGCGGGCGACATCGCCACCGCCTTGGCGGGACCGGGGGCGACGCTGCGCTACGCCACGGGCGCGCAGGCCGGGCAGCCGGTCAGCGACCCGCGACGGCTCGGCGGCGGCAATGGCCTGCTCGCCGAGAACATCGTCTTCGACGCGAAGCTCAACAGCTTCGGGAACGTCTTCAACGATCTGCGCGGCAGCCGGGTCGACGCGATCGGGCGCGGCGAGCTGACCACCACCGTCGGCTTCTATCGCTCGCGCCAGCGGGTCGCGACCGACTGGTTGTGGACCGCCAACCTGCTGGAGGTGCGCGGTCGCGGTCAGGCGGCGCTGATCGACCTGTATGACGCGCAGGGTGTGGCCGAGACGCAGGACGGCTTCTACGGCTATGGCGCGAGCTTCTTCGGTGATTGCTGCCGGCGCCGCCACCGTGTCGACTACCGCACCAACGCGCCGTTCGGCTCGCTCAACTATCGCCTCGGGCGCGTCTCGATCGGCGCGAGCGTGCGCTACGACACGGGGGATGCGGCAGGGTTGATCTATGGCGCCGACCTCGGCGGTGACCGGGTCGGTCTGACCGCGCGCGACATGAACGGGGACGGCACGATCGCGCGCGCGGAGCGACGCGTCGCGGTATTGCCGCTCGGCAGCCCCGCGCCGGTCTTCTACCGCTGGCACTATCTGTCCTACTCGACCGGGATCAACTGGCGGGTCGCCGAGCCCTTCGCCATGTTCGCGCGCTACAGCCGCGGCGCGCGCACCAACTCGGACCGGCTGCTGTTCGGCCCCGGACTGGACGTCGCCACCGGCGCGCTGACCAACAGCCGCGCCGCGGTGGACCGCGTCGAACAGGTCGAGGGCGGCCTCAAATACCGCCATGACGCGACACGCCTCGACCTCACCGGCTTTTGGGCGCGCACCGGCGAGCAGAACGGGCAGATCACCACGCCGGGCTCGTTCATCGACCGCATCTATCGCGCGCATGGCATCGAGGCCGAGGGCGCGCTGACGCAGGGGGTGTTGAGCCTCACCGCTGGGGCGACCTTCACCGACTCGCGCATCGCGGTGGATCAGATCAATCCCGGCTATGTCGGCCATGTGCCCCGCCGCCAGGCGCGCTTCATCTTCCAGACGACGCCCGAACTGACACTGGGAACGATCGCGCTGGGGGCGAATGTGGTGGGCACCACCAGCAGCTTCGCGCAGGACGAGAACAAGCTGCGGATGCCGGGCTTCACCACGGTGAACGCCTTCGTGGACTGGCAGCTGAACCGGCGGGTACAGCTCTCGCTGAGCAGCAACAACGCCTTCGACACGTTGGGCTTCACCGAGTCCGAGAACGGCAGCATCCCGCCCGGCGGCATCGTGCGTGCGCGCTCGGTCAACGGGCGCACCACCTCGCTGGCGCTGCGGCTGCTGCTCTGAGCGGCGCGCTCCCGCGGTGACGGATCGTCGCGGCGCGCCCCGACGTTGAAGGGCGCGGCGTCGACGATCCGGCGCGCTGAAGGAGACAGGCATGCCGCCGCTCAACGGGGTGCTGGAGACGGCGCTCTACGTCGACGACAAATCGCGCTCGATCGCCTTCTTCCGCGACGTGATGGGGCTGGCGATCCTGCGCGACGAGGAGCGGCTGACCGCCTTCGACGCCGGCGGCGGCAGCGTGTTGCTGATCTTCGCCCGCGGTCAGTCGACCGCGGGTGAGGACATGCCGCAGGGCCATATCCCCGGCCATGACGGCGCGGGGCCGCTCCACGTGGCGTTCAAGGTCGCGGCCGCGGATTATGCGGCCTGGCGCGCGCATCTGCGCGCGGCGGGTGTATGCGAGCTGAGCGAGATCCACTGGCCCGCCGGCGGGCACAGCGTCTATTTCAACGATCCCGACGGCCATGTGCTGGAACTGGCGACGCCGGGCCTGTGGCCCACTTATTAGCGGGCGAGCCAGTCGGCGAGTGGCAGCGAGCTGCTCGGCGCGGTCTCGGCGCACATGCTGTGGCGCATCAGCTCGAGCGCCCAGCGCTGATGTTCCTGCGCCTCGCTCGCCACCGTATCCTGCGGCACCCACAGGTCATAGTCGCGCATGTGCGCGTCCGCCGCGGTGAACAGCACGCAGATGTCGGCGGCGATCCCGGTGAGGATCAGCCGGCTGACGCCGAGCTGCGGCAGCAGCACCGGCAGGTTGGTCGCGTAGAAGCCGGAGAATTGCGGCTTGACGATAAAATAATCCTCGTCGCGCGGCGCGAGCAACGCGATCAGCGCGCCGCCGCGACTGGCCTCGTCGCGGCAATGGTCGACGATCGCCGATCGTTCGGAGAGCCAGTGACCGAAATTGTCGTTGACGTAGATCACCGGCACGCCCGCCGCATCCGCGGCATCGCGCAACGCGCGGATGTGTCGCGCCGCCGCCTCCGCGGAGGCGGCGAGCAATTCGCCCCCGTCGAAGGCGAGATCGTTGATCATGTCGATGATGAGCAGCGCGGTGGCGCCCGGTGCGGGCGTGTCGCGATCAGCCATGCTGCTCGTGCCCTGCCGGCAACGGGGGCATCGGCGTGGCGAGCGGGACGGCGATGAGCTGGCGCACCGCCGCCACGACCTGATAGGCGGCGAAGGGCGCGAGGAGCATCGCGCGATCGCGCAGGAGCGGACTGGGCGCCATCCCCGCCTCGCCGATCAGCAGCAGCGGCACGTCGGCCTCGTCCAACGCCTCGATCAGCGGCAGCGCGCTGCCGTCCTCCAGACGGAGATTGACGATCGCGGCGACCGGTTGATCACGCAGATTGCCGAGCAGCGCCTGCCCCTCCGCCACGCTGCGCACCGGGCCGAGCAGATGGATCCCCGCCTCGTGGAGCGCATGCCGGAGATATTCGACGCGGAACGGCTCGGCCTCGGCCATGAGGACCAGCGCGCGTGCGTGCGGGATAGCGGCGGGAAACATAGCGGCAATGTGACACGGCACCACGACGATCGCGTTAATGTAGGATGGTAACCCACCACTTTCTCATCGCGCGATGACCCGATCGCCAGCGGCGTCGCCAATAATCTGATAATTTGCTTTTCCAACTCGTCTGCCTGTGCCATCCCGCTGACAAGACGCGCGAACGCGCCTGAGGGAGAGGAATGATGAGCAAGCTGGCCCTGATCGTCGCGGCGCTGGCGGGGACGGCGGTGGTGCCGCTCGCGGCGGCGCAGACCGCCCCCGCCACGCCGGCCGGCACGATCTACACCAGCGATCTCGTCACGCGCTGGGGCCGCGCCGTCACGCCGGCCAATGCCTGGCGCAGCTACCCGCGCCCGCAGATGAAGCGGACCAAGTGGCTCAACCTCAACGGCCAGTGGGACTATGCGGTGCGCCCCAAGGCGGCGCCGCAGCCCGCGGAAATGGATGGCAAGATCCTCGTCCCCTTCGCGGTGGAATCGCGCCTCTCGGGCGTGGCGCGCTCGGTCACGCCCGACGATCGGCTGTGGTACAAGCGCAGCTTCGCGGTGCCCGCCGACTGGCAGGGGCAGAGCGTGCTGCTCCACTTCGGCGCGGTCGACTATGAGGCAAGCATCATGGTCAACGGCAGCCTGGTCGGCACGCACCGCGGCGGGTCGGACGCGTTCAGCCTCGACGTCACCGACTATCTGAAATCCGGCGACAACGAGCTGGTGGTGCAGGTCACCGACCCGACCTCCACTGGCGCGCAGCCGCGCGGCAAGCAGGTGCTCAAGCCCAACAGCATCTGGTACACGCCCGTCACCGGCATCTGGCAGACGGTGTGGCTCGAGCCCGTCCCCGCGCTCCATGTCGAGGACATGAAGATCACGCCGGATATCGACCGCGGCACGCTCTCGGTCGACGTCGCGCTCAACCGCAGCGCGGCGGACGACGACGCGGTGCGGATCACCGCCTCGCAGAAGGGCCGCACCGTCGCGACCACGCTGGTGCGCGGCAACCGCCCCGCCACGCTGGCGATCCCCGACGCGCATCTGTGGTCGCCCGACGATCCCTTCCTCTACGATCTCAAGGTCGAGCTGGTGAAGGTGCGCAGCCCCTATACCGGGCCGGACAACAGCCCGCATCGCCAGCGCGGAGACTCGATCCTCACCGCGCAGGAGGCGGCGCTGTATCGCACCCCCGCGGTGCAGGGCGGCGCGCGCGACACGGTCGACGGCTATTTCGCGATGCGCAAGAGCTCGATCGGCGCGGGCAAGGTGCCCGGCCAGCCGGTGATGATGCTCAACAACAAGCCGCTCTTCCAGAACGGCACGCTTGATCAAGGCTGGTGGCCCGACGGGCTGCTCACCCCGCCGTCGGAGGAGGCGATCCGCTTCGAGATCGACTATCTCAAGTCTTCGGGCTTCAACATGTTGCGCAAGCACATCAAGGTCGAGCCGGCGCAATATTACTATGAGGCCGATCGGCTGGGCATCCTGATCTGGCAGGACATGCCCTCGGGCGAGGAGGACGAGAGCCTCGACCAGTTCGTCCGCCCCTCGTCGCAGGGCGAGGCGCTGATGCCGCAGGAGACCACCAACGAATTCGAATATGAGCTCACGCGGATGATCAGCGACCTGCGCAACCATCCCTCGATCGTGACCTGGGTCGTCAACAACGAGGGCTGGGGGCAATATGCCTCGACGCGGCTCGCCAAGATGGTCCACGAGCTCGATCCCAGCCGGCTGGTCAACAAGGTATCGGGCTGGCTCGACACCGGTGATGCCGGCTCCGACCTGTACGACATCCACACCTATGAGGATGTGCCCAAGGCGCCGACGCATCAGACGCATCGCGCGATCGTGATCGGCGAGTTCGGCGGGATCGGCCTGCCGGTGCCGGGCCATCTCTGGTTCCCCGCGCGCAACAACTGGGGCTATCAGACCGCCAAGGACAAGGCCGACTATCAGGCGCGTTACCAGCGCAAGTACGACGAGGTGATCCGCCAGGCGCGCGAGCTGGGGCTGAGCGCGGCGGTCTATACCCAGACCACCGATGTCGAGGGCGAGATCAACGGCCTGCTCACCTACGATCGCGCCGAGAGCAAGCTGCCGCCCGCCACCTTCGCGCGCATCCACGCGCCGCTCCACGCCGCCGAGCCGGGGGCGGGGAAATAGGCGAGGGCGGGATGGCGGCACATCGGGTCACCTCGACGCTTCGGTGGCGCCTGCGGCGTCGCCCAGGCTCTCCCCGTTATTCCGGCCTCCTCCCCGGTCATCCCGGCCTCCTCCCCCGTCATCCCGGACTTGTTCCGGGATCCACCCTGCCGCGCACTTTCAAGGCGTTGCTCTCGCGGAGCAGTGGATCCCGGAACAAGTCCGGGATGACGGGAGGTGAGGAGCGGTCCCGCAATTGCGCAGCGGAGTCCTTGAGGCGGAGACGCCCGCTCGCGTCGGCGCGACGCTCCCTGCTGTTAGATCCTCCCCCGCGAGGGCGCCTCTCGCTACCTGCGCGCCCCCTTGCGCAGCAGCGCGGTCCAGCGACGCCAGCCGGTCGGGCGGTGGAAGGTGTCGAGCCCGCGGTCGTCGAGCGCGCGGACCAGATCGCGCGTGAGCGAGCGCAGCTGGCGGTCGTTCACCACCAGGCTGACCCGCTCATAATCCTGCCGCCGTACGTCTTCCGCCGAGCGGGCCAGCTGCAGCGTCACCACGAAGCCGTGGCGCGTGCGGTCGCGCTTCCAGCCGACCAGGATCGCGGGCGCCTCGGTCATCACTCCACCCCCCGGTGACGTCGTGCGCGCGGCGTGACATCCGCGCCGCGCGATGCTGTGCGCGGCCTTGACGTAAAGCAAGAGCCGCTCGCCGCGCGTGCCGCACGCCTCCCCGTACTGGGCGGACTCTCCTTTTGGTTCCTCATACTTAGGTCGAAATCGCGGTTAGTGAAACGACGTCGCTAGGACCTGCTTAACCAGACCGACCGCTGATCGTCCTCGAACACTCGCATGGGGCGAGCGGCGGAGGGTTCGATGGCGGCCGGGCTTCGGTGGTCTGCACGGATGGCGGTGATCGCGGCGACGATGGTGTCGCTCGCTGGCGCCGCGCGTGCGGGGACGCCGGCGGGGACGCAGATCGTCAACACCGCGCGCATGACGGTCGCCGGCGACACGCCGCGCGCGATCGACAGCAACACCGTCACCGTCGCGGTCGACGCGGTGGTCGACGTGGCGCTCGTCGCCGAGGTGGCGAGCGTGGCGCTGAACGCCGCGGCGACGCTGCCCGTCGCCTTCACCGTCACCAATCGCGGCAACGCGCCCGCGACCTATGATCTGACCGCGGCGGTCGACGCGGCGGGCGCGACGGTCGGCGCGATCGTCCCCGACGTCGATGGCGACGGCCGCTACGATCCCGCGATCGATCGCGGCGACGCCGCGGTGACGCTGGCGCCGGGGGCCAGCGCGCGCGTCTTCGTGCTGGTCGCGGGCGCTACCGTCGCCGGCACCGTCACCGCCACCGCGACCGCCCGCGCGGGGACCGGCGCGCCGGGCACGCTTCTCCCCGCCGCTGGCCCCGCGGGCAGCGACGCGGTGGTCGGCACCACCAGCGCGCGCGCCAGCGCCACCAGCCGCCTCGTCGCCGAGACCGCGGCGGCGCGGCTCGACAAGGCGCAGTCGGTCGTCGCGCCCGACGGCAGCACGCGCGCGATGGTCGGCTCGGTGGTGACCTACACGCTCGTCGCGCGCTTCGCGCGCGATTGCCCCGCGGTCGAGGTCAGCGACGCGGTGCCCGAGGGCACGCGCTTCGTCGCGGGCAGCATCACGCTCGACGACCAGCCCGTCAGCGACGCGACCGACGCCGATCCCGGCCGGCTCGACGGCGCCGCGGTTCGCGTCGCGCTCGGCGACATGCCCGCGGGCGCGACCCGCACCATCCGCTTCAAGGCCATCATCCTGTGAGGAAAGCTATGATGATCCGTTCGCTCCTGCTGCTCGGCGCCGCGATCGCCGCGCCCGCCACCGCCGCCGGCCCGCTCGAGGTGAGCTCGAAGGTGCTCGTCGAGAGCAAGCAGCGCGCCGCCGACGGCACGACGCGCGTCGCGCTGGTTCCCGCGCGGCGCGCGGTGCCGGGCGACCGGGTCGTGTTCGTGCTGAGCTATCGCAACACCGGTGCGCAGCCGCTCAGCGATATCGTGTTCGACAATCCGGTGCCGCAGGGCGTCGCCTATCGCGCGCCGATGGCGGGGTCGCCCGCGCCCGACGTGTCGGTCGACGGGCGGCACTACGCCACGCTCGACCGGCTGACCGTCGCCGCGGCGGGGGGCACGCGCGCCGCCGCGGCGGATGACGTCACCCATGTGCGCTGGCGCCTCGCGCGGCCGCTCGCGCCGGGGGCGCGGGGCGAGTTCGCGTTCCAGGCCGCGCTCAAATGATCTCCCACCACCACGTTCGTAACAGGAAGGACAAGACATGTTCGTGAGACGGGCCATCGCCGTGCTGCTGGCCGGCACAGCCGGCGTCGGCATCGCCGGCGCGGCGCACGCGCAGACCTCGGCGGCGCAGCTGACCACCGCGGGCACGCGCATCGACAACACCGCGTCGGTGACCTATTCGGTCAACGGCACCAACCAGTCGACCACCTCGACGACCGCGTCGTTCGTGGTCGACAAGAAGGTGAACTTCACCGTCGTCACCGCGCAGACCGGGCCGACCGCGGTCAATCTCAACGACCAGAACGCGGTCACCACCTTCCGCGTCACCAACCTGACCAATGACGTGCAGGACTTCCTGCTCGATCCCGATCAGCAGAACATCTCGCTCGGCCTGTTCCCGGGGAGCGACAATTTCGACCTGACGAGCCTGCGCGCCTACGTCGATTCGAACGGCAACGGCCGCTACGACGCCGGCGTCGATACCCAGACCTATATCGACGAGCTGGCCCCCGACGCGTCGGTCACCGTCTTCATCGTCGGCAACGTGCCCAATCAGGCGGGTGCGCAATATGCCTATGACTCGCTCCACGTGATCGCGGCGGCGGGCGGCCAGGCGGGGACGCAGGGGTCGATCCTGCTCGCCACCGACCTCAACCTGATCGGCGCCGACAACACGGTCGACATCGTCTTCGCCGACGACGACAGCGACGGTGCGCTGCTCGGCGACATCGCGCGCAACGGCCAGGGCCGCGCTTACTCGGGCTATCACGTCGCGGTGAACAACGTCGCGCTGACGGTCGCCAAGTCGGCGCGCGTGCTGGCCGACGGGCTGGGCTCCGCCATCCCCAAGGCGATCCCCGGCGCGACCGTGGAATATTGCCTGCGCGTCAACAATGCGACGCTGACCGCGGGCGCGAGCGGCGTGTCGCTGAGCGACAACATCCCGGCGCACACCACCTATGTGCCCGGCTCGATCTCGATCGGTACCCCCGGCGCGCTCGGCATCGCCTGCGTCGTCAACGGATCGACCGAGGATGACGACGCCGACGACGCCACCGAGACCGACGGCCTCACCGCCTCGTTCGACGGAGTCGCCAAGAAGGTGATCGCCAATGTCGGCGACGTCAGCGGGGGTGGCTCGGTCGCCGCCTCGTTCAAGGTGACGATCGACTAGGCCGGGATCCTCCTGCCCCCATCACCGGCGCGCCGAGCGCGCCGGCCCCGCTCACCCCCCGGCGCGTCCCGCGCGCCGGGCAGGGACCCTGCATGCCCGGAACGTCCGCTCTCTCCCTCGTCACCCCGCTGCGCGCGTTCGCGGCGGCGACGCTGTGCGCGCTCGCCGCGCTGGCGTCGGGCGCGGGCGCGCAGGTGGCGCAGGTGAGCAACACCGCGCAGCTCAGTTTCGGCGCGGCCGGCGCGCGGCAGACGGTCAGCTCGAACACCGTGTCGCTGGCGGTGGACCGCACCAGGCGCCCCAGCTCGCTCAGCTTCCGCCTGCTGCCGATCGGCTATTCGCTCACCGGGATGCGCTGCGAGCCCGACTCGCAGGCGCCGTTCATGCCCGCGCCGATCGACGCCGCCGATCTGGCACGCGCCGCGCCGCTGCGCACGATCGACACCAAGCAGCCGATGATCATCGTGCTCGACGCCGCGGCCGACAACCATGATCCGGCCGTGCGCGAGACCGACTGGATCGACGTCACCACCGACGCGCGCACCGTCAAGCTGCCGCTGCTCGAGACCGGGCCGAACACGGGCGTGTTCGCGGGCGGCGTGCCGGGGGGCGGGACGCGTTCGGAGCTCGCCGCCTGCGACCCGACGCGCCGCCGCGGCGCCTTCATCCGCATGGCCTATGCGGGCAATGCGCTGAGCATGCCCTCCGAGGCCGCGGTGCTGGTCGATCCCGCAGGCTTCGTGTTCGATTCCGCCACCGGCGCGCTGATCGACGGCGCGGAGGTGACCCTGCTCGACGCCGACGGCCGGCCCGCGCAGGTGTTCGGCGACGACGGCGTCAGCAGCTATCCCGCCACCGTCGTCAGCGGCGGCTCGGCGCATGACGCGAGCGGGCGCGCCTATCAGTTCAGCACGGGCAATTACCGCTTCCCGCTGGTGGCGCCGGGTACCTACCACCTGCGCGTCGTCCCGCCCGGCGCCTATGTCGCGCCGTCGACGCGCGATCGCGCGCAACTCGCCGAGCTGCTCGACCCGGCGGGGCGCCCCTTCATGATCAACGACGCCTCGTTCGGCGCGGGCTTCACCATCTCCACCCCCGATCCCTTCTATTCCGACATCCCGCTCGATCGCACCGGCGACACCGTGCTGCTGTTGAGCAAGACCGCCTCGACGCGCGAGGCCTCGCCCGGCGATCCGGTGCAATATCGCATCGCCGTGACCAACCGCGGCGACACCGCGGCGCGGTCGATCAGCCTGACCGACCTGCTGCCCGCCGGCCTGCGCTACCAGCGCGGCTCGACCCGCGGCATCGCCGAGCCCGAGCTCGCGCCCGACGGCCGCCAGCTGCGCTTCGCGGTGCCCGAGCTCGCCGCGCACGCGACGGTGGAGCTGCGCTATACCGTCACGATCGCCGCGGGCGCCAAGCCCGGCGAGACGCTCAACCGTGTGCTCGCCAGCGCCAGCGCGGGGGTCACCGGCAACGAGGCGGCCGCGGCGGTGCGGATCCGCCCGCTGCTGTTCAGCGACGGCTTCACCGTGATCGGACGCGTCACCGAGGGCGATTGCGCCGACCCCGTCGCGGGGCGGCGCGGCGTGCCGGGGATCCGGCTGCTGCTGGAGGACGGTACCTATGTCGTTACCGACAAGGACGGCCTGTACCATTTCGAGGGCGTGCGCGCCGGCCGCCACGTCGTCGCGCTCGATCGCGATTCGGTGCCCGCCAGCCATGCCCCGGTCGCGTGCGACGCGGACACGCGCCAGGCCGGCAGCGCCGCGTCGCGCTTCGTCGAGAGCGACGGCGGCCTGGTCAAGCGCGTCGACTTCCAGCTTCGCCCCACCGGGGTCGTCGCCGCGGCCAGCGCCGCGCTGCCGGTGCCGGTGCTCGCCGACGGCGCGGCCGCGGGGGCGGGGCGCGACTGGTTCGCGGGGCAGCAGCCCGGCATCGCCTTTCTCTTCCCCGAGCCGGAGCATAACCCGCGCGCGCCCGCGGTTCGCGTCGTCATCAAGCATCGCCCCGGCCAGCGCGTCGCGCTGACGATCAACGGCCAGCCGAGCGACCCGATCGCCTATGACGGCACTGACACCGATCCCGCCGGGACGATCGCGATCGCGCGCTGGAGCGGCGTGCCGGTGGCGCCCGGCGACAACGATTTGGTCGCGCGCGTGCTCGACGCGTCGGGCGCGGTGGTGGGTACGCTGACCCGCCGCGTCCATGTCGCGGGCGCGCCCGCGCAGGTGGTCGCGGTGGCGGAGAAGAGCCGGCTGATCGCGGATGGCCTGACGCGGCCGCTGCTCGCGCTGCGCGCCACCGACGGGCAGGGCCGGCCGGTGCGCGCGGGCACGCTGCTGACGGTCCGGGTCGACGCGCCTTACGCGGTCGCGGAGGATGTCGCGCTCGCGCAGGAGCGGCGCCAGGTCGCCGACGGCGGCACGCACAGCGCGCAGGTGGTGGGCGACGACGGCTATGCCTTCGTCGCGCTGGAGCCGACGATGCAGGGCGGCGCGGTGCGCGCGCATGTCGAGCTGGCGGACCGGCAATCGCGGCGGACGATCGACCTGACCGGCTGGCTCGCCGCGCCGGCGCGCAACTGGACCGTCGTCGGCTTCGGCGCGGGCACCTTCGGCTATGACGTGTTGCGCCGGAACAGTGGCGTGCTGCCGCGCGGCGTGCGCGGCGGGGTGGTGCGCGACGGCCAGCTCGCGCTCTACGCCAAGGGGCGGGTGCGCGGATCCTGGCTCGCGACGATCGCCTATGACAGCGACCGCCGCCGCGACCGCAGCCGCGGCCTGCTCGGCACGATCGATCCCGATCGCTATTACACCGTCTACGGCGACGGCACGCGTCAGGGCTATGACGCGGCGACCGACCGTAAATTGTACCTGCGGCTGGAGCGGCGCGAATTCTACGCTCTGTTCGGCGACTATGAGACCGGGCTGACCGCGACCCGGCTGGGCCGCTACAGCCGCACGCTCAACGGGCTCAAGGCCGAATATGACGGCGAGCGGCTCCAGTTCAGCGCCTTCGCCGCGCACACCGACGAGCGCTACGCGCGCGACGAGATCCCCGGCAACGGGCTGAGCGGTCCCTATCGGCTGGCCGCGCGCGACATCGTGCCCAACAGCGACAAGCTGCGCATCGAGGTGCGCGACCGGTTCCGCCCCGAGCGGATCATCGCCACCACCCAGATGACGCGCCACCTCGACTATGACATCGACACCGCGGCGGGGACGATCCGCTTCCGCGAGCCGGTGCTGACGCGCGACGCCGCGCTCAACCCGGTGTTCGTGGTGGTCGATTACGAGACCTATGGCAGCGGCCGGAAGATGGTGGCGGGCGGACGTGCCGCGGTGAAGCTGGCGCGCGGCGCGGTCGAGCTCGGCGCCACCGCGCTCCACGACGAGACCACCGCCACCGCGGACGTGCTCGCGGTCGACGTGCGCGCGCGCGCCGGCGCGGCGACCGAAGTGCGCGCCGAGGCGGCCAGCGGCGGGCGCGGCGGGCTTCGGGTCGGCCAGGCCTTTCTCGCGGAGGCGGAGCATCACGGCGCCCGCGCCGATCTGCTCGTCTACGCCCGCCAGCAGGACCGCGCCTTCGGCGTGTCGCAGCAGAATGTGGTGGAGGCGGGGACGCGCCGCGTCGGGCTCGACGGGCGGCTGCAGCTCGACCCACGGCTCGCGCTCACCGCGACCGGCTGGTACCAGCAGCAGCTCGACGGCCCGGGGCGGCGCACCGCGATCGACACGCGGCTGGAATGGCGGCGCGAGCGCGGCACGCTCTATGCGGGTGCGCAGCTGGCGACCGATCGCGGCATCGACGGCGCCGAGCGCGACTCGCGGCTGCTCACGCTCGGCGGCACCCAGGCGGTGCTCGACGGCAAGCTGACGCTCGCGGGCCAGACCCAGGTCGCGCCCGGCGGCGACAAGGCCAGCGTCGACTTCCCGGTGCGCCACCAGCTCACCGCGGGCTATCGCATCGCGCCGACGGTGCGGCTGATCGGCGGCTATGAGATCGCCGAGGGCGCGACCTATAGCGCGCGCACCGCGCGGGTCGGCTTCGACGTCGCGCCCTGGTCGGGCGCCAAGCTGATGAGCACGGTCAACCAGCAGGCGGTCGGCGGCGAGGAGGCGGGGCGCGTCTATGCGCAATATGGGCTGAGCCAGTCGCTGCCGCTCGGCCGGCGCTGGATCGTCGACGCCACGCTCGACGCGAGCAGCACGCTGCGCGGCAGCGTTCCCGCGGGCGCCGCGGTCAACGCCTTCCAGTCGGGCGGGATCAGCGGCGCGTCGATCCAGGACGCGGCGGGCACCGATTATGCCGCGATGACGCTCGGGGCGACCTATCGCGCCGATCGCTGGTCGTGGAACGGGCGCGCGGAATATCGCGCGAGCGACGCGGGGGATCGCCTCGGCCTGACCAGCAACCTGCTGCGCTCGCTGGGAGAGGGGCGCACGATCGCGGCCGGGCTGCGCTGGTACACGATCGACCAGTCGCCCGCGCAGCGCGCCTCGTCGCTGTCCGGCGACATCGCGCTGGCGTGGCGTCCGCTCGACAGCCGCTGGTCGCTGCTGGAGCGGTTCCAGCTCCGCCGCGACCGCGCCGACGCGGGCGTGACCGATCGCAACGTCCTCGGCGTCGCCGCCGGCGCGGGCGCGTTCCAGGCGACGCTGCGCGCGGTCAACAATGCCGCGCTCAACTATCGCTCGGGCGCCGAGGGCGAGGGGCACGGGATCGAGTTGACGCTGTACCACGGCATCAAATGGGTGCGCGGCAGCTTCGGCGCGGACGATTACACCGGGCTGACCCAGGTGGTGGGCGCCGAGGTGCGGCGCGACCTGGGCGGGCGGTTCGACATCGGCGTCCAGGGATCGGCACAGCATGGCATCACCAGCCACACGCTGGCGTTCAGCGCAGGGCCGAGCCTGGGCGTGTCGCCGGCGCGTGACCTGTGGATCAGCGCGGGCTATAATGTCAGCGGCTATCGTGATCGTGACTTCGGGCAGGATCGGTATACGCGGCGCGGGCCGTATCTGACGCTGCGGATGAAGTTCGATCGCGACAGTGTCGGCGCGCTCTTGGGGACACGAGGATGATGACGCGAGCGGTCCGTGATGCGGCGAACGACGAGGCGGTCGGGATCCTGGTCCAGCCCCCCGCCGAGGCGGAGCAGCGCGCCGCGCCGCGACAGCGCACGCTCTACGCGCTCGGTCGCTTGCTGGTCGCGGGCGGGCAGCGCGTCTGTACGGTACGCAACCTTTCCCCCGGCGGCGTGGGGATCGAGCTGGACGCGCCGCCCCCGGTGGGCACGGCGGTGCAGATCGAGACGCGCGGCCTGCCGCTCCGCGCGGCGGAAGTGTGCTGGGTGAGCGACCGCGCGGTCGGGCTCACGTTCGTCGACACGCCGGCGGAGGAGCTGGTGCGCGCGGCGGAGGCGACCCCGCGCAGCCCGCGGTTCGGCTATGAAGGGCCGGTCGAGCTGGTGACCGGTGCGGGGCTGAGCGAGTGCCGCGCGATCGATCTCGGGCTGGGCGGGATCCGCGTCGCGGGCGCGCTGCCCGGCGCGCCGGGCGACGCGCTGGAGGTGGTGATCGACGCGATGCTCGCGGTGCGGGGCCGGCTCGCCTGGGACCGCGGCGACAGTTTCGCGATCGAGTTCGCCGCCCCGCTCAGCACGCGTCAGCTCGCCGGTGCGATCGCGCGCTGGGAGGCGACGCTCACCCGCTGAGCGGCGCCGTGCCGAGCAGCGCGCGCAGCTCGGCGGCGAGCGACAGCGGCTCGAACGGCTTGACGATCACTCCCGCGGCGCCGAGCGTGCGCAGCGCGGCGACCTCATGGTCGCGGCCGTGCGCGGTCATGAAGATCACCGGCAGCCGCGGCGCATAGGCGCGCAACGCGGTGAACAGCGCGGGTCCGTCCATGTCGGGCATCGTCACGTCGAGCAGCGCCGCGTCGAACCGGCTCGCCGCGGCGAGCGCCAGCGCCTCGCGCGCCGAGGCGGCGGCGTGGAGCGCGATCGTCGGGTCGAGCCCCAGCGCGAGTTCGACGATCGTGCGGATGTCGGGATCGTCGTCGACGAACAGCAGATGGAGCGGGGCGATCAAGCTTTAGGCCCGACGGTCGGCGGCGCGGTCGTCGCGCGCGTCGCGAGCAGCCGCCGCGCGGTGGCGGCGAGATCGGGGAGCGAGTGGCGCCCCTTGGTCAGCACCACATCGGCGCGCGCCGCGAGGGGGGCGGGGATCTGCTGCCCGGAGAAGATGATGACGGGGATCGGCGCGCCCTCCGCATCGATGAGGTCGGGGATCAGCTCCGGCCCGTGACCGTCGACCACCTGCATGTCGAGGATCGCGAGCGCGGGGGCGCGTTCGCGCAGCAGCGCACGCGCCCGGTCCAGGCTGGGAGCAGCGATCACACGCGCGGTCTCCGCGAGCGCGGCGGCGACCGTCTCGCGCACGTCGGGATCGTCGTCGACGTGGAGCACCAGCGGGCGATCGCCAGCCATCGCGGGCGCCGCCTCGACCGCGCTCGCCGCGGCGAGCGGCAGCTCGATCACGAAGCGCGTCCCGCCGCCGTCGCGATCCTCGAACCAGATCGCGCCGTCGTGGCGCCACACGATCTCGCGCGCGATGGCGAGGCCCAGCCCGGTGCCCACCGCCTGGCCGGGCGTCCGGTGTGACTGGAACCGCTCGAACAAACGCTCGCGCAGCGAGTCGGGGATGCCGCCACCGCGATCCTCGACGCACAGCCGCGCGCGCCCCTCCAGCGCGGCGGTGACG
Organism: Sphingomonas sp. BK235; assembly: GCF_004345855.1. GTDB lineage: Bacteria > Pseudomonadota > Alphaproteobacteria > Sphingomonadales > Sphingomonadaceae > Sphingomonas. The sequence continues at coordinate 227,901 of NZ_SLXN01000003.1, forward strand.
AGCCGGATCTCGCTGCCCGGGGGAGAGGCGTGGACCGCGTTGGAGAGCAGGTTGGTCACCACCTGGAGCAGCCGCCCCGCGTCGCCCGCCACGGTCAGCGGCACCGGACCGGGCGCCGGGACCAATGTGATGCCGCGGCTGCGCGCCAGCCCTTCGCCGTCGCGTACCGCGTCGGCAGCGACGGCGCGCAGGTCGAGCGGGACGCGCGCCATCGCGAGTTGGCCCGACTCGATGCGGTCGATGTCGAGCATGTCGTTGATGAGCCGGATCAGCCGTCGCGCGTTGCCGTCGGCGATGTCGACCAGTCGCGCCGCCTGCGGCGACAATTCCTCGACGGTGCCGCCGCGCAGCAGCGCCAGCGCGCCGACCACCGAGGTGAGCGGCGTGCGCAACTCGTGGCTGACGGTGGAGATCAGCTCGTCCTTGGCGCGTTCCACGCGGGCGCGCTCGGACACGTCGCGGAGCGACAGGACGAGATGGTCGCCGCTGGGCACGCGCATCACCCCGATCGCGACGTCGACCGACACCTCGCTGCCGTCGCGCCGCCGCACGCGCCGGCCGGGCAGGAAGCTGCGCGCGAGTCGACCGTCGCGCAGGCCGATGCGGCGGTGGAAGTCGCCGCTCCCCTCCGCCAGCTCGAGCACGGTGGCGACGTCGCGGCGCTCCAGCTCGGCCGCGGGGGCGCCGATCAGCTCGGCCGCGGCGGCGTTGACCTGCTCGATCGTGCCGCTGGGATTGAGGATCATCAGCGCGTCGCTGGTGCTGCGCAGCACCGCGGCGTTACGCTCGGCGCCCTCATAGGCCGCGAGCGCGCCGTCATAGGCGGCGCGGCGCGACTGCCACAGCGAGCGCAGCGTCACCGCCAGCGCGATCGTCAGCAACACACCGGAGGCTTGCAGCAGTCGGCGCAACTCCGCGCGCCGCTCGGCGAAGGCGATGCGCTGCGCGGTGACCTGCGCGCGGCTGGTGTGGCGCGCGCGCGCCACCGCCGCGCGCAGCCGGTCCATCAGCCGCCGTCCCTCCCCCGCCGCGACGGCCGCGCGCGCGGCGGTGCGGTCGCCGGCGCGTGCCAGCGCGAGCGTGCGATCCAGCTCGGCGAATTTGGCCTCCACCAGCGCCGCGATCTCCGCGGTGGCGACCCCCGGTATCCGCTGCAGCCGCGCCGCGGTGGCGCGCGCGGGGCTCAAGGGGCCGAGATAGGCCGCATCGCCGGTGAGCAGATAGCCGCGCTGCGCCGTCTCCGCGTCCTTGAGGGCAGACAGCAGCGACAGTTGGTCGCGCTCGCGATCGAACGAGCGCAGCGCCGCGGCGTAGAGCCGTTCCGAGCGGGCATATTCGGCGTCGGTCCACGCCATCAGCGCGACGATCGAGAGCGGCACCATCGCCGCGATCAGCAGGAAGCGCCGCGCCGAGGGAGGCGCCGGACGCTCCTCGGCGCTCACCGCGCCCCGCCCATCAGCGGCTGCACCGCGAGCAGCGCCTGCGCGCGGTTGCTGACCCCCAGCTTGCGGAAGATCGCGGTCAGATGCGCCTTGATCGTCGCCTCGGTGACGTCGAGATCGCGCGCGATCTGCTTGTTCGAGCGACCGTCCGCGAGCGCGATCAGCACCCCGCGCTGCGCCGGGGACAGCGCGTCGATCCGCGACTTCAGGTCGCCCACGTTGACGGCCGAGGGATCGATCGGCGGGAAGGCGACATGGCCGACATCGACCCGGCGCAGCCGCTCGGCCAGCGCGTCGAGGGGCAGGCTCTTGAACAGATAGCCCGCGGCGCCGAGCGCCCGTGCCGCCTCGACCAGATGCGAGTCCTCGCTGGCGCTGACCACCACCACGCGCGCGACCGGCGCGTGCATCTGCAAGGTCAGCAGGCCGGAGAAGCCGTGCGCGTCGGGGAGCTGGAGATCGAGCAGGATCATGCGCCAGCTGCCCCGCCGCGCGGCTTCCGCCGCCTCCCCGATCGATCCGGCGCCGACGACCGTCACGCCGGGCATCGCGGCGCGCGCCGCCAGCGCCAGCCCCTCGCGCGTGAGCGGATGGTCGTCGGCCACCAGGACGCGGCCGCCCAGCTGTCGCTCCTGCTCTTCGATCATTCTGAAATGCTTATCTTCTTATGGGTATATAGCGTCTCTTTCCAAGCCGGCTGAGTCGAGCGGTTTTTGGACCAAAGTGGCGGAGTTTCAATGCGTTCGGACAATTGTCCTCCCTTGGCCCTAATTCTCGCCCCCGCGACCGAGCGCGATCGGATCGCGGGCGCGCTGGCGCAAATCGGCTGGCACGCCGCCGCACCCGTGGCGGGGGCGGCGCTTCGCCCCGAGGTGATCCTGTGTGCGGTGGACGAGGGCGGGCGCGCTGCCGCGACGCTGCGCGCCGGTGCGATCGAGCTGGCGCAGGTGCCGGTGGTCGCGCTCGCCTCGGCCGAGTGGATCGCGGCGACCGACTGGCGCGGCGCCGGCTATGACGCCGCGGTCGACCGCGCGGCCTCGCCCGCGGCGCTCGCGGACGCGCTCGGCGCGTGGCGTCGCGACGAGACGCTGGCGACGCTCGACCGGCTGGAGGCGACCTTCGGCAGCCACGCCTTCGGCGATCTGCTGCGCAGTTTCCGGCGGCTGCTGGAACGCGTCCGCGACGATCGCGACGATGCCGCGATCGCGGCGCTGGCGCATCGCGTCGCCGGGATCGCGGGGACGCTCGGCTTCGCCGCGCTGGGGCAGTGGTGGCTGCGCTTCTCCGAGGGCGAGGTGGAACTCGCCGGCACCGCGCGCCGTGCCGCCGCGCACGCCATCGCCACGCTCGACCGGCGCGGCTGAGCCTCGACGTCAGTCCGTCAGCGGCGCGACGTCGACGCTGACGTGCATCGCCTGCGCGCCCGAGCCGAGCACCACGCCGTCGACCGGCGCGATCTCGGCGTAATCGCGCCCGATCGCGACCAGCACATGGTCGCTGGCCATCCAGATGCCGTTGGTCGGGTCCAGCCCGATCCAGCCGCGCGCCGGCCCGCACCACAGCAGCACCCAGGCATGGGTGGCGTCGGCGCCGACCAGCCGCTCCTGGCCGGGCGGGGGCAGGGTGCGGATATAGCCGGAGGCATAGGCCGCCGGCAGCCCGCAGCCGCGCAGCCCCGCGATCATCACCTGCGCGAAATCCTGGCAGACGCCGCGGCGCTGACGAAACGCCTGATGCGGCGGCGTGTCGACCAGCGTGGCGGTGGGATCGAAGGTGAAGTCGCGCTGGATCCGCCGCGCCAGCGCGATCCCCGCCTCGAGCGCGTTGCGCCCGGGGTCGAGTTCCTCGCGGCAATAGGCCGCGATCGCCGGATCGAGCGGGATCAGCGGCGAGGGGTAGAGATAGGCCGCCGGACCGGCCGCGGAGAGATCGGCGACGCCGCGCGCGAGCGTGGCAACCTCGGCGAGGCTGGGGTCCGTCGCCGCGGGGACGGGCACGTCGCGCGCGATCGTCACACGCGCGCGGCTCTCGATCGTCAGCGAGCGCACCGGCTCCTCGATCACCAGCCGCTCGACATGTGCGAGCCCCGCCTCGGCGCGCGCGGGCTGGACGCGACCCGCGGGCGCGACCGTCAGGGCGAAGGATTCCACGCGCTGCCCGGGCCAGTCGATCGGGCGCAGCCGCAGGTTGCAGCGCGCGAACTTGACCGCATTGCCGTAATCGAAGCGCGTCACATGATGGATGTCGTAGCGGATCGGTGACGTCACCGCCGCGCTCTCGCCGCTGATCGCCGCGCTGGCAAGCGTCGCGTTCACGCCAGCGTCAGCCCGCCCGCGCGCAGCGGCTCGGCGCCCTGCAGGAAATAGCGCCGCGCCACCGCGTCGGACAGCCGCCCGAGCCGTTGCTCGACCGCGAGCAGCAACTCGCCGGTCAGCGTCGCGGCCTGCTCGGGCGCGACCATCGCGTAGAGCTCGGTCGCCTCGATCTGCTGCGCCTCGGCCATGCCGTCATCCTCCAGCACCGGCAGCCGCGCGAGATGCTCGCGGATCGCCTCGACCTGGAAGGCGAGCGCGCGCGGGTTGCCGGGATCGAGCACGACGAGGTCCAGTACGGGCACGCGCGCGATGCCGGTGAGATAGCGTTGCCGATAGCTGATCTGGCTGTCGCCCAGATCGAGCAGGGTCGAGAGATCGTCGAGCCCCGCGCCGACGGTGCCGAACACGCGCGCGGCGCGCGCGATCGCCTGCGCGCGCTCGATCCGGCGGCCGAGGTCGTGGAAGCGCCACGCCGCGGTGCGCCCCATATGCTCGGCCGACAGCCCCGCGATCGCGGCGTAGCGGCGCTGGAGCGAGCCGGCGCGATCGAGCAGCCCGCGATGCGTGGGGAAGGGCGCGTCGAGCAGCCGCACCATGTCGGCGGAGAGCCGGTCGCGCGAGCCGCCCGCGATCCGCTGCGCGTGCGCGTTGATCGCGGCGACCGACTGCCAGCCATGGGCGCGCGCCTCCATCGCGGTGCGCGCGAACTGGGTGAGATCGGCCCGGCGCAGCGAGGGCGGCGGCGGCGCGGCGCCGGCACCGACCAGCTCGGCGACCAATTTGGCGACCGTGTCGGTGCCGAGCGCGGCGCCCGCGTCGGCGTCGATCGAATTGCCCAGCATCACGCGGATCACCGCAAGCATCGCCTCGCCGCGCTCGAGATAGCGGCCGAGCCAGAAGAAATTGTCCGCGACCCGGCTCGGCAGCGTGCCCGGGTTGCGGCGCACGTGGAGCGTGTCGACCGCGGGCAGCAGCGACACCGGCGCCACCGTCTCGCGGCCGTGGACGCAGACGTCGGCGGACCAGCTGCCCTCGCCCATCACCGCCGCGCGCGGGTCCGGATGGGCGCCGATCCGCGCGAAGCCGCCGGGCATGACCTGCCAGCGCCCGTCGCGGTCGCGCGCCGCGAAGACGCGCAGCGTGAAGGGGCGCGGCTCCATCCGGTCGGCGATCACCACCGGCATGGTCGAGAGGCGGACGATCTCCTGCCCGACATAATCCTGCGGGCGCCGCGCCATGTCCTCCAGCAGCGCGGCCGCCTGCGCGTCGGACAGATCGGCGCCCGCCACCGGCAGCTCGCCGGGCAGTCCCAGCGTCCGCGCCCCGAAGGCGGAGGAGAGCAGCAGCGACGGCAGCTCGGCGCGGACGTGTTCGGCCTCGCGCGGCTGCCCGCACCACCAGGTCGCGATATTGGGCAGGATCAGATCGGCCCCGGTCAGCCGCGTCGCGAGCTGGGGGAGAAAGGCGCCGAACGCCGCGCTCTCCAGCACGCCCGCCCCCGGCGCGTTGGCCAGCACGACATTGCCCGCCGCCCAGGCATCGATCAGCCCCGGCACGCCGATGCGCGAGTGCGAGTCGAACGCGAGCGGATCGAGCAGCCGCGGGTCGAGCCGCCGCCACAGCGCGTCGACCCGCTTGAGCCCGCCGATGGTGCGGACATAGAGCCGGTCCTCCAGCGCGGCGAGATCGTCGCCCTCGACCAGCAGCAGCCCGAGATAGCGCGCGAGATGCGCCTGCTCGGGGTAACTGGGATTGTAGCGGCCGGGGGTGAGCAGGCCGATCCGCGGGTCGCTGCGGCGGCAGGCGGCGGCGAGCCCGTCGCGGAAGGCGGCGAAGAAGGGCGCGTGGCGGCGCACGTTGAGCCGGCCCTGCAACCCGCCGAGCGTGCGGCTCACCGCCAGCCGGTTCTCCAGCGCATAGCCGGCGCCGGTGGGGGTGCGCAACTGGTCGGCGAGCACGCGCCACTCGCCCGACGGGCCGCGGCCGAGATCCACCGCGACGAAGCGCAGGTGATGGCCACCCGGCGGGGCAAGCCCCACCAGCGGGCGCAGGAAATACGGGCTGCCGGTGACCAGGGTGGCGGGCAGATGCCCGCGCTGGACCAGCTGGGCCTCGCCGTAGAGATCCTGGAGCACACGTTCGAGCAGATCGGCGCGCTGCACCACGCCGCGCTCGATCCGCGTCCATTCGTCCGCCTCGATCAGCAGCGGGATCGGGCTGACCGGCCAGGGGCGCTCGGCCTCCTCGCCGATGATGCGGAAGCCGGTGCCGATGTCGGCGGCGTGGCGCTGCACCCGCTCGCGCGCGTGGCCGAGATCGTCCCCCGCAACCGCGGCGAGTTCCTCCAGCATCGCCAGCGCGGCGGCGGGATCGCCCGCGCGCATCGCGTCGTCGGGATGGCCGGCGTAATCGTCGAGCCAGCGGCGCGCGTTGGTCCCGGCATCGAACAGGGCAGGCTGGGTCGCCACTCGATCCTCCGTGCGCGGGCGAAGCTGACCCTAAGCGATGCCGCGGTGCAGTGCAAAGCCGCGGCGCGATCTTTCAACGCGCCACTGGCGCCGCGGGGTAAGCGAGCACCGCGCCGGTGTAACGCTCCACCACCGCGCTGATCGGCGCGCCGTCGGGCAGCAGCAGCAATGCGCGGTTCCCGATCACGATGTCCGTCGCGCCGATCCCGGCGCGGTCCGGCCAGCGATCGGGCGCCGGCCTGTCCGGGTGTCGCGGCAACGCCGACCAGAGGTGCCGGCTCGACAGGGTGTGACGGCGGAACTGCAGCGGCTGCGCGGCGCGGCCGAACGGCGTGTCGCTGGTGTCGAGCTGGCGATTGATGTCGGGCGTGAGCCGCGCGGGGACGTACCAATTGTCCGCGTCGGAGAGGACGTGCGTGCCGCAGCGCAGCCGGACGTGGCGATAGCCGAGCCGTTCGGTGGCGGGGACCTTGAGCAGCGCGCGGATCTCGGGCGGGGCGGGGCGCGCGTCGGCGCGGATCCGCTCGGCCGTGATCGTGGGATCGGCGGCCATGCGATGCTCGGCGCACCAGCCGTCGAGCACGAGCGTCGCGCTGTCGCTGGCCGCGAGACGGTCGCTCAGCGCGTGTAACGCCGCGTCGACGGCGAGGCGGTCCTGCGCGGTGCCGATCCAGGAGGGCGGCACCGACCCGACCGCGAGCGGGACGGCGGCGAGCGTCACGAGCGTCGGGGCGCGAAGGCGGCGGAGCGGCATCCGTCCATTATAGCGGTAGCCGGGCGCTAAAATCCCTCGCGCGCGCGGGGAGGAGTTTGCCGCCACGCCTCACACTTCGGGCAGCACCTGATCCGCGACGCCCCAGCCCTTGAGCGAGCGGCCGTTGGCGCGCGCGATCAGTTCGGCGGCGTCGCCGACGTGCCAGCGCGCCGCGGTGTCGAGGTCGCGCAGCTCGGTCCAGGACACCGGCGCGGCCACCGGGGCACCGGCGCGGGCGCGCGCGGCATAGGGCATGATCGCGGTCGCGCCGCGCTGGTTGCGCAGATAGTCGATGAAGATGCGGCCCTTGCGCTTAGCCTTGCTCATGTTGGCGACGAAGCGCTCGGGCTCGGCCTGCGCCAGCGCGCGCGCGAAGCGCTCGGCGAAGTCGCGCACCGCGGGCCATTCCGCCGCGGGCGTCAGCGGCACCACGACATGGACGCCCTTGCCGCCCGACAGCAGCGGGAAGCTGGTCAGGCCGAGCTCGGCGAGCTGCTCCTTGAGATGCTCGGCGGCGCGCTTCGTGTCGGCGAAGTCGAGGCCCTCGTCGGGGTCCAGGTCGAACACCATGCGATCGGGCCGCTCCAGCTCGGCGACCGTCGAGCCCCAGCCGTGGAACTCGATCGTCCCCATCTGCACGCAGGCGACGAGGCCGTCCGCCGAGTCGACGTAGAGGTAGTTCTCGGTCGAGCCGTCCTTCTCGCGGATCGGCACCTGGTGCACGGTGTCGCCGAACGAGCCGGCGTCGTGCTTCTGGAAGAAGCAGTGCTTGGCGCGTCCCTGCGGGCATCGCACCAGGCTGACCGGGCGGTGGCCGACCCAGGGGAGCATGATCCCGGCGACGGCGAGATAATGATCGGCGAGGTCGCCCTTGGTCACCTCGCTCTCGGGGAAGATGACGCGGTCCCGGCTCGACACCTTGATCGACGTGGTCGGCGCTGCGGCCGCCTTCGGCGCGGGCGCGGGCCGCTCCACCACCACTTCCGCGGCCTTCTTGTCACCGCGCAGGCCGAGGAAGCTGGGGTGGCGCAGCACGCCCTCGGGAGTGGTCTCGGTGAAGGCGATCTCGGCCACGAGCTTCGGGCTGACCCAACGCGCCCCGCGTACCGCCGCGCGCGGCGCCGCGACCGTCGGCGTCTTGCGCTCGAGTTTCTCGAGTTGGGCGGTCAGCTCCTCGATCAGCGCGCCCGAGAAGCCGGTCCCGACCTTGCCGGCGTAGCGCAGTTCGCCGCCCTCGTTGACGCCGAGCAGCAGCGAGCGGAAGCCGCGGCGCTTGTCCGACGGCGTCCAACCGACCACGACGAACTCCTGCCGGCGGGTACATTTTACCTTGAGCCACGCCTGGGTGCGCTTGCCGCGATAGGGCGCGTCGGCCTTCTTCGAGACGATCCCCTCGAAGCCCTCGCGGCACATCGTCTCGAACAATCGCTCGCCCGCGCCGATGACATGCTCGGCGAACTGGAGCCGCTCCTCGCCCGCGCCGACCAACGCGCGCAGCCGCTCCTTGCGCTGGACGTTGGCGAGCCCGCGCAAATCCTCGCCGTCCTGCTCGAGTAGGTCGAAGGCGAAGAGCGTCATCGCGCCGCCCCCGCTGATCGCGTCCTTGAGCGTCGAGAAATCGGGGCGTCCGTCCTTGAAGGCGACGATCTCGCCGTCGATCAGCGCACTGCCGACCGGGAGCGCGCCCGCGGCCGAGGCGATCCCGCCGAACTTGTCGGTCCAGTCCAGGCCGTTGCGCGTGTAGACCTTGGCCTTTCCGTCGGCGACCGCGACGAGTGCGCGATAGCCGTCGTACTTTACCTCATGTATCCAGTCGCTGCCACCCGGCACCGAATCGACCAAGGTGCAGAGCTGCGGTGGCTCATAGGCGGGCGGGGCGGCCTTGCGCGCGCGTTTGCGCGACCTGGCCTTGGCAGGTTTCGCTCTCGCTGCGGCGGCCTGCTCGTGCGGCGGCGCACCCTCGGCGATCTCCTGCATCGTGCGGCCGGTCGCGACGCTGGTCAGCGCGGTCTCGACCAGCGTGTCGGTCCCGCCGGCGTAGGCGTCGTCGATCTTGCGCAGCAGCCAGTTCTCGTTCTTCTCCTTCCCGCGCGGGCGCAGCCGGATGAGCAGCCACTCGCCCTTCATCCGCTCGCCGTCGAGCACGAAATGGAGATGACCCTTGTCGAGGTCGCGCGCGCTCTTGCCCGCGATCGGCGACCAGGTGCCGCGGTCCCACAGCATCACCGTGCCGCCGCCATATTCGCCCTTGGGGATCGTGCCCTCGAACGTGGCGTAGGAGAGCGGATGGTCCTCGGTGCGCACCGCGAGCCGCTTCTCGTCGGGATCGAGGCTGGGACCGCGCGTCACCGCCCAGCTCTTGAGCACGCCGTCGAGTTCGAGCCGGAAGTCCCAGTGCAGGCGCGTGGCGTCGTGCTTCTGCACCATGAAGCTGTTGCCGTTGCCCGGTGCGAGCGTGCCGGCGGGCTCGGCGGTGCGGGTGAAGTCGCGCTTGGCGTTGTAGCGCGCGAGCGGATCGGCGGGGGAGGGCGCGGCCTCGCCTTTCTTCCTCGTCACGCGACCCGATCCTCATGCGGGTGGCCGCTGCGATACGCGATCGCCCCAACCACCACCGTCATCCCGGACTTGGTCCGGGATCCACGGGTCCAGACCCAAAAAGGTTTATTGTCGCGGAAGCGACTTGCCCCGTCATCCCGGGCTTGACCCGGGATCCATGGCGCCGCGAGAGCCGTCCGCGTTGCTCTCGCGGCGCCATGGATCACGGCCCTAGGCCGGGATGACGGTGATGAAAGACTAAGCCGCCTTTTGGGTCCGGACCAACGGTGCCGCATACTCAGAAAGGGTTGCTCGCGTGGACGAGTGGATCCCGGACCAAGTCCGGGATGACGGAGGCGGGGAGTGACCCTCACGCGCTCTTCTTCGCCGCCGGCTTGCGCGCCGCCGGCTTCTTCGCCGGCGCGCGCTTCGTCGCCGGCTTCGCACCGGCCTTGCCCGCGCGCGCGTTCTCGTTGGCCGCGCCGCGCGAGCCCTCCATCGACTTCTTCAGCGCGGCCATGAGGTCGACCACGTTCGAGCCCGAGCGCCCGCCACCCTCGTCCTTGTCCTCGATGATCTTGCGCCCGTGCGCCTTGCGCTTGCGCTCGATCAGCCCGCGCAACGCGTCGACGTAGCGGTCGTGGAACTCCTGCGGGTCGAAGGCGCCGCTCTTCTTCTCGATCAGCGCCTCGGCGAGGTCGAGCAGCTCGGGGTCGGGCTTCTCGTCGGGGATGTCGCGGAAATAGCCCTGCGCCTTGTTGACCTCGTCGGCGTAGCGCAGCGTCTCCAGCACCATGCCGCGCCCGCACGGTTTGAGGCTGACGACATATTCGCGCCCGCGCATCGCCAATTGCCCCAGCCCGACCTTCTTGGTCCGCCGCAGCGCCTCGCGCAGCACGATGAACGCTTCCTCGGCGAGATCGTCGGCGGGGACGACGAAATAGGGCTTCTCGTAATAGAGCACGTCGATGTCGCTGGCATCGACGAACTGGGTGAGCTCCAGCGTCTTCTTCGACTCGAGCTTGACCGCGTCGATCTCGTCCTGCTCGAGCAGGACATATTCGCCCTTCTCGACCTCGAAGCCCTTGACGATCTCGTCGGTGTCGACCGGGCCCATGCCCGGCACCACCTTCTCATATTTGATCCGCTTGCCCGAGGGTTCGTGGATCTGGTGGAAGCTGACCTGCGCGCCCGACTTGGTCGCCGAGTAGATCTCCACCGGGATCGAGACCAGCGCGAGCCGGATCTGTCCCTGCCAATATGCCCGCGCGGCCATGTCGCTTCCCTTGTTCCGGAGGCGATTCAATCATTTGCTGCCGAGCGGGTTCCCTCGGCCCGGGTCACGCCCGATCGGGCGTGGAAATCGCGGCCCTTTTCGCCTAGATGCGCGGCATGGCCGACGATCCGATCGCGCTCTTCGACCGCTGGCTCGCCGAGGCGGAACAGAGCGAACCCAACGACCCCAATGCGATGGCACTCGCCACCGCGGATGCCGGCGGACGGCCGTCGGTCCGCATGGTGCTGCTCAAGGGGCACGGCCCCGACGGCTTCGTCTTCTACACCAACCGCGGCAGCCGCAAGGCCGAGCAGCTCGGCGCCAATGCCCAGGCCTCGCTGCTCTTCCACTGGAAGTCGCTGCGCCGTCAGGTCCGCGTCACCGGGGCGGTGAGCCCTGTCAGCGATGCCGAGAGCGACTCCTATTTCGCCTCACGCGGCCGCGACTCGCAGCTCGGCGCCTGGGCCTCGGACCAGTCGCGCCCGCTCGACTCGCGCGCCACCTTCGAGGCGCGCGTCGAGGCGATGCGCGCGCGGTTCGACGGGCAGGACGTGCCGCGCCCGCCGTTCTGGGGCGGCTATCGCGTCGCCGCCGAGGAAATCGAATTCTGGCAGGATCGCGCGCACCGGCTGCACGAGCGGCGCCTGTTCACCCGTTCCGGCGGGGAATGGACCGAGGGGCTGCTGTTCCCATGACCAACGAGGAACGCCGCCGCGTCGTGCCCTTGGCGATGCGCGCGGCGCTCGCCAGCGTGGCGATGGCCACGTCGCTGCTGGTGGTGAAGGGCTATGCCGCCTGGCACACCGGCTCGGTCGCGATGCTGGGGAGCCTGGCCGACACCGGGCTCGACCTGCTCGCGAGCCTCGTCACGCTGTACGGCGTGAAACTCGCCGCCGAGCCGGCCGATCACGACCACCGCTTCGGCCACGGCAAGGCCGAGGCGCTCGCCGCGCTGTTCCAGGTGGTGCTGATCACCGCCTCGGCGATCGGCATCGCGGTGCGCGCGATCCAGCGCTTCTCCGCACCCGCCGCCAACGAGGACGCGGGGCTGGGTATCGTCGTCTCGGTGCTCGCCATCCTCGCCACCTTCGCGCTGCTCGCCTATCAGCGCAGCGTGATCCGGCGCACCGGCTCGGTCGCGATCCTGGCGGACAACGTCCATTACCAGTCGGACGTGCTGCTCAACGTGGCGGTGATCGCGGCGCTGGTGCTCGATCAATATGTCGGCCTGGCGGGGGCGGACCCGGTGTTCGGCATCGCCATCGCGTTGTGGCTCGCCTGGGGCGCGTTCCAGGCGTCGAGCCAGGCGATCGACATGCTGATGGACAAGGAATGGCCCGAGGACCAGCGCGCCGCCTTCATGGAGGTGGCCGCGCGCCAGCCCGGCATCCGCGGCATCCACGATTTCCGCACGCGCCGCGCCGGCAGTCACGATTTCGCGCAATTCCACATGGAGGTCGACCCCAGCCTCACCGTGCGAGACGCGCATGACATCGTCGAGCGGGTGGAGGTGGCGCTGCGCCAGACCTTCCCGCGCGTCGAGACGCTGATCCACCTCGACCCCGAGGGCCATGTCGACACCGACAATCCGCTGGTCGAGGCGGACGTCACGCCGCACTGGTTCGGCAAGCGAGTAGGCTATTGATGCGCATTCCCTTCGCCCAGATCGACGCCTTCGCCGACGCCGCCTTTGCGGGCAATCCGGCGGCGGTGATGCCGCTGGCGAGCTGGCCCGAGGACCGGCTGCTCCAGCAGATCGCGGAGGAGAACAACCTCAGCGAGACCGCCTTCCTCGTCCCCGACCCGAGCGGCGACAGCGACTTCGAGCTGCGCTGGTTCACGCCCGCCGCGGAGGTGGCGCTGTGCGGCCATGCCACGCTGGCGAGCGGCCATTTCGTGCTCTCGTCGGACGGTGACCGCGACGCGGTGCGCTTCCGCACGCGCCAGGCCGGCGTGCTCGAGGTCGCGCGCGCGGAGGGCGCCGTGGGAGCGAGCTACGCCATGGCGCTGCCGGCTTGGAAGCCGACGCCGCGCGCGCTGCCCGAGATCGTCGCGGCGCTCGGTGTCGAGGCGGTCGAGACCTTGTGGCACGAGAAGGGCTATGCGCTCGTGATCGTCGCCGACGAGGCCGCGGTGCGGGCGGCGACGCCGGACGGGCGTGCGATCAAGGCGCTCGGGCCGTTCGTCCATATCGTCGCCGCGCGCGGCGAGACCGCCGAGGTGGTCAGCCGTGTCTTCACCGACTATTTCGACATCCCCGAGGACCCGGTGACGGGCTCCGCGCACGCGGTGATGGTGCCCTATTGGGCGGAGCAGCTCGGCCTCGACTCGTTCGGCGCGTTCCAGGCGAGCGCGCGCGGCGGGCGCGTGGGCTGCCGCCTCGACGGCGAGCGGGTGATCCTGCGCGGCGACTGCGTCACCGTGATCGAGGGTACGTTCCTCCTCCCCTGACTCCCTCCTACAATGAAGTCGTCGCTGCGTGCGGGCGCACGGTGTCGCTCGCCTATGCGGGTCACCGGCGCATCTGCGCCCTTGTATTCCGATCGACTCAGTGTAGATTGTCGCAGACGGCGCGGGGCGCCGCCTATTCGAAGGGGATCGGAGTTGATGAAGAAGATCGTCGCCGGTGTGACTGGGTTCGGCCTGGCGCTGGCGCTCGCCGCCTGCGGGTCGCCGACCAGCAATGACACCGCCGCCAACGACACGCTGGCGAATGACACGGTGCTCAACGAGGAACTGCCGGCGGACGGCAACTTCTCGGCGCTGGGCAACGGTGAGGACCTCGGCGCACTGCCCGGCAACGTGGCGGGCGACAATGTCAGCGCCACCGCCGGCAACACGCTCTGATCCACGTTCCGATGCCCCGTCGAGGGCATCGCACCAGACCGTCTAGTGCTCCCTAGACCAACCTCCGCCCGGTGCCTCGCGCCGGGCGCTTGTTGTCGGGGAGTCGGTCAATCGAGCCAGGCGAAGGCGCGACGCAATCGCGCCGCGCCGCCGTGGTTGAACGGCGCGCCATGCGCCATCACCACCCGCTCGGGCGCCTGCGCCACCATCGCACGCAAGGCGCCGCGCATCGTCTCACCGCCGAGCCGCAGCGCCGCGCGCAGATACAGCGGGGTGGTGCCCGATGCGCCGCGCGTGGCGCGCGCCACCAGCGCGGTCAGCGCGGGCAACCGCGCCGCGTCGAGGTTCTGCAGCAGGTCGGTCACCACCAACGTCCGCGTCGCGCGGTGGAGGAACCAGACCTCGCGGAAGCCCGCTCCGCCCTCCACCACGCCCTGATCGATCTCGTCGCGCCGCGCCGCGGGCGGCATTTCCCCGAGCACGCCGTCGACGCGCAGCCCCGCGCGCCGCACCTGCGCGCGCTCCGCCAGCCCGGGCGCGGCCCAGAGCGTCGCGCGCGGGAAGGCGCGCTGCCATCGCGGCAGATAGGTCCAGTGCGCGACATTGGGGGCGACCAGATGCGCCACCGGACCGAGCGCCGCGAGCGCGGCGGCGAGCGCCGGGGTATAGGCCGTCGGCGAATGGAGCAGCAGCCCGCCGGCGCGCAGCCGGATCACCGTCATCCGCACCGGCAGCACCAGCCCGCCCGCGTTGATCGGTCCGCTGTCGACCACCCACACGTCCTCGGCGAAGTGCTTGGGCACATCGAGCGGCGGATAGGTGGCGGTGACGGGTGCGCCGCGGCGCGAGAGCGCGACGCCGGCGATCGCGCCGAGCAGCGCGACTCCCGCGATCGCGGGAACGGCGGGGTGGACGGTTGACCTGGTCATGACAGGGTGAACGCCGCGCGCGCCGCGGCGTGCCGCGCCTCGCCGCGCCACCGGCTCGTCGCGGCGGCTGGTGTTCGCGCCCGCGCGGCCTATACGCGCCGCGATGCACCTCGCTTCGCACCGAGACCAACTCGCCGCGCTCGCCGCGCGCGACCGGCTCCGTACCCTCGCGCCGCGGCGCGGGATCGATTTCTCCTCCAACGATTATCTCGCGCTGGCCGGCGCCCCGCGGCTGCGCGCGGCGGCGATGGCGGCGCTCGAGCGCGGCGTGGCGCTCGGTTCGGGCGGATCGCGGCTGTTGCGCGGCAACGATCCCGAACACGAGGCGCTCGAGGAGGAGGGCGCGCGCTTCTTCGGCAGCGAGACCGCGCTGTTCTTCGCGAGCGGCTATGCCGCCAACACCGCGCTGCTCGGCACGCTGCCGCAGACGGGTGATCTGGTCGTGTATGACGCGCTGGTCCATGCGAGCAGCCACGACGGCATGCGCCTCGGCCGCGCCGACACCGCGATGGTCGCGCACAACGAGCCCGCCGCGGTGGAGGCGGCGATCCGCGCCTGGCGCGCGCGCGGCGGGCTGGGGACGCCCTGGATCGCGGTGGAGAGCCTCTACAGCATGGACGGCGATCGCGCGCCGCTCACCGCGCTGGCCGAGATCGCGGCACGCCATGCGGCGATGCTGGTGATCGACGAGGCGCATGCGGTCGGTGTCTGGGGCGAGCGCGGCCGCGGCCTCGCCGCGGCGCTGGACGGCGCAGAGAATGTCATCACGCTCAAGACGTTCGGCAAGGCGCTCGGGTGCGAGGGCGCGCTGGTCTGCGCCCCGCGCGTGATACGCGACTTCCTGGTGACGCGCGCGCGCCCCTTCATCTTCTCCACCGCGCCCGCGCCGCTCGCCGCCGCGGTGGCGCGCGCCGCGCTGGCGGCGATCGGCGACGAGGCGGAGCGTCGCCAGCGGCTCCATCAGCTGATCGCGGAGGCGGGCGCGCGGCTCGGCCCGCTCGGCGCGACCGACACGGGCACGCAGGTGATGCCGTTGATCGTCGGCGAGGATCGCGCCGCGCTCGATCTCGCCGCCGCGGTCCAGCAGGCCGGTTTCGACGTGCGCGCGATCCGCCCGCCGACGGTGCCGAGCGGCAGCGCGCGGCTGCGGCTGTCGCTGACGCTCCACGTCACGGCGGCGGACCTCGCCGCGCTGGCCGCGGTGCTCGCGGAGGCGCGGCGATGAGCGCCGTGATCGCGGTGACGGGCACCGATACCGGCGTGGGCAAGACGGTCTTCTCCGCCGCGCTGACGCTGGCGCTCGGCGCGTCTTATTGGAAGCCGGTCCAGGCCGGCCTCGAGGACGGCAGCGACGCCGCCAGCGTGACCGCGCTGGGCGTCCCGCGCGATCGCGTCCTGCCCGAGGTCTATCGGCTCCAGACGCCCTGCTCGCCGCATCGCGCCGCGGAGATCGACGGCGTGACGATCGATCCCGCGCAACTGGCGCTGCCCGCGGTGGCGGGGCGGCTGGTGGTGGAGGGGGCGGGCGGCGCGCTGGTCCCGCTGACGCGCGACTGGCTCTTCGCGGACCAGATCGCGCGCTGGGCGTGCCCGACGGTGCTGGTGGCGCGCACCGAATTGGGCACGATCAACCACAGCCTGCTCTCGATCGAGGCGCTGCGCGCGCGCGGGGTAGAGCTGCTCGGGATCGCCTTCGTCGGCGCGGCGCAGGAGGACAGCGAGGCGACGATCGCGGCGATCGGGCGACTGCGGCGGCTCGGGCGGCTGGCGCTGCTGCCGCGGCTAGACGCGCCCGCGCTCGCTGCGGCATTCGCCGCGGGCTTCGACGCGGAGGATTTCCGATGAGCGGCTCACCGATCTGGCATCCCTTCACCCAGCACGGGCTGGGCGAGCCGATCCCGCTGGTCGCGCGCGGAGACGGCGCGCTGCTCCACACCGCGGACGGGCGCCGCGTCGTCGACGCCATCTCGTCCTGGTGGGTGACGACCCACGGCCACAATCATCCGCGCATCGTCGCGGCGATCCGCGACCAGGCCGAGCGGCTCGACCAGATCATCTTCGCGGGCTGGACCCACGCGCCCGCCGAGGAACTGGCGCGCGGTCTGGTCGCGATGATGCCCGCGGCGCTGACGCGGGTCTTCTTCTCCGACTCGGGATCGACCAGCGTCGAGGTCGCGCTCAAGATGGCGCTCGGCTATTGGCACGCGCGCGGCGAACCGCGCGACCGTATCCTGGTGATGGAGCACAGCTATCACGGCGACACGATCGGCGCGATGTCGGTCGGCGCGCGCGGCGTGTTCAACCGGCCCTATGCCCCGCTGCTGTTCGACGTGGGCACGATCCCCTTTCCCGCGGCGGGCGCCGAGCAGGCGACGTTCGACGCGCTGGAGCAAGCGTGCGCGGCGGGAGCGGCGGCGTTCATCGTCGAGCCGCTGGTGCTCGGCGCAGGGGGGATGTTGTTCTACCCGCCCGCGGTCCTGGCCGCGATGCACGCGATCTGCGCGCGTCACGGCGTGCTGTTCATCGCGGACGAGGTGATGACCGGCTGGGGGCGCACCGGCACCGTCCTGGCGTGTGAGCAGGCCGATGTCGTCCCGGACATCCTGTGCCTGTCCAAGGGGCTGACCGGGGGCGCGGTGCCGCTGGCGGTGACCATGGCGCGCGAGCCGCTGTTCGAGGCGCATCGCAGCACCGACCGCGCGCGTATGTTCTTCCACTCGTCGAGCTATACCGCCAACCCGATCGCCTGTGCCGCGGCCTGCGCCAATCTCGCGATCTGGCGCGACGAGCCCGTGCGCGCGCGGGTGGCGACGCTGGCGGCGCGCCAGCGCGAGCGGGTCGAGGCGCTCGCGTCGTTGCCGGGGGTGAGCGGGGGGCGCGCGCTGGGTACGATCGCGGCGCTCGAACTGGGCGAGGGCGCGGGCTATCTCTCCGACCGCGCGCCGCGGCTCATGGCCTTCTTCCGCGAGCGCGACGTGCTGCTTCGTCCGCTCGGCGACACGCTGTACGTCATGCCGCCTTATTGCATCGGCGCCGACGAGCTCGACCGTATCTATGCGGTGATCGCCGAGGCGGTGACCGCGTTCGGCTGAGGGCAACCACCCGTGAAGATCGTCACCTCGCGTGAACCGTGCTCCTGCGCCCGCAGGAGCACCGCGCTGGTTCACCCCGGGTCGATCCCTCGCTAGGCGGCCACGCGTCGGCCGCGCCCCACCGCCACGGTCGCCACCGCGCCCAGCAGCATCAGCGTCCCGGCGAGCACCAGCACCCCGCGCGCATCCCCGCCGAGCAGCCGGTGGTAGAACAACGGGATCGACAGGCTCTCGATCATCATCGGGATGACGATGAACATGTTGAAGATGCCCATATAGACCCCGTTGCGCTCGGGCGGGATCATGTCGGTGAGCATGACATAGGGATTGCCCATCATCCCGGCCCAGCCGATCCCGATCCCGACCATCGCGAGATAGAGCCACGCCTCCTGGCCGATCGCGGGGATCGCGAGCATCGCCGCGCCCGAGACGGCGAGGCAGCCGGCATGGACCCGCTTCACCCCGAAGCGCCGCGCCAGCGGCACCAGCGCCAGCGCCGCGACGAACGCCACCGCATTGTAGAAGGCGCCGAGCTGCCCGACCGTCAGCGCGGTGTCGCGAAAGGCGCGGCTCGCCGGATCGGCGGTGCCGTGGAGCGAACGCGCCAGCGCGAAGGCGATGAACTGCCAGTAAGCGAACATGGCATACCATTGGCACAGCATCGCCAGCGCGAGCTGGCGCATCGGGCGCGGCATCTCGATCAGCGCCAGCCGGAGGTCGGCCAGCGCCGCGCGCAGCGTCAGCGGCTCGGCGACGAGCCGCGCGCGTTCCTCGCGCGGCAGCGGCAGCTCGGGCACGCGCCAGATCGACCACAGGATCGTCGAGAGCGACAGGATCGCGCCGATCACGAAGGCGATCCGCGTGATGTCGGGGATGCCGTTGGCGTCCACCGCATCCTTGTCGAGCCCGATCCACACCAACAGGCTCGGCGCCAGATAGGACAGCGTCTGCGCCAGCCCGGTGAAGGCGGATTGCGTCAGGAACCCGACCGTCCGCTGATCCGGCGCGAGCCGATCGCCGACATAGGCGCGATACGGTTCCATCGTCACGTTGTTGGCGGCGTCGAGGATCCACAACAGGCTCGCCGCCATCCACAAGGTCCGGCTGTACGGCATGGCGAACAGGCACAGGCTGCACAGCACCGCGCCGACCATGAAATAAGGGGTGCGGCGGCCGAGCCGCGACTGGGTGCGGTCGCTCATCGCCCCGATCAGCGGTTGCACGAGCAAGCCGGTGACCGGGCCGGCGAGCCATAGCAGCGGCAGCGTCGCCTCGTCCGCGCCGAGATAGCCGTAGATCGGCGCCATATTGGCTTGTTGCAGGCCGAAGGAGAATTGCAGCCCCAGGAAGCCGAGGTTCATCTCGACGATCCGCGCGAGCGGGAGCCGCGGGCGGTTCACCGGATTCGTCCCGCTGGCCCGCGCGATCGCCGGCGACTGCTCCCGCGACTCATCGTCCGCCCTCCAGCCACGCCACGCCCCAGCCCGGCACGCTGTCGCAGACTGCGCCGGTCAGCCGGTCGCGTCCAGCCGCGGGCAGCGGCAGCGCCGCCGCGCCGAAATTGAGGAACACTCGGTCGCTGCCGCAGCCGATGCCGAGCAGCGCGTCCATGCCGGTCGGAAGCGAGGTCGGCGCCCCCGCGCCGCCGCTCGCCACGCGCGCGGCGCGCAGCGCGCGCAGGTCGCCGCCGATCCGCCGCGATGCCGCGCCATCGACCGCGTCCCAGTCCATCGCGGGGCGGTGCAGCCAGCGCCCCTCGTGCGCGCGCTCGGGATCGTCGCGATAGCTGCGGTCGTTGAACTGCCCCAGCTCGTCCCCCATGTAGGTGGTGGCGAGCCCGCCGCTCGCGATCGCCAGCGCGTTGAGCAGCGCGATGCGGCGAAAGGCTGCCTCGCGCTCGTCCGCGTCGCGCGCGGCCTCCAACCCCGCGATCGAGGCGAGCGTGCCGTTGCTGCCGTGGAGCAGCGCGCCGTCGCTCTGGAACGGTTCGGCGCGGCCCCAGCCGCCGTCCGCGCCCTCGAGCCGATGCGCCGCATCGGCGAGCCGGCGCTCCGGCGCGGGATCGATCGCGCGCAGGTCGCCCAGCACCGAGCCCCAGCCGATATCGTCGTGGCAGCGCGCGTAGCTCAGCCAATTGGCGCCGCGCGGCAGCCCGCCGGAAGCGGCGATGATCGCCGCGGGCAGGGCCGCGCTTCGCTCCGCCAGCGCGACCCAGCCCGCCACCATCAGCGAATTGTTGTAGACCAGGTGGCATTCGGGCTCGAACCCGTCGCCCTCGTCCTTCCCGAAATAGGGCGGCACGAAGGCGGTCGGCACGATCGCCTCCGCCTTGAGCAGCGTCGCAGGCGCGACGATGTCGAGCGCGGCGCGCAGCGCACGGACGATATAATGCGTCTCGGGCAGGTTACGGCAGTCGGTGCCGGGCTGCTTCCACAGGAAGGCGATGCTGTCGAGCCGGAACGCCTCCACGCCCTTGTTGGCGAGCCGCAGCGCGACGTCGAGGATCGACAGGAAGACGTCGGGATTGCGCCAGTCGAGATCCCATTGGAACGGGTAGAAGGTGGTCCAGACATGTCCGCCCATCGCGGGCACCGCGGTGAAATTGCCGGGCGCGGTGGCGGGGAAGACCTGGGGCAGTTCGGCGTCGCGCGCGGCAGCGGTGGCGGCGTCGACCACGATGTAGAAATCGCGATAGAAGGGATCGCCCGCGCGCGCCGCCTGCGCCCAGACGTGATCGTCGGCGGTGTGGTTGAGCGCGAGATCGACGCAGAGGCTGATGTTCGCCTCGCGCAGCCGCGCGGTGAGCCGTTCCAGCTCGTCCATGTCGCCCAGCCGCGGCTCGACCGCGAGATAGTCGGCCACCGCGAAGCCGCCGTCGCTGTCCCCCGCGCGCGCCTTGAGCAGCGCGAGCAGGTGGAGGTAGCGAACGCCCTGGTCGCGCAGATAGGGCACCCGCTCGGCCAGCCCCGCGACCGTGCCCGCGAAGAGGTCGACATAGGTCGAGTAGCCGAGCATGTCGGGGCGGACGAACCAGTCCGGATCGGCGAGCCGCGCGGCGTCGAGCGCGACGAGCGCGGCGGGCCGCTCGACCGCGCGCTCGTGCAGCAGCGCCACCGTCATCGCCCATAGCTCGCCGGTGTCGCCGCGCGCGCCGTACAGCCGTTCGAGCTGGCGACGAAGTCGCGGTCCGATCGCGGCGAGGCGCTGCTCCATCGTCATGCCGATTCCCGTGGTGCTTCGTCCGGCACGCCCTTAGGGTAGACCGCCGGGAGCTGCAATCGATTGCGGTCGAGCGACTGTCGCGGTTCGAACCAGCGTCAACGTCGGATACACGGGGCCAAGGCGTGCTCCGGCGGTCGCAGGAGCACCTCGCCGGTCACAGCAGATGAACCACGCGCTAGGTCGAGGCGCGCACCACCAGCTCCGGGGGGATCACCGCCGCGTCCGCCGGCTCGCCCGCGATGCGCGCGACCAGCCGCTCGACCATCAGCGCGGCGCCGGTGGCCAGATCCTGCCGGATCGTGGTCAGCGGCGGCGAGGTGTGCGCCGCCAGCGTGACATCGTCATAGCCGATCACCGCCATGTCGCTGGGCACGTCGATGCCGGCCTCGCTCGCCGCGCGCAGCACGCTCATCGCGGCGACGTCGGAGGCGGCGAACACCGCGTCGGGCAGCGTGCCCACCGCGAGCCGGGTGCGCATCGCGGCATGGACGCGATCGGGGTCCATCGGCGTGGCGAGCACCTCGGCGCGTACCCCCGCCTCGCGCGCCACCGCGGTGAAGCCCGCGAGCCGGTCGGCGAACTCGGGCGGCGCGGGATCGCCGACGAAGAGCAGGCGGCGCCGGTCGCGCGCGAGCAGATGCGTCGCCGCCAGCCGCCCGCCGGCGACATTGTCCGACCCGATCGCGAGATGGCGCTGCCCGGCGCGATGCACGCCCCAGACGACCAGCGGTCCGTACCGCGCCGCGACTCGCTCGATCGTGCGATATTGGTCCGACTGGCCGATCAGCAGCAGCCCGTCGACCCGGCCCGAATCGACCAGCCGCTCGAGCCAGTCGTTGTTCTCGGGCAGCACGCGCGAGAGCAGCACGTCGTAACCGCGATCGACCAGCAGGTCGGCGATATAGCCGAGCAGGGAGAGGAAGAAGGGGTCGGTGAGGTGCTGGGTTCGCGCATGGCCCAGCGGCATCGCCAGCCCGATCGCGCCGGTGCTGCGCAGCCGGAGGTTGCGCGCCATCTGGTTGGGGCGGACGTCGTGCTCGCGTGCCAATGCCTGGATGCGCGCCTGGGTCGCCTTGCTGACCGACGGGTGGCCCGACAGCGCCCGCGACACGGTCGCGGTGGACACACCCGCCAGCGCGGCCAGATCCGCCAGCTTGGTAGGCTTTGACGACAAGCGGATCCCCCTCGAAATCCTGCCTATCTAGTCGCTCGTCCGAGCGGCCCGCAATGGGGAGGGGGCGTCAGCCCGGCGCGCCGAGACGATCGAGCTCGCGGTCGATGAAGTCCATCAGCATGGCCACGACCGCCGGGGGCGTCTCGCGGTTCTTGACGAGGCGGCGCTGGAACACCCCGGCGGAGACCACGAGGATCGACTCGGCGAGACAGCGCAGCGACTCGATCGCACGCGCGTCGGGAACGATCGTGCGCAACGCCTCCATCAGCCGCTCGCGCAGCCGCTCGTCGAGCGATCGGAAGATCTCGGCCAGTCGCGGGTTGCGGGCGGTCTCGGCGATGATCTCGGAGACGAGCCGCTCGTCGGGCATGTCCGCGCAGGTGATGAACCGCTCGATCCAGGCGCGCACCGCGACGCGGTCGATCGCGCACCGCCCCGCGCACAGCTCGTCGCCGCCGAGGAAATCGGCGAGGTCCTGCTCCGCCAGCGCGGCGACGATCGCCTCCTTGTTCGCGAAATCGCGGTAGATCTGCCCCACCAGCACGCCCGAACGCTCGGAGATCCGCGCCATGCCGGTCGCGTGGAAGCCGTGCTCGGCAAAAAGTTCCCGTGCGGCTTGAACTATTTTGGCGCGACGCGCGTTTGCCTTGCCGCTCCGATCCCGCGGCACCGTCGCCATGCGGTCGTCTGACGTCATCTTCTTACTCGTATTGACGATCTGCTCTCTTCGCAGTAGCAGCATTCGTGAGTGAGCGATCACTCACACACATTCGACGAGATGTCCATGGCAAAACAGGGGTTGGCGCTCGCGGCGCTGGTGATGGTTCCGCTCGCCGCGTGCAGCGGCGGCGGGAACGAGCAGGGTGCGGCCAAGGGCGGCGCCGAGCAGCAGGGGCAGGCCGCACCGCCGCAGGTCGGCGTGGTGACGGTGCAGCCCGAGTCGGTCACGCTGACGACCGTGCTGCCGGGCCGTACCAGCGCGTATGAGACGTCCGAAGTGCGCCCGCAGGTCAACGGCCTCGTCACCGCGCGGCTGTTCACCGAGGGCGACCAGGTCAAGAAGGGTCAGGCGCTCTACCGCGTCGACCCGCAGCCCTATCAGGCGCAGGTCGCCAATGCCCGCGCCGCGCTGGCGCGCGCGCGCGCCGCGATCGCGTCGAGTGCGGCGTTGCAGCGGCGGTACGGCGAGCTCGTCAAGATCAACGCGATCGCACGGCAGGACTTCGAGAATGCGGTGACCTCCGCCGAGCAGGCGCGCGCCGACGTCGCCGCGCAGCAGGCCGCGTTGCGCACCGCGCAGATCGATCTGGCGCGCACCACGATCCGCGCGCCGATCTCGGGGCGGATCGGGCGCTCGATCGTCACCACCGGCGCGCTGGTCAGCTCGGGTCAGACGAATGCGCTGACCACGATCCAGCGACTTGACCCGATCTATGTCGACGTCAGCCAGTCGAGCGCCGACCTGCTGCGGCTGCGCCAGCAGATCGCCGCGGGCGACCTGTCGCGCGGCGGCCGCGCCGCGCGCGTGCAGCTGCGGCTCGAGGACGGCTCGGTCTATCCGATCGAGGGCAAGCTCCAGTTCGCCGACGTCAGCGTCGATCCCAACACGGGCACGCAGACGATCCGCGCGCTGTTTCCGAACCCGCGCGGGCTGCTGCTGCCGGGCATGTACGTCCGCGCCGAGCTGGTCGAGGGCACGCAGGCCAATGCGCTGCTGGTGCCGCAGCGTGCGGTGACCCGCGACGAGAAGGGCAATCCCAGCGTGCTGGTCGTCGGTTCCGACGGCAAGCTCCAGCCGCGCGCGCTCACCGCGCCGCGGACCATCGGCGAGAACTGGCTGGTCACCTCGGGCCTCAAGGCCGGCGACAAGGTCGTGGTCGAGGGCGCGATGATGCTGCGTCCCGGCATGCCGGTGAAGGCGGTGCCGTACAATCCGAACGCCGCGCAGGCCGCGCCGGGCCAGGGTGCACCGGGCCAGCAGGGCGGCGGACAGCAGGGCCAGCAGGCGCAAGGAAAGTAACGCCGCATGTCGCGCTTCTTCATCGACCGGCCCATCTTCGCATGGGTCATCGCCATGGCGCTGATGCTGGCGGGGATCATCGCGATCCGCAGCCTGCCGGTCGCGCAATTCCCCGAGATCGCGCCCCCCGCGGTGGCGATCGCCGCCACCTATCCGGGCGCCGACGCCGAGACGCTCGAGCGCACCACCACGCAGATCATCGAGCAGCAGCTGCGCGGCATCGACAATCTGCGCTATTTCTCGTCGTCTTCCTCCTCGGCGGGCGTCGTCACGATCACGCTGACCTTCGAGCAGGGCACCGACCCCGACATCGCGCAGGTCCAGGTCCAGAACAAGCTGCAGGCGGCGACCCCGCTGCTGCCGCAGGAGGTCCAGCGCCAGGGCATCCAGGTGACCAAGTCGGCGGCGAGCTTCCTCGCGGTGGTCGGCCTCGTCTCCACCGACGGGTCGCACAGCAACAACGACCTCGCCGACATGGTCGTGTCCAAGTTCCAGGACCCGGTCAGCCGCATCAACGGCGTCGGCGAGCTCCAGGTGTTCGGCTCGCAATATGCGATGCGCATCTGGCTCGATCCGCTCAAGCTCAACAATTACGCGCTGACCGTCGCCGACGTCACCGCCGCGGTGCAGGCGCAGAACGCGCAGGTTTCCGCCGGCCAGATCGGCGCGCAGCCCGCGCCCAAGGAGCAGATGCTCAACGCGACCGTCTCGGTGCAGTCGCGGCTGCAGACGCCCGAGCAGTTCGGCACCATCCGGCTCAAGACCGGCACCGACGGCTCGGTGGTGCGGCTGCGCGACGTCGCGCGGGTCGAGATCGGCGCCGAGAATTACGGCTTCGACGTACAGTATAACGGCAAGCCGGCGTCGGGCTTCGGCGTCCGTCTGGCGGCGGGCGCGAACGCGCTCGACACGGTCGACCTGCTCAAGGCGCGCGTCGCCGAGATCGGCAAGACGCTGCCCGCCGACGTGAAGGTGATCTACCCCTACGACATCACGCCGTTCGTGCGGCTGTCGGTGGAGCAGGTGATCCACACGCTGATCGAGGCGGTGGTGCTCGTCTTCCTCGTCATGTTCCTGTTCCTGCAGAACTGGCGCGCGACGCTGATCCCGACGATCGCGGTGCCGGTGGTGCTGCTCGGCACCTTCGCGGTGATGGCGCTGGCGGGCTTCACGATCAACACGCTGACCCTGTTCGGCATGGTGCTGGCGATCGGCCTGCTCGTCGACGACGCGATCGTCGTGGTCGAGAACGTCGAGCGCCTGATCGTCACCGAGCACCTCAGCCCCAAGGAAGCCGCGCGCAAGTCGATGGACGAGATCAGCAGCGCGCTGGTCGGCATCGGCATGGTGCTCTCCGCGGTGTTCCTGCCGATGGCCTTCTTCGGCGGCTCGACCGGCGTGATCTACCGCCAGTTCTCGATCACGATCGTCTCGGCGATGGTGCTCTCGGTGCTGGTCGCGCTGATCCTGACGCCCGCGCTCTGCGCCACGATCCTGAAGCCGCACGACCCCGACAAGCAGGAGGGCAACGGCCTGCTGGCGCGCTTCTTCCGCTGGTTCAACCGCAACTTCGACCGCGCGCAGCATCGCTACGAGGGCGGGGTGAAGAGCACCGCGCGCCACTGGAAGCGCTCGCTGCTGGTCTATCTGCTGATCGTCGCGGGCATGGCGCTCGTCTTCATCCGGCTGCCCTCGGGCTTCCTGCCCGACGAGGACCAGGGCTTCGTGCTCGCGCTGGTGCAGGGCCCGGCGGGCGCGAGCAGTGCGCGCACCGAGAAGGGGCTGGCGCTGACCCGCGACCACTTCCTCAAGCAGGAGGCCAAGAACGTCCAGGGCGTCTTCACCATCAACGGCTTCAGCTTCGCCGGCCAGGGCCAGAACACCGGCCTCGTCTTCGTCAACCTGAAGCCGTGGGAGGACCGCTCGGGCGGCGACAATCGCGCCCAGGCGATCGTCGGGCGCGCGATGGGGTCCTTCTCGCAATACAAGGACGGTCTGATTTTCGCGCTGATCCCGCCCGCGGTGCAGGAGCTCGGCAACGCCACCGGCTTCGACGTCCAGCTGGTCGACACCGGCGGCGTCGGGCACGAGAAGCTGACGCAGATCCGCAACATGATGCTCGGCATGGCGTCGCAAGACCCGCGGCTGGCGCAGGTGCGCCCGCTGAGCCTGGAGGACGCGCCGCAGCTCAAGGTGAAGATCGACGAGGACAAGGCGCGCGCGCTCGGGCTCGACCTCGCCGACGTCAACAGCACCATCGCGACCGCGTGGGGCGGCGGCTATATCAACGACTTCATTGACCGCGGTCGCGTGAAGCGGGTCTATGTCCAGAATGACGGGCCATACCGTATGGCGCCCGAGGACGTCGGCGAGCTGTACGTCCGCGGCGCGAACGGGCAGATGGCGCCGTTCACCGCCTTCTCGACGCTGGAATGGGCCAACGCGCCCGTCTCGCTGACCCGCTACAACGGTCAGCCCGCGATGCAGCTGCAGGGCTCGGCCGGGCCGGGGGAGAGCACCGGCGCGGCGATGGAGGCGTTGCAGGAGATCCACGCCAAGCTGCCCCCGGGCACGACGCTGGAATGGACCGGCCTCTCCTATGAGGAGCGGCTGTCGGGCGGGCAGGCGCCGGCGCTGTACGGTCTGTCGCTGCTGATCGTCTTCCTCTGCCTCGCCGCGCTGTACGAGAGCTGGTCGGTGCCGATCTCGGTGCTGCTGGTGGTGCCGCTCGGCATCATCGGCGCGGTGCTCGCGGCGTGGCTGACCGGGCTGAACAAGGACATCTACCTCCAGGTCGGCCTGATCACGACGATCGGCGTGTCCGCCAAGAACGCGATCCTGATCGTCGAGTTCGCCGAGGAACGGATGGCAGAAGGGCTGAGCGCCTTCGACGCGGCGGTGGAGGCGGCCAAGCTGCGCCTGCGCCCGATCCTGATGACCAGCCTCGCCTTCGTGTTCGGCGTGATGCCGCTGGCGGTGTCGACGGGCGCGGGCGCGGGCGGCCAGAACGCGATCGGTCGCGCGGTGGTGGGCGGCATGCTGTCCGCGACGGTGCTGGCGATCTTCTTCGTGCCGATGTTCTTCGTCGTCGTGCTGCGGCTGTTCGGGCACGGCGGCCACGCCGCGACCCCCGACCGGACCGACGACCCCGACGACGCCGACCGCCGGGCGGACGACGCCGCCCTCGACCATCATCCCGGGGCACCGCGCCCCGAGGGAGCCTGACGTGACTCGTTCCGCGATCCTCGCCGCGCTGGCGCTGTCCAGTGCGCTCGCCGGCTGCAACCTGGCGCCCAAATATGAGCGGCCCGGCGGCGCGGTCCCGGCCGCGCTGCCGCAAGGTGGCGTCTATCCCGCCGCGGCGAGCGACGCGGCCGACGTCAGCCAGATCGGCTGGCGCGACTTCTTCCTCGATCCGCGGCTGCGCGGGGTGATCGAGACCGGGCTGGCGAACAACCGCGACCTGCGCGTCGCGGCGGCCAACGTGCTCCAGGCGCGGGCGCAATATCGCGTCCAGCGCGCCGATCTGGTGCCGAGCACGACCATCTCGGGGTCGGGCACGTTCACCAACAACATCTTCGGCGCGGCCGGCGCTGCTGCCGGCGCGGGCGCTGGCACGGGCACTGGCACCGGGACGGGCACCGGCAGTGGCGCGGGTGGCGGCACCGGCGGCGGGACCGGGGTGGGCGCCGGCGCGGGAGTCGGCAGCACGTCTTCGAACGTCGAGTTTTTCTCGGTCAACGCCGGCTTCTCGGCGTTCGAGCTCGACCTGTTCGGGCGCGTGCGCAACCTCAACCGTGCCGCGCTGGAGCAATATTTCGCGTCGGAAGAGGCGCAGCGCTCCACCCGCATCAGCCTGATCGCCGAGATCGCGACGGCGTGGCTGACGCTCGCCTCGGACCAGGAGCAGCTGCGGCTCAGCCGCGAGACGCTCAAGACCTTCGAGGAGACGGTGCGGCTCACCAGCGCGCAGTTCCGCATCGGGGTCGCCTCCGAGCTGGAGGCGCGCCAGGCCGAGACCAATTATCAGGCCGCGCGCAACGACATCGCCGCGCTCACCACGCGCGTGGCGCAGGACCAGAACGCGCTCAACCTGCTGGTCGGCACCACCGTGCCCGCCGAGCAGCTGCCGACCGGGCTCGACGACACGCCGCTGACGCGCGACGCTTTGCCCGGCGACGTCTCGTCCGAGGTGCTGCTGCGCCGCCCCGACGTGCTCCAGGCCGAGCATCAGCTGATCGCGCAGAACGCCAATATCGGCGCGGCGCGCGCGGCCTTCTTCCCGCGCATCTCGCTCACCGCGACGATCGGGACGATCTCCACCGCATTGTCCGGCCTCTTCGGTGGGGGCAGCTTCACCTACACCGGCTCGCCCTCGGTCGGCCTGCCGCTGTTCGACGGCGGGCGCAACGCGGGCAACCTCGATTATGCCAAGGCGTCGCAGCAGGCCGCGGTGGCGACCTATGAGAAGACGATCCAGACGTCCTTCCGCGAGGTGGCCGACGCGCTGGCGCAGCGCGGCACGATCGGCGAGCAGGTCTCAGCGCAGACCGCCCGCGCCGAGGCCGCCTCGGTCGCGGCGCGACTGTCCGACGCACGCTACCGCGCGGGCGTGGACTCGTTCCTGACCTCGCTCGACGCGCAGCGTACCGCTTATTCGGCGCAGCAGCAGCTGGTGACCACGCGGCTGAGCCGCGCGAGCAACCTGGTGGAGCTGTACCGCTCGCTGGGCGGGGGGCTGCGCTGAGGCGCAAAGCTCTGCTTGCCACGGTTGGAATTCGGCGTACTCTCCTCTCAAAACAGGTGAGGAGAGGGCGATGCTGTCGAACGAGCGCGCTGGTGACGAGAGCATCGTCATCCTTCAGTCGCTGCTGTGCCTGATGCGCGAGAAGAACCTGCTGACCCGCGCCGATATCGAGACGCTGTGTGAGCGAGTCGCCGCGCGCGTGGCCCAGGCCGAGCGCGACCCGATGCCGTGCTGCGCCGAGGCGACGACCGCCGCGGCGCACGAGATGGCGCGGATCGGCAGCTACATCGGCCAGCGCTACGGCGGCAAGCACCGCCGGCTATAGGACAGGATGACGCCACGCCGGGGATGACCGCGCCGCCAGCGCGGAGCGCCGCCGGACGGCAGGCTCAGGCGATCCCGAGGTCGGCCGGCCCGAAGGCGTCGGGCAGCAGGTCGGACAGGTGGTAGCGCGCCACCGCCGAGCCTTCCGCGCCCGCGCAATAGACGGCGAGGTCGCGCCCGCTGAGTTGGGCCGCCTCGTTGAGCACCTGGCGGCAGCGCCCGCACGGACGCACCGGCGTATCACCGGTCGCGCGGCCGTCCGGCCCCATCGCGCCGCCGATCACCCCTATTGCGACCACGCGGCGCAACCGACCGGAGGCGGACACGGTCGCGATCGCCACCGTCTCGGCGCAGAGCGACAGGCCGTAGCTGGCATTCTCGACATTGGCGCCGGTCACGACGCTGCCGTCGTCGAGCAGCACCGCCGCCCCGACCGCGAAGCGCGAATAGGGCGCGTGCGCGTGCGCTGCCGCGGCGCGTGCCGCTTCGATCAACGTCGTCGCCTCGGACGAGGGCGCCTGATCCTGATCCCGCTCGCTCATCCCAGTTCCACCACGTCCCAGTTGACCGGCCCCTCGACTCCGTCGACGCGGCGCAGGTCGCTCGCGCGCCACATCCGCCACACCCGCGCACCATAGGCCGGACGCAGGAAGTTGCCGACCGCCCAGAGCGGCCGGTCGAACGCCTCGGTCAGGCGATAGTCGCGCTCGACCTCGCGCGCCACCTTGAGCAGCACCGGCTTGCCCGTATGCGTCTCGATCCGCCGGATCATGTCGGCGACTCCCGCCACCAACGCGGCACGCTCGGGCCGTTCCTCGCAATCGTCGGCGTAGCGGAACGAGACCGCCACCGGCAGCGCCTGCGAGTCGCGCGGCACCACCGTGTTGAACGAATCGGCCTGCGCGCGCGGCGGCTGGCAGAAGGAGAAGACGTGGATCGCGCCGCGCCGCAGCCCCGCGCGCGCCATCTCGTCCCAGTTGGTCTGGAAGGCGTGATCGCGGGCGGTGGCGCCGATCGTCGCCACCGCATAGCCGAAGTCGGCGCCCTCGCCCTTGACCACCGGCCATTCGACCGCACCGGTCGCCTCGGAGACGTCCACCCCCTGTACTGGATAGCGTTCGACCGCGGGGCGCCAGCGCAGCGCGACCTGCCACGCCGCCACACCAGCGAGCGCGATCGCACCCAGAATCAAGAAGATCCTTCCCAAACCCCACATGATAACACTTAAGCCTTGATATGAAGGACGCAGATCAGCGTGAAGAGACGCCGCGCGGTGGCGAAGTCGATCGCCACCTTGCCGTCGAGCCGCTCGCGCAGCAGCTCGGCGGCATCATTGTGGATGGCGCGCCGCGCCATGTCCACCGTCTCGATCTGCTGCGGCGTGGATTGGCGGATCGCCTGGTAGTAACTGTCGCAGATCGCGAAATAATCTCTGATCGGCCGACGAAAGCGCGCGAGCCCCAGCACCAGGGTCTCCAGCAACGTGTCGTCGGCGCGGCGGATCGCCATCGCCAGCCGTCCCTCCTCGACCGACAGCCGGACCTTGTAGGGACCGGCGTAATCGTCGGGCTGCGCGCGCTGCGGCGCGAAATGGTTACTCTCGATCAGGTCGAAGATGGCGATCCGGCGTTCCTGCTCGATATCGGCCGAGCGCCACAGGATGGTGCGTTCGTCCAGCTCGATGTCGATGATCCGCGGATCGGCCATGTGCCCGCTCGATAGAGGCGATGCGCCGCCGTCACAATCGAGTCATCCACAGCTTTCACCGCGTCCGCCGTTCCGCCGACCGCAGCGGCGGGGTATAGCCGCGGCCATGGCCACCCTCGCATTCGCCTCGCCGGCATCGCCCGAACCCGTCCACCTGCCGCGCAACGTCGAGGCCGAGGCCGCGATGCTGGGCGCGATGATGATCGACAACCGCCTCGCCGACGACATCGTCGACCGGCTCGAGCCGCAGCATTTCTACGAGCCGGTCCACGGCCGCATCTTCGCCGCGATCAAGTCGCTGCGCGCCACCGACATGCTCGCCACGCCGGTGACGCTGCGCCCGATGTTCGAGGCGGACGAGGGGATCAAGGAACTGGGCGGGGTCGGCTATCTCGCCGGGCTGACCGGCTCGGGCGCCGGCCTGATCGGCGCGCGCCAATTCGCGCAGCAGATCTACGATCTCGCGCTGCTGCGCGCGCTCGTCTTGGTCGGCCATACGATGGTGGACCGCGCGATGGACACGAGCGAGGAGGTCAACCCGCGCGCGCAGATCGAGGCCGCCGAGGAGGAGCTCTTCCGCGTCGCGGCGGACGGCGGCACCGAGAATGCGGTCAAGAGCTTCGCGCAGGCGAGCACCGCGGCGGTGAAGATGGCCGAGCGCGCGCTCAACTGGGGCGGCAACCTGTCGGGCGTCACCACCGGGCTCGACTCGGTCAACGCCAAGATCGGCGGCATGCACCATTCCGACCTGATGATCCTCGCCGGCCGCCCCGGCATGGGCAAGACCTCGCTCGCGACCAACATCGCCTTCAACGCGGCGCAGCGCTGGATGCGCGACATGCGCGACGGCATCCCGCCGGCCAAGTCGGTCGGTGCCAAGGTCGCCTTCTTCAGCCTCGAGATGAGCGCGGACCAGCTCGCCACGCGTATCCTCGCCGAACAGTCGCGGATCAGTTCCGAGGCGCTGCGCATGGGCAAGATCAGCAAGACCGAGTTCGAGCAGCTCGCCGCCGCTGCGGCCGAGCTGGAGAACCTGCCCTTCTTCATCGACGACACCGGCGGCCTGTCGATCGGCGCGCTGCACACCCGCGTGCGCCGGCTGCAGCGCCGCCACAACAATGAGATCGGGCTGGTGGTGGTGGATTACCTCCAGCTGCTCTCGGGCTCGGGCAAGGGTGACGGCAACCGCGTGCAGGAGATCTCCGAGATCAGCCGCGGGCTCAAGACGCTGGCCAAGGACATGAACGTGCCGGTGCTGGCGCTCTCGCAGCTGAGCCGCGCGGTGGAGCAGCGCGAGGACAAGCGCCCGATGCTGTCGGACCTGCGCGAGTCGGGCTCGATCGAGCAGGACGCCGACATGGTGTGGTTCGTGTACCGCGAGGATTATTACACCGCGCAGCGCGAGCCCAAGCGGCCGATGGAGGGCGATTCCGCCAACGTCTTCGAGGACCACGCGCGCTGGGCGGCGGATATGGAGCGGGTCTACGGCCTCGCCGAGCTGATCGTCGCCAAGCAGCGCCACGGCGCCACCGGCAAGGTGGTGCTCAAGTTCGACCCGACGATCACGCGCTTCTCGGATTACGCGGGCTATTGAAGTTCGAGCCGCGCGCCGGATGGCGGCGGGGCGGGGAGGCGCCCCGTCCCGCCGCGCCTGTTACCGCGGCACGTCGCCCTTCTCGTGGCGGTCGCGGTAGAATTGCTGCACCACCGCCCAGCCCTCGGCCGCGCTCTCGACGTAGCGGAAGATGCCGAGGTCGCGCTCGGACACGACGCCTTCCTCCACCAGCGCCTCGAAGTTGATCACGCGCTCCCAGAACTCGCGTCCGAACAGCAGCACCGGGATCGGCTCAACCTTGCCGGTCTGGATCAGTGTCAGCAGCTCGAACAGCTCGTCGAACGTGCCGAACCCGCCGGGGAAGGCCGCCAGCGCGCGCGCGTGGAGCAGAAAGTGCATCTTGCGCAGCGCGAAATAGTGGAACTGCGTGCTCAGCGCCGGCGTGACATAGGGGTTGGGCGCCTGCTCGTGCGGGAGCACGATGTTGAGCCCGATCGACTCGGCGTGGACGTCCGCCGCGCCGCGATTGGCCGCCTCCATGATCGAGGGGCCGCCGCCCGAGCACACCACGAAGTGCCGCTTGCCCGCCTCGTCGCGCGGGAAGTTGGAACAGAGCTGCGCCAGCTCGCGCGCCATGTCGTAATATTTGCTCTTGGCGACCAGCCGCTCGGCGACCTGACGGCTCTTCTCGTCGGTGGCGAGGTCGAGCAGCGCCTGCGCCTTGCTCGGCTCGGGGATGCGCGCCGAGCCGTAGAAGACGAAGGTGGAGCCGATATGCGCTTCCTCGAAGATCAGCTGGGTCTTGAGCAGCTCGAGCTGGAAGCGGACCGGGCGGAGGTCCTCGCGCAGCAGGAAGTCCATGTCCTGGAAGGCGAGCCGATAGGCGGGGCTCTCGGTCTGCGGGGTGGAGACGTTGGTCTTGGCGACCTCGGCATCCTGCTTGGCGCGCGGGAAGACGCGGCTGGGTACGCGGGTATCTGTCATCGCGGATCGATAGGCCGGGAACGTGACGGTCGCAAGAACATGGCGCGCCTCACCTGCAGAAGCGCGCGCCGTCGTCCTCGAGGTGGAGATGGTCGCGGTGTACCGCATTATAGTCGGGCGACAACACCGTGCCGAAGCGGCGGCAGGCCGAGGCGTGGACGGTGCGCAGGAACTGCTGCACCTGCGGGTCGGGCGAGCGCCAGTCGTTCAGGATCGAGATGCGGCGGCCGTTCTTGAGCTCGAACGCGGCGATGTCGATCGCGTTGGCGAGCGCGTGGCCCGAGCGCCGCGCCGGTCCCTTGGTGCCGATCGTGTTGCGGCAGGCGTAGCTGCCCATGCTGACGATGCGCGACAGTTCCGACCCGAGGATCTGATAGGCGGCGGGCGCGACGCCGTTGCGTGCCCAGGCAGCATAGGCGCGCGCCTCGCCGCAGCGCACCGCGCCGAGATTGGCGGTGGGCACGCCGATGTCGAGCAGCTTGACCGTGCCGACCAGCGCGCAGCCGCCGCCATATTGCTTGTCGGGCAGCGGCTGGAAATCGACGCCGAGCGCGCGCAGGTCGGCGAAACACTGGCGCGTCTCGCGCAGGCTCGGCCCCTCGACCTCGCCGCGCGCGCTCGGCGGGGCAGGACGCTCGGTCCGTCCGCAGCCGGCGAGCAGCAGCGTGACGAGGAGGAGGCGGGAACGGTGGTTACGCCACGACGTCATCGGCTTCGTGTAACGGCGGAATGCGCCGAGCTAAAGCCGTGCGTTGCCGGAAGGAGAGGCGGAGGATGACGATGGTGAGCACGACGACGAGCGCAGTCTGCACGACGCCGCGCGCGGTCGTCAGCCATGCGAGGGTGAAAAGCTCTTCCTCCACCCAGATTCTTTCCCCTTCCATCCAGAGGCTCTCGCGGATCTTGGACAGAGCATAGTCAATCGTCATGGCGAGCAGCCACAATCCCCACCACCAACGCAGCAGGGCGGGCACCGGTACGCGCGCCGGCGCGGCTGGGTCGTGGCTGATCTGCCAGAACTCCAGCACCACCTGAAAAGGACGGATGAGAGTGGCGAACGGCACGAAGAACCATATCACCGCCGAGCGCGGCTTGTATCTTGGCCGGTAGCGCGACGTGGCCGCGAGAAGATGCGCGTTGCGCCCGATGACATACAGCCAGCGCAGCAGCGCTACCGCGGCGAGCGCGAAGAGCGCCAGGCCGAGATCGACGTCCAGCGCCTGATGCAGCAGCCACGGTGACAGGGGTGGCAGCGGCAGGACATGGCCGCCAATCCCGCCGTGCCGGTTGATCGCCAGGAATGCCGCCATGGAGCTGATCACTTCATCGGCGAGCCACAGCCATGACGCGCCAAGCGCCGCGACCCCCCATG
The DNA here is from genome assembly GCF_004345855.1 of Sphingomonas sp. BK235. Taxonomy (GTDB): domain Bacteria; phylum Pseudomonadota; class Alphaproteobacteria; order Sphingomonadales; family Sphingomonadaceae; genus Sphingomonas. Next base: position 262,664 of record NZ_SLXN01000003.1, read on the forward strand.
CGATCTGATGACACGGCCGACCTTTCGCCTCGCTCACGCCGCTGCCCTCTCCGCCTGCCAACCTCCTATTTTAGACGATCATCCGGCTTGCCAGCGGTCCCCGGCGTCTGTAGCGCGGTCGACGGGCCACGCGGTCCCAACGCCGCGCGTGCTCTCTGTAAGGAGAGTCAGACATGACTGATACGACCGCCGCCGACGCCACCCTCGCGCCCGCGACGCCCGCCACCCGGCCGGCCCGCCCGCATTTCTCGTCCGGCCCCTGCGCCAAGCCGCCCGGCTACGATCCCGCCAAGCTCGCAACCGACGTCCTCGGACGCTCACATCGCTCGAAGCTCGGCAAGCAGCGGCTACAATATTGCATTGAGCTGATGCGCGAGTTGCTGAACCTGCCTGACACGCACCGCATCGGCATCGTCCCCGGCTCCGACACCGGCGCCTATGAGATGGCGATGTGGACGATGCTGGGCGCGCGCCCGGTCACCGCGCTCGCCTGGGAGAGCTTCGGCGAGGGCTGGGTGACCGACGCGGTCAAGCAGCTGAAGATCGACCCGACGGTGATCCGTGCCGATTACGGCCAGCTCCCCGACCTCGCGCAGGTCGACTGGTCGAACGACGTGCTGTTCACCTGGAACGGTACCACCAGCGGCGTGCGCGTGCCGAACGGCGACTGGATCCCCGCCGACCGCGAGGGGCTGAGCTTCGCCGACGCCACCAGCGCGGTCTTCGCCTATGACCTGCCGTGGGACAAGATCGACGTCGCCACCTTCTCCTGGCAGAAGGTGCTGGGCGGCGAGGGCGCGCACGGCGTGCTGATCCTCGGCCCGCGCGCGGTCGAGCGGCTGGAGAGCTACACCCCCGCCTGGCCGCTGCCTAAGGTGTTCCGGCTCGTCTCCAAGGGCAAGCTGACCGAGGGCGTGTTCAAGGGCGAGACGATCAACACGCCGTCGATGCTGGCGGTCGAGGACGCGATCTGGTCGCTCGAATGGGCCAAGTCGCTGGGGAAGGGCGGGCTGATCGCGCGCTCGGACGCCAACGCCGCCGCGCTCGACACGATCGTCGCCGAGCGCGAGTGGCTCGGGCACCTCGCCGCCGACCCGGCGTCGCGCTCCAAGACCAGCGTGTGCCTCACGGTCGACGCCGACGAGGGCGTCATCAAGAAGATGGTGTCGCTGCTCGAGGCCGAGCACGCCGCCTATGACATCGGCGGTTATCGCGACGCCCCGCCGGGGCTGCGCATCTGGTGCGGCGCCACCGTCGACACCGCCGACATCGTGGCGCTCGGCCCGTGGCTCGACTGGGCCTACGCCACCGCCAAGGCGGGCTGATTGGCCCGTGCTCCTGCGCAGGCAGGAGCCCAGCAGCCACGAACGCTATCTTCCCTGACTCTGGGCTCCTGCGTGCGCAGGAGCACCGGCAGCTACCGACAGGATTTTCCCATGCCCAAGGTACTCATTTCCGACAAGATGGACCCGCGCGCCGCCGAGATCTTCCGCGAGCGCGGCGTCGAGGTGGACGAGATCACCGGCAAGACCCCGGACGAGCTCAAGGCGATCATCGGCCAGTATGACGGCCTCGCCATCCGCAGCTCGACCAAGGTAACCAAGGACATCCTCGCGCACGCCACCAACCTCAAGGTGGTCGGTCGCGCCGGCATCGGCGTCGATAACGTCGACATCCCCGCCGCCTCGGCCAAGGGTGTGGTGGTGATGAACACGCCGTTCGGCAACTCGATCACCACCGCCGAGCATGCCATCGCGCTGATGTTCGCGCTCGCGCGCCAGCTGCCCGAGGCCGACGCCTCGACCCAGGCGGGCAAGTGGGAGAAGAACCGCTTCATGGGCGTCGAGGTCACCGGCAAGACGCTGGGGCTGATCGGCGCGGGCAATATCGGCTCGATCGTCGCCGACCGCGCGCTCGGGCTGAAGATGAAGGTCGTCGCCTTCGACCCGTTCCTCACCGAGGAGCGCGCGGTCGAGCTGGGCGTGACCAAGGTGACGCTCGACGAGCTGCTCGCGCGCGCCGACTTCATCACGCTGCACACGCCGCTGACCGACCAGACGCGCAACATCCTCTCGGCCGAGAATCTCGCCAAGACCAAGAAGGGCGTGCGCATCGTCAATTGCGCGCGCGGCGGGCTGATCGACGAGGCGGCGCTCAAGGCGGGGCTCGACTCGGGGCATATCGCCGGCGCCGCGCTCGACGTCTTCGTGCAGGAGCCCGCCAAGGACAGCCCGCTGTTCGGCACGCCCAACTTCGTCTCGACCCCGCACCTCGGCGCCTCGACCACCGAGGCGCAGGTCAACGTCGCGATCCAGGTCGCCGAGCAGATGGCGGACTATCTCGTCTCGGGCGGCGTCACCAACGCGCTCAACGTGCCGAGCCTCTCGGCCGAGGAGGCGCCCAAGCTGCGCCCGTACATGGGGCTGGCGGAGAAGCTCGGCTCGCTCGTCGGCCAGCTCGCCACCGGCGCGATCGACCGCGTCTCGATCCACCGCGAGGGCGCGGCGGCGGACCTCAACCCCAAGCCGCTGACCAGCGCGGTGCTCACCGGCTTCCTGCGCCAGCAGACCGACACGGTGAACATGGTCAACGCGCCGGTGCTGGCGCGCGACCGCGGCATGGAGGTGCGCGAGATCCGCACCGAGCGCGAGGGTGATTATCACACGCTGCTGCGCGTCGCGGTGCGCACCGCCGACGGCGAGCGCTCGGTGGCGGGCACCCTGTTCGGTGACTCGGCGCCGCGCCTGGTCGAGCTGTTCGGCATCAAGGTCGAGGCCGATCTCACCGGCGCGATGCTCTACGTCGTCAACGAGGACGCGCCGGGCTTCATCGGGCGGATCGGTACCTTGCTGGGCGAGGCGGGCGTCAACATCGGCACCTTCCATCTCGGCCGGCGCCAGGCGGGCGGCGAGGCGGTGCTGCTGCTCTCGGTCGACCAGCCGGTCGACGCCGAACTGCTCGCGCGGGTCAAGGCGCTGCCGGGCGTGAAGACCGCGATGGGGCTGGCGTTCTGAGCTGAGGGGCGGGGCCGGTGGTGAGACACCGGTCCCTGCCCAAGCTCTCTGGCGGGGAGAGCGCTGATGACGGGTCATCGGCCCTCCGGAGCGGATGGTTGCGAAACTCCCGTCATCCCGGCCTAGCGCCGGGATCCATTCCGCCGCGAGAGCGATGCCGACGGCGCTCGCGGGACCATGGATCCCGGGTCGAGCCCGGGATGACGGGTGGGGCGAGCGGCGTCAGCGACAAAGAACCATTTGGTGCCGGGCTCCTGAATCCCTGAACACGTCGTCTGCGGCCGTGCAGACCGCCCCCTCCTTCGTGACCGCCCCCGTCGCGGCCGCCGCGAGATGACAGCGCCCGACGTCGAGGTTGACGGCGACACGCACAACGATCAATCCCGCGACGGGAAGCGGACAGCAGGGCTCGAGGCGCGCGGCTATCGGGTGCTCCGCTGCACGAATGCGGACATGATGATGGAACTGGACGGCGTGTTGCTCCACCTTGGCGTCGCGCTCGCGGCGGCCCCTCAGCCCGATCCTCGCCTCGCCGGCAAGAAGGACCAGCGCGTATGACCGCTCTTCTCCCCGAGGGTCTGCGCGATCGCCTCCCCCCCGTCGCCGACGCCGCCGCCGCGCTGGAGGCGCGCGTGCTCGCGGCGATTCACGCGCACGGCTATGAACGCGTCGATCCGCCGCTGGCCGAATTCGCCGAAGGGCTGGGCTCGCGACTCAAGGCGGGCGGACTGCAGGACGCGGTGCGGTTCGTCGATCCCGTGTCGCAGCGGACGCTCGCGATCCGCCCCGATCTCACCGCGCAGGTGGCGCGGATCGCCGCGACGCGGATGGGGCACCACCCGCGTCCGGTGCGACTGAGCTACGCCGGCGCGGTGCTCAAGCTGCGCGCCAGCCAGTTGGCGCCCGCGCGCGAGACGCGCCAGATCGGCGCCGAACTGTTCGGTCTCGACACCGTCGCCGCGGCGCAGGAGGTGGTGACCGTCGCGATCGAGGCGATCCGCGCGGCCGGGGCGGCGATGCCCTCACTCGACTTCACCTTGCCCGATTTGGTCGATACGCTCGCCGCGGGCGCGCTGCCGGTGGCGCCCGAGAAGCTGGATCTGCTGCGTCAGCGCCTCGACGCCAAGGACGCGGGGGCGGTGGCGGAACTCGCGGCCGACTATCTTCCGCTGGTGACCGCCGCGGGGCCGTTCGATCAGGCGATGGAGCGGCTGCGCGCATTCGACCGCGACACGGTGCTGGCGTCGCGGCTCGACGCGCTGGCGGCGATCGCGCGCGCGGTGGAGGGGCGCGCGACCCTGACGCTCGATCCGACCGAGCGGCACGGCTTCGAATATCAGAGCTGGCTCGGTTTCTCGCTGTTCACCGCCACCTCCGCCACTGAAGTGGGGCGCGGCGGCACCTATACCGTGGTCCATGAGGGTGGCGCGGAAGAGGCCGCGACCGGCTTCTCGCTCTTCACCGACCGACTGATCGGCGATCCGCCCGTGATCGATCGCCGCCGCCTGTTCCTGCCGCTGGGCACCGCGGCGGACGCGGGCGCGGCGATGCGCGCGCGCGGCTGGGTGACGGTCGCCGCCCTCGAGCCCGGCGACACGCCCGAGGCGCAGGTCTGCACCCACTTCTACGCGGACGGCGAGGCGCGCGCGATCGACTGATCCGCGCGCCGTCGGCCGACGCTCAGGCCGTGGGCGTGCCGGAGGGGCCGGGACGCGGCGTCGGTGCGGGAGCTTCGCGCAGCAGCGGCAACAGCAGTCGGTCGAGCTTGGCGCGATCGAGCACGCCGTCATGCGCGTAGCGGACGATCCCGGCGCGATCGATCACCACCAGCGTCGGGATCGACCCGATCGATCCGTCCACGCCCTTGACCTGGACGATCTGGGGCAGATGCACTTTATCCCACGGACGCCGGCGCAATGTCGCGGGCGCGGGATGGTCCATCGGATAGCCGAAGACGCGCAAGCCTCGGCCGGCGGCGCCGCGCTGATAGGCGTCGAGCATGGGCATCTCGGCCCGGCACGCGCCGCACCAGGTCGCCCAGAAGGCGATCAACACCACCTCGCCACGATGCGCCGCGAGCGTGGTGGTGGTGCCGTCCACCAGCGTCAGACTGGCGGCGGGGGCGGGCTTGCCCACCTCCAGATTGCCGACCTTCTGCCCCGCCACGGGCGTGCCCGCCAGCGTCGCGGTGACCAGCATCGCGCCGAACCATCGCATCGTCACCTCCTCCGTTGCCGACCGACGCTGCCGGCCGGGCCGACGCCTGGTCAATCGAGCGGTGACGCGGAACGGCGATCGGCGGCGCGCGGTTGACCTCCTCTCGAGGCGCGGCTACCCGCGCCACCGACATCGCTGAACCACTCGCGCGCCGAGTCCTGTCGAAGGGCGCGCGGGTTCGCCCGGCAGGCGGAGACCTGTATCCATGGCCAACGTAGCAGTCATCGGCGCGCAATGGGGCGACGAGGGCAAGGGCAAGATCGTCGACTGGCTCGCCGAGCGCGCCGACGTCGTCGTGCGCTTCCAGGGCGGGCACAATGCCGGCCACACGCTCGTCGTCGGTGAGTCGGTCTACAAGCTCTCGCTGCTGCCCTCGGGCATCGTGCGCGGCACGCCCTCGGTGATCGGCAACGGCGTCGTGCTCGATCCCTGGGCGCTCAAGACCGAGATCGAGCGGCTCGCCGCGCAGGGCGTGGTCGCCACCCCCGAGACGCTGCGGATCGCGGACAATTGCGCGCTGATCCTGCCGTTCCACCGCGACCTCGACGCGCTGCGCGAGGATGCCAGCGGCGCGGGCAAGATCGGTACGACGCGGCGCGGCATCGGCCCGGCCTATGAGGACAAGGTCGGGCGCCGTGCGCTTCGGGTTTGCGACCTCGCGCACCTCGACGATCTCGGTCCGCAGCTCGACCGGCTCACCGCGCATCATGACGCGCTGCGCGCCGGCTTCGGCGAGGCGCCGATTGACCGTGACGCGCTGGTCGCCGAGCTGCGCGCCATCGCCGACTTCGTCCTGCCCTTCGCCAAGCCGGTGTGGCGCGACCTCAACATCGCCAAGGAAGCGGGCAAGCGCATCCTGTTCGAGGGCGCGCAGGGCGTGCTGCTCGACATCGACCACGGCACCTACCCGTTCGTCACCTCGTCGAACACGATCGCGGGCACGGCGGCGGGTGGTTCGGGGCTCGGTCCGGCGGCGGTCGGCTTCGTGCTGGGGATCGCCAAGGCCTATACCACCCGCGTCGGCTCCGGACCGTTCCCGACCGAGCTGGAGGATGCGACCGGCGAACGGCTCGGCACGCGCGGGCATGAGTTCGGCACGGTGACGGGGCGCAAGCGGCGCTGCGGCTGGTTCGACGCGGTGCTGGTGCGCCAGTCGGCGGCGGTGGGCGGGATCACCGGCATCGCGCTGACCAAGATCGACGTGCTCGACGGTTTCGACGAGGTGCGGATCTGCACCGGCTATCGGTTGCGCGGGGAGGTGATCGACTATTTCCCGGCGCATGCCGCTGACCAGGCGTTGGTCGAGCCGGTCTATGAGACGATGGAGGGCTGGCAGGACTCGACCGCGGGGGCGCGGAGCTGGGCCGATCTGCCGGCGCAGGCGATCAAATATATCCGCCGCGTCGAGGAGCTGATCCGCTGCCCGGTGGCGCTGGTGTCGACCAGCCCCGAGCGCGCCGACACGATCCTGGTACGCGACCCGTTCGCCGACTGACGGCGCATCGCCCCGGTATCGACTCGATACCGGGGGCGATGAGGGCGAGATTATTGCGGCGACTGCGGCGAGGTGGACATCGGGTCCGTGCCCGTCGTGCGCGGGTTGTTCTGCGACGTCGGGTTGACCGTCGGATCCGGGTTCATCGTCTGGGTCGACGGGTCGGGGGTGGTGCTGGTGCTCGGCTGGCTCGTGGTCGAGCGGTCACGCGACGAGCGGCGCGAGTCGCGCGTCGAGCGCGGCGAGGTGGTCGTCATCGTGTCGGACGACGTCCCCTGGGTGGTGGTGCCGGTGCTGCCGGGCTGCTGCATCGTGCCCATGCCGCCCATCGAGCCGCTGGGATCCATCGTGCCCGACTGGCCCATGCCGCCGGCGGTGCCGCCCGTGGTCTGCGCCGTGGCGACCGCGGGGAAAGCGAGCGCGGCAGCGGCCGCGATAACGAGAATGCGCATGGGAACCTCTCCTCTGATGTCAGCCCCCAACGAGCCGCACGGAGCGGGTGTTCCGATCAATACTCGCCTAAATTAACCAACTTAGCCACATTGTGCGCGATGAAGCAAGCGCTGGTCGGCGAGCACCAGCGCGACCATCGCCTCCACCACGGGCACGCCGCGGATCCCGACGCAGGGGTCGTGCCGGCCCTTGGTGGCGATCTCGGTCGCCGCGCCCTCGCGCGTGACGGTCTCGACCGGGGTGAGGATCGAGCTGGTCGGCTTGAACGCGACGCGCACGCGGATCGGCTGGCCGGTGGCGATCCCGCCCGCGATCCCGCCGGCATGGTTGGCGAGGAAGGCGGGGCCGTCCGCGCCGGGGCGCATCGCGTCGGCATTCTGCTCGCCCGACAGCGCCGCGGCGGCGAAGCCGTCACCGATCTCGACGCCCTTCACCGCGTTGATCGACATGCACGCCGCGGCGAGCTCGCTGTCGAGCTTGGCGTAGAGCGGCGCGCCCCAGCCCGCCGGCACGCCGGTCGCCTCGCACACCACCACCGCGCCGAGCGAGGAGCCGGCCTTGCGCGCGGCGTCGACCTTCTCTTCCCAGCGCGCCGCGGCGGCGGGATCGGGGCAGAAGAAGGGGTTGGCGTCGATCGCGGCGTCGTCGAAGCTCGCCGGGTCGATCGCGTCGCCGCCGATCGCCTCGACCCAGGCGCGCACGCGCACCTGCGGCACCACCAGCCGCGCCACCGCGCCCGCGGCGACGCGCGCGGCGGTCTCGCGCGCCGAGGAACGGCCGCCGCCGCGATAGTCGCGGAAGCCGTATTTGGCGTCATAGGCGTAATCGGCGTGGCCGGGTCGATAGGCGAGCGCGACGTCGGAATAGTCCTTGGAGCGCTGGTCGACGTTCTCGATCATCAGGCTGATCGGCGTGCCGGTGGTGCGTCCCTCGAACACGCCCGAGAGGATGCGGACCTGGTCGGGCTCGCGCCGCTGCGTGGTGAAGCGCGACTGGCCGGGGCGGCGGCGGTCGAGCCAGGGCTGGATATCGGCCTCGGCCAGCGCGATTCCCGGCGGGCAGCCGTCGACGATAGCGCCGAGTGCCGGGCCGTGACTCTCGCCCCAGGTAGTGAAGCGGAACACGCGGCCGAAGGTGTTGTAGCTCATGCGCGAGGGTCCGAATGTTGAGTCGCTGGCGCGTCGCGACTCAAGGTTCGCGGGCGGCCAGCATGGGACATGGCGCGCGCTGTGCCAGAAGCGCGCGGGGTAGGACAGGGGGCTCGGCGGCTCGCTCCGTTGTCGCGCCCGGCTTGGTGGGCGCGGGACCTCGGCAAGACCCTTCCGTCATCCCGGACTTGTTCCGGGATCCACCGTCGTACCAGCGCCTCGGCCGACGAGGGTGCGGCACCGTGGATCCCGGAACACGTCCGGGATGACGGGAGAGAGCGGTCCGCGATTTTCGCAAAGGTCGCCCCGGCGTCGGGCGCGAGTCGGGGAACGTCTGTGAGCCTCACGCGAGCCTTCCCACCTCGACCGCCGCCTCCGTTGGGCCAGCAGCAGAGCGCGCTCTCTCAGCTTTCTCTTGTTCCCCGGGGAAGGCCGGGGCCCAGGTGGAACGACGGTCGTGAGACCCAGCTGCGTTCTCCAACTGGGCTCCGGCCTTCGCCGGGGAACGGCGAATGGCAGCGTGGCGCCCCTCTCACCCCTCGCCCAGCACCGCGAAGGCATCGGCGTGGCGTGCGTCGCCGCGGACGCCGCACGGCATCAGCCCGCCCTGCAGCGGCAGCGCCAGCAGATGCTCGCCGGCATAGGGCGAGACGAAATTGGCCGCATAATCCTCGTGGAAGCCGAAGCGCCGATAGTAAGCCGCGTCGCCCAGCACGAAGCACAGCACCACCCGCTCGGCCTCGAGCCGCTCGAGTCCCGCCTGCACCAGCGCCTCGCCCACACCGCGGCGGCGATAGGCCGGCGCCACCGCGAGCGGCGCCAGCGCCACCGCGGGCACGGCGCGGTCGTTCACCGTCACGGCCATGCGGCTGAATGCCACCGCACCGACGATCGCGCCGGTGGCGCCGTCGACCGCCGCCATCATCAGCACCATCGCGCCGTCGACGCACAGCCGCCGCACCAGATCGGCCTCGTCGGCGCGCGCGAAACAGGTGCGCAGCAGCGCGTCGATCCCCGCCACGTCCTCGCCGCGCGCGGGGCGGACGATCAGCTCGGCCGCGTCAGGCAAGCGCGATGTCCGGCGCGTCCTCCGCCTTCATGCCGATGACGTTATAGCCCGCGTCGACATGGTGGATCTCGCCGGTGACGCCGCTGGCGAGCGAGCTGAGCAGATACAGACCCGCGCCGCCGACCTCCTCGATCGAGACGGTGCGGCGCAGCGGTGCGTTGAGCTCGTTCCACTTGAGGATATAGTTGAAGTCGCCGATGCCGCGCGCCGCCAGCGTCTGGATCGGTCCCGCCGAGATCGCGTTGATCCGGATATTCTCCGGCCCGAGATCGACCGCGAGATATTTGACGCTCGTCTCCAGCGCGGCCTTGGCGACGCCCATCACGTTATAGTGCGGGATCACCTTCTCGGCGCCGTAATAGGTCAGCGTCAGGATCGCGCCGCCCTCGGGCATCATCCGGCGCGCGCGCTGCGCCACCGCCACCAGCGAATAGGCCGAGACGTTCATCGTCATGAGGAAATTGTCGAGCGTGGTGTCGTAATAGCGACCGCGCAGCTGCGACTTGTCGGAGAAGCCGATGGCGTGGACGATGAAGTCGATCGTCGGCCATTCGCGCGCCAGCGCGGCGAAGGTGTCGTCCAGCGCGGCCATGTCGGCCACGTCGCAGTCGAACAGCCGCGCCACGCCGAGCTGCTCGGCGAGCGGGCGCACGCGCTTCTCCATCGCCGCGCCCTGGTAGGAGAAGGCCAGCTCGGCGCCGGCCTCGCTGAGCTGCTTGGCGATGCCCCAGGCGAGGGACTTGTCGTTGGCGAGCCCCATGATGAGCCCGCGCTTGCCTGCCATCAATGCGTTCACGCCCTTACCCTGTGTCATCATTCACCTTGTTCCGCCCCCTCTACAACCGCATCGGGCGGGTCCGCCAGTGCCGCGTTGAGGTGGGCGCCGAACACCAGCCCCAGTCCGATGAGATAGAAGAACAGCAGCATCACCACCACCCCGGCGAGGCTGCCATAAGTGAGATCATAGCCGCCCAGCTGGGACAGCGCCCAGGGCAGCCCCGCGGTCATGCTGACCCACCAGAGCGTCGTGAACAAGGCGCCCGGCCATTTCCTGCTGTCGCTGCGGCGATAGCGCCCCGGCGTGACCGAGTAGAACAGCATGTAGAGCGCGCCGAACATCACCGCGGCGGGGACCAGCCGCGCGAGGTTGAGCCACTCCGCGACATGCTGCGCCAGCGGCAGCAGACGATAGATGAACTGCTCGGCGGCGATCAGCAGCCCCTGCACCAGGAAGGAGAAGAGCGCGATCACCACCGAGCCGATGATCGCGATGCTGAGCCCCAGCCGCGCGCGCCACAGCGACTGTGACGAGCGCGTGCCATAGGCGCGGCGGAAGATGTCGCGGATCGTCTCGGCGAAGCTGCCGACCGTCCACAATCCCACCAGCGCGCCGAACCACAGCAGCGAGCCGGTGCGCGCCTGGAGCACGTTGCGGATCGGCTCGCGCAGGATCGCGCCGACGTCGCGCGGCAGCACCGACAGGAAGCTGGCGACGCCGCGCTGCACCTCGTCGGTCTGGCCGAACAGCGAGGCGATGGCGGTGGCGACGATGAAGAAGGGGAACACCGTCATCAGCGCCAGATAGGCGAGGTTGCCGGCGTGGATGAACCCATCGGTGTAGACGCCGATCGCGGCGCGCTTGAGCACCTCCCAGCTGTAGCTGCCGGGGCGGAGGTGCGCGAGCCGGCGGTCGAGACGCCGCCGCGCGGCACCGTGATGGCGCGCGCGATCCTCAGGCGTGAGCGAGGGAGGGGCGTCCTTCACCCACATCAGACTCCCATGTTCGCGCGCGGGTTCCCCCCGCCGGTCCAGCCCGCCACGAACGACTTCAGCGCGGCGTCGTCGGCGGGCACGTCGATCACCAGGCGAACGAGCTGGTCGCCCCGACCGCCGGCCTTGCGGTGGAAACCCTTGCCCTTGAGGCGCAACGTCTTGCCCGAGGTCGAGCCGGCGGGCACGGTGAGCATCACCGGCTTGTCGACGGTCGGCACCTTGACCGCGCCGCCCTCCACCGCCTCCTTGAGCGAGACGGGCAGGTCGAGCCGGACGTCGTCGCCCTCGCGCGTGAAGAAGCGGTGCGGCTGGATCTCGATCGTCACGATCGCGTCGCCGGGACCGCCGGCACCGGGATCGCCCTTGCCGGAGAGACGCATCTGCGTGCCGGTGTCGACCCCGGCGGGCAGCTTGAGATCGATCGTGCTGCCGTCGGCCAGGGTCACGCGCTGCGGCGCGAGCGCGGCGGCGTCGGCAAAGGGCACCTGGAGGCGATAGGCGACGTTGCCGCCCTTGGGCGGCGGACCGGCGTTGCGCCGGCCGAAACCGCTGGCGAAGCCGCCCCCGCCGCCGCCGCGCCCGCCGAACAGACCCTCGAAGATATCGGACATGTCGGGCGCGTCGCCGCCACCCATGTCGAACTGCTGCGAGCGGAAGCCGCCCGCGCCGCCCGGGCGCGCGCCGCCGGCGCCATAGCCGAAGGGCGAGGCGGGATTGCCGTCGCCGTCGATCTCGCCGCGATCGTAGCGCGCGCGCTTGTCCTTGTCGGTCAGCAGGTCATAGGCCGAGGTCACCTGGCCGAACCGCTCCGCCGCCTTGGGATTGCCCTGGTTGCGGTCGGGATGCAGCTCCTTGGCGAGCTTGCGATAGGCTTTCTTGATGTCCGCCTCGCTGGCGCCGCGCGCCACGCCCAGCGTCGCATATGGATCGGCCATGGATTCCCCAAATGGTGTGTTACTTCCCTATGTGGGATAGTCGCGGCACGAGCGCAATCGCCGCGTCGGCGCAAGCGCCCTCGCGCGCGGTGTTGACCCGCCGCGGCGGGCCACCGTAGAAGACCGGCCGGGGCGGTCCGGTCGGGCCGCCCTTGTTCTTTCCGAGGAGAAGGCCCCGTGTCGTCCACCCCAGCGCTGATGCCCGTCTATCCGCGGTGCGGCGTGCGCCCGGTGCGAGGCGAGGGCGTCTATCTCTTCGGCGAGGACGGTGAGCGCTATCTCGACTTCGCCAGCGGCATCGCGGTGAACGCGCTCGGCCACGGCCATCCCAAGCTGGTCAAGGCGATCGCGGATCAGGCCGCGACGCTGATGCACACCAGCAACCTCTATGGCAGCCCGCAGGGCGAGCATCTCGCGCAGCGGCTGGTCGACCACACTTTCGCCGATACGGTGTTCTTCACCAACTCGGGCGCCGAGGCGGTGGAGTGCGCGATCAAGACCGCGCGGCGCTATCACTACGCCAACGGCAACCCGCAGCGGCACGACCTGATCACCTTCGACACCGCCTTCCACGGCCGCACGCTCGGCGCGATCTCGGCGACCAACCAGGCCAAGATGCGCGACGGCTTCGAGCCGCTGCTGCCCGGTTTCAAGTATGCGACGTTCAACGATCTGGCGGGCGCGCTCGCTCTGATCGACGAGCATACCGCCGGCTTCCTGGTCGAGCCGATCCAAGGCGAGGGCGGCATCCGCCCGGCGTCGGAGGAGTTCCTGCGCGGACTGCGCGCGGCGTGCGACGAGCACGGGCTGCTGCTGGTGCTCGACGAGGTGCAGGCGGGCTATGGCCGCACCGGCAAGTTCTTCGCGCACGAGCTGTACGGCATCACGCCCGACATCATGGCGGTGGCCAAGGGCATCGGCGGCGGCTTCCCGCTAGGCGCCTGTCTCGCCACCGCCGAGGCAGCCAAGGGCATGGTGTTCGGCACGCACGGATCCACCTATGGCGGCAACCCGCTGGCGATGGCCGCGGGCGAGGCGGTGCTCGACGTGATCCTGGAGGAGGGTTTCCTCGACCGCGTGGCAAGGATGGGCGAGCGGCTGCGCGCCTCGCTGGAGCAGCTGATCCCCAACCACGATCACCTGTTCGATCACGTCCGCGGCCACGGGCTGATGCTGGGCATCAAGCTGAAGAGCGACAGCCGCCGCTTCGTCGCGCACTGCCGCGACCATCACGGGCTGCTGCTGGTGGCGGCGGGCGAGAACGTCGTCCGCGTGCTGCCGCCACTCGTGATCGATGAGAGCCACATCGCCGAGTGCGTCGAGAAGCTGAGCGAGGCCGCGCGGGTCTACGTTCCGGTGGCCGACGAGTGAGATCAATCCTCCCCGCGCGCGGGGAGGGGGACGATGCGAAGCATGGTGGAGGGGGATCTCCACACAAGGTAGCGCTCGTGGAGGCCCCCCCTCCACCACTCGCTACGCGAGCGGTCCCCCTCCCCGTGCCGGGGAGGAATAAGATGCGCCATTTCCTGAGCCTCAGCGACGCCGGCGGCGACGCGATCGCCGCCATGCTGGCCGACGCGCTCGAACGCAAACAGGCGCGCGCGGGCTGGCCCAAGGGTCGCGCCGACGCCGACGCGCCGCTCGCCGGCCGCGTGCTGGCGATGATCTTCGAGAAGAACTCGACGCGCACCCGCGTCAGCTTCGACATGGCGATCCGCCAGCTCGGCGGCCAGTCGATCGTGATGGAGGCGGGGCAGATGCAGCTCGGCCGCGGCGAGACGGTGGCGGACACCGCGCGCGTGCTGTCGGGCTATGTCGACGCGATCATGATCCGCACCGACGATCACGCCAAGCTGGAGGAGATGGCGGCGCACGCCAGCGTGCCCGTGATCAACGGCCTCACCGATGAGTCGCACCCGTGCCAGATCATGGCCGACCTGCTCACCATCGTGGAGAGCGGGCGCCAGCTGCCGGGGCTCAAGGTCGCGTGGCTGGGCGACGGCAACAACGTGCTCGCCTCGATCGTCGAGGCGGCGGCGCTGCTCCACTTCGACGTGGTCGCGGCGTGCCCGCAGGGGTTCCAGCCCGAGGAGGAGGCGATCGTCCGCGCCTCGGGCCGCGCGCGCGTCGTCGCCGACCCGCGCGAGGCGGTGGCGGACGCCGACGTGGTCGTCACCGACACCTGGATCTCGATGGGCCAGGCGCAGGCCGAGACCAAGCTGCGCGCGATGATGCCCTATCAGGTCGACACCGCGCTGATGGCGGCGGCCAAGCCGGGCGCCGCCTTCCTCCACTGCCTCCCCGCGCACCGCGGCGAGGAGGTCACCCCCGAGGTGATCGACGGGCCGCAGTCGCTGATCTGGCAGGAGGCGGAGAACCGCCTCCACGCGCAGAAATCGGTGCTGCGCTGGTGCTTCGGCCAGATCGGTTGATCGGCGTGGCGCGGCTTCCCAAATAGACAGCAGTCGACCGCCGCCTCTTCTCTCCGTCATGCCGGGCTCGACCCGGCATCCATGGTGCCACGCACGCTACCGCCGCAGCGTTTGCGGAACGATGGACCCCGGATCAAGTCCGGGGTGACGGAAAAGGGTGGTGAGCCGGTCCCACCGTCCGCCAGCACGAGGCAGCCTTGACCGATCCGCACACCCCCGACCTCGACCGCGCGCTCGGCTTCACCATCCCCGCGCAGCACGCGCGCGGCCGCGTGGTGAGGCTCGGGCCGACGCTCGACACGATCCTCGCCGCGCACGCTTATCCGCCCGCGATCGAGAAGCTGCTCGCCGAGGCGCTGACGCTCACCGCGCTGATCGGCAGCACGCTCAAGGACCCGCAGGGCCAGCTCACCATGCAGACGCAGACCGAGGCGGGAGTCGTCACCTTGCTGGTGTGCGACTATCGCGGCGGCGAGGTGCGCGGCTACATCCAATATGACGCCGAGCGGCTCGCCCAGGCGCCCGCAGAGCCGTCGCTGTTCGCGCTCTTCGGCAAGGGCTATCTCGCCATCACCTTCGATCTCGCCACCACCGGCGAGCGCTATCAGGGCATCGTCCCGCTCGATGGCGACACGCTGAGCGAGGCGGCGCAGAGCTATTTCTACCAGTCCGAGCAGATCCCGACGCTGGTGCGCGTCGGCCTGCGCAAGGGCGCCGACGGGCGCTGCGTCGCGGGCGGTCTGCTGCTCCAGCACCTTCCCGAAGGCGAGGAGGGGCGCGAGCGGCTCCACACCAAGCTCGACCATCCCGAGTGGGAGCATGTCGAGGCACTCGGCCAGACGATGGGCGTGGACGAGCTCGCCGATCCCGCCGTGCCGCTCGAGACCCTGGTGTGGCGGCTGTTCAACGAGGAGGCCGAGGTGCGCGTGCTCGCGGGACAGGCGCTGGTGAAGGGCTGCCGCTGCGACGTGGAGTATATCCGCTCGGTGCTGGCGCGTTTCCCGCTGGAGGAGCGGCTGGCGATGGCGGACGAGAGCGGCGTGATCGCGGTCGACTGCGCCTTCTGCTCGACCAGCTTCCCGGTGCGCGCGGATGAGCTGGTGGGGTGAGGGGCGGCGTCTGGGCCGCCAAACTTTAACCCGTTCGCTTCGAGTAGCCGTCGAGCTTGTCGAGACGGCGTATCGAGAAGGGGCCATGGGTGGCGCGCTCTCGATACGCGATCTCGACAAGCTCGATCGCTACTCGAGCCGAACGGGGGGGTAAAGCGCGGCTTAGTAAGAAGAGTATCGCCGTTATCCCGATCTTAACCCTCATCCTCCATAAGCGCCCCCGTGCTGTTCATGCGGCACGTTCTCTCCCTAGCTTGACCGCTCAAGCTCCTCACGGGCCGCCCTCGGGCGGCCCTTTTTCTTGCGCTCGCGCGCGCGAAGGCCTAGCTGGCGCCGCATCATGACCCAATTGACCCCCGCCGTCGCGCTCGTCTCGGGCGGGCTCGACTCGTTGGTGTCCGCCGCGCTCGCGCGCGAGGCGGGCCACCCGCTGTTCGCGCTCTCGATCGACTATAACCAGCGCCATCAGGTCGAGCTCGCCGCCGCGCGGCGCATCGCGCACGCGCTCGGCGCGGCGCGCCACGTCGTGCTGCCGATCGACCTCTCCGCCTTCGGCGGCTCGGCGCTGACCGATCGCGACATCGACGTGCCGAAGGACGGTGTCGACGGCTCCATCCCGGTCACCTACGTGCCCGCGCGCAACACGATCTTCCTCAGCCTGGCGCTCGGCTGGGCCGAGGCGGCGGGCGCGCGCGACATCTATCTCGGCGTCAACGCGCTCGATTACTCCGGCTATCCCGACTGCCGCCCCGAGTTCATCGCCGCCTATGAGCGGCTCGCCGAGCTCGCCACCAAAGCGGGCGTCGAGGGCCAGCCGTTCCGCTTCCAGGCGCCGCTCCAGCAGATGACCAAGGCCGATATCGTGCGCGAGGGCGCGCGGCTTGGGCTCGACATGGGGATGAGCTGGTCGTGCTACGATCCCGCGCCCGGCGGGCTGCACTGCGGGCGCTGCGACAGCTGCCGGCTGCGCCACAAGGGCTTCGTCGAGGCCGGCGTGCCCGACCCGACCGGCTATGCGGTGACCCCGCCGGTCGATTGAGATGAGCTACGCGGTCAAGGAGATGTTCCTGACGCTCCAGGGCGAGGGCGTGCAGGCGGGGCGGCGCGCGGTGTTCGTGCGCTTCGCCGGCTGCAACCTGTGGAGCGGGCGCGAGCAGGACCGCGCCACCGCGGTGTGCCGCTTCTGCGACACCAATTTCGTCGGCGTCGACGGCGCGGGTGGCGGGCGGTTCGCCGACGCCACGGCGCTGGTAGCGGCGGCGGAGGGCGTCTGGGGTCCGGCGCGCGAGCGGCGCTTCGTGGTGCTGACCGGGGGCGAGCCGATGCTCCAGGTCGACGACGCCCTCATCGACGCGCTCCACGCCGCCGGGTTCGAGATCGCGATCGAGAGCAACGGCACGCTGCCGGTCCATCCCGGTATCGACTGGGTGTGCATCAGCCCCAAGGCCGGGAGCGAGACGGTGCAGCGCTCAGGCGATGAGCTGAAGCTCGTCTGGCCGCAGCCCGGCACCGACCTCGACACGGTGGAGGGCTGGAACTTCCGCCACTTCCTGCTCCAGCCGCTCGACGATGCCGCGGGGGAGGCGAACGTCGCGGCGGCGATGGCGCTGGTGATGGAGCGTCCGCGCTGGCGCCTGTCGCTCCAGACGCACAAATTGCTGGGGCTGCGCTAGAGCCTGATCGATCGGTGCTCCTGCGGGCGCTGCTGGGTCGCCGCCGAAGTGCCACGCTGACGAGAGCGTGCGTGCGTGCGGGCCGCCGGTATCGCCGACGAGCCGCGCGCCATTAACTTTCGATCAGACCAGGGCCGCCGGCATGTCGCGCCGGCGCGAGCGCATCGCCACGCCGATCATCGCGAAGCCGATCAGCATCATCGCCCAGGTGCCGGGCTCGGGCACCGCACTGAGCACGCCGAAGACGTCGGCGGTCGCGCTCTGGCCCTCGCGGACGTGGAACTCGCTCGCGGAGGAGTTGAGGTAGCCGTCGCCGCGGACATTGTCGAAACCGCGCAGCTCGAACTGATAGGCCTGCCCGTCGACCACGAAATTGTTGATGCTCTGGAGCGAGGGCAGATAGACGTAATCCGCGTTGGCGTCCGCGCTGCCGGTGTTGGGCGTGCTGTACAGGCCGAGCGCGAAGCTCTTCGCCAGCAGCCCGATCGCGGGATTGGTGAAGTTGAGCCCGAGGTTGAGCGTCAGCCCGGTCAGCTCGGTGCCGTCGAGGATCGTGCCGTTATAGTAAGAGATCGAGCCGACCTTGAACTGCTGGCCGAGCAGCGCGGAGAAGGGCGTGTTCGACTGGAAGCTCAGCTCGTTCGCCTTGTAGCCGGCCAGCGGCGTGCCCCAGGTGACATGGTCGCTGCCGATGCCGGTGGAGACGCCCGTCCCCGGCTGCGGATCGCTGAACGTGGCGCCGATCGTGCCGGTCACCGGGTCGGTGGCGGCGAGCGCCGGCGCGGCGGTGACCGTCGCGGTCGCCGCGAGCGCGATAGCAAGTACAAGATTTCGCATAGAAATCCCTCCTGTTTGCCAAAGTGGTGCGACGATCCGGCAATGCTGATCGGAGCGTCCGCGGAGGATTATCTATAACGATGAGTTAACAGTAAGGTACGAGCGAGTCCGCAAACGAAACAAACGGGTAAAAACCAATGGCTTGACGGTATGATTCGCGTGCGCGTGTCGAGACTTATAGGCGTGCGGTGGAGATAGACGCCGCGCCGGCAATCTGATCCCTTTTGGATGGGAACGTAACCAGTAAAGCGGATCGGTTTAAAAAGCTGTGTTCGGACAAGATCTTGCGCGAGTGATCGCCGCGAGGGGCCGTGTCGGGGCCAGGCGCCGGTCAGGCGCGACTTTTTCTTGGTGATGGCCGAGATCGGCTTGTCGATGGCTGATGCCGATGTCGCCGTTCGGCGGGCCGAGGCGCAGGTCGACGCCTGCCGGCAAACGCGGCGGCGCCTGGCCCGGCCTGGGAGGATCGTTGCGGGCGTGCGAGGGCGCCGCGGTCGGCGCCCTTGCCGGTCAGCGCGCGGCGTAGACCACGGGAGTCAGCGGCGTGCCGCATTTCTTCTCGACGAACTCCTGCTTCTTCCAGCACGCTTCGTCGAAGCGCGGCAGCGTCGCCGGCAAGACCTGGAGCGAGGGGAATTGCTGTTCGCCGAACGGCTTGAGGCTGTTCCGCAGCTCGCGCATCCGCGCCATCGCGACCTCGCCGAAGCCGCCGCGCGGCGCGTAGAGCGCGTCGCGCCCGATGCTGGCCGCGGTGGCGCAGAAGTTGAACTGCGCCGCCACCGTCGCGAAGCCCGAATAGGTGCGCGTGCCGAACTGGTCGAGCGCGATCTGGCCTTCCTTCTTGGTCTTGGCGACACGGGTGAAATATTTGCCCAGCGTGTCGAACGACGTGGCCAGCTCGGCGCGGTGATCGGCGAGGATGGCGTTGTAGTTCTGCACCGTCAGCAGCGTCGGCTCGAACTGGCATTGCAGCGCGGCGACGTTGAGCGCGGCGCGCATGTTCCACACCACCCCGGCGCGCAGCTCGGCGGGCGTGGCGCCGGGCAGCGGATGCCCCATGCCATCCTCGTTGCCGATGATCGGTTGACCGCGCAAATCCTTCGACTTGAAGAAGAATTGCGCCGACGCCGGCGTCGTCGCCAGCACCCCAGCCGCCAGCGCCACCCACGCGCCGACGATCCCCACCTTCTGCATTCCCCAACACTCCTCGTCGCGGCTACGGCCGCGGCGCCCTTCTACGTCAAATTGGGTAAACGGCCCAAGTACATTCTGTCGCACGGATGATTCATTCTGGCGCTACGATGCAGCGATCCCACACTACTTGTTGACGCCACGAAACGACGTCGACGGGCACCACATAAAGCGAAGGCCGCCCGGTCGCCCGGACGGCCTGCACAAATACAATCGCCTGATGCGGCAGATTACATCGCGTTCGACATGTTCGACATCATCATGTCGTTGCCCATGGTGTCGTTCGCCATCATGCCGCCGTTCATCGCGCCGTCGACGGCGGTCATGTTGTCGGTCATGGTGTCCATGCCCTCGGTGGCGTTCATGTCGGTGATCATGGTGTTCTCGCTGGTCTCGGTCTTCGAACCGCATGCCGAGACGGCGAGAGCGGCTGCCGCGAGCGCCGAACCGCCGAGGATCTTGGTGATGACTGCACGCATGAAATTGCTCCCTAGACTATGGATTTGGCGACCATCCGGCCGTTTCTTGTCCCAAATCGGCTTGGACATTAATCGTAGATGACCGCCCCCTCAAGCCTCGTTTTCACCGACGCAAGTCAGGCTTTTCAGAAAGGGGTCGGCGGTCAACGCCAAGGCCGCGTCGAAGGTTGCATGATCATGCGGTGCGCCCAGCGCCGCCGCACTGGTCACGGGATAATCGGCGAGCCCGCACGGCACGATGCCGCCGAAGTGCGACAGATCGGGGGCGAGGTTGATCGAGAAGCCGTGCAGCGTCACCCAGCGGCGGACGCGGATGCCGATCGCGCCGATCTTGGCCTCGGCGCCGTCGCGGTCGCGCGTCCAGATCCCGATCCGGCCCGGCGCGCGGAAGGCGGTGACGCCGAGCTCGGCCAGCGCCGCGATCAACCAGCCCTCCAGCGCGTGGACGAAGCAGCGCACGTCGCGGCCGCGCCGGTTGAGATCGAGCATCAGATAGCCGACGCGCTGCCCCGGTCCGTGATAGGTGTAGCGCCCGCCACGTCCCGCGGGCACGACCGGGAAGCGCGGATCGACCAGCTCGCGCGGGTCGGCGCTGGTACCCGCGGTGTAGACGGGGGGGTGTTCGACCAGCCAGATCAGCTCGCGCGCGGTACCGGCGGCCACCGCCGCGGCGCGCGCCTCCATCGTCGCGAGCGCCTCCTCATAGGGGGTCAGTCCCGGCGAGACGTGCCATTCCACGTCCGCGATCGTCGGCGCGCGCTGCTGCATCGCGGTCACATGTGCGTCGGCGGCGCGGTTGGCAAGAAGCCGGCGGAACGCTAGGCCAGCGCGGCAGAAAGGGATGGCGCGATGATCAGCATGGGCACGGTGTGGGACCGCACGGTCGACGTGCTGCGGGGGCGCGCGGCGATCCTCGCGGGCATCGCGTTCGCGACGCTCTTTCTCCCCGGCCTGCTCGCCGGCGCGGTCGGGATGGTGCTGGGTGTCGGACCGGGCATGGCGCTGGTGCGCGGCCTGCTCAACGTCGTGACGATCGTGCTGTTGGTCTACGGCATGCTGGCGCTGACCGCGGTGGCGAGCGATCCCGCGGTCGATCAGGCCGCGGCCTATCGCATCGCGGCGCGGCGGCTCGGCGCGGCGCTGGGCCTGTTGCTGGTGCTGCTGGTGGCGCTGCCGCTGCTGGTGATGCCCGCGGCGGTGGCGCTGGCGGCGGCGGGGGCGACCGTGACCGCCACCGGGATGGTCGACGTCCAGCGCGCCGCGCCCGGGCCGCTCGCGGTCGCCGCGCTGGTGGCGCTCGCCGCCGCGGCGGTAGGGCTGTGGCTCAGCGCGCGGCTGGTGCCGCTGTTCGCGGTGGTGGTCAACGAGCGTCACGGCTGGCGCGCGCTGCGTCGCAGCTTCGCGCTCAGCCGCGGCCATGCGCTGCGGCTGATCGGCGTGCTGATCCTCGGCGGCGTGCTGCTGCTGGTGGCGACGATGGCGGTCTATTCGGTGGTGGGGGTCGCGCTGCGGCTCGCGCTGGGCAGCGAGGCGCGCGCCGCGGTGGCCTTCGGTGTCGCGGCGGCGGGCGGGCTGATCAGCGCCGCGGGTTCGGTGGTGCAGGCGGTGTTCTACACGCGCTTCTATGCCGCCGCGATCGCGCGCGAAGAGGAAGCGGCGCGGCCGGCATGACGATCACCTTCGCCGGGTTGCTGTCGGTCGCGTGGCGGCTGTTCCGGCGCGATCGCGCGCTGGTGGTGAGCCTCGCGGCGCCCTTCGTGTTCCTGCCCGCCTTCGCCGCGCTGCTGTTGTGCGACCCGCTGCCGCCGCTGCCGCCCGCGCCGCGCGACGAGATCATGATGCGCGCCTGGCTCGCCGCGGTGGGCCAATGGGGGCAGGCCAACGCCTTGTTCTACGTCGTCGCCGATCTGATCGCGGTGTACGGCATCGCGGCGATCGCGCTGCTGCTGCTCGATCCCGACCGGCTCACGGTCGGCCAGGCGCTCGGCCAGGCGTTGGCGCGATTGTGGTCGTTCGCGCTGGTGACGCTGGCGGTGGCGGTGCCGGTGGGGCTGGGCATGTGGCTGCTGGTGCTGCCCGGCCTATACGTCCAGGCGCGGTTGATCGCGGCGCTGCCCGCACTGGCGCGCCACCCCGCGCTGCGCGCCGCGCCCGCGCTGCGGCTGAGCTGGCGGATGACGCGCGGGCGCGACTGGGCGATCACCGGGGCGCTGGTGACCTTGTTCCTGGCGCAATGGGTCGCGGTGTCGCCGCTGCTGCTCGCGGACGAGGCGCTGCGCGCGCCGGGGCGCGGCGATCCCGTGTTGCTCGCGCTGGTCGATGCCTTGCTCGCGCTGGTGCCCGCGATCTACTCGGTGGCGACGGTGCTGGTCGGCGTGGTGGTCTATCGCGTCGGGGCGAGCAGGGGCAGCTGAGGCGCGGCGTCGGCGGGCAGCGCGCCGGTCACGCGCGGGTCGGTGAAGGTCTCGATCGTGCGGCGCGTCGGGGTGAAGCCCTGCGCGCGGTAGAAGCCGAGCGCCGAGGGATGGTCGAGCGTGCAGGTGTGGAGCCACACCCGCGTCACCCCCGCGGCCCAGGCGCGCGCGAGCGTCTCCGCCATCAGCCAGCGGCCGTGGCCCTGGCCGGTCAGCTCGGGCACCAGCGCGAAATAGCCGATCTCGCAGGTGCCGGCCGAGCGGAAGTCGAGCTCGACCATGCCGACCTCGACGCCGGCGCGGTCGACCGCGGCGAACACCTGCACCTGCGTGTCATGGACGATCGCGGTGAGCGCGGCATCGTCCATCACGAGCCGCGAGAACCACAGCCAGCGCGCGCCGACGCGGCGGAACAGCGCGCGATATTTCTCCGGCTCGGGCCGCGCCCAGCGCACCAGCCGCAGCGGCGAATCGGGCACGGGGCGCAGCGGCGGGCGGCGGCGCATCTCCAGCGAGGTGACCACGGTGGCGATCTGGTCGGCGGGGAGGTGGGTCAGCCCCATGTCGCCACCGGCGGCAGGCTCATCAGGATCGCGTCGACGTTGCCGCCGGTCTTCAGCCCGAACAGGGTGCCACGATCGTAGACGAGGTTGAACTCGGCGTAGCGCCCGCGCCATTCGCGCTGCTGCGCGACATCCGCGTCGGTGAAGGGCAGGTGCATCCGCCGCCGCACGATCCGCGGGTAGACGTCGAGGAAGGCGCGGCCGACATCCTGGGTGAAGGCGAAGTCGGCGGCGAAGTCGCGCTCGAGATGGTCGTAGAAGATGCCGCCGACGCCGCGGTGGACGCCGCGGTGGGGGATGAAGAAATAATCGTCCGCCCATTGCTTGAAGCGCGGATAGTGCGCCGCATCGTGGCGATCGCAGGCGTCGCGCAGCGCGGCGTGGAAGTCCTCAGTGTCCTCCGCGATCGGCAGCGGCGGGTTGAGATCGGCGCCGCCGCCGAACCAGCGCTTGGTGGTGGCGAGGAAGCGCGTGTTCATGTGCACCGCGGGGACGTGCGGGTTGGCCATGTGCGCGACCAGGCTGATGCCGGTGGCGAAGAAGCGCGGGTCCTCGCCCGCGCCGTGGATCGTGCGCGCGAAATCACCCTCGAACGTGCCGCCGACGGTGGAGACGTTGACCCCGACCTTCTCGAACACGCGCCCCTTCATCACGCCGCGCACGCCGCCGCCGCCGGGGGCGCCGCTCGGGTCGGCGCGGTCCCAGGCCAGATAGTCGAAGCGCGCGTCGGAGCCGGCCTCGCGCTCGATCGCCTCGAACTCGGCGCAGATCAGGTCGCGCAGCTCCTCGAACCAGGTCCGGGCGGCGGTCTGCTGTTCGTCCAATATCATGGAGATGCTCTCGCCCGGCGGAGCGCGTGCGGTCAATCGGTCAATCTGTCCCACCCGCCGGTCTGGCGCAGCGCCTCGCCGAGGATCAGCGCGCCCGCCATCGCCACGTTGAGCGAGCGCAGCCCGGCGCGCATCGGCACGCGCACGCGCAGGTCGGCGCGGTCGTGGACGGGCGCCGGCACCCCGGCGCCCTCGCTGCCGAGCAGCAGCACGTCGTCCGCCTCGAAGCGTGCCGCGGACAGCGGCACCGCCCCCGCGGTGGTGGCGAGCACGACGCGGCCCGCCACGGTGGCGAGGAAAGCGTCCCAGTCGGCATGACGCCGGACCTGCACGTGCGCGGCATAGTCCATCGCGGCGCGCGCCAGCGCGCGCTCGCCCCAGGGAAAGCCCATCGGCTCGATCAGGTCGACCGCGACGTCGAGGCAGGCGCCCAGCCGCAGCAGCGTGCCGACATTGCCGGCGATATCGGGTTGGAACAGGGCGATCCGCATGACGCTTGCTCTACCCGGCGCGCTGCGCCACCGCAAAATGGGATTGGCAAAGCGCGGGGGCCGCGGCTATCACCCCGCCAGACCGCCTCGGGGACAGGCAGGTCGCGCGGGGAGGCGGCATGTCGCGACGGCATCGGATCGACCCGGCGGGAGAATGAACGGGTAGAGGTTTGACGCGAATGGCGACGGTCGAGAACAACATTCCCCCGGGCGAGGATCCCGCGCCCTATCACGAGCCCGCCCACGACCCGCGCCGCCGCGATTTCATCAACATCGCCGCGGTGTCGTTCGCGGGGGTGGGGGCGGTCGCGATCGTGCTGCCGCTGGTCAACCAGATGAACCCCTCGGCCGACGTGCTGGCGCTGTCGACCACCGAGATCGACATCTCCAAGATCGCGCCCGGTCAGGCGATCAAATCGTCGTTCCGCAAGCAGCCTCTGTTCGTGCGCAACCTGACGCCCAAGGAGATCGGCGAGGCCAATGCGGTCGACGTCGGCTCGCTGCGCGACCCGCAGACGCTCGCCGAGCGCACCAAGGCCGGCAAGGAGAATTGGCTGATCACGCTGGGCGTCTGCACCCATCTCGGCTGCGTGCCGCTGGGCGCGGGCGAGGGCGAGAACAAGGGCCCGTTCGGCGGCTATTTCTGCCCGTGCCACGGCTCGGCCTATGACACCGCCGGTCGCATCCGCCAGGGGCCGGCGCCGCAGAACCTGCACGTGCCCGATTACACTTTCACGTCCGACACCGTCGTGACGGTCGGCTGAGGGAGAACGAGAGATGAGCTTTCCCTGGGCCAAGCATTATGAGCCGAAGCAGCCGCTGATGCGCTGGCTGGACGAGAAGCTGCCGCTGCCGCGTCTCGCCTACAATGCCATCGGTGCGGGCTATCCGGTGCCGCGCAACCTCAACTATTTCTGGAACTTCGGCGTGCTCGCCGGGGCGGCGCTGGTGATCCAGATCGTCACCGGCGTGGTGCTGGCGATGCATTATGCCGCCAACGGCGGGGTCGCGTTCGGCTCGGTCGAGAGCATCATGCGCGACGTCAACGCCGGCTGGTTCCTGCGCTACGCGCACGCCAACGGCGCGTCGATGTTCCTCGCCGTGGTCTACATCCATATCGGCCGCGGGCTCTATTACGGCTCGTACAAGGCGCCGCGCGAGATGGTGTGGCTGCTCGGCGTCGTCATCTTCCTGCTGATGATGGCCACCGCGTTCATGGGCTATGTCCTTCCCTGGGGGCAGATGAGCTTCTGGGGCGCGCAGGTGATCACCGGCTTCTTCTCGGCGATCCCGCTGGTGGGCGAGACCATCCGCGTCTGGCTGCTGGGCGGGTTCGCGCCCGACAATGCCGCGCTGAACCGCTTCTTCTCGCTCCACTATCTGCTGCCGTTCGTGATCGCGGGCGTGATCATCCTGCACATCTGGGCGCTGCATATCCCGGGCTCGAACAACCCCACCGGCGTGGACGTGAAGGGTGAGCAGGACACGGTGCCGTTCCACCCTTACTACACCGCCAAGGACGGCGTCGGCGTGGCGGTGTTCTTCCTGATCTTCGCCACCTTCGTGTTCTTCTCGCCCAATCTGCTGGGGCACCCGGACAATTATATCGAGGCCAACCCGCTATCGACGCCGGCGCACATCGTGCCCGAATGGTATTTCCTGCCGTTCTACGCGATCCTGAAGAGCTTCACCGCGGACTTCATCCTGCCGGCGAAGCTGTGGGGCGTGCTGGCGATGTTCGGCTCGATCCTGCTGCTGTTCTTCCTGCCGTGGCTGGACAGCTCGCCGGTGCGCTCGGCCAACTACCGGCCGACCTACCGCTGGTTCCTGATCGTGCTGGTGTTCGACGTGCTGGTGCTCGGCTATGTCGGCGGCGCCGAGGCGACCGCGCGCAACGTGATGATGGGGCAGATCGCCGCGGCTTATTATTTCGCGCACTTCCTGATCATCCTGCCCTTGGTGTCGGCGGCGGAGCGGCCGCGGCCGCTGCCCAACTCGATCACCGAGGCGGTGCTGGCGAAGCATGGCGGCACCGCGCCCACCAAGACCGCGCTGGCGGGCTGAAGACGAGACGAAGAGGGGATCTGACAGACAATGGTTCGTCTCATATCACTGGTGATCGGTGCGGGGTTCGTCTTCGTGCTCGCACTGGCGCTGTTCTTCACCGCCAAGGACGCGATCCAGAATCCGGCGCCGCACACCGCCGAGCATGAGTTCCACCTGCATCCGGAGGACATTCACCTGTCCTCCGCGGGCTGGTTCGGCAAGTTCGACCGCCAGCAGGTGCAGCGCGGCTTCCAGGTCTACAAGGAGGTCTGCGCGGCCTGCCACTCGCTGAAGTATGTCGCCTTCCGCGACCTGCAGAAGATCGGCTATTCCGAGGCCGAGGTGAAGGCGATCGCCAATCAGTGGGTGATCGAGCAGCCCGGCGTGAACCCGGAGACGGGCGAGGCGGCGACGCGCAAGAACCTGCCGTCGGATCACTTCCCGTCGCCCTTCGCCAACGAGGTCGCGGCGCGCGCTGCCAATGCCAACGCGCTGCCGCCCGATCTGTCGCTGATGGCCAAGGCGCGCGAGGACGGCAGCAACTATATCCACGCGCTGATCACCGGCTATCGCGACCAGCCGGCCGAGCTGCTCAAGAAGTTCCCCGACGCCAAGACGCCGGAGGGGCTGCACTACAACCCCTATTTCGCGAACCTCAACATCGCGATGCCGCCGCCGATCACGTCGGACGGGCAGGTGACCTATTCGGACGGCACCAAGGCGACGCGCGACCAGATGGCGCGCGACGTCGCGGCCTTCCTCACCTGGACCGCCGAGCCCAATCTCGAGGCGCGTCACGCCGCGGGCGTGGCGGTGGTGATCTTCCTGATGATCTTCATCTACCTGACCTGGGGCGCCTATCAGAACGTCTGGCGCGACGTGAAGCATTGAGGCCGGCCGGGTGGCGCGGCGACCGCCCCGCCACCCGCGCTGCCGCGGCCGGCGTCACCTGTGGGTGATGCTGCTGCGCCATGGACTTACCCGGCACAGCGACTAGGACCCGGACACGGCGATCGTGGCGAGAGCGACGGTCGCCGTGTCCTTTTCCTGTTCGCGCGGAGCGACGTATGAACGACGACCTACGGGCCCTGATCCGCACCATCCCCGATTTCCCCAAGCCCGGGATCCAGTTCCGCGATATCACCACGTTGCTGCTCGACGCCGACGGGCTGGCCGCCTGCGTCGAGCGGATGGTCGCCGCGACCGACGGGCCGGTCGATCTGGTCGCCGGGATCGAGGCGCGCGGCTTTCTCTTCGCCGCGGCGCTGGCGGTGCCGCTGCGCGCCGGGGTGTTGCTGATCCGCAAGGACGGCAAATTGCCCGGCGCGACGATCGCGGAGGATTATGCGCTCGAATATGGACAGGACCGGATCACGATCCACGCCGATGCCTGCGCCCCTGGCGCGCGGGTGCTGTTGGTCGACGACCTGATCGCGACCGGCGGGACGGCGCGCGCGGCGGTGCGGCTGCTCCGCAAGGCTGGCGCGACCGTGCGCCAGGCGCAGTTCGTGGTCGACCTGCCCGAGCTGGGCGGTGCGGACCGGCTGCGCGCCGACGATATCGAGGTCAGCGCGCTGCTGTCCTTCGCCGGCCACTGAGTGCCGCCGCGGCCCCGCGCCACCGCCCCGGAACCGCCCCGGAACCGGCGGGGCCCCATCGCCGTTGCTCATCGATCAGCGGCGCGTATCGGCCGCTTCCTCCGGCGTATGGAGCGTTGCGATGACATTGAAGCAGATCCTAGCCGCGGGCCTGTTGGGCGGGCTCGCGGTCGTCACTTCGGCCTGCTCGACCGGTTATGGCTATGGCGGGCTGGGCATGGGCGTCGGCAGCGGCGGCTATTACGACGACCCGTATGGCGGGTACGGCTATGGCTATGCGCCGAGCTATTATGGCTGGAACAACGGCTTCTATTACCCGGGCACCGGCGTCTACGTCTATGATCGCTATCGCCGGCCCTACCGCTGGAACGGTGACCAGCAGCGTTACTGGCAGCAGCGTCGCTACGGCGGCGACAATCGCGCGGTGCGCAGCAACTGGCGCGACTTCCGCCGCGACGTCGGGCGCGAGCGGCGCGACTATCGCAACGACCTGCGCAGCAACCGCGACGCCTATCGCGCCGGGACGATCACGCGCGATCAATATCAACAGGGACGCCGCGACGCGCGCCAGGAATATCGCGGCGACGTGCGGCGCGAGTATCGCGAGTTGCGGCGCGAGAACCGCGCCGAGGGCTATCGCACCCCGCGGTTCGATCGCGGTCAGCGTGGCCCGCGCGGGCCACGCGGCGGACGCCCGCGCTGACGCGTCAGCCGTGCTTCTTCAGGCCGCGGACCCGGTGCCAGACGTAGAAGGCGATCGCCGCGACCAGCACCACGCCGATCGCCGCATCGGCGCGGTGGAAGAAGGCCTTGAGCCGCGGGTCGCTGTTCCATTTGTCGCCCAGCGTCATGCCGATCCAGGCGAGCAGCAGGCAGAACGGCCAGGAGCCCACGAAAGTATAGACGTGGAACGGAATCAGCTTCATCCGCGCCACACCGGCGGGGAAGGCGATGAAGGTGCGGATCACCGGTAGCATCCGCCCGATCAGGATCGCCCAGGCGCCCCAGCGGTTGAAGAAGCGGTCGGCGAGGTCGAGCTCGCCCGGGCCGATCAGCACGTAGCGGCCGAACTTCTCCGCCATCGGCCGCCCGCCGCGGCGACCGATCTCATAGGCGACGACCGAGCCGATGTTGCAGCCGATCGCGCCCGCGGTCGCGGCGAGGAACAGGTTGAGCTCGCCGGTGGAGACGAGATAGCCCGCGAAGGGCATGATGATCTCGGACGGCAGCGGGATGCACGCGCTCTCGATCGCCATCAGCAGCGCGATGCCCCAATAGCCGCCGGCGGAGATCACGGCGATGGCGAAGCCGGCGAGTGCGGCAAGGATCTTCTCGACCATGATGCTGCGCTTGCGTCACGCGGTCGCGAAAGGGAAGCCGCAAAGTGGAACCGTGCCGTCCAGCAACGGTTCGACGCGGATGACCGATCTCACGCTCAACGACGGCCGCCCGATGCCCCAGCTCGGCCTCGGCACCTATCAGATCCCTGATTCGCAGGTGGCCGCGGTGGTGCGCGCGGGGCTCGACCTCGGCTTCCGCCTCGTCGACACCGCCACTTTGTACCATAACGAGCGCGGCGTCGGCGAAGGGCTCGGCCATGACGACGCGTGGCTCACCACCAAATTGTGGCACGACCAGCACGGCGACGCCGAGGCCGCGCTTGACGCCAGCCTGGCGCTGCTCGGGCGCGACCATGTCGATTTGTACCTGATCCACTGGCCGCACCCCGCGGGCGAGCGTTACGTCGCGGCGTGGCAGACGCTGGTGGCGCTGCGCGACGCGGGCAAGGCGCGCTCGATCGGCGTGTCCAACTTCCTGCCCGAGCATCTCGACGCGATCATCGACGCCACCGGCGTGGTGCCCGCGGTCAACCAGATCGAGCTGCACCCGACCTTCCAGCAGCGCGAGGTGCAGGCGTACAACCGCGAGCGCGGCATCGTCACGCAGAGCTGGTCGCCGCTGGGGCAGGGCGAGACGCTGCGCGACGAGCGCGTGGTGGCGATCGCCGAGCGGCTCGGCGCCACGCCGGCGCAGGTGCTGATCGCCTGGCACCTCGCCAAGGGGCTGGCGGTGATCCCCAAGGCGGGCAACCCGGAGCATCTCGCGAGCAACTGGCAGGCGACCGAGGTGCGGCTCAGCGAGGAAGATGTCGCCGCGATCGACGCGATGGACGATCCCGATGGCCGGATGGGGCCGGACCCGCGCGAGCTGTAAGGCGACGAAGAGGCTGTGGTGCGGCGGCGTCGCTACGCCGCTCCTTCCTTTTTCGTCATCCCGGACTTGGTCCGGGATCCACCCGGCCGCACCCTCAGGCGGCGCGGCGTGAAGCGGAACAGTAGATCCCTGACCAAGCCCAATGACGGCGCTTGGGGGCTCACCCCAGCGCCGCGCGCGCCATCCTCAGATCCTCGACGAAGCGCTCATATTCGCTCGCTTTCGCTGCTTCGTCGGGGAGCCGTAGCAGATAACTCGGGTGGACCGTGATCCAGGCGGCGCCGCCATCGGGCAGGCGAAGCGCCCGGCCGCGCTCGCGCCCGATCGTCATCACCTTGCCGAACAGGCTGCGCGCCGCGGTGGCGCCGAGCGCGACCGTCATCTTGGGACGCAGCAGCATCTGCTCCTGCTCGATCCACCAGCGACACGCCTCGATCTCGCCCGCGTCGGGTTTGGCGTGGATCCGCCGCTTGCCGCGCGGCTCGAACTTGAAGTGCTTGACCGCGTTGGTGACATAGGTCTCGGCGCGGGTGATCCCCGCCGCCGCCAGCGCGCGATCGAACACCTGCCCCGCGGGGCCGACGAACGGATGACCGGCGAGGTCCTCCTGGTCGCCGGGCTGCTCGCCGACGAACATCATCGTCGCGTCGACCGGTCCCTCGCCGAACACCGTCTGGGTCGCGGGCTTGTAGAGGTGACAGCGCGTGCAGGCCGACGCCTCGTCGCGCAGCGCTTCCCACGCCGCCTGCGCATTGTCGCCGACCGCGCTGTCGCGCGCGCGCGCCTTGTCGATCATCCCGCTCTCCCGTGCCTGCGCGGTCGCCAGCAGCTGCGGCACCAGCGCGGTCTCCGGCATGTTCTTCCAGTATTTGCGCGGCATCTCGCGCAGCATCGTGCCGACCTTGACGCGCGCCGGGTTGAAGATGCTGGCGTAATAGGTCTTCCACACCTCTTCGATCGGGTCGCCCTCGGGCGCGTCGCCGCGCTCGGCCGCGGGGCCCTCGTGGAGCGCGCCACCATCCCAGTGGAGCGACAGCTCGGGCGTGAGGATCGACCAGCGCATGCTGGCGAAGCGGTTGACGAAGAAGGCGGCGTTGGCGCGGACGATATGATGCTCGGGCTCGAACCAGGCGACGTAGCGATCGCCCGCATCGTCGCTGACCGAGCGGAAGCGCACGAAGGCGCGCATCTTGTGGATGTCGCGCCGGACGGACTTGGCCAGCGTCTCGGTCCGGCGAACGAGCGGGTCGGCGTGATCGTCGGTCAGCCGCGGCGTGTCGCGCAGCCGCCACAACATCGCATAGAGCAACGCGAACCGCTCGGGGTCGCGGTGGAGCGCGGCGCTGCTGGCGAGATCGAGGAAGGCGCGCGGCACGCGCATGGCAGGCGCGGTGGCGTCGGGACGCGGGGCGGGGGGTGGCTCGGCGGCGGCCGCGGCGAAGAGATCGGTCGCGGCGTCGCCGACCTGCCACACGACGGCATCGGGGGCGACATGGTCGGCGAGCAGCCCGCGCGCGGCATCGCGCCAGCCGTCGACATCGTCGGGCGCCGAGAGGGTGATGACGCGCACGGCTAACGCACCCCTGAGCCCCTCCCCTTCAGGGGAGGGGTTGGGGTGGGGCTTCTCCGCGAACGCGACGTATGCGGAACCACCCCACCCCCAGCCCCTCCCCTGAAGGGGTGGGGAGCGAGATGCGTCACCGCTGGGCCATGTCGAACGATCACCCCGCCACAGCGCGCCAGCGCGGCGAAGCGTTTCACCCGCGAGTCACTCTCACGCCGCGAACAGCTCGAGCTGCCGCGTCTTCGGCTTGGGCGCGACCAGCGGCGTCAGCTCGGCGCGATCGGCGAGCACCACCGGGCGCCAGTCCTCGCAGACGATGAAAGGTCGCACCCGCGCGATCGACACCGTCAGCCGCGCGACATCGTCGAGCCGCAGTCGCCGCCAGCGCCGCGCCGCCAGGATGCTCTTCACCGCCTTGGTGCCCAGTCCCGGCACACGCCACAGCAGCTCGCGCGGCGCGCGATTGACGTCGACCGGGAAACGGTCGCGGAACTTGAGCGCCCAGGCGAGCTTGGGGTCGATGTCGAGCGGCAGCATCCCCGTCGACTCGTCCGCCGCGGCGACGACCTCATCGGTCGAGAAGCCGTAGAAGCGCATCAGCCAGTCGGACTGGTACAGGCGATGCTCGCGCATCAGCGGCGGGCGCTGGAGCGGCAGCACCGCCGAGGCGTCGGGGATCGGGCTGAACGCCGAATAATAGACGCGCCGCAGCCCGAAGCGATCATACAGCGTCGAGGCCTTGCGCACGATATCGCCGTCGGTCGCGGCATCGGCGCCGACGATCATCTGGGTCGACTGCCCGGCGGGCGCGAAGCGCGGGGCGGACTTGTAGCGGGTGCGTGCGTCGGCGATATCGGTGATCGCCGCCTTCATCTCGCCCATCGCGCCCTCGATCCGCGCCTCGTCCTTCTCGGGCGCGAGCCGGCGCAGCCCCCCGACGGTGGGCAGCTCGACGTTGATCGACACGCGATCGGCGTAGAGCCCGGCCTGGTGGACCAGCTCGGGATCGGCGTCGGGGATCGTCTTGAGGTGAATATAGCCGCGGAACTGATGATCCTCGCGCAGCGAGCGCGCCACCTCGACCAGCTGCTCCATCGTGTAATCGGACGACTTGATGATACCCGAGGAGAGGAACAGCCCCTCGATGTAATTGCGTCGATAGAAAGAGAGCGTGAGGTTCACCACCTCCTGCGCGGTGAAGCGAGCGCGGCGGACGTTCGAGCTCTTGCGGTTGATGCAATAATGACAGTCGAACACGCAGCTGTTGGTCAGCAGGATCTTGAGCAGCGAGATGCAGCGACCGTCGGGCGCATAAGCGTGGCAGATACCCATGCCCTCGGTCGAACCCAGCCCCTTGCCGTCGGCCGAGGTGCGCTTCGACGTGCCGGACGACGCGCACGACGCGTCATATTTCGCCGCGTCGGCGAGGATCTCCAGCTTCTCGCGGACATCGAGTTGCGCCATGTGTTCGATGTATGTTCGCGCGGCTCGCTTGTCGAGGGCGAAGCGACCTGCCATGGATCAGTCTTGTGCGGAGGATGATCGATCGGCTCGGGCCCAGCGGGCCGTATCTGGCGCTCGCGCTCACCTGCCTGCTCGGCTGGGGGTTCAAGGCGCATTGCGGCGCGGCGTGGAGCGGCGCCGAACAATATGTCACGGGCTGCTACAGCGACGCGGTGCCCTTCTGGGGGTTGCGCGGCGTCGGCGCCGGGCAGATCCCTTATTTCCAGGCGCGGATGGAATATCCGGTGCTCACCGGCGCGCTGATCTGGATCGAGGGATTGGTGGCGCATCTGAGCCATGGCGCGCGCGCCGACGCCGCCGACTTCCTCGCCGCGGTGACGCTGGGGAATGCGTTGCTCGCCTTCGTCGTGCTGGAGCTGATCCGCGGCGCGGGGGCGGGGCTGCGGCGGCAATATGCCTGGGCCTGCGCCCCGCCGCTGATCCTGTATCTGGGCCACAATTGGGACCTGCTCGCGGTCGCGTTCGCGATGGCCGCGCTGCGCGCCGCGGCGCGCGCGCAGACCGTGCGCGCGGCGGCGCTGGCGGCGCTGGGCGGCGCGGCCAAGCTGTTCCCGGTGCTGCTGCTCCCGCTGCTCGGCTTGGGGGCGCTGGTCGGGCGGGACACCTGGGCACGCGCCGGCCGGGCCGCGCGGATCGGCCATGCCGCCCGCCTCGTCGTGGCCGCGGTACTGGCCTGGGGCGCGGTCAACCTGCCGGTCGCCTGGTTCGCCTTCGACAGCTGGCGCGAGTTCTACGCTTTCTCTGGCGCGCGCGGGGGCACCGCGGCGAGCCTGTGGGAGCTGATGACGCAGTTCGGCTGGTGGCGCACCGACGTCGCGACGCGCAATCTCTGGTCGCTGCTGCTGTTCCTCGGCGGCGCGGCGACGATCGTCGCCGCCGGCTGGCGCCGCCACGGAGACCGGCCATGGCTGCTCTTCACCCCGGTGCTGGCGTGGTTCCTGCTGACCAACAAGGTCTATTCGCCGCAGTTCGACCTGTGGCTGTGGCCGCTGCTGGTGCTCACCGGAACGCGCGCGCGGCCGATGGCCTTGTTCCTGCTCGGCGATCTCGCCGCTTACTTCGCGGAATTCTGGCTGTTCGCGGGAATGGAGGGGGCGGACGTCTCCGCCACGCAGGTGGACGTGCTCGCCGCCGCCACGGTGCGCGCGGTGGCGCTGCTCTGGCTGATCCACGCGGCGGTGCGCGACCCAGCGCCGCGCTGGGCCTCGCTTCAGCGCGCGGGCGCCGGACCCGAGCTGGGCCGCCGCAGCAACGCATAGGGCAGCTCAACGCAGCGCGCCGCCTCGCTGTCGCTCGCGGGCGCGGCGAGCAACTCCACCGCGGCCGCCGCCATCTCCTCTTTAGGCTGGCGGATCGTGGTCAGCTGGGGCCAGGCCATGCGCGCGATCGGCGCGTCGTCGAAGCCGACCACCGAGAGCGCGTCGGGCACCGCGACGCCGTGGCGCATCGCCACCACCAGCACGCCCAGCGCCATCTCGTCGTTGGTGGCGAATACCGCGGTGGGACGGTCATGCGTGTCGAGCAGCAGTTCGGCGCCCTCGATCCCTGTGCGGAAGGAGAAATCGCCGTCGAGCACGCGCTCGGGGCGGATCGCGAGCCCCGCGGCGCGCATCGCGTCCTCGAAGCCAGCGTAGCGCAGCGGGGTGGCGCTGTGCCCCGCGCGGCCGCCGACGAAGGCGATGTCGCGATGGCCCAGCGCGATCAGCAATTCGGTCATCTCGCGCGCGGCGGCGCGATCGTCCATCCGCACCTGGGGCGAGGCGTCCGCCTCCAGCCCCGGCGCGATCCGCACGATCGACACCCCGCTGGCGCGGAATACCGCGAGCACCTCGGGCATGTCGCACACCGGCGGCGTCAGGATCGCGCCGCCCAGCCGCACCTCGCGCAGCGTCGCCTCGAGCTGCGCGCGCCAGTCGGGGCGCGCGGTGTCGATCCCCTCGACGACGAGGTGATAGCCGAGCTCGCGGCAGCGGTGCAGCGCGCCGCGCTGGAGATCGGCGGCATAGCTCGACGAGGGATCGTCGAAGAACATGCCGAGCAGGAAGGAGCGCGAGCTCGACAGGCTGCGCGCGAACGCATTGGGGCGATAGTTGAGCTCGTCGACGACGCGCAGCACCGCCTCGCGCAGCGCGTCACGCACATTGCCCTCCCGGTTGATCACGCGCGAGACCGTCTTGAGCGAGACGCCCGCGCGCTCGGCGACGTCCTTGATCGTGACCCCGCTCATCGGGCGGCGGCGGGGCGGGGCAGGGCGGGGGAAGGCTCGGCGATCATGGCGCGATCCTAGCCCGCCCCCGCGTCGGCGCAATGCCGGAGCGCCGCGATGCGCGTGCGTCGGCCGTGGCAAATGCGCCACGCGCACCGCCTCAAATCGCGGCGCGTGCGATGGTACCGCTAACGGCAGTTTACCGCCGTTGACAACGTTGTCTCGCGGCGTACCAAAGGAGGCTCAGGGCGGGGAACGTCGCCCGAAAGACACAGTGGCGCGCAGGGCGCGGCCGACAGGGAGGGGATGATGAGGGGTAAGACGATCTCGCGCGCGTTGGTGCGGACCACGTCGCTGGCGGCGCTCGCCGCGGGGCTGGCGCTGCCGGGCGCGGCGTTGGCGCAGGTCGCCGCGAGCACGCAGACGGTGCCGTCCCCCGCCGACCCGCAGCAGGGCACCCCGCAGGCGGACACCACCCCCGGCCCGGTCCAGGCCGAGGCGGGCTCGGCCGCGAGCAACAGCGATCCCGATGCCGCGAGCGAGGACATCGTCGTCACCGGCGTGCGCGCCTCGCTGGAGCGGTCGATCGCGATCAAGCGCGAGTCGTTCGGCGTGGTCGACGCGATCTCGGCCGAGGACATTGGCAAGTTCGCCAACACCAACCTCGCCGAGTCGCTCCAGCGCATCACCGGCGTGTCGATCGATCGCGTCAACGGCGAGGGATCGACCGTCACCGTCCGCGGTTTCGGCGCGCAATATAATCTGGTGACGCTCAACGGGCGCCAGCTCGCCACCTCGAACATCGTCGCGGTCGGCGGCGACCAGGGCGGCGACGGCGCGGGCGGTTCGGGCCGCTCGTTCGATTTCGCCAATCTCGCCTCGGAAGGCGTCCGCACGCTGGAAGTCTACAAGACCGGGCGCGCGGCGGTGCCCTCGGGCGGGATCGGCGCGACGATCAACATCGTCGGCACCCGCCCGCTGGATCGCTCCACCACCGGGCTGAGCGGCTCGGTCGGCGTGAAGGGCGTGTACGACAACAGCGTCGACCATTGCATCGAGTGCGGCGACAAGGTCACGCCCGAGGCGTCCGGGCTGGTGAGCTGGAGCGACGGCGAGCAACGCTTCGGCGTCTCGCTGTTCGGCAGCTACCAGAAGCGCAATTTCAGCACACCCAGCGTCGCGCAGGACGGCTGGAACATCCGCACCCTCACCGACTTCCTGAACCCCGCCAACGGCTTCGTCCGCGACACCACGACCATCAACAACGCGCCGACCGACGGCAGCACCCTGGTGGCGGTGCCCAACGACCACCGCTATCACTTCTCCGAGTTGAGCCGCGAGCGTATCAACGGGCAGGGCGTGGTGCAGTTCAAGCCGACCGACGTGCTGACGCTGACCGCCGACGCCTTGTTCGCGCAGCTCCGCTCGTCCGAGCGCCGGTCGAGCCAGTCCAACTGGTTCAACCGCCCCTTCGACGAGGTGACCTTCGACGATGCCAGCGACGGCATCGCCACCACCGAATATCTCCACGAGACGATCGGCGGGGTGAAGGACGCCGCGTTCGAACAGGCCTATCGCGCGCAGAAAAACCGGCTGACCGACTTCGGCCTCAACGCCAAATGGCAGGCCACCGACCGGCTGACGCTCGCGCTGGACGGGCATATCGGCAAGGCCGAGAGCCTGCCCGACAATCCCAACGGCCGCACCTCCACCACCGTGGCGTTCAACGCGCCCGTCGTGGCGGCGCACTCGCTGTCGTGGAGCCGCAAGGGCTTCCCGTCGCAGACGCTGACGATCAACGACGGCTTCGTCAGCACGCTGCCGACCTCCTCCGCCAACCCGGACGGCACGGCGACCTTCATCAAGGGCAACAACAACGGCGTGCTCGACGTCGGCGACCTGTCGAGCGCGATCCAGCGCGAGTTCGAATCGACCCAGACGCAGAAGGTGAAGGAAGCCCGGTTCGACGCGGGCTGGGACTTCGGCGGGGGCAGCCGCTTCGACTTCGGCGGCAATTTCCGCACCACCACGACCGAGCAGACCCAGATCAACACGCGCCAGGTGCTGGGCGACTGGGGCAATGCGCTGCCGCCCGATATCGAGCGGCTCGCTCCCGGTCAGGTGCAGACCTATTGCGCGGTGTGCAAGTTCACCAAGTTCAACCCCGACGTGGACGCCAACTCGCGCATCGCCTTCCGCACGCAGGATGCGACCAAGCTCTACAACACGCTGGCGAGCTATTACGCCGGCCTGCCGCTCGATCCCAACCAGACCGCCTTCGCGGGCAAGTCGGTGGACGGGATCAACCACGCCAACAACCTGGACTCGAACACCTATAATCGCGTCAAGGAGGACATCTGGTCGGTCTACGGCCAGATCACCTGGAAGGGCGAGATCGGCGGCCGCCCCGCCAGCCTGGTCACGGGCGCGCGCTTCGAGAGCACGCGCGTCCGCGCGCTCTCGCTCCAGCCGATCCCGCAGGCGATCGTGTGGCAGGCGGACAACGACTTCAACGTGCTCAACTCGGCCGACCGGCAGCCGGTCACCGATCGCGGCAGCTACACCAACCTGCTGCCGTCGATGGACTTCCAGGTCGAGCTGATGACCAATCTGATCGGCCGCTTCTCCGCCAGCCGCACCATCTCGCGCCCCGGTTACGGCAGCCTGTACGCCTCCACCGGCGTCGGCGGCCCACCGCGCCCGACCGTGATCGGCGGCGTCGCCACCGGCAATGCCAATGACACCGATCTCGATCCGCTCACCTCGGACAATTTCGACCTGTCGCTGGAATGGTATCCGAACAAGGACACCTTCCTGTCGATCGGCTTCTTCGACAAGCGCGTCAGCAACTTCATCGGCAACACCCAGGTCAACCGCAACCTGTTCGGTCTGCGCGACCCCACCTCGGGCGCCGCGGGCAGCCGCTCGGGCACCGCGCGAACGCAGCTCAACAGCTTCGGCGCCGATCTGTCCGACGTGAACCTGTTCACCTACACCGCGCTGCTCGCGCAGAACGGCGGCAACGTCGCCGCGGCGGACGCGACCTTCCTGCAGAATTACAATGCGGGGACGCGCTCGCTCAACCAGGGGTTCGTCGACAGCACGCTGGCGGCGGTGGACATCCTCGCCGACGCCAACGATCCGCTGTTCAACTTCTCGGTCAACACGCCGATCAACAACAAGTCGGCGGAGATCTACGGGCTCGAGGTCGCGGGCCAGTATTTCTTCGGCGACACCGGGATCGGCGTCGCGGGCAGCTACACGCTGGTGCGCGGCAACATCGGGATCGACGTGCGCGCCGACCCCTCGGTCGACCTGTTCGCGCTGATCGGCCTGTCGGACACCGCCAACGCCACGCTGATCTACGACAAATACGGCATCTCCGCCCGCCTGTCGTACAATTGGCGCGACAAGTTCCTGAGCGGGATCAACCGCGACAGCTTCCGCAACCCGACCTTCACCGCGCCCTACAGCCAGGTGGACGTCAACATCAGCTATGACATCACCCCCAACATCGCGGTGAGCTTCGAAGGGATCAATCTCTTCGAGGAAGGGGTGCGGCAATATGGTCGCGACCAGATGAACTCCTGGTTCATCACCGAGGGGTCGGCGCGATACCTGCTGGGGGCGCGCTATCGCTTCTGATCGGGTCGTGCCGGGGAAGGCCGCTGCGCGCGGCGGCCTTTCTGCGCCAGGGCAGGGACGATGACCCGGATCGTCCCGCTCAACAACGTCGATCACGCCGAGCTGCGCGTCCTCGCGGGCCACGGCGCGCGCTTCGGCGACGCGGTCAACCAGGCGGTGGTGTTCGCGTCCGAGTTCGAGGCGCTGCAGCGCGATTACGCCATCCTGCTCCGCCGCAACGCGGAGGGTGCCTATCGCGCGGTCGTGCTGCTGGGGGTGGAGCGCGACGAGAACCTCTTTCTCGACGGCGACCGCTGGGACGCCCGCTACGTCCCCGCGCTTCACGCGCGCGGTCCTTTCTCGATCGGCGTGTCGGGGGACGGCGAGCCGATGATCCACGTCGATCTCGACCATCCCCGCGTCGACCCGGCGGGCGAGCCGGTGTTCCGCGACCATGGCGGCAATGCGCCGCTGCTCGATCGCGCCACCGCGGCGCTGCGCGCGGTCTATGCCGGGCGCGCGCTGGGCGAGGCGATGATCGCGGGCTGGAGCGCGCTGGGCCTGATCGCGCCGGTCACGCTCCAGCTCGACCTCGCCGCGGACCGCCGCGTCAACGTGCCCGATTGCCACACGATCGACACCGCGCGGCTGGCGGCGCTGGACGGCGCGGCGTTGGAGCGGCTCCACCGCGAGGATCTGCTGCGGCCGGCGATCTGGATGGCGTCGTCGCTCGACAATGTCCGGCACCTGCTCGACCGCAAGCTGCGCCGCGACGCCGCCGTCTCGTTCTGATCGTGGGATAGCAGGGGTGCCTCTCCCCGGCACCGCCATCCCGGCGTCGCGCCGGGACGGCGGGAGAGGCGCGAGCCGCTTTCACGACAGAATGGCTCGGCTTGGGCGGCCGCGCTTTGCGGGGCCGCCCTATTCCCCCCTCCTGCCGAAGCTCGGCAAGCCGCATCGCTCAGTCGAGCGTGCTCCACTTCACGTCGCTCTGCGCGTTGGCGACGACTCCCTCGACGAACGCCATGGTGCGCACGCCGTCCTCCACGCCGGGGTACCACATCGCTGGCGCCGCGCCGCGGATCGCCTGCGCGAAGCCGCGATAGATGTTCGCGAACGCCTCGATATAGCCTTCCGGGTGCCCCGCGGGGGTACGCGTCCGCGCGGTCGCGCCCTCGCTCAGTGCGGGGCCGCCGGTGCGCAGCACCTCGACCGGCTTGTCGAGCCAGCGCAGCGTCAGCGTGTTGGGCTCCATCTGCGCCCAGTCGAGCCCGCCGAGTTCACCGTGGACGCGCAGCCGCAGCCCGTTCTCGTCGCCGGCCGCGACCTGGCTGGCCTTGAGCACCCCGCGCGCGCCGCCCGCGAAACGCAGCAGCACGCTGACGTCGTCGTCGAGCCGGCGGCCCGGCACGTGCGTGGTCAGCTCGGCGCAGAGCGACTCGACCTTGAGGCCGGACACGTGCTCGGCGAGTTGGAAGGCGTGGGTACCGATGTCGCCGAGGCAGCCGCCCAGGCCCGCGCGCGCGGGGTCGGTGCGCCACTCGGCCTGCTTGTTGCCGTCGCGGTCGATCGCGCGTGCCAGCCAGCCCTGCGAATATTCTACCTGCACCAGCCGGATCGTGCCGAAGTCGCCGCGCTCGACGCGCGCGCGCGCCTCCTCGACCAGCGGGTAGCCGCTATAGGTGAAGGCGAGCGCGTAATGGCGCCCGCTGCGCTCCACCGCGGCGGCGATCGCCTTCGCTTCCTCGAGGTTGAGCGACATCGGCTTCTCGCAGATGACGT
The DNA here is from genome assembly GCF_004345855.1 of Sphingomonas sp. BK235. Lineage (GTDB taxonomy): Bacteria > Pseudomonadota > Alphaproteobacteria > Sphingomonadales > Sphingomonadaceae > Sphingomonas. The sequence goes on from NZ_SLXN01000003.1 coordinate 303,345, forward strand.
GGAAGCCGGCGTCGAGCGCGGCGATCGACATCGGCGCGTGAAGATGGTTGGGGGTCACGATCGCGACCGCCTCGACGCGCTCGTCCTCGGGCAGCGCGCGCTCGGCGGCGAGCAGCTCCTCGAACGTGGCATAGACCCGCGCCGGGTCGAGCCCGAGCGACTCGCCGCTGCGCGTGTTGCGCGCGGCGTCGCTGCTGAACGCGCCGGCGACCAGCCGCCAGTCGCCGTCGACGCCCGCCGCCATGCGGTGGACCGCGCCGATGAAGGCGCCCTCGCCGCCACCCAGCATCGCCAGTCGAAGTGCTTGCCGTTGCGCCATCGTTCATCTCTCCCGTCGCATGGTCGCAGGGTGACGCAGCGTCACCAAGCGGGTTGATCCCCGCTTGTTTAGCGCTAAACATACGACAAACAACCAATTGGAGAGACTCGCGATGAAGCTGATCGCCGGACTTGCCGCCCTGCCGCTGGTCGCTGGCGCCGCGATCGTGGCGCTGCCCGCGCCGCTGTCGGCGCAGGCCAGCAGCCCGCCCGCCTTCGCCGCCTGCAAGGCGTGTCACACTGTCGAGAAGGGCGGGCCGAACCGGATCGGGCCGAACCTCTACGGCGTCGTCGGCCGCCCCGCCGGCACCGCGCCCGGCTTCACCTATTCGGCCGCGCTCAAGGCGTCGAAGCTGACCTGGGACGAGAAGACGCTGGGCGAGTTCATCGCCGCGCCGAGCAAGAAGGTGCCCGGCACCAAGATGCCGATCGGCATGGCCGATCCCACCAAGCGCGCCGCGGTGATCGCCTATCTGAAGACGCTCAAGTGAGCGGAACGGCGGCGATGCGCGGACCCGGTGTGTTCCTCGCCCAGTTCATGGGCGAGGCACCGTTCGACACGCTCGACAGCGCCGCGCGCTGGATGGCGGACGCGGGCTATGCCGGCGTGCAGATCCCGACCTGGGACGCGCGCTGCATCGACCTCGAGCGCGCCGCCGAGAGCCAGACCTATGCCGACGAGCTGATCGGCCGCTGCCGCGAGGCGGGGGTGGAGATCACCGAGCTGTCGACCCACCTCCAGGGCCAGCTCGTCGCGGTTCATCCCGCCTATGACGAGCTGTTCGACGGCTTCGCCCCGCCCGAGCTGCGCGGCAAGCCCGCCGAGCGGCAGAAGTGGGCGGTCGAGCGCCTCCGCCTCGCCGCCAAGGCGAGCCGGCGGCTCGGGCTGAGCGCGCACGCGACCTTCTCGGGCGCGTTCGTCTGGGGCTTCGTCTATCCCTGGCCGCAGCGCCCCGCCGGGCTGGTGGACGAGGCGTTCGCCGAGCTGGGCCGCCGCTGGACCCCGATCCTCGACGCGTTCGAGGAAGAGGGCATCGACCTCTGCTTCGAGCTGCACCCCGGCGAGGACCTGCACGACGGCGTCACCTTCGAGCGCTTCCTCGATCAGGTCGGCGGCCACCAGCGCGCCAACATTCTCTACGATCCCAGCCACATGGTGCTGCAAGCGATGGACTATCTCCAGTTCATCGACATCTATCACGAGCGCATCAAGATGTTCCACGTCAAGGACGCGGAGCTCAACCCGACCGGGCGTGCGGGCGTGTACGGCAGCTATTCGGATTGGGTCGATCGTCCAGGTCGCTTCCGCTCGCTCGGCGACGGGCAGGTCGACTTTGGCGGCATCTTCTCCAAGCTCACCCAGTATGATTATTCGGGCTGGGCGGTGCTGGAATGGGAGTGCGCGCTCAAGCATCCGCAGGACGGCGCGCGCGAGGGCGCCCCGTTCATCGCCGCGCACATGATCCGGCGCCCCGAACATGCCTTCGACGATTTCGCCGGTGGCAGCGATCCCAGCGCCAACCGCCGCCTGCTCGGCCTCGGCTGATCCCGTACCGGCTACGATAACGACACAGAGAAAAGGGAGAGGACCGAGTGGATCAGGCAGGAGTGAACCGCAGCCGATTATTCTGGCTCGGCGTGCTGGCACTGGCCACCGCCGCGATCAGCGCCTCGTTGCGCGCCGCGGTCGCGAGCAGCCTCAAGGCGGAGTGGATCGATCCCATCGCGCCGGTGCAGGCGGGTGAACTGATCGGCGCGGCGCTGGGTTCCGCCTTCCTCGGCTTCGCCATCACGGTGTTCGTCGTCAGCGCCTTTCTCGACAAGATCGGCGCCAAGCGCGTGCTGATCGGCTGCGGCGTGTGCTTCCTGATCGGCACCGGGCTGATCGTCGGGGCGGGGCATCTCGCCACCGGCATGGCGGTCTACAACCTCGTCTGGTTCGGCATGCTGTTGAGCGGGATCGGCTGGGGCCTCGCCGAGGCCTCGATCAACCCGCTCACCGCGCGGCTCTACCCGGACGAGACGACGCACCGGCTCAACGTGCTCCACGCCTGGTATCCGGGCGGACTCATCATCGGCGGCCTGGCGGGCGTGTTCCTGGCGAACGTGCTGCCGTGGCAGGTGATCATGGGCACGGTCTTGGTGCCCGCGGTGGGCGTGGTCGTGATCGCGGCCACCACCACCTTCCCGGCGCCGCCGGCCGAGGTGGAAGGCGCCGGCTTCGGCGAGATGATCGGCGAGGTGTTCCGCCGGCCCAGCTTCTTCGTCTGGTTCGGCGCGATGTTCCTCACCGCCTCGTCCGAGCTCGCGCCGGGCCAGTGGCTCGACGTCGCGCTGACCAACCGCGTCGGCATGCGCGGCATCCTGCTGCTGGTCTACGTCAGCGCGTTAATGTTCGTGTTCCGCCACTTCGCGGGGCGGCTGGCGAACCGCCTGTCCAATCCCGGCCTGCTGTGGATCTCGAGCCTGCTCGCGGGCATCGGCCTGTTCCTGCTGTCGCTGGCGCAGTCGCCGGTCGCGGCGATCCTCGCCTCGACCGTCTGGGGCCTCGGCGTGTGCGCGATGTGGCCGACCATGCTGGCCTCGGTCGCCGAGCGCTACCCGCGCGGTGGCGCCTGGGCGATCGGGCTGGTCGGCTCGGCCGGCGCGCTCGCCAGCTTCTTCGTGCTGCCGCTGCTGGGCGGGATGTTCGACGAGGCCAAGGTGGCGCTCGCCGGCGGGCCGGAGGCGTTCAAGCAGCTGACCGGCGCGGCGCTGCGCCAGGTCGAGGATGCGGCGGCGTCGCAGTCCTTCGCCAAGCTGGCGCTGTTCCCGGTGGTGCTGCTGTTCGTGTTCGGCGGCATCTGGCTGTCGGAGCGGCGCGCGCGCGGCGCCACGCTCGCGCGCGGCGACGCGGCGTGACGCCGACGCGCCGCGCGCTGATCGCCGCCGGGGCGGCGCTGCCGCTGGCGGCGTCCGCGGCCGCGGCGCAGCGCGGCGCGACGTCCAATGCGGCGCGTTTCTCGCTGGCCTATGCGCCGCACGAGGGCAGCTTCAAGAGCCGCGGCGGATTGCTCGAGCAGATCGCCTTCGCCGCCGACCAGGGCTTCCGCGCCTGGGAGGACAATGAGGCGAGGGCCCGCCCGGTCGCGCAGCAGGAGGCGATGGCCAAGGCGCTGCAACAGCGCGGCATGGCGATGGGCGTGTTCGTCGCGAGCATGCCGAAATGGTCGCAGTTCCGGCCGATCTTCGGCAGCGACGACGGCGCCGAGCGCGAGGCCTTTCTCGCCGACGTGCGCGCCTCGATCGAGGTGGCCAAGCGCCTCAACACGCAGCGCGCCACCGTCGTCACGGGCTTCCTCGACCCGCGTGTCCCGATGGACATCCAGACCGCGCGCGTGATCGACCTGATGCGCCGCGCCGGCGACATCGTCGCGCCGCACGGGCTGGTGCTGGTGATGGAGCCGCTCAACACGCGGGTGAACCACCCGCGCGTCTATATGCAGACCTTCGCCGCGGGCTATGCCGTGGCGCGCGGGGTCAACAGCCCCGGGGTCAAGGTGCTGGCGGATTGCTATCACGAGCAGATCCAGTCGGGGAACCTGATCAACGCGCTCGGCACCTGCTGGGACGAGATCGGCTATATCCAGTTCGGCGACAATCCCGGCCGCAACGAGCCGGGCACGGGCGAGATCAACTATGCCAACATCGTCCGCTGGCTGCGCGGGAAGCGCTACGCCGGCGTGATCGGCATGGAACACGGCAATGCGCGGGACGGGCGCGCGGGCGAGGAGCGGCTGATCGCCGCCTATCGCGCGATCGACCGGGACGCAGGGGAGGAAGCATGACCAACACGAGCAGCGGCGCCCGCGCGGGCGCACGGAACGGAGAAACCAAGTGATCGACCGCAGAGACGCGCTCGCGGGCATCGTCGCGATGTTCGGCAGCCAACTCTTCGCCCCCATCGCGCGCGCGGCCGGTGCCGCCTCGCAGCAGGCGTTCGGGGTGATCAACACCGGGCCGCCCTCCGTCCAGGTCTTCACCCCGGCGCAGAAGGCGCTGATGACCGCGCTGAGCGATCGCGTCGTGCCCGCCACCGACACCCCCGGCGCGATCGCCGCGGGAGTGCCGGCCTATATCGAGAAGCTGCTCGCGGACTGGTCCGAGCCGGGTGATCGCGTGCCGATCATCAGCGGGCTGGACGCGATCGAGGCGCGCAGCCGCGCCGATTACAAGAAGAGCGCGGCCAGCGTCACCCCGGCGCAGCAGGACGCGCTGCTGACGCTCGCGATGAACGACAAGATCCCGGGCGGCACGGCCTTCTTCTTGCCGTTCCGCCAGATGGTGCTCGTCGGCTATTTCACGTCGGAGATCGGCATCACGCAGGAGCGCGAATATCTGCCGGTGCCGGGCCAGTATGACGGCGCTTTCCTCTACTCCAAGGTCAACAAGGTGTATTCCTCATGATGACGGATCGTCGCACGTTCCTGGCCGGCAGCGCCGGTCTCGCTGCCCTAGGTATCGCGGGCGCGCTGCCCGCGGCGGCCGCGCAGCTCGGCAAGGTGGGGATCCAGCTCTACACCGTGCGCGAGCTGTTCCAGAAGGATCCGGTCGCCACGCTGACCCAGCTCGCCAAGATCGGCTATCGCGAGGTCGAATATGGCGGCGGCGGCTATGATGCCATGGATCATGCCATGCTGCGCAAGACGATGGACCGGCTGGGGCTGACCTCGCCCTCGATCCACGTCGGCTACGACCTGCTGCTCAACAAGTTCGACGCCAGCGTGAAGATGGCCAAGACGCTGGGCGCCGACACGATCGTGCTGCCGTACATGACCGCGGAGCATCGCACCGCCGAGGCATGGGACCGCGCGCTGCCGAACTTCAACAAGTTCGCGCAGCAGCTCGCCCAGAACGGGCTGGGCTTCGCCTATCACAACCATGATTTCGAGTTCACCGTGAAGCCCGAGGGCGTCAGCCTGTACGACCGGCTGGTCAAGGCGACCGACCCCAAGCTGGTGAAGGTGGAGATCGACCTCTATTGGGCGATCCTCGCGGGCGAGGATCCCGCCACGCTGATCAAGCGGATGGCGGGTCGCATCTACGCCTATCACGTCAAGGACAAGCGCCCCGACGGCAAGATGACCTCGGTGGGGCTGGGCACGATCGATTTCGGCGCCCTGTTCAAGCTGAACGGCATCGCGGGCGTGAAGCATTTCTACGTCGAGAACGACGAGTCGCCCGCGCCCTACATCCCCGACATCACCACCAGCTTCCAGACGTTGCGCAAGCTGCGCTTCTGACGACATTCATCCCGGGAGGGGATCATGGCAGTTACGAACAGGTTCGACGCGATCGTCATCGGCTCCGGCGTCAGCGGCGGCTTCGCCGCCAAGGAGCTGACCGAGAAGGGGATGCGCGTCCTGATGCTCGACCGTGGGATCATGGTCGAGCATCAGACCGACTATACCTATGACGGCAAGCCCGCCTATGAGATCCCGGCGCGCGACATGATGCCGCCGGAGTTGGTGAAGAGCGACTATTTCATCACCACGCACGGCTATGTCTCGCCGAGCACGCAGAAATATTACAACAACGACCGGCTGAACCCCTACGCTTACGACGAGGGCAGCAAGTTCTACTGGATCCGTCCCGCCGCGGTGGGTGGCAAGTCGCTGATCTGGGGGCGCTGGTGCTTCCGCTGGAGCCCGGCCGACTTCGAGGCGAACAAGAAGGAGAATGTCGGCGGCGACTGGCCGATCCGCTACGACGACGTCTCGCCGTGGTACGATTACGTCGAGAAGTATATCGGCGTCTCGGGCTCGCGCGAGAACCTGTCCTATCTGCCGGACAGCCAGTTCCAGCCGCCGATGCCGATGAACGTCGCGGAGAAGTGGTTCAAGCAGCGGCTCGAGGGCGCGTTCCCCGGGCGCAAGCTGATCAACACGCGCCTGTCCAACATGACCGAGGACAAGCCCGACCAGAACCGCAGCAAGTGCCAGGTGCGCAATCAATGCGGTCGCGGCTGCTCGTTCGGCGCCTATTTCTCGACCCAGGCGGTGACGTTGCCGGCGGCGCGCGCCACCGGCCGGCTGACGCTGCGCTCGGACGCGGTCGTCACCAACCTCGAATATGATCCGCAGCGCAAGCGCGTCACGGGCGTCCGTTTCGTCGACGCCAAGACGGGTCAGGCCGAGACGGTCAACGCCGACATCGTCTTCCTCTGCGCCTCGGCGATGGCCTCGACGCAGATCCTGATGAACTCGCGCGCGCCGGGCAGCACCAAGAGCTATTTCGACAACAGCGGCACGCTCGGCCGCTACGTCATGGATCATATCTTCCGCGTCGGCATCACCGGCGAGATCCCGGGGATGGACGAATATATCGAATATGGCCGTCGCCCCGGCGGCGTCTACATCCCGCGCTTCCGCAACAACAACGGCGACGAGGGGCTCGGCTTCAAGCGCGGCTACGGCTATCAAGGCAGCGCGCGGCGCGACCCCGCCAAGCCCGAGGGCTTCGGCGCCGCGATGAAGCAGGGCATGCGCAAATACGGGCCGTGGCAATTCTCGATGGGCGCGTTCGGCGAGTGCCTGCCCTATGAGGACAATCACGTCTCGCTTCACGCCGACAAGGTCGACCGCTTCGGCGTGCCGCTGATGCGCTTCGACGTGCGCTTCCGCGACAACGAGCTGAAGATGATGGCGGACGCGCGGCAGCAGGGCGAGGAGATGCTCAAGAAGGCCGGGCTGCTCAACGTCAAGAGCAGCGAGGGCGAGCATGTCCCGGGCGACGCGATCCACGAGATGGGCGGCGCGCGCATGGGCCGCGACCCGCGCGCGTCGGTGCTCAACGGCTTCAGCCAGGCACATGACGCACCCAATCTGTTCGTCACCGACGGTGCGCAGATGGCGTCGATCTCGTGCATCAACCCGTCGCTCACCTTCATGGCGCTGACCGCGCGCGCCGCCGATCACGCGGTGAGCGCCAAGAAGGCGGGGACGATCTGACGATGCGCCACCCCGCGCGCGGCGCCTGAGCGATGCCGCTCGCGCTCGTCACCGGCCGCGTGCCATGACGATCGAACGGCGCGGCGAGCGCGGGGTCACCATGCGCGCGGTCGCGGCGCGCGCGGGCGTGTCGCCGATGACGGTCTCCAACGTCATCAACGGCGCGGGCCGCGCCGGCGCGGCGACGGTCGCGGCGGTGCGCGCCGCGATCGACGAGCTGGGCTATATCCCCAACGTCAGCGCGCGCCAGCTCGCGCGCGCGCGCGCCACGACGGTGGGGCTGATCTACAGCGGGGCGCGCACCCCTTTCCTCGACGCGATCCTGACGGGATCGCTGCGCGCCACCAACGCGCACGGGCTCCAGCTGCTGCTGCGCGAGGAACAGCGACTGACGCGCGACGCCGCGGAGGAGGCGGCGCGCGCGCTGGTGCGCGGCGGCGCCGACGCGCTGCTGCTGATCCCGCCCTTCGCCGAGCTGTTGAGCGAGGCGGGGCTGGTGGGCGCGCTGGGCGTCCCCGCCGCGGCGATCGCGACCGGCGGGACGCTGGCGGGTACCGCGACGGTGCGGATCGACAATCGCGCGGCGATGCGCGCGCTGACGCAGCGGCTGATCGCACGCGGGCACCGCCGCATCGCGCTCGTGTCAGGCCCGCCCAATCACTCCGACAGCGCCGACCGGATCCACGGCTATCGCGACGCGCTCGCGGGCGCGGGCATCGCCCCAGACGCGCGGCTCTTGTTCGAAGGGCGCTTCGACCATGAATCGGGCATCGCCGCGGGCGCGGCGCTGCTGTCGTCCGCCGATCGGCCGAGCGCGATCATGTGCAGCAACGACGACATGGCGGCGGGGGTGATCGGCGAGGCGCACCGCCGCGGGCTGCGGCTGCCGCGCGACCTGGCGGTGACCGGCTTCGACGACACGACGATGGCGTCACTGATCTCGCCCGCGCTCACGACCGTGCGCCAGCCGATCCAGCAGATGGCCTATCGCGCCGCCGAGATGCTGATCCGCGCGGGCCGCCGCGGCGAGCTGGCCGAGGCCGAGGACGAACTGGTCGAGTACGAGCTGATCGAGCGCGAGTCGACCGCGGGGTGAGATAGGTTCGGGATTGCTCGTACCTGGCGAGCGTGAGTGCTGCTGCTCACACAGTCGAAGCGCGCTTCGGCCTTGGTGGCACCGTCAAACGTCCGTCATCCCGGCCTTGATCCGGGATCCATGGCACCGCGAACGTCGCAGCTGTTGCAGCCGCGGGACGATGGATCCCGGCTCAAGGCCGGGATGACGATCACCGGAGAAGGAACCGGATCTGCCCGGCGCTCAGCCCTTCAGCTTGGCCGCGGTCTCGGCGATGCGCTTGCCCTGATAGCGCGCGCCGTCGAGATCGACCTGGCTCGGCTGGCGGCTGCCGTCGCCGTCGGCCAGCGTCGAGGCGCCGTAGGGCGTGCCGCCGTGCACTTCCTTGACGCCCATCTGGCCCTGATAGCCATAGTCCAGCCCCACGATCGTCATGCCGTGGTGAAGCAGGTTGGTGATGATCGAGAAGAGCGTCGTTTCCTGTCCGCCGTGCTGGCTCGCGGTCGAGGTGAAGGCGCCGCCGACCTTGCCGATCAGCGCGCCCTTCATCCACACGCCGCCGGTGGTGTCCCAGAAGGCCGCCATCTGGCTCGGCATCCGGCCGTAGCGCGTCGGCGCGCCGACGATGATCGCGTCATAGCCGGTGAGCGCGTCGGGTCCCTCGATCTGCGGATGCGCGGTGTCGGTCTTGAAGCCGGCCGCGGCGATCACCTCGGCAGGAGCGGTCTCGGCGACGCGGCGGATGTCGACCTCGGCGCCGCCCGCGCGTGCGCCCTCGGCGACCGCGTCCGCCATCTGCTCGATATGGCCGTAGGAGGAGTAATAGAGAACGAGGACCTTGGTCATGAAAGCTGGCTCCTGATGCTGGATGGGTGAGGGGCGGGAGGCACGTGTCGGTCCCGATCAATCTAGGATGGCGCACCGCACCGCGAAATCGACACGATTGAAACGGATCGTTTCGGCCATTACGCCCGGTGCGATGCGGCTCCCCGATCTCGAAGCCTGGGCGATCTTCGCCGCGGTGGCGGAACATCGCTCCTTCAGCGCGGCGGCGCAGGCGATCGGGCTGAGCAAGGCGACGGTCTCCAAGGGCGTGTCGCGACTGGAAGCGCAGCTGCAGCTGTCTCTGTTCCATCGCACCTCGCGCCGGCTCGCGCTGACCGAGGCGGGGCGCCCGCTCGCCGATCACGCCGCGCGCATCGTCGCGGAGGCGCAGGCGGCCGAGGAGGCCGCACGCGACGGCGCCGCGGCGCCGACGGGGCGTGTCCGGCTGGCGGCGCCGATGAGCTTCGGCTTGAAGCATGTCGCACCCGTGGTGGCGGACTTCCTCGCGGCGCATCCGGGGATCGAGATCGAGCTGCACCTCGCCGACTCGCGCGTCGACATCGTCGCGGAAGGGTTCGACGTCGCGCTGCGCATCGCGGACCTGCCCGACAGTTCGCTGCGCGCGCGCCGGCTGTGCACGATCACCGCGCATCTGGTCGCGGCACCCGCCTATCTCGCGGCGCACGGCACTCCGACGCACCCGTCGCAGCTCGCCGACCATCGCCTGCTGAGCTATACCAATATCAGCGGCCCGTGGCGCTTCCGCGCGCGCGACGGCGGCGAGGTGTCGGTCAAGGCGCAGGGGCCGCTCGCGGCGAACAGCGGCGACGCGCTGGTCCCCACGCTCGAGGCGGGGCTGGGGATCGCGCGGTTGCCGGGTTTCATCGTCGGGGCCGGGATCGCGGCGGGGCGCGTGGTCGAGATCATGCCGGACTGGGCGCCCGCGCCGATCGGGCTCCACCTGCTCACCCCGCCGAGCGCGCTGCGCCCCGCGCGCGTCGAGGCGCTGATCGCCTTTCTCAGCGAGCGGCTGCGCGACTGAACGCCCGGCCGCGCTCTTCCCTCCCCGCGACTTCTCGGCCATCGTGCCGGAAACAAGGGGAAACATTCGATGCGACTGACCATGCTGCCGCGCGCCGCCGTGGCCTTCGCCGCGCTCGCCTGCACCACGCCCGCGAGCGCGGAGACGGTGGTGGTGACCGCGGCACGGATGCTCGACGTCGACAAGGGCGCGCTCGTCGCCGATCCCGTGATCGTCGTCACCGACGGGCGGATCGCCGCGGTCGCGGCGGGCGGGGCGAGCCGGCCCGCGATCCCCGCCGACGCGCGGCGGATCGATCTGGGCGACGTCACGCTGGTGCCGGGTCTGATCGACATGCACGTCCATCTCACCAGCCTGGCGGAGATCGGCGGCTATCAGACGCTCAAATACACCGACAGCTTCTGGGGCGCGGTGGGCGTCGCCAATGCCGCCAAGACGCTGCGCGCGGGCTTCACCACGGTGCGCAATGTCGGCGCCGCGGGGTTCCAGGACGTCGGGCTCAAGGAAGCGATCGACGGCGGCTGGCTGACGGGGCCGCGGATCGTCCCCGCCGGCTATGCCATCGGCGCGACCGGGGGACATTGCGACGACAATGCGCTGCCGCCCTCGTGGGACAAGCAGCTCCCCTCCGTCGTCAACTCGCCCGCGGAGGCGCGTGCCAAGATACGCTGGCTCCACAAATATGGCGCCGAGGTGATCAAGATCTGCGCGACCGGCGGGGTCTTCTCGCTGGGTGATTCGGTCGGCGGGCAGCAGCTCAGCGAGGAGGAGATGCGCGCGATCGCGGACGAGGCGCACATGCTCCACCTCAAGGTCGCGGCGCACGCGCACGGCGACGAGGGGATCAAGGCCGCGATCCGCGCCGGCATCGACACGATCGAGCATGTCAGCCTCGCCTCGGACGAGGCGATGAAGCTCGCGATCGAGCACAAGACCTGGTTCGACATGGATATCTACAACGACGATTATATCCTGGCGACCGGCACCAAGAACGGCACCGAGCAGGAGAGCCTCGACAAGGAGAAGGCGATCGGGCTCAAGCAGCGCCAGACCTTCCAGCGCGCCTTCCGCATGGGCGTGGCGATGACCTTCGGCACCGACGCGGGCGTCTATCCGCACGGTGACAACGCCAAACAGTTCGCCAAGATGGTACAATGGGGCATGACCCCGCTCGACGCGATCCGCGCCGCCACCACCAGCGCGGCGCGCGCGCTCGGGCGCGAGAGCGACGTCGGCGCGATCGCAGTGGGGCGCTACGGCGACCTGGTGGCGGTGAAGGGCGACCCGCTGCGCGACGTCACCGTGCTCGAACAACCCGTCGCGGTGGTGAAGGGCGGCGTCGAGGTGAAGTGAAACCGATCGCTCCGCTCGCGCTTTCACCGCGCGAGGAGAGCGATATGGCGGAGCGGCACGACGAACACGATCAGATCGCCAAGGAGTTCAACGAGGCGGTCAACATGGCCCCGGCCGAGCTGGAGCGCTTCCTCGACAGCGACGACAGCAAGCGCGTCGGCTGGAAGGGCGAGGACGGCAAGGGCGCGGGCGAGAGCGTCGGGCATCGCTCGGGCCGCCGCATCGTCGAGCTCAAGCACACCAAGAAGGCCGATCTCAGCGACGACGATTATGCGCACATGAGGAAGGTGGTCAGCTACGTCCATCGCCACCTCGCGCAGGGCGGGCCGGCGAAGGACAAGGAACATTCCGACTGGCGCTACTCGCTGATGAACTGGGGGCACGATCCGCTCAAATGAGCGGTCACGCCCCCAGCGCGCCCCGTCGGCGCGGCGCGAGGAAGGGCACCCCGGTGCCGAGCGGCGCGACCGACGCGGCGAACTCGCGCACCACCAGCACCAGCGCTCCCGTCATCACCAGCGCGCCGACGAAGGCGCCCCCGGTCAGGTGGACCAGGAAGGTGGCGTAAGCGAGCAACGAGGCGACCTGGACCAGCGTCGCGATCCAGCGCGCGCGGCGCGACGGCGCCGCCAGCGCATAGGCGAAGGCCAGCACGTCGGCCATGAAGAAATAGCGTTCGTGCATCTTGGGCAGCAGATAGGGCAGCAGCACCGCGCCGGCGAGCGCCACCAACAGCACGCGGCGCGGCGCGTCGAGCGCGCGCCGCGCCGCCAGTGCGATCAGCACCGCCGCCGTCGCGGCGAGCACGAGTCCGATGGCCACCCCCGCTCCGTAAGGAAAGCCCGGCGCGACCGCGCGCAGCAGCTGCCATATATTGGGCACCGAGCGCGCCAGATCGTGGAAATAGGCGCCCTGTGCGAGATACAGCAGTGCCAGATCGCGCACCGGTCGCCCGGCGATCCAGGCGGGAAGCATCATGGCGGCGTAAGCGATCGGCGGCACGATCATGGTCCACCACCGCCCGCGCGCGGCGAGCACGACCGCGAGCATGAGCGGCGCGACGAAGACCCCCTGCAGCTTGAAGGCCACCGCCACGCCGGCGGCGAGCATCGCGGGCACGACCCGGCCCCGCATCACCGCGCCGACCGCGAGCAGCGCGCAGCCGGTGTAGAGCGCGTCGCACTGTCCCCATACCGGCCCGTTGGCGACCACGGTCGGCAGGCAGAGCGTGAGCAACGCGCCGCGCCGCGCGGTGGCGGGATCGGTGCAGCCAGCGAGCAGCCAGCGCATGCAGCCGGCGAGAAACAAGGTGCCGGCGATCGACACCAGCTTGATTACCGCCAGCTCGCCGATCGACGGCGCGAGCCAGGTGCTCATCGCCAGCAGGTAAAGATAGGGCGGCGCATATTCGGAGAAATTGGTCCCGAGCGCGGCGAAGCGGCCGTGCTCGATCAGATAGGCGGTCCAGTGGAGCAGATGCTCGCGCACGTCGCCGTTGCTGAGCGGGATACAGGCGACATAGGCGAGCGCGATCCCCGCCATCAGCAGGTACCGCCGATGATCGCGCGCGGCGCCACCGGGCGCGTGCGCCGAGTTGCTCAACATTCGACCTCGTTCGAAGGATTAACGAGGTTAACGCTTGTATAAGCTAGCGGCGCGGGGGCAAGCGCCGCTGCCGCCGGCCGGGGCGATTGACCGGCGGATCGAGCGCGCGTATAGGCGCCCCCGTTCGGGTGGAAGGCGACTCCTGCCCGGCAAGCTTGAACATTGCTGGATGCATCAAGGGCCTGAGGCTGCCGTCACCGGTCGCCGCACGGTCCTTTTCGTATTCCAAGTCTGTGTCAGGGCTCCAGCAAAGTAACCTGAAGGAAGGTGAAGGCTTCATGCCGACGATCAACCAGCTGGTCCGCAAGGGCCGCGAGCCGCAGAAGGCCAAGTCCAAGGTCCCTGCGATGGAGCAGAACCCGCAGAAGCGCGGCGTCTGCACCCGTGTCTATACCACGACCCCGAAGAAGCCGAACTCGGCGCTGCGCAAGGTGGCCAAGGTCCGCCTGACCAACCAGCGCGAGGTCATCAGCTACATTCCGGGCGAGGGCCACAACCTGCAGGAGCACTCGGTGGTGCTGATCCGCGGCGGCCGTGTGCGCGACCTTCCGGGCGTGCGCTACCACGTGCTGCGCGGCGTGCTCGACACGCAGGGCGTCAAGGACCGCCGCCAGTCGCGCTCGAAGTACGGTGCGAAGCGGCCGAAGTGATCATGCCGGGGGCATGATCATCCCGGAACGGTCGCCTCGGCGAGCTTGTCCGGGATCCACCGCCCCAGGCGCTTATGGTTCGGACCCCTGGAGCGCTGCGAACGCAGGCGCTCGGTTGATCTAAGAAGGAAATTCACATGGCGCGTCGTCGTCGTCCCGAGAAGCGGGAAATCCTGCCTGATCCCGTGTACGGGGATGAGGTTCTCTCCAAGTTCATGAACTCGGTCATGCTCGACGGTAAGAAGTCGGTCGCCGAGGGCATCGTCTATTCGGCGCTCACCACCGTCGAGACCCGCGCCAAGCGCGAGCCGATCGGCGTGTTCCACGACGCGCTGAACAACATCAAGCCGGGCATCGAGGTCCGCAGCCGCCGCGTCGGCGGCGCGACCTACCAGGTGCCGGTCGAGGTCCGTCCCGAGCGCGCGCAGGCGCTGGCGATCCGCTGGCTGATCACCGCGGCGCGCGGCCGCAGCGAGAACACGATGTCGGCGCGTCTCTCGGGCGAGTTGCTCGACGCCTCGAACAACCGCGGCAACGCGGTGAAGAAGCGCGAGGACACGCACCGCATGGCCGAGGCCAACCGCGCCTTCTCGCATTATCGCTGGTAAGCGACTATATCGGGTGCAGGAGGCTGAGAGATGGCGACTGCACCCGATCCCTCCGTCGACGAACTGAACCGGGATACGGCGCGGATCGAGGCGGAAGCTCGCAAGCTGCGAGCGGAAGCGGAGAAGCTGAGCGCCGAGCAGTACAAGCTGGTCGCCGAGCAGTACAAGCTGGAAGCGGAACGCTTCAAGCTGGAGCGTGACAGGATGCTGTCGCCGTGGCTGCTTCTCGCTCAGGGGCTGATCGGTGGCGCCGCGCTGTTCGGTGCCGCCCTGGCGCTCCTCAAATATCTCGCCCCGTAGGGCGAACCGTCACACGTCCGACCCCTAGTCCGAAGGACCACCTGTCATGGCCCGCAGCCATCCGCTCGAACTCTACCGCAACATCGGCATCATGGCGCATATCGACGCCGGCAAGACGACGACCACCGAGCGCATCCTCTATTACACCGGCAAGTCCTACAAGATCGGCGAGGTCCATGAGGGCACCGCGACGATGGACTGGATGGAGCAGGAGCAGGAGCGCGGGATCACGATCACGTCGGCGGCCACCACCTGCAAGTGGAAGGCCGAGGAGGGCAAGGGCCCCGAGCATCTGATCAACATCATCGACACGCCGGGCCACGTCGACTTCACCATCGAGGTGGAGCGTTCGCTGCGCGTGCTCGACGGCGCGGTCGCCTGCTTCGACGGCGTCGCCGGCGTGGAGCCGCAGTCCGAGACGGTGTGGCGCCAGGCCGACAAGTACGGCGTGCCGCGCATGTGCTTCGTCAACAAGCTCGACCGCACCGGTGCCGATTTCTACTTCTGCGTCCAGTCGATCATCGATCGCCTCGGCGCGAAGCCGGCGGTGCTGTATCTGCCGATCGGCATCGAGGGCGGCTTCAAGGGCCTCGTCGACCTGGTCGAGAACCGCGCGATCATCTGGCTCGAGGAGTCGCTCGGCGCGAAGTTCGAGTATCAGCCGATCCCGGACGACATGGTCGAGAAGGCGGCGAAGTATCGCAACGACCTGATCGAGCTCGCGGTGGAGCAGGACGACGACGCGATGGAAGCGTATCTCGAGGGCAACGAGCCCGACTCGGCCACGCTCAAGAAGCTGATCCGCAAGGGCACGCTCAACATGGCCTTCGTGCCGGTGGTGTGCGGCTCGGCGTTCAAGAACAAGGGCGTCCAGCCGCTGCTCGACGCGGTGGTCGACTATCTGCCGAGCCCGCTCGACGTGCCGGCGATCAAGGGCGTCAAGCTCGATGGGGAGACTCCGGATGAGCGCCCCTCGTCGGACACCGCGCCGTTCTCGGCGCTGGCGTTCAAGATCATGAACGACCCGTTCGTCGGCTCGCTCACCTTCGCCCGCATCTACTCGGGCGTCCTCACCAAGGGCAGCTACCTGAACTCGGTGAAGGACAAGAAGGAGAAGATCGGTCGCATGCTCCTGATGCACGCGAACTCGCGTGAGGACATCGAGGAAGCGCGCGCGGGCGACATCGTCGCGCTGGCGGGCCTCAAGGAGACCACCACGGGCGACACGTTGTGCGACCCGGCCAACCCGATCATCCTGGAGCGCATGGAGTTCCCGGAGCCGGTGATCGAGCTGTCGGTGGAGCCGAAGACCAAGGCCGACCAGGAGAAGATGGGCGTCGCGCTCAACCGCCTGGCCGCCGAGGATCCCTCGTTCCGCGTCTCGACCGACCACGAGTCGGGTCAGACCATCATCAAGGGGATGGGCGAGCTCCACCTCGAGATCCTGGTCGACCGCATGAAGCGCGAGTTCAAGGTCGAGGCGAACGTCGGCGCGCCGCAGGTGGCGTATCGCGAGTATCTCAAGAAGCCGGTCGACATCGACTACACGCACAAGAAGCAGTCGGGCGGCACCGGCCAGTTCGGTCGCGTGAAGGTGAAGCTGACGCCGGGCGAGCGCGGCGCGGGCATCATCTTCAAGGACGAGGTCAAGGGCGGTAACATTCCGAAGGAATATATCCCCGCGATCGAGAAGGGCTTCCGCGAGACCGCGGCGACCGGCTCGCTGGTCGGCTTCCCGATCATCGACTTCGAGATCACGCTGTACGACGGCGCGTACCACGACGTCGACTCGTCGGCGCTCGCGTTCGAGATCACCGCGCGCGGTGCGATGCGTGAGGCGGCGCAGAAGTCGGGCATCACGTTGCTCGAGCCGGTCATGAAGGTCGAGGTCGTCACCCCGGAGGATTATCTGGGCGACGTGATCGGCGACATGAACTCGCGTCGCGGCCAGATCCAGGGCACCGATACGCGCGGCAACGCGCAGGCGGTGACCGCGATGGTGCCGCTGGCGAACATGTTCGGCTACGTGAACTCGCTGCGTTCGTTCACCCAGGGGCGTGCGAGCTACTCGATGCAGTTCTCGCACTATGACGAGGTGCCGCAGAACGTCGCCGACGAGGTCAAGGCGAAGCTGGCCTAAGCCGGAGGCGGGAGGGCCAAGGCGACTTGGCCCACCTCGCCGAAGGGCCGGCCGGCGGGTCGGCGCCAGCCGAACCCGTCCGACGCGCGATTGACTCGCGCGTCGGCCCCGCCGGAAAACGGCCGGGATTTGCGCAACGCGAATTGAGCCGCTATGGGGCCGCCTTCACGGCGAGTCCTGAGTGCGGCTCCAGTGGAAATCAGAAGGTAGGGAAACAATGGCTAAGGCTAAGTTTGAGCGGAACAAGCCGCACCTGAACATCGGCACCATCGGTCACGTCGACCATGGCAAGACCTCGCTGACCGCCGCCATCACCAAGGTGCTGGCGGAGAACGTCGCGGGCAACGCGGCGGTCGATTTCGCCAACATCGACAAGGCGCCGGAAGAGCGCGAGCGCGGCATCACCATCTCGACCGCGCACGTCGAGTATGAGACCGCCAACCGCCACTACGCGCACGTCGACTGCCCGGGGCACGCCGACTACGTCAAGAACATGATCACCGGCGCGGCCCAGATGGACGGCGCGATCCTGGTCGTGTCCGCCACCGACGGCCCGATGCCGCAGACCCGCGAGCACATCCTGCTCGCGCGCCAGGTCGGCGTGCCGGCGATGGTCGTGTTCATGAACAAGGTCGACTTGGTCGACGACGAGGAGATCCTCGAGCTCGTCGAGCTGGAAGTCCGCGAGCTGCTCAGCTCGTACGAGTTCCCGGGCGACGACATTCCGATCATCAAGGGTTCGGCCACCTGCGCGCTGTCGGGTTCGAACCAGAAGCTCGGGCCGGACGCGGTCATGGAGCTGATGAAGGCGGTCGACGAGTACATCCCGCAGCCGGAGCGTCCGCTCGACAAGCCGTTCATGATGCCGATCGAGGACGTGTTCTCGATCTCGGGCCGCGGCACCGTCGTGACCGGCCGCGTCGAGACGGGCATCATCAAGGTCGGTGAGGAAGTCGAGATCGTCGGCATCCACCCGGAGGTCCGCAAGACCACCGTCACCGGCGTCGAGATGTTCCGCAAGCTGCTCGACCAGGGTCAGGCCGGCGACAACGTCGGCGCGCTGATCCGCGGCGTCGCCCGCGACGAGGTCGAGCGTGGCCAGGTGCTCTGCAAGCCGGGCTCGATCAAGCCGCACACCGACTTCTCGTCGGAGGTGTACGTGCTGTCGAAGGACGAGGGTGGCCGTCACACGCCGTTCTTCGCCAACTACCGTCCGCAGTTCTACTTCCGCACCACGGACGTGACCGGCACCGTCGAGCTGCCCGAGGGCACCGAGATGGTCATGCCGGGCGACAACGTCGCGCTCGGCATCAAGCTGATCGCGCCGATCGCGATGGACGTCGGCCAGCGCTTCACCATCCGCGAGGGCGGCCGCACCGTGGGTGCGGGCGTGGTGAGCGCCATCTCGAAGTAAGCCGTAGCGGGCCGGTCCGCCGGCCCGACACGAAAGGTTCCGCCCGATGCGCCGAACGGTGCGTCGGGCGGTTGCCTTTTTATAGAGGCGCGGTTATGGCCGCGCCTTCGCTTTGGGTTCGAGAACAGCAAGAGGTGCTCTCGTCCCGTCAGCCCGGTCTCGGCCGGGGTCTTGTGGTGGCAGCGTCAGCGCTAGCGTAGCAGGGCTTCGGTCTCGGCCGGAGTGACGGGGGAGGAAGTGCCCCGCTCTTTCGCATTGGTAGGGATCATGGACAGCAACATCCGCATTCGCCTCAAGGCGTTCGATCATCGCGTGCTCGATCAGGCGACCGGCGACATCGCCGACACCGCGCGCCGCACCGGCGCGCTCATCCGTGGCCCCATCCCGCTGCCGACGCGCATCGAGAAGTTCACGGTCAACCGCGGCCCGCACATCGACAAGAAGTCGCGCGAGCAGTTCGAGGTCCGCACCTACAAGCGCATGCTCGACATCGTTCAGCCGACCCCGCAGACGGTGGACGCGCTGATGAAGCTCGACCTCGCCGCCGGTGTTGACGTCGAGATCAAGCTCGCGTAATTGGCCGGCTCCCGCGGTTGACGTGAGTCCCGCGGGTTTGTCGTTTCGTGGCGTATCGCGCGAGACGGACGAGCGCACCGCCTGCCGGACGCTCCGACGACCATGAGATACCGCCGGCCGCTCTCGGGTGGCCGGGTCAGCGTCTCCCGTCTGTCTCCCCCTCGGGGAGGCGCCCAGCCCGGGACGGGGGCACGCTTCGCACATTTCGGGCTGACCGATCCGCGCCGCTAGGCACGGGTCACAAGCACCGTGGGGATGGGCCTCGCGGTGCCTCTGTCAAGGAGCAAGGGATCATGCGTACTGGCGTGATCGCGAAGAAAATGGGGATGACCCGCCTGTTCCAGGACGATGGCCGCCACGTGCCGGTCACCGTCCTGCAGATCGAGGCGCTTCAGGTCGTCGCCCGTCGCGAGAAGGACCGTGACGGCTACACCGCCGTCCAGCTCGGCGCAGGTGTCGCCAAGAGCAAGAACGTCGCCAAGCCGCAGCGCGGCCACTTCGGCAAGGCCGAGGTGGAGCCCAAGGCGGTGGTGCACGAGTTCCGCGTGACCGAGGAGAATCTCCTCGACGTCGGCGCCGAGCTCGCCGCGGACCATTATGTCGCCGGCCAGCTGGTCGACATCCAGGGCCGCACCCAGGGCAAGGGCTTCGCCGGCGCGATGAAGCGCTGGAACTTCGGCGGTCTGCGCGCGACGCACGGCGTGTCGGTGTCGCACCGCTCGCACGGTTCGACCGGTAACCGCCAGGATCCCGGCCGCGTCTTCAAGAACAAGAAGATGGCGGGTCACATGGGTGACAAGAACCGCACCCAGCAGAATCTCGAGATCGTCGGCACCGACGTCGAGCGCGGCCTCATCTTCGTGAAGGGCTCGGTGCCCGGCTCGAAGGGCGGCTGGCTGTTCGTCAAGGACGCGGTCAAGCAGGCTCGTCACGAGAGCGCGCCGTATCCGGCGTCGATCAAGTCGGCGGCCAACAACAACAGCGCGGCGGACACGCCGGCCGACACGTCGGCCGATGCTCCCGCGACCGACGGCCAGGAGGGCTGAACGTGAAGGTCAAGGTTTCCTCCTTCGCCGGCACCGACGCAGCGGACATCGAGCTCAACGACGAGGTTTTCGGCCTCGATCCGCGCGCCGACATCCTGCACCGCGTCGTGACCTGGCAGCTCGAGAAGCGTCGCGCCACCGCGCGCGGCACGCGCGAGCGCGCCGACGTCGCCCGCTCGGGCAAGAAGCTCGGTCGCCAGAAGGGCGGCGGTGTGGCGCGTCACGGCGATCGCCGCGCCCCGGTGTTCATCGGCGGCGGTAAGGCACACGGCGCCCGCGTCCGCGACTTCAACCCCGGGCTCAACAAGAAGATTCGCGCGCTCGGTCTCAAGATGGCGCTCAGCAGCCATGCCAAGGCCGGCTCGCTGATCGTGCTCGACGCGTTCGAGGTGCAGAAGACGAAGGAGCTCAAGGGCCACTTCGCGACGCTCACCACGGGCAAGCGCACGCTGGTGATCGACGGCGAGGCGGGCGAGAGCTTCCGCGCCGGTCGTAACCTGCCGGGCGTGGACCTGCTCCCGGCGGTCGGCGCGAACGTCTACGACATCATCAAGGCAGACACGCTGGTGCTGACGCGCGCGGCGGTCGAGAAGCTGGAGGCGCGCTTCAATGGCTAAGCCGGCAGAGGCGATCGACAACCGTCACTATGACGTGATTGTCGCGCCGCACATCACCGAGAAGGCGACTCTGCTCTCCGAGCAGAACGCGGTGGTCTTCAAGGTCGCCAACAAGGCGACCAAGCCCCAGATCAAGGCGGCCGTGGAGGCGCTCTTCGGCGTCAGCGTCACGGGCGTGAACACGATCGTCCAGAAGGGCAAGACCAAGCGTTGGAAGGGTGCGCCCTACCGTCGCTCCGATGTCAAGAAGGCGATCGTCACGCTCCGCGAGGGCCAGTCGATCGACGTCACCGAGGGGGCCAAGTAAGATGGCACTCAAGCATTATAACCCGACGTCGCCGGCGCAGCGCGGCCTCGTCCTCGTCGACAAGTCGTCGCTGTACAAGGGCAAGCCCGTCAAGGCGCTGACCGAGGGCAAGCGCAAGACCGGCGGCCGCAACAACAAGGGCCATGTGACCTCGCGCGGCATCGCCGGCGGTCACAAGCAGCGCTACCGCTACGTCGACTTCAAGCGGCGCAAGTGGGACGTCGAGGGCACCGTCGAGCGGCTCGAGTATGACCCGAACCGCACCGCCTTCATCGCGCTGGTCAAGTATCCCGACGAGGAGCTGGCCTATATCATCGCGCCGCAGCGGCTCGCGCCGGGCGACAAGGTGATCGCGGGCAAGAAGACCGACGTGAAGCCGGGCAATGCCATGGAGCTGGGCCAGATCCCGGTCGGCACCATCGTCCACAACGTGGAGATGAAGCCGGGCAAGGGCGGTCAGATCGCGCGCTCGGCCGGCACCTACGTGCAGGTCGTCGGCCGCGACCGTGGCATGGTCATCGTCCGCCTCAACTCGGGTGAGCAGCGCTACATCCACGGTGAGTGCATGGCGACGATCGGCGCGGTGTCGAACCCCGACAACCAGAACCAGAACCTCGGCAAGGCTGGCCGCTCGCGCTGGATGGGCAAGCGCCCGCTGACGCGCGGCGTGGCCAAGAACCCGGTCGACCACCCGCACGGCGGTGGTGAGGGCCGGACCTCGGGCGGCCGTCACCCGGTCACGCCGTGGGGCAAGCCGACCAAGGGTGCGCGCACCCGCCACAACAAGTCTACGGACAAGATGATCATTCGTAGCCGCCACGCGAGGAAGAAGTAATGGCTCGCTCTGTCTGGAAGGGCCCGTTCGTCGAACTGAGCCTGCTCAAGAAGGCCGAGGCCGCGCAGGACGCCGGTGGCCGCGCGCCGATCAAGACCTGGTCGCGCCGCTCCACCATCCTGCCGCAGTTCGTCGGTCTGACGTTCTCGGTCTACAACGGCCGCAAGTTCGTGCCCGTCTCGGTCAACGAGGACATGGTCGGCATGAAGCTCGGCGAGTTCGCGCCCACCCGGTTCTTCCCGGGCCACGCGGCTGACAAGAAGGGCAAGCGCTGATGAGCAAGCCTGCATCCCCCCGCAAGGTCGGCGAGAAGGAAGCCCTCTCGGTCGGCACGCAGATCCGCGGCTCGGCGCAGAAGCTGGGCCTGGTGGCGGCGCTGATCCGCGGCCGCTCGGCGGCCGACGCGATGAACATCCTCGCCTTCTCCAAGAAGTCGATGGCGGTCGACGCGCGCAAGGTGCTGGCCTCGGCCATCGCCAACGCCGAGAACAACCACAACCTCGACGTCGACGCGCTCGTCGTCGCCGAGGCGTCGGTCGGCAAGTCGATCACCATGAAGCGGTTCGCCACGCGCGGCCGCGGCAAGTCCACCCGCATCCTCAAGCCGTTCTCGCGGCTGCGGATCGTCGTGCGCGAGCAGGAAGAAGCCTAATGGGTCACAAGAGCAATCCCATCGGTCTGCGCCTGCAGATCAACCGCACCTGGGACAGCCGCTGGTACGCCGAGGGTGACGACTACCGTCGCCTGCTGCTGGAGGATCTCAAGATCCGCCAGTACATCATCAAGACGCTGCCGCAGGCGGCGATCTCGAAGGTGGTGATCGATCGTCCGGCCAAGCTGTGCCGCATCTCGGTCTATGCCGCGCGCCCGGGCGTAATCATCGGCAAGAAGGGCTCGGACATCGAGAAGCTGCGCAAGACGCTCGGCGCGATGACCAGCTCGGACGTGTCGCTGAACATCGTCGAGATCCGCAAGCCCGAGGTCGACGCCAAGCTCGTCGCGCAGGGCATCGCGGACCAGCTCGAGCGTCGTATCGCCTTCCGTCGCGCGATGAAGCGCGCGGTGCAGTCGGCGATGCGCCTCGGTGCGGACGGCATCAAGGTCTATTGCGGCGGCCGTCTCGGCGGCGCCGAGATCGCGCGCTCGGAGAGCTATCGCGAGGGCCGCGTGCCGCTGCACACGCTGCGCGCCAACATCGACTATGCCGAGGCCGAGGCGCACACCGCCTATGGCGTCTGCGGCGTCAAGGTGTGGGTGTTCAAGGGCGAGATCCTCGGGCACGACCCGATGGCGACCGATCGTCTCATGATGGAGGCCCAGACCTCCGGCGTGCGCCCCGCGCGCGATGACCGCCGCTAAGGAATAAGGCAATGCTGCAACCGAAGCGCACCAAGTTCCGCAAGGCGTTCAAGGGCCGTATCCACGGCGACGCCAAGGGCGGCACCTCGCTGAACTTCGGCTCCTATGGCCTCAAGGCGATGGAGCCGGACCGTATCACCGCGCGTCAGATCGAGGCGGCCCGCCGCGCGATCACGCGTCACATCAAGCGCCAGGGGCGTCTGTGGATCCGCGTGTTCCCGGACGTGCCGGTGTCGAGCAAGCCCGCCGAGGTCCGCATGGGCTCGGGCAAGGGTTCGCCCGAGTTCTGGGCGGCGCGCGTCAAGCCGGGCCGGATCCTGTTCGAGCTCGACGGCGTCGAGGGGCCGCTCGCCGCGGAGGCGTTCGAGCGCGCCGCGATGAAGCTGCCGATCAAGACCAAGGTCGTGGCGCGTCTGGGCGACACCTCGCACCTGGGAGGCGAGTAAGATGGCACATACCACTGACTTCACCGGCCAGAGCGACGACCAGCTCGCCGAGAGCCTGGGCAACCTGAAGCGCGAGCAGTTCAACCTGCGCTTCCAGGCGGCGACCAGCCAGCTCGAGAAGCCGAGCCGCGTGCGCGAGGTCCGCAAGGACATCGCCCGCATCAAGACCCTGCAGGCGCAGCGCACCGCTGCGGCTGCGGCCAAGTAAGAGGACGACGCACATGCCGAAGCGCGTGCTGACCGGAGTGATCGTCTCCGACAAGGGCGAGAAGACGGTGATCGTCAACGTGGAGCGCAAGGTGAAGCACCCGCTCTACGGCAAGATCATCCGCCGCTCGAAGAAGTACCACGCCCATGACGAGGCGAACGAGTATAAGCAGGGCGAGACCGTGCGCATCGAAGAGACCGCGCCGATCTCCAAGCTGAAGACCTGGAAGGTCGTCGACCGCGTGAACACGCATGTCGCGCCCGAGCGGGTCGACGTCGACGCGTAAGCGTCGCTGAGCGCGCCCGCCGGCGTTTCGGGAAGGGTCCGCGGCCTGGCCGCGGAGACCAGCCGAGCGTGGCGGGAAGACGTGGGGGCAGGGCACTTGCCTTTCGCCCGCGGAGCGGCTAACCGGCCGCTCCCCTCGGTATGGCCATGCGCCTGCCGGGGGTCATTTTTTTAGGCGGGGCTGGGTCGGTATCCACCCCAAGGCGAGAAGGAAGCGGATCGATGATCCAGATGCAGTCCAATCTCGACGTCGCTGACAACAGCGGCGCGAAGCGGGTGCAGTGCATCAAGGTGCTTGGCGGGTCCAAGCGCCGCACGGCCGGCGTCGGCGACATCATCGTCGTCAGCGTCAAGGAAGCGCAGCCGCGTGGCCGCGTGAAGAAGGGCGACGTTCACCGCGCGGTGATCGTGCGCACCGCCAAGGACATCCGCCGCGCCGACGGCTCGGTGATCCGGTTCGACGGCAATGCCGCGGTGCTGGTCAACAAGAACGAGGAGCCGATCGGCACCCGTATCTTCGGCCCGGTCGTGCGCGAGCTGCGCGGCAAGAAGCACATGAAGATCATCAGCCTCGCGCCGGAGGTGCTGTAATGGCCGCCGCGAAGATCAAGAAGGGCGATCAGGTCATCGTCCTCTCGGGCAAGGACAAGGGCAAGACCGGCACGGTCACCCAGTCGATGCCGAAGGATAGCAAGGTGATCGTCGGCGGCGTCAACGTCGCCACCCGTCACCGCAAGCCGACGCAGGCGAATCCGCAGGGCGGGCTCGAGCGGATCGAGGCGCCGCTGCACGTGTCGAAGGTGGCGCACGTCACCGCCGACGGCAAGCCGACGCGCGTCCGCTTCGAGACGCAGGACGGCAAGAAGGTCCGCGTCGCGGTGAAGACCGGGGAGAAGATCGATGGCTGATGCCTACAAGCCCCGCATGAAGGCGATCTACGAGGATCGCATCATCAAGGCGATGACCGACAAGTTCGGCTACAAGAACGTCAACGAGATCCCGCGGATCGACAAGATCGTGCTCAACATGGGCGTCGGCGAGGCGACCCAGGACAAGAAGCGCGTCGACCAGGCCGCCTCGGAGATGGAGCTGATCGCCGGTCAGAAGCCGGTCGTCACCAAGGCGAAGAAGTCGATCGCGCAGTTCAAGCTGCGCGAGGGCATGCCGATCGGCGTGAAGGTCACCCTTCGCCGCGAGCGCATGTACGAGTTCCTCGACCGCTTCATCACCATCGCGCTCCCGCGCGTCCGCGACTTCCGCGGGCTGAACCCGAAGAGCTTCGACGGCCGCGGCAACTATGCCTGCGGTATCAAGGAGCAGATCGTGTTCCCGGAGATCAACTATGACCGCATCGACAAGGTGCGCGGCATGGACGTGATCGTGACCACGACCGCGAAGACCGACGACGAGGCGCGCGAGCTGCTCCGTCTGTTCGGCTTCCCGTTCCCGATCGAGGACGAAACGACCGACGCGAAGAAGGCGGCATGACCGTCTCGCTGGTCTGATAAAGAGAGCTTAAGTCCATGGCGAAACTGAGTTCCGTGAACAAGAACGAGCGTCGCAAGAAGCTGGTGGCGCAATATGCGCCCAAGCTGGCGAAGCTGAAGGCAATCGCGAACGACCAGTCGCTCGACGAGACCGAGCGTCTCATCGCGCGGCTGAAGATGGCCGAGCTGCCCCGCAACGCCAATCCGACGCGGATCCGCAACCGCTGCGCGCTGACCGGTCGTCCGCGTGCTTACTACCGCAAGTTCGGGCTTGCCCGTGTGATGCTGCGCGATCTGGCCAACAAGGGCCTGATCCCGGGTCTCACCAAGTCGAGCTGGTAAGGACGTACGATGGCAGTGACCGATCCCCTGGGTGACCTGCTCACCCGCATCCGCAACGGCCAGCGCGCGCGCAAGGACAGCGTGCTGTCGCCCGCGTCGAAGCTGCGCGTCCGCGTGCTCGACGTGCTCCAGCGCGAGGGCTATATCCGCGGCTATTCCGAGGAGGAACTCGCGCTCGGCAAGGGCGCGTCCACCAAGGGCGTCCGCATCGAGCTCAAGTATTTCGAGGGCCAGCCCGCGATCAAGCACGTCGCGCGCGTCTCGAAGCCGGGCCGTCGCATCTACTCCGGCGCCACCGAGCTGCCGCGCGTGATGAATGGCCTGGGCATCACCATCGTGTCGACGCCGAAGGGCGTTCTGTCGGACGCCGAGGCGCGCGAGCAGAACGTCGGCGGCGAAGTGCTGGCGGAGGTGTTCTGATGAGCCGCATCGGCAAGAAGGCGGTCCCGATCCCGTCGGGTGTCACCGCCACCCGCAACGGCAACGAGCTGTCGGTCAAGGG
Organism: Sphingomonas sp. BK235; assembly: GCF_004345855.1. GTDB lineage: Bacteria > Pseudomonadota > Alphaproteobacteria > Sphingomonadales > Sphingomonadaceae > Sphingomonas. Next base: position 329,674 of record NZ_SLXN01000003.1, read on the forward strand.
CCCCAAGGGCACCCTGTCGATGCCGCTGTCGGACCTGATCAGCTACGACGTGCAGGGTGACTCGATCGGCGTGCAGCCGGCCAACGACACCAAGCGCGCGCGCGCCTTCTGGGGCATGCAGCGGACGCTGGTGCAGAACCTCGTCACCGGCGTGACCGAGGGCTTCACCAAGAAGCTGCTGATCACCGGCGTCGGCTACCGCGCCGCGGCGCAGGGCCGCAACCTGCGCCTGCAGCTCGGCTACAGCCACGACGTCAACATCGAGGTGCCCGAGGGCATCGAGGTGAAGACGCCGGACGCGACCACCGTCGAGATCAGCGGTGCGGACAAGCAGCGCGTCGGCCAGCTGGCCGCCGAGATCCGCCGCTGGCGTAAGCCCGAGCCGTACAAGGGCAAGGGCATCAAGTACGACGGCGAGTATATCTTCCGTAAGGAAGGGAAGAAGAAGTGACCAAGGGTCTTTCGCTTTTCGACAAGCGGCGTCGCCGCAACCGCACGGCGCTGCGCGCGCGGGCCGGCACCCGTCCGCGCCTGTCGGTGCATCGCTCGGGCAAGCACATCTACGCCCAGGTCATCGACGACGCCAACGGCCACACCGTGGCCTCGGCGTCGACGCTGGCCGGGCACGAGGGCAAGACCGCGACCGTCGCGGCCGCGACCGAGGTGGGCAAGCGCGTCGCCGAGGCGGCCAAGGCCGCCGGTGTCACGCAGGTCGTGTTCGACCGCGGTGGCTTCCTCTTTCACGGCCGGGTGAAGGCGCTGGCCGAGGCCGCGCGCGAAGCCGGACTGGAGTTCTAAGACATGGCTGACGAGAACCAGCAGACGCAGGCGCCCGAGGCCGAGGCCAATGCGGCTCCGGCGCAGGCCGCGCCGCAGGACAATGGCCCGTCGCGCGGTGCGCGCGGCGGCCGTGGCGGCGGCGGTGGTCGCGGCGGCAACGACCGCGGCGGGCGCGGTGGTCGTGACGGTGGCCGTGGCCGCCGCGACGACCGTCGCAACAACGACGACGGCGGCGAGGAGCTGATCGAGAAGCTCGTCCACATCAACCGCGTCTCGAAGACGGTGAAGGGCGGCAAGCGCTTCGGCTTCGCGGCGCTGGTCGTGGTGGGCGACGGCAAGGGCCGCGTCGGTTTCGGTCACGGCAAGGCGCGCGAGGTCCCCGAGGCGATCTCCAAGGCGACCGCCGCGGCCAAGAAGAAGATGGTCCGCGTGCCGCTCAAGGAAGGCCGCACGCTGCACCATGACGGCAACGGCCACTTTGGCGCGGGTCGCGTGACGCTGCGCTCGGCGCCGCAGGGCACCGGCATCATCGCCGGCGGTCCGATGCGCGCGGTGTTCGAGAGCCTCGGCGTCGCCGACGTGGTGACCAAGTCGGTCGGCACTTCGAACCCGTACAACATGATCCGGGCGACCTTCGAGGCGCTGAACACGCAGACCTCGCCGAAGGCGGTGGCGCAGCGTCGCGGCAAGAAGATCGCCGACCTGCTCGGCCGCGCGCACGGCGCGGACGCGGCGACCGCCGAGGCGGATGCCGCGGCAGTGGTGGAGTGAGCGACATGGCGACCATCAAGGTGAAGCAGACCGGCTCGCCGATTCGGCGGACCAAGGACCAGCGCGCGACGCTCGTCGGCCTGGGCCTGAACAAGATGCACCGCGTCGCGGAGCTGCAGGACAGCCCCGAGGTGCGCGGCATGATCCGCAAGGTGCAGCACATGGTCGAGGTGGTCGAGGGCTGAGCCTTCGCTACCGGACTAGTGACAAGACGAGGGAAGGGGGCTAACCGGCCCCCTTCCTGTTTTCAGCGCGACAGAAGCGAAAGCGAGTGCATATCATGAAGCTCAACGAACTCAGCGACAACCAGGGCGCCCGTCACCGCAAGATCCGCGTCGGCCGCGGTATCGGCTCGGGCAAGGGCAAGACCGGCGGCCGCGGCGTCAAGGGTCAGAAGAGCCGCGAGGGCGTCAGCATCGCCGGCTTCGAGGGCGGCCAGATGCCGCTCCACATGCGGTTGCCGAAGCGCGGCTTCAACAACATCTTCGCCAAGGACTATGCCACGGTGAACCTCGGCGAGATCCAGAAGGCGATCGAGTCGGGCAAGCTGACCGGCACCGACCTGGATCACGCCGCGCTCAAGGCGGCCGGCCTGGCGCGTGGCGGCAAGGACGGCGTGCGTCTGCTCGGCAAGGGCGAGCTGACCACCAAGCTCAACTTCACCGTCGCGGGCGTGTCGGCCTCGGCGCGCGAGGCGGTCGAGAAGCTCGGCGGCTCGGTCACCGTGCCCGAGATCGTCCCTGCCGCGGACAAGCACAAGGCGAAGCACCGCACCGCGCAGGCCGCGCGCAAGCAGGCGCAGACCCAGGCGTAAGCCGCTCCCGTCACTCTATCCGTCATCCCGGGCTCGACCCGGGATCCATGCCGCAGCTCCCGCAACGTCTGTTGTCGCGCGGGGCGCGATGGACCCCGGATCAAGTCCGGGGTGACGGGTGGGGGATGGGCCAGCGCGGCGAACTGCTCGCGCCGCGCGTGATCCGGTCAGACCGGGTTAGACAAGGCGCCTGATGCGCCTATATGAGCGGCGGGGCGGTACAAACGCATCCCGCCGTTCTTCGTTTCCAGGATACACCGACACGATGGCATCCGCAGCCGACCAGATGGCGCAGAGCATCAGCCTCGCGAAATTCGCCCAGGCGACCGACCTCAAGAAAAGGCTGTGGTTCACGATCGGCGCGCTGATCGTCTTCCGGCTGCTGAGCTACGTGCCGCTGCCCGGGATCGACCCGACCCAGCTCGGCGTGCTCGCCGAGCGGATGAAGGGCGGCGTGCTCGACTTCTTCAACACCTTCTCGGGCGGGTCGCTGTCGCGCGCGTCGCTGATCGCGCTGGGCGTGATGCCGTACATCACCGCCTCGATCGTGGTGCAGCTCGCCACCTCGCTGAGCCCGCAGCTCGCCGCGATCAAGAAGGAAGGCGAGTCGGGGCGCAAGAAGCTCAACCAATACACCCGCTACGGCACCGTCGCGCTCACTGCGGTGCAGGGCTATTTCATCGCGCGCGGGCTCGAGGCCGGCGGCGCGGTGATCGAGCCGGGCATGGTGTTCCGCATCGGCGCGGTGATCTCGCTAATCGGCGGCACGATGTTCCTGATGTGGCTGGGTGAGCAGATCACCAGCCGCGGCATCGGCAACGGCGTCTCGCTGATCATCATGGCGGGCATCGTCGCGCATCTGCCGACCACGTTGGTCAACCTGCTCGAGGGCGGGCGGTCGGGCTCGACCAGCCCGGTGTCGGTGATCCTGATCATCGCGGTGGTCGCGGGGCTGATCCTGCTGATCTGCTTCATGGAGCGTGCGCAGCGCCGCATCCTGATCCAATATCCCAAGCGCCAGACACAGCGCGGCATGCAGGCTGATCGCAGCCACCTGCCGCTCAAGATCAACACCGCGGGCGTGATCCCGCCGATCTTCGCCTCGTCGCTGCTGCTGCTGCCGCTGACAATCACGCAGTTCGCCGGGAACCGCGTTTCGGGCGAGAGCCGCTTCGGCGACATCCTGATCGGGCTGAACCAATATCTCCAGCACGGTTCGCCGGTGTACATGGCGCTCTACGCCGCCGGCATCATCTTCTTCTCCTTCTTCTACACCGCGGTGGTGTTCAACCCGGAGGAGACGGCGGAGAACCTCAAGCGCTACGGCGGCTTCATCCCGGGCATCCGTCCGGGCAAGAACACCGAGAGCTATTTCGACTATGTGCTGACCCGCATCACGGTGATCGGCGCGGCCTATCTGACGTTCATCTGCGTCGTCCCCGAGTATCTGGTGTCGGCGCTGTCGATCCCCTTCTATCTCGGCGGCACCAGCCTGCTGATCGTGGTCAACGTGACGATGGACACCGTCACCCAGATCCAGTCGCACCTGCTGGCGCACCAATATGGCGACCTGATCAAGAAGGCGAAACTGAAGGGCGCGCGCCGCCGCTGAACGCGGGGCGCGGGACGACGCGACAGGGAGGCGTTATCTCGTGAACATCATTCTGCTGGGGCCGCCGGGGGCGGGCAAGGGCACCCAGGCGCAGCGGCTGGTCGAAGAGCGCGGCATGGTCCAGCTCTCCACCGGCGACATGCTGCGCGCCGCGGTGAAGGCGGGCACGCCGGTGGGGCTTCAGGCCAAGGCGGTGATGGAGGCGGGCGAGCTCGTCTCGGATGCGATCGTCTCGGCGCTGATCGGCGAGCGGATGGACGCGGGCACCGGCAGCGGTGCGATCTTCGACGGTTACCCGCGCACCGCGGCACAGGCCGACGCGCTCGACCTGCTGCTGACCGAGCGCGGTCAGGCGCTCGACCATGTGATCGAGCTCGAAGTGAACGAGGACGCGCTGGTCGAGCGGATCGTCGGGCGCTTCACCTGCGCGGTGTGCGGCACCGGCTATCACGACACGTTCAAGCGCCCCAAGGTCGAGAATGTGTGCGACGTCTGCGGCGCGAGCGAGTTCAAGCGCCGCCCCGACGACAATGAGCAGACGGTGCGGACCCGCATGGCCGAGTATCGCGCCAAGACCGCGCCGATCATCCCGATCTACGAGTCGCGCGGGCTGGTGCGCCGCGTCGACGGCATGGCCGAGATCGGCCAGGTCACCGGCGCGATCGAGTCGATCCTCGGCGATCGCTGAGCTGTCGCGGCGAGGGGGCGTGGCGCGCGGCGAGCACGATCGCCGCGCTGCCCGCCAGGATCGCCGCCACCATCCCGCCGAGCGCGAGCAGCCCCGCCGGCGTCACCTCCACCGCGGCGCGGGCGCGGAGTCGCGACGTCTCGATTGAGGCGTAGGCGCGCTGTAGTTCCTCCATGCGGCCCGAACGCACGGGCGGAGCGCTAGATGCGTTCGCGCCGGCGCGCGTGGCCCGGCGCGGGCATCGGCACCGATACGGCCGCATTTTCACGGACATGACGGAAAGTTCATGCGCCTGCCACGCTGCGGAAGCGGGGCGGGAGGTAGAGAGGTGCCACGGGCGGCGGTGGTCGCTGCCCGATCGTCGAAGACAATACGGAACTCGTCACCTTCTCTCCCGGTGGTGACGAGGCCGGCGGAGGGTTCCCTGTCCTCCGCCGGCTCTTCGCGTGTCTGGCGTAGCGGCGCTGGGCTCGCACGATCTGATCGTCTCGCTACCTCTTCCATCGCCCGTCATCCTGAACTCGTTTCAGGATCCATGGGTCCGGACTCAAAGGGTTCATCGTCGCGGAAGCGGCTTGCCCCCGTCATCCCGGGCTTGACCCGGGATCCATCGCGCCGCGAGAGCCGCCGGCGTTGCTCTCGCGGCACCATGGATCCCGGCGCGAGGCCGGGATGACGGTGATGGAGATGCAAGCCGCCTTTTGGGTCCGGACCCATCGCTCCGCAAACGCCGCGGCTCGAGGGTGAGCGGCGCCGTGGATCCTGAAACGAGTTCAGGATGACGCCAGGGGCGAGGGCGGGCGCACAAGTCGAGTCGCCCACGCTCGTCCTTCGCTCCATGGCCCGGCCAGCACCCTCTGGCCCTCTCCCCCGCGATGCGTCACACCCGCCGGCATGGACGCCCTGACCCTCTTCGGCCTGTTCGCCGTCTCCTTCATGCTTCTGTGCTATATGATGGAGGAACGCGCGCCGTTCTGGACCCTGCTGTTCGCGCTGGGATGCCTGATGGGCTCCGCGTACGGCTTCCTCCAGGGGGCGTGGCCGTTCGGGCTGGTGGAGCTCGCCTGGTTCGTCGTGGCGCTGCGAAAATGGGTCGCGCTGCGGCGATCGGCGGTGCGCGACTCGGAACCGCTTGCTTGACAGTGCGTTCCCGCGCGCTTATCCGCCCTCCCTTCCAACCTCTCACCCGACGGCGTCGCACGCGTGCGCACGTCGCGTTTCCTGCGTTCGGCGGGGGGCGACTCGGTCCGGGAGCGCGGAAGGCAATGCGTTGAGATGGGATGCGTGCAGCCATGCCGCTTCCCGTGGAGCACAGGAGACATATAGCACATGGCACGTATCGCGGGTGTTAACATCCCGACCAACAAGCGCGTGGTGATCGCGCTGACCTACATCCACGGCATCGGGCCGGCCAAGGCCAAGGAGCTCACCGAGAAGCTGAACATCACGCCGGAGCGGCGCGTGCAGGACCTGACGGATCAGGAAGTGCTGCAGATCCGCGAGGCGATCGATGCCGGCTACACCGTCGAGGGTGATCTTCGTCGCGAGACCGCGATGAACATCAAGCGCCTGATGGACCTCGCCTGCTACCGCGGCCTGCGCCACCGCAAGGGCCTGCCGGTCCGCGGCCAGCGCACTCACACCAACGCGCGCACCCGCAAGGGCAAGGCGAAGCCGATCGCGGGTAAGAAGAAGTAAGAAAATCGTCCGGGGGACGATTTTCACTTCTTCTCCGCCGGAAGGCAGGCCCGAGGCTGACAGCCCGCCGCCCTCCGTATTGGAATCTAAGGTCAGGAACACCACATGGCTCAGGCACCGCAGCGCATTCGCCGGCGCGAACGCAAGAACATCACCGCGGGCGTCGCTCACGTGAACGCCAGCTTCAACAACACCATGATCACCATCACCGACGCGCAGGGCAACGCCATCAGCTGGTCGTCCGCGGGGATGATGGGGTTCAAGGGCAGCCGCAAGTCGACCCCGTACGCCGCGCAGGTCGCGGCCGAGGACGCGGGCAAGAAGGCCGCCGAGCACGGCGTCCGCACGCTCGAGGTCGAGGTCAAGGGCCCGGGTTCGGGTCGCGAGTCGGCGCTGCGCGCGCTGCAGGCGGTCGGTTTCCAGATCACGTCGATCCGCGACGTGACCTCGATCCCGCACAATGGCGTGCGTCCGTCGAAGCGGCGTCGCGTCTGATCCGATGTTCTTCGCGTGGCCGCTGACGAGCGGCTGCGTCCATTACCCGGTCGGCGCCCGCCAGCGCCGGCCCAACCCCAGGGGACGAGAGCTTGTCTGTCAACGCAAAGAACTGGCAAGAACTGAAGAAGCCCAACCAGCTCGAGAAGAAGAGCGGTGACGGCAAGCGCAAGGCGACCTTCGTCGCCGAGCCGCTGGAGCGTGGCTTCGGGCTGACGCTGGGCAACGCGCTGCGCCGCGTCCTGCTCTCCTCGCTGCAGGGTGCCGCGGTGACCTCGATCAAGATCGAGAACGTGCTGCACGAGTTCAGCTCGCTCGCGGGCGTGCGCGAGGACGTCACCGACATCGTCCTCAACGTCAAGCAGATCGCGCTGAAGATGCAGGGCGAGGGGCCGAAGCGCCTCCAGCTCTCCGCCACAGGTCCGTCCGAGGTCAAGGCGGGCGACATCGCGGTGTCGGGCGACATCGAGGTGATGAACCCCGAACTGGTGATCTGCCACCTGGACGAGGGCGCGACGCTCAACATGGAGCTCACCGCCGACGTCGGTAAGGGCTATGTCGCCGCGGTCAACAACCGCCCGGCCGACGCGCCGATCGGCCTGATCCCGGTCGACGCGCTCTACTCGCCGGTGCGCCAGGTGTCGTACAAGGTCGATCCGACCCGCGTCGGGCAGGACCTCGATTACGACAAGCTGACGCTGACGATCGAGACCGACGGTACCGTCACCCCCGAGGACGCGGTGGGCTATGCCGGCCGCATCCTGCAGGACCAGCTGGCGCTGTTCGTCCACTTCGACGATTCGTCGGTCACGCGCTCGGCCCCGGTCGGCGTCGCGGCGCCGGCGGCGTCGGGCGGCGAGGTCGCGAGCGATACCGCGCAGATCAACCGCTACCTGCTCAAGAAGGTCGACGAGCTCGAGCTCTCAGTCCGTTCGGCCAACTGCCTCAAGAACGACAATATCATCTATATCGGTGATCTCGTCGGGAAGACCGAGGCGGAGATGCTGCGGACCCCGAACTTCGGGCGCAAGTCGCTCAACGAGATCAAGGAAGTGCTCTCGTCGATGGGGCTGCGGCTGGGCATGGAGATCCCCGGCTGGCCGCCCGAGAACATCGAGGAAGTCGCCAAGAAGCTCGAGCAGGAGATCATGGGCTGATCCGCACGCGCATAGCCTGAGCTATGCGCGAGACGGGCAGACCCGGCCGGCGGGTGCCGCAGGCGGCACCCGACCGACGCCGCGGCTGAGCCGCGGCGCCACCCGGTCTCCTATAGTATAGAGGCTCCCGCGGGAGCGACGTGACTTGGGTGGGCTCAACCGTCCCCACCAGGCCCGGGGTACCTCACACGGCCCCCTGACGAACGAAAGGAAGACCCATGCGTCATAGAGTTGGCGGTCGTAAGCTGCAGCGCACCTCGGCCCATCGCCAGGCGCTGTTCCGCAACATGTCGGCCGCGCTGATCAAGCACGAGCAGATCACCACCACCGTCGCCAAGGCGAAGGAGCTGCGTCCGTACATCGAGAAGCTGATCACGCTCGGCAAGAAGGGCGGTCTCAGCAACCGTCGTCTCGCCCATGCGCGGCTGCTCGACGACGCGCAGCTGGTGAAGCTGTTCGACGTGCTCGCGCCGCGCTATGCGTCGCGCAACGGCGGCTACACCCGCATCATCAAGGCGGGCATCCGCGCCTCGGATGCGTCGCCGATGGCGATCATCGAGTTCGTCGACCGCGACGTCGCCGCCAAGGGCCAGGACTCGGGCCCGGTGACGACCGACGAGGACTTCGACGTCGCCGCCTGATCCTGGCGCGCCGCGAGGCTGACAGCAGGGCCGTCCCGGGCGACCGGGGCGGCCCTTCGTCGTTATGGGGGCTGAGAGCGATCGTCCTGTAGCGCGATTGCCGTCGGCGCGCCCGATCTGTCAGGATGGCGCACGCTGGCGCGTAGAGGCAGCGGCACGGGGGAGGAGATCGACGATGTTGAACCATGTCATGCTCGGGACGAACGATCTCGATCGCTCCAAGCGCTTCTACGACGCGGTGCTGGGCGTGCTCGGCGCGGGCCAGCCGCTGCGCAACGTCGCGGCGAGTGGGCATGTGCGGCTGTTCTATCGGCACGCCGGAAGCACCTTCGCGATCAGCCAGCCGATCGACGACGCCGCCGCCACCCCCGGCAACGGCAGCACGGTGGCGTTCCGTTGCGACTCGGCGGAGCAGGTCCAGCGGTTCCATGACGTCGCGGTGGCGCATGGCGGCGTCTCGATCGAGGCGGCGCCCGGCCCGCGCGAGAGCGACCTCGGGCGCATGGTGCTGGCCTATGTGCGCGATCCGGACGGGAACAAGCTGTGCGCGATCTGTCGCGCATGATCGTGCGCGCATGACGGCTTATGTCGCGCTGCTGCGCGCGGTGAACGTCGGCGGCACCGGGGCGCTGGCGATGGCCGAGCTGCGGCGCCTGTGCGAGGCGGCCGGCTTCGGGTCGGTCAGCACCTATATCGCGAGCGGCAATGTGGTGTTCACCAGCGCGCTCGACGCCGCGGCGGTGCGGCAGCGGGTCGAGGCCGCGCTCCACGACGCGACCGGGCGGAGGATCGTGGTGACGGTGCGCACCGCGGCGGAGCTGGCCGAGGTGCTCGCGGCGTCGCCGTTCGCCGACGAGGCGCCGGCGACGACGCTCATCACGTTCCTCGAATCGCCGCCGGCGGCGGACGCGCTCGACACCGCGGTCGCGCCGGACGGCGAGCGGATCGCGCTCGGGCGGCGCGAGATCTACGTCGCTTATGGTGCGGGGATGGGGCGATCGAAGCTGCGCCTGCCCGCCGCGGCGGGCGGCACCGCGCGCAACGTCAATACCGTGACGCGGCTCGCCGCCATGGCAGCGGCGCTGGACGACGCGACCTGACCGCGCCCGGCGGCGATCCCGCGCCTATCGGCGGTGATCCGGATCGCGGCTGAAGAGCCGCACCTCGGGCGCAGCGGAGGCTGCATCACGTCATCCTCGCCGGCGGCAGACCGTCCGTGCCGCGCCAGCGCCTCCACTCTCTCGACGTTCACGTATCGCCCACCACGTGCGGGCACCTCGCCATTCCGGCCGCGCGCGCCTCTTCCAAGCCCGGGGCGCAGCCGCTACACGCCCGCCATGGAGCATCCCGACAGCATCCTCATCGTCGATTTCGGCAGCCAGGTGACCCAGTTGATCGCGCGCCGCGTGCGCGAGGCGGGGGTCTATAGCGAGATCGCGCCCTTCCAGTCCGCCGCCGACGCCTTCGAGCGGATGCGCCCCAAGGGCGTGATCCTCTCCGGCGGCCCCGCCTCAGTGGTGGACGAGGGCAGTCCCCGCGCGCCCCAGGCGGTGTTCGACTCGGGCGTGCCGGTGCTCGGCATCTGCTACGGCCAGCAGGTGATGAACGAGCAACTCGGCGGCAAGGTCGAGAAGGGCAATGCCGGCGAGTTCGGCGAGGCCTATGTCGAGGTCGACGCCGCCTGCGGGCTGTTCGACGGGCTGTGGCAGTCGGGCGAGCGCCACCAGGTGTGGATGAGCCACGGCGATCATGTCGCCGCGCTCGCGCCCGGCTTCGCCCCGGTCGCCTCGTCCAAGGGCGCGCCGTTCGCGCTCACCGCCGACGAGTCGCGCCGCTATTACGGGATGCAGTTCCACCCCGAGGTGGTCCACACGCCCGACGGCGGCAGACTGATCGCCAATTTCGCGCGCCATGTCTGCGGGCTCGCGGGCGACTGGACGATGGCCGAGTTCCGCGCCACCAAGATCGCCGAGATCCGCGCGCAGGTCGGCAGCGGGCGCGTGATCTGCGGCCTGTCGGGCGGGGTCGACTCCGCCGTGGCGGCGGTGCTGATCCACGAGGCGATCGGCGACCAGCTCACCTGCGTCTTCGTCGATCACGGGCTGCTGCGGGCGGGCGAGGCCGACCAGGTCGTCGGCCTGTTCCGCAACCATTACAACATCCCGCTGGTCCATGTGAACGCGGAGACGCTGTTCCTCGGCGGGCTGGCGGGGGTCACCGATCCCGAGGCCAAGCGCAAGTTCATCGGCAAGACCTTCATCGACGTGTTCGAGGACGAGGCGCGCAAGATCGGCGGCGCCGAGTTCCTCGCGCAGGGCACGCTCTATCCCGACGTGATCGAGAGCGTGAGCTTCACCGGCGGCCCGTCGGTGACGATCAAGAGCCACCACAATGTCGGCGGCCTGCCCGAGCGGATGAACATGAAGCTGGTCGAGCCGCTGCGCGAATTGTTCAAGGACGAGGTGCGCGAGCTCGGCCGCGAGCTGGGGCTGCCCGACGCCTTCGTCGGCCGCCACCCGTTCCCGGGGCCGGGTCTCGCGATCCGTATCCCCGGCGAGGTCAGCAAGGAGCGCTGCGACATCCTGCGCAAGGCCGACGCGATCTACCTCGAGGAGATCCGCGCGGCAGGGCTGTACGACACGATCTGGCAGGCGTTCGCGGTGCTGCTGCCGGTGCGCTCGGTCGGCGTGATGGGCGACGGGCGGACGTATGATTCGGTGCTGGCGCTGCGCGCGGTGACCTCGACCGACGGCATGACCGCGCAGGCGTTCCAGTTCCCGGGCGACTTCCTGCCGCGCGTGGCGACGCGGATCATCAACGAGGTGAAGGGCATCAACCGGGTGACCTACGATTACACCTCCAAGCCGCCGGGCACGATCGAGTGGGAATGACGCGGAAACAGCGAGCAGCCGGGGGCGGCTCGCCCGCGTCATTCGGCGGCGCGGGGCGTGGAGAGCGGTGCGACACTGCGACCCGGGGCGCGTCACCGGCGCGGGCTTGCTCCAGCGCTCTCCGCCTTGTCGGCGCCTTCCTGCCCATCGCCGCAGCGCTCGCGCTCCCCGCCGTGCCCGCTACCGCCGCGAGCGGCGACCCGCCCGAGTGGACCCAGCCGCGCGCGCCGCTGCACCTGCTCGGCCCGATCACCTATGTCGGCACGCGCGGGCTCGGCGCCTATCTGATCCGAACCAGCGCCGGCGCGATCCTGGTCGACGCGACCATGGCCGAGAACGTGCCCGCGATCGAGCGCAACATCCGCTCGCTCGGGGTCAAGCTCAGCGACGTCAAATATATCCTGGTGAGCCACGCGCATTTCGATCACGTCGGCGGGCTCGAGCGGATGCGCCGCGACACGGGCGCGCGCGTCCTGGCCGGGCGCGGCGACGTCGCCGCGCTGCGCGCGGGCACGCCGCCGGGCGAGACCAATTATGGCGTGGTCCGCTTCGCTCCGGTCGCGCAGGTCAGCCCCGTCGACGACGGTCAGCGCGTGACGCTGGGCGGGGTGACGCTGCGCGCGGTGGCGACGCCGGGGCACACGCCCGGCTGTACCAGCTGGGTGATGCAGGTCACCGACAAGGGACGGCCTTTGCAGGTCGTGTTCGCCGGCAGCATCACCGTGGCGGGCAACACGTTGGTCGGCAACCGCCGCTATCCGAGCATCGTGCGCGACTATCGCGCCACCTTCGACCGGGTCGAGCGGCTCCGTGCCGACGTGGTGCTGCCGATGCATCCCGAGAGCGCGGACGTGTTCGAGCGCGCGCGCACCGGCCGGCTGGTCGCGCCGGGGCTGTTGCGCGCCACCGCGCGCGAGTCGCGCATCGCCTTCGAGCGGACGCTCCGCGCCGAGGAAAAGCCGCGGCGATGAGCGTGATCCTCCATGGCATCCCCAATTGCGACACGGTGAAGAAGGCGCGGGCATGGCTCGCGGCGCAGGGAATCGCCCATCGCTTCCATGATGTCCGCAAGGACGGGCTCGAGCCGGCGCTGCTCGACGGCTGGATCGATCGGCTCGGCTGGGAGCCGTTGCTCAACCGCGCCGGGACGACCTTCCGCGCGCTCCCCGAGGACGAGCGCACCGGGCTCGACCGCGCGCGCGCGACCGCGCTGATGCTGGCGCACCCCGCGATGATCAAGCGCCCCGTCCTGGTCCATGACGGCGGGGTCGAGGTCGGCTTCCGTCCCGACCGATACGCCACGCTGTTCGGCTGAGGCGGATGCGGGCGCCGGTCTGGTACCGCCTGCTGGTGCTCGCGCTGCTGGTCTGGGCGGCGCTGTCGGCATCGTCCTGCATCGCGCAATGGCGCGCCGGGGCGGCGGGCGCCGCGAGCCCCGAGGATCGCGCGCTGCTCGCGGCGCTGCCGGGATGGTATTGGCTCGATTATGCGGTGGCGAGCCTCGGCTTGCTCGCGGGCGCGGTGGCGCTGCTGCTGCGCCGCCGCCTCGCCGTTCCCGCGCTGACCGTGTCGCTGGTCGCGGCGATGATCCAGTTCGGCTGGCTGTTCGCCACGACCGACCTGCTGGCGCGACGCGGCGCGGGCGTGCTGTTCTTCCCGTTGCTCATCCTGCTGGTCGGGGCGATCGCGCTCCAGCTCGCGCATCTGGCGGCGCGGCGCGGCTGGATCGAGTGAGCGCGCGGGAGTAGCAGGGCGCATGTCCACCACCTTCACGATCGACTCCGCCACCAGTCGCGCCACCCCGGTGTCCGCGCCGATGAAGCGCCTGACCGTCCCCGCGATCCGCCAGCGCAAGGCCGCGATCGCCGACGGCAAGGGCGCGCCGCTGGTGATGCTCACCGCCTACACCGTGCGCATGGCGCAGCTGATGGACCCGCAATGCGACATGCTGCTGGTCGGCGACAGCCTCGGCCAGGTGATCTACGGCCTGCCCTCCACCGTTCCCGTCACGCTGGAGATGATGGCGGCGCACGCCGCCGCGGTGGTGCGCGGCAGCTATCACGCGCTGGTGATCGTCGACATGCCCTTCGGCAGCTACGAGGCCTCGCCGCAGCAGGCGTTCGACAGCGCGGCGCGCCTCCTCAAGGAGAGCGGCGCCGCGGCGGTCAAGCTGGAGGGCGGCACCGCGATGGCGCCGACGGTCGCCTTTCTCGCCGAGCGCGGGATCCCGGTGATGGGGCATGTCGGGCTCACGCCCCAGGCGGTCAACGCGCTCGGCGGCTATGGTGCGCGCGGGCGCAGTGCCGCCGAGGCAGCCAAGATCGTCGGCGACGCGCGCGCGATCGCCGAGGCGGGCGCCTTCGCGGTGGTGATCGAGGGCGTGGTCGAGCCGATCGCGGTGGAGATCACCAACAGCATCGCGGTGCCGACGATCGGGATCGGCGCCTCGGCCGCGTGCGACGGGCAGGTGCTCGTCGCCGAGGACATGCTCGGGCTGTTCGAGCGCACCCCGCGCTTCGTCAAGCGCTACGGCGACATGGCAGGCTATGTCGCCGAGCGCGTCGCCGATTATGCCACGGAGGTGCGCACGCGCGCCTTTCCCGGCGCGGAGCAGGTCTACGCACCCAGGGATTGAGGCGGGACACGCGTCCGGCGCGGCCGCTCTTTCGTTTCGACGGGCGAGCCGCTACAGCGCTGCGGTTCCCCATCAGGCTCGGAGTGATCGGTGGCCCTCACGCCGCAAAACAATGAAGCGTTCCTGCGCGAGGTCGACGACGAGCTTCGCCGCGATCAGGCGATCCATGTGTGGAAGCGCTATGGACGCGCGCTGATCGCGGCCGTGGTGCTGGCGCTGGTCGCGCTGGCGGCCTTCCTGTTCTGGCAGCACCGCCAGACCGCCGCGGCCGAGCGCGAGGGCGAGCAGCTCCAGCAGGCGTTCGACTCGCTCGGCGCGCAGGACGCCAAGGCGGCCGCGGCGCCGCTCGCCGCACTGGCCGAGTCGTCGCGCGACGGCTATCGCGCCGCGGCGCGCTTCACCCAGGCGGACGTGCTGCTCCAGAAGGACGATCTGCGCGGCGCCGCGGCGATCTTCGCCAAGATCGCCGAGGACGCGTCGCTCGCGCAGCCCTATCGCGACCTCGCGCTGATCCGTCAGACCAGCGCGGAGTTCGACCAGCTCAAGCCGCAGGTGATCGTCGAGCGGATGCGGCCGCTGGCGGTCGCGGGCAATGCCTGGCTGGGCAGCGCGGGCGAGCTGATGGCGGCGGCCTATCTGCGTGAGGGACGGCGCGATCTCGCCGGGCAGGTGTTCGCGCGGATCGCCGCCGACGCCGAGGTGCCCAGCTCGCTGCGTCAACGTGCGGTTCAGATGGCCGGCGTACTGGAGACCAAGGCGCCCGCCGCGGCGTCCGGCAAGAGCGAAGGTGTGAGCAAGCGATGAGGACGAGGTTCGCGACCGGCGTGGCGATCGCCGCGCTGGTGGGGCTGAGCGGCTGCGGCATCTTCAAGAGCGCGCCCAAGAAGACGCCCACCGTGGGGCAGCGGGTGCCGATCCTCGTGTCGGAGAATCCGGCCGAGATCGACAAGGGGCTGGCCGACGTCCAGGTGACGCTGCCGACGCCAGCGGCCAACGACAGCTGGAGCCAGCCGGGGGGCAATGCCGCCAAGTCGCTGGGCCATCTGCTGCTCGCCGCCACCCCCGCGAAGACGTGGAGCGCCGAGATCAACGGCGGCAGCAACCGCGCGCGCCTCGCCGCCATGCCGGTGATCGCCGAGAACAAATTGTTCGTCGTCGACGTGGACGCGGTGATCCACGCCTTCGCCGCCGACACCGGCGGCAAGCTGTGGACGCGCGAGATCTCCGAGGGCGACGAGAATCGCTCGGCGCGGTTCGGCGGTGGCGCCAGCTATGACGACGGCAAGGTCTATGCCACCGACGGGCTAGGCGACGTGGTGGCGGTGAATGCCGCCGACGGCGCGGTGCTGTGGCGCGCCAAGCCGGGCGGTCCGCTGCGCGGCGCGCCGACGATCGCCAACGGCCAGGTCTATGTGCTGAGCCAGGACAATCAGATCGTCGCGCTCAACCAGGCCGACGGCAAGGTGGTGTGGACGCAGACCGCCAGCCTCGAGACCCAGGGCGTGTTCGGCGTGGCCGCGCCGGCGGCGAGCTCGGGCACGGTGGTGGCGGGCTTCTCGAGCGGCGAGCTCAACGCCTATCGCTACGAGAACGGCCGCTCGCTGTGGCAGGACGCGCTGTCGCGCACCTCGATCACCACCTCGGTGTCGAGCCTCGCCGACATCGACGCCGATCCGGTGATCGAGGATGGCCGCGTCTATTCGATCGGGCAGGGTGGTCGCATGATCGCGCTGGAGATGGCGACGGGCCAGCGGCTGTGGGAGCAGAACCTCGCCGGCATCTCGACCCCGTGGATAGCGGGCGAGTGGATCTTCGTTGTCACCGACGACGCGCGCGTGGTGTGCCTGTCGCGCGCCAACGGCAAGATCCGCTGGATCAGCCAGCTGCGTGCCTACAAGAATGAGGAGAAGCGCTCGGACCCGTACAATTGGTTCGGGCCGGTGCTGGCGGGCGAGCGGCTGTGGCTGACCAACTCGCGCGGCGAGCTGGTGGCGCTCTCGGCGAGCGACGGCAAGCCGCAGACCACGATCCGCGCGGGGGACAGTTTCTCCCTGGCGCCGATCGTCGCCAACCAGACGCTCTACACGCTCGACGAGAAGGGTGTGATCACCGCCTGGCGCTGATCCTCGGGTTTCCGTGCATGCGGGAGTAGAGTGCCGCGGGCGTTGCGAGGCGTGACCCCGGCTTCCTGCGTGCGCAGGAACACGGCTCGCTATCCATCTGACGAAATAGTGAGTAGAGCGGCCGCAACTCCCCTCCCCTGAAGGGGAGGGGCATTCTCGTTCGAAGCGCGCTAGGTCTCACGCAGATGTCCCGTCTCCCCACCGTCGCGATCGTCGGTCGCCCCAATGTCGGCAAGTCGACGCTGTTCAACCGCCTTGTCGGCAAGAAGCTGGCGCTGGTCGACGATCGCCCCGGCGTGACGCGCGACCGGCGCGAGGGCGACGCGCACCTGCTCGGTCTCGACTTCCGCGTCATCGACACCGCCGGCTACGAGGACGAGGATCCTGACACGCTTCCCGGCCGCATGCGCCGCCAGACCCAGGCCGCGGTCGACGCCGCCGACGTGGCGCTGTTCATGATCGACGCGCGCGCGGGCATCGTGCCGCTCGACGAGGAGATCGCGCGCTGGCTGCGCGGCGCCGCCACCCCGATCGTGCTGGTCGGCAACAAGGCCGAGGGGCGTGCCGCCGAGGCGGGGCTGATCGAGGCGCTGTCGCTCGGCTTCGGCGACCCGGTGCAATTGTCCGCCGAGCATGGCGAGGGCGTCGCCGACCTGTTCGAGGCGCTGCTGCCCCACCTCGAGCCGCTCGAGGACGCGGCTGAGGAGGAGGAAAGCGAGAGCCCCGACGCCCCGCTCAAGCTCGCGATCGTCGGCCGCCCCAATGCGGGCAAGTCGACGCTGGTCAACCGCATCCTCGGCGAGGACCGGATGATCACCGGGCCGGAGGCGGGGATCACGCGGGACTCGATCGCGATCGACTGGGTATGGCACGGCCCGGATGGCGCGCGCGATGTCCGGCTGATCGACACCGCGGGCATGCGCAAGCGCGCCAAGGTGCAGGACAAGCTGGAGAAACTGTCGGTCGCCGACGCCCTCCACGCGGTCGACTTCGCCGAGGTGGTGGTGCTGTTGCTCGACGCGACGCTGGGACTGGAATCACAGGACCTGCGCATCGCCGACCGCGTGCTGGAAGAGGGGCGCGCGCTGGTGATCGCGCTCAACAAATGGGACGTCGCCGAGGACCCGTCCAAGCTGTTCAACGGCGTGCGCGCCGCGCTCGACGAGGGGCTGGCGCAGGTGCGCGGCGTGCCGCTGCTGGCGGTGTCCGCCGCGACGGGCAAGGGGATCGACCAGCTGATCGGCGCCGCCTTCGCGACGCGCGAGGCCTGGTCGCGACGCGTCGGCACCGGCGAGCTTAACCGCTGGTTCGAGCGCGCGATCGAGGCCAACCCGCCGCCCGCACCCGGCGGCAAGCGCATCAAGCTGCGCTATCTCACCCAGGCCAAGACGCGCCCGCCCGGCTTCGTGCTGTTCGGCACGCGCGTCGATGAGCTGCCGATGAGCTACCAGCGCTATCTCATCAACGGCATTCGGCGCGAGCTCGGCTTCGGCGCGGTGCCGGTGCGGCTGATGCTGCGCGCGCCCAAGAACCCCTATGGCGGGAACTGAGCGGACGCAGTTACCTCCTCTTTACCTCTAAGGCGCTAAGTGTCTGAGCGCAAAAGAGGAGGCGGGCGCGTGGCGGACGAGCCGGTGGAATTGGTGGATCGGGTGGCGCTGGCGCGCGCGCGCGCTGAACTGGGCGCCGGATTCGCGCGCATCCTCGGCTATTTCCGCGAGGACGGCGTCAAGTCGCTGAGCGCGCTCGAGGACGCGATGCGCAAGGGCCAGGCCGCCGCGATGGTGATCCCCGCGCACACGCTCAAGGGCGAGGCACGCCAGTTCGGCGCGATCGTGCTGGCGGCGCTCGCCGAGAAGATCGAGGATCACGCGCGCGCCTGCGTCGAACATCATGAGTCGCCGCAGGACGCGATCGAGGACGTCGTCGCGCTGCGTCCGCTGTTCCTGCGCACGCTGGCGCTGCTGGAAGGCGAGGGGAGCACCCCTGTCGCGGTGCGTCGCCCGGGTGGCTTCGGGCGCCGCGTGGCGTAATCGAGCGAGCTGCCTGCGCCCGCGGCGCTGAGCGCCGCTGCCGGTGACCCTCGGCTGCCCCGCGCGCGGGCGTACCGAGGGCCGTGCGCCGGAACGGCGCCGCCGCTCACCCCTTCAGATAAGGCGCCGCGCCGCTCTCCGGCTTGTCATGCTCGCTCACCGAGTTGAGCTGGATGTAATTGTGGATGCCCATCCGCTCGATCATCTCGAACTGTCGCTCGAGCGTGTCGACATGCTCCTCCTCGCTGGCGAGGATGTTGGCGAACAGCTCGCGGCTGACGAAGTCCTTGACCTCCTCGCAGTAAGCGATCGCCGCCTTGAGTTGCGCCACCGCCTCGATCTCCATCGCGAGATCGGCCTTGAGCGCCTCTTCCACCGTCTCGCCGATGCGCAGGCGGCCGAGCAGCTGGAAGTTGGGCAGGCCATCGAGGAACAGGATCCGCTCCGCCAGCCAGTCGGCGTGCTTCATCTCGTCAATCGATTCGTGGCGCTCGAACGCGGCGAGCTTGTAGACGCCCCAGTGATCGAACAGACGATAGTGCAGCCAATATTGATTGATCGCGGTCAGTTCGTTCTTCAACGACTCGTTGAGAAATTCGATGACCTTGGGATCGCCCTTCATGCCAGTCTCCACTATCCGGAACGGCACGGCGAATAGCCCCGAATGGGGCGGGAAGAAAGCTGAAAGTCCTTCGCGTTACGGCGACTATTTGCTGCGACCGCTACGCAGCCGCACGTTCCTCATCGATGATTGCGCGGGCAAATTGAACACATTGGCCGCACTTCGGCGAGCGCCCGAGGCAGCGGTAAGCCTGGCAGGGGGTGGCAGCACCGGATCGCGCGGCCTCGCGCACCTGGCACTCCTTAATCGCATTGCAGACGCAGACGACCATGCGGTCTCCTTCCCGGCTGCGAATCGCCCTAGCCGAGTTGCGAATTGCTCGCAAGCGAAATGAGACGCGTTCGCATTTACCGGCGGCGCAGCGGCTGCATTTCGCCGCGCGCGATCGAGCGCCACAGCCACTCCGCCGGCCCGTAATGAAAGCGCGCGAGCCAGAGCGGCGACCATAGCAGCAGCAGCGCCCAGAGCGGCGGCAGCAGCGCATAGACCTCGGCGCGACTCCAGCGCGCGAACTGCCCCAGCCCCCAGCCGTAGAAGACCGCGGCGAGCAGAAGGCTCGACAGCAGATAGTTGCTCAGCGCGCTGCGTCCCAGCGCGGCGAGCCGCTCGCCCGCGCGCGTTCCCGGCAACCAGCAGAGCAGCAGCGCGGCATAGCCCGCCACCATCGGGGCATGGATCAGCGGCCCGAGCGCGAAGGAGGCGGTGAGCACCGCCTCCAGCGCGAAGCCGCGCGCGATGCCGTGGCGCGCGAGCGCCAGCTCGGCCGCCAGCCCGAGCGGTAGGGTCAGCGCGGCGATCGCGACGTAGCGGCGGCGCGGCCAGGCGCCGATGGCGAAGCCGCTGCGATAGGCCGCCATGCCGAGCAGCATATAACCGAGCGTCTCCGGCCCGTTGGCGAGCAACCCGCCGAGTGCGCCGGCGTCGTGCCGCCAGCGCCACGCGACGCCGTCCGCCAGTGAGCCGCGCAGCGCGGCGATCTCGCTCGCCAGCATCGGCGCGGGGGGGCGGCCGAAGCTCTGCTCCACCGCGGCGCGGGCGGCGGGGATGGCGGCGGCCTGGACCAGTCCGATGCCGCCGATCGTCGCCACCAGCAGCGCGGTCATGGCGGCGAGCAGCAGCACGCGCGTCGGTGCGTGGACGAACAGCAGCGCGGCGACACCGACCAAAGCATAATGGTGGAGGATATCGCCGTACCACAGCAGGTACAGATGCGCCGCGCCGATCAGGTAGAGCACGCCCATGCGGCGGAGGTGGACCGCGGCGCCGTTCTGCCCCGCCGCGTCGGCGCGCTCCACGACGAGCAGCAGCGAGGCGCCGAACAGCGCCGCGAACAGCCCGCGCATCTTGCCCTCGACGAGCACGAAGGTGAGCGCCCAGGCGGTGAGGTCGGCGGGTCCGGTACCGCCTGCGGCGAGCGGGGAGAAATAGGCCGCCTGCGGCAGCGCGAAGCCGGGCAGGTTGGCGACGGTGATCCCCAGCACCGCGACGCCGCGCAGGATATCGAGCGCGACGAGGCGGTTGGCGTCGGACATTGTGACGGCGTGCTAGGCGCGCCGCGCGGGGCTGGCAACGTCGGCGGCGGCAGCGGCGGCTATGTCGCCGTCCTTTTCCCTTCCGTCATCCTGAACTCGTTTCAGGATCCACGGTGCCGCTTCTCTCACGGTCGAGGTGGGCGCGGGACGATGGATCCTGAAACAAGTTCAGGATGACGGAAGCGACGGAGAGCTGGTTCTCAGATCGCCGCTTCGCCCGCCATCAGCTTGGGAAAAAAGCCCTCGTGCGCGGCGCGCAACGTGTCGAGCGAGACGCAATGATCGCCCTCGCGCAGCTCGAAGATCACGCGCGTGCCGATCGTGCGGCCGAGCGGCTCGGCCTCGACCCCGGCGTCGAGCGCGGCCTGGAGGAAATCGAGCAATGCATGATCGTGCACCGTCACGACATAGACGCCCTGCTCCTCGGCGAAGAGCGCCGCCGCGGTCTCGAACGGCAGCGCGCGGTCGATCATCGCGCCGACGTTGCCCGCCAGCGCCATCTCCGCGATCGCCACCGCGATCCCGCCATCGGCGACGTCGTGCACCGCGCCGAGATGCCCCGCGTCGATCTGCGCGCGGATGAAGTCGCCGGTGCGGCGCTCCGCCTCCAGGTCGACGCGCGGCGGCGGGCCTTCCTCGCGCCCGTGCAGCTCGCGCAGCCACAGCGACTGGCCGAGATCGCCGCGGCGCGTGCCGACCACGACGATGACGTCGCCGGTCTGTTTGAAGGCGATCGTCGCGCTCTTCTGCCAGTCCTTGAGCAGCCCGACCCCGCCGATCGCGGGCGTCGGCAGGATCGCCGAGCCGCCGCCGCCCCCATCGTTCTTGGCAGCCTTGCTCTCGTTGTAGAGGCTGACGTTGCCGCTCACGATCGGGAAGTCGAGCGCGCGGCACGCCTGCGCCATGCCGTCGAGGCAGCCGGTGATCTGGCCCATGATCTCGGGGCGCTGCGGGTTGGCGAAGTTGAGGCAGTTGGTGATCGCGAGCGGGGTCGCGCCCACGGCGGTGAGGTTGCGCCACGCCTCGGCCACCGCCTGCTTGCCGCCCTCGACCGGGTCGGCGAAGCAGTAGCGCGGGGTGCAGTCGGTCGTCATCGCCAGCGCCTTGTCGGTGCCGTGGACGCGCACGACCGCGGCGTCGCCGCCGGGGCGCTGCACCGTGTCGGCGCCGACCATGTGGTCATATTGTTCCCAGATCCAGCGCCGGCTGGCGATGTCGGGCGAGGCCATCAGCGCGAGCAGGTCGGCCGCCGGGTCCTTGCAGTCGGGGATGTTGACCAGCGCCTTGGCGGGCGGGGTGGGGACGTGCGGCCGGTCATAGAGCGGCGCGTCGTCGGCGAGCGGCGCGAGCGGGATGTCGCACACCGTCTCGCCGCCCCACTTAAGCACCATCCGCCCGGTGTCGGTAACATGGCCGATCACTGCGAAGTCGAGCTCCCACTTCTCGAAGATCGCGCGCGCGAAATCCTCGCGGCCGGGCTTGAGCACCATCAGCATGCGCTCCTGCGACTCGGAGAGCATCATCTCATACGGCGTCATGCCGGTCTCGCGCTGGGGCACGTCGTCCATCACCAGCTCGATGCCGACTCCGCCCTTGCTCGCCATCTCGACCGAGGAGGAGGTGAGCCCCGCCGCGCCCATGTCCTGGATCGCGACGATCGCATCCGAGGCCATCAGCTCGAGGCACGCCTCGATCAGCAGTTTCTCGGTGAACGGATCGCCGACCTGGACGGTGGGGCGCTTCTCGTCCGAGTCCTCGCCGAAGTCGGCGGAGGCCATGGTGGCGCCGTGGATGCCGTCGCGCCCGGTCTTGCTGCCGACATAGACGATCGGGTTGCCCACGCCCGAGGCCGCCGAGTAGAAGATCTTGTCGGTGTCGGCGACGCCCACGGTCATCGCGTTGACGAGGATGTTGCCGTCATAGGCGGGGTGGAAGTTCACCTCGCCGCCCACCGTCGGCACGCCGACGCAATTGCCGTAGCCGCCGATGCCGTGGACCACGCCCGAGATCAGGTGGCGCATCTTGGGATGATCGGGCCGGCCGAAGCGCAGCGCGTTGAGGTTCGCCACCGGGCGCGCGCCCATGGTGAAGACGTCGCGCAGGATGCCACCCACGCCGGTCGCCGCGCCCTGATAGGGTTCGATGTAGGAGGGGTGGTTATGGCTTTCCATCTTGAAGATCACCGCCTGACCGTCGCCGATGTCGACCACGCCGGCGTTCTCGCCCGGGCCGCAGATCACCTGCGGGCCCTCGGTCGGCAGCTTCTTGAGGTGGATGCGGCTCGACTTGTAGCTGCAATGCTCCGACCACATCACCGAGAAGATGCCGAGCTCGACGAGGTTGGGCTCGCGGCCCAGTGCCTTGAGCACGCGCTCATATTCATCGGGGGACAGGCCGTGCTCGGCGACGATCTCGGGCGTGATGGCGGTCATGGCCGCGGCGCATAGCGGCTGTGCGCCGCGGTGGCCAGACGGTGCGGGGGGATGAGCGCGCTCGATCGCTACCGTGCTCCTGCGCAGGCAGGAGCCCAGGGTCGCCAGACGGTAGCCCGCGGCTCTGGGCTCCTGGGTCCGCAGGAGCACGGCGGCAGTAGGAGCACGGCGGTAGCGGAGCAGCATGTCGTCACCCCGGACTTGATCCGGGGTCCATGGTGCCGCGCTCCTTGCGTGGGTTGGCGCTCGCGGGACCATGGATGCCGGGTCGAGCCCCGCATGACGTGGCGGGGGCGGAAGGTGGGCCTAGCGCCGCTTCCGCCTCAGCCGCCGCAGCAGGCCGCGTTTCTCGAACGCCTCGAACATCTCGCCCGGCCCTTCCGGATCGAGCACCTCATTGTCGGCGAGCCACTTCTCCACCGCGCTCAGGTCGTCCACCTCATAGGGCACCAGCGTCCGCCCGCCGCCACGCAGCGCCTCGATCGTGGCGATCAGCCCGTCGCGCTCGACCCGCTCGCTCACCACCGCCGCGTCGACGCCGAGATGCTCGGCGATCAGGTCGTCGCGGATCGCGGCGATGGTCGCCGCGCCGTCGGTGATGGTGACGTCGCACTCGGTGTCGAGCCGCAGCGAGCGGTTGTTGAAGTTGGACGAGCCGATGCGGATCGCCTGATCGTCGATCACCGTCACCTTGGCGTGGCAGTAGATCGGCGTGCCCTTCTCATTGACCGGGTGGTACATCCGGAAGCGCCCGCGATGGTCGCGGCGGCGCAGCTCGGTGACGAGCCGGGCGCGGGCGGTGTCCATCGCGATCGGCTCGAGCCAGCCCTGCGCGGTCACCGGGTTGATCACGACGATCTCGGGCGGGTCGTCCTCCACCAGCCGCGCGGCGATCGCCTCGGCGATGCGGCGCGAGGCGAAATACTGGCTCTCGGCGTAGATGCGGTGCCTGGCCGAGGCGATTAGCGCGAGGTACAGCCGCTCGATCTCGAGCAGCTCGTCCTGGCCGTCGTACAAGGGCTGCGAGCGCGATACCGCGACATCGACGTCGGTGAAGACGGGCGTGAGCGACTCGGGCCAGCAACTGCCCTCGCGCGGCGGCGGCGGCGCGATCTCGGCGCCGCCCGCGATCGCCCAGCGCGTGCGGCACAGCTCTCCCAGCGCGCCCGCGACCGGGCCCTGCAGCGCGGTGGTGGCGTCGTGCCATGGCTTGTACGTGCGCCCGCTGGGCGAGGTGCGGCGCGGGTCATCGTCGACGTGCGCGCGCGTGTCCCAGCGCTCGTCGGTCATGTCGATGCCGCCGCAGAAGGCGAGGCAGTCGTCGATCACCACGATCTTCTGGTGCTGCGACGCCGCCACCGGATGGTGGCCGTCGAGCAGCAGGTGGATGCGCGGCTGGCGGTAGCGCCAGTTGAGCAGGGTCCACAGCGTCTTGCCGCGCCCGAGCGTCTTGATCGCGCCTTTGTCCCAGCGGAGGATGTGGACCTGAAGCCCGGGCGTGCGCTTCACCAGCCAGGTGATGAAGGCGCCGACATCGGTGGGCGCCTCGGGATGGTCGTCGTCATAGGCGAGGGTGATGCGCGCGTCGAAGTCCCAGCCGACCAGCAGGATCTGGTGCTGCGCGCGCAGCATCGCCTGGCGCGCGGCGCGGAAATAGGCGTCGGCGTCGATCACCACCGCGGCCTGGGTGGCGCGCTCGACGCGCCAGCGTGTGTCCTCGGGGAGGATCACAGGAGCTCGCGCACCAGCTCGGGCGGGCGCGCGAGCCGCACGCCCTTGCCGGTCTCCACCAGCGGCCGCTCGATCGTGGCGGGATCGCGCGCCATCAGGTCGAGCGCGGCGGCGTCGTCGGCGACCGCAGGGGCGTCGCGCCGGAGCGCGTCGCGCGGCGCGATCCCGCCGCGCGCGAGCAGCCCGGCGAGCGTGTCGCGCGAGGGCGGCGTCTTGAGATACTCGATGACGGTCACGTCTGCCCCGGCGTCCTGCAAGAGCGCGAGCGCCTGACGCGACTTCGAGCAGCGCGGATTGTGGTAGATCGTGGCTCTCACTGCTGTGTGTCCATGCCGCGCCACTCGGCGAGAGCGTCACGATATTCTTCGGAGGACCGGAGACGTGCGAGATAGGTGATCGGGCGCCGGCTCTTCCACGGCAGCTCGCCTCGGCTCAGCGACCCGCGTACGCCGCAATGCTGCGTACAGCTGTTCTCGCCGTCGTCGAAGCGCAACCTGCCGCCCTCCCGTCGCATCGTCAGGACGCAGCGCTTGCCGTCGTGAAAATGGTCGGGCTCGCGATAGACCAGCGCGTCGCGCTCGCTGACCGCAACGCCCGCGAGCGAGCAGCTCTGGCCGTTGAAGAAATTGGTCTCGATCCGGAGATAGGCGTGGGTGGGGTCGACGGGCACGACCTCGACGACGTCGTCGCTCCAATACGAGGTGCCATCCATCAGCCCGTTGCGGAAATGCTGCGAGTAGCGCCCCGCCAGCGCCGTCACCGGATCATAGGCCGCCGCCGCGACGAGCATCGACGCGGCGGCGAGCGCCACCATCACGCGTCCTGGCGCGCCAGCCACTCCTCCAGCCATTTGATCGTGTAGCTCCCCTGCTGGAACTCCGGGTCATCGAGCAGCGCCTGGTGGAGCGGGATCGTGGTCTTCATGCCCTCGATCACGAACTCCTCCAGCGCGCGGCGCAGGCGACGCAGCGCTCCCTGCCTGGTCGTACCATAGACGATCAGCTTGGCGATCATGCTGTCATAGTAAGGCGGCACCATATAGCCGGCGTACAGACCCGAATCGACGCGGACGTGCATCCCGCCCGGGGCGTGATATTGCGTCACCCGGCCGGGCGAGGGCGCGAAGGTGCGCGGGTCCTCGGCGTTGATGCGGCACTCGATCGCGTGGCCGCGGAACACCACGTCCTCCTGGCGCAGCGTCAGCGGGTGGCCCTCGGCGACGCGGATCTGCTCGCGCACCAGGTCGAGCCCGGTGATCGCCTCGGTCACCGGATGCTCCACCTGCAGGCGGGTGTTCATCTCGATGAAGTAGAACTCGCCGTTCTCCCACAGGAACTCGATCGTCCCCGCGCCGCGATAGCCCATGTCGGCCATCGCCTTGGCGACGATCCCACCCATCCGCTCGCGTTCCTCGGCGGAGATGACGGGGGAGGGCGCCTCCTCCAGCACCTTCTGGTGGCGGCGCTGCAGCGAGCAGTCGCGCTCGCCGAGGTGGATCGCGTTGCCCTCGCCGTCGCCGAACACCTGGAACTCGATGTGGCGCGGGTTGCCGAGATACTTCTCCATGTAGACGGTGGCGTCGCCGAACGCCGCCTTGGCCTCGGTCCCGGCCTGCTGCATCAGCGTCTCGAGCTGGTCGGGCGACTGACACACCTTCATGCCGCGCCCGCCGCCGCCGCTCGCGGCCTTGATGATCACCGGATAGCCGATCCGCTCGGCCAGCGCCTGCGCCTCGGCGACGTCGCTGATCGCGCCGTCCGAGCCCGGCACCAGCGGCAGCCCGAGCGCGCCCGCGGTGCGCTTGGCCTCGACCTTGTCGCCCATCACCCGGATATGCTCGGGCTTCGGCCCGACGAAGATCAGGTTATGCAGCTCGACGATCTCGGCGAACTTGGCGTTCTCGCTGAGGAAGCCGTAGCCGGGATGGATCGCGTCCGCGCCCGAGATCTCGGCGGCCGAGATGATGTTGGGGATATTGAGATAGCTGTCGGTCGCCGCCGGCGGGCCGATGCAGATCGCCTCGTCGGCGAGGCGGACGTGCATCGCGTCGGCGTCGGCGGTGGAGTGGACCGCGACCGTCTTGATGCCCATCTCGTGGCACGCGCGGTGGATCCGCAGCGCGATCTCGCCGCGGTTGGCGATCAGCAGCTTCTTGATCTGGGGCAAGGGCGTTACTCGACCACCACGAGCGGCTGGTCGAACTCGACCGGCTGGCCGTTCTCGACCAGCACCGCCTTGACCGTGCCCGCGCTCGGCGCGGTGATCGGGTTCATCACCTTCATCGCCTCGACGATCAGCAGCGTGTCGCCCGCGGCGACGCTCTGGCCCACCGCGGCGAAGGGCTTGGCGCCCGGCTCGGCGGCGAGATAGACGGTGCCGACCATCGGCGAGCGCACCGCATTGGCGTGCGACGGCGCGGACGGGCCGGCGGTGTCGACCTGCGGCGGCGCGCCCGCACCAGGCGCGGCGGCGGCGGGCGCCGGCGCGTAATGCATCGCCGGCGCTGCGACAGCGGCGGCCTTGCGCGCGACGCGGATCTTGCGCTCGCCGTCCTCGACCTCGATCTCGGTCAGCTGGGTGGTGTCGAGCAGCTCGGCGAGCTGGCGGACCAGATCGACGTCGACCTGCATCGCGCCGCCGTTGTGAGAGATGTCAGCCATGCAACCCTGTTTCCCCTAGATAGGGCGCGCTCCCTGTCAGAAGCGGGCCGCGGCTTCAAGCGCGAGCATGTACGACATCGCGCCGAAGCCGGCGATGGTTCCCTTCGCGGCGCTGCCCACCAGCGAGACGTGGCGGAAGCTCTCGCGCTTGTGCGGGTTGGACAGATGCACCTCGATCACGGGCGTCCTGATCCCCTTGATCGCGTCGTGCAGCGCCACCGAGGTGTGCGTGTACGCCGCCGCGTTGAGCAGCACCGCGCGCGCGTCCACCGCCTGCGCCTCGTGCAACCACTCGACCAGATGCCCCTCGTGGTTCGACTGGCGCAGGTCGACGCGCAGGCCGAGCTCGCGCGCGCGGTCCTCGAGCCGCCCGGCGATGTCGTCGAGCGTGTCATGGCCGTAGATCTCCGGCTCGCGCGTGCCGAGCAGGTTGAGGTTGGGGCCGTTGAGGACGAAGACGGTGTCGGTCATGCGCTCCCTTGGGGTCGTTGCCCTTCGTGCAGGTGTCATTGCATCCGGCGCGGCGCGGCGCAACGTTGCCCCTGCGGGTCCGCGGGCCTAGATGGCGCGCATGGCACATTCCGACGGCACCATCACCATCACCCTCAACGGCGAGCACAAGCGAGTCCCCGCCGGGCTCTCGATCGCGGGCCTCGCGGAGTCGCTCGGGCTGGTGCCCGAGAAGCTCGCGGTCGAGCGCAACCTCGAGGTGGTGCCGCGCTCGACGCTGGGCGCGGTGCAGGTCGAGGACGGCGACGAGCTGGAGATCGTCCATTTCGTCGGCGGCGGCGACCATGCCGCGCCGCTCACCGACGACACATGGACGGTGGCGGGGCGTACCTTCCGCTCGCGGCTGATCGTCGGTACCGGCAAGTACAAGGACTTCGCGCAGAACGCCGCCGCGCTGGAGGCGTCGGGCGCGGAGATCGTCACCGTCGCGGTGCGTCGCGTCAACGTCAGCGACCCGAGCGCGCCGATGCTGACCGACTTCATCGATCCCAAGCGCGTGACCTATCTGCCAAACACCGCGGGCTGCTTCACCGCCGAGGACGCGATCCGCACGCTGCGGCTGGCGCGCGAGGCGGGCGGCTGGGATCTCGTCAAGCTCGAGGTGCTCGGCGAGGCGCGCACGCTCTACCCCAACATGCGCGAGACGCTGAAGGCGACCGAGGTGCTGGTGCGCGAGGGCTTCAAGCCGATGGTCTATTGCACCGATGATCCGATCGCGGCGAAGCAGCTGGAGGAGGCCGGCGCGGTCGCGATCATGCCGCTGGGCGCGCCGATCGGCTCGGGGCTGGGCATCCAGAACCAGGTGACGATTCGGCTGATCGTCGAGGGGGCGGGCGTGCCGGTGCTGGTCGACGCCGGCGTCGGCCAGGCGAGCGACGCCGCGGTGGCGATGGAGCTCGGCTGCGACGGCGTGCTGATGAACACCGCCATCGCCGAGGCCAAGGACCCGATCCTGATGGCGGCGGCGATGCGCGCGGCGGTGGAGGCGGGGCGGATGAGCTACCGCGCCGGGCGCATGGGCAAGCGCCGCTACGCCGACCCGTCGAGTCCGCTGTCGGGGCTGATCTGAACCGCGGCGCAGACTGACATACGTTAACCGCACGTCGGAACATCGCCGTTGCGGGTCCGTTGTTAGGTCACCGGGTTACGAGACTGGAGACGGACGATGGGCGAACTCACCGACAAGATCAAAGGCAATGTCAACGAGCTGGTCGGCAAGGCCAAGCAGGCGATCGCGGACAAGGATCCGGCCGATCGCACGGCGGCCGACGATCGTCTCGCCGCCGAGGGCGCGGCGCAGGAGACCAAAGGCAAGGGCCAGCAGTTCGCCGGCAAGGTGAAGGGCGCGCTCGGCGACGATATCTGATCGTCGCGTCGCATGACCCAAGGGCCGTCGCGGGAGACCGCGGCGGCCTTTTGCTTTGGCGGGTGGGGCGGGAGCAGGGCCGCGCCCGATCGGCCGAGAAGAACGTCGGCGACGTCGAGGCGCGGCTGCGGACGGCGATCAGCCGACATGGAAAACGAGCGACATGATGCAAGATGCTCGTCGGTCCTTGTCACGCCCCGACTTACCCGAAGTGGCGAAAGCACGCGGCGCGGCCGACGACATTTCCTGTCACGCCGCCTTGGATCGACGATGCTTTTCGGTTAACAGCCGACGATCATGTCCAATCCGCGCACGTTGTACGAGAAAGTCTGGGACGCTCATGTGGTCGAGCGCCGGGACGACGGTTCCTGCCTGATCTACATCGACCGTCACCTTCTCCATGAGGTGACCAGCCCGCAGGCGTTCGAGGGCCTGCGCGCCGCCGGCCGCCGCGTGCGCCGCCGCGACCTCACGCTCGCGGTGCCCGATCACAACCTCCCCACCACCGCGCGCACCGACGCCGCGGGGCAGGAGCTGCCGATCGCCGATCGCGAGAGCGCCGAGCAGCTCGCCGCGCTGCGCCGCAACGTCGCCGAGTTCGGCGTGCCCTATATCGACGCGCTGTCGGCGCGGCAGGGGATCGTCCATGTCGTCGGCCCCGAGCAGGGCTTCACGCTGCCGGGCACCACGATGGTGTGTGGCGACAGCCATACCTCGGCGCATGGCGCGCTGGGGGCGCTCGCCTTCGGCATCGGCACCAGCGAGGTCGAGCACGTGCTCGCGACCCAGACGCTGATCCTCTCCCCCTCCAGGACGATGGAGGTGCGGGTCGACGGCACGCTCGGCTATGGCGTCAGCGCCAAGGACGTGGTGCTCGCCATCATCGGCAAGATCGGCGCGGCGGGGGGCACCGGCCATGTCATCGAGTTCACCGGCGAGGTGATCCGCGCGCTGTCGGTCGAGGGGCGGCTGACGATCGCCAATATGTCGATCGAGGGTGGCGCGCGTGCCGGCATGATCGCGCCCGACGAGACCACTTTCGCCTATCTCAAGGGCCGCCCGATGGCGCCGCAGGGCGACGACTGGGCGCGCGCGGTCGACTGGTGGCGCACGCTGCCGAGCGACGCCGGCGCGCGCTACGATAAGGTCGTGCGGCTGGAGGCGAGCGACATCGCGCCGGCGCTCACCTGGGGCACCAGCCCGGAGGATGTCGTGCCGATCACCGGCAGCGTCCCCGCGCCCGACAGCTTCGCCGACGCCTCGAAGCGCGCCGCGGCGCAGAAGTCGCTCGACTATATGGGGCTCACCCCGGGGATGCGGATGCAGGACGTGCCGATCCAGCACGTCTTCATCGGCAGCTGCACCAACAGCCGCATCGAGGATTTGCGCGCCGCCGCCTCGGTGGCGAACGGTCGCCACGTCGCCGATGGGGTGCGCGCGCTGGTGGTGCCCGGCTCGGGGCTGGTCAAGCGCCAGGCCGAGGCGGAGGGGCTCGACCGCATCTTCACCGCGGCGGGCTTCGAGTGGCGCGAGCCGGGCTGCTCGATGTGCCTGGCGATGAACCCTGACAAGGTGCCCGCGGGCGAGCGCTGCGCCTCGACCTCGAACCGTAATTTCGTGGGAAGACAGGGACCTGGCTCGCGCACTCATCTGTTGTCGCCGGCGATGGCGGCGGCGGCGGCGGTGACCGGGCGGCTCGCCGACGTGCGCGAGCTGATGGGATAATCGGCGCGATCATCCGAGGGGATAATCCATGAAGAAAGTGCTCATGTTCCTGATCGCCGGCTCGGTGCTGAGCGGCGTGGCGGCCTATGCGGCGATCGCCAAGCCCGCGATCCCGCCGAGCAACCCGGCGCGCTGATGCAGGCCGTCACCCGCGTCAGCGGCACCGCTTATCCCTGGGGCGCCAAGAACGTCGACACCGACGTCATCATCCCGGCGCACTGGCTCAAGACGATCACGCGTTCCGGCCTCGGCCGCGGCGCGTTCGAGACGGTGCGCGCGCAGCCCGGCAACCTCTTCGACGACCCGCGCTACGCCGGCGCGCCGATCCTGATCGCGGGCGACAATTTCGGCTGCGGCTCGAGCCGCGAGCACGCCGCCTGGGCGCTCGCCGACATGGGGGTGCGCGCGGTGATCGCGCCGAGCTTCTCCGACATCTTTTCGGGCAACGCGTTCAAGAACGGCATCGTCACCGTGGTGCTGCCGCAGGAGGCGGTCGACCGCCTCGTCGAGGTGGCCAAGACCGATCCGGTCACCGTCGATCTCGAGACGATGACGGTCACCACGCCGTACCAGGATCGCTATACGTTCGAACTCGATCCCTTCCGCCGCCGCTGTCTGATGGAGGGGCTGGACGAGGTCGGCCTCACGCTGGCAAAGGATACCGTGATTTCGAATTTCGAGGAGCGGCTCGGCGTCGAGCGCCCTTGGATCGGGCACGGGAGAGCGGATGATGCGGGCCTTGCTGTCGAGGGCGCCGGGCGGGCCTGACACGCTGGAGATCGGCGAGCTGCCCGATCCCGTCGCGGGCGCGGGCGAGGTGGTGGTCGCGGTGAAGGCCTGCGCGATCAATTATCCCGACGTGCTCGTGATCGAGGACCGCTATCAGATGCGCCCGCCGCGCCCCTTCGCGCCGGGCGGCGA
Source organism: Sphingomonas sp. BK235 (assembly GCF_004345855.1). Classification (GTDB taxonomy): domain Bacteria; phylum Pseudomonadota; class Alphaproteobacteria; order Sphingomonadales; family Sphingomonadaceae; genus Sphingomonas. Next base: position 361,511 of record NZ_SLXN01000003.1, read on the forward strand.
GATCGCGGGCGTGGTCGAGGCGGTCGGGGAAGGCGTCACCCGCTGGCAGGTCGGCGACCGCGTGATGGGCAACACGATGATGGGCGGGCTGAGCGAGCGGCTGCGCTTCGCCGCGGACTCGCTCCACGCCGTGCCCGACGGGCGCAGCTTCGAGGAGGCCTCGGCGCTGCTGCTGACCTATGCGACGACGATCCACGCGCTGGTCGACCGCGGCGCGATCGCCGCGGGCGAGCGGCTGCTGGTGCTGGGTGCCGCAGGCGGGGTCGGGCTCGCCGCGGTGGAACTGGGCAAGGCGTTCGGCGCGCACGTCGTCGGCGCGGTGTCGAGCGAGGCCAAGGCCGCGGCGGTGCGCGCGGCCGGCGCGGACGAGGTGCTGGTCTACGAGCGCGCGCCGTTCGACAAGGCGCAGAGCAAGGCGCTGGCGGACCGCTTCAAGGCGGCGGCCGGGCCGGGCGGCTTCGACCTGGTCTACGATCCGGTGGGGGGTGACTATGCCGAGCCGGCGTTGCGCGCGCTCGGCTGGGAGGGGCGCTACCTCGTCGTCGGTTTCCCCGCCGGCATCCCCAAGCTGCCGCTCAACCTCACGCTGCTGAAGAGCTGCGACGTCCGCGGCGTCTTCTGGGGCGCGTTCGCTGCGCGCCACCCGGAGCGCAACCGCGCGCACATCGCCCGCCTGTTCGAGCTGTGGAGCGAGGGCAGGATCGCGCCGCGCGTCACCGAGGTGTTCCCGTTCGAGCGCGGCGGCGAGGCGATCGCGCGCATGGCCGCGCGCGAGGCGGTCGGCAAGCTGGTGGTGCGCGTCGCCGCCTGACGCCGCTCAGCGCGCCACGAAGCTGTTGACCGAGCGGTCTTTGCGCACCTTGGCGCCGTCGAACACCGTCCCGTTCATCGCGATCCACACGCCCGGCGCGGCGGTCTGCGCGGCGGCGACCGCCATGCCGAGGTTGAACGGCGCGTCGCTGTCGGCGAAGCGCGCCGGCGCCAGCGCCCCCACGAGCACGATCGTCTTGCCCGCGACGCCCGCATCCACCGCCAGCAGCGCCGCGGCAGTGTCGGTCATCGTGTCGGTGCCGTGGGTGATCACCGCGCGCGTCTCGGGCGCCGCCGCGACGGTCGCCACGATCGCGGCACGGTCGGCGTCGGTGAGGTCGAGGCTGTCCTTGCGCAGCAGCTCCACCACGCGGAAGGGCAGCGCCACGCGCGCCTGGCGCAGCACGCGCTCCACCACGCTGTCGCCGATCTGATACTCGCTCAGCGCGTCGAAATAGAGCTTGTCGATCGTGCCGCCGGTGGTGACGACGAGCAGGCTCACGCCGCCTCTCCCCCGGCACCCTCGAGCAGGCCGTGGCGCGCCAGCATCGCCGCCGGGTCCGGATCACGCCCGCGGAAGGCGCGGAAGCTCTCCGCCGCGGGCCGCGTCGCGCCGCGCGCGAGCACCTCCTCGCGCAGCGCGGTGCCGGTGGCGCGATCGATCAGCCCGTTCTCCGCGAACTTGCCGAAGCCGTCCGCGGCCAGCACCTCGGCCCAGAGATAGCTGTAATAGCCCGAGGCATAGCCGCCCGCGAAGATATGCGCGAAGCCGTGCGGGAAGCGGTGCCATTCGGGCGGGCGGATCACCGCCACCTCGTCGCGCACCGCCTCGATCACCTCCATCGGGTCGCTGCCGAGCGTGCCGAGGTGGAGCAGCAGGTCGAACAAAGCGAACTCGAGCTGGCGGACGATGAACAGCCCCGACTGGAAGCGCCGCGCCGCGACCATCTTCTCGAACAACTCGGGCGGCAGCGGCGCGCCCGTCGCGTGATGCCCCGACATGCCGGTGAGGACGTCACGGTCCCAGGCGAAATCCTCCATCAGCTGGCTCGGCAGCTCGACCGCGTCCCACTCGAACCCGCTCGTCCCCGCGATCGAGGGGCGGTCGACGCGCGTGAACAGATGGTGGAGGCAGTGGCCGGTCTCGTGCAGCAGCGTCACCACGTCATTGTGGCTCAGCAGCGACGGCGCGTCGGGGCTCTTCGGCGCGAAGTTGCAGACGAGATAGGCGACGGGCACGCGGACAGTGTTGCCGTCGCGCAGCCGCGGGCGCGCCTGCGCCATCCACGCGCCGCCGCGCTTGCCCGGGCGCGCGTGGAGATCGAGGTACAGGCCCGCGAAGGTCTCGCCCGAATCGTCGACCACGTCGTAATAGGTCGCGTCCTCATGATAGGTGGCGACGTCGTCGCGCGCGACCAGCCTCAGCCCGAACAGCCGCGCCAGCAGCGCCTGCCAGCCCGCGGTGACGCGCTCGACCGGGAAATAACCGCGCACCTCCTGCTCGTCGACCGCGTAGCGCGCCTGGCGCAGCCGGTTGGCGGCGAAACCCGTGTCCCACGGCTCCAGCCGGTCGAGCCCGAGCGTGTCGCGCGCGAACGCCTCCAGCGCGTCGCGATCGCGCTGCGCGGCGGGGCGCGCGCGCCGCGCGAGGTCGCGCAGGAAGGTCAGCACCTCGCCCGCATTGGGCGCCATCTTGGTGGCGAGCGACCATTCGACCGGATCGGCGAAGCCGAGCAGCCCCGCCGCCTCGCGGCGCAGCGCGAGGATGCGCGCGATCCGCGGGCCGTTGTCGAACTCGCCGGCATTCGGCCCCTGGTCGGACGCGCGCGTGCCATAAGCGCGGTAGACCGCCTCGCGCAGGTCGCGGTCCTCGGCGAAGGTCAGCACCGCGGTGACGCTCGGCTGCTGCAGCGTGACGAGCCAGCCGTCCTGCCCCTTGGCTTTGGCAGCCGCGGCGAACATCGCCTTGTCCGCGTCGGACAGGCCGGCGAGCCGCGCCTCGTCGGTGATCGGGAGGGTCCAGGCGTCGGTGGCGTCGAGCAGCGCGCTGCCGAACTCGGTCGACAGCGTGGACAGCTCGACCGAGATCGCGGCGAAGCGCTCGCGCGCGGCCGGCTCCAGCGCCACGCCGGAGAGGCGGAAGTCGCGCACCGCATGTTCCACCGCGACGCGATCCTGCCGCGGCAGCGCGGCGAAGGCGGGCGAGGCCTCCAGCGCGGTGAGCACCTCGAACAGGTCGCGGTCCTGCGCGACCTTCATGCTGTGCGCGACCAGCTTCTCCTGCCCGGCGGCGTGCGCGGCGCGCAGTTCGGGCGTGTCGGCGACGCCGCGCAGGTGCGACACCGCCGACCACAAAGCGTCGATGGCCGCCTCGGCGCGCTCCAGCGGCAGCCAGGCGCCAGCGAAGTCGGTCGGGCGCTCGCGCGTGACGGTGGCGACCGCCTCGGCGTGGCGCGCGATCGCGGCGTCGAGCGCGGTGGCGATGGTGTCGGGGGTCAGCGCGGCGTAATCGGGCAGCGCGATCGGGTCGAGCAGGTCGGTGTCGGTCATCACGCGCGATGATAGGGAGCCGCGGCGCGGCTTGCCAGTGGGCGCGCGGCGGATCGGGCCGCCGCGCCGCCGTCCGGCCTCCCGCTTTGGCGGGCCGTGCTCCTGCGCACGCAGGAGCAGCGGCGATATGCGACGCGTTCGCCTATACCGCCGCCGCTACCGCGCGCCCGCGCCGCCGTCCGGCCCATCGCCACGCCGCCTGCCCGGCGAGTGCCGCCACCATCGTCAGCCCGGTCAGCGGGAAGAGCAGCCCCGCGACGCCCATGATCGCGACCAGCCCCGCGCCGCTCTGCCCCGGCGGCGCACCCACGCGCCCGCGCGGCCGACGCTTCCACCACATCACCGGCGCGGTGACGCACAGCAGCGCGAGCGCCACGCAGGCGGCCAGCATCACCAGGCGGTTGGCTTCGCCATATTGCTTGCCCTGATGCACCGCCGCGCTCCACTCGATCGCGCGCGCGGCGGCGCCGAAATCGTCGAAGCGCGCATCCTGCAGCACGCGCCCGTCGCGCGCGTCGACGTAGATCACGTGCGCCGCCTGCGCCGGGCCGAGATTGGCGCTGACCAGCCAGGGCGCGCCGGGCGCTGCCGGCCAGCTCAGCGTATAGTCGCGCGTCACGCCGCGCCGCGCCGCCGCGGCGAGCGCGCGGTCGGGCGCGATCGCGGGGGCGCCACCGTGCGGCATCGGCGCCTGCTGGAGCGACCAGGGCAGGTCGTGCGCGGCATGCGCGAGCGCGGGCGCGACCGGCGCCGCCGGTCGACCCCAGCCCGCCCCCGCCACGCCGGCCTGGACGGTCTTGCCCCATACCGCGCTCCACGGCAGGCCGCTGAGCGAGAGGAACAGGATCACCGCCCCGGCCACCAGCCCGGTCGAGGCGTGGAGGTCGCGCCAGAACAAGCGCTTGCCGGGTGAACCCCGGACGCCGATCGCGGGCGCGCGGCCGCGCCGCCACCACAGGTACAGCCCGCTCAGTACCAGCACGATCGACCAGCCCGCGGCGATCTCGATCAGCCAATTGCCGACCCAGCCCGTGAGCGCGAGGCTGTGCAGATGCTTCACCGTCTGCATCACCCCGCCCGGCGACGTGGTGCCAGCGATCCGCGCGTCATGCGGGTCGACGAACGCCATCCGCCGCTCGCCATCGGGCAGCGCGAACGTGACGCGCCACGCCTCGTCGGCGCTGGCCGGACGGCTGAGCTGGACGACGCTGCCGCCGGTCTGGCGCGCCACCCGGGTCGCCAGCGTCGCGACCGGCAGAGTCGCGCCGTGTGCCGGCGCGCGCAGCCACTCGCCGTAGACGACGCGTTCCAGCTCGGGCTTGTAGAGGTAGAGCGATCCGGTCACCGCCAGCCACAGCAGGAACGGCAGCACCAGCAGCCCGGCGAAGAAATGCCAGCGCCATACCGCGCGATACAGGTCTGCCATCGTCACCGCTCCGCTCGCTGGAGGGGCGACGTACCTCGGATATGGTTAACAAGGCGCTCACTCGATCGAGCGCGGTAGAGACAGGCGATCATGCGACGTTCTCCGGTCGCGCGCTACTCGCCGTGACCCGCCGTCGCGCGTCGCCTTCTCGAGGAGCGGGCGGGGCGGGAGGGCGGTCTGGGGAAGCGCGGCGCGCGCGGGCGGTGGACCGCCGACGCGTGCCGGCGGCAGCTCAGCGTGCCGTGAGAGCGGGCGGTGCGCGCAGCGGCGGCCGCCAGCGCGGCGGCGCCCGCAGCGCGCGCGCGGCCGGACGGGGCGGCGCGGCCGCGATCGCGCGCAGCGGCGCGGCGGCCAACAGCGCCACCGCGAGCGCGACCAGCACCGGCGCGGCGAGCGCGGCGAAGGCGCAGGGCTGATCCGCCGCCTGATGCGGCGCCGGTGAGTCGCGATGCGCGTGATGACCGCGATGCGCCTCCGCCGCGGCGGGCGCGACGCCGGGGCAGGCGATCAGCGCGGCACTTTGTTCGGCGCTGACCATGAACCCCGCCGGCACCAGCAGCCGGGTCGCGAGCACCATCGCCACCAGCACCAGGGCCAGTCGGGGCGAGCGGGTGAGGAGCCGGCGGAGCAGCGTCACGCCGCCGGGCCTAGGCGCGCGGTGCGGCGGGCGCAACGCCTCGGATCAGCGCGGCGCGATCGCCACCTTGCCCTCGCGCCGCGGATCGAACCCGCCGTCGAGCCGGCCGTCGCGCACGATGATGCCGTGCAGCCCCGAATCCTCTCCCTGGCCCGGGCGCACCACCACGCCACGCGCCGCCAGCCCGTCGCGGACGGCGGGGGAGAGCTTGTCCGCCTCGCCCTGGAAGGAGTCGCCGCGCGCGATCAGATTGGGCAGTGCCAGCGCCTGCTGCATCGGCAATCCCCAGTCGACCGCGCCGACCACCGCCTTGCCGACATAAGCGAGGATCGCATTGCCCCCGGCCGAGCCGACCGCTCCGGCGAAGCGGCGCTGACGGTCGAGCAGGATCAGCGGGGTCATCGACGAGCGCGGTCGCTTCCCCGCGGCGACCGCATTGGCGGCGGCCTGACCGTCGGCGTCGCGCGGGGTGAAGGAGAAATCGGTCATCTGATTGTTGAGGAAGAAACCGTCGACCATCCGCCCCGAACCGAAGATCGATTCGACCGTGGTCGTCATCGACACGACGTTGCCGCGCGAGTCGCCGACGACGAAATGCGACGTACCGGTCGGCTCGAGCGTGCGGTCGGCGCCACGGTGAGATGCGCCGGCGGGGACTCCCGGCCGCGGCGCGGGGCCGGCGCGCTCGCCGATCAGCCGCGCGCGCCGGTCGAGATAATCGGGCGCGAGCAGTCCCGCGACAGGTACGTCGACGAAGGCGGGATCGCCGACATAGCGATCCCGATCGGCGTACATCAGCCGGCTCGCTTCCGCGAACGCATACCAGCCGCGCGGGTCGTCGGCGCCGTGGCGCGCGACGTCGGTGCGCTCCAGCAGCCCGAGCAGCTCGAGCAGCCCGACCCCGCTGGCGGGCGGCGGCGGCGCGCAGACCAGCAGCACGCGATAGGGCGCGCACAGCGGCTCGCGCACCACGGGACGGTAGGCGGCGAGATCCGCGAGCGTCATGCTGCTGGCGAGCGGGCCCTGATGCACGCGCGCGACGATGCGGCGCGCGGTCTCACCGGTGTAGAGCGCGTCGGCACCCTGAGCGGCGAGGCGATCGAGGAAGCCGGCATAGGCCGGATTGCGCAGCCGGTCGCCGGGGCGCAGCAGCCCGCCGCCCGGCCGCGCGAAATAGGCGAGCACGTCGGGCGCGCTCGACTCGGGGAAGCGACCGCTCGCGAGGAAGCGGCCGAGCCGCGGCGAGACGAGAAAGCCGTCGCGCGCGGTGCGCCGCGCGTCGCCGAACAGCTCACGCCAGGCGAGCCGGCCGTGGCGTCGATGCGCCTCGGCGAGCATCCGCACCGCGCCCGGCACCCCGGTGGCACGCCCGCTCAGCACCGCGGTGGCGAACGGCAGCGCGCGCCCGCCGTCGTCGAGGAACATGTCGGGCGTGGCGCCCGCCGGGGCGGTCTCGCGGCCGTCATAGACGGTGACCTTGGTCGAGGCGCCGTCGTAATAGGTCATGAAGGCGCCGCCGCCGACGCCGGAGCTCTGCGGCTCGACCAGCGACAGCATCGCCTGCACCGCGATGGCGGCGTCGACCGCCGAGCCGCCGCGGCGCAGCACCGCCATGCCCGCGTCGGTGGCGAGCGGGTTGGCGGCGACGACGAACGCCTGCGCGGCGGGCGCGGGCGCGCCGCGCGGCGGCGGCGCGTCCGGCGCGGGCGTCGCGCAGGCGCCGAGCAGCAGCGTGAGGCCGAGCCCCGCCGTGCGCCAAAGTCCACGAGCGCGCGCTGCCATATGTCCTCCTCGGCTGCCGGATGCGGCGGCGGATAGCGGGCTGCCGCGGCAGAATCCACCTCGGCCGCGCGCCCGTTGCGCCGCGGCATCGCGCGCTCTATCCGGGTCGGATGCTAGGCGGGAAGAGATCATGACCAGCTTCGAGGACCGGCAACGTGCGTTCGAGGCCAAGTTCGCGCGCGACGAGGAAGTCGCCTTCCGCATCGTCGCGCGCCGCAACCGCCTCGTCGGGCAATGGGCCGCCGAGTTGATGCAGCTCACCCCCGCCGAGACCGACGCTTATGCCAAGGCGGTCGTCCAGGCCGACTTCGAGGAGGCCGGCGACGAGGACGTGGTGCGCAAGGTGTACGGCGATCTCACCGCCGCCAACGTCGACATCGACGAGGCGGTCGTCCGCCGCGCGCTGGAAGAGAAGACGATCGAGGCGCGGCGCCAGCTGCTGCAGTCGGAGTAAGCGCGATGCCGATGGAAGGAAACGAGATCGCCGCGCTGATCAAGGCCGGTATCCCCGACGCCGAGGTGGAGATGACCGATCTGGCGGGCGACGGCGATCATTGGGCCGCGCGCGTGGTCGCGCCGTCCTTCGCCGGCATGCCGCGGGTGAAGCAGCATCAGGCGGTCTATGCCGCGCTGGGCGGGCGGATGGGGGGCGTGCTCCACGCCTTGCAGTTGACCACCGCCGTCCCGAAGTAGGCGCGGTACAAGAGGGTTGAAGCGATGACCGACGACACGAACGCCCGCATCGACGCGGTGGTGAAGAACAATCCGGTGGTGCTGTTCATGAAGGGCACGCCGCTGTTCCCGCAATGCGGCTTCTCCAGCCGCGCGGTGGCGATCCTGGAGCGGCTCGGCGTCGCGTTCGAGAGCGTCGACGTGTTGCAGGACCAGGCGATCCGCCAGGGGATCAAGGGCTATTCGGACTGGCCGACGATCCCGCAGCTCTATGTCGGCGGCGAGTTCGTCGGCGGGTCGGACATCATGATGGAGATGTACGAGAGCGGCGAGCTGGCCGATCTGTTCCAGACCGCCGGCGCGGCCCCCGCCGCGGCCAAGTGAGCTGATCGCGGCGACGCGCGGCGGGTCGGCACATGCGGGCCGGGCCCGTTCGCGTCGCCGGCTCGCACGCGCTCGTCCTGACGGCGATAGGCGCCGTGGGGCGAACCTGCCGTGCAGCGTGCCCCACACGCCCATTGCACCCTAACTTCCGATGATCCGCGGGCGAGCTCATCGCGTGTCACGCCGATCGCTCTCGTCATCCCGGCCTTGAGCCGGGATCCATCGCCCCGCGAGCGCGACGCTTGGGTCACCATAGATCCCGGCTCAAGGCCGGGATGACGGTGATGACTAGGGTGACGGCCGCGAGAGGGATCGCGGCAGTGAACGCGACCCCCGGCGCGAGGGTCGCTGCCTTCCACCAACGTGCCACAATCGAAAGGCTGAAGGTCACGAGCCGCGCGTCGCCTCACCCCCTTGTAAGGAAAACCGAGAGCCCACCACCTCACCACGATTGACTACACGCGTAATCGTCGGCATGATTACACCTGTAGTCGATAGGAGTGAGTCGTGCCCGAGCGGATCAGCGATGCCGAGCATGCGGTGATGGAGGTGCTGTGGGACGAGAGCCCGCTCACCGCACAGGACGTGGCCGAGCGCGTCGACCCCGCGCGGGGCTGGAGCGCCGCGACCGTCAAGACCCTGCTCGGCCGTCTGCTCACCAAGGAAGCGGTGCGCCACGAGGTCGACGGCCGCCGCTACCTCTACAGCCCCGCGGTGCGCCGCGAGGATTATGTCGCCGGTGAGTCGCGCCGCCTGATCGACCGGCTGTTCGGCGGACGGCTGACCCCGCTGGTGGCGCATCTCGCCGAGCGCGACGCGCTGACCGAGCAGGATATCACCGAGATCGAGGCGCTCTTGCGGGAGTTGAAGCAATGATCGGCTGGGCCATGGAGTCGTTGCTCGCCTCGGGGCTGCTGATGGGGGCGGTGCTGGTGCTGCGCGCGCCGGTGCGTCGCGCGTTCGGGGCGCCGATCGCTTACGCCTTATGGGCGATCCCCGCGCTGCGGCTGCTGTTGCCGCCGCTTCCCGCGGGCTGGCGCACCGAGGCGCTGCCCGCGCTGGCATCGTTGCCCGCCGCCGAGCCGATCGCGCAGGCGCTCGATCCGCTCGCCGCGCTCCCCGCGCTCGCCCCGGCGGTGCCCTCGGCCTGGCCGGCGATCGTGCTGGGGGTCTGGGCCGCGGGGGTCGCCGCGCTCCTGCTCTGGCAGGTCGGCGATTACTGGCGCTTCCGCTACCGGCTGCTGCGCCACGGCATCGCGCTCGACCGGATCGGGGGGGTGACGATCGTGCAAAGCGCGGCGGCGAACGGGCCGGTGGCGTTCGGCGTGTTCGATCGCGTCGTCGCCTTCCCGTGCGATTTCGCGGCGCGCTTCGACGCCGACGAGCGCGCGCTCGCGCTCGAACATGAACTGGGCCATCATCGCCGCGGCGATCTCGTCGCCAATTGGATCGCGCTGGGCGTGCTCGCGCTCCACTGGTTCAACCCGCTCGCCTGGGTCGCCTTTCGCGCCTTCCGCGCCGACCAGGAGATGGCGAACGACGCGGGCGTGCTCGCGCGGCTCGGCGGCGCGTCGCGCCACGCTTACGGCTGCGCGATCGTCAAGGCCGCGCACGGCCGCGCGGTGACCGCCACCTGCCACCTCCATACCGTGAAGGACCTCAAGGGGAGATTGCGTATGCTGAGCCAATCACGTGCCTCGCGCAGCCGCACGCTGCTGGGCGTGTGCGCCACCGCCGCGATCGCGCTCGGCGCGCTGGGTCTCACCGCGTCCGGCAGCCGCGCCGCCGAGCGGATGCGCGGCGAGGTCGAGGACGCCACCGGCATCGACGCCGCCGCGCTGGCGCAGGCGTTGCCGCTGCCGCCCGCCGCTCCTGCGGCCCCCGCCGTGCCCGCGGCGCCCACCGCACCGGCGGCGCCTGACGCCCCCGCGGTGCCGGTCGTGCCCGCGGCACCGCATCATGGCCATCGCGTGACGATCGTCCGCGACGGCCACACCACCACCTACGAGGGGCAGGCAGCGGCCGATTATCTCGCGTCCAACCCGGTGCCGGTGCCGCCGGTTCCGCCGGTGCCCCCCGCGGCCTTCGCGGCGATCCCGCCGGTTCCGCCGGTTCCCGCGGTGACGAGCCGGCGATGCGGCGGCGAGCAGAGCCGCTTCGTGATGGCCGCGACCGAGCGTGGGCAGCGCGTCACCGTGATCTGCACCGACCATGTCGAGCGCGCCGCGCGCGAGGCGAGCCGGGCGGCGGTGCAGGCGCGCGGTCAGCGCGACGTGGCGCTGCGCAGCGCGCTCGCCAGCCTGGAGCAGACGCGCGCGCACCTCGCCGCCAACCGCGACATGCCGGCCGAGGCGCGGCGCGACGCGGTGCAGGGCATCGAGGAAGCGATCCGCGAGATGCGCGACGACATGCGGGCCGACCGCGACGGGGACTGAGCCGCACCATGCTTGCTTCGCCGTCGCGCAGCCGCCATCTGGTGGCGCGATGGCGAAGCCTCCTCCCACCGGCGTGGCCGTGCCGCTCGAGCCGCTCGTCACCCGCGTGCTGGCGCCCAATGCCTCGGCCTATACCTATACCGGGACGCAGACCCATATCGTCGGCACCGACGATCTCGCGGTGGTCGACCCCGGCCCCGACGACCCCGCCCATCTCGACGCGCTGCGCGCCGCGATCGCGGGCCGGCCGGTGTGCGCGATCCTGATCACGCACCATCATCGCGACCATTCGCCCGCGTCGCGTGCGCTGGCCCGCGCCACCGGGGCGCCGATCGTCGGCCCCGCGCCGCTGGTGCGCGGCGAGAGCAGCGCGGGCGCTCAGCTCGATGCCGCCTTCGACCGCGACTATGCCCCTGATCGCGTGCTGGCCGACGGCGAGACTGTGAGCGGCGCTGGCTGGACGCTCGGCGCGATCGCCACGCCGGGCCATACCAGCCAGCACCTCGCCTACGCGCTGGCGGAGAGCGGGGCGCTCTTCTCGGGCGATCACGTGATGGGCTGGGCCACCAGCGTGATCTCGCCGCCCGACGGCGACATGGGCGAGTATCTCGCCAGCCTCGAGCGGCTGCTCGGGCGCGACGACCGCGTCTACTACCCCGGCCACGGCGAGGCGGTGGAGCGGCCGCAGCGGCTGGTGCGCGGCATGTTGGGGCACCGCAAGCAGCGCGAGGGGCAGATCGTCCGGCTGCTCACCGCCGCGCCGCACAGCGTCGCCGCGCTGATCGAGCGCATGTACGTCGGGCTCGATCCGCGGCTGGCGGGGGCGGCGGCACGTTCGGTGCTGGCGCATCTGATCGATCTGGAGCGCCGCGGTGTGGTGACGCAGGAGGAGGGCGCGTGGCGGATCATCTGACCGGGCTGGGCAAGCTGCTGGTGTCGCTCGCGATTGCCACGGCGATCCTGGTCGCGACCTTCGTCGGCTATCGTTATTATGCCGAGCGATACGCGGTGACGACCGACGACGACGGTGTCGCGGTGGCGCGGGTCGTCGCCGGGCGCTTGTACGGCAGCAGCGACCTGCGCGTCAGCCATCTCGCCGGCACGGTCCAGTCGACCGCGTCCACCACCCGGATGTGGGGCTGGATGCGCTACGTGCGGCTGATCAAGGCGCCCTATGACGTCGATTACTTCGTCAACCTCGGCGCGCTGGCACCGCGCGACTTCCGCTATGATGCGCGCCGGCGCACCTTGTTGGTCGAGGTGCCCGACGTCGTCGTCGGCAACCCCAATGTCGACGAGAGCCGCGTCACGCTCGACACCACCACCGGCTTCCTGCCGCCGCGCGGCGCGATGGCCGAGCTGCAGAAGATGGTCTCGGCCAAGGCGACGAACGTGGTCGCCGCCAAGGCGCGCGAGCCCGAGAACATGCGCAAGGCGCGCGAGAACGGCCGCGCCGCGCTGGAGCGGCTGTTCGCGGGCAGCCTCGACGCCGCCGGACTGCCCGTGACCGTGACGGTGCGCTTCGCCGGCGAGCCGCGCGACGGTAACAGCGAGCGCTGGGACCTCACCCGCTCGCTCGAGGAAGTGCTCGGCAACAGCAGCTGACTTGATCCGGCGGCGCTGCCGGGCCATCTGCGCAGCCATGGACCAGCCGACCAGCCTCGCCGGGCTCGACCTGCGCGCCGAGATCGATCGCCTCCGCAAGGAGCGCAACGCCGTGATCCTCGCGCATTACTATCAGAAGCCCGAGATCCAGGACCTGGCCGACTTCGTCGGCGACAGCCTCGACCTCAGCCGCAAGGCGCAGGCGACCGACGCCGACGTGATCGCCTTCTGCGGCGTGCGCTTCATGGCCGAGACCGCCAAGATCCTGTCGCCGCACAAGACGGTCGTGCTGCCCGACATGGACGCGGGCTGCTCGCTCGAGGACAGCTGCCCGCCCGAGCAGTTCGCCGCCTTCCGCGCGCAGCACCCTGACGCGATCGCGCTGACCTACATCAACTGCTCGGCCGCGGTGAAGGCGCTGAGCGACGTCATCGTCACCTCCTCCTCGGCCGAGACGATCCTCGCCAAGATCCCCGCGCATCAGAAGATCATCTTCGGCCCCGACCGCAACCTCGGCGGCTATCTCGCGCGCAAGACCGGGCGCGACCTGATCCTGTGGCCGGGCGTGTGCATCGTCCACGAGGCGTTCAGCGAGACCGAGCTGCTCAAGCTCAAGGCCGAGCACCCCGGCGCGCCGGTAGCGGCGCATCCCGAATGCCCCGCGGTGATCCTCGACCACGCCGATTATGTCGGCTCGACTCGCGGGATCCTCGATTATGCGATGGCGATGCCGGGCGAGACGCTGATCGTCGCGACCGAGCCGCACATCATCCACCAGATGGAGAAGGCGCTGCCGGGCAAGACCTTCATCGGCGCGCCGGGTGCCGACGGCAATTGCAACTGCAACATCTGCCCGTACATGGCGCTCAACACGATGGAGAAGCTCTATCTCGCGCTGCGCGACCTGACCCCGCGGATCGAGATCGAGGAGGGGCTGCGGCTGCGCGCGAAGAAGAGCCTCGACGCGATGCTGAGCATGGCGGGTGCCACGGTGGGGCAGGGCGATCTAAGCAAGGTGAAGGTGACGGGGGACTGACCCCGGCGCGTCAGAGACCGTCGGCGGTGGTGCATTTCTCCTTGGCGGGAAATTTGTCGACCGCGGAAGGTGACTGGAACTGGGTGTTGCGCGCGCGATAGGTCGCGGTGCGCGTGATCGCGGTGCCGAGGTTCAGCCAGCCGAACGGTCGCCGGCTGAACAGCGGGCGGTAATCGTAGGTCACCTGGACGTGGAACAGGATCTCGTCGAGCGGGAGCACGCGCCCGGCTGGCAGCGCGGCGATCGGATTGCTCTTCGCGCAGCCGAGCAGCGGCACCGCGGCGATGTAATTGCCGTCGAAGCGCTGCCACAGGAAGCGGCTCTCGACCACGCCGTCGCCGTCATTGTCGGTGCCCTTGACGCTGCTGATGACGACGCGACCGTAGTTGCGCAGGTCGAATGGGCGCGCGGTGATGTCGATCGCGCTGAACAGGTCGTAGATCTGCTTCTCGCTCGCCCCGACCGAGCCGACCCCGCTCTGCGCGACCAGATCCGCGGTCATCGACGCGAGTCGCTGGGTGCGGTTGTTGGCCAGCACCCAATGCGCGAACTCGAGCCCCGACAGCACGAAGCCGAGGAACAGCGGCAGCGCGAGCGCGAGCTCGATCATCGCGACCGCGCGGCGCTCGCGCACCAGCCGGTGCCAGTGAGCCAGGATGCGGCTCACGAGCTGCGGCTCACGGCTTCGTTGCGGACGACGGTGGAGGCGGAGAGCTCGACCAGCGACCCCATCGCCCATTGCGTGCCGAGAAAGCCGAACAGCACCTTCTTGGGATAGCGCACGGTGATGCTCAGCACGTCGCCGGCGCCGCCCATCGTTCCCGTGATCGGGGTGGCGGGGTCCCATTTGCCGTTCTTGTTGCGGTCGGTGAAGGTCTCGCCCAGGTCATATTGGCCGTTGCGGTTGGCGTCGTTGTAGACCTCGGGGTAGGCCGTGCTGAAATCGGCGAAGACGCGCGTCTCGATCGTCATGGATCGGCCGGTGGCGAGCGGGAAGGTGCCCATCGCGCGGGTGATGCTCTGTTTCATGACGGCGTCGCGCTGGTTCTCGGCGTCGTCGATGCTGGCGGTGGCAATCCGCGCCGCCTCGACCACCGCCCCCTCGAGCACGACGCGCGCGACCAGCATATGGCCGAGCTCGATCGTGCCGCAGATCAGCGACAGCACCAGCGGCAGGATCAGCGCGAACTCGACGACGCTGACGCCGCGGCGGTCGCGCAGCAAGGCGAGGGCGCGCGTCATTGCGTCAGGTGCAGGTCGACGAGCTCGGCGGCGACGTTCTGGAACGCGGCGTTGAGCTGGGTGGCATCGCTGGTCCGATACACGCGACCGGGCGCACAGGCGTTGAAGACGTTGTCGACCGCGGTGCTGTTCTTCACCAAAGTGATGATGTAGACGTCGGGGGCGTTATCTTCCCGTTGGATGTTGGCGCAGGTCTTCGCGAAACGACGCAGCATCTGTTCCTCGGCACTGTCGCTGGTCGAGGAAATCGATAGGTCAGACCAGCGACCGTACCAAGTGAAGGTTCGATTGAGATAGTTGTTCTGTGCCTCGGTCACTTCGTTGAGACCGTCGGTCATGAAGACGATGGCGCGGCGCGGCTTCTCGGCGGGCAGCCCGCTCGGCCGCGGGCGCGTGAAGACGTCATCGCGGACGAGCAGGCGGTAACCCCACAGCAGGCCGGTGTGGTGAATCGTGCCGTTCGCCGGCTTGATCGCGGCGTTCTTGTCGCGAATGTAGGAGGTGTACTCCGCTTTGGTGCGATTGTAGAGCGGCAGCATCGCTTCCTCAGGGCACTGCCAATTGGGGCTGTTACCTGGCGTGTCGCCACTCGTCCTGACGACGGAATTACTGGGCTTGGCCGCCCAGGAGCTGTGCCTTGGCAGGCGGGTCCAGTCGACTTTCCAATTAACGCCGGTACGATCGCCGTCGCTAGAGGCGTAGTAACTGTCGTCCAACCTGCGGATCACGTCGTTCTGCGTGTTCGCGCTGCCATCCTCGTTCAACCCCATGTAATAGTCGTACAACCAGGAGCGATAGGCCGCGCTGTTGACCAGTTTCTGCGCGCCTGCGGCGCCCTCGGGAGAGCCGTCGAGGCGATAGAGGTTCGAATTGCCGACGGCCTGATAATAGTCGCTGTCCTGATCGATAAGCTTGTTCGTGGGCACCTCGCCCTTGGACGGGTTCTTGAGCGCCGGGACGTAGATGGGCGGGATAAAATAGGGCGCGACCGCAGGGCTGCTCCCCTCGCCGGGAAGGATGCGGGTGACATCCCAGGCGTTCGGCTCGGAGACGAGGCGATTGGCGCTCAGATCGCGCACGGTGGCGTCGTTCATGACGCAACCCTTCCACGCATAGGGGTTGCCCGGCCAGGCGCCCCAATCGTTGACGAACCCGGCGTTGAAGCCGACCACGGGCGTGACGGAGTTGGGTCGCGCCTTCTCGAGCAACCTGCCGACGTTCACCGTGATGTCATAGGGAACGAAGCCGAGCGCGAGGTCCTTGCGCTGGGTGCCGCCCTGGAACAGGATGTCGACGAAGCTGTTCGACGCATCCTTGAGCGCCTGGATCCGCGTCTTGCCGTTTGACAGAGAGTCCGCCATCGAGCCGGTGTTGTCGAGCACCACCATCACCTCGAGCGCGCGCGGCTGGAGTTCGGCCTTGGCGACGGCGCGCATCGTCACCTCGCGGAAGCCGAACAGCCGCATGAACGACATGTCGAGCGTCGCCGCGGCGTTGACGGTGGTGACATTGACACCGTTGATGACCGTGAAGGTCGGCGTGACGGTGACGTTGGTGGTGCCCATGTAAGCGGGCGAGCGGGAGAAATTCCCGTCGAAGTAGGATTCCACCTGCTTGGTGCGCGAATTGCCGCTGTTGTCGGTCACGCCGAAGGCGCGCGCGCCCGCCAGCGCCGCGGCGTCGACGCCGGCTTGCAGCTGGGTCTTGACGATGTACATGCGGCCGGCGTCGATCGCGCTGCCGAGCGAGCCGATACCGACGACCAGCGCGGCCGCCATGATCCCCACGGTGGAGCCGCGGCGATCGCGCAGCAGCGCGCGCGGATGATCGAGGAACAAGCGTGGACGGTGGCGCATCTCGTCTCTTCCGATCCGCTCGCTCGGCGCGAACAGGGTGGAGGCGGGGGTAACGTGAGCAAGGTTGATAATTTGCCAACGATGATCGACCCCGAGCGCGCGCTGGTGATCGGCTATGCTCCGGCGCACGCGCGCGCGGGCCTGGCGGCGCTGCTCGCGCTGGACGAGCGGCTCGGCACGATCCTGCGCACCACGCGCGAGCCGCTGGTCGGGCAGATGCGACTGACCTGGTGGCACGAGGCCTTGTCCGCGCTGGACGATGCGCCCGCGCCGGCCGAGCCCGTGCTCGGCGCACTCGCCGCGGCGGTGGTCCCGCAGGTGCGCGGCGCGACGCTGGCGGGGCTGGTCGAGGGGTGGGAGGCCTTGCTGGACCAGCCGCTCGGCGAGGCGGCGCTGGAGACTCACGCGCGCGCGCGCGGCGCGGGGCTGTTCGACGCGGCGGCGGTGCTGCTCGCCGGGGGCACGACCCCGTCGATCGCGCGCGCCGGGGAGGGCTGGGCGCTCGCCGATCTGGCGCGCCATCTCAGCACGGCCGCGCTGGCAGCGCGCGCGCACGCGGCGGCGGAGACACGGCTGGCGGGGCTCACCGCGGCACGCTGGGCGGCGTCGACGCGCGCGCTCGGCGCGCTCGCGCTGCTGGCGCGACTCGATCTCGCCGCGTCGCCGCGCCCCGCGGGCCATCCCGCGCGCGCCGCGCGACTGCTTTGGCACCGGCTGTCAGGGCGATAGATCGGCGCGCTTGCGCGGCGAGGCGGACGCTGGATAGCCTCGGCGTCTCGGGGTGGAGGCGCGCATGTGGCGATATGTGATGGGCGGGGTGGCAGCGATTCTGTTGCTCGCCGGCGGATGGATGATCGTCCGCGGCCAGGCGCACGCCGACGCTCCGCTCGCCGCGGCGACTACACCCGCGCCCGCGCCCGCGGCGACGGCGCGCGCGGGCGACACGACCGCCGAGGCCGCGCCGCCCGACCTGCCCGCGGCGAGCGACGCGCAGCGCGCGCGGCAGCGGTTCGCCCGGTACGACCGCGACCGTGACGGCAAGGTGACTCGCGCCGAGTTTCTCGAGCCACGCCGCAAGGCCTTCGCCAAGCTAGACCGCGACGGCGACGGGCGGCTCAGCTTCGACGAATGGGCGGCGCGGACGGTCGACCGGTTCGGCGCGGCCGACCGCGACCACTCCGGCGCGCTGGACGCGCAGGAGTTCGCCGCGACCGCGCCCAAGCGCAAACCCCGCCGCGCCACGCCATGCCCCGAGCCGGCGCGCGAGGAGTGAGCGTCACCCTCAGCCGGCGATCCAGCCGGCGAGCGCGGCGCGCGCGCGGTCGGTGTAGAGCTTCTTGCGCTCCGCTTTCTTGGTGCGGCCCGGGATCGGCGGGAACAGGCCGAAATTGACGTTCATCGGCTGGTAGCTCTCGGTCGCGGCGCCGCCCGTGATATGCCCCAGCAGCGCCCCCAGCGCGGTCTCCGCTGGCGGCGGCGTCGGGGCGCCGCCGCGCAGCTCCGCCGCGGCGAACCGCCCCGCGAGCAGGCCGATCGCCGCGCTCTCGACATAGCCCTCGCACCCCGTGATCTGTCCCGCGAAGCGCAGATGCGGGCGCGACCGCAGCCGCAGCAGCGGGTCGAGCAGCTCGGGCGAGCGGATGAAGGTGTTGCGGTGCAGCCCGCCCAGCCGCGCGAACTCGGCCTTCTCCAGCCCCGGGATGGTGCGGAACAGCCGCACCTGCTCGGCGTGCTTGAGCTTGGTCTGGAAGCCGACGATGTTCCACAAGGTGCCGTGCGCATTGTCCTGACGCAGCTGCACCGCGGCATAGGGCCAGCGCCCGGTGCGCGGGTCGTCGAGCCCGACGCCTTTCATCGGGCCGAAGCGCAGCGTCTCGGGCCCGCGCTCCGCCATCACCTCGATCGGCATGCAGCCCTCGAAATAAGGGACGTTCTCCCACTCGCGATATTCGGTCTTCTCGCCGGCGAGCAGGCCGTCGACGAAGGCGTGATATTGATCCTTGTCGAGCGGGCAGTTGATGTAGTCGGTGCCGTCCCCCTTGTTCCAGCGGCTCTGGAACCAGGCGGTGTCGAGGTCGATCGACTCGCGGTGGACGATCGGCGCGATCGCGTCGAAGAAGGCGAGCGCGTCCTTGCCCGTCTCGCCCGCGATCTGCTGCGACAGCGTGGGCGCGGTGAGCGGGCCGGTGGCGACGATCGCGGGTGTATCGGGCAGCGTGTCGACCCGCTCGCGCACGATCGTGATGTTGGGATGCGCCGCGATCGCGGCGGTGACGCCCGCGGAGAAACCGTCGCGGTCCATCGCTAGCGCCGAGCCGGCGGGCACGCGGTGGCGATCGCCCTCGCGCAGGATCAGCGAGTCGAGCGCGCGCATCTCCTGGTGGAGCAAGCCCACCGCATTGTTCTCGGCGTCATCCGAGCGGAAGCTGTTCGAACAGACGAGCTCGGCGAGCCCGTCGCTATGGTGCGCGGGGGTCGTATTGCCGCCGCCGCGCATCTCGGAGAGGCGCACCCGCAGCCCCGCCTCGGCGAGCTGCCACGCCGCCTCGGAGCCGGCGAGCCCGCCGCCGATCACGTGAATGTCATGGTCCATGCCGCGCGCGATAGCGGCTCATGCTTGCCTTGTCAGGAGCATGCGCCCAGCGTGCGACCATGACGATCTTCACCATCGGCTATGAGGGCGCGACGGTGGATGCGCTGCTCGCCGCGCTCGCCGCCGCGGGGGTACGCCGGGTCATCGACGTGCGCGCGCTGCCGCTCTCGCGCCGGCCCGGCTTCTCCAAATCCCCGCTCGCGGCGGCGCTGAAGGAAGCGGGGATCGACTATGTGCATCTCAAGCCGCTCGGCACCCCCAAGGCCGGTCGCGACGCGGGCAAGAAAGGCGACGTCGCGACGCTGACCGCGGTCTATGCGGGCCAGCTCGACCTGCCCGAGGCGCAGGCGGCGGCGGCGCGGATGCTCGCGCTGGCCGACGAGATGCCGAGCGCGCTGCTCTGCTTCGAGCGCGACCCGAGCCACTGCCACCGCACGCTGCTGCTGCGCGCGGTGGGCGAGGGACGCGACGTGGTCGATCTGTTCGCCTGAGCGGCGCGCGTCGCCTCAGTCGCGCAGCAGGTCGTTGATGCTGGTCTTGCTGCGCGTCTGCGCGTCGACGCGCTTGACGATCACCGCGCAATAGAGCGCCGGCTTGCCGTCGCCGCCGCCGGTCGAGCCGGGCACCACCACCGCATAAGGCGGTACCTCGCCGCGGAACACCTCGCCGGTGGCGCGATCGACGATCTTGGTCGAGGCGCCGAGATACACGCCCATCGACAGCACCGCGCCCTCGCCGACGCGCACGCCCTCCGCCACCTCGGCCCGCGCGCCGATGAAGGCACCGTCGCCGATGATGACCGGGTCGGCTTGGAGCGGCTCGAGCACGCCGCCGATCCCGGCGCCGCCGGACAGATGGACGTTGCGCCCGATCTGCGCGCAGCTGCCCACCGTCGCCCAGGTGTCGACCATCGTCCCCTCACCGACATAGGCGCCGATGTTGACGAAGCTGGGCATCAGGATCGCGCCCTTGCCGACGAAGGCGCCGCGCCGCACCACGCTGCCCGGCACCGCGCGGAAGCCGGCGCCGCGGAACTCGGCCTCGCTCCAGCCGGCGAACTTGCTCGGCACCTTGTCGAACCAATGGCCCGCGCCCGGCCCGTTGTCGATCAGCGCGTTGTCGTTGAGGCGGAAGCTCAGCAGCACCGCCTTCTTGAGCCATTGGTTGACGCGCCAGCCACCGGTACCATCGGGCTCGGCGACGCGCGCCTCACCGGCGTCGAGCAGCGCCAGCGCGCGGTCGACCGCGACGCGGATCTCGCCCGCGGTGGTCAGGCCGAGCTCGGCGCGCTGCTCCCAGGCGGCGTCGATGGTGGCGGCAAGGTCGGTCGTCATGGGGTCTCCAGCAGGGTCTCGAGCCAGGCGGTGAGATCGGTCACGCGGATATCGACATAGGAGCGGTCGGTGTCGTGGTCCTGCTCGGACCCGTTGTCGACCCATACCGTCGCCATGCCGATCGCCTTGGCGGGTCTGAGGTTGCGCGCCATGTCCTCGACGAACAGGGCGCGGGTGGGATCGATGCCGAAGGCGTCGCACAGCCCCTGATAGGCAGCGGGCGCCGGCTTGGGCACCAGGTTCATCGCGGTGATGTCGTGCACCGCCTCGAAGCTGGCGCCGAGGCCGAGCCGGTCGAGCACCTTGAGCGCATAGGGTTTGTCGCCGTTGGTGAAGACGAGTTTGCGACCGGGCAGCCGCGCCAGTGCGGCGGCGAGCGGGGCGTTCTCTTCCAGTGCGTCCATCTCGATGTCGTGGACATAAGCGAGGAAGGCGGCGGGATCGATCGCATGATGGGCCATCAGCCCGGCCAGCGTGGTGCCGTGGCCGAGGAAATAGTCCTTCTGCACCCGCCGCGCCGCTACCGGATCGAGCCCGAGCAGATCGCCGACGAACGCGGTCATGCGCCGGTCGATCAGCGCGAACAGACCGGCGCTGGCGGGGTAGAGCGTGTTGTCGAGGTCGAAGATCCAGGTATCGACATGGGCGAGCGCCGGCAGCATGCGCGGGGCTGTAGAGCCATTCGCCGCGACGCGGAAGAGCGGGAGCGTCGCGTCCGTCGAGGATGATCCCTTCGCGCGTCGCGCCGGTGGACAGAGCAAGCCGCGCCGCCACGCGCGCACGCGGCCGACCGATGCTACCGGACCAGAGTCTGATTCACCTCGGTTTAACCGTGCTCCTGCGGAAGCAGGAGCCCAGTGCCGCAGAGATGACGCTCGTGGCTCTGGGCTCCTGCGTCCGCAGGAGCACCCGCTGGTTCACACCAGCCGATCACACGCTATCGCAGGTAGCGTCCCGCCAGCGACGGATCCACCACCGCGACGTCCCAATTGCCCTGCATCTGCTCGAACGCGCAGGCGACCTGCTCCAGCTCGGCGGCGAAGTCGGTCAGTGCCTCGTTCGGCGTGGCCGCGTTCGCCGCATCGGCGCGCGCGGCGGCGAGCCGCGCCGCCGTCCTTACCCCTTCGACGAAGAAGGCGATCCGCTGGTTGGCCATCGCTTACTCACTCGGTGATGGCGTCTTGCCGGCGCGATTGGCGGCGGCGGATCGCCTCGCCGCGCTCCGCCATCCGGTCCCAGTTCGCCGCGGCGCGGGTGTGACGCTCGCGCACCAGCGTCAGCACTGCCTGTTCGGCGGCGGCGCGTTCGTCGACCGCGCGCGCGCGGCAGACCGTCGGTTCGTCGAGCATGGTCGTGATCCTCCCTGGAGCGAGAATGCCGACCACGCCCGATCGATGCAGCCGCTATCCTGCATCAGTAACTTTCCCCGCGACGACGCGGCGGTTCAGCGCGCGCGCGCTGCCCAGCGTATCGCGTTGGTCAGGATGCGGCGATAATTGGGATCGTCGTAGGCGGCGGGATCATGGCCGAGCGCCGAGTAGAACACGCGCCCCTTGGCGGCGGGGTTGACCCACATCACCGGATGCGTCCCCATCGCCAGCTTGCCGGGGCGGTAGCTCGCCTCGTCGACGCGCGCGAGCACCGTCATGCCGCGCGTGGCGGGGTCGTTGGAGAAGGAATACCATTCGTCGGTCGCGGTCCAGGGCTGGGTCACCCCCGCCATGATCGGATGACGCGGCTGGTCGACGACGACGTTCGCGCGCTGGATGTGATCGTCGCCGTTGGGGTGGCCGATAAAGGTCGTGCCGATGATCGTGTCGACGTACCACGGTTCCTTGTGGCTGTCGTCGCCCGCGGCATGAAGGGCCACCACGCCCCCGCCGCGCGCGACGAAGCGCTCGAAGGCGGCGCGCTGGTCGGGGGTCAGGAACGCACCGCTCGCGCTGTTGAGCACGACCACCGAGAAATGGCGCAGCTGTGCGTCGTTGAACACCGCGGCGTTCTCGGTCGCGTAGCTGGGGCGGCCGAGTTCGCGTGCGATGTCGCCGAGCACCTCGTTCGAATGCGGGATATGTTCGAGGTGGCGCCAGCCGTTGGTCTTGGAGACGATCAGCACCCCGTTCTTCAGCCCGGCGGGCAGGGTGGGCGCGACGCTGTCCATCGTCGGCGGTGGCAGATGCGGGTTGGGCGCCGCCTGCGCCAGCGCCAGAGCCCCGACCGTCATGAGAATTTTCAGCATCATCCGTCTCCTGAACCGCGTCTTATCCGATATCCTGCGGGGTCGCGAGCGCGCCGCTCAGCCCGCGCCGAGCTCGAGCACGATCACCTGGTCCGCGCTCGCCGCGGTCCAGCCGAGGTCGCCGAGCACCACAGCGTCGCCGTCACGCGCTAAGGTGATTGGCGCGCCGCCGTCGAGCCGCCGCGCCGCGCGCACGCCCCGGATCGGCAGCCGCAACCGCGTGCCTGGGTCGGCGAGCAGATGCACATAGACCCGATCGCCGCGCCGCGTCGTCACGCCCCAGGGCTGCGGGGCGATCGGTCCGGCGCTGGTCGCGTAGATGCTCTCGCCGTTGCGGCCCAGCCAGTCGCCGACCGTCCGCAGCGCGGCGACATTCTCGGGCTGGAGCCGGCCATCGGGCATCGGGCCGGTGTTGAGCAGGAAGTTGGCGCCGCGCCCGGCCGCGCCGGCCAGCGTCGCGATCAGCTCGCGCGGGGTCTTGAACCGGTCATCGACCAGGTTGAACCCCCAGCTGCCGTTCATCGCATCGGCCATCTCCAGCGGCAGGGCACTCACCGCCGCATCGTTGAAGCCGCTGCTGTTCTGGCCGGGCAGGTCGCGCTCGAACACCTGATAATCCTCGCCCGGGAAGGGCGTGACGTGATGGTTGTTGACGATCAAGGCGCCCGGCTGCAGCCGGTGGATCAGCGCATAGGTGCGCTCCAGCCGCCAGCGGTCGCGCATCGCCGTCTTCTGCTGGTCCCACCAGCCGTCGAACCAGATGCCGCCGATCGGGCCGTAGCGCGTGAGCAGCTCGGTGAGCTGCGCGTCCTGGTAGCGGAGATAGGCCTCCCAGTCCCCGCTCTCGGCACGCCCGCTGTGCCGGCCGGTGCGGCCGCGCGGGAAATAGTCGGGATGATGCCAATCGAGCTGTGAGTAATAGAAGAACAGCTTGACCCCCTTGGCGCGACAGGCCGCCGCCAGCTCGGCGATCGGGTCGCGGCGAAAAGGGGTCGCGTCGACGACATTGTACGGGCTGACCTTGCTGCCGTACATGGCGAAGCCGTCGTGATGTTTGGAGGTGATCACGATGTAGCGCGCGCCGGCGGCCTTGACGGTGTCGACCCATTGGTTCGCGTCGAAGCGGCGCGGATCGAAGAACTCGGCCAGCCGCTCGTAATGCGCGGCGGAGATCTTCTTGTTCTCCATGATCCATTCGGCGCCGTCGCGATCACCCCCGCCCGCCAGCTCGCTGTAGAGCCCCCAGTGGAGGAAGATGCCGAAACGCGCCTGTGCGAACCAGGCGCGGGCGGCGAGATTGGCCGCGCCCGGCGTATAGGCCGGCGCCTGCGCGGGGGCGGCCGCCGGCAGGATTGCCGAACCTGCCAGAACCGCCGCGGCGGCCGCGTTCCGCCATCTCCTGAGCGCCATCTTCGTCTCCCTTCGCCTCGTGCCCGGTCGCGCCACCGTCAGCTCTCCTCGATCCGGCGCTCGTCCTCGGTGCGCAGGCTCATCTCGTTGAAGTCGAGTTCTTCCTGAAGCAACAGGAAGGAATCGGCCGCCACCTCCTGGCTCTCGCGCAACTCCTCCAGCCGCGCGCGCTGGCGTGCGATCGCGGCGAGGCCGATCTGGCGTTTCTGCTCGGCCTCGCCACCTTCCGCGCCCGGCAGCATCGCCGCGCGCTTGATGCCGAGACTGTAGCGCCAATGGTCGGCCAGCGCGCCGCGCGCGTCGGCGATATGGTCGAGCGCCGCGTCGGCCATCGCGACCCGCGCGCGTGCGAGCTCCTCGCCCAGCCCGTCGTCGCCATCGAGCCCGAGCCAGCGCACCAGCGGCGCGAGCGTCATCCCCTGCAGCACCAGCGTCGCCAGCACCACCGCGAAGGCGGTGAGCACGATCAGGTCGCGCTGTGGGAAGTGCGCGGGCAGCGCGAAGGCGGTGGCCAGCGTGACGATCCCGCGCATCCCGCACCAGCCGACGATCACGCTCTGCGCCGGGCTGGTCGGTGGGTAATCGCCGCGAAAGGCGGGGAGGTGGAAGGCCAGCCGGTTGTAGATCAGCACCCAGCCCATCCGCACGACGATCAGACAGGCGACCACCGCGGCCGCGAACACCGCCGCCTCGCGCAGCCGGTCGGGCGCCATGTCGCCGACGATCGTCCGCGCCTGGAAACCCATCAGCAGGAAGGCCAGCACGTTGAGCAGGAACACCGCGGTCTCCCACACCGCGAAATCGTGCAGGCGCGCGCGCGGCGGCGTCGCCAGCCCGGCGGATCGCGCGATCGTCATCGCGAAGGTGACGAGGCACAGCACCGCGGACAGGCCGAGCCGCTCGGCCACCAGCCAGGCGGCGAAGCCCGACACGAACTGGAAGATGTTGCCGCTCAGCGTGCCCCATACCAGCGGCTGGATCCGCTTCATCGCCAGCGCGAGCAGATAACCCAGCAGGATGCCGCCGGGCACCGCGATGCCGACGCGCAGCCCGAGCGCGGCGTCGACCCCGCCGTGGCTCTCGACCAGGATCGCGGCGGTGTAGAGCAGCAGCGCGGACGCGTCGTTGAGCAGGCTCTCGCCCTTGAGCACCGCGACGGTGCGACGCGGCATCCGCACGCTGCCCGCGATCGCGGTGGCCGCCGCGGCGTCGGGCGGGGCGACGATCGCGCCGAGCGCGAGCGCGGCATAGACCGGCAGCCCCGCCATGGTGACGCCGATCCACGTCACCGCCCCCGCGCTGAGCAGCACCGCGACCAGCGCGAGCGCGGTGAGAGGCCGCCACAGCCGCACCACCGTGCCGACGGGGAAGTCGAACGCGGCGTCGATCAGGATCGGCGCGATGAACAGCGCGAGCGCGGTGTGCGGGTCGAGCGTGATCGTCGGCGCACCCGGGATCCACGCCAGCGCCACCCCGGCGCCCGCGAGCAGGGCGGGATAAGGGATGGCGGTGCGCCGTCCGATCTGGAGCAGCAGCACCGCCACCCCGAGCAGCGCGAGTAAGCTCTCGAAGAACGTCATCGCGACCGCGCCCCCTGCCGCACCATCACCCGCGGTCCGTGTCGGCGTAACATGAACCATCGCGCTCGCGCGCGCCAGCCTCGCGGGAGCGGTCGGCAACGGCGTTGTTGAACATGTAAAACATTCTGCCTCGACACCGTCACGCCCGCGCCGTATCGACATGGCCTCACGCCGCAGCGAAGGTGACTCATGCCCCAGGCCAGCAAGGTACTCGACCGTGTCCTCGTGCTCGAGATGGTGCGGGTCACCGAGGCGGCGGCGATCGCCGCCTCGACGCTGACCGGCCGTGGCGATGAGAAAGCCGCCGACGCCGCCGCGGTGGAGGCGATGCGCGCCGCACTCAACGAACTCGACATGGACGGCACCGTCGTGATCGGCGAGGGCGAGCGCGACGAGGCGCCGATGCTCTACATCGGCGAGAAGGTCGGCACCGGCAACGGCCCGGCGATCGACATCGCGCTCGACCCGCTCGAGGGCACTACCATCTGCGCCAAGTCGGGGCCGAACAGCCTCGCGGTGCTCGCCATCGCCGAGGCGGGCGGGCTGCTCAACGCGCCCGACGTCTATATGGACAAGCTCGCGGTCGGCCCCGGCCTGCCCGCGGGCGTGATCGACCTCGACCGTTCGCCCAGCCAGAACATCGAGGCGATCGCCGCCGCCAAGGGCGTGCGGCCGCAGGACATCGTCGCCTGCGTGCTCGACCGCCCGCGGCACGAGGCGCTGATCGCCGAGCTGCGCGCGCTCGGCTGCGGCGTGGTGCTGATCGGCGACGGCGACGTCGCGGGCGTGATCGCCACCAGCGACCCGGACACCACGATCGACGTCTATATGGGCTCGGGCGGCGCGCCCGAGGGCGTGCTCGCCTGCGCCGCGCTGCGCTGCGTCGGCGGCCAGTTCAAGGGCCGGCTGCTGTTCCGCAACGACGACGAGCGCGCGCGTGCCCGCAAATGGGGGATCGAGGACCTCGATCGGCAATATGATCTCAAGGAGCTGGCGAAAGGGGATTGCATCTTCGCCGCGACCGGCGTGACCGACGGCTCGCTGCTCGAGGGCGTCAAGCGCCGGCGCGATAAGATGACGACCGAGAGCGTGGTGATGCGCGCCTCCTCGGGCACGGTGCGCTGGGTCAAGGGCGAGCACCGTATCGAGCGCTGACGCGGTGGCGGGCGCGGCGTTCTGGCTGGCGGTGGCGCTGGCGAGCCTCGCGCTGTTCCTGCGCGGCGGCACGCGCCACTATCGCTGGCTCTACCGCCCCGGCGGGGACGCGCGGCGGCGCCGTTTCCTGTTGCGGGCGCTGCGGCCGACGCTCCACTTCGCGCTGGTGACGCTGGTGGCGCTCGCCGCGCTGGGGCGGCTCGGGACATTGGCGGCGCTGCCGGCCGAGTTCGTGCCGGCCCGTGCCGCGGCGATCGATCTCGCGGGCGGAACCATGCCGCTCGACCTGCTCGCCTGGTCGACGCTCGGCGGACTGGCGGTGGGCGGCGCGATCGCCGGCCTGATCGAGCGCTGGCGCGGGCGATCGGTGACGCTGGGCGACGTCGAGTCGGTGCTGCCGAGCACGCGCGGCGAGCTCGGCTGGGGCGCGCTGCTGTCGGTCACCGCCGGCATGACCGAGGAGCTGTTCTTCCGGCTGCTGCTGCCGCTGCTGCTGGTGCGCTGCGGCGTGCCGGGCGTCGCCGCCTTCGCGCTGGCCTGCGTCCTGTTCGGGGTGGCGCATCGCTATCAGGGGGCGGCAGGCATGATCGCGACCGCGCTGGTCGGGGCGGTGCTGGCGCTCGCCTATCTGCTGAGCGGCTCGCTCGCGGCGGCGGTGCTGCTCCACGTCGCGATCGATCTCAACGCGCTGGTGGTGCGGCCGGTGCTGTCGGGGCGGGTGCGGTGAGGGTGCGGGCTTCGAGACGGCACTTCGACGAGCTCAGTGCCTCCTCAGCCCGAACGGGATGCAGGCTGCCAAGTTTCTGTTACCGTTCGCGCTGAGGAGAGGCTGAGCCTGTCGAAGCCTCGTCTCGAAGCGCCTTTCGGGGAGTAGGCCGGGCAGACCACCCCCGCTCAGCTCTTCAGCCGCCAGCCGGTGTGGAAGATCGTCACCACTGCGGCCAGGCAGAGCGCGCCGAAGCCCGCCGTCACCGCCACGCAGGCGAGCACGTCGACGTCGCTGATGCCGAAGAAGGTCCAGCGGAAGCCGTTGATCAGATAGGCGATGGGGTTGAACAGGCTGACCGTCCGCCACGGTTCGGGCAGCACCGACAGCGAGTAGAAGGCGCCGCCGAGGAAGGTCAGCGGCGTGATCACCAGCAGCGGGATGATCTGGAGCTGCTCGAAGCCATTGGCCCAGATGCCGAGGCAGAAGCCGAACAAGGAGAAGCTCGCCGCCACCAGCAGCAGGTAGAAAAGCATCAGCAGCGGGTGCGCGACATGCAGGTCGACGAACAGATGCGCGGTGGCGAAGATGACGAGGCCGATCACCATCGACTTGGTCGCCGCGGCGCCGACATAGCCGATCACCGTCTCCACCGCAGACAAGGGCGCGGAGAGCAGCTCGTAGATCGTGCCGGTGAACTTGGGCATGTAGATGCCGAGGCTGGCGTTGAAGACGCTCTCCGAGAAGATCGTCAGCAGCATCAGCCCGGGAACGATGAAGGCGCCATAGGGCACGTCGCCGATGTTCCTCATCTGCGACCCGATCGCCGAGCCGAAGACGATGAAGTACAAGGTGGTGGTGATCACCGGTGTGGCGAGGCTGGTCCAGATCGTGCGCCCGAAGCGCGCCATCTCGAAGCGATAGATCGCCCAGATGCCATGCAGGTTCATGCGCGCTGCCCCACCAGGTCGACGAAGATATCCTCGAGGCTCGACTTGCGCGTCTCCAGGTCCTTGAAGGCGATATGCTGCTCTGCCACCGCGGCGAGCAGCTCGGGGATGCCGGCGCTCTCCGCCTTGGCGTCGAACACGTAGCGCAGCGTGCGCCCGTCATGCTCCAGCGTCGGCGACCAGCGCGCGAGCGCCGCGGGCACGGCGGCGAGCGGCTCGACCAGGGTGAGGTCCATCTGGCGCTTGCCCAGCTTGGCCATCAGCGCGTCCTTCTCCTCGACCAGCAGCAGCTCGCCGCGCGAGATCACGCCGACGCGATCGGCCATCTCCTCGGCCTCCTCGATGTAATGGGTGGTGAGGATGATCGTCGCGCCCTGCTCGCGCAGGCGGTGGACCAGCTTCCACATGTCGCGCCGCAGCGCCACGTCGACGCCGGCGGTGGGTTCGTCGAGGAAGAGGATCTCGGGCTCGTGCGCCAGCGCCTTGGCGATCAGCACGCGGCGCTTCATCCCGCCCGACAGGTCCTTGATCTTGGCGTGGCGCTTCTCCCACAACGACAGGTCGCGCAGTACCTGCTCGATATAGTCGGAATGACCCGAGCGACCGAACAGGCGGCGCGAGAAGGTGACGGTGGCGAGCACGCTCTCGAACTGGTCGGTGGCGAGCTCCTGCGGTACCAGCCCGATCGCGCGACGCGCGGCTTTATAGTCGCGCACCACGTCGTGGCCGGCGACGGCGACGCTGCCGGACGAGGGCGTGACGATGCCGCAGATGATGCTGATCAGCGTGGTCTTGCCGGCGCCGTTGGGGCCGAGCAGCGCGACGATCTCGCCGCGGTTGACCTCGAGGTCGACGGTCTTGAGCGCGGTGGGACCGTCCTTGTAGGTCTTGGACACGCCGGCGACGGTCAGGATCGGTTCCGGCATGTCGTCTCCCTGCTTCGCGCGTCAGTTAGGGAGCGCGGCAAGGGGCGGCAAGCGCGGAAACGCGGCGTTTCGGAATGTGTGACGGCGGCGCGGCGAGCGCCGCCGTGCGCCTGCGCGCGCAGGACCTCTGCAAACCCTATTGTCATCCCGGACGTGTTCCGGGATCCACGGGTCCGGACCAAGAAGGCGGCTTAGTCATTCATCACCGTCATCCCGGCCTCGCGCCGGGATCCATGGTGCCGCGAGAGCAACGCGGGCGGCTCTCGCGGCGCGATGGATCCCGGGTCAAGGCTCTCCTGAGCTTGTCGAAGGGCCCGGGATGACGGAGCAAGCAGCTTCCGCGACAATAGACCTTTTTTGGTCCGGATCCACCGTGCCGCGCATTCCGAAAGCATCATTTTCGCGGAAGAGTGGATCCCGGAACAAGTCCGGGATGACGGTAGGTGCGTGCGTTTCGCGCCTTTTGCAAAGATCTCGCGCACGCAGGAGCACGGCGGCGATGGTCTCTGCCGGTGCAGCGACGGCGTGACGACAATGCCGATGCGCTACGACACTCGCGCCTTGGCGATCGCCTCCTTCAGCCGCTCGATCGGCAGCGCGCCCGACAGCAGCTGGTCGCCCACCACCCAGCTCGGCGTGCCGGTGATGCCGAGCTTCTGCGCCAGCTCCAGATTGGCGCGGATCGTCGCGTCGGCGTCGGCGGGCAGCTTGGCGAGGTCCACGCCGGTGGCCTTCGCCGCGGTGGCGATCGTCGCCGTGCTCACCGGCCCGGCGGCGTAGAGCGCGTCGTGGAACGGCTTGAAGCGCCCCTGCGCCGCCGCCGCCAGCGCCGCGCGCGCCGCCAGCCGGCTGCTGTCGGCGAGCACGGGCAGCTCCTTGAACACGACGCGCAGGTTCTTGTCCTCGGCGACGAGCTGCTCGATCGTGGCCAGGCTGGCGCGGCAGAAGCCGCAATTATAGTCGTAATATTCTACCAGCGTGACGTCGCCCTTGGGATTGCCGATCCAGGCGCCGGCATAGGGCTCCTCGATCGCGCCGCGCGACGCCGCGATCGCGCGCGAGGCGTCCTTCGCCTGCAAGCGCTCGATCGCCTGCGGGATGATCTCGGGGTTGGCGAGGACATAGTCGCGCACCACCCGCTCGATGCGGACGCGATCGCCGTCGGCGAGCGGGGCAGGGGCGACGCGCCCGGCGAGCCACATGCCGCCCGCGCCGAAGAGTGCGCCCAGCACCACCATGCCGAGCAGCCACAGTCTGTTCACCGACGCTTCTTCCTGTTCTTATCGAGCCCGTTCTGCGACGTCATGGCGATGTCCTGCGCGCGGATCCAGTCGGGCGTGTTCTTGGGCAGCCCGGCCATGGCATAGCGCGCGCGGTCGGCGGCGGTGCGGTCGTCGCCCATCATGCTGGCGCGCTCGGCGCTGGCGAGCGCGGCGCGCGGCTCGTCGCCGGTGAGCTCGTAGACGGTGCCGAGCTGGAACCAGGCGAAGGGATTCTCGTCGTCGCGCCCGACCGCGGTCTTGAGGACGCGCTTGGCCTCGTCGTAGTTCGTCGGGTCCTCGGTCGCGATCAGCGCGTGGCCGTAGGTGGTGGCGATCAGCGGATCCGAGCGCGAGCCCTCGGTGGCGCGGCGCAGCGGCTCGATCGCCTGCTTGGGCTTGCCCGCCTCGAGCAGGATCTGCCCCATGATCTCCTGGAAATACGGATCATTGGGTTCCTTGGCGACGAGAGCCTCGGCCTCGGCGTCGGCTTTGTCGGGATAGCCGGCGCGGTGATAGGCGTAAGCGCGCGCGTAATGCGCGTAGATCGTCTGGTCGCTGTCGGGATATTTCTGGAGCGCCTGCGCGGGGGGCAGCAGATAGCCGTCGAGCTTGGCGCGGATGCGCTTGAACCGCTCCTCCAGCCCCGCGTCGAGCGGCTTCTTCCACGCCGGCGAGTTCTGCAGGTCGGCGGTCATCGTCTGGATGCGCGTGCCCGATAGCGGGTGCGACTGCATGAACGGATCGATATTCTTGGTGCCGTAGCGAAATTCCTGCTGCTGGAGCTTCTTGAAGAACTCCAGCATGCCGCGCCCGGTGATCCCGGCGGTGTTGAGGTAGCGCACCGCCGAGGCGTCCGCGGTGGCCTCCTGCACGCGGCTGAAGGCGAGATATTTGCCCATCGCCGCCTGCTGCCCGGCGGAGAGGATGCCCGCGCCCGCCTCACCGCCGCCCGCCGCCATCGCGGCGAGCCCGAGCACCATCGAGAGCAGATAGATGCCCATCGCGGGGCGCTGGCCCTCGCTGCTGGTGATGACATGGCCGTCGGCGATATGGCCGAGCTCGTGCGCGATCACGCCCTGCACCTGATTGGCGGTGTCGGCCGACTGGATCAGCCCCGAGTGGACGTAGACGGTCTGGCCGCCGACAACGAAGGCGTTGATCGAATCGTCGTTGATCAGCGCGATCTGCACGTCGCGCGGGCGCAGTCCGGCAGCGGTGACGAGCGGCGCCGACATGTCGCGCAGCAGCGCCTCGGTCTCGGCGTCGCGCAGGATCGACTGGGCGTGCGCTGGCTGGGCGAGGAGGAGGACCGCGGTCGCCGCGGCGGCGACGAGGCGGTGCCAGCGGGGGGCGGGTGAGGGGCGCGGGTGGGTGGGCCTAACGCGGCGTCCGTCACCCCCGTCATGCCGGGCTCGACCCGGCATCCATGGCGCCGCACACGCTCCGCTCGGTTGTCTTGCGAGGAGGGATGGATCCCGGCTCAAGGCCGGGATGACGGTGAATAGGAGCGCCTTGGCCTTACCCCACCGTACGCGGACGTGAGCGCGAGTTGGGGAGCGGGGTCGCTCGTCGCCCTGGGTTCGTGCGTTCGAAGGAACACGGCGGGCAGCGCTGGAGCAGATCACGACGCCGCTCTCCTCACGATCGTCCGGGAGCGTCGGCGCGGCGGGTGGCATCGGTGCAGGCATGCGCCGGGCGTCCTGCCGCGGTTCCACTGAACCGCGGCTGAAGCCCGGCGCACGACGTCAGGCGCCGAAGGTACGCTGCCACCAGCCGCGGCGCGGCGTCGCCTCGCCCTCGGCGGGTGCGGCCTCCACCTCGGCGTCGGGCTCTGCCGTCGCCTCCGCCTCCGGCTCCGCCGCAGCGGGCGCCTCGGCGACCGGCGCGACATCGGCCTTCTTGCGGCGCGTGCGCTTCGGCTTGGCCGGCGCCTCCGGCTCGACCGCCTCGGGCTCGTCGCGCTCGGGGGCGGGCAGGCCGTCGTTGACCGGGCCGGCGTCGGCCGCCTCGGCGATCGGCTCGACCGCCTTCTTGCGGCGCGTGCGCTTGGGCTTGGCGGGCGCCTCCTCCGCGGCGGGCGCAGGGGCCGGCGTCGCCGCCTCGGGCTCCTCGGCCTCGACCTCGGGCTCGGTCACCGCCGCGGTCGCGGCGCGCGCGCGCGGGCGACGGCGGGTCTTGGGGACCGGCGCGGGCTCGGGCTCGGGTGCGGCGATCGCCTCCGGCTCCGCCTCGGCCTCTTCGACCAGCTCGACCGACGCCTCGGTCGGCGCGGCGGCCTCCTCGGCCCGATCACCCTCGCGGCGACGATTGCGCCGACCGCGACGACGACGGCGGCCGCCCTCGCGCTCGCCCGCCTCGGCCGGCGCCTCGGCGTCGGCCTCGTCCTCGACCGGCTCAGCAGCGTCGACGAGTTCCTCCTCGTCCTCGCCCTCGACTGCCTCGACGTCACCCTCGCTCTCGCCCTCGGGCCGGGTACGACCGCGGCGGCCACGGCGGCGACGGCGGCGGCGGTTGCCGCGCCCGCCCTCGTCGTCGCCCTGGTCGGCGCGCGCGCGCGGCGTGTCGGCGGTCTCCTCGACCTCCTCCTCCTCGAACTCCTCCTCGACCTCGTCCTCGATCAGATCGTCCTCGACCTCGACGATCGGGCGGTCGAACTTGGGCGCGTGCGCGGGCGGCGGGCCGTTGGCCTCGACCGACATGCGCGCGCCTTCCTGCTCCTCGTCGGGGATGATCTCGACCTGGACACCGTAGCGGTCCTCGATCTCGGCGATGTCGGCGCGCTTGCGGTTGAGCACATAGAAGGCCGCTTCCTGGCTGCACCGCAGCGTCAGCAGCGAGCCGCGCCCGCGCGCCGCCTCGTCCTCGATCAGCCGCAGCGCCGAGATGCCCGACGACGAGGCGGTACGGACGAAGCCGGTGCCCTCGCAATGCGGGCAGGGGCGGGTCGACGCCTCGAGCACGCCCGTGCGCAGCCGCTGGCGGCTCATCTCCATCAGCCCGAAGCTGGAGATGCGGCCGACCTGGATGCGCGCGCGGTCGTTCTTCAGCGCCTCCTTCATCGCCTTCTCGACCTTCCGGACATTGGAGCCATTATCCATGTCGATGAAGTCGATGACGACCAGGCCCGCCATGTCGCGCAGGCGGAGCTGGCGCGCGATCTCATGCGCCGCCTCCAGGTTCGTCGCGGTGGCGGTCTGCTCGATATTGTGCTCGCGCGTCGAGCGGCCGGAGTTGATGTCGATCGACACCAACGCCTCGGTCGGGTTGATGACGAGATAGCCGCCCGACTTCAGCTGCACCACCGGATGGTACATGGCGGCGAGCTGCTCCTCCACGCCCGCGCGCTGGAACAGCGGCACCGGGTCGCTGTAATGCTTCACCTTCTTGGCGTGGCTCGGCATCAGCAGCCGCATGAATTCCTTGGCCTGGCGATAGCCCTCGCTGCCCTCGACGATGACCTCGTCGATGTCCTTGTTGTAGATGTCGCGGATCGCGCGTTTCATCAGATCGCTGTCGCCGTAGATCAGCGCGGGCGCACTGCTCGACAGCGTCTTCTCGCGGATCTCGTCCCACAGTCGCGCGAGATAGTCGAAATCGCGCTTGATCTCGGTCTTGCTGCGCTGGAGGCCCGCGGTGCGGACGATGCAGCCCATCGAGGACGGCAGCGCCAGCTCGGCCATGATCGACTTCAGCCGTTTGCGATCGCCCGCGTTGGAGATCTTGCGGCTGATCCCGCCGCCGTGCGACGTGTTGGGCATCAGCACGCAGTAACGACCGGCGAGGCTGAGATAGCTGGTCAGCGCGGCGCCCTTGTTGCCGCGCTCCTCCTTGACGACCTGCACCAGCAGCACCTGGCGGCGGCGGATGACGTCCTGGATCTTGTAGCGGCGACGCAGCGACATGCGGCGCTGGCGCAGCGCCTCGACCTGGTCGTCATTGCCGCCGGCGCGGCCGCGGCGGCGGCGCGGCTGGCGCGGCTCGGCGCCGGCGTCGTCCTCGCCGGATTCCTCCGCCGCGTCGTCCTCGTCCGCCTCGTCATGGTCGTGCTCGTCGGCGTCGAGCTCGTCCTCGTCGCCGTCGAACTCGGAATCTTCGAACGCGTCCTGCTCGGCGCGCAGCGCGGCCTCCTCGGCGGCGTGCTCGGCCTCCTCGCGCAGCAGCGCGTCGCGATCCTCTTTGGGGATCTGGTAGTAATCGGGGTGGATCTCGCTGAAGGCGAGGAAGCCGTGGCGATTGCCGCCATAGTCGACGAACGCCGCCTGGAGCGACGGCTCGACGCGCGTCACCTTGGCGAGATAGATGTTCCCCTTGAGCTGCTTGCGCTCTTCGCTCTCGAAATCGAACTCTTCGATCCGGTTACCCTTGACGACGGCGACCCGGGTTTCCTCCCGGTGGCGTGCGTCGATCAGCATACGCATGGTCATTGAACGGTCTCCACGCGCCGTCTCGCCCGTGCAGGGCGGCGGCGCGACGATAGGGCGCTGCCGGCCGCCCGTGAGGGCCGGCCGCGCGGATGGTGATGGGTGCTGCTGTCGCGTGCCGCGCCGCCCCGCGCGAGGTGCTGGCGGGGCGACCCGCGACCGCGCGACCGCCGGCAGAGGCCGGGCGGGGCAGCGGTCGGGCGGGGTGCGGCATTGCGAGCGTCAACCTGATGACCCGGGGCCGGCGTCGCGCCGGGCGGGCAGTGGCGCCGGAGCTGCGTCGCGCGTGGATCGCGCAACATTCCGGTCATCATCTCGGTAGCATCGCCGAACCGCCGCATCAACCGGCACGATTCACGATGCTATTTCCTCGCGCCGCCCAGTCCGTTAACCACGGAGTGAGGTTCGGGGCGATAGGGAGCGGGGATGATACCGCGAACGTACCGCAGGGGAAGACTGGCGGCGCGCGTCGGCGCGACGCTGGCGCTCGCCGCTGCGGTGGCGCTCGCGCCGGTCGCCGCCGCGATGCCGCGCGACGCCGACACGGATGCGCCGTCGCTCGACTTCCTGCCGTGGAAGTCGCGCGCCGAGCGCGACGCGCACCGCGACGGCTACAAGGTCACGGTACCCGTCCCGCCGCCCGCGCGCGGCGTGCGCCTGCCCAAGGTGGCCGGTGCCGAGGGCCGCCCGCTGGTGGTGATCGACGCCGGACACGGCGGCAACGATCCGGGCGCGGTCAACCCGCGCGCCGCGCTGCGCGAGAAGGACGTGACGCTCAAGATCGCCAAGGCGATCCGCGACGCGCTGGTGGAGGGCGGTCGCGCGCGCGTCGCGCTGACCCGCGACGACGATCGCTACATCCCGCTGCGCGAGCGGTTCGGGATCGCGCGGCGGCTACGCGCCGACCTGTTCATCTCGGTCCATTGCGACAGCGTCGGCGCCGGCCTGCCGAGCGGCGCGACCGCCTATACGCTTTCCGACGTCGCCTCCGACAAGGAAGCCGCGCTGCTGGCGGCGCGCGAGAACAAGTCGGACGTGATCGCGGGCGTTCGGCTCGGGCGCGACGCCGACGTCACCTCGATCC
Organism: Sphingomonas sp. BK235; assembly: GCF_004345855.1. Taxonomy (GTDB): domain Bacteria; phylum Pseudomonadota; class Alphaproteobacteria; order Sphingomonadales; family Sphingomonadaceae; genus Sphingomonas. The sequence goes on from NZ_SLXN01000003.1 coordinate 397,606, forward strand.
TGATCGATCTCACCCAGCGCGAGACGATGAACGCCTCGGCCGGCTTCGCGCGGCTGCTCGGGCGCGAGGCCAAGCCGCTGATGCCGGTGAAGACCAATTTCCATCGCACCGCCTCGCTGATGGTGCTCAAGGCGCCCGACATGCCCTCGGTGTTGTTCGAGACGGGCTATATCTCGACCCCGGCCGACGCCGCCTTCCTGGACAGCAAGGCGGGGCGCGAGAAGATCGCGGAGACGGTGCGCCGCGCGGTCGAGGTGTATTTCGCGCGCCGCCTGGCGGTGCGCTGACCCCGACTGACGCGCGCGGCTTCCCCCGCGCCGCGAACCTGCTAAACGCCGTGCGCGATGGCTTCCGATCCCCTCGATGTACGCGAAGAGGCGGCCCCGCGCGGCGGCCGCTGGCGCGGGCTGTGGCAGCGCCGGCTGGTGCGCTGGGCGACCTATCTCCTCGCGCTGCTGGTCGTCGCCTTCGGCGTCTTCTGGCTGGTGTTCGCGCGCGACCTGCCCTCGGTCGAGAAGCTCAAGGCCTATGAGCCGCCGCTGCCGACCAACGTGCGCAGCGCCGACGGCGCGCCGGTCTATTCCTACGCGCGCGAGCGCCGGGTCGAGCTGGCCTATAACGAATATCCGCCGCTGTTGGTGAAGGCGTTCCTCGCCGCCGAGGATCGCACCTTCTTCGAGCATCACGGCGTCGACTTCCCGGGCCTGGCCGGTGCGGTGTTCGACTATGCGCGCAAGTTCGGCAGCGGCCAGCGCGCCAAGGGTGGCTCCACGATCACCCAGCAGGTCGCCAAGAACCTGCTGATCGGCAACGCTTACTCGCCGACGCGCAAGATCCGCGAGGCGCTGCTGGCGTATAAGATCGAGGAGACGCTGACCAAGCAGCAGATCATCGAACTGTACCTCAACCAGATCTTCCTCGGCCGCAACGCTTATGGCGTCGAGGCCGCGGCGCACGCCTATTTCGACAAGGAGTTGGGCGAGCTGACTTTAGGGCAGATGGCGTATCTCGCGATCCTGCCCAAGGGGCCTTCGAATTACGACCCGTTCCGCGACACCGATCGAGCGCTGACGCGGCGCAATTACGTGCTGCGCGAGATGGTGCGCAACGGCTTCGTCACGCAGGAGCAGGCGCGCGTCGCCGCGGCCGAGCCGATCGGGGCGATCACGCGGCGCACGCCCAAGTTCGAGCGCGTCGGCGGCTATTTCGTCGAGGAGGTGCGGCGCGAGCTGATCGACAAGTTCGGCGAGACGTCGCAGGACGGCCCGCACAGCGTCTACGCCGGCGGCCTGTGGGTGCGCACCTCGCTCGACAAGCGGATCCAGGGCTTCGCCGCCGAGGCGCTGCGCAACGGCCTGCTGCGCTTCGACAGCGGGCGCGGCTGGTCGGGGCCGCTGCGCCACGTCGATGTGGACGGCGACAAATGGTATGGCGCGCTGCTCAACACCAATATCTCGCTCGATTACAGCGACTGGCGCGCCGCGATCGCGATCGCGCGCGACGGTGACGCGTGGCGGATCGGCTTCGCCGACGGCACCACCGGCGAGCTGCCGCGCGACGCCGCGCAGATGCCGGTGCGCAACGTCGGCGGCGCGGCCTTCACCGCGATCGAGCCGGGCGACATCATCGCGGTGGCGCCGGTGGGGCGGCGCTTCGCGCTGCGCTCGGTGCCGAAGATCTCGGGCGGCTTCGTCGTGCAGGAGCCGATGACGGGGCGGATCCTGGCGATGCAGGGCGGCTTCGACTCGAGCGTCCAGTCGTTCAACCGCGCCACCCAGGCGATGCGGCAGCCGGGCTCGACGATCAAACCGATCGTCTATTCCGCCGCGCTGGAGAACGGCATGACGCCGGCCTCGATCATTGTTGACGGGCCATTCTGCGTCTACCAGGGCGCCGCGCTGGGCAACAAATGCTTCCGCAACTTCGGCAACTCGCGCGGGGCGGGGCCGCACACGATGCGCTGGGGCATCGAGCAGTCGCGCAACCTGATGACGGTGCGCACCGCCGCGCAGACCGGCATGGGCAAGGTCGTCAAGCTGATCAAGGCGATGCAGATCGGCGACTATGCGCCTTATCTCAGCTACGCGCTGGGCGCGGGCGAGACCACGGTCGAGAAGATGGTCAACGCCTATGGCGTGCTCGCCAACTGGGGACGCTGGCACGACCCGACGCTGATCGATTTCGTGCAGGACCGTCGCGGCCAGGTGATCTGGCCCGAGAACTGGCGCGCCTGCGACGGCTGCAACATGCCCGACTGGAACGGCCGCGCCATGCCGCGCCTGCCGATCCGCGGCCACCAGGTGATGGACGCGATGAGCGCCTATCAGATGGTGCACATCACCGAGGGCGTGATCCAGCGCGGCACCGCCACCGCGCTGCGTGATCTGGGCCGCCCGATGTTCGGCAAGACCGGCACCAACAATGGCCCCACCGACGTGTGGTTCATCGGCGGCACGCCGCAGATGATCGCCGGCCTGTATCTCGGCTTCGACACGCCGCGCAGCCTCGGCGGCTACGCGCAGGGCGGGACCGTGGCGGTGCCGGTGTTCAAGGAATGGGCGCAGAAGGCCTATGAGGGCCTGCCCGTGCTGCCGTTCCGCGCGCCCGCGGGGATGCGCATGGTGCGGATCGACCGCGCCTCGGGCCGGCCCGTCTACGGCACCTTCCCGACCGGCGACGATCCCAAGCCCGCGGTGATCTGGGAGGCGTTCAAGCCGCAGAGCGAGGCGCGCCGCGCCCGCCGCGCCGGGCCGACCGCCGCCCCGAGCGCCGCGCCCAGCGCCGGGACGACCGGCGCGCCCGCGAGTGACAGCGACTTCTTGCAGAGGCAGGGGGGCATCTACTAAGTCGTCGCCCTGAACATTCTTTCGTCATCCCAGCGTCGGCCGGGATCGCCGGCCACGATGCGATCCCCGTGCCGCGCGAGATTCCGGCGCCTGCTGGATGACGTGACCGCTGGAGATACCCTATGCGCGCCGAAGCGCAGGCTCATGTCGACACCATCAACGCCGCGCTGGCGCTGCTGCGCCAGTCGCTCGACTGGGACCGCGCGCTGCGCCGGCTCGACGAGCTCAACGCGCGCGTCGAGGACCAGTCGCTGTGGAACAACCCCAAGGAAGCGCAGGCGGTGATGCGCGAACGCCGCCGCCTCGACGAGGCGATCGGCGCGACCCGCGCGATCGAGCGCGAGCTGGCGGACACGGTCGAGCTGATCGACATGGCCGAGGCCGAGGGCGATTCCGAGATGGCGGACGAGGGGACCGAGGCGCTCGCCCAGCTCGCCAACCGTGCGCAGGCGGACAAGGTGAAGGCGCTACTCTCGGGCGAGGCCGACGCCAACGACACCTATCTCGAGATCAACGCGGGCGCGGGCGGCACCGAGAGCCAGGACTGGGCCGAGATGCTTCAGCGCATGTACACGCGCTGGGCCGAGCGCCACGGCTACAAGGTGGAGCTGGTCGACTATCACGCCGGCGAGCAGGCCGGGATCAAGTCCGCGACGTTGCTGGTGAAGGGCGAGAACGCCTATGGCTATGCCAAGGTGGAATCGGGCGTCCACCGGCTCGTGCGGATCAGCCCGTACGACAGCGCGGCGCGCCGCCACACCAGCTTCTCGAGCGTGTGGGTCTATCCCGTGATCGACGACAATATCGAGGTCGAGATCAACGAGAGCGACTTGCGCATCGACACCTATCGTGCGTCGGGCGCGGGCGGGCAGCACATCAACACTACCGACTCCGCGGTGCGCATCACGCACCTGCCGACGGGGATCGTGGTGCAGTGCCAGAACCAGCGCTCGCAGCACAAGAACAAGGCCGAGGCGTACAACCAGCTGCGCGCGCGTCTCTACGAGCGCGAGCTCGCCGAGCGCGAGGCGGTCACCAATGCCGAGAACGCCACCAAGACCGACATCGGCTGGGGCCACCAGATCCGCTCCTACGTGCTCCAGCCGTACCAGCTGGTGAAGGACCTGCGCACCGGCGCGACCTCGACCTCGCCCGGCGACGTGCTCGACGGCGATCTCGACACCTTCATGGCGGCGGCGCTATCGCAGCGCGTGACCGGCGAGAAGGTCGCGGTGGAGGACGTCGACTAAGTGGCGCGCGCGCTCGCCCGCTCGGCGCTGCTCGCCGCGACGCTGCTGCTGGCGGCGTGCGACGGGACGCAGCCGCTGATCAAGCACGAGCCCAAGCAGCCCGGTCCCTTTCCCGAAGCCGACCGGCCGGTGGCGACGATCGTGTCGGCGCGCTGGTCCACCGAGGAGGCGCGCGACCGGCTCAACGAAGCCAGCCGCGTGATGGACCTCGCCGAGATCCGCAAGGGCATGACCGTCGCCGACCTGGGGGCGGGCGAGGGCTATTATACCACCCGTCTGGCGAGCCGCGTCGGGTCGGAAGGGCGCGTGCTGGCGGAGGATATCGTCCCCGCGGTGCGCGATGCGCTGGCCGAGCGGGTCACGCGCGAGCGGCTCGAGAATGTCAGCGTGCGGCTCGGCATGCCGGCCGACCCGCGCCTGCCCGCGAACAGCTTCGACCGGATCCTGATGGTGCATATGTACCATGAGATCGCGCAACCCTATGAGTTCCTGTGGCGGATGCGGTCCTCCTTGCGGCGCGACGGCCTGGTGGTGGTGGTCGACGCCAACCGGCCGACGCGCGACCACGGTACGCCGCCCGCACTGCTGAAGTGCGAGTTCGCCGCGGTGGGCTATGCGCAGGTCGATTTCCGCGAGATGCGCTCGGCGGGTGGCTATTTCACGACCTTCCGCGCGGCGGGGCCGCGCCCCGACCCGGCCGCGATCCGCGCCTGTCGCATCAACGACGAGGCGAAACGGAGCTAGGCACGCCGACCCGACCGGTCCGGTCGGATGACGAACACGGATCGCCGGGGGTGATCGACGCGGAGGCAGTGAGTGACGGTCTCGGAAACCCAGTATCTGGCGCTGCTCGACCGCGTGGTGCGCCACGGCGACGAGCGGATGGACCGCACCGGTGTGGGAACGCTGTCGCTGTTCGGCGAGATGCTGCGCTTCGACCTGCGCGACGGCACGGTGCCGATCCTGACCACCAAGCGCGTGTTCTGGAAGACCGCGGTCAAGGAGATGCTCTGGTTCGTCAGCGGCGGTACCAACATCCGCCCCCTGCTCGAGGACAATGTCCGCATCTGGAGCGACTGGCCGCTCGCGCGCTATCGCCGCGAGGTGGATCCGGCGATCGGCCAGGCCGAGTTCGAGCAGCGCGTGCTCGACGACGACGCCTTCGCCGCGCGGTGGGGCGACCTCGGCCCGGTGTATGGCAAGCAGTGGCGGCGCTGGGTCGATGCCGCGGGGCGCGAGCACGACCAGCTCGGCCGGCTGATCGACACGCTGCGGCGCGACCCCGCCAGCCGGCGCATGCTGTTCCACGCGTGGAACGTCGGCGAGATCGACCAGATGGCGCTGCCGCCCTGCCACATGGTCTATCAGTTCCACGTCAACTCGCGCCGCGAGCTGAGCTGCATCATCTATCAGCGATCGTGCGACCTGTTCCTCGGCGCGCCATTCAACTTCACCGGGGGCGCCGCGCTGCTGCTGATGATCGCGCAACAGGCCGATCTCACTCCGGGCGAGCTGGTGTGGATGGGCGGCGACGTGCATCTGTACCGCAACCATCTCGATCAGGTCGGCGCGCTGATGGCGCGCGCGCCGCGCCCGGCGCCGACGATGCGGCTGCGGCGTCGCGCCGAGTCGATCGACGCCTATCGGATCGACGATTTCGAGGTGTCGGGCTATGATCCGCACCCAGCACTCCACGGTGACGTCGCGGTCTGAACCGTCACGCGGTTCAGCCGTCACCCCGGAGACGATAGCCGACCCCCAGTTCGTTCGAGATCACGCTGCCGACCGGGCCGGGCGCTTCCAGCTTCTGGCGCAGGTTGCGGATCACGATGCGGAGATATTCGACGCGCGGTTCCTCCTCCGCGCCCCAGCAGGCGGAGAGCAGCCGCTGATGCGTCACCACCCGCCCGAGGTGACGCGCCAGCACGCCGAGCACGTCATGTTCCTTGCGGGTGAGATGCACCTCGGCGCCGCCGCGCGTCACCAGCCGTTGGTCGAGATCGATCGACAGGTCGCCGCGCGTGACGATCGCCGGGGCCGTCCCCGACCCGCCGCGGTGACGCAGCGCCACGCGCAGCCTTGCGAGCAATTCGTCGGTGTCGAACGGCTTGGTGACGTAATCGTCCGCGCCGAGATCGAGCGCGCTGACCTTCTCGTCCACCGCGTCGCGCGCGGAGACCACCAGCACCACCGCCTCGGTCTTGGCGCGCAGCAGCGGGATCAGGCTCAGCCCGTCGCGATCGGGCAGGCCGAGGTCGAGCAGCACCGCGCCCGGTTGCTCCGCCGCCGCCCGGCGCAGCGCGGTGCGCGCATCCTCCGCCTCGACCACGGCATAGCCCGCGTGGACCAACGTGTTGCGCAGCAGCCGGCGGATCGCCGGCTCATCGTCCACCACCAGCACTTTGGCAGGCATGTCAGTTCTCGTCCTCGGTCGGCAGGTCGCGCACCAGCAGCGCGGGCGGGAAGGTCAGCACGAAGGCGGCGCCCGTCGCGTCGGGGCGGTTCGCCGCATCCACCATCATCCCCATCGCCTCGGCGAAGGCCTTGACGATCGCGAGCCCCAGCCCGGTGCCGCCCGACGCGCGGTCGGACCCTTCGAGGCGGCGGAACGTCTCGAACACCTCGCTCTCGCGCCCGGGGGGCAGGCCCGGGCCGCGATCGAGCACCGCCAGCCGGATCTCGCCGAAGCGGTTGCGCCCCTCGATCACGATCTCGCTGCCGGGATCGGCGTAGCGCCCGGCATTGTCGAGCAGGTTGAGCAGGCAGTGATGGAGCAATTGCGGATCGACGCGGACCAGCGGCAGGTCCGGCGGCACGTCGAGCCGCACCGGATGCCCCTCCAGCGCGCGGCGCGCATCGTGCGCCGCGCCGGTGACGGCGTCGCTGAGATCCACCGCCTCGACGCGAAGCCGCAGCGCCCCCGCTTCCACCCGCGCCATGTCGAGCAGATTGGCGACGAAGCGGTTGAGCCGCGCGGCCTCGCTCTCGATCGTGCCGATCAGCTCGGGGGTGGCGCCGTGGTGGAGCTGCGCCGCGGCGGCGATCACCGCGGTCAGCGGGGTGCGCAGGTCGTGGCTGACCGAGGAGAGCAGCGCCGCGCGCAGCCGGTCGCGTGTCCGCATCACGTCGAGCTCGCGCGTCTCCGCCTGGAGCCGCAGCCGCTCCAGCACCAGCGCGGCCTGATCGACCAGGCTGCTGAGCAGCGGCAGCTCGTCGGCGCGCACCGGGGCGCCGAGCGTCTCGCTCGCGATGCCCAGCACGCCCAACACGCGCTCCCCCGCGCGCAGCGGCTGAAACAGCCATTCGGAGGCGGTCAGCGTGCCCGAGCCCTTGCCGGCGGGGGTGGCGTTGTCGAACGCCCAGGTCGCCGCGGCCTGGTCCATCGCGTCGAGCCGGTAGCTGGCGTCGCTCGCGGCGATGATCTCCAGCCCGCGCGTGCCCCGCGCCGGCATCAGCAGCACGACCTGCACGGCGAGCAGGCGGCGCACGTCGTCGCAGATCATCTGCGCGGCGGTGTCGGCGTCGTTGACGCTGCTGATCTGGCGAAGGAAATTCGCCAGCGTCGCGTTGGTCCGCGCGCTGGCGGCGGCGAGATCGGCCTGCGCGCGCACGCGCGAGGTGAGCTGGCTGGTCGCCACCGCGATGATCAGCAGCACGAACACCGAGATGAGGTTCTCGGGATTGTTGACGCTGAACGTGCCGACCGGCGGCAGGAAGAAGAAATTGTAGGCGAGCGTCGATGCGATCCCCGCATAGAGCCCGACGCGCAACCCGAACAGGCTGGCCGCCGCCATGACCGGCAGCAGGTAGAGCAGCGCGACATTGCCCAGATCGAGCACGTGCGCCAGCGCGGTCGCGACTCCCGTCACCGCGGCCACCAGCAGCGTCGCCGCGGCATAGCCCGCCGAGGTGCCGGCCTGCGGCGGGCGGCGGTGCCCGCGCTGGCTCAGGCGGTCCGCGGCAGGGACGGGGAGCACGTGGACGGTGACGTCGGGCGTGTCGCGGATCAGCCGATCGACCACCGAGCCGTGGCGCAGCTCGAACCAGCGCGAGCGGCGCGACTTGCCCATCACCAGTTGGGTCGCGCGCGCATCGGTGAGGAAGCGCTGGATCCCCTCGACCACCGTGGGAGCGGGCACGCTCGCCACCGCGCCGCCCAATTGCGTTGCCAGCGTCATCGCGGCGGCGACGCGCTGGTGCTGCGCGTCGGAGAAATGCGCCGCGCGCGGGGTCTCGATGAACACCGCGGTCCAGGGGCCGCGCAGCCCGTCGGCGACGCGTTTGGCGGCGCGCACCAGCCCGTCGGCGCCCGGCAGTTCGTTGATCGCGACGACGATCCGCTCGCTTCCGGCCCAGGTGCCGCCGAGCCCGAGCGCGCGCACGTCGTCGAGCATCTTCGCGTCCACCGCCTGTGCCGCGCGGCGCAGCGCCAGCTCGCGCAGCGCCGAGAGGTTGGACTTGGAGAAGAAATGATCGAGCGCGCGGGTCGCTTCCTGCGGCAGATAGACCTTGCCCGCCTTGAGCCGCTCGATCAGCTCGTCGGGCGGGATGTCGACCACCTCGACCTCGGCATGCTCGAGCACGAGATCGGGCACGGTCTCGCGGACGCGGACACGGGTGAAGCTCGCCACCACGTCGTTGAGACTCTCGACATGCTGGATGTTGACCGTCGAATAGACGTCGATCCCGGCGGCGAGCAGTTCCTCGACGTCCTGATAGCGTTTGGGATGGCGGCTGCCCGGCGCGTTGCTGTGCGCCAGTTCGTCGACCAGCACCAGCCGCGGCGCGCGCGCCAGCACCGCGTCGAGGTCCATCTCGCGCAGCACGCGCCCCTCGTAGCGCACCTCGCGCCGCGGCACGATCTCATGCCCGCGGGTGAGCGCCTCGGTCTCGGCGCGGCCGTGAGTCTCGACCACGCCGACCACCGTGTCGACGCCGTCGCGGCGGCGCGCGGCGCCCTCGACGAGCATCTCATAGGTCTTGCCGACGCCGGGCGCGGCGCCGAGGAAGATCTTGAGCCGGCCGCGTCCTTCCTGCGCGGCATGGCGCAGCAGCGCGTCGGGGTCGGGCCGCTCGTCCGCGCCGGGTGGCATCAGCGCGACCGACCGAGCGTCGGCGCGAGGTCGGGGAGTGCGCCGGAAGGGGGTAGAGCTCGTTCGACGCGGGTCATCACCGTGGGATAGACCAGCCCGAGCCGGATCGCGAAGGGGATCGTCGCGACGGTCGCAGGACGCGACGCCACCGACGGCGCGGCAGCAGCGGCGAACTTCTCTGTTCGCGCGGGGGTGAACCTGCGCCCGGTCACGGGCACCGCCGTGCGATCCGTCACGTCGGGGCCGCGAGGCGACGGCAGGGCGGGCACGCGCCGCGCCGCGTGGAAGAACGTCATCCTGCACCCCCGCGTCGCGGCACCGCCCCGTGCGCTGCCCTCACGAACGCGGGATTAGGAGCTGCTCGCATAGCATTGCGAGAGCAATTCCGCTCTTCCGCATATAGCGCGCATATAGCGGGTCGATTCGGCCGGACGCCTCCGCTGACCTGCGCGCGAGAACCTCGGCCGACAAGCGGCCCGCGCGATGATCCGGTCGCGCGTCCGGCGGCCGTCGAGACGCCGGCTCAGCGCAGCGCCATCCAGCCCGCCATCGCGACCATCATGAGGTTCTCGGTCAACGACACGAAGCCGAGCGGTACCCGCGTCGCCCCGCCGACGCAGGCGCATTTGAGCGAGCGCCGGTCGATATAGACCGCCTTGACCACCGACACCGCGCCGATCCCGCCGATGACGAGCGCGAGCGGGATCGACAGCCAGTCCGCCACATGCGCCGCCATCAGTACGCCCGCCAGTCCCTCGGCATAGGGATAGACATAGCCGTAACGAACCCAGCGGCGCGCGAGCAGGTCATAGTTGAGGAACATCGTCGAGAAGGTCTCGACGTCCTGGAGTTTGAGCAGCGCGAGCACGCACATGCTGAAGGCGACGAACCACTCGCCCGCGCGCAGCGTGAGGGGTGTGCCGAAGGCGGCCTGGCTCGCCGCCAGCGCCATCAGCGCGGTCATCGCGAAGACGACGGCGACGGGGCGATAGCTCGTCTCCCCCGGCGCGGCGACGCGCTGGCCGAGATGGCGGCGCAGGTCGTCATAGCCGCCCACGCGCTCGCCCGCGATGAAGGTCTGGGGCGTGGTCCTGACATCATGCTCGGCCTTGAACGCGTCGGTCGCCTCGCGCGTCGTCAGCGGGCGATCGTCCACCGCGAAACCGCGTCGCTCCAGCAGGTCCTTGGCCTTGAGCCCGTAGGGGCAGACATGGCCCGGCAGCACCATGCGATACAGGACGGCGCGACGATCGGGGGAGGCAGCGGCGGTCATCGGCCCGAGATAGGTCTCGGCCCCCGCTCGCGCCAGCGCCGGTGATGCCCGCCGATGCGGCGTCTCCGGAACGGGTCAGCCGATGATGCGGCGGTACAGGTCGACATAGGCGTCGGCCATGCGCTCGACGCTGAACCGTTCCTCGACGCGACGGCGGCAGGCGGCGCGGTCGAGATCGCCGACATGCTCGATCGCCTCCACCGCCTGATCGACCGTCTCGACGAGAAAGCCGGTGACGCCATGCTCGATCAACTCGGGCATCGCGCCGCGCCGGTTGGCGATCACGGGCGTCCCGCACGCCATGGCCTCGATCACCGACAGGCCGAAGGGCTCGTCGAAATTGATGAGGTGGAGCAGCGCGCGCGCGCGTCCCAGCGCCTCCACCCGCGCCGCCCCGCCGACCGCGCCGTGCCAGGCCACGCCCGCGCCGCTCAGCGCGGGGGCCACCGCGCGATCGTGATAGCCCTGATCCTGCACGATGCCGTACAGGTTCAGCCGGCGCCCGCTCGCGCTCGCCGCGGCGATCGCTTCATCCGCGCCCTTGTCGGGATGGATCCGCCCGAAGAACAGGAGATCGTCACTGCCGACGGGATCGAAGGCGAAATCGTCGAGCGGGACGCCGTGGTGGATCGTCGCGGCGTAGCGCAGCGACGGATGCCGGTCGGCGTCGCTGATCGCGACATAATGGACGCGATCCTGGAACGGCGCGTACATCGGCAGGATACGGTCCGACGAGAAGCCGTGGATCGTCGTCACCAGCGGCGTGTCGACCAGTCGCGCGAAGGCGTGCGCGGGAAAATCGGCCTGATTGTGGATCAGGTCGAACTGGTCGGCCTGTTCGAACACATGCGCGAGGTGGCGATACTCCCATACCTTGGCGTCGATCGCGGGGTCTTCGGCGTAGGGCGCAGGGACGATGCCGTCGAGCGTGCCGGCGGTGAGGCTGTCCTGCGTCGCGAACAGGGTGACGTCGATCCCGCGTGCGACCAGCGCCTCGGTGAGCAGATGCGTCACCAACTCCCATGGGCCGTAGTGGCGCGGCGGCGTGCGCCAGGCGATCGGGGCGAGCATGGCGATCTTCATCATCGGTCCTTCGTCATGCGGGAGGGGCGACGCTCCCCCCTCCTGGCGTCATCCTGAACTCGGTTCAGGATCCACTGGCCCGCTTGTCCGGCGGCCGGTGGGTGTGCGGCACGCTGGATCCTGAAACAAGCTCAGGATGACGCCGGCGGATGAGGCGACGGACGAGATCGATGCCGTCCGCGCGCACGTACACAGCTATCGCATCACCACGCCCTCGTCCGCGCGCAGCACGCCGCCGCCAGCGCCGTCGCGCGTCGACAGCAGCACCTCGCCGTCGAACGGCAGCGGGCGCGGCTCGGCCGAGAGATTGAGCGCCACGCGCAGCGCCGCGTCGCCGTCGCGCCGCTCGTACGCCAGCACGTCGGGCGCGGCGTCGACCAGCGCGAAGTCGCCGATCGCCAGCGCCGGATGCGCGCGACGCAGCGCGAGCAGGCGGCGGTAGAGCGTCAGCATCGAGCGCGGGTCGTCCTGCTGCGCGGCGACGTTGCGCGTGCGCCAGTCGGGATTGAGCGGCAGCCACGGCTCGACCGTGGAGAAGCCGGCGTGGCTGCTGTCGTCCCACGGCATCGGCGTGCGTGAGCGATCGCGCCCGATGCCGATCCCCGGCTGGCGGAGGTCCTGCGGGTCGCGCACGCGATCGGGCGGGATGTCGACGCGCCCGATCGCGAGCTCGTCGCCCTGGTAGAGCGTCGGCGTGCCGCGCAGCGTGAGCAGTAGCATCGCGGCGACCCGCGCCTGCGCCTCGCCGATGCGCGCGGCGATCCGCGGCGCGTCATGGCTGCCGATCACCCAATTGGGCCAGCCGTGCGGCGGCAGCGACGCCTCATAATCGCTGATCACGCGGCGCAGCGCGGCGGCGTCCCACGCATTCTCGATCAGCTGGAAGTTGAACGGCAGGTGGACCTGCGGCCGCTCGGGGGTGCCATACCAGCGCGCGTGGCGATCGTTGGGCAGGAAGATCTCGCCGATCAGCACGCGCGCGCGTCCGTCGGCGCCATAGCTGTCCGCCAGCGCGCGCATCTCGGCGGCGATGGCATGCGCCTCGGGCTGGTCGGTCGAATGCTGCTGGATCAGCCGGTCGCGCTCGGTGATGCCCGGGCGCCAATACGGGTTGGGGGGATTGTCGGGGAAGCCCGCCGCCTTGACGATATGCCACAGCACGTCGATGCGGAAGCCGTCGACCCCGCGATCGAACCAGAAGCGCATCACGTCGAGCATCGCCGCCTTGAGCGCCGGGTGGCGCCAGTTGAGATCGGGCTGCTGTTTCAGGAAGGCGTGGAGGTAATATTGCCCGGTGGCCGCGTCATATTCCCAGGCCGAGCCGCCGAAGTCGCTGATCCAATTGTTGGGCGGGCCGCCATCGGGAGCGGGGTCGTGCCAGATGTACCAGTCGCGCTTGGGATCGCTGCGGCTCGACCGGCTCGCGCGGAACCAGGGGTGCTGGTCGGACGAATGGTTGGGAACGAAGTCGAGCAGCAGCCGCAGCCCGCGCGCGTGGATCGCGGCGAGCAGGCGGTCGAACGCCGCGAGATCGCCGAACATCGGCTCGATCCCGCGATAATCGGCGACGTCATAGCCGAAGTCCGCCATCGGCGAGGGGAAGATCGGCGAGAGCCAGATCGCGTCGACGCCGAGCGACGCGACATGGTCGAGCCGACGCTCGATGCCGGCGAGATCGCCGATCCCGTCCGCGTCGCTGTCCTGGAAGGAGCGCGGGTAGATCTGGTAGACGGTGCCGCGCTGCCACCAGGGCGGTTCGTTGCGCTCGGTCATCGCCGGGACAACCGTCGCCGCGGCGAGATGATCCCGCCGCATGCGCTCAGGCGATGAAGGGGGCCGCGATCTCGGGCCGGATGCGGAGCAATCGTCCCGAGGCGCGATCGAGCAGCGCCCAGGTGGTCACCGCCTCGACGCGCACGCGCCCGTCGGTGCCGGTGAAGCGGACGTGGCGGTCGAAGCGCGCGCCGCGCGGCGCCGCGGCGACCCAGGTCTCGCCCGTCACGCGCTCGCCCACCGCGAGATTGCCGCGATAGTCGATCTCGTGCCGGGTCACGACCCAGACATGCGCCGCCTGCTGGTCCGCCGGTGCCACCGCGCTCCAATGCGCCACCGCTATGTCCTGGATCCAGCGTACCCAGACCGCATTGTTGACATGGCCGAGTTCGTCGATGTCGGCGGGCTGGGCGGTGAACTCCCGGCGGAACGGCGTCATTCGCGGCGACTCCTGATGCGGTGGACGAGCGCGACGACCAGCCCCAGCGCCACCATGCTACCCGCCAGCCACCATAGCCGCGAGTCGTGGCGCAACCGGCCGACCGCGGCCTCGAACGTGTCGCCGAAGACATAGCCGATCGTGGTGAAGGTGACCGCCCAACAGATCGCCGACACCGCGTTGACCGCCGCGTAGAGCCGGGGCGCGATCCCCGCGGTGCCGATCGCGATCGGGCTGATCGTGCGCAACCCGTAGAGGAAGCGGAAGGCGAAGATGAAGCCGATCGGATGGCGCTCCAGCGCCGCCATGGCCTTGGCGAAGGCAGGGCGCGCGCGCGCCGCGGCGACCCAGCGATGGTCGCGGAAGCGGCGGCCGGCGTAGAAATAGGCCTGGTCCGCGGTGAAGGAGCCCGCCGCGGCCACGGCCATCGCGCCGGCGAGCGGGAACATGTCCTGATGCGCGAGCAGCCCGCCCGCGATCACCGCGGCCTCGCCCTCCAGCGCGGCGCCGGCGAACACGGCCGCCAGCCCCCATTGCTCGACGATCGCCTCAATCGTCACGGGGCGCGGCGCCGGTCGCGCCTCATGAGTCGACGCCCAGCTGCCACAGCACGAAGGCATGCTCCTCGGCCGCCTCGCGCAGGCTCTCGAACCGCCCCGACTTGCCGCCGTGGCCAGCGCCCATGTTGGTCTTGAGCAGCAGCAGATTGTCGTCGGTCTTCGTCGCGCGCAGCTTGGCCGCCCATTTGGCCGGTTCCCAATAGGTCACGCGCGGGTCGTTGAGCCCGCCCGAGATGAACATCGGCGGATAGGCTTGCGCGCGGACGTTGTCATAGGGGCTATAGCCGCGGATCAGGTGAAAGGCGGCGGCGTCCTCGATCGGATTGCCCCATTCGGGCCACTCGCCCGGGGTGAGCGGCAGCGTCTCGTCGAGCATGGTGTTGAGCACGTCGACGAAGGGCACGTCGGCGATCACCGCGCCCCACAGGTCGGGGTCGGAATTGACCACCGCGCCCATCAGCTCGCCGCCCGCCGACCGCCCCGCGATCGCGATCCGGCCCGCGCTGGTCCAGCGCTGCTCGACCAGCGCGCGCGCGACATCGACGAAGTCGGTGAAGGTGTTAGCGCGCTTCTCGAGCTTGCCGTCGTGATACCATTGCTGGCCGAGATCGTCGCCGCCGCGGATGTGCGCGATGGCGTAGGCGAAGCCGCGGTCGAGCAGCGACAGCCGTCCGGTCGAGAAGCCCGGCGGGATGGCATGGCCGTAGGCGCCGTAAGCGTAGAGGAACAGCGGCCGCGAGCCATCGCGCGGGAAGTCGTGCGGATAGACGATCGAAACCGGCACCGCCGTGCCGTCGCGCGCGGTGATGGTCAGCCGCTCGGTGGCGTAGCGCGCGGCGTCATAGCCGGAGGGGATCTCCTGCACCTTGAGCACCTCGAGCGCGCCGGTGGCGACGTCATAGTCGTAGACCGTGCCCGGGGTGACCATCGACTCATAGCCGAGCCGCAGCACGCGCTGGTCGTACTCGGGATTGTCGCCGACCCCCGCGGTATAGCTCGCCTCGGGGAAAGCGATGCGGCGCGGCGCGGCGGCGGGGTCGTAGGCGTGGATCTCGATCTGGTCGAGCCCATCCTCGCGCCCCTCGACCACGAAGAAGTCGCGATAGCATTCGACCCCGGTCATGTAGAAATGCGGGCTGGGCGCGATCCGCTCGCTCCACTCGCCCGGTGCGGCGACCGGCGCGGTGACCAGCCGCCACATCGGGTCGGTGTCGTTGGTGTGGATGAACAGCGTCTCGCCGTGCGCGTCGACGTCATATTCGCGCCCGGCGTGCCGCGGCGCGACCAGGATCGGCGCGGCGAAGGGATCGTCGGCGGGATAGAGGCGGATCTCGCTGGTGTCGTGGCTGCTCGCGGAGAGCACGATCCAGCGGCGATCGCTCGTCTCGCTGACGCCGACCGAGAAGACGGGATCGTCCTCGTAATAGAGGATCGTGTCCGTCGCGGGATCGGTGCCGAGCCGGTGGACCTTGATCGTGCGCGTGCGCCAATGCTCGTCGGTGAGGCCATAGAGCAGGAAGCGGCCGTCGCTGGTGAAGACGATGTTGCCGATCGTCCCCTCGATCGAGGTGTCGCCCCATTTCCCCGCGGCGCCCGGGATCACCTCGTCGAGCGTCGCCGCGCCGGTCAGGCTCTTGAAGCGGATCGTGTAGCGCTCGGACCCGTCCTCGTCGGTCGAATAGGCGAGGACGCGGCCGTCCTCGCTGATCGCGAGCGCGCCGACGCGGAAATATTCCTTGCCCGCGGCGAGGGCGGGCTCGTCGAGCATCAGCTCGTCGGCACCGCCCGCGACCGGGCGGCGCCACCAGCGGCGATACTCGCCCCCGGTCTCGAACGCGCTCCAGTAGAGATAATCGCCGTCCTTCTGGGGAACGCTCGATTCGTCCTCCTTGATGCGCCCGCGCATCTCTTCGTACAGCCGGTCGACCAGCGCGCGGCGCGGCGCCATCTGCGCCTCGAAATAGGCGTTCTCGGCCTCGAGATAGCCGAGCACGTCACGGTCGGTCACCTCGGGATAGCCGGGGTCGCGGAGCCAGGCGTACGGATCCTCGACGGTGACGCCGTGGCGCGTGAAGGAATGCGCGCGCGTCGCGGCGACCGGGGGAGTGAGCGTCATCCCGCGCTACCTAGGGCGTGAGCGGGGGAGCGGCAACGGGGCGGCGTCGCAAACGCGCTGCGCGTAGCCGCCGGTCTTGCACCGGCGTGCCTCCGCCCGCACATCGCGCGCGATGACGATCGTCACCCGTTTCGCGCCGTCGCCGACGGGGCGGCTCCACCTCGGTCACGCCGATGCCGCGATCCGCGCGCACGATCATGCGCGCACGCGCGGCGGGCGCTTCCTGCTGCGGATCGAGGACATCGACGGCACGCGCAGCCGCCCCGAACATGTCGCCGCGATCCTCGCCGATCTCGCCTGGCTCGGGCTGAGCTGGGACGGCGAGGTGGTGTTCCAGTCGCAGCGGCTCGACCTGTACGCCGCCGCGCTGGATCGCCTGCGCGACATGGGGTTGCTGTACCCCTGTTTCTGCACCCGTGCCGAGATCGCGGGGGCGATGAGCGCGCCGCACGGCCCCACACCCGTCTACCCCGGCACCTGCCGCGGCCGCCCCGCGCCCGACCTGACGCGGCCGCATGGCTGGCGGCTCGACATGGCGGCCGCGGTGGCGCGCGTCGGCGCGCTCGGCTGGTGCGACGGCGACCGCAGGATCGCTGCCGATCCTCTCGCGCAGGGTGACGTCGTGCTCGCGCGCAAGGACGCCCCCGCGAGCTATCATCTCGCGGTCACGGTCGACGATGCCGCGCAGGGGGTCACCGACGTCGTGCGCGGGGTGGACCTGTTCGAGGCGACCCACGTGCACCGCCTGCTCCAGGCGCTGCTCGACCTGCCGGTGCCGCACTGGCACCATCATCCGCTGCTCGTCGGCGCGGACGGCGAGCGGCTCGCCAAGCGCCACGGCGCGCCCGCGCTGGCGGCGATGCGCGAGCGCGGCGAGGACGGGCGCTCGCTCGCGGCGCGGCTGCGCGCGGGCGGCTTCCCAAAGCCCGCCGGCGTGCCTATTTTGTCGTGATGAACACCTTCCTCGTCATCCTGCTGGTCGCGGCGATGATCGCCACGGTGGTCGCGCTGGTGCGCGGCATCGTCTCCTTCCTCCAGGAGGCGTCCGCCGATGCGCGCGGCGAGGGCGCCGGACCAACCGCGGCGCAGCTCAAGAGCAACCGCATGATGCAGCAGCGTATTCTGTTCCAGGCGCTGGCGGTGCTGATCGTGGTGGTGATCCTGTTCGCGGCCGGGCGCACCTGACTCGCCGCGATGGTCAAGCTCAACCGTATCTACACCCGCACCGGCGACGCCGGGACGACCGGGCTGGTCGACGGCAGCCGCGTCCGCAAGGATGACGCGCGGATGGCCGCGATCGGCGAGGTGGACGAGGCCAATAGCGCGATCGGCGTCGCCGCGGAGACGCTGACCGATGCGGCGCTGGTCGCGGCGCTGCGGCGGATCCAGAACGACCTGTTCGACCTCGGCGCCGATCTCGCCACGCCGGGCGAGGATTATGCGCCCTCCGAGATGGTGCTGCGTATCGTGCCCGCGCAGGTCGAGCGGCTCGAGCGCGAGATCGACTCGCTCAATGCCGATCTGCCGCCGCTCACCAGTTTCGTGCTGCCCGGCGGTGCGGCGGCGTCGCTGCATCTCGCGCGCGCGATCGCGCGGCGCGCCGAACGCGCCGCGGTGGCGCTGCTGCCGCACGCCAACCCGAGCGCGGTCGCTTATCTTAACCGCTTGTCCGATTTCCTTTTCGTCGCATGTCGTGCGGTGAACAAAAGCGGTGGCGGTGACGTTCTATGGGTCGCGGGGGCGCATCGCTAACACAGGATAATCCCGCTGGCGTCGCACGGGGCGACGGTAGGAGATGTTCGATGGTGGCGCGACCCGATCTACTGCCCGACCGCGACGGGCTCGCCGCGCGTTATGCCGGCGTCCGCGCGTTGAGCGAGGCGCTGGTCGCGCCGCTGTCCGACGCCGACGCCACCGTCCAGTCGATGGAGGACGCCAGCCCGGCCAAATGGCATCTGGCGCACACGACCTGGTTCTTCGAGACGTTCGTGCTGCGCGACCATGTCCCGGGCCATCACCGGCACGACGAGCGTTTCCCGTTCCTGTTCAACAGCTACTACGAGGCCGAGGGGCGCCGCCACGCGCGCGCGCGACGCGGCATGATCACGCGCCCGACGCTGAACGAGGTGCTGGCCTATCGCGCCGCGGTCGATGCCGCGCTGCTCGCCGCGCTGCCGACGCTCCCGCCCGAGGCGCGTGCGCTGGTGGTGCTGGGTTGCCATCACGAGGAACAGCATCAGGAGCTGCTCGTCACCGACATGCTCCATCTGTTCGGCGAGAACCCGCTCGAACCCGCGATCTGGCCCGCGGCGCGCAAGGTGCCGGTGGCGATGCCGGGGCCGATCGGCTGGATCGAGCGTGGCGAAGAGGTGGTCGAGATCGGGCATAACGGCGAGGGTTTCGCCTTCGACTGCGAGGGGCCGCGTCATCGCGCCCTGTTGGCGGCGCACGCGCTCGCCGACCGGACCGTGACCAACGGCGAATGGGCGGCCTTCGTCGCCGACGGCGGCTATCGCGACCCGCGCTGGTGGCTGTCGGACGGATGGGCCTGGGTCCAGCGCGATTCAATCGCGGCGCCGCTCTACTGGGAACAGCGCGACGGCCTATGGACGCGCTTCGGGCTCGACGGGCGCCGCGCGATCGATCCCGCCGCGCCGGTGACGCATGTCAGCTTCTACGAGGCCGATGCCTATGCCAGCTGGGCGGGCGCGCGACTGCCGACCGAATTCGAATGGGAGGCCGCCGCGGCGACGTATGACGCTGCCGCCGGCAACCAGCTCGACCGCGCCGGGCCGGTCGAGCCGCGCCCCGCGAGCGACGGCCCCGCCTTCTTCGGCGACGTGTGGGAATGGACCGGCTCGGCCTATCGGCCCTATCCCGGCTTCCGCCCGGTAGAGGGCGCTGTCGGCGAGTATAACGGCAAGTTCATGAGCGGGCAGTTCGTGCTGCGCGGCGGCAGCTGCGCCACGCCGCGCGGCCACGCGCGCGCGTCGTACCGCAATTTCTTCTACCCCCATCAGCGCTGGCAGTTCACCGGCGTGCGTCTCGCGAAGGACCTCTGACCATGCTCAAGCCCGAGGCCGCGGACGGCCAGGCCAGCCTCGCCGATCCGCAGTTCCGCGCCGACGTGCTCGCCGGGCTGGCGCGGCGCCCGCGCGCGATCCCGGCGCGCTGGTTCTACGACCATCGCGGCTCCGAGCTGTTCGAGCAGATCACCGAGCTGCCGGAATATTATCCGACCCGCACCGAGACCGCGCTGCTGCACCAGCTCTGCCCCGAATTGCGCCGACTGGCCGGTGCCGGGCGCGCGGTGGTGGAGTTCGGCTCGGGCTCGTCGACCAAGACGCCGACGCTGCTGCGCTGCGTCGAGCCGTCCGCTTACGTGCCGATCGACATCTCGGGCGAGTTCCTGCGCGAGTCGGCGCAGGCGCTGGCGCAGGCCTTTCCCGGCCTGCCGGTGCTGCCGTTCGAGGGCGATTTCACGCGGCCGCTGACGCTGCCGGCGCAGGTGGCGGATGCGCCCAAGCTCGGCTTCTTCCCCGGCTCGACGATCGGCAATCTGATCCCGCTCGCCGCGGTGGACCTGCTGCGCGCGATGCGGGCGTCGCTGGGGGAGGGCGCGATGCTGCTGATCGGGATGGACCGGATCAAGCGCCCCGACGTGCTGCTGCCCGCCTATGACGACGCGCAGGGCGTCACCGCGGCGTTCAACCTCAACCTGCTCGACCGGATCAATCGCGAGCTCGACGGTACGATCCCGCTCGACGCCTTCCGGCACTGTGCGGTGTGGAACGACGATCGCGCCCGCGTTGAGATGCATCTGGAGGCACGGCGCGACGTCGCGTTCGCGGTCGACGGCCGCGCCTTCGACATCGCCGAGGGCGAGACGATTCATACCGAGAACAGCCACAAATACGGCGAGCGCGACGCGCGCATCCTGCTGCGCAGCGGCGGCTGGACTCCCGTGCGCGAGTGGACCGACGACAAGGGCCTGTTCGCGGTGATCCTCGCGGAGGCGCAGCCCGAGCGCCCGGCCCCGTAGCGGGCGCTCCGTCCCGTCAGCGACGAGCGGCGGGGCGCCTGCTAATCGTGGCGTCCACCTGGCGTGGATCTGCGGGGTGCTCCTGCGGACGCAGGAGCCCAGAGCCACGAGCGTCGCGCCTGCCGCGCTGGGCTCCTGCTTCCGCAGGAGCACGGTGCGACCGGGCTCGATCAGATTCTTGTCGGGGCGCCCCCGGACTCGATCACTCGATCATCCGCGCTCGCGGTGTGGATTATGTCGCTCGGCGAGCACTCTTTCCGAGGGATGAGCGCCTCACCGGTTGGTCCGGATCCGCAACGCCACCGATTGGGCGTGCGCCGGCAACCCCTCCGCGCGGGCCAGCGCGATCGTCGCCGGGCCCAGTTCGTTCAGCGCGCTCTCGTCGAGCTGGAGGAAGCTGGTGCGCTTCATGAAGTCGGTCACGCCCAGCCCGCTGGCGAAGCGCGCGCGCCGGCCCGTCGGCAGCACGTGGTTCGGCCCCGCGACATAGTCACCGATCGCCTCGGGCGTGTGCCGCCCCAGGAACGCCGAGCCGGCGTGGCGCAGCCGGTCGAACAGCGCGCGCGGGTCGTCGCAGGCGAGCTCGACATGCTCGGGCGCGAGCCGGTCGACCAGCGGCATCGCCTCGGCCAGCGTCGGCACCACCACGATCGCGCCATTGTCCTCCCACGCGACGCGCGCCACCGCCTCGGTCGGCAGCGCGGTGAGCTGGCGCTCGACTGCCTCCGCGACGCGCTCGGCGAAGGCGGCGTCGTCGGTGAACAGGATCGACTGGGTGGTGGTGTCGTGCTCGGCCTGGCTGAGCAGATCGGCGGCGATCCACTCGGGATCGTTGGCGCCGTCGGCGACGACAACGATCTCGCTCGGCCCGGCCACCATGTCGATGCCGACCACGCCATAGACCTGGCGCTTGGCCTCGGCGACCCAGGCGTTGCCCGGCCCGGTGACGACGTCGACGCGCGCGATCCGGTCGGTGCCATAAGCCAGCGCGGCGATCGCCTGCGCGCCGCCGACGCGCCACACCTCGTCCGCGCCGGCGAGATGCGCCGCGGCGAGTACCAGCGGGTTGATCGCGCCGTCGGGCGTCGGCGTCACCACCACCAGCCGCTCCACGCCGGCGACCCTGGCAGGGATCGCGTTCATCAGCAGCGTCGAGGGATAGGCCGCGCGCCCGCCCGGCACGTACACGCCCGCGGCGTCGACCGCACGCCAGCGCGCGCCCAGCCGCACGCCCGCGGCGTCGGTGAAGTCAGTGTCGCTCGGCCGTTGTTTCTCGTGATAGGCGCGGATGCGCGCGGCGGCGAGCTCGAGCGCCGCGCGCAGCTCGGGCTCGAGCGCCTCGAATGCCGCGGCGCAGGCGGCGCGGTCGACGCGCCAGCCGGTCTGGTCGAGATCGTGGCGGTCGAGCTTCTGCGTGAAGGCGTGGAGCGCGGCATCGCCCTCGTCGCGCACGCTGCGCACGATCGTGGCGACGTCACGCGCCACGTCCACCGCGGCCTCGCGGCGCGCGTCGACCAAAGCGTCGAAGCGCGCGGCGAAATCGCCGTCGCCTGTGTTGAGCCGGATCATGCCGCCTTCTTCCCCACCGCGGCGCGGAATGCCTCCACCAGCGGGAAGACATGCGCGCGCGTCTTCATCGCGGCGCGATTGACCACCAGCCGCGCCGAGACCGCCATGATCGACTCCACCTCGACCAGCCCGTTCTCTTTGAGCGTCCGCCCCGAGGAGACGAGGTCGACGATACGCGCGGCGAGCCCGAGCGTCGGCGCCAGCTCCATCGCGCCGTTGAGCTTGATACATTCGGCCTGCACGCCCCGGCGGGCGAAATGCTGCGCGGTGACGTGCGGGTATTTGGTCGCGACGCGGACATGGCTCCAGCCGCGCGGGTCGTCGCGCGCGGCCAGCTCGGCGGGCTCGGCGATCGACAGGCGGCAGTGGCCGATGTCGAGGTCAACCGGCGCGTACAGCTCGGCATAGTCGAACTCGGCGAGCACGTCGGAGCCGACGATGCCGAGCTGCGCCGCGCCATGCGCGACGAAGGTGGCGACGTCGAAGGCGCGGACGCGGATCAGCTCTATACTGGGATCGGCGGTGCGGAAGCGCAGCGCGCGGCTGCTCTCGTCACCGAACGCCGGCTCGGGCACGATCCCGGCCGCGGTCAGCAGCGGCAGTGCCTCGGAGAGGATGCGGCCCTTGGGGACCGCGATGACGATCGGCTCGGAGGCAGAGGGCTCGGACATGGCGGCGCTTTACGGCGGCACCCGCGCGGGAGCAACGGGCAGGCAGGAGGAAGCGACGATGAGCGAAGCGGCGGTGCGGGAGGCGTTCCGGATCCAGGCCTTCTACTGCGCGCGCATGGACGCGCCGATCTACGCGCGGCTGTGCGAGGTGATCGCGGATCGGCTCGGGCGCGACGGCGAGGTGGCGCGCCGCGTGCTCGACTGGCCGGGCGAGCCGACGCGCGACGCGCTGCCGCTGCGGCTGATCGGCGGCCTCCACGCGCTGGTGCTCGATCGCGCCGACGCGGCGCTGGCGGCGGTCTTCGCCGGCGCGGTGACCGAGCCCGAGGCGATCGCCGCGGTGCTCGCCGCGACGCTGGAGCACCACGCCGGGCGGCTGCTGCCCTATCTCGACGGGCCGCCGCAGACCAACGAGCCGGGGCGCGCGGCGGCGCTGATGGTCGGGCTGATCGCGGTCGCACGTCGCGCGGGGCTGCGGCTGGAGACGCTGGAGATCGGCGCGAGCGCCGGGCTCAACCTGCTGATCGACCGCTATGGCGTCGATCTCGGCGGCGTCGTCTTCGGCCCAGCCGCGCCCGCGCTGACGCTGCGCCCGGACTGGCGCGGCGCCGCGCCGGAGCCGGTCGCGCTCGACATCGTCGCGACGCGCGGCTGCGATGTCGCGCCGCTCGACGCGCGCGACCCCGCGCAGGCGCGGCGGCTCGAATCCTATGTCTGGCCCGAGGCGCCCGAACGGCTCGCGCGACTGCGCACCGCGATCGCCATGCTACGCGCGCACGGCGTCGCGCTCGATCGCGCCGACGCCGCCGACTGGATCGAGGCGCGGCTGGCCGAGCCGCAGGCGGCGGGCGTCACCCGCGTGCTGCTCCACTCGGTGGTGTGGCAGTATCTGCCGGAGGCGACCGCCGATCGCGTCCGCGCCGCGATGGCGGCGACGGGCGCGCGCGTTACGCGCGATCGCCCGCTCGCTTGGGTGATGATGGAGCCGGACCGTGCCGCCGGGCGTCAGCTGGTGCGGGTCCGGCTCTGGCCCGACGATCGCGGCTGGGAGACGGTCGCGAGCGCGCACGCGCATGCGGCGTGGATCGCGCCGGGCGCACCGCCCGAGCAGGAGCCCGGGATCGCCCTGCCCGACGGGGCCGTGATCCGCGCGGGCTGAACGGGCGCGCCGGTCAGCCCGCGCGGCGGCGGATCAGCCCTTCCTGCGCGACACTCGCGACCAGCCGGCCGTCGCGCGTGAAGATCTGGCCGCGGTTCATCCCGCGGCCGGCCCCCGACCAGGGGCTGTCCGCCGCGTACAACAGCCACTCGTCCGCGCGCACCGGCGCGTGCAGCCACAATGCATGGTCGAGGCTCGCGGTCTGCATGCCCGGCGTCGTCCAGCTCACGCCGTGCGGCAGCATCGCCGTGCTGAGCAGCGCGGTGTCGCTGGCATAGGCCAGGATCGCACGATGCACCGCCGCGTCGTCGCCGAGCGGCGCCACGGTGCGGAACCAGCTGTGCTGCACCGGCTCGCGCGGCGTCGGGTCGGTCCAGCGGCGCGGCGCGACCGGGCGGAACTCGATCGGGCGCTCACGCAGCAGCGGCTCGCGCCAGCGCTCCGGGATCGTCTCGCGCTGCTCGATCCGCCACGCGCGCTCGCTCCGCAGCGTCTCGGGCGCGGGCACGTCGGGCATCGGCGACTGGTGGTGGAAGCCGGCCTCGTCGCGCTGGAACGAGGCGGTGAGCGTCAGGATCGGCCGCTCGTCCTGCCATGCCACCACCCGCCGGGTGGCGAAGCTGGCGCCGTCGAAGTCGCGCGCGACGCGATAGTCGATCGGCGCCGCCTCCGACCCCGGCCGCATGAAATAGGCGTGGAGCGAGTGCGCGGCGCGGCCGTCGACGGTGCGCTGCGCCGCCTGGAGCGCCTGCGCCACCACCTGTCCGCCGAAGACGCGCCCGACCCCGCCGGTCGAGCGGCGCCCGCGGAACAGGTCGACGTCGACCGCGACCACGTCGAGCAGATCGACGAGGTCGGCGACGAGCGCGGCGGGCGTTGTCTCCGCCATGGCGCGCCTCAATAGCCCGAAGCGCGTGCGAGCCGATCGGCATGGTAATGCGTGTCGCCGAACATCTCGGCGAGCACGCGCGCGCGCTTCATGTAGAAGCCGACGTCATATTCGTCGGTCATGCCGATCCCGCCGTGCATCTGCACGCTCTCCTGCACCGACAGCGTCGTGGCCAGCCCGGTCATCGCCTTGGCGACCGAGACCGCCTCGTCGGCGGCGTCGCTGCCCGCGTCGAGCAGCTGCTGCGCCTTGAGCACCGCGGCGCGCGCCACCTCCATCTCGCTGTACAGGTGCGCGGCGCGATGCTGCAGCGCCTGGAAGCTGCCGATCGGCACGCCGAACTGCTTGCGCTGCTTGAGATAGCCGATCGTCATGTCCATCGCGCCCGCGCCGACGCCGACCAGCTCGGCCGCCGCGCCGGTGCGCCCGGCGCGCAGCGCGCGGTCGAGCACCGTGCGACCGGCGTCGACCTCGCCCAGCACCGCGTCGGCGTCGACAGTGACGCCCTCCAGCGTCAGCCGCGCCGCGACGCTCGAGTCGGCGAGCCGCTCGGGCGTGGCGGTCAGCCCGGCGGCGTCGCGCGGCACCGCGAACAAGGTGATGCTCTCGGCATCGTCGTCGCCGCCGGCGGTGCGCGCGGCGACGATCAGCACGTCGGCGACATGGCCGTGCGTGACGAACTGCTTGGCGCCGGAGAGGCGGAAGCCGTTGCCGGCGCGCTCGGCGCGGAGTGCGACGCGGTCGCGGTGCTTGGCGCCCTCGTCGATGGCGAGCGCGGCCACGGTCTCGCCCGCGACGATGCCCGGATACCAGCGCGCCGCCTGCGCGCTGCCGCGCAGCGCCTCCACCGCCGCGACCGCGGTGGTGAGGAAGGGGGAGGGCGATAGGTTGCGCCCGATCTCCTCGAGCACCACGCCGGCCTCGACATGGCCGAGCCCGAGCCCGCCCTGGTCCTCGCCGATCAGGATGCCGGTGAAGCCCATCTCGGCGAACTGCTTCCACAGATCGCGCGAGAAGCCCGCGGGGTCGTTCGAGTCGCGCAGGTGGCGGAGGTGGGAGACGGGGGCGTGCTCGGCGACGAACTCCTTGGCGGTGTCGCGCAGCATCGTCTGTTCGTCATTGAGGTAGAGCGGCATGGTGGCATTCCCGTGTTCCGGCGGACGCCGGAACCCAGCGTTCCGGGTGCGCCGCTTTGTGGCTCTGGGCTCCTGCATTCGCGAGACCTGTGCAGAACCCCTCGTCATCCCGGACTTGTTCCGGGATCCACTCCGCCGCGAGAGCAACGAGCCATGAGCTCGCGGGACGGTGGATCCCGGAACAAGTCCGGGATGACGGGAGAGGAGGAGGGCTGCGTCACTTCCGCAGAGGTCTCGCTTCCGCAGGAGCACGGTCTCGATCTAGGCCCCCGGCAGCTCGAGGATCCGCTTGGCGACGATGTTGAGCTGGATCTCGCTCGTCCCGCCCTCGATCGAATTGGCCTTGGTGCGCAGCCAGGCGCGCGCGCCCGCGCCGCCGCGCGAGCGCTCGCTCTCCCATTCCAGTGCGTCCGAGCCGCCCGCCGCCATCATCAGCTCGTGGCGCGCCTTGTTCAGCTCGGTGCCGACATATTTCATCATGCTGGGCTGGGCGGGATGCGCGCGCCCGGCCTTGAGCTCGTCGATGAAGCGCTCGGACATCGCCGCGAACGCCTTGGCGCGCACCTCGAACAGCGCGATCTGCGCGCGCAGCAGCGGGTCGGCGAGGCGACCGTCGTGATCGAGCCCGACCGTGGCGATCGCGCCCTCCACCAGCGGATTGCGCCCGCCGCTCGCCAGCCCCATGCCGCTGATCATCTCGCGCTCGTGGCCGAGGAGATATTTGGCGACATCCCAGCCCCTGTTCTCGTCGTGGACGCGATTGGCCTTGGGCACCTTCACACCGTCCATGAAGGTCTCGCAGAAGGGTGAGTAG
Organism: Sphingomonas sp. BK235; assembly: GCF_004345855.1. Classification (GTDB taxonomy): domain Bacteria; phylum Pseudomonadota; class Alphaproteobacteria; order Sphingomonadales; family Sphingomonadaceae; genus Sphingomonas. Next base: position 424,319 of record NZ_SLXN01000003.1, read on the forward strand.
CCGCTGATCAGCAGGATCGGCTTGGTCGAGACGCCGGGCGTGTCCATGTCGAACAGCACGAAGCTGATGCCGCCCTGCTTCGATTCCTTGCTGGTGCGCACCAGGCAGAAGATCCAGTCTGCCTTGTCGGCATAGCTGGTCCACACCTTCTGGCCGTTGACGACATAATGGTCGCCCCCGTCCTCGGCGCTGGCGGCGAGCCCGGCGAGGTCGGACCCGGCATTGGGCTCGGAATAGCCCTGGCACCAGCGGATCTCGCCGCGCGCGATCCTGGGCAGATGCTCGAGCTTCTGCGCCTCGGTGCCGTATTTGAGCAGCGCTGGACCGAGCATCGAGATGCCGAACGAGTTAAGCGGGTTGCGCGCGCGGATCGCAGCCATCTCCTCGCGCAACACCTTGGTTTCGGCGGGAGAGAGCCCGCCGCCGCCATATTCCTTCGGCCAGTCGGGAACGGTCCAGCCGCGCTCGGCCATCGCCTCGAGCCAGCGCGCCTGCGGCGGGTTGGCGGCGGGGTCGTAGCGGCGACCGCCCCAGCAGATGTCGGTGTCGGCGCGCACCGGCTCGCGCATCTCGGGCGGGCAGTTCGCGGCGAGCCACGCGCGGGTGTCGGCGCGGAAGGTGTCGAGGTCGGTCATCGCTGGATCCTCGCGGGGGAGATGGTGTGGGCGGCGTGAATGGTGTGGCCGGCGTGATCGGCGTGGCCGGCGTGAGTGGCGTGGGCGGCGTGAATGGTGTGGGGCGCGGGGCCGCTCGCCCCACTCACTGCCGTCATCCCGAACTTGTTTCGGGATCCACGGTGCCGCCTACTCAGGTGTGGCGGCTCGTGCGGGACAGTGGATCCTGAAACGAGTTCAGGATGACGGCAGTGCGAGGGGAGGGGGCGCGGGCCACCGCCGACGGCCCCAATCCGCCGCCTGCCGCCTCGCCGCCACCCGCCGGGCCACCCGCCGGCCGCCACCCTCACTTGATCGTGCCCGCGCGCAGGCTCTTCGCCACCGTGAAGCCGTGCTTCTCCAGCGCGGCGACGACCTTGTCATAGCCCTCGGTCTTCGCCCAGAACATCGGGCCGCCGCGATAGACCGGCCAGCCGTAGCCGTAGATCCACACCACATCGACGTCGGACGCGCGCTGCGCCTTGCCTTCCTCCAGGATCAGCGCGCCCTCGTTGACCATCGGGTAGAGCGTGCGCTCGACGATCTCCTCGTCGGTCACCTCATGCTGCGGCGTGCCGGTCTTCTCACGCCACTCCTGGATGATCTCGGCGACGCGTGGCGAGGGACTCGGATTGCGCTTCTCGTCATAGTCGTAGAAGCCCGCCTGCTTCTTCTGCCCCCAACGACCCTCGGCGGCGAGCGCGTCGCGGACGTTCTCGATCCGGCTCGGGTCGCGGTGCCAGCCGATGTCGACGCCCGCGAGATCGGCCATCTGGAACGGCCCCATCGGCATGCCGAACGCGGTGTGGACGCGATCGATCTGCTCGGGCGTGGCGCCCTCGAGCAGCAATTTGTTGGCCTCGACCTGGCGCGGCATCAGCATGCGGTTGCCGATGAAGCCATAGGTGACGCCCGCCACCACCGCGACCTTGCGGATCCGCTTGGCCAGCGCCATCACCGTCGCGAGCACGTCGGGCGCCGTCGCGGCGCCTCGCACCACCTCCAGCAGCTTCATCACATTGGCGGGCGAGAAGAAGTGCATGCCCAATACGTCCTGCGGCCGCTTCGTGCAGGCGGCGATCGCGTCGATGTCGAGATAGGAGGTGTTGGAGGCGAGGATCGCACCCGGCTTGGCGATGCCGTCGAGCCGCGCGAAGATCTCCTGCTTCACCTCCATATTCTCGTACACCGCCTCGATGATCAGGTCGCAGTCGGCGAGCGCGTTGAAGTCGAGCGTCGGCGTCAGCGCCGCCATCGCCGCCTCGACCTGCGCGAACTCCATCCGCCCCTTCGCCGCGGTCGCTTCGTAGTTCTTACGGATAACGGCGGTGCCGCGGTCGAGCGCCTCCTCCGCCATCTCGACGATCGTCACGGGGATGCCCGCGGAGAGGAAGTTCATCGCGATCCCGCCGCCCATCGTGCCGGCGCCGATCACGCCGACCCGCGCGATCGGGCGCAGCGCGGTGTCGGCGGGGACGTCGTCGATCCTGGCGGCCTGGCGCTCGGCGAAGAAGATGTGGCGCTGCGCCGCCGATTGCGTGCCGGTCATCAGCCGCATGAATGCCTGCCGCTCATAGGCGAGCCCTTCCGCGAAGGGCAGCTCGGTCGCCTTGACGACGCAGTCGATATTGGCGGCGGGCGCGTCGAAGCCGCGGAACCGGCGGGCGTTCTCCTTGGTGAACGCGGCGACAGCCGCCGGATCGGCCGCGACGGTCTTCTCGGCCGCGCGCGGGATCGGCCGCTTGGCCTTGACCTCGTCGGCGAAGGCGAGCGCGTCGGCGGCGAGACTGTCCTCGCCGACGATCCGGTCGATCAGGCCCGCCTCCTGCGCGCGCTGCGCCGAGATCGGCTCGCCCTTGGCGGTCATCTCCAGCGCGAGCCGCACCCCGGCGAGCCGCGGCAGCCGCTGCGTGCCGCCGGCGCCGGGCAGCAGGCCGAGCTTCACCTCGGGCGTGCCGATCTTCGCGGAGGGCACCGCGACGCGATAGTGACAGCCGAGCGCCACCTCGCAGCCGCCGCCCAGCGCGGTGCCATGGATCGCGGCGACGACCGGCTTGCCGCACGCCTCGATCATGTCGACCAGCACGGGCAGCAGCGGCTCGACCGGCGGTTTGCCGAACTCGGTGATGTCCGCGCCCGCGAAGAAGGTGCGGCCGTCGCAGCGGATCACCATGGCCGCGATCGACTGATCCGCGGCGCCTTCCTTGATCGCCGCCTCCAGCCCGATCCGCACCGCGGCGCTGAGCGCGTTCACCGGCGGATTGTCGGAGACGATGACGAGCACGTCGCCGTGGCGCTCGGTGCGGATCGGGGACGGGCTGGTCATCGGTGGCTTACTCCTGCGGCGTGCGGCGGCGGTGGGTGCGGAGAACGCGCGGCAGGCGGCGACGCGTGACCTGGCGCCTGCGCACGGCGCGCCTATCGCTCCCCATACCGGTCGTTCGAACCATGGCTCCTTCTATCGCGCTGCGCGCTTTCAGAATCAACTCACGTCTCGCATCACAGCGAACCCGATGTTCGATGCTGGCGGCTGAAGCGACCTGTTCGAGGCATCATGAGGTCGTCGAACGAGGTGGCCGGCGCTCACCTCCGCGGCAGCGGAGGCGGTGCGCGGCGATCGGTGCGCTCACCGATCCGCTGGCGCGCAACGCCGCAGGCCCGATCGTCGCCCAGGAGCCGAGGGGCTTGTTCCGGGAACGTTTCGCGGCATAGGTCTGTTTGCCAAGGAGCGGGGGACAGACATGCGCGTGACACGGGACTTCCTACGCGGCCGCGGTCGCGACGCGATCAGCGACGCCGACAAGGATGTGCTGGAACGCGCGGTCGAGCGGATCGAGACCTTGCCCGCGCGCACCATCGTCACGCGGCGCGGTGACAGGCTGCGCTCCAGCACGCTGCTGCTGGAAGGCGCGATGTGCCGCTACATGGACGCGCGCGACGGCTTCCGTCAGCTCGTCGCGCTCCAGGTGCCGGGCGATTTCGTCGATCTCCACGGTTACCCGCTCCAGCGGCTCGACCATGACGTCGGCACGCTGACCGAGACCCGAGTCGCGATGATCCCGCACAGCGCGATCGCCGCCATCGTCGCCGATCATCCGCAGCTCGCCCGCATCCTGTGGCGCTCGACGCTGCTCGACGCCGCGCTGCACCGCGAGTGGATCTTCCGCATTGGGCGGCTCGACGCCGCGGGGCGGATCGCGCACTTCCTTCTGGAGACCTACCATCGGCTCGCGGCGACCGGACGCGGCAGGGACGGGGTGTTCGAGCTCGCGCTGATTCAGCAGGATCTCGGCGAGGCGTGCGGGCTGACCAGCGTTCACGTTAACCGCACGCTGCGCCGGCTGCGCGAGGAGAAACTGGTCGAGGTGGTGCGCGGCACCGTCACGATCCTCGACGAGCCGGGGCTCGCCCGCGTGGGCGAGTTCGATCCGGATTACCTCTATCTGGAACAGGGGCCGTGGCAGGCGGCGGCGGCCTGACGCCTGGGCCGGTCTGCGGCTCCTTTTCCCCGCGCTTTCTACCAGCTAGGTAATCTCGATGGCCGATCTCCCGCCGCCTCCGGCACCCGCTGCGCCGCCGCTCCCGCCGGCCGCGGCGGCGCTGTCGGCGGAGGGCGATCCGCAGGTGGTGCTGCGGCGCGACCGGCTGCTCGCCGCGCTGACGCTCACCGCGGGGATCGGGCTGATGATCGGGCTGCCGTTCGCGCTCAAGGCGGGGGCGGAGTTCTTCATGCCCACCGCGGTGGCGCTGGTGGTGGCGCTCGCGCTGATCCCGCTGCTCGAGTGGCTCGAGCGGCGGCGGCTGCCGTCCGCGGTGGCGGCGCTGCTGTGCGTGCTGCTGTTCCTGACGATCGCCAATATCGCGCTGGCCGCGATCATCGTCCCCGCGACCGAGTTCTTCCGCCTGCTGCCGTCAAGGATCGGGCGGATCCAGGACAATCTCGCGCCGCTGCTCGACCTCTATTCCAGCCTCGAGAAATACGCCAACCGCACCCTGCGCCAGATCGCCACCACCCCGGTGCGCCCGTCGCCCACCGCCGCGGTGGCGCCGCCCAGCTCGATCGTCGAGCTCGCCGCCACGTCGGCGCCCGCGGTGATCATCCAGGTGTTCTACGCCATCCTGGTCGCCTTCTTCTTCCTGTCGGGCTGGACCCGCACGCGCGAGCGGATGATCACCGAGCGCGCGAGCTTCGGTGGCGCGATGGCGACCGCGCGCGTGCTGCAGGAGATGGTGGACGACGTGTCCTCCTATCTCGGCACGATCACCGTCATCAACGTGTCGCTCGGGATCATCATCGCGGGTGCGCTCCATCTGCTGGGCATGCCCTTTCCGCTGATGTGGGGCGGCATCGTCGCGCTGCTCAACTACATCCCCTATTTCGGCCCGGTGGTGGCGGCACTGCTGCTCGCGATCGGCGGGTTGATGACCTTCGCCGACGTGTGGACCGCGCTGTCCGCGCCCGCGATCATGTATGGCGCGCATCTGATCGAGGCGAACGTGGTGACGCCGCTGATCGTCGGCCACCGGCTCACCATCAACCCGGTGATGATCCTGATCTCCATCTCCTTCTGGGGATGGGTATGGGGGACGGTGGGGGCGCTGCTCGCGGTGCCGATCCTCATCATCGTCCAGACCGTGCTGTCCGCCGCGGGGCGCCCCGATATCGCGGGCTTCCTGTTCGAGCACGGCACGCTGACCCGCACCCGCGAGGGGCGCCCCGGCGTGCTCGCGCGGCGCGGCGAGAAAGACGCCGAATAGCCGTTGACAGCCCCCGGCGTGCCGCCTAGTTGGCGCGCCTCACGCTTCTGCAAGCGGGTGTAGCTCAGTTGGTTAGAGCGCCGGCCTGTCACGCCGGAGGTCGCGGGTTCGAGCCCCGTCACTCGCGCCACCCCTCGGGGAGGCCGCAGATCCAAGCATGACCGTCGATCGTCGCAGCGGGCCGCCTCGGCCCGGCGCGACCGCTGCGGGTGTAGCTCAGTTGGTTAGAGCGCCGGCCTGTCACGCCGGAGGTCGCGGGTTCGAGCCCCGTCACTCGCGCCACGGTCGGTGGTGGCCATCGTCGATGTGCCGCGTGCCATCATAGCATATCGTCGGTATCCGAGCGCGAGATCGGCGCTCGGCGCGGGCGCGTCCGCCACTCGCCTCACCGTCATCCTGAACTCGTTTCAGGATCCACTGTGCCGCATATTCGAAGCGAGCGGCGCTTGCGGGCCAGTGGATCCCGAAACGAGTTCAGGATGACGGCAGAACGTGGACCATGGCAGGCAGAGACGGGGGCGTTTCAGCGCGCCTCACCTCACCGCCAGCGCCCGGTCTCCATCCAGCGCAGCAGCGGCTTGAGCGGCGTGATCCAGACGATGCCGGTCACCAGGTAGAAGCCGAGCTGCCCCAGCGCCGGCCAGCGCCCGATCACGCCGGAGAGCGACGCGATCGCCACGCACCACAAAGCGATCAGCAGCAGGATCGCGAGCATCCCCACCGGCTTGCGCCACGACGGCGTCATCGCGCCGCCCCCGCGATCCAGCCGCGCTCGGTCACGATCGCGTCGAGCGGGGCGTCCCACGGATCGGGGGTGATCGAGTCGAGCTGCTGCACGCTCCAGGCGATACCGATGCGGAGCGCCGCGGGATAGGCGGCGAAGGCGCGATCGTAATGGCCCGCGCCCTGGCCGATGCGATTCAGCGCGGCGTCGAACGCGACCAGCGGCGTGAGCACCAGGTCGGGCACCACCTCGGCGTGCGCACCATCGGGCTGGCGCAGCCCGAACGGTCCGTCAGCGAGCTCGAGGTCGGCGTCCCAGGCGAGGAAACGGATCGGCGTCGCGCGATCGATCACGTGCGGCAGCGCGAGCCGGCAACCCGCCGCGCGCGCCGCCGCCTCCAGTGCGGCGGGATCGGCCTCGCTGCCGATCGGCGCGTAGCTCGCCACCACCATGCCGGGCACGAGCAACGCGACGAACTCGCGCGGGCAGGGCAGCGCCGGCACCCCCGCGGCGACGAACGAGTCGCGGGCCGCCCGCGCGGCGGCGCGGAGCGCGCGCTTGTCGGTCATGTCGCGGAAAAAGGCGGGGTGGCGGGACCGCCATGGCCGTTGGCCGATGTATCCACTGACGCCCAGTACGTCAGGTGGGGATCATGTACGTCGGACCAGGATCCGGGCAGGGACAACCCCCATGGAAGATGAATAGCCTCAGGGATATGTATAAGCTCGTACCGGGCAGAACCCGCCGACCCCTATCTAGGACGTCGGTGGCGCCTGCTCAAGGGCCGCGGCGAGCTTCTCGAGCCGTTCCGACAGGCGATCGAGCGCGATCCCCTCGGGCGTCTCGGGCGGGGGCGCCTCGCGCGCCTCGATCAGCGCGTCGGCCACCATCAGCGCGGCGAGCAGCATCGTGCGATTGACCCCGCCCGCGCCGGCGGCGCGGCGCGCGTCCTCCCAGCGCTCGTCGATCAGCGCGGCGGCCTGCATCAGCCGCGCCTCGCCGCCGTCGCCGCAGCCCAGGTCGTAGCTCGTCTCGCCGATCCGCAGCGTCACGCGTGCCATCAGTCCTGCCCCCCGCGCGCGATGATCTCGTCGAGCGCGGCGACCGCCTCGCCCATTTTGTCGCGCAGGGCCTCGTGGCGGCGCGCGAGCGTGGCGGCGGCGGCGAGGCGCTGTTCCAAGACGCGTTCGACGCGGGTGATGGCGGCATCGAGCCGGTCGATCGCTGGGTTGTCCATGCGGAGAGGCGATAGGATCGCCCGCGCGCGTCGACAAGATGGCGTAGAGACGAGCGGATGCACCGCAGCGGTTGACGGCCGCGCGCCGTCCGGCGCAAAGGCACGCGCGACACCGAACTTACGCGGAGACAGGCGCATGACCAAGGTAGCGATCAACGGCTTCGGACGGATCGGGCGGCTGGTGGCGCGCGCGCTGATCGAGCGGGGCAGCGACCTCGAGCTGGTGGCGATCAACGATCTCGCCGACACCAAGTCGAATGCGTGGCTGTTCAGCCGCGACAGCGTCCATGGCAAATACGCCGGCACCGTCGAGGCCGACGGGCAGGACATGGTGATCGACGGCAAGCGCATCCGCGTCACCGCCGAGCGCGATCCCGCCAACCTGCCGCACCGCGAGCTTGGCGTCGACATCGTGCTGGAATGCACCGGCTTCTTCACCGATCGCGCCAGCGCGCAGAAGCATATCGACGCCGGCGCCAAGAAGGTGCTGATCTCGGCGCCTGCCAAGAACGTCGACCTCACCGTCGTCTACGGCGTCAACCACGACAAGCTCGAGGCCGGGCACACGATCGTGTCGAACGCGTCGTGCACCACCAACTGCCTCGCGCCGGTGGCCAAGGTGCTCAACGACTCGATCGGGATCGAGCGCGGCCTGATGACCACGATCCACGCTTATACCAACGACCAGAAGATCCTCGACCAGATCCACAGCGACCTGCGCCGTGCGCGCGCGGCGGCGATGAACATCATCCCGACCACCACCGGCGCGGCGCGCGCGGTGGGCGAGGTGCTGCCCGAGCTGAAGGGCAAGCTGGACGGCTCCGCGATCCGCGTGCCGGTGCCCGACGGCAGTCTCGTCGACCTCACCTTCACGCCGAAGCGCGACACCAGCAAGGAAGAGGTCAACCAGCTGCTCAAGGCCGCGGCCGAGGGCGCGATGCAGGGCGTGCTGCATTATTCGGACGAGCCGCTCGTCTCGATCGACATCGTCCACACGCCTTACTCGTCGACGGTCGACAGCCTCGAGACCGCGGTGATCGACGGCAAGCTGGTGCGTGTGGTCAGCTGGTACGACAATGAGTGGGGCTTCTCGAATCGCATGGTCGACACCGCGACCGCGATGGCGAAGCTCGGCTGAGGTGGGGGCGGGCGTGACGGGCGTGCTGCTCGGCATCGCGCGCCACGCCCGCTCGCGCGCGCCGGTCGAGACGGTGGCGCGCGCCGAGGTGTCGCTCGTAGGCGGCATCCACGGCGACTTTCGCGGCGCGATGCGCGGCAAGCCGTACAAGCGCCAGGTCACGCTGATCGAGCGCGGCGACTGGGACACGGCGATGCGGCTGGTCGGTCACACGATCGACTGGACCGAGCGGCGCGCCAACCTGCTGGTCGACGAACTCGACCTGCCGCAGCGCGCGGGCATGGTGCTCCGCATCGGCGCCGACGTGCTGCTTGAGATCACGCGCGAGTGCGACCCGTGCGAGCGGATGGAAGCGCTCGCCCCCGGCCTCAAACAGGCGATGACGCCCGACTGGCGCGGCGGCGCCTGCGCGATGGTGGTACAGGGCGGCACGATCGCCGTCGGTGACAGGATCAGGATCGAGGATTCATGGCCAAGTCTTTTCGAACGCTCGACGACATCGGCGACGTCGCCGGCAAGCGGGTCCTCGTCCGCGAGGACCTGAACGTCCCCTTCAAGGACGGCCAGGTCACCGACGACACGCGGCTGCGCGCCACCGTCGCGACCGTCGCCGAGCTCGCCGACAAGGGCGCGATCGTGCTCGTGCTGGCGCATTTCGGCCGCCCCAAGGGGCAGCCAGCGCCCGAATTCTCGCTCGCGCAGATCACCCGGCCGTATGAGAGCGTGCTCGGGCGCCCGGTGCGCTTCGTCGACTGGGCAGGCGCCGCCGAGGCGGTCGCCACGCTCCAGCCCGGCGACGTCGCGGTGCTGGAGAACACGCGTTTCTTCGCCGGCGAGGAGAAGAACGACCGTGAGACGATCGACCGCATCGCCGCGCTCGGCGACCTCTATGTCAACGACGCTTTCTCCGCCGCGCACCGCGCGCACGCCTCGACCGCGGGGCTGGCGCAGGTGCTCCCGGCCTATGCCGGGCGCGCGATGGAGGCTGAGCTCGACGCGCTCGAGAAGGCGCTCGGCGCGCCCGAGCATCCGGTGGCGGCGGTGGTCGGCGGCGCCAAGGTCTCGACCAAGCTCGACGTGCTCAAGCATCTCGTCGGCAAGGTGGATCACCTCATCATCGGCGGCGGCATGGCCAACACCTTCCTCGCCGCGCGCGGCGTGAACGTGGGCAAGAGCCTGTGCGAGCACGATCTCACCGGCACCGCCGAGGAGATCCTGGAGGCCGCCGATCGCGCCAATTGCATCGTCCACCTTCCCTATGACGTGGTGGTGGCGAAGGAATTCCGCGCCAACCCGCCGGTGCGCACCGCGAACGTCCACGAGGTCGCCGACGACGAGATGATCCTCGACATCGGCCCGGCCGCGGTCGAGGGGCTGGGCGACGTGCTCAAGACCTGCCGGACGCTGGTGTGGAACGGCCCGCTCGGCGCGTTCGAGACGCCGCCGTTCGACACCGCGACGGTGGCGCTGGCGCGCACCGCGGCGGCGCTGACCAAGGAGGGCAGCCTGGTCTCGGTCGCGGGCGGCGGCGACACGGTCGCGGCGCTCAACCAGGCCGGGGTAGCCGAGCAGTTCAGCTTCGTCTCGACCGCGGGCGGTGCCTTCCTCGAGTGGATGGAAGGCCGCGAGCTGCCGGGCGTGTCCGCGCTGCAGCGGTAGCGAGGGTGAGGCGAGGGTAGCGTCTCGCTCAGCCGTGCTCCTGCTGACGCGGGGGCGTAGAGTATAAATCCGCCACGTTTGAAGCACGAGCGTGCTCCTGCGCACGCAGGAGCCCAGTGCCACGCACGTTATCCTCGCGGCTCTGGGCTCCGGCGTTCGCCGGAGCACGGCGATCGTCGGACGACTCCGCTCACCCCGCCGGCCGCGTCGCGATCAGCGCGTTGGACACCATCGTCAGCACCGCGACGTCGCGCTGGTTGAAGGCGGTGAGCCGGCTCTTGTAGATCCCCATCTCGGGACGTGAGCGCGAGACGCGCTTCTCCAGCACCTCGGTCTCGCAGCGCAGCGTGTCACCCGGATAGACCGGGGTGAGCCAGCGCAGTTCGTCGATGCCGGGCGAGCCCAGCCCGGCCTGTTCGACCGCGCGAAGCTGCTCGACCAGCATCGCCATCACCATCGCGCAACTGTGCCAGCCGCTCGCCGAGAGCCGGCCGAAATGGGTCGCCGCCGCGGCCTCGTCGGAGAGGTGGAACGGCTGGGGATCGTATTTGCGCGCGAACTCGATCACCTCGTCGCGGGTGACGGCATAATGGCCGAAGCGCGCGGTGGCGCCGACCGCGATGTCCTCGAAATATTGCATCGCGCCGCTCTCCTCTCGCGCGCCACTTCGCCATGATCGTCGCGGCGGATCAAGCCGGCGCGGCGCTTGAAGCCCGATCCATCCGAACCGAGTTGTGCTCCCGCGCACGCGGGAGTCCATAGCCACAGGCGGTCGCGTCGGTGGCCTTGGGCTGCGGCGTTCGCCGGAGCCCATCGCCGCTTTAGACGAGGTGGCTCCGCCCTAGTGCCTGCTTCCTGCCCCCGGTCGAACCGTGCTCCGGCGAACGCCGGAGCCCAGCGCCGCAGGCGTGACGCTCGGGGCGCTGGGCTCCTGCGTCCGCAGGAGCACCCGGCACGCTCACACCGGCTGGCTCACACCCTAGCGCCGCAGCACGCCGCGGAACGGCGCATCATCGCCGTCCAGCCCAATGCCAGCGGGCAGGCCGAGCAGATCGCGCAGCAGCGGCGCCACGTCGGTGTTGTCGAAGGTCGGCAGCCGCTCGCCCGCCGCGAAGGCAGGCCCATTGGCAACGAACAGCGCGCGCATGTCGGGCGAGTCATTGTCATAGCCGTGCGCGCCGCGGTGCGTGGCCTCGTCGGTCGCGTTCTTGGCGAGGATCCAGCCGCCCTCCGCGCCGTCCTCGGCCAGGCAGAGAAAGGCTGGCACGCGCGCGTTGCGGCCGTAGCGGAAGCGCGGCGGCAGCGCCTCCTTGCGCCAGCAGGTCATGTGAGGGTGTGGGCGGAGCAGCGCCTCTGCCACCGCCGCCTCGCGTCCCGGCAGCGGCGCGACGGTCGCATAGGGGCCGCTCTCGACCACCCGCGCGTCGGTCGGCGGGACGATCGAGTCGATCGCGATGCGTCGCTCGGGCGCGATCGGCGCCATGCCATGGTCGGAGACGATCACCAGGTTGGCGGGCTGGCCCAGCGCGGCGAGCCCGTCCACCAGTCGCCCCACGCTCGCGTCGGCCGCGGCGACCGCGGTCAAGGTGCGCCGGTCCGCCGGGCCATATTCGTGGCCGGCGGTGTCGACCTCGTCGAAGTAGAGCGTGACGAAGCGCGGCCGCGCCCCGGCCGGGCGCCGCAGCCAGTCGAGCACCGCGTCGACGCGCTGCCGGTCGCTCACCGCCTCATTATATTGCTGCCAGTCGTGCGGGCGGGCGCCGACATCCGCGTGCGGGTGGGCGGGATCGCGCGTGCCGCCCCAGGCGACGTTGGAGCCCGGCCAGAACATCGTCGCGGTCGGGATGCCGGCGCGCTCGGCGGTGACCCACAGCGGCTCGGCGGCGTTCCACCAGAAGGGATCGTCGCTCGCCATGGTGAAGGTCTCGCCCGGCCGCGCCCTGTCCTCCATCCAGTTCGCGACGATCCCGTGGCGGTCCGGCACCAGGCCGGTGACGAGCGTCCAGTGATTGGGGAAGGTCTTGGATGGGAAGGACGGCCGCATCGCCGCGCTGACCCCGCCCGCCGCGAGCGCCGACAGCCGCGGCGTGACGCCGCGCTCCAGATAATCGGGGCGGAAGCCGTCGATCGAGACGAGGATCGTCACCGGGGCAGGGACGCTCGCCTCCGCCACGGTCGTCGCCGCACCCGCCGGAGCGGCGCGGGACGGGTCAGGCGCGGTCACGAGTGGCAGGGCCGGCGGCGTATGGGGGTAGGCGCAGCCGCCGAGGGTGAGGAGCGCGGCGGCGAGGAGCGGGCGTAGCGTCATGGCGGGCGCTTACGCCGCTGCGATGACGGCGGAAAGTCTCGCGGCGGCGGAGGTCGCCGCCGCGAGACGATAGGCGTCGGCGGCTACAGACCGACCGCGAACTTGGCGAACAGCGTCCAGCTCACCGGCGAGTCGCCGTAGGCGGCGTCGAGCGCCGCGGGCTTGGCATAGGCCGCGACCGTGCCCCCGAGCGCGACCCCGAGCGGCCCGACGATCGGCAGCCGATAGGCATAGCCCGCCTCCGCCTTGGTGACGCGGAAACGCCGGTCGTGCAGCGGGTCGTCATGGTCGGGGAAGAGCTCGTCGTTGGCGACATTCTCCACCCGCGCGAACAATGCGTGGCGCGGCGTCAGCTCGTAGGTCGCCTCGGCGAGAAAGGCGTCGAGCACGTCACCCGGCTGGCGGTCCTTGCGCGACCAGGCCAGCGTCGTCGCCAGACCGGCGCGCGCGTAGCTCACGCTCGCGGTGGTGCGGTCCTCATCCTCGCCGGGGTGGAGCACCTCGGGCTCCTTGAGCCGTCCGTGGCTGACCTGCAGCGCGACATAGGGCGACGGCGTCCACGTCCCACGCACGCTCCACGAATCGAGTCGGATCGGATCGAAGCCCCAGCGCCGCTCGTCGGGCTCGCGGCCCTTGAACCACGACCCTTCCAGCTGGACCTTGGGCGCCGAGACACCCGCGGTGAGCACGCCATACGTGATATGGGTCGAGTCGAACCAATGGTGCGTGATCGGCGACATCGGCAGGTAGCGCGCCGAGCCGCGGTGCATGAAGGCGCTCGGACCCAGCGCGGGCTCGCCGACGGGGGCGGCGTAGACGAAGAGGCTGGTGTCGCCGCCGAGGCGATAGTCGACCCGCGCGGCCAGCTCCATGAAGAGATCGTGCGGGTGCTGGCGGTCGACGAGCGCGCGGCCGTTCGCGGTCTCGCCGGTGGCGAAGAGGTTGGGATAGCCGCGCGCGCCCATCGCGGGTTCCAGGCTACCCATCGCGCGCAACTGGAGGTGGACGCGATCGCTCAGGTCGTTGTCGGCCATCACCATCGCCATCGACTGGACATAGGCGCCGTCGCCGCCGCGGCGCCCACCCTGATCGGTCGCCATCGCCCAGACATAGCCGTGCGTCATCAGCATCCAGTCGCCGGCGTGGAGCATCGCGCCGCGCATCGGCCCCTCGCCGGCGGGGTTGCGCGACGTGCCGCTGCCGGGCGTGTACCAGCCCGCGGCGGTGCCCATCGTCATCCCCGACATGGCGGACCCGCGCGGCGCGTGCGCCAGCGCCGCGTCGGACGCGTCGCGCCACGCCGCGGGGGCGGTGAGCGCGGGCATCGGGTGCGCCATGCTCGCGTGCGCGCCGGTCGTCATGTGCCCCATCGCGGCATGATCCATCGCGGCATGATCCATCGCGGGCGCGTCGGGCGCGGCCTGGCCGGTCGCAGCGCCGGGGGCGGTGCTCGTCGCGCGGGCTTGGCGCCCCGTCTCCTGGCGAGGCGGGGCGCCCTCGCGCGTGTCGGGTCCCGTAGCGGACGGTGGCGCCGCGGGACCGTCCCGCTCGCCCGACGGCGCGTGGTGGGGCACCGCGTGCGGGGCGGCGCGATGGTCGGGCGATGTTGCACCGGCGCGATCGTCGGCGGCGTGGTCGGCGTGAGTCGCCTGGGTATCGTGGGCGCTATGTTGTGCCGACGCGAGCGTCGGGCACGTGGCCGCCGCCGCGGTAGCGGCGAGCAGGGCGTGGCGGAACATGATGTCTCTCCGGGTAGCAGTCGTGACGGTCGGGGCGGAGGCCCCGGCAGGTCACGCCGCGCGCGGAGGGGGGGAGAGCGGGGCCAGCGCCGCCCCGGCGGTGCGCTCGTCGCGCATCGGTGCGCGCAGCCGCTCGGCCGGGTGCCACGGCGCCGCGACGACACCGCCGATCAGAAAGGCGGGCGGCACACAGCCGAGGCAATCGTGCGGCGCAACCACGGGCGCGGCGGGCGCGCGCCCGTGATGATGCATCGACGCCGCGGCGCTCACCGGTGCCGGCTCGTGGCAGGCCGGTGCCGCGCTCGCGGGCAGCGCGAGCAGCAGCGCGACGATCGAGAGCAGCAGCCGGATCACCCGCGCGCCTTAGCCGCTCGCCGCGCCGCGCGCCAGCCCGCGGGAACGTGCGGCGCGCTCGCGCTTTGTCGCGGCATGCGTACCGTCCCTCTGTCCTTGCTCCCGCTGCTGCTCGCCGCCTGTGGCGGGGAGGGCGGCGGCAACCAGACGGCGCCGGCGCCGAGCCCCACCGGCCCCGCGCCCAAGACCCCGGTGATGGACATAACCCCCGTCCCCGGCAACGAGGCCGAGTGGATGGAACCGCGCGACGCCCCCGATGCGCCGCCGAGCGCGCCTTATGCCAATCTGCTCGATCAGCCGGTGGTGAAGGGCCCGCCCGCGCGATAGCGCCACGCCAGCGCGAGGACCGCGGCGGCGAAGCCCACCTGTACCGGCACGGCGCCCGCGAAGGCGTCGAACCCCAGGATGAGCCAGGCATAAGCGTTGACCGTGACGTCAGCGACCATCAGCATCGCGGTCGTGACCAGCCCGGCGCGCCACCGCCATGCCAGCAGCGCGATCAGGCCGAGGTCGAGCGGCAGCAGCAGGTTCCAGAACAGGTTGAGCGGCGCCGGCCCGAAGGCATAGGGCCACCAGCCGTAGTGGATGACATCGACCGCATGGAAGGCCGCGCCGATCGCGAGCCCGCCCGCCACCAGCGCGACCGATCGCGGCGGCCTCACACGTTGAAGCGGAACAGCATCACGTCGCCGTCATGGACGACATATTCCTTGCCCTCCTGGCGCAGCTTGCCCGCGTCGCGCGCGCCCGCCTCGCCGCCGCACGCGACATAATCGTCGAACGCGATCGTCTCGGCCCGGATGAAGCCGCGCTCGAAATCGGAGTGGATCGCGCCGGCCGCCTGCGGTGCCTTGGAGCCCGCCTCGATCGTCCAGGCGCGCGCCTCCTTCGGCCCGACGGTGAAGAAGGTGAGCAGGTGGAGCAATTCATAGCCGGCGCGGATCACGCGCGCGAGCCCGGTCTCCTCCAGCCCCAGCTCGGACAGGAACTCGCCGCGCTCGTCCGCGGGCATGGTCGCGATCTCGGCCTCGATCGCGGCGGACACCACCACCGCCTGCGCGCCCTCCGCCGCCGCCTTGGCGAAGACGCGCGCGGAATAATCGTTGCCCGCCGACGCATGCTCCTCGTTGACGTTGCAGACGTAGAGCACCGGCTTGGCGGTGAGCAGCTGCGCCTGGTCGAGCACGCGCGCCTCCTCGGCGTCATTGGCCTCGGTCAGGCGCGCGGGCTTGCCGTCGCGCAGCAGGTCGAGCGCGCGGCCGAGCACGACCGCGGCGAGCTTGGCCTCCTTGTCGCCCTGCTGGCCCTTCTTGGCGAGATTGGGGACACGCTTCTCCAGGCTCTCCAGGTCGGAGAGCATCAGCTCGGTCTCGACCGTCTCGGCGTCGGCGATCGGATCGACGCGATTGTCGACATGCTGGATGTCGTCATTCTCGAAGCAGCGCAGCACGTGGACGATCGCGTCCACCTCGCGGATGTTGCCGAGGAACTGGTTGCCCAGCCCCTCGCCCTTGCTGGCGCCGCGCACCAGCCCGGCGATGTCGACGAAGCCGAGCTGGGTCTCGATCACCTTGCCCGACTTGGCGATCTCGGCCAGCTTGGCGAGGCGCGGGTCGGGCACACCGACGTTGCCGACGTTCGGCTCGATCGTGCAGAACGGATAATTCGCGGCCTGCGCCGCGGCCGTCTCGGTCAGCGCGTTGAAGAGGGTGGACTTGCCGACGTTGGGCAGGCCCACGATGCCGCAGCGGAAACCCATGGGAAGAACCTGTGTGATGGCGAAAGCGCGCCAGATAGGCGAGCCGCGCGCCGCTGGCTAGCTCCCGGCGCGGCGACGCTTCCCCCGCGCGACCGCAGCATCTAACAACGAGCCATGACGGACGGGATCAGCGCGGCGCCGGGGCGGCCGATGCGGCGCGACGCGCAGGCGCGGCGCGACGCGTTGATCGCGGCGGCGCGCCAGTGTTTCGCGCGCTCCGGCTATCTCGTCCCGCTCGAGGACATTGCCGATGCCGCCGGCGTGGGGCGCGGCACCCTGTACCGCAATTTCAAGGATCGCATGGCGCTGGCGCTCGCGATCTTCGAGCAGGAGATCGAGCGGATGCGCGAGCGGCTCGATCCCGAGCTGCCGCTCGACGCCGCGCTGACTCATGTCGTGCTGGAGGGGGCGTCGGCGACCGCGCTCTTCACGCGGCTGGCGCTCGACATGCCGCTCGACGGTGCCGATCGCGCCGCCTTCGAGGGACTGCGCCGGCGGCTGGAGCTGCTGTTCGAGCCGATCGCGGCGCGCGCGCACCGCGACGGCCTGCTAGCCCCGGAACTCGGCGCGCGCGACCTGGTGCTGGCGATGCGGATGCTGAGCGGGCTGTTGCTCAAACATGGCGGCGAGGCGGAGCGGCGGCAGCAGCTCGGCGACGCGCTGCGACTGCTGCTGGTCGGGCTGCGACCGCGCTGAGGCGCGCGGCGCGCTCACGAGCCGGCGACGAGCTGCTGATCCTTCCAGCCCTCGTTGGTCAGCACCAGGACCGTCCGCCCCTTCTGATCGTCGGCGAGCTGTCGCGCGATCTCGGGGAAGGCGGCCGTGACCGCCGGGTCGCCGACCCAGGCGGGACGATCCGCGACGTGGAAGCGGTAATGCACCTCGGACATCTTCTGGCCGAAGGCGTCGCCCGGCTCGGTGAAGTTGGTCACCTCGTCGACGATGGCGCGGCCGAGGCACAGGCTCTCGCCGCGGCTCGACGTCGCGCGGCGCACGGTGTCGGCCTGGGCGACCGCGACCCGTCCGGTGTCGCTCAGCGTGTAGGCGAGCGTCGGGACGCTGCGGGTCTCGCCAGCGAACCCAGTGGTTTCATGCACTTGCGTCCGTTCGCGTCGGAGCAGGCCGGCGTGGACCAGAGCGTCGAGCTGCCTGTTCGCCTCGCCCTTCGTGGCGCGCTCGTCGAGCCGGACGTAGCGCGGGAAGGGCGGTCTCGCAGACGCGCCGAAGGGGAACGGGTCCGCCCCATCGCCCTTCGGGATGTCGATGCACGGCGGCCTGGTCGCGATCGCCTCCGCGACCGCGCGCGCGAAATTGGATTTGTTGGCGACCTTGGGGTCCGAGCAGGCGGCGACCGCCTGCGCCAGCGCGCCGACCGCGGCAAGTCTCACGGCGTGTGTCGTCATCCCCGCTTCCTCGCTCGTGAATTTGACCATCATAGCGCGGCCGGCGGCGGGAACGGGGCGAACGGCAGGGACGAGTTTACTCAAAACGATCGCCGCGCAGCCAGAATGGTGAAACCCGGCGGCGCGCTCCGGTCCGGGCGGGACGCGTGGCTGCTATAAGGAAGACAGTACGCGGCGGATCGTGAGGCAATTGGGTTCCGGGTAATTGTCGACCGGTTCGTGCGCGCGGACAGACTATCGGCCGGTGGCACGGCTGGAAAACAACGAGGCGCAGCGATGAACATGGTCACGGCAGTGGGCGCGGCGCGCCCCGCGCAGCACATCCCCGAATATTATGACGCGGCGGCCTTGCAGCTGGCGCGCACCGACTGGGGCCGGGCAAGCTATGCGACCGAGGTGGAATCGAGCACGCGACCGTCGCTGCTCGCCGCCGGCGGCATGGCGGCGACCGAGACGCCGCTGGCGGGGCGCGACGATGGCGACGCGCGCCGGCGCCTGCTGATCATGGAGGACGTGGCGGCCAAGCTCAACAAGCTCGCCGAGACGAGCCGGAGCGATCTCGCCGCGCGCTCGCTCGAGGCGCTGCGCCAGAAGCTCCGACTGCTCAAGATGCAGGCGCTGGGCGCGATCATGCGCAACGATCGGCGGGCGGCCCAGATCCTGGCGGAGGAGCTGGCCGACCTGGCGCGCGCGATCGTGGCGGCGGAGCGTGACTATGCGAATGCGGGCGGCCTGCCGGGCGCGCCGACCTCGCTGTCGCTCCCGACGCTCCGTGCGACGCCCCGTGGGGAGGTGGAGCCGCCGGTGATGGGCGAGGCCGCGGCCGACATCGCGGCTGCCAACCGCCGGCACTCGCCCGAGGGCGGCGCGGGCGGCGAGATCAGCGCGGTGCTGACCGCCATCGCGGGGATGAAGGCCGCGACTGGCGAGCCGGTGCCGCCCACGACGCAACCCGCCGCCGCGGTCGCGGCGACCGCCGCCCCGCTCCCCACGCGCGATGCCGCTGGCGACACGACGCGCGAGGCGGCGGTGACCGTTCGCCGCGGGTCGACGCTGCTGCCGCTCTTCGACACCAGCGACGGCGTGGACGATCTGGCGGACGAGGCCGCCAGCCTGATCCGCGCGCTGCGTCGCGCCGCGACTCGTCCGGGCAAGGGGCGGTCGACCAGCGTCGGGGCACAGGTGGACGCCGCCGCGATCGCGGGGTCGCTCGGCATCGCGGGTTTGTTCGGCATGGCAGCGGCGACGCCCACCGCGACCTTGGCCTGACAGCCGACGCCGCGGGCGCAGAGGCGCGGGGCAGGGCGTGTCGTCGAGCTAGGGTCTGATCCACTTCGGGTGAACCGCGCTCCTGCGGAAGCAGGAGCTCAGTGCCGCAATCATGACGATCGTGGCTCTGGGCTCCTGCGTCCGCAGGAGCACGTCGCTGGTTCAACTCAGGTGGATCACCGGCTACCCGTCGCCCAGCTTCCCCCGCGCGCGCGAGGTCGCTTCAACCCGCCAGTGCGTTTTTCTCCAAGCCGCCTCGGCCAGCCGTCGTGTCCGACGCCGGCGGCCCGCTCCAGCCGAGCCCCAGGCTCTTCTGCACCGCGATATAGCTGTCGGTGAGCTGCGCCTTGGCCTGCACCACCGCGATCGCGGCGGAGAGGCGCTGACGCTCGACGTCGAGCTGATCGATGACATTGCTCGTTCCCGCGGCGACGCGCTGGCCGTTGAGCGTCGCGGCGCGCGCGGCCGATCGTTCGGCGCGGAGCAGCTGCGCATATTGACGCCGTGTGTTGCCGAAGCGCGAGAGGCTGGTCTCGGCGTCCTGCAGCGCCTCCAGCACGCGCTGGCGATATTGGGCCGCGGCGAGATCGCGCTGTGCCTCGGACTGGTCGATCGCGGCGCGCGTCCGGCCGAAGTCGAGGAACGACCAGCTCAGCATCGGCGCCACCAGCGCGGTCAGCTTGTCGGGGTCGACCACGTCGCCGATGTTGGTGCCGCCGAGCCCAAAGATGCCGAGGAAGCTCAGCGACGGGAAGAGCTTGGCCTTGTTCACGCCGATCTGCGCGTTGCTCGCCGCCAGCGCGCGCTCGGCCGAGCGGATGTCGGGCCGGTGCGCGATCAGCGCCGCCGGGTCGCCGATCGGCACCTCGGCCGGAGGCAGCGGCAGCGGCGCCGCGCTTGCCAATGTGCTGTCGAGCGCGCCGGGGGTGCGCCCGGTCAGCACCGCGAGCTGGTCGAGATATTCGGCGACCTGTGCGCCAAGCGGGATGCGCTGCGCGTCGGTGCTCTCGAGCTGGTTCTGCAACCGTTCGACCTGGAGCTGCGACGCCGCGCCGGCGGCGTAGCGCTGCCGGGTGAGATCGAGCTGGCGCTGCTGCAACCGGCTCGACTCGGCGTTGAGCCGCATACGTTCCTGCACGTCGCGCAGGCCGACATAGGCCTGCGCCACCTGCGCCGAGAGGCTCACCTGCGCGTCGGCGAGGTCGGCGAACCGTTCCTCCACCGTCGCGCGCGCGCCCTCCACCCCGCGGCGGCGCGCGCCGAAGAGATCGGGCTCCCAGGAGGCGGTGCCACCGAGATTGTAGAAGTCGATCGCGCTGCTGTCCGAGCCGCCCGACCCGGCATCGCCCCCCGCGTCGCCACTCTCGCCGCCACCCAGCGCGGTGCCGGGCAGCCGCGCGTGGAGATAGGTCGCGCTCGGGCTGATGCTCGGCAACCGGTCGGCGCGCTGGGTGCGCAGCCGCGCGCCGGCCTCGCGGATGCGCGCCTGCGCCGCGTCGATCGTCGGGCTGTGCGCGAGCGCGTCGTCGACCAAGGCGGTCAGCGTGGCGTCGCCGAGCCCCTCCCACCAGCGCGCCACGCCCGGCCCGGGACGGAGCGCCGGGTCGGCGGCGCGGACGAAGCTGCCGCGCTGCACCGCGTCCGCCGCGGTCGCGGGCGGGCCGTGATAGTCGGGGCCGACGGTACAGGCGCCGAGCAGCGCCAGCGGCAGCAGCGCGAGAGCGGGGAGGGGAGCGTGTCGCATCAATGTGTCGCCGCCGGAGGGGCGCCCTTGGGTAGCGGGCGGAGGAACAGCACCAGCGGCAGCACCGCCAGCGTCCCCACGCCCATGATCCAGAAGATGTCGTTGTAGGTCATCACCAGCGCCTGGCCCTGGATCTGCTGGCCGAGCGCGCGCAATGCGGTCGATCGGCCGCCCAGCGACTGCGCGGTGCCGTTGATATAATCCTGCACCATCACCGAGTTGGCGTTGAGCGTCTCCTCGATGCGGCGGCTGTGGAACCAGCTGCGCTGGTCCTGGATCACCGAGATGCCCGCCAGCGCGAAGCTGCCGCCGAGGTTGCGCGCCGAGTTGAACAGCCCGGAGGCGTCGCCCGCCTCCACCGGCGGCACCGAGCGCACCGCCGCCTGGCTGAGGAACAGCATGGCAAGGATCTGGCCGACGCCGCGCAGCAGCTGCGACTCGACGAAGTCGGCGCCGACCGCGTCGATCGTCAGCGTCGAGTCGAGCAGCGCCGACGTCCCCATGATCAGCAGCCCGGCGCCCACCGCGATGCGCACGTCGACGTGGCGCAGCAGGATCGGCACGATCGCCATCATGAAGAAGCTGGGGATGCCCGACAGCAGCACCACCTTGCCCGATTGCAGCGCGTTATAGTCCGCGATCGCGGCGAGGAACTGCGGGATGGCGTAGGAGGTGCCGTACAGCACCACCCCCACCACCATGCCCATCAGCGCGACCGAGCCGAACTGGCGATCGAGCAGCAATCGCAGCTTGATGATCGGCCGCCGCGCCAGGAACTGCCCCGCCATCAGCAGCGCGAAACCGAGTACCGAGATGGCGGCCATGTAGCGGATCAGCTCGGACGAGAACCATTGCTCGCGCTGACCTTCCTCGAGGAAGACGGTGAGCCCGCCGAGCCCGAGCGCCAGGCCGAGGATGCCGAGCCAATCGGCCTCGCCGATCAGGTGAAGCTGCGCCTTCTCGTGCTTCAGTCCCACGAGCAGCAGCACCACCAGGATCGCGCAGATCGGCAGGTTGATGAAGAAGGCATAATGCCAGCTGATGTTCTCGGTGAGCCAGCCGCCCACCAGCGGCCCGAGCACCGGGCCGAGGATCGCGGTCATGCCGAAGGCGGAGATGCCGATCGGCTGCTGCTCGCGCGGCAGGCGCTGCGCGATAATGGTCTGCGCGGTGGGGATCATCGCGCCGCCGGTGAAGCCCTGGCCGATGCGGCCGACGATCATCTGCGGCAGCGTGTCGGCGGTGCCGCACAGCACCGAGAAGATCGTGAACAGCGTCGCCGCGATCAGCAGGAAGGTGCGCAAGCCCAGCAGCCGCGTGAGCCAGGCCGACATCGGGATGATGACGATCTCGGCGACCAGATAGGCGGTTGCCACCCAGGCGCCCTCGGTGCCGCTCGCGCCGATCTCGCCCTGGATCGTCGGCAGCGCCGAGTTGACGATCGAGATGTCGAGCGTCGCCATGAAGGCGCCGAGCGTGCCCGCCGCGACCGCCAGCCACGCCGCGAGATCGGCGCGCTGCGGTGCGGCCTGCGCCGGCGTCGGGGAAGCGTCGCGCCGCGGCGCGGCCGCGCTCGCCACCTCAGCGCTCCCGCTGGTTGAGCTGCTGCTGGCGATCGCGCAGCCGGTCGATCTCGTCCTTGGCCGAGATCGTGTCGACCGTCGCGGTCACCGACAGGCCGGGGACGAGCAGGCGCCGCACCTCGGGGGTGGCCTCCAGCTCGATCCGCACCGGCACGCGCTGCGTGATCTTGGTGAAATTGCCCGTCGCATTCTGCGGCGGCAGCAGCGAGAATTGCGCGCCCGTGCCCGGCGAGAAGCTGGCGACGCGGCCCTTGAGCGTGATGCCGTCGAGCGCGTCGACCTTGATCTCGACCGGCTGGCCCGGCCGCATCAGCGCGAGCTGCGTCTCCTTGAAATTGGCGGTGACGTAGAGCCGATCGAGCGGCACCAGCGACATGAGGCGCGTGCCGGTCTGCGCATATTGACCCACTTCCACCGTCTTGTCGCCGACGCGGCCGTTGATCGCGGCGCGGATCAGCGTGGCCCCGACGTTGACATTGGCCGAGGCGAGCTGCGCGCGCGCCGCCTGCGCCTGTGCCAGGCCCTGGCGGATCTGGGTCTCGTAGGACGCGACGCGGCGGCGCTGCATCTCCACCGCGGCCGCCTGGGCGCGCGCCTGGTCGGCGGACTGGCGCGCGGCGAGCTCGAGCGAGGCGAGCTGCTCGCGACTCTCCGCACCCGACGCGGCGAGCGGGCGGTAGCGCGCCACCTCGGCGGCGTCGTGCGCGGCGCGCGCCTGCGCCGCGGTGAGCTGCGCGCGCGCCTGATCGATCGCGGCATATTGCTCGCGGACCTGCGCGCGCGCGCTATCGGCCTGCGCGTTGGCGACCGCGATCTGCGCGTCCGCCTGCGCGGCCTGGGCGCGCGAGTCGCGCGGGTCGATGCGGACGAGCGGCTGGCCGACGCGGACGTCCTGATTGTCCTGCACGAACACCTCGGCGACATAGCCGGCGACGCGCGGCGCGACGACGACCATGTCGGCGCGCACCTGGGCGTCGTTGGTGTCCTGCAGATATTTCCCGTGGCTCTCGTAGCGCAGGTACCAGATCGCGATCCCCGCCAGCGCGCCGAGCGCGAGCGCGATCAGGATGATCTTGGCGCGCCCGCTCAGCTTGCGCTTGGCGGGGGCGGTCTCGTCGGTGCTTCGGGCTTCCTCTCCAGGCGTGTCGTTCGCGTGCGCAGCCTGTTCAGCCATGTCATGTCGTCCAGCAGCAGCCGGCCGCCCGCGGGTGGATCCCGGGGACGGCCGACGAGTCGTTGTAACCGGACAATATGTCCGGTTAGTGGATTTGACAAGGGGCGGCGCGGTGGCAGCGCTCATTATGGGTAGGGAAGACAGTATCGATCGCGGGCGCCGAGGACGCACGGCGAGCGTTAGGTCTGTGGCACGGGCTCCTGCTTCCGCAGGAGCACGGTTCCATCGGGTGGGGCAGATCCTAGGGCGTCATGACGATCGGCGCGATCGCGCCGTCGGGCAGGTAGCGGATCGTCTCGATCGCCACCTGGCGCTGGCCGCGATAGGGACCGTCGCCGCTGACCGACTGCCAGCGATGATAGGCGATCTTCCACGCGCCATCCGCGGGATCGCGGAAGAAACTGTGATGTCCCGGCCCCTTGTAGCGCGCGTCGCTGGCGAGCAGCCGCCCGCGATAGGTCCATGGCCCCGACATCCCGGGCGCGGTGGCGTAATGGACCGAATAGTCGCCGCGATTCCACCGGCCGTGGCTGTAGGACAGGTAATAGACGCCGTCGCGCACGTGGACATAGGCGCCCTCGGTGAAATGCGGCGGCTGCGCGATCGGCAGCTCGCGCGCGATCGTCACCCGGTCGGCGCCGAGCTGGAACATCCGCAGCCGCGCGCCCGCGCTGCCGCCCGCGAGCAGGTAGACGCGGCCGTCGCGCGGATCGGCGAAGATCGCGGGATCGATCGCCTCGAAGCCGTCGCCGCCGGTCAGCAGCGGGCGGCCCGAGTCGGTGAACGGTCCGTCCGGGCGCATCGCGGTGGCGACGCCGATCCGGCTCGGGGTCGGGTTCTGCGGCCCGATCGAATAATAGAGATAATAGCGCCCGTCCGCCGCCAGCATGTCCGGCGCCCACAGAAAATGCCGCGGCGCGCCGTCGGCGACCCAGGCGATGTCGCGCAGCGCGATGAGCGGCGGCCCCGCACGCCACTGCCCGTCGGTGCGCTTCCAGCCGCGCAGGCTGTCGCCGTCGCCGGTGGGCAGCAGCCGCACCGTGCCGCGGTCGACGAGCACCCCCGGATCGGCCCCCGCGAACAGCGGGTTGGTCGCGGGGGCGGGGTCGGCCGCGATGGCGCCGCCCAGCGGCAGCGTGCCGGCGAGCAGCAGCGCGCCGAGCCGCGGCAGGGCCGGGCGCCTCACGGCCGCGGCGCGCCGTTCGCCTCGCGCGTCAGCCGCTTGATCAGATCCACTTCGGCGGCGCGATAGGGCGTGCCGTCGCCGCGCAGCACCTCGTGGAACCACACGGTCGGCTCCTCATAGGTATAGGGTTTCTTCCAACTGTCCCACGGCATGCGCGTCTGGGTCTTGCCGTCGACGAAGCCCCAGTTGAACATCGCGACCTTGAGCTTCTTGCCGAGCGGCAGCGAGCCGTCGAAGGTCGAACCGTTGCCGCGCGCCATATATTCGCTGCACAGCACGGGGCGGCCGTAGCTCGCCATCTGGCGCGCGCGCTTCTCCCATTGCTCGGGCCAGTTATAATCGTGGAAGCTCATCACGTCGGACTGGGCGACCTGGATCTTCTCCACCGCGTCGAGCGTGTCCTGCCGGTCCCAGCTCTCGCCGATCCACAGCCCGCTGGTGAGCGGCTGGCTCGGGTCGACGCTGCGCGCCCAGTCGAACACCTGGCCGAGCAGCCCCGCGACCAGCTCGGTCTTGCGCGGGGTCGGCTTGTAATTGCCGCCGCCCGAATTGTTGGGCTCGTTCCACACGTCCCAGGCGACGACGCGCTTGTCCTGCGCGAAGCTGCCGACGACGTCCTTCACATAGGCCTCGAACTTGCCATATTGGCTGGCATCCGCGAGCCGGGCCGCGCCCGGCGCCTGCATCCAGCCCGAATTGTGGACGCCAGGGATCGGCGGGCGCTGTGGGCCATCCACGGGATCGGGGTCCCAGCAGCTGTCGAACAGCACGAACATGATGCGGATATGATGCCGATCGGCGATGTCGAGCAGCTGCGTCATCCGCTGCTTCAGCCCGGCGGCGTCCTTCTCCCACAGCATGTTGTGGAGATAGACGCGCATCACGTTCATCCCCATCGCCTGCGCCCAGCCCAGCTCCTGGTCGATCTGCTGCGGGTTGAACGTGTCCGCCTGCCACATCTCGAACTGGTTGATCGCCGACCGATTGGTGTAATTGGCGCCGACCATCCACGGCTGCTTGTCGTACCAGCGGTTCGCCTCGGCCTTGCTCCACATCGCGCGCGCGTCCGCGGGCAGCGCGCCGGCGAGCGCGATCGTGGTGCCCAGCGCGGCGACGCCGGCGAGCAGCGGGTGGCGGGTCATCTCATCTCCTCCGTCTCTTCTCTGTTCTCGGTCGCCTTCGTGCGGCATGCCGGCGCGACCGGCCGTAGCTCCGGGCCCGGCCGGTGAAAAGGCGTATAATAATATCAAAGGGTTGCCCGCAAGTCCGCGCGGGCATAAGGACGGCGCCCGCGCCGGAGTAAGGGCGCGACAGGGAGAGAGAGATGCGAGTGAAGGTGGGGATGCTCCAGTCGGCGTCCGTGGTGGCGAGTGCGCTGGCGCTGGCGCAGCCGGCGCTCGCACAGGAGAGCGCGCCGGCCGCCCCCCCGGCCCAGGCGCCGCAGGAGCAGGTCGCCGGCGCCGATCCCTCGGCGGGCGAGGATATCGTCGTCACCGGCCTGCGCCGCAGCGTCGCCAGCGCGCAGGCGATCAAGCGCAACGCCGATCAGGTGGTGGACGCGATCGTCGCCGAGGACATCGGCAAGCTGCCCGACGTCACCGCCTCCGCGGCGCTGGCGCGGGTCACCGGCGTGCAGGTCAATCGCGGGGCGGGCGAGGCGGCACAGGTGCAGATCCGCGGCCTCACCGACATTTCCACCACCTACAACGGCCGCGAGATCTTCACCGCGGAGAATCGCTTCGTCGCGGTGCAGGACTTCCCCGCGGGCGGGGTCGCCGCGCTCGAGGTCTACAAATCGTCGACCGCGGATCTGATCGAGGGCGGGATCGGCGGCCAGGTCAACGTCCGCTCGCGGCGGCCGTTCGATTTCGACGGCTTCGAGCTGTCCGGCGCGATCAACGGACTGGTGTATGAGCAGAGCTCGCAGCCCGACTGGAACGGCAGCCTGCTCATCAGCGACCGGTTCGACACCGGCATCGGCGAGATGGGGCTGTTGCTCAACGCGTCGATGACCAACATCAACTTCCTCGACGCGACGCGCGAGAACGACCGGTTCACCGACGAATCCACCCCGGGCGGCTTCGTCCGGCCGAACGGGCAGGGGATCTTCTACGGCAGCGGCGACCGCTGGCGCCCCTCGGTCAACGCCGCGTTCCAGTGGCAGGCGACGCCCGAGCTCCAGGTCTATGTCGACGGACTGTTCCAGGGCTATCGCGCGCGCGACCGCAACCATTGGCTGTTCGCGCCGACCTTCGGCAACAGCGTCTACAGCGACGTGGTGTTGCGCGACAATGGCTCGGCCAAGAGCTTCACCGTCACCGGCGCGACCCGCCCCGACGGCTATGACGCGTTCAACGACGCGCGCACCGACACCTATCAGATCGCGGGCGGGGTCAATTGGAAGGGCGAGCGGTTCAAGCTGACCGCCGATGTCGCCTACACCGACAGCACCTACACCGAGCGCAACGCCAACATCGACTATGCCTTCGCCTCGTCGCCCGCACGTCGAGTCGATTTCGACGTCGACCGCGGCCAGGGCGGGGGTGTCTTCGAGTTCCTCGACTTCGATCCCGCCAACCCGGCCAATTACGTCTTCCGCGGTCTGTTCGACCGCAATTACCGCGCCGAGGGGAGCGACGTGCAGGGCCGCGTCGACGCCGAGTGGGAGACCGGGCTGAGCTGGCTGCCGCGGCTGCAGTTCGGCCTGCGCTACAACGATCGCGACGCCAGCCGCCAGAACGGCCAGCGCTACCAGGCGCTGGAGGAGCGCGGCATCCTCTACGCCGATCTGCCGGTGCAGCTCGCGCCGATCCGCCGCGGCTTCCGCTACGACGACCTCCAGCGCCAGACGGTGTTCCCCGGCGCGACGTGGAACAGCGTGTTCGACAATGTCGACGCGCTGCGCTCGATCGCCGGTTTCCCCACCGGCACGCCGCCGTTCAACGAGCTGGAGGCGTTCAGCGCGAACGAGACCGCGCTGGCCACCTATGCGCAGGCCAAATATGCGGTCGACGTCGGCTTCCCGATCGACGGCACGGTCGGCCTGCGCGTGATCCGCACGCGCACCACCGTCAACGGCAACTCGCGCGACAGCTCGACCGGCTCCGACGTGTTCACGCCGGTGTCGCGCCAGAACGAATATGTCGATTACCTGCCCAATGCGAGCGCACGGCTGGGCTTTACCGACCAGCTCCAGCTCCGGCTCGCCTTCACCCAGACGCGCACGCGTCCGGGCTTCGATCAGCTCAACCCGTCGCGTACCTTCTCGCCCTTCCCGGGCGTGTGCGTGCCGACCCCGACGATCCCCGATTCCGGCCCGGACAATCCGAACTGCATCCAGGACGTCAACGGCGGCAATCCCAATCTGAAGCCGCTGCGATCGAACAATTACGACGCGTCGCTCGAATATTATTTCTCCTCGACCGGCTCGGTGACGCTTGGCGCGTTCCGCCGCGACACCAGCAACTTCATCTTCCGCACGACGGTCGATCAGGTGAACCCGGGCGCGCCCGACGTGCGGACCAACCTGCCGGTCAACGGCGGCGACGGGCGGATCCAGGGGATCGAGGCGTCCTTCACCAGCTTCCTCGACATCGCGTCGCTGCCCGATTGGGCCAAGGGCTTCGGGGTGCAGGCCAATTACACGTATCTCGACGGCAAGACGGAATTGTCGCCCGACCTGCGCGAGCGGCTGCCCGGCCTGCGTCCGGTGCCCGGCCTGTCCAAACACGCCTATAATCTCGTCGCCTTCTACGAGAAGCCGGTGTTCGCGGCGCGGCTGGCGTACAATTGGCGCTCGGACTTCGTGGTCGAGTATCAGGACATCCAGGGCTTTCTCTCGCCATTGTACCAGGATTCGCTCGGCACGCTCGACTTCACCGCGTCGGTCACCCCGACCAAGAACGTCACCGTGGTGTTCGACATGCTCAACATGCTGGCCCAGCCGATCAAGACCTATCGCTCGTACAATGCGGCGGGTGACAGCTATCGCTTCCAGACGCGGTATTTGGAGCGGGTCTATTCGCTCGGGCTGCGGTTCCGTTTCTGAGCAAGTCGGATGACGGATTAATCTTCTCGATGAACGCGGGGCGGGCTAGGACTGTCGTCTCGGACGCGTCTCACGTCCGCCCCATCGATGACGAGGTTCCCCGTGCAGCATGAACTCGGCCGCAACCTGACCTACGGCCTGCAGGACGTGCTCGGGCGCGCGATCGTCGTGGGCGACTATACCGACCGCCCTTTTCCCAACGAGGCGGAGATCGTCAAGGCGCATGGCGTGAGCCGCTCGGTCACGCGCGAGGCGGTGAAGATGCTCGCCGCCAAGGGCCTGCTCGGCGCGCGGCCCAAGCAGGGAACGTTCGTCCGCCCGCAGGACGCGTGGAACCTGTTCGATCCCGACGTGCTGCGCTGGCTGCTCGAGCGCAAGCTGTCGATCGATCTGCTGCGCCAGTTCAACGAGTTGCGCATCGCGATGGAGCCCGAGGGCGCGGCGCTGGCGGCACAGCGCGCGACGCCCGAGCAGCAGGCCGCGATCAGCGCGGGGCTCGAGCGGATGCGCGCCGCCGAGCGCGGCGAGGACGACACGCTCGACGCGGACATCGCCTTTCACGTCGCGGTGCTGCGCGCCTCGAACAATCCTTTCTTCACGCGGTTGCGCGACATCGTCACCACCGCGCTGCGCACCTCGATCCGCTTCACCAACCGTATCTCGGGCCGGTCGGCGAGCATCGCGGAACATACGGCGGTGCGTGACGCGATCCTCGCGGGAGACGCCGAGGCGGCGCGCGCGGCGATGCGCGTCCTGATCGTCAACGTGCTGACGCTGATCAACCAGGTCGAGGCGCGCGAGCAGGTCGACGAGGTCGGCGCACCCGCGGCGCGGTAGCGCTGCTAGGCGCGCGCCGCGGCGAGCCGGCGGAGGTCGTCGGGCGTGTTGACGTTGGCGAGCACCAGGCCTGGGCAGAGCGCGACCACGCCCGCACCCGCCGCCCAGTGCCGGATCGCGCGCGGTCCATCCGAGTCGAGGTGCGCGAGCAGGACGGGCGCGAGCCGCGTCGGCCAATAGCCCACCGTCGGTGCCTCGGCGGCATGCGCCGCACCCGCCGCGCGGAGCGCCGCGACGAGGTCGGGCGGCAGGAAGGGGGTGTCACACGCGGTCGTCAGCACCGCGTCATGTCCCGCCGCCGCGGCATAGGCGAGCGCGCCCGCGATGCCGCCCAGCGGCCCGAGCCCGGCGCGCGGCAGATCGGGGATCGTCGCCACCGGCGCGTCGGCGCGGCCCACCACCACCACCGTCGCGACGAAGGGGGCCAGGCTCGCCACCGCGTGGTCGAGCAGGGCGCTGCCCGCGAGACGCGCGAGCGCCTTGTCGCTGCCGAAGCGCTGCGATCGTCCGCCCGCGAGGACGGCCCCGAGAATCGTACCCATCGCGCCATAGTCGCGCGTTCCTCGGCGCGAGAAAAGAGTGTGTGGTCCGTCAACTATATCGATCGATCCGACCAATGCAGGCGCAGATCAGCGCTCCTGATCATCAAGATCGCTTCGCCGTCATGCAAGCTGTCGGCGCGGTGCTGGCCCGTTTTGGGGAGATCATCGCCCGCGGCATTGCCGCTGGTGGTGCCGTGTTGTTACTCGCCGATGCGGTGACAACGGCGGGCGGCGGATCATTGTCGAGGAATAGCTCGTGGCAGGCGGTGGCGGCCTGGTCGCGCCAGACCTTCGTGGACCGCGAGCTGTTCCTCCGCAGCGACGGGCGGGTCCGCTTCATCCGCGTGTCACGCCGCACCCAGCTGCGCGCGGTGGCGGCGGGCGCGCTGGTGCTGCTGGTCTGGGCGGGGGGCACGCTCACCGCGATCGTGGTGAGCCTGCGTTCGTCGGACCCCCTGCCGTCGCGAGTCATGCCCGCCACGCCGGTCCTCGCCGCCGCGCCGCTGCCGCCGCCCGGACACGCGCCCACACCACGCGCTGCACCGGCGGCGAGCCCGGCGCACACCGCGATGATTCGCGAGCTGCTGCGGCGCCAGCGGCTGATCGAGCAGCTCGTCACCTCGCGGCTGGGGCAGCCGGTGGCGCGTCCGTCGCTCGGCCGACCGGTCGCGGCGGATGACGACACGTTGGGCGCGCTCGATGCCGGGCAGCAGGCGCTCGCGCGCGGGCTGGCGCAGGCGTTCGACGCGGATCGCGCGCGGCGCGGCGCCGCGCTGCGCCGGCTCGGGCTCGATGCCGAGGCGCTGGCCGCGCGCGGCCGACGCGCGCAGGGCGGGCCGCTGATCCCCTGGCCCGACGACGGCACCGCCGCGCCCGCGGCGCTGGAGCGGCTCGCCGCGGCGGTGGCGCATTGGACCGCGGTGGGCGATGGCGCCGCGACGGTGCCCTCGGGTCGTCCGACGCGCGAGTCGAGCCGCACCAGCGGCTTCGGCGTGCGCAGCGATCCGTTCAGCGGGCGCCCGACCTTCCATGCCGGGCTCGACTTCCGCGGTCGCTACGGCGAGCCGATCTTCGCCGCCGCGGCGGGACGCGTCAGCTTCGTCGGCGAGCGCAGCGGCTATGGCCGGCTCGTCGAGATCGATCACGGCAACGGCATCGCCTCGCGCTACGGCCATCTGTCCGCCGCCGAGGTGACGCTGGGCCAGCATGTCGAGCGCGGGCAGACGGTCGCGCGGATGGGATCGACCGGGCGGTCGACCGGCACCCACGTCCATTTCGAGGTGCGGTTGCACGGCACCGCGGTCGATCCGCAGCCCTTTCTCACCTTCGGCGACACCAGAGGAAAATGATCATGTCGATGTTCGGCAGCCGCCACTCGCCCCCGCCGCCTCCGCCCGCGCGGCCGCCCGTCCTGGTGCCGCCGCCAGCGACCGGGGCCAAACACACGCCCTTCTCGCTGATCGGCGGCGACGTGGCGGTCACCGGCAATCTCAGCGCCACCGTCGACATCCATATCGATGGCCGGATCGACGGCGATCTCACCTGCGCGACGCTGGTGCAGGGGGCGGAGAGCGTGATCCGCGGCAACATCGTCGCCAAGGCGGCGCGCATCGCGGGGCAGGTCGAGGGCACCATCACCGCGGACAATCTGGTGATCGAGCGTAGCGCGCGGATCTTCGGCGACTGTCGCTACGGCACGCTGGCGGTCGACAATGGCGCGCAGGTGGAGGGACGCTTCTCCGCGCAGAGCACGATCGTCATGCCCGCCGAACTCGACGCGCCCGAGGAGGATTATGTCGACGTGGTGGAGGAGGAGGAGCCGTATCTCCGCTGACCCGACCGGCAACAGGGGTGGCCCGGTGGACTCGATCCGCCGTGCCGCCCGGTGTCAGGCCGCGCCGAAGACCCGCGCGAAGATCGTGTCGACGTGCTTGAGGTGATAGCCGAGGTCGAATTTGTCGTCGATCTCGGCGGGTGACAGCGCCGCGGTGACCTCCCCATCCGCCTTGAGCAGCTCCTGGAGCGACAGCGCGCCGTCCGATTCCCACACGCGCATCGCGTTGCGCTGCACCAGCCGATAGGCGTCCTCGCGGCTCACCCCCGCCTGCGTCAGCGCGAGCAGCACGCGCTGCGAGTGGACCAGCCCGCCCATGCGGTCGAGGTTCTTCTGCATCCGCTCGGGATAGACCAGCAGCTTGTCGATCACGCCGGTCAGCCGCGCCAGCGCGAAGTCGAGCGTGATCGTCGCGTCCGGCCCGATGTAGCGCTCCACCGACGAGTGCGAGATGTCGCGCTCGTGCCAGAGCGCGACATTCTCCAGCGCCGGCGTGACATAGCCGCGCACCATCCGCGCCAGCCCGGTGAGGTTCTCGGTCAGCACCGGGTTGCGCTTGTGCGGCATCGCCGACGAGCCCTTCTGGCCGGGCGAGAAATATTCCTCCGCCTCGAGCACCTCGGTGCGCTGGAGGTGGCGCACCTCGGTGGCGACTCGCTCGATCGAGCCCGCGATCACGCCCAGCGTCGCGAAGAACATGGCGTGCCGGTCGCGCGGTATCACCTGGGTCGACACCGGCTCGACCGCGAGGCCGAGCGCGGCGGCGACATGCTCCTCCACGCGCGGGTCGACGTTGGCGAAGGTGCCGACCGCGCCCGAGATCGCGCAGGTGGCGATGTCCGCGCGCGCCGCGATCAGCCGGGTCTTGCAGCGGTCGAACTCGGCATAGGCCTGCGCCAGCTTGAGCCCGAAGGTGACCGGCTCGGCGTGGATGCCGTGGCTGCGCCCGATCGTCGGCGTCAGCTTATGCTCGCGCGCGCGGCGCTCGATCACCTCCAGCAGCCGGTCGAGATCGGCGAGCAGCAGGTCGGCGGCGCGGGCGAGCTGCACCGCCAGCGTGGTGTCGAGCACGTCGGACGAGGTCATGCCCTGGTGCATGAAGCGGGCTTCGTCGCCGACCTGCTCCGCCACCCAGGTGAGGAAGGCGATCACGTCGTGCTTGGTCACCGCCTCGATCGCGTCGATCGCGGCGACGTCGATCGCGGGCCTGGTCGCCCACCACGCCCAGAGCGCGTCCGCCGCGCTCTGCGGCACGACGCCGAGTTCGGCCAGCTTCTCGGTGGCATGCGCCTCGATCTCGAACCAGATCGCGTAGCGCGCCTCGGGCGTCCAGATCGCGGTCATCTCGGGGCGGGAATAGCGGGGGATCATGCGCGCGGTCCTGGAGCGAGGCGGGAAGATGCGCGGGCGGGTAGCAGCGTGCGGCGTGGGGGGCAAATGGCGCCGGCCGCGGCCGCGGCGTGACGCCGCGACTCAGATCAGCCCCTGCGCGCGCAGGCTGGTCTGCCCCGCGGCGCCGACGATGACGTGATCGTGTACCGCGATCCCCAGCGGTCGCGCCGCGGCGACGATCGCGCGCGTGATGTCGATGTCGGCACGGCTCGGTGCGGGATCGCCCGAGGGATGGTTGTGGACCAGGATCAGCGCCGCCGCGCCGGTATCGAGCGCGCGCTTGATCACCTCGCGCACGTGCACCGCCGCCTGGTCGATCGTGCCGCGCGCCATCACCTCGTCGCGCACGATCATGTTGCGCGTGTTGAGATGGAGCACGCGGAACCTCTCGATGGTGTCGTGCGCCATATCGGCATGGAGATAGTCCGCCAGCGCCTGCCAGTTCGACAGGATCGGCGCGGCGGTGGCGCGCTCGCGCAGCAGGCGGATCGCGGTGGCACGCGCGATGCGCAGCCCCGCCACGCTGGTCTCGCCCATGCCGGGCACGCGCGCGAGCACCAGCGGATCGGCGTCCATCAACCCGCCCAGCCCGCCGAAGGTGCGCAGCAGCTCCTTGGCGAGCGGTTTGGTATCGACCCGTCGCAGCGTGAGGCCGAGCAGATATTCGACCAGTTCATAGTCGTGCAGCCCGTCGGGGTCGGCGAGCAACCGCGCGCGCAGCCGCCCGCGGTGGCCCTGGACGTCGCTCGCGGCGATCTCTTCGTCGACCATCGCGGGTCGCCTAGGCGAGCGCGCGATCGTGCGCAATTGCGCCCGGCCGGTGCGGCGGCCTATGCTGGCGATCGAATGACGCGCGACGGAGATCCGAGGTGACCAGCGCGCGTCGTCGCGCCCTGATCGCGGTCTCGGGACTGGCGCTCGCCGGGGGCGCGACGCTGTGGCTGTCGCGCGTGCCGATCGCGACTCACGTGATCGATCGCGAGCTGGCGCGACGCGGGGTCGCCGGCCGCTACGCCATCGAGGACCTGGGCTTCGGCCGCCAGCGGCTCACCGGCGTGGTGATCGGCGACCCGCGCGCGCCCGACCTCGTCGCCGACTGGGTCGAGACCGAGACCGACTTCGGTCTTTTCGGCCCGCGGCTGGTCGGCGTGCGCGCGGGGCATGTCCGCCTGTCGGGGCGGCTGGCCGACGGTAAGCTGTCGCTCGGCGCGATCGACCGGCTGCTGCCCGCCGGCTCGGGCGGCGGCTTCGCGCTGCCCGCGATCGACCTCGACGTCGCCGACGCGCGGGTCGCGCTGACAACGCCGCAGGGGAAGGTGGCGCTGCGGCTGAGCGGGCGCGGCCTGCTCGACGACGGGTTCAGCGGTCGTCTGCTCGCCGCCGCGCCGCTGCTCGACGCGGGCGGTTGCGCGCTGCGCGGGCTCGACGCGGGCGTGTCGGTGCGCGTGGTCGAGAAGGCGCCGCGGCTCATCGGACCGGTCCGCGCCACGGCGCTCGACTGCGCGGGCGCGCGGGTGGTCGCGCCAACGGTCACGCTCGACGCCGCGCTGTCGCCCGCGCTCGATCGCTGGCGCGGCAGTGCGCGGCTGCGTGCGGAAGGGGTGACCGCGGCGGCGGGGCGGCTCGACGGGCTGGGTGGGACGGTCAGCTTCGCGGGCGACGCGAGGCGCAGCGGCGGCACGCTCGCCCTCACCGCGGCGCGGCTGCGCGCGGCGGCGGCGAGCGGCGGCGCGACCCGCTTCGAGGGCACGTGGCGGCTCGCCGCGCGCGGCGCGACGGTCGCCGGCCGGCTCGATGCCGCGGCGGTGGCGCTCGCGCCGAGCCAGCGGGCGCGGCTGCGGATCGTGCGCGACGCGACGGTCAGCACGCCGCTGGCCCCGCTCGGCGCCGCGCTCGCGCACGACCTCGACGCCGCGGCGCGGCGGATGCGAGTCACCGCCGATATGGCGCTGGCGAGCGGCGCGACGGCGCTCCTGACGGTCGACCGCGCCGAGATCGTCGCGGCGACCGGCGCGCGCGCGTCGCTCGACGGGGGCGGGATCGTGCTCGGTCATCCCGCGGGGCCGCGACTCGCCGGCCGGCTGACGCTCGGCGGCGGAGGGCTGCCCGCGACGGCGGTGCGGCTGACACAGGCGGCGCCCGGCGCGGCGGTCGGCGGCACCGCGACGATCGCGCGCTACGCCCGCGACGGCGCCACGCTGGACCTCACCCCGCTCTCCTTCTCGCCCACGAGCGACGGCGTTCGGCTCCGCACCAGCGCGACGCTGTCGGGGCCGTTGCCCGGCGGTCGGGTCGAGCGGCTCAGCCTGCCGCTCGACGCGCGGCTCGGCCGCGGCGGTGCGCTGACGCTCGCGCCCGGCTGCGCGCCGCTGCGATTCGATCGTCTCATCGTGTCGAGCCTGGCGCTCGATCGTACCGCGCTGACGCTCTGCCCGCTCGACAACGCGCTGGTCCGCGTGGCGGACGGGCGGGTGAGCGGTGGGGCGCGGATCGAGGACGTGGCGCTGCGTGGCTCACTGGGCGGGACGCCGCTGCGGCTCACCGCCGCCGACGCACGGCTGCGGCTCGCCGACCGCGGCTTCGCGCTGAGCGACGTCGCCGCGCTGATCGGCCCGCCCGGACGCGTGACCCGGATCGACGCCGCGCGTCTCGACGGAACGCTCGGCGGCGCCGGCGTCACGGGGCGCTTCGCCGGGGCGGGCGGCGCGATCGCCAACGTGCCGCTGGTGATGAGCGCGGCGGACGGACGATGGCGGTTCGACGGCGGCGCGCTCGCGCTGGACGGGGCGCTCACCGTCGCCGATCAGGCCACGCCCGCGCGCTTCGAGCCGCTCGCCGCGCGCGACGTCACGCTGACCTTGCGCGACGGTGCCATCGCCGCCGCGGGCACGCTCCACGAGCCGGGGACGGGCACCAAGGTGGCCGACGTCACGATCGATCACCGGCTCGCCGCCGGCACGGGCAGCGCGCATCTCGCGGTGCCGGGGATCACCTTCGGCGACACGCTCCAGCCAGAGAAGCTCACCCGGCTCACCTTCGGCGTGATCGCGGACGTGCGCGGCACCGTCAGTGGCGCGGGCGACATCGCCTGGAGCCCGGACGGCGTGACCAGCACCGGCCGCTTCACCACGCCGGGCACCGATCTCGCCGCCGCCTTCGGCCCGGTCGAGGGCATCGCGGGGACGATCGTCTTCACCGACCTGCTCGCGCTGGCAAGCGCGCCCGACCAGGTCGCGACGGTGCGCTCGATCAACCCCGGCGTGCCCGTGCTCGACGGGCGCATCACCTATCAGACGCTGCCGGACACGCGTGTCCGCGTCGCGCAGGGGCGCTGGCCCTTCGCTGGCGGGACGCTGACGCTGGAGCCGACCCTGCTCGATTTCGGCAACCCGCAGGAGCGCCGGCTCACCTTCCGCGTCGACGGCATGGACGCGGGCAAGTTCCTCCAGCAATTCGACTTCAAGAATCTGAGTGCGACCGGCACGTTCGACGGCGTGCTGCCGATGCTGTTCGACGAGAGCGGCGGGCGGATCGCGGACGGGCGGCTGGTCGCGCGCGCGGGCGGCGGCAGCATCGCCTATCTCGGCGAGCTGACCGAGAAGGACCTCGGCTTCTGGGGCAATCTGGCGTTCCAGTCGCTGCGCTCGCTCACCTATCGCGATCTGGCGGTGGAGATGAACGGGCCACTGGCGGGCGAGATGGTGACGGGCGTGCGCTTCGCCGGGATCCGGCAGGGGCAGGGGGCGAAGAGCAACTTCCTGCTGCGGCGGCTGACGCGGCTACCGATCCGCTTTAACATAACCATCCGCGCGCCGTTCCGCGGCCTCATCGACTCGGCGGCGAGCTTCTACGACCCGCAGCGGCTGGTGAAGCGCAACCTCCAGGCGCTGATCGAGGAACAGAATCGCCGCGCCGGCACCGTTCAGCCTCCCGCAAGCGCCCCCGTGGCAGAACCCAAGAAGGATTGACGAACCCGATGCGCCTCCCGATCTTGACAGCGATGACGACGGCGACGCTGGTGGCGGCCACCGCGGGGTGCGTGAACATCTCCGCGCCCGACAAGCCGATCCAGATCAACCTCAACATCAACGTGACGCAGGAAGTGGTGTATCGCCTCGACAATGAGGCGAAGACCTTGATCCAGCAGAACCCGGGGATTTTCTGAAGGTGATGACGATGAAGGCCTATCTGATGCTCGCCGGTGCGGTGACGCTCGCCGGCCTCTCCACCGCCGCGCTGGCGCAGCGCGATCCCGCTTATGCCGCGGCGCGTTCCGCCGGGCAGGTCGGCGAGCAGCCCGACGGCTATCTCGGCGTGGTCGGCGGCGGCAGCGCCGAGCTGCGCGCGCTGGTGAGCAACATCAACATCCAGCGCAAGGCGGCCTATACGCAGAAGGCGCAGGCGAGCGGCGCGACGGTGGAGCAGCTCGCCTTTACCAGCGGCTGCAACCTGATCGCGCAGACCCAGCCGGGCGAGAAGTACAAGGCGCCCGACGGCAGCTGGCAGACGCGCGGCGCCGGCGCGCCGCAGCGCGATTCGCGCTGCGTGTGACGCGCGATCGCGCCGGGGCGTCGCGCAACCTCCGTTAACCCCGCGTCCACACAGGTTGACACCCCCGGACCCCCCGGCTAACCGGACGGCGCCTTGGCGGGGCTGCTCGCCGCTCGCGCGCATTCTCTCCTGGTCAACGAACTTCAGGGCGAGGGTGGCGGCGTGGCGGAGAACGGCCCCGGACAGGATTTCCACGACGCGGCGGACCCGCGCCTGACTTCGCTCGACGATCGGTTGAGGCAGGCGCGCCGGGACGAGGCGGTTCGCACGGGGGCTGTGCGCGACGGGGGTGATGCGGGCTATGCGCTCGGCAACCGCGTGCTCGCCGCCCTTATCGGAAGTCTCGTCGGCTCGGCGCTGATCGGCTGGCTCCTCGACCGCTGGTTCGGCACGACGCCCTGGGTACTGATCGTGATGCTGTTCCTCGGGATCGGCGTCGCCTTCAGGCAGATCATTCGGTTGACGACCAAGCGTCCGGACGATCCGGGCGCTTGATCTATGTTATAGGCGCAGGGACCAGCACGTGGCGGCAGAAGGCGGCAAGATCGATCCGATGCACCAGTTCCTGATCGAGCCCGTGCTCGGTCAGCGCTGGATCGTGGGCGGCTATGACGTGTCGTTCACCAACTCCGCTTTGTGGATGGTGATCACGCTGGTCGTGCTGTGGCTGTTCATGCTCGGCGGCATGAAGCGCGAGCTCGTGCCCGGCCGCTGGCAGGCCGCGGTCGAGGGCTTCACCGGCTTCGTCCAGAACATGCTGACGTCGAACGTCGGGCCCGAGGGCAAGCGCTTCGTGCCCTATGTCTTCTCGCTCTTCATGTTCATCCTGTTCGCCAACATCCTCGGCCTCATGCCGGTCGGCATCGTGCCGGGCTGGCACCCCTTCACCGTCACCAGCCACCTGACCGTCACCGGCGTGCTGGCGATCATCAGCTTCTCGATCGTGCTGATCGTCGGCTTCGGCCGCCACGGCTTCCACTTCTTCAGCCTGTTCGTGCCGCACGGCACGCCGGCGCTGATGGTGCCGCTGATCTTCGTGGTCGAGCTGATGAGCTTCCTGGTGCGCCCCTTCTCGCTGGGCCTGCGACTGTTCGTCGCGATGACCGCGGGGCACATCCTGCTCAAGGTGCTCGCCGCCTTCGTGATCAACGGCATCAACCTCGGGCCGGGCTATGCGGTGCTGATCACCGTGCCCAGCTTCGTGCTGATGCTGGGGATCACGTTGCTGGAGCTGCTGGTCGCGGCGATCCAGGCCTATGTCTTCGCGCTGCTGACCAGCGTCTATCTCAACGACGCGGTCAACCTGCACTGAGTTTCCTCACCCACCATTGTTTCTGAACGGGAGTTACTGACATGGACGCAAACGCCGCCAAGCTGCTCGGCGCCGGTCTCGCCGCGATCGGCATGGGCATCGCCGCGCTGGGCGTGGGCAACGTGTTCGCCGCCTTCCTCGAGGGCGCGCTGCGCAACCCGGGTGCCGCCGACGGTCAGCAGGGCCGCCTCTTCATCGGCTTCGCGGGCGCCGAGCTGCTCGGCCTGCTCGCCTTCGTGACGATGATCATCCTGGTGTTCGTCGCGTAACCTGACGCCGACGGACCAGCCCCGCCCGACCACCGGGCGGGGCCGCAAGGATAGCGGATCACCATGCCTCAAATCAGTCAGATCGCCGCCACTTACGCTTCGCAGATCTTCTGGCTGCTCATCACCTTCGGCATCCTGTACTTCGGGATCGGCAAGCTGATGGTGCCCAGGGTGCAGGGCGTGATGGACCTGCGTGAATCGAAGATCGCGCAGGATCTCGCGAGCGCGGAGAGCGCGCGCGTCGCGGCCGACACGACCGAGGCGGCGTGGAACGCCGACATGGACGCCGCGCGCGCCGCGGCGCAGGCCGAGGTCGCCGCCGCCAAGGCGCGCGCCGCGGCCGCGACCGAGGCGCAGCTGCGCCACGCCGACGCCGACCTCGCCGAGCGCGTCGCGCACCACGACGTCGCGGTGGCGAACGCCAAGGCGGCGGCTATGGTCAACGTCCAGACGATCGCGACCGAGGCGGCGCAGGAGCTGGTGCAGCGCCTCGCCGGCGTCGCCGTCCCCACCGAGGCCGCCAACGAGGCGGTGCGCAGGCAGCTGAACCATGGCTAACGCCCCCGCCGAACCGACCCAGGGCCCCGCCTCCGAGGGTCTGGAGTCGCACGACCTCGCCAACGGCAGCGGCTATGCCGCCTCGACCGAGCATGGCGGCGCGGGCGACCACGTCGCGCCGACCGCGCTGGGCTTCAACGACACCGGTTGGGTCGGCATCGCCGCGCTGGTGGTGCTGATCGGCATGGTGTTGGTCCGCGTGCCCAAGACGATCGCGGCGATGCTCGACCAGCGCATCGGCGAGATCCGCCGCCAGCTCGACGAGGCCGCGGCGCTGCGCCGCGAGGCCGAGGCGCTGCGCGACGAATATGCCGCGCGCGCGCGCTCGGCCGAGGCGGATGCCGCCAAGATGCGCGAGAACGCGCACCACGAGGCCGCCGAGATCGTCGCCAAGGCCAAGGCCGACACCGAGCAGCTGATGGACCGCCGCGCGCGCATGGCCGAGGACAAGATCGCCGCCGCCGAGCGCGCCGCGATCGCCGAGGTGCGCGCGCGCACCGCCGAGGCCGCCGCCGCCGCCGCCGCCGCGCTGATCGCCGAGCGCCACGGCGCGGAGAGCGACAAGGCGCTGGTCGATCGCGCCATCGCCGGAGTGGGTCGGCTCAACTGAGCGGGTGGGGGCGTCTTGCGCGTCCCTCCGCCGCTAGCGTGCTCCTGCGGACGCCGGAGCGCAGGGCCACGACGAGCATCGCCCGCGATCCCGGGCTCCGGCGTTCGCCAGAGCACAGCGGCGATGGTGCTGACCGAGCGCGTGCCACTGGCTGCGGCCTGAGGGAAGGCGCTCTGTCCGTCCCACGCACCGGCGTCATCCTGAACTTGTTTCAGGATCCACCGTCCCGCGAGTGCCGCGGCAGCTGAGACCGCCGCACCGTGGATGCTGAAACGAGTTCAGCATGACGGAAGGTGGATGGTGCGGGCACGCACTTCGGTGCATCACCGCGCCTCGGCCTCCATGATCCCACACCATTCCACACCCGAGGTGACCTGATGTCGCGCCCGTTCGCCGTCGCCCTGCTGCTCGCGTCCGGCCTCGCCGCGCCGCTGCCGGCGCTCGCCCAGGCGGCCCCCACCGCCGCCGCGCCCGGCGACTCCGCCGAGGACGCCAAGCTCAAGGCGCTGTTCGCCGCGAGCGACGAGGCCTCGCTGAAGCGCAACCCGGTCAACGCGCTGTTCCGCGGCGACCTGCGCTACGCCGACCGGCTCGGCGACCCTTTCTCCGACTCGTACATCGCCGCCGAGCGCGCCGCCGCGCAGAGCGATCTAGCCGCGCTCGCGCGGATCGATCGCGCCAAGCTCACCCGCACCGACCAGATCGCCTATGACGTGTTCCAGCAGCAGAGCTCGGTCAACCTGCGCGGTCTGGCGCCCGATCTCGTCGCGCTCAACATCGTCCGCCCGCTCGACCATTTCTATGGGTTGCAGACCTTCTACCCCGAGCTCGCCTCCGGGCAGGGCGCGGCGCCGTTCAACACCGTCGCCGACTATGACAACAACCTGAAGCGCAACGCGCGCTACGCCGAGCTGCTCGACCAGGCGATCGCGCGCTTCCGCGGGGGCATGCGCGCGCGCATCGTCCAGCCCAAGCTGGTGGTGCGCAACATGATCGCGCAGTTCGACCATCTGCTCGAGGGCGATGCCGCCGCCTCGCCCTTCTACGGCCCGGTCAAGACCTTCCCCGCCGCCATCCCCGCCGCCGAGCAGACGCGGCTGCGCGCGGCCTATGCGCGCCAGATCGCCGAGGTGCTCAATCCCGCGCAGCAGCGGATGCGCGACTTCCTCCAGCGCGACTATCTACCCGCCGCGCGCGAGACCGTCGGCCTCTCGGCGATGCCGGGCGGCGATAAGCTCTACGCCAATCTCATCGAGTCGAACACGACGCTGCCGCTCTCCGCGGAGAAGGTCCACGAACTGGGGCTCAGCGAGGTGGCGCGGATCACGCGCGCGATGGAGGCGCAGAAGACCAAGGTCGGCTTCGCCGGCTCGCTCGCGGACTTCTTCACTTTCCTGCGCGAGGACAAACGCTTCCAGCCCTCGTCGAAGGAGCAGCTGCGACTCGGCTATGAGGCGATCGGGCGGCGCGTCGACGCGCGCGTGCGCGAGCAATTCTCGCTGATCCCGCGCACCGCGCTCGAAATCCGGCCGGTGCCCGCGTTCAAGGAGAAGACCGACGCGGGCGGCTCCTATCAGTCGGGCACGCCCGACGGGTCGCGGCCGGGCGTGTTCTACTACAACACCTACGATCTCCCCGTCCGCTACATGTGGGAGATGGAGACCTTGTACCTGCACGAGGCAGTGCCGGGGCATCACTTCCAAATCAGCCTGGCGCAGGAGAATGAGTCACTCCCGGCCTTCATGCGCTTCGGCGGCAACACCGCTTATGTCGAGGGCTGGGCGCTCTATGCCGAAACCTTGTGGCCGGAGCTGGGCATGGAGACCGACCCCTATCAGCGCATGGGCGGGCTCAACGACGAAATGCTGCGCGCGATGCGGCTGGTGGTGGACACCGGCATCCACACCGAGGGTTGGACGCGCGATCAGGCGATCGCCTACATGCTCTCGCACTCGCCGATGGCGCGCACCGACGCGACCGCCGAGGTGGAGCGCTATATCGCGATCCCCGGGCAGGCGCTGGCGTACAAGATTGGCCAGCTGACGATCTCGCGGCTCAAGGCGGACGCGGAGGCCAAGCTGGGCGACCGCTTCGACGCGCGCGCCTTCCACGCGCAGGTGCTCGACACGGGCGCGCTGCCGATGCCGGTGCTCGAGGCGAAGATCGGCGCCTGGGTGAAGGGCGGGGGGAAGTAGGAAGCCGCGATCCGCTCGCTCCCGCTTCTTCTTCCTCCGTCATCCTGAACTCGTTTCAGGATCCACGGTGCCGCGCACCCAGATGCGGGAGCGTGCGCGGGAGGGTGGATCCTGAAACGAGTTCAGGATGACGGCACTGGGAGGACGCGCACGTCGTGCACCCACCCCGTTGTCCCGCGCCGCGCCAGCCCTTAGATCGCCCGCGATGAACGGCAGTTACGGCCCACCCGACCGCTTCAACGAGGCGCAGGCCACCTTCACGATCCGCGGCGCCGACGCCCCCGACCTCAAGGCGGGCGAGGCGGCGATCCGCAACGTGCTCAAGACGCTGCCGCTCAAGCCCGGCGTCTATCGCATGCACGACGCCAAGGGCGACGTGCTCTACGTCGGCAAGGCGCGTGCGCTGAAGAACCGCGTCGCCAACTACGTCCAGGTCGAGCGCCTGCCCAAGCGGCTCCAGCGGATGGTGTCGCAGACCCGATCGATGACGATCGTCACCACCAACAACGAGGCCGAGGCGCTGCTGCTCGAGGCGCAGCTGATCAAGCGCTACCGGCCGGCGTACAACGTGCTGCTGCGCGACGACAAGAGCTTCCCCTTCATCCTGCTGCGCGCCGACCACGACTTCCCGCGCATCCAGAAGCACCGCGGCGCGCGCCGCGCCAAGGGCGATTATTACGGCCCCTTCGCCAGCGCGGGCAGCGTCAACAACACGCTCAACGCGCTGCAGAAATTGTTCCTGCTGCGGAGCTGCACCGACGGCTTCTTCAAGACGCGCGACCGGCCCTGCCTGCTCTACCAGATCAAGCGCTGCTCCGCCCCGTGCGTCGGCCGGATCGACACCGCCGGCTATGCCGATCTGGTGAGCGACGCCAAGAAGTTCCTCGCCGGCAAGGCCACCGACGTTCAGGCCAAGCTGGGCGCGCAGATGCA
The DNA here is from genome assembly GCF_004345855.1 of Sphingomonas sp. BK235. Lineage (GTDB taxonomy): Bacteria > Pseudomonadota > Alphaproteobacteria > Sphingomonadales > Sphingomonadaceae > Sphingomonas. The sequence goes on from NZ_SLXN01000003.1 coordinate 468,088, forward strand.
GGCGGCGGCCGAGAACATGGATTTCGAGCTGGCGGCGGTGCTGCGCGACCGGCTCAAGGCGCTCACCTTCATCCAGGGCTCGCAGTTCATCAACGCGGAAGGGGTGGGCGACGCCGACATCTTCGCGCTCGCCAGCCACGAGGGGCTGATCGGGATCGAGGCCTTCTTCATCCGCGGCGGGCAGAATTGGGGCCACCGCAGCTTCTTCCCCGCGCACACCGCCGACGTGCCCGAGGACGAGGTGCTCACCCAGTTCATGATGCAATTCTACGAGGAGGTGCCGCCCGCGCGCACCATCCTGATCGACCGCCTGCTGCCCGAGGCCGAGCTGCTGACCCAGGCCTTGTGCGAGCAGGCCGGGCGCAAGGTGGAGCTGACCGTGCCCCAGCGCGGCGTGCGCAAGCGGCTGCTCGATCAGGCCAGCCGCAACGCCCAGGAGGCGCTGGAGCGCCGCCTCGCCGAGAGCACGACCCAGGCGCGGCTGCATCGCGAGCTGGCCGAGCTGTTCGAGCTGGGCGACTCGCCCGACCGGATCGAAGTCTATGACAACAGCCATATTCAGGGCAGCAACGCGCTCGGCGCGATGGTGGTCGCGGGGCCGGAAGGGTTCCGCAAGGGCCAGTATCGCAAGTTCAACATCAAACAGGCCGCGACCGACGACGATTATGCGATGATGCGCGAGGTGCTCCAGCGCCGCTTCGCGCGCGCGCTGGAGGAGGACCCCGACCGCGACGGCGAGGCCTGGCCCGACCTGGTGCTGCTCGACGGCGGTCGCGGCCAGCTCAACGCCGCCAAGGCGGTGCTGGAGGATCTCGGGATCGAGGACGTATGCCTCGTCGGCGTCGCCAAGGGGCCGCACCACGGCCGCGAGGGGCGCGAGATATTCCACCTGATGGACGGGCGCGAGCTGACGCTGCCGGTCAACTCGCCGCTACTCTTCTATCTCCAGCGGCTGCGCGATGAGGTGCACCGCTTCGCCATCGGCGCGCATCGCGCCAAGCGCGCCAAGGCGATCGGCGCGAGCCCGCTCGACGAGGTCCCCGGCATCGGCCCGGCGCGCAAGAAGGCGCTGCTGATGCATTTCGGCACCGGCCGCGCGGTGCGCAATGCCAGCCTGGAGGACCTGCGCAAGGCGCCGGGGGTGAGCGCGGCGGTGGCGCAGCAGGTCTACGACTTCTACCACGCGCGCTGACACGCGCTGGCGTCCGCTTCCCGCGACCGAGCCGCGCGCGCCGGCGGGCGTCGGGCCGCGAGCGACGATGAGGATCGGACCGCGCGCGCGATCTGCGCTTGCTTGGTCGCCCGCAAACCGAACCGCGCGGCCGCTCACACCGCGCGGATCAGCGCCCGCGCCTCACGCTCGGGGCGGCGCGCGGGCGGCGGCGGGGGCGCGCTCGCGGCGAGGTCGAACGCCGCGATCTCGCGCGCGAGCAGGTCCGCCTGGTCCGTCAGGCCGCGCGCCGCCGCGGTCGCCTGCTCCGCCATCGCGGCATTCTGCTGGGTCACCCCGTCGATGCTCGACACCGCGTCGTTGACCTGTTGCAAGCGCGCCGCTTCCTCCTCGGCGGAGCGCGCGATCTCGACGATCAGCTGGTTGATCTCGCCCACCCGCGCGATGATCCGCTTGAGCGAATCGGCCGCGCTGTCGACCAGCTGTACCCCGCGCGCGACCTCCTCGGTGGAGGCGGTGATGCGCGCCTTGATGTCCTTGGCCGCCTCGGCGGAGCGCTGCGCCAGCGCGCGCACCTCCGCCGCCACCACCGCGAAGCCACGCCCGGTGTCCCCCGCGCGCGCCGCCTCCACCCCGGCGTTGAGCGCCAGCAGGTTGGTCTGAAAGGCGATGCCGTCGATCACCGAGATGATCTCGCCGATCTCGGCCGAGGTGTGGCGGATCGTGTCCATCGCCGCCGCCGCGGCCTCGACGATGCGCCGCGATTCCTCGGCCTCCTCGCGCGTGGTGCGCGCGGCCTGACGCGCGGTACCCGCGCCGGTCGCGGTCTGGCGCACCGAGGCGGTGATCTCGTGCATCGCGGTGGCGGTCTCGCCCAGGCTCGCGGCCTGCTGCTCGGTGCGTTGCGCCATATGGTCGGAGGCGAGCCGGATCTCGGCCGAACTGGCGCGCACCATCTCGCCGGTCTCGCGCACCTCGGTCAGCGCGTGCGAGAGCTGCTCCACCGCGGTGTCATAGGAGCGCGCGATCGCGCGATAATCGCCCGGCAGCGCGTCGCCCAGCCGCAGCGTCAGCCGCCGCTGCGCGAGGCTGTCGAGCGCACCCGCGAGCCGTTCGACCGTCGTCGCCTGGGAGCGCGTCGACTCGCGCCGCTCGATCGCGGCGCCGCGGAACGCCTCGATCGCGCGCGCGAGCACGCCGATCTCGTCGTCGCGATCGCTCCCCGTCAGCGTCAGCTCCAGCTCGCCGTCGGCGAGCCGCTTGGTCACCGCCGCGATCGCGAGCATCGGACTGAGCAGATGGCGGAACAGCAGCGTCACCCCGGCGACGATGATCACCATCAGCGCGACCGCCAGCAGGCCCAGGACGGTCATCGTGGTGTGCAGCCGGATCGTCGAGATATGGTCGATCTCCACGCGCGCCGCATTGGCCAGCCGGACGAGGTCTCCCACCGCGACGCGATGGCGCTGATAGAGGTCGCTGAGCCGCGCGTAGCTGGTCTCCGCCACGCGCGTGTCGCCGCGCGCCAGCGCGGGCAGGTAGACGTCGTCCAGCTCGCGATAATAGGCCGAGGCGGGGCGCGCGATCCGCTCGACCCCCTCGCGCAACGTCGCATCGAGGTCGCTGCCGCGCCAGCGCGCGACGCTGGCCTGGTACGCGCGTTCGTGCCGGGCGAGCGACGCGCGCCGCTGCGGCAGCGTCTCGGGATGCTGGCGCAGCAGCGACGTCTCCAGATGCGGTTCGATCAGCGTGGCCTCGGGTGGGGCGACCGAGGCGCTGAAGTCGTCGACCAGCTCCGCCGCGTGATCGAGCGGCCCACCCACCCGGATGATCGAGACCTGCACTGCGGTGATGAGCGTGACCAGCAGCATCGCGGCGAGTATCACCGCGGCGCCGATCTGGCATGTGCGTTTGATCTGCATACGGCTTCCCCCCGGAATGGTCCGCCGGGCTTCAACATCACCCGGCCGGTCGCGACAAGCCGGGCGGGGCGCCGCGTCGCCGCCGCGGGTAAGATGCGAGTTGTTCGCAACTAGTGCGGCGAAGCTGCGGTCTAAGGTGATTTTCGCGCCGTGGCACCGGCGTTGCCCGCCGCCGCCGTCGCCGGATCGGGTCATCGTCGCGGCCTGCAAACGATTGTGAGGACGGTCGTCACGCTCGATGATGCACGCGCGCGCGGCGGCGCCTATCTAGGCGCGATGCACCTCGCCGCCGACGCTCTGGTCCTCTCCGCCCGCGCGCACGGCGAGCATGGTGCGGTGGTGCGCGGCTTCACCCGCGACGACGGGGTGCGCCCCGGCTATGTTCGCGGCGGTCACTCGCGCCGGCTGCGCCCGTCGCTCCAGCCGGGCAACGTCGTCCGCGGCGACTGGCGCGCGCGCAGCGACGAGCAGCTCGCCGCGCTCACCGTCGAGCTGGTGCACAGCCGCGCGCCGCTGTTCGCCCAGCCGCTGCCCGCCGCCGCGATCGAATGGCTGTGCGCGCTCACCGCGGGCGCCTTGCCCGAGGCGCAACCCTATCCGCGACTCCACGACGCGCTCGCCGCGGTGTTCGACGCGATCGAGGCGGCGCCGAGCGCGCAGGGCTGGGCCGGCAGCGTCGCGCGCTACGAGCTGCTGCTGCTCGCCGAGCTCGGCTTCGGGCTCGACCTGAGCGGCTGCACCGTCACCGGCGCGCGCGACGATCTCGCTTATGTCAGCCCGCGCAGCGGCGCCGCGGTGAGCCGCGCCGGCGCGCTCGGCTATGAAGCGCGGCTGCTCGCGCTGCCACCGTTCCTGCTCTCGGGCGGGGTCGCGAGCTGGGACGAGGTGCTCGCCGCGCTGGCGCTCACCGGGCATTTCCTCGCGCGCGACGTGCTGGTCGATCGCCGCCGCGACCTGCTCGCCGCGCGCGAGCGGCTGGTGGCGCGGCTTGCACGGGCGGTTGCGTGAGCGCGCGCGCCGCGCCATGCGGTGCGGCATGACCGACTCCACACTGATCGCGATCCTGCCCGGCGACGGCATCGGCCCCGAAGTGACGCGCGAGGCGCGCCGCGTGCTCGAGGCGCTCGACCTCGGCCTCACTTTTGAGGAGGCGCCCGTCGGCGGCGCGGCCTATCGCGCCAGCGGCCACCCGCTGCCGCCGGAGACGCTGGCGCTGGCCGATCGCGCCGCGGCGGTGCTGTTCGGCGCGGTGGGTGACCCGGCGTTCGACTCGCTCGAGCGCGCGCTGCGCCCCGAGCAGGCGATCCTCGGCATCCGCAAGCATCTCGGCACCTTCGCCAATCTCCGCCCGGCGCGGATCTTCCCCGGCCTGGAGGACGCCTCGACGCTCAAGCCCGAGGTGGCGCGGGCGATCGACCTGGTGATCGTGCGCGAGCTCAACGGTGACGTCTATTTCGGCGCCAAGGGCCGCGGTATCACCGCCGAGGGCAAGCGCGAGGGGCACGACCTGATGCGCTATGACGAGGACGAGGTGCGCCGCATCGCGCGTGTCGGTTTCGAGACCGCGGCGAAGCGGCGCGGCAAGCTCTGCTCGGTCGACAAGGCGAATGTGCTGGAGACGTCGCAGCTGTGGCGCGACGTGGTGATCGAGGTGGCGGCGGACTATCCGCAGGTCGAGCTGACTCACATGTACGTCGACAATGCCGCGATGCAGCTGGTGCGCAACCCGGGCGCGTTCGACACGATCGTGACGGGCAATCTGTTCGGCGACATCCTGTCCGACCAGGCGAGCATGTGCGTCGGCTCGATCGGCATGCTGCCCTCGGCCGCGCTCGATGGCGCGGGCAAGGGGCTGTACGAGCCGATCCACGGTTCGGCGCCCGATATCGCGGGGCAGAGCAAGGCCAATCCGTGCGCCGCGATCCTCTCGGCGGCGATGCTGCTGCGCCACTCGCTCGGGCAGGACGCGGCGGCGGACCGCGTCGAGGCGGCGGTCGCCGCGGCGCTGGGGTGCGGGCTGCGCACGCCGGACATGGGCGGTGACGCGAGCACCGCCGCGATGGGCGAGGCGGTGCTGGCGGGATTGTGAGGGCGGTGGCGTCCGCGGAACCAACGGCTGCTCTCCTGTCGGCGTCACCCTGATGTCGTTGCAGGATCCTTTGTGCCGCCGACTCAGTGTCGGTGGCGCCTGCGGTACAGTGGATCCTGAAACGAGTTCAGGATGACGCCAGAGCGGCGAGCGCCGCAGCCGCCGCGCGCGCCCCTCACACCCAGCTCGGGAACCACGTCCAGCGGTGGAAGGCTGCGGCATGCGCCAGCGGGGCAGCGGTGAGCACCGGCAGGAAGTAGAGCGCCAGCGCGAACGCCAGCAGCAGATACGCTTCGTCCCACCACCCCAGCCGCGCGCGCCAATGGTCCAGCGCCACCGCCAGCGCGACGCTGAGGAACACGCTCGCCGGATAGTAGTAATAATAGAAGCCCAGCGACTTGGGGATCATCGCGAAGATCCCCACCGCGAAGGTCCACAGCATTGCGGGCGCGAGCAGCCGCGCTGATCCGCGCTTCACCCAGCCCCAGTAGCACACCGCCACCGCCGCCAGCCCGCCCCACATCACCGCCGGGTTGCCGAGCAGGATGATGCCGCGCTGCGCCCCGTCGACCGGCTCGTAGAGGTACCAGATCGGGCGGATCAGCAGCGGCCAGGTCCACCAGTCCGACTGATAGGTGTGCTGCGGCAGCTTCTGCGTCTGGCGCAGGTACATGTCCCATTGGAACGGCAGCAGCCGCGCGACCGTCATCGGCTCGTTGGCGTAGAAGAAGGCGGGGGCGAAGGTGAGGAAATACACCGCCATCGACACCCCGCCCAGCAGCGCCAGCGCGCGCACCGCGCCGAGCCCCGGCCAGCGCGCGGGCCGCTCGCGTTTCATCAGCACGAAGGTCACCGCCGCCGCGGCCACGTACGGCGCCGCGACCCATTTGCACGCGGTGGCGAGCCCCAGCAGCGCCGCGCCCGCGGTCCAGCGCGCCACGCTGCCGTCGCGCATCGCCGCGGTGAGCAGCACGATCCCCCACAGCAGGAAGGCGAGCAGGAAGGTGTCCAGCATCGCGATCCGCGCCTGCACGTAGACGGTGAAGCCCAGCAGCGCGAGCAGCGCGCCGGTCAGCGCGGCGCGGGTGCGCCCGGTCAGCAGCCAGGTCAGCGCGAACACCCCCGCGATCGTCGCGCTGCCCGCCACGGTCGACATCGCGCGCCAGCCCAGCGGTGCGTCGCCGAACAGCCGCAGCCCCAGCGCGATCAGCTCCTTGGCGAGCAGCGGGTGCTCCATATTGGCGGGGCCGCTGAGATCGCGCAGCGCGCGCGCGGCGGGCAGGTAATGGACCTCGTCGAACACCGGCTTGTCGGGCACGGTGACGCGGAACAGGAACAGCAGCTCGGCGGCGAGCGCGATCGCCAGCGTGAGTAACCAGGGGCGGGGCGTCGTCACCGTCTCGTCGCGTGCGGCCATCAACTTCCTCACCCGTGCTCCTGCGCACGCAGGAGCCCAGGGCAGCGAGCGTGGCGGGTCATCACCCTGGGTTCCTGCCCGCGCAGGAACACCCGGCTCCCTTGCGGCAGCGTGGCCGCCGCGACAAGCCTCCCCCCTGCGCTGCCCCTTGTCTCCGCGCGCCGCCGGGGGCTAAGCGTGCGCGCATGAAGCGGCGTAGCGGACAGGACCGGTCGGTCACCCAGCATTGGCGCCCCGCCACCCTCGCGGTGCGCGGCGGCACCGCCCGATCCGAGTTCGGCGAGACCTCGGAGGCGATCTTCCTCACCTCGGGCTACAGCTACGACTGTGCCGAGGACGCCGCGGCACGCTTCGCCGGTGAGCAGGAAGGGATGACCTATTCCCGCCTGCAGAACCCGACCGTCGAGATGCTGGAACACCGCATCGCGCTGCTCGAGGGCGCCGAGGCGTGTCGCACCATGGCGACGGGCATGGCGGCGATGACCGCGGCCCTACTGTGCCAGCTCCAGCAGGGCGACCATGTCGTCGCCGGTCGCGCCGCCTTCGGTTCGTGCCGCTGGCTGGTCGACACCCTGCTGCCGCGCTTCGGCATCCAGTCGACCACGGTCGATGCGCGCGATCCGGGTGCGTTCGAGGCGGCGGTGCGGCCCAACACCAAGGTCTTCTTCTTCGAGACCCCCGCCAACCCGACGATGGATGTGGTCGACCTCAGGGCCGTGTGCGGCATCGCGCGCGAGCGCGGGATCGTCAGCGTGGTCGACAATGCCTTCGCCACCCCCGCGCTCCAGCGCCCGCTCGAGTTCGGCGCCGACGTGGTCGCCTATTCCGCCACCAAGATGATGGACGGGCAGGGCCGCGTGCTCGCCGGCGCGGTGTGCGGCAGCGAGGATTTCATCACCAACACGTTGCTGCCCTTCACGCGCAACACCGGGCCGACGCTCAGCGCCTTCAACGCCTGGGTCGTGCTCAAGGGGCTGGAGACGCTCGACCTGCGCGTCCGTCGCCAGTCGGAGAACGCAGTCACGGTCGGGCGCTTCCTCGAGGGCCGCGTGCCGCGGATCCTGCATCCCGGCCTGCCGAGCCACCCGCAACACGCGCTGGCGATGGCGCAGATGGTCGCGACCGGCCCGATCTTCGCCTTCGAGGTGGCCGATCGCGCGCAGGCGCACGCACTGCTCAACGCGCTGGAACTGATCGACATTTCGAACAATATCGGCGATTCTCGCTCGCTGATGACGCACCCCGCCTCCACCACCCATTACGGCGTCAGCGCCGAGGCGCGCGCCGAGATGGGCGTGACCGAGGGGCTGTTGCGGCTCAACGTCGGGCTCGAGGACCCGCAGGACCTGATCGACGATCTCGACCAGGCGCTCCGGCAGGTCGGCCTATGACCGCGATCGGCATGGAGGCGCTGTTCCCGCTCGCCGCTACGACCGGGACGGTCACCGTGCGGGTCTCGGTCAGCTATCTGCCCGAACAGTCCGAGCCCGCGCGCGGTCGCTGGTTCTGGGCCTATCATATCCGGCTGGAGAATGACGGCGAGGGCGCGGTGCAGCTGCTCACGCGCCACTGGGTCATCACCGACGGCAATGGCGCGCGCCATACGGTAGAGGGCGAGGGCGTCGTCGGCGAGCAGCCGCTGATCGCGCCGGGCGCGAGCTACGATTATGTCTCGGGCTGCCCACTGGCCACGCCCAGCGGCGCGATGCAGGGCAGCTATCGCATGATCGCCGAGGACGGGCAGCTGTTCGACGTCGCCATCCCGCGCTTCGCGCTGACCGCGCCGGCGGTGGCGGAGTGAAGCGCACCCACCTGCCGCTCAACGGGCTGCGCGTGCTCGACGCGGCGGCGCGCCACCTCTCCTTCACCCGCGCCGCCGACGAACTGGCGGTGACCCCCGCCGCGGTGGGCCAGCAGATCCGCGCGCTGGAGGACACGCTGGGCGTCGTCCTGTTCCGCCGCACCACCAAGGGGCTGGAGCTGACCCCCGAGGGCGAGGCAGGGCTCGCGCCGCTGCGCCAGGGCTTCCTCGAGTTCGAGGAAGCGGTGCGCGCGATGCAGGCGGGCCAGTCGTCCAAGTCGCTGACGATCGCGGCGCCGCGCGACGTCACCGAGAAGTGGCTGCTGCCGCGCCTCGCCGAGATCGCCGCCGGCGACGCCGAGCTGCGCTTCGCGCTGGTCGCGGCCGACGACAATGTCGATTTCACCGAGGCCAATCTCGACCTCGCGATCCGCTGGGGCGAGGGCCCGGGCGCGCTGGAAGGCGAGGCGATCGAGAGCGAGGGGCTGGTGACAGTGGAGCGTGCGGGCGGCGGCGCGGCGGCGGTGATCCACTGGCCCGGCGCCCCCACGGGCGACGGCGCGCCGCAGGTGCGCGTCGGGGACGCGGGGCTGGCGATCGACGCCGCCGCCGCGGGGCTGGGGCGCGCCACCGTGCCCGAGCTGCTCGCGACCCGCGACATCGCCGCCGGGCGGCTCGTCGTGGTCGGCGAGGCGATGCCGTCGCGGCTCGGCTATTGGCTGATCGCGCCGACCCCGCAATGGCGCCAGCGCAAGGTGCAGGCGCTGGTCGAGGCGCTGGGCGGGTGACGCCGCGGCTCGCGACCGCGCGGCTGGTGCTGCGCGCGCGCGTGCCCGACGATGCCGAGGCGCTGTTCGCCGCGATGGGCGATGCCGCGACGATGACCTGGTGGTCGCACGCGCCGGTCGAGTCGGTCGCCGCGCTGCGTGCCTATCTCGCCGAGCGCGACAACGGGAGCTGGCGGGCCTGGGCGGTGACGGTGGCAGAGGACGACACGGCGATCGGCTTCGTCGCGGCCGGCGAGAAGCGCCCGGGAGTGGCCGAGATCGGCTATCTGCTGGTCCCGGCGGCGCAGCGGCGCGGCTATGCGCGCGAGGCGGTCGGCGCGGTGATCGGGCGGCTGTTCGCCGAGGGATATCGCCGCGTCTTCGCCGACACCGATCCGGACAATGTCGGCTCGAACCGACTGCTCGAGTCGCTCGGCTTCCGACGCGAGGGGCTGCTACGCGCCGAGTGGGAGACTCATATCGGCGTGCGCGACACGGTGCTGTGGGGATTGCTGCGCGACGAGTGGCGCGGCTGATCCGCTGCCGTCATTCCTTCGCCGGCGGCGCGGTCGACTCGCGCTCCACCAGCATATGGTCGAGCACGCGCGACACGCTGCGCGCGGCTTTCCCCTGCGCCGCGCGCATCTCGTCGATCAGCAGCCGCAGCGCCTCGCCCGCGAGCTCCTGCACCGGCTGGCGGATCGTCGTCAGCGGCGGCCATAAAGTGGTCGCGGCGATGCTGTCGTCGATCCCGGTCACGGTGAGATCGCGCGGCACGTCGAGGTGGCGGCGGTGCGCGACCGAGACCACCGCCGCCGCCATGTCGTCGTTGCTGGCGAAGATCGCGCTCGGCGGCGACGGCGCATCGAGCAGCCGCTCGCCCGCGATTAGCCCCGAGGCGTAGCTGAAATCACCTTGCGCGACGCAGAACTCCACCCCCGCCGCGCGTGCCGCCTCGGTGAAACCGGCGAGCCGCTCCGCGCTGGCGGACTGGCCGGGGTTGCCGACGATGAAGCCGATCCGCCGGTGCCCCAGCGCGATCAGGTGGCGCGTCATGTCGTGCGCGGCGCGGTGATCGTCGATCCCGACCGAGATCGTGTCGGGCACGCGCCCGCCCACCACCGCCATCGGCAGCCCCGCGTCGCGCAGGATCTGGCGCACCGCCCCCGACTCGCCGAGCGGCGGGGTCAGGATCACCCCGCCGATCCCCGAGGCGATCAGCTGCTCGATCTCGGCGTGGGTCGGCACGCCGCCCTGCTTGCCCTTGAGCAGGATCAGCTGCGCCGCGCGCGCCGAGGCCTCCTCGAACACGCCCGCGAGGAAGCCGCTCATGAACGCCGCGCTGGGGTTGGCGTAGATCACGCCGATGCGGATCTCGCGCGAGGTGACCAGGCTGCGCGCCGACAGATTGGGAGTGTAGTTGAGCTCGCGGATCGTCGCGTTGACGATCACCCGCGTCTCCTCGCGCACGCCGGGATCGCCGTTGATCACGCGCGAGACCGACATCGGCGACACGCCGGCCTTCTTCGCGACGTCGATGATCGTCACCCCGCGGCGACGTCCCTTCGGCTGGGGCACGCTGATCCCTGTCGCTGCGCCGGCGAACCGCCGCCGGGCTCCTTTCTGCCGAGGACGTGCATCCGCGCCCGCGCTCTCGTCAATGCCGCGCGTGTCGGCGTGGCGCGGAACGAGACGCTTGTCATCGCCCCGTCGACGCGGGTACGACGCGGTTGGTAACGTTACCTAGGAGGGCGGGTGCCGCGTTTCCCTTACGTGCGCTGGACGATCATCGCGTTGTTCGTCGTCGCGATGGTCATCAACTATCTGGCGCGCAGCATCCTGGGCGTCGCCGCGCCCGCGATCATGGCGGAGCAGGCGATCTCGTCCGCGCAATATTCGTGGATCACCGGCGCCTTCCAGCTCGGCATCATGTTCCAGCCGGTGGCGGGCTATCTGCTCGACGTGATCGGGCTCAAACTGGGCTTCACGCTGTTCGTCGCGGCCTGGTCGCTCATCACCGTCGGCCACGGCCTGGCGAGTGGCTGGGTCGGGCTCGCGGGGCTGCGCGGCGCGCTCGGGCTGGTCGAGGGATCGGCGCAGCCCGCGGGGATGAAGGTGGTGGCCGAGTGGTTCCCCGCGCGCGAGCGCGGGGTCGCGGGCGGCATCTACCAGATCGGTGCCTCGTTCGGCGCGGTGTTCGCGCCGCCGCTGGTCGCCTGGGCGATCTTCCATCACAGCTGGCGCGCGGCCTTCTTCGTCGCGGGCGGGCTGGGGCTGGTCTGGGTCGCCGCCTGGCTGTTCTGGTATGCGCCCCCGGCGCGCCACCGCCGGCTGTCGCCCGCCGAGCGCGCGCTGATCGTCGAGGGGCAGGAGGCCGCGCTCGCGCAGCGGCGGCGCCGTCCGCCGCTCGGCGAGCTGCTCCGCCGCCGCAACCTCTGGGCGATCGCGGGCGCCCGCTTCCTCGCCGATCCGGTCTGGGGGATGCTGTCGCTGTGGATGCCGCTGTATCTGGTCCAGGCGCGGCATTTCGATCTCAAGCAGATCGCGCTGTTCGCCTGGCTGCCCTTCCTCGCGGCGGACCTGGGCTGCCTGTTCGGCCCGGCGGTGGTGGCCTGGCTGCAGCGGCGCGGCGTCGGGCTGATCGACGCGCGGCGCGGCGCCTTCACGCTGGGCGCGGTGCTGATGACGGGGATGATCTTCGTCGGCACCGTGACGAGCCCGGTCGCGGCGGTGGCGCTGCTGTGCCTCGGCGGCTTCGCGCACCAGACGCTGTCGGTGACCGTCATCACCATGGTGTCCGACCTGTTCCCGCAGGACCAGGTCGCGACCGCCACCGGCATCTCCGGCACCGCGGCCAATCTCGGCGTGCTGATCTTTACGCTGGTGCTGGGATCGCTGGTCGACCAGGTCGGCTATCAGCCCTTCTTCATCCTGCTCGGTCTGCTCGACCTGCTCGGCGCCGTGCTGCTCTGGACGAACATTCGAAAGCCCGCATGACCCTCCGCAATCCCATTCTCCGCGGGTTCAACCCCGATCCCTCGATCGTGCGCGTCGGCGACGATTATTACTGCGCCACGTCCACGTTCGAATGGTTTCCGGGGGTGCAGATCCACCATTCGCGCGATCTGGCGACGTGGCGGCTGGTGGCGCGCCCGCTGCGCCGCCCGAGCCAGCTCGACATGCGCGGCGACCCGGATTCGTGCGGCGTCTGGGCCGCCGACCTCAGCTTCGCCGCGGGGCGCTTCCACCTCGTCTATACCGACGTGAAGCGCTACGGCCGCACCACCGTCGACGGCGCCGCGGGCGTGTCGCTGCGCGATTTCCACAATTACCACGTGTCGTGCGATCGCATCGACGGCGAGTGGAGCGATCCCGCGCACCTCAACAGCAGCGGCTTCGACCCCGCGCTGTTCCACGACGACGACGGGCGCAGCTGGCTGCTCAACATGCTGTGGGATCATCGCCCGGGCCGCGGGCGCTTCGCGGGGATCGTGGCGCAGCAGGCCGATCTCGCCGCGGGCAAGCTGGTGGGCGACCGACGGATGATCTTCGCGGGCTCGCCGCTGGGCTTCACCGAGGGGCCGCACCTCTACAAGCGCGACGGCTGGTATCATCTGCTCGTCGCGGAGGGCGGGACCGAGCGCAACCATGCGGTGGTGATGGCGCGCTCGCGCGCGCTGTTCGGCCCCTATGAGATCCATCCCGACGGCGCGGTGCTGACCGCGCGCGAGCGCCCCGATCTGCCGCTCCAGCGCACCGGCCACGGCGACCTGGTCGAGACGCCCGAGGGGGCGACCTTCATCGTCTATCTGTGCGGCCGCCCGCTGCCCGAGAGCGACCGCTGCGTGCTCGGGCGCGAGACCGCGATCCAGCCGATGCGCTGGGACGAGGATGGCTGGCTGCGCACGCTCGACGGTATTGGCACCCCGATGGCGGAGGTGCCCCAGCTCCCCGCCGGGCGCGACCCCGCGCCACTGGACGAGCGCGCCGTGTTCGACGGCCCCGCGCTGCCCGACGCCTTTCAGTGGCTGCGGACGCCCGATCCCGACCGGATCTTCAGCCTGGCGGCGCGACCGGGCTGGCTGCGGCTCTACGGGCGCGAGACGATCGGCAGCCAGTTCACCCAGGCGCTGGTGGCGCGGCGCCCGGAGGCGTTCCGCTACGCGGTGGAGACGCTGATCGATTATGCCCCCACCAGCTACGAACAGGCGGCAGGGCTGGTCTGCTATTACAATGCCACCAAATTCCACTTCCTCCACCTCACCGCCGACGACGACGGCGCGCGGCGGCTCCAGGTGCTGTCGGTGCTGCCGACCGGCGAGGGCGTGAGCCAGATGACCGCGCCGCTCGCGGTGCCGGACGGGCCGCTGGCGCTGCGGATGGCGGTGGACCATGAGGCGCTGCGCTTCGCCTATCGCGCCGCCGACGCCACCGAATGGACCTGGCTTGCCGAGACGTTCGCGGCGGACCTGATCTCCGACGAGGCGACCTTGCCCGGCCTGCCCAACTTCACCGGCACCTTCGTCGGCATGGCGTGCCAGGACATGTCGGGGAACGGCACCGCGGCGGACTTCCGCCATTTCGACTATAGCGAGGCGTGATCGCGCCGCGGCGCGACGAGATCGGCGGGAGACGGACGTGAGCGGCGAGACGTGCAGCATGATTCCCTCACGGCGCGGCTTCCTCGCCTCGGCCGGCACCGCGGCGCTGGTCGCGGGCACCGCCACCCCGGCGCGCGCGATTGCCGCCGCCACGCCTGCGCCCGCGGCCGCGCCGGCGCTCAGCGGCTTCGACCTCGCCGACGTCGACCTGGCGGAGAGTCCCTTCCTCCACGCGCAGCGGATGACCGAGGCCTATCTGCTGCGGCTCGACCCCGACCGGATGCTCCACAATTTCCGCGTCAATGCCGGGCTGAAGCCCAGGGCACCGGTCTATGGCGGGTGGGAATCGGAGCCGATCTGGAACGAGATTAACTGCCACGGCCACACGCTCGGCCATTATCTCTCCGCCTGCGCGCTGGCGTGGCGCGCGACGCGCGACCGCCGCTTCCGCCGCCGCGTCGATCATATCGCGGGCGAGCTGGCGGCGTGCCAGCGCGCCGCCGGCTCGGGGCTGGTGTGCGCTTTTCCCAAGGGGCCGGCGCTGGTCGCGGCGCATCTGCGCGGCGAGCCGATCACCGGCGTGCCCTGGTACACGCTTCACAAGGTCTATGCCGGGCTGCGCGATGCCGCGCTGCTGGCGGACAACGCCACCGCGCGTGCGGTGCTGATCCGCTTCGCCGACTGGGCGGTGGTGGCGACGCGCCCGCTGTCCGACGCGCAGTTCGAGACGATGCTCGGCACCGAGCATGGCGGGATGAACGAGGTGTTCGCCGATCTGTTTCTGATGACCGGCAACGCCGATTATCAGGCGATGGCGCGGCGCTTCTCGCACAAGGCGCTGCTCGACCCGCTCTCGCGCCGGCGCGACCATCTGGACGGCCTCCACGCCAACACGCAGATCCCCAAGGTGGTCGGCTTCGAGCGCGTCTATGCCGCCACCGGCGACCCGGCCTATCGCGACGCCGCCGAGTTCTTCTGGCGGACGGTCGCGCACACGCGATCCTTCGCCACCGGCGGCCACGGCGACGCCGAGCATTTCTTCGCCGGAGCGGAGATCGAGCGCCACGTCTTCTCGGCCAAAGGGTCGGAGACGTGCGGCCAGCACAACATGCTCAAGCTGACGCGCGCCTTGTTCCTGCGCGACCCGCGCGCCGATTACGCCGATTATTACGAGCGCACGCTCTACAACGGCATCCTCGCCTCGCAGGACCCCGACAGCGGCATGGCGACCTATTTCCAGGGCGCGCGGCCGGGTTACATGAAGTTGTACCACACGCCGGAGGATTCCTTCTGGTGCTGCACCGGCACGGGGATGGAGAATCACGTCAAATATCGCGACTCGATCTACTTCCACGACGATCGCTCGTTATACGTGAACCTGTTCATCCCCTCGACCGTGCGCTGGGCGGCGCAGGGCGCGACGCTGACCCAGACCACCGCCTTCCCCGAGACGCCGACCACCGCGCTGCGCTGGACGCTGCGGCGCCCGACCCGGCTGGCGCTGCGGCTGCGCCATCCCGGCTGGAGCGCGGACGCGGTGGTGCTGGTCAACGGCCGCGAGGTGGCGCGCTCGACCGCGCCGGGCAGCTATGTCGCGGTGGAGCGCGAGTGGCACGACGGCGACCGGGTCGAGCTGCGGCTGGCGATGCGGGTCGCGGTCGAGCGGGCCGGGGCGGCGCCGGACATCGTCGCGCTGACCTATGGCCCGCTGGTGCTGGCGGGGGCGCTCGGGCGCGACGGGCTCGCGCCGGGCGCGGACATCGTCGTCAACGAGCGTCGCTACGGCGACTATAACGCGACGCCTTTCGCGGCGCCGACGCTGGCGGGCGATCCCGCCACGCTGGCGGCGGCGGTGAGCGCGGGGGAGCGTCCGCTCGAGTTCACGATCGCATCGGCGCAGCACCAGCCGGTTCGGCTGATCCCTTATCACCGCATCGCGCACGAACGCTACGCCACCTACTGGCGGGTCGACACCGGCACCGCCTGAGCCGCGGCGCGCGCGCTCAGGGGACCGACAGCGGCCCCTCGAGCCGGTGCGGGAACCAGCGGAACAGCGCGTTCGACAGCGCGGTGGCGACCGCGCCGGGCGCACCCGCGGGGGTGCCGCTCGCGCGCGCGGTGGTGGCCTCGCCGGTCCAGACCACGCGATCGTCGCGCCGCAGCGACACGGTCGCGACCAGCCGCGTGACGATCAGCGGGTGGAGCTGCTGCTTGCGCGTCGGCAGGCTCATCGACAGGCCACCGCCGCTCAGGCTGGGCGTCGCGGTGGCGCCGCCGCTCGCCCCCGGCGAGGACACCACGCCATTGGCCACCTCGCTCACCGCGAGCCGCGCGACATAGCGGCTGTGCCCCGCATCGGGCAGCGGGATGAACTGCGCGTGCGACAGCGCGTCGCGCGCCGCTTCCAGCAGCGCGGGCGCCATGTCGTCGCGCAGCGCCTCGGCCGCCTCGATCTGCACCGCGATCGTCCCGGGGGTGGGGGCGTCCTCGTCCGCGGGTGCGGCGATCGCGGCGAGCAGCGCCAGCGCGATCAGCATTCGTCGGGTCCGGCGTGACCGGGCGCGGTGGGGCGGCGTGCGGTGTCCGGCGCTGGCGCAGCGCCACGCGCGCGCCAGGTGCTGCCTCGCTGGGGATCGTCCATCGCTCGCCTCGCTTCCGCTGTCATCGCGCCCAACGTGCGGCGCGCGCGGTCGGTCCGTCCCGCGACGCTCAGTTCGCCGACGCTGCGTCGGCGCGCGCCGAGGCCGTCGGTTCTTCCTCCTCCGCGGCGACGATGTCGAGGAAATTGGCGCAGGCGCGCGACGGGGCGAGCGGGTGGACCAGCCACATCGCGCTGCTCGCCTCGGCGTCGACCAGCGCGGTATAGGCGAGCCCCGCCGACTGGAGCGCGCACAGGGACGCCGCCACCACCGTGATCCCCACGCCAGCGGCGACCAGCCCGAGCAAGGTCGACACCTCGCGCACGGTCTGGGCGACGCGCGGTTCGGCGCCGCCCGCGCGCATCAGCGCGAACAGCTCCTCGGTGAAGCCGCCGCTGCGGTCGCTGGCATAGACCACCAGCGGGAAGCCGGCGACGTCGCGCAGCCGCAGCCCCGCGCGGCCCGCGAGCGGATGGTCGGGGCGCGTCGCCAGCACGAGCCGCTCGGTCAGCAGGCGCGTGGCGGCGAGCGCGGAGGGCAGCGCCGGGCAGCCCGCGCTGCGCAGGAAGCCGAGGTCGAGCGCGTCGGCGGCGATCTGCTCCACCTGCGCCGGCCCCGCCACCTCGGTCAGCGCGAGCCGGACGTCGGGGTAGCGCCGGCGGAAGGCGTGGATCGCGGCGGCGACGCGCGGGATGAACGGGGCGGAGGCGTTGAAGCCGACACGCAACTCGCCCAGCTCGCCGCGCGCGGCGCGGCGCGCGACAGAGACTGCCTTGTCCGCCTCGGCCAGCGTGCGCCGGGCCGCGTCGAGAAAGATCGTGCCCGCCTCGGTCAACGCGACGCGGCGGCTGGTGCGATCGAGCAACCGCACCCCCAATTCGTCCTCCAGCGCGCGGATCTGCTGGCTGAGCGGCGGCTGCGAGATCCCCAGCCGCGCCGCCGCGCGCGCGAAATGCAGGTCCTCCGCGACCTGGACGAAATAGCGCAAGTGGCGCAGCTCCATGATCGATAGCCTGTACGTATCAATCGAGGTGGAAACAATATTAGACAAAGCGGTAACCAACGCCGATGGCGCGCGGCGCGGTGGGTCATCCCGTCGCCGTTCCAAACTGGTCGACTCGCCGTCGTCCGCCTAGGCTGCGGCGCGACGCCGCGCACCGGGGCGAACGTCACCAACGGAAAGCTGTGCCCATGATCGGCATCGTTCGGATAGCGCTGGCGCGGCCGCTGACGTTCATCGTCATGGCGATCCTGATCGCGATCGTCGGCATCCTCGCGGCGGTTCGCACCCCGGTCGATATCTTTCCCGACATCCGCGTGCCGGTGATCGCCACCGCGTGGCAATATGCCGGCCTGTCGCCCGAGGAGATGTCGGGGCGGATCATCACGCCGTTCGAGCGCGTGCTGACCACCACCGTCAACGACATCGACCATATCGAGAGCCAGTCGCTGCCCGGCATCGGCGTGGTGAAGATCTATTTCCAGCCCGGCGCCGACATCCGCACCGCCACCGCGCAGGTCACCTCGGTGTCGCAGACCGTGCTCCGCCAGCTGCCGCCGGGCATCACCCCGCCTTTGGTGCTCAACTACAGCGCCTCGACGGTGCCGATCGTCCAGCTCGCGCTGTCGGGGAAGGGGCTATCCGAGGGGCAGATGTTCGATCTCGCCAGCAACCAGGTGCGCCCCGGGCTGGTGACCGTGCCGGGGGCGGCGATCCCTTATCCCTCGGGCGGGCGCCAGCGCCAGATCCAGATCGACCTCGACCCCGACGCGCTCCAGTCCAAGGGGCTGTCGGCGCAGGACGTCGGCAACGCGATCGCGGCGCAGAACCAGATCAACCCGGCGGGCTTCGCCAAGATCGGCGGCTTCCAGTACAGCGTCCGCCTCAACAATGCGCCCGGCTCGATCGAGGAGCTCAACAACATCCCGGTCAAGGTGGTGGGCGGCGCCACCATCTACATGCGCGACGTGGCGCACGTGCGCGACGGCTCGGCGCCGCAGACCAACGTCGTGCATGTCGACGGCGCGCGCTCGGTGATCATGACCGTGCTCAAGAACGGCGCCACCTCGACGCTGGCGATCGTGCAGGGGATCAAGGACGCTTTGCCCAAGATCCAGGAGACGCTGCCGAGCACGCTCAAGATCGTGCCGATCGGCGACCAGTCGCTGTTCGTCCGCGCCGCGGTGGAGGGCGTGGTGAAGGAAGGCGCGATCGCGGCGGCGCTGACCAGCCTGATGATCCTGCTGTTCCTCGGCTCGTGGCGCTCGACCGTGATCATCGCGATCTCGATCCCGCTGGCGATCCTGTCCGCGATCATCGGCCTGGCGGTGACGGGCAACACGCTCAACACGATGACGCTCGGCGGCCTCAGCCTCGCGGTCGGCATCCTGGTCGACGACGCGACGGTGACGATCGAGAACATCAACTGGCACCTCGAGCAGGGCAAGCCGGTCCACCGCGCGATCCTCGACGGCGCGGCGCAGATCGTCACGCCCGCCTTCGTCTCGCTGCTGTGCATCTGCATCGTGTTCGTGCCGATGTTCTTCCTGCCGGGCGTCGCGGGCTTCCTGTTCGTGCCGCTGGCGCTGGCGGTGGTGTTCGCGATGATCGCCTCGTTCATCCTGTCGCGCACGCTGGTGCCGACCATGGCGATGTATCTGCTCCAGCCGCATCACGCGGGCGACGACCCGCACGGCGCCGGCGCGCCCGCGTCGCGCAACCCGCTGGTGCGCTTCCAGCGCGGCTTCGAGGCGCGGTTCGAGCGCATCCGTCTCGGCTATGGCGCGATGCTCGAGCGCGTGCTCGCCGCGCCCAAGGGGTTCGTGATCGGCTTCCTGGCGGTGGTGCTGCTGTCATTCGGGCTGGTGCCCTTCCTCGGGCAGAACTTCTTCCCCTCGGTCGACGCGGGGCAGATCGCGATGCACGTGCGCGCGCCGGTCGGCAGCCGGATCGAGGAGACGTCGGCCGAGTTCGACCGCATCCAGCGCCGCATTCGCCAGATCATCCCGGCGGAGGAACTCGTCTCGGTGGTCGACAACATCGGCCTGCCGGTCAGCTCGATCAACACGACCTACAACAATTCGGGGACGGTCGGCCCGCAGGACGGCGACGTGCTGATCCAGCTCGCCGAGGATCACGCCCCGACCGACGATTACGTCCGCCGCTTGCGCGAGCAGCTGCCGCGCGATTTCCCCGGCGCCACCTTCTCCTTCCTGCCCGCGGACATCACCAGCCAGATCCTCAACTTCGGCGCGCCCGCCCCGATCGACATCCAGGTCACGGGCAAGGACGCCGCCGCCAATGCCGCCTACGCGCAGAAGATCCTCCGCCGCATCGCCAAGATCCCCGGCCTGGCCGACGCGCGCATCCAGCAGTCGGCGCGGTACCCGCAGCTCAACGTCGCGGTCGACCGCAGCCGGATCGGGCAATATGGCCTGACCGAGCGCGACGTGACGACCAGCCTGGCGAGCTCGCTGGCGGGCACCGCGCAGACCGCGCCGGTGTTCTTCCTCAACCCCGACAACGGCGTGTCCTATCCGGTGGTGGCGCAGGCGCCCGAGTATCGCGTCGGCTCGATGAGCGATCTGTCGAGCATCCCGGTGACCGGTACCAGCGGGCGCTCGCAGGTGCTGGGCGGACTCGGCACGATCGTGCGGAGCAACGCGCCCGCGGTGGTGTCGCACTATAATATCGCGCCGGTGGTCGACATCTTCGCCACCCCGGCTGGGCGCGACCTCGGCGCGGTGGCGGGCGACATCCGCGCGGTGCTCGACGAGCTCAAGGCCGAGGCGCCCAAGGGCGCCACCGTCACGCTGCGCGGCCAGTACGCCACGATGAACAGCGCCTTCTCCGGCCTGGGCTACGGGCTGCTCGGCGCGATCGTGCTGATCTACCTGCTGATCGTGGTGAACTTCCAGAGCTGGCTCGACCCGTTCGTGATCATCACCGCGCTGCCCGGCGCGCTCGCGGGGATCATCTGGATGCTGTTCGTCACCGGCACGACCCTGTCGGTGCCCGCGCTGACCGGCGCGATCATGTGCATGGGCGTCGCCACCGCCAACGCGATCCTGGTGGTGAGCTTCGCGCGCGAGCGGCTCGCCGAGCTGGGCGACGCCACCGCCGCCGCGCTGGAGGCGGGGATGACCCGCTTCCGCCCGGTGATGATGACCGCGCTGGCGATGATCATCGGCATGTTGCCGATGGCGCTGGCGCTGGGCGAGGGCGGCGAGCAGAACGCGCCGCTCGGCCGCGCGGTGATCGGCGGGCTGCTGGTCGCCACCTTCGCCACCTTGATGTTCGTCCCCGTCATCTTCAGCCTCGTCCACCGCCGCCGCGCCGCCGCGCCCGCGCCCGCGGCCAGCCATCTGGAGCAAGCCCATGTCTGAGGCGTCGGTCGAGACGTCCCCCCCGACGCCCCCCGCCGCGCCGGCCCGCTCGCTGCGCACCGCGGGCATTGCCGCGGCGGTGATCGCGCTCGGCGTCGTCGGCGTCGGCATCGCGACGCGCTCGCGCAGCGACAGCAGGCTCGCCGACTGGACCGCGGCGCAGTCGACCCCGACCGTCGCGGTGATCCAGCCCAAGCCCGCCGCGGCGACCGGCGCGCTGACGCTCCCCGCCAACCTGCAGGCGATCAACAGCGCGCCGATCTTCGCGCGCACCAGCGGCTACGTGCGCAGATGGTATGTCGACATCGGCGACCCCGTCCGCGCCGGCCAGACGCTGGCGGTGCTCGACGCGCCCGAGATCGACCAGCAGCTCGTCGCCGCGCGCGCCGATCTGGAGACCGCGCGCGCCAACCAGCAGCTCGCCGCCTCCACCGCGACGCGCTGGCGCAACATGCTCGCCAAGGACGCGGTGTCGAAGCAGGAGACCGACGAGAAGGTCGGCGACCTCGCCGCCAAGACCGCGGTGACCAACGCGGCGCGCGCCAATGTCGCGCGGCTGACCTACACGCAGGGCTTCACCCGGCTGATCGCGCCCTTCGCCGGCATCGTCACCAGCCGCTCGACCGACATCGGCGCGCTGGTCACCGCGGGAACGGCGGCGTCGACGCCCTTGTTCACCGTCTCCGACGTGCGGCGGATGCGCGCCTATATCCGCGTGCCGCAGAATTACTCGGCGCAGATCCACCCGGGGATGCACGTGACGCTGACGTTGCCCGAATATCCGGGCCGTTCGTTCGACGCGACGCTCACCCGCTCCGCCGGCGCGGTGGAGCAATCGTCGGGCACGGTGCTGGTGCAGGTCGAGGCGCCCAACCCGGACCGCGCGCTCAAGCCCGGCGCCTATGCGCAGGCGAGCTTCCCGGTCGCGGGCGCGAGCGGCGCGGTGGCGCTGCCCGCCAGCGCGCTGATCGTCGGCGAGAGCGGCACCCAGGTCGCTTTGGTCGGGGCGGACGGCAAGGCGCACCTGCGTACGATCCGGATCGGGCAGGACCATGGCAACACCGTGGAGGTGAGCTCGGGCGTCACCCCGCGCGACCGCGTGATCGACAACCCGCCCGACTCGCTCGCCGACGGCGACGCGGTGCAGGTGCAGAAGGCGGGCGCGCGGTGAGGAGGCGAGGGTTCCCGCTTATACGCGAGAGCGCGGGTCTGGCTGACGCTGCTGGGCATCGAGACGTGACTGGTACGCCGGCCTGCGGACAAGTCCTTCTTCGTCATCCCGGCCTTGAGCCGGGATCCATCGTGCCGCGTACACGCAGGCCGTTGCTCCTGAGGAACCATGGATCCCGGCTCAAGGCCGGGATGACGAACGTGGCGCGGCGGCTCGGTAAGGAAGGGACACTCCGACGACCCGCCAGCACGCTTCTGACGGCCGCGCTGCTCGCGACCGCGGCCTGCTCCACCGCGCCCGATTACGTCCGCCCCGCCACCCCCGCGCCCGCGGCCTACAAGGAGGCGGAGGGCTGGCAGGCGGCCGGCACCGACGTCGCACCCCCGGGCAAGTGGTGGGAGGTATTCGCCGACCCCGTGCTCACCGGCCTCGAGGAGCGCGTCGCCGCGGGCAACCAGGACGTCGCCGCGGCGGTGGCGCGCTACGATCAGGCGCGCGCGCTCGCGCGTCAGGCGCGCGCCGACCGCTTTCCCCAGCTCGGCGTCGCCGCGGACGTCAGCCGCGACCGCGTCTCCGCCGGCCGCCCGCTCGCGCTCGCGGACGCCCCGGCGTATACGGTCGGCACGGTCGGCGCCTCGCTCGCCTATGAGATCGATCTGTTCGGCCGCGTGCGCGACTCGGTCCGCGCCAGCCGCGACGACGCCGCCGCCAGCGCCGCCGACGTCGCCGCGCTGACGCTCGGGCTGCAGGCGCAGCTCGCCAGCATCTATTTCGACATGCGCGGGCTGGACGCGCGCATCGTGCTGCTGCGCGAGACGGTGGCGGCGAACGAGCGCGCCTTCCAGCTCACCGACACGCGCCACGACGGCGGCATCGCCTCGGGCATCGACGTCAGTCGCGCGCAGACGATCCTGTCGAGCGCGCGCGCCGAGCTCTCCGCGGTCGGCGTGGCGCGCCAGCGCGACGAGCATGCCATCGCGGTGCTGCTCGGCGAGGCGCCCGCCGGCTTCACGCTCGCGGTCGAGGACCGCCAGCTCGCGCCGCCCGCGGTCCCCGCCGGGCTGCCCTCGACGCTGCTCGAGCGCCGCCCCGACATCGCCGCGGCGGAGCGGCGGGTCGCCGCCGCCAACGCGCGCATCGGCGTGGCGCGCTCGGCCTTGTTCCCCAGCGTCACGCTGGGCGCGGCGGGCGGCTTCGAGGCGGCGCGCGGCTCGCTGCTGAGCGCCTCCAACGGCTTCTGGGCGCTGGGGCCGCTCTCCGCGGCGCTGGCGATCTTCGACGGCGGGCGGCGCCGCGCCGGCGTGCAGCGCGCGCGCGGCGAGTATGACGAGGCGGCGGCGTCGTACCGCCAGACCGTGCTCACCGCCTTCCGCGAGGTGGAGGACGCGCTGGCGAGCCAGCGGCTGCTCGCCGCGCAGGAGCGCGACCAGCGCGCCGCGGCCGAGGCGGCCGAGCACACGCGCGAGCTGGCGCTGATCCGCTACCGCGACGGCGCGGCGGACTATCTCGAGGTGGTCACCGCGCAAACCGCCGCGCTCGACGCCGAGCGCGCGCTGCTGACGGTGCGCAGCCAGCAGCTCCAGACCGCGACCGACCTGATCCGCGCGCTGGGCGGCGACTATCGCGGTTGAGCGGGGCGGCGCTGTCCGACGCGCGCCGGCGTGGCAGGACGGTCGACGCCTGTCTCATCGCCAGCGCGTAGGCTGGCGCCCGGTGCCGTCCTGCCGCCCGCGCCTTGCCGCCGGCGTCGCGCCTCAGCGCGCGATGCCGCCCGCGGCGAGCACCGCCAGCGTCACCAGCTCGCTCGCGGTAGAGGTCATCGGCGCGATCTGCACCGGCTTCTCCATGCCCACCAGCATCGGCCCGATCATGTCGTCGCCGCCGAGCTCGCGCAGCAGCTTGGCGGAGATGTTGGCCGATTGCAGGCCCGGCATGACGAGGATGTTGGCCGGCCCCGACAGCCGCGCGAACGGGTAGTTCGCCAGCTGCTTGGGGTTGAGCGCGACGTCGGGCGCCATCTCGCCCTCATATTCGAAGCTCACCTCGCGCTGGTCGAGCACGTGGACCGCCTCGCGGATATTGTCGAGCCACTGGCCGGTCGGGTTGCCGAAGGTCGAGTAGCTCAGGAAGGCGACGCGCGGTTCGTGCCCCATCTGGCGCGCCACGGTCGCGGTCTGCTCGGCGATGTCGGCCAGCTCCTCGGCGTTGGGGCGCTCGTTCACCGTCGTGTCGGCGATGAAGACGGTGTGCGACTGGCCCACCAGCACGTGGATGCCGAAGGCGGTACGGCCCGGCGCCGGGTCGATCACGCGCTTGATCTCGCGCATCGACTGCGCCCAGGGCCGGGTGACACCGGTGATCATCGCGTCCGCCGCGCCGAGCTGGAGCAGCACCGCGCCGAAGATGTTGCGGTCCTGGTTGATCATCCGCTCCACCTCGCGGCGCAGGAAGCCGCGGCGCTGGAGCCGCTGGTAGAGGAAGTCGACCATCTTCGGCACCAGCGGCGAGACGCGGCTGTTGTGCAGCTCGTACTCCTCGGGGTTCTCGATCCCGAGCGCGCGGAGATTGTCGTACACGTCCTCGCGCCCGACCAGCACGGGGATGCCATAGCCGCCCTCCTTGAAGGCGATGGCGGCGCGCAGCACCACCTCTTCCTCGCCCTCGGCGAAGAGCACGCGCTTGGGGTTGGCCTTGGCACCCTCATAGGCGAGGCTCAGCACCGCGGTGGTGGGGTTGAGCCGCGCGCGCAGCGCCTCGCGGTAAGCGTTCATGTCGGTGATCGGCTTGGTGGCGACGCCCGAGTCCATCGCCGCCTGCGCGACCGCGACCGACACCATCTCCATCAGCCGCGGGTCGAACGGCGCGGGGATGATATAGTCCGGGCCAAAGGTGTGGCGCGTGCCATAAGCGGCGGCGACCTCCTCGGGCACGCGGTCGCGCGCCAGCTCGGCGATGGCGTTGGCGGCGGCGATCTTCATCGCGTCGTTGATGCCGGTGGCGCGCACGTCGAGCGCGCCGCGGAAGATGAAGGGGAAGCCGAGCACGTTGTTGACCTGGTTCGGATAGTCCGACCGGCCGGTGGCAACGATGGCGTCGGGGCGCGCCGCTTTGGCGAGCTCGGGGCGGATCTCCGGCTCGGGGTTGGCCATGGCGAAGATGATCGGTGCCGGCGCCATGTCCTTGACCATCTCGGGCTTGAGCGCGCCCGCGGCGGAGAGGCCGAGGAACACGTCGGCGCCGTGCAGCGCCTCGGTGAGCGTGCGCCGGTCGGTGTTGGCGGCATGCGCCGACTGCCACTGGTTCACGTCGTCGCGGCCCTGATAGATCACGCCGGTACGGTCGCAGATCAGCACGTTGTCGGCGCGCACGCCCATCGCCTTGATCAGCTCGGTGCAGGCGATCGCGGCCGCGCCGGCGCCGTTGACGACGACCTTAACCGAGGCGAGCTGGCGCCCGGTGAGCAGGCAGGCGTTGATCAGGCCCGCGGCGCAGATGATCGCGGTGCCGTGCTGGTCGTCGTGGAAGACCGGGATGTTCATCCGCTCGCGCAGTGCCTGCTCGATGATGAAACACTCGGGCGCCTTGATGTCCTCGAGGTTAATGCCGCCGAAGCTCGGCTCCATCAGCTCGACCGCGTCGATGAAGCGGTCGACGTCCTCGGTCTTGAGCTCGAGGTCGATCGAGTCGACGTCGGCGAAGCGCTTGAACAGCACCGCCTTGCCTTCCATCACCGGCTTGGAGGCGAGCGCGCCGAGGTTGCCGAGCCCGAGGATCGCGGTGCCGTTCGAGATCACCGCGACCAGATTGCCCTTGGCGGTATAGTCATAGGCGGTGGCGGGATCCTCCGCGATCGCCTTGACCGGTACCGCCACGCCGGGCGAATAAGCCAGCGCGAGATCGCGCTGCGTCGCCATCGGCTTGGAGGCGATGATCTCGATCTTGCCGGGACGCCCCTCCGAGTGGAACAGCAGCGCCTCGCGCTCGGAGAATTGGTCGTGGCGCGTCTCGGTGGCGGTGCGATCGTCGGTCATGCGCTTCCTCTAGGGAAAGCGGGCGCAAATGGGAACCAGGCTAGCGTCGCTCGTGCGCGAGCAGATGCCGTTTGGCGGCCAGTCCGCCGGCGAAGCCGGTGAGCTCGCCCGAGGTGCCGATGACGCGGTGGCACGGCACCACGATCGACAAGGGGTTACGCGCGTTGGCGGCGCCCACGGCGCGGCTGGCGGTAGGGCGGCCGATGGCGCGGGCGATGTCGCCGTAACTGCGCGTCTCGCCGTGTGGAATCGCGGCGAGCGCGGCCCAGACCTGATGCTGGAACGCGCTGCCATTGGGGGCGAGCGGCAGGTCGAAGACGCGGCGCTGGCCGACGAAATATTCGCCGATCTGGGTACGAGCGGCGGCGAGCACGGGATGGCCGGCGCGCTCCTCGGCGGCGGCGAGGCGCACGCGACCGGGCGAGTCGTCGGGCCACAGCACGGCGACGAGCCCCGCGTCGCTGGCGACCAGGGTGAGCGTGCCGACCGGCGAGTCCATGGTGGTGCGGTAGAGCATGGTGGCAGGTGTAGCGGGCGCGGCAGGGGCGTGCATCCCGCCGATTGCGGTCAAAGCGTGCGGGCGGCCGAAGCGGGGACGGAGGTCACCGCGAAGGACTGGCGCATGAGTAGCCGACTGGCAGAGAAAGCGTTGGGTGGCTATGCTTCGACCGATGACGAGTCCCGCCATGACCGATGACAGTCGGAGCAACGACGAGCCGCTGTCGCAGGCGATCGCGCGCGCGCGGACCAGCTTTGCCGCCGGCGATGGCGTCGAACAGCGCGTCGTTGCCCTGTGGCTGGCGAGCTGGGGCACGCCGCAGCGCAAACCTTTCGGAGAATGGCTCGCTACGTGGGATGGCTAGGGTCATCTGGCGCAATGCGGCGCTCGATGATCTCGACCGCATCTTCCACTTCATCGCTCGTCACAACGATCAGGCCGCCCGTCGCGTCGCTGAGCGGCTGATCGCCTGCGGTGAGAGTCTGCGCGCCTTCCCGCGTCGCGGCCGACCCGCTCCCGACGGTTGCCGCGAGATGACGATCGTGCCTCCTTACATCCTGCGCTACGAGATCGAAGGAGCGACGGTTCTCATCCGCTCGATCCGTCACGGCGCCCGCCTCCCGGACCAGACCTTATGACCGCCCCCACGCCGATGATGGCGCAATATCTCGCGCTCAAGGCGGAGGCGGCGGACTGTCTGCTGTTTTACCGCATGGGCGACTTCTTCGAACTGTTCTTCGACGACGCGCGCGTCGCCGCGCAGGTGCTCGATATCGCGCTCACCTCGCGCGGCGAGCACGCGGGTGAGAAGATCCCGATGTGCGGCGTGCCGGTCCACGCCGCCACCGCCTATCTCCAGCGCCTCATCAAGGCGGGCCACCGCGTCGCCATCGCCGAACAGACCGAGACGCCCGACGCGGCGCGCAAGGCGCGCGGCTCCAAGGCGCTGGTCGAGCGCGCGATCGTCCGCGTCGTCACCGCCGGCACGCTGACCGAGGAGACTTTGCTCGACTCGCGCGCCGCCAATTGGTGCGTCGCGGTCGGCGAGGCCGCGGGCGAGGTCGCGCTCGCCGCCGCCGACGTCTCCACCGGCCGCTTCGAGGTAATCGCCTGCGACCGCGCCGGCCTCGCCGCCGAGCTCGCCCGGCTCGGCGCGGCCGAGGTGATCGCCGCGGAGGAGAGCGACGCCCCCGCCACGGTGCGGCGCCCGCGCGGCGAGTTCGACAGCGGCGCGGGCGAGGCGCGGCTTAAGCGGCTGTTCGGCGTAGCGACGCTCGACGGCTTCGGCCAGTTCGGTCGCGCCGCGCTCGCGGCGGCGGGCGGGCTGGTCGCCTATCTCGACCATACCGCCAAGGGGCAGCTGCCCTTCCTGCGCCCGCCGGTGCTGGCCGCCGCGCGCGACGCGATGGCGATCGACGCCGCCACGCGCGAGAGCCTCGAGCTGACCTGCACCGCCGCGGGCCAGCGCAAGGGCAGCCTGCTCGACGCGGTCGATCGTACCGTCACCGGCGCCGGCGCCCGGCTGCTCGCCGCGGATCTGGGCGCGCCGCTGATGGCGCGCGACGCGATCGAGGCGCGGCTCGACCTCGTCCAGCTCCTCCACGACGATGCCGCCTTGCGCGAGCGCGTGCGCGCCGCGCTGCGCGCGCTGCCCGACATCGGCCGCGCGCTGGGGCGGCTGGCGGCAGGCCGCGGCAGCCCGCGCGACCTCGGCCAGTTGCGCGACGGACTCGACGGCGCCTGGACCATCGGCGAGCGGCTCGGCGCGCTGGAGCCGGCGCCCGCGCTGCTGCGCGAGCTGGCGCCGCGGCTGCGCGGCCATGGTGCGCTGATCGACCTGCTCAAGCGCGCGCTCGTCCCCGCGCCGCCGATCGAGGCGAGCGACGGTGGCTATATCGCCGCTGGCTATGACGCCGCGCTCGACGCGCTGCGCGAGACCGGCAGCGGCGGCCGCCGCGCCATCGCCGCGCTGGAGACGAGCTTCCGCGAGCGCACCAAGATCGCCGCGCTCAAGATCCGCCACAACGGCGTGCTCGGCTATCACATCGAGGTGCCCGCGCGCGTCGCCGACCCGCTGATGCGCGCCGACTCGGGCTTCACCCATCGCCAGACGCTCGCCGGGGTGGTGCGCTTCAACGCGCCCGAGCTGCATGAGGTGGCGGCCAGCGTCACCCAGGCGGGGGCGCATGCGCTCGCGGCCGAGGCGGCGCATCTCGAAGAGCTCACCGCCACCGCGCTCGCCGGACGCGAGGCGATCGCCGCGACCGCGGACGCGCTTGCCCGGCTCGACGTCGCCGCCGGGCTGGCCGAGCGCGCCGCCGAGGGCGGCTGGGCGCGGCCGAGCTTCGCCGCGGAAGCCTGTTTCGACGTGCGCGAGGGGCGTCACCCCGTCGTCGAGGCGGCGCTGGCGAAGAGCGGCGACCGCTTCGTCGCCAACGATTGCGCGCTCGGCGGTACGGCGGCGCGGCTGTGGCTCGTCACCGGACCCAACATGGGCGGCAAATCGACCTTCCTGCGCCAGAACGCGCTGATCGCGGTGCTGGCGCAGGCGGGCGCCTATGTCCCCGCCGCGGCGGCGCGGCTGGGACTGGTCGATCGCTTGTTCAGCCGGGTCGGCGCGTCGGACAATCTCGCGCGCGGCCGCTCCACCTTCATGGTCGAGATGGTCGAGACCGCCGCGATCCTCGCGCAGGCGACGCCGGACAGTCTCGTGATCCTCGACGAGGTCGGGCGCGGGACCAGCACCTATGACGGTCTCGCCATCGCTTGGGCCGTGGTGGAGGCGATCCACGAGGACAATCGCTGCCGCTGCCTGTTCGCCACCCATTATCACGAGCTGACGCGTCTGGCGGAGCGGTGCGACTCGCTGTCGCTCCACCATGTCCGCGCGCGCGAGTGGAAGGGCGAGCTGGTGCTGCTCCACGAGGTCGCCGACGGGCCGGCGGATCGCAGCTACGGCCTGGCGGTGGCGCGGCTGGCGGGCATGCCGCCCGCCACGGTGCAGCGCGCCAAGGCGGTGCTGGCGAAGCTGGAGGCGGGGCGCGCCAGGACCGGCGGGCTGGCGGCGGGGCTGGACGACCTGCCGCTGTTCGCCGCCGCGGCGCAGGCGGAGGAGGCGCAGTGCGACGCCATCCGCACCGAGGTCGAGGCGCTCGACGTCGACGCGCTGACTCCGCGCGAGGCGCTCGACACCTTGTACCGGCTCAAGGCGCTGGCGCGCGAGGGCTGAACGCCGCGGCGGGGGGGGGCGTTGCCCTCGGCTCAGGCCGCCGCCTTGGCCAGCCCCTTCGACAATTGCAGCGCGCCGTGCAGCCGCGCCTTGGGATCGCCCCAGGCGCGCGAAAGTGCCAGCTTGCTGTCGGGCCGCAGCTTGGCCACGCCGCCGAGCCGGTCGACATAAGCGAGCAGCCCCGGCACGTTGGGCGGCGTGTCGTCGTGGAAGGTGACCAACGCGCCCTTCGGCCCGACGTCCAGCTTGGCCACGCAGGCGGTGCGCGCGTTGAGCTTGATCTCCATCACCTTGACCAGATTGTCGGTCGCCTCGGGCAAAGCGCCGAAGCGGTCGATCATCTCGGCGGCGAAGCTCTCCAGCCCGCCGACCTCGTCGATCTCGTTGAGGCGGCGATACAGGCCCATGCGCAGGTCGAGGTCGGGGACATAGTCCTCCGGGATCAGGATCGGCGCGTCGACGCTGATCTGTGGCGAGAAGTCGCGCTGGCGCTCGCGCAGGCCGCCGGCCTTGGCCTCCATGATCGCCTCCTCCAGCATCGACTGGTAGAGCTCGTAGCCGACCTCCTTGATGTGCCCCGACTGCTCGTCGCCGAGCAGGTTGCCCGCGCCGCGGATGTCGAGGTCGTGGCTCGCCAGCTGGAAGCCCGCCCCGAGCGAGTCGAGATCGCTCAGCACCTTGAGGCGCTTCTCCGCGGCGTCGGTCATCTGCCGCTCGGGCGGCGCGACCATATAGGCATAGGCGCGCGTCTTGGAGCGGCCGACGCGCCCGCGCAGCTGGTAGAGCTGCGCCAAGCCGAAACGGTCGGCGCGGTTGACGATGATCGTGTTGGCGGAGGGAATGTCGATCCCGCTCTCGATGATCGTGGTCGAGACCAGCACCTCGAACTTCTTGTCGTAGAAGGCGCTCATCCGCTCCTCCACCTCGCTCGGCGCCATCTGGCCGTGCGCGACGACGTAGCGGATCTCGGGCACCTCACGGCGGAGATACTCCTCGATGTCGGGCAGATCGGCGACGCGCGGGGTGACGAGGAAGCTCTGCCCGCCGCGATAATGTTCGCGCAGCAGCGCCTCGCGCAGCACCACCGGGTCCCAGGGCATCACATAGGTCCGCACCGCGAGCCGGTCGACCGGCGGGGTCTGGATCACCGACAGCTCGCGCAGTCCGCTCATCGCCATCTGCAGCGTGCGCGGGATCGGCGTCGCGGTGAGCGTCAGCATGTGGACGTCGGCGCGCAGCGTCTTGAGCCGCTCCTTGTGCGTCACGCCGAAGCGCTGCTCCTCGTCGACGATGACGAGGCCGAGCCGCTTGAAGTCGATCGTCTTGGCGAGCAGCGCGTGGGTGCCGACGACGACGTCGATCGCGCCGCTCGCCAGCCCGTCCTTGACCCGCTTCGCCTCGGCGACGGGGACGAGCCGCGACAGCCGCCCGATGTTGATCGGGAAGCCCTCGAAGCGGGCCGAGAAGTTCTGGTAATGCTGGCGTGCGAGCAGGGTGGTCGGGCAGACCACCGCGACCTGCATCCCCGCCATCGCGGCGACGAAGGCGGCGCGCAGCGCGACCTCGGTCTTGCCGAAGCCGACGTCGCCGACGATCAGCCGATCCATCGGCTTGCCCGCGGACAGATCGGCCAGCACCTCCTCGATCGCGCGGTCCTGGTCGTCGGTCTCGGTATAGGGGAAGCGGTCGACGAAGGCGGGATAGCCCGCGCTGTCGGGCTCGGCGACCTCGCCCGGGCGCAGCGCGCGTTCCGCCGCGACCGCGATCAGCTCGCCCGCGATCTCGCGGATCCGCTCCTTCATCCGCGACTTGCGCCGCTGCCACGCCTCGCCGCCGAGCCGGTCGAGCGCGGCGCCCTCCTCGGACGAGCCGTAGCGCGACAGCACCTCGAGATTCTCGACCGGGATGTAGAGCTTGTCGCCGCCGGCATATTCGAGCGCGACGCAGTCGTGCGGCGCGCGCGCCACCGGCACCTGCGTCAGCCCGACGTAGCGGCCGATGCCGTGATCGCTGTGAACGACCAGGTCGCCCGGCGACAGCGTCGCCAGCTCCGCCAGGAAGGCGTCCGCCGATTTGCGGCGCTTGGCGCGGCGCACCAGCCGGTCGCCCAGCATGTCCTGCTCGGTGAGCACCGCCACGTCGGGCGCGGTGAAGCCGTGGTCGAGCCCGATCACCGCCATCGCCACGCCGCGGTCGGCGGCGCCGAGCGACTCCTGCCACGTCTCGGTCAGCCGCGCGCCGGTGAGGCCATGGTCCTCCAGCAGCGAGCGCAGCCGCTCGCGCGCGCCGACCGAGTAGCTGGCGAGCACCGGCTTGCGCCCGTCGCGGCGCAGCTTGGCGACATGCGCCACCACCGCCTCGTAGACGTTCGCCTGCGCGGCGCGCTCGGGCGCGAAGTCGCGCGGGCCGTCGACCTGGAAGTCGAGCACATGGGCGGACTCGGGCTCGTGGAAGGCGGTGGCGAGATGCGCCGGCATCGCCGCCACCTCGCGCGTCCATTCGTCGGCATCGAGGTAGAGCGTCTTGGCCGGCAGCGCGCGATAGCTACCGGGCTCGGCCGCCTCGGCGCGCTTGCGGTTCTCATAATAGTCCGCGATCGAGTCGAGCCGGCCCTCGGCGGCGGCGGGGGTGCCGCTGTCGCGCAGCACGATCGCGTCGGCGCCGAGATGGTCCCAGACCGTCGCCAGCTTCTCCTCGAACAGCGGCAGCCAATGTTCCATGCCGGCGAGGCGGCGGCGCTCGCTCACCGCCTGGTAGAGCGGGTCGCCGGTGGCGGTGGCGCCGAAGGTCTCGCGGTAGCGCGTGCGGAAGCGCTTGACGCTGTCGTCGTCGAGCAAGGCTTCCGAGGCGGGGAGCAGCACGAAGCCGTCGAGTCGCCCGGTGGTGCGCTGATCCGCGGGGTCGAAGCTGCGCACGCTCTCGATCTCGTCGCCGAAGAAGTCGAGCCGCAGCGCCTGTTCCTCGCCGCTGGGGAAGAGATCGACGATGCCGCCGCGCACCGCATATTCGCCCTGATCGTGGACGGTGTCGGTGCGGACATAGCCATTGGCCTGGAGCAATGCGGCGAGCCGGTCACGATCGATCCGCGCGCCCGGCTTGAGCTCGGCGACGAGCTGGCGGAGGCGGAAGGGGGTGAGCGTGCGCTGGGTCAACGCGTTGACGGTGGTGAGCACGAGCTGCGGCGCGCGCGGCTTCTGCTGGAGGCGGTGGAGCGCGCCGATCCGCTCCGCCATTACGCGTAGCGTCGGCGAGGCGCGGTCATAGGGCAGGCAGTCCCAGGCTGGGAGCTGGACGACCTCGAGCTCGGGCGCGAAGAAGGGCGCGGTGGCGGCGAGCCCGCGCATCTGCGCCTCGTCCGCCGCGACGAACACCGCGCGCAGCGGCGCCGCGCGCGCGAGATCGGCGAGCAGCGCGGGCAGGAAGCCGGCGGGCACGCCCGCGAGCGTCAGCGGGGTGGTGGCGCGGAGGATCTTGCTGAGGTCGGGCATTCGGGTCCTTGGTCGGGGGTAGGTGGGTCAGGCCTCCGTTGTGAGGTCTCGGCGCCTCAGCCTTCGGTCGCCACTCCACCGTCATCCCGGCCTTGAGCCGGGATCCATGGTGCCGCGAGCGCAACGGGCGCGGTGTTCGCGGCGCCATGGA
Organism: Sphingomonas sp. BK235; assembly: GCF_004345855.1. Lineage (GTDB taxonomy): Bacteria > Pseudomonadota > Alphaproteobacteria > Sphingomonadales > Sphingomonadaceae > Sphingomonas. Next base: position 501,450 of record NZ_SLXN01000003.1, read on the forward strand.
TGCCGGGTCAAGCCCGGCATGACAGGGGAAGGAGGTCGGATCAGGCCCGGCGCAACGCGGGCGGACCTCACGGGATCGTCACGAAATCCACCCGCCGCATCACCTGCATCATCTCGCCCTCCCATTCGGGCGGGCAGGGCAGCGAGCCGATCGCCCAGCCCATGATGTCGACGTCCTGCTCCTCGAGCAGCCGCTCGAACCAGTCGAGCTGCGCCGGCGTCCAGCTCGCGGCGTGGGTGTCGAAGAAGCCGCCGATCATCAGATCGGCCTCGCGCGTGCCGCGATGCCAGGCGCGGAAACGCAGGCGCTTGAGCCGAATGTCCTGATCCACGTGATCTCCCGTCGGCCGCGCGCGGCCCGTCCATGCCATAGCGGAGCGCTGCCACGACGCCGCTGCAAGCTTTCGCTGGCGCGGCGGCGGGAGGCAGAATAGTCGGGCGCTACATAGTCATGCGACCCGAGATCCTCAATCCGCTGTTCGCCGAGGTGGCCGCGCTCAAGGGCGTCGGCCCGGCGCTGGCCAGGCCGCTCGACCGGCTCGGCATCGCGCGCGCGGTCGATCTGCTGTTCCATCTGCCCTCGGGCTGGGTCGACCGGGTGGCGCGCGACGAACTCGACGCGGCCGATGTCGGCCGCACGGTGGCGATCACGCTTACCCCGCGCGAGTATCGCAGCGGCTCGAGCCCGCGCGCGCCGACGCGCGTGCAGGCGACCGACGCGGCGGGCAATCACGCGAGCCTAGTGTTCTTCGGCGGCGGCTCGGGCTGGGCGCGCAAGCAGCTGCCGCTGGGCGAGCCCAGGCGAGTCTCGGGCCGGCTCGATCGCTACGGCGACGCGCTCCAGATCGTGCATCCCGAGATCGGGGGCGAGGAGGAGGGCTTCCGCGCGCGCGAGGCGATCTACCCGCTGAGCGAGGGGCTGACCTCGCGCCGGCTCGCCGCTTTGGTCGAGCAGGCGCTGGCGCGCGCGCCGGGGCTGGACGAGTGGATCGAGCCCAGCCTCAAGGCGCGCCACGACTGGCCCGACTGGCGCATCGCGGTCGAGCGCATCCACGCCGACCCGGCCGACGCCGTGGCGCGCGCGCGGCTCGCGTACGACGAGCTGTTCGCCAACCAGCTCGCGCTGTCGCTGGTGCGCGCCGACACGCGCAAGCGCCGCGGGCGCGCGTTGCGGGGCGACGGGCGGCTGCGCGACCTGCTGCGGCTGCCCTATCAGCTCACCGGCGCGCAGGCACGCAGCGTGCGCGAGATCGAGGGCGACCTGGCGCAGAGCGCGCCGATGCTGCGGCTGCTCCAGGGCGACGTTGGCGCGGGCAAGACGTTGGTCGCGGCGATGGCGCTGCTGATCGCGATCGAGGCGGGCGCGCAGGGCGCCCTGCTCGCGCCGACCGAGATCCTCGCGCGCCAGCATTACGACACGCTGCGGCGGCTGCTCGCCGGCCTGCCGGTCGAGATCGCGGTGCTGACCGGGCGCGACAAGGGCCGCGCGCGCGAGGCGACGCTGATGGGGCTGGCGGACGGTTCGATCCAGCTGCTGATCGGCACGCACGCGATCTTCCAGGAGGCGGTGCGCTACCGCGACCTCGGGCTGGTGGTGGTGGACGAGCAGCATCGCTTCGGCGTGGCGGAGCGAATGCTGCTCCAGGCCAAGGGCCAGACTCCGCCGCACGTGCTGGCGATGACCGCGACGCCGATCCCACGCACGCTGACGCTCGCGCTCCACGGCGAGATGGACCAGAGCCGGCTCGACGAGATGCCGCCGGGGCGCGAGCCGATCGAGACGCGCGTCGTCTCGGAGGAGCGGATCGACGAGGTGGTGAACGCGCTCGGCCGCCATCTCGCGGACGGCAAGCAGGCCTATTGGGTCTGCCCGCTGGTGGAGGAGAGCGCCACCAGCGACCTCCAGGCGGCCGAGGCGCGCGCCGCCTCGTTGCAGGCGCGTTTCGGCGACCGCGTCGCGTTGGTCCATGGCCGGATGCGCGGCGCCGAGAAGGACGCGGTGATGGCGCGCTTCTCCGCCAACGAGGCGGGGGTGCTGGTGGCGACGACCGTGATCGAGGTCGGCGTCGACGTGCCCAATGCGACGCTGATCGTGATCGAGCACGCCGATCGCTTCGGGCTCGCCCAGCTCCACCAGCTGCGCGGCCGGGTCGGGCGAGGTGGCGGGCGCTCGGTCTGCCTGCTGCTGCGCGGCGGGTCGCTCAGCGAGACGTCGCGCGCGCGGCTGGCGCTGATGCGCGAGAGCAACGACGGCTTCCGCATCGCCGAGGAGGACCTGCGCTTACGCGGCGCGGGCGAGCTGCTCGGCACGCGCCAGTCGGGCGAGGCGCTGTTCCGCCTCGCCACGCCCGAGCTGCTCGGCGAGCTGCTCCCCGCCGCCACCGACGACGCGCGGCTGCTGATCGACCGCGACGGCGGGTTGGAGGGGGCGAGGGGGCAGGCGGCGCGGGTGGCGCTCTATCTGTTCGAGCGCGAGGCGGGGGTGGCGCTGCTGCGATCGGGGTGAGGCGATCCGCTCGAACGATCCGCCGCTCACGCGGGTAAGCGGCGGATCATCCTCGCCGACACGAGGTCACCCGGGGAGGTCACCCGGGGGCTCGGCTCGGGCGCGCGGGCGGTGGTCGCCGCCCGCGCGCTCCTTTCGGTCAGAAGCGGGCGCGGACGCCCGCGGTGATCGATTCCTGATGATCGTCGCGCCCGGTCTGCGCCGATCCGGCCGCGAAGATCTCGATCGCGTCGCTCGGGCGATAGCCGACCCCGGCACTCGCGGTGCCGACCAGCTCGGCGCGGTCGGCGCCGACCCCGGCCAGCGTGCGCGGGCCACGATCATAGCCCGCCAGTGCGCGGACGCTCTCCCCCTGTAGCAGGTAGCGCGCGCCGAGCGCGACGAACGGGCGCCATGCTTCCGGCGACGCATCGCTCCGTTCCAGCGCGATACCGCCGTCGAGGAAGCCGGCGGTGTGGCGCTCGCGCCGGACGTCGAGCGCGAACACGCTGCCGCCCTGTTCCTTGGCGCGCGACCGGACGGTGTGGACATAGGTCACCCCGAGCCGCGGCGTCAGCGTCCAGTCATGGCCCACGTCGGCCGCGTAGAAGGCCGACAGGTCGCTCACCATGCTGTCGAGATCGAAGTGGCTCCACACCCGGCGCCCGTCGGGCAGCCAGCGGTGCGTCCGCGCGCGGCCCGCGTCGAAGATCAGCGAGGAGGAGAAGCCCAGCCCGCTGCCGCTGGCATAGCGCCCGTGCGCGCCCGTCACCAGACTGCCGACGCGGCTATGGGTGCCGAGGCCCTGGAGCTGCTGCTGGTTGGTCAGATTGCCCGCGAAGGCGCCGACCACCCAGCCGGCATCGGCGAAGCCGATCCCGCCCAGCGTGCCATATGCACTCCCCGTCGCGGGCGCGCTGCCCGTCGACGGATTGGCGCGCAGCGTGTGCCAGCTCCCGATCGCCTGGCCGAAGGTGAAGAGGCCGCTGTCGGTGCCATAAGGCGCGAACGCGGGGCCGCGCGCCGCATGGCTCAGGGTCAACGCGTCATCGACTCCGATCTGGGTCGCCGCCGCATAGGCCTGTGGCGTGAGCTGCGCGAAGGCCGCGGGCCGCGACAGCCCATCGTCGTCGTACAGGTTGGACCAATGGGCGGCGAGCGCCGGGCTGGCGCCGCGCACGATCCGCTGGTTGGCATAGTCGATGCTGCCGTTGACCAGCGGACTGAACTGCGCGCTGCGACCGAACAGGCCAAGCGCGCCGATCTGGCTGGCCGTCTGCGACAGCGCGAGCGCCGCACCCGCGGGCAGATCGAGCGTGTCATAGCTGCCGGTGATGCCCTTGGTGGTCGCGATCAGCGTGTAGCCGACGCCAGGGCGGATCAGTGAGCCCGACGCGATCGACAGGGTCGCGCCCTTCTCGATGCGGAGCCCGCCATCGATCAGCAGTCTGTCCTGCGCCGTCCGGGTCAGCTCGAACAGCGAGCGCGACCCGTTCTGCAACGTGACGTTACCGATCACGCCCATCGTTCCGGGTGAGCTGCCGGGGGACAGCGTGCCGGCCACCACGACATCGCCGCGGACGAGCCCGGCGGACCCGAAGGTGGCGGCCTTGCCGACGGTCACACGGCCCGTCTCGATCAGCGACCCCCGCAGGCCGACCAGGCTGCCGCCGGTGAGATCGATCCGCTTCGCCTGCGCCAGCCCGCTCACGGTCGCCGCTCCGCCGCTCACCGCGATCGAGTCGACGCCGTAGATGTCATGGAAAGCCGAGGTCGGGCTCGCGCTGCTCGCGATCACCCGGACGACGGAACGCCCAGCACCGCCGAAGACGCCACCGCTGACGACGCCGCCCGCGGCCGTGAACGTGGCGTCGCCGTCACCGAGCCAGACGCTGCCGTCGATCGTCCCGCTGTTGGTGACGCTGGCAACCTTGGACACCAGCGCGATGTCGCCGGAAATCTTGCCCTTGTTGACGATCGAGCTGTTTGTCGCGAGGCTGAAGATCGCGAAGAGGGGCGGCTTGTCCGAGCCCTGCGGGGTGTCGGACTTGACCTCGATCAGCCCAGCATTGTCGAGGTTGAAGGAAGCCGCGATGGCCGAGATCGCGACCGGGTTCGAGCCGATGGCGAGGATCTTGCCGGTACTGCTGTTGCTCACCGTTACCGTACCCGTGAGCGTGGCGTTGAGGCGAAGCGCCTCGCCGACGATGCCGTCGCCGCCATCGCGCGTGCCGGTCGCATCCGCCGCGATCACACCGCTGTTGCTGACGCTGAGCGCCCGGCTCGCGCCGGGAGCCGTCGTATCGCCCTCTCCGATCAGCGCGTAGATGGCTGGTCCGGAACCGGCGTGGCGGATCGTGCCACTATTGTCGAGCCGCAGCGCGGTGGCGACACCTAGCGCGTCATTGGCCTTGATCGTGACGGTCGGTAGCGTCGACGTCGTGGTGACGATCGAGCCCGTGTTGCTCAGGGAAACAAGCAGCGGATTGCGGGCGCCGTCAGGACTGTTGAACGAGTCGAGCAACAGCGAACCGTCGATCGAGCCGCTGTTGGTCGTGACCACTTCTCCGCCCGTCGTCACCGCGAGGACGGCCACATCCGCGTCGGAGGCGTGGGAGGTCTGGCCATGGTTGTTGAGCACGAGCCCTTCGCTCTGCACGATAGAGACTGCGGGGCCGGTCGTGGCGGTGATGGTCCCGTCATTGTCGAGGCGGTGGAGCGCGCCGTGGAAGCCGCCGCTCAGCTTGCCCTTGTTCTGGAAGCTGCCGAGCAGCGTGCCGGCGTCGAGATCGGGTGACGCGACCGACCATATCGTGCCCGTGATATCGGCCTTGTTGACGATGCTGCCGTCGCCATCCAGCAAGATGGGCCGCCCGATCGGCGCTGCCGCTTCGATCGTCGCGACGGTGCCGCTGCCCAGCGCCCGAACACCCTCGAGCTCGAAGTCGCCGGGCCGATCGGTGCCGAGCGTGACGGTGCCGCTCGTCTTGCGCGCGTGAATGTACGTGTCGAGACCGGCGCCGCCCACGACCGTGCCCGTGACCTTGCTGTTCTCGCCCTCGACGAACACATCGTCGCCGGCGCCAAGGCTCACGTTGCCGTCGATCGATCCCCAGTTCGCGACCACGTCGCCGCCGGCACCGAGCACCACGTCACCGATGATCGCGCCGGTGTTGGTGATGCGATTGTCGCCGCCCGAGGCGAAGATCGCGACATGATCCCCTCCTGCCGCCGACACGGCGGAGATCGTGCCCGCGTTCGACAGCGTCAGATTGCCGCCCAGGATGCCGATGGTGATGGCCGAGCTACCCTTCGCCGAGATCAGTCCGCCCGCGTCGTTGGTGACGCTGATGCGGCTCTCGGCGGCCGGATCGATGAGGAGCAGGGCGGTGGCGAAAACGTTCGGGTCCGTCGTCAGGTCGAAGTCGGCCTTGATCGTGCCGCTGTTATGAATCTTCCAGTCGGCGGCCAGCGCCGGCGTCTGGCTGTAATTGTAGCGAGTGAGTGTCAGCGCCGTGGAAGAGTTCGACGTCGTGAGGGTGCCGCTGTTGTCGAGCGAGACGGTCGCGCCCACGCCCTTGAAGTCGAAGCCGGTCAGCCGGGTGCCTCCCGCGATCGTGCCGGAGTTGACGAGGCTGAGCGTCAACGGTCCCGTCGCGTCCGCGCTGTCGTTTGACGCGTAAAGAGTGGTTTTGCCCAGGATGGTGCCGCTGTTGTTGGCCCGCACCGAACCGCCGGTCGCCCATAGCAGAACCGACGTGCCCGTCCGTGGACTGGCCGAGACCACACCCTTGTTCGAGAAGTCGATCGGGCCGCTCTCGATATCGAACGTCGGGGGGAGCAACGCGCTGTCGTCAGCCGCGCTGCTACGCACCGCCGACGCCTCGCCGGACGACGCGCGCGCATGGGCGACCGGCGCGTTGACAAGTGCCGCCAGCAGTATCGCGGTCGTCTGAAGCGCGCGATGCCGCACGCGGCGCGAACTATCCACCTTTACGTCCATGATCTTCCCTTGGGCGATGATTTCAACCACCCTGCTGTATAGATAAGACCAAGGGACATGGTGGGATCGTCTGACCCAAAAGAGCGAGGGTCATGGATACGTCATGGAAAATGATGGTCGTTGCTAAAAAGCAACGATACTCAAGTGTCTGTAGGTCCGGCTGGATTGATGCGCGCCCGGCGGATCGTCGCCGCGCAATCGGTGCGGGCGACCCGGATCGTTGGCGTCGATGTCGGCGTCGGCGCCGCGGCATGGGTCGCGACGCCGGGCGAGGGCGTCAGATGGTCGGATCGGGGCGCGGCGCGACGATGCGGTGGTGCGCCGGCGCGGCCGTCCGGAAGATCGGATCGCCCTTCGGCGTCAGCGCATCGCGGCGAGCGCGCAGGGGTAGAGCGACGCGGGCAGTTCCTGCGCGAACTTGGCGCCGACGCGCCCGCCGAGCGACCAGCGGATCTCCGCGGTCCGGTCACCGATGACGGGAAGGGTCAGGACGACGCGCTCGCCGATCGACAGGTCCGCCTCGGCACGGGCCATGAAGCCGTTGAGCGAGGCGTTCACCACCGTCACCGAGTGGCGCGCGCCGCCGGCGTCGAACAGCCAGGTGCGGCACAACGTCTCGTCGCGCGGCTCGACGCGATCCTCATAGGCCATCATCGCAGAACGCGCGACCATCCGGCTTCTCCCGCACTAACAGCCCCTTCGTATACGGGCGGCCAGTTAACGCGGGATGAGCGCGCGGCGAAGGAAGAGGGTTAAGCCGGGTTCACCAACCCGTGGTGCTTCTTGCCCGCCGAGACGCGCACCGGTGCGCCCGCGAGCGCGATCACCGCGGCCTCGTCGCTGACCTTCTCGCCGTCGACGCGCGCGCCGCCGCCCTTGATCAGCCGGCGCGCCTCGCCCTTCGATGTCGCGAACCCCAGCGCCACCAGCGCGTCGACCAGCGGCAGCGCACCGCTCGCGCTGATCGACGGCAGCGCCGCGCCGCTCGCGCCCTCCTCGAAGGTGCGGCGCGCGGTCTCGGCCGCCTCCTCCGCGGCGGCGCGGCCGCGGCACATCGCGGTGGCCTCGTTGGCGAGCACCTTCTTGGCCTCGTTGATCTCGGCGCCCGCCAGCGTCTCCAGCCGGGCGATCTCGTCGAGCGGCAGGTCGGTGAACAGCCGCAGGAAGCGCCCGACGTCGCGGTCGTCGGTGTTGCGCCAGAACTGCCAGTAATCGAAGTGCGGCAGCTGGTCCTCGTGGAGCCACACCGCGCCCGCCACGGTCTTGCCCATCTTCTGCCCGTCGGCGGTGGTGAGCAGCGGCGTGGTGACGCCATAGACCTCGGTGCCGTCCATCCGCCGCGCCAGCTCGACGCCGTTGACGATATTGCCCCATTGGTCGCTGCCGCCCATCTGCAGCCGCACGCCCTGCCGCCGCGCCAGCTCGCGGAAGTCATAGCCCTGCAGGATCATGTAGTTGAATTCGAGGAAGCTGAGCGACTGCTCGCGATCCAGCCGCAGCTTGACCGAGTCGAAGCTGAGCATGCGGTTGACGCTGAAATGCTGCCCCACCTCGCGCAGGAAGGGGATGTACTCGAGCCGGTCGAGCCACTCGGCGTTGTTGACCATCACCGCGTCGCTCGGCCCGTCGCCGAACGTCAGGAAGCGTTCGAAGATGCGCTGGATGCCCGCGATATTGGCAGCGATCACGTCCTCGCCGGCGAGCTTGCGCGCCTCGTCCTTGAAGCTGGGATCGCCGATCTTGCCCGTGCCGCCGCCCATCAGCACCACCGGCTTGTGGCCGGTCTGCTGGAGCCGGCGGAGCAGCATGATCTGCACCAGGCTGCCGACATGGAGCGAGGGGGCGGTCGGGTCGAAGCCGATATAGCCCGGCACCACCGCGCGAAGCGCCAGCGCGTCCAGCGCGGCGGCGTCGGTGAGCTGGTGGAGATAGCCGCGCGCGGACAGCAGGCGGAGCAGGTCGGACTGATAGTCGGTCATGATGCCGCGGGCGTTACACGCGCGTCAGCGGTGCGGCAATTGCGTCGTCGGATCGACCGGGGTGCGGCCACGGCGCAGCTCGAAGTGAAGCTCGGGGCGGTCGGCATAGCCGCTCTCGCCGCTGCGCGCGATCACCTGGCCCTTCCTCACCGCCTGGCCGCGCTGGACGAGCAAGGTGCCGGCGTGGCCGTAGACCGAGGTCCAGCCCCCACCGTGGCGCACGATCACCAGCCCGCCGAGCGCTGGCACCTCCGAACCGACATAGGCGACCGTGCCGTCGGCGATCGCGCGCACCGGCGTGTCGAGCGGGATCGCGATCTTGATCCCGTCGTTGCGCTCGCCGGTCGCGCCGGGGCCGAAGCGGCGCACGATCGTGCCGTCGACCGGCCAGACGAAGCGGCCAGGCAGCGCCGCGGGCGCCACCGTCGCGGCGCTCGGCGCGAGCACGCGGCGGGCGCTCGCCACCGGTGTGGCGGGGGCCTGACCTGCCACCACCGCGGGTTCGCCGCCGGTGAGGATCGTGTCGACGTCGAGCGTGAAGGCGGCGGCGCGCTCGGCCGCGCTGACCGGAGCGCCCGGCGCTCGCGGGATCAGCACGCGCTGACCGGCGCGGAGCAGGTAGGGTTCGTCCAGCGCGTTGGCGGCGATGACCTCGCCCCACGGCACGCCATAGGCGCGCGCGATCGCGATGCCGGTCTGGCCGGCGCGGACGAGATGGTAGCGGCCGCCGGGAATGGCGAGCGTCTGGCCGGCACGGACGGGGTAGGGCGGGGCGAGCGCGTTGGCGCGCGCGATCGCATCGACCCCCGCGCCGGTGCGCGCCGCGATCGCACCGAGCGTGTCGCCGGCGCGGACGGTGTAGCGCTGCGCCGCGACAGCGCGGGCGTCGGGTGCGACCGGCCGTGCCTCCCAGGCGGGGCGCGGCGCGGGGAGCTGGGCGACGTCGCGGCTGGCGCCGGTGGAGGGCGCTTTCTGTTCCTCGGCGGGCGGCACCGGTTCGGGCTCAGGCTCATCCGCGGGGAGGGGAGCGGGCGCCTCGGCCGGCGGCGCTGGCGCGGGGCGCTCGGCGGCGGGGATGCAGCCCGCGAGCAGCAGCGCCAGCGTCGCCGCGCGACTCACGCCCGCGTCACGCACCCGGCTCAGCCATAAGCGCGCGCGAGCGGCTCGAGCGAGGCGTGGCGGGTGAGGTCGAGCTGGAGCGGGGTCACCGTGATCCAGCCTTCCGCCACCGAGGCGAGATCGCTCTCGCCCGGCGCCGCGACGGCGACCTTGCCGAGCGCGAGCCAGTGATAGTCGTGGCCGCGCGGGTCGGTGCGCGTCTCGAAGCGCGCGCGACCGTAGTCGCGCAGTCCCTGTGGCACGATGCGGATGCCGCGCACCGGGCCGACGTCCGGCGCGGGGAAGTTGACGTTGACCATCGAGCGCGGCGCCCAGTCGGTGTCGAGCAGCGGGCGCAGCACGCGCTCGCCCCATGCCTCCGCGGCGGCGAAGGAGACGTCCTCGCCCGGCGCGAGCGCGCCATATTTCTGGCTCAGCGCGATCGACCGGATGCCCGCGAGCGCGCCCTCCATCGCGGCCGCGACGGTGCCCGAGTACATCACGTCTTCGGCGAGATTGCCGCCGCGGTTGACGCCGGAGAGGATGAGGTCGGGCGGCGTCTCGCGCATCACCTCGGCCAGCGCGAACATCACCGCGTCGGTCGGCGTGCCGCCGACGGCGTAGCGGCGCGCGTCGAAGCGCCGCACGCGCAGCGGCTTGGTAAGCGAGAGCGAGCGGCCGGTGCCGGACTGTTCGTCGGCGGGCGCACACACCCAGACGTCGTCGGAGAGCTGAGCGGCGATACGCTCGAGCACGGCGAGGCCGGGGGCGTGATAGCCGTCGTCGTTGCTGAGGAGGATGCGCATCAGCTCAGATCTTCTCCGCGCGGGGAAAAGCGTGGCGAAATACCTCGACTTGACTGTTGCTTGATGGTGTTCCGGCGAAAGCCGGAACCCAGAGCCAAGCAAAACAGCGGCTCATATTGCACGCGGCTCTGGGCTCCTGCCTACGCAGGAGCACGAAAAGGAAAGTCGCGACGATCCTTGTGCCGGTAAGGATCGAGCGCAAGCCCATCACGCCATCGGCTCCAGCAGCGTCAGCCCGCCGAGATACGGCCGCAGCACCTCGGGTACCGCCACCGCACCGCTCTCCTGCTGGTAATTCTCCAGCACCGCCACAAGCGTCCGTCCGACCGCCAGCCCCGAGCCGTTGAGCGTGTGGACGAAACGCGTCGCCTTCTCCCCCTCCGGTCGATAGCGCGCGTTCATCCGCCGCGCCTGAAAGTCGGTGCAGGTCGAGCAACTCGAGATCTCGCGGTAGCGCGCCTGGCCCGGCAGCCACACCTCCAGGTCATAGGTGCGCGCCGCGGTGAAGCCCATGTCACCCGAACACAATTTCATCCGGCGATAGGCCAGGCCGAGCGCGTCGAGCACGCCCTCGGCGCAGGTGGTCATCCGCTCGTGCTCGGCCTCGCTCGCCTCGGGCGCGACGATCGACACCATCTCGACCTTGTCGAACTGATGCTGGCGGATATAGCCGCGCGTGTCGCGCCCGGCCGCGCCCGCCTCGGAGCGGAAGCACGGCGTCAGCGCGGCGAAGCGCAGCGGCAGCACCTCCTCGCTCAGGATCTGCTCGCGCACGATGTTGGTCAGCGACACCTCGGCGGTGGGGATCAGCCAGCGCCCGTCGGTGGTGCGGAACAGGTCCTCCGCGAACTTGGGCAGCTGGCCCGTGCCGAACACCGCCTCGTCGCGCACCAGCAGCGGCGGCGCGACCTCCTCATAGCCGTGCTCGCGCGTCAGCCGGTCGAGCATGAACTGGCCGAGCGCGCGTTGCAGCCGCGCCGCGGGGCCGCGCACCAGCGTGAAGCGCGAACCCGCGATCGCCGCGCCGGTCTCGAAGTCGAGCCCGAGCGCCGGGCCGATCGCGTCATGCTCGCGCGCCGCGAAGCCGAGGTCGGGGCGCGTGCCGCGCTCGTGCACCAGCTGGTTGTCGTCCTCGTCGGCGCCGTCGGGCACGTCCGCATAGGGCAGGTTGGGCAGCGCCGCGAGCACGGTGTCGAGCTCGGCGCCGAGCCGCGCCTCCTCGGCTTCCAGCTCGGGCAGCCGCTGCTTGAGCGTGGCCACCTCGACCATCAGCGCCTGCGCCGCCGCCTCGTCGCGGCTCGCCTTGGCCGCGCCGATCGCCTTGGAGGCCTCGTTGCGGCGCGCCTGCGCTCCTTGCGCCTCGGTGATCAGCTCGCGCCGGCGCTTGTCGAGCGCGACGATCGCCGCGGCAGAGGGAGCGGCACCGCGCCGCGCCAGTGCGGCGTCGAAGGCGTCGGGGGCGTCGCGGATCAGGCGGATGTCGTGCATGCGCCGCGCTATGGCCGGGGCGTTGCGGCGAGGCAACCCGGCGCACGTCCGCCGCGTTCACGCCCCACACCCGCACGGACAGAGGAGAATGAGCGATGCAGGTACCCCATGACTCGGTGGTGCTGGTGGCGGACGGGCGCAAGCTGCTGTTCCTGCGCAACGAGGGCGACGACGTTCACCCCAACCTGACGGTCGAGCACGCCGAGGAGCGCGCGAACCCGGCCAACCGTGACCAGAAGACCGACGCCGCGGGCGGCAGCTCGTCGACGCAGAGCGGCGCCGGCGCGCCGCGCGTCGCGCAGGGTGGGTCGGGTCACGCGCAGGGCGGTGGCGCGCAGTTCGCACCGTCGCGCGGCAGCATGGAGGAGACCGACTTCCACCAGCTCGAGGAGGACCGGTTCGCCGCCGACGCCGCCGATCTGCTCAAGCGCCGCGCGCTCGCCAACGATTTCGAGTCGCTGATCGTGGTCGCGCCGCCCAAGACGCTGGGCGAGCTGCGCAAACATTATCACAAGGAGGTCAGCCAGCGGCTCACCGGCGAGCTGAGCAAGGACCTGACCGGGCACACCATTCCCGACATCGAACAGGCGCTGCTCTCGGCCTGATCGCGCCGGCGTCGCACCCGGCGCCGTCCCATCCTCGCACACATAGCGCGCCGCGCTGTTCATGACACGGACAGGGCGGCGCGGCTAGGCGCGCGTGCTCGCTTGTGGTGACCGGCCCGCGCGACTATAGGCGCCCCGGAGGGGGCGCACAGCGGTGCTAACGACATCCTGGGCGCAGCGGGAGTAAGTCGATGGCGACGGCGATCAATCGTTTCGGTGAAGGGCCCGGCAAACTGGCGGCGGCGAATGACGAGGCTGATGTCGGAAGGGCGAGCGACGGCTATCGCCCGAGCCCCGACGAACCGTTCATGAACCCGCGGCAGCAGGCGTATTTCCGCCGCAAGCTGCTCGAGTGGAAGGACGCGATCCTGCGGGAATCGCTCGGCACGCTCTCGCAGCTGCAGCTGGACTCGCTGCGCGAGGCCGATCTCACAGACCGCGCCGCGAGCGAGACCGACTGGTCGCTCGAACTGCGCACGCGCGACCGGCAGCGCAAGCTGATCTCCAAGATCGAGGCCGCGCTGCGCCGTATCGACGAGGGCGAATACGGCTATTGCGAGGTCACCGGCGAGCCGATCAGCCTCGGCCGGCTCGAGGCGCGCCCGATCGCGACGATGACGGTCGAGGCGCAGGAGCGCCACGAGCGCAACGAGAAGGTCTCGCGCGACGATTGAGCCGCGCGGGGGCGTCCCGCGTGATAACGTCCGTTTAACTATTTACCCGCTAGGCTCGGCGTGGATGTGTCAGGCGGCGGTGAGAAGGCGGGCGGATGAAGCATGTCGGACGGATGGCGACGGTGGGCGGCATGAACGGGCATGACGACGAGATGCGGGCGCTGAACGCCCAGCCCGACAAGCGGCGCGACCTGCGCGGGCGCGACGAGGTGGCGATGTTCGCGCGGCTGCGGCTGGCGGGACATGCCGACGGGTTCGACGTCAGCGTCCGCAACGTCTCGACGGGCGGCCTGATGGCCGAGCTGCCGCACCCGCTCGTCCCCGACAGCGCGGTGGAGATCGAGCTCGCCGGGCTCGGCTGGGTAGCCGGCCGGATCGCGTGGCAGATCGAGGGTCGCGCGGGGATCGCCTTCGACGAGATGATCGATCCCTCGGCGATCCTGCACCACTGAACCGCCGGACGAGCCACTAGACGCCGGGCACCCGTCGTGCCAAGGCGCGCGCGTCACGCGGGCGTGGCGGAATGGTAGACGCAGCGGACTCAAAATCCGCCGTAGCAATACATGTCGGTTCGAGTCCGACCGCCCGTACCAGCGCCGATCGCGCCGCCGGCGAGGCTTGCAGCACGCTCGCCGGCTCGCGCCGCCGCTGAGCGGAAGTTCCCTCGCTGCTCCGATCGATAGCGCCTCAGCCGGGTGACGCGGGGCGCGCTTCGTCGTCGCTCTACCGGGGTTCGTTCATCGGCGCCGCGTGTCCGGCAGGACGGCGCGCGTGCAGCGTGCGATCCACCTGGTGTGAACCAGCCGTGTGCTCCCGCGAACGCAGGAGCCCAGAGCCACGAGCGTCATGCCCGGGACACTGGGCTCCTGCATCCGCAGGAGCACGGTTCAAGCGGGATGAATCAGGCTCTCGGATCGTCGGTCCGCGTCTGCGGCGCCGCATCGCGCGGCGGCGTCACCCCGACCGGCGGGGGCGGAGCACCGGCTCCCTGCGCCTGCGGCGCGCCCGCGCCCGGTGGCGGGGGCGGCGCCGCGCCCAGCGGCGGCGGCGGGGGCGCACCCGCGCCGGGTGGTGGCGGCGGAGGTGCTCCGGCGCCAGGCGGGGGCGGCGGTGCGGGCGGGGGCGGGGGTGGCGCACCGGCGCCCGGCCGCGGCGGCCCGACCTCGCGCGCGCCCGCGGCGTCGACGAGGAAGCGCGCGCGCAACTGTCCGTCGTCATAGCGGCCCTGGACCAGCACCGCCGTCCCGGCCGCGGGCGCGGTGCCGCGCTCGGCCGCGACCAGCGCGCGGCCGCTCGCATCCTCGACCAGGAATTGGTCGCCATATACCGCGGCGACGCGGCCACGCACCGTCACCGTGCCGCTCGACGCGGGCAGTTTGGCGAGCGGGGTCGTCACGGTCGGCGCCATCTCGACCGGCGGGCGCGTCAGGGCCATCGCACCGGCACCGCCGGCGCCACCCAGCGCGAGCAGCGCCGCACCGGCCACGACGGTGCGGCGGCGGCGCGAGAGAACGGGTGTCAAGATCATGGAAAGCTCCTCTGCTTGTCGCATCGTCCTGCTACGCCCTGTCGCCCCGATCGGCGCTGAACCGCGCGGTTCAGTTTCGGTTTAACCCGGGTGTATAGCGGCGGGCCATGCGCATCCTGCTCGTCGAGGACGATCGTGACCTGGGGCCCCGTATCGCGCGGGCGCTGCGCGACGAACGCTGCGCGGTCGATCTCGTCGCCGACGGGATCGACGCCGCGCATCTCGGCGCGACCGAGCGGTATGACGCCGCGGTGCTCGACCTCGGGCTGCCGGGCATGGACGGGGGCGCGGTGCTGCGCGGCTGGCGCGATGCCGGGCTCACCTTGCCCGTGCTGGTGCTCACCGCGCGCGACGGCTGGTCCGACAAGGTCGCCGGGTTCAAGGCGGGGGCGGACGACTATCTGGTCAAGCCCTTTCGCGTCGAGGAGCTGCTGATGCGGCTGCGCGCGCTGGTCCGCCGCGCCGCGGGCCATGCGCGGCCGCTGCTCCGCGCCGGCCCGCTCAGTTTCGACGCGCCGACCGGCGCGTTCGAGCTGGATGGCCTGCCGCTCAAGCTCACCGCGCTGGAATGGCGGGTGCTGTCGCAGCTGATGCTGCGCAAGGGCGCGGTGATTGAGCGGCTCGAGCTGCTCGAACGCGTCTATGAGGGCGACGCCGACACCGATTCGAACAGCCTCGAGGTGATCGTCGGGCGACTGCGCAAGAAGATCGGTGCCGCGCTGATCGAGACGGTGCGCGGCCGCGGCTATCGCCTGGTGGACGCATGACCGCGCGCGTCGCGCCGCGCTCGATCCGCGGGCGGATGCTGTGGGTCGCCGCGATCGCCACGCTGGTCGCGCTCGCGCTCGCGGGCGCGGCGATGGCGACGCTGCTCGGCCGGTTCGTGGTGGAGGGGCTCGACCAGCGGCTCGATGCCGAGATCGCCTTGCTCGCCAGTGTGGTCGACGATGCGGGACGGGTCGATCGCGCGCGATTGACGAAGCGCCTCGGCGCGCTGACCGCGGGACCGGATTGGCGTTGGCGGATCGACGGACCCGACGGCACGATCGGCTCGGCCGACTTCCCCCGGCTCGACCCGCTGCCGCCGCCCGCGCCCGGCGCGCCGACGCCCCCGCCCCCGCGGGCGTCGGCGCCACGGCCGCGTGAGGGCGGGGGCGGGGTGCATGCGCGCGAGCTGGTGATCGCGACCGCGCGCGGACCGGTGACGCTCACCGCCGCCGCACCGCGCGCGGTGGTGCGCCGCCCGGTCGAGGGCGCGCTGCTGCCGCTGCTGCTCGCGCTCTCGGCGATCGCGGCGGTGCTGACCGCGGCGCTGCTGATCCAGCTGCGCGTCGGCCTCGCGCCGCTGCGCCGGTTGCGCGCGCAGGTCGCCGAGATCCGCGACGGGCGCCGTTCCCGCGTCGACGAGGGGCAGCCCGCCGAGCTGCGGCCGCTCGCGGTCGAGCTCAACGCCTTCGCCGCGGATCACGAGGCGGCGCTGGCGGCCGCGCGCGCCGCCGCGGCCAACATGGCGCACGCGCTCAAGACGCCGGTGGCCGCGCTCGCGCTCGACCTGCGCGACCAGCCCGAACAGGCCGCGCAGGTCGAGCGGATCGATCGCACCATCCGCCATCATCTCGCGCGCGCGCGCGCCGCCGCGGTCGATCGTCGCGCCGCCACCCCGCTGTCGCCCGCGATCACCGATCTGGTCGCGGTGGTGACCTGTCCGCGCGGCGCGGCGGCGCCACGCGTCACGGTCGCGGTCGAGCCCGGCGCGGTCGCGGCGATGGACCCGCAGGATCTCGATGAACTGCTCGGCAATCTGCTCGACAATGCGGTGCGCCACGCCGCGACGCGCGTCGCCGTCACCGCGGTGCGGGACGCACGCTGGCTCGACGTCGTGGTGAGCGACGACGGCCCCGGCATCCCCGACGCGGCGCGCGCGCGCGTCGCGCAGCCCGGAACCCGGCTCGACGAGCGCGGCGATGGCCATGGCTTCGGGCTGGCGATCGCGGTCGAGCTGGTCACGCTCTACGGCGGGACGCTGACGCTCGACGCAGCGCCCGAGGGCGGACTGGCGGCGCGGCTGCGGCTGCCCGCCGCCTGACGCCGCCGCCCGATGCGACGGCGCCCCGCCGCGCTCACAGCATCTCGAGCGGCACGGGCGCGCGCGGGGGCGGAAAAGCACGGTCGAGCGCGGCCAGCTCCGCGGCGGTCAGCGACAGGTCCGCGGCACCGCGATTGTCACGGACGTGTGCGATGCTGGCGGCCTTGGGGATGGCGATCACGTCGCCGCGCGCCAGCAACCAGGCGAGCGCCACCCGCGCAGGGCTTACCCCGCGCGCCGCCGCGATGCGCGCCAGCGCCGCGTCGCGGAGCAATCGCCCTTGCTCGACCGGGCTATAGGCCATCACCGGCATGCCCTGCGCGGCGAGCCAGGGAAGCAGGTCGTGCTCGGGACCGCGGCGCGTCAGATTGTAGAGGATCTGGTCGGTCGCGCACGCGGCGCCGCCCGAGTCGACCAGCTCGACCATGTCGGCGCGATCGAGGTTGCTCACGCCCCAGCGCAGGATCTTGCCCGCGGCGACGAGCGCCTCCATCGCGGCGACCGTCTCGGCCAGCGCGACGCTGCCGCGCCAATGGAGCAGATACAGGTCGATGCGGTCGGTGCCGAGCCGCGCGAGACTCGCCTCGCACGCGCGGGCGAGGCGCGCGCGCGACGCATTCTGCGGATAGGCTTTGCTGACGAGGAAGACCGCGTCGCGCTGCCCCGCGATCGCCTCGCCGACGACGCGCTCTGCCTCGCCGTCGGCGTACATCTCGGCGGTGTCGATCACCGTGAGCCCGAGCGCGATCCCTTCGCGCAGCGCGGCGATCTCCTCGGCGCGTCGGGCGTGGTGCTCGCCCATCATCCAGCTACCCTGGCCGAGCGCGGGGACGGTCGTGCCGTCGGCGAAGGCGACCGTCCTCATCGCGCAGCCGCCGGCCGGCGTGGGAGGCGGCGATAGCGGACGTCCAAGAAAGGGTGGATCATTCGCCGTCGCTCCGTCGCCGCGCAGTGGTCGCCCCCTCCACACCGTCATCCCGGCCTCGAGCCGGGATCCATGCTTCCGCGAGAGCAACGCGTGATGCGCGTGCGGGACGATGGATCCCGGCGCGAGGCCGGGATGACGGTGTGGAGGGGGCGAGCCGGCGCGCCTTAGCACGGACGCGTCAGAATTCCGACCAATCGTCCTGTGCGACCGCGACCGCGGCGTTGCTGCGATGCGCGCGCGCGCCCGCGGCGATCCGCGCGCCGGCCTTCGCCGCGCGGGCCTGAAGCTGGTGGACCGGCGAGGCCGCGGGCGCGGCCGCCCGGTCGTTCAGCCGGAAGCGGCTGACCTGGCGGGCCATGTTCTCCGTCTCCTCGGCGAGGCTGCGCGCCGCCGCGGTAGCCTCTTCGACCATGGCCGCATTCTGCTGGGTCACGCCGTCCATCTCGGACACCGCTGTGTTGACCTGCTGGAGCCCAGTGGCCTGCTGCTCCGCGGCGGAGGCGATGTCGGCGACCAGCGCGCTGATCTCGCCGATCCGCCCGGTGATCCGCGTCAGCGCCTCGCCAGCCTGCGCCACCAAGGCGACGCCGGCGTCGACCTGCTCGGTGGAGGCGGTGATCTTGCTCTTGACGTCCTTGGCGGCGTCGGCGGAGCGCTGCGCCAGCGCGCGCACCTCGCTGGCGACCACGGCGAAGCCCTTGCCGGCGTCGCCCGCGCGCGCCGCCTCGACCCCGGCGTTGAGCGCCAGCAGGTTGGTCTGGAAGGCGATGCCGTCGATCACCGCGATGATCTCGCTGATCTCGGTCGACGAGCGCTCGATCCCGTTCATCGCCTCCACCGCGCGGCGCACCACCTCGCCCGACTGCTCGGCATCGCGGCGCGTGTCGAGGACGACGCCATTGGCCTTGCCCGCATTGGCGGCGGTGTCGCGCACGGTGGTGGTGATCTCGTGCATCGCCGCGGCGGTCTCTTCCAGGCTCGCGGCCTGCTGTTCGGTGCGACGCGACAGGTCGTCCGAGGCCTGGCGGATATCGCCCGCGCCGTTGGTGATCCCCTCGGCGCTCGCGTTCACCGCGACCAGCGTCGACGACACCGCCGTCATGGCGTTGTTGAAGTCGTCCTTCAGCTTGGCGAAGGGACCGGTGAGATCGGCCTCGATCCGCGCGGTGAGATCGCCGCGCGCGAGCGCGTCGAGCCCGCTGCCGACGCTGTCGACGATCAGCACGGTCTGTTCCTGCTTGGCGCGCTCGGCGGCGGCGAGCTGGTCGCGGAACGCGCCGATCGCGGCGGCGAGCGCGCCCACCTCATCGCGCCGCGCGTCCACCTCGACCCGCGCCGACAGGTCGCCCGCGGCGAGCCGTCCCATGGTCGCGGTCATCGCGCTCAGCGGGCGCGCGATCCCGCGGATCAGCGTCACCAGCATCACCACCGTCAGCAGCAGCACCGACACCGCGATCGCGATCGAGACGTCGCGCGACCAGACATAGGTCTCGGTCGCCGCGTTCATATCGTCGTCCATCAGCTTGGTCTGGACGCGCTGCATCGTCGCCGCATCCGCGTTGCCGCGATCGAACAACGCCCTGCTGCGGCGGAAGTTGGCGAGCGCCTCCTTGTTGCGGTTCTGGTGCGACAGTTCCAGCGTGACACGCGACTGCGCGATGAACTCCTTCCAATGCTCGTGGAAGGTGCGGAACGGCGCGATCGCCTGCGGCTGTGTCAGCACGCGATCGAGATAGGCGATGTTCTCGTCGATGATCTTGGTGCTGTCCTTGACGTCCTGCTCGGCGGCGCGGATCGCGTTGGGCTCTTCCGACAGGATGCTGGTCGCCTCGGCGACGCGATAATCGGAGGTGGCCGTGTTGATCAGCGCGATCGCGACCAGCTTGTCGCGGCGGGCGCGGCCCAGATTCTCCGCGGCGTCGTTGAGTCGGCTCTGGCTGCTGATCGACATGATCGCCATGACGATCAGGGCGGCAGACAGAATCCCGAACGCGGTGAGGAGTTTGGCGCTGATCTTCAGGTTCTTCATGGCAACGGGCCCCAAGATGTTGCTCAAGTGTGTAGGACCGATAAATTTCTAATTCCTTATCGCTTGCCGCCGCGGAAACGCTCTGTTTACGCCTGGGCGGTTAGGATGGTTAGCCGATGGTAAAGCCCGCGCCGCTCTCTCACCGCCCGTTCGCGCCGACTCGGCGCGGCATGCGCGGCTGAGTCGGCGCGTGCGGCAGCTCCGTCAGCAGATCGCGCACTGGCCGTTCGCCGTGGCGTGGCTGCTGCTGTTCGCGGTCGCGCTTCGGCTTCTCGTCCCCGCAGGCTTCATGCCCGCGGCGCAGGGCGGCGCGCTGGTGGCCTGTCCCGAATGGGGCGCGACGACGATCGCGCACCATCGCGGCGCGCATCACGGCGGCGACGGACACGCGCCGCACAGCCACGCCGAACAGACCTGCCCCTTCGCGGGGCTCGCCCTGCCGACGCTGGTGGGCGACGAACCCTTGCCGCTCGCGCCGGTGGCAGCGCGCGAGCGGGTCGCGCCCGCGCCGATGCGGCGCGACTTCCGGCTCGTCGCGGCGGCGCGGCTGCGTCCGCCGCCCCAGGCGCCGCCGCAGCTCGGCTGATCCCGAACCGAACCGCCCGGCGCCCCGGCGCGCGGGCATCTCACCGTGGGCGCGCCATGCGGCGCGCGAGCGATCGGATCATCCATGTCTATCTCTGTTTCTCGTGCGGCAGCGCTCGCGCTCGCCTGTTCTCCTTCTCTCGCGCACGCGCAGGCAGCGCCCGACGACGGTACCGGCGTCACGATCGGCGAGGTGGTCGTCACCGCCGGGTCGATGACGCGCTCCACCAGCGAGGTCCTCACCTCGGTCGACGTGCTGGGCGGCGATGTCGCGCAGCGGCAGAACGTTGACAATGCGTGGGAGCTGTTCGCGCGGCTGCCCGGCGTGGTGCTGACCGACTTCGGCCAGGGCACCACTTCGGGGCGCTTCTCGATCCGCGGCTTCAACGGCGAGGGCGAGATCAATGCGGTCAAGCTGCTGATCGACGGCATTCCCTCGAACGACAATGCGGGGCGGATGGACTTCATCGACCTGGTCTCGCCGCTCGCGATCGGTTCGGTCGAGCTGGTGCGCGGCACCTCCGATGCGCGCTGGGGCCTCCATGCGATCGCGGGCAGCGCCAATATCGTGACGCGGACCGGCGGCACCTATCTCGACACGCGCGCCGCCGTGGCTGCCTTCGGCACCGTCGAGGCGCAGCTCGCCGCTGGCGCCGAGACCGGGCGGCTCAGCCAGAATCTCGCGATCGGCTATCGCCGCTCGGACGGGTATCGCGACCATGCCGGGTTTGACCGGCTGACGCTCTCGGGCAAGTGGCGGCTCGATCTCGGCGCCGCGCAGGTCGGGCTGATCGCGCGCCATGGCCGCGCCGAGGCCGACGAACCGGGCTACCTCACCGACGCCGACGCGTACACCGACCGCCGCCGCTCCTATCCCGTCTCGGCGACCGATGGCGGCACGCGCGTGCTCGACCAATATGCGGTGACGCTCGATGCCGCGCCGAGCGCGCACGTGGCGCTGTCGCTGGCCGGCTATGCCAACCGGATCGACGACGATCGCTACGTCCGCTTCTCCGCGACCGTGGCGCAGCAGCGGCGGCTGACCGTGGAGCAGCAATATGGCGTGGTTGGCGCGCTGCACTGGCACGTCGCGCCCTGGCTGATGGCCGAGGCGGGCGGCGACGTGCAATGGCAGCACAACCTCAGCCAGCGCTGGACCACGGAACGCCGCCGCCTGCTCGCCGCGACGCGCGATCAGGACGTCGATCTCACTGTGGGCGGCGGGTATGTCCAAGCGGTGCTGACGCCGACGCTTTGGCTGCGCGTCACCCCGGCATGGCGGCTGGACCGCGTCGGCGGCGATTATGTCAACCGGCTCAACGGCCGCGCCTATCCGGTCAACGCTTATGGCACGATCAGCCAGCCCAAGCTCTCGGTCGCGGTGGAGCCGCTCGCGGGCGTGACCGCTTACGGCAATTACGGCCGTACCTTCCAGATCGGCGCCGGCTCGGGCGCGTTCATCGTGCCGCCGCGCGTGCGCGACGTCGCCGCCTCGATCAACGAGGGCTATGAGGCCGGGGTACGGCTGGCGCGGGGACGCTGGCTGACCGCGCGACTGGCGGTGTGGCAGCAGACCGCCACGGGGGAACTGCGTCGCCGGCTCAACGACCCCGCGGGGGAGTTCGACAATCTCGGTGCGACGCGACGGCGCGGCCTCGACCTGGAGGCGAGCGTCCAGCCGGGGGATGGCTGGTCGGCCTGGGCGAGCTGGTCGCACCAGCGCGCGGTGATCCGCGTGCCCGACCCGGCGACGCCGTCTCAGGCGGGCAACGCGATCGACCATGTCCCGCGCCACGTCTATACCGCGGGGATCGAATGGGCACCGCGTGGTGGTCGCTGGCGCGGGTCGCTGTGGGGCAATGGGCAATCGTCCTACGAACTGACCCCCGCCAACACGCAGGGACGCTATGGCGGCTATGTCCAGCTCACCGCCGAGGCGGGCTACCGGCTGACGCGGGCGGTGGAGCTGTCGGTGCAGCTGCGCAACCTGGCGAACGACCGCTATGAATATGTCTGGTTCGACGGGACGGAGCGGCTCCACGCGCCCGCGGACCCGCGGACGCTCGCGGCGGCGGTGCGGGCGCGGTTCTAGAAGACGTCGGCCACGGTCGAAACTCACGCGCGCTCCTGCGCAGGCAGGAGCCCAGTGCCACGAACCTTATCCTCGCGGCCCTAGGCTCCGGCGTTCGCCGGAGCACGCTTCGGTTTGTAGGGGCCTGCCGCTCAGGCGTCGGGCAGCGGCGCGCCGAGCTGGCGGGCGACTCGCGCCACTTCCTCGTCGCTGGGCGGCTCGGGCAGGGTCTCGCTCGGCAGCAGCGCGTCGTCGGGGATGCCGGGCGCGCCGCTCGCGAGCGGCTCGTCGACGGCGCGGTCGTTGGCGCCGGTGGTGATCTTCTCGCTCTCGCTCATCGCTCTCTCCTCGGAACCGCGTCCTCCAACCCGCGAGCGAGGAAATCGCCGCATCCTCAAGGCGATGGAACAAGCGTCCGACTGATCCACTTGAGTCCGCCGAGCCACAGGAGAGCTGCCATGACCAAGACCCTCAAGGCCGGCGACAAGGTGAAGTGGGACACGCCGCAGGGCCAGACCAGCGGCAAGGTGGTCAAGAAGGAGACCAAGACCACGAAGGCCGGCGGTCACACCGCCAAGGCGAGCAAGGACGACCCGCAATATCGCGTCAAGAGCGACAAGTCGGGCAAGGAAGCGGTGCATAAGCCGGAGGAGCTGAAGAAGGCGTGACGGGGGAGGTGGAGAGGTGGCGACCCGGCTGGTGTCGCGCGCCGTTCTCAGTTCCTTATCCGTCATCCCGGCGAAGGCCGGGATCCACCGTCCCGCATACCCACCGGCCAGCAGGTGCGCGGACGGGTGGATCCCGGCCTTCGCCGGGATGACGGAGAGGGGAGGACGAGGGACGGGGAAGCTGACGGAACGGGAAGGCTGACGATAAGAGCCGTCGTGACGGAACGCATCGGCGGCCTACCCCCCCCCTCAGCCCTCAGCCGTCTCCGCCAGCGCCTGCCGCACCACGGGCGTCACGCGATCGGCGATCCGCGCCACGCCGCGCGCGTTGGGGTGGACGCCGTCGGGCAGCATCAGCGCCCGGTTGCCGAGCACGCCGTCGAGGATGAACGGGTACAGCGGCGCATGATGCTGCCTCGCCAGTTCCGGGTAGATGGCGTTGAACTTCCCGGCATAGTCCGGCCCCAGATTGGGCGGCGCGAGCATGCCCGTCAGCACCACCGGGATGCCCCGCCTCTGCAACTCGTCCAGCATCGCGGCGAGATTGTCGCGCGTCACCTTGGGATCGAGCTGGCGCAGCACGTCGTTGCCGCCAAGCCCCAGCAGCACCAGATCGGGTTTCTTGCCGAGCCGGTCGAGCGTGTAGCCGAGCCGGCGGCGCCCGTCGGCGCTGGTGTCGCCCGAGACGCCCGCGTTGACCAGCCGCGCGTTGATCCCCTCGGCGCGCAGCCGCGCCTGGACTGCGTCGGGCAGGCTCTGCCCGCGGCTCAGCCCATAGCCGGCGTAGAGGCTGTCGCCGAGCGCGAGCACGACGCGCTCCGGCCCGCGCACCGGCACGGTCGCGACCGGCGCGGGCATCACCTCGCTGTCATTGCCGCTGACGCGCGGCGCGTCGGGAGCGCTCTCGTCGCGCGGTGAACAGCCCGCCACCGTCAGCGCGGCTTGGAGAAGCGCCGCCGGCGCCGCATATGTCAGGTATGATCGCGTCACTTATGCCCCGGCTCCGCTGAATGTCGCCGCCGGATATGGTCATCGCCGCGCGCGATGTAAGGCTCACGCTCGGCGGCGCCGAGCCGGTCGAGATCCTGCGCGGGGTCGATCTCGCGGTCGCCGCGGGCGAGAGCGTGGCGCTGCTCGGCGCCTCGGGCTCGGGCAAGTCGTCGCTGATGGCGGTGCTCGCCGGGCTGGAGCGCGCGACCTCGGGTAGCGTCGCGGTGACCGGGCTCGACTTCGCCGCGCTCGACGAGGACGCGCTCGCGGTGGCGCGGCGCGGGCGGATCGGCATCGTGCTCCAGGCCTTCCACCTGCTGCCGACCATGACCGCGCGCGAGAATGTGATGGTGCCGCTCGAGCTGCAGGGCGCGGATGACGCGCGCGTTCGCGCCGAGGCCGAACTGGCCGCGGTGGGGCTGGGGCATCGGCTCGACCATTATCCCGCGCAGCTCTCGGGCGGCGAGCAGCAGCGGGTCGCGATCGCGCGCGCGCTGGCGCCGCGCCCCTCGCTGGTGTTCGCCGACGAGCCGACCGGCAATCTCGACGCCGCGACCGGCGCGCGCGTCGTCGACCTGCTGTTCGAGCGCCGCCGCGCCACCGACGCCAGCCTCGTCATCATCACGCACGACCCGGCACTCGCAAGGCGCTGCGACCGGGTCGTCGAGCTCGCCGACGGGCGACTGCGATGAGCGGCCGGGCGCTGGCCTGGCGGCTCGCGCGGCGCGAACTGTCGCTCCGCTTCAAGGGTCTGCGCCTGCTGCTGCTATGCCTCTTCCTCGGCGTCGGCGCGCTCGCCGCGATCGGCAGCCTGACGCAGGCGATCACCGGCGAGCTGGCGGCGCGCGGGCGCGTGCTGCTCGGCGGCGACGTCGAGCTCGCGATCTCGCAGCGGGCGGCCGATCCCGACGAGCGCGCCGCGATCGCGCGGCTGGGGCGGGTGTCCGAGACGGTGCGGATGCAGTCGATGGCGGTGGCGCGCGACGGCGCCACCGCGCCGGTTCAGCTCAAGGCGGTCGACTCGGCCTATCCGCTCTACGGTCGCTTGACGCTCGCGGGCGGACGGGCGGCGCGAGTCACCGGCACCGACGCGACCTATGTCGCGCCCGCGCTGGTCGAGCGGCTGGGCGTGCGCGTCGGCGACCCGCTGCGGCTTGGCGCGGCGACCTTCCGAGTCGCCGGCGTGATCGCCGACGAGCCCGACCGGCTGAGCGAGGGCTTCAGTTTCGGCCCGGTGGTCTTGGTGTCGAGCGCCGGGCTGGCGCGCACCGGGCTGGTGCAGCCGGGGAGTCTCTACGAGACCAAATACCGGGTCGCGATCGGCGCGCGCGATCCCGCGGCGACGGTGGCGGGGTTCGCCAAGCGCTTCGCCGCGGCGGGGTGGGAGACGCGCACGCGCGACCGCGCCTCGCCCGGCGCGAGCCGCTTCATCGCGCGCATGGGCGAGTTCCTCACGTTGGTCGGGCTCGCCGCGCTGGTGATCGCGGGGATCGGCGTGGGCAATGGCGTCTCCTCCTATCTCGAGCAGCGGCGGGCGAGCGTGGCGATGCTCAAGGTGCTCGGCGCGACCTCGGCGACGGTGACTCGCGTGTATCTGATCCAGGTGCTCGCGGTCGCGGGGGTGGGGATCGCGCTGGGGCTCGTCGCCGGTCTGGTCGCGGTGCCGCTGGTCGGCGCGCTCGCCGGTGCGGTGCTGCCGGTCGCGCCGGGCTTCGTGGTGGCGCCGTTGCCGCTCGCGCTGGCGGCGCTGTACGGGCTGCTGATCGCGCTCGCCTTCTGCGCGCCCGCGCTGGTCGCGGCGGGGCGCGTGCCCGCCGCGGCGCTGCTGCGCGGCGTCCATGATCGGCGCGCGCGCGGCGGGCGCGTCGCCGCGGCGTGGATGGCAGCGGCGGGGGCCGCGCTGGTGGCGCTGGTGCTGACGACGAGCGAGCGGCCGCTGTTCGCCGCCGGCTTCCTCGGCGCCGCCGCGGCGACGCTGCTGCTGCTCGTCGCGCTCGGTCACGCGGTGCGCTGGCTCGCCGCGCGCGTGCCGCCGCCGCGCCGACCGCTGCCGCGGCTGGCGCTCGCCGCGCTGCACCGGCCGGGGGCGCGCACCGTCGCGCTGGTGGTGGCGCTGGGGCTGGGTCTGACGCTGTTCGTGCTGCTCGCGACGATCCGCACCAGCCTCGACGGCAACATCACCCGCAGCGTGCCCGAGCGCGCGCCCGCTTTGTTCGTGCTCGACGTGCCGCCCGAACGCGAGCGCGACTTCCGCGCCACCGTCGCCGCGGCCTTGCCCGGTGCGGTGATCGCGACGGTGCCGCTGATGCGCGGCACGATCACCGGCTACGCCAAGACGCGCGTCGCCGACCTCGCGGAGATCCCCGAGGGCGCCTGGGCGCTGCGCGGCGAGCGTGGGTTGACCTTCGCCGCGGCGCTGCCCGCGGGGAGTACGCTCAGCGCGGGACATTGGTGGAGTGCGGCCGAGGCGCGACGCCCGCTGGTGTCGGTCGACGAGCGGCTGGCGCAGTCGCTCGGGCTGAAGATCGGCGACCCGCTGACGATCTCGGTGCTGGGGCTGGAGCGCACCGCCACGATCGCCTCGTTCCGTCGCATCGCCTGGGACACGCTGGGCTTCAACTTCGTGCTGGTGTTCTCGCCCGGCGCGCTG
The DNA here is from genome assembly GCF_004345855.1 of Sphingomonas sp. BK235. Classification (GTDB taxonomy): domain Bacteria; phylum Pseudomonadota; class Alphaproteobacteria; order Sphingomonadales; family Sphingomonadaceae; genus Sphingomonas. The sequence continues at coordinate 528,122 of NZ_SLXN01000003.1, forward strand.
GCCGACGTGCCGCACAATCTCGCCGCGACGATCGACATGCCCGCGGCGCGCACCGGGGCGGTGACGCGCGCGCTGCTGCCGCGCTTCCCCGCGCTGTCGGTGATCGAGGTCGGCGGCGTGCTCGCGCAGGTGCAGACGGTGGTGCGCCAGATGGCGACCGCGATCGCCGCCGCGGCGGGCGTGGCGGTGCTCGCCGGTGTCGCGGTGCTGGTCGGCGCGATCGCCGCGGCGCGTGCGACGCGGACCTATGACGCGGTGGTGCTCAAGGTGCTCGGCGCGACGCGGCGGCAGGTGCTGGTGATGCAGCTGCTCGAATATGCGCTGCTGGCGCTGGTGGCGGCGGCGGTGGCGCTGCTGCTCGGCGTGGCGGGCGGCTGGTATGTCGTGACCCAGCTGTTCGGCTTCGCGTGGCTTCCCGACTGGGGCGCGGTGGCGGCGACGCTGCTGGTCGGCGTGGCGGCGACGGTGATGATCGGACTGGCGGGGAGCCTGCCCGTGTTGCGCGCGCGCCCCGCGGCGGCGCTGCGCGAGCTGTGAGGGGTGAGCCGCTGGGCGGGAAGGCCTCGGTCGTGCGCGCCTCGTCCGTCGCGTGGTCGCCCCTGCGATGGTAGATCAGCGCTCGAGCTGACCTATGCTGACAGGGATCGTTGCGACTTCCCTCCTCTTGCTCCTGCGCAGGCAGGAGCCCAGTGCCGCGTGCGCGATGAGCCGTCGTGCTGCTTGGCTCTGGGTTCCGGCTTTCGCCGGAACACCATGGATCAACAGGCAAGTGCAGCACGCGCGCGACGATCCCCGGACACGGACGCGATGCTGAGCTACGCTCATCATCTCCCTGAGCGACGTGCTTGATCCACATCGGCCCTTCACGCGTTAGGATTCGCGGCGAGTCGACAGGGACTTGGACGCTGCGCCCGGACGGGCGCGAAGAGGGAGGCCGGCGATGACCGACACAGCAGAATTCGCGCTCTCGCGCCGCGGGGTGCTCGCGGGGAGCGCCGCCAGCGCGGTCGCGGTCGCGGCCCCGGCGAGCGCAGCGCCGCAGCGCACCCCTGCCGGCGCGATCGCGACCATGCCGGTGCGCTTCACGGTCAACGGCGAGAAGCGTGACCTCGCGCTCGACCCGCGCACGACGCTGCTCGACGCGCTGCGCGAGCATCTCCACCTCACCGGCACCAAGAAAGGCTGCGACCACGGCCAGTGCGGCGCCTGCACGGTGATCGTGGAGGGGCGGCGGATCAACTCGTGCCTCAGCCTCGCGCTCCAGCACGAGGGTGACGCGATCACCACGATCGAGGGGCTGGGCACGCCGGACAAGCTCCACCCGATGCAGGCCGCCTTCGTGAAGCATGACGGCTACCAGTGCGGCTATTGTACGCCGGGGCAGATCTGCTCGGCGGTGGCGGTGCTCGACGAGATCAAACGCGATGTGCCCAGCCACGTCCAGGGCGACCTCACCGCCAAGGCGCGCTTCAGCAACATGGAGCTGCGCGAGCGGATGAGCGGCAACATCTGCCGCTGCGGTGCTTACTCGAACATCGCCGAGGCGGTGGCCGAGGTGGCGGGAGAGCGCGCATGAGGAGCTTCACCTACGAGCGCGCGACCGACGCGGTCGCCGCGGCGCGCGCGGTGGCGCAGCGGCCCGGCGCCAAGTTCCTGGCGGGCGGCACCAACCTGCTCGACCTGATGAAACTGGAGATCGAGACGCCGACACACCTCGTCGACGTGCAGGACCTCGGCTTCGACAAAATCGAGAAGACCGCCGATGGCGGCCTGCGCATCGGCGCGCTGGTGACCAACACCGACCTCGCCGCCGACGCACGGGTGCGGCGCGACTATGGCGTGCTCAGCCGCGCGATCCTGGCGGGGGCCTCGGGTCAGCTGCGCAACAAGGCGTCGACCGCGGGCAATCTGCTCCAGCGCACGCGCTGCCCCTATTTCTACGACACCAACATGGCGTGCAACAAGCGCAAGCCCGGCGACGGCTGCGCCGCGATCGGCGGCTATTCGCGCCAGCTCGGCGTCATCGGCGTGAGCTCGTCGTGCATCGCCACCTTCCCCGGCGACATGGCGGTGGCGATGCGCGCGCTCGACGCGGTGGTGGAGACGGTCGACGCCGGCGGGCAGCGCCGCTCGATCCCGATCGCCGACTTCCACCGGCTGTGGGGCGACCATCCCGAGCAGGACACCAGCCTGCGCCCCGGCGAGCTGATCACCGCGGTGGTGCTGCCCAGGCCGCTCGGCGGCCGGCATTATTACGAGAAGGTGCGCGACCGCGCGTCCTACGCCTACGCGCTGGTGTCGGTCGCGGCGGTGATCCAGCGCGACGGCAGCGGGCGGGTCGCGTTCGGCGGCGTCGCGCCCAAGCCGTGGCGGGTGGAGGAAGCGGAGGCGCTGCTGCCGCAGGGCGCCGCGGCGGTGACCGCGCGCGCCTTCCAGGGCGCGACGCCGACCAAGGACAATGCGTTCAAGCTGCCGCTGGCGACGCGCGCGCTCGCCGCGGTGCTCGCCCAGGCGGGCACGCCGGCGCAGAAGAAGGGGTGAGGCCATGAAGTTCGACACGCCAGCGGGCACCAACCCGATCGACAATATGGTGGTGGTCGGCCGCGCGCACGATCGCATCGACGGCCCGCTCAAGACCAGCGGCCGCGCGCCCTACGCCTATGAGCAGCACGCGGTCGCCGCCAACCAGGCCTATGGCTATGTCGTCGGTGCGGCGGTGGCGAAGGGCCGCATCCGCACGCTCGACACCGCCGCCGCCAAGGCCGCACCCGGCGTGATCGCGGTGGTCACCGCCGCCGACGCGGGCAAGCTCGGCAAGGGCAAGTACAACACGGTCAAGCTGTTCGGCGGCCCCGAGATCGATCACTATCATCAGGCGATCGCGCTGGTGGTGGCGGAGACCTTCGAGCAGGCGCGCGCCGCGGCCGCGCTCGTGCGAGTCGATTACGCGCGCACCAAAGGTCGCTTCGACCTCGACGCCGCGCTCAAGACCGCACCGCTCACCGGCGGCGACAGCGACGAGGGCAGCGGCGCGCCGCCGGTCGATCGCACCGGCGCGTTCGAGACGGCGTTCGCCGCGGCGCCGGTCAAGCTCGACCAGCGCTACACCACGCCCGACCACAGCCACGCCATGATGGAGCCGTTCGCCTCGCTGGCGATGTGGGAGGGCGACGCGCTGACGGTGTGGACCTCCAACCAGATGATCGACTGGGGGCGCGGCGATCTCGCCACCACGCTGGGCATGCCCAAGGAGAAGGTCCGGCTGATCTCGCCCTATGTCGGCGGCGGCTTCGGCGGAAAGCTGTTCCTGCGCGCCGACGCGGTACTGGCGGCGCTCGGCGCGCGCGCGGCGAAGCGGCCGGTCAAGGTCGCGCTCACCCGGCCGCAGATGGCGAACAACGCCACCCACCGCCCCGCGACGCGCCAGCGCATCCGCATCGGCGCGACGCGCGACGGCACGATCACCGCGATCGCGCACGAGAGCGGCTCGGGCGACCAGCCCGGTGGCGGTCCCGAGACCGCGGTCAACCAGACCAAGCTGCTCTACGCCGGCAAGAACCGGCTGACCGCGATGCGATTGGCGGTGCTCGACCTGCCCGAGGGCAATGCGATGCGCGCGCCGGGCGAGGCGCCCGGCATGATGGCGCTGGAGATCGCGATCGACGAGATGGCCGAGCAGCTCAAGCTCGACCCCGTCGACTTCCGCATCCGCAACGACACGATGGTCGATCCCGAGAAGCCCGAGCGGCGCTTCTCCGAGCGCCAGCTGGTGCGCTGCCTGCGCGAGGGCGCCGAGCGCTTCGGCTGGTCGCGGCGCAACGCGACGCCCGCACAGGTGCGCGACGGGCGCTGGCTGGTCGGGATGGGGGTCGCGTCGGCGTTCCGCAACCACATCAACTTCCCCTCGGGCGCGCGCGTGCGGCTCGGGCGCGACGGGCGCGTGACGGTCGAGACCGACATGACCGACATCGGCACCGGCAGCTACACGATCATCGCGCAGACCGCGGCCGAGATGATGGGTGTGCCGATCGAGCAGGTCAGCGTGAAGCTCGGCGATTCCGCTTTCCCGGTATCCGCCGGATCGGGCGGCCAGTTCGGCGCCGCCAACGCCACTGCGGGGGTCTACGCCGCCTGCGTGAAGCTGCGCGAGGCGGTGGCGCAGCGCGTCGGCGTCAACTCGGCCGACGCGCGCTTCACCGGCGGCAAGGTGGTCTCGGGCAATCGCTCGGTGCCGCTCGCCGAGGCGGCGGCGCAGGGTGAGCTGACCGGCGAGGACAAGATCGAATATGGCGGGCTCGACAAGACGTGGCAGCTCTCCACCTTCGGCGCGCATTTCGTCGAGGTGGGCGTCGATGCCTATACCGGCGCGACGCGGCTGCGGCGCATGCTCGCGGTGTGCGCGGCGGGGCGGATCATCAACCCCAAGTCGGCGCGCAGCCAGGTCATCGGCGCGATGACGATGGGCGTGGGTTCGGCGCTGATGGAGGAACTGGCGGTCGACACGCGCTTCGGCCTGTTCGTCAACCACGATCTCGCCAGCTACGAGGTGCCGGTCCATGCCGACATCCCGCACCAGGACGTGATCTTCCTCGACGAGGCCGACGACAAGGCCAATCCGATGAAGGCCAAGGGCGTGGGGGAACTCGGCCTGTGCGGCGTCGGCGCCGCGGTGGCGAACGCGATCTACAATGCCACCGGCGTCCGCGTGCGTGACTATCCGGTCACACTCGACAAGCATCTGGCGGCACTGCCCGCGATGGTGTGATCCGGTGCGGTCACGGCTGCCGCGCGACGCTACGGCCCGCGCGAGTTTGCCGCGCCGCACAAAGCAACGCGCCTCGGATCACTATCCATTTTATAATTCAAATGTTGTAATTAAGCCGGTCAGCAAGTCGTTATTGTCCGATCAATCGCGCGAGAGATTATACCGAAAGACGAGTTGACTTCGCCCTCGCTGATGATAGCGTTAACAGGCGGTGAGACCTCGAGGAGGCTCGCCCGTCGCGAAAACAGGTCGCGGCGAAACGCTAAAGGGGGGGATGATGAAGCATCTCAATTTCTGGTCGACTCTCGCGCTGTCCACGTCGCTCGGCGCGATGGCGATCGCCGGGGCGACGCCGGCGCTGGCGCAGACGGCCGGCGGCGAGCCGTCCGCGACCAACGCGCAGCCCGGGACCGCCGGCTCGGTCGACGAGGACACCGCGCGCAACGCGCCGGTCGGCGCGGAAGAGGGCGGCGCGACCGACGACATCGTCGTCACCGGCATCCGCGCCAGCCTCAATCGCGCGATCGACATCAAGCGCAACTCGCCGGGCGTCGTGGACGCCATCTCGGCCGAGGACATCGGCAAGTTCCCCGACACCAACCTGGCCGAGTCGCTGCAGCGGATCACCGGCGTGTCGATCAACCGCGTCAACGGCGAAGGCTCGCAGGTTGCGGTGCGCGGCTTCTCCGGCGCCTACAATCTGGTGACGATCAACGGCCGCCAGCTGCCGGCATCGAACGTCGACACCAGCGGCGGCAACGGCTTCGCGCGCGGCGCCGGCCGGTCGTTCGATTTCCAGAACATCGCCTCGGAGGGCGTCAGCGGGCTGGAGGTCTACAAGACCGGGCGCGCCGCAGTGCCGACGGGCGGGATCGGCGCGGCGATCAACATCGTCACCCGCAAGCCGCTCGACTCGCGTGAGACCGGCGTCACCGGCTCGATCGGCGCCAAGGCGCTGTACGACAATTCGGTCGAGGATTCGGTCGGCAAGAAGGTGCGCGTCACCCCCGAAGTCTCGGGCCTGCTCAACTATGTGAACGAAGAGAACACCTTCGGTGCGGCGGTGTTCGGCAGCTATCAGCTGCGCCGCTCGGCCTCGGTCCAGTCGACGCCCAATTACTGGAACGTCGTGCCCAACGCGACCTTCTTTACGCCGGGCACCTATGTCAACGCGCAGACGGTGATCGAGAACCGGCCGACCACGCCCTACGTGCTGGTGCCCAACGACAGCCGCTACGCGCTGTCCGAGAACCGCCGCGAGCGCATCAACTTCCAGGGCATCCTGCAATTCCGCCCGGCCGACAACCTCGAGCTGAGCATCGACAGCCTGTTCGCCCAGAACCGGCTGCGCGAGCTCCGCAGCGAGCAGACCAACTGGTTCAACCGGCCGTTCAGCCGCGTCACGTTCGACGACAACCCCAACATGGCCAGCGCGGTGGTGCTGACCGACTATCTGCCGAGCGGCCCGAAGGACGAGGGCTTCGAGCAGCAGGCGCTCGCGACGCGCAGCCGCCTCGCCTCGGTCGGCGGCAACGTGAAGTGGGACTTCGCGGACAATTTCACGCTGACCGTCGACGCGCACCACTCGGTGTCGCGCACCACGCCGGACAATCCCAACGGCACCTCAGCGACCCTGTTCTCGATGGGTGCGCCGGTCGTCGGCAACCACACGCTCGACTTCACCACCGGATTCCCGCAGCAGTCGCAGATCCTCAACGACTGCGTGAAGGGCAATTGCAACAACGTCCTCGACGCGGGTGACCTGGGCACGCAGATCGCGCGCACCGTGTACGCGCGCCAGACCCAGCGGATCGACCAGGCGCAGGCGCGACTGGGCTGGGATCTCGGCGGCGGCAGCCGCTTCGACGTCGGCGCCAGCTACACCGACTCGGAGATGCGCTCGACCCAGGCACAGTCGCAGCAGACGCTGGGCAATTGGGGCATCGAGGACACCGGGCTGGTCCAGCAGCTCGCCGGCGACCTGGTCGACACCTATTGCCTCACCTGCAAGTTCGACAAGTTCAACCCGAACGCGAGCGGTGCCTCGCTGGTGGCCTTCCGCGGCAATGCGGTCGACCTGCTCGACGTGTTCGGGCCGTATTACGCCTCGCGCGGCAATGCGAGCATCCCGTCGGCGCCCGCGGACGATCTGGTCAATGAGAAGATCTGGGCCGCCTTCGGCCAGTTCACCTGGAACGGCGAGGTGGCGGGCCGGCCCACCAACCTCGTGATCGGCGCGCGCTACGAGAAGACCCGCGTGCGGTCGGACGCGGTGCAGACCTACAACAACATCGTCTGGACCTCGGACAACGATTTCCGCGGCGATGCCAGCGGCATCTTCACCTCGGTACGCCAGCGCGGCAGCTATGAGAATCTGCTGCCCGCGGTCGACTTCAGCATCGAGCCGATCCGCAACGTGAAGGCACGCGTCTCGTTCAGCCGCACGATCGCGCGGCCGGACTATGGCAATCTGTTCGCCACCGCCACCGCCTCCGCACCCGGCCGCCCGACGCTGCTCGGCGGCACCCCTGGCGGCAGCTCGGGCAATGCCAACCTGCAGCCGCTCCAGTCGGACAATTTCGACGTCTCGGTGGAATGGTATTACAAGCCGTCGAGCTTCGTGTCGGTCGGCTTCTTCGACAAGCGCGTCGCCAATTTCCTCGGTACCGGCGTGGTGCAGCAGACCCTGTTCGGCCTGCGCGATCCCACCTCGGGGGCGGCGGGCTCGCGCTCGGGCGTGGCGGCGGCATATCTCCGCACTGCGGGCCGCGACCTCAGCGACGTGAACCTGTTCACCTACACCGCGCTGCTGATCCAGAACAACGGCAACCAGGCGGCGGCGACGCAGCAGTTCGAGGCCAATTACTCGAACGGTGCGCTCAACCAGGGCTTCGTCGACAGCGTCCTCAACCAGATCGACATCTCGGGCGACTCCAACGACCCGTTGTTCAACTTCTCGGTCTCGCAGCCGATCAACAATCGCGAAGGCCGGATCAACGGCTTCGAATTGGCCTGGACCAACTTCTTCGGCGACACCGGCTTCGGGTTCGCGGGGTCGTACACCAAGGTGAACGGCGACGTGAACGTGGATCCGTTCGCCGATCCGACGGTCAACATCTTCGCGCTGACCGGGCTGGGTGACAGCGCCAACGCCACCGGCATCTACGACAAGAACGGGATCTCGGCGCGCGTCGCGTACAATTGGCGCGCCAAGTATCTCGCGGCGACCAACCAGGGCGCGGATCGCAACCCGCTGTTCGTGGCGCCGTTCGGCACGCTCGATGTCAATATCAGCTACGACCTCAACGACTCGATCGCGGTCACGCTGGAAGGCATCAATCTGACGGGCGAGTCGGTGCGGACCTATGGCCGCACCAAGCGCAACCTGGTGTTCGCGCAGGAGCTCAAGCCGCGCTTCCTGCTGGGCGCCCGTTACCGCTTCTGACGACGGGGAGGGCGTCACCACCGGTGGCGCCCTCCACCGATAGAGTCACATCCGTCGACCGATCATGCCGTCGGCGCTTCCGCCGCGGCGCGGTCTGGTGCAGAAGACGCGTCGGAGAGGGGCGGCGGTGCCGCACCAAGAGAGTCGAATGAATCGCGTCCTGCTCAACAACATCGACCATGCCGAGTTGCGCGTCGCGGTGCGCGCCGGCGCGCCGTTCGGCGACAGCGTCAATCAGCTGCCCGTCTTCCCCGCCGAGTTCGAGGAAGCGCAGCGTGACTTTCCGATCGTCTTCCGCCGCGACGGTGACGCGATCGACGCCTTCGTCCTGCTCGGGCTCGACCGCGACGAGAATCTCTTCCTCGGCGACCAGGGCTGGACCAGCCGCTTCGTTCCCGCGGTGCAGCGGCGCGGCCCCTTCTCGATCGCGGTCGCGCGCGACGCCGCCGGCGCGGAGACCGGCGAGCCGATGATCCATGTCGATCTCGACGACCCGCGCGTCGGCGCCGACGACGGGCTGCCGATGTTCCTGCCGCAGGGCGGCGACGCACCCTATCTCCAGCATGTCGCGGCGGCGTTGCGCGTGATCTACCAGGGGATGCAGGACGCGCGCGCGGTGAACGCCGAACTCGCCGCCGCGGGGCTGCTGCGCGAGGTGGTGATGCAGATCGACCTCGGCGACGACGCCGGCTACGATCTGCCCGGGCTGCTCGCCATCGACGAGGCGGCGCTCGCCGCGCTGCCCGATGCGACGCTCGCGCGCCTGCATCGCGCCGGGTTGCTGCGCGTCGCGACGATGGCGGCGGCGTCGATCGCGAACGTGCCGCGGCTGATCGAGCTGAAGAACCGGAAGCGGGGCGCGGCGTGAGCGGCGCGATCACCGAGCGGCGCGCGCGCGAGATCGACGCGCGTGATCCTGCGGCGCGCGACCTGGCGGCGCTGGTCGCGGCGGGTGAGCCGGTGGTGGTGCGCGGGCTGGTGGCCGACTGGCCGCTGGTCGCGGCGGGGCGCGCCGGCGCGCGCGCGCTCGCCGATTACCTGCTCGATTTCTACAACGGCCATCCGGTGGTGGGTTACACCGCGCGCGCCGAACTGGGCGGGCGCTATTTCTACGACGCCGATCTGACCCGGCTCGACTTCGACGGCGAACGCGTGCGGCTCGACGATTATCTCGCGCGGCTGCTCGCCGCGCAGGGTCGCGACGATGCCGAGTCCTTCTATGTTGGGTCGACCGACCTCGACCTGTTCTTCCCCGGCTTCACCGAGGCGAACGCGCTGCCCGCGGCCGGGTTCGATCGCGCGCTGCGCAGCATCTGGATCGGCAACCGCACCACCGCGGTCGCGCATCACGACATGTCGAACAACGTCGCCTGCGTCGGCGCGGGGCATCGGCGCTTCACCTTGTTCCCGCCGGAGCAGGTGGCGAACCTCTATCCCGGCCCGCTTGCGCCGACGCCGGGAGGGCAGGTGGTGTCGATGGTCGACTTCCGTGCCCCCGACCTGACGCGCTTTCCCCGTTTCGCCGCGGCGGTCGAGGCGGCGCAGGTGGCGGAGCTGGGACCGGGCGATGCGGTCGTCTACCCGGCGCTGTGGTGGCACCAGGTCGAGGCACTCGACGACCTCAACGTCCTCGTCAATTACTGGTGGAACGAGGCGCCCGCGTTCATGGACACCCCGATGAACACGCTGCTCCACGCGCTGCTCAGCCTGCGCGATCGCCCCGCGGCAGAGAAAGCGGCGTGGCGCGCGATGTTCGATTATTATGTCTTCGAGGATCCGGCGCTGCCGGCGGCGCATCTGCCGGCCCATGCGCGCGGCGCGCTGGCGCGGCTCGACGATCTCGGCGCACGCCGGCTGCGGGCCGAGCTGCTGCGGAAGCTCAACCGATGAGGCCGGTGCGTCGTGTCGTCATCGCCGGGGGCGGCACCGCGGGCTGGCTCGCCGCGGCGCTGCTGACGCGACAGCTCGGCGGCATGATCGCGGTGACGCTGGTCGAGTCGGAGGAGATCGGCACAGTCGGGGTCGGTGAATCGACCATCCCGACGGTGCGCGCCTTCCACGGCCTGATCGGCGTGGACGAGGAGGATTTCGTCCGCGCCACCGGCGCCAGCTACAAGCTCGGCATCTCGTTCGAGGGCTGGTCGCGCGCGGACGAGCGCTATTTCCACTCGTTCGGCACCGTTGGCCAATCGACCTGGATGGCGGAGTTCCACCATTTCTGGCTCGAAGCGCGTGCGCAGGGCGTCGCGGCCGACCTAGGCGCCTATTGCGTCGAGCACGAGGCCGCGCGCGCCGAGCGCTTCGCAGGGCGGCCCGACGCGTCGCTCAACTATGCCTTCCACTTCGACGCGGCTCGCTACGCGCGCTACCTGCGCGAGCGCTGCGAGAGTGACGGGCTGTTTCGCATCGAGGGCCGGATCGACCGCGCCGAACGCGATGCCGAGGGCGACATCGCCGCGCTGGTGATGGCGGACGGGCGCCGTGTCGAGGGCGACCTGTTCATCGACTGCACGGGCTTCCGCGCGTTGCTGATCGGTGAGACGCTGGGGGTCGGTTACGAGGATTGGACGCACTGGCTGCCGACCGATCGCGCCATCGCGGTCCAGACCGCGGCGACCGGCCCTGCGGTGCCCTATACGCGCGCGATCGCGCATGACGCCGGCTGGCAGTGGCGTATCCCGCTCCAGCATCGGCTCGGCAACGGCATCGTCTACAGCGGCGCGCACCTGTCGGACGACGCCGCCCGCGCGCGGCTGCTCGACACCGTCACGGGCGAGGTGCTGATCGAGCCGCGGCTGATCCGCTTCCGCACCGGTCGGCGCGCGCGCGCGTGGGAGCGCAACTGCGTCGCGCTCAGCCTCGCCAGCGGCTTCGTCGAGCCGCTCGAGTCGACCAGCATCCACCTCATCATGATCGCGCTGACGCGCTTGCTCCAGCTCTTCCCCTATGACGGGGCGACCGCGTCGCTGGCGACGCGCTTCAACGACATGGCGCAGCGCGAGATCGAGGGGGTGCGCGACTTCATCATCCTCCATTATCACCTCAACCAGCGCGACGAGCCGTTCTGGCACCATCTGCGCGAGATGCCGCTGCCCGACAGCCTGGCCGAGCGGATCGCGCTGTTCCGCGAGGGCGCGCAGGCGTTCCAGGCGAACGACGAGCTGTTCACCGTCACCTCCTGGGTCCAGGTCATGCTGGGACAGCGGCTGACGCCGCGCTCGTACAATCGCGTCGCGCAGATGATGCCGCCCGGGCGGCTGGCGGAGGCGCTCGACGGGATGGCGCGCGGCATCGCCGGGCAGGTCGCCGCGCTGCCGGCGCACCAGGCCTATCTCGACCGGCTGGTCGGCGCGTCCGCGGCACCGGCGGCCGCGCGCTCCAGCGCGGTGGCGCGCTGACCCTCGACGGACCGCCGGCTCTCCCGTCGCGCGCGTCATTGCGCGACGCCCGCGGAGGAGATAGCCTCGGCGGATAAGAACAGGACAGGGGAGGATCTTCATGATCAAGGGCATCGCGCGCGCGTGCTGCGCGGCCGCCATCGCGGTGGCGACACCCGCGGCGGCGCAGACCGCGCCTTATTCGTCGCTCACCGTCTTCGGCGACAGTCTGGTCGATGCGGGCAACATCCGCTCGCTCAACCTCGGTGCCGACCCCGCCCAGGGCTACTACCAGGGCCGTTTCACCAACGGCTATGACTATACCGACCTGCTCAGCATCGCGATGTACGGCACGCCGACCCTCGCATCGAACGCGGGCGGCAGCAATTACGCGTTCGGCGGGTCGCGTGCGACCGCGACCACGCCGATCTTCGATGCCGGCGAGCAGGTGGCGCTCTACGCCGCCGCGGTCGCCAGCGGCAAGGCGGTCGATCCCACCGGGCTGTACGTCCTCAACTTCGGCGGCAACGACGTGTTCGCCGCGCTCGCGCCGGGCGCTCCGGCAGGCTATGCCAGCGACACCGCCTTCCTGCTCGACGCGGCGAAGCAATATGCCGCGGCGATCGGCGCGCTCGACGCGCTGGGCGCGCGCACCATCCTGGTCACCGGCTTCCCGGTCGCCACCGCGGGGGCGCCGCTCGACTTCTCGATGGAGGCCGAGGGATATCTGAACAATGCGATCGCGGGTCTGTCGCTCTCTGCCGGTACCACCTTGCTGCGCTACAGCTATCTCGACTTCTTCGGGCGATTGCAGGCGGACCCGGGCGCCTTCGGACTGCCGACGCCATTGATCCTGCCGGACGCCAGCACGCCGGCGACGCTGGCGGCCACGACTTGCCAGGGGAGTGGCGCGCTGCCGGCCTGCACGGGCTTCTTCTCGTTCGATGGCGTCCACCCGACCGCGGCGGTGCATCAGGCGCTCTACGACGATATCAACCGGACCTTCGGCCTCGGCCTGCCCGCGGTGCCCGAACCGACGACCTGGGCGATGATGATCCTCGGCTTCGCGGCGGTGGGCGCGGCGCTGCGGCGCCGACGTACGGCGATGCCGCTCGCCGCCTGATCTCCATGGCGGTGTCGCGGCAGGAGCGCCGCGATCGCCGTCGCCTACCGCGTCAGCGGCGCTTGCAGGGGTAAGCGGCGCGCAGCGCGTCGCGCACCACGAAGGCGGGCGCGGCGGTCGCCTTGCGTCCGCGCTTGCGGAGATATTTGCGCACGGTCGCGGCGACCTTCATGTTTGACGCGCGCGCGGGCGAGGGGCAGATCTGACGCGCGAGCGACAGCGCGTCGAACTCGGCCAGGATATAGCCGGTGCAGAAATTGGCGGTGGGGTCGTCGTCCTTGCCGCGGCACAGCTCGACCAGTTGCGGCGTGGTGATCGAGCTCACCACCACCGGACGGTCGGCCGCGGCGGCGAGCAGCGCGAGGAACAGGCTCATCGATCGGCCTCCATCGTCGCGCCGCCGGCGTTCGCCGCGGCGAGATAGGGGAGCAGGCGCACGCGCGGGAAGACGTCGTCGAGCGGTTTGACGTCGGGCAGGACGTAGACGATCCCGCCCTTGCGCTCGAACTGCGGTCGCAGCTTGCCGGTGTAGAAGCGAGAGCCGACGTTGATGCAGCCGAACGAGATGCGATTGTCCTCGGGGCTGGGCGAGAGCAGCCGCTCCACCCGCCGCTCTTTCTTGGTGATCGAGGTCACCGCGTGGAGCGCGACGTTGTTGGCGTAATCGACCCACAATACCCGCTGACGCCCGAAGGCGCGCCCGAACTTCGCGACGAAGCGGCCCGCGGGGGTGGTCCGCTCGGCCGGACCGATCTCGTCGAGATTCTTGGCGCCGACGCCGGGAGAGGAATCGTCGCCGATCCCGATGCCGAGCAGCACCGGTGCCTCGCCGAGGAAGTGCCCGTCGGCGGCGAAGAGGTAGAGCGTGGCGGCCGGTTTATCGATCACCGCATAAGGCAGGCCGGCATTGTCCTGGGCGGCCGCGACCCAGGCGATCACGCGCTCGGCCGCCTCGCTGCGTGGCAGAGCGGGGACGACGGGCGTCGGTGCGAGCGCGCGGGCGGGGCGTTTCGCCGCCGTCTTCTTGGCCGCCGTCTTCTTCGCGGTTTTGGCCGGCGTCTTGGATGCGGCAGTGGCCCGCGCCTTCGCCGCCCCCGCCTTGGGGGCCGCCGCGGCGGGCGCCTTCTGTGCGGGAGCGGGCCGGGCGGCGACGGCGCCCGCCGCCAGCGGGAGCGCGGCGACCAGCGCCGCGCCCAGCAGTCGGCGCGAAGCAACGCGGAACGTGGACGTGATCATCCCAGCCTTGTTCGGCAGAGCCGCCCCGCGATGCAAGCGCGTCGTGTCACCGGCCTCAGCCGCGCGGACGACGCTGGCGCTGCTGCATCTGCTGCATCTGCTGGTCGAGCCCGTCGACCCGGCCGTTGATCTGGTCGATCCGCTGGCCGTTCTGCTGCGCCTGGGCGGCGGCGGCCTGCGCCTGGGTCAAGGCCTGGCCCGAGGTGCCCTCGACGGTGCGAAGGCGGCCGTCGAGGCCATCGATACGCGTGTTGACGGTCGCGATCTGCTCGCGAACGAAGCCCTTGGTCGCGCAACCCCCGAGGGCGGTGCCACCGACCACGATCATCGCGAGCGCGGTATAACGGGGAAGATTGGAACGCATCTACTTACCTCTCAGAGCATGAGGGATGGACAGAGAGCGCGATTGCGCCCGCACTGACAACGTCCCGGCGCCTGAACCTGTGGTTAATGCCACAGTAGGAACCGTCCCGTTGAGAGCGCGAAACGATCGGCGGTGGCTCTGGGATCCCGATGCGGAGAGGGAGGCGCCGCTCCCCCGAGGGGGAGCGGCCGGCCGGGGGTCAAAGCGTGGTGAGAACCACGCCGACCACCAGCGCCTGCGCCGCGATCGCCAGCGCGGTGCTGGCGGCGGTCTCGAACATACGCATGAGGTAGTCTCCGATTGCCGGATATGACCGGCGAGGGAGCACATGGCGATCGTTGCGCCGGCGCGCAATAATCGAACTCGACATGCGTAGTTGCACGGGTTGCAACTGGGCATAGCGGTGCATTCTCAAATGGTCTGCTCGCTCATCATCGCCCCCACCGTTCACGCCATGCTGACGGGCTTGGTGCCACCGATCCTATATGGTCAACCAAACACGCTTGACCGGTCAGATAGGATAGCGCTAACATCGTTTTTACGTAGCCGGCAGGAAGCCGGCGCGTGGGAGGAGAGAGATGATGGTTGATCGCGCATCGTCGCGCCGTGCCGGTACGGTCATGGCCCTGCTGCTCGGTACCGCCGCATGGCCCGCTTTGGCACAGACCAGCGCTGAGCCCGCGCCGACGGCGTCCTCTTCGTCGAGCGCTACCACCACCGCCGACGCCGCGACCCAGCAGGGGGCGGGCAACACTGCACCCACCGAGATCAATTCGGTCGACCAGGCCCCGGCCGATCCGTCCACGACCGGTAACGAGGATATCGTCGTCACTGGCTATCGTGCCTCGCTGGAGAGCCAGACCAACGCCAAGAAGAACTCGATCGGCTTCACCGACACGATCTTCGCCGAGGACATCGGCAAATTTCCCGACACCAATATCGCCGAGTCCGTCAACCGCATCCCGGGCGTGACGATCAGCCGCGAGGTGACGGGCGAGGGCGCCAATGTCGCGATCCGCGGGCTGGGCACCAACTTCACCCGCGTCCTGCTCAACGGCGCCCCGGTGGCGATCGCCTCGGTCCGTTTCGACGCGCAGAGCACCAACCGCGAGGTCGACCTCGATCTCATCCCGACCGAGCTCTTCACCCAGCTCACCGTCAGCAAGTCGCCGGTGGCCAGCCAGCTCGAGGGTGGCGCGGCCGGCACGGTCAACCTGCGGTCGGCGCGGCCCTTCGACAATCCCAAGCCCTATATCAGTTATGGCCTGCAAGGGTCGAAGGTGAGCGCCGCCGACCGCTGGGGCTATCGCGGTTACGCGCTCGCCAGCGCGACCTTCGGCGATTTCGGCATCCTCGTCGGCGGCGCCGCGGTGAAGAACCGTTTCCAGGTCAACGGCTATGAGACGATCGGCTTCACCAACCCCAATCTGACCGCGGCGCAGAACAGCGCCGCGACGCGCAACGCCACGGGCGGCGGCAATTTCAGCATTCCCGGCACCGTCCCGGTCAACGCGGGCGCCGGCCTGACCGCGGGCACGGTGATCGACCAGGCGTTCCTGCTCGCGCGCAACCCCGGCGCGACGATCGACCAGATCGACAATGGCATCCTGCCGCGGCTCAGCCGCCCGCGCACCGAGGTGGGCGAGCGGACGCGGTACAACGGCCTCGTCTCGCTGGAATGGCGGCCGAGCGACGCCGTCCATTTCTATGTCGACGGCATGTACGGCAAGCGCAACACCGATTTCACGCGCACCGCGATGAACTGGGTGGTGCGCAACGGCGCGGTGATCCCGCTCAACACCAGCTATGACCGGTCGGACTGTACGGCGGGCTGCACCGTGACCGGTGGCACCTATGCCAACTCGCAGTTCTTCCTCGAATATCGACCCTATCGTGACCGGCAGGACTATTGGGGCGTGAACCCCGGTGCCGAGTTCGTGGTGAACGATTTCATCAAGGGCGACCTCCAGGTCAATTACACCAAGAGCAATTTCCGTCGCGAGAGCCCGACCGTGCTGGTCATCACCCCGCCCAACAGCGGGGTCGTGGTCGAGTACGACAACAGCACGGGCGGGATCCCGACGCTGACCACCAACGTCGACCTCAACAACCCGGCCAATTTCGGCTGGAACGGCGGCGGCCGGGTCAACCTCAACGGCGAGGAGCGCGAGACCGAGACCAAGGGTATCCGCGGCAGCCTGTTGTTCGGCGACGAGAAGCGCTTCAGCGTCCGCGTCGGCGGCGCCTATGACGAGGTGCGTCGCCGCATCACCCCCTTCGACAACACCAATCCGTGGCAGAACGCGATCTGCGGCAACGCGCCCAGCGTCTCGCTGATCGCGCCCAACACCGGGACGACGCCCTGTACCGGGCTCAACCAGCCCGGCACCACGCCGCCGGCGGGTTTCCCCACCTATCCGGGCTATGGCACCAATTACACCGCGGGGCAGCCGCCGATCAGCTACGCCGGCTCGCTCATCCCCACCGCGGCGGTGCCGAGCTTCCTGCTGCCCGGCAGCAACGGCTTCATCACGGTCGACTGGGACAAGTTCAAGGCGGCGACCAATTATGACACGCTGCTCGCCGGCGCGACCGAGGCCGGCACCGGCAGCAGCGGCGCGAACGGTGGTCTGATCGACGAGAAGGTCACCGGCACCTTCGTCGAGGGCAACGGCATCGTCGACATCGGCGAGAACACGCTGCGGCTCAACGGCGGCCTGCGTTACGTCCGCACCGAGCAGATCGTCGGCGGACGCGTCAGCGTCCCCGATCCCCGCAACGCGACGATCGCGGACGGCGGGCGCTATCCCAACACGATCACCTTCCCGACGACGCGCACCGTCTATTCCAACTTCCTGCCCTCGGCGAGCCTCGCCCTGGACTTCGCTGGCAAGGCGGTGGCGCGCGCCTCGGTGTCGCGGACGCTCACGCGCCCCGATCCGAACGCGCTCCTGCCCGGCGCGAGCTTCGTCGCGCCCTCGGCCGACATCGGCAACGTCGGCAACAACGCGCTCGACCCCTATGTCTCGGACAATATCGACCTAGGCTTCGAATATTACACCGGCGGCGAGGGCGTGATCGCGGTCGCGGCGTTCCGCAAATCAATCACCGGCTTCACCGTCAACGGCAACATCACGGTGCCCTTCTCCTATCTGGAGCCGTTCGGCATCACGGTCGACTCGCTCACCCAAGCGCAGCGCGACGCGCTCGCCTCGCGTGCCACCGGGGGGCAGGCGCTCAGCCAGGTGCCCATCGTCATCCAGCAGCAGGTCAATTCGGACGGCAAGCTCAAGGTCAACGGGCTCGAGTTCCAGATCACCCAGCCGCTCGACTTCCTGACGCAATATATCGGCGTGCGCGGCTTCGGCGTGCAGGGCAATCTGACGCTGATCGACCAGAAGGGCGAGGGCGCGGGTGCCCCCGCGGTGGCGCTCGGCGTCGCGCCGACCACCTATACGCTCACCGGCTATTACGAGGGCAACGGCATCTCGAGCCGGCTGACCTATACGTACAACGAGGGGTCGCAGGGTTCGAACCTCAATCAGAACGGTATCGCCGCGGCGTCGATCTTCGGGCGCAACTACGGACAGCTCGATTTCTCGGGCAACATCGATCTCTCCAAGATCCTGGGCAACGCCTATCTGCCGACGCTCACGGTCAACGTCATCAACATCACCAAGGAGGCGCAGGGCAGCTACTTCCAGTTCCCCAACGCCACCTTCAACGAGTATAATCCCGGCCGCACCTTGCTCCTGGGCATTCGCGGCCGGTTCTGACCCGATCCCTCCCGGGAGCACTGCGGGCCGGGCCACGGCCTGGCCCGCGTCTTTGATCCCGCCCCGCGTCAGGGGCAGCACCGAGGAGCGCGCGATGCGCAGACGCAGCAGGGACGTCGCCTTGATCGCCGCGGGGATCGCGCTCGGTGCCGCCGCACCGGGGGTGGCGCGCACCGCGGCCGGCGCGGTGCTCGGCCCCGCGGTGTTCGACTGGTCGCGCCTCGTCGCGACGCCGACCCCGACCGGTGCGGTGCGTCAGGTGGTGCGACGTCCCACCGCGACGCTGCGCGAACTCGAGATCCACGTCACCACGCTCGATCCGGGGCGATCCTCGCACCCGCCGCACACGCATCCCAACGAGGAACTGGTGATCGTCGATGCCGGCACGGTGGAGACGCTGTCGGCAGGGACATGGCAGCGCGTCGGTCCCGGTTCGGTGATCTTCAACGCCTCGAACGCGCCGCACGCGCTGCGCAACGTCGGCACCGCGCCGGCCCGCTACCACGTCGTCAATTGGTCGACCGACGCCACCCCCGAGCGGTGAGGCGGCGGAGCGGCCCGGTGAGCAGGAGAGGGACATGATGATGCCGATCACCCGTCGCGGCGCGCTGAAGGGCGCGGCGCTCGCCGGTTTTCCCGCGATCATTCCGGCGAGCGTGCTGGGTGCCGCCGCGCCGAGCAAGCGCATCAACGTCGGCGCGATCGGCGTCGGGCGGATCAGCCGCGGTCACGACATGAAGGAGGTGCTGCGCCACGACGACGCGCATATCGTCTCGGTCTGCGACCTCGACACGCGGCGGCTCGCCGAGGGGCAGCGCTTCGTCGACTCGGCCTATGCGGCGCGGCGCGGCGCGGCGTATCGCGGGACGCGCGCGCACGACGATTATCGCGCCTTGCTGGCCGACCGCGACGTCGATGCCGTGCTGATCTCCACCCCCGACCACCAGCATGCGCGGCTCGCGATCGACGCGGTCCGTGCGGGCAAGGACGTGTATCTCCAGAAGCCCGCCGCGCTGACCATCGCGGAAGGCCGCGCGATGGTGCGGGCGGTGGAGGCGTCCGGCCGGATCCTCCAGATCGGCTCGCAGCAGCGCGGGCAGGAACCGTGGCCGCAATTCCATCGCGCCTGTGAGCTGGTTCGCAACGGCCGGATCGGCACGGTGCTGCGGGTCGAGGTGGGGCTGCCCGGTGACCCGGCGGGACCGCCCGCCCCGGCGATGCCGATCCCGACGAACCTCAACTACGACGCGTGGCTCGGCTCCACCCCCGAAGTCTATTACACCGAGCGGCGCGTCCACCCGCAGGATTCGATCGACGCGCGGCCGGGCTGGCTGCGCTGCGAGCAGTTCGGCGCGGGCATGATCACCGGCTGGGGCGCGCATCACATCGACATCGCGCACTGGGGAATGGACACCGAGCTGACCGGCCCGGTCGAGATCTGGGGCAAAGCGGAGTTCCCGCGCGGCGGCTTGTGGGACGTCCACGGCGCGTTCGAGACGCACGCGCGCTATGCCAACGGCGTGCTGATGACCGTGTCGGGCACCTTGCCCAATGGCGTGAAGTTCATCGGCGACGACGGCTGGATCTTTGTCACGCGCAGCGGCCCCGTCACCGCCAGCGACCCCGGCGGCGCACAAGTCACTCCGCTGGCGGCGAGCGATCCGCGGATCCTCGCCAGCGCGATCGGTGCGGGCGAGACCAGGCTGCGCCGGACGCCCGAACAGCATCGCGACTGGCTCGACGCGATCAAGGTTCGCGGTACGGTCGCGGCGCCCGCCGAGATCGGGCATCGCGCCTGCTCGACCTGTCTGCTCCACTGGGCGGCGATGAAGACCGGGCGGCGGCTGCGCTGGGATCCCGCGGCCGAGCGGTTCGTCAGCGACGCGGCGGCGGACAAGCTGCTCAGCCGGCCGCAGCGCGCGGGCTATGCGATCGCGGTCTGACCGGCGCGGCCGCCGAATTGCCCTCGTGTCGGCGGGGGCGTAGGCTCGCGCCATGCCCGACCCCGACGATCGCCGCCTCTATACCCGGATCTCGCGCGACATCGGGCGACGGATCATCGAGGGCGAATATGGCGTGGGCGAGCGGCTCCCGCCCGAGCGCGTGCTGGCGCAGACCTATGGCGTGTCGCGCCCGACGGTACGCGAGGCGATCATCGCGCTCGAGGTCGACGAACTGGTCGAGGTCCGGATGGGCTCGGGCGTCTTCGTGATCGCCACCGTGCCCAAGGGCGGGGTGCGCGTCGAGGACGACATCGGCCCGTTCGAGCTGCTCGAGGCGCGGCGCGCGATCGAGGGCGAGACCTGCGCGCTGGCGGCGCAGCGGATCGGCCCGGCCGAGCTGCTCCAGCTGCAGGAGCTGCTCGACGAGATGAAGCGGGCGGGCACCGCCGAGCTGGAGCGATGCGAGCGCGCCGATTACGAGTTCCACCTCGTCATCGCGCGCGCGAGCGAGAACAGCGGTCTGGTCGCCGCGATCGACATGCTGTGGAAGTCGCGCGACCGCTCGCCGCAATATCAACTGATGATCAGCAAGGCGCATGCGGCCGGGGTGGTGCCGCGCCACAGCGAGCATCTCGCGATCCTGAACGCGCTGCGCGCAGGGAATCCCGAGACGGCGCGCGAGGCGATGCGCGCGCATATCAGCCGCGTACTGGAGGACTTCATGAGCGCCACCGAGGTGCATGAGGTCGAACAGGCCCGCCAGCGCCTCGCCAAGCAGCGCGAGCGGTTCGCGCTGCGCGCCTAGACGCCGCGCGATCACCGACCCACGACCGTTCCGTCGATCGATCACCCACCACCGTCCGGTCGCGGCGGCGATGTCCCACGACCATCGCGGGTCACCGATGGCAACAATTTGTCACTGAAGGGTTGATATAACGCAACATGGGGCATAGGCGGCGCGGGACAGGGTTCGGGGACAAGACAATGATGTATCGACTACAAGCTTCCGTCGGTCTGGCCGCGCTCGTGCTCGCCACGCCGGCGCTCGCGCAGGCCGCACCCGATGACGCCACCGCCGCCATCACCGACGCCGACTCGGGTGGCGCCGCCGCGGGAGGGACGACGCGTCAGGCGACGCTGGGCCGCGACGTGATCGTCACGGCGCCGGTCGCGCGCAGCGAACGCGACGCGCTCCAGGGGACCTCGGTGCTCACCGGCGAGGCGCTCGCGCGCGACCTTCGACCGACGATCGGCGAGACGCTCTCGCGCCTCCCCGGCGTGTCGGCGACCTCCTTCGGCCCGGCCGCGTCGCGTCCGATCCTGCGCGGTTTTCAGGGCGAGCGGATCCGCGTGCTGACCGACGGGATCGGTTCGATCGACGTCAGCAACACGTCGGTCGACCATGCGGTGGTGATCGATCCGCTGCTCGCCGAACGGATCGAGGTGCTGCGCGGACCGACCGCGCTGCTGTTCGGCTCGTCCGCGGTGGGCGGCGTCGTCAATGTGATCGACACGCGCATCCCGCGCTCGGTGCCGGAGAACGGCTATCGCCTCAACGGTATCGCCACCTATGGTTCGGCAGCGAGCGAGCGTTCGGGCGAGATGGCCGGGGATGTTGCGGTCGGCCAGCATCTCGTGCTCCACGCCGATGGCTCGTATCTGAAGACCGACGACCTGCGCATCGGCGGCCATGCCCTGTCGTCCGCCGCGCGCGCCGCCGCGCTGAGCCAGGTGGGGCGCCCGCAGGTCGACGCCGATGAGCCGATCGACTTCGCCGCGAGCGCCGCGATCCGCGACCGCCTGCCCAACAGCTTCTCCGAGACCTGGACCGCGGGCGTCGGCGCGAGCCTCATCACCGACACCGGGCAGCTCGGCATCAGCTACAGCCATTATGACAGCTTCTACGGCGTGCCGATCCGCTACGCCACCGAGGTCGGCCAGGAGCAGGAGGCACCCCGGCTCGATCTGGTCCAGAACCGCGTCGACCTGCGCGGCGAGGTCGACACCGGCGGCGGGTTCCTGGAGAAGATCCGCGTGCGCGCCGGTCAGGCGAGCTACCGCCACTTCGAACTCGAGGAGGACGGCAGCGTCGGCACCGCTTTCTACAACAACGGGCTGGAAGGTCGGCTCGAGCTGGTGCAGGCGCGCCACGGCGCCTGGTCGGGCGCCTCGGGCGTGCAATATTTCAACCGCCAGTTCAACGTGGTCGGCGACGAGGCCTTTCTGCCGCGCAACGAGACCAACCAGACCGGGCTGTTCACCTTGCAGCAGTTCGATTTCGGCCCGCTCAAGGCCGAGGCGGGGGCGCGCTATGAGTGGAGCCGGCTGACCGCCAAGAATGACGAGGCCGCGCGCTTCTTCGCGGGCGAGCGGGAGTATGGCGCCTTCTCCGGCTCGCTCGGCGCGTCCTATGGCATCACCGACTCGGTGCGGTTCGGGCTCAACGGCTCCTATACCGAGCGTGCGCCCTCGGCGGAGGAGGTGTTCGCCAACGGTGGTCACGCGGGAACGCAGGCCTATGAGCTCGGCAGCCCCGACTTCCGGCTCGAGCGCTCTTATGGCCTCGAGGCGACGCTCCACGCGCATAGCGCGGGGGTCAATCTCGACGCCTCCGCCTTCTACAATTGGTTCTCGAACTACATCTATGAGAACCAAACCGATCAGGCAGTCTGCGAGGCGGCGGCGGTGCGCTATGGCGCGATCGATCGCGAGGTCGATCTGCCGTGCTTCCAATATCGTCAGGCCGATGCGCGCTATTGGGGGTTCGAGGCCGATCTGTCGGCGCAGCTGGCGACGCTCGGCACCACGCGGATCAACGCCGACCTGCTCGGCGATTATGTCCGCGCCACGATCGTCGATCAGGGGCCGGTGCCGCGGATTCCCGCGCCGCGCGTGCTCGGCGGGCTGGAGGCGCAGGGCGACGTCTTCACCGCGCGCGCCGAGGTGGAGCATGTCTTCGACCAGAACCGGACCGCCGACTTCGAGACGCGCACCAACGATTACACGATGGTCAATGCCAGCCTGAGCTGGTCGCCCTTCGGCCGGGACACGAAGACGCAGCTGATCCTCAGCGCCAACAACATCTTCGACGTGACCGCCCGGCGCGCCGCGAGCTTCCTCAAGGATTTCGCGCCGCTCGCCGGCAGGGATCTGCGCGCCTCGCTGCGTTTCGGTTTCTGACGGGCGCCGGGATCTCGGCGGTCGCCGTGCCAGCGGCTGGCCCGCCTTGTCTGAACCGTCGGGCTCCTGCCCGCGCAGGAGCCCGGAGCGCACACTTGGCTCTGGGCTCCGGCGTGCGCCGGAGCACGTCGACCCGGATCGGATCCGGGCCGGCGTGAGGGCGGGTCGCGCTCAGCGCAGCGCGGGATAGCCTCTCGCGGCAGCGGCATGTGCGAGGCCGCGCAGCGCGACATAGCGATGGACACTGGCGGGCACGATATCGCGGAGAAACAGCGCCGCGCGCGCGGGAGCGAGCGCGGGATCGGCGATCACCTCGGCCAAAGCGGCACGCAGCGCCAGCACCGTCGCCGCGGGGGTCGCACGCGCGGTCACGAAGGGGAGCGCCGGTGACGCGCGGGTGACGCCGAGTTGACGCACGCCACGCAGTACCTCGGGCTCGTACCGTGCCAGCGCGGCATAGGTGACCGCATCGATCGCGGCGATGTCCGCGGCACCCGCGCGCACCGCCAGCGCGCTCTGACGATGCGACCCGGTGGTGACCACCGCAGCGAAGAAGCATTCCCCGGCGGCGACGCCCGCGACCGCGTCACGGAAGAGATTGACCCCGGTATTGGACAGCGGCGCGTTGATCGCGGCGATGCGCCCGCGGAAGGCGTCCAGCCGCGTCGCCGGCTCGTCCGCGCGCACGATCAGGCGACTGAGATGCTGGCCCGGCGCGCAGTCGCTCACGTCATAGCTGGGGCGTGCGATCACGCGCAGCGCCAGCGCGGGATCGGCCACGAGCGGATAGCCGCAACATTGCGCGAGCAACAGCCCCGGGTCGCGCCAGGCAAGTTCGACCGGGCGGCGCTCGAGCGCGCGCGGTGCGGCGATCCCGCGGGCGTCCAGCCGCTCCGCGATCGCGCGCCACATTACGTCGTTGGCCCAGCGCTGCGCCGGATGATCGTACATCGCGAGCGAGGCGATCATCACCGCTCCCTCACGCCGGGGTGGACGAGCGCATCGTGCCGGCGCAGCGCGTAGCGGCGCACGATCGCGCCGTAACTGGCATGGACGGCGCCCGCCTGCGCGATCAACCGCGCGCGATCCGCGCGCTGGTGCGCCGGCAGGCGATACCAGGCAAGGTCGGGGCGGTCATGATGCGCGGTATGGAGATGGTTGTTGAGGTATAACAGCCCCAGCAGCCCGCCGCGCTCGACCGTGGCGGCGCGGCTCGGCCCCGGCAGATCGGCGCGGTGCTCGGCGAACGAGCGCAGCAGCGTCAGCGCGGTGGCGGGATAGACGACCAGCAGCAGGTAGCGCCAGACGCCGAGGCCGGTGAGTTCGAGCCATGCCGCGATCACGGCGACGCCCGCGAGATGCGGCACCCAGTCGCGCAGCAGCAGCAGCGGCGCGCGTCGCGCGCGCCGCCACTCTCCGGACGCGAGCGCCAGCACCGCCAGCGGCGGGCCGAGGATCAGCCGCCCCAGCAACGTCGACTGCGCCGCGGCCGCCAGCCGCGCTGCGCCAGCGGCGCCGCGGATGTATTTCGACTCCGGGTCGTGATCCGGATGCGTGACATGCGCGCTGCGGTGATGCGTGAGATGGCTGTCATGATAGATCGCATAGGGCAACCAGAGCGACAGCGGCACCGCGCCGATCAGCGCGTTGATCCGCGGAAAGCGCGTCGGATGGCCGTGGATGGTCTCATGCTGGAGCGAGCCATGCCACGCCACCAGCCATGCCCCCGCCACGACGACGACCGGGGTCGGCAGCCACGCCTGCGCCGCGGTGAGCGTGATCCACCCGAGGTAGATCGTCGCAGCGAGCGCGACGGTCGGCCATTCGGTCGCGCGCGTGCTCATGCCGGCCGCCCGCAGTTTCCGAGGCGCGGTAGCGGAGCATCCCGACCTGCTGCATTCGGTCCGTCATCACCGCGGTCGAGCGGATCGATCGGGCGGCCCACGATCTTGACCTCGCGCCGGCCGGACTTGGCTCTGAGCGCGGCGACGCTGCGCGCTTCGCCGGAGCAAGGAAGGGTGACATTCCAAGGACGAGAGAACAGCGGGTGCCGGGATTCACCTGCTCCATCGTGAAGAGGGAACGGACCTGCGGTGGCATTCTGCCGAAGATCGGGAACGATATCGCCGAGCGTGAGAGACATGGTTCACCTCCGCCCACGATCATCCACTTAACTGATAGGGATTGAACCGTATCCTTTCTCCGTCGCGCGATAGCTCGCCTTCTCGGTACCCGAACACCGGCCGCGTCGCCGCTCAATCGCTCTCCAGGATCAAGGCGAGCCCGGTGAAGTCGCCGCGCAACGGTAACGTCGCTCCCTCCGCCATCCACCATGAACCCGAGGCGCGCTCCGGCACGCCATCTGGCAGGCGCTCGCCCCCGGCGAGCCGCGCCGTGTAGCTGCGTTCGGGATCGAGCCCGCGCAGCAGGATCGCGGGCAGATCGTCGCGCCCCTGATAATGGCGCAACAGGTGGAACAGCACCGCCTGGCGGCGATCCGGCGCGACATAGAGCGTGTCCACCGTCGCCCCCTCGCTCTGGGGCCGGGTCAGCCGATACAGCGCTCCGGTCTGCACCGTCGCGCGGATCGACTTATAGTCCGCGATCAGCGCAGTCGCGGTCGCGACGTCGTCCGCACTCCAGCGGTTGAGATCGTTGCCCACGCCCAGCCCGCCCTGCATCGCGGAGAGGAAGCGGTAGCGGAGCGAGACGCTGCGCCCGGTCGCCCAATTGGGGGTGTCGGTCGTCCAGGCCATCATGATCCCGGGGGTGAAGGCGTGCGTGAAGCCGTCCTGGATCGTGAGGCGATCGACCGCGTCGGTATTGTCCGAGGTCCACACCTGGTCGGTGTAGCGCAGGATCCCGAGGTCGACCCGCCCGCCGCCGCTGGAACAGCTCTCGATCTCCACTCCCGGGTGGCGCTGCCGCAGCATGGCCAGGATCTCGTAGAGATGGCGCGTGTAGAGGACGTAGAGCCGCTGCTGATCCTCGGGTGTCTGTTCGGGCCAGCCGGGCTCGGTGAAGCTGCGATTATAGTCCCATTTGAGATATTGGATGTCATTCTTGCTCAGCAGCGCGTCGAGCACGGCGAGCAGGTGATCGCGCACGTCGTCGCGTGCGAGGTTCAGCGTCAGCTGGTGGCGCGACTCGGTGCGCGGCCGTCCCGGGAAGTTGAGCACCCAGTCGGGGTGCGCGCGGTAGAGGTCGCTGTCGGGATTGACCATCTCGGGCTCGACCCAAAGGCCGAACTCCATCCTCAAGGCGTGGACACGATCGATCAGCGGCTTGAGACCATGAGGGAATTTGCGTGGGCTCGGGAACCAGTCGCCGAGCCCGGCGCGGTCATGATCGCGCGCACCGAACCAGCCGTCGTCCATGACGAAGCGCTCGACGCCGATCCGTGCGGCGCGCTCGGCCAGCGCGATCTGCCCCGCCTCGTCGACCGCGAACCCGGTCGCTTCCCAGCTGTTGTAGAGGACGGGGCGGAGCCGCGGCCTGCCGCGGCCGGGCAGGATCGACGCGCGCTGGAAGCGGTGCTGGAGCCGCGAGGCGCCGCCCATGCCGTCGCCCGAATAGCCGAGGTACAGGACGGGGGTGTCGAGCGTCTCGCCCGGGCGCAGCTGCCAGGAGAAATCATAGGGATTGTAGCCGCCCATGACGCGCACGCGCCCGATCAGATCGGCGCCGACGCTGATCCGCCACGACCCGCTCCATGCCAGCGTGCCGAACCAGACCGGGCCGTGTTCCTCGTCGGTGACGCCCTGGCGATCGATCGCGAACCAGGGAGCCATATGGTTGCTGGTCGCGCCGCGGCGACTCTCCAGCACCGCCAGCGCGGGACCGACCGGTTGCTGGCGCACGCCGAACTCCGCCAACTGGCGTCCCGCCAGATAGGAGAGACGATAGTCCGGTTGATAGGGCAGGGTGGCGGTGCCGGCCGCGATCTGGTCGATCCGTACCGGTGTCGGACCGCCGTTGTGCGCGCTGGCGGAACGACCGACGATCCCCGTCGCGGGATCGACGAAGTAGCGCAGCGTCACGGTGAACGGCGGCGGATGTCGGCCAGCTCGATCGTCAGCGTCTCTCCGATGATCTGATGCGAGCGATAGCGCAGGACGAGGTCGCGGTTGCCGTCGGCGAAAGCCACCTTGATCCCCGGATCGACGACGACACCCCCGCCTTGGCCGGCATATTCCTGCGCGGTGACGGAGCTGGGCGGATCCATCGCGCCGATCACGGGCGGCGGGGGCAGTAGCGGGAAGCGCAGCGGTCCGGCAGCGTCGAGTGCCTCGCCCCAGTGGATCGGGCGCAGGACGCCCTCGCCATCCACGCCGATATCATATTCGCTACCGCCCCCGATCAGGCGGAAGACGTGCGTGTCGGGATCGTAGCGCACCTCCGCCGCGACCGGCGCGGCGAGCAGCAGCGCGAGCGTGGCGGCGGGTACCGCCGCGCGCGCGGCGACGGCGAGAGCGGGGTGAGCCATGGCTTTCCTTCGCGGGGCGAGGTCGTCAGCCTCGCCCGGATCGAGTGGAGCAGCGCGGGCAGGCACCTCCCGGGGCGCGAGCCTCGGGAAGGCCGATGGCGCAGCGGCGGTCAGAAGCGCGCGCGAACACCGAAGAGGTAGCGCGCGCCGGTGTTCTGAAGGAGCAGGAAGCGATCCTCCAGCACCGAATAGTCATGCACATAGGCGTTGGTCAGGTTGACGCCCTGCGCATAGACCTGCACCGCGGGCGTGATGTCATAGCCGAGGCTCAGGTCGAGCTGACCGTAAGCGGCGCGGCTCTGCGGCCGCGAGGCGGCGCCGAAACATTGCTGCAGGAAGGCCGAGCGCCAATTGTACGAGGCACGCGCCTGGACGCCGTATTTCTCGTAGAACAGGCTGCCGTTCGCGGAGTGCGGCGACAGTCCGTTATAGCCGCAGCCCGCGTTGCTCGCCTGTCCCGTGCCACGGTCGACGTTGCTGGTGACATAGGTGTAATTGCCCGCGACGCCGAAGCCGGAGACGAAGCCGCCCGCCTTGTCGAGCGAATATTGCCCCCCGATCTCGACGCCCGCGATCGATCCGGTCTGGCCGTTGCGCGTGCGCGTGTCCTGGAAGTCATAGCCGAACAATGGCACCTTCAACGTCTGCGTCTCGAGGAAGTCGCTGAACGATTTGTAGAAACCGCTGACGCTGACGTAGCTGAGCGAGTCGAAATAATGTTCCAGCGACAGGTCGTAATTGGTCGACTTGAACGGCTTGAGCAGGGGATTGCCGCCGCCCGACACCGGATTGGTGACGCGCCCGCTATAGCTGCTGTCCGTCCCGAGCGAGGTCAGCGTCGGTCGCGTGACCGTCTGCGATACGGCGGCGCGCAGGATCGTCTTGGCATCGACATCATATTTGACGTTCGCCGCGGGTAGCAGGTTGATGTAGCTGTTCTGCGCCTGCAACGGCTGTGCCGCGCCGCGCTCGAAGAACAGATTGTCATCGCCCTTGTTGCGCGTGATCGACAGCACCGGCTCGCCATAGCCGCGTGACAAGGTCTTGGTGTCGACCAGGCGGGCACCGACGTTGGCCGACCAGTCGTCGCCGCCGAACTGCGCGTTGAGATAGAAGGCGGAGACCTTCTCGAGCACGTCCAGCGTCGCGCCGCGCTGTGCACGCAGGCCATAAGGACCGCCGGGGATCGCGAGGATGCGCGCTGCCTCCGCCGCCTGCTGCGCGGCGGTGCGGCCCTGGCGCGGCGTCGCCAGGATCGACGGCTGCGAGATATAGGAGAAGACCGCGGCGGGATCGAAGGTGAAGAAGCGCGCCGGTATTGTGCCGACTCCCGAGGCCTTGCCGAGGAAGTGGGTGAGCGCGAACGGCTGCACCAGATTGGCCGGGATCGGCACGTCGTAACCGCAATAGGTGCACTCGCTTCCCTGATTGCTCGCCAGCGTGCGCACCTTGTGCCGCTTGTTATAGGCGACGCCGAATTGCAGTTTCTGGAAGATGCCGTCGTCGGCCTTCCACTCGCCGTCGATGTGGAACTCGCTGCCGCGATCGGTGACGCGCGTGAACTCGTTGAGGCCGTAATGCGCGCGCAACAGGCTGGCGTCGGTGATCGGCCCGAGGTTGGCGGCGGTTGGCAGGTCGTTCTTCGGGGTCAGGTCGAACCGCGGCGAGGTCTGGGCCAGCGATCCGACGACGAGGAACTCGTGCGGCTGGCTGCGCGTCGCGCCCGTCGTCGAGGCGTCGAAGGTGAAGCGGAGCCGCTCGGTGACGTCCACCGCCAGATTGCCGCCGATCTGATAGCTCTCGGTGCGTCGATCACCGACCGTCACGATATTGTCGTTCTGCGAGGCGGTGACGCGATCGTTGCCGAGGTCGGGCGCGTTGAGCGCGGGGTTCGCCGCGACGAACTGCGTGCCGGGCCGATTGAAGCCGATCACCGTATTGTTGGCGTCGGTGGTCAAGCCGATGAACGGCTCGGTATAGAAGAGGCCGAAGAAGCGATTGGTCGCCTTGGCGTTGAACTTGGAATAGATGCCGTTGACCGTCAGCAGCGCTGCGTCGTTGAGCTGCGCCTGTACCGCGCCCGAGAGGTTCAGCCGCTCGCGTTCCTGCGCCTCGCGGTTGAAGTTGAGGTTGCGCGGTGTGTTGCTCTCGGCGCTCTTCGGCAACACGTTGTTCGGCGCGGCCGGCAGGGTGAGGCCGACCGAATTGATCGTGCCCGGGACCAGCCGCTGCTGATTGTTGATCCAGCCGTTGATGTCGACGAAATCGCGCCGGCTCTTGCGGTCGGTGTAAGAGGCGGCGAGTGTCGCGCCGAAGGAGCGGTCGTCATTGGACCAGCTGATCGTGCCGGAGACGTCGGGGCTCGTCTTCTTGGCGAGCGTATCATAGATGCCGCCGCCCGACAGCGCCGCGTGGAAGCCGGTCCGGCCCTCCAGCGGCCGCGCGGTGACGACGTTGACCGTCGCGCCGATGCCGCCTTCCTGCAAGTGCGGCAGCGACGATTTGAACACGTCGGTGCGCTCGATCATGTTCGACGACAGCACGTCGAACGAGAATTCGCGACCGTCATTGTCGGTCGCCATGATGCGGCCGTTGACCAGCACGGTGTTGAACTCCGGCCCGAGGCCGCGAACGGTGATATATTGACCTTCGCCGCCGGACCGCTCGATCGCGACGCCGGTGATCCGCTGGAGCGATTCCGCGACGTTATTGTCCGGGAATTTGCCGGTGTCCTCTGCCGAGATCGAATCGACGATGTTCTCGGCGTTGCGTTTGGTCGTGATCGCGGAGCGAAGGCTGGCGCGGATACCGGTGACGACGATCTCGTTCGTGAGCGGGTCGGCGTCGGCGCGCGTCGTCGCGGAGGCCGCCTCGTCCGGCTGCGTGGTTGAGCCGGTTGCCGCGGTCGGCTGACCGGTCTGGGCGTGGGCGGGAAGGATCGCCAACGCGTAAAGCGCGGCACCGCAAAGCAAACCTGGCTTCATCTCTCAGCCTCTCCCCGAGAACTCTGCATGATAGCAGTAGTTGAGTCGGGGGCATCATATTGTCCGACAAAGCCGCAACAAGTGTATTAGATAGGAAACGGGACATTATGCACTCACCTGCTTGATGTTGCTGCGGCTTATATCAGCTCGCCAAAATGAGTAGATTTGCATGGTGCTCAATCCTTCAACTCATCGGAAATGCTGTTGCTAATGGTGCGATTATCCCACAAGGTATTCGCTAGATGTCTGCTTCGAGGGCATGTTCACGCCGAGATCGTGCCGCCGCGCTTTGGACGTGGGGCAGGGTGCTCGCGCGCCTCATCGTGGTGCGTCATCGGCCCGAACCGTCGCGCAATCTTGTGATCCGATGCCCGTGGCGAGACTAGATCGGCAGCCCCACGTCCCAATAGGGGGTCGGCCCGAAGCGGGCGACGAGCCAGTCGATGAAGACGCGCACCTTGGGGGCCAGCTCGCGCGAACTCGGATAGAGCGCCCACAAGGTCTGCGTCGACACCAGCGGGTGCCGACGCAACACCGGCACCAGCGTCCCCGCGCGAAGCTCTTCCGCCGCGCACCACGTCGCCATCAGCGCGATCCCCAGGCCAGCGCTCGCCGCGTCGCGTACCGCCTCACCGTCGTTGATCCGCAGCGCGGGGGTCACCTTCTTGGCGGTGGCTGCCCCCTTTGCGGCCTCGAACGTCCACAGGTCCAGCGTACCGACGACGAGACAGGCGTGGGCATCCAGGTCCGCCGGCGTGCGGGGGTGACCGTGCCGCTCCAGATACGCCGGCGAGGCGACCAGCACGCGCCGGTCGGGCGCGAGCCGTCGCGCCACGAAGCTGGAGTCGCTGAGATCGGCGTAGCGCACCGCGACGTCGAAGGCGCCCTCGACCAGATCGACGACGCTGTCCGAGATCCGCAGGTCCGGTCTGAGATCGGGGTAACGCGCCATGAACTCGGCGAGCGCGGGAACGATATGCAACCGCGCGAACGACGAGGGCGCCGCGATCCGGAGCGTCCCGCGCGGTGACTCGTGCCCGCCGCCCAGCGCCGCGCGCGCGGCGGCGGCGGCGTCGAGCAGGCGTTCGGCATGGGGCAGGAAGGCGCGCCCGTCCTCCGTCAGCGTCGCCTGCCGTGTCGTGCGATGGAGCAGGCGCGCGCCAAGGCGTCGTTCCAGCGCCGCCAGCCGCGCGCTCGCGCTCGCCGGGCTCAGCCCGAGGTCGCGCGCCGCGCCGCTGATACTCGCCAGGCGCGCGATCCGGACGAACAGCGCGAGTGCATCCGAGTCCATCGCAACCTCCATCAGCGCAGGATGCTGATCGCCTCATCCTCAAACGATCTTTGAGAATGCTTTCAATTTGCCGCGACTAACCGACCGGACGCGCGACGGCCAGATCGTCGTCTGGTGCGGGCACTGCCCGTGTCGTTTGGGCACCTGTGCACATCGCCATGTGGCGCGTCATAAGGGATATGATGGCGGATCGATCCCCGGATGAGCCCGATGAGGACCTGCTCGCGCGGGCGCGGCGGATGCGACCGGCGCTCCTCGCCTTCTTCACGCGGCGGCTCGGCGATCCGTCGATCGCCGAGGACCTGACGCAGGACCTGTTCGTCCGGCTGGCGGGGTCCTCCGCCGCGGTGCACGGCAATGCGGAGGGCTATGTCTTCCAGGCGGCGGCCAATCTCCTGCGCGACCATCATCGCCGGGAGTCGACGCGCGCGCGCTACCTCAAGGCCCAGGCGGCCGACACGTCGCGCGGGATCGATCCGCTCGACGCGGAGCGCAGCCTCGTCGCCCGGCAGCGCATCGCCTCGGCGGCGCAGGTGTTGGCCGCGCTGCCGGAGCGCACGCGGCAGATCTTCATCCTCTACCGGCTCGAGGGCATGCAGCGTAAGGCGATCGCCGCCGCGTTCGGCATCTCGGTCAGCGCGGTGGAGAAGCATATCGCCGCCGCGATGAAGTCCCTTCTCGCTGATCCGGAGACGGCCCGATGAACGCGCCCACGATCAGGGATGCGGCGGTCGCCTGGTGCATCCGACTGCACGAGGGTTCGCTGTCGGCGATCGAGCAGGAGCAGCTCGACCGCTGGCTTCGCGCCGACCTCGCGCACGCCGCCGCGCTCGACGAGGTGCTCGATCTATGGTCGGGGGTCGAGCAGGTCGCGGAGACGCCGGAGCTGTTGTCGCTGCGGCGCGACGCGCTGGACGCGGTGCACCGCGCCGAGGCGCGGCGCTGGACGGCGACGGCGCGCGGTGTTCGCTGGCGCGTGATCGGGCTCGCTGCGGCGCTGGTCGTCGCGGTCGCCGTCGGTCTGCTGCTATGGACCGCGCACGGCAGCTCAGCCTATCGGACCGCCGTCGGCGAGCGCCGCGTCGTCGTCCTGGCGGACGGCTCGCGACTGTCGCTCGACGCCGACAGTGCCGTGCGCGTGGCCTTCACCGCCGAGCGGCGCAGCATCACGCTCGAGCAGGGCCGCGCGCGCTTCAAGGTCGCGAAGGATCCGTTGCGGCCGTTCGCGGTCCGCAGCGGCGACAATGTCGTGGTCGCGACGGGGACGGAATTCTCGGTCGAGCGGCTCGCCGGCGAGGTCAGGGTGGCCTTGTTCGAGGGGCATGTCGCGGTGTTGCGCGACGGCCCGCGCGGACCCGCGACCGAGGCGGTGCGCAGCGGCAGGCAGACGGTGGAGGCGGAACGCGCGCTCGTCCCCGGCTTCGAGCTTCAGCTGCCGGTCGCGGGCGGCCCGGGATCGATGCGGCCGGTGGTTACCGACGACGGCTGGGCGGGCGGACAGCTCAGCTTCGCCGACGAGACGCTGCGCACCGCCGCGGAGCGGATGAATCGATATGCGAGCGCGCAGACGCTGGAGATCGCGCCCGAGTTGAGCGACCTGCGGGTGAGCGGCGTCTTCAACGCCGGCGATGTCGACGCCTTCGCTCACGCGATCGAGGCAACCTTCGGGGTCAGAGCCAGGGCGAGAGGGGCGACGATCAGGGTCGAACAACGCTTCGCCCCACGGCGCGCTAATAAAAACGAGAATCTTTCATGAAAATGGCTTCTCACCGCTGAGCATTCCGCCGCGACGCCCGTCTTAGAACTGAAACACAAGGGTGGGGGTGCCGGAGATGAGGACGACGCGGGCGATCATGGGCGCGAGCGCGCTGGCGATGGCGGTCATGGCCATCGTCCCGGCCCAGGCGCAGGAGGCGACGGCGGTGCGGGTCGACGTCCGGCCGCAGCCGCTCGGCCAGGCGCTGCGTGATCTCGGCCGACAGGCGCGCGTCCAGCTGATCTTCGACGAGTCGGTGCTCGGCGCGCGCCGCGGCCCGGCGCTCTCCGGCAGCATGACGGTCGACACCGCGCTGGGGCGGTTGCTCGCGGGTAGCGGATTGCGCGTCTCGCGCACCAGCCAGGGCGTGTACGTGATCGCGCGCGCGGCGGGCATGACCCAGGCGTCGCTGATGACGCAGGACGCGCCGGCGGTCGGGCAGGTGCCGACCACCTCCATCGCGCCGCAGGTCACCGCGGGCGACGACGTCGTGGTCACCGGCTCGCGCATCCGCTCGAAGAATCTTGTCGAGACCGCGCCGGTCACCAGCGTCTCGCAGGACGAGATCAAGCTCCAGGCCGCGTTCAGCGTGCAGGAGGTGCTCAACCGCATCCCCGCGATCAAGAACAACGACAGCAACCTGTCGAACGGCAACGGCCGGCAGCAGTTCGACTTCCACGGCATCGGCACCAACCGCACGCTCACGCTGATCGACGGCCAGCG
Organism: Sphingomonas sp. BK235; assembly: GCF_004345855.1. Taxonomy (GTDB): domain Bacteria; phylum Pseudomonadota; class Alphaproteobacteria; order Sphingomonadales; family Sphingomonadaceae; genus Sphingomonas. Next base: position 562,571 of record NZ_SLXN01000003.1, read on the forward strand.
CATCGGCGTGACCGAGGGGATCGATGCCTCGCTCGTGCCGGTCGGGCTGGTCGAGCGGGTCGACCTGCTCACCGGCGGCGCCTCCGCCGTGTACGGCTCGGACGCGATCGGCGGCGTCGTCAACTTCGTCCTGCGCAAGAACTTCGAGGGCGTGAACGCCAACGTCAACTACGGCTTCTACAACGCCGAGAACCGCGACAACATCGCCGCGCAGGCGGCGCGCGCCTCGGGCTTCGCGGTGCCCACCGGCACCGCCAACGACGGCGGCCGCTTCGACGCCAATATCAGCGTGGGCAAGAATTTCGCCGACGGGCGCGGCAATATCGCGCTGTTCGGCGCCTATTCGAAGGTGGAGCCGGTGCTCGCCTCGGCTCGCTCCTTCTCGGTCTGCCCGATCACGCTGTCGGGTCAGGACGTGGTGTGCGCGTCACCCTCGTCGGCGACCCCGGCGGGCTATTTCCAGGCGCTGTCGGGGCCGGCGCAGAACGGCCAGATCTACACCAACGCCGCGGACGGCAGCCGCGCGTTCGAGCCGTTCACCGGCGCGGGCGGCTACAATTACAACCAGACCTATTATTTCCAGCGCCAGAACACGCGCTACAACGGCGCCGCCTTCCTCAACTTCGAGTTCTCGCCGGCGGTGCAATTCTACGCCAACGGCATGTACCTGAAGTCGGACTCGCAGAGCCAGTCGGACCCGGCGACGATCCAGCCCGGCTCGGTCGCCTATACGATCAACTGCGACAATCCCCTGCTCTCGGGCCAGCAGGCGCAGGCGCTGTGCGGCAGCGCGGCCGGCACCGCGACGGGGGTGACCACCGACGTGCGCTACCGCTTCGCCGACGCGCGCGCGACGCGATCGAGCAACGAGATCTACCGTGCGGTGGCGGGCTTCCGCGGCGATCTCGGCAAGGCGTGGCATTACGATGTCGGGGGCGTCTACTCGACCACTTTGTACCGCCAGCAGCAGCTCAACCGGATCGATCCGGTCAAGGTCGCGCGCGCGCTCCAGGTGGTCGACGTCAACGGCACCCCGACCTGCGCCTCGGTGCTCGACGGCAGCGACGCCGCGTGCGTGCCGCTCGACATCTTCTCGCGCGCCGGGCCGAGCGCGGCGGCGGTATCGTACCTCGGCTATGGCGAGGGCGGCGGCGTGTTCCGCGAGCGCTATCAGCAGTGGGTCGCCAACGCGAACCTCACCGGCGATCTCGGCGAATATGGCGTGCGCAGCCCCTTCTCCACCAAGGGGATCAACGTCGCGCTCGGCGCGGAGTATCGCTCCAACACCTATCGATCGAACCCCGACGCGGCCTATCAGGCGGCGTTCGGATCGACCGCCAACCGGCTCGCCAACGACGCGGTCGACATCTACGGCGAGATCAACGTGCCGTTGGTCAGCGACCGGCCGTTCGTGCGCGACCTCAGCATCGGCGCGGCGATCCGCGGCTCGAACTATTCGGGCGTCGACAAGATGCGCTCGACCTACAAGATCGACGGCAGCTGGCGTCCGATCGAGGACCTGCTGCTGCGCGCGAGCTACAACAAGGCGACGCGCGCGCCGAGCATCTACGAGCTCTCGTCCAACTCGATCACCAGCTACGTCACGCTCGACACCAACACGCTGGGCGATCCCTGCGCCGGGGCCAATCCGGTCGCGAGCCTCGCTACCTGCCAGCTCACCGGCGTGACCCAGGCGCAGTACGGTAACATCGCGCAATGCCCGGACTATCTGTGCACCGTCCGCAACGGCTCGCAGGGTCTGGTGACGCCCGAGATCGCGCACACCTATACCTATGGCCTGGTGCTGACGCCGCGGATGCTGCGCGGCCTGTCGATCACGGCGGACTATTACAGTATCCAGATCGACAACGGCATCGGCTATTATCGCGCGATCGACTTCCTCCAGACCTGCGCCAACACCGGCTATGAGTTCTTCTGCGGCCAGCTGGTGCGCAACCCGGACGGCACGCTGTTCAGCAACACCGGCGCAACCACGGGCTATATCAACCAGGGCTATGCCAATCTCGGCAAGACCAACGCGCGCGGCTTCAATTTCTCGGCCAACTACGACACGCGGCTGGGCGCCTGGGCACGCTTCGGATTGAACTACGTCTCGACGTTGCAGACGCAGAAGGGCGGCGACCTCGGCCTGCCCGACACCGACTTCAACGTGGTGGGTCTGTTCGGCCCCTATTCCGGGCAGGGTTATCGCCGCTACCAGCATAATGTCCGCGCGACGCTGAGCACGCCCGAGGCCTCGGCGACACAGGCGCTGGTGTCGCTCAACTGGCGGCACAATTCCGGGCTCAAGAACTCGCGGCTGGTCGGCAGCCCGATCTTCGGCGCGGACGATCCCACCGTGCCGGACGAGTATAAGTACCTGCCCGCTTTCGATGTCTTCGACCTAAGCACGAGCGTGACCGTGGCGCGCAACCTGACGCTGCGCGCGACCGTCAACAACCTGTTCGACCGCGCCGCGCCGGTGCGCCCGAGCCCGCCGCTCGAGGCGGCGGAGCGGGTCAACACCTCGCCCTCGGTCTATGACGCGCTGGGCCGGTCGATCGCGGTCGGCGCGACGCTCAACTTCTGAGCCGGGGAGCAGACGAGATGCGACAGGCGCGCGGCGAGGGCGGTGGGGCACCCACGCGGCGCGGCGTGCTCGTCGGCGGCTCGGGCGCGCTCGCGGCGGGGCTGGTGCCCGCCATGGCGGCCGCGGCAGAGGAGGCTCCGGCGCGGCATCGCATCGATGCCGGCTCGCCCGCGACCGAGTGGCTGCTCGGCCACCCGGTCGGCAACGGGCGGCTGGGCGCGATGATGGGCGGCGGCGTCGCGCAGGACGTCGTCACGCTCAACCACGACACGTTGTGGACCGGCCAGCCCGCGGTCGAGCCCGATCACGACGGCCGCGCCGCGCTGGCTGCGGTGCGCGACGCGGTGTTCGCGGGCGACCCGCTCGCCGCCGACCGGCGGAGCCACGCGCTCCAGGGGCCGTACAGCCAGAGCTACGCGCCGATGTCCGAGCTGCGGCTGGCCTTCGACCATCCCGCTCCCAGCGACTATTCTCGCACGCTGGATCTCGATCGCGCGATCGCGACCGTCACCTATCGGAGCGGCGGGGTGGGCTATCGCCGCGAGCTGTTCAGCTCGTTCCCCGATCAGGTGATCGTGCTGCGGATCAGCGCCGACCGGCCCGGCGCGCTCACGGGCCGGATCGCGCTCGCCACGCGGCTGCGCGGGGCGGTGACGGGGCAGGGGCGGCGGCTCACGCTCGTCGGCAAGGCGCCGACGCGGTGCGAGCCCAACTATCGCGACGTGCCCGACCCGATCGCCTATGACGACACGCCCGGGCGCGGCATGGCCTTCACCACGATCGTGTCCGCGGCGGTCGAGGGCGGCGCGGTGCGCGCGGAGGGCGACACGCTCCACGTGTCCGGCGCCGACGCCCTGGTCTTGCGCATCGCCGCGGCGACCGGGTTCCGCGGCGCCGACCGCCCGCCCGATCTCGCGCCCGCCGCGATCCTCGCCGCGGCGTCGCGGACGCTCGCAGGCGCCGAGGCGCGCGAGGTCGCCGCGCTGCGCGCCCGCCACGTCGCCGATCACCGCGCACTCTACCGCCGCGCCGAGCTCGCGCTCGACGTGCCCGGCGACCCGGAGGCGGCGCGCGCGCAGCAGCTCTTCCATCTCGGCCGCTACCTGCTGATCGCGAGCTCGCGCGCGGGCACCGCTCCGGCCAATCTCCAGGGCATCTGGAACGCCGCGCTGCGGCCGCCGTGGAGCAGCAACTACACCACCAACATCAATCTCCAGATGAACTATTGGCCGGCCGAGAGCGCCGCGCTGGCCGAGTGCCACGCGCCCTTGATCGACCATATCGAGCGGCTCGCGGCCAAGGGCGAGCGGACCGCGCGGACGCTGTACGGCCTGCCCGGCTGGTGCGTGCACCACAACACCGACCTGTGGGCGATGACGAATCCGGTCGGCGCGGGCGAGGGCGATCCGAACTGGGCGAACTGGCCGATGGCGGCGCCGTGGCTCGCGCAGCATCTGTGGGACCGTTATCGCTTCGGCGGCGATCGCGAGTATCTCGCGCGCCGCGCCTTCCCGCTGATGCGCGGCGCGGCCGCGTTCTGCGCGGCGTGGCTGGTGCGCGATCCGGCGGCCGGCGGGCTCACCACCGCCCCCTCGATCTCGCCCGAGAACCTCTTCCTCACCGCCGGCGGCAAGTCGGCGGCGATCAGCGCCGGCTGCACCATGGACCTCGCGCTGATCCGCGAGCTGTTCGCCAACTGCCTCGCCGCGGCGGCGATCGTCGGGGACGAGAGCGGGGTGATCGCACGGCTGCCCGCGCTCGTCGCGCAGCTCGCGCCCTATCGCATCGGGCGGTACGGGCAGCTGCAGGAATGGTCGGTCGACTATGCCGAGCAGGACTCCGGGCATCGCCATCTGTCGCATCTCTATCCGGTCTATCCGGGGGACGTCTTCGGAGCGGATCGCACGCCGGCGCTGATGGCGGCGGCGCGCGCGGCGCTGGAGCGGCGCGAGGCGCATGACGGGCCGATCACCGGCTGGAGCCGTGCGTGGGCGACCGCGCTGTGGGCGCGCTTCGGGGACGGCGCGGCGGCGGGGCGCTCGCTCTCCGCTTTCCTGGCGCACAATGTCGTCGACAACCTGCTCGACACGCATCCCATGCAGCCGCGCCCCGTGTTCCAGATCGACGGCAATCTCGGCATCACCGCGGCGATCGTCGAGATGCTGGTGCAGAGCCACGACGGCGCGGTCGCGCTGCTCCCGGCCTGTCCGCCGGGCTGGCGTACCGGCCGCGTCAGCGGGCTGCGCGCGCGCGGCGGGCACCGCGTCGCGCTCGCGTGGGACGCTGGGACGGTGCGCGCCGAGATCGTCGCGGGCGCCGCGCCGCTGGAGGTACGCGCGCCGCCGCGGTTCGAGGCGAGCGAGCTGCGCCGCGATGGCCGCCCGCTGCCCGTCGCGCCCGGCACCGCGACGCTGTCACTCGGCCAGCATCCGGGCGCGCGCCACACGATCGCGCTTCGCCGCGTCGCGCCGGCCTGAACCATCTACGAAGGAAGCCCCATGTCCGCTCTCTCCCGCCGCGACCTGATCGCCGCCGGCCTCGCCGCGGCGGGCGCGATGCCCGGCCACGCCGCCACGCCCGCGGCACCGCGACCGTGGGGCGCCACGCCCTCGCCGCGTCAGCTCGCCTGGCATCGCCGCGAGCGCTACGCCTTCGTCCATTTCTCGATCAACACCTTCACCGATCGCGAATGGGGCTATGGCGACGAGAGCCCGGCGCTGTTCGATCCGACCGACTTCTCCGCCGAGCAGATCGTCGGCGCCGCCAAGGCGGGCGGGCTGCGCGGCATTGTGCTCACCGCCAAGCACCACGACGGCTTCTGTCTCTGGCCCACCGAACTGACCGACCATTGCGTCCGCAATAGTCCGTTCCGCGGCGGCAAGGGCGACGTGGTGCGCGAGGTCGAGCAGGCCGCGCGCCGCGCCGGCCTGGCGTTCGGCATCTATCTCTCGCCGTGGGACCGCAATCACGCCGATTATGGCCGCCCGGCCTATATCGATTATTATCGCAAGCAGATCGTCGAGCTCTGCACCCGCTATGGCGAGCTGTTCGAATTCTGGTTCGACGGCGCCAATGGCGGCGACGGCTATTACGGCGGTGCGCGCGAGACGCGGAAGATCGACGCCGAGGCCTATTACGACTGGCCGTCGATGTTCGCACTGGTCCACCAGCATCAGCCGATGGCGTGCACCTTCGAGCCGCTCGGCTCCGACGTGCGCTGGGTCGGCAACGAGGACGGCGTCGCGGGGGATCCGTGCTGGCCGACGATGCCGGACCACAAGCCGAGCCAGGCGGAGGGCAATGCCGGGCTGCGCGGCGGGCCTCTGTGGTGGCCGGCGGAGACCAACACCTCGATCCGACCCGGCTGGTTCTACCACGCCGACGAGGATTCCAAGGTGAAGGACCCACAGCGGCTGCTGCGGCTCGACGACGAATCGGTCGCGCGCGGCACCAACCTGATCCTCAACCTGCCGCCGGATCGGCGCGGCCGGCTCGCCGACGTCGACGTGGCGGTGCTGCGCGCTTTCGGCGACTCGCATCGTGCCACCTATGCGCGCGATCTGGCGCAGGGCGCGGTAGCGTCCGCCAGCGCGGTGCGCGGCGCGGCCTTCGCCGCCGCCAACGTGCTCGACGGTCGCGCGGACACTTATTGGTCGCCGCCCGACGCCGACCACCGCGCCGCGCTGACGCTCGACCTGCCGCCGGGACGCACCTTCGACCTGATCCGCGTGCGCGAGCATCTGCCGCTCGGCGCCCGAGTCACCCGCTTCGCGCTCGATCTCGACAGCGGCGGGGGCTGGCAGGAAGTGGCGACCGGCGAGTGTATCGCGGCGCAGCGCATCGTCCGCCTGCCGCGCGCGGTGACGGCGCGACGCCTGCGGCTGCGCGTGGTCGAGGCGCCCGCCTGTCCCGCGATCGGCGAGGTGGCGCTGTTCCGCCAGGTCGCGCCCGCCGCGGTGGCACTGCCCGCCGCGCGTGCGGACAAAGCGATCGCGGCGGGCGGCTGGCGCGTCGTCGCCGCCAGCGCGCCCGGCGCGGAACGGCTGTTCGACGGGGACGCCGGCACGGCCTGGCAGGTGCCGCTCACCGGTGACTCAGGCGAGGCGTCAGTGACGATCGCGCTGGGGCGGAGCGAACGCGTCGCCGGCTTCGTCCTCACGCCCTCGCGCGCGGTGATGACCGACGCGGCGCCGCCGAAGCGCTATCGCCTGGAGCTGAGCCGCGACGGGCGCGCGTGGCGTGTCGTCGCCCAGGGCGAGTTCTCGAACATCGCCAACGCGCTGACGCCGCAACGGATCGGCTTCGCGGCGGACGCTGCCGCGTTCGTGCGACTGACGCTGATCGGGCTGGCGCGGCCGGGCGCGCGCGTCGCCGTCGCCGAGCTTCAGCTCAGCGCGCCCTAGCATGAGCCGCGCTCCCGCGCTGGCAGGGCGGGTGACGCCGACCCCGGCGCGCGGCCGCGCATCCTGGATCAGCTGAAGGGTAGGCGCTGATCCGCGTCGGATCAGGCGCGCGGTTCGCCACATTGTGCGAGAAGACGACGCGCGACGATGGGGATGACGGCGCCGCGAGGTCAGACTTGTTCGACCGCCCGCCAGGATCCGCGTCCGTACAGCAACCTATGTCTGATCGTTATCCAACCGAACCGCGGAACAGACAGGCCAGTTGCCTATCATCGCTGGTGACCCCTACGGGACTCGAACCCGTGTTTTCGCCGTGAGAGGGCGACGTCCTAGACCGCTAGACGAAGGGGCCGTGCGCGGTGTGGAGGCGCGCTGTTAGGAGGCGGTGAACGCCCCGTCAAGCGACTTTCGCCGCACCGCACCCAGGCCCGCGCGCTTTTCTCGCGCGGCCCCGGGTGCGGCGCCGATCACGCCGCCTTGCGCCGCTCCGCCATCTCGGCGTTGAGCATCTCGGCCAGCAGGAAGGCCAGCTCGAGGCTCTGCCCGGCGTTGAGCCGCGGGTCGCAGTGGGTGTGGTAGCGGTCGGCCAGGCTCTGCTCGGTCACGTCGATCGCGCCGCCGGTGCATTCGGTGACGTTCTGCCCCGTCATCTCGGCGTGGATGCCGCCGGCATGCGTGCCCTCGGCGCGGTGGACCGCGAAGAAGCCGCGCACCTCCGCGAGGATGCGATCGAACGGCCGGGTCTTGTAGCCGCTCGCCGCCTTGACGGTGTTGCCGTGCATCGGATCGCAACTCCACACCACCGGGTGGCCCTCGCGCGTCACCGCGCGCACCAGCCGCGGCAGATGTGCCTCGATCTTGTCATAGCCGTAGCGTGTGATCAGCGTCATCCGGCCCGGCACGCGGCCGGGGTTGAGCGTGTCGAGCATGCGCAGCAGCGCGTCGGGCTCGAGCGATGGTCCGCATTTGACGCCGATCGGGTTGCCGATGCCGCGCAGGAACTCGACGTGCGCCGATCCCTCGAAGCGCGTGCGGTCGCCGATCCACAGGAAATGCGCCGAGGTGTCGTACCAGTCGCCGGTGAGCGAATCCTGCCGCGCCAGCGCCTGCTCGAACGGGAGCAGCAGCGCCTCATGGCTGGTGTAGAAGGTGGTCTGCGACAGCTGCGGCACCGTATCGGGGCTGATCCCGCAGGCTTCCATGAAGTCGAGCGCCTCGCCGATCCGATCGGCGGTCTCGGCGTACTTTTTCGCCCAGGGGCTGCGGCCCATGAAGTCGTGCGTCCAGCGATGCACCTGATGCAGGTTGGCATAGCCGCCCTGCGCGAAGGCGCGCAGCAGGTTGAGCGTCGCGGCGGACTGCGCATAGGCGCGGACCATCCGCTCGGGATCGGGCAGGCGCGACTCGGGCGTGAAGGCGATGTCGTTGACGTTGTCGCCGCGGTAGCTCGGCAACTCGACGCCGTCGATCACCTCGGTCGCGGTCGAGCGCGGCTTGGCGAACTGGCCCGCCATCCGACCGACCTTCACCACCGGCAGCTTCGAGGCGAAGGTGAGCACCACTGCCATCTGCAGGATGACGCGGAACGTGTCGCGGATGTTGTTGGGGTGGAACTCGGCGAAGCTCTCGGCACAGTCGCCGCCCTGGAGCAGGAAGGCCTTGCCCTCCGCCACCTTGGCGAGATCGGCCGTGAGGTTGCGCGCCTCACCCGCGAAGACGAGCGGCGGGAAGGTGGCGAGCCGATGCGTGGCGGCGGCGAGCGCGGCGGCGTCGGGATAGTCAGGGAGCTGGCGCGCCTCGGCCTTGGTCCAGCTGTCGGGGGCCCATGACATGGCCATCGGTAATCTTCCTTCCATTTCGTCGCGCGCCTTGAACGAAACGTGCGCGACTCGCAATGTTCATCGGTATCGATCCGGCCTCATAGGATACCAGGATAGGCGCCACCGTCGATCAAGAGGCTCTGCCCGGTGATATAGCCCGCCTTGGCGGAGCAGAGGAAGGCGCAGGCGGCGCCGAACTCGGCGGGATCGCCGTAGCGGTGGGCGGGGATCCGCTCGGCGCCGCGGCGCGCCGCCTCGGCGACGTCGACGCCCTGCTTCTCCGCCGCCGCGGCGTGGACGCTGTCGAGCCGGCGCGTCGCGAACTGGCCGGGGAGGAGGAAGTTGATCGTGACATCGGCGTGCGCCACCTGCCGCGCGACGCCGGCGAGGAAGCCGGTCAGGCCGGCGCGGGCGCCGCTCGACAGGTCGAGCCCGGCGAGCGGTGCCTTCACCGAGGCGGAGGTGATGCAGACGATCCGGCCGAAGCCGCGATCGACCATGCCGTCGACCACGCGCTGGGTGAGGCGGATCGGCGTGATCATGTTCGCCTCGACTCCGGCGCGCAGCGCGTCGCGGTCGATCGCGCGGAAGTCGCGCAGCGGCGGGCCGCCGTTGTTGTTGACGAGGATGTCGGGCGCGCCGCCCGCGGCGTCGACCAGCGCGGCCTGGACCTGCTCGTCGGCGACGTCGCCGGCGATCGTCTCGACCGCGACGCCGTGCGCGCCACGGATCGCGTCGGCGGTGGCGGCGAGCGCCTCGTCGTCGCGCCCGTTGAGCACCAGCGCGCAGCCCGCCGCGGCGAGCGCCTCGGCACAGGCGCGGCCGAGCCCCTGGCTCGACGCGCAGACGATGGCGCGACGTCCCTCGATCCCGAGCTGCATAGGCTGTTCCTCCTCGTGTGGTTGGAGAAGCGGCTTCGCCCCGCCCGCTGTTCCCCGGCGGAGGCCGGGGGCCAGTCGGGAAGGCGGTCGGTAAGCTACTCACGTCCCCCCAACTGGGCCCCGGCCTTCGCCGGGGAACAGGCGGCAGATGAGACGCCTAAACCACCACCTTCCAGTCCCATCCGAGCGGATCGCCGTCCATCACCTCGACCCCCGCCGCGGCGAGTTCGTCGCGGATCGAGTCCGAGCGGGCGAAGTCCTTCTCCGCGCGCGCCGCGCGACGCTGCTCCAGCGCGGCGGCGATCCCGGCCTCGTCGATCGTTGCGCTGGCCGGGCGGACGCGCAGCGCCTCGCGCGTCAGCGTCGCCAGCCCCAGTCCGAGCAGCGCGTCAACCTCGTCGAGCAGCGCCAACCGATCGGCCGCCGCGACCCGCTTGTCGGCGAGCAGCGCGTCCACCACGGGCAGTGCGCGCGGCGTGTTGAGATCGTCGCTCAGCGCCGCGTCGAGCTGGTCGCGATACGCCGTGGGCGCGCCCTTGGCGACGCCGGGCGCGCGCGCGCGCAGCGCCGCGACCGCGTGGACCAGCCGCTTCAGCCGCACCTGCGCCGCCGCCAGATTCTCCCAGGAGAAGTCGAGCTCGCTGCGATAATGCGCCTGGAGGCACATCAGCCGATAGGCGAGCGGGTGGAAGCCGCGCTCGACCAGCCGGTCGAGCGTCATGAACTCGCCCGACGACTTGCTCATCTTGCCGCCGCGGTCGACGACGAAATTGTTGTGCATCCAGATCTGCGCGCCGGTGTCGGCGCAGTCGCAATAGGCCTGGTTCTGCGCGATCTCGTTGGGATGGTGGATCTCGCGATGATCGATCCCGCCGGTGTGGATGTCGAAGGCCGCGCCGAGATAGCGCCGGCTCATCACCGAGCATTCGAGATGCCAGCCGGGCGCGCCGCGGCCCCAGGGCGAGTCCCACTCCATCTGGCGCGTCTCGCCCGGCGGGGTGCGGCGCCAGATCGCGAAGTCCTGCGGGTGGCGCTTGCCAGCCACCGCCTCGATCCGCGCGTGGGCGGCATCGTCCTGCCCGCCGGCGAGCCGGCCGTAATCGGGCACCGTGCTGGTGTCGAAATAGAGGCCGTCGTCGAGCGGGTAGCAGTGACGCTCCGCGATCGTCTCGCCCCAGGCGATCATCTCGGCGACGTGATCCGTCGCGCGCGGCAGATGCGTCGGCGGCACGATGTTGAGCTCGGCGAGGTTGCGCTCGAACGCCTCGGTATAGTGGCGCGCGATCGCCCAGATGTCGCGACCGGAGGCACGCGCCGCGGCCTCCATCTTGTCGTCGCCGGCGTCGGCGTCGGAGGTGAGGTGGCCGACGTCGGTGATGTTGATGACGTGGGTGAGCGGCCACCCCTTCCAGCGGATCACGCGCGCGAGCGTGTCGGTGAAGACATAGGCGCGCAGGTTGCCGATATGGGCATAGTGATAGACCGTCGGCCCGCACGAGTAGACGCGCACGTTCGACGGGTCGAGCGGGCGGAAGGTCTCCGGCTCGCGGGTCAGGCTGTTGTAGAGGATCAGGGGCGCGCCGGTCATGGCGCGCCTCTTAGCTGTGACGGTTCAGCGCGCCAAGCCGATCACCGCGGTGGCGGCATAGCCGGCAGTCGGCGTGCCGGTGAAGGTCGGCGTCATCTGATTGTTCTGCGCGGTGGTGTTGTCGCCGAAGACATTGTCGCTCGACAGCGCGACGCGGGCGAAGTTGCTCGCGCTCGACGGGTAGGTGGCGGTGTCGGCGTAGACGGTCGCGCAGGTCGAGGACGGCAGCGCCAGCTGCGAGGTGAGCGTCGCGTAACGGCCACCGAGGGCGTTGGCGAGGCTGGAGAAGACCTCGAAATGGATGTGCGGCCAGCGCCCGTCGTAGCAGCCGGGGAAGATCGTGGTGAAGGTCACCTGGCCGTTGCTGTCGGTCACCTGCACCCCGCGCAGGTAGCTCTCCGTCGCGACGGTGTAGAGTGAGTAGAGACCCTGGCGGTCGCAGTGCCACAGATAGATGGCGTAGCCGGCGAGTGGCGCGCACGACTGGTTCACGTCGACGAGCGTGAGGGTGAGCGTCACCTGCACGCCCGTGGCGACGGTCGTGCTGCTAAGGAAGCTGGCGCGGATGTCGCTGCGCACGATCCCCGTCGCGGTGAGCACGTTGGACGTCGAGCCGCTCGACGAGTTCGTGCCGTCGGCGGGATATGGCCCGGCGGTCTCGGTCGCGTTGAGGACGCAGCCGGAGGTGGCGCTGCTCGTGCTGGTGGCGGTCGGCGTGGGTGTTGGTGTTGGTGTTGGTGTTGGCGTGGGCGTCGACGTGGCGGTAGCGGAAGTCGTGCTATCCGTCTCGGCGTCACCCGAACCGCCGCAGCCCGCCACCAGCGCGAGTGTGCCCGCGCCGGCAAGCCATTTGAGCGCGCGGCGGCGCTGCACCATCCGCTCCATCACCTGGAGGTCGTGCGCGAGGCCGAGATCGTGGTCGTGGTCGTCGTGCTGCATCGGGGTCCCTTTCGCTGTTGGGGCCGCGCCATCCGCCTGGTCGTCACCCCGGCCCTGCGCCGGGGTCCATGCCGACGCGCGAGCCACGGAGGTGGCGTGCGTGGGACGATGGATGCCGGATCATCTTCGGCATGACGGGAAAACAGCGACGCTCCCGAACGTCGCCACCCATCTGCCGCCCCCGCCGCATGCCGCGATGTCGGCACGCTACCGCGACATTGCCGATTGTGTCAGCGCGCGAGCGGCAGTGTCACCGTCGCCACCGCACCCGCCGCATCGTCGCGGTTGGCGAGCACGGCGGTGCCGCCATGCCGCGCGGCGATCGAGCGGACGATCGCCAGCCCCAGCCCGGTCCCGCCGGTGGAGCGGTTGCGCGATGGGTCGCCGCGCACGAACGGCTCGAACAAGCGCTCGGCCTGGGCCGGGTCAATGCCCGGGCCGCGGTCGGCGACGGTGACGGTGACGCGCCCGTCCTCGATCCGCCACGCCAGCTCGGCGGAGTCGCCGTAACGCAGCGCGTTGCCGATCAGGTTGGCGAACAGGCGGCGCAGTCCGCTCGGATCGCCGCTCACCACCGCCCGCGGTCCCGCCGCGACCGTCACCGCGGCGCCCCCGACGCCCATGTCCTCGGCCAGACTGTCCAGCAGGCTCGACAGCTCGACCAGTGTCTCCTCGCGCCGGCCGACGTCGTGGCGCGCGAAGCGGAGCACCTCGGCGATCATCGCGCGCATCTCGTCTATGTCGGCGACGGCGCGGTCGCGCGCGTCCTCGGGCAGTTGCTCGACCCAGAAGGCCAGGCGCGACAGCGGCGTGCCGAGATCGTGCGCGATCGCGGCCAGCATCGCGGTACGCGACTCGGCGTGGCTGGCGAGGCGGGCGTGCATGGTCGAGACCGCGTGCGCCAGCTCGCGCACCTCGCGCCCACCCTCGGGCAGCGGCGGCAGCGGCGCGCCGGTGCCGGCGCGGTCGGCCGCGGCGGCGAGCCGGGCGAGCGGGCGTGAGATCGCGCGCGACAGCATCCACGCCGGGATCGACAGCGCCACGATCGCCACCAGCATCGCGACCAGCGTGTTGAGGTGCCAGCGCGTGAACAGCGGCAGCGCCGGGCTGCGCACCACGCGCCAGCCCTGCGGCAGGCGACAGGCGACGGTGAAGGAGCCGAACAACTCGCGCCCGCCGCCGCGCGGGCTCAGCTCGGTGAAAGCGAGCACGTCACGCGGTGCGACGTGGAGCAGCGCGGCGATGCGCGCCTGGGTCAGCGCGTCAAGCTTCTCGCGCCAGCGTGGGGTCGGCGCGGCGGCGGCGGTGAGCGTCTCCAGCGGCTCGACCCGCCACGCGCCGAAGCGACCGCCGGGGGGGCGGAAGCGGCGGAACTCGGGCGGCAGTGGCGGCGGCGGCAGGCCGCGCAGCGCCGCGGTGATCGCCTCCAGCGGGCGCGGCGGCACGCGCGGCGGCGGCCCGCTGAAGGTGACGAAGAACAGGATCGCGGTGGCGGCGACCACCGAGGCGATCACCAGCGCGAAGATCGGCTGGGCGATCGAATGGGCTCGCCGGTAGGGGCGCGTCATCGCCGACGCCTCAGCGCCGCTCGACGTCGCTGGTGAACATATAGCCCTCGTTGCGCACGGTGCGGATCAGCTCGTCGCCCCCGGGCGCGTCGTCGCGCGTCAGCTTGCGCCGCAGCCGGCTGACCTGGACGTCGATCGCGCGGTCGAAATGCTCGGCGTTGAGCCCGCGCGACAGGTCGAGCAGCTGGTCGCGGGTGAGCACGCGGCGCGGGTGTTCGGCGAAGGCGAGCAGCAGGCGGAACTCGCCGTCGGAGAGGTTGATGACGACCTGGTCGGGGTCGAACAGCTGGCGCCCGACCGGATCGAGTCGCCAGCCTGCGAAGCGAAGATAAGGACGCCCCGAGCTCGGCGTCGCGCTGGCCGCGGCCTGATTGCGGCGCAGCACCGAGCGGATCCGCGCGAGCAGCTCGCGCGGATTGGCGGGCTTGGCGACATAATCGTCCGCGCCCATTTCGAGCCCGACGATGCGGTCGACCTCCTCGCTGATCACCGACATGATGATCACCGCCGGGCTGGTCGAGCGGTCGAGCGAGCGCAGGATCGAGAGCCCGTCCTCGCCGGGCATCATCACGTCGAGCACGATCAGCGCGTAGCTCTCCTGCTCGAGCCGCGCGCGCATCTCGACACCGTCCGCCGCGACGTCGACGACATAGCCGTGGCCGGCGAGGAAGGCGGCGGTGAGCTCGCGGATGCCGGGATCGTCGTCGACGATGAGGATGCGGGTGGCGAGATCCACGGCAGGGTCCGGGGCGAGAGCGAGCGAGGCGTCGGGCATGACGACCCGACTGGTGACCACGCGTATCGCGCGGATGACGCCGCTGCAACAAAGCGCGTTCGCACACTCGCTGTGTCGCGCGTGCAACACTTGCGCGGCGAACCGCGTTGCTCTTGGGGAGCGGGCGAGGAGTGAGGTTTGACCAGGATCGCGGTTGTCCAGACCACCAGCGGGATCGACCCCGCGCGCAACGCAGCGGCGCTGGCCGCGGCGATCGAGGAGGCGGGCGTGAACGGCGCGGAGATGGTGTTCACGCCCGAGATGTCGGGCGTGCTCGACCGCGACCGCGCGCGCGCGGCGCAGTCGATCGTGCGCGAGGGCGAGGACCAGGTGCTGGTCGCGGTGCGCGAGGCGGCGACGCGCGCGGGCGTGTGGGTGCAGCTCGGCTCGCTCGCGCTGCGGCGCCACGACGCGCGCTACGCCAACCGCAGTTTCGTGATCGATTCGCAGGGCAATATCCGCGCGCGCTACGACAAGATGCACCTGTTCGACGTCGATCTGCCCAGCGGCGAGAGCTGGCGCGAATCGGCGGCCTATGTCGCCGGCGACCGGCCGGTGCTGGCGGCGACGCCGCTGGGGCGGATGGGCCTGTCGATCTGCTACGACATGCGCTTCCCAGATCTGTACCGCGCGCTGTCGGACAATGGCGCCGCGATCCTGTCGGTGCCCGCCTCCTTCACGCGGCCGACCGGCGCCGCGCATTGGCACGTGCTGCTGCGCGCGCGCGCGATCGAGGCGGCGTGCTATGTCGTCGCCGCCGCGCAGAGCGGCATCCACGAGGACGGGCGCGCCACCTTCGGCCACTCGCTGGTGGTCGATCCCTGGGGCGAGGTGCTGCTCGACATGGGCGAGGGCGCCGGCATCGGCTATGCCGAGATTGACCCCGACATGCAGCGCGAGGTCCGCGCGCGCGTGCCCGCGTTGCAGCATCGCCGCGTCATTCCCGCGCCCATGGTGATCGGCTGAGCCGCGGTGCTTGCGGGGGCGCACCCATGCTGCTAGAGGCGGCGTGTTCGGCGCGGACCTCGTCCGCTGCCGCTTTAGCCGTTTGATCCGGAGTTTATCGGTTTTATGCAGATCATCGTTCGCGACAACAACGTCGACCAGGCCCTTCGCGCGCTCAAGAAGAAGCTGCAGCGCGAGGGTGTGTATCGCGAGATGAAGCTGCGTCGCCACTATGAGAAGCCGTCGGAGAAGCGCGCGCGCGAGCGCGCCGCGGCGGTTCGTCGTGCGCGCAAGCTGGAGCGCAAGCGCGCCGAGCGCGACGGGGCACGGTAAGCCGCGCCGCCCCGTGCGGTCGAGCGCGGGGCCTGACGCCGCTTCTCTGCTGTTCGAACGAGCTACCGGGGTGTGCTGAACCCATGTCGACTGTCACTGCCGTCCCGCTCCAGCCGGTCAAGCGCGCTTACGTGCTCTGGCTGGTCGCCGGCCTGCTGATCGCTTTGGTCGCCGGCGTCGCGCTAGCGCGCGCCGGCGACACGGGGATCGTCACGACCCCGTCGGGGCTGCGCTACAAGGTGCTCAAGGCGGGTGACCTCAAGGGGCCGACGCCGACCGACGCCGACGTCTCGCTGGTCAATTACGAGGGGCGGCTGGTCGACGGCACCGTCTTCGACAAGTCGCAGCAGCCGACGCCGCTGCCGGTCGCGGGTGTGGTGCCGGGCTTCTCCGAAGGGCTCAAGCTGATGCACAAGGGCGCGAAATACCGCCTCTGGATCAAGCCGGAGCTGGGGTACAAGGATCGCGCGGCCGGTCCGATCCCGCCCAATTCGACCTTGGTGTTCGACGTCGAGCTCCAGGATTTCATCCCCGAGGCGACGCTGCGCCAGCTGCAGATGCAGCAGCAGATGATGGGCGGCGGGATGCCGGGTATGCCCGGTATGCCGGGGGGCGCGCCGGGCGGGCGCTGACCGTCGCGGTCGGATCATGATGCGTAACGGGTGAGGGCGGCCGGGAGGTCGCCCTTTCTCGTTCCGGTGCGGGCGACGTCGGGAAAGATGCCGCGGTGAGCATCCGCGATCTGTCGAGGTGCGGTGCGGCACCGGATAGCGCGAGACGGGTGGGACCAGGCAAGTCTGGGTCACCCGTGATGAACCGTGCTCCTGCGGGAGCGAGACCTTTGCAAAAGCCGCGCAACGCTCCGCCGCTACCGTCATCCCGGACGTGTTCCGGGATCCACGCTTCCGTGAGAGCAACGCACCGTCGGTCTGCGGCACGGTGGATCCCGGACCAAGTCCGAGATGACGGAAGGTTTCGCAAAGGTCCCGCGGGAGCAGGAGCCCACTGCCGCAGTCACGACGCTCGTGGCTCTAGGCTCCTGCGTTCGCAGCAGCACCCCGCTGGTTCAAACTAGGTGGATCAGAAGGCTAGGCAGCGCTCCACCCCCTCGGATGCTGCGCGACGGGCGCCTCGTCTCATCCGATCGCTGCCGCGTGAAGCGTACCCGCCGAGAAGCGTACCCGCTCGCCGGGCGTGAGCGGCGTGAGCGGACGATCCGGTACGAACCGCACGCAAAAAAAATAGCGGCCCGCAGGCCGCTATTCCTTACTTCCGAAGAAGCGCGATCAGCTCAGTTGCTGTCCGCGTCATCGTCCTCGTCGGCGACGACGACGATGCCCGCGACAACCGCCGCGGCCGCCAGGACGGCGACGATCACGCCACCACCAGCGACGTCGTTCTTCTTCGCCGACGGCGCAGCGGCGCGAGCCGACTTCGCCACCGAGAGGCTCGCCGCCGAATTGACGGGGGCGGCCACCGCCGGAGCAACCGCCATGGTGGCGGCGGCAGCGGCGAGCATGTACTTGGCAAGACGCATGTCAAACTCCCTTTGCGTTCCGTTCGTCCCTTACCGAGGCACATACGAAATGCAAGGGGGAAGCTGGTCGTTTGTGGCGATAGTGCGGCATCTCGGCCACGCCGGTCGCGATCAGCTCTGCAGCACCCATTCCTCGGACCCCTCGAGGCCGAGGGCGGTCAGCTTCCCGCTCGCATAGGCGCCGGTGTCGATCCCGATCCGGTTGGGCTGGCGGTCCACCTCGTCGGTGATCGTATGGCCGTGGACGATCATCTTGGGATGCGGCTTGCGATGGTCGAGGAAGGTGCGGCGGATCCAGCGCAGGTCCGCGGGCACCTGCTCGGCGAGCGGCACCTCGGGGCGGATGCCCGCGTGGACGAAGGCATAGTCACCCGATTCGACGAGATCCTCGAACCCGGCGAGGAAGGCGCGATGCGCGTCGGGGATCAGCTCGGGCAGCCGATCGATCAGCTCGGCATAGTCGAGCCGATCATATTCCTCGCGGGTCAGGCCGTAGCTCATCAGCGTCTCGCGTCCGCCGACGCGGCAGAACAGTCGCAGCGCCTCGACGTCGCCGTCGAGCGCGAGGAGCAGGACCTCTTCATGGTTGCCCATCAGGAACCGCGTGCCCGCCCGCCGCGCCGACAGCTCGATCAGTCGCGCCACCACGCCCGCCGAGTCCGGCCCGCGATCCACGAGATCGCCGAGGAAGATCAGCGACGTGTCGGCGGGCGTCCGCGCGGCATCGTCGGCCTCGATCTGCGCCAGCAGCCGGTCCAGCTCGCTCAGGCAGCCATGGACATCGCCGATCGCATACACCCGCGTCCCCGGTGCGGTGGCGAAGACCGCGGCCTTGGCCGAACGGGAGGAACGCAGGAACTTCGAGAGCATATGCGCGGGAACGTCGGCGGGAGGGAGGGGGAACGCGCCGCCATAGGCGGCACGCTGGCGAGGGGCAACCATCGACCGGACCCGTCATGCATACGGATTTGGTGCAGTGCAACACGAATCGGGTCGCGCTATCGTTACGCCGGCGCTAACGCGTTTGCCCGAACGAGCGGTGCCCGGTACATGCCGCGCGCCACAAGGAGGATCGAATGACCATCAAGCCCGTGCGTAAGGCCATCTTTCCCGTCGCCGGTCTGGGAACGCGTTTCCTTCCCGCCACCAAGGCGATGCCGAAGGAGATGCTGACGGTCGTCGACAAGCCGCTGATCCAATATGCCGTCGAGGAAGCGCTCGAGGCGGGTATCGAGCAGCTCATCTTCGTCACGGGCCGCGGCAAGGGCGCGCTGGAAGATCATTTCGACGTCTCGTTCGAGCTGGAGACGACGATGCGCGCGCGCGGCAAGAGCCTCGCGGTGATCGAGACGATCCGGCAGCAGCCGGGCTCGCCGGTCTATGTCCGTCAGCAGGAGCCGCTCGGGCTCGGCCATGCGGTGTGGTGCGCGCGCGAAATCGTCGGCGACGAGCCCTTCGCGGTGCTGCTCCCCGACGAGCTGATGGTGGGCTCGCCCAACTTCCTCAAGCAGATGGTCGACGCCTATCAGCAGGTCGGCGGCAACGTCATCGGCGCGCTCGAGGTCGCTCCCGAAGAGACCAACAAATACGGCATCATCTCGCCGGGCCAGCGCGACGGCGCGCTGACCGAGGTGACCGCGCTGGTCGAGAAGCCGGCGGTCGGCTCGGCCCCGTCCAACCTGATGATCCCGGGCCGCTACATCCTCCAGCCCGAGGTCATGCAGATTCTCGGTGCCAAGGAGACGGGCGCGGGCGGCGAGATCCAGCTCACCGACGCCATGGCCAAGCTGATCGGCCGCCAGCCGTTCCACGGCTTCACCTTCAACGGCGAGCGCTTCGACTGCGGCGACAAGACCGGCTTCATCATGGCCAATCTCGCGCTGGCGCTGGCGCGCGATGACATCGGCCCGGCGGTGCGCGCCTTCGCGCAGCAGCGGCTGGGGTAAGTGGCGGGGGGCGCGTCGCTCGGTGACGCTCGCCCGCGAGCCGTCGCGTGGCGCCCCTCACCGACGCCAGACGGGGGGGGGGGCGGGCGAGTGGCCGGCGAAAGCCTCCCGCCCCGCTCAGCCCGCAGTCGCGGGCGCGCCGCACGCCGGGCAGCCCGGGTCTTTCGGCAGTGACAAGGTGCGAAAGCGCAGCGCGAGCAGGTCGATCAGCACCAGCTTGCCCGCGCTGTCGTCGCCGAAGGGCGCGATCTGGCGGATCACCTCGAGCGCGGCGAGGCTGCCGACCACGCCGGTGACAGGCCCGAGCACGCCCTCCTCGGCACAGGTGAGCCCGTCGCGCTGCGGCGCCGCCCCGACGAAGCAGCGGTAGCACGGCCGATCCGCCTCCCAGCCGCGGAACACGCCGATCTGGCCCTCGAACCGGCCGACCGCGGCGGAGACCAGCGCGACACGGCGCGCGAGCGACGCATCGGCGACCGCGAGCCGGGTGTCGAAATTGTCGCTGCCGTCGATCACCGCGTCGGCGCCGTCGATCAGTGCGCCCGCCTCATCGCGGCCCAGGCGGGTGACATGGGGCACCACCTCGACATGCGGATTGAGCCGCGCCAGCGCCGTTGCGGCTGCCTGTGCCTTGGGCACGCCGAGATCGTCGGTGGTGTAGAGCGTCTGGCGCTGGAGATTGCTCGCGTCGACGCGATCGTCGTCGATCACGTCGAGCCGCCCGACACCGGCCGCGGCGAGATAGTGGAGCACGGGCGATCCGATACCCCCCGCGCCCACCACCGCGACGCGCGCGCGGCGCAGCCGAAGCTGTCCCGCGCCGCCGATCTCGGGCAGCACGATGTGGCGGGCGTAGCGCGCGAGCTCGTCGGGGCCGAGCGTCATGGCCAATCGAACACGAGCGCGGTGCGATACCAGCCGGCGGCGGGCACGTCGGCGACGTTGCCGCGGACCGCGCGCAGCGTCAGCCCGGAGGCATATTGCTCGACGGTCGGGCAGTCGATCGCGCGTGGCACGATCCGGCGCACCTGACCATCGGCGCTGACGAACACGACGAAGTCCACCGCCACCCGGTGCGTCTCGGGCGTCGCGCAGCGGCCGGCTCGGACCTCGTCGCGGACGAAGGCGGTGATCGACTCGCTGGGCTCCCAGCGGCGCAGCAGCGGGAGCTGTTGCAGCGCGCTCCAGTCGGTCGGGGGAGCGAGCGGCGACGCCTGGAGCAGCAGCGCCAGCGCGACGCTCACCGCCCCGTCGATCCGAAGCCGCCCGCGCCGCGCGGTGTGTCGTCGAGCGTCTCGGTCTCGACGATCTGCGCCGCGGTCAGCGCGGCGGGGACGAGCTGCGCGATCCGCTCGCCCCGCGTGACCGCGAAGGGCGCATCGCCGAGATTGGCGAGGATCACCTTGACCTCGCCGCGATAGTCGCAGTCGATCGTGCCGGGTGTGTTGAGGCAGGTGAGGCCGTGCTTGAGCGCCAGCCCGGAGCGCGGACGTACCTGCACCTCATAGCCGGCCGGGATGGCGAGCGCGAAGCCGGTCGCCACCGCATGGCGCGCGCCGGGCGCCAGCGTGACGTCCTCGGCGGCGACCACGTCCATCCCCGCCGCGCCGGCGCTGGCATAGGCAGGAAGCGGCAGCCCCGCGCCATGAGGCAGGCGGCGGAGCTGGAGAGTGATCTGTTGGGTCATCCCCGCCGTCTTAGCCGATGCCGCGCGCGCGTTGAAGCGCGCAGCCGGGGCGCGCTCAAGCGAGCGTTGACCTCGCAGAACAATTGCTTGTCCCTGGCGGATCGCGATGCGGGGAGGCGTCGGGTCGATCAGCCGAGGCGGCGCAGCACCTCGTACCAATAATCGAGCTCTTTGCCGAAGGCGCGGAGCGGTACCCTTTCGTCGGTCCCATGCGCGCGGTTGTCCTCCGGCAGCACCAGGCCGAGGCTGCCCGCGCCCCAGGTCGGGATCCCGGCGCGGCGATACTCGCGTCCCTCGGTCCCGCCCGACGACATCACCGGCTGGAGGATCGCGCCGGGGTAGGTGGCGGAGAGACCCGCCTGGAGGAGCGCGGTCACCTCCGCGCGCGGCTCGGACACGGGGCTCTCCACCGCTTCGCCGACCAGCGTCACCGCCGCGCCGGCCCCCGCCGCGTCGGCGATCTGGCGCCTGACCGACTCGACCGCGACTCCCGGCAGGATGCGACAGTTCACCGTCGCGGTCGCGTCCTGCGCGAGCGCGTTGGGGGCGTTGCCCGCGCTGAGCATCGTCGCCACGCAGGTGCTCCAGAGCATCGTCGACACGTCGGGATGGCGCCGGATGACCGCGAAGGCCGCGGCATCGTCGGGCACGGTCGTCAGCTTCGTCAATGCCGCGCCCAGCGCTCCGCCGCGCTCCGCCGCGGTGCGCGCGACCATGCCGCGGGTCACGCTGTTGAGCGCGACGGGGAAGCGCATCGCCTCGATTCGCGTGACCGCCCGCGCGAGCTCGTAGATCGCATTGTCGGCGCGGGGCACCGAGCTATGGCCGCCGCGGTTCTTGACCGTCACCGCGAAGGTGGCGTTGGTCTTCTCCGCGGACTGCATGCCGAAAGCGATCGGGCGCCCGTCCGCCGTCACCGATCCGCCGCCCGCGTCCGCGTTGAGCGCATAGGCGGCGCGCGCGACCCAGGGATGCGCGATCACCGCGCGGGTCGACCGCATCCCGGTCTCCTCGTCGCCCGAGAAAGCGAGCAGCAGGTCGCGCCGCGGGCGCCATCCCGCCCGGCGTAACCGCGCGAACGTCTCCACCAGCACCGCGACGCCGAACTTATTGTCCTGCGTGCCGCGGCCGTAGAGATAGCCGTCCTTCTCCACCGGGCGATACGGATCGGTCGCCCAATTGGCCGCGACCGCGTCCACGACGTCCATGTGCGCCAACAGCGCCACTGGTTGCAGCGACGCGTCGCGCCCCGCGTAGCGAACGATCAGGCCCATCGTCTGCTCGCCGTCGATCGTCACCGGTCGACGCACGATGTCGTCGGCGGTGAAGCCCGCCTCGGTCAGACGGGCCGCGATCAGATCCACCAGCTCGGGAACGCGGCCGCGCCCCTTCGCCGTCGGGATCGCCACCAGCCGCTTCAGCAGGTCGACGGCGGCGGCGCGATCCGCCGCGGTCGGCGCGGGCGGGGGGGCGGTGGCCGCGGCGGCGGGGGACGCCAGGAGGCAGAGGGCGAGGGCGATCCGCAGCATCTTCAGCTCCGTGCTTGGTCGATCGGCGGGCGGGAGGCGTCGCTCCCGCCCGCGCTGGATCGTCAGAAGCGCAACGAGGCGCTGGTGAACAGATAGCGGCCGGCGGCGTCGTAGAATTGCGGATAGGTGTTGCCGTTGCCGCCATCCTCGATCGCCGCGGTGGTGGTCAGCGGCGGCTGCTTGTCGAACAGGTTGTTCATGCCGAGCGTGAAGCGGATATTCTCCTTGGCGTCGAAGGTGAAGGCGAGGTCGAAGTAGCTGCGGCTGTTGAGGCGTTCGTTGAGCGCCGCATAGCTGCCGGCGAGCGCGGGCTGGTCGCTGGTCTGCGCGATCTTGACCGCGGAAATGTAGCGCCACGTCAGGTTAACCCCGACGCCGCCGGGCGAGCTCCAGGTCCCCAGCACGCGGTGGCGCCACTCGGGCCGCGGCCGCCCGCACAGGCCGCCGTAGAGACCCTTGCAGTCATAGACGTCCGAGGCCGGCGAGCCGGGCAGGGGCACGGTCTCATATTCCGCCAGATAGGTGCCGGCGAGATTGAGGGCGAAGGTGCCGAGCCGATCGGTCGGCACGCGATAGTCCAGCGCGACGTCGATCCCGCGCGTGCTGAGCGAGCCGGTATTGACGTTGAAGCGGCGGAAATAGCCCGTGTCGTTGAGGAACAGGGTGCCGCCGGCGCCGCGGTTGATGAGCCCGCAGAAGAAGGGATCCCCCGACGAAAGGCAGTTGGTCATCGTCAGATTGGGGTTCACGCTGCCGACCAGGTTCTTCACGCGGATGTCGAAATAGTCCACCGACAGCGACAGGCGCGGCACGAACGCGGGCTCCAGCACGATGCCCGCGGACCAGGTGTCGGCCTTCTCCGGGTCGAGATCGGGGTTGCCGCCGATCAGCGAGTTGAACTGACCGGCCGGGTTGTCGATGATCCGCCCGTATTGTGCTGCGGTCACGCCGGTGCGCGCGCATTGCTCCGCGGTGGCGAAGGGCGTCTCGCCGGCACAGGGATCGTAGAGGCCGTTGGCGAGCTCGGTCAGTTCCACCTCGAACAGCGACTGGGAGGAGAAGAGCTCGACGACATTGGGCGCGCGCACCGCGCGCTGGTAGCTGCCGCGGAACCGCGCCGACCGGATCGGCGCCCAGTTCAGCCCCAGCTTGTAGGTGTGGGTCTTGAAGCCGGTGTCATAGTCGGAATAGCGGTAGGCGCCCTCGAACGACAGCAGGTGGAAGAACGGCCGCGACTCGATGAAGGGCACGTTGAGCTCGCCGAACACCTCCTTGGCGGTGGTCGAGCCGCGTACCGGGAACTCGGGCGAGACCGAATTCTGATAGACCTCGTCGGGCAGCAGCTCGAGCGTGTTCTTGCGATATTCGAGGCCGAAGGCGACGCCGATCCCGCTCTCCGCCCAGGGCAGGATCACACCATATTTGCCGAGGTCGCCGTTGAGCGAGGCGACGATGTTGGTCAGCCCGGTGTCGCCCACGATCCCCTTGGACTCGGAGATGTAATTCACCGCCGCGGCGCTGGCGGGCTGGCCGCTGAAATAATCGAGCGGCGCGCAATTGGGATCGTCGTTGCCCGACACCGCGTCGGCGTTGATGGCGCACACCGCCTGACCGGCGGTGGCGGAGCCGGTCCGTCGGTCGATCACCGCGTTCAATGCGTTGGCTACGCGCTGGACGTTGGCGTCGCCGGTGAAGCGGCTGCGGTATTCGACGCGCGCGTAGCTGGCATAGACGTCGTAGCTGAACGCGGGGTCGAGCTGGCCGCGCAGCCCGCCGACGAGGCGGAAGGTGGAGTGGCGGATATCGTCCTGGCGGTTACCGCCCTCGACATTGCGTCGGCTGAGCAGGATGCCCGGCGCGATCGCCCCCGGCCCGACATAAGCGCCGGCCGCGTCGTAATTGCCCGCGGTCGACAGGCCGGCCGCGCCGCAGACGAACTGGCGCTGTTGCGCGCTCAGGAAGGCGTTGTCGCAATTGAGCCCGCCGCCGCTGCCGAGCACGCCGCCCGAGACCGTTCCCGGCGCGATCTGCGCGGTCGACCGGTCGTTCATGTAGCTGAGCTCGAAATAGGGGATGAGCCGCTCGCTCAGCTCGATATGGCCGACCGCCCCGAGCGTGTAGCGCTCGTCGGGACGCTGGTAATAGTTGGACGGTGCGAAATTATAGGTTCGGCGGCCGGAGACGAACTGGCCGTTGTCGACGCGGAACTGCGTCGGCACGTTGGCGACCGCCGCCGTGTTGGCGATGTTGGCGGGATCGTTGAAGCCCGAGCCGCTGCACGAATAGGTGTCGCCACCGGTCCCCGTCGTACCCAGAGCGCAGGCGCTGTAATCGTAGTCGGCCTGCAGGATCGGGCGGATCTTGCGATAGGTGGCGTAGGCGGTGATGTTGCCGCGCCCATCGGCCATGTTGGTGCCGAGCACCGCGGAATAATCCTGGGTGAAGCCGTTCCACACCGAGGTGTCGGGCTTGGGATAGGCGCCCGGCACCAGCCGGTCGTTCGCGTCCAGCAGGTCGCGGAAGCCGCGGTTGCCGTTGCTGTGCTGATAGATGCTGAGCCCGGCGTTGAGCTTCACACCCTCGAAATTGTCGATCAGGTTGAAGTTGACCACGCCCGCGATCGCGTCCGAGCCATAGACCGCGGAGGCGCCGCCGGTCAGCACCTCGACGTTGCGCACCAGCGCGGCGGGCACCTGGTTGAGATCGGACGGGACCGACTTGGGGCTGCCGTAGGGAAGCCGCTTGCCGTTGACCAG
This sequence comes from Sphingomonas sp. BK235, assembly GCF_004345855.1. Classification (GTDB taxonomy): domain Bacteria; phylum Pseudomonadota; class Alphaproteobacteria; order Sphingomonadales; family Sphingomonadaceae; genus Sphingomonas. The sequence continues at coordinate 587,868 of NZ_SLXN01000003.1, forward strand.
CACGAGCGTCCGCACCGGCGTGAGGCCGCGCAGGTCGACCTGCGCGGTGCCGGTCGCCTCGTTGGAATTGGCGGAACCCTGCGCGGCGAACACCTGGGGCAGCTGGTTCACCAGATCCTCGCTGCGGGTCGCGCCGCGCGTGACGAACTCCTCGCCGGTCACCTGGATCACCGGGCTGATGCTGGTGGCGTTGGCCGAGCGGATGCGCGATCCGGTGACGACGATGGTGGCGCCCTCCGCCTCCGCGGCGGCCTGGGCGGGGTCGGCGGCGGGAGGGGCGACCGAGGCGGTCGCCGGCGCGTCCTGCGCCGCGGCGGGAAGCGCGACCGCGCCCCAGATGATGGTGGTGGCCAGCAGGGCCGAGCGATGCCTGATGTTCACGTCCCTTGTCTCCCTCTTGGGCGCGCATCGTCGCGAGCGACGGGCACGCGTCTGTCCGCGCCGCGCCGCCCCGCGCGGACGGGCGCCTGTTCCTCCGGTGGTCGCGGCCGTTGTCGGCCGTCGTCAGTGGGTCTTCAGTATCGCCAGCTGGTGAGGTCGGCGCCCTTGGGGGCGCTGGCCTCGATCCGCTTCAGGATCTTGGGCAAGTAGAAGCTGTTGTAGCGCAATCGGCCGATCGCGTTGGACGTGGCATGGTCGCCGTTCCAGCAATGTTCGCGACGGTCGCCGTAATCCACCTCGCCGCCATAGGCCGGCTTCGTCGTCTTGAGGAAATCCTCCATCAGGTAGACGGCATTGTTGAGGTAGAAATTGTCCATGTCGCCGACATAGATGTGGATCTTGCCCTGAAGTTTCGGGGCCAGCGTCTTCCAGTCACGTTGCAGGATGTGGCGCAAGTCGTAATGCTCGCGCCAATAAGCGGCGACTTCCTTGTCGATGACGCCGGTGCGCTTGTCCCAGATGCGCTTCGGATAGCCGTCGGCACCCTGTGGCGAGTAGACGGCTTCCCAGATGTCCCATTGGCCGCCCGAACGCGACTTGTCACCGAGCACCAGTTCGAGCCGGTTCTCCTGCTCGATGGTATAAGGTACATGGCCGAGCCAGTCGCGCTTGCCCGGGTGCTCGACGCTGCCGAACGGACCTTCGTAGCGATAGGCGTTGGCGTCGCGGTAGATGTCCACCGTCATGGTCTGGCGAAAGTCGATCGGATCCGGGCAGGCGGCGAAGGCGCCGTTATACTGGTCAGGGTATTTGACCTGCACGCCCAGCGCCTCCCACCCGCCGGTCGACCCGCCGTAGAGGAAACGCGCCCAGCCCGCGCCGAGGCCGCGATAGCGGCGCTCCAGCTCGGGAATGAAGTCATAGGTGATGGCGTCGCCATACGGCCCGAGATTGGCCGAGTTCACCGCATAGCTGTCGTCGTAATAGGGGTTGGAATGGTCGATCTCGACGACGAGGTAGCGCGGGAACTTGTCCGACACCCATTTCCTGTAGAAGTCGTAGGCCTCCTGCTGTTCGTCGCGATTGTAGCAGGGGAGGCCGAAGCGCTCGCTCGGCTCGCACTTGAGGTTCGGATCGGGCGGCGTGGTGCGGAAGCCGCCGAAATCGTCCGGGAAATGCCCGTGGAAGATCATCAGCGGGTAGCGCGCTTCGGGGTGCCGGTCGAAATCGCGCGGGACCAGCACGTGGCCGCGGATGTAGATGTCGCGACCCCAGAATTGGGACAGGCGCTCGCTGCGCACCTTGAAGTGGCGGACGAACTCGGTGTCCTTCGGCTCGGCGATCGGCGGATTCACGCGGTCCAGCTCGAGCGCGATGGTCGCGCCGCCGGCGGGATCGAAGTCGATCTCGCGCGGGGTGCCGACGAGATTGCCCGGCTCCAGCCGCCAGTTCTGACCCGCCCCGCGCGGGGCGGGGAGCTTGACGGTGCGGCCGTTGGCCAGCTTGTACGTGTCGTAGCGGTGCAGCACCGGCTGCGCCCAATAGCGCCCCTTGGGGACCTGCGCGGTGCTGAGCGCGGGGAAGCCGAGCACGTCGGCGCCGACGGTGGCGGACTGGCCGCGCCGCAACCCGTCGACGGTGACGCCGAACACCTGCGCGCCGACATAATCGGGGCGGACCTGAAAGCGCGGCTCGGTCTGCTTGTCCTTGGTCAGGATCACCAGCACGCGGCCGTCGACCTGGTCGGCCGTCGCGCTCGCCGGCAAGGTGACGCGGAAATCATCCGCCGACGCCGGCGCGGTCGTCGCCAGCAACATCGCCCATCCCGCCGCCCACCGCTTCGCCATCCGCCGTCCCCCTCTTCAAGCCTGCCCGCGTCCTCCGGTCACTCCGATGGGATCAGCGTGATCTCGGTCTGTCGCCCGTCGATGAAGCGCACCCGCCGCCCGTCGTAGAAAGCGTTCTCCTCCGCGCGGAACTGCACCTCCTGTCCGCCCCACTCGGGGACCGTGGCATAGGCCGCCAGTTCGATCGACCAGGCGGTGTCGGCGTGGATCGGATACTCACCGCGCTCGTCGCCGCTCTGCTTGTCCCAGAAACCGATCGCCGTGCCGGCGGCATGGCCGTGATAGCCGAGGGGATGCGTGTAGATGCTCGGCTTCAGCCCGGCGGCGATCGCCTTGGCGCGGGCCGCGGCCAGTACCTGGTTGCCGCTCTTGCCGACCTCGAAGGAGGAGAGCAGTGCGTCCTGCACCCCGTTGGCCGCTTTCAGCCCCGCGGCCAGACCCGCGGGCACGGCTGTCTCGCCGGGCTTGAGCACATAGGCGAGATGCTGCGTGTCGGTGTTCAGTCGGAGATAGGTGATGCCGAAGTCGGTCCACAGCAGGTCGCCCGGCTGGATCACGGTGTCGCCCTCCAGCATGGTGGACGAGCCTTGCCGGATGATGCCGACCGAGGGCTGGAACCAGGTGGCGAGCCCGAGATCGGAGACACGCTGACGGTACCACCACACGACGTCGTCGCTCGTGGTCCGCCCCGGCGTGATCGCCTTGCGCGAGAAAGCCTCGCCGATGATCCCGTGCGCGAGCCGCAGGATGCCGGGATAGATCCGCGTCTCCGCGGGGATGCGCGTCTCCAGCCAGCCGATCGCCAGCCGGTCGCCGGGCACGATCCGCGCGCGCAGGTCGGGGCGGAGCGCCGCCTTCATCTCGTCGTACTGGCTGAGCGTCATCCCGTCGGCGAAGGCGGAGACGGCCGAGGTGTTGATCGCGATCTTGCGCGGGTCGCGCGCGGCGATCAGCTCGGCCACGGCCTTCCATTGGTCGGGCTGCTTGTCGGGGTCCCAGGCCGGGCTGAACAGGCCGCCGAGGCCGTAGCGGCTCACCGTCAGCCGCTCGATCGGCTTGCCCGCTCCGGGATCGAAGAAGATCAGGATGGTGCGGCGGCGCGCGTGCAGGCTCTCCGAGTTGAGCATGGTGGCGACCACCGGCTCCTCGAAATATTCGCGCGCCATCAGCACCCACATGTCGATGCCCTGTTGCCGCATCAGCCGCGGGACGATCGTGTCCAGCCGCTCGGCCAGGATCGCGTTCTGCAGCTTGGCACGATCGCGGATCGACAGCACGGGGGGCAGCGCCGGCGCGCGCTGCTCGGTCTCGCTCATCGGCAGGATCGGCACCGCCACCGGCGCCTGCGCCATCCGCTGCCCCATCTGCGCGCGCGATGGTCCCTGCGCGGCGGCGTCGCTCGCCGGCCCCGACCCGCCCAGCAGCAGCACCGCCGCGCACCCCAGAAGGGCGGCTCGCCTGCCCGGTCCCATCGTCTACCCCCTAGTCTCTGCCCTGTTGCGTGAAAGTGAACGCAATTCTATGCACGTGTCAACCCGCCAATTCGGCGCCGTGCCCGCCATGCCGATTGTCGGCGCGAGGCGGAACGGCCATGGGGCACGCGGCGTGATCGCGACCGGTCGGCCGGGCCGGCGGTGGGGCGGACAGGATCGCAGAGAGAGGATGCGCAGTGACCAGGAACCGGATGTTCGATCCGACCAGCGAGGCATTCCGCCTGGCCACGTCGCCTTTCTATCTGATCGCCCACGCCGATTACATGTATCACCGCAACATGGACGCGGTGCTGTCCGCACATGGGGCGAACAAGGCGATGTACCGGATCATGACGGTGCTGCGCGATCACCAGCCCTGCCGGATGACGGACCTGGCCGACATGGCGCTGATCAAGCGGCCGACGGTGAGCCGCATCGTCGAACGGATGGGGGAATTGGGCCTCGTCGACACCGCGCAGAGCGAGGAGGACAGCCGCGCCACCGACGTGCGCATGTCGGCGGCGGGCCGCGCGCTGCTCGACACGCTGACGCCGCTGGTCGCGCCGCTGTTCGTGGAAGCGACGAGGGGGCTCAGCCACGACGAGCTGCAGCGCTTCGTCGCGACGCTGCAGATCATCGGCAGCAACCTGGCGCACCCGCGCGACAAGGACTCACCGCCCGGTTGACAGCGGCCACCTTCGCGCTCGATACGTCCATTTGAACGCGATGCGGGGGTTCGGGGGCGCTGGGGGCGGCATGACGGAGCGATCGGACACGGGCCGGTGACCCGCGGGCGTGATCGCGCGCCGCCTTGGGGCGGCGCCGACACCGCGTCCTTCTGGCAGGCGGAGGCCGCCGACGTCGTGGCGCATCCGCCGCTGCGCGGGGTGGTCGAGGCGGAGTTCGCGGTCGTGGGCGCGGGCATCGCGGGCCTGTCGCTCGCGCTCCAGCTCGCGCTGGCGGGCCGCGAGGTGGTGGTGGTCGAGGAGAGCGTGCCCGGGGCGGGGGCGCTGGGCGCCTCCGCGGGCATCGTCGCGCCCCAGCTGGTTCGCACCACGCCCGCGCGGGTCCTCGCTCGGCTCGGCCGCGAGGTCGGCGGCGGCTGGCTTCGCCTGATCGGCGAGAGCGGCGGCCACCTGTTCGACCTGATCCGCGAGCATGCCATCGCCTGCGATGCGCGGCCGCAGGGGTTCGTGGCGCCCGCGCGCGGAGAAGACGCGCCGCGCCGGCTGGCGATGGTGGTCGAGCAATGGCGTCCCTTCCGCCGCGATCTCACCGTGCTGGACGCGGCGGCGGTGGCCGCGCTGACGGGCACCGCCGGCTATACCGCCGCGGTGCTGGACGCGAGCGGGGGCGGGGTGGATCCGGTGCGGCTGGCACAGGGGCTCGCGGAGCGGCTGGTCGCGGCGGGCGGGCGCCTGTTCCATCACAGCCCGGCGACCGCGCTGGACCGCGAAGCGCACGGCTGGCGCCTGCTCACCGCGGGCGGGACGGTGCGCGCGGCCGGCGTCGTGCTGTGCGCCAACGGCGGCAACCACCGCCTCCACCCGATGCTGCGCGAGACGGTGTTGCCGATGCGCATCCACGAACTCGTCACGCGGCCGCTGTCGCGCGCGATGCGCGCCGCGGTGCTGCCGCACGGCCAGGCGCTGACCGATCTGGAGCGCGACATCTTCTCGATCCGCTGGATCGCGGGGGATCGGCTGCTGACCTATTATCCCGTGTCGGCGCACGCCACCGCCGACGCCGTCGAGATCGCGGTGAACGATCGGCTGCGCGCGATGCTGCGCTATCATGAGCCGGTCAGGATCGCGCATCTGTGGCAGGGCGTGGCGTGGATGAACAGCAGCCTGCTGCCACGCGTGGTGCGGCTCGACGACGGCCTGCTTGCGGTGCAAGCCTGCAACGGCCGCGGCATCGCCACCAACGCGATCGTCGGTCGCGAGGTGGCGCGGATCCTCCTCGCGCCGCAGAGCTACCGGCCGCAGATCGCGCTGGACATGCCCCGCGCGGTGCGCGGTTTCGCGCTTGCCCGCCACCTGCCAAACGTGCTGTTGCATGGCGCACGGGCCCTGGCGCGCTTGACGCGGCGCTGAGCCTTCGATCCGGCCGGGGGGGCGAATGGTCGAGAACGTGATATTGCCAGCGGTGCTGGCGCTCGTGATGACGGGCGCGGGTCTCGACATCGACGCGCGCCGGCTCCCGAACGGCCATGTCGCCGTCCGCGCCATGATCGCCGGGTTCGTCGCGACCGCGATCCTGCTGCCGCTCGCCGGGCTGGCGATCGCCACCTGCTTCCGCGGCGAGCCGGCGATCGCCTTCGGTCTGGCGCTGCTCGCGGTATCGCCCGCCGGGCTGCTGGCCGGGCCGCTCGCCCGCGCGGCCGGGGGCGCGGCGAGCACCGCGGTGGCGCTCACCTTATCCTCCAGCCTGCTCTATCTCGCGGTGGCGCCGCGGCTCATCCCCGGGCTGGCGAGTTGGCTCGATCTGTCGTCCGGTCAGATCGATCTGCCCGGCCGCGACATCCTGGCCAGCGTCTCCGCGGTGTGCGTCCTGCCGTTGATGGTGGGCGCCGCCGTCCGGGCGATCGCGCCCGCGGCGGCATGTGCCGCGGAGCGGGTGATCGCGTCGCTGGCGCGACCGTCGCTGGGCGGCGTGCTCGCGTACATCCTCTACGCCAACGCCGAGTCGCTGTGGCGCTGCTCGATCGATCTGCTCGGCGCCACGCTGCTGCTCAACCTCGTCGGCGTGGCGGTGGCGACCGCTGCGGGCGCGCTGTCGGAGTCGCGCCGCGCCGACCGGCTGGCGATCGAAGGCGCCTGCCTGATGCGTCAGGAAGGCACCGGCATCTTCGTCGCTGCGGTGGTGTTCGACGAATCGGCCGCGGCCTTGCCCCTCATCGTCAACAGCCTCATGGCGATGATGGTGGCCTATGGGCTGCGCACCTATCGCCATCTCGGCCGCTCCTCCTTCGGAGCGCGCGCCGCGGTCTGATAGCGGCGGGCGGATCGGACGGGCGCGCTATCGACCCCGTCGCTCGTCGCGCCGCGCGATCTCGTCCGCCATGATCGCGCAATGCTCGATCAACATCTCGGTGAGCACGCGCACCTTGCGCGCGGGATGCTGCCCGGGCGGGCGGATCACGTAGATGCCGAGCATCGGCGGCGGATACCGCGGCATCACCGGCACCAGTGCGCCGCTGTCGAGATGGTCGATGATCAACTCGGTGGGAACTCCGGCCAGACCGATCCCGGCGAGCGCCGCGGCGACCAGCGCGACCGCATTGTCGGCCTTGAAGCGCCCGTGCGGCTTGAGCGGGATCACCGTCTCGCCGTCGAGGGCGAGCCACGTCTCGGTGCCCTGCATCACCACGTCGTGGGTGGCGAACTGCTCCGGGGTCTCCGGCGCGCCATGCGCCGCGATATAAGCGGGAGTCGCGACATAGACGGCCGGCGTGCTGCCGACCTTGCGCGCGAGCATGTTCGAATCGGTGAGGTGGCCGACCCGGATCGCGCAGTCGAAGCCTTCGGTGATCAGGTCGACGAAGCGGTCCGTATAGCAGGAGCGCACCTGCAACTGCGGATGGAGGCGCGCCATCTCGGCGATCACGGTGGCGAAATGGGTCGGGCCGAACGTCAGCGGGGCGGCGATGCGGAAGCTGCCGCGCAGCTCTCCCTCGGGGAGGATCGTCTCGCGCGCGACGTCGATCTCGGCGCAGACGCGCGCGGCGTGATCGCGGAATGTCAGCCCTGCCTCGGTGAGCGCGGCACCGCGCGTGGTACGCGCCAGCAACTGGACGCCGAGGTCCGCTTCCAGACGCGCGAGACGCCGGCTGACGATCGATTTGGACAGGCCGAGCCGCAGCGCGGCGGCCGTCACGCCACCGGCGTCGGCGACCTCCACGAACGTTCTCAGTTCCTCGATGTCCATCCAGCGTTCCCCGATGTGCGACACAGCATGTCGTCCATCGAGCCTATCGTGCCGCGTACTGCGATGGCAATGATCTCGACGACGTCGCCCCGCTCTGCCGGCGACGCACCGAGCAGATCGCGATACCACAGCAAAGGAACGCGCATGACCTTCCGCAATGGCCTTGGCTCCCTCTTGCGTCCGGAGGACTCGGTCCTCGTCCTCATCGATCACCAGCCGTATCAATTGGCCAATCTGAACAGTCATGATCCCCAGGCCGTGGTCAACAACACCACCGCGCTCGCGAAAGCGGCGAAGGTGTTCGGCGTGCCGACGATCCTCACCAGCGTGGTGGCCGATCGCGGTGGCGTGATCTTCAAGCAGGTGACCGACGTCTTCCCCGGGCAGGAGGTGATCGATCGCACCTTGATCAACACGTGGGAGGACGCGACCGTCGTCGATGCCGTCAGGGCGACCGGTCGCAAGCAGTTGATCATCGCGGGCCTGTGGACCGAGATCTGCGTCGCGATGCCCGCGATCCAGGCCGCCGGGGAGGGCTGGGACGTGACGGTCATCACCGATGCCTCTGGCGGGACATCGGTGGAGGCGCACGCCGTCGCGATCCAGCGGATGATCGCGGCGGGCATCAACATGATGACCTGGGTGGCGCTGGCGGCCGAGTGGCAGCGCGACTGGGCCAGGCTCGACACCGCCGGCCCGCTGACCCAGGTCATGATCGACCATGTCGGCGGCAGCGGCATCGCCTATCTGTGGGAGCAGCAGCTGCTGCATACGCCGGTGGCCGCCGCGAGCTCGGCTGGCGCGTGATCGAAGCGGGCAGGCGGCGTCGCGCCGCCCGTCGCCGCCTGGCAGCATGATCCTGGAGACCTGAGATGGACATCGGCATCGACAGTTTCGCCGCGATTCTCCCCGATCCGGAGACGGGTGAGCGCCCTTCGGCGACCGACCGGATGGCCGAGTTGCTCGACGAGGTGGAACTGGCGGACCGCGTCGGGCTGGACGTGTTCGGCATCGGCGAGCATCACCGCGCGGAGTTCCTCGACTCCGCGCCGACGGTGATCCTCGCCGCAGCGGCGGCGCGGACGCGCCGAATCCGGCTGACGAGCGCGGTGACGGTGCTCAGCGCGGCCGATCCGGTGCGTGTGTTCCAAGAGTTCGCCACGCTCGACCTGATCTCGCACGGACGCGCGGAGATGGTCGTCGGCCGCGGCTCCTTCGGCGAGGCGTTCCCGCTCTTCGGCCTCGACACCCGCGCCTATGACGATCTGTTCGCCGAGAAGCTGGATCTCTTCCTGCGTCTCGGCGAGACCAGCCATCCGCATTGGCAGGGGCGCTTCCGCCCCGGGCTGAGCGGCCAGGGTGTGTTTCCCCGCCCGCACCAGGAGCGATTGCCCGTCTGGATCGGCGTCGGCGGCACGCCGCAATCCTTCGTTCGCGCCGGCATCCTGGGATTGCCGCTGATGGTCGCGATCATCGGCGGCACGTTCGAGCGCTTCCGCCCGCTCGTCGACCTCTATCGCGAGGCGGGCGCCCGCGCGGGCCACGCACCCGCGGCGCTGAAGGTCGGCGTTCACGCCATGGGCTTCGTGGGGGACACCGATGCGGCGGCCCGCGACGCTTTCTTCCCCGGCTGGGCGCAGCTGACCGCGACGGTGGGTCGCGAGCGTGGCTGGTCACCGCCGACGCGCGCGCAGTTCGACGACATGGCCGGGCGCGACGGCGCCTTTCTGGTCGGTGCGCCCGACACGATCGCGGCCAAGATCGAGCGGGCCAGCGAGGCGCTCGGCGGTCTGGCGCGCCTCACCTTCCAGATGAGCACCGCCTCGCGCGACCATGTCGCGATGCGGCGCTCGATCGAGCTGCTCGGTACCGCGGTGGCGCCGCTCGCGCGGGCGGCGGCATGACGCGTGACGGCGCCCCGCCTCGCGCGTCGCCCGGCCCCCTGATGCGCCGAGACGGCGAGGGGGCGCAGAGGCGCACCGACTCCGCCTGCGCGCGGCACGACGACGATCGGCACCAGACGGGAGAGACGAGATGATCGAGATGGTGATCGAGCAGCGGCGCCGCGACCTCGGCGGCGGCTTCGAGGTCGGGCGCGTGCTGCCCTATGCCAAGCGGCGCATGGTCGGACCCTTCATCTTCTTCGATCATATGGGGCCGATGGACATCGCAGCCGGCGCCGATCGCGGCCTCGACGTCCGCCCGCACCCGCATATCGGCCTGTCGACGGTCAGCTATCTCTTCTCCGGCGAGATCATGCATCGCGACAGCCTGGGTTATGAGCAACCGATCCGCCCCGAGGAGGTCAATTGGATGGTCGCGGGGCGCGGCATCACGCACAGCGAGCGCCTCGAGCACGCGCGCGCGCACGGCGACCGGCTCCATGGCATACAGGCCTGGGTCGCCCTGCCCGACGGCATGGAAGAGATCGCCCCCGCTTTCTCGCATCATGCCGGCGACGATCTGCCACGCTGGGACGAGCGCGGGGTCAAGGGGCATCTCATCGCGGGCGCGGCCTACGGCCTGACCGCGGGGGCGACGACGCACTCGCCCCTCTTCTACGCGCATCTCGACCTGGCGCCGGGCGCGAGCGCCGAGATCCCGTCGGGTCACCGCGAACGCGCGCTCTATGTCGCGACGGGCGAGGTCGAGGTCGACGGTCGCGCGCATGGTGCGGGCAGGATGCTGGTGGTGAGCGCGGCGACGTCGCACGTCCGCGCGGTCACGCCCGCCACGGTGATGGTGCTCGGGGGGGAGCCGGTCGGCGAGCGCTTCATCTTCTGGAACTTCGTCTCGTCGTCCAGGGACCGGCTGGAGCAGGCGGCGTCGGACTGGAGAGCCGGGCGCATGAAGCTGCCCGACGCCGACGACGCCGAGTTCATCCCCTTGCCGGAAGGACCGCCGCCGTCCGCGCCGGCGATGTCGTGAGCGACGGCGGGGCGGGCGCGCGCCGGGCGGAGCGCGGCATCGCGACGCTCGCCTGATCCCGCGCTCGGGCGGGCCGTGTCACCGCTCCAGCGCCGCCGCGATCCGCGCCGCCAGACGCGCGGCGACGGCGTCCTTGGTCGCGCGCTCCCAGCTCTCGATTCCGTCCGCCGTGACGAGGTGGACCGCGTTCGAGTCGCCGCCCATGACGTCGCCGGAGACGTCGTTGGCTACGATCCAATCGGCGCCCTTGCGTACGCGCTTGGCGGTGGCATGCGCGATCACCGCCTCGGTTTCCGCCGCGAAGCCGATCACCAGCCGCGGACGACGCGGGCCATGCGCCACGCCGGCGAGGATGTCGGGATTGGCCACCAGCGGCAACGGGGCGGGCGCACTCCCGTCCTTCTTCAGCTTCTGCCCGGCAGCTTGTTCGGCGCGCCAGTCCGCCACCGCGGCCACCATCACCGCTGCGTCGGCGGGGAGCGCCGCGTCGACCGCGGCGGCCATCTCGCCCGCCGTCTCGACGTCGACCCGGACGACCCCCTCGGGCGTCGCCAGTGTCACCGGCCCCGCCACCAGCGTCACGCGCGCGCCCAGCGCGGCGAGTGCTCGCGCGATGGCGAAGCCCTGCTTCCCGGAGGAGCGGTTGGCGATGTAGCGCACCGGATCGATCGGTTCGTGGGTCGGACCGGCGGTGACCAGGATGTGGCGTCCCGTCAGCGGCCCGTCGGCAGGGGGAGCGAGCGCGCGCTCGATCCGCGCCGCGATCGTCAGCGGCTCGGGCAGCCGGCCGGGGCCGAACTCGCCGCACGCCATCGCGCCCTCGTCGGGCTCCATCACCGTCACGCCGTCGGCGCGCAGCTGCGCGACGTTGCGCTGGGTCGCGGGGTGGAGCCACATGCGCACGTTCATCGCCGGCGCGGCGAGCACGGGCTTGTCGGTGGCGAGCAGCAGCGTGGTGGCCAGATCGTTCGCCAGCCCGGCCGCCATGCGCGCGAGCAGGTCGGCGGTGGCGGGAGCGACCACCACCAGGTCCGCCTCGCGGCTGAGCTGGATATGCCCCATCTCGGCCTCGTCCTTCAGGTCCCACAGATCGGTATGGACCTTGTTCTCGCTGAGCGCGGCGAGCGTCATCGCGGTGACAAAATGACTGCCGCCCTCGGTCAGGACGCAGCGGACGACGTGGCCGCGGCGGCGCAGCTCGCGCACCAGCTCGCATGCCTTGTAGGCGGCGATGCCGCCGCCGACGATCAGCAGGATGCGGCTCATCGTGTCACCCTCGTCACCGTGATGCGCCGGCGGCCCGGTGCGCGGCGCAGGAGATCCGCGACCGCGTCGGGCGCCAGCGCGAGCCCCGGCGCGACCAGCACCGTCGCCAGCGTCGCGCTGTGCAGACCCGCGATGCGACCGTCCAGCGCCAGCGCGGCGACGAGCAGCGCGGCGGCGCGCGGCCCCAGCCCGCGCGGCAGCGCCGCCCAGCCGAGCAGGCTCAGCAGCAGCAACGGGGCCGCCAGCCAGGGCGCCACGCCCGGCAGCGCGGCGCCGAGCAGCCGCGCCGCCGCACCCGCCGGCGCGGGCAGCACGGGCGCGGCGTCGAGCGGCGGCGGCACCACCGCCGCCATGGTCCAGAGATGGACCGCGAGGACGACCAGGCCGAGCGCCAGCGCGACGAGCCAGCCCGACGCCTCGCGGATGCCGCCGTCGTACAAGGCCAGCAGCGCCATGAGGGCGGGCACCAGCAGCGCGGCGGGATCGATCACCCCCGCCGCGCCGCCCAGCGCGGCGGCGGTCACCCAGCGATCGGCGCGGCGCAGCAGCAGCGCGTAACCGGTGAGCAGGGCGGCCCAGCCCGCGTGCGGTGCCTGTTCCCACAGCAGCGCGGCCGCCGCGGTGCCCGCCACGAGGAGGAGGGCGGCCATGACCTGCCCGGGCGCGCCCGCGAACAGCGCGGTGAGCCGCTGCACCCCGACCGCGACCGCACCGGCGAGCGCGGCACCGATCAGCAACAGCGTCGCCCAGGCCGGCATGGCGGCGCTGACCGCCGCGAGTGTCGGCGGCAGGACGCGCGCGTTGGGGGCGTCGGGCGCGGTGCGGGCGAGGTCGCGGAAGGTCTCGTAATAGCGCCCACCGTGGCGCATCGCCGCGACGATCGAATCGTGGAGCAGCTCGGCCGCGGGCCGGACGCTCGCGTCGGCGAGCCCGGCCGTGGCGACGACGCCCAGCAACAGCGCCGCGCACCACCATCGCGCCGCACCGCGCTCCATCGCGCCGAAGCGCGTGGGCGCGACGAGCAACAGCGGCGCCGCCCGGGTCACCACGGCGCCGCCAGCAGCATCGCGCCGACGCCTGCGGCGGCGCCCAGCGCGCCGACCAACGCGTAGCGCCAGCCGCCGCCCACGCGCACCACCTGGATCTCCTTGAGCGGCGGACGCGGCGGCGCGCCGCCCGGCGCGGGGAAGCGCGCCTCGATCCGCCGCACCAGCTCGGGCAGCCGCGCCAGCGTGCGCACGTCGGCGACGAGCCGGTCCGCGATCGCCGCCTCGGGGCCGAGCTCGGTGCGGATCCAGTCCTCGACCAGCGGCGCCGCGGTGACCCACAGGTTGATCTCGGGGTCGAGCCCGGTGGCGACGCCCTCCACCATCACCATCGTCTTCTGGAGCAGCAGTAGGTGCGGCTGGGTGACCATGTCAAAGTCGCGCGTGATGCCGAACAGCCCGTCGAGCATCATGCCGATCGACATGTCCTTGACCGGCAGCCCGCGCATCGGCTCGCCCACCGCCCGGAGTGCGGTGGCGAATTCCTCGACATTGTGGTGCGAGGGGACATATTGCGCCTCGAAGTGGATCTCGGCGACGCGGCGGTAATTGCCCGTGATCAGCCCGTAGAGGATCTCGGCCAGCCACACGCGCGCGCGCCGGTCGATCCGCCCCATGATGCCGAAGTCGATCGCCGCGACCTGATCGCCCGGCAGCGCGAACAGATTGCCCTGGTGCAGGTCGGCGTGGAAGAAACCGTCCGCGATCGCCTGACGCAGGAAGGCATGGACCAGCACGCGCGCCAGCTCGGGCAGGTCATGGCCCGCCTCGATCAACGCGGCGCGGTCGGACAATTTGATCCCGTCGACCCACTCGATCGTCAGCACCTTGCCCGTGGTGCGCGCCCAGTCGACCGCGGGGACGACGAATTTGGGCTCGGCGGTCATCGTCTCGGCCAGCTCGGAGGCCGAGGCCGCCTCGCGCGTGAAATTGAGCTCGCGCGCGGTCCAGCGCTTGAACGTCTCGATCACCAGCCTCGGCTGAAGCCGCGCGATCTCGCCGCCCATCGGCTCGATCTGCGCCGCGGCCCACTCATAGGTATCGATCGCGCGGGCGAAATCCTCCTCGACGCCGGGGCGCAGCACCTTCACCGCGACGCGTCGGCCGTCGGTGGTGACCGCGCGGTGGACCTGCGCGATCGAGGCAGAGCCGACCGGCGCCTCCTCGATCTCGCGGAACAGGGTGTCGAGCGGGCGGCCGAAGCTGGTCCGCATCACCTGCGAGATCGCCGCGAACGGTACCGGCGGGATCGCGTCCTGGAGCCGCAGCAGATCGCTCGCCGCTTCCTCGCCGACCAGATCGGGGCGGGTGGCGAGCGTCTGGCCGAACTTGATCGCCGCCGGCCCGAGTGCCTCGAAGGCGTCGGCGTAGCGCGGCACCGCCGGCACGCGCGCGCCGAGCCGGGCGAGCCGCAGCAGCCGGCGCAGACGCGGCGGCGTGTTGGGATCGCGCTCGAGCCCGCGCAGCGCGCCGTGGCGTGCCAGCGTGCGCCCCCAGCTCAGCAGCCGCCAGGTGTGGACGATGGGTGAGGTCACATCTTCCAGCCGCTGTGGATCGCCACCAGCCCGCCCAGCACCGCCTCGACGCGCGTCTGCACGAAGCCGGCGTCGGCGATCATCCGCTCGAACGCGGGCATGTCGGGGAAGCGGCGGATCGACTCGATGAGATAGCGGTAGCTGTCCGCATCGCCGGCGAGCAGCTGGCCGAGCTTCGGGACCATGCGGTGCGAATAAGCGTCATACACTTCCGCGAAGCCGGGCCATTGCGTGGTGGAGAATTCGAGGCAGTAGAAGCGGCCGCCGCGGCGCAGCACGCGATGCGCCTCGCGCAGCGCCGCGGGAATGTCGGTGACGTTGCGGATGCCGAAAGCGATCGTATAGGCGTCGAAGAAGCGGTCGGGGAAGGTCAGCGTCTCGGCATTGGCCTCGGTCCACACCAGCCCGTCGATGCCGCGCTGCTGCGCGCGGCGCATGCCGACCTCGAGCATCTCGGGGTTGATGTCGGCCACCGTCACCGCGGCGCCGTGCTGCGCCAGCCGGAACGCGATGTCGCCGGTGCCCCCCGCCATGTCGAGGATCTGCTCGCCCGCGCGCGGCTTGACGCGGCGCACGAAGCGATCCTTCCACAGCCGGTGCATGCCCCCCGACATGGCGTCGTTCATCAGATCGTAGCGGCTCGCCACGTTGGAGAAGACGCCGCGCACGCGCGCGGTCTTCTCGACCGGGGTGACGTCCTCGTAACCGAAGGAGACCACGCGCTCGCTGGCGGCGCTGCCGGGGGTATCGCTCATGCCCGCCGCTCTAGGGCGTGCGCCGGGGGGAGGGAAGGGGGACGAGCAGGCTCACCTCACCGACCGGCTCGCTTCTATGATAGCGTCGGGCACGTAGATTCGTCGTTGAGGATCGTCGATGGTAGAGATCGTGGTTCCTGTCGCCGCCCTGTGGATGCTGGCGGCGTGCGTGGTGCAGCTGCGCCGCCTGATCACCGACGCGCTGCTCTATCGTGCGATCGTCAGGGTGGCAGCCACCGACGCGGAGAGCGCGCGGCTGCTCATCGGCAAGGTGGAGCCTCGCCCACGCCACCTCGGCAGCTTGGCCGGGTGGGTCTGTCTCGTCGCGTCGATCGCGGTCGCGGCTCTCGGTCTCTTCAACGAAGGGGACGAGCGCGGGCAGATGTTCCAGGTAGCGGTCGTGCTCGCGGTGATCGGTGCCGGCGTGCTGACGTTCTGGTGGTGGTCCGAGCGGGCGGCCCGACGCGCCGCTGCGGAGGAGTGAGGGCGCTTTAGCCGCCCGGTCTGGTCCGCGCTCGCTCCCTAGCCCCGCGGGCGCCGCGCGGCTAAGTCACCGCCATGCCCGAACTTCCCGAGGTCGAGACCACCGTGCGCGGGCTCACGCCGGTGCTGCTCGACGCCACGCTGGCGCGTGTCGAGCCGCGCCGCGGCGATCTGCGCCGACCCTTCCCGCCCGAGCTGCGCCAGCGGCTCACCGGCGCGCGGGTCACCGCGCTGTCGCGCCGCGCCAAATATGGCCTGATCGACACCGACCGCGGTGACACATTGATCTTCCACCTCGGCATGTCGGGGCGCTGGCGAGTCGATCCGGCCGAGCTGCTCGCACACGATCACCTGCTGATCGAGACCGGGGCGGGGCGGCGGCTCGCGCTCAACGATCCGCGCCGCTTCGGCTCGGTCGACCTGTGGCCCACCGACGCACTGGCGCGCTTTCCGGCGTTCGGCGCGCTCGGCCCCGAGCCGCTCGGGCCGACCTTCACCGCCGCCTATCTGCACGACGCGCTGGCGGGGAAGACGACCTCGATCAAGCTCGCGCTGCTCGACCAGCGTGTCGTCGCGGGCCTCGGCAATATCTACGTGTGCGAGGCGCTCTACCACGCGCGGATCAATCCGCGCCGCGCCGCCGGCCAGGTCGCACGGGCGCGGCTCGACCGGCTGGTCGAGGCGGTCCACGACGTGCTCGAATCCGCGATCGCGGCGGGCGGGTCGAGCCTGCGCGACTATGCCCGACCCGATGGCGAGCTCGGCTATTTCTCCAAGCAGTTCGCGGTCTATGGCCGCGAGGGCGCGCCCTGCGGCTGTGGCGGCACGGTGCATCGTTACGCCGAGGGCGGACGCTCGACCTTCTGGTGCCCGGCCTGCCAGCGCGGTTGACGCTGCGCGGCACCCGCGCTATGGGCCGCGCCTTCGAGGGTGACGGTGTTGCCGGCCGCCCTGCTTTTCATCGATTCGAAACAGTCAGAGGACGTTCATGGCGAACACGCCGCAAGCCAAGAAGCGCATCCGCCGCAACGAGCGTCGGGCCGAAGTCAACGGTAACCGCGTCGGCCGGATCCGCACCTTCGTGAAGAAGGTCGAGGCAGCGCTCGCGGCCGGCGACAAGGCCGGGGCGGCGACCGCGCTGCAGGCGGCGCAGCCCGAGATCGCGCGCGGCGTGGCCAAGGGCGTACTCCACAAGAACACGGCGGCGCGGAAGTTCTCCCGCCTGACCAAGCGCGTGGCCGGGCTCGCCTAAGCCAACGCCTTCTCAGCGCTACGAAAACGCCCGTCGGGACGCTCCCGGCGGGCGTTTTCGTATGCGTTCTCGGCGATCCCCAGATCGGGTCGACGCTTCTTTCCAAAAGCCCCGGGAATCCTGCGATTCGCACCCGGTACGATCGCCGGATCGCCACTAAAACCAAATATTTACAGTGGCTTGTGAGAAATTCGACGCATTTGCGCGGCTGGCGGCGAGTCAACCTGCTTTATTTCGATTTTGTGTCCGCGGCCGGTCTTGATCGACTCAGCCGCCTGTTCCTAATCCTGTCGAACCGCACCGGCGTTCGTCCGGCGCGGCACAGAGACACCGTCTGATAGCCGACGCGCGAGGGGCCGCGGGCAGGGGGACGTTTGACTTTGCGGATGAAGGATCCGCGAACGCATGCGTTCGCGGCAACGGGAGAGCTGTGCGTGGCGCAAGTGGCGGAGCGAGTGGACGGGATGAGCGACGTGGCACGGGCCTGGACCCGGGTGCGCGCCAACCTGCGCCAGTCCGCCGGGGCGCGGCTGTTCGACCAGTGGCTCGCGCCGATCGCGCTGGCCGACGCGGCCGACCCGCTCGACGTCCGCCTGACGCTGCCGTCGCCGTTCATGACCAACTGGGTGCGCAGCCATTATGCCGAGCGGCTGGTGCACGAGTTCCGCGCGGTGCTGCCCGGCGTGCGCAGCGTCGAGGTCGAGACCGCGGCGCGCGCACCCGTCACCGCCGTGCTGACCGCCCCCGCCGCGGTCGCGGCACCGGCCGAGCCGGTCGCCGCGGCATCGGGTGAGGCCGGCGAGCGCCCGCAGCTCGACCCGCGGCTCACCTTCGAGCGCTTCGTGGTGGATGAGTCGAACCTGGTCGCGGTCAACGCCGCGCGCGCGCTCGCTGAGCCCGGTCCGGTGCGCTTCAGCCCGCTGTTCCTTCACGGCGCGACGGGGCAGGGCAAGACCCATCTGATGAACGCGGTGGCGCACGCTTTCCTGGCGGCGCATCCGGGCGCGCGCGTCATGCTGATGTCGGCCGAGCGCTTCATGTTCGAGTTCGTCGCCGCGGTACGCGCGCGCGACACGTTCGCGTTCAAGATGAAGCTGCGCGGGCTCGACCTGCTGCTGATCGACGACCTTCAGTTCATCGCGGGCAAGGACTCGACGCAGGAGGAGTTCTTCCACACCGTCAACGAGATCATGGCCGCGGGTAAGCGGCTGGTGATCGCCGCCGATCGCGCGCCGCAGGCGCTCGAGGGAATCGAGCCGCGCATTCTCGGGCGGCTCGGCGGCGGGCTGGTGGCGGACATCCGCCCCTCGTCACTGGCGCTGCGTCGCGAGGTGCTCGCGCGCCGCGTGGCGGACATGCCCGACGTGCGCGTCCCCGCCGCGGTGCTCGACCTGCTCGCGACGCGGATCACCGCGAGCATCCGCGAGCTGGAGGGGGCGCTCACCCGCGTCACCGCTTATGCGATGCTGACCGGGTCGACGATCGACCTCGACTTCGCGACCCAGACGCTGGGCGACATGCTGCGCGGCCATCAGCGCCGCGTCACGATCGACCAGATCCAGAAACTGGTCTCGGACCATTTCGAGCTCAAGCCGCTCGACCTGATCTCGGCGCGGCGCGCGCGGGCGGTGGCGCGGCCGCGGCAGATCGCGATGTATCTCGCCAAGCGCCTCACCACGCGCTCGCTGCCCGAGATCGGCCGCAAGTTCGGCGGGCGCGATCACTCCACCGTGATCCACGCGGTCAAGCGAATCGAGTCGCTGCGCGACAGCGACCGCGAGGTCGACGGCGCGGTGCGGCTGCTGCTCGGCCAGCTCGGCGCCTGAGCGCCGCTCACGCCGCGCGGCGCAGCGGCTCCTCCTCGCTCGACGGGGTCGCCGCGGGGAGCGGGGTGATCTCGGCCGTGGCCGTCGCGCGCCGGCGATCGGGGAAGAGCAGCCGGCTGGCGAGCACGATCACGCCCAGCGCGGCATAGGTCGCCAGCACCGCTTCCAGGCTGAACAGCAGCGCGCCCGCGAAGGCGGCGCGCAGCCACAGTGGGTTGAAGCCCAGGTCCTCGCCGACCGCGGCGCAGACGCCGAAGAGGTTGTCGCGCGGGGCGGGCGGGGTGGTGGTGTCGGTCATGCGCTCTCTCGCTCTCTCGGGCGGCGGTCGCCGCGGCTCGCGAGATGCTGAGCAAGAGTGATGCCAAACTTACTCTCCCTCCTCTTAAGCGGAGGGTTGGGGTGGGGTGCTTCCCAGCGCGCGCTGGGTTCGGTGGGACGGCGACACCGCATCCCCGACCCCTTTGCTGAAGGATTTCCGCGCGTTACGCGTCCGTCATCCCGGACTTGATCCGGGATCCACCGTCCCGCGTACTTCTAACGCCTCGTGCTCGCGGAGGGGTGGATCCCGGATCAAGTCCGGGATGACGGCGGGTGAGAGTCGCAGAGGAACGCCGCGCGCGGAGAGGAACGCGCCATCATTTGGCGAGATGCGCCATCGCTCCCGCGTAGCTTACGCCAACAACCCCATCGCCCGCTGCGCCGCCTTCAGCGTCGGCGCCGCCAGCGCCCGCGCCTTCTCCGCGCCGCGCTCGAGGATCGAGTCGATCGCGGCGCGATCGTCGAGCAGCCGCACCATCTCGTCGCGGATCGGCGCGAGCTTCGCCACCGCCAGGTCCGCCAGCGCGGGCTTGAACGCGCCGAACCCCTTGCCCGCGAACTCGCTCAGCACGTCCTGCGGAGAACGATCGGCGAGCGCGGCGAAGATCGTCAGCAGGTTGCGTGCCTCGGGCCGGCCGCCGAGCTCCTCCATCGTCGCGGGGAGCAGGTCGGGGTCGGTCTTCGCCTTGCGGAATTTCTCCGCGATCACCTCGTCGCTGTCGATCAGCTTGACCAGCGACTGTTCCGACGGGTTGGACTTGCTCATCTTCGCCGCCGCGTCGCGCAGCGACATGATCCGCGGCGCCGCGGCGCTGATCAGCGGCTCGGGCAGGGTGAACAGCGCGCTGTCATAATCGGTGTTGAACTTGGTCGCGATGTCGCGCGCCAGCTCGAGATGCTGCTTCTGGTCCTCACCGACGGGGACATGCGTAGCGTTGTAGAGCAGCACGTCGGCCGCCATCAGCACGGGATAATCGTACAGCCCGACGCTGGCGCCCTCCCGGTTCTTCCCCGCCTTGTCCTTGAACTGGGTCATGCGGTTGAGCCAGCCCACCCGCGCGACATTGTTGAGCAGCCAGGCGAGCTCGCTGTGCGCGGGCACGCGCGCCTGGTTGAACAGGATCGAGCGTTCGGGATCGATCCCGGCGGCGACCAAAGTGGCGGTCATCTCGATCGTGTTGGCGGTCAGCTCGGCGGGCGCGATGAACTCGGTGAGGCCGTGCAGGTCGGCGATGAAGTACATCGTCTCGCCGCCCTGCGCCTGGATCTGGTCCTGCATCGCGACCCACTGCTTCACCGCCCCCAGATAATTGCCGAGGTGGAGGTTGCCGGTGGGCTTGATACCGGAGACGACGCGCATCTTGGTCATCGGGACGAGGCTCTGCGACGGAGGAGGGAACGGAGGTCGGCGACGCGGAACGCGCCGGTGACGAAGCAGGCGAGCGCGTAGATCGCCACGCCCGCGCCGACCAGCACCGTCAGCGCGGCGCCGCGCACGACGAGGCTGCCGGTGAGATAGGGGTCGACCAGCGGCGTCACCAGCAGCAGCGCGCCGCCCATCAGCAGCGCGGCGAGCGCGAGCCGCGGCACCTTGCGCTTGAGCTGCGGGTCGAGCGCGAAATGGCCGCGGCGCGCCAGCACGACGTACAGCGAGGCGACGTTGACCGTCGACGCCAGCGCGGTGGCGAGCGGCGGGCCGATCTGGCCGATGTTCCAATGCGCCAGCGTCGGGATCAGCACGAGATTGCCGACGAGGTTGAGCGCGACCGAGTAGAGCGCCAGCCGCACCGGCGTGCGCGTGTCGGCGCGCGCGTAGAAGCCGGGGGTGAGCACCTTGACCAGCACGTAGCTCGGCAGCCCGAGCGAGAAAGCGGCGAGCGCCTGCGCCGAGCGCGCGCTGTCTGCGCCGGTGAAGGCGCCGTGCTGGAACAGCCCGCGCACGATCGGCTCGGCGGCGAAGACGAAGGCGGCGGTGGCGGGCAGGGTGAGGAACAGCGCGAGCTCGAGCCCGCGGTTCTGCGTCTCCATCGCCTCGGCCTCGCGCCCCTCGCTCAGCAGCCGCGATACGACCGGCAGCAGGATCGTGCCGAGGCCGATGCCGATCATGCCGAGCGGCAGCTGGTTGAGCCGGTCGGCGTAATAGATCGCCGAGACCGAACCCGCGGAGAGCAGGCCGGCCGCCAGCGCGGTCGATATAGCGAGATTGACCTGCGCCGCGCCGGCGCCCGCGGCGGCGGGGACGATCAGCTTGAGCAGCCGCTTGACGTCATCGTCGATCCGGGGACGGCGTAGCCTCAGCGAGACACCCGCGCGCCGGCACGCCCACCACAGCCAGGCGAGCTGAAGCGCGCCGCCGACCGTGACCGAGATCGCCTGAACGCGCGCGGTCGCATAGACGTCGCTGCCGTGGAAGAAGAGCAGACCCCCGACCATCGCCACGTTGAGCAGGATCGGGGCCGCGGCATTGACCCAGAAGCGATTGAGAGAGTTGAGGATGCTCCCGAGCAGCGAGACCAGCGAGATCAGCAGCAGATAGGGGATGGTGAAGCGGGAGAGCATCACCGCGAAGGCGAACTGATCGGCGGTCGGGTGCTGGCGTTCGAAGCCGAGCGACAGCGCCCAGGTCAGCGGCCACGCCGCGATCAGCATCGCGGCGGTGAAGACGAGCAGCACCGGGAACAGCACCGCCAGCGCGCGCTCGGCGAAGTCGACACCCGCGGGCGTGCCGCCTCCTTCCGCCACCTTGCGGTTGAACAAGGGGATGAACGCGGCGGAGAAGGCGCCCTCCGCGAACAGCGCGCGGAACATATTGGGGAGGCGGAAGGCGACGAAGAAGGCGTCGGACGCGAAGCCCGCGCCGACATAGCTCGCCTGCAACGTGTCGCGCACCAGCGCGAGCACGCGGCTGGCGAGCGTCAGCCCGCCGACCGACCCGAGCGCTTTGGCGAGATTCATAGCGTTACCGGCCACCCGTGTTCCCGCGGACGCGGGAACCCAGAGCCACGGGAGCCACGCTCGCCGCCCTGGGCTCCTGCGTGCGCAGGAGCGCCGTGTGCGACCTCAGGCCTGGCCGACCTCGCCGCCGAACGACACGCCCTGCGCCTGCGCCTGCTGGAGGAACAAAGCGTTGAAGTCGATCGGCTCGAGCAGCAGCGGCGGGAAGCCGCCGTCGCGGATCGCGTCGGCGACGACGCGGCGCGCGAACGGGAACAGCAGCCGCGGGCCCTCGCCCAGCAGGAACGGCTGGACATGCTCCGCCGGCACGTTGCGCAGCCCGAACAACCCGGCGTAGGAGAGCTCGGCGATGAAGGCGGTCTTGCCGCCGGTGGTGGCGCGCACCTCGATCTTGAGCGTCACCTCATGGACTTCCTCGCCCACCTGTGCCGCGCCGATGTCGAACTGGACGTTGATCTCGGGCGGATTGGGCTCCTGATAGACCGCCGGCGCGTTCGGGTTCTCGAACGACAGGTCCTTGACGTACTGCGAGATCAGTCCCGCTGCCGGGCCCGTGTCTGCCCCATTGGCGAGCGGCTCGCCGCCGATATTGTCCTGGCTGTCCATCGTCCGTCCCTTCACACCTTGGTCGCGCGTCCGGGGCCGGCCCGGCGCGAGTGTCAGCGGCGGTTAGCAGCGCGGTCGATGGGATACAATCGTCGCCCCGGCGATTTGACCCAGGGCAGTTTGATGTTCGCCGCCGTCATGCCTATGTACGACGTCAAGTTTTTCGCAGACCAGCCGTCTGGAGTTGCCGTGTTCTACGTAGTCCTGCTCGCCATGGTCGCCGGCTTTCTCGCCCTGCGGCTCTACTCGGTCCTCGGCAAGCGCTCGGGCCACGAGCAGCCGCTGCCCAAGCCGGCGGAGGAGCGAGTCGGCCCCGCCGCGCTGCCGCGGACGGTCGACGTCACGCCGGAGGTGCGCGAGCCGGTCATGCGCCCGTTCGACAGCGGCACCGAGCCGGGGCTGCGCGCGCTGGTGGCGGCCGAGCCGCAGTTCGACGTCAACCGCTTCATCGAGGGCGCGAAGTCGGCGTATCGCATGATCCTCGAGGCCTATTGGCGCGGTGACGTTGAGGCGCTGCGCGGGCTCGTCGCGCCCGACGTGCTCGCCGCCTTCCAGGAAGCGATCGAGGCGCGTCAGGCCGCCGGGCACGTGCTCGACAACCGCCTGATCTCGATCGAGCGCGCCAGCATCGCCTCGGCCTCGGTCGGCGGTGGTGAAGCGCGCGTGACGGTGCGCTTCGACGCCGACATCGCCGCAGTGACCCGCGATGGCGAGGGACAGGTCGTCGCCGGTTCGACCAGCGACGCGGTCGAGACCCACGACGTGTGGACCTTCGTGCGCCAGGTGAAGAGCGCCGATCCGAACTGGATCCTCGCGGACACCGACGAGGCGTGAGGCGGTCGCGCGCGGCGGCGTGATAGTGAAAGGGGCGTAATGCGGATGAGGGGGGCGCTCGCGATGGCGAGCGCGATGACGGTCGCGGCCTGCGTCGGACCCGGCGAGCGACCGACACCGCCGCGCAGCAGCGCCAGCCGCCCGGTCACTGCTCCCTCCGCCCCGCGTCCAGTGCGCGCACCGGCGCGGACCAGCTATCCGGTCGACCGCCCCGCGCGCCAGCCCGTCGCCTCGACCCCGCTCGCGCCGATGACGGGGATCACCGTGCCGGGCGCGGTCAGCGCCTCCGCCAACGGCATCGTCCGCGGGCCGGCGATCAGCACGCTCCGGCTCGAGCGCGATCAGGCCAGCGCGGCGCTGGCGGCCTTCCGGCTGAGCTGTCCCAGCCTGGTCCGCCGCACCGATGCCACCGGGCTGACGATCGGGAGCGACTGGCAAGCGGCCTGTACCGCCGCCACGACCACGGCCGACCGCGACGCCGCTTCCTTCTTCCAGCGCTGGTTCGAGGCGGTGCAGGTCGGCGACGGCCGCGCCTTCGCCACCGGCTATTTCATCCCCGAGATCGCCGGGTCGCGCGAGCCGCGCCCCGGCTACGCGCCGATCTACGCGCGCCCGACCGACCTGATCGACGTCGACCTCGGCAGCTTCGTCGACACGCTAGCGGGCAAGAAGATCCGCGGCCGCGTCGAGGGCAGCAAGCTGGTGCCTTATTATGACCGCACCGCGATCGAGCTGGGCGCACTGGAGGGCCGCGCGCGCGTGCTCGGCTATGCGGTCGACCCGGTCGAGCTGTTCTTCCTCCAAGTGCAGGGCTCGGGGCTGGTGCGGATGCGCGACGGCGCGATCCTTCGCATCGGCTATGAGACGCAGAACGGCCGCGAATATACCGGCATCGGCGCGCTGATGAAGAACCGCGGGCTGCTCGGACCGGGACAGTCGTCGATGCAGGGGATCGTCGCCTGGCTCCACGCGCACCCCGACGAGGGCCGCGCGATCATGCGCGAGAACAAGAGCTACGTCTTCTTCCGCGAGCTCGACGGGCCGCCGCTCGGCGCGCTGGGGCTGCCCGTCACCGGCGGCGTCACCGTCGCCGCCGACCCGCGCTTCGTCCCGCTCGGCGCGCCGATCTTCCTCTCGATGGACCGGACCGACGCCAACGGCGTGTGGATCGCGCAGGACACCGGCGGCGCCATCAAGGGCGCCAACCGGGTCGACACCTTCTGGGGCGCGGGCGAGGACGCGCGCGCCACCGCGGGCGGGATGAGCGCGCGCGGCACCGCGTTCCTGCTGCTGCCGGTGGGCAGCTACGATCGCTGGGTGGCGCGCCGCGCCGCGGGAGGCGTGGGTGGCGGGACGACGCCTCGGCGCTGACGAGGAAGCGCTATGGGCACGCGTGCGCGCCACGGTGCGCGCGCTGCCCGGACGACGGGTCGAACCGGTCGTTGACGCGCCTGTTCGCCCGGAGCCCGTCGCGCCGCCGCGGGCGGTCACGACGACGCCGGTCAGCGCGCCGGTGCGGCCCACGCCACGCGGGCCGGGCGAGACGCTGGATCGCGGCTGGGACCGGCGGCTCGCGACCGGCCATGTCGCGCCCGAGCGAACGATCGACCTGCACGGCCATACGCTCGCCTCGGCGCATAGCGCGCTCGACCTCGGCCTGGGCGCGGCGATCGCGCGCGGGGAGCGGGTGGTGTTGCTCGTCACGGGCAAGCCGCCGCGGCCGGAGAGCCAGCGCCCGCACGCGCGCGGCGCGATCCGCGCCTCGGTGCTCGACTGGCTCCAGCTCTCGCGCCACGCCGGCGCGATCGCCGCGGTCCGCAACGCGCACCCGCGGCACGGCGGCGCGGGTGCGCTGTACGTGATCCTGCGGCGGAAGCGGTGAGCGGAGTTTTCCTCCCTCTCTCCTTCTTCCCGCCGTCACCCCGGACTTGTTCCGGGGTCCACTGTTAGGCTTGATCCGCAGCCTTCGTCGGCGCGGAACAGTGGATCCCGGAACAAGTCCGGGATGACGGTGATGGTGGGAGCAGGGGGCGTGAACCTCATACGCGACCCTCTACCGGCCGAGCTGGCGACTCACCCCGCGAACGCGCGCTCGATCACCCGCGCGTAGATGGCGGTGAGCTGCGCCAGATCCTCCAGCCTCACTGCCTCGTCCGCCTTGTGCATCGTCGCGTTGAGCAGTCCGAACTCCACCACCGGGCATAACGCCCGCAGGAAGCGGGCGTCCGACGTGCCGCCTGTGGTCGACAGCCCGGGCGTCCGCCCGGTCACCTCGAGGATCGCCGCCGACACCAAGGCCGAGAGCGCGCCCGGTTCGGTCAGGAAGGCCTCCCCCGACACGCGCGCCGTCACCTGCGCGGCGGGGGCGTGCGCGCGCACGATCGCCTCGACCCGCGCCGCCAGATCGGCGCCGCGGTGGAGGTCGTTGAAGCGGATGCTCAGCCGCGCGCTGGCCCGCGACGGGATGACGTTGGTCGCCGGATTGCCGACGGTGACGTCGGTGATCTCGAGGTTGGAGGGCTGGAACCAGTCGCTGCCCGTGTCGAGCACCAGCGCTTCCAGCTCGGCCAATGCCGCCACCAGCGGCGGGATCGGATTGTCGGCGAGGTGCGGATAGGCGACGTGCCCCTGCCGCCCCGGCACGTCGATCCAGATGTTGACCGAGCCGCGCCGCCCGATCTTGACCATGTCCCCCAGTGCCGCGACCGAGGTGGGCTCGCCGACGAGGCACAGATCCGGGAGCAGGCCGCGCGCGCGCATGCGGTCGATCAGCGCGACGGTGCCGTAGGTCGCCGGCCCTTCCTCGTCGCCGGTGATGATCAGCGTCAACTGCCCGGCCGTGGCCGGCACGCGCGCCGCGGCGGCGACGAAGGCGGCGACCGCGCCCTTCATGTCGACCGCGCCGCGCCCGCGCAGCAGGCCCTCGGCGATCACCGGCTCGAACGCCCCGGCGCTCCAGCCCGGCCCCGGCGGCACGACATCGACATGGCCGGCGAAAGCGAGGTGACGCCCGCTGCCGCGGGTCGCCAGCAGGTTCTCGACCGGTCCGTCGGGCGCCTCGCCCGCGACGAAGCGCTCGACCGCGAAGCCGAGCGGCACCAGCGCCGCCTCCAGCACGTCGAACACCGCGCCGCGCGCGGGCGTCACGCTCTCGGCAGCGATCAGCGCGCTGGCGAGTTGAACCACGTCGATCACGTGAGGAATCCTCTATGCCCAAGGTCGATGTCGAGCGCCTGCCCTCGCACGAGGGAAGCGACTATCCCGCGCGGTTCCAGAAAGCGGCGTCGGATCGCACGGTGCGCGTGCTGTCCGAGGCGATGCGCCTCGGCGACTTCGTCGCGACCCATGTCACCGTGCCGCCGGGCGGCTGGTCGTCGCAGCGCCACTGGCATGAGGGGGAGGACGAGCTGGTGATCGTGCTCAGCGGCGCGGCGGTGCTGGTCGACGATACCGGGCGACACCCGATGCAGGCCGGGGACATCGCCACCTTCCGCAAGGGCGAGGCGAACGCGCACCATCTGCGCAACGAGAGCGACTCGCCCTGCGTGCTGTTCGCGGTGAGTCTGCCCGAGGCCTCGACGGTTCATTATCCCGATATCGCGATGCGCTGGCACCCGCGGCACGGCTATGCGGCCGAGCCGGCGGGGAGCGGGGAGGGGGCGGATTAGGCGGCGGGCTGCTCGAACTTCTCGATCACCCATTCCTCCTCCTGCGCGGCGGCGATCCAGTCCTGGAGGAAGGGATGGCGCAGCACCGCCCCGATGTACGCCGCGGCAAAGCGCGGCGCCGGGAGCGAGTAGGTGACGATGCGGGTGCAGACCGGTGCGAACATGATGTCCGCCGCGCCGAACGCGCCGAACAGGAAATCGCCCTCACCACCGCCGCCGAAGCGCGCGCGCGCCTGCGCCCAGAGCTCGAACAGGCGCGTCAGATCGGCCGCGACATCCGGGTCGACCGTCGTCGGCGCGTAGATCTGGCGCACGTTCATGCTGTGCTTGCGGCGCAGCGCGGTGAAGCTCGAGTGCATCTCCGCCGCCATGGATCGCGCCATCGCCCGCGCGGCCTCGTCCTCGGGCCAGAAGCGTGCGCGCCCCACCTTGTCGGCGAGATAGTCGACGATGGCGAGGCTGTCCCACACCACGGCCTCGCCGTCCCACAGGATCGGCACCTTGCCCGACGAGGGCGCGAACTCCGCGCCCTCGCGGCGCTTGTCCCATGCCTCGTCGTAGAGCGGGACCACCACCTCCTCGAACGCGAGCCCCGACTGGCGGCACGCCAGCCAGCCGCGCAGCGACCAGGACGAATAGGCCTTGTTGCCGATGATCAGCTTCATCCCCGCTGGTTAGGCGCGCGCGGCGGGGAGGGCAATCGCGCGCAGGCCGTGGCGGAAACATGACCTCGCAATTTACCGCGCTCGTAGAGCCGGCAGCCATCATGGCCGGGCTACAAAGAAAGGTGCCACTTTCGGCCAGGGGTTACGTCAATGACCTATGATCCGCGCGCTTCGATCCCGTGCACCGCCGACCTGTCCGCTCGCGCTCCCGCCTTCGTCCAGGCGCCGCGGCTCGTGTTCGCAGCGCCGGGCGCGGCGCCGAGCCGGTCCGAGCTGCTGCGCCAGCAGATCGCCGCCGCGCGGGAGCGCGCGCGCACGCACTGAGCCGGCCCGCCCGGATCGGGCCGGACGCGGCGGGTCAACCGCCGGCGCGACGGCCCAGATACCAGCTGAGATTGTTCGGCCCGCGGCTGCGCGCACGCGGCGGGTTCATCAGGTCGTAGACCACCGCATTCTCGAGCACGCGCTGAACATAGTTGCGCGTCTCCGAATAGGGGATCGCCTCGACCCAATCGACCATGTCGACCCCGCCGGTCCGCGGGTCGCCATTGGCGCGGAGCCATTTGTTCACATTGCCCGGCCCCGCATTATAGGCCGCGATCGCCAGCGGGTAGCTGCCGTATAGCCCGAAGATGCGCTGGAAATAGCTCGAGCCGAGCTGAATGTTGTAGCCCGTGTCCGTCACCAGTCGCCCGGCGTCATAGGACAGGCCCAGCTTGCCCGCCTGCTCGCGTGCGGTCGCGGGCATCAGCTGCATCAGCCCCGAGGCCCCCACCGGGCTGCGCGCGGTGCGATCGAACTGGCTCTCCTGCCGCGCGACCGCGTGGATCAGGGTCCATTGGTCCTCATAGCCGCTGGGTACCGCGACGGTCGGGAAGCCGTTCGCGCTATATTCGGTCAGGCCGTTCTGCATCGCGCTGCGCCCGACCAGCACGCCGAGATCGGGGCGGCGCAGCTGACGCGACAGTTCGTCCGCCAGATAATGGTCGGTGTCGCTCTTGGCGACCGCCGCGATCTGCTTCACGAACGCGGTCTGGTCCTGATATTGCCCGGTCTGGCCGAGGAATTGCGCGGCGCGGACGATCTCGCGCGCGTTGAACGCCTGACGCGCCGCCGGATCGATCGCGGGGGTCGGTGCAGGCGGCGGCGCGACGAGCTTGCGGCCGAGATGCTCGATCGCGAGCTGGCCATAATATTGGTCGCGATAGCCGGCGGCGCGCTCGAACAGCGTGCCGGTGTCGGGCTGGCGCGCGCGTTCGGCGGCGCGGGCGGCCCAATAGAAACCCTTGGCGCGCGTCTGCGGCGCCTGGCTGGCGCGGCCGTAGCGCTCGAACATCGCGCGCGCGTCGGCGGGGCGGTTCAGCTTGGTCGCCGCCTGGCCGGCGAGCCAGGCCAGCGAGGTATAATCGTCGCGCTCGCCATAGCCCTTGGTGGAGACGTCGGTGCCCGGCGGATAGGCGTCGTCGATCTGACGCGCGATGTCATAGGCGGTCTGCCACTGATTGTCGGCCGCGGCGGCACGCGCGTTGACCAGCAACACCTCGTAGAATTTCTCGACGTTCCCGGGCAGCGTCATGCCGCTGCGCGTCCGCGCCAGCCACGAACGCGCGCTGGGCGAGGCGCCCGCGCCGCGCAGCCAGGTCGCCTTGTCGGCGATATAGCCGGGATCGCGCGCGCCGATCGCGTCGTTGCTCGCCGCCAGCGACGAGGCCTCGGGCGCATCGGTGCGGAAGGCGAGCCGCGCGGTGAACAGCGGTCGTGCCGCGCTGCTGGTATAGGGCAGGACGCGCGCCGCCGCGCCGGTGTTGCCCTGCCACAGCGAGGCATCGAAGCGGCGGTCATGGTCGGCCGCGGTGAACGATCCGCCGAACTGGCTGAGCAGCGCCGATTCGTCCTGACCCGACAGCGAGCCCAGCCGCCACGCGGTCCGCGCGGCCTCCTGCGCCTGCGCGCTCGCCCCCGTCGCCATATAGGCGCGCGCGCAGGCGACCCACCCCGCGCTCGTCAGCGGCGACCAGCGGCGGCAATAGGCCGCGACGCTGGCGAGCGCGACATTGGGATCGGACGCCTTGCGCTCCACGGTGCGGCGCAGCGCGGCCTCGCCGGGCCAGCCCGGGTGCGCGGTGAGGAAGCTGACGTAGCTGTCGAAGGGCAGGGCATCGGTCTGTTGCAGCACCTTCCATTGCGCCAGCGGCTGCGCCAGTCCGGGGAGGGGCGCCGTCGTGGACGGGGGTGGCGGAGGAACCGGCGCGCTTTGCGGCGCGCTGACGCTACCATATTGACCGACCGCGAGGATCGCGGCGCCTGCTGTTGCGACGAATAGGATCAACGAGACCGCCTTCACTGTGACTGACCGACGCGACCGGTGGACAGACTAGCGACCCTAGCCGTATCTGCGCTGAACGGCGCCCCCCAATTCCGTCGCAGGAGCAAATACCCTTCATGTTCTCCGGTTCCATCCCCGCGCTCGTCACCCCGTTCGATCGCGACGGCGGGTTCGACGAACGCGCCTATCGCGACCTGATCGAATGGCAGATCGCGGAGGGCTCGACCGCGCTGGTGCCATGCGGCACGACGGGAGAAGCGGCGACGCTGACCCAGGACGAGCAATTCGCGATCGTTCGTCTCTGCGTCGATCAGGCGCGCGGGCGCGTGCCGGTGATCGCGGGGGCGGGGTCGAACGACACGCGCGTCGCCGCCGCCAACCTGCGCGCCGCGAAGGAAGCGGGTGCCGACGCGGCGCTGATGGTGCCGCCTTATTACAACCGTCCCTCGCAGGAGGGGATCTTCCGCCATTTCGAGGCGCTGGCGCAGCACGCGCCGCTGCCGATCGTCCTGTACAACGTGCCCGCGCGCACCGTGACCGACATCCAGCCCGAGACGCTGGTGCGCATCGTCGCCGCTTTCCCGCGCCTGTTCGTCGCGGTGAAGGACGCCTCCGGCATCCTCCAGCGCGTGTCGCAGCACCGCGCCGCGCTGGGGAACGACTTCTGCCAGCTCTCGGGCAACGACGATCTGGCGCTGGCCTTCAACGCGATGGGCGGCGTCGGGTGCATCTCGGTCACCGCCAATGTCGCGCCGCGGCTCAGCGCGGACTTCCAGCAGGCCTGTGCGGCCGGTGACGCGGCCAAGGCGCTGGCGCTCCACGACCGCCTGTTCCCGCTCCACGCCGCGCTCTTCAGCGACGCCTCGCCGGGGCCGGTGAAATACGCGATGACGCGCGTGCGGCCCGGCTTCCCCGAGGGGTTGCGGCTGCCGATGACCTGGCCCGGTGAGACCAGCCGCGCGGCGGTCGACGCCGCGCTGGCGCACGCGGCGCTGTAGCGGCCGCGGCGGGGAGGGCCTGGCAGGGTCGGGGGCTTCGTCAGCGAGCGGGCGATGGTGCGGCTCAGGATCCCGCACGGCCGCTGAGCCGCCCCCGCACGCGCCCGCGGCGAAAGCGACGATGCCCCCTTTGCCCTGACGCGCGGCTGCGCCTACATCGCGGGCATGTCGCGTCCCAAGCCTGCCACCTTCGACAAGAAGAAGATCGTCGCCGAGAACCGCCGCGCGCGCTTCGACTATGCGATCGACACCACCTATGAGGCGGGGATCGTGCTCACCGGCACCGAGGTGAAGAGCCTGCGCTTCGGCGAGGGGTCGATCGCGGAGAGCTATGCCGAGGTGACCGGCGACGAAGTGTGGCTGGTGAACTCGAACATCCCCGAGTTCAGCCATGGCAACCGCTTCAACCACGAACCCAAGCGCCCGCGCAAATTGCTGCTGCACGAGCGCGAGATCAACAAGCTGCACGGCGCGGTGGCGCGCGAGGGCATGACGCTCGTCCCGCTCACGGTCTATTTCAACGCCAGGGGCCGCGCCAAGGTCGAGCTCGCGCTGGCCAAGGGGCGCAAGGCGCATGACAAGCGCGAGCACATCAAGGCGCGCGAGTGGAAGCGCGAGGCTGGACGCGTGCTGCGTGAGCATAGCTGAGTGGCGGCGCGACCGATGACGGCATGGGACCGGATCGCGGCATGGAGCCGGCGCAATCTGCCGACGCGCGAATCGATGGAGAAGAGCAGGCTGCTGCGCCCGGTCGCGCATCGCGTGCTCGCGCCCGAGTTGTGGCGCTTCACGCGCCGGTCGGTGCCGCGCGGGGTGGCGCTGGGGATGGTGGCGGGGATCCTGTTCCCGGTCGCGCAGATCGCGATCGCCGCGCTGATCGCGCTGCCGTTCCGCGCCAACGTGCCCGTGGCGGCGCTGGTGACCTTCATCACCAATCCCTTCACCACCCCCTTCATCCTGTTCGCCGCCTATCAGATCGGCGCCTGGCTGCTGCGCTCCAACGCGCCCGCGGTGGCGCAGCCGGTCGCGGAGGCGGCGACCGGCTGGCTGCAATGGTTGTGGGACGCGGGACCGCCGCTGGTGCTGGGTCTGCTGGTGCTCACCGCGGTCGCCGCGGTCGCGGGCTATGCGCTGGCGGCGCTCGGCTGGCGGCTGTGGATCGCGCGCAAGTGGCGCCACCGCCACGATCGCGGCAGCTGCCATTGACGTGCCGCGCGATGCTGGCGCCGCGGCGCCGGCGTGGTTAAGACAAGCTGCATCCCGCAGAAGGGTTGACGAGAGGATGCCACGATCCCTGCCTCTGACCGCCGCCGCCACGCCGTCGCCTGCTCGATCGTGAGCGGGGCGCGATGATGCCGCTGGCCTCGCTCGAGATGCGCGGCGCCTGGTGGCGCGGCCCGCGCGCCGCGCTCGCGATCGCCGCGCTCGCCGGGGTGATCGCGGCGGCGCTGGTGCTGTGGATGATCGGCGACATGGCGGTCGCGGCGGGGTTCGTCGCGGCGGCGCTGGTGCTCGCCGGGGTCGCGGTCGCGCTGGTCCGGCTGCGCGCCGGCCCGGAAAACGGCCCTGCGGTGGAGCATGATTGGGAGCTGGTCCGCTCGCTCGCCGAATCGAGCGGGGACGCCGTGGCGATCACCGACCGCGGCGGCCGGCTGGTATGCGCCAACGACCGCTATGAGCAATTGTTCGGGGGATTCCCGACCCCCCCGGCGCTGCCGCTGGTGGGCGACGGCGCTGGGCAGCTCGGGGTCGCTGGCCGCGCGGCGTGGCGCGACGGCGTCGCGCGCGCCGCGCTGCGCGGCGCGGCGGGCGCGATCGACGCGGTGATCGCGCGCACCGGTCAGCAACAGGATTACCTGATCTGGCGGTTCGTCAGCGCGGACGTGCCGACCGGCCAGGTCGCGCGGTTGCTCGAGTCGATCGACGGTGCGCTCGGCACCCAGCTCGGCGCGGCCGGGGTGATGGCGGCGCTGATCACCGCCAACGGCCACGTCCTCGCCGCCAATGCGGTGTTGCGCTCGCGTGCCACCGGCGCCCCGGACGGGACGATCGTCGACGAGGATCTCGCGCGCTTCCTGACCGAAGACCCGGGCGGGACGGTGCGTTTCCTTGCGGAGGGTGCGTCCTCCACGCCGATGCGGCTGCTTCAGATCCCGCTCGGCGAGGATGGTGACGCGCCGATCCTGGTGGCGATGGTCGACGCCGACAATGGCATCGCGGGTGCCGGCGCTGCGGAGGATCTGGAAGGGTTGCTGATGCTGATGCCCTTCGGCGTCGCGCTGGTCGATCGCGAGGGGCGCTTCACCCAGATGAACCGCGCCTTCGCGCGCGCTGCCAGCGTCGAGCCGGGCTCGGCGCCGACCTACCCCGGCGATCTCGTCGTGCGCGAGGACAAGGCGGCGGTGGCCGACGCGATCCGTCGCGCCAGCGGCGGGGCGCGCTCGATGGACCTGGCGGTGCGGCTCAAGGATCATCCCGACGAGCCGGTCGCGCTCTCGATCGCCGCCGCGCGCGGGCTGGGGGATGCCGCGGTCCTGCTCAGCCTCAAGGACAATGGCGAGGAGAACCGGCTCAAGCGCGAGGTGGCACAGGCCACCAAGATGCAGGCAGTGGGTCAGCTCGCCGGCGGTGTGGCGCATGATTTCAACAACATCCTCACCGCGATCATCGGTCATTGCGACCTGATGCTGATGCGTCACTCGCCCGGCGACAGCGACTATGACGACATCCAGCAGATCCGCGCCAACTCCAACCGCGCCGCCAGCCTGACGCGCCAGCTCCTCGCCTTCTCGCGCCAGCAGACGCTGCGTCCGCAGGTGCTCCAGTTGCCCGACGTCGTCTCCGAAGTGTCGAACCTGCTGCGTCGCCTGATGGGCGAGACGGTGACGCTCGAGGTCAAGCATGGGCGTGACCTGGGGCCGGTGCGCGCGGATCCGGGGCAGCTCGAGCAGGTGGTGGTCAATCTCGCGGTCAACGCGCGCGACGCGATGCTGAGCAAGGGAACCGGCGGCAAGCTGACGATCCAGACGCGCTCGGTGCCGATCGCCGAGATCCGCCGCCGCGGCAGCGACATCGTCCCGATCGGCGATTACACCGCGCTGGATATCGCCGACACGGGCACCGGGATCCCGCCCGAGGTGCTGCCCAAGATCTTCGAACCCTTCTTCACCACCAAGGAGGTGGGCAAGGGCACGGGGCTCGGCCTGTCGACGGTCTATGGCATCGTCAAACAGTCGGGCGGCTTCATCTTCGCGGATTCGCGACCGGGACAGGGCGCGACGTTCACCATCTACCTGCCGGTCTATACCGCCGGTACCGCCGAGGCAGGCGCCCCGCCGGCGGCGAGCAAGCCGGCGACGCGCCAGCGCACGGGCGATCTGTGGGGCAGCGGCACCATCCTGCTGGTCGAGGACGAGGATATGGTGCGCGCGGTCGCCGAGCGCGCGCTCGCGCGTCAGGGCTATACCGTCCTCGCCGCCGAGAATGGCGAGGCCGCGATGGAGTTGATGCAGGGGGTCGACCGGCCGACCTTGGTCATATCCGACGTGATGATGCCGGTGATGGACGGGCCGACGCTGGCGCGTCAGCTGCGCAAGGTGCATCCGGGCATCCCGATCCTGTTCATGTCGGGCTATGCCGAGGAACAGCTGCGCCGCTCGATCGACCTCGACAATGTGGCGTTCCTGCCCAAGCCCTTCTCGGTGCAGCAGCTGGCCGAAGCGACGCGCGACGTGCTGGTGGCACAGGACGGGGCGCGCACCGCTTCATAACGGGTATACGCGCCCTGTTGCACGCGCGCGCCCACGCGCTATGGCACGCGCATGACGATGCGCGTGCTCCTGGTCGAAGACGAACCCCTGATCGCGATGATGCTCGAGGATTTCCTCGACGCGCTCGAGAAAGGGCATGCCGGCACGGCCGACAGCGTCGAGGCCGCGCTGCCGCTCGTGGAGGCGGGCGGCATCGACGCCGCGATCCTCGACGTCAACCTGCGCGGCGGTGAGAAGAGCTTCGCCATCGCCGACGCGTTGGCGGCGCGGGCCATTCCGTTCGTCTTCGCGACCGGCGGGGGTGGGGACGAGATCGCACCCGAGCATCGCGAGCGGCCGCGGCTGGCCAAGCCCTTCACGATGGACAATGTCGAGAAGGCGCTCGCCGAGCTCGGGTGACCGATGATCGGGGGTGGGGGCCGTTGCCTCTGCCGCCGTCGGCGCGGCGGTCGTGGCGGGTCCGCACGTAAAAGCAATGGCGGCGGCCGCCGTTGCGACAACATACTTGCGTCAACGCCCCCTTCCGCGACATAGGCGTGCGCGACATGACCCAGACCTTCGACAAGTCCCGCCTGCCGAGCCGCCATGTGTCGGTCGGCCCCGAGCGCGCGCCGCACCGCAGCTATTATTATGCCATGGGCCTCAGCGAGGAGGAGATCGCGCGCCCGTTCGTCGCGCTCGCCTCGGCCGGCAACGACAGCGCGCCGTGCAACACCACGCTGGACGCGCAGGCCGATGCGGCGCGTCGCGGGGTCGAGCAGGGCGGGGGCATGCCGCGTCGCTTCAACACGATCACCGTCACCGACGGGATCGCGATGGGCCATCAGGGGATGAAGGCCTCGCTCGTCAGCCGCGAGGTGATCGCGGACTCGGTCGAGCTCAGCGTGCGCGGGCATTGCTACGACGCGCTGGTGGGCTTCGCCGGTTGTGACAAGTCGCTGCCGGGCATGATGATGGCGATGCTCCGCCTCAACATCCCGTCGATCTTCGTCTACGGCGGGTCGATCCTCCCGGGCCGGTTCCACGATCGTGACGTCACCGTCGTCGACGTGTTCGAGGTGGTCGGTAAATATGCCGCGGGTGCCTGCCCCCTGTCCGAGGTGCACGAGCTCGAGAAGGTGGCCTGCCCGGGGCATGGCGCCTGCGGTGGTCAGTTCACCGCCAACACCATGGCGTGCGTCGGGGAGGCCATCGGCTTGTCCCTGCCGAACAGCAACATGGTCCCGGCACCTTATACCACCCGCGAGCAGATCGCGGTGGCCGCGGGCGCGCAGGTGATGGAGCTGGTGGCGCGCAACCTGCGTCCGCGCGACATCTGCACCCGCGCCGCCTTCATCAACGCCGCGCGCGTGGTCGCCGCGACGGGCGGGTCGACCAACGCCGCGCTCCACCTGCCCGCCATGGCCAATGAGGCGGGGATCGACTTCGACCTGTTCGACGTCGCCGAGGCCTTCAAGACCACGCCCTATATCGCGGACCTCAAGCCCGGCGGTCGCTATGTCGCGAAGGACATGTACGAGGCCGGCGGCGTCTACATGCTGATGAAGACGATGCTCGCTGGCGGGCTGCTCGACGGCGAGTGCCTGACGGTGACGGGTCGGACGCTGGGCGAGAACATCGACCAGGTGACGTGGAACCCCGACCAGAAGGTGATCTACGACGTCTCCACCCCGATCACCCCGACCGGGGGCGTCGTCGGGCTGCGCGGCTCGCTCGCGCCCGATGGCGCGATCGTGAAGGTCGCTGGCATGCACCGGCTCCAGTTCGAGGGGCCGGCGCGCTGCTTCGACTGTGAGGAGGACGCGTTCGCGGCGGTCGAGGCGCGCCGGATCGCGGAGGGTGAGGTGATCGTGATCCGCTACGAGGGGCCGAAGGGCGGGCCGGGGATGCGCGAGATGCTGTCCACCACCGCCGCGCTCTACGGGCTGGGGATGGGCGAGAAGGTCGCGTTGATCACCGACGGGCGTTTCTCGGGCGGCACGCGCGGCTTCTGCATCGGTCATGTCGGCCCCGAGGCGGCCGAGGGCGGCCCGATCGCGCTGGTCGAGGACGGCGACGTCATCCGTATTGACGCCGAGGCGGGAACGATCGACCTGCTGGTCGAGCAGGACGTCCTCACCGAGCGCCTCGCGCGCTGGCGGGGGCGCGAGAATGGCTATGGCGCAGGCGCCTTGTGGCGCTACGCGCAGAATGTCGGGCCGGCCTATCAGGGCGCGGTGACTCATCCCGGTGCCAAGGCCGAGCGGCACGTCTTCGCCGACATCTGAGCGGCACGAGCGCGACGAACGGGGCGTCGGACCTGTCCTGAGCGGCGCCGCGCCGCTCAGGACGATCGCATCGCGGCGCGCTCAGCCGCGCGGGGCGGTCGCTCCCCAGCGTTCGCGCACCGTTGTTTCCAGCACGGTGAGCGGCATCGCACCGAGCCGCAGCACCTCGTGGAACTGCTTGAGGTCGAAGCCCGGGTGCGCCTTCGCCTCGTCGCGCAGGCGCGCCCAGACGGTGTGCCCGATCTTGTAGCTGCACGCCTGACCCGGCCAGACGGTATAGCGGTCGATCTCGCTTTGGCTGCGCCCGCGCGCGATCCCGGTGGTCGCGATCAGGTAATCGGTCGCCTTCTCGCGGCTCCAGCGTTTGGCGTGCATCCCGCTGTCGACCACCAGCCGCGTCGCGCGGAACAGCAGCGACTGGAGATAGCCGACCTGGCCGAGCGGATCGCCTTCGTACATCCCCATCTCGTCGGCGAGCTGTTCGGCGTAGAGCGCCCACCCTTCCGAATAGCCCGAGAAGAAGCCGCGTCGGCGGATCAGCGGGATGTCCTCGCTCTCCAGCGCCAGCGTCACCTGCAGGTGATGACCCGGCACCGCCTCATGGTGGGTCAGCGTCGCCAGACCAAACTTGGGTCGGTCGAACGTGTCGCGCAGGTTGATGTAATAGATCGCCGGGCGCGAGCCATCGAGCGAGGCGTTCTGGTAATAGCCCCCCGGCGCCCCCGCCTGGATCGAGGCCGGGACGCGGCGCACCTCGACGGGTGCCTTGGGCAGCGAGGTGAACGCCTCGGGCAGGCGCCGCTGCATCGCCGCGATCTGGCGCGTGAGCTGCGCGAGCAGCGCCTCGCGCCCGGCGTCGTCGCTCGGATACAGCTGGTCTGGACGCCGGTTGAGCGCGACCAGCCGCTCGCCGACCGTGCCGCGGCTCATCCCCTGTGCGGCGAGGATCGTGTCGATCCGCGCGCCGATCTCCGCCACCTGCGCGAGCCCGAGCCGGTGGATCTCGTCGCCGGACAGCGGCACCGTCGTCGCCGCCTCCGCCGCGGCGGCGTAATAGGCCTCGCCGTCGGGTAGTCGCCAGCAGCCCGCGTCATGGACCGCGCGGGCGCGAAGCTCGGTGACGAGCGCGCGCTGGCGATCGAGCGCGGGGAACACCTCGCGCTCGACCAACGCCTGCGCCTGCGCGGCGCGCGCGGCGGGCAGCCCGGCCGCGGCCAGCTTGGCGGCGAAGGACCGCACCGCGGCGGTCTCGGCGGCGGGCTGGTCGCGGAAGGCGGCGAGCTGGCGCAACGTCGTGTCGAGGATATAGTCGGGCGCGAACACCCCGCGCGCCACGTCGGCACGCTGGCGCGCGCTGTCGTCCTCGATCGCGCCGGCGAGCGCGTCGAGCCGCGCCAGATAGGCATCCGCCTCGGCCGCGTCGCGCACGCGATGCTGCGATTCGAGGAAGTCGGGCACGTCGCGATAGGCGCCGGTGAGCTGGCTCAGCACATAAGGCGCGAACCGGCCCATCGTCGCGCCATAGGGAAAGCGCTCGCTGCCGGCGATCGCCTGCGTGAGTTGGTAGGTGACGACGTCGAGGTCGAGCCGCGCCGCGGGCGAGAGCGACGCTCGCTCGACGTCGCGCAGCGCCGCCAGTTCGCGCCTGGCGCGCGCCAGGGCGCGCGTCTGCGCGGCCGAGGAACCGTCGTCGAGGCGGCGCTTGAGCCCCACGCGCGCGCCGCTGTCGAGCCCGAGCCGCGTGGCCTGTTCGGGACTTTCCTCCAGCCGGGCATAGAAGAAGCGGTCCAGCATCGCGCGGAGCGCCGCGTCGCCGTTCGCCGGGGTCGCCGGCGTCGCCGCCAGCGCCGGCCATGCCGGTGCGGTCGCGGCGGCGGTCGCGCCGGCGATGAAATTGCGCCTGTTCATCGATGATCTCCCTTGAACCCCGGTCTGTGCCGGGCACGACCGGGGTAGGCAAGCGCGGCGTCGCCGCTCATGATTGAGTAAGCCTTCACGCTTATGACGCTCGTCCTCGGAGGAGCCGTGCTGCCGACGTCAATCTCGACCCGTGTGATCGCCGCGTTCGGAACGGTCGTGGCCGTGGTGCTGCTGCTGCTCGCCGCGGGCTGGATCGTCGCGGGTGACGTGCGGCACGCCAATCAGTCGGTCCGTCGGCTGAGCGAGCGGCTGCGTGTCGAGGACGCGCAGGATCGCGCGCAGCAGCAGCTCCGGCTCGCGATCGGCGAGGTGACCCGCGCCGCCGAGGTGCCGCGTGCGATCACGCCGGTGCAGTGGCGGCGGGTGGAGCGCGCGCTCGCCACGTTCCGCGCCACGCAGGGGTCGCTCGGTCCGGCGGGGTCGGCGCGGGATCGCGCCACCGCCGATTTCGCGCACCTGGCCGCGCTGCTGATCGGCGACGCGCGCGCGGAGCCGCGGCAGATCGCGCGACACATGCCCGAGTTTCTCGCCGCGCTGCGCGTGCTGGAGCGTGAGCGTGCGGCGGCGCGGATGGTGCTGGTCAATCGCATCGACGCCGCGGTCGCGCGCAGCTCGCGCGAGCTGTACGCCAGCATCTCGCGGATCGTGTTTGGCGTGCTGGCGGTGCTGCTGCTGCTGCTCGCCTCGGTGCTGTGGCTGCGGCGACGCGTGCTGCGGCCGATCGTCGCGATCGCGGACCAGCTGCGCCAGTTCAACACCGGCGCCGAGACCGAGGTGAAGGTCGCCGGGCGCGACCGGGCCGACGAGATCGGTGACCTCGCGCGCGGCCTCAACGAATATCGCGACGCGGTCGAGCAGCGCCGCCGCGCCGAGAAGCGCATCGAGTTCCTCGCGCATCACGACATGCTCACCGGCCTGCCCAACCGCCTGCTGTTCGAGGAGCGGCTCGCGCACGATCTGGCGCGCGCGACCCGGACGGGCGAGCGCGTCGCGGTGTTCGCGATCGATCTGGACGACTTCAAGTCGGTCAACGATCGCTTCGGCCATGCCGGTGGCGATCGCGCGCTCAACCGCGCGGCGCAGCTGCTCACCGCCTGCGTTCGCGCCGACGACATGGTCGCGCGGCTGGGCGGGGACGAGTTCGCGATCATCCAGGTCGCCGCCGATCAGCCGCGCGCCGCCGAGGCGCTGCTGATGCGGATCTTCCGCGCCTGCGACGCCACCGCGGGCGACGAGGTGCCGGTGCAGATGAGCGTCGGCGTCGCGCTCTCCGGCGCCGAGCAGGCGCGCGAGGAGCTCTACAATCTCGCCGACATGGCGATGTACCGCGCCAAGTCGGAGGGGCGGCACACCGCGCGCTTCTTCGACGACGCGCTCAAGGAGGAGACGCGGCTGCGCTGGCGCTTGTCGCGCGACCTCGAAGGCGCGGTCGAGCGCGGCGAGCTGTCGCTGGTCTATCAACCGATGGCCGAGGCGCAGACGTTGCGCGTGATCGGCTATGAGGCGCTGCTGCGCTGGCACCATCCCGAACTCGGCGACGTGCCGCCGGACCAGTTCATCCCGCTCGCCGAATCGAGCGGGCGGATCGACTCGCTCGGGCTGTGGGTCGCGGAGCAGGCGATGATCGCGGCGCGCGGCTGGCCGGATCACGCGCTGCTCGCGCTCAATCTCTCGCCGGTGCAGTTCCGCAAGCTCGGGCTCGCCGACGATCTGCTCGCGCTCGCCGAACGCCACGGCATCGCGCCCGATCGGCTCGAGTTCGAGGTGACCGAGAGCGCGACCCTGCTCGGTCATCGCCGCGAGGCGGTGCTGGAGGTGTTGCGCGCGTTGCAGGAGCGCGGCGCGCGGATCGTGATGGACGATTTCGGGACGGGCTATTCCTCGCTCGGCAACCTGCGCGATTTCCGCTTCGACAAGCTGAAGGTGGATCGCAGCTTCGTCTCGGCGATGCTGACCCATCCGCCGTCCGCCTCGATCGTGCGCAGCATTGCCGCGCTGGGCGAGAGCCTCGGCGTCCCGGTCGCGGCCGAGGGGGTCGAGACCGAGGAACAGCTCGCGCTGCTGCGGCGCTGGGCGTTCCCGCAGGTGCAAGGATATCTGCTCGGCCGGCCGGAGAAGATAGAAAGCGTCTTGCGGTCTGCCGCTTAT
The DNA here is from genome assembly GCF_004345855.1 of Sphingomonas sp. BK235. GTDB lineage: Bacteria > Pseudomonadota > Alphaproteobacteria > Sphingomonadales > Sphingomonadaceae > Sphingomonas. Next base: position 629,064 of record NZ_SLXN01000003.1, read on the forward strand.
GCGGGAATGATCGCCTAGCGACACGGCCTGGGCGCCGCGCGTCGCGGCGCGCGACGGGCATTGTCTTGACACATCCCCCGCAACCGTGTTGGTAGCGCTATCAATAGCCGGCTTGATGGGGAGGGGTGATGGCGCTCGAACAGGACGCGACCGCGTCGGGTCTGCCGCACGACTGGGCGCGGGGCCGCTTCATCGGCCGCGCCGACACGGCGGAGGGGCCGATCCCGCTCCTGGTGATCGCGGGCGAGGCGTTCGACATGTCGGCGGTGGCGCCCACGGTCGCGATGCTGGTCGAGGCGGGCGATCTCTCCGGCGCGGGCGGCCGCTCGCTCGGGGCGCTCGACGCCGCCGGGCTCGCGCTGCTCAGCCCGGTCGATCTGCAATGCGTCAAGGCGTGCGGCGTCACCTTCGCGGTGTCCGCGATCGAGCGCGTCATCGAGGAGCGCGCGCGCGGCGACTGGTCCGCCGCGGCCGAGATCCGCGGGCGGCTGGAATCGCGCGTCGGCGGCTCGATCCGCTCGGTTGTGCCGGGCACGCCGGAGGCGGCGGCGCTCAAGGCGGCGCTGATCGAGGACGGCCTGTGGTCGCAATATCTCGAGGTGGCGATCGGCCCCGACGCCGAGGTGTTCACCAAGGCGCCGGTGCTCGCGACGGTCGGCCCCGACGCCGAGATCGGCATCCGCTCCGATTCGAGCTGGAACAACCCCGAGCCCGAGGTCGCGCTGCTGGTCGACAGCCGCGGCACTGCGATCGGCGCGACGCTCGGCAACGACGTCAACCTGCGCGACTTCGAGGGGCGCTCGGCGCTGCTGCTCGGCAAGGCCAAGGACAATAACGCCTCCTGCTCGCTCGGCCCGCTGGTGCGGCTGTTCGACGACAGTTTCACGATCGACGACGTGCGCGGCGCCGAGGTGCGGCTGCGGATCGAGGGCGAGGACGGCTATGTGCTCGACGGCAAGAGCAACATGGCCGAGATCAGCCGCGACCCGCTCGACCTGGTGCGCCAGACGCTGTCCGAGCATCAATATCCCGACGGCTTCGTGCTGTTCCTCGGCACATTGTTCGCCCCGGTGCAGGATCGCGACGAGCCCGGCCGCGGCTTCACCCACAAGGTCGGTGATCGCGTCACGATCGAGAGCGAGCGGCTCGGCCGGCTGACCAACCGGGTGGTCACCTCGAAGGAGGCGGCGCCCTGGGAAGTCGGCATCGGCGCGCTGATCCGCAACCTCGCCGCGCGCGGCCTGCTGGGCACCGCCGCGTGAGCCAGCCGGCGACCTATCCGTCATTGCGTGACAAGAAGGTGCTGATCACCGGCGGCGCGACCGGGATCGGCGCGGGGTTGGTCGAGGCGTTCGCGCGCCAGGGCGCGCGCGTCGCCTTCGTCGACGTCAACGCCGAGGCGGGCGCCGCGCTGGCCGCGCGGCTCGACCCGGCGCCGCTGTTCCGTGGCTGCGACCTCACCGACGTCGCCGCGCTGCCGGGCACGATCGACTCGATCGCACAGGCGCTCGGCGGCCTCGACGTGCTGATCAACAACGCCGCCAACGACGATCGCCACAGCATCGCCGAGGTGACCCCGGCCTATTGGGACGAGCGGATGGCGGTCAACCTGCGCCATCTGTTCTTCGCGGCGCAGGCGGCGGTGCCGCACATGAAGCGCGCGGGTGGGGGCGCGATCGTCAACTTCGGGTCGATCAGCTGGCATCTCGGCCTGCCCGATCTGGTGCTGTACCAGACCGCCAAGGCCGCGATCGAGGGGATGACGCGCAGCATGGCGCGCGACCTGGGTCGCGATAACATCCGCGTCACCACGATCGTGCCGGGCAACGTCCAGACCCCGCGACAGGAGAAATGGTACACGCCCGAGGGCGAGGCCGAGATCGTCGCGGCGCAATGCCTGGACGGGCGGATCCAGCCCGCGGATGTCGCGGCGCTGGCGCTGTTTCTCGCCTCGGACGACGCGCGCATGTGTACCGGGCACGATTATTTCGTCGACGCCGGCTGGCGCTGAGATGGAGGTGCGCTCGGTCCTGTCGGTCGGCGCCACGCTCGGCGAGGGGCCGGTCTGGGCGCGCGGGCGGCTGTGGTTCGTCGACATCAAGCGACATCATGTCCACCGCTTCGATCCCGCCAGCGGCGCGCATGATCGCTGGACCGCGCCCGACCAGATCGGCTGGGTCTTGCCGAGCACGCGCGGCGACCTGATCGCGGGGGTCAAGACCGGTCTGCACCGCTTCGATCCGGCCACCGGCGCGTTCACGCCGTTCCACGATCCCGAGCCGCATCGTCCCGGCAACCGGCTCAACGACGCCGCGCCCGACTCGCGCGGGCGGCTGTGGTTCGGCAGCATGGACGACGACGAGGCCGCGGCGACCGGGCGGCTCTATCGCCATGGCGACGGTCATTGCGCGGACAGCGGGCTGGCCCCGGTGGTGATCACCAACGGCCCCGCGATCAGCGCCGACGCGACGACGCTCTACCACACCGACACGTTGGGCAAGACGATCTGGCGCGTGGCGCTGCACGACGACGGCACGCTCGGCACGCCCGAACGCCACGTCACGATCGAGGACGGCGCGGGCTATCCCGACGGCTCGGTGCTCGACGCCGAGGGAGGCCTCTGGGTCGGTCTGTTCGGTGGTTGGGGTGTGCGTCGCTACGATGCGATGGGCGCGCTGATGACGACGGTGCGCTTCCCGGTCGCGAACGTGACCAAGATCGCCTTCGGCGGCGACGGGTTGCGCACCGCTTATGCGACCACCGCGCGCAAGGGGCTCGACGCGGCGGCGCTCGCCGCACAGCCGCTCGCGGGTGACCTGTTCGCGTTCGAGCCGGGGGTGGCCGGCGTCGCGGTGACCGACGCCGAGGTATGAAGCAACGATAGAGAGTGGGAGCGGGTGAGGATGGCTACGGCTTTGGATGAGGGCGACGCAGCGAGCGTCAACATGGGCTTCATCGCCGCCATCGTCGCGGTGGCGACGATCGGCGGCTTCATGTTCGGCTATGATTCGGGCGTGATCAACGGCACCCAGAAGGGGCTGGAGAGCGCGTTCGATCTCGGCAAACTGGGGATCGGCGTCAATGTCGGCGCGATCCTGATCGGCTCGTCGATCGGCGCGTTCAGCGCCGGGCGGCTGGCGGACCGGATCGGGCGGCGCAGCGTGATGATGCTGTCGGCGGCGCTGTTCCTGGTCAGCGCGCTGCTCGCCGGCGCGGCCTCGAGCTCGGCGCTGTTCATCTTCGCGCGCATCATCGGCGGGCTGGGCGTCGGCGCGGCGAGCGTGATCTCGCCGGTCTACATCTCCGAGGTGACGCCGGCGGCGGTACGTGGCCGGCTGTCGAGCGTGCAGCAGGTGATGATCATCACCGGCCTGACCGGCGCGTTCGTCGCGAACTTCGCGCTGGCGCGCTACGCCGGCGGGTCCACCGCCGACTTCTGGTTCGGCTTCGCGGCGTGGCGCTGGATGTTCTGGCTCCAGGCGATCCCCGCCCTTGTCTATCTGCTCGCGCTGCTGATCATCCCGGAGAGCCCGCGCTACCTCGTCGCCAAGGGGCACGAGGATCGCGCGCACGCCGTGCTCACCCGGCTGTTCGGCCGCGCCGAGGCCGACCGCAAGGTCGGCGAGATCCGCGCCAGCCTCGCCGGCGACCATCATCGCCCCAAGCTCTCCGACCTGATCGATCGCGGCTCGGGCAAGATCCGCCCGATCGTCTGGGCCGGGATCGGGCTGGCGGTGTTCCAGCAGCTCGTCGGCATCAACGTCGTCTTCTATTACGGCGCGACCTTGTGGGAGGCGGTCGGCTTCTCCGAGGATTACGCGCTGCAGACCAACATCCTGTCTGGCGTGCTGTCGATCGGCGCGTGCCTGTTCACGATCGTCACCGTCGACAAGATCGGGCGCAAGCCGCTGCTGCTGGTCGGCTCGGCCGGCATGGCGGTGACGCTGGCGGTGGTCGCCTGGGCCTTCTCCACCGCGGTGACCGACGCGGCGGGCGCGGTGAGCCTGCCCGGCAACAACGGCGTGATCGCGCTGGTGGCGGCCAATCTGTACGTGATCTTCTTCAACGCCAGCTGGGGCCCGGTAATGTGGGTGATGCTGGGCGAGATGTTCCCCAACCAGATCCGCGGCTCGGGCCTGGCGGTGTCGGGCTTCGCGCAGTGGATCGCCAATGCCGCGATCTCGGTGAGCTTCCCGGCGCTGGCGGTGTCACCCGGCCTGGCGGTGACCTATACGGGCTATGCGATCTTCGCGGCGATCTCGTTCTTCTTCGTGCGCGCGATGGTGCATGAGACCCGCGGGCGCGAGCTCGAGGACATGGTGGGATGAGCGAGGCGGCCCCGCCCGTTCGCGGGCGGGGTCGGTGTCTCGGTGACAGCGGCCGGTCGCCTGCGAAGGCGGCCGGCCGTCGTCATAGGATGTGACGTCGCCCGGCGCCTCCCGTCATCCCGGACGTGTTCCGGAATCCACCGTACCGCGCGTCCCCCAGCCTTGAGCCTGCGGAACAGTGGATCCTGGAACACGTCCGGGATGACGGGAGGAGGAGGTCGAGGTTCGGTTCAGCGACGCCGGAGCCGTGGCAGCACAGGGCTAACGCCTCGGTCGCCTAGGCGGCCCCCGCCTGCGCGCGGCGGGGCGCCGCATTGGGCCGGCGCCGCGGCGCCGCGTCGGATTGGCGCCGGATCAACTGATAGTCCGCCAGCAGATGCGGATGGTCGAGCCCGGTGTCGCTGGTCTTGCGCGCGCGGATCTCGCGCGCCAGCAGGTCGACCGCGGTGCGTGCCATATCGCTCACCGGCTGGCGGATCGTCGTCAGCTCGGGCCAGATCGTCGTCGCCAGCGCCGAATCGTCGAAGCCTACCACGGTGAGGTCGCCGGGCACGTCGAACCCACGTCGATGTGCGACCGCCACCGTCGCGGCCGCCATGTCGTCATTGGCGGCGAAGATCGCGCTCGGCGCCTCCGCCAGTTCGAGCAACTGCTCCGCGGCGTCGAGCCCCGAGCGATAGGTGAACCATCCCTCCGCCACCAGCGACTCGTCCGCCGCGAGCGCCATGTCGGCGAGCGCGTCGCGATACCCCGCGAGCCGCTCGGCGCTGGCGGTCTGGTTGGCCGCGCCGGTGATGAAGCCGATGCGGCGATGGCCGAGCGCGCCGAGGTGGCGTGTCATCTCATAAGCGGCGCGGCGATCGTCGATGCTGACCGACAGCGCCCATTCCGGCGCGCGCCCGGTCGACACCGCCACCACGGGCACGTCGCGCGCGCGCAGCGCCTCCAGCGCGACCGGTGAATCGCCGAGCGGGGGCGGCAGCAGCACACCGTCAACGCGGCCGCGCAGCAGATGCTCGATCGCGGCCAGCTCGGTGCCTTCCTCGCATTTCTCGATCACGATGGTGCAGTTCTGGCGGCTGCCCTGATCGAGGCATCCGACCAGGAACTCGCTGAAATAGAACAGGCTGGTGTTGGTGTGGAGCACGCCGAGGCGGAATTCCTCGCCGCCCGCCAGCGTCCGCGCCGCCGCGGAGGGCGCGTAATGGAGCGCGGCGATCGCCTCCTGCACCCGGCGCCGCGTCTCGGGACGGACGTTGCTCTCGGCGTTGATGACCCGGCTCACCGTCATCGGCGACACCCCCGCATGCTGCGCGACGTCGCTGATCGTGGGGGCGTTGCGCTGACGACGCGAGCCGCGGCTTTCCTTCATGAAAATCCTTTCGCCACGAACGTTACGGCGGCGACCACCACCGCCGCAAGAGGCGCCGTCATTCGGGATGGCCGGGGGCGTGCGGGAAAAGTTGCGCCTTGTACCAGGCGAGATCGTGCGCGGGCGCGGCGACCCCGGCGGGCAGGGCGCGGCCGTTGACCGACATCCAATAGGCCAGGCTCGCGTCACGCCACCATCGTGCCTCGCGCTGCTGGATCGCCAGATAGGTCGCGGTCTTGCCCCACCGCTCGGCGTCGACGCGGTCGCGCAGCGCGTCCCAGCTCGCGCGCATCGTCCCGACCGCGGCCACGCCGCGGTCGTAATGCGCCACCAGCTCCTCCCATAGGGTCTTGCCCGAGGCCATGCGGCGATCCCAGCCGACATGATGGAACCACAGGAGCTCGCGCTCCGGCGTGGTGGCGGGATCGGCGAGCCGCTTCGCCAGCGCGGGCGCATATTGCGCGACCGCGTCGCTGCCCGAGCGCGTCCGGTCGAAGCCGATGCCGCCGCGGTCGGCGCGGTGGTAATAGACCGGGTTCCATTCGGGCCGCTTGAGGTCGCTCACCCACGGCCCCGGTCCGTAATGATGCCCCGTCGCCATGACGTGCGCGAGCCCCAGCGCGCCGGTGTAATCGACCACCGCCTCGCGCGAGGCCATCATCATCCGCACCACGGGATCGACGACGCCCGGGTCGGTGCCGAACGTCTGTTGCGCCCATTCGCGCGCGACCGGCTCGGCGCCGAGCGTGGGATCCCAGGCGAGCCGGCCGAAGGCGTACCAATTGGCCTGGTTGAAGGTAGAGCCCGACCAGTCGCGGTCGCGTCCGATATTGGCGACCCCCGCCATGCCGCTGAGCGCGTGATGCTCGGCCGCGCCGTCGACCACGTCGGCGACCGTCTCGGCACCGCGCCCGGTACGCGCGGCGAGCGTCTCGGTGAAGAGCGGGCCCAGATAGGCGAGGTGGGTCGCGAAACCGAGATATTCCTTGGTGATCTGGAATTCCATCAGCAGCGGCGTCTTGGGCATCGCGCCGAACAGCGGATGGAAAGGCTCGCGCGGCTGGAAGTCGATCGCGCCGTTCTTCACCTGCACCAGCACATTGTCGGCGAACGTGCCGTCGAGCGGCTTGAACTCGCTATAGGCCTGTTTGGCGCGGTCCTCCGGATCGGTGTCGGCGTAGACGAAGGCGCGCCACATCACGATCCCGCCATGCGGGCGCACCGCGGCGGCGAGCATGTTGGCGCCATCGGCATGGGTCGCGCCATAGTCGCGCGGTCCGGGCTGGCCCTCGCTGTTGGCCTTGACCAGGAAGCCGCCGAAATCCGGGACGGCGCGGTAGATCTCGTCCGCCTTGGTCTTCCACCATGCCGCGACCGCGGGGTCGCGCGGGTCCGCGGTCTTGAGACCGCCCAGCTCGATCGGCGCGGAGAAGCGCGCCGACAGATAGACCTTGATCCCCCAGGGGCGGAACACGTCGGCGAGCGCGGCCGCCTTGGCGATGTAGCGCGGCGTCAGGCTGTCGGCCTTGGCGTTGACGTTGTTGAGGACGGTGCCGTTGATCCCGAGCGAGGCGTTGGCGCGGGCATAGTCGGTGTAGCGCGGGTCCTTGAAGTCGGGCAGCGTCCACCAGTCCCACAGCGACTGGCCGGCGTAACCGCGCTCGACGCTGCCATCGAGATTGTCCCAATGGTTGAGCACGCGCAATTTGACGCGCGGGCTGGAGGCGAGCGCGAGCCGGGTGGCGTCCGCCCCGGTCGCGAGCTGGCGCAGCAGGGCGAAGCTGCCGTAGAGCACGCCGCGGTCGCTGTTGCCGGTGACGAGCAATGTCTCGCGCTGGCCGAGCCGGACGCGACGGATCAGATAGCCTTCGTCCCCGAGCGATGCGGTGGGGAGGCGAAGCGCCGCCACTTGCGGGTCCGCCGCCAGCGCGAGCGTGACGTCGGCGATGCCGGCGGGGAGCGAGCGGGTCAGCTCCTCCGCGGCGAGGCGGAGCGTCGCGGTCTCGTCGCGCACGGTGACCCGCGCGCTCGGACCGACCGGCGCTTCGCCGCGCAGCCACAGCCGGTAACCGTCGTCGGCGCGCGCCGGGGACGCCGCGGCCATGACGAGCGCCAGCGTCGCGGCGATCGTTCCCCTCCACCTGCCGTGGCCTGTCATGTGCCTCTCCATGTCGTCATACGGCATTGACATCGCCGCCTTGTCTCGACCATGTTACCGCTATCAGCCGAATAGGCAAGCCGTCGCGACCAGACGACGGCGGCGCGGCACAGGAGAGAGACCCGCGTGATCGACGATCCCGCCACGATCCACCCTCATGGGCCGCGCGCCTCTGCCGGTCGGTGCCGCATGAGCGGGGCACCCGGCGTCGCACTTCCCACCACCGCGACCCGGCTGCCCCTCGACGCGCGCACGCGCTTCTCCGATACCGTCCTGCCGGTCGTTGCCCGAGCGACCGCCTGAGGAGCCGCCCCCGCTTATGCCCAAGATCGTCGACGCCCGCGTCATCATCACCTCACCGGGGCGTAACTTCGTCACGCTCAAGATCAGCTGCGACGACGGCACCACCGGCGTGGGTGACGCGACGCTCAACGGGCGCGAGCTGGCGGTGGCGAGCTATCTGACCGATCATGTCATCCCCTGTCTGATCGGTCGCGACGCGCACCGCATCGAGGATCTGTGGCAGTTCCTGTACAAGGGCGCCTATTGGCGGCGCGGTCCGGTGACGATGAGCGCGATCGCCGCGGTCGACGTGGCGTTGTGGGATATCAAGGGCAAGATCGCGGGCCTGCCGCTCTATCAGCTGCTCGGTGGCGCGAGCCGCGAGGCCTGCCTCGTCTATTGCCACGCCAACGGCACCACGATCGAGGACACGATCGCCACCGCGCTGGCGCATCGCGACCAGGGCTATCGCGCGATCCGGCTGCAATGCGGCGTCCCCGGGCTGGCCTCCACTTATGGTGTCGCCAAGCCGGGGCAACGCTACGAACCCGCCGACGCCGACCTGCCGAGCGAATCGGTCTGGTCGACCGAGCGTTACCTGCGCGTCGTCCCCGACCTGTTCGCCGCGGCGCGCGAGGCGTTGGGGCCGGACATCCATCTGCTCCACGACGTGCATCACCGCCTGACCCCGATCGAGGCGGGGCGGCTCGGGCGCGATCTCGAGCCTTACCGTCCCTTCTGGATCGAGGACCCGACCCCCGCCGAGCAGCAGGAAGGCTTCCGCCTGATCCGGCAGCACACCACCACGCCGATCGCGGTGGGTGAGGTGTTCAACTCGATCTGGGACTGCAAGACGCTGATCGAGCAGCAGTTGATCGATTATGTCCGCGCCACGATCGTCCACGCCGGCGGCATCACGCACCTGCGCCGCATCGCCGCGCTGGCCGATCTGTATCAGGTGCGCACCGGGTGCCACGGCGCCACCGATCTGTCGCCGGTGACGATGGCGGCGGCGCTGCACTTCGGCCTGTCGGTGCCGAACTTCGGCGTTCAGGAGCATATGCCGCACACCGCCGAGACCGACGCGGTCTTCCCGCACGCCTATCGCTTCGAGGATGGCCGCATGCATCCGGGCGAGGCGCCGGGGCTGGGCGTCGACATCGACGAGGAACTGGCGGCGGGCTACGATTACAAGCGTGCCTATCTGCCGGTGAACCGGCTCGAGGACGGCACGCTGTGGAGCTGGTGAGGGTGCGTCGTTCGACCGTCATCCCGGCGAGCGCGGGACCTTCGCGAACGTCGCGCGACGCTCTTCATCTTCCGTCATCGCGGACCTGTTCCGGGATCCACGTCACGGCGAAAACAGCGCGCCGTTGGTTTGCGGCACGGTGGATCCCGGAACAAGTCCGGGATGACGGAAGGTTTGGCAAAGGCCTCGCGGCGGCCAGGGTCCATGGTTCTGCAGGAGCCGGACGTGTCGCTCTGGCGACGGGCCGGAGCCGCGCGTCCGTCGGGGTGACGACGGAACAAGGAACCTCGGCATGAGCGACATCACCGAGGCTGCCAAAGCGGCGCCCGAGACCGCGGCGCGGGCGGTGGCACGGCCGCGCGGGCGGGTGCGCTGGCTGATCTGCGCGTTGCTCTTCGCCGCGGTGGTGCTGTCCTACATCGACCGTCTGGTGCTGGGCGTGCTCAAGCCGCAGCTCGCCGCGCTCTACGGCTGGACCAACACCGGCTACGGTGACGTCACCGGCTATTTCCAGGTCTTCTACGGGATCGGCTTCCTGCTGTTCGGCTGGCTGATCGACCGGCTCGGCCCCAAGCTCGGCTATCTGCTCGCGATGGGCAGCTGGACGGTGGGCCATTTCGCGCAGACGCTCGTCACCTCGACCACGGGATTCGTCGTCGCGCGCATCCCGCTCGCCTTCGGGGAGGCGGGCACCTATCCCTCGGCGCTCGCCGCGGCGTCGCAATGGTTCCCCAAGAAGGAACGCGCGCTCGCGATCGGCATCTTCAACGCCGGCGCCAATGTCGGCGCGATCGTCACCCCGCTGCTGGTCGGCTTCCTGGTGGCGGGGCTGGCGCTCGACTGGCGCTGGGCGTTCATCGTCACCGGGCTGTTCAACCTGGTCTGGCTGTTCGCCTGGTGGCGCTTCTACCACAAGCCGGGCGATCACCCGCGGCTCTCCGCCGAGGAGCGCGGCTGGATCGAGGCCGAGCCCGCGGTCGACAGCGGCCGCGCGGGCTTCCTCACCGTGCTGCGACGGCGCGAGGCCTGGGCCTATATGGCGGGTCGCTTCCTGATCGACCCGGTCTGGTGGACCTTCCTGTTCTGGCTGCCCGACTTCTTCAACAAGCAATATGGCTACGACCTCAAGAGCTTCGGCCCGCCGCTGGTGGCGATCTACATCCTCGCCGATGTCGGGGCGATCGCGGGCGGCTGGTATTCGTCGCACCTGTTGCGCCGCGGGGTCGAGGCCGGCCGCGCGCGCAAGCGTGCCATGTTCGCCTGCGCCTTGTTCGCGCTGCCGGTCATGTTCGCGGCGGACGCGAGCAGCATCTGGTGGGCGGTGCTCGCGATCGGGCTCGCCTGCGCGGCGCATCAGGGCTTCTCCACCAACCTGTTCGCGCTGCCGGGTGACCTGTTCCCGCGCTATGCGCAGGGCACGTTGATCGGACTGGGCGGCTTCGCGGGTGCGGTGGGCGGGTTCATCGCCTCCAAGTCGCTCGGGGTGCTGCTCGACACGGTCGGCAGCTACGGACCCTTCTTCGTCGCGTGCGGCGTCGCCTATTTGGTCGCGCTGCTCGTCTTCCACCTGCTCAACCCGCGCTATCGCGCGGTGACCCTGTCGGAGTGACCATGCGCCGCGCCCTTCTGCTCGCCAGTGCCGCGCTCGCCGCCGCGCCCGTCCATGCCGAGCCGCCGCGGCTGGTGAAGAAGGGCGACACCATGCAACTCGTCGTCAAGGGGGAGCCGCAGCTGCTGATCGCGGGTGAGCTGAGCAACTCGGCGGCATCGTCGGCGGCCTATATGGCGCCGCACTGGGCGCGGCTGCGCGCGATGCATCTCAACACCGTGCTCGCGCCGGTCTCGTGGGAGCTGATCGAGCCGGAGGAGGGGCGGTTCGACTGGTCGAGCGTCGATTCGATGCTCAAGGCGGCGCGCGCCAACGATCTCAAGCTGGTGATCCTGTGGTTCGGCGCGTGGAAGAACTCGATGTCGACCTATGTCCCATCCTGGGTGAAGCGCGACCAGGCGCGCTTCCCGCGCGCGGCGCTGCCCAACGGGCAATCGGTCGAGATCCTCTCCACCTTCGGGGGGCAGACGCTCGCCGCCGACCAGAAGGCCTATGCCGCGCTGATGGCGCATCTCGCCGCGGTCGACGCGCGCGACAATATCGTGGTGATGGCGCAGGTGGAGAATGAGATCGGCATGCTGCCGGTCGCGCGCGACTATAGCCCTGCGGCCGACGCCGCCTTCCACGCGCCCGTCCCGCGCGAGCTGGTCGACTATCTCGTCCGGCACCGCGATGCGCTGGTGCCCGAGATGCGCGCCATGTGGGTCGACCGCGGCGCGCGGACGCAGGGCAATTGGGAGGAGTTGTTCGGCGCCGGCGACGCGGGGGCAGAGGTGTTCGCCGCCTGGCATTACGCGCGCTTCGCCGACGCGCTGACCCGCGCGGGCAAGGCCGCCTATGCGCTGCCGATGTACGTCAACGTCGCGCTCAATCGGCCGGGGCGGATACCGGGCGAATATCCGAGCGGCGGGCCGCTGCCGCATCTGATCGACGTGTGGAAGGCGGGGGCGCCGTCGATCGATTTGCTCGCGCCCGACATCTACTTCCCGAACTTCACCCGCATCGTCGACCGCTACAAGCGCGCCGACAATCCGCTCTTCATCCCCGAGGCGCACAATGCCGACAACCCGATCGTGCCGGCCAACGCGTTCTACGCGATCGGCGAGCATGACGCGATCGGCTTCGGCCCCTTCTCGATCGACTCGATCGACGAGGCACCCGGCCGGCTCAAGGACGCTTATGCGGTGCTCGACCAGTTGCGCCCCCACATCCTGGCCGCGCAGGGGACGGATCGGATGGCCGGGTTCAAGCCGCGTCAGGCCTATGACGAGTCGCTCGATTATGCGCCCGACACGCGGGTGATCGGGGATTACCGCTTCACCATCGCCTACGCCGACATCCAGCGGCCGGCGATCACGCCCGAGACCGCTGGCTATGGCGGGTTGATCATCCAGACCGGGCCGGAGGACTATCTGGTCGCGGGGCAAGGGATCACGGTGACCTTCGCACCGCGCGGGGGCGACCTGCCGCTCGCCGGGATCGATCGCGCCGAGGAGGGCGTGTTCGATGCCGACGCCCGCTGGGTCGCCGGACGTGTGCTCAACGGCGACCAGACCCATCAGGGGCGTCACATCCGGCTCGCCCCCGGCGCGTGGCAGATCCAGAAGGTGCGGCTGTATCGGTATAAATGAGGAGCTCAGGGGGCGAAATGTGGTTGACGCGGCGTCAAATGACCTGGCGATCTCGGCGCCGATCCTGAGCTCGACGTCATCGAATGTCGAGCGATCGCATCATCCGGCATAGGGCTTGTAAAGCGGTATGACCACGCCGATCGCGCGAGCACTAATTAATCCCGGGCCTTCAACGTGCTACGATTGGTCATACCTCCGACGGCGCGCGCTTGACGATCTATCCCGCGACGCTTAGTTGTTTGCCTGATAGCGCTAACAGAAACGCGAAGGTCTGCCGCACAAAAGCGGGCGAGATCATGATGAGGAGAGAGAGGATGCGTGTCCGTCCTGCATGTCGCGACGGTCGGCTACGACGCCGCCGCCGGTAACATCCCTTTCCGGGGCGGCAGGTGCTGTTCGGCCTGCGCGCCCGCTTCTGATCGGTTTCGGCACGTCTCACCTTCCTTTCCCTGCGAGACGTGCCGATGGCTGGGCCGGCCTCCTGCGCGAGGTCGGCCCCTTTCTCTGGAGGCGTCCGTGCCCTTCTCCTCTCTTCGCCCGCCCGTGCTCCTGCGCGCGCGGGAACTTGGGCACGCGATGCGCGACGCTGGTGGTCCTCGACCGCGGCGGTCGCGGGATCATGCGCGGTCGATCGCACGATGCGCGTCCGCCGCCGCGCTGCTCGCCGCTGCGCCGGCGACCGCGGCGCCCTGTAGCTGGCAGGCGGCCTGGTCGTCGTCGCAGCTCGCCCCCGCCGCGGACGCGCAGCTCGAGCCCGAGGCTTTGCGCGACGCCACGCTGCGCCAGATCGTTCGTCCCAGCCTCGCGGGTCAGCGCGTGCGGGTGCGTTTCTCCAATGCCTTCGGGCGCGCGCCGCTGGTGATCGATGCCGCCAGCATCGCGCAAGCGGCGGCACCCACCGGCGGCGCGATCCGGCCCGCCAGCCTGCGCGCTTTGCGCTTCGCCGGGCGCGCGGCGGTGACCATCCCCGCGGGCGCCGAGTGGGTGAGCGATCCCACCACCCTCCCGGTCGCGGCGTTCGACGATCTCGCCGTGTCGCTGCATCTCGCGGACGCCCCCGATGGGCAGACCGCGCATCCCGGCAGCCGCGCGACCTCCTATCTGACGCACGGCGACCGGACCGGCGCGGCCGATCTGCCCGACGCGCGCGCGGTCGACCGCTGGTACCTGCTCGCGGGCGTCGAGGTGGAGCGATGCGCCGCACCGGGCGGCGTGGTGGCGTTCGGCGACTCGATCACCGACGGCTATGGCGTCAAGCCCAACAGCTACACGCGCTGGACCGACGTGCTCGCGCGGCGTCTCGGCGGGCGTGCGGCGGTGCTCAACGCCGGGATCGGGGGCAATCGCGTGCTGCGCGACGGGCTCGGGCCGAGCGCCCTGGCACGGCTCGACCGCGACGTGTTCGGCCAGGCGGGGGTGCGCCACCTCATCCTGTTCGAGGGGGTCAACGACATCGGCATGCTGACCCGCGACGCGCCCGCCGATGCGGCGGCGCATCGCGCGCTGGTGGAGGGGGTAACCGGTGCCTATGCGCAGATCGTAGCGCGCGCACACGCGCATGGCATCACCGTCCATGCCGCGACGATCCTCCCCTTCGCGGGGAGCGCTTATTACCATCCCGGCGCCGAGTCCGAGGCGGATCGCCGCGCGATCAACGACTGGATCCGCGCGCCCGGCCATGTCGACGGCGTGATCGACCTCGACCGGCTGCTGCGCGATCCGGCGCGGCCGGCCTATCTCGCCGCGCGCTACGATAGCGGCGACGGGCTTCATCCCAATGTGGGGGGCTATCGCGCGATCGGTGAGGCGATGCCGCTCGCCGCGCTACGCCGTTGACGACCAGAGCAATGCTGTTATTTGTCTGACTATATGGACCGGAGCGAGCGATGACTGAGAGCACAACACCGCCGGCGCTGCGCAGCCGGGCGTGGTTCGACAATCCCGCGAACATCGACATGACCGCGCTGTA
>NZ_SLXN01000004.1 GCF_004345855.1 Sphingomonas sp. BK235
TACATGTCGGGGTTCCACGCGCAGATGCTCGACGTGTCGGCGACGTCGGCGGCGCGCAGCTTCGTGCCGAGCACGGGCAGGTTGCGCTTCACCGCTTCGCGCGGGATGCCGCGCATCACGTGGATGCCGAAGCGCATCCCCATCGCGTGCACCGCCGCGGCGAGCCCGGTGAAGCCCGAGCCGTCCGCGCTCGACGGGAAGCGGTTGGGCGCGGGGATGACGCGGCCGTGCGCGTCGAGCGTCGGCGTGGCGACCTGGTTGTACTCGTAGCTGGTCGCGTTGGGCTCATACCATTGGATGTCGACGGTGAAGACGTCATAGCCGAACGGCAGCAGCTTCTCGCGCATGATCGCCGCGGTCTCGCGCGCCTGCGCCTCGGTGATCGTGGTGGCGAAGCTGTTCCAGCTGTTCCACCCCATCGGCGGCCGCGGCGCGAGGAGGCGCGCGGCGTCAGCGGACGGCGGTGCCGCGCTGGCGGCGGAAGAAGGCTGTTGCGCGGCGCTGCTGGAGGCGGCGACGCCGGCCGCACCGGCCGCACCGGCCGCACCGGCCAACGTGGCAGCGAGCATCCCGCGTCGGCTCAGGCGCAGCTCGTCCATCGATCCCTCCCCTTCGGCCGCGGGTGCCGCGCCCATTCCGGTCATGCGCGCCTTTGCCCGAGCGCTGGACGTCAGCCTAGTTTTACTCCCACAAAAGTCCAGTCGGCGACGCCGGCATCGCGGACCCGTAATGGCGGTTCTAGTCCGACAAGATGGCGACGCGGCGGAACGAAGCCGGCGCACCCCCTTGACCGCGCTCGTGCGCGCGGGCCATCGCGGTCGTGAACTGGCCGGTGGTGGAGGGGCGCCGGGCGGTCGCGCGATCGGGCAGATGGGCGAAGGAACGCCGCGCCACCGCCGCGCTGTCGCCGCATTCGAAGGTAGATACCCTCACGTCATGGTCCTGGCCCTGCTTCTCTCCGCCGCGCTCCCCGTCGTGCCGACCATCGCCGCGGCCGCGCCCGTCACGGTCGCGGCGCGCCAGCCCGCGCGACGCCGCCGTGCGCGCGCGCGTCGCCCCGCGCCGCTGCCCGAGCGCGACCTCGCGCCGGTGGCGATCGACGCGCCGCTCACCGTGCCCGAGCCGCTCCTCGGCCCGGTGGGGGTCGATCTGGCGCGCATCCCCGGGCCGCAGATCTCGCCCGAGATGCGCGGGATGCTCGACGCCGCGATGGAGGCCAACGACGAGGCCGCGGTCAACGCGCTGGTCAAATATGCGCGCGCGGGCGATCCGGGCGCGGCCGACCTGGTGCTGCGCCGGGCGACCGAGTGGCGCACCGCGCGCGCGCGCGCGCGCAACGAGCGGCTCCAGCAGGCCAGCGCGTTCGAGCTCTGGTCGGGACGGATCGAGGCGGGCGGCTTCGTCTCCTCGGGCAATTCGAACATCACCGGCCTGACCGGCTCGCTCGACCTCACGCGCGAGGGACTGCGCTGGCGCCACCGCGTCGTCGCCCAGGCCGATTTCCAGCGCACCGACGGCGTCACCAGCCGCGCGCGCTATACCGCGGGCTACCAGCCCAATTACAAGATCAACGACCGCGCCTATATCTACGGCAACGCGCAATATGAATCGGACCGCTTCCTCGGCTACGACAGCCGTTTCGCGATCTCCAGCGGTATCGGCTACGGCGTGCTGCGGCGCTCGGGCCTGACGCTCGACCTCGAGGCCGGCCCCGCCTTCCGTCAGACCGATTTCACCGACGGGCTGATGCAGAGCAGCCTCGCCGGCCGCGGCAGCATGAACCTCAACTGGACGGTGCTGAGCGGGCTCAGCATCACCCAGGAAGCCTCGGCCTATCTCGAGCGCTACAACAGCACGGTACGCAGCGTCAGCGCGATCGAGGCCAAGCTGCTCGGCCCGCTCTCGGCGCGCGCCTCCTATACGGTGCAATATGAGAGCGAGCCCCCCGACGGACGCCTGAGCACCGACACGCTGAGCCGCCTGTCGCTGATCTACAGCTTCTGAATAAAGTCTTACTTTAATCGCTCATCTCCCGCGAGCGGCCATCCGCCGGCTTGCCATAAAGTATGATATGTATAGGGAGCGATGCGACAGGAGGGGGCCGGATGGCGATTCGCGTGCTGCTGGGGCTGGGGCTGACGTTGGCGGCGGCGCTGCCGTCCACCGCACGCGCGCAGGCGCGCTACGACGCGGCCAGCCGGATCTTCCGGCTCGACGGGGGCGACGTCACCTACGCCTTCAAGGTCAATGCCGCGGGCATCCTGCAATCGGTCTATTGGGGCAAGCGCCTGCCCGACCGCGCGCCGCTCGCCGCGCCCGAACTGTCGGGGCTGAGCGGGTTCGACGTCGCCACCAACGTGGTGCCGCAGGAATATGCCGGCCAGGGCGGCGGCCTCTACGCCGAGCCCGCGCTCAAGGTGACCTATCCCGACGGCAACCGCGACCTCGTCCTCTATTATCGCTCGCACCGGATCGAGGGCGACACGATCAGCGTGGTGCTGAGCGACCTCGACCGCCCGCTGTTCGTCACGCTGACCTATCGCATCGACCGCGCCACCGGGGTGGTGGCGCGCGCCGCGGTGATCGAGAATCGCGGCACCGGCGACGTGCGGATCGACCAGGCCGCCGCGGCGGGGCTGACGCTGCCGGTCGCTTATGATTACCGGCTGCATTATTCCACCGGGCGCTGGGCCGCGGAATGGACGCTGCAGGAACGCCCGCTGCGCGCGGGCGCGACCGTGCTGGAGAGCCGCCGCGGCTCGACCGGGAGCGAGAACAACCCCTGGTTCCAGATCACCCGCGCCGACACCAACGAGGAGAGCGGCCCCGCCTGGATCGGGGCGCTGGCGTGGAGCGGATCGTGGCGGCTGTCCTTCGACCAGGACGTCACCGGGCGGGTGCGGATCGTCGGCGGGTTCAACCCGTTCGACTTCGCCTACCGGCTCCGCCCCGGCGCGCGGCTGGAGACCCCGGTCTTCTACGTCGGCTTCTCCGACGCGGGGCGCGGCGGAGCGTCGCGGCTGTTCCACCGCTTCGAGCGCGAGCAGGTGCTGCCGCACCGCGACGGCGACGCGCCCGCGCTGCGCAAGGTGCTCTACAACAGCTGGGAAGCCACCGAGTTCAAGGTCAACGAGGCCGAGCAGCTCGCCCTCGCCACCCGCGCCGCGACGCTGGGGGTCGAGCGGTTCGTGATGGACGACGGCTGGTTCGGCGCGCGCGACAGCGATCACGCCGGGCTCGGCGACTGGACCGTCAATCCGCGCAAATTCCCGAACGGGCTCAAGCCGCTGATCGATCGGGTCAAGGCGCTGGGGATGGATTTCGGCCTGTGGGTCGAACCCGAGATGGTCAATCCCGACAGCGACCTGTTCCGCGCGCATCCCGACTGGGCGATGCAATATAAGGGCCGTCCGCGCACCGAGGGGCGCAACCAGCTGGTGCTCAACCTCGCGCGCACCGACGTGCGCGACCATGTCCTCAAGGTGCTCGACGACCTGCTGACGCAGAACGACATCGCGTTCCTCAAATGGGATTATAACCGCAACTGGTCGGAGCCGGGCTGGCCCGACGCCGACGTCGCCGACCAGCAGACGATCTACGTCGCCTATGTCCGCAACCTCTATTACATCCTCGACGAACTGCGGCAGCGCCACCCGCGCGTCGAGATCGAGAGCTGTTCGGGCGGCGGCGGGCGCGTCGATCTCGGCATCATGGCGCGCACCGATCAGATGTGGCCGTCGGACAATACCGATCCCTATGACCGGCTGCTGATCCAGGACGGCTATACCCAGGCCTATGCCCCCGCGACGATGATGGCCTGGGTGACCGACAGCCCCAATTGGGTCAACCGGCGCCAGACGACGCTGCCGTTCCGCTTCCTGTCGGCGATGCAGGGCGGGCTGGGGATCGGCACCGATCTCAACAAATGGGGCGAGGCGGAGATGGCGACCGCGCGCTATTACGTCGCCTCGTACAAGCGCATCCGCGAGACGGTGCAGCGCGGCGCGCTGTACCGGCTCAACCGCGAGAGCGCGGCCGACCCGCGCTGGACCAACCTGTATGTCGCGCCCGACCGCGCGCAGGCGGCGCTGTTCACGCTGGTGGGTGCGACGCACAAGCTCGACGTGATGCCGACGATCGCGCTGCGCGGGCTCGATCCCGAGGCGGTGTATCGCATCGAGGCGATGGACTCGACGCCGCTCCCCGCCACGATCCCGCCGAGCGCGACCGGGGCCTATTGGATGAACCATGGCGTCGACATCACGCTGCGCGGGGATCTCCAGGGGGTCGGCATGATCCTGACACGGGTGCGCTGAGGCGAATAAGTAGGATATATAGCGCGGCGGTTTGGATGGTCGCCCCCTCTATCCCCGGCCGTCATCCGCCCGCCCGGGGCGTGATCGCATGATGGTCACGTCGCCCTTCCCCCCGCCGTCATCCCGGCCCCGCGCCGGGATCCATGGTGCCACAAGAGCAACGGCTTAGGCGTTCGCGGCACGATGGATTCCGGCGCGAGGCCGGGATGACGTGGGGTCACGACGATCCTCGTCGGAGAAGGGGTGCCGGCGCCGCGCTGATGAACCCCAGGCCAAGCCCCTCCTTTCACGCCCGGCGCCAGTGCCCGATCCAGCGAACCGCGACCCATTACGGCGACGCGCGCAGATTCCGCTGGACAGCCACCTTAATATCATATTTGTTTGCCGCACGGCCACAGAGCCGATTGGGGAGACGATGATGCCGCACGCACGATATACCGCCGCGCTGCTGTCGGGGGCCGCGCTCGGCCTGCTCGCCGCGCTGCCCGCGCCCGCCGCCGCGCAGGACGCCCCCGCGACGCCGCCCGCCACCGCGCCGACCCAGCCCTCCGCGGGCGAGCAGGTCGCGCCCGAGGGCGCGGCGGAGGACATCGTCGTCACCGGCATCCGCGCCAGTCTCGCCAGCGCGCTTGAGCTCAAGCGCGACACGATCGGCGTGGTCGACGCCATCTCCGCCGAGGACATCGGCAATTTCCCCGACGCCAACATCGCCGAGTCGCTCCAGCGCATCCCCGGCGTGTCGGTCGATCGCGTCAACGGCGAGGGGCGCGGCATCACCGTCCGCGGGCTCGGCCCCGAGTTCAACACCGTGCTGCTCAACGGCCGGCTGCTCTCCACCGAGGGCGGCGGGCGCTCCTTCTCGTTCGACATCCTGTCGTCCGAGCTGATCAGCGGCGCCGAGGTCTACAAATCCTCCGAGGCGCGGTTGCAGGAGGGCGGGATCGGCTCCACCGTGATCCTGCGCACCGCGCGCCCGACCGATCGCGCGGGCTTCCGCTTCGCCGGCAGCGCGGCGGGCCGCCACGACAACACGTCCGACACGATCAGCCCGGTGATCTCGGGCGTCATCAGCGGCGCCAACGACGAGCGCACCTTCGGCGTGCTCGCCAGCTTCATCTACGACAAGCGCATCTCGCGGCTCGGCAACATCTCCACCGACGGCTGGATCACCGACCAGAATATCGACACCAACGGCGATGGCGTGCGCGACTCGCGCCCCGCCGGCGGCGAGGGCGTGGCGATGCCGCGCACGCTCAACTTCACCTCCACCTACAACGATCGCGAGCGGATCGGCGGGACCTTCGCGGTGGACTATTTCGCGTCGGACGCGCTCAAGTTCCGCCTCGACGCGCTCTACACCCAGCAGAAGACGAAGAGCGTCACCAACCAGCTCGGCTATTATTCCGATCC
Source organism: Sphingomonas sp. BK235 (assembly GCF_004345855.1). Classification (GTDB taxonomy): domain Bacteria; phylum Pseudomonadota; class Alphaproteobacteria; order Sphingomonadales; family Sphingomonadaceae; genus Sphingomonas. Next base: position 5,727 of record NZ_SLXN01000004.1, read on the forward strand.
CGACCGCGTCACGTCGGCGACGGTCAACGCCAACCGCACCGTGACCGATTTCACCGTCCGCCCCGCCACCGCCACCTCAGGATTGGCGTCGGACAACATCCTCGCCACCAACCCGCAGGACGCGCGCACCTATCAGCTCGGGCTCAACGTCGAGTGGAAGCCCGCGGACGCGCTGACGATCGTCGCCGACGCGGCGCATTCGAACACGCGCAACGATTCGGACCAGCTCTTCTACGTCGTCGGCACGCGCCAGATCGGGGTCAGCCCGCGCGTCACGCTCGACGGCCCCGGCGGGCTGCCGACGATCACCGACACGCTCGCCACCAACGACCGCTCGGCGCCGCGGCTGCACTGCTGCTCCGAGCGCGGCGGGCGCAACCGCGACACGGTCAACCAGGGCACCGTCGATGCCACCTGGGAGATCGGCGGGCTGCTCGACAAGCTCCAGGCCGGGCTGCTCTTCACCAACCGCAAGAAGACCAGCGTGGTGCGCGAATCGCCCGAGCCGCTGGGCTGTTTCTACTGCGGCTATCAGGCGGTCGCGCCGGGATCGCTGTTCACCGACTTCCGCGCCAACGTGCTGGGGCGCGACCTCACCTGGCTGACCTATGACCGCGACGCGCTGGTGTCCTATTACGGCTCGGACGCGGCGGTGAGCCAGGTCGGCGACGGGTCGCAGTCCGCGATCGACGCGCGCAACCGCTTCCTCGCGGTGTATCGCGGCAACAACAACAGCCTCGATCCGATCGATCGCGACCGCGGCTCGGGCTCGGTGCGCGAGAACACCTATGCGGCCTATCTCCAGACGCTGTTCAAGGGCGATCTGGGCAGCAGCCGGTGGAGCGCGATGCTGGGCGCGCGGCTGGTCCATACCGACGTGCTGGCCAAGGGTTTCTCGGTGACCCTGCTCGACGTGATCCAGAACCCCGCCGATCCCACCGCGGCGGTGCCGGTCTACAGCCCGACCGTCCCGGTCGACGCCAGCAACAGCTATACCTATGTGCTGCCCACGGTGAACTTCCGCCTCGACGCGACCGACAAGCTGGTGCTGCGGCTCGCGGGGTCGCGCACGCTGACCCGTCCGACGCTGAGCCGGCTCGGGCTGAGCCAGGACTTCGTCTTCCGCCCGCCCAATTCGAACACGGTGAGCGGCGGCAATCCCTATCTCAAGCCGTTCCTCGCGTGGAACGCCGATCTGTCGGCGGACTATTATTTCTCGCGCGCCAGCTACGCCAGCGTGACCGGCTTCTACAAGAAGTTGCAGAACTTCATCATCTCGGGGCAGCAGCCGGAGGAATATTTCGGCCTGACCTTCATCGCCAACCGGCCGTACAATGCGCAGGACGGCGACGTCTACGGCGTCGAGGGCGCGGTGCAGGTGACGTTCGACTTCCTGCCGGCGCCGTTCAATCATCTCGGCGCCAGCGCCAATTACACGTTGGTGAAGAGCTCGATCCGGTTCGACCCCTCGCTGAGCAACCAGACCTTCAACGTCGAGGGCCTGTCCGACACCGCCAATCTGGTGGCCTTCTACGAGGACGATCGCTTCCAGCTGCGCGGCGCGTACAATTGGCGCGCGCCGTTCCTGCGCCAGACCTTCGGGCCGCAGAGCCAGCCCGAGAATATCTTCGGCTATGAGCAGATCGACCTGAGCGGATCGGTCAAGATCAACGACCGGGTAGCGGTGTTCGGGGAGGTGCTCAACCTCACCAACGAACGCTTCCGCAGTTACTCGCGCTTCACCGAGCGGCTCATCACCGTGTCCGACCAGGGGCGCCGCATCTCGCTGGGTCTGCGCGCGAATTTCTGAGCGGCCGTGCCGCGCCTTCGAGCGAGCCGTGCTCCGGCGAACGCCCGATTCCGGGACCGCCGGCAAGACGCTGGTAACGCTGGCCTCCTGCGTCCGCGAGACCGTTGCGAAAGTCGCGGCACGTTCCTTCTCTTCCGTCATCCCGGACTTGGTCCGGGATCCACTCCTCCGCAAGAGTAGCGCGCTATGAGTGTGCGGCACGGTGGATCCCGGACCAAGTCCGGGATGACGGAAGGGTTTTGCAGCGGAAGGGTTTCGCAACGGAAGGGTATCGCAGCGGAAGGGTTTCGCAACCTAAGGGCTTCGCAACGGAAGGGTTTCGCACCGGAAGGCTCTTGCAACGGTCCCCCGTCCGCGGGAGCACCCCGCCGGTTGAAACAGGCCGATCACCCGCCAGGATGCGCGCATGACCCGTGACGCCCCCGCCCCGCCCCCCACCCCGCTGCTGCTCACGGCCGCGTGCGGCGTGCGCGCGACGCTCGACCCGTTCGGCGCGCGGCTGACGCGGGTCGACGCGCCCGATCGCGACGGCCGGGTCGCGCGCGTCGTGCTCGGTTTCGACGATCCTGCCGCCACCCGCGCCGAGGCGCTGCCCGACGGCGGCGCCTATCTCGGCGCCACCTGCGGGCGCGTCGCCAACCGGATCGCGGGGGCGGCCTTCGTGCTGGACGGGGTCCGCTACCCGCTCGCCGCCAACGAGGGCGCCAACCAGCGCCACGGCGGCCCGCTCGGCTTCGATCGCGTCGACTGGGCGGTGGTGGAGGCAGGGCCGGCGCGCGCGGTGCTGCGCCACCACAGCCGCGACGGCGATCAGGGCTTCCCCGGCGCGCTCGACGTCGACGCCACCTTCACGCTCTCCGACGCGGGCGAGCTCGCGGTCGTCTATACCGCCACCACGACGCGGCCGACCCATGTCAACCTCGTCTCGCATGTCTACTTCAACCTGTCGGGCACCGGCGGCACGATCGCGGACCATCGCTTGCGCGTCGACGCCGATCGCTTCCTGCCGGTCGATGCCGCGCAATTGCCCGGCGCGCCGCGCGCCGTGGCGGGCACCCCGCTCGACCTGCGGCGCGCGCGCCGGCTCGACGCCTTGCTCGCCAGCGACGACCCCCAGCTGCGGCTGGCGCGCGGCGGCAATCACAACCTGTGCCTCAACGGCGCCGGGCTGCGCGCGGTGGCGTGGCTCGACCATCCCGCGAGCGGGCGCACGATGACGCTCGCCACCGACCAGCCGGGGTTGCAGCTCTATGCCGCGGGCTGGCTGGGCGGCGCCTTCGCGCCCCACGCCGGACTGTGCCTCGAGGCGCAGGCCTGGCCCGACGCGTGCAACCGCCCGGACTTTCCCGCGACGCGGCTCGATCCGGGGCAGCGCTATCGCTCCGAGACCCGGCTCCGCTTCGGGGTCGCGCCGCGCGACGCGCTCGGCTAGGCACGGCGGATGACCGATCCAGCAGCAGCGCGGCCGCGCGCGGAGGGCGGCGCGCCGGACGAGGGGCGCAACCTCACCGCCAGCATCGTCAACGATCTGGGGCTGGCGATCGTCACCCAATCCTATCGCGCCGACCAGCCCTTCCCGACCGAGGCCGAGCTGTGCCAGCGCTACGACGCCAGCCGCCCGGTGCTGCGCGAGGCGGTGAAGATGCTGACCGCCAAGGGGCTGTTGCTGGCGCGCAAGCGCGCGGGCACGGTGGTGCAGCCCGAGGGCAGCTGGAACCTGCTCGATCCCGACGTGCTGCGCTGGATGCTCCAGCGCGATTTCTCGATCGACCTGCTGATCGACTTCACCGAGATCCGCATGTCGATCGAACCGCGCGCGGCGACGCTGGCGGCGCATTCCGCCACCGGGCCGCAGCGCCGCGCGATCAGCGAGGCGATCCAGCGGATGTTCGCGGCCGACCAGGGCGAGGGCGACGCGCTCGACGCCGACATCGCCTTCCATGTCGCGGTGCTGGAGGCGAGCAACAACCGCTTCATGCGCCAGTTCACCGGATTGGTGGAGACGACGCTGCGCTTCTCGATCCGCCGCACCAACGAGTACAAGGGCGTGCCCCGTGCGAGCGCGCGCGACCACAAGCGCGTGGCGGACGCGATCCTGGCGGGCGAGCCGGCGGTGGCGGGGGCGCGGATGAGCGACCTGATCCGCGGCGCGCTGGAGCTGCTGCTCGTCGCGGGCAAACATCCGCTGCGGCCGTGACCGCGGCGCGAGGGAGAGAGGCGATGACCGACCATCCCGGACTCGAGGCGATGCTGGCGGAGATGGCGCGCCAGCGCGGCGACGCGCTCGCCACGCTCGACGATCCCGGCCCCGCCGCGGCGGCGATCGCGGAGAGCGCGCGGCGGACGGGGACGCTGCTGCTCTACGCGATGGGCGGGTCGCAGCACGTCAACCGCATCGTCGCGCCGCTGTACCGCGCGCTCGGGCTCGACGCGCGCACGATGATCGCCTCGGCGGCGCTGATGGCGCCGCTGCCCGATCGCGCGCGCACCGCGCTGTTCCTGTCGCAATCGGGCGAGTCGGGCGAGATCCGCGCGCTGCTCGCGCGCGCCGCGGGGGCGGAGGAGCGCTTCGCGCTGACGCTCGAGCCAGCGAGCACGCTGGCACGCGCGGTGCGCGCCGCGATCGTCGCGACGGGCGGCACCGAACATGCCTTCGCCGCGACGCGCAGCATCGTGCTGAGCCTGGCGATGCACGGCGCGGTGCTGGAGCGGCTGGGCGCGCCGCAGCCGGGGCTGCGCGCGGTGCTCGCTGCGGGGGCGGTGGCGGACATGCGCGCGGCCGCGGCGGCGCTGGCGGGGTGCGACGCTTATGTCGTCGCGGGCTGGCACGCGATGCACGGCACCGCGGAGAGCGCGGCGCTGTCGCTGATGGAGCTGGCGCGGCTGCCCGCGATCGGCTTCGAGGGCGGACAGTTCCGCCACGGACCGTTCGAGCTGCTGCGCCCCGGCATCGGCGTGATCCTGTTGCGCAGCGCGGGACCCGACGCCGCGCTGGTGCCCCCGACCGCGGCGGCGGTGGCGCGCACCGGCGCGACCTTGGTGGTGGTCGACGCCAGCGGCGCGGCGCCGGTGGCCGAGGGGGTGCGCGTCACGCTGGCGCCGGGCGCGGGGCTGGCGGCGGCGACCGACATGGTGCTGGCGTTCCAGGAGCTCAACATCGCGATGGCGCGCGCGTCCATCGCGCAGGGCATCGGCACGCCGCGCTACACCACCAAGGTGACCGAATAGCCGGGGCGGCGCCTCGGCGGCACGGCGACGGGGCGACGACCGGACCGTCGCCACCTCCGCGTCAGGCGCGGCTCATCGCCAGTCGCGCTCGATCTGCTCGAGCGTCTTGCCGCGGGTCTCGGGCAGGCGGCGCCAGATGAAGACGAAGCCTGCCGCGCACACCAGTCCGTAGCACCAGAAGGTGAAGCCCGTCCCCGCCCAGGCGTTGAGCAAGGGGAAGGTGTAGGTCAGCACGAAGCACGCGGCCCATAGCGCCGTGGTCGCCACCGCCATGCTCGCGCCGCGCGCCTCGCCGGGGAAGATCTCCGCCAGCGCGACCCAGGTCACCGGCGCCAGCGTCATCGCATAGGTCGCGATCGCGGCCACCACCAGCAGCAGCAGCGGCCAGCCCTGCACCCCCGCGACATAGGCGCCGCCGATCGCGGCATAGATCAGCGTCAGCCCGGCGCAGCCGATCAGCAGCAGCCGGCGCCGCCCCCAGCGTTCCACCGTTCCCAGCGCCACCAGGGTGAAGACGCAATTCACCGCGCCGGTGATGACGATGTTGAACAGGGTGTCGGACACCGCATAGCCCGCGCCCGCGAAGATCTCCTGCGCGTAGTTGAAGATCACGTTGATCCCGCACCATTGCTGCAGCACCGCCAGGACGATCCCGATCACCAGCACGCGGCGGAAGCGCGGTTCCGCCACCACCGCGCCGAGCCGCCGCCCCGGCGCCGCCGCCAGCGCCGCGCGGATCTCGTCGAGCGCCGGCCCGGCCGCCGCGACGCCGCCGAGCCGGCGCAGCACCGCCGCGGCATCGTCCCAGCGGCCGCGCCGCGCCAGCCAGCGCGGGCTCTCGGGGATGACGAGGCAGCCCAGCACGAACGCCGCCGCGGGCACCGCCGCCGCGGCGAACATCCAGCGCCACCCCGCGACACCGTTCCACGAGGCCGCGATCGCCGCCGCGTCCGCCCCCACCGGCACCGGCTCGGCGATCAGCCAATTGACGATCTGCGCCGCGAGCAACCCCAGCACCACCGCGATCTGGTTGAGCACCACCAGCCGGCCGCGGCTGCGCGCGGGCGCGATCTCGGCGATGTAGAGCGGCGACAGCCCCGAGGCCATGCCGATCGCCACCCCGCCGGCGATCCGCCACGCGACGAAGGCGGCGAACCCGCCCGCCAGCGCGGTGCCGACCGACGACACCGCGAAGATCACCGCCGCGGCGAGCAGCGCGGGACGGCGGCCGTGGCGATCCGCCAGCACCCCTGACCCGCTCGCCCCGACGAGGCAGCCGACCAAGGCGCAGCTCACCGCCCAGGCCTGCTGCCACGGCGTCGCCAGCGCGAACGCCGCCTCGTAGAAGGGCTTGGCGCCGCCGATCACGACCCAGTCATAGCCGAACAACAGCCCGCCGAGCGCCGACACCGCCGCCGCGCGCCACACCGCCCCGGTCGCGCCCGCGGGCAATGCCGCGCCGCCGTGGTGCGCCAGATCGCCGCCGTGCATCTACAGCCTCCCCATCCGCCCGCCGTCGGCGACGACATCCTCGCCGGTGACGAATTGCGCCGCGTCCGAGGCGAGGAAGCCGACCAGCGCGGCGACGTCCTCGGGCTGGCCCAGGTCGGCGGGGTCGATCACCTCCGCCCCCGAGCGGATGTTGGGGCTGGCGCGCAGCATCGCGGTGTCGATCGCACCGGGCAGCACCGCGTTGACGCGGATGCCGAGCGGCTTGCCCTCGATCGCGGCGGAGCGGGTGAGGCTGACCAGCGCCGCCTTGGCCGCGGCGTAAGGCGCCACCAGCGGCGAGGTGCGCCGCGCGTGGACCGAGGCGACGTTGACGACGCAGCCGCCCGCGCGCATCCGCCGGAACGCCTCGCCGATCAGCAGCGCCGCGCCGACCATATTGACGTCGAGCAGCCGGCGCCAGTCCTCGGGCGCCAGCTCGGCGATCGGCTTGTAGATCATCATCCCGGCGACGTTGACCACGACGTGCAGCGCGCCGAACGCCGCCTCCGCCTCGGCCACCGCGGCGGCGATCGCGGGCGCGTCGGCGACGTCGCAGCACCGCACCAGCACCGCCGCGGCGCCGAGCGCGCGCAGCTCGGCCGCGACCTGCTCGGCCTCCGGCGCGGCGGCGTCGCGCGCGTCGAGCAGCAGCAGCGCGGCGCCCTCGCGCGCGAAGTGGCGCGCCACCGCCCTGCCGATGTCGCCGAGCCCGCCGGTGACGATCACGCCGCGCGCGCTCACCATTCGCGCAGCTCCCCGTGCGGGCCGCGCCACGCCGGGTTGCGCCAGCGATGCGGGGTCGCCGCCATCGCGCGCACCGCCGCCTCGTCGATCTCGACCCCCAGACCGGGGCGCTCGGGCACCGCGATGCTGCCGCGCTCGATCGCGAACAGCTCGGGGTTGCGCATCAGCGCGGTCAGATCGGCCGAGGCGGCGTTGTAGTGGATCCCCATCGACACTTCCTGGATCACGAAATTGGGCGTGGCCGCGGCGAGGTGCAGGCAGGCGGCGAGCGCGATCGGGCCGATCGGGCAGTGCGGCGCGAAGGCGACGTCATAGGTCTCGGCCATGGCGGCGATGCGGCGCCCCTCGGACAGGCCGCCGGCATGCGCGAGATCGGGCTGCGCGATGTCGAGCGCGCCGCTCTCGAAGAAGGGGCGGAAGTCCCAGCGGCTGTAGAGCCGCTCGCCCAGCGCGAGCGGCACGCTGCTGAACCCCGCCAGCCGCGCGAACACGTCGGGATTGTCGCCCAGCACGATCTCCTCGGCGAAGAGCGGGCCGAGCGGCTCGATCGCGCGGAGGATGGTGCGCGCCATCGGCTGGTGGACGCGGCCGTGGAAGTCGACCCCGACGTCGATCCCGGTGGCGCGCACCTCGCCGATCCGCGCGGCGAGCGCGTCCACCGCGCGCGGGCTGTCGAGCCAGCCGATGTCCTCGGTGCCGTTCATCTTCACCGCGGTGAAGCCCTGCGCGATCCGCGCCCGCGCCGCCTCGGCGACGTCGGCGGGACGATCGCCGCCGATCCAGGCATAGACGGGGATGCGATCGCGCACGCGCCCGCCGAGCAGCTGATAGACGGGGACGCCGAGCTTGCGCGCCTTGATGTCCCAAAGCGCCTGGTCGACCCCCGCGATCGCGGAGAGCAGCACCGGCCCGCCGCGATAGAAGCCGAGCCGGTGGCAGAGCTGCCAGGCGTCCTCGATCCGGTCGGGATCGTGGCCGATCAGGCGGTCGCGCATCGCGTCGAGCGCGCCGGTGACCGCCTCGACATGACCCTCGAGCGTGGCCTCGCCCCAGCCGACCGCGCCCTGCGCGGTCTCGACGCGAACGAAGAGCCAGCGCGGCAGCACGGGGAGCGCCTCGATCTGCACGATACGGTCGGCGGGGAGCGCGCTGGCGCCGGGATCGTGGCTCGACTGCGGCGCGCGTGTCACGAACTTCCCCCCGGCCCCGATGGATGCGCCGCTCGGCGACGTCGTTCCCCAGCCTAGCCGCTGCGGCGCGAAGGTCAATATTAGATCATACTTTATTGTGTGGCATGTTTGGCGTGGGCGTCGTGGCTCACACGCGTAGCGGCGCGAGAGTGTCCGGCTTGCCGGCCACGCAGTGGCAGTGTCTCTATGTCATATTTAAGCGCGGTGCGACCGGCGTTCGCAGCTGCTCCGGGATGCAGATGTTGCTCACAACGCCGGCGGGCAGATCGGGCGGCAGAAGCATCTGGCCGAAACCCGGTTGTCGAAGGCCAGCCGGTCGAAGCGATGCGGACGCGCCGAACCGCCAGCGGCGTTGATTTCAGTTGAAGTCCGCCGGTCATCTTCCTGACACGCGATGTCCGGAGCGTCGGTCGCCAGACGAGGATGACAGCGGAGCGCTTGTTTTGGCGGACGAAAGCAACGGGAAGCTCGACGGGATCGGGCGGGCTGACGCGCCATCGTCGTGGAAGCATACGCGAGGGCTCGAGCCGGACATCGACCTGACCTGGCATCACGTCATCCCGCTCCGCTGCCTCACCACCGTGTGGAACGGCCTGGTGGAAGGCGAACATTGGAGCACGGCCGAACGCTTCCTGCACGTCGCGGGCGCGGACAATGCGAGCCATCTCGTCGAAGAGATGAAGGCGGGCCGCATCGGCGGCGAGGAACGCGACGTGCTGCACGAGCATGTCACCTGGCAGGGATGGAACATCGTCGAGGGCCCGGGCGGCCTGTGTCGATCGGACGATCCCGGCGACCAATATGAGCGGTTCCACTGGACCAGCCTGTCCGGCAACCAGCGCGCGACGTTGATGGCGGTCAGCGCGATCTACAGCGAGATGGGACCGCTGCATCGCCAGCTCGATCGCGCCGAGCCGCGCAAGATCTCGTCGCAACAGGCGAAGAGCCTGTCCGACAGCCTTTCCACCAACAGACTGGCATTGCGGAAGAAGGCGCCCATCCCTTTCTCCGAAGGCATGTGGGACAAGCTCGATCCCGGTCGGGCGGGCAAGCGCAAGCCACGATATAGGAAGAAGGCGTTCTAGGTGTGATCCACGTGGCGTGACAGCGGGACGCTCCTGCGGGCGCAGGAGCACGGCTCAACCGGGGTGCATTGCGTGCCGCGAGATCCTGCGCGAGGCGCGGCTATCGGGGAGCGTCGAAGCGTGGAGCGGGTAACGGGAATCGAACCCGTGTATTCAGCTTGGAAGGCTGCTGCACTACCATTGTGCTATACCCGCATACCCGCGGGAAAACGCCGTTTTCTGGCTTTCCCCACCGGCCGTTCCAACCTCCGCTATGTTGGAATTCCAACACGCCGCGAATTTTGGACGAGCGGCGTCATACCCACCGGCCAGCAGCGACACAAGCCGCCCTCGCCGCATCGCGACGCGACCGTGTCACACAAAAGAGCTATTGATAGTCGTTTGCACAAGCGATACGGCGCGCGCAGAAGGGGTTATCTATGCGTCATCGTCTCGCCTGCATGCTGCTCGTCGGCACCGCGCTCTCTCCGTTCCCCGCGCTCGCCGCCTCCGACTCACCCGCCGTCCGCACCGCGGCCAGCGACGGCGCCGACGCGCCGGACGCGGCCCCAGCGGACGCGCCTGCCACCGCGCAGTCGTCGATCGGCGACGATATCGTCGTCACCGGCGTGCAGGCGCGCGACACCGCCGCCTCGGGCACCAAGTCCAGCACGCCGCTCGCCGAGACCCCGCAGTCGATCACCGTCGTCACCGCCAGCGACATCGCCGGCCTCGGGCTGCAGAACCTCAACCAGGCGCTGCGCTTCGTCGCGGGCGTCACGCCCGAGACGCGCGGCTCCAGCGCCGAAGTGTACGACCAGTTCAAGCTGCGCGGGTTCGACGCCGCGGTGTTTCTCGACGGGCTGCGCCAGTTCGGCAGCCCCACCGGCTATGCCGTGCCGCAGGTCGACGTCTCGCGCCTCGATCGCTTCGAGGTACTCAAGGGGCCGGCCTCGGTCCTCTACGGCCAGTCCTCGCCGGGCGGGCTGGTGGCGCAGTCGAGCAAGCTGCCGATCGACTCGCCGCTCTACGGCGCGGTCGCGGCGACCTATGGCACCTATGACCTGTATCGCATCGACGCCGATCTGGGCGGCAGCGCGGGCGACGACGTGCGTTGGCGCGTCTATGGCAGCGCCAACGGCGCCGACACGCAGCAGCGGTTCAGCCGGCGCGAGCGCCAGACCGCCTCGGCCGCGGTCACGATCGGCGCCAGCGGTTCGACCAGTTTCACGCTGCTGGGCGCCTATTCGGACGATCCGGAGAACGGGTCCTACGGCGCCTTCCCGACGCTGGGCACGCTGGTCGACAATCCCAACGGCCGCATCTCGACGCGCTTCGACGCGGGCGAGGCGGACAATCGCTTCCGCCGCGAGCAGGCCGCGGGCACCTATATCTTCCGCCACGATTTCGGCGGCGGGTGGAATTTCCGCGCCTCGGGCCGCTATCAGAACGTCACCGCGCGGCTGGGGCTGATCTATGGCCAGGGTGCGCCGGTCGACGCCACGCAGCGGCTGTTCGCGCGCTCGTCCTACGCCTCGGACGAGGAGCTCAACAACTGGACCTATGACAATCAGTTGAGCGGCACGCTGCGCACCGGGCCGATCGAGCACCGGCTGCTGTTCGGGGTCGACCGCCAGGTGGCGCATTCGACCCAGTTCGTCGCCTTCGGCACCGCGCCCGCGATCGACGTCTACGCGCCCGTCTACGGCACGGTCGGCGCGCCGCGCACCCCCGAGACGGTGCCGGGGACCGCGCCCTATCGCACGGTCGCGCGGCAGCGCCAGCAGGGCGTCTATGCGCAGGACCAGATGGCGCTGGGCGACCTGCGCGTGACGCTGGGCGGGCGGCAGGACTGGGCCCGGGGCCGCCAGAACGCCGGAGACGCGCAGCGCGACGAGAAATTCACCTGGCGCGCCGCCGCGCTCTACACGCTGCCGTTCGGGCTCGCGCCTTACGCCAGCTATTCCACGTCGTTCGAGCCGCAGAGCGGGACGGTGGTGCGCGACGACGGGACGCTCGGCCTGCCTGACCCGTCGCTGGGCAAGCAGATCGAGGCCGGTGCCAAGTTCAGCGTCCCCGGCACCCCGATCCTGTTCAGCGCCGCCTGGTTCCGCATCGACCAGACCAACGTGCTGACCTCCACGCCCGATTTCTCGATCTCGCGGCAGACCGGCGAGGTGCGCTCGACCGGCGTCGAGGTGGAGGGCTCTGCGCCGCTGCCTTATGGCTTTAGCCTGCGCGGCGCGTTCAGCCGCCAGCGCGTGCGCGTCACCAGCGATCCGCAGGACCCGTCGCGGGTCCGGCGCGGGCTGGAGACGGTGGGGCGCGGCGGCGCCTCGCTCAACCTCGACTGGACCGCGCCGGGGGGCCCCTTCACCGGCCTGACGCTGGGCGGCGCGGTGCGGCACGTCAACGAGACCTATGCCGGGGTCTACACCCCGACGCTCGCGCCCGATCAGGCGCGCCCGCTCAACAGCCCGGGCTATACCGTCTATGACGCGCTGGTGCGCTACGACCTGGAGCAGCTCGCGCCGGGGCTGCGCGGGCTGACGCTCGCGGTGAACGCCGCCAATGTCTTCGACAAACGCTATCTCACCTCGTGTTTCGCCAATTACCAATGGTGCTGGTACGGCAACCGCCGCACCGTCCAGGGCACGTTGGGCTGGAAGTTCTAGCGCAGCGGGCGCGGCGCGAGGGAGCGCCGCTCCTATCCGTCGTCTCGGGCCTGACCGGGGAGGCAGGGTGCCGCAAACGCCGCTTATGTCGCTCTGGGGGGGAGGGATGGGTCCGGACCCACAAGGTTCATTGTCGCGGAAGCGGCTTGCCCCGTCATCCCGGGCTCGACCCGGGATCCATGGTGCCACGAGCGCCGCGGGCGTTGCTCTCGCGGCGGAATGGATCCCGGCGCAAGGCCGGGATGACGATGAGGGAAGGGAAAGCGGCCTCCCTCATCGCAGCGTATCACCCGCGAAGAGCAGCGGCAGATCAGACGGCCGAAGATGCAAGCCGCCTTGCGGGTCCGGACCCAAGGACCCTGGGCCAAGCCCGGGATGACGGCGGGGGAGCGACCGACGCGCCCCGCGCCCGCGCGTTTGGCAACCCCGACCATTGGCCGCTCGCCCCCGCGCGCGCGCTCGGCTAGGCGTGGGCGCGCATGCGCAAGCTCCTGATCCCCGTCGCCTTTCTCCTCCCCGCTGCGGCCACGGCGCAGGAGGCGTCCGATCCGTCCCCCGAGGTGGTCGTCACCGGCCGCGGGCTCGACGAGCGCGCCGGTGACCGCGCCTTCTCGATCGTCACGATCGATCAGGAGCGGCTGCGCACCAATGCCAGCGACCGGCTCGAGAGCGTGCTCGCCGACGTCGCCGGACTGCAGCAGTTCCGCCGCTCCGACTCGCGCTCGGCCAACCCGACCAGCCAGGGGATCAGCCTGCGCGGCATCGGCGGCAACGCGTCGAGCCGCGCGCTGCTGCTGCTCGACGGCGTGCCGCAGACCGACCCGTTCGGCGGATGGGTGCCCTTCCCCGCTTATGCCACCGACCGGCTCGGCCGCGTGCGCGTCACGCGCGGCGGGGGCAGCGGCTATCTCGGCGCCGGCGCGCTCGCGGGCACGGTGGAGCTGGAGAGCGCCGACCCGCGCCAGCTCGCCCCCGTCATGGCGTCGCTCGCCTACGGCAGCCGCGACTCGCTCGACGCCAACGCCTCGGCGACGCTCACGCGCGGCGCGGGCTTCGCCACCCTCTCGGGCGCGTACCAGCGCGGTGACGGCTTCGTCCCGACGGTGCGCGCCGACCGCGGCCCGGCCGATCGCGCCGCCCCCTATGAGCAGGCCTCGGGCGCGGTGCGCGGGGTGATCGCGGTCGCGCCCGCGGTCGAGCTCCAGGCCAATGTCTCCGCCTTCACCGACACGCGCGAGCGCGGCACCGCCTTCACCGACAATCGCAGCGAGGGCGCCGACGCCAGCCTGCGGCTCGTCGGACGCGGGCGCTGGGGCTTCAGCGCGCTGGCCTATCTCCAGACGCGCGCCTTCGCCTCGCGCTTCGCCAGCGTCGACGCGGCGCGCAGCCGCGCGACCGAGACGCTGAACCAGTATAACACGCCCGCGACCGGCACCGGCGCGCGGCTCGAGATCGCGCCGCCGGTGGGGGACGGGCGCGAGCTGCGCCTCGGCGCCGAGTGGCGCGACGTCAGCGGGCGGACGCAGGAGCTCTACACCTTCGTCAACGCCGCGCCGACGCGGCGGCGCGTCGCCGGGGGCGAGCAGCGCACGCTCGGCGCCTTCGCCGACGCCAGCGCGACGCTCGGCACGCTGACGCTGACCGCGGGCGGGCGGGTCGACTGGTGGCGGATCGACGGCGGCTTCCTGCGCGAGGCCCCGCTCGCGGCGGGCACGGCGCTGACCGACGCGCGCTTCGCCGACCGCAGCGGCAGCCAGGCGACCGGGCGCGTCGGCGCGGCCTGGACGCCGCTGAACGCGGTGACGCTGCGCGCGGCGGGCTATCGCGGCTGGCGGCTGCCGACGCTCAACGAACTCTACCGCCCGTTCCGCGTCGGCGCCGACGCCACCGCGGCCAATGCCGCGCTGGCGCCCGAGACGCTGACCGGGATCGACGGCGGGGTGACGCTCGCGCCGGTGGCGGGGCTGGCGCTGACCGCGACCGTGTTCTGGAACCGGCTCGACGACGCGATCGCCAACGTCACCGCGGGGACGGGGCCGGGCACCTTCCCCGGCGTCGGCTTCGTCGCGGGGGCGTATCGCGTGCGGCAGAACCTCGATTCGATCCGCTTGCGCGGGGTCGAGCTGGACGCGCGCTGGACGCTGGGCGAGCTGACCGCGGGGGCGTCATGGAGCCATGTCGATCCGCGCGTGTCGGCGAGCGGGAGCGCCGCCGCGCTCGACGGGCTGCGCCCGGCGCAGACGCCGCTCGATCAGCTCTCGGCGACGCTCGGGTGGCGGCGCGAGCGGCTCGCCGCCTCGGCGACGCTGCGCCACGTCGCGCGCCAATATGAGGACGACCAGAACCGGCGCGCGCTCGCGCCGGCGACGACGCTCGACGGGTATCTCGCGCTGCCGCTCACCCGCACGGTGGCGGTGGAAGCGCGCGCGGAGAATCTGTTCGACGAGCGGGTCGAGGCGGGGATCAGCGGCGCCGACGTGGTGGAGCGCGCCGCGCCGCGGACGTTGTGGCTGGGCCTGCGCTTCCGCGGCGGCTGAGCCGCGCGTGGCGGCGCAGCGCGGCTTAGTCGCGATAGCCCGGGCTGACCCGGTCGAGCTTGCGCAGCAGCGCGGGCCAGGCGAGCGCCTGCGCCACCATCCCCATGCCCGCGGGGCTGGCCTGATGCGCGACCTTCTCCTCGACCCCGTCGGGGGGCGGGTTGAGCGCGTCGTGCCCCGCGGCGAGCATCAGCACCTGCGCCTGACACGCGCGCTCGAGGAAATAGAGCCGCAGGAAACAGGCCGCGACCGAATTGCCCACCGCCAGCGTGCCATGGTTGCGCAGGATCATCGCGTTCTTGGCGCCGAGGTCGGCGACCAGCCGCTCGCGCTCGGCGAGGTCGGTCGCGATGCCCTCATAATCGTGATAGGCGACGTCGTGGCTCGCGATCATCGCGGTCTGGGTGTGCGGCAGCAGCCCGCACGCCATCGCCGACACCGCCTGGCCATGCGGCGTGTGCAGGTGCATCACCGAGTGCGCGTCGTCGCGCGCCATGTGGATCGCCGAGTGGATGGTGAAGCCCGCCGGGTTGACCGGATGGTCCGAGCGGCCGACCGGCTGGCCGTCGACGTCGATCTTGACCAGCGTCGAGGCGGTGATCTCCTCGAACATCATGTCATATGGGTTGATGAGGAAATGATGATCCGGCCCGGGCACGCGCGCGGACAGATGGGTGAAGATCAGATCGTCCCAGCCGTATAGCGCGACCAGCCGATAGGCCGCGGCGAGATCGACCCGCGCCTCCCACTCGCCGGGCGCATAGGCCGAAGTGTCCACCGACGCGAGCGTCGCCATCGCCTCTCTCCTCCATTTTCGCGCGAGCGTAGAGGAAGCGCGGCGGAGTCGCCAGCGCGCGGTTGGGCCTGAGAACGGGGTCGCCGTATCGCTCCGGACGCCGGTCCTACCCACTTCTTGCGTCACCCCGGCGAAGGCGGGACCTTGGCGAACGTCGCGGAACGTTCCTTATCTTCCGTCATCCCGGACTTGTTCCGGGATCCACTCCACCGCAGAAGCAACCCGCCATGAGTTCGCGGAACGGTGGCTCCGGACCCAAAAGGTTCATTGTCGCGGAAGCGGCTTACTTCCGTCATCCCGGGCTCGACCCGGGATCCATGGTGCCGCGGGAGCCGCCGGCGTTGCTCTCGCGGAAAAATGGATCCCGGAACAAGTCCGGGATGACGAAAGTCAAAGGTTGATCGGGTGGCCGGGGACCTTCCACTCCCGCGCTCAGTCGACGAAGGCGCGCTCGATCACGAACTGGCCGGGGTTGGCGTTGGAGCCCTCGACCAGCCCGCGATGCTCCAGCATCGACGCCACCTCGCGGATCATCGCGGTGGAGCCGCACAGCATCACGCGGTCATTCTCCGGATCGAACGTGGCCTCGCCGCCGAGCCCGTCGAACAGGCGGCCGTCCTCGATCAGCGCGGGGATGCGCGCCTGCACGGGGAAGTCTTCGCGCGTCACCGTCGGCAGGTAGCGGAACTGCGCCGCCGCCTGCTCCGACACCAAAGGATCCTCCGCCAGCTTCGCCTCGAGCATCTCGCGCCAGGCGAGGTCGTCGACGCGGCGGACGCCGTGAACCACCACCACCTCGTCGAAGCGCTCGTACACGTCGGGGTCGCGCGCCACGCTGAGGAACGGCGCCAGCCCGGTGCCGGTCGAGAGCAGGAACAACCGCCGCCCACCGAGCAACGCGTCGAGCACCAGCGTCCCGGTCGGCTTCTTGCCGAGATAGACCTGGTCGCCCGTCTCGATCTGCTGCAGCCGCCCGGTGAGCGGGCCGCCCGGCACCTTGATCGAGAGGAACTCCAGCTCCTCCGCCCAGGCCGGGCTGGCGATCGAGTAAGCGCGCATCACCGGCTTGGCGGCCTTGCCGTCCTCGCCCTCGACGCCGGGCAGGCCGATCATCACGAACTCGCCCGAGCGGAAGCGGAACGAGGCGGGACGCTCGACCGCGAAGCTGAACAGATGCTCGTTCCAGTGACGCACCCAGGTGACCGCCACGCTGTGGAAGGCGGTGGAGTCGGGAATAAGCACTGGCGCGCGGAGGTCGGTCATCGGCGATCCGGTCTGAATACGGGGAATGTCGTGCGAATGGGGCGCATTATGGCCCGGGACGCGCAGGGTCAACTATAGGTCGGCTTGGGGCGCGCGCGGTCAGGCTTGTCGCGGCGCGCCGTCGCGCTGTGCCAGCGGCGCCTGGAGGAAGCGCAGCGCCACCCACTCCACCGCGGTGACGGTACGCGCCAGCGCGGGCTCGGTCACGAGCGTCGCCGCGATCCGCTGCGCGGCGTCGCGCTCGCCGCGCATCGCGGCGTCGACCAGCGCGAGCAGCACCGCCTCGTCGTCGCTGACCGTGCGCGCGGTCGCGGCGCCGAAGCGGAGCCAGCGCTTTCCCTCGCGATCGAACGCGGTCATCGCCGCGGCGAAATCGGGCAGCGCGGCATTGACCCCGCGCCAGGCGAAGGCCGGGGCGAGCGCGCGACAGGCGCAGCGGCCCGCGCGCGTCACCAGCGTCCAGTGACGCATCGCGCTGACGAGGAAGTGGAGATGCTCGTCGAGCTGGTCGAGCGGCCGGTCGAGGAAGCGGTACATCGGCACCTCTCTGATTTGCGACTGACTTGCAGTAGCGTGACGCTGGCGCGTGAGCAAGAGGCAGCAAAGCCCTCCCCGGCATGACTGGGCAATCGCAAAGGGCAAGTCGCACAGCCTCCGCCCGCCCGATGCCGGTCCGTCATCCCGGGCTCGACCCGGGATTCATGCCGCCGCATAGGCAAAAGCCGGTGTTCTCGCGGAAACATGGATCCCGGATCCAGTCCGGGATGACGGCGGGAAGGGAAGCGCCCGGCGCGTCACACCATCATCTGCGATAGCCCACCCGCGAGCGGGCAGGATCCAGACTCCCGCCCTTCCCCCCGCCCCTTGCCGCGCCCATATCAGCGGCATGGCGATCCAGATCCGTACGTCCCTTGCCGAGCCGGAGACCGGCACCGACTTCGTCCCGCACCGTCCCAACCGCCCGGAGAAGGTCGAGGGCGGCCGTCGCTTCACCCTCGTCAGCGAGTATCAGCCCTCCGGCGACCAGCCGACCGCGATCCGCGAGCTGGTCGACGCCGCCAAGGCGGGCGAGCGCGACCAGGTGCTGCTCGGCGTCACCGGCTCGGGCAAGACCTTCACCATGGCCAAGGTGATCGAGGAGATGCAGCGCCCCGCGCTGATCCTCGCCCCCAACAAGATCCTGGCGGCGCAGCTCTACGGCGAGTTCAAGAGCTTCTTCCCCGACAATGCGGTCGAATATTTCGTCAGCTACTACGATTACTACCAGCCCGAGGCGTATGTCCCGCGCTCCGACACGTATATCGAGAAAGAGAGCTCGGTGAACGAGTCGATCGACCGGATGCGCCACTCGGCGACGCGCTCGCTGCTCGAGCGCGACGACGTCATCATCGTGGCCTCGGTCTCGTGCCTCTACGGCATCGGCTCGGTCGAGACCTATTCGGCGATGATCTTCGACCTCAAGAAGGGCCAGAGCGTCGACCAGCGCGAGATCGTGCGCAAGCTGGTCGCGCTGCAGTACAAGCGCAACGACGCCGCGTTCCAGCGCGGCAACTTCCGCGTCAAGGGTGACACGCTCGAGATCTTCCCGTCGCACTATGAGGACAGCGCCTGGCGCGTGTCCTTCTTCGGCGACGAGATCGAGGAGATCGTCGAGTTCGATCCCCTGACCGGCAAGAAGAGCGCCTCGCTCAACACGGTGCGGATCTACGCCAACTCGCACTATGTCACGCCCGGGCCGACGATGAAGCAGGCCGCGGAGGCGATCCGCCACGAGCTGAGCGAGCGGCTCAAGGAACTGGAGATCGAGGGCAAACTACTCGAGCGCCAGCGGCTGGAGCAGCGCACCAACTTCGACCTGGAGATGATCGCAGCGACGGGCAGCTGCAACGGCATCGAGAATTACAGCCGTTTCCTCACCGGCCGCCTGCCGGGCGAGCCGCCGCCCACCCTGTTCGAATATCTGCCCGAGAATGCGTTGCTCTTCGTCGACGAGAGCCACCAGACGATCGGCCAGATCAACGGCATGTCGCGCGGCGACCACCGCCGCAAGATCACGCTGGCCGAATACGGCTTCCGCCTGCCCTCGGCGATCGACAACCGCCCGCTGCGCTTCAACGAGTGGGACGCGATGCGCCCGCAGACGGTGTGCGTCTCGGCGACGCCGGGCAGCTGGGAGATGGAACAGTCCAGCGGCGTCTTCGCCGAGCAGGTGATCCGCCCGACCGGGCTGATCGACCCGCCGGTCGAGATCAGGCCGGTCGAGGAGCAGGTGCAGGACCTGATCGTCGAGTGCCGCGCCACCACCGAGAAAGGCTATCGCACCCTCGTCACCACGCTGACCAAGCGGATGGCGGAAGACCTCACCGAATATATGCACGAGGCGGGAATCAAGGTCCGCTACATGCACTCGGACGTCGAGACGCTGGAGCGCATCGAGCTGATCCGCGACCTGCGGCTGGGCGTGTACGACGTGCTGATCGGCATCAACCTGCTGCGCGAGGGGCTCGACATCCCCGAATGCGGGCTGGTCGCGATCCTCGACGCCGACAAGGAGGGTTTCCTGCGCTCCGAGACTTCGCTGATCCAGACGATCGGGCGCGCCGCGCGCAACGTGGACGGGCGCGTCATCCTCTACGCCGACCGGATCACCGGCAGCATGGAGCGCGCGATGAACGAGACCGCGCGCCGCCGCGAAAAGCAGGAGGCGTACAACCGCGAGCACGGCATCACGCCGACGACGATCCGCCGCAACATCGGCGACATCATCGCGCACGTCGCCTCGAAGGATCAGGTCACCGTCGAGATCGACGACGAGCGGCCGCACATGGTCGGCCATAACCTGCGCGCCTATATCGAGGAGCTCGAGAAGAAGATGCGCAAGGCCGCGTCGGACCTCGAGTTCGAGGAGGCGGGCCGGCTGCGCGACGAGATCCGCCAGCTCGAGCAGGAGGAGCTCGGCCTGCCGGTGGAGCAGCACAAGGCGCCGCTGATGGGCCGCTCGAACGAGGGCAAGCCGGGGACGCGCAAGACCCGTTTCGGCAAGACGCAGCGCAAGTTTGGCGGACGCCGCTGACGCCGCCCGCCGGGTCGGGCGACGGCCGACCGTCCCGGCGCGCGCGCTTCTCCCATCACCGTCATCCCGGCCTCGCGCCGGGATCCATTCCTCCGCGAGAGCAACGCCCGCCCCTCTAGCGGCGCCATGGATCCCGGGTCGAGCCCGGGATGACGACCGGGGCTGGCTTACGTCACGCGCGCGGCGATCGCGGTGGGACGCCGGCCCCCCTTCTCCCTGAAGCGACGGGGAGGATCGGTGCTCTGCCTCGCTCACGCGCAATTCATCGCCGCCGCCCCATATCGCTCGCATGTACGCGGCACCTCGGCACGGGCGATGGGGCGCGGCGCTGGCCGCGGCGGCGCTGGTCGCGCTGCTCGGCTGGGCGCTGCTCGCGGGGCTGGCGGGCGGGGCGGCGCGCGCGCGCGTCGACCAGGGGCTCGCCCTGTTCCGCGTCACCCCGCCGCCGCCGCGCCCCGAGCGTCGCGCGATCGCGCAGCGCGCCGCCAGCCCGCGCCGCTCGGGGCGCGCCGCGCCCGCCAATATCCGCAGCCGCGCCACCCAGGTCGCCGCGCCGCGCCCGATCGTGGTGGTGCCGCTGCCCCCGCCGCCGATCACCGTCGCGCTCAAGCCGTTCGCGGGCAACGCACCGACGCAGGGCGCCACCGAGCGCGTCGGCCCCGGCACCGGCGCGGGCGGCGTCGGCGACGGCACCGGTAGCGGCGGCTGGGGCGACGGTGACGGCGGCGGCGGCGGCGCCGATACGCCCCCGGTGTGGAAGCGCGGGCGGCTCACCGACGCGGACTACCCACCCGACGTCGGCGAGGCCGGGTTCCAGGGGACGGTGACGGTCAAGTTCCTGGTCTGGACCGACGGGCGCGTCCGCGACTGCGAGGTGCTGCGCTCCAGCGGCAATGCCACGCTGGACGCGACGACCTGCCGGCTGATCCAGCGCCGCTTCCGCTACGAGCCGTCGCGCGATCCCGACCGCCGGGCGGTCCCCGCCTGGCTGCTGGAGAATCACGAATGGGTGATCGAGCCCGAGCCGGCCGCGCGACGGGACGGTCCGTCCACCGCGCGCGACGGTGGCGGCGGCTAGCGCCGCGCCAGCTCCGCGCCCCCGCCCCCGTCCAGGCCTCCGCTCCCGCCGCCCGGCTCCATCGCGGCGCCGGCGACATAGGCCTCGTCGGTCACCTCCACGGTCGCGCCCAGCGCGGTGGCGTCGAACAATTTCTTGGCGAAGGCCGCGGGCAGCCGGACGCAACCGTGCGACGCGGGAAAGCCCGGGTTGCGCCCGGCGTGGAGAGCCACACCGTCCCAGGTCAGCCGCTGCATGTACGGCATCGGCGCGTCGTCGTAGAGGTTGGAGCGGTGCATCGCCTTCTTCTGGAGGATCGTGAACCGGCCGAGCGGGGTGGGATTGTCGTCGCGCCCGGTCGACACCGCCGAGGCCGCGATCATCTTCTCGCCGCGGAACACATAGGCGCGCTGGTCGGGCAGCGAGATCAGCACGCTCACCGCACCGCCGCGCGCGGGATCGTCCGCCCACAGGAACTTGCCCGGCGGCATGGTCGCCGCCGCCTCGGTGATGGCGAGATCGTCCATCGTCCCCGCGCGGGCCGCTCCGGCGCCCGCCAGCGCCAGCGCCACCGCCACGGGCGCGAGGGATCGCACGATTCGAGCTGCCGCGAATCGCCGCATAAGGCCTCCATCGTCGTCGTGTCCCGGCCCGCCGCGCACCGCATGCGGGCCTCATGGATGCAACAAACGCGCCATTAGCCTTTTGGTGCCAGCGACGAAGCGTTGCGCTTTCGCGGCAAGTGATCGGAACGACCGCACGGCACGCCGCAAACGTTGACGATCGTTAACCAGGTCCATGCTATATCCCGGCCAATGGAGCGGGGATTAACGCAAGTCATGATGAACACGCACGACCGGGTGCATTCGCGCCGTGCTTTGTTGAAGACGGGTGGACTGTTCGCGGGTGCTCTGATGATCCCGGGCGCGGTGTCGGCGGGGATGCGCGATCGCGCGCGTCGCGGCACGCCCGAGAATCTGGTGCCGCACGATTTCTTCGACACGCCGCACGCCCCGGCGCCGCGCCCGATGATGGCCGCGCCGGCGCAGCCCCATGCGATCTCGGCGCCGGGGGTCAATCCGCGGCTGCTCCAGCGCGCCATGGCCGCGCTGGAGCGCCACGGCGACCGCATCGCGCAGCGCGACCGGATCGCGGTGGCCGATTTCAGCGCGGGGTCGAGCGAGCCGCGCTTCCACCTCATCAACCTGGAGAGTGGCCGCACCGTCTCCAAGCTGGTCGCGCACGGCAGCGGGTCGGACCCGTCGCATACCGGCTATCTCCAGCGCTTCTCCAATACCGACGGCTCGAACGCCTCGTGCGAGGGCGCGTTCGTCGCGGCGGATTATTACGTCGGCAAGCACGGGCGGTCGCAGCGGCTGATCGGGCTGGATCGCACCAACGACAATGCGCTGTCGCGCGCGATCGTGGTCCATGCCGCCTGGTACGCCAACCCCGAGATGATCCGCCAGCGCGGGATGCTCGGGCGCAGCCAGGGCTGTTTCGCGGTGGGCGAGAGCGAGCTGGCCGAGGTGTTCGAGCGGCTCGGGCCGGGCCGGATGATCTACGCCGCCAAGGTGTGAGCGGCGAGCGTTTGCGGCGTCAGCCGACGCGACGGTCGAACGCCGCCAGCTCATAGGCGATCGACGCCTCGACCAATTGGTCCCATAGCGCGGCGATCGCCGCGCCGGGCAGGCCCTGCGCCTCCGCCGCGGCGCGCGCCTGCGCGATCACCTGCGCCTTGCGCGCCTCGTCGCGGACGTGCCCGCGCTCGGGCTTGATGCGCGCGGCGGCGTCCATGTAATCGAAGCGGCGCCGCAGCAGCGCGACCAGCTCGCGGTCGAGCGCGTCGACGCCCGCGCGCACCTCCGCCATCGTGACGCAATCGGGGCCGGCGAGGATCTCGGTCATGCCGCGCTGCCTGCCCGCGCACGGCGCGGCTGTCCAGCGCGGCGTCGTGCGCGGCTCACGCCAGCCGCGCCGCGTGCCAGTCGAGCTGGTCGCCCATGAAGGTCGAGACGAACAGATAGGAATGGTCGTACCCCGCGCGCATCCGCAGCTCGAGCGGGATGCCCGCGGCGGCGCAGGCCCGCGCGAGCAGCTCGGGGCGGAGCTGCTCGGCGAGGAAGGCGTCGGCCTCGCCCTGATCGACCAGCAGCGCGGGCACGCGGGCGCCGTCCTCGATCAGCGCGACCGCGTCGTGGCGCCGCTGCGCCGCGGCGTCGCCGCCGAGATAGCGGTCGAGCGCCTCGCCCCACGGCACCTGCGTCGGCGCCACGATCGGCGCGAAGGCCGAGACCGCGCGATAGCGCCCCGGATGACACAGCGCCGCGGTGAGCGCGCCGTGGCCGCCCATCGAATGGCCCATGATCGACTGGCGCGCCGCGTCGACCGGGAATTCGGCCGCGACCAGCGCGGGCAGTTCCTCGGTGACATAGGACCACATGCGGTAATGCGTCGACCAGGGCGCCGCGGTGGCGTCGACGTAGAAGCCCGCGCCCTGGGCGAAGTCCCAGCGGTCCTCGTCGGGCACCTCGTCGCCGCGCGGGCTGGTGTCGGGCGCGACGAAGATCAGGCCGTGGCGCGCGCAGGCGGCGCGATACTCGCCCTTTTCGGTGACGTTGGCATGGGTGCAGGTCAGCCCGGAGAGATACCAGACGACCGGCAGCGTCGCCCCCGGCGCGTGATCGGGGACATAGACCGAGAAGGTCATGTCGGTGCCGGTCGCGCTGCTGCGGTGGCGATAGACGCCCTGCGTGCCGCCGTGTGCGCGCGCGGTCGAGACGGTCTCCATGCTTGCTCCTCCGTTCAGGCGACGCGACAGGTCGCGCAGACCTTGTTCCCCGCGGGGTCGCGCAGATAGGCCAGGTACAGCTCGCGCCCGCCGGTGACGTGGCGCACGCCCGGCGGCGCCTCGATCGCGGTACCGCCGCTGGCGACACCCGCGGCGTGCCACGCCTCGACCTGCTCGGGCGAGGTCGAGCGGAAGCCGAGCGTCCCGCCATTGGCGTGGCTGGCGGGCTGGCCGTCGATCGGGCGCGTGACGAGGAAGCGGCCGCCGTCGTGCGCATAGACCAGCCGCCCCCATTCGTCGATCACGCCCGGCGCGGCGCCGAGCGCGCCCAGCGTCGCGTCGTAGAAGGTCTGGGCGGCGGCAACGTCGTCGGTGCCGAGCATGACGTGGCTGAACATCGGCCTTCTCTCCCAAGCTCCTTCCCACTTGGCGGGGAAAGCGATCGCCTCCGGCATGTCGTACAGCGCCCGCTCGCCCCATGTCGCCCCGTCATCCCGGGCATGACCCGGGATCCATCGCGCCGCGAGAGCCGCCCGCGTTGCTCTCGCGGAAACATGGGTGGACCCAAAAAGCTCATCGTCGCGGATGCAGCTTACCTCCGTCATCCCGGGCCCTTCGACAAGCTCAGGAGAGCCTTGACCCGGGATCCATGGTGCCGCGAGAGCCGCCCGCGTTGCTCTCGCGGAAACATGGATCCCGGCGCGGGGCCGGGATGACGGTGATGAAGAGCAAGCCGCTTTCTGGGTCGGGACCAAGGGATCCCGGCTCCAGTCCGGGATGACGGCGGGGCGTGAAGCGCCCGGTGCGTCACACCTTCATGTGCGACAGCCCTGCCGTACCGAGGACTTGCTCGCCTCAATACACCACCACGCTGCGGATGCTCTCGCCGGCGTGCATCAGGTCGAAGCCCTTGTTGATCTCGTCGAGGCTGAGCCGGTGCGTGATCATCGGGTCGATCTGGATCATGCCGTCCATGTACCAGTCGACGATCTTGGGCACGTCGGTGCGCCCGCGCGCGCCGCCGAAGGCGGTGCCCTTCCATACCCGCCCGGTGACGAGCTGGAACGGGCGAGTCGCGATCTCCTTGCCCGCCTCGGCGACGCCGATCACGATCGACTCGCCCCAGCCGCGGTGCGCGCTCTCCAGCGCCTGCCGCATCACCACGGTGTTCCCGGTACAGTCGAACGTATAGTCGCCGCCGCCGTCGGTCATGGCGATCAGGTGCGGCACGATCTCGCCCACGTCCCTGGGGTTGACGAAGTCGGTCATGCCGAAGCGGCGACCCCAGTCCTCGCGGTCGGGGTTGATGTCGACGCCGATGATACGATGCGCGCCCGCCAGCTTGGCGCCCTGGATCACGTTCAGCCCGATCCCGCCGAGCCCGAACACGATCACGGTCGCGCCCGGCTCGACCTTGGCGGTGTTGACCACCGCGCCCACCCCGGTGGTGACGCCGCAGCCGATGTAGCAGCTGGTGTCGAACGGCGCGTCGGGGCGGATCCTGGCGACCGCGATCTCGGGCAGCACGGTGAAGTTGGAGAAGGTCGAGCAGCCCATATAATGGTAGATCGGCTGGCCCTTGTAGCTGAAGCGGGTGGTGCCGTCGGGCATCAGCCCCTTGCCCTGCGTCGCGCGGATCGCGGTGCACAGATTGGTCTTGCCCGACAGGCACGATTTACACTGGCGGCACTCGGGCGTGTAAAGCGGGATGACATGGTCGCCCGGCGCCACGCTGGTGACGCCCGCGCCCACCTCGCGCACCACGCCGCAGCCCTCGTGGCCGAGCACGCTGGGGAACAGCCCCTCGCTGTCGAGCCCGTCGAGCGTATAGGCGTCGGTGTGGCAGATGCCGGTCGCCATGATCTCGACCAGCACCTCGCCGGCCTTGGGTCCCTCGAGGTCGAGCTCGACGATCTCGAGCGGCTGCTTGGCCTCGAACGCGACGGCGGCGCGGGTCTTCATCGGTGGGGAGCCTCTCAGCAGTGGGTCGGCACCGCTCTCTATGCGCCACCGGGAGAGGCTTCAAGGAAGGACCGCGCGGCGGGCGCCATGCCCCCACCGCGCGGTCCGCGGCGCGGCGCTGGAACGCCGCGGCGCTCATGCCTCAGCGGCAGACCACCCGGCCGCGATCGACCGACTGGCCCAGCAGCGCGCCGCCGCCCGCGCCGATCACGGTGCCGAGCAGCTTGGACCCGCCGCTGGCGATGATGTTGCCGAGCGCGCCACCCGCGAGCCCGCCGACGATCAGCCCGGTCGTGCCGTCGTTGCGGCGGCAGTAATAGCGGTTGTCATAGCCGCGATAGATGCGGTCGTTCCGCCCCAGCGCGCGGGCGCGATAGTAACGGCCGTCGCGATAATAACGGTCGGCATAATAAGCGCGCTGCCCCGGCTCGTAGCGATTATAGTCGTAGCGCGCCGAGCGGCGCCAGTCGCGGATGCGGTCGTTGCGGTCACGCCGCGCGTCCCGGACATTGTCCTGATATTCGCGGCGCGCGTTGCGGACGTCGCGGCGCGAGTCGGCGTCGCGCATGTCCTCGCGATACTCGCGGCGCGCGTCGCGCATGTCGTCGCGATACTCGCGGTTGGCGCGGCGCGGGTCCTGCGGAGCGGCGGCGGCGGGGACGCTGGCCAGAGCGGTGGCGGCGAGCGCGGCGGCGAAGATGATACGCATCACTGATCTCCCACAGAGTGATGCCGCATGAACGGCGCCGCCGCGCCCCGGTTGCGTGAACCGAAAACTACTTACCGTTCATTTCAGAGACACTTACGACTCCAACTTATGGGTCAGTGTCACTTCCGCGTTCAACACTTTGGAAACAGGGCAATTTGCTTTGGCGTCGCGCGCGATCCGCTCGAACTCCTCCGGCGCGATGCCGGGCACGCGCGCGACCAGGTCGAGCTTGGACGAGGTGATGGTGAAGCCCTCCCCGTCCTTCTCCACCGCGACGCGCGCGCTGGTCTCCAGCGTGCCGTCCGCATAGCCGGCGCCCGCGAGCGCGAAGCTGAGCGCCATGGTGAAGCAGCTCGCATGCGCCGCCGCGATCAGTTCCTCCGGGTTGGTGCCGGGCTCGTCGCCGAAGCGCGTGCCGAAGCCATAGGGCTGGTCGTCGAGCGCCTTGGACTGGGTCGAGGTCCAGCCCTTGCCGTCCTTGCCGAGACCTTCGTAGCGTGCCGAACCACTGCGCGTAGGCATATCATGCTCTCCGGATGAAAGACGGATAAGAGAAAGGCGCGGCCCGCCATCGCGGACCGCGCCCTCCCAACGTCGATCGAGGTAAAAAGCTCAACCGTTCGCCGCGCCGATCAGCGGCACTGGCGCTTTCCGCTGCGCTCGATCTCGCGGCCCGCCAGCGCGCCGCCGACGCCGCCGAGCACGGTGCCCAGCGTGCGGTCGCCGCGCGTGTCGACCGCGCGGCCGAGCAGGCCACCCGCGACCGCGCCGACCACCAGGCCGGTGGTGCCGTCGGGCTTGCGGCAGCGCAGCCGGCCGTCGTTGCCGCGCCACTCGCGGTACTTGTAGCGCCGCTGCGCGTCGGCCTCGACCGTGGTGGCGACCAGCGTCGGCGCGACCATCGCGGCGGCACCGAAGGCCAGCATCAGCTTACGCATGACTTCAATCTCCCGTTCGAACATTCGTGTTGGCGTCGTAACGTGTCGTCCTTAGCGCGGTTGCATGAACGTGGAACAACGTCGCGTTCATCGTGTTGCACGCGTCCCACGGCGGGGCGGGCGATGCTTAACGGCGCTCGGGCGGGTCGGTGAACGCGGGCGCGCGCCGCTCCAGCTCAGCGCGCACCGCCTCGCGCTGGTTGGGCGCGCCCAGCAGCGCGATCTGCTCCGCGCTCTCCGCCGCGAGGATCGCGCGCGCGTCCGCGTCCGCCGCCACCGCGAACAGGCGCTTGGCGGCACGCACCGCATCGGGGCTGCGCGCCGCGATCGCGCGCGCGATCGCGAGCGCGCGCTCGCGCGGCTCCGGATCGAGATAGGTGATTAGCCCCGCCGCCTGCGCCTCGTCCGCGCTCAGTTCGCGCGCGGTATAGACCCATTCGCGCAGCACGTCGTCGCGCACGCTGCCGCGCCACAGCGCATAGCCGCCCATGTCAGGGACGAGGCCCCAATGCGTCTCGCGGATCGACAGCCGCGTCGCGGGATGCGCGACGCGCAGGTCGGCGCCCGCGAGCAACTGGCAGCCGCCGCCGAACGCGACGCCATGCGCCGCCGCGATCACCGGCACCGGCAGCGCGCGCCAGCCGGTGCAGACATATTGGACCGCGTTGCTGCCGTCGTCGCGCCGCGCGTCGAGCGCGATCCCCGCGTCGCCCGCCGCCATCGCCGCGATGTCGAGCCCGGCGCAGAACGCGCGCCCCTCGCCCGACAGCACCACCGCGCGCAGTCCCGGCAGCGCGGCGAGCCGGTCGATCGCTTGCGCCAGCGCCGCGAACATCGCGGGGTCGAGCGCGTTCATCTTGTCCGCGCGCGCCAGCCGCACGTCGGCGACCCCGTCCGCCACCGCGATCGTGACCCGCTCGTCCACTATGTCCTCCGTCATCGCCGCTCGCTCACACCAGCGCGGGGCGCGGGTCGACATGGGTGCGCCGCGAGGCATGGCGGCGCAAGCCGATCAGCGGTCGCAGCGGCCCGATCGCGCGCCCGATCAGGTAGAAGCCCCAGCAGCCCGCCACCGTCGCGCCGACCAGCAGCGCGAACTCGGCCCAGCCCGGCAGCGCGAGCGGGCGCAGCCGGTCCGCGGCGAGCACGATGATCGACTGGTGGACGATGTAGAAGGGGAACACCGCCTCGGTCAGCATCGGGCGCCAGCGCTGGTCGCGGTTCCAGTGCGAATCGGCATAGCCGATCAGCGCGGCCACCGCGCTCCACCCCTCCACCGCGCGCGCGATCGAGAACGTCACTCCCCAGGGCGAGGGCATGGTGTTGCCCGGCCAGCGGATCTCGATCCCCGCCACCAGCGCATAGGCCGCCAGCGCGAGCGCCGCCGCGACCTTCCACTGGCGCACGAACGCCGCCAGCGTCCGCGGCGCGCAGGCGAGCGCATAGCCGAACAGGAAGGCGGGGAAGTAGCTGGCGTGCGCGACCCAGTCGTCGACCAGCGCATGGGTCTCGCGCGCGCCGGGGAAGAGGACGAAATTGACCAGCACCATCCAGCCGATCGGCACCGCGAGCAAGGTCGGCCCGCGCATCGTCCAGGCGAAGCCGCGCTGCGCCGCGTCGGTGGCCCGCGCGGGCAGCAGCCCCGCGCCGAGCGCGAGCACGATGGTATAGACCCACAGATAGCCGACGAACCACAGGTGGTTCCAGGTCGGCAGCGCGAGCGGGCCGAGCAGCCCGAAGCGCCAGTAATCGTGCAGATAGAAATGCACGAAGCCGTGCGGATAGCCGAACTTCTCGCCGAGCTCGACCCAGGGCTGGACCGGGACGATCACCGCCACGCCGAAGACGAGCGGGACGAGCAGCCGCAGCGAGCGCTGCCGCGCGAAGCGCCACGGCTTCTTGTTGCGGATCATCAGCGCGCGGCTGGCGTAGCCGGAGACGACGAACAGCAGCGCGAGCCGCCACGGGTTGGACGCCATCATCGGCACCGCGACCCACCAGGCGCCGGGGAGCTTGGCGTGGAAATCCCACGGCACGAAGACCATCCCGACGTGATAGAGGATAAGGATCGCGAACGCCCCGATGCGGAGCCAGTCGAGGCCATAGTGACGCTGCATCGCGGCCCGGCCTAGCATTAACGCCGCGGTTACGCGAGGCGGGGCGGTGACGGCCGCGCTCCGCGCGAGCCCGGCGGGATTAAGCGTGCCGGTGCCGTCCCCTCCCGCCCGCCGACTTCGATCCGCCCCGGCCGAGGCACGCGCGTGCTCCTGCGCACGCAGGAGCCCAGTGCCACGAACCTCGCCCTCGCGGCGCTGGGCGCCGGCGGTCGCCGGACCACGCTCCAGCGTCGCTGGGGCAAACTCGGCAGCCGCGCCTCACCCCGCCTCCTCAAGGAACCCTGCCCCCCCGTCATCCCGGGCTCGACCCGGAATCCATGTTGCCGCGAGAGCCACCAACGTTGTTTTCGCGGAAAAATGGATCCCGGCGCGAGGCCGGGATGACGATGGTGGGGCGCACGACCCATCACGCATCGATCCACCGAAGCGGAGGGAGAACGGCGCCGTGCCGGCCCGCTTCCACACGAGAAGGCCCGCCCTCCGCCCTCCTCCGTTCGGGACGCGCCTAGGCAAGCGCGCGCCTTCCAACCGTCGCGCCGCGCATGTATAGGCAAGGCCATGTCCATCCGTCCGTGGCGCGACATCGCGCGCCGAGAGAGCCGCCAGATCATGGTCGGCAACGTCCCCGTCGGCGGCGGCGCGCCGGTCACCGTGCAGACGATGACCAACACCCCCACCGAGGACGCGCGCGCCACGATCGACCAGATCCGCCGCTGCGAGGATGCCGGCGCCGATATCGTCCGCGTCAGCTGCCCCGACACCGCCTCCACCGCCGCGCTCGGCCAGATCGTGCGCGCCGCCAAGGTGCCGATCGTCGCGGACATCCACTTCCACTACAAGCGCGCGCTCGAGGCGGCGGACGCGGGCGCGGCGTGCCTGCGGATCAACCCGGGCAACATCGGCTCGTCCGACCGCGTCGCCGAGGTGGTGCGCGCCGCCAAGGCCAATGGCTGCGCGATCCGCATCGGCGTCAACGCGGGCAGCCTCGAGAAGGACCTGCTCGAGAAATATGGCGAGCCCTGCCCCGAGGCGCTGGTCGAGAGCGCGCTCGATCATATCAAGCTGCTCCAGGACCACGACTTCCACGAATATAAGGTGGCGGTGAAGGCGTCCGACGTGTTCCTCGCGGTGGCGGCCTATCAGCAGCTGGCGGACGCGGTCGACTGCCCGCTGCACCTCGGCATCACCGAGGCGGGCGGGCTGATCGGCGGCACGGTCAAGTCGTCGATCGGCATGGGCTCGCTGCTGTGGTTCGGCATCGGCGACACGATCCGCGTCTCGCTCTCGGCCGAGCCCGAGGAAGAGGTGCGCGTCGGCTTCGAGATCCTCAAGGCGCTCGGCATCCGCAACCGCGGCGTGCGCGTGGTGAGCTGCCCGAGCTGCGCGCGCCAGGGCTTCGACGTGATCCGCACGGTGCAGACGCTGGAGGAGCGGCTCCA
The DNA here is from genome assembly GCF_004345855.1 of Sphingomonas sp. BK235. Taxonomy (GTDB): domain Bacteria; phylum Pseudomonadota; class Alphaproteobacteria; order Sphingomonadales; family Sphingomonadaceae; genus Sphingomonas. The sequence continues at coordinate 36,611 of NZ_SLXN01000004.1, forward strand.
GCATATCCGCACGCCGATGTCGCTGAGCGTGCTCGGCTGCGTCGTCAACGGCCCCGGCGAGGCGCGCGAGACCGATATCGGCATCACCGGCGGCGGCAACGGGCGCCACATGGTATATCTCTCCGGCGTGACCGACCATCACGTCCAGGACGCCGACATGGTCGAGCATATCGTCCGGCTGGTCGAGGCCAAGGCCGCCGAGATCGAGGCGGCGAACGCGGCGGCGGCGCTCGCGGCGGAATAGGCCGCGTGTTATAGGTCAGTCAGGCACTGGAGGGCCTGACATGACCTATCACGCCAAGGTGATCGCGGGCGGCAAGATCGTCATCCCCGCGGACCTGCGCCGCGAATTCGGGATCAAGGACGGTGACACCGTCGCTCTGGAGAGCGACGGTGAGCGGATCGCCCTCCGGCGCGACGATTCGTCGGCGGCGCTCGCCCAGCTACGTCAGGCGATGAAGGGCTACACCGTCGACCAATTCCTGCGCGAGCGACGGGCGGATTGGGGCGAGTGACCCGCGTCGTCGACTCGTCGGTCGTGCTCGCCTACCTCCTCGGTGAACCGGGTGGCGAGCTGCTGGCCGACGATGACGGACGCTTCATCCTCTCCACGGTCAATCTGACCGAGGTACTGACCGTGGCGATGGAGCACGATCTCGCCCCCGAGATGGTGCTCGGCATCTTACGTCCACTGCCCGTCGATCACGTCGAGCATGGCGTCGATGACGCGATCGGTGCGGCCCGGCTGCGGCCGCTCAGCCGCCATCTCGGCCTGTCGCTCGGTGACCGTGTCTGTCTGGCCCTCGGCCAGCGGCTCGGCGTGCCGGTGCTGACATCCGATCGGCGGTGGACCGACCTCGACCTCGGCATCGACGTGCGCCTGATCCGTTGACCGCCGCGCGTCCGCTCTCGCCCGCGCTCGCCTTCGCGGTGGCGGCGGCAGGGATCGGGCTGTTCTCGATCATGGATGCCTTCATGAAGGCGCTCACGCTCGCGATCGGCGTCTACAACGCGCTGTTCTGGCGCGCGCTGCTCGCCGCGCTGATCGGCGGCACCTTATGGTATGCCGGCGGCGGGCGGCGCCCGAGCCCGCGCGCGCTGCGGCTCCACCTCGCGCGCGGCGCGATCACCACCGCGATGGCGCTGCTGTTCTTCTGGGGACTGGCGCGCGTGCCGATGGCCCAGGCGATCGCGCTCACCTATATCGCGCCGCTGCTCGCCTTGTTGCTGGGCGCGCTGTTGCTCCACGAGCGCGTCGGCGCGCGCGTCGTCCTCGCCTCGCTCGCCGCGCTCGCGGGAGTGGGGGTGATCCTCGCCGGACACGCGCGGCTCGCGCTCGGCCCCGACGGGCTGCAGGGCGCCGCCGCGATCCTGGTCTCGGCGGTGCTCTACGCGGGCAATCTCGTCGTCGCGCGCTTGCAGAGCCAGGTAGCGGACGCGCGCGAGATCGCCTTCGTCCAGTCCGCGGTGCTCGCCGCGCTGCTCGCGCTCGCCGCGCCGTGGCTCGCGACGGTGCCGCCGATGGCGCATTGGTGGCAGATCGCGGTGGCGGCCGCGCTCGCCACCGGATCGCTGTTCCTGCTCGGCTGGGCCTATGCGCACGGCGAGACGGGCTTTCTCGCCACCACCGAATATACCTCCTTCGTCTATGCCGCGCTGCTCGGCTGGGCGGTGTTCGGCGAGCGCGTCGCCCCCACCACGCTCGCGGGCGCGGCGGTCATCGTGGCGGCGTGCCTCTATGGCGCGCGGCGTCGCGCGGTGCCGCGCGGTGCGCTAGAGGGAGCGGCATGACCGCCTCGATCCGCCCCGCCACCCCCGCCGACGTTCCCACGATCCTCCGCTTCGTGCGCGAGCTCGCCGCGTTCGAGCGCGCGCCCGACGCGGTGAAGGCGAGCGAGCCGATGCTCCACGCCGCGCTGTTCGAGGCTCCCCCGGCGGCCGAGGCGCTGATCGCCGAGCGCGACGGCGCGGCGGTGGGGTTCGCGATCTTCTACGTCACCTTCTCGACCTGGACCGGGCGGCGCGGGCTGTGGCTCGACGATCTGTACGTCGCGCCGGAGGCGCGCGGGCATGGCGTCGGCGCGGCGCTGCTCGCGCGGCTGGCGGGGATCGCGCTCGACCGCGGCTATGCGCGGTTCGAATGGTGGGTGCTCGACTGGAACACCCCCGCGATCGACTTCTACCGCGCCAAGGGCGCGATCGCGCAGGACGAATGGACCGTCCAGCGGGTCGAGGGCGAGGCGTTGGTGACGCTGGCGGGGCGCGGCTGAGATGGCCTGGCTCTGGCTGGTCGCCGGCGGGCTGTTCGAGGTGGGCTTCACCACCTGTCTGCGCAACGTCGAGGGCTTCCGGCACATCGGCTGGACGCTCGGCTTCCTCGTCGCGGTGTCGCTGTCGATGCTGCTGCTCGAATATGCGGCGCGGTCGATCCCGATGGGCACGGCCTATGCGGTGTGGACCGGGATCGGCGCGCTCGGCACCGTGCTGATCGGGATCGTCTGGTACGGCGAACCCGCGACGCCGCTGCGGCTGCTGCTGATCCTCGGCGCGGTGTCGTGCATCGCCGGGCTGAAGCTGCTCGGCGGGGCGCATTGAGCGCGGCATGGCGCTCGACCGCGGGCTGATCGACTGGGTGGCGGAGGCGCTGGCGCCGCTCGGCATCGTCACCCACCGGCGGATGATGGGCGGGGCGGCCTTGTACCTCGACGGGGTGATCTTCGCGCTGGTGACGCGCGACGGCGCGCTGTGGTTCAAGGCCGACGCGGTCAGCGACGCGGCATGGGACGCGGAAGGGTGCGAGCGCTTCCGCTACGCGCGCGCGGGGCGGACCGCGTCGATCAACTATCGCCGCGCGCCCGAGGCGGTCCACGACGACGCCGAGGCGATGCGCTCCTGGGCGCTGCTCGGGGTGGCGGCGGGGCGCCGCGCGGCTTGACTCGCCCGCGCCGCGCCGCTACCCGCGCCGCTTCGCAATCGCCCCCGCACCCCGGTGAAGCGGCGGGCCTGCGCTTTCCACCTCGTGGATCACGCGGCGCGATGACCGGGACCAACGTTGTACGCCATTGCTTAGGAACATCTGATGTCGAAGCGCAGCAGCGCCAAGTACAAGCTCGACCGTCGTCTCGGCGAGAACATCTGGGGCCGGCCGAAGAGCCCGGTCAACAAGCGCGAGTACGGCCCGGGCCAGCACGGCCAGCGCCGCAAGGGCAAGATGTCGGACTTCGGCATCCAGCTGCGCGCCAAGCAGAAGCTCAAGGGCTATTACGGCGACGTCACCGAGAAGCAGTTCCGCCACGCCTATGAGGAGGCGTCGCGCATGAAGGGCGACACCTCGCAGAACCTGATCGGCCTGCTCGAGCGCCGCCTCGACGCGATCGTTTATCGCGCCAAGTTCGCACCGACGATCTGGGCCGCGCGCCAGCTGGTCAGCCACGGCCACGTCCGCGTCAACGGCGTGAAGTGCAACGTCGCGTCGCGCCGCTGCAACGTCGGCGACGAGATCACGCTCGGCACCAAGGCGCAGGAGATGGCGCTGGTGCTCGAGGCGCAGCAGCTCGCCGAGCGCGAGGTGCCCGATTATGTCGCGCCCGACGGCGCCGCCAAGGTGAGCTTCATCCGCGTGCCGACGCTGGACGAGGTGCCCTATCCGGTGAAGATGGAGCCGAACCTGGTCGTCGAGTTCTACTCGCGCTGATCGGTTTCCGACGGTTGGTTTCAGGAGGGGGCGGCGCCGCGAGGCGCCGCCCTTCTTCGTTGCACGGATGCCGTCACTTCCCCGCGAAGGCGGCGCGAAGGAAGGCGTCGCTCTGGCGCAGCATCGCGGCGCGCGCGCGATCGTCGTCGAGCTGGTGGTCGAGCCCCTCGTACACCACCAGCGTCGACGCCTTGCCCGCGGCGTGGAGCCGCTTGTCCATCAACCGCGACTGGCCCACGCCGACATTGAGGTCGCGGTCGCCGTGGAACAGCAGCACCGGCGCCTTGAAGCGCTCGGCGTGGCGCGCGGGCGAGCCCTTGGTGACATTCTCGCCCGAGCCGATCTGCCGCTGCACCATGGCATGGTTGGTGAAGCCCTGTGCCTCCTGCTTGGTGCGGCCGAGATCGGTCACCGGCGCGATCGCCACCACCGCCCTGAACAGGTCGGGATCGACCACGTTGCTCTGCAACGCGGCATAGCCGCCGTAGGACCAGCCGACGATGCCGAGCTTGCCCGCGTCCGCGATGCCCTGCTTGACCAGCCAGCGCCCGGCGTCGCTGACGTCGCCGATCGCCAGCTCCCAGGAGCGGAAGCCGTTGTTGGCGAACCACGCGTCGCCATAGCCGGTCGAGCCGCGGAACTGCGGCTGCAGCACCGCATAGCCCGAGGCGGCGAAGAACTGGACGAGCCAGTCGAAGCCCCATTCGTCGCGATAGGCCGGCCCGCCGTGCGGCATCACGATCGCGGGCAGCCCCTTGCTCGCACCGCCGGGCGGCAGCGTGAGATAGGCGGGGATCATCGTGCCGTCCGCCGCGGGGAATTTCACCGCGGTCATCTGGCCCAGCGGTACGCCCTCCAGCTCGGGACGCGCGGACATCAGCGGGTCGAGCGTCCGCTTCGCCTTGGTGTAGAGATAATAGCTGCCCGGATCGACGTCGCTCCCGGCGAACACCAGCAGCCGGCTCTCGTCCGCGGTGGCGCCCACCAGGCCGATCAGCGGCGACTTGGGCAGCGCCTTGGCCAGCTTGGCGGCGAGCGTCTTGTATTCGGGGTCGAAATAATCGGTCTGCCGGCGATCCGTGACATAAGTGGCGCCGATCACGCGGCCGTGGCGCCCGATCCGCGCGATGCCACCGACATCGACCTCGGGGTTGCTCCACACCAGATCGGCCTTCATCGACCCGTCCAGCGCGACGGAATAGAGCGCGAGGCGCCCGTCGAGCCGTCGCGTCGCGAAGGTGACGTCGCGCGTGCCGTCGACCGCCAGCGGCTCGAACACGCTCGGCCCGTCCTGGCGCGCGAGGCTGAACGGCTTCCACTGCGGCTGACCGGTCGGCCGGTAGCTATAGACGGTCTCGCCCTTGAGCTCGCCGTCGTCGCGCTGCGGCATCGTCTGTCTGATGCGGATATTGCCCTGGCCGTCGGCGAGCCAGTCGACCGCGTCGGCGACCGGGCGCTCGATCAGCTGCGCCTTGCCCGTGTTGCTGTCGACCAGCTCGACCGCGAGGCCGTCGCGCGTGGAGGGCGCGATGTTCGAGCCCAGCTCGCCGCGCTCCGGGATGAAGTCGCGCTGCATCAACACCCAGCCGTCGCCCGCGCGCCAGTCGATCACGTCGCCGTCGAACTGGTTGAGCCGCAGCGCGCTGCCGCGGCTCTTGCGCCCGAGATAGAGCGGCTTGCCGCCGTTGGCATCGAAGGCGAACAAGCGCGAATAGCCGACCTGCTTGTCGTAATAGTCCGAGATGCCGCGGAACTTGCAGATCAGCCGCGCCGACGAGGCCCAGCCGCACAGCGACGGGGTCATTCGTTCGCCGTCGCCCAGATCGATCACGTCCTCGCGCCCGCGCGCCACGTCGATCAGCCGCACCGCGCTGCCGCGTCCGCTCGTCGCGCTGATGTACGCGATATGCGCGCCGTCGGGCGCGAGGCTGATCTGGCCGACATGCTCCCGCGCGCCGAACCGCGCCGCGAGATCCCTGGCCGCCTCGGTCACCGCCGGCGCCGCGGCGGCGGTCGCCGCGCCCTTGTCCGTCGGCGCGGCGAGCGCGGCATGGCCGGTCACCCCCGCGAGCAGCGCCGCGATCGCCGCACGCCTCCCCCTCTTCGTCATGATATTCCCCCATTTTCCCCGCGATAACTCTATCCGCCGCGCGGTCCGCCGCAAGCCCCGCGTGGACAGCGCTGACCCGGGTTGGCAGAAGGCGGCGATCGTCTCCCCGGAGTCCCCCATGCGTCTGCGTTCCGCTTCTCTCTCCCTGCTCGCTCTCACCGTCGCGACCGCCGCCGCGGCGCAGTCGGTCCCCACCGCGCCGATCGCCGAACAGACGCTCAAGGAGGTGACGAAAGAGTTATCCTCGGACGCCTATGAGGGCCGCGCGCCGGGCAGCGCGGGCGAGGAGAAGACCGTCGCCTATCTCGCCAAGCGCTTCGCCGCGGCGGGGCTCAAACCCGGCAACAAGGGCAGCTGGTATCAGGACGTGCCGCTGGTCGAGCTGACCGCGCGCAACGTCTCGCCGCTCGTCTTCAAGGGCGCGGGCGCGCCGCTCAGCCTCCAGTACGGGCCGCAGATGGTGGTGGGCAGCTACCGCGTCGCGCCGCGCGAGGAGGTGAAGGACAGCGACGTCGTCTTCGTCGGCTACGGCGTCAACGCGCCCGAGAAGGGCTGGAACGATTATGCCGGAGTCGACGTGCGCGGCAAGACCGTGCTGATCCTCGTCAACGATCCCGACTGGCGCACGCCGACGGTCGGCGGCACCTTCAACGGCCGCGCGATGACCTATTACGGCCGCTGGACCTACAAGTTCGAGGAAGCGGCGCGGCAGGGCGCCGCGGCCGCGCTGATCGTCCACCAGACCGAGCCCGCCGCCTATGGCTGGAACGTCGTCCAGTCGAGCTGGACCGGCGCGCAGCAGGTCGCCGACGCCGCCAACGGCCATGCCGACCAGAGCGCGGCGGTCGGCTGGATCCAGTACGACCAGGCCAAGGCGCTGTTCGCGCGCGAGAAGCTCGACTTCGACCAGCTCGCCGCCGCGGCCGCGCGCAAGGGCTTCCGCGCGGTGCCGCTCAAGGGGGTGACCGCCTCGGTCTCGTTCGACGAGACGGTGCGTAAGCACATGTCGCGCAACGTCGTCGGCGTGCTGCCGGGTAAGACCCGCCCGAACGATTACGTCCTCTACAGCGCGCACTGGGACCATCTCGGCCACTGCGAGGCGGCGCCCGACGGCGACGACATCTGCAACGGCGCGATCGACAATGCCAGCGGCACCGCCGCTTTGGTCGCGCTCGCCGAGGCCAATGTCAAGGTCGGGCCGGCGGCGCGCAGCCAGGTGTTCGTCGCGGTGACGGGTGAGGAATCGGGGCTGCTCGGCTCCGAATATTACGCCGCCAACCCGCTCTACCCGCTGGCGCGCACGGTCGGCGGGGTCAATATGGACGCGCTGTCGCTCGCCGGGCCGGCGAAGAACGTCGTGGTGGTCGGCAAGGGCAAGTCCGAGCTCGACGCGTACCTCGACGCGGCGCTCAAGGCGCAGGGGCGCTACGCCTCGGACGAGCCGACCCCGGAGAAGGGCTTCTACTATCGCTCGGACCATTTCAGCCTCGCCAAGCGCGGCGTGCCGATGATCTATTTCGACGCGGGCGACGATCTGGTCGCGGGCGGCAAGGCCGCGGGCGCCGCCGCGGCGAAGGATTACGAGGAGCACCGTTACCACGGCCCCAAGGACGAATATGACCCGAACTGGAACTGGGCGGGGACGGTGCACGACGTGCAGCTCTATTACTCGATCGGGCGCGCGCTGGCCGAGAACGACGCCTGGCCCAATTGGGTCGCGGGCGACGAGTTCCGCGCGATCCGCGACCGCAGCCGCGCCACCGCGCGCTGAACAGGAGTGACGACCGTGTCCCGTACCCCGCTGCCCGAATGGGCGCCGCACCAGGCGGTGTGGATCGGTTTCCCGAGCCATCCCGAGCTGTGGCAGGACGATCTCGACCAGGCGCGCGACGAGGTCGCCGCCTTCGCGCGCGCGGTCCATGCCGAGGGGCGCGGCGAGCAGGTGCTGCTCGTCGCCGCCGACGCGGAGGCCGCCGCGGCGGCGCGCACGCTCGCGCCCTTCGCCGAGGTGCTGGTCCAGCCCTTCGGCGACATCTGGCTGCGCGACACCGCGCCGATCGTCGACGGCGACGGGCGCGCGCGCGACTTCCAGTTCAACGGCTGGGGCGGCAAATACGACCTGCCGGGAGACGACGACATCGGCGCGCGGCTGGCACGCGCGCGCGGGATGATCGTGCTGCCGTGCGAGTGGGTGCTCGAGGGCGGCGCGATCGACGGCGACGGCACCGGGCTGGTCGTCACCACCGAGCAATGCCTGCTCAACCCCAATCGCAACCCGGCGCTGACCAGGGAGGCGGTGGAGCGCCGGCTCGCCGCGGACCTGGGCTATACGCGCGTGCTGTGGCTCGGCGACGGGCTGCTCAACGACCATACCGACGGCCATGTCGACAATCTCGCGCGCTTCGTCGGGCCGAACCGGCTGGCGCTGCCCGTGGGCGCGGAGAACGATCCGAATTGGCGCGTCTATCAGGACGCCGCCGCGCGCGCCCGCGCCGCCGGGGTCGAGGTGGTCGAGATCCCCTCCCCCGGCCGCGTGCTGCGCGACGAGGAGGTGGTGCCGGCGAGCTACATGAACTTCTACATCGGCAATGCCGCGGTGGTGGTGCCGGTCTATGGCACGCCGCAGGACGAGGCCGGCGTCGCCGCGGTGCGCGCGCTCTTCCCGGATCGCGAGGTGGTGGGCCTGCGCGCCGACGCGATCCTGACGGGAGGCGGCAGCTTCCACTGCATCTCGCAGCAGATCCCCGCCTGACAGGGTCGGGCGGCGGGGGAGGCGTCCGCTCCCCCGCCCGCCTCACGCCGCCTCCGCCGCCCCGGTCGTCCAGCCGAGATGCGGGATCGTGATCGAGCGCTTGCCCGCCATGTCGGTGCGCGTGACGAACAGGTCGCGGCTCTCGATATAGCCGATCAGCCGCTTCACCCGCCCGAGCGAACTCGTCCCATAGGTATGCGCGATCGCCTCGTCCGACGGGCACGGCTCGCCGTCGCGCGCTGCCTTGGCCACCAGCAGGAAGGCGCCGAGCATGTCGTCGGGCAGCCCCTGCGCCAGCGCCAGCGCGCTTGCCCATTCCTCGGCGTGCGGGGTGAAGATGCCCGCGCGCGCGCACGACAGCCGGCGGCTGAAGGCGGGGAGGTCGAGCGCCGGGCGCGCCACGCCCGTCATCCGGCAGCGCACCTGAAAGTCCTGGAACAGCACCGCGGCGGGTCGTCCCGCGCTCTCCGCGTCGGCGACGATCGCGCGCAGCACCTCGGCGTAGACCGCCTCGACCTCCTCCTCGGAGCGATCGGGCAGCGCGGGCGCGGGCACGCCCGGCGCGGGCGGCGCGGCGAGATCGGCGAGCAGCTCCTCGCTCGGCACGCGGCGCGGGCGCGGATCGAACGACAGCGGCAGCGACGGCGCCGCCTCGGGGGTGACGTCGAGCAGCGCCTGCACGTCGACGCTGTCCGCCTTGGGCAGCGGCACCAGCTTGGGGCTGCCGCTGCGCGCCTGCGTCTCCACCGCGCCGATCTTCACGGTGAGCGGGCGGCGCGACACCGCGGGGCCAAGCGCCAGGAAGGTGCCGCGCGCGAGGTCGCGGATCACGTCGGCCTGACGCCGCTCCATGCCCAGCAGGTCCGCCGCGCGCGCCATGTCGATATCGAGGAAGGTACGCCCCATCAGGAAGTTGCTCGCCTCGGCCGCGACGTTCTTGGCGAGCTTCGCCAGCCGCTGCGTCGCGATCACCCCGGCCAGCCCGCGCTTGCGCCCGCGGCACATCAGGTTGGTCATCGCCGAGAGCGAGGCGCGGCGCACGTCCTCGGCCACCTCGCCGCCGGTGGTGGGAGCGAACAGCTGCGCCTCGTCGACCACCACCAGAGCGGGATACCAATGCTCGCGCGGCGCGTCGAACAGAGCGCCGAGGAAGCCCGCGGCGCAGCGCATCTGGCCCTCCGCCTCGAGCCCCTCGAGGCTGAGCACGACGCTGGCGCGATGCTCGCGCAGCCGCGCGGCGATGCGCGCGATCTCGCGCTCGGCATAGTCCGCGCCCTCGATCACGACATGGCCGTAGCGCTCGGAGAGGGTGACGAAATCGCCCTCGGGATCGATCACCACCTGCTGCACCTGCCCGGCCGAGCCCTCGAGCAGGCGGCGCAGCAGGTGCGACTTGCCCGAGCCCGAATTGCCCTGGACGAGCAAGCGGGTGGCGAGCAGTTCCTCGAGATCCATTGTCACGGGCGCGCCCGACGTATCGGTGCCCATGTCCACGCTGACGGTCATTGGTATCGCCTGTGCCCGAAGGCGCGGAGTCGGGGCAAGCGCGATGATGCGGCACCAAGACGCGCGCGACAGCGCGCCCTCACTCCGCCTGGGGGGCACGTCTCCCGCCCCGGACGCCCCCCTCTTCGCGCCTTCGCGTCTTCGCGTGAGCATCGATCTTGTGTTCACGCGAAGACGCGAGGACGCGAAGGGGTCGCGCATGACGAACAGGGCATCGCCCCTCACGAGCCCTCTCTGCGCCTCCGCGCCTCCGCGCGAACCGATTAGCGCTCCGCCCGCGGCGCGCGTTCGGTTCGTGATGATCGCGCAGAGACGCGGAGACGCGGAGAAGGTGGTGTTGCCGCTGCGCGGCGGGGTGCGCCCCGGACTGGCATCGCGCGCCGCCGCGGGATAAAGGCTGGGGATTACCCGCTAGAGGCAGTCATGGCAGGCCATTCCAAATTCAAGAACATCATGCACCGCAAGGGTGCGCAGGATAAGAAGCGCTCGGGCATGTTCTCCAAGCTCAGCCGCGAGATCACCGTGGCGGCCAAGATGGGTCTGCCCGACCCCGACATGAACCCGCGGCTGCGCGCCGCGGTGAACGCCGCCAAGGCGCAGTCGATGCCCAAGGACAATATCCAGCGCGCGATCGACAAGGCGAGCAAGGGCGACACCGAGAATTACGAGGAGATCCGCTACGAGGGCTTCGGCCCCGGCGGCGTGTCGCTGATCATCGAGGCGCTGAGCGACAACCGCAACCGCACTGCCACCAACGTGCGCACCGCGGTGTCGAAGAACGGCGGCAACCTCGGCGCGAGCGGGTCGGTCAGCCACGCCTTCGACCGCGTCGGGCTGATCACCTATCCCGCGAGCGCGGGCGACGCCGAGAAGGTGTTCGAGGCCGCGCTGGAGGCGGGCGCCGAGGACGTCACCTCGAGCGACGAGGGCCATGAGATCTGGACCGCGGTGGCCGACCTGCACGAGGTCGCCAAGGCGCTGGAGCCCGTGCTGGGCGAGGCCGAGGGCGCCAAACTGGCGTGGCGCCCGCAGACGATGGTCGAGGTCGGCGAGGACGAGGCGGCGACCTTGTTCAAGCTGATCGACGCGCTCGACGACGATGACGACGTCCAGACCGTGTGGGGCAATTACGAGGTCTCCGACGCGGTGATGGAGAAGCTGGGTTGATCGCGATCCTCCCCGCCGCGGGGAGGAGCCGATGATCATCCTCGGGCTCGATCCGGGGCTGGGCACCACCGGCTGGGGCGTGATCCACGCCGACGGCAACCGGCTGCGCCACGTCGCCAACGGGCAGATCCGCACCGATCCGTCGATGCCGCTGCCGCGCCGGCTGTCCAACCTCCACGCCGCGCTGACCGACGTGATCCTCGCCGAGCGCCCCGATTCGGCCGCGGTGGAGGAGGTGCTCGGCAACACCAACGCCCAGTCGACGCTCAAGCTGGGGCAGGCGCGCGGCGTGGTGCTGCTCGCCGCGGCGGGGGCCGGGCTGGCGATCGGTGAATATCATCCCTCCACCGTGAAGAAGGCGGTGGTGGGCACCGGCGGCGCGGAGAAGCGCCAGATCCAGGCGATGATGGCGGTGCTGCTGCCCGGCGCCCGGCTCGCCGGCCCCGACGCCGCCGACGCGCTGGCGGTGGCGATCACCCACGCGCACCATCTCGCCAGCGCCGAGGGGATGCGCCGCCGCGCGCGCGTGACGGCCTAGCGGCTGAGTCCGCTGATCTGAACCGTCGGCGTGCTCCGGCGAACGCTCGCTAGGGTCGCCGCCGCTATCGCCTATGGCGCTGGCCTACCGCGTGCACGAGACCTCCGCGACACTGCGCGAACGCCGTCATCCCGGCCCAGCGCCGGGATCCATGGTGCCGCGAGAACAACGGCCTGGGCGCACGCGGCACGATGGATCCCGGGTCGAGCCCGGGATGACGAGGTCCTTCCTGAGAGCTTCCGCGTGCGCGGGCGCACGGGTAGGCGCGGCGGGATCAGAGTCGAGCGACAGGCCGCCGCCGTCGCTCAGTGTACCGCCACGGTCGCGCGCCAGGTCGTGATCGTATCCTCGTCCCCCATGGCGTCGGGCAGCGCGGCGTCGTGCTGCTCCAGCACCAGGCGGAAGCGCGCGCCGTCCCACGCATATTCCTGCCGCAGCGGCCCCGCCGCGCTCACCAGCCGGCGCCGCGCCGGGTCCCAGCCCGGCGCCCCCGCGACCGTGGCGAGATCGATCGTCGCGGCGACCGGCCTGCCCTTGGCGGGGAGCAGGTACAATGCGGCGAGCCCGCGCGCCGCGGCGCAGCCCGGCTCAAGCGCCAGCAGCGTATAGGCCGCGTCGAGTCGCCACGTCTGCGGCGCGACGCAATCGGCGGCGTCGCGCCCCAACAGCTTGCGCGCGTCCTTGGCGGTGAAGCGGCGCGGCTTCGCGCCGGTCACCTCGGGCTGGTCGACCACCGGCAGCGCGGGGACCGGCGGGATCGGCGCGACGGCGGCGGCGCGCGCACCGCGGGCGGGGGTGGCGAGCGCAGTGGCGCTGCCCTCGCGCCACTGCGCCGCGTCGAACGCGCGCACCGTCGCGCCCAGCCCGCTCAGCGACGCGCCCGCGAGCACGCGGCGGTGTGACGCGACCAGCGTCACGCGCCGCCCGCGCAGCAGCGCCGCGGCGATCTTGCCCTCGAACGGCAGCGCCAGCCCGCCGCCCGCGCCGGGCGCGATCAGTTGGGCGATCGCGCGGCCGTCGACCGCGAGCGTCACCCGGCTCCCCGCCGCGACGCTGAGCGGCAGCGACACGTCGAGCCGCGCCGCCGCCTCGGCCGCGCCGTCGCGACGCAGCACCAGCCGCAGCCGCGGCTCCGCGCCGCCGCTGCCGCGCGCGAGCGCATGACAGGCGCGCTGGTTGTCGCAGCCGATGATCCAGTCGCCGTGCGTGGCGAGCGCGGCCGGCGCTGCCGACAGCAGCAAGGCCGTGAGGAGAGACGCCATCCAACACCTCCGATCCCGCGACGGGCGCGGGGCGCCGGGATTAGAGCGCCGATCGGTTAACAAACCGTTGATAATGATTGTGAATTTTCGTCAGCGATCCCGCATGTCGCGGGGTGGGAGGCGAGCGATCGGCCTCGCCGGGCGACGCCGGGGCGGGCGCCGCCCGGGCCTTCCGCGCCGGTCCGGACGCCGGACGATCGCGGCCGGACGCGCCGGCTCGCTTCACCTCCCCGCCCCGTCCCGCTAGAGCGCTGCCATGAGCGTGACGGCGGCCGGGCCATCGTCGCCGAGGACAGCGCGCCACGCGCCACAGGAGACGGACATGGACAGGATCGGCGTGATCGGCGCGGGGCAGATGGGAGCGGGGATCGCGCAGGTCGCCGCGGCGGCGGGGGCGCAGGTGCTGCTCGCCGACGTCGACCAGGCGCGCGCCGCGGCGGGACGCGACGGCATCGCCAAGCGGCTCGACCGCGACGTCGCCAAGGAGAAGATCGAGGCCGCCACACGCGACGCGACGCTCGCGCGGATCGAGCCGGTCGCGGGCTATGACGCGATGGCGGACTGCGCGCTGGTGATCGAGGCCGCGACCGAGCGCGAGGAGATCAAGCGCGCGATCTTCGCGGGGGTGGGCACGCTGCTCGGCGACGAGGCGATCCTGGCGACCAACACCTCCTCGATCCCGATCACCCGGCTGGCGCAGGCGGCGCCCGACCCGGCGCGCTTCATCGGCGTGCATTTCTTCAATCCCGTCCCCGTGATGGGGCTGATCGAGGTGATCCGCGGACTCGCCACCGCCGACGCCACCGTCGCCGCGATCGAGCGCTTCGCCGCGCGGCTGGGCAAGCGCGTGGTCCATGCCAATGACGCGCCCGGCTTCATCGTCAATCGCGTGCTGATGCCGTACATCAACGAGGCGGTGTTCGCGCTGGGCGAAAGCGTCGCGACCATCCCCGACATCGACGCGGCCTGCCAGCTCGGGCTCAATCATCCGATGGGCCCGCTGACGCTGGCCGATTTCATCGGGCTGGACACCTGTCTGGAGATCACGCGCGTGCTGTTCGAGGGCACCGGCGATCCCAAGTTCCGCCCCGCCCCGCTGCTGGTGAAATATGTCGAGGCGGGCTGGTATGGTCGGAAGACCAGGCGCGGCTTCTACGATTATTCGGGTGAGACGCCGGTGCCGACGCGCTGAGCGGGCCGCGCGCGGGACGAGACCGTCGCGGCACCGTCGCCGCGACCGCGCGCCGGACCGTTCAGCCGCCCCCGGTCACGCACGCGGCGCCGGTCACCCCCGGGTCATTTGCCCGCGAGCGCGGCGTTGATCGCGTCGGCGGGGCGCGACAGCACGCCGTACACGCCCTGTGCCGCGATCACCGCCAGCGTGATCCCCGCCGCCGCGATCATCAGGAACTGGAACGCCGAGGCGAAGGCGCGCGAGCGCTCCACCTTGCGCGCGAGCTGCGCCTCCTGCGTCAGCCGGCGCTCGGCGCGGCGCTCGCCCGCGTCGTCGGTCTTCTGCGGCGGGCGGCTGGCGAGCCGCGGCTCGTCGACCAGCGCCTTCACCGACAGCCGGTCCTGCGACTTGACGCCGAAGAAGCGCCCCTTGGCCCATTGCACCCGACCGACGATCACGATCGTGCCACGGCGAATCTCGACATAGCTGCCCGTGGTGGGCGGCTCGTCGCAGCCGCCCATCAGCCCGCGCGAGGAGACGTTGTGGATCACGACATCGACCCACTTCGCCCCCAGCCGCATCCGCGACGGGATCAGGACCGTGATCCGCTCCTCGCGCGGGCGAAAGCCAGATTGTAGCGCCGCGAGCACCGTCGTCGCATTCCCTCATCGCTGAACTCGCCGGCGGCTATGCCACCCACGTCGCGAAGAAGGCGTTAACGTGACAGCGATCGTGACCCACTTCGGCGATCAGAGCATCCCGAGCGCCTGCATATAGACCTCGAGGATCGACTGCTCCTCCTGATATTCCTCGCGCTTCTGCTTGCGGATCTTCATGATCTGGCGGATCGCCTTGGCGTCGTAACCGCGGCTCTTGGCCTCGGCGAAGACGTCCTTGATGTCGTCGGCGATGCCCTTCTTCTCTTCCTCCAGGCGCTCGGCGCGCTCGATCAGCAGCCGCAGCTCGTCCGCCGCGACCGCGCCGCCGCCCATGCCTTCGCCACGCTCTTCCGCCATGTCGCTATATTCCTCGAAAAGATGACGCCGCCCGCGGGCGCAGGCGAATCGCACTGCGGCGGACGGCGAGGTTCGACCCTGATCGGGTGAGGGGGCGCGTCTATCCGCGCGCGCGCGCCGGCTCAAGTGTGGCGGTGAGGACGCAGTGAGCCGGCGGCGCGGCGGCCACGCCGTCCCCACTCACTCCGCCTTGGCCACCACCCCGCGATGCATCACGAACGCGACCTTCTCGAGCCGCCGCACGTCCGCCAGCGGCGAGCCCGCGACCGCGATCAGGTCGGCGCGCTTGCCCGGCGCGATCACCCCGAGGTCGTCGCGCCCGAGCAGCTCGGCCGCGGCCACCGTGGCGCTGCGGATCGCCTGTGCCGGGGTCATGCCCAGATCGACCAGATGCGCGAATTCGGTGGCGTTGTCGCCGTGGCGCGACACGCCGCTGTCGGTGCCGAAGGCGAACTTGACCCCCGCCGCCCAGGCCTTCCTGTGGCTGGCGTGGAGCGCCGCCGCGGCCGCCTCGGCCTTGGGGATGGCGGCGGGGGGCAGCGCACCCGCGCGCGCCTGCGCCAGCGCGGCGAGCGGCGCGATCTCGGTCGGCACCAGATAGGCGCCGCGCGCCTTGAACAGCCGGATCGCCTCGTCGTCGAGATAGCTGCCGTGCTCGATCGAATCGACCCCCGCCTCCAGCGCGGCCCTGGTGCCGTCCGCGGCATGGCTGTGCGCGGTCGCCTTGCGGCCGAGCGCGTGCGCGGTCTCGACGATCGCGCGCATCTCCTCGGGGGTCATCGCGCGCCCGAGGCCACCCGCGACGTTCGACAGCACGCCCCCGGTCGCGGCGAACTTGATCACCTGCGCGCCCAACCCGACCTGCGCGCGCACCGCGCGGCGGCAATCGTCGGGGCCGTCGCAGACGTTGATCTGGTGCGCGTGGACCGCGTCGGCCCATTCCTCCGCCAGTCCGTTGCCGCCGTCGCCGTGCCCGCCGGTCACCGAGATCATCGATCCCGCGTTGACGATCGTCGGCCCCGCGACGTCGCCGCGCTCCACCGCGTCACGCAGCGCGCGGATGCCGCGCGGGTCGCCGCCGAGGTCGCGCACCGTGGTGAAGCCCGCCTCCAGCGTGCGGCGCGCGTTGGTCACCGCGGTCATCAGATCGTCGGCCGAATCGGTGTTGAGCCGGGTCAACCGCTCGCGCAGCGGGTCGCCCCCGATGCCCCAGAGGTGGACGTGGAGATCGATCAGCCCCGGCAACACGAACCGCTGCGACAGGTCGACCAGCCGCGCGCCCGGCGGGGGCGCGACGAAGCCGTCGCGCAGCTCGGCGACCATGCCGTCGCGGACGATCACGGTGGTGGCGCCGCGCGGCGGCGCGCCGGGGCGGTCGAGCAGCTGGCCGGCGTGGACGTAGATCAGCGCGGGCGCCGCGGACGCGGCAGAAGCGGCGGGCGCGGGAGAAGGGGCGGACGCTGGCGCGGCCTGCTGCGCGGCACCCGCGGTGGAGAGCCCGAGCGCGAGTGTGACGGCGAGTGTTCTCAGCATGTTGCCCCTTTCGTTGGAGCGCGAGGCTAGACCGGCGGCGCGCGCGCGTCACGATCTTCCCCGCGGACGGGGCGCTGAAGTGAGGTGAGGTGAGGTGAGGTGAGGTGAGGTGAGGCGAGGTGAGGCGAGGTGAGGCGAGGTGAGGTGAGGCGAGGTGAGGCGAGGTGAGGTGAGGTGAGACCCGGGTCCTCCCCCTCGTCATCCCGGGCTCGACCCGGGATCCATCCCGCCGCGAGAGCAACGCCGGCGGCAGCACGCGCGGCACCATGGATCCCGGGTCAAGCCCGGGATGACGGGTCGGGTGACGTGTGCGCGCGACAAGGGAGATGTCGGGTGTGCCCCCCCCTCCCCCACCCTCACGCGTTGCGCGCGACGCTCTCCTTCATCCGCGCGAGCTGCTCGGGGCTGGCCTCCTGCTGGTGGCGCTCCTTCCACGCGGCATAGGGCATGCCGTAGATTGCCTCGCGCGCGGCGTCCTTGGGCAGCCCGCCGGATTCGCTGACCCAATCTGACAGGCAGTTGCGGCAGAAGCCCGCCAATCCCATCAGGTCGACGTTCTGCGCGTCGGTGCGGTGGCGCAGGTGGCGGACGAGCCGGCGGAACGCCGCCGCGGCGGTCGCGTCGTCGAGCGTGTCGAGGGGGTCGCGCTGATCCATCTGCATCTCCGGATTTGATCCCGGCGCGTTAGTCGCTAAGGCGTCCGCGGCAAAGCAGGAAGGCGCATGACCCTTACACCAGAAACGATCGCCCCGCGCTCGCGCAAGGTCCGCGTGCTCGCCACCCTGGGCCCGGCGAGCGACACGCCCGAGATGATCGCCACGCTGTTCCAGGCGGGGGCGGACGCGTTCCGCATCAACATGAGCCACGGCGACCAGGCCTCCAAGGCGGAGATCATCCGATCGATCCGCGCGCTGGAGCAGACGTTCAACCGGCCCTCGACGATCCTGGCGGATCTCCAGGGGCCGAAGCTGCGCGTCGGCAAGTTCGCGGGCGAACGCGTGATGCTGGAGCATGGCAGCAGCTTCACGCTCGACCATGACCCGACGCCGGGCGACGTGACGCGCGTGCGGCTGCCGCACCGCGAGATCTTCGCCGCGATCGAGCCGGGCGCGCGGCTGCTGCTCGACGACGGCAAATTGGTGCTGCGCGTCACCGATCACGATGAGAACCGGATCGTCACCACGGTCGAGATCGGCGGCGCGCTGAGCGACAACAAGGGCCTCAACGTCCCCGACGTGGTGGTGCCGATGGCGGCGCTGACCGAGAAGGACCGTTCCGACCTGTCGTTCGCGCTGGAACAGGGGGTCGACTGGATCGCGCTCTCGTTCGTCCAGCGCCCCGAGGACCTCGCCGAGGCGCGCAAGCTGATCCAGGGCCAGGCCGCGCTGCTCGCCAAGATCGAGAAGCCCGCCGCGATCGAGCGGCTCGAGGAGATCGTCGAGATGTGCGACGGCGTCATGGTCGCGCGCGGCGACCTCGGCGTCGAGCTGCCGCCGCAGTCGGTGCCGCCCTTGCAGAAGCGCATCGTCGAGACCGCGCGGCGCATGGGCCGCCCGGT
Organism: Sphingomonas sp. BK235; assembly: GCF_004345855.1. Taxonomy (GTDB): domain Bacteria; phylum Pseudomonadota; class Alphaproteobacteria; order Sphingomonadales; family Sphingomonadaceae; genus Sphingomonas. The sequence goes on from NZ_SLXN01000004.1 coordinate 54,921, forward strand.
GGTGGTGGCGACGCAGATGCTCGAATCGATGATCAAGAGCCCGTCGCCGACGCGCGCCGAGGTCTCCGACGTCGCCACCGCGATCTATGACGGCGCCGACGCGATCATGCTCTCGGCCGAGAGCGCGGCGGGCGACTGGCCGGTCGAATCGGTCGCGATGATGAACGCGATCGGCGACGCGGTGGAGCGCGACCCGATGCACGGCGATCGCATCCACTTCACCGTGACCCGGCCCGATCCCACCACCGCGGACGCGCTGGCCGAAGCGGCGAAGAACATCGCCGCCACGGTCTCGGCGGCGGCGATCATCTGCTTCACCAGCTCGGGTTCGACCGCGCGGCGGATCGCGCGCGAGCGTCCGTCGGTGCCGATCCTCGTGCTCACCCCCAATCGCGAGACCGCGCGGCGGCTCGGGCTGTTGTGGGGCACGCACAATGTCGTCACGCGCGACGTCGAATCGTTCGAGGAGATGGTGGCCAAGGCGAAGCGGATCGCGCTGCGCCAGGGGCTGGCGCAGGCGGGCGACCGCGTGATCGTGATGGCGGGCGTGCCGTTCCGTACGCCCGGCTCGACCAACGTGCTCCATGTCGTGCGGATCATCGGCGACGAGTTGAAGGAGTACCGCTCCGGCGGCGAATGATCGCGGGCCGGTCCGCGCCGATCCGGTGCGGACCGTCCAACGACGGTAGTTTCATCCAATAGTATAACAGCGTGCTCACGCATGAAGCGCGCGAAACGGGGCGGGGAAAAGCAAGGATGTTTCGGGATGCCACGCCGACGCGCGTGCGCGACGAGCTGGCGCGTGCGCGCCGCACCGCGGCGATGGTGACCGATCCAATCTCGGTGGGATCGCTGCGCCGCTATATCGGCGAGCTGGAAGGCGAGCTGCACCGCCGCGGGGCGCTCTAGGCTGAAGGTCCTCCCCGCGGGCGGGGAGGATCTCCGCCCTCACAGCCCGTCGATCATCTCCGCGACCACCTCCAGGCACGACACGCCCAGCGCGCGGCTGCGCTCGGGGCTCCAGCCGAACGCCGCGTCGGGGTTGGGGTCGTGGTCCTTGAACGGCATCTCCAGCGTCACCGACACCGCGCCGAAGCGCTCGGCGAGCTGGTTGGTCGACATCGACAGATTGGCCTTGCCCGGCGCCGAGCGCTCATAGCCCAGCTCGGTCTGGAAATCGCGGCTGTGCGCCGCCAGCCGCCGGCCGAAATCGTAGAATTTGGCGCCATGCGCGTCGGTCCAGGAGGGAATGCCCTCGAAGCCGGCGATGAAGTTCGCCGGGATCGCCTCGTCGCCGTGGACGTCCATCGCGAAGGTGACGCCGGTGCGGTCCATCTCGCGCAGCACGCACAGCACCTCGGGACTGCGCTCGGCGCTGGGCGCGTGCCACTCGCGGTTGAGATTCACCCCCGCCGCATTGGTGCGCAGATGGCCGCGGCGCGTGCCGTCGGGGTTCATGTTGGGCACGACATGCACCGTCGCCGCCGCCAGCAGCGGCGCGGCGGCGGCGCTGGTGAGCCAGTCGAGCGCGCCCTCCATCCAGAATTCGGTCATCGACTCGCCAGGGTGCTGGCGGCCGTACAGCCACACCTGCTTGGCGCCGCTGCCGACGCGGAAGTAATCGATCGCCTGGCCGTCGAGCGTCTGGCCCAGCTCGCGGTGCGTCACGCCCGGTCGCGCCGCGATCCGCGCCACCAGTCGCGCGTGCATCTCCATCGTGAAGGGCGCGAAATAGGCGAACCAGGCGAGGTCGCCGGTGCCGGTCCAGTCGAAGTGGAGCACGCCGCCGTCATAGCGCGTGTCGATCATCCGCCACGCCGCCAGATCGGTCGAGGCACGGGTGCGATAGCCCGGCCAGCCGAACGGATAGGCCGATTGCGCGGCATTGACGATGCGGAAGGTCACCCGCCGGCCGCGCAGCCCGGCGGCACGGAAGTAGAACCATTGGTAGAAATCGGACTGATGGTCGCGCACGATCTCGAGATCGCAGGTCCAGTCGTCGCCCTCGCCGCTGAGCTCGACCAGGCGGATGTTGCCGCCGTCGAAGGCGGCGTTGATCTGTAGCGTCATTTCACCTCGACCGTGCGCCCGGACTCGCCGGGGAAATCCTTGAACAGGGCGGCGGCGAGACGGGCCGCCACCGCATTGGCATCGGCGTCGGGCGCGCTGGTGTCGGTGAGCGACTGCGCCTGCCCTTCCCAGATCGCGTCGGGGCCGCGGCGCAGCCGCACCGCCAGCTCGGTCACCACGCCGGTGCGCTCGCGCGCGCCGCCGAGCGGGAAGCTGATCCCGCCGCCGACCCCGCTGCCGCCGCGCCATCCGCCCGAATAGCCGCCGCCGCCCAGCCCGATCTGCACCGGCGAGCGGCGCGGCGGCAGCGGGCGGTCGGTGCGGGTGAAGCCGACCGTGGCGATATAGCGTGCGGTGGTACCGGGCGCGGGGCTGGTGAAGCCGTTGCGCAACAGCTCGGCCTCCACCGCGGCGGCATAGGTCTTGTACTCGAGGCTGGGCGAGCCCGCACCCTGCAGCGGCTCGACGCTGACGGTGCCGCGCTCGGCCACCGCGTCATAGTGGAAGCGCGTCGCCTCGACCGGGAAGCGCTGCGGCCCGGTGGCGCAGGCCGCCAGCGGCGCGGCGGCGAGAAGGACGAGGACGACACGACGCATGACACATCCTTCGCGGAAACGATCGTTGCGCCATAGCAACGCCGCAGCGCGTCGCAAGCTCCGCGGGGCGGAGGGGGCGAGGATCGCCGGGGTGAGAAGGATGCGGTGGCCCACGGCTCTCCCCCCAACCGTTCGGCTCGAGTAGCGATCGAGCGTGTCGAGAGCGCGCCACCTGCGGCCACTCCTCGATACGCCGTCTCGACAAGCTCGACGGCCACTCGAAGCGAACGGGACAAAGGGCGCGCGACCGCTACCCCCATCCGCCACTCCCCCCGACTCAGGTTGACTTTCCACCCCCTGCTCTCTAGGCGGCGCGCTTTCTCATTCTCTCGATAGAAGCGCCACCGCCATGAAGATCCGCAACAGCCTCAAGTCGCTCAAGGACCGCCACCGCGACAATCGCGTGATCCGTCGTCGCGGCCGCACCTACGTCATCAACAAGACCAACCGCCGCTTCAAGGCGCGCCAGGGCTGAGCCCTGACGTGACGTCGGCGGCCAGCGCCCCGACGTCGGTGATCTTCGACGTCGGTCACGTTCTCTACGACTGGGACCCGCGCGCGCTGTACGGGCGCCTGTTCGACGACGAACGGGCGCTCGACTCGTTCCTGGGCACGGTCGCCACGCGCGAGTGGCATTTCCAGCACGACGCCGGCCGGCCTTTCGCCGAGACCAGCGCGGAGCTGACCGCCAGCTATCCCGAACATGCCGCGATGATCGCGCTGTGGGGGCCGCGCTTCGGCGAGCAGATCCCCGGGCCGATCGCGGGCATGCCCGCGCTGGTCGAAGCGCTCGACGCGCGGGGCGTGCCGTTGTTCGCGATCACCAATTTCTCGGGCGAGTTCTTCGCGCCGTTCCGCGCGCGCGAGACGGCGCTGTTCGACCGCTTCCGCGACATCGTCGTCTCGGGCGACGAGCGCGTGGTCAAGCCCGACCCGGCGATCTTCCGGCTCGCGCTGCGCCGCTTCGGACTCACCGCCGATCAGGCCTTCTTCGTCGACGACAATGAAGCGAACGTCGCCGCCGCGCGCGCACTCGGCATCCGCTCGCACCTGTTCGCCGGCGCCGACGCGCTGCGCGCCGAGCTGATCGCGCTCGGCCTGCTGGACGGGGTGCGGGAGCCGGTCGCGACCGACTGACCATCGCCTCGCAGGGTAGCCCGGTGAAAATCTCTCCGTCATCCCGGGCTCGACCCGGGATCCATGGTGCCGCAGGCGCGCCAGCCGTCACTCTCGCGGAAGCATGGATCCCGGCTCGAGGCCGGGATGACGGCCATGAACCGCCATCGGCCGATGCTCGTCGATCGCCCCTTCGCGCGCGAGCAAGCGAACCTTTCGAGAATCTGAGATGAGCACGTCCACCCCCGCCGCGGTGCCGCCGCGCCACCTGCTGCTCGCGCTCGCGGTGGTGGCGGTGTGGGGCACCAATTTCGTCGTGATCCGCGCCGCGCTCGACGTGCTGCCGCCGCTCGCCTTCGCCGCCTGTCGCTTCGCGCTCGCCTTCCTGCCCGCGCTGGTCGTGCCGCGCCCCAAGGTGAAATGGCGCTCGCTCGCGGCCTATGGCGTGTTGATCGGCGCGGGGCAGTTCGGGCTGCTGTTCCTCGCGATGGACGGCTGGATCTCGCCCGGTCTGGCGAGCCTGGTGGTGCAGAGCCAGGTGTTCTTCACGATCGGCCTCGCCATCGCGCTGAGCGGCGAGCGCGTGCGCGGCTATCAGCTCGGCGCGCTGGTGCTGGCGAGCGCGGGCATCCTCACCATCCTCGTCCATAACGACCGTGCCGCCACCCCGCTGGGCCTCGCGCTGACGATCGCGGCGGCGATCAGCTGGGCCGGCGGCAACCAGGTCGCCCGGGCGAGCGGCACCACCGACATGCTCGGCTTCGTCGTCTGGTCGAGCGCCTTCGCGGTGCCGCCGCTGGTCGCCGCCGCGCTGCTGGTCGAGGGCGCGGCGCCGATCCTCGCGGCGGTGCAGCGCGCCGGGCCGGGCGTATGGGCCGCGGTGGTGTGGCAGGCGGCCGGCAACACGCTGTTCGGCTATGCCGCCTGGGGCTGGCTGCTGGCCCGGCACCCCGCCGCGACGATCACGCCGAGCGCGATGCTGGTGCCGGTGTTCGGCATGGGCACCTCGGCGCTGTTGCTGGGGGAGCCGCTGCCGGGGTGGAAGCTGCTCGCCGCCGCGCTGGTGATGGGCGGGCTGGCGCTCAACCTGCTGTGGCCTCGGGTCAGCGGCTATCCGTGGCGGCGCGGCGCGGCGGGCTGAGCCGCGACGGAACGAACCCGCGCGCGCCTCGCTTGGACGGGGCAGCAGCACGGGAGCCGACAGCATGGAAGACGATCGCGTCTGGGCGTTCGAGGAGAGCCTGTGGACCGCCGACGCGGACCATTATCGCGAGTCGATCGACGAATCGGCGCTGATGGTGGTGCCGCAACCGCCCTATGTGCTGGAGAGCGAGGCGGCGGTGGCGGCGGTGGGCCAGACCCCGCGCTGGGATTCGGTGCGCTTCAGCGCGCAGCATATCGTCCGCCCGCAGGAAGGGCTGATCGTCGCGGCCTATAAGGTCGAGGCGTCGAAGGCCGGGGGCGAGACCTATGTCGCGCATTGCACCTCGACGTACCGGCGGATCGAGCACGAGCATTGGACCGTGGTGCAGCACCAGCAGACCCCGCCGCTGGTCGCCGAGGCGCAGCTCGACCCGGGGTGACGGCCGCGGGCGTACGGCGCCGGCGGGGCGCCGTCGCTACTTCCCCTGACGGGAAGGTGGCGGAACTCTCGTCCTCGCGGCTTCCGCGGGATTCCGCCGGACCTTGGCGAAACCCTGCCGTCATCCCGGACTTGTTCCGGGATCCACCGTCCCGCACATTCATCGCGCGTTGCTCTCGCGGTGGGGTGGATCCCGGAACACGTCCGGGATGACGGATGATGAGGAACGTCCCGCGCCTTAGCCCACGTGCCCGCTCGAGGCCGGCGCTGCTTGGGCGCGCGCCCCTCCCCCGCCGCCATCTCAGCGCGTCGCGGCGATCACCTCTTCGAGGAAGCCGCGATATTGCGCTGCCACGCGCGGCCAGGCGAAGCGCAGCGCGCGGGCGCGGCCGCGCGGCGCCAGCGTCGCGCGCGACGCGATCGCGTGGTGCAGCGCCGCCGCCACCGCCGCGGGATCGCTGGTGTCGAGCAGCACCGCATCGTCCCCCACGATCCAGCGCAGCCGCGGCGAGTCATGCGCCACCACCGGCGCCCCGCACGCCAGCGCCTCGATATAGACGTTGCCGAACGATTCCACGCGCGACAGGTGCAGGAAGGCGTCCGCGGTGCGGTATAGCAGCGGCATCTCCGCCGCGCCCACCGTCAGCCGCTTGAACCGCCCCGGCAACAGCTCGGCGGCGAGCCTGTCGACCGCGTCGCGCTCGGGGCCGTCCCCCGCGACCACCAGATGCGCGTCGGGCAGCTGCGCCACCGCGCGCACCCCGTCGGCGACGCGCTTGGTCTCGATCAGCGCGCTGACCATCAGCACCACCGTGCCGCGCACCGGCAGCCCCCAGCGCGCGCGCTCGCTCGGCCCCGGGGTGAAGCGGTCCGCGTCCATCCCGTTGGGGATCAGCGCGCAGCGCCAGTTCGCCTGGTTGTGCTCGAGATAATCGGGGTTGGTGCACACCAGCCCGTCGCAGCCGAAGGTGCGGTATTCGGCGTCGTTCGACACCGCGGGCCAGTCGCCGTTCTGCGTGACGAAGACGTGCGGCGGGCGCTTGCCGAACAGCACCGGGCGGCGCAGCACCCAGTTGGTGAACGGGAAGGAGCAGGTCACCGTCACGTCATGGTCGCGCGGGCGATAGGCGCGCAGCAGCCCGGGCGCGAAGCTCGCCTCCTCCCACCCGGTCTCGCTGCGCAGCGCGGGCAACCGCGGCATCCGCTCGAGCCGTTCGCGCCGCACCGCCGCGGCGTGGCGGAAGCGATAGGGCGTGTCGGGGCGCGGCTGCCCGGCGCCGATCACGGTCACCGCGTCGCCGCCGCGCGCCAGCTCGCTCGCCAGCGACAGCAGCGCCACCTCGGCGCCGCGCTCGAACAGGTGGAAGCCCGGCAGGGCGAACAGGATCCGCATCACTTTGTCCTCAGGTGCCTCGACGTCACGTGTGCCTCGATTTTAAGGCTTTGCCTGCTAGAGACCGCGGAGCCGATCCGGCGCGCGGTGATTCGACCGCGACGCGCGGTGTCCTACTGGGGTGTCTGGCCCGCGCATGAAGCTGCTTTCCCGATCGATCCCGACGCGGCTCGGCTGGTGCACCGCCGGCCATGGGGTGGTGCAAGCGTCGCGGCGCGTCAACACGATCGTGCGCGCGTGACCGACGCCCCCGCCCCCGCGCTCACCAGCGCCCCGCGCATCGCTTATGTGGTGAGCCAATATCCGGCCTCGTCGCACACCTTCATCCGGCGCGAGGTGGAGAGCGTGCGCCGCCACGGGGTGGACGTGCGCACCTACAGCATCCGGCGCCCCGCCGCGGCCGAGCTGGTCGCGCCCGAGGATCGCGCCTCGGCGGAGACGACGCGCTTCCTGCTGCCGCTCGGGGCGGGCGCGCTGCTGGCGGCGCACGGCGGCGCGCTGGTGCGGCGGCCGGGTGCCTATGCGGCGCTGCTGCGGCTGGCGCTGCGCCACCGCGCGCCGGGGCTGCGCGCGGGGCTGTGGGCGCTGTTCCATTTCGCCGAGGCGGTGGTGCTCGCCCGTCAGTTCGCGGAGGACGGCATCACGCATGTCCACAATCATTTCGCCAATGCGGGCGCGACCGTGGGGATGCTCGCCGCGCGGCTGGCGGGGCTGCCCTGGAGCCTGACGCTCCACGGCATCTCGGAGACCGATTATCCCGCCGGGCTGACGCTCGGCGCCAAGCTGGAGGTCGCGCGCTTCGCCGCCTGCGTCTCCTGGTTCGGGCGCGCGCAGGCGATGCGCGTCACCGCGCCGGCGCAGTGGCACAAGTTCGCGGTGGTGCGCTGCGGGCTGGATCTCGCCGCGCCCGCGCTGGCCGCGCCGGTGTCGCGCCCGACCGAGCCGCGGCGCCGGCTGGTGTGCGTCGCGCGGCTGTCCGCGGAGAAGGGGCATCTCGGCCTGCTCGAGGCGATCGCGCCGCTCGACGTGACGCTGACGCTGGTGGGCGACGGCCCGCTGCGCGACGCGATCGACGCGGCGGTGGCGCGGCTCGGGCTCGGTGATCGCGTGCGCTTCGCGGGCCGGCTCGACGAGGCGGCGACGCTCGCCGAGATCGCGCGCCACGACGTGCTGGTGCTGCCGAGCTTCATGGAAGGGCTGCCGATCGTGCTGATGGAGGGGATGGCGCTGGGGCTGCCGGTGATCGGCAGCCGCGTCGCGGGCGTGCCCGAGCTGATCGAGGACGGCGCCGAGGGGCTGTTGTTCCGCCCGGGCGACTGGGACGACCTGCGCCGCCAGATCGCGCGGCTGCGCGACGATCCCGCGCTGGGCGATCGGCTCGCCGCGGCGGGGCGCGCCAAGGTCGAGCGCGAGTTCGACATCGCCACCGCGGTCGCCCCGCTCGTCTCCCGCTTCGCCCGATAGGCCCATGATGGTTCGCCCCCGCGTCACTCGATCCCGCGTCCCGACCCTCGAAGTGCGGGGGTGCGCGGCGTGAAGTGGATCGCCCTGCTCGCGATGCTCGGGCTGCTGCCGGTGTTCACCGGCTGGCTGCGCACCAACCCGCGCCAGCTGCCGCGCGTCATGGCGGTGTTCGGCGTGCTGCCCTTCGTCACCAACACCTGGCACCTGCTGCTCGCGCCGATCTCCTGGGCCTATTGGCCGGGGTTCGTGAAGGGCACCGAGGTGACGTTGATCGACGTGATCGCGATCGCGCTGATCTTCTCCGCGCCCCCGCGCCAGCGCCGCGCGCACCTGCGCTGGCCGGTGCTGACCTATGCGGTGATGGTGCTGCTCAGCATGGCACAGAATGACGTGCCGATGTCGACCTTCTTCTACGTGTGGCAGCTGCTGCGCGTCGCGCTGGTCATCACCGCGGTGGCGATCGTCTGCCGCGACCCGCGCGCGATGCGCGGGCTGATCCTCGGGCTGATCCTGGGCATCTGCTTCCAGGCGGTGATGTCGCTCAAGGCGCACGCGCAGGGCGCGCTCCAGTCGGGCGGCACGCTGGGTCACCAGAACCTGCTCGGCATGCTCACCCATTTCGTGATCTTCCCGTCGCTGGCGATGCTGCTGGCGACGCGCAAGTCGCGCTGGCTGTGGCTCGGGCCGATCGGCGGGCTGATGGCGGTGGTGCTGACCGCGTCGCGCGCGACGATCGGCTTCTCCGCGATCGGCGTGGTGCTGACGCTGGCGCTGTCGATGCTGCGGCAGCCGAGCGCGCGCAAGACCACGGTCGCGCTCGCGGGCGTGCTCGCGCTCGTCGCCGCGGCGCCGCTGGCCTATGTCACGCTGGGCGCGCGGTTCAGCCAGCATACCGACGACAGCGGCGACTATGACGAGCGCGCCGCGTTCGAGCGCGCCGCCGCGGCGATGGCGCGCGACCATCCGCTCGGCGTCGGCGGCAACCATTATGCGGTGATCGCCAACACCGGCGGCTATTCGGAGCGCGCGGGCGTGGCGGCGGTGTTCGGCAGCCGCAGCGCGCACGTCCACAATGCCTTCCTGCTCGCGGCGGCGGAGACGGGCTATGCCGGGCTGGCGGTGTTCGTGCTGATGCTGCTGTGGCCGGTGTGGGTGGCGCTGCGCTGCGCGTGGCGCTTCCGCCGCGACCCGCGCGGCGACGTGCTGCTCGGGCTGGCGGTGTCGCTGGTGATGGTCAGTCTCCATTCCAAGTATGAATGGATCTTCGTGCTGTTCATCACCCAATATATGTACGCGATCGCGGTCGGTCTGATCGCCGGGATGGCGGCGCAGATGGGCTATTGGACGCCGCGCGCGCGGCGCCGCACCGCGGGCGCCGACCGCGCGGACGCCGCGACGGACGACGTGCAGGGCGGCGATCAGGCCGCTGAGAAGATGGATAAAATCCCTTAAGCCTCTGCGTTTACGCGGCTCTAACCTCACCTCCGTAGAGCGGTCGCACGGCCGCCGGACTCGACTTCGTCCGCGGCGACGACGCGGAGGTAGATCGGATGATGACGCTGCTGGGCGCGCGCGCGCGCTCGACGTCGACGCGCGGCGCGCGGATGATGCCGCAGCTGCTGCTCGCGCTGGCGCTCGCCGGCTGCGGCGGCGGTGGCGGTGGCGGCGGCAGCCCCTCGACCGCGACCGGCGCCGCGGCGACCACCCCCGCGGCCCCCGTCACTGTCGCGCCGACGCCGACGCCGACGCCGAGCCCCGCGGCGACCACGCCCGCCGCCGGCACCGGCAGCGTCGCACCGGGCAGCCTGCCCGTCGCGGGCGACTATCCCTCGATCCCGAGCAATTTCGACGTCAACGCGCAGCTGGTCGCGGCATGGGGCACGGGCGCGATCGCGGCGAGCGGCAAGCCCGACGTGGTCGGCGCCTTCCGCTTCATCTGCACGCCCAGCCACGAGGCCAAGGACGATCCGATCGTCTTCCCGGGCCAGCCGGGACGGTCGCACCTGCACCAGTTCTTCGGCAACACGCTCGCCGACGGCAATTCGACCTATCGCAGCCTGCGCACCAGCGGCGAGAGCACGTGCAACAACGCGCTCAACCGCTCGGCCTATTGGATGCCGGCGATGCTCAACGGCAAGGGCGGCGTGGTGCGCCCCGACTATGTCTCGATCTATTACAAGCGCCTGCCCGCCGACGATCCGCGATGCACGACGATCGGCAAGGCCTGTGTCGACCTGCCGCGCGGGCTGCGCTTCGTGTTCGGCTATGACATGATCAACGGCACGCCGCCGACCGGCGCGGGCTATTACAATTGCCAGGGGCCAACCGCCGAATCAGGCCATTACGCCGACCTGATCGCCGCGGGGACGCATTGCGGCGTGGGCAACCAGCTCGGCGCGGTCATCAACGCCCCCAATTGCTGGGACGGCAAGAACCTCGACAGCGCGGACCATCGCTCGCACGTCGCCTACACCAGCTATGGCATGGACGGGCAGGAGCGCTGCCCCGCCGACCACCCCTATATCATCCCCACCTTCACGATGGGCGCGTGGTACACGGTCGACGCCGATCTCAACCGCAGCGGCAAATGGGACGGCGGCACCAGCGGCTGGCATCTCGCCTCGGACGAGATGGCGGGGATGCCGACGATGCGCCCGGGCTCGACCTTCCACGCCGACTGGTTCGGCGCCTGGGACGACGAGGTGATGCGGATGTGGACGGACAATTGCATCAACAAGCTGCTCAACTGCTCGGGCGGCGACCTCGGCAACGGCAAGCAGTTGCGGATGTTCGACGCCTTCGCCTGGACCTCGACCCCGCACGTCGTGCCGTTGCCCAAGTGAGCCGAGCGCCCTGAGCCAAAGTGGCACAGGGGCGAAACGGTTGACCTTGAACGACTCTCCTCCCCCCGGCATGGATGCGACGAACAGTGTTTCTGGGGGGACGACATGCGGCAGATGACGATGATGGTGGCGGCAGCGGGGATGGCGCTGGCGAGTGTGGCAGCGACGCCGGCGATGGCGGCCGAGTATCTGCTCAATCTCACCTCGAACAGCAACGCGCTGACCAACTATAACGACTACAGCTTCCAGCTCGACGGCCAGACCATCAAGGTTCGCGCCACCGCCTGGTCGACCAACTCGTCGAACACCACCGTCCAGACGGCGAAGCTCGGCAATTACTCGGCCGGCCTCGGCGTGCTGAATGCTGCCGATGGCAATGGCTCCAACGGCACCCACACGATCGACAATCAGAACGGGCAGGACTTCATCGTCTTCCAGTTCAGCAGCGCGGTGCAGCTCTCGAGCATCACCACCACGCCGTTCAACGTGAACAACCTCGGCACCGACGCGGACGCGAGCGTGCGCTGGGGCAATATCAGCAAGGCGTGGAACCAGTCGCTCGGCTTCGACGGTCAGTCGGTCAATGCGATCGCCAATATCCTGAGCGGTCAGCAGGATCTGCTCGGCAGCAACGTCCAGCAGACCCGCGCGGTCAACGGCCAGGCCTCGAACCTGTGGCTGGTCGCCGCCAAGAACCTCGACAACAGCAAGGTCGACGGCTTCAAGCTCGGCGCGGTCACCGTCAAGAGCGCGGTGCCCGAGCCCGCGACCTGGATGATGATGATCGGCGGTTTCGCGCTGGTCGGCTCGGCGATGCGCCGCCGCAAGACCGACGAGGCGACCCAGGCGCTCGCCTGATCCGCGTCATCCCGATGTGACCGGAGGGGTCGGGCGCCGTCGCGTCCGGCCCCTTCGCGCATGCGGCGCCGCGCGGACTATGCTTTCCTGCGCGTTAACCCTTTTTTGGCGATCCTGCCCTATCGCCCTCGCCCGAACCGTCGCGTCACCAAGCCCGCGTTAACCCGATGGTAGGTCGCGCCCCGTATCCGTGACGCATCACACGGGAGGCGCGACGATGCTGCTGCAGGCAGTTCTGTTACCAGAGACGGACGACGATCGCCGCGGCGCGGAGCGTCAGCCGGTCAACCAGCCCTCGACGCTGCGCGGCGACCGGGTCGGGGCGCGCGACGTCTATGTCCGAGATCTCTCGGAGACGGGGTTCAGCGTCACCACCGACACGCGGCTGACGCTGGGCAGCACGGTGACGATCGGGCTCGCGGGCCATGGCCGCGCCACCGCGCGCGTCGTGCGCCAGGTGCCCGGCGGCTATGGCTGCGAATTCCTCTCGCCGATCACCGCGGGCACCGTCACGGGCGCGTTCCGCACCGACACGGTGATCCAGCTCACCTCGTCCGAGCCGGTCGAGCTGCCCTTCGCCGATCCCGCGATCGAGCGCTACCCCGGCGCGGTGCGCGTCGGCGTGATCGTCGGCGGCGCGGCGCTGCTGTGGGGCGGGATCATCTGGGGCGTCGTCGCGCTGCTGTGATCCGCGCGTGAGTCGCGGCGCTGCCACGGCGACCCCGCTGTAAGAAAAATCCCTGCTGACGAGATGCTTGCGGCACGAACCATGAACCGGTCCGTATCGGTTCGGCACAAGCTGCGATGATCGCCACCCTTTCCGGGACGAACGGTAAAAACCCGAGGGTTACATTAATAGCCGAATAACCTAATGTTGCGGTGCAGCGTATCGGCTAGGGAGCGATCACCGTGCTTGAAGCAACCATCAACGCGCCGGCGTCCACCGCCGGCACGATGGATCGCGAGGCGTCGACGAACCTCCGCCGGATCGACGACGCGGCGAGCCGCGCGCTCGACGTGACGCTGGCGGTCATCGCGCTGATCATCCTGGCGCCGCTGATGCTGATCGTCGCGGCGGTGATCTACATCCTCGATCCCGGCCCGATCATCTTCGCGCACCAGCGCATCGGCCGCGGCGGCCGCGCCTTCCCCTGCCTCAAGTTCCGCTCGATGGTGGTCGACGCCGACGCGCGGCTGCGCCACCTGCTCGAGACCAGCGCCGAGGCGCGCGAGGAGTGGGAGCGCGACCACAAGCTGCGCGACGACCCGCGCGTGATCGGCATCGGCAAGTTCCTGCGCAAGACCAGCCTCGACGAGCTGCCTCAGCTGATCAACGTCGTGCGCGGCGAGATGAGCCTGGTCGGCCCGCGCCCGATCGTGGTGGGCGAGATCGCGCGCTACGGCCGCTATTTCGAGCATTATTGCGCGGTGCGGCCGGGGATCACCGGGCTGTGGCAGGTCGGCGGGCGCAACGACGTATCGTACCGCCGCCGCGTCGCCTATGACGTGACCTACAGCCGCGCGCGCTCGTGCGCGATGAACGTCAAGATCATGGCCTATACGGTGCCGAGCGTGCTGTTCCAGCGCGGGTCGTACTGACGCCCGACAGCGCGACAACCGAGGTTGCCTGCGGCGTCGCCCCCCGGTGGGCGGCGCCGTTCGCGTATCTGAGCCCCGCCCCGCCCGGCGCGGGATCCTGGCGTGTGATCCACCTGGTGCGCATCGTTGGCGTGCTCCTGCGGAAGCGGGAACACGGTTTAACCGGGGGAATCAGACCCTAGCGGACATTCTGTCGCCGCCATTAACCTGACCTTTAATGCCTGAGCCTATTGCTCTGCCGGCGCGGTCACCGCGCGACTTCCAGATCAACGAACTCGGGCGGGGCAGGCGTGGCAAGCGCACGTGTACGTACTTCATTGCTGACGGCCTGCGCCTGCGTGGCGCTGGCGAGCTGCGGCGGTGGTGGCGGCGGCGGCGGTGGCGGCTCCGCCGCGGCGCCCGCGCCGGTGGTGGTGGTGCCCGCGCCCAGCACGAGCCCGACCCCGGCCGCGGTCCCCCCCGCGAGCTCCGGCCCCGCCACGTCGCCGACCCCGACGCCGACCGGCACGGGTGGCGAGATCGTGATCGTCACCCCCACCCCCGCGGCCACGCCGACTCCCGCCGCGACGCCGACCCCCCGCCCCACGCCGACGCCGACGCCGACCCCGAGTGCGACGCCGGCGCCCGCGCCGACTCCGACGCCCGCCCCGGCACCCGCGCCCGCGCCCGCGCCGGCCCCGACGCCCACGCCGGCCGCGACCCAGACGCCGTCATCGCCCGGCGATATCGTGATCGTGACGCCGACCCCCGCGCCCGCGGCGACGCCGCTGCCCGGCGCGACCCCGACCCCGGCGCCGGTCGCGGAACAGCCCGCGGGCGGCTTCGACTATCTCGTCGCGGTCGCGCGCGATCTGGCGAGCACGATCGCCGACGCCTTCGCGCGCTTCTTCGCGCTGTTCACCACCGACGGGAGCAACCTGCCGTGGAGCGCGGGGCTCACCGCCTTCCGCCAGCCGGTGCTGAGCGCCGCGGGCGCCGCCGCGATCCCGCCCGACACGGTGCGGCTGGCGCGCCAGGCGACCTTCGGGCCGACCCCGCAGGTGATCGCGCGCATCGCCGAGCTGGGCATGCCGGGCTGGATCGACGAGCAGTTCACGCTGCGCGGCAGCACCTATGCCGATCTCGCCACCTGGGTGCCGGCCAATTACTGCAGCGGCAACACCGGCGTGCCCAAGTGCCAGCAGATCTATTTCTCGCGCAGCCGCGTCGCCGCGCGCTTCTACGCCGACGCGGTGATGGCCCCCGATCAGCTGCGCCAGCGCGTCGCCTTCGCGCTGTCGCAGATCCTCGTCGTCTCGGGCGGCGGTGACCAGACCGCGGGGCTGGCCTCCTACCAGCAGATGCTGCTCGACCATGCCTTCGGCAATTACGGCACGCTGCTCCAGAAGGTGACGCTGCACGGCTTCATGGGCCATTATCTGTCGATGGCCGACAGCAGCCGCGTCGCGCCGTCGGAGAATTACGCGCGCGAGATGCTCCAGCTCTTCACGCTGGGGCCAGTCAAGCTCAACCATGACGGCACGCCCGTGCTCGACGCGAGCGGCGCCGCGGTGCCCAATTACGGCGCCGACGACATCCGCGGCCTGTCGCGCGCGCTGACGGGCTGGACCTATGCGCGCAGCGGTGGACGCAGCGACTGGACTGGCAACGACTACACGCTGCCGATGGTCCCCGCCGCGGCGACCCGCTACGACAGCGACGCCAAGGCCTTCCTCGGCACCAGCGTGCCCGCGGGCAGCAGCGCGGCGGACAGCGCGCGGATCGCGGTGGAGGCCGCCTTCCAGCATCCCTCCACCCCGCCGCGCATCGCCAAGCTGCTGATCCAGAATCTGGTCAAGTCGAACCCCACGCCGGGCTATGTCGGCCGCATCGCCTCGGTGTTCGAGGATAACGGCAGCGGCGTGCGCGGCGACCTGAAGGCGGTGGTGCGCGCGATCCTGCTCGATCCCGAGGCGCGCGGCGACGAGCCGCACGGCGCCGACGCGGGCAAGGTGCGCGAGCCGGTGCTGGTGATGACCGGGGTGGCGCGCGCGATCGGGCTGGCGACCGACGGCATCGCCTTCATCCAGCGCGATTCGAACCTGGGTCAGCCGGTGTTCGGCTCGCCCTCGGTGTTCAACTTCTACCCGCCCGATTACCCGCTGGCGGGCACCGCCGGGCTCGTCAGCCCGGCGACCAAGCTGCTGAGCGCGGGCAACGCCACCTGGATCCACAACCTGGTCTACAATTGGACCGTGCTGGGCGAGCCGACGCGCGGCGAGTGGACCTTCGACATGGGCCTGCCCAACTTCACCGGCAGCCAGCCCAATTGGGCCAGCTGGGACTCGATCGCGGAGGATCCCGATCGGCTGGTGGCGGTGGTCAACCTGCTGCTGCTCAACAATGCCGCCACCGAGACGCAGAAGGGCGCGCTGCGCAGCGCGATCCTGTCGATCCGCAACAACAATGCCGCGATCCAGGCGCACAAGCGCGCCCAGATCGCGCTCTACATCGCCGCTTCCAGCCCCAATTTCCTGGTCGATCGCTGAGGACCGCCGCCATGTCGATGACGCGCCGCCACTTCCACCGCACCGCTCTGACCGCCGGCGCCGCCGCGGCGATCGGCATGTTCGGCCGCACCGCCGCCTTCGGCGCGTCCGCCAGCGGCTATCGCGCGATGGTGGGCGTGTTCCTGTTCGGCGGCAATGACGGCTGGAACATGGTCGTCCCCACCGATCCGGCGACCTATGGCGCCTATCTCGCCTCGCGCGGGACGGTGGCGCTGGCGCCGGGGTCGCTCGCGCCGCTGGCGGGATCGGGCTATGCGCTGCACGGCGCGATGGCGCCGCTGGCGAGCAAATGGGACCAGAACGCGCTGTCGCTGGTGCTCAACACCGGCACGCTGGCGGTGCCGCTCGACAAGACCACCTATGCGCAACGCCCCGACCTGCGCCCGACCAACCTGATGAGCCACAGCGACGAGCAGGAGCATTGGCAGGGACTGCGCGCGCGCTCGGTCAGCCGCGACGGCTTCATGGGCCGGCTGACCGACCGCATCGCCGCGAGCGGCGGCGTGCCGCCGCTGATGAGCTTCGCGGGCAACAATGTCGCGCTGATCGGCCAGCGCGCCAAGTCGATCGTGCTGCCCTCGACGGGCTCGCTGACGCGCAGCGCCACCAGCACCAGTGCGGTGGACCAGGCCTTCGCGGCCTTCTCCAGCGGCGCGGGGCTCGGCACGCTGACCGAATCCACCGCGGCGACCTATACCGACGCCTATGACATGACCCGCGCCACCGCGACGGTGCTGGGCCAGTCGAGCAGCGTGGACGCCTATTTCGTCGATCCCGACACCGGCGCGGCGCTCGGCTCCGACCTCGCCAACCAGCTCAAGCGCGTCGCGCGCATGATCGAGGCGCACGGCACCTTCGGCCACGCGCGGCAGAGCTTCTTCGTGTCGCACGGCGGCTATGACACGCACGACAATCAGGTGACGCCCGGCGAGACCGGCAAGGGCACGCATGCCGCGCTGCTGCGCGAGCTGGCGGTGTGTCTCGCCGCCTTCCACAACGCCATGCTCGCGCTCGGGCTGGGCGACAATGTCACCGCCTTCACGATGAGCGACTTCGGCCGCACGTACAAAGGCAATGCGCAATATGGCTGCGACCATGCCTGGGGCAGCAACCATCTGGTGCTGGGCGGCGGGGTCACGGCGCGCGGCGTGTTCGGCCGCTATCCCGACCCGACGCTGGGCGGCAGCGACGATATCAGCTGGGAGGGGCGCTTCCTGCCCACCACCTCGCAGGAGGAATATATCGGCGCGATCCTGCGCTGGCACGGCGTGAGCGACGCCGACATGGGCTATGTCGTCCCCAATTGGTCGACCTGGTCGAGCAACGGGCGCGCGCCGCTCGCGCTGTTCGCCTGACGCGCCGCGCCCTCGACGCGCGCGCGGCGCGCCGCTAGGTACCCCGGGTGATCGCGACGGGGGCCAGCGAACCGATGAAGGTCTATGTCCATCTCGCGGTGGCGCAGCACCCGCGCCGCTGGGCGCAGCTCTACGCCGCGGGCAAGTTGGTGGGGCTCAACGAGCCCGACCCTTATGGCTATGCGCGCGCCGCGCACATGGGGGTGACGCTGATCCCGCCCACGGTCGCCGACGAGGGGCGGCTGGGCAGACTGGTGCGGCTCGGCGTCGGCGCGCTGGTCGGCTTCGATCTGGTCAACGCGTGGCGCAACCGCGCGAGCATCTTCGCCGCGGACGTGGTGTGGACGCATACCGAGGCGCAGTTCCTCGGCGTCTGCGCGCTGCTCGCGCTGCGCCGCCGCGACCGCGGCGCGCCGCCGCGGCTGCTCGCGCAGGCGGTGTGGCTGGTGGATCGCTGGCCCAAGGCCAACCCGGTCCACCGCTGGCTGTGGCGGCGGCTGATCCGCCAGGCCGACGTGCTCACCTTCCACTCGCCGCTCAACCTCGCCGCGGCGCGCGCGCTGTTCCCGGCGCAGCGCTGCGAGCTGGTGCGCTTCGGCATCCGCGCCGACCATCGCGAACCGCCGCGCGCGCCGCGCGCGCCGGGCGGCGAGCGCCGGATCATCAGCGTCGGCAACGACAAGCATCGCGACTGGCAGACGCTCGTCGAGGCGGTGCGCGCTCACCCCGAATGGCGGCTGCGCATCGTCTCCACCAAGGCCGATCCCGAGCTGGCGCGCGGGCTCGACCATGTCACCGTCGCGGGGGTGAGTTCGACCGACGAGCTGCTCGACCTGTACCGCGGCGCGGATCTGGTCGTCGTGCCGCTCCAGCCCAATCTCCACGTCTCGGGTTCCACCGCGCTGCAGGAAGCGGCGCTGCTGGGCGTGCCCACGATCGCCACCGCGGTGGGCGGGCACGAGGCCTATTTCCCGCCCGACGCGGTCCGCTACGTCCCCGCGCGCGACCCTGGCGCGATCGCCGCGGCGATCGCCGACCTGTCCGCCGATCCCGCCGCCGCGGCGGCGATGGCGGCGCGCGCGCAGGCCCAGATGGGCGACGCGGGGCTCAGCTCCGAGGCCTATGTGCGCGACCATGTCCGGCTCTCGCACGAGCTGGTCGCCGCGGCGCGCTGACGCCCGCCCGGTGCCGCGGCCGCGCCCGGCTCAGGCGGGACGGCGGCGCAGCCGGCCCGACACCGCGCCGACCAGCCGGGTCGCCGCGGGCACGCGCAGCACCACCAGCAGCACCGCGTAGACCGCCCCGCCCAGCGTCACCAGCGCGACGGTGGTGACCGGGTCGGTCACCGAGCGGAACGGCAGGAGCGCCAGCCCCATGCCGATCGCGGCCAGCGCGATCTTGGCGATCTCGGGCGTGATCAGCCGGATCGGCAGCACGCGCTTGGCCAGGATCGCGCTCAGCGTGTAGCACAGCGCCTGCGCCAGCACCGCGGCGAGCGCCATGCCCGGCAGCCCGGCGAGGCGGATGCCGATCAGCCCGGCCGGGATCACCGCGGCCAGCGTGGTGAGCGGCGGGACGATCATCCACTTCATCCGTCGCGTCACCTGAAACGCCATCATGAGGTGGAAGGTGACGAGGCAGCGCAGCAGCGCCGCGGCGCCGACCAGCGGCAGCAGCCGCGCGCCCTCGTCACGGAAGGCGGGACCGAGCAGCAGGTGGACGATCCCCGGCGCCAGCACCATCAGCCCCACCGCCGCGGGCAGCCCGAGCCCGAGCTGGAGCTGGAGATTGTTGTCGAGCGTGGCCACCGCGGCGGCGGGGCCGCGATCCTCATAGGCGCGCACCAGCGCGGGATAGCCCGTGAGGTTGATCGTCATCATCATGAAGACCAACGTCTTCTGGAGCAGGTCGACCGGTGCGGCATAGAGCCCCACCGCATGCGCACCGAGCGTCGAGCCGACCAGGAAGCGGTCGGCGAAGCCCGCCGCATAGGTGAGCGCGCAGCTCGCGATCAGCGGATAGCCGAGCTGGAGCGCGGCGGTGACCTGCGCGCGCGACGCGCGCCACGGCCGCACCGCGCGCCACAGCGGATCCGCCAGCACGCTCGCCACCGCCACCACGCCCTGCGCGACGACGATCCCCAGCAGCGTGCCGAGCGCGCCCAGCCCGGCGTAATGGACCAGCGCGAGCCCGAGCAGGATCGAGGTGACCGAGCGCGCCACCGCGTTCCAGAAATAGGGCCAGGAGCGCATCCGCAGGCGATAGATCGTCTGGATGATCGTCAGCGCCATCTCGGTCAGCGTGAACGCCGCCATCACCGGCCACCAGCGCGCCGCGACGTCGGCGAAGCCGATGCCGAAGGCGTAGAGCAAGCCCACCGCCGCGGCGAAGACCAGCGCCACCACGGCGTAGATCCCGAACAGGGCGTCGGCGCGCGCGGGATTGATCCCGCTCGGCTCGGCCGGATCGTAGAGCGTGCGCGCGCCGACCAGCCGCAGCCACTCGAACAGCATCGCGTTGAGCAGTACCGCCGCGGCGGAGACCAGCGCGTAGAGGCCGAAGGCGCCGGGATCGAGCAGCCGCGTCCACACCAGGGTCGCGACGAAGTTGAGCCCGCTGCCGATCACCGTCGCGGCGGTGACGATCGCCGCGTTGGAACGCGGCTTCACCCGCGCGCCCCGCGATCGCGCAGCAGCCCCAGCGCGGTGTCGAAGAAGCGGTCGAGCGCGGCGCGGCGCGTGGCCAGGATCGCGGCATGCTCGGCCCGCTGCGGCCAGTCCGCCACCGCCGCCACCAGCAGCGCCGCGGTCGCCGCGGGCGTGTCGCGCTCCATCGTCGTGCCGGGGACGCGATAGTCTTCCATGAAGGCGTCGGTCTTGGTGGTGCGGCTGAGGCAGGCGATCGGCGCGGTGCCGTAGGACAGGATCATCGCGTGGAGCCGCATCGCGATCAGCGCGGAGCCGCCGCGCAGCACGGTCAGCGCGGCGTCCAGCGTCGCGGGATAGGACGCATCGACGCGCGCGCGCTGCGCCGCGGGCACCGCCGCGACGATCCGCGCGACGCGCGCGTCGTCGCGGCTATCCATCGAGACGACGACGACGTCGCGCCCCAGCCGCTCCACCGCCTCCGCCGCGGTGCGCGCGAAGATGTCGATCACCAGGTCGTCATATTCGTCCTCGAAGGCGGGCGACAGGATCACCGGGCCGTCGGGCGCCGGCGGCGCGCCGGCGAGCACGAAGGCGGGGTCGCACACCAGCTCGGGCGCGGGCGCGCGGGTGCCCGCGGTGATCGCACGCGCGTTGGCGAGCGAGCGCGCGTCGCGCACGAAGATCGCGCACGCCGAGGCGAGCAGCTCGCCCGCGACGTGGCGCGCATGGTCGGTGGCGACGGTGTCCACCCCGATCGGCGCGGTGACGAGCGGGCGGCGGAACAGCCGCGCCAGCCGCGCCACCAGCCAGGCATAGCCGAGGATCCCCTTGACGCGCCCGCCGCCGAACTTGTCCTGGATGATCGATCCGCCGCCGAGGATCACGAGATCGGCCGCCGCGATCGCGCGCACCAGCGCGAGCAGACCGGCGGGCTTGCCGCGCGCCGCGAGGAACGGGGTGACGCCGGGCGCCGCGGGGATGGCGCCGAGCGTGAGCATGGCGACGCGCGCGTCGAGCGCGGGCAGCCGCGCGCGCAGCCCCTCGACCATCGCGAGCGCGATCGCGTCGTCGCCGCGATTGTACCCGGCCACGCCGCAGATCGTGACCACCGGCGCGGGCCGGACCTTCTCATTCATCAAGCGATTGCCCTTTGTAGCGCCCTGCCCTTGATCAGCCGCCGCCCCAGCGCGACCGCGGGCTGCTCCACCAGGCGATAGACGATGGCGGCCACGATCGAGACCGTGACGAACACCAGCAGCAGCGACACGGGGACGAGCGCGGGCAAGGAGACGACCGACGCCAGCGGCGGACAGATCGTCCTGATCACCAGCGGGTGGAAGAGATAGACGGCGAAGCTGATCGCGCCGAGATACGCCAGCACGGCACCCCCGAAGAGGTGGAAGCGGATGCACAGCAGGAACGCCGACAGCCCGATCGCATAAGCGAGGCTGCTCGCCAGCCAGGTCGCGCCCTTGTCGTCGGAGGCGACGTAACCGAGCGTGTTGATCGCGAACACCAGCGCCATCAGCCCCGCCGCGATGGCGGCGAAGCGGCGCGCCGAGATGGGCGCGCCCTCAAGGAAGCGCAGTCGGGCGATCGTGCCGAAATGCATCGCCGCGAGATAGGTGGGGAGGCCGATCGCCAGCCCGCTGGCAGGATGCGTGTAGCGGAACAGCGCACCCGCCAGTCCGACCATCAGAAAGACGATGACCATCGCCAGCTGCGTGCCGGGGCGATGCAGCCGGTGCGACACGAACAACAGCGTGCATGTGGCGTAGAAGATGATCTCGACGAACAGCGTCCAATAGACGCCGATGACGTCGGGCTGGCGCAGCACCGTCTGGATCATCGTCACGTTGGCGAGCGCCTGCGGCGCGGTGACCGCGCTCCCGATCAGCGGATAGACCAGCAGCGCCGCCGCCAGCGACAGCCAGTAAGCCGGATAGAGGCGGAAGAAGCGGCTGATGACGAAGCCGCGCACGCCCGTCTCGGTGCGGAAGCTGAACGGCACCACGAACCCGGAGATGCAGAAGAAGGCGACCACCCCGATCCGCCCGAGATAGAAGGACAGCAGCAGATAAGGCGACTGATCCGCCGGCGCGACCGCGAACAGGTCGTTCTTGACCGAATGCTCCAACCAATGCGCGACGACGACCAGCATCGCCGCAAGCCCGCGCAGGCCATCGACATAGTCGAGGCGCTTCTTGTGAGCCGGTGAAGTCATGAGGGTCAGACGAACGTCCGGACCGTGCCGTGCGGCGTCCTCATCGCGGCTCGGCCATGGCGCTTGCCTCGCCGCGCGACCGCCGCGAGCGCTGCCGCGCCGGCGCGCTGCGTCGCGTCGGTCGGAGCAGCAGGCCGAACGACATGCCGAGGAACATGCTGCCGACGCCACCCGAGGCGATGATGTTGGCGGTGATGCCGTTGAGCACCAGCAGCGTCGCCAGCGCCAGCGCGGTGTAATCCACCGCGTCGCGGATCGCGGCCGTCCAGAAGGCGTACAGCGTGAAGCCGAACAGCAGCAGCGCGAGCGGGATGCCGACCAGCAGCGCGGTGAACAGGAACATGTTGTCGATCATGACGAGATCGTCGACGCGCGCGACCTCGCCGATCGCCCCCAGTCCGTATCCCAGCAGCGCCTGCGGGAAGCGCAACAGGTACGACATCGCCACCGGCCAGACGTCGTTCATGCGCTGATCCAGCGTCGGCGCCTGCACCGACAGCAACTCGCTGAAGCGCACGCCCGAGAACAGGATCGGCACCAGGATGCAGCCGATCAAGCCGGACATGCCCAGCACGCGCAGGAACTTCGCCGAGGCGAACCCCTCGCGTTTGAAGTTGATGAGCGGGGTGACGAAGGCCGCGAACAGCGTGATCATCAGCCAGCCCGCGGTCGCCTTCTGCGTCGTCAGCAGCACGGTATGGACCGCCAGCGCGGCGAAGATCGCGCTGACGATCGTGAGCCGGTTGCGCGTGAGGCCACACATCGCGATCGCGCCCGCGCTGATCAGGATCGAGGTGTCGCCCGAGGCCAGCCCGAAGCCGGACAGCCGCCGGACGCCGTTCGCCGACCAGTCGCGCGCCACGCCCGCGGTGCGCAGCGCGCCCTCGAAAGCGGCACCCGACCACGGCACCTTGAAGAAATTGTCCCAGTAGATGCCGATGATCGCTACCGCCGCGGCCACGACGATCGCTCGCGCCAGCAGCTGATTGCCGTGGCGCACCCCGATCCCCGCGAAGGCCGCGAGCACGACATAAGCGACCTGCCGTCCCTGCATCAGCACGTCGAGCGGCGGGTTGTTCACGACGCCATAGACGATCAGCAGGACGAACAGCCCGGTGAAGACCAGCCAGGGGATCACCCGTTCGCGCGCACCGACATAGGTCAGCGCGCCGAAGCCGATCAGCACGAACAGATCGGGCACGTACCACAAGGGCGCGGCATAGGCGCGGATCGGCGCGGCCATGGTGTTGCGGAAGACGAGCGACAGGAAGATCGCGACGACGATGGCGCGCGCACGTTCGTCCCGCGCCACCCCGATCGACCATTGGCGGACGCCGGTTCGGTCATCTGCGCGTCGCGCCGATCTCACCGGAGCGGCCGCGACCTGCCTTGCTGTCTGCATGAACTCCACCTCATCACGCGAGGCCCGCCGCGTTCCCGCTTCGCACGCTCAGCAGCCGGCACACCGCCGCTTTGATCGTTGACATTCGTTAGAGCTTCGCCTCCATGGGCGCAAGGTTGTGCAGAGCAACAAAAATGGCGCGCCGACGGGGAGCTACGGGCGCGGGCGTCCCGCGCTGACCCACCGATTCGGCGTTCCTGCCCGGGGCGCCGACCCGTCACCGCGCGCAATGAGGAACGATCATGCGCGTCTTGCTGGTCTCGAGAAATTATTTCCCCGCGCACGTCCACGGCGGCGCGCAGGTATCGGTGTCGCAGCTCGCGCAGGGGCTCCAGGCGCGCGGCCATGCGGTGGCGGTGCTCAATGTCGACGATCACGCGCACGAGGGCATCCACGAGGCCACCGGCGTGCCCGAATATCGCCTGCCGCTGCGCAACCTCTACCTGCGCGGCGAGCAGTCCGCGCCCAAGCGGATCGGCTGGCATCTGATCGATCGGCTCGGCGATCGCATGGCCGCGGATTACCGCCGCGTGCTGCGCGACTTCCGCCCCGACATCATCAACACGCACGTGATGGCGGGGATCGGCACGACGATCTGGCGCGTCGCCGCCGAGCAGCGCGTGCCGATCGTCCACCGCGTCAGCGACTATTATCTGATGTGTCTCAATTCAGGCCATCGCAAGGGCGAATCGAACTGCGTCGGCGTGTGCGGCAGCTGCCGCGCGCTCGCGCTCACCCCGGCGCGGCGGCGCACGCCGCTGGTGCAGCACATCATCTACGTCTCGGAGAAGATCCGCTCGATCTACGACGAGAACGGCGTCTTCCCGCGCGACGTGCCGAGCACGATCCTGACCGGCGCGTACCAGCCCAAGCGTCCGGTGCCGCCGCGCCCCGATCTGATCGACCCGTCGTGCCTGACGATCGGCTTCTTCGGCCGCCTCTCGCCCGAGAAGGGGCTGGAGGAGCTGCTGCCGATGCTGCGCACCCTGCCCGCGGGCGGCTGGCGACTGCGCATCGGCGGCGACGGCAAGCCGGACTATGTCAACAAACTCAAGCAGATGGCTGCCGACCTGCCGGTCACCTTCCTGGGCGTGCAGAAGCCGGACGATTTCTACGCGGCGATCGACACGCTGGTGGTGTCGTCCTTGTGGGACGAACCCTCGGGACGCGTCGCGTTCGAATCGGGGATCCACGGCGTGATCCCGATCGTGGCGTCGCGCGGCGGGCTGCCCGAGATGGTCGCGTTCGGCGAGCGCGGTCTAGTGTTCGATCCGGAGGCGCCCGCCACCTTGCTCGCCGCGATCGCGCGCGTGCGCGAGGATCGCGCCTTTCGCGACCAGGTACGCGCGCGCTGGCTGGTCGACCGGCGCGATTATGATCCCGACGTCGTCGCAGAACGGACACTGGCGGTCTACGAACGGCTTGTCGGGGAACGGCTTTGATCGTGCAATCTGATCGCGCACCTGCGATAGCACGCCGCTTCGGGGGTCTGGCATGAGGCAAGAGCAGGATGCGAGCGCGATGACCGTCGAACGCGAGATCACCGCGGCGCTGCCGCCGCGCGCGGCGCCCGGCGCGGGCGCCGGCAGCAATGCCGACGCGACCGGCGCGACGCCCGCCTTCCCATCGGGACGCGGCGACGTGACGCTGCGCGACGAGGCGGCGTGGCGCGCGCATTTCGCGGGGCTGCGCGTCGCGATCGTCCATTACTGGCTGGTCGGGCCGGGCGGCGGCGAGAATGTCGTCAAGACCATGTTGCGGATCTTCCCGCAGGCGCACGTCCACACGCTGGTGGCCGATCCCGATTACGCGCGCACGATCGTCCCCGACGAGCGGCTCCACACCAGCTTCCTCCAGAAGATCCCGGGCGCGGCGCGCTTCCACCGCTCGCTGCTGCCGGTGGCGCCGATGGCGCTCGAGAATCTCGACCTCGACGGCTACGACCTCATCATCTCGAGCGAGTCCGGCCCCGCCAAGGGGATCATGCCGCCGCTCGACGCGGTGCACGTCTGTTACTGCCACTCGCCGATGCGCTATCTGTGGGACCAATATCACCAGTATCGCCGCGACGCTTCGGCGCTGAAGCGGCTGGTGCTGTCGGTCACGATCCCGCGGCTGCGGCTGTGGGACGTCGGCAGCGCGCTGCGCGTCGACCGGTTCGTCGCCAACTCGCGCTACATCGCGGGGCGGATCGCGCGTTACTACCGCCGCCCCGCCGAGGTGATCTATCCGCCGGTCGAGGTGCAGGATTTCGCCCCCTCCGCCGAGGTGGATGATTATTACCTCATCACCGGGCGCCACGTGTCGTACAAGCGGATCGACCTCGCGATCGCGGCGTGCAACCGGCTCGGGCGGCGGCTGGTCATCACCGGCAAGGGGCCGGAGACCGCGGCGCTGCGCAAGCTGGCGGGGCCGACGATCGAGTTCGCGGGCCAATGCTCCTTCGACGAGCTCAAGCGTCATTACGCGCGCGCGCGCGCCTTCCTGATGCCCGGCGAGGAGGATTTCGGCATCGCACCGGTGGAGGCGATGGCCTCGGGCCGGCCGGTGATCGCTTATGCCTCGGGCGGCGCGACCGAGACGGTGGTGCCCGGTCTCTCCGGGCTCCACTTCGCCGAGCAGAGCGTCGACAGCCTGGTCGCCGCGATCGAGGCGTTCGAGGCGCAGGAGGCCGGCTTCGACACCGCGGCGATCCGCGCGCACGCGCTGTCGTTCAGCCGCGAGCGCTTCCTCGACTCGTTCGCGCGCTTCGTCGACGCCGCGATGGCGGCGCGCACCACGCCCGCGGGAACGTTCCGCTGAGCCCGGGCGGCGGCGGTCGACGCGACGGTAGCACCATGACCCTCTTCATCAACGGCCGCTTCCGCCAGCAGCCGATGACCGGCGTGCAGCGCTATGCGACGCAGATCGTGCTCGCGCTCGACGCGTTGCTGGCGCGCGACGGCGCCGCGGGGCGCGACTGCCGGCTGGTGCTGCCCCCGGGCGCGCCCGAGCTGCCGCTGCGCGCGATCCGCCAGGTGCATCACGGCCGGCTGCGCGGCCATGCCTGGGAGCAGATCGAGTTCGCCCGGCTCGCGCGCGACGGCGTCGCGCTCAGTCTCGCGGCGAGCGGCCCGGTCACGCGGCGGCGCCAGGTGGCGGTGATCCACGACGCCGCCATCTATCGCTTCCCCGAGAATTACTCGAAGAGCTACGTGCTGCTCCACCGCGTCGTCGACCGTCTGCTGGCGCGGCGCGCGACGATCGCCACCGTGTCCGATTTCTCGCGCGGCGAGCTGGCGCACTGGCTCGGGCTGCGCGCGAGCGACATCGTGGTGGCGCCCAACTCGGCCGAGCATCTCGACGCCGCGCCGGACGACGGCGTGTTCCAGCGGCTCGGGCTCGGCGACGACCAGCCCTATTTCCTCACCATCGGCAGCCTGACGCGCAACAAGAACCTGCGCCTCGCGATCGAGGCGATGCGCCACCAGCCCTCCGCGGCGCGGCTGGTGATCGTCGGCCAGATCGACGGCGGCGTGTTCGCGGCGCAGATGCCCGACGCGCCCGAGCAGGTGATCCTCGCCGGGCGTCTCTCCGACGGCGAGGTGACCGCGCTGATGCGGCGCGCGCGCGCGCTCGTCTTCCCCAGCCTGTACGAGGGATTCGGCATCCCGCCGCTGGAGGCGTTCGGCAACGATTGCCCGGTGCTGGCCAGCGACATCGCGCCGGTGCGCGAGGTGTGCGGCGACGCCGCCGATTATTTCGACCCGCACGACGCCCCCGCGCTCGCCGCGCTGATGCACCGCGCGCTCGACGACGATGGCGGGTGGCGCGCCGACCGGCTTGCGCGCGGCCGCGCGCGGCTCGCGCATTTCTCCTGGGAGCGCTCGGCCGCGACGTTGCTCGCGGCCTGCGACGCGGCGGCGTGAGCCTGGCGGTGGATCGCCCGCGCGCGCGCCTCGTTCTAGCCGCGCCGGGAAGCACGAGAGGAGACGGGCGATGAGCCTGGTACGATGGACCCTTGCGGCGACCGGCGCGATCGCGGCGGGCGCTCTGGCAGCGGCGGCGCTATGGTCGCAGGCGCCGACGACGACCCAGGTCAGTTTCGCGGCGGGGTCGGGCAACGGCGGCTACACCCCCGCGATATTCGGCGTGCAGACGCATTTCGGCATGGTGCGGCTGCTCGGCTATACTTCGCCCGACCGCGCCGCGCAGCAGCTCCGCTCGCTCGGCGCGACCTCCTATCGCGACGGCATCGTCTGGGCGCAGTTCCGCTTCCCCCCGAACGGCGCCCCGGTGCTGGCGCAGCCGCGACGGATCAGCGGCTTCATGCCCGTGGCGGGGGCGCGGCCACTGTTCGGCTTCGGCGGCGCGCCCTTCCCGCTGCCGTCGAGCGGGCCGCCGCTGACCGACGACCAGATGGCGCAGTTCGCGCGCTACGTCGACACGCTGGTACGGATGACGCAGCGCTACGACCCGATCTTCGAGGTGTGGAACGAGTGGAACCTGCGCGTCGGCAGCGTCCGCCCCGCGGCGCGGCTGACCGGCGAGGGCGACCCGTCCGACGCGCGCGCCGCGGTCCATTACGCCGCGCTGTCCAAGGTGGCGGTGCAGGCCGCCAAGCGCGCCAATCCCGACGCCACCGTCGTGGTCGGCTCGGTCGGCATCGACCCCGACTGGCAATGGACCCAGGCGATCGTGCGCTACGGCGTGCTCAACGGCGCGGACGGGCTGTCGGTCCACGTCTACAACAATTGCGTCCCCACCGCGCAGCGCACCGCCGACGAGATGCTGACGCGTCTTCAGAAGCTGCAGGCGCTGCTGCGCCAGCAGCGCGGCGGGAAGGTCACGCCGATCTACGTCACCGAGTTCGGCTGGGCGACGATGAACGCCAAATGCGGCATCTCGCCGCAGCGCCAGGGGTTCAACTACGCGCATTATATCCTGCAATCCTCGACGTTGCCGTGGCTGCGCGGCTCCTGGGCCTATGAGCTCAAGGACGAGGGGCAGGATCCGACCGCGATGGAGCAGAATTTCGGCATTTTCGGCAATGACGACCAGCCCAAGCCCGCGGCCTGCTTCATCAAACAGGCGCGCGCCATCGTCGCCAACGCGCGCGCGGTGGAGCTGAAGAAGCCGCGCCCCGACGTGTTCGTGCTGCACGCCACCATGCCCGACCGCCAGCTCGCAGTGGTGTGGAGCAACAGCATGACGCCGAGCACCTATCTGCGCCTCGGCGAGCAGGCGAAGGGCGCGCGGATGATGTGCGGCGACGCGATCGATCCGCGCGGCGACACGCCGATCGGCCAGGCGCCGCTGGTGGCGCAATATCCGCTGGGCCAGCCGGTCGCGCTGTCGGTCAGCGGCTGACCGACAACACGCGAGGGAGGGAGACGACATGTCGTTCTGGGACGTCGTGCGCGCGGACCTGCGCGCCAACACCGGCAAGACGCGGCTGGTGGGCGCGCTCACCGCCTTTCTCTTCCATCCCGGCTTCGCCACCGTGTTCCTCCACCGCGTCGCGATGGCGCTGGTCGGTACGCCGGTCGACAAGATCGGCGTGCTGATCTGGGCGTGGAACACGCGGCGCAGCGGCTGTCACTTCCACCTCGAGAGCGAGATCGGTCCGGGCCTGTACCTGCCCCACCCGGTCGCGATCGTGATCGGCCAGGGCGTGCGCGTCGGCGCGGGCGCGACCTTTTATCAGTCGGTCACGGTCGGGCGGACGCGGCGCGACGATTATCCGGTGATCGGCGACGGCGCGACCTTATACCCCAACGCAGTGGTGTTCGGCTCGATCACCGTCGGCGCGGGCGCGCGCGTCGGCGCGGGATCGATCGTGTTCGCGGACGTGCCCGCGGGCGCCACCGCGGTCGGCAATCCCGCCCGGATCGCACGTCAGGCGCGCGACGCCGCCTGACGCGTCGGCGCGCTCAGCGCGCGACCTGCACCACGCCGTCGACCACGCGCGTCCGCCGCGCCAGCGCGTCGATCAGCGCCGGCGGGTAAGGGCCCGCCACCACCGGCGCTTCCGGCTCGACCGCGCGCGCGTCGCGCAGCAGCCCGGCGCGCTGGACGTCGCGCAGCACGTCGTGGAACGGCCGGCGCAACAGATAGGCGCGCGCGTCGGTCGCCAGCGCGAGCCGCTCGCCGCGCGCGCCGACCGACGCGGCGAGCCCGCGCCCCCAGCCGTCGAGCTGCGGCCCGGGCGCCACCAGCGGCACCACCGCGAAGGGACAGGCGGCGCGCGCGAGCTCGACGCGGCACGCCATCTGCGTCGCGATCGCCATCGCCTCGCCGTCGACCAGCAGCGCGGCGCGCGGATCGGCGGCGGTGCGCGTCACCACCGCGCGCCAGTCCTCGCGCGCCAGATGCGGCCGTGTCAGCGCGACGCTCACCCCCAGGGCCAGCGCCAGCGCGATGAGCGCGGCGGCATAGCCGCGACCGCGCAGCCCCCCCACCCCGCTCGCGGCGAGCACCAGCGGGAACAGCGACAGCCACAGGATGGTGCGGTCGAGGAAGATCGGCTGCTTGAGGTTGAGCAGCAGGAACAGCGCGGTGCCGACCAGCAGGCAGGCGAGCGTCAGCCGCGTGGCGCGGTCGCCGCGCCCGCGCCACGCGCCCAGCGCGGCGAAGCCCGCGACGAGCAGCGGCGCGGGCAGTTGCAGCAGGCTGACCTGGCGCGACTGGAGCAGCGTGGCGACGTAGATCAGGACGCTCTTCGTCAGCCCCAGCCCCTTGATCCAGCCGAGATTGCCGTTGGGATTGGTGAGCTGGAGGAAGGTCATCCACAGCCACCACGACGCGGCCAGCGCGATCGCCACCCCGGCGAGCAGCAGCGCGACCCAATGCTCGCCGCGCAGCGGGCGGAAGCGCGGGTCGACCAGCATCAGCGCCAGCGTCGCGGTGGCGGGCCAGATCACTCCCGTGGTGTGGCAGTAGATGCCGGCCACCGCGCCGGCGACATAGACGGCCCACCCCCAGGCGCGCGCGCGCGGCGCGGTGGCGCACGCGACCTGGAGCAGCCCCGCGAACGACACGGCGATCGCGAGGTACAGGACGATATAGGCGCGCACCTGGTGCGAGAAATACAGCTGCTGCGGCGACAGCGCGAGGATCAGCGCCGCGGCGATCGCGGCGCGGCGCCCGAAGCGGCGCGCCACCGCGACATAGATCACCGCCATCGCGGCGAGGCTGGCGACGATCCCCGGCACGCGCAGCCCCGCGTCGCTCAGCCCCGCGGCGTCGATCCACCAGCGCAGCAGCGTGTAGAACAGCGGCGGATTGGTCTCGCGCAGCATCCACGCGCCCCACAGACGGTGGAGCGGCTGCGACGCGAAGAAGACCGAGGCGAGCTCGTCGAACCACAGCGAATAATCGGCGAGCGCGAGCCGGATCGCCGCCGCCACCAGCACGGCGGCGGCGAGCGCGGCCGCACCGCCGCGCGCGTCGGGCCAGGAAGGCGGGCGAGGCCGTGCCCGATCGATCGGCTCCATCTGCCCCCTCCCGCGCCGCCGCCTGTCGCGCTCAGCCGCGCTTGCGCCAGGTGAAGATCGACGACATCGCGTAGTTCCACACCGTGGTCACCGCGATCCCGGCGAGCGCCGACACCACCAGATAGTTCTGCCGCTGGTACAGGTAATGCGCGATCCCGACATTCGCGAGGAAGCCGATGCCGCACACCAGGTTGAAGCTCAGCCAGCCCCACCACAGCCGCCGCCCGGTGAGGCGCTGGTCGCGATAGGTCAGCAGGTTGTTGAGCAGGAAGTTGCTGGTGGTGGCGACCAGCGTGGCCGCACCCTGCGCGATCGCGAACGAGCGCCCCTGATGCGCCGCGCCGTCGCCGAACAGCAGCAGCGATTCGAGCACGATCGAGAGCACCAGGAAGTGGACGAACACGCCCGACCCGCCGACCATCGCGAAGCTGATGAAGCGCACCGGCACGTAGCGGCCGAACGACTTGTCGAGCAGGAGCTGGAGATATTCCCACAGCACCAGACTATCCAGCTTGCTCTCGCCGTGCTGGCGCGTGCGGAAGGTGTAGGGCACCTCGGCGACGCGCAGCGGCTCGGGCGCGGACGCGGCGATGTCGAGCAGGATCTTGAACCCGACCGTGGACAGATTGGGCAGCGCGGCCATGAAGGCGTCGCGCCGGAGCATGAAGAAGCCGCTCATCGGGTCGCTGATCGGCGCGCGCGTCAGCCGCCCCGCCAGCCGCGTCGCGAATCGGCTCATCGCGGCGCGGCGGCGGTCCCACTCGCCCACCCCGCCCCCCGCGACGTAGCGGCTGCCCACCACCACGTCGACGTCACCCTGCGCGATCCGCCGCAGCATGTCGGCGAGCACGCGCTCGTCGTGCTGCATGTCGCCGTCCATCACCGCGACATAGGGCGCGGCGGTGGCCAGGATCCCCTCGATGCACGCCGAGGACAGGCCGCGCCGGCCGAAGCGCTGCACCACGCGCACGCGCGGGTCGCCCAGCGCGAGCGCGCGCGCCTCGTCGGCGGTGCGGTCGGGCGAATTGTCGTCGACGAACACGACCTCCCAGCGCACCCCCGCCAGCGCGGCGTCGAGCGCCGCGACCAGCAGCGGCACGTTGCGCGATTCATTGTAGACCGGCACGACGATCGCCAGCTCGGCGGGCAGCGCGCGCGACAGCGCGGCCGCGGCGGGCGCGGCGTCGGGCATCGCGTCGGTCAGGGGTGGCCGATCCATATCGTCTCTCGCTTCGGTCACGGGGTCACGGCGTCAGCGCGCGGTCGGCTGCGGGTCGAGCCGCACCGACAGCGCGGGATCCCACACGGTGTAGGTCTTCTTCAGGAACACCGATTCGATCACCCCGATGGCGACGCCGTAGAGGCTGAGCACCGCCGAGGAGGCGAGCGACAGCGGCTTGGCCTGGCTGACCTCGCCGATCACCAGCAGCAGCGCGCCGAGCAGCACCAGCCCGCCCGCGATCGCCCAGCCGAACGCCGCCGCCACCCCCAA
The DNA here is from genome assembly GCF_004345855.1 of Sphingomonas sp. BK235. GTDB lineage: Bacteria > Pseudomonadota > Alphaproteobacteria > Sphingomonadales > Sphingomonadaceae > Sphingomonas. The sequence goes on from NZ_SLXN01000004.1 coordinate 87,587, forward strand.
TGCCGCACACAGCGCCGCGCCCGCGACGAAGAAAGGCATCAGCCATTTCATCGGCCGGTGCGACACATAAGCGTAGAGCGGCAGGAAGCGCATGCGGCGCAGCTGCGGCCACATCGCGCGGTGGACGTTGAGCGCCTGGCACGCGATCCGCTGCTTGCGCCGTTTCTCCTCGTTCGCGCCGGTGGCGCTGCGCTCATATACCTCGACGTCGTCGGCGCTGACGATTCGCTTGCCCGCGATCAGGATGGTGAGGCTGAGGAACAAATCGTCGATCAGGTGCGGCGGCGGCGGACGGTGCAGCGCGCGGCGCATCATAAACATCGCGCCGTCGCAGCCGATCAGGCCCATGCGATCGCTCTCGATGCGCTTGATCTGCTCCTCGCGCTGCCAATAGCCCGAGCCCAGCGCCGCGGTCGCAGTCTCGTCCGAATTGGAGTAGATCAGTCGCGCGGTGGCGCAGCCGACGCTGGGGTCGGCGAGCCAGCGCGCCAGCCGCGTCGCGACGTCGACCTGGCTCTCCACGTTGGCGTCGGTGAACAGGATATAGTCGCTGCGGCTGCGCGCGACGAGCAGGTTCATCCCGAAGGTCTTGCCCGCGCGCTCGGCGCCCACCACCAGGTCGATGCGATCGGCGTAGCGCTCGAGGATCGCGACCGTGTCGTCCTGCGGCGCGTCGGCATAGACGTGGATCGTGGCGGGGCCATAGGCCTGCGCCACCTCGATCAGCCGCTCCACCTTGGCGGCGATCACGTCCTGCTCGTTGTACGCGCTCATGCAGATCGCGAGCGAGGGCGGCGGCGACGACAGCGTCGCCACCGGGGCCGCCGGCCGCGCGCGCACGAACAGGCGCAGGCTGAGCGGATAGGTCAGCAGTGGATGCACCGCGCACGCCAACAGCACCGCGGTCCCCACCATGGCGAGAACGATTGACGTAACTATTGGAAGCCGCCCCGACTAAGTGACCGCATACACTGGTCCGTGGCGCGCAGATTGTGACCAGAGCCCCCCCGATGCAACGGAAAAACCAAGACTTACCATATCAGAACAGGACATCGTGCTGCACCGCACCATATTGACGAGCCGCGACCATCACTGATAGGTATCCGCGCCGTTAACGGGGAGCAGTGTCGGTGCGTATCACAGCCTTGTGGGGTTTGATCCTGCTTGCCAATGCGGGAGTCGTCTCGGCGCAGACCGGGCCGGCCACGGCGCCTGCGCCGGTCGCTTCGGCGGCGTCGCCGGCCTATCTGTTAGGCCCGGGCGACAAAGTGCAGATCGCGGTCTACGGCGAGCAGGAGCTCACCGGCGAGCAGCTGGTCGGACCGGACGGCAGCGTGACGCTGCCGCTGATCGGCCGCGTGATCGCCAAGGGTCGTTCGGTCAACCAGGTGTCCGAGGACATTCGCGCGCGGCTGGCGGACGGGTTCGTGCAGAATCCCAGCGTCGCGGTGACGATCGTCGCCTATCGCCCCTTCTACATCCTGGGCGAGGTCAACACGCCCGGCCAGTATGAATATGCGCAGGGCATGACGGTGCTGTCCGCGGTGGCACGCGCCGGCGGCTTCACCTATCGCGCGAAGAAGGGCGAGGTGTTCGTCAAGCGCGAGGGTGACTCGCGCGAATATCACGTCAAGGTCACCAACGACCTGCTGATCCAGCCGGGCGACACGATCAGAGTCGGCGAGCGCTACTTCTGATGCGCCGCGACATCCAGCGCGCGCCCCGCCCGCGCCATGCCGCCGCAGTGGCGCTGCTCGCCGCGGGCATCGCCTGGCCGGGGATCGCGGGCGCGCAGGTGTTCGGCCAGCTGCTCGACTCCGAGATCCCGCTGACCACCCAGACCGGGCGCAACCAGGGCGTGCTCGATCGCGCCAAGCCCGAGCTCGCGCCGATCGGACTGCCGCTCGGCAGCTTCCGCATCTATCCCGACGTCACCGGCGGCGTCGGCATCACCACCAACGTGGTCGGTGCCACCGAGGACGCGCGGTCCGACACCTATGCCGCGATCTCGCCGCAGGTCGCGATCCAGAGCGACTGGGGCCGGCACTCGCTGCGCGGCGTCGTCAACTACAGCGGCGTGCGCTATCGCTGGACGTCGCCGCGCGACGAGGACGGCTTCCTCGCGGAGCTGAGCGGCCGGCTCGACGTGGTCGGCGACACGCAGATCAGCGGGGCCACCTCCTATCGCCGCACTTATGAGAGCCAGCAGGAAGCCAACTTCCCGGTCAACGGTGCGGGCTCGGTGGCGGTGGACCAGGCGCGCGGCATGCTGCGCGCGGCGGTGGTCACCAACCGGTTGCGCTGGACGTTCAACGGCGACTTCAACAGCTTCCGCTACAATGACACGGTCAGCACGACGGGCGCGCGGCTCAACCTCTCGTTCCGCGACCGCGACGTGTACCGCGGCACGGTGCGCGCGGAATATCAGCTGAGCCCCGACAATTCGATCTTCGCGCAGGGCACCTATCGCAAGACCGACTATGTCACCACCAACCCGCTCGACGATCGCACCAGCGACGAGTGGCGCGGCGGCGTCGGCGCGATCGCCGACGTGACCGACCTGCTGCGCATCGCGGGCGGCCTCGGCTATTTCCGTCGCACCTATGCCAGCCCGGTGTTCGTGCCGATCGGCGGCCTCGCGATCGACCTGCGCGCCGATTATTATCTGTCGCCGATCACGACCATCTCGGCAGTGGTGTCGCGCCAGCCCGAGGAGGCCGCGATCCGCGGCTCGCCGGGCTATATCGCGACGCGCGGCGGGATCCGGGTGAACCACGAGCTGCTGCGCAGCCTCGTCCCCTATCTCGGCTTCGATTACTTCACGGGCGACTTCAAGATCATCGACCGTAACGACCGGGGCGTGATCGCCACCGGCGGGTTCGAATATACGCTCAATCGGCGGTGGGTGCTCAGCCTCGATTCCACGTACAGCTCGCGCCAGAGCTCGGGAACGCAGCGCGGGCCGGGAATCAACGAGTTCCGCGCGCTCACGAGCATGAAGTTCAGGATTTGACCCAGGGCGATGCCATCATCGGTCCCAGCAAGCGCAGGTAGGTAATGAATCAGGAGACTATCCGTGACCCTGGGCAGCAGGATCTCGCCGGGCTGTTCTCGCGGCTGAAGCGGCACCTGCCGATCAGCATCGCGATCGTCGCGGCGATGCTGGTGCTGGCCTATGTCGGCACCAAGGCGATGACCCCGAAATATACCGCCACGGCGCAGCTGCAATATGCGCCGAGCGAGACGCTGGCACGCGACGCGGGCACGGGCGGCACGCGCTCCCAGGGTGACCAGGAGCGCGAGGCCGCGATCAGCTCGCAGCTCCAGATCGTCAGCTCGCTGCCGGTGGCCAAGCAGGTGCTGCAGGACAAGGCGGTCGCCAACAACGCGCGCCTGCGCGAGATCGCCAAGTCGATGGACCCGACGGGCCAGTCGGTCGACGCGCTCGCCTCCGCGCTGCTCGCCAACGTGTCCACCGCGCGCGTCGGCCAGACGCCGCTGTTCACGATCAACTACACCGACAGCAACCCGCTCGACGCGGCGCGCATCGCGAACGCTTTCTCGCGTGCCTATCTCGTCGTCCAGGCGCAGCAGAAGGCCGGGACCGAGGACGGCGGCAAGACCGACGCCAGCAAGCAGCTCGAGCTGCTCGCGCAGCGCACGCGTGACGCCGATGCGGCGGTGGCGGCCTATCGCCTGCGCAACAACATCGTCACCGATCCCAACGCGGTCAACGCGGGGATCGACCTCAACACGATCAACAGCGAGCTGGCGGGCGCCCGCGGCGAGGCGGCGCAGGCCGCGGCGCGCGGGGCGGCGAGCGGCAGCACCGTGATCTCGGGCGGGGTCGACACCACCGCGCTGTCGAGCCTGCGCCAGCAGCGCGCCGAGGCGGCGCGCGACCTGGCCGGGCTGAGCGCGCGCTACGGCGACCGCAACCCGCAGGTGATCGACGCGCGCCAGCGCGTGTCCGAGCTCGACAAGTCGGTCGAGCGCGAGATGGCGAGCGTGTCGCGCAGCGTCCGCGCCGAGTCCGACGCCGCCAGCGCCCGCGCCGCGTCGATCGCGAGCAGCCTCGCGCAGACGCAGGGCCGGCTCGCCTCGAACGTCCGCGCGGGCGTCGAGCTCGCCGAGCTGCAGCGCAAGGCGGACGCGTCGCGCCAGCTCTACACGAACCTGCTCGCCACGGTCGGCCAGCAGAACACCAACCTCGCGATCGTCCAGCCCGACGCGCAGATCATGGTGGCCGCGGTGCCGCCGATCGCCCCGTCGTCGCCGCGGCTCGCGATCAACCTGCTGGTCGGCTTCGCGGTGGGCATCGCGATCGCGCTGGCACTGGCCTATCTGCGCGAGCGCTGGTCGCAGACGATCAACACGATCGACGACATCCAGCGCCTGCTCGGCGTCGACTTCCTCAACTCGATCCCGACGCTCACCTCGGCGATCGACAAGCCGCGCACCAAAGACGCGGCCGAGGCGGTGATCCTGCACCCGATGTCGTCCTATGCCGAGGCGTTCCGCAGCCTCGCGACCACGCTGATCTTCGACGCGCGCGAGGCGCAGACCGAGGGCGGGCGCGTGATCGGCGTCACCTCCGCGCTGCCGCGCGAGGGCAAGACGACCACCACCACCTCGATGGCGCGCGTGCTGGCGATGGCCTCGACCAAGGTCGCGATCATCGACGCCGACCTGCGGCGCCGCTCGGTGACCCAGGCGATGTGCCCTGACGCCGCGATCGGCTGGACCAACGCGCTCAACGGCGAGGCGACGCTGCGCGACGTGATGGTCACCGACCAGACCGGCGCGGTGATCCTGCCGATCACGCCGGGCGCGGAGAAGAGCCAGCGCATCTTCGAGACCGAGGCGTTCAAGGACATGCTCGCCACGCTGCGGCGCGAGTTCGAGGTGATCCTGATCGACACCGCGCCGGTGCTCGCGGTGGTGGACACGCGCACGATGATCCCGCAGCTCGACTCGCTCGCGCTGCTGACGCACTGGCGCCGCACCCCGGTGAAGGCGGTGCGCGCCGCGCTCCACCAGATCGAGACGGTCGGCGGCTCGGTCGCGGGCGTGGCGATGACGATGGTCAACCTGAAGACGCAGGCGCAGTCGGGCTATGGCGACGCGTCGTACTACTACACCGACATGAAGGAATATTACGTCAGCAACTGACGACGCCGCGGCGCCGGCGCAGGCCGGCGCCGCGCGTCGTCATCCCGAACTCGTTTCGGGATCGCCGTCGAGAGAGACGGAGCGTTGCCCTTCCACGTCACCCCGGACGTGTTCCGTCCATCCCGCCGCGCACTTCGCGCTTGAAGCGTTTGCGGGACGGTGGATCCCGGAACAGGTCCGGGATGACGAAGAAAGCAATTCCCGTTCATTTTTCCGGGGAACGTTTCCCCATCACCACCGCCCCGACGAGGAGGACCGACCATCCCGGCGCAACGCCTCGAACGCGCGATGCGCACGCTGGCCGCGCCGCTCGAGCGCCGCGTCGGGGCCGCCGCGGCGCCGCGGCTCTACGCGCTGGTCGACCAGGGCACGTCGGGGCTCGGCAACATCATCGCCTTCGCGCTGCTCGGCCGCGCGCTGGCGGTGACCGACTTCGGTTCGGTCGGCATGATGATCGGGCTCCACTACGTCATCTCGGGCTTTCACCGCTCCGCCGCGGTGCTGCCCTTCACCACCGACCACCGCGCCGACCACGACCCGCGCGCCGCGCACGCCGAGAACAGCGACTGGTGGTGGATCGCGCTCGTGCTCGCGCTGGCGCTCTCGGCGGCGACCGCGCTGGTCGGCGGCGCGGTCGCGCTGGCGGCGCGGCGCTGGCCCGAGTGCGGCTGGGCGGTCGAGCCGCTGCTGCTCACCGCGCTGATCTCGCCCGCGATGCTGGCGTGGGAGTTCGCGCGGCGCTGGCTCTACAAGATCGACCGCGCCGACATGGTGGCGCTGTGCGCGACCGCTTATTTCTTCATGCTCGCGCTCGCCGCGCTGATGGCGGGTCGGCTGGGCCTGGGCGCGCCCGGCGGCGCGCTGGCCTGGGTGCTCGCCAGCCTCGCCGCGCTCGCGCTGGCGCTGCCGGGGCTCGCGCCCGCGCGCGCCGACCGCGCCGGGGTGCGCGCCTTGGTGCGTCGCCACCGCGCCGAGTCGAGCTGGCTCGCGGCGACCAACCTCCCCTATTCGGTCTACAGCACCGCCTCGATCGTGGTGGTGATCGGCGTGCTCGTCGGACCCGTCGCCGCCGCGCTGTTCACCGCGGCGCGGACGCTGACCAACCCGGCGATGAGCATCGTCTCGGCGATCGACTCGATCGACAAGCCGCGCGCCGCGCGTGCGTTCGCCGCCGAGGGACTTCCCGGGCTTGCGCGCGTGGTGCGCCGCTCGCGGCTCACCATCGCGCTGGCGACCGGCCTGTATCTCGCGCTGGTCGCGCTGTTCGCCGCGCCGCTGGTCGCCCTGGTGTTCCACGGGCAATATGACGGCTCGGCCGCCAACGTGCGGCTGCTCGCGCTCGGCTTCTTTCTGTTCGGGCTCAACCTGCCGTCGGAGACGCTGCTGATCGTGCGTCGCGCCGGGCGGACGATGCTGGCGATCCGCTGCGTCACCGCGGCGCTGACCATCCTCGGCCTGTGGTTCGGCGGGCGCCACGGCGTCGCCGGCATGGCGCTCGCCTTCGCCGTGACCCAGGCGATCAACCTGCTGCTGCTGCGCGCCGCCGAGGCGCGCCACGCGCGAGAGACCTTGGCATGACCGATATCCGCTACTCGATCGCGATCCTCACCTACGCGCGCGAGCCGATCCTCGCCGAGGTGATCGAGCGGCTCGCCCGGCATCTCGCCGGGCGCGCCGATTATGAGCTGATCGTGATCGACAACAATGTCGAGCGGATCGATCGCACCGCGCAGCTCGCCCCGTTCGCGCATGCGGTGCACCTGTGGGACGGCGTCAACAAGGGCGTGGTCGCGCGCAACCTCGCGTTCGAGCGCGCGCGCGGCGAGGTCGTCGTGCTGCTCGACGACGACGTGTTCGTCGAGACGCCCGACTTCCTCGACCGTTTCGGGGCGCTGTTCGACGCGACGCCGCGGCTCGGCGCGGTGACGATCCGCAAGCACGTCCGCGGCGAGACCCGCCCCCGCCCCGACCTGATCCCGCACACCGACAAGTCGATCGACCTGACCCGGCCGTTCGACACCTTCCGCTTCGTCGGCGGCTGCGTGGCGTTCCGCGCCGCGACGATCGCGGAGACCGGCGGCTTCCTCCCCGATTTCTTCTACGGGCTGGAGGAGATCGAGCTCTCCTACCGCATCATCGATCGCGGCTGGACGATCCGCTACCAGCCCGACGTGGTGTGCGAGGAGCTGGAGCATCCCGCCGGGCGCAAGCCCAAACGGCTGGTGCAGTCGGACCGGCTGACCAACAAGTTCATCATCAGCTATCTGCGCATGCCCTCGCCGTACGTGTGGGTGAATTTGATCGCCTTCCCGCCCTATGCCTATGCCTTCGCGCGCGGCGAGATGGACGTGGTGCGCGCGATGCGCCAGTTCGTGACGTGGCTGCGCCGCCGCGACCGCCCGGCGCGCGCGCCGATCGGCAAGGCGGCGCGACGCTATATCCGCGACTGCGGGGGGCATCTGTGGCGGTGAGGGGTCATACTGATCCTCCCCTGCAAGGGGAGGTGGCAGCGCGGAGCGCTGACGGAGGGGTGACCCGGCCGGCGAGCGCGCACGCCATCGCCATCCGCGACACCCCTCCACCAGCCTGCGGCTGGTCCCCCTCCCCCTCCGGGGGAGGACCTGACGTCACTCACCCGGAGACCCGCCGATGACCGCGCCCGCGTTCCCGCCGCTCGGCCTCGGCTGTGCCAAGATGGGGTCGTTCAACAATCCCAGCACGCTCGCCGACAGCGTCGCGCTGATCCAACTCGCGCTCGACTTGGGCGTGACCCTGCTCGACACCGCCAACATCTACGGCCAGGGCGACAGCGAGCGCGCGATCGGGCGCGCGCTGCGCGGCCAGCGCCACCGCGCGCAGGTCGTCACCAAGGCGGGCAACGCTTTCTCCGCCAAGATGCGGCTGATGCGCCCGCTCAAGCCGCTGCTGCGCGCGGTGCTGGCGCGGCGCCAGATGGGCGCGGCGGTGACCGCGCAGCGCGCCGGCGCGATGCGCACCGACTGGAGCCACGCCGGGCTGCTGCGCGAGCTCGACGGCTCGCTGCGCCGGCTGCGCAGCGATCACGTCGACGCCTTCCTGCTCCACAGCCCCGACGCCGCGACGATCGCGCGCGGCGAGGCGGTGGGTGCGCTCGCCGAGGCCAAGACATCGGGGCGCGCGCGGCTGGTCGGCATCGCCTGCGACGACCTCGCCGGGCTCGACGCCGCGCTGGCGAGCGGGGTGACCGAGGTGCTCGAACTGCCGTGGGACGTGATCGCGGCGATCGCCGAGGACGCGCGCGGCGCGGCGATCCGCGCGCGCGGCATCCCGGTGATCGCGCGCGAGGTGCTGCGTTTCCAGCCCGGCGTCGACGCCGCGGCGGCGGTGCGGCGCGCGCACGCGTCGCCGCTGGTCGCCACCACGCTGATCGGCTCGCGCCAGCCCGAGCGCGTGCGCGCGCTGGCGGCGGCGATCGGCGAGGGGCGGTAACATCGAGACGACCCCACCTCGTCATGCCGGGCTCGACCCGGCATCCATCGTGCCCCGGGCGCCTCGGCCGGTGTGTACGCGGCACCCTGGATCCCGGCTCAAGGCCGGGATGACGAACGGGATAGAACGGTTCGAACGTCCCACGGCGGCATCGACGGGAAGGACAGAAGCATGAAGATCGCGTTCGTCGGCTGCGGCTATGTCTTCGACATCTACATGCGCACGCGCTGGGCCTATCCCGAGATCGAGATCTGCGGCGTCTACGACCGCGACGCCGCGCGCGCGCAGGTGGTGCACGATCACTACGGCTTCGCGCTCTATCCCTCGCTCGAGGCGCTGCTGGCGGACGCGCGGGTCGAGGTGGTGATCAATCTCACCAGCATCGCCTCGCACGAGGAGGTGACCCGCCGCGCGCTCGAGGCGGGCAAGCACGTCTATACCGAGAAGCCGATCACCACCGAGCCGGCGCGCACCCGCGCCCTGTTCGAGCTGGCCGAGGCCAGGGGCCGCGTGCTCGCCGCCGCGCCGTGCAACCTCTATTCCGACGCGGTGATGACGCTGTGGAAGGCGATCGCCGACGGCGCGATCGGCCGCCCCGTGCTGGTCTATGCCGAGCTCGACGACAATCCCGCACACCTGATGCGGCTCGACACGGTGACGAGCCCGACCGGCGCGCCTTTCCCTTATGCCGAGGAGCTGCAGGAGGGCTGCACCGTCGAGCATATCGGCTATCACCTCGCCTGGCTGTGCGCGCTGTTCGGCCCGGTGCGCGCGGTGACCGCTTTCTCGACCTGCCTCGTTCCCGACAAGAACACGCCCGAGCCGCTCCACCCCGCCACCACGCCCGACCTCTCCGTGGCGTGCCTCGCTTTCGATGGCGGCGTCGCCGCGCGCGTGACGTGCAGCTGGGTAGCACCGCGCGACCACCAGATGCGGGTCATCGGCGAGGCGGGTGAGATCAGCGTCGACAACGTCTTCCACGACCAGTCGCCGGTCTTCCTCGAGCGCTTCTCGCGCGTCAGCCTCAGCGCGCGCAAGGCGTATAGCGCGCGCAGCCAGCCAGCGATCGGGCGGCGCTTCGGCATCAAGGGACGGCGTCTGGCGCTGGTGCGGCGCTGGAAGTCGCACGCGGTCGAGGCCGAGCGCGGCGTCGGCAACTCGCCCAAGCACAAATTGGTGAGCTGGCTGCGCCGCCGCGAGGTCTACGCGCAGGACAAGATCCTCGGCATCGCCGAGATGGGCAAGGCGCTGGCGGAAGGGCGCCCGCAGCTGATGGGGCCGGATTTCCTCCTGCACCTCAACGAGCTGACGATGCTGGTGCAGGACGCGGGCGCGCGCGGCGCGACCGTGGTGCCGAGCACCAGCTTCGCCCCGCTCGCGCTGCCCGCCGAGCTCGCCGACGCGCCCGATTATCGCGCCGGCTATCGCGCGCGCCTCGCCGAGCGCACCGCCGCGAGCGCGGTCGAGCGGATGCACCGGCGCTGAGCCGGGACGGGACAGTGCGCGCGGTGGGGCGCCGATGGACACGATCGGAAACTTCCGTGTATCGGAAAGCTTAGCCAGTCATGGAGGGCGGTGGCGGTGAGTGAGGGTTCCGACGACGGCCGCCGCGCGCCACCGGCGCTCGACCAATTCGGCATGCCGATCAAGGGCGGCGCCGCGCCCCAGCGCCGCCGCGTGCGGCGCAGCGGCAGCGGCAGCGGCACGGACGGCAGTGGTGGCAGCGGTCGCGGCGGCGCGGCGGACGAGCCCGACACGCGCGAGCAGGAAGCGACGCAACAGAAGGTCGTCTTCGGCGTCTTCGCGGCGATGCTGGTCGGCATCACCGTGCTGCAGAAGATCGGCTATGGCCCCGACGGCGCGATCATCCCGGTGATCCTGCCGATCGCGCTGGTGGCGCTGGCGGTGGGCGTGCTGTTCGCGCGGCCGGTCTTCCGCCCCGAGCGCGCGATCCTGTACCTCGCCGTCGTGGTCACCTCGGCGCTCAGCACCGTGCTGTTCACCCGCACCTTCTCGATCAGCAGCATCGGCCTCTATTTCCTGCTGTACCTGCCCTTCCTGGTGGCGTTCGACACGACCCAGGAGACCTATCGCCGCTGCCTCATGCTGTTCAGCAACCTGATGCTCGGCTTCGCGGTGATCGTGTGGATCCAGCATGCGATTCAGTTCACGATCGGCTGGCAATATTGGCCCGACCTCGACGAGCTGGTGCCCAGCGCCTATCTGGTGCCCGAGTTCCTCTATATCCAGCCGATCCAGTTCGGCATGAAATATATGAAGCCGTCGGGGATCACCTTCCTCGAGGTGTCGTTCATCTCGCAGTTCATCACGCTGGCGCTGATCATCGAGCTGCTGTTCCTCCACCGCATGATGCGCGCGGTGTTCCTCGGCGCGACGCTGTTCGCCACCTTCGCGGGCACCGGGCTGGCGCTGTTGCTGGTGGCGCTGCCGATCGTGTTCACGCGGATGAACATCCGCACCTTCGTCACCGTGCTCGCCACCGCCTTCATCGCGCTGTTCGTCGCGCTCCAGCTGCAATGGTTCGACATGGTGGCGAACCGCATGGGCGAGTTCCAGAAACAGGGCACCAGCGGCAGCTCGCGCTTCGTCGAGCCGCTCGACCGCGTCCGTCGCGCGCTGCTGGAACCGTCGGCGATCTTCTCGGGCGTCGGCCCGGGGCAGATCGAGCGCGGCGGCAACACCTTCTGGTGGCCGATCGTCAAGGCGGTGGTGGAATACGGGCTGATCCAGGGGCTGCTGCTCTATGCCTTCCTGCTCTTCTCGATGTTCGACCGCACCCCCAGCCGGCCCTTCGCGATCATCCTGATCCTGTGGTATTCGTTCGAAGGCACGCTGCTGACCCCGCTCAACCCGATCGCGCTGGTGATGATGTCGTCGATGTTCATCCTGCGCGACACGCCCGCGCCGGCGCGCCGCGCGCGCAGCGGTGCGGCGGCCGCCGCGACCCCGGCGACGGCGTGACCGCGATGCCGCCACTGACCGACCGGCTGACCTATGCCGTGGGCGACATCCACGGCCGCGCCGATCTGCTCGCCCGGCTGCTCGACCAGGTGCGCGCCGATCGCGCCGCGCGCGCGGTGCCGGGGCGCGCGCTGATGGTGTTCCTCGGCGATTACGTCGACCGCGGGCCGCGCTCGCGCGAGGTGATCGACCAGCTCATCGCCTTCGCCGAGGACCCCGCGTTCGAGAGTCGCTTCCTGCTGGGCAACCACGAGGACGCGATGCTCGACTATCTCGACGGGCGGATCAGCGGATTGGGGTGGAGCAAACACGGCGGCGACACCACGTTGCGCTCCTATGGCGTGACCCCGCCTGCGGAGGAATCGCGCACCGCCTGGGCGGCGCGGCGCGACGCCTTCCGCGCCGCGGTGCCGCCGGCGCATCGCGCCTTCCTCGAGCGGCTCGAGCTGTCGGTGGTGCAGGATCGGCTGCTGTTCGTTCATGCCGGGATCCGTCCGGGCGTGGCGCTGGAGCAGCAGGACAAGCGCGATCTCCTGTGGATCCGCCGCGAATTCCTCCAGGCCGAGCGGAGCGACGGCTGGCTGGTGGTCCACGGCCATACCCCGAAGGAAGAGGCCTATGCCGGCCCGGGGCGGCTCTGTCTCGACAGCGGCAGCTACCTGAGCGGGCGACTCACCGCGGCGGTGTTCGACGGCGCCGAGGTGACGCTGATCGAGACCCACGGCCGCGCGCCGCGGCCCTTCCCGGTGCAGCTGGCGGGCTGAGGCTCGACGGGTGCGGACTCGGATAGGGATTGAACCGTCGGCCGTCTGATCTGCCGCTGCTTCCCACGCGCGTGATGCGCTGCCACGAGGCAGGCCGCTTGTTCGTCCAGCCCGATCATCCCGGTCCACCCCCGTCATCCCGGCCTTGAGCCGGGATCCATCCTTCCGGGAGAGCAACGTCTCCCGCTCCCGCGGCACCATGGATCCCGGGTCGAGCCCGGGATGACGGGGTGATCCGCTTCCGCGACATTGAACATCTTGGGTCCACACCCGCGCGATCGGCAAACATCGCTGGCCATCGCCGCCTTATTCCGCTAACGTCACGAATGCCGCGGAAATGGTTGACGCGTGTTCATCAATAATCCGCACTTAACTGCGTTCGGTGACGAAGCTTTCTACGCTTGCCCGGTAATAGACGTCCAATCGAATCTCTCTCGTATTGGACGGCGGCAATGCAGAACTCCGTGTATATCGACAACAGCATGAAATCTGTCGTGCAGAATGCGGTCTGGCTGAACAACAAGCTCGACGCGATCCAGCTCGTCGGCGGGTTCGGCAGCTGGTGGGACTTCAACGAATCGCCCAAGTGGATCGCGCAGCAGGTCGCGGGCGCCGATCTCGACATCAAATGGTCGATCGGCCTGATTCCCTGGGGCGCCACGCTCGAGAATGCCGCCAAGGGCCAGTATAACGACAAGTATCTCGGCCTCGCCAAGGACATGGTCGCCATGGCGGGCGGCGACGACAAGATCTATGTCCGGCTCGGTTGGGAGATGAACGGCAACGGCTGGTTCCCCTGGTCCGCCAACGGCCATGAGAAGGCCTATGTCGGCGCGTTTCAGCAGTTCGTCGACACCTTCCGCTCGGTGTCGGACAAGTTCGTCTTCGAGTGGACCCCGAACATCGGCAGCCAGGGCATGGACCCGGCCAGCACCTATCCCGGCGACGCTTATGTCGACGTGATCGGGCTCGACTTCTATTACAACACGAAATGGGATCCCAAGGACCCGGTCGCGGCGTTCAACTATTTCGTCAACCAGCCGTTCGGGCTGCAATGGCAGCAGGATTTCGCCGCCGCGCACGGCAAGCCGACCGCGGTCGGCGAGTGGGGCGTCAATTCCGACACCGCGGGCGCCTTCATCGAGATGGCGGCGCAGTGGTTCGAGGACCACAACGTCACCTACCAGAATTACTGGAACTCCAACGCCGACTTCGAGGGGCGCCTGTCGGACGGGCAATATCCCAACGCGGGCAAGGTGTTCCAGGCGATCTTCGGCCAGGGCATCGATCCCTTCGCCAACGACACCAAGGTGGTGAACCGCAGCGGCGGCAGCGGCGTCGACATGCTGATCGGCCACGCCGGCAACGACACGCTCTCGGGTGGCGCGGGCAATGACTTCCTGCACGGCCGCGCCGGCAACGACTGGCTCGACGGCGGCGCGGGCAACGACCTGCTCGACGGCGGCACCGGCGCGGACATGATGATCGGCGGGACCGGCGACGACACCTATCGCGTCGATCATGTCGGCGACACGGTGGTCGAGAAGCCCGGCGAGGGCTATGACACGGTGGAATCCTCGATCGACTTCGACATGGCCGGGCTCAACGTCGAGGCGCTCCGGCTCACCGGCACCGCCAACCTCAAGGCCTATGGCAGCGCCGACGCCGACACGATCACGGGGAACGACGGCAACAACCTGATCGACGGGCGCGGCGGCGCCGACACGATGGCGGGGGGCCGCGGCGACGACACTTATTATGTCGACCATGTCGGCGACAAGGTCATCGAGCTCGCCGGCCAGGGCAACGACACCGTTCATGCCTCGGTCTCGTTCGACCTGGCGGGCACCTCGGTCGAGACGCTGCGCCTCACCGGCAACGCGCATCTCTCCGCCTTCGGCAACGACGATGCCAACGCCTTGTTCGGCAATGCCGGCAACAACGTGCTCGACGGGCGCGGCGGTGCGGACGTGATGACCGGCGGCGCCGGCGACGACGTCTATTATGTCGACCATGTCGGCGACAAGGTGATCGAGCTCCAGGGCAAGGCGCAGGGCAATGACACCGTCTATGCCTCGGTCAGCTACAATCTCGCCGCCACCTTCGTCGAGACGCTGGTGCTGACCGGCACCGGCAACATCAGCGCCACCGGCAACAGCCAGGCCAACACGCTGATCGGCAACGCGGGCGACAATGTCCTCAACGGCATGGGCGGCAATGACGTGCTGACCGGCGGGGGCGGCAGCGACACGTTCGTCTTCACCAAGGCGGGCCATGCCACCATCACCGACTTCGGCGCCGGCGACGTGCTCGACCTCGCCGGGCTGCTCAAGGGCAACAAGGTCGCCACCGTCGCGCAGGAGCATGACGGCGTGCTGGTGACGATCGACGCGGGCAGCTCGGTGCTGCTCGAGGGGCTCGATCTGGCGCACCTGCTCAAGACCGACACCGGCTTTCACTTCGTGTGAGCCGCGCGGGGGGCGCGGGGCGGCGGCACGGCGCCGCGGCCCGGCGCCCCCCGCACCCGCCCCGCCGCGCGCGGGCTTACTGAGCACTTGCAGCAATTTGCGTTATCGGGGATGGCAGGATCGTCTAGCAGGGGACGATCATGCAGGTTCTGGTCACCGGCGTCGCCGGTTTCATCGGCAGCCATGTCGCGCGGCGGTTGCTCGCGCGCGGCGACACCGTCGTCGGGATCGACAATCTCAACGACTACAACCCGGTCCAGCTCAAGCGCGACCGGCTCGAGGCGATCGTCGCCGACGGCGGCGCGGAGCGCTTCACCTTCCACGAGCTCGACTTCAGCGACCATGAGGCGATCGACGCCGCGCTCGGCGCGACCGAGATCGAGCGGATCGTCCATCTCGGCGCGCAGGCGGGGGTCCGCTACTCGCTGACCAACCCGCGCGCCTATGTCGCGTCCAATCTCGCGGGCCATGTCAACATGCTCGAGCTGGCGCGCGCGCGGCGCGTCGACCAGATGGTCTACGCTTCCTCCTCCTCGGTCTACGGCACCAGCCCCGACCTGCCGTTCCGCGTCGAGCAGCGCGTCGACTTCCCGATCTCGCTCTACGCCGCCACCAAGAAGGCGGACGAGCTGATGAGCGAGACCTACGCGCATCTGTATCGCATCCCGCAGACGGGGCTGCGCTTCTTCACCGTCTACGGGCCGTGGGGCCGCCCCGACATGGCGGTATGGGGCTTCACCGACAAGATCCTCTCCGGGCAGCCGATCGAGGTCTATAACGGCGGCAACATGCGCCGCGACTTCACCTATATCGACGACATCGTCACCGGCATCGTCGCCGCGCTCGACAACCCGCCCGCCGACGACGGCCAGGTCAAGGCCGGCGGCAGCGTCTCGCCGCACCGCCTCTACAACATCGGCAACAACAAGGCCGAGGAGCTGGAGACGCTGATCGGGCTGATCGAGCAGGCGTGCGGGCAGAAAGCGATCCGCATTGACAAGGGGATGCAGCCCGGCGACGTCCCCGCCACCTACGCCGACCTCACCGCGATCCGCGACGATCTCGGCTTCCGCCCGACCACGCCGATCGCGGTCGGCATCCCTTTGTGGGTGGAGTGGTACAAGGGCTATCGCGCGCGGCGCGGCTGAACCGCGCCGGGACGCCGCCGGCGCGCCGATCCGCGCGCGCCGGCTTGCCAGCGCGCCGGCACCGCGCGATGGTGGCGCGATGAGGGGCGATACCGACTGGCGCTACGCGACGACGACGACCGCGCTGGTGCGGCGCACCACGGTCGAGCTCGGCCCGCTGCGGATCACGCGCGAATATACCGTCACCACGCTGCCGGCGCGGCTGCCCGCGCTGGTGCGGCCGCGGCGACGCCGCTGGCCGGCGCTGCTCGCGGTCGTGGCCGCGACCAGCGTCGGCGGGCTCGCGGTGGCCGCGACCAAGCTGCCGCCGCGCGCGCCCTATTCGGTCAGCGTGCCGGTGCCCGAGCGCGTCGCCGCCCCCGCGCCCGCGACGACACCGACCCCGCGCGCCGCGCGCCGCGTCACCCCTGCCCCGTCACCCAGCGCGACCGACGCCACCGACGCCACCGAGGCGGCGATGGTGCTCCCCGGCCCGGCGACGCGCGCGGCGGCGGTGGCCGCGGCGCTGCGCACGGGCGAGATGACCGAGTGGCAGCGCGCCGACGGCGAGCGCGGCTTCGTGGTCGCGGGCGCGGCCGAACCGGACGGCGCGCGCACCTGCCGCGCGCTGTCGGTGCTCACCCGCGGTGCCGGCGGCGACCGCGTCGAGCAGCTACGCGCCTGCCTGCGGGACGACGGCGCGGCCGGGTGAACGGGTTGGTGCCATCGCACGATGGCCCCACCGCCCGTGCCCCGGCGTAGGCCGGGGCCAAGTCCGGCGAGGACAATGAGTCCCACGACGACCTTCCCACCTGGGCCCCGGCCTCCGCCGGGGCACAAGCTCGCGCGCACCGCGCTTCCTCACTCGTTCAAATAGGACCACACCTGCGAGATCACCACCGATCCCTCGCCCACCGACGAGGCGACGCGCTTGACCGATCCGGCACGCACGTCACCCACCGCGAACACCCCCGGACACGACGTCGCGTAAGAGGAGGCGCCGCCCGCCGCGCGCCCGGTCAGCACGAAGCCCTTGTCGTCGAGCGCCACGCGATCCGCCAGCCACGCGGTGTTGGGCGCCGCGCCCACCATCACGAAGGTAGCGCAGGTCTCCACCACACGCTCGGCGCCGTCCTGGCGGATCGTCACCGCCTCGAGCGCGTCGCCGCCATGGACCGCGACCATCTCCGCGCCATAGTCGATCGAGATCGCGGGATCGGCCTCGAGCCGGCTGGTGAGATAGTTGGACATGGAGGTGGCGAGCGAGCGGCCGCGCACCAGCAGCCGCACGTGCCGCGCCACCCGGCTGAGGTACATCGCCGCCTGCCCCGCCGAATTGCCCCCGCCGATCACGATCGCCTCGGCGTCGCGGCAGAAGCGCGCCTCATTCTCGGTCGCGGCGTAATAGATGCCGCTGCCCTCGAAATCGCCGAGCCGCTCGATCGGCAGCCGGCGATATTGCACCCCGGTCGCCACCACCACCGCGCGCGCGCGGACGCGCTGGCCGGTGTCGAAGGTGGCGCAGAACTGGCCGTCGTCGAGCCGGTCCAGCGCGGCGACGCGCAGCGGCATCGCGAAGCGCGTGCCGAACTTCATCGCCTGCACCTCGCCGCGCCACACCAGGTCCGCGCCCGAGATGCCGGTGGGGAAGCCCATGTAATTCTCGATCCGGCTCGACGTGCCCGCCTGTCCGCCGATCGCGGTGTCCTCCACCACCAGCGCGCCCAACCCCTCGGCGCCGGCATAGACCCCCGCCGCGGTGCCGGCCGGTCCGGCGCCGACCACCAGCACGTCGACCGCCTCGTCGTCGACGAACTCGCGGCTGAGGCCCAGCAGCCGCGCCACCGTCTCGGGCGTGGGATCCTCGACCACGCGGTCGCGGCCGAAGATCACCGCGGCGCGGCCCGCGTCCACCGCGCAGCTCGTCGCCACCGCCGCCGCCTCCTCGGTGCCGAGCGCATAGCTGCTGTAGGGGATGCGGTTGCGCGCGGCGAAATCGGCGACGCGGCGCACCCCGCGATCCTGCTCCTCGCCGAGCAGCACCAGCGAACTGTCGTGTGACTCGAGCTGGCGCCGGCGCCGCGCCGCCAGCACGGTGATGATGATGTCCGACATCTCGGGCACGTGCGCCATCATCTCGAGCATGCGCGCGCGCTCCACCTCGACCACGCGCGTGTCGCGGGCGGCGCGCATCGCCATCGACCAGCTGCCGCCGCTGAGGAAGCCGATCTCCGCCATGAACTGGGTCGGCCCCAGCGTGGAGGGGACGTGGCGCTCGCCGGTGAAGCTGTTGACCACCTCGATCTCGCCGTCCTCGACATAGACGAAGCTCTCCACCGCGTCGCCGGGGCGGACGAGGAAGGTGCCGGCGGGATAATGCCGCTCGGTGCCCGCGGCACGGATCGCGGCGACATGCTCGGGGTGGAGCGGCACGCGCTGCATCTCGCGCAGGTCGCGCCCGATCGTTTCCATCGCTTCTGCTCCCGCCGCTGTCGCCCGAGCGCGCATGATGGCGGGGGCGGCGGATCACCGCAACGGGTCGGCTGCGACACGCGCGCGACAAAGCTGAAACATGCCGCCATCCGCGCGCATCATCCGCGCGGCAGAAGGCGCTCTCCCGATGCGAGGAACCGACGTGCGCGCGCTTGCCCTATCCCCCTCCCCCGGCGACGCCGTCGCGGCGAGCGCGCTGCTCGACCGCGAGCTGCGTCGCGTGCGCCGCGTCGCGACGATGCTGCACGACCGCCGCTCGGTGCGCGAGCTGGCGGCCTATGAGCGCGAGCTGGAGGCGAAGCTGGCGCGGGCGCGGCGCGGCGTCGAGCTGCTCGACGCGACGTTGCGCGGCTTGGGGTAGACGCGCACCGCACCTCACCCCATCGTGACGCGACGCACCAGCCCGTCGACGGGCACGTCGTGGAGGCGGCGGAAGCGCGCCTCGATCAGCCCGAACAGGCCGAAGGCGGCCAGCCCCAGCGCCACCAGCACGTCGAGCGGGCTCTCCAGCCAGGCGAGCACCTCCGCCATGCCGCCGGCCTCGCTCGCGCGCGACGCGACGCCCGCGCGCAGCAGGAAATAGGCGCTGACCAGGAACACCGCGCCGCGCGCCGCATAGCCCGCGCGCCCGCTCCACTGCGCCCAGGGCTGCCGCGCCACCGCCGGATCGAGATAGCGCAGGAAGGTGCCCTTCACCGCCTTGACCAGCTGCACCACGCCGACGAGCGCGATCACCGCGCCGCCGATCATCACCAGCGCCGGTCCGCCCGGCAGTTCCAGCGCCGCGCGCGCGCCGTCCTGCGCGCCATTGCCCGCCTGCGCCGCGCCCTGGATCAGCCGCACCGCCTGCCAGGCGAGGAACAGATGGATCGTGCCGCTCGCCGCCGCGCCGACGCGCTCGGCGACGCCCGAGCGATCGTCGCCGTGGCGCTCGATGTCGAGCGCGGCGTCGGCGAGCCGCCACACGCCATAGCCGACCAGCCCCGCCGCCATCGCGCCGAGCAGCAGCTGGCCGCCGCCCTCGCCCAGATAGGCGATCGCGCCCGCCGGATCCTCGGCGCGACCGGTGCGCAGGATCAGGAAGGCGATCACGAGATACAGCAGGCCGCGCACCGCGAAGCCGATGCGCGTGAGGGTGGTCAGCCGGGCGCTCGCGTTCATGTCGATCCTTTCGCTCACGCCGCGCCAACGGCGCGCGACCGCGCGCGTTCCCGCGCCGCGCTCGCGCCCACCGGAACGCCGGTCGGTTAACGCTTTGGCGACCTCCCGCCTTTATGGGAGGATCAGGAGCAGGCTTTTGCTATCTCGCGATTTTTCCACTGACAGGCGGTTCGGCGCGCGCTTCATCGCGGCGGTGGTCGCGCCCGTGCTGCTGCTCGCGCTGGGGCTGACCGGCTTCGCCGTGTCCGCGCTGCGCACCGCCGCGCATCAGGCCGATCGCGTCTCCACCGAGCGGCAGGCGCGCGAGGTGCGGCTCGCGCTCGATGCCGCGCTGGACGAGCTGGCGCTCAGCCAGGCCGGGGTCGCGATCTGGAACCTGCTCGACCGTCAGCTGCGCCAGCCCGCGCCCGACTGGACCTGGGTCGACGACAATGTCGGGACCTGGCTCAACGCCACCTTCGCGCACGACATGGACGCGATCCTCGGCACCGACGGCGCGCCACGCTATGTGATGCGCGACGGCGTGCGCGCCGCGCCCGCGCGCTACGCCGATTATGCCGCCGCGGCGCGCCCGCTGATCCTTGCCGCGCGCGGGCTCGCCGCCGACCTGCCCAACCCGCACGAGCGGCTCGCCGGACGGCGGGCGCACCCGCACGCCACCGCGCGCACCTCGCCGCGCGCGGTTCATGCCACCGACCTCGTCACCGTCGGCGCGCGCCCCGCGATCATGAGCGTGATGCGGATCATCCCCGAGGGGAGCGCGATGCCCGCGCGCCAGACGCGCGGGCCGCTGCTGGTCAGCCTGCGCTACCTCGACGGCGACTTCGCGCGGCGACTCGCGCGGGTGCAGCTGGTCGCGGACGCACGCATCGCCGCGCGCGCCGAGGCACGGCCGGGCGAGCAGGTGATGCCGCTGGTGTCGAGCCGCGGCACGCGCGCGGGCTATCTGATCTGGCGCCCCGATCTGCCCGGTCGCTCGGTCTGGCACATGATGCTGCCCAGCGCCGCGGCGGCGCTGGCCGCCTTGCTCGCCGCGCTGGCGGCGTTGATCGCGAGCGTCGCCAAGCTGGTGCGCAGCGACGCGCGCTCGCTGGCGCGGCTCAACGCGGCGCATCTCGCGCTCCAGGCCAAGGAAGCGCAGGCGCATCATCTCGCTTATCACGACACGCTCACCGCGCTGCCCAATCGCGCGCTGTTCAACTCGCTCGCCGATCAGGCGCTCGCCGCCGCGGCGGATCGCGGCGGCGCGCGCGCGGTGCTGCTGATCGATCTCGACCGGTTCAAGCAGGTCAACGACACGCTCGGCCATCTCGGCGGCGACCAGTTGATCCAGCTCGTCGCGGCGCGGCTGCAATCCTGCGTCGAGAGCGGCGACGTGGTGGCGCGGCTCGGTGGCGACGAATTCGCGGTGCTGCTCGCCGATCGCGTCGACGAGCGCGCGGTCGGCGCGGTCGCGGGCGCGATGGTGGCGGCGATGCGCGAGCCGTTCAGCGTGCTGGGCACGCAGGTGTTCGTCGGCGCCAGCATCGGCATCGCGCCGCACCCGCGGTGCAGCGGCGACCGCGCCGAGCTGATGCGCATGGCCGATATCGCGATGTACCGCGCCAAGGCGGAGGGGCGCGACGCCTATCGCTTCTTCACCGCCGACATGGACGAGAGCGTCAAGACGCGGCGCGCGATCGAGCGCGACCTGCGCGCCGCCATCGCCGCGCGGCGCGAGCTGACCGTCCATTACCAGCCGCGGATGGACGCCGCGGGCGCCCGCGTGATCGGGCTGGAGGCGCTGGTGCGCTGGCATCACCCCACGCGCGGGCTGCTCGCGCCCGACGCCTTCATCGCGGTGGCGGAGGAGACCGGGCTGATCGGCGCGCTGGGCAGCTGGGTGGTGCGCGACGCCTGCGCGGTGGCGCGCGCCTGGCCCGCGCTGTCGATCGCGGTCAACCTGTCGCCGGTGCAGTTTCGCGCGCGCGGCATGGCGGCCGAGCTGATCGCGCTGGTGCGCCAGGCGGGGGTAAGCCCGCAACAGTTCGAGCTGGAGGTGACGGAGAGCATCCTGCTCGACGACGATGTCGCGGTACGCGGCGCGCTGGCCGAGCTGCGCGGCGCGGGCTTCCGCATCGCGCTCGACGATTTCGGCACCGGCTATTCCAGCCTCGGCTATCTCAGCAAGTTCGAGGTGGACAAGATCAAGATCGACCAGAGCTTCACGCGCCGGCTGGGCGAGAGCGACGACGCCGCCGCGATCATCCAGGCGGTGGTGCGGCTGGGCCATGCGATGGGGCTGTCGGTCAGCGCCGAGGGCGTCGAGACGCGCGAGCAGCGCGCCTTCCTCGAACATGCGGGCTGCAACGAGTTGCAGGGCTTCCTGTTCTCCGCCGCGGTGCCGGCGGCGTCGCTGCCCCCGCTGCTCCACCGCGCCGCCTGATGGCGGGCGCCGGATCGGGGCGGCGCCGCCTTCAAAGATGCGCCGCCGCGGCCTAGGCTGCGCCGATGTCGACCACCCCGCCGCCCGCGCGTCGCGCGCTGATCCTGCTGGCCTGGGGCGCGACCGCGCTCGCCGCGCCCGCCGCCGCTGCCCCCGATCCCGCCGCGCGGGAGCGCGCGCGCTGGCGGGCGCACGCCGCGGCGGTGACGATCACCCGCGACGATTGGGGTATCCCGCACGTGCGCGGGCACAGCGACGCCGATGCGGTGTTCGGGCTGAGCTACGCGCAGGCCGAGGACGATCTGCCGCGGATCGAGGCCAATTACCTCGCCGCGCTGGGCCGCACCGCCGAGGCCGAGGGTGACGGCGCGCTCTGGGCCGACCTGCGCCAGCGGCTGTTCGTCGACGAGGCCGCGCTGCGCGCCGACTATGCCGCGAGCCCGCGCTGGCTGCGCGACCTCACCCAGGCCTGGGCCGACGGGCTCAACCATTATCTCGCCACGCATCCGCAGGTGCGCCCGCGCGTGCTGCGCCGCTACGAACCCTGGATGGCGTTCAGCTTCTCCGAGGGCAGCATCGGCGGCGACATCGAGCGCATCCCGCTGAGCGCGCTGCAGAGCTTCTACGACCGGCCGACCCCGCCCAGCCCGGTCGAGCGCGGCAGTGTCCCGCGCGAGCCGACCGGATCGAACGGCATCGCGATCGCGCCGCGGCTGACGCGCGACGGCCATGCGCTGTTGCTCATCAACCCGCACACCAGCTTCTACTTCCGCTCGGAAGCGCAGCTGAGCAGCGACACCGGCCTCGACGTCTATGGCGCCAGCACCTGGGGGCAGTTCTTCGTCTACCAGGGGTTCAACGCGCACGCGGGCTGGATGCACACCTCGTCCACCGCGGACAATGTCGACGAGTTCGCCGAGCGGGTCGAGCGCCGCGGCACGGGCTGGGCCTATCGCCACGGCGCGGCGTGGCGCGCGGTGACGACGCGCCGGGTCACGCTGCGCGTCCGTCGCGACGACGGCACGATGGCGACGCGCGCCTTCACCGTCTATCGCACGCATCACGGCCCGGTCACCGCGGCGCAGGACGGGCGCTGGATCGCCACCGCGCTGATGTGGCGGCCGCGCGCCGCGCTGGAGCAGAGCTGGCTGCGCACCCGCGCGACCGATCTGGCGGCCTATCTGCGCGTCGCCGAGCGCAAGGCCAATTCATCCAACGACACGCTCTTCGCCGACGACAAGGGCGAGATCGCGTTCCTGATGCCGCAATTCATGCCGCGGCGCGACGACCGCTTCGATTACACCCGTCCGGTCGACGGCAGCGACCCGCGCGCCGACTGGCACGGGCTCCACCCCTTGCCGACCTTGCCGAGCGTGCTCAACCCGCGCACCGGCTGGGTCCACAATACCAACGACTGGCCGTGGAGCGCGGCGGGGGCGGACAGCCCGCGCGCCGCGGATTACCCGCGCTACATGGATCAGGAGGGCGCCAACGCGCGCGGCGAGCATGCCGACCTGCTGCTCGCGGGGCGCAGCGGCTGGACGCCCGAGCGGCTGCGCGACGCCGCCTTCGATCCCTATCTGCCCGCCTTCGCGCGGCTGTTGCCGGGGCTGGTGGCGGCGTGGCGCGCGCTGCCCGCGGACGATCCGCGCCGCGCCGCGCTGGCCGCGCCGGTGGCGGTGCTGGCGGGGTGGGACCATCGCTGGGGCGCCGATTCGGTCGCGACCAGCGTCGCGGTCTATTGGGGCGATCACTTGTGGGGCGAGGTCGGCGCGGCGGCGCGGCAGGCGCGGCTGTCGGTGCCCGATTACATCGCCGCGCGCGTGCCCGCCGCGGCGCAGCTCGCCGCGCTGGCGGCGGCGGTGGAGCGGCTCGGACGCGACCATGGCGACTGGCGCACGCCCTGGGGGCGGATCAACCGCTTCCAGCGGCTCGACGGCGCGATCGTGCCGCACTTCGACGATGGGCGCGACTCGGTGGCGGTACCCTTCACCTCGGCGCAATGGGGCAGCCTGGCCTCGTTCGGCGCGCGCCGCTGGCCCGGGACCAAGCGCTATTACGGGACGAGCGGCAACAGCTTCGTCGCGGTGGTGGAGTTCGGGCCGCGGGTGCGCGCGCGCGCGGTGATGGCGGGCGGGCAGAGCGGCGACCCGGCGTCGCGCCACTTCGCCGACCAGATCTCGCGCTACGCCGACGGCGCGCTGCGCCCGGTCTATTTCTACCCGGACGAGCTGAAGGATCATGTCGAGCGGCGCTATCATCCGGGCGAATGAGCGCGACTATTCCGCCGCCCAGGCCGCGACGTCGTCCTCCTGCGCGATCAGCGCGAGCCCGTGCGCGATCGAGGTGAGCTCGCCGCCCGCCGCGATCCGCGCCGCGCCGAAGCGCGCCGCGAACAGCGCGCGCACCGCGGGCACCAAAGAGCTGCCCCCGGTCAGGAACACGCGGTCGATGTCCGCCGCCGCCACCCCCGCCTGCGCCAGCGCGCGGTCGAGCGTCGCCGCGATCCGCGCGAGATCGTCCGCGATCCACGCCTCGAACTCGGCGCGCGCGACCTCGCGGTCGATCGTGACGCCCTCGCCCGCGAAGCGGAAGCGCGCGCGCTCGGCGCCGCTCAGCGCGCGCTTGAGCTGCGCCACCGCGTCGTAGAGCGCATAGCCCTGTTCATGCTCGATCAGCGCGATCATCCGCGCGATCGCCTCGGGATCCACCGCGCTGCGCCGCAGCCGGTCGAGCTCGGCGAGCGTGCGGCGGTTGCGCATCAGCGCCAGCCGCGACCAGTCGGCGAACTCGGCGAACCAGCCGTCGGGGATGTCGAGCAGTTTGTCGAAGGAGCGATAGCGCCCGCCCTTGCCGATGAGCGGCAGCACCAGCCGGTCGACGATCCGCGCGTCGAACCGGTCACCCGCGATGCCGATCCCGGCGTGGCCGAGCGGGACGCAGCGCCGCGCCGCGCCCGGCTCGGCGACGCGCACCACCGAGAAGTCGCTGGTGCCGCCGCCGAAGTCCGCGACCAGCAGCGTCGCCGCGCGGTCCAGCGTGCTGGCGTCGGCATAAGCGGCGGCGAGCGGTTCGTAGACATAGTGGATCGCGCGCGCGGTCCCCGCGAACATCGCGTCGTAGCGGCGCCGCGCCAGCGCGGGATCGGGGCGCGCGCCGGCGAAGGTGACGGGGCGCCCCACCACCAGCCGGTCGAGCCCCGCGAACCCGCCCGCGGCATCGCGCGCGAGCGCGTCGAGGAACAGGCGGCCGAGCTCCTCGAAGGTGAAGCGCTTCTCGAACACCGGCGCGCTGTCGAACGCAGCGCTGGCGGCGACCGACTTGAACGACTGGAGGAAGCGGCTGTCCGCGGGGAACTCGAGATATTCGCGGATCGCCGCCGGCCCCGCCGCGGCCGCCAGCCCACCGCGCGCGGCGGCGTCGTGCCAGAAGCACAGAGCGGTGCGGAACACGGGCGCGTCACCCGCGAGCGCGAGCAGCTCGGGCGCGGCGCCGACGCGGGCGCGCGCGGCGACGGTGTTGGTGGTGCCGAAGTCGAGGCCGAGCGCGGTCATGCGTGTCTCCGGAAAGCGCGGGAGGCGTGCCCTATCGCCGCGGCGCGCGCTCGGGAAGCGCGGATCGGGCGCGGCGCGGACGCGAAGGCCCGCCGGTCCGGGCGCGCCTCACCCCTCCCCGGCGCGGGGAGGGCGATCGCGTACGACGGCAAGGCGCACCGGGCGGTGCACATACCGCCGTCATCCCGGACTGGGTCCGGGATCCATGGATCCGGACCCAAAAAGGCGGCTTGCACCTTGCGCGTCTGATCTCCCGCTGCTTTTCACGGTAGACGCTGTGATGAGGGAGGTCGCTTTCTCTTCCCTCATCGTCATCCCGGCCTCGCGCCGGGATCCATTCCTCCGCGAGAGCAACGCCGGCGGCCCTCGCGGCACCATGGATCCCGGGTCGAGCCCGGGATGACGGACGTAAGCCGCTTCCGCGACAATGAACCTCATGGGTCCGGACCCATGGTTCCGGGAGAACAGTGGCTCACGCGGACGCGGCACCATGGATCCGGAGCCAAGCCCGGGAGACGGAGCGGCATGCGGCGAGCGGAAGCTGTACGAATGGCCATAGCCCGGCACGGCGAGACGGGAGGAATGGGGGCACCCGCGCCTCCCCATCCGGCCCCGCCGGCAGGACAGCCCCGTCGCTATGCCGCGTTGAGCTGCTCCAGCAGGTCGGTGACGCGCGCGCGCAGCTCGGGCTCGCGCGTGATCTCCAGGATCGCGCCCAGGCTGCGGCGCGCGGCGGCATGGTCGCCATCGACCAGCTCGAGCCGCGCGCGCTCCCACCAGCCGTGCGGCTGGTCGGGCGCGAACCGCGTCATCCGGCCATAGAGTTCGAGCGCTCGCCGCCCCTTGCCCGCCAGCTCGGCGCGCGCCGCCTGGTTCTGCACCAGCCGCACCAGCACCGCGCGATTGGGCATCGCCGCGACATGCGTCACCGCCTGCCCCGGCCGCGCCGCCTCCAGCAGCGCCGACAGTCGCTCCGCGCCGACGCGCGCGCCGCCCGCGAAGGGATCGACGATCACCGGCTCGCTCTCGGCCTCGATCAGCACCAGCACATGGCCGGGCACGTCGAGCACGTCGGCGCTCCAGCCCAGCCGCCGCGCCGCCGCGACATAGAGGATCGACAGGCTCACGGGCAGCCCGCGGCGGCGTTCCAGCACCTGGAGCAGATCGGCATTGGCGGGGTCGTCGTAGCTCGCGGTGTCGCCGACGAAGCCGAACTCGCCGCCGATCACCTCGGCGAGCGCGCCGGCCCGTTCGGCCGCGGTCTCGGCGTCGGCGCCGGCGACGTCGAGGCGGATCGAGATCGCCTCGAGCAGGTCCTGCGCGACGGTGGCATCGGCGCCGGGATGATCGGCCAGCGCGAGCAGCAGCGCGGCCTCGTCGAGCGCGATATCGTCCTCGTCCATCAGGCCGAGGCGGGTCAGGTCGTCGTTCATGCCCGCCAGATGGGGACGCCGCCGCCCGGGTGCGAGGGGTGGGCGCGGCGTAGCGGGCGGCGCCCGCCGCGCGGCGCGACGCGACGGCTTGCCCCCGGCGCGCGGCACGATACGATGCGCGCATGGTCACACGGCGACATCTCATCGGCTCCTCCCTCACGCTCGCCGCGGCGGGCAGCCTCGGCGGCTCGGGCGGCAGCGCCGCGCCGCGCCCCTCGGCGGGCCGGCTCAAGCAATCGGTCAGCCGCTGGTGCTACGAGAAGATCCCGCTCGACCAGCTCTGCACCTTCGCGGCGAGCATCGGCCTGTCGGGGATCGATCTGCTCCAGCCCAAGGATTACGACGTGCCGCGCCGCCACGGGCTGCGCTGCACGATGGGCTATGCCGCGGACGAGATGACGATCCCCAACGGGCTCAACCGGCGCGAGAACCATGACGCGATCGAGCGCGCCTTCCGCACCGGCATCCCGCAGGCGGCCAAGGCGGGCGTGCCCAATGTCATCGCCTTCTCGGGCAACCGCCGCGGCATGTCGGACGAGGAGGGCGCGGCCAACACGATCGCGGGGATGAAGCGGCTGACCCCGATCGCGGAGGACCACGGCGTCACCATCTGTCTCGAACTGCTCAACAGCAAGCGCGACCATGCCGATTACATGGCAGACCATACCGCCTGGGGCGCGCGCGTGATGGAGGCGGTCGGCTCGCCGCGCGCCAAGCTGCTGTACGACGCCTATCACATGCAGATCATGGAGGGCGACCTGATCGCCACGATCCGCGAGAACATCCGCTGGATCGGGCATGTCCATACCGGGGGCGTCCCCGGGCGCCACGAGCTGGACGGCACGCAGGAAGTGAACTGGACCGCGGTGTCGCGCGCGCTCGCCGACCTCAAGTTCGACGGCTATCTCGCGCACGAGTTCGTCCCCGCGGGCGATCCCCTGCCCGCGCTGCGCGCCGCGGTGCGCACCTGCACGGTCTGACACGCCGGTCGGGCGGATGACGCGTCATCCGCCCGAGCGATCCCGGCCGATCGGCCGGCCCCGGCGTCGTCCCGGCCCGCGGCCGGGACGACGCGGCGCGACGCTTACAGCCCCACCTTGAAGCCCGCGCGGACCATCCGGCCGAAGATGCCGGTGCCGCCCTGCACCGCATTGTAGAGGTTGGCGCCATAGGTCGCCGGGTCGATCGGCGGCAGGTCGTCCAGCAGGTTGACGACGTTGACGTAGAAGGTCGCGCGGTCGTTGATCTTGACGCTGCCGGTCAGGTCGACGGTGATGTAGCTCTTCACGTCGCACGGGACATAGCCCGGGTTGAGCGAACAATCGCCGCGCGTGCCGCCCTGGTCCTCCGCCGACAGATTGTAGCCGTCGAAATATTGCGCCGTGGCGCTGAGCTGATAGGCGCCCGCGGTCAGCGTGTTCTGCCACGACCCGCGCCAGCGCGGCGTGCCCGAGCCGGCGGTCAGGTTATAATTGCCCAGCGTCCCCTGATAGGTCTGCTTCGACCCGTCGGCGAATTCGGTCGACAGTTCGAGGATCAGGCTCGCCTGCGCCACCGAGGAGAAGCTGATGTCCTCGCCCAGGTCGAACGTCCCCGAGGCGCCGAAGTCGATGCCCTCGGAGCGGATCGTGTTCTCGTTGACGTAGCTGGCCTCGACGAAGGCGAGACGCGGCCGCGCGGTCGGGAAATTGGGATCGCCCACGTCGGGCACCAGCCCGAAGCCCGGGGGCGCGTTCTGCCCCGCGTTATAGGCGTCGATCGCGGCCTGGTTGTCCGCCGCGGCGATCGCGTCGGTCTTCTTGATGTTGAAGTAATCGACCGTCAGCGTCACCTGCGGGATCGGCTCCACGATCACCCCCGCGGTGAAGCTGCGCGACTTCTCGGGCTTCAGGTCGGGGGTGGCGCGCGTCGTCTGTCCGTAGGACGAGTTGCGGATATAGGCCGGGCAGGAGGTGAAGCTCGCCTGGCTACAGCCATATTGCGCGAGGAACGCGTCCGAATAGGTCGAGGGCGAGGCGTTGACGAAGCCGCTGGTCGGGAGCGAATTGGCCTCGCCGAAGCTGGGGATGCGGAAGCCGCGCGAATAGGTGCCGCGGATCGCGAGCTGGCGGAACGGCGTGAACTTGGCGCCGACCTTGGGCGAGAAGGCGTCCTGCCCGCTCGAATATTTGTCGTAGCGGCCGGAGACGTTGACCAGGAATTGGTCGACGATCGGCGCGTTCAGCTCGGCGAAGCCCGAATAGACCGAGCGGCTGCCGTCGATGCCGAAGGCGTTGAGCACGAAATAGCGGTCGGTCGGGCCGTTGTAATCGGGATTCGCGCTGGGCGAGTTGATCGACTCGTAGCGATAGGCGACGCCGAGGCCGAGCTGGAGCGGCCCGCCCGGCAGCGTGGCGAGCGAGCGGCCGAGCGTGGCCTGCACCTGCACCATGTCGGATTCGGCGTTGTTGATATTGTCGGGCGAGAGGAAGTTCTGCTGGTCCTCGGAATTGTTGAACGGGTTCACGAAATCATAGCTGCCGCGCGCGATCGCGGTGAGCAGGTTGTCGATGCGGACATAGCCGCGCTGCAGCCGGCGCAGGTCGGTGTGCATCGCGGTGGCGTCGACCGCATAGTCCCAGGTGTCGGCGACCTGCCCCTTGATCCCGAGCGCGGCGCGATACACGCGGCTGCGCGTCTCGTCATACTGGCGGATGCTGGGGATGCGCCCGACGATCCGCGCCACCTGCCCGCTGGCGGCGAAGGGATTGTTGGGGTTGAGCTGGCCGTTGCCCGCGTTGCAGCCGGTGTCGATGCCGTTGGCCGCGCCCACGCCATTGGCGCAGACATAGACGGGCAGCGTCAGCGCGAACGAGCCCGGCGCGAACGCGCCCCCGGTCCCGCTGGTGGTGAAGCGCGGGAAGTCGATGCCCGCATTGGCATTGGCGCGGATGATCCCGAGGTTGCCCGCATAACCGACGCGGCTCTGCTGGAAGTTGAACATCGCATAGGCCTCGGCATCGTCGCCGACGCGCGCGCTGAACCGCGCCGAGCCGCCGAAGCGCTCGATCTTGGGCGAGATCACGCCGTCGTTGTTGACGATATCGTCCTGGCAGACCGAGGTGGGCGCCGCCGCATTGGCGGTCTCGGCGAGATCGGCGGGCGACAGAGTGTAGCTCGGTCCGCGCGTGCAGCCCAGCGCCGGGTTGAGCGCCTGATAGCGGCCCTGCGCGGTGGTGTTGGCGGCGTTGTACGGCCGGACGTAGAGCGTGCCCCCCGTGTTGAACACCGATTCCGAGAAGGTGTAATTGCCGTCGCCGTCGAGCCCGTTGACGACATTGTTGGGGCCGCACTCGCCGTCGTTGCAGATGCGGCGCTGGTCGGAACTATTGTACGGATACGGGCGGTCGCGGTTGTAGAGCGCGCTCTGGCGGAAATAGAAGCCGCTGACATAAGCGTTATAGCCATTGTCGTCGATGTCGCCGGTGCCCGCGATCAGGCTGAGCCGCTGGTTGGAGGCGTCGCCGCGGTCGCTGATCCCGGCCTCGGCGCGACCGCCGATGCCCTTGTACTGCCGCTTGGTGATGATGTTGACCACGCCCGCGATCGCGTCCGCGCCATAGCTGGACGAGGCGCCGTCGCGCAGCACCTCGATCCGGTCGACGATGTCGTCGGGGATGGTGTTGAGGTCGACGAAGTTGCGCGTGCCGTCGTCGGACAGCGGGTAATAAGCCGCGCGCAGGCCGTCGAACAGCACCAGCGTCGAGTTGGTCGACAGGCCGCGCAGCGACACCGCCGAGGCACCGCCCGCGAACGCGCCGTTGGCCGAGAAGGAGTTGGTCAGCGCGGGGCCGTTGTTCGAGGTGAGCTGCTGGATGCCCTCCTGCACCGTGGTGACGCCGCGCTGGTCGAGCGCCTCGGCGCTCACCGTGGTGACGGGCGAGGGGCTGGCGCGATCGGTCGTGCGCAGGATCGATCCGGTGACGACGATATCGCCGCCCGCCGGCGCGTCGGGGCCGGCGGCGGGCTCGACCGGGCTCTGCTCTACCGGCGCGGGCGGCTGCGCGTTCTGCGGCGCGGTCGGCGTGGTGGGCGACGCGGTCTGCGCGTGCGCCGGCGCGGCGGCGAGGACGGTCAGGCTGGCGAGCGCGAGCGCGGAGCAAGCGACCCCGTGGCGCAGCGACGTGCGCGAGAACAGGCGATGATCGGACACGATGGCCTCCCTGATGCGCCGGCGGCGCGGGAGTGCGCGCGGGCGTCTGTCGTCCCGGTCCGCGCGGAGTCGATCGCCCCGCTGCGGTCCCGAAAGATGACGCGTTCGTTAACGTATTGTAAACCTAAGCAATCGTTCGCTTTGGCGCGAACCGCGCACGGTTCGTCACCCCTGCTGCCCTAAATTCCTGCTGCAATCACAGCGAGATACCCGAACGGCCCGCGAGTTCGACGACATATTGCCACGCCACGCGCCCCGATCGCCCGCCGCGCCGCGTCGCCCATTGCACCGCCTCGGCCGGGTCGAAGCCGAGGCCGTGGCGCTCGGCATAGGCCCGCACGATCGCGAGGTAGTGATCCTGATCGACGGCGTGGAAGCCGAGGCTGAGCCCGAACCGGTCGGCGAGCGCGAGCTGGTCGTCGTCGGCGTCGCGCGGGTTGATCGCGCGCTCGGTCGCCTCATGCTCGCGCACCACGAGGTGGCGGCGATTGGCGGTGACGAGCAGGCGCGCGTTGGCGGGCCGCGCCTCCGCCCCGCCCTCCAGCAGCGAGCGCAGCGCGCGCGCCTCCCCCGCCGCGTCGATGCCGAGATCGTCGACGAAGATCGCATAGGCGCGCGGCTGCGCCGCGATCGTGTCGAACAGCCGCGGCAGCGTCGCGAGCCGCTCGGCCGCGACCTCGAC
Organism: Sphingomonas sp. BK235; assembly: GCF_004345855.1. Taxonomy (GTDB): domain Bacteria; phylum Pseudomonadota; class Alphaproteobacteria; order Sphingomonadales; family Sphingomonadaceae; genus Sphingomonas. The sequence goes on from NZ_SLXN01000004.1 coordinate 119,508, forward strand.
CAGCGCGAGCGCGCCCCCCGCCGCCTGCACCGCGCCGACCGCCGCCTTGACCAGCGCCGACTTGCCCGTGCCGCGCGCGCCCCACAGCAGCACGTCCTGCGCGGCATGGCCGGCGGCGAGCCGCTCCAGATTCGCCACCAGCGCGTCGCGCTGCGCGTCGACGCGCTGGAGCAGCGCGAGGTCGAGCGGCACGAAGGCGCGCGCCGCCACCAGCACTCCCTCGCGCCAGACATAAGCGGGGTGGGCGAGCGGGTCGGCGGCGGCGGGGGGCGGCGGCGCGAGCCGCTCCAGCGCGGCGGCGATGCGATCGAGCGGGTCCATCGCCGCGGGCTAGCCGCCGCGGCGACGCGGCTCAACCCGGCGCGCGCCTTGTGCTGCCCATGGTCAAGTTCATGGATTTGGAACAGTTACGCGATTTTGTCGCGTTGCCGCACCGCAACATGCCCCGTAAAGGAGCCAAGCGCCCACCGGGGTGTTGTCACGACAAAGCGGGTGCGCCTGGCGCATCCCGGGGAAAGGGAACAGCGTTGACCGAGATCGTGCCGGTGATCCTCTCGGGTGGATCGGGTACCCGCCTGTGGCCGATGTCGCGGCCGGAGAAGCCCAAGCAGCTGCTCGCGCTGACCGCCGAACAGACCATGCTCCAGCTCACCGCCGCGCGCGCGCACGGCGACTCCTTCGCCGCACCGGTGGTGGTGGCCAATGCCGCGCACGCCGACGAGGTGGAGGCGCAGCTCGCCGGCATCGGCGCGGCGCCGCAGGCGCTGATCCTCGAGCCCGCGGGGCGCAACACCGCCCCCGCGATCGCGCTGGCCGCGCTGGTGGCGAAGGGCAAGAGCCCGCTGCTGGTGATGCCATCGGACCATGTCATCGCCGACCGCGAGGCGTTCCATGCCGCGATCCACGCCGCGCTGCCGCTGGTCGAGCAGGGCTGGCTGGTCACGTTCGGCATCACCCCCGACGCGCCCGAGACGGGCTATGGCTATATCAAGGTGGGCGAGGAGATCGCCGCCGGCGTCCACCGCGTCGCGCGCTTCGTCGAGAAGCCGGCGCGCGACGTCGCCGAGGCGATGGTGGCGGCGGGCGACCATGCCTGGAACGGCGGCATCTTCCTGTTCTGCGCCGACGCCTATCTCGCCGCGCTGGAGGCGCATCGGCCCGATATCCTCGCCGCGGTGAAGGGCTCGCTCGATGCGGCGCGGCGCGACGGCACGCGCATCTATCCCGACGCCGCCGCCTTCGCCGCCTCGCCGTCCGACTCGATCGACTATGCGGTGATGGAGAAGGCCGATCGCGTCGCGGTGGTGCCGGTGGCGATGGGCTGGAGCGACGTCGGCAGCTGGGACGCGCTCCACGCGATCAGCGCGGGCGACGATGGCGGCAACGTCGTCGCGGGCGAGGTGATCATGCTCGACACGCGCAACTGCCTGGTGCGCAGCGACGGCGCCAAGGTGGCGATGGTCGGGGTGGAGGATCTGATCGTGGTCGCGAGCGGCAACGATATCCTGATCCTGCCGCGCGGGCGCAGCCAGGACGTCAAGCTGCTGCTCGAGGCGATGAAGCGCTGAGCGCCGCGCGCACGCGTTACGCCGTCATCACCCAGACCCAGCATGCCGCCAGCCCGGCGCAGCCCAGCAGGAGCTGCGGCGGGCGCAGCCGCGCGAAATGCGCCGGCGCGTTGCCGCGGAGCGCGGCGCGCCGGTCGAGCAGCGCCGCCAGCGCATAGCCCGCCGCCAGCAGCGCGAGCGCGGTGCTGACGAACGGCACCACCAGCGCGAGGCCGGCGATCGTGACATAAGCGACCGCCGCGGCGATCTCGACGGCGGTCGCGGCGCCGGGGGTCGCGAAGCCGAAGCCGCGCCGCACCCCGCCGATGAACGACAGGATCAGCGCCCCCCAGACGATCGCCAGCCGCACCGCGATCACGCCCCAGCCCGGCGCCAGTGCCCAGGCGCCGACTCCCGCGGCGACGAGCGGGAGCATCGGGCCATAGCCGAACACGATGCTGTCGGTGGGAATGCGGGCACGCTGGTTTATGCGCGCCGAACGCACGGCCGCGCGTTCAGTCGCGCGCGAAGATCTCTTCCTGCGGGATGGTGATGCCGAGCATCGGCAATTCGATGCCGGTTGCAGCATAATCGCTGATCAGCCAGTTTCCCGTGGCGAGACGCCGGTGCGTCCTTATCAGTTGATTGATCGGGTCGACGAAAACGATCTGGAGTACGCTATCGATGCTACGATACTCCTCCAGCTTCGTCCCTTGATCGAACGTTGCCGTACTCGGCGACAGGACTTCGATGATCACGACCGGACGATCGAGCGCCCGAACATTCTCGCCATGATCCGGCCGTTTGCCGCAATGGATGCTGACATCCGGATAGCGGACGTCATGCTCGCCGACACGGACACCCATTTCCGAGCCATAGCTGCGACATCCGCTTCCTCGCAGCGCCTGACGCAACCAGGCAACGAGATTACCCTGCACCCAGGCGTGAAGCTCCGTGCCGCCCGTCATCATCTGAATGACGCCGTTGCTGAGTTCGAATTTCCGATCGGTGCCGAAATCCATCGCGAGGAATTGGTCGGCGGTGATCGGCTGGTAGTAGGCATCGGTCGCCATAACGACGAATATAGCCCCGCTCGCCACGCAAACAAAGGGCCGGCGGATCGCTCCGCCGGCCCTTTGCTGTACGCTTGGACGGCAGCGGCAAAGCCGCTGTCCGGGACGTCAGACCGGATCGGCGCTGCCGACCGGCTGTCCGCGCCGAAGCCGATCCCGCGCCGACCAAGCCGGCGCGGGACCGTCAGCGGCTTAGAAGTCCATGCCGCCCATGCCGCCCATGCCGCCGCCGGCGGGCATGGCCGGGGCCTTGTCCTCGGGCAGCTCCGAGACGGTCGCCTCGGTGGTGATCAGCAGGCCCGCGACGCTCGCGGCGTTCTGCAGCGCGGTGCGCACCACCTTGGTCGGGTCGATCACGCCGGCCTGGACCAGGTTCTCGTAGGTGTCGGTCGCGGCGTTGAAGCCGAGCGAGGTGTCGTTGCCGTCGAGCAGCTTGCCCGAGACCACCGCACCGTCGTGACCGGCGTTCTGCGCGATCTGGCGGACCAGCGAGGTCAGCGACTTGCGGACGATGTCGACGCCGCGCGTCTGGTCGTCATTCTCGCCGGTGAGGCCCTCGAGCGCCTTCGACGCGTACAGCAGCGCGGTGCCGCCGCCCGGGACGATGCCTTCCTCGACCGCGGCGCGGGTCGCGTGCAGCGCGTCGTCGACGCGGTCCTTGCGCTCCTTCACCTCGACCTCGGTCGAGCCGCCGACCTTGATCACCGCCACGCCGCCGGCCAGCTTGGCCAGACGCTCCTGGAGCTTCTCACGGTCATAGTCCGAGGTGGTCACCTCGATCTGCTGGCGGATCGCCTCGGTGCGGCCCTTGATCGACTCCGCATCACCCGCACCGTCGACGATGGTGGTGTTGTCCTTGTCGATCGTCACGCGCTTGGCGGTGCCGAGCATGCCGAGCGTGACGCTCTCGAGCTTGATGCCGAGATCCTCGCTGACGACCTCGCCCTTGGTCAGGATCGCGATGTCCTCGAGCATCGCCTTGCGGCGATCGCCGAAGCCCGGCGCCTTGACGGCCGCGACCTTCAGGCCGCCGCGCAGCTTGTTCACGACGAGCGTGGCGAGCGCCTCGCCCTCGATGTCCTCGGCGATGATCAGCAGCGGACGACCCGACTGCACCACCGCCTCGAGGATCGGCAGCATCGCCTGGAGCGACGACAGCTTCTTCTCGTGGATCAGGATGTACGGGTCGTTGAGCTCGACCGACATCTTCTCCGGGTTGGTGATGAAGTACGGCGACAGATAGCCGCGGTCGAACTGCATGCCCTCGACGACGTCCAGCTCGAACTCGAGGCCCTTGGCCTCCTCGACGGTGATGACGCCTTCCTTGCCGACCTTCTCCATCGCTTCCGCGATCTTCTCGCCGACCTCACGGTCGCCGTTGGCGGAGATGATGCCGACCTGCGCGACTTCCTGCGAGCCCGAGACGGGCTTGGAGCGCGCCTGGATGTCGGCGACGACCTTGGTCACCGCCAGGTCGATGCCGCGCTTCAGGTCCATCGGGTTCATGCCGGCCGCGACCGACTTCATGCCCTCGCGGACGATCGCCTGCGCCAGCACGGTGGCGGTGGTGGTGCCGTCACCCGCGATGTCGTTGGTCTTCGAGGCCACTTCGCGCACCATCTGCGCGCCCATGTTCTCGAACTTGTCCTTGAGCTCGATCTCCTTGGCGACCGACACACCGTCCTTGGTGATGCGGGGCGCGCCGAAGCTCTTGTCGATCACGACGTTGCGGCCCTTCGGGCCCAGCGTGACCTTCACCGCGTCGGCGAGGATGTCGACGCCGCGCAGGATGCGCTCACGCGCGTCGCGGCCGAATTTCACGTCCTTGGCTGCCATGTGGCTACCCTTTCAGATGAACGAATGTTGAGAAAGTTGAGTCGCCGGGACGGTCTCAGGCGATGACGCCGAGAATGTCCGACTCCTTCATGATCAGCAGGTCCTCGCCGTTGACCTTGACCTCGGTGCCCGACCACTTGCCGAACAGGATGCGGTCGCCGGCCTTGACGTCGAGCGGGGTGACCTTGCCGTCCTCGGCCTTGACACCGGTGCCGGCGGCGACGACCTCGCCCTCCTGCGGCTTCTCCTTGGCGGTGTCCGGGATGATGATCCCGCCGGCCGTCTTCTCTTCCGCCTCGACGCGGCGGACGAGAACGCGGTCGTGCAACGGACGAAAGTTCATTGCTCTTACCTCTCTGAAGGCATGTGACAGATTTTTGGCACTCCCCTGGGGCGAGTGCCAGCGCCCCGCATATGTGGGGCGTGCCCGCGGCGGTCAACCGGGGGCGCGCGATTTTTCGGGAACCGTGCGTCAGGCCGTGCGTGCACTCGGGTCAGGCAACAGGCCGAGCCGCGCGCGCGCCGACCAGCGCCAGATCAGCAGCGCCGAGACGACGCCGAGCCCGGCGGCGAGCCCCCACCAGATGCCGATCGCGCCCCAGCCGAAGGTGAAGCCGAGCAAGGCGGCGATGCCGAAGCCGATCACCCAATAGCCGAACACCTGGATCATCATCGGCACGCGCGTGTCCTGCACCCCGCGCAGCACGCCCGCCGCGACCGCCTGCGCGCCGTCGACCAGCTGGAACACCGCGGCGACGCCGAGCAGCTGCACCGCCAGCGCGGCCACCGCGACCTCGCGCGCCGGGTCGACATAGGCGCGCACCAGCAGCCCGGGCACCGCCCAGAGGATCGAGGCGCTGACCACCATCACCGCGATACCCGACACGATCGCCACCCCGCCCGCGCGCCCGACCCAGCGCGGGTCCGCCGCGCCGTAGGCGAGGCCGACGCGGATCGTCGCCGCCTGCGCCAGCCCGAACGGGACCTGGAAGGCGATCGCGGCGATGTTGAGCGCCACCGCATGCGCGTCGATCGCGGTGACCGAGATCAGCCCCATCAGCAGAGCGGCGCCGCCGAACAGCCCGCCCTCCGCCATCCAGCCGAGCGCGATCGGCGCGCCGAGCCGGGCGATCTCGATCATCCGCGGCCATTCGGTCCGCCACCAATTGCCGAACAGGTGGAAGCGGCGCAGCCGGCGGTCGGTCGACAGGATCACCGCGTAGCTCGCCGCGGTGGCGAGCGAGGTGAGCACGCTCGCGATCGCGGCGCCCTCCAGCCCCAGCGCGGGGAAACCGGCGTTACCGAAGACGAGGCACCAGTTGGCGGTCACCGCGACGCCGAGCGCGAGCAGCGTCACCACCAGCGCCCAGCCCGGTCGCCCCAGCGCGGCGGCGGTGAGCCGCATCAGCGCCGCCGCCACCGCGAAGGGCGCGGCGAGCGACAGCAGCCGGCAGAAGCTGCCCGCGCGCGCCGCCACCGCGGCGTCCTGCCCGGCGAGGCGCAGGATCGGCTCGGCGAGGTTGAGCAGCGCGATCACCACGAGCGAACCCGCCGCGGCGAGCCACAACGCCATGCGGAACGAGCGCCGCACCTGCCGCACCGCGCCGATGCGGCGCCCCAGTGCGGCGGCGATCAGCGGCTCGGCCGCGCCGACCAGCCCGACGAGCGCGAAGGCGAGCAGGTTGAACAGGAACACGCCCAATGTCGCGGCGGCGAACTCGACCGGGCCGAGCCGCGCGACGAACACGACGTCGACCGCGAACACCGCCATCTGGAGCAGGTTGGCCCCGACCAGCGGCCCGGCGAGCGCGGCGAGCGCGCGCAGCTCGCGCTGCCACGTCGCGGGCGCGCGCTCGGTCAGCGGGTGGAGGGTGGCGGCGCCGTGCATCGCGGCGTGCGGTAGAGGATTCTTCGCCGCCGCGCACGCGCGGGATGCGCCACGCTGGGGCAGCGCTTGACGAGGGGGCGATCAGACCCCGGAGCGAAGCATCCCCGCATCCTCCCCGTGCCGGGGAGGATGCGGGGGACACGGCCGATCCTTACCCCTCCTCGCGCGCCAGCAGCCACGCCACGATCCGCTCGGCCGCGGCCTCGGCATCTTCCGCCGCGGTGTCGACGCGCAGCTCGGGCGCCTCGGGCGGCTCGTAGGGGCTGTCGATCCCGGTGAAGTTCGCCAGCTGGCCGGCGCGCGCCTTGGCGTACAGGCCCTTGACGTCGCGGGCCTCCGCCGCCGCCAGCGACGTGTCGACATGGACCTCGACGAACTCGCCCTCGGGCAGCATCGCGCGCACCATGTCGCGCTCGGCGCGGAACGGCGAGATGAAGGCGGTCAGCACGATCAGCCCCGCGTCGGTCATCAGCCGCGCCACCTCGCCGATGCGGCGGATGTTCTCCACCCGGTCGGCGTCGGTGAAGCCGAGGTCGCGGTTGAGTCCGTGCCGCACGTTGTCGCCGTCGAGCAGGAAGGTGTGGCGGTTCATCCGCGCCAGCTTCTTCTCGACGAGGTTGGCGATGGTCGATTTGCCCGCCCCCGACAGGCCGGTGAACCACAGCACCGCGGGGCGCTGGTTCTTGAGCGACGCGCGCTTCTCGCGCGAGACGTCGGTCGGCTGGCGGTGGACATTGCTGGCGCGGCGCAGCGCGAAGCGGATCATCCCCGCCGCGACGGTGGCGTTGGTGGCCTTGTCGATCAGGATGAAGCCGCCCAGCTCGCGGCTCTGCTCATAGGGCTGGAACACGATCGGCCGGTCGAGCGACAAGGTCGCCACGCCGATCGCGTTGAGCTCGAGCGTGCGCGCCGCGGTCTGCTCCAGCGTGTTGACGTTGACCTGATATTTGGGCTGGCGCAGCACCGCCGAGGCGCTCTGCGTGGCGAGCTGGAAGGCGTAGCTGCGCCCCGGCAGCATCGCCTCCTCCGCCATCCACACCAACGTCGCCTCGAACTGGTCGGCGACCTCGGGCGGGTCGTCCGCGGCGGCGATGACGTCGCCGCGCGAGCAGTCGACCTCGTCGGCGAGCGTCAGCGTCACTGCCTCGCCGGCCTCGGCGTGGTCGCGGTCGCCGCCGAGCGCGACGATGCGCTTGACCGTGGTGGTGCGCCCCGAGGGGACGATCCGCACCGCGTCGCCGGGGCGCACCGCGCCGCCCGCGATCGTGCCGGCGAAGCCGCGGAAGTCGAGGTCGGGGCGGTTGACCCATTGCACCGGCAAGCGGAACGGCGCGCGTGCGGCGCGGTCGGCGTCGACCGGCACCTGCTCGAGGTGCTCGATCAGCGTCGGACCGTCATACCAGTCCATGTGCGCGCTGCGCGTCGCGATATTGTCGCCGCCCAGCCCCGACACCGGGATGGCGCGAAAGTCGGTGATGCCGATCTCGCTGGCGAAGGCGCGATAGGCCAGGCGGATGCGGTCGAACGCGGCCTGGTCGTAGCTCACCAGGTCCATCTTGTTGATCGCCAGCACGACGTGGCGGATGCCGAGCAGCTGCGCGAGATAGGAGTGGCGCCGCGTCTGCGTCAGCACGCCCTTGCGCGCGTCGACCAGGATCACCGCGAGGTCGGCGGTGGAGGCGCCCGTGACCATGTTGCGCGTATACTGCTCGTGGCCCGGCGTGTCGGCGACGATGAACTTACGGTTCTCGGTGGCGAAGAAGCGATAGGCGACGTCGATCGTGATGCCCTGCTCGCGCTCGGCGGCGAGCCCGTCGACCAGCAGTGCGAAGTCGATGTTGCCGCCCTGCGTGCCGACGCGCTTGGAGTCATCCTCGAGCGCGGCGAGCTGGTCCTCGAAGACGTGCTTGCTGTCGTAGAGCAGCCGGCCGATCAGCGTCGACTTGCCGTCGTCGACCGAGCCGCAGGTGAGGAAACGCAGCAGCGACTTCTCCTCGTGCCGCGCGAGATAGGCGGCGACGTCGGCGCGGATCAGCGCGTCGGGCTGGTAGCTGGTCATGCGCGGGGTTCCGAGTTGCCACTCCGCGTCGCCCGATCCCCCATCAGAAATACCCCTGCTGCTTCTTCTGCTCCATGCTCGCGCCGGCGTCCTGGTCGATGGCGCGGCCCTGGCGCTCGCTGGTGGTGGTGAGCAGCATCTCGCGGATCACGTCGTGCAAGGTCGCCGCCTCGCTCTCCACCGCGCCGCTCAAGGGATAGCAGCCGAGCGTGCGGAAGCGAATCGAGCGCTCCACCGGCACCTCGCCGGGCGCCAGCGGGAAGCGCTGGTCGTCGACCATCAGCAGCAGCCCGTCGCGCTCCACCGTCGGGCGCGGCGCGGCGAAATAGAGCGGCACGATCTCGATCTTCTCGCGCGCGATATATTGCCACACGTCGAGCTCGGTCCAGTTGGAGATCGGGAAGACGCGCATGCTCTCGCCCTTGGCGTGGCGCGCGTTGTACAGCTGCCACAGTTCGGGGCGCTGCGCCTTGGGGTCCCAGCGGTGCGTCGCGCTGCGGAAGGAGAAGATGCGCTCCTTGGCGCGGCTCTTCTCCTCGTCGCGGCGCGCGCCGCCGAACGCGGCGTCGAAGCGGTGCAGGTCGAGCGCCTGCTTGAGCCCCTCGGTCTTCCACAATTCGGTGTGGAGCGCGCCGTGATCGAACGGGTTGATCCCACGCGCCAGCGCCTCGGGGTTGCGGTGGACGATCAGCTCCATCCCCGCCTCGCGCGCGGCACGGTCGCGCAGCGCGTACATCGCCTGGAACTTCCACGTCGTGTCGACGTGGAGCAGCGGGAAGGGCGGCGGCGCGGGATAGAAGGCCTTGCGCGCGAGGTGGAGCATCACCGCGCTGTCCTTGCCGATCGAGTAGAGCATCACCGGCCGCTCCGCGACCGCGACCACCTCGCGCAGGATATGGATGCTCTCGGCCTCAAGCCGGTCGAGGTGGGTCAGCGTCATCGTCGGGCGGCTCTCAGCGGAGGTAGGGGCGCAGCGGTGCGGGCTGGTAGCCGCCGGTGGCGACGAAGCCGGCGTTGCGATAGCCCGGCTTGCCGTAGGTGAAGGGCGCGCCATCGACGTCGAGCGTGCGCCCGCCCGCGGCGCGCAGCACCGCGTCGCCCGCGGCCGTGTCCCACTCCATCGTCGGGCCGGTGCGCGGGTAGACGTCGGCCTCGCCGCACGCCACCAAAGCGAACTTGAGGCTGGAGCCGACCGCGACGCGCTCGCTCACCCCGCCGGCGTCGAGCCATTCGTCGAGCCCCGGCATGGCGTGGCTCTTCGACGCCACCGCACAGGGTTTGCCGCCGCAGGTGCGGACACGGATCGGCTGCGCCGCGCCGCGGGCGCCGCCGGGCGCGCGCGCGGCGGTCCAGGCGGCGCCTTGCGCGACGTCGCCCCAATAGAGCGCGTCGCGCGCAGGGGCGTAGACCACGCCCATGGTCGGCGCCCCCTGCTCGATCAGCGCGATATTGACGGTGAAATCCTCGCCGTGGCGGACGAACTCCTTGGTGCCGTCGAGCGGGTCGACCAGGAAGAAGGCGTCCGCGACCGCGGGGATATCGCCCGCGGCGGCCTGTTCCTCGGCGACGACCGGGATCGCGGGGGCGATCGCGGCGAGCCCGGCGAGGATCGCGGCCTCGGCGTCGCGGTCGGCGGCGGTGACGGGGCTGTCGTCGCTCTTGTGCATCACCGCGCAGCCGGCGGTAAAGTGGCGCCACACGATATCGCCCCCCGCCTCGGCGAGCGCGACGATCGCGGCGAGCAGCGCGGGACGGTCGGTGATGTCGGTCATGGATGTCGTATGTGGCGTGGCACGCGCGCCGCGACCAGCAAGAATAAGCGCGATCCTCCGCAAGTTGGGGTTGGGCGGCGGCAAGCCGGCTGTGCCGAGCCGAGGAGCGCGGGGTGAGCATGAGGCGTCCCCCTCGCCGGCGTCATCCTGAACTCGTTTCAGGATCCACCGTCCCGCAGGCGCCGCCGTATCCGGGTATGCGGCGCCGTTGGTCCGGACCCAAAAGGTGGCTTGCATCTTCGGCCGCCTGATCGGCCGCTGCTCTTCGCGGGTGATACGCTGTAATGAGGGAGACCTCTTTCTCTTCCCTCACCGTCATCCCGGCCTCGCGCCGGGATCCATTCCTCCGCGAGAGCAACGCCCGCTGCTCTCGCGGCACCATGGATCCCGGGTCGAGCCCGGGATGACGGGGGCGAGTCGCTTCCGCGACAATGAACCTTTTAGGTCTGGACCCGTGGATCCTGAAACGAGTTCAGGATGACGCCAGTGGCGCGGTAGCGCCCGCCGCTACCGCCCGCGCCGCCGGAACGAGCCCCGCGCCACCATCACGCCGATCGCGAGCAGCAGCAGCGGCGCCAGCCACAAAGGCAGCGTCGCGCGCGACACCGGCGGGTCGTAGCTGACGTAATCGCCGTAGCGCGCGATCAGCCAGTCGCGCACCGCGCGCGGCGACTCCCCCGCCGCCACGCGCTGGCGCACCAAAGCGCGCATCTCGCCGGCCATGTCGGCGTCGCTATCCGCGATCGACTGGCCCTGGCAGACGAGGCAGCGCAACGTCTCCATCAGCGCGCGCGCCTGGCGCTCCTGCTCGGCGTCGCGCAACTGGGTATAAGCGAGCGGGGGCAGCGCGGTCTGCGCCTCCAGCGGCACCGCCGCCAGCAGCAGCGCCAACGCCGCGGCGCGCCTCATCGCACCGCCGCCGGAGTCCGCGCCGCCGCCAGCGCCTGGAGTAGCGCGGGCACGTCCTCGGCGCGGATGTCGCCGACATGCTGGAGCCGGATGATGCCCTGCCCGTCGACCACGAAGGTCTCGGGCACGCCCGACGAGCCGAGCGCGAGCTGGAGCCGGCTGTGCGGGTCGCTGCCGACGCTGGCATAGGGATCGCCGTGGCGCCGGAGGAAGGCGGCGACGTCGGCGGGCGTGTCCTTGATCGCCACCGCGTCGATCGGCACGCCCGCGGCCTTGAGCGTCAGCAGCTGCGGCGCCTCCGCGACGCAGGGCACGCACCAGCTGGCGAAGACGTTGAGCAGCCGCGGCGCGCCGCGCCGGAAGTCGGCGTCGGTCACGCCCGGCTTGCCCGGCGCGATCGCGGGCAGCGTGAAGGAAGGCAGCGGCTTGCCCACCATCGCCGAGTAGACCGTGCGGTCGGCCGGGCGCCACAGCCCCCACAGCACCACCGCCAGCACGACGCCGAAGGCGCAGAGCGGCAGCCACAGCAGCCAGCGCGCGTGGCGCGGCCCGGCGCCGGTCGCGCCTTCCCGATCCGCCCCCGCGCTCACGCCGCGCCCCAGGCGGCGCTCTCGGCGAGCGCGTCGGCGCGGCGGCGCTGCTGCCACAGCCGCCACTGGTGCCCCATCAGCGCCAGCGCGCCGCCCAAAGCGATCAGGAAGCCGCCGAACCAGATCAGCGTCACCATCGGCTTCCACCACAGCCGCAGCTGCCAGCGCCCGTCCTCGCCCAGCGTGCCGAGCACCGCGTAAAGCTGCCCGTCCCAGCGCGTCAGGATCGCGCTCTCGTTGGTGGTCGTCACTGGCGTGGTGAAATAGCGCACCTGCGGGCGCAGCACCGCCACCGGCTCGTCGTCGAGCGTCACCGCCAGCCGGCCCTCGAGCGCGGTCCAATTGTCCCCCACCAGCGGGCGCACGCCCTCCAGCCGGACGGTGAAGCCCGCCACGCGCGCGGGGTCGCCGGTGCCGACCGCGACCAGCCGCTCCTGCGTATAGGCGGTGCTCGCCGCCATGCCGATCAGCGACACCGCGACGCCGAGATGCGCCACCACCATGCCCCAGAGCTGGAGCGGCGCGCGGCGCAGGTTGCGCTTCGCCAGCGGCGCGACGCTCGCCACCGCCAGGCCGACGCCGAGCGCGATGCCGAGCAGCGGCAGCGGCGCGATCGGCCCGCCCAGCACGAAGGCGCCGACCCCCGCGAACAAGGTGGCGGCGATCGCCGGGAACAGCCGCTGCGCCACCTCGCTCGGCTCGTCGCGGCGCCAGCGCATCACCGGCCCGGCGGCGAGCACCGCCACCAGCAGCAGCGCCACCGGCCCCGCGGTCGAATCGAAGAAGGGCGGGCCGACCGAGAGCTGCACCCCCATCGCCGCGGCGACAATCGGGTAGAAGGTACCGATCAGCACGATGCCGAGGATCACGGTGAGCAGCAGGTTGTTCGCCACCAGCGAGCCCTCGCGGCTGACCGCCTCGAACAATTTGCCCTGCCGCACCGTGCCGATGCGCAGGCCGAACAGCAGCAGCGCGCCGCCGATGTAGATCACCAGCAGCGCCAGGATGAAGGCGCCGCGGCGCGGGTCGACCGCGAAGGCGTGGACGCTGGTGAGGATGCCCGAGCGCACCAGGAAGGTGCCGATCATGCTCATCGAGAAGGCGACCACCGCCAGCATCACGGTCCAGGCGCGCAGGCCATCGCGCGTCGCCAGCACGCTCACCGAATGGAGCAGCGCGGTCGCGGCGAGCCACGGCATCAGGCTGGCGTTCTCCACCGGGTCCCAGAACCACCAGCCACCCCAGCCGAGCTCGTAATAGGCCCAGTAGCTGCCCGCGGTGATGCCGAGCGTCAGGAAGATCCAGGCGCCGAGCACCCAGGGGCGCATCGCGCGCGCGAAGGCCGCGCCGACGTCGCGCGTCACCAGCGCGCCCACCGCGAAGGAGAAGGCCACCGACAGGCCGACATAGCCGGCATAGAGCGTCGGCGGGTGGAAGGCGAGCCCGGGGTCCTGCAGCAGCGGGTTGAGCCCGGCGCCGTCCGCGGGCGCGGGGTCGAGCCGCGCGAACGGGTTGGAGGCGAACAGCAGGAAGGCGTAGAAGCCCAGCGCGATCGTCGCCTGCGCCGCCAGCGTGGCGACCAACGTGTCCGCGCGCAGGCGGTGCTCCAGCCGCGCCACCGCCGCGCCGGCAAGCCCGAGGATGGTCACCCACAGCAGCATCGAGCCCTCGTGGTTCCCCCACGCGCCCGCGAACTTGTAGAGCGTCGGCTTCATCGAGTGGCTGTTGGCGGCGACCAGCGCGACCGACATGTCCGAGGCGAGGAAGGCCGCGATCAACGCCGCCATCGCGATCAGCGACAGCGCGCCCTGGACGGTGGCGACCGCGCGCACCGTCGGCGCCGCGCGCGCGGCGTCGGCGCCCTGCTTGAGCGCGAGCGCGCCGAGGACGAGCTGCGCCAGCGCGAGCGCGGCGGCGAGCCAGAGCGCGACGAGGCCGGTCTCGGCGGTCATGCTGGGAGAAACGCGGGCGACACGCGCAGGGCTTTAGCGGCGCGGCGGCGGAGCGTCGAGGCGGATCGAGGTGGCGCGCCGTTGAGAGACACGGGCAAAGGAGCGCTGGGATCCTCCCGGCATGGGAAGGGGGACCGTCACCCGCAGCGTCGTGGTGGAGGGGGCTCGCCCCGCACACGCCGGCTCGATCGCGGAGAGCCCCCTCCACCAGCCTGCGGCTGTCGTGAAGGTGGAGTTGCCCCCGGCAATTCCAGCCATATCCGGGGGACATGGCGACCTGCACGACCCTTCCCGTGCCGAAGACGGTTTGGGCCTACCGCCGCTCGTACGCCTTGGGCAGCGCGCCCTCGGTCGGGGTCAGGTAGCGGTCGCGCAGCTCGGTCTGGCGCGAGCGCATCGGCTGCGCGCGGCCGTCGACCCAGGTCGCCACCGGCACCGACGACAGCTCGAGCGGGTCGCCGTCCCACAGCACGACGTCCGCACGCCGCCCCGGACGCAGCGAGCCGATCTCGCCGCCCAGCCCGATCGCCTCGGCGGGGCCGCTGGTGATCGACGCCCAGGCCTGGCCCCAGTCGAGCCCGGTCGCGCCCGGCACGCGCGTGATCGCCACGAGGTTGCCGGCGAACTGGCGCAGCACATGGTCGCCGCCCGACGCCCCGGTCGACGACAGCGCCACCTGCACCCCCGCCGCGCGCATCCGCCCGACGTTCGACTCGGTCGCGGCGAGGCTCTCGAAGCTGGCGGGCAGGTCGGCGAGCGCGTGCGCGATCACCGGCACGCGCGCCGCGGCGATCTCGCGCGCCACCAGCCAGCCCTCGGCGACGCCGACCAGCACCAGCTTCACCTTCGCATAGTCGCGCGTCAGCCCGAGCACCTGGCGGATGTCCGCCGCGCGCTCGACATGGACCAGCAGCGGCAGCTGCCCGTCGAGCACGCGCCCGAGCGTCTCGGCGTCCGCGCGGGTCACCAGCGAGTCGCGCGAGCGGCCGTCGAACCCCTTGGGGTCGCGGCGATAGTCCTGCGCCTGCTGGAAGGCGTCGCGCAGCAGCGCCCAGGCCGCGGGGCGGCTGCCGCCGGCGAGCTTGCCACCGTCCTCGCCCAGCTCGACATATTCGAACGCGCGCGCACGGGTGAGCGCATCGGGGTCGCTGCCGAGGTCGATCACCGCGCCCTGCCCGGCGAAGATCGACCCGCCCGCGTCGGGCGCGACGATCGCGCGCGTGACGCCGCCGAGCCGCTCGTTGGCGACCTTCACCCCCGACGGATTGACCGCGACCGACACGTCGATCGAGGCCTTGTACGGCGAGTTCCTCGCGCCCGCGTCATTGCTCTCGGACACGCCGTCGGCGTCGACCAGCGACAGGTCGGTCATCGCCGAGACCACGCCCGGCGTCACCCATTTGCCGGTGGCGTCGACCAGCTCGGCGCCCGCGGGCACCGCCACGCCCGCGCCCGCGGCGACGACGCGGCCGTCGGCGATCACGACGGTGCCGCGCTCGATCGGCGCCGAGCCGTCACCGATCGCGACGGTGCCGCCGGTGATCGCGATCGTCTGCGCCGCGGCGGGCATGGCCAGCACGCTGGCGGCGAGGAGGAGCACCGCGCGCGTCACTTGACGTCTCCCGAACCGGGCTGGCCGAGCTCGAAGTCGCTCACCGGGCGGCGCTTCGGGTCGCTCGAATCGTAGAGCAGCGCGCCGTCGACCCAGACCTTCTCGGGCCTGGTGTAGACGCTGAACGGATTGCCGTTCCACAGCACCGCGTCGGCCATCTTGCCGGGGCGCAGGCTGCCGGTCTGCGCGTCGATGCCGAGCGCCTTGGCCGGCCCGAGCGAGAGCCACTTCCACGCCGCCTCGTCACTCACCTGGATCCCGGCATGGCGCGCCGAGGAGAGTACTTTCGCGACCTCCTGGTTGAGCCGCTGGATGCCGTTCTCGTCGTCGGAGTGGATCATCGCGCACGCGCCCGCGTGATCGAGGATCGCGAGATTCTCGCCGATCCCGTCGTAGCTCTCCATCTTGAAGCCGTACCAGTCGGCCCAGACCGCGGCGCAGGTGCCGCTGGCCCTGAGCAGGTCCGCGATCTTGTAGGCCTCGACCGCGTGGTGGAAGGCGGTGACGTGGTAGCCGAACTCCTTGGCCATATCGAGCACGATGGCCATCTCGTCGGCGCGGTAGCAGTGGTTCTGCACCATGATCTCGCCCGAGAGCACGCCGCGCAGCGTGTCCATGCCGATGTCGCGGTCGGGCGGATCGCCGCCGTCCTTCTCGTATTTGTCCCACTTGCGCTTGTACGCCACCGCCTTGGCCCAGGTCTGGCGATCCACCGCGACATTGCCCATGCGGGTCGACGGCGCGCGGTTCTTGCCGCCGTAGACGCGCTTGGGGTTCTCGCCGCACGCCATCTTGAGGCCGTAGGGCGCACCGGGGAACTTCATCGCCTGCATCGTGCGCGCGTAGACGTTCTTGAGCACCACGCTGCGCCCGCCCATCAGATTGGCCGAGCCCGGCAGGATCTGCAGCGTCGTCACCCCGCCGTTGGCGAGCGCGCGGCCGAAGCCGGGGTCCTGCGGCCACACGCTGTGCTCGGCCCAGACGTCGGCGGTGATCGGCGCGGTCGCCTCGTTGCCGTCGGACAGCGCCTGCACCTGCGGGCTGGGATAGTCGCCGAGATGGCTGTGGATGTCGACGATGCCGGGGGTGATATACTTGCCCGCGCCGTCGATCACGGTCGCGCCCGCGGGCGCGTCGAGCGACTGACCCACCGCGGCGATCTTGCCGTCCGCGAGCAGCACCGCGCCGCGATCGATCCGCCCGCCCTCGCCGTCGAACACGGTGACGTTGCGCACCAGCGTCGGCACGCCGGGATAAGCGTGGTAGGTGGAAGGGTAAGGATCGCGCGCGTATTTCACCGGCGGCGCCTTGGCGGCGGTGCTCCTGGGGCGGTCCTTGCCGTCGCTCGCGCACGCGGCGAGCGGCAGCACCATCGCGACCGCGCACATCAACGCGCCTCGCGCACGACCCAGCTTCATGCGAACCCCCTTATGCTTGTCTGTTCGGCGCGTACGATCATGGAGCCGCCCACGTAGAGCGGTCAAGCGTCGTGCGAAATTGGGACGGTTCGGCCCGACATTGCCGCGCACAAGTTTTCACGTGTCGCATTGCGTAAATACATGTTAGAACTATTGTCTCCGACGCGTTGACGGCGCCTGGAGCGCTGTATAGACGCCACGATACCATTTCGAGGAGCGTTATGATGACCGACGAGACCGCCAGCACCAATGTGGTCGAGCTCGCCACCGAACTGACGATCGCCTGGCTGTCCAATCCCAACACGCGCGCCTCGGGCGAGGACGTTCCGGCGTTTCTGCGGACGATGCACGACGCCGTGTCGAACCTGTCGTCCAGCACTTCGACGGCCGCGTCGGAAGAGCCGGCGAGCGAGTACACACCCGCGGTTTCCGTGCGCAAGTCGCTCGCGTCGAAGGATCATCTGATCTCGCTGATCGACGGCAAGCCGTACAAGACGCTGCGCCGCCACCTCGCCGGCCACGGCCTGACCCCGGACGAGTATCGCCAGCGCTTCGGCCTGAAGCCCGATTATCCGATGGTCGCCGAGAATTACTCGCAGGCGCGCCGCGACATGGCGAAGAAGATCGGCCTCGGCCGCAAGCCCGGCGCGCGTCGCGGCGGCGGTGACGAGGCGACCCCGGCGCCGGCCCCGCGCGGCCGTCGCAAGGCGGCGCCGGCGGAGGCCTGAGCCCCGCCGCGGCGGAGCGGGGCCGTGCGTGACGCCGCCACCGCTCCGCCGTCGCCGTTGGTCGAGCGCGCCCGCGGCGCGCTCGCACGGCGTCTCCACGCCCTGGTGGGCAGCGACGCGATCGACCTCGCGCGCGCGCCCGACGATCCCGGGCTGATCGCGCGCGACTCGCCCGCCTGGGCGATCCACGCCGATTTCTCCGCGATGATGATCGGCGGCATCTCCGCGCTGCTGCTCCAGATGCTCCACCCGCGCGCGCTCGCGGGCGTGTGGGACCATAGCGGCTTCCGCGACGACCGGCTGGCGCGGCTGCGCCGCACCGCGGGGTTCATCGCGGTCACCACCTTCGGCGCGACCGACACCGCCGAGCGCGCGATCGCGCAGGTGCGCCGCGTCCACGCGCGCGTCGCGGGGACATTGCCCGACGGGACCGGCTATCGCGCCGACGATCCCGATCTGCTCACCTGGATCCATGTCGCCGAGGTGGACAGCTTCCTGCGCGCCTATCGACGCTATCGCGACCCGACGCTGGGCGCGGCCGAGCAGGACCGCTATCTCGCCGATACCGCGCCGCTGGCGGAGCGGCTGGGGGCACATGACGTGCCGCGCTCGCGCGCCGCGGTGGCGGCCTATTACGCGCGGGTGCTGCCGGACCTGCGCGCCGACCATCGCACGCGCGAGGTGGCGGCGGCGCTGCTCGCGCCCGGCGACGATGCGGCGGGGTCGGCGGCGCTGGCGCTGGCGGGCGCGGCGGCGGTGGACCTGCTGCCGGACTGGGCCGCCGCGCTGCACGGACGCGCCACCCCGGCCGCGGCGCGCCCCGCGATCCGCGCGGGCGCGCGCGGGATGAGCCGCGTGCTGCGCTGGGCGCTCAAAGTGGCGTGAGGGGTGGCGCGGCCTCGTCGCCGCGCCGCCTTGATCGTTGACGCGCTGCGCCGGAAGGTGAGTGCGCGGCGCCGCGCGAGATCGTCTTCGGTCGCGGGGACGGCGACGGGTCGCCGCCCCCGCCCCGATCAGCCCACCACGACGGTGACGGCGCGGCGGTTCTGTGCCCAGCTCTCCTCGTCCGAGCCGAGCGCGACCGGGCGCTCCTTGCCGTAGCTGATCGTGGTGATCCGTGCCGGCGCGATGCCGCGCGCCACCAGATAGTTCTTCGCCGCATTGGCGCGGCGGTCGCCCAGCGCGAGGTTATACTCGCGCGTGCCGCGCTCGTCGGCATGGCCCTCCACCGTGATGCGCACATTGGGGTAGCGCGTCAGCCACGCCGCCTGGCTGTCGAGGATGCCGCGCGCGGTGCCGTCGATGTCGTACATGTCGAGCCCGAACAGCACCGTGTCGCTCTGCGCCGAGCGCTTGAAATCGGCCGCCGAGCCCGGCGTGATCCCGCCGTTGGGGTCGGTCGCGGGCGCCGGCGGCGCCTCGGGTGCGCCGCCGGGGGCGGGCGGCAGCACGTCGGGGCGCTTCTTCGAGCAGGCCGCGGTGGCCACCAGAGCCGTCGCCATCAACAGGGTGGTCGTCAAACGTGCCATCGCGTGTTCTCCCTTGTTCGCCAGTGTTTTGATCGTTGCGTATCGGATGAAGTGTCGCCGCTTCCGCTCACGGGCGCAATGGCCCCCAGGCCGGATCCGAGCCGTCGAGCGGCGTCGGCACGCGGCGCTCGTTGACGCCGGTGAGGTCGACCGACCACAGATCGGCCTTGCCGGCGTTGCCGCGGCCCTGGCGGAAGAACATCAGCACGCGGCCGTTGGGGCTCCACGACGGGCCCTCGTCCTGCCAGCTGTTGGTCAGCAGCTTCTCGCCGGAGCCGTTCGGGCTCATGATGCCGATGCGGAACGCGCCCTGGATCTTGGTGAAGGCGATCAGGTCGCCGCGCGGGCTCCACACCGGCGTGGCATAGCGCCCGCCGCCGAAGCTGATGCGCTGCTGGTTCGATCCGTCCGCGTTCATCACGTAGATCTGCTGCCCGCCCGAGCGGTCGCTCTCGAACACGATGCGCGAGCCGTCGGGCGAGTAGCTGCCGCCGGTGTCGATGCCGGGCGAGTTGGTCAGCCGCTGCGGCGTGCCGCCCGCGGCCGGGACGCGGTACAGATCGGTGTTGCCCGCCTGCGCCATCGAGAAGAGGATATAGCGCCCGTCGGGCGAGAAGCGCGGCGCGAAGGTGGTGGCGACGTTCTGCACCACCAGCCGCTGCCGCCCCGAGCCGAGCTCGTAGACATAGATGGCGGGGGTCCGTCCCACATAGCTCATATAGACGATCGACTGCTGGTTGGGCGCGAAGCGCGGCGTCAGCACGATCGACGAGCCCGCGGTGAGGAAGCGGCTGTTGGCGCCGTCCTGGTCCATGATCGCGAGCCGCTTGATGCGGTTGGCCTTGGGCCCGGTCTCGCTGACATAGACGACGCGGCTGTCGAAATAGGCGCCCTCGCCGGTGAGGCGGGTGTAGACCATGTCGGCGCATTTGTGCGCGGCGCGGCGCCAGTCCGACGGCGGCACGACGAAGCCCTGACGCGTCAGCTCGGTGCGCGCAGACACGTCGTAGAGGTAGCAGCCGACCGTCAGCGTGCCGTCGCCGTTGGCGCGGATATAGCCTTGCACCAGCGCCTGCGCGCCCGACCCGCCCCAGTAATCATAAGCGGGCGCGGTCACCTCGGGGAAGGCGATCGCGCGCGTCGCGGCGCCGGCCAGCGGGTTGAACAGCCCCGAGTTGCGCAGGTCGTTGGCGACGATCTCGCTGAGCTGCCGGCCGAGCCGGTCGGTCGGGCCGGCGGGGGTCTGCACCACCGCCTGGGTCGGCATCGGCGGGATCGCGATCGGCATCGGCGCCGAGATGCCGCCGGTGACGTCGACCTCGAGCGGCGGCGGGGTCTGGCCGACGGGCGCGCCGGGCTGCTGCGCCGGCGCGGGCGCGGCGGGGGTGCCGGCGGGCGGGACGAGCTGCGCCGCGGCGGGGGTGGCGAGGAAGGCGGCGGCCGAGGCGAGCAGCGCGGTGAGGCCGGCGGCGGCACGCGCGGGCGTACGGCCGGTGGTGCGCGCGGGCATGTGGCCGGCGGTGCGCACACGACGCTCGCCCAGCACACCCCCGTCATCCCGGACTTGTTCCGGGATCCACCGTGCCGCGAACGCAGCGGCCGAGGCGCTCGCGGAAACCTGAATCCCGGAACACGTCCGGGATGACGGGGTGGATGGGGCCGCGAGCTGCCCTCCCATTGGGGCACCGGCATCCGTCGGAGGGACGCGCCCCGTCCCCCTGCCGTCATCCCGGACTTGGTCCGGGATCCACCGTGCCGCGAACGCAGCGGCCGAGGCGCTTGCGGAACCCTGGATCCCGGAACACGTCCGGGATGACGGTGTGAATGGGGTGCCGGTCTGCCCTGCCGACTGGCCCCCGGCCTCCACCGGGGTGACGGCGTAAGAAGAGGCCCGGCGGAAGGGCGTAGAACCGCAGAGTCGGAGTCGCATCACCGCAGTTTCCAATTGTAGTTGATGTTGCTCCACCCCCCGTTGGCGGTGGCATAATATTCGGCCGGCAGCTTGAGCGGCGAGCAGCCCTTGAACGCGGCCACGCCGAGATCGACCACGCGCCGCGCGTAGCGCTGGTTGTCGTCGTCGACGCCCGACTGGCGCACCACTGTCGGCACCGCCGCCAGCGTGCCGTCGCGGTTGAGCCGCAGGTTGAGCGTGGTGACGATCTGGTTGGCGCCCGGGCCGGGATCGACCTGACGGTCGGCGCAGGGCTGGATCTGGCGCGCGATCGCCTGCTGGATCCCCGCCAGCGCGCGCGCGTCGACCCGCGCCGCGGACGGCGGCGCGTCGCTCTCCTTGGCGCTGCTCTTCTCCGCGGTGAGGCCCTTGAGGAAGTCGCTGCCGAGCCGGCCGCCCTTGGGGCGCTCGGCCTTGGCGGTCTCGGTCTTCCCCGCGCCCTTGGCCGCGGCGGCGGGCGCCTTGGCCTTGCTCGGCGCGCTCGCGGCGCTCTGCTGCTTGGTCGGCGCGGACTTGGCCGGCGCCTTCTCCGCCGCCGGGGCCGGCTTGGGCCTGGGCTGCGGCCTGGGTTCGGGCTTGGGCGCGGGCGCCGGCTTGGGTGGCGCAGGCTTGGGCGGCGCCGGTTTCGGCGGCGCGGGCTTCGGCTCCGGTTTAGGCTCCGGGCGCGGCTCGGGGACCGGCGCGGGGGCGGGCACCGGCGCGGGCGGCGCCGCGGCGGGCGGCGGCGAGTCGACCGGCTCGCCCGCCTCGGGCGACACGCGCTGCGACGGCGGCTCGGTCGCGGCGGGCGCGGCGGCCTCGAGCCCGACGTCCTGCACGAGGCTGACCTCGACCGGGTTCTGCTTCAGCTTGATCGGGTTGGGCGTATCGAGGAAGCCGACCGACAGCAGGCCGAAGAGCAGGATATGCCCGGCCGCCGCGACTCCCAGCCCGATCTTCTCGGCGCGTTCCACGTCCGCGTCAGTCCTCGCCGACGGTGACGAGCGCGACGCGGTTGAGCCCGGCGCGGTTGAGCTCGCCCATCACGCGCATCACGCGGCCATAGTCGAGCCCGCGGTCGGCGCGCAGGAACACCTGCGGCGGCTGGCCGTCCTTGCCCGTGGCGGCAATGGCGGCAAGCCGCGACGCCAGCGCGTCGGCGGGCACCTCCTCCTTGGCGACGAAGATCCGGCCCTGCTCGTCGAGCGAGATCTCGGTCGGCTGCTGGTCCTGGTCGAGCGGCTTGGCGCGGCTGTCGGGCAGGTTCACCGGCACGCCCTGGGTGAGCAGCGGCGCGGTCACCATGAAGATGATCAGCAGCACCAGCATGACGTCGACCAGCGGCGTCACGTTGATCTCCGCCATCGGCGCCTTGCGGCCCTTGCCGCGGCTGGAGGGGAGGTTCATCGCCATGTGCGCTAGCCCTCAGCGCTCGCCGTCGAGCTGGCGCGACAGCGTGGCGTGGAAGCCGTCGGCGAAGCGGTTGAGCCGCGCCTCGATGCGGTTGATGGCATGGCCGAAGCGATTGTACGCAATCACCGCGGGGATCGCCGCGAACAGCCCGATCGCGGTGGCGAACAGCGCCTCGGCGATGCCCGGCGCCACCACCGAGAGGCTGGTGTTCTGCTGGCTGGCGATCGCGGTGAAGCTGCGCATGATGCCCCACACCGTGCCGAACAGCCCGACGAACGGCGCCACCGAGCCGACCGTGGCGAGCACGTTGAGCCGGTCCGAGATGTCGTCGATCTCCTTGGCCACCGCCGCGCCCATCACCGTGCCGAGCCGCTCGCGCGTGCCGTCGCGATCGATCACATTGCCGTGGGTCGAGCGGCGCCACTCGGTGACGCCGGCGGCGAGCACGCGCGCGGACGGCAGGTCGCTCTGGCCGTTGCTCTTGTAGAAGGCGTCGATGTCGTCCGCCTTCCAGAAGTCGCGCTCGAACTGCGCGCTCTTGCGCTTGGTGCGGCCGAGCTTGAGCCAGAAGCCGATGATGATCGCCCAGGTCCAGATGCTGGCGAGCAGCAGCCCGAGCATCACGCCCTTCACCACCCAATCGGCCTGGAGGAACAGCGCGATCGGCGACAGGGTCGCGGCGTCGGTCTGCAATATCGGATTCACGGCGTCTCTTCCCCTGTGGTGTCGGCCGACGCGCTATCCGCCGCGGCGGTGGCGGCGAGGCGGCGGAACTGCTCGAGCCAGGCTGCCGGCTGGCGCCGCGGCCGACCGTCGGCGCCGACCAGCGCGGCGGTGACCTCTGCCCGCGCCAGCATTTCCGCGCCGCGCCTGACTGTCTGATGAATGACCACGCTGGCGGCGCGCGCCTGCGCCACCTCGCTCTCCACCAGCAGCGCGTCGCCGAGCCGCGCGGGGGCGGCGTAGCGGATGTGCAGGTCGGCGATGGCATAGGCGCCGCCGCCCGCCTCATGATGCGCGCGCTGGTCGATCCCGGCGACGTGGAGCATGTCGGAACGGGCGCGCTCCATGTAGCGCAGGTAATTGGCGTGGTAGACCACGCCGGAGAGATCGGTGTCCTCGAAATAGACGCGCAGCGGGAAGAGATGCACCCTCCCCGCGAACCGCCCCTCCGCTGGCTGATCCTGGCCGCCCGCCGTCATGGCTGAGGCTGGTAACCGATGCGCCGGGGGGTGGGAACCCCGCTTGGGGATGACGTGGGTCAGCGCGGCACGGCGGCGGGCGCGTCATAGACTCCGCCGGGCGCGGCCGCGACGAAGCGGTCGGGCGCGATCCCCGCCGCCGCCAGCGCCGCGGCGAGCGCGTCGCGCGGCGCCTCGCGCGCCTCGTCGGTGAGCTGGAACGTGCCCCAATGGATCCCCAGCGCGCGCCGCGCGCCCACCGCGGCGAAGATCCGCACCGCCTCGGCGGGATCGACGTGCTGCGGCGCCATGAACCAGCGCGGCTCATAGGCGCCGATCGGGATCAGCGCGAGATCGGGCGCGCCGAGCCGCGCGCCGATCTGCGTGAAGAGCGCGCCGTCGCCATAGCCGGTGTCGCCCGCGAACCACAGCCGCTGCCCCGCCACCTCGAGCGCGTGCCCCGCCCACAGTGACATGCGCGCGTCGCGCGGGCTGCGATTGCTCCAGTGGAGCGCTGGCGTGAGCGTGCTGGTCATCGCGTCGTCGAGCGCGAGCCGCTGCCACCAGTCGCCCGCGATCGTGCGTGCGCCGGGGACCGCGGCGCGCACGATCGCGTCGACCCCGAGAGGGGTGGCGATCAGCGGCGCGTGCGCGGCGTGGAGCCGGCGCAGCGTCGCGACGTCGAGATGGTCGTAGTGGCAATGGCTCAGCAGCACCGCGTCGATCGGCGGCAGATCGTCGAAGGCGATCCCCGGCGCGGTGACGCGGCGCGGCCCCGCGAAGCGTACCGGGCTGGCCCGTTCCGACCACAGCGGGTCGGTGAGCAGGTTGCGCCCCGCGACCTGGATCAGCAGCGCGGCATGGCCCACCATCGTGACGCGCAGCCGGTCGACCCGCGCCGCGGGCAGCGCCGGCGTGACCGCGACCGCGCGCGGCCAGCGCGCCGCGGCGCCTGCGAGCTTCCAGCGCAGCAGCGCGCGCAGCGTGCCGCGCGCGGGCGGCGCGCCCGGGTTGAAGAAGCGCGTGCCGTCGTAATGATCGCTCGACGGCCCGTCGTAATAAGGATTGTGCGCCATGCGCGCGACGCTAGCCGCTGCCAGCCGGCGACGGAACCGCGCACGGCCGCTCGGCGTGTCGGGTCTGAGCTGGGCGGGCCTCGGCGAGACCCGCCCCGTAAGCGTCAGCGCCCGATGCTGGTGTACTGGAACCCCGCCGCGGCGATCTCGTCGGGATTGTAGATGTTGCGCAGGTCGATCAGCACCGGCGCCTTGAGCAGCGACTTGACGCGGTCGAGGTCGAGCGCGCGGAACTGGTCCCATTCGGTGACGATGGCGAGCGCGTCCGCGCCCTCGATCGCCTCATAGGGGCCGGTGCAATAGGTGACGTTGTCCAGCACCTTCTGCGCCTGCTCGGTGCCCTCGGGATCATAGGCCTTCACCGTCGCGCCGGCGTCCTGCAGCGTCTGGATCACCGAGATCGCCGGGGAGTCGCGCATGTCGTCGGTGTTGGGCTTGAAGGTCAGTCCCAGCACCGCGACCGTCTTGCCGCGCACGTCGTCACCCATCGCATGGACGATCTTGCGCCCCATCGCGCGCTTGCGATTGTCGTTCACCGCGACCACCGCCTCGACGATGCGCTGCGGCGCGTCATAGTCCTGGCTGGTCTTGAGCAGCGCCAGCGTGTCCTTGGGGAAGCACGAGCCGCCATAGCCCGGCCCGGCGTGGAGGAACTTCGAGCCGATGCGATTGTCGAGCCCGATGCCGCGGCTGACGTCCTTCACGTCCGCGCCCACCTTCTCGCACAGGTCGGCGATCTCGTTGATGAAGGTGATCTTGGTCGCGAGGAAGGCGTTGCCGGCATATTTGATCAGCTCGGCGGTGCGGCGCTTGGTCACCAGGATCGGCGCGGCGTTGAGGTAGAGCGGGCGGTACACCTGGCGCATCACCTCGGTGGCGCGATCGTCCTCGGAGCCGATGACGATGCGGTCGGGACGCTTGAAGTCGTCGATCGCGGCGCCCTCGCGCAGGAACTCGGGGTTGGACACCACGCCGAAATCGGCGTCGGGCGCGGCCTCGCCGATGATCCGCTCGACCTCGTCGCCGGTGCCCACCGGGACGGTCGACTTGGTGACGATCACGGTATAGCCGTCGAGCGCCTCGCCGATCTCCTTGGCGGCGGCATAGACATAGGACAGATCGGCGTGGCCGTCGCCGCGGCGCGACGGGGTGCCGACCGCGATGAACACCGCGTCCGCGCCCGTCACGCCCTCCTTGAGGTCGGTGGTGAAGCGCAGCCGCCCCGCCTGGACGTTGCGCGCCACCAGATCCTCCAGACCCGGCTCGTAGATCGGCATCTTGCCCGCGAGCAGCCGCTCGATCTTGCCCGCGTCCTTGTCGACGCACACGACGTCATGCCCGAAGTCCGCGAAGCAGGTGCCCGACACCAGCCCGACATAGCCCGAACCGATCATGGTGATGCGCAAGATGGTCGCTCCTCATTCTCTTGGCGCTGTGCAGCGCGCGTCCCTCGGCGACGCGCTACCCACTCGCGCGCGGCCATGACAAGTCTTCTCATGTGCAGTGCAGCATACAAGTGGTCGGATTCGGGGCGGTAGCGCGGTGAAACACCGCGGCCGGGCACGATCGGCTGCCCCACCGAAACGGAGGCGAAGGCGATGGTCAGCGCGCCGCCGCCGCGCTAGCGTCGCGCCATCCGCCTGGGGAGTGCGCCGGTGATGCCGTTACACCTCGCTCTGGCGCTGGCGGGCGCGATCGCCCCCGCCGCGCTGCCGCAACAGCCCGCCGCCCCGCGCGATCCCGCCGCTGCGCCCGCCGCCCCCGCTCCTTCGGCCGAGCCGCTCGTCGCGGTGGCGCCCGAGCACCAGCGCGTCGCGGCGAACGGCGACATCATCGTCGCCGCGCCGCCGCGCCGCGTCATCAGCAACCAGGTGCGCACGCTGATCGGGCCGGAATCGCAGAACCAGCCGCTGGCGCGCTATCAGCAGCCGCTGTGCGTCGCGGTGGCGGGGCTGCCGCGCGACGTCAACGGCACGATCGCCAATCGCGTGCTGGACGATGCCGAGGCCGTGGGCATCAGGCTGGCGGGAAGGCGCTGCACCCCCAATACGATGATCCTGTTCGTCGACGACGCGCACGCGCAGGTCAGCCGGATGGTGAAGCGCGGCCATCGCGCGCTGCTGGGCGTCGGCTGGCCGGTGCGGCGCGCGCTGCTCCGCGCCACCGGCCCCGCCTTCGCCTGGCGGCTGACCGAGCTACGCACCCGCGGCGGCGAACCCGCCGGCCCGGAGCCCGGCCCGCCGGTGTTCCGCAACGCCGACGTGACGCGGATCGACCATCCGGTGCGGCTGGACGTGGTGGGCGCGGTGCTGATCGTCGAGCGCCGCGCCGCGATCGGCAAAACCCCGCAGCAGCTCGGCGACTATGCCGCGCTGCGGTTGCTGGCGGGGGCGCTGCAGCCGGCGGGGACGGGGTTGCCGACGATGCTCCGGCTGTTCGATCCCGACGCCCCCGCGCCCGCGGCGCTGACCGCGTTCGACCGCGGCTTCCTGCGCGGGCTGTACCTCGGCCCCGCCACCGCGCGCCAGGGCGCCCAGCGCGCGCGCATGACCAGCGCGATCGTGCGCGAGAGCGCCGCGCCCTGAGAGGTAGGACCGTCGGCGGTGGTCATGCTCCGGCGAGCGTCCCAGCACGACGGTGTGACGAGCGGGATCAGGCGCTCGTCTCTCGCCATTGCCCGCTCGACCGGGGTGTCCATGGCGCCGCTACAATCGCTGGGCTCGCTCTCGCGGGCGGATGGATCCCGGCGCGAGGGCCGGGATGACGGTGGTGGGAGCGGCCCGCCGCCCTCGTCATCCCGGGCTCGACCCGGGATCCATGGTGCCGCGAGGGTCACCGATGTGGCGCGCCTGGAACAAGGAACCCGGCTCGAGGAGAGACCTCCAGCTGGCCCGACATCTGCCTTCGCCCCCCTTCCGCCTCAATCCTCGACAGCCTCCCCCTTGAGCGCGAGCGCGCGCGCGTAGAGCGCGCGGCGGTCGAGCCCGAGCGCCTTGGCCACCTCCCCCGCCGCCTTGGACGCGGGCAGCCGCGTCAGCGCGTCGCGCAGCGCCGCCTCGGCCTCGTCCAGGCTCGCGGGCGCGGGCGGCGCGGGCGGCGCCACCACCACCACGATCTCGCCGCGGGGCGGCGCCTCGGCGTAGCGCGCCGCGAGCGCGGCGAGATCGCCCGTCACCGCTTCCTCGAACTTCTTGGTGATCTCGCGACACACCGCCGCCTCGCGCGCGCCCAGCTCCGCCGCCAGCGCGGCGAGGCACGCCGCCAGCCGCGGCCCCGATTCGTACAGCACCAGCGTCGCGCGCACCGCCGCCACCTCGCGGATCGCCTCGGCGCGCGCCTGCTCCTTGGGCGGCAGGAAGCCGAGGAACAGGAAGCGGTCGGTCGGCAGCCCCGCCAGCGTCAGCGCCGCCACCGCGGCACAGGCGCCGGGCACGGTGACGACGTGGCGCCCCGCCGCGCGCGCCTCGCGCACCAGCTTGTAGCCCGGATCGGAGATCAGCGGCGTCCCCGCGTCCGACACCAGCGCCACCACCTCGCTCGCCATCCGCTCGATCAGCCGCGGGCGCATCTCGGCGGCATTATGATCGTGATAGGGCAGCATCGGCCGCTTGACGCCGATATGGCGCAGCAGCCCGGCGGTGACGCGCGTGTCCTCCACCGCGATGACGGCGGCGGCGGCGAGCACCTCGGCGGCGCGCGGCGAGAGATCGCCGAGATTGCCGATCGGGGTGGCGACGATGTAGAGCCCGGGGAGTAGAGAGTTCACGGGAGTTGTCATGGCAGAGGCGATCGGGCGGCCGCAATGGTCGAGCGTAGTGAGCCGGTTGGTCGCGGTCACCGGCGCGCTGCTGCTCGCGGCCTGCTCGACGGTGGTGCCGCGCGCCCCCGTCGAGCAGCCGCGCGCGCCAACCAACGCGCCGCCGCCGCGCGACGCCGCGCCCGAGGTGGTCAGCGGCCTGCCGCGCGATACCGAGCGGCACCGGGTCGCACTGCTGGTGCCGCTGTCGGGCAGCAACGCCGGCGTGGGGCGCAGCCTCGCCAACGCCACGCAGCTGGCGCTGCTCGACACGCGCAACGCGCAGGTGCGGATCACCAGCTACGACACCGCCACCGGCGCGGCGCAGGCCGCGTCGCGCGCGATCGCGGACGGCGCGCAGCTGATCCTGGGGCCGCTGCTCGCCGAGGACGTGCGCGCGGTGGCGCCGATCGCGCGCGCCGCCAAGGTGCCGGTCCTGTCCTTCTCCAACGACACCGGCGTGGCGGGCAACGGCACCTATGTGCTGGGCTATGCGCCCGCCCAGTCGATCGATCGCGTCGTCGGTTATGCCCGCTCGCGCGGGATGAACAATTTCGGCGGGCTGGTCCCCAATGCGCTGTACGGCAGCCGCGCCTCCACCGCCTTCCTGCGCGCGGTCGAGCAGGCCGGCGGGCGCGTCGTCTCGCTCCAGACCTATGATCGCGGGCCGGGCGCGCTGGGCGCGGCGGTGCAGCGCATGGCCAAGGACGCGCCCTTCGACGCGATCCTGATCGCGGACAGCGCCGGCTCCGCCACCGCGGCGGTGCCGTTGCTCCGCCGCACCAGCCCGTCGGCGCAGATCCTCGGCACCGAATTGTGGAACGCCGACAAGGGCGCCGCCGCGCCCGCGCTGAGCGGATCGTGGTTCGCCAGCGTGCCCGACGACCTGTACCGCCAATATGCGCGCAACTATCGCACGCGCTTCAACGCCGCGCCCTATCGGCTGTCGAGCCTGGGCTATGATTCGGTGCTGCTGGTGGTGCGGATCGCGCGCGACTGGCGGCCGGGCACCGCCTTCCCCGAGCCGCGGCTGCGCGACGCCGACGGCTTCGCGGGAATCGACGGCGCGTTCCGCTTCGGCCGCGACGGCGTCGCCGAGCGCGCGCTGGAGGTGAAGGAGCTGCGCACCGGCGGCGCGGTGGCGGTCTCGCCCGCGCCGACGGGGTTCGCGGGCAAGTGAGCGCCGGCGCGACGCGCCCGCGTCGCAGCGCATTGTTCCTCCCCGCCGCCAACCCGCGCGCGATCGCCAAGGCGGCGACGCTCCCCTGCGACGCGGTGATCCTCGACCTGGAGGATTCGGTCGCGCCGACCGCCAAGCCCGCGGCGCGCGCCGCGGCGGTGGCGGCACTGGCGGCGGGCGGCTGGGGACACCGCGAGCGCGTCGTGCGCGTCAACGCCGCCGACACCGACTGGGGCGCGGAGGATCTCGCCGCGCTGCGCGGCGCGGCGCTCGACGCGGTGCTGCTCCCCAAGGTGGCGGACGCCGACTCGCTGCGCGCCGCACGTGCCGCGCTGGGCGACGGACCCGCCTTATGGGCGATGATCGAGACGGTGGCGGGCGTGGCCGCGCTGCGCGCGATCGCGGCGGCGGCGCGGGAGGTCGGACTGGTCGCGCTGGTGCTCGGGCCGAATGACCTGGCGCGCGAGCTGCGCTGTAGCCCGGGCGAGGATCGCGCGCCGCTCTGGCCGATCCTGACCGAGCTGGTGCTGGCGGCGCGGTGGGGCGGGGTCGCGGCGCTCGACGGCGTCACCAACACGATCGACGACACCGCGGCGATCGAGCGCGCGTGCGCGCAGGGCGCGCGCTGGGGCTTCGACGGCAAGACGCTGATCCACCCGGCACAGATCGCCCCGGCCAACCGCGCCTTCGCCCCCTCCCCCGCGGCGGTGGCGCGCGCCGAGGCGATCGTCGCCGCCTTCGCGCTGCCCGACCATGCCGCGCTCGGCGTGATCCGCGTCGAGGGCGAGATGGTGGAGCGACTCCATCTCGCCGAGGCGGAGCGCGTGATCGCGCTTCATCGCGCGATCACGGGAGGCGACTGAGACGCGCCTGACCTCCGCGCGATCATCCCTGGCGCGGCGCGGGATCCGGGTCGCGCACGCGGGGAATGTTGCTCCCGCGGACGAGTGGGTGCGGGCCGAGAAACGGCGGGCGGCGCGGCTGGTCTGAGCGGTCGCTGAACCGCAAGCGGCTGATCCGCCGCGATGAAGGACAGCTTCTTTCATCACCGTCATCCCGGCCTTGCGCCGGGATCCATGCTTCCGCGAGCGCAACACCGATGTCCCTCGCGGCACCATGGGTCGGACCCAAAAGGTTCATTGTCGCGGAAGCGGCTTGCCCCCGTCATCCCGGGCTCGCCCCGGGATCCATGGTGCCGCTAGAGCAGCGGGCGTTGCTCTCGCGGAAGTATGGATCCCGGCGCGAGGCCGGGATGACGATGAGGGAAGAGAAAGCCGCTTTTTGGGTCGGCGCCAGTGGATCCCGGGTCGAGCCCGGGATGACGATCAGGGCGAGCCACCTCCTCGACAACGGGCCTCTTTTGACTCGTATTCGTGGGAACCGAACCGGGTTCGGGATGGCGCTGGTGGGAAGGGATCGCCTCGGCGCGGGCCAAGGACGGACAGGCGCTCAACCCCCTATCAGGCCTCGCTCCGGACGTCGTGCCGGCGCGCTCAGTCGCGGCAATAGCCCTCGCCGGCCTTGACCGTCAGGCAATCCTTCTTGCCGTCGAGATATTTCAGCCCGGTCGCGGCGCCGTCGCTGGGGCGGAGCAGCTCCTTGGTGCCCTCGCGCTCGAACGCGATCCCGTCCGCGGTGACGGTGCCGTCATAGCTGCCCTTGTCGTCGAGGCTCCATTGCATCGCGAGCGTCACCGCCGCGTCGCTCCCGGCGCGCGGCGTGACGACGAGATTGAGCCCCTCCACGCCGCGCCACCGGCCGAGATAGTCGCCCCGCGCGCGCTGTGCACCGGCAGCATTGGGGGCACCGGCAGCATCGGGGACACCGGCAGTGGCCTCGGGCGCGATCACATTGGCCGCGGGCACCGATGTGGTGGCGACCTCCGGGGCGGCGGTTGCGTCGGCCGCAGCCCCGGAGCCCTCATTGCCCGGTGCCGGGCCGCCGCATCCGGCGAGAAGCAGGGCGGCGGCGGTGGCGAGCGCGGGCATCTTCATGCGCGCTCAACTCACCAGCGGCGCGCGCCGTTCCCACCGGCCATCGCGGCGCCCGGGCGCATCGCGGCGCTGCCGGTCAGGGCGCGGCGCCATTGCCGCTTGACTGCGCGGCCCCCCGGGGGCACGCGGCACGCGTCGCGGGCGATCGCCCGCCCGTGCCCGGAGAGTCTTCCCGTGCGAGTCGCCATCGCCACCGACCATGCCGCCTTCGCGCTCAAACAGGAGCTCAAGGCCTGGCTCAACGAGCAGGGCCATGCCGTGCTCGACCTCGGCACCGACGGCACCGCCAGCGTCGACTATCCGCACTACGGCCGCAAGCTCGCCGAGGCGCTCGCCGCCGGGCAGGCCGAGCGCGGCATCGCGCTGTGCGGCTCGGGCATCGGCATCATGATCGCGGCCAACCGCCACCCCGCGGTACGATGCGCGCTCGTCAGCGAGCCGCTGTCCGCCGCGCTCGCACGCAGCCACAATGACGCCAACGCCATCGCGCTGGGCGCGCGGCTGATCGGTCTCGACATGGCCAAACGGTGCGTCGCCACCTTCCTCGCGACCGATTTCCTCGGCGGGCGCCATGCCGCCCGCGTCGACATGCTCAAGGAGCCCGTATGAGCACCAACCCCGCCACCCCCCTCAGCGCCGCGCCGAGCGGCTTCTTCGACCGCGGCCTGGCCGAGGCCGACCCCGCGGTGTTCGCCGGCGTGGAACATGAGCTGACCCGCGAGCAGACCCAGATCGAGCTGATCGCGAGCGAGAATATCGTCAGCCGCGCGGTGCTCGAGGCGCAGGGCTCGGTGTTCACCAACAAATATGCGGAAGGGTACCCGGGCAAGCGCTATTATCAGGGCTGCCACCCGTCGGACGAGGTCGAGCAGCTCGCGATCGACCGCGCCAAGCAGCTGTTCGGCTGCGGCTTCGTCAACGTCCAGCCGCATTCGGGGGCGCAGGCCAACGGCGCGGTGATGCTCGCGCTGGCCAAGCCGGGCGACACGATCCTGGGGCTCAGCCTCGACGCCGGCGGTCACCTCACCCATGGCGCGCGCGCGGCGCTGAGCGGCAAGTGGTTCAACGCGGTGCAGTACGGCGTCGACGCCGAGACGCACCTGATCGACTATGACGCGGTCGAGCGGCTCGCCGCCGAGCACAAGCCCCGCGTGATCATCGCGGGCGGTTCGGCCTATCCGCGCCACATCGACTTCGCGCGCTTCCGCGCCATCGCCGACCAGGTCGGCGCGACCTTCATGGTCGACATGGCCCATTTCGCGGGTCTGGTCGCGGGCGGCGTCCACCCGACCCCGTTCGGCCACGCCCACGTCGTCACCACCACCACGCACAAGACGCTGCGCGGCCCGCGCGGCGGCATGATCCTGACCGACGACGAGGCGATCGCCAAGAAGATCAACTCGGCGGTCTTCCCCGGGCTGCAGGGCGGCCCGCTGATGCACGTCATCGCCGCCAAGGCGGTGGCGTTCGGCGAGGCGCTGCGCTCCGAGTTCCGCGGCTATGCCGCCGCGGTGGTGGAGAATGCCAAGGTGCTGGCGGCGACGCTCAAGGAGCGCGGCGCCGACCTGGTCTCGGGCGGCACCGACACGCATCTCGCGCTGGTCGATCTCACCCCGCTCGGCGTCACCGGCCGCGACGCCGACGAGGCGCTGGAACGCGCGGGCATCACCTGCAACAAGAACGGCATCCCCAACGATCCTTTGCCCCCGGTCAAGACCAGCGGCATCCGCGTCGGCTCGCCCGCGGGCACGACGCGCGGCTTCGGCACGGGCGAGTTCCGCGAGATCGGCAACATGGTGGCCGACGTGCTCGACGGGCTGGCGCAGAAGGGCGAGGCGGGGGACCCGCAGGTCGAGGCGAGCGTTCGGGACCGCGTGCGTGCGCTGTGCGCGCGTTTCCCGATCTATCAGTAAGGAGGTTCGCCGATGGCGTCGATCGACGAGAAGGCCCGCGAGGTGCAGAGCAACGTCCAGGGCACGCCCGGGCTGGGCAAGAGCATGGCCAAATGGGGCGCGCTCGGCGCAGTGGTCGCCATCCCGGTGCCCTTCATCGGCCCGGTGTTCGGCGCGATCGCGGGCGCGGCCTATGCCTATCACAAGGGCACCAAGAAAAGCGGTCTGTGAGCGCCGCGCAGCGGGACGGGTGAAGGACTGAGATGCGCTGCCCGTTCTGCGGCCATGACGCGAGCCAGGTGAAGGACAGCCGCCCCACCGACGACGGGGCGGCGATCCGGCGTCGGCGCCAGTGCGAGGGCTGCGCCGCGCGCTTCACCACCTTCGAGCGGATCCAGCTGCGCGAGCTGACCGTGGTGAAGAGCGAGCATCGCCGCGAGCCGTTCGACCGCGAGAAGCTGCTCCGCTCGGTGTCGATCGCGGCGCGCAAGCGCCCGGTCGAGCCGATCCAGCTCGAGAAACTGGTGAGCGGCATCCAGCGCCAGCTCGAGACCAGCGGCGACGCCGAGGTCTCGGCCAAGCGCATCGGCGAGATGGTGATGGACGGGCTCAAGGGGCTCGATTCGGTCGCCTATATCCGCTTCGCCAGCGTCTATCGCGACTTCAGCGAGGCGCGCGACTTCGAGGAATTCGCCGGCACCGTCGAGGAGGCGGGGCGCGAGGGGTGAGGGCCGGCGCCTGCCTCCGCGGCCGAGAGCGATCGATGCTCGCCCCACCCCCGTCGCTTCCCGACGCGCCTGCCGTTCTCCCCTCCCCGTTCGGTTCGAGCAGCATTGAGCTTGCCGAGATGCGCCCGTCGAGAACAGGCGCGAGGAGCGAGGGCGGGCGCCTGCCTCCGCGCCGGTCAGCGATCGATGCTCGCCCCGCCCCCGTCGCTTCCCGACGCGCCTGCCGCTTCCCCATCCCCGTTCGGTTCGAGCAGCATCGAGCTTGCCGAGATGCGCCCGTCGAGAACATAGGCGGGCGATGAGCTTCCACGTCTATATCCTGCGCTGCGCCGACGGCAGCTACTACACCGGGCACACCGACGATCTCGAGCGCCGCGTCGCCGAGCATCAGGCCGGCACCATCCCCGGCTACACGCACGACCGCCGACCGGTCGAGCTGATGTGGTCGCAGGATTTCCCCACACGCGCCGAGGCGCTGGAACGCGAGCGCCAGGTGAAGGACTGGTCGCGCAAGAAGAAGGAGGCGCTGTTCCGCGCCGATTGGGAGGTGATCGCGGAGGCGGCGCGTTCTCGACCACGCGTCTCGGCTGCGCTCGACGCTGGCTCGAACCGAACGGGAGAGGAGCAGGCGATGAACCAGGAGGAGACGCTCGCGCGCCCCACCCCACCCCCCGTCATCGTCCTCGTCCGCCCGCAGCTCGGCGAGAATATCGGCAAGGCCGCGCGCGCGATGCTGAACTTCGGGCTGACCGAGCTGCGCCTGGTCGCCCCACGCGACGGCTGGCCCAACCCGCAGGCCGGCCCCGCCGCCTCGGGCGCCGACGTCGTGCTCGAGCGCGCGCTGGTCTATGACAGCGTCGCCGAGGCGGTCGCCGACTGCGCGCATGTCTATGCCACCACGGTGCGCAAGCGCGGCGTCACGAAGCCCGTCGTCACCCCCGAGGTCGCCGCGCGCGCGATCCACGCCGATGCGGGCCGGTCGGCCATCCTGTTCGGCCCCGAGCGATCGGGGCTCGAGACCGACGACGTCGCGGTGGCGCGGACGATCGTCACCGTGCCGATCAACCCCGCGTTCGGCAGCCTCAACCTCGCCCAGGCGGTGATCCTCGTCGCCTACGAATGGTCCAAGGGCGAGACGCTCGCCAGCCCGCCCGAGACCGAGATCGACGCCCCCGCGCCGCAGCAGGAACTGGACGGCATGATCGCGCAGCTCGACGCGCTGCTCGACGCCGCGGGCTATTTCTTCCCGGCCGATCGCGCGCCCGCGTCGCGTCGCACGCTGCGGACCATGCTCACCAAGCCCGCCTGGTCGAGCCAGGAAGTGCGCACGATGCGCGGAGTGCTCTCCGCCCTGGCGCCGCGCCCGCGCCGCGACTGACCGCCCGGACCGGCGTCAGTCGATCCGCGGGCTCTCGGGGCGGCCGCGGACATAAGCGGTCGCGGGCGCGTGGAACGGGAAGCCCGAGGCGGCGACGCGGTTGAGGATCAGCGGCATCGAACCGTGCCGCGCCTCATTGGCGATCGCGCTGGCGCGCTCGAGCCAGGCCGGGTCGACCAACGTGCCCGACCGCGTCCGCATCAGCGGCCCGCTCGGCCCGGTCATCGCGGCGATCCGCCGCCGCACCGTGGTATCGGGCAGCGACAGCGCGCGCGCGATCGCGGCGACGCGCACCGCGTGGCTGGGGCGGAACCCCGCCGTCGGGTCGATCCGGCCGCCGATCCCGGCGCCCTCGGCGGCGAAGCGCTGGCTGTTGGCATGGAGGATGGCGGAGAAGATCGCCACGTCGACCGCCTCGGGGAAGAGGTTGCGATTCTGGTCGACCAGCGCGAGCATCAGGTCCAGCACCGCGCACAGCCCGTCGGTGAGCTGGAAGCCGCCCACCGCGCGCATCGCGGGCGGCTCGATCGCGCCCTGCGCGCTCGCGTCGGCGACGAAGCGGACGAAACAGTCGCTGGCGTAGCGGATCTTGCCCTGGACATAGGGGCTGCGCCAGAAGCGCGGCGAGATCGTCACTCCGGCGTCGATGCGGTGGCACAATCCGGTGTCGATCAGCGCGGAGATATGCCGCCGCACCGTCTCGAACGGGCGGCCGAGCGACAGCGCGGCGGAGTGGATCGATATCGCGCCGTCGCGCCCCGGCTTGGTCAGCGCGGTGCGCATCAGCAGCGCGAGCACGAGGAAGCGGTCGACGTTGCCGCGCAGCGGGCGCAGCACCGCCATGTTGATGCTGGTGTGCAGCTCGGCGATCAGCCGCACCTTGGTGTGGACGGGGAGCATGAGGCGAAGCCCGTGGTGCGCTGGGGGCAAGTCCGGCTGTGGTTGCGCGGCTGACGCGTAATTCGGCACCGAGCTAGTCCTTTCAGATCCAGTAACCATCGCCGTGAAGACAGTTCTTCCCTGGATCGAACCAGACGGGCGTCGGCCCTTTCGATGGAACAGCGGTGCCGCCCTGCATGGCAACGCTGTCCGAGCCGGCTCCATCGACTTCGATTCGTGGAACAACAACATTATACGATCGGCGCGCGGCATGTCATGCTCTTTGGGTACCCAATCTGGTTGGTTACAGAACTCTCATGTGGGCGCTGCGCGCGACCTGCCGGGCAAGCCGCTGACGACGCGCGCTTTCGCCGCGCACGATGGTTGGGCGCCGGCGTGATCGCCGACGCCCGCGCGGTCGCCGCGCCGCGCCGCGCGGGCGCGCGGCCGGCTAAGTGGTTCAGATCACTCGGCTGGTTGCGGCAGCGCGCGCGCGTCGGCGCGCCCGTCGAGCGCGGCGGCGAGCTGGTCGCGGTCGAGCTTGTTCTCCCAGCGCGCCACCACGATCGCGGCCACCGCATTGCCGACGAAATTGGTCAGGCTGCGGCACTCGCTCATGAAGCGGTCGACGCCGAGGATCAGCGCCATGCCCGCGACCGGCACGGTCGGGACGATCGACAGCGTCGCCGCCAGCGTGATGAAGCCCGCGCCGGTCACCCCCGCCGCGCCCTTGGACGAGAGCATCGCCACCGCGAGCAGCAGCAGCTGCTGACCGAGCGTGAGGTCGACGTTGCACGCCTGCGCGATGAACAGCGCCGCCAGCGTCATATAGATGTTGGTGCCGTCGAGGTTGAACGAATAGCCCGTCGGCACCACCAGCCCGACCACGCCGCGATCGCACCCCGCCGCCTCCAGCTTGGTGAGCAGCCCCGGCAGCGCCGGCTCGGACGAGGAGGTGCCGAGCACCAGCAGCAGCTCGCCCTTGAGATAGGCGATCAGCCGCAGGATCGAGAAACCGTGCAGCCGCGCCACCACGCCCAGCACGCCCAGCACGAAGATCAGCGAGGTGGCGTAGAAGGTCAGCACCAGCCCGCCGAGATTGACCAGGCTGCCCGCGCCATATTTGCCGACGGTGAAGGCGATCGCGCCGAACGCGCCGATCGGCGCGACCCGCATCAGGATCGCCACCACCTTGAAGACGACGAGGTTGAGCCGCTCGATCACGTCGAGCAACGGCCGCGCCGGCTCGCCGACCAGGCTGATCGACACGCCGAACAGGATCGCGACCAGCAACACCTGGAGGATATTGTCCTGCGCCAGCGCGGAGACGAGCGTGGTGGGGATGATCGCGAGCAGGAAGCCGACCAGCGAGGTCTCGTGCGCCTTGGCGGCATAATCCTTCACCGCACCGGTATCGAGCGTGGCGGGATCGACGTTCATCCCCGCGCCGGGCTGGACGACATTGGCGACGACCAGCCCGACGACCAGCGCCAGCGTCGAGAAGAACAGGAAATAGCCGAACGCCTTGAGCGCGATCCGCCCGGCCGAGCGCAGCTCGCTCAGCCCCGCGATGCCGCTCACCAGGGTGAGGAAGATGACGGGCGCGATCACCATCTTCACCAGCTTGATGAAGGCGTCGCCCAGCGGCTTGAGCGCGGCGCCGAGCGTCGGGTGGAAATGGCCGAGCAGCGCGCCCGCGACGATGGCGATCAGCACCTGGACATAGAGGTGCTGGTAGAAGGGACGCGGCGCGGGCGGCGGCGCGGCGGCGGGGATGACGGTCATGAACCTCTCCTGCGTCCGGCGTTCGGACGTCTCGTGGCGGCAGGATAGGCGCGTCGCGGTGGCGCGTCAGCACCGCCGCGGCGGCGCCACGAAAATGGCGGAAAAGCACGGGTTACACGCGACGGTCGCGGTGTCGGGGGGTGCGCGCCGTGCGGGAATCCGCCGCGCCGGCGGGGGCGGCGTGCCGAACTTCGCGCGATCTCGCCCCACCCCGACGCGGACGAGCGGCGCCCATCGACCGTGCGCGCGGGCGCGAGGCGCCGCGAGCTTCATGGTCGTCGCGCCAAGGCTGAGCCATCGACGCTGAAGCGTCCTCCGGCGAACGCCGGAACCCCCGGGGTCGCGAGGATAGCGCTCGTATTACCGGCCTCCTGCTCGCGCGAGACCTTGGCGAGACTGCTAGAACCTCGTCATCCCGGGCTCGACCCGGGATCCATCGCGCCGCGCGAGCCGCCTGCGTTGCTCTCGCGGCATCATGGATCCCGGCTCAAGCCCGGGATGACGATGATGAAAGACTAAGCCGCCTTTTGAGGCCGGATCCATGGTGCCGCAGAAACAATGATCTAGGCGTATGCGGCACGGTGGATCCCGGGTCGAGCCCGGGATGACGAGGTGGTCCCGCCGGCGCAGGAGCGCGACAGGGTGTGGCTAGCCCTCGAGGCTCTTCGACGCCTGTTCGAACAGATCCCTGCTGATTCCCGGCGTGGCGACGATCCGCTCGAGCTCGGCGCGCATCAGCGCGGCGCGCGCGGGATCGAAGCGGCGCCAGCGCCCCAGCGGCGGCAGCAGCCGCGCCGAGGTCTGCGGGTTGAGCGGGTCGAGCGCGAGCAACTGGTCGGCGAGCCAGCGATAGCCCGCCCCGCCCGCGACGTGGAAGGCGCGCTGGTTGACCGCGAAGGCGCCCACCAGCGCGCGCGCGCGATTGGGGTTGGCGAGCGAGAAATCGGGATGCCCCGCCAGCTCGGCGACCAGCGCGGGCGTGTCGTCGCGCGACGCCAGCGCCTGGGTCTGGAACCATTTGTCGAGCACGAGCGGATTGTCGGCATAACGCGCGTAGAAAGCGGCGAGCGCGGCGGCGCGTTCGTCGGAATGGCCGCTCGCCAGCGCGGTGAGCGCGCCCTGGCGATCGGTCATATTGTCCGCCGCGGCGAACTGCGCCCAGGCCAGCGCGGGCGCATCCGCCGCGCCCCCCGCCTGGACGTAGTGGAGCGCGACGTTGCGCAGCCGCCGCACCCCCTTGGCCGCGGGCGTATAGGCGTAGGGCGCGCGCTCGCCGAGGTCGCAGGCGGCACGCCAGCGCTGGTCGAGCGCGCGCGCCAGGTCGCGGCGCAGCGCCTCGCGCGCGCGGAACACCGCCTCGGGATCGACCGTGGCGAGCTGGTCGCCGATGAAATTCTCCGACGGCAGCAGCACCGCCTCGGCGACGAAGGCGCGGTCCAGCGCGGGATCGTCGAGCGTGTCCGCGACCGCCTCGACCACCGCGCGATGGTCCGCCGTGCCCTCCACCGTGGCGGCCACGAGCGTGTCGAGCATCAGCTGCTGCATCGCCTCGTAGCGCGCGAACGGATCGTCGTCGTGGCGCGCGAGAAAGGCGAGGTCCGCGGCGGTGCGGTCGCTCTCGACGATCACCGGCGCGGAGAAGCCGCGGTTGAGCGAGACGATCGGGCGTTCGGTGACGTCGTCGAAGGCGATGCTCTCGGCGGCGTCGCGCAGCATCACCAGCCGCTCCGCGCCGAGCGGCTGCCCCGTCGCGCTGCCGAACAGCCGGACCCGCAGCGGCAGGACCTGCGGCGCCTTGCCGCTCTGTCCCGGCGTGTCGGGCACCTTCTGCGCGAGATGGAGCAACGCGCGCCCGCTGCCCGGCTCGTGCGCGACGCTGGCCGAGACACGCGGCGTGCCCGCCTGGCTGTACCACAAGCGGAACTGCGCGAGATCGGCGCCGCTCGCCTCCTCCATGCAGCGGACGAAGTCCTCGCAGGTGGCGGCGGTGCCGTCGTGCCGGTCGAAATACAGATCGGCGCCCGCGCGGAAGGCGGCGTCGCCCAGCATCGTCGCCAGCATGCGGATCAGCTCGGCGCCCTTGTTGTAGATGGTGGCGGTGTAGAAGTTGCTGATCTCGATATAGCTCTCCGGGCGGACCGGGTGGGCGAGCGGCCCGGCGTCCTCGGGGAATTGCGCCGCGCGCAGCCCGCGCACGTCCTCGATCCGCTTGACCGCGGGCGAGCCCTGATCGGCGCTGAACGACTGGTCGCGATAGACGGTGAAGCCTTCCTTGAGGCTGAGCTGGAACCAGTCGCGGCAGGTGACGCGATTGCCCGACCAATTGTGGAAATATTCGTGCGCCACCACCGCGGCGATCGCGTCGTAATCGTAATCGGTCGCGGTGTCGGGATCGGCGAGGATGTAGCGGCTGTTGAAGATGTTCAGCCCCTTGTTCTCCATCGCGCCGAAATTGAAATCGTCCACCGCGACGATGTTGAACACGTCCAGGTCATATTCGCGGCCGTAGACGCGCTCGTCCCACGCCATCGAGAGCTTGAGCGCGTCGAGCGCGTGCGCAGTCTTGGGCAGATCGGCGGCGCGCACCCAGATGCCGAGCTGCACCTCGCGTCCCGAGCGCGTGGTGAAGGTGTCGCGATTGACCGCGAGGTCCCCCGCCACCAGCGCGAACAGGTAGGAGGGCTTGGGAAAGGGATCGTGCCACTCGGCCCAGTGCGTGCCGTCCGCCGCCTCGCCGCTGGCGACGGGATCGCCGTTGGCGAGCAGCACCGGATAACGGCGTCGGTCGGCGCTCATCCGCACGCGATAGGTGGCGAGCACGTCGGGGCGGTCGGGGAACCAGGTGATGCGGCGGAAGCCCTCGGCCTCGCATTGCGTGCACAATATCCCGCCCGAGGCGTAGAGGCCCATCAGCTGGGTGTTGCGATCGGGCGCGATCTCCACCTCGGTCTCGACCACGTGACGATCGCCCGCGAGCGGGACGACGAGCTGCTCGCCCTCGATCCGCCACGCGCTGCTGGCGACGCCGTCGATCGTGACCGACAGCGGCACCTGCCCCGCGCCGTCGAGCCGCAGCGGCTGGTCGTGCGCGCCGTTGCGCACCGCGTCGAGCCGCGCGCGGACCCGCGTCAGCGCCGGATCGAGCGCGACGTCGAGCGCCACCTCGGGGACGAGCCACGGCGGCGGCGCGTAATCGCGCCGATAGGTGACGGTGGGGGCGGCGGCGGTGGGTCGGACGTCCATGCGACGACTATAGTCGCGCGCGCAACGGGTTCCATGGGAAAGCGCCGGGTCGGCGGCGATGGCGGCGCGCGCGGCGCGTCACCGCCGGTCCGACGCGCCGGCGGCGTGGTCGCCCCCCGTCAGGCCGCGCGGCGCGGCACCGGCTGGTTGAGCCACTCCAGATCGAACGCGGCGTCGAACTGGAGCCCGGCGCGCCCCTCGTCGTCGACCCAGCGCACCGTCGCCGTCAGCGCCAGCCCGTCCTCCAGCTCCAGCGCGACCGGATAGCCGATCGCGGCCGCGGGCAGGTCGACGCCGTCGATCATCGCCCCCGCCGGCGAGATGTTGCGCACGCGCACCTCGGCGCGCTCGCCCGCCAGCTCGAGCCGCGCCGAGCGCAGCACGCGGTAGCGCGGCGCGCGGCTGGTCTTGTGCCCGATCGGCACCGCATAGCCTTCCGCCGCGTCGAGCTGGGCGCGCACCGTGCCGGCGTCGGCCGGGCGACCGTAGACATAGCCCTGGATATGGCTGCACCCCAGGCCGCGGATCAGCACGATCTCGTCCTGCTGCTCCACCCCCTCGGCGGTGGTCTCCATGCCGAGCGTCTCGGCCAGGCTGACGATCGCGCGGATGATCGCGGCGTTGCGGTTGCCCGGCTGGATCGCGCCGCGCACGAAGCTCTGGTCGATCTTGATCTTGTCGAACGGCGCCTTGCGCAGATAGCCGAGGCTGGAATAGCCGGTGCCGAAGTCGTCGAGCGCGAGTCGCACGCCCAGCGCCTTGAGCGCGCGGAACATCTGCTCCGACGAGGCATCCTCGTTGAGGAACACGCCCTCGGTGATCTCCAGCTCGAGCCGGTGCGGCGCCAGCCCCGTCGCGGCGAGCGCGCCCGCCACCAGCGCCGGCAGCCGCGGGTTGGCGAACTGGATCGGCGAGACGTTGACCGCGACCCGGACATGATCGGGCCAGCCCGCCGCCTCGGCGCAGGCGGTGTCGAGCACCCAGCCGCCGATCGCCTCGATCAGCCCGCATTCCTCCGCCACCGGGATGAACTCGGCCGGGCTCACCGCCCCGCGCTGCGGATGATCCCAGCGCACCAGCGCCTCATAGCCCATGATGCGCGCGTCGGCGGTCGACACCACCGGCTGGTAGGCGAGGCGGAACTGGCCCGCGGCGAGCGCGCGGCGCAGGTCGTCCTCCAGCCGCTTGCGGTTCTGCGCGCCGTGGAGCAGCTCCTCGCGGTAGAAGCGGTGGACGCCGCGCCCGTCGGCCTTGGCGGCGTAGAGCGCGAGGTCGGCGTTGCGCACCAGCTCCTCCTGCCCCGCGCCGTCGGCGGGGGCGATCGCGACGCCGACCGAGCAGCCGATCGACAGCGTCGAGCGGTCGATATGATAGGGCAGCGACAGCGCCGCGATCACGCGCTGCGCCAGCGCGCCGAGCCGGTCGCGGTCGCCCTCGTTGGGGACGATCACCTTGAACTCGTCGCCGCCGAGCCGCCCGACCAGACCGGCGTCGCCGATGGTGCGCTGCAGCCGCTGCGCCACTTCCTTGAGCAGCTCGTCGCCGACCTGGTGGCCGAGCGTGTCGTTGACCGCCTTGAAACGGTCGAGGTCGAGCAGGAACAGGCCGGTCGGGTGGGTGCCGCCCGCCTGCGCCTGCGCCAGCGTCTGCTCGAGCGCGAGCCGCATGCGCTGGCGGTTGGCGATGCCGGTGAGCGCGTCGAACAAAGCGAGCCGCTTGATCTCGGCCTCGGCGCGGCGCTGCTCGGTCAGGTCCGAGCC
Source organism: Sphingomonas sp. BK235 (assembly GCF_004345855.1). Lineage (GTDB taxonomy): Bacteria > Pseudomonadota > Alphaproteobacteria > Sphingomonadales > Sphingomonadaceae > Sphingomonas. The sequence goes on from NZ_SLXN01000004.1 coordinate 162,656, forward strand.
CGCGCCGATGAAGCCCTGGAAGCGGTCGAGCTCGTCGCGCGCGGGGCGGCCCGAGATCGACCACCAGCGCTCGGCGCCGCTGCCCCCCGCGGCCGGGCGCACCGAGTAGTCGGTGAAGGAGGTGCGCGACGAGAGGTGGAAGCTCAAGGTCCGCTCGGTCTCGACCCAGGCCGAGTCGACGCGGAACACGTCGGTGAGCGCGGCGCCGATCGGCTCGATGCCGAGCGTGCGCAGCTCGCGCGCGACCTTGTCGGAGAGATAGGTGAGCCGGCCGCGGCGGTCGCTCTGCCAGAACCAGCCGGCGCCGTGCGCCTCATATTCGGCGACGAGGCGGCTGTCGCGCCGCTCGGCGTCGCGGCGCTGCTGCCGCTCGGCCAGCGCGCGCTTGCGGACGAGCGCGGCGCGTCCCACCGCGAGCACCACCGCCGCGGCGGTGCCGAGCGCGAGCGCCGACGGCAGCGGCGCGGCGCCGGTGAGCGCCACCGCGGCGAGCGCGAGCGTCACCACCAGCGCGATCGTGGCGGCGCGCAGCGGCTGGAGCGCGAGCGCCAGCGCGATCAGCGCGGCACCGCCCGCCACCGCCGCGGCGGGGTGGAGCGCGCGCGGGAGCGTCGCGGCGGTGGTGGTGAGCAGCGCGAGCAGCAGCGCGATCGCGCTGCCGCCGGCGGCGATCGTCGCGATTCGCCAGTGGGTCGGGCTCGCCGCCGCGCGCGGGTGCGCCGCGACCGCCCAGCAGCCCAGCGCGAGCAGCGCCGCCGGGCCGCTGCGCCACGCCAGCGCGGCCACGATCCCGTGCCCGGCGAGCGCCCCGAGACCGAGCGGCGCGAGCAGCAGCACCGCCGCGGCGGCGGGCCACAGCGCGGCGCTGGCGGCGAGCGCGGCGCGGCGCGATTCGTCGACCAGCGCGTCCGACGCGGGCGCGAGCCCGAGCGCCTCGGCGAGCGCGCGCACGCCGCTGGGCGGTTCGTCTCGGTCGGGGGCGGGCGGGCGCATGAGCTTGTCCTACCGCGACATTCTTGCGTTTTCCTTTGCGCCGCGCGGGGTGTGGGGCGGGGGCGTTCGCGACGGCCTGCACCTTCCGCCATCGCAGCCTGCACCTTCCGTCATCGCAGCCTGCACCTTCCGCCATCGCAGCCTGCACCTTCCGTCGTCGCAGCCTGCACCTTCCGTCGTCGCAGCCTGCACCTGCCGTCATCGCAGCCTGCATCTTCCGTCGTCGCAGCCTGCACCTTCCGTCATCGCAGCCTGCACCTTCCGTCATCGCAGCCTGCACCTTCCGTCATCGCAGCCTGCACCTTCCGTCATCGCAGCCTGCATCTTCCGTCATCGCAGCCTGCACCTTCCGTCATCCCGGCCTGCACCTTCCGTCATCCCGGACTTGTTCCGGGATCCACTCTTCCGCGAGAGCAACGCCGTCAGGAAGTGCGGCACGGTGGATCCCGGAACAAGTCCGGGATGACGGGGGGGGGGGTGTTGGACGCGCCCCCTGCAAAGGGCGGATCACTCGTACGCGGCCCGGATCGTCACCGCCCAAGGCGCCCCATCGCCCCCAGCCCCAATGGTTGCCCCTCCCCCGGCAGCGTCGTACAGCCGCGCGCATGACGACGATCCGCGAAGCCGACCTGATCGAGAGCGTGGCCGACGCGCTCCAGTTCATCAGTTACTATCACCCGATGGACTACATCCGCGCGCTGGGCGAGGCCTATGCCGCGGAGCAGAGCCCCGCCGCGAAGGACGCGATGGCGCAGATCCTCACCAACAGCCGGATGTGCGCCGAGGGGCACCGCCCGATCTGCCAGGACACCGGCATCGTCACCGTCTTCGTCAAATGGGGGCAGGACTGCCGGCTGGAGAGCCCGCGCTCGCTCCAGGAGGTCGTCGACGAGGGCGTGCGCCGCGCCTATCTCCACCCCGAGAACAAGCTGCGCGCCTCGATCCTCGCCGACCCCGCCTTCACGCGCCGCAACACGCGCGACAACACGCCGTCGGTGCTCCACGTCGAGATGGTGCCGGGCGACAAGGTGCACATCGACGTCGCGGCCAAGGGCGGCGGCTCGGAGAACAAGTCCAAGTTCAAGATGATGAACCCGAGCGACTCGATCGTCGACTGGGTGCTGGAGATGCTGCCGCAGATGGGCGCGGGCTGGTGCCCGCCGGGGATGCTCGGCATCGGCATCGGCGGCACCGCGGAGAAGGCGATGGTGCTCGCCAAGGAGTCACTGATGGGCCAGATCGACATGGCCCAGCTCAAGGCGCGCGGGCCGAAGAACGACCTGGAAGCGCTCCGCATCGAGCTGTTCGACAAGGTCAACGCGCTCGGCATCGGCGCGCAGGGGCTGGGCGGGCTCTCGACCATCCTCGACGTCAAGATCCTCGACTGGCCGACGCATGCCGCGTCCAAGCCGGTGGCGATGATCCCGAACTGCGCCGCGACCCGCCACGCGCACTTCACGCTCGACGGCTCGGGGCCGGTGTACCTGGAGGCGCCCAAGCTCGCCGACTGGCCGCAGGTCGACTGGCAGCCCGACAGCGCCGCGATCCGCGTCGACCTCGACACGCTGACCCCCGAGGTGGTGCAGACGTGGAAGCACGGCGACCGGCTGCTGCTCAACGGCAAGATGCTCACCGGGCGCGACGCCGCGCACAAGCGCATCGCCGACATGCTGGCGCGCGGCGAAGAGCTGCCGGTCGCGTTCAAGGGCCGCGTGATCTATTATGTCGGGCCGGTCGACCCGGTCGGCGAGGAAGTGGTCGGGCCGGCGGGGCCGACCACGGCGACGCGGATGGACAAGTTCACGCGCATGATGCTCGAGCAGGGCCTGCTCGCGATGGTCGGCAAGGCCGAGCGCGGCCCGGCCGCGACCGAGGCGATCCGCGATCACCAGAGCGCCTATCTGATGGCGGTCGGCGGCGCGGCCTATCTGGTCGCGCGCGCGATCAAGGGCAGCAAGGTCGTCGGCTTCGCGGACCTCGGCATGGAGGCGATCTACGAGTTCGAGGTGAGCGACTTCCCCGTCACCGTCGCGGTCGACGCCGAGGGGCAGAACGTCCACCAGCTCGCGCCCTTGGTGTGGCGCGAGAAGATCGCGCGGGAGGGGTTGCTCCAGCCGGCGTGAGCGACACCGGCGGCCCCGTCACGATCCGCGCGGCCGTCGCGGCCGACGTCGCGGCGATGAGCGGCGTGCTGCGCGCCATCATCGCCGCGACCGGGCGAGAGCGACCGAGCGATCCTGCCTATGTCCTCGACCATTATGTCGCCGCCCCGGGCAACGTGCGGTGCAGCGTCGCGGTCGATGCGAGCGGGGTGATCGGCTTCCAGTCGCTGATCCGCGCGCTGCCCGGCAACCGCTTCGGCGTGCCCGAGGGTTGGGGCATCATCGCTCCGCACGTAAAAGGTTCATGGCCGGGGAAGTAGCTGACCCTCGTCATCCCGGGCTCGACCCGGGATCCATGGTGCCGCGAGCGCCGCGGGCGTTGCTCTCGCGGAAGGATGGATCCCGGCTCAGGGCCGGGATGACGATTAGGAGGGCCGTCGCCATCATGGGCCAGCCTCCCTCCTGCTAACGATCCGCAGTAACGATACAGCATCCGGCTCCACCACGGGGGAGCTCTATGCAACGGATCATCTGCCTCGCCGCGGCGATCATCGCGCTACCGTCGACCGCATCGGCGCAGGCGCAGGGCGCGACGTCTGACGACGACATCGAGGTGCGCGGCCGGCGCGACGCGATCACGACGCTGACTCGGTCCACGCTCCCGATCGTCGACGTGCCCCAGTCGATCACGGTGATCCCGGCGGAGACCTATCTGCTCCAGGGTGCGATCTCGGTCGCCGATACCGTCAGATATGTCGCGGGCGCGCAGGGGGCCGCGTCGCGTGACACGCGCTTCGACCCGGTCAAGATCCGCGGGGTCGACCCTTCGCTGCTGCGCGACGGGATGCACGATCATTACGCCTTTTTCGTCAACATCACGCCCGATCCCTACGCCTTCTCGCAGGTGGAGTTGCTGCGCGGTCCCGCCTCGATGCTGTTCGGCCGCGGCTCGATCGGCGGCGTGGTCAATCTCACCAGCAAGTCGCCGCAGTTGCAGGACCGCGGCGAGGTGCAGTGGATCAGCGGCAGCTTCGGGCGCGGCGAGCTGCTCGCCGACGTCGAGACGGTGACGGGCGCGACCCTGGGCACGCGGCTGGTGGTGCGTGCCCGCGGCGCCGGCAGCTATGCGCCGCACGTGCCCGACGACCGCCTGCTGGTCGCCCCCTCGCTGGCGTGGCGTCCCGCCGCGGGGACCGATATCGCGCTGCTGGCCAGCTATCAGCACGACCGCACCGGCTCGATCTCGAACTTCCTCCCCGTGATCGGGACGATGCGCGACAATCACGGGCGCGCGCCGCTGCCGCGCTTCCTGTTCCTCGGCGTGCCCGGCGACGATCGCTATGACGGCACCGCGCGCCAGATCGGCGCGATCGCCAGTCAACGGCTCGGCGACGCGGGACGGCTCGCGCTGCGCGCGCGCTACACCTCGGGCGAGGTCGAATATCGCACCCATTATCCCGACAGCTACGCGCGGCCGACCGACCCCTATCTGCCCGACGGGACGTGGCGCCGCATCCCGCTCGACGCTTATGGGTCGCACGGCGGGATCCAGGTGCTGGCGGGCGACGCCAATCTCGGCTGGCGGCTCGCCACCGGACCGGTGACGCACCAGCTGCTCGCCGGGGCGGACTATGGCTGGCACGCCGCCTATCGCCGCTTCGGCCTGAGCCGGCAGGTGATCGATCTGTACGCGGTGGACCGCGCGGCAATCCGCCCGGCACCGCGGCGACGCCCGCAGCGCTATGCGGAATCGGACCGTCAGCTCGGCGCCTACGCGCAGGACGAACTGCGGCTGTGGGATCGGGCCTCGCTGGTGGTCGGGGTTCGTCACGACCGCGTGTCCACCGAGGGTGCGGCGGCGCGCCACGACGGCCCGGTCACGACCGCGCCGGGCACGCGGGTCGACCGCGCCACGACGCTGCGCGTCGGCGCCTCCGCCGATCTGGGCGGCGGGGTGACGCCCTATCTCAGCTACAACGAGAGTTTCGAGCCGCTCCCCGGCGTGACCGCGACCGGGACGCCCTTCGTCCCCAAGACCGGCCATCAGCACGAGGCGGGCATCAAATGGCAGCCCGACGCGGCCACGCTGGTCACGCTCGCGGCCTTCCGCATCGCCGAGGATCATCGGCTCGTCCCCGACCCGCATGTCCCCGACGAGCAGGTCCAGGCCGGGACGATGCTGATCCACGGCGGCGAGATCGAGGCGCGGCGGACGCTTCCCGGCGACTATGAGCTGAGCGTCGCTTATGCGGTCAACCATTTCACCGGGCGCGACGCCACGTTCGACGCCGCGGCGCGCCATCTCGCCTCGCTGTGGCTGACCAAGACGATCGCGGCGGGGCCGGGAACGTGGCGCCTCGGCGGCGGCGTGCATTATATCGGTGAACAGGTGTCGCGCAACGCGAGCTGGACCCTGGTGACCCCCGCCAACACCTTGGTGGACGCGCTCTCCGACTATCGGATCGACCGCTGGCGCATCGCGGTCAACGCCACCAATCTGTTCGATCGGCGCAGCTATGCCAATTGCCTCGCGCGCGGCGATTGTTTCGCGGCCGCGCCGCGCAACGTGATGGTGTCGCTCGGCGTCGCGCTGTGAAAAGCGCCGCGCTCAGTCGCGGCGGAACAGCACCGCCTCGCCCGCGCCCGCGACGACGCGCCAGCCCTCCGCCGCCAGCGCGTCGCGGTGGCGCGGGGTGACGTACAGCAGCCGTATGTCGCGCTCGGGCGGCAGCGCTGCCAGCCGCCGCGCCACCGCGCGGACGATCGCCGCCTCGAACGGGTTGAAGAGATAGACGAGCAGGTCGCCGTCGGGGAGCGCGACCGCGGTGGCGTCGCCCAGCAGCGCGGTCGCGCGCGGATCGCCGCGGCGCGCGAGGTTGCGCGTCGCGGTGGCGTGGAGCTCGGCGGCGAACTCCACCCCGGTGACGGCGCGGAACGGATAGTCGCACGCCAGCAGCAGCGCGCGCCCCTTGCCCGAGCCGAGATCGAGGAAATGGAAGCGCGACAGGTCACCGTCGAGCAGCGCCAGCGCCGCCGCGAACACGTCCGGGTCGGAGGCGACATGGTCGATGCCGTGGCGCGCGTTGGGGCTGTCGATCGCGAGCGTGTAGAGCCGCTGGACGCCGCCGGTGTCGCTGTCATGCCGCGCGTCGAACGCGGCGTCGCGCGCGGCCTTCACCGCGAGATAATCGCCCAGCCCGGCGTCGCGTCGCGTGCGCCGCGCGAGCCGGCGCACCGTCTCGGCCAGCCCTTCGGTGGCGACGACCAGCCGCAGCCGCCGCGCCGCGTGGCGCCCCCGTGCGAGCCAGCCCATCCGCCTCCCTCCCGCTCCGAGATGCCAGAAATGAGAAGAGGTTGCCGGACACCACCGAAGCGATGCCCGACAACCCCTAAACATGGTCAGCGGCCGGAGAGCTCCAGCCCGGGAGACCATGCAGGCCTCCGAAAGCCCGATCTACCTCGTTGTCTGGGGGAGGATACCCCCGAGGCAGACCGTTCCCTCAGAAGCGCGTCCCCCGAACGAACTGAACCGACCCCATTGCTGAACCATGAGACATCGGATCACCTCCTTTCGCTGGTTGATAACGAGCGCGGCTCTCGCGAACCGCACGATCAATGTGAGCGCCGCGCGACTCGGATACAAGTCTTGTCTTGCGGGGCGGAATGTACGATTCTCTCTCGCCGCCGCGCGCCGTCGTATCGTTTCGGTTCAGCCGCGGCAGTCCTCGATCACGCGCGCCAGCTCCGCCCAGGGCGGCAGCACCAGCGGCGCCAGCCCCGGCTGCTCCAGCGTGAAACGCCCGCGGCTGAACACCATCGCGTCGAGCAGCCGGTCGCTCGCCGCCAGCGCCACCGCGCCGCCGTCGGGCGCGGCGACCGCGCGCAGCACGCGCGTCGTCGCGCTGGTGCGGACCGTCAGCGGCGCGGCCGTGCCGCCGATCCGGGTCAGCGTCACCGTGCGCGCGGCACGGTCGCAGCGCGCGGTGGCGACACGCGCGCCGGCGGCCCCGAAGCTCGCGGTCGCGCCCGACGCGTCGCGCGCATAGCGCCAGTCGCCCGGGGTGCGCGGCCAGTCCTGCCAGTCGGCGGCGAGCGGCGCGGGCGGCGGCGCGGGCGCGGGGGTCGGCGCGGGCGCGGGCGCCGGGGCGGGGGGCGGCGCGGGCGCGGGCGCCGGGGCGGGGGGCGGCGGCGGCGCGGCGGGCGGGACACAGCCGGCGACGAGCGCCAGCGCGGTCAGGACCAGCGCGGGGCGCAGGCGCGGGGAGAAAGGGGAAGCCACGCGGCGGCTATGCCGGAAGCCGCGCGCGCGCTCAACCGCGCGCTCGACCGCACGCGCGTCGCGGCGCGGAACCGGCGCGGCGCGCTGGCGGTTGTTCGCGTAACGATTGTTGATGGAGCCACCGATGGCCGAAGACGCGCCCACCCAGATCCTCGTCCAGTCGAACCTGGCGGAGACGATGAAGGTGGACAGCCGGGACGGCGACCATCTCGGCGCGGTCCACGCCTTCATGGTCCACAAGGCCTCGGGCCGCGCGACGCATGCGGTGCTCAGCCTCGGCGGCTTCCTGGGCATGGGCAAGAGCTTCTATCCGTTGCCCTTCGCGCTGCTCCAGTTCGACCCCGTGCGCGACCGCTACGTGGTCACGATCGATCGCCGCCTGCTCGAGGGCGGGCCGAGCTGGGCCAATAACGCGCCGGTGTTCGACCAGGCCTATGCCGATCGCGTGGCGAGTTACTATCAGGTGCGCGGGGAAAATCTCGCGGCCGAGTGAGGAGCAGGATGATGACCGAGCGCCGGCGCGACGATGAGGGCGCGGTGAGCGAGGCGACCGAGGAGCTGCTGAGCGACCCCGCCTCCCCCGCCAACGACCCCGACCGACGCCCGCCCCAGACGACGGATGCCGAGCCGAGCGACGACGACGCGGCGACGTGAGCCGGGCGCCGCGCGCGTGACCGCGGTTCCTGCGGGGCGGTGCGGGGCGGTGCGGGGGCGCGGGTGACGTACTGTGCTGGAATAGGGTAATCGCGTAACACCCCTCCCGACATCCCGGCCTTGATCCGGCATTCACGGGCGTGGATTCAAAGCCTGGCGTGCCCCTCCTTCGTCGTCATCCCGGCCTTGCGCCGGGATCCACGAGCGCGGCCCCCGAACCTGGCATGCCCCTTCTTCATCGGCATCCCGGCCTTGCGCCGGAATCCACGAGCGCGGCCCCCGAACCTGGCGTGTCCCTCCTTCATCGTCATCCCGGCCTTGCGCCGGGATCCATCGTTCCGCGCGAGCAACGCTGGCGACGCTCGCGGCGTCATGGATCCCGGGTCAAGCCCGGGATGACGAGGGGTAGGCTGCTTCCGCGGCAGTGAATCTCTTGGTGCGGATCAACGCATCTTCGCGCGAGCGATCACGGGGCCTCTCATCGGCGCTTAGCGGCGAAGCGGCGCCGCACCGCCCCGTACATACCCTTGCCTTTCACAAGATAATATAACATTGCACATCGGATGCATCAGCTCACCGCCGCCGCGCAGTCGGCGCCCCGCGTCATCGCGGGGCGGCTCCCCTCGATCGACTCGCTGCGCGGCCTGGTGATGCTGCTGATGCTGGCGGACCATGCGCGTGAATATTTCTTCCTCAGCGCGCCGGTCAGCGATCCGATGGACCTCGCCGCCGCCACGCCCGGGCTGGTCGCGGCGCGGCTCGCGGCGCATCTGTGCGCCCCCGTGTTCATCGCGCTCGCGGGCGTCTCGGCGTGGCTCTACGGCGCCGCGCGCCCGCGCCTCGCGACCGCGCGCTTCCTGCTCGAGCGCGGGCTGTTCCTGCTGGTGCTCGAGGTCACGCTGGTCGGCTTCGCGTGGAGCTTCTCCTTCACCCCGACGATGATCTACCTCCAGGTGATCTGGGCGATCGGCTGGTCGATGATCGCGCTGGCGGCGCTGGTGTGGCTGCCGCGCGCGGCGCTGATCGCGGTCGCGGCCATGCTGGTGCTGGGGCACAATCTGCTCGACCCGCTGGTGCTCGCGCGCGACCACCCGCTTCACCCGCTCTGGGCCGTGCTCCACCAGCGCGACCTGATCGCGCTCGGCGGCGGCGTCACGGCGCGCACCTCCTATCCGGTGCTGCCGTGGATCGGGGTGATCGCGCTCGGCTATGCGATCGGCCCGTGGTTCACGCGCGCGCCGGCGCAGCGCCAGCGCCTTCTCGCCGCCGCGGGCGCCCTGCTGCTGCTCGGCTTCGCGCTGCTGCGCGCGGGCGACGGCTATGGCGAGCCGGTGCCGTGGCACATGGAAGCGACCGCGTTGCGCACCCTCCTGTCCTTCCTCAACGTCACCAAATATCCGCCGTCGCTCGACTTCCTGCTGCTTACCCTGGGGATCGGCGCGCTGCTGCTCGCGCTGTTCGAGGCGCGGGCGCAGCGCTGGCTCGCGGTGCTGGGCGGCGCGCCGATGTTCTTCTACCTGCTCCACCTCTATGCGCTCCACCTCGTCGCGCTGGCGGCGGGCGGGCGCGAGCTGCCGACGATCGGCCATGTCTGGCTGCTCGCCGCGGCGATGGCGCCGCCGCTGTGGTGGGCGACGCGCTGGTTCGCGGGCGTGAAGCGCCGCCACGCCAGCCGCTGGCTGCGCTTCTTCTGATCGGGCGGGCCTAGCGCCGCGGCGCGTCGGGCAGCAGTCGGTCGACCCAGCCACCCAGCCGGCCGTGCGACCAGGCGAGCGCGCGATACAGCGCCAGCGCGGGGCGCGCCCAGCGCAGGTACAGCCCCGGCCGCCCGGTCCGCGCGGCGAGCCACGCCAGCCGGTGGCTCCAGCGCGCGATCGCGGCGCGCCCGCGATACACCAGCCGCCGCCGCAGCGGCAGCGCGCGGGCCGCGGGCGCGACGCGCTTGCGCTTCGCCACCCCGCCGCGCCAGCGCCGCCACGTCAGCCGATAGGCCAGCCCCTCGCGGCGGTGACGGAACCCCGCCGCCTGCGTCGCCTCGACGAAGCCGGCGTCCACCTCCTCCAGCGCGAGCCGCCCCTCCGCCACCGCGGCGCGGATCAACCCGTCGATCAGCGGCGTGCGCGCGATCACCACGTTGGTGCCGCGCCCGTCCGACGCATAAGGCTCGACCCAGGCGTCGCCGAACGCGACGTCGGCGGTCTCGGCGACGACGTCGTCGCACATGTCGCACGCGCTGTTCTGGAAGAAACCAGCGCCCCAGTCGCCGTCGGCGAGATGCCACCAATCCTCGGCGCGCGCGCTGCCGTCGTCGAGCGTCAGGTGCGCGCGATACCAATTGGCGGGACGTCCCGCGTCCTTGATGCGATAATCGACCGCGCGCACCCGATCGCGCGGCGTGTCGAGCTGCCAGGCGAAGCTGTCGACCAGCCGCGCGCTCTTCTGATGCCCGCAGAACAGCCCGAGCACGTGCGGCACGCGCGCGCGCAGCACCGGGTCGCGCGCGCGCTCGAGCTGGATCATCTTGGCGAAGCACGGCACCGCCACGATCGCATAGCGGCCGGGCGTGGCGCGGATCTCGCGCAGGATCGCGGACAGCTCGACCGGATAATAACGCGACTTCGCGCCCGATCGCAGCGCCGCCGCGTCGCGCGACAAGCGATAGGCGAAAAAACGCCCCTCGTCGCGCGGCGAGTCCGACGCGACGACATGCGCCACCGCGTCGACCGCGCCGGTGCGGAGCAGCTCGGCCGCGACCCAGCTCACCATCCCGCCCGAACTGCCCGTCCCGCGCCACGCGCCCTCGGCGACATGCCCGACCCAGGTCGATTCGTGACGGCCGAGCAGCGCGGTCGCGCGCGGGGCGGCGGGGAAGCGCTCGGCCGCGATCGCATCCTCGTCGCGCGCCGCCGGGGAGAAGGGGCAGCGCAGCGCGAACGCGGCCGAGCGTTCCGCGGCGAAGGCGCCCGCGGGCTTCCAGGTGCCGTAGCGATCCCACGCCATCGCGCCGTCCGCCGCCGCCGCCGCGCAGCCGCCGCAGCCGATGCACAGCCCCGAGCCCACCACGTCGCGCGGGGCGAGTGGCTCAGCCAAGCGCGTGGCGCAGGTACAGGAGCGACTCGGCGCGCAGCCGGTCGATCCGCGCATAGACCGCCGGCGCGGGCGGTGCGGTGAGCAGCGCGTCATAGTCCCCCGCGCCCAGCCCCGGCGCGACGATGTGCCGCTCCGCCCCCAGCGCCGCGGCGAGGTCGCGCACCTTGTTGAAGCGATAGGGCGAGGGCGCGGTGACGAACGGGGTCCGGTTGTTGAGCGCGAAGACGCAGCCGTGGAAGAAATTGGTCACCAGCGCGCGCGCGCCGGCGGCGCGGGCGGCGAATTCCTCCGGGCCGGCGCCGATGTCCTGCTCGTGCGCCCAGTCGTTGCGATAGCCGATGCTGACCAGCCGTACCCCGCTGCGCCCGCTCCAGTCGCGCATCTGCTGCTGGAGCCAGTCGGGGAAGCCATGGCCATAGACCAGCGCATAGCCCCCCTCCCCCTCGCGCGGGCGCGGCGGCGCGGCGGCATGGACGCGTTCGCCGAACTGGAGCACCGGGTCGAGCACCAGCGGCGGGGTCTCGCCCAGCGCGGCGGCGACCAGCGCGCGCGAGTTGGCGTCGCGCACCGATACCGCGGTGAAGCGCCGCAGCCGCGCCGCCCAATCGTCCGAGATCCCGTCGGCGGCGTCGTGGTTGCCGAAGCTGGCGGCATAAGAGACCAGCCGCGGCGCGCTGAGCCCCTCACCGAAGAAGATCGGCGCGCCGCCGTACCAGGGGTGACGGAAGTTCCACACCTCGTCGCTGCCGACCACGATCGCGTCATAACCGCGCGTGTCGGGCCGGTGGAGCGGGAAGCGCGGCGATTGCGGCAGCCGGTCGAAGGCGGCGACGAACTTGCGCCCCTTGCTCTTGTACGCGGGCAGGTCGCTGCGGCGGGTGCGCTCGGGGAGGGTCGGCTGGAACGAGCAGCGCCACTCGGCGCGCGCCACCGCGTCGCTGTGATGATCGAGCAGCCGCGCGTCATGCCCCAGGCCGCGCAACCCCTCGGCGAGGCAGCGCGCCTGCCAATAGGACCCATAATTGATGCAGCGGTGGAAGGTCAGGATACCGACGGTGCGCGGGGGAGACGTCATTGCCGGCACAATCCCTCGCACTTCCAAGGAGTTCCGTTAGCCGGGGGGTGGGACCATCTGTCCCATCGCAGGGGCCGCCGGGCGCGCCTACATCGCCGCCATGGACCCGACTCGCGCGCCCGATCCCGCCACGCTCGGCGGTAGCGACAAATTCCGCTGGATCATCCGCAGCGGCTGGCACGGCCTGTGCCCGCGCTGCGGACGCGGGAAGATGTTCCGCTCCTGGCTCAAGATCGTGCCGCGCTGCGACGCCTGCGGGCTCGACTATCGCTTCGCCGCGCCCGACGACGGGCCGGCGTTCTTCTCCTTGTGCATCATCGCGCTGCCGCTGACCGCCTTCGTGGTGTGGCTCCAGGTCGCATTCGATCCGCCGGCCTGGGTGCATCTGCTCGTGTCGGTGCCGGTGATGGCGCTGGGGACGCTGCTGCCGCTGCGCCCGATCAAGGGCTGGCTGGTGGCGTCGCAATATGTCAACCGCGCGCAGGAGGCGGGGACCGGCGCGCTCTGGGCCGACCTCCACGGCGACGACGCCGCGCCGTGAGAGTCGCGGGGGCGGCGGTGTTGCTGCTGCTGGCGGGCTGCGGCGACGACGGGGTGGCGGCGCGGCGCGCGCGGCTCGGCGCCAACGCGACCCTGGCAGCGCGGCTGGCGAGCGCTGACGCGAGCCGCGGCGCGCGCTTGTTCGGCGCCTGCGCGGCGTGCCACACGATCGGCGCCGGGGCGGGCGACCGCAACGGCCCGAACCTCCATGGCGTGATCGGTCGCGCGGTGGCGGGCGGGAGCGCGCGTTATGGCTATAGCGCGGCGCTGCGCGCGCACGGCGGGCGCTGGGACGCGGCGGCGATGGACGCGTGGCTGCGCGACCCCGCGCGCGTGGCGCCGGGGACGACGATGCGCTTCGCCGGCGTGCGCGACCCGATCGATCGCGCGGACCTGATCGCCTATCTCCGCGCGGCGGGGTCGCGCTGAACGGCGGCGCGGCGGATCCGGCGCGGGCGCCCCGCACCGGCGAGGATCGGCTTGGCGGCCCTGTTCCTGGGTCAGCCTCCGCTTGTGTCGCCGCGCCGGCACGATCAGCGTCGCGCGATGCGGCGCCGTGTCACGCCTCCCCCCGGTCGCACCATGGCCGAGCGGCGCGCCGCCGACGCCGTCGGGCGCCGCGGCGAACGGATCGCGGCGTGGTGGCTGCGGCTACAGGGATGGGAGATCCTCGATCGGCGCGTCCGCTCGCGCGCGGGCGAGGTGGATCTGGTGGCGCGGCGCGGCACGCTGGTCGCCTTCGTCGAGGTCAAGACGCGGCGTAGCGCCGCCGCGCTCGACACGGCGATCGACGCGCGCCGGCTCGCCCGCGTCGCCGCCGCGGCCGAGGTGCTGATGCCGCGCTACGCCGCGCCGGGCGACGACATCCGCGTCGACGTCATCCTGCTCGCCCCCGGCGTGCGCCCGCGCCACATCGAGAATGCCTGGATCGACTGACGCAAGGATCGTTCGTCCGCGGCTGCCCGCACCGTCCAGTTCCCTACCTAGACACCCGCTTCGTATAACATATTTGCATTTATAGAAAGTATACCATACGCTGCCGGCAGGGGAAGAAGGGGAACTGCCGATGCTTATCTGTCGCTTGCTGCGCTCCACCGCGGTCGCCGCGCTCGCTGCCGCGGCCACTGCCGCCCAGGCGCAGGCGCCGCAGACCGAGCCTGCCGCGCCCGAACCCTCGGTCACCACCACCCCCGCCCCCGCCGACACCGCGACCGCCTCGCCCGGCGGCGGCGAGGTCGTGGTCACGGGCACGCGGCTGCGTCAGCCCGGGCTGCAGAGCAACAGCCCGATCACCGACGTGAGCGCGGCCGAGATCCGGCTGCAGGGCGCGACCAACATCGAGAATGTCATCAACCGCCTGCCCCAGGTCACCGCGGCGGCGAACGAGAATGTCTCCAACGGCTCGGACGGCACCGCGCGGATCAACCTGCGCAACCTCGGCGACGTGCGGAACCTGATCCTCGTCAACGGCCAGCGCCTGCTCCCGGTACAGGCCAACGACGTCAATTTCATTCCCGGCTTCATGGTGCAGCGGGTCGACGTCGTCACCGGCGGCGCCTCGGCGGTCTATGGCTCGGACGCGATCTCGGGCGTGGTCAATTTCATCCTGCGCGACGATCTCGACGGCGTCCGCGGCGACGTCCAATATGGCTTCGCGGCGCACCACAACGACAACAAGGGGCTGCGCGACCTCGTCCGCCGCAACGGCTATGCCACCGCGCTCAACAGCCCGGTCGACGGCCAGCGGCTCGACGCCAATATCGCGGTCGGCAAGAACCTGGGCGACCGCGGCAACATCACCGCCTATTTCGGCTATCGCGACGTCAAGCCGATCATCCAGGCCAATCGCGACGTCTCCGCCTGCGCGCTGGACCCGAGCGCGGGCAACAGCGCCTACACCTGCGGCGGATCGAGCAACAACATGTACGGGCTGTTCCAGCCGCTCACCGGCCCCAACGCCGGCACCGCGTACAACAACACGCGCGACGGGCAGAAGAGCTGGGTGCCCTATGACGCCAGCTTCCGCTACAATACCGCCCCGCTCAATTACTTCCAGCGCGCCGACGTGCGCTATACCGCGGGAGCGTTCGCCAAATATGAGTTCCACCCCGCGGCGGAGCTGTATGGCAGCTTCATGTTCATGCACGACCGGAGCTTCTCGCAGGTCGCGCCGTCCGCGCTGTTCCAGGGGACGACCTATACGATCAACTGCGACAACCCGCTGCTCGGCGCGCAGCAGGGGCAGCTGCTCTGCGGCAACGCTTATGGCAGCGGGGCGCGGCAGGACCTGTTCATCGGCTATCGCCCCGTGGCGGGCAACGCGCAGCCGCGTCGCGACGATCTGCGCCGGATCGACTATCGCGCCACCGCCGGGCTGCGCGGCGAGATCGCGGAGGGGATCGGCTATGACGTCGGCGGCCTCTACTCGCGTGCGCTGCTGCGCGAGACCTATATGAACGACATCGACCCGGTGCG
The DNA here is from genome assembly GCF_004345855.1 of Sphingomonas sp. BK235. Lineage (GTDB taxonomy): Bacteria > Pseudomonadota > Alphaproteobacteria > Sphingomonadales > Sphingomonadaceae > Sphingomonas. Next base: position 177,864 of record NZ_SLXN01000004.1, read on the forward strand.
CGCCAACCGCGGGCTCCAGGTCGTCTCGGTCAACGGCACGCCGACCTGCACCGCGGTGGTCGACGGCAGCGATCCCGATTGCGTCCCGCTCGACGTGTTCCGCTACAACGGGATCGCGGACTCGGCGTTCGGCTATATCTATCGCCCCGCCTCGACGCGCGGGCTCGACGAGGAATATGTCTACACCGGGTCGATCAACGCCGACCTGACGTCCTACGGCGTGACGCTGCCCTGGGCGGACCACGGCCTGGGTCTGGTGGTCGGGGTCGAGCACCGCCGCGAGAAGCTGCGCTTCACCGCCGACGCGCTGTCGCAGCAGAAGGGGATCAAGGAAGCCTTCGGCCGCTTCCACGTCACCGACCTGTTCACCGAGGTGCGGCTGCCGATCGTCGAGGGCAAGGCATTCGCGGAGGAACTGTCGATCACCGGCGGCTATCGCTATTCGGACTACAGCAACCTCGCCAAGGGCGTGTCGACCTACAAGGGCGAATTGTCCTGGGCGCCGGTGCGCGACCTGCGGCTGCGCGCCAGCTACAATCGCGCGATCCGCGCGCCCAACATCAGCGAGCTGTTCGCGGCGCAGCAGGTCGGCAACGTCTCGGCGCAGGATCCCTGCTCGGGCGCGACCCCGATCGCCAGCGCCGAGCGCTGCGCGCTGACCGGGGTGAGCGCGGCGCAATATGGCCGCATCATCGCCTGCCCGACCGACGTCTGCTCGGCGCAGAGCGGCGGCAATCTCGCGCTGCGCCCCGAGGAGGCCGACACCTATACCGCGGGCGTGGTGCTCTCGCCCGCAGCGCTGCGCGGCGTGTCGCTGTCGGTCGATTATTTCCGCATCAAGGTGCGCGACTATATCGCCCCGATCCCCGCCTCGCTGACGATCAGCCAGTGCGTCGCCACCGGCGACCCGTTCTTCTGCGGGCTGTTCCGGCGCGACCCGCGCAACGGCGTGCTGTTCGGCGAGAACGGCTATGTCGTGTCGACGACGCAGAACACCGGCTCGCTCAGGACCTCGGGGATCGACGTCGGGCTCAATGCCGCGGTGCCGGTGGAGGCGCTCGGCCGGGTCGACCTGTCACTGGTCGGCACCTGGCTCAACGATCTCGTCAACGAGCCGCTGCCGGGGCTCGGCTCCTATGACTGCAAGGGGCTGTTCGGCCCGACCTGCGGCCAGCCCAGCCCGGCATGGCGCCACCAGGCGCGGCTGACCTGGGCGGCGCCGGGGGACAAGGCATCGGTGTCGCTCAACTGGCGCTACATCGGCGCCACAAGGCTGAGCAGCAACACCGACAATCCGTTCCTGGCGGGGGACCGCTACACGCTCAACTCGCGGATCGGCACCTATCAATATGTCGATCTCGCGGTCACCGCGGCGCTGCGCGAGGGCGTCGGGTTGCGGCTCGGCGTCAACAACCTGCTCGACCGCGATCCGCCCGCGATCGTGCAGGGGCTGCTCGCGGCCTTCGGCAACGGCAACACCTATCCGGGCGTGTACGACGTCGCGGGGCGGAGCTTCTTCGTCGGCCTGTCCGCCGAGTTCTGAGGGGCGGGCACGACGCCTTCTATAATGAGGGTCGTGAGCGCCACTTTGGAACAGAGCGGGATGGACCTGGGGGATATCGAGCGGAGAGCGGAGCGGTTCGCCGCAGAGGGGCCAGCGGGCGAACGCCTCGATTTCTCGATCGACAGCCTCGCCGCGATCGACGCGTGGCTCGACACCGCGCGCGCGCGGCGCGGCGCGCGCGCGGCGGACTGGGTCGCCGGCGCGGGCTGCTACGTCGGCGAGGTGATCCGCCGCCACGTCGGCGGACGCTGGCGCGACCGCGCCGCCCCGGCGACCCGCCGCGGCGGCTGGTGGCGCCTGGGCGGACGCGACGACTTCAACCCCGTGCTCGATCTCGACCGTCTGATCATCACGCCCGTCGACAAGGTGCGCGCGCGGCTGGGCGACGCGGGCGAGGACACGATCGAACGCTATTATGACGCGGTGGAGCGGATGGTGATCCCGCGGATCGAGGATCTGGCGTGACCGCCTGACCGCGCGCTCAGCGCGAGAGGCGCCCGTCGTGGAGCGCCGCGGCCTCGAACGCGAACAGCACGTCGGGGTCGGGCAGCGGCACGGTGCGCGCGATCTCCGCCGGCGCGGTCTGGTGGAGCAGGTGCGCGATGATCGCGCGCCGCGCCGCCTTCTTGTCGTCGGCCTGGACGCAATGCCACGGCGCCAGCGGCGTGTGCGTCCGCGTCAGCATCGCGTCGCGCGCCGCGGTATAGTCCGCCCATTTGTCCTGCGCGACCGCGTCCATGTCGGACACTTTGAGCGCCTTGAGCGGATCGTCGCGCCGCGCCTGGAGCCGGTCGCGCTGCTCGTCCTTGGAGATGTCGAGCCACAGCTTCACCAACGTGATCCCGCTCTCCACCAGCATCCGCTCGAAATCGGGCGCGTCGCGCAGGAACTCGGCCTGTTCGGCGGCGGTGGAGAAGCCCATCACCACCTCGACCCCCGCGCGATTGTACCAGGAGCGGTTGAAGATCACGAACTCGCCCGCGGCGGGCAGATGCGTCACGTAGCGCTGGAAATACCATTGCGTCCGCTCGCGGTCGGACGGTTTGGGCAGCGCGACGACGCGGGTCGCGCGGACCGAACTGTGCTCGGTGATCCGCTTGATCGCCCCGTCCTTGCCCGCGCCGTCGCGCCCCTCGAGCACCAGCACGACGCGCTCGCCCGAGCGCGCCGCGGCCTGCTGGGTGTGGACCAGCGCGAGTTGCAGCTCCTCGAGGCTGGCGTGCCGGTCGTCGTCCTTCTTGCTCATCCGCGTCGCGCTCCGTGCCGGGTCCGGCAGCTATAACGCACCGGCGCCGAAACGATGCGCGGCGGTCACTGCGCCGCCATCGGCCCCTTGAACAACAGGCCGAAATAATCGCCCTTGTTCCAGCGCGGGCGATCGGGCGCGTCGGCGATCTCGCGCGCGATCCGGTAGTTGGCGTCGACGAAGCGGACGCCCTGGTCCCACAGGATCGGCTGCGACAGGTCGTCGCACGGCTTGTGGTAGCAGCGGTCCATGAAGGCGGCGACCGCGGCCTTGCCCGGGCCCTTCTGCCCCGGCCACAGGAAGACCGAGGGCACACCCTTCTGGACGAAGCGGAAGTGATCCGAGCGGACGAAGATCGCCTCCTCCGGCATCGGATCGGGCGACAGGCCGACGCCGATCCCCGCCACCGCGCGCGCGATGATCGGCCCCAGCGTCGAGCGGTCGCCGCCGAACGCCACCATGTCCTCGAACCGATAGGTCAGGATCGGCATGTCGAGGTTCACGTCGGCGACGATGTCGGCGATCGGCACGGTCGGATGGTTGACGAAATAGTCGCTGCCCACCAGCCCCTTCTCTTCCGCGGTGACGGCGAGGAAGAGCACGCTGCGCTTGGGGGCGGCGGCCTGTTTGAAGCGCTTGGCGGCCTCGATCAGGCTGGCGATGCCGATCGCGTCGTCCAGCGCGCCGTTGTAGATCGTGTCGCCGTCCACCGCCTTGCCGACGCCGACATGGTCGAGATGCGCCGACAGCGCCACCGTCTCGCGCCCGACCGCGGGATCGCTGCCCGGGATCATCCCGAGCACGTTGCTGCTCGGCAACGCGCGGAAGCTGGTCGCGCTCTCCACCGTCAGCGTGCCCGCGGCGGTGACGGGGCGCGCGCGCAGCACCTTGCGGCGCGCGGCGCGCGCCATCGCCGCCCAGTCGCGGCCGAACAGCTTGGCCGCACCCGCCGGGGACAAGGTGCCGAGCAGCGGCACCGCGGGCGTGGCGGTGCTGCCGGTGCCGTCGGGGAGCGCCCAGGTGACGCGCTCGCTGTCATAGCCCTTCTTGACCGTGTCGAAGCCGGGCGCGCCGCGGCCGGCGCGGCGCAGGTCGGCGATCGCGACCGCGCCGACCGCCCCGTGCGCCGCCGCCGCGGCGAGCCGCGCGGGGGCGCCGCCGAGCGTCGCCGCGATCTCGCTGGGCAGGCCGGCGGGGACGCCGCCGACATAAGCGACGATCTTCCCGCGCACGTCGACGCCGGCATAATCGTCGATGCCATAGGCCGGGGCGGAGAGGCCGTAGCCGAGATACACGATCGGCGCGGACACGTTCGTGGCCTTGGCGGCGGGATTGGCGGCGGGGACATAGTCGCTGCCGAAGACGAGCGCGCGCGCCGCGGCGTTCGCGCCGGTCCAGCGGAACGTGCCCTCGCCCGCGATCTTATAGGCGGTGAGCGGCACCTTCTGCAGATAGCCGCCGGCGTCGCCCATCGGTCGCAGCCCGGCGGCATAGAATTGCGCGGCGACATATTGCGCGGCGATGTCATATTCGCCGCTGCCCGCGTCGCGCCCGCGCATCGCGTCGGAGGCGAGGAACATCACATGCGCCTTCATCGCGGCCTGGTCGGCGGGCAGCGGCGCGGTGAGCCGCGCCATCCGCGCGGCGTCGGTGGGCGCGGCGGCGGCAACAGCCTTGGCGGGTGCGGCGGGCGGCGGAGTCTGGGCGGTGGCGGAGAGGGGGGCGGTGAGGGGCGCGGTGGCGGCGAGCGCGAGCAGGAACGGAACGGCGAGACGAACGGACATCGGCGGCCTTTGGCAATAGGAAAGAATTGCCGTAGCTCAGCTTTTCCCGCCGCGCACGCGGCGAATGCGGCGCACGGGACCGCCGCTTCGCGCCGAGGTGTGATCCGTCTGATACGAACCAGCCGCGTGCCCGGGCGGTTGCCGCAGCACGGTTCGAGCGAGGCGGACCGGGCTCTAGCCCAGCAGCCGCTCCAGCTCGGCGATCAGCCGCGTCAGCGTCACCGGCTTCTGCAAGCGCGCGACCTCGCGATAGGGCGGCGGGATCGTCTCGGCGTCATAGCCGCTCAGGAACACCACCGGCACCCCCCGCGCCGCCAGCGCATCGGCGAGCGGGAAGCTCAGCTCGCCGCGCAGGTTGATGTCGAGCAGCGCGGCGTCGAGCGGCGCGCCGTCCGCCGCATGCGCCAGCGCGGGGGCGAGGCTGGCGAACAGCACCACCGCCGCGCCGGCGTCGCACAGCGCGCGCTCCAGCCGCACCGCGACGTAGAATTCGTCCTCGGCGACGAGGAAGCGGCGGCCGGCGAGCGGCGCGGTCACGTCGCCGCGTCCAGCGGGACGTGGAGCCGGCACCGCACCGCCCCCGCGGTGATCGAATAATCGCTCGACGCGCCGAGCTGGAACGGCAGCGCGCGCTCGATCAACTCGCGACCGAAGCCGCGACGCTGCCCCGCCGCGGGCGCGGCGAAGTCGCCCGTCTCGACCCAGTCGAGGTCGAGCGCGCGCCCCGCGCCGCTGCCGCTGACGCGCCAGTCGATCGCGATCCGCCCCTCCCCGCGCGCGATCACGCCATATTTGCGCGAGTTGGTCCCCAGTTCGTGGATCACCAGCGCGAGCGTCTGCACCATCGTGCTGGGCAGCAGCACGTCGGGCCCATTCAGCGCGATCAACGCGTCGCCGCGCGCCATGCCCAGCGCGTCGCGCTCGGTCTCGAGCAACTGGCGGATCGTGATCGCCTCGCCGCTCGCCCCCGCGAGCAGCTGCTGCGCGCGCGCCAGCGCCTGGAGGCGATCGTGGAAGCTGGCGGCGAAGGCGTCGAGCGACTCGGTCGCCGCCATCGTCTGCACCGCGATCCCCTCCACCACCGCGAGCAGGTTGCGCGTGCGATGCTGCAGCTCGGCGACCAGCACCGCCTGGCGCGCCTCGAGCGCGCGCAGGTCCTCCACGTCGGTGAAGGTGCCGACCCAGGTCTGGTCACCCAGCGTCGAGGCGGTGGGCAAGGCGCGGCCCTGATACCAGCGATAGCGGCCGTCGTGCTGGTGCCAGATGCGGCATTCCACCTCGAAGATGCCGCGCGCCTCGGCCGATCCCCACGCCTGCTCCACCGCCGCGGCGTCGTCGGGGTGGACCGCTTCGAGCCAGCCGCGACCGAGGCTCGAGTCGGGATCGCGCCCGGTCACCTCGGTCCATTGCGGCCCCATCCAGCGCCATTGCGCGCCCGGTTCGGCGCACCAGACGAGCTGGGGAATACCCTCCAGCACCAGCCGCAGCTGCCATTCGCTGCGCTCGCGCGCGGCGCGCTCGTCCTGGCGGCGGCGCAGCGCCTCGATCCGCAACATGCTCGCGGCGACCAGGCTGGCGTAGATCCGCAGGAAGGCGAACTCGGCGGAGAAGTCGCGCGACTCTCGCGTGCTGATGTGGAGCAGGCCGAGCATCGGCGTCCCCGGCCCGTCGCGCAGCGGGATCAGCGCCAGCCCGCGCTGCTCGAAGCTGCGGAGCAGCCCGCGCGTCTCGAGCCGCGGCTCGTCGCGCGCGTCGGGGACGATCACGGGCTCACCGTCGCGCAGCAGCCGGCTCTCGAGCGACTGGTCGTTGCGCCGCGTCAGCCGCGCGCCGATCAGCGTCGGCGCGATCCCCGCGCCCGCGCGCACCTCGACCGAGCGGCCGTCGGGGGTCTGGCGGTACAGCAGCACGATGTCGGCGCCGACCGCGCGGCGGACGTAATCGCAGGCTTCCTGCAACAGCCGGTCGATGTCCTCGGACAGGATCGCGAGCTCGGCGAAGGCGGCGAGCATCTCATGCTGGTGAAGCGCGGCGTCGGGCGCGCGCGCCGACGCGGGAAACGCGTCCAGCGGCGATCCGTCAGCAGGCATCCCCTTCGGCCTCCACACGCCCCCGCCACCGTCTCTCGCGCGGCGTCGAACCAGCGTAAGCTGCCGAAATATCGGCAGAATGAATTGGATAAACTTGCAGACCGCACCGTGGTGCCGCGCCCCTTCACGCGCTCGATCCCGAAGTGGGACAGGCTGGTGCGCCCCCCGTCCGATCGGGGCAGGAACGGCCGTCCGATCAAAAAATTTTCGTTCGCCGCCCGTTCTCTTGCAATCGCGGAAGGCCGCGCAAGTCCGCGCGTCGCCGCGGCGCGGCAGGCCCCGCTCGCTGCTTAGGTCCGCCCCCGGTCGCTTTTACCGTCTTGCCGACCAGCGCGATCTGCCACAATCTGTAGAGGTACGGACGACACACGGACCCCAATGGTAGTAGAAGAACGCGGCGATCCCCATATCGGGTAGGCGCCGCGCGACGATCGCCGCGAGGTCGATGGTCTCTTTTTGTTCTCAACGGGTTCGGGGTCGGTTAGGATCGGGCGCTGCCTCGATTCGGGGACGAGGGCCAGGAGCGGGAGCGGCATGGCGATGGATTTCAGAGGAACGGACGGTGCGGCGATGACCACCGAGACGATCGACACGGCGACCGCGACCAGCGAGGCGCAGGCGACCCGCGAGGCGCAGCCCGGCAGCGACACGCCCGGCAGCGACACCATCGCCAAGCACGGCGCGCGCGCGCGGCCCTATCCGGTCGAGGTCGATCACGGGCGCGACGCGCTGCTGACCGACTTCGGCAAGGAGACGCTCAAGGACCGCTACCTGCTGCCCGGCGAGAGCTTCCAGGACCTGTTCGTCCGCGTCGCCTCGGCCTATGCCGACGACGCCGCGCACGCGCAGCGGCTGTACGATTATATCTCCAAGCTGTGGTTCATGCCCGCCACGCCGGTCCTGTCCAACGGCGGCACCGGGCGCGGGCTGCCGATCAGCTGCTACCTCAACTCGGTGCCCGACAGCCTCGACGGCATCGTGCAGACCTGGAACGAGAACGTCTGGCTCGCCTCGCGCGGCGGCGGGATCGGCACCTATTGGGGCAATGTCCGCGGCATCGGCGAGCCGGTCGGGCTCAACGGCAAGACCAGCGGCATCATCCCCTTCGTGCGCGTGATGGACTCGCTGACGCTGGCGATCAGCCAGGGCTCGCTGCGGCGCGGCTCGGCCGCCTGCTACCTCGACATCTCGCACCCCGAGATTGAGGAGTTCCTCGAGATCCGCAAACCCTCGGGCGACTTCAACCGCAAGGCGCTCAACCTGCACCACGGCGTGCTGATCCCCGATGCCTTCATGGCGGCGGTGCGCGACGGCGCCGAGTGGCAGCTCAAGAGCCCCAAGGACGGCTCGGTGCGCGGCACGGTGGACGCGCGCGCGCTGTTCCAGAAGCTGGTGGAGACCCGGCTGGCCACGGGCGAGCCGTACATCGTCTTCGCCGACCATGTGAACTCGACCATGCCCAAGCATCACCGCGACCTCGGGCTCAAGGTCTCGACCTCGAACCTGTGCAGCGAGATCACGCTGCCGACCGGCCGCGACCATCTCGGCAACGACCGCACCGCGGTGTGCTGCCTCTCCTCGCTCAACCTCGAGACGTGGGACGAGTGGAAGGACGAGAAGGGCTTCGTCGAGGACGTGATGCGCTTCCTCGACAACGTGCTGCAGGATTACATCGACCGGCACGAACCGGGGATGGAGCGCGCGGCCTATTCGGCCGGGCGCGAGCGCTCGGTCGGGCTGGGCGTGATGGGCTTCCACTCCTTCCTCCAGCAGCGCGGGCTGCCGTTCGAGGGGGCGATGGCGAAGAGCTGGAACCTCAAGATGTTCCGCCAGATCAACGCGCAGGTGAACGAGGCCTCGATGGTGCTCGCGCACGAGCGCGGGCCGTGCCCCGACGCCGCCGACATGGGGGTGATGGAGCGTTTCTCGTGCAAGATGGCGATCGCGCCGACCGCGTCGATCTCGATCATCTGCGGCGGCACCAGCGCCTGCATCGAGCCGATCCCGGCCAACATCTACACGCACAAGACGCTGTCGGGCAGCTTCGCGGTGAAGAACCCGTATCTCGAGAAGCTGCTCACCGAGAAGAGCAAGAACTCGGACGCGGTGTGGAACTCGATCCTCGAGCATGGCGGCTCGGTGCAGCACCTCGACTTCCTCAGCCAGGAGGAGAAGGACTGCTACAAGACGTCGTTCGAGATCGACCAGCGCTGGCTGCTCGAGCTCGCCGGCGACCGCACGCCCTATATCGACCAGGCGCAGTCGCTCAACCTGTTCATCCCGGCGGACGTGGAGAAGTGGGACCTCTTGATGCTTCACTTCCGGGCGTGGGAGCTGGGGATCAAGTCGCTCTATTACCTCCGCTCCAAGTCGGTGCAGCGCGCCGGTTTCGCGGGCGCGGAGGGCCAGGGCGGGGTCGAGGCGGACAACACGCTCGACAAGCCGCAATTCTCGCTCGCCGAGAGCACCGACTATGACGAGTGCCTCGCCTGCCAGTGACAGGACAGCGCGCGCGCTCCGGCGCGCGCGCTCCGGCGCGACGAGCGTCCCGCTCAGCCGCGATCGCGCAGCGCGACCGCGCGCGCGAACACCGCGTCGAGCATCGCGGGGGTGAGCCGCCCGGTGTTCTGGTTGTAGCGGGAGCAATGATAGCTATCGATCACGATCCGGCCGTCGGGCATGCGATGCTCGGCCAGATGCGCGAAGCGCGCCTTGGGCAGCTTGCCGCCCAGCGCCTTGACGATCGACTGATGCGCCACCTGCCCCAGCGCGACGAAGACGCGCGCGTGCGGCAGCGCCGCCACCTGCGCCGACAGGAAGCCGCGGCAGTGGCGCACCTCCTCGGGCGTGGGCTTGTTCTCGGGCGGGACGCAGCGCACCGCGTTGAGGATGATCGCGCCCACCGGTGTCGCCCCCGCCCCGCCACGCGCCTCGCCCGTCGTCCCGCCCGCGGCCTCTCCTTCTGTCGTTGCCGAGGTCTCGTTCAGGGTGGCGAGCCCGTGCCGGGCCATCGTCTCGAACAGCAGCGTACCCGCGCCGTCGCCGGTGAAGGCGCGGCCGGTGCGATTGGCGCCGTGCTTGCCGGGCGCGAGCCCGACCACCCCGAGCCAGGCCGCGGCGTCGCCGAGCGCGGGCACGGGCGCGTTCCACCAGCCGGGCTGTTCGGCGCGCAACCGCTCGCGCAACGCCACCAGCCGCGGACAGCGCGGGCAGTCGCGCGGCGGCTCGGTCGCCGGGAGCGGTGAGGGTGCGAAGTCCATCGGGGTGCGATAGGCGTGCGACGATGCTAGGCTCAAGTCACGGACGACACCTTTATCTCATCGGCGTCGGCGGCAATCGCCGCGGACGCCACGGCGGCCCGCGCGCCGAGGTGGCGGCGGCGCTGGCCGAGCTGGGCGGGCGCGCCGCGCCGATCGTGGCGAGCGCGCCGCTCGGCCCCTCGACGCGCACCTTCGCCAATGCCGCCGCGCTGATCGAGACCGACGCGCCGCCCGAGGCGCTGCTGGCGCGCCTCAAGGCGATCGAGCGCCACTTCGGCCGGCGGCGCGGGCGACGCTGGGGCGCGCGCGTGATCGATCTCGACGTGATCCTGTGGTCGGGCGGGCGGTGGGAATCGCCGCGGCTGTCGATCCCGCACCGCGCCTATCGCTCGCGCGCCTTCGTGCTGGCGCCGCTGGTCGCGCTGGCGCCGCGCTGGCGCGACCCGCGCACGGGGCATACGCTGCGCCAGCTCCATGCCCGGTTGACCAAGCCGCGCGCGGTGCCTAGGCCGGCGCGCATCGCGTGAGGGTCCGTAGCTCAGTCGGTAGAGCAAGCGACTTTTAATCGAGAGGTCCCGGGTTCGAGCCCCGGCGGACCCACCACGCTGGTCCCCGCACCGCCCGCGCTGCGGCCCAAGCCGCCATCGCCGCCGACGCGCGCGCTCCGCCGGGGCGAGCGAGGCGTCCGCGGCGCCCTGCCGCGCGGAGACGCTGGCGCTGACGGCGCGGCCGACCCTATGCTGACCCGAGAGTCGGGGAGACAGGCATGTCGACGGAACAGACGCGCGGATGGCGCGAGCTATGGCGCAAGGAGGATTGGTGGGCGGTCTGGATCGGCCTGTCGATCGTCGCCGCGGCGTGCCTCGCCTTCGCCAACGGATCGAGCCTGCGCTGGCTGGCGGTGGTGCCGCCGCGCTGGACCGCGCCGGACGCGCTGCTCGCGCGCCTCGCCGCCGACTGGCCGCGCTATCTCGCGCTGCTCGGCTTCTGGCTGGCGGTGTTCGCGCTGGCGCTGCGGTCGGTCGGGCAGCGCGTCGCCGCCTTCGTGCCGGGCTTCGCGATCGTCTTCGCCGCCGCGACGCTGATCTTCGTCGCGGGCCAGTGGCAGGGGTCAACCGCCTTCAACCTGGAGCCGCCGCTGCTGGCGCTGCTGCTCGGGCTGGTCGTCGCCAACACGGTGACCCTGCCCGACTGGCTCGCCGCGGGGCTGCGCGGCGAGCTCTACGTCAAGACCGGCATCGTCCTGCTCGGCGCGACCCTGCCGCTGTCGCTGATCGCACTAGCGGGACCGGTCGCGCTGGCGCAGGCCTCGATCGTGTCGCTCGCCACCTTCGGCGCGATCTACGTGGCGGCGGTGCGGCTCGGGCTGGACCGGCGGTTCGCGGCGACCTTGGGGGTCGGCGGCGCGGTCTGCGGCGTCTCTGCCGCGATCGCGGTGGCGGGGGCGGTCAACGCGAAGCGCGAGCATGTCGCGATCACGATCACGCTCGTGATCCTGTGGGCGATCGCGATGATCTTCGCGCTGCCCGCGGTCGCCTGGGCGCTGGGCCTGCCGACCGGGGTGGCGGGCGCATGGATCGGCACGTCCGAGTTCGCCGACGCCGCCGGGATCGCGGCGGCGCAGGCCTATGGCGGGCTGGCCGAGCGCACCGGCGCGGTCGCGGGCACGACCGAGCAGGCGCTCCAGGCCTTCACGCTCGTCAAGGTGGTGGGCCGCGACATGTGGATCGGCATCTGGGCGGTGGCGCTCGCGATCGTCGCCACCACGCGCTGGGAGGCGCGGCCGGGCAGCGCGCGGCCCGACCCGCGCGAGATCTGGATCCGCTTCCCCAAGTTCGTCTTCGGCTTCCTCATCGCCTCGGCGATCATCTCCTTCTTCACCGCGGGCTATTCGCTCGCCGAGTACAACCGGGTCGTCGCGCCCGACCTGGTCGGCCCGATCCGCGACCTGCGGACCTGGGCTTTCATCCTGTGCTTCCTCAGCATCGGGCTGACGACGCGGCTGCGCGACCTGGCGCGCGCGGGGCCGCGGCCGTTCGGTGCCTTCACCATCGGCGTCGCGGTCAACCTCGCGCTCGGCGCGGCGCTGTCGATCTGGCTGCTGCGCGACCATTGGGCGCGGCTGGGGTCATGACCGCGCGCTGCGGCGGCTGCGGCCATTTCGAGGGGCGAAGCCGCCGCCTCGAGGCCGCGATCGCCGGCTGGGCGACCCTGTCCTCGGCCGACGCCTCGGTCCGCGGCGATGACGGCCTGTGCCGGCACCACGATCTGATCGTGGCGCAGGCCGGGCGCTGCGACGACCTCGTGCCGCGCCAGCTTGCCGCGACCGCCCCCGTGCCGGGCGGAGGCGCCGCGCGCCCGGGCAAAGCGGCGCCGCCCGGCTGATCGCCGCGGTCGCGCGGCGCATGCGACGCCGCACCAGCCACCCGCCCGGCGCGCGCGGTCGCTCAGACGCGCTCCACCGCGAGCGCCACCCCCATGCCGACGCCGACGCACAGCGTCGCCAGGCCGAGCCGCCCGCCGCTGCGCTCGAGCTGGTGGACCAGCGTCATCGCCAGCCGCGCACCCGACATGCCGAGCGGGTGTCCCAGCGCGATCGCGCCGCCATTGGCGTTGACGTGCGGCGCGTCGTCGCGCAGCCCCAGCGCGCGCAGCACCGCGAGGCTCTGGCTCGCGAACGCCTCGTTGAGCTCGATCGCGTCGAACCGGTCGATCGACAGCCCCAGCCGCGCGAGCAGCGCGCGCGTCGCGGGCACGGGGCCGATGCCCATCACGCGCGGCTCCACCCCCGCACTCGCCATGCCGAGGATGCGCGCGCGCGGGGTAAGGCCGTGCGCGCGCGCCGCCGCCTCGCTCGCCACCAGCATCGCCGCGGCGCCGTCGTTGATCCCCGAGGCGTTGCCCGCGGTCACCGTCCCCTCCGCCCCGAACAGCGGGCGCAGCCGCGCGAGCTGGTCGAGCGAGGTGGCGCGCGGATGCTCGTCCACGGACACCGCCGCCGTCTCGCCGCGCGCCGCGCCGGGCACCGTCACCGCCACGATCTCGGCGGCGTGATAGCCGGCACGTTGCGCCGCCGCGGCGCGCTGCTGGCTGCGCAGCGCGAAGGCATCCTGATCGGCGCGCGACACGCCATGCGCGGCGGCGACATTCTCGCCGGTGCGCGGCATCGTCTCGCTGCCATAGACCGCCTCGAGCGCGGGGTTGACGAAGCGCCAGCCCATCGTCGTGTCTTCCAGCCGCGGCGCGCGATCATAACCGCGCTCCGCCTTGCCCAGCACGAAGGGCGCGCGCGTCATGCTCTCCACCCCGCCCGCGATCGCGAGCGCCATCTCGCCGGCACGGATCGCGCGCGCGGCGGCGCCCACCGCCTCCAGCCCCGAGGCGCACAGCCGGTTGAGCGTCACCCCGGGGACGCGGGCGGGAAGCCCCGCGAGCAACAGGCTCATCCGCGCGACGTTGCGATTGTCCTCGCCGGCCTGGTTGGCGCAGCCGTAGAACACGTCCTCGATCGCGGCGGGATCGAGCCCGGGCTGGCGCGCCAGAAGCGCGCGCAGCGGCACCGCGCCGAGATCGTCGGCACGCACCGCCGCCAGCGCGCCGCCGTAGCGGCCGATCGGGGTACGCACCGCGTCGCACAGGAAAGCCTCTGTCATGCGCGCGATCCTGCGACCTGCCCGGTGTGGCCGCAAGGGGACGTTCGGCGCCGGGCGCAGCGAGACGAGGCGATCAGGCGGCGCGGCGTTGGTGGCTGGGAGCCGGACGCGCCCGCGCGGGTTATGCCCCGATGCAGACCATGCTCGACCGCGCCGTGCCCGCCGAGGAACCGCGCGACTCCCCGCCCGCCCCGCCCGTGCTGTGGATCGCGCTCGGCCTCGCCGGGCTGATCGGGGTGGCGCTGCTCGCGCTGCTGGTCGGCGGGGGCGCGCCGCTGGGCTGGGACCGCGCGATCATGCTCGCGCTGCGCGTGCCGGGCGACCTGGCGCAGCCGATCGGCCCTCGCTGGCTCCACGCCGCGCTGGTCGACATCACCGCGCTGGGCAGCGGCACGGTGCTGACGCTGGTGGTGGCGGGGACGATCGGGCTGCTGCTGGTGCGGCGGCTGTGGCTCACCGCAACCCTGGTCGCGGCGGCGACGATCAGCGGCTCGATCATCGCGGCGCAGGCGAAACACTGGGTCGGCCGGCCGCGGCCCGAGCTGGTCGACCATCTCGTCCAGGTCACCGGGCTGAGCTTCCCGAGCGGGCACGCCACCAACAGCGCGTTGGTGTATCTCACGCTGGCCGGGCTGGTGGCGCAGGTGGCGCACGGGCGTGCGGTGCGCAGCTACATCTTCGTGGTCGCGATCCTGCTGACCGGGGCGATCGGAGTGAGCCGCGTGTACCTCGGCGTGCACTGGCCGTCGGACGTGCTGGCGGGCTGGTGCGCGGGCACCGGATGGGCGGCCTTGTGGTGGTGGCTGGGCGCGACGCTGCGGCGCTCGCTGGCGGGGTAGCCGTTGATCTACCGACGTGTTCTCGTGCTCCGGCGAAGGCCGGGGCCCAGGGCCGCAAGCGTGACGGACATGGCCTTGGGCTCCTGCATGCGCGAGACCTTTGCGAACCCCCTCGTCATCCCGGACCCTTCGACAAGCTCAGGAGAGCCTTGTTCCGGGATCCACTCCACCGCGAACGCAACTCGCCATGAGTTCGCGGGACGGTTGGTCCGGACCCAAAAGGCGGCTTAGTCTTTCATCACCGTCATCCCGGCCTCGCGCCGGGATCCATGGCGCCGCGAGAGCAACGCGGACGGCTCTCGCGGCGCCATGGATCCCGGGTCAAGCCCGGGATGACGGGGCAAGCCGCTTCCGCGACAATGAACCTTTTTGGGTCTGGACCCGTGGATCCCGGAACAAGGCTCTCCTGAGCTTGTCGAAGGGTCCGGGATGACGGAAGATGGAAAGATGCGTCACTTTCGCAAAGGTCTCGCCTGCACGGGAGCATAACGGCTCAGATGAGGGCCAGCGACGTATCAGTCCGCGCGTGCCGTCGCGAGCAGCCGTCGTGCCGCGGCGAGGTGCGGCGCGTCGACCATGCGGCCGTCGAGCTGGAGCGCGCCCGCGCCCGGGTTCGCCTCGAACAGCGCGACCACGCGCCGCGCCGCCGCGAGCTCCGCCTCCCCCGGGGTGAACGCGGCGTTGATCACCGCCACCTGCGCGGGATGGATCGCCATCATGCCGGTGAAGCCGTCGCGCCTGCCGCGCGCGGCATAAGCAGCGAGCCCGTCGAGGTCGCGGAAGTCGGGATAGACCGTCTCGATCGCGGCGACCCCGGCGGCGTGCGCGGCGAACAATGCAAGCGAGCGCACCACCTTGTACGGGTCGGTGTAGCCGCCGTCCGCCTCGCGCGACGACAGCGCGCCGATCGCCGCGGGCAGGTCCTCGGCGCCCCAGGTCAGCCCCGCCAGCCCCGCGCCGTCATAGTCGCCCAGCGTGAAGACCGCGCGCGGCGTCTCGGTCGCGATCGGCAGCACCGCATAGTCGCCCGGCAGCGCCGCGCGCAGCGCGGCCACGGTGGCGCGACCCTCCGCCTTGGGCAGCACCACGCCGGTCAGCGGCGCGCCCGCCAGCGCGGCGACGTCCGCGGCGAACGCCTCGGTCCCGACCGGGTTGACCCGCACCAGCAGCGCCGGTCCAACCGGCGCCCGCTCCACCAGCGCGCGCACCGCGTCGCGCGCGGCCGGCTTGGCGGCGGGCGCGACCGCATCCTCCAGGTCGAGGATCAGCGCGTCGGCGCCGAGCCCGAGCGCTTTCTCCATCCGATCCGGGCGGTCGCCCGGCACGAACAGGAGCGAGCGCCACGTCACCGCGCGCGTTCGGCCAGCTGCCGCTCCCACGCCAGCGCGTCGCGGACGATCCCTTCCAGGTCGTCGCGCCGCGGCGCCCAGTCGATCGTGCGCAGGATCGCGGCATTGTCCGCGACCAGCTCGGCCGGATCGCCCGCGCGGCGGCCTTCGAGGCGGCGCTCGATCGGATGGTTGGTGACGCGGTCCACCGCGTCGAGCACCTCCAGCACCGAGAAGCCGCGGCCATAGCCGCAGTTGAGCGTGTGGCTCTCGCCCGGCCGGTCGACCAGCAGCGCGAGCGCGGCGACATGCGCCTCGGCGAGGTCGCTGACGTGGATATAGTCGCGCACCCCGGTGCCGTCGCTGGTCGGAAAGTCGGTGCCATAGACCGACACCGCGGCGCGCTTGCCCGTCGCCGCCTCGACCGCGATCTTGATCAGGTGGGTCGCGCCGACGGTCGACTGGCCGCTACGCCCCTGCGGGTCCGCGCCGGCGACGTTGAAATAGCGCAGGCAGCAGTGGTTCATCGGGTGCGCCGCCGAGACGTCCTTGAGCATATGCTCGGTCATCAGCTTGGACATGCCGTAGGGGTTGATCGGCACCTTGGGGTCGTCCTCGGCGACGGGGACGCGCTCGGGCGTGCCATAGGTTGCCGCGGTCGACGAGAAGATGAAGTGCGGCACGCCCTCGGCCACCGCGCTCTCGATCAGGCTGCGCGTCGCCGCGGTGTTGTTGCGGTAATATTTGAGCGGGTCGCTGACCGACTCGGGCACCACGACCGAGCCGGCGAAATGCATGATCGCGCGGACCTTGTGCTCGCGGATCACGTCGCGGACGCGCGCGTCCTCGACCGCGACGTTGACGAAGGCGGCGCGCGGGTCGACCGCCCAGTCGAAGCCGGTGACGAGATTGTCGATGACGACGACGTCATAGCCCGCGTCGAGCAGCGCGAGCACGGCGTGGCTGCCGATATAGCCGGCGCCGCCGGTCACCATCACCTTGCCGTCGAGCGTCGCGTCCTGCGTCATGCCTGTCTCCGTTGCCGTTGCCGCCGCCTAGCGGCTTCCTACATGACACGCAAAAGGAGACGCTTCTGATGACGGAATATGCGACGCTGGCGGGTGGCTGCTTCTGGTGCACCGAGGCGGTGTTCAAGGACGTGATCGGAGTCGAGAGCGTCGAGAGCGGCTATATCGGCGGCCATGTCCCCAACCCGACCTACAAGCAGGTGTGCGGCGGCGACACCGGGCACGCCGAGGCGATCCGCGTCGGCTTCGATCCCGCGCAGGTGAGCTACGCCGACCTGCTCGACATCTTCTTCGCGACGCACGACCCGACCCAGCTCAACCGGCAGGGCAATGACGTCGGCACGCAGTACCGCTCGGCGATCTTCCCCGAGACGGTGATGCAGGAGGAACAGGCAAATCAGGCGATCGCGCGCGCGCAGGAGGAGGTGCCGGGCAAGATCGTGACAACGATCGAGGCGTTCGGCGACTGGTATCCGGCGGAGGGCTATCACCAGGATTATTGGGAGACCTCGGGCCGGTCGAACCCCTATTGCATGGCGGTGATCCCGCCCAAGCTGCAGAAGCTGCGCAAGAGCTTCGCCGCGCGCAGCAGGGCGAGCGCGCCGGCGGCGTGAGCGAGGGGGCGCTGGCCCCGGGTTGAGGAGGCCGTCGGATGCGCCGGTCGCCGATCTGATGGCCGCGCCCTTCCCCCGTTTCATCCGTCATCCCGGACTTGTTCCGGGATCCACTGTTCCGCGTGAGCAACGCCTCCTGAGTACGCGGCACGCTGGATCCCGGAACAGGTCCGGGATGACGGAGCGGGTGTGGGGGGCTTCGTCACGCGCATCACGTCATCCTAGCCTCGCGCCTGGAGCCGGTCTGGGCACTCCATCCTGCCCCGTCATCCCGGACTTGGTCCGGGATCCACTCGTCCGCGTGAGCAACGCCTCCTGAGTACGCGGCACGCTGGATTCCGGAACAAGTCCGGGATGACGGAGCGGGTGTGGGGGGCTTCGTCACGCGCATCACGTCATCCTAGCCTCGCGCCTGGAGCCGGTCTGGGCACTCCATCATACCCCTCCCCGTCATCCCGGACTTGTTCCGGGATCCACTCGTCCGCGTGAGCAACGCCTCCTGAGTACGCGGCACGCTGGATCCCGGAACAAGTCCGGGATGACGGAGGCGACGGGCGTGGCGCGACATCTCCGCTCGCGCGCCCCGTGCTCCTGCGCACGCAGGAGCCCAAGGTGACACGCGATCCGCTCGCAGCCCTGGGGCCCTGCGGGCGCAGAAACGCGGCGCCGCCGCCTACCGCTGCGCCGCGCGGCGCAGCCGGTCGTTGATCGCCACGCCCACGCCCGCCTCCGGCACCGGCGCCACCGCGATCCGTGCGCGCGCGCTCGCGTCGGCGCGGTGGAGCGCATCGAACAGCCGCGCCGCCGCCTCGACCGGGTCGCCCGCCGCCGACAAGGTGTCGTCGCCCGCCACCGCGCCATAGCCGATCAGCCACTCGTCCGCCTCTGCGGCCACCGCCTCCAGCCGCAGCGGCTTGCGCGGCGCATAGTGGCTCGCGAGCTGCCCCGGCGCGCTGACATGCGCGGTCGCCCCCGGCACGACCGGCAACACCGCGCGCAGCATCTCCGCGGTGACCGGGCCGGGGCGCAGGATCGTCCGCCCCGCTACGATCGTCGACTCCACCCCCGCCGCGGTCGCGCCGTCGTCGAGGATCAGCGGCACCGAAGCGCCGAGACTCGCCGCGACATGCTCGGCGCGGGTCGGGCTGATCGCGTTGCTCGCGTTGGCCGAAGGGGCCGCCAGCGGCGCGCCGCTCGCCGCCAGCAGCGCGCGCATGGCGCGGTGCGCCGGCACGCGCAACGCGATCGTGTCGAGCCCCGCGGTGACGAGCGACGCCACCCCCGCCCCCTCCTGCAAAGGCAGCACCAAGGTCAGCGGACCCGGCCAGAAGCGCGCCGCCAGCTCCCGCGCGTCGTCGTCGAACAGCGCCAGCGCCTCCGCCGCGGCGAGGTCGAGCACGTGGACGATCAAAGGGTTGAAGCTGGGCCGCCCTTTCGCGGCGTAGATCCGCGCCACGGCGGCCGAATCACGCGCGTCGGCGGCGAGGCCGTAGACCGTCTCGGTCGGCACCGCGACGATCCCGCCGGCGCGGATCGCCGCCGCCGCCGCCGCGACCGCGGCCGTGCCGTAGCGTCGGATCTCGGGGAGTTGAGCGCTCATCGCGGCGGGTATAGCGAGGGCGCACAGGAGAGAGAAATGACCTTCGTGCCCGCCATCGCCGACCAGCGCTTCGTCCTCGATCACGTCGTCGGACTGGACGAGATCGCGGGGCACGAGCGCTTCGCCGCCGCCAGCGCGGACACGGTCGAGGCGGTGCTGGAGGGGATCGGCGCCTTCGCGGAGGGCGAATGGGCGCCGCTCGCCACCGCGGGCGACCGCATCGGCGCGCGCTGGACCCCGGAGGGCGTGGTCATGCCCGAGGGCTTCCGCGCCGCCTACCAGGCCTATGTCGCGGGCGGCTGGGGCACGATCGGCGTCGACGAGCGCTGGGGCGGGCAGGGCCTGCCCTTCGTCGTCCAGGCCGCGGTGCTGGAGACGCTCGGCACCGCCAACATGGGGTTCGCGCTCGCGCCGATCCTCACCGTCGGCGCGATCGAGGCGCTGGCGCACCACGGCACGCCCGAGCAGCAGGCGACCTACCTGCCCCGGCTCGCCAGTGGCGAATGGACCGGCACGATGAACCTCACCGAGCCGCAGGCGGGCAGCGACGTCGGCGCGCTGCGCACCACCGCGACACCGCGTGAGGATGGCACGTACCTGATCAGCGGCACCAAGATCTTCATCAGCTTCGGCGACCACGACCTCGCCGACAATATCGTCCATCTCGTGCTCGCGCGCACGCCGGACGCGCCGGCGGGTACGCGCGGCATCTCGCTGTTCCTCGTGCCCAAGGTGCGGCTCGACGGCACGCCCAACGACGTGCGCGCGGTGTCGATCGAGCACAAGCTGGGGCTCCACGCCTCGCCCACCTGCGTGCTGTCGTTCGGCGACAACGGCGACTGCGTCGGCGAGCTGATCGGCCCCGAGTTCGGCGGCATGCGCGCGATGTTCACGATGATGAACAACGCGCGCCTCAACGTCGGCGTTCAGGGCGTGCAGGTCGCCGAGGGCGCGACGCAGAAGGCGGCGGCCTATGCGCGCGAGCGCGTCCAGGGCGCGCGCGACGGCGCCCCCGCGGCGATCGTCGAGCACGCCGACGTGCGCCGCATGCTGCTGCGGATGAAGGCGCAGACGATGGCGGCGCGCGCTCTGGTCTATTACGCCTGCGGCCAGGTCGACCGCGCCACGCTGGGCGACGCCAAGGCGCGCGAGCGGCTCGAGATGATGACCCCGCTCGCCAAGGCGCATGCCACCGATCTCGGCAACGAGGTGGCCAGCCTCGGCGTGCAGGTGCACGGCGGGATGGGCTATGTCGAGGAGACCGGCGCGGCGCAATTCTTCCGCGACGCGCGGATCACCCCGATCTACGAGGGGACCAACGGGATCCAGGCGGCGGATCTGGTCGGGCGCAAGCTGTCGCTCGCCAACGGCGGCGCCTTCGCCGACCTGATCGCGGACCTCCGCCGCGACGCGCGCCACCCCGCGCTGGTGCGGCTGGTCGACGCCTGCGAGACGGTCGGGCGGCGGTTGCAGGGGGCGAGCGCGGACGACCGCCAGGCGGCGAGCTATCCCTTCCTGACGATGCTGTCGGTGGCGGCGTGCGGCTGGCTGATGGAGCGTCAGGCGGCGGTGCCCGCGGCCGACGCGGTGAAGCGCGCGGCCTGCGCCTTCTACCTCGACCAGATCGTGCCCGAGGCGCTGGGGCTGGAGGCCGCGGCGAGCGCGAGCGCGGAGGTGCTGTACGCGCTACCGGCGGGGGCATTCTAGAGGAGGCCGAGGGCGTGTGGTGGGGAGGAGTGCTCCGCCTCCTCCTAGCGCCACCCCGGCGCACGCCGGGGTCCAGTTGGGAAAGCCGACGTGGGAGCCACGACCGTCCCCCACCTGGGCCCCGGCGTCCGCCGGGGCGGTATGGGAGAAACGCACGCGCCGACCTCGTCCGAGTGCCCCGGCGCAGGCCGGGGCCCAGTGGGGGACGCCGGTGAGACTCACCCCCGTTTACCAGCTGCACGCGGGCGCCCGTCGGGGCGGTATGGGGAGAGCTCACGCGCCGACCTCAACCGCGTTCCCCGGCGAAGGCCGGGGCCCAGTTGGGTAGGCGCCGGTGAGACTCACCCCGGTCTTCCCACCTGGGCCCCGGCCTGCGCCGGGGCACGCGGGTCGCCGTCGTGCGGCTTCGAACGTCGTTCACGCGGAGCAACTTAGCGACAGGCGGCCCGCTCACTCCCCCGACGGGCACCCGCTCGCCGGG
Source organism: Sphingomonas sp. BK235 (assembly GCF_004345855.1). Classification (GTDB taxonomy): domain Bacteria; phylum Pseudomonadota; class Alphaproteobacteria; order Sphingomonadales; family Sphingomonadaceae; genus Sphingomonas. Next base: position 199,058 of record NZ_SLXN01000004.1, read on the forward strand.
TTCGGCCCCGCGCCCTCGGGGTACCAGCGCGCCACCTTGCGGTCCTCGTCATAGTAGCAGACCGCGCCCGAGCCGCCGTCGGGCGCCAGCGCGATCGCCCAATTGTGCGGCCCGCAATTGTGCGGCTCGCAGCCGTAGGAGAGCACCCGCCCCTCGACCTCGGCGATCGGCGTGGCGGTGACGTCGCGGCCGAGCACGCGCGCGCGCACCGCTTCGTCGGGCACCGCCGCCGCCACCGCCGCGCGCACCGCCGGGTCGGCCAGGAAGCTGCCGCCCCCCGCGACCGCGTCGGTCGGATAATGGCCGACGTAGCGCGCCAGCGCCGCGACCGGCGTGGCGGCGGCGCTGGGCGACGCGCTGGGCGTCGCGGCGGGCGCGGCGTTGCCGGGCTGGTCGGGCTGCTGCTGGCAGGCGGCGAGCGCGGCAAAGGCCGCGAGGGAGATCAGGCGTCGCATCACGCCCGACAACGCCTCAGCCGTCGACTCGTTCGAGCAGGTCGGTCGCGTCGAGCCCGAGCAGGTCGATCCGCTCGCGGATACGCGGCCATTGGTGCGCGACGAAATCCTCGCGCTCGGCGCGGCGCAGCCGCTCCGCCGCCCCCGCCAGCACGAACATGCCGACGCCGCGGCGCACCTCGACATAGCCGTCGTCCTGGAAGCTCTGATAGGCCTTGGCGACGGTGAGCGGGTTGGCGCCATGCTCGGCGGCGAGCGCGCGCACCGAGGGGAGCTGGTCGCCCGCGGCATAGTCGCCGCGCAGGATCGCCGCGGCGATCGTGCCGCGTAGCCGGAGATAGACCGGCGAGTCGTCGCTGCTCAGCGCTGCCATGCTGATATAATACACTAGGGGGCCGCGCTGTCGAGTCCGCTTGCTACGCGCGCGGACGAAGACTCGCGTCATTGCGGCAGCACGGCGCGGCGGGGCAGCCGCATCTCGCCACTAACCGTGCGTTGGCGAGATGCGCGCCCGCGAGCAGCACACCCCCCAGGCTCGTCAACCACCGCTCGAGCGAGGCGTCGCCGCCGAGTGAGTCGACCGCGAGCGCACCAGTGCCGAGCAGCGCCAGCGCGACCGCCGCCACCAGCGCGGGCGCGGTGCGCGCGTGGCGTCGCCAGCCGAGCCCCATCGCCGCCGTGCTGGTCGGCACCGCCACGGCGAAGGCGATGACGTGGAGTTGCTCGGGCAATGTCACGACAGCGGCGAGCGCGGGCAGCGCGGCGAGCAGCAGCGGCAACAGCAGACAATGGACGAGGCACAGCGCCGAGGCGGCGACCGCGGCGCGATCGAGCCATGCACGCGGCGCGTCACGCGCCGGCGTGGGAGAGCGGCTAGGGCTAAACACGTCGATCGGCTCGCACAAGGGAGGTGATGTTGTATCATCGCACGCGAGCTGATCCGTGACAAGCGAGGCGATCGCGGCCGAGCGCGTCCGCCTCGCCGGCGGTGGTCACCCTCCGGGGCGACCGCTGCGCTGCGGCAGGCCGCCCCTCATGGTGCCGGGCGCGCACCCGGACGAGGCGGCAGCGCCCCGCCGGTTCGCACCACGCCCTTGCCCGCGCGCTTACCCCGCCCAGTCGCTCCACAGCGTCGCGGGATCGGGGCGGGGTCGTTCCTCGAGCGGGCGGCCGGGGGTGCCGATGAACAGGAAGCCCGCGATCCGCTCGGGTGCGGCACCGAAGAGGTCGCGCACCGCGTCGGAGAAGGCGGGCCAGCCCGTCAGCCACCCCCCCGCGAACCCGTGCGCATGCGCCGCATGGAGCAGGTTCATGCACGCCGCCCCCGCGGACAGCTCCTGCTCCCACAAGGGAATATGGCTCTCCAGCCGCGGCGACGACAGCGCCACCACCAGAGCGGGCGCCTGACGCGCGAACTGGTCGATCGCCTCGCACTCGAGCCGCGCCGCGGCGGGCCGCTCGGCGCGATAGGCCTCGACCAGCCGCGCCGCCAGCGCGTCACGCCGCGCGTCGGGGACGATCACGAAGCGCCACGGCGCCAGCTTGCCGTGGTCGGGGGTGCGCCCGGCGAGCAGGATCATCGCGACGAGCTGGTCGTGCGTCGGCCCGGGCGCGACGAGGTCGCGCGGCTTGCCCGAGCGGCGCGTGGCGAGCAGCGCGAGCGGCGAGGAGAGGTCGTTGAACATCGCCGGGACAGATAGCGCGCCCGGGAGATATTTACAGCGGCGCGCGAGACGCTAGTCTCCGCCGCAACCATCGGCGCCGCCCGCGCGCGCGCCGCGCCCCTCACCGGAGCCGCTCTCCTTGCCCATCATTCCCTCGATCGCGCTCGGCTTTCTCGTCCTGTTGCTGGGGGGCGGGATCGCCGCCGCGGTCAAGCCCGGCGAGGAATTCGCGGGCCATCCCAAGGGCCTGTACGTCCTTTTCTTCGCCGAGATGTGGGAGCGCTTCTCCTATTACGGCATGCGCGCGCTGCTGATCTTCTACCTGACCAAGCATTGGCTGTTCGACGACGGCAAGGCCAATCTGATCTACGGCGCTTATACCTCGCTGGTGTATATCACCCCGGTATTGGGCGGGTATCTCGCCGATCGCTACCTCGGCCAGCGGCGCGCGGTGCTCTACGGCGCCGCGCTGCTCACTCTGGGTCATCTGCTGATGGCGGTGGAGGGCAACGGCGGTCAGGCCTCCGCGGCGATCAACGTCTTCTGGCTCGCGCTCGCCTTCATCATCGTCGGCTCGGGCTTCCTCAAGGCCAATATCTCGGTGATCGTCGGCCAGCTCTACCCGCTCACCGACATCCGGCGCGACGGCGCCTATACGATCTTCTACATCGGCATCAACACGGGTGCCGCGCTCGGCACGATCCTGGCCGGCTGGCTGGGCGAGACCTATGGCTGGTCCTACGGTTTCGGCGCGGCGGGGATCGGCATGCTGCTCGGGCTGGTCGTGTTCATGCTCGGCAAGCCGCTGCTCAAGGGCCAGGGCGAGGCGCCGCGCGCGCTGGCGCGGTCGCTCGAATGGACGCTCTACGCGATCGGCATCGCCGCTGTGGGGGTGATCTGGCTGCTGATCCAATATCAGGACGTGATCCAGACGCTGCTGATGGTCTCGGGCGTCGCGCTGCTCGGCTATGTGCTGTTCGCCTCGCTCAAGCTGGAGCCGCACGCGCGCGACCGGATGTTCGCGGTGCTCTTCCTGATCGCGCTCAACCCGCTGTTCTGGGGGCTGTACGAACAGGCCGGCGGCAGCCTCAACCTGTACACCGACCGCTTCGTCGACCGCGGCGGCGTGCCCGCCTCGCTGTTCCAGTCGGTCAACCCGATCTACATCGTGCTGCTCGGCCCGATCTTCGCCGCGCTCTGGGTGTTCCTCGGGCGGCGCGGCTGGGAACCCTCGGCCCCGGCCAAGTTCGGGCTGGCGCTGGTGCAGGTGGCGCTGAGCTTCCTGCTCTTCGTCTGGGGGGCGCGGCTTTACGGCGCGGCGCTGACCCCGGTGTACCTCGTCTTCATGATCTACTTCTTCCAGACCTCAGGCGAATTGTGCCTGTCGCCGGTCGGCCTGTCGGCGATGAACCGGCTGGCGCCGCGCCACCTCGCCAGCCTGATCATGGGCGCATGGTTCTACATGACCGCGGTGGGCAATTTCGTCGCGGGCAAGATCGGCGAGGCGACCGGCGGCGGCGAGGGCGGCACGATGACGCGCGACGGCACGCTGGCGGTGTACGAGACGATCGGCTGGTGGGCGATGGGTATCGCCGTGCTGGTGCTGCTGGTGAGCCCGCTGGTGCGCCGCCTGATGCACCTCGACACGCTGCGCGACCACGACGACGCGCACGCCATGGCGGGTGAGGCCGAGCTGGCCGAGCCGCAGGCGGCGGGGTTCGACAGCGCCAGCGCGACGCGCTCGACCCGATCCTGACCGACATCAATCGACACGCGACAGACGCGCGCGGCTGAGCCATCATGCCCGCACGACGCGACCGCGGCTCACGCGGCGCGCGCACGGGAGAGACGATGCCGCCGCTGCTCGGGCTGATGCAGGACATGCCGCTGACGGTCGACCGCTTCCTCGACCATGCGGCGACATGGCACCCGCGCCGCGAGATCGTCTCGCGCGACGCCGCCGGCGAGGTGAGCCGCACCGACTACGCCGGGCTGTACCGCACCGCCAAGCAGGTGTCGGCCGCGCTCGCCTCGCTCGGCATCGCGCCCGGCGACCGCGTCGCGACCCTGGGGTGGAACGGCTTCCGCCACCTCGCCGCCTGGTACGGCGCCACCAACATGGGCGCGGTGCTCCACACGCTCAACCCGCGGCTGTTCCCCGACCAGATCCGCTACATCGCCGACCATGCCGGCGACCGGCTGCTCTTCGCCGATCCCGAATGCGCCGCGCTGGCGCAGCGGCTGCTGCGCGAGGTGCCCTCGCTCGAGCGGATCGTCTATCTGTGCGGCGCGGACGCGCTGCCCGAGCCGGGCGCGCTCGCCTTCGACGAGCTGGTCGCCGCGCAGCCGGTCGATCACCCCTGGGGCGGGTTCGACGAGCGCGCCGCCTGCGGGCTGTGCTACACCTCGGGCACCACCGGCCTGCCCAAGGGCGTGCTCTACTCGCACCGCTCCAACTGGCTGCACACGATGATGGCGCTCCAGCACGACGCGATGGGGCTCTCCGCGCGCGACACGCTGCTGCTGGTGGTGCCGATGTACCATGCCAACAGCTGGGGCGTGGTCTATTCGGCCCCCGCGGTCGGCGCCAAGCTGGTGCTGCCGGGGCAGCGGATGGACGGTACCTCGCTCTACGAGCTGATCGAGCAGGAGCAGGTCACCTTCTCCGCCGCGGTGCCGACGGTGTGGCAGGGGCTGCTCCAGCACCTGCGCGGCACCGGGCGCGGCTTCACCGCGCTGGAGCGCGTGATCATCGGCGGCGCCGCCCCGCCCGAGGCGCTGATCCGCGCTTTCCAGGACGATTACGGCGTCGAGGTGGTGCAGGGCTGGGGCATGACCGAGACCTCGCCGCTGGCGACGCTCTCCTCCCCCACTGCGGAGGTGCTGGCGCAGCCCTATGACGAGCAGGTGCGGCGCAAGGCGATGCAGGGGCGCCCGGTGTGCGGGCTGGAGCTGCGGCTGGTCGACGACGCCGGCGCGGTGCTGCCGCACGACGGCGCCACCGCGGGGCGGCTGCTGATCCGCGGCCCGACGATCGCGCGCGCTTATTACGGCGAGGCGGGGGAGGCGGTCGACCCCGAGGGCTGGTTCGATACCGGCGACGTCGCGGTGATCGACCAGGCCGGCTATATGCGCATCACCGATCGCGCCAAGGACATCGTCAAGTCGGGCGGCGAGTGGATCAGCTCGATCGAGATCGAGAATCTCGCCACGGCGCACCCCTCGGTGGCGATCGCGGCGGTGATCGGCGTGGCGCATCCGGTGTGGGGCGAGCGACCGCTGCTGCTGGTCCAGCCCGCGCCGGGCGCGAGCTGCGCCAGGGAGGAGCTGCTCGCCTTCCTCGACGGCAAGATCGCGCGCTGGTGGATGCCCGACGACGTGCTGGTGGTCGAGTCGATCCCGCTCGGCGCCACGGGCAAGATCGACAAGAAGCTGCTGCGCGAGCGGCTGCGCGACTATCGCCTGCCCGACGAGGGCGAGGGCGAGGCCGCACCCGCCGCCTGACGCGCGCGGCGCGAGCGGGAGCCCGGTGCCGCCAGCGCTCTCCTCGCGGGGCCTGCCCGCTTCAGCGCCGCTGGCTCCTCCCCTCGCCCGTCACGGCGTGATCGGCGGTGCGGCCATCTCGGCCTTGATCTCGGCGATCAGATCCTTGCGGCTCAGCTTGCCGATCATCGTCTTGGGCAGCGCGGCGCGCACCACCACCTGGTCGACGCGCTCGTGCTTGCCCAGTTGCGGGTTGAGCCACTCGCGCAGCGCCGCGGCGTCGATCGCGCCCGCCTCCTCGGTCAGCGTCACATAAGCGCGCGGCACCTCGCCGCGATAGGTGTCCGCCATGCCGATCACCAACGCCTCGCGTACCGCCGGGTGGTGGTACAGGATCGCCTCGATCTGGCTCGGGAAGACCTTGAACCCGCCGACCGCGATCATGTCCTTGAGCCGGTCGACGATGGCGATGAAACCGTCGGCGTCGATCGTCCCGACGTCGCCGGTGCGCAGCCAGCGCTGCCCCGCGGCATCGACCGCGAAGGTGGTGGCGTCGGCGTCGGGCCGGTTCCAATAGCCCGCCATCACCTGCGGCCCCAGCGCGACGATCTCGCCCGGCTCGCCCGGCGGCGCGTCGCGCGTGGCGTCCTCCTTGTCGACCAGCCGGATCCGCGTCGCGGGCAGCGGCTGACCGATCGTGCCGGTCTTCTGCGGCGGGTCATAGGGGTTGGTGGTGAGCACGCCGCTGCTCTCCGACAGGCCATAGCCCTCGATCAGCAGCGAGCCCGTCACCGCTTCCCACCGCGCCTTGAGCTCGGCGTTGAGCGGTGCCCCGCCCGAGATGCAGACGCGCAGGCTCGACAGGTCGGTCTTGGCCAGCGCGGGATGGTCGAGCAGCGCCTGGTACATGGTCGGCACGCCCGGCAGCGACGACGGCCGCGTTCGCGCGATCGCGGCCAGCGCCTGCGCCGCGTCGAAGCGCGGCAGCAGCACCATCTCGCCCCCGGTCACGATCGTGCGGTTCATCACGCAGGTATTGGCGAACACGTGGAACAGCGGCAGCACGCCGAGGATCCGGTCGGTCTGGTCGGGGTGCGGGTCGAGGCACGCCACCTGCCGCGCGTTGGCGGCGACATTGGCGTGGGTGAGCATCGCGCCCTTGGGCACGCCGGTGGTGCCGCCGGTATATTGGATCAGCGCGACGTCGCGCGCCGGGTCGATCGCGGCGGGGGGCAACGCGCCGTCGTTGGCGATCAGCTGCGAGAAGGCGAGCACGCGCGGATCGTCGGGGCGCGCCGCCACCTCGCGCCGCTTGAGCAGGCGATAGGCGACCGACTTGGCCGGCGGCAGCACCCCCGCGACCGATCCCACCACCAGCCGCTCGAGCCCGCTCTTGTCGAGCACCGCGAGCGCGGTGGGCAGCAGCGCGGTGGCGGAGAGCGTGAACAGCAGCCGCGTGCCCGAATCCTCGACCTGGTGGCAGAGTTCGTCGACGGTGTAGAGCGGCGAGAAATTGACCACGGTGGCGCCGAGCCGCAGCGCCCCGTGATAGGCGGCGAGATAATGCGGCGTGTTGGGCAGGAACAAGCCGATCCGGTCGCCCTTGCCACAGCCCAGCGCCGCCAGCCCGGTGGCGACGCGGCGCGCCCCGTCGGCCAGCTCGTCATAGCTATAGTGCCGGCCGAGGAAATCGATCGCGCGGCGCGCGCCGTGGCGCCGTACCGATTCATCGAAGACCGCGATCATCGAGCGCGGGTCGAAGTCGGTGTCCCAGGGCACCGGGTGGCGATAGGCGTCGCGCCAGTCGTGCTCGTCCGTCATTGACACCGCTGTAAGCAACCGCGGCGCGAGCGACAAGCGGTCAGCGTAGCAGAAGCCCGCCCAGCGCGGTCACCGCGGCGACGACGGGGCGCAGCGCGGGCGCCGCGACCGCACTGACCTGCGGCACATGCATACCGTCGGCGCTGATCGTCAGCGTGCCGAACATGGGGGTCTCACGCTGCGCCATCGCGAGCAGCAGCAGCGCGAGCCCGCCGATCACGGCGCGGCGGCGGCGAAGGTCGGGCGGCTGGGGCATCGCAGGTCTCCGTGAGCGAGCCCGCATGATACCGCGTCGCGCGCCGCGACGGAAGCCATGCGGCGCAGCGCTCAGGCGACGCTGGCGGAGAAGCTCTCGGCCGAGACGCGCAGCGTGTCGAAGCGGTCGCCGATCTGCTCGAAGGCGTGGCCGAGCGACTCGATCTCGCCGGTGACCTCGTTGGTGTCCTCGCGGATCGCCGCGATCGTGTGCGACATCGAGTCGGCGGCCAGCGCGGTTTCGTCCACCGCGGCGGTGATCGCGGTGACGGTCTGCGCCTGCAACTGCATCGCCGCGGTGACCTGCACCGCCGAGCGCTGCACCTGCGCCACCGTGTGCTTGATCGAGGCCGAGGTGTCGACCGTGACGCGCGTGGCGGCCTGGATCGCGGCGATCTTGGCGGCGATATCGTCGGTGGCGCGCGCGGTCTGGCTGGCGAGGCTCTTCACCTCCTGCGCCACCACCGCGAAGCCGCGTCCGGCATCGCCCGCGCGCGCCGCCTCGATCGTGGCGTTGAGCGCGAGCAGGTTGGTCTGCCCCGCGATGTCGCGGATCAGGCCGAGGATCGACTCGATCGACTGGGCATGGTCGCTCAGCGCCGCGCTGGCGCTCACCGCGTCCTCGGCCTGGCTGGTCGCCGCCTCCAGCGTGGTGGTGCAGGCGCGCATGTCGCTCTGCACCGCGTCGATCGCGCGGATCAGCCCGGCGGCGGTGGCGGCGGCGTCACGCATCGCCAGCGCCGACTGTTCCGCCGCGGTGGCGACCTCGCTGGTCTTGTCGAGCATGCCGCGGGTCGATCCCGCCGCGGCGCGCGCCTTCTCGCGCACGACATGGCCGCGCGCCGCGATCGCGCCGATGCCGTCGCTGATGCTCGAGCGGAACGCCGCCGAGCGCTCGACGCGGTCGGCGCGGGTCGCCTCCACGGTCAGCTCGCCGAGCCGCGACGCCATCAGGTCCGATTCCATCATCGCCAGCCGCAGCACCACGTTGCTCAGCCGCTCGAGCCGCGCCGCATCCCCCGCGCACCCCGCGCCGAGCAGCTCCAGCGTGTGCCCGTGCGCGCGCGTCAGCGAGGCGAGCAGCAGCGTCAGCGGGATGCCATTGGCCTGCGACACGTCGACCTGCCCGGTCACCATGGCGTGCCAGCGCTCGCTGAACGGTTCGTTGTAGCGCAGCCGCATGTAATGCGTCGCGCGCCCGATCTGGTCGGCGAGCCGCGGCGCGGGCAGCGCGCGCATCGCCGCGGGCAGCGTCGGCAGCGCGAGCAGATGGTCCCAGAAGGTGGTCGCCACCGCGCGCCAGCCGTCGGCCGCGTCGATCAGCGCGGCGATCTCGCGGCACGCCGGCAGGATGCTGCGGTCCCAGTCGAAATCGCCGACGCGTTCGACCAGGCCGCGCTCATCGTGGTGGACCATCCGCATCGACGCTCACTCGGATCGGGGAGAGGAGATCAGGCCGCGACCTTGCTGGCGAACTCGCCGGCATGGCCGTCGAGCGCACCGAGCCGGCCGGCGAGCGAGTCGAAGCCGACGCCGAGCCGGTCGATCTCGGTCGCCACCGTCTCGGTATCCTCGCGGATCGCGGCGATCGTGTGCGACATCGAATCGGCCGCCAGCGCGGTCTCGTCCACCGCGGCGGTGATCGCGGTGACGGTCTGCGCCTGCGACTCCATCGCGTGGCGGATCCGCGTCGCCGAATCCTGCACCTCGGCGACGGTGGTGCGGATCGAGGCCGAGGTGTCGACGGTGACGCGCGTGGCGGCCTGGATCGCGGCGATCTTGGCGGCGATGTCGTCGGTGGCGCGCGCGGTCTGGCTGGCGAGGCTCTTCACCTCCTGCGCCACCACCGCGAAGCCGCGCCCGGCATCGCCCGCGCGCGCCGCCTCGATCGTGGCGTTGAGCGCGAGCAGGTTGGTCTGCCCCGCGATGTCGCGGATCAGGCCGAGGATCGACTCGATCGACTTGGCATGGTCGCTCAGCGCGCCCGAGACGGTGACCGCGTCGCCCGCCTGGCCGGCGGCGCGAGTCGCGATGTCGGCGGCGACCTCGACCTCGGCGCGCGCGTCCTCGATCGCGCGGATCAGCCCGGCGGCGGTGGAGGCGGCGTCGCGCATCGCCACCGCCGACTGTTCCGCGGCGGCGGCGACCTCGCTGGTCTTGCCCAGCATCCCGCGCGCCGCCGACGAGGCGTGCGAGGCCTGCGAGCGCAGGCTGTCGCCCTCGCGCGTCGTATCCTCGACGCGCACCGCGATGCCGTCGCGGAACTCGGCGGCGAGCCGGTCGCGCGCCACCTGGGCGCGATGCGCGCGATAGGAGGCGTACATCTCCACCGTGATCTCGCCCTCCAGCGCGGAGAGGCGCATCAGCGTGTCGAGCATCTCGGGCAGCCGCGCGTCGTCGCGCGCGACCGAGTTGAGCAGCACGTCGAGCGCGGCGCGGTCGCTCGCGCTGATCATCGACAGCAGCGCCATCGGCGTCACGTCGGCGGCATAGGCGCTGGCGACCGAGCGCTCGATCGATTCGAGCCAGGCGCGCTCGCGGGTGTGGAGGAAGCGGTCGCGCAGGAAGGTGCAGCCCAGCTCGACCATCCGCTCGCTCTCGTGCGCCGCCCACGAGCGGCGGTCGCCGAAGCAGCGCTGCCACTGCTCCCAATAGGCCTGGGAGATGTCGCGGATGCGGGGCTCGAGCGCCGCCCAGACGTCGCGCGACGCCTGGGTCAGCCGGCCGTCGACGTCGAACACGCGGAAGCGGGCGTTGAGGTCGAAGGCGGCGGCGACCGATCCGATCGGCGGCAGGTCGTTGGACAAAGGAGCGGCTCCCGATGAAGAGGGTGTCGCCGCCGGTGCTACAGCGCGCGGGTTAACAGTCAGTTAGGCAACGGCCGCGGAATCCCCCGGTGCGCGCCGGCACCAAGCTTGCATCACGCGACGCCTAGACGCATAGGCAGCGCCAAATCTGTCCGTCGTTTTCGTCACCCGAGGAACCCAGCGCTTGGCCTCCAAACCCGCCCGCCCGCGCAGCCCGCATGTGTTCAGCGGCCCGCTGCGCCTGCACTATCGCTGGTCGCCGGCGATGACCGCCTCGATCTTCCACCGTATCACCGGCGACGGGATGGCGACGGTGGGGACGCTGCTGCTGGTGTGGTGGCTCGCCGCGATCGCCGCCGGGCCGCAGGCCTATGCGGTGTTCCTCGACGTGTTCACCACGTCGAGCGGCGCGCTCAACCCGCTCGGCTGGATCGTCGGTGTCGGGCTGACCTGGTCGCTGTTCCAGCATATGATGAGCGGCATCCGCCACCTCATCCTCGACACCGGCGCGGCGTTCGAGCTGAAGATCAACCGCACGCTGGCGGTGCTCACCTTCGTGCTGTCGGTGCTGCTCACCGCGGGCTTCTGGTTTCTCCTCGTGGGGATCAAGTAAATGACGACCGAGATCGGCCGCGTCCGCGGGCTGGGCAGCGCGCACGCCGGCGCGCACCACTGGTGGCACCAGAAGATCACCGCCGGCACCAATTTCCTGCTGCTGGTGTGGTTCCCGGCGTCGATCGCCATGCTGCCGTCCTATGACCACACCACCGTGCGGCTGTGGCTCTCCTCGGCCTGGGCGGCGGTGCCGATGGCGCTGCTGATCGCCTCGGTCTTCTACCATTTCCGCCTCGGGCTGCAGGTGGTGATCGAGGATTATTCGCACAAAGAGAACCGCTTCGTGCTGACGATCCTGCTCAACCTGTTCACCGCCGCGACCGCCGGTGTCGCCATCTTCTCGATCCTCAAGGTCGCCTTCGGAGCCGCCGCCTGATGTCCGACGCGTATAAGATCATCGACCACACCTATGACGCGGTGGTCGTCGGCGCGGGCGGCTCGGGGCTGCGCGCGACCATGGGGATCGCCGAGAGCGGGCTGAAGACCGCCTGCATCACCAAGGTGTTCCCCACCCGCAGCCACACCGTCGCGGCGCAGGGCGGCATCGCCGCCTCGCTCGGCAACAACTCGCCCGACCATTGGTCGTGGCACATGTTCGACACCGTCAAGGGCTCCGACTGGCTCGGCGACCAGGACGCGATCGAATATATGGTGCGCGAGGCGCCCGCCGCGGTCTACGAGCTGGAGCATGCCGGGGTACCGTTCAGCCGCAACGACAATGGCACGATCTACCAGCGCCCGTTCGGCGGCCACATGCAGAACATGGGCGAAGGCCCGCCGGTGCAGCGCACCTGCGCCGCGGCGGACCGCACCGGCCACGCCATGCTCCACGCGCTGTACCAGCAGAGCCTGAAGTATGACGCCGACTTCTACGTCGAATATTTCGCGCTCGACCTCATCATGGAGAACGGCGCCTGCCGCGGCGTGATCGCGCTGTGCATGGAGGACGGCTCGATCCACCGCTTCCGCGCGCACGCGGTGGTGCTCGCCACCGGCGGCGGCGGCCGCGTCTATCAGTCGGCCACCTCGGCGCACACCTGCACCGGCGACGGCAACGGCATGGCGCTGCGCGCCGGCCTGCCGCTGCAGGACATGGAGTTCGTCCAGTTCCACCCGACCGGCATCTACGGCGCGGGCGTGCTGATCACCGAGGGCGCGCGCGGCGAGGGCGGCTATCTCACCAACTCCGAGGGCGAGCGCTTCATGGAGCGCTACGCCCCCAGCGCCAAGGACCTCGCCAGCCGCGACGTGGTGGCGCGCTCGATGGCGATGGAGATGCGCGAGGGCCGCGGCGTCGGCAAGGAGAAGGATCATATCTTCCTCCACCTCGACCATATCGATCCCAAGGTGCTGCACGAGCGGCTGCCCGGCATCACCGAGACCGGCAAGATCTTCGCCGGCGTCGACCTGACGCGCCAGCCGCTGCCGGTGACGCCGACGGTCCATTACAACATGGGCGGCGTGCCGTGTAACTATCACGGCGAGGTCGTGCGGCTGCGCGACGGCGACCCCGATTCGGTCGTCCCCGGCCTGTTCGCGGTGGGCGAGGCGGCGTGCGTCTCGGTCCATGGTGCCAACCGGCTCGGCTCCAACTCGCTGATCGACCTCGTCGTGTTCGGCCGCGCCACCGGGCTGCGGCTGAAGGAGACGCTCAAGCCCAACACGCCGCACAACCCCTTGCCCAAGGGCTCGGAGGAGATGGCGCTGAGCCGGCTCGACCATTTCCGCCACGCCGCGGGCAGCACCCCGACCGCGCAGCTGCGCGGCGAGATGCAGCGGACGATGCAGCGTCACTGCGCGGTGTTCCGCGACTCGGCGCTGCTGGCCGAGGGCGTCGAGAAGATCGAGAAGGTCTACCAGGGCGTGCAGGACGTCGGCGTGACCGACCGCTCGCTGATCTGGAACACCGATCTGGTCGAGACGCTCGAGCTCGACAATCTGATCGGCCAGGCGGTGGTGACGATGAAGAGCGCGGCCAACCGCAAGGAGAGCCGCGGCGCGCACATGCACGAGGACTTCCCCGAGCGCGACGACGCCAATTGGATGAAGCACACGATCACGACGTTCGAGGGCTGGGGCGGCAAGGGCGGCGCCACCGCGATCGACTATCGCCCGGTGCACGACTACACGCTCACCGACGACGTCGACTATATCAAGCCCAAGAAGCGCGTGTACTGACGAAACTCTTCCGTCATCCCGGGCTCGACCCGGGATGACGGCGTTTTGGCAGTCTCGCGGAGGTCTCGCCTCCGCATGAGCCCGGCGCGGGCGTGGCCCCTCGTCGACCAGCCATCCCCGCGACCTCCGCCGCGCTCAGAAGAACGTCTCGATCACCTCCATTACGCGATACGCGTCGTCGGTCACCAGCAGCCGCCGCCATTTGTCGAAGGTGAGGCACGGGTGCGAGATGTCGAAGGCGATCACGTCGCCCACCGCCACATCGTCGCCCGGCGTGATCGCCAGATAGGCGTGCTGGTCCATCAGCCCGGTCACCTCCCAGTGCGACGGCGCCACCCCCGGCGCCGCGTCGCGCCCGGCGCGGAACAGCGTCGCGGGGCGCGGCAGCCCCGCGTCGAACGCGACGTCGCGCTTGCCCATCGCCACCACCGCGCGCGCGGGGTCCGGGATCGACTGCACCGCCGCCCAGATCCGCAGCGCGGGCTGCAACGGCGCGCCCAGGCCCGGGGCCACCGGGTTGCGGCGCAGGATCGCGTCCTGCGCCACCCGGTACAGGCCGTCGTCGTGGCTGATGTAGCAGCCCGGGCGCAGCACCACCTGCACCCTGCCGTCGCGCGCCAGCGCTTCGCTCTCCTCCGCCACCACGTCATACCAGGCGGAGCCCGCACCGGTCAGGATCGCGGGCGTGCGCCCCACCTGCCCCGCCGCGACCAGCCGCGCCACCGTCGCCACCGCGCGGCGGACGAAGCGCCGCACCTCCGCCGCGTCGGGCAGCACGCCCTCGTAGAATTCGACCCCCGCCAGCCGCAGCGCGTCGGGCCAGCGCGCCAGCGCGTCGAGCACCGCGGCCAGCCCGGCCTCGTCGCGCACGCCGCAGCGTAGCCCGGGCTGGTCGCGCTCGGGGGCGAGCTCGACCAGCACGTCGAGCGTCGCGCCGCGCGCGCGACACGCCGCGCCGAGCTGGTCCACCCCCGCCGCGCTGTCGACGAGGCACAGCAGGTCGAGGTCGGGGCGCGCCGCCATGTCGGCCACCTCGGCGAGATTGGCCGCCCCCACCACCTGGTTGGCGATCAGGATCCGCGCGACGCCGTGCGCCGCGGCGACACGCGCCTGCTGGCTGGTCGCGACCGTGATCCCCCAGGCGCCCGCGTCGAGCTGGCGGCGGAACAGCGCCGGGGCCATCGTCGTCTTGCCGTGCGGCGCCAGCGCCAACCCATAAGCGTCGATGAAGCCGCGCATCCAGGCGAGATTGTGCGCCATCCGCGACTCGCTCAGCACCGCCGCGGGCAGCGGCACCGCCCCCGCGAGCAGGTCCGCGCCCACGCCGGCGCGATCGACCGCCACCCCCTTGTTGAGTTCCACCCCGGGCTGATCCACTGCGACTCTCCTTATTATAAAAATGTTTACATTAATGGACGCGCGGGTGACAACAGCGCTCGGCCGCGGGAAGGGAGCCATGGCAGACACGATCATCGCCGGCGCGACGCTGTACGACGGCAGCGGCGCGGCGCCCTATCGCGCCGACGTGACGCTGCGCGACGATCGCATCCTCGCGGTCGCGCCGGCGGGCGCGCCGCGCGGATCCGACACCGCGACGGTGATCGACGCCGGCGGGCTGGCGCTCGCGCCCGGCTTCATCGACGCACACACGCACGACGATCTCGTCGCCGTCACCGCGCCCGCGATGCTGCCCAAGATCACCCAGGGGGTCACCACCGTGGTGGTCGGCAATTGCGGGATCAGCGCGGGTGCCGGGCGCGCGGGCGAGGCGGCGCTGCCCGACCCGATGGTGCTGCTCGGCCCCGCCAGCGCCTTCGCCTACGACGATTTCGCCGCTTATGCCGCCGCGGTCGACGCCGCGCTGCCCGCCACCAACGTGGTCGCGCTGGTCGGCCATACCGCGTTGCGCGCGCGCCACCTCGACCGGCTCGACCGCGACGCCGCCGAGGACGAGCGCGCCGCGATGCGCGACGAGCTCGCCGCCGCGCTCGACGCCGGCGCGTTCGGGCTGTCGACCGGGCTGGCCTATGCCAATGCCGCCGCAGCCTCGACCGAGGAGGTGATGGCGGTGGCCGCGGCGCTGCGCGGCACCGGCGGGCTGTACGCCACGCATCTGCGCAGCGAGGGCGCCGCGATCGTCCCGGCGATCGACGAGGCGGTGGCGATCGCGCGCGACGCCGCCGCGCCGCTGGTCGTCTCGCACCTCAAATGCGCCGGGGCGAGCCAATATGGCCGCAGCCGCGAGATCCTGGCGCGGCTCGAGGCGGCCGCGGCGACGCACCCGACCGGCTGCGACTGTTATCCCTATACCGCCAGTTCCTCGACGCTCGACCTGGCGCAGGTGGTGCCCGAGACGCCGATCCTGATCACCTGGTCCGACGCGGCGCCCGACCAGGCCGGGCGGATGCTCGCCGACATCGCCGCCGACTGGAACTGCGAACTCCGCGAGGCGGCGCGGCGGCTCCAGCCCGCCGGCGCGGTCTATCACTGCATGGCGGAGAGCGACGTCGACCGCATCCTGGCGCATCCGCTCACCATGATCGGCTCGGACGGGCTGCCGTGCGACCCGCGCCCGCACCCGCGGCTGTGGGGCAGCTTCCCGCGCGTGCTGGCGCATTACGTGCGCGAGCGCGGGCTGCTGGCGCTGCCCGAGGCGATCCGCAAGATGACCGGGCTGACCGCCGACCGGCTCGGGCTGCGCGACCGCGGCTATGTCCGCGCCGGGCTCGCCGCCGACCTCGTGCTGTTCGACCCCGCGCGCGTGATCGATCGCGCCGGCTACGACGATCCGGTGCGCGCCGCCGAGGGCGTGCTGGGCCTGTGGGTCAACGGCGTCGCCACGCTCGATCGCGGCGGCGTCACCGGCGCGCGCGGCGGGCGGCTGCTGCGGCGCCCGGGCGCGGGGGCGTAGTGGCGGCGGTCAGCACAGACCCCTCCCCGCGCGGCAAGGCTCCTCCATACCAACCGAACGAAGGACATCATCGATGAGTGACGGCATCAAGCGCTACGGCGTCGAGGGCGGCAGCGGCACCGGCGGGCAGCATCTGCCGTTCGCGCGCGCGGTGCAGGCCGACGGCTGGCTCTACGTCTCGGGCCAGGTACCGATGGTCGACGGCGAGGTGATCGACGGCGGCATCATCCCCCAGACCCATCAGGCGATCCGCAACGTGCTCAAGATCCTCGAGGAAGCCGGCTACGGCCCGGAGCATGTCGTGCGCTGCGGCGTGTGGCTCGACGACGCGCGCGACTTCATGTCGTTCAACCGCATCTTCAAGGAATATTTCGGCGCCCACCCGCCCGCGCGCGCCTGTGTCGTGTCGCAGATGGTGGTGGACTGCAAGGTCGAGGTCGACTGCATCGCCTGGAAGCAGCCCTAAGTGACGGGCGGCGCGCTGCTGCTGGTCGAGGCGGCGGCCGCCGTCGCGGTCCTGATCCTGCTGATCGTGCGCGTGCGGCTCAGCCCGTTCATCGCGCTGACTTTGGTGTCGCTCGGGCTCGCGCTGGTCGCGGGAATCCCCGCGGCCACTATCGTCAAAGGCTTCGAGGCGGGGGTCGGCGGCGCGCTCGGCCATATCGCGCTGGTGGTCGGTCTCGGCACGATCCTCGGCAAGATGATGGTCGAATCGGGCGGGGCCGACCGGGTCGCGCGCAGCGTGATCGGCTTCTTCGGCGCGCGCCGCGCCGACTGGGCGGCGATGACTGTCGCGCTGATCGTCGGCCTGCCGGTGTTCTTCGAGGTCGGCTTCGTGCTGCTGGTGCCGATCGTCTTCGCGGTGGCGGGGCGGCTGCGCCAGCACCCGCTGCGCCTCGGGCTGCCGATGGCGGCGGGGCTGTCGGTGGTCCATGCGATGGTCCCGCCGCATCCCGCCGCGATGCTCGCCACCCAGGCCTATGGCGCCGACGTCGGCCTGACGGTGCTGTTCGCGCTGATCGTCGGCGTGCCCACCGCCGCGGTCGCGGGGCCGCTGTTCGCGCGCGTCGTGGTGCCGCGGCTCGCCCCCGTCGCCGCGCCACCGCCGGTGGCGGAGGAGGTGCCCGACCGCGCGCTGCCGGGCTTCGGCATCACCGTGGCGACCCTGCTGCTGCCGGTCGCGCTGATGCTGCTGGGCAGCCTCGCCCCCGCGGTGGCGCGCGCGGGGACCCCGCTCGACCAGTCGCTGCGCTTCCTCGGCACGCCCGTGGTGGCGCTGCTCGCCGCGGTGCTGGTGAGCTATTGGACGCTCGGTCTCGCGCGCGGACTGACGCTGGCGACGATCCAGCGCTACACCAACGACTGCCTCGCGCCGACCGCGATGATCACGCTGGTGGTCGGCGTCGGCGCGGGCTTCGGGCGCGTCCTGACCGACAGCGGCGTGTCCGACGCGATCGTCGCACTGGCGGCGCAGCTCCACGTCCCCGTGGTGCTGCTCGCCTGGCTGATCGCGGCGCTGATGCGCGTCGCGACCGGCTCGGCGACGGTGGCGATGGCGACCGCGGCGGGGATCGTCGCGCCGCTCGCCGCCGCCAACCCGGGGGTGCGCCCCGAACTGCTGGTGCTCGCCACCGGCGCGGGATCGGTGGTGCTGAGCCACGTCAACGACGGCGGCTTCTGGCTGGTGAAGGAATATTTCGGCCTCAGCGTCGCCGATACGATCCGCAGCTGGACGGTGTGCGAGACGCTGATCTCGGTGGTCGCGCTGGTGCTGACGCTGCTGCTGTCGCTGCTGGAGTGAGCGCGCGCGGGAACCCGCGGCGCCGCGCGGCGTAGCGCCCGGCATGACCGACAGCAACGCCGCGCGCTACCCGCTCCTCGCCCTCCCGCACATCCAGCTCCACGGCATCGTCGACGACGCGATGTACGCGCGCTTCAAGGAGCAGCTCGCCGCCGCGCCGCCCGACGGGCCGCTGGTGGTATCGCTCACCACGTTGGGGGGCGATCCCGAGATGGCGCGCGCGATGGGCGATTCGATCCGGCTGCTGCGCGAGTATAGCGGGCGCGACGCGCTGTTCCTCGGCAAGGTGGCGGTCTATTCGGCCGGGGCGACCTTCATGTCGGCGTTCCCGGTGGAGAACCGCTTCCTCACGCGGAACTCGCGGCTGATGATCCACGAGCGCAGCATGACCGCGACGCTCCAGCTCTCCGGCCCGCTTCACACCATTTCCCCGGTACTGCGCGCCAAGCTCAACGAGATCGCGGATTCGATCCGGATCCAGGAGGAAGGCTTCGCCGACCTGGTGCGCGGCAGCCAGGTGACGCTCGACGACCTCAAGCGCCGCGCGCCCGACAATTGGTACATCGAGGCCAGCGAGGCGCGCGACCTGGGGCTGGTGCTCGACGTGATCTAGCGCGCGATCCACCGCGGCAGAACCCGCAGGGCTCCGGCGAACGCCGGAGGCGGGGGCCGCTGAGGTGGCGGCTTGCGGCTCTGGGCTCCCGCGTGCGCGGGAGCACGGTCACGCGCGGAGGGATCAGCGCCTCGGACGCACCGTCCACCGGCCCGCCCCGCGATCAGGCGAAAGCGGGCGCCTTGCGGAGCTGCTGATACGCGCTGATCACCTTGGCGAGAATCGCCTCGTGGCTGCGGTCGCCGCCGTTGCGGTCGGGATGGTAGCGGCGCACCAGCTCCGAATAGCGGCGGCGTAGCGCCGCGCGGTCGGCGTCGGGCGCGAGCCCGAGCGTCTCGAGATGGCGCCGGTCCTCGCCCGACAGCGGTTTGCCGTCGCTGCGCTCGGGCGCGACGGTGCGGCGGAAGCGCGCGCCGATCGCATCGAGCGGGTCGGTGAAATCGGCCCAGCGCGGCCCCTGGTCGCCGCTCCCCGCGCGCGCGAAGGCGCGCGTCTCGCGTTCCCAGCCGGCGAGCGGGCGCTGCGCGTGGTGGATCTCCTCCGCCGTCATCCCCTCGAAATAATTATAGCCCGCGTTGAAGGCGCGGATATGGTCGAGGCAGAACCAGCGGAAGCGCGGCGGCCCCTCCCCCCCGCCCGGCCCCTCCAGCGGGGGCGCGCGGAACTCGCCCGGCTCGGCGCAGCCCGGATGCGCGCATTCCTGCGCCGCCCCCTCGACGCGGCCGTGGAACCGCGTGTGCGGTCTATCCTTGTTGAGCTTCACTGGACTGCCGTCGCTTCCCGGACAAAGCGCTGTATATGGGGTGGATGACCGACGCTTCCACCGGGCCGATCGCGGCCGAGATCACCGCTCGTCTCACCGCGGCGCTCCAGCCGTCGCGGCTCGAGGTGATCAACGAGAGCGCGCTCCACCGCGGCCACGCCGGCGACGACGGCAGCGGCGAGAGCCATTTCCGCGTCGTGGTGGAGAGCCCCGCCTTCGCGGGCCAGTCGCGCGTCGCGCGCCAGCGGCTGGTCAACCACGCGCTCGCCGAGCTGCTCGCCGATCACGTCCACGCGCTCGCGATCCGCGCCACCGCGCCGGGGGAGCCGGCATGAGCGGCTATCGGCTCTGGTACTGGCCGACGATCCAGGGGCGCGGCGAGTTCGTCCGGCTCGCGCTGGAGGCGGGCGGCATCGCCTATGAGGATTGTGCGCGGCACGAGGGCGTCGAGGCGATGATGCGCGACATGGAGTCGCGTGCGCCGCGCGCGCCCTTCGCCCCGCCCTATCTCGCGGTGGACGGCCATGCGGTGGCGCAGGTGGCGGACATCCTGCTCTATCTCGGCGACCGCCACGGGCTGGCGCCGTCCAGCATCACCGAGCGCTATTGGGTGCATCAGCTCCAGCTCACCGTCGCCGACATCGTCACCGAGGCGCATGACGTCCACCATCCCGTCGCGATGATGGACTATTACGAGGACCAGAAGCCCGAGGCGGCGCGCGCCGCGGCGCCGTTCCGCGCCGAGCGGATGCCCAAGTTCCTCGACCATTTCGAGGCGGCGACCCGCGTGCACCGCGGCGACTGGATCGCGGGGGCGCAGTGGAGCTACATTGATACGTCGCTGTTCCAGCTGGTGGCGGGGCTGCGCTACGCCTTCCCGCGGCGGATGGCGGCGCTGGCACCGCGCTATCCCGGGCTGGCGGCGCTGCACGACGCCGTCGCGGCGCTGCCCGGCGTCAGCGCCTATCTCGCCAGCGAGCGGCGGCTGCCGTTCAGCGAGGAAGGCATCTTCCGCCATTATCCCGAGCTCGACGCGGAGTAGCGTGTTCCCTTTGGCGTGAACCGGCGGGGTGCTCCTGCGAACGCAGGAGCACGGTTCCACCGAGGTGGATCCGTGTCCACGCACTCGCTTACCCCGCCGCGCTGGCCGGCGCCGTCGCGGCTCAATCCTTGAGCGCGGCGGGCACCGTGCCGCCATTCTTCTCCAGCTCGCGCATCACCGCCTTGTGGAGCCAGATGTTCATCTCGGCCGAGCCGTCGGTGGCGCCGGTATAGCCCAGCTCGGTGGCGAGTTCCTTGCGGTTGGCGAGGCTCGAGTCGATGTCGAGCAGCTTCATCAGATCGACGATCGAGGTGCGCCAGTTGAGCTGGGGGTTGCCCTTCTGCTGCGCGATGCCGCTGAGCACCTGCTCGACGTCGACCGGCGCGGCGGGCGCGGCCGGGGCGGCGGGCGCCGCGGGCGCGGGCGGCGGTGCGCCCGGTGCCGGCGCGGGGGCGGGCGAAGGCGAAGCCGCCGGCGCGTCCTTGTGCCCGCCGAACTGACCCCCGAGCGGCCCCTTGTCGCCGAAGATCGCCTTCTTGATCGCGCCGAAGATGCTCATCTCGCCTGCCCTCTCTGCTGGTCGATGGATCAGGCGGCAACGTTGGCCCGCGCCGAAGGTTCAGCCCGCCCGGCCACGCCGGGTCGGCGCGTGGAAGTCGGGCGGCTTGTCCGCGACCCAGGAGAGGAACCGCGCGATCGCGGGCCAGTCACGGATCGCCGCGATCGTCCCGGCGCGCGCCAGCGCTTGATTGTCCGCCGCGGCATGGATGGCGCGATGGCAGATCGGATGGAGCGGCACCGTCACGCGCCCGCCCTCGCTGCGCGGCACGACATGGTGCCACTCGACCCGCCGCCCGAGCGCGCGCCCGCACAGCGCGCAGTCGCGCGGCGCCTCGGCGCGCGACCGCGCGTGCCGCTCCGCCTCGGCCAGTCCCTGCTTGCGTCGGACCCGTCCCGCCATGACGGACGCTACGTGCCGCGCCGCCCGCGCGTTCCCGGCTCAGTCGAGCGCCACCGCATAGGTATGCGCGTCGAAGGTCTCGCCCGCGCGGCTGCGGTAATAATGGCGGCGCACGCCCTCGCGGCGGAAACCGTGCGCGGCATAGAGCGCCACCGCCGGATTGTTGGCGCGCACCTCGAGGTGGAGCCGGCGCACGCCGCGCGCGCGGCACTCGCCGATCACGCTGCGCAACAGCGTCGCCCCCACGCCGGTGCGCGCCACCGCGGGATCGACCGCGATCAGCAGCAGCTCGGCCTCGTCCATGATCGCGCGGCTCAGCGCGAAGCCGACGACACGCTCATCGACGCGCGCCAGCGTCATCCACACCCCCGGCATCGCGAGGATGCCGACCACCTGGCCGCGCGTCCACGCCTCGCCGTAGCGCGGGTCGAAGGCGGCGGCCATGACGCGGTCGATCGCCTCGGCATCGGCGCCTCCCCCGGCGACCAGCTCGATCAGCCGCACGCCGCGGCTCACGTCGCCGTGGCGCGCGCCGCGGGCAGCTTGGCGTCGGGCGCGCGGCCGTAGAAGGGCACGGCCGGCAACGCGCGCTCGGCGGCGGGCAGCAGCAAAGCGTGCGCCGCGTCGGGCAGCGCGGGTCGGTCGGGGATCGCGGGATCGAGCGCGGCGAGCCAGCGTGTTCCCGTGCCGATCGCCGGGCCGCCGGCGAGCGCCGCCAGCGCCGCCGCGGGGGTGAGCGAGCGCGGTGCGTCGAGCGGCCGGAACGGGCGAGCGAAACGCTGCATGAAGACCTCACCGTGCCCGCCTTCGGCGATCACCGCAAGAGCCGCCCCGCTCTCCCCCTCCGCGTCCTGCTCCGCCAGCGCCGCGGCGGCGACCAGCGCGAGCGCCTGATACCCCGCCACCGCCGCGCCCCAGCCGAGCGCGAGCGCGCGCGCCGCGGCGATGCCGACGCGGATGCCGGTGAAGCTGCCCGGACCGACATCGACCAGGATGCGCGCGGCGCGGCCGCCGTCGGGCAGGCCGGCGATCATCGGCACCAGCCGCTCGGCATGGCCGCGCCCCACCTCCTCGTGCGCGCGCGCGATCAGCCGCTCGCGCTCGAACAGCGCGACCGAGCAGGCCGCGGTGGCGGTGTCGATGACGAGCAGCCGGTCGCGCACGTCAGGCGATACGGTTGAACGTCTCGAACGCGGGGCGCGGCAGCCGCTCGTGCAGCGTCGCGGTGTCGCCATAGCCGAGCGTGGCGATGAAGTTGGTGCGGACGTTGGGCGTGTCGGCGAAGAACGCCTTGTCCACCGCGCCGGCGTCGAAGCCCGACATCGGGCCGACGCCGAGCCCCAGCGCGCGCGCCGCGAGGATCAGATAGCCGCCCTGCAGCGACGAGTTGCGGAACGCCGAGGCCTCGCGCAGCTCGCGGTTGCCGTCGAACCAGCTCTTGGCGTCGACGTGCGGAAAGAGCGTAGGGAGATGCTCGTGGAACTCGGTGTCCATGCCGATCACCACGCTGACCGGCGCGGCGAGCACCTTGTCCTTGTTGGTCGCCGAGCAGGCGGCGGCGAGCCGCGCCTTGGCCTCGTCCGACACGCACCACACCAGCCGCGCGGGCAGCTGGTTGGCCGAGGTCGGCGCCATCTTCATCAGGTCCCAGATCGCGCGCAGCGTCGCCTCGGACACGGGCTCGTCGCGATAATGGTTGAAGGTCCGCGCGGTGCGGAACAGCTGGTCGAGCGCGGCATCGTCGAGGGGGCGGTCGAGCGCGGGCATGGCGATCCTGTCGGTTGGTGAGGGAGAGCGACCGGGCGCGCGCGTCAGACCGCGCGCACCTCGGTCACTTCGGGGACATAATGGCGCAGCAGCTGCTCGATGCCGTTCTTGAGCGTCGCGGTCGACGACGGACAGCCCGAGCAGGCACCCTGCATGCGAAGGAACACCTTGCCCTTGTCGAAGCCGCGATAGACGATGTCACCGCCGTCATTGGCCACCGCGGGGCGGACGCGCGTGTCGATCAGCTCGCGGATCTGCGCGACGATGTCGGCGTCGGCGGGATCGTCGGTGAAGCTCTCGTCCTCGGCGGGTACGCTGAAATCGGCGCCGCCGGTGCGGAACAGCGGCATCTGCGCGGTGAAATGATCCATCAGGATCGCGAGCACGTCGGGCTTGAGCTCGCTCCAGCTCACCCCTGGCGCGGCGGTGACCGAGACGAAGTCGCGCCCGAAGAACACGCCGGTGACGTCGCCCAGGTCGAACAGCGCGACCGCGAGCGGGCTGGCCTCCGCCTCCTCGGGCGTCGCGAAGTCGCGCGTGCCCGCGTCCATGACGATACGGCCGGGAAGGAACTTCACGGTCGCGGGGTTGGGCGTGGCTTCGGTCTCGATCAGCATGGCCGCCATGTGGCGCCTCGCCGCGGGGGGATCAAGCGCGCGACCGCGAAAGGCTTTGTTTCGCGACGCGCAGCATCGCTGCGCCGCGCCCGCGCCGCCGCCTCAGCCGCCATAGAGCGCGTCGAGCCGCGCGGCATAGACCTGGCGGAGCACGTGGCGGCGGATCTTCAGGCTGGGGGTGAGCTGCTCGTTCTCGATCGTGAAAGGCGCGTCGGCGACGATCCAGCGGCGCACACGCTCGATCACCGACAGATCCTTGTTGGTGCGGTCCACCGCGGCCTGGATCGCGGCGCGGAAGGCGGGATCGTCCGACAGCACCGGGTCGCGACGCCCCTCGGCGCGCGCCCAGTCGAACGCCCATTCGGGGTCGGGCACCAGCACCGCCACCATGTGCGGGCGGCGATCGCCATAGATCATCGCCTGGCCGATCTCGGGCTGGAGGGTCAGCATCCCCTCCACCTTCTGGGGCGCGACATTGTCGCCCTTGTCGTTGATGATGAGATCCTTCTTGCGATCGGTGATGCGGATGCGGCCGCGCTCGTCCAGCTCGCCGATGTCGCCGGTGTGGAGCCAGCCATGCTTGAGCACGCGCGCGGTCTCGGCCTCGTTGCGCCAATAGCCGCGCATCACCAGCTCGCCGCGCACCAGGATCTCGCCGTCCTCGGCGATCCGCACCTCGGTCTCGGCCAGCGGCGGACCGACCGAGTCCATCCGCAGCCCCGCCTTGGGGCGGTTGCACGCGATCACCGGCGCCGCCTCGGTCTGGCCATAGCCCTGGAGGAAGCAGATGCCGAGCGACTGGAAGAACACCCCCACCTCGGGCGTCAGCGGCGCGCCGCCCGAGACCATCGCCTTGATCCGCCCGCCGAACTTGTTCGCGATCTTGCGCTTGAACAGCGCGTCGACGACCAGCGCGGCGGGGCGGTCGACCAGCCCGAGCCGGTTCTCATAGCGTTTGGTGCCGACGTCGAGCGCGAGCCGCAGCAGCCGCCGCGGCGTGCCGCCCTGCTTCTCGATCGCCTTGGTGATGCGCGTGCGCAGCACCTCGAACAGCCGCGGCACCACCACCATGATCGTGGGGCGCACCTCCTCGATATTGGCGGCGAGCTTCTCCAGCCCCTCGGCATAATAGATCTGGCCGCCGAGCCCGATCGGCAGGTGCTGTCCCCCGGTATGCTCATAGGCGTGGCTGAGCGGGAGGAAGGACAGGAACACCTCGTCGTCCCAGCCGAAATCCTCGGCGATGATGACGATGCAGCCGTTGACGTTGTGCAGGATCGCGCCGTGATGCTGCATCACCCCACGCGGCGCACCGCCGGTGCCCGAGGTGTAGATGACGCAGGCGAGATCGTCGCGCCCCATCTCGGCGGCGGCGCGGTCGGCCGCGGCGGCGACGTCGGCGGGGTGACGCGCGACCAGGTCGTGCCAGTCATGCACCTCGACCGGGGTCTGGCCCAGCCGCATCGGATCGATGCCGATCAGCATCTGCGGCCGGATCGAGCGCAGGATCGCGGGCATCAGCGTGCGCGCCAGCTTGTCGGTGGAGACGATCACCGCCTTGGCGCCGGAATTCTCGATGATGTGCGCGTGATCGCGCTCGGTATTGGTGGTGTAGGTGGGGACGGTGACGCAGCCCGCCGCCATGATCGCGAGATCGGAGAGGCACCATTCGGGGCGGTTCTCGCTGACCAGCATCACGCGGTCGCCGCGCGCCAGCCCGACCGCGCGCAGCCCGGCGGCGAGTCGCGCCACCGTCTCGGCCGCCTCGCGCCAGCTGATCGCCTGCCACGCGCCGCCGCGCTTGCTCCACAGGAACGGCGCCTCGCCCTTCTCCGCCGCGCGGGTGAAGAACATCGTCACCAGATTCGGGAAATGTTCGAGCCGTCGGGTGATGGCACGCTCCTGTCGCTGATCTCTCCTGCGCGCGGGTCATGCCCGAGTTGCGCCCGCCGCGTCCAGCGCGGTCGTGCCCCTGATGCGCATGCCCATCCGGTTGATCGCGCCGCGCCGCGGGCGCACTAGCGGGCGCGATGAATCTGCTGCCCCCACTGCTTCGCCCCCGCCGCCGCGGCATCGCCTCGGTCAATTCGGAGGTGCGCGACGGCATCGTCCCCGCGGGCGACTCGGTGGCGACCACCGCCGATCACGATGGCGGCGAGCCGCACAACCCGCGCTATCGCACCGTCGCGCTGATCATCGCCTGCGCGATGTTCATGGAGAATCTCGACGCCACCGTGCTCGCCACCGCGCTGCCGACGATGGCGCGCGACTTCGCGGTGCGCGCGCCCGAGATGAGCGTCGCGCTCACCTCCTACCTCGTCGCGCTGGCGATGTTCATCCCCGCCTCGGGCGTGGTGGCGGACCGGTACGGCGCCAAGAACGTGTTCCGCGCGGCGATCGGCGTGTTCGTGCTCGGCTCGCTCGCGTGCGGGCTGGCGCCGACGCTGACGACCATGGCGCTGGCGCGCTTCGTCCAGGGGATCGGCGGCGCGATGATGATGCCGGTCGGGCGGCTGGTGCTGCTGCGCTCGGTGGCGAAGCGCGACATGGTGTCGGCGATGTCCTGGCTCATCATGCCCGCGCTGATCGGCCCGATCGTCGGACCGCCGGTGGGCGGCTTCATCGTCACCTATCTCGACTGGCGCTGGATCTTCTGGCTCAACCTGCCGATCGGCGTGATCGGCATCCTGCTGGTGGGCCGCTTCATCGCCGACGTGCGCGAGCCCGCGGTCCACCGCTTCGACGCGCCGGGCTTCCTCCTCTCCGCGGTGGCGCTGGGCTGCCTGTTGTTCGGCTTCGAGCTGGCGAGTCGCGCGGGACAGGGGGCGGTCGCGGCGACGCTGATCGTCGTCGGCGCGGGCGCGGCGCTGCTCTACTGGCGCCATGCGCGGCGCAGCGCGCACCCGATCCTCGACCTGTCGCTGATGCGCGTGCCAACCTTCCGCCTCTCGGTGCTGGGCGGATCGCTCACGCGCGTGACGCAGGGGGCGCAGCCGTTCCTGCTGCCACTGATGATGCAGCTCGCCTTCGGGCTCAGCGCGGCGGAGAGCGGCGCGATGACGCTGGCCACCGCGATCGGCTCGTTCGGGATGAAGGGGGTGGCGCCGCGGCTGCTGCGCCGCTTCGGCTTCCGCACCAGCCTGATCTGGCTCGGGCTGGCGTCGAGCGCGGGCTATGCGGCGTGCGGGCTGTTCCGCCCGGACTGGCCGCTGCCCGCGGTGTTCGCGGTGATGCTGGTGTCGGGCTTCCTGATGTCCTTCCAGTTCACCGCCTATAACACGATCGCCTATGACGAGATCGCCAAGGAGCGGATGAGCGCGGCGACCAGTTTCTATTCCACCTTCCAGCAATTGATGCTGTCGCTGGGGATCTGCGCGGGGGCGACCGCGCTCCACGTCTCGATGGCGCTGGCGGGGCGGACGCGGCCCGATTTCCCGGACTTCTCGGTCGCCTTCTGGAGCGTCACCGCGATCTCGCTGGGGGCGCTGTTCGTCAACCGCCGGTTCGACCCGAGCGCGGGGGCGGAGATCAGCGGCCGCCGCTGATGCCGGCCCGGGGGGGTCTCTGGGAGGATATCGCGGTCACCGGCAACGACCGTCATCCCGGCTCCGGGCCGGGATGACGGAAGACGTTCGGCGCGGGATCGTCGCAGGGGCGGATCTACCGCCCCTTGGCCTTGCCCCATTCGCGCGCCACGGTGTAGCCGAGATAGCCCGTGGCGAAGAGCGTGTAGAGCGGCTCGGGCAGCCCGGCGAGATAGGCGTTCATGCCGCGCGCGATCGCGCTCGCCATCTCGGGCCGGGTCGCCGCGATCAGCCCCATCGGGATGCTCCACAGCAGCAATGCGTACATCACGTAGAGGAAGCTCGGCCGCGCCCGGCTGGTCCAGGGATCGGCCGACTGCGCCTCGGTCACCACCGCGGCGAGCTGCGCCTTGACCTGCTCCAGCTCCTGCGAGCCCTGGAGCCGCAGCAGCTCCAGCTTGGCCGCCTCGCGCGCGCGCGGATCGGGGATCAGCTTGTCGAGCAGGCCGGCGACCGGCGCGATCAGTCCGTCGAGAAGTGCCATGTCGCCCTCCCTCAGCCGACGCGCTGGGCGAGCCAGCCGTACAGGAACGCCTCGTCGGCGGGGCGCTTCTCGGCGAGCGACAGGTAGCGCTCGCCCTGGAGCGAGTCGATCGCCTTGACCAGCACCGCCTGCGCCGCCGCGCCGCGGGTGGCGAGGAAGCGATCGAGCGCGGCGAGCGTCGCCGGGCCGACGCGCCCGTCGAGCGGCACGTCGGGATAGTCGCTGGCGCCGCGGTTGAGCGCGTTGAGCGCGCGCTGGAGGAAGGTCACCGCGGTCGCCGGCCCCATGTTGACGCCGGTGTCGAACAGCTCGGCGGCGAGATCGGGCGCGCGCGTCGCGACCCGGTCGAGCCCGGGCCGCTGCCAGTAGGCGCGGCGGTAGATCGCCGCCGCGGCGGGGCGCGCGAACTGGCGCATGTCGCCGACATAGCCGTTGGCGCGCGCGACCGCCTCGGTGATGCCGAAGCGGGTCGCGCCGCCGCGGTCGGCGGGGTGGCGGACATAGCCGCCCTCGCGGTCGATCACCGCGTCGATGAGCTCGTCGATCATGGGTCCTCCTGGCTTGGTGGAGGAGGGAACATAGCGGGAACGACGACGTGTAGGACAGCGCTTCCTCGATCCTCCCCGGCACGCGGAAGATTCAGCTCAACACGCTGAGTCTAAACACAAATCAGCCACTTCACGCGCGCCGGGCGCAACGCCTCCCGCCCCCCGCCGTTGACCGCCCACCCCTCCGCAGCAGCGAGCGAGACGATGGCGTCACCCCTCACCACCACGCGCTGGAGCGCCGCCGCCGTGCTGGCGCTGGCCGGCGGTGCGTTTCTCACCGCGCGCGCCTGGCGGATCGCGCGGCCAGCGATCGACGCGCGCACCCGCCGCCGCCTCGCGCCGCACGCGCGCGCCGTCGCGCACCCGAGCGCGACCGGGATCGAGGTGGCGTGATGCGGGTCCATCATCTCAATTGCGGCACCTGCTGCCCCGCCGGCGGCGCGCTGTTCGACGGCAGCAGCGCGGGCACGCGCGCGCATCTGGTGTGCCATTGCCTGCTGATCGAGAGCGAGGCGGGGCTGGTGTTGGTCGACACCGGCTATGGCACGCGCGACGTCGCCGCGCCCGAGCGGCGGCTGGCGCGCTTCTTCCGCGCGCTCTGCAACCCCCAGCTCCGCCCCGAGGAGACCGCGCGCGCGCTGCTGATCGCGCGCGGCTTCGATCCCGCCGACGTGCGACACATCCTGTTGACGCACCTTGATTTCGATCATGCCGGCGGGATCGAGGACTTCCCCAACGCCGCGGTCCATCTGCTGTCGCGCGAGCGCGAGGTCGCGGAGGCGCGGGCGGGCGGCGCCTTCGTCGGGCGGCGACGCTACCGCCCGCAGCAATGGGACGAGGCGGAGAATTGGCGGCTCTATGCCGCGGGCGGCGGCGAGCGCTGGTTCGGCTTCGACGCGGTGCGCCAGCTCGAGGGGCTGCCCCCCGAGATCCTGCTGGTGCCGCTGGCGGGGCATAGCTGGGGCCATGCCGGCGTGGCGATCCGCGAGGACGACGGCCAATGGCTGTTCCACGCGGGCGACGCCTATTTCCACCGCGGCGAGATGGGCGGGGACGCCTATCACTGCCCGCCGGGACTGCGCGCCTACCAGCGGCTGATGGAGGTGGATCGCCGCGCGCGGCGCGACAACCAGCGGCGGCTGCGCCGGCTGTCGCTCGATCACGCGGGCGAGCTGCGGCTGTTCTGCGCGCACGACGCGGTGGAGTTCGCGCTGCTGGCGGAACAGGTCGCGCCGGCCTTCTAGCGGGGGCGCGGTCCGAGCGGCAGTCGGTGACGTCGCCGCGTCAGGCGGGCGCCCCGACGGTGCCGATCAGCCAGCTCACATCGGCGGCGGGCGCGCGCTCCTGCCGCGCCGACATCGCCTTCAGCCGCGCGCAGTCGAGCAGCTCGACGCGCTGGCGGTGGCGCGCGATCAGACCGCCGTCGACCAGCTGGCGGAAGATGCGATTGACGTGAACCGCGGTCAGTCCGAGGTGGTCGCCGATCTGCTCCTGCGTCACGGGCAGCTCGAACGACGAGAGTTCGACCCCGCCCAGCGCACCGAGCCGCTCGGCGAGATCGAGCAGCAGCGCCGCCACCCGCGCCAGCGCCGGGGTCCGCCCCACCGCCGCGAGCCGGTCCATCAGCGCGACGCGCTCGCGCTGGACGCTCAGCAGCATCGCCGCGGCGAAATGCGACGAGCGCATGAACAGGTCGCCGAACGCCGCGAGCGGGACGCGGCTGACGCTCGCGGGGGTCAGCGCGGTCAGCGTGTCGGCGGCGCGCGCCAGGCACATGCTGGGGGTGCCGAGCAGGTCGCCGGGGAGGTGGAATTTGGTGATCTGGCGCTCGCCGCCCGGCAGCAGCACCGAGGAGGCGACCCAGCCGTCGAGCAGCAGATAGATGTGGCGCGGCGTCTCGCCCTCGCGGCGCAGCACGGCATGACGCGCGATCTGCGTCGGCGCCTCGCCCATGGTCTGGATTCGCTCGATGTCGGCGGGCGGGAGGACGATCGATTCATGGAAACGGTGAAGCGGCAGGGTGTGAAGCACGGACGAATCCCACGAGGAAGCCCGCACGCTAGCCCGGCCAGCGCCCGCAAGACTCTGACGCAGTTTAACTTTTCGGCAAAATTGCGGGACCAGCGCGGATCGCTTTCCCGTCGCGGCATCACCCACTAACGTCCGCGGCGAAAGGGGAAATCGCCATTTTGTCGTCTCGCGCTCTCACCGCCCTCGCCGTGGTCCTCGCCGCCGCGCCGCTCGCCGCGCAGGTCGCGCCGCCGCGCGACACCCCCGTCGCGCAGACCCAGGCGCCCGAGGACCAGGCGACCGCGCCGCTGCCCGATCAGGCCGGCCCGCTGCCGCCGCCCCAGCCCCGGTCGCAGCCGACCGCCGGCGCCCCCGCGGGCGAGAAGGCCAAGCCCGCCAAATGGGACGTCAACGCACCGCGCGGCCTGCGCACGCGCGAGGTGCGCATCGCCACCGACGAGGGCAGCTGGATGAACCTCGACGTCTCGCCCGACGGTCAGACGATCGCGTTCGACCTGCTCGGCGACATCTACACCATGCCGATCGCCGGCGGCACGCCGACCCGCATCGCCGCGGGCCTCGCGTTCGAGCACCAGCCGCGCTTCTCGCCCGACGGGCGCCGCATCGCCTTCACCTCGGACCGCGGCGGCGGCGACAATATCTGGGTGATGAACCGCGACGGCAGCGACAAGCGCCAGGTCACCAAGGAGGACTTTCGCCTGCTCAACCAGCCGACGTGGAGCCCCGACGGACGCTTCATCGTCGCCAAGAAGCATTTCACCACCGGCCGCTCGCTCGGCACCGGCGAGGTGTGGCTCTACCATGTCTCGGGCGGCGGCGGGGTGCAGCTCGTCAAGCGCGCCAGCGAGGCGCTGCAGAAGGAACTGGGCGAGCCGATCTACGCGCCTGACGGCAGGAGCGTCTATTATACGCGCAACGTCTCGCCCGGCCCGATCTTCGAGTATGCGCAGAACTCGCGCACCGACCTGTTCGACATCGAGCGCTACGACCTCGACAGCGGCGAAGTGACGACGGTCGTCTCCGGCGCGGGCGGCGCGGTGCGGCCGACGCCGTCGCGCGACGGCAAGCGCATCGCCTTCGTGCGGCGCGACGACAACGTCAGCAGCCTGTGGGTCAAGGACCTCGCCAGCGGCGAGGAGCGCAAGGTCTACGGCCCGCTCGACCGCGACGTGCAGGAGACCTGGGCGGTCACCGGCGTCTACCCCAACATGGCGTGGACGCCGCGCGACGAGGCGATCGTCTTCTGGGCCGGCGGCAAGCTGCGCCGCGTGCCGGCGGGCGGCGGCGCGGCGAGCGTGATCCCGTTCCGCGTCGACGACACGCGCGTGGTGGTCGAGTCGGTCCACCCGCAGGTCGAGGTCGCGCCGGCGCGCTTCGCCACCAAGATGCCGCGCTGGGCCGAGGTCTCGCCCGACGGCCGCCAGGTGGTGTTCGAGACGCTCGGCAAGCTGTGGGTCAAGCCGGTCGCGGGCGGCGCGGCCAGGCGGCTGACGCGCGGCGACGACGGCTTCGAGCTGTTCCCGAGCTGGTCGCGCGACGGCAAGACGATCGTCTTCGTCGGCTGGCGCGACGACACGCTCGGCCAGATCCGCACCGTTGTCGCGGGCGGCGGCGCGGCGCGCACCGTTACCACCGCGGCGGGCACCTATCGCCGCCCGCGCTTCTCGCCCGACGGCAAGACGATCGTGTTCGAGCAGGGCCAGGGCGGCGAGCTCACCTCGCCGCGCGGCAATCCCGGCAGCGGCGTGTACCGCGTCGCGGCGAGCGGCGGCGCGCCCGAGCGGGTCGCGCGCGACGCCGCCGCGCCGCAATTCGGTGCGAGCGGCGACCGCGTCTTCATGATCGCCAACGACGGCGGCAAGCGCCAGCTCGTCAGCACCGATCTCACCGGCGAGAACAAGCGAGTCCATGCCGCGGGCGAGCTGGTCAACGACTATCAGGTCTCGCCGGTGGGCGATTACGTCGCCTTCCGCCAGAACTACGAGGCGTTCGTGATGCCGCTGCTGCCGGGCAAGCAGGCGGTCGACGTCGACATGAAGGGCAGCGCGCTGCCGGCGACGCGGGTCAGCGCGGACGGCGCCGACTTCATCCACTGGTCCAACGGCGGCGCGCAGATTCACTGGAGCGCGGGGCCGGTGCTCTACACCGCCCAAACCGCGCAGCTGTTCCGCGCCGCGCCGGCGGAGGAGGGGGCGAAGGGCGCGTCCTTCACCCCGCCGCGCACGGGCGTGTCGCTGTCGATGGAGGTGGACGCCGCCAAGCCGACCGGCATTGTGGCGCTCACCGGCGCGCGTGTCGTCACCATGGCGGCGGCGGACGGCGGCATCGTCGACGACGCGACCGTGCTGATCCGCGGCGACCGCATCGTCGCGGTCGGCCCGCGCGCGTCGGTCCAGATCCCCGCGGGGGCCAAGACGGTCGACGTCAGCGGCAAGACGATCATCCCCGGGCTGGTCGACGCGCACGCGCACGGCCCGCAGGGCGACGACGAGCTGGTGCCGCAGCAGAACTGGTCGGCGATGGCCAATCTCGCGCTCGGCACGACGACGATCCACGATCCCTCGTCGCGCTCGGCCGAGATCTTCCCGGCCGCCGAGATGCAGCAGGCCGGGCTGGTACTCGCACCGCGCACCTTCTCGACCGGCGAGGTGATCTACGGCGCCAAGGCGGCGGACGTCTACGCGCAGATCGACGATTATGACGACGCGCTCGCGGTGGTGCGTCGGCTCAAGGCGGTGGGCGCGCACAGCGTCAAGAATTACAACCAGCCGCGCCGCGAGCAGCGCCAGATGGTGGTCGCCGCCGCCCAGGCCGAGAACATGGAGGTGGTGCCCGAGGGCGGCTCGCTGTTCACGCTGGACATGACGCTGGTGCAGGACGGCAACTCGACGGTGGAGCACAACGTCCCGCTCGAGACCTTCTACGGCGACGTGGTGCAGCTCTGGTCGCAGACCAAGGTGGGGTACACGCCGACGCTGGTGGTGGCCTATGGCGGCCCGGCCGGCGACCCGTACTGGCGCGCGCACATGGACGTGTGGCGGCACCCGTTGTTGTCGCGCCACGCGCCGCCCGCCTTGCTCGCCGCGCAGAACGCGCGCCGCGAGATCGCGCCCGAGAGCGACTATGTCGACGGCGTCACCGCGCGCGAGGCTCGCAAACTCGCGCAGAAGGGCGTGCTCGTCGCGATCGGCGCGCACGGCCAGCAGCCGGGGCTGGGCGCGCATTGGGAGCTGTGGAGCTTCGTGCGCGGCGGCATGACCCCGATCGAGGCGCTGCGCGCGGGCACGATCGCCTCGGCGACCTCGCTGGGTTACGCCAAGGATGTCGGCTCGCTCGAGCCGGGCAAGCTCGCCGACCTGGTGGTGCTCAACGCCGACCCGACCGCGGACATCCGCAACAGCGACAAGGTGGCGCAGGTGATGCTCGGCGGCCGGCTGTACGACGCCGCCACGCTCAACGAGGTGGCGACCGGCACGCGCCAGCGCCAGCCTTATTGGTGGGAGCGCGCGGGCGACGCGAGCGGTGCCGCGGGCCGCGCGACGATCGGACACGGCTTCGGCGACGTGGACTGAGGGCGATCGGCGCCACCCGGCTCAGCCGCGGTGGCGCAGCGCCTCCGCCGCGCCCGAGAGCTCGCCGTCGTCGAGCGCGGTGAAGACGCGCGGCACGCCCCCCAGCAGCCGCGCATATTTGCCGCGCCCCGCGAACAGCCCCGCCATCTCCGCCAGCCGCAGGATCGGGCGCAGCGCGGCGGCGACCCCGCCCGTGACGATCACCCCGTCCCACGCGCCGTAGATGATCGCGAGCTGGCCCGCATAGGACCAGAAGGCGCGGCACAGCCAGGTGCAGGCCTCGCCCGCGAGCGGGTCCGACGCCATCGCGCGCGTGATCTCCTCGGCGCTGGTCCAGCGCGGCGGCACCCCGCGGCGGCGCGCCAGCGCCTGGTACACGATCACCAGCCCGGGCGCGGAGAGCAGATCCTCCGCGACGACCGGATAGCGCCCCGGAAACATCTCCGCGGCGAGCCGCGCCAGCTCGTCGGTGGTGGCGACGAAGCCGCCATGCCCCGCCTCGGTCGCCAGCACGTGGACCGCGCCCGCCTCGTCGCGGCTCAGCACCGAGACGCCCAGCCCCGAGGTCATCCCGAGCACGCAATAGGTGCCCGCGCGGCGCAGCGAGAAATCGGCGCCCCCCGCGAAACTCTCGTCCGCGCGCACGTCGGCGCCGTGGAGCGCCCAGGCCTCGGCCTCGAAATCGTTGAGGATCAGCGGCGCGTGCCCCAGCATCCCGCGCAGCCCGGAGCGCGACAGATACCAGCGCCCACGCGTGATCGAGACCGTCTCGCCGCGCGGCAGCCCCGCCACCGCGAAGGCTGAGCGCGCCGGCGGCGCGGGCAGCCGGGCGTCGCGCAGGAAGTCCATGATCGCGCCGGAGATGCTGACGGTGGTGTCCGCGGCGAAGGTGCGCAGCGTGTCGCGCCGCAACCGACCGTCGGCGTCGGCGAGCGCGAAGCGGATGCGCTTGCGCCCGACATGGCCGACCAGCGCCGTGGCGGCGTCCGCTTGCTCCAACGAGCCTCTCCCCTGTTCATTGTCCTGATCTAGGTGATAACGCTATCACGTCGTTCTTAACAACGACTTATCCTTGATGCGTCCTGGCGTGGGCGGCCGGAGGGTTGGTTCACGCGAAGACGCGAGGACGCGAAGAAGGGTTGTTCACGCGGAGGCGCGGAGGCGCGGAGCGGTCCACCCCGCCGCGCCAGCGGCACTCCACCGCATGCCGACGCGGAGCGAGAAACGCTTGCCTGCGGCGCAGCCCATTCCATCTCCGCGCCTCCGCGCCTCCGCGCCTCCGCGTGCGAAATCTTCGCGTCTTCGCGTCCTCGCGTGAACTCCTCTTCCTCGGCCCCCCAGACGCACCGCCCGCTCTGGCGCGATGCGACCGCGCGCCTTATGTGCGCGCGCATGACCGAGATCACCGTCGCCGCGCTGCAGCTGGCCTTCTCCGCCGACATCGACGCCAATATCGCCAAGGTCTCCGAGGCGGTGCGCGAGGCGCACGCGCGCGGCGCGCAGGTGATCCTGCCGCCCGAGCTGTTCGAGGGCGAATATTTCTGCCGCGTCGAGGACGAATCGCTGTTCGCCAACGCCGCGCCGGTGCGCGAGCACAAGGCGGTGCTGGCGATGCAGGCGCTCGCCGAGGCGCTGCGCGTCCATATCCCCACCAGCTTCTTCGAACTCGACGGGCCGCACCATTACAACTCGCTGGCGATGATCGGCCCCGACGGCGAGATCCAGGGCGTGTATCGCAAGAGCCATATCCCCGACGGCCCCGGCTATGAGGAGAAATTCTATTTCCGCCCGGGCAACACCGGCTTCAAGGTGTGGGACGGGCCGGTCAGCGCGGGGCATCGCACCCGGCTCGGCGTCGGCGTGTGCTGGGACCAATGGTATCCCGAGACCGCGCGCGCGATGATGCTGATGGGCGCGGAGCTGCTGTTCTACCCCACCGCGATCGGCAGCGAGCCGCACGACACCTCGCTCGACACCGCGCGGCTGTGGCGCCGCGCGATGGTGGGGCATGCGGTCTCGAACGTGGTGCCCGTGATCGCGGCCAACCGCGTCGGCACCGAACATGACCAGACCTTCTACGGCACCAGCTTCATCACCGACGAGCGCGGCGACATCCTCGCCGAGCTCGACCGCGAGGAGGAAGGCGTGATCGTCGCGACGCTCGACCTCGACCGCGTCCGCCGCCACCGCGCCGCCTTCGGTTTCTTCCGCGACCGCCGCCCCGATCTGTACGGGCGGCTGGTCGAGGACATCTGAGGCACCGGGCGCCGGACGCGCGGCGATGACGACCGGCACGGATCTCGAGACCGAGCTGCTGGGGCCGGTGTTGCGCGACCGCGACTGCGGCGACTGCACCGTGTGCTGCACCACGCTCAAGGTCGACGCGCCGGGCCTGCGCAAGCCCGCTGGCGTCCCCTGCGTCCATCTCGGCGCGGGCGGCTGCGGCATCCATGCCGAGCGTCCCGGCATCTGCCGCGCCTGGTTCTGCGCGTGGCGCCGTCTCGCCGAGCTGCCCGAGGCGGCGCGGCCCGATCGCTCGGGCCTGCTGGTCTCGATCAATTACGTCCGCGAACCGCGCAACTGCCTGGAGGGCGTCTCGATCATGGTGCGCCAGCTCGACGGCAGCACCGCGATCGCCGACGGCACCGCGGCGACCGTGCTCGACGCGCTGTGCGACTCGCTGATCCCGGTGTGGTTCAGCGACGGTGCGCGCCAGATGCTGATGCACCCCGAGGCCGCGGTGGCGCGCCACGTCATCGACGGCACCCCCGCCCCCGCCGCGCTGCGCGACGAGGTGGCGGCGTGGCGCCGCCATTACGCCGGCTTCGCGCCCGACGCGCCCGCGGGCTGACCCGCGGCGTCGCGTCAGCGCGCGCGCCAGCGCTCGAGCTGGTGGAGGATGTCGCCCGCGATCTGGTCGCGCGAGAAGCCGGTGAGGTCGCGCGCGCCCGCCACGCCGTCGGTGGTGGCGGTCAGCCGCCACGTCAGCGTGCGCCGCGCCTCCGACGCCTCCAGCGCGGTATAGGCGGCGAGCGGGCGCGAGCGCGCGGCGACGCGATAGACCATCACCTGCCCCTCGCCGAGCCGGATCGTCAGCGCCGCGCCCTCGCCCTCCTGCTCGACGCGGCTCTCGCCCCAGCCTTCCGCCACCATCGTCTCGCACACCGATCGCAGCGCGGGCAGCGCGGTGTCGTCGAGCTGGCGCGCGATCTCGGCGCGGCTGGCGGGGACGAACAGCCGCTTGAGCCGCTCCCCCACCGCGGGCGCATCGGCGTCGAGCGCGATCCCCGCGAGATCGGCGTTGGTCTGGCGGATCAGCCCGATCGCGAGCAGCAGCATGATGAAGCAGAAGGGCAGCGCCGCGAGCAGCGTCGCCGCCTGGAGCGCGCCCAGCCCGCCCGCCACCAGCAGCAGCGCCGCGGTGACTCCGAGCAGGATGCACCAATAGATCCGCTGCCAGCGCGGCGTCTCCTCCTCGCCCCCCGAGGCGAGCGTGTCGATCACCAGCGCGCCCGAATCGGCCGAGGTGACGAAGAAGACCGCGACCAGCACGATCGCCAGCCCCGCGGTGAAGCCGGCGCCGGGAAGATATTCGAGGAACTTGAACAGCGCGGTCGACAGGTTCGCCTCGACCGCGCGCGCGATCCCGCCCCCCGCCACGCCGAGATCGAGCGCGATCGCAGTGTTGCCGAACACGGTCATCCACAGGAAGGTGAAGGCGGTCGGGACGAACAGCACCCCGATCACGAACTCGCGGATGGTCCGCCCGCGCGAGATGCGCGCGATGAACATGCCGACGAAGGGCGACCAGGCGATCCACCACGCCCAGTAGAACAGCGTCCAATGCGCCATCCACGCGCGCGGCTCATAGGCGTAGAGCGTGAAGGAGCGCTTGACGAAATGGTCGAGGTACAGTCCGAAATTCTGCACCAGCGCGCGCAGCAGGAACAGCGTGGGCCCCACCGCCAGCACGAACAGCATCAGCAGCACCGCGAGCAGCAGGTTGAGCTCGGACAGGCGTCGGATACCGCGATCCGCCCCGCTCAGCACCGACAGCGTCGCCGCGCCCATCACCAGCGCGATCAGCCCGATCCTGACCGGATCGGTGTCGGGCACCGCATATTCGTAGTTCAGCCCCGCGGTGATCTGCGACACGCCGAAGCCGAGCGAGGTGGCGACGCCGAACACCGTGCCGCACACCGCGAAGACGTCGATCGCGTCGCCGAGCGGCCCGTGGATGCGCTTGCCCAGGATCGGCGACAGGCCCGATCGCAGCGTCAGCGGCAGGCCCTTGCGATAGGTGAAATAGGCCAGGCTCATCCCGACCAGGGCGTAGATCGCCCAGGCGTGGACGCCATAATGGTGGAAGGTGATCGCCATCGCCTCGCGCGCCGCCAGGATCGTGCCGGGCGCGACGTCGGGCGGGGCGATATAATGCTGGATCGGCTCGGCGACCGCGAAATACATCAGCCCGATGCCCATCCCCGCGGCGAACAGCATCGCCAGCCACGACAGATAGGGGAAATCGGGTTCGGCCTCTTCCGGCCCCAGCTTGAGCCGGCCGGCGGGGCCAAAACCGAGCGCGAGCACGATCACGAGGAAGGCGGCGACCGAGGCGATGTAGAACCAGCCGAAGGTCTCGATCGTCCAGTCCTGCGCCGCCTTGAACGCGCTGTCGGCGGTGCCGGGCATCAGCAGCGTGCCGCCGAGCAGGGTCGCGACGATCGCGCTGGCTCCCCAGAAGACGCGGGGGTTCATACGGGTAGCAGGCATGGACCGGTTCTAACCGAGATCAGCCGCGATGCCCATGACCCGCGCGCCGCGATGGCCGCGCGCGCGCGGATCGGCTAGGCACGGGCGATGACGCGGGCGACGGGATCGGCATGGACGCGACGCGCTCGCCGGGCGCGGCGCGATCGAGCGCTGGATCGCGGCGGAGATCGCGCAGCGGCGGATCACCGGCGCCGCGGTGAGCGTCGCGCGCGGCGGCACGATCCTGTGGCAGGCGGGCTATGGCCTCGCCGATGTCGCGAGCGGGCGGCCGTCCACGGCGCACACGCCGTTCGGGCTGGCCTCGGTGACCAAGCCGGTGACCACCGCCGCGGTGGCGCTGCTCGCCGCGGCGGGGCGGATCGACCTCGACGCGCCGATCGCGCGCTACCTGCCCTTCGCGCTGCCGCGGTCGGACCATGACGCGGAGGCGGTGACCGCGCGGCGGCTCGGCGCGCATGCCGCGGGGCTGCCGTCCTTCTTCCGCTTCGCCGCGAGGCCGGGGCAGCCGCCCGAGACCGCGGCGCTGATCCGCGACTATGGCCGGCTCGCCTTCGCGCCGGGGACGCTGTACGAATATTCCAACCTCGGCTTCGCGCTGCTCGGCGCCGCGATCGTGCGGGTGACCGGGTGGCGCTACGAGGAGGCGGTGCGGCGGCTGGTGCTCGCGCCGATGCGGCTGCGCGACGCCGTCTTCCTCGCCGAACCCGCCGCGCGCACCCGCGCCGCGACGCGCTACGCCGACGACGGCACGCCGCTCGCCTTCGCCACCACCGCCACCCCCGCCTCGGGCGAGCTATGCGCCAGCGCGCACGACCTCGCGCTGTTCGCGGCGCAGGTGATGGGGGTGGATGCGCGCGCCGCGCTGCCCGCCGCCGCGCGCGCGGCGCTGCTCGCCCCGGTGCTGCGCTCCGGGGGCGATTATACCAGCTTCGGCTGGATGGGGACCAGCGTCGGCGGCGAGCGCGTCCTGGTCAAGAACGGCGGCGATCCCGGCGCGGCGACGCGGCTGACGCTGCTGCCCGACCGCGGCGTCTCGATCGCGGTGCTGACCAACCGCGTCAACGACGCCTTCGTCGCCGAGGTGAGCGACCGGATCGCCGCGCTGCTGGTCCCCGGCTGGAGCGGGGTGAGCGAGCAACTGGCACCGCCGCGGCGCGCGGCGCGTCCCGCCGCGGCCATTCACGGCGACTGGCGCGGCACGCTCGGCAATGCCGGGATCGCGCGCCCGTTCGCGCTGCGGCTCGCGCCCGATCACGCCGCCTGCCGCCTCGGCGATGCGGCGTGGCGGCGCTGCGACGAGGCGGCGATACGCGACGGGATCGTCACCGCCATCTGCCCTGGCGGGCTCGACGGCGCGGCGGCGGGGACGCGGCTCGACCTCCGGCTGGTCGCGGCGGGCGCGCGGCTCGGCGGACGCGTCCTGGTCCGCGACCCGCGCGCCACCACGCCCTATGTCGTCACGCTCGACCGCGCGTCGGGGGGCGGTCAGGCGGCGGCGGTCGCATAGTCCATCCGCGCGAGATCCTCGATCAGCGTCGGCCCGGTCGGCACCCAGTCGAGCCGCGCGCGCGTCACCGCGCTCGACGCGGGCATGTCGAGCCCCGCGAACATCGCCATCCAGCCGAAATGCGCCGCGGCCGCATCGGCGGTCATCGACACCACCGGCACGCCCAGCCCGGCGCCGATCGCCGCGACGATGTCGCGCATCGCGATCGCCTCCTCGGCCACCGCGTGCCAGCGCGCGCCCGACTCGTGGCGCTCCAGCGCGCGGACGTAGAGCCGCGCGACATCGGCCACCGCGGCGGCGCACCAGCGATTGGCGCCATCGCCGACATAGGGCGCGACGCCCTTCTCGCGCGCGATCTCGATCATCGGCGAGATCAGCCCCTGTTTCACCGGATCATGGACCTGCGGCAGCCGCACCACCGCGACCGAGGCGCCGCGCTCGCGCGCCTCCTCGCCCGCGCGCTCGCTGGCGACGCGCGGGATCGGATCGTCGCGGTCGAACACGTCCTCGCGCGCATATGCGCCCGGCGCGGGCAGCCCGAGCGGCACGCCCGAGGTGATGAGCAACGGCCGGTCGCTCCCCGCGAGCGCGTCGCCGAGCGCCGCGATCACCCGCCCGTCCTGCGCGCAGGCCGCGGCGAAGCGGGAGAAGTCATGGTCGAAGGCGGTGTGGATCACCGCGTCGGCGGTGGCGGCGCCGCGCGCCAGCCCGTCAGGATCGCCCAGGTCGCCGCGAAAGGGCTCGGCCCCCGCCGCTGCGACCCGCGCCGCCCCCGCGTCGGAGCGCGCGGTGCCGATCACGTGATGGCCCGCCGCGAGCAGCTCGGGCAGCACCCGCGAGCCGATGAAGCCGGTGGCACCGGTCAGGAAAACGCGCATCACAGTCTCTCCTCGTCGTCGCCGGGGACTGTCGCGCTCGCGTCGACCCTGTTAAAGTAGTGACCTTATCATGGTATAACGCACCACAGGATCGACCATGGCGAGTGACCCCGCCAACCCGCTCGGCACCTATCTGCGCGATCGCCGCACCCGGCTCGACCCCGCCGCCTTCGGGATCGCCGGGGGGCGCCGACGCACTCCCGGGCTGCGGCGCGAGGAGGTGGCGCGCCGCGCCAATATCAGCGCGACCTGGTATACGTGGCTCGAACAGGGCCGCGGCGGGGCGCCGTCCGCCGACGTGCTCGACCGGCTCGCCAAGGGGCTGATGCTGACCGAGCCCGAGCGCGAGCATCTCTACATGCTCGGGCTCGGCCGCCCGCCCGAGACGCGCTACCAGCCGGTCGACGGCATCACCCCGCGGCTCCAGCGCGTGCTCGACGGCATGGCGGGGAGCCCCGCGATCATCAAGACCGCGATGTGGGACGTGGTCGGCTGGAACCATGCCGCGACGGTGCTGCTGACCGATTATGCCAAGCTGCCGCGCGCGCGGCGCAACGTGCTGCGCCTCCTGTTCGGCGACCCGCAGGTACGCGCGCACAATGAAGACTGGGAGAGCGTCGCGCGCTTCGTCGTCGGCGCGTTCCGCGCGGACGTGGCGCGCGCAGGCGCCAACCGCAGCGCCGCCGCCGCCGCGCTGGTGGAGGAGATGACGCGGGTCAGCCCCGAGTTCGCGGCGCTGTGGCGCGACAATGACGTGATCGCGCACGCCGACGGGGTGAAGCGGCTGCGTCACCCCGAGGCGGGGCTGCTGGAGATGGAATTCTCCTCCTTCGCGGTGGAGGGACGCCCCGAGCTGGGGATGATCGTCTACAATCCCGCCACCGCCGCGGACGCCGAGCGGCTGCGCGCGCTGATCGCGCGCCGTCCCGGCTGAACCCGGCGCGGCGCGCTACGCCCCCGGCGCGAGCGCGCGCGCGACGGGGCGACGGCGCCGCCGCACCGCCGCGGCCTTGGCGCGGGTCGACCAGAAGCCATAGACCGCGAGGCTGCCGAGCAGCGCCAGCGCGATCCCGCTCGCGGTGATCGCCAGCTTCCATGCCCAGCCGCCGACCTTGGCGGCGTGGAGCGGATAGAGTTTCTCGCGCGCGCGGCCATAGCCACCGCCGCGCAGCGGGTCCTGCGCGCCAACGATCCGTCGCGTCGCGGGATCGGCGTACAGGAAGGTCCGCCCGTTGGGAGTCCATTCGCCGGGCTGGCGCAGCCGCAGCACCAGCGGCGCGCCCGCGCGGCGCGGCCATTGCACGCGGCGCAGCGCCGCACCCGGGAAGCGCGCCGCCGCCTGCGCCAGCAGCGCGCCATAATCCTGCGCGGCGGCCCCCGGCACCGCCGCCGGGACGTGCGGCGGGCGCGGGCGCTCGGGCGTGCCGAACGGGGCGAGGAGGGTCCGCTCCACCGCGGGCAGCGCCATCGCCGCGCCGGTGAGCAGCGACAGCGCGAGCAGCGGCGCGGTCAGCACGCCGAGATCGCGATGGTGGTGGACGATCGCCCCCGCACTCATCCGCGCCGGCCAGAGCCGCGGCCGGAAGCGCGCGCGCGAGCGCCACCACAGCAGCACGCCGCTGACCACGAAGAACAGCCCGACCAGCGCGGCGACGCCGTTGGCGATCTCGCCTGCCTCGCCGAGCAACAGGCGATGGTGCAGGTCGAACACGAACAGCTCGGGGCGCTGCCACGCGCCGTCCCAGCGCGCCACGACCGCGCCGGTTTGGCTGACATAGGCGCCGCCGCCATCGGCATAGACCAGTTGGTGGACGCCCAGCCCGTCCCCCGCGAGCGTGATCCGGTCGACCGGCCGCGTGCTGCGCGCGGCCGCCGCGAGCAGCCGCGCCACCAGCGCGGGGTCGCGCAGCGGCGCGTCTCCGGCGTGCGGCACCCAGGTGAGCGAGTCGCGCCACACCAGCAACGCGCCGGTGCTCCCCAGCAGCGCGAGCAGCGCGCCCACCAGCGCGCCGACCCAGCGGTGGAGCAGCGCGAGCCAGCGCATCAGAAGCTCGCCTGCCAGCTCAGCGTCGCGTTGCGCCCGCGCCCGGTGTAGAAGCGCGCATTGTCGGTCGGCCCCTGCGTGTCGCTGTAATATGTGACGTAGTCGGTGTTGCCGAGATTCTGCACGCTCAGCATCAGCCGCCCGATCGGCGCGTCATAGGCGACATAAGCGTCGAACAGGCGATAGCCGCCGAAATCATTGGCGGCGGGCTGGCCCTGGAAGCGCCGCGACAGATAATAGCGCCCCTGCACGCGCGCGCTGAACCGCCCCGCGCGGAAGTCGGCGTTGAGGTTGAGCCGGTCGGGCGAGATGTTGGCGCCGTCGAGATCGGCGTCGAGCCGGCCGTCGGCATCGGTGTCGGTCCGCCCGGTGACATGGCTGTACCCCACGCCGAGCTTGAGCCCCGGCAGCGGGGTGAGCGTGTCGAGGTTGATCTCCAGCCCCGCGATATCGATCGGCTGGCGCACCACGTTGAAGATGCCGTCGTCGTTGCGGACCAGCACCTGCCCCGCGTCGCTCGACGACCAGTAATAGGCCGTGCTCGCGGTGAGCGGCCCGCGATTGACCTCCACCCCGATCTCGCGATTGTTCGAGATCACGGGGGTGAGATCGAGGAAGTCGTCGATCCGCACGTTGGGCTGGCTCACCCCGCGCAGCACGCGGCCGATGTCCGCGATCGTATAGCCCTCGGCATAGCTGCCATAGGCGCGGATGCCGCGCATCGGCTCGATCACCGCGCCGCCGTTCCACAGCGCGCGCTCGAACGCGGGCGTGCCCCCGGTGACGCGGCGCGACCCCGCGCTCGCCAGCGTGGTGTAATCGGGCACGTCGAGCCGCACATTCTCGTAGCGCACCCCGCCCGCCAGCCGCACCAGCCCCGCGAGCAGCTTCAGATTGCCCTGCGCGAACGGCGCGAGGCTGCGGAAGTCGGTGCGCGGCACCCAGGTGCGGCGGGTCTGCACCAAGGTCTGCGCGGTCCGGTCGACCAGGGCGTCGAATCCGGCGGTGAGCGTCAGCGCCTCGAATCCCGGCACCGCGCGCTCGTAGCTGACCTTGCCGCCGAGCTTGCGCGAGACGTTGCGC
Source organism: Sphingomonas sp. BK235 (assembly GCF_004345855.1). GTDB lineage: Bacteria > Pseudomonadota > Alphaproteobacteria > Sphingomonadales > Sphingomonadaceae > Sphingomonas. The sequence continues at coordinate 243,315 of NZ_SLXN01000004.1, forward strand.
GACTGTTCGAACAGCGTGCCCACCGGCGCGATCGCGGCGTCCTGGAAGGTGGCGAGCACGCCCCCCGCGAACGTATCGCTGGTGCGGTTGTAGAAGCCCTGGAGCGTGAAGACGCCCCCCGCCCAATCGCCGTCGGTGAGCGACGCCGAGACCATCTGCGCCAGCCCGGTCGAGGGCTGGCCCGGGGTCTGGCCGCGCCGCGTCGTGGCGGGGATGCCGAGCGCGCGGCTGCCCTCCACCGGGACATAATGGTTGTTGCCCTCGAGCCGGAAGCGGCTGGCGACCACCTCGACGCGCGCGCTGTCCGACAGCGCCACGCCGGCGCGCGCGAAGAAGGACAGGGTGTCGGTGTCCTGGATCTCGCTCTGGTTGCCGTCATAGCCGATGCGCCGGCCGCGTCCGTCGAGGAACACGCCGCGCCGCTCGAACGCCGCCCCCGCGGTCGCGTCGAACCGGCCGCTGCGGTAATTGACCAGCGCGCCGATCTTGCCGCCGAGCGCGTCGCCCGACAGGTCGTCGCCGGTGTTGCCCTGCAACAGCGTGCGCCCGCTCCACCCGTCGCGCTGCGGCGGGCGCACCGTCACCTGGTTGACCACGCCCCCGGTGGCGCCGATCCCCTGGAGCGCGTTGGAGCCGTAGATCACCTCGATCCGGTCGATGAAGAAGGGATCGATCGTATAGCCATCGCGCGCGCCGTCGCGGATCGGCGTGGTCTGCGGGATGCCGTTGATCGCATAAAGCGGCGAGCGGCCGCGCAGCGTCTCGCCGACGCCGGTGATCTTCTCGCGCGTCGGCGAGAAAGCGGGGAGCAGCGCCGACACCGCTTCCACCGTCGAGCCCGACACGGTGACCTGGCGCGACAGCGTCTCGCGGTCGATCACGTCGACGGTGAGCGGCAGCGCGCTGGCGGGCAGGTTGGTGCGCGCCGCGGTGACCACCACATCGTCGCGCGCGTCCGCCGGTGCCACCTGCGCGCTCGCGCCGGACGCGCCCAGCCCAGCGCCCAGCATCCCCGCCGCCATCCATCCCGCCGTGTTCCGCATCTCGCCCCCTTGTCGCCGGCGAGAGCCGATAGAGAGACGCTCAAGCTAATGCAAGTCGGTCGCATCTGGCGTGGTCACAGCGACGCGTCGGCGAAGATGCGCACCAGGAAATCGAGGAACACGCGCAGCCGCGGCGACAGTGCGCGATTGTGCGGGTAGAGCGCGCACAAGGGCGTGGGCGTCGGCGGATGCGCGGGCAGCACCTCCACCAGCGTCCCCGCGGCGAGCTCCTCGGCGAAGCGGTAGCGCGGCGCCTGCGCCAGCCCGAAGCCGCGGCGCACCAGATCCGCGGTGGTGTCCGAATGGTTGGCGCTGACCCGCATCGGCAGCGTCACCTCGCGCACCGCCCCCTCCTCGGTGAACTCGAGCGGCAGCACGCCGCCGGTGAGCGAGGAGAGGAAACCCACCATCACATGCCCCGACAGTGCCGCGATCGTCGCGGGCACGCCGTGGCGCGCCAGATAGGCGGGGCTGGCGACGGTGACCTCGCGGATCGTCCCGAGGCGGCGCAGGATCAGCCCGCTGTCGGCCGGCTCGCCGACGCGGATCGCGCAATCCACCCCCTCGCGCACCAGATCGACCAGCCGGTCGCCCTGCCCGATGTGCAGGTGCAGCCGCGGATAGAGCGCGAGGAAATCCGGCAGACCCGGCAGGATGAAGGTGCGCGTCAGCAGCCCCGGCGCGTCGATCCGCAACTGGCCGTGCGGCTCGCCGTCGCGCAGCACCGCCTCGGCATCGTCGAGTTCGGCGAGGATCGCGGTACAACGCTCATAATAGGCCTGGCCGTCGATCGTCGGCGCGACGTGGCGCGTGGTGCGCTGGAGCAGCCGCGCGCCGAGCCGCGCCTCCAGCGCGCGGATCGCCTCGGTCGCGGTGGAGCGCGGGATGTCGAGATCGCCCGCCGCGGCGGTGAAGCTGCCGCGCTCGACCACGCGCACGAAGAGGCGGAGCGACTGGAGATGATCCATCCGCGATTGTTCGGCTGGGCCGAACGGTCTTGTCAATCGCGCGGCGATGATCCGCGCGCGCCGCGTCGCTAGATCGGGATGCGAAGGAGAAGCATCATGACCCAGACGCGCACGGCCATCGTCACCGGCGGATCGCGCGGCATCGGCGCGGCGATCGGCCGCCGCCTCGCCGCCGACGGGATCGCGGTGATCGTCAATTACGCGCACGGCCGCGACGAGGCCGAGGCGGTGGTCGCCGACATCACCGCCGCGGGCGGGCGCGCGGTCGCGATCGCGGCGGACCTGTCCGCCCGCGACGGCGCCGCGCGGCTGTTCGACGCGGCCGAGGCGGCGCTCGGCGCGATCGACATCCTCGTCAACAACGCGGGCGTGATGACGCTCGCCCCGATCGCCGAGATGGACGACGACGTCTATGAGCGGCACGTCGCGCTCAACCTCGGCGGCAGCTTCCGCGCGATGCGCGCCGCGGCGCGGCGGCTGCGCGACGGCGGGCGGATCATCAATTTCTCGTCCAGCGTGGTCGGCCTGAACCAGCCCGGCTACGGCGTCTATGCCGCGACCAAGGCGGCGGTGGAGACGCTCACCCGCGTCCTCGCCAAGGAAGTGGGCGCGCGCGGGATCACGGTCAACGCGGTCGCCCCCGGCCCGGTCGCCACCGCCTTGTTCCTCGACGACAAGAGCGAGGAGCAGGTCGCCGCGATCGCGCGGATGAACCCGGTGGGGCGGATCGGCGAACCAGACGACATCGCGCGCGTCGTCGCGCTGCTGGCGGGGGCGGACGCGCAGTGGATCAACGGCCAGGTCGTTCGCGCCAACGGCGGCATGGTCTGAGGAGCGGCGCGATGCGCTGGATCGTCACCGCGAGCGACACGCTGCTCCGCGTCGGCACCGGGCTGACGCTGGCGACGCATGGCTGGCCCAAGCTGCTGGGGCGGCCGCACGGGTCGATGGCCGACCCGATGGCGGCCTCGGTGCGGCTGATCGACGCGGTGCTGGGGCTGCCGTTCGCGCCGCTGCTCGGGCTGCTGGTGGCGCTGCTGGAGGGCGTGGGCGGGGTGATGCTCGCGCTCGGGCTGGCGACGCGCCCGCTCGCCGCGCTGGTGGCGGTGCAGATGGTCGCGATCGCGCTCGCGCTGGGGCCGACCTATCCCTGGATCGACCGCGGGATCGAATATCCGATCGTGCTCGGGCTGGTGGCGGTGGCGCTCGCCGCGCGCGGCGGCGGACCGCTGTCGCTCGACCGGCTGGTGGCGGCGATGTGGCGCGAGCGCGTGATGGCGTGAGGCACATCGCGGCGGCGGATCTGACGCTACCGCCCGCGCCCGTCGCGCGACGCCCCCGGCCACAGCGTGAAGACGGTGCGGCCCGGCTCGGAGGTCAGCTCCACGCGGCCGCCGTGGATCTGCGCGACGCGGTCGACGATCGCGAGCCCCAGCCCCGCGCTGCCCGCCGCGCCGCGATCGTGCCGCCAGAAACGGCGGAACACCGCCTCCTGCTGGTGCGGCGCGATGCCGGGGCCATCGTCCGCGACCGTGACGCGCCCGCTCGCCGCCACCGCCACCGCCACCTGCGTCCCGGCGGGCGTATGCGTCACCGCATTCTCCACCAGCGCCCCCAGCGCGCGCGCGAGAAAGGCGGCATGCCCCTCCACCCACACCGGCGGCGCGGGCCGGTCGAGCGCGATCGTCTGGCCGCGGCGATAGGCGAGCGGCGCGATCGCCGCGACGGTCTGCTCCGCCAGCGCGGCCAGGTCCACCGGCGCGCGCGGCGCGAGGTCGAGCGAGTCGAGCTCCGCGATCTCGAGCAGCTGCGCGACGATCTGCCCGAGCCCGTCGAGATCGCGCTTGAGCGCGGCCGCCAGCGCGGGGTCGCCGACCTGCTCGGCGCGGACGCGCGCCAGCGTGATCGGGGTGCGCAGCTCGTGCGCGGCGTCGGCGGTGAAGTCGCGCTGGGTGCGCAGGCTCTCGGTCAGCCGGTCGAGCGCGTCGTTGACCGCGCTGGCGAGCGGGCGCACCTCGGCGGGCAGGTCGGCCGCCGCGACGCGCACGTCGGGGCGCGACGGCCCGATCGTCCGCACCAGCGCGGAGGCGCGCCGCACCGGGCGCAGCGCGCGGCGCACGATCAGCGCGTCGACCCCGAGCAGCAGCAGCAGCAGCGGCAGCACCACCAGCGCGGCATGCGCGAGGAACTGGCGCACCACGTCGTCGACGATATTGGCGGGGTGGTCGAGATTCTGCACCACCACGATCCAGTAGCGCTGCCCCGCCAGCGTCACCGGCACGCTGAGCGCGGCGTAGAAAGCGCGGCGCGAGCGGCGCGTCCGATACGTCTCGGCGTCGCCGCGCGGCAGCCGGATGGCGCGCAGCATCGCCGCGGGCATCGCGTCGAGCCGCACGCGGCCGCGCGCGTCCACCACCGCATAGCCCAGCCCCGCCGCCTCCAGCCGCGCGCGATCGCCCGCGCCCGTTCCGCGTCCCGCCAGCATCAGCGTACCGTCCGCGCGCGCGACCAGATTGGCGCGCACCGCCAGCGCCTCCGAGCGGAGCGTCTGATGCTCGAACCGGTCCGCGGTGGCGTTGAGGAACAGATACACGCCCGCCGACACCGCCAGCGCGGTGAGCAGCACCGCGACGCCATGCCACCACAGGATGCGCGCGAGCAGCGAGCGCGGCGCGCGGATCACGCGCCCGCCTCGGCGAGCATATAGCCGACGCCGCGCACCGTGACGATCTGCGCGGTCGCCCCCGCCTCGGCGAGGCGGCGGCGCAGCCGGTGGACGCCGACCTCCACCGCGTTGGAGCCGAGCAGCTCCTCCATGCCGAACAGCTGCGCCTCGATCTGCGCCTTGGCGACGACGCGCTCGCGCCGCTGAATCAGCAGCTCGAACAGCGCCAGCTCGCGCGCGTGGAGCACCGCGGGCACGCCGCCGACGCGCACCTCGCGCGTGGCGGGGTCGAAGCTGGTGTTGCCGCAGGCGATCGCGCGGTCGGCGATCAGCCCGCTGCGACGGAGCAGCGCCTGGACGCGCGCGACCAGTTCCTCGGGCGCGAACGGCTTGACCAGATAATCGTCGCCGCCCGCGGCCAGCCCGGCGACGCGATCGTCGACGCTGCCGCGCGCGGTGAGCAGGATCACCGGCGTGGCGTCGCCGCGCGCGCGCAGCCGCCGCGCGACGTCGCGCCCGTCGCCGTCGGGCAGGCCGACGTCGAGCACCACCGCGGCATAGCTGCCGACCTCGAGCATCAAAAGCGCGTCCTCGGCGGTGCCGGCATGGTCGCTGGCGAACCCCGCCGCGGCGAGCAGCCGGCGCAGCATGCCGACCAGCTCGTCATGGTCCTCGACGATCAGCAGCCGCACGCGCCGCGCTCCCCCCGCCGCGCCGTAAGGCTGGTGTAAGCCGGCCGGCCTAGCCCGCGCCGGAACGGGGCCGGTGCCCCGACGACGCGACCGAAGAGATCCACCATGTCCACCATCGTCACCCGGGTCCGCCCCAGCGCGCCCGCGCCCGCCGCCGCGCGTCCCCCGCGCATCGCGCTGTTCTCCGGCAATTACAATTATGTTCGCGATGGCGCCAATCGCGCGCTCAACCGCCTGGTGGCGGATCTGGAGGCGCGCGGCGCGACCGTGCGGGTCTATTCGCCGACCGCGCCCGAGCCCGCCTTCGCGCCCGAGGGGACGCTGATCCCGGTGCGCTCGATCCGGCTGCCGGGGCGCGGCGACTATCGGCTCGGGCTCGGCCTGCCGCGCGGGGTGCGCGCCGACCTGCGCGGCTTCGCGCCCGATCTCGTCCATGTCTCGGCGCCCGACTGGACCGGGGTCGCGGCGCAGCGCTACGCGCGCGCGGCGCAACTGCCGCTGGTCGCCAGCCTGCACACGCGCTTCGAGACCTATGCGGCCTTCTACGGCGCGGGGCTGATCCGCCCGGTGCTGGAGCGGCACCTCGACCGTTTCTACGCGCGCTGCGACCGCGTGCTGGTGCCGACGCTGCCGATCCTCGCCGATTTCGTCGCGGCGGGGGCGGGCGACCGCGCGCGGCTGTGGAGTCGCGGGGTCGACCGCGCGCAATTCGACCCGGCGCGGCGCGACCCGGCGTGGCGCCGCGCGCAGGGCATCGCCGACGATGCCTGCGCGATCCTCTTCTTCGGCCGGCTGGTGCGCGAGAAAGGCGTGGCGGTCTATGCCGAGGTGGTGGAGGCGCTCGCCGCGGCGGGCACGCGGGTGCATCCGCTGATCGTCGGCGACGGGCCGGAGGCGGCGTGGCTGCGACGCCGGCTGCCCGACGCGACGATGACCGGGCATCTCGCGGGGGACGCGCTGGGGCGCGCGGTGGCGAGCGCCGACATCTTCTTCAATCCCAGCGTCACCGAGGCGTTCGGCAACGTCACGCTGGAGGCGATGGCGGCGGGCTTGCCCACGGTGAGCGTCGACGTGGCGAGCGCGCGCGCGCTGCTCGCGGCGGACACCGGGCTGTTCTACCCGCGCGACGCGCCGGCCCAGGCGGTGGAGCTGCTCGCGCGGCTGACCATGTTCCCCGACCGGCGCCGGCTGATGGGGCGGCGCGCGCGCGACGCCAGCGCGGCGTGGAGCTGGGAACGCGCCAGCGCGATGGTGTGGGACGCCTATCACGAGCTGCTCGGCGACCCCGCGCGCGCGGTGCCGCGATGAGGCAGGCCGCGCGCGGGGCCGTTGCGCTCGCCGCGCCCTTGCTCGCCTGCACCCCCGCGGCGGCGCAGCAGGCGCCCGAGATCGCCGAGCCGATGGTGTTCGACCTCGTCCGCCCGCTCGGCGCCAGGAGCGGCGAGCTGGAGGTCAACACGCTGGCGCAGCGCGACGTCGCCGGCCCGCACCGCGAGGTGGAATGGGCGCCCGAGGTGGAGCTGGCGGTCGCCGACGGCTTGGCGGTGGAACTGGAGCTGCCGTTCGCGGGGCGGCGGCTGACCGACCTCAAGCTCGGGTTGCAGGGGACGTTCGGGCTGATCGACGGCGGGCGCGGCATCCACGGCGTCCAGTATCTCGGGCTGTGGAACCGGGCGGCGCGGCGCTGGGAGAGTTCGCTGCTGTACGTCGTCGGCTATCGCTTCGGCGCGCGGGTCAGCACGCTCAGCATGATCGGGGTCGGCGACGTCAGCAGCGCGGGCGCGGCCGAGCGCGCGCTGCTGGTCAACCACACCAGCTTCTACGAGGCGGGCGACGACACCACCCTGGGGGTGGAGGTGAACGTCCGCGCCGGACGCGAGCGCGCGACGCTCGTGATGCCGCAGGTGCATCAGGCGCTGTCGCCGCGGCTCGAGCTCCAGGCCGGGATGGGCGCGCGGCGCGAGACCGGGGACGCGTGGCGGCCGCGCGCCGGGCTGCGGCTGGTCCGGGCGCTGTGACTCGCGCGCCGGGATCCGCGCCGCCGTGTCAGACCGGCATCACATAGACCAGTCCCTCGCGCCCGACATGTTCGGCACGCCGCACCAGATAGCGCACGCCGTCGAACGCGACGACATCGCCGACGCAGGGCAGTTCCTCTTCCTCGCGCGCGCACAGGAAACCTTTGGGCACGTCACGGCAGTAAGTGATCTTCATGGCGGTTACACGTAACCAACCGCGGCGCGACCACGAAGGTCGTTAAGGATCTTCTGTCGCGACCGCGTGACCACTTCGGCACAGATCGGCTCTCGCTCACGCGAGCTCGTCCGCCGCCACGTGCAGCGCGGCGATGCGGGCGCCCGCGCCGCTCGCGTCATGGAGCTGGCGCAGCCGCTCCAGCTGCGCCAGCGACGCCGCGATCACCGCCGCGGCGGCGAGCTGGCCGCCGCGGTGGAGCGTCACCACCGCCGCCTCGTCGAGCGCGTGCAGCGCGTCCTCGTCGATCGTGTAGAGGCCGTCGAGGCGATGCTCGGCGCCGTCGTCGAGTCGCAGCGCCAGCCCGAGCGGGCGCAGCAGCCGGTGCGCGGCGAGCGCGTCCGCCAGCGCGCGCGCCGCGGCGACGTCCGCGACCAGCCGCTCGAGCCCGCCGCGGACCTCGTCGACCAGCGCGGTCGGAGCGCCCGCCGCGATCAGCATCGTGCCGTCGCCGCGGAGCGCGGGCTCGGCCTCGTCCACCGCCAGCCCGCCCGCCCCGGCGGGATCGAGCCGGAAGGCGCCGAGCAGCAGCGCGCGCGGCAGATAGGTCGCGTGGAACCGCCCCCCCGCCACGAACAGGTTGCGCGGCGCCGCCAGCCCCATCAGCGCGACCGGGTTGAAGCGGCCGGTCTGCGCCTCCTTGGCGAGGCACAGCGGCATGTCCGCCGCGGCGAGCGCCAGCTCGCTCAGCCCGAGCTGCGCGATCCGCTGGCCCGCGCCCGCGCCCGCCGCCGCGGCGGCGGGGTCGAAGCGCATCGCGGCGTGGCGGCGCGGGTCGAGCGCGACGAGCGCGCTCATACCACCTGCAACCCGTGCTCGCGCACCGCGCGGAGCAGGTCGCGATGGCGCGGCAGCCGCTGCACCGCCTCGGCGCGCAGCCGATCGGTGCGCGCGATCATCCGCCGCGCCAGCGCGCTCTCCGGCGCGGCGGGCGCCACCGCGGCATAGTCCGTCGCGAAGCCCATGCCGTGCAGCACATATTGGTAGCTCGGCCAGGAGAACACCTCGCGCGCGTGCGCGAAGTCGTGCGGCGCGGGCGGATGCGTGCGCCACAGCGCCAGCCGCTCGTCCAGCCCGTCCGGCCAGGTCGCGGGCGCGGCATGGTCGCGCCAGAAGTCGGTGTCGGTGCGGCGCGTGATGGCGTAATGCAGCTTGAGGAACTCGATGATGCGCGCCCAATGGTGGGTAAAGGCGTGGTTGAACTGCCGCGCGGCGACGCGCATCGCGCCGCGGGTGCGCGGCAGCCGGTCCGCGATCGCGTCCATCGACGCCTCGATCAGCATCAGCGCCGACGCCTCGAGCGGCTCGATGAACCCGGCCGAGAGGCCGACCGCGACGCAATTGTTCTGCCAGAAGCGCTCGCGGTGTCCGCCCTCGATGGTGATCCGGCGCGCCACCAGCGCGTCCGCGGCGGGGCCGATGTAGCGCCGCAGCGCCGCCTCGGCGGCGTCGTCGCTGGTGTGCGCGCTGCTGTAGACATGGCCGACGCCGCGCCGCGTCCACAGCCCGATGTCCCAGATCCAGCCCGCCGGCTGCGCGGTGGCGACGGTGTGGCAGGCGATCGGCGCGTCCTCGCTGTCATACGGCACCTGGAGCGCCACCGCGCGGTCGGCGAACAGCACGTCGCCGCAGCCGCGGAACGGCACGCCATAGACGCCGCCGATCAGCAGCGCGGCGAAGCCGGTGCAGTCGACGAACAGGTCGCCCGCGACCATGTCGCCATCGGCGAGGACGAGCGCGGTGATGTCGCCGTCCGGCGCCTGGTCGACGCGCGCGACGTCGCCGATGACGTGGCGGACGCCGAGCCGCTCGACCGCATGGTCACGCAGCAGCGTCGCGAACTTGCCCGCGTCGAGGTGATAGGCGTAATTCGCCTGGCCGACCCATTCGGGCATGGTGATCGCCTTGGGCGCGAGCCCCGCGTCGCACAGCGCCGCCTGGAAATCGACCCAACCCGCGAAATCCTGCGCGCCGGGCGTGTCGGCCTGCGCGCGCCAGTGCGGCGCGAGGTCGAGCTCGGTCGCGCCGGCGGGCGGGTTGAGCGGGTGATAATAGCCGTCGTCCGGCGAATCGTCCGCCCAGCCGACGAACCGCGCGCCCTGTTTGAACGCCGCGTCACAGCCGCGGACAAAGTCCGTCTCAGTAATTCCGATCTTCGCCAATGTGTTACGCATGGTCGGCCAGGTCCCCTCACCGACCCCGACGGTGGGGATGCGCGCCGATTCGACCAGGGTCACCGTAACAGGACTGCCGCTGCGCTGCGCCTGGGCGGCGAGCCGACAGGCCGCGATCCACCCCGCCGAGCCCCCGCCCACCACCACCACTTGGCGCACGGCGCTATCGTCATGGCGTTGATTGTCTGACATAATTACTCTGCCTCCTCCCCCGGTCGCGCACCATGCCGATCTTTGTGACCGATTCTGGTTGTATTTGTCGGATATATCCGTGAGAATGGCGCCACAGCACAGGCAAAACAAGCGTGGCTGTTAAAATGGGGAGGATGACGGTGGCGACCAGCTTTCGGCAAGTGACGGCGCGTGCTTTTCTTTTCTCGGGCGGGATGGGATGCGCGATCGGCGCGCTCGTCGCGGCCACACCGGTGCTGGCACAGACTGCGCCCGACGCACCGCCCGCGCAATCCGCGCCCCCCGGCCAGACCGACAATGCCGCCGAGGACATCGTCGTCACCGGCATCCGCGCCAGCATCGCTTCCTCGGCGGCGCAGAAGCGCGACGCGGTCGGCATCCTCGACGCGATCTCGTCGGAGGACCTGGGCAAGTTCCCCGACGCCAACGTCGCCGAGTCGCTCCAGCGCATCCCGGGCGTCGCGATCGACCGCACCAACGGCGAGGGCGCGCAGGTCAGCGTCCGCGGCCTCGGGCCGGCGTTCAACACCGTGCTGTTCAACGGCCGCAGCTTCGCCAGCGACAATTACAACCGCGCCTTCTCGTTCGACCTGATCCCGGCCGAGCTGATCAGCGGCGCGCAGGTCTACAAGACCGCGCAGGCCCCGCTGCAGGGCGGCGGCATCGGCGCGACCATCAACGTGCAGACGCCGCGCCCGCTCGCGCTCAACGGCTTCAAGGCGATCGTCACCGGCAAGGCGCTGTACGAGAAGAACAGCGAGAAATTCACCCCGCAGGGCTTCGGCCTGATCAGCAACACCTTCGCCGACGGCAAGCTGGGCCTGCTCGCGTCGGTGTCGTACCAGCGCCGCATCGCGCAGATCGCCTCGGTCAGCAACGACGGCTATCTGCCCAACAGCTCGGTCGGCCCGAACGACGATCCGATCGCCACGGGCGTCTACGCGCCGCGCAACTTCAACGTGAACCAGGCGCGCGACGTCCGTACCCGCCTCGGCGCCACGGTGGTGGCGCAATATCAGCCGACCGACGAGCTGACCTTCACGCTCGACGGCCTGTACAACAAGTTCAAGAGCGACTCGAAGACACGCGCGCTCGGCGCCTGGTTCGAGCCGACCAGCTACACCGACGCCACGATCGACGACAATCGCACCGTCACCGCGCTCACCACCAACGGCAACGCCGACTTCATCTCCTCGGGCGCGCTGCGCGAGACGACGACCTGGGAGGGCGGCTTCAACGCCGAGTGGAACCCGGCCAACAACTTCAAGATGGTGATCGACGCCTCTTACTCGCGCGCCAAGAACGCGGGCGGTGGTGGATCCTATTTCACCGTGATCGGCACGCCGACGCCTTATTCCTTCACCCAGGCGCAGGGGAACGGCATCCCCACGGTCAACGGCTTCGCCGACGGCGTGCTGACCAACCCGGCGCTGGGCCGCACCCATATCGCGGGGATCAACGGCAACGACGTCACCGAGAAGGTGCAGGAATATCGCTGGAACAACGAGTGGAAGCCGGGGCTGGGCGTGTTCCAGACGGTGCGCTTCGGCCTGATGAGCACGACGCGCGACAAGAGCAACGTCGCGATCACCTCGGGCGACGACGTCGGCTGCGTCTATTGCGGCTATCCGACGCTGGCGGACTCGTCGCTGCTGTCGCCCTTCACGGTCAAGGGGCTGGGTGCGCCGAGCGGCGCGGTGCCGACCACCTTCCTCACCTATGACGCGTTCCGGTATCTCAACTTCCTCGCCAGCCCGGCGGCGACCTCGGCGCTCGACACGAAATACGGCCTCGCGCCGGGCACGACCGCGGCCCGCTATGCCGCGACCAACGGCTATGCGGTCGCGCCGCAGCCGGGCACGCGGGTGAAGGAGACGGTGTGGGCGAGCTACGCCGACGTCGACTTCGCGGGCGAGCTGGGCAGCATGCCGTGGCTGGTCAATGTCGGGGCGCGCTACGAATATACCGAGCTGACCTCGTCGGGCAGCCAGCGCCAGCTCGTCGACCTGACCCCGACCCAGGGCAACCCGCCGACCGACCCGACCATCTATGTCGGCGTCTTCGCCAGCCCGACCGGCACGCCGATCTCGCAGAAATCGTCGTACAGCAACTTCCTGCCCGCGCTGAACGCACGGCTCAACTTCACGCCGGAACTGCAGGTCCGCTTCGCCGCCTACAAGACGCTGACCCGGCCGGCGATCGGCGACCTGGCGCCGAGCCTCGACATCGGCACCTTGCGCCCGGCGACGCTGACCGCGAGCGGCGGCAACCCCAACCTCAAGCCCTATCAGGCCAAGAACCTCGACCTGTCGCTGGAATGGTATCCCACGCGCACGACCACGCTGTCGGCGGCAGTCTTCTACAAGAAGGTGGACGATTTCATCATCCAGCTGTTCGGCGACGAGCTGTTCCCGATCCGCAACGCGGGCAACGCGCAGGGCGTCGGGCTGCCGGTCGGCGGGCTGATCGTCGACCAGAACACCGCGCGGTTCAGCGTGCGCCGGCCGCGCAACGCCCAGTCGCTCGACATCAAGGGGCTGGAGCTCAACCTGGTCCACACGCTCGACTGGCTGCCCGGCGTGTTCAGCGGCCTGGGCGTCCAGGCCAACGCCACCTTCGTCAGCACCAACCGCGACTTCGACACCAGCCAGGTGGGGCAGTCGTTCGCCGCGGAGGGGATCGGCAACTCGCAGAACGCCACGGTCTTCTACGAGAAATACGGCATCTCGGCGCGCATCGCCTATAACCGCCGCGAGCGCTTCCTGCGCGAGCTCGCCGGCGGCGCGGGCAACGAGCCGATCTTCGTGCGCGACTACGGCCAGTTCGACGGCAGCATCGCGGTGAACGTCACCCCGTTCGCGCAGGTGTTCGTGGAGGGCACCAACCTGTTCAACGCCAAATATTACACCACCGGCCGCTTCGACAACCAGCTGCTGCAATATCAGAACTTCGGTCCGCGCTACGACGCGGGGGTGCGGTTCTCCTTCTGACGCGCGCCGGGCGCGGCGATCGCGCCCGACCGGATCAGTGTCACGGCCGGCGTCCGGGAACGGGCGCCGGCCGTTCGCGTATGCGCGGTTGACAGCGCGCATTCCGGAACATAACGAGTACGAAGGCGGAGCGGACGCACCGCCGGGCTGGTGTGAGTCGCGCGTGCCGGCCACCATATATGGGTGATCGCCGCGTCGGCCTCATCAACATAGCCGATTTACCCACAGAAAAGTTGCGGCGCGGGCGCGGCCACGGGCTGGTCTCGCTGGCCCGTTCTGGTTAGGATGCGCGGGTCGTCAGAGGCGCGTCGCGACGGCGCGACCGGTGCGCGCGGCGACGATGCCCGCAGCGACGATGGGGCGAAGGGAGACGCGCGGTGCGCCGCAACGACGAGCAGCAAGGCAGGGGAGACGCGGCGCCGCGCCATCGCCCGCGCGCGCGCCGTTCCGTCGCCGCGGCGGCGCGAATCGACGCGGGGCGGCACCGCCTCGGCGGCACCGCTCCGGGTCACGCGCGCCGCGGCGCGGTCCGGCCCGGGTCCGTCCCGCCCCCGGATGGAGCGGGACCGGCGCGATCAGGCGTCTTCCTCGAACATGTCCACCGCATTCTGCGCGGTGGCCGAGAGGCGCACCGTGTCGCCCTCGATCTCCGCCACCAGGCCGAGCGGCAGGTAATGATGCTTGGCGCCCTGCCCGTCCTCGGTGGAGGGCGAATCGTTCTTGGTCAGCTTGATCCGGTCGCCATCGACGTGGTCGACGGTGCCGACGTGGACGCCGTCCGCGCCGATCACCTCGGCATGTTCCTTGATCTGGCTGGCATCGACCATCGTGAGTCTCCTCTGTTCGGTTCGGGTGCGCAACGCACGGATCGGGAGATGGTCGCATGCTGAGCACGCTGCCGCCGCAGTCGGCGATCATGTTCGCGGTCGCCGCGCCGTTCACGCTGGCGGGGGCGTGGCTGCTCGCGCAATTGCGCCACCCGCTGCCCGAGGCGCGCGTCTACGCCTATCGCATGGTCGGCGTGATGGCGCTGGCGGGCGGTGTGGTGCTCGCGCTGTCCGCCGCGGCGATGTGGCAGTGGAGCCTCGACCCATGACCGACCCGCCGCGCCGCGCGCCCCTCCTTCCTTCCCATCGTTCCGTCCCGGAGTAACCGCCATGTCCCTCCTCGAAGCCCGCAAGCAGTACAAGCCGTTCGAATACCCCTGGGCGTTCGAGTTCTGGAAGCGCCAGCAGCAGCTCCACTGGCTGCCCGAGGAAGTGCCGCTCGGCGAGGATTGCCGCGACTGGGCGCAGAAGCTGACCGATCACGAGCGCAACCTGCTCACCCAGATCTTCCGCTTCTTCACCCAGGCCGACGTCGAGGTGCAGGACTGTTACCACGAGAAATACGGTCGCGTGTTCAAGCCGACCGAGGTCAAGATGATGCTGACCGCGTTCAGCAACATGGAGACGGTCCACATCGCGGCTTACTCGCACCTGCTCGACACGATCGGCATGCCCGAGAGCGAATATGGCGCCTTCCTCGAGTACGGCGAGATGAAGGACAAGCATGATTACATGCAGAACTTCGGCGTCGACAGCGACGAGGACATCGCGCGCACGCTCGCCATGTTCGGCGGCTTCACCGAGGGCGTGCAGCTGTTCGCCAGCTTCGCGATGCTGATGAACTTTCCGCGCTTCAACAAGATGAAGGGCATGGGGCAGATCGTCAGCTGGTCGGTGCGCGACGAGAGCCTGCATTGCGAGGGCATCATCCGCATGTTCCACGCCTTCTGCCAGGAGCGCCAGTGCCTGACCAAGGCGGTGAAGGACGACATCGCCGACGTGTGCCAGACGACGATCCGGCTGGAGGACAATTTCATCGACCTGGCCTTCGAGATGGGCCCGGTCGAGGGGATGAAGCCCAAGGAGATCAAGAAGTACATCCGCTATATCGCGGACTGGCGGCTCAACCAGCTCGGGCTGAAGCCGATCTACATGATCGACGAGCACCCGCTGCCGTGGCTGACGCCTTTGCTCAACGGCGTGGAGCACGCCAACTTCTTCGAGACGCGCGCGACCGAGTACTCGAAGGCGGCGACCAAGGGGCAGTGGAACGACGTGTGGGACTCGTTCGACAAGCGTCAGAAGGCCAAGGGTGGTAAGCCGGCGAACGAGGACGCGGGCGAGGCGAGCGGGGATATGTTCGCGGGCGTGGCGGCGGAGTGAGCTAGCTCTCCTTCTCTGAAGGGGATCGTTGCGAATCGTGATTGCGCCTCCCACTCTCGTCATCCCGGCCTTGAGCCGGGATCCATGGTTCCGCAAAGCATTGGCTAAGGTGTTCGCGGCACGATGGATCCCGGCTCAAGGCCGGGATGACGGCAACGTCGCAACCATCCCCAGACGGGAAGGGAGCACCACCGGACTGTCGCTCGACCACCATGACGAACTCATGGCAAACTGGCAGCGCGGCCTCGATCGCGTGCCGCTTGAGATGATCCCGGGAGCGGACATGGATGATTAAGCTCGCCGGCCTGACCGTCACTGGCCCCGTCGCGTTGACGCTGACCTTCTCCGACGGCACGCGCGCCGTCTGGAGCGCGGACGAGCTGATCGCTCGCGACACGGTCACGACTCGTCCGCTCGCCAACCCCGCCTTCTTCGCGCGCGCGTTCCTGGAGGCGGGCGCCCTCGCCTGGCCGAACGGCCTCGAGCTGTCACCGGCCAGTCTGCATCGGCGGCTCGAAGCGGCGGGCGCGCTGGTCAGGCCGGAAACCGCCTTTCCATGACCCCGAGCTGGCACCCCGCCCCCGACAGCGGCATCGCGATCCGCGAAGTCGCCGCCAACGGCCTCACCTTCGAGGTGGCCGAGGCCGGGAGCGGCGAGCATCTCGCATTGTGCCTCCACGGCTTCCCCGAGCTGCACTACAGCTGGCGCCACCAGATGCCGCTCCTCGCCGAACTCGGCTATCGCGTCTGGGCGCCCAACCAGCGCGGCTATGGCGGCACCTCCCGCCCCGCCGCGGTCGCCGACTATACCATGGACCGGATCGTCACCGACGCCGCCGCGCTGTTCGACGCCAGCGGCGCGCGCACGCTGACGCTGATCGCGCACGACTGGGGCGGCGCGATCGCGTGGAACTTCGCGATCAACCGGGTGCGCCCGCTCGAGCGGCTGGTGGTAATGAACCTGCCCCACCCCGCCTGCTTCGCCGCGGCGCTGCGCCACTGGCCGCAGCGGCGGCGCAGCTGGTACATGAGCGCCTTCCAGCTCCCCTGGCTGCCCGAGCGCGTGATGGCGCTGCGCGACGCCGCGCTGGTGCGTCGCGCTTTCCGCGGCATGGCGGTGGACAAGACGCGCTTCCCCGACGCGGTGCTCGACGTCTATGCCGCGGCGGCGCGGCGCCCGGGCGCGCTCACCGCGATGATCAACTGGTATCGCGCCGCGGCGCGTCACCGCGACCGGATGCGCTTCGACAACGGCGGGCGGGTCGAGGTGCCCACGCTGATCGTCTGGGGCGAGGAGGATGCGGCGCTCGGGCTCGAGACGCTCGACGGCACCGACCGCTACGTCGCCGACCTCACCGTGCGGCGACTGCCGGGCGTGTCGCACTGGGTGCAGCAGGAGGCGCCCGAGGCAGTCGACGCGATCCTGCGCGCGTGGCTTCCTCCCGCGCCCGCCACACCCGGATAGCCGAAGGGGCGAGGCCGTCGCCGGCCCCGCCCCTTCTCCCCCGCACGGAACGCTACTGGTGCGGTCGGTCGCGCGTGGCTCCCTTCGCGACCGAAGCCGGGATCAGAAGTGCGCCACGATGCCGAGCGTCGGGCGGAAGCTGTTGGTCCAGCCGAAGGTCGAGACCTCGCCGCGCAGGCGGATGCCCGAATTGCCGGTCAGCCCGCCGAGCCCGATCTCCTTCGGGCCGACCTCGAAGCCGACGCCGTAGGTGACGTCGTGGAAGTCGCGGTCGGTGTTCACGCGCTTGTCGAAATTGACCCACTGATAGCCGACCTTGCCGTAGATCAGCCCGCTCTCGCCGGCGCGCAGGCCGAAGCGGCCGGCGGCGCCATACTGCCAGTCGATATCGCCCGACACGCCCTTGGCGACATTGCCCTCGGCACCGACGAAGAAGGCGCCGAGCGGCACGTTGGCGCCGACCAGACCCTCGACCAGCGAGCCGTTGAGCTTGTTCTGGCGCGGCGCACCCGGGACGCTGTCGGTCTGGAACTCCTCCCAGCCGCCGCGGATCGCGACATAGGGCTCGAACCCGAACGCCTTGGTGCCGTCCGGCGCGGTCGCGGTGTCGACCGGCGCGGCGGTGTCGGTCGCGGTGGCGTCCTGCGCCAGCGACGGGGTGGCGACAAACGCGGCGGACGCGGCGACGGCCGCAAGAACGAGCTTACGCATGGACTTCCTCGAGATCAGTTGTCGTTGTCCGGCTGACGGCGCCGCAGGCGCCCGGACCGGGGACCCTCTGAACCGCGCGCCCCTGGGATGGTTGCTGGAAAAAAGTGCCGCGGCGCGCGGTGATCGCGCGCTGTTGCCAAAGTGACACGCTTTCTGTCGCTCAGGTGAACGCGACCGCTCCATTGTGGCGAAGATCGGGCGGCCCCGCCGCGGAACGGTCACAGCGCGGGCGCTCGCGCGGCAGCCCGCGCGGCACGGTCAGAGGTCGAGCGCCCAGCCGTCGCGTCCGCGCGGATCGGGCGCCTGCGCGGGCACGTAGCGCGTCGCGCCCGCGTCGAGCCGCAGGATCGTCCAGTCGCCGCGCCGATCCACCTCGGCGACGGTGCAGCCGCACGACGCGAACGCCGCCACCACCTCGGCGCGCTGGGTCTCGAGCAGCCCGGCGAGCACGATCGCGGCTCCCGGCGCGGCGATCGCGGTCACCTCGGGCGCCATGGAGATCAGCGGCCCCGCGAGGATATTGGCGATCACCAGGTCATAAGGCGCGCGCGCCGCGATCGCCTCCGACAACGCGCCGTCGGCGACCACCAGCGCGATCCCGTCGATCGCGTTGGCGGCCATGTTGGCGCGCGTCACGTCGATCGCCGCGGGATCGATGTCGGTCGCGGTCACCTGCGCGTCGGGCCACAGATGGCGCGCGGCGAAGGCGAGCAGCCCCGTGCCCGTGCCGAGATCGATCGCGTTGCGCACCGCGCGCGCGGCGAGCGCGTCGAGCATGGCGAGACAGCCCGAGGTGGTGGCGTGATGCCCGGTACCGAACGCCTGCCCCGCGTCGATCAGGAAGGCGCGCCCGCCCGCGGGCGCGGTCATCGGATGCGCGCTGGTGTGGACGACGAACCGCCCCTCGCTGATCGGCTCGAGCCCGGCCTGGCTCAGCGTCACCCAATCCTGCGCGGTCAGCGGAGTCACCGTCGGCGCGACCGCGGCGGCGCTCGGCACCAGCGCGCGCAGCGCCGCGAGCATCGCGGCGTCGGGCTCCCGCTCCATATAAGCGTCGAGCCGCCAGCGCTCGCGATCGTCCTCGACCTCCTCGCTCGTCATCAGCACCGCGTCGATCGCGAGATCGTCGGCGGCGTCGATCGCTTCCGCCTCGGCGCGGGTGCACGGCAGGGTGACGCGCCAGCTGTCGATCGTCTCAGCGGACATAGCTGGCCCCGTTCACGTCGAGCACCGCGCCGGTCATCGACGGCGGCGCGGACAGCGCGAGGAAGCGCGCCACCTCCGCCACTTCCTCGGGCCGGGCGACGCGACCGAGCGGGATGTCGGCGAGCAGCCTGTCGCCGCCGCGGCTGGCGAGATAGTCGTCGGCCATGCCGGTCATGGTGAAGCCCGGGCAGATCGCGAAGGCGAGGATGTTCTCCGCGGCATAGCCGCGCGCGATCGTCTTGGTCATCGCCACCATCCCGGCCTTGGCGGCGGCGTAATGCCAGTGCGCGGGGCTGTCGCCGCGATAGGCGGCGCGGCTGGCGACGTTGACCAGCCGCCCGCCGCGCCCGCCGTCGCGCCAGTGGCGCACCGCGTGGCGGCTGAGCGCCGCGGCGGCGGTGAGGTTGATCCGCAGCGTGCGCTCCCATTCGTCGAGCCAGGCGTCCGAGTCGATCGGATTGGCCTCGAACACGCCGGCATTGTTGATCAGCACGTCGAT
Organism: Sphingomonas sp. BK235; assembly: GCF_004345855.1. Taxonomy (GTDB): domain Bacteria; phylum Pseudomonadota; class Alphaproteobacteria; order Sphingomonadales; family Sphingomonadaceae; genus Sphingomonas. The sequence goes on from NZ_SLXN01000004.1 coordinate 262,383, forward strand.
GCGGCCGCCGAGCCGGTCGAGCGCGGCGTGCCATAGCCGGTCGGGCGCGTCGGGCTCGGCGAAATCGGCGGCGAGTCCGGTGGCGGTGGCGTGGCGCGCGAGCGTGACGCCGGGGGTGGCGTCGAGCGCGGCGGCGATCGCGGCGCCGATGCCGCGGCTCGCGCCGGTGAGGAGGACGTTGACCATGCGCCTCCCGTAGGACGGATCGGCGGTGGCTCGCCAGCCCCGTTCGCCGGCCTCATGAAGCTGGCGAGCGCGGGCGAAGGAGAATCGCTCGCGGAGGCGCGGAGCCCGCGGAGCGCGATGGCGGCGGCGTGCCCGGCCCGATCGTGGGCGGGCCGCGGCTGCGCGTCGGGCCCGCGGCGTCTGTTCCCGCTGATCGGAAGCGGCAGCGTGCTCCGGCGAACGCCGGAGCCCAGGGTCACTGACGTGGCGCCCAGTCGCGCCGGGCTCACGGACGTTCGAGTCGGCTTGGAGGAAGCGGCCCTCCCCTCCCGGCGCCCTGGCGTGAACCCCCTCTCGTCGCCGAGGCCAAACACAGCGCCGCCGCGCGGACGTCCCCCTCGCCCCGCGCCGTTCAGGCCGCGGCGCGCTGCTCCCCGCCGAACGGCGCGAGCGCGTCGAGGAACTGGCGCGCGCTCGCCGCCCAGGTGAAGCGCGCCCCCGCCGCGGCGCAGGCGGTGCGGTCGAGCGTCAGCGCGCGCGCGATCGCGGTCTCCAGCCGCTCGTCCATCGCGCCCGCCTCTGGAGTGAGCACGTCGATCGGGCCGGCGACCGGATAGGCCGCCACCGGCGTGCCGCAGGCGAGCGCCTCGATCATCACCAGCCCGAACGTGTCGGTGCGGCTGGGGAAGACCAGCACGTCGGCGGCGCGATAGGCCGCGGCGAGATCCTCGCCGAACCGCGCGCCGAGGAACAGCGCGTCGGGGAATCGCCGCTCCAGCGAAGCGCGCGCGGGGCCGTCGCCCACCACCACCTTCACCGCCGCGACCTCGGCGGCGAGGAAGGCATGGATGTTCTTCTCCACCGCGACGCGTCCGACATGGAGCAGCACCGGCGCGCCCCCCACCGCGGCGCGCGCCGCGGCGATCCGCGCGTCGACCGCCCCGCCGGGGTGAAACTCGCGCGCGACCCCGCGCCCCCAGCGCCGCACGCGCGCCAGCCCGTGCGCGCGCAGCGTGCGCTCGATCGTGGGGGTGGAGACGAGCACCGCCGCGGCGGGATCGTGGAACCAGCGCACATAGCGCCAGATCCACGCCGGATCCGCGCCGGTGCGCGCCGCGACATAATCGGGGAATTGCGTGTGATAGGCGGTGGTGAAGGGCAGGCGCCGCGCGCGGCACCAGCGCCGCGCCGCGAGCCCGAGCGGCCCCTCGGTCGCGATATGCACCGCCTCCGCCGCGAAGCCGGCGATCCGCCGCCCGACCGCCGCCGGGGTCATCAGCGCCAGCCGGATCTCGGGATAGGTCGGGCACGGCAGGGAAGGCACCCCGCTGGGCGATACCACCAGCACCTCGTGCCCGCCCGCGCGCAGCTCGGCGATCACCGCCTCGAGCGTGCGCACCACGCCGTTGATCTGCGGCGCCCAGGCATCGGTGACGATCGCGATCCGCATCGCGCGCGCTCAGGCAGCGAGCGCGGTGCGGGCCGGCGCCGGGGCGGCGAGCGCCACCGCGGGCGCCACGCTGCGGCGGCGCATCTCCTCGCCCCAGTCGAGGATCTCCATCCGGCCGTCGCCATGCTCGACCAGCGCGGTGCAGCCCTCGACCCAGTCGCCGTCGTTGTAATAAGAAATGCCCGCGATCTCGCGCATCTCGGCGGTGTGGATATGGCCGCACACCACGCCCTGCACCCCGCGGCTGCCCGCCGCCTCGGCGACGATCTCCTCGAAGCGCGAGATGAACGCCACCGCGTTCTTCACCTTGGCCTTGGCGTGCTTGCTGAGCGACCAATACGGCATGCCCCAGCGCCGCCGCACCGCGCTGACCCAGCGGTTGAGCGCCATCAGCATCGTGTACGCCGCATCGCCGACATGCGCGAGCCAGCGGTGCGACAGGGTGATCGCGTCGAACTCGTCACCGTGGAGCACCAGCAGGCGGCGGCCGTCGGCGGTCTCGTGGATCGCCTTGCGTCGGATCTGGATGCCGCCGAAGTCGAGCCCGGCGAACTGGCGGAACATCTCGTCGTGGTTGCCGGGGATATAGATCATGCGCGTGCCGCGGCGCGCGCGCTTCATCAGCCGCCCGATCACGTCATTGTGCGCGGCGGGCCAGTAGAAGCGCTTCTTGAGCTGCCAGCCGTCGATGATGTCGCCGACCAGGTACATGGTGTCGCTGTCGACATGGTCGAGGAAGTCGATCAGCATGTCGGCGTTGCAGCCGCGCGTGCCGAGATGCACGTCGCTGATCCACACGGTGCGATAGCGGCGGCGCGGGCCGCCCGGCTGCTCGGGGATCACCTGCTCGGGCCGGTGCGGGCGTGCGTCGGCGTCGAACAGGTCGGCGATATCGCCCAGCGGCAGGGCCGCGGTCAGCGCGCTGATCGAGTGAACCGTCGTCGGCATGGCAGCCCTCCCTCGCTGCCCGTTCCTACGCCGCCCATGTGACACGCGTGTCACCGCGGCTTGACGCGCGGGTGACGCTCCGGTGACGGTTCGGCGTCACGCCGAGGGAGCGGCGCGCCGCGGCGACCCGATCTGGCGAGCGCAGCGCGGGCCGCCCCGTTCCGTCATCCTGAACTCGTTCCAGGATCCACCGTGCCGCTCACTCACACGCCGCGGCGCTCGCGGGCGCGTGGATCCTGAAACGAGTTCAGGATGACGGCGGGCGTGAGGTAGGGCCGCCCTCAGTCGCGGTCGAGCAGCGCGCCGGCGCCGCGGCGCACGCCCTCCACGGTGCCGGCGAAGACGAGGTGCGAGCCCAAGGTGTAGAGGTTGCCCTTGGCCTCCGCCTCGGGCCACGGCCCCCAGCCCGCGGCGGGGACGAGCAGATCGTCGAGCAGCAGCATCGTCAGCGCGCCGAACGGCAGGCCGAAGCCCGTCGCGGTCTCGGGCCAGCGTTCCGCCGCGGCGACATAGCCCAGCCCGAGCGCGGCGCCGACGCCGTAATGGACCGCGCTGCCCGCGCGGCGACGGTTCTTCTGCGTGACCGGCCGCCCCTCCACCGCGCGGCTGACCGAGTCGGCGGCTTTCACCGTGGCGGGATCGTCATTGCCCTTGTCGAGCCCGAGCGGCGGCGCGGCGAGCGCCTGGAACCGGTCCATCACGAAGGCGGCGGCCAGGCCGGCGCCGAGGCCGAGCGCGACGGTGGAGAGAAGCGAGCGCATGGGGATCTCCGAGAGTGTCGCAGCGCAACGCGCCAGCCCGCGCGAGGATGCCGCCGCGCCGGCCGCGCCGCGACCGCACCGGGCGGCGGAACACAAGCCGTATTGCTTGATTGATACACGTCGCGCTAGGCTGGCGCGCCGGATTCTCCCGCAGAGGTGATCGAGACGATGAAGCTGGTGCGTGGCGCCTGGAAGCTGCTGGTGGGCATCAAGGATGCGCTGGTGCTCGCGGCGATGCTGCTGTTCTTCGCGCTGCTGTTCGCCGCGCTCAACGCGCGCTCGCGCCCCGGCGCGATCAAGGACGGCGCGCTGCTGCTCGCGCTGGACGGCCCGATCGTCGAACAGCCCGAGGAGATCCAGCCCACCGCGCTGCTCAGCGGCCAGCAGATCGGCAAGCAATACCGCCTGCGCGACGTGCTGCGCGCGATCGACGCGGCCAGCGGCGACGGTCGCGTCAAGGCGATCGTGCTCGATCTCGACAAGTTCGGCGGGGGCTATCCCGCCGCGCTGGGCGAGGTGCAGGAGGCGTTGCTGCGCGCGCGCAAGGCGGGCAAGCCGGTGCTGGCCTATGCCACCGCTTATACCGACGCGGGCTATCGCCTCGCCTCGGCGGCGAGCGAGGTGTGGATGAACCCGCTGGGCGGCACGCTGTTCGCCGGGCCGGGGGGCAGCCAGCTCTATTACAAGGGGCTGCTCGACAAGCTGGGCGTCAACGCGCACGTCTATCGCGTCGGCAAGTTCAAGTCGGCGGTCGAGCCCTATGTCCGCACCGACCAGAGCCCCGAGGCGCGCGCCGCGGCGCAGGAACTGTACGGCACCTTGTTCCAGCAATGGCGCGAGTCGATCGCCAGCGCGCGGCCCAAGGCGCAGGTCGCGCCGTGGCTGGCCGACCCGGCGCAGCTCGTCCAGCGCGCGCAGGGCGATGTCGCGCGCGCCAACGTCGCCACCGGGCTGGTCGACAAGCTCGGCGACCGCGTCGCGTTCGGCCGCCGCGTCGCGCAGCTCGCGGGCGGCGACGACAGCAAGCCCGCCGGCTGGTTCCAGACGATCCGCTACCAGGCCTATGTCGATGCCGCGCCGCTGCCCAAGACCGGCGAGATCGGCGTGCTGACCGTCGCGGGCGAGATCGTCGACGGCGAGGCGCAGCCGGGCACCGCCGGCGGCGACACCGTGTCCAAGCTGCTCTACCAGGGCATGATCGACAACAAGCTCAAGGCCTTGGTGCTGCGCGTCGACTCGCCGGGCGGGTCGGTGCTGGCGTCCGAGAAGATCCGCCAGGCGGTGCTCGAGGCCAAGCGCCGCGGGCTGCCCGTTGTGGTGTCGATGGGCGGGCTCGCCGCCTCGGGGGGCTATTGGGTGTCGACCCCGGGCGACGTGATCTTCGCCGAGCCGGGGACGATCACGGGATCGATCGGCATCTTCGGCATCATCCCGACCTTCGAGAACACGCTCACCAAGATCGGCCTGTCGGCGGACGGGGTGAAGACCACCCCGTTGTCGGGCCAGCCCGACGTGCTGGCGGGCACCACGCCGCAGCTCGACGCGGTGGTGCAATCGGGCATCGAGCACGGCTATCGCGAGTTCCTGTCGCGCGTGTCGCAGTCGCGCAAGCTCCCGGTCGAGCGCGTCGACGAGATCGGCCAGGGCCGCGTCTGGGTCGGCGGCATCGCGCATCAGCTCAAGCTGGTCGACCGCTTCGGCGGGCTCGATGCCGCGGTGCGCGAGGCGGCGCGCCGCGCCAAGCTCGACCAGGACAAGCCGCCGGTGGTCTATCTCGACAAGAAGCCCGGCTTCGCCGCGCAGATCGCGCAGCAACTCGCCAGCCAGGAGGACGACGACGATGCCGGCGCCCCCGCCGACGCCGTCGGGCGGCTGGCGTGGCAGCGGCAACAGGCGTTCGCGGTCGCGCTGGGCGACGCGCGGCGGCTGCTGACCGGCGCCTCGGTGCGCGCGCAATGCCTCGAATGCGCGGGGCTCGGCCCGGTGCAGGCGAGCGCGGCCGATCGCACCCTGCTCCAGCTGGTGCTCGCCAAGGTGGGGCTCTGATGCCCCCCGGCCCGATCGCGATCCGCGCCGCGACCGAGGCGGACGCCGCCGCGATCGCCGCGATCTACGCGCCCTATGTGCTGCAGGGCACGGTGTCGTTCGAGAGCGAGGCGCCCGACGCCGCGACGATGCGCGACCGGATCACCGCCTCCGACGGTCATTACCCCTGGCTCGTCGCGGCATCGCTCGCCGAGGGCGGGGGCGAGCGCGGGCTGCTCGCTTACGCTTATGCCACGCGCTTCCGCGACCGGCCGGCCTATCGCTATGTCGTCGAGACCTCGATCTACGCCGCCGACGCCACCCAGCGCCAGGGGGTCGGCCGGCTGCTGTACGAGGCGCTGGTCGACACGCTGCGCGCGCAGGGCTTCACCCAGGCGATCGGGGTGATCGCGCTGCCCAACGACGCCTCGATCACGCTGCACGAGGCGGTCGGCTTCCGCCGCGCGGGCGTGTATCGCGAGGTCGGCTACAAGCAGGGGCGCTGGATCGACGTCGGCCTGTGGCAATGCGCGCTCAACGAATCGGCGATCCCGCCGATCGAGCCGCGCGCCTTCCGCGACGTCGGCGTGCGGCGCGACTGAGCCGGCTCAGCGCGGCCCGTAGGCGGGCAGCGCGAGCTTCCACCGGATCGCCGCGGCGCGCAGCGTGAACCCCGCCACCGCCGCCACGCTGGCGGCGACGGGTGGGGGCACGCCGAGCTGGCGCAGCGTGACGTGGAGCCCCGCCGCCAGCGCGGCGGCGGTGACGTAGAGTTCGGGGCGCATCAGGATCGAGGGCTCGCCCGCGAGCACGTCGCGGATGATGCCGCCGACGCAGCCCGTCACCACCCCCATCAGCGCGGCGGGGACCGGGGGCACGCCATAGCCCAGCGCCTTGGCCGCGCCATAGACCGCGTAGGCGGCGAGCCCGACCGCGTCGAACCAGTCGAGCGCGGCCCCGCGCCACCAGCGCTCCGGGGTGGCCCAGATCACCGCCGCCATCACCAGGCACACCGCGGCGACGCGCGCGTCATGCACCCAGAAGACCGGCGCGCCGATCAGCAGGTCGCGCACCGTGCCCCCGCCGACCCCGGTGACCAGCGCGAAGAAAGCGAGCGTCACCGGCGTCTGCGCGCGCCGTGCCGCCGCCAGCGCGCCCGAGGCGGCGAACACCGCGATCCCGGCCACGTCGAGATAGGGCGCGAACGCCGGCAACAGCACCGCGGGCTCGAGCGGCGGTGTCATCGCGCGCGGCCTAGTCGCGCTCGATCAGATAGTTCATCCGCGCCGCCGCGATCGGGCGGGCACGGTCGTCCTGCCACGCCACCGCCTCGACATTGGCGACGCGCGTGCCCAACCGCGTGATCGTCCCCGCGGCGCGAGTGACATGGTCGCGCCCGCCGCGCATGAAGTCGACGGTGACGTTGATCGGCTTGACGCGCCCGCCGCCGCCCTCCTCGCCCGCCAGCGCGTGACGCAGCGCAGCGATCGCGGCGACCTCGAGCAGCCCCGAGATCGCGCCGCCCTGGAGGAAGCCGGGGCGGCCGACGACATCCTCGCCGAACGGCATCACGATCACGGGCGCGCCCGCGGCGTCGAACTCGAGCGCGGCGCCGAGCAGCTCGGCATAAGGGGGGAGCTTCACGGCGCCACCTTGGGGTAGGTGCCGCTCGGCACCATGAAGGTGGCCGCGACATGCGCCACCGGGTCGGCGAGGTCACCGTCATGCGCGATGCCGCGGGTGAAGGCGATCGAGCGCGCGACGCGCAGGCACTCGGCGCGGCCGATCACGGTGAGTCCGGGGCGGGCGGGGCGCAGATAGTCGATCCGCAGGTCCAGCGTCGCGTGCGGCGCGAAGGCGGCGATGCGCTGCCACACCGCGATGCTGGTGGCGACGTCCATCAGCGCGATAATCGGCCCCGAGGCGAGCACGCCGCTGTCCTCGTCACCGATCAGATCGGGCGAGAAAGGCAGCGCCAACTCGACCCAGCCGGGGCCGGCGTCATGATAGCGGATGCCCAGCCGCGCGCTGTGCCCGCCGAAGTTGCGGTTCTCGAGCGCCCTGAGCGCGGCCGCCGGGTCCAGGTCCATGGCGCAGCGTCTACACGCGCGGCGCGCGGACGCAACAGCGCCGCGCGGCTCACCCCGCCAGCAGCGCGCGCACCTTGCCCGCCAGTGCCTCCATCGCGAAAGGCTTGGTGAGCAGCCCCATGTTGGGCGCCAGCTGACCGCCGCCGATCACCGCATTCTCGGCATAGCCGGTGATGAACAGCACCTTGAGCGCGGGCATCAGCGCCAGCGCGGCGTCGGCGACCTGGCGCCCGTTCATCTGGCCGGGCAGGCCGACGTCGGTCACCAGCAGGTCGGGCCGCGCGCCCGCGCCGAGCAGCCGCAGCGCCGCCGCGCCGTCGCCCGCCTCCAATGTGGCATAGCCCAGCCCGGCGAGCACCTCGACCACCAGCATCCGGATCGTCGGCTCGTCGTCGACCACCAGCACCACCGGCGTCCCCTGCGCCGCCGGTGCCTGGTCGAGCGGCAGCGCCGCCTCCTCCTCGCCGCCCGCCTCGCCATAGTGGCGCGGCAGGTAGATGCACAAGGTCGTCCCCTGTCCTACCTCGCTGTAGATGCGCGCCTGCCCGCCCGACTGGCGCGCGAAGCCGTAGATCATCGACAGGCCCAGCCCGGTGCCCTCGCCCAACGGCTTGGTGGTGTAGAAGGGGTCAAAGGCGCGCGCCTGCACCTCGGGCGTCATGCCCGTGCCGGTATCGCTGACGCAGAGCGAGAGATACTGGCCCGGCGGCAGGTCGCGCTCGCGCGCGCCGCGCTCGTCGAGCCAGCGATTGGCGGTCTCGATCGTGATCCGTCCCCCCTCTGGCATCGCGTCGCGTGCGTTGATGCACAGGTTGAGCAGTGCGTTCTCGAGCTGATTGGGGTCGACCAGCGCGTCCCACAGCCCCGCCGCGCCGACCACCTCGAGCGTGATCGCCGGGCCGACAGTGCGACGGATCAGATCCTCCATGTCGCTGACCAGCCTGTTGACGTCGGTCGGGCGCGGGTCGAGCGTCTGGCGGCGCGAGAAAGCGAGCAGCCGATGCGTCAACGCTGCGGCGCGGCGCGTCGCGCCCTGTGCGGCAGTGACGTAGCGGTCGAGCTCGGCGACGCGGCCCTGCGCCACGCGCACCTGGATCATCTCCAGCGCGCCCGAGATGCCAGTCAGCAGATTGTTGAAATCATGCGCCAACCCGCCGGTGAGCTGGCCCACCGCCTCCATCTTCTGCGCTTGGCGCAGCTGCTCCTCGGCGCGCATCAGCTCGGTGGTGCGCGCCTCCACCTCCTGCTCGAGATGTGCGGTGAGGTCGGCCAACTCGCGCTCGGCGCGACGACGCTCGACCGCGTCGCGGGTCCGCTCGGCCACTTCGCGGACGAACGCCTGTTCCTCGTCGCTCCACGGCCGCGGGTGCGCGTGATTGAGGTACAGCAGCGCGACGAAGCCGCCCTGCTCGGTCACCGGCATATTGATGAACGACATGGCGGCGAGCTGGCGCAGGCCCTCGGCGGTGTCGCGCGTGCGCGGGTCGAGCCGCACGTCCTCGATCGCGACGGTGACGCCGCGTTTAAGATCCTCGATATACGAGCCATAGTCGCGGAAGTGGAGCACGGCGGGCAGCGGATCGATGCCCGGCGCGCAGAAGGCACGCTCGGTGGTGATCGTCTCCGCCACCGCGTCGACCGTGCCATAGCCGGCACGGCTGACGTCGAGCGCGCGGCCCAGCACCTTGGCGGCGGCGAGCGCGAGGTCGCCCGCGTCGCCCGGCTCGCGCAGCCGATCGCCGAGCTCGACCAGCGCGGCGAGGCGCAGCTCGGCGCGCTTGCGCTGGTCGATGTCGAAGCTGACGCCGGGGAAGTGGACCGGCGCGCCCTCCGCATCGCGGTCGACACGCCCCTGCGCCGCGACCCAGCGCGTCCGCCCCTCCGCGTCGACGAGCCGATATTCCGCTTCGAACGGCGCACCGCTGGCGATGCTGTGGTCGATCGCCTCGCGCACGCGCGGCAGGTCGTCGGGATGAATGCCGCCGAAGAAGTCGGCGATTGGCGCGCCGTCGCGTGCCAATTCTGGGGCTACGCCATAGAGCGCGGCGAAGCCGCTGTCGGAGGTGACGCGATCGGCCCGGATGTCCCAGTCCCAGCGCCCGATACTGGGCGCCTCGGCGGGCGCGCGTGGGCGCGGCGTCGGAACGGTGGGGTCGGTCATGTCAGAGAGGCTGCTTCGGTAACGTCACCTCGTCCAAACACCATCATGGGCCAGGGGTTCAACGCCATCACCTTGACTTTTTGCTGCACCTGCGCCATCTGCGCCGCATCGAGACGTATGCAGCGTGATCGGGCCCTTGCGGGTTCAGGCTCCGTCTCGGTTGTTGTTTCAGGGCTTCCCAAGTCACGCGGGGCGTCATTCTCCCCCCGCCACCCGTGCGTCTTCGTGACGCGCGGTGGGCCTGTTTCGCAGGATTATCCCATGTCATTCTCCCATCTCGGCCTGGCCGAGCCGCTCGTCCGCGCGCTCGAGGCAAAGGGCTATACCGAGCCCACCCCGATCCAGCGCGACAGCATCCCGCTGCTGCTCGAGGGCAAGGACCTGCTCGGCATCGCGCAGACCGGCACCGGCAAGACCGCGGCCTTCGTGCTGCCCTCGATCCAGCGCTTGTCGGAAGGCAAGAAGCCGCTGCCGACGCACTGCCGCATGCTGGTGCTGGCGCCGACGCGCGAGCTCGCCAGCCAGATCGCCGAATCGGCGCGCGGCTACGGGCGATTCTCCAAATTGTCGGTGGCGACCGTGTTCGGCGGCACCAGCATCGCCAAGAACCGCAACGACGTCGCGCGCGGCGTCGATATCCTGGTCGCCACGCCGGGTCGCCTGATCGACGTGATCGAGCAGGGCTATCTCAACCTGTCGATGCTCGAGATCCTCGTGCTCGACGAGGCCGATCAGATGCTCGACCTCGGCTTCATCCACGCGCTCAAGAAGATCGTGCGCATGCTGCCGCGCAAGCGCCAGTCGCTGTTCTTCTCCGCGACGATGCCGCCGTCGATCCGCCAGCTCGCCGACCAGTTCCTCACCGATCCGGCGACCGTCTCGGTGGTGCCGCAGTCGACCACCGCGGAGCGCGTCGACCAGTCGGTGATCTTCTGCAACCAGACCGAGAAGCAGGCGCTGCTCACCATCCTGCTGCGCGAGACCAAGATCGACCGCGCTCTGGTGTTCACCCGCACCAAGCACGGCGCCGACCGCGTCGTGAAACTGCTCGCGGGCAACGGCATCGCCGCCAACGCGATCCACGGCAACAAGTCGCAGCCGCAGCGCGAGCGCGCGTTGGCGGCGTTCAAGGCGGGCGAGGTGCCGATCCTGGTCGCCACCGACATCGCCGCGCGCGGCATCGACGTCTCGGGGGTGAGCCATGTGTTCAACTTCGAGCTGCCCAACGTGCCCGAGCAATATGTCCACCGTATCGGCCGCACCGCGCGCGCCGGGCGCAGCGGCGAGGCGATCGCCTTCTGCGCGGACGACGAGCGGCCCTACCTCAAGGACATCGAGAAGCTGACGCGCCAGAAGGTCACCCAGGTCGCGCTGCCCGAGGACTTCCTGCGCCGCGCCGAGCAGCTCAAGAGCGAGCGCGTCAAGGCGATCGGCGCCGACCCCGCGCCGCGCGAGGATCGTCCGCGCGGCGGCCGTCCGCCGGCGCGTCCCAAGGCGACGCATGCGCCGCGCCCGACCGCGGGTTCGCCGCAGGGCCGCAACTACGCCAACGCGAGCGCCGGTCCGGCGGGTGGCAATGGCGGGGGCAACCGCCGTCGCCGCGGCGGCCGCGGCCGGGGTGCCGGCGGCGGGGCGCCCGCGGCGCGCTGAGCGCCTGCGCTCCGCCGCTGACGGCAGGGGGCCAGCGCCCTCTGCCGGTCGCGGTCGCGGATCTGGTCCCGCTCATCCGATGCGGCGACGCGCTCCGGCGAACGCCTGAGTCCAGGGCCATCGGCGCTACGGCCCGCCGCTCGGTCCTCCCGCGCGTGCGGGAGCGCGGGTCGGCTCGAACGGATCCGCCTTTGGGGTATCGATGGGTCCGGACCGCAAAAGGCGGCTTAGTCTTTCATCACCGTCATCCCGGCTTCGCGCCGGGATCCATGGTGCCGCGAGAGCAACGCCGGCGGCTCTCGCGGCGCGATGGATCCCGGGTCAAGGCTCTCCTGAGCTTGTCGAAGGGCCCGGGATGACGGGGGCAAGCCGCTTCCGCGACAATGAACCTTTTTGGGTCCGGACCGATCCGCCCCGGTTAAGCCGGGCTCTTGCGGATGCAGGTGTCCAGTGCCGCAAACGTGACGCGCGTGGCTCTGAGCGCCTACGTTCGCAGGAGCACTTGGCTGGTCCGCACGCGATAAACCACACGCTAGCGCGGGCGCGCGCGGCTGCCGGTGAGCGGCTGACCGTCGCCGCCGGCGCGATCCTCCTCCAGGTCCTCGCCGGGATTGCCCCCGCCCGCGCCGGCACCACTGCCATGGACCGCGCCGGTGGCGGGGTCGAAGCTGGCGCGGCGCCCGTTGTCGGGGGGCAAAGCGGGGTCGTCCGCCTCGATCCGCGAGGCGCGCGGCGCGACTGAGCCTGACGGCATCTCGGCGCCGAGACGTTGCTCGTCCTCGCGGGTATAGCCTTGGCCGAACTTGCCCGTTTCCTTGTCGAAGGCGGGCTTGCGGCGGCGTTCTGGATCAACGGGATCGGTCATCCTCCCCTAACGCACGGTACAAGCGCGGGCTCCGCGCGCCGTCGCGTCGGCGCGGCCGGCCAGCCCCCGCCGACGCAGCGTCCGCTCGCTCGCCGCGCGCCACCCTTCATGTCGCGTCGCGCGATCCTCGAAACGGGCCATCGCGCGGACGAACCCGGCTGACATCCTCGATCCTTCATGCTAGAGACTCGCATTAGCGAACAAGGAGCCGAGCATGGACACGATCGCCGCACAGCGCACGCCCCCCCGCCCCCCGCTGATGGTCGGCGTCACCACTGGCCTGCTCCTGCTGACGTCGCTCGTTCTGGTCGCGGCGGCGCTGGTGCGATGGCGGACGCTCGGCTGGCCGCCGCTGGTGTGGCTCGCCGGCTATGGCGCCATGTCCGCGATCCGGCTGCCGCATCATCGCCGCAACCGCCGCAACGCGATCGTCACGCGCCGCCTCGGCGCGGCGGAGCAGCTGGTGCTCGCGGCGATGTTCGCGACGATGATGCTGCTGCCGCTGCTCCACCTCGCCACCGGCCTGTTCGCCTTCGCCGATTACCCGCTTCCCGCGGCGGCGAGCGTGCTGGGCGCGGCGCTGGTGCCGCCGCTGCTGTGGCTGTTCTACCGCAGCCACGCCGATCTGGGTCGCAACTGGAGCCCCGGGCTCGAGCTGCGCCGCGACCATCAATTGGTCACCCGCGGCGTCTATGCGCGCTGGCGTCACCCGATGTATGTCGCGATCGGCCTGTCGGTCGTGGCGCAGCCGCTGCTGATCCACAATGCGATCGCCGGCGCGCTGGCGCTCCCCGCCTTCGCGGCCTTGTGCCTGCTGCGCGTGCCGCAGGAGGAGGCGATGATGCGCGAGCGCTTCGGCGCGGATTATGACGCCTATCGCGCGCGGGTGGGGTGGCTGTGGCCGCGGCGCTGACGCTGCCCGCGCCCGTCGTGTTGCGCGCGGTGCGCTGCTGGCGGCGCGCGCGTGACCATCGCGCGCCCGTGCAGCAGCGGCTCCACGCGCTGCTCGCGCCGCTCGGCTATGACATGCTCGCGCCGGTGATCGACAGCGTGATGACGCTGGGCGAGGCCTGGGCCGGACGCGCGCTGTGCCGCGGCTGCCCGTTCGGCCCCGACGCCGACGAGGCGCTGCTCTGCGCGCTGATCGCCGATCCCGCGCGGCTGGCGACCTTCCCCTGCTGCCGCGCGCGACGTGCCCGGCGCGACCTGTTCGCGGGCGCGCTCGCCTCGGCCACGGTGATGGCGGCGATGGCGCGCGCGCGACCGGCGGGCCGTTAGCGACAGCACCCGCACGCGGGGGCGCGCGAGGTGGCGGTCGCGGGAGCATGGGCTGGGGTTTCTCCGTGCTCCTGCGGACGCGGGAGCCCAGTGCCACAGGCGTGACGCTCGTGACTCTAGGCTCCTGCGTTCGCAGGAGCACGCGGCGGGTTCACGCCAGAGGGATCACACGCCAACGTTACATCCGCCACGTTCGAAACACGCGCGTGCTCCTCCGCCGGCAGCAGCTCAAGGCCAAGAACGCTAGCCTCGCGGCCATGGGCTCTGGCGTTCGCCGAAGCACGCTTCAACGTCGATCGATCAGCCCCTATTCGAGCGGCGCGTCGCGCTTCGCCAGCAGCGGCGGCGCATAGGGCAGCGGCGCGTCCGCGGGCATGGTCGCCAGCTCGGTCGCGATCGCCTCTGCGCGTGCCTTGGCGGACGGGTGGGTGCGGCTGCGGAACAGGCCGCCGTCGATCTTGCCACCCTCCTCGCGCCAGAAGCGCACCGCCAGCTGCGGGTCCCAGCCGGCGTTGCGAAGCAGATAGGCGCCGAGCAGGTCGGCCTCGGTCTCGGTCTGGCGGAACAGCCGGCCGTTGCGCCCCAGCTCGGCGAGCAGCCCCCATTTGACTCCCGCCGCCTCCAGCCGCGCGCGATGCCGCAGGATCGCGTGCGCCAGCTCATGCGCCACCACGACCGCGACCTGATCGTCGCCGAACGACTCGAACAACCGCCCGCCGACCTGCACCACGCGCCCGTCGGAGGACGCGCCGAGCTTGCTGCCCGCGAGCACCTCGAACTCGACGCGGCAGCCCGCACGCGGCTGCACCGTGACGGTCCGCTCGGCCCCCGCGCGGCGCAATGTCAGCGCGATCGGCGCGGCCGGCGGGCGCGCGGCGATCAGCGCCTGCGCGGCGTCGCGCGTCGCGCTGGTGGCGTCGTCACCGCCCGCCGGCGCCGCGACCGCCGCGCCGTCGACCGCGATCAGCCCGTCGTCCGCCGCCACCCCCGCGCTCGCCGCCGGGGCGCCCGGCACCACCAGCTCGACCGTCACCGGCGCGACGAAGGCGGCACGCAGCGCGGGGGGATATTGGTCGGCGGCGTGGAGCGTGGCGCCGATCACGGGCTGCTGGTCGCGGCACAAGGACGCGTTGGCGGTCGTCAGCCGCCAGGCGATCGCGGCGAGCCGCTGGTCGACCTCGAGCAGGGTCGGCTCGGCCGCGGCGGGGGCGGCGGCGAGCAGCGCGGCGGGGAGAAAGGAAGCGAACAGGAACAAGAGACGCATCGGGGCAGGATCACTCGCGCTGGCGGAACGCCGCGGGCTCGATGCCGTGGCGCTGTAGTCTGTCATAGAGACTGCGGCGCGGGAGCTGAAGCTCGGCCGCGGCGGCGCCGACGTCGCCGCGGACGCGGTCGAGCGCGGCGCGGATCGTCGCAGCCTCGAAGCGGTCGACCCGCTCCGCCAGAGGCAGCTGGTCGGCCGCGCTCGGCGTCCCCTCCGCCACGCCGAGCACGACGCGCGTGGCATAGTTGCGCAGCTCGCGGACGTTGCCGGTCCAGTCGTCGGCGACGAGCCGCGCCTCCACCGCGGGATCGATGTTGGGCCGCTCGCGCCCGAACCGCTCCGCCGCCTCGCCGAGGAAATAGGCGAACAGCAACGGCACGTCGGCGCGGCGCTCGCGCAATGGCGGGATGCGCAGCCGCACCGTCTCGAGCCGGTAGAGCAGGTCGGCGCGGAACCGCCCCTCGGCCACCGCGGCGGCGAGATCGGTCTTCGCCGCGGCGACGACGCGCAGGTTGACGACGCGCGGCGCGCCGCCGGGCTGGGGCAGCTCGCGCTCCTCGACCACGCGCAGCAGCTTGCCCTGGAGCGCGGGCGACATGCTGTCGATCTCGTCGAGGAACAAAGTACCGCGGTCGGCGTCGGCGACGCGGCCGGGCTGGGCGCGGCTGCCGAACAGCGCCTCGTCCGCCACCGCGTCGGGCAAAGCGGCGCAGTCGACCGCGACGAACTGGCGCGCGCGGCGGTGGCTCCAGCGGTGGAGCAGCAGCGCGACCAGCTCCTTGCCCGTGCCGGTCTCGCCCTCGACCAGCACGTCGACGTCGACGTCGGCGAGCTGGCGGATCGTGTCGCGCAGCCGCACCATCGCGGGGGTGTCGCCGATCAGCGGGTAGTGCGTCTCCGCCTCCGCCGCGGCGACGCGCAGCCGGCGGTTCTCCAGCACCAACCGGCGCATCTCGAGCGCGCGGCGCGCGCTGGCGATCAGATGGTCGGCGGCGAAGGGCTTGGCGATGAAGTCGAACGCGCCCTGCTTGAGTGCCGCCACCGCCATCGCGATGTCGCCATGCCCGGTCATCAGGATGACCGGCAGCTCGGGGTCGCGCGCGGCCACCGCCTCGAACAGGGCATGACCGTCCATCCGCGGCATGCGGATGTCGCTGACGACGATGCCGCGGAAGTCGGCGTCGAGCTGCGCCAGCGCGGCGCGCGCGTCGCCGTGCGGCTCCACCTCGATCCCGGCGATGGCGAAGGAATCGGCCAGCGCGGTGCGCAGGCCCTCGTCGTCGTCGATCAGCACGACCCGGAGCGGCACCTCGCTCATGTGCGCCGCACCGTCGCGCGGAACGCCGCGCCGCCGAGCGGGGAGGGGACGATCCGCAGCGTGCCGTCGAACTGCGCGATGATGTCGCGCGCGATGCCGAGCCCGAGCCCGAGCCCGTCGGGGCGCCCGGTGACGAAGGGGCTGAACACCTCGTCGCCCAGCGCCGGGTCGATCCCCGGCCCGTTGTCCGCCACGGTCAGCTCCACCCATTCCTCCCTCGTCGTCACGGTGAGCGCGACGCGCGGGTCGGCGCGCCCGAAGAGCGCGTCGACCGCGTTGTTGATCAGGTTGACCAGCACCTGCTCCAGCCGCACGCGCCCGGCGAAGACGCTCGGCTGCCCCGGCGGCGGCCAGTCGAGCGCGACGCGCGCGGCGCGCAGCCGGTCGCCCACCAGCAGCCGCGTGCCGTCGATCACGTCGTCGAGCGCGATCGGCCCCGCGGTACCGCTGCCGCGCCGGGCGAAGCGGCGCATCTCCTGAGTGATCGTGCCGATCCGCTCGGTCAGTGCCACCGCACTGTCGAGGCTGGCGGCGACGCGCTCGGTGCGCTGCTGCGCGAGATGGTGGCGCGCGTTCTCGGCGAGCGTGCGGATCGTCGCTACCGGCTGGTTGATCTCATGCGCCAGCCCCGCCGTGATCGAGCCCAGCGAGGCGAGCCGGTTGGCCTGCGCCAGCTCCTCGCGCGCGGCGCGGAAGCGGCGGTCGGCATCCTCGCGCCGCGCCATCGCCGCGCTGAGCTCGGCGGTGCGCGCCGCCACCGCCTGCTCGAGCCGGGCGCGATCGGCGGCCGCGCGCGCGATTCGGCTGGTCCGCCACAGCCACAGCGCCGCGACCAGCGCCAGCAGCAGCACCGCGGTGGCGGTGGCGAGCCGCGCCAGATTGGCGGCGTCGCGCAGCGCGCGCGTGACGGGCACGAGGTGGAGCAGCCGCCAGCCGGGATGTGCCGCCGGCACCGCGGTGAGGCGCAGCGGCGCGCCGCCGGGCGCGGTGACGTCGCGGCCGGCGAAGCGATAGCCGGTCGGCGCGAGCGGGCGGTCGAGGAACTGGCCGGTGCGGCGGATCGCGGCGAGCGTCGCGGGCGGCAGCGGCGCGAGCACGTGGAGCGCGGCGCGCGGGTCGGTCGCGGCGAGCACGATGCCGCGCGCGTCGGCGAGCAGGGTCTGGCCCGGATCATTGGCCCAGGCGCGCGTGATCGCGTCGAACTCGACCTTCACCACCACGACGCCGAGCGGCCCCGCGGCGCCGTCGATCCGCCGCGCCATGAACAGCCCGGGCCGCCCGCTGACGTTGCCGAGCGCGAAATGCTCGGCCGCGCCGTCGCGCATCGCCTGCTGGAAATAGGGCCGGAAGCGGTAATCGTGGCCGACGAAGCTCTGCGCGCCGGCGGCGTTGGAGGCAGAGACGGTGAGACCGCGCGAGTCGATAGCGTAGATCACCGGCGCGCCGGTGCGCCGCGCCAGCGAGGCGAGCTTGTCGTCGAGCCGCGTCGCGGCGCGCGAGGCGGCGCCCTGCACCAGCGCGTCGCGCAGGTCGCCATATTCGCTCAGCACGATCGGCAGCAGGCGAAATTTGGCGAGCTCGCTGTCGATCAGCCGCGCCTGCTGGCGCGCGGTGCGCAGCGCCTCGTCCTCGACCCGGTCGAGCGCGCGCTGCCGCGTCACGTGCGCCGCGGCGAGGTAGAACAGCGCGCCGAGCAGCACGACCGCGAGCGCGGCGAGCAGCAGACCGGGGCGACGCGGCGGGAACACGCGTGCGGGATACCGCATCCGGGTCGCCGAGACCATGCGGAAACCCGCGCCTCGCCGCGCCCGGAGCCGCGGAAATCCTAGGATGCGCGTGTTTTCGCCCGCCCGACCGCGGCGACGTACGATGGCCGGGAGAGCGACGGCCGCCGTCACGCCGGGTCGAGCCGCCAGCCCGTGGAGAGGTCATGATACGAGTTTCACTGATGTCGAGCGCGCTGCTCGCCCCTGCCCTGCTGGCGGCGGCGCCCGCCCGGGCGCAGGCGGGGGGCGGCAAGGCCGCGCCGGCGACGCCGATCGCGTCCGAATATCCCGCCGCCGGGATCGGCGAGGGCACCGCACAGGGCAAATACAATGTCTCGCGCTGGGCCGAGGACTGGCGCGCGATGGCCGACGCGGACCAGCGCGACGACCCGCTCGACCGGCTCAAGTTCCTGCCGCTGACCGAGGACGGCAAGGTCTATGTCACGCTGTCGGGCGAGATCCGCTACCGCGTGCAGGCCACCACCAACCCCGACCTGCGCGACCGCGAGGCGCAGCGGCAGGAGCGGCTGCGCGTGTTCGCCGGCGCCGACCTCCACCTCGGCGAGCATGTCCGCGTCTTCGGCGAGCTCGCCAAGGCGCGGGTCGACGGCGTCAACCTCGGCACGCCCGCGGGCAACCTGCGCAACGCGCTGACGCTGTCGCAGGGCTTTGGCGAGGTCTATGGCACGATCGGCGGCGCGTCCGTGGGCGTGCGCGCAGGGCGGCAGGAATTCTCCGACGGGCCCAACCTGCTCACCTCGGTGCGCGACGACCCCACGCTCCACTTCGTGCTCGACGGTGTCCGCGCCTATGCGCGCGGCAAGCGCGTCCGCGCCGACCTGTTCGATCTGCGCTACGTGAACTACGGCCAGCAGGGATTGAGCGACGATCGCACCGACGGCGGGCGGCGCTTCAGCGGCGTCACCTTCGGCTATGCGCTGCCCGGCGAGGTCCTCGGCGGGTCGAAGCTGTTCTTCGATCCGTTCGTGTGGCGGCTGCGCAATCGCGCGGCGACGTCGAACGGCTCGGTCGCGCGCGAGGAGCGCCTGTTCTACGGGCTCCACCTCTACGGCGACGCCGGGCCGGTGACGCTCGACTGGACGGTGAACCACCAGCGCGGCACCTTCGGTGACCGGCCGATCCGCGCGTGGCAGGCGTTCGTGGCGCAGACCTACCGGCTGGGCGCGGCGGCGAGCGCGCCGCGCGTCGGCGTCCACCTCGATTATGCCAGCGGCGGGGGCAGCTACGACGGCGGCACGCTGCGCACCGCGAGCGGGCTGTACGGCAACAACATCTATTACAGCTACCAGCTGTTCCTGACGCCGACCAACCTGATGTCGGTCTCGCCCAACGTGTCGTTCACCCCGGTGAAGCGGCTGCGCGTCACGGGCGAATATACGATGGCGTGGCGCGCGACCGAGAAGGACGCGGTGTACCGCGCCTCGGGCGCCGCCTTCGCCGGCACGCAGGACGTGGCGGGCAAGCGCATCGCCGACCTGATCCGCGTCCAGGCGATCTGGGCGGTGACGCCGCGGGTGAGCGTGACCGGGCGCTACGAGCATCTGATCGCCAAGGACGCGCTGACGCGTGCGGGGTATCACAGCTCGGACTTCCTCGCGGCCTGGCTGAGCCTGCGGTTCTGATGGGCGACGCAGATCCTCCGCGGTACCGCCGGTCGATCGCGAAGGGCGCTGCAGCGAACCGCCGTCTCACGCTCTGCCGTCATCCCGGCCTGGAGCCGGGATCCATGGCGCCGCAGGAACCGCGGTCTGGGCGTACGCCGCACCATGGATCCCGGGTCGAGCCCGGGATGACGGAAGAGGTGTCACCTACACGTCGACGCAGGGCGAACCACCCTCATGTCATCGCCCTCCCCGGACCGGGGAGGATTGTGGGCGCCCGCGCTCTACGCGAGATAAACCACATACGATGAGGAGAGACGCCATGGCCGTCGCGCCACCTACCACCCCCGCGGCAGCCCCTGTTTCCGGCCGGCTCAAGTCGATCATCGGCGGCTCGACCGGCAATCTGGTCGAGTGGTTCGACTGGTACGTCTATTCCGCCTTCACGCTCTATTTCGTCGGCCACTTCTTCCCCAAGGACGACCCCACCGCCCAGCTGCTGAGCGCCGCGGCGGTGTTCGCGGTGGGCTTCGTGATGCGGCCGATCGGGGCGTGGATCATGGGCATCTACGCCGACCGGCGCGGGCGCAAGGCGGGGCTGACGCTGTCGGTGACGCTGATGTGCACCGGCTCGCTGATCATCGCCTGCGCGCCCGGGATCGAGACGATCGGCTATGGCGCGCCCGCGCTGCTGGTGCTCGCGCGGCTGATGCAGGGGCTGTCGGTGGGCGGCGAATATGGCGCCAGCGCGACCTATCTGTCCGAGATGGCGGGCAAGGAGCGGCGCGGCTTCTTCTCGTCCTTCCAGTACGTCACGCTGATCTCGGGGCAGCTGCTCGCGATCCTGCTGCTGGTGGTGTTGCAATCGCTGATGAGCGAGGCGG
Source organism: Sphingomonas sp. BK235 (assembly GCF_004345855.1). GTDB lineage: Bacteria > Pseudomonadota > Alphaproteobacteria > Sphingomonadales > Sphingomonadaceae > Sphingomonas. The sequence goes on from NZ_SLXN01000004.1 coordinate 282,630, forward strand.
CGCTGACGAGCTGGGGCTGGCGCATCCCCTTCGCGATCGGCGCGGTGCTGGCGCTCGTCGTGTTCTGGCTGCGCCGCGGGCTGGCCGAGACGCAGAGCTTCGAGAAGGCCAAGGCGAGCGACGCGCTCAAGTCGGGCTTCGGCACGCTGCTGCGCCGCCACCCGCGCGAGACCGCGCTGGTGATGCTGCTCACCGCCGGGGGCACGCTCGCCTTCTACGCTTACTCGATCTACATGCAGAAGTTCCTGGTCAACACCTCGGGCTTCTCCAAGGAGACCGCGACCCAGATCAACGCGGTGACGCTGTTCGCCTTCATGCTGCTCCAGCCGGTCGCGGGCGGGCTGTCGGACCGGATCGGGCGCAAGCCGCTGATGGTGGCGTTCGGCGTGGCGGGGGTGCTGTTCACCTATCCGATCTTCTCCGCGCTGGAGCAGACGCGCGACGCGACCGTCGCGGGATTGCTGGTGATGGCGGCGCTGGTGATCGTGACGGGCTATACCTCGATCAACGCGGTGGTGAAGGCGGAGCTGTTCCCCGCGCACATCCGCGCGCTGGGGGTGGCGCTGCCCTATGCGCTGGCCAACACGATCTTCGGCGGGACGGCGGAATATGTCGCGCTGAGCTTCAAGCAGCACGGCTGGGAGCAGGGCTTCTACTGGTATGTCACGGTGATGATCGGCGTGTCGCTGCTGGTGTACCTGCGCATGCGCGACACGGGAAAGACCAGCCTGATCGCGGAGGATTGAAGGGGGAGGGCGTGAGCGCAAACGCCCGCCTCTCCGCACCGGCGTCATCCTGAGCTTGTCTCAGAATCCACCGGTCCGCAGGCGCCTCGGCCGCGGGGTGCGCGGCACGGTGGATCCTGAAACGAGTTCAGGATGACGCCGAGAAGAGGGGCGCCCCCGCCCCACAGCGTCTCACCCCATCGTCAGCACGATCTTGCCGACGTGGTCGCCGCTCTCCATCCGCCGGTGCGCCTCGGCCGCCTGCGCCAGCGGGAAGCTGCGGTCCATCACCGGCTTGAGCTTGCCCGCCGCGGCGAAGGGCCACACCGTCCGCGCGATCTCGTCGGTCACCAGCGCCTTGAAGCCGGCGTCGCGCGCGCGCAGCGTCGAGCCGGTCAGCGTCAGCCGCCGCCGCATGATCTCGAACAGCGGCACGGTCGCGCTGGCGCCGCGCTGCACCGCGATCGAGACATGGCGGCCGTCCTCGGCGAGGCACTGGAGGTTGCGCGGCACATAGTCGCCGCCGACCATGTCGAGCACCGCCGCGCAGCCGCGTCCCTCGGTGATCTCGCGCACGCGCGCGACGAAATCCTCGCTGCGATAGTTGATCGCATGGTCCGCGCCGAGCCGAAGCGCCGCCGCGGCCTTCTCGTCCGAACCGACGGTGACGATGATCTCCAGCCCGAACAGATTGGCGAGCGTGATCGCCATCGTGCCGATCCCGCTGGTGCCGCCGTGCACCAGCACCGTGTCGCCCTCCATCGCGAAGGCGCGCTCGAACAGGTTGGTCCACACCGTGTAGAGCGTCTCGGGCAGCGCCGCCGCCTCGAACAGCGACAGCGCCGCGGGCACGGGCAGCACCTGGCCCGCGGGCACGAGCGCGTATTCGGCATAGGCGCCGCCGGCGACCAGCGCGCAGACCGGCTGGCCGAGCAGCGCCGGCTCGACCCCGTCGCCGAGCGCCACCACCTCGCCCGCCAGCTCCAGCCCTAGCACGCTCGGCGCGCCGGGCGGCGGCGGGTACTTCCCCTCGCGCTGCAGCACGTCGGGCCGGTTGACCCCCGCGGCGGCGACTCGCACCAGCAGCTCGCCCGCATCCGGCCGCGGCACCGCGCGCTCGACCGGCACCAGCACTTCCGGGCCGCCGGACTCCGCGGGATCGATCGCCAGCATCACCTCGGGCAGGTCGGTCATCGCTCGGGCAACCCTTTCATTCTGGCGTCTTCCCCGCCTTATGGCCGGGGCGGCGCGGGCGTCAACGCGCGCGCCGCCGCGCGGGTTCGCCGCGGCTTGACTCCGCGCCGCCCCGGTAGGACGATCCGCGCATGGACCTCGACGACATCCTCGGCCCGCAGCGCGACGACCCGCTTGCCGCGCTGCTGCGCGAGGATCTCGACCGGCTCTCCGTCGCCGAGCTGGAGGCGCGCGTCGCCGCACTCGAAGGCGAGATCGCGCGGATCCGGCGCAAAATAGATGGCGCCGTTAACCATCGTGCAAGCGCGGACGCGCTATTCAAGCGATGAACGCTGGCGCACTGGGCTGGCGAACCATCGCTCCCGGTGCGGATGGCCAGCGCTTGATGCGGGGCCACTCAATCACGACATTCGTGACGATGGGCCGCGTGTCCTCACGCGGCCCGCTAGGAGTAATCTGATGCCCTCATTCGCCAGCGCTCTCGAGACCACGCTGCACAAGGCGCTCGAGGCCGCTTCCTCGCGCCGCCACGAATATGCCACGCTGGAGCATCTGCTGCTCGCGCTGATCGACGACGAGCACGCCAGCCAGGTGATGTCCGCGTGCGGCGTCGACCTCGGCGAGCTCAAGACCACGGTCGCGCATTATCTCGACACCGAGCTCGGCGCGCTGCGCGTCGACGCCGCCACCGATCCCTCGCCCACCTCGGGCTTCCAGCGCGTCGTCCAGCGCGCGATCCTGCACGTCCAGTCGTCGGGCCGCGACGAGGTGACCGGCGCCAACGTGCTGGTCGCCCTCTTCTCCGAGCGCGAGAGCTACGCGGTCTATTTCCTCCAGCAGCAGGACATGAGCCGCCTCGACGCGGTCAGCTTCATCAGCCACGGCGTCGGCAAGGGCGCCGCCACCCCCGAGGCCACCAGCGTGAAGGGCGCGGCCGAGGAGGAGAAGAAGGAGAAGGCGGACACGTCGGGCAAGAAGGGCGAGAGCGCGCTCAAGCAGTTCACCGTCGACCTCAACGAGAAGGCGAAGGTCGGCAAGGTCGATCCCCTGATCGGCCGCATGGCCGAGGTGGACCGCACCGTGCAGATCCTCTGCCGCCGCTCCAAGAACAACCCGCTCTACGTCGGCGATCCCGGCGTGGGCAAGACCGCGATCGCGGAAGGGCTGGCGCGCAAGATCGTCGAGGGCGAGGTGCCCGAGGTGCTCAAGCCCGCGGTGATCTACTCGCTCGACATGGGCGCTTTGCTCGCCGGCACGCGCTATCGCGGTGACTTCGAGGAGCGGCTCAAGGCGGTCGTCAACGAGCTGGAGAAGCTGCCGCACGCGGTGCTGTTCATCGACGAGATCCACACCGTGATCGGCGCCGGCGCGACCAGCGGCGGCGCGATGGACGCGTCCAACCTGCTCAAGCCGGCGCTGTCGGGCGGCACGATCCGCTGCATCGGCTCGACCACCTACAAGGAGTTCCGCAACCACTTCGAGAAGGACCGCGCGCTGCTGCGGCGCTTCCAGAAGATCGACGTCAACGAACCCTCGATCGAGGACACGATCAAGATCCTCGCCGGCCTGCGCTCGGCGTTCGAGGACCATCACTCGGTCAAGTACACGCCCGACGCGATCAAGTCGGCGGTGGAGCTCAGCGCGCGCTACATCAACGACCGCAAGCTGCCCGACAAGGCGATCGACGTGATCGACGAGGTCGGCGCGATGCAGATGCTGGTGCCGCCGTCGAAGCGCAAGAAGACGATCACCGCCAAGGAGATCGAGGCGGTCATCGCAACCATGGCGCGGATCCCGCCGAAGAGCGTGTCGACCGACGACAAGAAGCAGCTCGAGACGCTCGAGACCGACCTGAAGCGCGTGGTGTTCGGCCAGAACGCCGCGATCGAGAAGCTGTCGTCGGCGATCAAGCTGGCGCGCGCCGGACTGCGCGAGCCGGAGAAGCCGATCGGCAACTATCTCTTCACCGGCCCGACCGGCGTCGGCAAGACCGAGGTGGCCAAGCAGCTCTCGACGATCCTGGGCATCCCGCTCCAGCGCTTCGACATGAGCGAATATATGGAGCGCCACTCGGTCAGCCGGCTGATCGGTGCGCCCCCGGGCTATGTCGGCTTCGACCAGGGCGGCCTGCTGACCGACGCGGTCGACCAGAACCCGCATTGCGTGCTGCTGCTCGACGAGATCGAGAAGGCGCACCCCGACCTGTTCAACATCCTGCTGCAGGTGATGGACAACGGGCGGCTCACCGACCAGCACGGCAAGACCGTCGACTTCCGCAACGTCATCCTGATCATGACGACCAACGCGGGCGCGGCCGACATGGCGCGCGAGACGGTCGGCTTCGGCACCCTCACCCGCGAGGGCGAGGACGAGCAGGCGGTGCAGAAGATGTTCACGCCCGAGTTCCGCAACCGGCTCGATGCGATCGTGCCGTTCGGCTACCTGCCGCCCGAGGTGGTGGCGCGTGTGGTGGACAAGTTCATCCTCCAGCTGGAACTCCAGCTGGCCGACCGCGACGTCCACATCAAGCTCGACGACGAGGCCAAGAAGTGGCTCACCGACAAGGGCTATGACAAGCTGTACGGCGCGCGCCCGATGGGCCGCCTGATCCAGGAGAAGATCAAGCAGCCGCTCGCCGAGGAGCTGCTGTTCGGCAAGCTGGTCCACGGCGGCGAGGTGACGGTGAAGCTGAAGGAGGGCGCGCTCTCCTTCGCGATCGAGCCCGCCGCGCCGAAGAAGCCGGGCAAGAAAAAGGGCGGCAAGGCCGCGCCGGTCGAGGCGGGCTGAGGGCCATGTGACGCCGGGTCGGGTCGTCGCGCGCGGCGCGGCGTCCCGGCCCCGTCAACCCGGCCCCGTCATCCCGGCCTTGAGCCGGAATCCATCCCGCCGCGAGAGCAAGGCTCGCGGCACCATGGATGCCGGGTCGAGCCCGGCATGACGGCGGCGGTGCGCCCACGACTCCACACACCCGCTGTCGCGCGGCCAGACCGAGGCTCAGCCGATCGTCGCGATCCAGTCCGGCAGGTCGCCGAGCCGTGCGAGCTGGCGGAAGCGGGGATGGTCGGCCGGCACCGCAGCGGCCTCGTGGCTCCACGCCAGCGGCTGCGGAACATAGGCGCCCCAGGCACCGGCGGCGAGCGCGGGCAGCACGTCCGAGCGGAGCGAATCCCCCGCCATCACCGCGCGCTCGGGCGCGCAGCCATAGCGATGGAACACGCGCACGAACGTCTCGGCGCGCTTGTCGCTGACGATCTCCACCCCGGTGAACAGCCCGCCCAGCCCGGAGGCGGCGAGCTTCACCTCCTGGTGCAGCAGATCCCCCTTGGTCACCAGCACCAGCCGCGCCGCGGCGGCGAGCCGGTCGAGCGTCGCGGCGACGTCGTCGAGCAGCTCGACCGGATGGTCGAGCAAGGTGCGCCCGATCTCGAGCAGACGGCGCACGCTCGCCGCGGGCAGCGCGTCGCCCGCCAGCTCCAGCGCGGTCTCGATCATCGACAGCGTGAAGCTCTTCGCGCCATAGCCGTAATGTTTGAGGTTGCGCACCTCGATCGCCTCCATCCGCGCGCGCGCCGCGGGCGCCTCGGCATAAGGCGCGACCAGCTCGGCGAAGGCGCGCTCGGCGGCGTCGAAGAAGCGCATGTTGTGCCACAAGGTGTCGTCGGCATCGAGGCACACGAGATCGATCGGCATGCACGGCCCTCCCCGCGCGGCGTCTAGCCGCTGGCGCGCGCGGCCGGAAGGGTCGGGCGAGGGGTGGCGCCCCCCGCCCGCTCGTCTCAGTCGAAGCGCCCCGCGAGCGAGATGCCCACCACGCGCGGTTCGTTGAACACCGCGGCGTTGTAGTTCTCGATCACGCCCTTGAGGTTCTTCTCGTCGGTGATGTTGCGCGCGAAGGCGGCGATCTCATACTTGCCGTCGGCGGTGGTGTATCCGACCTTGAGCCCCAGCTCGAGGTTGCCGTCGGCGTAGAACTCGCGCGTCTTGTACAGCACCAGGTTGGTGTAACCCTGCACGTTGACGTCGCTCGAGACGAACAATTTGCCCTCGTTCGTCAGCGGGATGTCGTAGCGGACCGCGGCGTCGAGCTGCCAGCGCGGCGCGTTGGGCAAAGGGTTGCCGTCGATCTGCGCCAGCACCGCGGGCTGGCCGAAGATCGTGCGCGTGATCGTCGGGTCCTGCACCGTGCAGGTGACCACGCCGCCGAAGGCGCAGACCTGGGCATAGACCTGCTTGTCCTTGATCTCGGTGTGGATCGCGCTGCCACCCAGCGAGAAGGTGATGTTGCGGATCGGCCGCCACTCCAGCTCGGCCTCGACGCCATAGGCATCGGCATGGTCGGCGTTGAACAGCACGCCGTTGCCGTCGGCGTCGTTGCCGTTGAGCTGGATGTCCTTGACGCGATAGGTGAAGGCCGTGGCGTTGAGGCGCAGGTTGCTGGTCGGCCGCGACTTCACGCCCGCCTCGTAGGACATGATCGTCTCGGAATCGGCGGTGGTGAAGGGCGTGTTGAACACCGCCGAGCGACCCTGGATCGTCGGGCCGCGGAAGCCGCGCGCGACGCGGGCGTAGACGCTGGTGGCATCATCCAGCTCGTACAGCGCCGAGACGTCCCAGCTCGGCTCCTTGCCGGAGAGCTTCACGCTGCGCGGCGCGCTCGCCGGGAACGTCTCGGTGGTGCCGGCAGCGTTGCGGCCCGAGCGGACCAGCTCGGTGCGCTTGTCGTCCTCGGTGTAGCGGGCGCCCGCGGTCAGCGTCAGCCGGTCGGCGAGGCGGTAGCTCGCCTGACCGAACACCGCCCAGCTGGTGTTGACGTTGTGCAGCCGCACCCAGTTGTTCGGATTGTAGCCGGTCGTGCCCGGGCGCAGGAAGAAGCCGCGCTGGTAGAAGTCGGTGACGTCGCGGCTGTCGAAGTAGAAGCCGCCGAACTGCCACTTGAACGCGCCGTCGCCGTTGCTGGCGAGGCGCAGCTCCTGGGTCCACTGGTCGAGGTCGCGGACGCGGCCCTCGCTCTGGCCGAAGCCGACACCGCCGAAATTGACCGCGGCGCCGCCGTCGGTGTCGCCGCGGCTGTAGCCCGAGGTGGTCTCATAACCGGTGATCGAGGTCAGCGTCGCCGCGCCGAAGTCCCAGGCGGCGTTCACCGAGCCGCCATAGGTCTTGTACGCCTGCGGGTTGCCGTCGGCCTCGTCGAGCGCGACGCGGTCGCGCGGCTCGCGGTTGATGTTGTTCTGCCCGCGCAGCAGCGCGCCGCGGTGGAAGATCGTCGAGGTGCCCTCGTAGGAGCGGACATGGCCCGAGACGTTGACCGACAGGTCCTCGGTCGGCGTGAACAGCAGCTGGAGCCGCGCGTCGCGCTCGTCGAAGCCGCCGAGCTGGTCGCGCCCGCCGCGGGTGCCGTCAGCGCCGGTTCCCGAGAACGTGTTGTCGACCCAATTGTCGCGGTGCTGGTACAGGCCGGAGAGGCGGATCGCGATCTTGTCCTGCACGATCGGGCCGCCGACGCCGCCGTCGAAGGTGACGGTGTTGTAGCTGCCGTAGGAGGCGTTGAAGCGGCTGCTCCACGTCTGGCCCGGGCGGATCGTGTCGAACTTGATGATGCCCGCGGTGGTGTTGCGCCCGAACAGCGAGCCCTGCGGGCCGCGCAGCACCTCGACGTTGGCGACGTCATAGACCGGGTTGGACTTCAGCACGACATGCTCGAGCACGATGTCGTCCTGGATGATCGACACCGGCTGCGACGCGCCGAGGTAGAAGTCGATGTTGCCAAGGCCGCGGATGTAGAAGCGCGGGAAGATGCGGCCCGTGGTGGTCTCGGCATAGAGGCCGGGGACGCGGCCCGCGAGCGCGAGCGCGTCCTCGCCGCCGGCCTGGAAGGTGCGCAGCGAGTCACCGTCCACCACCGCGACCGACACGGGCACGCGCTGGATGTTCTCGCTGCGGCGCTCCGCGGTGACGACCACCTCGCCCAGCCCCTCGTCCTCAGCGCTCGCGGCGGCGGTGGTGTCCGGCGCGGGCGCGGCGGTCTGCGCCAGCGCCGACGGCGCGAGCGTGACGAGGCTCACCGCGGCGGTGGCGAGCAGGATCGATCTGGACGATGAACGCATGGCTTCCCTCTTGTCTGTTCGCGGCAAGAGGCATGGGGCGCGCGCCGGGCGCCGGTCGCGCCCCGTTGATCGGCCCACGGGCGTTCCGCCGCCCTCCCCGAGCGCCGGCCCCGATCCATGCGGCTCCCCCCGCGCCGCACGCGCTAGGACGAGATTGTGTCCGTTCCGTGAAATGTTGCGGACTATTTCCCGGCACATCACCGTCTCGTCATCGCCGTCTCTGGCGCTGGCGCGCGGGGCGCGCTAACCGCTGCGGCCGTGGCCACCCCCAGGTTCCTGCTGCCGCCCGAGGGCAAGATCGCGCCGCGGCTCACCGCGCTGCTGGTGCCGGGCTTTCTCGCGCTGCTCGCCGCGGGGGGCGGCGCCGCCTGGGTGACGCGGCAGAACCAGGCGCACACAAGCGCGGTGGTACACACCTATGAGGTCGAGAAAGCGATCGTCGAGGTGCGCCGCGTGATCGAGGAGGCCGAGGCGACGCGGCGCGGCGCGCTGCTCGCTCCCGCCACCACCGCCTATCGCGACGGCTATCACCGCGCCGCCGCCGAACTGCCGCGGCGGCTCGCCGCGCTCACTCGGCTGACCGCGGACAATCCGCGCCAGCGCGACCATCTCGACGGGCTGCGGCTCCAGCTCGGCGCGCTGGCGCAGCGCCGCGCCGAGACGATGGCGCTGGTGGAGCGCGGCGACCATCGCGGCGCGCTCGCCGCCTTCCGCGCCGACGCCGAGGCGAGCAGCATGCGCGCGGTGCGCTTCCTGATGGAGCGGATGGCGCGCGAGGAGCGCAGGCTGCTCGCGATCCGCGACCGCGAGCTGCGCGTCACCGAGCGCGCCTTCTACGCGGTGCTGGCGCTCGCCGCGGTGCTGCTCGCCGCGCTCGCGGTGATCGCGCTGCTGACGGTGCTGGCCTATACGCGCGACCTGGCGCGCTCGCGCGACGCCACCCTGGCCCTCGCCGACAGCCTCGAGGAGATGGTGGCCGAGCGCACCGAGGATCTCACCCGCGCCAACGAGGAGATCCAGCGTTTCGCCTATATCGTCAGCCACGACCTGCGCTCGCCCTTGGTCAACGTGATGGGCTTCACCGCCGAGCTGGAAGCGGCCACGGGCCAGCTCGGCGCGCTGGTCGACTCGGTCGAGGCCGAGGCGCCGCAACTGCTCAGCGAGGAAGCGCGATTGTCGGCGCGCGAGGACCTGCCCGAGGCGATCGGCTTCATCCGCGCCTCGACGCAGAAGATGGACCGCCTCATCAACGCGATCCTCCAGCTCTCGCGACAGGGCCGGCGCCAGCTCGCGCCCGAGCGGATCGACGTGGCGCAGCTCGTCGGGCAGATCCGCGACACACTCACCCACCGGCTCGCCGACGCCGACGCCACGCTGGAGGTAGCGGGCACGCTGCCCGAGGTGATCAGCGACCGCTTCTCGCTCGATCAGATCTTCTCCAACCTGATCGAGAATGCGGTGAAATACCTTCGCCCCGGCGTGCCCGGCCGCATCACGGTGAGCGGGCGGCGCGAGGCGCAGCGCGTGATCTACGCCATCGCCGACAATGGCCGCGGCATCGACCCGCGCGACCATGCGCGCGTGTTCGACCTGTTCCGCCGCTCGGGCGCGCAGGACAAGCCCGGCGAGGGCATCGGGCTCGCCACGGTGCGCGCGCTGGTGTTCCGGCTGGGCGGCACGATCGGCGTCGAGTCCAACCTGGGACAGGGCGCGACTTTCACGCTATCACTACCATTGACGCTGGAATCACAACCTTCGGAAGTTCGGGGCAGAAGCGAATGAACGCGCACCAGTCGGTCGGCATCGTGATGATCGAGGACGATGAGGGGCACGCGCGCCTCATCGAGAAGAACATCCGGCGCGCCGGCATCCTCAACGAGATCCGCCATTTCACCGATGGCACCAGCGCGCTCGACTATATCTTCAACGATCCGGTCGGCCCCGCGCTCAACGGCCCCGCCCTGGTGCTGCTCGACCTCAACCTGCCCGACATGAGCGGCACCGACATCCTGGCGCGGATCAAGAACAGCGACGGCCCGGTCAAGCGCACCCCCGTGGTGGTGCTGACCACCACCGACGATTCGCGCGAGATCCAGCGCTGCTACGATCTCGGCGCCAACGTCTATATCACCAAGCCGGTGAACTATGAGAGCTTCGCCCAGGCGATCCGTCAGCTGGGCCTGTTCCTCTCGGTGATCCAGGTGCCCGATCTCGACGGGGCGGCCTGAGCCACGCCCGTGACCATCGCCGCGGGTACCCGCATCCTCTACATCGACGACGACGCCGGGATCCGCCGGCTGGTCAGTCGCGCGCTCGAGCGGCGCGGCTATCGCGTCACCGTCGCCGACGGCGGCGAGGCGGGCGTGGCGGCGGCGGCGGCGGAGCCGTTCGATCTGGTCGCGGTGGACCATTACATGCCCGGCATCGACGGGCTGGAGACGCTCGCCCGGCTCCAGGCGCTGCCGTTGCCCCCCGCCGTGGTCTATGTCAGCGGATCGGAGGAGACGCGCGTCGCGGTCGCGGCGCTGCGCGCGGGCGCGGCCGATTACGTGGTGAAGACGCCGGGCGAGGATTTCTTCGACCTGCTCGACGCCACCTTCCGCCAGGTGCTGCAGCGCGCCGAGGTGGAGGCGCTCAAGACCCGCGCCGAGGCCGAGCTGCGCGCCAGCAACGCGCGGCTGGAGGCGCTGCTCGCCGAGGTGAACCACCGCGTCGCCAACTCGCTCCAGCTCGTCTCGGCGATGGTGCGGATGCAGTCGAGCGCGCTGGAGGATCCGGGCGCGCGCGCCGCGCTGGAGGACACGCAGCGCCGCATCAGCGCGATCGCGCAGGTGCATCGCCGGCTCTACACCGGCAACGAGGTCGAGCATGTCGAGATGCGCGACTATCTGGCGCAGCTGATCGAGGAGCTGGGCGCGACCTGGTCGACCAGCGAGGCGCCGCGGCGGCTGACGCTGATCGCCGAGGCGCTGCGGCTGCCGACCGATCGCGCGGTGTCGCTCGGCGTGATCGTCACCGAACTGGTCAGCAACGCGTGCAAATATGCCTATCCCGCAGGCGACGGCGAGGTGCGCGTGGCGCTGGCGCATGACGGCGACGGGCGCTTCCGGCTGGTGGTGGAGGACGATGGGATCGGCATCGGCGACGATGGGCCGAAGGGCACCGGCGTGGGGTCGCGGCTGATCCGCGCGATGGCGCAGAGCCTCGACGCCGCGCTCCATTATGACGCCGCGCACCGCGGCACGCGCGCGGTGATCGCGGCCGCGATCCGCTGACGCGTCGCCGCCCGCCGCATTTGTCAAATGACTGCAACATCCGGCTGTTCTAGGAGGCTTCCCGCGCCACGCGCCGAGGGGGCGCCGACAGGGAGATCACCAATGCCGCGTTTCACCCATATTGTCGCGGGCGTCGCCGCGATGCTCGCGCTGCCCGCCGCCGCGGTCGCCGCGCCCGCCGCCAATCCGGCGTCGTCGCTGTCGGTCGCCGGTTCGACCCGCGCGGCCAGCGACACCGCGCGCGCCAGCCGGATCGGCGCCGAGGTGCCGACCACCACGCTGATCAGCATCGGCATCCTCGCCGCGCTGACGGGCATCGTCCTGCTCGTCGCCGACGGTGACGACGACAATAGCGACAGCAACTGAGAACGAGGCCGGCGCGGCGCCCCCCCGGGAGCCGCACCGGCCGATACGGCGCGCCTCAGCGCGCCAGGTGAAGCACCAGCTGGGCAGCCACGGCCACCGTGGCCCAGCTCGCCGCCGTGAGCACGGCGAGCACCGAGTAACGTCGACGCGTCGACATCGAGTTGGTCATTGATCCCCTCCCATGTTGTAGGGACGAGAATACGCCTCGGCGCGCCCCGCTAAAAGCGAGTCGCACTGACGCATTTTAAGTATTTTCCCGTTTTGGTTCAGGGATTAAGCCCGAGAGCCCCGAGAAAGCTCGCGCGTCACCCCGAGGCGTGGGCGGCGGCGAGGAAATCCAGCAGCAGCCGGTTGGTCGCGTCGGGGGCCTCGCGATGCGGCCAATGCCCCACCCCGTCCAGTCGCGTCGCGCCGATCAGACCGGGCGCGTCGGCGCGCATCTGTGTCTCGTCGTAGCGGCGGACGCGGGTGATGCCATCCTCCGCGCCCCACAGGAAATAGGCGGGCTGCGCGATCTGGCGCCCGACCAGCCCGCGCGTGGCATCGACGAAGAGCTGGAGCGAGCGATAGGCGTTGAGCGGACGCTCGAAGCCGGTGCGCGCGAACTCGGCGACGCCATAAGCGATGTCGTCGGGATCGGCCCAGGGTGGCACCGCCACCGGCGCGGGCCGCGCCATGTCGCGCCGCGTGTCGAACGGGTTCCAGCGCTCCTCGGGCGGGGGCGAGCCCGACGAATGGTAGAGGAAGCCGGGATAGCTCGTCGCGGCATCGGCCCAGCGCGCCGCCGCGCCCGGCTCGCGCTGGCGGAACATGTAGAAGCTGTCCGCCTTGCCCGCCGCGGCCATGGCCTCGAACGGGCTCGGTCCGCCGGGGGGCAGGAACGGGACGCTGATCGCGAACACCGCGGGAAAGCGGTCGGGGCGCAGCAGCGCGCCATACCAGGCCACCGCCGCGCCGAAATCATGCCCGACGATCGTCGCGCGCGGCAGCGCGAGCGCGTCGAGCACCGCGACCACGTCGCCGATGCCGTGGAGCGCGGTATAGCCGTGCGGATCGTCCGGCCCGGTGCTGCGGCCATAGCCGCGCATGTCGAGCGCGATCGCGCGATAGCCCGAGGCGGCGAGCGCCTCCATCTGGCGGCGCCAGCCGATCCACACGTCCGGGAAGCCGTGGCAGAAGATGACGGGGGTGCCGCTGCCCAGCTCCGCGACGTGGAGCGACACGGGACCGGCATCGATCTGATGATGTCTCATCCTCACCTCGGCTCTCAGCGCAGCAGCGGCGCGACGGGTTGGAGCACCGCCTCGACCAGCGCGGCCTGGCGCAGCGCGTCGATCGGTGCGTAATCGGGATCGGCGATCAGCGCGGCGAAGGCGTCGCGCGACGGATAGCGTACCAGCGCCACCGCGTCCCACGCCTGCCCCGGCTCGGCCGCCAGCGCGGCGAGGCCGTCGCCCGCGAAGGCGATCGCGCCGCCGTGGCGCGCGACGATCGGCGCCGCGCGCGTGAGATAGTCGGTGTAGCGCGCGCGGCCAGCGCCGGGCGCGAACCGCAGGAGGTTGAGCATGACGATCGGTGCATCGTCGTCCTGCGCGAGAAAGGCCTCGAGGCGGCCGGGGATCAGCGTCTTCATGGTTCGCTCCTGCTCGGCCCGGCCGCGCGCGGCGGGGCAAGGTGGACGCGGCGAAAATGCGGTGTCGCCGCGACCTTGCCCAGCCAGCGCGCGGACAGGTCTATGTTGCCGATCGGGCACCATCGACCCGCCCGCGACGTCGCTCCCGCCGGCGCGCGGCCGCGGCGGGAGCGAGGCCGGCAGGCGCCGCCCGCCTCAGCCGGCGGGATGGAGCAGGTCGGCGAAGCCGATCCGCGCGAGGAACTGCTCGCGCAGCCGGTCCATCACCGCGAAGGTGACGACCGCGCCGTCGCTCGCGGGGTCGATGGTGGTGCGCAGCGGGCGGCTGCCCTTGGGCTGCGCCACCAGCGCCACCACCGCGCGCCCGACCGCATCGGGGTCCGCGTCGGCGGGGACGGTGGCGGCGAGCGCGTCCTTGATCCGGTCATAGAAGCCCGCGGGATAGGCCGCCTCATAGGCCGCCGCGATGGCCGCGTCGCCGGGAGTGCCCGCGTGTGCGAAATGGTTGGTGCCGGTGGTGAACGCGCCCGGGACGACGATCGCGGTCTCGATCCCGAGCGGCGCCAGTTCCTTGGCATAACAGACCGCGAGCGCGTCCATCCCCGACTTGGCGGCGAAATAGGGGCCGAGCAGCGGCGGCACGCCGCCCGCGACGCTGCTGCTCGACACCCAGACGAGCAGGCCGTCGCGCGCCGCGCGCATGTGCGGCAGCACCGCGCGATTGACGCGATGCGTGCCCAGCACGTTGACGTCATATTGCGCGGCGAGCTGGTCGACCGTGAAGGCCTCGGTCGGGCCATAGACCATGTGCCCGGCATTGTGGACGAGCACGTCGATGCGGCCATGGTCGCGGACGATCGCGTCGACCGCCGCGGCGATCGAGGCCTCGTCCTGGACGTCCAGCTCGATCGTGCGCAGGTCGATCGCTTCCGCGCGCGCCTGGTCGGCGATCTCGGCGACCGTCGCCGCATTCTTCCCCTCGGTCCCCCGCATCGAGGCGTAGGCACTATGCCCCGCGCGCGCGAGATCGGTCGCGATCATCCGGCCGAAGCCGCTCGACGCGCCCGTCACCAGCACCACCTGTCCCATGTCTCGTCTCCCTCGCGTGTCCGTGGTCTCAGCGCGTGCCCGTCTCGGTCCTGGGTGCGTTCAGCGTGGCGAGCGCCGCGTCGAAGCGGCCCTCGCGCTCGGCGTTGCGCAGGAAACCGACGCGCTCGACCAGGATCTCGCGCGGGGTCGGGTCACGCGCGAACAGCGCCATCACCTCGTCGATGAAGTCCCCGAGCGGCAGATAGCCCTCGCGCGTCTCCTGCCCCGGGGTCAGCCCGGTCTGCACCGCGGGGGGCACCAGCTCGATCACCTCGACGCGGCCGGCGAGCTGCTCGCGCAGCGCCACGGTATAAGCGTGGATCGCCGCCTTGGTCGCGTCATAGGTCGGCGCCCCCACCAGCGGGACGAAGCCGAGCCCGGAGCTGACGTTGACGATCGCCGCGTCGTCGCGCGCGATCAGATGATCGATCAGCGCGTCGATCAGCCGGATCGGGCCGAGCAGGTTGGTGGTCACCGTCGCCTCGGCATCGGCCAGGTCGCGCGCGGCGTCGAGCCGCTCCATCCGCATGATGCCGGCATTGTTGACCACGACGTTCACCGCCGGGAAGTCGGCGACGAGGCGGCGCGCGAAATCGGCGATCGTCGCGGTGCTGGTCACGTCCAGCTCGATCGCGTGCATGTCGGCGCGCCCCGCGATCGTCTGCTCCAGCGCCTCGCGGCGGCGCCCCGCGACGATGACGACGTTGCCCGCGTCGTGGAAGCGCTGCGCCAGCGCGGCGCCGATCCCCGAGCCGCCGCCGGTGATGAGCATGACATTGCCGCTGTTCTTCATCTCAACTCCTTTCCGATCGTCGCCCGCGCGGGCGACGGGTTCAGCGATCCACCATCGCCAGCGCCGCGCTGCCGTAGCGATCGCCCGACACGGCATGGTCGCGCAGCGCGGCGTCGAGCCGCGCGACGTCCTCGGCGCTCAGCACGAGCTGGTCCGCGCCCAGATTCTCCTCGAGGTAGCGCCGCCGCTTGGTGCCCGGGATCGGGACCACGTCGTCGCGGATCTGGAGCAGCCAGGCGAGCGCGACCTGTCCCGCGGTCGCGCCGTGCGGCGCCGCGATCGCGCGCACCAGCTCGGCGATGCGCAGGTTGGCGTCGAAATTCTCGCCCTGCAGCCGCGGGTCGCCCTTGGCGCGGAAGTCGTCGGCGGGATAATCCTCGGCACGGCGCGCGGTGCCGGTCAGGAAGCCGCGGCCGAGCGGACTGAACGGCACCAGCCCGATCCCCAGCTCGGCGAGCAGCGGCAGGATCTCGTCGTCGAGGTTGCGCTCCCAGATCGAATATTCGCTCTGCAACGCCGCCACCGGCTGGACCGCGTGCGCGCGGCGGATCGTCCCCGCGCCCGCCTCGGACAGGCCGAAATGGAGCACCTTGCCCTCCGCGATCAGGTCGCGGACGGTGCCGGCGACGTCCTCGATCGGCACCGCGGGATCGACGCGATGCTGGTAGAGCAGGTCGATCCGGTCGGTCTGGAGCCGGCGCAGCGACGCCTCCACCACCTCGCGGATATGCGCGGGCCGGCTGTCCGCGCCCGCGAACAGCCCCTCGCCGATGACGAAGCCGAACTTGGTCGCGATCTGCACCGAGTCGCGCCGGTCCTTGAGCGCGCGCCCGAGCAGTTCCTCGTTGGTGTACGGGCCATAGACCTCGGCGGTGTCGAAGAAGGTGCAGCCGAGCTCGATCGCGCGATGGATCGTCGCGATCGACTCGACGTCGTCGGGCTCGCCATAGGCATGGCTCATCCCCATGCAGCCGAGCCCGAGCGAGGAAACCTCCAGGCCGGTGCGGCCGAGCGTGCGGCGTGTCAGCATCGTCTCATATCCTCTCGTGGATGATCGTTGCGGTGTGGCGCGCGGCGGCGCTCACGCCGCGGGATAGACCTTCTCGGTCGCGCCTTCCCCTACGACGGTGGCCCATTCGCGGATGCGCCAGCTGCGGACGACCCCGTTGTTGACGTAGGCGTCCTCGCGCACGAAGCGCTTCACCACCGCGGGGCTGTCGGCGCGGAACAGGATGATCCCGGTGTCGAGCGGGTCGGTCAACGCCCCCGCGAGGATCAGCTCGCCGCGCTCGGCCGCGGCCCAGGCCTTGGTCAGGTGCGCGTCGCGGAACTCGGGGCGCCGCGCCTCATAGCTGTCGCTGAACTCGAGGAAGAGGACGTAATGCTTCATGCGGGCGATCCCTGCCAGGCGGAACGTGACGTCGAGACCGGCCGGGGGCGCGTGACGCGCGCTCCTTCTTTGTCTCAGCGGCACCAAGATCGCTCATGGCCGGCGCTGCGTTCCGCGCCGATTTGTCGCGTCAGGGCGGACGCACGGTGACGCGCCGCGCGGGCGCGGGAGCGGGTCACCCCACCAGTCATCCCTCGCCTCGCTCGTCGTCCCGGCCTCGCGCCGGGACCCATTGGTGCGGACCCAAAAAGCGGCTTGCTCTTCTTCACCGTCATCCCGGCCTCGCGCCGGGATCTATGGTGCCGCGAGAGCAACGCCGGCGGCTCTCGCGGCGGTATGGATCCCGGGTCAAGGCTCTCCTGAGCTTGTCGAAGGGCCCGGGATGACGGGTGGAGCAAGCCGCGTTCGCGACAATGAAGCTTTTGGGTCCGGCCCCATGCTGCCGCGAGAGCAACGCTTCCGGCTCTCGCAGCGCGATGGATCCCGGGGCAAGGCTCTCCTGAGCTTGTCGAAGGGCCCGGGATGACGATGTGGCGAAGGCCCCCGCTCCAGCGCGAGGTGGTGACAGCACGCGACCCGCGCGGCCGCGGTGCCGCGCGCGGCGCTCAGCCCGCGCGGCGCTCCAGCGCGTGCGCGGCCTCGGTCATCAGCGTCGCGATGATGTCGGCGATCGGCTCTTCCTTGGTGACCATCCCGACCGACTGGCCCGCCATCACGCTGCCATGCTCGATATCGCCGTCGATCACCGCGCGGCGCAGCGCGCCCGCCCAATAATGTTCGATCTGGAGCTGCGCCTCCGCCATCGCGACGCGCCCCTCGTCGAGCGACTGCGCCACCTCGCGCTGCTTGGCGGTGAACAATTCCCCACCCGCGTTCTTGAGCGCGCGCACCGGGATCACCGGCAGCCGCGGGTCGAGCTGGACGCTCGCCACCGCGTCGCGCGCGCTGGCGCGGACGAACGCCTGCTTGAAGCGGGGATGCGCGATCGACTCGGTGGCGCAGACGAAGCGGGTGCCGAGCTGGACCCCCGCCGCGCCCATGTCGAGATAGCCCGCGATCGCCTCGCCGCGCCCGATCCCGCCCGCGACGAACACGGGCACCTGCGCCGCGATCTCGGGCAGCATCTCCTGCGCCAGCACGCTGGTGGAGACCGGGCCGATATGCCCGCCCGCCTCCATCCCCTCGATCACCAGCGCGTCGACGCCCGAGCGGATCAGCTTCTTCGCCAGCGCCAGCGTCGGCGCGAAGCAGATCGCGCGCGCGCCGCTCGCCTTGATCGCCTCGAGCGATCCCTTGGGCGGCAACCCGCCGGCGAGCACGACATGCCCGACGCCGTGGCGCGCGCACACCGCGATCAGCGCGTCCAGCGCGGGGTGCATGGTGATGAGATTGACGCCGAAGGGCTTGCTCGTCAGCGCCTTGGTCCCGGCGATCTCGGCGTCGAGCAGCTCGGGCGTCATCGCGCCGCACGCGATCACGCCGAAGCCGCCGGCGTTGGACATCGCCGCGACGAGGTGGCGCTCGCTCACCCAGGACATCGCGCCCGCCATGATCGCCACCTCGCTGCCGAGGAAGGCGGCGCCGCGCGCCATCCGCCTTGCGAGGCGCGCCGCCCCGCTGGAGGACGCGTCGGCGGGCGAGGGGGCGAGGTCGGACGGGGCGAGCGTGTCGGTCATGCCCTCACCTATCCAAGCCCCGCGCTCACGGCAATCGCGCAGGCGTGCCGCTCACACCTCCCCCATCCCCGGCGGTTCGGTGTCGTCGCGCCCGCACGTCACCAGCGCGTCGCGCAGCCAGGTCGCGGCGGGGCCGGGCGGGGCGTCGCGCCGCCAGATCGCGTGGAAGCGGTACAGACCGCCGGGATCGTCGGGCATCCGCAGCCGCTCCAGCGTGCCCGCGACGAGATCGGGGGCGATCAGCGGCAGCGGCATGTTGCCCCAGCCGATCCCCTCGCGCAGCAACTGGTGCTTGGCGCCGAGATCGGCGAGCCGCCACGTCCGCGGCGACTGGACCGCGAAGTCGCGCCCCTCGGTCAGCGGCGAGCGGTCGGTGAGGACGAGCTGGACATGATCGCGCGTCGCCCCCGGCGGGATCGGCGTCAGCCGCGCCAGCGGATGGTCGGGCGCGGCGACCGGCACCAGCGCGACATGCCCCGCCGCGATCGAGTCGAGCGCGTCGATCCCGCGCGCCTGCGGTCCCGACAGGCCGATCACCGCGCGCCGGTCGAGCACCAGCGCCGCGACCGCGCCGAGCGCCTCGACGTGGAGCCGCAGCGTCACGGTGGGGAAACGGTCGGCGAACGCGCGCAGCACCTCGCCGAGCCGGCGCGCGGGCAGCATCACGTCGACCGCGACGTTCACCTCGGCCTCCAGCCCGTCGAGCAGCCCCTTCACCTTGGCCTTGAGCCCGTCGACCCCGCCCGCCACCGCGCGCGCCTCGGCCAGCACCGCCGCGCCCGCCTCGGTCAGCACCGGGCGGCGCGTGCCCTGCCGCTCGAACAGCCGGACGCCGAGCTGCGCCTCCAGATTGGCGATGCCGTAGCTGACCACCGACACCGCGCGGTGCAACCGCCGCCCCGCCGCCGCGAAGCTGCCCGCGTCCACCACCGCGAGGAAGAGGCGCAACTGGTCGAACGAAGGGGTACCCGGTTCCGACATTTCTATTTTCTCGAACGATCCGCGCGACTTTATATGACTAACCGGGTTAGCCGTCGCTGCCTACATCGCTGTCCACACCCCGCGGCCCCGACCGGCGGGGACAGGAGACCCGATATGATCGACCTTCGCCCGTTCGCCACGCTCGGCGGTGCCCATCACGGCTGGCTCGACGCCAAGCATCATTTCTCCTTCGCCAATTATTACGACCCCGCGCGCACCCAATGGGGCAATCTGCGCGTGTGGAACGACGACACGATCGCGCCGCACTCGGGCTTCCCGCCGCATCCGCATCGCGACATGGAGATCATCACCTATGTCCGCGAGGGCGCGATCACGCACCAGGACAATCTGGGCAACAGCGGCCGCACCGAGGCCGGCGACGTCCAGGTGATGAGCGCGGGCACCGGCATCGCCCACGCCGAATATAATCGCGAGGACGTGGTCACCCGGATCTTCCAGATCTGGATCCAGCCGACGCGCACCGGCGAGAAGCCGAGCTGGGGCGCGCGCCCCTTCCCCAAAGGCGACCGCGCGGGGCAGTTCGTGACGCTCGCCTCGGGCTATGCCGAGGACGCCGAGGCGTTGCCGATCCGCACCGACGCGCGCGTGGTCGCCGCGACGCTGAAGGCGGGCGAGAGCGCGGACTATCCGCTGGGCCGCGCCCGCCGCGCCTATCTGGTGCCCGCCACGGGCGCGGTGGAGATCGACGGCGTGCGCGTCAACGCGCGCGACGGCGCCGCGATCAGCGACGAGGAGGTGATCCGCGTCACCGCGCTCGAGGACAGCGAGCTGGTGCTGGTCGACGCCGCCTGAGCCGCGCGCCGCGACCGGTGGAGGGGCGTTCCCGCGCGCGGGGCGCCCCTCCGTCGGCTGTGCTCACAACAGCGAGCCCTGCCCGCCGCCGGGCTCGCGCGCGGCGCGGCGGAAGGCGGCGTCGGGGTCGGGATAGGGCAGATCGGGGCGCCGTCCCGCGATCAGCTCCGCCACGGTGATGATCTGGAGCCGCGGATAGGTCCGGCCCGTCGCCGCGCTCGCCAGCCGCCCCACCGCCGCCGCCTCGCGCACCATCGGCGCGCTGGGCGCGGCGCGCGTGACGAACACCGCCGCGGCGGCGCGCTCGCGCTCCATCGTCGCGTACAGCTCGCGGATCATCGCCACGCCGACCTGCTCGCCGCTCTTCACCGACACGA
Source organism: Sphingomonas sp. BK235 (assembly GCF_004345855.1). GTDB lineage: Bacteria > Pseudomonadota > Alphaproteobacteria > Sphingomonadales > Sphingomonadaceae > Sphingomonas. The sequence goes on from NZ_SLXN01000004.1 coordinate 303,046, forward strand.
TCGCGCGCTCGACGGTGCGCCCGTCGGGACGGAAATAGAGCAACCCGTCGATGCCGCCGTCCGCGCCTTTGCGGCGCCCGCCGTGCGGCATCGCGCCGATCAGGAACACCACCCACCATTGGAACTGGTAGCGGTCGCGCCGCGCCAGATCCTCCGCCGAGGCGAGGTCGCGCGGCGTCCCCTCCACCGTGAAGCGCGCCGCGGGGAAAGCGGCGTGGAGGCGCTTCTCGATCAGCGCGATGGCGAGATGGGTCACGTCGATCCCGATCCAGCGCCGCGCCAGCTTCTCGGCGGCATGGACCGCGGTGCCGCAGCCGCAGAACGGGTCCAGCACCAGATCCCCCGGATGCGACGAGGCGGCGATGATCCGCTCCAGCAGCGCCACCGGCTTCTGCGTCGGATAGCCCAGTTTCTCGGCGGAGAAGGACTTGATGTTGGGCGAGTAGAGCGCGGGATCGTCCCAGACGTCGTCGATCGGCTTGCCCAGGGGATTGCCGCCGCCGCCGCGCCGCGCATAGTCCGCGGCGTGCGCGACATATTGTTTGTTGAAGGTCCACTCGCCCGCGGGATCGCGCACATAGTAGAAGATCGTGTCGTGGTTGCGCACCCAGTTGGTGGTGCGCGTCTTGAAGCCGCTGACCCAGCCCGAGCGCCACACGATCTCGCGCCGGAACGCGCGCGGCGCGAACACGCCGTCGAGCAGCAGCTTCAGATAATGGCCCGCGGTGGGATCGCAGTGGAGATACAGGCTGCCGCTGGGCTTGAGCACGCGGCGCAGCTCGATCAGCCGGATCGTCATCATCGCCAGATAGGCGAGCATGTCATTCTCACCGAGGAAGCGCCGCAGCGCGTCGAGCAGCGCGAAGGCGACGGGATGCCCGCTGCGCGCAACCTGGTCGAAGGCGTCCGCGGCGGCGTCGTTCCAGTGCCAGCTGTCGTGAAAGGCCTCGACCTGCGCCGCGGCGCCGCTCCCATCCGGCGCGCGGAACAGGAGATTGTAGCTCGCGCTCGAGTTGAACGGCGGGTCGAGATAGACGAGGTCGACGCTGCCGTCCGCGATCTCGCGCCGGAGCACATCCAGATTGTCGCCATAGTAGAGGTGGTTCGCCGGTCGGTTCGTGCCCATGCGCGCGAGCGGACGCGGTTGTCACGCCTGCGTCACGATCTGGTTGGTCCGGAACGGAGCGGCGCGCGCGATCGCGCCGGGACCAGGCTCCACAATGAACCATTTTGGCGATCTGCTGTTGCCGCATCAGGGTGCCGGTCGTTCGGTGCTGGCGGGAAAGCGCGCGCTCGCCTAGCCTTGCGGCGATATCGGGGGAATGGGTGGCCAGTTCGGGGATCGCGGTCAGCGCCGAGGCGCTGGTGAAACGCTTCGGCGACCGGCGCGTCGTCGACGGCATGGACCTGTCGGTGCCCGCGGGCGCGATCTACGGCGTGCTCGGCCCCAATGGCGCGGGCAAGACCACGACGCTGCGCATGCTGCTGGGGATCATCGAGCCCGACGCGGGGAGCCGCCGGCTGCTCGGCAGCGACTCGCCGCGCGAGGTCGGCGACCGCGTCGGCTATCTGCCCGAGGAGCGCGGCCTGTATCCCTCGATGACGCCGCGCGAGGCGATCGCCTTCATGGGGGCGCTGCGCGGGCTCGACTGGCGCACCGGGCGCGCGCGCGCCGCCGAGCTGCTCGAGGCGGCCGGGCTGGGGCACGCGATCGACGGCAAGATCCGCAAGCTGTCCAAGGGGATGGCCCAGCTCGTCCAGTTGCTGGGCGCGGTGGTCCACCGCCCCGACCTGCTGGTGCTCGACGAACCCTTCTCGGGGCTCGACCCGGTCAACCAGGAGCGGCTCGAGGCGCTGATCCGCGCCGAGCGCGCGCGCGGCGCCACCGTGCTGTTCTCGACGCACGTGATGCAGCACGCGCAGCGCCTGTGCGACCGGCTGGCGATCATCGCGCGCGGCCAGCGCCGGTTCGAGGGGACCGTGGACGAGGCGCGCGCGCTGCTGCCGCAGCAGGTCCATTACGTGCCGCAGCGTGCCGACGCCGCGCTCGCCGCGCTGCTGCCGCCCGACGCGCGCGCCGCGGGCGCGGCGTGGCGGTTCGAGCTGCCGCGCGGCGGGATCGAAGCGGTGCTGACGCGGCTGATCGCGGCGGGGCACGGCATCGCCGAGCTGTCGATCGAGCGCCCCGGGCTGCACGAGGCGTTCGTCCGCGTCGTCGGGGAAGAGGCGGCGCGCGCATGAACCAGCTGCGCCGCCACCTGCGCCAGACGCTGACGATCGCGCGCCGCGACTTCGTCGCCACGGTCTTCACCCCGATCTTCCTGCTGTTCCTTTTCGCCCCGCTCATCATGGCGTCGTTCGGCGCGGTCGGCGGGATGGGCGCGGCGAGCGCGTCGGACAGTTCGGCGGCGCGCACCCGGCTGGTGGTGCTGCTGCCCGCCGCCGAGGCCCGCCGCGTGCTCGAGGCCGACGCGCGCTGGCGCCCGCTGCTGGCGGGCGACTCGCGCCAGCCGCGGCTGGAGGCGCGCGCGCCGACCGCCGACCCGGCGCGCGCCGCCGCTGCCGCGATCGCGGCGCGCGCGCACGCGGGCGAGGCGATGGACGTCGCCGCGGTGCTGTACGGCACGCTCGACCGCCCGATGGTGCTTTATGCCGCAGGCGAGCGCGGCGGCGCGCGCTATCTGGCGGGGCTGGCGCGCGACGCTGCGCTGGCGCTGCGCGCGCGCGACCCCGCGCCCGCGGCGGCGCGGCTGGTCGCGGTGCGCACCGACGCGCCGTCGCAGGGCGTGCGCAAGGCGACCGGCTTCTTCGCGGTGTTCGGCATCTTCTTCCTCACCTTGTTCCTCTCGGGCCAGGTCGCGGGGACGATGGCGGAGGAGCGCAACAACAAGGTGATCGAGGTGCTCGCCGCGGCGGTGCCGCTGGAGAGCGTGTTCCTGGGCAAGCTGGTCGGCATGTTCGGCGTGGCGGTGCTGTTCGTCACCTTCTGGGGCGTGGTCATCAGCCAGCTCGGCGCGCTGCTGCCCGGCGACATGGGTGCGGCGCTGCGCTCGCTCGCGCCCGCGGTGGGGGGCGGCTGGTTCGCCATCCTATTCGGCTGCTATTTCACCATGGCCTATCTGCTGCTCGGCTCGGTGTTCCTGGGCGTGGGCGCGCAGGCGGCGACGATGCGCGAGATCCAGATGCTGTCGCTGCCGATCACGATCGTCCAGGTGGCGATGTTCGCCCTGTCCTCCGCCGCGGTGTCGCAGCCGGACAGCTGGGTGGCGGTGCTGGCGGCGCTGTTCCCGCTGTCCTCGCCCTTCGCCATGGCGGGGCGCGCGGCGAGCGACGCGACGCTGTGGCCGCACGCGCTGGCGCTGGCGTGGCAGGCGCTGTGGGTGGCGGTGTTCATCACCGTCGGCGCGCGGCTGTTCCGCCGCGGCGTGCTCCAGTCGGGCAGCCCGCGGCCCGCGTGGAAGCGGCTGCTGCGGCGCGGCTGAGTCGCGGGCGCGGCGCGGCGCGGGCGAGCGGGGCCGGGTAGCTGTCGCGGCCGTCGCGCAGGCGCCGGCCACGTCCGGGGTTGAGGAGGCGCTATCGCGCTCCGACGGCGCGCGTGCCGGGGCGGGTTTGAGCGGCGCGATGCGGCATCGGCGCTGTCGCTTTTATGCAACGCCTCGCCGCCGTGTTGCGCTGCCAGACGAAAGCGCTTTCCGCTGTCATGTAAGAGACATAATCGGAGGTCATCGGCGCGCGCAACGACGACGAAATCCGTCGCGCACCAGGCTTCGCGCCAAAGGGGACAACCGATGCGAAACAACCTTCTCGTAGGCGCGGCGCTGGTCGCGCTCGTCGCGCCCGCCACCGCCATGGCGCAGGAAACCACCTCGACGATCCGCGGCACCGTCACCGCACAGGGCGCGCCGGTGGCGGGGGCGACGGTGACGATCACGCACGTTCCCTCCAACACCCGCACCACCACCGCGACCAGCGCGGACGGCAGCTTCCAGCAGAATGGTCTGCGCGTCGGCGGCCCCTTCACGGTCGAGGTTACCAGCCCCCAGGGCAACACCACCGTCACCGACATCAGCACCATCGCGCAGCAGACGTTCGAGCTGCCGATCGATCTCGCCGGCGACGTCACCGGCGGCGACATCGTCGTGACGGCATCGTCGATCCAGGGCGCGGGCACGATCAGCAGCGGCCTGCGCACGGTCCTCACGCAGGAGGACATCCGCAAGGTCGCCTCGGTCAACCGCGACATCCGCGACATCGAGCGGCGCGACCCGCTGGCGACGCTGGACCTCACCAACTCGCGCGCGGTGAGCTTCGGCGGCGTCAACCCGCGCTTCAACCGCTTCACCATCAACGGCGTGCAGGTCGGCGACAATTTCGGCCTCAACTCGGACGCCAACCCGACCGGCCGCGGCCCGGTCCCGTTCGACGCGATCAGCCAGGTCTCCGTCGCGGTGGCGCCGACCGACATCCGCCAGGGCAATTTCCAGGGCGGCGCGATCGATACCGTGCTGGCCTCCGGCTCGAACGAGTTCCACGGCACCGGCTTCTACTCGGAGAGCCGCGACGAGTGGCAGGGCAAGCGCATCAAGGACCAGCGCGTCGCGCTGCCCGACTATAATTCGAAGACCTACGGCGCGATGCTGTCCGGCCCGCTGATCGCGGACAAGCTGTTCTTCATGGTCGCGGCCGAGCGCAACACCGATCCGCGCCCGCTCTCGACCACCTCGATCTCGCAGATCCCGAACGCGACGCAGGCGCAGATCGACCAGATCTCGGCCATCGCGCGCGACACTTACGGCTACGAGCCCGGCGGCTTCCTGACGGTGAACAGCCAGAAGGACGAGAAGATCGTCGGCCGCATCGACTGGAACGTCACCGACGGCCATCGCCTGTCGCTGTCGTACATCAACGCCTATGAATCGAGCACCGTCGCGCAGGGGACGAGCACCAACGCCAACACCCCGGCGGTGGGCCTCGAGTCCAATTATTACCAGCGCAGCGTGCTGCTGCGCGCCGGCATCGCGCAGCTGAACTCGGAGTGGACGGACAATCTCTCCACTGAGGCGCGCTTCCTCTACAAGAGCAACCGCGTCGGCCAGGACCCGCTGTTCGGCGCCAATTCGCCGCAATATACCGTCTGCACCGCACCGACCAGCGTCGTGTCGGGCACCAACACGACCACCAGCTGCGGCACCGGCGCCCCCACCGTCATCTTCGGCCCGGACATCAGCCGCCAGGCCAACCAGCTCTTCTTCGACACCTGGGGCGGCTCGCTCCAGGCGACCTACACCGCCGGCGCGCACACGGTGAAGATGCTGGCGGAGGTGAACGCCAACCGGACCTTCAACTACTTCCTCCAGCGCGCCACCGGCGCCTATTATTTCGACTCGATCGCCGACTTCCAGAACCGCTCGGCGTCGCAGTTCGATTATGCCAATGCCGTCTCGCTCAACACGATCGACGTCGCGGCGGACTTTAAGTACCAGCAATATACGTTCGGCCTGCAGGACGAGTGGGACATCACCGATCGCCTGACGCTGACCTATGGCGCGCGCTACGACCTGTACGCCATGCGCACCCCGGTCCCGCGCAGCGACGCCTTCTTCGGCCGCTACGGCTTCTACAACACCAAGACCTATAAGGGCCTGGACAATTTCCAGCCGCGGATCACCGCGTTGTGGAAGCCCATCACCGACCTCAACATCCGCGCCACGGCCGCGGTGTACGGCGGCGGATCGCCCGACATCTACCTGTCGAACAGCTATTCCAACACCGGCGTGCTGTCGAACCGGGTGACCATCACCCGCGCCACCGCCGCGGCCGGCGCGGTGGCGGGCGCGCAGAACACCGCCACCTGCACCGCGCCCTACACGGGCGCGAACGCGGGGGTCTGCACCGACGCGCTCAACGGCGTGAGCGCCAACGCCGTGCCCGGCAGCGTCAACTCGTTCCTGGCGAGCAACACGGCGAGCCTGGCCAACGCGCCCACCGCCGCGCTCGCGCCGGACTTCAAGCTGCCGTCGGTGACCAAGCTGACCGCCTCGGCCGACTACACGCTGTACGGCTTCCGCTTCGGGGCGACCTATCTCTACACCAAGACCAACCAGGCGGTGACCTTCACCGATCTGCGATCGCGCGTGATCGGTACCCTGCCTGACGGGCGCCCGCGCTACGCCAGCGTCACCGGCGCAGCGGCAACGGACACCAACCAGGACATCCTGCTCGGCAACACCAGCAAGGGCCGGAGCCACATCTTCGTCCTGAACTTCGACAAGCGGACCGACTGGGGCCTGTCCTTCGGGGGCAGCTACACCTGGCAGGACGTCAAGGACGTGAGCCCCGCCTCCTCGTCGACCGCGACGTCGAACTACTTCAACGTCGCGATGTATGATCCGAACAATGCCACGCTCGGCATCTCGGCGGATCAGACCAAGTGGGCGTTCAAGTACAATCTCGGTTTCGACCACGCCTTCTTCGGCGACTATAAGACCACCTTCCAGCTGTTCGGAGAGACCCGCGCGGGCCGCCCGTTCAGCTACACGATGCAGAGCGCGGGCAGCGGCCGCTCGGCCGTGTTCGGCACCGTGGGCGGGCAGAACCTCGGCACCAACTCGGATCAGCGCTACCTGCTGTACGTGCCGACGAGCACCACCGACCCGCTCGTGTCCTACGACAGCCAGGACACCGCGACGGCGCTCGATGGCCTGATCAACGGGTCGAAGCTGAAGGACTATCGCGGCAAGGTGGCGGCGCGCAACATCGCGCGCAACCGTGCCTTCACCCGCATCGACCTCCACCTCGAGCAGGAACTGCCGACCTTCATCGGCGGCTCGCGCGTGTCGATCTTCGGCGACATCGAGAACCTGCCCAACCTGCTCAACAGTGACTGGGGCGGGCTGACCCAGCTCGGCTTCCCGCAATATGCCGCGGTGGTGCAGGTCCAGTGCCTGTCGGCGGCGGGCGCGGTCGCGACCGCGAGCACCCAGCCGTGCGCGCAGTACCGCTACTCGAGCTACCGCGCGCCCAACCCGACGCTCAGCGTCAACAACTCGCTGTACTTGATCCGCGTCGGCGCGCGCTTCCGCTTCTAAGCACGCCGCCCGAACGACCTGCTCAGGCCGCCGCCCCAGCCCGGGGCGGCGGCCTTCCTTTTGCGCCAAGCGGTTCGCGGGTGTAGAGGGGGCGGCGATGGCGACCTCCGCGACCCATGCGCCCCCCGCGCCTACCGCTCCCGCCCCGCCCCCGACCAACGCCGTCGCGCCGGCGCGCCAGTTATTCGTGCGCCCCTTCTTCGAGGACAAGGCCGCCGCCTTCTGGAAGCTCCAGGCCGCGGGCTGGACCGGCTATATGCTGCTGCGCTCGGTCTCGTCGCTGTCGGTCAGCTTCACGCTGAAATCGATCGTGCCGGTGATCATCGAGTCGATTGTCGGCTATTGCATCACTTTGCTGCTCTCGACGCTGTACGGCTTCTACCGCCGGCTGCCGCGCGTGACGGGCATCATGCTCTCGATCTTCACGCTCTCGGCCGCGACCTTCCTCTACGCCACGCTCGACGCTTTCTCGTTCAGCCTGATCAAGCTCGCCGCCCCCGGCATCGACCTGTCGGTGCTGCTCGCCACTTTGTTCCTCAACTTCACCGTGCTGGCGGGCTGGTCGGCGCTGTATTTCGGGATCAACTTCTACCTGATCGTCGAGGACCAGATCGATCAGATGGAGCATCTCGAGAATCAGGCCTCGAGCGCGCAGCTGGCGATGCTGCGCTATCAGCTCAACCCGCATTTCCTGTTCAACACGCTCAACTCGATCTCGACGCTGGTGCTGCTCAAGCAGACCGAGCGCGCCAACGCGATGCTGTCGCGGCTCAGCTCGTTCCTGCGCTACACGCTCGCTAACGAGCCCACCGCGCACGTCACCGTCGCGCAGGAGATCGAGACGCTCAAGCTGTACCTCGAGATCGAGAAGATGCGGTTCGAGGAGCGGCTGCGCCCGAAATTCGAGGTCGACGCCGCGGTGGAGAAGGCGCGCTTGCCGTCGCTGCTGCTCCAGCCCCTGGTCGAGAATGCGATCAAATATGCGGTCACGCCGCAGGAGGATGGCGCCGAGATCTGCGTCACCGCGCGGCTCGTCGGCGACAGGGTGCTGCTCGGCGTATCCGACACCGGTCCGGGCTTGATGCCGACCAAATCGCGGCCAAGCCTTTCCACCGGCGTCGGCATCGCCAATATCAGGGAGCGGCTGGCACAGGCTTACGGGCCTGACCACCGCTTCGATGTGCGGGCCATGCCGACGGGCGGGTTCGGGGTCGAGATCGAGATCCCGTACCAGCGCGAAGTACCGAATAGAGAGGTGTGATGAGCATTCGTACCATTCTCGTCGACGACGAGCCGCTCGCGATCCAGGGGCTCGAGCTCCGCCTCGCGGCGCACGACGACGTCGAGATCATCGCCAAGTGCCAGAACGGGCGCGAGGCGATCAGCGCGATCAAGACGCACAAGCCCGACCTCGTCTTCCTCGACATCCAGATGCCGGGCTTCGACGGTTTCTCGGTGGTGCAGGGGCTGATGGACGTCGAGCCACCGCTCTTCGTGTTCGTCACGGCCTATTCCGATCACGCGATCCGCGCCTTCGAGGCGCAGGCGACCGATTATCTGATGAAGCCGGTGGAGGAGGCGCGGCTGGCCGACACGCTCGACCGCGTGCGCCAGCGGCTGTCCGAGCGGCAGAGCGTCGGCGAGGCGGAGAAGCTCAAGGAGGTGCTCGCCGAGCATGCGCCGCAAGCAGCCGCCGAGATCGGCGACGGCGGTGACTCGGTCAACGCCAGCCGCTTCGAGAAGATGATCAACATCAAGGATCGCGGCCAGATCTTCCGCGTCGACGTCGACACGATCGAGCGGATCGACGCCGCGGGCGATTACATGTGCATCTACACCGGCGACAACACGCTGATCCTGCGCGAGACGATGAAGGACCTCGAGAAGCGCCTCGACCCGCGGCGGTTCCAGCGCATCCACCGCTCGACCATCGTCAACCTCGACCTCGTCAAGCAGGTCAAGCCGCACACCAACGGCGAGTGTTTCCTGGTGCTCGACTCGGGCGCGAGCGTGAAGGTGAGCCGCAGCTACCGCGACGTGGTGGCGCGCTTCGTCCATTGAGCGACGCGCCCGTCCGCGTCGACGCGCTCTACCGCTTCGCGCGGCTCGACGACCCGCACGCGCTGCGTGGCCCGTTGCTGGAGCTCGCGCGCGCGGGCGGCGTGCGCGGCACGCTGCTGCTCGCGGGCGAGGGGGTGAACGGCACGGTGGCGGGTACGCCCGAAGCGCTCGACCGGCTCCTCGCGCCGATCCGCGCGCTGCCGGGCGGGGCGCTGTCGCTCAAGCATAGCTGGGCCGACGCCTCGCCGTTCCACCGGCTCAAGGTCAAGGTGAAGCGCGAGATCGTCACGATGGGCGAGCCGGTCGACCCGCTCACCGAGGCCGGGAGCTATGTGGCGCCGGCCGAGTGGAACGCGCTGATCGACGATCCCGCCACGCTCGTGATCGACACGCGCAACGCCTATGAGGTGCGCGTCGGCAGCTTCGCCGGCGCCGTCGACCCGGGCACCGCGAGCTTCGCCGATTTCCCCGCCTGGTTCCGCGCCCATCGCGACACCTTGCTGGCGGGCAAGACGCGCGTGGCGATGTTCTGCACCGGCGGTATCCGCTGCGAGAAGTCGACCGCGCTGCTCCGGCGCGAGGGGGTCGAGCAGGTCCACCATCTCGACGGCGGCATCCTGCGTTATCTCGAGGAGGTGCCCGCCGCGGAGAGCCGCTGGTCGGGCGAATGTTTCGTGTTCGACCAGCGCGTCGCGGTCGGCCATGGCTTGGTGGCGGGGACGCACCTGCTGTGTCACGCCTGCCGCATGCCGGTGAGCGCGGCGGATCGCGCCTCGCCGCTGTACGTCGAGGGGGTGAGCTGCCCCGCCTGCCACGACTCGCGCGACGACGCGCAGCGCGCCGGCTACGCCGAGCGCCACCGCCAGCAGCGGCTCGCCGAGGCGCGCGGCGAGGCGCATGTCGGGCGACGGTTCGAGGGGTGAGCGGTGTTCCTGCGCACGCAGGAATGCAGGGTGACGGGGCGCATCGCCCGCGGCACCGTGCTCCTACCTGCGCAGGAGCACGGTACCGCCCTACTCTGACCCCCTTTCCCCCTTCTCCCCTTCTCCCCTTCTCCCTTGCCCCTTTTTCCGTCATCCCGGCGCAGGCCGGGATCCACCGTGCCGCATACTCGAGGCGGGAGGCGCCTGCGGGACCGTGGATCCCGGCCTGCGCCGGGATGACGAAAGGAGTGGGGAGCGCCGGGGCGCCTCTCGCACCGCACCACACGGCTCCACCCAACCCACCTTCCCGCCCCGCCCGCGATCGGGTAGACGCGCGCGCATGCTCAACCTCAACGGCATCACCGTGCGCCTCGGCGGGCGCACGATCCTCGACGGCGCGACCGCGGCGCTGCCGCCCGGCAGCCGCGTCGGCCTGATCGGGCGCAACGGCGCGGGCAAGTCGACGCTGGTGCGCGTCATCGCGGGCCAGCTCGAGCCCGACGACGGCTCCGCCGACATGCCCAAGGGCGCGCGGCTCGGCTATATCGCGCAGGAGGCGCCCGCGGGCGACGCCACGCCGTTCGACACCGTGATCGCCGCCGACCTCGAGCGCGCCGCGCTGATGATCGAGAGCGAGACCTGCGAGGACCCCGACCGGCTCGGCGACGTCTACGAGCGGCTGATCGCGATCGACGCCTACACCGCCCCCGCGCGCGCGGCGCAGATCCTGATCGGGCTCGGCTTCGACGAGGAGATGCAGCAGCGCCCGCTCGACAGTTTCTCGGGCGGGTGGAAGATGCGCGTCGCGCTCGCCGCGCTGCTCTTCTCGCAACCGGACCTGCTGCTGCTCGACGAGCCCTCGAACCACCTCGACCTCGAGGCGGTGATGTGGCTGGAGGATTTCCTCAAAAGCTATCCCGCGACGATCGTCGTGGTCAGCCACGAGCGCGACTTCCTCAACAACGTCGTCGACCATATCCTCCACCTCCAGGGCGGCAAGATCACGCTCTACCCGGGCGGCTATGACGCGTTCGAGCGCCAGCGCGCCGAGCGCATGGCGCAGCTCGAGGCGGCGCGCGCCAACCAGGCGGCGCAGCGCGAGAAGCTCCAGGCCTATATCGCCAAGAACTCGGCCCGCGCCTCCACCGCCAAACAGGCGCAGAGCCGGCAGAAGATGCTCGCCAAGATGCAGCCGATCGCGGAGATGGCGAACGACCCGACCTTGTCGTTCGGCTTCCCCGACCCGAGCGAGCTGCGCCCGCCGCTGATCACGCTCGATCTCGCCAGCGTCGGCTATAATGCGACGCCGATCCTCAAGCGGCTCAACCTGCGGCTCGATCCCGACGACCGCGTCGCTTTGCTCGGGCGCAACGGCAACGGCAAGACCACGCTGGCGCGGCTGCTCGCGGCGCAGCTGACCCCGCTGGAGGGCGCGATGAACGCGACGCCCAAGATGAAGGTCGGCTATTTCACGCAATATCAGGTGGAAGAGCTCGACACCGACGACACGCCGCTCGAGCATATGACGCGCATCATGCGGGGCGCCACGCCCGCCGCGGTGCGCGCGCAGCTCGGCCGCTTCGGCTTCTCGGGCGACAAGGCGACCACCAAGGTCGGCAAGCTCTCGGGCGGCGAGCGCGCGCGGCTGGCGCTGGCGCTGATCACGCGCGAGGCGCCGCACCTGCTGATCCTCGACGAGCCGACCAACCACCTCGACGTCGACGCACGCGAGGCTTTGGTGCAGGCGCTCAACGCTTATTCGGGCGCGGTGGTGCTGGTCAGCCACGATCGCCACATGCTCGAGCTCACCGCCGACCGGCTGGTGCTGGTCGACGAGGGCACCGCGCGCGAGTTCGACGGCAGCCTCGACGATTACATCGCCTTCGTGCTCAAGGGCGATCCCGCCAAGCCGGGGATGAGCAAGGCCGAGCGCAAGGCCGACAAGAAGGCCGCGGCGGAGCGGCGCGACCGCGACGCCGCGCTGCGCAAGACGGTGCGCGAGCTGGAGGCAGAGATCGCGCGGCTCACCGCGGAGCGATCGGGCATCGAGCGCGCGATGGCGGATCCGAGTGGCGCCGACCCGCGCTGGCGCGGCAAGGCGATGGGCGAGCTGAGCCGGATGCGCGGCGACGTGCAGGCGGTGCTCGACACGGTCGAGCTGCGCTGGATGGAGGCGAGCGAGACGCTGGAGAGCGCCAACTGAGGGGGGGGCGCTGCCGGCAGGGTGATGCTCCCGCCGCGGCGGCGCGCTCAGTCGTCGCGCCCGGGTTCGATCCGCACCGCCCGCGCGGCGCGGTCGACGGTGACGCTCAGCCCGGGCAGCCGCAGCTCGAAGCCCTCGGCGCCGTCCCAGTCGGAGTCGCGCATCGGCGCGCCGTCGAGCCGGTTCCAGCGCGCGTCGTGCCGTAGCGCCGGATCGCGCAGCGCGGGTAACGCGCGGCGGCGTGCCGCCAGCTCGGCGACGACCTCCTCCAGCGCGACGTCGCGGCGCGCCCAGTCGAGCCAGAGCGTGGCATTGTCCTGCGCATAAGCGTTGTTGTTGCCGCGCTGGGTGCGGCCGAACTCGTCGCCGGCGCACAGCATGATGGTGCCGCGTGTGGCGAACAATGTCGCCAGCAGCGCGCGCGCATCGGTGGCGCGGCGGGCGAGTACCGCCGGGTCGTCGCTCGCGCCCTCGACGCCGTTGTTCCACGCGATCTCGCCGCCGTGCCCGTCGCGATTGTCCTCGCCATTGGCGTGGTTGTGGCGCTCGGCATGCGCGACGAGGTCGGCGAGCGTGAAGCCGTCATGCGCGGCGACGAAGCTCACCCCGCGGGTGCGCTCGGCGCCGAACACGTCGCTCGAACCCGACAGCCGCGTCGCCAGCGCGCCCGCGCCGCCGTCGCCGTCGCCGCGCCAGAAGCTTCTCACGTCGTCGCGGTAGCGATCGTTCCACTCCCACCAGCCTTCCGGGAAGGCGCCGAGCTGGTAGCCGCCGGGCCCGGTATCCCATGGCTCGGCGATCATCACGCGGTCGCGCAGCAGCGGGTCGGCGGCGATCTCGGCGAAGATCGGTGCGTCGGCGGCGAAGCCGGGACCGCGCGCCATCACCGTGGCGAGATCGAAGCGGAAGCCGTCGACGCCCGCCTGCGCGACGAAGTGGCGCAGCGAGTCGCGCACCAGCGCGCGCACCCAGCCTCGCGCGAAGTCGAGCGTGTTGCCGGTGCCCGTGTCGTTGATCAGCGTGCCGTCGGGCGCGCGCGCATAGGCGGTGTCGTCGAGCCCGCGCAGCGACAGCGTCGGGCCGAGCAGGTCGCTCTCGCCGGTGTGGTTGAAGACGAGGTCGAGGATCGTGCCGATGCCCGCCGCGCGCAGCGCCGCGACCGTGTCGCGCAGCTCGCGCAGGCCTCCGGGCACCAGCCGCGGGTCGAGCGCCATCGGCACCACCGGGTTGTAGCCCCAGGCGTTGCGCAGGCCGAGCGGCGTCAGGTGGCGCTCGTCGATCCAGGCGGTGATCGGCATCAGCTCGACCGCGTCCACCCCGATCTTGCGCAGGTGCGCGATCACGGCGGGGTGCGCCAGCGCGGCGACGGTGCCGCGCTGCGCCGCGGGCACGTCGGGATGCAGCATGGTGAAGCCGCGGACGTTGACCTCGTAGATCAGCCCGCCCGCGCGGGTGAGCGGTGGCAGATCGAGCGGTGGCAGCGGCGCGCGCACCATCGCTTTGGGCACTAGCGCGGCGGTGTCGGCGCCGTATTCGGCCAATCGCGGGTCATAGGCGAAGGCTCGGTCGAGTTCGGTCGCGTGCGGGTCGACGAGCAGCTTGGCGCTGTCGAACGGCGCGTTGCCCTCGGCGCGGAAGCCGTAGCGCGCGCCCTCGCCCACACCCGCGACATGGGCGCGCCAGCCATCGCCGTCGCGCGTCATCGCGACGCGGTTCTCCACCTCGCCGTCGAACAGGCACAGCCACAGCGCCGCCGCGGCGGGCGCGCGCACCGCGAAGGTGACGCCGCCCGCCTCGATCGTGGCGGTCACGTCACGACGTCGGGGCGCTCGCGACCGGTGTGCTGGCGGATCGCGGCGAGCTGCTCGGCCGCGGCGACGATGTCGGCGAGCATGGCGCCGGTCTCGGCGTCGAGGTCGCCGCCGGCGGGTTCGTAGCGCTCGAGATAGACGCGCAGCGTCGCGCCGCTGGTGCCCGTGCCCGAGAGGCGGAAGACGACGCGGCTGCCGCCCTCGAATAAGACGCGCACGCCCTGGTTGCGGCTGACCGAACCGTCGGTCGGGTCCTCATAGGCGAAGTCGTCGGCCTCGGCGATCGTCAGCCCGGCGACGCTCGTCCCCGGCAGCGTCGCCAGCTTGCCGCGCAGCGCGCGCATCAGCGTATCCGCCGCGGCGCTGTCGACGCCCTCATAGTCGTGGCGCGCGTAATAGTTGCGGCCGTAGGTGGCCCAATGCTCTCGCGCGATCTGGTCGACGCTCTTGCCCGTCGCGGCGAGGATGTTGAGCCACAGCAGCACCGCCCACAGCCCGTCCTTCTCGCGGACATGGTCGCTGCCGGTGCCCGCGCTCTCCTCGCCGCAGATCGTCGCCATGCCGGCGTCGAGCAGGTTGCCGAAGAACTTCCAGCCGGTCGGCGTCTCGTAGGAGGGGATGCCGAGCTTCTCGGCGACGCGGTCGGCCGCGGCGCTGGTCGGCATCGAGCGCGCGATGCCCTTGAGCCCGCTCTGGTACCCCGGCGCGAGATGCGCGTTGGCCGCGAGCATCGCGAGGCTGTCCGAGGGCGTGACGAAGCGGTTGCGCCCGATGATCAGGTTGCGGTCGCCGTCGCCGTCCGAGGCCGCGCCGAAGTCGGGGGCGTCGGCCGACATCATCAGCTCGTACAGCTCGTGCGCGTGGACGAGGTTGGGGTCGGGATGATGCCCGCCGAAATCCTCCAGCGGCGTGCCGTTGCGCACCGTCCCCGGCGCGAAACCGAGCCGGCGCTCGAGGATCTCGGTCGCGTAGGGCCCGGTCACCGCGCTCATCGCGTCGAACGCGACGGTCAGCCCGGCGGCGCGGATCGCGGCGAAGTCGAACAATCGCTCCATCAGCGCGGCATAATCGGCGACGGGATCGATCACCTCGACGGTCATGCCCTCCACCGTCACCTCGCCGAGCGTGTCGAGGTCGACGTCGGCACTGTCGGCGGCGCGCCACTCACTCAGCGACAGCGTGCGCGCGTGGATCGCCTCGGTCACCTTCTCGGGCGCGGGGCCGCCGTTGGAGACGTTGTACTTGATCCCGAAGTCCTCATCGGGGCCGCCGGGATTGTGGCTCGCCGACAGCACCAGCCCGCCGAGCGCGCCGCGCTGGCGGATCACGTTCGAGGCCGCGGGGGTCGAGAGGATGCCGCCCTGGCCGACCACCACGCGCCCGAAACCGGCCGCCGCGGCCATGCGGATCGCCTTCTGGATCACCACGCGGTTGAGGTAGCGCCCGTCACCGCCGATCACGAGCGTGGCGCCCTGCTTGCCCTCGACCACGTCGAACACCGACTGGATGAAGTTCTCGGCGTAGTTGGGCTGCTCGAATACGCGCACCTTCTTGCGCAGCCCCGAGGTGCCCGGCTTCTGGTCGTCGAACGGCGTGGTGGCGGTGGTGACGATCATGCGGCGAGCAGCTCCCTGTACAATGACGCGTAACGGCGACCGCTCGTCGCCCATGAGAAATCGGCCGCCATGCCGGCGCGCTGGATCTGCTCCCAGCGCGCGGCATCGGCGTAGAGGTCGGTCGCCAGCGCGATCGCACCCACCAGTGACTCGTATGTGACGGTATCGAACTGAATACCGGTGGCAACCCCCGCCGCCAGCGCGGCGGCATTGGCGTGGATCACGGTGTCGGCGAGCCCGCCCGTGCGCGCCACCACGGGGACGCAGCCATAAGCGAGGCCGTAGAGCTGGGTCAGCCCGCACGGCTCGAAGCGCGACGGGATCAGGATCGCGTCGCTGCCCGCCTGGAGCAGGTGCGACAGCGCCTCGTCATAGCCGAGCCGCACGCCGATTTGGCCGGGAAAGCGCGCGGCGGCGTCGCGGAAGGCCTGTTCGAGCCAGGCGTCGCCCGAGCCGAGCAGCGCCAGCCGCGCGCCGCGCTCGACCAGCGCGGGGATCGCGTCGGCGAGCACGTCCATGCCCTTCTGCCAGGTCAGCCGGCTGACGACGCAGAAGATCGGGCCGTCGCCGGCGTCGAGGTCGAAAGCCTCTTCCACCGCGCGCTTGTTGGTCGCGCGACGCGCCAGCGTGGCGGCGTCGTAGCGCGCCGGCAGCGACGTGTCGGCGGACGGCGACCACACCGCGGTGTCGATGCCGTTGACGATCCCGCTGACGCGGCGCTGCCGCGCGCGGATCAGTCCCTCCAGCCCCATGCCGAAGTCGGGCGAGAGGATCTCGCGCGCGTAGGTCGGGCTCACCGTGGTGATCGCGTCGGCGGACTCGAGCCCGGCCTTGAGGTAGCCCACGCCGCCGTAATATTCGACGCCGTCGACCGCGAAGGCGAGCGCGGGCAGCGCCAGCGAGGCGAAGATGCCCGCGTCGTAGCGGCCCTGGAAGGCGATGTTGTGGATCGTCATCACCGTGCGCGGCGCGTCCGACGCGGGCGGGGCGAAGCGGAGATAGGCCGGCGCGAGCCCCGACTGCCAGTCGTGCGCGTGGAGCACGTCGAAGCGCTCGCCCGCCACCGCGCCGCCCGCGACGTCCGCCGCGGCGCGCGCGAAGGCGGCGAAGCGGCGCCAATTGTCGTCCCAGTCGCGCCCGGCCGGGTCGCCATAGGGTCCGCCCTCGCGCGCGAAATACCCCGGCGCGTCGAGCACCAGCAGGCGGTGCCCCGCGATCTCGCCCTCGAGCAGCTGCGCCGGTGCGCCGAGCAGGTCGGGCCAGCGGTGCAGCGGCGCCCCCAGCGCGTGGCTCCCCTCGCCTGCACCGCCGTGCTCCTGCGCAGGCAGGAGCCCAGGGCCGCGCGCGTCACCCTCGCGGCCCTGGGCTCCGGCGTTCGCCGGAGCACGCGCGGGCTTGGCGGCACCAGCCTCCAGCGCGGCGAGGACTCGCGGATAGCCCGGCAGGAAGGTGGTGACCTCGACGCCATAGGGCGCCAGCGCCGCCGGCAGCGCGCCGACCACGTCGCCCAGCCCCCCGGTCTTCACCAGCGGATAGGCCTCGGACGCGACCGAGAGGACCGAGAGCGCCATGTCAGCCGAGGCGATCGATCATCGGCTGGGTGATCAGGCAGATCCCCTTGTCGGTGCGGCGAAAGCGCTGCGCGTCGAGCGCGGGATCCTCGCCGACGACCAGCCCGTCGGGGATGATCACGCCACGGTCGAGCACCACCTTGCTCAGCTTGGCGCCGCGGCCGATGTGGCAATAAGGCAGCACCACCGCCTCGTCGAGCGACGAGAAGCTGTGCGCGCGCACTCCGGTCGACACCAGGCTGCGATGGACGTTCGAGCCCGAGATGATCGTGTCGCCCGCGATCAGGCTGGATACCGCCTGGCCGCGCCGCCCCTCGATGTCGTGGACGAACTTGGCCGGCGGGGTCAGCTCGGAATAGGTCCACAGCGGCCACTCGCGGTCGTACAGGTCGAGCTGCGGCACCACGTCGGTGAGGTCGATGCTCGCCTCCCAATAGGCGTCGACCGTGCCGACGTCGCGCCAATAGGCCGCGGGCTCCTCGGGCGAGCGGACGCAGCTGGCGGAGAAGCGGTGCGCATAGGCGTTGCCGTTCTTCACCAGGTACGGGATGATGTCCTTGCCGAAGTCGCGCGCCGACCCCTCGGTCGCCGCGTCGCGGCGCAGCTGGTCAATCAGCAGCCGCGTGTGGAAGACGTAGATGCCGAGGCTGGCGAGCGCGAGATCGGGCTGGCCCGGGATCGACGGCGGGTCGGCCGGCTTCTCGACAAAATCGATGATGCGATCCTGCTCGTCGACGTGCATCACACCGAAGGCGCTGGCTTCGTGCCGCGGCACCTCGAGGCACGCCACGGTGACGTCGGCACCGCTGTCGCAGTGCTGCCGCAGCATGATCTCATAGTCCATCTTGTAGATGTGATCGCCCGCCAGGATCACCATGAACTCGGGCGCGATGTCCTGGATGATGTCGATGTTCTGGTAGACCGCGTCGGCGGTGCCCTCATACCATTGGAACTCGCTGATGCGCTGCGAGGCGGGCAGGATGTCGAAGCTCTCGTTGCGCTCGGGGCGGAGGAAGTTCCAGCCGCGCTGCAGATGGCGGATCAGCGAGTGCGCCTTGTATTGCGTCGCAACACCGATCCGCCGGATGCCCGAGTTGATCGCGTTGGACAGCGCGAAATCGATGATCCGGCTCTTGCCGCCGAAATAGACGGCTGGTTTCGCTCGCGTATCGGTAAGTTCCTTGAGACGGCTTCCGCGCCCGCCGGCCAGAACATAGGCCATGGCATCGCGTGCCAGCGGCTGACCTCTGCGTTCGTCCACGTCAGACTCCTCCCTGTATCGTCTTTACTGCCGCGCGTCGGCCGGTTAGGTTCGGAACGCTCGAGCAGATTCCGCGTTGCTCAGTCAGTGATGGCGTATCAAGGAACGACAATGATAAGAGAGGATCTGCAATGGATCGCGCATATCCGTATCGTTCGCCCGACGGTCTGATCCGCGGGTTGATGACGGCCATTATTCCCTCGATCCTGGCCTGGGCCATGATCATCGCGGTGCTCACGCGGATCTTCTGACCGCGGCTCACTCTTCGAACTCCAGCATCACGGTCGCCAGCGGCGGCAGGGTCACATCAGCATAGCCCGCCGCCGCGACGACGCCGCCGAGATTGCCGAGCCCCGACCCCCAATATTCCTGCGCGTCCGAGTTGATCAGCTCGCGCCAGCGTCCCTCCAGCGGCAACGGCACGCGATAGGGCATCCGCGCCACCGGGGTCATGTTCACGATCACCGCTACCGGCGGTGCACCGGGCGCGCGACGCAGCCAGGCGAACACGGAGTTCTCCGCGTCGTCGCCGATCAGCCACTCGAAGCCCTCGGCCTCGCAGTCGCGCGCGTGCAGCGCGCGCCGCTCGCGATAGACCTTGTTGAGATCGCGCACGAGCTTGCGCACCCCGTCATGCGCGGACGAGTTGGTCAGCCCCCAGTCGAGCGCGCGCTCCTCGCTCCACTCCTGGCGCTGCGCGAACTCCTGCCCCATGAACAGCAGCTTCTTGCCGGGATAGCCCCACATCATCGCGTAATAAGCGCGCAGGTTGGCGAACTTCTGCCAATCGTCGCCGGCCATCTTGGTGAGCATCGAGCCCTTGCCGTGCACCACCTCGTCGTGGCTGATCGGCAGGACGAAATTCTCGCTGAAGGCGTAGACCAGCCCGAAGGTGATATTGTGGTGGTGGTGGCGGCGGTGGATCGGGTCGCGCGCCATATATTGGAGCGTGTCGTGCATCCAGCCCATGTTCCACTTGAAGCCGAAGCCGAGCGCGCTGGCGGCGCCCTCGTCATAGGCCGGCGTGGTCACGCCGGGCCAGCTGGTCGATTCCTCCGCCACGGTGATCACGCCGGGGTGGCGCGCGTAGACTGCCTTGTTGGTGGCGCGCAGGAAGTTCACCGCTTCCCAGTTCTCGCGCCCGCCCTCGGTATTGGGGATCCACTCGCCGGCCTTGCGCGAATAGTCGCGGTACAGCATCGACGCCACCGCATCGACGCGCAGCCCGTCGACATGGTAGCGCTCGGCCCAGAACAACGCGTTGTTGACGAGGAAGGCGGACACCTCGCGCCGCCCGAAATTGTAGATCGCGGTGTTCCAGTCGGGGTGGTAGCCCAGCCGCGGGTCCTGGTGCTCGTACAAAGCGGTGCCGTCGAAATGCGCGAGCCCGTGCGCGTCGGTCGGGAAATGCGCGGGCACCCAGTCGAGCAGCACGCCCAGCCCGGCGCGGTGCGCGCCGTCGACGAAGCGCGCGAACCCCTCATGGTCGCCGAAGCGCGCGCTGGGCGCGAACAGCCCGGTGGTCTGATAGCCCCAGCTCGGATCATAGGGATGTTCCGAGATCGGCATGAACTCGATGTGCGTGAAGCCCATCGCCACGGCATAAGGGATCAGCCGCTCGGCGAGCTGGTCCCAGCTGAGATACCAGCCGTTCTCGTCGCGGTCCCAGCTGCCGGCGTGGACCTCATAGATGCTGACCGGCACGCGCCGCGGGTCGACCGAGGCCCAGGCGTCGCGGTGCGCGTCGTCGCCCCATTCGTGGGTCGGCGGCGCGGTGGTGAGCGAGGCGGTCTTGGGGCGCAGCTCGGCGGCGAAGGCGTAGGGGTCGGCCTTGAGCGGCTGCATCACGCCGTCGGGGCCGGTGATGGCATATTTGTAGGCGCGGCCGGCGCCGATGTCGGGGAGGAAGATCTCCCACACGCCGGTGTCGGCGCGCAGCCGCATACCGTGGCGGCGCGCGTCCCAGTCGTTGAAGTCGCCCACCACCGCGACGCGCCGCGCGTTGGGCGCCCACACCGCGAAATGCACGCCGTCCGCGCCCTCGTGGTGGAGCAGGTGCGCGCCGAGCTTGTCGTAGAGGCGGAAATGCGTCCCCTCGTTCATCAGCAGGTCGTCGACCGGGCCGAGCACGGGGCCGAAACTGTACGGGTCGGTCACCCACCATTCCGCCCCGCCGCCGCGCGCGCGGTAGCGCAGCGGCTGCGGATCACCCGCGATGACGCCCTCGAACAGCCCGCGGTCGTCGACGCGGTCGAGCGTGCCGAGCGGCGCGCCCGCGAGCGTGTGCGGCTCGGCGCTTTCCGCGCCCGGTATCCAGGCGCGCGCGAACGTCCCGTCGGGACCGGCATGCGCGCCGAGCAGAGCGAAGGGATCGGCGCTGGTGCCGTCGAGCAGCGCGTCGATCGCTGCCGCCGGCGGCCTCACAGCACGCCCCAGATCTCGCGCGCATACTCGCCGATCGTGCGATCGGACGAGAACCAGCCCATGTTCGCCGTGTTGCGGATCGCGCTGCGCTGCCACCCGTCGCGATCGCCCCAGCGGCGGTCGACCTCGCGCTGCGCGGCGGCATAAGCGTCGAAGTCGGCCGCGACCATGAACCAGTCGTGGTCGTACAGGCCGTTCATGAGATCGCGGTAGCGGTTCGGGTCATCCGGGGAGAACACGCCAGAGGCGATCGCGTTCACCGCCTGCGCCAGCTCCGCCGAATTTTCGATCACCGCGCGGGGTGCGTACCCGCCGGCGCGCTTCGCGGCGACCTCCTCCGCGGTCATCCCGAAGATCACGATGTTGTCGGCGCCGACATGGTCGCGGATCTCGATGTTGGCGCCGTCGAGCGTGCCGATCGTCAGCGCGCCGTTGAGCGCGAACTTCATGTTGCCCGTGCCCGAGGCCTCCATCCCCGCGGTGGAGATCTGCTCGGAGAGATCGGCCGCCGGCACCATCCGTTCGGCCAGGCTGACGTTGTAATTGGGCAGGAACGCCACCTTGAGCAGCCCGCCGATGCTGGGATCGCCGTTGATCCGCCGCGCCACGTCATTGGCCAGCTTGATGATCAGCTTGGCGTTGACGTAGCTCGACGCCGCCTTGCCCGCGAACAGCTTGACCCGCGGGGTCCAGTCGCGCTCGGGATGGCTGCGGATCTGGTCGTACAGCGCCACCGTCTCGATCAGGTTGAGCAGCTGGCGTTTGTATTCGTGGATGCGCTTGATCTGGACGTCGAAGATCGCGTCGGGATCGAGCCGCAGCCCGTTCGTGTCGCGGACGTGCTCGGCCAGCGCGACCTTGTTGGCGCGCTTCACCGCCGCGAACTTCTCGCGGAAACCCGCGTCCTCGGCGAAAGGGGCGAGCGCGGGCAGCTTCTGCGCGTCGTCGGTGAAGTCCGGCCCGATCGCCTCCGCGATCAGCGACGTCAGCGCGGGGTTGCAGCCCTGCAGCCAGCGTCGCGGCGTGATGCCGTTGGTCTTGTTGTTGATCCGATCGGGATAGAGGCGGTGGAGGTCGGCAAAGACGGTCGACTTCATCAGCTGGGTATGCAGCGCCGCCACGCCGTTGACGCTGTGCGCGCCGGCAAAGGCGAGGTTGGCCATGCGCACGCGGCGCTCGCCGCCCTCGTCGATCAGGCTGATCGCGGCGATGGCGCGGTCGTCGATCCCCTCCGCGGCGCGCGCCTCGCGCAGCAGCTTGGCGTTGATCGCGTAGACCAATTGCATATGGCGCGGCAGCAACCGCTCGAACAGCGGCAGCGGCCAGCTCTCCAGCGCCTCGGGCAGCAAGGTGTGGTTGGTATAGCCGAAGGTGGCGCGGGTGATCGTCCAGGCCGCGTCCATGTCGAGCTCGTGGTGATCGACCAGCAGCCGCATCAGCTCGGCCACCGCGACCGCGGGATGCGTGTCGTTGAGCTGGATCGCGGCGCGATCGGGCAGCGTGCGGATGTCGCCGAAATACTGGATGTGGCGGCGAACGATGTCCTGGATCGACGCCGAGGAGAAGAAATATTCCTGCCGCAGCCGCAATTCCTGCCCGGCCGCGGTCGAGTCATTCGGGTAGAGCACGCGCACCAGGCTCTCGGCGCGGAGCTGATCCGCCATCGCGCCCTCGAAGTCACCGCGGTTGAACGCGTCGAGCTTGAACGGGTCGAGACTGCGCGCGGTCCACAGCCGCAGCGTGTTCACCCGCTTGCCGCGCCAGCCGACGACGGGCGTGTCGACCGCGACCGCCTCGACCGCCTCGCCCGGCTGCCAGTGGACGCGGCCGGCCTCGTCGCCGGTCACCTCGCCGCCGAAGCCGACGAAATAGGCGCTCTCGCGCCGCTCGAACTCCCAGGGGTTGCCGTGCGCCAGCCAGGTCTCGGGCAGCTCGACCTGCCAGCCGTCGTCGATGCGCTGGCGGAACATGCCGTTCACGTAGCGGATGCCATAGCCGTAGGCGGGCAGGTCGAGCGTCGCCAGGCTCTCCATGAAACAGGCCGCCAGCCGCCCCAGGCCGCCGTTGCCGAGCGCGGCGTCGGGCTCGAGCTCCTCGATCGCGGCGAGGTCGACGCCCAGCTGGCGCAGCGCGTCGCCGACCTCGTCGCGGTGGCGCAGATTGGCGAGCGTGTCGCGCAGCAGCCGGCCGATCAGGAACTCGAGGCTGAGATAATAGACCCGCTTGGCGCCGGCGGCGTGCGCGGCCTTGGTCGATTCCATCCAGCGCTCGATGATCTCGTTGCGCAGCGTGAGGATCGTCGCCTCGAGCCAGTCATGCGGGCGCGCGGCGCGCTCGTCCTTGCCGATGCGATGGACGAGCGTGTCGATGATGGCGAGCGCGAGCGGCCCGCGCTCGCTGACGTCGGTGGTCGCGGTCAAGTGTCTGCCCCCGGGGTGATAGTCGTTGCGTATCCTAAACGGCCGCGGGCGCGGTTGCTACGTCGGTGATGGCGCCGGGCGCCGCCTTGCCGCGATAGGCCTGGACGTCGACCGCGGCGCCGAGCAGGAAGGCGTAGACGCTGATCCACAGCCAGGTCAGCGCGACGATGATCGCGCTGAGCGAGCCATAGGTCGCGCCGTAATTGCCGAAGTTCGCGACGTAGAGGCTGAAGCCGACATTGGCGAGCAGCCACAGCGCGGTCGCCAGCACCGTCCCCGGCGTGGCCCAACGCAGCCGCGCGCGCGGGCGATACGGGCCGAAGCGGAACAGCAGCGACGCGCCGGTCACCACGATCGCGGCGAGCGCGACGTAGGTCGCGATCCGGATCACCGCCAGCACCACCGCGGGAAACCAGGGGATCAGCGTGCCGATGAACGCGGCCAGCGCGCCGGTCGCGATCCCGGTCAGCACCAGCAGCACGCCCGCGATCACGATCGCGAAGGAGGTGAGCGTCCACACCACGAAGCTGCGCTGGTCCTTCACCTCATAGGCGACGTTGAGCGCGGTCATCATCGAGGTGGCGGCCTTGCTGCCGCCGTACAGCGCGATCGCGAGCGCGAGCAGGATGCCCAGCCCCTTCTTGCCCTGCGAACCCGACACCACGGTGTCGAGCTGCTGGCCGATCAGCACCGCGACGTCGCGCGGGAAGGCGGTGAACAGCGCGCGTATGTCCTCCTGCACGGTGCTCGCGTCCGCGAACAGACCGTAGCTGAGCACGGTCACCGCCAGGATCGGCGCGATCGACGAGATGATGTAGAAAGCGGCACCCGCCGCGATCATCCCGAGATTGTCATCGTTGGACGCGGTATACGCCCGCTTGATCTGGCCCCACCAGTCGGCGCGGAAAGAGCGCCACAGGTCGGCCGAGGAGAGGTCGACACGCATCACCCGGGGCAACGCCGGACGGCGGCGGAGGGTCCGTGGAGAATTGTTGCGCGGGGTGAACGGGTTGGGGGCGACGTCTCCGAAGCCGCCGATCGCCTGCAGACCGCACACGGTGCCGACCTCGCGCCCGTCCTCTTCGTCATCCCCGCGAAGGCGGGGATCCAGACGCGCCAACGTCGCGCTTCATGACCAAACGTCAGCGTGTCTGGATTCCCGCCTTCGCGGGAATGACGGGAGGGGCGAAGGGAGGGGCAAAAGGAGAGAACCGGGACCGATCGCTATCGGATCGAGCGCCCCGCCCCCTCACACCGTGAAACTCTCCCCGCAGCCGCACGCGCCCTTGGCGTTGGGATTGTTGAACACGAACCCAGCGGTGAAATCGTCCTCGACCCAGTCCATCGTCGAGCCGATCAGGTACAGCAGCGACGCGCCGTCGACGAACAGCACCCCGCCCGGCGTGTCGATCCGCTCGTCCATCGCGCTCGCCGCCTCGACGTAATCGACCGAATAGGCCAGCCCCGAGCAGCCGCGCCGCGGCGTCGACAGCTTCACCCCGATCACGCCCTCGGGCGCCTTGGCCATCAGCGCGGCGATGCGCGCCTCCGCGCTCGCGGTGAGGTTCAGCGCGGCGGGGCGCGCACGCAGCGTGGTGGACATCACAGCATCCCCAGTTCGAGCTTGGCGTCGTCCGACATCTTCTGCGGGTCCCATGGCGGATCCCACACCAGGTTGACGTCGGCGAAGGCGATCCCCGGCACCGCGGCGACGCGCATCTCCACCTCGCCCGGCATCGACTCGGCGACCGGGCAGTGCGGCGTCGTCAGCGTCATCGTCACCGTCGCCTGCCCGGCGTCGGTCACCTCGACCGCGTAGATCAGCCCCAGGTCGTAGATGTTCACCGGGATCTCGGGGTCGTAGATCTCCTTGAGCGCGTCGATCACACCCTCGTACAGCGCGCCGCCGGGCTCGTGCGGCGCCTCGGCACCGGCGGGCTGCTGCGCCAGGAAGCCGGCGAGATAGTCGCGCTGGCGCCCCTCCCCGGCCGCGGGCTCGACCGCGTCGGACACCTTGGCGCGCGGCGGTGCCTGCACCGTCTCGACTTCCTCGACCTTGATCGGGTCGCTCATCGTCCCTCGTCCCTATCCAAAACCGTCATCCGAAGATCCGGGCCACGCGCTCGATCCCCGCGGCGAGCGCGGCGACGTCGGCAGGGCCGTTGTACACGCCGAAGCTGGCGCGCGCGGTCGCCTCGACCCCCAGCGCCGCCATCAGCGGCTGCGCGCAATGATGGCCGGCGCGGATCGCCACCTTCGACTCGTCCAAGATGGTGCCGATGTCGTGCGGATGCACCCCCTCCATCGTGAAGGAGACGATCCCGGCGCTGTCCGCCGGCCCGAGCACGCGCACCGAGTTGATCCGCCCGAGCGCCTCGCGCGCCTGCGCCACCAGCGCGGTCTCGTGCGCGTGGATCCGCTCGAGCCCGATCCCCTGCACATAGCCGATCGCGGCGGCGAGCCCGAGCGCACCGACGATATGCGGCGTCCCCGCCTCGAAGCGGGTCGGCGCGGGAGCGTAGGTGGTGCGCTCGAAGGACACGCGGTCGATCATCGAGCCGCCGCCCTGATAGGGCGGCATCGCGTCGAGCAGCGCGCGCCGGCCCCACAGCACGCCGATGCCGGTCGGGCCGTACAGCTTATGCCCGGAGAAGACGTAGAAGTCGCAGCCGAGCGCGCGCACGTCGACCGGCAGCCTCGCCACTGCCTGGCAGCCGTCGATCAGGATCGTCGCGCCGACCTGATGCGCGAGCTCGCTCGCACGGCGCACGTCGAGCGTCGCGCCGAGCACGTTCGACACGTGCGCGAGCGCGACCAGCTTGTGCTCGGGGCGGAGCATGTGCGCCATCGCGTCGAGGTCGACGCGCTGGTCGGCGGTGAGCGGCACGACGTCGATCGCGGCGCCGACGCGCTCGGCCACCATCTGCCACGGCACGATGTTGCTGTGATGCTCCAGCGTGGAGAGCAGGATGCGGTCGCCGGCTTTCAGCGTCGTGCCCGCGAACGACTGGGCGACGAGGTTGATCGCCTCGGTCGCGCCGCGGACGAAGACGATCTCGTCGGCCGTGGCGTTGACGAAGCGCGCGACGGTCTCGCGCGCGGCCTCATAGGCCAGGGTCATGTCGGCCGAGCGCTGGTACACGCCGCGGTGGACGGTGGCGTAATCGGTGTCGTAGCCGCGCGTGATCGCGTCGATCACCGCGCGCGGCTTCTGCGCCGTGGCGGCGGTGTCGAGATAGGCCCAGCCGGCGGGGATGGCGGGGAAGTCCGCGACGACGTCGAGCGGGCGCGCGGCGGGATCGGCGGTCAGGACGGTCATGCACGCTCCCCAATGTTGCGTAAGTTGAGTCGGGAGGAGGGTGCGGGGCGCGCGGCCCGACGCGCCACGATCGTCACCCCGGACTCGTTCCGGGGCCCACCGGGCGCTGCATTCTCAGGCCGTTGGAGGCGCCGACGGGTGGATCCCGGAACACGTCCGGGATGACGGATGAGAGTGGAACGAGCGTCACTCCCCTCGCGGTTATCGAGTCGGGAGGAGAGCGTGCGGCGGTGGGGGACCGCCGCCCGCCGTTCCTCTCTCGTCACCCCGGACTTGATCCGGGGTCCATCGTTCCGCGCGCGCATCGGCCGCTGGGTACGCGGGGCCATGGATCCCGGAACAGGTCCGGGATGACGGGTGGAGGTGAGGCACCCCTCGCTTCCCTGGCGAATATTGGGTCGCCCGCGCCCCACGCGCGCGCCGGCGTTCGAGGAACCGGAAGTCGCCACCCCAGCCCCTCCGCACCCAACCCGCGCGTAGGACAGCGTCACAGCGCGCGCTCCAGCCACGCGGCGGCGTCGGCCGCGAACGCCGCGCGCACCGTCTCGTCGGCGATGCGGTCGAGCGCGTCCGCCACGAAGGCGTGCGTCAGCAGCGCCTTGGCGCGCGCCGCCGGGATGCCGCGACTCTGCATGTAGAAGAGCGCACGCGCGTCGAGTTCGCCCACGGTCGCGCCGTGCGCGCATTTGACGTCGTCGGCGAAGATCTCCAGCTCGGGCTTGAGGTTCACCGTCGCGGTGCGGTCGAGCAGCAGCCCGCGCAGCGACTGTTCGCCGTCGGTCTTCTGCGCGTGGCGTGCCACCTCGACCGCGGCGGCGAGGCTCGCCTGCGACTGATCCGCCGCGACCGCGCGCCACAATTGGTGCGACTGGCCGTTGGGCTCGGCGTGGCGCACGCGCACCGCGCACTCCTGCTGAAGCCGGTCGCGCGTCAGCAACGCACCGCCGAACTCGGCATAGCCGCCCTCGCCGGCCAGCGTCAGCGCGGCGTCGACGCGCGCGCCCTGGTCGCCCGCGGCGAGCACAGTGCCGACGAAGCTCGCCGCCTGACCGAGCACGATCTCGTCGCGCAGCGAGACGAAGCCCGCCGCCTGGGTCAGCCGCACCGCGCGCGACAGCCGCGCGCCGCGCCCGAGCCGGACGCTGGTGAAGCGGTTCGACCAGCCCGCGCCGACGAAGCTCTCGACCACCTGCGCGACCGCGTCGTCGCCCAGCTCGATCGCGGCGCCGAGATGGTTCTCCGCGCCGGTGGCGACATGGACGACCTGGACCGGGTCGGCGACCGCCCGCGCGTCGAGCCGGAGCGTCCAGCCGCGCGCGGCGCGCCGGCCGAGCGGGTGGTCACTCGGAGCGATCGCGCCGACGCTGACGCGGTGGAGCTCGCTCGCGCCTTCGTCCAGCTCACCGTCGACGAACAGGAGCTTGGCGCCGGGCAGGTCGAGGAACGGCGCGTCCGGGCGCGCGACCGGCGCGAGCGCGGCGGCCGCGGCGATCCCGCCGAGATCGGCCCAGCGCCACGCTTCCTCGCGGTTGGTGGGAAGGTCGAGCACGCTCATGCGGCTTCTCCCTGTCCTGTTGGTTCACGCGAAGCCGCGAAGACGCGAAGATTGTTGTTCGCGCAGAGACGCAGGGGCGCAGAGAGGGTTCGCGCGCGGCAGCGCGCCCTCATCATCTCCGACGTTATGAGGGAGAGCCGCTGGCGCGGCAGATTCAGACCTCTCTGCGCCTCCGCGTCTCTGCGCGCAAAACTCTTCGCGTCTTCGCGGCTTCGCGTGAACCCCCTCATCACGCCGCCACCTCGGCATAGCCCTCGCGCTCGAGCTGCTGCGCCAGCTCCGGCCCGCCCGAGCGCGTGATGCGCCCGTCCGCCAGCACGTGGACGCGGTCGGGGCGGACATAATCCAGCAGCCGCTGGTAATGCGTGATCAGCAGCACCGCCTTGTCCGGCCGGCGCATGATGCGGTTGATGCCGTCGCCGACCACGCGCAGCGCGTCGATGTCGAGGCCGGAGTCGGTCTCGTCGAGGATCGCGAACTGGGGATCGATGATCCCCATCTGCACCATCTCGTTGCGCTTCTTCTCCCCGCCCGAGAAGCCGACGTTGACCGGGCGCTTGAGCATGTCCTGCTGGAGCCCGAGCGCGTCGGCCTGCGCGCGCGCCACCTTGAGGAACTCCGCCCCCGACAAAGGCTTCTCGCCGCGCACCGCGCGCTGCGCGTTGAGGCTCTCGCGCAGGAACTGGACGTTCGACACGCCCGGGATCTCGACCGGATATTGGAAGCCGAGGAACACGCCCGCGGCGGCGCGCTCGTGCGGCTCCTTCTCGAGCAGGTCCTCGCCGTTGAACGTGACCGAACCCGCGGTCACCTCATAGCCGGGGCGCCCGCCGAGCACGTAGCCGAGCGTCGACTTGCCCGCGCCATTGGGGCCCATGATCGCGTGGATCTCGCCCGCGTTCACCTGAAGCGTGAGGCCCTTGAGGATCGGCTTGCCGTCGATCTCGGCGTGAAGGTTGTCAATCGTGAGCATCGTCATTCCTGAAGCCCTTCTCTCGCGCGAGAAGGTCGTTGCCATATTCCATCGTCATCCCGGACGTGTTCCGGGATCCACCCTTCCGCTTACCCTACCGACCGTCAGGCGCGCCGACGGCTGGACCCCGGAACAGGTCCGGGGTGACGGAAGGACGAAACGTCATCCCACTGAGCCCTCGAGCGAGATCCCCAGCAGCTTCTGTGCCTCGACCGCGAACTCCATCGGCAGCTGCTGCAGCACCTCGCGCGCGAAGCCGTTGACGATCAGCGCCACCGCCGCCTCGGCGTCGAGCCCGCGCGACATCGCGTAGAACAATTGGTCCTCGCTGATCTTGGAGGTCGTCGCCTCATGCTCGATCTGCGCGGAGGGGTTGCGCACCTCGATGTACGGCACGGTATGCGCCCCGCACTGGTCCGACAGCAGCAGCGAGTCGCACTGGGTGAAGTTGCGCACGCCCTCCGCGGTCGGCGCGACGCGCACCAGCCCGCGATAGGTATTGTCCGACCGCCCCGCCGAGATGCCCTTCGACACGATCGTCGAGCGCGAGCCCTTGCCGAGGTGGATCATCTTGGTGCCGGTGTCGGCCTGCTGGCGGTTGTTGGTCACCGCCACCGAGTAGAACTCGCCGACGCTGTTCTCGCCCGCGAGCACGCAGCTCGGGTATTTCCAGGTGATCGCCGAGCCGGTCTCGACCTGGGTCCAGCTCACCTTGCTGTTGCGACCCTGGCAGAGCGCGCGCTTGGTGACGAAATTGTAGATGCCGCCGACGCCGTTCTCGTCGCCCGGATACCAGTTCTGCACGGTCGAATATTTGATCTCGGCGTCGTCGAGCGCGACCAGCTCGACCACCGCGGCGTGGAGCTGGTTCTCGTCGCGCATCGGCGCGGTGCAGCCCTCGAGATAGCTGACGTACGCGCCCTTGTCGGCGACGATCAACGTGCGCTCGAACTGGCCGGTGTTCTCGGCGTTGATGCGGAAATAGGTGGAGAGCTCCATCGGGCAGCGCACGCCCTCGGGCACGTAGACGAAGGTGCCGTCCGAGAAGACCGCCGAGTTGAGCGTCGCGAAGTAATTGTCGCGCTGCGGCACCACCTTGCCCAGCCACTTGCGGACGAGATCGGGATATTCGCGGATCGCCTCGCTGATCGACAGGAAGATCACGCCCGCCGCCTTGAGCTCCTCGCGGAAGGTGGTCGCGACCGAGACCGAGTCGAACACCGCGTCGACCGCGACCTTGCGCGCACCCTCGACGCCGGCGAGCACTTCCTGCTCCGCGATCGGAATGCCGAGCTTCTCGTAGGTGCGACGGATCTCGGGATCGAGCTCGTCGAGCGAGGCGATCGTCTTCTTCTGCTTGGGCTCGGCGTAGTAATAGGCGTCCTGATAGTCGATCGGGGGCACGTTGAGCTTGGCCCAGTCGGGCGCCTGCATCGTCTGCCACAGCCGGAACGCCTTGAGCCGCCAGTCGAGCATCCACTCGGGCTCGTTCTTCTTGGCGCTGATATAGCGGACCGTGTCCTCGCTCAGCCCCTTGGGCGCGAAGTCCTGCTCGATGTCGGTGGCGAAGCCCCACTCATACTTCTTGGCGACGGCCGCATGGGCCTCGGCGTTCTTCGTGGCCATGTTATGCCTCAACCTTCATCTGTTCGGGCGCGGCGGCGAGCGACGCCAGCGTCACCCCCGCGAGCGCGTCGCGCACCGCCTGATTGACCGCGTTCCAATGCGGCTTGACGCGGCAATTGCCCTCGATCGCGCAGTCATGCTCGGCGGCGTCGACGCAGGCGGTGAGCGCGATTCTCCCCTCCACCGCCTCGACCACGTCCGCCAGCGTGATCGTCGCGGGCGGGCGCGCCAGCCGGATCCCGCCGCCGGTGCCGCGCGTGCTGTCGATCAGCCCCGCCGCCGCCAGCCGGCTGACCAGCTTCTGCGCGGTCGGCAGCGGCACGCCGGTCTCCTCGGCGAGCGACGTGGCGTTCATCCGCGCCAGCCCGCCGCAGTGGCGCGCGGCGGCGGTGAGCAGCACCACGGCATAATCGGTCAGGCTCGAGAGGCGCATCGTTCCCAGCTAAGCAGTTGCGATCGACTCTCAAATCGGAGTAGATCGATCCGATTGCCATGTGGCCGGCCCGGCGCACGAAATCAACCGCGCGCGGCGCAAAAAAAGGGCCCGGCAGAGGCTGCCGGGCCCTGGAGGAAAGAACTTCCGATCGGAAGCCCTTCGGGTCGCAGTCGCGTTATGCACACGACTCGTCGCGAAAGGATTGGATGATTCATCCACTTCAGTGTCGAATCCTTACAATCCTGCGCGCTTGATCTCGCGGCCCCGGGCGCCGAGAGACGCGCCATGGCGATCAACCATCTGCTTCACCGCGCCGCGCTGGCGCTGCCGCCCGAGCGCGCGCACGAGGTCGCGCTCGGCGCGCTCGCCCGCTGGGGTGCCGCGGGCGCGCCGTTCGGCGGGGTGATGCCGCACCTGCCCACCCGAGTCGCGGGGATCGACTTCCCCAACCCGGTCGGGCTCGCCGCCGGGCTCGACAAGGACGCGCGCGCGATCGCCGGGCTGATGCGGCTCGGCTTCGGCGCGGTCGAGGTCGGCACGCTCACCCCGCGCGCGCAACCGGGCAACCCACGCCCGCGGCTGTTCCGGCTCACCGAGGACCGCGCGATCATCAACCGCATGGGGTTCAACAACGGCGGGCTCGCCGCGGGGGTCGCGCGCGCCGCGGCGGCGCGGCGCCACGGCGGGGTGCTCGGCATCAACGTCGGCGCCAACAAGGACGCGACCGACCGGGTGGCCGATTATATCGCCGGCGTCAGTGCCGCGGCGCCGGTGGCGGCCTATGTGACGATCAACGTCAGCTCGCCCAACACGCCGGGGCTGCGCGACCTGCAACAGGGCGCCGCGCTCGCCGAGCTGCTCGCCGCCTGCGTCGCGGCGCGCGGCGCCACGCCTTTGTTCCTCAAGGTGGCGCCCGACCTCGATATCGCGCTGATCGATTCGATCACGCGCGCCGCGCTCGACTCGGGCGTGGACGCGCTGATCGTGGGCAACACCACGGTGAGCCGCCCGCCGCTGCGCAGCGCGCAGGCGGGCGAGGCGGGCGGGCTGTCGGGGGCGCCGCTGCGCTCGCTCGCGGCCGAGCGGCTCGCCGACTTCCGCCGCGCGAGCGGGGGCGCGCTGCCGCTGATCGCGGTGGGCGGGATCGACAGCGGGGCGGAGGCCTATGCGCGGATCCGCGCCGGGGCGAGCCTGGTGCAGATCTACACCGCGCTGATCTACGACGGCCCCGGGCTGCCGCGGCGGATCGTCGCCGAGCTGGCGGCATGCCTCGCGCGCGACGGCTTCGCGCGTGTCGCGGATGCGGTGGGGGCGTGAGCGGGACACAGGGTGCGTCACGATCGGGTTTCGGACGGCACTGATGTGGTGCGTCGACGTATCGTGAGCCGATAGCTGGGAGCGTGAACGGGCGAGCGGCTTGCGATCCTGACACACATCGGTCGCTGTCATGCCGGGGAAAACGGACCCGGTCTGGGATCGTCAATGATCTGCGTCGATTACGCAATCGTTCACGGATAGAATCTTACCTTACCTTTCAACCGGCAAGATTGTATTGATGATTTTCCTTCTCTCTTGCAGGTAACTGAGTCTTATCGAAAAGTAACAGTAATCTACAATCTTTTGCCAATGCAAAAGTATTCCGCATCCGCCGGAAGGATGCTTTGTAGGTATAGCACCCAGAGTCAAAATGGGTCAGAGCCCATCTCCAAGCGCAACAGCTTGCAATATGTCGAGTGGATGGATGCGAGATGACGCCAGCATCATTAGCGATTTTATTGCAGGCTGTTGCGGCGACATTGTCTACGCCGTCACCCAACCAGGGTGACCCGCATGGACGCGAGAGAGATGTGAAGGAGATGACGGAGGAGGCATTACGGCACGTTCCCAAGCTATCGAGCCGGATAGATCACCCCACGGCGGTAACGGCAGATTCCGTGGAATCTTGGGAGAAGGTGAGAGATCGGTTCCAGGCGCTGACGCGCGCCGCGCGTGCCGCTGCCATGGTGAGCTATCTCGATCAACGCCCGCTGGCAGCATTGTCTCCCGGGTGCGCCGTTACCGGCATTCATCCGCAGGGCGTCGAGCGGATCAGCGATCATCATTACAACGGTCTGGCGCTGCTGCTCCGCTGCGAGGGTCACTGGCACGAGGTGGAGGTGACCGATTATACCCAGCCGCTCAGTCAGATCGTCCAGTTCCATGTGCCTGACGACGCGCCCACGATCGGCGACGCGCGCCTGGTACGAACCTTCGCCCGCGCGCCGGACGGTCGGTGGAGGCTGACCGCGACCGCGCTCGGACGCGGCACGTCGATCCGCGTCGTGTCGCAATCGGTGAGCGGCTCACTGCCCGAGACGATCGATGCCGAGCAGCTCGACGTGATCCATCGCTTGCTCGCGGCGCCGCTCGTGCTGAATCCATGACGTCCCGAACACCGCGCGCGCGTGACAAGCCGCGGCGGCGTCCCTAAGTCCGCCGCCTGATCCACAGCGCGGGTGTCGCCGATGTCCCTTACCGTCGCGGTCCAGATGGACCCGCTCGAGCAGATCAACATCGCGGGCGATTCGACCTTCGCGCTGATGCTCGCGGCGCAGCGCCGCGGGCATCGCCTGTTCCATTATACCGCCGACCAGCTCAACTGGTCCGACGGCCGGCTCTGGACCGCGGCGCGCCCGGTCACGGTGCAGCGCGTCGCGGGCGGCCATCATCGCTTCGGCGATCCGGTGGCGCTGGACCTCGGCGCCGACGCCGACGTGGTGCTGATGCGCCAAGACCCGCCGTTCGACCTCGGCTATATCACCGCCACCCATCTGCTCGAGCGCGTCGCCGACCGCACCCTGGTGGTCAACGATCCCGCCAGCGTGCGCAACGCACCCGAGAAGGTGTTCGTGCTCGACTACGCGCGCTTCATGCCGCCGACGCTGGTGACGCGCTCGCTCGACGAGGCGCGCGCTTTCCTGCGCCAGCACGGCGCGATCGTGGTCAAGCCGCTCCACGGCAACGGCGGCAAGGCGATCTTCCGCGTCGGCGCCGAGGGCGAGAACCTCTCCGCGCTGATCGAGGTATTCAACCAGACCTGGCGCGAGCCGCACATGGTCCAGGCCTTCCTCCCCGACGTGGCCAAGGGCGACAAGCGCATCGTGCTGGTCGACGGCGAGGTGGCGGGCGCGATCAACCGGTTGCCCGGCGCGGGCGAGATCCGCAGCAACCTCGCGGTCGGCGGCTCGGCCGAGAAGACCGAGCTGACCGCGCGCGAGCGCGAGATCTGCGCCGCGCTCGGGCCGGAGCTGAAGCGGCGCGGGCTGATCTTCGTCGGCATCGACGTGATCGGCGGCGAGTGGCTGACCGAGATCAACGTCACCTCGCCCACCGGCATCGTCGCGATCGAACGGTTCGACGGCACCGATGTCGCCGGTCTCATCTGGGACGCGATCGAGCGCCGCCACGCGGAACGCGGGCGCTGACCGGGCGGTTGCTCCCGGCGTGACCGACTTCATCGTCAGCTGGATCGTCAAAGGCGGCTATCTCGGGATCTTCCTGCTGATGGCGCTGGAGAATATCGTCCCGCCCATCCCGTCCGAGGTGATCATGGGGCTGGGCGGCATCGCGGTGGCGCGCGGGCAGATGGACATCGTGCCGCTGCTGCTATGGGGCACCGCGGGCACCACCGCGGGCAATGTCTT
The DNA here is from genome assembly GCF_004345855.1 of Sphingomonas sp. BK235. Classification (GTDB taxonomy): domain Bacteria; phylum Pseudomonadota; class Alphaproteobacteria; order Sphingomonadales; family Sphingomonadaceae; genus Sphingomonas. The sequence goes on from NZ_SLXN01000004.1 coordinate 338,016, forward strand.
CTGGTACGTGATCGGGCGGCGCGTCGGCTATGCGCGCTTCCGCCCCTTCGTCGAGCGCCACGGCCGCTGGCTGACGATGGAATGGCGCGACGTCGAGCGCGTCCAGCATTTCTTCCATCATCACGGCGGCTGGGTGATCTTCGTGTTCCGCTTCCTGCCGACCTTCCGCACGATGATCTCGCTGCCCGCCGGGATGGCGGCGATGCCGGTCGGGCGCTTCCTGGTGATGACCTTCCTCGGCAGCATCATCTGGAACGCGGTGCTGGCGGGCGCGGGCTTCTATCTCGGCAGCCGCTTCGCCGAGCTGGACCGCTACGTCGGCCCGGTCGGGATCGCGCTGACCGTGATCGCGCTCGGTTATTATGCCTATCGCGTCGCGACCTGGTCGCCGCGCGCGGGGCGCGACGGCGGCTGAGACGGGGCCGACTTCGGGGCCGAGCGGGCCGGAAAGGGAGAGGATGGAGAGGATCGAGCGCGCCGGACTGAGCGTCGCCCCCGAGCTGGTCGCCTTCGTCGAGCAGCGCGCGCTGCCCGGCAGCGGGGTCACGGCGGAGGCCTTCTGGCACGGCGCCGCCGCGATCCTCGCCGCCTTCGCACCGCGCAACCGCGCGCTGCTGGCGGAGCGCGCGCGGCTCCAGCAGGCGATCGACCGCTGGCACGACGCGCATCCCGCGCCCGACCCCGCCGCGCAGCGCGCCTTCCTGCGCGAGATCGGCTATCTCGTCCCCGAGCCCGCGCCGTTCACGATCGCCACCGCGGACGTGGACCCCGAGATCGCCTCGCTCGCCGCGCCGCAGCTCGTCGTGCCGATCCTCAACGCGCGCTTCCTGCTCAACGCCGCCAACGCGCGCTGGGGCAGCCTGTACGACGCGCTGTACGGCAGCGACGCGCTCGCCCCCGTCGGCGACGTGCCCGGCTATGACGCGGCGCGCGGCGCGCTGGTGGTCGGCTGGGTGCGCGACTTCCTCGACGCGGTGGTGCCGCTCGCCACGGGGAGCTGGCGCGACTGGCGCGGCGACGCCCCCGCGCTCGCCGATCCGGCGCAGCTCGTCGGGCGCGCGGGCGACCATTGGCTGCTGCGGCACCACGGGCTCCACCTCGAGCTGGTGGTCGACCGCGCGCATCCGGTCGGCCGCGACGACCCCGCGGGGCTCGCCGACGTGCTGGTCGAGGCGGCGGCGACGACGATCTGCGACCTGGAGGATTCGGTCGCCGCGGTCGATGCCGCCGACAAGGTCGCCGCCTACGACCATATGCTCGGGCTGATGCAGGGCACGCTCGAGGCGCGCTTCGACAAGGCGGGCGAGCCGGTGCGGCGCGTGCTCGCGGACGACCGCCGCTACGTCGCACGGGACGGCGGCACGCTGGTGCTCCCCGGGCGCGCGCTGCTGCTGGTGCGCCATGTCGGGCTGCTGATGACCACCGACGCGGTGGTGCTGCCCGACGGCAGCGAGGCGCCCGAGGGGATCGTCGACGCGCTGGTGGCGACGCTGTGCGCGCTGCACGATCTGCGCGGGCCGGGCGCGGGGCGCAACAGCCGCGCGGGCGCGATCTATGTCGTCAAGCCCAAGCTCCACGGCCCCGACGAGGCCGCCTTCACCGACGCCCTGTTCGACGCGGTGGAGGCGCTGTTCGATCTGCCGCGCCATACGGTCAAGCTCGGGCTGATGGACGAGGAGCGCCGCACCTCGGCCAATCTCGCCGCCTGTCTCCACGCGCTGCGCCACCGCGTGATGTTCGTCAACACGGGCTTCCTGGATCGCACCGGCGACGAGATCCACACCGCGATGCACGCGGGCGCGATCGTGCCCAAGCGCGCGATCCGCGACACGCCGTGGATCGCGGCCTATGAGGATCGCAACGTCCAGATCGCGCTCGCCTGCGGGATGGCGGGACGCGCGCAGATCGGCAAGGGGATGTGGGCCGCACCCGATCGCCTCGCCGCGATGCTGGCGGAGAAGATCGCACACCCGCTGAGCGGCGCGACCACCGCCTGGGTGCCCTCCCCCACCGCGGCGGTGCTCCACGCGACGCATTACCACCGCGTCGACGTCGCCGCGCGCCAGCGCGCGCGCGCGGCCGAGCCGGTGGCGTCGCTCGACGCGCTGCTCACCCCGCCGCTGGCACCCGCCGCGGTCGCCATGGACGCCGCGGCGATCCGCGCCGAGCTGGAGAATAACGCGCAGGGGATCCTCGGCTATGTGGTGCGCTGGGTCGAGCAGGGCGTCGGCTGTTCCAAGGTGCCCGATCGCGACGACGTGGCGCTGATGGAGGATCGCGCGACGCTGCGGATCAGCGCGCAGCATCTCGCCAACTGGCTGCACCACGGCGTCGCCTCGGCGGCGGAGGTGGAGGCAGCGCTGCGCCGCATGGCCGCCGAGGTCGATCGCCAGAACGCGCGCGACCCGCAGTATCGCGCGATGGCGGGGCGCGAGGCGGAGAGCCTCGCCTTCCAGGCGGCGCGCGCGCTGGTGTTCGAGGGCGCGGCGCAGCCGAGCGGCTATACCGAGCCGCTGCTCCACCGTTTCCGCCGCGCCGCCAAGCGCGCGGGATGAGCGCGCGCGGTCACCGCGTCTGGAGGCGGATCCCCAGCCGGAAGGCGCGGCCGAGCAGATCGCTGTAGGTGCTGTTCGCCGCCAGCCCGGTCTCGGGCAGCAGCATCGGCCAGCGATCGAACAGGTTGGTCACGTTGACGAACAATTGCGCCTCCGCCCCCGCCATCGGCACCTTGGCGGTGAGGTTGAGGTCGGCGTAGAACAGGCCCGAGACGCGGTTCTCGTCATAGGTCGGGAACAGCGTGGTGGAGGCGGGGCAGCCGGTCTGGCACTCGATGCCGTTGGCGACATAGCGCCCCGCGCTCACCCCGCGCCCGATCCCGGTGATCGAGAAGCCCGGTCCGTCATAGCCCGCGCTGACGCGATAGATCCATTTGGGCGTGGTCGCCTGCCCGCCGTTGACCCCGACGGAGTTGAGCACCGGCTGCCCCGGCACCCCGCTGTCGAGCAGATTGTCGATGTAGCGCGTCGCCACGCCGCGCAGCGTCAGCGCGCCCGGCGCGGTCATGCCGAGCGAGTCGAGCGCGACGCGATAGGAGGCGTCGATGTCGACCCCGCGCACCAGCTGGCGCGCCGCGTTGAACGGCTGGCTGCGGAACAATTTATACGGCTGCGTCGGCGTGGAGCGGATCGGATCGTCGCTGATCGCGGTGCAGAATTGCGTCTGCCCCTGCTGGCACAGGTCGATGATCGCCTGCGCGCTGAAGCTGCTGATCGCGTCGTCGACGTCGATGCGGAAATAGTCGACCGACAGGTTGAAGCCGGGCAGCCAGCGCGGCGTCAGCACGGCGCCCACGTTCCACGAATCGGCTTTCTCGGGGCGCAGGTTGAGATTGCCCGTGACGGTGGCGGAGTAGCTGAACGTCGCGGGGCCGTTGGCGCCGTCGCTGGTATAGGCCGGGTTGCGCACCGAATCGCTGTTGGCCGCGCCCGCCTGGAACAGCTCGTTGAGGTTGGGCGCGCGGATGTCGCGCGAGCGCGTGACGCGGAAGCGGATGTCCTCCACCGGCCGCCACGTCGCCCCCGCCTTCCACGTCGTGACATAGCCCGCGGTGGAATAGCGCGTCGCGCGCGCCGCGCCATTGACCTCCAGCCCGAGGCCGAGCGGCACCACCGTCTCGAGATAGGCTTCCTTCACGTCATAGTCGCCGTTGGTGGGCAGGTAGTTGCCGACCGACCAGGCGTTGGCGGTGCTGGTCTGGGTGACGGTCGGCTGGAACTCGGCGGGGACGAAGCCGCGGATCTTCTCGCGGCGATACTCGGCGCCGAGCGCGAGGCTGACGTCGCCCGCCCAGGTGGCGAAGGGGTTGAAGGCGACGTTGGCGCCGGTGACCCATTGCTCCACCACCTCGTCGCGATAGGGATCGCCGAGCACGTAGCGCACCGCGGCGGGATCGGCGACGCCGACGCCGAGCCGGTTGAGCGGGACGCAGCCGGGCGCATCATTGGCCGGGTTGGCGTCGGTGTTGACGCGGCAGGCGATCGTGCCGCCCGCGGCGATCGCGTCGGTGGCGGCGTTCATCCGCGCCAGGTTCATGATGTTGCGGAGCTGCTCGCGCAGGTCGGCGCGCCCGTACTGGCCATAGACGTTCCAGGTGGCGGGGCGGCCGAACGCCTCGGTCTTGCCCTCCGCGCCGATGACGTAGCGCTGCACCTCGCGGCGGTTGTCGACCGCGCGGAACGGCAGGTCCGCGGCCGAGGTGGCGACCGTGACCGTGTTGATCCCGCTCAGCAGCGCGGGGCCGAGCGTGTTCTGGAGAAAGGCGTTATCGCTCTGATAGGTGATGCCGGTGGCGAGGTTGGGGCCGGCGTTGAAGAAGACGCGCTGGCGGTTGTACGAGCCCTCGGCGAACAGCTCGATGCCGTCGGCCACCTCGAAGCCCGCGCGCGCGAACACGCCGTGGCGGTCGTCCTCGGGGTCGAGCCCGATGCGGCGCCCGGTGTCGTTGACCTGCCAGTCGCCGCTTTGGGTCAGCGTCGGTGCCGCGCTGCCGCCCGGCGCGGGGAAGGTCAGCGCGCCGTAATTGTAGCGCTGCACCGCGCCGCCCGCGCCGAAATAATAGCCGCGCAGCCGGTTGGCGGTGCCCCCCGAGGAGGCGGTGACGATGCCGCCGGGCGTCGAATTGGCGGCGCCGACCTGGCGGCGGATCAGGAACTGCGGGGTGGTGCTGGTCGCGGTCCAACTGGGATCCTGGATGCGGACATAGCCGGTCGCGTTCCAGTCGCGGTCGACCTGGAAGATACCGTCGCGATGCGCCAGCTCGGCGTTGACGACGAGATGCCCGCGCCCGCCCGCGAAGCTGAGCCCGCCGGTGACCGCGAGCGAGTAATTGTACCCGTCGCCCTTGTCGGTGATGCCCGTGTCGGCGCTGACCTTGATCCCCTCATATTGCTTGTCGAGCACGAAGTTGACGACGCCCGCCACCGCGTCCGAGCCATAGGCCGCCGAGGCGCCGCCGGTGACGACCTCGACGCTCTTCACCAGCGCCTGGGGAATGGTGTTGACGTCGACCAGCCCGGTGATCGTCGAGGCGACCGAGCGGCGCCCGTCGAGCAGCACCAGGGTGCGCGTCTCGCCGAGGTTGCGCAGGTTGAGCGCGTTGATCCCGGCCTGGCCGCTGCTGAGATTGAGCCGCGAATTGGCCGGCCGGGTCGAGCCGGCCAGTGCGGGCAGCTGGTTGACGAAGTCGGCGATGTTGTTGCTGGGCGAGCCGTTCTGGATCTCCTCCTGGCTCAGCACGGTGAGCGGCGTGGGCGCCTCGAACCCGCTGCGCAGCACGCGCGAGCCGGTGACGACCACGTCGCTCGCGCTGCCCGCGTCGGTCGTCGGCGCGGGGTCGACCTGCGCGGCGGCGAGCTCGCCCGCCGCGGGCGTCGCGGGGGCGGTCTGCGCCGCGGCGGGCAGCGCGAGCGCCGCCGCGAGCGCGCCGGCGGCCCATCCCGCGAGGAGCGCGCCGCGCCCGAACTGCCGCTGTTCTGTCATCTCTGCCCCCTATGACCCTGACCGGGCCGATGCGTTGCGCCCGGCCCGGTGGGACCAGACGTCGCCCTCGCTGCGCGCGCCCGCGGCCTCGGTCGTTCGCGCGCCGGGCGGTCGGGTAACGGCGGTGAAGGTGAAGCGCCGCGACCGGAAGCGTCAAGCGCCGTGTCGTTTCCGAGGGTTGGGAGCGGCATAGACGCGGGATATGGGTGCGCGACCGTGGTCGCGGCGGGGGCGGCGCCCCGGCCGCTAGAGCAGCAATTCCTGCGGCGTCATCCGCCCGACATGGCCGCCGCCGCGGCGCCGCGCCATCTCGGTCTCCGCGGTGTAGCGCACGTCGGGGTCGCGGTCGGTGAGGAACTTGACCAGGCTCTCCTCCTCGATCTCGCGCCACTCCTTGCCGCGATCGGGGCCGTAGCGGACGCGCGGCAGCAGCCCGGGCTCGCTGGTCCATTGGATCAGCTGCGCCACCGAGGCCTCGTTGAGCTGGTCGCGCAAATGGTGCGCGGTGACATAAGCGTCGGGGAAGGCGCGGTGCGCGGGCAGCCCGCGCTCATGCTCCAGCCCGGCGGGCTTGCGCCAGTAGCGCAGCACCTGGTTGGAGAAGCTCGGGCTGTCGGGCCACAACCGCAGCGCGCATTTCCACGTGCAGATCCAGTCGGCACCATGGGTCAGCGCGGGGGTGCAGAACTGCTCCTCGAACGCCGAGCGGTGCGCCGCCAGCGCGACGCGGCGCGGATAGGGATCGAGCACCTGGCGCGCGACATCGTGCCACCACGGCGCGTCGGCGACGTCCTCGTCGCGGATATGGTGCACCGCCTGGGTGATCGCGGGCATCGGCCGGCCCGGGTTGACGAGGATGTTGCCGCCCTCGCCGTACAGCTCCCAGCGGCCGTCGGCGCCGAGCGCGACATCCTGCCAGCCGACCTCGCACACCGCGTGCGCGGGCGGGGCCGAGCCGGTGGTCTCGAGGTCGATGACGCGGACGATCTGCGGCTGCGGGCGACGGGCGTAGCTCATGTGCCGCGCTATGTGGGGCGGCGGCGCGGGGAATGCCAGCGTGAGGTAGGGGGCGGTGGGCATGTCGCTTCCTCACTGCCGTCATCCTGAGCTCGTCTCAGGATCCACCGGGCAGCGCTTCCCGGCGGCGGTGGCGACGCGCGACGGTGCCGCGAGCATGGCCCTCGCCGCGGCAGCCGCGCGTGTCGCTGGAGGCGGCTCGCTCCACGCTGCCCGGTACTCGCGGGCTGGAGTCGGTGGCCGTGGGCTCCGGCGTTCGCCGGAGCACGGTGACGGTCGGGAGGAGATAAGTCGTACTCACACGCACCGGCGCGTGCGGACGAGTGGATCCTGAAACGAGTTCAGGATGACGGCAGGGAGAGAGGTGAGCGCCTCGGTTACCAGCGGGCGGCGGGGCGGCGGGCGCCGCGCCGCGCTGCCGCCCCGCCCCTTCAGCTCAGCGCCGGAACGGGTCCTCGAACGGCGACACCGGGCCGCGCAGCTCGCCCGCCTCGGCCGCCTCGGCGTCGCGCGCGGCCTGCTCGCGCTCGGCGCGGAGCGAGGCGATCAGCGCCTCGCGGTCGCCGTCGAGCCGCGGGTCATTGGCCTGCTGCTCGATCCCCGCCGCCTTGGCCGCCTTGGCCACCGCCGCGTCCAGCTCGCGCTGCGTCGTGAGGCCGAGCGTCACCGGGTCCTTCGGCGTGATGTTGCCGATGTTCCAGTGGCTGCGGTCGCGGATCGCGGCGATCGTCGTGCGCGTCGTGCCGATCAGGTTGCCGATCGCGCCGTCGCTGATCTCGGGGTGGTTGCGGATGATCCAGGCGATGCCGTCGGGCTTGTCCTGGCGCTTGCTGACCGGCGTGTAGCGCGGGCCCTTGGTGCGGCGCACCTGGTCGGGGCCCTTGGTCATCTTCATGCGATAGGCGGGATCGGCCTGCGCCTTGTCGATCTCCTCCTGCGTCACCTCGTGCGCGCGGACGGGGTCGCGCCCGGTCAGCTTGGTGGCGGCGGTGTCGTCCGCGATCGCCTGCACCTCGAGGATGTGCAGCCCGCAGAAGTCGGCGATCTGCTCGAACGAGAGCGCGGTATTGTCGACCAGCCAGGAGGCGGTGGCGTGGGGCATGAGCGGCTGGGCCATGCGGGATACTCCATAAATGCAAAGGGCCGCCCCTTCCCGGAGCGGCCGCCTGTTGCCCAACGACTTAGTGCGTGGCGCGCGCGAGGGCAAGCACGCTCGGCGCGCGGCGCCGCGCTGCCCTTGAGGCGCGGGCTCAGGCCGCCGCGGCCCAGCGCGCGCGATCGCGTCCCGCGGTCTTGGCGTCGTACAGCGCGGCGTCGGCGCGGCGATACAGCCGCTTCCACTCCGCCTCGGTGGCGATCGGCCCGCGCTCGCTGCCGAGCGACGCGGTCACCGCCAGGTCGAACGGCATCCGCGCCGCGCGCACCGCGCCGAGGATCTGCTCGGGCAGGTCGGTCAGCGCGGCGGGGACCAGCATCGCGAACTCCTCGCCGCCGACGCGCGCCACCAGCGCCTCCGCCGGCGCCACCGCGAGCAGCGCGCGCGCGAAGGTGCGCAGCACCTCGTCGCCGCCGTCATGCCCGAGCGTGTCGTTGACCTGCTTGAAATGGTCGATGTCGATCAGCACCAGCAGTTGCTGGTCGGCGCGCCCGATCGCCTCGCGCAGGAAGCTGCGGCGGTTCATCAGCCCGGTCAGCGGATCGCTGTCCGCGAGCAGCCGCGCCAGCATCTCCTGCTCGCGCGCGGCGTCGCGCTCCCCCACCACCAGCTTGATCCGCCACGCGATCACCAGCGCGCTGCACGAGGCCTCCAGCGCCATCGCCACCAGCGTCGAATTGTCGACGAAGAAGTTCCACTCCACCAGCCCCGCCGCCTGCGCGATCCGCAGCCCGGCGAAGGCGAAGGGCGTGCCCCAGGCCAGCACGAACACGCGCGCGTGCGGGCTGTCCGCCTGCCAGCCGCGCCACAGCAGCGGCAGCGCCAGCGCGGCGGCCGCGGCGAAGGCGACGGTGAGCAGCGCGTCGAGCAGCTGCGCCTGCCACGGCATCAGCGCGACGTAGAGCGTGCTGGTCGCCAGCACCGCTCCCACCGCGATCACGGTCGCGCGCCCGACCCAGCCGGCGAAGACGCGCGGGTGGAAGAAGCGCCGCGCGAACAGGATCGCGAAGCTGAGCGCGAGCGCGAGCAGCACGGTGTTGAGCCGCAGCCGCAGATTATTGTCCAGCCCGGTCAGCTGCCCGAGCAGCCCCGACGAGCTGACGCCATAGGCCAGCAGGCACAGCACCATCGCGCAATAGGGCGGGTGGAAGCGCTGGCGCAGCGCGGCGCCGAGCGCGAGATTGGACATCAGCAGCGCCACGCACAACCCGCCGAAGGCCGCGTAGAAAGCGGCCATCGCCACCTCCATCCGGTGCGACTGCGCGGGGGTGGCGAGCCGCGGGTCGAGCACGATCGCACGGGTCACCGGCGCGGCGCGCACGTGCCACAGCAGGGCGACCGCGCGCGCGGAATGTGGCGGCAGCGCCAGCTCGAACACCGCGCCGAGGCGCAGGTCGCGCCAGGCGGTGGCGCTGGTGAAGCCGGTGGTGCGGATCGCGCCGTCGGCGTAGCGGACGTGGAGCGCCACCGCGCCCTGCCACACGCTGGCCGAGCGCACGCGCGCGTCGGCCGCCGCGGCGGGGAGGCGCGGCGCGAGCACCCAATAATCGCCGGGGCCGGCACCGCGCTGCGGGCTGCGGCAGTCGAAACCGCGCGGGTGCGCGAAGATGGCGGCGGCGGTGTCCCCGGGCTGGGCGCGGCGAAAACAGGTGGCGAGCGGGGTGCCGGCCAGTGCCGCGGCGGGCGGCACACAGGCGATCACGGCCGCCAGCACGGCGACGACGCGCATGATCCAGCGTGAGAACCTGCCCCCGACCATGCGATGGCGCTTAACCGCGCGAACCCGAAGGGAAGGTTAACGGCGCGATCATATATTGCGCCGCGCGCGGGAGGTCAGCACGTGATCGGCAAGGCGGCGGCGGTCACGCACGACGGAATCGTGCGCGGACGCGACGCAACGGACCTTCTCATCCGGCGTCGCAGCGCGCCCGCTCAGCCGCCCGAATCGCGCTCGATATCCGCCCCCACCGCGGAAAGCTTCTCTTCCAGCCGCTCATAGCCGCGGTCGAGGTGGTAGACCCGCGCCACCGCGGTCTCGCCCTCGGCGACCAGCCCCGCGATGATCAGGCTCATCGAGGCGCGCAAATCGGTGGCCATCACCGGCGCGCCGACCAGCCGGTCGACCCCCTTCACCACCGCGGTGCGGCCGTGCACCTGGATGTCCGCCCCCATCCGCGCCAGCTCGGGGACGTGCATGTAGCGGTTCTCGAAGATCGTCTCGGTCAGCACGCTGGTGCCGTCGGCCTTGCACAGCATCGCCATGAACTGCGCCTGCATGTCCGTCGCGAAGCCCGGATAGGGCGCGGTGGAGAGCGTCAGCGGCGCCAGCTTGCCTTCGCTGCTCACCACGATCGAGTCGCGCCGCTCCTCGATCCCCACGCCGGCGGCGCGCAGCGCGTCGAGCGTCGCGCCCATGTCGGCGGCGTTGACATTGGCGAGCTCGACCGTCCCGCCCGCCACCGCCGCGGCGCAGGCATAGCTGCCCGCCTCGATCCGGTCGGGCATCACGCCATAGGTGGCGCCGTGCAGCTCGGCGACGCCCTCGATCTCGAGCGTCTCGGTGCCGATCCCCTCGATCCGCGCGCCCATCGCGACGAGGCAGCGGCACAGGTCGACGATCTCGGGCTCGCGCGCAGCATTCTCGATCCGGCTGCTGCCCTTCGCGGTCACCGCCGCCATCAGCACGTTCTCGGTCGCGCCCACCGACACGATCGGGAAGGTGTAGCGCCCGCCGCCGAGCCGTCCGCCCCCCCCTGCCTGTCTGGGAGCGGTGGCGGTGACGTAACCGGCCGACATCTCCAGATCGGCGCCAATTGCCTGCAAGGCCTTGAGATGCAGATCGATCGGCCGGTTGCCGATGGCGCAACCGCCCGGCAGCGACACGCGCGCCTGGCCCGCGCGCGCCAGGATCGGCCCCAGCACCAGGATCGAGGCGCGCATCTTGCGCACGATGTCATAGGGCGCCTCGGTCGAGGTGAGCTGGCCGGCGCGGATCGTCATCACGCGACCGAAGTCCTCGGGCCGGCTGCCCTCGATCGTGGTCGAGGCGCCGAGCTGGTTGAGCAGATGGCCGAAGCCGTCGACGTCGGCGAGCCGCGGCAGGTTGCGCAGCGTCAGCGGCTCGTCGGTGAGCAGCGCGCAGGGCATCAGGGTCAGCGCGGCGTTCTTCGCGCCGGAGATGGGCAGGCGGCCGTTCAGGCGGTTGCCGCCGCGGATGAGAATGCGATCCATCGCGCCGCTCTATCGAAGCCCCGCGCGGTCGCCAAGGACGCGTGACGCGCGGCTCCGCCGCCGCCGCTTGATCGGTTTTAATGCACGTTGGTCTATCCCCCGCGTAACGAACGTGGAGATCAAGGGGATATCCACCGGGTGCCAGCGCGTAGCCTCGCCGACAGGATCGGCGACATGATAACCCTGAGCCCGCCCGAGCGGGCGGCGCTCGACCAGCTCGGCGAGCGCGAGCGCTCGGTCCGCAAGGGCATGACGCTGGTGCGCGAGAACGAACGGTCGACCGAGTTGTTCACGCTCAAGAGCGGCATGCTGATCGCGTACATGCTGCTCGACGACGGCAGCCGCCAGATCCTGCGCTTCATCTTCCCGGGCGACCTGGTGGGCATGGCGGTGATCGCCTTCGGCAAGGCGCCGCATGCGCTGCTGGCGCTGGCGGACAGCGTGGTGGTGCCGATCGATCGCCAGCAGGTCGCCGACATCGTGTTCCGCCACCCGCGCGTCGCGCTCGCGCTCGCCGCGCTGGAGCAGGTGGAGCGCGCGACGCTGACCGACCGGCTCGCCGGGTTGGGGCGGCTGTCGGCCAGGGCGCGCGTCGCGGCGGTGCTGCTCGACATCCGCGACCGGCTGCGGCGGCAGGACGAGGTGGTGGGCAACACCTTCACCCTGGGGCTGACGCAGGAAGAGATCGGCGACGCCACCGGGCTCACCGCGGTGCACGTCAACCGCATGTTGCGCCAGCTCGAGGACCAGGGCCTGATCGCGCGCGCCAACGGCCGCGTCACGTTGCTCGACGAGGCGCGGCTCAAGCGCAGCGCCAATCATGTCGACCGGCTCGCCACGGTGGACCTCAACTGGCTGCCCGGTCCGGCGATCGGGTAAGCGGCGCGGCCGGACGCGGGATCGCCATTCCGGGTCCACGATGACGCAGCGGCGCGCGCCCCGTTTCTGGCCGATCCCGCGCCGGGCGCGATGCCATCGCGACCCGCCTTGTCACTCGCACGGCGGCAGTATCCAGCGCGCAGCGCGGCACCGCCGCATAGATGAACCCGCCGATCCTCCAGATACTTATCACCGCCGCGCTTTATCCTCATCGCGTTCATCGACACCAGCAAGTCTATCGTTCGAGCAACTCGTCCTTAACGCTATGCTAATGATGATGCGCCGCGCGGCTTCATCGCCCGGTCACGGAAGCTTCGTGAATCCGAAACAGCGCTGATCTAGCCGGCGCCCCGAGAAGGGGAGCCCATGTCGACCACCAGAGCCGTACTCGTCACGCTCGTCGCCACGACCGCGTTGCCATTGCTGTCGCTGGCGCCGCAGGTCGCGCTGGCGGCGACACCGCGGCCGACGCCGCCGCTCGCCACACCGGACGCGGCGCCGGCGCCGATCGACCCCGACCCCGCCGCGGGCGCGCCGGCGCGCCCGCTCGACGACATCATCGTCACCGCCGAGAAACGCCCCGAGTCGCTGCAGAAGACGCCGATCGGCCTGTCGGTCCTCACCAACGAGGATCTGGTCAACCGGCACGTCCAGTCGCTGACCGACCTGGGCGATGGCGCGATCCCTTCGCTGCGCGTCGCGCCCTTCTTCTCGCGGCCGGGCGCGCTGATCGTCAACATCCGCGGCGTCGGCGTACTGTCCGACAGCAACCAGCCCGCGCGCGATCAGGGAGTCGGCGTCTATATCGACGGCGTCTACCAGGGCCGGCCGCAGGGCCTCGGCGCGGCGCTGTACGACATCGAGAATATCGAGGTGCTCAAGGGCCCGCAGGGCACGTTGTTCGGCCGCAACACCGAAGGCGGCGCGGTGAACATCGTGACCAAGCGCCCCAGCGGCGTCTTCGCCCTCCACGCCACCGCAGGCCTGGGCAATTACGGCAGCTACAAGGGAGAGTTGCACCTCGACCTGCCCGATTACCGCGGATGGCGGCTGAAGCTGGACGGCGTGGTGAGCCGGCGCGACGGGCTGGTGCGCAATCCGCTGTCCGGCGCCGCGGACTTCAACGGCTATGACAAGCGCGGCGTCCATGCCGAACTGTTGTGGAAGCCGGCGCCCGATCTCACCGCCGATGCCGCGTTCGACACTTCCTATGACGCCACGACGACGCTGTTCAACCAGTTGCTCGCCCCCGGCACCGGGCTGGCCGCCACCGCGACCGGTCCGGCGATCGCGCCCTACCGGCTCGCCGCGCTCGCGCGACCGTCGCGCCGGCGTCAGACGGTCGCCCCGGTCGGATCGCCCGAACAGCCCAGCATCGGCACCTCGACCGGATATCGGCTCAACCTCGAGTGGCAGGCGGTGCCCGCGGTGATGCTCAAGGCGATCACCGCCTATCGCGAGCTGACGCAGGGCCAGTTCGACAACGGCTCCGCCGCGCCCACCCTGCAACAACCGCTCACCACCGCCAATCCGACCGGCGCCTTCAACGTCCGCAACACGATCGCGGGCGTGACCTATCCCGGCTTCGCCTTCGCGCGCTACAGCCTCGCCTCGTTCCGGCAGCACCAGTTCAGCGAGGAAGTGCAGGCGATCGGCGACGCGGGCGAGCGGCTGCGCTTCGTGCTGGGCGGGCTCTATTATCGCGAGCACGTCCGCGACGACGCCCAGGCCTATAACACCAACGCCTTCACCGATGCGGCGGGCAGCGCCTATGTCACGCTCGCGCTCGACCCCGCGACCCGGCCGATCGATCGCGCGAGCGCGGTGACGACGACCAGCATCGGCGCTTACGGCCAGGCGACCTTCACCCCCGCGCTGCTCGACGAGGCGCTCCACCTGACCGCCGGCGCGCGCCTGACCCACGACCGCAAGCAGGGCGCGCTGCTGATCGTCAACAATGCGCCGCCGACGCTCCCGGTCGGCGGCGTGACGCGCACCGGGCCGATCCCGCTGGCGTACAGCCAGTCGCGGGTCGATCCGCTGGTCACGCTGGCGGCGGACCTCACCCCCGACGTCCACGCTTATGCCAAATGGAGCACCGGCTATCGCTCGGGCGGCGCCAATTCGCGCTCGCTCAATTACGCCACCTTCGATCCCGAGACGGTGTCGATGCTGGAGGCCGGCGCCAAGACCGAGTTCTGGCAGCATCGCGCGCGCCTCAACGTCGCGGCCTATACCGGCCGCTATAAGGACATCCAGCTCGACTTCAGCGGCCTGTACGAGGACGTGGTCGGCGGTGTGCGCGTGGCGACCACGCGTACGACGATCAACACGGTCAACGCGCCCGGGACGGGGCGCCTGAGCGGGATCGAGGCCGATCTGCTGGTCGCCCCGGCGCGCGGGCTGACGCTGACCGCGAGCTACGCGCGCAACCACGTGGTTATCCTCGCGACGATCAACCCCTTCCCGCAGACGGGCGGCGTCTTCATCACGGTCCCGGTGCCGATCTATCAGGTCTATACGCCGCCGCAGTCGGCGAGCGGCGCGATCGACTATGAGGCCGCGGGGCGCGGCTTCGTGCTGCGCGCGCATGTGGATGGCAATGTCGCGTCGGGCTATTATGCCGGCTATACCGACAGCGCCTATGATCCGGTGACCCGCGCGGTGCGCTACCCGCAACCGCGCGGTGACGGCAGCCTGATCGTCAACGCCCGGCTCGCGCTGGCGGACATCGCGATGTCGGGCGGTGCCACCGCCACCGTCTCGCTATGGGCGCGCAACCTGTTCGACGAGCAGCATGTCTTCGTGAAATCGGGGTCGCCGCAGGCAGGGTTGAGCGGCTTCTTCAACGACCAGCGGACCTTCGGCGGCGAGATCAGCGTCCGGCTGTGATCCCGCCCTCGAGGCGCGGCGCGCGCAGGGTGGCAAGGCCGGCGGGTGACCGATCGCCGACGTGCCGCCGCCTCCCCGCCCGGCGGCGCGGCCGAACGTCGCGGTCGGTGCGCGTGATCTCCGTGTCATCGATCGAGCGCTGATCGCGCGCGACGAGCCGCGCAGCAGCCGGGAGCGCGCGAGCCGGCCGGGAGACCCGGCGTGCCACGACGAGTCGGGCGCCCGGCGCGCGCGGCACGAGCGATCACTGCCGCGCGGCACTAGGGGAGATGGAGGGTGCCGTCGCCGGTATCGCGGACCGCGCGACGACGATCCGCGCCCGCGCGGGCGCGGCGCATCATCCGTGACGCTGGCGGGGAAATGGTGCCCAAGGGCGGGATCGAACCACCGACACTACGATTTTCAGTCGTATGCTCTACCAACTGAGCTACTTGGGCGCACCGCTCGCGAGCGATGAGGCGCGGTCCCTAAGCCGTGCCGCCGGGCTTGTCCAGCCCCTCCCACGTTTCTTCGTCGATCGGCTGGCCGGGCAGGCGATAGCCCTCGCCGAGCCAGCGCAGCAGGTCGCGATCCTTGCAGCCGCGGCTGCAGAACGGGGCGTGATCGGGGCGCGCCGGCGCGGCGCAGATCGGGCAGGATTGGGTCATCGGTCGAAGATAGGGAGCCGCCCCGTCCGGCGCAGCAGCGCCGCGGTCCAGTCCGGCTCGGCGGCGATCCGCGCCGACACCGGCTCGGGCAGCCGCACGCGCGGCGGCGCGCCCGGCGGCTCGCGCTCGATCAGCCGCAGCGCGGCGCGCGCGGCCGCGCCGATCGCGTCGTCGCGCACGCGCTCGGGCAGCGAGGCGCGCGGGCGCGGCCGGACGACCTGGAGGAAACCGAAGCCGTTGACCGCGGTACGCTCGAACGGCGGCGGCAGCGCGGCGTCCAGCGCGGCGGCGACCGCCTGGCGCGCCGCCTTGCCCGTCACGCTGGGGAAATCGATCCCGATCGAGCCGCCGATGCCGTGGCGCCGGATCGCCTGTGCCACCGCGGTCGCGGCGCGCAGCGCGAGCGTGTCGGGCGCGTCGTCGCCGTCGACGTCGAACAGCGTCATCGCCGGGGTCGGCGACATCCGCAGCGCGCCCCCCGCGAAGGCGATCTCGCCGGTGCGTGCCTCCTCGAGCAGCTCGGACCAGCCCGCCGCCTCGAGCCGGTCCGCCTCGTGCGCGCGCGTGTGGCGCACCGGCAGGCCGGTGGCGACGATCCGCTCGTACAGGGTCGCGCCCGCCACGGGGGCGGCGTCGGTCGCGCGCCCGCGCGCGCGCTTGGCGCGGCCGGGCTCGGGGATCGCCTCGCGCGTCACCTCCACCGTCAGCGCCGCGCCCAGCGTCACCCCCGCGGGCGCGCGATCGAGCAGCAGCTCGCGCCCGTCCTCCAGCGCGGCGACGCGGCGCTCGACCAGCCGCGCGCGCGCCACCGTGCCGACGCGCAGCGTGCCGGGCAGTTCGATCCGCCCGGCGAGGATAAGCTCATCCGCGACCAGCGCGGCGCGGGCCTCGCCGATCCCGTCCTCGTACAGCCACTCAGCCAAGCGCCACGCCCGCGGCGGCGAGCAGGGCGCGGGTCTCGAACAGCGGCAGCCCGATCACCCCCGAGTGGCTGCCGGCGAGGAAGCGGACGAACGCCTCGGCGCGCCCCTGGATGGCATAGCCGCCCGCCTTGCCGAGTCCCTCACCGCCCGCGACATAGGCGTCGATCTCCGCCTCGCTCAGCGGCTTGAACGCGACGACCGTGTCGGCCAGCCGGGTCCGCGCGCGCCCGTCCGGCGCGATCACGCACACCGCCGACAGGGCGTGGTGGCGGCGCCCGGAGAGCAGCCGCAGCAGCGTGCGCTGCACCTCGGCATCGCTGGCGGGGGGCAGGATACGGCGGCCGAGCGCGATCGTGGTGTCGCCGGCGAGCACCGCCTCGCCCGCGCCGCGCGTCACCGCGCGCGCTTTCTCCTCGGCGAGGCGCAGCGCATAGGCGCGCGGCAGCTCGCCGGCGCGCGGCGTCTCGTCGATATCGGGGGATTCGACCCGCGCCGGCACCACGCCGATGCGCGCGAGCAGGTCGCGCCGGCGCGGCGACGACGAGGCGAGCACCAGCGGCGCGACGCCGGCGGGGGGCGTCACGCGGTCACCGCCGTCGTCATCGGGATCGCGGTCGGGCGCGCGGCTCAGGACGGGCCGGGGCCACCGCGGCCGGGCATGAAGCGATAGGTGATGCGACCCTTGGTGAGATCATAGGGGGTCAGCTCGACCAGCACCTCGTCGCCGACGAGGACGCGGATGCGGTTCTTGCGCATCTTGCCCGCGGTGTGACCGAGGATCTCATGGTCGTTCTCGAGCCGGACGCGGAACATCGCATTGGGCAGCAGCTCCACCACCTGCCCGCGCATCTCGAGGAGTTCTTCTTTCGCCAAACGGTGTCTCTTTCGCGCTGAGTGCGCGCGCCCTTAGCCGAGACGGCGAAAAAAGGAAAGGCGAGCGCGTGGATCGCGCGGCGACCCCGGTCGCGGCGCAGCAACCATATGGGGCCAGGACGCCGCCATCGCAAGCCGGCGCCGCCGCGCGCCGCGCTATAATGAGGCGATGCGCGCGATCGAGTACCGGCCGACCAGCGACGACGTGCTCGCCGCGACACGGCTCGCCTGGCGGCTCCGCTGGCTCGCACCGCGACGGCTCGCGATGACGCTGGCGCGCTGGCTGCTGCTCGGCGCGCTCTTCGGCGCGGCCACGTCATGGGCGGCGGGCGGCGACGCCATCGGCGCGGCGCGCGTCGTCGCGCTCTGCGCCGCGGTCCAAGTGGCCATGCTCGGTGCGGGCTGGCTGCTGCTGCCCCTTCGCACCCGCCGCCGCATCGCGCGGGAGCCCGCGCTGCGGGCGGAGCGCGGCCTGCGCTGGGACGAGGAAGCGATCGAGATCCGCCTGGGCGCGACCATCACGCGCCGCCCCTGGTCCACGCTCACCACGACGCGGCACGGCACGCAACTGGTGTTGCGCCGCGACGGGCAGGTGATCCTGTTCGTGCCCGCACGGGTGCTGGCGCCGGCGCAGTGCGACGATCTCGTCGCGCTCGCGCACGGGCGCTGAGCCGGCGCAGCGGCGCGATGCGGTGGCGCGCCGCGACCTTCGCGATCCGCCGCGACGATCTGCTCCACGCCGCCCGGCCGCGGCTGGCCGCGCGGCTGTGGCGCCGCGCGGCCGGCCTCGCGCTCGCCCCCTGCGTCGCGGCGGGGGCGCTGCTGGCGCGGCGCGCGGTCGCGGCGCCCTGGCGTGTCGAGGCCGGGGTCGTGATCGCCGTGCTGCTGTGGCTGCCCTGCGCGCTCGCCGCGCTGCCGCTGGCGTATCGCCTGCTCGCGCCGCGCCGGATCCGCGCGCTGGTCGCGCGCCAGCCCGCCACCGCGCTGCTCACCACGATCGGCTGGCACCCACGCGGGCTGGTGCTGGCGTCGCCGCGCGGGACGCTGCGGCTCGGCTGGGACGCGATCGTGGCGGCGGAGGAGCGCGGCGGGCTGCTGCTGCTCCACCGTGCGCGCGGCACGCCGCTGTTCGTGCCGCTGGCGGTGCTGTCGCCGCGCCAGCGCGCCGAGCTGCTCAGTCGCGCGCCCGCCCCGCCACCATGGTCGCGATCGCGAGATCGCCCGAGACGTTGAGCGCGGTGCGGCACATGTCGAGGAAGCGATCGACCCCCAGCACGATCCCGATCGCGGCCGGGGGCACCCCGACCATGCCGAGGATCAGCGCCACCACCGGCAGCGAGCCCGCGGGCACCCCCGCGGTGCCGATGCCGCCGAGAATGCAGATGCCGAGCACGGTGAGCTGCTGCGTCACGCCCAGCTCCACGCCGAAGAATTGCGCGAGGAAGATCACGGTGACCCCCTCGAAGATCGCGGTGCCGTTCTGGTTGGCGGTGGCGCCGATCGTCAGCACGAAGCGCGACACCTTGCGCGGCAGCTTCAGCTCGCGCTCCGCCACCGCGAGCGAGGTCGGCAGCGTCGCGTTGGACGAGGAGGTGGCGAAGGCCATCACCAGCGCCTCCTGGATCGCGCGGAAGAACCCCCAGGGCGTGCGCCCCGCCGCCCACCACACCGCCAGCGAATAGACCAGCAGCATCTGCACCAGCAGCGCGCCGATCACGGTGCCGACATAGGCGCCGAGCCGCACCAGGATGTCCGCGCCGAACAGCGCGGCAAGGTTGAACATGAAGCAGGCGACCGCCAGCGGGGCGAGCCGGATCACCAGCCCGATCAGCGCCATGGTCACCTCCAGCAACCCCTCGATCGCGTGCTGGAAGGCGGTGACCTTGTCGCTCTTGGCGATCACCACGCCGATCCCGATCGCCAGCGCGAAGACCATCAGCGCGAGGATGTCGTCGTCCGCCGCGGCGCGGACCGCGTTGGCGGGGACGATCCCGAGCCATTGCTCCATCGCGCCGGGCTGGTCGCGCCCCGCGCGCACGATCGCGCCCGCGCCCTCCGCCGCCTGCGCGAGCATCTGGCGCGCGAGCGCGGGGTCGACCCCGTCGCCGGGGCGCAGCAGGTTGACCGCGGCGAGCGCGACCGCGACCGAGACGAGCGAGAGCAGCAGCGTGAAGGCGAGCGTGCGCAGCCCGATGCGGCGGAGCTGCGCGACATCCCCCATCTCCGCGACGCCGGTGACCAGCGCGGCGAACAGCAGCGGGATCACCAGCATGAACAGCAGCCGCAGGAACAGCTGGCCGAAGGGCGCGGTGACGTTCCGGGTCAGTGCCGCGACCCAGGCGGCATCGCCCGCGGTGGCATTGACGATCAGCCCCGCGCCGAGCCCGATCGCGAACCCCAGCAGCATCTGGAGCTGGAGCGGGAAGCGCGCGCGCGATGGGGCGGGGTCGGTCACGCCGGATCAAGTACCGGCGCGGCGTCGCGGTTCCGCGCGGGCGCCCGGGGGCAGGCCGCGCTCGAGTCCGATCCCGCGATCGAACCGGGCTCCGGCGTCCGCAGGAGCATTCCGCCGCTTCAGGCGAGCGGGATCACTCGCTAGCGCCGCACCCCGCTGGCGGCGAGTTCGGCGTCGATCGCCTCGACCAGCCGCGCCAGCCCGGCCGCGTCGCGCGCCTCGGCGCGCAGCGTCAGCGCCGCCTGCGTGTTCGACGCGCGCAGCAGCCACCAGCCGTCCTCGGTCGACACGCGCACGCCGTCGGTGCGATCAACGCGCGCGCCCGCGGCGGCGAGCCGCTCGGCCACCTCGCCGACCACCGCGAGCTTGCGCGCCTCGTCGACCGGCACGCGCCACTCGGGCGTGGTGCAACGCGGCGGCAGCGCGGCGCGCAGGTCGGCGAGCGGCGCGCCCGCGCGCCGCACCGCGCGCAGCAGCCGCACCGCCGCGTAGAGCGCGTCGTCGAAGCCGTAATAACCGTGCGCGAAGAAGATATGCCCCGACAGCTCGCCCGCGAGCGGCGCGCCCACCTCCTTCATCTTCGACTTCATCTCGCTGTGCCCGGTGCGCCACATCAGCGCCTTGCCGCCCAGCGCGGCGATCCGGTCGAACAAGGCGTCGCTCGATTTCACGTCGGCGACGATCGTCGCGCCGGGCAGCTCCTCGAGCAGGGGCGCGGCGAGCAGCGCGAGGATCTCGTCGCCCCACAGCACGCGGCCGGCGGCATCGACCGCGCCGATCCGGTCGCCGTCGCCGTCGAAGGCGAAGCCCAGGTCGAGCTTCTCGCGCGCGACCAGCGCCTTGAGGTCGGCGAGATTGGCCTCCACCGTCGGGTCGGGATGATGGTGGGGGAAGGTGCCGTCGATGTCGCAGAACAGCAGGTGATGCTCGCCCGGCAGCAGCGCGGTGAGCGCGCGCACCACCTCGCCCGCGGCGCCGTTGCCCGCGTCCCAGCCGACGCGGAGCGGTCGCCCTTCGTGGCGCTCCGGATCGCCCGCGAGCAGCCGGTCGACATAATCGGCGCGGACGTCGCGCGCGCTCACCCCGCCCTGCCCGCTGGTCCAGTCGCCCGCCGCGGCGAGCCGCGCGAGATCGGCGATGTCGTCGCCGAAGAAACTGTCGCCGCGCAGCACCAGCTTGAAGCCGTTGTCGTCGCGCGGGTTGTGGCTGCCGGTGACCTGCACCCCGCCGTCGACCCCGAGCGTCGCCGCGGCATAATAGAGCATCGGCGACGGCCCCAGCCCGACGCGCACCACGTCGACTCCGCCCTCGCTCAGCCCGCGCACCAGCGCCGCCTCGAGCGCGGGCGAGTGGGTGCGTCCGTCGTAACCGACCGCGACGCTGGTCCCGCCCGCGCGCCGCAGCCGCGTCGCGAAGCTGCGCCCGACGGCATAAGCGTCCGCCTCCGACAGGTTGGTGCCGACGGTGCCGCGCACGTCATATTCGCGCAGGATAACGGGGTCGAAGCGGTGGGTCACGGCGATGGTCCGGTCAGTCGCGGCGCAAGCGCGCGAGCAGCGTGTCGCGCGCGGCATTGGCCTGGCGCGCGCGCTCGGGCGAGCCGCCGCGGTCGGGGTGGATCTCGGCGATGAGGCGGCGGTGCGCGGCGCGGATCGCGGCCTCGTCGGCGTCGTGCGTGACGCCGAGCAGCGCGCGCGCGTCGGCCAGCGGCGAGCGCTGACGCTTGGGCGCGGGGCGGAGGAAACGCCACGCGGCGTAGACGATCGCGAGCAGGAGAAGCCATTTCAGCATGGGCGTGCGTCGAGGCTAGCGACGTTCTGATTTGAGCCGGTGATGGCAACGGCAACGGCGCCCAGCGCTGACCTGGCGCTATCCCACCCACTGGCGTCATCCTGAACTCGTTTCAGGATCCACTCGTCCGCGACCATCGCCGCTTCTGAGTACGCGGCACCGTGGATCCCGAAACGAGTTCGGGATGACGGCAGGTGGGTGAGTACGGCGCATGCCTCACACGCCACGTGCTCCTGCGAACGCAGGAGCCCAGGGCCACGCAGCGCGACGCCCGCTATTCTGGGTTCCTGCCTCCGCAGGAACACCGCTTCGCACAGCACCCTCACGCGAACAGCGGCATCGTCGTCTCGGGCAGCGCCAGCGCGGCCATCATCTCGCGCAGCTCCTGGCGCGCGGCGACGTGGCTCAGCCCCATCCCGCCGAACGCCTTGGCGTCGAGCAAGGTCAGCCCCTTGGGGAAGAGCTCGCGGTAGATCACGCGCTCGCCCAGCCCCGGGATGATGCGGAAGCCGACGCGCCGGGCGAGCTGGTCGAGCGCGTCCGACACGCGGCGCATATTGCGCGCCTCCAGATATTGCAGGCGGTTGCGCAGCACGACCCAGTCGATCGTGGTGCCGTCCTCGCGCGCGCGCGCCTTGCGCGCGTCCCAGATCAGCTCGGAATAGAAGCTCGGGCGCGTCACCTTGTAGGTCTCGGGATCGACCTGGCCGATCAGGTCGAAGTCGACGAAACTGTCGTTCATCGGCGTCACCAGCGTGTTCGACAACGCCGCCGCCAGCCGCGCCGCGGGGTCGTCGCGCCCCGGCGTGTCGATCACCAGGAAATCATAGCCGTCGGTGAAACGCTGGTAGAGCTCGGCGAAGATGCCGTCGGCGCGCCCGTCGCCGGTGGCGTGGGCGGGGACGGGCAGGTCGATCTCGGCGCGCTTCACCGTCGATTCGCGATTCTCGAGATAGCGACCCAGCGTGCGCTGGCGATGATCGAGGTCGATGCACGCCACGCGCGCGCCCTTGGCCGCGAGCGCGATCGCGACATGGACCGCGGTGGTACTCTTGCCCGTCCCGCCCTTCTCATTGGCGAAGACGATGACGTGCGTGCGCCCGCCCGGGGGTCCCCCGCCCGGACCCTCCTCGTGCACGCCTGCAACGGTGTCGGACAAATCGTCGCATCCC
Source organism: Sphingomonas sp. BK235 (assembly GCF_004345855.1). Lineage (GTDB taxonomy): Bacteria > Pseudomonadota > Alphaproteobacteria > Sphingomonadales > Sphingomonadaceae > Sphingomonas. Next base: position 360,590 of record NZ_SLXN01000004.1, read on the forward strand.
TGATTGATTGCGGTTCGTCGCGACCATAGAACCCGGCGCCGCGAGTTTCGAGGGGTAACGGGTGGACATATATCGGGAGCTCGCCGGGCTTCGCGCGGCGCTCGAGACGGCGCGCGCGAGCGGGCGCGAGGTGGCGCTGGTGCCGACCATGGGGGCGCTGCACGCCGGCCACGTCGCGCTGGTCGAGGCGGCGCGGCGGCCGGGCACGACCCTGGTGGCGTCGATCTTCGTCAACCCGCGCCAGTTCGGCGCGGGCGAGGACCTGTCGCGCTACCCGCGCAAGGAGACCAGCGACATCGCCATGCTGACCGAGGCGGGCTGCGACCTGCTGTGGCTGCCGTCGGTGGAGCAGATGTACCCCGACGGCTTCGCCACCAATGTGTCGGTGAGCGGGGTGAGCGAGGGGCTCGACGGCGCGGCGCGGCCGGGCCATTTCGACGGCGTCGCCACCGTGGTGGCCAAGCTGTTCAACCAGGTGCGCCCGACCCGCGCCTATTTCGGCGAGAAGGACTTCCAGCAGCTCGCGGTGGTGCGGCGGATGGTCGCCGACCTCGACCTCGACGTCGAGATCGTCGGCGTGCCGACGCAGCGCGAGGACGACGGGCTCGCGCTGTCGTCGCGCAACGTCTATCTCTCGCCCGAGGAGCGCCAGAAGGCGGTGGCACTGCCGCGCGCGCTGGGCGTGGCGTCGCGCGCGATCCGCCGCGGGACCGCGCCGGCCAAGGCGATCGACGACGCCGTCGCGACGCTGACCGCGGCGGGGTTCGAGGTGGATTATGTCGCGCTGGTCGACGCCGAGACGCTCGCGCTCGATCCCGCGCCCGAGCGGCGGCGGCAATTGCTCGCGGCGGCGCGGCTCGGCCACACGCGGCTGATCGACAATCTCGCGGTGGAGCCGGCCCGGGTTCGACCGAAGTCGCATTAACCGGTTAACCAATTAGGAAGCCGAATCAGCGAAAACCCTCATTATTCCACGGATTTGAGGGTGATCCTGCGATGCCGACCGATTTCGAGAACGCGCTGCTGGCGCGCCGCACTGCCGAGGCGACTCGCGGCAATGAGGACGCCGCCTACGACCTGGGCGTGGCCTACTCGACCGGCACCGCCGGCGCGACGCTCGACCTGATCGAGGCGCACAAATGGTTCAACCTCGCCGCCGCGCGCGGTCACGAGGCCGCCGCCGCCGCCCGCGCCGAGGTGGCCGAGGACATGACCGCGCGCGAGATCGCGACCGCGCAGCGCGCCGCGCGCGACGTGCTCGCGCTGGGCACCCGCCGCGCCGCCTGAGCCACGCTCACCCGCGGCGCCCGGTCGATGACGGCGCTGACGGCGACGGGCGTGATGCTCCTCCCCCTGCCCCTCGCGTCATCCTGAGCTCGTCTCAGGATCCACGGCTCCGCCTTTCCAGCGGCCGGGGAGAGTGAGGACGGGTGGGTCCGGAGCCAAAGGGAGGCTGGCATCTTCGGCCGTCTGATCTGCCGCTACTATTCGCGGGTGATACACTGCGATGAGGAAGGCCGCTTTCTCTTCCCTCATCGTCATCCCGGCCTCGCGCCGGGATCCATTCCTCCGCGAGAGCAACGCCGGCGGCCCTCGCGGCACCATGGATCCCGGGTCGAGCCCGGGATGACGGGAGTAAGCCGCTTCCGCGACAATGAACCTTTTGGGTCCGGACCCGTGGATCCTGAAACGAGTTCAGGATGACGGCCGCGGAGGTGCGCGCGACGCATCCTCCTAGCTCACTCGTCGCGAGGGAGACGGGCTGGCGCTACGTCTTCGCCGCGGCCTTCTTCGCGGGCGCCTTCTTCGCCGCCACCTTCTTCGCCGCCACCTTCTTCGCCGGCGCCTTCGCCGCGCCCGCTTCCGCCTTCGCCGCCACCTTCTTCGCCGGCGCCTTCTTCTTGGCCGGCTTCTTCGCCGGTGCCGCGGCGGCGCGTGCGTCGATCAGCTGCGCTGCCTCCTCCAGCGTGAGCTGATCGGGCGCGATCGTCTTGGGCAAGGTCGCATTGGTGGTGCCGTCGGTCACGTACGGCCCGTAGCGCCCTTCCATCAGCCGCAGCTCGGCCTCGGTGCGCGGGTGCGCGCCCAGCACCTTGAGCGGCGCGCGCGCCGCGCCGCGCTGCGGCCGCCCGCCGCCCGCCGCCGCCTCGGCGAGCTTCACCACCGCGGCGTTCATGCCGGTCTCGAACACCTCGGCGGTCGACTGCAGCCGCGCGTATTTGCCCTCGTGGACCAGATAGGGGCCGTAGCGCCCGATGCTGGCGGCGATGTCCTTGCCCGTCTCGGGGTGCTGGCCGATCACGCGCGGCAGGTGGAGCAATTTGAGCGCCATCTCCAGGTCGAGCTCGCCGATATCCTTGGGGATGGAGGCGCGCTTGGCATCCTTGCCGTCGCCGAGCTGGATGTACGGGCCGAACCGCCCCGACTTGCGCTCGACCGGCAGCCCCGTCTCGGGATCGTGGCCGAGCTGCTCGGGCGCGGCGTCCTCGCCCGCCTCGCCGCCCTGCGCGAAGCGGCGGGTGTATTTGCACTCGGGATAGTTGCTGCACGCGATGAACGCGCCGAACTTGCCGCCGCGCAGCGCCAGGCTGCCGACATGGCACGCCGGGCACAGCCGCGGGTCGGTGCCGTCGGCCTTGTCGGGAAAGAGATAGGGCGCGAGGAACTGGTCGAGCTGCGCGGTGACCTCGCTCGGCTTCTGCTCCATCACCTCGGCGGTGCGCGGCTTGAAATCGCGCCAGAACGCCTCGAGCACCGCCTGCCACTGCGCGCGCCCGCCCGAGACGTCGTCGAGCTCTTCTTCCAGCCCGGCGGTATAGTCGTAGCCGACATAGCGCTCGAAGAAGCGCTCGAGGAAGGCGGTCACCAGCCGGCCGCTCTCCTCGGCGAAGAAGCGGTTCTTCTCGACGCGGACATAGGCGCGGTCCTTGAGCGTCTTGATGATCGAGGCATAGGTCGAGGGCCGGCCGATCCCCAGCTCCTCCATCCGCTTGACCAGCGACGCCTCGGAGAAGCGCGGCGGCGGCTGGGTGAAATGCTGCTCGGCGTCGACGCCCTTCTTGGCGGGCGAGTCGCCCTCGCGCAGCCGCGGCAGGCGCTTCGCGTCCTCGTCCTGGCTGTCGTCCTGGCCTTCCTCGTAGAGCGCGAGATAGCCGGGGAAGAGCACCACCTGCCCGGTGGCGCGCAGCACGTGGCGGCCGGTGCCGTCGGCCAGCTCCACCGTGGTGCGCTCCATCCGCGCCGAGGCCATCTGGCTCGCGAGCGCGCGCTTCCACACCAGATCGTACAGCCGAGCGTGGTCGCCCGAGCCGACGCGGTCGCGCGAGAAGTCAGTCGGGCGGATCGCCTCGTGCGCTTCCTGCGCGTTCTTCGCCTTGGTCTGGTACATGCGCGGCTTGTCGGGGACATAGCCGCCGTCGTAGCGCTGCGCGATCGCGGCGCGCGCGGCCGAGATGGCGCTGCCGTCCATCTGCACGCCGTCGGTCCGCATATAGGTGATCGCGCCGTCCTCGTAGAGTTGCTGCGCGATCCGCATCGTATGGTCGGCGGAGAAGCCGAGCTTGCGCGCCGCCTCCTGCTGCAGCGTCGAGGTGGTGAAGGGCGGCGGCGGGTTGCGCGTCGCCGGCTTGGTCTCGACCGACTCGACCGCGAACCGCCCCGCCTCGACGTCGGCCTTGGCGCGCAGCGCGTCGCCCTCGTTGCCGATCGAGAGCCGGTCGAGCTTTTTGCCCTCCCATTGCACCAGCCGCGCGACGAAGGGCGTCCCGTCCTGCTCGAGGTTCGCCGTGACCGACCAATATTCCTGCGCGCGGAAAGCCTCGATCTCGCGCTCGCGCGAGACGATCAGCCGCAGCGCGACCGACTGGACCCGCCCCGCCGACTTGGCGCCGGGCAGCTTGCGCCACAGCACCGGCGAGAGCGTGAAGCCGACGAGATAGTCGAGCGCGCGGCGCGCGCGATAGGCGTCGATCAGGTCGGTATCGAGCTGGCGCGGGTTGGCCATCGCCTGCGTCACCGCCGGCTTGGTGATGGCGTTGAAGGTGACGCGCTGGACGTCCTTGGGCAGCGCCTTGCGCTTGGCCAGCACCTCCTGGACGTGCCACGAGATCGCCTCGCCCTCGCGATCGGGGTCGGTGGCGAGGATCAGCCGGTCGGCGCCCTTGGCGAGATCGGCGATCGCCTTGAGCTGCTTGGCCTTGTCCGCGTAATTCTCCCATTCCATCGCGAACCCCTCGTCGGGATTCACCGACCCGTCGCGCGGCGGCAGGTCGCGGATGTGGCCGTAGCTCGCGAGCACGCGATAGTCGGAGCCCAGATACTTTTCGATGGTCTTCGCCTTGGCGGGCGATTCGACGATGACGAGCTGCATAAGCGGTCGGTAGCGGTCCTTACGTGTACGCGCGAGGGTGGGTGGCCGGAGCGGGCACGTCAAGCGAGGGCGGCGCGCGGAGTCCCCCGGCGACGTCCTACGGTAAAGGCGAGAGGAACCAATTACTGCTATTGACTCGCATTAGTGCTTCTACGCATCGCCTTACGCCTCGACGATGGGGGGCAAGGTGATGACACGACAGGGCACGGCAGCTTGGATCGGCATGGCCATGGCGACACTCGCCACCGCGTCCGCGACGGCGCAGGAACGCGCCGAGCACGATGCGGCGCGGACCGACGTCGTGGTCACCGCGCACGACGGCGGCCAGTCGTCGGTGACCGCGGACGGCGCGCTCGGCGCGCGCGTGCTGCTCGATACGCCCTTCTCGCAGACGGTCGTCACGCGCGACGACATCGATCGCCGCCAGGTGATGACGGTCGGGCAGATCTTCCTCGACGATCCCTCCGTCTTCTCCGCCGCGGTCAACGGCACCACCAATTGGTGGGGGCCGCAGATCCGCGGGTTGCCGGTGCAGAACATGTTCGTCGACGACGTGCCGCTCCAGCTCAGCTGGGGCGGCGAGTTCCCGATCGAATCGGTCGACCGGGTCGAGGCGCTGAAGGGCCTGAGCGGTTTCATGTACGGCTTCGGCACCCCCGGCGGCGTCTTCAGCTATCGTACCAAGCGGCCGACCGCCGAGCCGCTGCTGTCGACCGAGATCGTGTGGCGTTCGCCGCGCGCGGGTATCGCGCGGATCGACTCGGGCGGGCCGATCGCGGGCGAGGCGCTGGGCTATCGGCTCAACCTCGCGCGCGAGGCCGGCGTCCTGTACAATCGTGCGCGGCCGGCGCGCCTGCTGGTCGCGCCGGCGCTGGCAGGGCAGCTGTCGCCGTCGATCCGCTGGCACGCGACCGCCACCTACGAGCACGCCGACCTGCGCGATCAGCCGGTCTATCTCTATATGGACGATTTCGCCGGTGCCGCGCTGCCCGCACCGCGCGCCCGGTACGAACACCTGAGCATCGCCGGCAGCTTCTATCGCACCAAGACGCTGGTGGCCTCCTCCGGGCTGGACTGGCAGCTCGCGCGCGACTGGTCGCTCGGTCTGACCTACGGCTATACCAGCAAGATCCACGTCTCGCGGCGCGTCTACGGCGACCTGCGGAACGAGGCGGGCGACTATCGCGGCCATCTGTTCGTCTTCACGGGGAGCGACCGGTTTCACTTCGCCCAGGCGCTGCTGCAGGGTGAGGCGCGCACCGGTCCGTTCGGCCATCATCTCGTCGCGGGCGCGTCGGCGACGATCGACCTCTACCAGCTCGCCGGCCGGTACGAACCGCACAGCTTCGACGGCAATCTGGGCCGCACACCCGATTACCACGTCCCGCGCGGCCCGCTGGGCGTCTTCGTGACCGAACATTATCGCGAGCCCCAGGCCGGACAGTTCCTCAGCGACACGATCGATCTCGACGAGCGTTACCGGTTGCTGGCGGGGGTTCGCCGCACGGTCGACCGGCAGGTCTATGGCGCCTCCCCCGTGCCGATCCGGTCCAGCGCGCTCACCCCGACGGTCGCGCTGATCTACAAGCCCAGGCCGTTCGCGACGCTCTACGCCAGCTATGTCCAGTCGCTCGAGGCGGGCGGGCGCGTGCCCGAGGACTATGCCAATGGCGGCACGGTGCTGCCCGCGACGGTCAGCACGCAGCGCGAGATCGGGGTCAAATATGATCACGCGGCGGTGGAGCTCACCGGCGCGCTCTTCCGGGTCGCGCGCGCGGCGGTGATCGACCGGCGCGAGGCGGGGCAGCGCTATCAGACGCAGGATGGCCTCACCCTCTACAAAGGCGCCGAGGCGATCGCTCGCTACGCGATCGACGCGCGCTGGCGCCTCGGCCTCGGGCTGCTCCACCTCGATCCGCGCTACCGCCGGGTCTCGCCCGACAATGCCGCGATCGCGGGTCACGTACCGATGCAGGTGGCGCGATGGCAGGCGACCGGCAGCGTCGACTGGGAGGTCGCCGGGCTGCCCGGACTGAGCCTGCACGGCAACCTGCGCTATGCCGGCAAGGCGCCGATCACCGACGCCGACCGGGTCTACACGCCCGCCAGCACGCTCGCCTATCTCGGCGGCCGCTACGAGACGCGGCTCGGCGATCGCCGGCTCTTGCTCAGCGCCAACGTCAACAACGTGTTCGATCACGCTTATTGGTCGACCAACGACATCGGCGAGCGCCGCAACGGGGTGATCGGCGCCACCTTGTTCTGGTAGGCGCCCCTGCTCACCCGACGCCGCTCACCCGACGCGGCTCACCTGGCCGCCTGGGTGGCGGTCGATCCGGCCGGCCAGCTCGAGCTCGAGCAGCACGTCCTGCACCAGCGCCGCCGGAAGCGCGCTCTGGCGCACCAGCTCGTCGATCGCCACCGGCGCCGCACCGAGCAGCGCCAGCACGTGCGCGCGATCGCGCGCGTCGTGGAGCGGCGCGGGCGCGTCGTGCGGCGCCGGCCCGTCGGGCGCGGTCCAGTGCGTCCCGCCCGCGCGCACCAGCCGCGGGTCGAGCGGACGCAGCAGCTCGAGCACGTCCTCGGCCGATTGCACCAGCGTCGCGCCGTCGCGGATCAGCGCGTTGCAGCCGCGCGCGCGGGGATCGCTCGGATGGCCGGGCACCGCCATCACCTCGCGCCCCTGCTCGCCCGCGAGCCGGGCGCTGATCAGCGAGCCCGAGCGCGGCGCCGCCTCCACCACCAGCGTGCCCAGCGCGAGCCCGGTCACCACGCGGTTGCGATAGGGGAACAGCCGCGCGCGCGGCTCGGTGCCCGGCGGCATCTCGGCGAGCAACAGCCCCTCGCGCGCGATCCGCTCCTGCAGCCCGGCGTGCTCGGGCGGATAGGCGACGTCGATCCCGCCGGCCACCACCCCGATCGTCGCGGGCAGCGCGCCCCCATGCGCCGCGGCGTCGACGCCGCGCGCCAGCCCCGACACCACGCTGGCGCCCGCCGCGGCGAGATCGTGCGCCAGCTCGCGCGCGAAGCGACAGGCCGCGGCCGAGGCGTTGCGCGCGCCGACGATCGCGACGCTGGTGCGCGCCGCCAGCGCGAGGTCGCCGCGCAGCGTCAGCACCGCGGGCGAATCGTCGAGCGCGGCGAGCAGCGCGGGATAATCGGGATCGCCGAGCATCAGGTGGCGCGCGCCCAGCCGCGCCACCCAGGCGCGCTCGCGCTCGATCGCGGCGAGCGGCGGCACCGCGGGGGCGCGCCCGCCGCCGCGCCGCGCCAGATCGGGCAGCGCGTCGATCGCGCGTTGCGCCGAGCCGAACCGCGCCAGCAGCTGGCGATAGCTCACCGGGCCGATCGAGGGCGTGCGGATCAGCCTTAGCCGCGCCGCGCGTTCCGCCTCGTCGCGCACGCGCGGTGCCTCTTATCCCCGCTCGGCGTCGGCGGGGGCGTCGGTAGGGGCGTCGGTGGGAGCAGGCGCGGGGCCGCCGCTCGACCGGCCGACGCGCGGCTCGGTGCCGTCGATCAGCCGCGCGATGTTCGCACGATGCTTCCACAGCACCAGCGCGGCCAGCCCCATCAGCAGCGGCACCAGATCGAACTCGCCCAGCACCGCGGCGGTGACCGGCGTGCTGATCGCCGCGGCCATCCCCGCCAGCGACGAGATCCGCAGCGCCGCGAGCAATCCCAGCCACAGCAAGGCGAACACCGCCCCCAGCGGCCAGTGGAGCGCCAGCGCCACGCCCATCAGCGTCGCCACGCCCTTGCCGCCGCGGAAGCGCAGCCACAGCGGATAGCAATGCCCCAGCATCGCCGCCGCCGCGGCATAAGGCTCGCCGCCGGGCAGCAGCCATCCCACGATCAGCACCGCCGCGGCACCCTTGGCGAGATCGAGCAGCAGCGTCGCCGCCGCCAGCCCCTTGCGGCCGGTGCGCAGCACGTTGGTGGCGCCGATATTGCCCGACCCGATCTGGCGCAGGTCGCCCGCGCCGAACGCGCGCGTCAGCAGCACGCCGAACGGGATCGAGCCCAGCAGATAGCCCAGCAGCACCGCGGCCGCGGGCGACGTCCAGACGAGGTCGGCGGTCAGTGTCGGTCCCCCATTGCGGCCCATCCCTAGCCGAAACATTTCGGGTACGCCACCTCCTGCGCCGGCCGGCGTTGCCGGCATCGGGGAGAGATCGTAAGCGCGCGGTTGATGAGCGATCCGCGACCGATCCTGTTCTTCGACTCGGGCGTCGGCGGCCTGTCGGTGGTGGCGCCGACGCGCGCGCTGCTGCCGCGCGCGCCGATCGTCTACGCCGCCGATTCGGCCGGCTTCCCTTATGGCACGCGGAGCGAGGCGGAGATCGCGGCCCGCGTCCCCGCGCTGCTCGGGCGGCTGGTCGAGCGCTATCGCCCGCGGCTGGCGGTGATCGCGTGCAACACCGCCTCGACGATCGCGCTCCCGGCGGTGCGCGCCGCGCTCGACGTGCCCGTGGTCGGCACCGTGCCCGCGATCAAGCCGGCGGCGGCGATGAGCGCCACGCGCGTGATCGGGGTGCTCGGCACCGAGGCGACGGTGCGCCAGCCCTATGTCGACGACCTCGCCGCGCGCTTCGCGGGCGACTGCGTGGTGGTGCGCCACGGCTCCGCCACGCTGGTCGCGCTGGCCGAGGCCAAGCTGGCGGGCGAGCCGGTCGATCCCGCCGCGGTCGCCGGCGCGCTGGCGGGGCTGCTGGACCAGCCCGGCGGCGAGCGGATCGACGTGGTGGTCAACGCCTGCACGCATTTCCCGCTGCTGGGCGAGGAGCTCGCCGCGGCGGCGCCCGCGGGCGTGCGCTTCGTCGACGGCGGGCCGGGGATCGCGCGGCGGATCGAGTCGCTCACCGCGGGGCAGGACTGGGCGGCGGCGCCCGACGTTCTGGTGTTCACCCGGCTCGGCGAGCACGAGCGGCGCGTCGCCGCGAGGCTGGCGTTCGCGCGGGTGGAAGCGCTGTAACCTAGGCGGGCCGCGGGCGGAGGCGTGACGACCGGCTCGGCCGCGGGCCCATTCCCGTCTCTCTGTTCGTGGGCCTGCACCCGCCCTGTCTCCAGCCCTGCCGCTGCTTCGACCCTGGCCCAGGCCCGTGCCCTCCGTCATTCCCGCGGAGGCGGGAATCCAGACGCGCGGACCTGGCGACTTGAGCCGCGACGTCAGCGTGTCTGGATCCCCGCCTTCGCGGAGATGACGGAGGGAGGAGGGGGAGACGGACGGCGGCGACGGAGAGACGCGGCGACGGCGGAGAAGACGCGACGCCGAGCGCCACGACGTCCGTCGCCGCGCCGCCCCCTCACGCTGCGCCGCCACTTCCCTCTTGACCGGCGACAGGGGTGGGACAATTTGTCCCAGCGCTCGATCAGACATAGCGGCCTTATCCGCTGGCCATCGGGGGCGGAGGGGAGTAATCGCGGGCGCCATGATCAGCGACAGCAGAGAGGCGCGCGGCGTCGACTACTCGCGCGTGTTCACGCAGGCGATCGATCGACTCCATGCCGAAGGGCGCTACCGCGTCTTCATCGACATCCTTCGCAACAAGGGCATGTTCCCCAACGCGCGCTGCTTCGCCGGGCACAACGGGCCGAAGCCGATCACGGTCTGGTGCTCCAACGACTATCTCGCCATGGGCCAGCATCCCAAGGTGATCGCGGCGATGGAGGAAGCGCTCCACGACGTCGGCGCGGGCTCGGGCGGCACGCGCAACATCGGCGGCAACACGCACTATCACATCGATCTCGAGCATGAGCTCGCCGACCTGCACGGCAAGGAAGCGGCGCTGCTGTTCACCAGCGGCTATGTCTCCAACGAAGCGACGCTGTCGACTTTGGCCAAGGTGCTGCCCGGCTGCATCATCTACTCGGACGCGCTCAACCACGCCTCGATGATCGCGGGCATCCGCAACGCCGGGTGCGAGAAGCGCGTGTTCCGCCACAACGATCTCGCGCACCTCGAGGAGTTGCTCGCCGCCGACGATCCCGCCGCGCCCAAGCTGATCGCGTTCGAGAGCGTCTATTCCATGGAGGGCGACGTCGCCCCCGTGGGCGCGATCTGCGACCTGGCGGACAAGTATAACGCGTTGACCTATCTCGACGAGGTCCATGCGGTCGGGATGTACGGCGCGCGCGGCGGCGGGATCAGCGAGCGCGACGGCGTGGCCGATCGGCTGACCATCATCGAGGGCACGCTGGGCAAGGCGTTCGGCGTGATGGGCGGCTATATCGCCGCCGACCGCACCATCGTCGACGTGATCCGCTCCTACGCGCCGGGCTTCATCTTCACCACCTCGCTGTCGCCGGTGCTGGTGGCGGGCGTGCTGGCGAGCGTGCGCCACCTCAAGGCGTCGAGCGCGGAGCGCGACGGCCAGCAGGCCGCCGCCGCGGCGCTCAAGGCGATGCTGCGCGAGGCCGGGCTGCCGGTGATGCTGGGCGAGACGCACATCGTGCCGGTGATGGTGGGCGATCCGGTCAAGGCCAAGAAGATCAGCGATATCCTGCTCGCCGAATATGGCGTGTACGTGCAGCCGATCAATTACCCGACGGTGCCGCGCGGCACCGAGCGGCTGCGCTTCACGCCCGGCCCGGCGCACGACGAGGCGATGATGCGCGAGCTGACCGCGGCGCTGGTCGAGATCTGGGACCGGCTGGAGCTGCGCCTGGCGGCGTGACGGGCGGACAGCGTCGGTCAGCTCGGGACGGCGGGGACCGTCGCACGATCCCGGCGTCATCCTGAACTCGTTTCAGGATCCACCGCGCGGCTGGCGGCGCTGTCATCTTGGTTCCCAGCGGGGATCCAACCGTCCGCCGGAGCGACGCCCACGGCTCTCGTGGCACCATTGATCCGGACCCAAAAAGCCTGTTGAGGAGCAGGTGGCTCGCCGCAACCGTCATCCCGGGCTCGACCCGGGATCCATGGTGCTGCGAGGAATACCGGCGTTGCGCTCGCGGAGGCATGGATCCCGGCTCGAGGCCGGGATGACGGTGAGGGAAGAATTACCGCGGCGGATCAGCCGCTTGCGGACCAGCGACAGCTCAGACCAGCCGAGCCGCCAGCCGCCGCTTTTTGGGTCCGGACCCATGGATCCCGGGTCGAGCCCGGGCCTTTGGGATCCCGATCCGTGGATCCTGAAACGAGTTCAGGATGACGCCGGAAACAGGCGGCGCGATCGATCGCGGACGCGCGCGCCATCGCGTATCCGCCCCATCCTCACCCGCTCACACCGCCTGCCCGGCCGCGTAGCCGCTCGCCCACGCCCATTGGAAATTATACCCGCCGAGCCAGCCGGTGACGTCGACCGCCTCGCCGATCGCGTACAGCCCCGGCACCGTGCGCGCCTCCATCGTCTTGGACGACAGCTCGGCGGTGGAGATGCCGCCGACGGTCACCTCGGCCTTGGCGAAGCCCTCGCTGCCGTCGGGGTGGAAGCGCCAGTCCGCCAGCCGCCGCTCCGCCTCGGCCAGCGCGCGGTCGCTCGCCGCGCCCAGCTCGCCCAGCCCGAGCCGCTCCGCCAGCGCCTCGGCGAGCCGCGCCGGCAGCCCCAGCGCGGCCGCCAGCGTCGCGCGCGGGCGCGCGCGCTTGGCCTCGACCAGCCAGCCCGGCGCGACGTCGGGGCGGAAGTCGATCGCGACGTCCTCGCCGCGGCGCCAATAGCTCGACACCTGCAGGATCGCCGGCCCCGACAGGCCGCGATGCGTGAACAGCGCCGCCTCGGCGAAGCGCGCCTTGCCGACGCGCGCCTCCACCGCGGTGGCGACCCCCGACAGCGCGCGGAACAGCGCCTCGCTCCCGGGCAGCGTCAGCGGTACCAGCGCGGGGCGCGGCTCCACCACCTTGAGCCCGAAGCGGCGCGCGATGTCATAGGCCACCCCGGTCGCGCCGAGCTTGGGGATCGAGGGGCCGCCCGTCGCCACCACCAGCGCGGGTGCGCGATAGCGGCGCGCGCCGTGCGTGACGGTGAAGCGCGCGTCGGCGTGGTCGATCGCGCCGAGCGGCGCGCCGAGCCGGATCGTCGCGCCCCCCGCCTCGCACTCGCCGAGCAGCAGCTCGACGATCTGGCGCGCGCTGCCGTCGCAGAAGAGCTGGCCGAGCGTCTTCTCGTGCCAGGCGATGCCGTGGCGCTCGACCAGCGCGAGGAAATCCTGCGCGGTGTAGCGGCCGAGCGCCGATTTGGCGAAATGCGGGTTGGCGGAGAGATAGCGGTCGGCGCTGGCGTGCAGATTGGTGAAGTTGCAGCGCCCGCCGCCCGAGATCAGGATCTTCTTGCCGGGCGCGTCGGCATGGTCGAGCACGACGACGCGGCGCCCGCGCTGCGCGGCGATCGCCGCCGCCATCAGCCCGGCCCCGCCCGCGCCGAGCACGATGGCGTCATAATCTTCCATGCGCGCGCCGTGACATAGCGCGACGCCCGCGTCGAGCGGGTGGCCGCTCGCCGGGCGTGGGCCAATGGGGGGCTCTCCTCACGAGCGGGGGAGAGCGCCCCCCCCCGGCGCCGATCAGATCGCCGCCAGCGCCTGCTCCATGTCGGCGATCAGGTCGTCGGCATCCTCGACCCCGATCGAGATCCGCACCAGATTGTCGGTGATCCCCAGCGCCTGCTTGCGCGCATCGGGCACCGACAGGTGCGTCATCGCCGCGGGATGGCTCGCCAGCGTCTCGGTGCCGCCCAGGCTCACCGCCAGCTTGGCGATCTTCAGCGCGTCGAGGAAGCGGAACGCCTCGGGCTCGCCGCCCTTGAGGTACAGCGAGAAGGTCGAGCCGCCCCCGGTGCAGTGGCGGCGATAGATATCGGCCTGGCGCCCCTCCGCCTCGGACAGGAAGCCGAGATAGCCGACATGCTCCACCTTGGGGTGATCGCGCAGATAGGCGCACACCCGCGCGGCATTCTCGCCCGCGCGGCTCATCCGCAGCTCCAGCGTCTCGAGGCTGCGCAACAGCATCCAGGCGGTGTTGGGGTCGCAGATCGTCCCGATCGTGTTGCGCATCGCGCGGATCGTGTCGATCACCGCCTTGGACCCGAGCACCCCGCCCGCGACCAGGTCGGAATGGCCCCCGGCATATTTGGTGAGGCTGTAGACGACGAGGTCGGCGCCGTGCTGGAGCGGCTGCGACCACAGCGGGCCGAGGAAGGTGTTGTCGATCGCGATCGGCGGCTTCTCCGCGGCCGCGCCCCAGATCGCGTCGCGGCTGGCGGCCACCGCCTCGACGTCGACCAGCGCGTTGGTGGGGTTGGCCGGGCTCTCCAGATAGATCAGCGCGACGCGCCCGGAAGCGGCCTTGCCCAGCACCGCGTCGATCTCCTCGCGCGTCGCGCCCGCGGGGAAATCGAGCCAATGCACGCCGAAGCGCCCGAGCACGCGCGCGATCAGCGTCTCGGTCGCGGCATAGAGCGGGCCGGAATGGACGATCGTGTCCCCCGGCCGCACCAGCGACAGGAACAAGGTGGCGATCGCCGCCATCCCGCTGGAGAAGGTCAGCGCGTCCTCCGCGCCCTCCCAGATGCCGAGCCGGTCCTCGAGGATCTCCTGGTTCGGCCCGTTGAAGCGCGAATAGACCAGCCCCGCCGCGCCGCCCGGGCGCTTGCCGGTGACGCCCTCGAAATGGCGCTTGCCCGCGGCGGCATTGGGGAAGACGAAGGTAGAGGTGAGGAACACCGGCGGCTTGAGCGCGCCCTCCGACAGCGTCGGGTCATAGCCATGCCCCATCATCAGCGTCGCGGGCTTCAGCTTGCGCCCGCCGATCGCGTCCACCTCGGGCTTGGGCGAGACCCGCGTCTCCACCCCGGTCAGCTCCTGCTCGGTCGGTTCGTCGGCCATGCGATCGTTTCTCCAGATACTTACTGTGCGCGATAGGGCACGAAAGCGCCGAGCGCGCAACTGCCGCTGGGGATTCGCGCGGGCAGATCGATCGTCTGCGCGATGTCGCCGCGGCACAGCCGGGTCTGGAACTGGCGCGTCACCAGCGTGTCGCCGCGGCGCACGTTCTCGCACCCGCCGCCGGTCTCGCTGACATAGACCAGCTTGTTGCTGACACGGTAGATCAGCTTGGTGCCCGCGGCGGAGAGCTGCGGATTGGTGAACCTGGTGTCGATGCAATCCTGCGGCTTGCCCGCGGTCTTGCCCGCGATCAGCCGCTGATACTCGGCCTCGGGCGAGCGGTCGCGCGGCGCGGCGGCGATCGCGCCCGCGCTCAGCGCCGCCGCGGCGGCGAAGGTGGAGAGGAAACGCATGGCCATACCCTCATTCGTCATGAGCCCCCGCGCCACCCCAACGCACGACGCGGCGAATCGGGCCGGCGCCCGCTTTCCTACAGCGCGGCGCGCGGGCGGAGCGTGCTCCTGCCTCCGCGGGAACACGTCGCCGGTTCGCGCCAGCGGACCACGCTAGAAAGCGTCCTTGGCCGCGCGCAACGCGCCCAGCCGCGCCGCATCGTCCGCGCGCAGGAAGGGATTGGTCGCCAGCTCGGCCGCGATCGTCGTCGGCACGGTCGGCTCGCCCGCGGCGCGCAGCCGGTCGATCTCGGCCATCCGCGCCACCAGATCGGCGTTGTCGGGCTCGACCGTCAGCGCGAAGCGCCCGTTGGCCTGGGTATATTCGTGCCCGCAATAGACCGCGGTCTCGCCCGCCAGCGCGGCGAAGCGGCGCATGTTGCGATACATCTGCGCCGCGTCGCCCTCGAACAAGCGCCCGCAGCCGAGCGCGAACAGCGTGTCGCCGGTGAAGATCGCACCGTCGTCCGCGAAATGGAAGGCGACGTGCCCCGCGGTATGCCCCGGCACCTCGATCACGGTCGCGCGATGCTGCCCCAGCGTCACCGAATCGCCCTCGCGCACGCCGCGGTCGATCGGATCGATCCGCGCGCGCTCCGCCTCCGGGGCGGTGACGGTCGCGCCGGTCGCCGCCTTGACCGCCGCGCTGCCGCCGGTGTGATCGCGGTGCCAGTGCGTGATCCAGATCTCGCCGATGGTCCAGCCGCGCGCCGCGGCCGCGGCGAGCACCGGCGCCGCCTCGCCCGGATCGACCACCGCCGCGCGCCCGTCGCCGGCATGGACCAGCCAGCTGTAATTGTCGCTCAGCACTGGCACGCGGACGATCTCGAGCATCACCAGCTTCCCGTGTTGGGCATCGACGCCCAGGGCTCGGCCGGCGCGAGCGGCGACCCGGCCTGGAGCAGCTCGATCGAGATGCCGTCGGGGGTCTTCACGAACGCCATATGACCGTCGCGCGGGGGGCGGTTGATCGTCACACCCGCGTCGGCGAACCGCTGGCAGGTCGCGTAGATATCGTCGACGCGATAGGCGAGATGCCCGAAATTGCGGCCGCCGCCATATTGTTCGGGCGCGCTGCCGTCCTCGGCGGGCCAATTGTAGGTCAGCTCCACCTCGACGCGGCGGTCACCGATCGCGGCGTCCGCCGCGGTCGCGAGGAAGATCAGCGTGAAGCGCCCCGCCGCATTCTCCATCCGCCGCACCTCGCTCAGCCCGAGCAGCGCGAAGAAGGCGATCGTCGCGTCGGGATCGCTGACGCGGATCATCGTGTGGAGATATTGGGTCATGGCATCTTCCATTCGTCGACGTAAAGCAACGGTTCATCGTGGCCAGTCCAGCCTCGTGCGCGCTATATGGGACGGGAGGACGCGATGGAACACCGCTCGCGCGCGCTGCTGCTGGCCGCGACGATCTTGGCCTTGGGGATCGTGCTGGGCGGCTATCTGCTCGGCGACGGGTTGCTGCGCGCGAAACGCAGCGACCGTGCGGTGACGGTGCGCGGGCTGGCCGAGCGCGACGTCACCGCCGATCTCGCCACCTGGACGCTCAACTATGCCGAGCAGAACGTCGACTCCGCCGCGGCGCAGGCCGATATCGCGCGCGATACCGAGACGCTGCGGCGCTATTTCGCCGCGCTGGGCTTTCCCGCCGACGCGCTGACCCCGGCGGGCGCGGGGGTGAGCCACATGATGAACAACGGCGTCCGCACCGTCACCATCACGCAGCGCCTCCAGCTGCGCACCACCGACGTGGCGCGCGCCCGCGCCGCGGTGGCGCGCCAGTTCGAGCTGGTGCGCCAGGGCGTCCAGCTCCAGGAAGGGTCGGGGATGGCGTACAGCTTCACCCGGCTCAACGCGATCAAGCCCGCGATGGTCGCCGCTGCCACCCGCGACGCGCGCGCCGCCGCCGAGCAGTTCGCGCAGGACAGCGGCACCGCGGTGGGCGGGATTCGCAGCGCGACGCAGGGCTATTTCTCGGTCGAGGCGCGCGACGGCGAGGGCGGCGGCTATGGCGTCGCCGACACGCCTTTCAAGAAGGTGCGTGTCGTCACGACGGTGGAATTCTACCTCCGCTGAGCGCGCGTCAGCGCGCGGTCATCCTCGCTGCGAGCGCGCGTCAGCGCGCGATCATCCCGGCTGCGAGCGCGCGTCAGCGCGCCGCCATCTCGGCGCGGTAGAGATCGAGATAGCCGTCGAGCCGCGCTTCCCGGTCCGCGTCCCACTGGCCGTTGAGCCGGCGCGGCGGCGCGTAATCGTAAGCGAAGCGATAGGTGCCGTCCTGCTCGATCGTCAGCTCCAGGCTGCCCAGCGTGCGGTCCTCGCCGCCGTCGCGGATCACGCGGTGCAGCGCCGCCACCGCGTCGCGGGTGGCGCGGTCGACCTCGATCGTCGGGTCGGCGTAATCGCTGCCGCTGGGCACGATGGCGAAGGCGACGCTGTCCATCGCATAGCCGCCGGCCTCCTCGATCACCTCGATATCGGCGACGATCCGCCGCCACCCCGCCGGCGCGCGCGCCGCGAGCGCTTGTACCACGCGCTCCTGTGCCTCGGTCAGCGTCACGGTCCCTCCTTCCGCCAGCATCGTCAGCGCCTTATTTATTGTCGAACGTCTGGGTACGCCAGCGCCCGTCGTTGACTCGGTAGGACGCGACGAACTCGTCGGGGCGCGCGGTGGCGTTGCCCTCGGCGAAGCGCGTCTCGATCCGCACCTCGACGCGGTTGGCGGGGTTCTCCGCGAGCGAGGCGACGGTGTTCTCGAAGCGTTTGTACGCGCCCTGGTTGAGGTTGGAGAGGCCGTCGCCGATCGGCCGCCCGTTGCCCGCGACGACGTTGAGCCGGTTGGTCTGGCCGCCGAACCGGTCGGCGACGACGTGGAAGCCGACGTCGGTCGGCCGCCCCTCGCGCCGAATCTGCGCCTGGAGATCGGGATCGTTGCGCCCCGCCGGGGTCAGCGTCACCCGCCCCTCGGCCACCGCGGGGCGTCCGGCGGCGTCGGTGGTGTAGCGGAAATTGCCGTAGACATAGGTGGTGTTGGCCTCGGCGGCGTTGGCGGCGCGGTTGAAGGCGGCGGCGTCGTCGAAGGTGCGTACCGACTGGCGCGCCGCGGGGGCGAGCGCCTCGTCGAGCTTGCCGCGCATCGCCAGCAGCTGGTCCTTGGCCGATTGCGGCAGCGGCAGGTCGGCGGGATCGGCCTTGTGGAGCAGGTCGCGGATCTTCTCCAGCGCGGGCGCGCCGCCTGGGCGAAAGCGGGATCGCGCCGCGCGAGGTCGGCGGCATTGGCGACATTCTCCGCCCATTTGCCGAGCTTGCCCAGCTTGGCCGCGTCGCCGACCACCGGGATGATTCCCGCCGCCGAGATGGCCGCGCCCAAGACGTCGCCGCGGAACAGCGAGATCACCGCATTGGTCCCGTCCGAGATCGGGGTGGGATCGACGATGCCGGTGAGATCCAGCGCCATCTGGCCGAGATCGAGGATCATCCCGGCGCGATCGACCGGCGGGGCGGCGGGGGCGGCGGGAGGATTGTCGTTGCTGGCGAGGCGGACGTCGAGCTGCGCGCGCTCGACCGGGGTCATCGCCGCCTCGACCTCGACGCGTGCCGCGGCGGCGGCGCCGGGATCGTGCCGCGCCAGCGCGCTCAGCCCGGCGGCGGCGCGGTCGGCGTCGATGCCCGCGCCGACGCGCGCGTCCGCGACGATCCGGGTCGCCGCCTGCGACGCGCCGAGGCGCGCCCCGGTCTCGGCGGCACCGCGCGCGGCACTCAGGGGATCGATCATCTCCACTCTCCCGAAGCTCTCGGGAGATGGGCTAAGCCGCGGCGGCGCGCGGAACCATAAGCGTTCCGATTAGGGCGGTGGCGACGCGGTCAGATCGTGCTGCGGCGGTCGACCCGGTAGCGCATCTCGGCGGCGAAGGCGCGCGCCACCGCGGCGAGGTGCGGCGAGCTGGCACGGTCCTGCGCGATGTCGTCGAGCGCGGCGAAAGCGGCGCTGCCCCAGCGCTTGCTCGCGAACAAGGGCGCGGCGCGGCGCGGCACCACGTCCTGCGCCGCGGGCCAGCTCGCGAGGCACGCCAGCCCCGCGACCAGCTCGCGCAGCGCGGGCGGGGTCAGCGCCGCCGCGCGCAGCCGCTTCGCGTCGCCATAGGCGGCGGGATAGCGCGCCTCGAACGCCGCCAGCGCGGCGGTCTGGTCGGCGGCGGACACCGCCATGCCCGGCATGCAGCCCGGCATCGCCGCGCGCTGCGCCGCGGTGGGCGCGTCGAGCGATCGCACCTCGCCGCCGCGATAGGCGTAACGCGCCGCGCCGATGGTCGCGGCGGCGGGGAAAGCGATCAGCAGCGCCCCGCGCGCGACCCGCGCGGGCGCGGCGATCCCGCAGGTGCCGAACGGCGTGCTGGTCTCGATCTCCTCTGCCGAGCGCCGGCGGATCACGACATAGCGGTGCGGGCAGCTCGCCTCGCCGTCGCCGCGGATCAGCCACAGCCGCTCGTCGCCGAGCCGATAGCTGCCGACGATCGTCAGCGCGTCGACCAGCGTGGCGCCGAACGGGCGCGAGACGGTGGTCGCGCCGACGCGCACCGCCTGCTCGCTGCCCGCGTTGACCACCTGCGCGCGCGGCGGCGCGCCGCGCCGCGGGGCCGCCACGCCGCCCGTCGCCGCCAGCGCGACCCCGAGCGCGACTCCCCAACCCAGCATGCCGCGCATCGCGCTCTCCTCGATCTGCTTGCCGCTGTGCTGCGGCGCGGCGGCGATGGCGCTCAGCCGTCCAGCCCGCGCGCGAGCGTCGCGGCCGCCGCCTGGAGCCGCGCCACCACGCCGTCCGCGCCCTCGCCCGCGCCGATCTCCAGCGCGCCGGCGAGCGCCTCGCGCATCCCCGCGAGCTGGCGGTCGGCGGGCGCACCCGACAGGCCGGCGAGCTGGATCGCGGCACCGCGGGTCACGTCCTCGAGCGCGCGGCGCAGCTCGCCCTCCTGCGTCGGGGTCGCGCCGGTGTGCGCGCCGAGATCGGCGGCGAGCCCGCGCAGGTCGTAGACGTCGCCACCGCGCGCCAGCTCGGCGGGGTCGGGACGGAAGCTGCCCGCCACCCCGCTGCTCGCCTGCCAAGCGTGCGAGGCGGTGTCGTGCGAGCGCGCGCTCTGCCCGACCCAGGCGAGCACGCGCTGCCCGATCTCGCCGATCGCGGTGCCCGCGAGCGAGCGCGCGTCGGCGTGCGTCCCCGCCGGGGCGGGCGCGATCGCGCCCGCGCCGTGGAGCGGGGTGGCGGGGAAGCTGGCATAGCCGTCGATCGCGTTCATCATGTCACCTGTCGAATCACCGGACAGAGATGCGCGCCTGCGCCGCGTCGCGCCATCATCGTTCCGATTAGCCCCGCGCGCTCACGCGTCCACGAAGCCGTCGGCGGAGAGGCGGAGTCGGCGCAGGTCGAGCCCATATTGCCGCTGCACCATCGTCGCGACGCCATCGGCGTACCGGTCCATCGTGCGCTCGCGCTGCGCCGACTGCATCCCCGCGTTGAGCGTCACCACCAGCAGCTTGAGCTCCTCGCCCAGCTTGGCGCGGTTGCTCAGCACCTCCGGCGCGGCGGCGGCGCGCGCGGCGAACTGGCGGCGCAGGCCCAGCGCCTCGGTGGCGGAGGGCTCGCGCGTGCCCTTGTTCGCGATCAGCCAGGCCATCATCATATAGGCCGCCATCGCGTCCGACACCGAATCGGCGCGGAACCCCGCGTCGCCGACGATGCCGCGGTACACGGTGCGATAGTCGTGCCGGCCGAACTCGCGCGCGACCTGCGCCGCGGCACGCGGATCGCTGCGGCGGATGCGCGCGACATAACCGTCGAGCGTCTGCTTGGCGAGCGCGTCGCTCGCCTCATAGGTGCCGATCGCCACCGCGGTGCCGGCGCGCGCGGGCGCGCCCGAGGTCGCGGCGAGCGCCGATGCACTGGCCCGCCCGCGGCGCGACGGCGCGCGCGCGCCGGAGTCGCGCTGCGGCCCGCAGAAGCCGGCGTTGCACATGTTCATCGTCACCGGGAAGGCGAGCCCGTTCACCGCCTGGCCGATCTGGGTGAAATCGGGCTGGATCTGCGCCTGCGCCGGGGCGGCGACGAGCAGGAGGACGGCGGCGGGCGCCAGCGCGCGGTGCATGACTTCTTCCTTTCGCAGTGAACGACGGGTCGGGAACGCAGAAAGGAGACGGCCGGTCCCGCGACCGGCCGCCCCCCTTTTCCGCAGGAACGCGATCCTCACCCCTTGCGGGCGATGGTCGCGGCACTCTCGCCGATCGTCTTGATCGAGTTGGTCATCGCGTTGCCGAGGATGTTGGTCTCCTGCGACAGGCCCTGGAGCCGCGCGTTGAGCTCCATCAACTGCGACTGGTTCTTGTTGTCGATCGTGCCCATGTCGCCGATCTTGTCGGCCAGACCGGCCATCTCGTCCATCTTCTGGTCCATCAGCTGGCCCAGCGCGATGGCGATGCGCATCAGCACGCTGCCGTTGCGGCCGCCGGCGCCGGGACGCGCCTCCTCGGGGCCGGAATTGCGCAGCCGGTCGATCGCGTTGCGGAACATCGAGTCACGCAGCTCGTCGGCGCTGCCGCGCAGCTGGCCTTCCTCGAGCGGGGAACCGCCGGCCTGGCCGACGAACTCGCTGATGACGTCCTGATAGTTGGACGAGGCGCCCTCGAAGTCACCGACCGAGCCGGCGAAATTGCCCTGCGCCAGATCGATGACGTTCTGCGGCACGCCGAACTGCGAGCCGAGCTGCTGGATCAGCTGCTGGCCGATGTTCGAGACCACGGCGCGCAGCGCGGTCTGGAGGATCAGGCTCGTCCCGCCGGTGGCCGCGGTCAGCGCGACCTGGGAGGCGAGGTTCACCGGATTGAAGCTGTTGAGGAAACCCATGATCGTGTCCTTCCTTGCCGAGTGCTCTCTGGTGTTGGGGACGTGATACGGTGGCGGGGGGCGCGGCGCGCTCAGCGAAACGACTAGCCGCCCTAGTCGAAACGACTAGCGCGCTCAGTCCGAGGGATAGAACAGCAGCCCGGCGAGCGCGGCCAGCTCGCGCATCCCGTCGAGCTCGAGCTTGCGCGCGACATTGGCGAGATGGACCCGCACCGTATTCTCCGACATCAGCAGCAGCGTCGCGATGTCGCGGTTGGCGCGGCCCCAGCCGAGGAAGCGGATGCAGGTCAGCTCGGTCGGGGTGAGCCGCAGCAGCGCGTCGCGATGGCGCGCAGGAACGCGCGCGGCCTCGACCATATGCTCGCCCAGCGCGACCGCGGCCGGCGCGCCGGGCTGCGCGTCAGCGCGACGCAGCAGCTCGGCGATCGCGGCGATGCGCTCGTCCTCGCTGCTCGGCCGGACCTGCGTCGCGGTCACGGCACGGGCTTCCCGGCGAAGCCGCGCAGCAGCGCCAGCAGCGCGTCGGGGCGGGTGGCGACGTCGTGGACGACCGCGGCGACATAGCTGCCGAGCAGCACCAGGATCAGCGCGGTCGCGGCGAACGACTTGAGCGACAGCGACAGGGTGAAGACGTTGAGCTGCTGCGCGAAGCGGTTGATCAGCCCGAGGCAGAGGTCGATCAGGAACAGCGCGCTCAGCACCGGCGCGGCGAACAGCGTCGCCAACACCATCAGCCGCCCGAACTCGCCCTCGTACAGCGCCAGCGTCGCGCCATCGAGCCGCGGCATCGGCGCCGCGATCGGCCAGATCGCGTAGCTCTGCACCACCACCTGCACCACCAGCCCGAGCCCGCCCGAGAACAGGAACACCACGCTCGCCAGCCGCCCGAGGAAGGCGCCGTTGAGCGAGGTCTGGTTGCCCGAGAGCGGATCCACCACCTGCGCCAGCGTCGCGCCGACCTTGGCATCGATGATCTGCCCCGCCCCCTCCAGCGCCCATAGCACCGAGCCGAAGAAGAAGCCGATCGTCAGCCCGACCAGCACTTCCTTGGCGATCAGCGACACCCATTGCTGCGGGGCCAGCGCGGCCACCAGCAGCGGCGGCTGGATCAGCAGCGAGATCACCCCCATCGCGACGAAGATCGAGTTGCGCACCAGCGCGGGCACGGTCTCGCTCGAGAACATCGGCAGCAGCAGGAAGGTCGCCGCCACCCGCGCGGTCGCGACCCCCAGCAGCAGGACCTGGTCCGCCCAGCCGGTCACGCCGCGATCACCGCGCGATCAACGCCGGGAACTGGGTGAACACCCGGTCGCCGAAGCGGTACAGCGAGGCGCCGAGCAGCGAGGCGGTGACGAACAGCGTCAGCACGATCGCGAAGAACTTGACGGTATATTGCAGCGTCTGTTCCTGGATCTGCGTCGCCGCCTGCACCACCGCGACAAGCAGCCCCGAGACCGCCGCGACCACGATCGGCGGCGCCGACAGGATCAGCACCAGCCACAGCGCGTCATAGGTGAGCTGGACGAAATCGGCGTTCATGCATCGGCTCCCGTCACGCGTAGGACAGCACGAGACCGTGCGCGAGCTTCACCCAGCCATCCACGAGCACGAACAGCAGCAGCTTGAACGGCAACGAGATCGTCGTGGGCGACAGCATCATCATGCCCATCGCGAGCAGGATGTTCGAGATCACCAGGTCGATCACCAGGAAGGGCAGGAAGATCAGGAAGCCGATCTGGAACGCCGCGCTGAGCTCGCGCACCACGAAGGACGGCACCACCACCACGAAGTCGCGGTCGCTCATCTGCTGCGCGCGCTGCGGATCGCCGACGCGCTGCGCGGTGCGCAGGAAGAAGGCGCGCTCGCGCGGGTCCGAATGCTTGATGAGGAAGTCGCGCAGCGGTTCCTTGGCGGCATCGGCCGCGCCGACCATCGTCGAGGTGGAGCCGAGCAGGCTGCCGCCCGGCTGCTGCGCCTGCGCCACCTGGCCCGCGACGATCGCGTCCTGCATCCGCTGGCCGACCGGGTACATGACGTACAACGTCAGCACCAGAGCGAGGCCGTTGAGCACGATATTGGGGGGCACCTGCTGCAACCCCAGGGCATTGCGCAACAGGCTGAGCGTCACGACGATCTTGGTGAAGGAGGTGACCATCACCGCGAAGAAGGGCGCGATCGCCAGCGCGACGACGACGACCAGCGCCGAACCGGGCGTGAAGGTGGAGAGATCCATCGGCTCAGCGCGCCTCCGCCCCGCCGACGCGCGTGACGATCACGCCGAAGCCCTCGCCCAGCGCGACCAGCTCGCCCGCGCCGATCACCGCGCCCCCGCTCATGATCCGCACCGCCAGCGTCTGTCCCGCGGCGGGCAGCGGCAGCACGCTGCCCTCGCCCAGCGTCGCGACGTCACCCGCGGGCAGGCTGCTGCCGTCGAACGCGAAGCTGAGCCGCACCGGCACGTCGCTTAGTTCGGCGGCGAGCGCGGGCGCGCCCGGCGGCGGCGGCGCATCGGCCGGCGGGGCGGGCGTGTCAGCCGCGTCGTCGTCCGACGGCAGCGTGGCATTTTCCTGCACGATAAGCTTCCTCTGGCTGAAATCCATGTGCGCGAGCAGGTCGCCGCCGCCCGCCTGCCACCCCAGCGCGACGCGCAACGGCGCGACGCCGAGCACGATCATGTCGCGCGGCGCGAGCGTGGCGAGCGCGCGCGCGGGCACCGCCGGCCCCGCGATCGTCGCGCGCCACGCCATGCGCACGCGCGCGACCGCGGCGGGGTCGAGCGGCGGCGCGGGCAGCGCGTCGTCGGCGAGCGCGGCGCCGGGGGGCAGCGCCACCAGCAGCCGGGTCTGCACCCGGCTGGGCTGCGCGCCCGCGTCGATGCGGATGAAGAGCTGATCGGGCTCGACCGTGTGGCTCAGCCCGGCGGGGTGGAGTTCGCCCCCGAGCGCGGTCTCGAGCGCGGCGACCAGCGGCTCGATCGGGCCGAGCAGCGCCGCCGCGGCGACCGCGTCGAGCTCGCCGCGCGGCCCCGCGATATGCGCCACCGCGCCGTCGACGAGCAGCGGCGAGATCGCGATCCGCCCGACCTGTCCGGTGAAGCGCAGCCAGCCGCTCGCGGCGCGGCGGTCGCGCTCGGGCGCGAGCCGCGCCACCGTGTGCAGCTCGCCCACCAGCCGGTGGTTGAGCGCGCCGATCAGCTGCGTCTGAAGCCGCGCGCGGCCCTCGTCGACGCGGCGCAGCCGGCCCGCGAGCGCGCCCGCGCTCATGCCGGCCCCCGCTCGCTCGCGGCGGCGGGTCGGTCGCCGGGCGCACCATAGTTGCGCAACAGGCTGACCGATCCCGCCGCGACGCCGATCAGCAGCAGCTCGCCCTCGGCCTCGACCAGCAACAGCCGCTCGCGCTGGCCGATCGGCAGCGCGCGCACGAAGCGGAGCTGGCGGTCGGCCGCCGCGCCGCGCTCGAAGCCGCGGTCCTGCCACGTCTTGAGCGTGCGCAGCGCGACATAGGCGAGCCCCAGCACGATCGCGAGCGCGATGATCATGCCCAGCAGCCCGGTCAGCGCGGTGCCGATCGTCGAGTCCATCACGCCACTCCTTCCAGGTCGACCGGTTCGGCCGCCGCGCCCTCGCCCCGCGCGCGCTGCGCCCACAGCACGATCTGGGCGATCGCATCGAACATGTCGCGCGGGATCACCTCATCGACCCCGGCGTCCTCGTAGAGCCGGCGCGCCACCGGCACGTGGCGCACGATCGGCACCCCCGCCTCCACCGCGGCGGCGCGCATCGCCTGCGCGAGCGGCCCCTCGCCCTTGGCGGTCATCACCGGGACGGGGCAGCTCTCCGCGTCATAGTCCAGCGCGATCGCGATGTGGGTGGGGTTGACCACCAGCACGTTCGCCTTGCGCGCCGCGCCCACCGCATTCTGGTTGGCCCATTCCTCGTGGAGCTGGCGGCGGTTCGACTTGATCAGCGGGTTGCCCTCGTTCTCCTTGGACTCCTCGCGGATGTCGCGCAGGCTCATGCGCAGCTTCTTGACGTAGCGATGCCGCTGCCACGCCATGTCGAGCACCGCGACGAACAGGAACACGCCGAAGGTCCACAGCAGCGCGTCGCGCACCACCGCGCCGCTCGACAGCAGCGCCGCGCCCGCCGCGGCGCGCCCGTCGGTGGCGCCGCTCGCCAGCCATGCCGGGCCGGCGCCGTTGAAGATCGCGGGCGACGCCTGGCGGAACACCAGCCACATCACCGCCACGATCAGCGCGGTCTTCACCAGCGTCTTCGCCAGCTCGCCAAGATTGTCGACGCTGAACATGCGTTTGATGCCCTCGACCGGGTTCATCTTGTCGAGCGTGGGCTTGACCTTCTCCAGCGTGAACACGCCGCCGGCCTGGAGGAATTCGGAGAGGAAGCCCGCGATCGCGGGCGGCAGCAGCGCGGCGGCGGTGATGAACACCAGCGCGGTCAGCGCGCTGCCGCCCAGCGTCAGCGCCGACGGCGCGAACGCGCCCCCGCGCGCCACCGCGGTGAACGTATCGTCGAACAGCCCGACCAGCCGAGTCCCCGCGACGCCGACCCCGAACAGGAACACCATCGCCCAGACGAAGAGCGTCACGGTGCCGGTGAGATCGCGTGACTTGGCGACGTCGCCCTTGCGACGCGCGTCGGCCAGTCTCTTGGGAGTGGGCTTCTCGGTCTTGTCGCCGCCGTCGTTGTTGCTCGCCACCAGTCGCTCCGCCTGCCGCCGCGCGCGCCGCTCCCCCGCTCGAGGAAGCGCGCCCGCGGTCGCCATGGTCGGCCACGTCGGCCCCGCGCCATGATGGCAGGAGCCTCTCGGTAGACCGCAGGACCCGTTCCACGTGTCGAACCGATGGCGGCGGAATAACCGCTCGATGCGACAGCAGCAATGTCATGAAACCGTTTCACCGGATCGTAGATGCTGCCCGGCCCGTCGCACTCGAATCCGCGGCCGGCTGCGGGTCGTTACTCGAACGAAACCACGTTCTTTACGGATTTGTGGCAGAAATTGCGGGATTAGGCGTGCTAAAATGCCGGCGAGCCGCGCAACCATTGTAAGAATTGGGCGGTTGCGGTCGCCCCGCGTCTGGATATCCTTTGTCGCAATACGGCAACGACGGCGCCGCAGGACCCCCCACGAACGTCGACCTTTCGCCAATAGCGCGGCTGCCCCCCGGGCCGCCCGCGCGACGAGACGGAGAGGTTGATCGATGGCGATGCACGAGAGATGGCTGACGCGCGCCGTTCTCGGCGCCGCGTTGGTGGCCGGCGGCCCCGCCGCCGCCGCGGGATGCGGCGCCGGCGCGATCGACCCGCGCTTCCACGAGGCCGCCGCCTGGTGCGGCGACGCGTCGGCGTCGCCCGCGGCACCGGTAGCGGCGCTGCCGATCGTGGGCGAGGTACCGCGCAGCGTCTCGGTCGCCATGCCGGCGGCGCGCGCCGCGACGCCGGGGATGGCCGCGGCCGGTGGTCGGGCACCGGTCGCGCGCGATCGCCGGTCACATGCGGCGCCCGCGCCGCTCCCCGCGCCGCTCGTCACCGCGATCAGCCGCCACTATCGCATCGATCCGCACCTGTTCGCCTCGATGCTCCAGCAGGAATCGGGCGGCCGGCTCGACGCGGTGTCGGGCAAGGGCGCGCTCGGGCTGATGCAGGTGATGCCCGCCACCGCGCGCAGCGTCGGGGTGCGCGACCCGCGCGCGATGCTGACCGACCCGGTGCTCGCGCTGTCCGCGGGCGCGGTCTATCTCAAGCGGCTCCAGGCGCAGTTCGGCAATGACGTGCCGCTGGTGCTCGCCGCGTACAACGCCGGGCCGGGCGCGGTACTCAAGGCCGGGCGGCAGGTGCCGCGCTATCGCGAGACGCAGGGCTATGTCGGCGCGATCCTGACGCGCTGGCAGCAACGGCGCGGGCGCTGAGCGATGAGCGTCGAACGCTATTTCCAGTCCAGCAGCGCCGCGCCGCGGCCGTCGCTGAGCGCACGCTTCTCCGATCTCGGGCTGGTCGCGGTGCTGGTGACGATCGTCGCGCTGCTGTTCCTGCCGCTGCCGATCGTCGTGGTCGACATGCTGGTGGCGATCAACATCACGCTGGGCGTCACGCTGCTGCTGACCACGCTCTACATCCGCGCACCGCTCGATTTCTCCGCCTTTCCCGCGATCCTGCTGGTCAGCACGCTGTTCCGGCTGGCGCTGTCGATCACCACGACGCGGCTGATCCTGAGCGAGGGGCACGGCGGCCACATCATCCAGACCTTCGGCCAGCTGATGGCCGCGGGCAACGTGGTGGTGGGGCTGGTGATGTTCCTCATCATCACGGTGGTGCAGTTCATCGTCATCGCCAAGGGCGCCGAGCGCGTCGCCGAGGTGGCGGCGCGGTTCAGCCTGGATTCGATGCCGGGCAAGCAGCTCTCGATCGACAGCGACCTGCGGTCGGGGCTGATCGACAAGGACGAGGCGCGGCGGCGGCGGCGCGTGCTCGAGCTGGAGAGCAAGCTGCACGGCAGCCTCGACGGCGCGATGAAGTTCGTGAAGGGCGACGCGATCGCCTCGATCGTGATCGTCGTCGTCAACCTGATCGGCGGGCTCGCGATCGGCGTGCTCCAGCAGGGCATGGAGGTGGGCGCCGCCACGCACCAATATTCGATCCTGACGATCGGCGAGGGTCTGGTCGCGCAGATCCCCGCGCTGCTCGGCGCGATGGCGGCGGGGTTGATGGTGACCCGCTCGATCGACGAGGAGCGCGACTCCAACCTCGGCCAGGCGATCCAGCGCCAGCTCACCGCACAGCCGCGCGTGCTGCTGGTGGTGGGCGCGATCGCGCTCGCCTTCGCGCTGATCCCCGGCTTTCCCACGGTGACCTTCGTGCTGCTCGGGCTGGCGCTGATGCTGGCGGGGGCGTCGCTGCATCCGCGGCTGCGCCCGCACGTGCTGCGCCATGCCGGGCCGCTGCGCCGCGTCGCCGCGCGCGGGCGCGAGGCACCGCGCGCGGCGACGCTCGCGGCCGAGCCCGCCCCGCCGCGCCCGATCCTGCCGCTGCTGCTCCAGCTCAGCGGGCCGCGCCCGTCGCAGGTGGAGGAGGAGGCGCTCGCCGCCGCGCTGCGCGCGATGCTCGACCGGCTCCAGCACCGCAGCGGCGTGCCGTTGCCGCGGCTCGCGATCCATTTCGTCGCGCCCGAGCGCGCGCGCGCGTGGCAGTTGCTCGCCTATGAGCTGCCGGTCGGCGCCGGGGCTTGGGACACGTCCGAGGCCGCGGTCGCGGCGATCGCCGCGCTGATGCGGCGCCAGCTGCCGCGCTTCCTCGGCGTGCAGGAGGCGGTGACGCTGCTCAACCGCGTCGGCGAGGATTATCCCGAGGTGGTCAAGGAGGCGGTGCGCGCGCTGCCCGCGCCGCGCATCGCCGAGGTGCTGCGCCGCCTCGCCGCCGAGGAGGTGAGCCTGCGCAACATGCGCGACGTGCTCGAGGGGCTCACCGATGCCGCCGCGCAGGAACGCGACGTGCCGCGCATCGCCGACCTCACCCGCGTCGCGGTGCGCCGCTACCTGTTCGAACAGGCCGCTCTCGACGGCACGGTGCGCGCGCTGGTGGTCGCGCCCGAGCTGGAGACCGCGGTCCGTGACTCGGTCCGCCTCGTCGACGGGGTGGAGCGCGCCGCGCTGCCCCCCGAGGTGGCGCGCCAGCTGATCGACGCGATCGCCGCGGCGGCGCGCGACACCGGTGCGACCGCGCTGGTGACCGCCTTCGAGGTGCGCCGCGCGATGCGCCAGCTGATCGAGGAGGCGCTGTTCGACCTCCCGGTCATGGCGTTCAACGAACTGAGCGCCACCACATCGATCACGGTCGTCGGCCAGGTCGGCATGCCCGCGGGGATCGCCCCCAGCTATGCCGCGCCCGCGCTCGCCGATGCCCAGCCCTGAACAAAAGGAGTCGCGGATGAAGGTGAAGGCCCCGAACGTGCGGAAACGATCCCTGGGCGCGCTGGTGGCGGTGGCGCTGGTGAGCGGACCGGTCGCCACCCCCGGCGCGGTGGCGCAGGTCACCCCCGGCGGCGCGGCGACGGTGTCGATCACCGCGCGCGACCAGCCCGTCGGCGCGTTCCTGCGCGACCTCTTCGGCCGCACCGGGCGGCCAGTGATCGCCAGCCGCAACCTGAGCGGCACCGTCAACGGCGTGTTCAGCGGGACGGTCGACCGGATCTTCCGCGACATCGCGCGCGCCTTCAACCTGGTCAGCTACGACGACGGCGCGGCGCTCTACGTCTATGCCAGCAACGAGCTGGGCGTGCAGACCATCCCCGCCGCCGACGGCCATGCCGCGCGCGTGCTCGCGCGGGTGCGCGCGCTGCGGCTCGGCAACGAGCGCAACACGCTGCGCGCCGCGGCGGACGGCAGCCTGGTGGCGAGCGGGACGCCGCGCTTCCTCGAACAGGTCGCGACGCTCGCGCGCGGTGCCGCCGGGGCGACCCCGGCGCTGGCGGGCGCCGGCGCGGCGCCGCGCGGCGGCAGCGGGCTGCTCGGCGGCTACGGGCCGGGCGCGCCCGCCGCGCCGGTGCAGCCGCTCGAGTTCCGCGTCTTCTACCTGCGCTATGCCCAGGCGCAGGACACCACGGTCTATTCGGGCAGCCAGCAGCTCACCGTCCCCGGTCTCGCCACCGTGTTGCAGAACCTGGTGCTCGACCAGCGCCCCGGCGGCAGCGCCGCCCCCAACGCGCCGCAGTTCGGCGCGCGGCTGGTGCGGCAGAGCCAGCCGCGGCTCAAGGGCTTCGGCTTCGACTCGGTGCAGCCCAACGGCCAGCAGACGCCGCTGCTCGGCCTGCCGCTGGGCGGGGCCTATCCGCAGACCGGCGACGTGCTCGGCGCGCCCGCGGGCGGCGGGGGCGATCTGGTCGCGCCGCTGACCCAGGACGTGGTGCGGATCGAGCCCAGCCCGCAGCTCAACGCGGTGGTCGTGCGCGACGTGCCCGAGCGGATGGCGGCCTATGACTCGCTGATCCGCGCGCTCGACGTCGAGCCGCAGGTGGTCGAGGTGGACGCCACGATCATCGACATCGACACCACCAAGCTGCGCAACCTCGGGATCAACTGGCGCTTCGGCTCGGGCGGGTTCGGCGCGCTGTTCGGCAGCGGCGACGCCGATTCGGACGGGCGGCTCAATCGCATCGGCGGCGGCCGCCGCGGCAACGTCGACAACATCACCCCCAGCGCGCAGGGGGGCGCGATCTCCGCGATCATCGGCAACAGCCGCGAGTTCATCGGCCGGCTCAACGCGCTGGAGCGCAAGAACGTCGCGCGCGTGGTGGCGCGCCCGCAGGTGATGACGCTGTCCAACGTCGAGGCGCTGTTCGACCGCACGCGCACCTTCTACGTCCGCGTCGCGGGGCGGCAGGAGGTGGACCTGTTCAACGTCACCGCGGGAACGATCATGCGCGTCACCCCGCACGTGTTCCGCGACCACGACCAGACGCGCATCCGCGTCCGCGTCACGATCGAGGACGGTGCGATCACCTCCGATCGCGTCGACGGCCTGCCCGTGGTCGACCGCGCCAGCGTCACCAACCAGACGATGGTGCAGGACGGCCAGAGCCTGCTGCTCGGCGGGATGACCGTCGACGAGGACAGCGACGTCGAATACAAGATCCCGCTGCTGGGCGACATCCCGGTGCTGGGCAATCTGTTCAAGTCGCGCTCGCGCTCGCGCGGGCGGATCGAGCGGCTGTTCCTGATCTCGCCGCGCGTCGTCGACGTCGGCGCCAACACCAGCGTGGCGACGATGCAGGTGCCCGCCACCCCGCTGTCCGCGCCGCTGACCCCGGGCACGCGCGTGCCGGCCGCGCCGGCCCAGCCCGCCGCCCCCCCGCCCACCGCACCTCAGCCAACCGCAGCCTTGCCCATCCGAGGAGCGAGCCGACCATGATCGACGCCGCCGTCCTGCGCGTCCTCAGCGGACGCCTGACCGGGACCGAGAAGCGCCTGCCGCCCAGCGGTCGCGTCTCGGTCGGCCATGAATTCTGGCAGGACGTGGTGATCCGCGATCCCGCCACCAAGGGGATAGCGGTCGAGCTGGAGCGCGACGGCGACGGCGCGCAGCTCACCGTGCTGAGCGGCAGCGTGACCCTGCTCGGCTCGCCGGTCGGCGCGGGCACCACCGCGCTGCTGCCGCCCTACGTGCCCTTCGCGATCGGCGGGGTGGCCGTGGCCTGGGGCGCGCCCGACGCGGCGCGCTGGGACGAGGCGGCGCAGCTCGCCGGCGCCCAGCCCGCGCCGCCCGAGCTGCCCGCGCCGGTGACCGACCAGGCACTCGCCGCGCTGGGTGGCGCGGGGGCACGGCTCGCGCGCTGGGCGCACGATCGCCGCGCCGCGACGCTCGCGGGGGTGGCGGTGGTGGTGCTGCTGCTCGCGCTGGTGATGCCCACCGCGGTGGCGGGGCTGGGGCTGTTCGGCACCCCGGTGGCGCGCGCCGAACGCGTGCTCGCGCAGGCGGGCTTCGCGCGGCTGGCGGTGAGCGAGCGCGGCGCGGACGACGGCGTGCTGGTGCAGGGCTTCGTCGCGGGCGGCGCGGCGCGCGACCGCGTCGCGCAGACGCTCGCGGCCAATGACATCCCCGCCGAGCTGCGGCTGCGCACCACCGCGGACCTCGCCGCCGCCAGCGCCGATGTCGCGCGGCTACAGGATATCCGCGCCGCGGCGCGCCCCTTGGGCGAGCGCGTGGTGGAGCTGCGCACCGCGCCGATCGGCGAGGCGCAGCGCGAGCGGCTGGTCGCGGCGATCCGCAGCGACGTCCCCGGCATCCGCCGGCTTAAGCTGCGCAGCGACCTGCCCGCGGCGGAGGAGGTCGTGCTGCGCCAGGTGTCCGACGCGACCAAGAAGGTGTCCACCGTCGTCTCGGGCGACCCCTCGTACATCCTGACCGTGGACGGCGCGCGCTATTTCGGCGGCGCGCTGCTGCCCAGCGGCCACCGGCTGGTGGCGATCCAGGGCAATCTCGTCGTCCTCGACAAGGGCGGGCGGCAGAGCCGCGTCGCCTTCTGAACCGCAACCCACCGAAGAAGGAGCAAGAGAGATGAGCGACAGCATGATCACCACCGGACTGACGACCATGGCCAGCGCACCGCTGAGCGGCACCCGCCCGCGCGACGGCTCGGGCAGCTGGTTCGAGGCGCTGTCCGACGCCTGGGGCGCGACGCTCGACCGCCAGGCCGCCAAGCTCGACACGCTGTCGCAGCAGCTCGGCAACGGCGGACAGGACAATCCGTCGCAGATCACCGAGCTGACCGCGGAAGCGATGCGCATGTCGTTCCTGTCGAACAGCTCGTCCAGCTCGCTCGACAGCGTCGGCAAGGCGCTCGAGACGATGGCGCGCAAGAGCTGATCGGGAGGAACGCGATGACGATCGATCCGATCGCGGCCGGCGGCATGGGGGTGTCGATCGACACCCCCGCGATCAGCCAGGCCGCCCCCGGCGCCAGCCTCGCCGACATGACCGGTTTCCAGGGCGCGCTCGGCGCCGCCGGTGCCGCCCCCGCCGCCCCGGTCGCCAGCCCCGACGCGATCGCGCCGGCGATGAAGGCGATGCTGGGCGAGATCGAGAAAGTGAACGGCGAGGCGCGCTCGGTCGCCGACGTCGCGCAGGCCGCCGCGGCGGGGGGCGCCGACATGACCCCGGGCGAGGTCGTCAACCTGACGATGAAATGCCACGAGTTCATGTTCCACTGCCAATTGTCGTCGTCGATCGCGAACCGCACGTCGGACGGCATCCAGCAATTGTTCCGCCAGCAATCGTGAGCGGCCGCGCTGATCCCGCGACGGGGGCGGCGCGCCGTGCGCCGCTCCTTCCCGTCCTCCTCCTGCTGCTGCTCGCGGCCTGCGGGCGCGCGGAGCTATATTCCAAGCTGACCGAGGCGCAGGCCAATGAGATGGTCGCGGTGCTCCAGAGCGCCGGGATCGCCGCCGACAAGAGCGACGCCGGCGAGGGCCAGTGGCAGATCAGCACCGCCAAGGGCGATTTCGCGCGCGCGATCGAGGTGCTCCACACCCAGGGCTATCCGCGCGAGGATTATCAGTCGCTCGGCACGCTGTTCCCCAAGAAGGGCGTGCTGTCCTCCCCGACCGAGGAGCGCGCGCGGCTGACCTACGGGCTCCAGCAGGAGCTGCAGCAGACGATCTCGCAGATCGACGGCGTGGTCGGCGCGCGCGTCCATCTCGCGCTGCCCGAGGCGCAGCCGCTGGCGGAGACGCCTCCCAGTTCCTCCGCCTCGGTGTTCATCAAATACCGGCCGGGGGCGGCGATCGACCAGCAGATCGGCAAGGTCAAAGCGCTGGTGGTCAATTCGGTCGAGGGCCTCAAATACGAGCGCGTCACGGTGGAGACCTTCCCCGCCGAGCCGATGCGGCTGGTCGCGCCGCCCGCGCACGCCGCGGCGGTATCGACGCCCCTGATCGCGGGCATGGCCGCGCTGGGCGCGCTGCTCGCCGCGCTGTTCGGTTACCCCGCCTTCCGCCGCTGGCACCAGCGCCGCCGCGCCGCCTTGCCGCAGGTGCGGCCGTGAGCGCGGCGCAGGCCCGCGCCGCGCTCGCCGCGATCGGGCGCGACCTCAGCCCGCCGCGCGGCACGCGGCGACTGTCGACGCCGACGGCACGCCCGTCGGTGCGCTGGGAGGAACTGGCGCTCGCCCCCGACTGGCTGCGCGCGGGCGAGGCGACCCGCGCGCGACTGGCGCAGCGTGTCGCGCTGTTCGCGCTGGCGGACGAGCTGGCGCGCTCGATCGACGGCGCGTGGCTCGGCGCGCTCGCCGAGGTGGCGGGGGCCGAGGCGGTCGACCAGGCGATCGCGCGCGGCGGCACCGGGCTGCCGCAATGCGCCTGGATCGCGCCGGCGGCGCTGACCGATCTGGGGCTGACGATCCTGCGCCGCGCGCTGCCGCCCGGGCTGCGCGCGCTGGGCGATGCCGCGCGCGACGTTCCGCTCGCGCTGGCCGCGCCCGAGGCGCGCCGGCTGGTCGCGGAGGCGCAGCGATGAGCTTCACGCTGCTCCACGCCGACCGGCTGACGACGCTGCTCGCCGAGTCGCCGATCGTGCGCGCCGAGGCGATCGCGCCGCTGCGCGATTCGCTCGCCTTGCTCGCCGCGACGCGCGCGCTCCACGACGGCCAGGCCGCGACCGTGGCAGACGCCGCCGACGCCGCGCGCCGCGCCGCGCACGACATCGGCTATCGTGAGGGGCGCGCCGCCGGGGAAGCCTCGGCCGCGGCGCTGCTCGCCACGCTCGCGGCGCGCGATCGCGCGCGGGCGGAGGCGCGCGCGCACGAGATCGCGCGGCTCGCGCTCGAGGTGGTGCGCCGCGTCGCCGACGGCCTCGGCCCCGCCGACCTGGTCGCGGCGCTGGCGGCCCGCGCGGCCGAGGCGGTGGCGGATCCCGGCGACATGGTGGTGCGCGTCGCCCCGATCGCGGTGGCGGCGACCGAGCGACGGCTGGCGGACCGCGCCGGGCTGCGGGTCGAGGCCGATCCCGCGCTCGCTCCCGGCGACTGCGAGATCGAGACGCCGCTGGGCCGTGCGCGCGCGGGGCTGGAGGTGCAGCTCGCGCAGATCGCGCGCGCGTGGGACGTGGCGGAGGATGACGATGGCGCGCGATGACGCCGCGCTGGTCGACCGGCTGATCGCCGGGCTCGACGGCGCACGCACGCTCGACCGGCGCGGGCGGATCACCGAGATCCTCGGCACCACGCTCAAGGTCACCGGCATCGCGGCGCGGATCGGCGAGGCGTGCGAGGTGATCGAGCCCGCCACCGGCCATGTCGTGCCGGTGGAGGTGGTCGGCATCGCCGGCAAGGCGACGGTGCTCACCCCGCTCGCCGACGTGCGCGGGCTGTCGGTCGACGCCGAGGTGATCGTCCGCCCCGGCGACGATCGAGTCGCGCACGGCGACGCGCTGCTCGGCCGCGTGCTCGACGCGCGCGGCACGCCGATCGACGACGGCCCGCCGCTGCCCGCGACGCTGCCGCGCGGCGCGCTCCACGCCCCCGCGCCCAGCCCGATGCGGCGGCGGCTGATCGACACGCCGCTGCCCACCGGGGTGCGCGCGATCGACACGCTGCTGACGCTCGGGCGCGGGCAGCGGATGGGGGTGTTCGCCGCGGCGGGAGGCGGCAAGTCGACGCTGCTCGGCTCGCTCGCGCGCTTCGCCGCGGCCGACGTGATCGTGATCGCGCTGATCGGCGAGCGCGGGCGCGAGGTGCGCGAGTTCATCGAGGACGCGCTCGGCGCGGCGGGGCTGGCGCGCTCGGTGATCGTCTGCGCCACCTCGGACCGCGCCGCGATGGAGCGCGTCCGCGCCGCCTATCAGGCGACCGCGATCGCGGAGGGCTTTCGCGCGCAGGGCAAGGACGTGCTGCTGCTGATGGACTCGGTGACGCGCTTCGCGCGCGCGCTGCGCGAGATCGGGCTGGCCGCGGGCGAGCCGGCGGTGCGACGCGGCTTCCCGCCCTCGGTCTTCGCCGAGCTGCCGCGGCTGTTCGAGCGCGCGGGCGCGGACGAGCGCGGCACCATCACCGCGGTCTATACCGTGCTGCTCGAGGACGAGGACGAGGGCGATCCGATCGGCGAGGAGGTGCGCTCGATCCTCGACGGCCATATCCTGCTGTCGCGCAAGCTGGGATCGGCGGGCCATTATCCGGCGATCGACGTGCTCGGCAGCCTGTCGCGACTGTTCCCGCGGCTGGCCGGCGCGGAGCATCGTGCCGCGGCGACGCGGGTGCGCGCGCTGCTCGCCAAACATGCCGAGATCGAGTTCCTGGTGCAGGTCGGCGAGTATAAGCCCGGCGCCGACGCGCTGGCCGATCGCGCCATCGCCGCCAAGCCCGAGATCGACGCGCTGCTGCGCCAGCTCGCCGACCAGCACGAGCCGCTCGACGCGGCGCTGCTGCGGCTGCGCGGGATCGGCGGATGAGCCGCGCGCGCGCGCTCCACGACCAGGCCGCGGCGCTGCTGCGGCTGCGCGCCGTGCGGCTCGCCGCCGCGGCGCGCGCGCTGGCGGCGGCGCGCGACGCGACCGCGCGGGCCGGCGCCGCGGCGCGCGCGGCGGGGGCGGCGGCCGAGGCGGCGCAGGAGGCGCAGGTCGCGGCCCATGCGGCGCTCGTCGCCGACCCGGCGGAGGCGGAGCGGCGGCTGGCGGTGCTCGATCGCGCCTTGTTCCGGCGCTCGGTCGCGGCGCGCGACGCCGAGGCGGCCGAGGACGCCGAGGCGCGCGCCGCCGCGGCGGAGGCGCAGCAGCGCCGCGCCGCGATCGTGGCGCGCGCGCGCCACGACGCGCTCGCCGAGCGCACCGCCGGGCTGCGACGCGCGCGGCGCGCCCGCGCCGACACGCGCGAGCAGCAGGATCGCGAGATGATCAGGAGGTTCCGATGACCAACGTCTCCCCCGCCCGCGCCGCACCGACGCGCGCCCCCGATACCGCGCCCCGCGGCCCCGCGCGCGCGCCGAGCGCGAGCGACGTGCGCGAGATGGGCGACGCTTTCGCGCGCGCGCGGGCGCGGCTGGCGCAGGACGGCGGACGCGCGCGCGCGCAGCCGGCGCCGCAGACGGGCGCGGGCAAGGAAGGCGCGAGAGCGTCGCGCGACCCCGCCGCTGGCACCACGGGGCCGCGCGGCGAACGCGAGGCGCTCGCCACCGACCGCGACCCCTTCGCCGACCCGCTCCGCCGCGAGCGCGGGCAGGAGGACGGCGGACAGGGCGGCGGCCAGTCGCTCGCCGGGGCCCCGCCCGCCCCGGTGGTGGGGGTGCCGACCATGCCCGCGCCGCACGTCGACCCCGCCGCCTTCGCGCAGCTGCTCGCGGACCTGTGGACGCGCGAGAACGGCAAGGGCGCGCGCGAGGTGTCGGTGCGCTTCGGGCGCGACGCCTGGCCCGCGACCGGCGCGCGGCTGGTGCGCAACGCCGCGGGGACGCTCGACATCGCGCTGGAGGTCGGCGACGGCGGCCGCGCCTATGCCGACCAGCTCCCCGGCCTGGCGCAGCGGCTCGCGGGCGCGGGGGTGGCGCTGGGTGCGCTCGCGCTCGACCGCGGCGATCAGTCGGCGACGGGCACCTCATAGGTCGATCCGCCGGTCCCGACCGGATAGACCGAGGCGCTCGCCGCGCCCTCGACGTACAGCACCCGCCCGCCGGGCAGCGCCGCGACGAAGCGCCGCGCGTAATCGTCGAGCCGCGACCAGCGCCCGAGCGCGGTCAGTTCCTCGCGCGTCAGCATCCTGGCGGTGATCGCGTCGCAGGGTTCTTCCCAGAACAGGCTCTCGGTATCGCGCCCGGCATAAGCGAAGCGGATGTCGCAGGCGGGCTTGCCGCGCAGCGTGATATCGGCGGTGGACACGATCCGCGAGGGCGCGGTCGCTGCCGCGACCGGGCTCGCCCCCGCGTCGGGCAAGGTGGCGGTCGACGCGGCCGACGGCGCCGCGGCGCGCGGCGTCGCGGCGGCGCGGCGCGCCTGCTCGGCGCCGGCGCTGTCCGCCGACGGGGAACAGGCGGCGGTGAGCAGCGACGCCGCCACGATCGACGCGCGCGCGGCCCGCTCAGTCAGGATCATATTCCACATGCAGGTGGTTGTTGCCGCGATTGGCGAAGGTTTCAAACACCACGTCGTAGCGATCGCCGAGCAGCTCGCGCACCTCGGCCTGGAGCGCCTGCCCCTGCGCGACGGTGATGTTGTTGCCGCGGAAGTCCAGCGCCTGGTCGTGATAGTGGAGCGAGCCGTTCGAGTGGCGGCTGTCGTTGCCCGAGGTGATCACCGGGGTCGGCAACCCGAGCCGCTGCGCCGCGGTGGCGGCGGCGCGGATCGCGGGCTCCATCGCGGCGTCGAGCCGGTCGATCCGCACCGCCTCGCTCTTCACCGCCACCCCGTTCGCCGCGGCGACCGCGCGCCCGTCGACGTGCCCGGCGGCGGGGGGCGCGGCGGGCGTCGCCGGGGCGGGCGCGGCGGCCGTACCGGGCAGCGCGAGCGCGAAGGCGCCCGGACGATAGCGGTCGAGCTCGGGCACGGTGCCGTGATGGTGGACCGCATCGCCTCGCCCCAGCACGGGACCGTCGAGCGCGTTGATCCAGCCGCGGTTGTTGGCGCTGGAATAATGCGGGTTGGCGTAGTTCAGGTGCGAGCCGATCGACGATTCGCGCCCGCCCGCGCGCTCGGCGAGATAGCCGTCGACCAGCCGGTCGACGCGCGCGCTGATGCTGCTCGCGGGCAGATCCTCGACCGAGTTGCGCCCGGCTCGGCGCGCGATCGGCCCGTTGATGTCGGAGAATTGATTGTAGCTGTCGACCACGTCCGCGACCGTGCCGCCCCAATGGCCCGAGGCGGTGCGGTTGAGGATCGTGTCGATGATCCCATGGGCCTGCGCCTCGCCCGCCCCCTGCACCCATTCGGTCTGCAGCGTCTTCTTGAGATTGGTCACGTCGGCGGCGCTGAGCGAGAGCGTGCCGTCGGCGACGCGGGTCGTGCCGCCGACCACGGCGGTGGCGGTCGGTGCCTCGGCGCGCGGCGCGGGAAGCGTCAGCCGGTCGCCGGGGTAGAGATGGTCGGGATGGCCGAGCTGGGGATTGGCGGCGACGATCGCGGCGACGTCGGTGCCGTGGCGTCGCGCGATCGCGGTCAGCGTGTCGCCGCGCGCGATCGTATAGCCCGCGCTCGCGCCGCCGGGCAGCTCGAGCCGCTGCCCCACCGCGATCACATCGGGGTCGCGCAGCCCGTTGATCCGCGCCAGCGTGGCGACATCGGTGCCGTGGCGCCGCGCGATCGCCGAGAGCGTGTCGCCGGCGTGCACGGTGTGAGCGTCCTGCCGCGGCGGTGCGGCGCCCGTCGTGTCGCTCGTTCCCGTCGCCGTGATCGATCCGACCATCACCCGCGCTCCCATGCTGTCCGCGATGCGGCGGGTCTCTCCCATGCGGGGGGCACGCTGTATCTAGTCGATGCGACTAGGCGGCCGCCGGCCCGCGACCGCGCGATCGACCCTAGGCGTTTCGATTAGAGCCCGCGTCCCCGCCGCGATCTAGGGTGCAGCCGAACCAGAGGGGACGCGCGATGCAGATCGGTCTCAGCCTTACCGTCGGCGCGTCGCCGCGCGCGCTCCCCGCGCCGCCGCCCGGCTCCGTCGCGACCATGCGACCGGCCGCCACGCTCGCGGTGCCCGTGCCTGCCGCCGCGCCGCGCGCCGCATCGACCGATGCCGACGCGTTGCGCGCGCACGCGCTGCTGGCGCAGGACGTCTATGCCGACACCGCCGCCCCGCCCCCGGGCTATCGCGTCGCGGGCGAGGCGGAGCTGCGCGCGCTCAATCTCGACCCGGCGCTGCTGCAATCGGGTGACTTCCGCGCGCGCGTCTATGTCGAGGGAAGCGGGGAGCAGGCGCGCTTCGTCGTCGCGATGCGCGGGACGCGCTTCGAGAGCCTCGCCGACTGGACCAGCAACGCGCGACAGGCGTTCGGTGCCGAATCGGCGCATTACCGTCAGGCGCTGCTGATCGGCGAGCGCGTCGGGCGCTCCGATCTGGCGGGGCGGGTGTCGTTCACCGGTCACTCGCTCGGCGGCGGGCTCGCCTCCGCGGCGGCGATCGCGAGCGGGCGCCCCGCCGACACGTTCAACGCCGCCGGGCTGCACGACGCGACCGTGACGCGGGGCGAGGCGATCCGCGCCGCCAACGGCACCGCCACGCGCGCGGCGGTCCAGGCCTGGTATGTCGACGGCGAGATCCTGTCCTCGATCCAGGACGGCGGCGACCGCGTCATCGGCGGCGTGATCGGCGGGCTGATCGCGCGCTCGCCGGGCGGCGCGGCGGCGGGCGCGGCGCTGTTGGACCTTCCCGAGGCCTATGGTACCCGCCACGAGATGGCGGCGGTCGCGCCGGAGGGGACGAATTGGTTCGAACGCAACCTCGATCCGATGCTGCCGGTCGACCGGCACGGCATGGACTGGGTGTTGTCGAGCCTGCCGCGCTGAGGCGTTCGGTCGCGCTCGCGGCCGCGCTGGCCTGCGTCGCGGTCGCGACGGGCTGCGCGCGCGTGGCGCCCGCGAACGCCGCGTCATGCAGCGGGGGGCGGATGATGAAGCTGGACGAGCGGCTGGTGTTGCAGGCGGTCACCAACGGTCAGTCGGGGCGCGACATCGCGGCGGCGGTGTTCGCGGGCGACGTCGCCGCGGTACGCCGGCTCGCCGGCGGCGACGCGCGGTTGCTGACGACCCATGTGCCGCCGGCGCGTTACCCCGATTTCCGCCCCGACGGCCAGGCCGGCGACCTGCTGACGATCGCGGTGGCGCGCTGCGACGGCGCGATGCTGGACGCGCTGCTCGCGCTCGGCGCCGCCCCCGACGGCGCGGTGCCGGGCCTGCCGCTCGACGCCGCGGTGGCGGGGCATGATCTCGCCGCGGCGGAACGGTTGCTCGCGAAGGGGGCCAGCGCCGATCCCGCGG
Organism: Sphingomonas sp. BK235; assembly: GCF_004345855.1. Lineage (GTDB taxonomy): Bacteria > Pseudomonadota > Alphaproteobacteria > Sphingomonadales > Sphingomonadaceae > Sphingomonas. The sequence goes on from NZ_SLXN01000004.1 coordinate 401,584, forward strand.
GCGAGCACGCCGCCTGGCCGCTGCGCACCGCGGCGCGCAGCGCCGATCCCGCCGCGGCGCGGCTGCTGATCGCGCGCGGGGCGCGGCTCGACCGGCTCGACCCGACCGGCACCGGGCCGCTCCAGGACGCGGTCGACATGGATTCGATGCGCGTCGCCGAGGTGCTGATCGAGGCGGGCGCCAATCCTTGGGCGGTCGGCGCGGGCGGGGCGCTGCCCGCGTTCGGGATCGGGCAGCCGCTGCGCCTCTCCTCCCCCGCGGAGGAGGCCGCGCGCGAGCGGCTGGTGGCGCGGCTGCGGCGAACGGGCGCGCCCTGGCCGCCCCCCGCCCCGGCCGAGGTGAAGACGCTGATTCGCGAGCAGCGCTGGCCCCCGCCCGCGCTGGCGCGTCACGGCGCCACCGCGCCCCCCGCGGCGGTGGTGGCGACGCTGGTCGCCGCGCCGCGCTGACCCGCGCGCCCTAACCGGATCGATTATGGCGCGGCGGTGCCGCCTCGCTAGGCTGGCGCCCGTTCTGCGAGGGAGGTGCGTCATGTATGCAGTCAGCGACGTCGGCGGAGGCGGGATCGCCCCGACGCGGACGATCACCGCCACCGCGGCGACCGACCCGCAGGTCGCCGAGGCGGTCGACCGCACGCTGGAGGCGACCCGCTTCGGCCAGCCCGGCGACGGCGCACAGGCGGCCTATCAGGTCGCCGACACGATGACGCGCACCGACCTGAGCGAGGAGCAGAAGGACGCCTATATCGCGGAGATCATCCGGCTGGCGGGGAGCGGCATCGGCGCGACGCGGTGCATCGACTCGCGTACCAGCGAGAAGCTGCTCAAGGGGCTGGACGATATCGGCCAGGCCTGGACCGGGCCGGCGACCCCGGCGCTGCGCGATCAGGTCGAGGCGGCGGTGTGGCGCGGCGTGGCCGACGGGCGGCTCGGCGCCGATCAGCTCTACGCGCTGGTCAAGGAACCCGGCAGCCATGGCGCGCGCCAGTTGCTGAGCGAGGTGCGCGACGGCGTGGCGCTGTCGCAGGTGGCGCAGCGGCTCACCGCCGACGCGCGCGCGCAGGGCTATGACATCGACGCGTATCAGACCGGGCCGCAGACGCTGGTCGCGGCGGCGGACGTCGCCACGATGGCGGCGCGCAACGGCAGCCGCGCGGGCGCCAATACGGTGCTCGCCGAGATCGCGCGCAACGGGGATCGCCCGGTCGCGGGCGAGACGATGACCCTCACCGACGCGATGATGGCGACCACGGTGGGCGGCGGCCAGTGGAACACGCTCTACGAGCGCGATGGCTTCCACGCGCTGTCGGGTCTGCTCAGCGCCGCCACGCCCGACGCGCGCAACCAGCCAGCGCTCGACTCGCTGTTCGCGTCGCTGGTGCGCTCGGGGGGCGAGGGCTTTGTCGGCGGGATCGACGAGGGTGGCGACCGCGGCGGGGCGCTCGACCAGCTCGGGCGCTATTTCAACGCCAACGTCGGCCGACTCGCCGAGACCGACTGGCGCAAGGCGAACACGGGCGATCTGCATCACGGCCTGGTCCGCGACTTCATGCGCCACGTCATGCTCGATCCGTCCTACGGCGACGTCGGCGCGACGCAGGAGGCGCTGGCCTCGGTGCTGAGCGGGCTGGCGACGCGGATCGACGACACGGGGGCGAGCGCGGACGCGCGCCTCACCGCGGCGACGACGCTGGGCGCGGTGATGGGGTCGCTCGAACAGGCGGGCGCGGACTATATCGCGCAGGCCAAGGGCGACGCCGAGGCGAAAGTGGCTCTGGTGCGTCAGTTCACCGACGTGGTCACCGACAAGTTCGTCGGCAAGCTGAAGGCGCAACTGCCCGAGGTGGCGCAGGACGGCGCCGGATCCGCCGCGGGATCGGTGGTCGACGCGATGTGGCAGCGGCTGGTGGACTGGCAGGCGAGCGCGGCGTCGGGGCATGTCGACGAGACGACCGGGGGCCTCGTCGATCTCACGCGCGCGATCCGGGACTCGATCTCGGGGCTGGACGCCGCCTATCTCAACGGCTTCGACACGCGCGAGGATCTCTATCACGACGAGTGACCCGCTCGCCGCTGCGCATGCGGGCGCGGTGCGGCGGATATAGCGGCGCCGCAGCGGGTTCGAAGGGAATGATCTGCTTGTCCCGCCTCACCGCCGTCGCGCTCCTCTCCTGTTCCGGCGCCACCGCGGCGCAGGTCCCCGCGCTCGGCGCCAATCTCGAGCGCTACGCCTATCCCGCGCCGGTCCATTGGTTCGAGGCCGAGACGCAGGGGCAGCGCGTCCGCATGGCCTATCTCGACATCGCGCCGGCGGGGCGCGCCAACGGGCGGACCATATTGCTGCTCCACGGCAAGAACTTCTGTGCCGCGACCTGGTATGACACCGCACGACGGATGGCGGCGGCGGGCTATCGCGTGATCGCACCAGATCAGATCGGCTTCTGCAAATCATCCAAGCCGCCGGGCTATCAATATAGCTTCCACGCGCTCGCGGCGCTGACCCGCGGGTTGCTCGAGCACGCCGCGGCCGGGCCGGTCGTGCTGGTGGGCCATTCGACCGGAGGGATCATCGCGGCGCGCTTCGCGCTGTCCTATCCCGCGCAGGTGGCGCGGCTGGTGCTGGTCAACCCGTTGGGGCTCAACGACACGTTGGCGGAGGGCGTGCCCTACACCGATCCCGGCGCGCTGCGCGCCGAGGAAGCGCGCACCGACGCCGCCTCGATCAAGGCCTATCAGCTGCGCACTTATTATCATGGCGCGTGGCGCCCCGACTATGATCGCTGGGTGACGATGCTGGCGGGTCAATATGCCAGCGCCGATGGCGACCGGGTGCGCGACGCGCAGGCACGCCTGTCAGACATGATCCAGACCCAGCCGATCGCCGCCGACCTGCCGCGACTGACGATGCCGGTGACGCTGATCGTAGGCCAGCGCGACGCCACCGCCTATCGCGCCGATCACGCACCGGCGGAGCGGCGCGCGGCGATCCGCACCGTCCCGGCCGCGGCCGAGGCGGCGGTGCGACGCATCCCGCGCGCGCGGCTGGTGCGGCTGGAGGGACTGGGGCACGCGCCGCAGGTCGAGGCACCGGCGGCGTTCGCCGCGGCGCTGCGCGCCGCCTCGGAGGAGTGAGGCGCTGCGGTGACGCGGGGGGGCTGGAACGACGACACCCCCGCGGAGCGATGGCTCTGCGGGGGTGTATCGTATGGTGGTTGCGGGGACAGGATTTGAACCTGTGACCTTCAGGTTATGAGCCTGACGAGCTACCGGGCTGCTCCACCCCGCGTCACGCTCTCCTGTGCGG
>NZ_SLXN01000005.1 GCF_004345855.1 Sphingomonas sp. BK235
CGCATGATCGCCGCGGTCTCGCGCGCCTGCGCCTCGGTGATCGTGGTGGCGAAGCTGTTCCAGCTGTTCCACCCCATCGGCGGCCGCGGCGCGAGCGCGGCCCCGGCCCCGGAACCCGTGGGCGCGTCGGCCGCTGCCGGCGCCTGCTGCGCATGCGCTGGCAGCGCGGTCGCCGCCGCACCGCCGAGCCCGGCCGCGAGCATCGCGCGCCGGCTGAGTCGCACCTCGTCCATCATCCTCTCCTCCCGCTCGCGCGACGGCTGGCCGGTGACCGGCTCCCTGCCCGCGATGGCGTCGCCGACCGTATCAATACTCAAACAATTGTCGAGGGTGTTCGCGCCGTCGATATCCGCCCCGTCCCGCGGCGAGGGCCGCGGCACCCCCGATAAGCGTCTCGATGATCGGCCATCGAAAAATCACCGGATCGGGTAACCCGGATCGCTTGACACGTCACTACTCATACAAGATGATCAATCCGGCGAGGGCAAGAGACCCCGCACATCGGGAGAGGATCATGAGAGCTCGTCTGCTCGCGGGCGTGGCGCTGTTCGCCTGCGCCGCGTCGCCTGTGATGGCGCAATCGTCCAACGCCAATTCGGTCGCCCCCACCGGCACGCCGCAGGCGGACACCCCCGCCTAGCCGCAAGGCCCGTCCGAGACGCCGCCGGGCGCGGTGCCGCAGGACGGGGTCGAGGACATCGTCGTCACCGGCATCCGCAGCAGCCTGCGCTCCTCGCTCGCCACCAAGCGCACTGCCGAGAACATCGTCGACTCGATCACCGCCGAGGACACCGGCAAGTTCCCCGACACCAACATCGCCGACTCGCTCCAGCGCATCACCGGCGTCGCGATCGACCGCTCGGGCGGCGAGGGCCAGTTCATCACCGTCCGCGGCCTCGGTCCCGAGTTCAACACCGTGCTGGTCAACGGCCGCATCATGGCGACCGACAATCCGGGGCGCGAATTCTCGTTCGACGTGCTGTCGTCCAACCTCATCCAGCGCGTCGACGTCTACAAGAGCTCGCTGCCGCAGCTCCAGGAAGGCGGTATCGGCGCGACCGTCAACGTCATCACCGCGCGACCGCTCGACGGGCGCGCGGGCTTCCACGCCACGCTGGCGGCGGGCGGCATCTATGACTCGCTCGCCGACAAGGTGAGCCCCGACTTCTCGGGCATCGTCTCCTGGACCAACCCGGACAAGACCTTCGGCGCCCTGCTCTCGGCCTCCTACACCAACCGCAAGAGCCAGCTCGACTCGGCGCGGATCGGCGGCTGGATCCTGGGGTCACAGGGACTGATCGACGGCACCGCCAGCTCGACCGGCCTCACCACCGCCGCGCTCGTCGACAGCCCCAACAACATCCACATCCCGCGCGAGTATAATTTCGACCGCGAGGAAGATACGCGCGAGCGGATCAACGTCGCCGGCTCGATCCAGGGGCAGCTGACCGACCGGCTGCTGCTGACGGTCGACGGCATCTACTCGCAGTTCAACGTCTCGCAATATACGCGGCGCTACGGTGACTTCTTCACCGAGCGCTTCGTCGGCGTCGAGACCGACGCGAACAACACGGTCATCGGCTTCAACCGTCCCGGCTCGGACTTCCTCGCCGCGAACCCGGGCCTGCTCGAGCCGGTGCCCGGCGTGTCCGACACGCGCGTGACGCGGCAGCAGAACGACAATATCGTCTGGACCAGCCAGCGCGAGACCGAGAGCTACCAGATCGGCGCCAATCTCGCCTGGGACGTGTCCGACCAGCTCAAGCTCAAGCTCGACGCCTCCACCACCAAGGCGACGCAGCGCAACCCGTACAAGTTCGTCGTCGTCGGCTCGCTGGCGCAGACGTCGGTGCGCTTCGACCTCAATCCCGAGAACGACCTGCCGGGCCTCACCAACCTCGGCCCGATCACCGACGCCAGCCTGCTGCGCGCGCATTTCGCGCAGAACGACCTCACGCGCGTGAGCGACAAGGGCAGCGAGTTCCACTTCGACGGCGAGTGGAGGGCGGACCGCGGCATCCTGCAATCGCTGATGTTCGGCGCCTCCTACAACCAGCGCCGCAAGGTGCGCACCCGCGCGGACAATTCGGACACGGTCTGCACCTATTGCGGCTATGACATCCCGATCCCGTCCGACCTCGTCCAGGCCTATTCGCTCGGCAATTTCCTGCCCGGCGCCTCGGGCAGCGACGCGCTGCCCAAGGACTTCTTCACCTTCAACCAGGAGGACATCTTCGCCTTCCTGTCCGATCCCGCCAACCTCGTGCGCCCGCGCCAGGGGCGCACCGCGGAGGAGCAGGCGGCCGAGGCGGCGCGCGTCCAGGCGCTGGCGGGCGGCCCCTATGGCCGGCGCGACCGGCCCAACGCGCGGCTCGACGTCGAGGAGAAGGTGGTCGCGGCCTATCTCAACGCCAATTTCAAGGGCGACGACTGGTCGGGCAATATCGGCGGGCGCTTCGTCAGCACGCGGCTGCGCTCGGCCGGGTTCGGCCAGCAGATCGTGCGCATCTTCGTCAACCCGGGCGACGACAATCTGAACTTCGTCTACACCGACCCGCAGGCGATCAGCGTCAGGAACAGCTACACCGACTTCCTGCCCTCGGCCAACATCAAATATGAGATCACGCCGCGCGTGTTCGCGCGCGCCGCGGTGTCGAAGACGGTGACGCGACCGACGCTGACCTCGCTCGGGGTCGACAACAGCTATGGCGGCCGGCTCACCAACGCGACGTCGAGCGGCGGCAATCCCGCGCTGCGCCCGTTCAAGTCGACCAACTATGACGCGTCGCTCGAATATTATATCACCGACGTGAGCTACGTCAGCATCTCGGGCTTCTACAAGGCGTTCACCGACTTCCTCGAGAGCCAGACGCTGCCGGTGACGATCGCCGGCTTCGACTTCCTCGACACGCGCACGCGCAACGGCCAGAGCGGCTCGATCGCGGGCGTCGAGGTCGGCGGCCAGTACACGTTCGACCGGCTGCTGCCCGGCGCGCTCGGCGGCTTCGGCGTCGCGGGCAATTACACCTATGTGTCGAGCAACGTCGAGCGCGCCGAGGGCAGCGGCACCAACGCCAACAATTGCGGCTATAACGGGCTGTCGCCGCACTCGGCCAACGGCAGCCTGTTCTACGAGAAATACGGGTTGCAGGCGCGCGCCTCGTACAATTGGCGCTCGTCGTTCCTGCGCCAGTGTTTCGGCGCGGCGTCGCGGCCAGAGAACCGCGCCGCTTACGGCCAGCTCGACGTCAGCGTCTCCTATGACATCACGCCGGTGTTCCAGGTCTACGCGCAGGGGGTCAATTTGACCAACCAGTACGTCAACGATTACTCGGTGTTCGAGGAGCGGCTGCTGATGCTGCAGAACACCGGGTCGCGTTACCTGTTCGGTGTGCGCGCGCGGTTCTAGCCTGTGATCCACCTGGTGTGAACCAGCACGGTGCTCCTGCGTCCGCAGGAGCACCGTGCAACCGGGGTGAACCAGATCCTAGAACACCGCGCGCGCGGTGAGGATGAACCGCCGCTCCAGCTCGATCACGTTGGCGGGCGGCGTCGCCCCCGTCGCGGGGACGCGGATGAACTCCTTTCGTTGGGTATCCAGCACGTTGGTCACGTCGAAGTTGAGCTGGAGCCAGCGCGTCACCGGCACGCTGCTCGAGAAATCGAGCTGGCCGAAGCTCCGGACATAGCGCTCCGCGCCGAATTGCGCGCCCACGGGGTCGGCGCGGCGGTAGGTGCTGCGCCAGGCATAGGCCATGCGCGCGTCGAACCCGCCGCGCTCGTAATAGAGAACCGCGTTGTACGCGTTGCGCGACAGACCCGGCAGGTTCTGGCGCAGCGTCGTGCCGTCGCCCGCATCGATCTTGGCGCGATTGGCGGCGCGGGTATAGTTCAGCACCGTGCCGAAGCCCGACAGCGCCCCCGGCAGGAAGTAGAAGGGCGTCTGCACCCCGACCTCCAGCCCGCTGACCCAGGCGGAATTGCCGTTGGCGGGCTCGGTGAAGGCGATCACCCCCGTGGTCGGCAGACCGGTGAGCTGATCGGGGAAGGTCGCCACCTCGTTCACCGTGCGCTGTGTGATGAGGTTTTTGATGTCCTTGTAGAAATAGCCGACGTTCAGCAGCGATCCGGGATGCCAGTACCATTCCACGCTGAGATCGGCCTGGTCGGCGCTATAGGGCCGCAGATTGGGGTTGCCGCGCGTGCCGGTGCGCGGCCCCGAATTGATATATTGCGTCGGGGTCAGTGAATCGAGATCGGGTCGGGTGAGCGACCGGCTCAGCGCGCCGTGCAGGACGACGTTGTCGACCGGTTCCCAGCGCGCGTTGGCGGCGGGAAGCCAGTTGGCCGAGGCGCCGCGATCGGTGCGCGCGAGCGGCGTGTCGCCGACGAGCTGGGTCCCGCGTGTCGCGGTGCGCGTGTCGACGTAGCGGACGCCCGCGTCGAACGCGACCGCGCCGAGCGTGACATTGGCCTGCGCATAGCCCGCGAACGTCTCCTCGCGCACCGCGAAGGAACGCAGATCGTTGCCGGTCAGATAGGGGAAGAACTCGGGCGCCACATAGGGGTCGCCGACATTGGGATAGAAGAGCTGCTTGGCGCGCACCGGGTCGACCGCGAGGATCCGCCCCGGCGTCTGCGACGGCGCTCCCTTGACGCGGAACGGCCGGGTGATCGCCACCCCCGCGAGCGAGGGGGAGTCGGCGGTGAGCAGCGGGGATCCCTGATACAGGCCCGCATTCTCGCCGCGCCGCTCGGTGGTGCGATCGGTGTAGCGACCGCCGGCACGAAGCGCGAAGCGGTCGTCGTCGTCGAGCGCATATTTGACGTCGATCTTCGCCATCACCTCGTCGGTGGTCTGGCGGAAACGGTCGAAGATGAAGACGTTGAAGCCGAAATCCTGGGGATTGGTGCTGAAGTCGGTCGCGGTGGAGGAGAAATTGGGCACCCGCCCGTCGATCGCATAGCTCGCGGTGGTATTGTTGATCGCGAAGGAGAATAGCTGGAGCTCGGTGCGCTCGTTGCGGCGCGCATAAGCGATCGCGGGCGACACGGTGAGCCGGTCGTCGGGGCGGAGGTCGGCGCGCAGCGTCGCCTGCCACACGCGCTGGAACTGCGGGCGATAGCTGGTCCCGACGCGGTTCTGCACCCCGCTGAACGTTCCCGACGTCACCACGCCGTCCTCGACCGTGTAGGCGGTGGGTGCGGCATTGTTGCCCTCGATCGGCACGTCGGGCCGGTCGTCATGGCGCGCGCCGTCGTTCTCGGCGTAGAGGAAGTCGGCGGTGACGTCGAAGCCCTCGCCCAGCTTGGCCTGCACCGCGGCGGTGCCGCCGATGTTCTTCCGCTTCTCGATATAGCTGTAATAGGCCGCGGTGCGCGGCGTCGCGGCGTCGAGCAGCGTCGCCGGCGCGGTGGCGAGCGCCTCGGGCGAGGCGATCAGCCGGAACGGGACCCAGGGTCCGTAGGCGATCTCGTTGGTGCGGAAGTCGACCTTGGAGTAAGCGACGCCCAGCGCCACGCCGAAGCGATCGTCCCAGTTCTTGCTGACGAGCCCGAACACGCGCGGGACCACCTTCGACTTCTGTCCGACCTGACCGCCCGCCACCGCGACCACGCGCAGGCCCGGACTGTCGAACGGCTTGACCGTCTCGATCTTCACCGTTCCCGCGAGGCCGCCCTCGACGCTGCTCGCCGACGAGGATTTCTCGACCGCGACGCGCGAGAAGATCTCCGGCGCCAGCACGCCGAGGTCGAGGCCGTTGATCGCGAAGCCGCCGTTGATCTCGGTGCGGGTGAAGCCGGTGCCCAGCCCGCGCAGGTTGATCTGGCGACCCTCGCCCAGCTCGGACCGGTCGATCGTGACGCTGGGGATCCGCTGCAGCGATTCCGCCAGATTGTTGTCGGGGAACTTGCCGATGTCCTCCGCCGAGATCACGTCGACGACGTTGACCGCGCGGCGCTTGACGTTGATCGAGCGCTCCAGCCCGGCGCGGATGCCGGTGACGACGATGTCCTCGCCCGCCGCGTCGGTGGCGCCGATCGTCTGCTCGGGCGCCGGCGAGGCGGAGGCGGTGTCCTGCGCCGCCGCGGCTCCCGGCGCGATCAGCAGGGCGGCGGTGCCCAGGCAGAGTGCGGCGCGGAGATGGGTCCGCCGCGACGTGGCGTTCGCTCGTTCGTCCGTCATTGTGTCCCCCTGTGTGATGTCGTGCGCCGGCGTCGCCGGCCGCTCCCCCCGGATCAGAGCCGGCCGCGCACCCCGAAGAAAAAGGCCCGGCCCGAATATTCGTAGAAGTTCGGCACGTTGCGCAGGTCGTTGAAGCGCTTCACCGCCTGGCCGAGCAGGTTCGAGCCCTGCGCATAGACGGTGAGGTGGCTGTTGAGGTCGTAGGACAAGGTCGCCGAGACCTCGTGGTACGGATCCTCCTTCACCGGCAGATAGGCGAGGTTGCCCGACTGCGCGTAGGTGAAGCGCGACTGGAAGCTGTACGACACCTGCGCGCCGATCCCATGGTTCTCGTAGAACAATTTGCCGTTGGCCGAGAAGGGGATCGCGCCGGGCAGGTCGGTGGTGACGTCACCCGACGTGGCGCGCGAGCGATTGTAGGTGAGGTTGGCCTGCACGCCGAAGCCATTGTCGAGGAAATACTGCCCGCCGACCTCGACGCCATAGACGTCGGCGCTGTCGCCGTTGCGCACCTGATATTCGACGAAGTCGAAATTCTGCTGCTGGTTGGCGGGCTGCGCGGTCGGCGTGACCACCACGTCGACCGGCACGGTCGAGACGAAATTGGTGATATGCTTGTAGAAGGCGGCCGCGGTCAGCGCGAGGCGGTTGGACGGATAATATTCGAGCGACAGGTCGAGCTGGTTGGCCTCGGTCGGCTTGAGGTTCGGATTGCCCGCGTCGTAGATGATGAAGGTGCCCGACTGCGCCGAGGTGGCGTCTTTCGCCGGAGACAGCTCGGCGAAGGTCGGGCGCGAGATCGCCTGCGACGCCGCGAGCCGCACGCGCAGCCCCTCGGCGAGATCATAGGCGAAGTTGGCGGCGGGCAGCAGCCGCAGATAGTCGCCGCCGCCCGTGATCGGCTCGACCTCGTTGAAGGCGACCGCATTGTCCTGCGTGCCCGCGCGCGGGATGATCGTCGCGATCGACGCGCCATAGCCGACCGACGACACCTTGGTGGCGACCAGCCGCCCGCCGATGTCGGCGCGCCAGCGCTCGCCGGCGAGGTTGAACTGGACATAGCCGGCCCAGGTGCGCTCGCGGATGCGGTAGGAGGCGGGCAGGTCGTCCTGGATGATCTGGGTCGAATAGCCCGCGGGATAGGGCGACAGCGCGCAGCCCTCGATCGTCGCGCCGCTCGCGTCGAGGCAGCTGTTGGGGTTGAGCACCGCCGGGTTGTTGTCGGCGCGCGGCAGCGCGGCGAGATAGGTGTCGATGTCGAAGATCGGGAAGTTGCGCGGGAAGTTGCCCGGCAGCTTGCTCAGGATATTGCCCTGGCCCGGCCGCACCACGTCGGCGCCGATCTCGCCGAAGGTGAAGGGGTAGCCGCAATAGTTGCATGACGTGGTGTATTGATTGTCGACGGTGGTGACGTTCTTGCGGCGGTCGGTCCAGGCGGCGCCGAAGCTGATCGCCTTGAACGCGCCGTTATCGACGCGATACTCGCCGTCGACCTTCGCGCTCTTGATCTCGTCCGCGACGTCCTGGCCCTGGATGCCGATATAGTGCGCGCGATAGTCGTCGTTGGTGGCCTGGTCGATCGTGCGCCCGCCCGGCAGCGTGATCGCGAGGTCGGGCAGGCCGTTGTCGCGCGTCGCGAAGGTCGCCGAGGCGCCGGTGACTCCCGCGACGACGAAGCGGTTGCGCCCGCCGGTGGTGTTGGTCGCCTTGCCGTAATAGCCGTCGACCGCGAGCTTGAGCTGGTCGACCGGACGCCAGTCGATGCGGCCGCCGATCTGATAGGTCTGGCTCTGCCGCGGCTCGTCGGTGGTCAGCACCTCGGAGACCAGGTCGTCGATGGCGAAGCCGGTGACCACGTTGTTGCGGTCGACCGAGATCGACGCCGGGTCCCAGCGCGGCGCGCCGTCGTCGCCGAGCGGGTTGAGATAGTTGGACGAGCGGTAATTGTTCTGGGTGACGTCGAAATGGCTGTAGACGCCGTCGATGGTCAGCTCGAAGCGGCTCGACGGCTTCCACTGGAACGCGCCCGCCGCGCCGATCCGCTCGCGCTCGCCGGTGACATAGCCCACGCTGTAGTAATCCGGCCAGATGTAGGCGGGGCCGGCGGTGTCCGGATCGATCCTGCCGTCGCGGTTGAAGTCGAGGCCATAGCCCGCCTCGGTCCCGTCGGTGATCGAATATTCGCCGAGATTGTCGGTGCGGAACTTGTACTTGTTGTAGCTGGCGCCGACCAGCAGCCCCATCGTGTCGTCGGCGAAGGTGGTGCTGACGACGCCGCTGGCCTTGTAGCCGCCCTTGTCGACCAGGTCGTTGTACTGGCCCTCGAGCGCGGCCGAGGCGTGGAAGCCGGGGCGGTCGAGCGGGCGTGCGGTGCGCAGGTCGACGTTGCCGCCGATGCTGCCCTCCAGCTCGGAGGCGCGCACCGCTTTCTTCACCTCGGCGCCCGAGATGATCTCGGACGGCAGCACGTCGAACTGGAACGAACGGTCGGTGCCGTCGGTCGGCAGAATGCGGCCGTTGAGCGTCGTGATCGCGAAGTTGGAGCCGAGCCCGCGCACGGTGATGTCGCGGCCTTCGCCGCGGCCGTCGCGCCCCACCGTCACGCCCGGGATGTTGGCGAGCGCCTCGGCGACGTTGCGGTTGGGAAACTTGCCGAGCTCCTCGGAGGAGATGGCGTCGACGATCGTGTCGGCGTTGCGCTTGGCCTGGATCGAGCGGAGCAGGCTGCCGCGGACGCCGCGCACGACGATGTCGCCGCCCGACGTCGCGGGGCCGTCGGGCTGGCCGGTCTCGCCGGGCTGCTGCGACGGGTCGGACAGCACCGCCTGCGGGTCCGGCGAGGCGGTGGAGGACTGCTGCGTGTCATCGACTGGCGCGCCGGCGTCCTGCGCCGCGGCCTGACCGGCGACGAGCAGCGCGGCGAGGCTCGCCCCCGCCAGGATCTTGCCGCGCCCGTGCTGCCGCTGCGTCATCGCCACTCTCCCTCTTCCGCCCCCGGTGCGAAACGTTGCGACTTGCTATCGCGGGTGTAGCAATAGTGTCAAATAGAAAAGAAACGAAAGATCGTCGGAGCATTGTAGGCGCGGGACGCGGCTGGTAAGCCGGTGCGTGAACGGGAGGATGCGATGTCCACGGTACGGGACACCAGCGGCAGACGGCAGCAGATCAGCGCGATGGTGCGCGAGCGCGGCAGCGTGCAGGTGGCGCCGCTGGCCGAACGGTTCGGCGTGTCGATGCAGACGATCCGCAAGGACCTGCATTTCCTCGCTAAACGTGGCGTGGCCGAGCGGTCCTATGGCGGTGCGATCGTGGCGGACGCGGTGAACGTGATCGCCGAGCCGGCGGTGGAAGCGAAACGCGCCGCGCACGTCGACGAGAAGGCGCGGATCGGCGCGCTGGCGGCGGCGATGGTGCGGCCGGGCGAGTCGGTGGTGCTCGATTCGGGCACGACGACGCTCCAGATCGCGCACCATCTGCCCGACGACGAGGAGATCACCGTCCTCACCAACGACCTCGACATCCTCTGCGCGCTGGCGCGCAAGGAGCGGATCCGCGTGGTGATGCTGGGCGGCGCGCTGCGCCGGCGCAACCGCGCCTTCTACGGCGCGCAGACCGAGGCCGCGCTCGACGACCTGCACGTCGACAAGCTGTTCCTCGGCGTCGACGGTTTCGATCTCGAGCGCGGCATCACCACGCACTACGAGCCCGAGGCGATGCTCAACCGCAAGATGGTGCGCGCGGCGCAACAGGTGATCGCGGTGACCGACCAGTCCAAGTTCGGTCGCGTGTGTCTGCACCGCATCCTCAACGTCGCCGAGATCGACGACCTCGTCACCGACACCAGCGCGCCCCAGGGCTTGCAGGCCGCGGCCGAGCGGCTGGGGTTCCGCCTGCACGTGGCGTGAAGGGGTAGGGCGTCTCCACAGGTGCGGAGACGGCGGTGGTGAGCGCCGTGTTCCTGCGCACGCGCTCCTCCTTCCGTCATCCCGGGCTTGACCCGGGATCCATCGTGCCGCGCACGCCTCGACCGTTGCTTCTGCGGCTACATGGATCCCGGCTCAAGGCCGGGATGACGTAGAGTTCTTGGCGAACGGGCGTGCCACCTTACCCACCACCTCACCCCGCCAGGTGGAAGAACCGCCGCGCGTTGCCCCAGTAGATCTTGTCGATCACCGCGCGCGGCAGGTTGAGCCCCTTGGCGTCGGCGCCGATGGCGTCGACGCGCTGCGGCAGCGGCGTCGCGAGGTAGCGCCAGTCGGCGCGCCAGACGCGGTCGGCCTCTTTGGGGAAGTCGCTGGTCGCAGGCGGGTTCTGCGCGCGCGCGGCGGGGTCGGGCGGGCTGTCGGTGAGGTCGGTGCCGTAGAGGATGCGGTCCTGGTACTTGATGAAGAAGGCGCGCACCTTCGCGAGATCGGCGTTCGACTGGACCTGCAGGTTGGACAGGCGCGCGGCAAGGTCGACCATTGTATTGGGATAACGGTCGAAGAAGCGCGCCAGCTCGTCGACGCTCCACTCGAGGCTGGCCATGTGCGCGCCGTCGAACGCCAGCTTCGGGTGGCGCGCGACGAAGCGGTCGCGCGCCGCCATCAGCGCCTCGTAGCTCGGCTCCTCGGGGTGGAGGTACATGTAATATTCGGGATGCGCCTTGAAATACTCGCGGTCGTTGTCGGTGGTCATCTGGTCGAGCGGGAGCCAGCAGTTCTTGGGCTCGGCCTGGTGCGCGATCAGCGGGATGCCGCGCTGCTCGAGATGCGCCATGACGCCGTCGAACCGCGGGTCGTCGAGGAAGACGCGCTTGCCGCTCGCGTCCTTGGCGACCATCCCGATGTTCTTCCACACCTTCACCGCGATCGCGCCGCGCGCGAAGGCCTGGTCGAGCTGCGCGATCGTGCGCTCGGTCCAGCCCGGCGTGCCGAAGCCCGCCATCGAGAAGGTGGTGGCGTAGCGGAAGTGCGCCGGGTCGGCGGCGCGCATCGTGCGCGCGATCGCGGCCTGGCGCGCCAGCGGCGGAAAGTCGGGATAGTCGACGTTGATCGATAGCATTTCGAACCGGTCGCGCTTCGCCAGAGCGAGGAAGCGCGGGTCCTCGACGTTGGCGTGGAAGTGCGAGTCGAACTTGGCGACGCGCGCGAAATCGGCCTCGGTATAATGCGCCGCGGGCGTCGCCGCGCTCGCCATCAGCAGGGCCGCGATCAGGCTCATCGTCTCTCTCCCACTCGCGCGTAACGAAAGAAAACGCGCGTTGATGTTGCGGTTTTCGTTTGCGCGCCCGTCCGCGTTGGTGCAAGCTCTTTCTCACCGGCCTGCGAGCCGCACAGGAGAGAGTCAGCGATGCCGTTCACCGCCACGCGCCGATCGATGCTCACCCGCCTGCTCGTCGGCGGGGCGGCGGTGGCGCTGCCCGAGCTCGGCGGCGCGGTGTGGGCGGCCGCGCCCGCGGGCGTGCGGCTGAGCGACGGCACGCTGACGATCGACTATGACCGCGCGATGCGCGCCACGGTGGCGCATCGCGGCCAGGTGATCACGCCGCGCGCGCAGCCCGAGGCGCTGTTCCTCGCGGGCGCGGCGCCGCTCGGCAGCTTCCTGCTGCTCGACCATCGCGAGGAGTCCGCCGCCGGGCCGCACGGCAGGGGGCGGCGCCACGTGCTGCGCGCCACCGCGGGCGGGCAGGTCGAGCAGACCGTGGCGGTGACCTTCCTCGACGCCTACCCCGGCCTCGCGCTCTACGAGGTGAGCTATCGCAACACCGGCGCGGCGCCGCTGGCGATCGCGGGCTGGCGCGTCGCCACGCACGATCTCACCGCGCACGCCGACGGCGCCTGGACCTTCGCGGGTGCCTCCTATCCCGACCGGCGCGACTGGGTGCAGAAGGTCGCGCCCGGGTTCGAGCAGCGCAACTTCATGGGGATGAACGCCTCCGATTATGGCGGCGGCACGCCGGTGGCGGTGGTGTGGCGGCGCGACGTCGGGCTCGCGGTGGGCCATCTCGAGGCCAGCCCGCGCCAGGTCGCGCTGCCGGTCGCGGCGCAGCCCGGCGCCACCCGGATCGGGCTGAGCGGCGACCAGCCCGCGCTGCTCGCGCCCGGCGCGACGCTGACGCTGCCGACCGCCTTCCTGATGGCGCACACCGGCGACCATTTCCGCCCGCTCGACGCTTATCGCCGGCTGATGGCCGAGCGCGGCGTCGCGGCGCCCGCGATCCCCGAGTCGAGCTACGGGCCGATATGGTGCGCCTGGGGCTATGAGCGCGACTTCACGCTCGACCAGGTCTACGGCACCTTGCCCAAGGCCAAGGCGCTCGGATTCGAATGGGCGGTGCTCGACGACGGCTGGCAGACCGCGGAAGGCGACTGGAAGCTCAACCCCGCCAAATTCCCGCGCGGCGACGCCGACATGCGCGCCTTCACCGATCGCATCAAGGCGGACGGCATGCGCCCGCGGCTGTGGCTGGCGCCGCTCGCGGTCGATCCCGGCACCGACCTGCTGCGCGACCATCCCGACATGCTGCTGCTCGACCGCGACGGCTCGGCGCAGAACGTCAGCTTCTGGAACGCCTTCACGCTCTGCCCGGCGTATCAGCCGACGGTCGACTATTTCCGCGCGCTGGTGCGTCGGATCGTCACCGACTGGGGCTATGACGGTCTCAAGCTCGACGGCCAGCACCTCAACGGTGTCGCGCCCTGCTACAATCCCGCGCACCGCCACGCGCACCCGGAGGAATCGAGCGAGAAGCTGCAGGATTTCTGGAAGGCGATCCACGACGAGGCGGTCGCCGCCAACCCGCAGGCCGTGGTCGAGCTGTGCCCGTGCGGCGACAGCTTCGCCTTCCACAACCTGCCCGCCACCAACAACACGCCCGCCTCGGACCCGCTGTCGTCCTGGCAGATCCGGCTGAAGGGCAAGACCTTCAAGGCGCTGATGGGTCCGTCCGCGCCCTATTCGGGCGACCATGTCGAGCTGAGCGACGGCGGTGACGACTTTGCCTCCGCTTACGGCATCGGCGCGATCCCCTCGACCAAGTTCACCTGGCCGCGCGACACGCCCAAGCCGATGGAGAAGCTGCCGCCGGGCGGGTTCGTCCTCACCCCTGCCAAGGAGGCGCTGTGGGGGAAGTGGGTCGCGCTGTACCGCGAGCACATGCTGCCCAAGGGGGAGTATCTCGGCGGGCTGTACGACATCGGCTTCGACAAGCCCGAGGCGCACGCGATCGCCAAGGATGGCGTGCTCCACTACGCCTTCTACGCCGATCGGTGGTCCGGGCCGATCGCCTTGCGCGGGCTGGGCGCGGGGAGCTACGCGCTGGTGGACGGCTTCACCGGCCGCCCGCTCGGCACCGCCTCGCGCGCGCGGCCGACGCTGACCGCGACGTTCGAGCGCGCTTTGCTGGTGCGTGCCACCCCGGTCGCGCGGGGCGCGGCATGAGCGGCGGTATCAGCACGGGGGCGCCGGCGGGGCGCGGCTGGCTCGTCAACGCGCTCGTCACGGTGGTGCTATGGGGCGTGTGGGGCGCCTTCTCGGGCCTGTCGCCGCAGCGCGGCTTCCCCGAGACATTGGTCTATGTCGTCTGGGCGCTGACGATGGTGCCGCCGGCGCTGGTGGTGCTGAGGCAGGCGGGCTGGCGGCTCGACCGCTCGCCGCGCGCGATCGGCTATGGGCTGGCGGTGGGGCTGCTCGGCGCGGGCGGGCAGATGCTGCTGTTCTACGCGGTGGCGCGCGGGCCGGCCTATCTGATCTTCCCGATCATCTCGCTGTCGCCGGTGGTGACGATCGCCATGTCCTTCCTGCTGATGGGCGAGCGCACCGGCAGACTGGGGGCGCTGGGCATCGTGCTCGCGCTGCTGGCGCTGCCCACCTTCGACTTCGCGCCCGGCGCGGGCGGGGCGGGGGCCTCGGCGGCGTGGCTGCTGCCCGCGGTGGCGGTGATGCTGTGCTGGGGCGTGCAGGCCTATTTCATGAAGGCGGCCAACCACGTCACCTCGGCGGAGAGCATCTTCGTCTACATGACCTTGTCGGGGCTCGCGCTCGCCCCGGTGGCCTGGGCGATGACCGATACCAGCCGCGCGATCAACTGGGGGCTCGACGGGCCCGGGCTGGCCGCGGCGATCCAGCTGCTCAACGCGATCGGCGCGCTCACCCTGGTGTTCGCCTTCCGCTACGGCAAGGCGATCATCGTCGCGCCGCTCGCCAACGCCGGCGCGCCGCTCGCCACCGCGCTGATCTCGCTCGCGGTGCTCCATGTCGTGCCGGGGCCGCTCAAGACGCTCGGGATCGTCCTCGCGCTCACCGCCTCGCTGCTGCTCGCGATCGAGCCCGACGCGACCGACCCCGAGAGCGAGGCCGAACCCGCGCCCGCCACTATTTAGTTTCGCTAAGTTTCGCTTTCTTGTGTTCTGCTGCGGTCGGCGCTATGCCGGCCGCGTGAAGGGAGACGCACGTGCATTTACTTCTCGACCTGGTGAACCGGCATAAGGCGGGGGAGCGCGTCGGCGTGACCTCGGTCTGCTCGGCGCACCCGCTGGTGATCGAGGCCGCGCTGCGCCACGCGCTGGCGCACGGCGCGCCGTTCGCGCTGGTGGAGGCGACCTCCAACCAGGTGAACCAGGACGGCGGCTATACCGGCATGGTGCCGGCCGACTTCCGCGCCTTCGTCGAGCGCATCGCGGCGCGCGTCGCCTATCCGCTCGAGCGGCTGGTGCTCGGCGGCGACCATCTCGGCCCCAACGCCTGGACCGCGCTGCCCGCGGCCGAGGCGATGGACAAGGCCGCGGTGATGGTCGCCGATTACGTCCGCGCCGGCTTCGCCAAGATCCACCTCGACTGTTCGATGAGCTGCGCCGACGATCCCGTGCCGCTGCCCGAGCGGACGATCGCCGAGCGCGCCGCGCGGCTGTGCCGCGCCGCCGAGGACGCCTTCGCGGGCGATCCCGCCGCCGCCCCGGTCTACGTGATCGGCACCGAGGTGCCCGTGCCCGGCGGCGCCGCCGAGGATCTCGACGAGCTGGCGGTGACGGATCCCGAAGCGGCGATCGCCACCGTCGACATGCACCGCGAGCTGTTCCGCGCCGCCGGCCTCGCCGACGCGTGGGAGCGCGTGATCGCCACCGTCGTCCAGCCCGGCGTCGAGTTCGACCATGACAAGGTGGTCGACTACCGCCCCGAGCGCGCGGTCGCGCTCAGCCGCGCGATCGAGCCGGTGCCGCATCTGGTCTATGAGGCGCACTCGACCGACTATCAGACGCCGCAGGCGCTCGCCGCGCTGGTGCGCGATCATTTCGCGATCCTCAAGGTCGGCCCCGGCGTCACCTTCGCGCTGCGCGAGGCGCTATGGGCGCTCGACGCGATCGAGCGCGAGACCGTCGCCGAGGGCGCGCGCGCGAACCTGCGCGCGGTCACGCTCGAGCGGCTGCGCGCCGAGCCGAAGAACTGGGCGAAATATTACCACGCCACCGGCGCGGCGCTCGACCTGCAGCTGCAATACAGCCTGTCGGACCGGATCCGCTATTACTGGCCCGACGCGACGATCGCGGCGGCGCAGGAGCGGCTGTTCGCCAATTTGCGCGAGACCCCGCCGCCGCTGCCGCTGCTGAGCCAGTATCTGCCCGCGGCCTATGCCGCGGTGCGCGCCGGCCGCGCCGGCCTCGATCCCGCCGAGCTCGTGATGGCGCAGGTCGGCGCCACGCTCGACGCCTATCACGGAGCCTGTTTTCCCCATGACTGACACGCTGATCGCCGCCGCCGCCGCGGAGCCCGGCGACTCCTCCTGGACGCGCCGCGAGATCGCGCAGCAGCCAGCGACGCTGCGCGCCACCCAGAAGCTGCTGAGCGACGCGCGCGGCGAGATCGAGGCGTTCCTCGCGCCTTTGCTCGCGCGCCCCGAGCTGCGGGTCGTGCTGACCGGCGCGGGCACCTCGGCCTTCATCGGCGAGTGTTTGGCGCCGTGGCTGTCGCGCGCGCTCGGCCGCCCGGTCGAGGCGATCGCCACCACCGACATCGTCGGTGCGCCCGACCTGCACCTGCGCGCCGACGCGCCGACGCTGCTGGTCTCGTTCGGCCGCTCGGGCAGCAGCCCCGAGAGCGTCGCCGCGGTCGAGCTGGTCGACCGCCGCGTCGCCGAGGCGCACCATCTGATCGTGACCTGCAACGCCGAGGGCGAACTGGCGCGCCGCGGCGGCGCACGCACCCACGTGATCGTGCTGCCCGAGGCGACGCACGACCGCAGCTTCGCGATGACGTCGAGCTTCACCGCGATGACGCTGGCGGCGCTGTCCGCACTCGGCGGCATCGCCGCGATGGACGCGCGCATCGAGGCGATCGCGGCGGGCGTGCAGGACATGCTGGCGCGCGCCGAGCCGGTCGCGGCGGCGCTGGCCGGGCGCGGGTTCGACCGTGTCGTCTATCTCGGCAGCGGCGTGTTCAGCGGGCTGGCGCGCGAGGCCGCGCTCAAGCTGATGGAGCTGAGCGACGGTGCGGTCGTCACCGCCTTCGACAGCGCGCTCGGCTTCCGGCATGGGCCGAAGACGATCATCACCGACCGCACGCTGGCGGTGGTGTTCGTCGCCAACGATCCGCTCACCCGCCGCTACGACCTCGACATCGTCGCCGAGCTGCGCGCCGATGCGCGCGCGGGCGAGGTGGCGGTGATCTCGGCGCGCGATGACGCGGGCGCCACGATCGCGCTCGCCGGGATGGCCGACTCGCCCGACGCCGACCTGCTGTTCCCGTACATCGTGCCGGCGCAATTGTTCGCGCTCCACGTCTCGCTCGCGCTCGGGCTCACGCCCGACCAGCCCAACGCGAGCGGCACCGTCAACCGCGTGGTGCAGGGCGTGCGGATTCACGCCGACGAGGCATGAGCGCGCGCTGCTATCTCGGCGTCGACGGCGGCGGGACCAAGACCGAGTTCGTCTGCATCGACGCCGCGGGCGCGGTGATCGCGCGGGCGGTGACGGGCACGACCTACCATCTCGAGGTCGGTGAGGCGGAAGCGGTGCGGCGCATCGCCGAGGGGGTGAGCGCGATCTGCACCCAGATCGGCGCCGCGCCCGCGCAGCTCGACCACGTCTTCCTCGGGCTGCCCGCTTACGGCGAGGACAGCGCGGTCGACCCGCGGCTCGACGCCGCGGTGCGCGATCTGCTCGGGCACGCGCGCTACCGCTGCGACAATGACATGGTGTGCGGCTGGGCGGGGTCGCTCGCCTGCGCCGACGGGATCAACGTCGTCGCGGGCACCGGCTCGATCGCTTATGGCGAGCGCGGCGGTCGCGGCGCGCGTGCTGGCGGCTGGGGCGAGCTGTTCGGCGACGAGGGCTCGGCCTATTGGATCGCGCGCGCCGGGCTCGCCGCTTTCTCGCGGATGAGCGACGGGCGCTTGCGCGTCGGCCCGCTGCACGCGCTGCTGCGCGAGGCGCTCGCGCTCGACCACGACCTGGCGCTGTGCGAGCGCATGATGGGCGCGCGCGGCATGGCGCGCGGTGAGATCGCGGCGCTGGCGACGATCGTGTCGCGCGCCGCCGACGCGGGCGACGCCGCCGCGCGCGCGATCCTGGCGGAGGCGGCGGCCGAGCTGGTGCTGCTCGCGACCGCGCTGCGCGACCGGCTCGGTTTCGGGCCGGGCGAGCGCGTGCCGGTGTCCTGGTCGGGCGGCGTGCTCGCCAACGTGCCCGCGGTGCGCGACGCGTTCGCGGCGGGGCTCGACGCGGCGGGCTGCGTGCCGGTCGAGCCGCTCCACCCGCCGGGCTATGGTGCGGCATTGTACGCGCGGCACATCGCCGGGGGACACGTCCAGCGCTAGCGGAGCGGCCCCACCGGCGAACGATCACAAGGCTCCCGGTCTCCCATCCCGCGGCAGGATGGTGTGAGCCAGCCGGGTGCTCCTGCGAACGCAGGAGCCCAGAGCCACGAGTGTCTCGTCTGCGGCACTGGGCTCCCGCGTCCGCAGGAGCACGGTTCGACCCGGGGATCAGGCCCTATCCGCAAACACCGGCACCGATCACGAACGGCGGCAGCGCGCCGAGCGTCACCAGCGCCAGGCGGACGCGCAGATAGGCCCGCACATCGGGGCGCGTGCGAAGCTGGCGCCACAGCGCGCCGTCCTCGGCCAGCATCAGCGCGAGCGCGGCGACGCCGACATAGACGGCGAACCCGACCGGTGCGCGCCACGTCCCGCCCAGCGTGAACGGCACCACCGTCACCGCGACGAGGTTGGCGGTCCACAGACCCCAGCGTTCGGCGCGTCGGTCGCGCGGGTCAGCGCGCATCGCCGCCGCTCCGCCCGCGCGCGCGGGTCAGGCGATAGACGCGCGCCGGCGGCAGGTTCCACCAGGCGGTGCCGATCACCTCGGCCTCGAGGCGCAGCGCGCGCAGGACGTCCGCGGGCACCGAGCAGCGCCGGCCGTAGGTGAAGAGATACAGCCGCGCATCGGGCGTCATGCGATCGAGCGCGGCGCGCAGGATCGCCGCGACCGTGGCGGGCGGCATGGCGAGCAGGCCGAGGCCGCAGACCGCCGCCCCGTAGCGCCGCGACGTGGCGGCGCCGAGCCGCGCCGCGTCGATCGCGAGCACCTGCGCGTGCGGATAGCGGCGCGCCAGCCGGCGCGCGAGCGCGGGGTCCTGCTCGACCAGGGTGAGGTCGCGTTCGGCGACGCCGCGCGCGAGCAGCGCGGGCACAAACGCGCCGGTGCCGCTGCCCAGCTCCAGCAGCGCGCCGGCCGCCGGATCGATCTCCCGCGTGATGAGCGCGGCCAGCGCGCGGCCCGACGGCGCGATCGCCGCCATGCCGCGCGGGTCGCGCCACCAGCGCGCGAGAAAGGTCAGCCGGTCGCCCCAGTCGCGGCGCAGCGCGCCCGGCCCATGCGTCGGCGCGTCACGGCGGGGCGCGTCACGGCGGGGCGCGGCGGACGGATCGGCGAGCAGGAGCGGCGAACAGGCGTGGAGCGGCACCGCCGCGGACAGGCATCGGGTCATCGCGCGCCTCAGAAACGGTAGGAGAGGGTGAGACCGGCGAGCGGCTGCCAGCGGCTGCCCTGCTCGGTCACCGGGCTGTCGGCGGCGTCGCCGACCAGATAGGTCGCGCCCAGCCGGCCGATGACGCCCCAGTGTCGGTCGAGATAATGGCCCGCGGTCAGCCCCGCGCCGATGTCGCGGAACCCGCCGCCGGGCCGATAGGCGGCGAGCCCGCTGCGCGCCGCGTCGGCGGGGCCGATGCCGAAATAGGTGCGGGTGTAATCGCGGTCGGCCCAGCTCGCCTGCACGTCGAGCGCGACGAAGGTATCGCGCGTGCGCACCGCGGCATAGCCGAGGCTGGCGGTGGCGCTCAGTCCGTCGTGGACGCCCGCCACGTCATGGACGACGGTCAGCTCGGTCGACAGCGCGCCCTGGCCGAGCGCGTCGCCGCCGAAGCGATAGCCGACATAGCCGCCCGCCTCGACCGCGGTGCCGATCGTCGGCAGCAGCCCGACAGGGCCGTCGACGTCGTCGCGATTGAGCCGCGCGCCCAGCACCGGCCCGATCGACAGCCGCGGGTCGGAGGCGAGATCGACCCGCGCGCGCAGCCCGCGCAGCTCCAGCGTGACGCCGCGATAGCGGACATCGCCGAGCAGGAAGGGGATGACGCGTCGCTCGTCGGAGCCGTCGTAGCGCGGCGCGACCCCGGCGCCGACGGCGACCTGGCCGTGCGGCGTGTCGTCGGGCGGCACCTGCGCCCATGCCGTACAGGGAAGGAAGAGCGCGAGCGCGATCGTCGCGCGCAGCGGGCTGCGCATCGGGTAGGTCCTTTCGATCGTGGAGGGAGGGGCGTCAGCGGCGCGAGACGGGGCTGTGACGCCGCCGCGGCGTCGCGGCTGTGCCGACCCGGTCGGCCGGGAAGATCGCGCGCGTCACGCTTGGACGCGGCGTGATGGTGTCAATGCTACGCCGACAGCGCCAGCATCATCTCGCGCCCCATCGAGGCGTCGAGCAACGGGAACAGAATAGCCAGCCGCGGGAAAAGATGTGTCACCCGCCTGATGGCGACCCTGTGTTTGAACGGATGGAACGATGCTTGGGCAGGACTGGTGACGACAAGGGTCGATGACGTGTGCGACGGTGGCATGGTCCAGCTTCCTCGCTTGATCCGGTACGCTCAAGCTAGAAGGATCGACCGGTGGCCAGAATGGCGGATACCGCAGAAATCTTGCCTGATCCTGCGAAGCCCGCGCCGCCGCACGGCGGCCGATGCGGTGCGGGGGTCGACGCGCTCCACCACGCGACCGCGTCGCCGTGCTCCAGCGTAGGCGGGAGTCCAGTGTGGCAGGCGGCGATCTCGGTAACCATGGGTCCGGACCCAGAAGGTTCATTGTCGCGGAAGCGGCTCGCCCGCGTCATCCCGGGCTCGACCCGGGATCCATGGTGCCGCGAGAGCCGCCATGGTTGCTTCCGCGGAAAAATGGATCCCGGCGCGAGGCCGGGATGACGGTGGGGGAAGAGAAAGAGGTCTCCCTCACCACAGCGTTCACCCGCGACGAGCAGCGGCCGATCAGGCGACCGAAGATGCAAGCCACCTTCTGGGTCCGGACCAATGGGCTCCGTCGCTCGCCCGAACACGCCGGCGCGTCGGATGAGGCGGGTCAGTCCCTACCCGATCGGCAGCCGCCGCGTCGGGGTGCCGGTGAGCGCGAGCAAGGCGTTGGCGACCGCGGGCGCGATCGGCGGGACACCGGGCTCGCCCATGCCGGTGGGCCGCTGGGCGGAGGGCATGATATGCGTCTCGACCGCGGGCATGTCGCTCATCCGCACCACCGGATAGGTATCGAAATTGGTCTCCTGCACGACGCCGTCGACGAGCGTCATCGCCCCGAACAGCGCGGCGGACAGGCCGAAGCCGATCCCGCCCTCCATCTGCGCGCGGATCTGGTCGGGCGAGACCGCGATGCCGCAGTCGGCCACCGCGACGACGCGCCGCACCTGGGGCCTGCCCTGCTCGAGGCGCACTTCCGCCACCTGGCCGACCAGCGTGCCATAGGTCTCGTGAATGGCCAGGCCCCGCGCCCAGCCGGCGTCGAGCGCGTCGCCCCAACCGGCGCGGCGGCACAAGGTGTCGAGCAGCGCGAGGCGCCGCCGGTCGCCGGCCTTCTCGTAGAACACCCGGCGGTAGGCGGCGGGATCGCGCCCCGCGCGCCGGGCGAGCTGGTCGATGACATGCTCCATGACGAAGGCGCTGTGCGAGTGGCCGACCGAGCGCCAGAAGGAAGGCGGTATCGTGAGCGAGGGACTGAAGACCTTGCCGTCGACCGTCGCGGCGGTGGCGAAATAGGGCGAGCCCTCGATCCCCTCGACCGCCTGACCGTTCGGCCCGACCGGGACGAGCTTCTGGCAGACGCTGTGGACGCGCCAGCGCTGCGGGAAGCCGTCGCGGCCGATCTGCACCCACAGGCGGTGGTGCGACATCGGACGGAAATGGCCTGCCATCATCTCGTCCTCGCGGGTCCAGATCAGCTTCACCGGTCGCCCGTCGGTACGCTTGGCGATGCGGACGCATTCGACGACATAGTCCGCGCTCATCACCCCGCGCCGCCCGAACGAGCCGCCCGCCGGGACGACCTCGAGATCGACCCGCCCCGGGATGGTGCGCGCCGCCAGCGCGGCCTGCACCTGATCGATGCTCGGCAGGTGCGCCCCCGAGGTGAGCGAGACGTCCCAGCCCCGCACCGCGGCGACGCAGTCCAGCGTCTCCATCGGCGCATGCGCGAGATAGGGGAAGTCGAACGTGAACGCGACGACGTCGCCGCGCAGCGGCGCCTCGGGCGTGTCGCCCTTCATGGCGAAGTCGCTCGGGCGCACGTCGCCGCGCCCGGCGGCGAGCTCGTGGTAAAGGCGGACCAGCTCGGGGGTCGACCGGCGCTCGGCCGCGCTGTCGTCCCACTCGACCCGCAGCGCGTCGCGGCCGCGGCGCGCCGCCATGGTGGTTTCCGCGACCACCGCGACCCCGGTCTCGATCGCGAAGACGTCGACCACGCCCTTCACCGCGCGGGCGTCCGACGGATCGAAGCGCGCGAGCCGCCCACCGAAGCGCGGGCTGTGCGCCACCATCGCGACCAGCAGGCCGGGTCGCTGGACATCCTGCGTATAGACCTGCGCGCCGGTGCTCTTGGCCACGCTGTCCTTGCGACGGACGCGATCGGTGCCGATCAGCCTGTAATCGCTCGCCGGCTTGAGCGTCGGCCGCTGCGGGGGAGTCTGGCGCGCGGCGTCGGCGAGCAGCGCCGCGAAGGTCGCGGAGCGGCCCGAACCGGGGTGGGAGACCACGCCGTCGCGCACCGTGATGAGCCGGCGCGGCACCTGCCAGCGCAGCGCCGCGGCGTCGACGAACATCGCGCGCGCGGCGGCACCGGCGGTGCGCATCAGGTCCCAGTTGGACGCGATCGAGCGCGACCCGACCGACGCCTGCGGCCCATAGGCGCGGAAGTTGCTGCGTGCGCTCACCACGCTCACGCGCGCCCAGTCGGCATCCAGCTCCTCGGCGATCATCGCCGCCATGCCGGCATGGATCCCCTGGCCGAGCTCCTGCTGGCGATTGACGACGGTGACGCTGCCGTCGGGGGCGATGCGGATATAGGCGCCGAAGGCGCTCGGCGCCGGATCGGTGCCGCCCCCGCTCAGCAGGGCGCCGCCCACCGCCATCGGGTGGGTCGCGGCATAGCCGACCACCAGCGCGCCGCCGGCGAGCGACCCGCCCAGGATCAGGCGCCGCCGCGTCAGCCGCGGTCCGCGCGTCAGAGGAGGAACGTTCATGCCGGACACCTCGCCCCCGTTTCGAGCCACGCCGCGATCAGCGCGCCAAATTCTTCCTGCGTCCCCGGCGCGGGCTCGCGCGTGCCGCCGGGGTGCCATGCCCAGCCGACCAGCGCGTCCTGCGCCAGGTGACGGCGCAGCGCGGCGCGGTCCATGTGCGCGCGTGCGGGATCGAGCATCTGGCGGCAGATCGCGCCGAGCGAGCGGCCCTGCCACGCCATCTCCGCCGGGGCGAGCCGCCACGCCGCATGGCCCGGCACACCCGCGGGCGCGAAATTCGCCGCATGGTGGCAGGTGGTGCAGCGCAGCGTCACCTCGCCGCCGCCGTCGACACCCCGCCGGACGCTGGGCAGATGCGGCCGCATCCGGCCCGTCTGCGTCGGGCTGTCACCGCGCGGGTGGCAGTTCAGGCAGCGCGGATGCTGGATCACGCGCCCGGCCTCGGCGAACAGGGCGACCGACCGCGCCGACGGATCGCGTATCGCGGCGAACGACACCACGGGCCGCAGATGCGTCACCGTCGCCTGCCGCGGCGCGGACGCGAGCGGACCGGGCCGCGGCAGAGCGGCGGGGCGGAGCGCGAGGCCGGCGACCAGCAGGATGCCGGCGAGCAGGACCAGCGCCAGCGGCAGGCAGCCCGGCCGCCGCCGGCGACGACCGGTCTCCCCCGCGCGAGCGCGGCGCCATCGGCTCACGCGACCTGCCCCGCGGCGGCGCGCGCGCGCGCGGCATCGTGGATCGCCGCGCGGATGCGGTTGTAGGTCGCGCAGCGGCAGATGTTGCCGCTCATCGCCGCGTCGATGTCGCGGTCGGTCGGCGCGGCGCGCACGCGCAGCAACGCGATGGCGCTCATGATCTGGCCCGACTGGCAGAAGCCGCATTGCGGCACGTCGCGCGCGATCCAGGCGGCGCGCACCGCCTCGGCCTCGGCGCCGGCGACCGCCTCGATCGTGACGACCTGCGCCCCGGCCGCAGCCTCCAGCGGCAGCGAACAGGATCGCATCGGCTGGCCGTCGACATGGACGGTGCAGGCGCCGCACTGGCCCACGCCGCAGCCATATTTGGTGCCGGTGAGATGGAGCGTGTCGCGCAGGATCCAGAGGAGCGGCGTCTCACCGTCCTCCTCGATCATGTGCGGGCGGCCATTGACCACGACCTCGTACAGCATGTGACAGGCTCGACGCAGCTTAAGGGGAGCCGCAGGTCTAACCCCGCGCCATCCGGCCCCGAACGCCGATTCCTTCAGAAAACATGCCTGATACCCCAGCCATGGCGCACGCGCCGCGCCGTCGGGTGCGGTGTGATCCGACCAGCGGCTCAGCCGAGCGACGCGCTCTCCACCAGCACCAGCGCGCCCATCTTCGCCAGCAGCAGTTCGGCGACACCCTCCTCCAGGCCGCTCACCGCGACACCGATGCGATAGGTATCGCCGTCGCGCTCCACCCGCGCCTCGTCGACCGCGATCGAGCGGACCGCGAGCAGGTTCAGCACGCGAAGCGGCAGGTCGGGGGATGCCACGCCGGCGACGTGGAAACGGACGGTCATCGGATCAGCCTTTGTCGACGCTGGAACCTCATCATGGCGGCGGCGCGGCGGAAAAGCTGTCCTCATCCACCCCGTTTCGGCTAGGATCGCGCACGATCATCCCCGTGAGCGGCGATTGGCGGTGAAAATGACCGATCTCGACGATTATGACCGCCGTCTCTTGCGCGAGCTGCAACGCGACGGCCAGCAGACCGTCGCCCAGCTCGCCGCCAAGGTGGGCCTCTCCGCCTCCCCGTGCTGGCGGCGGATCGACCGGCTCGAGCGCGAGGGGGTGATCCGCGGGCGGGTCGCGGTGGTGGATCGGCGCAAGGTCGGGCTGAGCGCGCATATCTTCGCGCAGGTAAGGCTCAACGCGCACGGTCGCGCCAACCTGGACGAGTTCGCCGCGGCGATCCGCGGCTTCCCGGAGGTGCTCGACGCTTATGTGCTGATGGGCACCACCGACTTCATGCTGCGCATCGTGGCGCGCGACATCGACGCCTATGAACGCTTCTTCTTCGACAAGCTGAGCCGGCTCGCCGGCGTGCAGGAGATCACCTCCACCGTCGCCTTGTCGGAGATCAAGTCGACCGCGGAGCTGCCGATCTGATCCCGGCGTGCCGGCCGCGCGCGCCGGCCGGCGCGCGGCGGGGCGATGGAGGGCGGGGGGCGATCAGGACGATTTCGCCTTGCCGCCCTTCTTCCCCAGCTCGGCCTGCGCCGCGGACGAGGTGCGCGGGTTCTTCTTGCCCTCCTTGGCGGCCTTGGCATTGGCCTTCTGCGCGGTCGCGCTGCCGTGACCTTTCTTCTCCGTCATCCTCGCCCTCCGTCACGATCCGGCTCGAACGACGGCGCGCGCGGGTTGGTTGCCGTCGGGCCGCGCGCCCAGGCCGTCACCCGAGAAAGGCGCAGGGCCTCACGACGCACGGTCGGAGTCCGTCCGTCGCCCGTCCGCACCGCAACAAGCTTTTCTCTTCTTTGTGAAGGGGAAAGAGATCCCGTCGACTCCGTTCCCGGCCTGTGGCAGTATCGCGGGCCTTGGGGAGAGATGCCGGCGACGGAACATCTTCGCGCGGTATCGGCATGCTGGGGGGCTGCACATGGATCGCCGCGACTTCGTCTTCTCGTTGACCGCCACCACCTTCCTGTCCTTTTCGTACAAAGCGCGCGCGCAGGCGGCCAGGCCGCCGGTCGCCAAGACGGTCGACGCGGTCGACACGCGGCTCGGCTACACGCTGCGCGATCCCTATCGCTGGATGGAGGACGCCAAGGACCCCGACTGGGCACCCTGGATGCGCGCGCAGGGGGCCTATGCGCGCGCCGCGCTCGACGCGCTGCCCGATCATGACGCGCTGCTGCGGCGGATCGGCGAGCTGACCGGCGACCTGCCGATCGCGTCGCGGGTGCAGCGCACCGGCGACGCCACCTTCGTCGAGTTCCGCCCCGCGGGGGCGAGCGTGCCCAAGCTCTACGTCATCGCGCGCCCCGGCGCGCCCCGGACGCTGCTGGTCGATCCCGAGGCGGTGAAGGACGCCGACGGCGCGCACATGAGCCTCGACTGGTGGCGCGCCTCCGACGACGGCGCGCTGGTCGCTTATGGCCTGTCGCCCGCGGGATCGGAGGAATCGGTCGCGCGCGTGCTGCGCGTCGCCGACCGCACGCATTTTCCCGAGACGATCGACCGCGCGCGCTTCGCCAGCCCGCAATGGCTGCCCGACGGCTCGGGCTTCTTCTACACGCGCGGGCGCGAGGGCGCGGTGCGCGGCGCGCCGGACTATCTGCTCAACACCGTGGCCTGGCTCCACCGGCTCGGCACCGACCCGCGCCAGGACGTGCGGATCGCGGGCGGCGGCGACACGCTCGACGGCTATACGCTGCTGCCGATCGACTTCCCCTTCGTGGTGGTCGCGCCGGGGTCGGACATGGCGCTGCTGCTGCCCTATGGCGGGGTGCGGCGCGAGAATGCGCTGCTCGCCGCGCCGCTGGCCGAGGCGATGAGCGGGCGCGCGCGCTGGCGCGCGGTGGCGCGGCTGGAGGATCAGGTCACCGCCTTCGCGCTGCGCGGGCGCGACGTCTATGTCGTGTCGGAGAAAGGCGCGCCGCTCGGGCGCGTGCTGCGCACCTCCGCCACCGCGCCCGATCTCGCGCGCGCCGCGGTGGTGGTGCCGGAGGGGACGACCCCGATCGAGACCGCCGACGCCGGGTTGGTGGCGACGCGCGACGGCGTCTATTTCGCGCGCCAGAACGGCGGGCCGATGACGCTCCACCGCCTCGCCCCCGACGGCGCGCTGACCGACATCGCCATGCCCTATGACGCGGGCATCTACGCGCTGTTCGGCACGACCGACCGCGACGGCGTCGACGTGCGCATGGCGGGCTGGGTCGAGCCGTTCGCGATCTATCGCTACCAGCCCGGCGGAAAGCTCGCCGATACCGGGCTGAGCCCGCGCCCGCGCTTCTCCACCGCCGCCTATGAATCGACCCGGCTGATCGCCACCGCGCGCGACGGCACCAAGGTGCCGGTGTCGATCATCGCCAAGCGCGGGCTGGCGCGCGACGGCACCGCGCCCGCGCTGGGGCAATGCTATTCGAGCTACGGCATCTCCGCCTCGCCGATCTTCTCGCCGCGCTCGATCGCCTTCCTGGAGCGCGGCGGGGTGATGTTCGAGGTCCATGCGCGCGGCGGCGGCGAATATGGCTCGCCGTGGTGGCGCGCCGGGCAGAAGGCGAACAAGGCCAACACCTGGCACGATTTCATCGACGGCTGCGCGGCGGTGGTGAAGGCGGGCTGGACCGCCCCTGCGCGGCTGACGATCATGGGCACGTCCGCGGGCGGGATCGCGGTGGGCAATGCGCTGGTCGAGCGGCCCGATCTGTTCGCCGGCGCGATCGACAATGTCGGCTGGACCAACACCGCGCGCGCCGGGGTCGAGCAGAACAGTGCGCCCAATTTCCCCGAGTTCGGCGACCCGTCGAACGACGCGGAATATCGCGGGCTGGTGGCGATGGACGCCTATCAGAAGGTGCGCGACGGCGTGCGCTATCCCGCGGTACTGGCGATGACGGGGATGACGGACCCGCGCGTCGCGCCCTGGCACCCCGCCAAGATGGCGGCGCGGCTCCAGCGCGCCTCGACCGGCGGGCCGGTGCTGCTGCGGGTCGATTTCGACGCGGGCCACGGGCTGGGCTCGACGCGCCAGCAGACCGACGCGCAATGGGCCGACGTCTTCGCCTTCGTGCTGGCCACGGCGGGAACCGCCCGCCCCGGGGTGAGCGCGGGGCGAGCGCGGCCTCAGCCGTCCGCGCCGCCGTCGTCGTAGCGGCGCGTGGCGGCGTCGATCGCGGCGTCATGCGCCAGTGCCCAGGCGCACAGCGCCTCGAACGGCTGGCGCAGCGAATGGCCCAGCGGCGTGATCGCATATTCCACCCCGATCGGCGTGGTCGGCAGCACCGTGCGCGTCACCAGCCCGTTGCGCTCGAGCCGCTTGAGCGCGTCGGCCAGCGACTTGTGCGTCACGCCGTCGAGCCGGCGCTTGATCGCGTTGAAGCGCGCGGGGCGCGGGCACAGCACGGTCAGGATCAGGATCGTCCATTTGTCCGCGATCTTGTCGAGCACGGGGCGGACGCGCGCCATGTCGGTGCGCGCCTGCGCGCTGAGCGCGTCGAGGTCGGTATCATCGGCCATATCTGCTCTACTCTAGGTGCGTTCTTGCGACCAGATATAGGGGATATATCTGGTTTGCCATCAACGACGAAGGACGTTCGAATGGCAATGATGACGGACAAGACCGCGCTGGTGATCGGCGGCGCCAAGGGGATCGGCCTGGCGATCGCGCGCCGGCTGGCGGAGGAGGGCGCACACGTCTTCCTCACCGGGCGCAGCGCGGACGAGGTGGACGCCGCGGCGGCGGCGATCGGCGGCGCGGCGACGGGGATCGTCGCCGACGCGAGCGTCGCGGCGGATCTGGCGCGCGCGGTGCGCGCGGTGACCGACCGGCACGAGCGGATCGACGCGCTCGTGCTCAACGCCGGTATCTCCGAGGCGGCGACGGTGGAGGAGGAGGATGCCACCTTCTTCGACCGCCATTTCGCGATCAACGTCCGCGGCGCGCTGTTCGGCCTGCAGGCCGCGCTGGGCGCGATGCGCGCGGGATCGGCGGTGGTGCTGGTCGGCTCGATCGCGGATCAGATCGGCACGCCCGGGCGCGGCGCCTATAGCGCGACCAAGGCGGCCTTGCGCTCCTACGCGCGGACCTGGACCAGCGAGCTGGCGCCGCGCGGCATCCGCGTCAACGTCGTCAGCCCCGGCCCGACCGACACCGCGATGATGGCGGCGGCGTCGCAGGAGCTGCGCGACGCGATCATGGCGCGCATCCCGCTCGGCCGCATGGCGCGCCCCGAGGAGGTGGCGGCGGCGACCGCTTTCCTGCTCTCCGACGCGGCGAGCTATATCGCGGGGGCGGAGCTGTGCGTCGACGGCGGGCTCGCGCAGGTGTGACGCCGCGGCGGGGCGCGCGCGAACGGTCGGCGGGCGCCCCGCCAATCCGGCATAATGGAGCCGGCGGGAAATGGAAGAAATCGCCGGTTGACGCTCCGCAAGTCGCTCATCATTGTCCGCGCCGGACAGAAGAAGCCACCGACTCGCCGCGATAGACGCGGCGCTCGCTTAATGGTCGCATCACGCGAAGCAGGCCATAACCAGATAAGCGAGCAGGAGAAGGGTGATGCCAAGGCATGGAATCTATCCGCGCGACATCATACCGCCGGTGTCGGACTATTACGACTCGGGGCGGTTCGGTCGCATGTTCGGCAAGCTGCCGGCGTTCGCGGCGGACACGCCGCGCATCCGCAAGGCATTGCTGGAGATCGGCGCGGTCGACGGCCCGATGGACGCGCGCGAGGCGCTCGACGCCGACCCCAAGGAGCTGATCACCGACCTCAATCTGTCGGCGCACAACACCAACAACCCGCGACTGTCGGCGGGGATGACCTTCCTGGGCCAGTTTCTCGACCATGACATGACGTTCGACCCCACCTCCAGCCTCGAGCGGCAGGTCGATCCCGAGCAGATCGCCAACTTCCGCACGCCGACGCTGGCGCTCGACAACGTCTATGGCAGCGGGCCGGGCGGCAGCCCGCACCTCTACGACCGCGCCGACGGTGACAAGTTCCTGCTCGAGCCGACCGGCACGCCGGGCAAGGACGACGTGCCGCGCAACAGCCAGGGCATCGCGCTGATCGGCGACCCGCGCGACGACGAGAATCTGATCATCTCGCAGTTGCAGGTCGCGTTCCTGCGCTTCCACAATGCGGTGGTCGATCATGTCCGCACCGAGCTGGGGCTGACCGGCGGCGCGGTCTTCCCCGAGGCGCAGCGGATCGTGCGCTGGCATTACCAGTGGATCGTGATCCACGAATTCCTGCGCAAGACGTGCGGCGACGCGGTGGTCGACGACGTGCTCGCGCACGGCCGGAGATTCTTCAAATGGCGCAACGAGCCCTATATCCCGGTGGAGTTCGCGGTCGGCGCCTACCGGTTCGGGCACAGCCAGGTGCGACCGTCCTATCGCGCGAATTTCACGGGCAGTCCGGGTGGCGCGCCGTTCTTCGCGATGATCTTCCGGGAACAGTCGCTCCCCGCCGACGACCCCGACGACCTGTCGGGCAGCGTGCGCGCGCCGCGGCGCTTCGTCGACTGGCCGACCTTCTTCGATTTCGGCGACGGCGAGGTGAAGCCCAACAAGAAGATCGACACGACGCTGTCGACCGCCCTGTTCCGGCTGCCGGGCACGGTGGTGGCGCATCCCGACGCGGCCGCCAACCCCGCCTCGCTGGCGCAGCGCAACCTGCTGCGCCACCTGACCTTCTCGCTCCCGTCGGGGCAGCGCGTCGCCAAGGCGATGAAGATCGCGCCGCTCGACAAGGCGCATCTGTCCAAGCTGGCGCCCTGGGGGTTGGACGATCATACGCCGCTGTGGTTCTACGTGCTGCAGGAGGCGGAGAGCCTCGCGGCGGGCGAGCGGCTCGGCCCGGTCGGCGGGCGCATCGTCGCCGAGGTGATGATCGGGCTGATCGAGGGCGACCGCACCTCCTATCTGTCGCAGGAGCCCGAGTGGCAGCCGTTCCTGCCGACGATCCGGCCGCAGGACCAGCACGAGCGGTTCGCGATGGTCGACCTGCTGCGCTTCGCGGGCGTCGCCTGAGCGCGGCGCGCCCTGCCGCCCCGGGGGACCGGGGCGGCGAGCGACGCGGGTGAGGGGGACGGGACCGGCTCGGCGGGGTCAGCCGTCGGGCGTGTCGCCGAACGACAGCGCCTCGGCCGAGCCGACCTTGGTCTCGCCGGCGAAGAGCTGGTCGAGCCGGTCCCGCACCTCGCGGCGGAGGTCCTGCGCGCCGCGGCGGCGCGGGCCGGCGACCGAGACCTCGTCGGCGATCGCGTCCTTGATGCGGGTGAGCGCGGCGTCGGGCAGCACGCCCGCGTCGCGCAGCTCGACGCAGAGCTGCACCAGCCCGACCGCGGTCGCCTGCGCGCGCAGGCCGACGTTGACGACGTCGAAGTGCAACCTTTTCTGCTTGTCGATCGAATGCATCGCGCCTCTCCTTGTCCGAGGGGGAACGCGCGACCCCGCCGCTGCGATGCGCGAGGCGGCGCGCGCCCCTCGTTTCCGGCCGCGGTGCGATCGCGCCCGATCCGGCGATGGTCGCCAATATGGTGGCAATTCTGTCGCGGAGTCTGCGGCGAACTCATTGACGCTACGGCAAACTTAACCGACGAGCCCGGTGGGGAGCGCGTCCTGGGGGCGCAACGAAGCCGGGGGGCTGATCAATGACCGCGAGGAGGCATTACCTCGAACTCGACGGGCTGCGCGGTGTCGCCGCGCTGTCGGTCGCGCTGTCTTGCCGGCCGCCGTTCTTCGGTGCGCGACGGGGGCCGTCCATGCGCGCGCGCCTCCGCCGCCTGCGGCCGACCAGCGTCGGCGGCGCTGCCGCGCCACTCGCCCCGAACACGATCGGCCGTCACCAGGTGGGAGACCCCTCATGTCGTCAACCGTAGCAACATCCCCGCTCCCGCTCGACGCGGCGGCGACCGAGGCCGAGACGCCGCCCGCCCGCCGCGAGCGGCTCCATTACATTCAGGCCGCGCGCGTGGTCGCGATCTTCCTCGTCGTGCTGTCGCACACCCGCTTCCTCTTCCCGCCCGCGGACGCGGTCTGGTCGCCGACGATGTTGCTGCTGTTGCGCAGCATCAACCTCATCTTCATCTTCATCTCGGGCTTTCTCTTCCAGTATCTGTCGGCGACCTTCCATTATCGCAGCTATCTGAAGAGCAAGGGGCGCAACGTCGTGCTCCCCTATCTGTTCTGCTCGATCCCGGCGCTGTTCATGTTCCTCTCCGGGATCAAGCACGTCAGCGAGACCGGCGCGCCCGCCTTCGTCGACACCGCGGTGGAGGTGCTGCTGTTCCTGCTGCTGACCGGCAGCCACCTCACGCCGCTGTGGTTCATCCCGGTGATGGTGATCTTCTACCTGCTGTCGCCCGTGTTCCTGGCGATCGACCGTCGCCCGCGGCTCTATCTGTCGCTGGTGCCGCTGCTCGCGCTGTCCTTCTATCTGTCGCGCTCGCCCGGCGACGTGTCGCCGCTGCACAACGCCGCTTTCTACCTGCCGGTCTATCTCGGCGGCATGTGCCTGAGCCATTATCGCGAGCGGATGATGCCGCCGCTGGCGCGCTGGTATCCGCTGCTCGCGCTGGCGATCTTCCTGCCGCTGCTGTTCGACATGCGCGGCGCCGGGCACGAGGGCGTGTACCTGGTGTCGAAGATGCTGTTCTGCCTCGCCGTGCTCGGTTTCCTTCACCGCTTCGTCAACGGCCTGCCGCCGCTGGTGAGCCGGCTCGGCGACATGAGCTTCGGCGTGTTCTTCGTTCACCAATATGTGATCTCGGCGCTGGAGAAGGCGCAGCACAAGCTGCCGATCCCGCCGCTCAGCGGGGTGGTGGCCTTTGTCGTCGCCGCGCTGGCGGTCACCGTCGTGTCGCTGGCGATCGTGCGCGTCGTCCAGCTCGTCGCCGGGCGCCGCAGCCGACAGCTCGTCGGCGCCTGACCGGCGGCCGCGGCTCAGCCGCGGTGGTGCTCGGTCGCCGCGGCCGCGTCGGCGTCGGCGCGCGCCAGCGCCGCGACGATCGCGTCCCATTCCGCGCGCACGGCGCCCTCGGCGGCGTCGCGTTGCGCCGCGGCCACCCCGATCGCGCGCGTGCCCAGCGCCGCGCGCAGGCGCTGCGCATATACCGCGATCAACCTGGCGCGCTCGGTCATGCCACCTCCATCGGCGCCGCGGGCGCACTCGATCCCGGCCGGTAGGGGCGGGATCGGGCCGCGCGCAAGCGCCGTTGCGACGAGGCGTTACGTCGCGCCGAGCAGTGCGCGCACCTGGCTGGCGAGCAGGGTCGGCTCGAACGGCTTGGCGATCACGGCGATCGCCCCCACCGCGTCGTAGCGCTCGCGATCCGAGGGGCGGACCGCGGCGGTGAGAAAGGCGATCGGTGGCCGCGCGCGCGCGTTCGCTGCCAGCGCGGTGGCGAAGGCGACCCCGTCCATGTCGGGCAGATGATTGTCGATCAGGATCAGATCGGGCCGCGGCGCGCGCGACAGCCGGTCGAGCGCCGCGCGGCCGCTCGGCATGGCGATCACCTCCAGCTGCGGGTCGAGCTGGAGGCTGAGACTGACGATCGCGGCGATGTCCGGATCGTCCTCGACGAGCATGACGACCTTGAAGGCCGCGGGTTGGCGCATGAACTCCCTCTACCCTGTGGTACCGGGCACCACCTCGCGAGCCGGAGGGGGCTGCGTCAACCCAAAGCCGTGTCACCTAGGTTATGCGCACGGCAGCATCGGCGTCACAGCGTGACGCGGATGCTGCCCATCACGCGGCGCGGCTCGCCATAATAGCCGCCCGCGCCGCCGAACGAGAATTGCACGTTGCGGTAATAGCCGTGGTCGAACAGGTTGGTGACGTTGACGCTGGCGGTGGCGCGCTCGGTCAGCCGGTAGCGCGCGAGCAGGTCGACCAGCGCATAGCCGCGCTGCGACACCTCGCCGGGCACCAGGATCGGCGCGCCGTTCGCGCCGAAGCGGCCCGAGGGCGCGTTGCCGACGCTGTAGATCCGCGACTGCGCCGAGACGCCGCCGCCGATCGTCAGCCGCTCGCCCGGCAGCCGATAGGTGGTGTAGACCCGGCCGATATGGAGCGGGAATTGCGGGTTGATCCGCACCCCGAAGCGATCGCGCGAGCGCGCATAGGTGTAGCTGCCGTTGAGCGACCAGCCCGGCAGCGGCTCGCCCGCCAGTTCGAGCTCGCCGCCCCAGGTCTTGACCCCCGAGATCGAGAGCGACGGGGTCAGGTTGCCGGGCAGCGAGTTGGGCACCGCGTCGGGATCGACGATCGTCAGATTGTCCTGCCGGATGTGGAAGCCCGCGGCGGAGACGGTGAAGGCCTGGCCGAACGGCGTCAGCTTCACCCCCGCCTCGTAATTGGCACCGACGGTGGGGGGCAGGATGTCGTTGGCGCGGTTGCGCGCGGACACCGGATTGAACACGCTGGCATAGCTGGCGTAGAGCGAGATCGCGCCGGTGAGGTCCGCGACCACGCCGCCATAGGGTGCCCAGCGGCGCTCGCGCTGGATGTTGCTGGGCGCGTCGGGCAGCAGCGTGCCGGCGGTGTCATAGTCGTTCCGGTCGGCGCGATAGTCGGTGTAGCGCGCGCCCGCGATGATCTTGAGCCAGTCGGCGGGGTTGAGCCGCACGACGCCATAGCCGCCGGTCTGGCGCACGTCCTGCGAGAACAGCAGCGCGTCGGTGCGCACGATCGGCGGCGGCGCGAAGCTGGGGATCCACGGGTCGATGTCATAGCCGGGCACGGCGGCGGGATAGTTGGACGGTGGCGTGCCGAAGGCGCTGCGGCCGGCCGAGAGGTCGCGCTCGAAATGGTTGGCGCCCAGCACCAGCTCGTGCTCGCGGCCGAACAAAGTCACCTTGCCCGCGACATAGCCGTCGAGCGCGTCCTCATTCTGGTCGACCTCGCCGTAGAAGCTGAACGGCGCGACGCGCAGGATGCCGTCGCGGGTCGGGAAGCCGCCGGGGATGTTGAACAATGTGCTGTCATTGTCGGCGCGGCGGCCGTTGTAGCTCAGCCGCGCGACCCAGCGCGTGCCGATGTCCTGCTCGATCGCGCCGAACACCGTGGTGGTCTCGCGCAGCCACTGGTTCCACGGCGCCGCGCCGGTGAAGGAGCGCGGGAAGTCGGTGCGCGTGCCGTCGTCGTAGAACAGCGGCACCGAGCCCCAGCCGGCGCCCTGCGAGTCGGTGCGCAGGTAATCGGCGCCGACGCGCAGCCGCGTGTGCGGGGTCACGTCCCACTCGATCGTGCCGTACAGGACGGGGACGCGATCGTGCTGGAGGTCGATGTACGATTCGCGGTCGCTATAGGCCGCGACCACGCGCGCGCGCACCGAGCCGTCGGCGGTGACCGGCCCGCCGATGTCGCCTTCCATGCGATAGCTCGAGAAGCTGCCCGCCTGGAGGTTGAAATAGCCGTGGAACTCGCGCGGGGCGCGCTTGCGCACCAGGTTGATCGTCGCCGAGGGGTCGCCCACCCCGGTCACCAGCCCGGCGGCGCCGCGGATCACCTCGACGCGATCGTAGATGGCGATGTCGCTGATCGGCGAGTTCTCGTAGCCGCTCACCTGATAGATCGTCGGCACGCCATCGTTCTGGAAGTTGCGCACCGCGAAGCCGCGGATGTTGAAGTTGGTGCGGTTGCTGTCGATCGACGAGACCGTCACGCCCGGGGTCTGCGCGAGCACCTCGGTGATCGTCGTCAGGTTGAAGTCCTCGATGCGCTGGCGATCGACCACGGTGACCGACTGCGGCGTCTCCTTCAGCGTCAGCGGCAGCTTGGTGGAGGTGGTGGGGCGGATGTCCTTCTCGCCGGTGACGACGATGTCCTGATCCTGCGGGTCCTCGGCGGCGGGCGCGGCGGCATCGGCCGGCGCCGCCGCGGCGGGAGCGGCGGCGACCCAGGTCGACAAGACGAGCGCGATCGTTCGCAGGCCAGGACCAGCCAGCATGTGCATTCCCCGATTTCAGTTGCTATTCGCTCGCGTTAGCGGCTGCCTCCGGGTCGGTAAAGCGTTTTTGCGATAGGTTCGCAGCAGAAGGTCGCGACGCCGGCCTTGCGCCGGGCGGCGCGCTCCTGTTCTCTGGCGACGACGAGGACAACGGGGAGCGAGCGGATGGCGACGGGGCGGGGGGCGGCGCGACGCGCGGGCAAGGCGATCGCGGCACTGGCGCTGGCGGCGGGGTGCTGGGCCGCCGCCCCGCGCGCGGACGAGGCAGGCAACCCGCTGATCCCCGGCTATTTCGCCGATCCCTCGATCGTCCGGCACGCGGGCGAATGGTTCGTCTTCGCGACGATCGATCCCTGGGGCGGCGACACGCTGGGGCTGTGGCGCTCGCGCGACCTGCGCCACTGGACCTTCTCCACCCCGAACTGGCCGACCAAGGCGGCGGCGACCAGCCCGACCTCGGGCAAGAGCAAGGTCTGGGCGCCCTCGGTGGTGCGCGGTCGCGACGGGCGCTATTGGATGTACGTCTCGGTCGGCAACGAGATCTGGGTCGGCACCGCGCCGCATCCCGCCGGGCCGTGGCGCGACGCCAACGGCGGCAAACCGCTGGTCCCCGCGGACTACCGCCCCGGCCTCCACATGATCGACGCCGAGGCGTTCGTGGACGACGACGGGCAGGCGTATCTCTACTGGGGATCGGGGCTCAACTGGGTCAACGGCCATTGTTTCGTGGTGCGGCTCCGGCCCGACATGGTGACCTTCGACGGCGAGCCGCGCGACGTCACCCCGGCGCATTATTTCGAGGCGCCGTTCATGCTCAAGCGCAACGGCCGGTACTTCCTGACCTACAGCTGGGGGAACACCACCACCGACACCTATCAGGTGCGCTACGCGGTGGGTGACTCGCCGCTGGGGCCGTTCACCGAGCCCGAGGACGCGCCGATCCTGTCGACCGATCGCGCGCGCGGGGTGATCAGCCCGGGGCATCACGCGGTGTTCCGCGCGGGCGAACAGGACCTGATCCTCTACCATCGCCAGGCCCTGCCCTTCGTCGCGGGCGGGCCGGTGCGCCGCCAGATCGCGGTCGACCGGCTGGAGGTGGACGGCGACCGGCTGGCGCGCGTGGTGCCGACCCGCGCCGGCCCGCCGATCGCGGGCGCCGCGCCGCGCCGCGCGCCGGGGCGCCGCGCATCGCTGCGCGCCTCGGCGGCGGAGCCGGGGCATGACGCCGCCGCGGCGGGCGACGACGATTACGCCACCACCTGGCGCGCGCCCGCGGGTGCGTGGCTCCAGGCCGATCTCGGCGCGGTCGCGGCGGTGGGGGAGAGCCTGATCCTCCCCGCCACCCCGGCGACGCCGCTGCGCTTCACGATGTCGACCTCGCAGGACGGGCGGCGCTGGCGGCAGGTGGCGGCGCCGCACGCGGCGACGGGGTCGCCGATCCGGCTGCGCGCGCCGGGCGCGGCGCGCTACGTCCGCCTCGACTTCCCCGAGGGGGCGGACGTGGTCGAGTGGCGCTTCGCGCGCTGACGGGAGATCCCTCTGGTGTGAACCGGCGGGTGCTCCTGCGAGCACGAGACCTTTGCACCATTCCCCCGTCATCCCGGCCTGGCGCCGGGATCCATCTCTCCGCGAGAGCAACGCCGACGGCTCTCGCGGCACCATGGATCCCGGGTCGAGCCCGGGATGACGGGGGCAAGCCGCTTCCGCGACAATGAACCTTTTGCGTCCGGCATCCACCGTGCCGCAGACCAACCGCACGTCGTTCTCGCGAAGGCCGGAGCACGTCCGGGACGACGGGAGAGGAAGAGCACCGCGCCGCCCCGGCGGATCAGCCGAGCGGCCCCGCGATGCGGATCGTCGTGCCCACGTCGACGGTGGAGACGACGTCGACCTGCGCGTCATGCGCCACCACCACCTGGCGGACGAGATGGAGGCCCACCCCGGTGCCGCTCTCCTTGGTGGTGAAGAAGGGCAGGAACATGTCGCGCGCCACCGCCGCGGGCATGCCGCAGCCATTGTCCTCCACCTCGATCATCGCGCCGTCGCGCGTCGCCGCGATGCGCAGCACGACGCGGCGGCGGTCGGGGCGGTCGCTCGCCTGCGCGGCGTTGCGCAGCAGGTTGATCACCGCCTGGCCGAGCAGATCGGGATCGGCGTCGAGCAGGAGCCCCGCCTCGACCTCGCACGCCAGTCGATGGTCGAGCCAGTCGGCCGCGAACAGCCGCGCCAGCTCCTGCGCGAAGGCGGCGGCGGCGAAGCGGCGCCGCCGCGGCTGCATCGGCCGCGCCACCTCGCGATAGCTGTCGACGAACCGCCGCGTCGCCTCGGCGCGGCGCGCGAGCGTCAGCACCGCCAGCCGCGCCTCGTCGAGCTCGACCGGATCCTCCCCCAGCAGCACCGTCGCGGTGCCGGCGAGCGAAACGATCGGGGTCAGCGAGTTGAGGATCTCATGCGTCAGCACGCGCACGATCGCGGCCTGCGCCGCCACCTCCACCGCGTCGAGCGTCTGCTGGATCGGC
This sequence comes from Sphingomonas sp. BK235, assembly GCF_004345855.1. Taxonomy (GTDB): domain Bacteria; phylum Pseudomonadota; class Alphaproteobacteria; order Sphingomonadales; family Sphingomonadaceae; genus Sphingomonas. Next base: position 38,123 of record NZ_SLXN01000005.1, read on the forward strand.
TCCACCGTCACCGCGCCGACCGTCACCCCCAGCCGCGCGAGGCTGGCGCGGCGCACCAGAGCGCGCTGCGTCGCGCCGTGCAGCGTCAGCCGCACGATCTGCTGCCGCTGCGCGCCGCCCGCGGTGTCGGCGAGGATCGCGCCGAGCTCGGCACCGAAGGGCGCGAAGCGCGCCGCGTCGCCCTCGGTCGCGCCCCCGAACAGCGCGCGCGCGGCCTTGTTGCCCAGCCGCACCTGCCCGCCCTCGATCAGCAGCAGCGCGATCGGCACGTCGTCGAGCAGCGCCTCGAGGAAGCGCAGCTCGGCCATGTCGTGCGCGCGCCCCTGCTGGAGCGTGCGCATCACCGTGTCGAGCGCGGCGCCGAGCCGCGCGGTGCTGCCGCCGCGCGCGCGCGGCATCCGCGCGGTGGCGTCGCCGAGCCGGATCTCCTCGACGAAGCGCGCCAGCGCGATCTGGGTGCGGTGGACGTGGCGCAGCAGCCCGGCGAGGCCCAGCGCGACGCCGCCCGCCGCGACCAGCAGCGTCGCCGCGCCGCCGCCATGCGCCAGCCCCCACGCCCCCGCCGCGATCGCGGCCGCCAGCAGCGCGGTCCAGCCCAGCGCGATCGCGGTGAAGCGCGCGTCAGAGCCCATGTTTTTCCATGCGGCGATACAGCGCCGCGCGCGACAGGCCGAGCTCGCCCGCCGCGCCCGAGATGTTATAGCCGTGCTTGCGCAGCGCCGCCTCGACCAGCCGGCGCTCGACGCGCTCGAGGTTGAGGTCGTCGCCGCCGCCGTCGGCCAGCGCGGCGCCGGCGAACGGGGCCGCGCCGCTGGGCTCGACGCCGAAGTCCTGCGGCGCGAGCGGGGCGTCGCCGCCCATGATGACCGCGCGCTCGACCGCGTGGCGCAGCGCGCGGACGTTGCCCGGCCAGTCCGCCGCGGCGAGCGCCGCCAGCGTGTCGCGCGCCAGCACGGGGACGGGCCGGTCGTAGCGCTCGGCGTAGCGCGCGGCATAATGCGCGACGAGCTCGGGCACGTCCTCGCGGCGCTCGCGCAGCGCGGGCAGCTCGATCTCCACCGTGTTGAGCCGGAACAGCAGATCCTGGCGGAAATGCCGCGGGTCGCGCAGCGCGGCGGGCAGCATGTTGGTCGCCGCGATCACGCGGATGTCGACCGGCACCGGCCGGTTGGCGCCGACCGGGGTGACCTGGCGCTGCTCCAGCGCGGTGAGCAGCTTGGGCTGGAGGTGGAGCGGCAGGTTGCCGATCTCGTCGAGGAACAGCGTCCCGCCGTCGGCGGCCTGGATGCGCCCGACGCGATCGGCGCGCGCGTCGGTGAAGGCGCCTTTGACATGGCCGAACAGCTCGGAATCGATCAGCTCGGGCGCGATCGCGCCGAGATCCAGCGTCACCATCAGTTTGTCCGCGCGGCGCGACTGGGCGTGGAGCGCGCGCGCGACCAGTTCCTTGCCCGTGCCATTCTCGCCCAGCACGAGGATGTTGGCGTCGGTGGGCGCGGCGCGCGCGACCAGCGACTGGATCCGCGCCATCGCGGGCGAGCCGCCGATCAGCGGCCAGGCGGCGGAGGGCACCACCGGCACCTGCGCGGCGCGCGGCAGCGCGCGCCGCGACGCGCCCAGCGCGGCGGCGCTGCGCACGCTGGTGAGCAGCCGGTCGTTCGACCAGGGCTTGGCGACGAAATCGGCCGCGCCGCGCTTCATCGCCTCCACCGCGACCTGCACCCCCGCGTGCGCGGTGATCATCACGACGATCTGTCCGGGATCGTCGCGCAGCAGCGCGTCGAGCAGCGCCAGCCCCTCGACCGAGTCGGTCGCGCCGCGCGCGAAATTGGCGTCCAGCAGCACCACGTCGGGGCGCCGCTCGGCGACGAGCGCGCGCGCCGTCTCGGGCGAGAGGCACGTCGCCACTTCCGCGAACACCGCGCGCAGCGCCAGCCGCGCCGCGGTCAATATGTCGGGGTCGTCGTCGATGACGACGCACAGGGGGTAGCGCTCCTGCTGCATAAGGCCGTTCTCGTACAATGGCTGTCCGGGATCGGACAAACAAAAGCCGTGCCAGTCGCCGCGCGGCGCGGGCGCGCGCGCTGGCACGGAAGCTGCAACGCGGCCGGCGATGACACGGACAGCGGATCGGCGGGACATGGTTCAAGGGCGGAGAAGGGGAGCGGCACTGGTCGCGGCGGTGCTGCTGGCGCTGCTGCTGTTCGACGGCCTGCGCTGGCGCGCGGCGACGGGCGGGTGGCAGGTGCGGCTCGAGACGAGCACGTTCCGCCTCTCGATCAGCACGGGGGCGCCGACTGTCCGCGATCGGTCACTCCTGTCCGATATCGGACAGTCGCTGGTGCGGCGGGCGGCGGCGCGGTGACGGTGCGGCTGCAACGCCCCGTCGCGGTCGGCCCCGCGCTGCCCGAGCGCCCCGTCACCGGCGGCGCGATGGACCGCGTGGTCGCGCGGCGCGGGCCGCCGCGCTGGACCTATGCCGCCGCGGCGGCGCTGGTGGCGGTGCTGCTGGCGGCGGCGTTCTGGCGCTATGCGCCGCGCGGCGACACCCAGTCGATCGCGCGCGACCGGCTGACGATCGCGCGCGTCGGCAACGGCACGTTCGACGATTTCATCCCGCTGCGCGCGCGCGTCACCCCGCTGCTGACGGTGTTCCTCGACGCCATCGAGGGCGGGCGGGTCGAGAAGATCCTGGTCGAGGACGGCGTGACGCTCGCCGCGGGCCAGCCGATCGTCGAGCTCTCCAACGCCGAGCTGCAGCTCTCCACGCTCGCGCGCCAGACCGAGGTGGAGCAGCAGATCAACAACATGCGCAGCCAGGAGCTGGCGCTGTCGCAGACGCGGCTCACCAACGAGCGCGCGCTGCTGGAGGCGCGGCTGGGATTGCAGCGCGCGCGCCGCCAATATGAGCGCGAGGCGCCGCTCGCCGCCAAGGGCTTCGTCGCGGGGCGCGTCTTCGCCGACACCGGCGACCAGTTCGATTACGAGAAGCAGCGTTACGCCGCGGTGAGCCGCAGCCAGTCGACCGACGAGCGGTTGCAGACCAGCCAGCTCGCGCAGCAGCGCGCCTCGATCGCGTCGATGCAGGCGGGGCTCGACATCGCGCGCGCCAATCTCGCCGCGCTGAAGCTGCGCGCGCCGGTGGCGGGCAAATTGTCGGGCTTCGACCTCCAGGTCGGCCAGAGCCTCGCGCGCGGCGAGCGGCTCGGCCAGATCGACAGCCCGGGGCGCAACAAGCTGATCGCGGGCGTCGACGAATTCTATCTCGGCCGCGTCGCGCTGGACCAGCGCGCGCGCGTCGAGGTGACGGGGCGCAGCTATGCCGCGCGCGTCTCCAAGATCTACCCGCAGGTGAAGGACGGCCAGTTCCAGGTCGACCTCCAGTTCGTCGGCGACGAACCCGCGGGGATCCAGCGCGGCCAGACGCTCCAGGCCAAGGTGACGCTGGGCGATCCCACGCCCGCACGGCTGATCCCCAACGGCGCCTTCTACGCCGAGAGCGGCGGGCGCTTCGTCTTCGTCGTCGACCCCGACGGGCGCGGCGCGACCAAGCGCGCGGTGCGGCTCGGCCGCCGCAACGCCGCCGTGGTCGAGGTGCTCGAGGGGCTCGATCCCGGCGAGCGCGTCATCACCTCCCCCTACACCGGGTTCGCCGACAAGGATCGGCTCGACCTCTCCGCGCGAAAGGAATGACCATGTTGCAGATGCGCCAGCTCTCCCGCGTCTACCAGGCCGACATGATCGAGACGACCGCGCTCGACGCGATCGACCTCGACGTCGCGGCGGGCGAGTTCGTCGCGATCATGGGCCCGTCCGGCTGCGGCAAGTCCACCCTGCTCAACCTGATCGGGATGCTCGACCGGCCCAGCGGCGGCTCCTATCTGTTCGACGGGCAGGAGGTGGCGGGGCTCGGCGAGGCCGCGCTGGCGGCGGTGCGCAAGGCCAATCTCGGCTTCATCTTCCAGAGCTTCAACCTGATCGACGAGCTCACCGTGCGCGAGAATGTCGAGCTGGCGCTGCTGTACCACGACGTTCCCGCGAGCGAGCGGCGCCGCCGCGCCGAGCAGGTGATGGACCGCGTCGGCATCGCGCATCGCGCGCGGCACCGCCCGAGCCAGCTCTCGGGCGGGCAGCAGCAGCGCGTCGCGGTGGCGCGCGCGCTGGTGGCCGAGCCCAAGCTGATCCTCGCCGACGAGCCGACCGGCAATCTCGACACCAGCCACGGCGAGGAGGTGATGCGGATGCTCCAGTCGCTCAACGCGCAGGGGGCGACGATCGTGATGGTCACCCACTCGCCCGCGCACGCCGATTATGCCGGCCGCGTCGTCAACATGCTCGACGGCCGCATCCTCCAGCAGCGCCGCCGCGCCGCCTGATCCCCACCATCTGATCCCGACCATCTGACCCCGACCATCTGACCGGAGCCCGTCGCATGTGGCGCAACTACATCCTCGTCGGCCTGCGCGCGCTGGCCAAGAGCCGCGCCTATGCGGTCATCAACATCGCCGGCCTCGCGCTGGGGCTGGCGGCCTGTCTGATGATCCTGCTCTACGTCCGCTACGAGACGAGCTACGACGCCTGGATGGAGGAGGGTGACCGCGCCTTCCAGTTCCAGACCTATTATCAGGCGACCGACGACGGCAGCGAGGAGATGAAGCTCCAGGTCAGCTCGATCGTCGCCGGGCGCGCGCTCGCCAAGGATTACCCCGACCAGATCGAGCGGCTGGTGTGGGTGCGCAGCTTCTCGCCGATCGTGATCCAGGACGGCGAGGCCGCCGAGCTGGAGGATCTGCGCATGGCGGACGGCAATCTGTTCGAGATCATGAAGGTGCCGTTCGTGCGCGGCAGCGCCGCCACCGCGCTGCCCGACGGCCATTCGATCGCGCTGAGCGAGAGCGAGGCGCGCCGCCGCTTCGGCGCGGCCGACCCGATCGGGCGCACGCTGACGATCGTCGACAACACCGGGCCGGTGGATTACCGTGTCACCGCGGTGTTCCGCGACTGGCCGCGCCATTCCAGCTTCACCGCCAGGGCGGTCGCGCGCTTCGACCTGGAGGCGCAGTTCGCCGACCGGCGCGAGCAGCTGGCGCTGTGGGACAATCAGCAGGGCTGGAACTTCGTGCGGCTGCGCTCGCCCGCCGATGCCGCGCTGATCCAGGCGCGGATGCCCGCCTGGGAGAAGCGCAACATCCCCGACAACCGTAGCGACGGCGAGCGCAGCAACCCGGGCGATTACACCGACTTCCGCCTGACCCCGCTGCGTGACGTCCATCTCGGCGAGGCGCAGCGCGCCTCGGCCACGCCCGGCAACGACCGCGTGACGGTCGCGACCTTCGGCGTGATCGCGCTGCTGATCCTGGGGATGGCCTGCGTCAACTTCACCAACATGGCCACCGCGCGCGCCTCGCAGCGCGCGCGCGAGGTGGCGCTGCGCAAGGTGCTGGGCGCCAGCCGCGCGCAGCTGATCGTCCAGTTCCTCGGCGAGGCGGTGATGGTGACCGCGATCGCGATGCTGCTCGCGCTCGCGCTGGTGGAGCTGCTGCTGCCGACCTTCAACGCCTTCCTCCACGCCGACATGGTGCTGCCCTATGTCGGTCCGGGCGGGGTGCTGCCGATGGTGGTCGCGCTGACGCTCGGGGTGGGGGTGCTCGCGGGGGTGTATCCGGCCTTCTACCTCGCGCGGTTCGAGCCCGCCCGCATCCTCAAGGCCAACACTTCCGCCGCCGACGCGCACGGGTCGGGGCGGCTGCGCGGCGCGCTGGTGATCGGCCAGTTCGCAGTGTCGATCGGGCTGATCGTCTGCACCGCGGTGATCTACGGCCAGACCGTCTACGCGCGCACCGTCGACGCGGGCTATCAGCGCGACGGGCTGCTCCAGGTCGGCAATCTCGGCTTTCGCGGCGTCGACGGGCGCGACCAGCAGGTCACCGAGCAGGTGCGGCGCCTGCCCGGCGTGATCGCGGCGGCGCGCACCCAGATCGCGGTGGCGCCGCAGAACAACACGTCGGTGTCGGTCTATCGCGCCGGGCGCAGCGACGGCGGCGTCACGCTGGGCCGCTACGCGGTGGAGGTCGGCTTCTTCCGCGCGATGGGGATGAAGCTGGCGGCGGGGCGCGACTTCTCCGAGGCGATCGGGCGCGACGACGCCACCACGCCGCCGCGGCTCGACCAGGCCGCGGAGCGCGCCTTCGTCGCGCGCGGCGCCAACGTCGTCGTCACGCGCGAGGCGGCGCGGCGGCTCGGCTTCGCCACCCCCGCCGCCGCGATCGGCCAGCAGCTCCGCGCCGGCCTGTCGCTGCCCGGCTACGGGCTGGTGCCGGTGACGATCGTGGGCGTGGTGGAGGACGCGCGCTTCCGCTCGCTCCGCGACCCGCTCCAGCCGATCGTCTATGTGATGCAGCGCAATGACTTCAGCCAATTGATCGTGCGCTTCACCGGCGACCCCGCGGCGGCGCGCGAGGCGGTGGAGCAGGTATGGCAGCGCAACGTGCCGCAGGTGCCGTTCGCTGGCCGCTTCGGCGACGACATCGTCCGCGAGCTCTACGCGCGCGAGGAGGCGCGCGGCCGGTTGTTCGCGGGCTTCGCGCTGCTGGCGGTGGTGATCGGCTGCCTCGGGCTGTTCGGGCTCGCCGCCTTCACCGCGGACCGGCGCACCAAGGAGATCGGGATCCGCAAGGTGCTGGGCGCGCGCACGATCGATATCGTGCGGCTGCTGGTGTGGCAGTTCAGCCGGCCGGTGCTGATCGCCAATTTGATCGCCTGGCCGATCGCCTGGTGGATGATGCGCGACTGGCTCAACGGCTTCGACCAGCGCATCGCGCTCACCCCGCTGCCCTTCCTGCTCGGCGGCGGGCTGGCGCTGGTGATCGCGGTGCTGACCGTCGGCGGCCATGCGCTGCGCGTCGCGCGGACCAGCCCGGTGCGCGCGCTGCGCTACGAATGAGCGCGGCGCCGCGGGCTCAGGCGGGCGACGATGGCGTATGTGGCAGATCGCGCCGGCGGCTATAGTCTGATCCACCTCGATTGAACCGTGCTCCGGCGAACGCCGGAGCCCAGGACCGCGGGCGTGACCCTCGTGGCGCTGGGCTCCTGCGTCCGCAGGAGCACTTCGCTGGTTCGAATCATCTGGACCACGCGCCAGCATGACCCACCGCGCCGGCCACGCCCCGTAACGGCGGCGCTGCGCGGACAAATCGGGCGCGAACCCGCGCGCGCGCCGATCGTTGGTGCCGCGCCTTCGGGAGCATCCGTGGTGATGATGGCCTCCAGACGTTCGACCGCCCCGGCGGGTCGCGCCCCGCGCGCGCCCGGCCGCTCGGCGTGCGCGCGTCCACGGCCGCCCCGCCCGCGGGCGATGATGACAATGGTAACGCGATAGGGAGGGATCGGGGCGTCCGGCGGCGCGAAACCGCTGCCCGCCGCCGCCCCGCCCCAGTTAGGGTTGCACCCAGATAAAAGGAGGGACGTCCATGAAGAGGCTTGCTCTGCTCGTTCTCGCCACGCTCGCCGCGACGCCGGCGGCGGCGGCGAACATCGTCACCAATGCCGGGTTCGAGAACGGCGCCACCGGATGGTATGTCGATCCCACGCCGGGGTCGGGCGCGCTCATCACCGCCTTCGCCGGCGCGGGCCGCGCGAGCGACGGCTATGCGGTGTCGGGCTGCGTCGGCGCGGCCTGTACCGCGAGCTATGGCGGCGGCTTCTACATCGGACAGGCGCTGACCACGGTGGCGGGCTCCAGCTATGATCTCAGCCTCTGGGTCGCCGAGACCGCGGCGGGGACGAGCGGCTTCTCGGTCTACTGGAACGGCGCGCTCGTCGACCTGATCGCCGACCCCAACCACGACAGCGCGCGCTACGACCTCGACACCGACCGCTACGTCACCAGCTATCGCCAGTTCACCTTCAAGAACCTGCTGGCGACCGGCGGCGCCACCGACCTGCGCATCCACGGGCGGCAGGACCAGGGCGGCATCCTGTTCGACGACGTGTCGGTCACCGCCGCGGGCGCGCCCGGCGCGGTGCCCGAGCCGGCGACCTGGGCGATGATGCTGATCGGCTTCGCGGGCATCGGCCAGGCGCTGCGGCGGCGTCGCACCGCGGTGGCGGCGCCGCGGCACGCCTGACGATCGGACCGACCGGCGCGCCAGGCGCGTCCTCTATGCGGGAGAGTGGATCATGTGGAACGAGATGAGCGGCGGTCGCCGCACAAGTGGCGTCGCGCTGGCGCTGGGCGCGGCGCTCGCGGGCGCGTCGGTGAGCGCGAGCGCGGCGGCGCAGACCCCCTTCGAGGTCACGGTGGTGGCCGATTTCAGCGCGCCCTGGGCGATGGCGTTCCTGCCCGACGGGCGGATGCTGGTGACCGAGAAGGCGGGCCGGCTGCTGCTCGTCTCCGCCGACGGCAAGCAGCAGCAGACCATCGCCAATATCCCGGTGAGCTCGGCCGGGCAGGGCGGGTTGATGGACGTGGTCGTCGCGCCCGATTTCGCCACCACGCGCCGCGTCTATCTGAGCTATTCGGCCGAGGGCGAGGGCGGCAAGGGCGTGGTGCTGGCGCGCGGCACGCTGTCGAGCAGCGGCAGCGTGCCGCAACTGGCGGGGTTGCAGACCTTGTACCGCGCCGCCCCGTTGCTCGCGGGTGACGGGCATTTCTCGGGCCGGATCGCCTTCTCGCCCGACGGCCGCTACCTGTTCTTCACCGCGGGCGAGCGGCAGCAGTTCACCCCGTCGCAGGACAAGCGCCAGTCGCTCGGCAAGGTGCTGCGGCTCACCCCCGACGGGCGGCCGGCACCGGGCAACCCGCTCGCCGCGCAGGGCTTCCTGCCCGAGATCTGGAGCTACGGGCACCGCAACCTGCTCGGCATCGCGTTCGATCCGCAGGGCAATCTGTGGCAGAACGAGATGGGGCCGAAGGGCGGCGACGAGCTCAACCTCGTCCGCCCCGCGCGCAACTATGGCTGGCCCAACGCCTCCAACGGCTCGCATTACGACGGCCGCGACATCCCCGACCATCGCGCGGGCGACGGCTATGAGGCGCCCAAGGTGTGGTGGAACCCCTCGGTCTCGCCCGCGGGGCTGATGATCTATACCGGCCGGCTGTTCCCGCAGTGGCGCGGCGACGCGTTCATGGGCGGGCTGTCGTCGCGCGCGCTGATCCGCGTCGACCTCAACGGCACCGCGGCGAGCAAGGGCGACCAATGGGCCATGAACGCGCGCATCCGCGACGTGGAGCAAGGCCCCGACGGCGCGATCTACCTGCTGGAGGACGGCAACACGCAGGGCCGGCTGCTCCGGCTGACCCCGCGCTCCTGAGCCGCCCCGCGCCCCGCGCGCTCCGGCGGTGACGCCGGCACGCGCGGGGTCGCTGCGGCCGGGGCGCTCAGGCGGTGACGTCGGCGCGGGCGGGGTCGCTGCGGCCGGGGCGACCGTCCTCGCCGCGGCCGGCGAAGCGCATCAGCGGCGCGGCGCCGTCGTCGAGCCGCAGCACGATGTCATACCACAGGCCGCTCGGCCGCACGTCCCATGCCTGTTCGACCGTGGCGCCGGGCGCGATCCGGTGCGTGTGCGCGTCGCGCGCATAGGTCTGCGCCGCGACGTGCAGCGTGCGTGCGGCGCTGCCCGTGTTGGTGGCGGCGACGAGGAACCGCCCGCTCGCCGGATCGAAGCCGCCCGACAGCTCCAGCGCCGCCGCGGCGAGATCGCTCACCCACAGCTCGTGGAGATAGCCGTTGGGGCCGTGGAGCCGCAGCCGCCGCGGCACGTCGCGGCGCAGCGGCAGCGCCTCGTCCAGCGCCGCGCCCGCGCCGACGGTGTAGAAGCGCCGCGGCTCGTCCTCCGCGCTCGACTGGAGCGAGAAGGTCGCGCCCGCGCTGCCGTGGTTCTCGATCCGCAGCAGCAGCCGGTCGCCCGCCGCGTCGACGCGCAGCGCGGTGCGCACGCGATAGGGCAGAGCGCGCGCGGGGCGCTGGCCGGGCTCCTGCCGCGCCGTGCCCGCCTGCGCCGGCGGCGCCGGGCGCCGCGCCGCCCGGCCCGCGCGCGCCGCGGCGGGATAGTCGCGCGTCTCGGGCCAGGCCGGGAGCTGCCGGTCGGGCTGCGCGAAGTCGAACGCGCCGGTGAGGTCGCCCATCGCGGCGCGGCGCCACGGCGTGATATTGGGCTCCATCACCCCGAAGCGCCGCTCCATGAAGCGGATGATCGACGTGTGGTCGAACTGTTCGGAGGTGACCCAGCCGCCCTTGCTCCACGGCGACACCACCAGCATCGGCACGCGCGGGCCGACGCCGAGCGGATCGCCGCCGAACGTCTCGCCGCGCAGGTCGATCGTGGCGCGCCCCAGCGACGGGGTGACCGGCGGGATCGCCGGCGGGACGTGATCGAAGAAGCCGTCATTCTCGTCATAGGTGACGAACAGAGCGGTGCGCGCCCAGACCGCGGGATCGGCGGTCAGCGCCTCGAGCAGGCGCGCGGTGAAATACTGGCCATATTCCATCCCCTGCGCCTCGGGATGCTCGCAGACCTCATAGGGCGCGACGATCCACGACACCTGTGGCAGCGTGCCCTGTTCGACGTCGCGCCGCACCGCCGCGACGAGATGCTCGCCCTCCGACGCGGCGGCATTGTCCGCGGTCGACCCCGGCACGATCGCGCGCGCGCGGCGGTACAGCGGATCGGTCGGGTCGAGCCCGCGGAACGCCTTGAAATAGGCGAGCGCGTTGTCGCCGTAATTGTCGTGCTCCTGGTACACGCGCCAGCTCACCCCGGCGCGCTCCAGCCGCTCGGCATAGCTGGTCCAGGGATAGCCCGCGAAGGCGCGGTCGTCGCGCCCGGCATCGCCGGTCCAATTGCCGTCGTCGACGTTGGACCCGACGTGGCGCCCTTCCTGCCCGACCGACAGCCCGCTGGTGCCGGTGAACAGGAACATGCGATTGGGGTTGGTCGAGCCGAACACCGAGCAATGATAGGCGTCGCAGATCGTGAAGGCGTCGGCGAGCGCGTAATAGAAGGGCAGGTCGCGGCGATCGTGATAGCCCATCGTCAGCGCGGTCTTGCGCTCGATCCAGGCGTCATAGTCGCGCCACAGCGCGTGCGGCCCGCGCCAGCCGTGGTCGAGGCTGGTCATCGCATTGTTGTGGTGCCCGTCGGCGTTGAGCCGGAACGGCGACACCGTGGTCGCCGCGCCGCGCGTGAGCGGCTGGTGCCACACCGCGCGCCCGCCGGGGAGCAGCAGCGGGCGCGGGTCGTCGAACCCGCGCACGCCGCGCAGCGCGCCGAAATAATGGTCGAACGAGCGGTTCTCCTGCATCAGCACGACGACATGATCGACGTCCGCGATCGTGCCGCTGCGGCGCCGCGCGGGCAGCGCGAGCGCGCGAGCGATCGGCGTGCCCGCCGCTCCCGCCGCCGCGGCGGCGAGCGTGGCGCGCAGCACGGCGCGTCGATCGGTGACCATGTCCGCCGCTCCTCCGCAACGCCGGCGCGCGGTAACGCGCCGGTCTGGCGCGTCCCTGTCATCCCCGGCGGCGCGCGATGCAAGCCGTGCCGCTATCGCGCCAGGATGACGCTGGTGCGTCGGCACGATGAAAGACGCGTGACTCGCGCGACCTGCCTGCCACCTGACGAGACGCGCGGGCGCGACGATGACGGCCATCATGTGGCCGGACCGGCTCTTAATCGCTTCGTTAATCAATCTGCCCTTAGGTTCCGCGCGGGCCACGCTGACGGGAGGCGGACCGGTGAGACGAGGATGGCTGCTGCGCCGACGCCGATTGTCCTTCGCGGGGCAGATCGCGCTGAGCTACGTCGCGGCGGCGATGATCCTCATCACCGCGCTGTGCGGCTTCGGCATCGTCCAGGCGCGCGAGCAGGATCGCGCGCAGACCGCCGCCACCAAGCGCGCGATCGAACAGGCGCTCGACGGCAAGGCCATGTCGTTCCGCAGCTGGCTCAAGGGCTATGCTTTGTGGGACGATCTGTACCGCCACGCGGTGCTGGGGCACGACCCGGTCTGGCTCGACGCCAATATCGGGCCGGGGGTGTGGAAGGTCTTCACCATCCCGATGAGCGGGGTGTTCGTCGTCGATCGCACCGGCGCGCAGCATTATGGCTATTGGGCGCGCGGGGCGAGCCCGCGGCTGAGCGACTTCGCCGGGCTGGACCTGCGCCGCCAGCTCGGGCTGTCCGACCATAACGAGCGCCCGCTGGTGTCGCGCGTGTCGCTCGCGGGGCGGCCCTATTTCTTCGGCGTCGCGCCGATCCGCCCGACCTCGCACGGGCTCGCCAGCGCGACCGCGGCGCCGCGCTATCTCATCATGCTGCAACCGATCGCGGGCGAGCTGACCAGCGAGATCGGCGCGGCGATGGCGATCACGGGGCTGCGCTGGCTGCCCGACATCGCGGGCAGCGACCTGCCCCAGGTCGACGTGCTGCGTCGCGCGGAGGCGACCGGGCGGCTGACGTGGCAGCAGGCGCTGCCCGGCACCGCGATGCTGCGCGCGGCGGTGCTGCCCGCGCTGCTGCTGGTGGCGCTGACGCTGGCGATCGGGGTGATGCAATATGGCCGCGCGCGCGGGCTGGCGCGGCTGTTGTCCGCGCAGCAGCGCCAGGCCGAGGAGGAGGCGGACAAGAGCCGCGTCGCCGCCGCCACCGCGAGCGACGCGCGGGCCGCGGCGGAGCGGCTGGTCGAACAGCTGCGCCAGAAGGAGAGCACGGTGGCGCTGCTGTCGCGCGAGCGCGACCGCGAACAGGCGCTGCGCAAACAGGAGGTGGAGCAGCAGTCCGCGCGCACGCTGACCTTGTTCGAGAGCGAGTTCAGCACGGTGCTGCGCCCGATCGCGGCGATCGCGGAGACGCTCGACCGCCAGGCCGCCGCCTTGGAGCGCGAGGCGGTGGCGGGCGACCGCGCCGCGGCGGTGGCGTCGGAGCGGACCAAGGCGACCGCCGAGGTGGTCGGCCGCGTGGTGAAGGACAGCGCGCAGCTCGAGGTCGCGACCCAGGGGCTGGAGGCGGATATCGCGCGCGCCGCGGAAGTGACGCTGGAGGCGCAGCGGATCAGCGTCGAGCTGGTGGCGCGGCTCCAGCAGCTCGGCACGCGCGCGCGCGGGGTGGAGGACGTGATCGACTCGGTCGGCGAGATCGCGGCGCGGATCAACCTGCTCGCGCTCAACGCGCGGATCGAGGCGAGCCGCGCGGGCGCGGCGGGGCTGGGCTTCGCGGTGCTGGCGGACGAGGTGAAGCAGCTCGCCGAATCCACCGCGCGCCAGGTCGCGCAGATCGCCGGGGTGCTGCGCGAGATCAAGGGGCAGGGCGAATCCGCCGCGGCGGGGGCGGAAACGATCGGCGAGATGATGGACGCCTCCGCCGCGGCGACGCATTCGTCGCGCCGCGCGCTCGACGTGCAGGCGGCGATCGTGCGCGCGCTGGGGCTGATCGCGTCGGACGCGGCGGTGCATGTCACCGACTCGGATCGCGCCTTCGACGATCTGGCGCGGCTGGTGGGATCGTCGGAGACGATGGCGCGCTCGGTCAACGTCGCGGCGCACGAGCTGAGCCAGCGCTCGGACTCGCTGCGCGAGAGCGCGCTGCGCTTCACCGGACGGCTGCGCCAGCCCGCGGGCTGAGCCGGATCACGCCGGACGCAGCAGGCGCAGGCTGAGGTCCAGCGGGGCGGCGGTGGCGGCGCTCGACCGGGCCTCCGCGCGCCACTGCGTCCCCGCGCGCGCGCCGGCCAGCGCGAGCGTGACCAGATCGAACGCGAAGAAGCCGAATATCGACGGACCGGGCGCGTGCTTGTGGATGGTGAGCTCGCCCGAGAAGGTCTCGCCCGCGCTCGTCACCGCCCCCTCCCACCAGTGCAGGCTGTCCCCGCCGAGCAGCGTACCGTCGCGCAGCAGCGCCACCCCCTGCGCCGCACTCGCGGCGCGCGTGACACGGAGCAGGTACAGCCCGTTCTCCATCCTCGATCCTTCGCCGGCGATCACCGCCCTTTGTCGCTAACCTACCCATTTAATTGATCTTTCCAACGCTTTTGGCGCGCCAGCCGATCGCGGAGAGGCGCGGGAACCGGCGGCTTGACAGCGTGACGCTCTTTGTGTACAAAAGAAGAACATCGAGATGATGTGAGTCGGGCCGGGCGGCGCGGGGCGATCCCCGCCGTGCCGGCCCGACGTGCGTCGAGCGGCACCGCCGCGACGCATGCTCGACATCCATGGATCGGACGACGGGAGGCGCGCGATGGGGCAGGACGCGGCACGCGACACGGACTCGCGCGCGCAGGCGGCGGCGCGGGACGGCGCGGCGGTGACGACACGGCTCGACGCGCGCGCGCGCAGCCGCTTCCTCGATCGGCTGGCGATGACCGGCTGCGACCGTGACGCGGCGGCGGCGGCGGGGATCGATCCCGCCGCCGCTTACGCGCTGCGACGGCGCAGCGCGCGCTTCGCCGCGGATTGGCGCGAGGCGCTCGCGCTCGGTTACGAGCGGCTCGAGACCGCGATGCTGCGGCGGCTGCTCGACCCCGCGCGCGCGTTCGACCTCGCGGGCGCGCTGACCGTGCTCGACCGCCGCCGCGCCGCCACCGCCGCCGCGCCCGGCGACCCCGCGCGCGCCGCGTCGCCGCGTCGCCGCGCCGGCGCCAAGGGGCTGAGCCCCGAAGGCAACGAGCTGTTGCGGCGCTTGCAGCACCACGCCGACGCGCTCGCGGCGTCCGACGCGCCCGGCCACGGGGCGGAGGCGGCGTGCGACGCTGCGCCTGCGGGTGGTGCGGCAGGGGCGCGCGGGATCGGCGCCGAGACGCCGCGGCGCCCCTCGCGCGCGCGCCTTGTCGACGGAAGCGCGACCCCTGCGGCCGAGGCGCCGCGGGGCGACACGCCGCCCTTCGACGCGGCGGGGCCTGAGGTGGGTGAGCCGGAGGTGGCGGGGCGCGAGGTGGCGGAGGTTGAGGTGGCGGGAGATGAGGTAGCGGGCGACGTTCCGGCTGCGACCGACGAGGCGGCGCTGACGCGACGCGACGGCGCGCGCGCGGCGTCCTCCGACGGCATTGCTTCGCCGGCGCGACCGCTCGCGCCCGGCGCGATCGCGGCGGCGGGTGGGGGCGACACTTTTCCTGCCGGCGTGGGCGGCGACGACGACGGCGCCCCCGTGCAAGGCGGCGACGCGGCGGCGTGGCGCGCGCGCCCGCTCGCCGCGCTCCCGCCGGATCGCCGCGCGACGGCGCGGCCCGATGGCAGCGCCGGCCCTCCCGATTCCGCCCGCGCGGACGACGCCGCGCCCGCGTCCCTCGCCGCCGCGCGCGCGCTGCCGCGGGTCTGGGCATGACCGCGCCGCTGCGTCACACGCTCGCCGCGCTGCACCAGGTCGCCGCGGCAGAGCGCGCGCGGATCATCGGCGCGCTCGATCCCGTCGCGCTGCGCCGGCTGCTCGACGAATGGGCCGCCTGGGCGCATCCGGGGCAGCTCGCCCCCGCGGGCGACTGGCGGGTGTGGCTGCTCCAGGCGGGGCGCGGCTTCGGCAAGACGCGCGCGGGGGCGGAATGGGTCAGCGCGATGGCGCGCGCGGTGCCCGCGGCGCGGATCGCGCTGGTCGGCGCCACGCTCGACGACGCGCGCCAGGTGATGGTGGAAGGCCCCAGCGGCGTGCTCGCGGTGGCGCGGCACGGCGAGCCGGTGGCGTGGCGCCCCGCCGCGGGCGAGCTGCGCTTCGCCAGCGGTGCCAGCGCGCGCGTCTATTCCGCCGCCGCGCCCGAGTCGCTGCGCGGGCCGGAGCATCATTTCGCCTGGGCCGACGAGCTCGGCAAATGGGCCGCCCCCGCCGCCTGGGACAATCTGCTGCTCGGGCTGCGCGCCGGCGCCGCGCCGCGCGCGCTGGTGACGACCACCCCGCGCGCCACCCTGCTGCTGCGGCGGCTGGTCGCGGCGACGGACACCGCGGTGACGCGCGGGCGCACGCGCGACAATCCGCATCTGCCCGCCGCCTTCGTCCGCGCGGTGGAGGCGAGCTATGGCGGCACCCGGCTGGGGCGGCAGGAGCTCGACGGCGAGCTGATCGCGGATGCCGCGGGGGCGCTGTGGCCGCGCGCGCTGATCGAGCGCCAGCGCGCCGCGCATTTGCCCGCGCTGGTGCGCGTGGTGGTGGGGGTGGATCCCCCGGCGGGGAGCGAGGGCGACGCCTGCGGCATCGTCGCCGCCGCGCTGGGGCGCGACGGCAATGGCTATGTGCTGGAGGACGCGAGCCTGGTGGGCGCCAGCCCGGAGCGCTGGGCGCGCGCGGTCGCGGCCTGCGCCGCGCGCAATGCCGCCGAGCGCGTCGTCGCCGAGGCCAATCAGGGCGGCGACATGGTGGCGCAGGTGCTGCGCGCGGCGGACGCGGCGCTGCCGCTGCGGCTGGTCCATGCCACGCGCGGCAAGGTGGCGCGCGCCGAGCCGGTGGCGGCGCTCTACGAGGCGGGGCGGGTGTGGCACGCGCGCGCCTTCCCCGCGCTGGAGGACGAGCTGGCGGGGCTGGTCGCCGGGGGCGGCTATGCCGGGCCGGGGCGCTCGCCCGATCGCGCCGACGCCTGCGTCTGGGCGCTCACCGCGCTGTTGCTGGGCGAGGGCGGGGGCTGGGTCGTGCGGGTGCGCGTGCTGTGATCGCGGGGACGACGACGCGCCGGCGCGGTGCCGACGCGTCGTCGCACCGGATCAGGCGAGGCGCGCGCTGCGCTGCGCGTCGCGGCGGCGCGACCGCAGCGCCTGGCCGACCGCACCGAAGCCCAGGATCATCAGCGCCCAGGTGCCGGGCTCGGGCACGCTGCCGATCGGGGCGTTGTTGATCGTGATCCCCGCGAAGGCGAGGCCCGACTGATAGGCGTCGTCGTTGACGTTGGTGACGCCGAGGCGGAGCTGGTACGATCCCGCCGTGGCGATCGAATAGTTCGAGCCGATCCAGCCGGTATAGCCGCAGCCCGACGAGAAGCAGCGGCCGGTCGAGTCACCCAGCGCGGACCAGGCCGGCGCGCCGGCGACGATCGCGGAGCTGCTCGGCGTCAGCACCGAATCGTTGGCGGGGAGGCCGAAGCCGGGGCTGGTGTTGCCGTTGGGCGTGGTGCGCGCGGTGAACAGCCAGGCGGCGTGCGCGCCGTCCTTGAGCAGCTCGGCGAAGGAATAATCGGTGTATTGGCCGCTGCCGTCGCTGGTGACGTAGTTGAAGTAGAAATTGAGCGCGTCGCCCGCCGCGGCGGTGAACGCGCTGGTGACGAGCTGCGACCCGTTCGTGCCCAGCGTGCCGATCCGGCCGGCGCCGTCGACGCCGTTGACGGTGGAGACATATTGGTACGACGGGCCATAGGCCGGCGGCGCGGTGACCACGCCGTTGGGCGCGGCGGTGCCGCAGGTGCCCGTGCAGGTGTCGGCCGCGGCGGGCATGGCGTAGGACGCGACGGCGAGTGCCGCCGCGCAGGCGAATGACTTCAGCATATGATTCCCTCCCACTCTTCGCTTGCGTGACGCGGCCCGTCCGGCGCGTTCCGGCGCGGGCACCGGCGTCGCGCCGCCCCGCTGCGGTCGCGCCACCTCTCGTCGCGTCGATTTGTACCATCGCGCGGGGGTGGGTTGGTAACGGCAACATTTACAATGTTGCGCAACTGTAAGGAATGGAACGGGTGTCGGCGCGGCCGCGCCACCGCGCGCGGCCGGGCGACCTCGGGGCGGGGATGCCGCTCCACCGCCACCCTTCGATCGAGCGAAAGGATGCTCCCATGGCCTGGTTCAGGAAAGACCCGCCCGCCGTCGCGGCGGCGCGGCCGGCGCTGGCGCGCGCGGGCGTCGCGGTGGGGCTGCCGCCCGCCGCCTGGCCGCAGGGCTATGAGGCGCAGGTGCGCGCCGCCTATCTCGGCAACGCCATCGCGCAGCGCGCGGTGCGGCTCGTCGCCGAGAGCGTCGCCAGCGCGCCGCTCGACTGCCCCGATCCCGCGCTGCGCGCGCTCGTCGCCGCGCCCGGGCTGCTTGAGACGGTGGCGGCGCAGCTGCTGCTCCACGGCAACGCCTTCGTCCAGCCGCTGCGCGACGGCGAGGGAACGCCCGCCGCGCTCTACCCGCTGCGCCCCGAGCGGGTCAGCGTCGAGCCCGATGCGGACGGCTGGCCCGCCGCTTATGTCTATCGCGTCGCCGCGCGGGCCGCCCGGCTCGCGCCCGAGGCGGTGATCCACCTGCGCCGCTACCACCCGCTCGACGATCATTACGGGCTGGGCTGCCTCGCCGCGGCCGCCCCCGCGGTGGCGATCCACAATGCCGCGGCGAGCTGGAGCAAGGCGCTGCTCGACAATGCGGCGCGGCCCTCGGGCGCGCTGGTCTATGACGCGCGTGACGGCGCCACGCTGTCGCCCGACCAGTTCCGCCGGCTGCGCGACGAGATGGACGCGGGCTTCGCGGGCGCGAGCAACGCGGGCCGGCCGCTGCTGCTGGAGGGCGGGCTGACGTGGCAGCCGCTCAGCCTCACCCCCGCCGACATGGACTTCGCGGGCACCAAGGCCGCGGCGGCGCGCGAGATCGCGCTCGCCTTCGGGGTGCCGCCGATGCTGCTCGGGCTGCCGGGGGATTCGACCCACGCCAATTACGCCGAGGCCAATCGCGCGCTGTGGCGGCTCACCGTGCTGCCACTCGCCGAGGCGATCCTGGGCGGGCTGCGCGCGGGGCTGGCGCGCTGGTGCGGCGACGCGGTGCTGCGCGTCGACCTCGATCGCGTCCCCGCGCTGGCGGAGGATCGCGAGCGGTTGTGGCGGATGGTCGCCGCCGCCGACTTCATCACCGCGGAGGAGAAGCGCGTCATGGTGGACTGGCAATGACCGCGCCGCGCGACGCGGGCGAGAGCAGCGCCGCGGTGCTGGCGCAGCTGCTCGCGCAGCTCGCCGCGGAGGGCGCGGACCCCGCGACGCTGCGCGCGGTGGCGGAGCAGGCGGGCGAGCTGGGCGCGACGCGCGCGCTGACCCGGCTGGGGCTGGCGGACGCCGGCGCGGCGGGCGACGTCGCCGCGCTGCGCGAGCTGCTGCAGAGCTGGCGCGCGGCCAAGCGCTCGATGTGGCGCGCGCTGCTGGGCTGGGTGACGCGGACGCTGGGGGCGCTGCTGCTGCTCGGGTTGGCGATGCGGCTGGGGGTGGACCTCGGCGGGGACGGCAAGTGAGCGGCGGGCTGGGCTGCGGCGGCTATGCCGCGCTGTGGGACCGGGTCGACCGCGCCGGCGACGTGCTGCGCGCGGGCGTGTTCGACCCGGTCCGGCCGGTGCCGCTGCTGTGCCAGCATCGCGGCGGCGCGGTGGGCGTGCTGCGCCTGATCGCGGCGGACGCGCGCGGGCTGCTGGTGGAGGCGCGGGTCGACGACGCCGCGGTGGCGCGCGCGGTGCGGGGCGGCGCGCTGCCGGGCTTCTCGGTGGCGTATCGCGCGCGCCGCGTGCGCCAGGGCGCGCACCGCGCGATCGTCGCGGCCGAGCTGGTCGAGGTCAGCCTGGTGGCGGTGCCGATGCAGCCCGGGGCGCTGGTCGACTGGTGGGCGGACGAGCCGCCGGTGTCGACGGTCGATCAGGAGGTTCACGCGAAGACGCGAGGACGCGAAGCGGGCGCGCTCCGGGAACGGGTGCTGGCGCCGGATCGCGCCGGGCTGGATCGTGTTCCGGTGGACGCCGGAGCACATCGCTTGTTCGAGGACATGAACCGCAGCGCGAAGATGCGACGATGGCCACGCGCGGGCGCCGAGCGTCACGGCGCGTAGCGCCAGCAGGATGCTCGCGCGGAGGCGCGGAGGCGCGGAGGGTCACGGCGGCAACCGTCGCGCGCCCGCACCGCGGTGACACGAGGGAGCGCTGCCGCGCTCGACCCCTCTCCGCGCCTCCGCGCCTCCGCGTGAACAACCCTTCTTCTTCGCGTCGTCGCGTCTTCGCGTGAACCTTCCTCCACGCGGCGCGCGAGCGCGGCCCCGGCTGCCCCCCCCCTCACCCTTTCACCGAAGGAGACCGACCATGACCGACACCGTCGACGCGCGCCCGCTGCTGGAGGGCGCGCGGCCCGAGCGCGACGCCGGCTTCGCGCGCTACATCCGCAGCGGCGCCACGCTGGAGACCAAGGCCTTCACCGGCACCACCGGCGAGGGGGGCGGGGTGGCGATCCCGACCCAGCTCGACGACAGGATCGACGCGCAGCTCGTCGGCCTCAGCCCGATCCGTGCCATCGCCAACGTGGTGCAGGTCGGCAGCGCGGGCTATCGCAAGCTGATCACCAGCGGCGGCACGCCGTCCGGCTGGGCGGGGGAGACCGACCCGCGCCCCGTCACCGCGACGCCGACCTTCCACGAGCTGGTCCCGCCCGGGGGCGAGCTCTACGCCAATCCGAGCGCGAGCCAGGCGATGCTCGACGACGCGCTGTTCGACGCGGAGGCGTGGCTCGCCGCCGAGATCGCGACCGAGTTCGCCAAGGCCGAGGGCGCGGCCTTCGTCGACGGCAGCGGGGAGGGGCGGCCGCGCGGCTTCCTGCGCGCGCCGCTCGGTGCCGCGCCCGACGGGCGGCGCGCGTTCGGGACGCTGCAATATCTGCCCAGCGGCGCGGCGGGCGATTTCGCGGGGGATCCGGCGGAGCGGCTGATCGATCTGGTCCAGGCGCTGCGCGCGCCCTATCGCCAGGGGGCGTGCTTCGTGATGAACGCGGCCACCGCGGCGCGGGTGCGCAAGGTGAAGACGCGCGACGGCCAGTTCCTGTGGCAGCCCGGGCTGGCGGCGGCGCAGCCCGCCACCCTGCTCGGCTATCCGGTGGTGGAGGCGGAGGACATGCCCGACGTCGCGCCTGACAGCCCCGCGCTGGCGTTCGGCAACTTCCGGCTGGGCTATCTGATCGCGGATCGCGGCGAGACCGCGGTGCTGCGCGACCCGTACAGCAACAAGCCGTTCGTCACCTTCTACGCGACCCGCCGCGTCGCGGGCTGCGTCGCTGACAGCGATGCGATCAAGCTGCTGAAGTTCGCGGAGAAGTGAGGGGCTAGATCCTCCCCGCAAGGGGGGTGGCAGGCCGCAGGCCTGACGGAGGGGTGGCGCCGGTAGTGAGGTTATGGGCCCGCACCGATGGCGACACCCCTCCGTCGCGCTACGCGCGCCACCTCCCCTTGCAGGGGAGGATCGGCCGCATGGCGGACGCCCCGCCCAACAAACATCAGGAGACCCGTCATGCCGATCCTCAGCGGCGCGCCCGGCGCGGTGGCGCTGGGCGCCGCCGACCGCGCCGCCGCGCTCGCCGCGCTGCGTGCCGAGCTGCGCGCCGCCGCCACCGACGACGACGCGCTCGCCGTCGCGCTGATCGAGACCGCGCTCGGCGCCGCCGAGCTGTTCCTCGGCGAGGTCCTGATCGTGCGCGCGCTGGTCGTCGCGGTGCCGGGCGCGGCGCGTTGGCAGCCGCTGCCCGCGCGCCCGGTGCGCCAGCTGCTCGCCCCCGCCGACGCCGCGGTCGCGCTCGACATCGACGGCGACGCCACCGGCTGGGTCCGCACCGCGCGCGCCGCCGAGCTGACCGTCACCGCCGGGACCGCCGCCGATTGGGGCGCGCTGCCGCCCGCGCTGCGCCACGGTGTGGTGTTGCTCGCGGCCTATCTGTTCGCCGACCGCGGCGCCGCCGCGCCGCTGCCCGCCGCGGTGAGCGCGCTGTGGCGACCGCATCGCGCGCTGCGGCTGCTCGCCGGAGCGCATGCGTGAGCGCCGCGGTGGAGCGGATCGCGGCGCGCCGGGTCGACCGGGTCCGCGCACGCGTGGCGGCGCGGCTGGCGGCGCTGCTGCCCGGCGCGCGGGTCGAGCCGGTGGCGGAGGGCGTGGCGGTGAGCGCGCGCGGGCTGGTGCGCCGCTGGCTCGCCGACCCGCGGCTTGGCTGGTGGCGCCCGTGAGCGCGGCGGAGAGCGCCAACGCGGCGCTGCGCGCGGCCGCGCTGGCGGCGCTGCGCGACATCGGCGTGACGCGCGTGTTCGACGGTCCGCCGCCGCGCGCGGCGGTCCCCTACGCACTGCTGCGCGAGCTGGCGGCGACCGACTGGGGCAGCAAGACGCACGACGGGCGCGAGCTGCGGCTCGGCGTGACGATCCGCGACGAGGGCGAGAGCGGCGCGCGCGCCGAGCGGCTGGCCGCGGCGGCGGAGGCGGCGCTGCTCGCGCTGCCCGCGGCGGCGGGGGCGTGGCAGGTGGTGAGCGTCGCGCCGGTGCGGCTCGCGCTGGTGGCGGAGGCGCCGGCGCGCTGGAGCGCGCTGGTCGACGTCCGCGTGCGGATGCTGCGGTCGGGGTGACGCCGTGACCGAGATCCTCCCAGTGCCGGAGAGGATTTTGTCACCCCACCTCGAACCACCAGGTCGACAGCGCGCGCGGCCCGCCCGGCGGCGCCCCCTTTCCACCCTCATCAACCAGGAGAACCGACATGGCAGCGGAGAGAGGCAGCGCGTTCCTGCTCAAGGTCGCGGACGGCGGCGGCGGTTACCGTACCGTCGCGGGGCTGCGCACCACCCAGCTCAGCGTCAACGGCGAGGCGGTCGCCATCACCAACAAGGACTCGGGCGGGTGGCGCGAACTGCTCTCGGGCGCGGGCGTGCGCTCGGTCAGCGTCGCCGCCGCGGGGATCTTCACCGGCTCCGCCGCCGAGGCGCGCCTGCGCGCCAGCGCGCTCGCCGGGACGCTCGACGATTATCGGCTCACCTTCGAGAGCGGCGAGGCGATGCAAGGGCGCTTCCTCGTCACCAAGCTCGACTACGCCGGCGATTACAACGGCGAGCGCAGCTATACGCTGGCGCTGGAGAGCTCGGGCGCGGTGGTGGCGGCATGAGCGCTGCCGCGCACTCCGCGCCCGCCCATCCCGCGCCCGCCAATCCTGCGCGGGGCGAGGCGGCGATCCGCGTCGCGGGCGAGACCCTGGTGCTGCGCCCCAGCTTCGCCGCGCTGGTCGCCGCCGAGCAGGAGCTGGGGCCGCTGTTCGCGCTGGTCGAGCGCGCCGCGGCGGGGCAGCTCGCGCTCGCCGAGCTGGCGGCGCTGTTCTGGCATTGCCGCCACGACGCGCCGCCGGCGCTGACGCGCGACGCGCTCGGCGAGGCGCTGGTCGCGGGCGGGCTCGCCGCCGCCACCCCCGCGCTCCACGCGCTGCTCCGCCAGGTGCTGGCGGGGCGATGAGCGCCGCGCCCCCGCCCGCCGTGCCCGAGGCGGCGTGCTTCGCCGCCGCCGCGACGCGGCTCGCCGGACTGGCCACGCTCGCGCTGGGATGGCGGCCCGACGACTTCTGGCGCGCCACCCCCGCCGAGCTGGCCGCGCTGGGTGCGGCGCTCGCCCCCGGCGACGCCCCGCCCCCCGATGCGGCGCTGCGCCGCCGCCTGCAGGAGATGTTCCCCGATGGATGAGGAGATCGAGCGGCTGGTGATCGGCGTGCGCGCCGACACCGCGGGCTTCGCGCGCGACGTCGAGACGATGCGCGGCCAGATCGAAGGGCCGCTCGCCACGGGCGCGACCCGCGCCGCGCGCGGGCTGGAACAGGCGCTGGGCGAGGCGGTACGCCGCGGCAAGATCGGCTTCGACGAGCTGCGCGGCGTCGCGCTCTCGGCGATGGACGCGGTAGCGCGCGCGGCGCTGCGCGACGGCGTGCGCAGCGTCGTGGGCGGCGGCGTCGCGGGCGGGATGCTCACCGCTCTGCTCGGCGGGCTGCTCGGCCTGTCGGGGCACCGGCACGCGCACGCGTCGGGCGGCCGCGGCGCGGACGCGGGGGCGCCGCCGCGCTGGCCGGGGCCGGGCGGCGCTCTCCCCGGTGCGGACGGCAGCGACGGCGGCAACGGCGCGCGGGGCGTGGGTGCGCGCGGCGCGCTCCATCTCGCCATCTCGGTCCATGCCGCGGCGGGCGAGGCGCCGCGCGCGCTGGAACGGTCCGCGCGGCAGGTGGCGCGCGCGGTCCGCGCCGCGCTGGAGGAGGCCGAGTGATGCCCTTCTGGCTCGCGCGCGGCCGCGACGAACAGGAGGCCGACGTGCTCACGCGCTTCGACCCGCGCTTCTGGACGGTCAACTTCCCGCGCCCGATGATGGCGGCGGCGACCAACCCCGCGCCCGACGTGCTGCGCGTCGACGCGGTGTTCTATCGCCGCGACGATCTCGCCGGGATCATCTGGGAGAGCGTCGACCGCCACGATCATCCGCTGCTCGGCTATGACACCGCGCGCGACTATCGCGGCTGCACCCTGTCGTTCCGCTGGCGCTCGGCCGGGGTGCGCGCGCTCGACCAGGTCGACGGGCCGACGCTGACGATCGAGGGGCGCGAC
Source organism: Sphingomonas sp. BK235 (assembly GCF_004345855.1). Lineage (GTDB taxonomy): Bacteria > Pseudomonadota > Alphaproteobacteria > Sphingomonadales > Sphingomonadaceae > Sphingomonas. The sequence continues at coordinate 62,397 of NZ_SLXN01000005.1, forward strand.
GCCGCGGGCCGCGCGCGCGCCTGGTACGTGCGGCTGTGGAACTATGCCGCGGGCGCGCCCGAGGATGCCGCGGTGACGCTCGACTTCGCCGCGCTCGACGGCGGCTTCGCGCTGCCGGGCGAGCGCGACCCGGTCTGGGCGGGCGACGTCGACCGGCTGTTCGTGTCGCTCGTCGCGCCCGGCTATGATCGCGGCACGGGCGCGCTCGACGCCCCCGCCGAGGGCTGGGCCGAGCTGAGCGCGATCCGCGTCGACGGGGTGGGCGCGGTGCTGGCGATCGGCGACGTGATGCTGCCCGCGCACGACCTGCGCGTCGCGAGCGGGTATGACGACCATTACCACCTCACCCCGGCGCGGCTGCTGCGCAACGCGCTCCAGCTCGGCTATCGCGGCGCGATCGACCATTTTGTCGGGATGAGCCATTATTTCCGGCTCGAGGCGGTGGCGGCGGGCGAGCGGACGCGCTGGCTGGTGAGCCGCCGCGGCGGCACGCTCAACGCCCCCTGCGCGGCGTGGCACGCCGATCTGGCGCGGCGCGCGGCGCGGCTCGGCTATGACCTGATCTGGTCGGTGTCGTTCGAGCTGCTCGACCAGCATTGCTGGGACGATTGGAAGCAGCGCGCCGCCGACGACAGCCCGGCGTTGACCGGCTGGGATCCGCCCTCCACCCTGCTGTCGCCGACGCATGCGGGGGCGATGGACTATCTCCAGGCGGTGGCGCGCGCCTTCGTCGCGATCGGCGCGGGCGCGGGGCTGGTGCCGCGCTTCCAGGTCGGCGAGCCGTGGTGGTGGATCACCGCCGACGCGCGCCCGTGCCTGTACGACGCGAGCGCGCGCGCCGCGCTCCAGCCGGTCGCGATCGCGTCGCTGCGCGCCGTCCCCGCCGCGGATCAGCGCGCGACGCTCGACCGCGCCGCGGCGGCGCTGGCGCGCGCCACCGCCGCGCTGGTGGCGGCGGTGCGCGGCGACTGGCCCGCGTGCGTCACCTATCTGCTGGTCTATCTGCCGACCGTGCTCGATCCCGCGATGCCGGGGGCGCGGCGGCTCAACCTCCCGGCGGACTGGGCGGCGCCCGCGTTCGACGTGCTCCAGCTCGAGGATTACGCCTGGGTCACCGCGGGCGACACCGCGGCGAGCGCGCACGGCGTCGCGCTGGCCACCGCGCTGCTCGGCTATCCGCCCGCGCGGCAGGAATATCTGGCGGGCTTCGTGCGCGACGCCGCGGCGCGCGCGGGCTGGGGCGCGATCGTCGCCGCGGCGGGCGCGGCGGCGCGGCGCGGGGTGGCGGCGCGCTATCTCTGGGCGCTGCCGCAGCTGCTGCGCGACGGGCTGGTCTATTGGCAGGGGGAGGATGCGGTGGAGGCGTTCGACGACGTGCTGTTCCCGCTCGCGCTCGGGCGCGAGGCGGAGGTGGTGCCGGGCTTCTCCACCGCGGTGACGGTGAGCGCGGGCGGGCACGAGACGCGCTGCGTCGAATGGGCCGAGGCGCGCACGCGCTACGACGTCGGCCCGGGGGTGCGCAGCGAGGCCGATATCGCGGCGCTGCTCGCCTTCTTCCGCGCGCGCCAGGGACCGGCGCGCGGCTTCCGGCTGCGCGACCCGTTCGACTGGCAGGCGCGCGACGTCCCGATCGGCACCGGCGACGGCGCGACGCGGACCTTCGCGCTGGTGACGCGCTATGACGCGGCGACGCGCCGGATCACGCGCCCGGTGGCGGGGACGCTGCGCCTGCGCGTCGCGGGCGTGGAGCGCGCGACCTTCGCGCTCGGGCCGCTCGGGCTGGTGACGTTCGACGAGGCGCCCGCCGCGGGCGCGGCGGTGACCGCGTCCTTCGACTTCGACGTGCCGGTGCGCTTCGCCGAGGACCGGCTCAGCGTCGCGCGCGCCACCTATCTGGCGGGCAGCGCGGCGAGCGTGCCGCTGGTGGAGCTGCGCGAGGCATGAGCGACCGGGTGATCGCGCTGGCGCTGTGCTGGCGGCTCGAGCGGCGCGACGGGGTGACGCTGGCGCTGACGTCGCACGACCGCGACCTGGTGGTGGTGCCGCCGGAGGGCGACCTCGCCGACGCGCTGGTGTATCGCGCCGCGCCGGGGCTGACGCCCTCGGCGGTGACGCTGGGGGAAGGGCTCGACGCCGATACGATGGAGGCCAGCGGCGCGCTCACCGCCGCCGCGATCGCGGCGCGCGACCTCGCCGACGGACGCTGGGACGGCGCGCGGCTGGTGTGCCTCGCGGTCGACTGGAGCGATCCCGCCGCACCCGCGCGGCTGCTGGGCAGCGGGCGGATCGGGGCGGTGAGCGTGCGCGAGCATGATTTCACCGCCGAGTGGCTCGGCGAGCAGGCGCGGCTCGACCGGCCCGCGGTGGAGACGACCTCGCCGACCTGCCGCGCCGCGCTGGGCGACGCGCGCTGCCGCGTGATGATGGCGGGGCGGCGGCGCTACGCGCGCGTGGTCGCGAGCGCGGGGGAGGTGGTGACGCTGGACATGGCCGAGCCCGAGTCGGGCGCTTATGGCGGCGGCACGCTGCGCTGGTGCGACGGCGCCGCCGCGGGGTCGCGCGTCGCGCTGCTGGCCTCGGCGGGCGCGACCGTGACGCTGGCCGAGCCGCCGCCGCACCCGGTGGCGGCGGGGACGCTGGTGGAGCTGGTGGAGGGCTGCGACAAGCGGCTCGCCACCTGCGCGCGGCGCTTCGGCAATGCGGTGAACTTCCGCGGCGAGCCGTTCGTGCCGGGCACCGACCTGCTGACGCGCTACCCGGCCGGATGAGCGCGGGCGCGGCGCCGGGGGCGCGGCTGGTCGCTGGCGCGCGCGCGGTCGTGGGGGCGCGGTTCCGCGCGCAGGGGCGCGACCCCGCGCTGGGGCTCGACTGCGTCGGGGTGGTGGCGGTGGCGGCGGCGCGCGCGGGAGCGCCCTTGGCCTTGCCGGGCGCGTACCGGCTGCGCTGCGGCGAGATGCCGCGGCCGGTGCTGCCGCCGGGCTGGCGCGGCTGCGACGGCGCGCGACCCGGCGACGTGCTGCTGCTGCGCGTGTCGGCGGCACAGCTCCACCTGGCGGTGCGCAGCGAGCGCGGCATCATCCACGCCGACGCCGCGGCGGGGCGCGTGGTGGAACGCCCCGGCGCCGCGCCCTGGCCGCTGCTCGCGGCGTGGCGGTGGGACGGGTGAGCGCCGTTGGGGGCGCTCGCTGCGCGTCGGTGGCGTGGCCCGAGCTGGATGGCCGCGGCGGCCACACTCGTCGTCCCGGCCCCTTCGACGCCGCCTGCGGCGTGGCTCAGGACAGGCTTGCGCCGGGATCCATGGGTCCGGACTCAAAAGCGGCTGGCGGCTGGCTGGTCTCAGCTGTCGCCGATCCGCAAGCGGATTATCCACCGCCATGACGGACAGCCCCTCACCGTCATCCCGGCCTCGAGCCGGGATCCATACCTCCGCGAGCGCAACGCCGGTGTTCCTCGCGGCACCATGGATCCCGGGTCGAGCCCGGGATGACGGTGGGGCGAGCGGCGAGCCTGTGTTCCACCCATTTTGAACCAGCGGAGTGCTCCTGCGGACGCAGGAGCACGGGGTCATGCGGGGTGGATCAGACTCCAGCGCGACCTTGGAACCTTTGGGTCCGGATGCGCAACCGGGGCGACCGCCTAGGCCGCCCCCGACGTGCTTTCCCCGCCCTCGCTCCCACAAGCACCGGAGGCAGTCATGGCCACGCTCGTCCTCTCCACCCTGGGCCGCGCGGTTGGCGGGCCGATCGGGCGCGCGATCGGCGGCGTGATCGGGCATCAGATCGACCGCGCGCTCTTCGCCCCGCGCCGCCGCGCCGGGCCGCGGCTGTCGGACCTGCGCGTGCCCGACGCCTCCTATGCCGCGCCGCTGCCGCTGCTGTTCGGCACCACGCGCGTCGGCGGCACGGTCATCTGGTCGACCGAGCCGGTCGCGACGCACCATCGCGCGCACGGCAAGGCGGGCGGCGCGGGCGAGAGCTATGCGGTCTCTTTCGCGGTGGCGCTGTCGGCGCGCGCGATCGTCGATGTCGCGCGGATCTGGGCCGACGGGCAGCTGCTCCGCGGCGCCGCGGGCGACTGGAAATGTGCCACCGGCTTCCGCCTCCACCGCGGCGCCGAGGACCAGCCGCCCGACCCGCTGATCGCCGCGCTCGAGCGCGACGCGCCCGCCTTTCGCGGCATCGCCTACGCGGTGTTCGAGCAGCTGCCGCTCGCCCCGTTCGGCCATCGCCTGCCCGCGCTGTCGTTCGAGGTGATCGCGGACGCGGCGCCGGTGCGCGTCGGCGACGTCGCGCGCGCGATCGGCGCGGGTGCGATCGTCGGCGCCGGCCCGGACGCCACCGTCGACGGTTATGCCGCCGCGGGCGACAGCGTCGCGGGCGCGCTCCAGCCGCTGGCGGCACTGTGCGGCGGCTGGTTCGTCGCGGTGCCCGGCGGAGTCGCGCTGGCGGACCGCTGCGGCGCGGCGCGCGTGATCGACGATCCGGTCGCGCGCACCGCGCTGCGCCGCCCGATCGAGACCGTGCCGCGCGTGGTGACGGTGGCGCATTACGACCCCGCGCGCGACCATCAGCTCGGCGCGCAGCGCGCGCGGCGCGAGGGCGCGGGCTGGCGCGAGGACATGATGGAACTGCCCGCGGTGCTGGGCGCCGGGCGCGCCGCGACGCTGGCGCGCGACACGTTGCGCCGCGCCGTCGCCGCGCGCGTCACGCGCACCGTGACGTGCGACGCGCGCGCGCTCGACGTGCGCCCGGGCGACGCGGTGCGGCTCGCGGACGAGGCGGCGGCGTGGCGCGTCGCGCGCACGCGCTTCGAACGCCACGCGGTGACGCTGGAGCTGGCCGCGCTCGACCGCGCGCCCGCGGTCGCGGCGGCGGGCGACGCGGGGGCGGCGCGGCGCGCGCCCGACCTGCCGCCGGGCACGACCGCGATCGTCGTGGCGGAGCTGCCGCCGCTCGACGACGCGCCGCCCGCGGGCGCGACCGTGACCTTGTTCGCCGCGGGCAGCGCACCGGGCTGGCGGCGGGCCGCGCTGCTGCTGAGCCGCGACGAGGGCGCCTCGTGGGACGACGTCGGCGACAGCGCGCCCGCGGCGACGATGGGGGTGCTGGTCGCGCCGCTGGCGCACGCGCCCGCGACGCTGGTGGATCGCGGCGGCGCGATCGAGCTGCTGCTCGCACATGACGCGATGACGCTCGAATCCTGTCCGCCGCGCGCGCTGGATCGCGGCGCGAACCTGGCGCTGCTCGGCGACGAGCTGATCCAGTTCGCGCAGGCGGTGCAACTCGCGCCCTGTCGCTGGCGGCTGACGCGGCTGGCGCGCGCGCGGCGCGGCAGCGCGGCGGCGGCGCATGCCGCGGGAACGCGCTTCGTGCTGGTCGAGCGCGCGCGGGCGGTGACGCTGGCGCTGCCGGGCGCGCGGGTCGGCGAGGCGGTGCGCGTGCTCGCGGCGGCGGCGGGCGACGCCGCACCGGTGGCCGCGCGCGTGACGCTCGACGGCGCCTCGCTCGCGCCGCCCGCGCCGGTGCATCTGCGCGCCAGCGCCACGCCGGACGGCGGCACCTCGCTGCGGTGGACGCGGCGCAGCCGCTACGGCTGGGACTGGGACGCGGGCGTCGCGCCAGTGCCGCTGGGCGAGGAGCGGGAGATCTATCGCGTGGCGCTCGATGACGCGCGCACGGTGACGGTGACGGTGCCGCGGCTGCTGCTGCCGCCGGGCCATGACGTGCGCCGCGTGGCGGTTCGGCAACAGGGCACGTTCGCGCTGTCGCGCGCGGCGGAGCTGGCGCTGTGACAGCGCCTGCCGGGCGCGCGGCGGCGACGCGGACGCGCTCGCGCCGTCGCTTTAGCGCCGGGCGCGCGGCGATCGGGCTGGGCGCGCCGGTCGCCCGCGGCGGCCGGGCCGGCGCGGCACTCCCTTCATCATCGGAGCGACGACATGGACGACGAGACGAGCGCGCGGCTGCGGCTGCCGCTGCTGGTGACCGGGCAGGCGCAGAAGGAGGAGACGCACAACGAGGCGCTCGCGCTGATCGACCTCGCGATCGGGGCGGCGGTGGAGGCGGTCGGGATCGACGTGCCGCCGGACGCGCCGCTGCCGGGGCAATGCTGGATCGTCGGCGCCGCGCCGCAGGGCGCGTGGGGCGGGCAGGCCGGCGCGCTGGCGGGCTGGACCGGCGCGGGCTGGTGCTTCCTGCCGCCGCGCGACGGGATGACGGCGTGGGACCGGGCGCGCCAGCTCGGCGTCGCGCGCGTCGCCGGAAGCTGGGAGAGCGGCGTGGTGCGCGCCGCGCGCGTGCTGGTCGGCGGGCAACAGGTGATCGGCGCGCGCGCGGCGGCGATCGCCGATCCGGGGCAAGGCGAGGGCGACGGCGCGGCGCGCGCGTGCCTCGCGCAAGTGCTGGCGGTGCTTCGCGCGCACGGCCTGATCGCGGGCTGAGCCACGCCGGCATCTGTGGCTTTCGCGCAACAGCGCCGACGATTTGTCAGCTTGTTCGGAAACCAACATGCCGATAGTGAGTTTGCGCTGTCCGTAGTGACACCATGGAAAGGGGATTATGATGCGTAAGCTTGCCATGATCATGGCGCTTGCCTCCACCGCCCTCGCCACGCCCGCGCTCGCGCGCGACAAGGCGTGGTATGTCGGCGTTGAGGGCGGCGCGATGATCGTCGAGGATATCGATTGGGATATCCGCGGCGCCACCACCTCGCTGACCGGCACCGGCACGACCGACCATGATTACGGTTGGGACGTCGACGGCATCATCGGTTACGACTTCGGCGCGTTCCGCCTGGAGACCGAGGTCGGCTATCGCCGCGCGACGGCCGACAGCTTCCGGACCACCGCGGGCGTGCCGATCAGCGGCACCGGCCAGCTGCCGGCGGGCACCTATGACGTCGGCGGCCGTACCTCGGCGCTGAGCTTCATGGTCAACGGCCTGCTCGACTTCGGCGAGGACGACGGCCTGCAGGGCTTCGTCGGCGGCGGCGCCGGCGTGGCGCGGGTCCAGGCGCGCCTGAACCCGACCAATTCGTACACGCTGATCGACGACTCGGACACGGTGTTCGCCTGGCAGGCGCTCGCGGGTATCCGCGCGCCGCTCAGCGACCACCTCGACGTCTCGCTGAAGTATCGCTTCTTCAACGCGGACAACGTCGAGCTGTTCGACGCGCGTGGCAGCGGGTACGAGGGCCGGTTCCGGTCGCACAGCCTGCTCGGCGGCGTGACCTACAACTTCGGCGCACCGGAGGAGGCTGCTCCGCCGCCGCCGCCGCCGCCGCCGCCGCCGCCTCCGCCCCCGCCGCCGCCGCCGCCGCCCGAGGTGGTCTGCTCGCCGGGTCCGTTCATCGTGTTCTTCGAGTGGGACAAGTCGGACATCACCCCGGAGGCCGCGTCGATCCTCGACAACGCCGTCACCCAGTATCAGAACTGCCAGAACGCGCAGGTCATGCTGGCGGGTCACGCCGACCGCTCGGGTTCGGCCAAGTACAACGTGGGGCTGTCGCAGCGCCGCGCGGACTCGGTCAAGGCGTACCTGACCTCGAAGGCGATCCCGGAGACCGTGATCAGCACCGAGGCGTTCGGCGAGAGCCGCCCGCGCGTCGACACCGCCGACGGTGTCCGCGAGGTGCAGAACCGCCGCGTGGAGATCACCTACGGTCCGGGTGCGGGCCAGTAAGGTCGATCGCTACGGCGAACGAGACGGGGAGGTCGGCGCGAGCCGGCCTCCCTTTCTTTTTGGGGTGAGTTGAGGCTGGTTCTGGGAGCTTCAGCGTCGCGGAGACGTCTTGCCTCGCCCGTCATCCCGGGTTGACCCGGGATCCATGGTGCGGCGCGCACCGCCGGCGTTACTCTGGCGGCAGAATGGATTCCGGCGCGAGGCCGGGATGACGGTGGAGACGTCGTCCCTTCACCGCGCGCGCTTACCCGCCCGCCGCCGCCGCGCTCACCCCTCCGCCGCCAGCGCCGCGTCCAGCCACGCCGGCCGCCGCGCGTCGCCGAGCGCCTCGACGCGGCGCAGCGTCACCATCAGCCCCAGTTCCGGATAGAGCGCGCGCGCCTTCGCCTCCTCCGCGGCGAGCGGCGCCACCACCAGCCGGCGGTTGACCTTGCTGCGATGGTGCATCCGCGCGGTATTCTCCTGCCCGACATAGCAGCCCTTGGTGAAGCTCACCCCGCCCAGCTCGCGCGCGTTCGCCTCGAGCCACAGCGTCTCGCCGTCGCCCAGCTCGGCGCGGCCCTCCGCCACGCCGAGCGCCAGGCGATGCGCGCGCCATCGCGTCGAGGCGTCGCCGCCGTCGACCGGCGCGAGCCAGCGCCAGCCCAGCGCGGCGAGCCGCGGGTCGTGCACCGCGTCGACGTCCGCGGGCCGCTCCGGCGACCAATGGACCGCGCGCGTCTCCTCCGGCGCGATCGTGATCGCGCGGCGCAGCCGGTACATCGTCAGCCGCCGCGCCAGCGCGTCGCGCGCGTCGCGCTCGACGTCGAGCAGCAGGTCGGCGCCGTCGGCCCAGACGAGGAAGTCGAACAAAGCCTTGCCCTGCGGCGACAGCAGCCCCGCCCAGCACGGCAGCGCGCCCGCCATGTCGTTGGTGACGAGCCCTTGCAGGAAGCCGCGCGGGTCGTCGCCGGAGAGCCGCAGCAGCGCGCGGTCGGCGAGCAGGGTGGCCGGTCTGGTATCGCTCATGCCGGCAAGGTAGGGAGGCGCCACACACGGTGAAAGACCCGGAAAGGACGGACCATGGCGAGCTACGATCTCCTGCTGAGCGGCGGCACCGTCCACACGCCCGGCGGCCCGGTGCGGGCCGACGTGGGCGTGAGCGACGGCCGCATCATCGCGATCGGTGCGAGCGGCGACGCGGGGCGGCGGATCGACTGCACCGGGCTCGACATCCTGCCCGGCGTGATCGACACCCAGGTGCATTTCCGCGAGCCCGGGCTGGAGCATAAGGAGGATCTCGCGAGCGGCAGCGAGGCCGCGGTGCGCGGCGGCGTCGTGGCGGTGTTCGAGATGCCCAACACCAAGCCCAACACCGACTCGGCCGAGGCGATCGCCGACAAGCTGGCGCGCGCGCAGGGGCGGATGTGGTGCGACCACGCCTTCTACGTCGGCGCCACCAACCACAATGCGCGCGAGCTGGCGGAGCTGGAGCGGCTGCCCGGCACCGCGGGGGTGAAGATCTTCATGGGCGCCTCCACCGGCGACCTGCTGGTGAGCGAGGATTCGCGCCTCGCCGAGGTGCTGGCGCACGGCGTCCGCCGAGTCGCGATCCACGCCGAGGACGAGGACCGCATGAACGCGCGCGCCGGCGAGCGCATCGCGGGTGATCCCTCATCGCACCCGGTGTGGCGCGACGACGAGAGCGCGATGCTGGCGACCACCCGCATCCTGCGGCTGGCGCGCGCGGCGCGGCGGCGCATCCACGTGCTCCACGTCACCACGCCGGCCGAGCTCGAACTGCTCGGGCGCAACAAGGACATCGCGACCTGCGAAGTGACGCCGCAGCATCTCACGCTGGCGGGCGAGGAAGCCTATCCGCGGCTCGGCACGCTGGCGCAGATGAACCCGCCGATCCGCTCGGGCGCGCATCGCGACGGGCTGTGGCATTGGCTCAACCAGGGCGTGCCCGACGTGATCGGCTCGGATCACGCGCCGCACACGCTGGAGGAGAAAGGCAAGGAATATCCGGCGAGCCCGAGCGGCATGCCCGGCGTGCAGACCTTGCTGCCGCTGCTGCTCGACCATGCCGCCAACGGCCGGCTGTCGCTCCAGCGCGTGATCGAGCTGACCAGCGCGGGTGCGCAGCGCATCTTCGGGCTGGTCGGCAAGGGGCGGATCGCGCGCGGCTATGACGCCGACTTCACGGTGGTCGATCTGCGCAAGCGCTGGACGATCGGGGACGAGTGGCTGGCGTCGCGCGCGGGCTGGTCGCCCTTCACCGGCATGGAACTGACCGGCAAGCCGATCGGCACGATCATCCGCGGCGAGGTGGCGATGTGGGAGGACGAGCTCGGCACCGCGCCGCAGGGCCAGCCGCTGCGCTTCGAGGCCAGCGAGTTCCCGGGCACGCGCTGACCCGCGCCGCGGCGGCGGGTCACATGACGATGCCGGGCCTGGCCTCCTCGATCGCGGCGAGCACCATCCGCTCCCAGATCGCGACGTCGCCCGCCGCCGCCATCGCGGGGCTGGGCGCGCGCAGCGTGTGGAGCACCGCGATCGCGTCGTCGCGATAGTCCCGCCAGGTCGCGGCGACCTGCGCCGAGGCGGATTCGGACTCGCCATGGCCGTTGGCGCTGAGATGCTGGCCGGCGAGCACCCGCGCGATCCGGTCGACGGCGGGCGAGGTGGCGGTGTCCATGCGTGGCTCCTTTTCTCCTGCGCGGTCAACGTCCCGCACGCCGCGCGGCTCCGCGCCTCGCCACCGGGCCGGCGCGGCGCGCCGCGAACGCGATTGACTCGCGCCGCGCTTGCCGTAGAGCGGCGACACGTCGATGCCGGGCGACCGGCATGGGCAGGCGCGGGAGAGTGCGGCGGGCCTTGCAGGCCCGGAACCGCCGCCGAAGGAGCAACCACCCCGGAATCTCTCAGGCAGCAGGGACCGCGCCGGCCTGTATCGACACTCTGGAAAGCGGCGGCGCATGCCTCGGGCAGGCGCCTCCCACCGAAGGGGTAACCCGCGCGTGCGCGGGGAAAGCTCTCAGGTCCCGTGACAGAGGGGGAAACGGATCAGGCCGGGCGACCGGCGCGATTCGCCCTCGCACGTACGGACATGATGATGAGCGACTCCGTTCCCCCATCGACCGACCTCCCGATCGACGACGAGCTCGAACCGATCGAGATCCTCACGCTGCCGCTCGACGCCTGGCACCGCCAGCGCGGCGCGCGCATGGTCGAGTTCGCCGGCTATCACATGCCCGTCCAATATGAGGGCATCATGGCCGAGCATCTGTGGACGCGCGAGCATGCCGGGCTGTTCGACGTCAGCCATATGGGCCAGCTCGGCATTACCGGGCCGAACGTCGCGACCGCGCTCGAGGCGCTGATGCCCGCGGCGATCAGCGACGCGCCGCGCAACAAGGCGCGCTACTCGCTGCTGCTCGACGATCAGGGCGGCGTGCTCGACGACCTGATGCTGACGCCGCAGGGCGAGGACCGCGTCTATATGGTCGTCAACGGCGCGACCAAGTATGACGACGTCGCGCATATGATCGAGCGGCTGCCCGACGACATCACGCTCAACCTGATGGAGGAGCATGCGCTGCTCGCGGTGCAGGGGCCGGAGGCGGTCGTCGCGGTGGCGCGGCTGATCCCCGGCGTCGATGCTTTGGTGTTCATGCAGGCGGGCGCGTTCGACTGGCAGGGCCACAAGCTGTGGATCAGCCGCTCGGGCTATACCGGCGAGGATGGCGTCGAGATCTCGGTGCCGGCCGAGGCGGCGGTGGCGCTGGCCGACGCGCTCGTCGCGCAGCCCGAGATCAAGCCGATCGGCCTCGGCGCGCGCGACTCGCTGCGGCTGGAGGCGGGGCTGCCGCTCTACGGCCATGACCTCGATCCCACCACCACGCCGGTGATGGCCGACCTCGGCTTCGCACTGGCCAAGCGCCGCCGCGAGGCCGCCGACTTCCCCGGCGCCGCGCGCGTGCTCGCCGAGCGCGAGGGCGGGCCGGCGCTGCGCCGCGTCGGGCTGCTCGTCGAGGGGCGCCAGCCGGTGCGCGAGGGCGCCACCGTGGTCGACGCCAGCGGCGCCACCATCGGCCGCGTCACCAGCGGCGGCTTCGCGCCGAGCGTCGGGGCGCCGATCGCGATGGCCTATGTTCCCGCGGCACTCGCCGCCCCCGGCACCGGCGTGACGCTGTCGCAGCGCGGCAAGCCGCACCGCGCGACGGTCACCGCGATGCCGTTCGTTCCCCACCGTTACTTCCGAGGAGTGAAGTGAGATGAGCCGCTATTTCACCGAGGACCACGAGTGGATCGAGGTCGAGGGCCAGACCGGCACGGTCGGCATCAGCGACTATGCGCAGGGCCAGCTCGGCGACATCGTCTTCGTCGAGGCGCCGGACTCGGGCCGTAGCCTGAGCAAGGGCGACGAGGCCGCGGTGGTCGAGAGCGTCAAGGCAGCGTCGGACGTCTATGCGCCGGTGTCGGGCACGGTGACCGAGGGCAATCCCGCGCTCGCCGACGAGCCGTCGCTGGTCAACTCGGACCCGGAGGGCGAGGGCTGGTTCTTCAAGCTGACGCTCAGCGACCCGAGCGAGCTCGAGACGCTGATGGACGAGACCGCCTACGCCGCCTTCGTCGCCAAATTGTGATGTGACGCCCCTCCCGCGCGGGAGGGGCGGAACCCCTCCCTGAGGGGAGGCGGGAGAGACCAGATCATGCGCTACCTTCCCCTCACGCCGGCCGACCGCAGCGACATGCTCGCGGTGATCGGCGCTTCCTCGATCGACGAGCTGTTCGTCGACGTGCCCGAGTCCGCGCGGCTCGACGGTCCGGTGCGCGACCTGCCGCTCCACGCCAGCGAGCTGGCGGTCGAGCGCCACATGACCGCGCTGGCGCGCAGGAACACCGTCGCGGGCGAGGTGCCCTTCTTCCTCGGCGCCGGCGCCTATCGCCACCACGTGCCCGCCTCGGTCGATCATCTGATCCAGCGCGGCGAGTTCCTCACCGCCTACACGCCCTATCAGCCCGAGATCGCGCAGGGCACGCTGCAGATGCTGTTCGAGTTCCAGACGCAGGTCGCGCGCCTGCTCGGGACCGACGTGGCCAATGCCAGCATGTACGACGGCTCGACCGCCTGCTGGGAGGCGATCGGCATGGCGCGGCGGATCACGCGGCGCGGCAAGGCGCTGCTCTCGTCCGGGCTGCACCCGCATTACGTGTCGGTCGCCAAGACCATGGCACGCTACACCGGCGACCTGCTCGAGACCGGCGCGCCCGCGCTGAGCGCCGAGACCGACGTCGACCAGCTGATCGCCGCGATCGACGCCGACACGTCGTGCGTCGTCGTGCAATATCCCGACATCCTCGGGCGCGTCGCCGACCTGACGCCGCTCGCCGAGGCATGCCAGGCGAACAAGGCGCTGCTGATCGCGGTGGTGACCGAGCCGGTCGCGCTGGGGGCGCTGCGCGCGCCGGGCGAGATGGGCGCCGACATCGTCGTCGGCGAGGGCCAGTCGCTCGGCGTCGGGCTCCAGTTCGGCGGGCCGTATGTCGGGCTGTTCGGCTGCAAGGACAAGTACGTCCGCCAGATGCCCGGCCGGCTGTGCGGCGAGACGGTCGACGCCGACGGGCGCCGCGGCTTCGTGCTGACGCTGTCGACGCGCGAGCAGCATATCCGCCGCGAGAAGGCCACCAGCAACATCTGCACCAACTCGGGGCTGTGTGCGCTGGCCTTCTCGATCCACATGACCCTGCTGGGCGAGGCGGGGCTGCGCCGGCTCGCCGGGATCAACCACGCGATGGCGTGCCGCGCCGCCGACCGGCTCGCGCAGGTGCCCGGCGTGCGCGTGGTCAATGACGCCTTCTTCAACGAGTTCACGCTCGACCTCGGGCAGGAGGCGCGCCCGGTGGTGCGCACGCTGGCGGAGCGCGGCGTGCTCGCGGGCGTGTCGCTCGGGCGGCTCTACCCGGGCGAGCCGGCGCTGGCGAACGGGCTGGTGGTGGCGGTGACCGAGACGGTGACCGACGAGGATATCGAGGCGCTGGCGACGGCGCTGACGGAGGTGCTGGCATGACGATCAACCAGAGCGGCTGGAAGCCGACCGCGCCGGCGGACCGCGGCGACGCGGCGGGCGCGACCTTCACCGGCAACAAGGCGCTGATGCTGGAGGAGCCGCTGATCTTCGAGATCGGCGACGACCAGACCACCGGCGTCGACTTCGCCGCGGGCGATGTCGCGGGCTCGCGGCTGGGCGGCCTCAGCCGCAAGGATCCGATCGGGCTGCCCGGCCTGTCGGAGCCCGAGACGGTGCGCCATTACACCCGCCTCAGCCGGCAGAATTACGCGATCGACCTCGGCCTCTTCCCGCTCGGCTCGTGCACGATGAAGCACAACCCGCGGCTCAACGAGAAGATGGCGCGGTTGCCGGGCTTCGCCGACGTCCACCCGCTCCAGCCGATCGACACGGTGCAGGGCGCGCTGGCGGTGATCCACCAGCTCGCGCACTGGCTGGTCACGCTCACCGGCATGCACTCGGTGGCGATGAGCCCCAAGGCCGGCGCGCACGGCGAATTGTGCGGTATCCTCGCGATCAAGGCGGCGCTGGCGAAGCGCGGCGAGGGGCATCGCAAGGTGATCCTCGTCCCCGAATCGGCGCACGGCACCAACCCCGCCACCGCGGCCTTCGCGGGCTTCAGCGTGGAGGACATCCCCGCCACCGCCGAGGGGCGCGTCGACACCGCGGCGCTCACCGCGCGGCTGGGACCGGACGTGGCCGGGGTGATGATCACCAACCCCAACACCTGCGGCCTGTTCGAGCGCGACCTCAAGGCGATCTCGGACGCGGTCCATGCGGCGGGCGGCTACGTCTATTGCGACGGCGCCAATTTCAACGCGATCGTCGGCCGGGTGCGCCCGGGCGACCTCGGCGTCGACGCGATGCACATCAACCTGCACAAGACCTTCTCCACCCCGCATGGCGGCGGCGGGCCGGGCTCGGGGCCGGTGGTGTTCTCCGAGGCGCTGACCCCGTTCGCGCCGCTGCCCTTCGTCGAGCGCGACGGCGACCAGTTCCGTCTGGTCGAGGAGGAGAATGCCGAGGAGCATCACGCCGACAGCTTCGGCCGCATGGTCGCCTTCCACGGCCAGATGGGGATGTTCACGCGCGCGCTGACCTATATCCTCAGCCACGGCGCCGACGGGCTGCGCCAGGTCGCCGAGGATGCGGTGCTCAACGCCAATTACGTGCTGCGCCGGCTGGAGGACACGCTCGACGCGCCGTTCGCCGGCTCGGGGCCGTGCATGCACGAGGCGATCTTCTCCGACCGCGGTCTGGCGCCGGGCTTCTCCACGATCGACATCGCCAAGGCGCTGATCGACGAGGGCTATCACCCGATGACCATGTATTTCCCGCTGGTCGTCCACGGCGCCATGCTGGTGGAGCCGACCGAGACCGAGAGCAAGGCGGCGCTGGACCAGTTCATCGGCGCGCTGCGCTCGGTGGCGGAGCGCGCCAAGGCGGGCGACGCCGCGCTCAAGACCGCGCCGCATTTCGCCCCGCGCGCGCGGCTCGACGAGACGCTGGCGGCGCGCAAGCCGGTGCTGGTGTGGAAGCCGACCGCGGCCGAGGCGCAGGCGGCGGAATAGCCGGCACGTCGCGGCCGGGCTTCGACACGCTCAGCCCCTCCCCGGCACGAACGGAGACTGCCCCGCTCCGTTCGTGCCGCGGCGTCTCACCCGATGCCCTGTGCCATCGCCTGGCGCGTCTCCTCGCGGCGACGGACGTGCTCGCGCCAGACGATGTACAGCCCCGCGGCGACGATCACCGGCGCGCCGACCCAGGTCGCGCGATCGGGCAGATGGTCGAACACCAGCCAGCCGAGCAAGGTCGCCCACAGCAGCGACGTGTAATCCATCGGCACCACCGCCGACACCGGGCCGAAGCTCAGCGAGCCCGTCATCGCCACCTGCGCCGCGCCGCCGAACAGGCCGCACGTCACCAGCACGAGCCAGAGCCACGGCGTGTGCGGCTGTGCCCAGATCGCATAGGCGATGCCGAGCGGCACCAGCGAGAGCGTCGAGAACCAGAAGACGGTGGTGAGCGGCTTCTCGGTGCGTCCGATCGTGCGCAGCAGAATCGTCACCACCGCGGTCAGCACCGCCGCGACCAGTCCGCTGAGCGCGCCGTGGAGCGGCACCTGATGCCCGCCCGGCTGCGCGACGATCACCACCCCTGCGAAGCCCACCGCTACCGCCGCCCAGCGGCGCCATCCGGTCGGCTCCTTGAGCACCAGCGCGCCCAGGACCGTGGCGAAGATCGGCATCGAGAAACCGATCGTGGTCGCTTCCGCCAGCGGCAGCACGGTGAGCGCGTAGAAGGTGAAGGCCATCGAGATCAGCCCCACCACCGCGCGCGCCAGATGTGCGCCGAAGCGCCGCGTCGGCAGCGTCGCGAAGCCCGGCCCCACCCATACCACCGCGGTGACGAGCAGGGCGGCGCCGCACTGGCGCCAGAACAGGATCTCGGCGAGGTGCGCGCCGCCCGCCTCGGCGAGCTTGATGCAGGTGTTCATCAGCGCGAACAGCGCCACCGAGGTGAGCCGCAGCGCGACGGCGAGCAGGATGCGATCGGGAACCACCCGCGTGCCTTAGCCGCATTTCGCGCCGCGTGGGGCGCGAAGCGTGCCCCGCCGCGACGAAAGGTAGGAAGCCGCGCCGTTCCGGCCTACAGCGCGGCGATCCGCAGGGGAGAGGCCGATGGCGCGCGCGCCGCAACGTGATCTGACCGAGGGACCGATCGGGCGCACGCTGTTGCTGTTCGCGCTGCCGACGCTCGCCTCCAGCGTGCTCCAGTCGCTCAACGGATCGATCAACGCGATCTGGATCGGGCAATTCCTCGGCGAGCGCGCGCTGGCCGCGACCACCAACGCCAACATCATCATGTTCCTGCTGGTCGCCGCGGTGTTCGGCTTCGGCATGGCGGCGACGATCCTGATCGGGCAGAACATGGGGCGGCGCGACATGGACGCGGTGCGGCGCGTGCTCGGCACCTCGGTCGGGCTGTTCGCGCTGCTGTCGCTCGCGACCACGGGGGTGGGGTGGCTCGCCGCCCCCGCGATCCTGCGGCTGCTCGCCACACCGGCGGAAGTCTATCCGCTCGCGCTCGCTTATCTGCGCGTGATCTTCGTGGCGATGCCGCCGGGCTTCCTGTCGGTGCTGCTTACCATGGCGCTGCGCGGCACCGGCGACTCGATCACCCCGCTCAAGTTCATGGCGCTCGCCGCGCTGCTCGACGTCGCGCTCAACCCGCTGCTGATCCGCGGGCTGGGGCCGGTGCCGGCGCTGGGGATCGCGGGGTCGGCGCTGGCGACGCTGCTCGCCAATGGCGTGTCGCTGCTCGCGCTGCTGGCCTTCATCTATCGCCGCGACCTGCCGATCCGGCTGCGCGGCGCGGAGCTGCGCTACGTCCTGCCCGATCCGGCGCTGCTGCGCACGATCGTCGTCAAGGGCGTGCCGATCGGGTTGCAGATGCTGGTTGTCTCGGGCTCGGCGCTGGCGATGGTGGGGCTGGTCAACCGCCACGGCACCGCCACCACCGCGGCCTATGGCGCGGCCAACCAATTGTGGACCTATGTCCAGATGCCCGCGATGGCGGTGGGTGCCGCGGTCAGCGCGATGGCGGCGCAGAATATCGGGGCGGGCCGCTGGGACCGCGTCGGCCGGATCACGCGCGTCGGCATCCTCACCAATGTCGCGCTGACGGGCGCGCTGGTCGCGCTGCTGGCGGTGCTCGACCGGCCGCTGCTGGGGCTGTTCCTCGGCCAGGACGGCGGCGCGATCGAGATCGCCGCGCGGATCAACCTGATCGCGGGGTGGAGCTTCGTGCTGTTTGGCGTGTCGATGGTGCTGTCGGCGACGGTGCGCGCCAATGGCGCGGTGGTCGGCCCGCTGCTGATCCTGGCGGTGGCGATGTTCCCGCTGCGGCTGGGGATCGCGGCCGGGCTGGCGCCGCGCTGGGGCGCGGACGCGATCTGGTGGAGCTTTCCCGCGGGGTCGATCGGGTCGATGCTGCTGATGATCGGCTATCATGCGCACGGCGGCTGGCGGCGGATCGGGCTGCCGGTGGCGCCGCACGAGGCCGGGGAGAAAGCGCTCGCCGGGTGCGAGCCCACCGCCAAGTCGATGCCGCTCGGCTGAGCGCGCGTCGGCTCGGCCCGTCGCGACGGGCGAACCGCGCGCCGCGTCGCGTCGATCCTGCGCCTTGCGCGCCGCGCGCGCTGCGCCACGCTGCGGGCGAAGTTGGCGGGGCGACGAGCGGGAGCGGCGGATGCGGATCGGGCGGGGCGCCGGGCTGGCGATGGGCATGGTGCTGGCGGCGACGATGTCCGCGGCGGCCGCGACGCCGCAGCGGCCGGGTGCGAGCGACGCGGGCGCGACCGCCACCCGCTTCACGCGCGACCCCGCGCGGTTCGAGGCCAACAAGCGCAAGCTGATCGCGGCCTATCGCCGCCAGTCGCCCGCGCTCGGCGCCGCGCTGGAGCCGTCCTTCAAGCAGGACCTGCTGACGCTGCTGGCCCCCGAGTTCCGCCGGCTGGGGATCCGCCCCGACGATGTCGCGGACATGACCGCGGCCTATTGGGTCACCGCCTGGGAGGCGACGAACAACATCGTCGGGCGCCAGACCGATCCCGCGCTGGTGCGCGGTGCGGCGCGGCAGATCGCGGCGAAGCTCGGCCCCGGCGTGGCGCGGCTCAGCGATGCCGAGAAGCAGGACATGGCCGACATGATGCTGCTCCAGACGCTGGTCGCCGACGCGCGGATGAAGGCGGTGGCGAGCGGCGGCGCGGCGGCGCGGCAGCGGATGAGCGACGCGATCGCGGCGGAGGCGGCGGAGCTGCTCCACGTCGACCTGCGCCAGGTCGAGCTCGGCGCGGCGGGCTTCACCCCGCGCGGCGGTGCGGCGGGCGGCGCGGGGGCGCCGGCGGGGGCGGCCGCCCCCGCGCCGCCGGCCGCGCCCGCGACGCCGGGCGCGCACGCCGCCAATTGGGCGCAGGTGGAGGGGGTGTACTTCAAATCCTTCACCAGCTTCGGCGTCGGCGGGGTGGTGACCCAGGATTTCGAGCCGATCGTGCTGTTCCGCGACGGGCGCTATTACGAGGTGGAGGGGCCTGCGCTGGAGGACGTCGATCTCGCCGCCAGCCGCGCGCGCAGCCCGCGCGCCTGGGGGCAGTGGAAGCGCCAGGGCGACACCTTCCTGCTCACCGACGAGCGCGGGCGGGTCAGCGACCATCGGCTGCAGCAGGGCAGCTTCTTCAAGGCCTTCCCCGCCGAGGCCGCGGGCGGCGCGCTGGAGCGGCCGTACAAGCGCGTGTCGGGCGGCGGCAATTCGGCGCTGGGCGGCACGATGGCGATCGCGGCGCAGACCAACATCGCCTTCACCCGCGACGGGCGCTTCTCCAACCGCTCGAGCGCGGGCGCGAGCGGGGCGAATGTCGCCGCCTACAGCCGCCGCCCCGCCACGGGCGGGCGCTATCGCGTCGCGCGCCACACGATCAGCTTCACCGACGCGGGTGGCCGGACGCGGCGCGAGTTCTTCGCGCTGGGCTCGGAGGGCACGCCGGCGCGGTTCGACACCGATCTGATCTTCATCGGCGACCGCGTCTTCGTGAAGGACGATTGAGCCCGCGTCGCGACGGTTTACGCACGCCCGGCTTCGCGTGTACGGGCGCGCGATGATCAAGCACGCTCTCCCCGTCACGCGCGAGGCGGATTTCGCCGCCTGGTACCAGTCCGTCATCGCCGAGGCCGACATGGCCGAGGAATCGGGGGTGCGCGGCTGCATGGTGATCCGGCCCTGGGGCTATGGCATCTGGGAGCGGATCCAGCGCCTGCTCGACGATCGCATCAAGGCGACCGGGCACGAGAATTGCTATTTCCCCGTCTTCATCCCGCTCTCCTATTTCGAGCAGGAGGCCGCGCACGTCGAGGGCTTCGCCAAGGAGATGGCGGTGGTCACCCATCATCGCCTGATCGCCGACGGCAAGGGCGGGCTGGTGCCCGATCCCGAGGCCAAGCTGGAGGAGCCGCTGGTGGTCCGGCCGACCTCGGAGACGGTGATCGGCCATGCCTTCGCGCGCTGGGTGCAGTCGTGGCGCGACCTGCCGGTGCTGATCAACCAATGGGCCAACGTGGTCCGCTGGGAGATGCGCACGCGCATGTTCCTGCGCACCGCCGAGTTCCTGTGGCAGGAGGGCCATACCGCGCACGCCTCCGCGGACGAGGCGCGCGCGGAGACGCTGCGGATGCTGGAAGTGTACCGCGACTTCGCCGAGAGCGACCTCGCGCTGCCGGTGGTGGCGGGCGAGAAGCCCGAGAACGAGCGCTTCCCCGGCGCGGTCGCGACCTATTCGATCGAGGCGATGATGCAGGACGGCAAGGCGCTCCAGGCGGGCACCTCGCACTTCCTCGGCACCAATTTCGCCAGCGCGCAGAACATCCGCTTCCAGAACAACGCGGGCGAGCTGGAGCTGGCCAACACGACGAGCTGGGGCGTGTCGACCCGCACGATCGGCGCGCTGATCATGGTCCACGGCGACGACGACGGGATGCGCGTGCCGCCGCGCGTCGCGCCGTGGCAGGTGGTGATCGTGCCGATGCTGCGCGACACGCCCGAGGACGAGGCGCTGGTGACCTATTGCCGCGAACTGCAGCAGGCGCTGGCGCGGCAGAGCGCGCTGGGCGAGCCGCTGCGCGCCTTGCTCGATCTCAAGCCGGTGAAGTCGACCACCAAGCGCTGGGGCTGGGTGAAGAAGGGCGCGCCGCTGGTGATCGAGGTGGGCGGGCGTGACATGGCGGCGGGCAATGTCTCGCTAATCCGCCGCGACCGGCTGTACCGCGCCGACGGCAAGCTCGACAGCGTGGCGATGCCGCGCGACGCGCTCGTCGCCGAGGCGCCCGCTCTGCTCGAGGCGGTCCAGCAGGCGCTGTACGACGAGGCCGCGGCGCGGCTGCGCGCGGGGATCACCCCGGCGCGCGACTGGGCCGCGGTGGCGGCGCATTTCGCGCCCGAGGCGCGCAACCCGGGCTGGCTCGAGGTGCAATGGGCGCGGCCCACGGGGGCGGCGCTCGACGCGGTGGTGGAGAAGCTCAAGGCGCTCAAGCTGACGCTGCGCAACGCGCCGAGCGATCAGGCGCCGGCGGACGGCGCCTGCGTCTTCACCGGCGACCCTGCGGTGGAGCGCGTGCTGGTCGGCCGCGCTTATTGAGCGACGGCGGGCGTCCCCTCTCCCTTCGGAGCGGGAGCGGCTGCCCTCAGTGGCGCGCCATCAGGCGGCGCGTCTGCGGCGACAGGCCGGCGCGCGGCGCGGCCGCGGGGCGGGGCAGCCGCGCGCGCTGAGTCTCCGCCACCCGCGCCACCAGCCAGCCGCCGGCCAGCAGCGCGAGCACGAGCAGACAGACGCCCGTCACCGGCGCGGCGACATGGAACCAATGGGGGTCGGTCACGCTGGCCTCTCGTTCGACGCGCCGCGTGGGCGCAGGGAACCCCCGCGATAGCGCGTCGCGGTTAACGTGACGTCTCCGCGGCGCCGCGGCGCGCGCGCTCAGCCGCCGGTCAGCAGCACGATCGGCACGCGCAGCACGGTGCGCAGGTCGGTGGCGTCCTCGGTGGCGCCGACCTCGACCGACCAGTTGAGGC
The DNA here is from genome assembly GCF_004345855.1 of Sphingomonas sp. BK235. Lineage (GTDB taxonomy): Bacteria > Pseudomonadota > Alphaproteobacteria > Sphingomonadales > Sphingomonadaceae > Sphingomonas. The sequence goes on from NZ_SLXN01000005.1 coordinate 83,749, forward strand.
TGGCGCGATCGGTCACGCGATAGGTCACGCCGAACAGGAAGCGCCCGATCTGGAGATCGCGCGAGATCGTCTCGCGCTCGCCCGGCCAGGCCGCGGTCGGCTCGATCAGCATCGTGCGCGTGCGCGTGCCGAACGACCAGGTGTGCGCATAGCCGAAATTGACCGTGGTGCGCTGGTTGAGCGAGATGCCGATCCCCGCCGAGCCCGAGATCGCGTCGCCCGGATCGACATAGGTGATGACCACCGGCGGGATCCGCGTGTCGACGTGGCGCGGCAGGTTGAACGTATAGCCCAGCGTGCCGAACAGCACGACCGGGTCGCTCGGCAGGATCGCGGTGACGCTGGGCGCGATCCCCCAGAAGCCCGCGCCCGTCGCCGCGCGGGTCGGGCGGCCCAGATCGTCGCGGCGGATCGCGAAGGGGTTGGTGCCGGTCGGGATCACGCCCTGGAGGTTGCCGATCAGGAAGGGCCGGCCGTTGCCGCCGCTGAGCAACTGGTAGCGCGCGGTCAGCTCGATGTCGCCGATCCCGGTGCCCTTGACCGAGCTGTCGATCGTCGCGGCCTGGTCGTTGTTGGTGCTCCCCGCGATCGGCGCGATGATCGAGGAATCGGCGCGGTGGATGAACGGCGTGCGGATGCCCAGCTCGAACCGGTCGGTCAGCCCGTAGCGCAGCGCCGCCGAGGCGGTGATGACGTCCTGGCGGCTCTCGTTGATGTCGAACACGCCGACCAGCACCGCCTCGACCAGCTCGACCCCGCGGAACACCGCGCGGCTGCGGTCGGCGCGCGCGTAATCGACCTGGAGCTCGCCGGTGAGCTGGCCCTTGCGCGTCACCACGCTGGCCTGGCTGTCGAGCACCGCGAGCTGGATCGGCTGCTCGGCGTCCTCGGGCGCCTGGCCGACGCGCTCGAGCGGCGGCTGGAGCACCCCGGCGGGATCGCCCGGCGCGCCCGGCGCCGCGCCCTGCGCCGCGCTGACCGCGGGCGCGCGCGGCGGCGCGGCGGCGAGCTGGGGCAGCGGCGCCGCCTCCGCCCGCGCCATCGCCTGCGCCTGGTCGTCGAGCCGGCGGCGCAGCTCGGCCAGCTCGGCCGCCTGCGCGTCGAGCCGCGCGCGCTGCGCCTCGATCAGCCCCAGCGCCTGGTCGAGCTGGCGCTGCAGCGGCGGTCGCTTGCGCGGCTGCGCGGGGGCGGGCAGGGCCGCGGTCGCGACGATGGTGGAGGCGAGCAGCGCGAGCGCGGCGCGCCGCATCACTGCGCCCTCATCGCGGTGGCCGCGCCCGCGACCTCGCCGACGCGCAGCAGCGCCGAGCCGGCGAGCAGCTCCGCCCCCGCGGCGCCCAGGTCGATCGCGACGCTGGTCTGCGTGTCGATGGTGCGGTCGCTGCCCGCATTGGCGATCGCCGAGCCGAAGGCATGGCCCGCCAGATGCGTCACCGTCAGATCGCTGCCGCTCAGTTGCACCGTCCGTACACCCCCCTCTCCCCCCTGTGTGATGACGCCATGGTCGGTCGCGCCCCCCGCGACCGCCTCCAGCCCCGCGGGCAGCGCCGCCGCCGCGGCGGTGCCGACCCCCGCGGCGAGCGCGGGCGCCCCGCTGCCGGGCGTGACCTGGAGCCCGTTGCGCGAGTCATAGGTGACGGTCGGCGCGCTCGCCGCGCCGCCGCGCGCGGCGATCACCGGCGCGGCGGCGACCGTCTCGCCCGCGCGCGGGGCATAGACGGTCAGCGTCGGCGCGCCCTGGCTCGCCTGGAACACGGTGCGCAGCACCACCGCGCCGTCCACCGCGGTCTGCGTCTGGACCGTGAGCGCGACGTCGATCCCGCCGGGCAGCATGAAGCCGCCGCGCTCGCCCGCCAGCGTCGCGTCGGGCACCGGCGCGATCGCGCCGAACAGCGCCTGACCCAGCCCCGCCAGCAGCAGCGCCACCCCGCTCATGATATGTCTCCATAGGACGGCGCGGTGATCGCCAGCGCCTGCTGGCTCACCGGATCCGAGAAGCGCCCGCCGATCGGCGCGCGCGCATAGGCGAGCCATTGCGCGTCGCGGTTGAAGCGCGACCGCGCCAGCGCCTGATCGTCGGCCAGCACGAAATAGATGCCGTTCCACACGCGCTCGAACGCGGCGCGCGGCATCACGCTGACCCCGCTGGACGGATCGCCGAGCAGCACCTCGCTCGCGCTGACCCCCTTCACCACGACGAAATGGCGATAGTTGCGCACCGAGATCAGCGCGATCCCGGGAACGCCGGTCTGGCGCACCTTCTCCAGCGGTACCTTGTACCCGTCCGCGCGGAGCCCGCGGCTGGCGAGCCAGCGCTTCATGTCGAGCAGCGAGAAGCCGAGCCGGCGGATCTGCTGCTGGTCGCCGCGCAGCCACATGCCGCGGAACGCCAGGTCCTCGCGCACGTCGAAATCATAGTGGAAGCGCAGCAGCGTCGCGAGCGCGGCCGAGCCGCAGCTGAAATCGAAGCGCTGGCGCACGATGCCGTCGAAACGCCGCTCCGCCATCGAGCGCACCGGCACGCTATAGTCGCCCACCGGCCCCGCGCCCGCGCCCCCGACAAAGCGCGACGTGCGGGAGACATCGCCCCCGCACGCCGCAGTGGCGTGGACCAGCGTCGCGGCCACGCCGAGAGACACGAGGCGCGCGCGCCGGCTCATGGGGCCGGCGCGAGCGCGATGGTGACGTTCATCGCCGCGTTGATCGCGACGTTGTTGCCGGTGTTGACGCTCAGCACCGACAGGCCGGACATGTTCTGGAACGCCTGGCCGTCGATCCGCGCGTCACCGGTGCGGACATTGTCGCCCACGCTGTTGTGCGCGACGCCCGCATTCTGCTCGGCGAGCGCGCTCTGGCGCGTGTCCGCGCGTCCCGCGATCGCGCCCAGCGCCGCCTCGTCGAGCGTGTCGGCGTCGAACGGCGCGGCCGCCGCGGTCTGCGCCGCGGCGGGCGCGGCCAGCGCGAGCGGCGACGCCAGCGCCACCACCACCAGCAGCAGCAGCGCCGAGCGCGGGGGGATCAGAGAAAGGCGGGGCATATTGTGGCTCCTCGCATCGGGGAAGCGGGCCGGCGAGGGTGCCGCCGGCCCGCCCGTTCGTCAGAAGGCGACGTCGCCGGTCGACACCGCGACCGACACGCTCGCGTTCTGCGAGGCGCCGACGCCGGTGTTCTGGTTGAGCGCCTGCATGCCCGCATAGTTCTGGAAGGCGCCGCCGCTGTTGCTCAGCTGGTTGGCCGCGCCGGGCGTGCCATCCTCGCCGCCGCGGAAGTTGACCGAGACGCCGGTGACGTAGCTCGACAGCGTCGAGCTGGCGACGATCGCGCTGTCGCCGAACACGTTCGAGTTGGACGCCGTCGCGGTCGAGCCCGAGCTGCCGCTCAGCACGATCGAATGATCGGAGCTGTCGTTGTTGCTGTGACGCACCGAATTGTCGGTCGAATTGTCCGAATTGTCGTTGTTGCTGTCCGTCGCCGAATTGTCGGAGCTGTCGTTGTTGCTGTCGTTGACGGAATTGTCGGAATTGTCGTTGTTGCTGTCGTTCACCGAGCTGTTCGAGTTGTCGTTGTTGCTGTCGGCGGTGTTGGTCGAGTTGTTGGAATTGTCGGTGGTCGAGTTGTTCGAGCTGTCGGACGTCGAATTGTTCGAGCTGTCCGAGGTCGAGTTGTTCGAGTTGTCGGTGTTCGTGGTCGACGAGTTGTCGTTGTTGCTGTCGGCCGTGTTGATCGAGTTGTTGGAGTTGTCGGTCGTCGAATTGTCCGAGCTGTCGTTGTTGCTGTCGGCGGTGTTGACCGAGTTGTTCGAGTTGTCGGTCATCGAGTTGTTCGAGCTGTCCGACGTGGAATTGTCGGAGCTGTCGTTGTTGCTGTCGGCGGTATTGACCGAATTGTTCGAATTGTCGGTGGTCGAATTGTTCGAGCTGTCCGACATCGACGAATTGTCGTTGTTGCTGTCGGCGGTGTTGGTCGAGTTGTTGCTGTTGTCGGTGGTCGAGCTGTTCGAATTGTCCGTGGTGGAATTGTTCGAGCTGTCCGACATCGACGAATTGTCGTTGTTGCTGTCAGCCGTATTGACCGAATTATTGGAGTTGTCGGTCACGGAATTGTTCGAATTGTCCGCCATCTGCGAATTATCATTGTTGCTGTCGGCGGTGTTGGTCGAATTGTTAGACGCATCCGTGGTCGAGTTGTTCGAGCTGTCGTTGTTGCTGTCGGCGGTGTTCACCGAGTTGTTCGACGCGTCGGTGGTCGAGTTGTTCGAGCTGTCCGAGCTGTTGGTGGAGTTGTTCGACCAGTCATTGGTCGAGCTGTTCGACGCATCGTGGGTCGAGCTGTCGGTGTTGCCCCCGTTGTAGCTGTCGGTGACCGACTGGTCGCTGCTCGCGGTCGATCCGCCCGCGGCGGCATTCTGGCCACCGCCCGCGCTGTTGGTGGGGTCGGCGGTCTGCGCCATGGCGGGCGCCGCGATCAGCAGCGCGGCGACGGAGCAGGAACGGAACAATTGAGCTTTCATGACGGCCATCCTCGCTAAGATGTGATCGCCACGCCCCCTGTTGGTCCGTGCGACGGGTCTGCCGGCGGAGGAGCGGTGCGGCACCGTATCGTTCGGTACCCCTCGGGTATGATGGTAACCCTTTCTTAACTCTGCCCCGACTTAAGGGATTCCCGTGCCCCGGAACGGGGATTCCGGCTCCCCTCGTTCAGGGGTTGTTCAGACGAACGACGTGCGGCACGCGGGCGCGGTCCGCACCGCGCTCTTCAGCATCAGCCACACCAGCTCGGCCTGGCGGTTGGTGTCGGTCTTGAGGAAGATCTGCTTGAGATAGGAGCGCGCGGTTTGCTCGCGCACGTGCATCGCGCCGGCCGCCTCGGCCAGGCTGGTGCCGTCCGCCAACAGGCTGGCGAGTCGCGTCTCCACTGGCGACAGGCCGTACATCTTGCACGCGGGCTCGATCAGCCGGCGCAGGTCCTGCTCGGGATCGAACACATAGGCGATCGCGGCGCAATCCTCGGCGCCGCGCGGCGCGGTGTCGCTCGCGACGATCGCGACCAGCAGCGGGCGGCGGTCGGCGCGCGCCAGCGCCATCACCGGCGCGGTCGGCGCGACCTCGTTGCGCGCCCTGATCGGGCTGCCCCCGATGACATGGTCGAGCGCGGCCTGGAGCCGCAGCGTGTCGGGCAAGCGGCTCGCGCTGAGCAAGGTGCCGCTGCGGCGCAGCCCGTCATTCTGCTCCATCAGCGCCTCCGCCACCGCATTGGCGAACATCAACTGCCCGCGCGTGTTGACCAGCAGAACGCCGACGTCGCTGTTGTTGACCGCGTCGGTCAGCCCGCGCACCTGCGCCAGCGCGCGGGCGCGCTGCGCCCATAGCCCGAAGACGGGGTGGAGCAGCGGCAGCAGCCGCGCCGCGGCGTCACGCGCGCGCGTGCGCGCCCCGTCGCCGAGGCGGTGGAACAGCGAGGTGACGGTGATGACGCCCTGCGTCGTGGGAATGTCCGCGGTCAGCACCGCGCCGGCGGCGGCGTCGCCCGGGACGCCAGGGCTGACCCAGCCGACCGGCGACTCGCCCGGGTGGCCGCGCCCCGCCAGCGCGGTGACCAGCGCCTCGATCTGCTCGCGCGAGTCGCACGCGCCCGCGGCGTAGAGCGCGACCGGGCGTGCGCCGGGCGTCGCGCTCCAGGTGACGAGCACGCCGTCGGCCTCGAGCAGGCGCGCGACCTCGCGCGCGACCTGCGCGACCGGGTCGCCGTCGTCGCGCGGCGGCAGATGATGGTCGAGATGGGGAGGCGCGGCGGCGGCGCAGGTCTGGACGTAACTCCGCTCGGCCATCGGAACGATGGCCGAGGTATGCAGGACGCTGACCATGGTTCTCTCCTGTTATCCGGCCGGTTTTTCCGGTCCGCCCCGCGTTCGATGCGGTGGTTGTCGCTCGTCTATGTGGTTCGGTGCGTCGTTCATCCCGTGATTGGATCGGGTCGGGCCAGCAGCATGAGCCAATATCGCACCGCGGCAAGCTGCTGCATGCCCGTGCGGCTTCCCGAAACGGGACGTGTCAACGCGAGTCGCGGCCGTCCCTGACCAGATCGAGCCTGCGCCGACTCGCCGTGCCAACGGAATGGAAAACCACGGATTGTTCCATTTCTGAACGCCGCGGCCGGCGCTGCCGGGCGGGTCGTCGGCACCGCCGCGCGCGGCGCGATCGGCGCGGCCCGCGCGCGATGCGTCGCTTGCGCGCGGCGGGGCGCCCCCTACAACCGCCGCCCCGCGCGGCAACAGCGGCTCAGCGCAGCAGCGGCTCCACCGCGCGGGTGTAGATCGCGGCCATCCGTTTCTGCCCCGCGTCGGTCGGGTGGAGGCCGTCGCCGAACCAGCTCTTGTCGCAGGCGGCGGCGTCGGGACCGATCACGGGATCGGCGGCGAGGTCGAACACGCCGTCGATCCTGGTGCCGACCGAGGCGCGGATCTCGGCATTGGCGATCGGGCGCCGCTCCATGTGGCGGCGGTGATAATCGGCGAACTGCGGCAGGCAGATCGGCAGCACCGTGCCCACCACCACCTTGGCGCCGGTCGCCTTCACCGCGGCGACATAGGACCAGAGATCGTCGAGCCAGCCGCCCGCGCCGACATAGCCGCTGCCGCCCAGATCGTTGGCGCCGATCAGGATGGTGACGATCGCGGGCTTCTCCGCGACGAGCTGGGGCAGGCGCTGGACCAGGCCGTTGCCGTTGCGCGCGTCGGTGATCTGCGCGCCGCCGACCGCATTGCCGTGGAACGTCACCTTGGGATGCGCCGCGGCGAACAGCCCGGTGTACGAGCCCGCCCAGAACACCGAGATCGAGTCACCTTCCGCGACGATGCCGCTCAGCCCCGCCGCAGTGGGGGGCGGGGTCGGGGTGGGGCTGGGAGTGGGGCTGGGGCTCGGCGTGGGCGACGGGCTCGGCGCGGGGCTCGGGGTCGGTGAGGGGGTCGGGCTGGGCGCGGGGGTCGGCGTCGCCGCGGCGGCGGCGGGGACTACCGCGACCGCGCCCGACGGGCCGCCGTCGCGCGCCGCGGCGTCGCCGCACGCGGGGAAGCACAGCAGCACCGCGCCGGTGAACAGGTGGCGGAGCGCCGCGCGCGGGAACCGGCGCGGAGCGGCGGGGCGGATCGGGTCAGGGAAGGACGTCATGCACGCATGTCCCGCTGGGCCGACGCCGCGCCGCGCGGGGCGGCCGACGGCGCGGCGATGACTGATGGCGAGTGTCGATGAGCCATTAAGGTTAAGCAAGGATGAAGCCACGCGCGGCGCGCACGGGCGCGCCGCGTATCAAGATTACTCCGGCCCCGATCGGTTCGCCCCGGTCACCCGGTTCCGATCACCCGGCCCCGATCGGTCCGGGGCCGAGCGGCCCGGGTCCGGCCTCGAGCGGCCGCCACGCTATCGTCGCGCGCGACTGTCCCGCGTCGCGGCCGCGCGGCGTTTGTCGTGGCGGCGGCGCGGCGGTATAGCGCGACGGTCCCTGGGAGCAGAATTCGTGTATCGTCGCCTCCTCTTCGGTCTCCTGCTGGTCGCCAGCGCGACGGCGGTGGCGCAGCGCGACTCGGGGCTGCGCGCCGACGAGGCGGTGTACGAGCTGCGCGGCCCCGCGCCGCGCACCGCCGCGCTGACCGATCCCGCCTCCGACACCGCGGTGGCAGGCGGCACGCCGCACGGCGACCTGGTCCGCGCGCGCCCGACCGAGGACGTGCTGCGCGTCCCCGCCGCGGTCGCCTCGACGGTGCGCCCGCGCGCCTTGCTCGAGCCGACCGCGGGAACCGGGGTGATCCCGCCCTCGGCCGCGCCCGACGTGGCGGGGGCGTTCCGCTTCATCTGCCAGCCGGGGCAGGTGAGCTACGACGACCCGATCGTCTTCCCCGGCCAGCCCGGCAAGAGCCACCTCCACCAATGGTTCGGCAACACCGCCGCGGACGCGCACTCGACCTATGAGAGCCTGCGCCGCAGCGGCGAGAGCACGTGCATGAACGTCGCCAATCGCTCGGCCTATTGGATGCCCGCGATGCTCGACGGCAAGGGGCATGTCGTCCGCCCGGACTACGTCACCATCTATTACAAGCGACTGGCGCGCCCGGAGGATTGCGCGCGGATGGCGGCGCGCGGCTGTGCGGCGCTGCCGCGCGGGCTGCGGATCATCTTCGGCTATGACATGGTCGCGCATCGCGCCACCGAACATGCCGCTTACTTCAACTGCGACGGCCCCGGCGCGCAGTCGGGCCATTACGACACGATCACCGAGGCGGCGGCGCATTGTCCCGCCGGCGCGCGGCTGGGCGCGGTGATCGTCGCGCCCGATTGCTGGGACGGTCAGCGGCTCGACAGCGCCAACCACCGCGATCACATGGCGCGTCCCGGCTATGGCAGCAACGGGGTGCATCGCTGCCCCTCGACCCATCCTTATGCGGTGCCGACCTTCACCATGGGTGCCTGGTATTCGGTCGACCAGGCGGGCGCGGCGGACTGGTATCTGTCGTCGGACGAGATGCCGGGGATGAAGCGGATGCCCGCGGGCTCCACCTTCCACGCCGATTGGTTCGGCGCCTGGGACGATGAGGTGATGGCGATGTGGACCGACCATTGCATCGCCAAGCTGCTCAATTGCAGCGGCGGCGACCTGGGCAATGGCATGACGCTGAAACAGGTCGGGCCGTTCGACTGGAAGACCAAGCGGCGGCTGGTGGCGGTGCCGCCGCGCCCGAAGAGCTGAGCGCGCCGCCTCGATAAAAGGGCCGTGCGTCGTGGTGAACCAAGGGAGTTCCGCACGGCCCAGTGCCGCCATGACGGCGCGGCGTTCATATCCGATGATACCGTCTGAACGAACGGCGAATCGGCGGCGCTGCGCCGCGCGCGTGTCGATGTGGGACAAAGCCGCGGGCCGGGCGCCGGCGCGCCCGCGTCCATAGCTGCCCTAAGCGGCGGCGAAGGCGAAGTGCGCTCCCCAGCCGCGCGCGACGCGGCTAGCAGGCGCGCTTGTCCCGCGCAGGAGCCGCATGACCGATCTCGCCATCCTCTATGAACATCCGCGCTGGTTCGCGCCGCTGTTCGCCGCGCTCGACCGGCGCGGGGTCGATTATGTCGCGCTGCCCGCGGACGGACTCGCGGTCGATCCCGCGGCGCCGCCACCGGCGCGCGTCGTGTTCAACCGAATCGCGATGTCGAGCTTCCTGCGCGCGCCCGAGCATCCGATCTTCCACGCGGCCGCGGTGCTGGCGCAATGGCAGGCGCGCGGCGCGCGCGTGCTCAACGGCGCCGGGGCGCTCGCGCTCGATTCGTCCAAGGCGCGCCAGCTCGCGCTGATCGCCGGGCTGGGCCATGCCATCCCCGCGACGCGGTCGGTGCATCGCGCCGCCGATCTGCCCGCCGCGGCGGCGGGGCTGCGCTTCCCGATCGTGGTCAAGGCCAATATCGGCGGCTCGGGCGCGGGGATCACGCGCTACGACACGCCCGAGGCGCTGACCGCGGCGGTGGCCGGGGGCAGCGTGCCCGACAGCATCGACCGCGTGCTGCTGGCGCAGGAATATGTCCCGGTGCGCGGCGGCGCGATCACGCGGATCGAGACGCTGGCGGGGCGCTTCCTCTACGCCATCGCGGTGGACGGCGGCGGCAGCTTCGACCTGTGCCCCGCGGACGCCTGCGCGCTGCCCGGCGGCGCGGCGATCACGATGAGCCGCGTCGAGCCCGCCCCCGCGCTGGTCGAGGCGGCCGAGGCGATCGTCGCGGCGGCGGGGATCGACGTCGGCGGGGTCGAGGTGCTGGTCGACGATCGCGACGGCATCGCGCGCTTCTACGACATCAACGCCTTGTCCAATTTCGTCGCCGACCCGTTGACCGTGCTCGGCTGGGACCCGCACGAGCGGCTGGTCGACTGGCTGGTGGCGGTGATCGACGAGGCGCGCGCGTGAGATACGGTTTCTGGATGCCCGTGTTCGGCGGCTGGCTGCGCAACGTCCGCGACGAGGGGATGAGCGCGAGCTGGGATTATGCGCGGCGGCTGACGCGCGACGCTGAGCGCTGGGGCTATGACCTGACGCTGATCGCCGAGCTGAACCTCAACGACATCAAGGGCATCGACCAGCCAGCGCTCGACGCCTGGTCGACCGCCGCGGCGCTGGCCGCGGTGACCGAGCGGATCGAGCTGATGGTGGCGGTGCGGCCCAATTTCCACCATCCCGCGCTATTCGCCAAGGCCGCCGCCAATATCGACCGGATCGCCGGCGGGCGGCTGTCGCTCAACGTCGTGTCGAGCTGGTGGGCCGACGAGGCGAAGCAATACGGCCTCCCATTCGACCAGCACGACGATCGCTACGCGCGCACCGCCGAGTGGCTGGCGGTGGTGGACGGGCTGTGGCGCGAGGACCGGTTCAGCTTCGACGGTCGCTTCTATCGCACCGAGGCGGCGATCTGCGCGCCCAAGCCGGTGGCGCGCCCGATCGTCTACGCCGGGGGCGAGAGCGAGACGGCCAAGACGATGATCGCGACGCAGTGCGACGCTTATGTGATGCACGGCGATCCGGTCGCGGCGATCGCGCCCAAGATCGCGGACATGCGCGCGCGCCGCGCGCGGGTGGAGGGCGCCGCGCCGATGCGTTTCGGCATGGCGGCCTATGCGATCGTGCGCGACAGCGAGGCCGAGGCGCAGCGCGAGCTGGAGCGGATCACCACCGTCACCGATCTGCCCGCGGGCTACGACAATTTCGACCAGTGGCTGTCGGGCACCCAGCTCGAGCGCGAGCTCAAGCTGCAGGAATATTCGGTGTCCAACCGCGGATTGCGCCCGCGGCTGGTGGGCACGCCCGAGCAGCTGCGGCAGCGGATCGCGGACTATGAGGGCGCCGGGCTCGACCTGCTGCTGCTCCAGATGAGCCCGCAGGCGGAGGAGATGGAGCGGTTCGCCGCGCAGGTGATGGGCACCGCATGATCGCGCTGGACCGCGTCTCCAAATTCTACCCCGACGGCACCGCGGCGCTGGACGCGGTGTCGCTGGAGGTGCCGCGCGGGTCGGTGTTCGGCGTGATCGGGCGGTCGGGCGCGGGCAAGTCGACGCTGCTGCGCCTCATCAACGGGCTGGAGCGGCCGAGCGCGGGCGAGGTGCGCGTCGACGGCATCGCGCTGGCGCAGGCCGACGCGCGCGCGCTGCGGCGGCTGCGGCGGCGCGTCGGCATGATCTTCCAGTCGTTCGGGCTGCTGGCGCACCGCACCGTGGCGGCGAACGTGGCGTTGCCGCTCGAGCTCGCCGGGGTGGCGCGCGACGAGCGCGCGGCGCGCGTCGCGGCGCTGCTCGCGCGCGTCGGGCTGAGCGAGCGCGCCGACGCCTATCCCGCGCGGCTGTCGGGCGGGCAGCGCCAGCGCGTCGGCATCGCGCGCGCGCTCGCCACCGCGCCCGATATCCTGCTGTGCGACGAGGCCACCAGCGCGCTCGACCCCGAGACGACGCGCGCGGTGCTGGCGCTGCTGGGCGAGCTCAACCGCGAGCTGGGGCTGACGATCGTGCTGATCACGCACGAGATGGAGGTGGTGCGCGCGGTGTGCGACCGGGTGGCGGTGCTCGACCGCGGGCGGCTGGTGGAGAGCGGCGCGGTGGACACGGTGTTCGCCGACGCGCGCCTCGCCGCGACGCTGGCGCTGCTGGGGGATGCGGCATGAGCGGCTTCTTCGCCAACATCGTCTGGGGTGACATCCTGGTCGCGACGCGCGACACGCTGGTGATGCTGGGCGGGTCGCTGGCGCTGACGATCGCGCTGGGCGTGCCGCTCGGCGTGCTGCTGCATCTCACCGCGCCGGGGCAGCTCGCCGCGCGCGGCGGGCTTCACCGCGCGCTGGGCGTGGTGGTCAACGTGCTGCGCTCGATCCCCTTCGTGATCCTGCTGATCGTGATGATCCCGCTGACGATGCTGCTGGTCGGCACCTCGCTGGGGGTGGCGGGGGCGATCCCGCCGCTGGTGGTGGGGGCGGCGCCCTTCTACGCGCGGCTGGTCGAGCAGGCGCTGCGCGAGGTGCCGCGCAGCACGGTCGAGGCGGTGCAGGCGATGGGGGCGACGCGCTGGCAGATCGTCACGCGCGCGCTGCTGCCCGAGGCGCTGCCTGGGCTGGTGTCGGGCGCGACCGTCACCGCGGTGGCGCTGGTGTCGTTCACCGCGATGGCGGGGGTGGTCGGCGCGGGCGGGCTGGGCGACCTGGCGATCCGCTACGGCTATCAGCGCTTCCAGACCGACGTGATGCTGGTCACCGTCGCGCTGCTCGTGCTGCTCGTGCAGCTGCTACAATATGCCGGCGACCGGCTCGCGCGCCGGCTCGACCATCGTTGAGGAAGGCCATGATCCTGCGTCGTCATCTCGCCCGCTTCGTGCCGGCGCTGCTGCTCCCCGCGCTGCTGCTGTCGGCGTGCGGCGGCGGCCGGAGTGACCCGAACCGGCTGACCGTCGCCGCCACCGCGGTGCCGCACGCCGAGATCCTGGCGCAGGTCGCGCCGGAGCTGGCGAAACAGGGGGTGACGCTCGACGTCCGCGTCTTCAACGATTACGTCCAGCCCAACCTCCAGGTCGATCAGGGGCAGATCGACGTCAACTACTTCCAGACCAAGCCCTATCTCGACCAGTTCAACCGCGAGCGCGGCACCAGGCTGGTGCCGCTGGCGGGGGTGCATGTCGAGCCGCTGGGCGCCTATTCGCGCCGCTGGAAGGCTCTGGCGCAGCTGCCGCAGGGGGCCAGCGTGGCGATCCCCAACGAGCCGAGCAACGGCGGGCGCGCGCTCCAGCTGCTCCAGAAAGCGGGGCTGATCCGGCTGCGCGCCCCCGCCGACCCGCTCGCGACGCTGCGCGACATCGCCGCCAACCCCAGGGGCTTGCAGTTCCGCGAGCTCGAGGCGGCGACGCTGCCGCGCGTGCTGGGCGAGGTGGACCTGGCGCTGATCAACACCAATTACGCGCTCGACGCCAAGCTCAGCCCGGTCCGCGACGCGCTCGCGATCGAGGACAAGGACTCGCCCTATGTCAATTATCTGGTCGGGCGCCCCGGCAGCGCCGACGACCCGCGCGTGCGCAAGCTGATCGCGGCGCTGCGCAGCCCGGCGACGCGCGCCTATATCGAGAAGACCTACGCCGGCGCGGTGCTGCCCGCCTTCTGAGCCGCGGCGCGGCGCTCCGCCATCATCGTCAGCCAGCGGCGACGGAGCACCGCGCGCCGCTCGGGATAGCGTTCGTCGAGGAAGTCGACGCGCGCCAGCCGGTCGGTGCGGAACATGCGGAAGCCCGCGCGCAGCTCGCACCAGCCGATCAGCACGCGCTTGCCGTCCATATAGCCGACCAGGAAGGGCCAGATCGTCCGCTCGCTCGGCGCGCCGCCCGCGTCGGCATAAGCGATCCGCAGCTTGCGCCCCTGGAGGCTCCACGCGCGCAACCGCGCGACATCCACCCCCGCGTCGCCGCGCTCGCTCCACGCCGGCGGGGTGATGACCGCGGGCTCGTCGATCGCGGCGCGCAGCCGCTCGGGCACCACCGCGGCGATCTTGGCGAGCACGTCCGCGGCGGCGCGCGCGAGCCCGTCGTCGGCATGGACGACCACCCATTGCGCGCCGAGCACCACCGCCTCCACCTCGTCCGAGGTGAGCATCAGCGGCGGCATGTCGAAGCCGCGATCGAGCACATAGCCGATCCCCGCCTCGCCGCGGATCGGCACGCGCTGCGCCACCAGCGCGGCGATGTCGCGATAGACCGAGCGGCGGCTGGTCTCGAGCTCGGCGGCGATCGCGTCGGCGGTGAGCGGCGCGCGCGCGCGGCGGAGCAGCTGGACGATCTCGAACAGGCGGTCGGCGCGGCGCATCGCGCTCTTCTAGCCCGCCACCCCCGCGCCGGCGAGCGGCAGCAGCAGCCACAGCGCGGTGGCGGTGAAGCCGAGCGCGCCGAGCCACAGGTCGCGCCGCGTCATGCCACGGGCACCGCGTCGCGCGCGGCGGCGCGCGCGAAGGCGGGGCGCGCGGCGAGCCGCGCGGCATAGGCCGCGATCGCGCCGTCCTGCGGCAGCAGGTGGCGCGCCCAGCCGAGCGTGCCGCCCAGCATCACGTCGGCGGCGCTGAACCGCTCGCCCAGCAGGAACGGGCCGGCGGCGAGCGCGGCGTCGAGCCGGCGCAGCGCCGCGGCGAAGGCGGCGGGGGCGGGGCCGTCGGGGCTGGCCATGCGCGCGAAGATGGCGGGGCCGAACTCGCCCTCGATCCAGCTCAGCCAGGTCAGATAGGCGCCGCGGTCCGCGTCGCCGATCGCGGGGGCGAGCGCGGCGGCGGGGAAACGATCGGCGACATAGGTCGCGACCGCGGCGCTCTCGGTCACCAGCGCGGCGTCGTCGCGCAGCGCGGGGACCTTGGCGTCGGGGTGCGGGTTGGCGGGATCGGGGCCGTCGCCGCTGCCGTCGCCGTAGCGGATCGAGACGTAGCGGAGCTGATAGGGCGCGCCGAGCTCCTCGAGCAGCCAGACGATCCGGCTCGAGCGGGAGCGGGGGGCGTGGAAGAGCGTGAGCATCGGTGATCTCCGCGGCCGGGATGGCCGTCAGGCAAGCGGTAGCGGGGGGCTGCTGCCAGCGTGGTGGCAGCAGCGTGACGACGGCGACCGGCTCCCCGACGAGGAGACGCCGGAGCCCGGAGGAGGTGTGGCGAGAGGCTGGGCGACCGCGCTTGGACCACGACGGTGCTCCTGCGGACGCAGGAGCCCAGCGCCACGAACCTTATCCTCGCGGCCCTGGGCTCCGGCGTTCGCCGGAGCACGCCGCTGATCCACACCGCGGCTCTTCACGACGGGTAGCGCGATCGCCGCCTTGCGGGATCAATGATCGGCGTGGCCGGCGCCGATCAGCGCGGCGTCGCCAGTGTCGCCTGCTGCCATCGCTCGGCATCGAACAATGGCGACAGAAGAACGAAGCGCGGATAGACATAGGCCAGCCGCCATATGTCTGTATTGTTGCTGAGTGATCGTCGCGCCGGCCGGGACGATGATGCGGAAACATCTGTTGACGTCTTCGTCAGACGTGACATAGTCGAACCTCTTCGCTTGATCTGGCACGCTCAAGCTAGAAGGGATGGTCGATGACCAGAATGGCGAATACCGCAGAAATCTTGCCTTTTCCTCCGAGCCGCGACGGGCGGCGCCACACGCCCCCCGCGTTGATGGCCGCGGCGCTGGAGCTGATGGAGTCGCGCGGCGGCGGGCAGGGACGGTTCGATACCGGCATGGCCGGCGTGCTGCTGGTGCGCTCGTTCCAGACGATCATGCCCGTGCCGAACGTCTACAAGCCGTCGCTCTGCATCGTCCTGAAGGGCGCGAAGCAGATCATGTTCGGCGACAGCTCGCTCGATTACGGCGAGATGGAATGCCTGATCGTCAACGTCGAGGTGCCCGCGAGCGGGCGGATGGTCGGCGCCACGCCCGACACGCCCTATCTCGGCATGACGATCGAGTTCGACACCGCGATCCTGCGCGAGCTGCTCCAGCAGGTGCCCGCGCCGCCGCGGAGCGCCGCCGCGACGCCCTCGATCTTCGTCGGCCAGGTCGACGAGCAGCTCGCCGAATGCCTCACGCGGCTCGTCCGGCTGATGGGCAATCCCGGCGCGATCCCGGTGCTGAGCCCCGCCTTGCTGCGCGAGATCCATTATTGGCTGCTCACCGGCCCCTATGGCGCCGAGATCGCCAAGCTGGCCGCGCCCGAGACGCATGCCGAGCGGGTCGCGCGCGCGATCCATTACGTGCGCGATCATTTCGCCGAGCCGCTGCGGGTCGAGCAACTGGCCGAGGTGGCGAACATGAGCCCCTCGTCCTTCCACCACCATTTCAAGACGATGACCTCGATGTCCCCGGTCCAGTACCAGAAGCAGCTGCGGCTGGTGGAGGCGCGCCGGCTGATGCTGTCCGAGGCCGCGAACGTGTCGGAGGCGGCCTATCATGTCGGCTATGAGAGCGCGTCGCAGTTCAGCCGCGAATATACGCGCTCGTTCGGGATCGCGCCCAAGCGCGACGTCATGATGTTCAAGGAGTTGCTCGCGCAGGCGACCGCGCGCTGAGGGGTCGCCGGCGCGCGCGCCGGTCGGACGTGCTGTCTCGGAGGATCGGGCAGATAATCCCCGGCTTCGGGCATGGTGATCGCCCGGCACGGGCATAGGTTGGCCGTCGACGCCCTCGCAACGACCTCGACGGAGACTTCCCATGACCCGCTGGACCATGTCCGACATCGTTCCGCAGCACGGCCGCGTCGCTTTGGTGACGGGCACCGGCGGACTGGGGCTGGAGGCAGCGCTCGCGCTGGCGCGCGCGGGCTGCGACGCGATCGTCGCGGGGCGCGATCCGCGCAAGGGCGCCGCCGCGGTCGCGCACATCCGCGCCGCGGCGCCGCGCGCGAGCGTGCGGTTCGAGCAATGCGATCTCGCCGATCTCGGCTCGGTCGCGGCCTGTGCCGAGCGCGTCGCCGCGCGCGACGACCGGCTCGACATCCTCGTCAACAATGCCGCGGTGATGGTGCCGCCCGTGCGGCGGCTCACCGCCGACGGATACGAGCTGCAGTTCGGCACCAACCATCTCGGCCATGTCGCGCTGACCGCGCACCTGCTGCCGCTGCTCCGCCGCGCCCCCGCGGCGCGGGTGGTGGCGGTGTCGAGCATCGCGGCGACGCGCGGGCGGATCGACTTCGACGATCTGCAGGCGGAGCGCGACTATCGTCCGATGGCCAGCTACGCCCAGTCGAAGCTCGCCTGCCTGATGTTCGCGCGCGAGTTCGAGCGGCGCAGCCGCGCCGCGGGCTGGGGCGTCAGCGCGATCGCGGCGCATCCCGGGATCGCGCGCACCGACCTGATCCACAATGGCGCGGGGCCGCGCAGCGTGCAGGGGCTGGTGCGCACCTATCTGCCCTTCCTGTTCCAGCCGGTCGCGCGCGGCGCGCTGCCGACGCTGTTCGCGGCGACCGCGCCGGGGGCGGAGCCCGGCGGCTATTACGGGCCGGACGGCCTCGCCGAGCTGCGCGGCTATCCCGCGGCGGCGCGCGTCCCCGCCGCGGCGACGCAGGAGGCGGTGGCGGCGCGCCTGTGGGACGAATCGGAGCGGCTCGCCGGGATCCGCTTCGCCGTGCCGCGCGCGATCCCCGCGCCGGCCTACGCCTGATCCTCCCTCACCGCGCGAGCGCCAGAGCCATGACACGCACCGACACGCCGGACCCGAGCGCGGCGCGCGCGACGATCGACCCCGCCGCCGGCCCCGCGCCGTTCGCGGGGCGCCGCGCCGCGCTGCTGCTCGGCGCGCTCTTCCTGGTGAGCCTGATCGCGCAGATCGACCGCATGCTGCCCTTCATCCTCGCCGAGGCGATCCGCGCCGATCTGTCGCTCAGCGACACGCAGATCGGGCTGATGACGGGGATCGCCTTCGCCTTGTGCTACGCGCTGC
This sequence comes from Sphingomonas sp. BK235, assembly GCF_004345855.1. Classification (GTDB taxonomy): domain Bacteria; phylum Pseudomonadota; class Alphaproteobacteria; order Sphingomonadales; family Sphingomonadaceae; genus Sphingomonas. The sequence continues at coordinate 101,192 of NZ_SLXN01000005.1, forward strand.
TGTCGCTGCCGATGGCGCGGCTCGCCGATCGCGGCTCGCCGCGCGGGGTGCTGCTGGCCTGCGCGACGGTGTGGAGCGCGATGACCGCGCTGGGCGGGCTGGCGACCGGCTTCGCGACGCTCGCCGCCAGCCGCTTCGGCGTCGCGCTGGGCGAGGCGGGGGCGATGCCGTCGAGCCACGCGCTGATCGCGCGGCGGCTGCCGCCCGCGCGGCGCGGGCTCGCGATCGGGATCTTCTCGATGGGGATCCCGCTGGGCACGATGATCGGCTTCGGCGCGGGGGGTGCGCTGAGCGAGGCGCACGGCTGGCGCGCGGTGCTGCTGGGCGCGGGCGCGCTGGGCGCGATCGTCGGGCTGCTGGCCTATGTCGCGGCGGGACCGGCGCCGCGCGTCGCGCGCACCGTCGCGGGCGCGCCGGGGGCGGGATCGAGCCGCGCGCTCGTCGCGCTGCCCGCCTTTCGCGCGATCCTGGTCGCGGCGGTGTGCATCGGCTTCGCCTCGGCCCCCTTCTACGCCTTCGCCGCGACCTTCCTGATCCGCGCGCACGGACTGAGCGCGACCCAGGCGGGGCTCGCCTTCGGGTTGCTGCAGGGCGGGCTGGGGATCGTCGGGACGCTGCTGGGCGGGCGCGGTTTCGACGCCGCGGTGCGCGCCGGGGCGCCGACGCTGCTGCGCGCGCCCGCGCTCGCCTTCTTCCTGGCCGCGGGGGCGACCGCCGCCGCGCTGTTCGTTCCCGACCGCCGCCTCGCCATCCTGCTGCTCACCCCCGCGATGTTCGCGTTCGCCTTCACGCTGCCGTTCGCCTTCGGTGCGGCGCATCGCGTCGCGGGCGCGGGGAGCGAGGCGATGGCGTCGAGTCTCGCGCTGGTCGCCTCGGGGCTGCTCGGCCCCGCGCTGGGGCCGCTGATCGTCGGCGCGGTGAGCGATCGCGCGCGCGACGCCGGCGTGGCGAACGGGCTCGGCGTCGCGCTGCTCGTCGTCCCGCTCGCCTGCGCGGCCACCGCGGTCGCCTGTCTCGGGGTCGATCGGCGGCTCGCGGCGGCGCGAAGGCGCGCGGTGGCGCTATAGCGGCGGCGCGGCCGTGTCGGCGGCGGCGTCGCACGCGCGCACCACCGCGACGAAGGCGCGCAGCGTCGCGGGCGTCTGGCGGTTGCGCGCATAATAGAGGCACAGCCCGCCGATCCGCGGCGACCAATCGTCGAGCACCACCGCCAGCCGCCCCGCGCGCACCGCCTCCGCCGCATAGGGCGTCGGGACGAAGGCGATCCCGAGCCCGTCCGTCGCCGCTTCCACCATCAGCCCGCTGTGATCGAGCGTCAGCGCGCCCGGCACGTCCACCGCGACGTCCTCGCCGGCGCGCGCGAACTCCCAGCGATAGGCCTTGCCGCTCGGCAGGCGCTGGCGGATGCAGCGATGCTGCGCCAGCGCGGCGGGCGTGTCGGGGGCGCCGTGCGCGGCGAGATAGGCGGGCGCGGCCACCGCGACGAAGCGCGTGTCGCCCCCGAACGGCACCGCCACCATGTCCTGCGGCACCGCCTCGCGCAGCCGCACGCCGGCGTCGAACCCCGCCGCGACCACGTCCACCAGCCGGCCGTCGGTGGCGAGGTCGAGCGCGACGCGCGGGTGGCGCGCCAGGAAGGCGGGCACCGCGTGGCGCAGCAGCCAGCGCGCGCCGCCCTCGTTGGCGTTGATCCGCAGCGTGCCGCTGATCCCGTCCCGGTCGGGGCCGACCGCGCCGAGCATCTCGTCGAGGTCGGTCAGCGCGGGGGCGAGCCGCGCGAGCAGCCGCTCGCCCGCCTCGGTCAGCGCGACGCTGCGCGTGGTGCGATGGAGCAACCGCGCGCCGAGCCGCTGTTCCAGCCCGCGCAGCGCGTGGCTCAGCGTCGGACGCGCCACCCCGGCGACGTCCGCGGCGCGGCGGAAGCTGCGGTGCTGCGCCACCAGCACGAAGGCGCGGAGCTCGGTGAGGCTGACGTCCGCCATTGGTGCCCTTTCTTCACCAAGCCGTTGCGATTGGGCGGCCTTATACCACAGATCGCGACGCCGTATCTGCTGGCGTGAAGGAGATCGCCATGAAGAGATGGTTCATCACGGGTGCCTCGTCGGGGCTGGGCTATGGCATGACCGAGCGGCTGCTCGCGCGCGGCGACGCGGTGGTCGCGACCGCGCGGCGCGTCGCGGCGCTGGACGCGTTGCGTGCCGCCTACCCAGAGCGGCTGACCGTCGCGGCGCTGGACGTGACCGACACCGACGCGCTGCGGCGCACGGTCGACCGAGCCTTCGCTGCGGCGCCGATCGACGTGGTGGTCAGCAACGCGGGCTATGGCCTGTTCGGCGCGGCAGAGGAGCTGTCCGACGCGCAGATCGCGCGCCAGATCGCCACCAATCTGACCGCGCCGATCCAGCTCGTCCGCGCGGTGCTGCCGCACCTGCGCGCGCGCGGCGGCGGGCGCGTGCTCCAGGTCTCGTCCGAGGGCGGGCAGACGACCTATCCCGGCTTCAGCCTGTATCACGCGAGCAAATGGGGGATCGAGGGCTTCGTCGAGGCGGTGGCGGACGAGGTGGCGCCGTTCGGGATCGCCTTCACGCTGATCGAGCCGGGGCCGACCGGGACCAACTTCGGTGCGGCGCTCGACCAGGCGCCGGCGAGCGCGGCCTATGCGTCGAGCCCCGCGGGGGCGATGCGCACCGCGATCACCACCGGCGCGTTCGAGCTGACCGGCGACGCCAACCGCACGGTCGCGGCGATGATCGCGGCCGGGGACGCCGCGACGCCGCCGCGACGGCTGGCGCTGGGCAGCACCGCTTACGTCAACATCGAGCGCGCGCTGGACGCGCGGCTCGCGGCGCTGCGCGCGCAGCGCGACGTCGCCTACGCCGCGGACCGGTCGTGATCGCGCGGCCGGCGCTGCTCGCCGCCGCGCTGGCGGGGGTGGCGGGGAGCGCGGCGCCGTACCCGGATGCGCGGGTCGCGCCGCCGCGCAACGCGGTGCTCGGCACGTGGCGGATGGTCGCGGCGACGCTCGAGCAGGATGGCCGGGTGACGCATCCTTATGGCCCGCGTCCCGCGGGGATGCTGGTGTTCACCGCCGACCGGCATTTCGTCGAGGTGCTGACCGATCCGGCGACGCCGCGCTTCGCCTCGGACCGGCGCGGCGGCGGGTCGGACGCGGAGAACCGCCGCGCGATGGCGGCGGGGATCGGCTTCTTCGGCACCTATGCGGTGGACCGTGACGGCCGGTTCGCGGGCAATCGCGTGGAGGGCGCGACCTTCCCCAACTGGGTCGGCGCGGTGCGCGATGCGCGCGCGCTGCGGCTGGAGGTGGCGGGCGATCGCATGACCGAGACCTTCACCCGGCCCGACGGCGGACGGCTGCGCGCGGTCTTCCGCCGCGTGACCCAGCCGTAGCGCGCGGGGGGGACGGGGATCGGGGATCGGGTCGGCTTCCCGCCCGCGCGCTCAGCGGCGGATCGGCGCGCCGTGCGGGCGCGCGCCGAGCGTCTCGTGCATGCGCGGCGCATCGAGCCAGAAGGGCGCGAGCTTGTCCGCGCCGGCGCGCTCGACCCCGATCGCATAGGCCGCGGCGGTCTGCGCCGCGAGCGTGCCGCTGCGGTAGCGCGCGTCCACCGCGGCGACGGGGACGAACATCGCGCGCCCGCCGGCGTCGAGCGGCACGATCGCCGCGCGCGGCAACGTCAGCAGCAGCGGCACGACGCGCCGCTCGCCGGGGGCGAGCGCGAAGGGCGCCACCGCGGCGCGCGACGGCGGCTGCGCGAACAGCGCGGCGAGCTCGGCCTGCTGGTCGCGGTGCGCGCTGAGCAGCCAGGCGCCGAGCTGGATCGCCTCGGCGGGGGCGTCGCCCTCGTTGACCAGCTCCAGCTCGGCGTCGAGCGTCGCGGTGAGCAGGTTGATCCCGCCGCGGCGCGGCCGGAGCGCGAGCGCGAGCCACGCGCGCGGGCTGTCGACGGTCGGTGCGGCGGGCGCGGGGCGCGGGGCCGGCGGGGTGACCGGCGTGGCCGCGGGCGACGGTGCGGGGGGCGCCGCCGCAGGCGTCGGCGCAACTTCCGCTGAACGTGTAGCGGCGCGGCGGCGCGCCCAGACGAGGGCGCCGATCGCGACGATCAGCGCGAGCAGCCCCGCGAGCGGCCACAGCGATGATCGCGGGGGCGCGGGCGCTGCTGCGGTGGGCGCGGGCGGCGACGCGGGGGAAGCCGGTGCGATGGGGGGCGTTGCGGCTGTCGGCGAGCGCTCAGGGGCCGATGTCGGGGTCGCGCGCGGGGACTGCCGCGGCGCGGGTGTCGTTGCGGCCGCGGACGGCGGGGCGCTCGGGGTGACGCGCGGTGTCGGGGTGGTGCGCGGCGTCGGCGTCGCGCGCGGCGTCGCGGTGGCGCGCGGTGTCGGAGTCGCACTCGGCGTCGGCGCGACGCGCACCGGCGCGACCACCGCGGGGCGCGCGTTCGGCCCGGGCGGCAGCGACCAGCTGATCGGCGGAGGCACCGCCGAGTCGGCCGGAGGGACGGCCGTGACGGGTGGCGGCGTCGCCGGCGGCGGGGTCACGGGCGGCGCCTGCTGCGCCACCGCGGGCGCGGCGCCCGCGAGCGCGAGCAGCGCCGCCAGGGGGATACGCATGAACATCGCGCATCCCGCTACCGCGCCCGCGGCGCAGGTCAACCGCCGCGCCGCGCCGCGGCGCCGCGCCCCCGCCCGGTTGACGCTCCGACACGACGAGCCTATATCCCGCGCTCTTCCTTCGGGTCCGGGACATGACACGCCGTCGCGCAGCGGGTCATACGTATGGGGTCGAGGGGTTCAGGACGCTGAAGGTCGCCGTCTCCCGCCCGCCGGGATCAGACGCGCGGCCTTTCGCCGTTCGGTCCCATGCGCCCGTATATTCTGGCTGACGAGGCACACGCTCCTATGGCAACCAAGGCGATCGACGCGGGCTCCGCGCGCTCCGACCGGCTCAGCGGCACGCGCAAGCGGCGCATCCGCAAGGTCTTCGGCAACATCCACGAAGTCGTGCAGATGCCGAACCTGATCGAGGTCCAGCGCGAGAGCTACGAGCAGTTCCTGCGCTCGGATCCCTCGATTGGCTATGTCTCGGGTCTCGAGAAGACGCTGCGCAGCGTGTTCCCGATCCGCGACTTCGCCGGCACCGCCGAGCTCGACTTCGTCACCTACGAGCTCGAGCCGCCGAAGTTCGACGTCGAGGAGTGCCGCCAGCGCGGCATCACCTACGCCGCGCCGATGCGCGTCACGCTGCGCCTGATCGTGTTCGAGGTGGATCCCGATACGGAGACCCGCTCGGTGCTCGATATCAAGGAGCAGGACGTCTACATGGGCGACATGCCGCTCATGACCGAGAACGGCACCTTCTTCATCAACGGCACCGAGCGCGTCATCGTCTCGCAGATGCACCGCTCGCCGGGCGTGCTGTTCGACCACGACCGTGGCAAGACCCACGCGAGCGGCAAGTACCTCTTCGCCGCGCGCGTCATCCCCTATCGCGGCTCGTGGCTCGACTTCGAGTTCGACGCCAAGGATATCGTCAACGTCCGCATCGACCGGAAGCGCAAGCTGCCGGTCACGGCGCTGCTGTACGCGCTGGGCCTCAACTCGGAAGAGATCCTCAACCACTTCTACAACCGCGTCACCTATGTGCGCGGCGAGGGTGGCTGGCAGATCCCGTTCGCGCCCGAGAACTGGCGCGGCGTGAAGCCGACCTTCGACCTGATTGACGCCGCCTCGGGCGAGGTGGTGTTCGCCGCGGGCACCAAGGTGACCCCGCGCGCCGCCAACAAGGCGGGCAAGGACGGGCTGCAGACGCTGCTGATCCCCACCGAGGAGATCTACGGCCGCTATTCCGCCTATGACCTGATCAACGAGACCACCGGCGAGATCTACGTCGAGGCCGGTGACGAGCTCGGGCCGGAGAGCCTGGAGAAGCTCGACAAGGCCGGGATCGACCGGATCGAGCTGCTCGACATCGACCATGTCACCACGGGCCCGTGGATCCGCAACACGCTCAAGGCCGACAAGGCCGAGGAGCGCGAGCAGGCGCTGTCCGACATCTATCGCGTGATGCGCCCCGGCGAGCCGCCGACGCTGGAGACCGCGGAGTCGCTGTTCGCCGGCCTGTTCTTCGATCCGGACCGCTACGACCTGTCGGCGGTGGGCCGCGTCAAGCTCAACATGCGCCTCGACCTCGACGCCGAGGACACGGTGACGACGCTGCGCACCGAGGACATCCTCGCGGTGGTCAAGACGCTGGTCGACCTCAAGGACGGCAAGGGCGAGATCGACGACATCGACAATCTCGGCAACCGCCGCGTCCGCTCGGTGGGCGAGCTGCTCGAGAACCAGTATCGCGTCGGCCTGCTGCGCATGGAGCGCGCGGTGAAGGAGCGCATGTCGTCGGTCGACGTGTCGACGGTGATGCCGAACGACCTGATCAACGCCAAGCCCGCGGTCGCCGCGGTGCGTGAGTTCTTCGGCTCGTCGCAGCTGTCGCAGTTCATGGACCAGACCAACCCGCTCTCCGAGGTGACGCACAAGCGTCGCGTCTCGGCGCTCGGGCCGGGCGGCCTCACCCGCGAGCGCGCGGGCTTCGAGGTCCGCGACGTCCACCCGACGCACTATGGCCGCATCTGCCCGATCGAGACGCCGGAAGGCCCGAACATCGGTCTGATCAACTCGCTCGCGAGCTTCAGCCGCGTCAACAAATACGGCTTCATCGAGACGCCGTACCGCAAGGTCGTCGACAACAAGGTCACCGGCGAGGTGGTCTATCTGTCGGCGATGGAGGAGGCCAAGCACACGATCGCGCAGGCCTCGGCGGACCTCGACGCGGACGGCCGACTGACCGAGGAGCTGGTCTCGGCGCGCCAGGCGGGCGAGTTCCTGATGGCGTTGCCCGAGACGATCACGCTGATGGACGTCAGCCCCAAGCAGCTCGTGTCGGTCGCGGCGTCGCTGATCCCGTTCCTCGAGAACGACGACGCCAACCGCGCGCTGATGGGCTCGAACATGCAGCGCCAGGCGGTGCCGCTGGTCAAGGCCGAGGCGCCGTTCGTCGGCACCGGCATGGAAGAGACCGTCGCGCGCGATTCGGGCGCGGCGATCGCCGCCAAGCGGGCGGGCGTGGTCGACCAGGTCGATGCCAGCCGCATCGTGATCCGCGCCACGGGTGACGTCAGCGCGACCGAGTCGGGCGTCGACATCTACACGCTGATGAAGTTCCAGCGCTCGAACCAGTCGACCTGCATCAACCAGCGCCCGCTGGTGAAGGTGGGCGACGTGGTTAACGTCGGCGACGTCATCGCGGACGGCCCGTCGACCGAGTTCGGCGAGCTGGCGCTGGGCCGCAACGCGCTCGTCGCGTTCATGCCGTGGAACGGGTATAACTACGAGGACTCGATCCTCATCTCCGAGCGGATCGTGAAGGACGACGTGTTCACGTCGATCCACATCGACGAGTTCGAGGTGATGGCGCGCGACACCAAGCTCGGGCCGGAGGACATCACCCGCGACATCCCGAACGTCGGCGAGGAAGCGCTGCGCAACCTCGACGAGGCGGGCATCGTCTACATCGGCGCCGAGGTGGAGCCGGGCGACATCCTGGTCGGCAAGATCACGCCGAAGGGCGAGAGCCCGATGACGCCGGAGGAGAAGCTGCTCCGCGCCATCTTCGGCGAGAAGGCCAGCGACGTGCGCGACACCTCGCTGCGCCTGCCGCCGGGCGTCGCCGGGACGATCGTCGACGTGCGCGTGTTCAATCGCCACGGCATCGACAAGGACGAGCGCGCGATGGCGATCGAGCGCGAGGAGATCGAGCGCCTGAAGAAGGACTCGGACGACGAGCGCACGATCCTCAACCGCGCCACCTGGTCGCGCCTGCGCGAGATGCTGCTCGACCAGGTCGCCACGGCGGTGCCGAAGGGCCTGAAGAAGGGCGCCACGATCGACATGGACCTGCTCGACAGCGTCGACCGCCACGAGTGGTGGAAGTTCGCGGTGCAGGACGACGCGGTCCAGGCCAATCTGGAAGCGGTCAAGGCGCAGTATGACGAGGCCGCCAAGAAGATCCGCGACAAGTTCGAGGATCGCCGCGAGAAGCTGGAGCGCGGCGACGAGCTGCCGCCGGGCGTGCTCAAGATGGTCAAGGTGTTCGTCGCGGTGAAGCGCAAGCTGCAGCCGGGCGACAAGATGGCCGGCCGCCACGGCAACAAGGGCGTGATCAGCCGCATCCTGCCGGTGGAGGACATGCCGTTCCTCGCCGACGGGACGCCGGTGGACCTCGTGCTCAACCCGCTGGGCGTGCCGTCGCGCATGAACGTCGGGCAGATCTTCGAGACCCACCTCGGCTGGGCCGCGCGCGGCCTGGGGCAGCAGATCTCGCACGCGCTGGAGGACTGGCGCGAGGCCAACCCCGACGCCACGGCGGGCGAGATGCCCGCGGCGGTGAAGGAGCGGCTCGAGACCGTCTATGGCGAGCATTATCTCGACGACATCCGCGCCCGCGACGGCAACGAGATCGTCGAGCTGGCGCAGAACCTGAAGGCGGGCGTGCCGATGGCGACCCCGGTGTTCGACGGCGCGGTGGAAGCCGATGTCGCCGAGATGCTGGAGCTCGCCGGGCTCGATCGCTCGGGCCAGTCGGACCTGTTCGACGGGCGCACCGGCGACCAGTTCGACCGCAAGGTGACGGTGGGCATCATCTACATGCTCAAGCTGCACCACCTCGTGGACGACAAGATCCACGCGCGCTCGATCGGCCCCTACTCGCTCGTCACCCAGCAGCCGCTGGGCGGCAAGGCGCAGTTCGGCGGCCAGCGCTTCGGCGAGATGGAGGTGTGGGCGCTCCAGGCCTATGGCGCCGCCTACACGCTGCAGGAGATGCTGACGGTGAAGTCCGACGACGTCGTCGGCCGCACCAAGGTCTACGAGGCGATCGTCAAGGGCGACGACACGTTCGAGGCCGGCATCCCCGAGAGCTTCAACGTGCTCGTCAAGGAGATGCGCTCGCTGGGTCTCAACGTCGATCTCAAGACGATGGAAGAATCGTCGGACGACGACGGCATCGCGATCGCGGCCGAGTGAGCAGATAACACCGTTCGTCCTGAGGAGCCGCTGAGCGAAGTCGAAGCGGCGCCTCGACGGACTGAGGCCGGGCAAGCCCTTCGAGACGGGCCTTCGCCTCGGCTCAGTCCCTCCTCAGGGCGAACGGATGTGGTTTTTCCCTCCCTGTGAGGAAAGCAAGATGAACGAACTGACCAATTTCGCCAATCCGCTCGCCAAGCCGGAGACGTTCGACCAGATCCAGATCGGGATCGCGTCGCCGGACAAGATCCGCAGCTGGTCGTTCGGCGAGATCAAGAAGCCCGAGACGATCAACTATCGCACGTTCAAGCCCGAGCGTGACGGCCTGTTCTGCGCGCGCATCTTCGGTCCGATCAAGGATTATGAGTGCCTGTGCGGCAAGTACAAGCGCATGAAGTACAAGGGCATCGTCTGCGAGAAGTGCGGCGTCGAGGTGACCGTCTCGAAGGTCCGCCGCGAGCGCATGGGCCATATCGAGCTGGCCGCCCCGGTCGCGCACATCTGGTTCCTCAAGTCGCTGCCGTCGCGTATCGGCCTGCTGCTCGACATGCAGCTCAAGCAGCTCGAGCGCGTGCTGTACTTCGAGGCCTATATCGTGATCGAGCCGGGCCTGACCCCGCTCGAGAAGTATCAGCTGCTCACCGAGGACGAGCTGCTCGAGGCGCAGGACGAATATGGCGAGGACGCCTTCTCGGCCGGCATCGGCGCCGAGGCGGTCCGCATCATGCTCGAGAGCCTCGACCTCGAGGGTGAGAAGGTCGCGCTGCTCGAGGAGCTGGCGACGACCAAGTCGGAGCTGAAGCCGAAGAAGATCATCAAGCGGCTCAAGGTCGTCGAGAGCTTCCTCGAGTCGGGCAACCGGCCCGAGTGGATGATCCTCGAGGTCGTGCCGGTGATCCCGCCCGAGCTGCGCCCGCTGGTGCCGCTCGACGGTGGCCGCTTCGCGACGTCGGATCTCAACGACCTGTACCGCCGCGTCATCAACCGCAACAACCGCCTCAAGCGCCTCATGGAGCTGCGCGCGCCGGACATCATCGTCCGCAACGAGAAGCGCATGCTGCAGGAGGCGGTCGACGCGCTGTTCGACAACGGCCGTCGCGGCCGGACGATCACGGGCGCCAACAAGCGTCCGCTCAAGTCGCTGTCCGATATGCTGAAGGGCAAGCAGGGCCGCTTCCGCCAGAACCTGCTCGGCAAGCGCGTCGACTATTCGGGCCGCTCGGTGATCGTGACCGGTCCGGAGCTCAAGCTGCACCAGTGCGGCCTGCCCAAGAAGATGGCGCTCGAGCTGTTCAAGCCGTTCATCTACGCACGCCTCGACGCCAAGGGTCTGTCCATGACCCTGAAGCAGGCGAAGAAGTGGGTCGAGAAGGAGCGCAAGGAAGTCTGGGACATCCTGGACGAGGTGATCCGCGAGCATCCGGTGCTGCTCAACCGCGCGCCGACGCTCCACCGGCTCGGCATCCAGGCGTTCGAGCCGGTGCTGATCGAGGGCAAGGCGATCCAGCTCCACCCGCTGGTCTGCTCCGCGTTCAACGCCGACTTCGACGGCGACCAGATGGCCGTGCACGTCCCGCTGTCGCTGGAAGCGCAGCTGGAAGCGCGCGTGCTGATGATGTCGACCAACAACATCCTCAGCCCGGCGAACGGCAAGCCGATCATCGTGCCCTCGCAGGACATGGTGCTGGGCCTCTATTATCTGTCGATGGAGAAGCAGGGCGAGCCCGGCGAGGGCATGCTGCTCGGCGACATGGCCGAGGTGCACCAGGCGCTCTACGCCGGCGCGGTGACGCTCCACTCGAAGATCATCAGCCGCGTGCCGCAGACCGACGAGAACGGTAAGCAGTATCTCAAGCGCTTCGAGACCACCCCGGGCCGCATGCTGCTGGGCGAGACGCTGCCGAAGAGCCACAAGGTGCCCTTCGACGTCGTCAACCGGCTGCTGACCAAGAAGGACGTCGGCGACGTCATCGACGAGGTGTATCGTCACACCGGGCAGAAGGAGACCGTGCTGTTCGCCGACGCGATCATGGCGCTCGGCTTCCGCCACGCGTTCCGCGCCGGCATCTCCTTCGGCAAGGATGACATGATCATCCCGGGCGACAAGGAGCAGCTGGTCGACGAGACGCGCGACCAGGTGAAGGACTATGAGCAGCAGTATCAGGACGGCCTGATCACGCAGCAGGAGAAGTACAACAAGGTGATCGACGCCTGGAGCCGCTGCGGCGACCAGGTGGCGGCCTCGATGATGAACGAGATCAAGGCGGTGAAGGTCGACCCGGAGACGGGCCGCGAGAAGCCGATCAACTCGATCTACATGATGGCGCACTCGGGTGCGCGTGGCTCGCAGGCGCAGATCAAGCAGCTGGCGGGTATGCGCGGCCTGATGGCCAAGCCCTCGGGCGAGATCATCGAGACGCCGATCATCTCGAACTTCAAGGAAGGCCTGACCGTCCTCGAATACTTCAACTCGACCCACGGCGCCCGTAAGGGCCTGGCGGACACCGCGCTGAAGACCGCCAACTCGGGCTATCTCACCCGCCGCCTCGTCGACGTGTCGCAGGACTGCGTCATCATCGAGGAGGATTGCGGCACCGAGCGCGCGCTCGAGATGAAGGCGATCGTGCAGGGCGGCTCGACCATCGCGTCGCTCGGCGAGCGCATCCTCGGCCGCACCACGGCCGAGGACGTGGTCGACGCCAAGACGGGCAAGGTGGCGATCCCGGTCGGCACCTTGCTCGACGAGCCGATGGTCGCGCAGATCGAGGCGCTGGGCATCCCGTCGATGAAGATCCGCTCGCCGCTGGTCTGCGAGAGCAAGGTCGGCGTCTGCGGCAAGTGCTACGGGCGTGACCTCGCGCGCGGCACCCCGGTCAACATCGGCGAGGCGGTCGGCGTGATCGCGGCGCAGTCGATCGGCGAGCCGGGCACGCAGCTGACGATGCGGACCTTCCACATCGGCGGCGCGGCGCAGCTCAACGAGCAGTCGAACCTCGAGGCGCCGGTCGACGGCACCGTCGAGTTCCGCGACGTGCGCGTGATCGAGGACCAGCGCGGCCGTCGCGTCGTGCTCAGCCGCTCGGCCGAGATCGCGATCGTCGACATGGACGGGCGCGAGTTGGCCGTGCACAAGATCCCGTACGGCGCGTACGTGATGTTCGACGACGGCCATATCGTCTCCAAGGGCGACCGCATGGCCGAGTGGGATCCGTTCACCATGCCGGTGATCACGGAGACCGGCGGTACCGTGAAGTTCCAGGACCTGATCGAGGGCAAGACGCTCACCGAGCAGGTCGACGAGGCGACCGGTATCGCGCAGCGCGTGGTGACCGAATATCGCGCGACCACCAAGTCGAAGGAGGATCTGCGCCCGCGCATGACCCTGCTCGACGAGGGCTCGGGCGAGGCGGCGCGCTACCTGCTGGCGCCGGGCGCGGTGCTGTCGGTGGAGGACAATGCCACCGTGCAGGCGGGCGACGTGCTCGCCCGTGTCGCGCGCGAGTCCGCCAAGACGCGCGACATCACCGGCGGTCTGCCGCGCGTCGCCGAGCTGTTCGAGGCGCGCAAGCCCAAGGAGAATGCGATCATCGCCAAGGTCTCGGGCCGGGTCGTGTTCGGCAAGGACTATAAGGCGAAGCGCAAGATCGGCATCCAGCCCGAGGACGGCGGCGAGGTCGTCGAGTATCTCGTGCCCAAGTCGAAGGTGATCGACGTCCAGGAAGGCGACTACGTCAAGCGTGGCGACAATCTGATCGGCGGCAGCCCCGACCCGCACGACATCCTCGAGGTGCTCGGCATCGAGCCGCTGGCGGAATATCTCGTGTCGGAGATCCAGGAGGTCTATCGTCTCCAGGGTGTGAAGATCAACGACAAGCACATCGAGACGATCGTCCGCCAGATGCTCCAGAAGGTCGAGATCACCGAGAGCGGCGACACCACGCTGCTGGTCGGTGAGCAGGTCGACCGCGAGGAGATGGACGCGATCAACGAGAAGCTGGAGGAGGGCCAGGCGCGCGCCGCGGGCAAGCCCATCCTGCTCGGCATCACCAAGGCGTCGCTGCAGACCCGCAGCTTCATCTCGGCGGCGTCGTTCCAGGAGACCACCCGCGTCCTCACCGAGGCGGCGGTCCAGGGCAAGCAGGACACGCTGATGGGCCTCAAGGAGAACGTGATCGTCGGCCGGCTGATCCCGGCGGGCACCGGCGCGGGCATGAACCGCCTGCGCGTGGCGGCCTCGTCGCGTGACGCCGCGCTGCGCGTCCAGCAGCGCAAGCTGCAGGAGGCGATGATCGCGGCGGGCTCGGCCGGCACGGCGTCGCAGACCCGCGCCGCCGAGGAGGCACGCAGCCCGCGCGACGATGCCGGCACCGGCAGCGATCCGCTGGCGGCGGTGGTGCCCTCGGGCACCGGTACCGACGCCGATGCGGGCGAGTATCTCAACGAGGAGTGAGTTGCCGGGCGGCGGAGCGATCCGCCCCCGCCGACCTGAGACAGCCGCCGCCCGGGATGCCGGGCGGCGGCTTCTTTTTTGTGCCCCGTCGCGGTGGCCGCAGGAAGGAGCGTCCTAGGAAGAGAGGGTTATACCTGGGAGGCGAGACCATGACCGATCAGCCGCGCGTTCCCGTGCGCCCCGAGCACGTCCTGCCCGACGGCGACGACACCGTCCCGCTCGCTGATGGCGGCGTCGCGCGCAAGGGGACGATCGCCGCCTTCCTGCGCAACGCGCAGCGCTGGGCCGAGCCGGCGATCGCGCCCGAGGAGCGCGCGCTGCTGACCGAGGCGACCGCGGAGGCGGTGCCCGCGCTGCGGGCGCTGGGGCTGTTCGCGGTGCTCGAGGTGCGCGACCCGGCGCTGCGCGCGCTGGTCGACGCCTGCTGACGCACGATGCGGCCGATCGGCGGCGACCGCGACCGCCACCGCGCGGCGGCGCGGTCGCGGTGGCGCGCGGCGCGCCGGCGTCGCGCCACCAAGCGGCTGGTCCATGCCGTGTCTGCCGCCGCGGCCGCGTTGACGATCGTGGTGCTCTCGGTCGAACCCTATGAGTGGATGATCGGCGCGCAGGAGCCGGGACGCGTGGTGACGCGCTGCGACCTGCTCGCGCTGCGGGATCCGGCGCGCCCGCTGCTGGCGGCGCTGCTGCTCGTGCCGGTGGCGGTGCTGCTGGTCGGGGCGTGGCGGCGGCCGCGCTCGCGGCTGTGCCTCCTGCTCAGCAGCGCGCTGGCGGTGCTGTGGCTCTACCGCTTCCACCTGCGCTTCGCGGCATGTTAGCTGTTTGCTCCACGCCGGTCGAGCCGTGCTCCGGTGAACGCTGGGCACCTGCGTTCGCAGGAGCATTGTGCCCGTCCACACGAGATGGCCGACCGTCGGCCCGCGCCGGGCGATCGATCGCGTAGCGCCGCGCGGATGGCGGCGCACCCCGAGCGGAGACCGCGCCTTAACCATCGTCGGTGCAGGAGGGCGCATGTTCGCTCGCCGCCTCCACCGGAACGGCCCCATTGCGCCGAACCGGCGCGCGGGCGTGGCGTGGCTGGCGGCGCTGCTGATCCTCGTCACGCTCGGTCTGGCCACGCCTGCCGCGCCCGCGCCGCCGGCAGCGCCCAGCGCAAGCGGCGATGCCGCGCTGTACCGCGCGATCGATCGGCGGGTGCGCGCTGGCGAGGGCTATTATGCCGCCGCCGCGGACGAGCAGCGCCGCCGCGACTTTCCGCTGCGCCCGTTCGTCACGGTACGACTGCCGACCCGCGCCTGGATCTATGCCGCGCTGGGGCCGGGGGCGGCCCTGCTCCTGCTGCGCGCGCTGGCGCTGCTGACCTTGCTCGCCACCGTGCGGCGCCTGCTCGGCGCGACCGTCGCCACGCCGCTGGCCGGTGCGGCGGCCGTGCTCGCCGCGGCGTCGATCCTGCCGCTCGCGACACCGGTCGTGGCGCTCTGGCCGGAATGCTGGGCCGGTCTGCTGGTGGCACTGTCGCTCGCGGTGCGCGGCGCACGCGGCTGGCGGCTCGCCGCGTTGCTCGGGCTGGCGGCGGCGCTCTTCCGCGAGTTCGCGCTGGTCTATCTGGCGATGATGGCCGTGGCCGCGCTGACCGAGCGCCGCCGCGGCGAGGCGCTCGGCTGGTTGGCGGCCGGCGGCGTCGCCGGGATCGCGCTCGCCGCGCATGCGCTCGCGGTGGCGGACGTGGTGCGCGCGGGCGACGCGGCCTCGCCGGGGTGGGTCCGCGCGGGCGGCTGGGGGTTCGATCTCGCCATGGCGCGGGCGACCACCCCGCTGGCGCTGCTCCCCGCCGCGGCGGCGGCGCTGCTGGTCCCGCTCGCGCTCTACGGCTGGGCGAGCGCGGCGGGGGGCTATGCGCGGCGGGTGACGCTGACGCTGCTGGCGTGGTTGCTGGCGGGGCTGATCGTCGGGCGCGCCGAGAATGCCTATTGGGGGCTGATGCTCGCGCCGCTGTGGCTGGCCGGGCTGCCGCTCGCGCTGGCACCGTTGCTGCGCACGGCAGCGCGCGATTGCACATGGCGCATCGACGATCGCGGAGCTTGCAATTGCGCGCTTACCGCGCGTTCACCAGATCGCCCTTAGTGCTGCACCGCAACATCAGCACGCAGGGGTTCGCATGTTCTCGCTTCTTTATCTGATCGTCAGCCACCGCCGTGCCGCGCGCGCGCAGGTCGCCGCGCCGCTCCCGCTCGCCCCGGTCGCCGCGCCCGAGGCGGTCGACGCGCCCTATCGCCTCGCGGCCTGATCGCCGCCGGACCGCTGATCGGCCCAATAGGAGCCGAAATGCAGGTCCCAGCTGCGCGGGCGGAAGCGGTCCAGCCCTGACCCCGGATAGAGCGTGAACTCGCCGAAATAGGGGCGGCCACCGACATCGTAGAGGTCGACGCGCGCGAAATCGTGCGGCGCCGCCAGCGCCTCCGCCGCCGCGATCATCCGCGCGAGCGAGGCCGGCGGCGCCACCGCGCGTGCATCGGGCGGGAATTCGAACGCGCAGTCCAACCGCCGCCACGCGCGATCGAACATGACGCGGCGGTGGCGGTGCTCGCGGTCGAGGTCGACCTGGACGAACTCCACCCGCCCCCCGAACACGAAGAACTTATAGTCGACCGGCAGCACCCGGCCGCAGCCGATCAGCGGCTCGACCAGCAGTTGCGGCGTGATCCGCGAGTAGAGCCACTCGTGCAGCAACGGCGCATAGGGCCGGCGCAGCCAGCGCGCCGCGCGCCGCGACGTCGCGCGCCAGTCGAGCGGATCGCCCGCGCGCACGAAGATCGTCTGCTGGCTGGCGTGCGAGGATTTGAGCACGAACGGGCGCGGCCACGGCGGCGACGCGGGCAGCGCGGTGCCATGCCACAGCGTCGGGATCACCCACTCGGCGCCGAGCGTCGCGCTCACCTGCGCCTTGACCGCGACCTTGTCGGCCAGCTCGGGCCAGCGTGCGTCGCGCTCGTACAGCTTGCGCGCGGTCACCAGCTCGCTGAAGCGCCGCGGTGCCGCGAGATCGGGCCAGCGCCCGAAGCGCCAGAGATAGAGCAGCCGCGGCAGCACGGTGGCGGCACGGTGCGGGCGTGATGGCTCGACGGGTGGCACGCTCGATCCCGGCTGCGGCAGCTCGGCGCGCGGTAGCCAGCCGCGCCGCGCGCCGCAAGCCGGCAGTGACGATGCGGGGCGCGTCGCGGCTGCGCGGCATCCCCCCAACGCGAACGGGGCGACCTTCCGCCAGGAAGGCCGCCCCGCTGCTGCTGAGCCCGTGCCCCGCGGGCGAACCCGCGGGATCCGGATATCGGCTTACTTGAGCTCGACGGTCGCGCCGGCTTCCTCGAGCTGCTTCTTGACCTTCTCGGCCTCGTCCTTGCTCACGCCTTCCTTGACCGGCTTCGGCGCGCCCTCGACGAGCGCCTTCGCCTCGGTCAGGCCGAGCCCGGTGATCGCGCGGACCTCCTTGATGACGTTGATCTTCTTGCCACCGTCGCCGGTCAGGATCACGTCGAACTCGGTCTTCTCCTCGGCGGCCGGCGCACCCGCGCCCGCGCCACCGGCGGCCGGGGCAGCGGCGACGGCCGCGGCGGCCGAGACGCCCCACTTCTCTTCGAGCAGCTTCGAGAGCTCGGCGGCCTCGAGGACGGTCAGCTCGCTCAGCTGGTCAACCAGCGCGTTCAGGTCTGCCATGATTGTACTTCCTATCAAGCGGGGACAGGTGCCCCATGTTCACAAACAAATGCCGGTCAGCTGCCCGATCAGGCGGCTTCCTTCTCCGCGTGCGCGGCGAGGACGCGCGCGATCTGCGCGGCCGGTGCCTGGGCGATCGTGGCGATCTTCGTGGCCGGGGCCACGATGAGGCCGACGATCTTGGCGCGCAGCTCGTCCAGCGACGGGAGCGTCGCCAGTGCCTGCACGCCGGCCAGGTCGAGCGCGGTCGCGCCCATCGCGCCGCCGACGATCTCGAACTTGTCGGTCGTCTTGGCGAAATCGACCGCCACCTTGGCCGCCGCGACCGGGTCGGTCGAGGACGCCAGGCCGACCGGACCCGTCAGCAATTCGCTGAGCGAGCCATAGTCCGTGCCGTCGAGCGCGATCCTGGCAAGCTTGTTCTTCGAGACCTTGTAGCTCGCGCCGGCGTCCCGCATCCGGTTGCGCAAGTCGGTCGACTGCGCCACCGTCATCCCGAGGTTGCGGGTGACGACCACCACGCCGACCTTCGAGAAGGTATCGTTCAGCTCGGCGACGGCCGCGGTCTTCTGACTACGATCCATGCCATTCTCCACGTTGGGACAGAAGGCCGAGGCCGCCTGTCCGGGTACGAACCGCCGCGCGCAGAGCGCCCGGCGGCAGTGTCCAGCGATGGGGAATGGGAGCCCGTGCGGGCAGCGGCAGCGCGCGCCTCTGAGGGCACGCCGCGGCCGCGTTGGTCCTGTCCCCGTCTCGGCGGGGAATTAAGGCCCTGGGGCCACCCGCTGTCTCGGACGGTGCGTCATCGCCCGGGGGCGGGACGCGCGGGGCGGCTCATAGCGGATCGCGCGCGCCAGTCAAGCGGGCGGCGCGCTGTCACGCAGGCGTAACGCTCACGTCATTCCGCTCTCATCAAACTGTCGCGGCGGTGCCTTGGAGCGCGGCCAAAAGGCCTGGGTACAAGCACATCGCGCCCAGGGAGCGTCATGACCGACCAGCAGCTCAGCATCCTCGCCCCGTCCTATGACGACGGCGACGTCGACACCAACCCGACCCGCAACCCGCATCTCGCCGACCTCGTCGCGCGCCGCTACTCGCGCCGCCAGCTGATGGGCGGGATGAGCGCGATGACCACCGCGGTGTTCGGCGGCGCGCTGCTCACCGGCTGCGACGACGACGACCGGCAGGACATCATCACCGTCTCCGACGGCGTCAACGTCCAGACGCAGGGCGGCCGCGTCGTCACGCTCACCGCGACGGCGACCGACAATGCCACCACCACCGCCTTCACCCAGGTCAGCGGCCCGACCGTGGCGGTGATCGCGAGCGGCAATTCGATCACCTTCACCGCGCCCAATGTCGCCCAGTCGACCGCGCTGGTGTTCGAGTTCACCGCCAGCGGCGGCAGCGGCTCGAGCAGCGCGCGCTCCACCGTCACCGTGCTGCCCGCGACGCTCGCCTTCACCGCGGTGGCGAAGAACCTCAACGACGTCGTCACCGTGCCGTCGGACTATCGCGTCACCGTGCTGTACCGGCTCGGCGACCCGATCGCGGCGAGCGTCGCGGCCTATGCCAACAACGGCACCGACGGCGACTTCGCGCAGCGCGCGGGCGACCACCATGACGGCATGTCCTATTTCGGCCTGGCCGCGAGCGGCAACGCGCCCGACGCGTCGAACAACACGCGCGGCCTGCTGGTGCTCAACCACGAGAACATCACCCAGGCCTATCTCCACGCCAACGGCCCGTCGCCGTCGCCGCGCCCCGAGGCCGAGGCGATCAAGGAGATCGAGGCGCACGGCGTCTCGGTGGTCGAGGTGACGCGCGCGAGCAACACCGGCGCGTGGAGCTACGTGCAGGGCGGTGCGCTCAACCGCCGCGTCACGCCCAACACGCCGATGCAGTTCAACGGCCCCGCGCGCGGCAGTGCCGCGCTGCGCACGCGCTATTCGACCGACGGCACCGCCGGGCGCGGCACGATCAACAATTGCGCCAACGGCTACATGCCCTGGGGCACCTACCTCACCAACGAGGAGAATTGGGCGGGCTATTTCCGCCGCACCGCGGGTGACGCCGCGGTCCGCACCGCCGCGGGCAACGCCAGGCAGAACGTCTCGCTGGCGCGCTACGGCATCGGCGAGGGGCGGTCGGGCAATTACGGCTGGACCACGGTGACCCCCGCCGATGCCGCGAGCACGGTGTTCGCGCGCTGGGACGCCACCGCGTCGGCCAGCGCTGCCGCGGACGGCACCGCCGACTTTCGCAACGAGCCGTTCCAGTTCGGCTGGGTGGTCGAGATCGATCCCTATACCCAGACGTCGACCCCGCGGAAGCGCACCGCGCTCGGCCGGATGAACCATGAAGGCTGCATGGCGGGCCGGGTGATCGCCGGCGTGCGCCCCGCCTTCTACATGGGCGACGACGCGCAGAACGAATATATCTACAAGTTCGTCTCCGCCACGCCCTGGGTCGCCGCCGACGCCACGCCGGGCGACCGGCTCGCGACGGGTGACAAATATCTCGACAGCGGCACGCTCTACGTCGCGCGCTTCGACGCGGACGGTACCGGCACCTGGCTGCCGCTGACCTTCGGGCAGAACGGGCTGACCGCCGCCAACGCGACCTATGCCTTCGCCGATCAGGCCGACGTGCTGATCAACACCCGCCTCGCCGCCGACGTGCTGGGCGCGACGCGGATGGACCGGCCCGAATGGACCGCGGTCAACCCGGTCAATGGCGAGATGTACTGCACGCTGACCAACAATTCGTCGCGCACGCCCGCGACCACCGACGCGGCCAACCCGCGCGCCTACACCGATCCCAAGCTGCCGCAGGGCGACACGGTCAACGCCGATCCGCCCACCAGCGCGCAGGCGACCCGCGGCAACGCCAACGGCCATGTGATCCGGCTGCGCGAGGCGGGCGACACGTCGGAGGCGACCCGCTTCACCTGGGACATCTACGCCTTCGGCGCGGGCAGCGACCTCGATCCCACCAACATCAACCTGTCGGGGCTCGACGCGAGCAACGATTTCTCCTCGCCCGACGGGCTGTGGTTCGGGCTGCCGAGCAACGCCAGCGGCCAGGTTTCGCCGGTGCTGTGGATCGAGACCGATGACGGCGCCTATACCGACGTCACCAACTGCATGTTGCTCGCGGCGATGCCGGGGCAGGTCGGCGACGGCGGGACGCGCACGGTCAACAATACGCTGACCACCGCGGCCAACGCCACCACCACCAGCACCACCACGACGCGGATCGGCGCGGCGCCGGGCAGCAAGCTCAAGCGCTTCCTGGTCGGGCCGAAGGAGTGCGAGATCACCGGCATCACCTCGACGCCGGATGGCCGCTCGCTGTTCGTCAACATCCAGCACCCGGGCGAGAACGGCGGGCCGACCAACATCACGTCGAGCTGGCCGGCGAACCAGGCGGGGGCGGTGACCACCCCGACGCGCCCGCGCTCGGCGACGATCGTCATCACCAAGATCGACGGCGGCGTCGTCGGTCTCTGACCGCGCTGCCGGCCCCGCGTCCCGCCCGGCCGAGGGCGGCGGGACGCGGGCGCGTCCCTCCCGGCCGCGCGCCGGGAGTCACGCTCGCGCGGACACGTCGCTCACCCCCGCGGGTAGCGCGCGGCGAACTCGCGGTCGGACATCATCAGATAGCGCACCATGTCGATCAGCGAGAGCGGAAGGGTGACCAGCAAGCCGATCAGGGTGAAGGTCAGCACCGTCATCACGATCCCCGACGTGACGCGCCCGAGATAGAAACGGTGGATGCCGAAGACGCCGAACAGGAAGGCGAGCGCCGCCGCGACATATTTGTTGCGGTCGCTCACCGGCGCCGGCACCGGCACCGCCGCCACGCGCGCCGGGGGGGTGCCCGCGGGGGCGGGGACGGGGAAGACGTTGCGCGCATGGCTGCCCGCCGCCTCGAAATCCACCATCTGGCCGTGGCTCGGCTCGCCGTGCTGCGCCCAGTCCTGCGGCGTGAAGGTGTAGCGCTGCCCGTCCTCGCCCGCGACCACGCCCTCGCCGCTGCGCACGTCCATCCCGAGTATCTGCCCGCGCATCCGTCACTCCCGGCACCGCTGTGCGCGTCTGTTCCCGCAGCCCCGCGGCTTTTGCAAGCGCCGCCACGACCCGCGATGCACGCGCCGCATCCAAGAAAATGCTGCGTGGCACCCAAGCCATCGGTCTGATAGCCACGCCTCATGCCCGTCTCTGCCGCCCGCTCCGCCCGCGAGATCCTGGTCAACCTCCACGATGTGATGGCGGCGCGCTCGAACGCGCAGGCCAAGCTCAACTCGGTGGTGGAGATCATCGGCGAGGCGCTGGATAGCGAGGTCTGCTCGATCTACCTGCTGCGCGAGGGCGTGCTCGAGCTGTTCGCCACGCGCGGCCTGTCGCCCGAGGCGGTCCACGTCACCAAGCTGGCGCTGGGCGAAGGGCTGGTCGGCACGATCGCCAAGAACAACGAGGTGCTCAACCTCGACGAGGCCGCCAGCCACCCCGATTTCGCCTACAAGCCCGAGACCGGCGAGGATCGCTACCACAGTTTCGCGGGCGTCCCGATCATTCGCCGCGAGCGCGCGGTGGGCGTGCTCGCGGTGCAGCACGCCGATCCGCGCAAATACGAGGACGTCGAGATCGAGGCGCTGCAGACGGTGGCGATGGTGCTGTCCGAGCTGATCGCCAACGCCGGGCTGATCGACCAGGGCGGGCCGAGCGACCGGCCGCAATCGACCGGCTCGACGCGGATCGCGGGGCAGAAACTGGTCGACGGCATGGCCGGGGGCTGCGCCGTCTTCCACCAGCCGCGCATCCATATCGAGCATACCGTCGCGGAGGACACCGAGGCCGAGCGCCACCGCGTCTATGCCGCCTTCGACAAGATGCGCGAGCAGATCGACCGGATCGCGCGCGAGGCCGAGTTCGGCGTCGGTGACGAGCATCAGGAGGTCATCGCGACCTACAAGATGTTCGCCTATGACGAGGGCTGGGCGCGCCGCATCAACGAGGCGATCGACAGCGGGCTCACCGCCGAGGCGGCGATCGAGCGCGTGCAGCAGCGCACCCGCCAGCGCATGCGCGAGATCGACGACCCGCTACTCGCCGACCGGATGCACGACCTGGAGGATCTGTCCAACCGGCTGCTGCGCATCGTCTCGGGCCAGATGGGCACCGCGGCGCAACTCGGGCTGCGGCAGGACACGATCCTGATCGCGCGCAACCTCGGGCCGGCCGAGCTGCTCGAGTACGATCGCCGCCGGCTCAAGGGCGTGGTGCTGGAGGAGGGATCGCTCACCGCGCACGTCACGATCGTGGCGCGCGCGATGGGGGTGCCCGTGCTCGGCCGCGTGCGCGACGTGCGCCGGCTGATCGCCGAGGGCGACTTCCTGCTGCTCGACGTCACCGAGGGCACGCTGACGGTGCGCCCCACCGCGGCGATGGAGGAGGCGTTCGAGGCCAAGCTCGCCGCGCGGCAGAAGCGCAAGGCCGCCTATGCCGCGCTGCGCGACCTCGCGCCCGAGACGCGCGACGGTCACCGCGTGACCGTGATGGTCAACGCCGGGCTGCGCGACGACGTCGCCGTGCTCGACCTGACGGGGGCGGACGGGATCGGGCTGTTCCGCACCGAGTTCCAGTTCCTCGTCTCCGCCACGCTGCCGCAGCGCGAGCGCCAGCAGCGGCTGTACCGCGAGGTGCTCGACGCCTCGGGCTCGCGCCCGGTGATCTTCCGCACGGTCGACATCGGCGGCGACAAGGCGTTGCCCTATCTGACTCACACCGGCGAGGAGGAGAATCCGGCGATGGGCTGGCGCGCGCTGCGGCTCGCGCTGGAGCGCGACGGGCTGATGAAGGCGCAGGCGCGCGCGCTGCTGGAGGCGGGCGCGGGGCGCACGCTCAACGTGATGTTCCCGATGGTGTCCGAGCCATGGGAGTTCGACGAGGCCAAGGCCTTGTTCGAGGCGCAGCGCGCCTTCCTCCACCAGCGCAACAAGCGCCTGCCGCTGGAGGTGCGCTACGGCGCGATGCTGGAGGTGCCCGCGCTCGCCTATCAGCTCGACGTGCTGCTGCCCAACATCGACTTCCTGTCGATCGGGACGAACGACCTCACCCAGTTCCTGTTCGCCGCCGACCGCGCCAATCCCAAGCTGGCGGACCGCTACGACTGGCTGTCGGGCTCGATCCTGCGGTTCCTGCGCCGCGTGATCGTGCCCGCGCGCGAGGCCGGCGTGCCGGTGGCGGTGTGCGGCGAGATGGGCGGGCGGCCGCTGGAGGCGATGGCGCTGATCGGGATCGGGCTCGACCGGCTCTCGATCACCCCGGCGGCGGTGGGGCCGGTCAAGGCGATGATCCGCACGCTCGATCGCGCTGCGCTGACCGCCTTCATGGACGAGCTGCTGGTCCGCCCGCCGCGCGACATGCGCGGCGCGCTCGCCGCCTGGGCGACCGAGCGCGGGGTTGAGCTGGCGTGAGGTCGCGACGAATCGAGTCGAATCGGGTGAAGCCCCTCTGTTGACACTGTTGCTCGTGTTTGAAACACGAACGCACGCCCGCAAGAACGCTGCGGGCGCGGGGCGGAGAGAAGAATGAGCGACGGCGAGCTACCCGCACAGGCACCGACGCCCGGCTCGGTCGGCGCGCGGCTGCGCGCGGCGCGCGAGGCGCAGGGGCTGTCGCTGGCCGAGGTGGCGGCGCGCACGCGCGTGACGCAGCGCTTCCTCGAGGCGCTCGAGATGGACCGGCTCGACCTGCTGCCCTCGCCGACCTACGCCTCCGGTTTCGCGCGCGCTTATGCCCGTGCGGTCGGGCTCGACCAGGCCGATGTCGGCCGCGCCATCCGCGGCGAGCTCGCGCGCGGCGCGATGCCGCTGCGCCAGCACCATATCGAGGAGATCGCCGACCCGTCGCGCGCGCCCTCGCGCGGTTTGGTGATCGTCGCCGCTGGGCTCGCGCTGGCGGTGCTGGTGCTGGGCGTGCTGTGGCTCTCCACCGGCATGTTCCGCGGCACCGCCGAGCAGGCGCCCGAGGCGACGCCGAGCGCGCAGGTCGCCTCCAGCAAGGAGGTGCCGCCGCCCGCGCCGACCCCGGCCGGCACCGGCAAGGTGGTGCTGACCGCGCGCACCGAGGTGTGGATGCGCGTCTACGACGGCGCCAAGCAGCGCCTGTTCGAGGGCACGATGCAGCCGGGTCAGTCGTTCGAGGTGCCAGCCGGTACCGATCGTCCCATGATCAACGTCGGCCGCCCCGACCAGCTCACCGTGACGGTCGACGGCCGCGAGGTCGCGCCGCTGGGCGACGGCAAGCGCGCGATCCGCGATGTCGGCATCAGCGCCGAGGCGCTCGCCGCGCGCGGCCTGCCCGCGCCGGCGCCGAGCGCGAGCGCGACGCCGCCGGCGACCGCGGCGGCGGCACCGGCACCGGCACCGGCACCGGGCGACGCGGGGCAGCTCGCCGCGTTCCGCGACGTGGCGCGGTGAGGTGTGGTACCATGCTCCGACGGGCCGAGGGTCGGATTGGCATGTCGCGGCTCTTGGCCGCCCTTTCGTCACCCCGGACTTGATCTGGGGTCCATGGTGCCGCGCACACCACCACCGTGGCGGTCGCGGACAGATGGATCCCGGATCAAGTCCGGGATGACGGTTGGGTGATGACGGAGACGACGCGTGCACGCAGCGTCGGCCGGCGCTCTCGCGACTCAGACCACGCCGCGCTTCACCGTGGCGACAGCTCGCTTCTATAGAGAGGTGCGACAGGTGCGCACCGGGGACGGACGATGATGACCAAGTGGATGGCAGGCGCCGCGCTGGCGCTGGTGGTGGCGACGCCGGCGGCGGCGCAGATCGAGGGCCGCGTCGGCAAGCTCGAGGCGGAGATGCGCGCGGTGCAGCGCAAGGTCTTCCCCGGCGGCGCCGGCGCGATGGTGGAGCCGCAGATCGCGCCGACCACCGCGCCGGTCGACGCCGCGGGCGTCCCGGCCACCAGCGCGCTGACCGACATCACCGCGCGCGTCACCTCGCTCGAGCAGCAGATGGCGAGCATGACCGGGCAGATCGAGCAGACCCAGTACAAGCTGCGCCAGCTCGAGCAGCAGTTCGAGGACTATCGCAAGGCCACCGACGCGCGGCTGGCGCCCCCCGCCGCGCCGGCGCCGGCGCCGGGGTTCGGCGGCGAGGGCGGGCCGGCGGTCACCGTGCCCCAGGCCCCGGTGCCCGCGGGCGCGGTCGCGGCGGCGGGGGACACCGCCGCGATCGACCGGCCGAGCAGCGGCGACCCCGCGGAGGACGCTTACCTCGCGGGGTATCGCCTGTGGCAGGCGAAGGACTATCCCGCCGCCGAGGCGCAGCTCAAGAAGGTGGTCGCCACCTATCCCAAGCACCGCCGCGCCAGCTTCGCGCAGAACCTGCTGGGCCGCTCCTATCTCGACGAGGGCAAGCCCAGCCTCGCCTCGATCGCCTTCTACGACAATTACAAGAAGTTCCCTGACGGCGAGCGCGCGCCCGACAGCCTCTATTATCTCGGCACCGCGCTGCTCAAGCTCGACAAGCCTGCGGACGCCTGCAAGGTCTATGGCGAGCTGACCGACGTCTATGGCAGCAAGATCTCGCCCGGGCTCAAGGCCGATGTCGCCAAGGCGCGTACCGCCGCCAAGTGCAAGTGAGCTGAGCGTGGCGCCGCTGCCCGCGGCGGCGGTGGCGCGCTTCGCCGACGAGCTGCGCCGCGGGCTCGCGCGCGCCGACGCGGCGTTGACGGGGGCGCCGCGGCTGGGCGTGGCGGTCTCGGGCGGACCCGATTCGGTCGCGCTGCTGCTGCTCGCCGCGGCGGCCTTCCCGGGCGCGGTGGTCGCGGCGACGGTCGACCACCGGCTCCGCCCCGCCGGCGCCGAGGAGGCGGCGATGGTGGCGACGCTATGCGCGCGGCTCGGCGTGGCGCACGCCACGCTCGTCCCGGACGCGCCGATCGCGGGCAGCTCGCTCCAGCGCCGCGCGCGCGCGGCGCGTTACGCGCTGCTGACCGACTGGGCCGCGCGCGAGCGGGTCGACGCGCTGCTGACCGCGCACCACGCCGACGACCAGGCCGAGACGTTGCTGATGCGGCTCAACCGTGCCTCGGGGCTGGCCGGGCTGAGCGCGATCCGCGCGGCGCGCCGGGAGGGCGGGGCGCTGCTGCTGCGCCCGCTGCTGGCGTGGCGCCGCGCCGAGCTGCGCGCGCTGGTGGAGGCGGCGGGGGCGCGCTTCGTCGACGACCCGTCGAATCGCGATCCGCGCCACGATCGCACCCGCGTCCGCGCCCTGCTCGCCGCGGCGCCCGCGCTCGACCCCGCCGCGCTCGCCGCCTCCGCGGCCTTCCTCGCCGAGGCGGAGGAGGTGATCGCGCGGTTGACCGAGCGGCTGTGGATCGAGCAATGGCGAGGACCAGACAGGCCTCTCGCCGTGACCGGGCAGCCGCGCGAACTGCGCCGTCGACTCCTCCGCCGCGCGCTCCACGCGACTCGGGCGCGGCACGCGATCGAGCTGCCCGCCTTCACCGATTCGTCCAATATCGAGCCGCTGCTCGACGCGCTCGAGGCACGCCGCGGCGCGACCCACGCCGGCGTTAAGGTAGAAGTCCACGAGGAAAGCTGGATTTTTCGCCCAGCACCGCCGCGTCGATCACTCTGACCGACGCTGTTCCATTGCCATTAACCCGTCGTGGCTTACATTGTGTTCGTTGGAAAGGTACCCGATGAACGACAACGACAGGCAGCGCGGGAACGGCGGCGGCGACAATGGCGGCGGCGGCACCCCTAACCCCTGGATGAAGAGCCTGCTGATCTGGGTCGGCGTGCTGCTCTCGCTGGCGGTCGTGGTGACGTTGCTCGACGGTCGCACGTCGACGGCGCAGGGCAATACCGTGGCCTATTCCACCTTCCTCGACAAGGTCGACGAGGGCACGGTCAAGGACGTCAACGTCAGCCGCGACATCATCACCGGCAGCTTCTCGAACGGCGACAAGTTCCGCACCTATCCGGTGCAGGACTCGGGCCTGATCGAGCGGCTGCGCAAGGCGGGCGTCGAGGTGGCGGGCAAGCCGGAGGAGGGCCCGTCGATCTGGATGGTGCTGCTCTACCAGTCGCTGCCGTTCCTGCTGTTCCTCGGCATCGCCTTCTTCGTGCTGCGCCAGATGCAGAAGGGCGGCGGCGCGGGCGGCGCGATGGGCTTCGGCAAGAGCCGCGCGCGCATGCTGACGCAGAAGGAAGGCAAGGTCACCTTCGACGATGTCGCCGGCATCGACGAGGCGCGCGCCGAGCTCACCGAGATCGTCGACTTCCTCAAGGATCCCACCAAGTTCGCGCGCCTGGGCGGCAAGATCCCCAAGGGCGCGCTGCTGGTCGGCTCGCCGGGCACCGGCAAGACGCTGCTGGCGCGCGCCATCGCGGGCGAGGCGGGCGTGCCCTTCTTCACCATCTCGGGCTCGGACTTCGTCGAGATGTTCGTCGGCGTCGGCGCCAGCCGCGTGCGCGACATGTTCGAGCAGGCCAAGAAGTCGGCGCCGTGCATCGTCTTCATCGACGAGATCGACGCGGTGGGTCGCCACCGCGGCGCCGGGCTGGGCAACGGCAACGACGAGCGCGAGCAGACGCTCAACCAGCTGCTGGTCGAGATGGACGGCTTCGAGGCCAATGAGGGGATCATCATCGTCGCGGCGACCAACCGCCCCGACGTGCTCGACCCCGCGCTGCTGCGCCCGGGCCGCTTCGACCGCCAGGTGGTGGTGCCGCGTCCGGACATCGACGGCCGCGTGAAGATCCTCGAGGTCCATATGAAGAAGGTGCCGCTGGCGCCCGACGTCGACGCGCGGGTGATCGCGCGCGGCACGCCGGGCTTCTCGGGCGCCGACCTCGCCAATCTCGTCAACGAGGCCGCGCTGATGGCGGCGCGCAAGGGCAAGCGCCTGGTCGCGATGGCCGAGTTCGAGGAGGCCAAGGACAAGGTCATGATGGGCGCCGAGCGCCGCTCGATGGTGATGACCGAGGACGAGAAGCGCATGACCGCCTATCACGAGGCGGGCCACGCGATCGTCGCGCTGCACGAGCCGGCGTCGGACCCGATCCACAAGGCGACGATCATCCCGCGCGGTCGCGCTTTGGGCATGGTGATGCGTTTGCCCGAGCGTGACAGCTACAGCTACCACCGCGACAAGATGTACGCGAACCTCGCGGTGGCGATGGGCGGCCGCGTCGCCGAGGAAGTGATCTTCGGCTATGACAAGGTGTCGAGCGGCGCGAGCGGCGACATCCAGTACGCCACCGGGCTGGCGCGCGACATGGTCACGAAGTGGGGCATGTCGGACAAGGTCGGGCCGGTCGAGTACGCCCAGCCCGAGGGCGAGAGCTTCCTCGGCTATTCGTCGAGCCAGCCGGTGCGGATGTCCAACTCCACCGCGCAGCTGATCGACGACGAGATCAAGGCGATCGTCGAGGGTGGTCTGCACCGCGCCAAGCAGGTGTTGACCGACCATCTCGACCAGCTCCACTCGCTCGCCGGCGCGCTGCTGGAATATGAGACGCTGAGCGGCGAGGAGATCAAGCGCCTGATCGCGGGTGAGGATCTCGGCCGGCCGGATCAGGGGCCGAAGGCGCCCGCGGTGCCCGCGGCGGGCACGTCGATCCCCAAGACCAAGCGCCCGTCGGGGCCGTTCGGAAGCGCCTCGCCCGCCGGAGCGTGACGTCGCACCGGATCACCGGCTGGGATGAGGGAGGGGCGGCCTGCGGGTCGCCCCTCTTCTTTCGCACGGGGCAGCGCAGGCCGCGCGGTCACGCCCCCGGCGCGGCATCCTCCGTCACCGGGACGTCGAACGTGCCGACGGGCAGCTGCGCCGCGTCGAACAGGTTGACCGTCGGCGTCTCCGCCCAGGCGTAGCGGACATGCGTCACCGGCTGGCCGTCGCCCGGCAGCGTCACGCGGTCCCCCGCCACCGTCCCCGCGGCGAAGCGGCACGTCCCCGCCGCCGCGCCGCATAGCTCGAAGCCGACCGCCTGCGCCGCCCCGCGCGCGCTCAGCGCGCCGGTGACGCCGGAGAAGCGCAGCACCGCGCCCCCGTCCGCGCCGCGCCGCGCCGTCGCGATCGCGGGGCCGGCCGGGGCGACCGGCTCGCCGTAGCGCGCCGCGCGCATCGCGCGCGCGAGCCGCAGCCCGACCTCGCGCTTCTCGCCCGGGTGGATGTCGAGCGCGTCGCCCAGGTCGAGCGTCACCGCCAGACCGGCATGCGGATCGGCCGCCACGACCCGGCGCTGCGCGTCGCGCACCACGCCCCAGCCGCTCTCCGCCGGCGCCGCCGCGCGCGGGCCATAAGCGGAGAGCTGGACCACCGCCGCGGCGGTCTCGGGTGTCCCCATCCGCGCGCGCCAGTCCGCGAACAGCGCGGCGAGCCGGCGGTCATAGCCCGGCAGACCGGTGTCGGATTCACCCTGGTACCAGGCGATCCCCGCGAGCTGGATCGGCGCGAGCGGCGCCACCATGGCATGGTCGAGCATCCCCGCGCCGTTGATGTCGTCCCACGGCACGCGCGGCGCCGCGCCGGCGACCCGCCCGGCGCGCGCATAGCGCCAGCCGGTGTCGAGCGCGACGCTGCTGCCGTCCGCGAAGGTCAGCCGCATCCGCTCGGCGGGGCCGGTCATCCCGCCGAAGGCATAGACGTCGTCGTCGCTCACCGTGATGACGTTGCGCCCCGCGCGCAGCGTCCCGGCGGGCAGCGCATAGACGCGCGACTGGGTCGCCAGGCTCGTCGCGCCGACCCCGATGCCATTGACCCAGCTATAGTCGGCGTCGTCGATCGTGCCGAGCGACAGCGTCGCCGGTCCGCGCGCCTGCGCCGCGGTCAGCTCCACCTCGCGGCGATACCAGACGATGCCGTTGTAGTCGGCGAGCTCGGGAACGCCCCAGGTTTCGAAGGCGGTCAGCGACGGCACCGGGCGCCAGTCGAGCGCGGCGTCGG
This sequence comes from Sphingomonas sp. BK235, assembly GCF_004345855.1. Lineage (GTDB taxonomy): Bacteria > Pseudomonadota > Alphaproteobacteria > Sphingomonadales > Sphingomonadaceae > Sphingomonas. Next base: position 131,435 of record NZ_SLXN01000005.1, read on the forward strand.
GCTGCCACGGCTCGCGCCCGCGCGCGTCGCCGCTCGCGCCGCGCCACCATTGCTCCCACGCCCCCACCGCGCGTCGCACCGCGGTGGCGGGATCGCGCGCGTAGAGCGCGCGCTGCGCCGCCGCCTCGCCCTCGCCGCCGGCGCGCAGCGCGGCGTCGCTCATCCACGCGCTGATGCGGGATCCGCCCCAGCTCGCGTGGATCGCGCCGATCGGCACCTTGGCGGTGCGGCGCAGCGACTGGACCATGTAGAAACAGGCCGCGGAGAAGCTTGGCGCGCTGTCCGGCCCGGCGAGCTGCCAGCGCGGCGGAGTGCCGAGCCGGTCGAGCGGGGTGACGCTCGACGCCTTGGGGATGGTCAGCAGCCGCAGCTGCGCGTCGACCGGCGGGCGCGCGTCGCCGAACTGCGCCTGCGCGTCGCTGACCGTCATCTCCATGTTGCTCTGGCCCGAGCACAGAAAGACGTCGCCGACCAGCAGGTCGCTGACCAGCGTCGCGCCGCTGGGCGCGGCGACGGTCAGCTCGTACGGCCCGCCCGCGGCGAGCGCCGGCAGCGTCGCGGCGAAGCGACCGTCGCGCGCCGCGGTCACCGTGACGCTGCGCCCCGCGAGCCCGATCATCACCGTCTCGCCCGGGGCGGCGGTGCCGCGCAGCGCGATCGGCCGGTCGCGCTGGATCACGCCATGGTCCGCGATCGCGCCGTCGAGCCGCGGCGCCGCGAGCGCGGCGGGCGCCGCCAGCGCGCCGGCGAGCAGGAGCGGGAGGAGGCGCGCTGGTCGATGGGGCATCGTCGGGGGAGATCCGCTGCGGGAGGAGGAAGCGCCAGCCTGCGCCAGCCCGCGGCGCGACGCAATCGCCGCGCGCGACCCCGGGCTCAGCGTTCCGGTGGCAGCACCGCCAGTAGCGCGAAGGTGGCGAGCCAATGGCCGCCCATATAATCGTCGTCGAGATGCGGCAGGCTGGCGGCGAGATGCGCCTCGGCGACGTGCAGCATCGCCGCCGCGGCGGGATGGCGTGCGCCGAGCGCGACGGCGAGCTGGCGCCAGCACCAGGCGCGGCTGAGGTTGAGCCCGTCGAGATGCGCGATCTTGCCGTCGCTCCGGTCCGACACATGCGCCGGGCGGAACAGCGTGGCCGGCTCGCCGCGCGCGACATCGGGGAGGAAGGCGTCGAACCACGCCGCGAATGCGCCGGCGGGCAGCACGCGGCTCATCAGCAGCGCCTCGCACAAGGCCGAGGAGAGGAAGTCGTCGCCCGACGGTTCCCACGCCTGGCAGGCACGGTCCGCGCCGAACCAGCCGCGCGCGCGCGCGTCGATCAGCTCGACCAGCGCGGGGTCGTGGCGCAGCGCCCAGTCGCGCGCGAGCACCAGCGCGAAGCTGGTGTTGAAATGCGTGCCGACGCGCACCGCATAGGTCAGCTTGGGCAGGTAGGCCGCGAAGCGCGCGGCGAAGGCGCGCGCCAGCGGTTCGAGCGCCTTGCCCCAAGGCGCGGCATGCCGGTCCGCCTCGCCGTGGAGCGCGAGCAGCCACGCCCAGCCATAGGGGCGCTCGAACCCGCCGCTGGTCGGCCGGTCGAGATAGGCGAGCTCGCCCGCGACCTTGGCCGGGACCAGCATGGTGTCGGCGCGCGCGCGGATCGCCTCCGCCTCCGCCAGCGCCGGGAAGAGGCGGCGGATCGTCAGCAGCTGCCACCAGCCGTGGACGCAGCTGTGCCAGTCGAAGCTGCCGTGGAAGATCGGGTGGAGCGTCGCCGGCGGCACCGCGTCGTGCGCGCCGGTGAGGACATGGTCGAGCTTGTACGGATATGCGCGCCCGACATGGTCGAGCGTGATGCGCGCGAAGCGCGCGGCGAGCGCGGGGTCGAGCCTGGTCATCGGATCACCCACCATAGCAGCAGCACGTTGAACAGGAGCAGCGGCAGCGCGGTCGCCGCCTGCGCGCGGATCACGCCATAGCGGTCGCGCAGCTCGAGCAACGCGGCAGGGACGATGTTGAAGTTGGCCGCCATCGGGGTGAGCAAGGTGCCGCAGAAGCCCGCCAGCATGCCGATCGCCGCGACCGCCGCCGGGTCCCCGCCATACTGGCGCACCAGCAGCGGCATGCCCACCGCCGCCGCCATCACCGGGAAGGCGGCGAAGGCATTGCCCATCACGATCGTGAACAGCGCCATGCCGAGGCCATAGGCGATCGCGGCGCCGAGCACGCTTCCCGCCGGAATCGCGCCGCCGACCAGCCCGCCGACCACGTCGCCGACGCCCGCGAGCGCGAACACCGCGCCCAGGCTGGCGAGCAGCTGCGGCATGATCGCGGCCCAGCCGATCTCGTCGAGCAGCCGCCGCCCCGCGCGCACCCCCGCGAGCGGCGGCGCGCGCAGACGCCAGTGGCCGAGCGCGAGCGCGACGAGCACGCCGAGCGTCAGCGCCACCAAAGTGGCCTGCTGCGAGTCGACCAGCGTCGGCAGGCGCTTGAACAGCAAGGTGCCGCCGAGCGCGGCGGCGGGGATCACCAGCGCCAGCGCGAGCAGGGGCCCGCGCGGTTCGCTCGCCGTCTCGGGCTCGCCGCGGTGCATCCGGCCCGAGGTGGCGGTGGCGACCAAGGCGAGCACGAGCACGCCGTTGCCGAGATCGCCGATCGCGTCGCCCGCGAAGAAGGAGAGCGCGAGCAAGGCGTGGAACAGCGCGTTGGCCCAGCGCCGATCGGCCGCGCCGAGCAGCGCGCAGGCGGCGAAGAAGAGGCCGGCGACCGCGTAGACGAGGTTGAGCCCGATCATCGCGCGCGCCGCCTCAGCCGACGGTCGAGCCACCACAGCCGCGCGCCATGGACGAGGAAGGCGGCGAGCGCGGTCGGGATCGCCCAGACCGAGAGCTGGAACGGCTCGACGCGCACGCCATAGCCCTCGAGCACGCCGCGCATCAGCAGGATCGAGCCGATCGCGATGAAGACGTCCTCGCCGAAGAACAGGCCGATATTGTCGGTCGCGGCGGCGAGCGCGCGGATCGGCTCGCCGTCCTGTTCGCCCTGTTGGGCGGCGGCAGCCTCGGCCATGGGCGCGACGAGCGGCCGCACTGTCTGCGCCGGCCCTGCGACCGCGTTGAGCCCGAGCGCGGCGGAGAGCTGGCGGAACAGCAGATAGCCCGCGAGCAGCCGCCCCACGGTGAGCCCGCGCAACCCGCCGACGAGCGCGCGCGCGCGCTGCTGCAGCCCGGCGCGTTCGAGCAGGCCGATCACGGGAAGCACGATGTAGATCGCGGTGACGTAGCGGCTCTGGTTGAAGGCGTGGCCGAATTTAGCGAGCACGGCGAGCGGGTCGAGCCCGGCGGCCAGCCCGGTCACCGCGGCGGCGACGACGATCACCAGCAGCGGGTTGAAGCGCAGCAGGAAGCCCAGCGCGATCACAGCGACGCCGGCGAGGACGAGCATCAGCGGCGGGTCCGTGAGGTGAGGGGCGACGAAAGTGGGACCTCTGAAACGCGGCCTTGCCTCGACGCGCGACCACCCCGGCGCACGCCGGGGTCCAGGTGGGAAGGCCGATGTGAGACTCTCTGGCGTTCCCCGACTGGACTCCCGCGTCTGCCGGGGTGCGGGCTCGGGGAACCAGATGACGGACCCATCACCCCGCCGCCCCGGCGAAGGCGAGACCTTTGCCAAACCCCTTCCGTCATCCCGGACTTGGTCCGGGATCCACTGTGCCGCACACTCATCGCGCTATTCTTGCGGAGGAGTGGATCCCGGACCAAGTCCGGGATGACGGTGGAGAAGGAGCGTTCCGCGACTTCCGCAAAGGTCGCGCGAGGGCCCGGGTGACGGCTTGAGGGATGCGGCAACGGACCCAGCACCCCGCCCCGGCGGAGGCCAGCGCCTAGTCGGGAAGGCTGGTGTGAGGTCGACCAACGCCCCCCAACTGGACCCCGGCGTCCGCCGGGGTGCGGGCTCGGGGAACCAGATGACGCACCCGTCACCCCGCCGCCCCGGCGAAGGCGGTACCTTTGCCAAACCCCTTCCGTCATCCCGGACTTGGTCCGGGATCCACCGTGCCGCACACTCATCGTGCGATGCTCTTGAGGAAGAGTGGATCCCGGGCCAAGCCCGGGATGACGAGGAAGTTTCGCAGAGGTCTCGCGGAGGCCGGGGCCCAGTCGGGATAGCTCCCGCGGCTCACGCGAGCGGCGCTTCACTGGACCCAGGCCTGCGCCGGGGTACGCGCTCGATGGAAGAGGCGGTGCTGCCACGATCCCGCCACCCCGGCCCGCACTTCTGAGACGACACCGAAAGCCACCCCCGCTCACGCCGCACCCCCATAGCCACCGCCGCCGGGCGTCTCGATCACGAACACGTCGCCTGCCGCCAGCTCCACCGACGCGGTCGCACCGAGCGCCTCGACGCGCCCGTCCGCGCGCTCGACGCGGTTCGCCCCGACCGCCCCGTCGCCGCCCCCGGCTAGACCGAACGGCGCCACGACGCGATGGTTGGACAAGATGTTGGCCCGCATCGGCGCTCGGAAGCGCACGCGCCGCACCGCGCCGTCACCGCCTGCCCAGCGCCCCGCGCCGCCCGAGCCGCGCCGGATCGCGAACGCCTCCAGCAGCACCGGGAAGCGGGTCTCCAGCACCTCGGGGTCCGTCAACCGGCTGTTGGTCATGTGCGTCTGCACCGCGCTCGCGCCCGCGAAGCCGTCGCCCGCGCCCGCGCCGCCCGCGATCGTCTCATAATATTGGTGGGTGGCGTCGCCGAAGGTGAAGTTGTTCATCGTCCCCTGCGACGCCGCCATCGCGCCCAGCGCCCCCATCAAAGCGTCGGTGACGACCTGGCTGGTCTCGACATTGCCCGCCACCACCGCCGCGGGATAGCGCGGGTTGAGCATCGAGCCCTCGGGCACGATCAGCGTCACCGGGCGCAGGAAGCCGTCGTTGAGCGGCGTGTCCTCACCCACCAGAGTCCGCAGCACGTAGAGCACCGCGGCGCGCGTCACCGCCAGCGGCGCGTTGGTGTTGCCCGGCCGCTGCGCGCTGGTGCCGGCGAAGTCGACCGTCAGCGCCCCGGCATCGCGGTCGACCCGCACCGCGACGCGCACCTCGGCGCCCTCGTCGGTGGCATAGGCGAAGGCCCCGTCGGACAGCGAGCGTACCGCGCCGCGCGCCAGCGTCTCGGCGTGCGCCTGGACGTGCTCCATATAGGCCGCCACCACCTCGCGCCCCTGCTCGGCGACGAGCCGCTCCAGCCCCGTCGCGCCGCGTGCGCAGGCGGCGAGCTGCGCGGCGAGGTCAGCCATGTTCTGGTCGATCGCGCGCGCCGGGTGCGGCCCGCTGGCGAACAGGGCGCGGAGCTCGGCCTCGCGCAGCCGGCCCTCGGCCACCACCAGCACGTCGTCGAGCACCACGCCCTCGTCGGCGAGCGTGCGGCTGTCCGCGGGCATCGAGCCCGGGCTGGTGCCGCCGACGTCGGCATGGTGCCCGCGCGCGGCGACGAAGAAAGCGGGCGCGTCGCCGCCCGCGAACACCGGCTGGACGACGGTGATGTCGGGCAGATGCGTGCCGCCGCGATAGGGGTCGTTGACCGCATAAGCGTCGCCCGGGCGCATCCCGCGCCCGTCGCTGCCGCGGCTGGCGATCAGGTGGCGGACGCAGTCGCCCATCGAGCCGAGATGCACCGGGATGTGCGGCGCATTGGCGACGAGGTGCCCGCCCGCGTCGAACAGCGCGCAGGAGAAATCGAGCCGCTCGCGGATGTTGACCGAGGCGGCGCTGTGCTGGAGCGCCGAGCCCATCTCCTCCGCCAGCCCCATGAACAGCCCGGCGAAGATCGCCAGCCGCACCGGGTCGACCGCGGCGTCGCCCGCCGCCGTCGCGCGGGCCGCGACGCGGGTGAGCCGCAGCGTGCCGTCGTCCAGCACCGCCGCTTCCCAGCCGGGCTCGACCGCGACGGTGGAGGTGGCATCCACCAGCAGCGCCGGCCCGGCGACGCGCGCGCCCGCGCCGAGCGTCTCGCGGCGGTGCAGCGGCGTGCGATGACACGCGCCCGCCATCGTCACCTCGACCGTCTCGGACGCGGACGCCGCCGCCGCGGGCGCCGCCATCGCCGGCGCCGCGCTGGCGCGCACCGCCTCGACCTGGAGCCGCTCGACGATCAGCGCGTCGTCGGCGGTGAAGCCGAAGCGCTCGCGGTGCGCCGCCTCGAACGCGGCGCGCATCGCCGCGGCGTCCGCGACCGCCACCTCGATCCCCTGATCGGTGCGCGCGTAGCGCAGCGTCGCCACCGCCTCGGTCCCAGCCTCGCCGCCCAGTTCGTCGCGCGCCGCTGCGGCGAGCTGGTCCAGCGTCGCGCGCCACGCGCCCGCGTCGAGCGGCGCGGCGACGGTGCGCTGGCGCACCGCGCGCCGGTCGGCCAGCGCGATCCCCCAGGCCGAGAGCACGCCGGCGAGCGGGTGGATCAGCACGTCGCGCATCCCGAGCGCGTCGGCGACGAGACAGGCGTGCTGCCCGCCCGCGCCGCCGAAGCTCATCAGCGCGTAGCTCGCCGGATCATGCCCGCGCGCGACCGACACCGACTTGATCGCCTTGGCCATGTTGGCGACCGCGATCGCCACCAGCCCCTCCGCCGCGGCGAGCGCATCGGGGCGCGTGCCGGTCGCGGCCTCCACCGCGTCGAGCAGCGCCGCGAGCCGGTCGGACGCGGCGGCGGGATCGAGCGGCTGGTCGCGCTCGGGGCCGAACACCGCCGGGAAATGCTCGGGCACGATCTTGCCGAGCAGGAGGTTGCAGTCGGTCACCGTTAGCGGCCCGCCGCGGCGATAGCAGGCGGGGCCGGGATCGGCGCCGGCGCTCTCCGGCCCAACGGTGAAGCGGCCGCCGTCGAAGCCGCAGATCGACCCGCCCCCAGCCGCGACCGTGTCGATCCGCAGCATCGGCGCGGCGACGCGGACGCCGCCGATCACCGCCTCCTGGCGCCGCTCGAACGTCCCCGCCCACAGCGACACGTCGGTCGAGGTGCCGCCCATGTCGAAGCCGATCACGCGCTCGACCCCGGCGGCGCGCGCCGCCGCGGCCATGCCGACGATCCCGCCCGCGGGGCCGGAGAGAAGCGCGTCCTTGCCGCTCACCGCGCGCGCCGCGGCGAGCCCGCCCGAGGATTGCATGAACAGCGGCGCGCCGCCGAACGCCGCCTCCAGCCCGTCGACGTAGCGGCGCAGCACCGGCGAGAGATAGGCGTCGGCCGCGGTGGTATCACCGCGCGCGACCAGCCGGATCAGCGGCGCGACGCGGTGGCTCACCGATATCTGGGTGAAGCCGATCGCGCGCGCCAGCTCCGCCAGCGCCGCCTCGTGCGCGGGATAGCGCCAGCCGTGCATCAGCACGATCGCGATCGCGCGCAGCCCGGCGTCGTATCCGGCGCGCAGGTCGCGCTCCGCCGCGGCGAGGTCGAGCGCGCGCACCACCGCGCCGTCGACGTCGACGCGCTCGTCGATCTCGACCACGCGCTCGGGCAGCGGCGGCGGGCGCAGAATCGCGCGCGCGAAGATGTCGGGCCGATCCTGGTAACCGATCGCCAGCGCGTCGCCGAAGCCGCGCGTGATCGCGAGCAGCACCGGCTCGCCGCGGCGCTCGAGCAAGGCGTTGGTCGCCACCGTGGTGCCGATGCGCACGTCGAGCGGGGGCAGCGCGCCGTCGCGCACGCCGGTCAGCCGCCGCACCGCTTCCACCGCGGCGTCGTCGTAGCGGCCGGGATCGACCGAGAGCAGCTTGACCACCTCGACGCTGCCGTCCTCGCGCTCGGCGACCACGTCGGTGAAGGTACCGCCGCGGTCGATCGCGATGCGGCGGAGCGGGGCGGGGGACGCGGTCGACACAGGGGTAAGCTATCGCAGCGGCGCGGCTTCCTGTCGACGGGCGGTGTGGCGCCGCGTCGCGCCGACGGGGACGGTCACCGCGTCCGGCGGCTCGGCTTCCGCCGTGGTCGACCGGGTCGCGCGCGCGATCACCGGCGCGTCGCGTCAGCTGGAAGGCGACGCCGCGATGTCGGAGGGCGGACGCAGCCGCGCGCGTGACAGGTCGAGCGAGTCGGTCAGCACGCTGGGCGCCGCGTCGCGGTCGCGCTCCAGCCCGGGATAGCGCGTCCAGTAATGCGCATGGGCGAGCCAGCCGCCGCGGACGCGCGTGGTGACGGCGCGGTCCCACACGCCCCAGCCGAACGCAGGCGCCACCGCGCCGCCGATCGGGTCGCCGCGCCACCAGCCGCGCGCGGGAAAATAGAGGTTGGTCCACACCGTCACCCCGAACACCGCGGCATGGTCGACGACGCGGACGCGGGGGCGGCGGCGCCCCTGCGGCGGCGCGCGGCGCTCATAGGAGAAATGCGCGCCGTCCTCGCGCAGCGGCGGCGCCACGGGCAGCTCGCGTCGTGCCACGCGCCGCGCCCAATCGTCCGCGCCGCGCGCGAGCAACAGCGACGCATGCGCCAGCGGGCTGCCCAGCGTGACCAGATCGGTGACGAGCCAGCGCGCGCCGATTCGCCGCTGCTCGTAATGGAGGTCGCGCACTGCCTGCCGCCATGCCGCGCCGTCGCCCGCGCCGGCGGCGGCCTCGGCCCGCGCGAGCCGGGGCTGGGTCGGGTCCGCCGCGGGGCCGACCGCCTCCAGCCGCCGACGCAGCGCCTCGCTCTCCCGCTGCCACGCGAAGCCGAGCAGGTCGTACCCGATCACCGAGCCCAGACTATGCCCCACCACCATGATGCGGTCGTAGCGCCCGTCGGCGTGGAGCCGCTCGAGCAGCGCCACCCCGGCGGCGCGGATGCGGTTGCGCGCCTCCACCGTCCGCGGGTGCGGGTTGAGATAGATCGCAGCGTCGCCGACCGAGCCGCGCACCGCCAGCCCCAACGCGGCGAGCGCCGCGGCGGCGATCCCGGTGAGCTTGGGCGCGCCCGGCACGGGCAGCGCGAGCCCGAGCAGCGGCGCGACCAGCCCCGACAGCGCCGCGGCGGCGAGCGCGACCGTGACCAGCCAGCACAACCACCACAAGGGCGCGAAGCGCGCGGGCACCTCGCCGCGCGGCCGGCGCATCAGCAGCCACAGCCACGACAGCACGAAGCGCCAACCAGCGACCGGCATCAGATGCTGCCAGTAGAATTCGATGAAGTCGCTGTCGGCGTCGGCGGAGAAGGCGCGGTAGCGGCGTTGCTCGAACCCGCCGGCATTGGGGTCGGGCTTGCTGTAGAACAGCCGCTCGCCTGACGCGCCCAGCTCGGTGCCGAGCACGCCGAGCACGAAGCCGGTGAGCGTGTCCATCGGGCGCTGCTCGCCGATGCCGTGGATCACGATCACCGCCTGGCGCGGCTTGCCGCGCGCGATCGGCGGTGTCGTCGCCGACGGGGGCGTGGCCGCGCCCGGCTCGGCCGGCGCGTGGGGTCGCCGAGGGGTGTCGCTCGCCATGGCTCTCCTCCCGCCGCGCCCGCGGCGTGGCGCGCGCCCCGCGCTACCATGCGCCGCGCCGCGCGGCCACGGTGCGCCGCCGTGGCATGGCGGATGTCACGATCGGCGCACCCGTCTCGTCAGGGGGGGCGGGCGCGAACGACCGCGCCGAGGAGATTCCGCATGACCCCCCGTATCCAGGAACCGCACGCGCTCGCGCCCGAGGCGATCAAGGCGATGATGACGCTGGAACAGGCGATCGCGCACGCCGGACTCGACCCTGTGCTGCTCGAGCTGGTCAAGTTGCGCGTGTCGCAGCTCAACGGCTGCGCCTTCTGCCTGCACATGCACGCCACCGACCTGCGCCGCCGCGGCGAGCCCGAGTTGCGCCTGTATCTGCTCAGCGCGTGGCGCGAGTCGACGCTGTACAGCGCGCGCGAGCGCGCCGCGCTCGGCTGGGCCGAGTCGCTGACGCTGCTGCCCGAGCGCCAGGCGTCCGACGCCGATTATGCCGCGCTGAGCGCGCATTTCGATGAGCGCGAGCGCGTCTGGCTGACGATGGCGATCGGCGCGATCAACGTGTGGAACCGCTTGCAGGTCGGGTTCCGCGTGGCGCATCCCGGCGGCGCCGGCTGAACCGCGGGTCGCCGCGCGTCACGCCGCGCAGGCGGCGACGCGCGGCTGACGCGACGCCAGCAGCAGCAGCGCCAGCGCCGCCGCCGCCATCGCCGCGCCCGCCAGCGCCACCGCGGGCAGGCCGAGCCCGGCGGCGATCACCCCGCCGCCCAGCGCCGCGCCGATCGCGTTGCCGAGGTTGAACGCGCCGATGTTCATCGCCGAGGCGAGGTTGGGCGCCTCGCCCGCCGCGGCCATCACCTGCATCTGCAACGGCGGCACGGTGGCGAAGCTGGCGATGCCCCAGACCAGGATCGCGGCCGCCGCGGCGAGCGGCGCGTGCATCAGCCAGGCGAGGGCGAGCATCACCAGCGTCAGCAGCCCGAGCATCGCGGCGAGCGCGCGCGTCACCGACCGGTCGGCGAGCCGGCCGCCGAGCATGTTGCCGATCGTCGCGCCGACGCCGAACAGCATCAGCGACACGGTGACCAGAGCGGTCGAGGCATGGGCGACGTCGCGCAGGATCGGCACGATATAGGTGAAGACGGTGAACACCCCGCCGAAGCCGAGTGTGGTCAACGCCAGCGCGAGCAGCACGCGCGGGCGGCCGAGCACGCGCAGCTCGGCGGCGAGGTCCGCCCCCGCCGGCGCGGGCAGCGGCGGCAGCGCGAGGCGCAGTGCCACGATCGCCACTGCGCCGATCGCGGCGATGCCGGCGAAGGCGGGGCGCCAGCCGATCGCCTCGCCCGCCCAGGTGGCGAGCGGCACGCCGCCGATCGTCGCCACGGTCAGCCCGGTGAACATCGCCGCGACCGCGCCGGCGCGCCGCTCGGGCGGCACCAGCCCCGCCGCGACCACCGCGCCGACGCCGAAGAAGGCCCCGTGGTTGAACGCGGTGACGACGCGCGCGGCCATCAGCCAGGCATAGCCACCGGCGAGCGCCGACAGCGCGTTGCCGAGCGTGAAGATCGCCATCAGCGCGATCAGCAAGGTGCGGCGGTCGAGCCGCGCCGTGGTCAGCGTCATCAGCGGCGCGCCGATCAGCACGCCGAGCGCATAGGCGCTGACCAGCAGGCCGGCGGAGGGGATCGAGACGCGCAGGTCGGCGGCGATCACGGGCAACATGCCCATCGGCGCGAACTCGGTGACGCCGATGCCGAAGGCGCCGATCGCCAGCGCGAGGAGGCCGGGATTGCGTTTCATGACGGGTCTCCGCTCAGACCAGCCGCGGCGCGAGGCGGGCGAAGCCCTCCTGCTGGCGATAGGGCGTGTGGGGGTAAGGTGGGAGCTGCTCGCTGGCGGCGTCGAGCGTCGCGATCTGCTCGGGGTTGAGCGCCCAGCCGACCGCGCCGAGATTGTCGCGCAACTGCGCCTCGTCGCGCGCGCCGATGATCACCGAGGCGACCGTCGGCCGCCGCAACAGCCAGTTGAGCGCGATCTGCGGCACGGTCCGCCCGGTCTCGGCGGCGACCGCCTCGAGCGCGTCGACGACGCGGTAGAGATGCTCGTCCGCGACCGGCGGCGCGAACCGGGCGGTGTCATGCAGCCGGCTGCCCGGCGGGATCGGCCGCCCCCGCCCGATCTTCCCGGTCAGCCGACCCCAGCCGAGCGGGCTCCACACCAGCGCGCCGACGCCCTGGTCCTGCGCGAGCGGCATCAGCTCCCACTCATAGTCACGGCCGATCAGCGAGTAATAGACCTGGTGCGCGACCAGCCGCGGCCAGCCGTGGCGGTCCGCGGCCGCTTGCGCCTTCATCAGCTGCCAGCCGGGATAGTTGGAGACGCCGGCATAGCGGACCTTGCCCGCGGCGATCAGCCGGTCGAGCGTCGCCATCAGCTCCTCGACCGGGGTGTGTGCGTCATAGGCGTGGAGCTGGAGCAGGTCGATGTGGTTAGTGCCGAGCCGGCGCAGCGAATCCTCCACCGCGCGGATCAGCCGCGCGCGCGAGGCGCCCCAGTCCTGCGGACCGTCGCCCACCGGCAGCCCGGTCTTGGTCGACACCAGCACCGCGTCGCGCCGGCCCTTGATGGCGGCGCCGAGCACCTCCTCCGACGCGCCGTCCGAATAGACGTCGGCGGTGTCGAACAGCGTCACGCCCGCGTCGAGGCAGATGTCGAGCAGGCGGCGCGCCGCGCTCGCGTCGCTCTGCCCCCAGGCGCCGAACAGCGGCCCCTTGCCGCCGAACGTGCCGGTGCCGAACGACAGCGCGGGAACGCGCAGTCCCGATGCGCCCAATTGCCGATAGTCCATCACTCACCTTTTGCGATCCGTTCCGAAGCGGCTAGGTGGCAAGCGAGGCCGCGGGAGAGAACCGCCGCGGCGCGCGAAGGATCTGTGCGATGGACGCAAAGCTGGCAGTGGGCGGCGACCGGGCGCGCGCGCTCGCGCTGTTCGCCACCGTGGTCGAGGCGGGGAGCTTCTCCGCCGCCGCGCGCACGCTGGCGCTGACCCCCTCGGCGGTGGCGCGCGCGGTCGACCGGATCGAGGCGCGGCTCGGCGTGCGGCTGCTGCTGCGCTCCACCCGCGCGCTGACGCTGACCGCGGAAGGGCAGGCCTATCTGCTCGCGGCGCGGCGCATCCTCGCCGACCTCGACGACGTCGAACAGCAGATCGCGGATCAGGGCAGCCCGCGCGGGCGGCTGCGCGTGTCCGCCGCGCTGTCGCATGGTCGGCTGTGCGTGGTGCCGCTGCTCGGCGACTTCGCGCGGCGCTACCCGCATATCCTGATCGACCTCGCGCTGACCGACACGCTGGTCGACGTCGCGGCGGGGCAGGCCGACGTCGCGGTGCGCTTCGGCCCGCTTCCCGACAGCGCGCTCACCGCGCGCAGGCTGGGCGAGAGCCGCCGCGTGATCGTCGCCTCACCCGATTATCTCGCGCGCCACGGCACGCCGCTGGTGCCCGAGGATCTGCACGCGCACAATTGCCTCAACTTCAACTTCCGTCGCGCCGAGCCGATCTGGCCGTTCCGCCACGACGGCCGCGACGTCACCTTGTGCGTCGAGGGCGGGATCGTCGCCAACAACGGCGAGACGCTCGGGCAGCTCGCCGCGGCGGGGGTCGGGGTGACGCGGGTCGGCCGCTTCAGCGTCGCGGCCGAGATCGCCGACGGCCGGCTGGTGCCGCTGCTCGAGGAGTATAATCCCGGCGACATCGAGCTGATCCACGCGGTGTTCGTCGGCGGCGCGCATCTGCCCGCGCGCGTGCGCGTGTTCGTCGACTTCCTCGCCGAGCGGCTCGGCCCGCGCGTCGCCCCGCCGCGGCGCGACGACTGAGCGCGCGCGCTGCGGCGGGGCGCCCCGTGGCGGCGTCGAGCCGCGCCGCGGCACCAGGCGCCTGCCCGCACGGCTCCGTCCTGTGATCGAGGAGGACGTGCATCATGAGCCTTGTTCGTATCATCGGGAATGTCGGGACGCGCGGGCGTAACGCCGCCGCCAACCAGGGCATCGCCACCGACGGTGGGATCGGCGAGACCATCCATGCCGAGAATGGCGGGATCGATCAGCGGCTGGTGCGCGCCGACGCGGTCGGCGGCGCGGGCGGGCGCGGCGGCAATGGCAGCGCCGCCGCATCCGGTGGCGACGGGGGTGCCGGCGGTGACGCCAGCGCGAGCGCCGCGGCCTATAGCGCGTCGCTCCGCGCGATCGAGGCGCAGGCCAATGCGACGGGCGGACGCGGCGGTGCCGCCGGCGCGCGCGGGGCGGACGGCGGCGCGGGCGGCGACGTCAGCGAGGTGAGCGCGGTGGCGGTGAGCGATCGCGTCGACGACCGCTCGCAGGTGGTCGCGCAGGCGATCGGCAGCGGCGGCGCGGGCGGGGCGGGCAATGGCGTCGGCCAGGCGGGCGGCGACGGCGGCGCCGTCGCCACGGTCACCGCCAGCGCGTCGCTCGCCGGACCGGGCGTGGCCGACGCGGCGGCGCTGGCGATCGCGATCAACGCGGGCGGGGCCGGCGGCGCGGGGAGCAACGGCGCCGACGGCGGGCGCGGCGCCGACGCGACGATCGTCGACGCCGCTTATGCGGTGACCGACGGCGGCCAGTCGATCCGCGACCAGCGCGCGATCGGCGGCGACGGCGGCAGCAGCGACACCGGGCGCGCGGGCGCGGGCGGCGACGCGCGCGCGACATTGGGCTTCGATGATTTCACCAACGTGACGCAGAGCCGCGAGGCGATCGGCAGCGTCCTCGCGCAGGGTGGTGCGGGCGGCGCGCAGCTGGGCGACGGCATCGGCGGCGCGGGCGGCTCCGCCACCACGGCGATGGCGATCACCGCCGCGGCGACGCGCAGCGGCACCTTCGCCTATGGCGGGCGCGGCGGTGACGGCGCGCGCGGCGGCGGGCAGGGCGGCGACGCGGGCGCGGAGGTGATCGGCGAGGTCCGCGTCGGGCGCGCCGACCTCTTCGCCCCCAAGAACGTGGGCGCCGAGGCCTATGCCGGCGCCGGGGGCGACAGCCTGGGCGCGGGCAACGGCGGCGTGGGCGGCGACGCGCGCGTCACCACCGCGCACATGACCTCCGACAGCTTCTATTCGTCCTCCGCCACCGCGATCAGCCGCGGCGGTGACGGCGGCGCGGGAACGGGCATCGGCTTCCACGGCGCCGACGGGCGCGACAGCGGTCAGGTGTTCGCCTCGGTGCGCGGCGCGGGCAGCAGCGTGCTCGCGCGCGCCGAGGCGCAGGCAGGCGACGGCGGCGCGGGCCGCGCCGGTGCGGACGCGGGCCATGGCGGTCGCGCGACGATCGAGGGTTCGGTGCTCGCCACCAACGACGGCGGCAATGTCCTGCTCGACACCAGCGCGATCGGCGGTGACGGCGGCGTGGCCGAGGGCGGCGGCGACGGCGGCGCGGGCGGCACCGCCCGCGCGGCGCTCGACTATGACACGCGGCTCTGGGCGCGCGACGCGACCGAGGCGAGCGTCACCACTGCCGCCTTCGCGGGCAGCGGCGGCGCGGCGAGCGGCGCGGGCGCGGCGGCCGGGGCCGGCGCGGCGGCGCAGGCGCAGGCGACCGGACGCAGCCACGTCGACGGCGGGGTGAGCGCCGACGCGCGCGGTGGCGCGGGCGGCGCGGCGATCGACGGCGCCACGGTGGCGGCGGGCGGCGCGGCGCACGCCACCGCGGTGTCGATCGCGGTCGACCGCAGCATCGCCAACGTCCGCGCCGACGGCGGCACCGGGGGCGCGAGCGACGCCGCGGGGCTGGCCGGCACGGGCGGGATCGCGAGCGGCACCGTCGCCGCGATCGGCGACCTGGCCAATGCCGCGATCGACCTCCACGGCGGTGACGGCGGCGAGGCGAGCGGCGCGGGCGCGCGCGGCGGCGACGGCGCCGCGATCGGCCTCGCGCGCGCGCAGGCGAGCGGCGTGACGCGCGCCGGCGCGGGCGTCACCGCCGGCGGCGGCTCGGGCGGCGATGGCTATGACGGCGCCGACGGCGGGCGCGGCGCCGCGATCCATCTGGTCGACGCGGTCGCGGGCAGCAGCGTCGGCGGCGAGCTCGCGCTGACGCAGCGCGCGCAGGCGGGCGACGGCGGCGACAGCGTGGGCGGGCTCGCCGCCGACGGCGCCGACGCTTCCTCGACGCTCACCCATGACGCGCGCGCCGGCGCCGCGCTCGACACCGCGCTGACGATCGACGTCGAGGCGCGCGGCGGCGCCGGCGGCACGCAGTTCGGCGCGGGCGAGGCGGGCCGCGGCGGCGACGGCAGCGCGACCGCGACGCTGGGAGCCGACGCCGGCGTCGCGATCGACGCGACCGTCACCGCCTGGGGCGGCTGGGGCGGTGGCGGCGCGGCGCCCGGCGCGGGCGGCGACGCGCGCGCGACGCTGGACGTGGAGGGCGGCGCGATCGACGTGGCCACCGTCGCGATCGCGGGCGCGGGCACGATCCGCAGCGGCCTCGCCGAGGCGGTCACCGCGGTGAACGCCAGCGCGGGAAGCGCCGCGGCCAACGCGCGCGCTGGGCTCGACGGCTCGGCGGTGAGCGTGCTCGGCGGCGCCGCGGTCTCGGTCGCGGGCGAGGCGCTGCTCGTCGCACGCGCACAGGCGGGGGACGCCGCCGCGCTCCAGCCCGATCGCGCCGCGGACGCTTATGCCATCGTCCACGGCGACATCACCGACGCCGCGCTGACGACGATCCTGCGCGACAATGACGCGGTGCGCGGCGCCTTCGGCGACGACGTCGAGATCGCCTCCACCGCGCTGCTCGGCGGCGCCAAGGCGGCGGGCACGGGCGCGCAGACGATCACCAACACCATGACGCTGGACATCACGCTCGCCGAGCTGGACGCGGTGGGGCGCAGCATGATCGGGCTGGTGGACGGCACCGTGTTGGGCGCCGGGTTCGACGACCTGCGGCTGGACGTCGCGGTGGACGGGTTCGACACCGCCGCGCTCTACTCGCGCCGCTTCGACGACGAGGCCAGCGCCGACGCCTTCTTCGACGACGCGGCGATCGATCTCGGCGACCTCAGCGCCTATGACAATGGCTTCGGCGTGGTGACGATCAACGTCACGCTCACCACCACCGCGTCCGAACGCGGCGGCGGGTTCGCCGCGGCGCTGCTGTTCGGCGACATCGGCGGCGTGTCGGTCGAGGATCCGGGCGAGGGCCCGGTGTTCACCGCGGCGGAAGTGTTCGACGCCGATGCCAGTGCGGCGGGCTGGTCGACCGCTTATCAGCATGACTGGATGATCGCCTGAGCGGCCGAGTCGGCGGGGCGACGCGCGTCCCGCCGGCGCGCGGCGCGGTGTCGCGCAGCGGCTTCGTCGCGAGCCAGCCTCGGCCGGTCGCCTAGCGACATCAAACCGTTACCAATGTCACACGACGGCATTTTTGGTTCCGGTTGCGCGACATTAAGTGAAACACGACGCCCGTGCGAGGGCGATCGGGAGGGTTGCCGTGACCTATATTGATACAAACGAGTTCGCGACTCATACCAAGGCCGCGCGCATTCTGGTGGTGGACGACGATCCCGCGATGCAGCGGATGATCGTCGGCTATCTGATCGAACACGGGCTGCGCGCCGCCGCGGTGGGCGGGCGCAAGGGCCTGTTCCACGCGCTGTCGGTGCGCGAGCCCGATCTGGTGGTGCTCGACCTCCACCTCGGCGAGGACGACGGGCTGGAGATCCTGCGCGAGCTGCGCGCCAAGAGCGTCGTCCCCGTGATCCTGGTCACCGGCAACCGCCGCGAGGAGATCGACCGCGTGCTCGGGCTGGAGCTGGGCGCGGACGATTATCTCACCAAGCCGTTCGGGCTGCGCGAGCTGCTCGCGCGCGTCCGCGCCACGCTGCGCCGCCGCACGATGGACCGGATGAGCCCGGCGCGGCCGCACGAATGCACCTTCCGCTTCGCCGGCTGGTCGTTCGACCAGCGCCGCCGCGAGTTGACCTCGCCGACGCGCGAGACCGTGGCGCTGACCAAGGGCGAGTTCGCGCTGCTCAGCGCCTTCGTGCAGGCGCCGCACCGCGCGCTGTCGCGCGAGCATCTGCTCCAGGCGACGCGCGTCCACGAGGACGTCTATGATCGCAGCATCGACGTCCAGATCCTTCGCCTGCGCCGCAAGCTGGAGGAGACGCCGAGCGCGCCGCGCTTCATCCGCACCGAGCGCGGCGTGGGCTATAAGTTCGACGTCGACGTCGAGATGGTATGAGCCGAGCCGCGGCGGCGGTCGCGCTGGCCGCGCTGTCGCTCGCGGGGGCCGCCGCGCTGGCGCGCGCGCAGCCCGGCGAGTCGCCGCACGCGCGCCACGCGCTCTCGCCGCTGCCGCGCCCGCCCGCGGGTGACGCGCGCAAGATCGCGCTGGGGCGCGACCTGTTCGCCGACCGGCGGCTGTCGCGCTCGGGGCGGCTCGCCTGCGCCTCGTGCCACGATCTCGCCAGCAACGGCGCCTCGCGGTTGGCGCGCGACCGCGGCGAACGCGGCGCGCTCGCGTTCAACACGCCGACCGTGTTCAACAGCGGCCTCAACTACCGGCTCGGCTGGCAGGGGCGGTTCCACGGCCTGGGCGACATGACGCTGGCGACGCTGCGCAGCGATCAACTGATGGGCGGCGGCGCCTCGGCGCGCCGGCTCGCCGCCGATGCCGCGCTACAGCGCCGGTTCCGCGCGATCTACGGCGCCGCGCCCGACGATCGCGCGGCGGCCGACGCGATCGCGGCCTTTGTCGTGACGCTCGTCACCCCCGACGCGCCGTTCGACCGCTGGCTGCGCGGCGACGGCGCCGCGCTGACGCCCCAGCAGGTTCGCGGCTATACGCGCTTCAAGGTGCTGGGCTGCGCGAGCTGTCACCAGGGCGCCAATGTCGGGGGCAATCTGTTTCAGCGGCGCGGCATCTTCCATCCCCTCGGCGACGCGACGCCGCGCTACCTGCGCGTGCCGAGCCTGCGCAACGTCGGCGTCACCGCGCCCTATTTCCACGACGGCAGCGTCGCCACCGTGCCCGAGGCGATCCGCCAGATGGCGCGCGCGCAGCTCGACCTCACGATCGGGCGCCGCGACGTCGCCGATATCAGCGCCTTCCTCGATTCGCTCACCGGCCGATACAAAGGGCGTCCGCTTCGCGCGCCCGCCGCTCCCGCCCCGCCGGCGCCGCGGCGATGATGCTGGTCGCGCTGCGCTGTGCCACGATGCTCGCCTTCGTCGCCAGCATCGTGCTGGGCGCCGCCAGTCTCAGCAACCTCAGCGAGAACCGCCGCTGGGTGGTCGACGCGAGCAACGCGGCGATGGCCTATTCGCTGGCCGAGCGCGCGCTCCAGCTCGATCTGCTCAACGCGCGCGCGGGGATCCTGCGCAACTACGACCCGATCAACGCCGATCTCGCCGCCGAGCGGCGCAGCTTCGCCGACCTCCAGCGGCTGCCGCTGCGCCCGCGCGCGCGCCGCCTGCTGGCGCAGCTGATGACGGTGGCCGCGCGACAGGCGCAGCTGGTGGAACAGTTCAAGAGCGACAACGCGCTGTTGCAGAACTCGCTGACCCGCTTCGCCGCGGAGGGCAGCGCGATGGCGGAGGGGCATGACGTGCTGTCGTCGCGCATCTTCAAGCTGACGCTCGACACCAGCCCGCCTACGGTGGCCGAGGCCGCCGCGGCGCTGCGCCGCGCGCCGCCCGCGCGCGAGGGCACGCCCGCGGCGCAGCTCGTCGCGCACGCGCGGCTGCTGGTGCGGATCCTGCCGCAGATCGACGGCTTGCTCCACCAGATCCGCGCGATGCAGATGGAGCGTCGCATCGGCGCGCTCGAGCAGGAGCTGCGGGCCGAGACCCGTCGCCGCGCCGAGGCGGCGCGCCACCTCCAGATCGCGCTGGCGGCGACGATCATCGTGCTGATCGCCAGCGTGGTGGCGCTGATCATCGAGCAGCGGCTGCGCACCCGCGAGCTGCGCGCGCAGGCGGTCAACGAGCGGCTCAGCGCCGCGATCGCGGTGCCGTTGATCGACACTGGTCCCGCCGACTTCATCGCGCGGGTGCAGGACGCGGTGGCGCGGCTGGCGCAGCATATCGGCGCGCGGCGGCTCCAGCTCGTCATCCCCGGCCAGCCTGACGTGGCGCATTTCTCCTGGCCCGACGCGCAGGTCGACCCCGGCTGGCTGCGCACGCTGGCGAGCGCCGCCGAGGCCGACGGCGCGTGGGACGGCGACCGGCTGTTCGCCTCGCTCGACGCGCGCGGTGTGCGCCGCCACCTGCGCCGCGCGATGGTGTTGACCGACACCGCCGACCTGGTGCTGCTGCGCACCGCGCAGCCGCATCGCGTGATGCTGGGCTTCGAGCCCGAGAAGCTCGCGGTGGCGCAGCGGCGCGACTATCTGGCGGGGCTCCAGTCCGCCATCGTCGCGATCGCGCATGGCGCGCGGCGCGAGGCGATGCAGCGCGAGCGCGCGCGGCTCGAACGCACGCTGGCGCGCGCGCGCCGGATGGAGGCGATCGGCGCGATGGCGAGCGGGGTCGCGCACAATTTCAACAATATCATCGCGGCGATCGGCGGCTTCGCCGAGATGGGGCAGGAACGCAGCGCGCCCGGCTCAGCGGCGCGCTACCGCTTCGACGAGATCCGCGACGCGGTGGAGCGCGCGCGCGAGCTGGTCGACGATATCCTCAACTTCGCCAAACAGGGCCGCTCCGCCAAGCGCCCGCTCAACCTGGTCGAGGTGCTCGATCAGGCGGTGCGGCTGCTGCTCGCGGTGGCGCGCGACGAGGCGGCGTTCCGGCTCGTCGCGGTCGACCGGCGGCTCCCCGTGTTCGGCGCGGCGGGCGAGCTCCAGCAGGTGATCCTCAACATCTGCCGCAACGCCGCGCAGGCGAGCGACGGGCGCGCGGTGACGATCGAGGCGCGGCGCACGACGCTGGCCGCCGAGACGCATCTGAGCCACGGCAGCCTCGCCGCGGGTGGCTATGTCGTGGTGGCGGTGAGCGACAGCGGGCCGGGCGTGTCCGAGAGCGTGCGGCGTCGGCTGTTCGACCCCTTCTTCACCAGCAAGGCGGGGGGCACCGGGCTGGGCCTGTCGACCGCCTGGGAGATCGTGCAGGACCATGGCGGCACGATCGACGTGCAGAGCGGCGACGCGGGCGGCGCGCGGTTCAGCGTGTGGTTGCCGGTGATGCGCGTCGACCCCGGCGCGCCGGTGGTGGGGGACGGCGCGCGCGTGCTGTTGCTGACCGAGCCCGACCAGCTCGCCGCCGAGGAGGAGCTGCTCGCCGAGATCGGGTTCGAGCCGCTCGGCTTCGCGCTGGCGACCGATCCCGCGGTGCTGCACGAGGTGATCGGCAGCTGCGACGCGGTGGTGGTGGCCGCACGCGACGCCCCGCGCGCCGCCGCTTCGGTGGCGGCGTTGGGCGCGGCGCTGGGCGACCGGCAGCTGCTGGTCGCCACCGTGGGCGCGATCCCCGCGGGCGCGACGCCGCTGCGCTACCCGCTGCGCGCCGACGAGCTGGCGCCGCTGCTGATGGGGATGAACGACGCGCGCGAGACCGCGGCCGCCGACTGAGCGGGGGCGGGGTTACAGGCGTAGCGCGACCGCGCCGCCGCGACACCGCGCTGACATGCGCGCCCGTGTACGGCGCGGGTTCCGCTGGATATCGATCGGAGCCGCCGATGCCCGGGCCGTCGCCCACCCCGTTCCTGCTCGCGGACGCGCGCGGCGATGCTCGCTGAGGGGCGCGTCGCCTGGCGCGAGGGGCTGTTCCTGCGCCAGCAGCATTTCCAGCAGCAGGACCGCCATCTCGACGCGCTGCTCGGCGCGCGCGCGCGCACCGCGCGCCCCTATCCCTGGGGCGTCACCGAGCTGGTGGTGAACCAGGATCTCGCCGCGCTCGGCAAGTTCGGGGTGGAGCGGCTCGCCGGCGTGCTGCCCGATGGCATGCCCTTCGCGATCCCGGGCGACCTGCCCCCGCCCGCGCCGATCGACCTGCCCGCGACGACGCGCGACGCGGTGGTGCATCTGACGCTGCCCGCGCATCAGCCCGGCGCGGTCGCCTATCGCGTCGCGGGCGAGCCGGGCGCGGCGGAGGCACGCTTCCTGGTCGAGGTGGCCGAGGTGCCCGACGTCTTCGCCGAGGAGCGCGCGCGCGAGCCGGTCGAGATCGCGCGCCCCAACCTCGCCTTCGGGGTGACGCGCGACCAGACCTACGGCCGCGTGCTGCTCGGGCTGGCGCGCGTGCGCGAGACGAACAACGGCGCGCTGGTGTTCGACGACCGCTATGTGCCGCCCGCGATCGATGTCGCGGCGAGCCCGCGGCTCACCGGCTTCCTCGCCGACATCCTCGGCCGCGCCGAGCAGCGGATCGACGAGCTCGCGCTGCGCGCGGTCGAGGCGGCCGACGCGGGCACCGAGACGATCGCCAATTTCCTGCTGCTCCAGACGCTCAACCGCTGCCAGGCGCAGCTCGCGCATCTCGCCGCGCTGCCGATGCTCCATCCCGAGCGGCTGTACGAGGCGCTGCTCGCACTCGCGGGCGAGCTGGCGACGCTGACCAGCGCCGAGCGCCGCCCGGGCGCGCTGCCGCGCTACGCGCACGACCGGCTCCAGCAATGTTTCGAGCCGGTGGTGGAGCGGATCCAGGTCGCGCTGTCGGCGATCTACGACCGCGCCGCGACGATGCTGCCGCTGGTGGAGGCAGCGCCCGGCGCCTATACCGCGCGGATCGCAGACCCGGCGTTGCTGGGTTCCTCCTACCTGTTCCTCGCCGCGAGCGCGCGCGCCCCGCTCGACGAGGTGCGCGCGCGCTTTCCCTCGGTGGCCAAGATCGGGCCGGTGCAGAAGATGCGCCAGATCGTCGACAGCGCGCTCGCCGGGGTGCCGCTGCGCCACGCGCCGACCCCGCCGCCGCAGATCCGCGCCATCCCGGGCTATGTCTATTTCGAGCTGGACCGCTCGTCGGAGCAATGGGCCGCGCTCGCCGACGCGCCCGCGCTGGGGCTTCACGTCGCGGGGGACTGGCCCGAGCTGCGGCTCGAGCTCTGGTGCGTGCGGCGGGCGGCGCGGTGACGACGCGCGTCGACGATCCCGCGGGCGAGCACACCGTCTTCCAGCCCGCG
Organism: Sphingomonas sp. BK235; assembly: GCF_004345855.1. Lineage (GTDB taxonomy): Bacteria > Pseudomonadota > Alphaproteobacteria > Sphingomonadales > Sphingomonadaceae > Sphingomonas. Next base: position 153,982 of record NZ_SLXN01000005.1, read on the forward strand.
CGCTCGACGCCGCGCGCCGCGCCGCCCGCGCCGCCCAGCGCGCGGCGGCCCGACCCCGGCGTGGCGGACGACGATCTGCCTGATGCTCCGCCGCGCGCGCGCCCGCGCAACGCGATGGTGGAGGCGGCGGCGCCGCTGCTCGCGCTCGCCGCCGCGGTGCGCGCCGCGGGGGCGAGCGACCTGCCCGCGCTGCACCGACGCGCGGTCGCCGCCGCGGCGCGCTTCGACGCCGCGCTCGCCGCGGGCGGCTATGACGAGGAGACGCGGCGCCGCGCGCGCTACGCGGTGTTCGCGACGATCGACGACGTCGCGCAGAACCTGCCCGGCAGCGCGCGCGACGGCGCCGAATGGGCGCGCCGCAGCCTGGTGGTGCGCGGCTTCGGCGAGAATGTCGGCGGCGAGCGCTTCTGGCAGTTGCTCGGCGAGATGCTCGCGCGGCCCGCCGAGCATCTCGCGCTGATCGAGCTGTATCACGCCTGCCTCGCCGCGGGGTTCGAGGGGCGCTACCGCCACGCCGATCCCGGCGGGCGGCTGCGCGCGGCGCAGCACAGCGCCTATGCCGCGCTGGGCCACGTCCGCGCGCTGTCCGAGCTGGAGCTGGTGCCCGCGTGGCGCGGGCGGCCGGTGCCGCGCCGCCAGGCGGGGCTGCGCACGCGCGTGACGCTCGTCGCCAGCCTCGTCGCCGCGGCGCTGCTGCTGCTCGTGCTCGGGCTGCGGCTGATCCTGATCCAGACCGGCCAGCCCGCGATGGCGGCGATGCTGGCGCTCAACCCGGCCACGCCGCTGCGGCTGTCGCGCGCCGCCCCCGCGCTCGCCGCACCCGCGGACGCGCAGTCGCGGCGGGTCGGCGGCTTCCTCGCCCCCGAGATCGCGGCGCGGCTGGTGGTGGTGGAGCAGGATCCGCGCAGCCTGCGGGTCCGCACCACGGTGGGCACGCTGTTCCGCTCGGGCTCGGACGCGCTCGTGCCCGGGCGCGAGGCGTTGTTCGCGCGCATCGCCGCGGCGGCGCAGCGCGAGCCCGGCGCGATCCGCATCGAGGGCCATGCCGACAGCGACCCGGTCGCCAGCCTCACCTTCCCCGACAATGTCGCGCTGTCGCGCGCGCGCGCCGAGCGGGTCGCGGCGCTGTTCCGCGCGCGGCTCGACGATCCCGAGCGGGTCAGCGCGGCGGGGCTGGGCGCGGCGCAGCCGGTCGCCAGCAACGCGACCGCGGCGGGCAAGGCGCTCAACCGCCGCGTCGAGATCGTCATCCCGCGGAGCGAGTGAGCCATGGACAAGGTGATGCGCCATTGGTGGACGCTGGCCGGCACCGCCGCGGCGGTGCTCGCGCTGCTCGGTGCCGTCGGGCTGCCGATCCTGTTCCCCGCGCTGCGCGCGAACGGCGTGCGGCTATCGCTGGTCGCGCTGGTCGCGGCCGGGCTGGTCGGCGCGGCGGCGTGGCGGCGGTGGCGCGGTCGGCGCGGCGCCGCGGCGCTGGCGGACGGGATCGCCGACGAGGTGGACGCGGCCGACGCCGAACAGGCCGTGCTGGGCCAGCGGATGCGCGACGCGCTGGCGCACCTCCGGCGCGAGGCGGGCGGGCGGCGCGACTATCTCTACGCGCGCCCGTGGTACGTCATCATCGGCCCGCCGGGCGCGGGCAAGACCACCGCGCTGCTGCGGTCGGGCGTGCGCTTCCCCGCGCACGATGCCGCGCTGGCGGGGGTGGGCGGCACGCGCGATCTCGATTTCTGGTTCGCCGACGAGGCGGTGCTGGTCGACACCGCGGGGCGCTACACCACGCAGGATTCGGATCGCGCGGTCGATGCCGCGGGGTGGGCGCGTTTCCTCCGGCTGCTCCGGCGCACGCGCCCGGCCGAGCCGATCAACGGCGTCATCGTCGCGCTCGCGCTCGACACGCTGATCGCCGCCGACCGCGCCGAGCTCGACGCGCAGATCGGCGCGATCCGGCGCCGGCTGGAGGAGCTGGCGCGCGCGCTGCAGGTCGAGGCGCCGGTGTATCTGCTGCTCACCAAGGCCGATCTGGTGGCGGGCTTCACCGAATTCTTCGCCGACCTCGCGGCGGAGGGGCGCCGCGCCGCGCTGGGCACGACGCTCGACCCCGATCGCCCCGCCGACGCCGCCGCGCTGATCGCGGGCTATGACGCGATGGTCGAGGCGCTGGCGGCGCGCACCGCCAAGCGGCTGCACGAGGAGCCCGACCAGCGCGCGCGCGGGCTGATCCTGGGCTTCCCGGGGCAATGGCTCGCGCTGCGCCGCCGGCTCCATTATCTCGCCGACGGGATCCTCGCCGCCGGCACCATGGGGGCGGGCGTGCGGGGCCTGTACCTGACGAGCGGGACGCAGGAGGGCGCGCCGCTCGACCGCGTGCTGCACGCGATGGCCGCCACCTATCACGCCCCGGCCGCGGCGCCGCGCTCGGGGCAGGGCCGCGCCTATTTCCTCCACCGCCCGCTGACGGAGGTGATCTTCGCCGAGGCGGGGCGCGTGCGCCTCGCCCCCGCGGCGCGGCGTCGGCGGCGGTTCGCGCTGGCGGGGGCGGGGACGGCGCTGGCGCTGGCCGCGCTCACGCTCGCCGCGCTGGAGGTCAACGCCTTCGCGCGGAACAAGGCGCTTCAGGTCGCGCTGCTGCGCGAGGCGGACGCGGCGGGGGTGCAGGCGCGCCGCGAGGGGATCGACCTGGTCGAGGTGCGCGACAGCGACCCCGATCTGGAACAGGCGCTGCCGCTGCTCGACCGGCTGGCCGCGCTGCCGCGCGGGCACGACGATCAAGCGCGCGGCGCGCCGGCGGTGACGATGCGGCTGGGCCTGTACCAATCGGGTCACGCCGACACCGCGCGGCTCGCCTACGGCGAGACGGTCCAGCGCGTGCTGCTGCCGCGGCTGCTGCTGCGCGCCGAACGCGTGCTGCGCGAGGGCCAGGCCGATCCGGTGCGGCTCTACGCCCCGCTCAAGGCCTATCTGATGCTCGGCGGGGCGGGGCCGCTCGACGCGCGCGCGGTGCGCGCCTGGGTGGTCGACGACTGGCGCGATGCCGCGCTGCCCGGCGCCGATCGCGCCGAGGTCCGCGCGCGGCTCGCCGCGCATCTCGACGCGCTGCTCGCCGACCCCGATCTCGGCCGCGTCTGGCCGCAGCGCCGCGCGCCGCTCGACGCCGCGCTGATCGCGAGCAGCCGTGCCGCGCTCGCCACGCTGCCGCTGGCCGATCGCGCCTATGCGGTGCTGCGCGCGCGCGCCGATGCGACCGGCCGGCCCGACTGGCGCGCCGACGCGGTGCTCGCCAGCGGCGATCGGCGCGCCTTCCGCAACGGCGACGCGGTGCTGGGCGCGACCATCCCGTGGTTCCTGACGCGAGCGGGCTATGCGGCGGCCTATCGCCCGGGGCTGCGATCGGTCCGCGCCGAGCTCGACCGCGACCTGTGGGTGTTCGGCCCCGATGCGGCGACGCGCTCGATCCGCGACCAGCTCCCGACGCTGCGCGGCGCGATCGCGGCGCGCTACGCCAGCGCCTATATCGCGGCGTGGGACGCGCTGCTGGCGCTGCCGCAGCCGGCGGATTATTTCGGCGACCGCGCCGCGCTGGGCGCGATCGCGCGCGATCCCTCGCCGCTCAAGACGCTGCTGATCGAGGCGCGGCGCCAAACGATGCTGGGCGGGGCGGCGACCGGGGCGGCGCGCGACGACGCGGCGGCGACGATCCGCGCGCATTTCGCCCCCGTGGCGGATTTCGCCGTGGGCGGGAGCGGGGGTGAGGGCGGGGGCAGCGCCGCTCCGGTCGACGCGCTGCTCGCCGCGGTGCGTCAGGCCGCCGCGGCGGATGCGGCCAGCCGCGCGCCCGGTGCGGCGCTGAGCGGGGGCGCGGTGCAGGGGCAGCTCGCCACCGCGCTCGGCACGCTGGCGACCGCCGGCGTGAGCGCGCCACCGCAGCTCAAGCCCTTCGTCGACGGCGCCGCGCGCAGCGGCGCGGGGGCGGCGACCCGCGCGGCGCGCGGCGCGCTCGAGCGCGACTATGCGGCGCAGGTCCTGCCCGCGTGCCGCGCCGCCAGCGACGTCCGCTACCCCTTCGTCGCCGCGGCGCGCCAGGACGCTGATCCCGCCGAGCTGCACCGCGTCTATGGGATCAACGGCGTCGCCGACCAGTTCGCGCGCGACCGGCTGGCGCCGGTGCTCGATACCGGCGCGGCGGCGTGGCGCTGGCGGCGCGACGATCCGGTCGCGGCGGGGTTCGCCGCGTCGAGCGCGGCGCAATGGCAGCGCGCCGCGGCGCTGCGCGACCTGCTCGCGCGCGGGCTCGCGCTCGACGTCGCGCTCGCGGACGTCGGCGGCGAGGTCACCGCGGTGGAGCTGGCCGCGGGCGGGGTGAGCTATCGGCTCGACCCCGGCGCGGCGGGGCAACGCCCGCTGCTGTGGAACCTCGCGACGCTGCCCGCGGCGCGGCTGGTGCTGTTCGCCGGCGCGCGCGAGGCGCGGCGGTTCGAGGCGCGCGGTGCCTTCGCCTTGTTCCGCCTGCTCGACGCCGCGCGCGTCGAGAATGCCGGGCCGGACCGGATCCGCGCGACCTTCGGCGAGGGCGCGCAGGCCGCGACGCTCGCGATCGACCTGCCGCCGGGCAGCAACCCGTTCAGCCGCGGTGGCCCGTTCGCCTTCCGCTGCCCGGCGCGGCTGTGAGCGGGAGCGGCTTCCTCTTCGGCAAGCTGCCGGGGCACGGCGATTTCGTCACGCGCGGGCTCACCCCTTGGCGGCGCGGCTGGTGGGACGCCTGGTTCAGCGCCACGCTGGACGCCGCGCGCGTCCGGCATGGCGACGGCTTCGCGGCGGCCTGGGCCGCGACGCCGCCGCATCACGTGCTGGTGGCGCCGCCCGAGGGGGTGGACGTGGGTTGGTGCGCCGGCTGCGTCCTCGCCTCGCGCGATCGCGTCGGACGCGCCTTCCCGCTCGTGCTCGGCTGGCGCACGCGCGCGCGGCTCGACCAGGCGGAAGCGACCGCGATCGCCGCGCGGCTCGCCGCCTGCGCGATCGCGGCGCCGCGTGACGCCGACGCACTGCTCGCCGCGGCCGGGCACGCCGCGCGCGACCCCGGTGCCGCGGGCTGCGCCACCTACGCGCTCGCGCCCGGACGCACCGACTGGATCGGCGCGCGGTGATCGCGGGCGCGCTCCGCTTCGAACAGGGCAGCCGCACCGACGTCGGCTGCGTCCGCACCGTCAACGAGGATGCGTGTCTCGCGCGCGCCGACGCCGGGCTGTGGGCGGTCGCCGACGGGATGGGCGGTCACGCGCGCGGGCGCTGGGCGGCGACACGGATCGCCGCGTCGCTCGACGCCGCGCTGCTGCCCGACGCGCTCGACCCCGCGGTGGCCGCGGTCCATGCCGCGCTCGATCGCGCCAACGCGCAGATCGTGCGCGCGGGTGCGGCCGAGCGACGCGTGATCGGCTCGACCGTCGCCGCGCTGGTGGTCCGCGCGCGGCGCTGTGTCGTGCTCTGGGCGGGGGACAGCCGGGTCTATCGGCTGCGCGACGGCGCGCTGGCGCCGCTCACCACCGATCACTCGCCGGTGGCGCAGATGGTCGCGGCGGGGTTGCTCAGCCGAGCCGAGGCGGCGGATCACCCGATGGGGCACATGCTCGCGCGCGCGGTCGGGGTGCAGCCCGCGCTGGCGCTGGAGCGCCGCGACGCCGACGTGCTGCCCGGCGACACCTTCCTGCTGTGCAGCGACGGGCTGACGCGGATGCTCGACGAGACCGCGATCGCGGCGTTGCTCCAGCGCGAGCGCCCGCATCGCTGCGCCGACGCGCTGGTCGATCTCGCGGTGGCGCGCGGCGCGGCGGACAATGTCACCGCGGTGGTGGTCGGCTGCGACGAGACCACCCAGGTCCTGGCGCGGTGAGCCCGCGCTGAGCCTCAGTCGGCGGTGTCGCGGCGGCGCTTCATGGCCGCGATCTGGCGATCGTAGTGCAGCCGGAACTCCTTGGCGAACAGGTCCATGAACGCCTCGTTCGCGCCGCGCACCACGCCCTCGAACGCGCGCTCATAGGCGTCCCACTGGCGCGCGCGGTGGAGCAGCGACCAGCGGCGCGCCAGCCGGCCCGGCGCGCGCGTCGACGCGCGGATCGCGGCGGGCGAGACGCGCGCCAGCGTCCCCTCCAGCGCGCCGCGCATCGCCGCCAGCGTCGCCATCTGATGCGCCTGGAGATCCTGGAAGGCGTCCTCCACCGCGCGCTCGGCGTGCATGAAGCCGGTGGCGGGGGCGTCGAGCAGCTGGAGCAAGGCCCGCTCGGGAGACCGGACGAACTTGAGCGGGTTGTTCCCATCAAGCTCGAGCCCGGTGGCCTGGACGCCGAGCTGCGCCTTGGCGCGCGCGCGCGCGTCGATCATCAGCATCAGCCCGCCGACGAGCTGGCGCAGCACCGCGCCCGCCGCGGCGAGTACCTCGGCGGGGGCGCGCGCGAGCCGGTCCGCGGGGATCCCGCTGGCACGGACGAAGCGCGCCCAATCGTCCGTGTCGTCCGCGCGGGGCGCCGGATCGGGCACGGGTGCGGGGTCGGGCGCGGGTGTCGTGGGTGCCGGTTCGGGCGCGTCGCGCGCGGGGACCGAGACGAAGTCGCCGCGCGACCAGTCCACCTCGCTCTCGCGCGCCAGCCGCCCCCAGACGTCGTCGGCGGTCGGGCCGCCGGCGGCGGGCGCGCTCGACCAGGCCGAGGGGTGGGCGATCGGCGCAGGCAGGTCCCAGGTCCCCGCGGCGCGCGCGGGAGCGGGGGGCGGCTGGCGCCAGCGTGACGCGGCACCGTCAGGCTCGGCCCAGCCCGAGGGCGCGGACGGCTCGGCCCAGTCCGCGGCGGCGGGCGGCTCGGCCCAGTCCGCGGCGGCGGACGACTCGCCCCAGTCCGCGGCGGCGGACGACTCGCCCCAATCCGCGGCGGGGAGCGCGTCCCAGCCGCTGGCGGGCGGCGCGTCCGCGTTCGCGGGAGGGGCGCCGGGAAGTGCGGTCGCGCCCGCGTCGCCCGCCGAGGCGGCGTCGCCGAGCCGCGCCAGCACCGCATAGGGACCGATCGCGAGCCGGTCGCCGTCCGCGATGGCGTGGGCGCGGTCGAGCCGCTCGCTCGCGCCGTTGAGATAGGTGCCGTTGGTGCTGTGATCGGTCAGCAGGTAGCGGCCGTCGCGATAGCTGATCTCGCAGTGGCGCGACGAGATATGGTGGCGCGGATCGGGCAGGCTCCAGTCGGCCTGCGGCGAGCGGCCGATCACCGCGCCGTGGCGGTCGAGCGCGAGCCGCGCGGGCTCGCCGTTGTCGAGCGTGTCGTGCCCGACGATCGTGAGGATGAGCGACATCAGTCCGGTCTCCTGGCGGGGATCGCGCGCGCGGCGCCCGCGTCGAGCGCGCGGTCGAGCGCCGCGGCGGGGTCGATCGCCGCGGCGGTGCAGAGCAGCACCCCCGCGGCGACGAACTGCGCGGCGGCATGTTTGGGCGCGGGGGTGGCGGGAAACGCGTCGGGCGCGAGCGACCCGCCCGAGAACATCACCGCCGCCGCGCACAATTTGGCGGGATCCTCGGCGGGGAGCGGCAGCGCGCAGTCGAAGGCGGCGCGGCGGCCCGCGTCGTCGGGCGCGCGCAGCCAGGCGTCGATCGCGGCGAGCGACGCGCGGTCGGCGGCGGGCGCCTCGGCCGCGATCGTCGCGCGCAGCCAGCCGATCGCGCCCATCCGCGGCAGCGCGTGCGCGAGGAAGCGCGCCGCGTCGATCCCGCGCCCGGCGGCGCGCAGCGTGGCGAAGAAGGCGTCGGGCGCGGCGGTGTCGCCGGGCTCGCGCGGCCAGTCCTGCGGCGCGGTGACCTGCCACGCCTCGGTCCACACCACGCCCTCCCACGGGATCGTCGCGCCGGTCATAGCGGCAGCGGCATCCACGGCCCCACCGCCTTGGGCAGGATCACCGTGGCGGCGTGGCGGATCGTCATCATCTGCCCCTGCAGCAGCGTCATCGCCGCGTCGGTCTGGAGCATCTCCATGCGGACGCTCATCGTCAGCCCGCGCGCGGTGAGCATCGCCGGGGTGAGGTCGAGCCGCGTCGGCCCCGAGGTGGCGTGGATCCCGGCGGCGTCGATCACGATCGTGTTGCCGCCGACGCGCAGCGTGAGCCGCCGCGCCGCCTCGATCGTGACGTCGCCGCGCCGCGCGGTGAGCGTCGAGTCGCCCGTCTCCACCACGGTGTCGTCGTCGCGATAGACGGTGGTGCTGCGATCGCGCTGGACGCGTGCCTCGTCGTCGAGCAGCACCTCGGTCAGGCGATTGCGTTGCGCGCGCAGATACACCTGCTCGGCGCCGCCCTCGTCGTCGAACATCAGCTCGTTGTAGCCGGGGCCGCGCGGCGTCGCGCGCGCGCCGGCATAGCTGCCGGTGCGCCCGATCGTGCGCGAGCGATAGACCGAGCGCGAGCGATGGCGCGGCAGGCCGTAGGGCGGGGCGTGGCGTGAATTGTAGACGCGCCCGGTGACGATCGGACGATCGGGGTTGCCGTCGAGGAAGTCGACGATCACCTCCTCGTCGGTGCGCGGCAGCGTGACATGGCCGAACCCCGCCCCCGCCGACGGATAGGAGAGCCGCAGCCAGCACGAGCGCGCCGCCTCCGGCGCCTCGTCGGCGCGCCCCCACAGGAAGCGCACGCGGACGCGCCCGAGCCGGTCGACATGGCTGTCGTCGGCGCCGCCCGCGACGACCACCGCGGTCTCCGGTCCGGCGTGCGGCGCGGGCGTGGCGATGGCGGAGCGCCAGCGCGTGTCGCTGGTCACCGCCTCCAGCACGACGCGGCGCGGCGCGGCGGTCGCGCCCGAGCGGAACGGCTCGGCCTCCACCGTATAGTCCAGCGCGGTGACGACGAACTCGTCGCCGCGCCCGAACGCATCGTCCGAATCGAGCCGGAAGCGCGCGCCGCAGCTCAGCCCGATCGCGTCGCCCGTCCCCGAATAGACCCGTCGCCGCGCGCGCGACGCCTCCAGCGCGACGCGCGCCCAATGCTGCGCGAGCGCGGGTTCGACGAAATCGCCGCTGTAGTCGTACACCTCCTGCGTGTCGGCCGGGATCGTCGCGCCGCCATCGGCCGCGCCCTGGCGCGTGCTGCTGGTCTCATGGTCGAAGCTGCGCAGCAGGAAGCGGCGCTCGCCGTCGGCGCGGACATGTTCGTGCCAGTTCCACAAGGCCCCCGCGAGCCCGCCACCCGCGACGCGATCGGGGCGCAGCCTGATCGCCTCATGGCCCGGCGCGGGGCGGTGCGCGGCGGGTGCATCGCACAGCACCAGCACGTGTTCGTCGCGGCGGTGCTCGAAGAAGTAGTAGATCCCCTCGCGCTCCATCACGCGCGAGACGAAGGCGAAGTCGCTCTCGCGATATTGCGTGGTGTAGGGGCGCGGGCGGTAGCGGCCCGAGAGCCGGCCATAATCGACGCGCCGGCCCTGGTCGGCGAGCACCTGCTTGACGATGTCGAGCCCGGTCATGTCCTCGAACACGCGATAGGCGCGGTTGTGCGCGAGCGCGTAGAGCCAGGGGCGCAGCGTGAGCGCATAGTGATAGCCCTGGTCCTCCTCGGCGAGGAAATGCGCCTCGGTCAGCAAGGCATGGAACCGGCGTACCGGCTTGCCGAGGTCGAAAACCTCGATCATTGCCCGCTTGCCGAGGCTCTTCGCCAAGTCCACGCGCGCGGCGGCGATGATCTCGGCCTCGATCTCGAACAATTCGCCCAGCCGTTCGCGGCTGCGGAACGCGACAAGATCGATGTCGCAGCCGATGCTGATCTCTATGGTGGCCTGACGCATCAGCGGCTGTTCCTCGAACTTGTTTCAATCGTCGCACAAGCCGCGTTGAGCGCGGCGCGGCGGGCCGGTACGATCGCGGCGACAGCGACGCTCGCCGCGATACGGAGCCTGCCCCCATGACCCTCGACCTCGACCGCCTGCTGGCGCCCGTCTCCGCGGACGATCCCACCGGCCCCGACCTGGCCTATGACCCGCAACGCCACGCGATCGAGCAGGCGTTCGACGCCCCCGTCTCGATCGACGCCAACGGCGAGGCGGGCGCGGAGGGCGAGACCGACTGGCGCCGGATCGTCGACGCGATCGACGCGCAGAGCGCGCGGACCAAGGACGTGTGGCTCGCGGTGTATCTGTGCCGCGCCGGCGCGCGCGCGGGGGTGCTCGACCTGGTCGGCACCGGCGCGGCCTATCTCGCCGGGCTGATCGAGCGCTATTGGGACGCGGTTCACCCGCGGCTGGAGGAATATGGCGTCGAGGGGCGCACCGGCGCGTGCGACACGCTGGTGCATTTCGCCGCCTTCACCGGCCCGCTGCGCCATGTCGCGCTGCTCGACCATCCGCGCCACGGCCGCTTCACCGGCGCCGATCTGCACCGCTTCCAGCAGCACGGCGAGGCGGAACCGGGTTATGGCGCCTTCCGCGCGACGCTCGACGAGCCCGAGAGCCTGGAGCGGCTCGCCGCGGCGGCGGCGCAGCTCGACACGATCGCCGCGCATTTCCACGCGATCGACGCCGCGCTGGCGCAGCGGGCGGGGGCGGGCGCGGGGACCAGCTTCGCCCCGCTCCATGCCGCGGTGGCGGAGATCGGCGCGGCCGCGCGCGGCTTTCTCCCCGCCGCGCCGGTCGACGCCGCCGAGCCCGCGGCGGCGGAGGACGCGGCACCGGTGGCGACGCGCGGGGTCGGCGGCACGGTGCGCTCGCGCGACGACGTGGTGCGCGCGATCGACCTCGCGATCGATTATTACCGCCGCGCCGAGCCGCACAGCCCGGTGCCGCTGCTGCTCGGGCGCGCGCGCGAGTGGGTCCATCGCGACTTCCTGGAGGTGCTGGAGGATATCGCCCCCAACGCGCTCGGCGACGCGCGCCAGCTCCTGCATTTCCGCGGCGGGGCGGGCTGAGCCGCGCGCGCGCGCCGTGCCGCGGCATGGCGATGGCGGGCGGGGGCAGAGCGGCGGCGGGGTCATGGCGGGAGACGATCTTCGTTCGGGCGGATGATGTCGGCGACCGTGCCGGCGCTGTGCTTCGATACGATGGCGAAGGTGTTGCGATCGTAACCTGCCGGCTTCGTCCCGCCTCCGCCCAGTCGAGGGCGTGACAATCGTAACGCTCGCACCGGACTTTGACATCAGCCGGACAGGCACGACCCGCACAAGCAAGATCGAACGGCGCGCCCGACGTGTCGTCCTCTATCACCAGCGCAGCGAGGTCATCATGGTGTCGGCGAAAGGCGGTCAGCGCTTCATCAAGGAAAATCGCGCACCACGCGTCCACATCGAATATGAGGTGGAAACCTATGGCGCGCGGCAGAAGATCGAGCTGCCGTTCGTGATGGGCGTGATGTCCGACCTGTCGGGCAAGTCGCTGGTCGAGAAGAAGTCGCTCCCCGATCGCGATTTCGTCGAGTTCGACATGGACAATTTCGACGAGCGCATGGAGCGGATCGCGCCGCGCGTCGCCTTCGCGGTGGAGAATACGCTCACCGGCGAGGGGCGGCTCGGGGTCGATCTCGGCTTCGAGACGCTGGAAGATTTCAACCCCGGGCGGATCGCGCGCCGCGTCCCCGCGCTGGCGCGGCTGCTGGAGGCGCGCGAGCAGCTCAACGACCTGATGCTCTACATGGACGGCAAGGCGGGCGCGCAGGCGCTGCTCGACCAGCTGCTGCGCGACCCCGCGCTGCTGGAGACGCTCGCGGCCGAGCGCGCCGCGGCGGCGCCGGAGCCGGCGCCCGCCGACGCCGACCGCGACGACTGACCCCCTTTCCGCCCAGGAGACGATGATGGCCGAGCACGCCCTCCAGTCCGCCCCGACCGCCGCGCCCGCGACGATCGGCGACACCGACGATTTCGCGCTGCTGCTCCAGAAGGAGTTCCGCCCCGGCAGCGATGCCAAGCAGGATCGCATCGAGCAGGCAGTGCGGACGCTGGCGCAGCGCGCGCTGGAAGACGCCGCGGTGATCGGCGACGACGTCTATATGACGGTGGACGCGCTCAAGGCCGCGATCGACCGCAAGCTGTCCGTCCAGATCAACGCGATCCTCCACCACCCCGAGTTCCAGGCGATGGAATCGGCGTGGCGCGGGCTGTGGTATCTGGTCGGCAACACCTCGACCGGCAAGGATCTCAAGATCCGCGTGCTCAACGTCTCCAAGGAGGAGATGCGGCGCCAGTTCCGCCAGTATCGCGACGCCGCCTGGGACCAGAGCCCGCTGTTCAAGAAGGTCTATGAGGCGGAGTTCGGCCAGCTCGGCGGCCAGCCCTATGGCGCGATCGTGTGCGACTATACGTTCGATCACGGCGGCCCCGACATCGAGGTGATGAAGGGCCTGTCCAAGATCGGCGCGGCCGCGCACGCGCCGTTCATCGCCGCGGCCGGCCCCAAGCTGATCGGCATGGACAGCTGGCGCGAGCTCGCCAACCCGCGCGATCTGGCCAAGCAGTTCGAGGCGACCGATTACATGGCGTGGCGCTCGTTCCGCGCCTCCAACGACAGCCGCTACATGGCGCTGACGCTGCCGCGCTTCCTCGGGCGCCCGCTCTACGGCGCCGAGTCCGATCCGGTGGAGGATTTCGCCTTCGAGGAAGAGGCCGCGGGCGAGCACGACCGCTATCTGTGGCTCAACGCCTCCTACGCGCTGGGCGTGCGGATCACCGAGGCGTTCAAGACCTACGGCTGGTGTACCCGCATCCGCGGCGTGGAATCGGGTGGCACGGTGGAGGACCTGCCCACCGCCTTGTTCCCCACCGACGAGGGCGGCGTGGACGCCAAATGCCCGACCGAGATCGCCATCTCGGACCGGCGCGAGGCCGAATTGTCCAAGGTCGGGCTGATGGCGCTGGTGCATCGCAAGAACACCGACCATGCCACCTTCATCGGCGCGCAGACGCTCCACGCGCCCAAGGCCTATGAGGATCCCAACGCCACCGCCAACGCCAATCTGTCGGCGCGGCTGCCCTATATCTTCGCGAGCTGCCGCTTCGCGCATTACCTGAAATGCATGGTGCGCGACTGGATCGGCGGCACCCGCGAGGCGCCCCAGCTCGAGCGCGACCTGCAGAGCTGGATCATGCAATATGTCGATCTCCAGCCCGAACATTCAGACGAGAACACCAAGGCGCGCAAGCCGCTGAAACAGGCCGCGGTGGAGGTCATCCCCGACCCCGAGAACCCGGGTTATTATCGCGGGCTGTTCCGCATGGTGCCGCACTACCAGCTGGAGGGCATGGACGTGTCGCTCAGCATGGTCTCGCGGCTGCCCAAGGCGCCGAACTGAGCGCGCAGCCGCGCCGCCCCCGCATCATCGATCCCATGAGCGCAACGCGCAGAGGAGTGAACCGTGGCAGTTGAAATGTTCCTGAAGCTCGCCGGCTGTGACGGCGAGTCGATCGCGACCGGGCACGAGGGCGAGATCGAGTTGCTCGGCTGGAACTGGGGCGTCAGCAACCAGGGCAGCTCGAGCATGGGCGGCGGCTCGGGCACGGGCAAGGCGTCGTTCCACGATCTCAGCATCACCAAATATGTCGACAAGGCGACCGCGACGATCCTGAGCAATTGCGCCAAGGGCAATCACTTCACCACCGGCACGCTGATCTGCCGCAAGGTCGGCGGCGACACGCCGCTGGAATATATGAAGATCGACATGGACCAGGTGTTCGTGAGCGGGGTGCAGCACAGCGGCAATCCGGGCGACGAGCTAACGGTCGAGAGCGTCACGCTCAACTTCGCCAAGGTCGACGTGACCTACCAGCCGCAGGGCGCGCAGGGTCGCGCGGCGGGCAGCGTCCCGTTCAAATGGGACATCCGCAAGAACCAGTCGGCCTGACCGCGGCGACGCGATCGGACGGAGGAGCAGGCATGGCGGTCGAGACCGACACCCGCGAGATCACCGCCGACGCGCAGCTGCGCGCGGGCGAGGTGGACGGTGCGACCGCCACGTTGCGCGCGCGGCTGCGGCTGCGCCCCGACGACCGTCGCGCGCGGATGTTCCTGTTCCAGCTGCTGTGCGTCGCGGGCGACTGGGACCGTGCGCGCGCGCAACTGGATCTGCTGGCGCAGCTCGCGCCCGAGACGCGGATGCTCGCCACCGCTTATGGTCAGGCGATCGGCGGCGAGATCGCGCGCGCCGCGGCGATGCGCGGCGAGGATCCCGCGCCGCTGCTGCGCGCCTCGCCCGGCTGGGCGCTCGACCTCGCCAACGCCTTCGCCGCCGACGCGCGCGGCGCCGCCGAGATGCGCGCGCGCGCCTTCGCCGCGGCGCCCGACCTGCCCGGCACGATCGACGGGCGCGCCTTCTCCTATCTCTACGACGGCGACGGCCGCTTCGGCCCGACGTTCGAGGCGATCGTCGCCGGGCGCTGGGGGCTGCTGCCCTTCTGCGTCGTCGAGGAGATCCGTACCGAGGGGCCGGTCGACCTGCGCGACCTCGTCTGGCTTCCCGCCGAGATCCGGCTGCGCGACGGCGGCGCGGTCGCGGCCTTGCTCCCCGCGCGCTATCCCGGCAGCGAGCGCGCGGAGGACGACCGGCTGCGGCTCGCGCGCCGCACCGACTGGTCCGGCGCGGGCGACGCGCGCGGCATCGGCCAGCGGGTGTGGACCACCGACCGCGGCGAGGAGATCGGGCTGCTCGGCTTCCGCCACCTGCGCTTCGCCCCGCTGTCGTGACCCAGCGGATCAACCCGACCCTGTTCGACAAGCTGGTCGCCGACCGCGCCGCCGAGGACGCGGCCGCGGCGCCGGACGAGGGCGCGCGCTTCCACGTCGTGCCGCGGATCGAGCGGTTCAACGAGACCGCGCTGCGCGCGACGCTGCTGCGCGAGCTCGCCTGGTTGCTCAACACCACGGGGCTCGCCGCGGTGCAGGACCTCTCCGCCGCGCCCGAGGTGATGACCTCGACGCTCAACTACGGACTGGGCGATCTCAGCGGCACGCTGCTGACCCGCCCCGGCGTGCAGGCGCGCGCGCGCGACATGCGCGAGGCGATCGCGCGCTACGAACCGCGCATCGCGCGCGGCTCGCTCGAGGTCGAGCCCGCCGCCGCGGCGCCGCGGCCCAACAGCGTCGGCTTCGTGATCCGCGGCGACGTCTCCGCCGCGGTGCAGACGCTGCCGGTCGAGATCCGCACCGAGGTCGACGTCGACACCGGCGCGGCGCGCGTCGGGGAGGGCTGATGGACCCCCGGCTGCTCGACGCGTATAACGACGAACTGGTCCACCTGCGCGAGACCGCGCGACGGTTCGGCGAGGAGCATCCCGCGGTGGCGGGGCGGCTCGGGCTGGGCGCGGGGGCGGACGTCGACCCGCACGTCGAGCGGCTGCTCGAGGGCGTCGCCTTCCTCGGCGCGCGCGTCCAGCTCAAGCTGCGCGACCAGTTCCCCGACTTCACCCAGCATCTGCTCCAGCTGATCCAGCCGCATTATCTCGCGCCGATGCCGTCGATCTGCATCGTCGGCTTCGAGCCGCGCGAGGGCGACGCCGCGCTGGCGGAGGGGGTGACGATCGCGCGCCACACCCGGCTCCACGCCACCGCCGCCGACCGCGACGGCACGCCGGTGACCTTCCGCACCGGGCAGGACGTGACGCTGTGGCCGATCCGCGTCGCGGCGGTGGACTATCTCGCCACGCGCACCGCGGTGGCGCCCTATCTGGGCGCGATGCCGGCGGGCGAGACGATCGAGGCGGCGGTGCGGCTGCGCGTGGAGACCACCACGGGCGCGCCGCTCGCCGCGCTGCCGCTCGACACGCTGCCGCTGTATCTGGACGGGGCGGGCGTGGTCCCGGGCGAACTCTACCGCCAGCTCATCGGCGATGCCGCCGCCGCCTTCGCGCTGCCGGTCGACGCGGCGCCGGGCGCGTGCGGCGCGGTGCCGCTGCCGCTGCCCGCGCAGCACGGGTTCGACGCGGCCTGCGCGCTGCTGCCCGACGAGCCGCGCGCCGGGCGCGGCTATCGCCTCCTGTCCGAATATGCCGCCTGTGCCGAGCGTTTCCTGTTCGTGCGCTTCGACGGGCTGCGTCGCGGCTTCGCCGCGCTGGGCGAGGCGCCGGCGTGCGACCTGATCGTGCCGCTGCGCCGCAGCGTTCCCGCGCTCGCCGGGGCGCTCGGCGCGGCGCATCTGCGCCCGTTCGCCACGCCCGCGATCAACCTGTTCGAGAAGCAGCTCGACCGCGTCCCGATCGGCGCGCTCGACCATGAGCGCCAGGTGATCGCGGATCGCGCGCGCCCGCTCGATTTCGAGGTGTATCGCCTGCTCTCGGTCACCGCGCACGGGCGCGACCCGCAGGACGCGCGCGCGGTGGCGCCGCTCTACGATCATGCCGGGCAGCTCCATGACTGGAGCGAGGCGCTGTTCTACGTGACGCGGCTGCGCCACCGCCGGCTGTCGACGCGCGAGCGGCGGATGCGGCGACGCGACGATTATGTCGGCACCGAGACCTGGCTCAGCCTCACCGCACCCGGCCGCCCCGACCGGCTCGGCGAGGTGACCGAGGTGTCCGCGCGCGCGCTGGTGACCAACCGCGAGCTGGCGGGCACGATCCGTACCGCCGGCGCCGCGCTGGTGGCGGAGGGCGTGCCCGCGCGCGCGATCACGCTGCTGCGCGCGCCGACCCGCCCGCGCCCGCCGCTCGGCATCGGCGACGCGGCCTGGCGCGTGGTCGCGCATCTGACGCCCAATTACACCGGCTTCGCGAGCGATCCCGCGGGTGACCCGGCGGTGCTGCGCCAGCATCTCGCGCTGTACGCGCGGATCGACGATCCCGCGTCGCGGCGCGCGGCCGACGGCGTCCGCTCGGTCCATGCCGCGCTGGTGTCGCGCCGCCTGCCCGATCGCGCGCGCCCCGCCTTCGTGCGCGGCACCCGGCTCACCGTCACGCTCGACGACGCCAGCTACGAGAACGGGCGGCTGTTCCTGTTCGGCGCGGTGCTGGAGCGCTTTCTCGCCGAATTCGCCAGCGTCAACGGCTTCGTCGAGACCGTCATCGAGACCGCGCAAGAGGGGAGGATCGCGACATGGCCAGCGCGGCTCGGCCAGCGCCCGACCATCTGAGCCATCTCGCGCACGCCGCGACGGCGGTCGCGCGGGTCGAGCCGCTCGCGCTGCTGCGCGGGGTGGAGGCGCGCGCGCCCGCGCTGCCGCGGATCGGCGAGGCGCGGCGGCCCGAGGACGATCTGGTCGCGCTGGTCCATGCGCCCGCGCTCGCCTTTCCCGCCGCGACGCTCACCGCGATCCAGGTCGCCGGCGCGCACGCGACGGTGGAGGGCCAGTGGCTCGGGCTGACCGGGCCGATGGGGCCGCTGCCGCTCCACCTCAGCGAATATGCCGCGGACGAGCGCCGTCACGCGCGCCGGCAGCCGTTCGGCGGTTTCCTCGACGTGCTGTCGGGGCGGATGCTGCAGCTCTTCTATCGCGCCTGGGCCGCCGCGGTGCCCGCCGCCAGCGCCGACCGCCCCGACGACGATCGCCTCGCCGGCCAGATCGCGGCGCTGACCGGCGCCACCGATGGCGCCGCGGCGGCGCAGGCCTTTCCCGCGGCGGCGCGGCTCCGCTACGCCGCGCTGTTCGCCTCGCCGCGCAGCCCGGGCGGGATCGCGGGCGCGCTGTCGGACCTGCTGCGCGTGCCGGTGCGGATCGTCGAACATGTCGAGCGCTGGCGCGACGTCGCGCGCGACGAGCAGAGCGCGCTCGCTGGCGGCCATGCCGCGCTGGGCGGCGGCGCGCTGGCGGGCGCGCGCGTCTGCACCGCGGACGAGGCGTTCAAGGTGGTGATCGCGGTGCGCAGCCGCGACGAGCATCGCGCGCTGCTGCCCGGCGGCGCGCGCTACGCGCTGCTGGTCGAGGCGCTCGACGCCTTCGCGCCGCCGCAGCTCGAATGGGAGATCGAGCTGGCGGTCGCCCCCGCCGCCGTGAGCCCCGCGCGGCTGGGCGGCACGGCGCGGCTCGGCTGGGACAGTTACACCGGCGCCGCCGCACCCGGGCGCGTCCGCGCCGAGGCGCGGCTCGGCGCGCAGGCGCGCCGGCTCGCGCGCCAACGATCGCAGGAGACCGCCGCATGACCGACATCAGCCGCACCGCCCTTTTCGGCCGGCTCCACCCCGTCGCGCTGCGCGCGATCGAGACCGCGACCGGCTTCTGCCGGCTGCGCGGCAACGCTTATGTCGAGCTGGCGCACTGGCTCCACGTGCTGGTGGGCGACGCGCGCAGCGACGTGGCCGCGATCCATGCCGCCGCAGGGATCGACGGCGCGCGCCTCGCCGCCGACCTCACCGCGGCGCTCGACCGGCTGCCGCGCGGGGCCAGCGCGGTGAGCGACTTCGCGCCGCAGGTGGAGGAAGCGATCGAGCGCGGCTGGATGTACGCCTCGCTGCTGTTCGCGGCGCCGCGGGTGCGATCGGGGCATCTGCTGTTCGCGATGCTCAAGACGCCGGTGCTGCGCGGGCTGCTGCTCCAGCTCTCGGGCGAGTGGCGCCACCTCTCGGCCGACCGGATCGGTGCCGACTTCGCCGCGCTCACCGCCGGCTCGGACGAAGATGACGCCCCCGCCGACGCCGTGCCCGCACCCGCCGCGGCGGGGCCGGGCGGCGAGGGCGCCGACGCGCTGGCGCGCTATGCCGTGGACCTCACCGCGCGCGCGCGCGCCGGCGCGATCGACCCGATCGTCGGGCGCGACGCCGAGATCCGCCAGGTCATCGACGTGCTGCTGCGCCGTCGCCAGAACAACCCGATCCTCACCGGCGAGGCGGGGGTGGGCAAGACCGCGATCGTCGAGGGGCTGGCGCGGCGCATCGCCGACGGCGACGTGCCCCCCGCGCTCGCGACCGTGAGCCTCCACGCGCTCGACGTCGGGCTGCTCCAGGCGGGGGCGGGGGTGAAGGGCGAGTTCGAGAAACGGCTGCGCCAGATCGTCGACGCGGTGGAGCGGTCGCCGCACCCGATCATCCTGTTCATCGACGAGGCGCACACGCTGATCGGCGCGGGCGGACAGGCGGGCACGAGTGACGCGGCAAACCTGCTCAAGCCGGTGCTGGCGCGCGGGCTGGTGCGCACCATCGCGGCGACGACCTGGGGTGAATATCGCCAATATGTCGAGAAGGACCCGGCGCTGGCGCGGCGGTTCCAGCCGATCGCGGTGGCCGAACCCGATCCCGCCGCCGCCGCCGACATGCTGCGCGCGCTCAAGGCCGCGGTGGAGGCGCACCATCGCGTCACCGTGCTCGACGAGGCGGTGCAGGCCGCGGTCAGGCTGTCGCAGCGCTATATCCCGTCGCGCCAGCTCCCCGACAAGGCGGTGAGCCTGCTCGACACCGCGGCGGCGCGCGTCGCGGTGTCGCAGCACGCCACGCCCGCGCCGGTGGAGGATGCGCGCCGCCGCATCGAGGCGCTGACGCTCGAGCGCGACATCGCCGCGCGCGAGGCGGAGCGCGGCTATGTCGGGGCGGGGGCCGGGGCCGGCGCAGGGCGCGTCGCGACGCTCGACGCCGCGCTCGCCGAGGCGACGCACGCGCGTGACGCGCTGGAAGCGCGCTGGCAGGCCGAGCGCGACGCGGTGGCGCAGGTTGCCGCGCTGCGCGCCAGCGGCGGCGACGGGCTGGACGCGGCGATCCGCGCGGCAGCGCGCGTGCGCGGCGAGGCGCCGATGGTGTTCGGCGAGGTCGACGCCGACACGGTCGCGGCGGTGGTGGCCGATTGGACCGGCATCCCCACGGGGCGGATGGTGCGCGACGAACTGGCCGCGACGCTGACGATCGAGCAGCGGCTCAAGCGCCGCGTCGTCGGGCAGGATTCGGCGATCGCCGCGATCGCGCGCCGGCTCCGCACCGCGCGCGCGGGGCTCGGCCATCCCGACCGGCCGGTCGGGGTCTTCCTCCTGTGCGGCCCCTCGGGAGTGGGCAAGACCGAGACCGCGCACGCGCTCGCTGAGCTGCTCTATGCCGGCGAGGACAGCCTGGTCACGATCAACATGAGCGAGTTCCAGGAGGCGCACAGCGTCTCGACGCTGAAGGGCGCGCCCGCGGGCTATGTCGGCTTCGGCCAGGGCGGGGTGCTGACCGAGGCGGTGCGACGCCGCCCCTATTCGGTGGTGCTGCTCGACGAGATCGAGAAAGCGCACCGCGACGTCCACGAGATGTTCTTCCAGGTGTTCGACAAGGGCTATATGGAGGATGCCGAGGGGCGCTTCATCGACTTCCGCAACACGCTGATCCTGCTCACCTCCAACGTCGGGTCCGAGCTGGTGACCGCGCTGGCGGACGAGGCCGCGGCCGAGGGGGAGCCGCTGGCGGGCGCGGGTGTCGCCGCCGCGCTCCGCCCCGCGCTGCTCGAGGTGTTCCCGCCCGCGCTGCTCGGCCGGCTGGTGGTGCTGCCCTATCAGCCGCTCTCGCCCGCGGTGCTGCGCGGGATCGTCGCGCTCCAGCTCGACCGGATCGTCCGCCGCGTCGCCGATCACCACGCGGTGACGCTCGGCTATGACGAGGACGCGGTGGCGCTGATCGTGTCGCGCTGCGAGGAGGTCGCCTCGGGCGGGCGGATGATCGACGCGATCCTCACCAACACCCTGCTGCCCGAGCTGTCGGTGATGCTGATCGAGCGCCAGATCGGCGGTCGACCGCTCGCCGCGATCCGCGTCGGGGCGGACGCGGCGGGCTTCACCTATGACGTCGTCGAGGTCGCGGAGGTCGCGGAGGCTGGGCCGCGCGCGATCGAGGCGGCGGCATGACGCGCCGCGCGCGATGAGCGATCCCGCCGAACCCACCGTCTTCGCGGGCGCGCCCGACCCGCGCGCGCGCGACCGCGCCGCCACCCTGGTCGCGGGCGACCTGCTCAACGGCATCTACCGCGTCGATCGTTTCATCGCGCGCGGCGGGATGGGCGAGGTGTTCGAGGGCGTCAACGTCGAGACCGAGGAGCGCGTCGCGATCAAGGCGATCCGCAGCCATCTGGCGAGCGATCCCGGCGTCGTCGCGCTGTTCCGCAAGGAGGCGCGCGTGCTCACGCAATTCGCGCATCCCGCGATCGTGCAATATCGCGTGTTCGCGCGCGATCCTGTGCTCGACCTGCCCTATATCGTCACCGACTTCATCGACGGCGCGCCGATCACCGCGCATCTGGACGGGCAGCCGCGCGCGCTCGCCGAGGTGGTGATGCTGGCCCGGCGGCTCGCCGCCGGGCTGGAGGTGGCGCACGACCATGGCGCGATCCACCGCGACATGGCGCCCGACAATGTGCTGCTGCCCGACGGTCGGCTGGAGCGCGCCAAGATCATCGACTTCGGCATCGCCAAGAGCCTGACTCCGACCACCGAGACGGTGGTGGGCGACGGCTTCGCGGGCAAGCTGGGCTATGTCGCGCCCGAGCAGTTCGGCGACTTCGGGCGCCAGATCGGGCCGTGGACCGACGTCTACAGCATGGCGCTGGTGCTGCTGGCGGTGGCGCGGGGGCGCGCGCCCGCGATGGGGACGACGCTGTCCGAGGCGGTGGAGCGGCGCCGGCTCGGCCTCGCGGTGACCGACCTGCCCGTGGCGCTGGCGCCGGTGCTGGAGCGGATGCTCGTGCCCGATCCCGCGGCGCGGCTGCGCTCGATGCGCGAGGTGCTCGCCGGGCTCGACGCGATCCGCCTGCCCGACGCGCGCGCGATCACGCCAGCGCCGCGCCGCGTCGTCGCGCCGGCACCCCCCGCGGCGCCGTCGGTGACCGCCGCCGTCGACGCACCGACCACCTTCATGCCCGTCGTCGCCCCATCGCCCGCGCCGCGGACGCCGCTGAGCCGCTGGCGCGGTACGGGGCGCTGGGGCTGGGTGCCGCTGGTGGCGGGCGCGGCGGTGGCGGGGGGAGCATGGCTCCAGCGTCCCGCACCGCCCGAGCGTGCCGCGCCGCGCCCGACCGTCGCGCCGCCCGCGCCGCGCGCGGCGGCGGCGTCGGCAGCCGTGGCGCCCGCGCCCGCGCCCGATCGCGTCACGCGCGCCGCGGCGCTGCTCGACGCGCTGCCCTGCACATGGGCGAGCGCGACGTTCGACGCGCGCGGCGATGCGACGCTCGCCGGCGCGACCGCGGACCCGGCGGCGCTGGCGGCGCGGCTCGGCCGGCCGGGCACGATCGACGCGTCGCGTCTGGCCGCGCTCGCGCCCGCGCAATGCGCCGCGCTGGCGGCGCTGCGGCCGTATCGGGTGCCCGGTGCGGCGCGACTGCGGTTCACGCCGCGGACGCGGGCGGACTGTCCCGGCGGCGCGATCCTCGTCGCCGCGCCGGCGCGCCGCGACACCGCGCTGCTCGCGCTCGATCCGGGCGGGCGGCTGCGCGCGCTGGGCGGCGCGCGCGGACGCTATTGCGTCGCGGCCGGGGGGATCGCCGGCTTCTTCCTGGTAGAGGGCGCGCCCGTGGGGATCGCGACGCGCGACGGTGCGCTCGTCCGCGACTGGCGCGCGCGGCTCGCCGCGGCGCCGCGCGCGCCGCGCGTCACCGCCGCCTTCGTGCGCGTCGACCCGGCACCCGCGGTCGCGCCCGCGGTGCTCGGCGCGATGCTCGATCCCGCGGCGGCGCCGCTCCCCGCGCCGGCGCGCGGCGACGACACCGCCGACGCCAACCGCCATGAGCGCGACCGGCTCGAGCGGCTGCGCAGCGAGACCGGGCCGGACGTCGCGGCGTGCCAGACGTTCGACGGGCGCTGGCGCGCGATCGGCCACCTGTCGCTGCGCAGTTGCGTCGCCGAGGCGCTGGCGTCGCGCTGCACCGCCACCTTCGCGCAGCACGGCGCGGTGATGTTCCGCCGCAACGGGCGCTACCTCCAGCAGCAGCGCGGCACCGCCTGGCGCAACCTCGCGCGCGACCGCTGCGACCGCTGAGCCGGTCGCCGTGGTCGGCGGCTCCGGGGCCGATCACGTCGACGCGGCGGACAGGGCGAGTCACGGTAATGCGTGTCCCGTCGGGAGCCGGCGGCGCGCCGGTGCTGGCCAGACGCACGCCGCCGTGCGAGGCTCGCGCCGATGACGACCGCGCGCCTCCTGTTCGCCACGATGGCCGCCGCGATCGGTGGCATCGTCGCCTCGCCCGCCGCGCCGCGGGACGCGCCCGCCGCGCCGGTCGCGCAGCCGCCCGATCGCGCGCGCCTGTTCGTGCTGACCGATATCGGCAACGAGCCGGACGACCAGATGTCGCTCGTCCGGCTGCTGCTCTATTCCAATGCGATCGACATCGAGGGGCTGGCGGCGGTCACCTCGACCTGGCTGCGCAGCACCACCAACGCGGCGACGCTGCGCGCGATCATCGCCGATTACGGCGCGGTGCGTCCGCAACTGCTGCGCCACGCCGAGGGCTGGCCGACCGCGGACGCGCTGCGCGACCGTGTCGTCGCTGGCCTTCCGCGCTACGGCATGGACGGGGTGGGCGAGGGACGCGGGTCGGCGGCGTCGCGCGCGATCATCGCCGCGGCCGACCGCGCCGACGCGCGACCGCTGTGGATCAGCGTGTGGGGCGGCGCCAACGCGCTGGCGCAGGCGCTCTACGATGTGCGGCGGACGCGATCGCCCGACGCGACCCGCGCGTTCGTCTCGCGGCTGCGCGTCTATGCCATCGCCGATCAGGACGATGCGGGCGCGTGGATCCGGCGCGAGTTCCCCGCGCTGTTCGTCATCGTCACGCCCTCGTCGCAGGACAGCGGCGACTATGCCGCGGCGACCTGGACCGGGATCAGCGGCGACGCTTTCTATCGCAACGGCGCGGGGGCCGACGCGCGCACGATCGGCCATGACTGGCTCGATCGCCATATCCGCGGCGACCGGCCGCTGGCGCGGCGCTATCTGCGGCACGACTATATCATGGAGGGCGACACGCCCGCCTTTCTCGGGCTGATCCCCAACGGGCTCAACCGCCAGGACCAGCCCGACTGGGGCGGCTGGGGCGGGCGGTACGTGCTGCGTCGCCCCGCGGGCGAGAGCCGCGCGATCTGGACGCAGGGGGGCGAGGACACGCTGCGGCTGAGCTCGCGCGACACGGTGATCGGCACGGACGGCCGGCCCCATGTCTCCGACCAGGCGACGATCTGGCGGTGGCGCACCGCCTTCCAGCATGATTTCGCGGCGCGCATGGCCTGGACGCATCGCCCCTGGGCAGGCGCCAACCACGCCCCGCTCGTCGCGGTCGACGGCGCCGCCGGCACCGCCACGGTGCGGCGCGAGGTCCGCCTGGGCGAGACGCTTCGGCTCGACGCGCGCGCCAGCCGCGACCCCGACGGCCAGCGGCTGCGCTATCGCTGGTACGCTTATCCCGAGGCGGGTCAGCCGGCGGGCCAGCGCTCCGCGGTGGTGACGCTCGCGGGGGCGGAGCGGCCGGTCGTCGCCATCACCCCCACGAAACTCTGCGACACGCCATGGCCGACGCGCGCGGCGCGCTGCGACCGCGGCACGGTCCATGTGGTGCTGGAAGTCACCGATGACGGCGCCCCGAGCCTGACGAGCTACCGCCGGATCATCCTGTCGGTGACGCGCTGACCGCGCGCCGCCGCGCCGCCGGACGGAGGATCAGGCGAAGCCGATCGCGAAGACGCTGCCGTGCCGCGTCGGCAGTCGCTCGGGTCGCTCGATCACCAGGGCGCGGTCGGTCTGGCGGAAGGCGACCGTGCCGCCATGGCCGAGCAGCCGCACGCGCCGCACGCGCCGCGCTTCGTGCGGGTTGCCCGCGGCGAGCGCGGTGATCGCCACCTCGCGTCCGGGCGGCGCCAGCGTGATCGCGTGGAGCGTGTCGCCGCGCGTGGTGAAGCGGATATCCTCCGCGCGATAGTCGCCGCTCTCCTTGAAATTGCCCGCGGCGGCGGTGGTCGGCCCTTCGCCATAGATCTTCCATGGCCGCGACCCGTGGATCGCGCCGCCATTGACCGCCATCCACGCCGCCAGCTCGTCGAGCAGCTCGACCGACTCGGCGGGCAGGCTGCCGTCGGCGCGGAGCGCGACGTTGAGCAGCAGGTTGCCGTTCTTGCTGACGATATCGGCCAGCATCGCGATCACCTGCGCGGGGGTCTTGTAGCGATCGTTCTCCTTCTCGAACCAGTCGCCGTTGGACGTGTCGGTCTGCCACGGCAGCGGGTTGATCCCCTCGAGCACGCCGCGCTCGACGTCCTGCACGCCCCATTCGCGGTGGAACTCGCCCGAGCCCAGGTTCTTGGACGCATAGACCGCCTCGAGCCGGCCATGCCGCGCGATGCTGCTGTTGTAGAGATGCGCGACCAGCGCGCGCCCGACCGCACCGAACGGCAGCCCACCGTCCGAGTAGAGCAGGTCGGGCTCGTAGGAATCGACCAGGTCACGGATGCGCGCGAACCATCGCGCGTGATAGGCCGGGTTGCGGGTGTACCAGGTGTCGGGCCGGTCGAGGAACGGCTCGTCGCGATTGTCGTGATAGAGGTCGGCGAAGCGCGGGTCGGCGCCGTCGTAGCTGACCCCGAGCTTGGGCCAGAACTGATCGTAGAGATGATTGGGATGCCACCAATTGTAGCTCGCGCCGAGATGCTCCGACACGCCGAAGCGCAGACCGCGCCGCCGCGCCGCGCGGCGCCACTCGCCGACGATGTCGCGCTTCGGTCCCATCGCCACCGCGTTCCAGCGGTGATGCCGCGAGCGCCACAGGTCGAAATTGTCGTGATGCACCCCCATCGACACGAAATATTTCGCGCCCGCCGCGGCGTAGCGCGCCATCAGCGCCTCGGGATCGAACGCCGCCGCGGTCCACAGCGGGATGATGTCCTTGTAGCCGAACTCGGACGGGTGGCCGTAGGTCTTGACGTGGTGCGCGTAATGCGGGTGGCCCGGGCAATACATGAAGCGCGCGTACCAGTCGCCCTGGCGTGGCACCGCCTGCGGTCCCCAATGCGCCCAGATGCCGAACTTGGCGTCGCGGAACCAGGCGGGGGCCTGATAGCCCAGCAGCGACTCGACCGTCGGGCCGAAACGCCCCGGCGCGATCGCCGGCGTGACGGCGGCAGGATCGGCCGCGCGCGCCGGAACGGGAGCGGCGACGGCGCCCAGCGACGCCGCCATGAATTCGCGCTTGTTCCAGCCCGCCATCGTCTCTCCTTTAACGCGATGTCATCCTTGCAAGCTCATTTTCATTTGGCAAGGTTGGCGTCGTATCGGCGCGCGGCGGGGGCGACGCGTCGGGTTTGACAGCGCGGCGGCGCTTTCCCATGGCATCGCAACGGCGAGCGGGGAGGATAGGGCATGGCGGCGGGAGCAAAGGCGACCTATGCGGCGCCAGCGGTCCAGAAGACCTTCGAGATACTGGAGTTGCTCGAGGCGCATCCCGCCGGGCTGCTGGTCAGCGAGATGGCGGTGCTGCTGGGGCGATCGGTCGGCGAATTGTTCCGCATCGTGATCGTCGTCGAACAGCTGGGCTATCTGCGCAAGTCGCTGAAGGACGATCGCTACAGCGTGGCGTACAAGTTGCTCGACCTCGCCTATCGCGCGACCCCGGCGCACGATCTGGTCGACGCCGCGCGCCCGGTCATGCGGCGCCTCGCGGTGGACACCGGCCAGTCGTGCCACCTCGTCGTGCTCAACGAGGGCAGCGGACTGGTGATCGCGCGCGAGCACAATCCCGGCACGCGCGGGTTCGCGCTGCGGCTGGGCGCGACGGTGGACCTGCTCGCCAGCTGCTCCGGCAAGGTGCTGCTGGCCTTCGCGGCGGCGGAGACGCGCACCGCGGCGATCGCGCGCGCGGTCGCCGAGGGCCATGCGGTGGAGCGCGGCACGCTGGAACGCCAGCTGGCGCAGATCCGCACCGCCGGCCACGCGCAGCGCAAGAGCCCGATCACCCTGGGGGTAACCGACATCAGTTACCCGGTGTTCGGCTTCGACGGGCTGGTCGCCGCGGCGCTGACGATCCCGTTCCTGCGGCTGATCGACGGGTCGCAGCAGGTCGATATCGACGCGGCGCGGGCGCTGTTGGCGGATGCCGCCGCCGCCGTGACCCGCACATTGACTTCCGCCGATTGATCGATTGCACCGTATGCAATTGTATTTCATATATGCAAGGAGTGGTGTGAGAGAAGGGCCGGCGCCGTGTTGACGATCATCTGCGACGAGCCGCTGGTGCTGCGCGCCGCCGAGCGCGCGCCGCCGGTGCGCCGTGCCGACGATCTGCTGGTGCGGATCCGGCGCGTCGGCCTGTGCGGCACCGACTATCACATCTTCGCGGGCGATCAGCCCTTCCTCGATTACCCGCGCGTGATGGGCCACGAACTGGCGGGGGAGGTGGTGGAGGCACCGGCGGGATCGGCGTTCCGCGTCGGCCAGCTCGTGACGATCAACCCCTATCTGGCCTGCGGCGCGTGCGTCGCCTGTCGCGCGGGCAAGCCCAATTGCTGCGCCGCGGTCGCCGTGCTCGGCGTCCATGTCGACGGCGGCCTGGCCGAGTTGATCGCGGTGCCCGAGCGCGCCGCGATCGACGCCGAGGGGCTCAGCCTTGATCAGGCCGCGATGGTCGAGTTCCTCGCGATCGGCGCGCATGCGGTGGCGCGCGCGCGACTGCGACCGGGCCGTCGCGCGCTGGTGAAGGGGGTCGGACCGATCGGGCTGGCGGTGGCATTGTTCGCGCGGCTCGACGGCGCGGCGGTGACCTTGTGCGACGCGCGCGCGCCGCGGCTGGAGCGCGCCGCGCGCGACTTCGGCTTCGACTCGCTGGTGCGCGCCGACGAGACCGCGCAGGAGCGGTTCGCGGCGCTGACCGACGGGGATTTCTTCGAGACGGTGTTCGACGCCACGGGCAACCTCGCCGCGATGCGCGACGGGCTGAACCAGGTGGCGCATGGCGGCAGCTACGTGCTGGTGAGCGTGGTCAAGGGCGACCTGACCTTCGCCGACCCCGAGTTCCACAAGCGCGAGACGACGCTGCTCGCCAGCCGCAATGCGCTCGCGGCCGACTTCGCGCGCGTGATCGCGGCGATCCGCGACGGCACGATCGACACGGCGGCGCTCCACACCGATAGCGTGGCGGCGCGCGACCTGCCGGCGCGCTTCCCCGAGCTGATCGCGCGGGCCGACACGGTGCTGAAGGCGATCGTCGACTTCGACGCGCGCTAAGCGTGTGAATAAGCGGGGGTGCTCCTGCGGACGCGGGAGCCCAGAGCCACGAAGGGCACGCGCGCGGCACCAGGCTGCTGCGTCCGCAGGAGCACGGTTCAACCAAAGCGAATGAGACTTCATCCGCGCGGACAGCCTGAGAGGCGCCGGTCGGATCGGCTGGAGGCGCTGAGCGCCGCTTGGCCCGTGCCGTCGGCTTCAGCCTCGTCGCAGCGTCGACCTCCGCCTATTGCGACCGGGTCGCATCTTCCATATAGATAGGATGATTGGATCAACCATCCGGATCGGTCACATGGATGTCGCCGGCTTCTCTCTCTTCGATTGTCGTGACTTTCCGGTGGTGCGCTTCATCGGCACGCCGGAGGAGGGCTATGCCGCATCATGGTGCGCGGAGATGGACCGACTGCTGGCGCGCGAGTCGCCGTTCGTGCTGATCTACCCGCCGCGCCCGGACGAGGAGGCGCACGCCGATCGCGTCAGCCGCGGCCAGTGGCTCAAGCGCAACAAGGCGGCGCTGGCGGCACGGTGTCTGGCGCTGATCGTGATCGAGCCCGACGCGCGGCGCCGCGCCGAGATCGAGGCGATCTTCCCCGATCTGGTCAAGGCGTTCGGCGCGCCGCAGGCGACCCGCGCCAGCGCCGCCGAGGCCGAGGCGCTTGCCCGCCATCTGATCGGCGGCGGAGCGCTGTCCGATGGTGCCGCCTGAGCGGCGTCACGCGCGATCGAGCGCCGCCAGCGCGGCGATGACCGGAGCGACCAGCGCGTGCGCGGCCTCGGCGGCCGCCTCGCCGTCGCCGGCGCGGATCGCGTCGAGCACGCGGCGGTGCGCGAGGAAACCCGGCTCGGGAAGGTCGATCGCGCCGAACACCGTGGCGATGTTCTGCCGGACCGAGACGGCGAAGAAGCGGTAGAGTTCGGCGAGCGCGACATTGTGCGTCGCCTGCGCGATGGCGAGGTGGAAGGCGGCGTCGCGCTCGACGAAGCCATCGACGTCGCCGTCCGCGGGCACGTCGCCGCGGCGATCGAGCAGGTCGCTCAGCCGCGCCAGATCCTCGTCGGTGCGGCGCAGCGCCGCGGCGCGCGCGGCCTCGGTCTCGAGCATCGCGCGCAGCTCGAAATGGTCGCGCAGGCTGGCATGGGTCACCCGCCGCATCACCTCGGCGGGGTCGACGCTCAGCCGGACATAGGTGCCGTCTCCCTGGCGCACGTCGAGCACGCGCGCGTGCGACAGCACCCGCACCGCCTCGCGCACGGTGTTGCGGCCGACCTTCAGCATCTCGGCGAGCTCGGCTTCCTTGGGGATGCGTTCGCCGACCTGCCAGCGTCCCTCCTCGATCTGCGTGCGCATCAGCTCGATGGTGACGTCGACGAGCGAGCGCCGCGGTGCAGACGGGAGCGAGGAAGAGGGCATGACGCTGCCCTTAGCAGAATTGGTGATTCATCCCACCTTGTTGCTCGCCATCCGCCCCTCCGGTCTATACATAGGATGATAGTATCTGACCCGTGGGAGGTGCTCGCATGATCGACGTGCTGGCGCGACGAGCTGCGTCCCTGTCCGCCATTCTGTGGCGGCGCATCGCCGCGATCGATCCGGCGACGCCGCAATGGCAGTTCGTCGCGCGCTCGGTGCTCGCGGCCGGGCTGGCGCTCGCCGCTGGTTTCGCGCTGCAGGTGGAGGCACCCTTCTCCGCCGCCTCGACCGTGCTGCTGGTGACCAACCCCAATCAGGGAGCGGTACTGGCCAAGGGGGGCTGGCGACTGATCGGCACGCTGATCGGCGGGGTCGGCGCGACGCTGCTGATGGCGTTCTTCATCCAGACGCCGGCGCTGTTCCTGCTCGGCTTCGGCCTGTGGCTGGGGGTGTGCGGGGGGGCGGCGACGGTGCTGCGCCATTTCCGCGCCTCGGGCGCGGCGGTGGCGGGCTACACCGTGGGACTGGCGACCTATGGCGCGCTCGAGCGGCCGGAGCGCGCGCTCGATGCGGTGCTCGGGCGCACCGCCACGGTCGCGCTGGGGGTGGTCTGCCTCGGGGGCGTCACCGCCTTGCTGTCGCGACGCGCGACGCGCACGCGGCTGGAGGCGGCCTATGCGGCGCAGCTCGCCAAGGTCGGGCGCCTGCTGAGCGATGTGCTGGCGGGTGACCGTGCGGCAGCGCGCGGCGCGCCCGAACTGGCGGCGGGCCTGTTCGCGATCGACGACCTGCTCGAACTGAGCCGCACCGAGTCGCCCGACGTCGCGGTGCGGGCCGGAGCGGTGCGCGAGGGGCTGGCCGCGCTGTTCGGCGCGACGCTCGGCGCGGCCGAATGGACCGCGCGGCGGCTGGACGATCCGGCTCTCGCCCCGGCGCGCGCCGAGATCGCACGGCGGCTGCCGGTCGCGATCGGCGCGATCGAGCGCGACGCGCTGGCGGAGGCGCGCGTCGAACTGACCGCGTTGCGCCACCGGCTCCACGCCGAGGCCGAGGCGGATCACCCGCCCGCCGCGCTGATCGCGCTCGATCGCCTGCTGGAGACGATCGAGGATGTCGAGAGCGCGCTGCTGGGATTGATGCGGCTGCGCGCGCGCGCGGTGCATCGCGGCCGTGGCTTCCGTTATCATCGCGACTGGGGCGGGGCGTGGCGCAACGGACTGCGCGCGCTGCTCGCGATCCTCGCGGGCGGGGCGATCGGGATCGCGACCGGGTGGAGTGAATGGTCGCTGCTGCCGCTGATCCTCGCGCCCTATGTCGTGTTGCTGGCGCTGGTCGGTAACCCGGAAGCGGGCGCGATCGCGTTCGTCAAGGGCACCGTGGTGGCGGTGCCGGCGGCGTGGCTGTGCGGTTTCGTGCTGCTGCCGCGCGTGACCGAGCTGCCGCTGCTGCTCGCCGCGATCGCGCCCTTCTGGATCGCCGGCCTCTATCTGCTGACCATCGCGAAGCGCGCGCCGGCCGCGCTGGCCTATCTCGTGGCGTTCAACACGCTGGTCGGCGCGACCAATCCGATGGCATGGGACGCGGCGGCCTTCCTCAACGCGGCGTTCGGCTGGGTCGTGGCGGTGCTGGTGACCTGGCTCGTCTTCCGGCTGCTCCCGCATCAGCCGCACCGACAGGCGCGACGGATCGCCGCGGCGCTGCGGCGCGACGTGGTCGCCGCGATGCAGGGCAGAGCGCGGGGCGGACGCAGTCGCTGGGAGCATCTCCAGCACCACCGGCTGGTCCGCATCGCGCAGAGCCTCGTCGGGGATCCGCCGATGCGGACGCGGTTGCTCGCGGAGGGACTGGACGAGGTGCACCTCGGCTGCGCGGCGCTGCGGCTGCACGCCGCGCTCGATGCCGCCCCGATCGACGATCCGGCCGGCGCGGCGCTGGCGCTGGCGGTGACGTCGCCGGGCACCGCCGCGCCTGCGCTGCGCGCCGCCGCCCGTACCACCGACCTGCCGCACCGCATCGCCGCCGGGCTGACCGACATCGCCGATCTGCTCGACCGGCGCAGCGCGCGGGCGGCGTCATGCTGAGCGAGGTGCCGGTGGCGGGCATCTACCTGCCGCCCCTGCTGTTCTACCTCGCCGCCGCGCTGCCGCTGTTCGTGGCGCTGCGCGCGCTGCTCACCCGCGCGGGCGTGCTGCACTTCGTCTGGCACCCTGCCTTGTTCGAGCTCGCCGTGCTGCTCGCGCTGGTCGCGCTCCTCATCCTCTTCGTCTGAGGGTCATCGATGTCGCTATCACCCATGTTCCGCGCCGCCCTCCGCCCCACCGTGACGCTCGCTGTGGGCGCCGCGGCGATCCTGCTGATGGTCGCGCTGTGGCGCGCCTATATGCTCGCGCCCTGGACGCCCGACGGGCGGGTCGGCGCGGACGTCGTCCAGGTCATGCCCGACGTCTCCGGCCGGATCGCGGCGGTGCGCGTCGTCGACAACCAGCCGGTGCGTCACGGCGACGTCCTCTACATCATCGACCGCGCCCGCTTTCAGCTCGCGGTCGACGCGGCCGAAGCGACGCTGCGCGCGCGCCGCGCCGAACTCGCGCTCAGGTCCGCGACCGCGCGGCGCCGCTCCCGGCTCGGCGCGGACATCGTCGCGGCGGAGACGATCGATCAGGCCGCGGGCGAGCTACGGATGGCGCAGGCCGCCTATGACGCCGCCGCGGTCGCGCTCGCCACGGCGCGGCTCGACCTGGCGCGCACCACGGTGACCGCGCCGGTCGACGGCTATGCCACCAACCTGCGGCTCCGCCCCGGCGATTATGCGATCGCCGGCGCGACCCGCGTCGCGATCGTCGACTCGCGGCGCGTCTGGGTCACGGGCTATTTCGAGGAAACCAAGCTCGCGCACATCGCCACCGGCGCGCCGGCCGAGGTGACGCTGATGGGCTATGACGCTCCGCTCAGCGGCCATGTCGAGAGCATCGGCCGCGGCATCGCGGATCGCAACGACAGCCCGGACGGACGCGGGCTGCCCAACGTCGATCCGGTCTTCAGCTGGGTGCGGCTGGCGCAGCGCATCCCGGTGCGCATCCGGATCGACCGGGTGCCCGCAGGGATCACGCTCGCCGCGGGCATGACGTGCAGCGTCGCGATCGGCGACGGCGCGGCGCACGGCCGGCTGATCGATGCGACGCGGACGCTGCTGTGATGCGGGGCCGCTCGTCCACGCTGCTGGCGCTGCTGCTCGCCGGCTGCGCCACGCCGCCCGTCGCGCGCTATGTCAGCCCCACGCCGGTGCTGCCGTCGCACTGGACCGCGCCGCAGCCCGGCGCCACCGACACCGTCGACCTGCGCCGCTGGTGGAGCGGGTTCCGCGATCCCGCGCTCGACCGGATCGTCGCGCGCGCGATCGCGGGCAATCTCGACCTGCGGATCGCGTCGCAGCACCTGCTCGCCGCCCGCGCCGAGCGCGACGCGGCGGCGGCGGCGCGCCACCCCTTCATCGGCGTCAGCGGCGGCGCTGCATCGGCCCGATCGAGCACGCGGCTCGATTACCCACCGGGGATCGGTCGGGCCGTCGCGCTGTCGGCGGGGCTCGATGCCAGTTGGGAACCCGACCTGTTCGGCCGCCTGCGCCGGTCGGTCGACGCCGCCGAGGCCGAGGCCGGCGTGGTCGAGGAAGACCGGCGCGCGCTCCTCGTCAGCCTGATCGCCGAGGTCGCGCTCGACTATATCGACCTGCGCTCGGCGCAGGAGCGCGAGACGATCGCCGCCCGCGATGTCGCGCGGCGCAAGACGACACTCGATGTCAGCGAGCGGCTGCACCGCGCCGGTCTCGCCAGCGGTGCGAGCGTGGCCGAGGCGCGCGCGCAGTGGCGGCTCGCACAGGCGCGACTCCCCGCCTTCGCCGAGCAGATCGCGCGTGACCGTCACGCGCTCGCGACGCTGACCGGCGGCTTTCCGGGCGACGCGGTCGCGGAGGTCGACACCATCGCGCCGCTTCCCTCCGCGCCTGAGCTACCCGCCTCGGTGCCGTCGCACCTGCTGCGCGACCGGCCCGACATCCGCGCCGCCGAACGCCGCCTCGCCGGCGCTGCCGCGCGCGCGCAGGTCGCGGCGGCGGACCTGCTGCCGCGCTTCCATATCCCGCTGACGCTCGGCACCGCGGCGAGCGGGCTCGGCGGCCTGGTGGCGCCGGGCGCGATCGTCTGGAGCCTCGCGGCGGGCGGCGCGCAGACGCTGTCCGACAAGGGCCAGCGCGCCGCCCGTCTGCGCACCGCACAGGCGCTGACCGAGGCGCAGCGGCTCGACTATGAGCGCAGCATCCGCGCCGCGATGCGCGACGTCGAGGACGTGCTCGCCGCACGCCAGGAAGAGGCGCTGCGCCACGATGCGCTGGTCGCGGCGCTGACGGCGAGCCGCGCCGCCGTCGCGCGCGCGACGCGCGAACGCCGGGCGGGCACGATCCTCACGCTCGACCTGATGACCATTCAACATGCGCTCTACGCGATCGAGGACGCGCTCGCCGTCAGCCGCGCCGACCGGCTGCGCCAGATCGTGACGCTGGCCAAGTCGCTCGGCGGCGGCTGGCAGGACGACTATCCGGACGCCCCGCCGGCAGGGTGAGGGAGCGACGACGGCGGCTCGTCTTCTTAGCGGCCGCGGTGCCACTTCCCGGCGCCGCCCGATCATGGCGGTGTTGGCAGCGTCGCATCGTCGGAGGGGGCGCGGCGCTTCCACCGCCGTGGCCCGGTCGCGGCGCGCGTCCCGCGGGAGCGCGCAAGCCGTTGACCTGTCTCCAGAAAATGGTGCTGCCGGTGAGGATTGAACTCACGACCTCAGCCTTACCAAGGATGCGCTCTACCACTGAGCTACGGCAGCACTTCCGACCGCGTCGGGCGGAGGGCGCCTAAGAGACGAGGTGCAGGCGATTGTCAAGGTGCCTCGCGCGGTCTAGCGCACTTTCGATGAGCGACAGTGACGATCGCGCCGCGCGACGGGCCGAGCAGTTGCGCGCCAACCTGCGGCGCCGCAAGGCGCAGGCGCGGGCCGCGCGCGACTCGGACGCCACCGCGATCGCCCTCCCGCCGCGCGCGGACGACCCCGGCACGCGCTAGCGGCCGACTCGGCAGAGCCCACCCGTCCTCCCGTACAAGCGGGCGCCCGGCGCGACAGGCCGCGGCGTCGGTGACCCTGGGCGCCGGCGTTCGCCGGAGCACGCTGCCGCTTCAGACGAGCCGGAAAAGACCCTGACGGCCGCTTCATCGACACAGCGGTGTTTGCCACCGCCGATCATAGCGAGAAGGCCTGAGCGGCGTGGAAGCGGCGTCCGCGCCACGCGGCCTCTCGCCCGCGCGGTGCCGTGGCGCCGCCGGCCGCCGCGCCGCCTCAGCGCCCGATCAGCCGTGCGATCGGCAGCGCCGCGGGTACCGCGTCGAGCGCCGCCGCCAGCGCCTCGTTGCCGCGTCGGCAGCCGCGATAGAAGCGCAGGTGACGCTCGCCCGCGCGGTCGTACCACCACAGGTCGACGCTCGGCATGTCCGTGGGCGGGTTGGCGCAATCGACGCTGCCCGGCACCACCAGCCGCTCACCCGCGGGCCGATACGGTGAGATCGCGGCAGCGACGCGACGGTAGGTCTCGGGCGTCGCCGCGACCTCGCGCGTCCCGGTCACCGCGGTGAAGCGCTCGCCCACGAAGGTGACGCGCCCGTCGGGGCGCACCGTCACGTCATAGACCGGGCAGGTGCCGAAACAGGCCGCGGTGGCATAGCGGATCACCGGCGCGTCCGCCGTGACCAGCGGCGCGCGCGCGGTGGCGCATCCCGCCAGCGCGATCGCGGCGACCACGGCCAGCCTGCCATATTCTCGTCGCATCGCTCGCTCCCTCGTCCGCAACCCGCTGGCGCCACGGCATCAACGCGGCTAGTGCCTGCCTCACCCCACCTTGAGGAGAGTTGAATGCGCCCCAGCGGCCGCGCCCCCGACCAGATGCGCGCGATCACGATCGAGCCGCGCTTCACGCGCCACGCCGAGGGATCGGTGCTGATCGGCTTCGGCGACACCAAGGTGCTGGTCACCGCCTCGGTCGAGGAGCGCGTGCCGCCCTTCCTCCGCGGCAAGGGCCAGGGCTGGGTCACCGCCGAATACGGCATGCTGCCGCGCGCCACGCACACGCGCAGCAGCCGCGAGGCCGCCAAGGGCAAGCAGTCGGGCCGCACCCAGGAGATCCAGCGGCTGATCGGCCGCTCCTTGCGCGCCGTCACCGACATGGCGCTGCTCGGCGAGCGCCAGATCACGCTCGACTGCGATGTGATCCAGGCCGATGGCGGCACGCGCACCGCCTCGATCTCGGGCGCCTGGGTGGCGCTGCGGCTCGCGGTGGACGCGCTGCTGCGCGACGGCAAGCTCGCCGCCGACCCGATCCGCCAGAAGGTGGCGGCGGTGTCATGCGGCATCTACCAGGGCAACCCCGTGCTCGACCTCGACTATGACGAGGATTCGAACGCCGACGCCGACGCCAATTTCGTGCTGCTCGAGAACGGCCATATCGCCGAGGCGCAGGCCACCGCCGAGCACGCCACCTATGACGAGGAGGCGCTGCTGCGCCTGCTGCGGCTGGCCCGGATCGGCTGCACCGACATCTTCGCCGCGCAGGCGAAGGCGGTCGCGTGAGCGGCGAGGGCAAGGAGCCGCAGGCGATCCGCAAGCTCGCCCCGGGAAAGCTGGTGATCGCCAGCCACAACCAGGGCAAGGTGCGCGAGATCGCCGCCCTGCTCGAGGGACGCGGGCTCGACGTCGTCTCCGCGGGCGAGCTCGACCTGCCCGAGCCCGAGGAGACCGGCACCACCTTCGTGATGAACGCCGAGCTCAAGGCGCGCGCGGCGGCGGACCTGTCGGGGCTGCCCGCGTTGGCCGACGACAGCGGGCTGTGCGTCGACGCG
Source organism: Sphingomonas sp. BK235 (assembly GCF_004345855.1). GTDB lineage: Bacteria > Pseudomonadota > Alphaproteobacteria > Sphingomonadales > Sphingomonadaceae > Sphingomonas. The sequence continues at coordinate 190,394 of NZ_SLXN01000005.1, forward strand.
CTGGGCGGCGACCCGGGCATCTTCTCGGCGCGCTGGGGCGGCGAGAACAAGGACTTCGGCCACGCGATGCGGCTGGTCGAGGACAAGCTGGCGGCGCTGCCCGACGCGCCGCGCACCGCGCATTTCGTCTGCGCGCTGGCGCTGGCCTGGCCCGACGGCCATGTCGAGTGGTTCGAGGGCCGCGTCGACGGGACGCTGGTGTGGCCGCCGCGCGGCGACAAGGGCCACGGCTACGACCCGGTGTTCCGGCCCGACGGGCACGACGTCACCTTCGGCGAGATGGACGAGCCCGCCAAGAACGAGATCAGCCACCGCGGCGACGCCTTCCGGCAGCTGGTGGCCGCGGTCTTCTAGGACGCGCGCGGGCGGGGCGGCGCTCGCTCGCCGCGGTGCTCGTGCGCCCGTCGTGAGGATGGCGGCTCCGCCGCACCTCCGCGCGCAGGCGGTGCCGCTCCGCGCGCCTCAATAAGCGGTCTCTCCGATCGCGCCGCCGGCGGGCGCGTAGCGGCAGACGAGCACGTCGTCGCGACGTCCGCTCGCCAGCGCACAGCCGAGCCGCGCGGTGCCGCGCCAGACGATCTGCGCATAATGGATCGCGTCCTGCCAGCGCCCGGTGCGGCTGAAGCGCGGCGAGGGCGCGTTGACATAGGCGCGCCCCTCGTCGAGCCACTCGCGCACCATCGCGGCATAATCATAAGCGTCGCGCGTGCCGGCGAAGAGATTCTCGCCCTGACGCTGGCTCCCGCGCGGTTGCGACGCATGCGCCAGCCGACCGGTGCGCGCCAGCGCGCGCGCGGAGCGATCGGCGGCGCGCGCGAGCCTCTCGTCCCAGGCGAGCGGCGGCAGTGCCAGCGCGGCGCGCGCGCGGTTATGCTCGTCGAGCATCGCCTGGCGCAGCAGCGTGGCCCCGCGCGGCGCCGGGTCGACGCGTTGTCGCCACTCGATCGCGCCCGCGCGCGGCGGCGGCGGCAGCCGCGCCGGCTCGGCATGAGCGGGGAGGTCGACGGAGGAGCGCGCGAGCAATGCGGCGGCGAGCAGGACGACGGTTCGTTGCGATGACACAACGAGCGCTCGTAGCGCCCGCGATTCGCGGTGCAATGCGGCGTGGCGGCGGAGGCGCGCGCGCGGCTGTGCTAGAGCGGGACGGGGCGATCGGCAGTGGTGCCCCATGGCGCCTGCGCGCAGCGTAGCACGGCGGCGTGGCGGGCGCCGCGCGGTCTCTCCGCGACCATCCGCCCCGACCGCCTGCCCCGTCCCTTCTGCGCGCGCCTTCAGGAGCTCGGCAATCTCGGAGGTTCGCCGGCTCCCCGCGCGGACATCGTCACCCGATCTGCCGCGGCACGGAGACGCGGGGCGGGAGGCCGGCGCGCGCGCGGCGCAGGGTCGCGGGCGCATCCACCACCGGCGCCGCGCCCGCCAGCGCCTCCAGCAGCTTGAAGTCGCGCGGGATGGCGCGGACGGCATCGGCGTCGGTGGTGAAATCGGGCGCGATCACGTCGAAGGCGGCGATCAGCTCGGCGAGCGACGCCGGCGGCAGCGCGTGCAGCGTCGCCGTGAGCCGCCGCAACCCGTCGTCGTCGACGCCGGGCTCGATCTCCTCGTCACCGCAGCGCTCGAGCAGCAAGGTGAAGACCGTCACGATATGCGCCGCCACCGCCGCGATCGGCGAGATGGCCGCGAGATCGCAGCGCGCGCGCTGGTACGCGATCCCGGCCGCGAGCCGCGCCGGGACGGTGTCGCGGTCGGGCAGGCCATGGCTCTCCGCGATCCCGCGGACGATCGCCGCCTCCTCGGGGCCGAGCGTGGCGGCCAGCGCGGCGAGGGCGGCGATCAGGGCCGGCGTCTGCTCGCGCTCGAGATGGTCGAGCGCGTGTCCGATATATTCCCCCAGCGTGACGTTGGCGTCGAGGTCGAGCCGTTCCTCGCCGGTCTGCTCAAGGAAGATGTAGGCCGCGGCATAGACACGCGCGAGTTCCGCCACGGTGAGCGCCCCGCAGCGGGCGTTGCGATCGGGCTCGCGCGCCCGGTCCATGCCGGTCGCGCGCAGCCCGTAGCGGGTTGGGATCGCCGTGACCTGCCACGCCTCGGCGTCGAACGCCGGCGCGACGAAGGCGAAGGCGGCGATCAGCCGGTCGAGCGGGGCGCGGTCGAGCCGTTCGAGCCCCGCGATGAGGCACCACACCGCCCGCGCGCGGGCGGCCGGCGCGACCACCTCCTCCGATGCGCCCTGGAGCAGCAGCAGATAGGTCGCCACCAGTCGCGCCAGCGCCGCGGCGAGCGGGTCGATTCCCGCCGCCAGCGCGCGCGCGCGGTCCGCCTCGATCGGCTCGACCGGTTCCGGAAACGCCGCGCCCGCGCCGACGTGGAGCGCGAAACCGTCCGCCACCGAGCGGACCAAAGCCGCCGCCGCGCCGCCGACCTCCTGCGCGACCGCGTCGAGCGCCACGACCAGCGCGCCATCGGACAAATAGCTCAGCGCGCGCAGGGAGGGGCAGAGATACTCGGCGACCTTCACCGCATAATCGAGATCGAGCTGCGCCTCGTCGGTCTGCTCGAGGAACAGCACCATCGTGGCGACCAGCCGTGCGACCGGCACCAGCGTCACGGCCGCACCACCCGTATCCGGATCCGTCGCACCTCGGCGCGCGCGAGCATCGCCGCGGCGAGCGCGCGCTCCGCCTCGCTCGGCACTTCCCAGGTGGCGTGGCACCGCGCCTGCGCCAGCGCCTCGGCCTGGCGCATGAGCTGCATACGCGATCGTGGGAGATCGACGACGCGCAGCTTGCGATCGATCAGATAGTCGCCGTCGATCCCGTCGAAGCGGACGCGTCGTGACCGGCCGTCGGCGGTGGCGAGCGTCAGCGTGGGCACCTCGTCCGGCCGCGCCCCGGTCGCGCGGTCATAGCCGCGCCACGTGCTCGACCCATCGTCGTCGCTCGGCTCATTGCTCGTCGTCACTGCCGCGGTCCGGCGCCAGGAGGAGAGAAACCGCCGCCATGCCGACCACATTCCCGCTGCTCCGTCGCGATCACACGAGGAACATGCTGGCAACATCGTCGCCGGACAAGCCGATGCCGGCCCTCATTCGCCGCCGCGGGTCAGCGTGCGGCGCCCGCATCAACGCGGCGGCGGCGCGCCCACCCGTTCCTCACGACGGATCAGATAAGAGCCGCCGATCTGGCTCGGTCGCACGACGACGATCTGGGTCAGCCTCGGATCGCTCGCGAAGATCGCGTCAACCACGCGCCAGAAGCGGGTGGGTCGCTCGAGCGTGGTCACGTAAGCGACGTCGCCGATCTGCGCCGTCACGCTGAGTCCCTCCGCCGCGTCCGATGGCACCGGCAGCGCTGCGGCAGGGGTACTGGTCGAGGCGGATGCCGCCTGCTCGCCGAGCGGTGCGGCTCGGCCAGTGTGGGGAAGAGCGCTGTCCATCGTCGCCGCCGACCTCGTCGCTGATCGCACGAGGAGTGCGCTCCGCCTGCCGCCGCGGCAAGACGCGATTCGCGCCCGCTCGCCGCCGCGGGTCAGCGCGCGCGACACATCGATCGGTTCTGCAGAAAAATGGTGCCCAGAAGAGGACTCGAACCTCCACGACCTTGCGATCGCCAGCACCTGAAGCTGGTGCGTCTACCAATTCCGCCATCTGGGCACGGGGTAGGCCGGCGCCTCTAGGGGGTGGTCGCCGCCCTTGTCAACACGCATTTTCACGAACCTCGCCGCACTGCCGCATCCGGCCTTGTCATCGGCCGGCGCGGCGGGCAGAGCGGCGCGCGTAGCGGAAAGGCGTTCGAGATGAAGGACGGCATGAACGACAGACTGGTCACGCTGATCGGCGGCGGGGGGTTCCTCGGCCGCTACGTCGCGCAGGCCCTGCTCAAGACCGGCGCGCGCGTCCGCGTGGCGCAGCGCGACCCGCGCCAGGCCTTCTTCATCAAGCCGCTCGGCGGGCTGGGGCAGACCCAGTTCGTCGCCGCCGATATCGCGCGGCCCGAGACGATCCAGCGCGCGGTCGCGGGCACGGACGCGGTGGTCAACCTGGTCGGCACCTTCGCGGGCAACCTCCAGCGCGTCCACGTCGACGGCGCGCGCATCGTCGCCGAGGCGGCGCGCGACGCGGGCGCGGCGCTGGTCCATGTCTCCGCGATCGGCGCCGACGCGGACGGCGACTCGGTCTATGCGCGCACCAAGGGCGCGGGCGAGCAGGCGGTGCGCCAGGCCGATCCGTCCGCGACGATCCTGCGCCCGTCCACCGTGTTCGGGCGCGAGGACCAGTTCCTCAACCGCTTCGCCGGGATGATCGCGCGGCTGCCGGTGGTGCCGGTGCTGCGTCCCGCGGCGCGCTTCCAGCCGGTCTATGTCGTCGACGTCGCGCAGGCGGTGTTCGCCGCCATCGCCGACCGCGACGCGCACGCCGGCCACACCTATGAGCTGGGCGGGCCCGAGGTGCTGACGATGCTCGAGCTCAACCGCCGCGTCGCCGAGCATATCGGCCGCCGCCCGCACTTCGTCACCGTGCCCGACGGCGCGGGCGCGCTGCTCGCCGCGCTGCCGCTGACGCCGATCTCGGGCGACCAGTGGAAGCTGCTCGGCCACGACAGCGTCGTCGGCCAGGGCGCCGCGGGGCTGGCCGCGCTCGGCGTCGAGCCGACCCCGATCGACGCCGTCGCGCCCAACTGGCTGGTGCGCTACCGCAAGGCGGGGCGCTTCAGCATGATCAACCAGACCGCGGGCTGATCGGCGCGCGGGAGACGCGCCGGTGAGTTCGGGGGGAGAAAGACATTGAACGACCTGCTGATCACCATCCTCCTCGGCATCGTCGAGGGGGTCACCGAGTTCCTGCCCGTCTCCTCCACCGGGCATCTCGTGCTCGCCGGCGCGCTGCTGGGGCTGAAGGAGGCCGACGCCACCTTCGACATCGTCATCCAGCTCGGCGCGATCCTTGCGGTGATCGTGCTGTTCTGGCGGCGCTTCCTGAAGGTCGGCGAAGGGCTGCTGCGGCGCGATCCGGCGGCGATCCGCTTCACCCGCAACGTGCTGCTCGGCTTCCTCCCCTCCGCGGTGGTGGGCGCGATCGCTTATTCCTCGATCCGCAAGGTGCTCGAGGCGCCCGGCATCGGGCCGACGGTGGTGGCGGTGGCGCTGATCGTCGGCGGCATCGCGATCCTGTTCATCGAGCGCACCGTCCCCCCGGCCCCCAAGAGCGAGGTGGAGACGATGTCGTGGCGCGTCGCGCTCGGCATCGGCGTGGTGCAATGCATCTCGATGATCCCGGGGGTCAGCCGCTCGGGCGCGACGATCATGGGCGCGCGCGCGATGCGCGTCGACCAGGAGACCGCCGCCGAGTACAGCTTCTTCCTCGCCATCCCGACGATGCTCGGCGCCACCACGCTGGCCTTGTGGAAGAGCCGCGATCTGCCCGGCCACGTCGATTACGGCGCGATCGCGATCGGCTTCGTCGTCGCCTTCATCGTCGCGCTGCTGGTGATCCGCTGGTTCATGGGCGTAGTGACCAAGCACGGTTTCGCGCCCTTCGCCTGGTATCGCATCGTCGCGGGCACGCTCGCGCTCATCCTGCTCGCGCTGCATTGATCCGAAGCGGACCTTCTTCTCGCGTCCGAGTGGAAGGACGCTGCGCGAGCGCGCAACAATCGAAGTTTTTACGGCAGCTTTACTGACGTATCGGCCAGAAAGTGCGTGACTCACCTATGTCGGTGTGAGACGTCGGCCATCGGAGGACACCGATGGCCGACATGCTCAAGTTCGTGGATCGCGCGCAATCCTATCCCGCCAAGCGCGGGGCGGCCGACCGCGCCGACGATTTCCGCGAAATTGCCGAGCGCTATGCCACCTCCGCGGCGGAGGACCAGGCCGGGCGCTGCTCGCAGTGCGGCGTGCCTTATTGCTCGGTTCACTGCCCGCTCCACAACCATATCCCCGACTGGCTGCGGCTCACCGCCGAGGGCCGGCTGCGCGAGGCCTATGAGCTGAGCAACGCCACCTCGACCATGCCCGAGATCTGCGGCCGCATCTGCCCGCAGGACCGGCTGTGCGAGGGCAATTGCGTGATCGAGTTCAGCGGCCACGGCGCGGTGACGATCGGCTCGGTCGAGAAGTTCATCACCGACACAGCCTGGGAAGAGGGCTGGGTCGAGCCGCTCGTCCCCGGCCCCGCGCGCGGCCAGTCGGTCGGCGTGATCGGCGCCGGCCCGGCCGGACTCACCGCGGCGGAATATCTGCGCGGCCACGGCTATGAGGTCCATGTCTACGACCGCCACGACCGCGCCGGCGGGCTGCTGACCTACGGCATCCCCGGCTTCAAGCTGGAGAAGCCGGTGGTGATGCGCCGGGTCGAGCGGCTCAAGGCGGGCGGGATCGTCTTCCACGAGGGGTTCGAGGTCGGCCGCGACGCGACGCTGGACGAGCTGCGCGCGCGCCACGATTCGCTGCTGATCGCCACCGGCGTTTATCAGGCGCGCGCGATCGATCTCGCCGGCAACGACCTGGCGGGCGTCGTTCCCGCGCTCGATTTCCTTACCGCGTCGAACCGCAAGGGCTTCGGCGACCATGTCCCCGCCTTCGAGGACGGCTCGCTCAACGCCGCCGGGCGCGACGTGGTGGTGATCGGCGGCGGCGACACCGCGATGGACTGCGTGCGCACCGCGATCCGCCAGGGCGCCAACAGCGTGAAGTGCCTCTACCGCCGCGACCGCGCCAACATGCCCGGCTCGCAGCGCGAGGTCGCCAACGCGGAGGAGGAGGGCGTCGAGTTCGTCTGGCTCGCCGCGCCCGCCAGGTTCAGCGGCGCCGAGGGCAAGGTCAGCGCGGTCGAGGTCAACCGCATGCGGCTCGGCGCGCCCGACGCGAGCGGTCGGCGCGCCCCCGAGGTCGCTCCGGGCGGCGCCGAGACGATGGCGGCGGACCTGGTGATCAAGGCGCTCGGCTTCGACGCCGAGGAACTGCCGCGGCTGTGGGACGCGGCCGAGCTGGGCGTCACGCGCTGGGGCACGGTGCTGGTGGACTCGAAGACGCTGATGACCAGCCTCGACGGCGTGTTCGCGGCGGGCGACATCGTCCGCGGCGCCAGCCTGGTGGTGTGGGCGATCCGCGACGGCCGCGACGTGGCGGCGACGATGCACCAGTATCTGAAGGCGAAGGCGAAGAGCGAGAAGGTCGCGGCGTGATCGCGCGGCCGTTTCTCCTCGCCGCACTGGCGCTGGCCGCCGCGCCGGCCGCGGCGCAGACCGGCGCGCCCGGCCCGGGTGCCATCGCCGCGCCCGAGCCGGCGCGGCTCGCCGCCGCGCGGCGCGTGCTCGACCGGCTGATGCCGCCCGCGACCCGCGCGGCGACCGTCTCCGCGATGGTCGCGCCGATGATGGCGAACATGCGCGAGGGCATGGCGCAGAGCCCGCAGCTGGGTGCGATGCTGCGCGAGAACGCCAAGATGAAGGCAGTGTTCGATCGCTTCATGGACGCGCAGGAGCAGCGCTCGCTGACGCTGATCCGTGATTCGATGCCGGGGATGGTGGAAGCGATGGCGCGCGCCTATGCGCGCCGCTTCGACGTGACGCAGCTCGGCGAGATCGAGCGCTTCTTCGCCACGCCGACCGGCGCCGCCTATGCCCAGGCGTCGATGTCGGTGATGAGCGATCCCGACGTCGCCGCCTTCCAGCGCCAGATGATGGCGGACGCGATGCGCCAGGCACAGGCGAGCACCGGCGATCTCGCCAAGGAGATCGCCGCGGTGCAGGCGGAGGCGCGGCAGTGACGCGGCACGCGCGATGAGGCTGCCGCCCGACTATGTCGCGGCGATCAAGCAGGCCGCACGCGAGGCGTTCGGCGAGGGCGCGGTGGTGCGCCTGTTTACGCGGAAGTTCGATCCCTCAGCGCGCGATCGTGCTCCGGCGATCGCCGGCGCCCCGGGGCCGTGAGCGTAACGTGCGCGGCCCTGGGCTCCTGCCTGCGCAGGAGCACTGCCGTTCAACACGGGCGCACGGCACGCCGGCGCACGATTACCCCACCCGAGTCGCGGCGCAGGCCGAGCGCGCCAATCTCGCCTCTCTCGACCTGCCCGATCTGATCGCCGGCACGCGCCGGACCCTCTCTCACCTGCGCTCCGAGGAGCTGATCCCATGACCGACACGCTCGACGCCCGCCGCCAGCACCTCGCCACCCACGGCATGTACCGCCCGGAATTCGAGGGCGACGCGTGCGGCGTCGGCCTCGTCGCGGCGACCGACGGGCGCGCCTCGCGCCGCGTCGTCCAGTCCGCGATCGACGCGCTCAAGGCGGTGTGGCACCGCGGCGCGGTCGACGCCGACGGCAAGACCGGCGACGGCGCGGGCCTCCACGTCGACCTGCCGGTGCGCTTCTTCGACGATTGCGTCGCCGCCAGCGGGCACAAGCTGCTGCCCAACCGCCTCGCGGTCGGCATGGTGTTCCTGCCGCGCACCGATCTCGGCGCGCAGGAGACCTGCCGCACCATCGTCGAGAGCGCGATCATCGAGGCGGGCTACACCATCTACGGCTGGCGCCAGGTGCCGGTGGACGTGTCGGTGATCGGGCTCAAGGCGCAGTCGACCCGCCCCGAGATCGAGCAGATCATGATCGCCGGCCCGCTGCCCGACCAGGTCTCGGCCGAGGAGTTCGAGAAGAACCTGTACCTCGTCCGCCGCCGCATCGAGAAGCGCGTGATCGCGGCGCAGATCCAGGGCTTCTACGTCTGCTCGCTGAGCTGCCGCTCGATCATCTACAAGGGGCTGTTCCTCGCGGAGAGCCTGTCGGTCTTCTACCCCGACCTGCAGGACCAGCGCTTCGAGAGCCGCGTCGCGATCTTCCACCAGCGCTATTCCACCAACACCTTCCCGCAATGGTGGCTGGCCCAGCCGTTCCGCTGCCTCGCCCACAACGGCGAGATCAACACCGTGCGCGGCAACAAGAACTGGATGCTCAGCCACGAGATCCGCATGGCCTCGATCGCGTTCGGCGAGCATTCGGAGGACATCAAGCCGGTGATCCCCGCCGGCGCGTCGGACACCGCCGCGCTCGACGCCACGTTCGAGGCGATCTGCCGCTCCGGCCGCGACGCGCCCACCGCCAAGCTGATGCTGGTGCCCGAGGCCTATTCGGACGACATGCCGCCGGCGCACCACGCGATGTACCAGTATCTCGCCTCGGTGATGGAGCCGTGGGACGGCCCCGCCGCGCTGGCGATGACCGACGGGCGCTGGGCGGTCGGCGGGGTCGACCGCAACGCGCTGCGCCCGCTGCGCTTCACCGAGACCGCCGACGGCCTGCTGATCGTCGGCTCGGAGGCGGGCATGGTGGTGGTGCCCGAGAGCACGGTGATCGCCAAGGGCCGGCTCGGGCCGGGGCAGATGATCGCGGTCGACCTGCACGAGGGCCGCGTGCTGCGCGACCGCGAGGTGAAGGACCGGATCGCCGCCGAGCAGGACTATGCCGCGATGATCGGCGAGTTCTCCACCATGGCCGACCTGCCCCCCGCGCCCGTGGACACGCTGACGCGCTACGCCCGCGCCGACCTCACGCGGCGCCAGGTGGCCGCCGGCCAGACGATCGAGGACATGGAGCTGATCCTGTCGCCGATGGTGGAGAGCGGCAAGGAGGCGATCGGCTCGATGGGCGACGACACGCCGCTCGCGGTGATCTCGGACAAGCCGCGCCTGATCAGCCAGTTCTTCCGCCAGAACTTCAGCCAAGTGACCAACCCGCCGATCGATCCCTTGCGCGAGCGCTACGTGATGTCGCTGCGCACCCGCTTCGGCAACCTCGCCAACATCCTCGACACCGAGGACCGGCGCGAGCGCGTGCTGGTGCTCGACAGCCCGGTGCTGACCTCGACCGACTGGGCGCGGCTCAAGGGCTATTTCGGCCAGGCCGCGGCCGACATCGACTGCACCTTCGAGGCGGGCGGCGGCCCCGAGAAGCTGCGCGCCGCGATCCAGCGCATCCGCAACCAGGCCGAGCAGGCGGTGCGCGAGGGCAAGAGCGAGCTGTTCCTCACCGACGAGCATATCAGCGAGGACCGCGTCGCCATCCCGGGCGTGCTCGCCGCCGCGGCGGTGCACACGCATCTCGTCCGCCGCGGCCTGCGCTCCTACGCCTCGGTCAACGTGCGCGCGGCGGAATGCCTCGACACGCATTATTACGCGGTGCTGATCGGTGTCGGTGCCACCACGGTGAACGCCTATCTCGCCGAGGCCGCGATCGCCGACCGCCACGCACGCGGGCTGTTCGGCAAATTGTCACTCGAGGAGTGCCTCGCGCGGCACAAGAAGGCGATCGAGGAGGGTCTGCTCAAGATCCTCAGCAAGATGGGGATCTCGGTGATCTCCAGCTATCGCGGCGGCTATAATTTCGAGGCGGTCGGGCTCAGCCGCAGCCTCGTCAACGATCTGTTCCCGGGCATGCCGGCGAAGATCTCGGGCGAGGGCTATGCCTCGCTCCACGTCAACGCCACCGAGCGGCACGAGGCGGCGTACGATCAGGCGGTGGCGACGCTGCCGATCGGCGGCTTCTACCGCCAGCGCCACAGCGGCGAGGCGCACGCCTATTCGGCGCAGCTGATGCACCTGCTGCAGACCGCGGTGGCGACCGACAGCTACTCGAGCTACCTGCAGTTCTCGCGCGGCGTCGCCGACCTGCCGCCGATCTACCTGCGCGACCTGCTCCAGTTCAACTTCCCCAGCGAGGGCGTGCCGGTCGACCAGGTCGAGGCGATCACCGAGATCCGCAAGCGCTTCGTCACCCCGGGCATGTCGCTCGGCGCGCTCTCGCCCGAGGCGCACGAGACGCTGGCGATCGCGATGAACCGGATCGGTGCCAAGGCGGTGTCGGGCGAGGGCGGCGAGGACAAGGCGCGCTACACGCCCTATGCCAACGGCGACAACGCCAACTCGGTGATCAAGCAGATCGCCAGCGGGCGCTTCGGCGTGACGGCGGAATATCTCAACGCCTGCGACGAGATCGAGATCAAGGTCGCGCAGGGCGCCAAGCCCGGCGAGGGCGGGCAGCTGCCCGGCTTCAAGGTGACCGAGTTCATCGCCAAGCTGCGCCACGCCACCCCGGGCGTGACGCTGATCAGCCCGCCGCCGCACCACGACATCTACTCGATCGAGGATCTGGCGCAGCTGATCTACGACCTGAAGCAGATCAACCCGCGCGCGCGCGTCTGCGTCAAGCTGGTCAGCTCGGCGGGGATCGGCACGGTCGCGGCGGGCGTGGCCAAGGCGCATGCCGACGTGATCCTCGTCTCGGGCCATGTCGGCGGCACCGGCGCTTCCCCGCAGACCAGCATCAAATATGCCGGCACGCCGTGGGAGATGGGCCTCTCCGAGGTCAATCAGGTGCTCACGCTCAACGGTCTGCGCGGGCGGATCAAGCTGCGCGCCGACGGCGGGCTCAAGACCGGGCGCGACATCGTGGTCGCCGCGATCCTGGGCGCGGAGGAGTTCGGCATCGGCACGCTCAGCCTGGTGGCGATGGGCTGCATCATGGTGCGCCAGTGCCACTCGAACACCTGCCCGGTCGGCGTCTGCACGCAGGACGAGGCGCTGCGCCAGAAGTTCGTCGGCACGCCCGAGAAGGTGATCAACCTGATGACCTTCATCGCGGAGGAGGTGCGCGACATCCTCGCCCGGCTCGGGGTGCGCAGCCTCGACGAGGTGATCGGCCGCACCGAACTGCTGCGCCAGGTCAGCCGCGGCGCCGAGCATCTCGACGATCTCGACCTCAACCCGATCCTCGCCAAGGTCGACGCCACCGACGCCGAGCGCCGCTTCTCGCTCAGCACCTTCCGCAACGAGGTGCCCGACAGCCTCGACGCGCAGATCATCAAGGACGGCGCGCCGGTGTTCTCGCGCGGCGAGAAGATGCAGCTCACCTATTCGGTGCGCAACACGCACCGCGCGGTGGGCACGCGCCTCTCCAGCGAGATCACGCGCAAGTTCGGCATGTCGACGCTGGCAGAGGGGCACGTGACGATCCGGCTGCGCGGCTCGGCGGGCCAGTCGCTCGGCGCCTTCCTGTGCCAGGGCATCACGCTCGAGGTGTTCGGCGACGCCAACGACTATGTCGGCAAGGGGCTGTCGGGCGGCACCATCGTCGTCCGCCCGGCGGTGTCCTCGCCGCTGCGCAGCCAAGAGAACACCATCCTCGGCAACACCGTGCTGTACGGCGCCACCTCGGGCAAATTGTTCGCGGCGGGCCAGGCCGGGGAGCGCTTCGCGGTGCGCAACTCGGGCGCGACCGTGGTGGTGGAGGGCTGCGGCGCCAACGGCTGCGAATATATGACCGGCGGCGTCGCGGTGGTGCTGGGCGCGGTCGGCGCCAACTTCGGCGCGGGCATGACCGGGGGCATGGCCTTCGTCTACGACGCCGACGGCAGCTTCGCGCGCTCCGCCAACCCGGAGAACATCACGTGGCAGCGAGTCGCCGCGGTGCACTGGGAGGAGCAGCTGCGCTCGCTCATCGCCGAGCATGCGGTGGCGACCGACAGCCGCTGGTCGCGCGGGCTGCTCGACGACTGGGAGCGCACGATCGGCTCGATCTGGCAGGTGGTGCCGCGCGAGATGCTGACGCGGCTGGCGCACCCGCTCGACGACGCGGAGACGCTGGTGGCGGCGGAGTGAGGGGGGCCGTCAGTCCGCCGCGCCGGTGAGCCAGGCGCGCGCGGCGGCGGCATGGTCGAACAGGCGGAGATAGGGCTGGGTCATCACGCGCGTCACCTGCCGGCGCTGGACCGCACCGGTGGCGACGATCGCGATCCGGCTCGCCTTGGGGAACAGCCGCATGTTGTCGCGAAAGGCGGCGAGCGTCTCCTGCGGCTGCGGCCCGCCGCATCCTGCCATGTCGATCAGCAGCCGATAGCCGGGGCGAAACTTCTCGGCGAGGAAGCGCGCCGTGATGTCGTGCGTATAGGCAGCGACCTCGGCCGGGGTGAAGAGCCGGTGCCAGGCGATGTCGAGCAACTGGTGGTCGTGGTGGAAGCGAGCGGTGTACATGACGCGCGACCCTGCCACCCAAGCCTTGCAGAAGACTGAAGCTTGGCCGTTGAGCCGATCGGCGCGCCGGCCTACATGACGGAGGTGGCCGCCTCGCCTCCGATCGCCGAACTGACCGACCGCGCGCGCGACATCTTCCGCCGCGTCGTCGACGGCTATCTTCACAGCGGTCAGCCGGTCGGCTCCAAGGCGCTGGCGCAGGCGGGGCTCAACCTCTCGCCCGCGTCGATCCGCAACGTGCTGGCGCAGCTCGAGGCGGCCGGGCTGCTCGCGGCGCCGCACACCTCGGCGGGGCGGATGCCGACCGAGCGCGGGCTGCGGCTGTTCGTCGACGGCATGATGCAGGCGCGCGAACCCTCGATCGAGGAGCGCGCGCAGATCGAGTCGCGCGCCGCCGCGGCCGGGCCGGTGGAGGAAGCGCTCGCCGCCACCACCGCGGCGCTGTCGGGCCTGTCCGCCTGCGCCGGGCTGGTGATGGTGCCCAAGCGCGAGGCGGTGCTGCGCTCGATCGGCTTCGTCCCGCTCGGCCCGGCGCAGGCGCTGGCGGTGCTGGTCGGCGAGGACGGCGGCGTGGAGAATCGCGTCGTCGATCTGCCCGCGGGGGTCGATGCCTCGGCGCTGGTCGAGGCGGGCAATTACATGACCGCGACGCTGGGCGGTCTGACGCTGGCGGAGGCGCGCGCGCGCGTCGAGCGCGAACTCGCCGACGGGCGCAGCGCGCTCGACACCGCCGCGCGCGCGCTGGTGGAGCGCGGGCTGGCGGTGTGGAGCGAGGATGGCGCGCGGCGCCCGGTGCTGATCGTGCGCGGGCAGGGGCGGCTGCTCGACGATGCCGCCACCGCCGATCTGGAGCGCGTGCGCGGGCTGCTCGACGATCTGGAGGGCAAGCAGGAGGTCGCGGCTCTGCTCGACTCGGCGCGCGCGGGCGACGCGACGCGGATCTTCATCGGCGCGGAGAACAAGCTGTTCGCGCTCTCGGGCTCGTCGGTGATCGCCAAGCCGTTCCGCGGGAACGACGGGCGCGTGGTCGGCGTGGTCGGGGTGATCGGCCCGACGCGGTTGAACTATGCGCGGGTCGTGCCCATGGTGGATTTCACCGCCGCGACGCTCGCCCGCCTGCTCGGGTGACGCGCGCGCCCGTGATCGACGATGCCTCAGAAGACAGGGACAGAATGAGCGACCAACCGACTTCCGACGACGATCTGCGCGAGACCACCGCCGAGGCCGCGCCCGAGGTGGCCGAGCATGACGCGCAGGCCGAGCGCATCGCCGAGCTGGAGAACCAGCTCGCCACCGCGCGCCAGGAGACGCTGTACGCGCAGGCCGACATCCAGAACGTTCGCCGCCGCGCCGAGAAGGACGCCGCCGACGCGCGCGCCTATGCCGCGACGAATTTCGCGCGCGACGTGCTGTCGGTGAACGACAATCTCGAGCGCGCGCTGGCCGCCATCCCGGCCGAGCTGCGCGAGGACGAGAAAATGAAGGGGCTGGTGACCGGGCTCGAAGCGACCGGGCGCGAGCTGGCGAGCGTGTTCGGCCGCCACGGGCTGACGCGGATCGAGGCACTGGGCCAGCCGCTCGACCCCAATCGCCACCAGGCGATGGTGGAGATGCCGAGCGACGCCGAGCCGGGCACGGTGGTGCAGGAGATGCAGTCGGGCTGGATGATCAAGGACCGGCTGCTGCGCCCCGCGCTGGTGGGAGTCGCGAAGAAGCCCGACTGAGACCGGCGCCCGCGCGCGCCGGGTCGCCGCTACGCCAGCGCCGCGATCTGCTCGGTGCGGACGCGCCCCCAGCGGAGCAGCCGCGCGTGATAGCGCGGCCAGTCCGCGCGCGCCCGCGGTCGCGCGGCGGCGAGGCGGAGCGGCAGCCACGCCTCCGCCGCGCGCAGTCCCGGCGTCGCGGCGGTGCGCGCCAGGTCGCTCGCGAAGGGCGCGAAATAGACCGCCTCGCCCATCAGCGCCCGCTGGTCCGCCAGCACCGCCGACTCGCTCCGGCCCTCCAGGTGGAGCGCGACGTCGCCCAGCCCGCGCAGCACGCGGAACAGCATCCAGTGCAGATGGCCGAGCGCGTCACGCGGGTCCGCGAACAGCCCCGCGGCATCGGCGAGCGTCTCGGCATAGCTGCCCCAGCCCTCGACGAAGGCGGCGGCGTAGCGCAGCCGCAGCGGGTGCGGCGCGGCGAGCGCCTCGAGCGGCAGCTGCGCCATATGGCCGGGCAACAGCTCGTGCGCGACCACGCTGGGCAGCGTCCAGCGCGGCCGCCGTCGGATCTCACGCAGGTCGACGACATAGCCGCCGCGCTGCCCCGGCGCGGGCAGCACGCGATGCCCGCCGGTCCCCGCGGCGATCTCGGCGGCATCGAGCGCGCGCAGCTCGAGGTCGCGGCAGATGGGCGGCAGCGCGCCGAGGAGCGCGGGGACGCGCGAGGTGATCGCGTCCAGCGTCGCGCGCATGCCCGCCACCGCGGCGGCGCGTCCCGCGGCATCGTCGGCGAACGGCCCGGCGGGGTCGCACCACATCGCCTCATAGCGCGCACCCAGCGTCGCCGGCGCGACCCCCAACGAGTCGAACAGCCGCGTCGCACGCGCGACATAACGGTCGCGCGCCACCGCCAGCGCGCGCGCCACCGCATCGGGGGCGGCATCGTCGCCCGCGGCACGGCGCAGCCCGAGCGCGAAGCGTTCCGCCGGGCGCGTCGCCGCGGCGAGCGCGCGGTCGACGCGCAGTCCCGCGCGCGCCGCGTCGAGGTCGAGCCGCACCCCCGTCGCGGTGCCCCGTGCGCTCACCCCCGCGAGCCGGCGCAACGCCGCGTCGGGCGCGAGCGTCGCCGCCGCGTCGAGCGCCGCCCGGAGCGCGGCGTCGGCGCCGGTCGGCGGCACGATCGCGGCGGCGCCGAGCGCGGCGAGGACGCGGCGGCGCGCGACGATCATCGCGGCGCCAGCGCGACGCGGTTGTTGCGCCGGGTCACCTCGGGGGCGTCGTCGGGCAGCGCCACCTCGACCGACGCGGCGCGCGCGCGCGGCACCGTCAGCCGCACGATCGCGGTGCGCGGGCGCAGGTCGGCCGGCGCCTCCAGCGGCGGGATCGGCGCCTCGGCGAGCACCGCCCCCGCGGCGTCGCGCACGGTCAGCCGCCCGCCGGCGCTCGCGCGCGCGCCGAGGCCGTGGACCGTCACCGCGAGCCGGTCGCCGCGCCACGCCACGTCGTCCGCGCCGATGCCGAGGTCGGGCCGCTGCTCGACCGGATCGGTCGGGGTGACGAGCGCGAGATCGTAGACGGTGGTGGTGTGCGGCGCGAAGACGAGCGCGGCGTCGCTGCCGCGCTCCAGCGCGACGCTCGACTCGCCCGCGTCGGGCAGCAGCGTGCGGCCCCCGTCGGTGCTGGTGGCGCGGCGGATGGTCCAGCGCCCCGCGGTGACGTTCCACGCGGTCATGGTCGCGCGCTGCGGCGTGTCGGTGCGATTATAGGCGATCACGCGGACGCGCTCGCGCGTCGCGCCGGGCAGCAGGAGCGCGACCTGCTCGGCCGCGCCGGGGGTGTCGAAGCGCCAGCTCACGCTATGTCCCGGCCAGGTCTGGTTGCGCCGCAACGCGATGCCGCCGAGCCGCTCGCGCTGGAGGATCTCGCTGGGCTGCTCGACCCGGTCGGACCACCAATGACCCTCGGTGTACATATATTCGTGCTGCGCCTTGTCGGCGATCGCCTCGGCGTGGAGCGCCTCGAGCGGGGTGGGGTCGCCGGTCGCGTCCCATGCCGCCCAGCGCGCGAACGGGTCGGTCTTGCCGGCCGCGGCCATGCCCGCGCGCAACGCGGCGCCGTCGGGCAGCGCGGTGAAGCCATTCTCGTTGAACTCGACCAGCGCGCCCGGCCCCGCCTGCGCGAGCCGTGACTCGATCGGGCGGAGATAGCGCGCGTCGCCGGTGAAGCGCCACGCGCTCCACGCGCTCTGCAACGGGGTGGTGACCCCGCCGCCGTCGCCGCTGCGCTCGGCGTCGCTGTCCCAGTGGATCTCGTTGGGATAGGTCCAGCGTCCGTCGGCGCCGCGGCGCGCGTGCGCCATCCAGCCGTCGACCACCCCCGTCACCAGCCCGCGCGCCGCCGCGCTGCCGTTGTAGAGGCCGAGCAGGATCGGCCCGTGCATCACGGTGAAGCTGTACGGCTTCTGCCACGCCCAGGCGGGATCGCGGTAGATCGTCCGGCCGCCATACCAGTTGGAGGAGAAATGCAGGTGCCCGGCCGGGTTGCGCCGGATCACCCGCTGCAGCGCGCGCGTCGTCTCCATCAGCCGCTCGAGCGCCTTGGGTTCGCCCCAGTTGAGGTACAGCCGCTGCGCGTCCGAGTTGAGCCCTTCCTCATAGGCGTGGAGCTCGTCGGTGGTGATCGTCCCCAGGCCGTCGGTCTTCATGCCATTGGCGTAGACCGCGTCGGACAGAGCGCGCAGCGAGGCGTTGATCTTGTCGGGCTCGACCCCCATCAGCGCCAGCCCGGGCCATTGCTGGGTGAGGTCGGTGTCGTCGGAGAGGCCCCCGCCGAAATCGCCGTAGGGTACCTGGCGCCGGTCGATCCACCAGTCGACGAAGCGCCGCACGTAGCGCAGGTCCTCGAGCTGACGGAACGCCCACAGCGGCTCCCCCGCGCGCGGCATCGGCTGGGTGAAGGCGGGCAGGTTCTCGGGACGATAATCGATGTCGGCCCAGTAAGCGCGCGCCTGTTCGTGATCGGGCGCGACGCGCAGCAGGTCGGTGATGTCGGCGAACAGGCGGCGGTACAGTGCCATCCGCTGGGAGGCGGTATGTTCCTCGACCAGGAAGCCCCAATTGTCCTTCACCTGGTTGAACCGGTCGGCGACATGCTCGGCCAGCGCCTCGGCGCGCGGCTTGAACACCAGCCGCACGCGCGCACCGTCGAGGCTGGTCGCGGAGAAGCCGGGGTCGGACGCGGCGACCGTCAGATACAGGCTGTCGTGCGACAGCAGCCGGTCGCGAAGATCGAGCCACACGGTACGCGGCTCACCTGGCCGAACGCTGACCGACAGGTCGATCAGGTCGCGCTCGGGCCAGAGCGGGTCCTTGACCCGGATCGCCAGCGCGACCGGCGCGCTGCCGGTCAGCGCGGGCAGATCGAGCGCGATTCCGTCGAGCCCGTCGTGGAGGTTCTGCCAGCCATAGTCAAACGCGCGCGCGACCGGCCGGTCGGGGTCGGCGTCGCCGAGGCTGGCGGGGATCAGCACATGGACCAGCGGTGCGAGCCCGGCGGGGCGCACCGCCGCTCCCCCGCCGCCCGCCGCGCCGGCGCCGACCGCGGCGCGCACCCCCGCGGTCGGCATCGCCACCACGGTGGCGCGCTCCTCGGGGGCGTAGCGCCCCGCGATGAACGCGTTGAGCGGCGCCAGCGCGGCGAGCGTCGGCGCCACGGCGGCGCGGACGGTATAGTCGAGCGTCAGGCTCCCCGCGGGCACGGTGCCGGCGCCGACGTCATAGGCCCAGATCTCCTGGATCGGCTGCTCCGGCATCGCGTTGGTGAAATGAAGCACGCCGCCCTGCCGCGGCGCGACCGCGTCGACGCTGCGCACCACGCCGCGCGCGCGCGTCGCGAGCGCGGTCTCCTTCGCACCGGGCGCGGCGCTCCAGCCCAGCGTGCCATAGGCCGCGCCGCGCAGCTCGATCCGGTTGAAGCGCTCGCCCGCGGGGACGGTCAGGTCGTAGCGGCGCCCCCCCTCGACATAGGTGTTCCAGTCGGGCAGCTCGAAATAATCGTCGCGCCCCGGCAAGCGCGAGCGATTGTAGACGCCCGGCCAGGTCGTCTCGGCGATGCCGTCGACGCCTTTCCACATCCATTGTTTCAGGTCTTTGGCATCGGCGAACTCGACCTTGCGCACGCGCGTGACCGGCGCGGTGAGCAGCGGCGGGCGCTGCCGGTCCCAGCCATAGCGATGCAGCCAGGCGGCGCGCACGGCGGCGGGGTCGGGCGCGGGAAGCGGGCCGGGCTCCTGCCGCGCCGCCAGTCGCGCGACGTTGCCGGGCGCGAGCGCGCGGTCGTAGACGCGGATCTCGTCCAGGTCGGAGCCGCGCATGAAATTGTAGCGGCTCTGCACCTGATGCGGCGCCATCACGCGCCCCGCCAGGCCGAACTGGTCGAGCCCCGAGTCGAGATCGGCGCGCTGGTCGCGACGCGCCACCTCGCGCCCGTCGACATACAGGCGCACGCCCAGCGTCTCGTCCCAGGCGAAGGCGATATGCTGCCACGCGGTCGCCGCGGGCGGCTGGGGCATCCGCCACGAGACGCGCAGCCGCGACAGATTGGCGTCTGTGACGAAGGCGTCGAAGCCGTGGCCGTTCCAGTCGATCCGCAGGAACGCCGCGTCCCAGCTGCTGTGATCGCCGAAGCCGGCGCGGAAGATCACGAAGGGGACGGTGCCGAGCGGCGCGCGCGCGCGCCAGAAGAAGGCCAGCGTTCCGCGCGCCGCGCGCATGTTGCCGGGCGCGCGCCAGGCGACATAGCCGTCGTCGGCCCAGCGTGCCGCACCGCCGATCGCGCCGTCGCGGACGATGTCGACCTTGGCGCGGAAATTGGGGACGGGATCGCCGCCCGCGATCTCGGCGGTCAGGTCGGTGTCCACCGAGGCGCGGAACAGCAGCCCGTCGCGCGCCGGCTGCGACCGCGCCGCCCCCGCGGCGAGCGCGGCGGCGAGCGCGAGCGTGGCGCGGAAGGCGCGGCGGCGCATCGTCCGGCGCGCGGTCAGAGCGCGTCGACCCGCGCCAGCCGCGGGCTGAGCAGATGCACCACCGCGACCGCGATCAGATAGACGCTGCCCGCCACCGCGAAGATGATCGAGTAGCTGCCCGTGGTCTGCAGGATATAGCCGGTGAACTTGGCCATCATCATGCCGCCGATCGCGCCCATCGTCCCGCCGATCCCCACCACCGAGCCGACCGCGCCGCGCGGGAACATGTCCGACGGGATGGTGTAGAGGTTCGCCGAGAAGGCCTGATGCGCCGCGGTGGCGAGCCCGACGATCGCGACCGCGAGCCACAGATTGTCGACATATTGCGCGAAGAAGATCGGGGTGACGAGGAAGGCGCACACCAGCATCGTCCACTTGCGCGCGGCATTGGCGGTGAAGCCGCGCCGCATCAGCCGCGACGAGGACCAGCCCCCCGCGACGCTGCCCAGATCCGAGATCAGATAGATCACCACCAGCGGCGGCCCGAAGCTGACCAGATCGAGATGATAGGTCTTGGCGAGGAAGTCGGGCGTCCAGAACAGGAAGAGCCACCAGACCGGGTCGATCAGGAACTTGCCCAGCGCATAGGCCCAGGTCTCGCGATAGCCGAGCAGCCGCAGCCAGCCGATCCGCTCCACCGTGTCGGCGGGGTCGCTCTCGATATGCGCGAGCTCGGCGGCGGAGACGCGCCGGCTCTCGCGCGGGCGGCGGTACAAGGCGACCCAGGCGACCAGCCACACCAGGCTGACCACGCCGGTGACGATGAAGGCCATCCGCCAGCCGAAGGCGAGCGTGATCGCGGGCACGATCAGCGGGGTGATGACCGCGCCGACATTGGCGCCCGCGTTGAACACCCCGGTCGCGAGCGCGCGCTCGCGCGCCGGGAACCACTCGGTCACCGCCTTGAGCCCGGCGGGGAAGTTGCCGCTCTCGCCGATCCCCAGCACGAACCGCGCGACCGAGAACTGGAAGGCGGTGCCGACGAAGCCGCACAGGGTGTGCCCGATCGTCCAGATCACGAAGGCGATCGAATAGCCCAGCCGCGCGCCGACCAGGTCGACGATCCGACCGAAGCTGAGATAGCCGATCGCATAGGCCGCCTGGAACCAGAAGATGACGTCGGCATAGGTCGTCTCCGACCAGCCGAGCTCGGCCGAGATGGTCGGCTTGAGCACGCCGATCATCTGGCGGTCGACATAGTTGATCGCGGTCGCCGCGAACAGCAGCGCGCAGATCACCCAGCGATAGCGCCCGACGCTCGCGCTGGCGCCGGCGACCGCCGGCGGGTCGATCTGGGCCATCGGTCCTCCTCTCTCCCGCGCGGCCGGTTGATCCGGCCGTCGCGTCATTGTGCGGCGATCATGCAGCCGATCGTCCATCGTCCGTCGAAGCGCGCCGCGACGCTGTCCCCGACCGCCACGGGATGTACCCCCGTCACCGCGCCCGTCGAGATCCATTGTCCCGGTTCCGCCGCGATCCCGCGCGAAGCGAGATGCTCGAACAGGAAGCGCGCCGCGCCGAACGGGCCGTCGAGCATCGTTGCGGCGGTGCCGGTGCCGATCACCGACCCGTTGATCCGCAGCTCGACCGGCCAGTCGTTGAGTTCGAGGTCGCGCCAGTCGGGGATCGCGGCGCCAACGACCAATCCGTTGTTGTTGCCGAAGTCGGCGATCGTCACGGTGGGGCCGTGATCGTTGATCCCGGGGAAAGGCGAGCTGGCGATCTCGATCCCGACATGGACCGCATCGATCAGCGCGCGCGCCGCGTCGAGCGTGAACAGCCGCTGTTCGGGATCGGGCGCGTGCCCGATGCGGAGCAGGAACTCGGCCTCGGCGGCGCCGAACCCGCCCGCGAAGATCGGCATCGCGGCGCCGTCGCCGACCACCACCTGATCGGCGAAGATCGGTCCGGCGAGTCGGTCCTTGCCCTCGCGTGGCGGGTTGATGCGCCCGACCTTCCACCCGGCGACTCGCCGGCCATCGAGCGCGAGGGCGGCATCCTGCACCGCATAAGCCGGGCCGAGCGCGGGTGGCACCGCGCCGGGGAAGGCGGGCAGCGCGACGGCGCGGCGCCGCGCCTCCACGAAGGCGCGCGCGATCTGCTGAGTCTCGCTGTCCGACCCCACCTATGCCCCTCCCGCCCGGTTCTTCTCTCCTCGCCGGCGTATGGGAAACCGGTGTCATTGGCAAGGGCGGGATATGACAGGCGCTGCCGTTACGGCTCAGCCGGCCGCCGAGATCACAATGTCACGCCGCGCTTCCAGATCGCGATCTCGCGCTCGCCGTTGCGCTCGGCGGCGGTGGGATCGCCCGCGGCGATCGCGAGCAGCCGCGTCAGCAGCGCGTCGGTCGCCTCGGCGAAGCCCTGCGTCAGCACCGCGCCCGCGTCGAAATCGATCCAGCCCGGCTTGCGCGCCGCCAGCCCGCTGTTCGACGCGATCTTCACCGTGGGCACGGGGAAGCCGAGCGGGGTGCCGCGCCCGGTGGTGAACAGGATCACCGTCGCTCCCGCCGCCGCCAGCGCGGTGGACGAGACCGCGTCATTGCCCGGTGCCTCCAGCAGCGTCAGCCCGCGCCCGCGCGCCGCTGCGCCATAGCCGATCACGTCGCTGACCGGGGCACGGCCCGCCTTCTGCACCGCGCCGAGCGATTTCTCCTCCAGCGTGGTGATCCCGCCCGCGACGTTGCCGGGCGAGGGATTCTCCGACACCGGCTCGCCGTGATCGAGGAAATAGCGTTTGAAGCCGTTGACCAGCCCGGTGATGTCCTCGAACACGCGCCGGTCGGCGGCGCGGTCCATCAGCATCTGCTCGGCGCCGAAGATCTCGGGGATCTCGGTGAAGATCACGCTGCCGCCCGCCGCCACCACGCGGTCGCTGATCCGGCCCACCAGCGGGTTGGCGGTGAGCCCCGACAGGCCGTCGGATCCGCCGCACTTAACCCCCAGCACCAGCTCGTCGAGCGCGCAGGGCACGCGCGGCGCGCGCGCCCGCTCGGCCAGGTCGGCGACGATCGCGACGCCCTCGGCGACCTCGTCCGCGCTCGACTGCGCGGTCAGCGCGCGGACGCGGTCGCGCGCGGCGGCCGGGATCGCCTCGATCAGCGCGGCGACCTGATTCTCCTCGCAGCCGAGCCCGACGATCAGCACGCCGCCCGCGTTGGGATGCGCCGCCAGCGCGGCGAGGATCGCGCGCGTCCCGCCCAGATCCTGCCCGAGCTGCGAACAGCCGTGCGGGTGGGTGAAGGCGTGGACGCCATCGACCGCATCGCCGACCAGCGCCGCGGCGCGCGCCGCGATCCGCTCGGCGGTACGCGCGACGCAGCCGACCGTCGGCAGCACCCAGATCTCGTTGCGCGTCGCCACGCGTCCGTCGGCACGGCGATAGCCGAGGAAGGAGGCGGCGGGGGCGCGCTCCAGCGTCGCGGCGGGGGCGGGCGCGTAGCGATAGTCGAGCGTGGCGTCGAGCGCGGTGGCGAGATTGTGCGCGTGGACATGCTCGCCCGGGCGGATCGCGGCGGTGGCATGGCCGATCGGATAGCCGTATTTGATCACCGCCTCGCCCGGCGCGAGCGCGGTCACCGCGACCTTGTGCCCGCGCGCGACGTCCTGCGCGAGCGTCACGACCGCGTCGCCCAGCGTCACCGCCTCGCCCGCGTGCGCGTCGTCGATCAGGGTGGCGACGCTGTCGCCGGGCGCGATCTTGAGGGCGCTGGCCATGTCACCTCCGGGCTCGTGCTGGGAACCGGTGGCAGCCACGGCGAACCGGTGACATTCCCGGTAGCGCAAGGCTGGCCGCGGCGCCAGTGCGGCTCTACACGAGGGTGATGCAGAAGACCGGGCAACCGACGATCAACGACGTGGCACGGATCGCGGGCGTGTCGAAGAAGACCGTCAGCCGCGTCATCAACCGCTCGCCGCTGCTCAACGAGGAGACCCGCCGCCGCGTCGAGGAGGTGGTGGCGGACCTGGGCTATATCCCCAACCCGCAGGCGCGCGCGCTGGCGCTGCGGCGCAATTTCCTGGTCGGCCTGGTGCATGACAATCCCAACGCGCAGACGGTCATGAACGTCCAGCAGGGGATGCTGGAGGCGCTCCACGGCACCGAGTTCGAGATGGTGGTGCGCCCGCTCGACCGCGGGTCGGCGACGATGCTCGACGACCTGCGCCACTTCCTCGAGCGCCAGCGCCTGTTCGGCGTGCTGCTGATGCCGCCGATCAGCGAGAACGACAGCGTCGCCGCGCTGTGCGACGACATCGGCTGCCGCTACGTGCGGATGGGCTCGGCCGCGCTCGACGACGCGCAGCATATGGTCGCCTCCAACGATCGCGAGGCGGTGCGCGGCGCGACCGGCTATCTGATCGAGCAGGGGCATCGCCGCATCGGGCTGGTCGGCGGCCCGCACGGCTTCCGCTCGGCGCGCGAGCGGCGGCTCGGCTTCGAGGAAGCGCTGGCCGCGGCGGGGATCGCGCTGCCGCGCTCGATGATCGCGGACGGCAATTACACGTTCGACTCGGGGCTGGTCGCGGCCGAGCGGCTGCTCGACCTGGTGCCGCGGCCGACCGCGATCTTCTCCTCCAACGACGAGATGGCCGCGGGCGTGATCCACGCCGCGCGCCAGCGCGGGCTGGAGATACCGCGCGACCTGTCGATCATCGGCTTCGACGACACGCCGATCGCCGCGCATGTCTGGCCGCCGCTCACCACGGTGCGCTGGCCGATCGCCTCGATGGCGCGGTCGGCCGCGCTCAAGCTGATCGCGGGCGTGGAGGAGGAGGCGGTGGTGGAGGAGCCCTCCTTGTTCCTCTCGACGCTGATCCGCCGCGGCTCGGTCGCGCCGCCGCGCGACTGAGCAGGGTTGCGCGTCGGTCTGACACCGGTTACCAATCCGGCGAGGCGCGACATGCGCGGGGAGAGGTGGCGGCGGCGCGCGGGTGCGTCTTGCCGCGGCATCGGCTAGCCCAGCCCCGCGCGTGCGCCGCGCGCTACGCCACGGGAGCCCAGCATGTACGATCGCACCTATTACGCCACCCACCCCGACATGATGGCGTGCGTGTCGAACGAGGAGTTGCGCGACCGCTATCTCGTCTCGGGCTTGTTCCGGGCGGGCGAGTGCGTGCTCAACTATACCCATGCCGACCGGTTCGTGATCGGCGGAGTCGCGGTGGCGGGCGACGACGTGGTGCTGCCCGCGCAGCAGGAGCCCGCCGCCGCGGCGGGTCATCCGTTCCTTGAGCGGCGCGAGTTGGCGATCGTCAACGTCGGCGCGGTCGCGGGGGCGGTCACCGTCGACGGCGAGCGTTTCGAGCTGGGCAACAAGGATTGCCTGTACGTCACGATGGGCGCGCGCGACGTCGTCTTCTCGGGCGAGGGGGCGCGCTTCTATCTCGCCTCCTGCCCGGCGCATCGCGCCTTCGCGACGCGCAAGCTGGGGATCGCCGATGCCAATGCGCTGGAGCGCGGCAGCCTCGCCGAGTCGAACGAGCGCACGATCTTCCAGCTCGTCATCCCCGGCGTGTGCGACAGCGCGCAGCTGGTGATGGGGCTGACGGTGCTCAAGCCGGGCAGCGTGTGGAACACGATGCCGCCGCACGTCCACGAGCGCCGCAGCGAGATCTATTTCTACTTCGAGCTCGACGATCTCGCGACCGACCGCGTCATGCACTTCATGGGCGAGGGCGCCGCGACCCGCCACATCGTGATGCAGAACGAGGAAGCGGTGATCTCGCCGCCCTGGTCGATCCACATGGGGGCGGGCACCAAGAGCTACGCCTTCATCTGGGCGATGGCGGGCGAGAACCAGGATTACACCGACATGACCGTCCTCGACATCTGCCAGCTGGCGTGAGCGCGACCATGACGCACCCCTTCGACCTCACCGGGCGCGTCGCGCTGGTCACCGGCGCCAACACCGGGATCGGTCAGGCGATCGCGCTGGCCCTGGCGCGCGCGGGCGCGGACGTCGCCTGCGCGGGGCGCACCCCCGCGGAGGAGACCGAGGCGCTGGTTCGCGCCGCGGGGCGCCGCGCCGCGCTGATCGCCGCCGACCTGTCGACGATCGAGCCGGTCGCGCGCGTCGTCGACGAGACCGTCGCGGCGCTGGGCGGGCTCGACATCCTCGTCAACAACGCCGGGATCATCCGGCGCGCCGACGCGGTCGACTTCACCGAGGCCGATTGGGACGCGGTGATCGACACCAACCTGAAGAGCGTGTTCTTCCTCAGCCAGGCGGCGGGGCGTCACATGATCGCGCAGCGGCGCGGCCGGATCATCAACATCGCCTCGATGCTGACCTTCCAGGGCGGGATCCGCGTGCCGAGCTACACCGCGTCCAAGTCGGGGGTGGGCGGGCTGACCAAGCTGCTCGCCAACGAATGGGCGCGCCACGGCGTCACCGTGAACGCGATCGCGCCGGGCTATATCGCCACCAACAACACCGCCGCGCTCCAGGCGGACGCCACGCGCAACGCCGCGATCCTCGACCGCATCCCCGCCGGGCGCTGGGGCGATCCCGCCGATCTGGGCGGGGCGGCGGTGTTCCTCGCCTCCGACGCGGCCGCCTATGTCCAGGGGCATGTCCTCGCGGTGGACGGCGGGTGGCTGGCGCGGTGAGCGGCTGGACGCGGCGCGGCGCGATCGGCGCCGGCGCCGCGCTGCTGCTGGGGACGCGCGCGGGCGCGGCCGATCGCGCGGTGCGCACCGCCTCGGGCGACCTGACCGGCACGCGCGAGCGCGGGGTGCGCGTGTTCCGCGGCATCCGCTACGGGATCGCGCCGCGGTTCCGCGCGCCGCGCGCTTACGCCGCGCACGGCGAGCCGCGGGCGGCCGATAGGTTCGGCCCGGTCTGCCCGCAACGCGGACCTTATGGTCCGCAGGACGAGCAATGCCTGTACCTCAACGTCTGGACCGCGGAGGCCGACGCGCGCGCGCGGCGCCCCGTGATGGTCTACATCCACGGCGGCGCCTATTCGAACGGCAGCGTCACCGACCCGCTCAACGACGGCGCGGCGCTGGCGGCGCGCGGCGATGTGGTGGTGGTCACGGTCAATCATCGGCTCAACGCACTCGGCTATCTGTATCTCGCCCGGTTCGACCCGCGGTTCGCGGACAGTGGCAATCTCGGCCAGCTCGACCTGATCCTCGCGCTGCGCTGGGTGCGCGATCATATCGCCGGCTTCGGCGGCGACCCGGCGCGCGTGATGGTCTTCGGCCAGTCGGGCGGGGGCGCCAAGATCGCGACGCTGATGGGGATGGAGGCCGCGCACGGCCTGTTCCAGCGCGCCGCGACGATGAGCGGGCAGCAGGTGACCGCCTCGGGGCCGCTCCACGCCACCGAGCGCGCGCGCGCCTATCTGGCGGCGCTGCGCGTCGACGAATGCGACCTCGCGCCGCTGCTCGCGCTGCCGGCGGCGCGGCTGGTGGAGGCGCTCGACACGCGCGACCCGATCCTGGGGGGCGGCCTCTATTTCGGGCCGGTGCTCGACATGCGCTGGCTGTCGCGCCACCCCTTCTGGCCCGACGCGCACCCGCTGGGCCGCGCGGTGCCGATGATCCTGGGCAACACGCGCGACGAGACGCGTGCGTTCATCGCGCCCGACTCGCCGACGTTGCGCGGGCTGACCTGGGACAATCTGGCGGCGCGCCTCGCCACCGAGCTCAAGATCGACATCCTGCCCGAATGGGTGGTGGCGCAGTATCGCGCGCGCTTCCCGGCTTCCACGCCGCTCGACGTCTTCTACGACGCCACCACCGCGGGGCGGAGCTGGCGCGGGCAGGTGATCGAGGCCGAGGCGCGCGCCGCCGCGGGGGTGCCGGCCTACGTCTATCAGCTCGATTTCGCCTCGCGCACCGATCCCCGCCGCGGCGCCTTCCACACGATGGACATCCCGCTGGTGTTCGGCACGCTCGACGCCGCCGGGTCGCAGACCGGGACCGGCGCGGACGCACGCGCCGCGAGCGCCACGCTCCAGAACGCCTTCGCCGCCTTCGCCGCGTCGGGGCGACCCGATCATCGCGGGGCGCCCGACTGGCCGCGTTATACGCTGGAGCGGCGCGCGACGCTGATCGTCGATGCGCGATCGCGGGTGGAGGACGACCCGCGCCGCTGGCAGCGCGAGCTGTTCGCGCGCGTGCCCTATATCCAGCCGGGCAGCTGATCCTCTCCGCTCAAAGCGGGTTGACACCGGTTACCACTCTGAACGACAACGTGGCACGGCAGAACCGGGCGACAACCCGGCGCCGCGGGGAGGATCACGGACGCACGCGCGTGGAGCGTGCGCCAGAGACCTCCTCGGCAGCGATCCGGCGACCGGCGCTCACCCGCGACCGTAACCGGTGTCAAAACAGCGATCGGGGTAGCGCCCGGGGCGTGAGGGGAGAGGTGAGATGATCGAGGTAATCGCGATTCGCGAGCGCAGCCGATGGCGGCGCGGCGCCTCGCCGGTGGCGGTGGCGCTCGCGCTGCTGCTCCCCACGCCGGTGCTGGCGCAGGCGGCGGCCGTCCCCGCGAGCCCGGCCCCCGGCGACCCGACGCATCAGGATCCCTCACCCGCGCAGACCGCGGTCGCGCCGCAGGACGGCGCGCCCGACCCCGCCGCCACTACTGCGGCGCCGCTGGACGAGGGCGCCGCCTCCGACATCATCGTCACCGGCTTCCGCCGCTCGCTCGACGCCGCGCTCAACGTCAAGCGCGAGTCGATCGGCGCGGTGGACGCGATCGTCGCCGAGGATATCGCCAAATTCCCCGACCAGAATCTGGCCGAGTCGCTCCAGCGCATCCCCGGCATCTCGATCCAGCGCGACGCCGGCGAGGGACGCGCGATCACGGTGCGCGGGCTCGGCGCGCAGTTCACGCGCGTCCGCGTCAACGGCATGGAGACGGTCGCCACCTCCACTGACGGTGCCAGCTCCAACCGCGACCGCGCCTTCGACTTCAACGTCTTCGCGTCCGAGCTGTTCAACTCGATCGTGGTCCACAAGACCGCGGAGGCGTCGCTCGACGAGGGATCGCTCGGCGCGGTGGTGGATCTCAACACCGGCAACCCGTTGGGCGGCAAGGCGGGGGTGACGCTCGTCGGCTCGGTACAGGGCAGCTACAACGATCTGTCGGAGAAGCTGCGTCCGCGCGTCGCTGGGCTGCTGTCGTGGAAGAACGAGGCGGGGACGTTCGGCGCCGCGGTCTCGGCGGCGTACAGCAAGACCAACATCCTCGAGCTCGGCAACAACACGGTGCGCTGGGCGCAGGCGCGCTTCGACTCGGTCGACGGCACGCCGTGCTTCTACAACAGCGCCACCGGCACCACCCCGGTGCGCAACAGCGGCGGCACCTATCGTCCCAGCGCGGCGTGCGACCAGGCCGCGCTCGCCTTCCACCCGCGTATCCCGCGCTACGGCGAGGTGCTGCACGACCGCGAGCGGCTCGGCGTCACCGGCAGCGTCCAGTTCGCGCCGAGCGAGGCGACCAAGATCTCGATCGACGGGCTCTACTCGCGCTTCCGCGAGGATCGCGAGGAGAAATGGGGCGAGGTGCTGCTGCGCTCCAACGAACGCTCGATCGACCTGCTCGGCCCGACCTACGACGATCGCGGCAACATGGTCTCGGCCACGCTCAACGACGCCTGGGTGCGGACCGAACATTATTTCCGCAAGTCGCAGACCGAATTCTACCAGATCGGCGGCAGCTGGGACCAGGACATCGGCGACCGCTTCCGCTTCACCGTGCTGGGCGGCATCTCGCAGTCGGACGCGACGATCCCGGTCGAGACCACCTTCGTGTTCGACGATCGCACCGCGCAGAACTACAGCTACGATTACACCGACATGCGACGGCCGCAGCTGACGTTCGGCACCAGCGTGACCGATCCGTCACGCTTCCAGCTCGCCGAGGTGCGTGACCGGCCCTCCACCGTGGTCAACAAGTTCCGCACCGCGCAGCTGCGCACCGAATGGGACGTGACCGACGATTTCACCGCCAAGGCGGGCGGGGTGTGGCGGCGCTTCTCGTTCGACTCGGTCGCCTATACGCGCGACGCCACCGTCTGCCCGACCCGGACCACCGCGGCGCCCGACGTGGTGCTGGGCAGCGTCACCTGCTCGCCCTCGTCGCAGGTGTTCGCGCCGGGCGCGGTGTACGGCCTGCCCGCGTTCGATCTCGGCGAGATCTTCGAGCTCGGCAAGGCGGGGCAGCCCTCGGGCACGACCACCAGCTTCCTGATCCCCAACATCGCCGCGGCGGCAGACTATACCGGCCTGTACGACCGCGCGCTCGCGCCCGATGTCGGCAATATCCGCAACGTCGTCGAGGAAGTGACCGGCGGCTATCTCGAGTTCGACATCAAGGGCGAGCTGCTCGGGCTGCGCTATGCCGCCAACGCCGGGATGCGCTTCGTCCATACCGCGCAGACCTCGACCGGGCTCAACAACGGTACCGCGGTGACGGTGCGGCGCGGCTATGACGACTGGCTGCCCGCGCTCAACGTCGCGCTGTTCCCGACCGAGGAGATCATCCTGCGCGGCGCGGTGTCCAAGGTGATGACGCGCCCGACGCTCGGCAATCTGACCCCCGGCGGCTCGGTCGACGGCTTCAACTATCGCATCAGCTTCGGCAACCCGCAGCTCGATCCGTTCCGCGCCACCTCCTTCGACCTCGCCGCGGAATGGTATTTCGCGCCGCAGTCGATCCTGTCGGTGGCGCTGTTCAAGAAGACGGTGGACAGTTTCCCGGTGTCGGTCACCACCTCGGGGACCTATGCCTCGACCGGGCTGCCGACCGGGATCATCCCGCCGAGCTCGCCCGCCGCCTCCAATCCGGAGGGGCAATTGTGGCAGATCACCTCGGTGGTGAACGGCACCGGCGCCTCGCTCAAGGGCATGGAGCTGTCGTTCCAGACCGCGCTGCGCTTCCTGCCGGGGTTCCTGCGCAACTTCGGCGTGATCGCCAACGCCACCTTCATCGGGTCCGACGCGGCCTATACCCAGAGCGGGCCGGCGGTGACGCCCGGCGGCGCGCTCGTCCCGGTGACGCGCACCGAGACGCTCTACGGCCTGTCCAAGCGCGCCTATAACGGCACGCTCTATTACGAGGATGCGCGGTTCAGCGCGCGCGGCTCGGTCAGCTATCGCGGCCCGTACATCGATGGCGGCTCCGGCACGGGCAATGTGTTCGAGGGCTATAATTCCTCGCTCAACGTCGATGCCTCGGTGCGTTACAAGCTGACCCCCAACGTCGAGCTGTCGCTGGAGGGGACCAACCTCACCGACAATTACCGCAACCGCTACACCGATTTGGATGCCAACCGGAACTACGAGTATAATCACTTCGGGCGCACCCTGCTGGTCGGCGCGCGCTTCAAGATGTGAGGGGAAGGGATGAGGCTGATCGATCGCCGCCACGCGCTGGTCGGCTCGGTCGCGGCCGGGATCGGCGCCGCCGCGACCGCGCAGACCCCGCCCCCGGCCGTCGCGGGACAGCGCCCGCCCGGCGTGCCCGACCCCGAGGAAACGATCGATCTGTGGCCGGGCGCCGCCCCCGGGCTTCCCGCGCGCGCGCCGGTGGAGAAGGTGGTGGAGCGCAGCACCGACCCGCGCGCGAGCGACCGGGCGGTCCATGGCATCGCGCGCCCGCGGCTGGCGGTGTTCCGGCCCGCCGTCCCCAACGGTGCGGCGGTGCTGGTGACGCCGGGCGGCGGCTATCGCTGGGTGGTGATCGACAAGGAGGGCTATGAGGTCGGGAGGTGGCTCTCGGCGCGCGGCTATACCGTGTTCGTCCTCTTCTATCGGTTGCCGGGCGAGGGCTGGGCCGCCGGACCCGATGTCGCGCTGTCCGACGCGCAGCGCGCGATGCGGCTGATCCGCGCGCGCGCCGCGCATTATGCGATCCGTCCCGATCGCGTCGCGGCGATGGGCTTCTCCGCCGGGGGGCATGTCTGCGGCGATCTGGCGACGCGCTTCGCCGCCACGACGTACGCGCCGGTCGACGCCGCCGATCGGCTGTCGGCGCGGCCCGACCTCGCCGCCCCGATCTACGCGGTCCAGTCGATGAGCGCGCCGCTCGCGCATCCGGGCTCGCGCACCTTGCTGATCGGGCGCGACGCCGACCCCGCGCGCGAGCGCGCGCACACGCCCGCGCTCCACGTGACGCGCGACACGCCGCCCTGTTTCCTGGTCCATGCCGAGGACGACGCCACGGTGCCGGTCGACAACAGCCTCGCGATGCGCGCCGCGCTGCGCGCCGCGGGCGTGGCGGTGGAGACGCATCTGTTCGCCGAGGGCGGCCATGGCTTCGGCCTGCGCCGCGTCGCGGACAAACCCGCCGGGGCGTGGATCGAGCTGTTCCGGCGCTGGGCGCAGACGCGGGGGCTGGGATGACGGTGAACCGCCGCGCGCTGCTGGCCGGCACGCTCGCGGGGGCGGCGCTGCCCGCCGCGGCGCCCGCGGCGCCACGCGGCGGCTACGAGGGCCAGCGCGTGCCCGATCTGGGCGACGGGCGTTTCCTCAACCCGATCCTGGCGGGCGACCACCCCGATCCCGCGATCCTGCGCGACGGCGCAGACTATTACATGACCTTCTCCAGCTTCGACAGCTATCCGGGGTTGACGATCTGGCACAGCCGCGACCTGGTGAACTGGACCCCGCGCGCCGCCGCGCTGACGCGCAACATCGGCTCGGTCTGGGCGGTCAGCCTCGAGAAGCACGCGGGCCGCTATTTCCTCTACGTGCCGGTCAAGGCGTCCCCCAACACGATCTACGTGCTGTGGGCGGACCATATCGACGGGCCGTGGAGCGACCCGATCGACCTCGGGCTGCACCGTCATATCGATCCGTGTCACGCGGTCGGCGAGGACGGCTCGCGCTGGCTCTTCCTCTCGGGCGGCGACCGCGTCCGGCTCGCCGCGGACGGGCTGTCGCTCGCGGGCGCGGTGGAGCATGTCTACGATCCGTGGCGTTATCCCGACGATTGGGACGTGGAGGGCTTCTCGCCCGAAGGCCCCAAGATCGTGCGCCACGGCGGCTGGTTCTACATGATCACCGCGGTGGGTGGCACCGCCGGGCCGCCGACCGGCCATATGGTGATCGCGGCGCGGTCGCGATCGATCCACGGGCCATGGGAGAACGATCCCGCCAACCCGCTGGTGCGCACCACCAGCACCGCCGAGCGCTGGTGGTCGCGCGGCCACGCCAGCCTGGTCGAGGCGCCCGACGGCGGCTGGTGGTCGGTCTATCACGGCTATGAGAACGGCTATTGGACGCTCGGGCGCCAGGCCCTGCTCGACCCGATCCGCTGGACCGCCGACGGCTGGTTCCGCATGACCGGGGGCGACCTGTCGCGCGCGATCGCCAAGCCGCGCGGCGGCGTCGCGGTGCCGCACGGCCAGCCGCTGTCCGACGACTTCGCGACGCTGGCGCTCGGCCGCAAATGGAATTTCTTCCGGCCCGCGGCGGACGAGGCGCGGCGCGCGCGGGTCGGGGGCGGTACGCTGACGCTCGCCGCGCGCGGCACCGCGCCGCACGATTCGGCGCCGCTGCTGCTCACCGCGGGCGACCAGGCCTATGCGATCGAGTGCGACGTCGAGGTCGATCCCGCGACGGTCGCCGGGCTGCTGCTCTTCTACGACGACCGGCTGTATTGCGGGCTGGGGTTCGACCCCGCGCGCTTCGTCACGCATCAATATGGGTTGGAGCGCGCGCGGCCCGCCAACCCGCACGGCGCGCGGATGCGGCTGCGCGTCACCAACCGGCGCCACATCGTCTCCTTCCACACCAGCGGCGACGGCGGGCGGACGTGGACGCGCTTCGACCGCGGCATGGAGGTCTCGGGCTATCACCACAATGTGCGCGGCGGCTTCCTGATGCTGCGCCCCGGCCTCTATGCGGCGGGCAGGGGTAGCGCGCGCTTCCGCGACTTCACCTATCGCGCGCTGGCGTGACGCGCCGCGGCGGCGGCGCGCCCAGAAAAATGGCCCCCGGAGCGACGCTCCGGGAGCCAGGATAAGGCCAGGGGGAGGCGGCCTAGAGGTTGAGGCGCAGGCCGACGCGGAAGGTGCGGCCGAGGACGTCGTACAGCACCGGGTTGAAGCCGTAGGTCACGCCGTTCTGCGGCGACGGCTCGGGTGCCTCGTTGAACAGGTTGTCGACCTTGAAATAGGCCGAGATCGTCTTGCTCACGTTCCACGAACCGCCGAGATCGACGTAGAAGGCGCCCGGCATGGTGTTGTCGTTGATCGTCGCGATGTTGCCGGTGGGATCCGGGGCAGGGCAGCTGCCGGGGTCGCACTGGACATACTCGTTCGAATAGACGCCGTCCGAGAACCAGCGCTCCGCCACCGAGAGCGAGAAGGCGTCCGTGTCCCAGCTCTGGATCGCGAAGACCTTCCAGTCGGGGATGTTGCCGCGGTTGTTGCCGGCCTGCTCGCTCGGGATCGTGCCCGGCAGACCCGAGGTCTCGGTGTAATGCAGCGTGCGCGTGGCGAGCCCGCGGATCGTGAACGAGCCCGGCAGCCCCAGCCCGCTCAGCGGCCGGCGATAGCTCGCCTCGATGTCGAAGCCGTTGGTGCGGACGCGGGCGAAGTTGAACAGCTGCTCGTTGACGAACAGCGCCCCCGCCGAGGCGTCGAGATTGAAGGAGCCGCAGAACTGCGCGAGGTTCTGCAGGAAGCATTGGTTGATCGCCGACTGTCCGCTGAACGGCGTGATGATGCCCTTCACCTTGATGTTGTAATAGTCGAACGACAGGTTGAAGCCCGGCAGGAAGCCCGCCTGCGCGCCGTCGAAGACGAAGCCGGCGGTGGTGTTGCGCGAGGTTTCCGGCTTCAGGTCGGTGTTGCCGATCGTGTTCGACGGCGCCTGGACGAACTGCCCCGCGGTCGGCGAGGTGCCGGGCGCGCGCGGATCGAGGAAGGTCGCGTTGGCGAAGGTCGGCGTGCGGAACAGCTCGGACAAGTTGGGCGCACGCACGTCGCGCGAGGTCACGCCGCGCAGGCGCAGGCCGGTCAGCGGCGTGTCCCAGGTGGCGCCGACCTTCCAGCTCGTGATCCAGCCGGAGGTGCTGTAATGCGTCTCGCGGACGCCCGCGTTGAGGTTGGCGCGGCCGATCTGGTCCTCGTTCGAGATCGGGATGTCGAGCTCGAGGAAGCCCTCGTGGACGTTGTAGCGGCCGGTGCCGTTCTTGTAGTTGCCGGCGTACCAATTGCCGCCGGTCAGCGTGTTCTGGGTCGGATCGGCGGGGTAATCCGCGGTGTTCGGATTGGCCGCGGTGACGCCGTTGCCGTACGGATCGGCCTTGGTGCGATACCATTCGCGGCGATATTCATAGCCGAGCGCGACCGAGAGCGGCCCCGCCCAGGTCGACACCGGCTGGCCGTTGAGGCTGACCGCGCCGGCATTCTGCGTCGACCAGGTGTGCTGATACGGCCCGATCGCGGGCTTGACGTAGTTGAGCGCCGCCTCGGTGACGCCGCCGTCGCCGATGATGTTGAGCGGGACGCAGCCCGCCGCGCGCGCCGCCGCATTGGCGCAGCCGATCGCGCCGTTGGGCAGGCGGATCGCCTGATAGGCGGCGCGGAAGCGCGAGATGTTGAGCATGTTGTCGACGTGCAGGTCGGTGTAGTTCCGCCCGTACTGGTAATAAGCGTCGTAGCTCCACTCGGTGCCCAGGCCGTTGAACTTGCCGTTGGCGCCGACGACGTAGCGCAGGCTGGTCCGCACCGGCTTCACCTCGATGAAGTCGCCGAGCTGCGCCAGCGCCGAACCGTACTGGAACTGGGTGATCCCCGCGTTGGTGCAGGCCTGCTGGATCGCCTGCGGCACGAACGGGTTGGCGTTGACGTTGTTGACGCCGCACTGGATCGTCAGGTTGGCCTGTTGCGCGTAACCGGGGTTGGGCGAATTCTCCGAGCTCACCCGCGAGCCGTTGAAGGTGAAATACACCTCGTTGTTGGGCGCGAAGTCGAAGCCGACGCGCGAATAGTAATTGTAGCGCTCGAGCTTGGAAGCGAGGCTGGTGCCCGCGCCGACCACGCCGCTGGTGTCGCCGCCCGAGCAGAAGGACGGCGTACAGCCGCGCACCGCGCCCGTGCCGGTGGGAACGCCGTTGGAGCCATATTGGAACTGATACGGCTGGCCGTTGGCGCCGAAGGCGATGCCCTGGAGCGGGCCAGAGGTGATCAGGCCGAACTTGGAATATTGATATTGCTGCGCGTTCTGGATGTAGAAGATGCGCGGCTGGCCGGCGGGGGTATTGGTCACGCCGGTCTGGATGAAGGCGGGCGAATTGTACCAGTCACGCCCGTTCGCGCCGACGATGCCGAAGCCCGGATTGGGCACGCCGCCCTGATAGCCATATTCGCCGCTGACCACGACGTGGAGGCGATCCTCGTAATAGCTGTTGCCCCAGGCGACCTGCGCGGTGACGCCCTCGTCGTCGCCATAGGTGGTGATGCTGCCCTGGACGTTCGCCTTGAAGCCCTTGAAGCGCTTGTCGGTGATGAAGTTGACCACGCCGCCGACCGCGTCCGACCCGTAGGAGGCCGAGGCGCCGCCATTGACCACGTCGACGCGCTGGACGAGCAGCTGCGGGAACTGGCTGACATCGGGCACGCCCGAGTAATTGGCGCCGACGAAGCGCTGGCCGTCGAGCAGCGTCAGCGTGCGGATCGCGCCGAGGCCGCGCAGCGAGAAGGAGCTGAGCCCCTGGATGCCGCTCGACGTGCTGCCCACCGAGGTGGCGCGGCCGGTCGATCCCTGCAGCGACGGCAGCTGCGTCACCGCGTTGAAGATGTTGGGCTGCGCCAGCCGCTGCAGGTCGGCCGCGCCGATCACCTGGGTCGGCGTCGGGGCGTTGAACCCGCTCGAGGTGATGCGCGATCCGGTGACGATGATGTCGCTGCCGGTCGGCACGGTATCGGGGTCGGGCTGGTCGACCGTGGCGACGCTGTCGGCGGTGGCGGGATCGGCGCCCGAGGGCGTCGCCGCGGCCGAGCCCGGCTGGGTGGTCGCCGGCGGCACGGTCTGTGCCGCGGGCTCGGTCTGCGCCTGCGCCGGCATCGCCAGCGCCATCGCGAGCGCGGCGCCGCTCGCCGCGATCAACGCGCCGCGGCGGCACGCCGCCAGGCCCCGCCCCAGCTCCATCTCGAATGTCGTCATATCCAGACCCCTCCTCCCGTTAGCGGAGAGGCTGGTCACGCTCGTGCGGCGCATCGGCGACCCCGATGAATCCGGCGGTTGTTCCGCTCGGACGCGCTGCCGGCGAGCGTCGCCGACCTGTTCCTCTCCTGTCGGCATAGTTGTCGGACAGATTTGCGCGATTGTCGACATAAATCTTGCAGTGTGTGCAAGGGGGTTTTTTACATCTCGCCGTTGCGCGCGATCCACAGCCGCGTGCACTGCTCCTGCACCTGCATGTAGCGCCGGTAGCGATCGCGCCCGAGCACGAACGGATTGGCCTGACCGGGCTGACGATAGCGCAGGATCTCGAGTCGCTCGAGTGCCTCATAATGGAGCGGGTGGTTGCCGATCTGGCTGTCCACGCCGGCGGCGCGGGTCAGCCCGATCCATCGCCGGATCGACCCGACCTGCGCGGCGCGCAATTCGGGTGTCCAGGGCAGGCCCGAGCCGCCGTAGAAGCCGACCACGTGGCGCTTTCCGCGATCGTGCACCGGGAAGATCGTCGAGAGCGTGCCGCGCGTGTGACCGGGGGTGACGTGGAAGCGGATCGGCACGCCGCCGATCACGCGCGACTCGCCATCCGCCACCGCGATGTCGCGGCGCGGCGGCGGTCCCCAGCCGCGCACCTCGAGTCGCTGCGGCGACTCCATCTCGTCCCAGTCGGCGGCGGAGGCGATCACGCGCGCGCCATAGGCCTGCTGGAAGTGCGCCGCGCCGCCGTAATGGTCGCCGTGCGCGTGGCTGAGGATGACGTAGCGGACGTCGCGCGGGTCGAGTCCCATCGCGCGCAAATTGGGCTCGATCAGCGTGCGCGCCTCGTCGGCGTTGTTGAGCGAGTCGAACAGCACGATGCCGTCGCGCGTGCGCAGCGCCCAGGCCGACACCGCCATCTGCCCGACTGAGAACAGCTCGTCGAACGCGGCGAAGGGCTCGACCACGCCGTTATATTGCTCGCCCTGTGTGCGCGGCTTGTAGCGCGCGTCGAGGATGCAGCGGTGCGCGAAGTCGACGAACAGGTCGTCGCGCGCGATCCGCCGCGCGGCGTCGAACGCGCGCGCCGCGGCGGCGCGATTCTCCTTCGGGAAGGTGAGCGGGCGCGGATAGTCGGCCACGCTGGGCGTAGGAGCCGGGGTGGCGGCGAGCAGCGCGGCGAGCCAGGCGGTGAGGGTCATTTCTCCTCCGGCAGCCCGAAGACATAGACCGCATAGCCGGTGATCGGGCGATGCACCTCGGTCAGCATCGTCCCCGGCTTGAGCTGCGGGCTGCCGCCGCCCAGCGCGGTGGTGACCGCGACATATTGCTGGCCGTCGACCGCGAAGGAGACGGGGAAGCCCTGCACCGTCGTGCCCAGCCGCGTCTTCCACAGGGTCTCGCCGGTGCGCACATCGACCGCGCGGAAGACGCGGTCGAAATCGCCGACGAAGGCGAGGTTGCCCGCGGTCGACACCACCGAGGTGAGGAAGGGCGCGCGCTGCTGCACGGTCCACAGCGGCGCGCGGTCGCGGGCGCGATAGGCGGAGAGCCGGCCGAGCTGCCCGCCGGTGCCGGGCATCTCGTAATAGACCTGACTGCCGTTGCCGAGCATCAGCACGCAGCTCTGGCTGAGCGGGATCACCAAAGCGTCGCTCGGCTGGTGATAGCTCATCGCCTGCCAATTGTGCCCGCCCTCGGGCCCGGGGCAGGAGGCGAGCCACTGGTCGGACTGCTGCTTGACCACGTCGTCGCGGTAGCTCGGCCGGCCGGTCACCGGGTCGATCCGCGTGAAGACGTTCTGGAACACGGTCTCGGTGGCGCCGAGGAACTTGCCGTTCGTCCGATCGAGCTGCCATAGGATCCCGGCCTTGCCGATCGTGTAGAGCGACTTGCGCTCGCCGTGATCGACCAGCACGCGCTCGAACACCTCGTCGAGGTCGAAGGTCTCGCCCGGCGCGTGGTTGAACCACCAGCGCAGCTTGCCCGTGCCGGGGTCTAGCGCCAGCGTCGAGTTGGCGTAGTCGGTCGCGCCGGTGGCGGAGCCGCGCTCGTCGCGGCGCCACGGCTTGCCCTGCGCGGTGCCCCAATAGGTGGTGTCGAGCGCGGGATCGTAGGTGCCCGCGATCCAGGTCTCCGATCCCTTGCGCTCGTCGTCGGGCAGCGCGCCCCAGCTGTCGCCGCCGGGCTGGCCGGTCAGCGCGACGGTGGCGAAGGTCCAGTCGCGCTTCCCCGTCGCGGCGTCATAGGCGCTGATATAGCAATGGTCGGGCGTGCCCTTGCGCCCGCAATTGGTCATGCCGACGATCACCTTGCCCTTGATGATGATCAGCCCGCCGGTGGAGCGGCCGACGCCGGGCTTCTCGTCGGTGATGTGCGTCTTCCACACTTCCTCGCCGCTGCGCGCGTCGAGCGCATAGACCCAGCCCTCGGGCGTGTTGACGTAGAGGTTGGTGCCCCACAGCCCCATCGCGCGCGTCTCCACCGAGGACGGGCCGGGGCCGGCGCTGGTGGGGAAGGGGCCGAGCCGGTTTTCCCACAGCAGCTCGCCGTCGCGCGCGTCGAGCGCCTGGATGACGTTGCCGACGCCCCACATGTACATGATCCCGTCATGGACGATGGGGGTGTCCTCCATCGTGCCGTTCTCGGGCATCGACCACATCCACTTGAGCTGGAGCTTCGCCACGTTGCCGGTGTCGATCTGCGCCAGCGGGCTGTAGCTCCACCCCTGATAGTTGCGGCGGAACATCAGCCAGTCGCCCGGTGGCGGGTCGCGCAGCATCGCGTCGGTGACGGGGCGATAGCCGGCGATCGCGCCCCTGAGGCTCAGCCCCGGCTTGCTCGGCAGCACGAAGCGGCCGGGATCGGCGTACTTCACCTTCTGCCCCGGCGCGGCGAAGCCCGCCGAGGTGGCGGGCGCGGCGGCGCCGCCGGGGCCGTCGGCGGGAGCGGACTCCTTGGCGCCGCCGATCTGTGCCTCCTGCGAGGCGGTGCTGCCGGCGGGCGCGCCGGTCGCGGCGGTGGCCTGGGGGTCGGCGAAGGCGTCGGCGGGGGGCTTGCCGCTCGCCACCGCGCCGAGCAGCGTCGTCGCGTTCCGATCGAGCGGCGTGTCGCCCGCGGGCGCGCCATTGGCGTAGAGGATATAGGCAACGATCGCGTCATAGGTCGCGTCGTCGAGGCTGGCGCCGCGACCGTACGGCATCGAGGCGTGGATCTTGCTATAGAGCGCCGCGATCGCGCGCTTGCCCCACACCGCGTTGAACGAGGCGCCGGTCAGCGCCGGCGCGTCGGTGGCGCCGGCGAGGTCGCTCTGATGGCAGGCGGCGCATTGCTCGGCATAGGCGCTGCGTCCCGCGGCGACCTGCGCGCGGGTGAAGAAACCGCCGGGCTGCTGCGCGACCGCGATCGTGCCGGCGAGCGCGGCACCGGCGGCGGCGAGCAGGAGCGCGGCGCGGGGGCGAAGGGCAAAGTGTCGCATGGTCAGCGCCGCGGTGTGTCGAGCTGCGGCAGGAACCAGCCGCCGCGCTGCGGCACGCCGGGGGTGGCGCGCGCGTGCGCGGGGAGCAGCCAGCCCCACAAGGTCCCCTTCGGTCCCCAGCTATAGCCCGGCGGCGCCTTCTCGCTGTCGATCTGGACGTACAGCCGCCCGGTGCGCAGCGCGGCGGCCTGTGCCCTGCTCAGCCGGTAGCTACCCGCGATCGTGCCGTCGGTGTCGCCGCTCACCGTCAGCGTCAGCGCCTTGCTGCCCGGCACGCCGATGGCGGCGCCGATCAGCAGGTGCGCCGCGGTGGCGCGCGAGGGCAAGCCGCGGAAGCGCCCGCTGACCGTCAGCCGCGTGCCGTCGAGCCGCGCGTCCGCCTCGCCGCGCCCCGCGATCACCGCCTTGGTCTCGTCGTCGAGCGGCATCGGACCGAGATCGGCCTGATAGTCGGCGGCGGGCAGCGGGGCGGCGAGGATCGCGGTCAATAACAGCCCCGCCAGCGTCCAGCGCATCCCGATCCTCCCCGAAGCGCCAGCACCGGTTGACGAGGATCATCGTCCGCGCGCTTGACGTCGTTCGAGATCGCATACAAGATTGTGCTTGTCCATACAAACGGCGCGCCCACGGGCAGCGTCGCAAAAAGGAGAGTGGGATGAAAGGGTTGCTGTACCTGGGCGGCGCGGTCGTGGCGCTCGCCGGTGGCGTCGCCGCCTCCGCCCAATTCTCCGGGCGCGAGGATCCGATGCCGGTGACCCAGCCCAAGATGCCCGGCGAATATTGGGCGCCCAAGCCGACGCAGCCGACCGCTTACAGTGCCCCCAACAAGGTCCACTGGAAGCTCGCCGACATCCGCGCGGCGCATCGCGGCCAGAGCGACTGGGTCCATCCCGTGGTGCGCAACCCCGAGCAGGACGCGGACTATGTCTCGCTCGGCGCCGGCAAGAAGACCAAGCCGCGCTTCTTCGCGGACGACCGCATCATGTTCATCGTGTGGGACGGCAGCCTGCGCGTGACGATCGACGGCGCCGAGCCCTTCACCGCGACCAAGGGCTTCATGGTCAGCGTGCCGTTCCGCCACGTCTATTCGGTCGAGAATGTCGGGCAGCAGCCCGCCGTCTGGTTCGAGGTGCGCCAGGCCGGCACCGCGCCGCTCTATCCCCCCAGCGAGACCCCCGACCCGGTCAAGGGCCGCACCTATGTCAAGGTGACGGGCAACCCCGGCCCGGCGAAGGATCGCGACACCAACCCGATCTACGTCGACTTCTTCAAGACGATCGCGGTCGGCGACAAGCCGTACAACGGCAAGTTCGTGTGGGACGATCACTGGACCTCGAACATCCTGCGCGGCAAGGCAGCCGACGCGGTGCCGCCCGACACCAACAAGGGCCATTTCCACACCGAATGGACCGAGTTCTGGTTCATCATGGAAGGCAAGATCGGCTACAAGATCGAGGGCTATCCCTATTTCACCTCGGAGCCAGGTGACGTGGTGACCGCGGCGCGCGGGCGCTGGCACCGCGCCGGCAACGATCCCAGCGCCCCGATGTCGACCCGCATCCCGATCAACCCCCGCCCCGTCATCCTGCACAATTTCGAGCCGGCGCACTGAGGCCGCCGGCAGGGGACCGCGCGATGCGCTTCACCCGACGCGCGCTGCTGGCGCTGCCGCCGCTGACGTTGCTGGCGCTGCGCGCGCCCTTCGCGGCGGCGCAGGTCAGCGCGCGGCAGCGTGCCCCGGGCGACACCGACTGGCTGCACTATGCCAACGATCTGGCGAGCACGCGCTACGCCGCGCTCGACCAGATCAACGCGGCGAATTTCGACAGCCTCGAGGTGGCGTGGCGCTTCCGCACCGACTCGCTCGGCACGCGTCCCGACTATCAGCTCGAGGCGACCCCGCTGGTGGTCAACGGCGTGATCTACTCCACCGCCGGGTCGCGCCGCGACGTGGTCGCGCTCGACGCCGCGACCGGCGAGCTGTTGTGGATCCATCGCGAGGACGAGGGCGAGCGCGCGCGCAAGGCGCCGCGCCAGCTCTCCGGGCGCGGCGTGTCCTACTGGACCGACGGCAAAGAGGAGCGGCTGCTCTACGTCACGATCGGCTATCGGCTGATCGCGCTCGACCCGCGCACCGGCCAGCGCATCCCCGGCTTCGGCAGCGACGGCGTGGT
The DNA here is from genome assembly GCF_004345855.1 of Sphingomonas sp. BK235. GTDB lineage: Bacteria > Pseudomonadota > Alphaproteobacteria > Sphingomonadales > Sphingomonadaceae > Sphingomonas. The sequence continues at coordinate 232,919 of NZ_SLXN01000005.1, forward strand.
CGACCTCAAGACCGAGTTCGACCAGGAGATCGACCTGATCGAGAGCGACGTCGGGCTCAACTCGACCCCGCTCGTCGCCAAGGACACGGTCGTGGTCGGCGCCGCGCACACCGCGGGCAACGTGCCCAAGACGCGCGACAACGTCCGCGGCTACGTGCGCGGCTATGACGCGCGCACCGGTCGGCGGAAGTGGATCTTCCACACCATCCCGCGCCCCGGCGAGTTCGGCTATGACACCTGGCTCGACGGCACCGCGGCCATCGGCAACGCCGGCATGTGGTGCCAGATCTCGGCCGATCCCGCGCTCAACCTCGCCTATCTCGGCATCGAGCTGCCGACCGGCGACGTCGGCGGCCAGTATCGTCGCGGCCCCGGCCTGTTCGGCGAGAGCATCGTCGCGGTCGACCTCGATAGCGGCGAGCGCAAATGGCACTACCAGCTCGTCCACCACGGGCTGTGGGACTATGACATCCCCTGCGCCGCGATGCTGCTCGACGTGCCGGTCGGCGGGCGCACGCGGCAATTGCTCGCGCAGCCGACCAAGCAGGGCTTCCTCTACGTGCTCGACCGCGCGACGGGGAAGCCGATCTGGCCGATCCCCGAGCGCAAGGTGCCCAAGGGCGACGTGCCCGGCGAATGGTACGCGCCGACCCAGCCGATCCCGTCGCGTCCCGCCGCCTATGACGTCCAGGGCGTCGGCGACGACGACCTGATCGACTTCACGCCGGAGCTTCGCGCCAAGGCGCTGGCGGTCGCGAAGAACTATCGCCGCGGCCCGCTCTTCACTCCGGCCTCGATGTTCGACCGCGAGGGCACCTGGGGCACGCTCACCGCGCCCAACCTGACCGGCGGCACCAACTGGCCCGGCGGCGGCGCCGACCCCGAGACGGGCGTGGTCTACGTCTATTCCAAGACCGTGGCCGATGTGATGAGCGAGCTGCCCAACGACGATCCGAAGCGCTCCGACTTCGCGGTCATCGAAGCGCTCCGACTTCGCGGTCATCAACGTGCGCGGCATGCCCGACGCGCCGCGCCGCGGCGACCATACGTACGGCGCGCTGACGGTGGAGGGGCTGCCGCTGCTCAAGCCGCCTTATGGTCGTATCACCGCGATCGACCTCAAGCGCGGCGCGCATCTGTGGCAGGTGGCGCACGGCGAGACCCCCGACACGGTGCGCAACCATCCCAAGCTCAAGGGCCTGACCATCCCCAAGACGGGGCGCTCGGGCAATGTCGGGCCGCTGGTGACCAAGACGCTGGTGATCTGCGGCGAGCCCGGCGTCTTCACGCTGCCCGACGGGCGCCGCGGCGCGATGCTGTGCGCCTATGACAAGGCCAGCGGCGAGCAGAAGGGCGCGGTCTACATGCCCGCGGGCCAGACCGGCGCGCCGATGACCTACATGCTCGATCAGCGCCAGTACATCGTCATCGCGATCGGCGGCGGCGCGTACAGCAGCGAGCTGGTCGCCTACCGTCTCCCCGCCGCGTGAGCGGCTTGTCCCCAGAGGTGCGCATGCCCCATCCGTCGCTCCGCCCGTTGCTCGCCGTCGCGCTGGTCGCACTGCCCGCGGTGGCGCTGTCACAGGCCGCGCCGAGGAGCGTGTGGGGCGGCGTCTATAGCGCGGCGCAGGTGCAGCGCGGCGCCGCGGTCTATGCCGCCCACTGCGCGAGCTGCCACGGCGACGCGCTCGGCGGCAACGACCAGGCGCCGGCGCTCGCGGGCGGCGGCTTCCTCGCCAATTGGAACGGCCAGACTGCCGCGGCGCTGTTCACGCGGATCAAGACGACCATGCCGCTCGACAATCCGAACTCGCTCGGCGCCGCCAAGGTGGCCGACGTCGAGGCGATGATCCTGTCGAAGAACGGCTTCCCCGCGGGCAGCGCGGACCTGCCCAGCGACGCGGGGGCGCTGGGCACGATCGCGATCACGCAGGACAAGCCGGGCGCGTGAGCGCGCGCCGGCCCTTGCCGCCGCTCGCGGAAGTTGTATGCAAGCTGCATAAGATGAATACACTTGAGTGCCGAGGGGCGGGGCGGGGATGATGACGGGCGATCAGCCACTGGCGGGGATCCGCGTGCTCGACGTGTCGCAGGTGATGGCGGGGCCGTTCTGCTGCATGCTGCTGGGCGACATGGGCGCCGACGTCATCAAGGTGGAGCCGCCGCACGTCGGCGACAGCTCGCGCCGCTCGATGGGCTTCCGGCTCAAGGGCGAGGACAGCCCCGGCTTCCTCGCGCTCAACCGCAACAAGCGCAGCATCGTCCTCGATCTCAAGGACGCGGCCGATCGCGAGACCTTCTACGCCCTGGTCGACACCGCCGACGTGCTGGTGGAGAACGGCCGCCCCGGCGTCGCGGCGCGGCTGGGCATGGGGTATGAGACGCTGCGCGCGCGCAACCCGCGGCTGATCTACGCCAGCATCTCGGGCTTCGGCGCGAGCGGACCCTGGGCGACTCGCCCCGGCTATGACCTGATCGCGCAGGCGATGTCGGGGCTGATCAGCGCGGTCGGCCTCCCCGACGCCGAGCCGGTCAAGAACACCACGCCGGTGGGCGATCTCGGCTCGGCGCTGTTCGCGGCCTATGGCATCCTGTCCGCGCTGTTCGTGCGCGAGCGCACCGGCGAGGGGCAGCTCGTCACCGCCTCGCTGTTCGAGGCCGCGCTCGGCCTGTCGGTGTGGGAGACCGCGGAGCTGTGGGGCACCGGCAAGAGCCCGCGCCCGCTCGGCAGCGCCAACCGCATGTCCGCGCCCTATCAGGCGGTGGAGGCGGCGGACGGCTGGTTCGTCTTCGCCGCCGCCAACCAGAAGCTGTGGCTCGCGCTGCTCGGCGTGATCGATCGCGCCGAGCTGGCGGACGACCCGCGCTTCGTCGACAACAGCGCGCGCGTCGGCAACGCGCGCGAGCTGATCGAGCTGCTGCGCCCCAGCTTCCGCGCGCGCAGCGTCGCCGACTGGGTCGACGCGCTGCTCGCCGCGGGCGTGCCGGCGGGGCCGATCCTGGATTACGCGCAGTCGACCACCAGTGAGCACGCGCAGGCGCGCGCGATGGTGCAGGACATCCCGCACCCGGTGGAGGGCAGCATCAAGGCGCTGGGCTTCCCGGTGAAGCTGTCGGCGACGCCGCAGCAGGTGCGCTACCCGCCGCCGCTGCTCGACGAGCACGGCGACGAGATCCGCGGCGAGCTGCGCGCGGCGGGCCGGCTGGCGCAGGGCGCGACGGCGTGAGCGCTGGCGTCACCCGCTACGAGAAGCAGGGTGCGGTCGCGCGCATCACCTTCGACCGCCCCGCCGCCTATAACGCGCTGACCTGGGACATGTGGCGCGGGCTGGGCGACGCCTGCGCCGCGATCGCCGCCGACCGTGAGGTGCGCGTCGTCACGCTGCGCGGCGCGGGCGGCAAGGCGTTCGTCTCGGGCACCGACATTGCCGGCTTCCGCGACTTCACCGGCGGCGACCAGGGCGTCGCGTACGAGGCGGAGATGGACGGCTATGTCGGCGCGGTCGAGGCGCTGCCGCAGCCGGTGATCGCGATCGTCGACGGCTGGGCGGTCGGCGGCGGGCTTGCGCTGGCGTTCGCGAGCGACTTCCGTGTCGCCGCCGCGGGCGCGCGGTTCGGCTCGCCGCTGGCAAGGACGATCGGCAACTGCCTGTCCGCGCGCGGCTATGGCCGGCTGGTCCAGCATGCCGGCGTGGCGATGGCGAAGCGGCTGCTGCTCGGCGCCGAGATCGTCGACGCGGCCGAGCTGCACGCGCTCGGGCTGGTCAACGCCGTGGTCGCGCCCGCGGAGATCGACGCCACCGTCGCCGCGCTGGTCGATCGGCTGCTCGCGCACGCGCCGCTGACGATGGCGGTGAGCAAGGAGGCGATCCGCCGCGCCGCCGTCGCCGCGCAGCCCGACATCGCCGACCTGATCGCGCGCGTCTACGGCAGCGCCGACTTCGCCGAGGGCGTGCGCGCGTTCCTCGCCAAGGACACGCCGCAGTGGCGCGGCGCGTGAGCGGGCGATGATCGCCGCCTCGGTCGACGATTTCCGCGCGATGGCGCGGCGGCGCCTGCCCGACTTTCTGTTCGAATATATCGACGGCGGCTCCTATGCCGAGGAGACGCTGCGCGCCAACACCGCCGATCTCGCCGCGCTGAAGCTGCGGCAGCGCGTGATGCGCGACGTCGACGGGCTCACCCTCGCCACGACACTGATGGGGCAGGCGGCCGACTTCCCGGTGGCGCTCGCGCCGATCGGGCTCGCCGGCCTGTACGCGCGGCGCGGCGAGGTCCAGGCGGCGCGTGCGGCGGCGGCGGCGGGTGTGCCGTTCATCCTCTCCTCCTCGTCGTGCTGCGGGATCGAGGAGGTGGCCGCGGCGGCGCCGCTGATGCTCCAGCTCTACATCATCAAGGACCGCGGCTTCATGGAGGACCTGCTCGCGCGCACCGCCGCGCTGGGGGTCGAGACGCTGGTGCTGACGGTCGACCTGATCGTCCACAGCCCGCGGCGCCGCGACGTGCGCACCAGCCTGACCGGCGACCAGGGCGCGGCGGCGCGGCTGCGGCGCGCGGTCGAGATCGCGCGGCACCCGGCGTGGGCGTGGGACGTCGGCGTGCGCGGGCGGCCGCACACGCTCGGCAACTACGCCGCCAAGATGCCGGGCGGCGCGGGGCTGGCCGAGTTCACCGCCTGGGTCAGCCGCAACTTCGACGCCTCGGTCACCTGGGCCGACCTCGAGTGGTTGCGCCGGCACTGGCGCGGGCGGCTCGTCATCAAGGGCGTGCTCGACGCCGAGGACGCGCGCGACGCGGTCGCGGCCGGGGCGGAGTCGATCATCGTCTCCAACCACGGCGGTCGCCAGCTCGACGGCGCGCCCTCCGCGGTCGCGGCGCTGCCGCGCGTGGTGGAGGCGGTCGATGGCCGCGCCGAGGTGCTGATGGACGGCGGCATCCGCTCGGGGACCGACATCCTGCGCGCGCTCGCGCTCGGCGCGCGCGGCGTGCTGCTCGGGCGCGCCTGGGCCTATGCGCTCGGCGCGCAGGGCGGGGCGGGGGTGACGCGGTTGCTCGCGCTGCTGCGCCACGAACTGGCGGTGGCGATGGCGCTGGCGGGGCAGCGCGACGTGACCGCGGTGGGGCGCGACGTGCTGGTCGCCCCGCCGCGCTGAGCGGGTCGCGTCGGCTCGGCGCGCGTCTACCGGCCCGCGAGCGTAGGATCCATCCTTGTTCGAACCAGCAACGTGCTCCTGCGTTCGCAGGAGCACGGTTCGACCGAGGTGGATCAGCCGCCCCGCGCCGGTCGGCGGCATCATCCGCCCTGCGTCATAGCGCCGCGACATAACCGGCGACGATCGCGCGCGCCTCGTCCGCGGTGAAGCTGCCCGGCGACAGGCACAGTTCCAGCCACAGCCCGTCCACCAGCGCGGTGAGCCCGACCGCGGCGAGCCGCCGTCGCGGTGCCGTCACGCCCACCTCTGCCAGCAATTCCTCCAGGCGCGCGCGATAGCCGGCATAATGGCGCTCGTGGCTCGCCTGCATCGCGCCGCCACCCTGTGCCAGGCTCCAGAAGGCGATCCACGTCGCCAGCAGCGTGGGGTCGGCGATCGGCGGCGCGAAACTGGCGTCGAGATAGGCCTCGAGCCGTGCGCGCGGCGCGGTCTCCGCGGCGACCGCGCGCTCCAGCGCCGCGCCGACCTGCGCCGCGAGGCGGTCATAGGTCGCCTCGACCATCCGTTCCACGCCGCCGAAATGATGCGTCACCAGCCCCGGCGACACCCCCGCCGCCGCGGCGATGACGCGTACCGACGTCCCCGCCGCGCCGCGCGCCGCCAGAACCCTCGCCGTGGCATCGATCAACTCGGCGCGGCGCGCCGCGGGGGACGAGCGCTTGCTCATCGGACAGCGTTGTTATACGGTCGTGCAATAACCACCGTTGAGGGCTCCGTGCATCGTTCGTCCGATCTGCCTTACGCCGATCCCGACGCGGATTGGAGCCTGCCCGGCTGGCTCTATACCGACGCCGAATATTTCGAGCTGGAATGCGCGCGCGTGATCCTCCCGTCGTGGCAGATCGTCTGCCACGAGAGCGATCTCGCCGAGCCGGGCGCGTGGCGGACGCTCTCCTATCTCGGCGAGCAGCTCGTCGCCGTGCGCGGCACCGACGGCGTGATCCGCGGCTTTCACAACGTCTGCCGCCATCGCGCGATGCGGCTGGTGGAGGGGGCGAGCGGCTGCGCCCGCAAGCTCGTCTGTCCGTATCATGCCTGGGTGTACGAGCTCGACGGGCGCCTGTCGGGCGTGCCGATGAAGCGCGACTATCCCGCACTGCGGCTCGAGGAGAACGGGCTCGCCAGCGTCGCGGTCGAGATCTGGCGCGGCTTCGTCTTCGTGCGGCTGGAGGACGATGGCGGGCCGAGCGTCGCGACGATGATGGCGCCCTATGACGCCGAGGTGGCGCCCTATCGCTTCGAGGAGATGCGCCGCCTCTCCGACGTGCGCGAGCGCGAGCGGCGGGTGAACTGGAAGAATGTCGGCGACAATTACTCGGACAACCTCCACATCCCGGTCGCGCACGACGGGCTGACGCGATTGTTCGGCAAGAGCTACGCGATCGAGGCGGCAGGCTGGGTCGATCGCATGTCGGGCGAGTTGGTGGACCGGCCGTCGAGCGACTGGTGGGAGCGCTTCTACCAGACGCATCTGCCGCGCGTCGACCATCTGCCCGAGGCGAACCAGCGGCGCTGGCTCTACTACAAGCTGTGGCCCAACATGGCGTTCGACATCTACGCCGACCAGATCGACTTCATGCAATGGCTGCCGCTGACGCCGACCACCAGCCTGTTGCGCGAGATGAGCTTCGCTTTGCCCGACGCGCGGCGCGAGATGCGGCTGGTGCGCTACGCCAACTGGCGGATCAACCGCACCGTCAACGCCGAGGACACCTGGCTGATCGAGCGCGTGCAGGAGGGGATGGCGTCGTCGAGCTACACCGCCGGCCCGATCGGCGCGAGCGAGGTGTGCCTGCGCAGCTTCGCCGCCAAGATCCGCGAGCGCATCCCCGAGGCACGCCAGCACCGCGCCCCGCCCCCGGGCTGGTCGCGGCGGGTGCGCGGGGTGTGAGGGGTGGCGGTAGGTTGGCGTAGCGACGAGACGCCGCCGTTGTCCGTCATCCCGGCCTTGAGCCGGGATCCATTGGGCCGCGTACACCGCAGTCGTCACTCTCGCGGCACCATGGATCCCGGCTCTAGGCCGGGATGACGGATCAGACTTGGACGAGAAGAAGCAGATGGGGGCATCATGACGCAGCGCTACGACGCGATCATCATCGGCGGGGGGCACAACGGCCTGGTCTGCGCTTTCTACCTCGCGCGCGCGGGCCTCAAGGTGCGCGTGCTCGAGCGCCGCCACGTCGTCGGCGGCGCGGCGGTGACCGAGGAGTTCCACCCCGGCTTCCGCAACTCCACCGCCAGCTACACCGTCAGCCTGCTGCGCCCCAAGGTGATCGCGGACATGAAGCTGCACGATCGCGGCTATCGCATCATCGAGCGCACGATCAGCAATTTCTTCCCCTTCCCGGACACCTATCTGACGCTCGGCGGGGGGGCGCAGCGCACCCAGGCGCAGTTCGCGCGCTTCAGCCAGCGCGACGCCGACGCTTACCCCGCCTATGACGCCGCGCTGGAGCGCGTCGCGCAGGTGCTGCGCGACCTCGCGCTCGAGATCCCGCCCAACGCGGGCGGCGGGCTGCTCGAGCTGGTCAGCGCGGCGCGCCAGGCCTGGCCGCTCGCCAAGCTCGACATCGCGGCGCAGCGCGACCTGCTCGACGTCTTCACCAAATCGGCGCGCGACTTCCTCGACGGCTGGTACGAGGACGATCACGTCAAGACCGCCTTCGCCTTCGACGCGGTGGTGGGCAATTACGCCGGCGTGTCGACGCCGGGCTCGGCCTATGTCCTGCTCCACCACGTCTTCGGCGAGGTGAACGGCAAGTACGGCGCCTGGGGCCATTCGGTCGGCGGCATGGGCGCGATCACCCAGGCGATGGCGGCGGCGTGCGTCGCCGAGGGCGTCGAGATCAGCGTCGAGGCGCCGGTCGCGCGCGTGCTGGTCGACGGCGGGCGCGCCGCGGGCGTGGTGCTGGAGAGCGGGCAGGAGATCGTCGCGCCGATCGTGGCGGCCAACGTCGGGCCGGCGATGCTGTACCGCCAGATGGTCGCGGGGCACGAGCTGCCCGAGGATTTCCGCCGCCGGATCGCCGGGTTCAAGACCGGCTCGGGCACGTTCCGGATGAACGTGGCGCTGAGCGAGCTGCCCGATTTCTCCGTGCTGCCCGGGCGCGAGCGCGCCGAGCATCACACTGCCGGGATCATCATCGCGCCGGGCACGGACTATATGGACCGCGCCTATGACGACGCGCGCGTCCACGGCTGGTCGCGCCAGCCGATCGTCGAGATGAAGATCCCCAGCACGGTCGACGACAGCCTCGCCCCGCCGGGGCAGCACGTCGCCAGCCTGTTCTGTCAGCAGTTCGCGCCCGAGCTGCCGGACGGACGGAGCTGGGACGAGGTGCGCGAGGAGGTCGCCGATCACATCATCGACACGGTCACCGCGCACGCGCCCAACTTCAAGGCCAGCGTGATCGCGCGCCAGATCCACTCGCCGCTCGACCTCGAGCGCAAGTTCGGGCTGATCGGCGGCGACATCTTCCACGGGCGGATGAGCCTCGACCAGCTCTGGTCGGCGCGCCCGGTGCTCGGCCACGGCGACTATCGCGCGCCGATCCGCGGGCTCTACATGTGCGGCTCGGGCGCGCATCCGGGTGGCGGCGTGACCGGCGCGCCCGGCCACAATGCCGCGCACGCCATCCTTGCCGACCGCAAACTCAGCGCGCGCTGGCGCCGCCGCGCCTGACCGCGAGATAGACCGGCACCCCGGCGAGCAGCAGCACCAGCGCCCAGCCGTTCGCCTCGGCGCCGAGCCCGTAGGAGAGCCAGCCGACGAACACCGCCGCGATCACGCCGACGACGCGCGCGGCGGGGTCGTCGCGCAGCAGCTTCACCGCGGCGAGCGCGCTGGCGAGATAGGCCAGCATGCCCGCGGCGAGCGACACCGAGGCGACGAAGGCGAACAGGTCGCCCATGCCGCGGGTGAAATTGGCGAGCGTCACCGCGGTGACGAGCAGCCCGGCGACGACATGCGCGCGCGCCGGCGTGCCCTGCGCGGTCTCGCGCGCGAACCAGCGCGGGAACACGCCGCCCTGCGCCATCGCGCGCGGCACCTCGCCCTGCAGCAGCACGAAGCCGTTGAGCGCGCCGAGCGCGCTGACCGCGGCGAACAGCGCGACCACCTGCGCGACGCCGCTGCCGAAGGCGATGCCGAGGAACGCCGCGATCGGTGCGGGCGAGGCGGCGACCGCGGCGCGTGGCATCAGCGCGGTGATCGCGCTCGACACGATAAGGTAGATCACCCCTACAGCGGCGGTGCCGACCAGCGTCGCGCGCGGCACGGTGCGGCGCGCGTCGGCGACGCGGTCGGCCGGCACCGTCGCCGACTCGACCCCGAGAAAGCCCCAGAAGGTCAGCGCCGCCGCGCCCGCGGTGCCCGTCACCGTCAGTGGCACCGCGACGTCATGCGCCACCGCGCCGGCGCCGCGCGTCAGCAGCAGCCAGCCGGCGAGCAGCACCACCGCGGCGAGCGGCACCAGCTTGATCACCATCGTCGTCATCTGCAGCTTCACCGCGAGATCGACGCCGCGGATGTTGACCAGCACCGCCACCCACACCAGCACCACCGCGGCGATCGCGGCGTGCGGCGCGAGCGCGGGGAAGGCGAGGCTGAGCGCGCTCACCACCGCCACCGCCACCGCGCCGTTGCCCGCCCAGACGAGCGTCCAATAGCTCCAGGCGGTGGCGAAGCCGATCACCGGCCCGAACGCGGCATCGGCATAGGCGTAAGGCCCGCCCGCGCGCGGGATCGCGGCGGCGAGGCGCGCGAACACGAACGACAGCGTCATCGCCCCCGCGATCGTCACCACCCAGCCGAGCGTGGCGTTCGCCCCCAGCGGCGCCAGCGTGGCGGGCAGCAGGTAGATGCCCGAGCCGATCAGATTGCCCATCACCAGCGCCAGCAGACCCCAGAAGGTGAGCGCGCGGCTTGATCGCGCGGCCTCGGCGTGATTGTCTCGCTCTTCCATGTCCCTCGTGTCTGTCCGCGAACCCCGGCGTCTGCCGCCCCTGCTAGTCGACGCGGCGCTGGCGCTCCACGACAATCGCCTGGAGGTCGCCGAGCCGCTGCTCCGTGGCTATCTTAAGCGGGATCCGTTCGACGCGCGCGCGATCCGCATGCTGGCCGAGCTGGCGGGGCGGCTCGGGCGCAACCGCGACGCCGAGACGCTGCTGCGCCGCGCGCTCGAGCTGGCGCCCGGCTTCACCGCGGCGCGCGCCAATCTCGCGATCGTGCTCTATCGCCAGAACCGGCCGACCGAGGCGCTGGCCGAGCTCGACGCTTTGCTCGCGGTCGAGCCCGAGCATCTCGGCCACGCCAATCTCAAGGCCGCGGCGCTGGGGCGGCTCGGCGGCTTCGACGAGGCGATCGCTTTGTACGAGCGCGTGCTCGCCGCCGCGCCCGCGCAGCCCAAGGTGTGGATGAGCTTCGGCCATATGCTCAAGACGGTGGGGCGGCAGGCCGAGGGGGTCGCGGCCTATCGCCGCGCCATCGCGCTGCGGCCGGTGCTGGGCGAGGCGTGGTGGAGCCTCGCCAACCTCAAGACGGTGCGCTTCGACGACGATGACGTCGCGGCGATGGAGCGCGCGTTGATCGAGGCCGGCGAGGACGAGGATCGCTTCCACCTCGACTTCGCGCTCGGCAAGGCGTGGGAGGAGCGCGGCGACGCCGACCGCGCCTTCGCGCATTACGCCGCGGGCAACGCGCGGCGGCGGCGCGGCATCGTCTACGACGCCGACGCGACCGAGGCGTTCGTCGACGCGAGCGTCGCGCTCGCCACCCCCGACTTCTTCGCCGCGCGCAGCGGCTGGGGCTGTCCGGCGCGCGACCCGATCTTCGTGCTCGGCATGCCGCGCGCGGGCTCGACGCTGGTCGAGCAGATCCTCGCCTCGCACAGCCAGGTCGAGGGGACGACCGAGCTGCCCGACCTGCCCGCGATCGCGCGGCGGATCGGCGATTATCCGCAGGGCCTCGCCTCGCTCACCGCCGAGCGCGCGCGCGAGCTGGGCGAGGATTATCTGCGCCGCGCCGCGGTGCAGCGGCGCACCGACCGGCCCTACTTCGTCGACAAACTGCCCAACAACTGGGCGCACGTGCTGCTGATCCGGCTGATCCTGCCCAACGCCACGATCATCGACGCGCGCCGCGACCCGCGCGCCTGCTGCTTCTCCAACTACAAGCAGCATTTCGCGCGCGGGCAGGGGTTCAGCTACGACCTCACCGACATGGGGCGCTACTATCGCGACTATGTCCGGCTGATGGCGCGCGTCGACGCGGTCCAGCCCGGCGCGGTGCATCGCGTGATCCACGAGGGATTGGTCGACTCGCCCGAGCCGCAGATCCGCGCGCTGCTGGCGGCGTGCGGGCTGGCGTTCGAGGCGGCGTGCCTCAACTTCCACGCGACCGAGCGCGCGGTGCGCACCGCCTCGTCCGAGCAGGTGCGCCAGCCGCTCTTCCGCGGCGGCGACCGCGCCTGGCGTCCGTTCGCCGCGCATCTCGCGCCGCTCGAGGCGGCGCTGGGCGAGGTGGCGAGCGTCTATCCGGCGGTGCCGGCGACGCTCGCCTGAGCCACGATCAGCGCGCGCAGGTGTCGCCCGCACCGGCGTCAAGGTCGAGGCAGCGGCCGTCGAGGCCGCTCACCGGCAGCCCGATCGTCGCCGCCAGCGTCGGCGCGATATCGACCGTCTCCACCGACAGCGGCTGCTCGAACCCGGCCATCCCCTTGCGCCAGAACAGGATCGGCACGCGGCGGTCATAGTCCCACGGGCTGCCATGGGTCTCGACATAGCCCGGTCCCGGCGCCTTGATCGTGGTGACGCGCGGGCGCAGCAGCACGGTCAGGTCGCCCGACCGCTCCGGATCGAACGAGGCGCGTGCGCGCTCGATCAGCGTCCAGGTCTCGGGCGGGGTGGTCGCCATGCGGGTGGCGGCGAGCTCGTCGCGGGTGAAGGCGGCGGCGACCTGCGGCTGCGCGAGGAAGCGCTTCTTCGCTTCCGCCAGCACCGGCGCACGCTTCGCCGCGGGCACCGAATCGGCGAGATAGACGTCGCCCTCCGGCCCGAGCAGCACCGGACCGGCGATGCCGAGATCGCGTCCGATCGCGGCGCCGATCGTCGTCGCCGAGGCCTCGGGCGCGACATGCTGCTCCATCGGCATCGCGCGCTGCTGCTGGCGCTCGGTCATGTCGTGCGCGCCGTGATCGGCGGTGAGCACCACCTCATAGTCGATGCCGGTGCGATCGAGTTCGGCGAGGAAGCCGCCGATCGACTCGTCGAGCTGCGCCATCTGGATGCACATCTCCGACCCCTGCGTGCCGAGCGAGTGGCCGACATAGTCGGTCGCCGAGGCACCGACCGCGATCAGGTCGGTGGCGGGGCCGCGGCCGAGCTTCATGTCCTCGATCATCGCCGCGGCGAGCGCGAACACCGCGCCGTCGAGCGCGGGCGAGGCGCGGAACGCCTTGGCGTCGCCCGCGGCGCGCTCGAACCGCCCGGTGCCGAGCGTCTGGCCGCCGACCGCGATCGGGCGCGCCAGCGTCTTGCAATAGCCGGGCAGCGGCAGCGCCTCCTGCGGCCTGGCGAGCAGCGCGCCCACCGCGGCGTTGGCGCGCGTGACCACCGCCGGCTCCTGCCGCCCCGTCAGCGAGATGAACTTCTGCCCGCCCCAGAACCAGATCTGGTCGGTGGTGTGGCCGCCCATCATGATCGCGGCGCGGTCCTTGCCCGCCACCGCGACGACGCGCGACCGCGGGTCGGCGCGCTTCATCATGTCGCCGAGCGTCGGCACCTTCAGGTGGAGGTCGGAGGGCGTGTAATGTTCGTGGTCGCCGCCGGCGCGCTCGTCCTCGGCGCAATAGACCGTCTTGTCGGCGCGGCCGACCTTCTGGTCGAGCCAGTTGTTGGCGATGATCCCGGTATGCGCCGGGCGCATGCCCGTCAGGATGGTCGAGTGGCCCGGGCAGGTCTCGGTCGCGGCATGGCTCTGATAGCCCGAGGGGAACACCGCGCCGGTCAGCAGCCGCGCCATGCCGTCGGTGTAATGGCGGCGATATTGCGCGAACAGATCGGCGGAGAATTGGTCGACCGAGATCGCCACGATCAGCTTGGGCGGCGTGCGCGGGGCGTCGGCGGGCGCGGCGGGCGGGGCGGACGGGGAGGGCGGGGCGGACTGGGCGGTCGCGGGCACCGCGGCGACGGTGGCGAGCAGAGCGAGCAAGAGCGATTTCATGGCCAACCTTGATGCATGCGGGGGCGACCGCGGCTATGATACGCGTCCGATGGTCAGGCAAGCTGTGCGCGCGGCGCTTTTCATCCTCGTGACACTGCTGGCCGGGAGCGGCGCGTCGGCGCAGCCCGCGCGCCACGTCGCGCTGACCTTGGTGGCGGAGAGCGACCGACCCGCCGCCGGCGGCGAGGTGGCGCTGGCGTTCCGCGCCGTGCCGCAGCCGGGGTGGCACGGCTATTGGCGCAACCCCGGCGACGCGGGCGTGCCGACTCGCGTGACCTGGACGCTGCCCGCCGGCGCGCGCGCGGGCGAGCTCGACTATCCGGTGCCGTCGCGGCTGCTGATCGCGGGGCTGATGAACTATGTCTACGAGAAGCCCTGGGCGCTGCTGACGACGCTGCGCGTGCCCGCGGGACTGGCGCCGGGCACGCGGCTGCCGCTGGTCGCCAAGCTCGACTATCTCGTCTGCACCGCGGAGATCTGCGTCCCCGAGACGCAGACGCTCACGCTCGACCTGACGGTGGGGGACGGCGCGATCGATCCCGCGCGTCGCTCCGCCTTCGACGGCTGGCGCCGCGCGCTCCCGCGCCCGCTCTCCACGCCCGCGACGTGGCAGCGCGCCGGTGACCGCTTCCGGCTGGCGGTGCCCTTCCCGGCGGACGCGCCCGCGAGCGGCGTGTGGTTCTATCCGGCGGGCGGCGGCGCGATCGACTATGCCGCGCCGCAGACGGTCACGCGCGACGGCGACACGCTGACGGTGGAGACCAAGGCCGCGGCCGAGCCGCTGACGGGCGAGATCGCGGGCGTGCTCGCCACGGGCGCGGGCGGCGGGCTGGCGCTGACCGCGCGGCCGGGCACGGTCGCGCCGCCGCGCGGCGGCGAGGGGATGCTCGCGACCGCGCTGGTCGCTTTCGCCGGCGCGGTGCTGGGCGGGCTGCTGCTCAACGTGATGCCCTGCGTCTTCCCGATTCTCAGCCTCAAGGCGCTCGGCCTCGCGCGCTCGGGCGAGAGCGCGGCGCACGCGCGGCGCGAGGCCTTGGCCTATACCGCGGGCGTGCTGCTGGTGTGCGTCGGGCTCGGCGCCGGGCTGCTGGCCTTGCGCGCGGCGGGATCGAGCGCGGGCTGGGCGTTCCAGCTGCAGGACCCGCGCGTGATCGGCGCGCTGCTGCTGCTCGTCACCGCGATCGCGCTCAACCTCGCCGGGCTGTTCGAGCTGCCGACGCCGCAGTTCGCCGCCAGGAGCGGGGCGGCGGGGGCGTTCGCGACCGGCGCGCTGGCGGCTTTCGTCGCGACGCCCTGCACCGGACCGTTCATGGGGGCCGCGCTCGGCGCCGCGCTGGTGCTGCCCGCCGCGGCGGCGCTGGCGGTGTTCGCGGGGCTGGGGCTGGGGATCGCTTTGCCCTTCCTGCTGATCGGCTTCGTGCCCGCGCTGCGCGCCCGGCTGCCGCGGCCGGGGGCGTGGATGACGCGGCTGCGGCGTATCCTGTCGCTGCCGATGTGGCTGACCGCGCTCGCGCTTGCCTGGGTGCTGGGGCGCCAGGCCGGGGTGGACGGGATGACGCTCGGCCTCGCCGCGACCCTGCTCGCCGCGGTCGGCCTGTGGTGGACCGGGCTGCGCCAGCACGCCGGGCGCGACGCGGCGTGGTGGCCCGCCGGCGTCGCGCTGCTGCTCGCGCTCGGTGGGGTGGCGCTGGTGCGGCCGGCGGCGAGCGGCGCCAGCGCGGTGGCGGGGCTGCCCGGCGCGGAGCCGTTCAGCGAGGCACGACTCGCCGCGCTGCGGGCGGAAGGGCGGCCGGTGTTCGCCTATTTCACCGCGGACTGGTGCCTCACCTGCAAGGTCAACGAGAAGGCCGCGATCGAGACCGCCACCACCGCGGCCGCGTTCAAAGAGGGCAAGGTGGCGGTGCTGGTCGGCGACTGGACCGACGGCGACCCGGTGCTCGGCCGCTTCATCGAGGCGCACAACCGCGCCGGCGTGCCGCTCTACCTCTGGTACAAGCCCGGTGCCGCCACGCCGCGCGTGCTGCCGCAGGTGCTCACCAGCGGGATGCTCGCCGCGCTGCCCGCGGATCGCTGAGTCGGCCACGCCCGTGCTCCTGCGAACGCAGGAACCCGGAGTCACAGAGGGTGACGCCCGCGGTTCTGGGCTCCCGCATTCGCGAGACCTTGCAAAACCCCCCTCCGTCATCCCGGACTTGGTCCGGGATCCACTGTGCCGCACACTCATGTCGCGCTGTTCTTGCGGAGGAGTGGATCCCGGAACAGGTCCGGGATGACGGAAGAGGAGGAGCGTTGCGCGACGTTGGCAAAGGTCTCGCCCTCGCAGGAGCGCGCGTGGTTTCGTCTCACCGGCGTGTTCCTGCGGACGCAGGAACCCAGCGCCACGCAGGACAAAACCCGCGACCCTGGGCTCCTGCGTCCGCAGGAGCGCACTGAACCAAAATCACTCCACCCGCTTGTGCAGCGCAACCAACTCCGCCAGCATGGGTCGAAATCTCGGCTCGTGAGTTGACGGGGGTAGATGGGGACAGCGGCGTTCGACGAGATCATGGGGGCGGCCGATCGCGACGGTGCCCGCCCCGAGCTGGCGGACCTGTGTCGCTGGCTCGACGAGACGCCGTCCGACGAGCTCCGCCGCCGCCAGCGCTCCGCCGAGGTCACCTTCCGCCAGCTCGGCATCACCTTCGCGGTCTATGGCGAGAGCGAGGCGAGCGAGCGCATCATCCCGTTCGACATCGTGCCGCGCGTCTTCCTCGCCGACGAATGGGCGCGCCTGTCCGAGGGGCTGGTGCAGCGGGTCGAGGCGATCAACGCCTTCCTGGTCGACATCTACGGCGAGCGCCGCATCCTCAAGGAAGGCGTGCTTCCCGCCGACCTGATCCTCGGCAACCCGCAGTTCCGCCCCGAGATCGCCGGCATCCGCCCGCCACACGACGTCTGGGCGCACATCTGCGGCATCGACCTGGTGCGCACCGGGCCGGATCAGTTCTACGTGCTCGAGGACAATGCGCGGACGCCCTCGGGAGTGAGCTACATGCTCGAGAACCGCGAGGCGATGGTGCGGCTGTGCCCCGAGCTGTTCGCCAAGTTCCGCGTCGCGGCGGTCGACAGCTATCCCGACATGCTGCTCGAGACGATGAAGTCGGTCGCGCCGCGCGGCAGCGGGCAGCATCCCAATTGCGTGCTGCTGACGCCGGGCCACTATAATTCGGCCTATTACGAGCACAGCTTCCTCGCCGACTCGATGGGGATCGAGCTGGTCGAGGCGGCCGACCTCGTCGTCGACGACGATCTCGTCTACATGCGCACGATCGCCGGGCGCGTGAAGGTCGACGTGATCTATCGCCGCGTCGACGACGACTTCCTCGATCCGCTGGTGTTCCGCCCCGAGTCGCTGCTCGGCGTGCCCGGGCTGATCGCCGCTTACGCCGCCGGCAACGTCGCGATCATCAACGCGCCCGGCAACGGCATCGCCGACGACAAGGCGATCTACAGCTACATGCCCGAGATCGTGCGCTTCTACTCGGGCGGGGAGGCCAAGCTGCCGATCGTCGAGACGTGGCGCTGCCGCGAGCCCGAGGCGCTGCGCTACGTGCTCGACCATCTCGACGAGCTGGTGGTCAAGCTGGTCGACGGCTCGGGCGGCTACGGTATGCTGGTCGGGCCGACCGCCTCCAAGAGCGAGATTGAGCGCTTCCGCGCCGCGCTGGTGGCCGAGCCGCACCGTTACATCGCGCAGCCGACGCTGGCACTCTCCACCGTGCCGACGCTGGTGGAGCAGGGGGTGGCGCCGCGCCACGTCGACTTCCGGCCCTTCGTGCTGAGCGGCGCACGCGGGGTGCAGGTGGTGCCGGGCGGACTGACCCGAGTCGCGCTGCGCGAGGGCTCGTTGGTGGTCAATTCGTCGCAGGGCGGCGGCACCAAGGACAGTTTCGTGCTGATGCCCGGCGCGCCGACGATGTCCCAGTCGGCCGGTACGCAGACGATGGGCGGCATGACCCAGACGCTCGGCGGGCAGGGCTGATGCTCAGCCGCACCGCCGCCTCGCTCTACTGGCTCGGCCGCTACGTCGAGCGTGCCGACTTCATCGCGCGACTGGTCGAGGCGACGCTGCGGCTCGACGTGCTCTCCACCCGTCCCGCGGGCGAGGACGCGTGGCGCTCGGCGCTGGCGGTGACCGAGACCGAGCCCGCCTTCGCCGCGGTCGGCGGTGAGCTGACCCGCGAGGAGGTGGCGCGCTTCCTGCTCGCCGACGCCGGCCACCCCGGCTCGATCCTGCGCTGCGTCGGCATGGCGCGCGACAACGCCCGCGCGGTGCGCACCGCGCTCAGCCGCGAGGCGTGGCAGGCGATCAACGGCGCCTGGCTGCTGTTCGACCAGCGCGTCGCGCGGCTCGATCCCGCGACGACGCTGGCGCTGGTCGATTCGGTCAAGGCGGAGACGCGCGGTTTCGAGGGCGCGGTTCACCGCATGCTGCGCAACCAGACGACCCTGTTCATCCGGCTCGGCCAGGCGGTGGAGCGGACCGACAACACCGCGCGGCTGCTCGACGTCAAATACCATCTGCTGTTGCCCGCGGGCGAGCCGGTCGGCGGCACGGTCGACCGCGACCAATGGACCACGATCCTCCAGACGGTGTCGGCGGTGACCGCTTACCGCTGGCTCTACAGCGACGGGCTCGCCCCGGCGAACGTGATTGATCTGCTGCTCAGCCGCGGCGAGCTGCCGCGCAGCGTCGCCGCCGCGACCGAGGAGACCGTCACCGCGCTCACCGGCCTGGCGCGCTCGAGCGGCACCCAGGGGGAGGCGGACCGGATGGCACGCACGCGCTCGGCGCGGATCGCGCGCACGCGCACCAGCGACGTCATCAGCGCCGGGCTGCACCAGCATCTCCGGGCCGTGATCGCCGAGAACGCGCATCTGCACGTCGCGATCGGCCGGCAGTTCAAGTTCCACTGATGCGTCTCTCGATCGAGCATCGCACGAGCTATCGCTTCACCGCCCCGCAGGCGCGGGTCGTCCAGCTGCTGCGCATGACGCCGCGCAACAGCCACGACCAGACCGTCGCCGAGTGGCATATCTCGGTCGACTGCGACGCGCGATTGCGCGAGCACCGCGACGGCTTCGGCAACCGCACCACGATGCTCTACGCCGAGGGGCCGCTCGACGGCATCGAGATCGCGGTGGCGGGCGAGGTGGTGACGAGTACGTCCCGAGGCGTGCTGCACGGCACGTTCGAGCCGCTGCCGCCCGCGCTCTACCTGCGTGCGACGCCGACGACTTCGGCGGACGCGGCGATCGAGGACTTCGCGCGCGCGGCGGTCGGTGACGCCGCGCCGATCCCTGCGCTGCACGCGCTCAACCGCGCGCTGCACGAGCGTTTCGCCGTCTCGTCGGAGCGCCCCGATCCGGGCCTCACCGCGGCCGACGCCTTCGCGCGCGCGAGCGCGACCCCGCGCGACCTGGCGCAGCTGTTCGTGGCGGCGGCGCGCGCGCTGGCGGTGCCGGCGCGCTACGTCACGGGCTATTGCGACCTGCAGGACGGCCGCCGCGCCACGCCGCACGGCTGGGCCGAGGCGTGGGTCGACGATCTCGGCTGGGTCGGCTTCGACCCGACGCTGGGCGAGTCGCCCGAGGAGCATCACGTCCGCGTCGCGGTCGCGCTGGATGCGACCGGCTCGTCGCCGGTGGCGGGATCGCGGCTCGGCGAGGGGCGCGAGTGTCTCGAGGTCGAGGTGCAGGTCAGCGCGCAGGAGTAGAGCGGCGGCTCACCCCAGCGGCCAGCGCGCCACCGCCTCGTAGCGCGCGCCCGCGCTCGTGAGGTGGCTCTCGTACAGCAGCAGGTGTTCGAGCCTGAAGTCGGGCGTGGCGAGCGCCGCATGCGCCTCGGTCCAGCGTGCCACCGCGGCCGGATCGGCGCTGCGGCGCGCCAGCCGCGCCAGCGTGATATGCGGCAGGTAGCGACGCTGGTCGGGCGCCACTGCGGCGCGGCGCAGCGCCTGATCGACCTTGCGGTGGAGCGCGGCGAGCGGCTCGGCGGGCACGACCCGTGCCCATAAGGTATCGACCCGACCGCGCTGGTCGAACGCGCCGACGCCCTCGACCCGTACCGTCGGCACCGGCGCCATCACGCCGGCGAGCGCGGCGGCGACGTCCTCCGCCTGTGTCCGTTCGACCTCGCCGATGAAGCGCAGCGTCAGGTGCAACTGCTCGTCGTCCTGCCAGCGCACGCCCGCGGCGCCGTCGCCCGTGGCGGCGAGCAGCGCGGCACGGATCGCCGGCGGGGGGCGCAGGGCGACGAACAGACGGTGCATGAAATCTCTGTAACGAACGGTTGCTGTCGTCGGAACGGGGAGCCCGTTCCTTGAAAAGGAAACGGCGCGCGGCGATATTCGACGCATCCGGCATGAGTGCCGGGCGAAGGAGTTTTGAGACAATGGCCAACTGGTCCGATCCCCGGCCCTCCGCCGCCGCGTTCGGCGGAACCGCTTCGGGCACCCGCGACGCGGCGTTCGACGCCGGGCTGCGGTCGTACATGCTGTCCGTCTACAATTACATGGCGTCGGGCGTGCTGCTCACCGGCATCGTCGCGCTGGCGTTCGCGCTCTCGGGCTATGCCCAGGCCGCGTTCCAGTCGCCGCTGCGCTGGGTGATCGCGCTGCTGCCGCTCGGCTTCGTCTTCGCGATGAGCTTCGGCCAGGGCAAGTTCACCACCTCGACGCTCAAGGCGATGTTCTGGGGCTTCGCGGTGGCGATGGGTCTGTCGCTGTCGTCGATCTTTTTCGTCTACTCGCCGATCGCGATCGCGCAGGCGTTCGCCGCGACCGCGGCGGGCTTCGCCGCGCTGAGCCTGTATGGCTACACCACCAAGCGCGACCTGTCGGCGTTCGGCGCGTTCCTGATCATCGGTCTGGTCGGCCTGATCGTCGCCAGCCTGATCAACCTGTTCGTGAACTCGGGCCCGCTCGGGCTGGTGATCTCGATCGTCGGCGTGCTGCTGTTCGCTGGCCTCACCGCCTATGACACGCAGCGCACCAAGAGCCTGTACTTCCAGGTCGCGGGCCATGGCGCCGAGATGGTCGGCAAGGCGGTGGTGATGTCGGCGCTGAGCCTCTACCTCGATTTCATCAACATGTTCCTCTTCATCCTGCGGCTGTTCGGCGGCAATCGCGACTGAGCCGCATAGCCGATCCTCGATCGGCGGCGTTAGGAAGGGGCTCGGCGGGTGACCGCCGGGCCTCTTTTCTTATGGGTTCGCGGTAGCGGGCCGGAGACCCAAGCCATGCGCCTCTCGATCCAGGTCCTGCTCGACTATGGCTTCCCCGAGCCCGCCGACGTGCTGCTCCAGATCGAGGCCGCGGCGCTGCCCGCGCAGCGGCTCGAGACGCAGGCGTTGGTGATCGAGTCGGACCATCCGATCCGCGCGGTCGCGGGCGAGGAGGGGGTGGGGCAGCGCTGCTGGGCGCGCGGCGAGGGCCGGCTCGTGGCGCGCTACGAGGCGGTCGTCGCGATCGATCGTGCCGCGCTCGATCTCGCCATGCTGCCCGCGACTCCGGTCACCTCGCTGCCCGCGGCGACGATCCCGTATCTGCTGCCGAGCCGCTATTGTGAGTCGGATCGGTTCGAGCACCTCGTCCGCCGCCGCTTCGAGCGGCTGAGCGGCGGCGCGCTGGCGCTCGCGCTCGCCGACTTCGTGCGAACTCACCTCCGCTACGACGGCGCCGACACCGACGCGCGCACCACGGCGATGGAGACGTTCGCGTCGGGACGGGGCGTCTGCCGCGACTATGCGCATCTGCTCGTCGCGCTCGCGCGCGCCGCCGAGATCCCGGCGCGCTGCGTCGCGGTCTATGCTCCCGGCGTCGACCCGCCCGACTTCCACGCGGTCGCCGAACTGTGGCTCGACGGCAGCTGGCACCTCGTCGACGCCACCGGCATGGCGCGCGCCGACGAGATGGCGGTGGTGACGGTCGGCCGCGACGCCACCGACATCGCCTTCATGACCGTGTTCGGCACCGCCAACCTGTGGACGCAGACCGTGCGCGTCGAGCGGCTGGCGGATTGATCGCGCAGGAACGCGCGCCCTGGGCGCGGCGTTGGGCGTGTCAGACTATTGCCAGCATCGCAGGAGAGAGACATGACCGACCAGAGCCCGATCGACGACCGCGCGCTCGACAGCCTCTCGGTGGCGCCCGAGGCCGGCAACGCGGGCGGATCCAAGGACCCGCGGCAGGACGCCGGGCAGGACCGTTCGATCGAGAAAAGGCTGCAGAAGCACCCCGACAGTGCCGACGCGAAGGTCGACCAGGGCTTGGACGAGTCGATGGACGCTTCCGACCCGGTGTCGGCGACCCAGCCGGGCCGCGACGATCCCGCACCCTCGTCGGGCTTCGACGAGGCCGAGGAAGCGGAGCGCCAGCGCGACGCGTGAGGAACCGCGCGACGCGGAGGTGCGCGCGTGGATCATCGTCACGCCGGCGTTCGGGGCGTCTGCGCGGAAGCGTGTGATCGATCTGGCGTGAATCATCGGGGTGCTCCTGCGAACGCAGGAGCCCAGAGCCACAAGCGTCGCCGTCCGCGGCACTGGGCTCCTGCGTCCGCAGGAGCACGGCTCAAGGAGGGTAGATCAGATCCTCATCGAACGCCGTCACCCGCAAGGCGGCTTGTACCTGCGGTGGTTGGACCTGCCGCTTGTCTCTGACGCGCGTGCAGGGTTGCGATCACAGAGGGCCCCGCGAGAGCAACAGCGGCGCCGCTTGCGGCACCATGGATCCCGGGGCGAGCCCGGGATGACGGGTACGGCCGTCCGCCACTTCGGGTAACCACGCGCTACGATCGAATGTTGCCCAAAAGCCGCGCCCGCGGCGGCTTTTCCACCATGATACAACTGCTGGTCGCATCCATGTTGCGGTGCGGCAGGGTTCGTGATGGATTGATGACAATCGGAAGGCACGCGCGTTAAGGGCTGCGTTAACCCTTTTCGCGCATGATCCTCCCGGTTGAAACGCTGGGGCGGGGTACGGATCATGGGTGCCAGAAGGAAGCCGGCCGAGGGCGCGATGACATTGGCCGAGATGAAGGAATTCGCCAGCTTCGCGGCGGCGACGCAGCGCTACGTGCGCCGCAGCCTCGACGTCGGACTCGATCGCGAGGACGCGATGGTGCGCTGGTCGCGCGACGTCGTCGAGGCGGCGAGCATCCGCGCGCAGGCGCATCATTACCGCCGCCTTCCCGCGATCCGCGCGCTGGTACCCGATGACAGCGGGCTCGAGGCGGCCGAGCAATTGCTCGCGCCGTTGATCACGCTCTCCGCCTTCGATCTGGGGCAGGGGCGGATCACCACCTTCTCGGCCTATCGCTTCCTCTACGAGCGGCTGGTCGGCGCGCAGGTGCGGCCGTGGCTGCCCTCGGCCTTCTGCGCCGCGGCGGCGATGCCGCATCTTCACCCCGAGCTGCGCCGCGCGCTGCTCCAGTCGATCAGCGAGGCGGCGGCGACCGCCTCGGGCTGGTCGTCGCGCCAGCCCGCCTTCTTCCCGGCCTGGGTCGAGAAGGTCGACGTCACCGCGCTGCCGCACTGAGGCGCGCCGCGACCGCGTCGGGGGGCGCGGTCGCGAGCGGTGGATCACTCGCCGCGGGTGGCGGCGGGCAGGGGGCTTGGACCGAGGCGGGCCGGATCGCCCGCCTGTCAGCGCGCGCGGGGGCGCGCAGACTTCTCGGGCACGACGATCCGGCGCCGCTCGGCCGCGGCGCGCCGGGTCTCACCGGCACGCGCGCCAGCCGGTCGCGCCGCGCGCGGCCTGGTCGAGGTGCAGATGGTCGCGGTGCGCCGCATTATAGTCGGGCGACAGCACCGTGGCGAAGACGCGACACGCCCCGTCGCGCACCTCGCGCAGGAAGGCGGCCTTGGCCGCCGCGCCGTCCCAGTCGCGCAGCACGCTCACGCGCGTCCCGTCGGCGAGCCGGAAGCCCGCGACGTCGAGCGCGTTGGCGGTGGCATGTTCGCTCCACCCGCCGCTGCTGCGGCCGTACATTCGCCGGCAGGAATAGCTGCCGAGATGCTCGATCCGCACCACGCGCGCGCCGAAGTGGCGCTGCGCCGCGGGGGCGACCACGTCCCATTCCCACAGCGCCAGCGCCGCCGCGACCGGACAGGCGAGCGCGACGCGATCGGGCGCCAGCGCGATGCGCCGCGCGCCGCCCGCCTCCAGCCGCACCGCGGCGTCATAGCCACAGCGCGCCTCGGCGGGGCGTCGCGGCGGCACCGCGACATAGCGGACCCCCGCGCGGTCGAGCAGCGCGGCGCAGCGCGCGGGCGAGTCGCCCAGCGCGGCCAGCTTGCGCCCGGTGAACAGCCCGACGGGCTCGCCGAGGTCGAGCGGGGTCCAGGGCAGGTCCTGCGGCCGCCCGCGCGCGTAGCGCCACGCCAGCAGCGCGGCGGCGGCGAGCAGCGCGAGCAGCACCGCGGTCGCGATCAGTCGCCGCGCCGCGCGCAGCCAGCGCGCCCCTGCGCTCAGCCGCGTCGCGCCGCGTCGACCGGCTCGGCGGTGACGGGATAGCCGAGATCGTCGGGGATGCAGAGGTGGTCGACTCCCGCGCGCGTCTCGATCCATGGCGTGATCCGCCGCAGCGGGGTCGCGCGCGCCTGCGCCACCGCCTCGTCATGGCTGGCAAACTGCGCGAGCCGCTCGAGGTTGCGCCGCGTCGGGAAGATCAGCGTGCGCGTGCCCCGCGCGGCGGCGTCGAGCGTCGCGCGCGCGCTGGCCCATTCCACCCGCACGTTCTCGGTCGCGTCGACCGTCGGCTCGGGCGCCCCCTCCGGCCAGCGCGCGAGATAGAAGAGCGTGTCGAACACGCGCGCGTGGCGTTCCGCGGGGCGCCAGTGCGCGAAGGGGACGAGCCGCTCCAGGTCGAGCGCGGCGCCGTCGAGCGCGGCCGCGAGCGGTGCGCCGGCGCGGAGCCGCTCGCGGATCGCGGCGACGCGGCTCGGATCGGCGAGGCCGATCGCCACGCCCGTCTCCTCGATCGTCTCGCGCACCGCGGCGATCCGCGCGGCGGCCCCATCGCGGTCGCGCGCGCCCAGCGTCGCGGCGAGCGCATGGTCGCCCGGGTCGATCCGCCCGCCCGGGAAGACGGTGGCCCCCGCGGCGAAGGCGAGCCGCGGCGACCGTTCGACCAGCAGCAACTCGGGCGCGGCGCCCGCGCGGTCGCGCATCACGATCAGCGTCGCGGCGGGGATCGCCGCGGGCAAGGCGGCGTCGTCGATCGGGGAGCCGGAAGGCATCACCGCCGCGGCAGCAGACGGCGCGGACGGGATCGGGCGGGTGGTGGAGCTGAGGGGAATCGAACCCCTGACCTCTGCAGTGCGATTGCAGCGCTCTCCCATCTGAGCTACAGCCCCGCCCGCCTTCCCCGGCACCGCCGGGGAGCGCCGCCCTTAGCGGCCCCCGCGGACGCTGGCAACACGAAAACCACGAAAAGGCGACGCCCGCGCGAAATGTCGGGCGCTGGCGAGGCGGTGGCGCGGTGCGACGAGACGCTGGTTGCGCGCCCGCAACGGTCGGAACGAACGGCGCGCTAGATCCTTGTCAGCCTGTCCGCTCGCGACGACGCCAAGCGCCGCGCGACGTGTCACGCAGGAGAAGACTCATGGGCTACGAACGCTATCCGCGCGGTACCAATCCGCAGGGCGACTATTACGGCCGCAGCGAGACTCAGGATTACGGCCGCGACTATGGATCGGGCCGCTACGGCAGCTACTCGAGCGCACGCGATTATCAGGCCGCCGGCGCGTTCGATCGCGACGACGACCGCGGCTCGTCCGGCCGTCGCGACGAGGAGCGCGGCGGCTACGGGCGGCGCGATTATGGTCAGGCGGGCTATGCCCGCGGCTATCGCGACGACGGCCGCGACTATGGTGATCGCGGCTATGGCGAGGGCGGCTTCGGCGACGGTGGCGAGCGCGCGCGCTATGGCGCGGGCTCTTACGGCGGATCGCGCTACGGCCAGGACCGCGAGCGCTTCCAGCGACAGGATTACGGCAACCAGAATTATGGCAGCCGCGACGCCGGGCGGCAGGGTTATGGCCAGCAGGGCTATGGTCAGCAGGGCTATGGCAGCGACTATCACGGCAGCTACGCCTCGGACGGGCGCCGCTTCGAGGATGTCGGCTCCTATCGCCACGCCGACGACGATAATCGTGCGCGCCGCGAGCCGCGCGGGCGCGACTATGGTCGTCAGCCGCAGGGCTATGACTATGACGAGCGCGGGTTCCTCGCCCGCGCGGGCGACGAGGTCCGCAGCTGGTTCGGTGACGAGGACGCCGAGCGCCGCCGCGAGGCCGACAGCCGCTACGACGAGCGCTTCTACCAGCAGCGCGGCGACAGCCATCGCGACGGCGACTATCACAGCTGGCGGTCGAGCCAGATCGCCTCGTTCGACCGCGATTACGACGAATATCGCCAGGAGAACCGCACCAAGTTCCACAATGAGTTCGCGTCGTGGCGCACCGAGCGCCAGGGCCAGCGCGACTCGCTCGACAAGGTGCAGGAGCATGACGAGGTGGTCGGCTCGGACGGCAGCCACGTCGGCACGGTCGACAAGGTGCGCGGCGATCGCATCCTGCTGACCAAGAACGACGCCGACGCGGGTGGCCAGCACCATTCGATCCCGTCGCGCTGGATCCAGTCGGTGGCGGACAAGAAGGTGACGCTGTCCAAGACCGCCGACGAGGCCAAGCAGCACTGGCGCACCGAGGAGAGGAACCAGGCGATGTTCGGCTATGGTGACCGCGGCAGCGACGATCAGCGTCGCCGCGACACCGGGTTGAACCGCGGTACGGGCAGCAGCACGGGCAGCGCCACCGCGGCCGGCACCACCGGGTCGTCGAGCGACGACACGGGCGGGTCGACCAATCTCAACCGGAGCTTCTCGGGCACCTATTGAGCGGTGACCGGGTGAGGCGCGGGCCGGCGGCCCGCGTCGCGCGAGGCCCCGGGCGGCGACGCCCGGGGCCTCGTCGCGTGTAGGCGTTCAGCGCGACAGGCGCGAGGTGCCGCCGGCCCCGGTCAGGCGGCGAGCGCGCGCCGGGGCGCCGCCACCGGGGCCGCGGGCGCCGTGCCCGCCAGCACGAAGCGCGCCACCTCGTGCGTCAGCGTGTCCGCCTCGCCCTCCAGCGCGCGCGCCACCGCGGTGACTTCCTCCACCATCGCGGCATTCTGCTGGGTCACCCCGTCGATCTGGTTGAGCGCGGTGTCGATCTGGTCGAGCCCGCTCGCCTGCGCGCGCGCCGAGGTGGCGATCTCCGCGACCAGCCCGCCGATGTCGCCGATCTGCCCGGTGATGCGGTCGAGCGCCGCGCCGGTCTGGTTGACCAGCCGCACGCTCGCGTCGACCTGCTCCCCGCTCTGCGTGATGCGCTGGCGCACGTCGGTGGCGGCGTCGGCGCAGCGCGCGGCGAGTGCGCGCACCTCGTTGGCGACCACCGCGAAGCCCTTGCCCGCGTCGCCCGCGCGCGCCGCCTCGACGCCGGCGTTGAGCGCGAGCAGGTTGGTCTGGAACGCGATCGCGTCGATCACCGCGATGATGTCGGCGATCTCGCCCGACGCCTGTTCGAGCCGGTTCATCGCCGCCACCGCGTCGCGCACCACCGCGCCGCCGCGCTGGGCCTCGTCATGCACCTGCTCCATCGCCTCGTGCGCCTTGGTCGCGCCGTCGGCGGCCTGGCGCATCGTACCCGCGATCTCGCTCATCGCCGCCGAGGTTTCCTCGAGGCTCGCGGCCTGGTGCTCGGTGCGGCGCGACAGGTCGTCCGACGCTTGGCTCAGCTCGCTGGTATGGCCGTGGACCGCGACGCTGCCGTCGCGGATCGCCGCGATCGCGCCGTGGATCTCGTCGAGCGCGTTGTTGTAATCCTGGCGCAGCCGCTCGTAGCTGGCGGGGAAGGCGCCGTCGATCCGCGCGGTCAGTCGCCCCTCGGCGAGCGCGGCGAGGTGGCGTGCCAGCGTCTCCACCACGTCGCGCTGCTCCTCGTCGGCGCGCGCCTTGGCGATGGCGCCCTCGCGGAACACCTGGACCGATTGGGCCATCGTCCCGATCTCGTCGCCGCGATCGAGCCCGGGGACGGTGAGGTCGAGCGCGCCGCGCGCGAGCTGTTCCATCGCGCCGCGCATCTCGGACAGCGGGCGAAACATGCGCCGCGTCACCGCGAGGCACAGCAGCGCCGCCGCCACCGTCACGATCAGCGCGGCGAGCGCGATGCTGAGCTGGACCTGGTGGAGATCGGCGAGGAAGTCCGCCGCCGGGATGCCGACGTACAGCACGCCGATCACCTTGCCCTGCGCGTCGGTGATCGGGTCATAGGCGGTGAAGAAGGCGGTGCCGAGGATGTCGGCGCGGCCGCGATAGGGCTTGCCGTCGCGCAGCACGGTGTCGCGGACCGGCTGGCTGGTGAGCGTGGTGCCGACCGCGCGGCTGCCGTCCGGATTCTTGACGTTGGTCGCGACGCGCGTGTCGCCGCGGAAGATCGTGGCGGTGCCGCCGACCAGC
This sequence comes from Sphingomonas sp. BK235, assembly GCF_004345855.1. Lineage (GTDB taxonomy): Bacteria > Pseudomonadota > Alphaproteobacteria > Sphingomonadales > Sphingomonadaceae > Sphingomonas. The sequence continues at coordinate 260,894 of NZ_SLXN01000005.1, forward strand.
GCCTTGACGCGATCGACCGACCCATTGTCGCCGTTGAGCGCATGGTCCCCGATCAGCAAGGTGTCGCCGTCGAGCCGCGCGTCCTTGCCGAAGCCGTGGAGCACGTCCCAGGCGACGCGCATGTTCGCTTCCTGGCGCTCGGTGGCGCGGTGCTCGGCATTGGCGCCGAGGATCGTCGCGGTCACCCCGGCGGTGACCAGGGCCAGCATGCCCAGCGACAGCACGATCAACATCGTCACCTTGGCGGACAGGCTGCGGCCCGCCAGCGTCTTCGCCACCATTCGCATCAATCAACCCGATCTTGATTCACCATGGGCGCGCCGCGCCCTCACACCGGGTTCCTGAGCGAAAATACTTAAATTACAGCTACCAAGTTCGGGGCGCGGGCGTCCGTCCCTGGCACGCCGCGTTCGGCGATCTCTTGCCGGTGTCGAGCGAAAACGGCTACCGCGCTAACATGCCTAATGATTCTGTCCCGTCCGATCCGGCCAACCGCGACGACGTCGATCCCACGGGGCTCGCCGCCGGCAAACAGGCCGAGGGCACGATGGACACCGGCGCCAACGAGCCGATCGAGCGCAGCGGTCTGCATCACTGGCGCGAGAGCACGATCACCGATCCCGATCTGAACGACCGCGGCGGCGTCTTCTTCGCCGCGATCGAGATGACGCGGATGCCGATGATCCTCACCGATCCCAACCTGGACGACAATCCCATCGTCTTCGCCAACAAGGCGTTCCTCGACCTGACCGGCTACGAGGAAGAGGAGATCCTCGGGCGCAACTGTCGCTTCCTCCAGGGCTCGCAGACCGATCGCAACGCGGTGGCGGAGCTGCGCCACGCGGTCGAGAACAAGTCCGCGGTGGCGCTCGAACTGCTCAACTATCGCCGCGACGGCACACCCTTCTGGAACGCGGTGTTCGTCGGCCCGGTCTATGACACCGGCGGGACGCTGCGCTATTTCTTCGCCAGTCAGCTCGACGTCACGCGCCGGCGCAACACCGAGCAATCCTACCGCCAGGCACAGAAGATGGAGTCGATCGGCCAGCTCACCGCGGGGCTGGCGCACGACTTCAACAACCTGCTCCAGGTGGTCAACGGCAACCTCGAGCTGGTCGCCACCGCCAAGGATCCCGCGCGCGCACAGCGCTACGTCGCCGCGGCGCAGTCGGCGGCCGAGCGCGGCGCCAAGCTGACGCGCCAATTGCTCGCCTTCGCGCGCAAGACCCGGCTGGAGCCGCGCCCGCTCGACCTGACCCAGCTCGTCTCCGAGTTCAGCGACCTGATCGAGAGCTCGGTCAACAAGCAGGTCGAGATCCATCTCAGCCTGCGCCGCGGGCTCGCGCCGGTGGTGGTCGATCCCGACCAGCTCGAGATGGCGCTGCTCAACATCGTCAACAACGCGCGCGACGCCATGCCCGAGGGCGGGCTGGTGACGATTGCGACCCGCCCGCTCAAGCTGGAGGCGACCGAGGGCGGCGATGGCGCGGGCGGCACCGCGATGCGCGACGGGGTCGAACTGGCCGCGGGCGACTATGTCGTGCTCGAGGTGCAGGACGAGGGGCATGGCATGGCCCCCGAGGTGATCGAGCGCGCCGCCGAGCCCTTCTTCACCACCAAGGGCGTGGGCAGCGGCACCGGACTGGGGCTGGCGATGGCGAGCGGCTTCGTGCGCCAGTCGGGCGGGCGGCTCGAGATCGAGAGCCAGCCGGGGCAGGGCACCACCGTGCGCATGCTGTTCCCCAGCGGTCGCCGCGAGCAGCGCGAGCCCGCTACGGTCGAGGAGCATGTGCCCGCCGGCGCCATCGTCGACACGGGCGAGGCGCGGCATATCCTGGTGGTGGAGGACAGCGAGGAAGTGCTGGCGATCGCGCGCGAGATCCTGGAGAGCGCGGGCTATCACGTTTCCACCGCGATGAACGGCGAGCAGGCGCTGCGCCTGTTCGAGGCGACCCATCCGAGCGATCGCATCGACCTGCTGTTCACCGATCTGGTCATGCCCGGCGGCATGAACGGGCTGGTGCTGGCGGACGCGGTGGTGGAGCGCGATCCCTCGGTGTCGGTGCTGATGACCACGGGCTACAACGAGGAGCTGGTGATCAACGGCCCGCGCGCGCGCGCCACCGACGTGCTGAGCAAGCCCTATCGCCGCACCGAATTGCTCGATCGTGTCAGCCAGGCGCTCAACCGGCGCGGCGAGCGCGGTGAGCGGCGGCGGCGATCGGACTTCGGCGCCGCGCAGATGTGATCCGGGCGCGGATCTTGTGAAGTTTACTTAATCGCGATCAATATAAATTGGGACAGGTGTGTCACCGGCGAGTGGAAAGCCGGTGCGGCAAGCTACCGCGACGGGGCGCGTAACGGTGGCATCGGCGTCGCTACACGACCAACCTTGATGGTTGCTTCCGCGCCACCGATGATTTTCCCGCAGCTTACCCGAAGTGGGAAAAATCGTCGCCGAGGCGGCGGCGTTGCTATGGTTTCGTAAACTCTCGGTGCGATTACCGCGCGATGACGCCGGAATCGTCCACCGCCGACAGGATCGATCGCGAGCGCCAGCGCCTCGAGGCGCTGGCGCGTCTCCAGATCCTCGACACGCCGCCCGAGGCAATGTTCGACGAGATCACGCGGGTCGCCGCGCTCGCGCTCGGCGCGCAGCATAGCGCGGTAACGTTGATCGACGACCGGCGTGCCTGGTTCAAGTCGCACCACGCCTTCCCCGCCGGTGAAGTGGAGCGCGACGATTCGTTCTGCCGCCTGACTTTGGGGTCGCGCGACCTGCTCGTCATCCCCGACCTGGCCGGCGACGACCGCTTCGTCGATCATCCGATGGTGTGCGGCGAGCTCGGGCTGCGGTTCTACGCGGGCGCACCGCTGGTCAGCGCGGACGGCCATCATCTCGGCGCGTTGTGCGTGCTCGACACGCGGCGGCGCGCCGGCCTGTCGCTGGGCGAGCGCCAGATCCTGCGCGGGCTCGCCGCCACCGTCGTGGAGCTGATCGAGGCGCGCCGGTTGCGCACCGTGGGCGCGATCGCGAGCCAGGTGGTGGAGAGCGCGCCCAACGCGGTGATCTGCACCGATCACGACGGCACGATCCTGTTCGCCAATACGCGGGCTGCGTCGATGTTCGGCATCGCGCTCGACGCGCTGCTCGGCGCCGCGGTGGCGCGCTTCATCCCGGGCTGGGACGAGGCGACCCGTGCCGCGGCGGAGAATGGCGGACGGCTCGCCGGCCAGCCGCTGGAGGCGCGCCGCGCCTCGGGCGAAGGGGTGCCGGTCGAGCTGACGCTCGGGCGCTGCGGCTTCGGCGCGCCCTCGGGCTATGCGGTGATCGTCAGCGACGATCGCGCGCGCCGAGCGCTGGAGCGCGAGAACGAGGCGGCGCAGGCGTTTCTCGAGGCGGTGATCGAGCATCTGCCCGCGATGCTGTTCGTCAAGGATGCGGCGACCGGACGCTACCTGCTCACCAACCGCGCCGGCGAGCAACTGTCCGGACGCCCGCGCGAGGAACTGATCGGCCGCACCGCGCGCGAGCTCTACCCCTGGCTGGGCGATCATTACGAGGCGCAGGACCGCGCCGCGCTCGCCAACCCCGACGAGGCGCAGCGGTTCGAGAACGACTTCATCCGCTGCGACGGAACCCGGGTGAGCCTGCGCACGACGCGGATGGTGCTCGACGGGCCGGACCGGCCGCGGCAATATATCCTGGGCCTGTCCGAGGACGTCACCGAGGTACGCCGCGCCGAGGCCGAGGTGCTCAAGCTGGCGCATTTCGACTCGCTCACGGGGCTGGTCAACCGCCACAGCTACGTCGATCGGCTCAACGATCTGGTCGCCGCGGGCACCAGCTTCGCGCTGCTCGCGGTCGACCTCGACCGGTTCAAGTCGGTCAACGATCAGTTCGGCCATGTCGTCGGCGACCTGGTGCTGGCGCAGGTGGGCGAGCGGTTGCAGGGGCTCGTCACCGCGACCGACCTGGTCGCGCGCGTCGGCGGCGACGAGTTCGTGATCCTGCTGATCGAGGATGATCCCGCGGCGCGCGCGCGCGGTGTCGCCGAGGCGACGGTGGCGGCGCTGGCACAGCCGTTCGTCACCGCGATGGGCACCGCGTTCCTGGGCGCGAGCGTCGGCATCGTGCTCGCGCCGTCGCACGCCGCGACCACCGCCGAGCTGCGCCACTGCGGCGATCTCGCGCTGTATCGCGCCAAGGCGACGCCGCATGCCTCGATCTGCCTCTACCATCCCGCGATGGAGGCGGCGGCGCGCGACCGCCGCGCGCTGGAGATCGACCTGCGCGACGCGCTCGCGCGCGGCGAGATCACGCTCCACTATCAGCCGGTGCTCAAGGTCGACACGGGCGAGATCGTCACCGTCGAGGCACTGGCGCGCTGGACCCATCCGACGCGCGGGCCGGTGCGTCCCGACGTGTTCATCGCCATCGCGGAGGAGAGCGGGCTGATCGTCCCGCTCGGCGCCGCGCTGCTGCGCCAGGCGTGCCGCGACGCGATGGGCTGGCCCGACCGGATCAGCGTCGCGGTCAACCTGTCGCCGATCCAGTTCCACGCCGGTGACGTCTACACGACGGTGATGGACGCGCTGGCCGTGACCGGATTGCCGCCGCACCGCCTCAAGCTGGAGATCACCGAGGGCGTGCTGATCCGCGACGTCGAGCGGACCTTCGTCGAGCTGGAGCGGCTGCGTGCGCAGGGGATCAAGATCCTGATGGACGATTTCGGCACGGGCTATTCCTCGCTGAGCTATTTCGAGCGCTTCCCGTTCGACAAGGTGAAGATCGACCAATCGTTCGTGCGCGGGCTGGACAGCACGCGCGCGGCGGGGGCGATCATCAAGGCGATCGTCGGGCTGGGCGAGGCGCTGGGGATCAGCATCGTCGCCGAAGGCGTGGAGACCTGCGCGCAGCGCGACGCGCTGGTGCTGGCGGGCTGCACGCACCTCCAGGGCTATCTGTTCAGCCGCCCCGTCAGCGCGGAGCGGATCGCCGCGCTCACCGGCCCCGGCGGTCCGCGCGACCTGCGCGCGATCGCGGCGTAGCGCACGGGGCGGCGCGGGATTCGATTTCGCGCCGCGCGGGCCGAATTTGATCGTGCCGATGCCACGCTCCGTCGCGTGGTGCGCCTATGATGGGGCGTGACCCGCCGTCGCGGCGGGTGGGGACGGGCATGGACGAGTGGATCAGGCCGTGGCGGCGCTATGCCGAGACGCACGGGCGCGCCTCGCGGCGCGAGTATCTCGCCTTTCACGCGGGCGCGGCGCTGGTCCTCGCGGTCGCGGTGGTCGTGGCGCATCTGGCCGAGGACGCCGCCGCCTGGCTGATCGCGACGCTGCGGCTCGGTGAGAGCAACGCCGCGGCGCTGCTGCTGTTCGCGCTGATGCTGCTGCCGCTGCTGGTGGCGTTGCTGCTGCTGATACCGAGCCTCGCGGTCAGCCTGCGCCGGCTCCGCGATCTCGGGCGCTCGCCGCGCTGGCTCGTGCTGCTCGCGCTGCCGTTCGGCGGGATCGCGCTGGCCCTCGCGCTCGCGCTGCTGCCGAGCCCGCGCGGTGCGGCCCCGACCGCGACCGCGGCGGCGTGACACCGGTCGGCGCACCGCGAGCGCCACACTCCCCCTGCGCATCCGATGAGAGGGAAGCCATGATCGACTATCTCACGCGACCGTTCCGGCTCTACGCGTCGTTCGGCGGGCGCTCGACGCGGCGCGAATATTGGCTGTTCGTTCTGGTCGTGCTCGCCGGACTGGTTGTGGCGGGCGCGCTGATGGAGGTCGGCCGCGCGCCGGGGAGCAAGGATCCCAGCACGTTGGGCATCGCGGCGGCCGCGCTGTGGCTGTGCGCCATGCTGCTGCCCGGGCTCGCGGTGCGGGTGCGGCGGCTGCACGACTTCGATCTGTCGGGCTGGTGGGTGATCGCGACGCTGGTGCCGTTCATCGGCTTCCTCGTCGCCATCTTCATCGGGCTGCGCGCGGGCGAAGCGACCGAGAACCGCTTCGGCCCCGACCCGCGCCGCGTCGCCGGCTGAGCGCGGGTCAGGCGCCCGCGTCGGTCAGGCGCGCGCGCTGCTCGGGCGACAGCGTCAGCGTCATCGCGCCGAGCAGGTCTTCCGCCTGCGCGGCCGAGGTGGCGCTGGCGATCGGCGCGGTGACGCCCGGCTGCGCGATCAGCCAGGCGAGCGACACCTGCGCCAGCGTCGCACCCGTCTCCGCCGCGACCGCGTCGAGCGCGGACAGGATCGCGGCGCCATTGCCCTCGAGCAGCTCGGCCATCTGCCCGCCGCGCACGCTCTTCGTCAGATCGTCGCGGGTGCGGTATTTGCCGGTCAGGAAGCCGCGCGCGAGCCCGAGATAGGGCAGCACGCCGATATTCTCGGTGACGCAATAATCCTGCAGCTCGCCCTCGAACCTGTGGCGGCTGACCAGATTATATTCGGGCTGGAGCACCTGATAGTGCGGCAGTCCGGCGGCGCGGGCGCCCTCCACCGCCGATTTGAGCCGCGCCGCGTGGAAGTTGGAGGCGCCGAGCACGCGCACCTTGCCCGCCTCGACCAGTCGCGCGAACGCGTCGGCGACCGCCTCCTGCGGCTGCGTCTCGTCGTCGCGGTGCGCGTAATAGAGGTCGATGCGGTCGGTGCCGAGCCGGCGCAGCGACGCCTCGCACGCCGCCGCGATCCGCGCGGGGGCCAGCCCCTCGCCTCCTTCGCCGGGGAGCATCCCCATCTTGGTGGCGATCAGCACGCGGTCGCGCTGGCCGCTCGCGCGCAGCCACTCGCCGATCAACGTCTCCGACTCGCCGCCGCTATGGCCGTCGACCCAGGCGGAATAAGCGTCGGCGGTGTCGATCATCGTGCCCCCGCCCGCGACGAAGGCGTCGAGCACCGCGAAGCTGGCGGCGCGGTCGGCGGTCCAGCCGAACACGTTGCCGCCGAGCACCAGCGGCGCGATCTTGAGGTCGGAGGCGCCGAGGCGGCGAAGGTCGGTCATGATGTCATCTCGGACGGGCGACCGCCGCCGCCACGCGGGCGCGCGGCGGCGGTCTCGGTCAGGCTTAGCGGTCGCGCAGGCTCTCGCCGGCGCGCACCATCGCGTTGCCGGTGGCGTCGGCGGCGCGGTCGCCCGAGTTGCTCAGCGCGGCACCGGTGCGGTCGAGGCTGTTCTCGGCCGAGTTGAGCGCGCGATCGGTCGCGGCATCGACGTCGTCGACCGCGTTGGAGGTGGTGGCGGCGGTGTCCGCGGCGATCGTGTTCGCGGCGGCGGCGGACTGGTCCTGCGCCTTCTCGCTGCAGGCGGCGAGCCCCAGCGCGGTGGTGGCGGCGAGGGCGGCGATCAGCGTGCGCTTCATGGACATATCTCCCCTGTCGTTACGCCGGCACAATAGCCGGGGGTGGGGCGCGAACGCGGCAGCAGGGGGAAAGGGTCCAAAGGAGGGGGCGGGTCCAAGCGAAGGGAGGGGGCGCTACTCCCTCCCCTTCAGGGGAGGGCCGGGGTGGGGCCTGTCCACGAGCGCGGCATTCGCGGAGAGCCCCCACCCCCGACCCCTCCCCTGAAGGGGAGGGGAGATGAACGCGTTTGCTCCCCCGCCATCCATCGTTTGACCTCATATAAAGATATCTTTATATCTGCTCGCCGGATGAAACACGCCCTCGCCATCTTCAGCGCGCTCGCCGACTCCTCACGGCTGCGCATCGTCGCGCTGCTCGGCGCGATGGAGCTGTCGGTCGGCGAGCTGGCGCAGGTGCTGGGGCAGAGCCAGCCGCGCGTGTCGCGCCACGTCAAGATCCTGTGCGACGCCGGTCTGGCCGAGCGGCGCAAGGAGGGCAGCTGGGTGTTCGTCGCGCTCGGCGACCGCGCGCGGCTCGGGCCGGTGCTGGCCGCGCTCGACTCGCTCGGCGTCACCGAGGAGGCCGCGGCGGACCTCGCGCGGCTGGCGGCGGTGCGCGCCGACCGCGCCGCGGCGGCGGCGGGCTGGTTCGAGGCGAACGCCGCCGAGTGGGACGCGATCCGATCGCTCCACGTCGCCGAGGAGCAGGTCGAGGCGGCGATGCGCGACGTGCTCGCCGACGCGCCGCTCGGGCGGCTGATCGACATCGGCACCGGCACCGGGCGGATGATCGAGCTGTTCGCGCCCGCCGCCACGCACGCGCTGGGGATCGACAAGAGCAGCGAGATGCTGCGGCTGGCGCGCGCCAAGCTGGGCGAGCAGGGGCTCGCCAACGCCGAGCTGCGCCAGGCCGATCTCTACGCGCTGCCGCTCGGCGACGGCGCGGCGGACGTCGCGATCCTGCACCACGTGCTGCATTTCGCGCAGCAGCCCGGCGCCGCGATCGCCGAGGCGGCGCGCGTGCTGGCGACGGGCGGGCGGCTGCTGATCGCGGACTTCGCGCCGCACGACCGCGAGGAGCTGCGCGCGCGCGACGCGCACACGCGGCTGGGCTTCGCCGACGCGCAGATCGAGCGCTGGTTCGCCGCCGCCGGGCTGCTGCCGGCGCGGACCGAGACGCTCGAGGGCGGCGAACTGACGGTGAAATTGTGGCTCGGCCGGAAGGCCGGCGAGCCGTGGCGAGAGGTGAAGGCGGCATGACATTCTCGGTCAACCAGCTCGAGGAGGCGCGCCGCGCCTTGGACGCGCCGCTCTACGCCGACGTCGGCGGCGACGTGGACGTCAGCTTCGAATTCTCGCCGCCCAAGAGCGAGAAGTCGGAGGAGACGCTGTGGCAGTCGATCGAGACGCTCTGCCCGCTTGGGCCGCGCTTCCTCTCGGTCACCTATGGCGCGGGCGGGTCGACGCGTGACCGCACCCACGCCACCGTCGCGCGGATCGCGCGCGAGACCGCCGTGCCCGCCGCGGCGCACCTCACCTGCGTCGAGGCGACGCGCGAGGAGATCGACGCGGTCGCGCAGGAATATTGGGCCGCGGGGGTGCGCCACATCGTGGCGCTGCGCGGCGACCCGCCCGCGGGCGCGGCGGACTATGCGCCGCACCCCGGCGGCTATGAGAATGCCGCCGCGCTGGTGGCGGGGCTGCGCCGGCTCCATCCGTTCGAGATCTCGGTGGCGGCCTATCCCGAATGCCACCCCAGCTCGGCCGATCTCGCCGGCGACCTCGACAATCTCAAGCGCAAGCTCGACGCCGGCGCCAACCGCGCGATCACGCAGTTCTTCTTCGAGGCGGAGACCTTCTTCCGCTACCGCGACGCGGCGGCGGCGGCGGGGATCACGGCCGAGATCGTGCCCGGCATCATGCCGATCGGCAGCTTCGCGGGGGTGCAGCGGATGGCGGCGATGTGCCGCACCGACGTGCCGGGCTGGCTGGTGCGGCTGTTCGAGGGACTCGACGACCTGCCCGCCGCGCGCCAGCTGGTGGCGGCGACGGTGGCCGCCGAGCTGTGCCGCAAGCTCTACGCCGGCGGGGTCAAGCAGCTCCACTTCTACACGATGAACAAGGCCGAGCTGAGCTACGCGATCTGCCACCTGCTGGGCGTGCGGGCGGCACCGCGGCGAGCGGTAGCGGCGGCGTGACCTTCGAGCCTCCACTGCAAGGCGGGGCTGTTGCTTATGGCTCGGCGCGCACCGAACGCTTGTGCCCCACCGTCATCCCGGCCTTGAGCCGGGATCCATGGCTCCGCGGGAACGATGGCTCGGGCGTGCGCGGCACCATGGATCCCGGCTCAAGGCCGGGATGACGGACCAGGTCTGATGCGCGGAAGCTGCACGAATTGACTTACGCGATACTCCTCCCCGCCACGCGGGGAGGATCGGAGATTGAGATGACCCCACGTGACACCTTCCTCGCCGAGGCGGCGAAGCGGATCCTGATCACCGACGGCGCCTTCGGCACCGAGATCCAGAACTGGAAGCTCTCCGAGGCGGACTATGCCGGCGCGCTGACGCTGGGCCACGACCAGAAGGGCAACAACGACATCCTCGCGCTGACCAAGCCCGAGGTGCCCGAGTCGATCCACCGCGCCTATTTCGCGGCGGGCGCGGACATCGCCGAGACCAACACCTTCTCCGCCAACCGCATCAGCCAGGCCGATTACGGCGCCGAGGGGCTGGTGCGCGAGATCAACGTCGAGAGCGCGCGCCTCGCCCGCCGCCTCGCCGACGAGTTTCAGGCGAAGGATGGCCGCCCGCGCTTCGTCGCCGGCGCGATCGGGCCGACCAACAAGACGCTGTCGCTCAGCCCCGACGTCAACGATCCGGGCTATCGCGAGATCGACTTCGATTACCTCAAGGACGTCTACCGCGAGCAGATCGACGCCTTGGTCGAGGGCGGCGCCGACTTCGTGCTGATCGAGACGGTGTTCGACACGCTCAACGCCAAGGCCGGCGTCATGGCGGCGATCGAGGCGGGCGAGGCGCTCGGGCGCGACCTGCCGATCATGCTGTCGATGACGCTGACCGACCTCTCCGGGCGCAACCTCTCGGGGCATACGGTGGAGGCGTTCTGGCACGCGATCCGTCATGCCAGGCCGCTGACGATCGGGCTCAACTGCTCGTTCGGCGCGGAGCAGCTGCGCCCGCACGTGCGCACGCTGAGCGGCATCTGCGACACGCTGATCATGGTCTATCCCAACGCCGGCCTGCCCAACGAGCTCGGCGCCTATGACGAGGCGCCCGCGACCACCGCGGGGCTGGTGGCGGAATGGGCCGAGGCGGGGCAGGTCAACGTGCTGGGCGGCTGCTGCGGCTCGACCCCGGCGCATATCGCCGCGATCGCCGAGCGCGTCCGCGGCGTCGCCCCGCGCGCGATCCCCGCGCCGCCGGTGCAGACGCGGCTCGCCGGGCTGGAGCCGTTCACCATGGCGGCGTGACGGGCTAAGGGGGGCGGCGCCGCAGCCGCGCCCTCAATCCTCCCCGGCACGGGGAGGGGGACCGCTCGCCGCAGGCGAGTGGTGGAGGGGGCTCTCCACGCACGCTATACTCGGTAGGTTGCGACGCGCCCCATCAAGATGACCGCCGCGGAGGGGGCTCTCCACCGGCGCCAGCCTACGCGGAGAGCCCCCTCCACCCCGCGCTGCGCGCGCGGTCCCCCTCCCCGCGAGCGGGGAGGATTTGAGAGAATGACATGACCGCTTCCTCCACCCGCTTCGTCAACGTCGGCGAGCGCACCAACGTCACCGGTTCGGCGGCGTTCAAGAAGATGATCATGGCGGGTGACTACACCCGCGCGGTCGAGGTCGCGCGCCAGCAGGTCGAGAACGGCGCGCAGGTGGTCGACGTCAACATGGACGAGGGGCTGCTCGACGCGCACCACGCCATGACCACCTTCCTCAAGCTGATCGCCGCCGAGCCCGATATCGCGCGCGTGCCGATCATGATCGACAGCTCGAAGTGGAGCGTGATCGAGGCCGGGCTCAAGTGCGTGTCGGGCAAGCCGATCGTCAACTCGATCAGCATGAAGGAGGGCGAGGAGCAGTTCCTCCACCACGCCCGGCTGTGCCGCAACTACGGCGCCGCGGTGGTGGTGATGGCGTTCGACGAGGTCGGCCAGGCCGACACGCAGGCGCGCAAGGTCGAGATCTGCGCGCGCGCCTATGACCTGCTCACCGGCATCGGCTTCCCGCCCGAGGACATCATCTTCGATCCCAACGTGTTCGCGGTGGCGACCGGGATCGAGGAGCATAACAATTACGCGGTCGATTTCATCGAGGCGTGCCGCGAGATCAAGGCGCGCTGCCCGCACGTCCATATCTCGGGCGGGCTCTCCAACCTGAGCTTCTCGTTCCGCGGCAACGAGCCGGTGCGCCGCGCGATGCACTCGGTGTTCCTGTACCACGCCATCCCCGCGGGCATGGACATGGCGATCGTCAACGCCGGCCAGCTCGACGTGTACGACGCGATCGACCCCGAGCTGCGCACCGCCTGCGAGGACGTCATCCTCAACCGCGACCCCGAGGCGGGCGAGCGGCTGGTCGCGCTGGCCGAGCGCTTCCGCGGCACTGACGCGGTGGCCGAGAAGGCGGCGCAGGAGTGGCGCGGCTGGGACGTGGTCAAGCGGCTCGAGCACGCGCTGGTGAAGGGGATCGACGCGCACGTCGTCGACGACACCGAGGAGGCGCGCGCCGAGATCGCGGCGCGCGGCGGCCGCCCGATCGAGGTGATCGAGGGCCCGCTGATGCAGGGCATGAACGTGGTCGGCGACCTGTTCGGCTCGGGCAAGATGTTCCTGCCGCAGGTGGTGAAGAGCGCGCGCGTGATGAAGAAGGCGGTGGCGCACCTGCTGCCGTACATCGAAGCGGAGAAGGCCGCGGGCGGCGCCGAGCAGCGCGGCAAGGGCCGGATGGTGATCGCCACGGTGAAGGGCGACGTCCACGACATCGGCAAGAACATCGTCGGCGTCGTGCTCCAGTGCAACGGCTTCGAGGTGATCGACCTCGGCGTGATGGTGCCCTGGTCCAAGATCCTCGAGACCGCGCGCGCGCAGGACGCCGACATGATCGGCCTCTCCGGCCTGATCACCCCCTCGCTCGACGAGATGGTGACGGTGGCGGAGGAGATGCAGCGCGCCGGCATGACGATGCCGCTGATGATCGGCGGCGCGACCACCTCCAAGGTCCATACCGCGCTGCGCATCGCGCCGGCGTACACCGGACCGGTGGTGCACGTGCTCGACGCCAGCCGCGCGGTCGGGGTCGCCACCGCGCTGGTGTCGGAGACGCAGGCGGAGGGCTTCGTCGCCGGCGTCGCCGCGGAATATCAGGCGGTGCGCGACGCGCGCGAGGGCAAGGGCGCCAACGCGCTGCTGCCGCTGGAGGAAGCGCGCAAGCGCGGCTTCGCGGCGGACATGGCGCTCAAGGCGCCCCCGGCGAAGAAGCCCGGCGTCCATGTCTACGACGCCTGGGACCTCGCCGATCTCGCCGACTACATCGACTGGACGCCCTTCTTCCGCGCCTGGGAGCTGGCGGGCAATTACCCCGCGATCCTCGACGACGCGGTGGTGGGCGAGAGCGCGCGCTCGCTCTACGCCGACGCGCGTGCGATGCTCGACCGCATCGTCGCGGAGAAGTGGCTGACCGCGCGCGGCGTCGCCGGGCTGTGGCCGTGCCACCGCCACGACGACGACGTCTGGGTCTATGACCGCCACAGCGTCGACACGCGGACGCCCGACGGTGGCGGCGTGCCCGCCGGGCTCAACCTGCCCGACCTCGACCGCCGCAACGAACATTCGACGCGGCTGCCGTTCCTGCGCCAGCAGATCGCCAAGCGCGAGGGGCGGGCGAACATGTGCCTCGCCGACTTCGTCGACCCCGCGGGCGACTGGATCGGTGGCTTCGCGGTCGGCATCCACGGCATCGACGCGCATCTCGCGCGCTACAAGCAGGACAACGACGACTATAACGACATCCTGCTCAAGGCGCTCGCGGACCGGCTGGCGGAGGCGTTCGCCGAGCGGCTCCACGCGCACGTCCGCACCGATCTGTGGGGCTATGCCCCCGACGAGCAGCTTACCAACGAGGCGATGATCCGCGAGCAATATCGCGGCATCCGCCCCGCGCCGGGCTATCCCGCCTGCCCCGAGCACAGCCTCAAGCGCACGTTGTTCGACCTGCTCGAGGCGGAGAAGAACGTCGGGCTGGAGCTGACCGAGAGCTACGCCATGCTGCCGACCGCGGCGGTGAGCGGCTTCTATTTCGGCCACGCCCAGGCGGAATATTTCGGCGTGGCGCGGATCGGCGAGGACCAGGTCGCGGACTATGCGCAGCGGCTCGGCGTCGACGTGCGGCAGGCGACGCGGCTGCTGCGGCCCAATCTCGACTGAGAACCGCGCCAGCATGAGTAACCCGAACGGCGTCGTCCGACGTCGTCGCCGGCGATCCTCCTATCCTTTCCCTAAAGCCAATCGGGCGGTGAAGGGGGAAGGTATATGTCGGTCAACGGGGTGCGGAGTGCGCGCGGGTTGCTGCTGCTGGGCAGCGCGCTGGGCAGCATCGCCGCCACGGCGGCGGCGCAGGGCCATGCGTTCGATCCGATAACGATGCCGGCGCAGGGCCGTGCGTCCGACCCGATCACGATGCCGGCGCAGGGCCATGCGTCCGATCCGATAACGAGGCCGGCGATCATCATCTCGCAACCGGGCACGCCGGATAGCGCGCTGGACCCGTCCGACGTCAACGGCGTCGGCCAGATGGTCGTGGATCTCGGCGGCGGCTATCTCGGCCTCTGCACCGGCACCCTGATCAACCCGCGCACGGTCCTGTTCGCCGCGCATTGCGTCAACGAGAGCATGGCGGGCGGGGCGCAGGATCCCTCCGGCTATGGCACGAATGCGGGTCAGATACCGATCGCATTCGGGTTCAAGGCGGACAATCGCCGGGCCGCGTGGATCTGGTCGGGCTCGGGGAGCGGTCGTCACCGCACCGACACGACCAACGCCATCTATAACGTCAACCAGGTCGCCTATGATGCCGACTCGCTCAGGCTGGGGCTCGATCAGAACTTCTATCAGGCGGATGTCGCGGTGGCATCGCTGGACACGCCGGCCAAAGGCATTCCCACCTGGGCGTTGCTGTTCTCGCCGTTGCCGGCGCCCGGCGCCATCAGCGAGGATGACGGCACCGGCTATCACGTGACGATCACCGGTTACGGGCACAATGGCACCGGGATCACTGGATCCGTCGGCCCGATCGATTTTCGTCGCCGCGTCGCCGAGAACATGATCGGGATGCTGGGTTCGTTGGACGATCTGGACGTCGGCCTGTCCAATCCGCTCTCCGGCCTGCGGCAGCCGCTGTACCTTCTCGACTTCGACGATCCCCGGCGCGGCACGGACGCGGCCGATCCTGCCGATTACAACCTGACCAAGGACCGCGCGCTCCCCAAGGAGGGCATGATCGGACAGGGTGACTCCGGCGGCCCGCTGATCCTCGACCGGACCTTCGACGAGAAGGTGGTGATCGGCGTCCTCTCCGGGTTCCGCTATTATTCGGCGCAGCAGCTCGGCGGCTATGGCAACCTCGCCTTCTACCAGCCGCTCTATCTCTACTGGGACTTCATCGCCGCGAACAATCCCTATCGCTATGTCGGCGCCACTGGCGGCGACGGCAAATGGAGCGACCCCGCGCATTGGCAGACGCTGGTCGATCCAGCCTATCGCGTGATCGTGAACGGCAAGCTGGTCAATGGCGTGCCCACGACCGCCGGCGCCGGGATCGACGGGCGCGGCGGCAGTTTCGGCCAGGCGTGCGACCAGGAACCCGCCAACGGCTATGACGTCTGTTTCGACGTGAAAACACGGCGTTACTACGTCGGCGGCGTTGAACGGCCCGACCTGGGGACGCCGCCGGCGGACCAGGCGCCGGCGCCGGCTGCGCTCCCCGCGCCGACGCTCGCCAACGGCCTGCCCGGAGCGACCGGCTTCGTACCCGACAACATCGATCCCGATCCGGCCGCCCACCGCGCCGCGCGCTATTTCGACGTCACGCTGTCCGCCGCGGGCACCACGACGCTCGACACCGCCGCCACGATCGACAAGTTCACCGTCGCGGGCAGCGGGGCGCGCTTATCGGTCGCGGCGGCGGGCCGGCTGACGAGCCTGATCGAGATCGACCAGCTGTCGGGCTTCGTTCATGTCGACGGTCTCGTCTCCACGCCCGGTGATTATCTGCTGCTCGCCGGTCAGCTCTCCGGCAGCGGTCGGATCGACACGCCGTATCTCACCAGCGTCTCGGGCGTGATCGCGCCCGGGAAGGTTGGCACGATCGGGACGCTCCAGATCGGCGGCAACCTCATTCTCGCATCGAAGAACGTGCTGCTGGTCGACGTGGGCGCGAAAGGCGCCAGCGACCGGCTCTCGATCAGCGGCGTCGCCGATCTGGGCGGAACCGTCGCGCTAGCGCCGGTCGCGGGGCAGCGGATCCGGGCCGGGGACACCTACACCTTCCTCACCGCCGACGGCGGGTTCGCGCATGACGACGGCGGGCGCATCCACCATTTCGCCGCGGCGACGCCGCTGAGCGCGATCCTCACCCCCGTCCTGCTGTACGGCGACACGTCGGTGAGCGCGCGGATCGACGCCGGTCGCTACGCCGACGTGGTCGCCCCCACGCGCGCGCAGCGGGCCTATGCCGGGCTGCTCGATCGCGAGCGCGCGCGGCAGCAGCAGGCGCTCTCGGGGATCTACGACGTGCTCGACCTGCAGGACGCGCCGACGATCCGCCGCACGCTCGACGGGCTCGCGCCGCGCGCCGAGGGGCTCGACCGTGCCTTGGGCGCGCTCGCGCTCGACAATATGGCGCGCTTCTATCGCGCGCGGCTGGGTGCGGCCGATCCGCGCGCGGTGACCGACGGACAGCTCACGCTGGCCGGCGACCCGGTCCAGCTCGCCGCCGCCGAGCTGACGCGGCTGCCCGGGCAGCCGCCCGTCGCGAGCGACACCGCGGCCGTGACGACGCGCGCCGCCGCGCTGCCCGAGGACGTCGCGGGCTATGTCGCTGCGGGCTATCTCGACGGCAGCGCCACGCCGACTCCCAGCGCGCTCGGACGCCGCGGGCGCGACCCGATCTCCGGCTGGTATCTGGTCGGCGGGCTCGAGACGCGGGTGAGCGACGCGGCGCTGGTCGGGCTCGGGCTCTCCTACACGCGCGCGACCGGCACCACCGCGCTCGCCGGGCAGGGGGCTCGCGGCGAATTGTACCAGGGCACGCTCTACGGCAAGCTGGTGGGGGCAAGCGGGCTCTACCTCGACACGCAGGACAGCGCCGGATTGTGGCTCCACAGCACGCGCCGTGCCGCGGACCTCGCGGGTAGCCTGTCGACGTTGCGCAGCCGTGATCGCGCGCTGGCGATTTCGGCCGAGGTGGGAGCCGGCCGGGACTCGACGCTGGGGACGTTGCGGTTCGGGCCGCGCGTCGCGCTGCGCGCGAGCCAGATCGATCTCGGCACCAGCTTCGAGACGGGCGGGCCTGCCGCGCTGCGGCTCGACCGGCATCGCTACACCAGCGTGCAGGCACGGGCCGGGGTGCAACTCGCGGGAGCGGGCACGGTGCGGCCGTGGGGATCGCTCTATGCCGTCCATGATTTCCGCGATCCGACGCCGCTGCTCGACGCCAATTTCGCCGCGGGGCTCGGCCCCGACGCGCGGTTCGCGCTGCCGGGTCGCGACCGCGACTGGGGCGAGTTGGGTGCGGGCATCGCGGTGGACAGCGGGTCGGCGACGCTCTCGCTCGGCGCGGACACCACGCTGCGTCGTCGCGACGTGCGCGATCGTGCCTACCGCGCCTCGGTGCGGCTGCGCTTCTGAGCGCGGCGGTGGCCCTCCGTCATGCCGGCACGACGCCGGGATGTCGGAGGGAGGTACCGCCATCGCGCGCGCGCGGCGTCGCCGTCGCGCGGTTCGACGGCGACCATATAGATAATTGATCCCGGTCGCTCGCGCGGCGGGAACGTTCCGCCGCGCCCGCCGCTTCGATCCCGCACCCCGCCGCCCGCGTGCGCGTTGGCGGGGCATCGAAGCGAGGCCTCATCCCATGACCGACACGATCCTGCGCACCCCCGGCAACGGCGGCGAGACCCATCAGGCGAGCGACGCCGACCATCCGGTGCTCACCACCAACCACGGCATGCCGATCAGCGACAACCAGAACCAGCTGAAGGCGGGCGCGCGCGGCCCGGTGCTGCTGGAGGACGAGGTCTATCGCGAGAAGATCAATCACTTCGATCACGAGCGCATCCCCGAGCGGATCGTCCACGCGCGCGGCAGCGCGGCGCACGGCTATTTCGAAGTGACCGACAGCCTCGCCGACATCACCGCCGCCGACCTGTTCCAGAAGAAGGGCCAGCGCACCGACGTGTTCGTGCGCTTCTCCACCGTGGCGGGCGGCGCGGGCTCGATCGACACGCCGCGTGACGTGCGCGGCTTCGCGGTCAAATTCTACACGCGCCAGGGCAATTGGGACCTGGTCGGGAACAACATACCGGTCTTCTTCATCCAGGACGCGATCAAGTTCCCCGACCTGATCCACGCCGCCAAGATGGAGGCCGATCGCGGCTACCCCCAGGCGGCGACCGCACACGACACCTTCTGGGACTTCATCTCGCTGATGCCCGAGGCGACCCACATGATCATGTGGGCGATGTCGGACCGCACGCTGCCACGCAGCTTCGCGACGATGGAGGGGTTCGGCATCCACACCTTCCGCTTCGTCAGCAAGGAGGGGAAGAGCACCTTCGTCAAGTTCCACTGGAAGCCTCGCGCGGGCCTGGCCTCGACGATCTGGGACGAGACGGTGAAGATCGCCGGCGCCGACCCCGACTTCCAGCGCCGCGACCTGTTCGAGCGGATCCAGCGCGGCGACTATCCCGAGTGGGACCTCGGCGTGCAGCTGTTCGACGAGGAATTTGCCAACAGCCAGCCCTACGACGTGCTCGACGCCACCAAGATCATCCCCGAGGAGGTGCTGCCCGTCCGCATCGTCGGCAAGATGGTGCTCGATCGCTACCCCGATAATTTCTTCGCCGAGACCGAGCAGGTGGCCTTCTGCCCGAGCCACCTGGTGCCCGGCATCGACCACAGCAACGATCCGTTGCTGCAGGGCCGGCTGTTCAGCTACCAGGACACGCAGATCAAGCGGCTCGGCTCGACCAACTGGCATCAGCTCCCGATCAACCAGGCCAAGGGCCGCGCCGAGACCGGCGGCTGCCCGTTCATGAACATGCAGCGCGACGGCCATATGCAGATGCAGGTGCCCAAGGGCCGCGCCAATTACGAGCCCAACAGCCTCCACCTCGCCGGTGAGCCCGGCGGGCCGCGCGAGGATCCGGCCACCGGCTTCCACAGCTTCCCCGCCGAGGAGCAGGGTCCCAAGCTCCGCATCCGGCCGGAGAGCTTCGCCGACCATTATTCGCAGGCGCGGCTGTTCTGGCGCTCGATGGACCCGGCCGAGCAGGCGCATATCGCCTCCGCCTTCGTGTTCGAGCTGAGCAAGGTGTCGCTGCCGCACATCCGCACCGCCCAGCTCGCCAACCTGCGCAACGTCGACGAGGAGCTGGCGCGCCGCGTCGCCGAGGGGCTGGCGATCGACCTGCCCGCGGCGTCGCCGACCGCGACGCCGGTGCGGGACATGCCGATCTCACCCGCGCTGCGGATCGTGCGCGGCCCGCGCGAGAAGCACACGTTGGAGGGGCGCACTGTCGGCATCTTCTTCGCCGACGGCAGCGACCGCGAGGAATATGACTCGCTGATCGCCGCGGTGAAGGGGGCGGGCGGCCATCCGCTGACGATCGCGCCCAAGGTCGGCAAGGTGCCGCTGTCCGACGGCTCGACGGTGACCGCGGACGCGCAATTGTTCGGCCAGCCCTCGGTGACGGTCGACGCCTGCGCGGTGATCCTGTCCGCCGACGCCTGCGCCCGATTGGTGAAGGAAGGCGCCGCGGTGCAATGGGTGATGGACGCCTTCGGCCATCTCAAGGCGATCGGGCACAATGACGAGTCCAAGCCGTTGCTCGACAAGGCCGGGGTCGAGCCCGACGCGGGCGTGACCGACCTCGAGCGCTTCGTCGACGCCGCCAAGCAGCGCTACTGGGACCGCGAGCCGAAGGTGCGCACGCTGGCGTGAAGGAGGGGGTGCGCACGCCGGGTGCGCTCCACCGTCGCGATGCGCCGGAATGTTTCGAGGCGGTGCCCCGGCGCAGGCCGGGGCCCAGTTGGGACCGGCTGGTGTGTCTCACCTGGATCATCCCACGGGGCCCCGGCCTGCGCCGGGGCACGCCGGCAACTGACGTTCTCAACCACCTCATCTGAGCCAACGGCGTGCTCCGGCGAACGCCGGAGCCCGGAGTCACCGAAGCTACCGCCCGTGGCGCGGGGCAGCGTGGACGAACAGGTCTCTGGTAAGTCCTACCCCCGTATTCCCACCTGTACCGCGATCCGCGCCGGGGTGAGGGCGCGATCGGCGGCACTCTTTCACGCCTCGCGCGCGCCCACGCCGCGGCAGCGATCCGAGCAATAGCGCACCGCCTCCCAGTCGCGCGCCCATTTCTTGCGCCACGCGAACGGGCGATGACAGCTCGCGCAGATCTTCTCGGGCAGATGCGGCTTGTGATGCGCCATCACGCTGCAACCCGTGACCGCCGGAGTCGCTCCGCACCCTGCGGCTAACCGGATGACAACCTTGCTTCTCTACGGGCGATCCCTCCCTTCCCCGAGAGTGAGCGCACCGCCTCATGCCGCCCTTCCGTTCGATCGTGCCGCTCGCCGTCGCGCTCTCGCTCGCCGCCTGCGGGGGTGGTGAAGGCGGGGCCGGCACCGCAGGGGCGGCGGTGGTCGCGCCCTCCGCGCCCGTGACCGTCGTGCCGGCGCCCGCCGCCACGCCGACCCCGCTCCCCGCCGCGTCGCCGACCCCGGTGGCCGCGGTCACGCCGACCCCCAGCGTCGCGGCCACGCCCGCCGCGAGCGCGCGCGTCCAGTCCGTCGTCTATGTCGGCAACGACGTGCCCGATCTCGCCGCCTATGAGGCGTGGCTCGGCCGGTCCGCCGATGGCGTCCAGCTGTTCAGCGGGCGCGCGGGGTGGGACGATTGGTCCGACTCGATCGGCTGGCTCGCGCGGCGCTGGGCCGGGGTCGGGCGCACCGAATATTGGTCGATCCCGCTCTTCGCCGAGCAGGGGACGCTCGCCGCCGCCGCGGCGGGCGACTATGACACGCGCTGGCGCGGTGCCGCCGCCACGCTGGTCGCGGAACGCCCCGGCAGCGCGCCGATCCATGTCCGCACCGGCTGGGAGTTCAACGGCGACTGGCAGCCCTGGGCCGCGAAGGGCAAGGAGGCCGACTATCGCGCTGCGTTCCGCCGCTTCGTCGCCAGCTTCCGCGCCGTGTCCGACCGGTTCCGCTTCGAGTGGACGCCCAATGTCGGCGACTTCGGCACCAACCCGGAGGACAGCTATCCCGGGGACGATGTGGTGGATCTCATCGGCATGGATTTCTACTATAATCATCAATGGGATCCTGCTGATCCCGCGGCCGCGTTCCAGTATAAGGTGACGGAACGTTACGGGCTGGCGTGGCACCAGGACTTCGCGCGCCGCCACGCCAAGCCGACCGCTTACGCCGAATGGGGCGTCAGCCGCGACTCGGACGCGCCCTATGTCGCTTTGGCGCTGCGCTGGTTCGCCGAACATGAGGTGGTCTATGCCTCTTATTGGAACTCGAATGCCGCCTATCCGGGGAAATTGAGTGACGGCCAATATCCGGCCGTGGCGCAGGCCTATCGCGGCGCGATCGGTGGTTCCTTTTGATGTGTAACCACTTGCGAGCGGTTCGCCGAAAACTTCGGCGGTCGGGCTGAACCGCGGCTAACCGGAGCATTCAGCCGGCGCTCAACCGCGCGCTTCTATGACGAACCCGTCGCGACCGCCGAGGCCGTGACGGGCGAGTGACAGGAGCTGGAACAATGCTGGGGAAGATCTCGGTCGCGCTGGGTTCGGTCGCACTGGCGGCCACGACGCTCGCGCCGGTCGCGGCGCAGGCGCAGCGCTACCACGAGCGCGAGGTCTATGAGCGCGACTATGACCCGCGCGATTACGACGACGACAGCTATCGCGACCATGCGCGCGCCTATCGGCACGCCTATCGCGACGGCTGGAATCGCGAGCCGGTCTATGCCGAGGACGATCGCGATCTGGGGTACGAGCGGTACGAGCGGCGCGTCTATGACGATCGCGCGCGCTACGACGACCGGCGCTATCGTTACGCGCGCCGGTGCCAGAGCGGCACGACGGGGTCGATCGTCGGCGCGATCGCTGGCGGGCTGCTCGGCCGCACGGTCGATCGCCGCGGCGACCGGACGCTGGGGACGATCCTCGGGGCTGGCGCCGGCGCGCTCGCGGGCAATGCGGTGGAGCGCGCCGACAACGCCGATTATTGCCGCCGCTGATCGGAAGGTGGAAGGGGGCGGGCGCGGCGTCTGCCCCCTCCACGCCGCACCGGCGCGTCGTCGCGGCCGATGACGCGCGCGCCACGCCGGGACCATCGGGGCGGCGGGTGATGTGGCCGCGGCGGGCGCTGGCGCCGCTCGCGTGATCGCGGCGCGCTGGAGCGGGCGCGCGGAACATGGCACATCTGGCTGATGTGCAACCGCTTTCGCATGACCGAAGGGCAGATGGTCGCGCTCGCCGAGCGTTACGGCGTGCGCGCACCCTTTCCGCCCGATCTCAGCGTCCCCGCGCCCGAGCTGTTCCCCGACAAACCCGTCTATGTCGTGCGCCAGGAAGCGGGCGAGCGCCGGCTCGACGTGATGCGCTGGGGCTTTCCCCGCCGCGTCCCGGGCAAGCGCGTCGATCCGGCGACGGGGCGGCCCGTGCTGATCGACACCTTGGTCACCAACGTGCGCAACACCGACTCACCCTTCTGGCGCTCGGCGCTGGTCGATCCCGCGCGGCGCTGCCTCGTCCCGTTCACCAGCTTCAGCGAATATGGTCCCGGCGCCAAGGGGCACCGGCCGCTGCACTGGTTCGACGTGCCGAGTCTCCCGCTGTCCAGTTTCGCGGGCGTGTGGCGCCCTACCGCCGCGGGGCCGGTGGTCGCCTTCCTCACCACCGAGCCCAACCCGCTGGTGGCGCCGATCCATCCCCAGGCGATGCCGGTCCTGCTTGATCCCGAGGACGAGGCGCACTGGCTCACGGCGCCGGTCGAGGAGGCGCTCGTGCTGGCGCGCCCCTATCCCTCGCAGTTGATGCGCGCGACGCTGGCGGAGGATCCCAAGGAAGTCCTTACCTGACCGCGGATCGTCGACTCGAGGAGAACGTTACGGGACTGATACGATTGGCTGATTTAGGTTGAGTGTGGATTAACTATGCGTAGCATCCGCGGTGCCCGATGGTCGGGCCGGAGGATGTCCGATGCGTTCGCTCACTCTCGCCGTCGCCACGCTGACGCTGCTCGCGGGGACGGCCCCGGCGCTCGCCGCGCCGTGCAAGGATCCCAGGACGGGCAAGTTCGTCAAATGCCCGACCGCTCCCGCCAAGGCGACCAAGTGCAAGAACGCCAAGGGCCAGTTCGCCAAATGCGGCACGGCGGGTGCCAAGCCGGTGTGATCGCGCGTGCCGGGCGCCGCCGCCCGGCACCGGCTCAGCCGCGGATGTACCGGAAATACCAGACCTCATGCCCCTGGCGCCGCGCCTTGCGCTCGTAGCGCGTCTCGGGCCAGTCGGCGGGGCGGGTGAGGAAATCGGCGGGGTGCGCCGCGGTCCAGCCGAAATCGCGCCGCTGATCCATGATCATCATCGCCCAGCGGCAATAGGTCGGATCGTCGGTGCCGAGGCGGAACTCCGCGCCCGGCTTGAGCTTGCGCCCGATCAGGTCGAGCGGTCCATGGTTCATCATGCGCCGCTTGGCGTGGCGCGCCTTGGGCCAGGGATCGGGATGGAGCAGATAGACGCGGTCAAGCGACGCGTCGGGTAGCCGCTCCACCGCCTCCAGCGCGTCGCCCATATGGATGCGCACGTTCGTCAGCGAGCGATCGCGGACATGCCCCAGCGCGCCGACGACGCCGTTGAGGAAGGGCTCGCAGCCGATGAAGCCGGTGCCCGGCGCCGCCTCGGCCTGCGCCGCGAGATGCTCGCCCGCGCCGAAGCCGATCTCGAGCTGGAGCGGGCGGTCGTCGCCGAACAGCACGCGCGAGTCGAGCGCGCCCTGTTCGGGCAGCGCGAGGCGGGGCAGCATCTCCTCCACCAGCGCGGCCTGACCCGCGCGCAGCGCATGTCCCTGGCGGCGGCCGTAGAGGCGGCGGATCGTTGTGGGATCGTTCATGCAGCGCCGCCTATCGCCTCGCGCGTCAAAACGGAACGTGGGAAACGGAGGACGATGATGCGGGCGTGGGTGATCGGCGCGGTGGCGGCGGTGGCGCTGCCGGTGGCGGGCGGGGCGCAGTTGCGCTCGTCGGGCGCGATCTCGATGCAGCGCGTCGATGGCGCGTGGCGTCCCGCCGCCTTCCTGTGCGATTCGACCGATCACGACTGGGCGATCGCGCTGTCCGCGTCCGACGCGCAGGGGCGGGTGACGCTGACCAGTTATGCCAAGCCCGGGCTGGCAACGCATCGCGCCACGGTGCGGGTCGGTCCCGGCGACGCCGGCATGGGGCATGTCTGGTACACGCTCACCAATGTCGAGGGACGCGCGGTGGGCGCGGTGGAGACGGTCAACCCGCAGATGGTCGAGCCGGGCGCGACGACGCCGACGGTGGTGTCGCTGCGCTATGGGCCGACCACCAGCGGGTGCCGCTTCGCCGCCCAGACCCGCGTGCTGGGGATCACCGCGCGGCGATCGATCCAGGTGACCGGCAACGAGCGCGAGGGCTATCGCTATCGCAGCTACAATCACGACGCCGCGTTGGACGAGGTGCGCGCGCCCTGGGGCGGGCGCGACACGCGCGCCTCGGTCTCGGTCGACGGCGGTCGCGTGGTGGACAGCACGCGGTCGCGGCGCACCTTCCAGTTCGAGCGCGACGGCTATGTCTATCGCGTCGCGACCTCGCTCGACGCGACGCAGGCGGGCGGCTCGGTGCAGGTGTGGCGCGACGGGCGGATGCTGCTGGAGGAACCGTTCGCGGCCTATACCGCGGCGATGTGAGCCGCCCCGGGTCGCGGCCGCGTCGGCCGGTCTTGTCCGCCGGGGTCGCGCGCGCGATGGTGGCGCGCGCAACCCGCGTGCCCGCGCGACCGTTGCGGCTGCGACGCGGACGGGAAGGGAACGGGGCGATGGGCAAGAAGAAGGCGGTCAAGAAAGCGGCGGCACGCGAGCATGAGGCGCTCGCGCCGCTGCACCAGCTCGCCGGCAGCACCGCGGTGCGCGCGCTCACCCCGCTGGCCAAGGCGACCGACGAGCCGCCGCTGCTCGCGCTCGGTGTCGGCACGCTCGCGCTCGGCGTGCTGCTGCGCCGCCCCGCGATGACGCGCAGCGGCGCGCGGATGGTGGCGAGCCATCTCGTCGCGACGGGGCTCAAGACCCTGTCCAAGGCGAGCGTCGACCGCGTTCGCCCCAATGCCGCGGGCGACCGCCCGGCTTTGGGCAAGGGGCATGGCACCGACGACACCGATCGCAACGCCTTCCCCTCGGGCCACACCGCGGGGGCGGTCGCGGTGGCGGAGTCGATCCGTCACGAGGCGCCGGGGGCGAGCACGCCCGCGCGGCTCGCGGCGGGGGCGGCGGGCGCGCTCCAGGTCACGCGCGGCGCGCATTATGCCAGCGACGTGGTCGCGGGCGCCGCGATCGGCTTCCTGTCCGAGCGGCTGGCGAGCTGGGCGCTCGACGCCGCGGCGCGACGGGTCGAGCGCCAGCGCGACGCGCGCGCCGAGGCGGAGGCGGAGGCGCATCCGAGCTGATGCGCGGCCAGGTGCCGCGCCGCCACCCGGCAGCGGCAGCGGCGGCGCGGTCCCGTCGCCGCGCCGCCGACCGCGTCAGAAGGTGAGCAGCGCCTCCAGCCCGAAGGTGCGCGGCGCGTTGAAATTGCCGTAGTCGCCGAGCACGTCCTTGATGTCGCCGACCGTCACGCTCTTCTTGGGCGCGGCGGGCAGGCTGTTCGACGGGTCGCGGCGGAAGACATATTGTTCGTCGAACAGATTACGCCCCCACAAAGCCACCTCGAGCCGCTGCTTGCCCTCGCCCAGCGCGATGTCGGCGAGCGCCAGCCGCCCGTTGAAGATCAGCGAGGCGTCGTTGCGCGTCGCGAACTGGTCGAACGCCTGGGTCGATTGCGCGTAATTGCCGTCGAGGTGCAGGCGGAATGTGGTGCTGCCCTCGCCGACCGGCACGCGATAGTCGATCGCGCCGCTCGCCGCGTTGCGCGGGGTGAAGACGATGAAGAAGTCCTGCAGCACCTTGGTGGTCTGCCCGCCCGCGGTGGCGGTGATCAGCACCGGCGGTATCTTGGTATAGGTATAGGCATAGGAGCCGTTGAGCGTCAGCCCCTCCACCGGGTTGAGCGTCAGATCGGCCTCGATGCCCTTGATCTTGGTCTTACCCGGCGCGTTGATCGTCACCAGATTGTTGAAGTTGCTGTTGTTGAACGGCTGGATCGAGCTGATGTCGACCTGGCTGTCCTTGCGGTTCATCACATAGCCCGCGATGTTGAACCGCCCGCGATGCGCCCAGAAATCGGACTTGAGCCCGACCTCATAGGAAGTGATGTCCTCCGGCCCGAACGCCTGATAGTTCGCGGTGCGCGAGCTGGCGCCGCCGGCGCGATAGCCGGTGGCGTATTTGGCATAGGCATGGACGTCCTGGCTGAGGTCCGCCGCCAGCGTCAGCGCCGGGTTGAACCGCTCCCAGGCGCGATCCAGCGGCCGATAGCCCGCCGCCTTGGCCTTGGCCGAGTCGAGGTCGTAATTCACCCCGCGCGAGTAATGCAGCACGCCGCGCTTGGTATCGCGCGTGTAGCGCCCGCCCGCGGTGAGATGGAGCAGGTCGATCGGGTTCCAGGTGATCTGGCCATAAGCGGCATAGCTCTTCGACCAGACCTCCGACGCGCGGTCGAGCGAACGGCAGCCCGGCTGCGAACCGACCCCGCCCGAGCCGCGGCACGGGTCGAGCACGACGTAATTCGCACCGGTCACCTTGTTGTTGCCGTCGAGCACCGCGATCGCCCCGTTGGAATTGGGCGTGGCGGCGTCGTCGCTGACATGCTCGTTGAAATAATAGAGGCCCGCGACGTAGTCGAACTGGTCGATCGTGCCGACCGCCTGGAACTCCTGGCTGAACTGGTTCTGGCGCAGGTCGGCGAGGCTGTAGCGGCTGAAGGCGCAGGGCGATGCCGCGGTGCAGGCGGCGGTCAGGTCGACCACGGGCGTGCGATGCGCGCCGCCCGAATTGTCCCATTGCGTCGCGGTGACGCCGCGCCACGCGGTGATCGACCGCAGCTCGACCTCGGGCGACGCCTTGTATTTGAACAGGTTGGTGAAGCCGTGCGTCTGGTCGACGCTGGGCTGCTGCGGCACGCCGATATCGGCCACCTTCATCCGGCTGCGGCCGTTGATCCGCACGCCCGGGAGCGGCTTCTTCACCGTGCCGGAGAGCGTGTCGTATCGCGTGCCCGGCAGGTAGCAGTGCGGCACCGCCGATTGCGCGGTCGCGACGCTGGCGGTGACGGTGCCGGCGCAGGCGTTGGGATTGTAGTTCAGCAGCTGGCTGTAGAAGGGCGAGTTCTTGTCGAGCCCGTAATCGTAGGAGAGATCGTCGGTCAGCCCCTCGACCGGCGCCCAGCGTGCCGCGATGCGGCCGCCGCGACGGTCGTAGTAATTGAAGCCGGTCTGCCCCGCGAGCGGGTTGCGCGTGGTCGGCCCCTGATATTGCACCACGCCGTCCACCTTGACGCTGACGTCGTGATAGCTCGGCAGATCGAGGTGGAGCTCGCCGGTATAGGCGCCGTAATTGCCGATCCCCGCGCGCACCCGCCCCTCGAACTCGCCCGAGGGCGCGCGCGTGACGATGTTGAGCGCGCCGCCCTCGGTGTTGCGCCCGAACAACGTGCCCTGCGGGCCCTTGAGCACCTCGACGCGCTCGACGTCGAACAGCGCGGCGTTGAGCCCGTGCTGGCGGCCGAGATAGACGCCGTCGACATAGATGCCGACGCCCTGTTCGCGCGCGGGCTGGTTGGCGTCGAGCGGGACGATGCCGCGGATGCCGACGGTCAGCGCGCTCTGCCGCGCCTCGAAGGTGGCGACGCGCAGGCTGGGTACCGCGCCGTCGGCGAGGTCGTAGAGGCTCTGCACGTGGCGCTGTTGCAGCGCCTGGGTGCTCAGCACGTTGATCGCGACCGGGGTGGATTGGAGGTTGGTCTCGCGTCGCGTCGCGGTGACCACCACCTCGTCGAGCCCCGGCAGTTCCGCGTCGGCGGCGGCGGCGGCGGCGGGGGCGGCGTCGGGCGTCGACGGGGCGTCGGCCGCGGGCGAGGCGGCGGGATCGACCGCGGCGGCCTCGACGTGACGCGGAACGGCGAGCGCCGGACCCGTGACGGTGAGCGCGGCGATCCCCGCCAACAGATGCCAACGGTGGTGCGAGACGTGCGACATGGAAGATCCCCCCTCAATGGCCGAAAAGCCGGCGCGGGGCCGATACGTGTGGCACGTGGCGTCTCAGTGACTGTTTGGAGACAGCCGTTTACATCTTGATCTCATCCTATTTTCATCTTCGGTGAGCTTGTCGTGATCTTAACGATCGTTGCCGCCACCCGCGCGCGACGGGGCGCGCGCGGGTCGATGCCGAAGCGGTTGGTTCCCGGCGAGCCGGGCAGCAGCAGCAGCAGCGGCCAGCCGGCGAGCCCCGCCGGTAGCCACCAGCCCGAGCGGCCGAGGTCGTGGAGCCGCCGCGCGGTCACGGCGGCGAGCGGCGCGGCGCCGAACAGCAGCACGAAACCGAGCAGTGCCAGCATGGTGAGCCCCGCCACCGCGTCTTGGTGGCGCTCGATCGGCTCGAGCCGCGCGGCCGCGAGCGCGGAGAGCGCGAGCGCGAGGGCAATCGCGCCGCCCGCGGTCAGCAGAAAGGCGCCATATTCGCGTCGCGTCGCGCGCCCGGTCGGCTCGGCATAGAGCCGCCAGGGCCGGATGAAATAATCCATGTGCCGCCTCCCCACGCATCGCGTGGCGCGGCGCCGCGCCGCCCACGTCCCTCCGGGGAATCATAGCGGGCGGGCAGGGGCGGGCCGGGTCGTTCGGCGGCCCGGGATGGCGATCGCGTCACCGCGGCGGGTCGCCGCGGGCGCCGCTCAGCCGAGCGTCTCGTCCAGGAAGCCGCGCATCGCGGCCCAGCTGCGGCGGTCGGCGCGCTCCTCATAGGCGACGCCGGGCACGGTCGAGTCGCGCCGCGCCTCGTCGGTGAAGGCGTGGCCGGCGTTGCCATAAGCGTGGATCTGCCAGTCGGCGCCGGCCGCGCTCAGCTCGCCCGCCAGCGCCACCACCGCCTCGGGCGGGCCGAGCGGGTCGTCCCAGCCATGGCACACCAGCAGCTTGGCGGTGATCGGCGAGACGCTCGCGTAATCGGGGCGGTCGTACACGCCGTGGAAGCTCACCGCGGCGCGGATCGCCAGCCCCGCCCGCGCCATGTCGAGGACGCACTTGCCGCCGAAGCAAAAGCCGATCGCGGCGACGCGCGTGCCGTCTACCTCGGGCTGCGCGACGAGCGCGGCGAGGCTGGCGGCGAGCCGGTCGCGCAGCAGCGTGCGATCGGCGTTCAGCTCGTCCATGTAGCGCGCGATGTCCGGACCGCGCTCGGCGCGCCGACCCTGGCCGTACAGGTCGCAGGCGAAGGCGGCATAGCCGAGCGCCGCGAGCGCCTCCGCGACGCGATTGTCCGCCTCCTTCTGGCCGAGGATGTTGGGCACGACCAGGATCGCGGGCCGCGCGCCCGTGGCGGCATCGTCCCAGGCGAACACGCCCTCGAACCGGCCGCCGGGGCCGTCGTGGAGCAGCGGGCGGCGGGTGATCGTCATCGCTCAGTCTCCGGGCAGGCGCATTGGTCGCGCGCGCCTCTTCCGCTAGAAGCATGGCGGGCGAGCGACAAGCGGGGACGGTGATGAGCGATCGGGTGGGGGCGCGACGCGCCTGGACGGTGCGGCGCGGCGACCCCGCCGAGCCGGCGGTGGCCGCCCTGCTCGCCGCGCACGTCGCCGATCAGCGCGCGGGGACGCCTGCCGGCTTCTCGTTCGCGCTCGACGCGGCGCGGCTCGCCGCACCCGACGTCGCCCTGTTCGCGGCGTGGGACGAGGACGCGCTCGCGGCGGTCGGCGCGCTCAAGCGGCTCGACGCGGCGAGCGGCGAGGTCAAGTCGATGCGCGCGGCCGACGCCTATCGCGGCCGCGGCGCGGGTCATGCGATCCTGGCGGCGATCGTGGCCGAGGCGCGCGCGCTCGGGCTCGCGCGTCTCTATCTCGAGACGGGCACCACCCCGGCCTATGACCCCGCGCTGGCATTGTACCGACGCGCGGGCTTCGCGCCCTGCGCCGCCTTCGCCGATTATCGGACCAGCCCGCACAATCAGTTCCTCATGCTCGCGCTTTGAGGGGCGCGGGCGCGGGGCGGAAACAGGCTATCCCGGCGCGACCCAGCCACGTAGGCAGCCGTCTCGCTCTAGCAGGAGTTCCCTGATGCCCACGCTCGTCCTGATCCGCCATGGCCAGTCGGCCTGGAACCTCGAGAACCGCTTCACCGGCTGGTGGGACGTCGACGTCACCGAGCAGGGCGCCGCCGAGGCGCGCGCCGCGGGCGAGCTGATGGCGGCCAAGGGGCTCGACTTCGACCAGACCTTCACCTCGCTGCAGACGCGCGCGATCAAGACGCTGGACCTCGCGCTGGAGGCGATGGGGCGGCTGTGGCTGCCGGTGGAGAAGGACTGGCGGCTCAACGAGCGCCATTACGGCGGTCTGACCGGGCTCAACAAGGCCGAGACCGCGGCCAAGCACGGCGACGAGCAGGTCCACATCTGGCGCCGCAGCTTCGACGTGCCGCCGCCGGTGATGGAGGCGGGCAGCGCCTTCGATCTCTCGGGTGACCGCCGCTACGCCGGGATCGACGTGCCCGCGACCGAGAGCCTCAAGGACACGATCGCGCGCGTCCTGCCCTATTGGGAGCAGCGGATCGCACCCGCGCTGCGCGACGGCCAGCGCGTGCTGATCTCGGCGCACGGCAACTCGCTGCGCGCGCTGGTGAAGCACCTCTCGAACATCCCCGACGACGAGATCACCGGGCTGGAGATCCCGACCGGCCAGCCGATCGTCTACGAGCTGGACGCGGCGCTGGCGGCGACGGACCGTTATTACCTCAACGAGCGGTGAGGCCGAGGGAGCGGTGAGGCGGAGCGAGCGGCGCTCATGCGGGTGAGGCACCGGGCGCGGTCCCGGCACGGCCGATGTCGTGCCCGCGTCGCTGACCCGCGGCGGCGGCGCCGCCCGCGCGGGGGCGGGGGCGCACGCTACAATCCGATATGGCCCTGCTCCCCTCGCGTCCCTGGCTGCGGCTGGCGTGTCTCGTCGCCGCTGCGATCGTCCTCGCCGCGCTCGTCTTCGGGTTGCGCATCCATGTCGTCGGCGATCCGCCGGGGACGGCGCGCGTGCTGCGTCTCGCGCCGCCCCCCGGCGGCGAGGCCACGCCGCGCTCCGCCGCGCCCGGCGTGAGCGAAGCGCCCGCCGCCGTCCGCGGCTGACCGGATCGCGCGCGTCACAGCGCGACGATGACCACCCCGCGCAGCCGCCCGGCGCAGGCGTCGTGCAAGGCGGCAGGGGCCTGATCGAGCCCCTCCACCCGGCTCACCGCATGGTGGAGCGCGGCACCCGCCTGCCAGCGGAGCCAGTCGGCGAAGCCGCCCGCCGCCTCGTCCGCGCAGGCGCTATAGCCGCGGATCGTCACGTCGCGCAGGATCAGCTGGAAGGAATCGAGCAGCACCGGCGCCGCCAGGGTCGCGCGCGTCGCGTCGAGCTCGGCCCCCAGCGCACCGAGCAGCACCAGCCGCGCGCCCGTCCGCGTCTGCGCCGCCGCCACGGCGAGCTGGTCGCCGCCGATCATGTCGACCACCAGGTCGACGCCATCGGGCGCGGCCGAGGCGAGTTGGGCGGCCAGGTCGCCCCGGTCGCGCCGTACCACCGCATCATAGCCGAGCTCGGCCGTCATCCACTCGGCCTTGTCCGCGCTGCCGGTGCTGCCGACGATCCGGGTCGCGCCGAGCCGCCGCGCGATCTGCCCCGCCATCGCGCCGATCGCGCCCGCGCCGCTGGTGACGAAGACGGTGTCGCCCGCGCGAACCTGTGTGCCGTGGGTGAGCGCGGCATAAGCCGTCCAGCCATGGCCCAGATAGACCGCGGGCTCGAACGCCGCCGCGTCGTCCGGGGCAGGGATCGAGGTGCACTGCGAGGCCGCGACCACCGCCCAGTCGCGCCAGCCATAAGGGTGGAGGACGAGGCTGCCGACCGCGATCGCGCTGTCGGGAGCGCTCGCCACCACCTCACCGATCGCGCCGTCCGCCAACGTGTCGCCCGGATGCAGCGGCGGGAAGGGTATGCCCTCCACCACCTGCGCGCCGGGGTCCGCCATCAGCCGCGTCGAGATCGAGATACGAAACCAGCGATTGCGCACCAGCAGCTCCCCCGCGCGGAGCGGCGGCACCGCGCGCGAGACGATCGCGAGATCGTCCGGCCCGATCATGTCGCGGGGATGGTGGCGCAACGTGACCTCGCGGCCGATCGTCAAGGCTTGGGTCATGGTGCAGGCTCTCCGGCAGGCGACGGGACCGCCCCGCCGCCCGTCTCTTTGGTTAGTGACCGAAGGTCAGTCAAAAGCTGGCGTGACCCGTTCTGGCGAAAGCATGATGCCGTGGCACGCGCGGGCACGGCCGCGAACGTCCCATCGCGGCGGGGCTTTCTTCACGGGCACGAGATGCCGACCAGTTCCCGCGCCGAGCCTGCCGCACAGCGCCGCGACGATCCGTTTGACGCCGCCGCCGCGCTGTTCGCGCGACGCGGCATCGGCGACACCCGGGTGGAGCAGATCACCGCCGCGGCGGGCATGGCCAGGGGCAGCTTGGGTCCGGACCCAAAAGGTTTATCGTCGCGGAAGCGGCTTACCCCGTCATCCCGGGCTCGACCCGGGATCCATGGTGCCGCGAGAGCAACGGGCGTTGCTCTCGTGGAGAAATGGATCCCGGCGCGAGGCCGGGATGACGATGAGGGAAGAGAAAGCGGCCTTCCTCATCGCAGCGCCGGATCCTTCTACCTGCGTTTTCCCGGCGCGAAGCAGGCGATCGCCCGCTGCCGGCGCGTCGTCGGCGCCGCGCGCCCCGGTCGAGCGCGCGGGCCGGCCGGCTCAGCGCAAGGTGGCGCGGTAGCGCAGCAGCGCCTCGGGCTCGTCGGTCTGGACGATGCTCACCCCCGCGCGCCACAGCCGACCCCAGACCGCTTCGGGGTCGCGCAGCGCCTGGACGTCGCCGCCATAGCCCTGCGCGAATCCCTCCCATAAGGTATTGATCCACAGCCGTACCCCGCGCTCGCGCGCGATCGGCGCCACCGCGCCGAGCTGCGCCGCGGTGAGCCGCGGCAGCTCGATCCCGAGCGGGCGCGCGTCTCCCTCGGTCTGATGGCGCAGCATCGCGGCGAGGTCGGCGTGATAGCCCGGGTTGAGCAGGATCGGCATATAGCCCAGCCCCGCGAAGGTCGGCGCCGCCGCCATCGCGGGCGTGCCCGCGCCCACCTCGCTCTTCAGGATGATGTCGCGCTCCATCCCGGCGCGCCGCACCGCCGCGGCCACCTCGGCATAGACATTGGCCTTCACGTCGAGGTTGAGCAGGATGCGCCCGCGCGCGAGCGCCAGCAGCGCGTCGAGCGTCAGCACGCGTTCGTCGGTCACCTCCGTGCCCGCGCCGCCCTCGCCGTCGATGCCGCCGCGCAGGTGGAGCGCGGCGAGCTCGGCCGCGGTGAGCCGGTCGACCGCGCCATGGCCGTCGGTGGTGCGGTCCACCGTGGCGTCGTGGAGGATCACCAGCACGCCGTCGGCGGAGCGGCGCACGTCCACCTCCATCACCTCGACGCCGAGCGCGACGCAGCGCTCGAGCGCGGCGCGCGAATTCTCCGGCACGCTGCCTCTCTCGCCGTGAAGCGGCGCAGGATTGTGGCAGCCGCGATGCGCCGCGACGATCAGTCCCCCGCGCGGGTCGGCGAGGCGCGCGCGGATCGCGGCGGTGTCGCCGGCAGGGCCGATGGTGGGATGACCGAGGGTGGCGAGCGTCAACGCGCCCGCGAGCAGGGGAGCCAGCATGATCGTTCCGTTCACAGCGAAGGGGTGAGGCGCAGTCCGACCCAGAGCGTGGTCGGCACCGAATAATGATCCTTGAGCAGCGAGACGCCGGGGCCGGTCAGCGTCGTGATGCCGCGGTGCGTCGCGTTGCCGAGCTGGGCGATCAGGCTTGCCGCCGGCGTCAGCCGGTAGCTGGCGGCGAGATCGACCTGGCTGCGCGGCGCCCAATACAGGTCCTGCCAGCCGATGTTGCTCACCACCGCGCGCAGCGCGCGGCCCTGCCGGTTGAAGGCGGCGCGCAGCTCCAGCCCACCCGCGTTGTAGAACAAGGTGGCATTGGCGGTGTGGTCGGGCTGGCCCACCAGCCGGTCGACGGTGCGGCTGACGTTCACCCCCGGCGTCGGCGAGTAGGGGACCGCCATGCGGCCGTCGAGCAGCGCGACATTGGCCGAGAGGCCCCATCCCGCGAGCGGCGAGGCGACCGCGCGCAGGCTGTTGACCACGAGGCTGGCCTCGGCGCCGCGGATCCGCGCCGCGGCGGCGTTGGCGGGGGTGCTGACCGCGGCATGGCCGTAGGTCACGCCGTCGAAGGTGAAGGCGCCGACGCGCGTGAGCGTGAAGATCTCGTCGTGGATCCGCTTGTCGAACAGCGCGAGCGAGACCATCCCGTCGACCGCCTCGACGCGATAGTCGGCGGCGACGTCGAGGTTGCGCGACACGCGCGGGCGCACGTCGGGGTTGCCGATCGTCACGGTCACGCCGTCCGCCGCGGCATTGCCCTGGTCGGCGGGATTGACGAAGCCGATCGAGGTGCGCCCGGCATAAGCGTCATAGGGTGGTCGCCCGATGGTCCGGCTGAGCGCGGCGCGCAGATCGAGCAGCGGTGTCGCATGGACCGTCAGCAGCGACGACGGCAGCCAGCGCCGATAGGAGGAAGCGGTCGGATTGGGCACATAGACATAGCCGCCGGTGGCGCGATCGAGCTGGCGCCGGCGCCCGACCGTCTCCTGCCGCGCCGCGTCGTAGCGCAGCCCGGTGACGAGATGCACCGTCTCGCTCCGCAGCGTCGCCATCGCATAGCCCGCGGCGATGCGCTCGCGATGTTCGAAATCGTCCTGATTGTTGTAGATCGTCTGGTCCGTGGCATTGTAGCCACGCGCGGGGGCCGCCTCCACCTGCGCCTGCGCGCGCCGCGGGTCGATCGCATACATGTTGAGCCCCAGGCCGCGCATCGGTGCGTCCGATTTGCCCAGCACCTCGCTCATGCCCAGCCGCGGCGCGGTGACATTGGGGGCGAACTCGCTGCGATCGATCGCGTAGCGCGGGCGATCGTCGGTATAGGCCGCGCCGACCGCGGCGCCGACCCCGCGATCCTCGGGCGCCTGGTTGATGGCGTAATCCAGCCGCGCGGTCGCGATCCGGTCGCTCGCGGTGCGGTGGTAATCGCGCGCGGGGCGCCAGTAGAGCAGGCTGTAGGCGTCGCGGTCGCCATAGGCCGCGGCGGTGATCGCGAACCGCTGGTCGCGCGCCGACGTGTCATAGTCGAAGCCGTAGGCCGCGGTGGCGGTCGGGCTGGCGCCCTTGCCGATG
The DNA here is from genome assembly GCF_004345855.1 of Sphingomonas sp. BK235. Lineage (GTDB taxonomy): Bacteria > Pseudomonadota > Alphaproteobacteria > Sphingomonadales > Sphingomonadaceae > Sphingomonas. The sequence continues at coordinate 296,197 of NZ_SLXN01000005.1, forward strand.
CCGCTGCGCCCGTCGGCGCCCGGCGCCGCCGCGGCCGGGCGCGCGACGTTGGTGGCATATTTCACCATGAACACCGGCTCGCCATAGGTGGCGTGCGAGACCGCGGCCCTGGCGGTGAGCGCGTGACGCTCGGCCGGTCGCCAGGTGGCGCCGACCTGCCCCAGGCGGGTGCGCGTGGTGATGATCTGATGCGCGTAGCCGACCTCGACGTCGCCCTTGGGATAATGGCCGCTGGTGGCGGTCTGCGCAGAGACGCGCTGGCGCTCGCGCGGGTCGACGATCAGCTCGTTGCGCTCCATGTCGTCGCGGAACGCGTAATAGCCGCCGGTGGCGAACAGCTCGAGCCGCGCGGCCGCGCGCGCCTCCAGCTTGGCGGTGACCCCGACGCGGCTGCGCGTGTCCATCACATACCAATATTTGTCCTGCTGCGGCACCGCATGCCCGTTGCCCAACGCGGCGCCGCTCAGCAGCACGCCGGCATCGTCGTAGTAGCCGTAATGCACCGAGTCGGTGGTCATGTGCGTGGTGGTGTCGCTCGCCAGCGATTGGTAATTGGCGGACACGGTCGCGCCGAACTGATGCGCCGCGCCGAAACTGGTGCTGGCGGTGGCGATCACGCGGCCACCGGGATCGGGCTGCGCGCGCGGCCGGCCATTGTCGCTGGCATGGCCGAGCGAGCCCTCGGCGGTCAGGAACGGGGCGCCGCCATGTTCGAACGCCGAGCGCGTCCGCAGGTTGACCGCGCCGCCGATCGCGTGCGGGTCCAGATCGGGGGTGAAGCTCTTCACCACCTGGATCTCGCTCACCATCGACGAGGGCAGGATGTCGAGCCGCACGCCGCGCGCGACCGACCCGATCGAGCCGTTGGGGGTGCCGGGCGACGCGATCGTCAGGCCGTCGATCGTGACATTGTTGTAGCTCGGCCCGAGCCCGCGCAGCACCGGTGTCACCGCTTCGTCGCGCGGATGCTCGTTGTCCGAGGTCGGCAGCACCGAGAGGCCGGGGATGCGGCGCAGCGCCTCGACGATCGTGGCGTCGGGCAGCGCGCGCACGTCGGTCGCGCTGACCACGTCGACGATGTTGGTGGCGCCGCGCTTGGCCGCGATCGCGGCGGCATTGGCGCGGCGGATGCCGGTGACCACCACCTCCTCGCCCGGCGCCGCCGTGTCGCGCGCGGCAGCATCGGCGTCCGGTGCCGCCGGCGCGACCGTCTGTGCGATCGCCGGCAGCGCGGTGATCGCGGTGGCGGCGGCGAGCAGCCGCGCGAGCGCGACGGCATGATGATTCATCTCGAACTGTCCCCCCGATGGTGGCGCCGCCCGTGTCGGGAGGTCACCGCCGCCGAGTGTCGGCGCGACATGTCGTCCGGGTTACGGTTCGCCGTCGCGGGTCAGGCGGGGCGCGCCGCGCCCGCGGCTCAATACCCCGCCGCGCTGCAGAGCGATTCGAGCTTGCGCAGCCGCGGGTCGTCGGCGCCGACCTCGCGGCGGAAGCGCGCGCGATTGGCGCAGGCCTGGCGCTGGAAGGCGGGCGTGCCCGGGCGCGGCGCCACGCGCTGATGGCGGCGGATCGCCTCGGCCTGAGCGCCCATGCGCGAGCGGTGGAACGCGCCCTCCGCGGCCTGTGACGGGCTGATCGCGGGCGCGAGATCCTGCGCGGCGGCGGGGGTGGCCAGACAGGCCAGCGCGATGACGGCGATGCGGTTCATGCGACCTCCTTCGTCCGACGTCGGGCCTAGCGCGCAGCGCACCGGCGACAAGTCGCGCGCCGCGAGCCGTGCCCGCGCGTCGGTCGGGCGCTGGGGCGCGGGAAGACAGGGCAGGGTGCCACCCTGCAGCGCGCCCGCCGCAGGGCGCGCCTTCCACCGGCTCAGCTCGCCATCGGCAGCCGCAGCCGCACCAGCAGCCCGCCGAGATCCTCGCTCTCTTCCAAAGCCACGGTGCCGTCGTAGATCTCGGCGACGTCGCGCACGATCGCGAGGCCGAGCCCGGTGCCGGGCTTGCCGGTGTCGAGCCGGACGCCGCGGTCGAAGATGCGGACGCGGTCGGCCTCGGGGATGCCGACGCCATCGTCTTCCACCACCACCTCGACGAAGCCGGCCTGCGCGCCGACCGTGACGAAAACGCTGCCGCCACCGTATTTGGCGGCGTTCTCGACGAGATTGCCCATGATCTCGTCGAGGTCCTGGCGCTCGATATGCGCCACCAGATCCTTCGGCCCGGTCATGTCGATGCGGACGTGCGGGTAGAGCCGCTGCACCGCGCGCTCGACCGATTCGACGCTGGGCCACACCGCGGCGCGGCTGTGCGCCGAGCCGCGCCGGCCCACGGCGCGCGCGCGCGCGAGGTGATGGTCGACCTGGCGCCGCATCGTGCGCGCCTCGCGGATCACCGTGGTCGCGAGATCGTCCGACTGGGCGGTGGCGGCGTTCATGATCACGGTCAGCGGCGTCTTGAGCGCGTGCGCCAAGTTGCCGGCGTGGCGCCGCGCCTCCTCCGCCTGGGTCTCGTTGTGCGCCACCAACGCGTTGAGCTCCTCCACCATCGGCAGCAGCTCGAGCGGCATCTTGCCGCTGATCCGGCTGGAGCGGCCGGCGCGCATCTTGGCGATCTCGATCCGCAGCCGGCGCAGCGGCAGCAGCCCGTAGAAGGTCTGCAACGCCGCCAGGATCACCAGCCCGACACCGAGGAGCACGAAGCTGCGCACCAAGGTGCGGCGCAGCACCGCGATCTGCGCGTCGAGCGCCTCGCGGCTCGACGCCACCTGGAAGCGCCAGCGCACCTTGGAGCCGGGCAAGGTGACGTCGCGCTCGACGATGCGCAGCTTCTCGTTGGAGAATTGATCGCTGTCGTAGCTATGAACCGCCCGGTCATTGTGCTGCTTGCCGTAGGCGAGCTGGCGGTCCCACAGCGAGCGTGACGGGAAAACCTCGTGCCCGGGCGCGGAGACCTGCCAGTACAGGCCGGAATACGGCTCGAGGAAGCGCTGGTCGGCGGGCTCGCGGTTGAAGGTCACCTCACCGGTCGAGTCCATCTCGGCCGAGACGAGTAGCGAGCGCAGCACATATTCGAGCTGGTCGTCGGCATTGCCCGTCACCGCGCCGACCAGCACACGATCCAGCGCGAACCCGCCGCCGAACAGCAGCGCCGAGATCCACAGCACCGCGATCAGGATCATGCGCCGCGTGATCGAGCCGCGCGCGCGCGGTGCCTCGACCGGCGCGTCGACGGCGGGGTCGGCCGCGGTCACGCGATCAGGCGTCCGGATCGTCCAGGCTGTAGCCCAGCCCGCGGATCGTGGTGATCACGTCCTGGCCCAGCTTCTTGCGGATCCGCGTGACGAACACCTCGATCGTGTTCGAATCGCGGTCGAAGTCCTGGTCGTAGATATGCTCGATCAGCTCGGTGCGGCTCACCACCTTGCCCTTGTGGTGGAGCAGGTAGCTGAGCAGCTTGTATTCCTGCGCGGTGAGCTTCACCGGCTCGCCGTTGCGCGTCACCTTGCCCGAGCGGGTGTCGAGCCGCACGTCGCCCGCGGTCAGCTCGGACGAGGCGTTGCCCGAGGCGCGGCGGATCAGCGCGCGCAGCCGCGCGATCAGCTCCTCGGTCTGGAACGGCTTGGCGACATAATCGTCGGCGCCGGCGTCGAGCCCCGCGACCTTGTCGGACCAGCTGTCGCGCGCGGTGAGCACCAGCACCGGGGTGGTGCGCCCCTCCTTGCGCCAGCGGTCGAGCACGGTCAGCCCGTCGATCTCGGGCAGGCCGAGGTCGAGCACGATCGCGTCATAGCTCTCGGTCGAGCCGAGGAAATGCCCCTCCTCGCCGTCGGTGGCGAGATCGATGGCATAGCCCGCTCCCTCCAGCGTGGACTTGAGCTGCTGGCCGAGGTTCGGCTCGTCCTCGACGATGAGCACGCGCATTACTGATGATCCCCCTCAATTGCCGGTTCGGCCGATGATCTGCCCCGAACGCCCGTCCACGTCGACCCAGATCACGTTGCCGTCGCGCAGGAACTTCAACGTGTAGATGCCGCTGGGCATCTCCAGGTCGACGCCGATATATTGCGCGCCCTTCATCGTCGGCAGCACGCGCCGCTCGATCTCGGGCAGCGGCAGGATCTTGCCCGCGCGGCGCGCCTGCAACGCCACCGCCCCCTCGCGCACCTGCTCGGGCGCGGCCTCGACGGGCGCGGCAAGCAGCAGCGGGAGCAGGGGAAGCAGCATTCTCACCGGTGCTGGCATAGGCGGAGGGGCTTGAACAGCCTGTGAATGATGGCGTCGCGCGGGCAACCCGCCGTGTCGCGAGGATGTTCCCGCGCGCCATGGCCGATCCGCGCCCGCGCCGCCATTGCCAGCCGCGCCCCCGCCACCTAGGTCCGCGCGATGGCCGCACCCATCCTCTCCTACGAAGACCTCGGGCTGGTGCAGGGCGCCGGCTGGCTGTTCCGCCACCTCGACCTGTTCATCGGCGAGCGCGACCGCCTCGCGCTGATCGGGCGCAACGGCGCCGGCAAGTCCACCCTGCTCAAGCTGATCGCGGGCGCGATCGACAGCGACGAGGGGCGTCGCACGATCGTACCCGGCACCAAGGTGGTGATGCTCGAGCAGGACCCGAATCTCGCCGGTTTCGCCACCTTGGCCGACTATGTCCTCTCCGGCGAGCACCCGCCGCAGCCCTATGAGGCCGAGGCGATCGCGGGGCAGCTCGGGATCGACCTCACGCGCGAGGCGCCGTCCGCCTCGGGCGGCGAGCGCCGCCGCGCCGCAATCGTGCGCGCGCTCGCGCTCGACCCCGACGTGCTGCTGCTCGACGAGCCGACCAACCACCTCGACGTCGCCGCGATCGAGTGGCTGGAGGATTGGCTCAAGCGCTTCAAGGGCGCCTTCGTCGTCATCAGCCACGATCGCACCTTCCTCACCCGGCTGACGCGCCAGACCTTGTGGCTCGACCGCGGCGAGCTGCGCCGCGCCGAGGTCGGCTTCGGCGGCTTCGAGGCCTGGACCGAGCAGGTCTATGCCGAGGAGGAGCGCAACGCCGCGCGGCTCGACGCCAAGCTCAAGATCGAGGAGCATTGGCTTCAGCGCGGTGTCACCGGGCGGCGCCGGCGCAACCAGGGCCGGCTCGCCAAGCTCAAGGAGATGCGCGCCGAGCGTGCCGCGATGACCGGGCCGCAGGGCGCCGCCGCGCTGTCGATCGCGAGCGACGACGTGAAGACGAAGGTGGTGATCGACGTCGAGCATGTCTCCAAGAGCTACGGCGAGCGCGCGATCATCCGCGACCTCAATTTGCGCGTCGCGCGCGGCGACCGGATCGGCATCGTCGGGCGCAACGGCGCGGGCAAGACCACCTTGCTCCGGCTGCTCACCGGCGAGATCGAGCCCGACGCCGGCACGATCCGGCGCGCCAAGACGCTCGACGGCATCGTCATCGACCAGCAGCGCAGCCTGATGGCGCCCGAGAAGACCGTGCGCGACGTCGTCGCCGACGGCGGCGAGTGGATCGACGTGCTCGGCACGCGCAAGCATCTCCACGGCTATCTCAAGGAGTTCCTGTTCGACCCGTCGCTCGCCGAGGCCAAGGTCGGCACGCTGTCGGGCGGCGAGCGCTCGCGGCTGCTGCTCGCGCGCGAGTTCGCGCGGCGCTCCAACCTGCTGGTGCTCGACGAGCCGACCAACGACCTCGACCTCGAGACGCTCGACCTGCTTCAGGAAGTGATCGCGGATTACGAGGGCACGGTGCTGATCGTCAGCCACGACCGCGACTTCCTCGACCGCACCGTGACGGTAACCCTGGGGCTCGACGGCTCAGGCCATGTCGACGTCGTCGCGGGCGGCTACGAGGATTGGGAGCGGCAGCGGCGCCCGCGCGTCGAGGCGGCGCGCAAGCCCGCGGCGAAACCGGCGACCGCGGCGCCACCTCCGCCCCCGGCGCGGACCAAGCTCAGCTACAAGGACCAGCGCGACTATGAGCTGCTGCCCAAGCGGATCGAGGAGATCGACGCTCGAATCGCGCGCGACGAGGCGGCGATGGCCGATCCTGGGCTGTACGCGCGCGACGCCGCGGCGTTCGACCGGCTGAGCAAGGGCATCGCCGCGCTCCGCGACGAGAAGGAGGCGGCCGAGCTGCGCTGGCTCGAGCTGGCGGAGAAGGTGGAGGGCTGAGCGCCGGCGCGCGGTTCGCTCCGACCGACTACCGACCACCAGCCACTACCCGGCGCCGCCCATCCGAGTGCCCGCCTGCCTTCGTCATCCCGGCCTTGCGCCGGGATCCAACCGTCCGCGCACGCAGCGCCGGTGAAGCTCGCGGCACGATGGATCCCGGCGCAAGGCCGGGATGACGAGGGCAGCTGGCCGGGATGACGAAGGCAGGGGCGACGGGTTCCTCCGACAAAGGCGCCGGTCCCGTTCGCGCCCATCGTTGCGCCATGATCGTCGGGCGCCCCGAACCCCTGATCGGACAAGGCCCACCTCAGCCTGCTACACCGCGCGGTCGCGCGCGCCCCTCCGCCGCTACGCCTCCGCGGCGGCGCGGTCGCGCAGCAGCATCTCCCGCGCCAGCTCGCGCGCGCGGCCGCGGGGCAGCTCCAGCGCGCGCGCCATCGCCGCGCCCAGCAGCGCGTCCCCCAGCGCCGCCAGCACCAAGTGCAGCGTCTCGTCGCGGATCGGCGCGTCGGGGCGCTCCTCGTCGCGTGCCAGCTCCTCGACCAGATCGTGGATCGCGGTCAGCACGGGGTCGAGCGCGTCGCGGTTACCGGTCAGGATCATCCAGCTCGCCAGCGCGCCCGCACCGCCGCGGCCGAACGCGTCGAACACCACGTCGACCAGCTCGGCCGGGTCGCGCTCGGCGCGCGAACGACGCACCGCGTCGCGGATCGTATCGACGATGCTCGCGGTCATCCGCTCGATCAGGGCGCGTTGCAGCCCATCGGCCGAGCCGAAATGGTGGAGCAGGTTGGCGTGGGTCCGCCCGACACGCCCCGCCACCGCCTTGAGCGTCACCGCCTGCGGCCCGTCCTCGAGCAGCAGCGCGCGCGCCGCCTCCAGCGCCGCGTCGCGCGACGCCTCGGGCGTCAGCCGGCGGCGGGGGAGGGCAGCGGTCGCCCGCGTCATCGGATCGTTACCAGTCGGATTACGGAACGTTGCTGCCCTTGTGCCGGGTTCGGCGCCGAAAGCAACCGATCATCAGGCCGCGATCGGCATCGCGCGCGACGGGTCTCCGGCGAGGTCGAGCGCATAGTCGACGCATTCCACCTCGCGGTCGCGCGCCAGCGCATAGCGCCGCGAATGGCCGCATTCGACGAAGCCGAGCTTGCGCAGCACGCGACCCGACGCCGGATTGTCGGCGTGGTGGTGCGCGGTGACGCGCGTGAGCGCGAGCGCGTGGCGCGCGACGTCGAGCACCGCGCGCCCCGCCTCGGTGGCATAGCCGCGCCCCCAGGCGTCGGGCGTGAGCCAATAGCCGAGCTCGACCCCGCCGCGCTCGCCGCGGTGCAGGCCGACGCCGCCGATCAGCCGATAGTCGCCGGTCCGCTCGACGATCAGGAAGCGCGGCTCTCGCGGATGCGGCGCCAGCGAGAGGAAGGCCGCCGCATCCTCCTCGGCATAGGGCCAGGGCGCGCGCGCCAGCCGCGACACCACCGCCTCATGCGCGATCGCGCGGGCGAGTGCCGGGGCGTCCTCGAGCCAGCCCGGTCTGAGGGTCAGTCTCGGCGTCAACGCGAACATGCTCCGTCTCCTTGTTCGGGCCGCTGCCACACGTGGATGACGGTGGCGCGACACGCGTCGCTGGGGGCGAGGGAGCATGAAAAAAGGGAGCCGGGGCGACCCGTCTCCCTTGTTGGCTGGGTTCCGTGCTGCGGAACCCCGGGTCGCCCTGGTGGGCAACCCGGTTGGTTGCCCGATGTTACTCGGCCGCGGCCGCCATAATATCGACCGAGCAGAATTTGCGGCCGAGCTTGCCCTCGTGGAACACCACGCGGCCGTCGACGAGCGCGAAGAGGGTGTGGTCCTTGCCGATGCCGACGTTGCGGCCCGGGTAGAACTTGGTGCCGCGCTGGCGCACGAGGATGTTGCCCGCGATCGCTTCCTGACCGCCGAACTTCTTCACGCCGAGGCGACGGCCGGCCGAATCACGACCGTTGCGCGACGAACCGCCTGCTTTCTTATGTGCCATTGCTCTTGCTCCTGCGCGCTACGGGATCAGCCGACCGACACGATCTTGAGGATCGTGTGGTTCTGGCGATGGCCGTTGCGACGACGATAATTGTGGCGGCGACGCTTCTTGAAGACGATCACCTTCTCGCCCTTGGCCTGGGCGACGATCTCCGCCGCGACGGTGAGGCCGTCGACCGACTTGAGATCCGCGCCCTCGCCCGCGAGCAGCACGTCACCCAGCGTCACCGACGCGCCGGCCTCGCCCTCGATCTTCTCGACGACGATCTTGTCTCCGGCGGCGACGCGATACTGCTTGCCGCCCGTGCGCACGACTGCGAACATGGCTCTCATCACTTCCCAAATGTCATAGCCCGCGAAGGCGCACCCTGCGGGAGAAGCGTGCGAGCTATGCCAAGCCTCCCGGCCTGTCAACCGATTCCGTCATCGGTCAACGATGGCGTCACCTAGTGGCGATGCTGCCGCTTCAACCCGTAGCGCCCGTCCGCCAGCCGGTCGAACAGGCCGGAGATGGCGGGGTGGTCGATCGGCTCGTCGCTGTCGTCGTGCACCAGGTTCTGCTGGCTGACATAAGCGACGTAGCTCGACTCCATGTTCTCGGCGAGCAGATGGTAGAAGGGCTGGTCCTTGCTTGGGCGGAAATCCTCGGGGATCGCCTGATACCATTCCTCGCTGTTGGCGAAGACGGGGTCGACGTCGAAGATCACCCCGCGGAAATCGAGCATGCGGTGGCGCACCACGTCGCCGATCGAGAAGCGCGCATGCGCGATCGGCGGCGCCACCGGCGCGTCCGTGTTCGCGGAGATCGTCTGTTCGCGGGTCATGCCCTCCATCTAGTGCGGAAATCGTCGCGCACAACAACGGACACGCTTGCGTCGGGGGCGAGACCGGGCTAGGGGCGCCGCTCGATCGCCGCCGGGCGCGCCGTTTCAGGCCCCGGTGTCCTCCGCGGAGAGGTGCCAGAGTGGTCGATTGGGACGGTCTCGAAAACCGTTGTGCCCTCACGGGTACCGTGGGTTCGAATCCCACCCTCTCCGCCACCTTCCTCGCTGCCCTGTCGCTGACGTGACCCTTCCGCCGCGGCGATGACCCGTCGCGGCGAGTTCGGTCGTTCTCTTCATGTCCTGCGCCGTGTCGGCTGAGGTACGATCCTGTCGTCAGCGCGGAGGACGGCGGCATGCGGCAGGAAAACGAGCGTTCACCCGAGAGCCGGGCGTTTCTCCACGACATTCGCACGGGGCAGCGGGTCACCGAGTCGTTCTTCACCGAGGGGCCGCCGCCCGAACTCAAGTTCAATTCCAACCACGATCCGGCCAACGGACGCTTCACGTCCGGGCCCAATGGAGGGCGAGCCGTGTCGCGCATGCGATCCGTGGCAAGGGCGAGGCAAGACAAATTATAGGACGTCTTGTGATCTTTATAGATCATGTAGCACTTATGTTGGCAGGTATTTCGTCCCCGTCGCAAGATGCCGTAATTATACGGCCGCCATCCAGAAAAACAGAGATTTACAGAATGTGCATAGATGAGGCTGGTTATGACTTCAACGCAGTCAATATATGCAACGTAGATGAATATAACCGCTGGTGCGGGGTGCTTGACAACTATGTCGATCAAGCAACGAAAATCGTTCCCGTAGAAATGCAAAGACGCTTTAAAATACGCCATGCCTCTTGGTTGAAATCGATGTGGAAAAATGCGGATCCACGCAGACCATTGATTTTAAGCGTGGAACAGTGGAGCGAATGGACTCGAGCTTCTGCATATTAGAAAATGTTGAGAATAGGGTTGATTAGGTTAAGCTGCACTGGTTGGGTCGCGCCAAAAAGAGGTAATTTCGGTCTGCTGCCTTGGCCACCCAATGGTTGCGCGTTTGGCTCCACTGAACCTGCGAGTGAGCAGCGGTGGCTTGCTTGTATCGGTCGCTTCTGAGTGCAATCCGAGGCGCACGACCACCACCGCCGCTCCCTACGCCTCAGCGCGGCGGCACGTCGTTCTGCGAGATCGGCACCACCTTGATCTCCACGCGGCGGTTGGCGGCGCGGCCCTGCTCGGTGTCGTTGGTCTCGATCGGCTGGGTCTCGCCGAAGCCGCGCGTCGCGATCCGCGCCGCCTGCACGCCGTGGCTCGACAGATAGTCCGCCACCGAGGTCGCGCGCCGCTCCGACAGGTCCTGGTTGTACGAATCGCTGCCGGTCGAATCGGTGTGGCCGTACACGTCGATATAGGTCTGCGGGTAATCCGCCAGCACGCTCGCCACCTTGTCGAGCGTGCCGCGGAACTGCGGCTGCACGTTCGCCGAGTTATACGCGAAGTTGATCCCCGACGGGATGTTGAGCAGCAGATCGTCGCCCTGGCGCGTCACCTGCACGTCGGTGCCGCGGGTGCGCTCGCGCATCTCGCGCTCCTGCTTGTCCATGTACGCGCCGATCCCCGCGCCGGCGAGGCCGCCGATGCCCGCGCCGAGGATCTTCTCGGTCCGGTCGCGCCGCCCGCCGACGAGGTCGCCGAGCAGATAGCCGCCGAGCGCGCCGCCCAGGCCGCCGATCGCGGTCTTGGACATGCGCCGCTCGCCCGTCTCCGGATCGGTGGTGCAGGCCGCGACCGTCAGCAACGACAGCGCCGACGCGGCGGCGACCAGCTTCGACGAGAGCTTCATTCTTCTTCCCTTTCCCCAGATCAATGCGGGACAACCCGATGCGCACGACCATAGTTCCTGCGCCGCTGAACGCGCGATGACGCAGCGAACCGCCACTTTGCGGATTGTCGCGCGCCCGCTTTGCCGCCAAGAGAGGCAGCACGAACATGCTACCGCCGTTCCCCTGGATCGACGTCGTCATCATCCTGGCGCTGGTCGCGCTTAACGGCGTGTTCGCGATGAGCGAGCTGGCGATCGTGTCGGCGCGCAAGGCGCGGCTGGAAGCGATGGCGCGCACCGGCCGCCGCGGCGCCGCCACCGCGATCGAGCTCGCCGCGGATCCGGGCAAGTTCCTCTCCACCGTCCAGATCGGCATCACGCTGATCGGCATCGTCGCGGGCGCCTATTCGGGCGCGAGCCTGGGCACGCCCACCGCGGCGCGGCTCGAGGCGCTGGGGTTGAGCCATGCCGCGGCCGAACGGCTCGGCTATATCCTGGTGATCGGGCTCACCACTTATGCCTCGCTGATCGTCGGCGAGCTCGTCCCCAAGCAATTCGCGCTGCGCAAGCCCGAGACCGTGGCGGCGCTGGTCGCGTTGCCGATGGCCTATCTGGCGCGCTTCACCAAGCCTCTGGTGTGGATGCTCGATTCGACCAGCGCGCTGGCCTTCCGCCTGCTCGGGCTGACGCGCGAGAACGAGGACCAGGTCACCGCCGAGGAACTCCACCTGATCGTCGCGGAGGCGAGCAAGTCGGGGGTGATCGAGGAGCATGAGCGCTCGATCATCTCGGGCGTGGTGCGGCTCGCCGACCGGCCGGTACGCGAGGTGATGACGCCGCGCACCGAGGTGGAGTGGATCGACGTCTCGCTCGACGATGCCGCGATCCGCGCCAAGCTGCTCGACGTCGCGCACAGCCGGTTGCCGGTGGCGGAGGGCTCGATCGACTCGGTGATCGGCGTGGTGCAGGCGCGCGACGTGGCGATGGCGCTGTTCCGCGGCGAGACGCTCGACGTGGCGCGGCTGATGCGCCGCGCGCCGGTGGTGGTCGACCAGATCGACGCGATGGACGCGCTCGACGCGCTGCGCCGTGCCGAGGTGCCGATGGCGCTGATCCACGACGAATACGGGCATTTCGAGGGGATCGTGACCCCGGCCGACCTGCTCGCCGCGATCGCCGGCGAGTTCGTCTCCGACGCCGATCCGGATGAATCGCCCAACGTGGTCGAGCGCGACGACGGCTCGCTGCTGGTGGCGGGAACGATGGCGGCGGACGCGCTGGCCGCGCGGCTCGGCATCGATCTGCCCGAGGACCGCGACTATGCCACGGTCGCCGGGCTGGCGCTGGCGGCGTTCCGCAAGCTGCCCGCCGAGGGCGAGAGCTTCGAGGAGCAGGGCTGGAAGTTCGAGGTGGTCGACCTCGACGGGCGTCGCATCGACAAGCTGCTCGTCAGCGAGGCGTGAGGGCGGGCTCTTCGCATTTCGGCGAGGGCGATGGCCGCGGGAACGTCGCTCGCTGACGCTGGACCGTGCTCCGGGGTAGGCAGCCCTTCTTCTCCGTCATCCTGAACTCGTTTCAGGATCCACCGGGCCGCGAGCACCGTCGCCACCTGAGTTGGCGGCACCGTGGATCCTGAAACGAGTTCAGGATGACGGCAGAGGGGGTGAGGGAAGAGCGATAAAGCGGGGACGGGCGACACGGTTCTGCCCATCCCGCCCGACCCGCCGCCGCCCCCCCCTCAGAACCGATAGCGCGCGCTCGCCAGCACCGTCCGCCCCTGGTCGCGATAGCAGTAGCCCGCGGCGCAGGTGGTCGGCTCGACCCCGAACGCGTTGGTCGCGTTGAGCTGGAGCCGCAGCCGCTGCAGCGACGGCACGTCATAATGCGCCACCGCGTCGACGAAGCGGCGCGCGCGGTTGCGGATCGTATTCTCGTCATTGCCCCAGCTCGGCCCGAGGTAGCGCAGCCCTGCGCCCAAACCGAAGCCGCCCCCCGCGGGGGCATAATCCGCCCACAGCGAACCCATGTGCCGCGGCGTCGCGGACAGGTGGTTCCCCGTCGTGCCAGTGGCGCCGCGGCGGATCGTCATGTCGGTCAGCGCGTAGGCGGCGGTGAGGTCGAGCCCCGCGGCGACCCGCGCCGACGCCTCCAGCTCCACCCCGCGCGAGCGCAGATCGAGCTGGACCTGGCGGTTGACCCCGGTCGAGGCGTCGAACACCACGCCGTCGCGTTGCTTGATGTCGAACGCCGCGGCGGTGAGCAGCACGCCCGCGCGCGGCGTCCACTTCACCCCGCCCTCATATTGGCGCGCGCTGGTCGGTCGTGCCGGCGAACCGTCGAGCAGCAGCCCGACATTGGGCTCGAACGAGGTCGACCAATTGACATAGGGCACCACCCCCTCCGCCACGCGCAGCGTCGCGCCGACGCGCCCGCTCAGCCGCCGGTCGTCGCGCGTGATCGCCGCCGCGCCGGGCACGTCGGTGCGCGCGTCGAGCCAGTCGTGGCGGATGCCCGCGGTGACGCCCAGCGCGCCCGCGTCGATCTGGTCCTGCGCGTAGAGGCCGGTCTGGCGGAAGCGCTGGCGCGCCACCGTGTCCACCGCGGGGCGCGCCAGATCGGTGTCGCTCAGGGGCGTGCTGCCATAGCCCTCCGCGCTGCGGTAGCGGACGTGATTATAGTCGAGCCCGACGAGCAGCCGGTGACGCAGCGGCCCGGTCGTCAGCTCGGCGCGGAGCTGGTTGTCGAGATTGACGCTCTTGGTCCATTCGGCGACGCGCGCGCCCAGCCGCGTGATCGGCGGAGTCGGGTCGGTCACGTAGGAATAGGCCGAATCGACCGTCACGTCCTGCACGCGCAGATTCTGGTGGAACGACACCGCGTCGCCGAAGCGATGCTCCAGCGCATAGCCGGCGCGCCACTGGCGGTGCGTCAGGTCGTTGAAGCGCGGGTCGCTCAGCGGGATGTCGGTGACGCCGGCGGCGTCGTTGTAGAAGGCCGCGCTCGCGCCCGTGCGCGACCACATATATTCGCCGAGCACGGTCAGGTCGGTCGCGTCGCCGAGCCGCGCGCTGGCGGCGGGGGCGAGGAAGTAGCGATCGTCCTTGAAGCCGTCGAGCGCGGTGTCGCTGTCGCGCGCCACCCCGGTGAGGCGCAGCGCGACGCCGTCGCCGAGCGGTGCGGAGACGTCGGCGTTGAGCTGATAGCGGTCGTAGCGGCCGACGAAGCCCTGCAGCTCGGCGAAGGCGTCGGCGCGCGGGCGCTTGCTGGTGACGTCGACCAGCCCGCCCGCGCCGCTCGCGCCGTACAGCACCGAGGCGGGACCGCGCACCACCGCGAGCCGCTCGATGCCATAGGGCTCGTTGCGCCACAGCCCCGAGGGGCTGTTGAGCTGGCGCAGCCCGTCGCGGAACACGCCGGTGTAGGTCGCCTGGAAGCCGCGGATGAAGAAGGCGTCGAAGCGCGGGTCGAAGCCGTAGCTCGCGGTGTTGACCCCCGGCACATAGGCCAACGCCTCGTTGAGCGTCTGCGAGGCGCGATCGTCGAGCCGGCGGCGGTCGAGCAAGGTCAGCGACTGCGGGATATCGACCAGCGGGGTGGCGGTCTTGGTCGCGGTGGTGGTGCTGCCGGTGACGATGACGTCGCCGCTGTCGTCGACGGTCTGGGCGGCGACCGCGAGCGGCGCCGCGAACGCGGCGCAGCCGAGGAGGAACGAGAGACGATGGCGCATGAACGGACCCCTTTCGCGGGGGCCGCTAGCTCATCTGCGAATGCGTCGCAAGAGCGTGCGCTGCATCAGAGGGCGTCGAGCGCGCGCCGCAGCCGGTCGGTGCCTTTCTCCGCGGCGTCGAGGACTCGGTCGGGCAGCGAGGAGGGCGCGGCGCCGAGCGTGCGATAGTCGCGCGCCAGCTCGTCCATCGTCGGCACCATGAAACCCTCGTGATCGCCCTCGAACAGCGTGAGCTGGACCGTGCCCGCGCGGCGATCGAAGTGGATCCGCCGCCCCGCCACGCTGCGCCCGGTCGCCTGATCGGGGCCGACGCGGCGGTCGAGGATGCTCAGCCGGGTCGCGTCGGAGACGATGTCGGTGTCATGCCCGGTCGCGAGCGCGACGCGGTTGAACCACGTCACCGACTGGTCCGGCGAGACCGAGGTGACCATGCCGTCGCGGATGCCGTGATAGAGGTGGACCGCGGGGATCTGCGCGGGCAGCGGCATGTAGAGCGGCGAGCGTCGCCGCGCCGCGGCGACGTCCAGGCCCTTGCCCGACGAGGCGGTGCATTGGCGGATGTCCTGGCCATAATGATCGAAGGCGTGGTGATCGTACCAGCTTTCGAGGTCCGCGATCGGCACCCAGGCGATGTAGCGGCGCACCGGCACCTTGCCCGAGTGGAGCGTACACAGCGCGGTATAGGCGCCGCCCGAGATGCCGACGACATAGATCGCGCGGCGATCGACGCGGCCGTGCGCGATCGCGTAGTCCACCGCGGCCTTCACCGCGTCGGTCACCCCCTCGCTGCAACAGGCGGCGGGCGTGTTGTTCGGACCGGCGAGGTTCGGGCGGATATAGTTCCAGCCGCGCGCCGCGACGAGCCGGTCGAGCCGCACGTCGTTGCCGAGGCTGCCCGCATAGGTCTCGCCCCATTGATGCAGGTCGACCACGAGCGGGGCGGGGCGGTCGGCGGCGACGAAGCGCGCGGCCTGCGCGGCGCCGTGGCCCGCGGCGGGAACGGTGACCGTCACCGCGACCGAGCGCCAGTCGCTCCATCGGCTCTGGATCATCGTCTCGATCGACCCGACGCGCGGATAGGCCGCGGCGCCGAGCACCAGCCCCGCCGCCAGCATCGTCACCGACATCGTCCAGCGCCGCGCGCGAGCGTGAACCCGATTCGCCATGATGTACCCCCGCTCCGCCCATAGGGCAGCGCGTGCGGACGTATATGGTTGATATGAAACCGTTATGAACGGGATCTGTGTCGAATCGAGACGCGTCGGCGCGGCGTTCCGATCAGCCGACCCGCAGCACCTCGATCACGTCCTCGCGACCGTTGAACGCGACCCATTCGCCCGCGCTCGCGCCCAGCAGCGCGCGCGCCAGCGGGGCGGACAGCGCGAGCAGGCCGGCGGCGGGATCGGCCTCGTCGTCGCCGACGATCGTCACCACACGCTCGCGCCCGTCGAGCGTGAAGGTCACGGCGGTGCCGAAGCCCACCACGCCATCGTCGCGCGCCGCGGTCTCGATCGCGGTGGCGCGGCGGGTCTTCCAATAGCGCAGGTCGCGCGCCACCGCCTTGCGCGCTTCCTCGTCGTCGGCGGCGTCGAGCGCCGCCTCCAGCGCGGCGATGCGCTCGTCGATCAGCACCCGGCCGCGCGCGGTCACCAGATTGGGCCCGGGCGGGATCGGCAACTCGAAGCGCGGCTCGAGATGCTCGTCGTCGCTCTCGCGGCGGAAGGCGACGCTCATCCCAGTTTCCCGAACTGCGCCTCATAGCCGGCGCGATCACCCTGCGCGAGCAGCCGCGCCTGGTCGCGCCAGCGGTCGCGCTCCATCCGCCCGGCGAAGGCGCCGAGCTGCGCGTCGAGCTGCGCCGCCTCGGCATCGTCGAGCCAGGCGAGCTGGTCGACGCGCGTGATGCCGAGCTCGCCCAAGCGCGCCGCGATCTTGGGGCCGAGCCCCTTGAGCAAGGTCACCGGCACCGCGCCGGGTTCGTCAACGACCGGTGTCGCCGCGGCATCCGCCGCCGCACTCGCGGGCGACGCGTCGAGCGGCGCGGCCGCGGCGATCGGCTCGTCCGCGAGCGGGCGTTCGGCGGGAGCTTCGTCGCGGGGGGCGGGCGCGGTGACCGGCTCATCCGCCCGCGGCGGAGGGGCGGCGGGTGCGCTCGCGGTCTCGGTCGAATGTGCGCGCGGCGGCTCGGCGGCGCGCTCGCGCGGTGCGGCGTGCCGCTCGGCAGGGGGCGCCTCGCCGGGATCGCGCACGATCGGCGGTATCCCTTCCGCGGTGTTGGTCGCCTCGACGCCGTCGGCGCGCAGCTCGTCGATCCGCTGCTGCTCCTCCGCCTCGGCGGCGTTGCGCCGGGCCTTGAGCCGCGCGCCCCAGATCATGCCGATCACGGTGAGCACCGCGAGCAGCGCCACCAGCACGAGCGCGATCGTGACGAGCACCTGATCCTGCGAGATCGGTTCCAGGGCATAGCTGGAAGAGTTCATCGGCGGGTCCTAGCGTCGGGCAGCATCACCGGATCAACCATCGGCGCGCGCCTTCGCTCCGATGTCGCGGCGGAAGAAGCCGGTAGGGAAGTCGATCGCCTCGACCGCACGATAGGCGGCACCGCGCGCGGCGGCGACGTCGGCGCCGGTCGCGGTCACCGCGAGCACGCGGCCGCCGCTCGCCACCAGCGCGTCGCCGTCCTGCCGCGTGCCCGCCTGGAACACGGTCGCGCCGGTCGCCTCGGCGGCGTCGATCCCGCCGATCGCGCCGCCGGTGCGCGGTTCGCCGGGATAGCCCTCGGCCGCCATGACCACCGTCAGCGCGGCGTCGTCGGCGAAGGCGGGAGCGGGGAGGTCGGCGAGCCGCCCCTCCGCCACCGCGAGCAGCACCTCGACGAGGTCGCCCGCGAAGCGCGCCATCAGCACCTGGCACTCGGGATCGCCGAAGCGGACGTTATATTCGATCAGCTTGGGGCCGTCCGCCGTCAGCATCAGCCCGGCGTAGAGCACGCCGACGTAAGGCGTGCCCGCGGCGGCGAGCGCGTCGATCGTCGGGCGCACGATCTCGCCCAGCGCCTGCTCCTCCAGCTCGGGGGTGAGCACCAGCGCGGGGCTGTAGGCGCCCATCCCGCCGGTATTGGGTCCGGTGTCGCCCTCGCCGACGCGCTTATGGTCCTGCGCCGAGCCGAAGGACGCGGTGGAGGTGCCGTCGCTCAGCACGAACAGGCTCGCCTCCGGCCCCTCCAGCCGCTCCTCGATCACCGCCTCGACCGGTCCCTGCGCGTAGAGGTCGCGGATCGCCGCCTCCGCCTCGGCGCGCGACATCGCCACCACCACGCCCTTGCCCGCGGCGAGCCCGTCGGCCTTGATCACGCAGGTCTCGCCGAAATCGTCGAGGCAGGCGAGCGCGCCGTCGCGCGTCGTTACCTTGAAATAGCGCGCGGTCGGGATGCCGACGCGCGCGCACAGGTCCTTGGTGAAGCCCTTCGACCCCTCCAGCTTCGCCGCCTCGCGACCGGGGCCGAAGACGGGCACGCCGATCGCGCGGATGTTGTCGGCGAGCCCGCGCACCAGCGGCACCTCCGGCCCGACGACGACCAGTCCGATCTGGTGGCGTCGGACGAAGTCGATCACCGCGCGGTGATCGTCGACGTCCAGCTCCGCGATCGTGGCGTGCTGCGCGATGCCGGGGTTGCCCGGCGCCGCGAAGAGCGTATCGAGACGGGGAGATTGCGCCAGTTTCCACGCGAGTGCGTGCTCGCGTCCCCCCGATCCCACCAGCAGGATGTTCATGGCCGACCCCCTCTACGATACTCAGGCGGGCCGGCTGGTAGCCGAGGCCACGCCCGGCGACAATGCGATGGCGGTCAGCGTCAGCGAGCTGTCGGGTCGGCTCAAGCGCATGGTCGAGGGCGAGTTCGGCCATGTCCGGCTGCGCGGCGAGATCTCGGGCTACAAGCGCGCGACCTCGGGCCACGCCTATCTGTGCCTCAAGGACGATGCCGCGGTGATCGACGGCGTGATGTGGAAGGGCAGCGCCGCCGGGCTCGCCTTCCGCCCCGAGGACGGGATCGAGGTGGTCGCGACCGGGCGGCTGACGACCTATCCGGGCCGCTCCAAATATCAGATCGTGATCGAGCGGATGGAGCTCGCCGGCGCGGGCGCGCTGATGGCGCTGCTCGAGAAGCTGCGGCTCAAGCTGGCGGGCGAGGGGCTGTTCGACCGCGAGCGCAAGCAGGCGCTGCCCTTCATGCCGCGCACGATCGGCGTCGTCACCTCGCCGACGGGCGCGGTGATCCGCGACATCCTCCATCGGCTGGAGGACCGCTGCCCGACGCACGTCATCGTCTGGCCGGTCAAGGTGCAGGGCGCCGGTGCGGCCGAGGAAGTGGCCGCGGCGGTGCGCGGCTTCGACGCGCTGCCGGCGGACGGTCCGGTGCGCCGTCCCGATCTCGTGATCGTCGCGCGCGGCGGCGGCTCGATCGAGGACTTATGGGCCTTCAACGAGGAGGTCGTGGTGCGCGCCGTCGCCGCCTGCTCGATCCCGATCATCTCCGCGGTCGGCCACGAGACCGACACGACCTTGTGCGACCATGCCGCCGACCTGCGCGCGCCGACCCCCACCGCGGCGGCCGAGATCGCGGTGCCCGTGCTCGCCGAGCTGCGGCTGTCGCTCGACGCGATGCGCCAGCGCACCGAGCGCTGCGCGCGCCGCTATGTCGAGCGCGGGCGCGAGCGGCTCGATGCCCTCGCGCGCGTGATGCCGACGCGCGACCGACTGCTCGGCCCGCAGCGTCAGCGGCTCGACGAGCTGGGCGCGCGGCTCGACCGCGGGCTGGAGCGGCGCGTGACGCGCGCGCGCGGCGAGCTCGACCGTACCGCTGGCGCGATCCGGCCGGCCGCGCTGGAGCGGCGGCTGGAGGCGGGGCGGGCGCGTCTCGCCGATCTGGGCCGGCTGGTCGAGAGCCTCAACCCGGACAAGCTGCTGGATCGCGGCTATGTACGGGTAGAGGCCGCGGCGGGCGGCACGGTGACCAGCGCGGAGGCGGCGCGCGCCGCGGGGGCGCTGCTGCTCCACTTCCGCGACGGCGCGGTGCCGGCGCAGGTGGGGGAGGGGGCGCCGCGCGAGCCCCGACCCGCCAAGGTTGAGCCAAGGCCGGTGCGGGCCTATCCTGATAAGCCCGACCAGCCGCGCCTGTTCTGAGAGTTGCCCCGATGCTGATGAGCCACACCGACCGACCTGCCAAGCTCCACTATCTCGCCAACGGCTTCCGCGTGCTGGTGCCGGGCGACCATGTGGTGTGCGCGGTGTCGGGCGCGCGCATCGCGCTGGAGGACCTGCGCTATTGGGACGCGGCGACGCAGCGCCCCTTCGCCAGCGCGGCGATCGCGACCGAGGCGCTGGCGCCGCGGTGATCTCCCTGTTCAGGGCGGCATGGCTCGGGGCGGGGGCGCTCGCCGCGGCGGGCTGCGTGCCCGCGGCGCCTTCGGCCGCGCTGCCCGCGCCGGCCCCCGTCGCGCCCGCCCCGGTGGCCGCGCCGCGACCGACACTCCCGCCGCCGCCCGAGCTGGTCGCGCCCGCGCGGCTGGGCCTGCCCGCGACGATCGCGCAGGGCGGTCTCGCGCTCGGCACCGCGCCGGCGGGGACGGTGCGGCTCACGCTCGACGGTGCGCCGGTTCAGCTCGCGCCCGACGGGCGCTTCCTGATCGCGGCCGACCGCGACGCGAGCGCGGCGATGACGCTCACCGCCGCGCTGCCCGATTCGCGCACGCTCACCGCGACGCTGCCGGTGACGCCGCGTGCGTGGCGGATCGAGCGGCTCGACCGTGTCGCCAAGGTGCCCGTGCCCGACGCCGATTTCGCGCGTCGTCGCCCCGCCGAGCTGCGGCAGATCGCCGCCGCGCGCGCGACCGCTTCGGTGTCGGACGGCTGGCGCCAGCGCTTCCGCTGGCCGGTGACGGGGCGGATCTCGGGGCTGTTCGGCGCGCAGCGGATCTATCGCGGCGAGCCGGGCAGCTATCACGGCGGGGTCGACGTCGCGCGCGGCGTGGGCACGCCGGTGGTCGCCCCGGCCGACGGCGTGGTGACGCTCGCCGCCGACCCGCCCTTCACGCTGGAGGGGCGGCTGCTGATCCTCGATCACGGGGCCGGCCTGACCAGCGCCTTCCTGCACCTGTCGCGCCTCGACGTGCGGGTGGGGCAGCGGGTGCGGCAGGGCGAGCCGATCGGTCTGGTCGGGCGCACCGGCCGCGCCTCGGGGCCGCACCTGCACTGGGCGATGACGTGGCACGGCGCGCGGCTCGACCCACAGCCGGTCGCCGGGCCGATGCCGGCGGGATAGGCGCGGCGGCTAGGCTACGTCCGGTGTGACCGGCCGCGTGCTCCTGCGTTCGCAGCAGCACGGTTCAGGCGAGGCGCGACCCGTCGCTCCAGGCCGCCCACGCCGGCCTCAGCACAGCCTTGGTTCGAGCAGGTCGCTCAGCTCGCGCTCGAGTCGCGCCATCGTGAAGGGCTTGCCGATGAACCGGTCGGCCGCGCGGGTCTCGAGATGGTCGTCACCGACGAAACCCGACATCGCGATCGTCAACGCGTGGGGATACCGCGCCAGCACGCGGCGGATCAGCCCGAAGCCGTCGAGCGTGCCGGGCATGCGCACGTCGGTCAGCAACACGTCGAACCGAACGCCGTCCTGGATCATGCCATAGGCCTCGTCGCCCGAGGCCGCGGTGTGGACGCTGTAGCCGGTGCTCTGGAGCTGCTCGCAGACGGTGCTGCGCACCAGCGGCTCGTCATCCACGACCAGGATCACTGGCGGTCGTTGGTCGTCAGACATGCGTGCTTGGTCCCGTGCGACACCGTTTATCGTGAAAATTTAACCGTTCGACGAACCTGTCGCCGCTGCCGCCCGACGTGTCAAGACGGGACAGGGTCGCTGACGATCCAAAGTTGACGTTGCGGCAATTTACAAGCGGGCGTGGGATTTCGGCATCACCCGGCGCGGGTCAGGACAGCAATTTGGGGCCGTCCTTCTCCAGCTTGGCGCGCAGCGGCTCGGCGAACATGGCGAGCAGGCCGGGCAGGTCGAAGACCGCGTGGACGTTGGTGTCGGTGACGTCGAGCCGCACGCCGACGCGCTGCCCCATGCCCTCGACGGTGAAATGCAGCGTGTCGCTGTCCCAGCGGTGCTCGGTGACGTGTCCGCCGGGAATATAGCCCGCGAGCTTGTCGAACCCGCCCTCGATCCGCCGCTTCGCGCCGGCGCGGCCGAGCTGGTGCGGCAGGTCGATCTCGACCGGGCGGCTCATGCCACCGCCTCCGCCGGCGCGGCGGTGGCGAACAGCGCGGAGTCGTCGGCGAAGGCCTTGAACTCCAGCGCATTGCCGCTGGGATCGCGGAAGAACATCGTGGCCTGCTCGCCGCGCTCGCCCTTGAAGCGGACGTGCGGCGCGATGCCGAACTCGATGCCCGCGGCCTCGACCCGCGCGGCGAGCCGCTCCCAGTCGGCCATGGTCAGGACGATGCCGAAATGCGGGACCGGCACGTCATGGCCGTCGACCGGGTTGGTCACCGCGACGGGACGCGCGGCGGGATCGAGGTGTGCGACGATCTGGTGACCGCCGAAGTCGAAATCGACCCAGGAGTCGCTCGACCGCCCCTCGGCGCAGCCCAGCACGCCGCCGTAGAAGGCGCGCGCGGCGGCGAGGTCATGAACCGGAAATGCGAGGTGAAAAGGGCGCAGTGTCATGCCGCTGTTGTAGCCGATGTGCCGCGCCAAGGGGAGGGGCGGCACGCGGCCGCGTCGGGCGGCTTCGCCCCTCCGCTTCGAGGGATCGTCGCGCGACCGTGATCGCGTCCCGCATCATCGTCATCCCGGCCTGGAGCCGGAATCCATCGGTTCAGACCCGAAAGGTTCGTTGTCGCGGTGGCGACTCGCCCGCGTCATCCCGGGCTCGACCCGGGATTCATGGTGCCGCGAGAGCCGCCAACGTCGCTTTCGCGGAACAATGGATCCCGGCGCGGGGCCGGGATGACGGTGAGGGAAGAGAAAGGCGTATCCCTGATCACAGCGCATTATTCGCGAAGA
The DNA here is from genome assembly GCF_004345855.1 of Sphingomonas sp. BK235. GTDB lineage: Bacteria > Pseudomonadota > Alphaproteobacteria > Sphingomonadales > Sphingomonadaceae > Sphingomonas. Next base: position 318,797 of record NZ_SLXN01000005.1, read on the forward strand.
GCTGCGGCCGATCAGGCGGCGGAAGATGCAAGCCACTTTTGGGTCCGGACCCACCGCCCCGCGAGATCATCGCGCGTTGCTCTCGCGGTGGGGTGGATCCCGGGTCGAGCCCGGGATGACGGGGTAAGCTGCCTCCGCGACAATGAACCTTTTGGGTCCGGACCAAAGGAACCGGCGGCGAGCCCGGGATAACGGGAGCTTGCGACCATCGCCTTCAAAGAAGGGATCGGGGCGTGGGCGCTTCGGCGAACCCGTCGGCAGCGGCGACGCCCACACCAAGCCCGGCTCAGCGGCGCCGTGGCCCGCGCGGCCCCGACGCGCCGTTCGGCCGCCGCTGCGGCACGCGTGCGGCACGCGGCGGCGCGGCGCCGTCCATCGGCTCGATTCGCACGCCATTCTCGTCCTCGCCGTCGCTGTTGGCCGAGGCGCGCACCGCCGCGGCGAAGCGTCCCGCCAGCGCGCGCGGTACCTGGAACTGGGTCTCCATCGGCCCGATCCGGATCGCGCCGATCTCGCTCTTCGTCACATGGCCGCGGCGGCACAGCAGCGGCAGCACCCAGCGCGGGTCGGCGTTCTGGCGCCGGCCGATGTTCATGCGGAACCACACCACGTCGTCGAAGCCGTCACGGTGCGCCTTCGGCCCGTCGCTCGGCGCCTGGCCGGTCAGTTCCTCGGGCGCGGGCAGTGCGGCGCGCTGCGCCGCCACCAGCGCGGCGGCGATGTCCTCGGGCGAGCGCTGCGCCAGCAGCTCGGCGGCGAGCGCGCGATCGTCGTCATCCACCTCGACCGGCGCGAGCAGTCGCTCGAGCAGCCGCTCGCGGTCCTTGGCGCGGATCTCCTCCGCGCTCGGCACCTCGCCCCACTCGGTCGCGATGCGCGCGCCGCGCAGCATCATCTCGACGCGGCGGCGGCGCGGATAGGGCACGATCAGCACCGCGGTGCCCTTCTTGCCCGCGCGCCCGGTGCGGCCCGAGCGGTGCTGGAGCACCTCGGCGTCGCGCGGCATCTCGACGTGGATCACGAGGCTGAGCGTCGGCAGGTCGATGCCGCGCGCGGCGACGTCGGTCGCGACGCAGACGCGCGCGCGACGGTCGCGCAGCGCCTGGAGCGCCTGGTTACGCTCGTTCTGCGAATGCTCGCCCGACAGCGCCACCGCGGCGAAACCGCGCTCGACCAGCCCGGCGTGGAGGTGGCGGACGTTGTCGCGCGTGGCGCAGAACAGCATCGCGGTCTCCGCCTCGTAGAAGCGCAGCAGGTTGATCACCGCATGCTCGATGTCGGCGGGCGAGACGGTGACGGCGCGATAGGCGATGTCGCCGTGGCCGCGCTGCTGGCTGACGGTGGAGATGCGCAAAGCGTCGCGCTGATAGGTCTTGGCGAGCTGGACGATCGGGCGCGGCAGCGTCGCCGAGAAGAGCAGGGTGCGGCGCTCGGTCGGGGTCTGGTCGAGCAGCGCCTCGAGGTCGTCGCGGAAGCCCATGTCGAGCATCTCGTCGGCCTCGTCGAGGATCGCGACGCGGAGCTGGCCGAGCTTGAGCGCGCCGCGCTCGGCGTGATCGCGCAGGCGGCCCGGCGTGCCGACGACGATGTGCGCGCCGTGGTTGAGCGCGCGGCGCTCGCGGCTGGCGTCCATGCCACCGACGCAGGTGGCGATGCGCGCGTCGGCGTAGAGCCACGCCAGCTCCTTGGCGACCTGGAGCGCGAGTTCGCGCGTCGGCGCGATCGCCAGCGCGAGCGGCGCCGCGGCGGGGGGCAGCGCGCCGTCCTCGCTGAGCAGTTGCTCGGCCATGGCGAGCCCGAAGGCGACGGTCTTGCCCGAGCCGGTCTGCGCGGAGACGAGGAGGTCGCGGCCGTGCGCGGCCTCGGCCGTCACCTCGGACTGGACGGGGGTGAGCGCGGTATAGCCACGCGCGGCGAGCGCGCTGCCCAGCGCGACAGGAAGATTCGGAAAGTCCATGAGGACTGCGCACATGGGCGCGATCCGCCGAAATTGCCAGTGGGAACGGCGCCGCGCGGCGGGACGTTCGGCGCTTTTCTCCCGATCACGGCAGGATAGACGCGATATGGCGCTCGTCAACGACCCCGTCTGGTTCATCACCGGCTGCTCCACCGGCTTCGGACGCGCGCTCGCGCGGCTGGTGCTGGAGCGCGGCTGGCGCGCGGTGGTGACCGCGCGCGATTCGGACCGTGTCGCCGATCTGGTCGAGCGCTACGGCGACCGCGCGCTGGCGCTGTCGCTCGACGTGGTGGATCAGACGCAGATCGAGGATGCGGTGGCGGCCGCGGCGGAGCGCTTCGGCCGGATCGACGTGCTCGTCAACAACGCGGGTTACGGCTATCAGTCGAGCATCGAGGAGGGCGAGGATCACGAGATCCGCGCGCAGTTCGACGCCAACGTCTTCGGCCTGTTCGCGCTGACCCGGGCGGTGCTGCCCGGCATGCGCGAGCGCCGTGCCGGTGCGATCGTCAACATCACCTCGGTCGCCGGGCTCGTCGGCTTCCCGTCCTCGGGCTATTACGCCGCCTCCAAGCACGCGGTGGAGGGCTTCTCCGACTCGCTCGCCGCCGAGGTGGCGCCGCTCGGCATAACGGTCACGTGCGTCGAGCCGGGGCCGTTCCGCACCGACTGGGCTGGCCGCTCGCTGCGCCAGACGCCGAGCACGATCGCCGACTATGCCGACACCGCCGGCGCGCGCATGGCCTCGACCAGGGGCGTCTCGGGCAACCAGCCCGGCGACCCGGTGCGCGCGGCCGAGGCGATGATCGAAGCGGTCGAGCGCGACATGCCGCCGCGCCATCTCGTGCTCGGCCAATGGGGCTATGACGCGGTGACCGAGCGGCTGCGCGCGCGCGTCGCCGAGATCGAGGCGCAGCGCGACTTGGCGCTGGGCGCCGACTTCCCGGCCGACGCTACCAGCGGTAGTTGAAGCTGACGGAGACGCGCTCCTCCTTGGCGGTGCTGGGCATCACCTCGTGGCGCAGCCAGCTCTCCCACAGGAAGAGCGTGCCCGGCGCGGGCTCGGCATAGACGAAGGTGCCGTCGCGCGGCGGCGCCGCCATCAGCATCGCCAGCCGCGGGTCCTCCAGCTTGAGCGCGCCGGCGCCGGGCGGAACCGCGACGTAGAAGGTGCCCGATACCGCGCTGTGCGGGTGGAGATGCCCCGAGTGGGTACCGCCCGGCTTCATGACGTTGACCCACAGGCTGTCGAGCTTGAGTTTCCGACCGCCGAGATCGAGCCCGGCCTCGGCGGCGAAGATGGCGACGTGGCGGTCGAGCAGGCGCTTGAGGTCGGCGAAGGCGGGGTCGCGCTGCGGCAGGTCGTCGAGCGAGGCGTAGCTGGTATAGCCGCGATAGCCGTGCGCCTTGGACCAGCGCTTGCCGGCGACGTCCTCTGCGGCGAGGGCGCGGCAGGAGTCGGCCAGCTCGGCGAGCAGCGCGGGCTGGTCGAGCTGCGCCTCGTAGAAGTGGGTGGGGAAGAGCTGGCGGGTCGGCATGGCGGGTCCTTCGCGATCGGGCAGGGGCTTAGCGGAGGGCTGGCGGGGGTGCGAGACGGAGAGTGCGCGCCGGCATGCCGCCCGTCACGCCTTGTCCTTCCGTTATCCCGTTCTCCTTGCGTCATCCCGTTGTCCTTCCGTCGCCCCGTTCTCCTTCCGGCGTCCCGTTGTCCTTCCGTCGCTCCGTTCTCCTTCCGGCGTCCCGTTCTCCTTCCGTAGTCCCGTTCTCCTTCCGTCATTCCATTCTCCCGTCATCCCGGCGCAGGCCGGGATCCACCGTGCCGCGCGTTCAACGGCCGGCGAGGGCGCGGAAGGATGGATCCCGGAACAAGTCCGGGATGACGGGAGGAGAGGGAGGGGGTGACACCCTCCACCCGTGCTCCACCCGTGTTCCTGCGCATGCAGGAACCCAGGACCGCGCGAGCACCGTCTGCCGCCCTGGGCTCCCGCTTCCGCAGGAGCACGGCGACAGCGGGGGCGTCGCGCATTTCTCCGCCGCGACCCCGCCTATGCCCCCAGCCGCAGCGCGACGTCGTTCATGAAGCGCACGTCGTCGCCCTTGGCGAGCCAGCCCGCCTCGCCCGCGACCGCGCCGAGCAGGTCACTCAGCGGCTCGATCTCGCTCTTGGCGTAATTGCCGAGCACATGGCCGGTCACCCGATCCTTGTGCCCCGGATGGCCGATGCCGATCCGCACGCGGCGGAAGTCGGGCCCGAGATGCTGGTCGATCGAGCGCAGCCCGTTATGCCCCGCGGTGCCGCCGCCCTGTTTCACCTTCACCTTCATCGGCGCGAGGTCGAGCTCGTCGTGGAAGACGGTCAGCGCCTCGACGCCGAGCTTGTAGAAGCGCAGCGCCTCGCCGACCGAGCGGCCGCTCTCGTTCATGAAGGTGGCGGGCTTGAGCAGCAGCACCCTCACGCCGTCGACGCGCCCCTCCTGGAGCCAGCCCTGGAACTTCTTGGCCGGCGCGGCGAAGCCGTGGACCTCGGCGATCGAGTCGACCGCCATGAAGCCGACATTGTGCCGGTGCATCGCATATTGCGCGCCCGGATTGCCGAGCCCGACCCAGAGTTGCACGTTGTTGGTCTCCTGATGGGGTGAGCGGAGCGGCAGGCCGCACCTCACCCTTCCGCCTTACCGGCCCGTCCGTCATCCCGGCCTTGAGCCGGGATCCATGCCGCCGCCAGCGCCGCAACCGGTTCACTCGCGGCACCATGGATGCCGGGTCGAGCCCGGCATGACGGATGTGGGAATAAGCGCGCCCTCCCCACGAAAGCGAAAGGGGCAGGGCAGCGTCGCCGCCACCCTGCCCCCCAAGGCTCACGCGGAGCGCGACGATCAGGCCTCGTCCGAGCCCTCGGTCGTCGCGGCGTCCTCGGCCTCGTCGGCGGCGCCCTCCGACTTCAGCGCCGACGGCGCGACCAGCGTCGCCACGGTGAAGTCGCGGTCCTCGATCGCGGGGGTCGCGCCCTTGGGCAGCGTCACCTCGCTGATGTGGATCGAGTCGCCCACGTCCTTGCCCGCGACCGAGACGGTGATCTCGCTCGGGATGTTGCTGGCGTCGACCACCAGCTCGAGCTCGTGGCGCACGACGTTGAGCACGCCGCCCTTCTTGAGGCCCGGCGAGCTGTCCTCGTCGGCGAACACCACCGGCACCGCGACGGTGACGGTCGCGTCGGCAGCGATGCGGAGGAAGTCGACGTGGGTCGGGCGTTCGGTCACCGGGTGGAAGGCGACGTCCTTGGCCAAGGTGCGCTGCCCGCCGACCATGATCACCGAGTTCATGAAGTGGCCGGTCATCAATGCCTTGACCAGCGCCTTCTCCTCGAGGTGGATCGCCGACGGCTCCTTGTTCTGGCCGTAGATCACGGCGGGGACGCGGCCTTCGCGACGCAGCGAGCGGGAGGCTCCCTTGCCAACCCGGTCACGCGTCTCGGCCGCGAGCGTGATGGTATCGCTCATGTGGGTGCTCCGAAACGTGGAATGACTGATATGCTCCCGCCACGCCTCCAGGGATGACCATGACGGAAGTGCGCGCGCTTAGCCGCGACGCGCCCGAAACGCAATCAGTAGTTCACCCGCACCGCCTTGAGCCGGTAGGCGCCGAGCTGCGCCTGCACGCTCTGCGCGCCCGCGAGATGCCCCGCGCCGACCGCGACGAAGACGGTGCCCGGCCGCTTCATCCGCTCCGCGATCCACGCCGCCCAGCGCTTGTTGCGGTCGACCAGCAGCGCCTTCGCCACCTCGGGCGAGTCCTTGAGCGAGTCGTTCATCTCGCTCGCCACGCCGTCGGGATCGCCCTTCGACCAGGCGGTGACGAGCCGGTCGAAGGTGCGCTCGGCGGTGGGCAGCTCGTCGAGCGTGCTCTCCAGCAGCTGGAGCTGGGCGGGCGGCGACAAGGTGTCGAAGATGCCGAGCTGGCCCTCGAACGTCTCCAGCCCGACGACCTGCTTGCCCGCGGCGCGTGCCGCCTCGGTCAGCACCTTCTCGGGGCCGTTGGCGGCCTGGTAGCCGAGCTTCTGCACCGGCAGCAGCGACAGCGTCACCGCGGCGAACCACGGGCGCATCCTGTCATAGGCCTGGGCGGTGACGCCGCCCTCGCCCATCGCCTTGGCGAAGGCGGGGCGGTAGTTGGGCGGCAGCTGCTCGGTCAGCGTGCTGCCCGTCGGCGCGAACGCCTTGGCGGCGACGATCTTCTGCGCGGTCTGTGCGTCCGGCTCGACCATCTCCAGCACAAGGGTCTGCGAGCGGTCGAACGCGGTCTTCACGCCCTCGTCGAACCAGGACAGGCCGGGCTTGAGCACGTGGATCGTGCCGAAGAGATAGATCGTCGTGTCGGCGTCCTTCACCACCCACAGCGCGGGATCGGCGTCGGCCGGCGCGGCGGGGGCGGGCGCCTGCTGCGCGCAAGCGGGGAGCGCGAGCAGCAGCGCGAGGGCGGAGAAAGCGGTCTTCATGGCAGCGTTCATGCGGCGGCGTCCCGGCGAAGGAAAGGGTGCGCTATCGGCGCGTGCGCCGCGCCGGGCAAGCGCGACGGGCCGCGCCGGTCCGGTCGCGCTCAGCGGTGGCAGAGCTGCGCCGCGACCGACTCGAGCGTGCGATAGGCATCGGCGCGGACCTTGACCGGCAGTCGCGGCGTGTCGGCGACGCGCGTGCGCACGCGTTCGGCCTGCTGCCACAGCGAGTCGGCCTGTTCCTGCGTCAGCGTCTTCGCCGTGCGCGCGATGCCGATGCCGCTCTGGAGCCGAGTGGCGTGCCACGCCAGCACCGAGGACGCCGGGACGACCCCCGGCGCGAGCCCCAGCGGCCGGCAAGCCGCGAGGCGGCGCGCCGCCGCCACTGGTTCGCCCGGCGAGGGCATCGGCCCGGCCGAACCCGCCGACGGCACCGTACCGGTGAGAAGAAGAACAGAGATGAGAAGGGGATGGGTCGACATACGCACACCTGTCCTTGATCTGGCGCGGCGCGGCCTAGCATCGGTCCGATGAACCGTCGTCGACTCGACTGGTCATTACGGCGATCCTCTTCGCTATGTCCCGATCCTGCTCAGTCAAGCCACGGGGATCGTGGCGAATATTGATCGCAGGCGGGCAGAAACAGCGCGGTGTCCCGCGCCGGGATCGCGCCCGATCTGTCCGCGGGCGGGCGCTATCTCTTTGTTAACCGGAGCGAAGGTAAGAAAAGGCCGAACCGGGTCAGCGCGCGAAGGGGCGGCGCCTGCCGGGTCGGTCGATCCCAGCGCGGGCGTGTGAGAGAAAATGGCGGCTTCCTTCTTCCTTCGGCGCCTCGTGCGCGATCGCACCGCCAATGCGGCGGCGCTGATGGCCGCGGCGATGATCCCGCTCGTCGCGCTCGCGGGCGCGGCGCTCGACGTCGGGCGGATGTATGCGGTGAAGTCGCGGTTGCAGCAGGCGTGCGACGCGGGCGTGCTCGCGGGGCGGCGCTTCATGGCGACCGACGCGGGCACGACGCTCGACGCCAATGCCGCCGACCGCGCGCGGACCTTCTTCGCCAACAATTTCGGTGCGGGCTGGTTCGGCGTCGACACGCCCAGCTTCACCCCCGTCAAGACCAGCGACCAGCAGGTCGCGGGCACCGCCTCGGTGCGCGTGCCGATGACGGTGACCAAGATCTTCTCGTCCGCCGCCACCACGCTGACGGTGACGTGCAAGGCACGCTACGACATCGCCGACACCGACATCGTCTTCGTGCTCGACACCACCGGATCGATGGCGTGCCGTCCCGAGGACACCGACGCGCAGTGCAACAGCTATGTCAGCAGCAACCCGGCGCAATCCTACACGCGCCCGACCAACGACCCCGATGCGATGCCGGGCTATCTCGGCTCCACCGGCTATGCCGTGCCCGAGACCACCGCGGGCAGCGGGTCGCGGATGAAGGCGCTGCGCCAGGCGGTGAAGGACTTCTACGCGGTGATCGCGTCCTCGGTCGATAAGAGCACGCGCGTCCGCTACGGCTTCGTCACCTACACCTCGACGATCAACGCGGGGAAGGCGATCTACCAGATGGCGCCCTCCTATCTGGTCGGCGGCAGCGCGGGCGAGACCGCGACCTATCAGTCGCGCCGCCTGGTCGACGATTACATGATCAGCTACAGCGGCACCACCAACGGCAAGAGCCAGTCCAACTGTACCGACATATGGGGCGGCAACCGCTCGCCCAGCGCGGCGCTGACCTACAACAGCACCACCGGCACCGCGACCGTGACCGGCGGGCAGCTGTGGAACGCCAGCGAGAGCCGCTGCTACGGTTCGGTGACGCGCACGCTCGGGCCACGCTGGTCCTATGAGGCGCGCGACTATGACGTGTCCAAGTTCGTCGCTGGCCTCAAGGTGCTCGATCCGACGATGGTCAAGGGCGAGACCTCGACCTGGGACGGCTGTGTCGAGGAGCGCAAGACCGAGGCGGGCACCACCAGCTTCACCTCCAAGGCCTATGACCTCGACCCCGAGCTGGTCCCCACCACCGACATCAACACGCGCTGGCGCCCGATGTGGGCCGACGTCGAGTATAACCGCCGGTACGCGGGGACCGACGTCGCCAATGGCGATGACACCGATCACCCCAATCTGGGCGGGGTGAGCCGTCGCTCGTTGGGCTTCTACTCGTGCGGCAAGCCGGTGCGTCGCCTGACGACGATGAGCGCGTCGGACATCGCCGCTTACGTCGACGCGCCCGACTTCAAGCCGCTGGGCGGCACCTATCATGATACCGGCATGATCTGGGGCACGCGGCTGCTCGCGGGCAGCGGCATCTTCGGCGCCGACAATGCCGGGCGCACCGGCCAGCCGGTGCCGCGCAAGGTGATCGTGTTCCTCACCGACGGCGACATGTCGCCCAACAAGGACGTCTACGGCCTGTACGGGATCGAGTGGCTCGACAAGCGCGTCAGCGGCGGCGACACCGGCAATCTGACCAGCTATCACAACGCGCGCTTCCTCTACGAATGCGGCCGCGCGCGCTCGCTCGGCATCGACGTGTGGACTGTGGCGATCGACACGGCCTCCAACGACCAGCTCACGCAATGCGCGCGCAACAGCTCGCAGGCGCTGGCCACCACCACGGGCAGCGGGCTGACCGCGATCTTCCAGAAGATCGCCAAGCAGGTCGCGATGCTGCGGATCGACCAGTGAGCGCGCGCGCGCGCCGGCTCGGGCGCGACCGCCGCGGCGTGAGCACGATCGAGTTCGCGATGCTCGCGCCGGTGATGTTCCTGGTGATCTTCGGGCTCGGCGAGCTGTTGTACCAGGCCTATGTCCGCGCGGTGCTGGAAGGCGCGGTGGTCAAGGCCGGGCGCGACAGTTCGCTGGAGAACAATGCGGTCGACCAGGACGCGATCGACGCCAAGGTGCGCGCGATGCTGGCCGGGCTGGGCGGGGGCATGACCTTCGCGTCGGAGCGGCGCAGCTACGCCAGCTTCGCGCTGATCAAGCCCGAGACGTTCGACGACAAGAACAAGAACGGCAAGCGCGACGCCGGCGAGTGTTTCGACGACATCAACGGCAACGGCAAATGGGACGCCGACCCCGGCACCACCGGCCAGGGCGGCGCCAACGACGTGACGCGCTACACGATGACGGTCACCTACAAGCGGCTGTTCCCCGTGGGTGCCTTTCTCGGCTGGTCGCCGACCCAGTCGCTGTCGGCGTCGACGCTGCTCAAGAACCAGCCGTACAAGACGCAGACCAGCAATGCGGTGACGTCGATATGCACCTGACGTTCGCGACCCGCCTGCTGCGCGACCGCGCGGGCGTCTCGATGGTGGAGTTTGCGCTGGCGCTGCCGGTGGTGCTCGCGCTCGGCTGCTACGGGCTGGAGACGTGCAATCTCGCGATCGTGTCGCTCAAGGTCAGCCAGATCACGCTCAACCTCGCCGACAATGCCTCGCGCGTGGGCAGCATGCAGAACGACAATTCGACCCAGCTGCGCGAGATCGACGTCAACGACGTGCTCACCGCGGTTCGGCTCCAGGGCGAGAAACTGGGGCTGACGACGCGCGGGCGGATCATCGTCTCCTCGCTCGAGGAGAGCGGTGGCAAGCAGTATATCCATTGGCAGCGCTGCCTCGGTACCCAGCGCGGCACGGCCTTCGACTCGCATTACGGCACCGCCCCGATCACCGCGGGGACGCAGAGCGGCAGCGGCTATGCCGGCACCGTGGTGACTGGGATGGGCAAGACCGGCGCGCAGGTCACCGCGCCGCCGGGGACGGGGGTGATGTTCGTCGAGGTCAATTACGCCTATCAGCCGCTGGTGAGCGCGGCGTGGCTGGCGGCGGGGGCGGAGCAGCTCCATTACACCGCCTCGTTCATCGTGCGCGACCGCCGCACCTTCGACCAGATCTACAACCCCGCGCCCGAGGCGCAGCGCTATACCTGCGACCGCTACACCGCCACCTGAGCGGGGTGGGGCTCGCTTGATTCCCCGCCGGGCTTCCGCCACAGCGCCGAGGTGACCGACACCAGCGCCAACCGCCCGCTCAGCTTCCAGGCGATGATCCTGCGGCTCCACCAATATTGGTCGGAGCGCGGCTGCGTGATCCTCCAGCCCTATGACATGGAGATGGGCGCGGGCACCTTTCACCCCGCCACCACGCTGCGCGCGCTGGGGCCGGACACGTGGAACGCCGCCTTCGTCCAGCCGTGCCGCCGCCCCACCGACGGGCGCTACGGCGAGAACCCCAACCGGCTCCAGCATTATTACCAATATCAGGTGATCCTGAAGCCGAGCCCGCCCGATCTGCAGGAGCTGTACCTCGGCAGCCTCGCCGCGATCGGGGTCGACATGGGCGTTCACGACATCCGCTTCGTCGAGGACGATTGGGAGAGCCCGACGCTCGGCGCCTGGGGGCTCGGCTGGGAGGTCTGGTGCGACGGGATGGAGGTGACCCAGTTCACCTATTTCCAGCAGATGGGCGGCTTCGACATGAAGCCGGTGGCGGGCGAGCTGACCTACGGGCTCGAGCGGCTGGCGATGTACATCCAGGACGTCGACAACGTCTACGACCTGCGCTTCAACGACGCCGGGGTGAGCTACGGCGACGTCTTCCTCGAGAACGAGCGCCAGATGAGCGCGTGGAACTTCGAGGTGGCCGACACCGAGACGCTGTTCGACGCCTTCCGCAAGGCCGCGGCCGAGTGCGAGAACAGCCTCGCCGCCGGGCTGCCGATCCCGGCCTATGAGCAGGCGATCAAGGCGAGCCACACGTTCAACCTGCTCCAGGCGCGCGGCGTCATCTCGGTGGCGGAGCGCCAGGCCTATATCGGCCGCGTCCGCGACCTGGCGAAGGGCGCGTGCGGGGCGTGGATGGAGAAGAACGGGTGGGCGGCGTGAACCACATGACCGACTTCCTGCTCGAACTCCGCTCGGAGGAGATCCCCGCCCGCATGCAGGCGAAGGCGCGCGAGGACCTCGCCCGTCTGTTCGCCGCCGAGCTCGCGCGCGCCGGGCTGGCCGCCAGCGACACCGTCACCTACGCCACGCCGCGCCGGCTCGCGCTGATCGCGCGCGGCCTGCCCGAGGCGACTGCCGCCGTCTCCGAGGAGATCAAGGGCCCGCGCGCCTCCGCTCCACCGCAGGCGCTCGAGGGCTTCCTGCGCAAGACCGGGCTCGCCCGCGAGCAGCTCAGCGAGCGCGACGGCGTGCTCTATGCGACCAGCGAGCGGCCCGGCCGCGCCACCGCCGAGGTGCTTGCCGAGGCGGTCGCGGCGGTGATCCGCGCCTTCCCCTGGCCCAAGTCGATGCGCTGGGGCGCGGAGTCGCGCTCGACCGAGAGCCTGCGCTGGGTCCGCCCGCTCCATGGCATCGTCGCTTTGTTCGGCGAGGAGGTCGTGCCGGTCAGCGTCGCGGGGGTCGAGAGCGGCGCGGCGACGCTCGGCCACCGCTTCCACCATCCCGGCGCGATCACGATCGGCTCGGCGGCCGACTATGTCGAGAAGCTGCGCGCCTGCCACGTCATCGTCGACCAGGACGAGCGCGCCGCGCTGATCCGCGACCGCGCCGCCGCGCTGGCGGCGGAAGCGGGGCTGGTGCTGGTCGAGGACGAGGGGCTGGTGGCGGAGAATGCCGGGCTGACCGAGTGGCCGGTGCCGCTGCTCGGCCGTTTCGACCCCGCCTTCCTCGACGTGCCGCCCGAGGTGATCCAGCTCACCGCGCGGGTGAACCAGAAGTATTTCGTGTGTCGCGACGGTGAGGGGCGACTGGCGGATGCGTTCGTCTGCACCGCCAACATCGCGGCGAGCGACGGCGGGGCGCGGATCGTCGACGGCAACCGCAAGGTGCTGGCGGCGCGGTTGAGCGATGCGCGCTTCTTCTACGAGACCGATCGCAAGGTACCGCTCGAGCAGCAGGCGGAGAAGCTCGGCAAGATCGTGTTCCACGAGAAGCTCGGCACGGTGGCGGACAAGGTGGAGCGCGTCGCCAAGCTGGCACGCTGGCTGGTGGAAGAGGGGGTCATCCTGCCCGCGCGCGGGGAGGATATGGCGGCGCTCGCCGACATGGCGGAGCGCGCCGCCAAGCTCGTCAAGGCCGACCTCGTCACCGGCATGGTCGGCGAGTTCCCCGAGCTCCAAGGGCTGATGGGCGGCTATTACGCCGCGGCGCAGGGTGAACCCGCTGCGGTCGCCGAGGCGGTGCGCGATCATTACAAGCCCGTCGGGCAGGGCGACGACGTGCCGACCGCGCCGGTGACGGTGGCGGTGAGCCTCGCCGACAAGCTCGACAGCATCACTCAGTTCTTCGGCGCCGACCTGCGCCCGAGCGGCTCCAAGGACCCGTTTGCGCTGCGCCGTTCGGCACTGGGCGTGATCGCGCTGATCCTCGACAACAGGTTGCGCTTCCCGCTCGGCCATGTTGTGTCGCGCGACGCCCTCGACTTCTTCGCCGACCGTCTCAAGGTCCAGCAGCGCGAGGCCGGCGTGCGCCACGACCTGATCGACGCGGTCTTCGCGCTTGGCGGCGAGGACGACCTCGTCCGGCTGCTCGCGCGGGTGCGCGCGCTCCAGTCGTTCGTCCTCACCGAGGACGGCGCCAACCTGCTCGCGGGTTACAAGCGCGCCGCCAACATCCTCAAGAAGGAAGGCATCACCGACACCGCACCGGCGCAGCGGCACGAGACCCTGTCCTACACGCCCGAGAAGGACGAAGCCGCGCTCATCGCCGCGCTCGACTCGGCCGAGCCCGCCGCCGCCGACGCGGTCGCGCGCGAGGACTTCGAGCGCGCGATGGCCGCGCTCGCGACGCTCCGCGCCCCGATCGACGCCTTCTTTGACAATGTGACCGTCAACGACCCCGATCCGGCCAAACGCGCGGCGCGGCTGGCGCTGCTCGCGCGCGTCCGCGCCGCGGTCCACGAGGTCGCCGATTTCGCCAAGATCGAAGGTTGAGCCACACCGCGCCAGCGACTCAACGTACACACCATTCGCGCGTCCGCCCTCGCCGAAACAAGGACCTGGAAGCATGACCGAGCAATACGTCTATCGCTTCGGCGGCGGGGTGTCGGAGGGCAAGGCGGGCGACAAGAACCGGCTCGGCGGCAAGGGCGCGAACCTCGCCGAGATGGCCTCGATCGGCCTGCCGGTGCCGCCGGGCTTCACCATCTCCACCGCGATGTGCGCGCGTTACTATGAGGAGGGCGAGCGCTTCCCCGAGTCGCTGCGCGGCGAGGTTGCCGAGGGCATCACGCATATCGAGGGCGTCACCGGCCGACGCTTCGGCGACGCGGCCGACCCGCTGCTCGTCTCGGTGCGCTCGGGCGCGCGCGTGTCGATGCCGGGGATGATGGACACCGTCCTCAACCTCGGCCTCAACGACGCCACCGTCGAGGGGCTGGCCGCGGCGAGCGGCGACGCGCGCTTCGCCTGGGACAGCTATCGCCGCTTCATCCAGATGTACGCCGACGTGGTGCTCGAGCTCGACCACGGCGCCTTCGAGGAAGCGCTGGAGATCGCCAAGGAGGACCGCGGCTACACGCTCGACACCGAGCTGTCCGCCGACGACCTGCGCGGCCTGGTGGCCGAGTATAAGCAGCTGGTCGAGCAGCTCTGGGGCCGCGCCTTTCCGCAGGATGTCCACGACCAATTGTGGGGTGCGGTGGGCGCGGTGTTCGGCTCGTGGCAGTCCGATCGCGCCAAGGTATACCGCCGGCTCAACCACATCCCCGGCGACTGGGGCACCGCGGTGAACGTTCAGGCGATGGTGTTCGGCAACATGGGCGACACCAGCGCCACCGGGGTCGCCTTCACCCGCGATCCCTCGACCGGCGAGCGCGCTTATTACGGCGAGTTCCTCATCAACGCGCAGGGCGAGGACGTCGTCGCGGGCATCCGCACGCCGCAATATCTGACGCGCGCGGCGCGCGAGCGGGCGGGGGCCAAGCCGCTGTCGATGGAGGAGGCGCTGCCCGCGGTCTACGCCGAGCTGGCGCGCGTGTTCGACACGCTCGAGACGCATTACCGCGACATGCAGGACATCGAGTTCACGGTGCAGCAGGGCGTGCTGTGGATGCTCCAGACGCGGTCGGGCAAGCGCACCGCCAAGGCCGCGCTGAAGATCGCGGTCGACATGGCGGAGGAGGGGCTGATCACGCGCGAGGAGGCGATCGCGCGCGTCGACCCGTCCGCGCTCGACCAATTGCTCCACCCGACGCTCGACCCAGCGGCGGCGCGCGACGTGCTGACCAAGGGGCTGCCCGCCTCGCCGGGTGCCGCCTCGGGCGCGGCGGTGTTCGACGCCGACACCGCCGAGCGCTGGGCCGCCGACGGGCGCGCGGTGATCCTGCTGCGCACCGAGACCAGCCCCGAGGACATCCACGGCATGCACGCCGCCAAGGGCATCCTCACCGCGCGCGGCGGGATGACCAGCCACGCCGCGGTGGTGGCGCGCGGCATGGGGCGGCCGTGCGTCTCGGGCGCAGGCGCGCTGTCGATCGACGCGCGCGCCAAGGTGGCGCGGGTCGGCGGGCGCGAGCTGCGCGAGGGCGACGTGCTGACGATCGACGGCGCCACCGGCGAGGTGATGGCGGGCGAGGTGGCGACGATCCAGCCCGAGCTGGCGGGCGACTTCGGCACGCTGATGGAATGGGCCGACGCGGTGCGCCGCCTCAAGGTGCGCGCCAATGCCGAGACGCCGGCGGACTGCCGCACCGCGCGCGACTTTGGCGCCGAGGGCGTCGGGCTGTGCCGCACCGAGCATATGTTCTTCGAGAGCGACCGCATCACCGCGGTGCGCCAGATGATCCTGGCGAGCGACGAGCGCGGCCGGCGCGCCGCCTTGGAGAAGCTGTTGCCGGCGCAGCGCGCCGACTTCACCGCGATCTTCGAGGTGATGGCCGGGCTGCCGGTGACGGTGCGGCTGCTCGACCCGCCGCTCCACGAGTTCCTGCCGCACGAGGAGAAGGAGTTCGCCGAGGTCGCCGAGGCGGCCGGGGTGGCGGTGGACGTGCTCCAGCGCCGCGCCGCCGAGCTGCACGAGTTCAACCCGATGCTGGGGCATCGCGGCTGCCGGCTCGGGGTGACCTATCCCGAGATCTACGAGACCCAGGCGCGCGCGATCTTCGAGGCCGCGCTCGACGTGGCGGAGAAGAGCGGGGAGGCGCCGATCCCCGAGGTGATGATCCCGCTGGTCGCGACCAAGCGCGAGCTCGACCTGATGAAGGCAGTGGTCGACCGCGCTGCCGAGGCGGTGTTCGCGGAGCGCGGGCGGCGGGTGGAGTATCTGGTCGGCACGATGATCGAGCTGCCGCGCGCCGCGCTCAAGGCCGGTGAGATCGCCGCGAGCGGCGAGTTCTTCTCGTTCGGTACTAACGACCTCACTCAGACGACGCTGGGCGTGAGCCGCGACGACGCGGCGCGCTTCCTCGGCGCGTACGTGGAGCAGGGGATCTACGCGCGCGACCCGTTCGTCAGTCTCGACGTCGAGGGGGTGGGCGAGCTGGTCGCGCTGGCGGCCGAGCGCGGGCGCGCGACGCGGCCGGGGATCAAGCTCGGCATCTGCGGCGAACATGGCGGCGACCCGGCGTCGATCGCCTTCTGCGAGCAGGTCGGGTTGGATTACGTCTCGGCCTCGCCGTACCGCGTGCCGATCGCTCGGCTGGCGGCGGCGCAGGCGGCGCAGGCGGCGCGCTAGAGGCTGACTCCCGCGCTCATGCCAGAGCGGGAGCCCAGCGCGGCGGGCGTGACGCTCGTGGCTCAGGGCTCCTGCGTCCGCAGGAGCTGCCGGCTGGTTCACACCAGGTGGATCACGCCAGGCGTTTGATCCCGCTCCTCTGAAGCGGCAACGTGCTCCGGCGAACGCCGGAGCCCGGGGGCACCGACGCTATGGCCCGCCGCTCTGGGGCTCCCGCGAGCGCGGGAGTAGGGTGCGGCTTGGGTATACCAACCTCTTCGGACGCCCCGGTCAGGGATCGAGCGGGTCGAGCGGGTCGATCCGGAGCGACTCGCGCGCCGGGCGGAACTCGATCGCGCCGGGCGAGCGCCGCGGGCCGATCGCTCCCGGCAGATAGCCCAGCTCGCGCCGGTTACGCGCGGCGAAAGCGGCGCCCTCGATGTAGCGGCTCTGTTCGGGGTTGCAGACGATCAGCGCGGGGCGGTCGGGCGGGGCGCCGAGCGCGACCAGCTCGCGCGTCGCGTCGCGCAGGTTTGTCGTGGTGTGGCGGGCAAAGGGTTCGAGCACGATCGCCTCGGCCGGCACACCGTAGCGCTCGATCAGCGCCCGGCGCATCTCCACCGCCTCGGTGAAGCGGGTCGCTCGCGGGTGGGCGCGGCCGCCGCTGACGATGATCAGCGCGGCATCGCCCGCGGCATAAAGCTCGGCAGCGAGACGGACGTGGTACTGGCCGCCGGGGCTGAGCGGCATGTCGGGCACCTCCGGTCCGACCCCGGTGACGATCAGCGCGGTGTAGCGATAGCGTGACCAGTCGAGCGCGCGGGCGCGGCGGCGGGCGGGGGCGTCGAGCGCGGTGTCGTCGCGGACCGCGTCGGTGCGGTCGTTGGTCTGGAGCAGCGCCAGCGCGAGCTCGACGCTCGGATCGAGTGCGCCGGCGCGCTGGGTGGCGGCGAGCGCGACGGCGGCGCGCAGCCGCGTCTTCGCCTCGGCGCTGTCGGCGGCGACCTCGGGGCCGTCGATCGCCGGGTAGCGCGGCGCGACGCCGAGCGCGTAGATGTCGAGGATCGCGGTGACGCCGCGCAGCTCGCGACCGAGCTGCACCGCCGCGCCATCGTCGGCCACGGCCGGCGAGGCGCCGGCAGGCGGGCGGGCCGCCGCGGCGAACGAGGCGATCTCCGCCGCCTCCCAGCGCGATGCGCGCGCGACGCAGGCGGCATCATCGCCGCAGGCGCTCACCCGTGCGGCGCGAGCGCGACGCAGCGGCTCGGGCACCGCGCCCGCGCCCAGCCGCGCGAGCAGCGGGAACAGCCGCGCCGCCAGCGCCTCGCTCGAGCGGTCGCGCACCGGCACCGCGGTGGCGCGCGCCGACGCACCCGCGGCGAGCGGGACCGCCGCCGCGAGCAGCAGCGCGACCGCGCGCGCGCTCACCACGAGCGGGTCACCACCAGCCGCACGTTGCGCCCGAAGATCGGGCGGCCGTAAATGGCGTTGGCGGTGCCCTGGCCGCTGAGATTGTCGGTGCGCGTATTGCCCTCCGTCAGCCCCTTGGCGTTGGTGAGATTGTCGCCGACCACCTGCACCTGCCAGTCGCCCCGCGTGGCAGTCACGCCCGCGCCGAAGGTGGAATAGGACGGCAGCGCGGTGTTGTTGTAGATGTCGACGTAGCGCTTCCCCATATAGTTCCAGCGGCCGTACAGGTCGATGTCGGTGTCGCCCGCGGCGAAGCGGAAGGTCGGGCGCAGGTTGCCGTACACCTTGGGCTCGCGCACGATCTGCTTGCCCTCGGCGGCCTGCGGGTCGGCGCCGGTGCTGCTGCGGAAGTTGCGATATTCGGGGCTGCTGACCGTCAGCGCGGCGTTGAGCTGGAACCAGTCGGTTGCCTTGAGCAGGCCGTCGAGCTCGACGCCCTTGATCTGCGCCTCGCCGATGAAGGGCACGTTGACGTCGTTGCGCCCGGTGGTCGGGTCGAAGGCGAGGAACGAGGCGTTGAGCGGATCGAAGTTGGTGTAGAAGCCGGTGGCGTAGAGGTACGAGCCGCCCGATTGCAGCTTGATGCCGACCTCATATTGGTCGGCCTTGGTGGTGATGATCGTCGGGTTGATCGAATAGGTCACCTGCATCGACGGCGGCGTCTCCAGGTGCGAGGCGCGCGCGTAGAGGCCGAAGTGGCGCGTGAAGTCGTAGTTCACGCCCGCGGTCCAGTTGGTGATGTTGGGCTTGAGCGTGCGGTTGGTGACGGTGCCGGTGAAGCCGCGCGTGGCATTGTCCGCCAGCGTGGTCGGGTCGCCGAGATTGTACTGCGCGGTGTTGGCGGCATAGCCGGCGTAGTCGTAGCGCTCGTGGCGGATGCCCGCGTCGACGCGCAACCCGCGCACGACCTCCCAGGTGTCGTTGGCGTAGAGCGCGACCATCTTGGCGTCGGCGTCGCCCTTGGTCAGCGTCGCTGCATAGTTGAGCGCGCCATTGTCGGTGACTCGGCCGAGCACGGCGCCCGTGGCGGAATAGGCCACGAGGTCGAGCGTACGCGGCTTGCCCGCCACCTCGATCAGATAGTTCTGGTAGATCGACTCGGCGCTGGCGCCATAGGCGCTCGCGTAGACCCCGACCTTGAGGTCGTGCCGCCCGATCCCGGTGTCGAACGCGCGCGCGACGCTGAGATCGCCCTGCGCCGAGTAGAAGCGCGAGTGGATGTCACGATACTGGCCCTGCACCACCAGCCCCGGGGCGGCATAAGGGTCGTAGACCGTGTTGGTCCCCGCGAGGACATAGCCCATCGACGCGACCGGCCCGAAGGCGGCGCGCGAGGCGGTGAGATAGGAATTGGCGAAGGCGTTGCCGTCGCTCGGGTTGGTGGTCGAGTAGAAGGCGGTGAAGTCGAGCCTGCCCTTGGTGAAACCCGCCTTGGCGGAGATCAGCCAGTCGCCGAGGTCGGTGTCATATTGCACGCCGGCGTTGAACATCTGCATGTGGCGCCCGGTGGCGAGGTCACTCGAGCGGCCCTGGATCACGCCGGCACCGTCGCGATATTTCAGGTTCACGTCGCGCAGCGCGGGCGAGTTCATCGTGCCGCTGAAATAATCGATGTAGCGATCGAGCGAGCGGCTCGGGTCGCGCGGGTCCGCGGTCGGGATCGGCAGGTAGAAGACGTTGTGGTCGTTGACGTAGTTGGCGCTGACCTTGAGCGTGCCGGTGCCCGTGTCGTGCGTGAGGTTGGCGCGGATCTGGCCGCCGCGGTCGTTGGGGAAGCCGTTGTCGCGATAGCCGTCATGGTAGCGCAGAAAGCCGCCGATCGCGTAATGCGTGCTGTCGTCGAGCCTGCCCGACTGGACCGCGTCGAGCCGGTACAGCCCGGTGTCGCCGAGCGTCACGCGTGCCTTGCCGCGCGCTTCGTCGCGACCGGTGACGGTCACCGCGTTGACGATCGCGCCCGAGTAGCTGGCGTAGACAGGGGCGGGGCCGCCGCGCACCACTTCGAGCCGCTCGGTCATCAGGTCGGGGCGGATCAGCGCGTCGCCGCGGAAGAAGAAGCCGTCATTCTCGTGGAACAGCGGCAGGCCGTCCTGCTGGAAGCTGACGAAGCCGCCGTCGTTGGGCAGGCCGCGGATGCGGTAGATGTTCTGCACCTCGCCGCCGGTCGACTCGGTCTGGAAGCCGGGGAGCTGGCCGATCAGGTCGGCGGTGTTGAGCGGCGCGATGCGCTGTATCTCCTCCTGCGACACCGAGTTGATCGCGTAGGAGACGTCGAAGCGGCGCTCGGCGCGGGTCGAACCGGTGACGATGATGTCGTCCGCCGCGGTGTCGGCGCCCTGCGGCGCGGCGGCTTCCTGCGCCAGCGCGGCGGGCGCCGCCAGACAGATGGCCATAGCGGCCGTGCAAGCGAGCACGTGCTTTCTCACGATAGGTCCCCAATATGTCGTTGATACGGCGTTGCGCCGTTGCGGCGGGGGCTAGGTGCGGGCGGTGACGATCCGGTGACAATCCAGCGTCTTCTCAGTGACATGGGATCGGTTCCGCCGCCCAAGCACATTTTTGCATTTTTCCGTTGACGGCCTGTTGGACCGCTCATATAAGCCGACTTCTCGACGGGGCGGGCCACTCGCTGGAACGCTCCATCGATCAGCGCTAGACCAGGTGCCAGCGTCGCTCCGGTAAAAGGGAGTTTGACGGGGCGCCGGTTTTTCGCGGCTCTTTGACATTGTAGGTTGAGATGAAGGGACATGTGGACGGTGGTCTGCGGGTCTTGTGCATTCAAGGTGCACGGGGGTCGTCAGAGCATAAGTCGTTTCATGTGTCCTTCACG
>NZ_SLXN01000006.1 GCF_004345855.1 Sphingomonas sp. BK235
ACTTCGCTGGTCGACGCCTGGAAGATCTTGCACTTCAGCCGCTTCGCCAGCCCCAGCATGTTGATCGCGCCGATCACCGAGGTCTTGGTGGTCTGTACCGGATCGTATTGATAATGGATCGGCGAGGCGGGGCAGGCGAGATTGTAGATCTCATCCACCTCGACGTAGAGCGGGAAGCACACGTCGTGGCGCAGGAACTCGAAGCGCGCGTTGCCGTGCAGATGGTCGATGTTGCGCTTGGCGCCGGTGAACAGATTGTCGACGCACAGCACCTCGTCGCCGCGATCGAGCAGCCGGTCGATCAGGTGCGAGCCGAGGAAGCCGGCTCCGCCCGTGACGAGCACGCGCTTGCGCGACTGATAGTTACGCGACATGATCGATGTTACTCCCCTGGACTGACGCGCGCGCCCCCGGCCTCTCGCCGGACGCGTGCTTGTGCCAATGATCCTCCGCGGCGACAAGAAAGCTTTCAGACAAAGCCGGCATGACGCGTCGGACGATGGCCAACCATGGTGGTCAAAGACTAAGGGACGATTGATGCAGCGCATCCCGATCCTCGACGGCTGGCGCGCGCTGAGCATCCTGCTCGTGCTCGCGGGGCATCTGCTGCCGCTCGGGCCGCATCGCTGGGCGCTCAACGGCGCGGCCGCGGCGTCGGGCATGGCGCTGTTCTTCACGCTGTCGGGGTTCCTCATCACCCAGTTCCTGTGGCACCGGCCCGATGTCACCCCCTTCCTGATCCGCCGGCTGTTCCGCATCGTCCCGCTCGCCTGGGCGGCGATGCTGGCGCTCGCGCTGGTGACGCGCGCCGCGTCCGTCGATCTCGCCGCCAATCTCGCCTTCGTCGCCAACCTGCCGCCGACGCATCTGCTGGCGGGGGGCGATCATCTGTGGAGCCTGTGCGTCGAGGTGCAATTCTACCTCGGCGTCGCGCTGCTGGTCGCGCTGGGCGGACGCCGCGCGCTGCTGCTGCTGCCGCTGCTCTGCCTCGCGGTCACCGCGACGCGCGTGGTGCAGCACGCGCCGATCAGCATCTTCACCTGGCAGCGGATCGACGAGATCCTCGCCGGCGCCACGCTCGCGCTGGTCCATGCGCACGCGCCGCGCTGGACCGAGCGCCTCCCCGCCCTGCTGCCGCTGCTGCTGCTGCCGCTGGTGGTCGCCGCCGCGCACGAGGCGAGCGGTGCGCTGCAATATGCCCGGCCCTATCTCGCCGCGGCGGCGGTGGGCTGTTCGATCTATGCCGCGCCCGCCTGGATGCGGCGGCTGTTCGGCTCGGCGCCCGCGCGCTACGTCGCCGAAGTGTCCTACGCGGTCTATGTCTTCCACGTCATGTTCGCGGCGACATGGCTGGGCAGCGGCGGGACGGTGATCCGCTATGCCAAGCGCCCGCTGCTGTTCGCCGCGGTCTTCGCGGCGGCGCATCTCTCCACCTTCCGCTTCGAGCGGCCGATGATCGAGCGCGGCAAGCGGCTCGAGCGCTGGCTGGTGGCTCAGCGCGCGCGCAGCCAGGCGGTGGGGCGCCCGCCGAGCAGTTTGAGGTAGAGCGGGATCTTCCACAGCACGTAGAGCGGCAGCCGCGCCGCCGCCCCCGGCGACAGGAAGGCGCGCCCGACGCGGCGCCACGCCACCAGCAGCGCCACCGCCGCCGCCGCCATCGCCACCGCCAGCACCGCCGCGGGCCAGGCCGAGGCGCCCGCGAGCACCAGCAGCGCGGCGACCAGCAGCGCGGCGAGATCGACCATCAGCAGCAGCGTCAGCGGCGGGATCGCGAGGCTGAGCCCCGCCCAGCCGTCGCGCGCGTCGCCGCGGCGCAGCGCGGACGCCATCGCCGGCAGCGCGCGGCGCAGCGACGTGGCGAGAAAGCCGCCCTCCCAGCGCGTGCGCTGCTGCAGCGTGCCCGCGGCGTTGCTGGCCGCGCTCCACACCGTGGCCTCGCGCACGAACCCCGGCAGCGCGCCGCGCCGCGCCAGATCGAGCCCGAGCGCGAGATCCTCGACGATGTCCGCGGTGGCGAGCGGGGCGTCGCGGAAGATCGGCCAGGGAAAGGCCATGCCCGTGCCCGTCAGATTGGCCCGCCCGGCCAATCGCGCGAGCCCGGTCTGGCGCACCAGATTCTTGATGACGAAGGCGAAATTGGAGACCTGCACCATCGGCGCGGCGGTCAGGTCGGGGGCCAGCAGGTTGACCGCCTGGACCGGGCGCTCGGTCGCGCGCGCCGCCATCGCCGCCAGCGAGGCGCGGTCGGTGGCGCCGTCGGCGTCCAGCACCATCACCACCGCGGGGCGCGACTCGGGGGCACGCGCCGCGAGCGAATCGCGCGCGTGCGCCAGCGCATAGCCCTTGCCGCGGCGCGTCGGATCGTCGCGCCGCACCACCGTCGCGCCCGCCGCCTCGGCGATCGCGGCGGTGTCGTCGCGGCAATTGTCGGCGACGACCAGCAGCTCGAACCCCGCGGGCAGTTCGGGGAGCAGCCGCGCCACCGTCGCCGCGATGATCGGCCCCTCGTCATGCGCGGGCATCACGATCACCGCGCGCGGGCCGGCGGCGGCGGGCGAGGGCGGCGGGGTGAGAGCGGGCGGGGCGGGAGCGGGCGGTGGGACACGCAGGCCCGCGACGACCTCGACCACGAAAGCGAGCGTCAGCGCGACCGGGGGCGCGGCGACGGCGGCCGCTGCCACGGTGGCGACGATTTCAACAGCTGACACCCGCTCTACCCCGCGTCCCGCGCCCGAGCGGCGCCCGCCCGCTGTAGCCCAGCCGGTCGCGACTTTTCCACCGCCATGTCAACGCGCCGCACCGGGCGGGCGACCATGGTGTGCCCTATGTTAACCGAGAAGCGTGCCGTTTTCGTCACCTCCGCCGCGCCAAAGCCGGGGGGCTCGGTTGCGAGGAGGGGTTTTCGCGTTTATGCAACATTCTGCCGGAAAGGGGGCGCCGGTGCCGCTTCGGTATTTGCCCGCTTATCGAGTTCGATACAGGTGAATAGCCAGCATAGTGCGACGTTGGACGCCGCGACCGATCGCGATCGGGTCCGTGGCAGGCGACCGCTTCGATTCCCCGCTCTTCCGCTCACCGGCTGGCTGCTGCTGATCGGCTGCGTCGCGCTGGCGACGCCGACGATGCTGACGGTGGCGCAGTTCAGCTGGTCGACCGAACAGGGTGGGCACGGCCCGCTGGTGCTCGCCACGGGGCTGTGGCTGCTGTGGCGCGAGGCGCCCGCCGCCTGGCCGCTGCGCACGCCCGGGCGGCCCGCGATCGTCTGGTCGCTGCTGTCCTTCTTCCTGCTGTGCTACGTCGCCGCGCGCATCACCGGCATCATCGAGATCGAGGGCTTCGCGTTGTACGGCGCGCTGCTGGTGGCGGGCTATGCGCTGCTCGGCGGCGCGGTGCTGCGGCGGCTGTGGTTCCCGCTCTTCTATCTCGGCTTCGTCTTCCCGCCGCCCGATCAGGTGGTGGCGGTGGTCACCCAGCCGCTCAAGATCGCGATCTCGCAGCAGGCGGTGAACTTGCTGTACGCGCTGGGCTATCCGATCGGCAGCTCGGGCGTGTCGATCCAGATCGCGCAATATGACCTGCTGGTGGCGGCGGCCTGCGCGGGGCTCAACTCGATCATCAGTCTCACCGCGATCTGCCTGTTCTATATCTACGTCCGCCATCAGGCGAACTGGCGCTACGCCGCGTTGTTGATGGTGACGATCCTGCCGATCGCGGTGTTCGCCAACTTCATCCGCGTGATCCTGCTGATCCTCATCACTTATTATTTCGGCGACGCGGCGGCGCAGGGGTTCGCGCACGATTTCGCGGGGCTGGTGATGTTCCTGATGGCGGTGCTCACCATCTTCGCGATCGACGGGATGGCGGCGCCGCTGCGCCGCGCGCTGGGGAATGGCCATGACGACTGACGCGATCGCGCCGCGCCTGCTGGACCGCCGTCGCGCGATCATCGGCGGGGCGTTCCTGCTCACCGCCGGGGTCGCCGCCGCGCGCGTGCCCGGGCATCACATCGACCTGCTGGGCGCGCGCAAGATCGACGCGCTGATCCCGCAGCAGATCGGCTCCTGGTCGTTCCTGTCGAAGAGCGGGCTGGTGGTGCCCCCGGCGGACCAGCTCTCCGACATGCTCTACTCTCAGCTGATCACGCGCGTGTATGTCTCGCCGGACGAGCTGCCGGTGATGATGCTGGTGGCGCAGAGCAGCGGGCAGACGGGTATCCTCCAGGTCCACCGCCCCGAATATTGCTATCCCGCGGGCGGGTTCACGCTCACCGACAAGACCGTCAACGCGATCCCGCTGCCGGGCAGCACGCTCGACGCCATCGTAATGACCGCGCGCGCCGACAACCGTACCGAGCAATTGCTGTACTGGACGCGCGTCGGCAACGACATGCCGCTGACCTGGGCGCAGCAGCGCTGGTCGGTGGCGCGCGCCAATCTGCGCGGCGACGTGCCCGACGCGGTGATGGTGCGGCTGTCGACGCTGACCGAGGATCGCGCCGCGGCGATGCGCGCGCTGTCGTCCTTCACCCGGTCGATGTTCGCCGCGGTGCCCGCCGACGTGCGCCGCGTGCTCGACAGCGGCATGGGGTGATGGGGACGCGCGCCGGCGTCAGGGACGCCGGCTGGGAAGTTCGATCGGCTTCAGGACGAGGAGGATGAAGATCAGGTTCGCCACGATGAGCGCGATCGCGAGCAGGTGATAGCCGCCGTTGCCGAAATAATTGGCGAGCGCGCAGATCACCGCACCGGCGAGATAGGCAAGCATCGAATCCTGCCGCTCGCTGGATACCGATCGTTGCAGAAACAGCACGACAAGGCCGGCGAAAATGGCCAAAGTCACCCAATCGTAAGCAGTTTGCATCCGGCGTCCAATCCTTGACGCCGAACCGGTACATCAAAACCGCGCTTAGTGCTAGGCACGGCGCCGGCAATGAAGAGGGGAATGAGATGTTCAGGCGTGGGACTCTGGTCGCGGTGAGCTCGCTCGCGCTGCTCGCCGCGGGATGTGATCGCAAGCCCACCGGCCAGACCGTGGCGGTGGTGAACGGGGACGAGATCTCGGTCGGCGAACTCAACGCCGAGTTGCAGCAGGCCAACGTGCCGCAGGGCGCCGACCAGAAGCAGGTCCGCACCCAGTTGTTGCAGAACATCATCAGCCGCCGCCTGCTGGCGCAGGACGCGCGCAAGAACGGCGTCGACAAGACGCCCGAGTTCCTCAGCCGCCAGCGCCGCCTGACCGACGAGCTGCTGATCGCGATGAACGCGGAGCGCCAGGCGGGGAGCCAGAAGCTGCCCGATCAGAAGGCGATCGACGATTTCATGGCGGCCAACCCGCAGGCGTTCGCGCAGCGGCAGGTGCTGGCGCTCCAGCAGATCGTGATCGATCCGCCGCAGGATCCCAAGGTGCTCGAGCCGCTCAAGGACGCGCACACGATGGACGCGGTGGCGGCGATGCTGACCAAGCTCAACATCCCCTTCACGCGCACCACCGGCCGGCTCGACACCGCCAGCGTGCCGCCCGAGGTGCTCAAGCGCATCTTCGCGCTGCCCGCGTCCGAGCCGTTCGTGCTGCCCGCCAACGGCAAGCTGTTCGCCAGCGTGATCGTCGGGCGCGAGCCGGTGGCGGCCTCGGCCGACGACATGCGCAAGGCCGCGGTCGCCGCGCTGCGCAAGCAGAACGAGGACAAGAGCCTCAACGATCAGGTCAAGCAGCTGCGCACCAGCGCGAAGATCGAATATCAGCCGGGCTATGCGCCCCCCGCCGGCACCGGTGGCGCCGCGGCCCCCGGCGCGGCCAAGAAGTGAGGCGGGCGGGGCGGCGCGCCGACGCGCCGCCCCGAGCATGTTCATCGTCGCGGAGGCGGCGCGCCCTCGTCATCCCGGCCTCGCGCCGGGATCCATGGGGCCGGACCCAAAAAGGTTTATTGTCGCGGAAGCGGCTTGCCCCGTCATCCCGGGCTTGACCCGGGATCCATCGCGCCGCGAGTGCCGCAGGCGTTGCTCTCGCGAAGAAATGGATCCCGGCGCGAGGCCGGGATGACGGTGGCGGGAAATTGCGCCGGCGCATGCGTCCCGTCAGCGGGAGCGGGCGTCAGGCCCGCGCGCGCTCACTTGTAATAGTCGGCGTAACCCGCGCCATAGCCATAGCCATAGCTGTCCGCGAGCAACCCGCCGTCGAAGCGGTTGAGCACCACGCCCGCGCACGGCGCCTGGTCGAGCACGTGCAGCGCGTCCTTGACCTGCTTCTTGGTCGTGCGCCCCTCCTCGACCACCAGGATGAAGGCGTCGAGCTTGGTGGTGACGATCGTCGCGTCGTCGTTGGCGAAGACCGGCGGCAGGTCGCACAGGAACAGCGAGGGCGCGGTGCAGGCGCGCATCGCCGCGACCGTGCGATCCATCCGCTCGGACGCGAGCAGCTCGGCCGAATGCGCCGGCGCGCGATCGGTCGGCAGGATCACCAGCCGCTCGCCCTGCGGGTGCCACGCCAGCGAGCGCAGCGACTCGACCTCGCCCTCGAGATAATGGCGCATGCCCGCCTCGACCGGCTGGCCGAAATTGTGCGCGATCGAGCCGCGCCGCAGGTCGAGGTCGACCAGATAGGTGTCGAGCCCCGGGGTGCGCGACAGTGCCGCGGCGAGGTTGGTGGCGCAGAAGGACTTGCCGACCGCGGGCGTCGCCGAGACGATGCCGAAGAGACGCCAGCCCTTGTGCCGGTTCAGCTTGAGCAGCCGCGACCGCAGCATGTTGAACGGGCGCGAGCGCACGTCGCGGCTGTCGAAGCCGTAGATGCCGCGCTGCTTGGCCTCGGCGCTGCTCCAGCCGAACTCGGTCGACTGGTCGAGCGTCGGCATGGTCTCGGCCGCGAGCGGCGTGGC
Source organism: Sphingomonas sp. BK235 (assembly GCF_004345855.1). Classification (GTDB taxonomy): domain Bacteria; phylum Pseudomonadota; class Alphaproteobacteria; order Sphingomonadales; family Sphingomonadaceae; genus Sphingomonas. The sequence continues at coordinate 6,875 of NZ_SLXN01000006.1, forward strand.
CTGGGACGTGGACATCGGGATCGCCTTGAGCATGTCGGTCATCTTCACAGCGCCGCGCCCGACGCGGGGTCGGCGGCGAGGGACGGTTTGCGGCGGAAGCGCAGCGCGGGCAGCCAGCGGCGCCGCTTCTGCCCGGGGCCGAGATCGGGCGTGAAGGTGGGCACCACCGTCAGCGTCTCCAGCCCCAGCGCCTTGAGCTGGTCGACCCCGCGGATCGGGCGCAACAGGAACTCGAGCCCGAGCGCGAGCACGATGCCCAGCCCCAGCCCGCCCGCGATCCCGCCGCCGATCAGCAGCAGGCGGTTGGGCGACACCGGCTTGTCGGGCGCGGCCGGGGGATCGACCACGGTGAGCCGCTCGCCCTTCTGCTCCTGCGCCATCCGCGCCGAATTCTGCGCGCGCAGCACGTTGCCCGTGATGTCCTTGAGCTGGTCGCGCAGCCCGTTGGCGCGCGACTCGAGCTGGCTCACCTGCTCCAGCACCACCGGCGCGCGCGACGAGGCGGCCATGCTCGCCGAGGTGCGCGCATTGTCGCTGGCGCGGAACTGCTCCAGCTGCGCGATCTGCGCGTTGTTCGCCTGGATCTGGCTCTGGATCAGCGCGCTGTCGGACGACGCGCCCTGCGAGGCGGAGATCTCCTGCGCCTGCGCCAGCCGCGCCTTGGCGCGCACCACGTCGGGGTGGCTCTCGTTGAACACCGCGCGCGCCGCGACCAGCGCCGCCTCGGCCTGCTGCACCAGCGGGTCCTTGCCGCCGCTGCGCCGCGACTGCGCCAGCAGCGAGCGATTCTCGCTCTGGAGCTGGGCGATCTGCGAGCTGTAGGTGCTCGCGTTCGACGGCAGCACCAGCCCGCCGGTGGCGAGCGCGCTGCCGTTGCGCGCCTTCAGCGCGGTGATCTGGCCCTCGATCTGGCCGATCTGCTCCTGCAGCTTGCGCGACTGGTCCTGCAGGAAGTCGACCGTGTTGGTCGCCTGCGCCGCCATGCTGGTCGCGTCGATCTCGAGGAAGCGGCTGACGATGCTCTGCATCACCGCCTGCGCCTTGCCGGGATCGGCGTAATCGAAGCTCATCGTGAAGGCGATGGTGCTGGTGCCGCCGGCCTGCGCCTGCTGGCCCTGGCCGATGTCACCGCTGACCGCCTTGACCTCGGTGGCCTTCTGCATCGTCGCGACGATGTCGGACAGCGGCTTGGAGCGGCGCTCCTTCTCGTACAGGCCGTTCTGCTCGATCAGTTCGATCAGGTCGCCGCGGCTGAGCACCTGCTCGCGGATCTTGGCGATGCGCTGGTCGATGATCTGGGTGAGCGGCGAGCTGACCAGCGTGGAGGGCAGTTCCTGCGACTCGACCAGCAACGTCGCCGACGAGCGGTACATCGGCGGCAGCAGCAGCGCGAGCGCCACCCCGATCGTCGACAGCACCACGAAGGGCACGACGATCAGCCAGCGGCGCTGCCACAGGATGGTCGGGATATAGCCGAAGAAGCCGCCGCCCGACTGTTCGTCTTCCGTATCGAGGTCACTCACCGCGTATCGCCCCATCTCACTCGCACGAACGCCTTCACGTTCAGGTCGGACACCGCGCCGCGATCGCTGCCGGTCGCGCGGCGATAGCCGCCCGCGACTCCGCCGAAGAGTCGCCGCGAGAAGCCACGTTCGTAGCTTGCCCCACCAGTGATGAAGGAGGCGTTGCGAGCCTGCGGCAAATCAGAGGTTTCCTGCACGCGCGAGAAATCGAGCGAGGCGCGCAGCACGTCGTTCTCGCGGACCAGATACGAATAGTCCGCGCCGACGCCCTGGCGCTTCGACACGTCGCCGAAGCCGGTGGGCTGCGCGTCCGCATAGGCGCGCAGACAGGCGTTGGTGCGCTGGCTCGACTTGCAGGCCAGCACATTGCCCGACAGTCCGGTCGATTTCACCGTGCCCGCGGGGGTGCGCGAGGTGATGAACAGCGCGCCGACCGCGGCGGTGACCGAGACCGTCTCGCTGAGCGAGTGGGTGACGGTGACCTGCGGCTGATAGAAGGACCCCGAATTGCCCTGGCGGCCGAAATCGCTCCACGAGCCCGAGCCCTGGAGGCCGACGCTGGTGCGCGCCGAGACCGCGTGCGACCAGCCGAGCGTCGCCGAGGTGGTGCGCGACGAGGTCAGCAGCCCGGTATCGCCGTAGTTGATCTGGACCGCGCGCCCCTCGGCGTTGATCGTGTCGCGCTGGCTGATGCGCAGGTCGCCACCCACCGCCGCGGTGATGCTCTCCTGGCGCTGGCGCAGGCCGAGCAGCGCGATATCGGGCGTGCCGGGATCGATCGGCACGCTGGGATCGAGCACGCCGACCAGCCCGTAGCTCGCCTGGCCGAGGATCGAGCTCTCATAGCCGACGCTGGCATGGCCGGCGAGGGTCTCGCTGAGCTGGCGCCGCGCGCTCGCCTCCGCGCCATAGGCGTCGGCCGAATCGTAGCGGTTGAAGTAATCGGTGCGGCGATAGAAAGCGCGCAGCGCCGCGTCGCCCTTCTCGTCGACCTGGATGAGCTGCGGCGTGATCGACAGCTCGCTGAACGCGCTGCCGCGATCGTCGCCGTCGATCAGGAAGGGGTTGGTGGAATAGCCCAGCCCGGCCTGACCGTCGACGATCAGGCGGGTGGACTGGGCGGTGGCGAGCGTGGTCGGCAGCGCGATCAGCGCGGCGCCGAGCGGCAGCGCGACACCGAGGCGCAGGCAGCGGATCGCGCGCCTCACGGGACGATGACCGTGTCGCCGCCGCGCACCTGCGGGATCGACTCGCCCGACAGGTCGCCGGTCGAGCCCTTCATCAGGTCGCTCAGCCGGACGCGGATCGCCTGGCTGCCGGTCTGGGTCTTGCGGATGATGACGACGTTGCCGAGCTGCGCGAACTCGGTCGGGCCGCCCGCGAAGCTGAGCGCCTCGATCACGTTGACATAGCGGCCGGGGGTGAAGGAGCCGGGCGAGCGCACCTTGCCCAGCACCGAGAATTGCAGCCCCGACGGGGTCTTCACCGACACGGTCACCTGCGGCACCGCGGTGCGATACTGCGACTCGAGCCCCTTGGTGATGCGCGCCTCGATCTCGCTGGGCAGCGCGTTGAGCGCGTCCACCTTGCCCACCAGCGGGAAGGAGAAGGTGCCGTCGGGCAGGACGCGGACGGTGCGCTGCAACCGCTCCTCGCCCCAGACGAAGATGTCGAGCTCGTCACCGGGGTTGATGCGATAGGCGGCGAGCGGGGCGGCGGCGCCCGTCGCGGCCGACTGGGCCAGCGCCGGCGCGGCGGTCGACAGCGCCAACGCCACGGCTGCCGCCGACCAAAGCTTCATGATCATCCCTCAACCCCCCAATTACTCGCGGCCTGATCCACACATCGATCCGCACACGCTACGAGTTTAATTGCTCGACTGTCTCATATCGAGTATCGCCGGCACCGTCAGCCGCCCTTATCGCATTTTCCTCAAGAAGTACGCACGAGATTGTTGAGTATGTGCAGCATTCTGGTGCGTGTGTGGCGCGAAGGCGCGCCGATGACGCTGATCGCCTTGGCGGCGCTGGCGGGTTGTCGCCCGCCGGAACAGCGCGCAGCGCAATTCGCCGCGCAATATGAGGCCGCGATGGCCAATAATGATCCCTGGCACGCGCGTCAGGCGATGCTGCGCGCGGTGCAGATCGACGACGCCAACGCGCAATATTGGACCGCGCTCGGCCGCGTCCAGCTCACGATGGGCGACTATTCGGGCGCGTTCGGCGCCTTCACGCGCGCCAACGAACTCGACCGTTCCGACGCGGTGGTGCTCCAGGCGCTGGCGGACCTGTCCGCGCTGAGCGGGCGCGTCGAGGATGCGCGACGCTTCGCCAATCAGGTGCTGCTGCTCCAGCCGAGCGATCCCGCGCCCCAGGCGACGCTCGGCTTCGTCGCGCTGCACGAGCGCGATTATGCCGGCGCGCTCCAGCGCGCCGACGCGGTGCTGGCGTCGCGCCCGACCGATTCGAACGCCACGGTGCTCAAGGCGCGCGCGCTCGCCTCCTCGGGCGAGCAGGACCAGGCGCTGGCGCTGCTCGACCGCTATGTCGCCGATCACCCCGCCGATGCGCCCTCGCTGGAGACGCTCGCGACGATCGCGGCGCGGTTCGACCGGCTCGCCCCGCTCGCGGTCGCGCGCGAGAAGCTGCTGGCGCTGCGCCCGCGCGACGCCGCGCTGCGCGTGGGCTATGCCGACACGCTCTATCGACTGGGGCGGCGCGACCGCGCGCGCGCGCTGACCGAGCAGATGGTCGCGGGAGATCATGGCGGCGCGCTGATCGACGTCCTCGCGCTGTGGCGCCGCTACGAACCGCGCGAATGGGGCGTGGCGCGCGCGCGCGCGCTGGCGCCCCGCGCCAGCGTCGCGGACCGGCTGCGCTACGCCTATTTCCTGATGCTGTCGGGCGAGGCGGACGAGGCCGAGGCGCTGGTCGCGCCGCTCGCCCGCCCGCCCGTCACCGCCGCCAACGCCTCGGCGCTGGCGCTGCTGGCGCAGACCCGCGCGGCACAGGGGCAGGATCGCGCCGCCGAGACGCTGCTCGACCAGGTGCTCGCCTTCGACCGCAGCAATGTGGTGGCGCTGCGCGCGCGCGCCGATTTGTATCTGCGCACCGGGCGCGGGCGGCAGGCCGTGTTCGACGCGCAGCGGCTGGTCGCCGAGAAGCCGCGCGCCGCGGACGATCGCGTCCGGCTGGCGCGCGCCTACCAGCAGGCGGGCCAGCCGCAGCTCGCCGAGAACGCGCTGCGCGGCGGCTTGCAGGACATTCCGGCCGACCCGCTGCTGCGCGATCATCTGCGCCTATTCCTCGTCGCCGCGGGCCGGCGCGACGACGTCGCCGCGCTGGATCAACAATTTGTTGAGCAGCAACGGTTAGCGCGGGCACAATGGTGACCGGACTTCGGTTGATGCAGCGGCGGGGCAGGTGCGGGTGGCGACGGTAGTGCCAGCGACCAAGATCAGGCGATTCACGTCGAACGTGATCCCGACGTTGATCTTCGTCGTCGACGTGCTGTGCCTGTTGCTCAGCATGCCCGCGGCGCTGATCTCCTATCAGGTCACGGTGGGGCAGGGGGTCGTCCCCGGGGTCCATACCGCGGCGGCGTTCATCGCCGGGGTCGCCTTCATCCTGATTCGCCAGTCGCGCGGCGTCTATAGCCAGTCGCTCGCGATGCTGCGGTCGAGCGACGCCGCGGTGGCGCTCGACTATATCTTCGCCGCTCTGCTGAGCAGTGCGATCGTCTGGCAGTTCGGGCTGGTCGATGAATTCTCGCGCGGGCTGACGCTCGCTTACGTCGGCTGGTCGGTGGGATCGCTGCTGCTGTCGCGCTTCGTGCTGCGCGCCTTGCTCCACCGGCTGGCGCGCAGCGGGCGGATCCGCCAGCGCGTCGTGATCTATGGCGCCGACACCGGGATCGTCGAGCAGACCTGCCGCATGCTCGACCTGCAGGCGCTGCCGCAGCTGCTGCTGGTCGGCGTGGCGGACGATTATGCGCGGCGCGAGCGCGACGAGACCGTGGGCGACCTGCCCTTCATCGGCGGCTTCTCCGAGCTGCTGACGCTGGCGCGCGACGGCGAGGTGGATCAGGTGCTGATCTCGCTGGCCGAGATGAAGCGCGACCGACTCGACCTCATCATCGAGAAGCTGAGCGAGGTGGCGATCGACATCTCGCTGATCCCGCGCGAGGCGGTGGCGCTGGCGCCCGACTATCGCGTCAATTTCGTCGGCTCGATCCCGGTGCTGACGCTGTGGCAGCGCCCGATGCGCGACGGCGACACGTTGCTCAAGGACGCCGAGGACCTCATCATCGCCGGACTGGCGCTGATCTTCCTGTCCCCGCTGCTGCTCGTCACCGCGATCGCGATCAAGGCGAGCAGCCGCGGCCCGGTGCTGTTCAAGCAGCCGCGCTTCGGTTTCAACAACCGCGAGATCATGGTCTACAAGTTCCGGTCGATGTACGTCGACCGGCAGGACGTGTCGGGGGCGGAGCGGACGCGCAAGGGCGACCCGCGCGTCACCCCGGTCGGCCGGCTCATCCGCAAGCTCAGCATCGACGAGCTGCCGCAGATCTGGAACGTCCTGCGCGGCGAGATGTCGATCGTCGGCCCGCGCCCGCACGCCACCCATATGAAGGTAGGCGACCATTATTATTTCGACGCGGTGAAGGGCTATGCCGCGCGCCACCGCGTCAAGCCGGGCATCACCGGACTGGCGCAGGTGCGCGGGCTGCGCGGCGAGATCCAGACGATCGATCGCGCCAAGCGGCGGGTCGAGCTGGACCGCTATTACATCGATCATTGGTCGCTCACGCTCGACCTCAAGATCATCGTGCAGACGGTGGTCAATCTGCTGTTCGACAAGAATGCCTATTGAGCCGCGCGCGCGGCGCGACTTCCTCGGCCTGGCGTTCGATCCGCTCGACACCGACGCGGCGCTCCGCTGGCTCGACTCGGTCGAGCCCGGGCATTGCTTCGTCTATGTCGTCACCCCCAACGTCGACCATCTGGTGCGGCTCGACACGCTGGGGCGCGCGGACCCGCTCGGCGCCGCGCTGTGGCAGGCCTATGAGCGCGCGACGCTGGTGCTGTGCGACAGCCGCATCCTGGCGCGACTCGCGCGCTGGTGCGGGGTCACGCTGCCGCTCGCGCCGGGCAGCGACCTCACCGCGCGATTGCTCGACGAGGTGGCGCGCGATGGCGACCGGATCGCGCTGATCGGCGGCGACGCCCCGCTGCTCGCCGCGCTGGAGCAGCGCTATCCGCTGCTGCGCTTCGTCCAGCACCTGCCGCCGATGGGACTGATCCGCGACGAGGCCGCGCTCGACGCGGCGGCGGCGTTCGGGCGCGACTCGGCGGCGCGCTTCCTCCTGATCGCGGTCGGTTCGCCGCAGCAGGAGGTCGTCGCGGCGCGAATCGCGGCCTTGGGCGGGGCGCGCGGCGCGGCGCTGTGCATCGGCGCGTCGCTCGATTTCATCACCGGGCGCCAGCGGCGCGCGCCGGTGCTGGTGCAGCGGCTCGGGCTCGAATGGGCGCACCGGCTGGGCTCGCAGCCGCGCCGGCTCTGGCGGCGCTATCTCGTGGAAGGGCCGCGGATCTTTCGGATGGCGGCGCGGTGGCGGCGGGAGCGTCAGGGCGCGGTGCCGCGCTGATCGTGGACGATCGCTGGCACCCCGGTATCGGCGATCCCACCGCGATCGGCTGGATCACCGTTTTTTTCTACGTCGCGGCCGCGGTGCTGTGCGGGGCAGCCGCCCGGCGCGACTCGAGTCGCGCACCGCCGCCGCGTTTCTGGGAAGGGCTCGCCGCCATCCTGTTGCTGCTGGCGGTCAATAAACAGCTCGATCTTCAATCACTTCTTACCCAAGTCGTGCGCGACTGGACCAAGGCGCACGGCTGGTACGAGCGGCGACGTGAGCTTCAGGCTGCGTTCATCTTCGCAGTTGCGGCAATCGGCTTCGCGGCTCTGCTCGTCGTGCCTTCTATCATCCGGCGCCAAGAGATGCCACGTCGGATCGCCTTGGCCGGGTTGATCTTCCTGTATTGCTTCATCCTGGTCCGCGCTTCGTCGTTCCATCATGTCGACTGGGCGCTCGGCGTGACCTTGCTGTCGGTGCGGGTCAATTGGTTGCTTGAGATCGGTGGCATCGTCATCGTCGCTCTTGGGGCATTACTAGTAATGTTGCGGCGTGTTGCCGCGCGATGACTGTCTGTTCTTAATTGTTAACGGCTGTTCATCCGAGTCGCGCCGGCTGAGCGGAGGGGCCGAACTGGACCCGTTTGGATTAGTTCCCTGCCTCGTCAGTCCCGAAAAAGGAAAAAGCGGTCGTTGCGACGCTGCCTATTTACCGCTTGAAGCGTGACGTCGCGGTGGCGTTGAGCCCAGCCGACAGTTGTTACAATCGTGGGCTGTCCCGAAACAGTGCGCCGGTCCTCATTTTGGTGATGGTTTAGTTTCCGTAAACGGCTATCTGACGAATCAGTGGCGGGTCGAGGAAGGGCCGCTCCAAGCGTCCGGGTCGTGGTGTTTCAGGGATCAAAGGGAGTTATCCGCATGAAGAGCTTTATCGCATCCGCTTTCGTCGCCGGCGCCTTCGCCGTCGCCACCCCGGCCACTGCGGCCACCACCATCGGGCTGACCCAGTCGGCCGACGGCACCTACTCGGGCACCACCGGCACGGTGATCCCGGCCGCCGGCAGCTTCAGCGACGAGTATCACTTCGCCGTTCCGACCGCCGGCTCGGTCAGCGCGAGCGTGATCTCGCTGTCGTTCACCGGTGGCCTCACGCTGGCCTCGGGCACGCTCAACGGCTCGGCGCTGACGCTGACCAAGGTGAGCGACTTCGTGTACACGCTGACCCTGCCGACCGCGGGCATCCCCTCGATCACCAACCCGCAGAAGCTGGTGATCAACGGCAGCTCGCAGGGTGGCGGCAGCTACACCGCGAACGTGACCTTCGCCGCGGTGCCGGAGCCCGCCACCTGGGCGCTGATGATCCTCGGCTTCGGCGTCGTCGGCTACGCGCTGCGTCGCCGCCCGTCGGTGCGCTTCGCGCAGGCGATCTGATCTGGCGGCGTGCGGCGGCCCGCCGGGCCGCCCGCGCCTCCCGGTCCCGGGACGTTGAGACGGCGGTCGCTCTGCGGAGCGGCCGCCGTTCTCGTGCGTGCCGGGTCGATCACCCGCTTGACCCGCCCGCCGCACTGTTCGACAGCACGGCGAGCGAGCGCCGGCACGCGGCGGGAGGCGGCGAGGCGGTGGTGCGGCGATGATCGGGCGATGGTGGCGCCGCGAGCGGCAAGCGCGCTATGTGCTGCCACCCGGTCTGCGCGCCTATGCGGTGGGCGACGTCCATGGCCGCGCCGACCTGCTCGCGCCGATGCTCGACTGGATCCGTGAGGACAGCGCCGCGCGCGGCGGCTATCCCGAGGTCCATGTCGTCTTTCTCGGCGATCTGATCGATCGCGGCCCGGGCTCGGCCGCGGTCATCAGCATGTTGGCCAGCGGGCGCGGCGCCTTCGGTGAGCGTCACTTCATCCGCGGCAATCACGAACAGACCCTGCTCGACATCCTCGACGGCGACTGGGCGCGCGCGGACGACTGGCTCGCGGTCGGCGGGGCGGAGACGTTGCTGAGCTACGGAGTCGACCCAGCGCTCTTCCTGCGCGACCCCGAGGCGTTCCGCCGCGCGATGCGCGACTCGATCCCGGGGCTCCATGTCGCGTTCCTGCGCCGGATGGAGCGGTGGCTCCGGCTCGGCGATTATCTGTTCGTCCATGCCGGGATCCGCCCGCGCGTCGCGCTGGAGGAGCAGAGCGACCGTGACCTGCGCTGGATCCGGGGTGATTTCCTCGACAGCCGCGTCGATCACGGGATGATGGTGGTCCACGGTCACACGATCAGCGCGCGCGCCGAGTTCCGCGCCAACCGGATCGGCATCGACACCGGCGCTTACGCCTCGAACCGACTCACCGTGCTGGGGCTGGAGGAGGATCGCCGCTGGCTGCTCACCAGCCGGCTCGACTGATCGCTCAGAAGGGGCGCTCGCCCAGGTAATTGCCCGCGTTCTTGTAGCGGCAGACGAGCACGTCCTCCTCGCGCCCGCGCGCCACCGCGCAGCCCACCTCGAGCGTGTCGCGCCACATCAGCTGGGTGTAATGGCCGACATCGTCGACCCGCCCGGTCACGCTGTTGTACGGGAAGACGCCGGGGCGGAAGAAGCGCTTCTCGCGGATCCAGCCATTGACCATCGCCTCGGGCGAGAAATAGCCGCGCGTGCCCGCCCAGAGATTCTCGCCCTCGGGGTCGTAATGCCGCTCCGGCGCGTGTTCGAACCGCCCGGTGCTGGCGAGATAATCCGCCCAGCGTTGCGCCGACTGGACCAGCTCGCGGTTCCAGCGCAGCGCCGGGACGCCGATCGTCGCGCGCTCGTGATTGTGCGCCGCCAGCACGCGCGCGTCGAAGGTCTGCGAGAAGCTCGCCGCGCCGCTCAGCAGCGGGGCGACCAGCACCGCGGCGACGGCGGCGAGCAGCTTGCGAGGCGCGCGGGTGCGCGGCATGTCCCGAACCCTTCCTGATCCACGTTCCAGGAGGGCGATGTAACCGGCGGGCGCTTGCCAGCGCGTCGACAGACGTGGTTTACGGGCAGTAAGCTATGTTTACGCCGCGATCGTGACGAGGTCGCCGCGCGCGCTCGCGTCGAACAGCCGCCGCGCGAATGCCTCGGGCACGCCGACGCAGCCATGCGTGGCGAAGCCGCGCCGCACCGCGCTGGCATGGATCGCGACACCGTCGTTGGTGAGCCGCAGCATGTACGGCATCTCGGCGTCGTAGAGCGACGAACGGTGCCGCCGCGCGCGCGCCAGGATCGGGAAGGTGCCGGTCGGCGTCGGCTTGTGGTCGGTGCCGTACAGGATCACCGCGGTGCCGATCTCGTGCCCGCCGCGGAACACCGAGACGATCTGGCGGCCGAGGTCGACGCGGATGCGCGTGTCGCCCGCGGGGACGCCGATGTCGTTCCACACGAAATCGCCGAACTTCATCGGGCGGTCGACGCGCAGCAGGCTGTGTACCCGCAGCGCTGGCCCCCCCGGCGTGCTCAGCGCGGGTTCGCCGCCCGCGGGATAATGGACGCGCGTGCCGAAGGTGCCGATCGTGGTCGCGGGCGCGGTGGAGCGGACGACCGCCGGCGCCGGGCGCGGATCGGATCGCGGCACGAGCAGCAGCGCGGCGCCCGCGGCGCCCACCACCGCGGCGCCCACCGACAGCGCCGCCCCGGCGAAACGGGTCATGCGGTGGGGGAGGGCTCCACGCTGCGCCGCCGCGCGACGCGGCGCAGCGCCCCGCCGATCAAAGCGAAGCCGAGGATCATCGTCATCCAGGTCGCGGGCTCGGGCACCGCGGGGGTCGGCGGGGGCGTGCCATCATCGCCGCCACCACCGCCGCCGCCACCGCCACCACCGCCCCCGCCGCCGGGAACGAAGGGGGTGACCGGGTTGAAGCCGCCGCCGCCCGGCGGCAGCGGGCCGAGCGCGGTCGGAGTCAGCGGCAGGTCGCCGACCGGCACGCCGGGGCCGAACGCCAGCGGCGTGTCGGGCAAGCCGACGAAGGGCGGCGCCCAGCCGATGCTCGGCCGCTCGCGGACGTTGCTGAGCACGCGCTCGCGCGGCGCCGAGGGCAGCGGCACGCGCGGCCGACCGGCGACCCGCTCGCGCGGCGGCTTGGTGGTGAACATCGCGCCGGCCTCACGCCCGCCCGGCGAGCGCGCGCCGAGGATCGCGCCGGGGTCGGGCGCGTCGACCAGATGCGCTACCGTCGCCGAGGCGTCCGCGATGCCGAACCCGCCGATGGTGCCGCCCATGCCGGCATAGCCGCCGACCGTGGCGACGCCCACCAGACCGCCCACGACGGCGCGGCCGAGCGAGAATTGCCACAGGAGCGTGATCGGGCGACGCCAATTATTCATCGATGAGACCAACCCTGTTTCCGACCGGGCAACGGTCAAGGAAGCGCGATGATCCATCTGGACCAGCGCACCGCGACGAGTCCAGAAAAATGTCGGGATCTAAGACCTTATCGTGGCACAGTGTTGCGCTGGGGCAGCAGTTGGTCGCGATGCTCGTCGACCAGTTGAATTAACCAATGGCGGAACGCGCGGACTCGCCGCAACTGTCGCGTATCGCGGTGCGTGACCAGCCAGAAGGCGCGCGTGATCGCGACGTCGGGCATCACCCGGCACAGAGCGGGATCACGACCCCCGATGAAGTGCGGCAACACGCCCACGCCCGCGCCCGCGGCGATCAGCCGCGCCTGCGCGTTGATGCTCGAACTGCGCAGCGTCGGCGCCAGCGCGGCGCCGATCTCGTGCAGGTAGCGCAGTTCGGGCGAGTAGAGCAGGTCGGGGATATAGCCGACCAGCCGATGACGCGTGCCCAGCGTCGCCAGCGTCGGCGCGCCGTCGCGCGCCACCAGCGTTCGCGCCGCATAGAGGTGGAGCGCGTAATCGGCCAATTTGCTCGCCACCACCGGCCCTTGGCGCGGGCGCGCGAGCAGCACCGCGACGTCCGCCTCGCGCCGCGACGGGCTGAGGAAGCCCGAGCTGGCGACCAGATCGACCGTCAGCGCCGGGTGCGCCGCCGCGAACGAATCGAGATGCTGCGCCACCAGCCAGGTGCCGAATCCCTCGGAAACGCTGACGCGCAGCGTGCCGGTGAGCGCGCCCGGCGGATCGGCGCCCTCGCCGATCCGCTCGGCGGCGCGCGCCATCTGCTCCACCTGTGCGAACAGCGCCTCGCCCGCCTCGGTCAGCACCTGCCCCTCGCGCGTCTGCTCGAACAAGGTGCGCCCGAGCCGCGACTCGAGCCGCCGCAGCCGCCGCCCGACCGTGGTGGCGTCGACGCCGAGCAGCACCGCGGCGCGCGCGATCTGCCCGGCGCGTGCCACGGCGAGGAAATCCTGCAGGTCGTTCCACGCGATCGGCTGCATCATCGCAGGCGGAGGTTGCAGAATTGCCGCTTGCCTGCAACCGCGCCGCGCCGCACAGCAAGGCGACAGAGAGAGGAGAGGCGATGCGCACCATCGACCATCACATCGCCGGCGCCGCGTCCACCGCGGGCGGCGGTGGCGGGGTGCCCGCGGCGGCGCGGCACGGCAACGTGTTCGACCCCAACACCGGGCAGGTGCAGGCGCGCGTGACGCTCGGCACCGCCGCCGACCTCGATCGCGCGGTGGCCGCGGCGCAGGCGGCGCAGCCGGGCTGGGCCGCGACCAACCCGCAGCGCCGCGCGCGCGTGCTGTTCCGCTTCAAGGAGCTGGTCGAGCGCGAGATGGACGATCTCGCGCGGCTGCTCGCGTCCGAGCACGGCAAGGTGATCGCCGACGCGAAGGGCGACATCCAGCGCGGGCTCGAGGTGATCGAGTTCGCCTGCGGCATCCCGCACGCGCTCAAGGGCGAATATACGCAGGGCGCCGGTCCGGGGATCGACGTTTATTCGATGCGTCAGCCGCTCGGCCTCGGCGCGGGCATCACCCCGTTCAACTTCCCCGCGATGATCCCGATGTGGATGTTCGGTGTCGCGATCGCCTGCGGCAACGCCTTCCTGCTCAAGCCGTCCGAGCGCGACCCGAGCGTGCCGGTGCGGCTCGCCGAGCTGATGCTCGAGGCGGGTGCGCCGGAAGGCATCCTCCAGGTCGTCCACGGCGACAAGGAGATGGTCGACGCGATCCTCGACCATCCCGCGATCGCGGCGGTGAGCTTCGTCGGCTCCTCCGATATCGCGCATTACGTCTACCGCCGCGGCGTGGACGCAGGGAAGCGCGTGCAGGCGATGGGCGGGGCCAAGAACCACGGCGTGGTGATGCCCGACGCCGATCTCGACCAGGTCGTCGCGGACCTGCTCGGCGCCGCCTTCGGCTCCGCGGGGGAACGCTGCATGGCGCTGCCCGTGGTCGTGCCGGTCGGCGACCAGACCGCGGAGCGCCTGCGCGACAAGCTGATCCCCGCGATCGGCGGGCTGCGGGTCGGCGTCTCGACCGATCCCGAGGCGCATTACGGCCCGGTGGTCAACGCCGCGCACAAGCAGCGCGTCGAGCAATGGATCGGCACCGCGGTCGAGGAGGGCGCGGAGCTGGTCGTCGACGGCCGCGGCTTCACGCTCCAGGGGCATGAGCAGGGCTTCTTCGTCGGCCCGACGCTGCTCGATCGCGTCACGCCGCAGATGCGCTCCTATCAGGAGGAGATCTTCGGGCCGGTGCTCCAGATCGTCCGCGCGCCCGACTTCGAGACCGCGCTGCGGCTGCCGAGCGAGCATCAGTACGGCAACGGCGTCGCGATCTTCACGCGCAACGGTCACGCCGCGCGCGAGTTCGCCGCGCGGGTCAACGTCGGCATGGTCGGGATCAACGTGCCGATCCCGGTGCCGGTCGCTTACCATACGTTCGGCGGCTGGAAGCGCTCGGGTTTCGGCGACATCAACCAGCACGGGCCGGAGGGCGTGCGCTTCTGGACCAAGGTCAAGACGGTGACGCAGCGCTGGCCCGACGGGTCCGCGCTCCCCAGCGGCAGCGAGGACGGTGGACCCTCGCGCGTGCAGGACGCGTTCGTGATCCCGACGATGGGGTGACGATATGCGGCAGAGCGGACGGATGGCGATGACGGCGGGGCTGGCGGCGACGCTCGCGGCCTGCTCGCCCGACGCGGCGGACTATAACCGCCACGACGTGCCCGCGGACGAGGCGCGCGCCCAGGCCGCGATCGAGCGCGCCGCCGCGCAGAACGGCGTCGCCACCACCGCGCGCGCGGGCGTCCCGATCGCCGCGCCGACCGAGACCGCCGCGCGCGCCCGTGCTTTTCCGACCGACTTTCTCGGCTATTGGGGTGTCAGCTACGACGATTGTCAGCTCGCCAATACGAATGCGACCGGGCGGATCAACGTCGACGCCGACACGATCCGCTTCCACGAATCCAAGGCGCGCGTGCAGCGGCTGGAGCAGCGCTCCCCCTATGAGGTGGTGGCGGATCTCCGCTTCGATGGCGGCGAAGGCGCGACATGGGAGCGGCGCGACCGTTTCACGCTCGAGCAGGGCGGCACCATCCTCGTCCGCACCGAGGCACCCAACGTCCAGCGCTACCGGCGCTGCTGACCGCAAGGCAGGACATGACCGACCAGTTCGACCTCACTGATGACCAGCGCGAGATCCAGGAGCTCGCGCGCCGTTTCACCGCCGATCGCATCACGCCGCACGCGGCCGAGTGGGACGAGACGCACCACTATCCCGTCGACGTGTGGAAGGCGGCGGGCGAGCTCGGCTTCGGCGCGATCTACGTCAGCGAGGCGTCGGGCGGGATCGCGCTCGGCCGGCTCGAGGCGGCGCTGGTGATGGAGGCGATGGCCTATGGCTGCCCCGCCACCAGCGCGTTCATCTCGATCCACAACATGGTCGCCTGGATGATCGATCGCTTCGGCTCGGCGGCGATCAGGGACCGCTTCCTGCCCGGCCTCGTCACGATGGAGACGATCGGCAGCTATTGCCTCACCGAGCCGGGCTCGGGCTCGGACGCGGCGGCGCTGAAGACGAGCGCGCGGCGCGACGGCGACGATTACGTGCTCAACGGCACCAAACAGTTCATCTCGGGCGCGGGCTACAACGACCTGTACGTCTGCATGGTGCGCACCGGCGAGGAGAAGAGCCGCGGCATCAGCGCGATCGTGGTGGAGAAGGGCACGCCCGGCCTGTCCTTCGGCGCGCCCGAGCGCAAGCTCGGCTGGAACGCCTCGCCGACCGCGCAGGTGATCTTCGAGGACTGCCGCGTGCCCGCCGCCAATCTGGTCGGCGCGGAGGGCGAGGGGTTCCGCATCGCGATGGCGGGGCTCGACGGCGGGCGGCTCAACATCGGCGCCTGCTCGCTCGGGGGGGCGCAGCGCTGCCTCGACGAGTCGATCCGCTACGCGCGCGAGCGCCAGCAGTTCGGCCAGCCGATCGCCGACTTCCAGAACACGCAGTTCATGCTAGCGGACATGGCAACCGACCTAGAGGCGGCGCGCGCGCTGCTCTATCTCGCCGCCGCCAAGGTGACCGCGGACGCGCCCGACAAGTCGCGCTTCTCGGCGATGGCGAAGCGGCTGGCGACCGACAACGGCTCCTCGATCGTCGACGGCGCGCTGCAGCTCCACGGCGGCTACGGCTATCTCAAGGACTATCCGATCGAGCGCTTCTGGCGCGACCTGCGCGTCCACTCGATCCTGGAGGGGACCAACCAGGTGATGCGCATGATCGTCGGCCGCGAGCTGACCCGGCAATGAGGGGGTTGGGCCAGATTTCCCGTAGTGGTGCCAGCCACATGCTCCGCCGTCATCCCGGGCTTGCCCCGGGATCCATCGTGCCGCGTACGCTCCGATTCCTGCGCTTGCGGGACCATGGATCCCGGCACAAGGCCGGGATGACGGCGGGGCGCGGTGCAGGGATCGCCATCCCCCTACCTGTGGCAGGGAGGATCTGATGACCGATCTCATCGCCGAGGCCGAGGGCGGCGTCGCCAAGCTGCGGCTCAATCGCCCCAAGGCACTCCACGCGCTCACCGCCGGGATGTGCGCGGACATCCTCGACGCGCTCGAGCGCTGGCGCGGCGACGACACGATCCGTTGCGTCACGATCGACCATGCCGAGGGCCGCGGCTTCTGCGCCGGGGGCGACATCCGCCTGCTCGCCGAGAGCGGTGCGGGCGACGGCAGCGCGGCGCGCGCCTTCTTCCACGTCGAGTATCGGATGAACCACCGGCTGTTCACCTACGCCAAGGACGTGGTCGCGTTCATGGACGGGGTGACGATGGGCGGCGGCGTCGGCCTGTCGCAGCCGTGCCGCTATCGTGTCGCCACCGAGAACACCAAGCTGGCGATGCCCGAGACCGGGATCGGCCTGTTCCCCGACGTCGGCGGCGGCTGGTATCTCTCGCGCCTGCCGGGACGGATCGGCCAGTATCTCGCACTCACCGGCGCGCGCGTCGACGGCGCGGCCTGCCACGCGCTCGGGCTGGCGACGCATTATGTAGAGAGCGCGCGCCTCGACGCGCTCAAGCGCGACATCGCCGCCCGCCCGGCCGAGCTGCGCGCCTTGCTCGACGCCGCGCATGTCGATCCCGGCCATGCCGCGCTGCTCGACCAGCGCGCGGCGATCGACCGGCTGTTCGCCTCGGACGAGGTCGAGGCGGTGTTCGCCGCGCTGGAGGCCGAGGACAGCAAGTTCGCGCGCGCGACGCTGGCGACGCTGCGGACCAAGTCGCCGCAGACGATGAAGGTCTCGCTCAAGCTGCTCAAGCATGGGGCGGGCATGGCCGATTTCGCCGACGAGATGCGGCAGGAATATGCGGTCGCCACGCGCGTGGTGCAGCGCCACGACTTCCTCGAGGGCGTGCGCGCGGTGATCGTCGACAAGGACAATACCCCGCGCTGGGAGCCCGCCACGCCCGCGGGCGTCAGCGACCATGTCATCGACCAGATCTTCGCCCCGCTGCCCGAGGCCGAGGCCTGGACTCCGCACGATTGAGGGACCGACTGATGGCCGATTACGAGACGATCCTGGTGGAGCGCCGCGGCGCGGTGACGCTGCTGACGCTCAACCGCCCCAAGGCGCTCAACGCGCTCAACTCGCAGGTGCTCGCCGAGCTGTTGCGCGCGCTCGCCGACTATGACGCCGATCCCGCGCAGCGCTGCGCCGTGCTCACCGGCAGCGAGCGCGCCTTCGCCGCGGGCGCCGACATCAAGGAGATGGCGGAGCAGGGCTTCGCCGACATGTATGCGGGCAATTTCTTCGCCGGCTACGAGCAGCTGACGCGGACGCGCAAGCCGCTGATCGCGGCGGTGGCGGGCTATGCGCTGGGCGGCGGCTGCGAGCTGGCGATGATGTGCGACTTCATCCTCGCGGCGGACACCGCCAAGTTCGGCCAGCCCGAGATCAAGCTGGGCGTCTCGCCGGGCATGGGCGGCTCGCAGCGGCTGGCGCGCGCGGTCGGCAAGGCCAAGGCGATGGAGATGGTGCTCACCGGCCGGATGATCGACGCCGACGAGGCCGAGCGCGCCGGGCTGGTCAGCCGCGTCGTGCCCGCCGCCGAGCTGCTCGACGAGGCGCTGCGCACCGCCGCGACGATCGCCGAGATGGCGCCGCTTGCCGCGATCGCCAACAAGGAGATGGTCAACGCCGCGTTCGAGACGACGCTGGCGCAGGGCGTCCAGTTCGAGCGCCGGCTGTTCCACGCTTTGTTCGGCACCGCCGACCAGAAGGAGGGGATGGCCGCGTTCGTGGAGAAGCGTGCCGGACAGTGGAGCGGGCGGTAGGTTCGGTGGTTGCCCCATCCGTTCGCCTCGAGCAGTGATCGAGCCTGCCGAGATCACGTGTCGAGAGGGCCACGTGCGCCGACCTCTCGATACGCCGTCTCGACGAGCTCGACGGCTACTCGAGGCGAACGGAGAGGAGTGACGGTCACGAGGTGAGGGGGGGCGCAGCTGTCGCGTTCTTCCTGCTCGGCAACATGAACGACGGGCGCCACATCCCACCCGTTCACCTCGAGCAGTGATCGAGCTTGCCGCGATGACGTGTCGAGAGGACCACGCGCGACGACCTGTCGATACGCCAACTCGAAAAGCGCGACGGATACTCGAGGCGAACGGATCGGGGGCAAGCCCCAGCAAGGAGGAGAGGCAATATGGCACGCGTCGCGTTCATCGGGTTGGGCAACATGGGCGGCGGGATGGCCGCCAACCTCGCGAAGCACGGCCATGACGTGCGCGCCTTCGATCTCTCCGCCGAGGCGCTGGCGCGCGCCGAGGGCGCCGGCTGCCTCGCCGCGGAGAGCGCCGCGGCGGCGGTCGATGGCGCCGAGGCGGTGGTCACCATGCTGCCCGCGGGGCG
Source organism: Sphingomonas sp. BK235 (assembly GCF_004345855.1). Classification (GTDB taxonomy): domain Bacteria; phylum Pseudomonadota; class Alphaproteobacteria; order Sphingomonadales; family Sphingomonadaceae; genus Sphingomonas. The sequence goes on from NZ_SLXN01000006.1 coordinate 25,293, forward strand.
CCACGTCGCGCAGGTCTATGACGAGATCCTGCCGCTGGTCGACGCCGCGGCGATCCTGATCGACTGCTCGACGATCGACGTCGCCACCGCGCGCGCGGTCGCCGAACAGGCGCGTGCGCGCGGCGTCGCCGCGGTCGACTCGCCGGTGTCGGGCGGCATCGCGGCGGCGACCGCGGGCACGCTCACCTTCATGGTCGGCGGGCCGGCCGAGTCGTTCGAGCGTGCGCGGCCGTACCTCGAGGCGATGGGCAAGGCGGTGATCCACGCCGGGGCGAGCGGCACCGGCCAGGCCGCCAAGCTGTGCAACAACCTCATCCTGGGCGCGACGATGATCGCGACCTGCGAGGGCTTCGTGCTCGCCGAGCGGCTCGGGCTCGACCCGCAGGTGTTCTACGACATCGCCAGCAAGGCGACCGCGCAGAGCTGGTCGATGACGAGCTACTGCCCGGTGCCGGGGGTCGGCCCGCAATCGCCCGCGGACAACGACTATCGCGGCGGCTTCGCGGGCGCGCTGATGCTCAAGGACCTCGAGCTGGCGATGGCCGCGGCGGCGGACGGCGGCGCGACGCTGCCGCTCGGCGGCCACGCGCGCGACCTGTACCGCGCGTTCGGCGAGAGCGGGCATGGTGGCGAGGATTTCTCCGGCATCATCCGGATGCTGCGGGGCGCTTAGGGTCTGATCTACCCTGGTTGAACCGTGCTCCTGCGGAAGCAGGAGCCCAGCGCGTCAGGCGTGACGCTCGTGGCTCTGGGCTCCTGCGTCCGCAGGAGCACTCCGCTGGTTCACGCGCTGAAGACCATCAATCCACGAAACACAACGTCATCCCGGACTTGTTCCGGGATCCACGGCGCCGCACGCTCCACAGAGGTAATCCGCGCGGCGTCGTGGACCCCGGAACACGCCCGGGGTGACGTTTGTAAGGGATTGCGCGGTGCTTGCTCGCGCGAGCCCCCTCACCGCAGCGCCGCCTCCACCTCCGCGCGCTTGGCCGCGCGCAGCGCGACGCACTGGCGGATCGCGCCGAGCGCCTGGCTCAGCTCCAGTTCGCCCCCGCCCAGCGTCGCCAGCCGCGGGCGGAACAGCGCCTCGACCGCCTCGGCCTTGTCCGCGCTGCAATAGCCGCCGAACAGCGTCGGGATGCGCGCGCGCGCGAAGGCGGGCACCCCCGCGATCGCGCCGTCGAAGTCGCGCGTGAACAGCGCCAGCAGCGCGTCCCGCCCGAGCTTCTGGCCGGCGAGCCGGGTCATCAGCGTCAGCCGCTCGGTCGATTGCAGCGCCGGGTCGCGCGTCAGCTCGAGCGCGCGCGCCACCTCGGCGGCGCTGCTCGCGCGACCCAGCGCGCGCACCGCGTGCGAGCGGAACAGCGGATCGCCGCTCGCCGCCAGCGCGTCGCGCAGCCGGTTCATGAAGACCACGCCGCGGTCCTCCACCGCCACCGCGAACGCCAGTTCGCGATAGGAGGGATCGATCGCGCGCGGCGTCGCCGCCAGCGCGCCCTCGGCCGCCTCGGCGAGCTGCGAGCGGAGCGCCGCGTCGCGCGCGGTCTGCGCGGCATAGTCGACGAGGTTCTGCCGCAGCAGCGCTTGCCCGGTCTCCTCGCCGGCATAGGCGCCCGGCGCGAACGACACCGCGCCGAGCGCGCGCAGTCGCGGCAGCGACAGCTCGCCCGCGAGCCGGCGCAGCCCCGCGGTCGCGGCGGGCGAGAGGTCGAGCTGCTCGACCTCGGCGATCGCCTGCGGCAGTTGCAGCGTGGCGCTGCGCTCGCGATGCGCGGCGAAGGCGCGCGCCCCCGCGATCACGCGCGCGAAGCTGGCGTTGCCCGCGAGGAAGTCGGCCCACAGGCTGTCCGCCGCCGCCATCGCCTCGCGCGCGGGCAGCGTGTCGGCGCCCTTGAGCAGCCCGGCCCAGCCGGCATCGTCGAGGCTGTAGCGCCAATAGCCCGCGCCATCGGCATTGGGCACCGCCACGCCGCTGCCGCGCAGAGTGAGCGTGCCGGTCGCGCTGCCGAGCAGGGTGCAGCTGCGCGTCTCGCCCTGGCGCGCGCAGACCGGCACCGTCCATGTCTGCGGCGCCGGTTGCGCGGCGACGCCGATCGGGCGATAGCGCTGCTGGCTCAGCTGCCACCGCCCGGCACCGTCGGCGCGGATGCGGATCACCGGCACGCCGGTTTGCGTCACGAAGCTGCGGAACACCGGGACGATGCCGGGATCGCCCGACCCGGTCGCCATCGATTCGAAGAAATCGTCCGCGGCTGCGTTGGCGTAGCGGAAGCGGTTTAGATGGAACTGCACGCCTTTCCGGAACTTCTCCGCGCCGAGATAGCGCTCCACCATGGTCAGCACCTGACCGCCCTTCTGATAGGTGATCGAGTCGAAGGCGCTGGCGATCTGGTCGTTGCGCGTGATCTCCTGGCGGATCGGGCGGCCCACCGCGCGGCTGTCGGTGTCCATCGCGGTGAACGCCTCGGCGAGCTGCGCGACGTCGGTGCCGAGCCCCGGCTGCCAGATCTCGCCGACGCGATTGCCCGCCCATTCGGCGAAGCTCTCGTTGAGCCAGATGTCGGTCCACCATTTCGGCGTGACGAGGTCGCCGAACCATTGGTGCGCCAGCTCGTGCGCCACCACCGTGCCGAAGCCGCGCCGCTGTGACGCGGGCGCGTCGGGGTCGAGCAGCAGCAGCGTGTCGTTGTAGGTGACGAGGCCGGCATTCTCCATCGCGCCGCTCATCACCGGGCCGGCGATCTGGTCGAGCTTCTCGTAGGGATAGGGGATGCCGAAATATCGCTCGTGCAGCGCGAGGATCTTCGGCCCCTCGGTCGCGGCGAGCCGGAGCCGCTCGGCCTGCCCCTTGGTGGCGATGGCGCGATAGGGCAGCGCCGTCTTGCGCACCGCGTTGGCGGGCGCGTCGCCGGGCACGACGTCGAACGGGCCGACCGCGATCGCGACGAGATAGGTCGGCAGCGGCTTGGAGGCGGCGAAGACATGGCGGGTCAGCCCCGCGCCGGCGGGGGTGGCGGCGGTCTCGGGCGTGTTGGCGAAGACCTGCTGCCCGCTCGCCGCGGTGACGCTGAGCGTGAAGGGCGTCTTGAAGCCGGGCTCGTCGAAGCCGGGGAACATGCGCCGCGCGTCGATCGGCTCCATCTGCGTCCAGGCGTACCAGTCGTCGCCGACCTTGGCGCGGTACAGCCCCTCGGCGCCGGTCATGAAGGGCGCGTCATAGTCGAAGGCGAGCGTGACGCGACCGGCGGGGAGCGGCGTCGCGAAATCGAGCCGCGCCACGCCCGAGGTGTCGACCTGCGTGTAGCGCGCGCTGACGGTGCGGCCGCCGACGCGCGCGACGGCTTTGCTGACGGCGAGGCCGTTGCCGTGGAGGTAGAGCGAGGGTGTGGCGCGCCGGAGCTCGGCGTCGACCTCGGCGTGGCCGGTGAAGCGCTCCCGCTCGGGGCGGACGGTGAGGTCGATGCGATAGGCGGTGGGGCGCGCGGTGTCGGGGAGCTGGCCGAGCGGGACCGGGCCTGGGGCGGTGGTGGCGGGGGCAGGGGCGGGGGCCTGCTGCGCCAGCGCGGGCGCGGCGAGGACGAGGGCGGTGGAGGCGAGCAGCGGGAGTCTCATGGGCGCGACCTTCGTTCTGGTTGCCGCAGGCCTAGGACGGAACCGGCCGAAGTGCATCCCCCGCGACAGCGCTGCTTCTGCGTTGAGACCTTTGAACACCCCTTCGTCATCCCGGACTTGTTCCGGCATCCACCGCCCCGGATGCAGAAGGTTCATTGTCGCGGACGCAGCTTACCCCCGTCATCCCGGGCTTGACCCGGGATCCATAGTGCCGCGAGAGCCGCCGGCGTTGCTCTCGCGGAAGAATGGATCCCGGCGCGAGGCCGGGATGACGGTGAGGGAAGAGAGAGCAACCACCCTATACTTCCTCACAACCGCGTGCGCACCTGCCACAGCTCGGGGAACAGCTCGACCTCGAGCATCTTGCGCAGGTACGACACACCCGCGGTGCCGCCCGTGCCGCGCTTGAGCCCGATCACGCGCTCCACCGTGGTGACGTGGTTGAAGCGCCAGCGCCGGAAATAATCCTCCAGGTCGACGAGCTTCTCCGCCAGCTCGTACAGCGGCCAGTGCGTCTCGGGCGCACGATACACCTGCTCCCACGCGCCCACCACCGCCTCGCTCGCGATGTGCGGCGTGCGCCAGTCGCGCGCGGGATCGGCGAGCAAGCCCGCGGCGTGGAGGCGGACCAGCGCGGCGTCGTAGATGCTCGGCGCGGCGAGGATCGCCTCCAGCCGCGTCAGCGTCGGCGCGCGGTGGCGGTGCGGCCCGAGCGTCGCGGAGACGCGGTTGCCGCACAGATATTCCACCGCGCGATACTGCCACGACTGGAACCCCGACGACTGCCCCAGCGCGTCGCGAAAGCTGGTATAGTCGGACGGCGTCATCGTGCGCAGCACGTCCCAGGCGCCGTTGAGCTGCTCCAGGATCCGCGCCACCCGCGCGAGCAGCTTGAACGCCTGGGGCAGGCGATCGGCCAGGATCGCGTCGCGCGCGCTCTCCAGCTCGTGCACCGCCAGCTTCATCCACAATTCGCTGGTCTGGTGCTGGATGATGAACAGCAGCTCGTCGTGCGCGTCGCTCAGCGGGTGCTGCGCGTCGAGCAATCGGTCGAGCGCGAGATAGTCGCCATAGCCCATGCGCCCGGCGAAGTTCAGTTCGGCGTCGTGATGCTCGCTCATCACGTCACCGCGGCGCGGGCATGATGCTCGGGGCGGTCCCACGCGCCGGTGGCGAGGATGTCGGCGAGGATGTCGACCGCGCGCACCACCTCCTCCTCGCTCAGGTACAGAGGCGTGAAGCCGAAGCGCAGCAGGTCGGGCGCGCGCACGTCGCCGATCACGCCGCGCGCGATCAGCGCCTGCATCACCGCATAGGCCTGCGGGTGCGCGACGCTCACCTGGCTGCCACGCGCGTGCGGGTCGCGCGGCGAGGCGAGCGTGAGCTGGGGGCAGCGCGCCTCCACCTCGGCGATGAAGCACTGCGACAGGCGGATCGAGGCGGCGCGCAGGTCGGCCATGTCGACCCCGTCCCAGACGTCGAGCGCGGCGTCGAGCACCGACAGCGCGATCACCGGCGGCGTGCCGACGCGCATCCGCTCGACCCCCGGCGCGGGGGCATAGTCGCGCTCGAATGCGAAGGGCGCGCGGTGGCCGAGCCAGCCGCTCAGGATCGGGCGCGCGGTCTCGGCGTGGCGCGGCGCGAGATAGAGGAAGGCGGGGGCGCCGGGGCCGCCGTTGAGGTACTTGTAGGTGCAGCCGACCGCGAAGTCGGCGTCCGCGCCGGCAAGATCGACCGGCAGCGCGCCGGCGGAATGCGCCAGGTCCCACAGAGCGATGGCGCCGGCGGCGTGCGCGCTTGCGGTGAGCGCGCGCATGTCGTGGAGGCGGCCGGTGCGATAGTCGACCTCTGTCAGCATCGTCACCGCGACGTCCTCGTCGATCGCGTCCGCCACCTCCTCGGGCGCGACGACGCGCAGTTCATGGCCCTGGCCGAGCGAGTCGAGCAGCGACTGGGCGATGTAGAGGTCGCTCGGGAAATTGCCGCTGTCGCTCAGCACCACGCGGCGGCCGGGGCGCAGCGCGATTGCGGCGGCTAGCGCCTGGAACAGCTTGATCGAGAGCGTGTCGCCGGTGATGACGCTGCCCGCGGGCGCGCCGACCAGCCGCGCGATACGGTCGCCGACGCGGGTCGGCAGCGCCATCCAGCCGGCGTCGTTCCAGCCGCGGATCAGCCGCTCGCCCCATTGCTCGCGGATCGCCGCGGCGGCGCGCGCCTCGGCCGCGCGCGGCAGCGGGCCGAGCGAGTTGCCGTCGAGGTAGATCACGCCCGGCGGCAGATGGAACAGCGCACGGGTGGCGGCGAAGTCGGTCATGCCCGCGTCTTTAGCGCGCGGGAGGGAGCGGGCCAATCGCGACAGGCTCGGATTGCTCGGGGCGCACCGCCTTCGCGCGCTCATTGCTCCGCGCTCACCGCTCCGCGCTCACCACCTCTCCACACTCCCTACCGCCTCGGCGGACGCCGGGGCCCAGTTGGGGGACGATGGTAAGTCCCACGGAGGCTTTCCCAACTGGACCCCGGCGTCCGCCGGGGTGGTGACGGCAAAATGGAAGGACCGCATCTCAGCACGCCCCATCGCCCCATCTCCCCAACGTTCCTCGCGACGGTAAGCCTCCGCAAAACTTCCGTCATCCCGGACTTGGTCCGGGATCCACCGTGCCGCAGACTCACGGCGCGTTGTTCCCGCGGCAGCGTGGATCCCGGGACACGTCCGGGATGACGGAGGACGAAGAGCGTCCCGCGACGCTGGCAAAGGTGGCGCGAAGACAGGCCCGGTAGGGCGACACCGGCGAGACCCACTCCCGCTCCCCGACCGGTCCCGGTCTCCGCCGGGGCACCTACGCCCCTCAGTCCGCCGCGACCGGACCCGACGGCGCGCTCGGCCGGCGGCAGGTCCACACCAGCAGGATCAGCCCCGCCGCGAGCCACGCCGACAGACGGAACAGGTCGACCGAGGCGAGCAGATAGGCCTGCCCCACCATCTGCCGCGTCACCGCCGCGGCGGCCTGCTGCGCGCTCATCCCCATGCGCTGCATCTGCTCGGCCGCGAGCTGATACGGCATGCCGTTGCCGATCGCCTCGGCGAGCCGGCTCTGGTGGAGCGCCTCGCGCCGGTCCCATGCAGTGGAGATCAGCGAGGCGGCGAACCCGCCCGCGGTGATGCGGCAGAAGTTCGAGATGCCGGTCGCCGAGGGCAGCCGCTGCGGCGGGATCTTGTCGAGCGAGATCGTCAGCATCGCGAGGAAGAAGGTGCTCATCGACACGCCCTGGACGAGCAGCGGCAGCACGAGGTCGCCGAAGGTCGCCTGCGCGGTATAGCCCGATCGCATCCAATAGCTGATCGCGAAGCCGGCGAAGGCGATCGTCGCGATCAGGCGCGCGTCGACCTTGCCCGACAGCCGCGCCACCAGCGGGGTCAGCAGCACCGCCACCACCCCGCTCGGCGCCGCCACCAGCCCGGCCCAGGTCGCGGTATAGCCCAGCTGGGTCTGGAGCCACAAAGGCAGGATCAGGATGTTGGCGAAGAACACCGCGTAGCCGAGCGAGAAGCAGAGATTGCCGATCCAGAAGTTGCGCCGCGCGAACAAGGTCAGATCCACCGTCGGGTTGGCGTCGGTCAGCTCCCAGATCACCCAGGCGACGAAGGCGATCGCCGCGGTGATCGTCAGCACCACGATCAGGGGATCGTTGAACCAGTCGGCGTTCTTGCCGAGGTCGAGCATCACCTGGAGCGAGCCGACCCACAGCACCAGCAGCCCGAGCCCGACCGTGTCGATCGGCAGCTTCATCGTCGGTGTCTCGCGGCTGCGCAGGTTGAACCAGCACACCAGCGCGGTGACGACGCCGAACGGCACGTTGATCAGGAAGATCCACGACCAATGGTAGTTGTCGGAGATGTAGCCGCCGAGGATCGGCCCCATGATCGGCGCCACCAGCGTGGTCATCGACCAGATGCCGAGCGCGGTGGAGCGCTTGTCGTGCGGGAAGATCGAGATCAGCAGCGCCTGGCTGCCCGGCATCATCGGCCCCGACACCGCGCCCTGAAGCACGCGGAAGAGGATCAGCGAGGGCAGGTCCCACGCCACGCCGCACAGGAAGGAGGCGAGGGTGAACAGCACCACCGAGGTGCAGAACACGCGCACCACGCCGAAGCGCCGCATCAGCCAGCCGGTCAGCGGCACCGCGACGCCATTGGCGACCGCGAAGGCGGTGACCACCCAAGTGGAATTGTCGCTCGACACGCCGAGGTTGCCCGCGATCGTCGGCAGCGAGACGTTGGCGATGGTGCTGTCGAGCACCATCATGAAGGTGCCGAGCGCCAGTGCGAAGGCGGTGACACCGAGCTGGACGCCGGTGAGCGGCGCCTGTTCCTGCGGCGCGCCGCTAGCCATGATGCGGTCCCCTCAACCGTGTTCCTGCGCACGCGGGAATCCAGGGACACGAACGCTGACGCGCGCTGCCGATCATCGCGGAACGGGAGGAGCCGTCGTCCCCCGGGCTATCGTCGTCCGTCGCGCCACCGTGGTCCGACGCGCGACGGTCGTCCCACGCGTTACCGTGGTACGCCGCGCTACCGTCATCCCAAGCGCTACCGTCATCCCGGACTTGTTCCGGGATCCAGCCTTCCGCGTATCCCGCAGGCGTGAGGCTCGGCGCACGCTGGATCCCGGAACAAGTCCGGGATGACGAAGAAGGTGAGGGAAGCGCGATAGGTGACGGCTGCGCGCTCACCGCGTCACCGACCCGCGGGAACAGCAGCGCGATCCCCGCCCCGAGCCGCTCCGCGACGCCGCTCACCGGTTGGCCGCCACGATGCGGCGGATCTCCGCCTCGACCTTGGGGTCGGTCCCGACATTGGTGTCGCCGCGGTAAGGCGCCGCCGCTGCCTGTGCGAGCCGCGCGCCGCGCTGGTCGGCGGTGTCGACGGTCGTCGTCACCGACAGGCCGACGCGCAGCGGGTTGGCGCGCAGCTCGCGGGGGTCGAGCGCGATCCGCACCGGCACGCGCTGGACGATCTTGATCCAGTTGCCGCTGGCGTTCTGCGGCGGCAGCAGCGCGAAGGCGTTGCCGCTGCCCGCGGCGAGCCCGATCACGCGGCCGTGATAGACGATGTCGCCGCCGTACATGTCCGCGGTGATCCTGACCGGCTGGCCGATGCGCAGGTCCTTGAGCTGGGTCTCGCGGAAGTTGGCGTCGACCCACAGCCGGTCGAGCGGCACGATCGCCATCAGCGGCGTCCCCGCATTGACCTGCTGGCCGACCTGCACCGTGCGCTGCGCCACCACGCCCGCGATCGGCGCGATCACGTGCATATGGCCGCGCGCCACCGCGGCGCGACGGTAGTTGGCGATAGCGGCGAGCACCGCGGGGTTGGTGTCGACGTCGGTGCCCTGCACCGCGCTCTGCGCCTGGCGGCGCTGCTCGCGCGCGAGCCGCAGGTTGGCGGTCGCCACCTTCACCGCGTCGGCGGCGTGGCTGAGTTCCTCGCCCGAGATCGCGCCCTGCTGCGCGGCGCCGCGGCGGCGCGCGTAATCGTCGCGCGCGCGGTTGAGCTCGGCCTCGGCCTGGACGATCGCGGCGTCGGATTGGCCCACGCGCGTGAAGTCGGCGCGCGTCGAGCGCACCGCGCGCGCCAGCTCGGCGCCGGCGGCGGCGACGTTGACGTCGGCGGTGGTGGGGTCCAGGTCGATCAGCGGCTGGCCCGCGGTGACCGACTGGGTGTTGTCGGCGTGGAGCTGCGTCACCGTGCCGGGGTCGCGCGCGGTGATCGCCACCACATCGCCCGCGACATAAGCGTCATCGGTCTCCTCCTCCGGCGGGGCGAAGAAGAAGTGCATGATCGCCCAGATGATCAGCACCACCAGCAGCACCGCGCCGAGGATCAGGAAGGCGCGGCGGCGCGCCTTCGGCTTGCCCGCGGGCGTGGGCGCGGGCGTCGGGGCGGGGGCGGGCGAGGGCGTGGGGGCGGCGGTGTCGGTCATCGGGACAGGTCCTGGGCGCCGGTGGCGGGAAGGGGGGTAGCGGGCGTCGGCAGCGCGAAGCCGCCGCCGAGCGCGGTGGCGAGCTGCGCGCGCGCCGCGAGCGAGTCGATCGCGAGATTGGCGTCGGCCAGTTCGGCCTCGAGCAGGCGGATGTCGGTGTTGACCAGATCGAGCCGGCTGGACAGCCCGCTCTGCACGCGGACGCCGTTGAGCCGGTTGGTCTCGGCCAGCCCGGTCACCACCTCGCGCTGGCGCAGGCGCGCGGCGTCGGCGGCCTGCACGCGCGCGATAGAGTCAGCGGCGTCGCGCGCGGCGGCGACGACCGACTCATTGTACTGCGCGGTGGCGACATCGACCGCGGCGGTGGCGCCGCGCAGCTCGGCCGTCCGCCGCCCGCTGTCGAACAGCGGCAGGTGGATCGCGGCGCCGCCCCCCGCGATCCCCGACGACAGGTCGACGAAATTGCCGAAGCCGATCGCCTGTAGCCCGACGAGCGCCGAGAGGTTGATGTTGGGATAGAAGGCGCGGCGCGCGACCTGGCGCTGCGCCGCGGCGGCGGCGATGCGCGCCTGTGCGGCGGCAACGTCGGGGCGGCGCGCGAGCAGGTCGGCGGGCAGCGTCGCCGGCACGGGCAGCGCGGCGTCGGCGGCGAGCCGGGTCGGCTGGAGCGCGCGGGCATAGTCGCCGCCGCGTCCCGCCAGCGCCGCGAGCGCGTCGGCGGCGAGCGCGCGCGCGCCCTGCGCCTGTACCAGCGCGAGCTGCGCCTGCGACACGCGCGTCTGCGCCGCGGTCATGTCGATCCGGCTGGCGAGCCGGTTGCGCTCGCGCACTTGCACCAGCCCGAGCGACTGCTGCCGCGTCGCGATGGTGCGCTCGGCGATCGCCGCCTGCCGCTCGGCGCGCGCCAGCTCGACATAGCTCTGCACCACCGCGCCGGCGAGCATCAGCCGCGCGGCGGCGCGGTCATATTCGGCCGCCTGGAGCTGCGCCGCGGCGCCCGCGATCGCGGCCTTCTGCCGGCCGAACAGGTCGAGGTTCCAGTTGAGCCCGGCCTGACCGGTGCCGAGCGCGCGCACCGTGCCCGCGAAGGGCGGGGGGATGATATAGTTGCTCGACAGCCGCTGGCCCTGCACGTTGACGTCGAGTGCGGCGTCGGGGCGCCGCTCGGCGTCCTGCCGCGCCAGCGTCGCCTCGGCCTGACGCACGCGCGCCGCCGCGGCGTCGAGCGAGGGGTTGCCCGCCAGCGCGTCGGCGACGAGGCGGTCGAGCTGCGGGTCGCCGATCGCGCTCCACCAGTCGGGCGCGAGCGTCACCGACGGGCCGGCGAGCGCGAGGTCGGGCGCGGTCTTGGCGATCGTCACCGGCGGCGAGCCGGGGACCGCGCAGGCGCTGGCGAGCAGCGCGGCGGCGAGCGGGATCAGTCGGCGCATGCGTCGGTCTCCTCCAGCGTGCGGCGCAGCTTGCGGAGCTGCGCGAGGAACTGCTCGATCTCCGCGGTGCTCCAGTCGGCGAGATGGCGGTTCCAGCACTCGATCGCCTTGTCGCGGCAGCGCATCGCGGCGTCGCGCCCGGCGTCGGTCAGCGACAGGTTGACGACGCGGCGATCGTCCTCGCTGCGCGCGCGCTCGACCAGCCCGCGCGCCTCGAGCACGTCGATCAGCCGGGTCATCGCGCCTTTGTCATAGGTGAGGTCGCGCGCCAGCGAGGCGCAGGTCGCCTCGGCGTCGAGGTGGATGGTGAGCAACGTCGACCATTGCGAGGCGGTCAGCTCCTCCTCGGCGAACGTCCGATCGAGCAGCGCCACGTTGAGCTGGTTGCACCGCTTGATCAGATAGCCCGCCGAGTCATCGGGCACGAAATTGTCACGATTGTAGAACGGCATTCGGTTGCCTTAGCAACCATTGCCGGTGCAGTCAATAATTGTTTCGCCATGTTGCTGGGCGCCGCGCTTGCGGGCGGTCGCCGGCCCGCTATGGTCGCCGCCGTCACCATCCCGCGGGAGCATCATCCGTTGACCTATCGTGCGTTCCTGGCGGCCGGCGCGGCGCTGGCGGTCTTCTCTGCTCCCGCTCACGCCCAGGCTCCCGTCGCCCGCTCCGCCGCCCCGCTGCCCGCTGCCGCCCCGGTGTCCGAGCTGGTGAAGGCGATCGACATCCCCTATCAGCAGTTCACGCTCAAGAACGGCCTTCGCGTGATCGTTCATACCGATCGCAAGGCGCCGATCGTCGCGGTCAGCGTTTGGTACGACGTCGGCTCGAAGCACGAGCCGCAGGGCAAGACCGGCTTCGCGCATCTGTTCGAGCATCTGATGTTCAACGGCAGCGAGAACGCGCCGGGCGACTTCTTCGAGCCGCTCCAGCAGGTCGGGGCGACCGACTTCAACGGCACGACCTATTTCGACCGCACCAATTATTTCGAAACGGTGCCGACCGCCGCGCTCGACCGCGCCTTGTTCCTCGAGTCGGACCGGATGGGCTATCTCACCGGCGCGATCACCCAGAGCGTGCTCGACGAGCAGCGCGGTGTCGTCCAGAACGAGAAGCGCCAGGGCGACAACCAGCCCTACGGCCTGCTGCGCTACAAGGCGACCGAGGGGCTGTTCCCCGCGAGCCACCCGTACGGTCACACCACGATCGGCTCGATGGCCGACCTCGACGCCGCCAGCCTCGCCGACGTCAAGGAGTGGTTCCGCAGCCATTACGGCCCCAACAACGCCGTCCTCGTGCTCGCCGGCGACGTCGACCTCGCCACCGCGCGCGCCAAGGTGGAGAAATATTTCGGCGCGATCGCCGCGGGGCCGAAGAGCGTCGCGCCGCCCGCGCCGGTGCCCTCGTCGCTGCCGGGCAAGGCCAGCGAGATCATGAAGGACCGCGTCGCGGCGACGCTGGTGATGAAGGAATGGGCGGTGCCCGGCCTCAACGACCGCGACGCGCCCGCGCTCGAGGTCGCCGCCGGCGTGCTCGGCGGCCTGGCCAGCTCGCGCTTCGACAATGTGCTGGTCAAGGGCGAGAAGCTCGCGGTGCAGGCGTCGGCGGAATATGAGAGCTTCGCGCAGGTCGGCACCTTCCAGCTGATCGCCATGGTGCGGCCCGGCGTAGACGCGGCGCAGGTGCAGGCGCGGATGGACCAGCTCGTCGCCGACTTCATCAAGACCGGCCCCAGCGCCGACGAGGTCGCGCGCTACGTCACCAGCACCGTCTCGGCACGGATCGGCGGGCTCGAGGCGGTCGGCGGCTTCGGCGGCAAGGCGGTGGCGCTCGCCGAGGGCGCGCTCTACTCGGACGACCCCGGCTTCTACAAGAAGCAGCTCGCCGCGCTCGCCGCGCAGACCCCCGCCAGCGTCCGCGCCGCCGCGGCCAAATGGCTGACGCGCCCGGCCTATTCGCTCCAGATCGTCGACGGCCAGCGCGACGCCTACGCCGAGAGCAAGGTGCCGCCGCCCGCGCCGGTGAAGGAGGCGCCCGAGCAGCCGCCCAAGGGCACGCGCGGGCCGCTGCCCGACGTCGGTCCGATCGGCGCGCTCAGCTTCCCCAAGGTGGAGCGCGCGCGGCTGTCGAACGGGATCGAGCTGGTCTATGCGCAGCGCGGCGCGGTGCCGGTCACCCAGGCGGTGCTCAGCTTCGACGCGGGCGTCGCCGCCGACGTCGCCGACAAGCTCGGCACGCAGCAGCTGACGCTGGCGATGATGGACGAGGGCACGCGCGAACTCAACTCGATCCAGATCGCGGAGGCGCGCGAGCGGCTCGGCGCCTCGATCTCAAGCGGCAGCAGCGCCGACCGCACCTCGCTGGGGCTGCGCGTGCCCAGCGCCAATCTCGACGCCGGCGCCGCGCTGTGGGCCAGCATCGCGCGCGAGCCCTCCTTCGCCGAGGCCGAGCTGGGTCGCGTCAAGACGCAGCAGCTCACCGCGATCGCGCAGGAGCTGACCAGCCCCAACGGACTGGCGCGGCGCGTGCTGCCCAAGCTGGTCTCCCCCGGCTCGCCTTATGCCAAGGCGCAGGGCTCGGGTGATCCGGCGGCAGTGGCGGCGCTGACCCGCGCCGACCTGCTCGCCTTCCGCCAGGCGTGGCTGCGCCCCGACAAGGCGAAGATCTTCGTCGTCTCCGATCGCCCGCTCGCCGAGGTGCGGCGCGTGATGGAGGCGCGCTTCGGCGACTGGCGCGCCGAGGGTGCCGCGGGCAGCAAGACCTTCCCGGCGCGGGTCACCTCGGCCAGCCCGCGCATCGTCGTGATCGACCGCCCGGACAGCCCGCAGTCGCTGATCGCTGGGGGCGTGCAGACCGGGCTCAAGGGCACCGACGATCTTCTGCCGGTCGAGGTCGGCAACGACGCGCTCGGCGGCAGCTTCCTCGGCCGGCTCAACATGGACCTGCGCGAGGACAAGCATTGGTCCTACGGCGTCGGCGGCAATTTCAGCCGCAACGCCTTCGCCGCGCCTTATGTGATCTCGGCGCCGGTGCAGGCCGACAAGACCGGCCCCGCGGTCGCGGCGCTGCGCGGCGACATCGCGCGATATCTCACGTCGCAGCCGATGACCCAGGCCGAGTTCGAGCGCGCGATCAACGGCGGCACGCGCTCGCTCTCGGGCGAGTTCGAGACGTCGGACAACGTGCTCGACGCGATGCAGTCGAACGACCTCTACCGCCGGCCCGACGATTATTACGCGACGCTGCCGCAGAAGTATCGCGCGCTGACGTTGCCGCAGGTGAATGCGGCGACCAAGGCCGCGATCGACCCGGCGCGCTTCGTCTGGGTGGTCGTGGGCGAGGCCGCGAAGGTGAAGCCGCAGCTTGACTCCTTGGGGTTGCCGGTGGAGGTCATGGCGGCATCCGCGGTGGCGGGCACGCCGCCCCCGGCGACGCCTGCCGCCGCCACGAAGTGAGGAGAGCGTGATGGCCGGAGTCGACGGAACCTACGATTGCACCGTGAAGTCGCCGCTGGGCGACCAGAAGCTGACGCTGACGGTGACGTCGCAGGGCGACAGCTTCACCGGCCAGGCCTCGGGCGCGATGGGCGCCTCGGACGTGCAGGGTTCGGTGAACGGCGACACGCTGGCGTGGAAGCAGCAGATGACCTCGCCGATGCCGATGACGCTCGACATCTCCGCGACGGTCGACGGCGACACGATCACGGGCAGCGTCGGCGCGGGCGCGTTCGGCAGCTTCCCGCTGTCGGGCACGCGCGTGGGGTGAGGTGAGCTCCTCCTCTCACCCCCCGTCATCCCGGACTTGTTCCGGGATCCACCCTTCCGCAAAAACAACGCGTTAGGAGTATGCGGCACCGTGGATCCCGGACCAAGTCCGGGATGACGGGAGAATGTCGTAGGGGCGTTCCTCTAGGCGAGGTGTCGGGCTGGCGCACCCCTCACGCGCGCCGGTCTCGGTGAGACGGCGACGCCCCACCCCGACCCTCCCCTGAAGGGGAGGGAGCGTCGCCCGCCTCCCGCTGCCCCGCGCGCTGCTCGGTCAGCACCTGCCAGCCGGTGATGAACAAAGCCCCGATTAGCGGCCCGACCACGATCCCGCTGAGCCCGACCAGGTCGATCCCGCCCAGCGTCGTCACCAGCACCAGCCAGTCGGGGATGCCGGTGTCGCGCCCCACCAGGATCGGGCGCAGGATATTGTCGGCGAGGCCGATCACCAGCACGCCCGACAGGATCACCACCACCGCCTGCCAGATCGCCCCGGTGGCCAGCAGATAGAGCGCGACCGGCGCCCAGATGATCGCCGGCCCCACCGCGGGCAGCAGCGCCGCGATCGCCATCAATATGCCCCACAGCAACGCCGCGGGCAGCCCGACGATCCAGAAGGTCACCGCGCCGAGCGCGCCCTGCACGATCGCGACCACGCCCGATCCCTTGATCGTGGCGCGCACCACCGCGACGAACTTGTCCGCCAGCTTGCCCGCCACCGCCGGCTCGAGCGGCAGCGCGCGCACCACCGCCGGGCCGATCCGGTCGCCGTCGCGCAGCAGGAAGAAGGTGACGTACAGCCCGACGCCGAACGCCAGCAGGAAGGCGGCGGCGTTGGCGCCGATCGACAGCGCGCGGCGCGTCAGCGTGCTCGCGCTGTTGCTCACCGCCGCGCTGAGTTGCGCCTGTGCGCGCTCGAAGCTGTTGAAGCCGGAGTTGTCGACCAGCCGCCGCAATCGCTCGGGCAGCGCGTCGTGGACCTGCTGGAAATAAGTCGCGAAATTGATCTGGCCGCCGCGGATCTGGGTGTAGACGCCCGCCGCCTGGTCGACGACGAGGCTGCCGACGATCAGCGCCGGGATCACCACCGCGACGGTGATGATCAGCAGCGTCACCGCGGCGGCCATGTTGCGCCGTTCGGGCCAGCGGTTGAGCAGCCGCTGGTAGAGCGGCTGGAACAGCAGCGCCGCCAGCGCCGCCCAGAGCAGGGCGCCGAGGAAGCTCGACACCACCGCCACCAGCGCGACGCTGATGAGCAGCAGGAACAGGAGCAAGCCGCCGTTCTCGACACGGCGCCGCGGGATCGTCATTCGGTGGACCTCGGTGGGAAGAAGATCGTTACGCCATGGCAACCCGCCGCGCGCGGCTTTGCTCCCGCGCGCGTCGGTGCGCTCGTGCGAACGCCGATCCGGGTCAGCGCGTCTGTGCGCAGCGGTGCGCCAGAGACTATAGCCCGATGATCCATCGGGAACGTCGATGCCTGATCTCACCGCCGCCGACCTCGACCGCCTGTATGCGCCGCCGGCCGAGTCGATCCAGCGGGCGGTGCTGCCGCGGCTGATCGATTTCCACGCGGCCTATCTCCAGCAGGCCAGCTTCTTCTGTCTCGCCAGCGGGCGTGAGGAGGGGCTCGACGTGTCGCCGCGCGGCGGGCCACCCGGCTTCGTCCGCGTGCTCGATCCCGCGCACGTCGCTTTCGCCGACTGGCCCGGCAACAACCGGATCGAGACGCTGCGCAACCTCGTCGAGGATGATCGGCTGGCGCTGCTCTTCCTCTTCCTCGGTCTCGATGTCTTCCTGCGCATCAACGGGCGCGGTCGCATCAGCGACGATGCCGCGCTGCTCGAGCAGCTGAGCGAGAGCGGCAAGCGGCCCAAGACCGCCATCGTCGTGGCGGTCGAGCAGGTGCTGTTCCACTGCGGCAAGGCGATCAACCGGGCGCGGCTCTGGGCACCCGACGCCCGGCTCGCGCGCGACGCGGTCCCCTCGATCGGCGCGATGAAGGCGGCGCTCAGCGGCGGGTCGGCCGCCGACGCCGCGCGGCTGGACGCCGATTATCAGGAAGCGGTGCGGAAGGACCTCTACTGAGCCGGCGCTCCCCGGCTCAGCGCGTCACGCGCGTGACATGCCCCATCTTGCGCCCGGCGCGGCTCTCGCGCTTGCCGTAGAGGTGGAGGTAGGCGCCCGGCTCGGCGACGATCTCGGGCCAGCGCTCCCACTCGTCGCCGATCAGATTCTCCATCGCCACCTGTGCCGCGGTGAGCCCGGTGTCGCCCAGCGGCAGGCCGCAGATCGCGCGGACGTGGTTGGCGAATTGCGAGGTCGCCGCGCCCTCGATGGTCCAATGCCCGCTGTTGTGGACGCGCGGCGCCATCTCGTTGAACACAGGACCGTCGGCGCTCGCGAAATATTCGCAGGTGAGCACGCCGACATGGCCGAGCGCGTCGGCGATGCGGCCGGTCAGCGCGGCCGCCTCGGTCCATTGCCGCGCGATCTCGGGCGGGGCGGGGAGGGTGGAGCGGTGCAGGATGCCGTCGCGATGCTCGTTCCACGGCGGCGGGTAGCTCGTCATCGCGCCGTCGCGGCCGCGCACCAGCACGATCGAGAATTCGTGGCTGAACGCGACGAACGCCTCGAGCACCGCCGGCCCGCCGATCGCCTCCCAGGCCGCGTCGGCGTCGGCGGGCGAGGCGAGCCGCGCCTGGCCCTTGCCATCATAGCCGAAACGCGTGGTCTTGAGCACCGCGGGGCAGCCGATCGCGGCGATCGCGGCGTCGAGCTCCTCGCGCGAGGTCACCGCCTGCCAGCGCGCGGGGCGGCCGCCGACCTGCTCGACGAAGCTCTTCTCCTTGACCCGGTCCTGCGCCACCGCGAGGCTCTTCGGTCCGGGATAGACCGGCACGCGCTCGGCCAGCCACTCGACCGGGCCGGCGGCGACATTCTCGAACTCATAGGTGACGACGTCGACCTGCGCGGCGAAGTCGGCGAGCACGACCTTGTTGTGATAGTCGGCGCGCGTGAGCGACGAGGCGGTCTGCGCCGCGACGCTCTCGCGATCGGGCGCGAGCACATGGGTGCGATAACCGAGGTCGGCCGCGGCACTGGCGATCATCCGCCCGAGCTGGCCACCGCCGAGGATGCCGATCGTGCTGCCCGGCGGGATCGGTTCCTGGCTCATGCGGGGTCGACCGCGACCGACTCGGTCTGCCGCTCGCGCCACGCCTGGAGCCGCGCCGACAGCTCTTCGTCGCCCAGCGCGAGGATCGCGGCGGCGAGCAGGCCGGCGTTGATCGCGCCGGCCTTGCCGATCGCGAGCGTGCCGACCGGGATGCCGCCGGGCATCTGCACGATCGAGAGCAGGCTATCCATGCCCTTGAGCGCCTTGGACTCGACCGGCACGCCGAGCACCGGCAGATGCGTCATCGCCGCCGCCATGCCGGGGAGATGCGCCGCGCCGCCCGCGCCCGCGACGATCACCTGGAGCCCGCGTGCCGCCGCGCCGCTGGCGTACTCATACAGCCGCTGCGGGGTGCGATGCGCCGACACCACCTTGGTCTCGTGCGCGACGCCGAGCGCGTCGAGCGTCTCGCTCGCGTGACGCATCGTCTCCCAGTCTGAGGTGGACCCCATGATGATGCCGACGCGCGCCATCGCGTGCGGTTAGCGGCGCGGTGCGGGCGGGGCAAGCGCCCAAGTCGAGCAATTATGCCGCGAGCTGGAGCTCCTGCATCGCGTCCGCCGCCAGTGCGATCGAGCGGCGGCGCGCCTGATGGTCGTAGACCGCGCTGGTGATCATCAGCTCGTCCACCCCGGTGCGCGCGACGAAGGCGGCGATGCCGCGCGCCACCTCGTCGCGCGTGCCGATCGCGCTCGCCGACAGCGCATGGTCGAGGATCGCGGCATGCTGCGGCGGCAGTGACGCGCGATAGCCCGGCACCGGCGGCTTCATCCGGCCGGGATTGCCGGTGCGCAGCGCGACGAACTGCTGCTGCTGCGAGCTGGCGATCAGCTCGGCCTCCTCGTGCGTGTCCGCGGCGAAGACGTTGAAGCCCGCCATCGCATAGGGCCGCTCCAGCGCCGCGGACGGGCGGAAATCGCGGCGGTAGATCGCCAGCGCCCGGTCGAGCGCGTCGGGCGCGAAATGCGAGGCGAAGGCATAGGGCAGGCCCAGCATCGCGGCGAGCTGCGCGCCGAACAGGCTGGAGCCGAGGATCCACATTTGCGGTTTCGCGCCCGCGCCGGGTGTGGCGGTGATGCCGGTGCGGCCGTCGTCGGCGAAATAGCTCTGCAACTCGACGACGTCGCGCGGGAACTCGTTGGCGTCGCTGCTGAGGTTGCGGCGCAGCGCCTGCGCGACGCGCTGGTCGGAGCCGGGCGCGCGACCGAGGCCGAGGTCGATCCGCCCGGGGAAGAGCGCGTCGAGCGTGCCGAACTGCTCGGCGATCTGGAGCGGTGCCGAATTGGGCAGCATGATCCCGCCCGCACCGACGCGGATCGTGCTGGTCGCCTGGCCGACATGCGCGATCACCACCGCGGTCGCGGCCGAGGCGATGCCGGTCATGCCGTGATGCTCCGCTACCCAATAGCGGTGGTAGCCGAGCGCCTCGGCGTGCTGCGCGAGATCGGCGGCATTGCGGAGCGATTCCGCGACCGAGCCGGACTCGGTGACGGGAACGAGGTCGAGGAGCGAGAAGAGCGTCATGCGAACCGAAGTGGGGACGACCCCCGCCGGATGCCAGGCGATCCTCGCTTGGGAGCGACAAAGCGCGGCTTGCTGCGCGGCATGACGCCGGCGCGACGAACGCCACGCCGCGCGGGGCAGGGCGTGCGGCATCGCTGGCCTCTCCTCGAAGGGATGCGTAAGAGGGCCAAAAGGGAAGCAATATTGTCTCGTCTCGCGTTTGTGCGCGGCGGCCTGCTCGCCGTCGCCTGTATCCATGCCGCCGCCTGTGTACCCGCCGGGGCTCCCCCGGCTCCCGCCCCCGCCGCGCCTGCTCCCGCTGCGCCTGTCACGACGCCGATCACGGTGCAGACCGCGCCGCCCGCGCGCCCGGCGCCCGTTCCCGCTACGCCGAGCGCCCCCGAGCGTCCGCAGCCGCCCGCGACCTTGCTCAACGCGGTGCAGGCGCTGGGCGGGGCGTTCCGCGGGCAGGTCGGCATCTCGGTGCGCGACATCGACGAGGGCTGGACCGTCGCCTGGGGCGGCGACAGCGCGCGCCCGCAGCAGAGCGTGAGCAAATTATGGGTCGCGATCGCGGTGATGGCGGCGGTGGACGCGGGCAAGCTGTCGCTCGACGACGCGATCACGGTGCGGCGCTCCGACCTCACGCTCTTCCACCAGCCGATCCGCGCCAAGGTCGGCGCGGCGGGCCATCGCACCACGATCGGCGAGCTGTTGCGCGGCGCGATGACGCACAGCGACAATACCTGCAACGACGTGCTGCTGTGGCGGGTCGGCGGGCCGATCGCGGTGCGCCGCCTGCTGCGCGACAAGGGCATCGAGGGTGTCACCTTCGGGCCGGGCGAGCGGCTGCTCCAGGCGCGCACCGCCGGGCTGGAATGGCGCGACGAATGGGCCGGCGGCTGGGGCTTTCTCCAGGCGCGCGCGAAGCTCAGCGAGCCGGTGCGGCGGCGCGCGCTCGACCGTTATCTCGCCGCGCCCTACGATGGCGCCTCGGCCAACGGCATCACGCTGGGCCTGTCGCTGCTGGCGCAGGGCAAGCTGCTGAGCGCGCGTTCCACCGCCTCGCTGCTCGCGCTGATGCGGCAGAGCCGGACCGGGCCGCTACGGCTCCGCTCGGGGCTGCGACCGGGCTGGACGCTCGCGCACAAGACCGGCACGGGGCAGGAGCTCGGCTCGCTCGCGACCGGCTATAATGACGTCGGGCTGATCGTCGCGCCCGACGGTCATCGCTACGCGGTGGCGGTGCTGATCGCGAGCACGCGCGAGCCGATCCCGGTGCGGATGCGGCTGATGGGGGACGTCACGCGCGCGCTGGTCGCGGCGCACGACTGAGCCCGCCGCGGCTCAGCCCTGGTTGGCGTAGGCGAGCTGGAGCACGCCCCAGTGATCGCCCAGCACGGCGATCGACGCGATCACCTGCTTGAGCAGCACCACCCCGCCGCCCTCGACCGGGCGACGATAGGCCTTGAGGCAGAAGGGCTGGGTGATGCGTACCTGCACCGCGGTCTCGGGGAAGTGGAAGAAGACGCCGTTGCGCGAATGCTCCGCGTTCCACGCGCGGTCGCCGGGGCGCTGCGGCTGCGACCGCTCGGGCATCGCCACCGCGCCGAAGCAGTTGCGATCGGTGAAGCTCATCCCGAAGAAGCCGGGCAGCGCGCGCGCCGCCTCCTGATGCGGGCGCGCCAGCGCGGTCAGCGCGGTCATGACAGGATGCGTGAACAGCGGCGGGTCGGTGCCCTCGACCGGGGCATAGCGCTCGCTCATCACCGCGGCCTTGTCGAGCGCACCCTCGGCGATCAAGCGCGCCAGCCCCTCCGACACGTCGCGCGCGGCGGCGAGCGCGAAGCGGATATACGGTCGATCGGGCATGTCCGCGTCGCTCTCGGCCAGCGTCTGGAGCAGATCGTTGGTGTCGTCGCTGACGCTGGTGACGCGGTCGGACAGCCGTTGCAGCCCGCGCGCATTGTCGGTCGAGGTGCTGGCCAGCTCGCCCAGGCCGCCGCGCACCTCTCCCACCGCGCTCACCATCGAGCCGACGCGCTGCGCCACCGCCTCGCTGTTGCGCGCCAACCCGTCCATCAGCCCGCGCAGCCGCGCCACCAGCGTCTCGATGTCCTTGGTGCCGCGATGCGCCGACCGCGCCTTGGCGACGCCGAGATCGACGCGGCCGAGCATCGCATCGGCCTGGGCGGTGAGCGTGTCGATCGACCCGTTGATCCGCGCGGTCGCCACCGCGGTCTCCGAGGCGAGCTTCTTGACCTCGCCCGCCACCACCGCGAACCCGCGTCCGGCATCGCCCGCGCGCGCCGCCTCGATCGTGGCGTTGAGCGCGAGCAGGTTGGTCTGCTTGGCGATCGCGTCGATCGTCGCGGTGACCCGCCCGACATCCTCCAGCGCGGAGGTGAAGCCGCCGAGGCTCTCGTGGATGCGGCTGACCTGGGCGATCAGCTCGACCACGTCGCCGGTCGCGGCGTCGATCTGGACGTTCGAATCGGCCAGCACCGCATTGGCGCCGGTGGTGGTGTCGAGCGCGTCGCGCGCGGCATGCGCGACATTCTCGGCGTCGGCGGCGAGCCGGCTGGCCTGCGCGCCGATCCCCTCGATCGTCCCCGCCTGCGCGGTGACGCGGGTCGACAGCTCGGCGATATCGGCCTGCAGATCGAGCGTCCGGATCCCCAGCTCGCCCGAGCGGCGCGCGGCTTCAGCGATGGTCTGGTCGAGCGGCACCCATGGTCCCCTGCGGAAAGCCATATCCTAGCTGCCACGGGTTAAGGCGGCTTTACCGCAAGCGCGTAAGGGTGGGCTAAGTGGTTGATGCGCCGTTAACTATATCGTTAACCGTCTGTTAGGACTTAAGGGGCAGATAGGCTGACACAATCACGGTGACACAGGAGAGTACCCGTGGATGATCCGCGCAAGCTCAAGAACGAGCTGGAAGTCGCCGCGCGAGTCGCCGGCACGTTGACCGACATTCGCGCCGCGCAGGAGGTCGAACGCTATATGCGCGAGGTGGAGGCCAAATTGCGCTTTCCGCCGCGCCCCAACTCGGACGTGTTGATCTGATGCGCACCGGCACGACGCACGCCGCGGCGCGGCGGCGCTGAGCGATGGGCAGCTTCGCTCCCTTTCCCGCCAATGAGATCGCGCGCCAGCGCGCGGTGGATCATTGCGGCATCCTGCTGCGGCCGCGCAATCCCGAGCTGCAGCGCATCGTGGAAGAGGCCGCGCGTCTCGCCCGCGCGCCGATCGCGGCGATCTCGGTGGTAGACCGCTCGCGCCAGTGGCTCGCGGCGCGCATCGGGATCGACGCCGAGGAAGGGCCGCGCCGCGATGCCTTCTGCGCGCACACGATCCTTCGCCCGGGCGAGCCGATGATCGTCGCCGACGCGCGCGACGATCGGCGCTTCGGCTCCAATCCGGCGGTCACCGGGCATCCGCACATCCGCTTCTACGCGGGCGTACCGCTGGTCGATCACGCCGGTTTCGCGCTGGGCGCCCTGTGCGTCGCCGACACGACGCCGCGGCTCGGTCGCTTCGACGTGTACGATCTGACGCATCTGGCACGACGGGCCGAGCGGATCATGGCGATCTGATGCGCTTCCGCGCGGCACCCCCCGGCGGCTGACGCGTTGGCCAGGGGTGAACCAAGGAGAATCGCGCATGGCCGACGACAGCGAAGAACAGCGCGTGCTGTATGTGCCCGACAGCCCCAACGTGGGCGCGGCTGACCCCGACGACGACGGGGATCCCAAGCGGGTCGCCAAGGACCGCGCGCGCGCCGACGATCTCGCCGCCAAGGTCGCGATCGGCGACGAGCTGTCGGCCTATGAGAAAGTGGCGGGGCGCGGCGTCGTCGAGAAATGACCCGGGCGGCGGTCCGCGGCGGCACCCGCCGCCGCGGCCCCGCTCAGCCCAGCGCCTCGCGCGACCAGGCGACGAACTCCTGGCGCTGCTCGCCGAGCCGGTCGATCCCGAGCGTCACGACGTCGCCCGGCTTGAGATACCAGGGCGCTGGCTTCTGGCCCAGGCCGACACCCGGCGGGGTGCCCGTGGTGATGATGTCGCCGGGCTCCAGCGTCATGAACTGCGAACAATAAGCGACGATCTGCGCGACGGTGAAGATCATCGTCGCGGTGGAGCCGTCCTGCACCGTCTTGCCGTTGACCGCGAGCCACAGCCGGAGCTGCTGCGGGTCGCCCACCTCGTCGGCGGTGACGAGCCACGGCCCGACCGGGCCGAAGGTCGGGAAGCCCTTGCCCTTGTCCCAGGTGGGGCCGCGCTCCTGCTGCCAGTGGCGTTCCGAGACGTCGTTGACGACGACATAGCCCGCGACATGATCGAGCGCGGCGGCCTCGTCGACATAGCTGGCGCGCGTACCGATCACGACGCCGAGCTCGACTTCCCAGTCGGTCTTTGCGCTGTCGCGCGGGATCACCACCGGGTCGTTGGCGCCCTGGAGGCAATTGACCCATTTGTTGAAGACCACCGGCTCGGCCGGGATCGGCAGGTTCGATTCGGCGGCGTGATCGGCATAATTGAGCCCGATCGCGACGAACTTCTGCGTCCCCGCGACCGGTACGCCGTAGCGCGGCGTGCCCTCGACCAGCGGCAGCGACGCCGGATCGAGCGCGGCGAGGCGCGTCAGCGACGCCGGCGCGAGGTCGGCCGCGCCGAGATCGGCGATCACGCCCGACAGGTCGCGCAGCCGGCCGTCGGCGTCGACCAGCGCTGGCTTCTCGGCGCCTTTCGCACCGTAGCGGCAGAGTTTCATCGTGATCACCTCGACGGCTGGAGGAAGCGGCGCGGCCACGCGGACGTTGCCATCGCGCGCCAGTGGATGCAGGTTGCACCTATGCGCTACAGCGCGCCACCGCCTTCGTGAACCCGAACCTCATGACAATCGTCGCTTCCACCCTCGATTTCCGCGCGCTCGCGCGGCGCCGCCTGCCGCCCTTCCTGTTCGAATATATCGACGGCGGCTCGTACAGCGAGACGACGCTGCGGCGGAACGTCGCCGATCTCGAGACGATCGAGTTGCGCCAGCGCGTGCTGCGCGACATCGGCGCGCTCGACCTGTCGACCGAGCTGTTCGGCCAGCGGCTCGCGCTGCCGGTGGCGCTCGCGCCGATCGGGCTGGCGGGGATGAACGCGCGGCGCGGCGAGGTGCAGGCGGCGCGCGCGGCGGAGGCGGCGGGCATCCCCTTCTGCCTCTCGACCGTCTCGGCCTGCCCGATCGCCGAGGTGGCGTGCGGGACGACGCGGCCCTTCTGGTTCCAGCTCTACATGATCCGCGACCGCGGCTTCATGCGCGACCTGCTCGACCAGGCGCGCGCGGCCGGGTGCAACGCGCTGGTCTTCACGGTCGACATGCCGGTGCCGGGATCGCGCTACCGCGACTATCGCTCGGGCCTGGCGGGGGCGACCGGATGGCGCGGCGCGGCGCGGCGCTTCGGCCAGGCGCTGCGCCACCCGCGCTGGGCATGGGACGTCGGCCTGCACGGGCGCCCGCACCAGCTCGGCAATGTCGCGCCGGTCCTCGGCAAGAGTTCGGGGCTGGAGGATTTCCTCGGCTGGATGCGCAACAATTTCGACCCCACAGTGACGTGGCGCGACCTCGAGACGATCCGGCGCGACTGGGACGGGCCGCTGATCCTCAAGGGGGTGCTCGACGCCGAGGACGCGCGCGAGGCGGCGGCGCTGGGGGCCGACGGGCTGGTCGTCTCCAACCATGGCGGGCGCCAGCTCGACGGCGTGCCCTCCACCGCACGCGCCTTGCCCGCGATCGCGGAGGCGGTGGGCGACCGGATCACCGTGCTCGCCGATGGCGGGGTGCGCACCGGGCTGGACGTCGTGCGGATGCTGGCGCTCGGCGCGCGCGGCGTGCTGCTGGGGCGCGCCTGGGCCTATGCGCTCGCGGCGGGGGGCGAGGCCGGGGTGGCGCGGATGCTCGCGCTGATCGAGGCGGAGATGCGCGTGGCGATGGCGCTCACCGGCTGCACCACGATCGACGCGATCGGGCCGGACGCGCTCGTCCCGCGCTGAACGCCCGCGGTCAAGCCCCCGACCGCTCCGGAATGACAGCGTTGTCTTGGTAACGCTACCAGCCGCTCGCCGTTAGCTGTCCTTCTTGAACAAGGGGAGGGCGAGGCAGTCGTCGGCACGTGGGACGGTGGCGGGGGGTAGCCGACCGACCTCGAGCGCGACATTGGCCTGATCGTCGGCGAGGTAGATGCGGTTGCCCTGCGCGAACAGCATCCGACGTTGGCCGAGCAGCAGGGGGCGGACGCACGCCAGTCCGCGGGGGGTGGCGAGCGCGGCGACGCCGGGGCGGCGCGGCCCGTCCGCGAGCGGCGACACCGCCTCGCCCAGCGCGGGCAAAGTGAGCGTGATCGCGAAGGCCGCCAGATACCAGCGGAGCGGGCGCAGCGTCCGTTGCAGCGCCGCCTCGCTGCGGCGGAGCAGCGCGACGACGAGCACGACGAACACCGCCGCGGCGAAGAGCGCGACCAGCGCCTCGAACACGCCGCGTGCCGCGATCGCGGCGATGCCGCAACAGCCCGCCACGACCATCGCGCTGGCCAGCGGAATTGCGCGCGGCGCGGCGCGACTCAGCCGGCGCGACAGCAGCCGCGACACCGGCCAGACGAGGATCGACGCGATGACGAACACCGGCAGGAGCAGGAGCGTGACGCTGCCGAGCCGCAGCCAGCCGGCCAGGGCGAGTTCGGTCGCACCGAACGCGCTGAGCGTACTGATCCCCAGCGGGAAGAACGCCCCCGCGGTGAGCAGGATGCCCCCGACGTAGAAGGCGATCGGCAGCGCGGCGAGCACCGGCGCGAGCCAGATCAGCGCGGCCCGCGCCTGGCGGTTGATGTCGCGCGTCCTCACGGCCGCGACTCACCGCGGGAGCCGGGCGCGCGACCGCGATGACGGCGGAAGAGAGCGTCGGTCATGCGCGCATGGTCGGGCGAGGGGGGCACACGATCAACCGTGACGCCGACCCGCGACGGTGGTCCGCGCGACGCTTATGTTTGTCTTGGGATGAGACAGAGGCTTGGCGGGAGCGCGCCGCCGTCCGTGACTGCCCCGGAAAGTTGATTTCCTTCTATTCCAGCTAATTACCCCGCACATCCCGATCTGTCGCGAGCGAGTGCGAGTTTCACATTGATCCGACATGTCCGAGCAGCTACACGGCAGCGATGGTAGCGCTCAACAAGGCGCACTGTCCGTACCGTCGTGTCGACGGAAATAAAGGGGGGGATGATGCTGGGTACCTCGCGACTCGTTCGATCTGTTAACGTTCACTCGTCGCTGCGCGTCGGCGTGTCGCTCGCCGCGCTGCTGGCGATGGGCGTGAGCGGTGCCGCCTGGGCACAGACGGAGATCCAGCCGGTGGCGCCCAACGCCACCCAGGCCGCCGCCCCCGGACAGGAGCAGGGTGAGCCCGGCGCGGACGATGCCGGCGACGTCGTCGTCACCGGCCGTCGTGCGGCGTTGCAGGCCGCCGACGAGCGCAAGCGCCGCAGCGAGACCATCATCGACTCGGTCGTCGCCGACGACGCGGGCAAGCTGCCCGACAATTCGATCACCGAGGTGCTCCAGCGCGTCTCGGGCGTGTCGATCGTGCGCTTCGCCGCGCTCGGCGATCCCGACCACTATTCGGTGCAGGGTTCGGGCGTGCAGGTGCGCGGCCTGACCGGCGTCGCGTCGCGCCTCAACGGCCGCGAGATCTTCAGCGCCAACAACGGCCGCGCGATCCTGTGGAGCGACGTCACCCCCGAGCTGATGGCCGCGGTCGACGTGTACAAGGCCTCCACCGCCGACCTGATCGAGGGCGGCACCGGCGGCCAGATCGACCTGCGCACCAAGCTGCCGTTCGACTTCAATGGCGGCTTCCACGTCGCCGGGACCGGCGAGCTGGCGCTGGGCGACATGGCCAACAAGGCCGATCCGACCGGCTCGTTCCTCGTCACCAAGAGCTTCGACACCGGCATCGGCCGCATCGGCGTGCTCGCCGACCTCGCCTTCAGCCAGTTCAGCTCGCTGTCGCAGTTCATCCGCACCGAGCCCTATTTCAAGACGCGCATCAGCGGGAACGATTATTACGTCCCCGGCGGCTTCACCTACGGCGACGAGGCGTTCCAGTATCGCCGCTACGGCATCTACGGCGCGGTGCAATGGGCGCCGAGCGACTCGCTGACCTTCACCGGCACCTTCTTCCAGTCGCGCTACAAGAGCCAGTCGAGCGACTATGGTGCGCAGGTCTCGTCGCAGACGCTCGCGGTCGATCCTGCCACCAGCCAGTTCGACGACAATGGTCTGTTGCTGAAGACAGATTCGCTGTTCAACCGCGATCCCGCCACGTTCCAGCGGACGGGGATCGTCAACAGCAGCGGCAACAAGGGGTTCGTGACCAGCAACACGGTCACGCGCGACTATTCGCTGTCCTTCGCCTACGCGCCCGACGACAGCGCGCTGTCGATCCGCGGCGCGATCCAGCGCGTCGATTCCAAGCAGATCTACGATCGGCTCGACATCTTCCGCGAGGTGAGCTTCGGCTCGGGTTTCGGCATGGACCTCACCGGCGACCTGCCGCGCATCACGGTCAACCCCGACGTCCAGGCGTCCTTCGCCGATCCGTCGAGCTATTTCTGGTCGGCGTCGATGCCGCACAACGAGAACAACAAGGGCCGGCTCGACTCCGCGCAGGTGGACGCCGAATATAAGTTCGAGGACAGCTTCTTCCGCTCGGTCAAGCTCGGCGCGCGCGCCGCGGTCCGCACCGAGCGCGACTTCGCCAACGGCTATAACTGGTCGGCGCTGGGCCGCGGCTGGAACGGCGACCCGCAGCTCACTTATGCCAACGCCGCGCCGGGCGACGTCTCGGTCCACAGCTTCGACGATTTCTTCCGCGGCAATACGATCCTGCCCGGCAACCTGATGTTCGCGACCGAGTCGCTGGCGCGACGCTTCGTCTTCGATCGCACCGGGCTGGTCCAGAAGCCGCCGGCTGGGTTCTGCCCGGCCGACGGATCGAACTGCTCGGTCTCCGGTCCGCTGCCGGTCAGCGGTTACGGCGGCCTGTCCGGGATCCGCACACCGGGCTTCGTGCTGCCCGATGACCGCGTCGACAATTACACGCGCAACATCGCGGGCTACGCGCTGCTGCGCTTTGGGCCGCAGGGTGACATGCCGGGGATCTCGGGCAATGTCGGCGTCCGCGTCGTCAACATCCGCAACGAGGGCAGCGGCTACATCCGCCAGAACACCAGCACCTTCATCCGCAACGGCCAGACGGTGACGCTGACCGACGCGGCGGTGCCGCGCGGCGGCGAGGCCGAGTTCACGCGCGTCCTGCCATCGGTGAACCTCGAGTTCGCGCCGACGAGCAACACCAAGCTGCGCGGCGGCTACAACATCACGCTCGACCTGCCGAGCTTCCAGGCGCTGCGCGCCTCGGGATCGGTCAGCGTGCAGACGACGTCCAATCCGGTGCAGGGCCAGCCCGGCCTGTTCACCAACTTCAGCGCCGATACGGGCAATCCGCTGCTGAAGCCGACGATGTCGAACAATTTCGACATATCGCTGGAATGGTACCCGCGCGCGGGCACGTCGTTCCACGTCGCGCCCTTCTACAAGCGCATCACCGACCTGCCGATCTACTCGCTGACGCAGCGCCAGGTGAACGTGGTGTTCGCCGACGGCACCAACGAGGTCGTCACCGCGGCGGCGTCCGACTATATCAACTCCGATCGCGCGGCGACGGTGAAGGGCGTCGAGGTGGGCGGCCGGTTCTTCCTCGATATGCTGCCCGGGCTGCTGAGCGGCTTCGGCTTCGAGGGCAATTACACCTTCATCGACAGCAAGAACCCCGGCGATCTGTACCGCGACATCAACGGTGTGATCCGCTCGGACGCGCCACTGATCGGCCTGTCGAAGCACAATGCCAACGCGACCCTGCTCTACGAGCGCAACCCGATCTCGCTGCGCGTGGCGTATTCGTGGCGCTCGCGCTACCTGCAGACGACCAACAGCAACGGCACGAACCCGACCTACGGCTTCTATGCCGCACCGGCGGGCGCGGCGAGCGACAACATCCAGATCGCACTCCCCGTCTACGGCGGCGCGTTCGGCACGCTCGATGCCGGCGTCCGTTTCAAGGTGAACGACCATTTCTCCTTCGGCGTGCAAGGGACCAACCTGACCGCCTCGACCCAGCGCACGCTGATGGGCGGATATCCTGGCGGCGCGCTGGTCGGGCGCAGCTGGTTCCAGAGCGACCGCCGCATCAGCACGGGGATCAATCTCTCCTTCTAAGGCTGTTATGACGATCCGCCGGCGCGGGCCGGCGGATCGGGAGAGAGCGATGAGAAAGCGCGTGCTGATCGTCGGCGGGGGCACCGCGGGGTGGCTCACCGCCGGCTATCTCGCCAAGCGGCTCGGTGCCGATCTCGCCGACGGCGTCGCGATCACTTTGGTCGAGTCCAAGGACATCGGCGTGCTCGGCGTCGGCGAGGGCACCTTCCCGACGATCCGGCGCACGCTCGCCACGATCGGCGTCGACGAGGCCGAGCTGGTGCGGCGCTGCGGCGCCACCTTCAAACAGGGCGCCCGCTTCGTCCATTGGCAACGCGCGCCGGGCACGCTCGGCCGCGACCATTACATGCACCCGTTCCAGGTCGCGGAGGCGCCGGGCGGGCTCGAGCTGCTGCCCTATTGGCTCAGCGGCGCGGCGGGCGACGCCGAGTGGGATGAGGTGTCCACCCCGCAGAAAGCCGCCGCCGACGCGGCGCGCGCGCCCAAGCTCCCGACCCACCCGGATTATGTCGGGCCGCTCAATTATGCCTTCCACTTCGACGCGGTCGCGCTCGCCGGGCTGCTGCGCGAGCGCGCGGTGGCGAACGGCGTCACCCATCTGATCGACACCGTCACCCATGTCGCGCTCGACCACAGCGGCGCGATCGAGCGGGTCGAGACCGAGCGCCACGGCGCGCTCACCGCCGACCTCTACGTCGACTGCACCGGATTCCGCGCCGAGCTGATCGGCAAGGCGATGGGCGTGCCGTTCCGCTCGTGCCGCGACGTGCTGTTCTGCGACCGCGCGCTCGCCGCGCAGCTCCCGTACGAGGCCGCGGACGCGCCGATCGCGTCGCAGACCATCTCCACCGCGCAGGAGGCGGGATGGATCTGGGACATCGGGCTCGATCGGCGCCGCGGCATCGGCCACGTCTACTCGTCCGATCACAGCGATGACGACGCGGCGGAGCGCGCGCTGCGCCGCTATCTCGGCGCGCGCGGCGAACAGGCCGAGGTGCGCCGCTTCCGCTTCGAGGCGGGCTTCCGCGAGGTCAACTGGCGGCGCAACTGCGTCGCGGTCGGGCTGTCGAGCGGCTTCTTCGAGCCGCTCGAGGCGACCGGCATCGCCTTCGCCGAGGTGTCCGCCGCGATGATCGCCAACCTCTTCCCGTGGAGCGGCGATCACGAGACCTCGGCGCGCCAGTTCAACGCCAACCTGCTGCGCCGCTACGAGCGCGCGCTCGACTTCATCAAGCTGCATTACTGCCTGTCCGAGCGGCGCGACACCGACTTCTGGCGCGACAATGTCGCCGGCTCGTCGAACACCGCCAGCCTGCTCGAGCTGCTCGACCGCTGGCGCCACCGCTGGCCCAACGAGCTCGACATCGATCCCCAGGTCGACATCTTCACCGAGGCGAGCTGGCAATATGTCCTCTACGGCATGGGCTGGCGCACCGACCTGAGCGCGCGCGCCGGCGCGCTGCGCTACCGCGACGACGCGCGGCGTGCCTTCGGCGAGGTGCGGCGCCAGGTCGGCGTCGCGCTCGCCAACCTGCCGGCGCATCGCGCGCTGGTCGAGGCGGCGCAGCACCGCGGCTTCGGCGGCGGCGCGTGAGCACGCCCGCACCCGTCCGCGCGGTCACGATCGTCGGAGGGGGCACCGCGGGCTGGATGACCGCGGCGGCGCTGTCGCGACTGGTCGCGGCGGGCGTGTCGGTGACACTGGTCGAGTCGGCCGAGATCGGCACCGTCGGCGTGGGCGAGGCGACGATCCCGTCGATCCTCGATTTCCTCGCGATGCTGGGGATCGACGAACATGCGTTCGTCCGCGCCACCGGCGCGACGTTCAAGCTGGGCATCGAGTTCAGCGACTGGGGTGCGCGCGGCGAGCGCTACATGCACCCGTTCGGCGCCGCGGGGCGCGACATCGCCGGGGTCGCCTTCCACCAGCTGTGGCAGCGCGCCGCGCGCGCCGGCGTGGCGGACGCGGGGACGCTCGACGACTACAGCCTGTGTACCGTCGCGGCGCGGCAGCATCGCTTCGACCGCGCCAGCAGCGATCCCGCCGCGGTGCGCTCGACCCTGCGCCACGCGCTCCATTTCGACGCGACGCTGGTGGCGCGCTTCCTGCGCGCCTACGCCGAGGCGGCGGGCGTGCGTCGGGTCGAGGGGCGCGTGGACTCCGTCGCGCTCGCGCCCGAGACGGGGCATATCGCCGCGCTGCGGCTCGCCGACGGGCGGCAGCTCGGCGGCGAGCTGTTCGTCGATTGCAGCGGCTTTCGCGCGCTGCTGATCGGCGAAACGCTCGGCGTGGGGTTCGAGAGCTGGCGCCACTGGCTGCCCAACGATCGCGCGCTCGCGGTGCCGAGCGCCGCCGCGTCCGACCCGGCGCCGTACACGCGCGCGATGGCGGAGCGCGCGGGCTGGCGCTGGCGCATCCCGCTCCAGCACCGCACCGGGAACGGCCATGTCTATGCCAGCGACGTCGTGGCGGAAGAGGAGGCGCACCGGCTGCTGCTCGCGGGGCTGACCGAGCCGGCGCTCGACACGGCGCGCTCGATCCGGTTCGAGGCGGGGGTGCGGCGGCGCTGGTGGGAAGGGAATTGCGTCGCCATCGGGTTGGCGGGCGGATTTCTCGAACCGCTGGAATCGACCAGCATCCACCTGATCCAGCTCGGCATCACGCGATTGCTCGCGCTGTTCCCCGACACCGGCTTCGCCGCGCCCGAGCGCGACACCTACAATCGCTCGCTGCGCCGCGACTATGAGCAGGCGCGCGATTTCATCATCCTGCACTACAAGGCGACGCGGCGCGACGACAGCGATTACTGGCGCCACTGCCGCACGATGGCGGTGCCCGACACGCTCGCCGAGCGGCTGGCGCTGTGGCGCGGCGCGGGGCGCGTGCTCCACGATCGCGGCGAGCTGTTCACGCCGGCGAGCTGGATCGCGGTGCTGGCGGGGCAGGAGCCGCCGTCGCGGGCGGTGGACCCGCTGGCGGCGACGCTGCCGCTCGACGAGACCGAGCGCTTCCTGCGCCATGTCCGCGACATGGTGGCGAAAACCGCGGCAGCGATGCCGCGCCACGCCGACTATGTCGCCCGCCACTGCGCCGCACCCGCGCGCCCGGCGTGGGGGGATGGTGGCGGGGCGCAGACCGGCGCGGGCTGAGCCGCGCGCGGCCGCGACGGCGTGGCGGGGGCGTGAGGGCGCGTCAGCCCGCCTCGGGCAGCGCCCGGCCGAGTGCCGACAGCTCGCCGCTCTCGCGTCCCCGCCGCCCGTAGAAGAGCTCGAACAGCGGGCTCGCCATCATCGTCGTGACGATCGCCATCAGCACCAGCATCGAGAACAGGGTCGGCCCGATGATCCCTTTCTGCAACCCGATGTTGATGATGATCAGCTCCATCAGCCCGCGCGAGTTCATCAGCGCGCCGATGCCCAGCGCGGTCCGGTTGTCCTCACCCGACAGCCGCGCGGCGAGATAGCAGGCGCCGCCCTTGGCGATCACCGAGGCCACCAGCACGCCCAGCGCGATCAGCAGCAACTCGCCCGAATTGACCATGTCCATCCGGGTATTGAGGCCCGAATAGGTGAAGAACATCGGCAGCAGCAGCACCACCGTCAGCGGCTCGAGCTTGCGCTTGATCTCGGCGGTCAGCAGCCCGCGCGGCGTCACCGCGCCGAGGATGAAGCCGCCGAAGATCGCGTGGATGCCCACCATGTCCATCAGGAAGGCGGAGACGCAGAAGGCGATCATCACCACCGCGAAGCTGGCGAGGCTCAATTCCCCCTCGCGCTCGACCTTGCGCGCCAGCGGGGCGAGCAGCCGCGGCCCCGCGAGCACGACGAATGCGGCCCACAACAGCCCGCCGCCGATCGCGAGGATCGCCACGCCCGCGCCGCCGCCGAACGTGGCCAGCACCAGCGCCAGCACGCACCAGGAGCAGGCGTCGTCGAACGCGCCCGCGGTGAGCGACAGCGTGCCGAGCGAGCTGTCCGCCAGACCGCGCTCGTTGATGATCCGCGCCAGCATGGGAAAGGCGGTCAGCGCGATGCACGCGCCCAGGAACAGGGTGGCGTTGGCCTGGCTGATCCCCGCCGCGAACAGCCCGGGCACCTTCAGGAGCAGCGGGGTGATGAGCACCGCGATCAGGAAGGGCGCGGCGATCCCGGCCATCGACACGAAGGAGGCGCTACGCGCCTTGGTGCGGAAATGGTCGAGCCGCAGCGTCGTGCCGACGAGGAACATGTAGAGCCCGACGCCGAGCTGCGCGCCGGCATAGAGCACGTTCTTGGTCTCTTTCGGGAAGATCGCACCCTGGAGCCCCGGGAAGAGCAGCCCGAGCAGCGACGGGCCGAGCACGACGCCCGCGATCATCTCGCCCACCACCTGCGGCTGGCCGAGCAGCCGCTGGCCGAGCCAGCCGACCACGCGGCACGCCACCAGGATCACCGCGAGCTGGAGGAAGAAGTGAATCGAGAAATCGCCCGGCGCGTAGCTGTGCGCCGCGGTGGCGGTGGCCGGCCCATGCGGTTCGAGCACGTTCGCCAGCGTCGTCCACAGGCTGGCCAGCCAATCACCCATCATCATCCTCCCGGCGGCGGGCACCGCCCGCTCTCCCCCGGCGCCATCAAGGGAGGGATCGCGCCGCCGCGCAAGCGTCCCGCGCGCCCGCCTCGCCGATTTCCAGCCGGACCCGGCAAAGCGTTGCGACGCCGCTACAGAGTAGGTACGTACCTACAGTAGATTCGCTCATCCGACAGGCGGTGCGTCGTGCGGACCCTCTCCAGCCGGGCCTTCAATCAGGACGTCAGCCTGGCCAAGCGGCTCGCCGCGCAGGAGCCGGTGCTCATCACCGACCGCGGCCGGCCGACCCATGTGCTGCTCAGCTTCGAGTCGTTCCGGCAGCTCGCGGGGCAGGCGGACTCGCTCGCCGACCAGCTCGCCCCCGCCGAGCCGATCGCGGTCGAGCCCGACTGGCGCGCGATCACGCGCTGGACGCGCTGATGCACCTGCTCGACACCGAGCTGCTATGGGCGTTGCGCGGCGCGCGCGCGGGAAGCTGCGACCCGGGGGTGACCGCCTGGGCGGCGCGCCAGCCGCGCACCGCGCTGTTCCTCTCGGCGATGACCTGCGGCGAGCTCGCCGCGGCGACGCTCCAGATCGAGCGGGCGGACAAAGGAGCGGGCGCGCGCGCGCGGCACTGGGCGGAGGAGGTGGTGCCGCGCGCCTTCGAGGGCCGCATCCTGCCGGTCGATGCCGCGGTGGCGCGGCGTGCCGGACAGCTCGGCTATGCCGAGCCGCGCGACGCGCTCTTCGCCGCGACCGCGCTGGAGCACAAGCTGACGCTCGCGACGCCGCACCCCGCGCGCTATCGGCTCGGCAAGGTGCGGACGGTCGATCCCTGGCGCTACGTCCCGGGTGCGGTGGAGGAGGAGCTCGACTGGCGCGAGGCGACGCGCGGCGGGCCGTTCTGGCTCAGGAGCCTGTTCGCGCGGGGCTGATCGGCGCGGCGGCGAGCTGCTCCACCAGCGCGCGGTGCGGCGGCAGCTCGCGCGCGGCACGCTCGCCGAAGGTGCGGACGCGCGCCAGCAGCCGCTCGCCGCGCTCGGTCGCGGCCGCGTCGGCGCTGCCGCCGGCGGTGGCATAGCCCATGCCGTAGAGGATATATTGATAGTTGAAGTGCGCGAAGGTCTCGCTCTCGAGCTGGAAGTCGAAGCGGCTGGGCGGACGATGGCGCCATTGGTCGAGCCAGTCGCGCAGCCGCGGCGGGATCGTCGCGGGATCGCGATGGTCGCGCCAGAACGGCTCGGGGCGCGCGCTGAGACAATAATGCAGCTTCAGGAACGCGGCGATATTCTCG
Organism: Sphingomonas sp. BK235; assembly: GCF_004345855.1. Taxonomy (GTDB): domain Bacteria; phylum Pseudomonadota; class Alphaproteobacteria; order Sphingomonadales; family Sphingomonadaceae; genus Sphingomonas. Next base: position 60,921 of record NZ_SLXN01000006.1, read on the forward strand.
TAGCGCGCGGCGAGCAGCGCGTTGAACCGCGCGGCGGGTGCGTCGACGGGGCCGTCGCTCGGCAGCAGCTCCGCGATCATCGCCGCCGCCGCCTCGATCAGCACCACCCCGGTCGATTCGAGCGGTTCGAGGAAGCCGCTCGCCAGCCCCACCGCGACGCAATTGCCGATCCACGATCGCTCGCGCCAGCCGGGTGTGAAGGCGATGCGGCGCGGCGCGATCGCGGCGGGGTCGCGCCCGAGATAGCGCCCCAGCGTCTCGGCCGCCGCATCGTCGCCCATATAGCCGCTGGCATAGACGCAGCCGATCCCGCGCGCGCCGGCCAGCCCGATGTCCCAGATCCAGCCCGCCGCATGCGCGGTCGCGACGGTGGCGCTCTCCAGCGGTGTGTCGGGCGAGTCATAGGGGATCTTGCAGGTGAGCGCGCGGTCGGTGAACAATTGGTCGGCGACCGAGTGGAACGGCGAGCGCAGCGCCTCGCCGATCATCTCGGCGCGAAAGCCGGTGCAGTCGACATAGAGGTCGGCGGTGAGCGCACCGATGTCGGTCTCCACCCGCGCGATCCCGCCGTCGGCGGCGCCGACGACCGCGCGCAGCCGCGCGCTGCGATGCGCCACGCCCAGCGCGCGCGCGCGCGTCGCGAGCAGCGCGGCGAGCCGCGCGGCGTCGAAGTGGAAGGCGTAGTGGAGCGGGCCGTCGAAATCGCCCTCGCCGGGCTGTTTGGGCGCGCGCCGCGCCGCCGCCACGCGCTGCTGGATCGACACCGCCTCCGCGAACGGCGCGCGCGCGCGCGCGTCCTGGCGCAGCCAGTGCGGCACCAGCCCGGCACCCTGATAGGGCGGATCGAACGGGTGGAAATAGCTGTGCGGGACGCCGGCGACGGGCGGCTGCCACTCGGCGAAGCGCACCCCCTGTTTGAACGTCGCCCCCGCGTCGCGGACGAAGGCGGCCTCGTCGATCCCGAGGAAGCGCAGCGTCTCGCGTATCGTCGGGAACGTGCCCTCGCCGACCCCGATCGTCCCGAGCTCGGGCGCCTCGAGCAGCGTGATCGACACCGCGCCGCCGAGCGCACGCGCCAGATAGGCCGCGGTCAACCAGCCGGCGGTGCCACCGCCCACGATCAACACTCGGCGCGGTTCCGACATGGCGCGAGCATAGCGCAGTCGCGCGGGCGGCGTCAGCCCGTTCCGCGCTGCGCGCACGATGTCGCGGGCGCCGCTGCTGGACAGCGTCCGATGGCTCGCCTAGCGTCGTGGTAACGATACCAGGGGAGGACAGGATGCGAGGAACGGCGATGACCCGCGCGTGGGCGGCACTCGCGGCGGCGGCGATGCTGGCGGCCGCGCCGGCCGGGGCGCAGGCGGACCGGATGACGCCGATCGCGACGCCCGCGTCACCGGGCGCGATCGCGCTCGGCACCGGCGCGCTGCCTGGCGCGACCGTGCCCGAATCCTGGTTCCGTCAATATGGCAGCATCTTCACGCGCAACGTCACCGAGGCGACGCTCACGCCCTTCCTGCCCGACCCCGCGCGCGCCAGCGGCGCGGCGGTGATCGTGGCACCGGGCGGGGGCTTTCGCACGCTGTCGATGGAGAATGAGGGCTATGACGTCGCGCGCGCGCTGGCGGCACGGGGCGTCGCGGCGTTCGTGCTCAAATACCGGCTGAACCAGACCCCGCGCGAGATGCCCGCCTTCGCCGAGGCGATGCGCGCGATGTTCTCGGGCACCGCGGCGCGCCCGCCGCGCCCGGATCCCGCGACGATGGCGACCCAGCTCGCGCCCCAGCTCGCCGACGCCGAGGCGGCGTTCGCGCTGGTGCGCCGCCGCGCCGCGGAGTGGCGCGTCGATCCGCAGCGGATCGGCATGATCGGCTTCTCGGCGGGCGCGATGCTGACGCTCGCGACGACGCTGACCTCCGCCGAGGCGAAGCCCGCGTTCATCGCGGACATCTACGGCCCGCTCGCCGCGGTGGAGGTGCCCGCCGCGGCGCCGCCGCTGTTCGTCGCGCTGGCGGCGGACGATCCCTTCTTCGCCAACGGCGGGTTCGGGCTGATCGAGCGCTGGCGCGCCGCGCAGCGACCGGTCGAGTTCCACCTCTACGAGAAGGGCGGTCACGGCTTCGGCATGTACCCCAAGACGACGACCAGCACCGGCTGGTTCGACGCCTTCGCGCGCTGGCTGACGATGCACGGCATGATGAAGGCGGCCGGCTAGGGAGCGAAGCGCCCCGCTGGTTCACACCAGATGGATCACACCGCGCGGGATCGGCCCCTATCCCGCCATCTCCTCGATCCAGGCGAGGTAGCCGGGGTCCGCCGCGCTGATCGGTTGCGCCACGATCTCGGGCAGTTGGTAGCTGTGGAGCGCGCGGATGCACGCCGCCACCGCGTCGAAGCGCCGCGCCAGTGTCTTGGCGACCAGCAGCACCTCGTCGTCGCGCCGGGTCTCTCCTTCCCAGCGGTACAGGCTCTCGATCGCGCCGAGCTGGACGCAGGCGGCGAGGCGGCGGTCGACCAAGGCGGTGGCGATGATCCGCGCCTCCTCGCGTCCCGCGCACGCGCAGCTGATCGTGATCGCGTCGGTCATCGCGCGAACCGCCCCGGCGCGTAGCGCGCCGGATCGAGGTCCGACGGCGCGGCGTCGCCGAGCAGCAGCGCGGCGCCGATCGCGGCGGCGGCGGGGGCGGTCTGGATGCCGAACCCGCCCTGGCCCGCGAACCAGAAGAAGCCGGGCTCGGCGAAGCCATAGACCGGCAGGCGATCGGGCGCGAACGAGCGCAGCCCCGCCCAGCGCCGCTCGACCCGGCGGACGCGCCAGTCGACCGCGGCCTCGAACCGGTCGATCGCGATCGCGACGTCGATCTCCTCCGCGGCGACGTCATGGGCAGGGACGGGGTGCTCGTCATGCGGGCTCAGCCACAGCCGCCCGCCCGCCTCCGGCTTGAAATAGAAGCCGCCGCCCGCGTGGATCACGAAGGGCATCGCCGCGGGCGCGGGCGGATCGGTGGCGAGTTGCGCGACGGTGCGGCGATAGGGGCGGATGCCGAGCGGGCGCACCTCCGCCAGCGTCGCCACCGCATCGGCCCAGGCGCCCGCGGCGTCGACCAGGATCGCGGCATCGACGCGGCGCCCGTCGGCGAGCGTCAGCCGCCAGCCGCCGCCGACCCGCGCCACCGCGACGAGCCGCGCGGCGGTGAGCAAGGTCGCTCCCGCCCGACTCGCCGCGGCGAGGTAATCGGCGTGGAGCCGCGCCACGTCGATGTACGAACAGCTCGGCTCGCGCACGCCGAGCGACCAGTCGTCGCGCAGTCCGGGCACCAGCGGGCGCGGGTCGACCGCGCTCAGCGCGACGTCGCTGCCGGCGAATGCGGCGAGCAGCGCCTCGATCGCGGCGGCATCCTCGGCGCGGCCGACATGCACCGCGCCGAGCGGGTCGAGATAGCCGCCCGCGCGCAGCGGCAGCTCCGACGCGGAGGTGAGCGGCTGGATCGCAGGCCCGCCATAGGTCTCGGACCAGAAGGCGGCGGAGCGGCCGGTGGCGTGATAGCCAGGCTGGTCCTCGCCCTCGATCAGCAGCACGCGCGCACGGTCACCGATCGCGGCGGCGAGGCTCGCCCCCGCGATCCCCGCGCCGACGATCGCGATGTCGGCGACCCGGTCGGGCGCGCTCATGCGGCCTGCTCGGCGAGGAACGAGTCGATCGCGGCGAGCGCGCGGTCGCGCACCGCGTCGCGCTCGCGCAGCAACTCGTGCGCCGCCTCCTCGCCGAAGCGCACCAGTGTGGCGCGCGGCAGCCGCGCCGCGACGCGGTGCGCCGCGCGCGCGTCGACCAGCCGGTCGTGATCGGCGACCAGCAGCAGCACCGGCACGTCGAGCCGCGTCAGCGCGGGGTCGGCGCGCAGCCGCGCGGTGGCGGCAAAGGCTTCGTCGAGCCACGCCCAGCTCGGCGGGCCGAGCCGCAGCGTCGGCTCGGCCTCATACCACCAGCCCTCGTCGGCGTAGCGGTCGGCGTCGCCGGTGAGCAGGCGCCGGCGATCGGGCAGGCCGGGGCGCTCGCCGCGCCATGCCGCGCGCGCGGGGTCACCCAGCCGCCGCATCAGCCGCGCCGCGCGCCCGCCGAGCCACGCGCCCACCGGCGAGGCCAGCCCGAGCATCGGTGCCACCAGCACCGCCGCGCGCGGCTGCACCGCGCCGTCGAGCAGCGCGCGCAGCGCCAGATAGCCGCCCATCGAATGGCCGACGATCACGTGCGGCGCGGGCAGGGGGGTGATCCAGTCGCGCCATTGCGCGGCGAGATCGGCGAGCCACGGCGCGAAATCGCCGCAATGGCCGATCGCGGGATCGGCGCACAGCCGCCCCGACCCGCCCTGGCCGCGCCAGTCGAACGCCGCCACGGTCCAACCGGCGGCCTGCCAGTAGGCGAACGTCTCCAGATACTTCTCGAACATGTCGCCGCGCCCGGCCTGGAACAGGATCGTGCCGCGCGTGCCCCCCGGCCAGAGGAAGCGGCGCAACGGCCAGCCGTCCGCCGCGGCGGCGATGTCGACGCGTGCGGCGGTGGGGATGAGACGGCGGACGGCGGGGTCGATCATCATTCCCATCATGGTTACGGTTTCTCAAACCCTGTCGTCTAGCACCGCCGATATGGGTCATTCTCTTCTCGCCTGGCTTCTGCCCGTGCTGCTCGGCGCGCTGTTGCTCTCGGCCGGGATCGAGGACGCGCGCACGCGCGAGATCGCCAACCGCAAGAACGCCGCGATCGCGCTGCTCGCTCCCTTGTGGTGGGTCGCGGTGGGGCTGTCGCCCTGGCCGGGCATGGCGCTCCAGCTCGGCGTCGCGCTCGGCGTCACCGCGCTGTTCGTCGGCGCCTTCGCGCTCGGCCAGATGGGGGGAGGCGACGTCAAGCTCATCGGCGCGCTGTCGCTGTGGCTCACCCCGCTGCGGCTGCTCGACACCCTGCTGGTGATGTCGGTGATCGGCGGGGCGCTGACCCTGTTGTTCGTGATCGAGCGGCGCTGGCGCGCCGGCGCGGGCGCGATCGAGGTGCCCTATGGCGTCGCCATCGCGGCGGCCGGGCTCATCACGTTAGCCGAACCGCTTGTTAACCAATTCAGCGCATAACTTTCCGCAGATTAGGCGCCGCCGCGCGCGCTCAGAGGACCTTCTCGCCAATGGATAGTCGCAAGCTCATCATGCTGGTCGGGGCGTTGGTGGTGGCGGTGGTCACCGCGGTCGCCGCGCGCTCGCTGGTCGCCGGTGCCGCGGCACCCGAGGCGGTGGCGATGGCCGCGCCGTCCGCGCCCGTCGTCGACGGCCCCGAGGTGCTGGTGGCGACGCGCGCGCTGCCGGTCGGCACCATCCTCGACGCCACCGCGCTGAAGTTCCAGCCCTGGCCCAAGGAGCTGGTCGAGAACGCCTATTTTCAGAAGTCGCAGACCGATCTGGCCAAGCTGATCGGCACGGTGGTGCGGCTGCCGGTGACCGCGGGCCAGCCCGTCACCCAGGGCCAGCTGGTCAAGCCGGGCGATCGCGGCTTCCTCGCCGCGGCGCTGGGCGCGGGAATGCGCGCGGTGACGGTGCCGGTGTCGGCGCAGACCTCGGTCGCGGGCTTCGTCTTCCCGGGCGACCATATCGACCTGATCCTGACCCAGTCGGTCGAGGGCGGCGGCGACGGTCCCCCGCTCAAGGCGAGCGAGACGGTGATCCGCAACCTGCGCGTGCTCGCCACCGACCAGCGCACCAGCGACCAGAAGGACGAGAACGGCAACACGATCGTCCAGACCTTCTCGAACGTCACGGTCGAGGCGACTCCCAAGATCGCCGAGCAGATCGCGGTGGCGCAGACGATCGGCACGCTGTCGCTGTCGCTGCGCTCGATCGCGGACACCGCCTCCGAGCTCGACCAGGCGATCGCCTCGGGCGCGGTGAGCGTCGGCGACGCCAAGGATGCCAAGGCCGAGCAGGCGATGCTCGACCGCGTCGCCAACACGCCCCAGTCGGGCGAGACCACTTATGCGGTCGGCGCCGACGTGTCGCGCTTCCAGCGCCGCAGCGTGCCCGCCAAGGTTTCCAGCACCCCGGTCACCGCGCCGGTCCCCGGTGCCGCGATCGATCCCGGCGCCGCGCCGCGCCCGGCGATGCCGATGGTGCGGATCGCGCGCGGCAACAACGTCACCGAAGTCTCCGTCGCAGGGAAGAACTGAGATGCGCCTCCACCATGTCCTCGCGCGCGGCGTCGCGCTGGCCGCACTGGCCGGGGTCGCGCTGCCGCCCGTGACGGCGGCCCCCGCCGCGCGGCGCGCCACCACCGCCGCCGCCACGGTCCGCACCGGGCTGCCGCCCGCCGGCGTCACCAAGCCGAGCGTCGAGAAGTGGCTCTCGATCGGCGAGGGCGAGCTGATCACCTTGCCCTCGACCGTGAGCGAGGTGTGGACGTCCAGCCCCGACACCGCCGACGTCTATGTCGCCAACCCGCGGCAGATCCATCTGTTCGGCAAGGCCTTCGGCGACTCGACCGTGTTCGCCACCGATCGCAGCGGCGCGGTGATCTACTCGGCCAGCGTCCATGTCGCGCAGAATTCGACCTCGATCGACCGCATGCTGAAGGCGGCGATGCCGGGGGCGGACATCCGCGTCACCCAGGTCGGCCAGATCGCGGTGATCAACGGCACGGTCGACTCGCCCGCCGATTCGGACCAGGCGCAGCGTCTCGTCACCAGCCTGCTCAACCCCGGCGTCGCGGTCGGGGCGGAGGGCGCGGTGCTCAAGATCGGCGTGGTCAACCGGCTGCGCACCGCCACCCCGCTCCAGGTCAACCTGCAGGTCAAGTTCGCCGAGGTCAGCCGCTCGTTCCTGAAGAACATCGGCAACAGCTTCGTCACGCGCGACCGGACCGGGGGCTTCACCTTCGTCGGCAACTCGGGCCGCAGCCCGGGGACGATCTCGGATCTCGACACCTCGGCGCTGCCCAAGCTCGACGCCTCGGCGCTCTACGGGTTGCCCGCGGGGTCGATCTCGCTGCCGTTCGATCCGGCCAAGGGCCGGTTCGTCGTCGGCGGGACGCAATATACCGCCACCAAGGACAGCAGCGGCACGCGCACCTCGCTCGGGCTGGCGGGCAAGCTGCTCGGCATGGACGTGCTGTCCGCGATCGACCTGGGCGAGACGATGGGGCAGGTGACCACGCTCGCCAATCCCAATCTCACCGCGCTGTCGGGCGAGACCGGCACCTTCCTGGCGGGCGGCGAGATCCCGATCCCGGTCAGCCAGGCGCTCGGCACCACCACGATCGAGTACAAGCAGTTCGGCGTCAGCCTGGCCTATTCGCCGACCGTGCTGAGCGACGGGCGCATCTCGCTGCGCGTCCGCCCCGAGGTGTCGCAGCTCGATTATTCCAACGCGGTGACGGTGGGCAGCGGGCGCGTCCCCGCGCTGACGACGCGCCGCGCCGAGACCACGGTGGAGCTCGGCTCGGGCCAGAGCTTCATGATCGCCGGGCTGATGCAGAACACGCACAACAACAATTACGACAAGACCCCGGGCGTCGCCGACCTGCCGGTGATCGGCGCGCTGTTCAAGTCGAACGGCTTCCAGCGCAACGAGACCGAGCTGGTGATCGTCATCACCCCGTATCTGGTGCGCCCGGTCAACGGCAACGACATCAAGCTGCCGACCGACGGCTACAAGGCGCCGGGCGATTTCGAGCGCGTGTTCGTCGGCTCGCTGGAGAGCGGCAATCGCGCCGCCGACCGGCCCAAGCCCTCTACCCAGGCCGCCGCTCCCGCCGCGCCCGCGGTCGGCGCGGTGGCGCCGCTGCCCGCGATCCCCGCGCCGGTCGCGCCCGCCCCGGCGGAGCGCGCCCCCGCCGACGCCAAGGCGGTGAAGCCGGGCGACCGCAAGTCCCCGGCGCCCGCGCCCGGCTTCTCGATCAACTGAGGTCAACGATGCTCAACCGTCCGCTCCTCCTGACCTCGCTCGCGCTGACGCTCGCCGGCTGCGCCGGCAGCTATCGCGGGGTCGAGTCCGCGCATCAGCCGGTGGTGACGCGCAGCGACTATGCGCTCGACCTCCAGGCCGCGCCCGACGGCCTCGCCAGCGGCGAGGCACAGCGGCTGCGCGGCTGGCTCGACGCGCTGCGGCTCGCTTATGGCGACTCGATCGCGCTCGACGATCCGCGCGGCGACGCAGACGGCGCGCGCGCCGACGTGGCGGCGATCGCGGGCAGCTATGGCCTGACGCTGGCGCCCGCCGCGCCGCTCACCGGTGGCGCGGTCGCGCCGGGCGCGGTGCGCGTCACCGTCACGCGCACCGCCGCCGCGGTGCCGAGCTGCTCGCCCCAGTCCAACCGCGGGCTGTTCAACTTCGACGCGCGCACCAGCGGCGATTACGGCTGCTCGATCAACGGCAATCTCGCCGCGATGGTGGCCGACCCCAACGACCTGGTCCACGGCAAGTCCGATACCGGCGGCTATGACCCGCTGACCGGCAACAAGGCGATCGGCGCGCTGCGCCGCGCGCAGCCGAGCGGCGCGGGGGGCACCGCGGTGCGCAGCGAGAGCACGGGAGGCAAGTGAGATGAACGCACCCTGGAAGCCGGGCACCGCGGGCAGCCGCGCGCCCTTCCTCGCCTTCGCGTGCGACGACAGTTCGGTCGAGGCGCTGCGCCCGATCGCGGCCGAGCTCGGCTGGCCGACCGAGAACGTCTACAAGGGCGGGCTGCGCAACGCGGTGCAGACGCTGTCGGTGACGTCGAGCCCGCACGTGCTGTTCGTCGATCTGGCGGAGTCGAGCGACCCGCTCGGCGACATCAACGGCCTCGCCGAGGTCTGCGAACCCGGGACGATCGTGATCGCCGCGGGTCAGATCAACGACGTGCGGCTGTATCGCGACCTGCTCGCCAGCGGATTGCAGGATTATCTGCTCAAGCCGTTGCAGCCCGACGCGGTGCGCGACGCGCTCGGCCAGGCGCAGGCGATGCTCAACGCGCCCAAGCCGATGGAGGCGTCGCTCGACCGTCCGCATTGCGCGGTCGCGGTGATCGGCAGCCGCGGCGGCGCCGGCGCGTCCACCGTCGCCACCTCGCTGGCGTGGCTGATGAGCGAGCGCGGCAAGCGCTCCACCGCCCTGCTCGACCTCGACGTGCATTTCGGCACGGGCGCGCTGGCGCTCGACCTCGAGCCGGGGCGCGGGCTGACCGACGCGATCGAGAATCCCAGCCGCATCGACGGGCTGTTCATCGAGCGCGCGATGGTGCGCGCGTCGGAGAAACTGTCGGTGCTGTCGGCCGAGGCGCCGATCAGCGCGCCGATCATCACCGACGGCGCGGCCTTCTATCAGTTGCAGGAGGAGATGCGCGCCGCGTTCGAGGCGAGCGTGATTGACCTGCCGCGCCCGATGCTGGTGCAGCATCCGCATCTGCTCGCCGACATCAACGCCGCGGTGCTGGTGACCGAGCTGACGCTCGCGGCAGCGCGCGATTCGATCCGCCTGCTCTCCTATCTGCGCAGCAACGCGCCGCAGATCCAGGTGACGGTGCTGGCGAACCGCGTCCATCCCGGCGCGCAGCCCGAGATCACGCGCAAGGACTTCGAGGGATCGATCGAGCGCAAGGTCGACGTGGTGGTGCCGTTCGACCAGAAGCTGGCGGCGCAGGCGGCCAAGCTGGGCAAACCCTTCGCCGAGGTGGGCAAGGCGAGCAAGACCGTCACGCCGCTGAGCGACTTCGCCGACCAGCTGCTGCGCAGCAGCGACGACGGCGAGCCGCTGAACGGCGCCGGCGCGGCGCGCGGCGGCTCGCTGCTCTCCAAGTTCGCCGACCTCAAGGGCCTGATGCCCAAGAAGCCGGCGCACGCGAAGTGAACCTGCGCGCCCGCGCCGAGGAGGGGCCATGCCGATCCTGCCGCTGATCCTGCTGTTCACCGGCGCCGCGCTGACGCTCGGGCTGGTGGCGCTCGCCTTCGCGGGGCCGTCCGCCGGCAAGGCGACGACGCGCCGGCTCGCTGCGCTGCGCGAGCGGCATACCGCCTCGCCCGGCACCGCGATCGAGGCGCAGATGCGCCGCATCACCGGACGCAGCGCGACGCGGGCCGATCTCGCCGCGATGCGGCTGCTGCCCAACCCGGCGCAGTTGCAGAAGCGGCTGGCGATGACGGGCAAGAGCTGGACCGTGGGTCAGTACGGCGGCGCCACGGTCGGCATCGCGGGCGTGGTGGCGCTGTTGCTGCTGCTCCGCGGCATGCCGTTCCTGCTGGCGCTGTTCCTCGGCCTGACGCTGGGCGGCGCGCTACCGCACCTCGCGGTGGGGACGCTCATCAAGCGCCGCGTCAACGCCTTCACCGTCAAATTCCCCGACGCGATCGAGCTGCTGGTGCGCGGGTTGCGCTCGGGCCTACCGATCTCGGAGACGATGCAGGTGGTCGGCGCCGAGGTGCCCGGCCCGGTCGGCGAGGAATTCCGCGCGGTGGCGGACAAGATGAAGATCGGCCGCACGATGGACGTGGCGTTGCAGGAGACCGCCGACCGGCTGGGCACGCCAGAATTCCAGTTCTTCGTCATCACCATCGCGATCCAGCGCGAGACCGGCGGCAATCTCGCCGAGACGTTGCAGAATCTCGCCACCGTGCTGCGCCAGCGCGCGCAGATGAAGCTGAAGATCCGCGCGATGTCGTCCGAATCCAAGGCGTCGGCCTATATCGTCGGGTCGTTGCCGTTCATCGTCTTCTCGCTGATCTACATGATCAACGCGCCGTACATGCTCAATTTCTTCGCCGATCCGCGGCTGATGCTCGCGGGCGGCGGCGGGCTGGTCTGGATGGGGATCGGCGCCTTCATCATGGCCAAGATGGTGAGCTTCGAGATCTGACATGCAACCAGCCTCCGCTTCCTTCTTCGGCATCGACGTCGCCTGGGCGGCGACGTTGCTCTCCGGCATCGCCGCGGCCGCGGTGTTCGTCGCGATCTACGCCGCGGTCAGCGTGCGCGACCCGATGACGCGGCGCGTGCGCGCGCTCAACGACCGGCGCGAGCAGCTCAAGGCCGGGATCACCGCCTCCACCGCCAAGCGCCGCGCCAAGCTGGTCCAGAAGAACGAGACCGCCGACCGGCTGCGCGCCTTCCTGTCGTCGCTGCGCGTGCTGCAGGACGAGCAGCTCAAGGTGGCGCAGCACAAGCTGCTCCAGGCGGGCATCCGCAAGAAGGAATGGGCGGTCGCGGTGATCTTCGGCCGGCTGGTGCTGCCGATCATCTTCGGCGGGTTGATCGTGATCTACGTCTATCTGCTCGACGCTTTCCCCGACTGGAGCCCGCTCAAGCGCTACGGGCTGGTCGCGGGCACCTTCATCCTCGCCTACAAGGCGCCGGACATCTTCCTGAAGAACAAGATCGGCAAGCGCAGCGACGCGATCCGCAAGGGGTTGCCCGACGCGCTCGACCTGCTGGTGATCTGCGCCGAGGCGGGCCTGACCGTCGACGCCGCCTTCCACCGCGTGTCGCGCGAGCTGGGCAAGGCCTATCCCGAACTGGGCGAGGAATTCGCGCTCACCGCGATCGAGCTGGGCTTCCTGACCGACCGGCGCCAGGCGTTCGAGAATCTCGCCACGCGGGTCGATCTCGACGCCGTGCGCGGCGTGGTGACGACGATGATCCAGACCGAGAAATACGGCACCCCGCTGGCGAGCGCGCTGCGCGTGCTGTCGGGCGAGTTCCGCAACGAGCGGATGATGCGCGCCGAGGAGAAAGCCGCACGCCTGCCCGCGATCATGACCGTGCCGCTGATCCTGTTCATCCTTCCGGTGCTGTTCATCGTCATCCTCGGCCCGGCGGCCTGTTCGATCAACGACTCCTTCCTCCACTCCGGCCCGCAATAGCCGGACCCGGCGCGGGCGCGGAACACCGCGTCCGCACCGGTCGTTTCCCGGTCGTAATGGGCCCTGGCAGGCCCGGCGGCAGGAGGAAGCCATGCTGTTCACGACATCGACGCAATATATCGCCCTCGCGATCGCGCTGATCGCCGGCTGGTTGTTCGGGCTGGCGAGCCATCCGGGCGGGCGCAAGTGGAAGGCGCGCTACATCGCCGAGCGCGACGCCCATGCCACGACCGGCCGGCGCGTCGCCGAGCTGGAGCGCGACCATGGCCGGCTCGCCGATCTGGAGCGCGACAATGCGCGGATCGCCGATTTGGAGCGCGACAACGCGCGGATCGCCGAGCTGGAGCGCGAGAATGCGCGGCTCGCGGCGGCGCAGCCGGTGGTGACCGAGCGGGTCGTGCGCGACGAGCGGCCGATCGTCGGCGACCGCTACGACGACCGTCCCCTGCGCGACGAGGGCGTGACCCCGCGTTCGGCCGCGGCGCCCGCGCACCCGACCGACCGCCGCATCATCTGAGCACGCGCGGGCGGGGGGGGGGGTCGCGGTAACAAACGATTCGCCGCTCCGTCCTGGGGAGGGACGGAGCGGCGTTCGTCTGATGCTACAGGCTCGGAGGCCAGGGGTGCGACCGCGGGCCGGTCATCGTGCGGGGGGGGGCGCGCGGTCGTCGCTGCGGACGACCGCGTCGGTCGCTCAGGCGGGGCTGTTCTCGGCGGTGGTCGCCACCTTGGCGTGGCTGCCTTCCTCGCCGGCCTTGATCGTGCCGCCGAACAGCATCTTCACGCGGCCCGACAGCGAGACGTCGCTCTCCCACAGCTCGGCGGTGGCGATGTCGACGCGCAGGAGCGCGAGATTGGGGTCCTCACGACCGCCCGGAAACCAGGCCTCGGCCTGCTTGTTCCACAATTTGTCGATCTGCGCGGGATCGTTGTCGATGCGCGCCTCGCCGTCCATGCAGGCGAAGAAATCGTGCGCCTTGGACACATATTGCGCCATCACGCGCCCGCCGCCGGCGAGGCGATTGTCCTTGCCGACGAAGAAGAACAACGTGTCGACCTGATCCTTGTCGAGCTGCGCGGTGAGCGGCTCGCTGTGCGCCGAGCCGTTCGCCGGGCCGACCATCACGAAGGGGCTGTCCGCCATCTTCTGCCACAGATCGTGCTTGAGCTTGGTCGGGTCGGTGTTGGCGTCCGCCATCTTGGGTCTCCTCTCGGTGTGGACGGAGAACGAGAGCGCGTCGGGTTGGTTGCGGGGCGGGGCGAGCGGGACGGAGCGCGCCACCGCGCGCGGCGCGCCCGCATCCCCACCCGCGCGCCGCCTCACAGCACCTCGAACAGCCCCGCCGCGCCCATGCCACCGCCGACGCACATCGTCACCACGACGTACTTGGCGCCGCGGCGCTTGCCCTCGATCAGCGCGTGGCCGGTCATGCGCGCGCCCGACATGCCATAGGGATGGCCGATCGAGATCGCGCCGCCGTTGACGTTGAGCAGCTCGTCGGGGATGCCCAGTTTGTCGCGGCAGTAGAGCACCTGCACCGCGAACGCCTCGTTGAGTTCCCACAGGCCGATGTCGTCCATCGTCAGCCCGTTCTTCTCGAGCAGCTTGGGGATGGCATAGACCGGGCCGATGCCCATCTCGTCCGGCTTGGTCCCCGCCACCGCCATGCCGACGTAGCGGCCGAGCGGGGTGAGCCCGCGCCGCTCGGCGAGCCGCTCCTCCATCAGCACGCTGGCCGAGGCGCCGTCGGACAGCTGCGAGGCATTGCCGGCGGTGACGTGGCGGTCCGGCCCGACCACCGGCTTGAGCGCGCGCAGCCCCTCGATATTGGTGTCGGCGCGGTTGCCCTCGTCGCGCGCCAGCGTCACCTCCTCGTGGCTGACTTCCTTCGTCTCCTTGTTCACATTGGCCTTGATGGCGGTGACCGCGACGATCTCGTCGTCGAACCGGCCCGCCGCCTGCGCCGCCGCGGTGCGCTGCTGCGACTGGAGCCCGTATTGGTCCTGCGCCTCGCGATCGATGCCGTAGCGGTCGGCGACGATCTCGGCGGTCTGCAGCATCGGCATGTAGATGTCATTGTGCATCGCCAGCAGTTCCTTGTCGGGCGCGACGCGCATCTCGGGAGTCTGGACGAGGCTGATGCTCTCGACCCCGCCGCCGATCGTCACGTCCATCCCGTCGACGACGATCTGCTTGGCCGCGATCGCGATCGCCATCAGCCCGCTGGCGCATTGGCGGTCGACCGACATGCCCGGCACGCTGGTCGGCAGCCCGGCGCGCAGCAGGCTGGTGCGCGCGATGTTGCTCGCCTGATGCCCCTGCTGGAGCGCGGCGCCGAGGATCACGTCCTCGATCTCGGCGCGGTCGACCCCGGCGCGCTCGACCGCGGCGGCGATGGCGTGATGCGCGAGGGTCGGCGAGGGCGTGTTGTTGAACGCGCCGCGATAGGCACGGCCGATCGGGGTGCGGGCGGTGGAGACGATGACGGCGGAGCGCATGGGGAGGGTCCTTCGGTGAGGGTCAGGGGGTGATGAGGTTCGAGGCAGCCTTCGCACTCACTTCCGTCATCCCGGACCTGGTCCGGGATCCACCCGTCGGCGCACCAACCGGCGGGTGAGGGCGCGGCACGGTGGATCCCGGAACAAGTCCGGGATGACGGAAAGGGGGAGGGGCGCGAAGCCCCCCTCACACGAACACCTGCGTGATCCACTCCGCCACCATCGCGGGCTTGTCCTGCCCCTCGATCTCGACCGTGGTGGCGGTGGTATACTGATACACCCCGGGCCGCTTCTCGGCGAAGTCGGCCAGCACCGAGCGCGCGCGCACCCGCGACCCCGACGGCACCGGCGCGAGGAAGCGCACCTTGTTGCCCCCGTAATTCACCCCCATCGTCACCCCGTCTAGCCGCGGCGCGTTGGGCGTGCGCGCCGCCAGCAGCGGCAGCAGCGACAGCGTCAGGAAACCATGCGCGATCGTCGTGCCGAACGGCGTCGCGGCGGCGCGCTCGGAATCGACGTGGATGAACTGATGGTCGCCGGTCGCCTCGGCGAAAAGATCGATCATCGCCTGCGTGACCTCGACCCAGTCGGAGACGCTCTCGCGCCCGACCGCCTGGCTCATCTCCTCGGCCGTCACCGCGATTCCCCTCCGCCATGCGACGCGCTACAGCGCGCGCATCTGTCTAGGCGCGGCGCTGCCGTGCCCGCAAGACACAACGAACCGAAAGCACGAAGATGGCCGCTGCCGTACCGTCATCCACTCTCGCCCAGCTCCGCGCACTCCACCGCGCCAGCGAACCCGATGTTCTAAAGCCGCTGCTGGAGCGCGCCGCCGCGGGCGCCGATTCGCGCGCGCGCATCGTCGACACCGCCTCGGGGCTGCTCGCCGACCTGCGCGCGGCGCAGGCGCGCGGC
The DNA here is from genome assembly GCF_004345855.1 of Sphingomonas sp. BK235. Classification (GTDB taxonomy): domain Bacteria; phylum Pseudomonadota; class Alphaproteobacteria; order Sphingomonadales; family Sphingomonadaceae; genus Sphingomonas. The sequence goes on from NZ_SLXN01000006.1 coordinate 76,199, forward strand.
TGGGTCAACCAGTTCCTCCAGGAATATCGCCTCAACTCGTCCGAGGGCGTCGCGCTGCTCAGCCTCGCCGAGGCGTTCCTGCGCGTGCCCGACCCCGAGACGGCGGACCTGCTGATCGCGGACAAGCTCGGCGACGCCGACTGGCGCGCGCACGCCGGCCAGTCCAACTCGCGCCTCGTCAACACCGCCACCTGGGGGCTGGTGGTCGGCCGCGCGCTGGTGGGCGAGGGCGAGACCGGGCCGCTCAAGCGGCTGCTGAGTCGTGCCGGCGAGCCGTTCGTGCGCCAGGCGGTGGGCGCGGCGATGCGGATGATGGGCGAGATCTTCGTGATGGGCCGCACCATCGACGAGGCGATGAAGCGGATGCGCCGGCCCGAGCACCGCGGCTTCACCGCCAGCTTCGACATGCTCGGCGAGGCGGCGCGCACCAGCGCCGACGCCGAACGCTATTTCCAGGCCTATGTCGACGCGATCGACGCGGTCGGCAGCGACCCGAAGGCGGGCCACTCGGTCTCGGTCAAGCTCTCCGCGCTCCACCCGCGCTACGAGGTGGCGCGCTGGGACGAATGCGTGCCCGCGCTGACCGAGATGCTCGAGGCGCTCGCGCTCCAGGCGGCGGCGCGCGGCATCGCGCTCACCGTCGACGCCGAGGAGAGCGAGCGGCTCGAGATGAGCCTCGACATCATCGGCGCGGTCGCCGCTCTGCCGCGCTTACGTGACTGGGACGGGTTCGGCATGGCGGTGCAGGCCTATGGCAAGCGCGCGCGCCCGGTGGTGGCCTGGGCCGACTCGCTCGGCCGGCTGATGAACGTGCGGCTCGTGAAGGGCGCCTATTGGGACAGCGAGATCAAGCGCACCCAGGTCGAGGGGCTCGACGACTATCCCTTGTTCACGCGCAAGGCCGCGACCGACGTGAGCTACCTCGCGGTGGCGCGCGACATGCTCGACGCGCGCTACATCCGCCCCGCCTTCGCCAGCCACAACGCGCTGACCGTCGCGACGATCGTGGAGTGGGCGGGCAACGGCCGCGACTTCGAGTTCCAGCGGCTCCACGGCATGGGCGACGGCCTGTACGAGCGGCTGGTGCGCGACCAGGGCTATCACTGCCGCATCTACGCGCCGGTGGGCGGGCACCGCGACCTGCTCGCCTATCTCGTCCGCCGGCTGCTCGAGAACGGCGCCAACTCCAGCTTCGTCCACCAGCTCGCCGACGCGCGGCTGAGCGAGGCCGACATCCTGGCCGATCCGGTCGCCAAGATCGCGTCGGTCGGCGGCACGCGCCACCCGAGCATCCCGCTGCCGGCCGAGCTGTTCGGTGCCGAGCGGCGCAACTCGCGCGGGCTCGACCTCGGCGACCGCGTCGTGCTGGAGGACACGCGCGCCGCGGTGAACCGGCCGATGACGGAGCCGGCGCCTGCGCCCGCCGCCGACGTCGCCGCCGCGGTGGCGCGCGCGCGCGCGGCCTTCCCGGCGTGGCAGACCACCCCGGTCGCGGCGCGCGCCGCCTGTCTCGACCGGCTCGCCGATTTGCTCGAGCGCGACCGCGACCGGCTGATGGCGATCTGCGTGCAGGAGGCGTCTAAGACCATCCCCGACGCGATCGGCGAGGTGCGCGAGGCCGCCGACTTCTGCCGCTACTACGCCGCCCGCGCGCGCGCCACGCTCGGCTCGGTCGAGCTGCCCGGGCCGACCGGCGAGCGCAACACGCTCCATCTGGAAGGGCGCGGCGTGTGGGCGACGATCGCGCCGTGGAACTTCCCGCTGGCGATCTTCCTCGGCCAGACCGTCGCCGCTTTGGTGACGGGCAATACCGTGGTCGCCAAGCCTGCGCCGCAGACGCCGCGCATCGCCGCCGCGGCGGTGGCGCTGGCGCATGAGGCGGGGGTGCCGCGCGACGCGCTCGTGCTGGTGCCGGGCGGGCCCGAGGTGGGCGCGGCGCTGGTCGGCGACGCGCGTGTGCAGGGTGTCGCCTTCACCGGCTCGACCGCGACCGCGCGCTCGATCGCGCGCGCGCTGCTGGCGGACGACGACCGCCCGATCGTGCCGCTGATCGCCGAGACCGGCGGGATCAACGCGATGATCGTCGACTCGACCGCGCTGCCCGAGCAGGTGGTGGCGGACGTCGTCACCAGCGCGTTCCGCTCGGCCGGGCAGCGCTGCTCGGCGCTGCGGCTGCTGCTGGTGCAGGAGGATATCGCCGAGGGGCTGATCGAGATGCTCGCCGGCGCGATGGACCTGCTGACGCTCGGCGAGGCGGGCGACCCGCGCACCGACGTCGGCCCGGTGATCGACCGCGCCGCCTATGACCGGCTGATGGCCTATCGCGAGCAGGCGCGCGCGCGCTGGGTGAAGACGGTGGCGGCGCCGGCGGAGGGGCTGTTCGTGCCGCCGACGCTGATCCGGCTCGACTCGGTCGAGGCGCTTGACCGCGAGTGGTTCGGGCCGCTGCTCCACGTCGCGACGTGGAAGGCGGGCGCGCTGGAGGAGACGATCGCGCGGGTCAACGCCAAGGGCTATGGCCTGACGATGGGGCTGCACAGCCGCATCGCGCGCGCGGCCGAGGTGACCGAGGCGGCGGCGGCGGTGGGCAACCTCTACATCAACCGCTCGATGATCGGCGCGGTGGTGGGGTCGCAGCCGTTCGGCGGCGAGGGCCTGTCAGGCACCGGGCCGAAGGCGGGCGGGCCGCTGTACCTCTACCGCTTCTGCGCCGAGCGCGCGGTGTCGGTCGACACCACCAGCGCGGGCGGCAACGCGACGCTGCTGAGCCTGGAGGAAGGCGGGATCTGAGGACGCGCGATCCTTAGGGCAGGGACCCGGGTCGCCGGCGTCGAACGATCGATCGCCGGCGCTTCCTGTCGGTGAGGTGACGCGATCACCTCACCGTCGCATCTCGGGACCAACGGCCCGGGGGCGCGCCCCGATCGCCCGCAGCCTCGGCGAGGTTCAGGCCTCCTCTTCCTCCTCCTCGTCGGCGCCGAGCTCCTCGGTCAGCGCGGCGAGGATCGCCTTGTTGAAGGCGGGGATGTCGTCGGGCTTGCGGCTGGTGATGAGATTGTCGTCGACCACGACCTCCTCGTCGACCACCTCGCCGCCGGCATTCTCCAGGTCGGTGCGGATCGACTCGAAGCCGGTCAGCCGGCGCCCGTCGATCACGTCGGCCTCGGCGAGCAGCCAGGGCGCGTGGCAGATCGCCGCGACGATCTTGTCCTCGTCCATGAAGTCTTGGACGATCTGCACCGCCTTGGCCGCGACGCGCAGCTTGTCCGGGTTGGCGACCCCGCCCGGCAGCACCAGCGCGTCGTAGTCATCGACCTCGACCTCGTCGAGCGTGAGGTCGGGCGTGGCGGTCTCGGCCTGGTTGATGTCCTGCTTCATGCCCTGGATCGGGTCGCGCTTGATCGAGGCGAGCGAGACGGTGACGCCCGCGGCTTCCAGCGCCTGGCGCGGTTCGAACAGCTCCACCGTCTCGAAGCCGTCGGCGGCGAGCATCAGCACGCGGGCTTGCGACAGGTCGGCCATGGGAAATCTCCTGATACGTGTCGGTTCGACGCGGTCCCAACCCCGCCGCCGGGCACCCGTTCCGGAACGATGCGGCAGCCCGCGCATTTCCCGCGACATGAGTGCACCGGCCGAGCGAACCACCGTCAGCGGCTGCCACATCGTGTATTTCGATGACGGCGAGCCCGGCATCACGCGCCGGAAGACGCGTCACGGCGCCTGGGCCTATCACGACGCCGACGGCAAGCGGATCACCGACCGCGATGAGATCGACCGGCTCAACGCGATCGGCCTGCCCCCGGCCTATACCGACGCCTGGTTCTGCCCCGACCCGAGCGGCCACATCCAGGCGGTCGGCTGGGACGAGAAGGGCCGCAAGCAATATCGCTATCACGTCGACTATCGCGCGCAGCAGGAGGCGGCCAAATACGACCTCTGCGCCCCGTTCGGCCGCGCGCTGACCAAGCTGCGCGCGCGCGTCGAGGCCGATCTGGAGAAGCGCACCCACAGCAAGGAACGCACCGTCGCCGCGATCGTCAAGCTGCTCGACATGGCGGCGCTGCGCATCGGCAACGAGACCTATGCCAAGACCAACAAGAGCTACGGCCTGACCACGCTGCGCGACCGCCACGCGCAGATCAAGGGCAGCACGCTGTCGCTCCAGTACAAGGCCAAGTCGGGCAAGACGCGCAAGCTGCGCATCACCGACGGCAGCCTCGCGCGCTTCGTCAAGAAATGCCAGGACCTGCCGGGGCAGAAGCTGTTCCAATATGTCGGCGACGACGGCGCGCCGCACGCGGTGACCTCGTCCGACGTCAACGCCTATCTGCGCGAGGCGATGGGCGACGGCTTCACCGCCAAGCATTTCCGCACCTGGGGCGCGAGCGTCGTCGCGTTCGAGGCGCTGGTCGAGGCGCCCGCGCCGATCGGGCTCAAGACGATGCTGGAACCGGTCGTGGAGCGGCTCGGCAACACGCCGGCGATCGCGCGCAAATCCTATGTCCATCCCGCGCTGATCGAGCTGGGCAAGGACAAGGCGGCGCAGGCGGCGTTCCGCCAGGGGCTGCGGCTGCCGCGCGCCAGCCAGTATCTCAGCCGCACCGAGCGCGGGCTGATCGCCTTCCTCGAGCAGAGCGGCGCGTGCGAGTTGAAGGCGGCCTGAGATGAGTGACAGCAAGGCGGCGGCGGCCAAGCAGGCCGTGTCGATCGACGCCGACCGCGTCGGCGATCAGGCGCAGGCACTGCTCGGGGCCAGCCTGACCTGGCTGCAGCAGCACTGGCTGCAAATCCTGATCGCGCTCGGCATCGGCGTGGCGATCGCGCTGCTGCTGTTCTGGCTACGCGCCTTCGGCCCGCGGCTGGCGCGGCGCAGCGCCTCGGGCAAGGGCTGGTCGGCGGTGCTGGGGCGCGCGGTGGAGCGCACCAACGCCTTCTTCATCATCATGCTCTCGGCGCGGCTGGTGAGTGGCTATGCCGCCACCCCGCCGGAGCTCGACGCGACGATCGCCTTCCTGTTCAAGGTGGCGGTCACCTTCCAGGGCGCGATCTGGGCACGCGAGCTGATCCTCGGCGCGATCGAGCACCGCACCCGCGGCGAACATTACACCGGCGAGGCGCTGATGAGCGCGATGGGGCTGATCCGCCTCCTCGTCAGCGTCGCGGTGTTCGCGATCGCCTTGGTGGTGGTGCTCGACAATCTCGGGGTCAACGTCACCGGGCTGGTCGCGGGGCTCGGCGTCGGCGGCATCGCCATCGGCCTCGCCGCGCAGGGCATCTTCGCCGACCTGTTCGCCGCGTTGGCGATCATCTTCGACCGCCCGTTCCGCCGCGGCGACAAGGTCAGCTACGGCACCACCAGCGGCGTGATCGAGTCGATCGGGCTGAAGTCGACGCGGATCCGCGCCTTCACCGGCGAGCTGCGCATCATCTCGAACCGCAACCTGCTCGACAAGGAGATCCAGAATACCTCGCTGCGCGATCACATCCGCGTGTCCTACACGATCGGCGTCACCTATGAGACGCCGCCCGACACGCTGGCGCGCGTGCCCGCGATCCTGACCGAGCTGGTCGAGGCGGAGGGCGCCAAGGTGGCGCGCTGCGGCTTCGAGACGTTCGGCGCGTCGAGCCTCGACTATGCGCTCCAGGTCGACACGCCAGGCGACGACTGGGCCACCGCGCACGCCACGCGCGACCGGCTGATGGTGGCGATCATGCGCCGCTTCGCCGACGAGAAGATCGGCATCGCCTATCCGACGCAGACCACCTACACCGCCGCGCCGGACGGGACGCTGGTGATGCCCTATGCGGAGGCGGCGAAGGAATAAGCCCCCCACCTACCGCATGGACGCGGGCGGGCCGCACCGACGCCCACCTGCGTCGCCACCGTGCAGCAGGCGGACGACGATAGCCGCGCTCGCGCGTCTGCAACGGAAAGTTGCTGGCGAAGCGCGGCCGCCGATCGCACCTCTCCTCTCATGAAGACTCCTTCCTTCACCGTGCAGGTGTTCGCCGGCATGGCGATCGGCGTCGCGCTCGGCTTCGCGGCGCGCGAGCTGCCGGCGCTGGCCGAGGCGCTGCGGCTCACCGGCGACAGCTTCGTCCAGTTGCTCAAGGCGCTGGTGGTGCCGCTGGTGTTCACCGCGATCGTCGCCTCGATCGCGGCGCTGCGCGACCTCGGCAATGCCGCGCGGCTGGTCGGGCAGACGTTGCTGTGGTTCGCGGTCACCGCGCTGATCGCGGTGACGATCGGGCTCACGCTCGGCACGTTGCTCGAGCCCGGGGTGCGCAGCGGGGTCGATCCGTCCGCCGCCGCGCTGCCCGCCACCACCGGCTCGTGGCTCGATTTCCTGCGCGGGCTGATCCCGGGCAACTTCCTCGGCATCGAGGCGAGCACCAGGCTTGCCGACGGCGGCGCCGCGACCAAGCTGTCGTTCAACGTGCTGCAGCTGATCGTCGTCGCGGTCGCGGTCGGCGCGGCGGCGGTCAGCGTCGGCGAGGCGGGGGGCGCCTTCCTCGCCACCAACGCCTCGCTGCTCGCGATCTTCCGCCGGCTGCTGCGCTGGGTGGTGAAGCTGACCCCGATCGGCACCGCCGGGCTGATCGGCACCGCGATCGTGCGCTACGGCTGGTCCTCGCTCGCCGCGCTCGGCAGCTTCGCGGGCACGGTGTATCTCGGGCTCGCGCTGGTGCTGTTCGTCGTCTATCCCGCGCTGCTCGCGCTCAACCGGCTGTCGGTGACGCGCTTCTTCGCCACCGCCTGGCCCGCGATCCAGCTCGGCTTTGTGTCGCGCTCGTCGATCGCGACGCTGCCCGTCACCGAGGACGCCGCCGAGCGTGCCGGCGTGCCGCGCGACTATGCCGCTTTCGCGGTGCCCTTCGCCGCGACCACCAAGATGGACGGTTGCGCCGCGGTCTACCCGGCGGTGGCGGCGCTGTTCGTCGCGCAATATTACGGCATCGCGCTGCATGCCTCGGACTATGTGCTGGTCGCGCTGGTCTCGGTGATCGGGTCGGCGGCGACCGCGGGGCTGACCGGCGCATTGGTGATGCTGACGCTGACGCTCACCACGCTCGGCCTGCCACTAGAGGGCGCGGGGCTGCTGCTGGCGGTGGACCCGATCATCGACATGGGGCGCACCGCGGTGAACGTCGCCGGGCAGGTGCTGGTGCCGCTGATCGTCGCCAGGCGCGAGGACATGCTGTCGGCCGAGGGCACGATGGCGCCGCTGCCCCGCCACGACACGGTGCCGGCCTGATCGCGACCTGATCGAAGTGAACTCCTGCGCCACTGCGACGTTCGTCGCCAGCAGAAGGAGATGCACGTCATGAAGAAGGCCCTGCTCGCCGCGGTCGCGCTCGCCACCGCCACCACCCCGATGATCGCGCCGGCCGCCGACGCGCAGCGCCGCGATCGCGATTATCGCTGGCACGGCGACGACGAGAATTGGGATCCGTCGCGCGACTATCGCCGCGGCAGCAGCCGGCGCGAGCGCGCGCTCGGCCGTGACGACCAGATCTACCGCGGCCGCGACGGTCGCGCTTATTGCAAGCGCAACGACGGCACCACCGGGCTGGTGATCGGCGGCGTCGGCGGCGGCGTGCTGGGCAATCTGGTCGGTGGTGGCACGCTGGGCACGCTGCTCGGGGCGGGCGGCGGCGCGCTGCTGGGGCGCTCGATCGATCGCGGCAAGGTCAAGTGCCGCTGATCGACCGGCGAGTGACGCGGCGGATATAACTACCGCCGCGTTTACCATCGGCTTACTTCTGCGGGGTTAGAGGCGGCGCATGGTTGCTGCCGCTCTCCCCCGCCCGTTACCGCTCGCGCGCGCTGGCGCGACCGGCCTGTCGCTCTCGCATGTCGCCGACCTGTGGGAACGTGTCCAGCGCCGCCGCGACAGCGTGGCCGTTGCCCCTTCGCCCGCGCCGCGCGTCGCGCCGACCGAGCGGCCGTTGCCGCGTGATCTCGACCTGCCGCTCCGGCTGTTCGATCCCGCGGCGATGGCGCGGGGGACGGGCGACTCTGCGCCGCGCCCGCGCCCCGTGCCGTTCGAGCCGCTGCTGCTGGACGAGACGCTCCAGCGGCTCCGCGTGCTCGTCGCCGCCTGATCGCGGACCCGGCTCAGCCCGTCACCACCGTATATCCCGTCAGTTCGGCGCGGGTGTGACCCGCCGCGGACGAGCGCGCCACCACGCGCAGTTCCGCGATGACGTGACCCGGCACCCTCAGTGCGACGGGGTCGAGCCGGTCGAGCCACGCGTCCAGCGCGGGGCTCGCCCCGGTCACGACCAGTTCGTGGCGGTCGCCGGCGAAGGTGGCGCTGTGCCACGCGCGCGCGCGATGCCGCTCGATCGTCAGCGCCGCACCCGCCGCGGTGGCCGAGCGCGCCAGCGCCCGCTGCAAACGCCCCGCGCTCACCGCGGCACCGCGCGAATGACCGCCTCGACCCGGCGGCGGATCTTCGACCCCACCACCCGGCCGCGGCGAAGGTCCAGCACCAGCCGCGGGTCGTTGACCGCCCGACGTCCGAACGTGGTGGGCGCGATGCCCGTGCGGCGCAGATAGCGCTCGATCTCCATCAACAAGCTCATGTGACCCTCTCTCGACTCGGCTGTTCTTTGTCTGTTCTCCAATTTCCAACTTGTCGAGGAAAAATCCTCAGTATAGGGTCGCGCATGGTCGAGACCCCGCAAGAGGCATTGGCGCGCGCGGCGCGGGCGCGCGGCGTCGCTCTGTCCGCGCTGTCGCGGATGATCGGGCGCAACCAGGCCTATCTCAGCCAGTTCGTGCTGCGCGGCTCGCCCCGGCGCCTGCCCGAGCGCGAGCGGCGCGCGCTCGCCGACTTCCTCGCGATCGACGAGGCGCTGCTCGGCGCCGCACCGGTGGCGAGCGACACCGTGGCGGTGCCGTGGCTCGCGGTGGAGGCGGCGGCGGGGCCGGGGCGCATCGCGGCGGACCGGCTGATCCGCACCGAGCCGGTGCCGCGCGCGCTGCTGCGCGCCGCCGGGGTGGCGGCGGCGAACGCCTCGCTCATCACCGTCGCCGGGGAGTCGATGGCGCCGACGCTGTGTGACGGCGATCGGCTGCTGGTCGACACGGCGGATCGTGTCCCGCCGGACGCGGGTGCGATCTACGTGATCCGGCGCGACGAGCTGCTGGCGGTGAAGCGGCTGGTCTGGGTCGCGGCGGGGCTGGAGATCCGCAGCGACCATCCCGACTGGCCGAGCGAGGTGGTGGCGCCCGGGGCGGTGGTGGTGGTGGGCCGCGCCCGGTTGCTCACCCGCGCCCTGTGACTGGGGCGGCCGGTCCGTGGCCGCGCTCGACCTCGCCGCGACCGACCCGGGACGACGAAGTCGCGCGCCCGCGGCCGCATCCCCCTCCCGCCGCGCGCGCGGAGCTGCTAGCGCCGCGCGCATGACGCGCTATCCCGCTCTCGCCGCGCTGCTGCTCGGTGTCGTCGCCGCTTGTGGCTTCGCGCCGCTCGAACTGTGGTGGCTCGCGGTGGTCGCGATCGCGGCATGGATGGCGCTGGTCCATGCCGCGCCGACGCTGCGCCAGGCGCTGTGGCGCGGCTATGCCTTCGGCGTCGGGCATTTCACGATCAACGACAATTGGTTCCAGCACGCCTTCACCTTCCAGGACAAGATGCCGCACGCGTTGGGCTATCTCGCCCCATTCGCGCTCGCGCTGTATCTCGCGGTGTTTCCCGCGGTCGCGGCGGGGCTGGCGTGGCGGCTGCGGCGCGGCGGTGCGCCCGACGTAAGCTGGGCGCTGCTGTTCGGCGCCTGCTGGATCGTCACCGAGTGGATCCGGTCCTGGCTGTTCACCGGTTATGCCTGGGATCCGCTCGCGGTGATGTGGGTGCCGGTGCAGCCGGTGGCGTGGCTGGCGACGCTGGCGGGTACCTATGCGCTGTCGGGGCTGACCGTCGTGCTGGCGGGGCTGCTGCTGTGCGTGCCGCGCCGCGCCGTGCCGCTGGGCGGGGTCGCGCTCGGCGCCGCGGGGCTGCTCGTGGCGCAGTGGCTGAGTTATCGCACCACCCCCGCGGTGCTGCCCGACACGCCGCGCGTCGTGGTGGTGCAACCCAATGTGCCGCAGGACCAGCGCGGCGAGAGCGATCAGGCGATGATGCTGGCGCGGCTCACGCGCCTCTCGGGCCGCCCCGGCGCGACGCCGCGGCTGATCCTGTGGCCCGAGGGCGTGATCCGCGACTTCATCGAGGACGATTATCCCTATTGGGTCTACGGCGACACCAGCCCCGCGCTCACCCGCGCGCGCATGACCGCGGTGCTCGGCCCGCGCGACATGCTGATGACCGGGGGCACCGCGCTGCGCTTCGACTCGCGCGGCGACGTCACCGACGCGACCAACGCGGTGTTCGTGCTCGATCCCGCGCGGCGCATCCGCGCGCGCTACGACAAGGCGCATCTCGTGCCCTACGGCGAGTATCTGCCGATGCCGTGGCTGCTCAAGCCGCTCGGGCTGGCGCGGTTGGTGCCGGGCGACCTCGACTTCGCGCCGGGGCCGGGGCCGCGCACGCTGGCGGTGCCCGGCTTCGGCGCGATCGGGGTGCAGCTCTGCTACGAGATCATCTTCTCGGGCGAGGTGGTGGAGCGCGCGAACCGGCCGCGACTGCTGTTCAATCCGTCGAACGACGCCTGGTTCGGCGCCTGGGGGCCGCCGCAGCATCTCGCCCAGGCGCGGCTGCGCGCGATCGAGGAAGGCCTGCCCGTGGTGCGCGCGACTCCGAACGGCATCTCCGCGGTGATCGCTGCCGACGGCGCGCTGCTCGGCACGGTGGCGCATCATGTCGGCGGCGCGATCGACGTGCCGCTGCCGCCGGCGCACCGGGCTACGCTGTTCGCCATGATGGGCAATTGGGCGGCGCTGCTGGTCGGGCTCACGCTGGTGGCGGGTGCGGTTGCGTTGCGCGCGCGCCGGCGGTAAGCATATAAAGCTATCGTTATATCGTTATCTGCCGGAGCCTCCATGCGTCAGTCGTTCATCTTCACCTCGGAGTCGGTGTCGGAGGGACACCCCGACAAGGTCGCGGACCAGATCTCGGACGCGATCGTCGACCTGTTCCTCGCCAAGGATCCCGAGGCGCGCGTCGCGTGCGAGACGATGACCACCACCAACAAGGTGGTGCTCGCGGGCGAGATCCGCGGCCGCGGCATCTACGAGAATGATCAGTGGGCGCCGGGCGTGCTCGACGAGATCGAGGCGGCGGTGCGCGCCACGGTGAAGCGGATCGGCTATGAGCAGTCGGGCTTCCACTGGCAGACGTTCGACTTCTCGAACAACCTGCACGGCCAGTCGGCGCATATCGCGATGGGCGTCGACGAGAGCGGCAACAAGGACGAGGGCGCCGGCGACCAGGGCATCATGTTCGGCTACGCCACCGACGAGACCCCCGGCCTGATGCCCGCCACGCTCTATTACAGCCACAAGATCCTCGAGAAGATGGCGGCGGACCGCCACGCCGGCACCGCGCCCTTCCTCGAGCCCGACGCCAAGAGCCAGGTGACGCTGCGTTATGAGAATGGCGTGCCGGTGCGCGCCACCGCGCTGGTGGTGTCGACCCAGCATTCGGCCGAGCTGTCGAACGAGGCCGGTCAGGCCAAGCTGCGCGAGTATGTGAAGGGCGTGTTCGCCGAGGTGCTGCCCGAGGGCTGGCTGCCGGAGGAGAAGGCGATCTACGTCAACCCGACGGGCCTGTTCGAGATCGGCGGGCCGGACGGTGACGCCGGGCTGACCGGGCGCAAGATCATCGTCGACACCTATGGCGGCGCGGCGCCGCACGGCGGCGGTGCGTTCAGCGGCAAGGACCCCACCAAGGTCGACCGCTCGGCCGCCTATGTCGCGCGCTATCTCGCCAAGAACGTGGTCGCGGCGGGCCTCGCCAAGCGCTGCACCATCCAGCTCAGCTACGCGATCGGCGTGGCCGAGCCGCTCAGCGTCTATGTCGACCTGCACGGCACCGGCAATGTCGAGGAGAGCAAGCTCGAGGCGGCGCTGCCCAAGCTGGTGCGGCTGACCCCCAAGGGCATCCGCGAGCACCTCAAGCTCAACGCGCCGATCTACAGCAAGACCGCGGCCTATGGCCACTTCGGCCGCGATCCCGAGGGTGACCTGTTCACCTGGGAGAAGACCGACCTGGTCGAGCAGCTCAAGCAGGCGGTCGCCTGATCGCCGCGGGAGGGGTTCGCCCCTCCCGCGCGTCAGCCGCGCGGCAGCGGCAGCGTGATCGTCGCGCGCAGCCCCGGCGCGGCATCGCCGAGTGTCAGCGTGCCGCCGTGAAGCTTCGCCACCGCCTCGACCAGCGGCAGGCCCAGCCCGTGACCCGGCAGGTGCCGGCTGACGTCGAGCCGCCCGAAGCGCCGCAGCGCCAGCGCGTGCGAGCCGCGCGGGATACCCGGTCCGTCGTCGGCCACCGCGAGCACCGCCGCCGCGTCGTGCTGCGCCAGCGTGACCGTCACGCGCGTTCCCGGCGGCGTATGGTGGAGCGCGTTCTCGACCAGGTTGATCAGCGCCTGGCTCAGCGACGACGGGTCGCCGCGGATCGACAGCGGCGCGAACGGCCCGCCGTCGAGCCGACGCGCACCCTCGGTCGCGGCGGGGGCGAGCGTGTCGCACACCTGCTGCGCCAAGGCCCCGAGGTCGAGCGCGCGGAACCCGGCGCGGCGCTCGCCCGCGCCCATCTCGGCGATGCGCAGGATCGCGCCGAAGACGCCGAGCAGCGCGTCGCACTCCGCCACCGCCGCCGCCAGCTCTGCGTCGCGGTCGCTATCCGAAGGCGTCGCCTCGGCCAGTCGCGCCAGCCGCGCGCGCAGCCGCGCCAGCGGCGTGCGCAGATCGTGCGCGACGTCGCTGCTCACCTCGCGCAACTGGGTCATCAGCGCGGCGATCCGGTCGAGCGCGCGGTTGAACGCCTGCGCCTGCGCGGCGAAGGCGCCGCCGCCCGCGGGAACGGGCACGCGCCGCGCCAGATCGCCGTCGATGATCGCGGCGGCGGTGGCGCGCACCTCGCCGATGCGCTGCCGCACGATCAGCCCGAAGCTCAGCGTGCCCGCCAGCACCACCGTCAGCAGCGCGCCGAAGCCGAGCAGGTAGAGCCGCCACCGCGTCGCGGCATAGCCGTCGATCGGCTCGGTCTCCGCGACGGTGATCAGCCGCAGCCCGCCCCCGGCGTCGCGCGTCTGCGCGCGCCCGGCGCTCAGCCCCGGGATGCCGTCGCGCGCGCGCAGCGTCGTGTCGCCGAGCGGCAGCACGCGCCCGATCACGACGTTGCCGCCGAGCCGATGCCCGCGCGCATCCTCCAGCTCGAAGCCGATGTCGCCCGTGTCGCGACGCGCCGCGAAGCCGTGGATGCGGCGCAGGATCGCGCGCGCGTCGCCCGGCGTGACCTCGCTGAGCATCGCGTCGGCGACCTGCTCGATCCGCCGATCGACCGCGCTCACCAGCGCGGCCTGCGCCGCGCGGTCGGTGAGGTACACCGCCATCGCGGTCGCCGCGGCGAAGGCGGTGAGGAAGAACAAGGTCAGCGCGCGCAGCGAGCTCATCTCAGCCGCGCAGCATATAGCCGACGCTGCGCCTGGTCAGGATCGGGTCGTCTTCCCCCGCCGCACATAATTTGCGCCGCAGCGCGCGGATCTGCACGTCGACGATGTTGGTGGCGGGTTCGAAATCATAGCCCCAGACGCGCTCGATCAGCATCGCCCGGGTGAGATAATGGCCGGCATGGCGCGCCAGTTCGGCCAGCACGCCGAACTCGAGCTTGGCCAGATCGAGCGCGCGGTCGCCGCGCCAGGCGCGGTGCTGGCCGGGGCTCACCACGATGTCGCCGACCCGGAGCGTGTCCGCGGGCGCGTCGCCCGCCCGCGTCCAGGCGCGCGCGCGCACCAGCGCGCGCAGCCGAGCGTCGATCTCCTCGGGCGGGGTCGGCTTGACGACATAGTCGTCGGCGCCGGCGTCGAGACCGTCGACCTTGTCCGCGCTGCGCCCGAGCGCGGAGAGCATCAGCACCGGCAGCCGCTGCCCGCGATCGCGCGCGCGTCGCACCACCGTGGCGCCGTCCACCAGCGGCAGCATGCAGTCGAGCACCATCGCGTCATAGCCGTCGCGCTCCAGCGCGAGCAGCGCGTCGCGCCCGTCCCGCGCGACCGCCACCTCATGCTCCAGCCGGCGCAGCGAGTCGCGCAGCGCCGCGGCATAATCGGTATCATCCTCGACGATCAGCAGCTTCATCGATCCAATCCCAGCCAAGGCGCGGGCTTATGCCGCAGCGCGTCGCGCGGCGCATCATGAGCGCGACGTTAACCTCGTGGTGAGGCGTGGCGCCTATTCGATCGCGCGATGTCGAGGGTGGTGCGCGTGAGGAAAATGTTGTTGGCGGTGATGGCTGTGGCCGCGGTCGTGCCCGTGCCGCTACAGGCCGAGTTGAACGTGCCGATCGCGGTGCGGGTCGTGTCCTTCCTCCAGCCGCCGCCCAGCGGCACCATGCCCGCCGCGATCGTCTTCTCGCCCGGCAATCCGGCGTCGATCGCGGATGCCGCGGCGATCGAGCGCGCGATCGGCGGAGGCAGCATCGCGGGCAAGGCGGTGCTGCGCCCGCGCCGCGTGCCCGCCACCGCGCTCGAGTCGCTCGCGGGCTATCGCGTCGCCTTCGTCGCGGCGGGGACGCGTGCCGATCAGGACGCGATCGCCGCGGCGGCGTCGCGTGCCTCGGTGGTGACGATCACCTCGGACGAGGCGTGTGTCCAGGCGGCGCGCTGCGTCGTCGGCATCGCCAGCGGCGCGCGCGTGCAGATCACCGTCAACCGCGCCGCGGCGCGCGCGGCCAATGCCCGGTTCGGCTCGGCCTTCCTCATGCTTGTCAAGGAGATATGAGGGTGGCGGCGAGTCGGTTCGGCGTGCTGGCGCTGGGCGCCGCCGTCACCGCCACCCCGGTGGCGGCGCAATCGGTGGATTATTCCGCGCTCTCCGCGATGGTCGGCGAGCCCGTCACCACCAGCGTGACGGGCAAGCCGCAGCGCGCCTCCGAGGTGCCCGCCGCGGCGACGATCATCACCGCGGACGAGATCGCGCGCTCCCCCGCGCGCGACGTGCCCGGCTTGCTCAAGAGCTACGCCGGGGTCGACGTCCATCGCTGGACCGCGGGGCAGAGCGACGTCGCGGTGCGCGGCGGGGTGCAGACCTACAATGCGCGCCTGCTCGTGCTGGTCGACGGGCGCCAGGTCTATCTCGACCATTATGGCATGACCGACTGGAACCTGCTCGGCGTCCAGCTGGAGGACATCCAGCAGATCGAGCTGGTGCGCGGCCCCGCCGCGGCGCTGTTCGGCTTCAACGCGGCGAGCGGCGTCGTCAACATCATCACCAAGCGCGGCGACACCGCCAGCGCGCGCGCCACCGCCGCGGCGGGGGATCACGGCGTCTCGCGGCTCGCGGCGACCGCCACGCTGCCGCTCGGCACGGGTGTGCGCGCCAAGCTGACCGCGGGGCGGCTGCGCGAGGACGAGCGGCGCGTGCCCGCGGGGCTGCTCGCGCCCGCGGTGGGCGATGTCGCCGCCGACCAGGTCTCGGGCGAGCTGAGCGCGCGCGTCGGGGCGGGCGAGGCGGTGCTCGGCGGCGGCTATGCCACCAATCGCCAGGTCGAATTCCTGCCCAGCCAGCTGCTCTCCAACCAGCGCTATCGCAGCGGCACTGTTCACGCTGGGCTGACCCAGGACACCGGCTGGGGCGGCGTGTCGCTCAACAGCTACGTCAACTGGCTGGACGCCGATTATGGCGTCGCGGGCAGCGACGCGCCGCAGGGTGCCAGCTCGCCCTTCGCCAACCGCATCGTCGTCGCCAAGGCGGCGGCGCTGTACCGGCTCGATACCGTCAACACGCTGCGGGTCGGGGGCGAGTATCGCAACAGCCGGCTGCGCGGCACCTCGCAGTTCGCCGAGACGATCGCCTATGACGTCGGCTCGCTCGACGCGATGCTCGACCTGCATCCCAGCGCGCGCGTCGCCTTGAGCGCGGCGGGGCGGGTGGATCGGCTGTGGCTCGGCCAGTCGGGCGCACTGATCCAGCCGGTCCTCGACGATCCCGCCGCGTTCGACCGCGCGCTCACCCGCTTCAGCTTCAACGCCGCTGTCGTGGTACAGGTGGGGGAGAGCGGTCGCGTCCGGCTCAACGGCGGGCGCGGCTATCAACTGCCGTCGCTGGTGAGTTTCGGACTGCGGCTGCCGCTCGCGGTGCCCACGCCGGTGCCGATCGTCGTCACCGGCTCGCCGCGCATGCGCCCGGTCGCCGTGTGGAGCGGCGAGCTGGGCTACACCCAGTCGCTCGGCGGGACGCGGCTGGAGGCGACCGCCTTCTACACCCGCACCCAGGACGCGATCGCCTCGCCGGGCGACGGGCTCGAGCCGCATCTGGAGCTGTTCCTCACCCCCGCGCCGGTGCTGGCCGCCCGCTTCGCCGCGGTGGGCGATTTCGCCACCTATGGCACCGAATGGCAGGCGAGCGGGCGCCTCGCCGCGCTCGACTGGCGCGTCAACTACACCTGGACGCAGACCGACGGCGATCTCGCCGGCATCGTGCCGCCGATCGAATATGCGCTCGCGCCGCGGGTCACCACGCCGCGGCACAAGGCCAATGTCGCGCTCGGCCACGACGCCGGCCGCTGGTATGCCGGCGCGGTGGCGCGCTACACCTCGGCGACGCGGCAGTTCGCTTTCTCCGCCGCGCAGCAGCTGCGGCTGTATCGCGTCGACGCGGCGGTCGCGCTCGACGCGCGCCTCGGCTACCGCCTCACCCCCGCGATCGAGCTGTTCGCCGCGGGCGAGAATCTGACGCTGGCGGACGGGGCGGCGGGCTCACCGATCGCGGCGGACCGGCGCGTGCGCGGCGGCATGCGGCTGAGCTTGTGACATGGTGAGCGTGCTGCGGCGGCTGGCCGATCGCGCCGAGCGGCGCGTGCGGCTGGCGGATCGTCCGATCACCACCAAGGTCGCCGCGACGCCGGTGCTGATGCTGGTGCTGTTCGCGCTGGTGGCGGCGCTCAGCGCGGGCGGGCTGCTGGTGGCGGATCGCAGCGTCAGCCGCATCGTGCAGGGCGACATGCGCGACCTGAGCCAGCTCAACGCGGTCGCGCTGCGCTTCGAGATGGCGGATTCGGAACTCTATCGGCTGCTCGTCGCCAAGGCCGCCGCGCCCGCGACCGACGTGCCCGCGCGCGCCGCGCGGATCGAGCGCGACCTGGAGCGCGTGCGCGCCGAACTGACCGGCTATCGCGCGCGTCACGGGGCGGACCGCGCGGCACTGGACGCGATGATCGCCGCGCTCGACGAATATCGCGCCACCGTCGGCGTCATCACCTCGATGCTCGAGGTGGATTTCGCCAGCAGCGCCGCGATGGTGGCGCCGTTCCGCGACAATGCGCGCCGCGTTGAGCACCGGCTGCGGCGGATGACCGAGGACGGCGTTGCGCGGGCCGATGCGAGCGCCGCGCACGCGGTGACCGCGACGCGCGCCACGCTGCTGGCGATCGTGGTGGTGGCGACCCTGGCGGCGACGCTGGGGCTCGCGATGGCCTATCTGATCAGCCGCTCGACGGTGCGGTCGATCACCAGCATCGCCGCCGCGACCGAGCAGGTGCTCGCGGGCGACCCGCCCGACTTCGCCGCGCTGCGCCGCCGCGACGAACTGGGGCAGATGGTGACCGCGTTGCAGACCTTCGATCGCCAGCGCCGCGAGGCGGCGCGGCTGGAGCAGGAGGCCGCGCGGCTCCACGCCGCGGCGCGCGAGCAGGAGCGTCGCCGCGACGTCGAGGTGGCGGAGGCGACCCGCGTCGCCGAGGCGCACCGTCGCGACACGCTGCGCGCGCTGGCACAGACGTTCGAGGAGCAGGTCGCGGGCGCGATCCGTGAGGCGCAGGCGGCGATGGCGCAGCTGGATCGCAACGCGCTCGACCTCACCGGCTCGGCCGCGGGGGATCGCGCGCTGGCCGACCAGCTCGACACGATCGCGCAGCAGTTCAGCGACGAGATGGCGCAGGCGAGCGAGGCGACGCGCTCGCTGGCCAATGCGTTCGAGGACATCGACCGCGAGGTGGAGCGCACCAGCCACGCCGCGCGCTCGATCAACCGGCACGCGCAGAGCGCGCAGGCCGCGGTGGCGGCGTCGCAGCAGCAGGCCGCGACGGTGGAGCAGATCGTCGACGTGATCGACGCGATCGCGCAGCAGACCAACCTGCTCGCGCTCAACGCCACGATCGAGGCGGCGCGCGCGGGCGCGGCGGGGTCGGGCTTCGCCGTGGTGGCGGCGGAGATCAAGTCGCTGTCGAGCCGGACGGGATCGTCGACCAGCGACGTGCGGCGCACGATCGAGGCGGTGCAGCAGCAGATGGGCACGATGGTGTCGAACACGCAGAGCCTGACCGCGCTGATCGGCGGGATGGACGAGGGCGCGGGGCGGGTGGCGCTGATGTCGCGCGGCCAGGCGCGATCGATCGACCAGCTCAACGCGCGGATCGGCGAGGTACGCGAGCGCACGCACGCCCTGGCGTCGGCGAGCGAGCGGATCGGCACGACGGTGCAGCAGAACCTCGCCTCGGCCGAGCATTTCCGCGACGCGACGCGGTTGCTGGAGCGCACCCTGTCGCTGCTCGCCACCGACGCGCAGCGCTTCACCCAGACGCTGCTCGCGGGATAAGGGAGCGGCGGCGGATCGCTTCCGGCTCCCCACGGCACGGGCGCGACGGCCGAACCGGGTCGACGGGCGTCTGATCCACCCCGGTCAACCGTGCTCCTGCTGCCGCAGGAGCACCCCGCCGGTTCACACGCTAGGCCGGCTCGGCCAGCGTCAGGATCGACACGCCGATCGGCATCGGCACCCGCCCCACCAGATGGCGCTCGACGCGGAAGATCCGCTCGAACAAGGCGTTCAGCGGCGCGGCGGGGGGTGAATCGTCGCTGTCGTCGCGCCCGGTCAGCCGGCCAGCGACGCGCGCCGCGGCGGCCAGCGGGAACAGCAGCGAGTTGAAATAGGTCAGCCCGCGCTCGCGGAGCCCCGCCGCGCGGATCGCGCGCACCAGCGTCGGCTTGGAATAACGGCGATGGTGGTGGTTCACCACGTCGTGCGCGCTCCACATCCACTGGTGCGCGGGCACCGCGATCAGGATCTTGCCGCCGGGCCGGAGGCAGGCGCGCATCGCCGCCAGCGCGGCGACGTCGTCAGCGATATGCTCGACGACGTCGAGCACCGCGATCAGGTCATAGCCGCCGCGCTCGACCCCCGGCAGCTCGGGCAGCGGCGCGGCGCCGACCGGCTTGCCCAGCCGCTCGCTCGCGATCGCGCGCGCGGCGGGGTCGATCTCGATCGCGTCGACCTCGCCGAACTGCGCCAGCATCGGCAGGTTGTGCCCGGTGCCGCAGCCGATCTCGAGGATGCGCGCGCGCGCGGGCAGCCGCGCCTCGCGCGTCAGGAAATCGGCGAGCACGTCGCGGCGCGCGCGATACCACCAGTGGGTCGAATCATGCTCCGCCATGCGGTCGTAGACGCGGCGGTCCATCAGCGATCTGCCTTCATGTTACGCGAATACCCAGTTGCGCTGGAGCCAGAAGGTCAGCAGCGGCACCACCGACACCGCGGGCACCAGCGGCCACCATGTCGGCCCGTGGAAGAAGGGGCCGGTCACCAGCACCCAGGTGAAGCCCTGCTGCAGGAAGAAGCCGAACAATTGCACCAGGAAGAAGCGCCGCGCGGTGCGCGCGCTCCGCGTGCCGTGCCCGCGGAAGCTCACCGCGCCGTGCGCGAAGCGACCGATGAAGGTGACGCTGAGAAACGCGACCACCACCGCCAGATTGGGGTACATCACATAGGTGGCGAGCGGCCAATAGACCGCGGCGTAGAGCAGCGTCATCACGCCCCCGGTCACGCCGAAGCGGACCAGCTGCCAGAAGACCTCGCGCTGCGCCGCGCGGGGGGGCGGCGACGCCGATGAAGGGGAGTGAGACGCTGCCAAAACCTTGCCCTTTGCGCCGCCGCGGCTAGACGCGGCTGCGGCTCTATCGCGCTCGCGGGCCGGAAGGAAGCGTTTTGGGAACGACAAGGCTGCACGCCCGACGGGACAGGCTGGGCGCGGCGCGCGACGCGATCGCGCGCGCGGGCGGCGTGATCGATCGCGACTGGCTGCGTCTGTCGCTGCTCGTCTGGGTCGGCATCGCCGCCTGGTTCCTGTGGAAGCGCTGGGCCGCGATCCACTGGCTGTCGCTCGGCGACACCGACGACAATATGCGGCTGATGCAGGTGCGCGCGCTGCTCGCCGGCCAGGGCTGGTTCGACCTGCGCGACTATCGCCTCAATCCGCCGGGCGGGTTCGACATCCATTGGTCGCGGTTGGTCGACCTGCCGATCGCGGGGTTGATCCTGCTGCTGCGGCCGCTGGTCGGCGCCGCCGAGGCCGAGCGGCTGGCGTGCGGCATCGCGCCGTTGCTGCCCGCGGCGGTGACGCTGGTGGCGCTGGGGGCGACGCTGCGACGGCTGGTACACCCGCTCGCCTGGCCGCTCGCGCCCGCGCTGTTCCTCGCCACCAACGTGACGCTGGGCATGTTCATGCCCGACCGGATCGACCATCACGGCTGGCAGCTCGCGATGCTGGCGGTGACGGTCGCGGGACTGTGCGACCCGCGCGGCGCGCGCGGCGGCGCGCTGGTCGGCGTCGCCACCGCGGTGTCGATGACGATCGGGCTCGAGATGCTGCCCTATGCCGCGATGTCGGGCGCGATCCTCGCGCTCGCCTGGGTGATCGACCGCGGCGAGCGCGACCGGCTCGCGGTCTATGCGCTGACGCTGGCGGGCGGTGGCGCGCTGGGGTACGCGGGCTTCGCCTCCTACGCCAATCGCGCGCTGCGCTGCGACGCGCTCACCCCGGTGTGGCTGTCGGTGGTGGTGCTCGCGGGCGGGCTGCTGCTGCTGCTCGCGCTGGTGGATCCGAAGCGGCCGGCGGTGCGGCTGGTGCTGGCGCTGGCGGCGGGGGCGGCGGTGGCGGGCTTCTTCGCGCTCGCCTTCCCGCAATGCCTCGGCCGGCCCGAGCAGGTGTCGGACGAACTCTATACCACCTGGCTCGCCAACGTGCGCGAGGCCAAGCCGATCTATCGCCACCCGCTGCGGGTCGCGCTGCCGATCGTGACGCTGCCGATCATCGGGCTGATCGGCGCGCTGCTCGCGACGTGGCGCGCGCGGCGCGCGCCCGCGCTGCGCGGCTGGGCCTGTGTCGCGCTGTTCGGCGCCTTCGCCGCGCTGATGCTGCTGTGGCAGGCGCGTGCCGGACCGGCGGCGCAGCTGCTCGCCATCCCCGGCGCCGCGGCGCTCGCCTGGGCGACGCTGCCGTGGCTGCTCGCGCCGCGCTACTGGCCGGTGAAGGCGTTCGCGGCGGTGGCGGTGTTCGTGCTGGTCTCGGGCAGTTTCGCGCAGCTCGCGATCGACTGGTTCAAGATCGATCGCCCCAGCGCCTATGTCCGCCGCGTCAACAAGGCCACCGGGCGGTGCATGACCATCCCCGCGATGGCGCCGCTCAACCGGCTGCCGCGCCAGACGGTCTTCACCTTCGTCGACCTCGGCCCGCGGCTGATCACGCTGACCCATCACAACGCCATCGCCGGGCCCTATCATCGCAACGGCGACGCGATCCTCGACGTCCACCACGCCTTCAAGGGCGAGCCGGATCGCGCGCGCGCGATCATGAAGCGTCACGGCGCGACGCTGCTGCTGGTGTGCCCCGACATGGCGGAATCGACCAATTACCGCGCCAAGGCGCCGGCCGGCTTCTACGCGCGGCTGGCGCGCGGCGAGCATTTCGCCTGGCTGGTGCCGGTGCCGTTGCGCAAGGGGTCGCCGTTCCGCGCTTTCCGCATCGAGTGAGCGCGGGGCTCAGCCGCCGCGCCGTCGCGCCGCGCTGAGATGGTGGAGCACGATCCCCGAGGTGGTGGCGACGTTGAGCGAGTCGAACCCGTCCGCCATCGGGATCCGCACCGTCGCGGTGCGCGCCATCAGCGCGGCGGCGAGCCCCGGCCCCTCGGCCCCGAGCAACACGGCGCTGCGCGGCGGCGGTACCCAGTCGGCGAGCGCCATCGACCCCGCGGGGCTGAGCGCGACCGGCGCGAAGCCGGCGCGGTCGAGCAGCGCGATCGCGTCAGCGCCCGGCGCGAGCCGCGCCTGCGGCACGTCGAGCGCGGCGCCGACCGAGACCCGGATCGCCTTGCGATAGAAGGGGTCGCAACAATCCGAATCGAGCAGCACCGCGCCGATCCCGAAGGCGGCGGCGTTGCGGAGGATCCCGCCCATATTGTCGTGGTTGGCGATGCCGCACAGCAGCAGCACGTCGCGCGCGGCGGCGCGCGCCGTGGCGAGCAGCGCCGCGGGCTCGGGCATCGGTGCGCGCGCACCGATCGCGAGCACGCCGCGGTGGAGCGGAAAGCCCGCGATCGCGTCGAGCACCGGCTGGCGCGCGACATAGACGGGCACGTCCTCGCCCAGCCGCGACCACAAGGGGCGCAGCGGCTCGGCGCGTTTCTCGGCCAGCAGCAGCGACAGCGGGCGGTGGAGCGGGCTCGTCACCAGCTTCTCCAGCACCACCACGCCCTCGGCGACGAACAGCCCGTCGCGACCGACCAGGTCGCGCTCGCGCACGTCGCGGTAGGGATGAATCCGCGCGTCGGCGGGATCGTCGATCGGGATGAGCGCTGGCACCGCTCCCGCCTAGCGGCTTATCGCGCGAGGTCGAGGCGATTGTCGCCGCGGCGGATCGCCACGGGAGGGAACCGCGGGCGGGTCGCGCGGGTCTGTCTGATCGAACGGGGGGTGCGATGCGGTTGTTCGTCTTCGGTCTGGGCTATGCGGCGCGCGCGATCGCCGAGGCCGCGTCGGTGCCGCTGCTCGCCACCACCCGCGACGGGCGTGACGGCACGATCCGCTTCGACGACGCCGACGCGGTGCGTGCGGGGCTCGCCGCGGCGACCCATGTGCTCTCCTCGATCCCGCCCGATGCCGACGGGGCGGGGGAGGATCCCGTGCTCGCTTCCTATGGCGCGTGGCTCGATCGCGGCTGGCTCGGCTATCTGTCGTCGACCGGGGTCTATGGCGACACCGGCGGCGCCTGGGTCGACGAGCACGCGCCCGCCGACCGCGGCCGCCGCGCCGGGCGCAACCGCGCCGACGCGGCCTGGCTGGCGCGGGGCGCGCGCGTCTTCCGCCTGCCCGGCATCTACGGCCCCGGCCGTTCGCCCCTCGACCGGGTCAGGAGCGGCGAGGCGCGGCGCACGGGCGTGGCGGGCCAGGTGTTCAGCCGCATCCATGTCGACGATCTCGCGCGCGGCGTGGTCGCAGGGTTCGACGCGCCCGCGGGCGCCTACAACCTCGCCGACGACGTCCCGGCGGCGCAGGACGCGGTGCTCGACCATGCCGCGCGGCTGCTGGGCCTGCCCGCGCCGCCGCTCGTGCCGCTCGCCGCGCTCAGCCCGGCGGCGCGCGCCTTTCATGCGGAGAACCGTCGCGTCGCCAATGCCAAGGCGGTGCGCGTGCTCGGTTGGCGCCCGCGCTACCCCGATTATCGCGCCGGCCTGCGTGCGCTCAGCGCCACGACCAGCCCGACCCCCGCCAGCGCCGCACCCGCCGCCGCGAGCGTCGTCCAGCGATAGCCTTCGTACAGCGTCGACAGCAGCATCGCGATCACCGGCACGATTACGCTGTTATACGCCGCCTTGGCCGGGCCGATCGTGCGGATGATGCGGAAATAGAGCGTGAAGGCCAGCGCCGAGGCGAACAGGCCGAGGTACAGCACCCCCGCGACATAGCTGGGCCGCGCGTCGAACACCGGCGCCCCGGTGGTGAGCCACGCCCAGGTCGCGTCCATCGCCGCGCCGACCAGCATCGCGGTGGCGAGCATCGGCGTCATCGGGTAGCGCCGCGCGCGCTCGGTCGCCTGCATCACGTTCGACACCGAGGCGGACAGGATCGCCACCAGCGTCAGCCCGATCCCCTGGATCGTCTCGTGCGCGCCGGTGGGATCGCCGCGGGCCTCGCGCACGAACAGCAGCGCGACTCCCGCCATCGCCACAACCGAGCCGAGCAGAAGCTGCCGCCCCAGACGCTGGCCCAGGAAGACGCGGGCGAACAGCGCGTTGGGTATCAGCAGCAGCGCGAAGGTGACCGCCACCAACCCCGAGGTGATATGCTGTTCGGCGCGATAGACGAAGTTGAAGTTCATCACGAACTGGAGCAGCCCGACCGCGCCCGTGAACATCCAGAAGCCGCGGTCGCGCAGCGGGGCGCCGCGCCACTCGCCGCGCCACGCCGCGACCGCCGCCAGCGTCGCCCCCGCGACGAGGAAGCGGTAGCTGACCGACCAGCTCGGCGGCACGCCGGCACCGGCGAGCTGGTCGCGGATGACGATCCAGGTCGATCCCCAGATCAGCGTGACGATCGCGAAGGGGACGAGCACCGCCGCGCGCGTGCTGTTGGGGCGGGGCAGGTTCATGGGGCGGATGGGCTCGCGAGCGAAGCCCCGCCCCTTGAGGGGAGGGGTTGGGGTGGGGCACTTCCCCGAGCGCGCCGAGCGCGGAAGCGCCCCACCCCCAGCCCCTCCCCTGAAGGGGAGGGGAGAAGTTCACACCTGCTCACAGCGCCGCGATCGCCTCGGCGAGCGGGCGGATGTCCTCGGCACGCTGGTCCCAGCTGATGACCAGTCGCGCCTCGCCCGGCCCCCAATCGTAGAAGTCGAAGCCCAGCGCACGCAGCCGCGCCGCCTCGTCGGGCGAGACGCGCAGGAACACCTCATTGGCCTCCACCGGATGGACCAGCCGATCGCCCGCCGCGGCGGCGAGCAGCGCCGCGCCCGCGTTGCTCGCGCGCGCGCAGTCGCGCCACAGATCGCCGTCGAGCATCGCGAGCAGCTGCGCGGCGAGGTAGCGGCCCTTGCTCAGCAGGTGCCCGGCGCGCTTGCGGCGGAACAGCGTCTCCTCGGCCAGCTCGGGCCGGAAGAAGACGAGCGCCTCGGCGTTCATGCCGCCGTTCTTGACGAAGCCGAAGCTCAGCGCGTCGACCCCGGCGCGCCAGGTGAGATCGGCGGGGGAGGCGCCGGTCGAGACCACCGCATTGGCGAAGCGCGCGCCATCCATGTGGAAGCCGAGCCCGCGCGCCCTGGCGAGCTCGCCGAGCGCGGCGACCTCGTCGGGCACATAGACCCGGCCATATTCGGTGGCGTTGGTGATCGAGAGCGCGTGGGGGCGCTGCTGGTGGACGTCGTAGCGCTGGAGATCCAGCACCGCGGCGGCGGTCGCGGGCGTCAGCTTGGCGCCGGCGCCCTCGGCGAGCAGCAACTTGGCGCCATGGGTGTAGAATTCGGGCGCGCCGCACTCATCGTTCTGGATGTGCGCGTCGCGGTGGCACAATACCGCACCGTGCGGCGGGCACAGCGCGGCGAGCGCGAGGCAATTGGCCGCCGTGCCGCTCGGCACCCACAGCACGCGCAACCGCTCGGTCTCGAACAGCGCGGCGAAGCGCGCGTCGAGCGCCTGGGACCAGCGGTCACCGTCATAAGCGGTGTCGAGCCGGTCGGCCTCGGCGATGGCGCGCAGCACGGCGGGGTGAACGGGGGCGGCATTGTCGGAGAAGAAGCGCATGATCAGCGCCTTCGGTCAGCGGCGCTGGGCGGTCAAGGTGGTGGCGGCGGGCGCGCATGTGGCGCAGCGCTGTATAGGTGAAGGTCATCCGATCCGTGCGGGCGACGGGCACACGCCGCCGCTCGGTTCAATCGGAATCGTTCTTCGCCTCCGCGATCAAATCTTTGATCTCGATATCACTGATATGTCGACCTGTATCGATCAAGCTTCCCGTCGCGGCCGCGCGGAAATTCTCTGTTCTCAGCGCATATTCCGTGCGCGCGAACTTGCCGACGGATCCCACCTCGAGCCCGGCGATAAAGGCTAGTGAGATTAGTTGATCGGTGCTCAGCGGGCGGGCCTCGCGCACGGCGTCGGTGAGATCATCGAGAACCTCCGCTGCGGGGCGCTTCGACAATACGTCGATCGATTCGACCAGATCCTCCATGACTTCATATAATTCGGGCATAAGGGCCTGTCTCGGCTATGGGGAGGAAGGATTGTGATCCGGCGTCGTCGCCTAGTCAATGATCGCCGGCCAGAATACTGTTCGATCAAGTTTATAATATTGTGAGATCGAGAGGAAGGTCGGCAAGCTTCTGCACGCGAGTGACGTGACGGCGCGCCCGGTGACGATCCCGCTTCGGCCTCCTTCGTTCAAGCCAGGATCAACCGCAGCAGGTCGACCGCCTCGTCATTCGGTCGCGCCAGCGCAGCCTCGAGCTCGGCGATCTGCCAGAGGCACCGCGCATGCGGCGAGCCCTTGCCGTGACTGGCGACATCGGCCGCCTCACGGCTCAGCCCGGAGCGTCGCACCGCGTCGTCGTAGAGCCAGTTGGGGATCAGCGGCGACAAGGTCCGGTGCGGTACCGGCCCGGTGAGCAGGGCGCGCGCGATCGTGGCCTCGCGCAGCGCGCGCACCGCGCGCGGCTCGTCCGGGATGAGCTGATAGAGCGCGTCGACGCAGGCGGAGTCGCTGCGGCGCGTCGCGATGCGCATGGAAGCGAGCCGCCAGCGCGCCTCGTCCAGCGCGATCTGCCGGTCGCCGTCGCGCTCGGCGCGGCTGATCGGCACGTTCACCACCGCGGCGCTCTGGCGGTAGAAAAAGTGCAGCTGGCCCTCCCGCGGCAAGCGCGCCGCCGCGTGCCAGGCTTCATCGAGCGCGCGATACAGGCCGGGGTTGCGCTGGATCACCACGGCGGGATCGGCGCGGTCGCCCGTGACGTTGCCCAGCACGCGTTCGATATCGTGGCGCGGCGTCGTGAGACCGTCGCCCCTTGGCGCAATGGACGCATGGACGGCGGCCCACGCGATCAAGGCGAGGAGCGCATAGCTCATACCGAGCCAGCGGATCGTCGGCGACGTGCCCGACCGCAGCAGCCAGATCGCTCGAAGCGGGAAAATCGTGAAAAGCACGGCGTTGAGGATGAACCACCCGACCTCCGCGACCGACGGGGCGCGCATCCGCAGCGCTTTGGCACCCAGACGATGACACCAGCGTGCCGGCCAAGGTCCGTCGTGGCCGCGCCACACCGCTTCCTTCCACCACAGGACCGTCTCGTCGGGGATCGTCTGCAGCGTGGTGGGGTGCTCCTCGAAGAAGCGGTCGAGCAAGCGCTCGACACGGGCGCTCGACAGCAAGGCGACGATCCGCCCCCATCGTCGCGGCGGGCCGCGCCGCAACCGCGCCAGCAGCCTCGCATCGGCCGGCGCGGTAAGTCGCAGCGCGTCCTCGTGGCAACGGTCGGCGGCGCGTTGCAGCACCGCGGCCAATGTGGCGGGCAGGTCGCCGTGCAGGTCGCCGCGCCAGCCGAAGGCGGCGATCGCGAGATCGATCAACGGATCGCTGTGCGGGATGCGATAGGCGATCAGCTCGGCGATCCGCGCCTCGACGAGCGAGCGATGGTCCAGGTTCGCCATCGCGGGATGATCGAGCACACGCGCCCCCTGCGCCGCGATCATCGCGGGTGTGGCCTCGGGCGGGTCGAGCGCGGTCAGCAAGGCACGAAAGGCGGCGACATGATCGAGCCGCAGTGCCCGGTCGGCGTCGCGTTCGTCATGCGGCGGTTCGTCATGCGGCGGTTCGTCATGCGGGGGTTCGTCATACGGGGGTTCGTCATACGGGGGTTCGTCGGGCCGCCCTTCCGCGGCAGACGGAGGGAGCGCGGGGGAGCGCGCCGCCGCCCCGTCGTTATGCTCCTCAGGCCGGTCCGCGCGCTCCTCCTCGCCGACCGGCGCGTCGTCGCGGTCCCGCGCTGCCGCCGCGTCGCGTGCGGCCATGGCCGTGGCCTCGTCGAACGCGGCGCGCAGCGCGAGGAAGGCCGCCGGGTCGCGCTCGGGATCGATCTGCTTCAGCCGCCGCGCATAGCCGCGGCGGATGGCGACCGGGTCCGCCGTCGGTTCGAGGCCCAGCAAGGTCCAGACATCCCCTTTCACGACGGCCGCTCGCGCTCGAGCTGGTCGAGCCGCGCCGAGATCGCCGCATGCGCCTCGGCGATCTCGCGCGGCTCCTGCGTCGCCAGCACCGTCTCGAAATGCGCGATCAGCCCGGCGACGAACTCGCGTTGGTTGCCGAGGAACAGCTCGAAACAACGCTCGGCACGCGCGAGCAGGGCGCGGTGGCGCGCCTCGTCGCGCGGATGCATTTTGAGCGCGGCCAGCGCGGCGCGGCGCGCCGCGAGCTCCGCCGGATCGATCGACTCGTCGTCGGTGAGGACGAGCTGATGCGTCTCGCCCGTGGTGAGCACGGTCACGTCGACCTCGAGCAGACCACTGACGTCATAGCTGAACCGGCAGTCGAGCGCGATCTCGCCCGCGGGGCGCGGCGGGACCGGGATCGAGAGCGACCCGAGCAGCACATTGGCGTCGACCCGGCGCGCCTCGCCCTGATAGATGTCGAACTCGACCTTGGCCTGGTTGGGCGTCATCGTGACGAAGCGGTGGACGCGGCTGGCGGGGAGAACGGTGCCGCGTTCGATCAGCGGCTTGAAGCGCCCGGCGAGGATCTGGCCCTGTGGCCCGCGATCGGCGACGTCGGTGCCGAGCGAGAAGGGGCAGATGTCGGTCAGCCGGATCTCGGCGAGGTCGGCGGCGCGCGCCTTCAGCCCGGCCTGTACCGCGGCACCGAGCGCGATCGCCCGGTCCGGATCGATCACATGGCTGGGGAAGCGACCGAACATCCGGGTGACCGCGCGGCGCACGATCGGCATGCGCGTGGCGCCGCCGACCAGCACGATCTCGCTCATCTCCTCGGCGCGCAGGCGACAGTCGCGCATCGCGCGCAGCACCGGCTCGCGCAGCCGATCGAGCAGCGGGGCGGCCGCCGCCTCCAGGTCGGCGCCGGTCAGCTCGGCCTCGTAGCGTCGGTCCGCCCAGACCAGCGAGAAGGTCGCGCTGTCCGCGTCGCTCAGCGCGATCCGCACGCGCTCGGCTTCGGCGCGCACGGCCTCGTCGAGCCGCGGTGACGCGGGGTCGCTCGGCACGCCGGCGCGCGCGCGCGCGACCACCGCCAGCGCGGCGGTGAAGTCCTCGCCGCCGAGCCGGTTGTCACCGGCCGAGGCGCGCACCTCGATGATGCCGTCGAACACATCGACGATCGAGACGTCGAAGGTGCCACCGCCGAGATCGAAGACGAGGAACGGCTCGCGATCGCTGCGGTCGACGATGCCGTAGGCGAGCGCCGCGGCGGTAGGCTCGTTCACCAGGCGCTCGACGTGCAGGCCCGCGAGCTGCCCGGCGCGGCGGGTCGCCTTGCGCTGGCGGTCGTTGAAATAGGCGGGGACGGTGATGATCGCCCCCGTGACCGGCTCGCCGCAATGACGCTCGGCATCCTCGCGGAGCTGGCGCAGCACCAGCGCGGACAGATCCTCGGGCGTGAAGGCGACGCCGTCGAGCGTCACCTTCTGGCTCGTCCCCATCAGGCGTTTGAAAGTGGTGGCGGTGCGTTCCGGATGGGTGATCTGGCGATCGCGCGCGGCGGCGCCGACCAGCACGCTGGCGTCCTCGGCGAGACTCACCGCGGAAGGGGTGAGCGTCGCGCCCAGCGCGTTGGGGATCAGCTCGGCCCTGCCGTCATGCCAGCGCGCGATCGCGCTGTTGGTGGTGCCCAGGTCGATGCCGACGATCAATGTCCGTCTCCGCGCGCCGAGCCGATCGGCGGACTCACTTTGTAGAGGGACACGCTCCCGCAGCGGCGTTGTGGCCGATCCGCAACAGCGGCATTTTTTTCCAATTTGGCCGGACCCGGCCCTGCCGCGACCCGTTCGATCGTCGAGGCGCCGACGTACCGCGCTTCCTCACAAAGGTATCAAGATGAAGACGTTGCTTCTGGCAGCCGTTGCTGCCGCTTTCCTCCTTCCCGGCGCCGCCCAGGCGCAGGACACCACCAGCGACGGGTCGCGCGCGTTCGGCATCGACCCGTATGTCGGCGTGATGGGCGGCTATGAGGGGTTCGAGAGCGATCCCGGGCACGGCATCCCGTACAACGCGCCGGGCAACCGCCTGAAGGGCGGGCTGGTCGAGGGCGTCGCGGGCGTCAACGTGCCGCTCGGTGCCTTCTTCGTCGGCGTCGAGGGCAATGCCGCCAAGGGGTTCAGCGGTGACATCGACTGGGAATATGGCGTCCACGGCCGCGCCGGCGTGCGCGCGGGCGAGACCGGGCTGGTCTATGGCAAGGTCGGCTATCAGTGGGTCAATTTCGACCGCTACGGCTCGAACAGCGGTGACTATGGCCGCATCTCCTACGGCATCGGCGGCGAGTTCGGCCCCTCGGCGATCGGCCTCGACGGGCTGGTGAAGAAGGAGGGCGTGCGCTTCCGCGCCGAGATCTCAACGCGCGGCGACTTCGAGACCGTGCGCCCGATGGCGGGCGTGATCGCGCACTTCTGAGGTCGGTCGGCCACCCCCCGCGTGCGCTCTGTCGCGCGCGTGGGGTGGTTCACGCGAAGACGCGACGACGCGAAGAAGTTTGTTCGCGCGGAGACGCGGAGGCGCAGAGAGGGCGAGCCTGCCGCGACAGCGGCTCGTTACCTTTGCATACCGGTCGTGACGCGCGAGGCTGGCAACCCCTCTTCGCGTCTTCGCGTCTTCGCGTCTTCGCGTGAACAAAAATGCTGGAGAGCCGCTGACGCGGCGAACGCTGCCGCTCAGCGCCTCCGCGTGCATCTCCACCAAGCCGTCGCGTCAGAACGCGCCCGGTCCGCCGTCCTCTTCGAAGCCGTCGCCGCCGCCTTCGCCGCGGCCCTCGTCGAGGCGCCGCCGCTCGGGCACGCGCTCACGCGGCGCGGGCGGGCGGGGCAGATCGATCCCCATCTCGCGCAGCCGGTCGAGCGCGTCCTCGATCCGCGGCTGCGCGCCGTCGATCGCGCGGCCCATCTCGCTGTCGAGCTCGACCCCCAGCCCCTCGACCATATTGGCCGCGTCGCTCGGCGCCGCCATCTCCTCCTCGACCGGCGCGACCGCGACCGGGATGTGCAGCGCCGACATCATGAACTGGCGCCAGATCTGCGCGGGGATGCCACCGCCGTGCAGCCCCGGGTTGGGGGCGCTGTCGTCGCGCCCGACCCATACGCCCACCACCAGGTCGCCCGCGAAGCCGATGAACCAGCCGTCGCGGCCGCTCTGGCTGGTGCCGGTCTTGCCGAAGGCGCTGACCGGCAGGTTGGCGCCGCGCCCGGTGCCGCGGATCGACGAGCCCAGCAACGTGCGCATCTCGTCGCGCACCTTGTCCGACATCGCGGTGTCGCGCCCCGCGATCGCCTCGTACCAGCTCGCGCTGCGCCCGCCCTCGACGCCGCGCGGCACCACCGGATAGCGCCCGCTCGCCACCGCGGCATAAGCGCCGGTGAGTTCCAGCAGCGACACCTCGGAGGTGCCCAGTCCGATCGTCGCCTCGTTGGCGATCGGCGTGGTGATGCCGAGGTCGCGCGCGGCGCGGATCACGTTGCGCACGCCGACCTGCTGCGTCAGCCGCGCCGCCACGACGTTGGACGAGCGCGCGAAGGCGCGCTGCAACGTGATCGGGCCGAGGTAGCGGCCGTCGTCGTTGCGCGGCTTCCACCCGGCGATCTCGACCGGCGTGTCGTCCATCACCGACGCGGGGGTCAGCCCCGATCGCATCGCGGCGAGATAGACGAACAGCTTGAAGGTCGAGCCCGGCTGGCGCTTGGCCTGCACCGCGCGGTTGAACGCGCTGGCGCGATAATCCTTGCCACCCACCATCGCCACGACGGTACCGTCGGGCTTCATCGCCACCAGCGCCGCCTGCATGCCGCGCAGGGAGGCCTGGCGCACGACGCGCTCGGCGGTGCGCTGGAAGCCGCGGTCGAGCGTGGTGCGCACCGTCGCCTCGGTGCCCGACTCGCCCGCCACCTCGCGCGCCGAGGGCAGCACCCAGTCGGCGAAGTAGGTGCCGGTCGGCAGCGTCTCGGGGCGCTCGGCCAGCACGCGCTGCGGCTGCACCCGCGCCGCCTCGTCCTTCGACAGGAAGCCCGCGTCGACCATCGCGCCGACCACCACCGCCTGGCGCGCGCGCGCGCCCTTGAGGTTGCCGGTCGGCGCCAGCCGCGACGGCGCCTTCACCAGCCCGGCCAGCATCGCCGCCTGGCCGGTGTTGAGCTGCATCGGGGTGCGCCCGAAATAATGCTTGGACGCGGCGGTGATGCCGTAGACGTTGTCGCCGAAATAGACGTTGGAGAGATAGCGCGAGAGGATCTCGTCCTTGCTCAGCCACGCCTCCAGCCAGAAGGCGATCATCGCCTCGCGTAGCTTCCTCGCGGCGGTGCGGTCGGAGTCGAGAAAGGCGTTCTTGGCGAGCTGCTGCGTGATCGTCGAGCCGCCCTGGCGCACCCCGCCCGAGCCGAGATTGGCCCAGGCCGCGCGCGCGATGCCGCGCGGGTCGACCCCGAAATGCGAGTAGAAGCGGCGGTCCTCGATCGCGAGGAACGCCTCGCGCACGTGCGCGGGCAGCTTGGCGGCGTCGACCGGCGCGCCGATGATCGCGCCGCGCCGCGCGATCGGCGTGCCGTCCGCGGCGGTGAGCGTGATCGAGGGCGGCGTCGGCGGCTTGAGCGAGCGCGACAGCGGCGCGGTCACCGCCAGCCAGATCACCGCGACCACGAACAGCACGATGAACGCCGCCGCGCCGCGCACCAGCCAGCGCCCCCAGCGCACGCGCCGCCACCACGGCCGCGGCGGCGGCAGCGGATCGGGCCAGCGCTGGCGGGTCTGCTGCCAGAAGCCGCCGTCGTCGCGATGACGGTCGCCGTCCCCCTGCCGATCCTCGCGCGGTGGCGGCGCGGCATCGGCGTCGCGCCACGGATCGAACGACGGAAGCGGCGCGGCGCGCTGCTCCTCGCCGGCGGCGGGCGGGTCGCCGCGCGTGTGATGATAGCGGACGCGGCCGGGTTCGTAGGGGGGGCGCATGCTACGGGGTGTCTTACATTTATATAACAGTTGTCGCAAGCGGCGACCGCGTGCCACAAGGATAGCCGCATGGTGGACGAAGCGAAAGGCGCAGAGGCGCCGCTGGTGGTCGGGATCGGTGGCACGATCGGCGGGGTGTCCTCGACTGAACGCGCGCTGCGCGTCGCGCTCGACGCCGCGCGCGCGGAGGGATTCCGTATCCGACTGTTCGGCGGGGAGGACATGGCGCGGCTGCCGCTCTATGACCCGCGCGCGACAAGCCGCACGCCCGAGGAGCGCGCCTTCGTCGATGCGGTGCGCGACGCCTCGGCGGTGATCATCGCCAGCCCCGGCTATCACGGCAGCATCTCGGGCGTGGTCAAGAACGCGCTCGACCTGCTGGAAGAGACCGCGCGCGACGAGCGCGCCTATCTCGCCGACGTGCCGGTGGGCCTGATCGCCACCGCCTACGGCTGGCAGGCGACGGGATCGACGATCGCGGCGCTGCGCTCGATCGTCCACGCGCTGCGCGGCTGGCCAACCCCCTTCGCCGCCGCGATCAACACCCAGCTCACCAAGTTCGACGATGCCGGCGGGGTGAGCGACCCCGCGGTGCGCGATCAACTGCGGCTGATCGGTCGGCAGGTGGCGCGGTTCGCACCGCTCGCGGGGGCGGTGCCGGCGGTGTGAGCGGCGGCTCGCCCGGCCTTAGACTTCAGTCTTACGACAATACCTTAGCAGAATTTTAGCCGTGCAGCGCGCATCAGGGCGGCCGTGGCCGAACATCCCGCTCGGCCGTCAGCAGGGGCGGCCAGATGGTGGAATGGTTCGGTCGGCACGCGCCGATTCGGTTGAAGTTCAAGGTGCTGACCTTGGTGTATCTGGCGCTGTCGGGCGGGATCGCGGCGCTGGCTGGCTATGGCGTGCTCGCCCCCGGCGCGGCGGATCCGCGCTGGGTGATCGGCGGCGCGCTCGCCGGGGTGGCGGCGATCGTCGGCGTGACGCTCGTGGCGGCGCGGCTGATCTGCACGCCGTATGTCGAGACGGTGGTGCGGATGGAGGGGCTCGCCGCGGGCGACCTCGACAGCCCGGTCCAGCACACCGGCAACCGCGATTGCGTCGGGCGCATGACCAAGGCGATGGCGATCTTCCGCGAGAGCTCGCTCGCCGCGGCCGAGTGCGACACGCAGCGCAAGATGGCGCTGGCGATGGGGGAGGGGCTCGGCCGCCTCGCCGCGGGCGACCTCACCGCGCGGATCGACGCCGAGCTGAGCGGGCCGTTCCTCAAGCTGAAGCATGATTTCAACGACGCGGTCGCCGCGCTCCACGCGACGATGAGCTCGGTCACGCGGGTCGCCGAAGGCATCCACCGCGGCGCGGGCGAGATCAGCTCGGCGTCGGACGATCTGTCGCAGCGCACCGAGCAGCAGGCCGCGAGCCTGGAAGAGACCGCCGCGGCGATGGAGCAGATCACCGCGACGGTGCGCGAGACCGCGGGCGGGGCGGGGCGCGCCAATCAGATCGTCGGCGTGACGCGCGCCGAGGCGGAGGAATCGGGCGCGGTGGTGCGCCGCGCGATCGAGGCGATGGCGGGGATCGAGCGCACCTCGGCGGAGATCTCGGACATCATCGCGGTGATCGACGCGATCGCCTTCCAGACCAATCTGCTCGCGCTCAACGCGGGGGTCGAAGCGGCGCGCGCGGGCGACGCGGGCAAGGGCTTCGCGGTGGTCGCCTCCGAAGTGCGCGCGCTGGCGCAGCGCTCGGCCGACGCCGCCAAGGACGTCAAGCAGCGGATCACCGCCTCGGCCGAGACGGTCGACGCCGGGGTGGCGCTGGTGAGCGAGACCGGTCGCTCGCTCGAGCGGATCATCGGCCGGATCGGCGAGATCAGCGTGCTCGTCTCCGACATCTCGGGCTCGGCCGAGCAGCAGTCGCAGGGGTTGCAGCAGGTCAACACCGCGGTGGGCGAGATGGACGGCGTGACGCAGCGCAACGCCGCCATGGTGGAAGAGGCGACCGCCGCGGCGCGCGCGCTGTCGGGCGAGGCGGACACGCTCGCGGCGGAGATCGCGCGCTTCACGCTGGGCGGCGTGGCCGCCCCCGCGTCGCGCGCGGTGACCCGCCGCGCCGCGGCGCGCGCCACGGTGACGCACGCCGCGCCCGCGGCGGCGCGCCGCGCCGCCCCCGCCCCGCGTCGCGGCGGCGCCGCGGTGGCGGTGGCCGAGGACGATTGGTCGTCCTTTTGACCGGCTGAGCCACCGTCGCGCGGCGGTGGCTCAGGCGAGCACCGGCTCGGCGCGCACCACGCGCGGCAGGATCGAGTCGAGCAGCAGGATCCCCGCCTCGGTGACGCGAAGCCGGTCGCCCTCGAGCACGATCAGCTCCGGCAGCGCCGCGATCGCGCCCGCGTCTACCAGCGCGTCGCGCGGCAGCCCGGTCTCGCGCGCGATCCACGCGAGATCGACCCCCTCCGCCAGCCGCAGTCCCATCAGCAGCGCCTCGCTCGCGCGCAGCGACGGGGCGAGCGGTTCCTCGACGACGATGCCGTGGCGATTGCGCGCCACCGCGCCGAGCCAGTTCTCGGGCTTGCGGTGGCGCTGGGTCGCGCTGGCGAGGCGGCGGCCGTGCGCGCCCGGGCCGATCCCGGCGTAATCGCGATAGCGCCAATAGGCCAGATTGTGGCGGCTCTCCGCGCCGGGCCGGGCGTGGTTCGACACCTCATAGGCGGGCAGGCCCGCGGCGGCGGTGAGCGCGCGCGTCGCCTCGAACAGATCGGCCGCCGCATCGCCGTCCGGGATCTGGAGCCGGCCGGCCGCGGCCTCGGTGGCGAAGCGCGTGCCCGGCTCGATCGTCAGTTGATAGAGCGACAGATGTTCGGTGCCGAAGGCGAGCGCGCGCGTCAGCTCGGCCACCCATGCGTCGAGCCGCTGCGCCGGGCGCGCGTAGATCAGGTCGGTGCTCACCCGCGCGAACCGCGCCTGCGCGACGTCGAGCGCGCCCAGCGCCTCCATCACGTCATGCGCGCGCCCGAGGAAGCGGAGCGCCGCGTCGTCGAGCGCCTGGAGCCCGAGCGAGACGCGGTTGACCCCCGCGGCGGCGAGATCGGCGAAACGCGCGGCCTCGACCGAGGAGGGATTGGCCTCGAGCGTCACTTCCAGGTCGGGGAGGGGCGTCCAGGCGGCGGTGGCGGCGTCGATCACCGCGGCGACCGTGGCGGGGGGCATCAGCGAGGGGGTGCCGCCGCCGAAGAAGATCGAGCCGAGCCGGCGCCCCGGCAGCAGCGCGGCCTCATGCGCGAGGTCGGCGAGCAGCGCGGCGCGCCACGCCGCCTGGTCGACCGACTCGCGGACATGGCTGTTGAAGTCGCAATAGGGGCATTTGGAGACGCAGAACGGCCAATGGACGTAGAGCGCCAGCGCGGAGTCGGTCATGGCGCCGTCGCTATGCCTCGGCGCGCGCGTCTTGGCCAGAAGCCGAGGGGCGGAGAGGCGGAGGGGGTGCCGCCGGCGCGGGGCCTCGGCCGGCTCGGCTCAATAAGGGGCGCAGGCGCGCCGGTGGGCGTGACCCTTGGGGGTGAGCACGAGATGGCCGAGACGCTCGCGTACCCATCCCTCGCGCATCATCCAGCCGACCGCATCGGGGTGCTGAGCGCGCGAGATGATCAGCGTGCTCCCCGCGCTACGCGCGGTCCAGAGGACTTGTTCGAGCTGCTCGGTCAAGGTCTGGCCGAGAACGTCCACATTCATCTCTCACCCCCACGGGCGCGCAGGCACCTTGCCATACCAATCTATCGCAAGATCCCGCTGTTCCGAATCGATTCGCCGCCGGTCATCCCGCATTGCTAACCCATATTGCCTGAGAATTGGTTAACAAAATGCTTAGAAGTGACTCGGCGGCCTCCGGTTCAGAAGCGCGTCCGCAGCGTCACGCCATAGGTGCGCGGTTCGGCGAGGAAGGAGGAGAACAATTGATTGCCGACTCCGCCGAAACTGCGCACCTGCTCGAGGCTGCCGGCGCCCTGGAACGGCGTGTTGAACGCCACCTGCTGATAATCGGTGTCGAGCAGATTCTGTGCCCATACCTCCACCGCCCAGCGATCCTCGCGCCCGCGCAGGCCAATGCGGGCGTTGACCAAGGTGAAGCCGTCCTGGATCTTCTCCGCGAACAGGTCGGAGCCGGTGTTATAGTCGGATGACGTGCGCTGATCGACGTAGAACAAGGCGCTCATCCCGCTGTCGCCGATCGGCGGCGTCCAGCTCAGCGAGGTGGTGATGACGTTGCGCGGCGCGTTCGAGATCTGCGCGCCCGACAGCAGGAACAACGCCGGGTCGAGCGCCGCGCCGGCGTCCGAGCCGACCAGGTTGCGCCGGTATTTGGTGTCGGCGAGCGTATAGCCCATGTTGAAGGCGAGATGCTCGACCGGGTAGATCCCGGCCTCGAGCTCGACGCCCTGGCTGCGCACGCCGTATTTCACGTCGCCGGTGCAGACGCCGGTCGTCGCGCTGGCGTCGCGGTCGGCACCGTTCAGGCCCTCCGAGCAGGAGCCGATATTCTCGACGACATAATTGGTGCCGTTGAAGGTGTTGAGCTGGAAGTTCTTGAACTCCGAGCGAAACGCCGCGGCGTTGAAGGTGAAGGCGCGGCTCGAATATTTGAAGCCGACCTCGAAGGCATTGACCGTCTCGGGATCGAAGCGCAGCCGGCCCGCGTCGATATTGGCGATCGTCGCTGGATTATAGGCGTCGCCCAGGTCGGAGCGGTCGAGGTTGTAGCCGCCCGCCTTGTAGCCGCGCGAGTAGCTGGCATAGGTCATCAGCCGGTCGCTCGGCTTCCAGCTCAGCACCGCGGTGCCGGTGAACTGGCTCTCGCTGAAGTCGTCCGCGATCTGGCGGCCGTTGAGCGCGGCCGAGCTGTTGCCGGTGCAGGCGAGCGTGGCGATGCCGCGGGTGAGCGCGGCGAGCTGCGCGTTGTTGAAGAGGTTGCCCGCGGGGCCGGCGCCGAGCAGCGTCTGGATCTGCGGGCAGACGGTGTTGTTGTTGCCGAAGCTGGCGTCGAACTTCTTGCGCTCGTGCGTCCAGCGCAGGCCGCCGGTGAGCGAGAGCGTGTCGGTCATTTTGAAGATGTTGTGCGTGAACAGCGCGAAGCTCTGGCTGTCCTGGTCGTAGACGTCGCGCGTGGTGCCGAGGTCGTTGAGCGTCGACAGCAGCCGGATGTTGGCGAGCAGCAGCGGCGTCGCCGC
This sequence comes from Sphingomonas sp. BK235, assembly GCF_004345855.1. Lineage (GTDB taxonomy): Bacteria > Pseudomonadota > Alphaproteobacteria > Sphingomonadales > Sphingomonadaceae > Sphingomonas. The sequence continues at coordinate 114,489 of NZ_SLXN01000006.1, forward strand.
GCCGAACGCGGGGGTCGTCCCCGGGAGCTGGCCCGAGAGGATCGCGGTGCCGGCGGAACTGAGGCAGCCGGGATTGGCGGGGTTGCGCAGCGCGGCATTGGGGTTGATCGTCGCGACGATGCGGCACGCGGCGAAGGCGCCATAGTCGCGGCCGAACTTGAGGTTGTCGACGACCTGCAGGTCTTCCTTGCTGTAGAAGCCGCCGATCAGCCAGTTGAGCCGGTCGCCGAAGGCCTCGCCGTTGAGCCGCAGCTCCTGGGTGAAGGTGTGGAACTGGCGGTAATTGTTGCCGTCGTCGGGGCGATAGCCGATGTCGAGCACGTTATAGTCGATGTCGCTCGCGCCGTCCGACTTATACTCGCGGTACGCGGTGATCGAGGTGAGCGAGGCGCCGCCCAGGTTCCAGTCGATCTGGCCCGACCCGCCATAATCCTTGGTCACGTTCGAATAGGCGCGGCCCGGCGTATTGGCGATGCGGCGGCTGTACGGGTCGTTGCCGCTCGGGAAGACCGTGCCCGCGGGATAGCCGCGCAACGCGGCGAGCGAGGTCATCACGCTGACGATGCGGTTGCCCGCGGGGTTGATCGCGTAATCGCCCGCGACGCCGGGGGTGGGATCGATCTTCTCGCGCGTGTCGACATAGACCGCGCCGCAGCATTTCTCGTCGCGGCGGGTATAGTCGCCGATCAGCCGCAGCGAGAAGTTGGACGAGGGCTCGAGCAGCAATTGCCCGCGCACGAAATAGCGGTCGCGATTGTTATAATCGGTGTCGTTGGCGACGTCCTGGTAGAAGCCGTCGCGCTTCTGCCACACGCCGTCGACGCGAAAGGCGAGCACGTCCTTGATGATCGGGCCGGTCAGCGCGCCAGCGGCGCGCCAGAAGTCGTAATTGCCGTAGGTGCCCTCGGCATAGCCGCCGAAGTCGAACGACGGCGCCTTGGTGTAGATGTTGATCGCGCCCGCCGAGGAGTTGCGCCCCGACAGCGTGCCCTGCGGCCCGCGCAGCACCTCGATCCGGTCGACCTCGCCGAGGTCGTTGAGCCCCGAGCCGGTGCGGCTGCGATAGACGCCGTCGATGAACACCGCGACTGAGCTCTCCAGCCCGGGATTGTCGCCGACCGTGCCGACGCCGCGGACGCGCGCCGAGGCATTGGCCTCCGATCCGGTCGAGGAGACGTTGAGCGAGGGGGCGAGCTGCGCCATCTGGCGGATATCGGTCGCGCCCGAATTCTGCAGCGCCTGCTGGCTCACCGCGGTGATCGAGATCGGCACATCCGCCAGCCGCTCCGAGCGGCGCGTGGCGGTGACGACGATGTCGTTGGCGTTCAGCTCGCGCGTGTCGCCGGCCTGGTCCGCGGTGGTGTCGCTCTGGTTATCGACCGCGGCGTTGCTGGTCACCGGGCTGGCCTGCTGCTGCGCCAGCGCGGGCGCGGCGACGGTCATCGCCGCCGACGACAGGAGGAAAATGCTCAGTCGCATGTGGCGTCCCTCTCCCAAGGTCCTGTTATCCCGACCTCCTTTTCGAAGGTTCGGTATTGGAGAGAGCTTAGCGCACGCTAAGGGCGCGTCTAGCGTTTTCCGACGCGACGCGGCGATTTTCAATGTCGGGTGTGGAGCGCGTGCAACGCTGTGCGCGCACGTTGCGGCGTGATCCGCGCCTGACGCTACGGCAGGCGGGCGGGCCGCGGCGCGTGGCCGCGGCCCGATCGGCTCACTTGGGCGCGAGCACCATCAGCATCTGACGGCCTTCCATGCGCGGATAGGCCTCGACCTTGGCGACCTCGGCGACCTGTTCGGCGACGCGCTGGAGCACGTTCATGCCGAGCTGGCCGTGACTCAGCTCGCGGCCGCGGAAGCGCATCGTCACCTTGACCTTGTCGCCCTCCTCGATGAACTCGACCACCTTCTTCATCTTGGTGTCGTAATCGTGGTCGTCGATGTTCGGACGCATCTTGATCTCCTTGATCTCCTGCGTCTTCTGCGACTTGCGTGCGAGGTTCGCCTTTTTCTGCGCCTCGTACTTGAACTTGCCGACATCGAGGAACTTGGCCACGGGCGGGTCGGCGTTGGGCGACACCTCGACCAGGTCGAGCCCGACCTCGCGCGCCTGCTCCATCGCCTCGCGCGTGTACATCACGCCCAGGTTCTCACCCTCGTGGTCGATCACGCGGACCTTGGGGCTCTGGATCCACTCGTTGAAGCGGGGCCCGTTCATCGGCGGCGCCTGCATCGGCCGGCGCATCATGGGGGGACGTATAGGTAAATCTCCGTTGGCTGTGCTGTCGGCCAATATAAGGGAGATCGCGCGCTTTTAGAAGGGGCGGCGCGTCATCGCGGCGCCGGCCGTCGCGCGGGGGCGTCGAGCAGGCTGCGCGTCGCGCGATCGCGGTTGTCGATCTCGGCGCGTTCCGAGTCGGACAGGCCGCCGTCGCGGGCGTAGCGCGCGGCGATGGCGGCGTTCACGTCCACCTCGGCCTCGGCGCGGCGGGCATCGCGGCGGGAGAGGCGACCGGCGCGGCGCTCACGCGCGATGCTGTCGCGCGTGGTGGGAAAATCGGTGGCGATGCCCGAGTCGGCGCGTGGCGTGGGCGCGATCGGTCCGGGGCGCTGCGCGGCCGCAGGAGCGGCGAGGAGGGCCAGGAGGAGCAGGGTCGGGCGCATCGAGGTTTCTCTCATCTTCGCAACGCCTCTACTTTACCGCCCCGGCGAACGCCGGGGCCCAGTTGGGAAAGCCGTCGTGGCTGGCCCGCTACGTCCCCCACCTGGACCCCGGCGTTCGCCGGGGTGGCAGTCGAGGGGCGGCCGGGGCGCCACCCCGTCAATCACCAGCGCCGCGCGGGCGGGCCGTCGATCTCCTCCAGGCAGACGCTCACCTCGGGGAGCAGCAGCGCCGTCACGCACTCATGTGCCTCATATTCCTCGACATCGCTGTACGCGCCCTGAACCGGCGCGCGATGCACGCGGATCGTCTTGCGGATCGCGTCCACCACCCAGTAATCGCGCACGCCGAAGGTGGCGTAGCGCGGCGCCTTGACGCGCAGGTCATAGCCGATAGAGGACACCGCCACCTCGATGACGAGCAGCAGGTCCGGCCCGCGCACCTCCTGCGACGGGATGACTCGTGGCCACACGGCGAGGTCAGGCTCGTGCAGGTCGGACGGGCCGAAGGCGATGTCTGCCGCTACGAATACGCCGAGCGCGCGCGGGAGGCTGAGGTTGAGCAGATGGCTGAGGCGCTGCTTGACCCGCTCGTGGTCGCTCGACTTCGCCGCGCCCATCGGCACGATCTCTCCGTCGATCAGCTCGAAATGCTCGTTCTCGGCCAGCAGCCCCGCCTCGGTGAGCGCGTAGATGTCCGCGACGGTGAGCCGGGGCGGGATCGTGCCGGCCTTGATCTCCTGCCAGATCGTCACCTTCGCCTCCTTGCGTCAGGTACGTGCGCCCGCTCGCTGCTCGCCACGGCGCAATGCCACGGCATCCCCGCCCCTTCGACGCCGCTTGCGGCGTCGCTCAGGACAGGCCTGAGCCGGGATCCATGCGGCCGCGAGAGCAGCGGCCGCAGTGTACGCGGCACCCTGGATGCCGGGTCAAGCCCGGCATGACGAGACAGCGGACAGAAAGCCTGGAAGCTGCCGCCCGGGCTAGGCAAGAGGTGGTGCACCGTAGAAGGGGCCTCCCGCGTGCGCGCCCGCCCGCCTCAGCGCAGGTCGGGCGGGGTCGCCTCCCCGCGCAGCATCGCCACCGCCGCGTCGAGCGTCAGCGCCTCCTGCGCCTGGCTGCCGAGCCGGCGCAGCGCGACCTTGCGCTCCTCCGCCTCGCGCTTGCCGACCACCAGCAGCACCGGCACCTTCGCGACCGAATGCTCGCGCACCTTGTAGTTGATCTTCTCGTTGCGCGTGTCCGTCTCTACCCGGATCCCGGCCGCGCGCAGCGCCGCCGCGACCTCGGCGGCATAATCGTCCGCGTCGGAGACGATCGTCGCCACCACCGCCTGCACCGGCGCGAGCCACAAGGGGAAGCGCCCGGCGTGATGCTCGATCAGGATGCCGATGAAGCGCTCGAACGTGCCGAGGATGGCGCGGTGGAGCATCACCGGGCGGTGGCGCTGGCCGTCCTCGCCGACATAGCTGGCGTCGAGCCGCTCGGGCAGCACGCGGTCCGACTGGATCGTGCCGACCTGCCACGTCCGCCCGATCGCGTCGGTGAGGTGGAATTCCAGCTTGGGCGCGTAGAAGGCGCCCTCGCCGGGCAGCTCCTCGAACTTCGCCTTGATCGCGTCCGACAGGCCCGAGGCATGCACCGCGTCGCGCAGCTCCTGCTCGGACTTGTCCCACATCGCGTCGTCGCCGAAGCGCTTGTCGGGGCGCAGCGCCAGCTTCACCGCATAATCCTCGAAGCCGAGGTCGCGGTAGACGCTGTCGAGCAGCTCGCAGAACTTACGCACCTCCTCGACCAACTGGTCCTCGCGCACGAAGATATGCGCGTCGTCCTGGGTGAACTGGCGGACGCGCATGATGCCGTGCAGCGCGCCGTGCGGCTCGTTGCGATGACAGCAGCCGAACTCGGCCATGCGGATCGGCAGGTCGCGGTAGCTCTTGATGCCCTGCTTGAAGATCAGCACGTGCGCGGGGCAGTTCATCGGCTTGAGCGCCATCAGGTCGCCCTCGCCCGACAGCACCGGCCCCTCTTCCTCGACGTTGGGGATCTCGTCGGGGACGACGAACATGTTCTCGCGATACTTGCCCCAGTGGCCGGACTGTTCCCACTGGCGCGCGTCCATCAGTTGCGGCGTCTTCACCTCGGCGTAGTCGGCGGCGTCGAGGCGGCGGCGCATATAGGCCTCGAGCTGGCGCCACAGCACGAAGCCCCTGGGGTGCCAGAACACCGAGCCCTGCGCCTCGGCCTGGAGGTGGAACAGGTCCATGTCCTGGCCGATGCGGCGATGGTCGCGCTTGGCCGCTTCCTCCAGCATGTGGAGGTGCGCGTCGAGCTGCTTCTTGTTGAGCCAGCCGGTGCCGTAGATGCGGCTGAGCATCGCGTTCTTCTGGTCGCCGCGCCAATAGGCGCCCGACACGCGCGTCAGCTTGAACCCCTGCGGGTCGAGCCGCCCCGTCGTCGGCATGTGCGGGCCGCGGCACATGTCGAGCCACTCGCCCTGGCGATAGATCGTCAGCTCCTCGTGGTCGGGCAGCTCGGCGGCCCATTCCGCCTTGAAGGTCTCGCCCTGCCGCTGCCACGTCTCGATCAGCTGCTCGCGCGTCCACACCTCGCGCGTGAACGGCTCGTTCCGCGCGATGATGCGGCGCATCTCCTCCTCGATCGCGGGCAGGTCCTCGTCGGTGAAGGGCCGCTCCTTCGGCGCGAAGTCGTAGTAGAAGCCGTCGTCGGTGGCGGGGCCGAAGGTGATCTGCGTGCCCGGGAAGAGATGCTGCACCGCCTCGGCGAGCACGTGCGCGAGATCGTGCCGCGCCAGCTCGAGCGCCTCGGCCTCGTCGCGCTGCGTCACCAGCGCCAGCGTCGAGTCCTGCGTCAGCGGGCGCGAGAGGTCGCGCAGCTCGCCGTCGACGCGCGCCGCGATCGCGGCCTTGGCCAGCCCGGGCCCGATCGCGGCGGCGATCGCCGCGGGCGTGGTGCCCGGCTCCACCTCGCGGACCGAACCGTCGGGCAGCGTGATCGAGAGCATGTCCATGGAGAATCTTCCTGCGAGAACCGTGGGGCACGCCCTAAGGCGCGCGTGGAGCGACGAAAAGAGGGAGCCTGCCCGGCGTGGCGCGGGCGGCGGGGCGCGTCAGCGGGTGACGCGCGCGCCGGCCGCGGGCCGCGCCGGGATGCTAGTAGTGAGCGGGGCCGTGCGCATGGTGACGCCGATATAGCCGCGCGAGGGCCGCGGCGCCAGCATGGGCTTATCGGGGGCGGGCGGGTGCGGAGGTAAGAGGCGGCTTTCCCTTCCCCCAACGTCATCCCGGCCTCGCGCCGGGATCCATCCTTCCGCGAGAACAACCCCCGACGGCTCTCGCGGCAGCATGGATCCCGGGTCGAGCCCGGGATGACGGATGGGGCGAGCCGCTTCCGCGACGATGAACCTTTTGGGTCCGGACCAGCGCATCCCTATATCCAGCGCATGCCCGTCGACGTCTCGGCCAACCCGCATTTCTACCTGCTGCTCGGCGCGCTGCTGGTGGCGGCGATCGTGGCGCGGCGCGTGCCGCTGCTGCGCACCTTGGTGAGCCTGGCGGTGTGGGGCGGGCTGGCGGTGCTTCTCTACACGTTGCTGGTGGAGCGCGAGCGCTTCGATCCCTGGCTCGGCCGCGTTGCCGCCGCGCTCGACGTCGAGAGCCAGCAGGTCTCGGGCAGCGAGACACGGGTCAAGATGAGCCCCGACGGCCATTTCTACGTGCGCGCGCGGCTCGGCCCGCCGGGGGCGGCGGTGGAGCGGCGGCTGCTGGTCGACAGCGGCGCGACGATCACGGCGCTGTCGCCCGCCACCGCGGCGGCGGCTGGGGTGGAGGTGCGGCCGGCGACCTTCCCGCTGCTGCTCAAGACCGCCAACGGCACGATCCGCGCCGACACGGGGGCGCTGGCCGAGCTGCGCTTCGGCAACGTGGTGGCGCGCGACCTCGCGGTGGTGGTGTCGCCCGCCTTCGGCGACGTCGACGTGGTGGGGATGAACTTCCTGTCGCGGCTGAGCGCGTGGCGGGTCGAGGGGCGCACGCTGATCCTCACGCCGCACCACCCGCAGGAGGCGTGAGGGGGAGGCGGGGAGGGGTGACCGTGCTGGCTGCTAGGACGCTCCCACTCGCCCGATCCCCCATCGTCACCCCGGCGGACGCCGGGGTCCAGTTGAGGGACGTTTGTAAGTCCCACAACGGCCTACCCAACCAGGCCCCGGCTTCCGCCGGGGCGACAGTGTAGGGGCAACCGCCCTCGACACACCCACCGCGCAGGCTCGCGCCACTCCCTTCCTCACCTGACCCACCACGGCGATCGCACGCCATCGGCGATTGCCTTGTTGGTAAATGTTGCTCAGATGTTCTCGCCGCGTCAGCAGAACGGGGCGACACGATGAACATGGAGCGGGCATGGATACCGGCGGGGGTGAGCCCCGCCGAACGATGACGCTTACTCTCGATCTGGATGCGAACAGATTAAAATTGGCGGTCAAGGCCTTCCGCGGTGGTGATTATACGTCCTCGGCAAGAAGGAAGCAGCTAGATCATCAGGAGGCCTGCTAAATGAATAAAAATTATGATGGCGATCTGGGCTGCAGAAGCTCAATCACAAGCCAAAAACCGTACATCCCGTCGGCGCTGAGCGAGATTGAAGATCATCTCGGATCGATGATGCTTAAATCTCCTCATTTTGAAGATAGAACAGAACTTTTCCCGGGTATGAGCTCGGATTCGAGCTTCTTCACGTTGAATAGCGGCTTAGAGCGAATGCGCGAGAAGCTCGGCGAGGATGTCTACGCCAGGGCGATCGAGTTGTCAGGGCGCGCGAAGGCGCTGTTCCTCCAGTCACCAGATATCGCCAGCGAGAAGACGAGGGAGGGCAATCGGCTGCTCGATGAGATCGATCAGCTAATCAACGCGGTGCGACGCCACCGCTACGAGAGCGGCCTGAAGGACGATGAGGGCGAGGTGACCGGCGACTGATAGTCGGACGGCAGCTAGCCGGTGAGACTGCAAGCTGAGCGGCAACGTCCGACCGGCAGGTTGAAAATCTTGCATCAAAAGGTTTTGTCTTTGTAATCGCGATTCCCAGCTGAACTCCGGAGGAGTTGTGCATGTCATAGCGGAGTCAGTGAAGTGAGCGACAACGAGGAAGAGGAATATTTTTACCGCAGTTCCATCATTATACCAGGTCCATACATACCCAAAACGTTGGGAGAGATTTACGATAAACTTGGGGGAATGGTACTGCATGTTCCAAGAAAGTTCAAAAAGAAAACCGGCTACTTTCCGGAAACATTCCTCGAGGCGGACTTCTATGAGTTGAACAATGGCCTGGAGCTCGTGCGAGAGAAGCTCGGCGAGGATGATTACGCCAAGGCGATCGATATGTCCGCGCGCGCCAAGGCGCTGTTCGAAGCCGATCCCGACATGACGACGGGGCAAGCCGAAGACGGCATCGTGCTGCTCGACGAGATCAGCGACCTGATCAGGAACGCTCGGCGCCGACGGGTCAGGGCGCGGCTGAAGGACGAGCTGGGCGAGATCAGCGGCGACTGACGCCCGGCGGAGCGGTCACACCACCCCGAACGGGACCACGCGGTTGCTCTGGGTGTGGCCGATCTCCGCCCGCCCGAGATAGGGTACGCCCAGCTCGCCGCACCAGCGCCGCATCATCACCTCCAGCGTCTCGCCCCAGGCCGGGTCGTTCTCCTGTACCGCGGTCACCGCGCCCAGCCGCACGCCCGCCAGGCTGCGCAACTGGGTGGCGTTGCCGAGCGTGAACAGCATCCGGTCGATCGCGTACATCGCCTCCGACACCTCCTCGACGATCAGGACATGGTCCGCGAGATCCGGCAGATAGGGCGTCCCCACCAAAGCGGTGAGGATCGACAGGTTGAACGCCGCCGCGGGGCGGCCGTCGAGCCCCGGCTCGAGCCCGGCACGGTCGCGCCGCGCGAACCAGCCCAGCGCGCGCGCGACGGTCGCGTCGCCGCCGGTGCGACGGATGTCGCTCGCCATCGGCCCATGGACCGGATGACCGATCCGCCGCGCGTACAGCGCGCCCAGCAGAAAGCCGACGTCGGAATAGCCGAGATAGGTCTTGCGCCGCGCCGCCTCGCCCAGCCGTGGCATGATCGTGGCGAGCAGCCGGTTGGAGCCATAGCCGCCGCGCAGGAACCAGATCGCGTCGAACGCCGGATCGTTGGCATAATCGAGGAACGCCGCCGCGCGCACCGCGTCCGAGCCGGCGAAATGCCCCTCGTGCGCGTAGCATTGCGGGTGGAAGACGAGGTCGATCTCGGGGAAGGCGATCGCGGCGAAGGCCGAGACGGGCGCGATCACGTCCGGGTTGGCGACGCTGCTCGCCGCCAGCACTCCGATCCGCATCGCGCACACTCCCGCTTGCCACCCGCCCAGCGAAGGCGGATAGCCCGGCGCCATGCATGACGGCAACGTGGCGGACCAGCGTTTCTTTCTGGTGGGTATCGGCGGATCGGGGATGATGCCGCTGGCGATGATCCTGCGCGGTCGCGGCGCGATCGTCGCGGGCAGCGACCGCGGACTCGACCAGGGGCGGGTTCCCGCCAAGTTCGACGCGCTGCGCACGCTCGGCATCGACCTGTTCGCGCAGGATGGCAGCGGCATCACCGCGCCGGACCAGATCGTGGTCGCCTCTGCCGCGGTGGAGGAGACGGTCGCGGACATGGTCGCGGCGGCGCGGCTCGGCTGCCAGCGGCTGTCGCGCGCCGAGCTCAACGCGCGGCTGTTCAACGCCAGCGCGCTGCCGATCGGCGTCGCGGGGACGAGCGGCAAGTCGACCGTCACCGGCATGATCGCCGCGATCCTCGGCGCCGCCGGGCGCGACCCGACCGTGATGAACGGCGCGGTGATGAAGCATGTCGCGGGCAGCGACCGCCCCTTCGCCAGCGCTTTGGTGGGGCAGGGCGAGGAATATGTCAGCGAGGTCGACGAGAGCGACGGATCGATCGCGCTCTACGCGCCGCGCGTGGCGGTGCTCAACAACGTCAGCCTCGATCACAAGTCGCTCGACGAGCTCAACCTGCTGTTCGGCGACTTCCTCGCCAAGGCGCATCATGCGGTGGTCAACGCCGACAATGCCGACGCCGCGACGCTGGCGATGCGGCTCCCCGCCTCACGCGTGACGCGCTTCTCTCTGCGCGACGCGGGCGCCGGGCTGTTCGCCGACGCGATCGAGGAGGCGCCCTTCGCGGTGCGCTTCGCGCTCCATCATCGCGGCGAGACGCGTGCGGTGGCGCTGCAGGTGCCGGGGCGGCACAATGTCGCCAATGCGCTGGCGGGGATCGCTGCCGCGCTGGCGGCGGGGGTGCCGCTCGATGCGGCGGTGGCGGGGGTGGCGCGCTTCGAGGGGCTGCGCCGCCGCTTCGATCGCGTCGGGGCGGCCGCGGGCGTCACGGTGATCGACGACTTCGGTCACAATCCCGATAAGATCGCGGCGACGCTCGACACGTTGCACGCCTTTCCCGGCCGATTGATCCTGCTGTTCCAGCCGCACGGTTATGGTCCGCTCAAGGTGATGCGCGCCGAGCTGGCGGCGATGTTCGCTTCCAAGCTGGCACCCGACGACCTGCTGGTCCTGCCCGACCCGGTCTATCAGGGTGGCACGGTGACGCGCGAGGTGACCAGCGCCGATGTGGTCCGCGACGTCGCCGTCGCGGGACGCCAGGCGCTCCACCTGCCCGAGCGCGCCGCCGCGGCGGCGCATTGCGTCGCGGTGGCGCGCGCGGGCGACCGGATCGTGGTGATGGGCGCGCGCGACGACACCTTGTCGCTGCTCGCCGCCGAGATGGTGGAGATGCTCGCGCGGCGGGGCTAGCGCGCGCCGGCACGTGGCGCGGCCGGCGCCCCGCGGCGTAGCACCCGCCGAGCTAAACGTCCGGCAGCCTTCGCAAAACTCCGCGCCCTCGCTACATCGCGCGGCATGAGCATCGTCACCAGCAAGCCCGCGCGCCCGCGCCTCGCCTATCATCACAGCGCCGGCGCGGCGCCGACCGTCGTCTTCCTGCCGGGTTATGCCTCCGACATGACCGGCACCAAGGCGCTCGCGCTCGAAGCCTGGGCCAAGGCACGCGGGCAGGGCTTCCTCCGCTTCGATTACGGCGGGTGCGGCGCGTCGGAAGGCGCGTTCGAGGATCAGTCGCTGACCGACTGGCGCGACGACGCGCTGGCGATGATCGACCATGTCGATGGCCCGGTCGTGCTGGTCGGCTCGTCGATGGGGGGCTGGGTGATGCTGCTCGCCGCGCTGGCGCGCCCGGCGCGCGTCGCCGCGCTGGTGGGGATCGCCGCCGCCCCCGATTTCACCGACTGGGGCTTCTCGCAGGAGGAGAAGATGTACCTGCTCGAGCACGGCCGGCTCGAGCGCGCCAACCCTTACGGCCCAGCGCCGACCGTCTACACCCGGCGGTTCTGGCAGTCGGGCGAGGCCAACCGGCTGATGTCGGGCGCGATCGCCTTCGACGGGCCGGTGCGGCTGCTCCACGGCCAGGCCGATCCCGATGTGCCATGGCATCGCAGCGCGCGGCTGGCCGAGCTGATCGGTTCGCCGCACGTTCAGACCTGGCTGGTCAAGGACGGCGATCACCGCCTGTCGCGCGAGGACGATCTCGCGCTGCTGATCCGCGCGGTGGAGGATGTGGTGCCATGACCCTGCTCGCCGCCGCGCTGCTCGCCGCCGCCCAGCTCACCGCCGGCCCCGCCGCGCCGCCGGCCGCGCCGGTGACCGACCCGGCGGCGGGCTGCATCGCCGAGACGCGGAGCGATCCCGCCGCGGCGGAGGCGCGTGCGCGGCGCGGCGGCGCGGGTCTGCGCGCCTGCCTCGCGCTGGCGCTGGTGGCGCAGGACCGGTTCGCCGAGGCGGCGACCGCCTTCACCGAGGCGGCGCACGGGGCCGAGCTGGCGCACGATCGTCGCGCCGCCGATTATTGGGCGCAGGCGGGCAATGCGTGGCTGGCGGCGGGCGAGCCGCGTCAGGCCCGCGGCGCGCTCGACGCGGCGTTGGCGGCGGGGACCCTGGTGGACCTCCAGCGCGGCGAGGCGCATCTGGATCGCGCCCGCGCCGCGGTGGCGCTGGGGGATGAGGCGGCGGCGCGCACCGATCTCGATCAGGCGCTCAGCAACGCGGCGGACGATCCGCTGGCATGGCTGCTCTCGGCGACGCTGGCGCGGCGCGGCGACGACCTCGCGCGCGCGCGCACCGACATCGCGCAGGCGCTGCGCCGCGCTCCCGACGACGCATCGGTCCAGCTCGAGGCGGGGAATATCGCCGCGGCAGCGGGCGACGCCGATCGCGCCAAGGCCGCGTGGCAGGAGGCGGCGCGGCTCGCACCCGATTCACCCGCGGGCCGTTCGGCGGCGCAGGCGCTGACGCAGTTCGGCGCGAACTGACCGCGCGCGGCGCGGCGGTCAGCGCAGCTGCTCGACCACCCCGTCGATCACGAACTGTACCGCCAGCGCCGCCAGCAGCACGCCGAGCAGCCGCGTGATCACCGCCTCGATCTTGGCGCCAAGGATGCGCATGATCGGCCCCGCCGCCAGCAGCGAGCCCAGCATCAGCAGCAGGTTGGCGCCCAGCGCCGCCATCACCACCGCCGAGCGCTCGAAGCCGTTGCTGCGCGCCATCAGCAGCATCACCGTCGCGATCGAGCCCGGCCCGGCGATCATCGGCATCGCCATCGGGAAGATCGAGACGTCGTCGGCCTCCTCCGCGGTGACCTTGGCGGCGCGGTCCTCGCGGCGCTGGGTGCGCTTCTCGAACACCATCTCGAGCGCGATCAGGAACAGCATCAGCCCGCCCGCGATGCGGAACGAGGCGAGCTCGATCCCGAGCGCGTGGAGCAGCGGCTCGCCCGCCAGCGCGAACAGCAGCAGGATCGCCGCCGCCACCACCACCGCGCGGATCGCCATGGCGCGGCGATGCGCCGGGGTGGCGCCCGCGGTCAGCCCGGCGAAGATCGGCGCGCAGCCGGGCGGGTCGATGATGACGAACAAGGTGATGAAGGATGAGACGAACAGCTCGACCATCTCAGAGCGACGCGTCCACCGCCAGCCCGGCGCGACGCGACGCCGCCACCAATGTGTTGCGCAGCAGCACCGCGATCGTCATCGGCCCGACCCCGCCCGGCACCGGGGTGATCGCCCCCGCCACCTCCGCGACGCGCGGGTCGACGTCGCCCACGAGTCCGCCCTCGACGCGGTTGATGCCGACGTCGATCACGGTCGCGCCCGGCTTGATCCACTCCGGCTGGACGAAGCCGGGGATGCCGACCGCGGCGACGACGATGTCGGCCATTCGCACATGCGCCATCACGTCGCGCGTGCGGCTGTGTACCGTCGTCACCGTGCAGCTCTCCTGCAGCAGCAGCGCCGCCATCGGCTTGCCGACGATGTTCGAGCGGCCGATCACCACCGCCTCCAGCCCGGCGAGATGCGGGTGGACGTCGCGCAGCAGCATCAGGCAGCCGAGCGGCGTGCACGGCACCAGCGCGTCGAGGCCGGTGGCGAGCCGCCCGGCGTTGAGCGGGTGGAAGCCGTCGACGTCCTTGTCGGGATCGACCCGCGCGATCACCGCGCGCTCGTCGATGTGGCGCGGCAGCGGCAGTTGGACGAGGATGCCGTCCACCGCCGGGTCGGCGTTGAGCCGGTCGACGAGCGCGACCAAAGTCTCCTGCGTCGTGTCGGCGGGGAGGCGGTGCTCGAAGCTCGCCATGCCCGCCGCCAGCGTCGCCTTGCCCTTGGAGCGGACATAGACCGAGGAGGCCGGATCCTCGCCGACCAGCACCACCGCCAGCCCGGGCTGGCGCCCGGCGGCCGAGGTGAAGGCGGCGGCAGCGGTGGCGACACGGTCGCGCAGCGCGGCGGCGAAGGCTTTTCCGTCGATGAGGCGGGCGGTCATGACTCGGCCGCATAGAACGAAGCGGCGCGCTGTGCCAGCGTCGCGGGATCGCCTTTGATCGTCAGCCGCTTGAGCCGCGCGGTCTGGCCCGCGACCAGCGCCACGTCGCGCTTCGCCACGCCGAAGTGGCGCGCCACCAGCGCGACCAAAGCATGGTTGGCGGCACCGTCGACCGGGGCGGCGGCGAGCCGCGCGGCGAGGTGCTCGTCCGTCCCCGCCGTCAGTGAGTCGCGCCCGCCGCGCGGCGTCACGCGCACCGCGAGCGCGATTCCCTCCGCGGTCGCGCGCCAGGCGCTCAGACGGCGCCGCCCACCAGCACGCTCGCGGCGATGTTGTTGAGGATGATGTTGAGGATCACCAGCCCGAGCAGCACCACCATCGGCGCGAAGTCGATCCCGCCGGTGGCGGGCAGCAGGCGGCGGATCGGGCGGTAGAGCGGCTCGGTCAGCCGGTCGAGCCCGTCGTGCAGCCCGCGGATGAACGGGCTGGAGGTGTTGATGATGTTGAACACGATCAGCAGCGACAGGATGAACTGGATGATGATGATCCAGCGCACGAACGAGATCAGCACCTGCAGGATCTGGATGATGGTGAGCGTCAGCACGCGCGGCGTCTCCGTGATGGTGTATCGGTCATATAGGGCACTGGCGCGGCCGGTGCCAGCGGGTGTGGGTTGAGGTTGGCGGGCGGGTGGAGCGAGCACCGTTTGCCCCCATCCGGCGTCATCCTGAACTCGTTTCAGGATCCACCGTGCCGCGCACCCAGGTCCGTCGGCGCTCGCGGGTCAGTGGATCCTGAAACAAGTTCAGGATGACGCCAGCGAGAGAGGGCGGCGCCAGCGAGAGAGGGCGGCGCCAGCGAAGGAGCGTGCGCCCGCCCACCCCCTCACCGCCGGATCAGCGTGCCCGCGCCGCGCCGCGTGAAGATCTCGAGCAGCATCGCGTGCGGCACGCGCCCGTCCAGCACCACCGCGGCGTCGACCCCGGCCTCGACCGCGGCGACGCAGGTCTCCAGCTTGGGGATCATCCCGCCCCTGATCGTCCCCTCCTCGCGCAGCCGCTTGATCGCCGCCGGGTCGAGGTCGGTGAGCAGCTCGCCGTCGCGGTCGAGCACGCCCGCCACGTCGGTCAGCAGGAAGAAGCGCGCCGCGCCCAGCGCCGCGGCGATCGCGCCCGCCATCGTGTCGGCGTTGATATTGTAGGTGTGGCCGTCCGCGCCGATGCCGATCGGCGCGATCACCGGGATGATGCCGTCGCGGCTGAGCGAGTCGATGATGCGGCGGTCGACCGCGACCGGCTCGCCGACGAAGCCGAGGTCGACCTTGCGCTCGATCCCCTGCAGCGGGTCGGGGTCGCGGCCACCGACCTTCTCGGCCTGGACCAGCCCGGCGTCCTTGCCCGAGATGCCGACCGCGCGGCCGCCGGCACGGCCGATCCAGCTGACGATCTCCTTGTTGATCGATCCGGCCAGGACCATCTCGGCGATCTGGGCGGTCTCCGCGTCGGTGACGCGCAAGCCGTCGACGAACCGCGACTCGACCCCCAGCCGCTTGAGCATGCTGCCGATCTGCGGCCCGCCGCCGTGCACCACCACCGGGTTGATGCCGACCGCCTTGAGCAGCACCACGTCCTCGGCGAAATCGGCCTGCGCCTCGGGCTCGCCCATCGCGTGGCCGCCGTATTTCACCACGAAGGTCTTGCCCGCGTAGCGCTGGAGATAGGGCAGCGCCTCGACCAGCGTCTCGGCCTTGAGCGAGGGGGGCACGGCAGCGATCGGGGCGGCGGCGGGGGTCGGATCGGTCATCCGCGGCGCCATAGCGGCGCGGGCGCGGGGGCGAAAGGTCAGCCGTCGAGCCGGCGGCCCAGCGCGACCATCAGGTAGATCAGCGGCGGCACCAGCACGATCGACAGCACTACCTTGGCCAGCATCTGCCCCGCCATCAGCCAGCCCACCGCGGAGAGGCCGAAGGCGATCGAGATGAACAGCACCGAGTCGACGATCTGGCTGAGCGCGCTGGCGGTGGCGGCGCGGAACCACAGCAGCCGCCCGCCCTCGCGCCCCTTGAGCCAGGAGAAGATCGTGACGTTGAGCGTCTGCGACACGCCATAGGCGACGATCCCGCCCGCCCAGATCCACGGCGTCGCGCCCATCATCTGCTCGAACGCGGCGAGATGCGCGCGATCCATCTCGGGCGCGGGCGGAAGCTCGAGCACCACCAGCGTCAGCACCATCGAGACGAGCAGCGGCACGAAGCCCAGCAGCACGAGCCTGCCGGCGACCTTCTGCCCGTGCAGCTCGGCCACCGCGCTGGAGGTGACGACCAGCAGCAGGAAGGCGAAGATCCCCGCCTCCACCGCGAGCGGCGGCAGCCCGACCAGCGGCCCCAGCGCCGAGATCGGCCCGAGCGACACCTGCTTGTTGCCGAGCACCCCGGCGATGCAGACCATCCCGCCGTAGAAGATCGACAGGGCGAACAGCGAGCGCGGGATCGGGGCGTGGGGAGCGGAGGCCATCGCGAGCGTCGTAGCGGGCGCGGGGGGTGGGGGGAAGGTGTCGCGGGGACAAGCTAATCCTCCTCTCACCGGCTTTCCCTGCCTCACTCTTCCGTCATCCCGGGCTCTTCCGTCATCCCGGACTCGGTCCGGGATCCACCGTGCCGCATATTCGTGCAGCGTTGCTGTCGCGGAACGGTGGGTAAAGGTGGCTTGCCTCTTCGGCCGCCTGATCGGCCGCTGCTCTTCGCGGGTGATACGCTGTGATGAGGGAGTCCTCTTTCTCTTGCCTCACCGTCATCCCGGCCTCGCGCCGGGATCCATTTTTCCGCGTAAGCAACGTTGGCGGCTCTCGCGGCACCATGGATCCCGGGCCGAGCCCGGGATGACGGGGGCGAGTGGCTTCCGCGACAATGAAACTTCTGGGTCCGGACCAGTGGATCTCGTAACACGTCCGGGATGACGGAGGGAGGAGGGCCTTCCCCAGTCTCTCGTCGAGGAACGCCGACAGCGGAGGCTTGCCCCCAACCCGTTGCGAATCCGGCACACCCTTTCCCGACTCGCGCGAACATGGCTGGCGGCGCACGGCCACGGCTGTATGATCCGCCCCCGCGTGCGCGCCCCCGCCGCGCGCCCTCCACGCGGCTCACATCAAAGAAGACGAATGCAGAGAATCCTGATCGGTCTCGCGGGCATCGCGGTGATCCTGCTGCTCGCGGTGCTGCTCTCCGCCGACCGCCGCGCGATCCGCCCGCGCGTCGTCGGCAGCGCCTTCGCGCTCCAGGCGCTGATCGCGGTGATCGTGCTCTACTGGACGCCCGGCCGCGCCGCGCTCGCCGGCGCCTCGGCCGGCGTCGCCGCGCTGCTGGGCTATTCGCAGCGCGGCACCGAGTTCCTGTTCGGCAATCTCGCCAGCCCCGCCGTCGGCGGGCAGAGCTTCGCCATCGCCGCGCTGCCGGTGATCATCTTCTTCGCCAGCCTGGTGTCGATCCTCTATTATCTCGGCGTGATGCAGCTGGTGGTGCGCTGGCTCGGCGGCGCGATCGAGAAATTGATCGGCACCAGCAAGGTGGAGAGCCTGTGCGCCGCCGCCAACATCTTCGTCGGCCAGAGCGAGTCGCCGCTGGTGATCCGCCCGTATCTCGCCGGGCTCACCCCGCCGCAGGTCTTCACGGTGATGACCAGCGGCATGGCGGGCGTGGCGGGGACGATCCTGGCGGCCTATGCCTCGATGGGGATCAGCATCGACTATCTGCTCGCCGCCAGCTTCATGGCGGCGCCGGGCGGGATCCTGATGGCCAAGATCATCATGCCCGACCGGCGCGTCACGCCCGACGGCGAGCTCGCGTTGGGCGACGTGCCGGGCGCGCCGCGCGACGTCGCGCTGGCGGACCATCGCCGCACCGCCGCGGGGATCGGCCCGGCGGCGCTGCCGAGCGAGGCGGCGCACCCGGTCGCGGGCGAGCCGCTCCCCGACGCGACTCACGACGAGGAGAAGCCCGCCAACCTCATCATGGCGGCGGCGCAGGGGGCGCAGACCGGCGTCAAGCTGGCGGTGGCGGTGGGCGCGATGGTGCTCGCCTTCGTCGCGCTGGTGGCGCTCGCCAACGGGCTGCTCGGCGGCGTCGGCGGCTGGTTCGGCCACCCCGAGCTGAGCTTCCAGGGGCTGCTCGGCTATGTCTTCCAGCCGGTGATGTTCCTGCTCAACGTACCGTGGCGCGAGGCCGGCATCGCGGGCGGACTGTTCGGCGAGAAGATCGTGCTCAACGAGTTCGTCGCCTATATCGATCTCGGCAAGCAGGCGGCGCAGCTCAGCCCGCGCACCATCGCGATCGTCACCTTCGCGCTGTGCGGCTTCGCCAATTTTTCCTCGATCGCGATCCAGATGGCGGTGACGGGCAGCCTCGCGCCCAACCAGCGCCCGACCATCGCGCGGCTCGGCCTGCGCGCGCTGGCGGCGGGGAGCCTGGCGAACCTGATGAGCGCCGCGCTGGCGGGGCTGCTGATCGGCTGAGGGCCGCCAAGACGCTGGGCCGGGTGACGCTTCCGGGTCAGCGCGCCCGCCACCCTGCCGCGGTTCCCGATCTCGCCTTCCTATAACGGAGGTCGAGAAAGGGGTCGCACCATGACGTGGCAACGCATGCCGATGGAGACGTGGCAGAACAAGGTGGCGGCGCTGGCCGAGGCGCTGCCCGACCGCGCGCTCGCCGATCTGCTCGCGCAGGTCGAGCTGGTCTCGCACGCGCTCGAAGCCGATGATGTCAGCGCCGGGCGCCATCGCGGCGACGTCGCGATCCCCGGCGATTACGCGCCCGCCACGCTGCTGACGCTGATCGAGGGCGATCTGATCGTCGGCGGCCATGTCTCGACGCAGGAGCTGGACGGCAATGACGGTCGCGCCGCCTTGGTGGTGTTCGGCAACCTGCGCTGTGCCAGCCTGCTCAACGATTGGGGCAGCCGCGTCATCGTCACCGGCAACGTGCTGATCGACTCGTGGCTCTACACCGCGCGCGAGGATGCGCTGGTGGTGATCGGCGGCGATCTGCGCGTGCCGATCTACGTCGGTGGCGAGATCGCGACCGAGGTGGGCGGGTCGAGCATCGTCGAGCATGCGCATGGCGCGATCCGGCGCGTCGCCGGCGCGGGGCGTGCGGGCGAGGCGGCGAACGACGACTGGGACTCGCTCGCCGGGCTGCTCGAACTCGATCCGGCGCGGCTGACCGACGGCGACGACCTCGTGCCCTTGCTGGAGGACCGGCTGTATCGCACCGGTTCGATCCTGCCGTGAACGCTCTATCGCCGCGGGCCGCGGCGATCACTCGCCGATCACGTGCAGCGCCACGCGGCGGCGATGCGGCGCGGCGCGGTGCTCGGCGAGGTAGATGCCCTGCCACGTCCCCAGCACCATCTGGCCGTCCGCCACGGGAATCGACAGCGACACGCCGGTGAGCACGCTGCGCAGGTGCGCGGGCATGTCGTCGGGCCCCTCGTCGTCATGCTCATAGTCGCGTGATTCGGGCGCCACCCGCGCCAGCCAGCGCTCGAGGTCGCGGCGCACGGCGGGCGCGGCATTCTCGTTGATCAGCAGCGAGGCCGAGGTGTGGCGGCAGAAGACGGTGAGCAGCCCGGTCGCGATCGCTTCGCCGTCGAGCCACGCCGCCACCTCGCGCGTGATCTCGACCAGCCCGGCGCCGCGCGTCGCCACCGCGATCTCGCCGACCGCCTGGCGCATCAGAACAGCCGCCCGCCGTCGGGCACGCGCTCGCTCGGCGTCACCAGCACCACCTTGCCCGCGGCGTCGGGGAAGCCGAGCGTCAGCACCTCGGAGACGAACTTGCCGATCTGCCGCGGCGGGAAGTTGACCACCGCGGCGACCTGGCGCCCGACCAACTCCTCCACCGCATAATGTTCGGTGATCTGCGCCGAGGAACGCTTGCGCCCGATCACGGTGCCGAAATCGATCAGCAGCTTGTAGGCGGGCTTGCGCGCCTCGGGATAGGGTTCGGCCGAGACGATCGTGCCGACGCGCACGTCCACCTTGAGGAAGTCGTCGAACGCGATCTCGGGCGCGGCGACGGCGGCGGGGTCGTGCGTGACGTGCATCAGAAGTCCGGATTCTCGTAATAGCTCGGCGGCTCGATCCCGGTGATGCGCTCGGCCAGCAGCGGGCGGAAGCTGCGCCGGCTCTTGAACGCCGAATACCATGCCTTGGTGTGCGCGTGGCCGGTCCAGTCGATGCCGCCGAGATAGTCGGCGACCGAGATCTGCGCCGCGGCGGCGAGGTCGGCGAGGCTGATCGTCGCGCCGGCGATCCATTTGCGATGGTCGAGCAGGAAATCGATATAGTCGAGGTGGCCGAGCGAGGATTTCATCGCCTCGCGCAGCCGCGACGCGTCGGGCGTGGTGCGGTGGACGACGCGCTTGATCATCCGCTCGTCGAGCAGCGGCTGGGTCACGTCGCGGTAGAAATGCGTGTCGAACCAGGCGACCAGCCGGCGGATCTCGGCGCGGTTGGCGGCGGTGCCGTTGATCATCGCGACGCGCTCGACGGTCTCCTCGAAATACTCGCAGATCGCCATCGAGTCGACGAGCACGACGCCGCGTTCGTTATCAGTCATCACCGGGGTCTGGCCGGCGGGGTTCATGTCGATGAAGGCGTCGCGCCGCTCCCACGGGTTCTCGCGCATCAGCTGATAGCCGACGTCCTTCTCGTTGAGGAGCGTGCGGACCTTGCGCGTGAACGGGCACAGAGGGAACTGATAGAGCTGCCACATGCCCGCCCGCTTAGGCCGAAAGCGCGGCGCGGGGGAAGCGGCTTCATGAGCGGCGGACGCACCAGTGTGTCGGGGTGGCGCGAAGGCGGGGGAAGGGCGCGCGGGCTGGCGCTGACGTGACGTAGGTGGCGAGCGGTACATGACGCACGACTGCCCCAACAGACAGGCGTCATCCTGAGCTTGTCTCAGGATCCACCGGCCGGCAGGCGCCTCCCGCCTCTGGATGCGCGGCACCGTTGGTCCGGACCGAAAAGGTTCATTGTCGCGAATGCAGCTTACCCCGTCATCCCTGCCTCGCGCCGGGATCCATGGTGCCGCGAGAGCAACGCGATCGGCTCTCGCGGCAACCATGGATCCCGGGTCAAGGCTCTCCTGAGCTTGTCGAAGGGCCCGGGATGACGGGTGGAGCTAGCCGCGTTCGCGACAATGAAGCTTTTGGGTTCGGACCCGTAGATCCTGCATCGAGTTCGGGATGACGCCAGGGCGGTCAGGAGAAGGCGCACCCGCCCCGCCGGGTCACGCCACGGGGTGACCCTCGCGCCGCGGCGTGGCAGCGGCGGCTCCGATGTCCTCGCCTGAGCCCCAGCGCGCGCCGCCACCCGCGGTCGCCGCCATCGTCACGCTGGTCGCGCTGGCGGTCGGGCTGACGCTGCCCGACCTCGACCTGCGACTGTGGCTCGGTCACCGGAGCGCGCTCACCCACAGCATCCTGCCCGCGCTGCTGCTGCTCGCCGCGCGGCAGCGCGCCGCCGCCTGCGGCATCGCGGCGGGGACCGGCGTGCATCTCGCCGCCGACTGCTTCCCGCGGCATATGATCGGCTATGCCACGGTGAAGCTGCCGCTGGCGGGCGCGATGTCGCCGCTACATTCCTATGCCTGGCTCGCGCTCAACGCGGTGGCGGCGCTGCTGCTGGCGGCGGCATTGGCGCGGCGCCTCCACGCCCCGGTGGTGCGCGCGGCCGTGGCGGTGGCCGCGCTCGCCGCGGCGCTGCGCTATCTGTGGCACGATCCGGGAGGATGGCCGGTGCTCGCGCTGGTGGCGCTCGGGGTCGGGGCGTGGTGGCGCCTCCGCGCCGCCGCGTGAGGCGAGGGGCGCCGCCCGGCCCCCGCCGCCGGTCAGTGCGGCAGCGGCGCGCAGCGCTCGGCCAGCCACGCGGCGGTGTCGCGGTCGAGCAGCGGCGTCAGCGCCGCCGCGACGCGCGCGTGATAGCCGTCGAGCCACGCCCGTTCGGTCTCGTCCAGCAGCGCAGGGTCGATCAGGTCGCGGTCGATCGGCGCCAGTGTCAGCGTCTCGAACCCCAGCATCGGCGCGTCGCCGCCGGCCACCGCGCGTTCCACCACCAGCAGCAGGTTCTCGATGCGGATGCCGTAGGCGCCCGCCTTGTAATAGCCCGGCTCGTTCGAGAGGATCATCCCCGGCAGCAGCGGCTCGCCCGCGCCACCGCCCGGGTAGCTCGGCTTGGCGATCCGCGCCGGCCCCTCGTGGACCGACAGGTAACTGCCCACGCCGTGCCCGGTGCCGTGCGCGTAATCGAGCCCCGCGTCCCACAGCGGGCGGCGCGCGAGCGAGTCGAGCTGGCCGCCGTTGGTGCCCGGCGGGAAGGTGGCGGTGGCGAGCGCGATATGCCCCTTGAGCACGCGGGTGAAGCGGTCGCGCATCTCGTCGCTCGGCGCGCCGATCGGCACGACGCGCGTCACGTCGGTGGTGCCATCCTCATATTGGCCGCCCGAATCGACCAGGTACAGCTCGCCCGGCGCGATCGGCAGGCTCGATTCGGGGGTGACGCGATAATGCGGGATCGCGCCGTGCGGTCCGGTGGCGGAGATCGTGTCGAACGACAGGTCGCGCAGCACGCCGGTCTCGGCGCGGAAGGCGTGGAGCCGCTCCGCCGCGCTGATCTCGGTCTCGCCCCCCGCCGGCCCCGCCGCGGCGATCCAGCGCAGGAAGCGCGTCAGCGCCGCCCCGTCGCGCAGCGAGGCGGCGCGGTGGCCGGCGATCTCGGCGGCATTCTTGGTCGCGCGCGGCACCACGGTGGGATCGCGCAGCGCGAGGACGACACCGCCGGCCTGCTCCACCCGGTCGGCGATCGCCGCGACGGCGAGCGCGGGGTCGATCGCGACGCGCTTCCCCGCGAGCGCGTCCAGCCCCGCGACGAAGGCGGCGCGATCGCGCACGCGCACCGCATTGCCGAGATGCTCCGCGACCGCGGGAGTGACCTTCTCCGGCGCGACGAACAGCTCGGCGGTGCCGTCGCGGTGGACGATCGCATAGGCCAGCGCGACCGGGGTGCGCGCCACGTCGGCGCCGCGCAGGTTGAGCAGCCAGGCGATCGAATCGAGCGCGGTGATCACGGTCGCGTCGGCGCCGACCGCGCCGAGCCAGTCCGCGACGTCGGCGCGCTTGGCGGCGGCGCCGCGCCCGGCGAGGCGGTCTGGCTGGACCTGCATCGCCGCGGCCGAGGCGGCGGGGCGATCGTGCCAGATCGCGTCGATCGGGTTGGTCGCGACCGGCTCGAGCGTCGCCTCGACGGTGGCGAGCGCGGCGCGCGCTTCCTCCACCCAGGTGCGGGGGTGGAGCCAGGCGTCATAGCCGATCCGCGCGCCGCGCGGAGCGTGCGCGGCGAGCCAGGCGCTGACGCTCGTCTCGGGCACGCCGACATAGTCCCAGTCGGTGCCCGACACCTGCTCGCGCACCTGGATCGTGTAGCGCCCGTCGGTGAAGATCGCGGCACGGTCGGCGAGCACGACGGCGGTGCCGGCCGAGCCCTCGAACCCGGTCAGCCACGCCAGCCGCTGCGCGTAATCGCCGACATATTCGCTCATATGCTCGTCGGTCAGCGGCACGACGACGCCGTCGAGGCGCGCGCGCGCGAGATGGTCGCGGAGCGCGCGGAGGCGCGCGGGATGGTCGGGCATGATGTGGTCCGTGGCGGGAAGCGAAGCCGCGACAGGTGCCACAGCCGCCGCGCGCCGACCAGTCTTGAAGCGTCGGAGTCGCGCTGTCATCATGTCGTCACGCCATTGCGCGACAGCGCCGGCGCGAGAAGCGGAAAGGGGGACGTCCAAGCGTGTTCCATCCCGACCTGATCCGGCATCCGGACAGCTGCCCGACGTTGGTGCTGAACGCCGATTACACGCCGCTGTCTTATTATCCCCTCAGCATCTGGCCGTGGCAGACCGCGGTGAAGGCGGTGTTCCTCGAGCGCGTCGACATCGTCGCGCATTACGAGCGCGAGGTGCGCAGCCCCAATCACGTGATGCGCCTGCCCTCGGTAATCGCGCTCAAGCAGTTCGTGAAACCCTCGCAATTCCCGGCGTTCACGCGCTTCAACCTGTTCCTGCGTGACACCTTCGCCTGTCAATATTGCGGCAGCAACGCGCGCGAGCTGACCTTCGATCACGTCGTCCCGCGCGCGCAGGGCGGGCGCACGACCTGGGAGAATGTCGTCACCGCCTGCGCGCCGTGCAACCTGAAGAAGGGCGGCCGCACGCCGCGCCAGGCGCATATGCCGCTCGCGATCGAACCGATCCGTCCGACCAGTTGGCAGCTGCAGGAGCATGGCCGTCGCTTCCCGCCGAATTATCTGCATGAAAGCTGGCACGACTGGCTCTACTGGGACGTCGAGCTCGAGGCGTGACGCGTCGCGGGTGACATAGACGGGAGTTTCGGGGCGCATGCGGTGGCAGATGATGGTGGCGGGGGCCGTGCTGCTCGCCGCCTGCTCGAAGGAGAATGCGGAGGAGGCGGCGGATCCGGCGGTGCTCGCCAATTACGTCCCGCCGTTCGTGATGTCGCGGCTCGACTATGGCGGCGTGGTGGAGCGGCGCTTCCGCCGGCTCGACGTCAACCACGACGATCATCTCACGCGCAACGAGCTGCCCCAGCGTCTCGCGGAGCGCTTCGACGAGATCGACCGCGACAAGGACGGGCGGATCTCGAACGACGAGTGGAGCAGCTGGATGATCGCGCGCTTCGACCAGCAGGACGCCAACCGCGACGGCACCGTGACCAGCGACGAGCGCGAGCGCGCGCGCGAGCAGCATGAGATGGACCTGCCCACGCCCAAGGACGAGCCCGACAATAGTGCGATGCCGGCGGGCTGACCGCGCGTCGGGGCCGCGACGCCACGTCAGGCGAGCGCGGGCGGGTTGAGCCGGATACGGTGGCGTGCGACCATGCCTCCCGCCGCGGCGCCCCGCCCGCGCGGGGAGGGCCAGTGCCGATCATCACGATCACCCGGTATGTGACGGTCGCCGTCGCCGTCGCTTTGGCGGCGCTGATCCTCTTTCTCGGCCATCCGGGGGAGCCGCGCTGGTGGGCGCTCGCGCTGCCGTTCGCCGGCTGGGTGATCGGGCCGAGCGTGGCGACCTATCTGCTCGCGCGCCGATGGGGCGAGCCGCGCTGGGCGGCGCCGCTGCTGCTGGCGGCGCTGCTGGCGTCGAGCCTCGCGGCGGGGATCACTTATTATCGCGCCTTCGTCGTATCGGAATCGTCGACCGCGGCGCTCGCGCTGGTGTTCGTGCCGCTGTGGCAATGGGTGGCGCTGGCCTGCCTCGCGCTCGCGATCATCGCGGGGCGCGGCTGGGCGCGTCGGCGCACGCGCCGCGATGAGCCGGTCGCGCGCGCGAGGTCGCCGCACCGTCGAGCGCGCTCGCGCCGATAGCGCCGCGTCGGCGTTGCGGTACGACGGCGACATCCCTCGCCAGCCCGCGGGACAGGATCGTTGACGACAGGGGGCGCCGGTCGGTCGCGGCGAACCTGGGCCGCCTCACTGCCCGCGCGCCGCCCGGGCCGCCGCGATCGCGCGGTCGCGCGTGATCGCGGCGGCGGCGATCGCGGCGCGGGTGCAGCGCGGCTGGTCGTTGGTGCCGGCCAGATCATAGGGGGAGGGCGCACCGCACGCCGTCTCCGCCGCCCGCGCGATCCGCCGGTCGAGCCGCGCCACGTCGCGCGCGCGCGTCAGGTCCAGATCGGCGCGATCGACCGCGACCGTATAGGTTCGTTGTGCGCGCGCAGGCAGCGCCGATGCGCTCGCGGCGACCGCCGCGATCAGCAGGATGGGGTACATGTCGAAGCTCTCCCGGCGCGTCGCCCGCGCCACGCCGCCGCTTCTAGCCGATGATGTCGGTTGCGAATAACAACGTTGTTGCGCGCCCGTTCTGCGATCGTGCAGAACCGCGGCATGTTCGACTGGAACGATGCCCGTTATCTCGTCGCCGTCGCGGACACCGGCAGCACGCTCGCCGCGGGGCACCGGCTGGGGGTGAGCCAGACCACGGTGGCGCGCCGGGTGGCGGCGCTGGAGGCGGCGCTGCGGGTCACGCTGTTCGACCGCCGCGCCTCGGGTTATCGGCTCACCGACCAGGGGCAGGCGCTGCTGCCGCATGCGCTGGCGCTGGCGGCGGCGGCGGACGGGCTCGCCGACGCGGCCGCGACCGAGGCGCGCGCGACCGGGGGCGCGGTGCGGCTGACCATGGGCGAGATCTATGCCGCGACCGTGTTCGCGCCGATCGCGCGCGACTTCCAGCGCGCCTTTCCGGCGATCCGGCTCGAACTCGACACCACCGACGCGCTGCGCGATCTCGCCGCGGGCGCGGCCGATGTCGCGTTGCGCGCGTGCCGGCGTCCGAGCGGGGGTGGGCTGGTGGCGCGCCGCGTCGCGTCCGACGCGTGGAGCGTCTATTGCAGCCGCGACTATGCCGCCGAGCGTGGCCTGCCGCGAACGCGCCGCGACCTGGCGGGGCACGTCCTGATCGGCGGTGGCGAGCCGGGTATCCGGCGCCACTACCGCGAGTGGCTCGCGCGCAACGACCTGGAGGCGGCGGTGGCGATGGAGCATGACACGTCCGTCGGGCTGCTCGCCGCGGTGCGCGCGGGCGCCGGCGTGGCCGCGCTGCCCTGCCTCGTCGCCGATCGCGAGCCCGGGCTGATCCGCTGCCTGCCGCATGCACCGCACGAGGAGCGCGGGCTGTGGCTGGTCACGCACGAGCGGCTGCGCCACGTCCCGCGGATCCGCGCGACGCTCGATTTCCTGGCAGAGCGGCTGGTCGCGCTCCAGGCGGAGGCGACGGACGGGTAGTTTGTGCGACGACGGCGACGGAAAACCGCGCGCGGCGGCTCATAAGCATCGGGAAGGAGAGGATCGACGCGACGCGAGGCGCTGGCGGAATGGGTGGGACGCGAGATCCTGCCGCACGAACGCGACCTGCGCGGCTGGTTGCGGCGGCGCTTCGTGCCCGCCGAGGACGTGGAGGACATCGTGCAGGAATGCTATTGCCGCCTCGCGCAGCTCCGCAGCGTCGCCGAGATCGACTCGCCGCGCGCCTATCTCTTCACCATGGCGCGCAATCTCGCGCAGCGGCAGCGCCAGCGCGCGCGCGTCGTCCCGATCGAGCCGATCGGTGACAGCGCGGCCGATGAGCTGGTCAGCGACGGTCCGCTGCCCGATCGCATCGCCGCGGCGCGCCAGGAACTCGACCGCGTCCGCGCCGCGCTCGCCACCTTGTCCGAGCGCGCGCGGCGGATCTTCGTGATGCGCCGCGTCGAGGGCTTGAGCCAGAAGGAGATCGCCGCGGCACTGGGCGTCAGCGAGGCGGTGGTCGAGAATGATGCGAGCCGCAGCCTGCGCGCCATCCTGCGCCAGCTCACCGACGCCGACGCTGAGGCGCCGCGCGCGCACAAGGGGGCGAAAAGTGTCGACGCGCGATGACGAGGCCGCCGCCTGGGCGCTGCGCCACCCGCTCGATCCCGCCGGCGAGCGCGCGCTCGACGCCTGGCTGGCGCGCGATCCGCACCACGCCGGCGCGCTGTTGCGCGCGATGGCGGCGCTGAGCGCGGTCGACCGCGCCGTCGCGGAGGAGCGTCCCGCCGCGCCCGCGCAGACCGCGACGCGGCGGCGACTGCTGATCGGCATGAGCGGCGCGCTTGCCGCCAGCGTGGCGGGGCTGGTCGGGTGGCGCCACGTCGCGGGCGAGCGCGTCACCACCGCGCGCGGCGAGATCCGGCGGCTGCCGCTGGCCGACGGATCGGTCGCGACGATCAACAGCGACAGCGCGCTGCGCGTGGTGCTGGCGAGCGACCAGCGCCGTGTCGCGCTCGATCAGGGGCAGGCGTGGTTCCAGGTCGCCAAGGATCGCGCGCGCCCCTTCGTGGTGGACGCGGGGATCGCGCAGGCGCGCGCGGTTGGCACGGCATTCTCGGTCGAGCGCAGCGAAGGCGCGGTCGAGATCGCGGTGACCGAGGGCGTGGTGGCGGTGTGGCCCAGCGCGGCCGGCGGCGCGATGACGATCCTCCACGCCGGCCAATATGCCCGCTTCCGCTCCGACGTGGCCGCGCCGGCCACCGGCACCGCGCCGGCCGCGATCGAGCGCGCGCTGGCGTGGCGCGGCGGCGAGATCGCGCTGGAGAATGAGACGGTGGCGAGCGCGGTGGCGCAGTTCAACCGCTACAATCGCCGCCAGCTCGTGATCGCGGACCCGGCGCTGGGGCGCGAGCGGCTGATCGGGCTGTTCCAGCTCGACCGGCCGGAGGATTTCGCGGCCTCGCTCGCGGCGTCACTCGACGTGACGGTGACGAGCGGGCCGGCCGAGATCCGCCTCGATCGCACCGCGTCGTCGCGGCGCTGACGGAAACGCCGTTCCCGCGGCTCAAGGGAAAGGAGCGCCCCGGCCACAGGGGTGCCCATCCGAAGGGAGGATCCTGATGTTGTCCGCGCGTCTTCGCCTGCTCGGCGCCACCGCCGTCATCCTGTGCTGTGCCGAAACCGCCGCGGCGCAGACGCGTCGCTTCGACGTGCCCGCGCAGCCCGCGCGCACCGGCATCCCGCAGTTCGCGCATCAGGCCGGGATCCAGATCCTGGTGTCGAGTCCGCTCGCCGACAGCGCCACGGTCAATCGCGTCAGCGGCGCCTATGACGTCGCCGCGGCGCTGCGGCTGTTGCTCGCCGGCACCGATCTGGTGCCGGTGCGCGCGGGCGGCGCGATCATCCTGCGCCGCGCCACCGCGGACACCGCCCCGGCGCTGACCCCCGCCGCCGTGCAGGTGGGGGCCGCGCCGGCGCCCATGGCGCAGCCCGGCCCGGCCGGGCCCGAGGAGGCACCCGGCGAGGACGTGGTCGTCACCGGCATCCGCGGCTCGCTCCAGCAATCGATCAACGTGAAGCGCGCCGCGGCCAATATCGTCGATGTCATCACCGCGCAGGACATCGGCAAGCTGCCCGATCAGAACGTCGCCGAATCGATGAGCCGGATCACCGGCGTCCAGATCACGCGCCGCGAGGGTGACGGTTCGAACTTCACGGTGCGCGGCATCTCGCAGAACCGGCTGGAGATCAACGGCCGCACCTTCCTCGGCCCCGGCGCGGGGGGCAGCGCCTCGCTCGAATCGGTCAGCCCGGAGATCATCTCCAGCATCGTCGTCGCCAAATCGCCCACCGCCGACATGCCCGAGGGCGCGCTGGGCGCGACCGTCAACCTCAAGACCAAGCGCCCGCTCGACCTCGACGATCTGGTCGTCAGCGGGCGATTGCAGGGGGCCTATACCGATCAGGCGGACCATCTCGGCTATCGCGGCTCGGCGCTGGTGTCGAAGAAGCTGGGCGAGACGTTCGGGATACTCGCCAGCGCAGCCTATTCGAACACCCGCACGCGCGGCTATCAGTTCGACACCGGCGGCTGGACGCGCACCAACAACATCGACGGCGACGGTGACGGCGTCAACGACCCGGGCCTGTACCGCCCCAACCGCTTCATGGCGCGGATCTACGACCGCGCGGAGGAGCGGCTGACGCTCAACGGCTCGATGCAATATCGTCCGACCGAGCGGCTGGAGCTGATCCTCGACGGTACCTACACGCGGCTGCAGCGCGAGCGGCAGAGCGCCAATTACCAGGTGCTGTTCAACGACAATGACTCGCGCGCGGTCGCGGACGAGAATGGCACCGTGGTGAGCGGGACGTTCGACAACGTCACCGTCCGTCCGCTGATCTACGACGAGCCGACCGAGTTCCGATCGACCAACATCGGCGGCTCGGCGCGATATGAGGGCGAGATCGTCACCGTCCGCGCCGACGCCTCCTACAGCAAGGGGCGCGGCACCGACGGCGGCCCCGGCGCGTCCTTCACCTATGTCGTCGTGCCGCGCGCGGGACGGGTGGCGAGCGCCAGCTATGATTTCTCGCGCGGCGGCCCGGTGCCCGATCTGTCGCTCCGGTCGAACTTCGACCTCAACGATCCCGCGCAATATCAGCTCGCCTCGATCTTCGAGAATGACTTCGTCACCGACAACACCGGCTATGACGCGCGGCTGGACTTCACCATCCGGACCGATCTCGGCCCGGTCCGCTCGGTCGAGGTCGGCGGGCGCTGGGAGAAGATCCAATTCTATTCGGAGGCGCCGCAGAACATCCCCACCGCCGCCAGCCTGGTCGCCCGCGGTGACCGCAACGGCGACGGCGTGCTCACCGTCGATGAATTGCCGGGGCTGAGCTACGACGGGCGCCAGGGCAGCTTCTTCCCGGGCGTCGCGGGCGACTTCCCGCGCGACATCCTGGGCGGCACCACCGACAAGGAGGCCGCACGCGACGCCTTCGGCCTGCCGGTGCCGCGTGCCGACACGATCCCGTTCGGCCGCGTCTCGATCAAGGACGTGGATCAGGACACGCTGGCGGTCTATGCCAAAGCCAATCTGGCGGGATCGCTCGGCGCGATGCCGATCAGCGGCAATGCCGGCGTGCGCTACATCACCTTCGAGCGCCTGTCCTCAGGCTTCCTGTCGGACACGCAGCCGACCGCGTCCAAGTCGCGCTTCGATTATTGGTTGCCGAGCGCCAATGCTTCGCTCGACCTCCGCCACAACCTGACCTTGCGCGCCGCCGCGGCCAAGGTGGTGGCCCGGCCGAGCCTGAGCGACGTCGGCGTCAGCTTCGTGCCGCTGTTCGTGTCGCGCACCGGGTCGCGCGGCAACCCCGCGCTGCGGCCGTTCGAGGCGACGCAATATGACGCGACGCTGGAATGGTATTTCGCGCCGTCGAGCGCGCTGACGGTCGCGGGCTTCTACAAGAACGTCGATTCCTTCACGATCAACCGCACGCAGAGCGAGCTGATCCCCGGCCTGTCGGAGCAGATCGACCCCAGCACCGCGCAACCTTATGGCGCGTTCCAGATCACCCAGCCGATCAACGGCGAGGCGGGGACGATCAAGGGGGTCGAGCTGGCCTATCAGCAGGCGCTGCGCTTCCTTCCCGGCCCGCTCGGCAATCTCGGGATCCAGGCCAATTACACCTTCGTCGACAGCGAGACCCCGCTGATCGACGAGGCGACCCAGGCGCGGCTGCCGCTGCCGGGGCTGTCCAAGCACAGCTACAATCTGATCGGCTTCTACGAGGATGCCACCGTCTCGGCGCGCGTCGCCTATGTCTATCGCAGCCGCTATCTGCTCGGGCAGGGCAGCGCGGCGGCGGGGGGCAGCTCCTATGTCGCCGCGCGCGGACAGCTGGACGCCTCGGGGCAGATCAACCTGACCCGTAACGTGCGGCTGACGGTGGAGGCGATCAACCTGACGCGTGCGCTCGATCGGCAATATCTCCAGACGCCGCTGCGGCTGCTCAACGCCGCGCGCGAGGACCGCCGCGTCTTCTTCGGCGTCGCCGCCACCTTCTGAGGGAGAAGACCATGTCGCCGCTCCGTCTCGCCCCGCTGCTGCTGCTGCTGACCGGCGCCGCCGCGCCGCCCCCGCCGGTCGCGCAGTCGAGCGATATCGTCGTCTATGGCTGCACCGCGGGCGGGGTGATCGCCGCGATCGAGGCACGGCGGCTCGGGCGATCGGTCACGCTGGTGTGCCGCGACGATTATGTCGGGGGGATGACGACCAATGGACTGAGCTGGTCGGACACGGGCAATCACCGCGCGATCGGCGGGCTGGCGCTCGACTTCTATCGCCGGATCAAGCGCCACTACGACGACCCGCGCGCCTGGACCTTCGCGCCGCGCCCCGCGCGCGCCGAGAATTTCGTCGACGATGGCGCGATGTGGCAGTTCGAGCCGCGCGTTGCCGAGCGGATCCTCGAGCGCTGGATCACCGAGGCGGGGGTGACGATCGCCCGTCGCCAGCCGATCGACCGTAGCGCCGATGGGGTGGAACGCGCCGGCGCGCGCGTCGTCTCGTTCCGCTCGGTCACGGGGCGGCGGTTCGCGGGGCAGGTCTTCATCGACGCGAGCTACGAGGGCGACCTGATGGCGGGGGCGGGGGTGTCGTTCGCGGTCGGGCGCGAGGCCAATGCCACTTATGGCGAGACGCTCAACGGCGTGCAGGCGCGCAACGCCACCAACCATCAGTTCACGATGGACGTCGATCCCTATCGGGTCAAAGGCGATCCGCGCAGCGGGCTGCTGCCGCGGATCAGCCCGGCGCGGCTGGCGCCCGACGGCAGCGCCGACGACAAGATCCAGGCCTATACCTATCGATTGTGCCTGACCGACGTGGCGGCCAATCGGCTGCCGCTGCCGCGGCCGCAGGGCTATGACGCTGGGCAGTACGCGCTGCTGCTGCGCTACATGGACGCGGGGTATCGCAACTTCTTCCAGAAGTTCGACCGCATCCCCAACGGCAAGGCCGATGTGAACAACTACGGCGGCTTCTCCACCGACAATATCGGGATGAACTACGGCTATCCGCGCGGCAGCGACGCCGCGCGCGCGGCGATCGCGCGCGAGCATCGCCGCTATCAGCAGGGATTGTTGTGGTTCATGGCGAACGACCCGCGCGTGCCCGCCGAGACGCGCGCCCGGATGGGGCGCTGGGGGCTGTGCAAGGACGAGTTCACGCGCAACCGCGGCTGGCCGCGCGAGATGTACGTGCGCGAGGCGCGCCGCATGGTCTCGGACTTCGTCATGGCGGAGCCGCACGTGCGCGGCCAGAAAACGACCCCGCGCCCGATCGGCATGGGATCGTACCAGATGGACTCGCACAACGTGCAGCGTGTCGTCGACGCGCGCGGCTTCGCGCGCAACGAGGGCAATATCGAGGTGGGCGTCGCGCGACCCTATGCGATCGCCTATGACGCGATCGTGCCGCGCCGGTCGGAGGCGACCAACCTGCTGGTGCCGGTGGCGCTGTCCGCGTCGCACATCGCTTATGGCACGATCCGGATGGAGCCGGTGTTCATGATCCTCGGCCAATCCGCCGCGGCGGCGGCCGATCTCGCGCTGCGCGACGGGGCGGCGGTGCAGGACGTGTCCTATCCGCGGCTGCGCGAACGGCTGCTCGCCGAGCGCCAGATCCTCGCACTGCCGGCGGACTGAACCCCGGAGCACGCCGCGGGGTGCGGTGCGATACGCGAACGGCCCCGGCATCGCTGCCGGGGCCGTTCTCGTTTGTGACGTAGCGCTCGCGCGCTCCGAGGAAACCGTGCTCCGGCCAACGCCGGAGCACGGCGGTCACTCAGTCGCGGTCGCCGGTCAGGAAGGCCGGGGCGAACGCGGGCGCATCGCCCTCGTCGCCGCCTTCCTTGGCGCCACCCTCGCTGCGCTCGCGGCGCGGGCCACGGCCCTCGCGGCGCGGACCGCGGTCACCGCCGCGATCGCCGCCCCGGTCACCACCGCGGTCGCCGCCGCGCCCACCGTCACGGCGCGGGCCGCGGTCGCTGCGCTCGCCGCGCGGCTCGCGCGCGGGACGGGTGTCCTCCAGCTCGGCGCCGGTCTCCTGGTCGACGACGCGCATCGACAGGCGGACCTTGCCGCGCGGATCGATCTCGAGGACCTTGACCTTCACTTCCTGGCCCTCGGTGACGACGTCACCCGGCTTCTCGACGCGCTCGTTCTTCATCTCGGAGACGTGGACCAGACCGTCCTTGCCGCCCATGAAGTTCACGAAGGCGCCGAAGTCGACGATGTTGACGACCTTGCCGTTGTAGATCTTGCCAACCTCGGCTTCCTCGACGATGCCCTTGATCCAGTTCATGGCCGCCTCGATCTGCGCGCCGTCCGACGAGCTGATCTTGATCACGCCCTCGTCGTCGATGTCGACCTTGGCGCCGGTGGTGGCGACGATCTCGCGGATCACCTTGCCGCCCGTGCCGATCACGTCGCGGATCTTCGACTTGTCGATCTGCATCGTCTCGATCCGCGGCGCGTGCGCCGACAGCTCGGTGCGAGTCTCGCCCAGCGCCTTGTTCATCTCGGCGAGGATGTGGGCGCGGCCGTCCTTGGCCTGCGCCAGCGCGACCTTCATGATCTCCTCGGTGATGCCGGCGATCTTGATGTCCATCTGCAGGCTGGTGATGCCCTCGGACGTGCCCGCCACCTTGAAGTCCATGTCGCCGAGGTGATCCTCGTCGCCGAGGATGTCGCTGAGGACCGCATAGTCCTTGCCCTCGAGGATCAGGCCCATCGCGATGCCCGAGACCGGGCGCTTGAGCGGCACGCCCGCGTCCATCAGCGACAGCGAGCCGCCGCACACCGTCGCCATCGACGACGAGCCGTTGCTCTCGGTGATGTCGCTGGTCACGCGGATCGTGTAGGGGAACTCCTCCTTCGACGGCAGCACCGGGTGCAGCGCGCGCCACGCCAGCTTGCCGTGGCCGATCTCGCGACGGCCCGGCGCGCCGAAGCGGCCCACTTCGCCGACCGAATAGGGCGGGAAGTTATAGTGCAGCATGAAGTGCTGGTACGACAGGCCGTTGAGCCCGTCGATCATCTGCTCGGCGTCGCGCGTGCCCAGCGTGGTGGTGGCGATCGTCTGGGTCTCGCCGCGGGTGAACAGCGCCGAGCCGTGCGCGCGCGGCAGGAAGTGGACCTCGGCAGCGATCGGACGCACCGTCTTGGTGTCGCGCCCGTCGATGCGGCGGCCGCTCTTGAGGATCGCGCCACGGACGACGTCGGCCTCGAGCTTCTTCACCAGCTTGAGCGTGCCGAGATACTGCGCCGGGTCGCTCTCCTTGAGGTCGGCGAAGGCCTCGCGCGCCTTGGTGCGCGCGGCGTTGAGCGCGTTCTGGCGCGCCTGCTTGTCGGTCAGCTTGTAGGCCGCCTCGACGTCCTTGCCGATCGCCTTCTTCAGCTTGGCCATGGTCGCCGACTTGTCGTCGACCGGGGCGAGCTCCCACGGGTCCTTGGCCGACTGCTCGGCGAGGTCGATGATGGCGTCGATGATCTGCTGCGACGCCTTGTGCGCGAACATGACCGCGCCCAGCATCACCTCTTCCGACAGCTCCTTGGCCTCGGACTCGACCATCATCACCGCATCGTGCGTGGCGGCGACGACCAGGTCGAGCTCGCCCTCGGCGACCTCGCCGTCGGTCGGGTTGAGCTGATACTCGCCGTCCTTGTAGCCGACGCGTGCGGCGCCGATCGGGCCCATGAAGGGCACGCCCGAGATGGTCAGCGCGGCCGAGGCCGCGACCATCGCGACGATATCGGGCTCGTTCTCGCCGTCATACGAGAGCACCTGCGCGATGCAGTTGATCTCGTTGTAGAAGCCTTCCGGGAACAGCGGGCGGATCGGGCGGTCGATGAGACGGCTGATCAGCGTCTCGCGCTCGGTCGCGCCGCGCTCGCGCTTGAAGAAGCCGCCGGGGATGCGGCCGCTGGCGGAGAATTTCTCCTGATAGTGGACGGTGAGCGGGAAGAAGTCCTGCCCCTCCTTGACCGTCTTGGCGGCGGTCACCGCGCACAGCACGACCGTCTCGCCGAGCGTCGCGATCACGGCGCCGTCGGCCTGACGCGCGACGCGGCCGGTCTCCAGGGTCAGCGTCTTGCCGCCCCACTGGATTTCCACCTTCTTGGTATCGAACATGTTGTTTCCTTCACTCCCCGGTGCGGATCACCGGGGGGCCTGCGTACGGACCGACATTGGTCCGGGAAGATCGGGCCGTATTGCCCTCTCTTCCGTCACCCCGGCGGAAGGCCGGGGTCCAGCTCCAGCGGCTGGGGAGGGCGCTCCCGCGCCCCTTCTCATGCTGGATCCCGGATCGGAGTCCGGGATGACAAAAGGGGCGGACCTTGCGGGCCGCCCCTTTGTGTCACTTGCGAAGACCGAGCTTCGCGATGAGGGCGACGTAGCGGTCGCCGTCCTTCTTGCGGAGATAGTCGAGCAGCGAGCGCCGCTTGTTGACCATCATCAGCAGGCCGCGGCGGGAGTGGTTGTCCTTGGCGTGGCCCTTGAAGTGCTCGGTCAGGTTCTTGATCCGCTCGGTCAGGATCGCGACCTGGACCTCGACCGACCCGGTGTCGCCATCGGCGCGGGCGTGATCCTTGATGACTTCCTGGCGGCGTTCAGCGGTGATCGTCATTTAAGTTCCTAGCGACATCGATGCGTTACAGGTTGAAGCCGCGGACGACGCGGGCGAGCCCGCTTTCCACCTCGACCAGCGCTACGGGTGTCTCACCCAGCAGCGCGAAGGCCTGGCCGTCGTCGGCGGCGATCCCGGCCAGCACTCGCCCCTGACGGAGCGCTCCTGCCTGGTCGGGAGTGAGCGAGAGAGCCGGGATGTCGTCCAGCCCCGCGCCCAGCGGCAGAAGGGAGTGTTCAAGACCGCGCGCCTTAGCGAGTTCGTCGAGTTTGTCCAGCGATATCGCCTCGGCGAGCGTGAACGGCCCGGCCCTGGTGCGGCGCAGATAGGTGACATGGCCGACGGTGCCGAGCGCCAACGCAATGTCGCGCGCGAGGCTGCGGATGTAGGTGCCCTTCGAAACATGCGCGGTGAGGGTGACGTGGTCGAGGGGGGCGGCGGCATCCGTTCCGCCGTCATCCGTCCCTCCGTCATCCTGAACTTGTTTCAGGATCCACCTGTCCGCGAGCGCCTCGGCCGCTGGATCGGCCGCGCCGTGGATCCCGAAACGAGTTCGGGATGACGCCAGAGGGGAGGGCGGCGCGTCGTCCGCGGCGAGCGCGAGCCCATGCACCGTCACGTCCCTTGTCGCGAGCACCACCTCCTCGCCCGCGCGCGCCAGGTCATAGGCGCGCGCGCCGTCCACCTTGAGCGCCGAATAGGCCGGTGGCACCTGTGCGATCGGCCCGGTGAAGCGCGGCAGCACCGCCTCCACCTGCGCCAACGTCGGCCGCATGTCGCTCGTCGCGATCACCGCGCCCTCGGCGTCGAGCGTGTCGGTCTGCTCGCCGAAGCCGATGGTGAAGTCATAGACCTTGTCGCCGTCGAGCATCCGCCCGGCGAGCTTGGTCGCCTCGCCGATCGCGATCGGCAGCACGCCGGTGGCGAGCGGGTCGAGCGTGCCGCCGTGCCCAACCTTCAGCCTGGGCGCGCCCGCGGTACGCAGCGCGCGCTTCACCGCGGAAACGCCCTGCGTCGACCCGAGCCCGAGCGGCTTGTCGAGGATCAGCCAGCCGTGCACGCGCTCAGCCCGCGATCGACTGGGCGAGGCCGAGATACCATTCGGTCAGCGCCTGCGCCGGCGGCGCCACCAGCCGCTGGACGATGTTGGCGCCCGGCACGATCGACGGCAGCACCAGCAGCAGCAGGATGAACAGCAGCAGGCCATATCTCGCGAGCTGGTCCCAGCGCTGCGCCAGCCGCTCGGGCAGCAGCCCGGCGACGACGTGCCCGCCGTCGAACGGCGGCAGCGGGATCAGGTTGAAGATCGCGAGGAAGACGTTGATGATCACGAAGTTGAGCAGGTTGGCCGCGACGAAGGCGGTGAGGCTGCCGGGCTGGATGCCGTAGAGGCTGGGGGTGAGCGCGCCGAGCAGCACCGCGCCGACCAGCGCGAGCACGAGGTTCGACCCCGGCCCGGCGAGCGCCACCAGCATCATGTCGCGCCGCGGATGGGGCAGGCGGCGCGAGTCGACCGGCACCGGCTTGGCCCAGCCGAACACCGGCGCCTTGGCGAGCGCGAGCAGCAGCGGCAGCACCACGGTGCCGACGGGGTCGACGTGGCGCAGCGGGTTGAGCGACAGCCGGCGCTGCTCGGCGGCGGTGGGGTCGCCGAGCGCGCGCGCGGCGAGGCCGTGGCTCACCTCGTGGAAGACGATCGCGAGCACCAGCGGGATGATCCACACTGCCGCCCGCCAGATGATGCCGCTGGGGTCCATGCGGTGCGAGATAGGCGAGGGAGGGCGTCACGGCTAGCGTGTGTTCCATCTCCTTCGAACCAGCGGGGCGCTCCTGCGGCCGCGAGACTTCTGCAAAAGTGACGCAACCTTCCCTCCGTCATCCCGGACTTGTTCCGGGATCCACTTCACCGCGAGAGCAACGTGCGATAATTTCGCGGGACGGTGGATCCCGGAACAAGTCCGGGATGACGGGGGGCAAAGGTTCCGCGGACGCAGGAGCCAAGAGCGTCAGGCTCGCGGCCCCGGGCTCCCGTGTCCGCCGGAGCACCGGTCATTGGGGGTAGTCCGGACTATGAGGCGGCCGGCGCGTCCCGATCGAACACGGTAACGCGCTTGCCGGGATGTTCGCGATAATGCGCCAGCCGCGTCTCGAGCGTGCCGAGGTGGATCTCCAGCCTGTGGCCGTCGGGATCGAGGAAATAGGTCGACGCGCCCTCGCTGCGATCGGTCTTCCAGATCACGCACTCAGCCGTCAGGCGCGCGCTGAGTGCCGCATAGTCCGCCTCGGCCACGCTGAAGGCGAGATGGGTGTAGTCGGCGTGCGGCGCCGTGCGCGCGGCGTCATCGTGGAGCAGGCACAGCCACAGCGTGCCCGCCTCGACATAGGCACCCTCCGCCCAGCGCGCGCGCACGGTGCACCCCAGCACGTCGCGGTAGAAGGCGAGCGAGCGCGCCACGTCGCTGACCGCGAGCGTGACATGGTTGATGCCGGTCACCCGCTGGATCGGCGGGGCGCTCACCCCTCCGCCAGTGCCGCGCTGAAATGGCGGCGGCACAGCGCGACATAGCGGTCGTTGCCGCCGATCTCGGTCTGGCGCCCGGCGGTGACCGGGCGGCCGTCGGCGTCGACGCGCAGGTTCATCGTCGCCTTGCGCCCGCAGGCGCACACCGACTTGATCTCCTCCAGCGAGTCCGCGAGCGCGAGCAGCCGCGCCGAGCCGGCGAAGAGCTTGCCGAGGAAATCGGTGCGCAGGCCATAAGCGAGCACGGGCACGTCCTCGACGTCGGCGAGCCAGGCGAGCTGGTCGACCTGCGCCGCGGTGAGGAACTGCGCCTCGTCCACCAGCACGCACGCCAGCGGCGCGCGCGCGTGCTCGGCCGCGACCAATGCGGCGAGATCGGTCGCGGCGTCGAACATCGTCGCGGGCGCGGTGAGGCCGATCCGGGAGGTGATGGTGCCCGCGGCGAAGCGATCGTCCACCGCGGCGGTGAACAGCATCGTGCGCATGCCGCGCTCGCGATAGTTGAAATCGGCCTGGAGCAGGTTGGTCGACTTCCCCGCGTTCATGCTGGCATAGTAGAAATACAGCTTGGCCATCAGGCGAGCGTCTCGATCGAAAGCGGGGCGTCGGTGCCGGCGTGGCGAACGAGGCGTCGGTCGAAGGTGACGAACGCGCGGGCGCTCACCGAGGCGACCAGGTGGAGCATGTCCGGGAGGTCACCGCCGGCGGCATGGCGGGTGAGCGCCCACCGCACGCCCTGCTCGTGCTCGACGGTAACATGCTCGAGCGCGATGAGCGTGATGAGGGCGGCGTTCAGCGCGGCGCGATCGAACGCGTAGCGCTGCCGCAGCACCCAGGCGAGCTCGATCAGAACGGTGAGGGTGATCAACGTCGGCGCGGACAGTACCGCGTCGGCGAGCGCGGCTTGGCGCTCGTCGTCGCGCGTCAACCAACGGACCAGGACATTAGCGTCGACGGATCTCACCGCGTGCGACGGTCCCGCTCGGCTATGGCTTCCGCGATCGCCTCGTCCATCTCCTCCAGCGTAACCGGTGGGCCGCTATGCGTGTAGATCGCGCGCATCCGCTCCACCGCTTCCGCGACGCTGAGATGCTTGTGCGCCCGGCGCGGCCGCAGCAGCACGCCGTCGCCGGCGTCGACCACCTCTAGGTCGAGCCCCGGCGCCCAGCCTTTCAGATCGCGGATCGCCTTGGGCACCACGACCTGGCCCTTGTCCGACAGTCGCGTGACCGCGTTCATGCCGGTAAGATGCGTCTTACCGGCACTCCGGTCAATCGTCGCCACTCTCGGCGGGAAGGTCGCGCGCCACCTCGGGCCGGCGCAGCAGCGAGTCGATGTGGCTGCCCTCGTCAAAGCTCTCGTCCGCTAGGAATTTCAGCCGCGCGGCATATTTCATCTTCACGCGATGAGCGACCTCGCGCTGGAGATAGGCGGTGTTGGTGCGCAGCGCCTTGAGCACCGCTTCCTCGTCCTTGCCGAGCAGCGGCTTCACGAACACGGTGGCGTGGCGCAGGTCGGGCGACATGCGCACCTCGGTGACGCTGACCATGTGGCTGGCGAGCGTCTCGTCGTGAACGTCGCCACGCTGGAGGATCTCGGACAGGATATGACGAACCTGCTCGCCGACGCGCAGCGTGCGGACCGAGCGTTCGCCGCTCTGCTCATTCATCGTCATCACCGTCGACAGGGGTGAAGAAGGTCAGCCGGTTGTGCGACGGATCGTGGACGCCGATCTCCAGCGTCCCCCATGGCATCCGCTGCGGCTCGCCCGGACGCGCGTTCTCGAACCCGCGCGCGCGCAGCGCCGCGGCATAGGCCACGACATCGTCGCACGCGATCCGAACCGACGCGCCCGGCGCACCATCACCGTAATGTTCCGACAGGTGCAGCGTACAATCGCCGGACGCGACGCCCATGTAGAGCGGCATCCCCGGCTCGAACCGGTGCTCGAACACCAATTCGAAGCCGAGGAAATCCAGATAGAACGCCCGCGTTCGCGCCGCATCGAAGCTGCGCAAGACGGGGGTGACCGTACCGAGCGTCGCCATCCCTTACAGCGTGCGCTCGCGCAGCTCGACCTCGTACGTCTCGAGATAGTCGCCGGCCTTGATGTCGACGAAGTTCTGCGAGAACGTCACGCCGCACTCCAGGCCCGCGCGCACCTCCGGTACGTCGTCCTTGAAGCGGCGCAGCGACGCGATCTCACCCTGGTAGATGATGACGTCGTTGCGCGTGATGCGCGCCTTGAGCGCCTTGCGGATGACACCCTCGGTGACGAGCAGACCCGCCGCCTTGCCGTGCTTGCCCGCGGAGAAGACCTCGCGGATCTCGGCGCGGCCGACCACCGTCTCGAACGCCTCCGGCCCGAGCTCGCCCGCCATGCCGGCGCGGATCTCGTCGATCAGGTCGTAGATGACGTCGTAATATTTCAGCGCCACCTTCTGCCGTTCGGCGATCTCGCGCGCCTTGGCATTGGCGCGGACGTGGAAGCCGATGATCGGCGCTCCCGACGCACCCGCCAGCGTCACGTCGCTCTCGGTGATCCCGCCGACGCCCGAGTGCAGCACCCGCGCCTTGATGAGATCGGTCGAGATCTTGTTGATCGACGCGACGATCGCCTCGACCGTGCCCTGCGTGTCGGCCTTCACCACGAGCGGATACTCGATCGCGGCGTTGGCGCGCAGCGCCGAGAACATGTTCTCGAGGCTGGTCGGCGCCGCGGTGGTGCGCTTCTGGAGCAGCACGCTCTGGCGGTACTCGGCCACCTCGCGCGCGCGCGCCTCGTTCTCGACCACCTGGAGCTGGTCACCGGCCGACGGCGTGCCCGACAGGCCGAGCACCTCCACCGGCATCGACGGACCTGCCTGCTTGAGCTGGCGCCCCTTGTCGTCGACCAGCGCGCGGACCTTGCCGCTCTCGGCGCCCACGACGAAGACGTCGCCGACCTTGAGCGTGCCGCGCGTGACCAGCACCGTGGCGACCGGGCCGCGGCCCTTGTCGAGCTTCGCCTCGATCACGCTGCCCTCGGCGGCGCGATCGGGGTTGGCGGTGAGGTCGAGCAGCTCGGCCTGGAGCTGGATCTTGTCGATCAGCTCGTCGAGACCGGTCTTCTTGAGCGCGGAGACCTCGACGTCCTGTGTCTCGCCGCCCATCATCTCGACCTGGACGTCATGCTCGAGCAGACGCTCGCGCACGCGCTGCGGGTTGGCATCGTGCTTGTCGATCTTATTGATCGCCACGATCATCGGCTTGCCCGCCGCCTTGGTGTGGTTGATCGCCTCGATCGTCTGCGGCATCAGCCCGTCGTCGGCGGCGACCACCAGCACCACGATGTCGGTCACGTCCGCGCCACGCGCGCGCATCGCGGTGAAGGCCTCGTGGCCCGGCGTGTCGAGGAAGGTGATCTTCGACTTGTCCTTCAGCGTCACCTGATAGGCGCCGATATGCTGCGTGATGCCGCCCGACTCGCCCTTGGCGACGTCGGTGCCGCGCAGCGCGTCGAGCAGGCTGGTCTTGCCGTGATCGACATGGCCCATGATCGTGACGACCGGGGGACGCGGCTGGAGCTGGTCCGGCGAGTCCGCGGTGGTGTCGAGCGCGAGATCGACGTCCGAGTCGGAGACGCGCACGATATTGTGGCCGAACTCGGTCACCAGCAGCTCGGCGGTGTCCTGGTCGATCGTCTGGGTCATGGTGACGGGCATGCCCATCTTGAACAGCGTCTTGACCAGATCGGCGCCGCGCTCGGCCATGCGGTTGGCGAGCTCCTGCACGGTGATCGCCTCGGGCACCTGGACGTCGCGGACCTGCTTGGCCTGCGGCTCGCGCGGGCCGGAGAAGCCACGCTTCTCCTTCTCGCGGGCACGCTTCAGCGCGGCGAGGCTGCGCGCGCGCGCGCCGTCCTCGTTGAGCGCGCGCGTGACGGTCAGCTTGCCGCCGCGGCGCTCGTCGCCCTTGCGGTCGCGCTGCTGCGGCCGCGCCGGCGCGGCGTTGCGCGGCGTCGCCTGGCCACTCGGCAGGCTGCGCGAGGCGCCGCCCGACGCACCGCCGCCCGTGGCCGGGGCGCTCGCGGTGGGAGCCGGCGCCGGCTTGGGCTCGGGCTTGGGCTGCGGCTTGGGGATCTCGGGGCGGGCGACCGGCGAGAAGCGGCGCGGCGCCGGCATCGCCGGGTCGCGGCCCAGCTCGAGCACCGGCGGCGGGGGCGGCGGCGCCGCGGGCGTGGGGGCCGGGGCAGGAGCCGGGCGCGACTCCGCGACCGGCTCGGCCGCCTGCGCGGGCGCGCTCGGTGCCTCGCTGGCGGGCGCCTCGGCCGCAGGTGCCGCGGGAGCGGGGGCCTGCGTCGGCTCCGGCGCCGGGGTCACTTGCGGGGCAGGCGCGGCGGCGGCGGCACGCGCCTCGGCTTCGGCGCGCGCGCGCTCCTCGACGCGGCGACGCTCGTCCTCGGCCGCGCGCTGGCGCTCGGCCTCCTCGCGGCGGCGCGCTTCCTCCAGCGCGTGCATGCGCTGGTCCTCGGCCTCGCGCAGCAGGCGCGCCTGCCGCTCCTGCGCGGTCTCGTTGGAGACCGGCGGGCGCGGGGCGGGGCGCGCCGGCGCGGGCGCGGGAGTGGCCGCGACCGGCTCGGGCGCCGGCGCCGGCGTCGGCTCGGGCGTGCCCTGCGGACCGAGCACGCGGCGACGCTTCACCTCGACCACCACCGTATTGCTACGGCCGTGGCTGAAGCTCTGCTTCACCTTGCCGGTCTCGACCGTGCGCTTCAGCCCCAGCGGCGCGCGCATCCCGAGTTTCGGCTTGTCGTTGTCGGTCTCGCTCACTCAAATTCCTCGTGCAATCTCACGGCCGAAGCGGGCCCGGCGGTGCCGGGCGCCGATGCGCCTTGCGCGGCCGTAGCGCAAGGTGCGGAGGTCAGTTCAGGGCCGATAAAGTGCAGCCAGCGATCGAGCGCTTCGCCCAATCGTCCGGCCGCGGTGCGGTCTATGACGCCGATGTGTACCACATTCTCGCGGCCCAGCGCCAACGACAATATGGGGCGCTCGACCGGCAACGCCAAGCCCTTGAGGTCACTTCCTTCGCGATCGCTGCCGACGCGCCACGCCTGCGCCAGCTTGCGGCGCCCGTCCTCGCTCGCGTCAGCGGCGTGGTAGAGCGCGTGGAGCTTGCCCGAGCGCGCCGCGGTCTCGATCCGCTCGGCGCCGGTCGCGATCGTGCCGGCGCGCGCCTCGAGCCCGAGTCGATCGAGCGCGTTGCGCTCCAGCGCGGCGGCGATCAGGTCGGGCAGGTCGTCGGGGACGGTCAGCTCGCCGGTCTTGAACGCGCGCGCGAGCGCGCCGCGCAGCTTGCCCTTGGCGATCGCCTGTTCGAGTTCGGGACGCGCGACGCCGATCCACGCGCCGCGCCCGG
This sequence comes from Sphingomonas sp. BK235, assembly GCF_004345855.1. Taxonomy (GTDB): domain Bacteria; phylum Pseudomonadota; class Alphaproteobacteria; order Sphingomonadales; family Sphingomonadaceae; genus Sphingomonas. The sequence goes on from NZ_SLXN01000006.1 coordinate 158,062, forward strand.
GCGCCTTGGCGCGCACGTCGGGCAGCACGCGCCCGTCCGGCGCGAGCGCGAGGCGGATGAGCCGCGCCGGATCGGCACGCTCGCGCGTGAGGATGCAGGAGCGGACGGCGTCGCTCATGCGGCGGGCTCCTTGAAGGCAAAGGGTTGCACTCGCCGTTCGCCAATCCCCGTCATCCCGAGCTTGACCCGGGATCCATGGCGCCGCGAGCGTTGCGCGCGCGGAAGGATGGATTCCGGCGCAAGGCCGGGATGACTCGGGGGGCGGGTCAGGTGCGACAGCGGCAGCCGTGCGTCTACCTGATGGCTAGCGGTCATTACGGGACGCTCTACGTCGGCGTTACGTCCGACTTGCTCGCGCGCGTGACGCAGCATCGCTCGGGCACGTTCCGCGGCTTCACCGATCGCTACGCCGTGAAGCGGCTGGTCTGGTACGAGCTCGCCGACACAATGGAGGCCGCGATCATCGCCGAGAAGCGGATCAAGCGCTGGCGCCGCGACTGGAAGATCGAGCTGATCGAGCGCGACAATCCGACGTGGAGCGACCTGGCGATCGGTCTCGGCCTGCCGCGGTTGGTGTGATGACGTGGCGAGGGTCGCTCCTCCGCCAATCGTCAATGCGCGCGGCGCCATGGACCCCGGCTCAAGGCCGGGGTGACGACGGGCGGTTAGATTTGGCACGGCAACGCAACTATCCGTCATCCCGGGCCTGACCCGGGATCCATGGTACCGCGAGCGCAATGCCCGCGGTGTGCGCAACGCGCATCCGCCCCGCCCGCCACCGAAGGCGACGCGGGCTAGGAACCGACGCTGCCCCAGGCCGCCTAGAGTCTCATTGCCCAGGTGCCGCATGCGCGTCTCCCTGGCTGGAAGACGCGGCACCCGCCGCGCCCGCGTCGCGGTCGGCGAGCAATTGCCCGCCCGCGCCGTAATTCTCGGTCGACACTTCCTCGATCACGACCTGCACCGCGGCCGGGTTCTTGCCCAGCCGCGTCACCAGCGAGGCCGTGACATCCGCCACGATCCCCGCCTTCTGCTCGCGCGTCGCGCTGCCCGCCAATCGGATCGAGACGAACGGCATCAGGCCTGCGTCTCCTGCTCGGCGCTCTCGTCACCGGAATTGTCCGCCTCGGCCGACCCGTCCTCGTCCTCGAACCAGTGCGCGCGCGCGGCCATGATGATCTCATTACCCTGCTCGTCGCTCAGCCCGTACTCGCCGAGCACGCCGCCGTTGCCGCGGCCGTCGTTGCGCGAGTCGCGGCGCGGCGCGTCGTCGTTGCGGCGGCGCGGCTCGGCGCGCTTCTTCTCGACCAGCTCGTCGGTGGCAAGGTCCGCCAGATCGTCGAGCGTCTTGATCCCCGCCTTGCCGAGCGTGACCAGCATCGCCTCGGTCAGATAGGGCAGCTCGGCCAGCGCGTCCTCGACGCCCAAAGCCTGGCGCTCCTCGCGCGCGGCCTGTTCGCGGCGGTCGAGCGCCTCCTGCGCACGGCTCTGCAGCTCCTGCGCCAGATCCTCGTCGAAGCCCTCGATCCCGGCGAGCTCGTCGAGCTCGACATAGGCGACCTCTTCCAGCGCGCCGAAGCCCTCGGCCACCAGCAGCTGCGCCAGCGTCTCGTCGACGTCGAGCTCGTTCTGGAACAGCTCGGAGTTCTTCACGAACTCCTGCTGGCGCTTCTCGCTGGCGTCGGTCTCGGTGAGGATGTCGATCGCCTTGGCGGTGAGCTGCGAGGCGAGGCGAACGTTCTGGCCGCGGCGGCCGATCGCGAGGCTCAGCTGATCGTCGGGGACGACCACCTCGATGCGATCCTCTTCCTCGTCGATCACGACGCGCGCGACGTTCGCCGGCTGGAGCGCGTTGACGACGAAGGTCGCGGTGTCGGGCGACCAGGGGATGATGTCGATCTTCTCCCCCTGCATCTCCTGCACCACCGCCTGAACGCGGCTGCCCTTCATGCCGACGCAGGCGCCGACCGGGTCGATGCTGGAATCGTGCGAGATCACGCCGATCTTGGCGCGGCTGCCCGGGTCGCGCGCGGCTGCCTTGATCTCGATGATGCCGTCGTAGATCTCGGGCACTTCCTGCGCGAACAGCTTCTTCATGAAGTCGGGGTGCGCGCGGCTGAGGAAGATCTGCGGGCCGCGGTTCTCGCGCACCACCTTGAGGATCAGCGAGCGGATGCGGTCGTTGACGCGCACCACCTCGCGCGGGATCTGCGCGTCACGACGGATCACGCCCTCGGCGCGGCCGAGGTCGACCACGATATGACCGAACTCGACCCGCTTGACGACGCCGGTGATGATCTCGCCGGCGCGGTCCTTGAACTCCTCATACTGGCGCTCGCGCTCGGCGTCGCGCACCTTCTGGAAGATCGTCTGCTTGGCGGCCTGCGCCTGGATGCGGCCGAACTCGATCGGGGGCAGCGGGTCGACCAGATAGTCGCCGACGCTCGCGCCCGGCTGGAGCTTCTGCGCGCCGGCGACGTCGACCTGCTTGTAGATGTCGTCGACCAGCTCGACCACCTCGACGACGCGCCACAGCCGCAGGTCGCCGTTGTTGGGATCGAGCTTGGCGCGGATGTCCATCTCCTGGCCGTAGCGCGTGCGCGCGGCGCGCTGGATCGCGTCCTCCATCGCCTCGATGACGATCGCCTTGTCGATCATCTTCTCCGACGCGACCGAGTTGGCGATCGCGATCAGCTCGGCACGGTTGGCGGTGACCCCGGTGGCCATCAGTTCGATTCCTCTTCTTCGGTATCGGCGTCCGCGTCCGCGGACATGTCTTCTATCTCTTCGTCGGCGCCCTCCATCGAGAGCGGCACGGTCGCGGCGATCAGCCGGTCGGTGAGCACCAGCTTGGCGTCGGCGATCAGCGCGAAGGGCACGCGCGCCAGCTCGTGCGTGCGCGCGTGGCGGATCGCGATCTGGCCGTCGGCGTCGATCCCTTCCAGATCGCCCTTGAACTGCTTCTGCCCCTCGACCGGCTCGGTGAGCACGATGCGCGCCTCATGGCCGGCCCAGTCGGTGAAATCCTGCCGGCGCGTCAGCGGCCGGTCGATGCCGGGCGACGACACCTCGAGCCGATACGCGCCCTCGATCGGGTCGCGCCCCTCGGCCTCGAGCTGGTCGAGCAGGTCGGACAGCCGTCGCGACAGTTCGGCGCAGTCGTCGATGGTGAGCTGGCGCGTGTCGGGGCGCTCGGCCATCACCTGGAGCGTGCGCTCGTCGCCCCCATTGCCCGACCTTGCGCCGAACAGCCGCACGCGCACCAGCGCGAAGCCGAGCGCCTGCGCCTCGGGTTCGACCAGTCGGTAGAGGGAATCGTTGTCGCTCAAATGCACCTGCCGGACATGCGTTGGTTGCCGCCGCGGAGCGAGCCCCGCAGCCCCTTGCACCTCGCGATGTAAGAGAAAGCACAGCGGATATAGCGCCGTCGCGCCGCGCTCGCAAGCGGTGCGCGGCGCCGGCGCTCAATAGGGCGGCGCGCGGCGCGCGTGCTGCGCCTTGGCGGCCTCCGCCCACCAGGCGAGATCGTCGGCGAAGCGGCTGAACTGCCGCTCCAGCGACTCGCCGGCGGGGCCGGTCGGGCGCGCCTCGGCGTCGAGCGTCTGCGTCACGGGGCCGACCACCAGGGTGCTGGGGATCACGGGCATGCCCATCTCGGGCAGGATCGCGTACCAGGCCGCGTTGCTGCGCGCGCCGCCGAGCCGCCCGGCGGAATAGCTGGCGATCGCGGCGGGCCGCCAGAACCATTCCTCGAGGAAATGGTCGGTGAGGTTCTTGAGCCCGGGCTGCGGCCCCCAATTATACTCGCCCGCGACGAACACGAAGGCGTCGGCGTCGCGGATCTGCTGCGCCAGCGCGGCCATGGCGGGCGGGGCGGTGCCCTCGGCATATTCCTTGTACATCCGGTCGAGCAGCGGCAGGCCCACCGCCTTGGCATCGACCAGCGTCGGCGCGTCGCCGCGCGCGGCGAAGCGATCGACCAGATAGCGTGCGAGCCGGATACCGGCGCGGTCGGCGCGATAAGAACCGTAGAAGATCAGGACGTTCATCGCCTTCTCCTGCCGCCGCGCCGGCCGCGGGTAAAGGGGCGGTGGCGCGTCGCGCGCGCACGCGCTAACCGGCGCGCGATGACCGATCTGCCGCACCGTCTCCATCTCTCCACCGACGCACTGGTGGACAATTGGCGCGCGCTGTCGCGGCGGAGCGGCGCGGCGTCGTGCGGCGCGGCGGTGAAGGCCGATGGCTATGGGCTGGGCGCCGCGGCGGTCGCGGTGCGGCTCGCCGCCGCGGGCTGTCGCGACGTCTTCGTCGCGACCTGGGCGGAGGCTGCGGCGCTACTTCCCGCGCTGGCGGGGACCGGCGCGCGCGTCGCGGTGCTCCATGGCGTGCGCGCGGGCGACCTGTCGCTGGCGGTGGGGTCACCCGCGCGACCCGTGCTGAGCAGCGCGGCGCAGGTGGCGCGCTGGCGCGCGGCGGGGGGCGGCGCGTGCGACGTGATGGTCGATACCGGGATGAACCGGCTCGGCGTCAGCGCGGAGGAGATCGGCGCGGGGCTGCTCGACGGGCTGTCGATCGACACGCTGATGAGCCACCTCGCCTGTGCCGACGAGCCGGGCCATCCGCTGAACGCCGCGCAGCGCGCGCGCTTCGCCGCACTGGCGGGCCGTACCGCCGCACGCCGGCTGAGCCTCGCCAATTCGGCGGGCATCGCGCTCGGGGCGGACTATCATTTCGACCTCACGCGGCCGGGGATCGCGCTGTACGGCGGCGTGCCCACGCCGGCGCTGGCCGACGCGGTGCGCCCGGTCGCGACCATCGCGGCGGAAGTACTCCAGCGCCGCCGCGTCCGCGCCGGCGAGACCGTGGGCTATAACGCTACCTGGCGCGCGCCGGCCGACACGAACGTGGTGATCGCCAACCTCGGCTATGCGGACGGCTATTACCGCGCCTTCTCCGATCGCGGACGCGCGCGCTGGGGCGACGACGTGCTGCCGGTGGTGGGGCGCGTGTCGATGGACCTGGTCGCGCTCGACGCGGGGGCGAGCGCGGTGGACGAGGGCGACTGGCTGCGCTTCGATCCCGACCTGCCCGCGATGGCGGCGGCGACCGGCACGAGCCAGTATGAGCTGCTCACCGGACTGGGACGGCGGTTCGAGCGTCGCTGGGAATAGCCGCCGCCGCTCAGCCCGCGCCGCGCAGCCAGTCGACCAGCGGATCGTAGAGCAGCGCGCGCGCGCCACCTCCCACCATCATGCCGACATGGCCCGCACCGACGTCGCGCCGATCGGCCAGGCCCGCCGCCGTCGCCGCGGGCACGATGCGATCGCGCAGCGAGACGAACTCGACCGCGCGGCAGGCCAGCGCGGCGGGGTCGATCGTCACGCCGCCGACCTGCCACGCCGCCTGGCCGCTCGCATCCTCGGCCACCAGCGTGCCGAACAACTCGGCGCCCGCGGCGTAGGTCAGCGGCGCCCCCGCGTTGGCCCAATCCTCCAGCAGCACGAAGCGCGCGAGCGTGGCGGGGTCAGCGGTCGCGAGCGCCGCATATTTGGCGACGGTGCGGGCGGGATCGAGCTGCCAGAAGCCCGCCTGGAGCACCTCCATCGGCAGCAGCCCGAGCGCGCGACACGCCGGCTCGGCGCGCGCCCATTGTGCGCCCATCGCGCCGCGCGCCGTCGCGCCATAGCCCGCGAAGCGCCACGGCGCCGCGATCGTCGCCACCCCGGCGCAGCGCGCGCCGAGCAGCGCCGCGGCGGCGAGCGCGAGCGTCCCGCCCAGGCAATAGCCGACCAGCAGCGGCGGTCGGTCGAGCTTCGCGATCAGCGGCAGCAGCCGCGCAGTGACGTGCTGCGCGAGGTCGAGCGTCGCGTCGCGCGCGCGCGGGTGGCCCCAGTCGAGCAGCCAGGGCCGGAACCCCGCCGCGGCGAGATGCGCCACCAGCGAGCGACCGGGCGCGAGATCGAGCACGTCGGGCGGGTTGATGAGCGACGGCACCAGCACGACCGGCGGCGCGTCGGGTGCCCCGCCACCGTCACGCAGCCGCGCCGCGCCCTTGCGGAAGCGCACCGGCCGGGCGCGGCGGCGCGTTCGGGGCGCCTCCTGGTAGCGGCGCAAGCCCGCGAGCGCGGCGGCGCGGCGCTCCGGCGATGCTGCGGTCTCGCGGCGCAGCATGTCGAGGAACAGCGGCAGCGGACGCGGCACGTCGCGCGCATGTTGCGACGCGAAAAATTGTGCGGTACCGAAGGGCAGGTCGGTCATGGGGGCTCGCGCGATGAAGAAACAGCAGGGCGACGGCGTGGTCGTCATCAAGAAATACGCCAATCGCCGGCTCTACAATACCGAGAGCTCATCCTACATCACGCTCGAGCACCTCGCGGCGATGACGCGCGCGGGGCGCGAGTTCAAGGTGGTCGACGCCAAGACCGACGAGGACATCACCCACAACGTCCTCACCCAGATCATCATGGAGGAGGAGAGCCGCGGCCAGACGATGCTGCCGGTCAATTTCCTCCGCCAGCTGATCGCGCTGTACGGCGATTCGATGCAGGCGATGGTGCCCGATTATCTCGAAGCCTCGATGGAGAGCTTCCGCCGCAACCAGACGCAGTTCAAGACCGCGGTGGAGGGAGCGTTCGCGGGCTCGCCCTTCGCCGAGATCGCCAAGCGCAACATGGAGATGTTCGAGGCGGCGGCCAATGCCTTCAAACCGGGCGCGGCCGCGGCGGCGGGTGGCGCCGGCACGGCGGGCGGCACCGGGGGCGGCGCGGGCAAGGACGGCGAGATCGCCGCGCTCAAGGCCGAACTGGCGCAGCTGCGCGACAAGGTCGACAAGCTGGGCGACTGATCGCCCGCGCGCGCGGGGGCGGCGATCGGCCGGTGGTTCGAGGAAGGGCGGTTGCTCTTCCCTCATCGTCATCCCGGCCTCGCGCCGGGATCCATCCTTCCGCGCGAGCAACGCCGGCGGTGCTCGCGGCTCCATGGATCCCGGCGCGAGGCCGGGATGACGGGTGGCGCGAGCCGCCTGCGCGACGCTGAACCTGTCAGGTGCGACGATGCCCGGTCATCCTGCGACGCGGCGCAGGCAACCGGGGCGGGGAGACGTCAGGTTTGTCGCTTCTCCGTCACTTCGGCTTGACGAAGCGCAGCGTCATGCGGTCGCTCTCACCGATCGCGGCATATCTGGCGCGGTCCTTGTCCTTCAGCGCATAGCTGGGGGGCAGCGTCCAGACGCCGTCGGGCCAGTCCGCGCTGTCCTTGGGATTGGCGTTGATCTCGGACCGCGCCGCCAGCTTGAACCCGGCCGCGGTGGCGAAGCCGACCACCGAGCTGGTCTTCATATAGCCGCTCTTCTCCTCCGCCGCGGCGGGGCGCGACTCGGGCAGCCGATGTTCCACCACGCCCAGCGTGCCGCCGGGCTTGAGCATCCGGTACATCGCCGCGAACATCGCGCGCGCGCGATCCTCGCCGCCGAACCGCCAATTGTGGACGTTGCGGAAGGTCAGCACCACGTCGGCGCTGCCGTCGGGCACGCCGGTCTGCCCTGCTTCCGCGGGGAAGGCAGCGAGCTTCACCTTGCCGTAGGTGGCGGCGTCCTTGGCCTGGAGCCCGCGCACGCCGTTCAGTCCCTTCTCCCACGGGCCGGCGGCATAATAGCTGCCCGCGCGCGCGGTGAGCGGCGCGAGGATCTCGCTGTACCAGCCGCCGCCCGGCCATACTTCCACCACCGTGTCGCCCGGCTTCACCCCGAAGAAGGCGAGCGTCTGCGCCGGGTGGCGATAGCGGTCGCGCGCGACATTCGCGGCGGTGCGCGTCGGTGCGGCCACCGCGGCGGTGATGGCGGCGGGGACTTGGGGCGTGCTGGCGGCGACCAGTGCCGGTGCGGCGAGCAGCAGGGAGCAGGCGAGACGATGCATGAGCGACGATCCTCCAAAGCCTTAGCGGCCATAACGCGCAGGCTGACGCGGCGGTGAGCGATGCGCAAGTGTCGCTCGCGCTGCTCGCCGGCGCGGCGCTGGTGGTGGCGGTGTTCGCCGGCTGGCGCGCGCACCGCCGCACGCGGCGTAGCGACCCGGACGCGGTGGGCTGGGTCGATTGGACCATGGTGCAGATGGCCGCGCTGATCGCGCTCGCGATCGCCGGCTATGCCGTGCTCAAGGCATGAACGCGGCCATGCGGCGACTCGCCGGAGCCCGCCCGCGCGCGGCTCAGTAGAAGCGGCGCAACGTCAGTACGCGCTCGGCGCCGTCGCACGCGGTCAGCCGCACCGCCCGCCCGGGGGCGGCAGTCGCCCAGCCGGCGAGCGGTGCCGCGGCATAAGCGGGCGTGATCGCGACGCCGTCCACCGCGCAGATCGTGTCGCCCGCGCGCCATCCCGTCGCCGCGGCCGGGCTGCCCCGCATGACGTGAAGCACCTTCAGCCGATCGGCGGCGAGCCCCAGCAGCAGCCCGCTCGTCGACCGCACCGTGGCGGGCGCGGCCGCCGCGCCGCTGCCGAGCAGCATATGCCCCGCACCGGGGTCGAGCAGCACGCGATAGCGTTGCAGGAAGCCCGAGCCGATCCGCCCCGCCACCCCGATCGTGTCGGAGAAGCCGCCCGCGGGCTCCACGCGCACCTCCACCTCGCGCGCGGTGGCGCCGCCCACCAGCAACCGCGGCACGATCGCCAGCTCGCTCACCACCGCGCCGGCGAGCCCGAACGAGACGGTCGTGGTGGTCGGCACCGCGCGCACCGCGGCGCCCGCGGCGGCCCAGCCGGTCGCGCCCAGCGTGATCGACGAGCCGTCGCCGGTGTCGACCACCATCGGACGCAGCCGTGTCCGCCCGAGCGTCACCTCGCTGACATAGACGAGCCGGTCGGGGGCGATCGTCAGCGGCGCGCGCACCCCGGCGAAAGGGAGCCGCCCGCTGCGCAGCAGGCGGAAGCGGCGCGCGGCATAATCGATGTCGAGCGCATAGGCCGCGGTGAGGTCGCGCCCCACCAGCAGGTCGACCGCGGTGGCGCTGCCGGTCGCCGCGGCGGGCAGGTCGGCGACCGCGAGGCTGCCGCCGCGCCGCGTGAGACCGCCGAGCGTGACTGTCGCGGTATCCACCCGGCCGACGTCGACGCTGCCGCCGATCACGGTCGCCTGCCCCTCGGCACGGATTGCGAGACGATGGGTCTGCGCGTAATGGCGCGCCAGCACCGAATAGCTCACCCCGGTGTCGAGCACCGCGGTGATCTCGCGCCCGTCGAGCTGCATCCGGAAACGGATCTGGTTGCCCGGGGTGAGATCGAACGCGACCCAGCGCGCTTCGCTGTCGGAGGCGAGCGTGCTGGTGCCGCTCCACGTGCCGCGCGGCTCGGGCAGAGCGCGCGGCGTCGCCGCGGTCACGACCAGCAGCAGCGGCAGGAACGGGGCGAACGAACGGCGCACGGCGCGCGGTGTAGCGGATCGCCGCGCACCGTCACAGGGCGCGCGGCGATCGCCCGCGGCGATTACAGACAGGCCTCGAGATAGGCCTGGTCGAAGCCGAACTGCTTGGCCTTGTCGATCGTGTAGGGGCGCAGCCCCATCGAGCGATACTCGCCGATGATCTTGCCGTCGGCGCTCTCGTCGAGATATTCGAACTTGAACAGCTCCTGCGTCACGATCACCGGCCCCTCCATGCCGATCACCTCGGTGATGTTGGTGACGCGGCGCGAACCGTCGCGCAGGCGCTTGACCTGGATGATCATGTCGACCGAGTCGGCGATCTGGCGGCTGATCGCCTCCTTGGGCACCTTGATGTCCGACATCATCACCATGTTCTCCATGCGCGCCAGCGCCTCGCGCGGCGAGTTGGAGTGGAGCGTACACATCGACCCGTCGTGGCCGGTGTTCATCGCGGCGAGCATGTCGAAACACTCGCTGCCGCGGATCTCGCCCAGGATGATGCGGTCGGGGCGCATGCGCAGCGCGTTCTTGACGAGGTCGCGGATCGAGATCTCGCCCTGGCCCTCCAGGTTCGCGGGGCGGGTCTCCAGCGGCAGCCAGTGCGGCTGCTGGAGCCGCAGCTCGGCGGCGTCCTCGATCGTCAGCACGCGCTCGCCCGGGTCGATCATCTTCGACAAGGCGTTGAGCATCGTCGTCTTGCCCGAGCCGGTGCCGCCCGAGATCACGACGTTGAAGCGGCACGCCCCCGCGATCTTGAGCGCGGTCGCCATCTTCTGCGACATGCTGCCGAAGCCCGCCATCATGTCGAGCGTGATCGGCTTGGCGGAGAATTTGCGGATCGAGATGGCGGTGCCGCGCAGGCTGAGCGGCGGCACGATCACGTTGACGCGGCTACCGTCCTTGAGGCGCGCGTCGGCCAGCGGCGTGGTCTGGTCGACGCGGCGGCCGACCGAGTTGCAGATGCGCTGCGCGATCTGGAAGAGGTGCTCCTCGTCGCGGAACTGGATGTTGGCCAGCTCCAGCTTGCCCTTGCGCTCGACGAAGGTCTGGTCGGGGCCGTTGACCATGATGTCGCTGATGTCGGCGTCGGCGAGCAGCTCCTCGAGCGGCCCGAGACCGAGCAGCTCGTCGACCAGCACCTTCTCCAGCGCGAACTGTTCGCGGCGGTTGAGCGTCAGCTTGAGCTCGGCGAGCACCTCGCCGATGATCGGGCGGAATTCCTCGGCCAGCTCGTCCTTGCCGAGCGTCGCGGCGGCCTCGGGATCGACGCGCTCGAGCAGGCGCGGCAGCACCTGTTCCTTGATGCGGTGGATCGAGGCCTCGAAGCCCTCCATCCGGCTCGCGCCGGCGTCGCCGCTGGCGTTCTGCCGGTCGGCGAGTCGCTGCATCGCGTCGACGGTGCCCTGCGGCACCAGCGACGCATCGCCCTCGCCGGGAAGGGCCAGCGCGTCGGCGGCGGGGAAGGGCTCGGGCTCGGGCCGCGCCAGCGGGTTGGCCTGCATCGGTCGCGCCACGCCGAAGCCGCCGCGCGCGCCTGTCGTCCCCATCCCGCCGTTGCGGCGCCCGAACGCGTTCATCGACCCGGTTTTCCTCGAAAGTCCGGCGATCGAGCTAAGCGAGAAGCCTTTATAATCGCCTAACCACAGACGATTCCAGGCCGCGCGACATGGGCGTCCGGCGCGCGCTATCCGAACAGAAAGTCGTCGGCCTGCAGCGAGCCCAGTACGACGTTGCGCAAGGTGATGCTGTTGCCCTCGTCCAGGGTGATGACGGTGTCGGCGCCGCTCTGGCTGGCGTGCGCGAGCACGTCGTCGGACGAGGCGAAGGTGCCCGCGCCGAACCAGAGATGGTCGTCGGCGCCGAAATCGGACACGGTGTCGTCGCCGAAATCCTTGTTGAAGCGAAAGATATCCGCGCCGCCCGCGCCGATCAGGCGATTGTCGCCGGCATTTCCCACCAGCGTGTTGTTCTGCGCGTTGCCCTTGGCGATGAAGTCACCGCTGCCGAGCAGCGCGAGCGATTCGACGAAGGTGCCTGCCAGGCTGAAGTTCGACACCGCATAGACCAGGTCGTTGCCGCCATCGGCCCCCTGTCCTTCGATCACCTTGGTATCGTGGCTCTGCACGTAATAGGTGTCGTCACCGCGCCCGCCGATCAGCGTGTCGACGCCACCGCCGCCGTCGAGCACGTTGTTGCCGCTATTGCCCTCGATCAGGTCGTCGCGGAGGCCGCCGGTGGCATTGATATTGCCCGCCCCGGTCAGCACGATACATTCGATGTCCTGCGAGCCCGCCCCGAAGCTGACCGACGCGTAGACGGTGTCATAGTTCAGTCGCTGGCCATCGTAGCGCGGATTCTCGATCACCCGATCGGAAGCATCGTCGACGAAATAGGTATCGTCGCCGGAACCGCCGATCATCTGATCGGCGCCACCGCGACCGTCGATGACATTGTCGCCATGGTTGCCGGTGATGATGTTGTTGAGCGAGTTGCCATAGCCATCGAAATTATAGCCGTTCGGGACGACGTAGACGAACTTGCCGTCGGGGCGATCGGCGAGCGTCAGATTCTCGACGTAGGTGCCGGCGATGTCGTAGGTCGCGGTCGCGACGGCGAGGTCGACGCCGTTGCGCAGGGTCTCTTCCTCGACGATGACGTCGGTGGCGCTGTCCACGTAATAAGTGTCATTGCCGCTTCCGCCGGTGAGCACGTCGTCCCCGCCGCCGCCGATCAGGATATCGTTGCCGTAACCAGACGTGATGACATTGTCCTGGCTGTTGCCCCTGCCGATACGGGAGCCGCCGCGCAGCACGAGTTCCTCGACGAAGGTGAGCGCCAGACTGTAATCGGTGTCGGCGTAGACGATGTCGCGGCCCTCGCGCGCGCCCTGCGCCTCGACCACGCGATCGCGGCTGTCGTCGACATAATAGATGTCGTCGCCCACACCGCCGATCAGCGTGTCGACGCCCGCGCCGCCGTCGAGCGTGTCGTTGCCGCCGAACCCGCTCAGGACGTTGCTGCCCGCGTTGCCGGTGATGCGATCGACGACCGCGCGCCCCGAACCGTCGATATCGGCGTCACCGACGAGCGTGAGCCGCTCGATCCGCATGTCGCCCAGCGCGACGCTGACCGTGGAGACGATCGCGTCGCTGCCGTAGAGCGCGCTCTCGATCACGCGATCGCCGACGTTGAACAGATAATAGGTGTCGTCGCCCTCGCCGCCGATCAGCGTCGAGGCGTGGGTGGGATCGGCGTACAGCCGGTTGTTCTGCGCGTTGCCGGTCGCGGTGAGGCCCTCGCCCTGCAATCTGATGATCTCGACGTTGGCGGGCAGCGTGTAGCTGACCGAGGCGATCACCGTGTCGGTGCCGCCGTTCGGCTGCTCCTCGATGACAAAGTCCGAACGATCGACGAAATAGGTGTCGTTGCCTTGGCTCATCGTCTCGAAGTCCCTGATCGCGAACGAGGAAAGCTAACGCCAGGCCGTGCGAACCGCCGCATCGTCGCGACGGGACGGTCGCTGGGCGCGACGCCGCGTTGGGCGCGCTTTGTGCGGCTGACCTGATCGGTCCGACCCGCGCTGTCGTAGATGACGTCGCCCGATACGGGATCCAGCACGAGGCGCGGCGGCACTGGTTACCGTCGCCCCGCCTTCATGCGTCGATGGCGCTGTCAGGCGCGGCTTGGCGCGGCAGTTGTCGGCGGAAGAGTGCCGCCGGTGCCGGTCTTCCCCCGAAAGCCCCACGCCTCCATCGTCCGACGGTCATCCGCGCTCACCCCGACATGTTCATCGATCCCCCGTATGAGCACCGCTCATAGCGCTGTCCGAAAGCTCGTTTGTCGCGGGCGTCGTGGTGGAGAAAGGTAGGGCTCGGAGACGACCGACATGCCCTTGCCTGCCAACGCCCGTGCGGCCCCGCGCCGCGATCCGCTCCAGCGCCGCTGGCTCTCGCCGCTGCTGCTGCTGCTGGTCTGGGAGGGGCTCTGCCGGCTCGGGGTCATCCCCGCTCACACGCTGGCCGCGCCCTCGTCGGTGGGGAGTACGCTGGCGCAGATGATCGGCTCGGGTGATCTGCCGATCAACCTCGCGGTGTCGCTGCGGCGCGCGATCCTGGGCCTCATCATCGGCGCCACCGTCGGAGTCGCGCTGGCGCTCGCCGCGGGGCTCGCCCGACGCGGCGACGCCTGGATCGATCCGCTGGTGCAGGTGAAGCGCACCATCCCGGTGGTCGCGCTCACGCCGCTGTTCATCATCTGGTTCGGCATCGGCGAGACCACCAAGATCGCGATGATCGCCTTCGCGGCGATGCTGCCGGTCTACATCAATCTTCACGCCGGCATCCGCGGCGTCGACGTGCGGCTGATGGACGCGGCACGCAGCTTCGGCCTGGGACGCGCGGCGCTGATCCGCGAGGTCGTGCTGCCGGGTGCGCTCCCCGCGCTGCTGACCGGCCTGCGCTACGCCCTGTCGATCTCGGTGCTGATGCTGGTCTTCGCCGAGCAGATCAATGCCTCGGCCGGGCTGGGTTACCTTATCAACAACGCGCGCGACGCGATGCGCACCGACATCATCGTCGTCTGCCTGCTGGTCTATGCGCTGCTGGGGCTGGCCGGGGACGCGCTGGTGCGCGCGGTCGAGGCGCGGACCCTGGCGTGGCGCCCCGCGCTGGTGGAGGCTTGAGACGATGACCGACGCGCTCCGCTCGCCGCTGCAGATCGTGCCCGATCCGCTGCCACCCGAACCCGTCGTGCGGCTCCGCGACGTGTCGCGCGCCTTCGGTGCCACCGTCGTGCTCGACTCGTTGAACCTGTCGATCGCACCCGGCGAGTTCGTCGCGCTGCTCGGCCGATCCGGCTCGGGCAAGACCACGCTGTTGCGCACGCTCGCCGCGCTCGACCCGCCGCAGGGGCAGGACATCCGCCTTCCCGGATCGCGCGCCACCGTCTTCCAGGATGCGCGGCTGCTGCCGTGGAAGCGCGTGTGGCAGAATGTCGCACTCGGGCTGCGCGGGCGCGACGCGCGGCGGCGCGCGCTCGCCGCGCTGGAGGAGGTCGGGCTGGCACACCGGGTGGACGCCTGGCCGCTGACGCTCTCGGGGGGTGAGGCGCAGCGCGCCGCGATCGCGCGGGCGCTGGTGCGCGAGCCCGAGCTGCTGCTGCTCGACGAACCCTTCGCCGCGCTGGACGCGCTGACGCGGATGAAGATGCACGCGCTGGTGCTGGCGCTGTGGCAGCGCCATCGCCCGGCGTTGCTGCTGGTCACCCACGACGTCGAGGAGGCCATGGCGCTGGCCGATCGGATCCTGGTGCTCGACCGCGGGCGCATCGTCGCGGAGGAGCGGCTGCTCGCCCCGCGCGGCAGCCGCGGTGCGATCGTCCGTGACCTGCGCGCCACGTTGCTGCGTCATCTCGGCATCGACGTCGGCGGCGCCGCCTACGCCGACCTGCTGGAACGGCACGCGTGAGCGGATCGCTCGCGCCGCTCCGGCGCTTCGTCGCCGCCTTCTCGGCACTGCTCGATACCAACCCGGACGAGACCGTGACGCTCGCGCGCGGCGGCGCGTTGCTGCGCGACCTGCTCGCCGCCGACGACTGGCTGCCCGAGACGCACGCGGTGCCCGATGCCGAGCGCTACCGCCAATATCTGCTCCATCGCGACCCCGGCGGCCGCTTCTCGGTCGTCAGTTTCGTCTGGGGGCCGGGGCAGTCGACGCCGGTCCACGATCATCGCGTCTGGGGGCTGGTCGGCGTGCTGCGCGGCGCCGAGATCGCGGAGAGCTACGTTCGCGACGCGGCGGGGCTGCGCCGCACCGAGGTGACGCGACTGGAGCGCGGCGCGATCGACGCGGTGTCGCCGACGCTCGGCGACCTGCACAAGGTGAGCAACGGGCTCGCCGACGCGCCGTCGGTCAGCATCCACGTCTACGGCGCGGACATCGGTGCGGTCCGGCGCTTCACCTACGATGCGTCGGGCGACGCCAAACCGTTCGTCTCGGGCTACTCGCCCGCGCCCGCGCTGTCGCTCTGAGGGATCATGACATGATGACGATCGAACGCACCGCGGCGGAGGTGCGCCGCGCGCTGCTGCTGCGCCAGGAGATCGCGCTGCTCGACCTGCGCAGCGAGGCCGCCTTCGCCACCGGACACCCGCTGTTCGCCGCCCATCTGGCGCTCGATCGGATCGCGATCGAGGCGCACGCGCGGCTGCCCCGGCGGGACGTGCCAATCGTGCTCTACGACGATGGCGAGGGCCTGGTGGACGAGGCGGCGCGTCGCCTGGCCGCGCTCGGCTATAACGAGGTGGCGCGGCTGGCGGGCGGGCTGGCGGGCTGGCGCGCCGCCGGCTACGAGCTCTTCGAGGACGTGAATTCCTATTCCAAGGCGTTCGGCGAGCTGGTCGAGGCGCGGCGGCACACGCCCTCGCTCGCGGCCGAGGACGTGGCCACCCTCATCGACGCGCGCGCCGATATCGCCATCCTCGATGCGCGCCGACCGGTGGAATATGCCACGATGAACATCCCGGGCTCGCTCAGCGCGCCCGGGGCCGAGCTGGTACTGCGCGCTGGCGCGGCCGCGCCCGATCCGGGCACGACCATCATCGTCAATTGCGCCGGCCGCACGCGCTCGATCATCGGCGCGCAGTCGCTCCGCAACGCCGGCGTGCGCAACCGCGTCGTGGCGCTGCGCAACGGCACGATCGGCTGGACGCTGGCGGGGCAGGCGCTCGAGCATGGCGCGTCGCGCGACGCCGCGGCGGGCGACGTCGCGGCGGCGCGCGTCGCGGCGCGCGGGGTGGCGTATCGCGCGGGCGTCCGCCACCTGTCGGCGCAGGACGCGGCCACGCTCGCGACCGACCCGACGCGGACCTTGTACCGCTTCGACGTTCGCGGTGCGGCTGACTATGCCGCGGGGCATCTTCCCGGCTTCCGCCACTATCCCGGCGGCCAGTTGGTGCAGGAGACCGACATGGCGGCGCCGGTGCGCGGCGCGCGACTGCTGCTGGCGGACGATCTCGGATCGCGCGCGGACATGACCGCCTCCTGGCTCGCGCAGATGGGATGGGAGGTCTATGTGCTCGAGGGCGGCTTCGGGCCCGATCTGGAGACCGGCGCGCCCGAGGTCTGGCCCGCGCTGGCGGCCGACCAGCGCTACAAGCGGCCGTATGAGGGCACCGACAACCAGCACGCCGCGATGCAGGCCTATCTCGACTGGGAATATGGCCTGGTCGCCCAGCTCGAGCGCGATGCCACGCACGGCTTCTACGTCATCTGAGCGCGGGCGCCGGTCAAACCGGCGCCCGCCATGACTCACTCCGCGGCGATCTCCAGCTCCTGCGACGGCGCGGTGCGCCGGTTGGACGGGATCGGCAGCCCGAGATGGCCGCGCAGCGTGGTCGCCGTATAATCGCGGCGGAACGTGCCGCGCTCCTGCAGGATCGGCACCACTTCCTCGGTGAAGCGGCGGAATTGGCTGGGATGGCCGGCGTGGATGTTGAGCCCGTCGAGCGCGCGCGCCTCGAACCAGCGCTCGATCTCGGCAGCCACCGTCGCGGCCGAGCCGACGAACGGGCTGGAGCGGCCCGACCGCTGCGTCTCCACCGCCTGGCGCAGCGTCAGCCCGCGTGCCACCGCCAGATCGGTGATCTTCTTGGCCTGGGTGAAGAAGCTCGTCTTGGCATGGTCCAGCGCGCCGACCGGGAAGGGCGCGTCGAGATCATATTGGCGGAAATCGTGCCAGCCGAAGGCGCGGCCGAACTCGCCCAGTGCCTGTTCGAAGCTGTGATCGTGCGCGCGCCAGTGCCGCTCGATCTCGCGCGCGTCCGCGTCGCTGTCGCCGACATAGACGGTGAAGCCGGGCATGACGACGACCTGATCCGGGTCGCGGCCGAGCCGTGCCGCGCGTCCCTTCAGGTCGGCATAGAAGGCCTGACCCTGTTCGAGGCTCTGCGCGTGCGTGAAGATGCCGTCGGCGATCGCGGCGCCGAGGTCGCGCCCCTGCTCGCTGTCGCCGGCCTGGAAGATCACCGGCTCGCCCTGCGGCGAGCGCTGGATGTTGAGCGGCCCGACGACCGAGAAGAAGCGCCCTCGGTGGTCGAGCGTGTGGAGCTTGGCGGGATCGAGGAACTGCCCGGTCGCCCGGTCGCGCACCAGCGCGTCATCCTCATAGGAGCGCCACAGGCCGCGCGTGACGTCGAGATACTCGTGCGCGCGGGCGTAGCGCGTGTCATAGTCGAAATGCTCGTCCCGGTTGTAATTGCCCGCGGTGCCGGCGTCGCCGCTGGTGACCACGTTCCAGCCAGCGCGCCCTTTGCTGATGAGATCGAGCGAGGCGAGCCGCCGCGCGACGTTATAGGGATCGTTGTACGAGGTCGTTAGCGTGCCGATCAGCCCGATATGGCTGGTCGCCACCGCCAGCGCGGACAGCAGCGTCAGCGGCTCGAGCCGGTTGAGATAATGCGGCGGCGAGTCGGGCGTGATGAACTGGCTGTCGACGATGAAGACGAGGTCGAACTTGGCCGCCTCGGCCTGGCGCACGACGTCGATGTACCAGTCGATGCTGACGCTGGCGTCGACCGGGATCTCGGGGTCGAGCCAGCGATTATATTCGCCCGGACCACCGACTCCAGTGGGGACGAGGCCGAGCTTGAGCTGTCGCTTGGTCATGATGGTCACTCCTCAGGATCGGGGACGGGGGCGTCACAGCCGGCCGCGCAGCGTGATGCCGTAGGTGCGCGGCTCGCCCAGCGCGGCGAAGACGAGCCCGTAGGTGTTGTTCACCGCCTTGGTGTTGTAGAAGTCGGTGCCGGTGAGATTGCGCACCCAGGCCGACAGGTCCCAATGGCCCTCGGCGTCGCGCACCCCGGCGTGCAGCCCGGCCAGCGCATAGCCCGGCACCCAGGAATAGGGATCGAGGTTGACCGCGGCGTAGAAGCCCGAGCGGTAGCTCGCGTCACCGCCGACATAGAGCTCGTGCGCCCCGGCGTGATGGACATATTCGGCGGTGCCCGTCAGCGCCCATTTCGGCGCACCCGAAGCGGTGCGGCCGGACAGGTCGATCAGCCCGAGATAGCTGTTGAGATATTGCGCCGGCGCGGCGCGATAGGTGACGTAACGCGCGTCATTGTAGGTGCCCGCCGCCGTCAGCGTCAGCCCGTCGAGCGGCGCGACACGCGCGTCCAGCTCGACCCCGCGCGACCGCAGCTTGCCGACGTTGGTGATATAGGCAACCACCGGAGTGACGGTGTTGTTGACGAAATTGGCCTGATAGTCGCTGTCGTCGGTCCAGAAGAGCGCGAGGTTGAGCTCGGCGCGCTGTCCCCAGAAGCGGCTCTTGAGGCCCAGCTCATAGGCGTCCACCTTCTCCGGCCGGACGAAGATGTCGACGCCGTTGCTGCGATTGACCAGGTTGATCCCGGGCGACTTGTAGCCGCGCGAATAGGTCGCATAGCCGTGTACGTCGACGGACAGGTCGTAGGCGGCGGTGACGATGCCGGACAGGTTCCGCGTGTCGCGCTCGGCGGTGTAGGAGCCGGTCGGCGTCAGCGCCGCGCGCCGCGCCGCGATCGCTGGCTGCAGCGCGGCGGCGAAGCTCGACAGCGGCGCCGCCGTGCCGCCCGCATAGGCATCGTAGAGCCCGGTCTTGTGCTCCCACGTATAGCGCAGCCCGGCGGTCAGCCGGAACACGGGCGAGGCGTTCCACGTCGCCTGACCATAGCCGGCGTAGCTGTACGTCTGCGGCACCACGCGCGCGATCGCCTGCAGTCCGTCGAGCGCGGCGCTGGGCAGGGTGCTCACCGGCGCGGTCGGCGTGTTGGCGGTGGTGAGCCACGCCGCCGCGTCTCTGCCATAGCCGGTGACCGACAGATCGTCGGCCTCCTGCCAGAAGAAATAGAGGCCGCCGCTATAGTCGATCGTCTGGTGGCCGGGCGAGGCGAGGCGCAGCTCCTGGCTCACCTGGCGCTGATCGGTCTTGACGATCGACTGGGTGGAGACGTTGGCGCCGAACTGGTCGCCGTCATAATTGGGGATCCACTGCCAGCGGCGGAACGCGCTGAGCGAGGTGAGCGTCAGCCCGCCCGGGCTGGTCCAGTCGCCGCGCAGCGAGACACCCCAGCTCGGCATCTCGTCATATTGCGAGCTGTCGATGTCGACGCGGCGCGCGAACGGCTCGATCGCGATCGGCGCATAGCCGACGTCCGCGGCGCGGCGGTAGAAGCCGCGCACCTGCGTGCCGTTGCCGAGCGTGGTCGGCAGCACCGCGGCGACGCTCTGGAAGCCGACGTCGCCCACCTGCAGACTGTAATCGGCGATCAGCCGCAGCTTGAGATCGTCGCGCGGCTTCCACACCAGGTCGAAGCGCGCGGCGTGATTGTCCAGCCCGTCCCAGCGTTGGCGATAGGTGGTGTTGTAGATCAGCCCGTCGCGCTGCGTGCGCAGATAGCTGACCCGCACCGCGAGATCGTCGGTCAGCGGTGCCCCGACCGCGAGATAGCCGCGCAGATAATCGTAATTGCCGTAGCTGATCTCGGCGCGCCCTTCCGGGCCGTCGAAGCTCGGTTCACGGGTGCGGATGTCGATCGCGCCGGCCACGGTGTTCTTGCCGAACAAGGTGCCCTGCGGCCCGCGCAGCAACTGGATGCTCTCCACGTCGATCAGGTCGGTGATCACCGAGCCGGTCCGCGGGCGATAGATGCCGTCGACGTAGAGCCCGACCCCTTGCTCCAGCCCGTCGTTGGTGCCGCCGGCGTTGGTGCCGATGCCGCGGACGGTGATCGTCTGGTTGCGCCCGCTGATGCCCTGGATGTTGAGGCTGGGGAGCTGCTGCACCACCTGTTTGAGGTTGAAGGCCCCCTGTCGCTCGAGCGTGTCGCCGGCGAGCGCGGTGATCGCGATCGGCACGTCCTGCGCGCTCTCGCGCCGGTAGCGCGCCGTCACGGTGATGTCGGCGCCGCCCGGCTGATCGGCGACTTCGTCTTCCGGCTTGGGTTCGTCCGCGGCTACCGGCGCCGTCGGCGTGGATGCTTCAAGTGCAAGTGCCGGCATGTCATGGAAAGACAAAATGGAGGCCGTTGCAAGAAAAGCTTTTCTGATCGTATTCCTGCCGGCTGGCGTCATCGGAAACCCCCCATCATTGTCTGGGTCTCCTACATCCTTTCACCTATCATTTCAGTAGGTGAATGGATGCTATGAGAACATTTCAACGGCTATGATCGCGGCTCAGGCGAAGCTCGCGTCGAAGCCGGTGGCGACATCGACCGGCCGGTCGATCAGACCGGCGCGGCGGTAGCGGTCGGCGGTGCGCTGCTGATCGGCGATCAGGGTCGCGTCGATCGGCGCCGCCAGCCGCCGCGTGCGGCGGGTCACCGACTGCCACACCGCGACGTCGACCCCGGTCTCCCGCGCCAGCAGCCGCGCATAATCGTCGCCATGCGCCGCCGCCCACGCCCAGCCGCGTCGCAGTCGCGCCTGATAATCGGCGAGCAGCGGGCGCTTGTCGGCGATCGCGCCGTCGCGTCCGAACACGAGCGCGTAGGACGGCACCAGCCCGTCCAGACCGCCCACCACGCGCGCGCCGCCACGCACCGCCAGCTCGGCATAAGGGTCCCAGATCGCCCAGCCGTCGACCGAGCCCCCCTGCATCGCCGCTTGCCCATCCTGCGGCGAGAGAAAGGCGAAGGTGACCGCGTCGAGCGGGCGCCCCTGCGCCTCCAGCGCGGCGAGGATCAGATTGTGCGAGATCGACCCGCGCGGCGTCGCGATCCGTTTGCCCGCGATCTGCTCGACCGTGCGGATCGGCGAGTCGCCGCGGACGATCAGCACCGGTCCCGGCCCCTCGTAGCGTTGCGCGCCGATCGCCTTGATCTTGGCGCCGCTGCCGATCGCGAAGATGAAGGCGGCGTCACCGCCGATGCCGGTGTCGATCGCGCCCGCGTTGAGCGCCTCCAGCAGCGGCGCCGCATTGGGAAAGGACGACCATTCGATGTGATAGGGCAGGGCGGCGAGGGCGCCGATCGCGTCGAGCACCACCTTCGATCCGCCGCGCTGGTCACCGACGAGCAGCACGTCGTCCCGCGCGCCACCGCGCGCGCAGGCGGCGAGCAGTCCCAGGCCCGCACCGGCGAGGAGGGAGCGGCGGTGCAGCCTCATGCGGCGTCCGCCCGTGCCGGCGCGGCCAGTGCCGCCAGCACGTCCTCGGCCTCGACGCGATCGAGCCAGTCGGGGCTGATCGCGACGTAGCGGGCGGTCAGCTCGCCGTCGACGATCAGCACGCTCGTCCGCGGCAGCTTCCACGTGCCCGTGCCGGTGAGCTCGCCGATCCAGCCGGCGGGGGGCGGCTCGGGCGTGTCGATCGGCGTGAAGTTGAGCCCGAGCTGCTCGGCCAGCGCACCGCCGGGATCGCTGAGGACGCGCAGTTGCAGCGCGTGCGCGACGCGGATCGCGTCGAGCCGCTCGGGCAGCTGCGGGCTCAGCGCCACGACGGGCACGCCCGCCGCGGCGAAGGCGCGGTCATAATGCGGCAGGGCCAATGCGTCAGCCGGACAGGTGGCGAAGCGGAAGAAGATCAAGATCGCCGGCCCCGCGCCCACCGCCTGCGCGAGCGTCAGCGCGCCGCCGCGGCTGTCGAGCAGCGGCGCGTCCGGCAGCCGGTCGCCGCGCGTCACCATTCGTCCGGGGTCGCTGGCATCCAGCAGCGCCCGGCGCTCGGCGCGATTGTGTTCGAGCCGCGCGCGTGGCCAGTCGCGCTCGCGCGCTTCCTCCAGCGCGCGGAAACGTGCCCTCAACGTCGTCATCGCCGTCTTCCTCCGTCTCGCCGCGCCGCGCCGCCGCGGCGCGCGCTGCGGCGGGTCTAGGAAGCGGGCCGACGCGCCTCCAACGACTTCGCCGAGGTGTGGATGACCTCTGCTCATAAGGCGGGCTGGAGCTGCGCCATCACGTCGCGGCTGAGGTCGCGCAGCCGCAGCGTGGCGACATCGGCGCGCTCCCCGGCGCGGATGATCGTCGTGACCGGCGGCATCGACGGCAGCACGCCCGGCGGCAGCGGCACGTCGTCGGGCAGGAAGAGCGCGGTGCGCGCGGTCACGCCCAGGCCCGCCTCGACCGCGGCGCGCAGCGTGGAGAGATTGGGTGTCTCCACCGCGATGCGCCACGGTCGCGCGCTGGCGTCGAGCGCGGTGATCGCGGCCTCACGGAAGCGGCACGGGCGCTCCAGCACCGCCAGCGGCAGCACGTCGCGTGCGAGCAGGTCGGGCTTGCCGAACCAGGCGGTGGGGGCGCGCAGGATCGCGTCCTCTTCCTGCGCGCCGGCATAGCCGATCGCGATGTCGAGCTGGTCGCGTGCGAGCAGGCTCAGCAGCTCGGCGGTGCCGGCGACTCGCGCGAACACCTGTGACTCGGGATGGAGCCGGGCGAAATGGGCCAGCACGCCGCCGAGCAGCGCCTCCGCGAAATCCTGCACCATGCCGATGCGGATCGGACCGGCGAACTGACCCGAGCCGACCGCCTGCACCGCCTCGTCGTGGAGCGCGAGCACGCGGCGCGCATAATCGAGCATCAACGTGCCCGCCGGCGTGAGCGTGAGCTTGCGCCCGTCGCGCGTGAACAGGCTCTGCTGCAGCATGTCCTCCAGTCGCTTGATCTGGAGGCTCAGCGCGGATTGGGTGACGAACACCTGATCGGCGGCGCTCAGCATCGATCCGGAGTCCACGATCGCGACGAAGCTGCGCAGGACGTTGGTGGGCAGGTTCACCGGCACGGTCAGGCCTCTTTCTAAACCCTACTGATATGGTAGGCTATCACCATGAGCGAGGCGTCGTCCAGCGGCGATCGAGGTAGGCCGGCGTCGGGGGCTGGTTCGCAGAAGCTGCCCCGCGGATTCATCGATGAGCCGCCTGTGATCGTCTCGCGCGGTAGTCATGCGACTTGTCCGCGCGAAGATTCGGGCGTGCTAGCTGCCGATTCGGACGGAGGTCCGGTAGTATCCGCTTAATTAAACTGCATCCTATACGCCGGTGCGACAGAGGGTGCGTAATATACATACATCTAGATCTGTGGAAATCTGCCGATCCCGGTGGGTAATCAGGCATTAACTGCGCATCGCGCAGCGCCCGCGAGCACCGGTCGCTCTTCTTTGCAATCGGTTGCAGTCGCTTAATGCGGATCGTCTAGCTTCCTCGGCAACGGGGAGAGGCAAGCTTCATGATCGCGTGGTTCGCACAGCATGCGCCGGTTCGCACCAAGTTCAAGGTGCTGCTCGCCATCCAGCTCGTCGTCGCGATGTTGAGCATCGCCGCGCTCTGCTCCGCCGCGATGGCATCGTCCGACCACATCCGGTCGATCCTGGCGTGCGGGTTCGGCCTCGCGCTGGT
Organism: Sphingomonas sp. BK235; assembly: GCF_004345855.1. Taxonomy (GTDB): domain Bacteria; phylum Pseudomonadota; class Alphaproteobacteria; order Sphingomonadales; family Sphingomonadaceae; genus Sphingomonas. The sequence continues at coordinate 181,840 of NZ_SLXN01000006.1, forward strand.
GCCGGTGCTGCTGACCTGGTGGAGCGGTCGCGTGATCAGCGATCCCTATGTCGCGACGGTGGTGCGGATGGAGGGGCTCGCGAGCGGTGACCTGACGAGTCCGATCCAGCGCACCGACTATCGCGACTGCGTCGGGCGCATGACGCGCGCGATGGAGGTGTTCCGCGCCAACGCCGAGACGGTGCAGCGCTCGAACGCCGAGGCAGAGACGATCGTGAAGATGCTGGGCACCGGGCTGGGCCGGCTCGCCGCGGGCGATCTCTCGCAGCGCATCGAGGATCGCTTCGCGGTGCATTACGAGGCGCTGCGCCACGACTTCAACGGCGCGCTCGACGCGATGGCGGCGACGCTGGGCAAGGTCACGGTGGCGGCCGGTGACATCAGCAGCGGTGCCGGCGACATCCGCCAGGCCTCGGACGATCTGTCGCGCCGCACCGAGCAGCAGGCCGCGGCGCTCGAGGAGACCGCGGCGGCGATGGAGGAGATCACCTCGACCGTTCGCGAGAGCGCCCGTGGCGCCATCCAGGCCAATTCGCTCGTGGCGGAGGCGCAGGCCGAGGCGCAGCGCTCCGGCGACGTCGTCCAGCGCGCGATGAGCGCGATGGCGGGCATCGAGCGCGCCTCGGCGGAGATCTCGGAGATCATCTCGGTGATCGACGGCATCGCCTTTCAGACCAACCTGCTCGCGCTCAACGCGGGGGTCGAGGCGGCGCGCGCGGGCGACGCCGGTCGCGGCTTCGCGGTGGTCGCCTCCGAAGTGCGCGCGCTGGCGCAACGCTCGGCCGAGGCGGCCAAGGACGTGAAGGAGCGGATCACCGCCTCGGCCGGGCAGGTCGAGCTGGGCGTCGAGCTGGTCACCGCGACGGGGGAGGCGCTCAGGGGGATCATCGGCCGGGTCGGCTCGATCAGCACGATCGTCTCGTCGATCGCGTCCTCGGCGGAGCAGCAGGCGATCGGGCTCCAGCAGGTCAATACCGCGATCGCGGAGATGGACGGCGTCACCCAGCAGAACGCCGCCATGGTCGAGGAAGCCACCGCCGCGACGCGCAGCCTGGCGTCCGAGGCCGAGGAACTGGCGCGCGAGGTGACACGGTTCCGGCTGGGGGCGGGCACCGCGGCGGTGCAGCCGGGCGGCAGCCACGTCCACCGCCTCGATCCCCCGCCGGCGGTGGCCGCGCGGCGCGAGGCTTCGGTGCCGCCGTTCGCCGTCCGCACGGGCGCCACGCGGAACTGACCGGCGACCGTTGCGAGCGCCGGGTCGGCGGCCGTGGGCGCGACGCGCGGCGTGGAAGGGAGAAACGAGCGATGGCCCGATGCGACAATGCGGTGGCGCGACAGGTCGCCGAGATGATCATCGCCGAGCTGACACCGGTCTATGTGATGGTGGCGCTGGCCGGACTGGCGATCGTGACGGTTGTTGCCTGCCGTGACGCGACCGCCGCCACGGTGTCGGCTGGTCGCGTGAGATCGATGCTGCTGATCGGCGCGCTCTGCCTGATGCTGTAGCGCGGCGGCTGGGACCAGAGCCCATCCAGGAGTCGAATTGATCGCAGACGGGGCGATCGGATCACCATGGCCACTTTTTCTCGTTCAAGCCACCGGGCTGTTTTCCGGTTTAATTTGCAGAGCGTGCCTCAGGAAGAGCTTTCCAAACCGAATCAAGGCGCTCTGAACATCTCGACCAAGACTTCCTACACTCCAGCGCCTTATCCATCCGATCTCGCAAATCCTCAAGCGCGTTGCACGGCGATCCCATTTCAACCTGCAAGAACACCCCGCACAATGTTGGTCGAGTCCCGTCCGTTTGGCAGCCGGCATCATAGATAGAAGTCGCCTCTCGGCATTGTCCACGGCTGATCATGGAGTGCACGCGCGACGGCATCGCTGCTACCCGTGCAGGCGGCAAGGCACCGGGTCGGTCGACGCTCGACACTGACAATCGCCCCTCCGCCGTAAAACTGGTCGAAGCGGGTGTCCGCACCGCGCAAGCTGCGAAGCAACTCGGCCTTGGACGCTCCACCCTCTGCCGGGAACTCGCGCGGTCACGCGATATAATGCGGTCAGGCCCGCGCTCGAGGACATGCCCTGATGGCTCGCGTCATTCCGGTCACCATCGGCTCCCTGGGAGACCTGCACCCGTTCATAGCGATCGGTCGAGCCTTGACCGGGCAGGGGCACCGCGTCGTTCTGGCGGTGCCCGACGACGGCGCCGCCAAGGTCCGTGCCGCCGGCCTCGACGCCGCACCGATCCTGCCAAGCTATGGCGACATCTGCGCACGTCTCGGCATGAGTCCGGGAGGGGCGGCAGCCAGGGTTCTCGGAGACGCGAACTTCGTCGTCGACCAGATCCTCATCCCGTCGCTCCGATCGAGTACGGCAGCGCTGGACGACTTATCGGTGGATGCCGACGTGATCGCCGGTTCGATCTTCGCCCTTGCCTCGGAGATCGTTGCGGAGAAGCGTGGCCTGCCTCTGGCGTCGGTCGTGCTTCAAGCCATGACGTTGTTCTCGGCGTGGCAGCCTCCCACAGCACCGCGCTTTGGGATCATGCGGCATCGGCCGCACACTGCCATCGGACGGAACTGGAACCGGATGTTCTACGCGCTCGCGCGCGTCGCCCTGCGTCGGCGTCACGCCCGGCAGATCGATGATGTCCGTGCCGCACACGGTCTTCCTTCCAGCCGGGGCGCTCCCATGCTGGATCACAGTCCGGCCACAGGCGCTGTCATATGCTGCTGGTCGCAGACGTTAGGCAAGCTTCCACCCGATGTACCGCATCGTGCGGTCCTGACTGGCTTTCCCTTCTTCGACAGCGAGAGTGGCGCCGACGACGAGCTGGCCATCGAACTTCGAACCTTCCTCGCGGACGGCCCTCCGCCGCTTGTTTTCACCTTAGGATCGTTCGCGGTCGCTTCGGCCGGCCATTTCTATGACGAGGCAGCGGCTCTCAGTCGTGCCCTTGGCAAACGAGCGGTGCTGCTGACCGGGCGGCCGGTACCACCGCGTCGCGATGGCGACCGCCTCACCATGAATTATGCGCCGCACTCGGCGGTCTTCCCCCGTGCATCTGCCATCGTTCATCATGGCGGAATCGGGACGACCGGACAGGCATTGCGTGCGGGCCGTCCTCAGATCGTCGTTCCCCACTTCGGCGATCAGTTCGACAATGCCGCGCGATTGGAAGCGAGTGGTGTGAGTGCCACGATCCACCGCGACAGGTTCAAGGCCGATCGAGCAATGAGCATCGTATCCCGTATATTGACTGATCCGGCGATGGCGGATGCAACGGGCCGGGCGACGGCGATCATCGCCAAGGAAGACGGTGCGGCAGAAGCCGCACGACATATCGCCGCCTTGGCTCTGCCATCCCATTTGGCAAGCCGCTGACATCGACGTCGGAAACTGACAGACCTGCCCCAGATCACCGGCACTACACGCGCGCAGGCTCGGCGCAAGACCGGCTGCGATCGACAGCTTCCGTGCGGCTTGCCCCGCCCGATCTCCGCCGCGTCCCGAACGTCACCAGCCGCTCGCGGTCGGGCAGATAGGGCCGCAGCACATAGCACGCGGCGCGAACCGACTCGCCGGTACGCACACGTCTTCGTGGCGCGCGCGGCGGTTGGCATCATCGAGCACGGCCCCGCCCGGTTCATCTGCAACGCGCGCGATCGGACCGCACGACGCTCGGGATGGGTCTGGCCGACGGGGATGCAGTCGACCCGCAGCTGCGCTGATGCTGGCGACCTCTGGCACATCCGCTTCCGCGAGCTCGCGCGCACTGCGGCAAACTTCCTAGGCGAGCAACCGCGATGACCGGGTCGCGGTAGAAGGTGGATGAAGCGGAAGGCGCGTCGACTCAGTGCTCGATCCCGCCTAGATTTCGGCAGGATACATGGAGTCTGCAAAAATGGGCATCGGTAACGACACCTACTTCGTCGATCGTAGCGACTTCTCTATAGACGAGCAGCCCGATGGCGGGTTTGACACCGTCCTCGCCTCTGTGGATTACACCCTTCCCGCCAACGTAGAAGCCATTAAGCTCGTGGGTAACGCTACATCGGCAACCGGCAATGCCTTGAATAATTATCTATACAGTAATTCGGATAAGAACTTTTCCACGCTCATTGGCGGCGATGGGGATGACACGTACTTTGTATCTTATCCTGGAGCTCGCGTTGTAGAGCAACAGGGGAAAGCTCACGGAAATGATGTCATCTACTCCTCCTACGAATTTGATCTGTTTAACACTTTTGTTGAAACGCTGGTATTGACCGGCAGCGCTCTTTCGGCGAAAGGCAATGCGCAAGGCAACATCCTTATTGGCAACGATAGCTTTAACTTTTTAGATGGTCGCGCCGGCGCAGATACGATGATTGGCGGCAAAGGCGATGACTCTTACAGAGTAGACAACGTTGGCGACAAAATAATAGAGAAACAGGGGAAAGCTGAGGGTCGCGATTTCGTCGCATCCTCCGTCAATTATGATCTTGCCGGCACGTTTGTGGAACACCTATTTCTCTCTACGGGCGGCACGCACGGCTACGGAAATTCGCAAGACAACACCCTATCCTCTGCCCTAGGAGATAATTATCTTACCGGTCGCGGGGGCAACGATATTTTCTCCTTCGCAGGGGACTTGGGGGCATGACGTTATAACCGACTTCGACGTCGATTCTGATCGACTTGCCTTTGACTATGACGTATACGACAACTTTCCAGCATTCATGAAGGATGCCGAGCAAGTCGGAGACGACGTTTTTGTCGACTTTTCCGGCTACTTCGGCACGATCCTGCTTCAAAACGTGCAGCTTTCCAGCTTAACCGAGTCGAACTTCATTTTTACTTGAGTTCACTCCTCACTCCTCACCCGGCCCGGCAGCTTAGCTCTGTCGGGCCGCTGCAAGCGGTCGTCACGGGCGCGCGGGGATCGGCACCAGCCGCGGCCCTGCGCGGTAGCTCAGTGGGAATTGCGGCCCTCAAGGTGGCCCGACTTACCACGCGGTCGCGCCCATCTGCTCCCGCCACGAGGACGAGCGCTCGTCGGATTACGAAGACCAATTGATTTACTGCAACTAGTTGCGGAATCTGTTCTGCGTGGAACTGGATGACGGAGAGATTGGTTCGGTTCAGCTCTGGATGTCCGTGTTCGAGCTCGTTTGAATATGATTTCCTCCGGCACTTCTGTCATTTCGGCAAAACCCTGCTGCCTGCGACGCGGATCTCGGCGACGACACCCGGAACGTCCTTGCCTTCCTGCCCCCCGCCAACCCACAGCCGGTATCGACCGGGGGTGACGCGCATGACGCCTTTGCCATCGGCGAAGGCGAGGTCGCGCGGCGAGAGCGAGAATTGCACCTGCCGGATCTCGCCCGGCGCAAGCCGCACGCGCTGATACCCCTTGAGCGATCGCCGCGGCAGATCGAGACGGCCCACCGGGGAAATGTAGAGCTGCGCAACCTCGTCACCGGCCATCTGGCCAGTATTACGGATCGTCGCTGCGACACTGACCGGCTGGCCGACGTGGATGGTCGATTGCACGCCGAGTGCCGAATAGTCGAAGCGGGTGTAGCTCAACCCATGCCCGAAGGGATATTCGGGACGACCGTTGAAGTAACGATAGGTACGGTTCTTCATGTCATAGTCGCCGAACGGAGGCAGCTGATCGACCGAGGCGTAGAAGGTGACGGGCAGGCGTCCCGACGGATTGACCGTTCCCGCCAGCACCTCGCCGATCGCCTGCCCCGCCGCCTCGCCGCCATACCAGGCCTGCAACACCGCCTTTGCCTTCGCCCCTGCGCTGCCATACGTCAGCGCCGAGCCTGACACGCCGACGATCGCCACCGGCCTGCCGGTCGCGACGAGTGCGTCGAGGAGCCGCTGCTGAACCGCTGGCAGCGCGATCGTGGTACGGTCGCCGCCGTTGAAGCCGGGCGCCTTGACCTTCATCTCCTCGCCCTCCAGCCCGGCGGTCAGCCCGACCATGGCGACGATCATGTCGGCGTCACCCGCCGCCTTCACCGCTTCCTGCAACAAGGCGTCTGGCTGCGGCTTCCACGTCAGCGTCAACCCCGCGCCCAGCCTTGGCGAGTGGTGGGTGAAGGCGAGCCGGAACGAGCGCGGCTTGCCCCCCTCCATGCGGATCGGCGGCGTCGACAAGGGCACGCCGGTGAAGCATTTCGAGGTCGCACGGACATCCGGCTGCCCTTCGATGCTCAGCACATAGGTCTGCTGGTCCTCCGACCAGTCACAGCGCCGGTCACCAATTTCAAAAACGTATTCGCCGTTGGCCGGCACCGTCAGCGTGCCGGCATATTCCGCGGAAAAGGCGGTTTGGTCGACGCCGGGGGCGGGCGCGATACCGTTCCAGTCATTGTCGATCTCGCGTTCGGTGCGTGTCGCGATCACCGGTCCAGCGAAACCGGCGCCGTTCCAGAAGCGCGCAGTGACGCCCTGCGCGCCGAATATGGTACGCGGTACCGTGACGGCGACCTGCTCGACGAATGGCGCGCCTTGCGCGAACGTCACCCGGTTGTTCCCCAGCGCGGCGGCGATCCCGTCGACCGGCAACACTTGCCCGACGGCGGTGCCCTTGTAATTGCCGTTTAGCGCTTCGCGGCTGGCGGCGGCGGGGCCGACCACCAGCACGCGCTTCGCCGTCGCGGCGACCGGTAGCACACGATCGTTCTTCAGCAGCACGATCGATTCCCGTGCCGCGCGCAGCGCCACCGCGCGATGCGCCGCGCTGTGGTTCTCGGCATAGGGGATCGCGGCGTAAGGAACACGCGCGGCTGGATCGAGCATCCCCAGCCGGATGCACGCGGTCATCAGTCGCCTGACCGCGGTGTCGACGTCGCGCTCGGCGAGCAGCCCCCGCCGGACCGCGTTCGGAATGGCCAGATATTCGTCGCGGAAGTTGCAGCCGGTGTCGGTGCCGGCGTTGATCGAGACCGCCGCGGCCTCCTCCCAGTTCTTCTGCGTCTTATGGCCCGCGACGAAGTCGTCGATCGCGCCGCAGTCCGAAGTGATGAACCCCTTGAACCCCCAGGCGTCGCGAACATAATCCTTCAGCAGCATCGTGCTGCCGCACGCCGGACTGCCGTTGACGGCGTTATAGGCGCACATCAGCGAATAGGCGTTCCCCTCGGTGATGGTGCGGCGAAACGCGGGTAGATAGGTTTCAGCCAGGTCCTGCGGCGCGACATCGACGTTGAAGCCGTGACGCAACGGCTCGGGACCGCTGTGGACGGCCAGATGCTTGGGCGTGGCGACCGTCAGGAAGTAGCGCGGATCGTCGCCCTGCAATCCCTCGACGAACGCAGTGCCCAGCGTGCCGGTCAGATACGGGTCCTCACCCAGCGTCTCCTGCCCGCGCCCCCAGCGCGGATCGCGGAAGATGTTGATGTTTGGCGACCAGATCGTCAGCCCGAAATAGCGGTCGACGTTGCCCTCGCGCTGCGCCTGATTGTAGCGCGCCCGCGCCTCGGTGCCGATCACGCGGCCCTCGGCCTTCAGCAATTCCCTGTCCCAGGTCGCCGCCATGCCGATTGCCTGCGGGAATACGGTTGCTTCGCCGGCGCGCGCGAGCCCGTGCAGCCCCTCGTTCCACCAGTCATAGGCGGGCAGGTCGAGGCGCGGGATCGCCGGCGCGGCATTCTGCATCTGCCGCGCTTTCTCCTCCAGCGTCATCCGCGATACCAGGTCCGCCGCCCGCTTCTCAACAGAGGCATCGGGGTCCTTGTAGACCTGCGCCGTGGCCGACAGCGGTGAGCCCATCGCGACGCCGAGGAGCAGGGCCTCACGGAAGGAAAGGGGACGGCTGATGAATGCCATGATCAAGTCCTTGGTAGAGTCAGGAGAACGGTGCTGCTCATCGCTTAGAAGCGCGTCCTGACGCCGAGCAGGAGGCGTCGATCGAGCTCTTGCGCATAGGCGAGGTTGCGGCTCGAGCGATTGTAGGTGCGGATGCTTTCCTCGGTGAGTTGATCTTCTCCAGCGACACCGACCAGTTGGCCGAGATGTCGTAGCTGACGTTCATGTCCAGCTGCCCGGAACGGCTCGACGAATAGCGGATTGCGGTCACCTCCCTGATTTGTCGCCTGGAAAAGCGGCCACGCCAATTATAGGCCAGCCGCGCGGAAACACCGTGCTTGTCGTAGATCAGCGTCGCGTTGGCGGTATCGCTCAGCCCCAGCAGCGCGAATTGATCGACGCTGGGATTAGCGCCAACATCCACGCCCACGTCGCCGCGGACATAGGTGTAGGCCGCCGCCATGCCGATGCCGGTATCGCCGAAAAGTGCTGAAATGCCGCCTCGAACCAGTGGATCTTGCCCTCGCGATTGTTGATCGGGCGGGTGACGGAGAATTGATATAGCAGGTCGCTACCGTTCGCGATGATGTCGACAGCTTTCAGCGTGTCGTCGATGAACGATTGGGTCAGCGCGCCATTGAAGCGATTGGCCTGGAATTGCTGCGTGGCGGCGGCGGTGTTGCCAGTCCGCTGCAACAGCGCGGTCATGGTGAACAGGTTGACGTCGCTGATGTCGGCGCCGATCCCTTGCTGCGCAGCCTTGGCCGCGCCGGATCGGGTGCCGCTCGCGCCGCTGGCCGTATCGCGCAGGCCGAACATATTCTGGCTGGTCTGCCCCGTGCCGACGAAGTTCTGAACGCGCTTGTCGAAGAACCCGAACGAGACGAAGCTCGACAGCTTGTAATACCATTCCAGTGACACATCGACGTTGTCGGAAATCAGCGGCGAGAGATTGGCGTTGCCGGTCGACCCCCCCGCGAACCCGCCCACCGCCGTGGCGCGGCTCGGAATGCTGACCAAGCTGGCCGAGAACAGATTGCCGAAATCCGGGCGCGCGATGGTGCGGCTGAACGAGACGCGCCCGATCAGGTTTCTCGCCATCTCGACCTGCAAATCCATCGACGGAAGCAGGTTCTCGTAGCTGCCCGTCTGCGTCACCAGCTGCTTCTGGTTCGAAACGGCCAGCGTGAAATCATTGTCCGCCGCCCACAGGATCGCCGCCGGCACCGCAACGACCGACGAAGAGACGTCGTCTTTCATGCAGCCAAGGGTCAGCGCGGGCGCACCAGGGTCATCGATATTACACTCAGCCGTACCTTCTGAGATACACCCGGGCACCGTTGGTCGATTAGCGTCGGATCAAAGCTGCGCTGAGGCCACTCAATGCGCACGTAACACCGACGACGGCGAAGATCAGGCTCGTGTCATGGTAGCTGTCGACCAGGCGGCCGACCAGCGGCTCACCGATGCCGGCGAACAGATAGGCATACATGTTCATGATTCCGGTCGCTGTCCCGGCGCGCTGGTGGCCCACTACGTCGGGCACCAGCGCCCAGAACGTCGAATGCGGCCCATAGACGAAGAAGCCGCAAAGAAAGAGCGTGGCGATGTCACCGGTCAGCGACATGGGAACAAGGTAGATGAACGCTGCGGTGATGACCGCCAGCGCCATAAACAGCGCGATCGGCTTCCATCGCACCGAGCCGAAGACATTGTCGGAAAGCCAGCCATTGGCCAAGGCACCGAAGGCCATACCGAGCGGCAAAGCCACAGTAATCCATCCCGGGTTGATCGCGGCGTGGCTTGCTGTCTTCCAGTTTGCGCCCATGAAATGCACCGGCGTCCAGACGATCAGCCCGTAGCGGGCCATGCTTTGGAAACCGAGCGCGATACCGCCGATATGGACCCTGGCGTTGCGCACGACAGCCAGATATCGATCGCGCGAATGTTCGTCATGCGGCTCGTCAGGGGTGACGTGTGTGTCCTCTTCGAGCGGCTTGAAGCCCAATTGGCGCGGGTCGTCGCGCGCAATGACGAAGAACAGGATGCCGGCGAGGGCAAGCAGCAGCACGGGTAGCCGGAAGATCCAGCGCCAATCCATGTGCAGCGTGTCGACGACGATCAGTGCCAGCACGAACGCCATCACCGACGACATGCCCGCCGCGAACAGGTACAGGCCATATGCCTTGCCCCGCTCCGCCTTGGTCCACCAGTTCGAAATCAACCTGCTGCCCGGGGCGAAGCCGAGCGCCTGAAGGTAGCCGTTGAGCCACCACCCGATGAACAACGTCTTGAACCCGATCGAGAAGCTGACCGCCCAGTTCGCCGCGGTGGACAGCAGGGCGCCTGCCGCCATGGTTCGCCGTCCGCCGAACGTGTCCCCCAGATTGCCGTTGATCGCCTGCCCGACGGCATAGCCCCACAGGATACCGGCGGAGATCCAGCCGATCGCGAATTTGCTGAGGTGAAATTCGCGTTCGATGCCGGGGATCGCAAACCCCAGCGTCTGTCGGCCCGTGTAATAGAACAGGTAGCAGAACATGACAGCGAGCAGCATGCGCCATTTCGCCCGTCGATAGGAGCGACCTTCCGTCCGCGCGATCGCAACCGTCGGCGTCGACATGATATGGCTCTTTTCCTGTAGGACCGTCGTCGCGTGGGTTGGCAGCGTGGCCGTCAGTCGACGCCGTTCAGGACGGCATCGAAGATGTCGTGGTTGCACCATGTCTCCTGCTGCGCCCTGGAGCGGTAGGAGGGATTGAGCGGGCGCGACAGCAGGAACGGAACGCGTCGCTCGCCCAAGCCGCCGTGCGAGCGTAACCGGTGCTCGCCGAGTTGCGAGAGGTCATGATCCTGGCGCCGCGCACCGATGACCGTGCGACGGTCCCCGAACACCGCGAAGTCGCCCTCCCGGTCGAGCGGCAGATCGAAGCGTTGGCAAACGGCCGCACGGTCCAAGACGAGCTCGACCCCTGCAAGCGACTGGGCGAACGTCATCATCGCGTCGACATCGCCGGCCGCGAGCAGATGGACACGGACAAAGGACCCGAGCGCGCCGTGATGCTTCACGAAGGGGTCGGCGATCGGGCAGATCACGCGGGTCGCCTGCGCGCCGAAGCGGTTGTTGAGTGCGTCTTCAAGGTAGACGACATTGGGCAGGCCCTGCGCATCGGCCTTGTCCGCCATGCCGTGATCGGCCGTCAGCGCGACCGTGGTGCCGAGCTCCAGCATACGGGCGATGCGCTGGTCGACCGCGATCAGGAAGGCGTCGGAGGCCGGCGTGCCGGGCGCGAATTTGTGCTGCACGTAATCGGAGGTCGACAGATACATCAGGTCGGGCCGTAACGTCGTCAGCAACCCGATCCCGGCATCCAGCGTGAACAGCGAGAGGTCGGCGGAATAGCGGCTGGGCCTGGCGCGCCCGACCAGATCCTCGCCGGTGCCGATACCGATCGCCGACAGATCCGCGGCGTCGGCCTGTTCCGATGAGAAACCGATGCCATGCATGTCATGGGCAAGCACCTTCAGCAGCTTGTCCTTGGCGGTGACGACGGCGGTGGTGACCCCCGCCTTGCTCATCGCCGAGAGGATCGTTCCGCAGCGCAGGCGTGCCGCATCGGTGACCATGATCTCCTCGCCGGTGTCGGCATCGAGATAATAATTGCCGTTGATGCCATGGACGACAGGCGGCACGCCCGTGATGATCGAGCTATTGTTGGTGTTGGTCGTCGTTGGCAGACCTGCGTCGGCGAGACCCATATAGCCGTTCTCGCGGAAGGCGGCCATGGTCGGCAGAATGCCGTCGGCGATCCCGCGCTCCAGATATTCGGGGTCGAAGCCGTCCAGGCAGATGACGACGGTCGGCTTGGTGGGCAGCGCATAGTGACGGCCGTTGGCCTCGATACGGCCGACAGGCGAGGCGCTCAGGTTTATCTCGGACACTCGATCTCTCCGCGCATGGGCGTTCGGACGATTGCCTCTGAGAGCGAGAGCCGCGGTCGCACAATCGAATATACAGCGCAAACGTGTGAGTTTAAGTTGGGCGTAACTGACAAAAAACCGACTTAAATTCGCAAGGCTGGCATGAAAGAGCGCGATCTTCCCCTGACGGCCCTGCGGGCCTTTGCCACCGCCGCCCGGTCAGAAAACCTGATGGCGGCGGCCAGGCAGCTCGGCGTGACGCACGGCGCGGTCAGCAAACAGATCGCGGTGCTGGAGGCGCAGCTTGGCCAGGAGCTCTTCGTGCGCGAGGGCCGCTCGCTCCGGCTCAGTCCTTATGGTCAGGTCTTGGCCGAACGTGTCACGCAATCGATGCGCGATCTGGTGGCCGCCTGCGATCATGTCCGGCGAGACCGCGAGCGTCGGGTCATCTCGGTCGAAGCACCGACGACCTTCGCGATGTATTTCCTGCTGCCCGCCATCAAGCAGTTCGAGCAGGACCATCCCGGTTATGCCGTCTGGGTATCGACACGGACGACCAATCAGGTTCCCGATTTCGGGCGGCACGATATCGTTATCACACGCGGGCCGGGACTGCAGAAAGGTGCGCGGATCGCCCATACCTATTGCCTGTTCGAGGAGGCGCTGACGGTGGTGTGCAGCGGCCTGTCCCTGCACGAGAGACCTATGGCGCAGCCGGCCGACATATCGGGCCACGCCCTGATCGCGTCGGCGAGCCGCCCCGGCGACTGGGATTCTTGGTTCGCTCAGGCGGGCGTGGAGGGCCACAGGCTCCTCGGGGGGCATGTCTTCGATCATCTGTTCGTCGCCATGCACGCGGTTCGCGACAATCTGGGAGCCACCGTCGCGCCGAAACAGTTCGTTGCCCATCTAGACCGCGACTATGGCTTGGTTTGCCCGTTTCCAGACATAGCGTTCCCGGGAAAATCCTGCATCGCCAACGTGACGACGGCAGCAGATCGCTCCGGTGCGGATCGGCTCCTCCAGTGGCTGAGCGCGCGGTCAAGATAGGGGGTGAGCCCAATTCTCACAGATATGCGACTATTATTCGAATCTGAGTGACAGGAAATTGTCATGGCGCAACCCTATCCGCCGATCCGTTCCCAACGGGCCACAAGGTTATGAAGGAAATTGGGTCGATCGCCGACGGCAGTGTGTCGAAGGAGGCGCTCTGCGGTGCTGCGACAACGGCTCGCCCCATTTCCGTGCTCCGATGGCCAACTTTGGTGGAAGGACGAATTCTTGAGGCTCGCCATCCCAGCCTACGTCACCGCTGCGACCCTGTTGGTCGCGGCCCTGTCCCCTGCGGCCGGCCAGATGGCATCGGTCGACCGGCTGTACGAGAGTACGCTGTCGCCGCGCGAGGTCGTCGATACGCTGTCGCACTACGGATCGCTCTATCCCAGCGCGATCGTGGCGCATGGCCGCAACCCGCATATCCTAGAGCGCGACCCGCGCCCTTTTCCCGCGATCAGCTTTCGTAGCCATGATGGCGACTATGACCTGAACGACTATCTGTCGTACAATCGCGTCGCCGGTCTGCTCGTCCTCAAGGACGGGCGCATCGCCTATGAACATTACGACCTGGGCATCGATCAGGATACGCATTGGGCTTCCTTCTCGATGGCGAAGTCGTTCACGTCGGTGCTGGCCGGCGTCGCGGTCAAGGACGGGTTTATCGGCAGCGTCGACGATCCCGTGGTCCGCTATGTCCCTGCGTTGAAAGGTAGCGGCTATGACAAGGTGTCCGTCCGGCAGGTGATGCAGATGGCATCGGGCCTGCAATTGGATGAAACCTATGCCGATCCGCGATCCGACCGCCGGCAGTTGCTGGCGCGGATGCGAAGCGGCAAGCCCCATGCCGCGCTGGACTTCATCCGCACGAAGCCCAGCGCGGTCGCGCCGGGCACGCGCTGGCAGTATAATTCCGGCGAAGGCCATGTGCTCGCCGCGGTCGTCGAGAATGCGACAGGCAAGCCGCTCTGGCAGTATTTGCGCGATCGGATATGGATCCCCGCCGGGATGGCGAGCGACGCGACATGGTGGCTCGACAGCCTCGACGGCGGAGCCCAGGGGACGGCCGGCCTAACCGCGACGCTGCAGGATTATGGACGGTTCGGGCTGTTCGCGGCGTCGAACGGCGTCATCGACGGCCGCAAGACCTTGCCCGACCGTTGGTTCGCCGAAGCCGGTGCGCCGCATGCGATCGGCGGCAAGACGGTCGATTACGGCTATATGTGGTGGGTGCCCGATCAGGCCGATCCGATCCAGAAAGGCGCCTATGAAGCGCGCGGCATGTACGGCCAGTATATCTATGTGAACCCGGCGGAGAATGTCGTGATCGTGGCGCTGCGCGCGCCGTCGAAGGGGGCGGTCCGCCCCCATGACCTCGATGACGATGCGTTCTTCGCTGCCGTCACGCGGTCATTGCGCCGTCCGTGAGGGCCGGACCCACCGCCGGTCCTGACTGAACCGACCGGGGGTGGCCCGATCGGGCCCCCCTTTTATCATCGCGTTGGCCTCTGCTCCCGCCGAGAATCTAGGATTTTCGGCTGCGACGTCGCGCAGGCCTTCCTCACTCTCGGAGGTATACCCTGCCGAAACACGGCTGCTGGAACAGCTTTCCCGTTCAATCAGGGTCACTTGCAGAGATATTGAACACTCGGCTGCGAGGGGCTGGCAGCTGGTGGAACAGAAGGGGCCGGCATGACGCTCTTCGGCTACGCGCGGATATCAACGATCGATCAGGGCCTCGGCATCCAAGAGGCTGCGCTGCGCGCGGCGGGCTGCCGGCGGAGGGCCTCCAGGCGGCGAAGGCCCGCGGTGTCTACAAGGGCGACAAGCCGCGCATCGATCCGGCGGCCGTGCGCAAGCTCGCGGCCGAAGGTGTGAGGCCAACGCACATCGCGCGCCAGCTCGGTATCTCGCGTGTGCGTCGGTGATCTTGTACGCACGTCCCGCGGACTGGCTCGACGGCACGCCAGCTCGCTCAGCATGCGATACCCTCGATCCGTTCGTGATTGCGGGGGTTGTGTTGAGCGTCAGTGGGACCGGGAACAACCCGTCAAGCCACGGGGACGTGGCCCGGATTGGCGGTAACTGGGAACAGGTGAGATTAGGTTTTGGTGGAAGGGGCTGCTGCTGGAATGATGGTCATAGATCCTCGGAAATGCGTTGTTTTTGAGGTGTAGCGTTTGGCTGATGCCCCCTCGGGTGCCCCCAGCTTTGGCCCGCTCAGGCGGCGGAGAGCCGAGAATCGAGCCAGGTCGAGACGGCCGCTTCCCACCAGCCGACCGACCGGGCGGTCAGTCGAACCGGCTGCGGGAATTCGCCCGAGTTGATGAGGCGATAGATCGTCGCCCGGCTGAGCCCGGTGGTCGCGATCACGTCGTTGATCCGGAGGAAGCGACCGCGTGCGAGCGGGCATCCCGCCCGCTTCGCCTCGGCAATCGTGCGGGGCGTGTGAGCGGCCGCCATCACCGATCCCCTGCTGGCTGTCGCGGGGTGGCGGAAAGCTCGTCGGCGATAGCCTGCACAAGCCCGATTGAAGCCTCATCCGACAAGCCCCGCTTGCGGCAGGCATTCCACGCAGCGATGCGCCACGGCTCTCCCGCATCCACCACCGTCGCGGTCGCGACAGGGGGCGGTACGTGCAGGGCAGCCGTGAGCAGGCGGATCGCGTCGAGCGCCTCGTCGTAGGTGCCATCGCCGGCGCCGCGCAGAATGGCCTCGCCGGCTTGGAGCGCAGCGGTGACCTTTTCAGATGCGCCTGCGGCGGATCCGCATTGCTCGCACCAGCCTTCGTTGCTCATCGCCTGCTCGATCGCGTGCACCAGGCAGAGCGGGTCGCTGTCGTCGTGCTCGCTCAGCTGCTGTGGCCAGTAGAGCGGGTGTCCGGCTGGCACCTCGTGGTCGTGGCTGCACAGTCGCTTGCCGCTCGAGCGGCGCTCTCCAAGGTGGAGGCGCCCAAGCTGGCGAGGAAGCGCGCTTGCGGGAACGGTCCGGATCTCGACCGAGAAGCGGGCGACGATCCAAGCCGTTGTCGCGGCCAGGTGGACGGCCTCGAACTGGTTGGCGCCGTCCGGATAGGTCCGCGCGACCAGGGCGACGATCGCCGCCATCGTGCTTTCGGGAACGGAGTCGACCGGCGCGCCGGCGGTGAGCGGGGCATGGTCGGGCATCAGCCGATCACCTCGTATTCTGCGATATCGAAGGGGTGACCCGTCCGGGTCCAGCGACAGCCCATCTTGCCGTCGGCCGGCCACTCGTGAGGCGCGACGCCAGCGGGGTCGCGCTCGAGGCGCACGCGGACGCGGCGGCCGATCGCCTCCTGCGGGAGGAAGCCGGGGTTCGTCTTCACGAGCCCCACTCCATGTCGTCATGGCAATCCCCGCAGATCTCGTTGGGATCTGAGCTGCTGCCGCAGCAGATGCACGGCTCCGCCGGCGTCGGGCCGTCGAGCAGCCGGTAGGCGAGGACGTCATGCCAGAGGACCTGGTCCGCCCAGCGAGGCTCGGTGACGGCGCCATCATTACAGAGCGCGATGACGCGCACCTGGCTGTCGAAGGAGGGGCGCGCGAACTGGTCGACCGCGACCATGCCATATGCGGCGCAATACGTGCGGAGCGGCCATACCATGCCGTCCGCCCGCACCGTCGTGGGGTGTGAGCTGATCATCCTAGGTTGTCCAAGCTGACGGGTGGATGGGGGCGCCGCTTGCCGCGCCGCTCGAGGCCGGCGAACGGACGATAGTCGACGAGGTCGATCATGAAGCGGCGGCAGACCCGCTGCAGGGTACGGCGCGAGCACCGCAGCGCGCTCATCGCGCGTGCCGCGTCAGCGCCGTCCGCTGCGAGCCCCTTGAGGTAGATGGCACGGCGAACGGACGCCGAGGTCGCGCCGATCTCAGCGGCGACCTGGCCGATCAGACGCGACGGGGCGCGCATCAGAGCATGCCCAGCGCTTGCATGTAGACCTCGAGGATCGACTGCTCTTCTTGGAACTCCTCGCGCTTCTGCTTGCGGATCTTCATGATCTGGCGGATCGCCTTGGCGTCGTAGCCGCGGCTCTTGGCTTCGGCGAAGACGTCCTTGATGTCGTCGGCGATGCCCTTCTTCTCTTCCTCGAGGCGCTCGGCGCGCTCGATCAACAGCCGCAGCTCGTCCGCTGCGACGGCGCCGCCGCCCATGCCTTCCTGGCGATCGCCGGCCATCAGCCCTGCCCTCCGAAGATGATCGTGACGTGCGGGCCGGCGCCGAGCAGCGCAGCGCCCTCGCAGAAGGTCAGCCCCATCAGCAGGCCGGCGATCGCCATCAGCGCGGTGACGCTCGGCCTCGCCTGCGCCTGAGCGGCGCGCGCCGGAACGCGGCGCTGGGTTCGGCCGCGGCTCACTCGGCACCGCCGGCGCGCTCGCAGCGCGTGCAAAGGTGCGAGGTCGCCCAGCTGCACGCCCGGCCGCTGTCGGAGCACGAACAGCCATCGAACTCACTGCAGCCGCAGCTGCGGCATACCGAGGGATGCCGCTCGACGGGATCATCGGCGAGCTGGCGATAAACGGTCGCGTCGAGCGGGATCACGCGCGCAATACGCTCGATTATCGCGTCGGTACGTGCGGTCGCTCCGCGCGCCTCAAGCCGCGTGATGATGCTGCGCGCTTCACCGGCGCGGCGACCCGGGCCGAGCCGATCGGCGAGCTGGTCGACGGTGAGGCCGGCGGCCGTGCGGCGGAGCCGCAGGTACTCGGACGCCTGCAGGGGACCGAGCGCCGAGGGCGTCTGGGCAGGGCGGAAGTGGGATGAGGCGAACATCTTCAAGGTCGTTCTCTCCAGGCAGCACGAGGCCGCTCCCGGAAGCGCATGCGACCGAGGCGGCAGGTCAGTTGTCGTTGTGTTCGTTTAGGAGGGCGAGCTCAGCCCGGCTGCGCAGGCGGCCCGTCGCGGATGCGGGACACGGCCTGGCGAATGGTGGTGATGGCAGTGGAGGTGGCCTCGTCGGCCTGCTCGAGCTCGCGCAGCGCAGTCTCGAGCGTCCGGACGTCGGCGCCTGGCTGCGCCGCGGCAATCGAGGCGGCGAGAGCCTCGCCCGACTCCTTGGCCAGGTCGATCGTCACCGCGCCGATCGCCGCGGCATCCGCGAACCGCTCGGCGGCGGAGCTTTCGACGATACGGCCGTAGGTCTCGAAAATGGGGAAGCCGACCCCGCCGGTAGCGCGGTGGTGCAGGTCAAGCTTAATCGCGTCCTCGATCGTCAGCCGCTCGCGGCGGTCGGGATCGCTGAGCGCGCGGAGATAGTCGGCGCCGCGGCCGGTGACCTCGGCAGCAATCTCGATGCCAATCTCGCCCAGGACGCGGAAAAGGGCATTCTCAATGGTGAGGGGCGCGCGAACCTTCGTCATGCGGCCACCGCGCAGGTCGGTGGTATGCCGCGCAGCCTGGCCTTTAGCACGCCGAGCTCGGCCTCAAGGACGAGTGTGGAAAGCGGGAACAGAGCGCTCTCGGCACCTTCGCAGTAGAGGTCGAGCCTCATAGCCGCAGGCATCTTGAGCCGCTCGCCGCGGTTCGGGTCACACGATGCGAGCAGTTGCTCGGCACGCAGACCAGCCACCTCGGCAGCCGTTGCGACGCCGATCTGCCCGACAATGCGGAAAAGCGCGGCCTCGAGCGTTGTAGTGGCGCCAGGCTGGGTCACAGGGTTGCTCCGAAAAGTGGCCCCGATCGCGGCAGACGACCGGCGCCGAGGGTGGCAGTGGTGGATCCGCAGACTGAACAGGCGCCGGGGGAGTTGGCCGACGATCGACCGGTCTGCGAGCGGTCGAAGGGGGGAACAATTAAGGGCAAGGGCGTCATTGCGGCGCACCGTTGACACGTCCCACCTCTTCCAGAGGGTAGATGTCGGGACGAAGAAGATGCCGGCTGACGCCTGTCGCGCGCTCAACCGCGAGGACGTGCTCGGCGGGGAGGACCTTGGCCTCGGTGATCCACTTCCACACGGCGGTTTGCGAGACGCCAACCAGGCGAGCGGTAGCAGATTGCCCGCCGGCTCGCTCGACCGCTTCGCGAAGCGCTTCCTGTGGGGTTGCATCATCCATGGATGATGGTGCTACATCTGCGGTTGTCTCGCGTCAACAACCATTCTTTGCGTGGTTGTCGATTACTGCAGTTGTAGGGTCGCAACGATGATTGTGCCCGAACGCCTGCTCTCACAACTCGCTATTGTCGGCATCTCGCAAGCCGAGCTGGCACGTCGTGTCGGGATCTCGCAGCAGGCGATTCATAAGCTGGTAACGGGCGGATCTCGCAGCACCACGTCGCTGCATAAGATCGCGCGTGAGCTGGATACTACGCCCCAGTACCTAGCTGGCGAAACGAACGATCCCGCGTCTGATGCACCGCCCGCGCCGAGCGCGGCGCAGATGGCGGAGATGCTCGACTTGGTGCCCGTCGCTTCAATCGACCTAGCCTATGGCATGGGCGGGACCTTCGCTGACGGCCACGTGAGCGTCGAGGTCATGCACTTCCCTCGGCAGTGGATCGAGGCGATGACACGCACGCCGCCGGCCGCCCTGACCTGGGCGCGCGGGCGCGGTAATTCGATGTCGCCTACGATCGAGGACGATGACATCGTGCTGATCGACAGGTCCGACCGATCTGTGAAGGATCAGGATGCGATTTGGGCGTTCACTATCGGCGACATCGCGATGATGAAGCGTCTGCGCATCCGAGGCGAGACGGTGACGATCCTGTCCGACAACGATCGCGTGCCACCCGACAAGGCTCACCCGGACGAGATAAACGTAGTGGGGCGGGTCTCTCACATCATCAAGCGGCTCTGAGATCATCGCGTGAGCGGGCAGCGGTATCGCATCACGGTGTTTGGCGAGCCTCGGTCGACATGGCGCTGCTCGGCCGGCGAAGCAATCGACGACGCGGCGCGCATGGCCCTGGCATCCTACGATGAAGAGGCAGGCGAAAATTACCTCGCGGTGCCGGTGGCGCTAGAAGCATCGGCGATCGGCAGTTAAGCGGTGGCGCGAGAGCTGACCCTCGCCGTCGTCGGCATAGATTACCCCAATGCTGATCGCTCGCGAACCAACCGGCGTTCCGAGCTGCTACTGCTTGATGAGGGGGCCGACATTGAGCTGCGCCCTGAGCCAAAGAACCCGCATGACCCCCACGCAGTGGCTGTGTTCAGCTCCAGCGGGATCCAGGTCGGCTATCTGACGGCCGAGCGGGCCCCCTGGATAGGAGCCAAGATCCGCGACGGTGAAGAGATTTCGGCCATTTTCCAGGGGCTCGAAAGCGCCGCCGCGTTCATTCGCATCCGGATCGGGGGCGGTCGACCGAGCCTACCAGGGCAGTCTGCGGTAGAAGCGGCGTCGTCGCAGCCAGCCGAAGATGGTTTCTGGCCCGACGAGACGGCTCCGAATGGGGTGCTTGACTGAGGCGGCAAGGGAGGGGGGAGTTATGAAGGGCATTGGCACTGGCTTGATAGCGATAGGGTTGCTGCTCCTATGTGTATCTTTTCTAATGCCTAACACGGTAACCACGCCGCAAACTGAGTACCTAGCGTCCATTGGGCAGAGCATCACGACCGGATCGGCGGATGTTTTCAACCTCGCGAAAGCTCAACTACAAATCATGGTTTTGCAGGCGGGCGGAGCCCTCTTCATCGGTGGGGCTGTCTTGCACGGCTTCGGCTCCATGGCCACGCGCGGGTACGCTGAGGGGGTCGCCGTTCCGCAGGCACCGCATGTCAGTGAATCCGACAACGATGCTGAGGTGAACTCAGCATCGGAAAAGCCGCGCCACCTTACCGGCTATGCGCCAAGGGTCGAGACGGAGGAGGAGGCTAGCAAGCGGAAGACCGCGACCGTTTACCTTTGGGTCGGCTTAGCGGTGGTCCTTCTAGCGCTCTTCGCGTTCATTGCAGCGCAGGGCTCATCGAGCAGCGCCAACGGGCCTGCTCAGATGCAGGTCAACACCGTAGACTCGCTTGTCGCCAACTTGGAGGCTGAGGCGGACAGGCTTGAAGCGCAGGCGAAGTAGGAGCGTCGAAGCGGGTATTCGTATGGGTATCGCGCGCCTTTCCTCGACAACCGGGCGCGCATTTCCGCGGCACTGGGCTGATCGCGGCGGAGGGATCCTCCGCCACGATCCGCAAAAGTGGGGATGGGTAAATCATATGAAGATTAACAGTATAAGAATTCAGAACTTCAAATCACTTCACGATACAGGTTGGATAAAGCTGAGCCCGACAAAAAATGTTTTAGTGGGTCAGAACAATAGCGGTAAAACTGCGTTTCTTCAAAGCTTTCGGTTCAATGATAACCAGCCGAACCTGTATAGGGGGCCGAAACTACCGGCGTGGCCTCCCAACTCCGGTTCATTATTCCAGGTCAGATTCAAAGTGAGCGGATCTGAGCTTCGAGATAAAATTATAAAAGATAGCCGAACTATATTTATTCCCACGCCAGATCCAGTAGATCAAAATGAATTTATTGAGCACTTTTTCAACAAGGATGCTATCACCATATCAGTTCAGGCCATCGCGGCTCCTGGCTCAGGTTTCTCTGCACTCCAAAGCCCATCGCACAACCTATTCGGCGCATCAATTGCTCATCAATCGAGGCTTGTCCAATACGATTTTACGACCGACCGCTTTGTCGCGGCTAACCAGGTGCATACAGATGGTCTGCCAGGACTGGTCGAAAACCTGCGTGCAGAAAGCATATACGTGTTCGATCCCGAGCGTCTCAAAATCGGATCTTGCACTACTTCGGAAACCGCGCACCTGGATCCGTCAGCTAGGAACCTGCCTGCTGTTTTAGCCACAATGAGCCGAAATCCTGCTAAGTGGGAGCGATTTAAACATCACGTCCGTGAGGTTTTCCCATCTATCCGCGACGTGGCGGTGAGCCCTTTGGGCGCAGAGATCGCTGTTTACGTGTGGCAAAACATTCCTTCAGAAGACGGAGCCGACTATGCCGTCCTCCTGCAGGAATCAGGGACCGGAGTTGCCCAGGTTCTGAGTATTCTATATGTCGCTATGGCGAGGTCAGGTAGCATTATAGTTATAGATGAGCCAAACAGCTTTTTGCATCCAGGGGCGGCGAAGAAGCTGATGGCGATCCTTAACAAGTATTCTGACAATCAATATATCATCTCCACACATTCACCAGAATTGATTAGTGTCATTGACCCAGAGGTTTTGCTCTCGACGTCGTGGTACGACGGAAGAACAAGCATTGATGTTCTAGATCGGCAATCGCTCAATGATATTGAGAAGATCTTGCTCGACTTGGGCTGTGAATTGTCTGACGTATTCTCCGTTGACAGGGTCGTTTGGTGCGAAGGGCCCACTGAAGTAGGCGCCTTCCCAATCATCGCTCGACTGGCCGGGCTGAGCTTGGTATCTACCAAATTCCTTCGCCTAAGAGCTACTGGTGACGTTTTCAGAAAAGGCTCTGACGTCAAAGCAGTGCTTGATATATATGGTATCCTTGGTAGCGTATCTTCGCTCTTGCCGAGGCAAAGCGTCTTTAATCTTGACAGGGAGGGCAAATCATCAAGAGAAATTGATGATCTCTCACGATATCTTCAAGGTCGTGTTAGGTTTCTTCCGGCAAGAACCTTGGAAAACTTTGTTATTGATGCCGACGCTATAAGCGTCATAATATCGGAAGATTACGCATCAACAAACACGGACTCCGCACCTCCTGACAAGTCCCAAGTCAACGCTTGGATTAGCAGCAATTTCGCTAACTACCGTGCTGCGGACAATGCTGAGGAGTCGGATCTTTTCAGAATCGACGCGCCCAGCCTACTGGACGATCTATTTAAAGAGCTAACGGGTAACCTACATATTTACAGAAAGACGTCTCATACAGTTCGCCTGCTTGAATGGTTGCAGGTGCACAAACCTGAGAGGACAGAGGGGCTGGTTCAGTACATCTGTTCACTCCTGAGCTGAATGACCTGCGAAAAAATAGAAGATGTTAGAGCCCCTAAAGGCTCGACCTGCGGCTCGCATGTTCAACACCGTGGCGGAGGGTTTCTCCGCCGCGGTAAAGCGGTCAGTTGCTGCTGATGGTAGGGTCTCGAAAGAATTGGCTATCAAGCCGGACGATCGACCTTTCCAGCGTCGCGAGACCTTCATCGATCTCGGCGATGACGTCAGGATAACCTGCGGCGAAGTGCCGGTAGGTCAGGAGAAGGTCTACAAGCAGCTCCGTAGAAAGCGCCTCGAACCATTGGAGGCACGTTTCCACACTCTCACCCGCCATTCGACGCAGCGCCGCCTCGTCGAGCGAGTCGGCAGGCGCCGTCGTCATCGTCTCATACTTCCTTGAGAATGGTGAGGCTGCGCAATGTCGATAGTGCCAAACAACCACAAGCTTGAAATGCTTCGTTACAACGCTTTCAATAAGCACTTGTCCCGAAGGTACGTCGAAAGTCAAGGCGGGGTGTCCTACAAAGACGCCGAGGACGAGGGTATTGGCTTCCGGATTGAAAGCGCCAGTGCGTATAACCTTCATCTTGGTTTTTCCAAGGTCGAAGTAGCTGCTAGCTAGATTGTTGGCGCGATACATAAAGAGCAATGAAAAGCCATTTTGTCGTTTAATTGCGTCCGTTAAAGCAACGCTGATGTGCTGAGTTCCGTCTTCCAAGTCGGTTCGGCACTTAAGCGTACTATACGTCGGACTGGTTGTCCCATAATGCACCGAGTAGCGTTCCTGCTTCACTCGCTGAGCATCATCTCCGATACCGACGAACGGGCCCGAACGAAGCTTCACATAAACGTCACCGTTCTCGACCTCCTCAATCCGGAAAAGCGCGCGGGCGTTTCGGTTTACCTCGGCTACGAATTGTAGGTTGATCAGGCCCATCCTCCACCCCGCTTGATGCCGCGACGGCGGCTAATGACACGCCTTTACACGAAGGTCCCTCAAGTAAAATAATAGCCATGTCTCTCAGTCTGTCTTGCTGACCTATCATTTCATCGCTGATCCTGCTATGTTCTGGAAGGTAGGAGTGTGGCGTGCATGGGAGTCTCAGTAGCGATTTGCCCTGACGGCGCGGAGCCAGCCGGCCGGCGCGCGCAAGCCTTGGCGTTCATCACCTCATACCTGGTCCGCACAGGCCATAGCCCGTCTATTGGCGATATCGCCGCCGGCCTTGGCGTCGGCCGCACACGCGCGAAGGCGCTGGTCCACCAGCTCGCCACGCTCAAGATGATTGATCGCGTGCCCGGCTCGCAGCGCGCGATCAGCGTGCCCGGGCTGTTCGAGCAGCTCGTCGTGGAGAAGCTGCGCCAGGAAGGCTGGAAGGTCGATCGCGACATCGAGGTCGAGCCGTGCCCACAAGAGCATCTGTCGCTCGTCGCGATCCTCGAGCATGTGCCCGCGATAGCCGTGGGGGGTTCAGGTGATCAGCAGCAGTAGCGGCGCCGCGCGCGCGGACGGGATGACGCCAGCGGAGCGCGAGCAGCAGCGCGTCGCGCACCTGGTGCTCGGCGCGCCGCGGCCGCGCGCCAAGGTCAGCGCGAAGCGGAAGAAGACGAAGGTGGTACGGCCGATCGCGCTCGCTGCCGGCGTCGAGGAAGCAGTCGCTCTGCGCGAATGCTGGTCGCACAAGGCCGAGGGCACGCCCGAGACGCACGAGAAGCACAAGCTTGCCTCGCTGCGCGAAGGTTGTCTCGCAAGGTTGCATCGCACCGGTGCGATCGACACGCACCAGCTCGCAGCGGCCGAGCGCATCAACGCCGCGCACCAGCTCACGATCGCCGATGTCGCCGTCCGCACCGCAAGGTTCGAGCCGCGAGGGTCAGGCGGCGGGCCAGACGCAGCTTCGGCCGAGCGGATCAGCGCCGTGCTTCTCGAGCGTAGCTACACCGTTTGGCGCGCGGCGGTCGCGCCGCATACGGCGATGCTGCTCGCGATCATCGTCGACGATATGGCTCTGACCGCCGCCGGCCGGCGGTGGCGCCTTTCTGACCGGCGCGCACGCGCCATCCTAATCGCGGGTTTGAACACCTGGCGGTAAGCCGACGAAGGCGTCCAATCGACGGAATATAACATTCTATAATATTCTAACGCAGCTTTTCGGTATATGCGTTCCTACGAGCGGCGGAACCTCGCCCGACCCTGTGGGAAAATTTATGTCGCGCTTCAGCATGAGATGGTGCGGCGAGGATCGCCTCTACCAGAAGAGCCCGATTGAGGCGACGTGTCTGGCGGACGCTCGTCTTGAGCTAGCGGTAGCAGCGAGCGCCTTCATTAAGGGGCATGCCTCGGAACTCTGGATTGATAAGGTCTGGATCGTCGAGTTGAACGACGAAGACGACCGGACGCTTTATGAGCTGAAGATTACCGTAGCAGAGTCGAACCGAGCTATGTCGACCGCGGTACGACCGAGCTGATGGCTGGAGTGCCCTTGTGGGCACGGCCCACAAGGGCACCGCGAAAAACGGTCACGTAAGCGGCAGAAACGACCCCGCCATAGCTGCGCCCGCAGGCCGCCCGCTCCACACCTCCCGGAGCGTGCGGCCTGCGTCGTTTCCGGAGGTCACCCGTGACCCTGTCCGCCGCCTCCCTGACCCAGCTGCAGCTGCGCCGCGCCGAGTGCGCGACGCCCCAGCCGCGCCCGAATGTGGCCGACCAGCTCGAACGGTTCACGCCACGCTTCGATGAGCTAGTCCACCGCGCGCGGCTGGCCACTTCACAACGCGACATCGATGACGTGGACGAGCTGATCCACCTCTTCTGTCGCGACCTGCGCGCCGCGGTGCGCGCGCCGGCGCCGCGGAACCCGCCGCTGCGCCTCTTCAAGAATGGAGCGCTGTGGTGATGACGACCGTCCGCCAGAAGCTGACCGACGTGCTCAACGCCGGTCATGCCGAAACCGCGCTGGTCGGCGTGCCGATCAGCCTGCTGCGCGAGCTGGTCGCGGCGCTGCCGTCCGCTGGCGATGCGCCGGCGACGCCCGTCGTTGCCGCGATCGCGGCGGGAGCGGTCGCGTGACCGAGCCGAAGAGCCACCCTCGCGCGATTGACGTCGCCGGCGAGCCATACCTCCGCGACGCGAAGGGCGCGCTGGTGCCGCTCGCCGCGGTGAAGGCGACCGATCTGCTGATGGATGAGACGGTCGGCACCGTGATCGACGGCGCGATCGCGCTGTCGGAGCGGATCCGCCGCTTCAAGTCGGCCACCTTCGAGCACGTCGGCGCCTTCCAGGCGATCCTCGCGCAGGAGTTCGACACGAAGATCGGCGGCACGAAGGGCAACATTACCCTCACGTCGTTCGATGGTTGCCGCAAGCTGCAGGTCCAGGTCGCCGACCTGATCGAGTTCGGTCCCGAGCTGCAGGCAGCCAAGGCGCTCATCGACGAATGCCTGCTCGAGTGGGCAGCCGACAGCGGCGTTGAGATCCGCGCGCTCGTCAACCGGGTCTTCTCGGTCGACAAGGAAGGCCAGATCAATCGCGCCGAGCTGTTCATGCTGATGCGCGTCGCGATTGACGACGACCGCTGGAAGCGCGCCATGCTCGCGATCCGCGAGAGCATTCGCGTCATCGGCTCGAAGACCTACGTGCGGTTCTACCAGCGCTCGGCGCCCGACGCGGCCTGGACCTCGATCCCCTTGGACATCGCGGTCGCATGAAGCTCGCGGACCTCGCCCTCGTCAGCGCGCTCGAGCGAAAGCGCACGCTGCTGATCGACCTGCGAGACAACGGCTGGATCCCGGCTCACATCATTGGGAGCAGCCAATTCGGTGGCCACCGCACCGATCTGCGTCCTGCCGTCGTCGACGGGATGCGAGCCGTCGTGAACGCTGACCTCAACGAGCAGATTGCTGCCGTCGATCGGGAGCTGCGCGGCTTCGGGATAGAGGTCGACTGACGATGGCATGGCAGCCGCCGGTGCTCGGCGGTGTGAAGCCGAAGCGGAAGGCCTGGGCGCTGCCCGAGGGGCGACCAGACCGCCGCAAGCGCGGCCGCGCCGGCATGCGCGAGCGGGCGCAGGTGGTCGCCGAGGAGCCGCTCTGCCGCGCCTGCCTCAAGCGCGGGGTCGAGAGTCCGACCGAGGAGGTCGACCACATCGTGCCGCTCAGCGCGGGCGGCAGCGACACCAGGGCGAACAAGCAAGGCCTCTGCTCGCCGTGCCACCTGGCCAAGACGCGGGCCGAGGACGCCGCGCGGCGGGCCTGATCGCCCCTCGACCGGCCTGCCCCCCCCCCGCGGGGGAGGGTCGATCGCTCGGACGCCGCGCTGCCGGACACCGCAGCCTAACCAAATTCTCGCGCGCGCCTTTTCAAAACCAAAATGTACCCTTGGGAGGCGACCTATGGCGAGCGGTGGAGCGCGCCCCGGGTCGGGTCGCAAACGGCAGTCGCCGGCGCTGAAGATGACAGCCGCCGAGCGCGCGAAGGTGCCGGTGCCGATCGGCGCCGGCGAGGCGATGATCCCGCCGATGCACCTCTCGAGCATCGCGCGCGGGCTCTTTAACGAGATCGGCGACATCCTGGTCGCGCAGCACCGCGCAGAGCCGCAGTTCGTCCAGGTGGTCGCGCTCCTCGCTATGCGGCTCGAGCAGATCCAGCGCTTCCAGGCGGTGCTCGAGATGATGGGGGACACCTGCACCAGTAAGACGGTGCGGAAGGTCGGCGGCGAGCAGGTCGTGACCGAAATGATCCGCGCGCGGCCCGAGGTCGCTATGCTGTCGGACGCGATGCGCCAGGCGCAGTCGCTGCTCGGCGAGCTGATGCTCAGCCCGTCGGCCGCCATGAAGCTCGCGACCGGCAAGAAGGACGCGCCGGGCGAGTTCGACGACTTCTAAGCCGTGTCTACGGCGGCCGGGGTGCCGGTGCGGGACTATGCCGCGATCGCGCGCGGCTACGCGGCCGACGTCGTCGCGGGCAAGATCCCCGCGGGCAAGCAGATCCGCCTGCAGTGCGAGCGCTTCATCGGCGAGCTGGTCCGCAGCGCCGGCGACGACTTCCCCTACCGCTTCGACGAGGAGAAAGCCGGGCGACCGTGCCGCTTCATCGAACGCCTGCCCCATACCAAAGGGCCCTGGGCGAAACAGAAGAAGCGGCTGACGCTCGAGCCGTGGCAGATCTGGAACCTCTGCCTGGTCTTCGGCTGGCTCCACAAGGCCGGCACCCAGGCGGGCACCAGGCGCTTCCGGCGTTGGCTCCTGGTTGTGCCGCGCAAGAACGGCAAGTCGGCGATCGCGTCCGGCCTGGCGCTCTACATGCTGTGTGCCGATGGCGAGCACGGCGCCGAGGTCTACTCGGGCGCGACCAACGAGAAGCAGGCCTGGGAGGTGTTCCGGCCGGCGCGCCTAATGGTGCAGAAGCTGCCGCCGCTGAAGGCGAAGTTCGGGATCGAGATCCTCGCAAAGCAGCTGCACCGACCCGACGACGGGTCGCGGATGGAAACGATTATCGGCGACCC
Organism: Sphingomonas sp. BK235; assembly: GCF_004345855.1. Classification (GTDB taxonomy): domain Bacteria; phylum Pseudomonadota; class Alphaproteobacteria; order Sphingomonadales; family Sphingomonadaceae; genus Sphingomonas. The sequence goes on from NZ_SLXN01000006.1 coordinate 210,059, forward strand.
CGGCGACGGGCAGTCGCCGAGCTGCTCGATCCACGACGAATATCACGAGCACGTCGACGACGGCCAGGTCGACACGATGATCACCGGCATGGGCGCGCGCGACCAGCCGCTCCAGCTGCTGATCACCACCGCCGGCGAGAACCTGGCGGGTCCGTGCTACGCGATGATCCTCGAGCAGCGCGAGCGGCTCGCCGGGATCGGCCACAACGGCGGCCCGCCGATCGACGACGACACCTTTTTCGCCGAGTACGCGATTGACGAGGATGACGACTGGCGCACCGAGGCGGCGCTCCGGAAGGCGAATCCAAACATCGGGATCTCGGTCGGCCTCGAGTACCTCCTGGCGCGCCAGCGTGACGCTGTCGCCACCCCGCGCAAGCGGGCCATCTTCAAGACCAAGCACCTCAACCTCTGGGTCGCGGCGAAGGCCGCCTTTTTCGACATCGAGGCCTGGCGCCGCTGCGCCGACGACGGGATCCCGGTGCTGTTCGCCGAGGCGAAGCAGCTCGAGCGCCTGCGCGGCCGGCGCGCGATCGTCAGCCTCGACCTCGCCTCGAAGGTCGACATCGCCGCAGTCGAGGTGCTGATCCTGCCGCTCAGCGAGCGGCCGACCAAGACCGATCCGTATATCCGGCTCGGTCGCTACTTCCTGCCGACAAAGGCGGTCGAGGACGTCAGCGCCTACCAAGGCTGGGACGCGCTCGGCCTGCTCGACGTCAACGAAGGCAACATCACCGACTTCGAAGAGATCGAGCTGGCGATCGGCGAGCTGCGCGAGATCTTCGACGTCCAGACGATCGCCTACGACCCCGCCCAGGCGACGATGCTGATCAACCGCCTGGTCAAGGATGGCGCGCCGGTCCTCGAGGTCCGGCCGACCGTGATCAACTTCTCGGACCCGATGAAACAGCTCGACGCCTGGATGCGCGCCGAGCTGATCCGTCACGGCAACTGCCCCGTCATGGAGTGGCAGGTCGCCAACGTCGTCGCCCAGCTCGACGCCAAGGACAACGTCTACCCGCGCAAGCCGCGCGCGGAGGCGAAGATCGACAACCCGGTCGCGCTCATCGCCGCGATCGCCGTCGCCCTCACCCAGAAGGAAGAGACGATGATGGCTTCCCCATGGGATGACCCCGACTTCGACATGGTGGGCGAAGCGTGAGGCTCTGGCCTTTCGGCGCCGATCGCGAGCAGCGATCCTTCGAGCGCCCCGACACGATCAGCTCGGGCGCGACCTGGGACGAGTGGGCGCAGTTCCTCGGCATCACCAGCGGCGGCGCCGAGCTGCCGCACGTCACGGTCGAGAGCGCGCTCGAGGTCCCGGCCGTGTTCGACGCAGTCAACTTCCTCGAGCGGATGATGGCGACGCTGCCGCTTCACGCCTTCCGCGATCGCGCCGGCGAGGCCGAGCGCGTCGACGGCGCGCTACAGATGCTGCTCAACGAGGCGCCGAACCCGGAATGGACCAGCGCCAACTGGCGCCGGTATATGTGGCACGGCGTCTTCACCGGCGGCCGCGGCGTCAGCTACATCGAGCGCCAGGGCGTCCGCCCGGTCGCGATCTGGCCGATGGATCCGACCGCGACGACGGTGATCCGCCGCGGCGGGAAGCGCTTCTATCGCTGCGAGGGCCAGGAATATGCCGCGGCCGACGTGATCGACGTCACCTTCGCGCTGCGCCCCGACCAGCTCAGCGCCTACGGCCCGATCCACATGGGTCGCAAGGCGATCGGCCTGGCGATCGCGATGGCCAACTATGCAGCCGGCTTCTTCGCGGGCGGCGGGATCCCGCCGATGGCGCTCGAGGGTCCGCTGCCCCAGGGATCCGACGGCCTCAAGCGTGCCACCGAGCAGATCCAGCGCGCGATCGAGCTGGCGCGCAAGGCTGGCCGCGCCTTCTTCGGCATGCCCCCCGGGCACGCGCTCAAACCGATCGGCACCGACCCCGACAAGGGGCAGATGACCGAGGCGCGGCTGTTCCAGATCCAGGAGATCGCGCGCCTGTACGGGCTGCCGCCGGTGTTTCTGCAGGATCTCTCAAAGGGCACGTTCTCCAACACCGAGCAGCAGGATCTGCAGCTCGTGAAGCACCTGGTGGTGCACTGGGCAGTCATCTTCGAGCAGGAGCTCAATCTCAAGCTGTTCGGCCAGCGCCGGCGCGCGCGCGAGGTGAAGCACAACCTCGACGGCCTGCAGCGCGGCGATTTCAAGAGCCGGATCGAGGGTCTCGCCCGCGCAATCCAGACCGGCCAGCTCATGCCCGACGAGGCGCGCGCTCTCGAGAACCGGCCGCCGGACCCGAACGGGGAGGGCGGCCGCCTCTACATCCAGGGCGCGACCGTCCCGCTCGGCACGGTGCTCGCGACCAAGCCGCCGACCGAGCCCGAGCCCCCAGCCAACGACGAGCCGGCACCCGCCGATGCCTCCAAGGACGAGACCGATGCCAGCACCGACGCCTAACGAGCGCGAGACGCGCGCGATCGTCACCCAGCTCGAGCTGCGCGCCGCGGCTGACAGCGCGATCCGCACCGGGCACGGCTATGCCGCGCTTTTCGACACCTGGACCGATATCGGCGGCATGTGGCGCGAGCGGATTGCGCCTGGCGCCTTCACGAAGTCGCTCCAGGAGCGCGACGTGCTGGCGCTTCACAGCCACGACAGCGGCCGCGTCGTCGGGCGCCTCGGCGCCGGCACGCTGACGCTGCGCGAGGACGCGAAGGGGCTCGCCTTCGAGAACCCGCTGCCCGACACCAGCGACGGCCGCGACCTGATCGTGCAGCTCGAGCGCGGCGACGTCGCCGGCATGTCGATCGGCTTCGTCTCGGTGCGGTCGGAGTGGGACGAGACCAAGGACGTGACCGAGCGCACGATCCTCGAGGCTCTCCTCTTCGAGATCACCTACACCGCTTATCCCGCCTACCGCGACACCGAGGTCGCGCTGCGCAGCCTCGAGCGTGTCCGCGACGAGCGCCGCGACCACAATCGCGCTGGCGCCAGCGCGCGCATAGCGGCGCGCCACATGCGCCAGGCGCAGCTCGAGCGCGGGATCTAGTCACCGGGCCCAGCCCGAGGCGCGCGTCGGCGCTTCAACTCGACGCCTTCCCCTGAAACCGGAACCCGGAGACATTCATGCCCACTTTGACCCAGCTGCACGAGCAGCGCGGGACCCTCGTCACGCAGGCGCGCGCCGCGCTCGCCGAGGTCACCGCCAACACCGACGCCGCGCGCACCGCCGAGCTGGAGGCGCGTCACGACACGATCATGGGCGAGCTGGACACGCTCGACCGGTCGATCGAGCGCGAGGAGCGCATGGCGCGTGCCGAGGCGCGTGACCTCGAGCTGCGCGAGCAGCGCCGCCCGGGCGGCCGCGACCTCGAGGTGCGCGGTCATGACGGCGAGGGCCGCGAGCCGGCCGAGGACGCCGAGCGCATCCAGACCGAGTACCGTGACGCCTTCTTCGGCATGCTCGCGGTCGGCGGCGACGTGTCGCAGCTCAGCAACGAGCAGCGCTCGGCGCTCCGCGGCGGCTACGTCGAGAACCGCGCCCAGACCGTCGGCACGCCGGCCGCCGGCGGATTCACCGTGCCCCGCACGCTGGCGGGCGCGATCGTCGAGGTCATGCGTGATTGGGGCCCCATGTACGACCCCACCGTCACCGACGAGATGGTGACCAGCTCGGGCAACCCCTACGACGTGCCGACCAACGACGACACGACCAAGGGCTCGGCGCCGCTCGCCGAGGCGGGCAACCTGGTCGACGACGGCTCGGGCGACATGGTGTTCGGCAACACCACGCTCAGCGCCTTCGTGTTCGCGACGCCGTGGCTGCAGATCAGCTTCGAGCTGCTGCAGGATTCGCAGTTCAACCTCGAGCAGTTCATCGCGCGCAAGCTCGGTGAGCGTCTCGGCCGCGGCGGCAACGCGAAGCTGACCGTCGGTACCGGCGTGAACGAGCCGACCGGCATCCTGACGGCCTCGCCGCGCGGCAAGCTGGCGGCCGCGGCCGCGGCGATCGCGGCCGAAGAGCTGATCGACCTGCAGCACTCGGTCAACCAGGCCTATCGCCGCAGCCCGTTCTGCCGCTGGCAGTTCGCCGACACCACGCTGGCGGTCATCCGCAAGCTGAAGGACGGCCAGGGCAACTTCCTCTGGCAGATGGGCGACGTGCGCGCCAACGCGCCCGACGTCCTGCTCGGCAAGCCCTACTCGGTGAACGACGACATGCCGGCGATCGCCACCGGCGCCCGCGCGGTGCTGTTCGGCGATCACAGCCGCTACACCGTCCGCAAGGTCGGCTCGCCGCTGATCGGCACGGTGCGCGAGCGCTTCTGGCCGAAGGTCGGGATGGCGGGGATCATCCGCTACGACGGCAAGCTGATCGACGCCAACGCCGTGAAGCACCTGCAGCTCGCCTGATCGGCAGCCAGGCGATCGGAGGCGGGCCCATTGCGGCCCGCCTCTTCCGCAAGCCGCAGGCGCGCCTGCCGCTTGCCGAGGAGATTTCACATGAAGACGATCAAGATGCTCGTCGGGCAGGAAGGCCCGACGCTCTCCCGCGCGCCTGGGCAGGACCTGGTCGTCGGCGTGGACGTCGATGCGGACGAGGCGCAGCGCCTGGTCGACGGCGACCTCGCCGTCGAGGTGGTCGAGCAGGCACCGGCCGAGCCGGTGACGGCGGCCGCGCCGGCGACGGAGCCCGCCCCGGCGGCCGAGCCCGCACCGGCGCCGGCGAAGCGCGCGCGCGCCAAGAAGCCGGCGGCGCAGGCCTGAGATGCTGAGCGAGGCGGTCACCGTTGTGTCGCCGGCGGCTGAGCCGGTGGCGCTGGCAGATGCCAAGCGCTTCCTGCGCGTCGACGGCGACAGCCTGGATCTCGACGTCGGGATGCTGGTCGGCGCCGCGGGGCTCGAGATCGAGCAGATGACCGGGCAGCGGATGGTCGAGCAGACCGTCGAGGTTCGCGCCGACTGTTTCGCCGACCTCTCCCACCTCGAGGTCGCGCCGGTGAAGCGGGTGGCGGAGATCCGCTACCTCGATCCCGCCGGCGTGTCGCAGGTGCTGTCGCCGGCGTCCTATGACCTGGTCGGTGCTGGCACGCTCGAGGGCGGCATCGTGCGCGCGATCGGCGCCGCACTGCCGCCGATCATGGCGCGCAAGGGCGCGATCGTGGTGCGCCTGGTCGTCGGCTACGAGGTCGGCAAGCTGCCGCCGTCCCTCCGCTGGGCGGTGCTCGCGCTCACCCGCGGCAAGTTCGAGGAGAAGGCGGTCGATCTCGGCCCGCTGCTCGCAAACCAGCGGGTCGGCGCGTGATGCGGCTCAGCTCCACCCGGCTGATCCACCAGGTGACGCTGCTCGCGCCCGACCTGGTCGACAACGGCCGCGGGGGGCGCAAGCCGAACCCGGAAACCGGCGGCTGGAAGGCCTACGGCGAGCCCTGGGCTGAGATCATCGGGCTGCGCGGTGAGGAAGCGGTGCGGGCGAACGTCGAGCGCGCGGTGCAGCTGTGGCGGGTCGAGATCCGCATCCGCGGCGACGTCGACACGACGCACCGCCTGCGCTGCGGCTCGATCGTCATGGACATCAAGACGGCCGCGCCCAACGAGGCGCGCGACGGCCTCGTGATGACCTGCGAGAGCGGGGCGAACGGGAAGTGAGCAAGGTCCCGGGCAGCAAGGCCTTCCGCCGGATCATGCAGCAGCTGCCGGACGAGGCGCGCAGCGACCTGGTCGCATCGTTCGATCGCGCCGGTCGCCGCACCCAGGCGGCGGTCCAGGCACGCGCTAAGCGGAAGACCGGCGCGCTGCGGCAGGGCGTGAAGTACGTGGTGCGGCCGAAGACGCTGCGCCTGCAGGTCGGCCTGCTCGGCACGAAGCGGGGTCGCTCCAAGCTGTTCTACGGCTTCGTGCTCGACAAGGGCCGCAAGGCGCAGACGGTGCGGATCGCCCGCGGGCCACGCACCGGCGCCAGCATGAAGGTCCGCGCGATCGCCGGCGATCGCTTCGTCAGCGGCCAGTATCGTGACCTGCGCGACAGCGTGACCCGGGAGGTAAAGCCGATGCTCAATCGGATCCTCGCGCGCTTGGCTCGAGGTGGCGCGGATGAGTAGCGCGGCCGCGGCCGTCGAGCTGCTTGCCTTTCGCGAGCTGGACGCGGCGATCGTTGGCGCGAGCGTGTTCCAGGACGTGCCCGACGACGCGAAGCCGCCGCTCGTCATCATCGGCGACGTCGAGAGTTCACCCTTCGGCCGCTCGGACGATCCCGACCGGCGCATCACCCTCACCCTGATCGTCATTACCGAGGGCGACGAGCGCGCCCCCTGCACCGACCTGCAGGGACAGATCGAGACGATCCTCGCCGCCCGAAGCTTCCCGGTGGGCGAGTGGAACCTGCACGTCGCGCTCGAGAGCAGCGCGGCCGCCCTGTCGGAGGACGGGTCCGGCTACGTCGGCACCACCATCCTGACCATCCTCGCCTTCCGCGAGGACTGACCACCCTACCCAACAACCTCCGCCCCGCCTCGCCCGCGGGGCTTTTCGCATTGGAGAGACACGATGGCGAAGAAGCTTGGTAACGACTACCTGCTCTGGATCGAGAGCGCGACCGCCGGGACCTTCAACGTGGTGAAGGGGCAGCAGAACCTGTCCGTCAGCCGCGACGCGGGCTCGATCGACACGACCAGCAAGGACGAGTCCGGCTACGGCACCTCGGCGCCGGGTCTGAAGTCGCTGAAGATCTCGCTCGACATGATCCCGAACCTGCCCGACGCGAACGGCTATACGCGCCTCGAGACGCTGTGCAACGCGACGCCGCAGGCGCCCTTCAACATCCAGATCCGCAAGGGCGCGAGCACCGGCACCAACGGCGACGTCGTGTTCGCCGGGTCGGTCTACGGCAACATCGACTCCACCGACTTCGGTCAGAACGAGGCGGTGAAGGCGAAGATCGGCTTCTCGGCCGCCGCAGCGCCGACCACCGACGTCCTCGGCTGATCATGGCCGACGCGAACGAGCTTCGCGGCGAGGTCGACCTGGTGCTCGACGGGCAGAGCTTCGTGCTCCGCCCGTCGTTCACAGCGATCGTCGCGATGGAGAAGAAGACCGGCCTCGCGCTCCTGCAGCTCGCGCAACTCGCCGAGCAGGGCGCTCTCACGCTTGAGGCGCAGGCGATCGTCGTCACCGAGCTCGTTCGAGCCTGGGGCCGCGAGCAGGCCCTCGACGAATACGCATCGGCCGCCGAGCGCGCCCATGTGACCGCGGCGAAGGCCGCGGGGCAGGACGCGATCGCCGAGCTGCTGTTCCCGGTCGGCGTCATGGCGGTGCAGCCGCGCATCGCGCTCGTCCTCGGCCTCGCCGCAACCGGAGGGTGCCTGCCCTCGGGGGAAGCCAAAGCGACGGGGACGATGATCCCCGAGACCCCCGTCGCCGACTAGCGGGCATCGCCGCGGCCGCCTTTCACTGGTCGGCCGCACAATTCTGGTCATCCACGCCGCACGACTTCTGGGCCGCCTTCGAGGCCTGGAAAGCGATGAACACGGCCAGCGAGGAGTGAGGCGATGGCGGGTACCGACGTCAAGACGCTGCTCCTCCAGGTCGACGCCTCTGTCGAGCTGCTGCGCCGGAACCTGAGCGCGGGACAGGCGCGGGTCGACCAGTTCGCCGGCGACACCACGCGCCGCCTAGACGCGGTCGACCGCCGCCTCGGTGAGTTCGGCCGTCCGCTCGCCGGCTTTGGTACGTCGATCGCCGGCGCGCGCCGAGAGATCGCGTCCCTGGGCGCCTCGGTAGCCGATACCGAGAACCGCATCCGTTCGTCGGCCGGCGGCATCAAAGCGGCGCTGCTCGCCTCCACGTCGGGCGTCGCGGCAGCGTTCTCTGTCGACCGGATCAAGGATTATGCCGACGGATACACCCGCTACACGAACCAGCTGAAGGTCGCCGGGCTTGAGGGTGCTGGTCTCGCGAAGACGCAGGAGCAGCTCTTCGAGGTCGCCCAGCGCTACGGCATCCAGCTCGAGAGCGTCGGCACGCTCTACGGCCGCGCCTCGCAGGCGGGCAAGGCGCTCGGCGCCAGCCAGGCTGACTTGATCAAGTTCACCAACGGCGTCGGCGCTGCGCTCAAGGTCCAGGGCGGCTCGGCCGAGGACGCGCAGGGCGCGTTGCTGCAGCTCGGCCAGCTGCTCTCGGCCGGCACGGTCCATGCCGAGGAGTTCAACAGCGTCAACGAGGGCGCGCGTCCGATCCTGCAGGCGGTCGCCAACGGTATCGACAAATACAAGGGCTCGGTCGCCGCGCTGCGCGCCGACGTACTCGCGGGCACCGTCACGTCGCAGGACTTCTTCCAGGGCTTCCTCAAAGGCTCGGGCCAGCTCGAGGCGCAGGCCGCGAAGGCGAACCTGACGATCGGCGCGTCGTTCACGATCCTCAACAACGCGCTCGGCAAGTATATCGGCGAGACCGATGCCGGGCTAAGCGCGACCGCGCGCGTGTCGGCCGCGATCGTCACGCTGTCCAACAACCTCGACGTCGTCGCGCCGGCGCTGGCGGTCGTCGGTGCCGGCTTCGCCGCCCGCTTCGTCGCGGGGCCGATCGCCGCGGTCGCCGGCGAGGTGCTGCTGCTGACGAAGGCGCTCGACGCCGAGAAGGTCGTGTTGATCGGCGGCAAGGTCGCGGCCGCGCAGAAGGCCGAGGCGATCGCCGCGTCCGCCCGTGTCGAGGTTGCCGAGATCGAGGCGACGATCGCCGCGCGGCGCGCCGACCAGGCGGCGCTGCTCGAGCAGATCGCCGGCGAGCGCGCCCTGGCGGCCGAGCGGCGCGCCGCAGCCGTCAGCTATGCCGCACAGAACACCAGCGGCGGCAACCGCACCGTGCTGCTCGCCGCGCAGCGCAAGGCGGAGAACGACGCCACCTTCGCGACCGACCGGCTCACCGCGGCACGGCAGCGCCTGGCCGTGGTCGACGGCGAGCTGGCGGTGGCCGAGGGAGCGCTCGCCGGCGCGCAGGCCCGTTCCGCCACGGCGACGACCGCGTCGACAGCAGCGGCGACGGCCGCGACGATCGCCAGCCGCGCCGCGGCCGCGGCGTCGCGCCTGTTCGCCGGCGCGCTTACGCTGATCGGCGGGTCGGTCGCCGGCGGTGCCGCGGTGCTCGTAATCGGCGCGCTCATCGCCGCCTATATCTCGATGCGCGACGAGGCGGCGAAGACGTCGGCCGAGCTGGCGGCCTTCGCCGAGCACGAGCGCACCGCGTCCGAGACGTCGAAGCTGCTCGCCAGCTATGCGCTCAGCGCAGGCAATCACGTCGCGACCGTCGGCAAGCAGGCGGCCACCGCATCCTCCGGCGTGCGGTCGTTCGCCGGCGCAGTTGGTGAGGCGGCCGAGAAGCTCGACGCGCTCGCCCGCGCGCGGCGCCGCGAGCTGTTCGTCCGGCTGTCGACCGACAAGCTCAACGCCGAGAACGACGCGGCCGCGGCAAAGGATCGCTTCCAGGCGGCATCGGGCACCTTCGACGCCAAGGTCGGCTACATCGGCCACGACGAGAGCGCGCGCACCGAGGCGCGCAAGCAGTACGAATCGGCGCAGCAGCGCTCGCGCACCGCGTCGGCGAGCATCGAGGCGGCCGTGAAGCTGCCGCTTGCCAACTACGTCCGTGAGACCGACCGCCCGGGTGGTCGCGACGTTGACGGCGAGCGCGCGCGGATCTCGCGCGACCTGGCGATCGCGCAGCAGGGCACGAACAAGCAGCTGATCGCCGACCTCAAGGCGCAGCGCTTCGAGCTGACGCAGTATGACAAATATCGGAAGCAGGGCCTCTCGGTCGACGCGGCCAACGCCGCCTCGTCGAAGGATGCCTCCGCCTTCCGGGACTCGACGCAGCAGCGCACCGACCGGGACGCCTCGAAGGCCGCAGGGCGCGCGGCGACCAAGGCGGGCAACGCGGCGGCCGCCGAGAAGAGGAAGGAAGAAGTCGCGGCCCGCGACGCCGCGGGCGACGCTCGAGCCTATGCCGCGGCATCGCGCCAGACGAACGGCGAGATCGCGGTGGCCCAGGCCGAGCTGTCCGGCTCGATCGAAGCGCGCGCCAAGATCGAGAAGGATCGGATCGAGGCCGAGCGCCAGAGCCGCAACGAGGAGCTGATCGAGCAGGCCAAGCAGGGGCGCTTCGGCGTCGGCGACGAGGCGAAGCAGCGCGTGGTCGCGCTCCAGGGCCTCAACGACCAGCGCGCCGGCCTTGAGACCCGGGTGGTCGACGAGCAGCTCGGCCAGCGTCAGCGCGACGAGCAGCTCGCCATCACCCAGGCGGGCCGGCGCAATCAGCAGGACCTGCTCGCCGCGCAGTCGGATCTGGCGACCACCGCGCGCCAGCGCCGCGCGCTCGAGCTGCGGATCCTCGACATCCAGTTCCAGGAAGAGCGCGCGCGGCTCGACGGCGTGATCGCGTCGCGTGACAGCAGCGAGGCCGAGAAGGAGATCGCGCGCCAGCGCAAGGCGATCCTGGGCGACCTGCAGGCGGCCGGCGCGCAGTCGATCAAGCGGCAGACCGCGGGCCCGCTGGACCAGTATCGCGAGCGGCTCCGCGAGAACACCGACGACGTGAACAACGCGCTTGAGGGTGTGGCGGTCGACGGGCTGCAGACGCTCCAGGACGGCCTGGTGGGGCTGGTGAACGGCACCGAGTCCGTCAGCTCGGCCTTCAAGAAGATGGCGGCCAGCATCATCGCCGACCTGGCGAAGATCGCGATCGAGAAGGCGATCGTCTCGGCGATCGGTGGCAGCTTCGGGGGCTTCGCCAAGGGTGGCAAGATCGAGGGTCGGGCGACCGGCGGCCGGATAGAGGCGAAGGCTGCCGGCGGCCGGATCTCGGGCCCGGGCACCGGCACGTCCGACAGCATCCTCGCCATGGTCGACGGCAAGCGGCCGCTCCTGGTCTCCAACGGCGAGAGCATCGTCACGGCTGAGGCAACAGCGCGCTGGTGGCCGGTGATCGACGCCATGAACAAGGGCACGCTCCAAGGCTTCGCAACCGGCGGTCGCGTCGGGAACACGCCCGGCACCAGCCTGCGCCTGCCAGCGGCACCGCAGATTGCCGGCGTCAGTGCCGGCGGCGCCGGCGGCACGATCAACGTCCGCGTCGCGCTCAGCGAGGACCTCAACGCCACGATCGACAACCGCGCGATCGGCGCGGCGGTCGAGGTCTTCAAGGCCGGCGCGCCGCAGCTCGTCGACGCGGCCTCCGCGCAGACCATGGCCGCAATCGGCCGTCCTACTATCTGAGGCTCATCCCATGGCCGTGATCCAGCCACCCGCGCGGCTTCCGCTGCGCGGCGTAAAATGGCGCTGTCCCGAACCCGCGAGCGTCAATCGCTCGGGCTGGACCAACACCAGCAAGGTCGTCGGGCTGCCCGGCGCCGCGCTCTGGAGCGCGACCGGCACCTTCGTGACGCAGGTCGGTGAGGGGAGGGCGCTGCGCTGGCGCGGCTTCTTCACGTCGCTGCGCGGCCAGCGCAACAGCTTCCCGCTCGTCGCGATCGAGCGCGCACGGCAGACTGCGGCGGCCAACCCCCAGGTTGCCGCCGGCGCGGGCAGTGCCGACACGCTGCCGCTCAAGGGCCTGCCTGCCAGCACCACTGTGCTGCTCGCGGGCGAGCTGATGACGGTGCCTCTGCCGAGCGGCCACAAGCGGCTGGTCTGCCTAACCCGCGACCTGGTCAGCGACGGCGCCGGTACCGCGATTGCGCTGTTCGGGCCCGAGCTGAGCGAGATCCCGGCGCAGAACGCCGTCGTCGAGATCGGCGAGCCTTACGCGCTGGTACGCCAGACCAGCGAGGCGCCGGGCTGGGACGTCGACGTCGGCCAGACCTATACCTTCCCCTTCGCGGTGGAGGAGGCGCGTTGAGCCGCCCCGACGCCAATGCCTCGGCCGCGCTCGATCGCCAGATCATCCGGCCGGTCTTCTTCGTCTACCTCGACGTCCTCGGCGACCCGCTGCGCGCCTGCACCGCCGGCCGCTCGCTGCTCGTCAACGGCACCGGCGACGCGGATCTCGACGGCTTCGTGTTCGACGGCCTGGACGCCACGATCGTCGACATCGGCCCGGTGCGCGCCAAGGATGGCGGCTCGGACGCCGTCTCGGCGAAGCTGTCGGGCTTGCTGACGCTCGACAACGAGCTGCTGAACCTGATCGGCGGCGCGGCCAACTGGCAGAGCCGCACGGCGCGGCTGTGGCGGATGATCCGCGACGAGGACGGCATCCAGCGCGGGGCGATCCAGCACTACTACACCGGCTACATGACCGCGCTCTCGATCGAGGGCGACCCGGCCGTCGGGCAGACCATCAACCTCATAATCGAGGGCTATCTCGCCGCCTACAGCCAGGCGTCGGGCCGGACGTACATGGATCAGGCGCTGTACGATCCCGCTGACCTCTCAGCGAAGGCCGCGATCGCGATCGCCAACGGCAATAGCGGCAGTCCGCTGACCAGCAACACCGCGATCACCTTCTCGAGCGGCAGCGCCATGAGCGCGGCCGCCATTCGACAGCTCCTGTGATGGAGGCCGCCATGCTCGAACGCCTGCCCGAGTGGGAGCAGCTGCTGCATGACTATGTCGCAGACCTCGAGGGCGCGGCCTTCCGCTGGGGCGAGCTGGACTGCGCGCTGTTCGCGGCCGGCGCCGTACTGGCGCAGACCGGCGTGGACCTCGCAGCCGCCTACCGCGGCCACTACAGCACCGCGCGCGGCAGCGTGCGCGCGCTGCGCCGCTTCGGCGACGGCACGCTCGAGGCGACGATCGACGCCGCGCTGCCACGGATCGAGCCCGCCTTCGCCCGCCGCGGTGACCTGGTGATGGTCGACGGGATGGCCGGCGTCTCGATCGGGCCGCGCGCTCTGTTCGTCGGCGACGTTGACGGCGCGCCCGGCTGGGTGAGGCTCGAGCGCAGCGCGTGGTCGATCGCCTGGAAGGTCGGCTGATGGGGAAGGCGCTTAAGTTCCTCTACGGCCCGGTCCTCGGCGTCATCGTCGACGGCAAAAAGGGCCTGGTGCGCGGCGCGATGAACGCCGTAGGTTTCCTGATCGGCGGCCCGACGTTCGTGGCGGCGCAGATCCTCAGCGCCGGCGCGTCGCTGCTCTCGGGCAAGCCGAAGTCGCCGGCGGGCCTGTCGTCGACCAGCGATCGCCTCACCGTGTCGATCAACACGCGCGAGCCCCGCAAGATCGTCTTCGGCACGACCGCGATGGCGACCGACCTGCGCGACCAGGAATATTCCGACAACCAGACCTACCTGCACCGATTCATCGTCGTTGCGTCGCACCGGGTCACCGCCATCCGCGCGATCTACTTCGACGACAAGCTCGCCTGGACCGCGGCTGGCGGAGCGCAGGGCGAGTTTCAGAAGTGGCTGCAGGTGACCCCGGTGCTCGAGGGCAACGCTGCGAACGCGATCAACCTCGGTCCGCGCATGGGTAGAACCCGGCGCTTCACCGGCTGCGCCTACGTCTACCTGCGCTATCAGATCCTCGACACCTCGAAGAAGAAGGTCGACTCCGTCTTCAACCAGTCGATCCCGAGCCGGGTGACGATCGTCGGGGACGGCGCCTCGGTCTACGATCCGCGCCGCGATAGCACGGTGCCCGGCGGCTCGGGGCCGCAGCGTGCCGACGATCAGTCGACCTGGGCGTGGGATGACAGCGCGTCGCGCAATCCCGCGCTCTGCACGCTGTTCTATCTGCTCGGCTGGCGGATCGCCGGGCGCCTGGCGGTCGGCAAGGGCATCCCACCCGAGCGCCTCGATCTCGCCAGCTTCATTGAAGCCGCCAATCTCTGCGACGAGCCGGTGATCCGCTCGGCCGGCGGTACCGAGCCGCGGTACCGCTGCGACGGCGTGATCAGTGAGGGCGACGCGACCGACGCGGTGCTCGACAACCTCAAGGCGTCGATGAACGCGGTGCTCGACGATATCGACGGGCGCCTGCGCCTGACGGTGCTGCACAACGACCTGGCGGCGCCGATCGGCAGCCTCGTCACCGACGACGTCCTCGGCGCCTTCACCTGGTCGCAGACGCTCCCGCTAAACGACAGCGTCAACGTCATTCGCGGGGGCTACGTCGATCCGTCGACGACGTCGCTGTTCCAGCTCGCCGACTATCCCGAGGTCTCGATCGCCAGCCGCGACGGGATCGAGCGCTCGCAGACCCTCAATTATCCACTGGTGCAGTCGGCAAGCCAGGCGCAGCGGCTCTCCAAGCAGCGCCTGCAGCGCATGATCTACGGCGGCACCTTCACCGCCACCTTTCAGGCGACCGCGTGGAAGTTTCAGAAGGGCGATGTGATCCGTCTGACGTTCCGGCAGCTCGGCTGGGACCGCAAGCTGTTCCGCATCGCCGACATGGCGATCCAGGTCGACGGCAAGGTGCCGATGATGCTGCGCGAGGAGCATTCGGCGATCTATGCCTGGGACGGTAGCGATGCCGCGCCGGTCACCGGCGCCGAGCCGACCCGCTACGACGCCTCGCTCTGGCCGCTGATCCAGGGGCTGACCGACGCCGGCAAGTCGGCCGAGTGGCCTTCGATCGGCGACCCTGACAACACCAAGCCGCAGGACAACGCCACGGTGGGCGCGCCGCCCGGGACCAACGTCGGCGACCGCGAGGCGCAGGAGCTGGTCGCCTCAGTCGACATCAACACGAAGTCGATCCTCGAGGAGGCGCTGCGCCAGGACGATCTGCAGCGGATCTTCGACGCGCGCACCTTCGTGCAAGGGCAGCCGGTCGGGCCGATCTTCATCGAGTTCAAGGAAGCGCAGGACCTGATCAACGCCAAGGTCGCGACCGACCTGAGCCTGATCGGCTATCGCACCACGAACGGAACCGGCTGGGTGCTCAATCTCGACACCGTGCGCTTCGGCAACGACGGCACGTCGCTCGCGCGCTCGCTCGAGGAGGTCGCGGTCGCGACCGTCAACTCGAACGCCACGATCACCACGCTCAACGAGGCGCTGATCGGGCCGCAGGGCGGGGGCTATGCCAAGTCGATCGTGCGGGCCGACGCCGACGGCGTGTTCGCCGCCTTCTCGCTGACCGCGGATGGACCCGAGCGGCTGGGCAAGATGGCCTTCTTCGCCAACGAGTTCGAGTTCGTGGATCCGTCCGGCGGCAACCCGCTGCGGGTGCTTTCGTACAATGGCGCCGAGCAGCGGTGGGAATTTCACACCGATGTCTATGCAAAGCGGCTCGTCGCCGACAGCATCGAGACGAAGAACCTCCAGCAGTTCGCGGTGAAGCGGCCCTACTACACCCAGACCGCGCAGAACGTGGCACTGCCCTACTCGAACGGCTCGGTGATCATCGCCCAGCTCGTCACGAACAAGGATCTCGCGGAAAGCGACCTCGAGGTCGCCTGGATGATGCGGATGCGACCGGGCGGCGGGTACGCCGGCTACTTCCAGCTCGAGCGCAACGGCATCGTGGTCGACCAGACCTGGTATTGGATGACCACCGCCAACATCAGCAACATCAACAGCGTCCGTTCGGTCATGCCGAACCGCCTACGGATCTACGACGTGCCGAAAGGTACGCACACCTGGACCCTCCGCTTCGTCTACTTCGGACACGATGGCGGCACCGGGACGGGCTTTATCGAGGCCGGCTCCAATCTCTCCGTTGACGAGGCGAAGCGAGCATGACGAGCTTTGCGATCTACGCGGCCGGCTCGGCCTCGGTCACGCGCTACGTCCGCGTGCCGACCCGCGAGGAGGCTGAGGCGCAGCTCGCCCCGGGCGAGACCCTCGACGCGGTGCGCGGCATTCCGTGCCCGCCACTCGACGCGCCGGCGCCGCTGACGCTGGCCGAGGCGGAGCAGATGATACTAGGTCAGATCGACGCGCAGGCCGGCGTCGCGCGGCAGCGCTGGCTCACGATCGTGCCCGGTCAGTCGGACGCCTACCGCGAGAAGATGGCCGACGTGGCGTCGATCAGCGGTCTGGGCGGCACCACCGCGCTGATCCTCGCGGCGCTCAAGGCGCTGCCGGCGACCGAGCAGCAGGCGCGCTGGCCGTTCCTCTACGCCGAGATGCAGGCGAGCGGCGCCGCCACGCTGGTCCAGGCGCGCGATGCCGTGACGGCCGCGGCCGCGGCGAGCCGCGCGGCGCGCGCGGAGATCGAGCGGCGCCGGCGCGCGGCGAAGATCGCCGTCCGCGCGGCCAAGACCCTTGCCGCCAAGCAGGCGGCCGCGATCGTCGACTGGAAGATCTGATGGCACTCGACCAGGACCTGCTCGACAAGGTCTCAGCGCTGCTCGGCCGTCGCGACCTCACCCAGCAGGAGTTCTCGGCCTGGTGGGCGGGCGCGGCGGACGGTGGCCTGGCCGGCGACGGGCTATTCCCGGCGACCGACAGCGCCGGCTTCGTGCGCTCGCTGCCGTCGCCGGCGAAGGTGCTCGAGCTGGCGCGCGGCGGCGCGCTGCCCGGCGGCTCTGCGACGATCGCCAACTATCTCCGCGATCGGAAGCTGAAGAACGATACGCCCGGGCTGCAGGCGGCGCTGGACGCCTTCATGCTCGACGACGTCGTCAACACGCTCGTCTTCGACGACGGCGTCTACTCGCCGCATTGGAGCGGCGTCATCCCGAACGGGAAGCGCAAGCGGCTTGTCGGCACGCACAACGCGATCCTCTACGCGACCACCCGCGCGCAGCTCATCACCTGCGTCGCCAACGAGATCTGGTGGGACCGCATCACGGCGATCGGCGCGGTGAAGGTGCTGCTGTCCAAGGATCCCACCTTCCAGACCGAGGGCACCGTCTCGGTCATCACCATGGCGTCGCCCCATCCGGTGAAGGCGGGGCAGCAGGTCAAGATCTACGCCAACGATCCGATCCCCAACCAGAAGACCGCGGACGGCGCCGGCACGCGCCACGAGGGCGAGGACGCCGTCGTCGGCAAGGACAACACCGACGATCCGACCAAGATCATCCTGACGGCGCCGCTTCGCGGCTCCTACACGATGAACCCGCGGATCGCGCTGATGCCCGACGCCGCGCTCGAGATCCACGGCTTCACCGTCAGCTGCGACACCCCGCTGCTCACCGGACCAGGCGCTGGCGTGCGCGGCGCGGTGCAGCTGATCCAGATGGCGCAGCCCGAGGTCATCGGCCTGCGCTGCCGCCAGTTCTTCGGGCCGCTGGTGTGGCTGGTCTCCAACCGGCAGCCGGTGGTCGACCGGCTCCACTTCGAGCGCTCGCCGACGATCCCGACGTCGGGCAATTGGCCCTACGGCGTCAACGACACCTGCAACACGGGGCTCCGGCTGAGCAACGGATCCTTCATGGACATCCGCCACCCGAACGACGCCGGCGGCTACTCCTGTTTCGATGATGATCCCGCACCCTGGAAGTACGGCTCAGCGCGTGACGGCATCGTGAGCCAGTGCGTCGCGCTCGGCTGTTCCAACGGCTTCGGCGTTCACGACGAGGTCGACGGCTACATCTTCGAAGCCTGCATCGCCGCCAACTTCTACGCCGGCGCCAGCTCGGGCGGGCCCGCCTATTCGCCGCGCGGGACCAACATCAAGATCCGCAACTGCATGGACTTCAACTGCCGGCAGGGCATCGCCTTCTCCTGCTACGGACCAGGGAACGAGGTCAGCGGACACCACAGCGAGCGCGCGCAGGTCAGCAGCCTGGCCACCAGTTCGCCGACGGCGAACGATCCCGCCACCTTCGAGCTGACGATCCGCGACAGCTACTTCTCGCACCGCCCGGTCGAGAGCGGCTCGGCGACGATCTACCTGGCGCAGGATTACGACTCGCACGTCCGCTTCGGCGACAACGTCACCTTCGCGGTCGAGGGCGAGACCGATCACCGCCGCGTGTTCAGCTACACGCGCGCGACGATCACCGGGCGTGGCCCGACGATCGACCTCACGAAGGTGCGCCAGCCGCAGGACCAAGTCCGCTATGCCGGCGTCGCCGCGGGCGGGCGCGGGTACCGCGTCGGCGATCTCCTGACGCCGCAGGGCGGGACTTGGTCGCGGACGGCGAAGGTCCAGGTCACCAGCGTCAGCGCGGCGGGCGAGGTCCAGCGCGTCGACGTCTCCGACGTCGGCGCCTACACCGCACTCCCGCAGGGGATCGCCGCGACCACCGGCGGCAGCGGCCGTGGCTGCACCGTCACCGTGTCGGGCGGGCAGGGCGCGACGATTTTCTGGCACCAGGACTACAAGCCGAGCAGCGTCCGCTTCGACCGCGGCGCCGGCGTGAAGGTCATCGCCGGGCCGACCTACGTGAAGGATCTCTGGGGCGGTGCCGTCGACGACAACAACACGCCCTTCGCCGCCGCGGTGCATGAGTTCCCCGACACCTTCTACGAGGGGATCCACAATCTCGGCGGGGCGCATGGCTACAACCCGGCCGGGCTCTACGCCGAGCGCTTCCCCAACCTGAAGCACTCGATCCGCAAGCTCGTGTTCGGCGAGGAGACCGGCTCCTACTACATGGAGATCTCCTACAACTCGGCCACGCCGTCGCTGCCGGTGGCGAACCTCCTCGACCGCAAGATCACGATGCGGATCCAGGGCACCAACTACGACGGCACCGTGCTCACGCCGATCGACAAGACGAAGGTGCCCGGCGATTTCGAGCTCGTGGTGGTCAACGCCACCGCGGGCCGGATCACCTCGGACAACATCGTGATCCCCGCCGGCGAGGCGCTCACCGTGCGCTACTCGTCGCTCGACTCCACGATGGCAGTCGCGAAGACGTGGAGCACGCCCTTCCGGCTCGCCGGCGCGCGATCCAACACCTACACCGTCACCGGCGCCCATATCGGCGGCCTGCAGGCGGTGCGGATGGTCGACGGCAACCGCACGATCACACTCCCCAAGGGCCGGCTCACCGAGTACGACGCGGCGGGCAACGTTGTCGTCAGCGCGCTCAACGTGCGGGTCGGCGACCGGGTCTACTTCGAGCAGCGCAACGCGAACAGCTGGGGCTTTCTCACCGAGAACGGCGACCTGATCGATCCCGACGGCGCCGCCTCGGCCTTCACCCGCTCGGGCGGCCCGGGCACCAGCTGCTACGCGGAATGTGTCTCCAACGTCGACGGCGTGTCGGCGCGCTGGACCATCGGCGGCACCGTCGCCCCCTAAGCCACTACCAGGCCGGCGCGCCGGCGGAGATCCCCCATGACTGACACCCCCACCGCCTCGGCCGTCGTCGTGGCGCCGGCACCCGCGCGCGTCACCTGGCACGGCGTCGCCTCGCTCGTCGTGTCGGCGCTGACCTTCCTGGTCACCCTCTTCACGATCGTCTTCTACGGCGGCCAGCTCACGCGCCAGGTCGGCGACAACGAGCGCCGCACCACCCAGCTCGAGCAGCGCGCCGATCGCGCCGACAGCGAGACCCGCGACCTCGGCAAGATCGTCGCCCGGGTCGACGCCAAGCTCGACCTGCTGCTCGCGCGCTCGCCCGCGCGCGACTGACCTCACCACCGAAGGGAACACCCATGTCGATCCTGCTCGAGCGGGCGAGCGCTGCCGCGCACGCCTGGTCCGTCCGTATTGCCGCGATCGGCGCCGCGCTCTCCGCCGCGCTGCTCGCGCTCGACCCAACCGTGCTGCAGGGCGCCTGGAACGGCATGCCGCCCGAGCTGCGCGCGCTCTTGCCCGAGCACCTGCAGGCGTGGATCGGCCTGCTGCTCTTCGTCGGCGTCACCGTCGCGCGCGCGGTACCGCAGCCGAAGGCCGCGCACCGCCTGGGCCTGCTCAGCACGCCGGCGCCGGCGCTGATGGTCGGGCCGGTCGCGATTGCGCTGCTCCACCACTTCGAGAGCTGCCGACTCTCCGCTTACCGCTGCCCGGCGGGCAAATGGACGATCGGCTGGGGGATGACCTATTATCCCGACGGCCGGCGCGTGAAGGCGGGCGACCGCATCACCCAGGAGCAAGCCGATGCGATGTTCGCGCAGCTGCTCGCCCGCGACTTCGCGGCGCCGGTCATGGCGGCGATCGGCCGCGTGCCCGTCACCGCGCAGCAGTTCGGCGCGATGGTCGCGCTGGCCTATAACATCGGGCTCAAGGCCTTCCGCAGCTCGAGCGTGCTGCGGCTCCACCGCGCCGGCCAGATCGACGCGGCCGCGGCCGCATTCGGCCTCTTCAACCTGGTCGACGGCAAGAAGAGCAGCGGCCTGGTGCGCCGGCGCGCGGCCGAGGCCGCGCTCTACCTCGGCGACTTCGCCGAGCTGAAGGCGCGGACCTTCGGCAAGGTGACCGCGTGAAGGCTGCCGCGCTGCTCGAGCTGCTGCGCCGACTCGCGCCGCTGCTGACGATCGCCGGGCTCGCCGCGGCCGCGCTCTACCTGCGCGCCGAGCTGGTCGACGCGCGGCACGATCTGGCGCTCGAGCGCAGCCAGGCGACCGCCGCGGCCGAGCGCGCGCGCCGCGAGCGCGCCGAGATCGTCGCGGCAAGCGCGCAGCGCGAGGCGAAGGCGACGTCGACCTTCGCCGACCGGCTCGCCGCGCGCGAGCCGCTGATCGTCCACTCCACCGACACCGTGAGGGAATATGCTCAGACTGACGCCGGCCGGGCTCTGTGCCTTGGCGCTGACCGCGTGCGCGCCATCGATGCGCTCGATGCCGCCCGTCCCGGTGCGGGTGCGGCCGCCGGCCGCGGCGATGGAGCCCTGCACCCTGTCGCCGGTTCTCCGCCAACCGGACGGTAGCGCGACCTCGGCCGACGCCGAGGGCACGATCCGCAACCGCGGCTTCGACGTGTGGAGCTGCGACGACAAGCGCCAGCTCCTGATCGACGCATGGCCCGAGGGCGTGCTGCCGACGACGCTCGGCGAGCTTGCCAAGCCGCGCTGACCCGCCTCTTCGTTTCATCCAGGAAGGACCACTATGAGGACCCTGCTTCTTCGGGCGGGCGCGATCGCGCTCGCTCTCATTCCGGCGATCGCGTCGGCGCAGACCGCGGCGTCGGTCGCAGCGCCGGCCGGCTACGCGCCGATGAGCGCGGCGTGTGTCGCGCAGGTCGACGGCAGCTGCGTCGCGGTGAGCGCGGCCGCGCCGCTGCCGACCGGAAGCGTGCGCGAGACGGTGCGCCTGGCGCTCGCCAACGTGCCCTCCGCCGCCCAGACCATCTACGGCGGGACCTATATCCTGACGCAGAGCTGCTCGGCCTACGGCACGCTCAACTTCCAGGTGCTCGGGCCCGACGGCGTCACCTTCGCCACCGCGGCGAGCAAGACCGCCAGCGACACCGGCGCTTCCGGTACCGTGATCGGGCTCGGCTCGAACGCCAGCGTGCGCGTGACGATCAGCGGGACGACCGGCTGCGCCGCCATCCTGTCGCGGGTGCCGTGATGCGGCGCCTGATCCCCGCAATCGCGGCGGCGCTGCTGCTGCCGGCCGCCGCGCTCGCCCAGGTGGCGACGCCGAGCATCTACGCCAGCGGCCAGCCCGAGCCGTCCTCGCCCCGCGACCTCGGCATGCTGGTGACCTACCGCACGGCGACGCCGAACCTCTCGACGGCGCTGTTCCCGACCAACGCCTCGGGCCAGAGTAACACGCGGCGCCAGCTGCCGATCGCCAACCTGATCGACCCGACCTGCATCAAGCGCCTGCGCGTGGTGCTCCCCGCCTGGCACCAGAAATCGACGGCGCCGGCCGAGGAGAACGTCGGCGCCGGCGTGACCTCGCACAACGCGCTCGAGCGCGTCTGGAACGATGGCACGCCGGTCGAGATCACCTGGGGCGGGGCGGCGACGCTCACCTACGTGCCCGGCACGACCCACTTCTCGGACGCGATCGTCGGACCATTCACCTCGCGCACGCTCGGCTGGCGCAGCTACCAGACCTGGCCGTCGGGCACGCTCGTCTCGGGTAGCGCGCCGCTCTACGCCGCGCGCGGCGAGTATGTGAACGGCGGGGGCACGCGCACCGACGCCACCATGGTCGCCGGCAACCCGGGCCAGGCGCCGGGCAACGGCTTCGGCTATGGTCCGCTCGGCGGGGTCGCGCATGTCAGCGGCACCTGCAGCGTGCCGCACGCTCTCGCCATCTTCGGCGACAGCATCGTGCGCGCCGCCGGCGACAATGGGACCTTCGCCAACGGCGGCGACCCTGCGACCGGCCTGGCGGGCTACCTCGAGCGCGCGCTCGGCGGCGACTATCCGGTCGTGAACGTCGGCCAGTTCGGGTCGCAGTGGTCCAACCTCGCCACGAACGCCCAGGCGGGGCGCAATACCGCGCTGCTACCCTTCGTCGATCGCATCGTCGTCGAGCTGGGGACCAACGAGGCGACCGGCAATGTCACGACCTGGCGTCAGAGGGCGCTCGACGCCTGGCTGGTGCTGCGCTCGATCCACCCGAGCGCCAAGATGGCGCAGTTCACGATCACGCCGCAGGTCTCGCTGAAGTCGGGCGCGACGGTCTACGCGCCGGCGAACCAAGACAACACGACGACGGGCGGCGGCCGCTTCGTGGTCGGCGGCTCGGTCGACCTCGGCAACGAGTGGCTGCGCGACGGCGCGCCGTTCGACACCGCGACCAAGGCGGTCGCCGAGATCGGCGCGACCGGCGCGACGATCGCGCGCGTCGGCGCCGCAGGGCATCCGCTCAACCTAGTGGTCGACGTCGCCGGCTTCGTCACGACCGGCCGCAACACGAATATCTGGCGCGACGGCCTGCTCTACAGCGCTGCCTGGGCTGGTGACGGGATCCACCCGTCGGACGACGGCCACGCGGCGATCGCCGCCTGGTTACGCGCGCTGCCGGCGTGGCAGGCGTTCCTGGCTGGGCGCTTCGAGCCGATGCGGGTGATCACCCGGTAACGCACGTCGACTCGGTGGGGCGCCGGCGGGCGCCCCACTGAGCACCAGATCTCCAACATTCCCAGCCCTTACGTTCCCGCCATGTTCCGGCATGCTGGTCGAGCGATGGGTGCCAATTTCCGACCTGAGACGCTGGCCGAGCTGGCGGGCCGTGGCAACGTCGCGGTGCGCTGCGCGTGCGGTCACCGCGCCGTCATCGATGGCCCGAAGCTCTCGCGCTACTTCATGGTGCACCTGTGGGACGGCCGCCTGCACATGGTCCAGGACCGGCTGCGCTGCACCAGGTGCCGCGGCAAGCGCGTGCGGCTCGGGCTCACCTATGACCTGCCGACCGGGCCAGAGTGGGGGCCGCAAGGGCCGCGCGAATGGAAGGAGCTGGTCCGCCGGCTGCGCGGATAGGCTTCCTCGACCGCCGGCGCGGTGTCATAGTCGCCTCGCTGGCCCCATCGTAGCCGAGAGGGTCAGCCCGCGCGCGCGGAACATCCTGTGGTCACCGGTTCGCCGGGTGGCCCGCAGAATAGAAGACCCTTCGGGGGAATACGCGGGGGCGTAGCTCCACAGGTCTGCGCGGCTAACCACCCGGTTCGGGCGGCCGGCCGCGCAGCACCACCACCAGACATTCGCGGCCGAGAGCCGCTGCCGAGATCCTGCGCCGACCTGGTGCAGGCCCGTCGATCGTCGCCGATCGGCGCGATCCCGCGCGCGTAGCCGAGCGCTTCCTCCTGAAGAGAAAGCACCAGCATGCCCACCACCACCGCCATCCGGCCGATCGCGCCGTGCCTGGGCGGCAAGCGCAACCTGGCCAAGCGCCTGTGCGCCATCATCGATGCGACGCCGCACCGTACCTATGTCGAGCCCTTCGTCGGCATGGGCGGGATCTTCCTGCGCCGCGGCCGTGCCGCGCCGGCCGAGGTGATCAACGACATCTCGCGCGACGTCTCCAACCTATTCCGCGTCGTGCGCCGCCACTTCGAGCCGCTGGTCGACGAGCTGGAGCTGCTGCTCGCCAGCCGCGACGAGTTTGAGCGGCAGCGCTTGGTAGCCCCGGACACGCTGACCGACATCGAGCGTGCCGCGCGCTTCCTCTACCTCCAGCGCCTCGCCTTCGGCGGGAAGGTCACCGGGCGCACCTTCGGCGTGTCGGCGGGGCGACCATCGCGCTTCGACTATGCTCAGCTCCGCGCGGAGATCCGCGCGCTCGGCGCGCGCCTCGCGCCGGTCACGATTGAGCGGCTGCCCTATGCCGACCTGATCCGGCGGTACGACTCGGCCGAGACGCTCTTCTACCTCGACCCGCCCTATTGGGGCTGCGAGGACGATTACGGCGCCGACGTGTTCGCGCGCGGCGATTTCGAGCAGCTCGCCGACCAGCTCGCCGGGATCCGCGGCAAGTTCGTGCTGTCGATTAACGCGACGGAAGGCTCGCGCGCGGTATTCAGCCGGTTCCGCACCGTGGACGTCGATGTTGCCTGGTCGATCGCGACCAAGGCGATGGGCACGGCGAAGCGCGTCACAGAGCTGGTCGTCAGCAACATCGGCTGATCAGCGCGGGGTATCGCTGAGGGTACGAACACTCGGCGGATACCCCGCTCAGCCGCAGAAAACCGCCATCCGCGCGTGCATCGCGGCGGAGGCTTCCTCCGCCGCGGTCGTCATTCGGGTAGGTCAGGGGTTAAATCGGATCCTGCAAGCAGCACCTTCGCTTTCTCAGCGAGTGACAGAAAGCGCACAGCGTCGTCAGTGGTCACCTCGCCGGTGTTCGCAGCGCTTCTTCTAAGACTACGAAGATCAAAAAGTAGGCGGTAAGTTGCCGGACTTATCAACCCTTCTTTGAACATTCGATGTGCTCGGTAGCCGAAACTATACCGGCCATAAGAGCCGTCATTTTCCCCGAAAATCGCGGCAGAACGCCTCTTGACCTGCTCCTCGAGCGACCGCCAGCTCTCAAGTATCGCCGCGCCTGGAGCTATAACCACCAGCTGCTTGAGGCGATCATCCAGCGCTACGAGGCCATCATCCTCTGCGATCGCGGGCACGTCGGCCTCGGCTTCAGCAAGCTGTTCGCCGAAATCAACTGAGTTGTCTCCGACCGAAAGCCTTCGGATGCGACTAAGAAGACGGATGATCTCTGAGCGGAAGAGGAAGGCGATCCCGAACGCGGCGACGGGCCACGCTAGCGAGCCAACAATTGAGGCGATGAAGGTCAGCCAGTCCATCGCCGCAGCCGCCTTGTCCGCGTCCGGGTTCACGCTCACCGGTCGGTGATCCGCACTGGCTGCGCGATCGCGCGGACAGCCCGCATGAACGCCGTCTCGCCCTCGGTCTGGGCGATCGCAACGTTTCGTTGATCGATCCCGTCGATACTTCTCAGCCGATCGATCATGCCATTGAAGCGCGCCTCAAGTGCTTTGACCTCATTCATCGCATCGATCTCGGCCTGCGACAGGTCACGGTAGCCGCTGATCTTCTGGTGCTGGTTGTCCATGCGCCGCTCCTCTTGACCGGATAGTCATATGCTGACGAACGCCGCGGTGAAAGCCGCGCGGCCGCGCGCGGCCGCCTACAAGATCGCCGACGAGCGCGGGCTGCATCTGTTCGTCGCGCCGACCGGCCGCAAGTCGTTCCGCTGGCGCTTTCGCTTCGCCGGGCACGAGCAGCTGCTGACGATCGGCCAGTGGCCCGAGGTCTCGCTCGACGCCGCTCGGGCGCGCGCCGAGGATGCGCGCGAGCAGCTCGGCCGGGGCGTGGATCCGCGGACGGTCGCCACGGCTATGACCTTCGAGCGCGCGGCGCGCGCCTGGCACGCGCAGCAGCTCGCCGGGTGGACGAAGGTCCACGCCGACGACGTGCTCGCCAGCCTTGAGGCCGACGTGTTCCCGCAGCTAGGTGCGGCCGAGCTCGACGCGATCGACTCGCCGGCGGTGCTGCGGGTCGTCCGCTCGATCGAGCGGCGCGGCGCGATAGTCACCGCCTCGCGCGTGCGGCAGCGGATCTCGGACGTGTTCGCGCTGGCGATCAGCGAGGGCTGGTGCTCGATCGACCCCGCGGCCGTCGTCGGCCGCGCACTGGCGCCGGCGCCGGCGCCGCGGCACCAGCCGGCGGTGACGACGATCGCCGAGGCGCGCGAACTGCTCGCCGCGGCCGAGCAGGTCGGCGCCGGCGCGGCGGTGAAGCTCGCCTCGCGCTTCCTCGCGCTCACCGCGGTGCGGCTGGCAATGGTGCGCGGCGCGCGTTGGTCAGAGATCGAGGACCTGGACGGCGTCGAGCCGCTCTGGCGCGTACCTTCCGCGCGGATGAAACTCGCGGCAGCGAAGAAGCGCGACGCGGCGAACGACCACCTGGTGCCGCTGGCGCCGGCCGCGGTCGACGTCCTGCGCGCCGCGCGCGCTCTGCGCGTTGCCGATATGCATTCTGCCGATGCGAATATGCATGCTGCGGATGCGGATCGCGACGCCGGTGAGCTGATCTTCCCGGGCCGTGGCGGCGCGGCGCCGATCGGCGAGGGCGCGATCGGCGCGCTCTATGATCGCGCGGGCTTCGCGCGGCGCCATGTCCCGCACGGCTGGCGCGCCACCTTCTCGACGATCCTCAACGAGCAGGCGCCGGACCAGCGCGGCGCGATCGATCGCGCCCTTGGCCACGTCCTCAAGCGGGAGGACGGAACCACGGCCAAGGTGGAGAGCGCGTACAACCGCGCCCAGCAGCTCGCGCCCCGCCGGCGACTATTCGAGACTTGGGCCGAGATCCTGACGGGCTGACCGCGCCGCGAACGCCGCGCACGGGGCGGTTGGCACCATTCGTGCTCCATCCCCCCCAGGCAGCATCGGGGCGGCGCAAGCCGCCACGTCCGACCGCCGAGCCTAGGCGATCGTTCGGAGGCGGTGGGACCTCTCAGCGCGGGGGGATGATCAAATCTGCGCATGGGGTCGCCTCAGCGACCCCATTCCTTTTATCCTTGAACCCCTGAGAGGGGATACTGACCGGATGGCGGACTCGCGCTTGCTTCTTCCGCGCGACGGTCGAGCCCCGCTTCCATCCGGGCGAGGACGGCTCGCATCTCGGGGTTCGACGGCATAGGCCGGGCAGGCGGCGCGCCTGGTGGCGGCTGTGTGCCCTCGCGTCGCACCCGGCGCCGTGCGAGGAGATCGCGCAGTCGCTGCGCCACCCGGGCTGGCAGCCCCTCGGGCGTGAAGAAGTAGGCGTTGGAGATCTGGCGGCGCTGCGGGCCGAACACGCCATCGGCGCCGGTCTTCTCCGTGCGGCGCACCCAATCGAGGATCCCCAGCCGCTTGAGCTGCGCCAGAGCACGGATGACCGTCCCACGCGCGACGCGAGCCGCGCGAGCGATAGTGTCGATCGCCGGGTCGAGACGCCCGGTCTTGAAGTCGACCGCAACGCCGCCGCGGCGCCCGAGCAACGTCTCGAGCACGCGCATGCCGTGCAGGCCGAGCGGCCGCGCGCCGCCGCGCTGCCGCTCCTGGTCGTCCCACTCGGCTACGACCTTCAATAGGCAATCGATCCACCCGAGCGCGCCAGCCGTCGTGCCATCGCCGATCGGCCGATAGACCTGAGCCCGGCGATCGCGGGCGTCGACGCTACCGCGCCGCACCTTCCGATCGGCGCCGCGCTCGGTGTTGCCAGCGAGTCGGGCGGCGAAGCCTTTCATCACCAGCTTCGTCTGCCGCGTCATCGAGGCCGCGGTCATGCGCGGCCCCCGACGATCAGGCGTGCTGCCGCTTGCCCTCGAGCAGCGTCTCCGGCGGAGCTAGGCCCTCCGTCAGCATGTCCGCCCACTCCTGCGCGATTGCGCGCCGGCGAGGCATGTAAGCGGCGCGATTGTACGCAGCCTCGACACCCTCCGGGACGTGAGCGAGCATCAGGTCGATTACCGCGCGATCGCCATCCTGGCCGCGATCCTTTGCCAGCTCGTTCATCACCGTCGAGAACGTTGAGCGCCAGCCGTGCGGCACATGCACCCCGGAGTACCCCGCCTCGCGGTAGGCCTTGCTGAGCGTGCTGTCGCTGATCGGCTTCCGCGAATTGCGGACGCTGCGAAAAACGAGCCCCGGGTTGTCCTTGCCCGAGAACGCGATTGCGATCTTCACCGTCTCGACCGCCTGGCGCGAGAGCGGCACGACGAACTCGAAAGCCGCATCCCGCTTCCGCTCGACCCCGAGCTTCATCTTGGCCGCCGGCACGCGCCAGATAGGCTCGGCTCCGTCCAGCTCCTCGAACTCGTGCTTCTCGGCCATCCGTAGCGTTGCCGAGCGCACCGCGGTGAGCGCCAGCAGCCGCGAGGCGAGCTTCGTCAGCGGGTGCCCCGGCTGCCGCTCCGAATCGGCCAGGACCGCCTGCGCCAGCTTGATCGTGCGCGCCGCCGGGAACTTGCCCTTCGTCTTGCGCCCGAGCGCCCGCTTCGTCACCGCCGCGGGATCCGCCGGCGCGATGCCGCCCGCGATCGCTCTCGCGAAGACCTCCGAGATCCGCTGCCGCACGCGGTGCGCCGTCTCTACGGCGCCGCGCGCCTCGATCGGCCGCAGCACCTCGAGCACCAGCGGCGTCGTCACCGAGGCGATCGGCAGCTTGCCGATTCTCGGGAAGACGTCGTTGACGAAGCTGTTGAGCACGATGTCCGCGTAGCGCTTCGACCAGCCCGCCTTCTGGCTGGCGTGCCACTCGCGCGCGATCGTCTCGAAGTTGCTGCCGGCCATCGCTGTCTGCTCGGCCGCTCGCTGCCGCTTCGCCACCGCCGGGTCCGCGCCCTCGCGCAACGTCCGCGCCGCGTCCTCGCGCAGCTCGCGCGCCTTGGAGAGCGAGATCTCCGGGTACCCCCCGAAGACCAGGCGCTTCTCCTTGCCCCCGACGCGGTACTTCCAGCGCCACGACTTGAAGCCGCTCGGCAGCACGTAGAGGTAAAGCCCTGCGGCATCCCCGAGCTTGTACGGCTTGTCCTTGGGGGCAGCCTTCCGGCAGGTTACGTCCGTCAGCAACCGGTGCCCCCAGGCTGGCAAACTCGTGCCCCCAAAGTGCCCCCAGAATCGTCGCGCTGCATCGATGTTGATTGCGACCAAATGAGACAACGGACAAGCCTTCCCACGAGGGGAATGACCCGTTTCTGAGGTTGTCTGAGATGACCCGGAACGAAGGGGTGGTGGAAGGGGCTGGATTCGAACCAGCGTACACTTGCGTGGGCAGATTTACAGTCTGCTGCCTTTAACCACTCGGCCACCCTTCCACGAGCGGCGCTGTCGAAAGCGAGGGCGCCCAATGCCCGCGCTCGCCCGGCCTGTCAACGCCTTCCGTCCCGCCTTTTCGCGAGCACCGCGGCGGTTGCGTCCCGGCGCGCGCGCGCATAGCGTCCGCCGCACTCCCTCCCATCGCCGGAAAGCTCCCTCGTCATGTCGCGTCGTTCGCTCGCCTCTCTCACCGCCCGCCGGAGTCGCGGCTGATGGCGCGGCGCGGACATCGGCCGAGTCAGCAACAGGGCAATCGCACGCGGCTGTGGGGGCGCCATCCCGTGCTCGCCGCGCTCGCGAACCCGCAGCGCACCGTCCGCAAGGTCTGGGGCACGCGCGAAGCGCTGGGGTCGCTCGATCTGCCGCCGGTGCTGCCGATCGTCTTCGCCGAGGCGCCCGATCTCGGCCGGCTCGTCCCCTCCGACGCGCCGCACCAGGGGCTGGTCGCGGAGGTCGACCCGCTCGAGGACGTGTGGCTCGGCGACCTGCTGGAGGAGGGGCGCGAGGACCAGCGCCCGCTCGTCGTGCTGGATCAGGTGACCGACCCACACAATGTCGGCGCGATCCTGCGCTCGGCGGCGGCGTTCGACGCGCTCGGCATCGTCACGCAGGACCGTCACGCGCCGCCTGAATCGGGGGCGCTGGCGCGTGCCGCCTCGGGCGCGCTCGAGACGGTGCCATGGGTGCGCGTGGTCAATCTCGCGCGCGCGCTCGACGAGATCGGTGAGGCCGGCTTCTGGCGCATCGGGCTGACCGGTCACGCGACGCAGACGCTGGCGCAGGCGATGGGCGCCCAGCGCGTCGCGATCGTGCTCGGCGCCGAGGGCGAGGGCATGCGCCACAACACCGAGGCGCATTGCGACGAGCTGGCGCGGCTGCCGATCTCGGCCAAGGTGGAGAGCCTCAACGTCTCCAATGCCGCCGCGATCGCGCTCTACGCCGCGGCGGCGCGGGTGGGGTAAGATCGGTTCACGCGACGACGCGATGACGCGAAGAAGAAGGTCGGTTCACGCGGAGGCGCGGAGGCGCAGAGAGGGAGCGCGCGGCAGCAGTGTCGCGCTCCGATCGCGGGCGCAGGCGACGGTCGTCGATCGCGGCTCCCCTCCGCGTCTCCGCGCCTCCGCGTGAACATCCTTCTGGCGCTACGCGCCGTTTCCCGGCCCCGACCTCTTCGCGTCGTCGCGTCGTCGCGCCAACCCATCCACCCGATCGCAGGACAGCCTCAGTCGTCCGCGCCGACGCGCACGCGCAGGCCGTCGAGCGCCGGACCGAACTCGATCTGGCACGACAGCCGCGAGGTCGAGTCGCGGTCGCTCGTCGCGTCGAGCAGGTCGTCCTCGTCCTGGCTCATCGGCGGCAGCAGCGCGACGAAGGCGGGGTCGACGTGGACGTGGCAGGTGGCGCAGCTGCAGCAGCCGCCGCACAGCGCCAGGATCTCGTCGATCCCGGCCTCGCGGATCACCTCCATCACCGACAGGCCGGCGGCGCCGTCGATCTCGCGTTCTTCCCCCGCGCGCGTCTCGACGATAAGCTTGGGCATGTTGGTCTCCACCGAAAATCGCCCGATCCATGCCGTTTGCGCCGGGGCCGCGCAATGGGGCTGAGCGCCGCCGCGCTCACCGCGGGGCTCGATTCGCTCGCCGCGATCGAGCCGGCCTTCGCCGCCGCGATCGCGCGCGTCGGCTATCCCGCGCCGCGTATCCGCGCCACCGGCTATGCCACGCTGCTGCGCACGATCGTCGGCCAGCAGGTGAGCGTGCGCGCGGCCGACTCGGTGTGGCGCAAGCTCGCCGAGCGCGGTGATCCCGGCGACCCGGCGCTGGTCACTGGGCTCAGCGACGAGGAACTGCGCGCGTGCGGCTTCTCGCGGCAGAAGACGGGCTATGCGCGCAGCCTCGCCGGGCTCGTCACCGCCGGCGCGCTCGACCTCGCCGCCTTGCCCGCCGATAACGAGGAAGCGATCGCGCAGCTCGTCGCGGTGAAGGGCATCGGGCGCTGGTCCGCCGAAGTGTATCTGCTGTTCGCCGAGGGGCGCGCGGACATATGGCCCGCGGGCGACCTGGCGGTGCAGATCGAGGTGGGGCGGATCCTCGGCCTGCCCGAGCGGCCGAGCGAGCGGCTGACGCGCGAACTGGCGGAGCCGTGGCGGCCCTATCGCGGCGCGGCCGCGATCTTCACCTGGCATCATTATGGTGCGGGGGCGGACGCGGCGCCGGTGTGACGCGCGTCCAGGCGACGGTTCAGGCGGTGCGCAGCCGGCGACGGGCGCGTGGCGGGACGCGGAGCCAGCCCTCCGCCAGCGCGCCGGCGGCGATCAGCGCGCCCAGCGCGAACAGCAGCGGCGCCGGCACCGCGAGCGTGGCGAGCGCTATTCTCTCCCACCCGGCGCTCGCGCCGAGCGTCTCGAACAGCAGCGACTGGAGCAGCAGTGACGCGGCGGTGGCGAGAAAGGCGCCACCGCCCGGCCGCTGCCGCGACAGGACGAGCGCGCCGGCCACCGCGACGATCATCCCCAGGTGGACCGACAGCGCGAAGCCCGACCGCCCGGCGATCTGCCAGTCGAAGAAGCCGGGGACGAGCGGGAACAACCGTCCAAGGATTGGCGGCAGCACCAGCAGCGCGGTGGCGAGCATCGCCGCGGCATGCGCGCGCGGCACGCGCCGCGCGAGCAAGGCGGCGCGGACCAGCGCCACGAAGGTGACCAGCGCGACCAGGTCCACCAGCGCGAGTCGCACCGCGAAGGCGGCGTGGAACGGGTCGCTCCGGCTCGCGAACAGCGCAACGCCGCCCTGGAGCGCGGCGAGGCTCGCCCCGGCGAACAGCGGCACGATCACGAACAGCGCCATCCCCGCGGCGCGATGGAGCGCGAGACGCTGGTCGTGGATCGACCAGAGCTGGAGCGCGAGCAGCATCAGCCAGACGGTCGCGCTGATCCCATGCGCGTGGAGCGCGAGCGGCGCGGCACGCAGCGCACCGAAATAGCCCGGCCAGAACGCCAACAGGATCAGCGGCAGCAACAGCGCGACCGCCGCCCAGCCACGACGATAAGGCATCATCGTCCTCCCCGAACGGAAACCGGGCGGCGCCCCCGCGTCGCCGCGAAGGCGCCGCCGCGTCTCCCCTCTGATGCAGGATGATATCGGTTCCGCATCGGCGCGGATTGGAAGAAGTCGCGACTTTCCCGTGCAATAGTTACAAGTTCGCGCCCGATCGGGTCGGCGCCGCGCCGTTGCCGCCGAAATGCAACAGAAGTTCAGCGTTGCTGACACATCGGCTTGGCACAGCCGTCGCGGCGACGCGGCGGGGGGCTGATGGTGCGGCGGACGGTGCGAGCGACGGTGACGGCGGCGTTGCTGCTGCTGGCAGGGCTGTCGGTGGCGGGCGCGGCGGAGCGCTTCGACGGCGCGATCGAGGGTGCGCACCTGCTCGACACGCTCGCGCTCGACGGCGCGCTCGACCACGTCCAGGGCGTGGAGATCGCGGGGCGGTGGCTGTGGGTCACCTCGGTCGATCGCGCGGCGCGGCGCGGCTATCTCGACGCCTTCGACCGCGTCACCGGTCAGTGGCTGCGCCGGGTCGAGCTGACCGATGGCGCGCGCTACCACCCCGGCGGGCTGTCACGGAGCGGCGGGTCGCTCTGGGTCGCGGTGGCCGAACTGCGCCCGCACAGCTCGGCGGTGCTGGTCGAGCTCGACGCGGCGACGCTGCGGGTGCGCCGCCGCCTGCACGTGGCGGATCATCTCGGCTGCGTCGCGGCCTCCGGGCGGCGGCTGGTGGCGGGAAATTGGGACAGTCGCGCTCTGTACCTGATCGACCTCGACGACCTCGCGCACGTGCGCATCGTGCCCAATCCCTCGTCGACGCGGTATCAGGACATGAAGTTCGTCGGCGACCAGCTCGTCGCGGGCGGCAATCTGGATCCGTGGAGCGGCACGGTCGACTGGCTCGACTGGCCGAGCATGACGCTGCGGCGAACGCTGCGCGCGGGCGCGGTGGGGCCGCTGCGCGCCTATACCGGCGAGGGGATGACGATCGCCGGGCGCGACCTCTACGTGCTGCCCGAGGACGGGCCGAGCCGGCTGTTCCACTTCCGGCTGGAGAGCTGACCGCGAGGGCGGTGGGCGCGGGAAGCGCTTCGCCGCGCCCCATCGCGTCAGCGCGCGGGCTTCCACACCTGCGACTTGCACAGGAAAGCGATACAGCCCTTCACCTTGAGCGTGCCGTCGCCCTCGCGCGAGACGATCGACTTGTAGGTCTTGCCGTTGCGCGGATCGTAGATCTTGCCGCGCCAGTCCTTGCCCTCGTCGGTGAAGCCCGACAGGATCGCTATTCCCAGGATGGGACGGTTGCGCAGCGCCGGATCGCTGTTGTTGACGTCGGTGTCGGCCGCGCCGGGGCGCTTGCGCAGGATCGTGCTCAGCTTGCCGCACATGGTCGCGCCGCACGGGCCGACCGTGACGATCCCGGCGCCGTCCTCGGTGACGTAGCGTCCGGCGATCGGCGTGGCCGCATCGGCGGTGGCGGGGGCGGCGAGGACGAGCAGCGCGAGCGCCGCGGACAGGGAGGTACGCATGGGTCGAACTATCGGAGGCGGACGATGAACGCGCAATGGACGATCGGGATCATCGGCGGCTCGGGGCTGTACGCGATCGACGGGCTCGAAGACGCCGAGTGGCGCGACGTCGCCACCCCCTGGGGCCAGCCGAGCGACGCGATCCTGTTCGGTCGGATCGGCGCGGTCGCGATCCGCTTCCTGCCGCGTCACGGCCGCGGTCACCGGCTCGCCCCCGGCGACGTCCCGGCGCGCGCCAATATCGACGCGCTCAAGCGGGCGGGCTGCACCGATCTGGTCGCACTCTCCTCGGTCGGGTCGCTGCGGGGCGAGCTCGCGCCGGGGACGTTCGTGCTGGTCGACCAGTTCGTCGACCGCACCGTGGCGCGCCCCGCCTCGTTCTTCGGCAGCGGGCTGGTGGCGCATGTGTCCTTCGCCGATCCGGTGTGCGAGCGGCTGTCCGCCCTGGCCGCGGCGGCGGTGACCGCGGCGGGCGGGAGGGTGGCCGAGCGCGCCACCTATCTCGCGATGGAGGGACCGCAATTCTCCACCCGCGCGGAGAGCCGATTGTATCGCGACTGGGGCTGTGACGTGATCGGCATGACCGCGCTGCCCGAGGCGCGCCTCGCGCGCGAGGCGGAGCTGCCCTATGCGCTGGTCGGCATGGTGACCGACTATGACTCGTGGCGCGACGAGGGCGCGGCGGTGGACCTCGCCGCGGTGGTCGCGCAGGCGGCGGCGAACGGCGCGGTCGCGCGCGCTTCGGTCGCGGCACTGGCGCGCGCGCTGCCGCCCGAGCGCTCCCCCGTGCCCGCCGACACGGCGCTGGACGGTGCGCTCTTCACCGCGCCCGCGGCGCGCGATCCCGCGCTGGTGGCGCGCAACGCCGCGATCCTGGCGCGCGTGGCGGGGTGAGCGACGCGCCGGTTGAAACCGCGGCGCGTCTCCCGCATTCAACGCCGCGCATGACCTCCACCACGCGCTCGCTCGGCGACAGCTTCGCCACCGTTCCCGTTCCCCAGGGAGCGGGGTTCTGGCGCAAGCTGCTCGCCTTCGTCGGGCCGGGCTGGCTCGTCGCGGTCGGCTATATGGACCCGGGCAATTGGGCGACCGACATCGCCGGCGGCTCGGCGTTCGGCTACACGCTCCTCTCGGTCGTGCTGCTGTCGAACCTGATGGCGATCGTGCTCCAGGCCCTGTCGGCGCGGCTCGGGATCGGCGCCGGACTGGATCTCGCGCAGGCGTGCCGCCAGCACTCGTCGCGCCCGCTCGCCTGGCTGTTGTGGGCGTTGGCGGAAATCGCGATCATCGCCTGTGACCTGGCGGAGGTGTTGGGCACCGCGATCGCGCTGAAGCTGCTGTTCGGGCTGCCCTTGGTCTATGGCGTGGTGGTCACCGCGCTCGACGTGTTCCTGATCCTCGCGTTGCAGCGCTACGGCTTCCGCCGGCTGGAAGCGTTCATCGCCAGCCTGCTCGTCATCATCGCGGGCTGCTTCGCGTTCGAATTGTTCTGGGCGCGCCCGGATTGGGCGAGCGCGGCGGTCGGGCTGGTGCCCTCGCGCGAGGTGGTGACGAACCCCGCGATGCTTTACATCGCGATCGGCATCCTGGGCGCGACCGTGATGCCGCACAATCTCTATCTCCATTCATCGATCGTGCAGACACGCGCGTACGGCAGCGGCGCGCGCGATCGGCGCGAGGCGCTCAAGCTGGCGACGATAGATTCGACGGTGGCGCTGGGACTGGCCTTCTTCATCAACGCCGCGATCCTGATCCTGGCGGCGGCGGCCTTCCACACCGCGGGGCGCACCGAGGTGGCGGAGATCGAGCAGGCGCACGAACTGCTCTCGCCGATGCTCGGCGTCGGTGCGGCGAGCGCGGTGTTCGCGATCGCGCTGCTCGCCAGCGGGCAGAATTCGACCGTGACCGGCACGCTGGCCGGGCAGATCGTGATGGAGGGGTTCCTCGACGTGCGGCTGCCGGTGTGGCTGCGCCGGCTGGTGACCCGCGCGATCGCGATCGTGCCCGCGGTGGTGGTGGTGGCGGCGATGGGCGATCGCGGCGCGACCGACCTGCTGGTGTTGAGCCAGGTAGTGCTGAGCCTGCAACTGCCCTTCGCGGTGATCCCGCTGGTGGCCTATACCGCCAGCCGGCGGTTGATGGGCGAGTTCGCCGCGCCGCGCTGGCTGGCGGGGCTCGCCTGGGGCATCGCGGCGGTGATCGTCGGTCTTAACGGCTATCTCTTGTGGGGCATGGCGGCGGGGTAGGCCGCGCGTCGTTCCTCGGTGCGAGAGCGGGGGCGCTGACGGGTCGCGAGGTCTCGGCGAATCGAGTGAAGGCGAGGGGGCGGTATCACCTCACCGTCACGCCGGCCTCGCGCCGGGATCCATGATTCCGCGAGAGCAGCGCCGCGGCGGTCGCGGCGCCATGGATCCCGGATCGAGCCCGGGATGACGGGGCGGGCGCGTCGCTCGCGCGACAATAGATCTTCTTGGTCCGGAGCAGTGCTTCTTGGTCTCCGGCGGTGACGTCCGGATCGCCGATCCTGCTCACTCCGCCTCGTATTTGATCTCCAGGTAGCGTCGCCTGGTCGCGAGCGCGTCGAGGTCGCCCTGCGCGAGCTCTTCGCTCGTCGCCGCCAGCTCGCGCTCGATCACGCCGAGTCCTTCCACCAACTGCTGGTCCGGGGTGCGGCCGCCGCGCGCGGTGCCGCGCAGCGCCGGGGGAACGCGCGCATAGTCGCGGACGAAGTCGGGCAGCTGCTCGCCGATCAGCCGGCGCATGTCGGCCGCGGCGGGCGAGCCCTCGTCGAGCGCGGCGAGCTGGACGCCGAGCGTGTCGAGCCTTTGCTCGATGCGGTCGACCACCGCCAGCGCGGGCGCGGGCAGCGACGGGCGCTGCGCGTCGAGCCAGCGCGCGGTCTGCGCCGGCAGTGCCTTCAGCTCGGAGCGCGCCAGCCGCTCGGGGGTCGGCACCGGGGTCGCGGGCGCGAAGGCGATCGCCAGCGTCGCCGCCAGCATCAATATGATCGCCGCCACGCCGCCGAACAGCCCGACGCCGAGCAGCGTCGCCACCAGCAGGATCGCGCCGTTCACCGCCGCGATCAGCGCCAGCCGCGCCTTCGCCCCACCGCGCCCGCGCCGCGCGCGGCGCTGCACCGTCAGCACGCCGCGCCCGCTCACCCGGTCCGCCGCGGCGCGCGCGCCCGCGATCGCGGCGTCGGTGTCGTGGCTCGGCGGCAGCGTCACAGCGCCTCCAGCTTGAACTGCTCGGCCGGGCTGGCGAGGCTGTTGCGCGCCGCGCCCTCGGCGCGCGCGATATAGCCGCGCGACTTGTCGACCTCGCGCCCGAGCGTCTCCACCGTGCTCTTCATCGTGTCGAGCGACTTGAGCTTGAACGTGTCGATCGCGTCCATCGTGTCGTAAATGTTCTGGAAGGCGCGCTGCAGCGTCTCCAGCGGGATGGTCGAGGCGGCGGCCTGCTCGTGGATCGCGGCGGTGTTCTGGCGCAGCAGCTTGCCGGTCGAGTCGATCAGCCCCGCGGTGGTGGCGTTGAGCTGGGTGACCTGCTCCAGCACCAGCTTCTGGTTGGTCAGCGCCTGCGCCACCGTCACCGCGGTGCGCAGCGCCGCCACGGTGGTGGTGCTGGCGCGGTCGACGCCCTTGATCAGCTCGACGTTGTTCTTCTTGACCAGGTCGAGCGCGAGATAGCCCTGCACCGTCACCGCCATCTGGGTGAGCAGGTCCTGCGTGCGCTGGCGGGCGTAGAACAAGGCGGTCTCGCGGATCGCCTTGGCCTTGGCGGGATCGGTGGCGTCGAGCTCGTTGGCCTTGTCCTCCAGCCGCGCGTCCATCGCGCGCGCGAGGTGGATCATCTGCTCGAGCCGCCCCATTGACGCCCAGAGGTTGGCGCGCTCGGTGTCGATCGCGGCATTGTCCATCAGCAGTTCGTCCTTGCCCGAGCCGAGGCTGCGCAGGATCGCGGCGATATGCGTCTGGCTGCTCTTA
Source organism: Sphingomonas sp. BK235 (assembly GCF_004345855.1). Classification (GTDB taxonomy): domain Bacteria; phylum Pseudomonadota; class Alphaproteobacteria; order Sphingomonadales; family Sphingomonadaceae; genus Sphingomonas. Next base: position 247,671 of record NZ_SLXN01000006.1, read on the forward strand.
TAGCCGTCGAAATAGTCGTGCATCTTGGAGCCGAACGGGATCACGCCGAACAGCTTCTGCGGCTTGGACAGATTGCCGCGGCGGCCGGGATCGAGCTGCTCGACGGTGCGGCGCAGCTCGGCGAGGTCCTTGCCGACGCCGGCCTCCTTGTCCATCGCGCGCACCGGGCGATCGAGGAAGCGGTTGGACTGGCCCGCGGCGTCGCGGATCTCTTTCTGTCCCATCGCGGTGATCGCGTCGACGCGCTTGCCGAACTCGGGCGAGTTGACGTCCTCGGCGAGCAGCTGGTCGACGAAGGCGTCGACGCGCTTCTCCAGCTCGCTGCGCGTGCCGGGGTCGACCGGCACGAGCCCGGCGGCGCGCTCGCTGGAGACCGCGGGGACGGGGTCGGGCGGGGTCAGCGTCAGCGCCGGCTCGGTGTCGGTACCGGGGGGGGTCGCCATGCTCGTCTCCTTCGTGCGTCGCGCGCTCTTGTCTCGCGGTGGCGCGCGCTGTTCAAGTGTGTTGTGTATGTAAGACGGTGGGGCGGGGTTGTCGAGGTGGTGGGTGGCGGTGTCGAGCGGCGGGCCGATCGCTGGATGCGCGACAGCCTCTCGCGCGGTCGCAGGCGTGGTGGCACCGAGCACTAGACAAATAGATGGCGAGACCACGCCTAAGAACCTCCGCTGAAAGGGCCTATTGCGTATCCCTCCCGTCATCCCGGACTTGTTCCGGGATCCACCGTGCCTCGCACGCCCCAGGTGTCGGTGGCGGGGAGGGGTGGATCCCGGAACAAGTCCGGGATGACGGTGAGGTGAGGAGTGTTCCGAGGGTGTGCGGCTTCGACATCCTCGATCTCACCCTGCTCGCCGCGCCCGCCTGACCCGTCCCGCCCGCGCGCACCATGCTGCGGCCGCGAAGGCTGGCGTCCGCGCGCGCTTTCGGCTATGCGCGCCGGCGACATCGCCCGCGGCCGCCGCGGGCCACCTCAGGAATCCGTATGAACCTGCGCAACATCGCCATCATCGCGCACGTCGATCATGGCAAGACCACCCTCGTCGACCAGCTCTTCCGCCAGTCGGGCACGTTCCGCGACAACCAGCGCGTCGAGGAGCGCGCGATGGACTCGAACGATCTCGAGAAGGAGCGCGGCATCACCATCCTGGCCAAGCCGACCTCGATCGTGTGGAACGACACGCGCATCAACATCGTCGACACCCCCGGCCACGCCGACTTCGGCGGCGAGGTGGAGCGCATCCTCTCGATGGTCGACGGCGTGATCCTGCTGGTCGATTCGTCCGAGGGCGCGATGCCGCAGACCAAGTTCGTCACCGGCAAGGCGCTGGCGCTCGGCCTGCGCCCGATCGTGGTGGTCAACAAGATCGACCGCGCCGACGAGCGCACCCAGGAAGTGCTCGACGAGGTGTTCGACCTGTTCGTCTCGCTCGACGCGACCGACGAGCAGCTCGACTTCCCCGTGCTCTTCGCCTCGGGCCGCAACGGCTATGCCTCGACTGATCCCAAGGCGCGCGAGGGCACGCTGACCCCGCTGTTCGAGAAGATCGTCGAGCACGTCCCCGCCCCCAAGGTCGACCTCGACGCGCCCTTCACCTTCCTGGTGACGTTGCTCGACCGCGACAATTTCCTCGGCCGCATCCTGACCGGCCGGGTCAACTCGGGCGTGGTCAAGCTCAACCAGCCGATCCACGCGCTCGACAATGACGGCAACGTGGTCGAGGCGGGGCGCGCCTCCAAGCTGATGTCGTTCCACGGGCTGGAGCGCGTCCCGGTCGAGGAAGCGCGCGCGGGCGAGATCATCAGCCTCGCCGGCCTCACCGTCGCCACCGTGGCCAACACGATCGCCGACACGTCGGTGAGCGAGCCGCTCCACGCCCAGCCGATCGACCCGCCGACGCTGTCGATGCGCTTCGCGGTGAACGACTCGCCGATGGCGGGGCGCGAGGGCAGCAAGGTGACCAGCCGCATGATCCGCGACCGCCTGCTGCGCGAGGCCGAGTCGAACGTCGCGATCAAGGTGACCGAGGCGGCCGACCGCGACAGCTTCGAGGTGGCGGGCCGCGGCGAGCTCCAGCTCGGCGTGCTGATCGAGACGATGCGCCGCGAGGGCTTCGAGCTCGGCATCAGCCGCCCGCGCGTGCTGTTCGGCGAGGACGAGGACGGCAAGAAGACCGAGCCGTACGAGACCGTGATCATCGACGTGGACGAGGAATATTCGGGCACGGTCGTCGAGAAGATGAACCTGCGCAAGGCCGAGCTGACCGACATGCGCCCATCGGGCGGCGGCAAGACGCGCATCACCTTCTCCGCGCCGAGCCGCGGCATGATCGGCTATCACGGCGAGTTCCTGTCGGACACGCGCGGCACCGGCATCATGAACCGGCTGTTCGAGAAGTACGGCCCGCACAAGGGCGCGATCGAGGGCCGCAAGAACGGCGTGCTGATCTCCAACGGCGCGGGCGAGGCGCAGGGCTATGCGCTCGGCCCGCTCGAGGACCGCGGCATCCTCTTCGTCGGCCACGGCGAGGCGCTGTACGAGGGCATGATCATCGGTGAGAACGCCAAGACGGACGACCTCGAGGTCAATCCGATGAAGGCGAAGCAGCTCACCAACTTCCGCGCCTCGGGCGGCAAGGACGACGCGATCCGCCTGACCCCGCCGAAGAAGATGACGCTGGAGCAGGCGATCGCCTATATCGACGACGACGAGATGGTGGAGGTGACGCCCAAGTCGATCCGCCTGCGCAAGCGCTACCTCGACCCGCACGAGCGCAAGCGCGCCAGCCGCGCCAAGGTCGCCGCCTGACGGTCATGGGGGAGGGCAGCCGAGAGGCCGCCCTCCCTTTCGCTGTCAGCGCTCTTGCGGCGCTTCGCCGCCCGGGATCAGATCGCGCCCGAGAAGGTGTCGCATTGCGCCGGGTCGCCGCTCTGCATCCCGCGCCGCAGCCATGACTGCCGCTGTTCCGACGTGCCATGGGTGAAGCTGTCGGGCACGACCCGGCCCTGCGCCTCGCGCTGGAGCGTGTCGTCGCCGATCGCCTGCGCCGCGCGCATCCCCTCCTCGACGTCGCCCGGATCGAGCCGCTGGCGGTTCTGCGCCGCCCATACGCCCGCGTAACAATCCGCCTGCAATTCGAGGCGCACCGACAGCGCATTGCCCTCGCGCTCGCTGCCGCGGGCCTGCGCGCGCTGCACCTGATCCGAGGTGCCGAGCAGCTTCTGGATATGATGGCCGAACTCGTGCGCGATCACGTAATATTGCGCGAAATCGCCCGGCGCCTTGAAGCGGTTGGTCAGCTCGTCGAAGAATTGCGTGTCGAGATAGATGCCGTTGTCGCTCGGGCAGTAGAACGGCCCCATCGCCGACATCGCCTGGCCGCAGCCCGATTGCCCGCTGCCGCTGAAGAAGCGCAGCATCGGCGGGCTGAAGCGCTGCCCCTCCTTGGCGAAGATCTGTTCCCAGGTATTCTGCGCGTTGCTGAACGCCTGGCAGGTCTCGCGCCGCTGCGGCGAGGCGTCGCACACCTGGCGGACGTCACCGCCCTCCGATCGGCCGATCTGGGTCGGCGCCGGACTGCTGCCGCCGCCCCCCAGCATCGAGCCGAGATTGCCCAGCCCACCGAAGACCGCGAGCAGCAGCAGCACCACGACGATCCCGCCGCAGCCGAAGCGGCTGCCGATCAGCGGCAGCAGCCCGAGCAGCAGCCCGCCTCCGCCCCCGCCGCCGATCCCGCCCCCGCCGCGCGCTTCGCCGACGTTGATGTCGTTGTCATAGTCGTCGAGCCGCATCGATCGGGTCCCCCCAGGCGTTTCGTTGCCGTCGCGGCATGAATGCGCGCGGGGGCGGACGGGTTGCAAGCGGGCCGGCACGCGCGGAAGAGCGTCGGGGTGGAGGAGGCGAACGGATGATTCTGACGGGGAAGAGCGCGGTGGTGACGGGGTCGACCTCGGGCATCGGGCTCGCGATCGCGCGCGCGCTGGCGCGCGAGGGCGCGAGCGTGATGATCAATGGCTTCGGCGATGCCGACACGATCGAGCAGGCGCGGAACGAGCTGGCCGCGGCGAGCGGCGCCGAGGCGCTTCATGACCCCGCCGACATGACCCGTCCCGGCGAGATCGCGGCGATGATCGAGCGCGCGCACGCCGCCTGGGGCGGGCCGGACATCCTGGTCAACAATGCCGGGATCCAGTTCGTCTCGCCGATCGCGGACTTTCCCCCGGAGAAATGGGACGCGATCCTCGCGGTCGGGCTGAGCGCGCCCTTTCATGCGATCCGCGCCGCGGTGCCGCACATGCGCGCGCGCGGCTGGGGTCGGATCGTGTCGACCGCCTCGGCGCACAGCCTCGTCGCCAGCCCCAACAAATCGGCCTATGTCGCGGCCAAGCACGGGCTGGTCGGTTTGACCAAGACCGTCGCGCTGGAGACCGCGGCGGACGGCATCACCGCCAATTGCGTTTCCCCCGGCTATGTCTGGACGCCGCTGGTGGAGCAGCAGATCCCCGCGACGATGGCGGCGCGCGGGCTGACGCGCGAGCAGGTGATCGACGACGTGCTGCTCTCCGCGCAGCCCACCAAGGCGTTCGTCACCCCCGAGCAGGTCGCGGCGCTGACGCTGTTCCTGTGCGGCGACGCGGCCAGCGCGATCACCGGCGCCAACCTGTCGGTCGACGGCGGCTGGACCGCGGCATGAGGCGATCCGCGGTGCTTGTCCTGCTGGCGACGCTGACCGGATGCGGCGACACACCGCCGCCGCGCCTGGTCCCGCCGCCGGCGGGGGCCGACTGGCGCCACGCTGCCACGCCCGCCGACCGCGCGCGCCTGCGCTCGTGGCGCGCGACGTGGCAGCGCGCGCTGGCCGACGCGCGCCGGACCGCGCCGGCGGAGATCGCGGCGCAGGGCGCGCTGTTCGAGCCGGCGCGCGGGCTCGATCAGCCGGTGCCGCCGGTGGGGCAATATGCGTGTCGTGTGTTCAAGCTCGGCGCGCGTCGACCGGGCGCGCGCGACTATGTCGATTATCCGCCCTTCGCCTGTCGCGTCGCGAGCGATGCGGCGGGAACGCTCCGCCTCGAGAAGCTCTCCGGCTCGCAGCGGCCGGTCGGCGTGATCTATCAGGACAACGGCCTGCGCGCGGTCTTCCTCGGCACGCTGATGCTCGGCGACGAGACCCGGCCCTTCGCTTATGGTCGACAGCCAGCGCGCGACCTCGCCGCCTGGCTCGAGCGGATCGGCCCTGCGCGCTGGCGCCTGATGCTGCCCCAGCCGGCGTTCGAGTCGCTGCTCGACGTGGTGGAGCTGGTGCCGGCGGGGTGACGCTGGCGTGTGAACCGGCGGGGTGCTCCTGCGAACGCAGGAACACGGATCGGCCGGGGTGAATCAGGCTCTCACGCCGCCACGCGTCGCGCCACCGCTGCGCCTCAGTCGCTGGCGGGTTCGGCCTTCTTGCCGGGCATCGTGCCGGGCGTCGACACCGGTACCTCGACCGGCACGACCGCCTCGAGCGGGGGAAGCGCGGCCAGGAAGCTGCGCCCGTCCTGCTCGATCACGCGCACCTGCGTCGGATTGGCCGCGGCGACCGCGCGCAGGTAACTGGTCGGCTTCTTCATCAGCTTGGGGAAGTCGACCTGCGCCAGCCCCGCGCGCCGCGCCGCCTCTCGCACGAACGTGACGCAGTTGCGCTTGCCCAGATTGTAGGTCGAATCGCCGGTCGTCGCATCCCACTCGCGCACCAGGGCCAGGATCGCGGCATATTGCGCGTCGCTCAGCGTCACCGCGAAGCGCACCTTGCTGCCCTGCATGTAGAAGAGCGTGGGCCGCTCGATCCGCCCCGCGACATTGCCGAACAGGATCGCCGGCGAGATCGACCGTGCGGTGAAGCCATAGCTGGCATCCACCGGCGCGCCGCCCGCGACGGGCGTGCCGCGCAACTGGAAGAAGCTGTGCGGGAAATAGCTGCCGAAGTCGCGGCTCCAGAAGGTCATCGTCACCGCCGCGTGCGCGGGCATCGCGACCAGCGCGAGCAGCAAAGCGGCGAGCGGCGCGCCGACGTGACGCACGGTCACGCGTCCGCCTCGGGGCGCAGCGCGGCGGCGTCCTCGCGCCGCTCCGGGCGGATGTAGATCGAGGACAAGCGCGGCTCGGCGGCGCGGAGCTGGTCCTCGATCGACTCGATCATCCGCTCGCCTTCGCCCATCGTCAGCGCATCGTCGAAATCGACGCTCAGCGCGACGAAGATGCTGTCGGGCGCGGTGTGGATCGTGCGGACGTGATTGACCGCGGTGACCCCGCGCTGCCGCTCCACCACCTGACGGACGCGCGCGATCACCGCGGGATCGGCGCGCTCGCCGATCAACAGCCCCTTGCTCTCGCGCGCCAGCAGCACCGCCACCAGCGCCAGGACCAGCCCGATCGCGATCGAGGCCAGCCCGTCGATGCGCGGATCGCCATAGGCATGGCTCGCCCACACCCCCACCGCGGCGATCGCCAGCCCGGCCAGCGCGGCGCTGTCCTCGAACAGCACCATGAAGCCGGGAGGATCCTTCGATTCACGGATCGCGCGCCACCAGCTCGCGTCGCCCTTGGCGGCGGCGAACGCGCGCATCGCGATGAACCAGGACGTGCCCTCCAGCACGACCGCGACCGCGAGGACGATGTAATTGAGCAGCGGGTCGGCCAGCGGTTCGGGGGTGCGCCAGTGGCGCCAGCCCTCGTAGATCGAGACGCCCGCGCCCACCGCGAAGATCAGGATCGCCACCACGAACGACCAGAAATACAGCTCGCGGCCGTAGCCGAACGGATGCGCCGCATCGGGCGCGCGCCGCGCCTTGTGCTGGCCGTAAAGCAGCAGGATCTGGTTGCCGCTGTCCACCAGCGAATGCACCCCCTCGGTCAGCATCGACGACGATCCCGAGATGCCGGCGGCGACGAACTTGGCGATGGCGATGCCGACATTGGCGGCGAGCGCGCCGTAGAGGACGATGTTCTCGCGCAGGCGCGCGGCGAGCGTGGCCATTCGATCTCCCTCGGGCGGCGCCGGACGGTCCGCTGATGGTCGCAACGCGCGAGCCGGGCAAGGTGCCGCGCCGGTGACGCGCGGTCGGCTGCGATCGGCTCTGCTCCGGCCTTCGCGTGCCCGTGTGGAGCGATCGGGGCCATGACCATGGTCGATCGCTCTCATTTCGGCGGCGATACGGAGTTATCCTCCTTCGATCATTGGATTATCCAGCCTCCTCCGGGTGAGGGGAAGCGCCATGGGGATCACCGTGTTCGAGCCGGCGCCGACACCGGACGACGAACCCAGCCGCCAACGCGAGGTGGAACAGTCCGGCGCGCTCGCGCTGCGCGGCGACACGGCGCTCCAGTCGCTGGTCGAGGACGTGCGCGAGACGCTCCAGGCGAGTGCGGCGGCGGTGTCGATCGTCTACAAGGAATGGCATTATGTGCTGGCGGGGAGTGGCCTTGCCGCGGGGGCGTACAGCCGGCGCACCTCGCTGTGCGGCCATGCGATCGTGACGCCGGGCGAGCTGTTCCTCGTGTGCGACCTCGCCGCGGACGATCGCTTCGCCGGCCATCCGACGATGAGCGAGCGCGAGCCGCTGCGCTTCTACGCCGGCGCGCCGCTGCGCGCGTCCGCCGGGCCGGCGTTGGGCACCTTGTGCGTGTTCGACCGGTCGCCGCGGCGCGATCTCTCCGCGGGCGATCGCGCCTATCTGCATCGTCAGGCGGGGATGGTGGTCGCGCGGCTCGACCGCGCCTCCCCGCGGTGACGGCGACGCGCGGCGTCGGGCTCAGCCGCTCTGTGCGGCACGATGGTGGCGGATCACCTCGTCGATGATGAAGCGCAGGAACTTCTCGGAGAATTCCGGGTCCAGCTCGGCCTCCTCGCTGAGCCGGCGCAGCCGCGCGATCTGCGCCTCCTCGCGCCCGGGGTCCGCCGCGGGCAGTCCCGCGGTCGCCTTGTGCGCGCCGACCGCCTGGGTGACCTTGAACCGCTCGGCCAGCAGGCAGACGAGCGCGGCATCGATATTGTCGATGCTCTTGCGATAGCGTTTCAGCACGTCGTCCGTCATGGCTCGCCTCCCTCGCGCGCGCGGCCTCCATGCTGATCAAGGTGGATCAGGGCAAGCCCGCGCTTGCGTTGCGCGCGTGCGAGCCCCTAAGGGCGAGGGTAGATGAGCGCCACTCTCCACCGTCTCGCCGGCACGTCGCCGTCGCTCGATCCGATGATCGACCTGGTCGCCGACGACATGGCGTCGGTCAATCGCGTGATCGTCGACCGCATGCGCTCGGAGATCCCGCTGATCCCCGAGCTGGCGGGGCATCTGATCGCGGGCGGGGGCAAGCGGCTGCGGCCGATGCTGACGCTCGCGGGCGCGCGGCTGCTCGGTTACGGGGGAACGCGGCACCATCTGCTCGCCGCCGCGGTGGAGTTCATCCACACCGCGACCCTGCTCCACGACGACGTGGTGGACGGCTCCGACCTGCGCCGCGGCAAGCGCACCGCCAACATCATCTGGGGCAATCCCGCCAGCGTGCTGGTCGGCGACTTCCTGTTCTCGCGCTCGTTCGAGCTGATGGTCGAGGGCGGCAGCCTGCGCGCGCTGGAGATCCTGTCCAATGCCAGCGCGGTGATTGCCGAGGGCGAGGTCAACCAGCTCACCGCGGTGCGCCGGATCGACCTGGGCGAGGAGCGCTATCTCGACATCATCGGTGCCAAGACGGCCGCGCTGTTCGCCGCCGCCTGTCGGATCGCGGCGGTGGTGGCGGATCGCGGCGACGCGGAGGAGAGCGCGCTCGATTCCTATGGCCGCAATCTCGGGATCGCCTTCCAGCTGGTCGACGACGCGATCGATTACACCAGCGACTCGGGCACGATGGGCAAGGACGCGGGGGATGACTTCCGCGAGGGCAAGATGACGCTACCCGTGATCCTCGCCTACGCGCGCGGCGGCGAGGACGAGCGCGCCTTCTGGCGCGACGCGGTGGCGGGGCGGCGTGCGGGCGACGAGGATTTCGCCCAGGCGGTGGCGCTGGTGCGCCAGTCGCGCGCGGTGGACGACACGTTCGCGCGCGCGCGCCATTACGGTCAGCGCGCGATCGAGTCGCTCGCGATCTTCCCGGAGAGCGCCGCCAAGGACGCGATGATCGAGGCGGTCGAGTTCGCGGTGGCGCGCGCTTATTGAGCGCGTGGCCGGGACGCTTCCCGGTCGCCCGCTCAGACGCGGCGTTCGTCCCCCAGCGCGCAGGGCGCGCCGGTCTCGACCTGGATCGTGGCATGGCCGATCCCGAACCGCGTGTGGAGCATGTCCTGCGCCGCATGGAGGAAGCCGTCGCCCGGGTGACCGCCCGGCATGCAGAGATGCGCGGTGAGGCTCGGCTCGGTGGTCGACATCGGCCAGATGTGGAGATCGTGGATCCCGGACACGCCCGGCAGCGCGGCGAGCGCGGCGCGGACCCCGTCATAGTCGATCCCGCGCGGCACCGCCGACAAGGCCATCTCCACCGTCTCGCGCAGCAGCCCCCAGGTCTGCCAGAAGATCACCGCGGCGATGACGAGGCTCACCGCCGGATCGATCCAGCCGAAGCCGCTGAGATAGAGGGCGATCCCGGCCACCACCACGCCGGCGGAGACGAGCGCGTCGGCGAGCATGTGGAGATAGGCACCGCGGATGTTGACGTCGCCCTCGCGCCCGCGCGCGAACAGCCAGGCAGTGACCGCGTTGACCGCGATCCCCGCACCGGCGACGAGCGAGACGGTGAGCCCGGGCACGTGCTGCGGCGCGCCGAAACGATGCACCGCCTCCAGCGCGATCGCCCCGATCGCGACGAGCAGCAGCAGCGCGTTGGCGAGCGCGGCGAGGATGGTCGAGCCCTTGAGCCCATAGGTGAAGCGCTTCGACGGTGTCGCGCGCGCCAGCGTCGCGCCGCCCCAGGCGACCGCAAGGCCGAGCACGTCGGAGAGATTGTGCCCCGCGTCGGCGAGCAGCGCCATCGATCCGAAGGCGAGCCCGGCGGCGCCCTCGGCGACGACATAAGCGAGGTTGAGCCCGATCCCGATCGCGAAGGCGCGATCCCAGCGCTCGGGCGGGGCGTGATGGTGGTGGCCGTGCGAATCGTGGTCGTGGTGGTGATGCGCGTGCGCGTGCGCGTGGTGGTGACCGTGGCCCATGCAGCGGCGTCTACCATCGCCGGGGCGGGCCGCGCCAGCGGTGCGGTGACGCTGGGTGGAGGGGGCTCTCCGCTAGGGTGTGATCCACCTGGCTTGAACCAGCGCCGTGCTCCTGCTTTCGCGGGACCTTTGCGAAACCTTCCGTCATCCCGGACTTGGTCCGGGATCCACCGTGCCGCGGACCGCCGGTGCGTTGCTCTCGCGGAAGCGTGGATCCCGGAACACGTCCGGGATGACGGTAGCGGCGGAGCGTTGCGCGGCTTTTGCAAAGGTCTCGCGTCCGCAGGAGCACGGTTCAAGCGAGATGAGTGACGTCGAGCGAATCGCTCGCCGCCCCCGTCCTCACGCGGTCTCGAGCAGCCGCTCCGCCTGCGCGCGCGCCTCGTCGGTGACGGTCGCGCCGGAGAGCATCCGCGCGATCTCCTCGCGGCGCTCGACCGCGTCGAGCGGGCGGACGCCGGTGCGCGTCACCACCCCGTCGCTCGACTTGGCGATCAGCCAGTGGGTGGCACCGCGCGCCGCCACCTGCGGGCTGTGCGTCACCACCAGCAGCTGGGTCGCCTGCGCCAACCGCGCGAGCCGCTCGCCGATCGCGCTCGCGACCGCGCCGCCGACCCCGCGGTCGATCTCGTCGAAGATCATCGTCGACGCGCCGCCTTCCTGCGCCAGCGCCACCTTGAGCGCGAGGATGAAGCGCGACAGCTCGCCGCCCGACGCGATCTTGGCGAGCGCCGCGAAGGGCGCGCCCGGGTTGGTCGCGATCTCGAACTCGACGCGGTCGCGTCCCGCCGCGGACCAGTCGCTCTCGGCCAATGGCGCCACCACGGTGCGGAAGCGCGCGGCGTCGAGCTTGAGCGGCGCGAGCTCGGCCGCGACCGCCGCGTCGAGTCGCGTCGCGGCCTCGCCGCGGGTAACGCTCAGTCCCGCCGCCGCGGCCTCGTAGCGCGTGCGCGCCTGCGCCACGTCGCGCTCCAGCCCGGTCAATCCTTCCTCGCCGGCGTTGAGTTGCTCGAGCTGCGCCGCCAGGTCGCCCGTCAGCGCGGCCAGCTCGTCGGGCTGGACGCGATGCTTGCGCGCCATGCCGCGCAGCTCGAACAGCCGCGCCTCGTCGTCCTCGAGCTGGCGCGGGTCGTACAGCAGCGCCGCCGCGGCCTCGCGCAGCCGCTCCTCTGCGACACCCCCCTCGATCAGCGCGCGATCCACCGCGGACAGCGCGTCGGTCAGCGCGGGATGATCCTCCGCGATCCGCTCCAGCACGCGCGCGGCCTGGCGCAGGTGCGTCAGCGCGCCGTCGCCACCGTCGAGATGGTCGGTCACCGCGTTGAGGTCGTCGGCGACCTTCTCGGCGCGCTGCATCGCGCGGCGGCGCTCGGCGAGCGTCTCCTCCTCGCCCGGCTCGGGTGCGAGCGCGGTCAGTTCGGCGACCGAATGTTCGAGCCACTCGCGGTCGCGCTGGGCGGCGGCGATCCCCTCGCGCGCCGCGTCGAGCGCGCGCTCGGCGGACCGCCATGCCGCATGCGCCGCCGCCACCGCGCGCGTGTCGCTGCGCGCGAAAGCGTCGAGCAGCGCGCGGTGGCCCGCCGCGGCGAGCAGGCCGCGATCGTCGTGCTGGCCGTGGATCTCGACCAGCAGCGCGCCGATCTCGCGCAGCAGCGCGGCGGAGGCGGGCTGGTCGTTGACGAAGGCGCGGCTGCCGCCGTCGGCCTTGACGATGCGACGGATGATGAGCGGCTCGCCGGGATCGAGATCGAGCCCGTTGTCGGCGAGCAGCGCGGCGGCGGCGGGCGGTGCGTCGAAGCTGGCGGTCACCACCGCCTGCGCCGCGCCGCTGCGCACCAGCCCGCTCTCGCCGCGGCGCCCGAGCGCGAGCCCGAGCGCGTCGAGCAGGATCGACTTGCCCGCGCCGGTCTCGCCGGTCAGCACGCCGAGGCCCGGCCCGAATTCGAGCTCGAGCGCCTCGATCAGCACGACGTCACGGATGGATAGCGCGGTCAGCATCGGCCTGCGCTCCTTAGCGGCGATTCGCGCGTCTGTTTACCCCGTTTGTTCCGCGCCGCGTTACTGCGGGCCGGTCGGGGTGGTGGCGGGCGTGTCGGTGACCGCGCCGGGCGCGGTGCTGCCCGAGGGATTGTCGCCCCCCGTGGTGGTCGGCGTCGTCGGTGCGGGCGCCTCGGCGCTGGGCGGCGGCGCGGTCGCCTCGCCCGGCACGCCGGGACGCGTCGCCACCGGCACGATCAGCTCGCCGGGCGCGAGCGGCGCGATCGGCTTGGCAGGATATTGCTGCATCAGCTTGTACGCGCGCTGGTACCAGTCGCTGCCGGGGTAATTGGCCCCGAGCACCGCCGCGGCCTTCTCCGCCTCGGGGCGGACGCCCAGCGCGAGATAGGTCTCGGTCAGCCGCATCAGCGCCTCGGGCGCGTGAGTCGTGGTCTGATATTGGTCGACGACGCGGCGGAAGCGCAGCGTGGCGGCGAGCCATTGGCGGCGCCGCTCGTAGAAGCGCCCGATCTCCATCTCCTTGCCGGCGAGATGGTCGCGCACCAGGTCGATCTTGAGCCGCGCGTCGGCGGCGTAGCGCGTGTTGGGATAGCGCCGCGTCAGCTCGCCCAGCGCGTCCTGCGCCTGCTGGGTGATCTTCTGGTCGCGCGTGACGTCGTTGATCTGCTCGTAATAGCTCATCGCGACGAGGTAATAAGCGTAAGGCGCGTCGCGGTTGCCGGGGTGGACCGAGAGGAAGCGCTGCGCGCCCTGGATCGCCTGGGTATAGTCGCGGTTCAGGTAGTAGCTGAACGACCCCATCAGCTGCGCGCGCCGCGCCCAGATCGAATAAGGGTGCTGGCGCTCGACCTCGTCGAACAGCGCCGCCGCTTCCTTGTAGCGCCCCTGATCGAGCCGCAGCTTGGCGGCGGAATAGAGCGTGCCGACGTCGCGCGCGACATAGGGCAGATCGGCGCGGTTGCGGTTGCCCGCACAGCCGGCGATCGGAAGCGCGAGCGCGGCGACGAGACCCAGCGAGAGCGGGCGGAAAAGGGGGGTACGCATCGACCCGGCTCTTAGCTTAAGGAGGTCGCGGCGAACAACGGCTTTCGCGCGGACGCAACACGCCGCGTGGACGACACGTTGTCGCCGCACTCTCGCTCGCACCCAAGGAGTTCGCATGCCCGCCACCCTGCTCGCCACCAAGCGCGTCGAGAAGCCCTGGGGCCGGCATCACCTCTTCCCCGGCTTCCCCGATCCCGCGCCCGATGCCGCGCCGATCGGCGAGATCTGGTTCCAGTCGCCGCATCCGGAAGAGCCCGAGCTGCTGATCAAATATCTGTTCACCAGCGAGAAGCTCTCGGTGCAGAATCATCCCTCCGACGAGGAAGCGCACAAGCGCGGCCTGCCGCGCGGCAAGGACGAATGCTGGACGATCCTCGCCGCCGAACCCGATTCGACGATCGCGCTCGGCCCGCTCCAGCCGATCACGCGCGAGGAGCTGCGCAGCAGCGCCGAGGACGGCAGCCTCGAGCACAAGCTCGACTGGCGCCCGGTGAAGGCCGGCGACTTCCTCTATTCGGAATCGGGCGTGATCCACGCCATCGGCGCGGGACTGACGGTGATCGAGGTGCAGCAGAACTCGGACACCACCTATCGACTGTTCGATTATGGTCGCCCGCGCGAGCTGCACCTCGACGACGGCGTCGCGGTGGCGCACCTAGACCCCTACGTCCCCTACGCCTCGCCGGGGGAGGTCGCGCCGGGGCGCACCATCCTGGTCGAAGGGCCGAAGTTCGTGCTGGAGCGCTGGACCGGCGGCGCGCGCGAGATCGTCCTGCCCGAAGGCGCGACCGGCTGGCTCGTCCCGATCCGCGGCACGGGGGTCGTCGGCGGGGTGGAGTGGAAGGCGGGCGAGTGCGTCACCGTGACCGGCCACGAGCAGCTCCACGCCTCCAACGACGCCGACCTGCTGTTCGCCTACCCGGGTACGCGCCGCCTGTGACCCGTGTGGCGGTGCCGCTAACATAGGCTAAGTTGCTGGAAATCATATCCAGAGTAAATCTTCTTTGCTCCATTCCCACGTGTTCCATGTTAGCGATACGCATCAGCGATGAAGCGCATCGCGGGCGTGGACACGGGGGTGGAGATGGATCGCGCGGCATCGCGCAGCCTGATGAGTTGCCTGACCGACGAGCAGATGCGGCTGGTCGACGCGGACGACGATTATATCGCGATGCTCGGTTACGACCGTGACAGGCTGATCGGGCGCAGCATCTTGGAGATCACGCACCAGGACGATCGCACCGTCAACCGCCAGCGGTCCGAGGCGCTGCTCGCCGGGGGCGAGCCCTATTCGATCACCAAACGCTATATCGCGGCGGACGGCAGCGCGATCTGGGTCACCAACCACGTCAGCCTCTTCTACACCGGCACCAACCGTCGCCAGCTCGCCACCGTGGAACTGCTCGAGACACCGCGGGTCGAGGACCAGCGCCGCCTGCTCCGCGTCGCGGCCGAGCGGATCCTGGCGAAGCGGCGGCTGCGCACGCAGTATTTCCAGGGCGAGATGTTCGGCGAACCCGCCTTCGACCTGCTGCTCGACCTGTTCGTGCAGCAGGTGTCGGGGCGGCAGACCTACACCACCAGCGCGGCGGTCGCCTCGGGCGCGCCGCTGACCACCGCGCTGCGCCAGATCGCGATGCTGGTCGATCGCGGGCTGGTGACGCGCGAGGCCGATCCGGTCGACCGCCGCCGCGTGCTGCTGCGCCTCACCAGCGAGGGATCGCAGCAGATGTGGGACTATCTCGCCGCGGCGGAGAAGATCTGACCGCCCGCCACGTTTCATCGCCGGACTGGCGCGCTTCATCGCAGCGCGGCGAGGCGTGTCATTGCCGGTTCAGTCGCCAATCGGTCTAGACGGCGCCCCGGCCCGGCGACGGGCCACAGTCGATTCCGTCGGCGTCACCGCCGGCGCGGAGTGAAGATTCGCATGACCGACGTCCCTCGACCGCGACCGGGACGCACGCTCGCCGCCGCGTTGACCCCGTTGGCGCTCGCCACCGCGCTCGCCGCGGCCGCGCCAGCGCTGCCGGCGCGCGCGCAGGCGATCATGCCCGCCGCCAACCCCGATGCCGACCGGCTCGCCGACCTGGTACGGCGGATCGGCGCGTCGCCGCGCGATCTCTCCGCGCTGGTCGAGGCGGGCGAATTGTCGTTCAAGCTGGGCGATGCCACCGCCGCGGCGGCGCTCTACAAGCGCGCCGAGGCGATCGACCCGCGCAACGCGCGCGTGAAGGGCGGGATCGCGCGCATCCTCGTCGCCGGCGAGCGCCCCGGGGAGGCACTGCGCTATTTCGACGAGGCGCAGCGTTATGGCGCGGTGATGGCGCGCTACGCCGACGATCGCGGGCTGGCCTATGATCTCATCGGCGAGCAGGAGCGCGCGCAACGCGACTATCGCCTCGCGCTCGCGCAGGGCGGGGGGCAGAGCGACGAGCTCGACGAGATCCGTCGTCGCTACGCGCTGTCGCTCGGCATCTCGGGGCGGCAGCAGGAGGCGCTGGCGGAGATCGACGCCCTGCTGCGCCGCTCCGACCGCGGTGCGTGGCGCGCGCGGGCCTTCATCCTGGCGATGGGCGGCGACGTCGCCGGTGCCAACCGGATCGCGACCGGCATGATGCCGCCGGGCATGGCGCAGGGGCTCGCCGCCTTCTTCCAGCGGCTGCCGACGCTGAACGCCGCCGACCGCGCCTTCGCCGTGCATTTCGGCGAGGTGGCGCCGACCCCGGCGCGGCTCGCCGACGCGCGCATGGTGCCGGTGCTGCCCGTGCTCGGCGCCGATCCTTACGCGCCGCGCCGCGTCGAGGTGGCCGCCGCCGCGCCCGCGCCCGCCGCGACCAAGCCGCTCTCGCGCGGCGAGCAGCGCCGCCGCCTCAAGGAAGCCGAGCGCCAGCGCCAGATTGCCGCGCGCGCTGCCGCCGCGGCCGCGCGCGCCCGGCCGCCGAGCCGCCAGGTCGCCGCCGCGGCGCCCGTCACGGCCACGCCGCCGGTCGCGCCGCCGGCCGCCGTCACCGCGACCGCCTCGCCGCCCATGTCGACGCCGGCGGCTCCGGCGCCCCAACTCGCCGCCGCGACGCCGCCCGTCGCCGCACGCGCGGCCCCGCCTCCCGCGACCGCGCCGACGTCGACACCGGCGACCGCGACCGCGAACGTTGCGGGAGCGCGGCCCGCCGGCGCACCGGTGCAGGGTACGCAGCTCGCCGCCGCGACGCCGCCCCCGTCGACCGCACCGCGGCCGACCGGCAGCGCGATCCCGCCTGCGGCAACGACGCCGCCCGCGCCCTCGGTGGCGGCGGCGGCGGCGCGGCCGACCCCGCCGCGGCTCGGCGAGGATTCGATCCTCGCCCGGATCGTCGCGGGCATCTCGGTGCCGGGGGCCGAGCTGGGCGTCACGCCGATGCCGGGGGCGCAGCGCGTCGTTGCGGTGGCGGCGCCGCCCGCGCCCACCGGCGCGTCGATCGAGGAGGCGGCGCGCGCGGCGGAGCGCAACGTGGCCGCCGACGAGCAGAAGCGTCAGCGGCTCGCCGAGGCCAAGCGGGTCACCACGCGCGAGGTCGCCGCCGACGCGCCGGCCGAGCCCGTCCGCGGCCAGCGGCGCCAGCTCGCCGCCGCCGACGCGAAGCGGTCGGCCCGCGACGCCGTCGAGGAGGCTCCCGCCACGGGCAAGCGCGCGCGCGGGACCGTCGCGAACGAGGACGCGTCGACGCGGGGCGCCGGGCGCAAGGTCGCGGACCGCGCCGACGCGACCAAGTCCAGCGCAGGCAAGTCCAGCGCGGGCAAGACCGGGGACGAGCGCGCCACCGCGAGCAAGAGCGGCAAGGCGGACGGAACCGCGAAGACAGACAGGGGCGACAAGGCGGAAAAGGCCAACAAGTCGGCGCGCACGACGCGCGACGAGCCGCCGCGGATCTGGGTGCAGGTCGCGGGCGGCGCCAATGCGGACGATCTCGGCAAGGCGTGGAAGGCGGCGCAGGGCAAGGCGCCCGCGCTCGCGGGAAAGCGCGCCTACACCACGCCGCTGCGCGCCACCAACCGCGTCGTCACCGGGCCGTTCAAGACCGAGGCCGAGGCGCGTGCGATGGTGAACACGCTCGCCAAGCAGGGACTCTCCGCCTTCACCTTCACCAGTGAGGCGGGGCAGAAGGTCAGCCGGCTCGACGCCAAGTGATCGTCGCCACGACGCCCGCTCCCTGGGCCGCCGATCCCGCGCGCAGCCGCGGTCGGCTCCATCCCGAGCAATCGGGCGACCGCGGCCCGCGCGACGCCTTCCAGCGCGACCGCGACCGCATCATCCACTCGATCAGCTTCCGTCGGCTGCGCCACAAGACCCAGGTCTTTCTCGCCCCCGACGGCGACCATTTCCGCGTCCGGCTCACCCACAGCCTCGAGGTCGCGCAGATCGGACGGACGATCGCGCGCGCGCTCGGCCTCAACGAGGATCTCACCGAGGCGCTGTGCCTCGCGCACGACATCGGCCACCCGCCGTTCGGCCATGCCGGCGAGGACGCCTTGCGCGACGCGACGCGCGCGCATGGCGGGTTCGATCACAACGGCCATACGCTGCGCACGCTGATGCGGATCGAGCGGCCGTATCCGCGCTGGCCCGGGCTCAACCTCAGCTGGGAGACGCTGGAAGGGCTGGCCAAGCACAATGGCCCGGTGCGCCATCCGGGCTGGGCGCTCGCCGAGGCCGATCGCGACGCCGCGCTCGCGCTGGACACCTATGCCTCGCTGGAGGCGCAGGTGGCCGCGCTGGCGGACGATATCGCCTATGACAATCACGATATCGACGACGGTCTGCGCGCGGGGCTGCTGACGCTGGATCAGATCATGGCGGTGCCGTTGGTGGCGGCGGGCTGGGCGCGGGTCGCGGCGCGGTTCAGCGACGTGCCGCGGGCGCGGCTCGCGGGGGAACTGATCCGCAGCCAGATCGGGGCGATGGTCAACGACCTGATCGAGGAATCGCGACGCCGGATCGCGACGGCGGGGGTGGCGAGCGTCGACGAGGTGCGCGCCGCGGGGCGCGCGCTGATCGCCTTCTCGCCCGCGATGGCGGGGGAGGAACGCGCGCTCAAGCGCTTCATGTACGCCAACCTGTACCACCATCCGCGCCAACTGGCGGCAGCGGCCGCGGCGGCGCAGGTGGTGACGGCGCTGTTCGCCGCCTATCGCGACGACCCGGCGCGCCTCCCCGAGGAGTGGCGCTCGCGCCTGCCCGAGGGCGAGCCCGGCGTCACGCGCCATATCGCGGACTTCATCGCCGGGATGACCGACCGCTACGCGATCGCGCGCTATCGCGAGGTGGTCGGCGCGATCGACCTGCCCGACGGCTTCTGATCGGCCCGACAGGTACGTAGAGAGGCGCGGTACAGCGACGGCATAGGCCGCACGGTCGACCGTGTATCCGGCCTGGGCTCACGCCACCGGAACCTTCGCCCCGCGCCCGCGACGTCCGAGAAGTCGCTTCACGACGTTGAAGGGACTTGTGTCCGACGGGCGCCGCCCGGCTCACCCGCAGCGGGTGAACCGAAGCGAATGCCCGCGCGGTCACCCTCCAGCGCGGGAGGGTGACCGCCAAGTCCTCAGTTGGTCGCGCCGCTCGCGTTGGTCGGCAGCGGCTGCGCGGCGCGGAACGAGACCGGCACGCCATTGGCCTTGCCCGAGACGCGGTCGCCGTTCACCACCAGGCGGAAGCGGGCACCACGGCCGACCTCATGCCCCTCGATCACGGTGCGCTGCGCGTCGAGCGCACTGGTGGTGTAGACATAGGTGTGACCGTCGCGCGTGAAGCTGCGCTCGGCCGGGGCCGCGCCGGCGGCGGTGGCGAGCAGCGCGGTCGCGCCGGCGACGATGAGCGAGAGAGTCCGCATGATCGATGCTCCTGCTTGGGGGCGTGCGCCCGTTTGATGCGATGCAACATGAATGTTGCGCCGCAGCGTGTGCAAATGTTCGTTCCGCAAACGTGATTGCAGGGCGTGCAGCCGTGGCCGCGGGGCACGCGCGTGCGTTTTGCGTCACCCCCGCGCTTCGGCTAAGGCGCCGCGCCTATGACGCTCTTCACTCGCTTCGCCGCTCACGTCGACGCCGCGCTCGACGCGCTCACCGCCGCCGGCACGCTGCCGGCCGGGCTCGACCGCCGCAACGTCACGGTCGAGCCGCCGCGCGATCCCAGCCACGGCGATCTCGCCACCAACGCCGCGATGGTGCTCGCCAAGCCCGCCGCGACCAACCCGCGCGCGCTCGCCGAGGCGCTGGCGGGCGAGCTGCGCGCGCTGCCCGACGTGGCCGAGGTGAGCGTCGCCGGTCCCGGCTTCATCAACCTGCGGCTGCGCGACGACGTGTGGCGCGACGAGATCGGCGCCATCCATGCGGCGGCGGCGGATTACGGTCGCTCGTCCGGCGGCGAGGGCGTCACCGTCAACATCGAATATGTCTCGGCCAACCCGACCGGTCCGATGCACATGGGGCATTGCCGCGGCGCGGTGGTGGGCGACGCGCTCGCCAGCCTGCTCGAGTTCGCCGGCAACAAGGTGGTGCGCGAATATTACGTCAACGACGCCGGCGGGCAGGTCGACGTGCTCGCGCGCTCGGCGCACCTGCGCTACCGCGAGGCGCTCGGCGAGGATGTCGGCGCGGTGCCCGAGGGGCTGTATCCCGGCGACTATCTGATCCCGGTCGGCCGCGCGCTCGCCGAGGAGTTCGGCGACCGCTACGCCGCCGCGCCGGAAAGCGACTGGCTCGCGCTGTTCCGCACGCGCGCGGTGGCGGCGATGCTGGTGCTGATCCGCGACGACCTCGCGCTGCTCGGCATCCACCACGACCTGTTCTCGTCCGAGGCGGAGCTGCAGGCGGCGGGCAAGCCCGAGGCGGCCGAGGCGTGGCTGCGCGCGCGCGATCTCGTCTTTGACGGGGTGCTGGAGGCGCCCAAGGGCGAGACCCCCGAGGATTGGGAGCCGGTCGAGCTGCCGCTGTTCCGCTCGAGCCGCTTCGGTGACGACCAGGACCGGCCGATCAAGAAGTCGAACGGCAGCTGGACCTATTTCGGCGCCGACCTCGCCTATCATTTTCAGAAGGCGCAGGGCGCCGACCAGCTGATCGACATCTGGGGCGCCGACCATGCCGGCACGGTGAAGCGCATCCAGGCCGCGGTCGCCGCGCTGACCGAGGGCAAGACCCGCTTCGACGTCAAGCTGGTGCAGATGGTGCGGCTGCTGCGCGGCGGCGAGCCGGTCAAGATGTCGAAGCGCGCGGGCAATTTCGTCACGCTCGCCGACGTGGTGCGCGAGGTCGGCAAGGACGTGGTGCGCTTCACCATGCTGACGCGTCGCAGCGACGCGCAGATGGACTTCGACTTCGCCAAGGTGGTCGAGGCGTCGAAGGAGAATCCGGTCTTCTACGTGCAGTACGCGCACGCGCGCGTCCATTCGCTCCACCGCCGCGCCGCGGAGGCGGGGATCAGCGCCGAGGCGGCCGATCTGTCCCGGCTTGATACGGAGGAGCTCGCGCTGGTGAAGCGCGCGGCGCAGTTCCCGCGCGTGGTGGAGACCGCCGCGGCGGCGCGCGAGCCGCATCGCATCGCCTTCTATCTCTATGATCTCGCGGCCGAGTTTCATGCGCTCTGGAATGTCGGCAATGACCGGCCGGAGCGGCGCTTCCTCGTCCCGGAGGATGCTCGGGTCACCGCCGCGCGCTTGTCCTTGGCCGGCGCGATCGGCCAGATTATCCGCAATGGCCTCGCCATCATGGGCGTGGAGGCGGTCACGGAGATGCACTGATGTCGAGGTCTCAGTCGTTCGCGCGCGGCGACGAGGACCGGCTGCCCTGGCTCGAGACGGTCGAGCCCGACGAGCCCGAGGGTGCGCCCGTCGGCCGCGTCGTGCTGCTCGTGCTGCTCGGGCTGGCGGTGCTCGGCGCGGTGCTGTTCGGCCTGTACCATTATCAGCGTAGCGCGGGCGGCGAGGGCGGGCTGATCGCCGCGCCCGCGGGCGACTATAAGGTCCGTCCCGACGAGCCCGGCGGTCTCAAGGTCGAGGGCGAGGGCGATTCGGCGATTGCCGCGAGCGCGGGCAGCAACACCGCGGCCGCGATCGATCTGAGCGCGGTGCCCGAGACGCCGATCGTGCGCCCGGGTGCGACGCCGGCCGCCGCGCCGCCGGCCCCGGCGCCCGCGCGCGGGGCGGCGAGCGTCAGCGCCTCCGTGCCCGAGGCGAGCGCGCCGCTGCGCGCCGCCCGCCCGGTCGCGGCGCCGACTGCCCGCGTCCCCGGCGCGGGGTCGGGCGGCGCGCAGGTCCAGCTCGGTGCGTTCCCGACGCAGGCGGCGGCGAACGCGGCGTGGAGTGCGATCGCCAAGCGGTTCGGCTATGTCGCCGAGCTGGAGAAATTGGTGCAACCCGCCACGGTCAACGGGCGCAACGTCTACCGGCTGCGCGTCAACGCGGGCAGCCCGCGCGCCGCGACCGATCTGTGCGGTCGCCTCAAGGTGGCGGGCGAACCCTGTTTCGTGACGGGCTGAACCGTCGTCGTCAGCGGATCGAGAAGGTGTAGCTCAGCGCGATCCCGGCCGAGAGCTGATCGCGCGAATCCACCCGGCGGATCACCGGGGAGCGCGCCGCATCGTCCACCAGCCGCTGGTACATCGCCTGCGCCTGCACGCCCCAGCGCGGCGTGAGCGCGTAGATCACCCGGCTGGTCGCGCCGAGCGACTGGACGCCGGCACCCGGCGAATAGGTGGCGAGCCCGGTGCGCGCCGCCGCCTCGGGCGAGACGCCGAACCAGGCGCGCTGGTAGCGCGCGTCCGCCAGCGTGACCCGCGGCCCGAGCGACACCAGCCAATCGTCGCCGTCGCGGCGGACATAGTCGAGCCCGAGCTGGCTGATCCAGCCGCCATGCCCACCCAGCCCCTTGCGCACGTCGCCGCGCCAGCGCAGCCGGTCGCTCGTCCAGGTCTGCGCATAGCCGCCCAGCTCGACCGTGCGCGCCACCTCGGGCAGACCGACGAGCAGGTCGTCGGCGCGCCGCCGCCCCTCCAGCCGCATCACCGGCCCGAACTCGGCCGCGCCGCGACGCAGCAGCGCGATCGCATTGCCATCGCCGGGGGCACCGAAGCGGAACGGCGCGTCGCCGCGCGCGCGCGACAGGTTGAGCATCGGGGTGAGCCGCAGCGAATCATTGCCGGGGAAGCCGGGCTGGAGCTGCGGCCCGAGCGCCGCCCGGATGCGCAGCGGCTCGCGTCGCACGCGCTGTTCCGGCTTGGTCGGGATCAGCGGCTGGTCCGCGGCGACGTCGGGCGCGCGCGCATCGGGCGGACCGGCGCGCTCCTGTGCGGCGACGGGGACGGCGGCGGCGAGAAGCAGCGGGCCGGCGGCGCGATATGACATGCGGATCCCTTCGACACCCCCGTGTGACCTGGATCAACGCCTTGGCCGCCTTCACGGGTCCGCCACCGCGGGACGGCGGTGCACGAGGGGATTTCCCACGGCGCGTGTGGCACTCTACAAGCCGCGCGCATGAAGCCCGTCATCTTCGGCCTGTCCGGCCTCGAGCTCAGCGCGTCCGAGCGCGACTTCTTCCGCGCCGCGCGCCCCGCGGGCTATATCCTGTTCAAGCGCAACGTGGCGGATCGTGCCCAGCTGCGCGCGCTGACCGACTCGCTGCGCGCGCTGGAGGGGCGCGACGACGTGCCGATCCTGGTCGATCAGGAGGGCGGGCGCGTGGCGCGGCTGGGGCCGCCCGAGTGGCCCGCCTTCCCGGCCGGGCCGGCGTTCGACCGGCTGTACGAACTCGCCCCGATTTCCGCGATCGAGGCGGCACGCGCCAACGCGCACGCGCTGGGGCTGATGCTCGCCGAGGTGGGGATCACGGTCGACTGCCACCCGATCCTCGACGTGGCGCGCGCCGACACGACCGAGGCGATCGCGTCGCGCGCCTTCGGCGGCGAGCCGATGCGCGTCGCCGCCATGGGCCGCGCCACGCTGGAGGGGCTGGCCGCGGGCGGCGTCGTGGGCGTGGTCAAGCACATGCCGGGGCACGGCCGCGCGCTGCTCGACACGCACTATCACCTGCCGACCGTCACCGCCGCGGCGGAGGAACTGGAGGACGATCTCGCCCCCTTCCGCGCGCTGGCGCACGCGCCGATGGGGATGACGAGCCATATCGTCTTCGAGGCGTGGGATCGCGAGCGGCCCGCGACGCTCTCGCCGGTGGTGATCGAGCAGGTGATCCGCGGGGCGATCGGCTTCGACGGGCTGCTGATGACCGACGACATCGACATGAAGGCGCTGTCGGGCACCGCGGGCGACAAGGCCGCGGGCGCGATCGCGGCGGGCTGCGACCTGGTGCTCGACTGCTGGGCGCGCATGCCCGAGATGGAGCAGATCGTCGAACGGCTCGACGACATCGCGCCGGTGTCGCTGGCGCGGCTGGAGCGCGCGATGGCGACGCTGACCCCGCCCGCGGGCGACCTGGCGGCGCTGCTGGACACGCGCGACCGGTTGCTGGCGCTGGTGTAGGCGCTCACTTCGCTGCCTGTTCCCCGGCGGAAGCCGGGGTCCAGGTGGGAAGGCCGTCGTGGAGCACACCAGCGTCCCCCACCTGGGCCCCGGCTTTCGCCGGGGAACAGGAGCGTGTGAGGGAAGGGCAGCGCCTACGCCCCGGCGTCCCCCTCAGCGCCCCCTCTAGCCGCGCCCCGAGTCACGTGCCACGGTGCGGCGCATGTGTCGCGTCAGCGCCTTGCCCTCTCGCCCCGGCGCCATCCGGTGAGCGACGCGCCCGAGCAGCTGACGCTCGATCTGGAGGGCTGGGAAGGGCCGCTCGACCTGCTGCTGTCGCTCGCCCGCGCGCAGAAGGTGGACCTGCGCGAGATCTCGATCCTCGCGCTGGTCGAGCAATATCTCCGCTACGTCGAACGCGCGCGCGTGCTCCAGCTCGAGCTCGCCGCCGACTATCTCGTGATGGCGGCGTGGCTGGCCTATCTCAAGTCGGCGCTGCTGCTGCCGCGCGACCCCGAGGTGGAGCCCGACGCCGACGAGCTGGCGATGCGGCTGCAGCTGCGGCTCGAGCGGCTCGACGCGATGCGCGACGCCGGCGCGCGGCTGATGGCGCGCGACCGGCTGGGGCGCGACGTCTTCCGCCGCGCCGCGCCCGAGGGGCTGCGCGTGGTGCGCAAGGCGCAGTGGACCGCCGACCTCTACGAGCTGATGACCGCCTATGGCCGCGTCTCGGCGCGCTCGCGCCCGGTGATGCACGTCGTCCACGACCGCGAGGTGATGACGCTGGAGGCGGCGATCGCGCGCGTCGCGGCGCTGGTCGGCAGCGCGATCGACTGGCGCACGATCGAGGCCTTCCTGCCCGAGCAGGCGAGCGTCGCGCTGCGCCGCTCGGCGCTGGCGTCGAGCTTCCTCGCCGCGCTCGAGCTGGCGCGGCAGGGGCGGGTCGAGCTGCGGCAGGAGGCCCCGTTCGCGCCGCTCTACCTGCGGCGGCCGGCGGCGTGAGCGCGGCGATCGAGCGCGCGGTGGAGGCGGTGCTGTTCGCCAGCGCCGAGCCGCTGTCGATCGATTCGCTGCGCGCCTATGTCGGCGACGGCGACATCCGCGCCGCGATCGCCGCCGTGGCCGAGCGCTACCGCGGTCGCGGCGTCGAGCTGGTCGAGCGCGGCGGGCGCTGGCATTTCCAGACCGCGCCCGATCTCGCCCACCTGCTGCGCCGCGACCGCGAGGAGGTGCGCCGGCTCAGCCGCGCCGGGATCGAGACGCTCGCGATCATCGCCTATCACGAGCCGGTCAGCCGCGCCGAGATCGAGGCGATCCGCGGCGTCCAGGTCGCCAAGGGGACGCTCGACGTGCTGATGGAGGCGGGCTGGGTCCGCCCCGCCGGCCGGCGCGAGGTGCCGGGGCGCCCGCTCATTTATGCCACCACCCCCGAATTCCTGTCACATTTCGGGCTCACCAGCCGACGCGACCTGCCGGGCATCGACGATCTGCGCGCCGCGGGGCTGCTCGATCCGGTCGATCTCGCCTTCGAGCAACTCGCGGTGGAAAAAGACGCCGACGACGACTAGATGACACGCAATTAGGAGATTCCGTCATGGGCAGCTTCAGTCTTCCGCATATCCTCATCCTCGCGATCGTCGCGGTCCTGCTGCTCGGTGGCGGGCGCTTCTCGAACCTGATGGGCGATGTCGCCAAGGGCGTGAAGAACTTCAAGAAGGGCATGGCTGAGGAGGACGCCGAGGATCGCGCGCCCAAGCCGCGCATCGAGGCGCAGTCGAGCGCCGAGCCCGCGTTCGATCGCGACGCCGACCGAGTCCGCGAGGAGCGGCGCTGATCCCTCGCACCCGGCCGGCACGCTGAATGTTCAACATCGATTCGTCCGAGTTCCTGCTGGTCGCGCTGGTCGCGCTGGTGGTGATCGGCCCCAAGGACCTGCCCAAGGCGATGCGGGTGGTCGGCTATTGGGTCGGCCGCGCGCGCGCGGTCGGGCGCCAGTTCCGCGCCGGCTTCGACGAGATGGTGCGCGAGGCCGAGCTGGAGGAGATGGAGAAGAAGTGGAAGGCGGAGAACGAGCGGATCATGCGTGAGCACCCGATGATCCCGCCGCCCCCGCCCGAGCCCGCGTCGGGCGAGCACGCGCCCGCGCAGATCGAGCATACGCCCACGGACGCGTCCTTGGCCCCCCCGCACGGCGCGCCGGCGCACGAGGATCACCCGCCGGTGATGGTCGAACAGCCGCGCGTCGTGCCGGGTGCGCCGGACGTTCCTCCGGCGGCTGACAGCAAGGCCGCGTCGTGAGCGAGGTCGTCGACGAGCTGGAAGACAGCCGCGCGCCGCTGCTCGACCATCTGCTCGAGCTCCGCCGCCGCCTGCTCTATTGCATCGCCTCGGTGGTGCTGGCCTTCGCGGTCTGCTGGTATTTCGCCGAGGACATCTTCGCCTTCCTGGTGCAGCCGCTGCTGACCGCGGGGCAGAAGACGCTGATCTACACGCAGCTGTTCGAGGCCTTCTTCGTCCAGGTGAAGGTCGCCTTCTTCGCCGCGATGATGATCTCCTTCCCGGTGATCGCGATGCAGCTGTGGCAGTTCGTCGCGCCCGGCCTGTACCGCAAGGAGAAGCGCGCGCTGCTGCCCTTCCTGCTGGCGACGCCGCTGCTGTTCCTGCTCGGTGCCTCGATGGCTTATTATATCGCCATCCCGATGGCGCTCCACTTCCTGCTCGGCTTCTCCGGCACGGTCGGCGGGGTGCAGCAGCAGGCGCTGCCGGCGATGGGCTATTATCTCAGCTTCGTCATGCAGTTCCTGTTCGGCTTCGGCGCCGCCTTCCTGCTGCCGGTGCTGCTGATGCTGCTCGAGCGCGCCGGCATCGTGACGCGCAAGCAGCTGATCGGCGCGCGCCGCTACGCGATCGTCGGCGCCTTCGCCATCGCCGCGGTGCTGACGCCGCCCGACGTCGGCTCGCAGCTGCTGCTCGCGATCCCGCTGGTGATCCTCTACGAGCTGGCGATCGTCGGCATCTGGTTCACCGAGCGCAAGCGCGCGCGCGAGACGGCGGCCGCGGTCGAGGCGGAATAGGGGGCGGTTACCCCGCGCTCAGGGCATTTGCCTCCAACGATCAGCCGTCATCCCGGACTTGTTCCGGGATCCACGGGTCCGCAGGAGCAACGTCTTGGGAGCGCGCGGCACCGTGGATCCCGGAACAAGTCCGGGATGACGACGGATGATGGGCCTCCCCCGCGTCGTGCCACGGCATCGTGCGACGGCGCCGTGCAAGGAAGCCTCCTTCCAGCGCTCTCGACACCACGTCACCCCATAGCAAAAGGCGGGCCGCGTTATCGCGACCCGCCTCCCGTGCGACCCTCGAAGGGATGAAGATTACTTCGTCTTGTCGGCCGCCGTGCTCACCGCGTCGCCTGCCGACGACACGTCCTTGCCGACGCCACCGACCGTGTTGCACGCCGCCACCAGAACCGCGCCGGCCAGAGCCGCGACCGTCATCATCTTACGCATGGACTGCCTCCTAGAAGATCATCGCGACAATGCGCGACAACCGCGATCGTTCCGCGCGTGCAATAGCGTGCGGCGAGCGAAGCGACGGATCTGAAAGGATAAAGGCCCGGAAGCGTCACCGGGGGGGGGGAGGGGTGGACGCTTCCGGGCCTATGTCGCGGACAGCGAGAGCGGGGGGGCATAAAGTCGCTGTCCGGGTAGCTGAACGGCCACTCCCGGGAAGGGTTCCGAGCGCCCGCCGCATTTTTTTCCAAAGCCGAATCTTTCGAGCGACTTACTCGCTGCCCGTCACCGCGATCGCGATCTCATAGGCGCCCGACAGCGGGTCATGATCGAGCGATGAGCGCAGTTGGCGCGTCAGCCCCTCGATCACGCGCCCGTAGCGATGCCCCAGCCCCTCGCGCAATATGTCGCTGTCCACCAGCGCGCGCGACGACAGCCGCAGCATCGCCCGATCGCGCGCGCCGTCGGCGAGCGGCTTGAGCGAGATGCGCAATTGCGCCTCGGGCACGCAGGTCATCGCCAGTTCGACCAGCTCGGTCACCAGAAAGGCCACCGCCACCGCGACGTCCTGCGTGACATAGAAGGGGTCGATGTCGAGCACGATCCCGATCCGCGTCCCCTCGGGCGCGGTGGCGCGGATGCTCGACGCCAGCTCGCCCAGCACCGAGCGCAGGCCGACCCCGCGATTTTCTTCCATCTCCGCGAAATGATAGCGGTGCACCACCGCCAGCGCGTCGACCCGGCGCTGGATCGAGGCATAGGCCTGGGTCGCCTCCGCACTCTTGGCGCCGCGGGCGTGGAAGTTGATGAGGCTGGAGATGACCTGGAGGTTGTTCTTGACGCGGTGATGGACCTCGCGCGTCAATTTCGTCTGGCGCACCAGCCCCTCCGCCAGCCCGGCCTCGTGCAACGCGACCGTGCGGCTGAGCGCGCGGAACGTGTCACCGAGATCGCGGATCTCCTGCGCGGGCAAAGCGCGGAACAGCGCCGGGTCGGGCTGGTCTCCGGGCGCATAGGCCGCGATGCTGCCGCGCAGCGCGCGCAGCGGCGCGATCAGCAGGCGGTCGACGACGAACCAGCTGATCGCGGCGGCGAGCGCCCACATCAGCAGCGGGAGCGCCAGCGCGATCAGGAGCGGCGAGCTGATCGGCGCGCTGCGCACCTGCATCTCCAGCGCGAGCCCCGCGATTGCGAGATCGTTGCGCGCCGCCTCACGCCGCTCGAACGCGCTCTCGCGCGCGAGCGGATCGAGCTCCAGCCGCTGGTTGCCCAGGGTCAGCGTCGAGCCGTAATCGAGCGCGAAGCCACTCGGGCGGCTGAGTTGCTGCAGGAAGGCGGCGGGAAAATAGGCGGCGGCGGTGACGCCATTGTTGCGCCCGGCGATGCGCAGCATCAGCCCGCGCCGCCCCCCGGTCGCGGCATCGACGATCCGCGCGCTGATCACGGCCGGCTCGGACTGGCGCGCGAAGGCGGCGGCACCGGGGAAGGGCTCGCCGCAGATCGGCAGGCCGCGGCGATCGAGGATCACGAAGCTCGTCCCCGCCGCCGATTGCTGGGCGAACACGCCTTGCGTGCGCGCGCAGCTCGGCGCGTCGCCGTGATCGGCGTTGAGCGCGTCCACCGCGACCCGCAAGGCGGTCATGTCGCCCACCAGCTCGATCGCGATCGCGCGGCTCGCTTCGGCCGCGGCCACGCGCAGGTGCGAGCGCAGCTCGGTGTCGGCGATCTGGGTCACGCGCAGCGTCGCGAAGATCGCGATCAGCGCCAGCGGCAGCAGCGCGATGCTGAGGATCAGGAACAATTTGGCGCCGGTCGGCCAGCGACCGACGAACTCGCCCCGCCCCGCGGACGGGCGCGGGACGTCAGCGGCCGGGGACGCGGCCACTTCGGTCAGTCAAGCTTGCCGAGCAGGGAGAGCAGATCGTCGGGCACGGCTTCCTCGACGGTCTTCTGATACACGGAGCGCAGCGCCGAACCCATGTCACGATTCTTGGAATGCGCGGCGGGGGCCTTGCTCGGCTTCTCCGGCGCTTTCTTGTCCGACGTCAACGCAAACCCCCCAAGACAACCCGGCCCCAGCGACCGCTGGGCGGGTCGAGCGGAACACGATGGAACATTCGTATGCAGCTGGCACGGTTGACCGCGCTCGGCGGATGAAACCAAATAGCCCCTCGATGGTTCCCCCGCCGTGCGACGAAAATCGCCGACCGGGGGGAACTTATTGCCACGGCCGCGCAGCGTCCACGACCGTTTTTTGATGACGCACGATGGCGCCTCGGCGACCGCCGTGAGGGAGGGCTTTCTACACATGTCGCTCGGACAACAACTCGCGCCGCATCTTCCGTTCCTGCGCCGGTACGGCCGCGCGCTGACCGGGAGCCAGGCGCAGGGCGACCGCTACGTCCGCGCGACGCTCGAGGCGATCGTCGCCGCGCCGGACCAGTTCCCGCGCGACGTCGATCCGCGGCTGGGGCTGTATCGCACCTTCCAGGCGATCTGGAACTCGGCCAATTTCGACGAGGTGGAGGGCAGCGAGCCGGCCGAGGAGCAGGAGGCGGTGGCGCGCGCGCGGCTGTCGCGCATGACGCCGCTGTCGCGCCAGGCGCTGCTGCTCACCGCGATGGAGGGCTTCACGCCGGAGGACGCGGCCTATCTGATCGAGGTCGAGCCGTCCGAGGTCGACTCGCTGGTGGCCGAGGCGCTCGCCGAGATCGAGAAGCAGACGCGCGCGCGCGTGCTGATCATCGAGGACGAGCCGATCATCGCGATGGACATCGAGTCGATCGTGCGCGACCTCGGCCATGAGGTCACCGGCGTGGCGGTCACCCGCGACGAGGCGGTGGCGCTGGCGATGGAGGATCGCCCCGGCCTGGTGCTGGCCGACATCCAGCTCGCCGACGACAGCTCGGGGATCGACGCGGTGAAGGACATCCTCGCCGAGTTCAACGTGCCGGTGATCTTCATCACCGCCTTCCCCGAGCGGCTGCTCACCGGCGAGCGGCCCGAGCCGACCTTCCTGATCACCAAGCCGTTCCAGCGCTCGACGGTGAAGGCGGCGATCAGCCAGGCGCTGTTCTTCGACGAGACCACCGTCCCGGCGTGAGCTTCCGCGAGAGGGGTGGCGGCGCGCCACCCCGATCGCGCGACCGGACGCGGAAATCGCGCACCTGCCGTCGCTTGGTACCATCCTTACGGACCCAAAACGGTCATCACGCGTTGGATGGCCATGGCAGACGAGAACGATCGAGTGCACCTCGAGACCGATGAGGCCCGTGCCGGCAGCACGCCCGGGATGACGCGCTACATATTGGCGGCGTCGCTGGTGCTGATCGTGGTCGTCTTCGCCGCCATCCTGTTGTCCTGACGCGATGCTCGAACAAGTGGTGCGTGACGGACTGGCCAATCGGCCGGGCGGTACCTATCTTCCAGCCTCGGACGTGCGCCAGGACGGCGCCGCGTCAGCACGACGGAGCGGCATGACCCAATCTTCCTCGCACACGGACGAGGCGTCGGCCCCGGCACCGACGGAATATGTCGCGCTGTCCGATCCCGAGTTCAAGAAGCAGCTCGCGCTCGTGATTCCCCATCTGCGCGCCTTCGGCCGCTCCTTGTCGGGCAACCGCGATCTCGCGGACGACCTGGTGCAGGAGACGCTGCTCAAGGCCTGGGCGGCGCGCAAGCGCTTCCAGGCCGGCACCAACATGCGCGCCTGGACCTTCATCATCCTGCGCAACCTCTTCCTCAGCCAGATGCGCCGCGCGCGGTTCAAGGGCGAGTGGGACGATCTGGTGGCTGACCGCGTGCTCGCCGCACCGGCGAGCCAGGACAAGCACGTCGAACTCGCCGACATGCAGCGCGCGCTGATGCACCTGCCGCAGCCGCAGCGCGAGGCGCTGATCCTCGTCGGCGCGGGTGGCTTCGCCTATGAGGAGGCCGCGGAGATCTGCGGCGTGGCGGTCGGCACGATCAAGAGCCGCGTCGCGCGCGGGCGTGTCGCGCTGGAGGCGCTGATGACCGACGGCGCCTTGTCCTCGCGGCGCGACCATGAGGTCAGCAGCGACCGCTCGACGCTCGATTCGATCATGAACGAGGTCGACGAACTCAGCCGCGACCGCGACGCCTGAGGGTAAAGGGCCAAGGATCAGCCTTCAGCCGTCATCCTGAACTCGTTTCAGGATCCAGCGGCCCGCGTGCGGCCGGTGCCGGCTGTCTCGCGGCCCTCCGGTTGGACGGGTCCAACCACCGTCATCCCGGCCGCGCGCCGGGATCCATTCCTCCGCCAGAGCAACATCGGCGGCTCTCGCGCACCATGGATCCGGACCCGAAAGGTTCATTGTCGCGAAGGCGGCTAGCTCCACCCGTCATCCCGGGCCCTTCGACAAGCTCAGGAGAGCCTTGACCCGGGATCCATCGCGCCGCGAGAGCCGCCGGCGTTGCTCTCGCGGCACCATGGATCCCGGCGCAAGGCCGGGATGACGGTGATGAAGAGCAAGCCGCCTTTTGGGTCCGCACCAACGGATCCCGGGCCGAGCCCGGGATGACGGGTGGCTGCCGCGACGATCAGCCGTACGAATCCGGAGCCGTGGTTTCTGCAACACGTTCAGGATGACGGCCTCGCTGACGGGCGCGAAACGTCGCCGTACTACGCCCCTCTTCTCAATGCCCTAGACCGCCGAGCTGCGACAGCAGGCGTGCCATGTCGCTCGGCAGCGCCTTGTCGCGTCGATAGGCGGCGCGCAACGAGCCCGCCAACACGTCGCCGGGCTGCGGTGCGCGAACGACATAGTCGCTGCCGGCGCTGCCGGAATGTGAGGAGGCGTCTCGTACCATGTTGCTCGAACGTACGACCTGGTCTTAGGTTTCGGCATGACGACTCCCCGGTTCGACGAGGCGCGCCGCCGGGCGGAACGCTTCGCGCCGTTCCTGAACATATTGCTCCAGCGTGAGACGGATACCGCCGCCGCGCTCGCGATCCCCGATCTGCCGCTCGCGCGCCGGCTGCGGCTCGAGCGGCGCGCGCTCGCGCTCGACGTGGCGCTGGGCGATCTCGCCGGCACGCTCGACCTCACCGCGGTCACCGCCCGGCTCACCGACTTCGCGGACTCAGCTCTCGACCGCGCCATCGCCGGCGCCATCGCCGAGCGAACCCCGGAAGCCGCGCCGCGCGGCTTCGTCGCGATCGCGCTCGGCAAACAGGGCAGCCGCGAGCTCAACTATTCGTCCGACATCGACCCGATCTTCCTCTACGATCCCGCGAC
The DNA here is from genome assembly GCF_004345855.1 of Sphingomonas sp. BK235. Taxonomy (GTDB): domain Bacteria; phylum Pseudomonadota; class Alphaproteobacteria; order Sphingomonadales; family Sphingomonadaceae; genus Sphingomonas. Next base: position 280,130 of record NZ_SLXN01000006.1, read on the forward strand.
GCTGCCGTGCCGCGCGCGCGAGGATGCCGCGGACGCGGCGGTGCGGATCGGGCGGCGCGTGCTCGAATTGCTCCAGGCGCGCGACGCCGACGGCTATGTGCTGCGCGTCGATCTGCGGCTGCGCCCGTCGCCCGAGGCGACGCCGATCGCGATCCCGATCGACGCCGCGCTCAGTTACTATGAATCGCAGGCGCTGCCGTGGGAGCGCGCCGCTTTCATTCGCGCGCGGGTGGCGGCGGGAGACCGCGCGCTGGGCGCTCGCTTCCTGGAAGCGATCCGGCCGTTCGTCTGGCGGCGCAGTCTCGATTTCGGCGCGGTCGGCGAGATCCTCGACATCACCCGCCGCATCCGCGACCATCACGCACAGGGGCAGGCGTTCGGCCCCGGTTACGACCTGAAGCGCGGACGCGGCGGCATCCGCGAGATCGAGTTCTTCGCGCAGATCCACCAGCTGATCCACGGCGGTCGCGAGCCGATGGTGCGCGCGCCCGCGACGCGCTACGCCCTTGCCGCGCTGGCCGAGGCGGGACGGATCGACGCGGCGGACGCGGCGGCGCTGAGCGAGGCCTATACGCTGCTGCGCACGATCGAACATCGCGTCCAGATGATCGACGACCGCCAGACCCATGCGCTACCCGCCGGAGAGGCGCTCGACCGGGTCGCGCATCTGCATGGGGTGGACGACGGGGCGGCGCTGCTCGCGTTGCTCGCCCCGCACGTGGCGCGCGTCGCGGCGACCTTCGATCGGCTCGCACCCGTCGCGGGCGCGGGGCTCCCCTTCGACCCGGCGCGGCTCGGCGAGACGCTGGCGGAGGCGGGCTTCTCCGACAGCGCGGACGCGGTGCGCCGCGTCGTCGCCTGGCGCGAGGCGCGCTATCCCGCGCTGCGCTCCGCCGCGGCGCAGAACGCGCTGGAGGCGGTGCTGCCGGTGCTGGTCGGGGCGCTGGCGCAGGCGCCGGTGCCCGCGATGGCGCTCAACCGGCTCGATCACTTGTTCGAGCGGCTGCCGAGTGCGGTCAACGTCTTCCGCCTGCTCGAGGCGCGCCCCGCCCTGACGACGCTGCTCGCCGAACTGCTCAGCCACGCGCCGACGCTGGCCGACGAGCTGGCGCGACGCCCCGATCTGCTCGACGGGCTGATCGACGCCAGCGCCTTCGCGCCCATCAGCGAGATGCCGGCGCTGGTCGCCGAGATGCGCGCGGTCGAGGCGGGCGGCGACTATCAGGCGCTGCTCGACCATGTTCGCCGCGTCGTCGGCGACAAGCGTTTCGCGCTCGGCGCGCAGATCGTCGCGGGGGCGGCCGACCCGCTCGATGTCGCCGCCGGCTACGCGCGCGTCGCCGAGGCGGCGATCGAGACGCTGGCGAGCGCCGCGACCGCCGAGTTCGAACGCGCCCATGGCCGCGTCCCCGGCGGCGAACTGGTGATCCTCGCGCTCGGGCGCATGGGGGGGATGGCGCTGACCCACGCCTCCGACCTCGATCTGATCTATCTCTTCACGGGCGATTTCACCGCCGAGTCCGACGGTGCCAAGCCGCTCGGGGCGACGCTGTATTTCACCCGGCTGGCGCAGCGCGTGACCGCGGCATTGTCGGTGCCCACCGCGGCGGGGCCGCTCTACCCGGTCGACACGCGGCTGCGGCCGTCGGGCGCGCAGGGGCCGCTGGTGGTCAGCCTTGACAGTTTCGCGCGCTACCAGCGCGAGGAAGCGTGGACCTGGGAGCATATGGCGCTGACTCGCGCGCGCGCCGTCTTCGGCTCGCCCGAAGCGCGCGCGGCGGTGGAGGCGATCGTCGCCGCGGTGCTGGCGGGCGACCGGCCCGCGCGCGACGTGCCCGCCGAGGCCGCGGAGATGCGTGCCGAGATGGCGCGCCACAAGCCGCCGCAGGGGCCGCTCGACGCCAAATTGCTGCCCGGCGGGCTGGTCGACCTCGAGTTCGCCGTCCATGTCACGCAACTGACGCGCCGCCGCGGCTTCGATCCGCGGCTGGGCGAGGCGATCGAGGCGCTCGTGGCGGCGGGCGCGCTCGCGCCGACGATGCGCGAGGCCTATGCCTTGCTCGCGCGGCTGCTGGTGACGGGGCGGCTGGTCGCGCCCGACGCGCAGGAGCCAGCCGCCGCCGCGACACGCGCGCTGATCGCGCGCGCGGTGATGCTGCCCGACTGGGAAACGCTGCTTGCCACGCTCGATCGGGTGCGCGAGAGCGTCGCCGCGCAGTGGCAGGAGAGCATCGCATGGACCCCCTCCCGGACGTGACCGCGACCGGTACCGACGGCGCGCCGCTGCGGCTGCGCGACCTGCCGCGACCGCTGATCGTCTATTTCTATCCCAAGGACGACACGCCGGGCTGCACCCATGAGGCGCTCGATTTCTCCGCGCTGGCGAGCCGCTTCGCCGCTGCGGGCGTGGGGATCGTCGGCATCTCGCGCGACACGGTCGCCAAGCACAACAAGTTCATCGCGCGCCATGGCCTGGTTATTCCGCTCGCCAGCGACCTCGACGGCAGCGTCACCGAGGCCTTCGAGGTCTGGGGCGAGAAGCAGATGTATGGTCGGACCTATATGGGCATCGAGCGCGCCACCTTCCTGTACGACGCGGATGGGCGGCTGGCGCGCGCGTGGCGCAAGGTGAAGGTGAAAGGCCATGCCGAGGAGGTGCTCGACGCCGCGCGCTCGCTGGGGTGAAGCGGGTCTCCGACCGCTGGCCGACAGTGCCGATCGACGGTCATGCGGCGGGTCGAGAATTCCGCGGACCGGCGTGCGCATGGCGCTCGGCGCACCGGATCCGTCGCGCAGAATCGCCCGCCAACCTACGTAAATTGCGCGATCAAGCCTTGTCCGACTCGGCGAATTACAACGACTCGCCGCGTCCTTCCGTCATTCGGGCGCGGTCAAGCCCCGCCGCTCTTGTCTCATTAACCCTGCTCGGGTCACAAACCTTTGCGTCCGGGAGGCGATCGTCTCCGGGGCGGCAGTACGGAAAAGGGGAAGGCCGCGCGGCGACACGCCACCGGCCGTAATCTTTGATCTGGGGTTCGATGAACGACACCGCTCTCACGCCGGCCGTGCGCCCGCTCGATCGCCTGCGCGCCGCTTCCGGGTCGCGCCGCCTGATGGTCCGCGGCGGCGCCGCGCTGGTCCTCGGCTTCGCGGGCTATGGCGCGGTTGCCGCCAGCCAGCAGGTCGCGCTCGCGACCGGGCTCACCGCCGCGCCGACCAGCGAGCGCAAGCTCGCCCGGATGGAGCAGAAGGTCACCCAGCTCCAGACGCGCGTCGCCACCATCCGCCACACCGCCGAGCTGCACGCCACCCGCATCGAGCAGCGCCAGGCGCTGCTCGCCGCCGCGCTGACCGGCGCGGGCGAGAGCAAGGAACTGGCGCGCGCGACGCTCGCGATCGATCCCGACGCCACCCGCGTCGCGGCCGACACGATCAAGCCCTTCCTGCGCGTCGAATCGCGCCAGGCCGAGCTCGCCGCCGTGGCGCAGCGTGAGCTGGACCAGCGTTACGCCACCACCGCCAAGCAGGTGCGCAAGCTGGGCATCTCCACCTCGCGGCTGGCACGCGGTGGCAGCGCGATGGGCGGCCCGCTGGTCGAGGCCAACAGCCCCGAGGCGCGCGCCGATCTCGCCGCGGACCAGCAGTTCCGCTCCTTGTTCATGAGCTGGAAGAAGCTCGACCGGCTCGAGCAGGGCGTGATCGCGATCCCCTCGGTGCAGCCGGTGCAGAAGCTGCAGTTCACCAGCAATTTCGGCATCCGCAGCGATCCCTTCCGCGGCACCGCGGCGATGCACGCCGGCGTCGACATCCCCGGCCCGAGCGGTACGCCGATCTACGCCACCGCCGACGGGGTGATCAGCCACGCCGGCCGCCAGGGCGGCTATGGCAACATGGTCGAGATCAACCACGGCAAGGGCATCGCCACCCGCTACGGCCACCTGTCGAAGATCATCGTCGCGGATCATACGCGCGTGAAGCGCGGCCAGCTGATCGCGCTGATGGGGTCGACCGGGCGCTCGACCGGGCCGCACCTCCATTATGAGGTGCGGATCGACGGTCACGCGGTGAACCCGGTGCCGTTCCTCACCACCGCCGATTATCTGATGGCCGCGCAGGACCGCGCGGTCGGCCAGATCCCGGTGTCGACCTCCGGCCCCGCGCCGCAGGACTGATCGTTCCGCTTTAGGAGGGGAGGGCCGGCGCCGCGCCAAGCGGGCCGGCCCTTTCTCGTTCCGGGGCAGCGGATGGCGTTACGATCGAGAGTATTTCCGTCATCCCGGCCCCGCGCCGGGATCCATTCTTCCGCGCGAGCAACGCCGGCGGCTCTCGCGGCACGATGGATCCCGGGTCGAGCCCGGGATGACGGGAGTGGATGGGCCAGTGTCGCCGGGCGGTCGGGAAGGCGTCGTGCCCCCTTCCGCCCGCCGTTGCCCGCGCCTATCTTACGCACATGGCCACGCTCGCACCCGATATCGCGCTCACCCCCGCCGCCGCCGCGCGCGTCGCGGCGATCGCGGCGCGGCAGAACAAGCCCGCGATCCTGCGACTCGCGGTCGAGGGGGGCGGCTGCTCCGGCTTCCAATATCGCTTCGGCTTCGCCGACGCGCCCGAGGCGAGTGACGTGGTGGTGGAGACCGACGGCGTGCGGCTGGTGGTCGATGACATCAGCCTCGACCTCGTGCGCGGCGCCAGCGTCGATTATGTCGAGTCGCTGGGCGGTGCCTCGTTCAAGGTCGAGAACCCCCAGGCCGCGAGCGGCTGCGGCTGCGGCACCAGCTTCTCGGTCTAGACTGCTCACGGGGCGAGACAAATGACGCGCCGCGCGATAGATCAGCGCGCGTGAAGATCGTCACCTACAACGTCAACGGCATCAAGGCGCGGCTGCCGCGGCTGCTCGACTATCTCGAGGAAGCGCAGCCCGACATCGTCTGTCTCCAGGAGCTGAAGTCGAGCGACGAGACCTTCCCCGAGGCGGAGGTCCGCGGCGCGGGCTATGGCGCAGTGTGGCACGGGCAGAAGGGCTTCAACGGCGTCGCGGTGCTCGCGCGCGGTGCCGATCCGGTCGAGCGCCAGCGCCGGCTGGCGGGCGAACCCGAGGACGAGCACAGCCGCTATCTCGAATGCGAGGTGTTCGGGCTGACCGTCGCGTCGATCTACCTGCCCAACGGCAATCCCCAGCCCGGTCCCAAGTTCGACTATAAGCTGCGCTGGATCGAGCGGCTGCGCGCGCGCGCGGCGCAGCTTCTCGCCGACGAGGTGCCCGCGGTGCTGGCGGGCGATTACAACGTCATACCCAATGACGACGACGTCTTCTCGGTGCGAGCGATGGCGAGCGACGCGCTGATGCAGCCCGAGAGCCGCCAGGGCTATCGCGCGCTGGTCGCGCAGGGCTGGACCGACGCGTTGCGCGCCCGCCACCCGCGCGGTGGGATCTGGACCTTCTGGGACTATCAGGCGGGCGCGTGGCAGCGTGACGCCGGCTTCCGCATCGATCACCTGCTGCTCAGCCCCGCGGTGGCGGATCGGCTGGTCGAGGCGGGCGTCGACAAGGACCATCGCGGCCGCGAGAAAGCGAGCGACCACGCCCCCACCTGGGTGCGGTTGCGATGAAGCGCGCCGCGCTCGGCGCGCTGATGTCGCTGGTCGCGGCGCCGGCCGTGGCGCAGGACGGTCCGGTCACCGAGCGTTTCTGTCCCAATCGCCCGTCGCTGGGCGCGAGCGGCTGCGTCACCGTGCTGGGGCAGGTGCAGGTCGAGCTCTCCGGCGTCGATTGGCAGCGCGACGATAGCGGCGACTCGCGCGAAGATCTCACGCTGTTCGGCGACGTCACTGCGCGGATCGGTGTGACGCGCGACAGCGAGGTGCAGATCGAGTTCACCCCGATGGGTACGCTGCGCACGCGCGACAAGGCGACGGGGACGGTGTCACAGCGCTGGGGCGCGGGCGACACGACGATCGGCTATCGCTACGCGCTGAGCCATCCCGACGGCCGCGCTTTGTCCTCGGCGGTCCAGCCCTATGTGACCTTGCCGACCGGCCGCGCGGGGATCGGCGACGGCGACTGGTCGGCGGGCGTGATCGTCCCGGTCTATTGGCAGATCGACGAGCGCTGGAGCCTCGACTTCACCGGTCAGACCGCCGCGGCGGTCGACGACGACGGCCATGGCCGCCATTTCGACGCGAGCGGCGTGGTCGGCCTCGGCTATGCGCTGACCGACAATGTGACGGCGGTGGCCGAATTGTCGGTGGAGCGCGACGACGATCCCGCCGGCCTCGTGACACGGACGCTCGCGGCGGGGTCGCTGGCGTGGCAGCCGACCAAGCGGACGCAGCTGGACCTACTCGCCGTGGCAGGGCTCAGCCATGACGCGCCCGACGCGCGGCTGGTGCTGGGCGGTGCCTTCCTCTTCTGAGCGCGGACGCGCCGGCGGGGAAGGCCGGCGAGCGGATCGTCCGGCCCGGAAGTCACGCGCGGGGCACGACCGCGCGGGTGCGACGGTCATCGACTGACCCGTTCACTCGCCCGGGTCGGCATCGTCCCTGGCGGCGATCAGGGCGAGCACCGCGCGCGCGCCCTCCGGGCTGGCAGCGGCGAGTTTGAGCGGTCGTGCCTCGAGGCCGACATCGGCATTGAGGAAGGCCATCGCCCCGGCGAGACCGAAGCGTTCGGTCGCGGCGCGGACCACCTGGCTCTCCCGCGCCGCACTCTCCGGCGACAGCTTGGGAACGTTGCTGGCAGGGCGAAAATACGGGCGACGCGGCGTCCGCGGGGCGGAGTCTTGCTCGTCGCTCACGCGACGGCCGCGGCGGGCGGAGAAGGTTGGTCGGACACGTCGAGTCTCCCTGCGTGCAAGCGGGAGCGCGGGTGTCTCTCAGCCGTCCAGGCTCGCGTTGGTCAGATCTGGACAGTGGCTATCAGATGGGGTGTGCGGTGGCGGACACAAGAGCCCGCCATCATCTGGTGAAATCCGCCGCATGTCGGCGGCGGCATGCGCCACCATATTGGGCCTTCTATCCTAAGACACTCAAATAGCGCGATAAATCAAAGTTGGCACGCGAGCTGCAAAGCTCCTGGTGTCCCGATCGACGGGGCGAGGGAGACACTGTCATGAACGCCACGATCATCGCCGCTTTCGCCAGCCTGGTCCTGATCGCGCCGGCACAGGCCGAGCCGACCACGACTGCCGCCGCCGCCACCACCGCCGCCGCGAGCCAGCCCGACACGGTCGCGCCGGTGCGCAGCGCCAAGACGCGCTATTGCTACAACACCGAGTCGACCGGCTCGCACATCATCCGTCGCGAGTGCCACACCCGCGCCGAGTGGAAGGAAATGGGCGTCAAGGTTCCCGAGCGGCTCTGACACCCATCACGCGACGGAGGGAGGGAGCGGCGCCGCCGCTCCCGGTCCCCGCGCTCAGAGCGTGCGCTCGTAGACCTGATAGACCTTGTTGACGCGGCTCTCGATCGCGGTGGCAATCGAGTTCATCCCTTGATTGTCGTCGAGGATCCAGCCGATCTCGCCGCGCGATGCGCCGTAGTTCGCCACCGACGCCTGGCGGATCGCCTCGATCATCATGAAGGCGAGCTGGCTCGCCAGCCGCGACGATTGCAGCTCCTTGCGCACCCCCATCAGCGGCACGCGCATCGTGCGCACGCGCGGCTTGCGCAGCCACAGCAGCAGCTTGGCCCAGCCGAACGGGAGCAGGCTGCCGTTGAGCGGCCGGATCGCCTCGTTGAGGTCGGGTAGCGTGATCATGAACGCGACCGGCCGGCCGTCCACCTCGGCGATGCGGATCAGGTCGTTGAACACGATCGGCTTGAGCTTGACGCCGACGTCCTTGATCTCGGGCGGGGTGAGCGGCACGAAACCCCAGTTATCCGACCAGGCGTCGTTGAGGATCTCGAGGATGATCGCGGCTTCCTCGTCGAAGCGGCTCTTGTCGACCTCGCGCACGACGATGCTCTTGTTGTTCTCGCCGGAGCGGATGATCCGCTTCACGATCGGCGGGAACTCCTGCGTGATGTCGAGTTCGTAGGTGACCAGCTGTTTCACGGGTCGGTAGCCGGCGCGCTCGATCCACTCGCGATAGACCGGCTTGTGATGCCCCATCATCACGGTGGGCGCCTGCTCGAACCCCTGGATCAGCAGCCCCGGCTCTTCCCAGATCGACATGCTGATCGGGCCGAGCGCGCGCGTCATCCCCTGCTCGCGCAGCCACGTCTCGGCGCGATCCAGCAGGGCGCGGAAGATGTCCTCGTCCTCCGCGTCCATCAGCCCCCATTGGCCGACACCGGGGCCGAAGCCCTGTTCGTCGGGCATGTCGAGCGCGAGCGTGTCGATATGCGCCGAGATCCGCCCGACCACGCGCCCGTCGCGCCGCGCCAGGAAGAGCTGCGCCTTGGCATGGCTGAACCATCCGTTCTTCTCCGGCGTGATCAGCCCGAGCGCCTCGCCCTTCAGCGGGGGGACCCAGTAGGGATCGTCCGCGTAAAGCCGGAAGGGCAGGTCGACGAACGCCTTGCGTTCCCGCTTGGTGGTGACCGGGGTGATGGAGAGATCGGACATGGCGCTCGCCGTTAAACGGAGAAAGCGATCATAGCGAGCGAGCTTTTACCTGCAACGGGGACCCACGCCGTCCTGTAAAGGTCATGCTGTCGCCACTATGTTGGGGCAATGGACCGAGCCATGAACACGATCACCCTCGACCGCGCGGGCGCCGCGCCTGTTGCGCCGCGGGCGCCGATCGCCGACGACAAGGCGATGCTGCGCGCCGCCGCCGAGCTCACCCGCGATCTGGTGCAGCCGCGCCCGGCGCTCTACTGGGCCGACCTGATCGGCTCGGCGCTCGTCGGCTATGCCGCGCTGGCCCTCGCGGTGACGGTCTCCGCGAGCGGATGGGCCGTGGTGGCGGGGGTCGTCGCGGTGCTGGCGCTGTACCGCGGGATGAGCCTGATCCACGAGCTGACTCACATCAAGCACGCCGCGGTGCCCGGCTTCCGCGCGGCATGGAACGCGTTGATCGGCGTGCCGATGATGATCCCGTCCTTCATGTACGAGGGCGTCCACAATCTGCACCACGCCAAGACGCGCTACGGTACCGCGGAGGATCCCGAATATCTGCCGCTGGCGCTGATGCGGCCGTGGACCTTGCCGGTGTTCATCCTGGTGTCGGCGCTGGCGCCGGTCGGGCTGCTGATCCGCTACGCCGTGCTGGCACCGCTGTCGGCGCTGTCGCCGCGGCTGCGCGAGCAGGTGGTGGCGCGCTATTCGGCGCTGTCGATCAACCCGCAGTTCCGCCGCCGCCCGCCGCAGGGTGAGGAGAAGGCGCGCTGGACGCGCTGGGAGATCGCGACCAGCCTGTGGTCGATCGCGCTGCTCGCGCTGGCCGCGACGGGTGTCGTGTCGCTGCGCGCGTTCGTCATCTTCCTGCTGGTCGGCTCGGGTGTGGCGCTGATCAACCAGGTGCGCACCCTGGTGGCGCATCTGTGGCAGAATGAGGGCGAGCCGATGTCGGTCACCGCCCAATATCTCGACACGGTCAACGTGCCCCCGCCCGCGATGCTGCCGGTGCTCTGGGCGCCGGTGGGGCTGCGCTATCACGCGCTGCACCATCTGCTGCCGGGATTGCCCTATCACGCGCTGGCGGAGGCGCATCGGCGGATCTCCCGCGTGCTGGAGCAGGACTCGTCCTATCACAAGGCGAACTACGCCGGTCTGCCGGGGCTGGTGGGCAAGCTCGCCGCGGCGACGATGCGGCCGCGCTGAGGCCGGCGCGCGGTACCTCCTGTCACCAGCGTCATCCTGAACTTGTTTCAGGATCCACGGGGCCGGACCCAAAAGGGTCATTGTCGCGAGAGCGATTTGCCTCCGTCATCCCGGGCTCGACCCGGGATCCATGGTGCCGCGAGAGCAGCGGGCGTTGCCCTCGCGGAGGAATGGATCCCGGCGCGAGGCCGGGATGACGATGAGGGAAGAGAAAGCGGCTTCCCTCATCGTAACGTATCACCCGAGAATCGCAGCGGCAGATCAGACGGCCGAAGATGCTAACGGCCTTTTGGGTCCGGACCCACGGTCCCGCAAACGCCGCAGCCGGCGGGTAAGCGGCACGGTGGATCCTGAAACGAGTTCAGGATGACGCCAGTGGGGGGCAGCGGGACGTGAGCACCTCGCCCTTCTTCCCTCGTGTTCCTGCGGACGCAGGAACCCAGAGCCACGGGCGTCTCGTCTGCGGCACCAGGCTCCTGCGCGCGCAGGAGCATCGGTGCGCGATCGGGGCGCTACTCCTCCGTGCGCAGCAGCACCGCCTCGCCGATCAGCAGGAAGAGCAGGAACGGCGCCCAGGCGGCGAGGAAGGGCGGGTAGGCGCCGAGATTGCCCATCGCCAGCGCGAACTTGTCGGCCATGAAATAGGCGAACCCCAGCGCCATGCCGACCACCGCGCGGACGAACAGCGCCCCCGAGCGGGCGATACCGAACGCCGCCACCGCGCCCAGCAGCGGCATCAGCACCGACGAAAGCGGCCCCGACAATTTGTGCCACAGCACGCCCTCGAGCGACTTGGTCGGCCGCCCCGCCTCTTCCAGGTCGCTGATCGCCGCGCGCAGGCCGGCGAAGGACAAGGCGTCGCCGTCGACATTGGCCAGCGTGAATTGATCGGGCGTGACCCCGCGCGCTACCACCACCGTGCCGAGCGGCACCAGCCGCCCCGAGGCGACGTCGAACCGCTTCGCCGGCCACACCTTCCAGCCGTCGCCCTGTCGCAGGCCGTTGGGCGCGGTCACCAGCCCGCGCAGGCCGCCGTCGGGATTGCGCTCATAGACCGTCACCCCGCCCAGCCGCGCCGCCTCGCCGCGCCCGCTGATCCGGTCCGCCGAGATCAGGTTGTTGTCGGCGCGCACCCAGACGTTCGACCGGTCGCCGCGGTCGAGCGGCATCGCGCCGTAATTCACCCGTTGCCACGCGCTCAGCTCGGCCGTGGCGCGACTGACGATGCGATCGTTGAACGCGAAGGTCAGCAGCGCGATGCCGACGCTGGCGATCACCAGCGGCGCGAGCACCTGATGCGCCGACAGGCCCGACGCCTTGAGCGCCACCACCTCGCTGTTGGCGTTCATCGTGATGAGCGTCAGCACCGTGCCCAGCAGCACCGAGAAGGGCAGGAAGGTGGAGATGATCTGCGGCGCGCGCAGCGAGACGTAGCGCCACACCTCGGCGTCGCCGTTGCCCGCGGTGGCGAGGATGCGCCCGCTCTCGCTCAGCAGGTCGAGCGTCTGGAGCACCAGCACCAGCCCGAACAGGATACCGAAGGTGCGCGTCAGGAACAGCCGCGCCATGTAGATCGCGACGGTGCGCGAGGGGAAGAAGGCGGTCACGCGCGCGCCTCCTTGCGCCGGCGTCCGGGCAGATAGCGCGCCACCATCGCCCAGGCCTTGCCGAAGAAGCGCTCCAGCGCGCCGATCGGCTGGCCGCCGGGGACATAGGCCAGGGTATAATACATCCACAGGATCAGCGCGCCGAACAGCAGGAACGGCGCCCATAGCGCGATCAGCGGATCGACCGTGCCGCGCTCGCCGAGTGCGGCGGCATATTGGTTGATCTTGTGATAGGTGACCACCATCACGATCGACAGGAACACGCCCAGCGCCGAGTTGGAGCGCTTGGGCGGCACGCCGAGCGACACCGCCAGCAGTGGCAGCAGGAACATCATCGCCACCTCGACGACGCGGAAGTGGAACTCGGCGCGGCTGCCGTCGCGCTGCGCCGCGCTGGCGTTGGCGGCGTGGCCGAGCTTGGCGAGCTGGGGCAGCGTATATTCGAGGTTCTTGCCGCCGCGCGTGCGGAAGCTCTCGAAACGCGGCAGGTTGATCGGCAGGTCGTGCGCGGTGAAGGTCAGCGTCCGCGGCGTCGGGAAGTCGGGCCGGTTGTGGATCAGCGTCCCGTCGGTGAGGCGGAAGATGATGACGTTGGGATCGTCGGTGGCGAGGAACTGGCCGGTCTCGGCGGTGACGCCGACCCAGTCGTTGCGCGGCGTCAGCGCGTGGACGAAGATGCCGGACAGCTGGCGCCCGCTCTCGCGGCTGCGCTCGATCCGCAGCGTCATGCGATCGCCCAGATGCGTGAACTCGCCCACCTTGATCGAGGCGCCGAGCGCGCCGGTGCGCAGCTCGAAGCGCAGCTTCTCGTAATTGTAGCGCGCCAGCGGCTGGACATAGCCGACGATGGCGATGTTGAGCGCGGCCAGCACGATCGCGTACATATACGGCACGCGCAGCAGCCGCGAGTAGCTCATGCCGACGCCGCGCATCACGTCGAGCTCGCTCGACGTCGCGATGCGGCGGAAGGCGAGCAGCACGCCCAGCATCAGTCCGATCGGGATGCCGAGGCCGAGATATTCGGGCAGCAGGTTGGCGAGCATCTTCCACACCACGCTGACCGGGCCGCCCTGCGTGATGACGAAATCGAACAGGCGGCCGATCCGGTCGAGGATCAGCAGCATCGAGGCGATCAGCAGCGTGGCGAACAGCGGCAGCGCGATCAGCCGGGCCATGTAGCGGTCGATCGAGGTGAACAAGGTGCGGCGCTGCCCCGTGGCATCGGGCGGTGAACGCCCTGGTGAGGTTGCGGCTATACGGACCCGCGGCGCGCGCGTCAGCAGCGAAAAGCGTGGCGCTGCACGCGAATGTGGGGCGGGGAGGGGCTCAGCGCCTCCCCTGTAAGGGCAGGGCTATCGCATATGATGGTGTGACGCACCGGGCTCATCACATCCTGCCGTCATCCCGGGCTTGACCCGGGATCCATGGTGCCGCGTACGCATCAGCCCTTGTTCTCGCGGCACCATGGATCCCGGATCAAGCCCGGGATGACAGGACGGCAATCGGCGAGCGGAAGCTGTAAGAATTGCCCATATGCGATTGCCCCGCCTGTAAGGGGAGGGGACCGCGCCCGGAGGGCGTGGTGGCGGGGTATCGCCGCCGGTGATGGTCGCCGCCCCCTACCGGCGGCGACACCCCTCCGTCCGCGCTGCGTGCTGCCACCTCCCTGTCGAGGGGAGGATCTTGCCACCTCACGCCGCCGCGCGCGTCTCCCCCGGCGCGACCGCGGCCTGTGCCACCGCGCGCTCCAGCCCCGCGAGGGTGAAGGGCTTGCGCAGCACCGGGCGGCCGCCGAGATCGATCGCCTCGTCGGCGCCGCCCGCGAAGCCGGTGACGAACAGCACGGGCACGCGCGCGTGGGTCGCGGCCAGCGCGGCGACCATCTCGGGACCTGTCAGCGTCGGCATCAGCACGTCCGAGAGGATCAGGTCGACCCGCTCCATCCCGGCGAGCATCGCCGCGGCGCGGGTCGGGTCGTCGCAGGCGTGCGGGTGATGGCCGAGCTCGACCAGCGCGTCCATCGTCGCGGGCAGGACGCGCGGGTCATCCTCGACCACCAGGATGTGCAATCCGTCCGGCCGCACCGCCTCGACCGCTTCGGCGGCAGGGGCCGTGGCCGTGGCCGGCACCGCGGCGGCCGGTGCCGCGGGCGCGCGCTCGCGCGGCAGCAGCAGCGTCACCGTCGTTCCCACGCCCACGACCGAGTCGATCGCGGCGTCGCCGCCGATCTGGCGCGCGAAGGAGAAGACCTGGCTCAGCCCCAGCCCGGTCCCCTTGCCGACCGGCTTGGTGGTGAAGAACGGTTCGAACGCGCGCTCGACCAGCTCGGGCGGCATGCCGCAGCCGGTGTCGCTGACCGACAGCGCGACAAACTCGTCCCCCGCCACGGTGCGCCGTGCCGCCCGCACCGTGAGCGCGCCGCGTCCCTCCATCGCGTCGCGCGCGTTCACCGCCAGATTGACCAAGGAATTCTCGAGCTGGACCCGGTCGGCGCGCGTACACCAGCCGTCGCTCTCGTCGTCGAAGCGCACCGACACGCCTTCGCCCAGCGTGCGTCCGATCAGGTCGGCGAGCCCGTCGAACAAGGTAGCGGTCGCGATCGTCTCGGGGTTGATCGCGGTCTCGCGCGCGAAGGCGAGCAGCTGCGCGGTCAGCGCTGCGGCGCGCTGCGCACCGTCGTGCGCGCTGGCGAGGTGCCGCGCGGCGGTGGCCGGATCGAGCGCCACCGCGCGCTGCGCCAGCTCGATCCCGCCCAGCACCACCGCGAGCATGTTATTGAAGTCGTGCGCGATGCCGCCGGTGAGCTGGCCCACTGCCTCCATCTTCTGGATCTGGCGGAGCCGCGCCTCCTGCGCGCGCAATTCCTCGGTGGCCTGCGCCACCGCGCTGGTGAGCTCCTCGGCCCGGTCGCGCTGCGCGTCGGCCTCGGCGCGCGCGACAGTATGTTCGCCCAGCGCGGAGACCACCGCCCAGCCGAGCCAGATCACCCCGACGACCAGCAGCAGCCCGAACGCCGCCAGCACCTTGGCGATGATGCTCGACCGTTTCACCGACGCCTGGGCGTGGCTGGTGCGGGCCTCGAGCAGCTTGCGCTCCTGCGTCACCAGCGCGTCGAGCCCGTCGTTGATCCGCAGCAGCGAGCCGGAGGTGCTGCTGTGATAGAAGCGCGCCAGCGCCTGGCTGTTCTTGCGGTAATTGGTGTTGAGCGCGGTCAGCGCCAGCTCGTCGCCGCGCTCGCGAAAGGCGTCGCGGATCTCGGCGAGGTGGCGCGACTGGACGTCATTGTCGTGCGTCAGCTTCTCGAGCCGGTCGATCGTCTCGTCGGCGCGGCGCCAGTCCTCGTAATAGAGCCGGCCGAGCTGCTGGTCGCCCGAGATGACGTAGCGGCCGAGCGAGGCCTCGGAGCGCGCGATCGTCCCCTGCAGCGTCCGCACCAGGATCATCACGTCATAGCTGTGCCGCTGCGCCGCCAGCGCATCGTCGCGCTGGTGGTTGGCCTCGCGCAGCGTGAGCAGCAGCGCGCCGAGCACCGCGACCCCGAGCAAGCCCATCATCCACAAGGCGATGGTGCCCCAGGTGGAGGTCGGCCCCCCGCGCTCGGCGTCGTCGTACGTCACGCCGCGCGTTTACCTTACCGAAGGTTAACGAAAAAGCTAACGCGCGGGGATCGCGCCGACTTGCTGACCCGCCGTGGCGAACATGGTGACCACGCGGTCGATCTGTTCGGCGCTGTGCTCGGCGCAGATCGAGCAGCGCAGCAGGAACGTCCCCGTCGGCGTCGCGGGCGGGCGCGCGACGTTGACGTACAGCCCGGCCTCGAGCAGCCCCTGCCACATCGCCACCGCCTGCTCCTGGTCCTCCAGGATCACCGCGACGATCGCGGAGTCGGGCGCGTCGGTGCCGAGCCGGAAGCCCAGCGCCTTCAGCCCGCCGTGCAGCCGCCGCGCATTGTCCCACAGCCGCGCGCGCTTCTCGTGCGCGTGCATCAGCTTGCGCACCGAGGTGGCGGCGGTGGCGACCACTGACGGCGGCAGCGAGGCGGTGAAGATATAGGGGCGGCAGGACAGGCGCAGCGCCTCGAACTTGGGATGGTTCGAGATGCAGAAGCCGCCGACGGTTCCGACCGACTTGGAGAAGGTGCCGATCACGAAATCGACGTCGTCGCCGAGCGTGAGGCCCAGTTCCTCGTAGACGCCGCGGCCGTGCTCGCCGAAGAAGCCCATCGAGTGCGCCTCGTCGACCAGCACCATGCAGCCGTGCTTGCGCGCCACCGCGACCATCTCGCGCAGCGGCGCGATGTCGCCCAGCATCGAGTAGACGCCCTCGAGCACCACCAGCTTGCCCGGCTCCTTGGGCAGGCGGCCGAGCCGCTTGTCGAGATCCTCGACCGAATTGTGGCGAAAGCGCACGATCTCGGCGTCGCCCATCTTGCAGCCGTCGTAGATCGAGGCGTGGCTGTCGGCGTCGAGGATGACATATTCGCCGCGCCCCGCGATCGTCGAGATCACGCCGAGGTTGGCCTGATAGCCCGTGGAGAAGACCATCGCGTGCGCGGCGCCGTAGAACTCGCGCAGCGCGTCCTCGGCGTCGACATGGTCGCGGAAGGTGCCGTTGAGCATGCGGCTGCCGTTGGTGCCGCTGCCGAACTGCTCCAGCGCGCGCTTGCCCGCCGCGATCACGTCGGGGTCGAAGGTCATCCCCATGTAATTGTAGGTGCCGAGCAGGATCGTCTCCTGACCGCGGATCACCGCGGTGGTGGGCGAGCGCACCTCCTCCATGACGATGCCGAACGGGTCGCGCACGCCCGAGGCCATCAGTCTGTCGCGCTCGGCGATCAGCGGGTCGAACTTGGCGAACAGGTCGCGCGCGGTGGGCGCGGGCGCGACGGTCTCGGGCAGCGCCTCGGGCTGGAGGCCGGTCTCGGTCATCGCGGTCAGCCCCGCAGCTTCTCGACCGCGTCGGCGAGCTGCCCCACGGTCTCGATCTCGGCCTGCATGTTCATCGTGATGATGATGTCGAACTCGTCCTCGATCGCGGCGACGAAGTCCATCACGGTGAGCGAGTCCCACTCCAGGTCGCCCTGGAAGGTGGTCGCCTCGGTGATCTCGATGCCCTTCTTGTTGAAGGGTTCGATCTGCGCGCGGAGCGTGTCGAGGATCGTGCTGCGGTCGGTCATAAGCTCGGCTGTGGCCTTGAAATGCGGCGGATGTCGGGCCGCGCTATAGCAGGCCCTGGGCGCGATACCATCGCGCCGTGGCGGCCAGCCCCGCCGCCGCGCCGATCCGCGCGCGCCACAGCTCGGGCGGGGGCGCCTTGGCGGGATCGGCGGTCCAGTCGGGGTGGACCATATAAGCGACACGGTCGGCGGTGAGCTTGGCGTTGGCGCCGCGGAACAGCGCGTCACCGCGCGCGGCGAGGCGGAGCAAGGCGGCGGGCAGCGGCAGCGGCAGCGCGCGGCGGCCCACCGCGGCGGCGATCGCGCGGGCGAAGTCGGTGTAGCGCAGCGCGCCGTCGGAACTGGCGGGCTCGTAGAGGGCGTGCGCGCCCGCACCCGGTCGCCCGGCGAGGGTGAGCAGCAGCCGCGCGAGGTCGTCGACGTGGATGATCGAGAGCCGGCCGTTGGGGGGCAAGGGCACGACACCGCGCCGCGCCGCGCGGAACAGGTCGCGCTGCTCCATGTCGCCGGGGCCGTAGACGCCGGGCGGACGGACGATCGTCCAGTCGAGCCCGCTTTCGTGCACGACCGCCTCGGCACCGGCCTTCGACCAACCGTAATTGGAGAGCGTCGGCTCGCGCGCGGCGAGCGAGGAGACGTGGACGAAGCGGGCGACTCCCCACACCTTGGCCGCCTCGACCACGGCGCGCGTACCCTCGATGTTGGCGGCGGCGAAAGCGGGGCGGTCGGGCGCGTTCACCGCGCCGGCGACGTGGATCACCGCGTCCGCGGTCGACGCCAGCGCCGAGAGCGCCGCCGAATCGTCGAGCGCGCCGCTCACCCAGGTCACGCCCTCGCGCCCCGGCTGCGCCCGCCGCGCCAGTGCGCGCACTTCGTGTCCCGCGGCGAGTGCCTGCTCCAGCAGCGCACCGCCGACGAAGCCGGTCGCCCCGGTCAGCGCCAGGATCACAGCAGCGCCATATGGTTGCGGTGGACCAGCGCGGCGCGCGGGGCATAGCCGAGGATCGCCGCCTGCTCGTCGCTGCGGCGCCCGAGCAGCCGCACCGCCTCGCCTGCGTCATATTCGGCGAGACCGCGCGCGATCGTCCCCGTCGGCCCCTCGATGGTGACGAGATCGCCGCGCGCGAACTCTCCCTCCACCCGCGTTACGCCGGCGGCGAGCAGGCTGCGGCCCTCGGTCAGCGCGCGCGCCGCGCCGGCGTCGACGTGGAGCGCGCCGCGTGCGGTCAGCCCGCCGGCGAGCCACGCCTTGCGCGCGGGCGCGGCGCGCTCGGCGACGAAGAGCGTGTGCCGCGCCGCGGCCGACAGCGGCGCCTCGGCGCGCCCCGAGGCGATCGCGAGCGCCGCGCCCGCGGCATTGGCGATCCGCGCCGCCGCGATCTTGGAGACCATGCCGCCCGAGCCCATGCCCGAGGCCGAGCCGCGGTCGGCCATCGCCTCGATCGCGGCGTCGATGCGCTCGA
The DNA here is from genome assembly GCF_004345855.1 of Sphingomonas sp. BK235. Taxonomy (GTDB): domain Bacteria; phylum Pseudomonadota; class Alphaproteobacteria; order Sphingomonadales; family Sphingomonadaceae; genus Sphingomonas. The sequence continues at coordinate 298,142 of NZ_SLXN01000006.1, forward strand.
CGCGTTCGATGTGCCGAGCGCCGGGCAGCGCGGGGTTGCGGTCGTACAGGCCGTCGACGTCGGAGAGCAGCACCACGCCCTGCGCCGCCGCGGCCTGCGCCACGCGCGCGGCGAGCCGGTCGTTGTCGCCGAAGCGGATCTCCTCGGTGGCGACCGAATCGTTCTCGTTGATCACGGGCACGACGCCGAGCTGGAGCAGCCGGTTGAGCGTCGCCGCGGCGTTGAGGTAGCGGCGCCGCTCCTCCAGGTCGCCGAGCGTGACGAGCATCTGCGCCGCGGTGAGCCCGCGCGCGCCGAGCACCTCGGCCCACACGCCGGCGAGCGCGATCTGCCCGGTCGCGGCGGCGGCCTGCGCGTCCTCCAGGCTGGCACGCCCGCCCTTGGCGAGCCCGAGCCGGCGCGCGCCGAGCGCGATCGCGCCCGAGGAGACCACCGCGACCTGCTGCCCGGCGGCGACTCGCTCGGCGATGGCGGCGGCGATCGTCTCGAGCCAGGCGCGGCGCACCCCGCCGGCGTCGTCGACGAGCAGCGCCGAGCCGATCTTAACGATCAGGCGCGGGCAGGCGGCGGGCGGGAACAGCGACATGGCGCGGCGAGCGGTAGCGCGCGCGTGCGCCGGGCTCAATCGCGCGCGAAAATCTCGGCGTGGGGAAGGGTGAGGCCCAGCGCGGGCAGGGCGAGGTCGATGGGGGCATCGTGCGCGACGTCGCTCCACGCGCGCGGCCCGGTGCGTTGGAGCACGCGCAGGCGCTCGGCCGCGATGTCGACGAACACGATCGTGTCGACGCTGGGCAGCGCCTTATACTCCTCCAGCTTGACGTTGAGATCGGTGCGCGCCGTGCTGCCGGAGAGCACCTCGAACAGGACGCGCGGGTCGGTGAAGGCCTTGGCAGCGTCGAACGCCGGATCGTTCTTGCCGCAGAAGACAGCGACGTCCGGGAAGCGGACCGACAGATCGTGGGTCCGCGTCGCCATGTCCGCGTTGTAGGGGGAGCAGCCGCTGCCACGCAGTCGCGAGCCGAGCGCCAGGAAGATGTTCCCGCTTACCCGGGCATGGCGCGCCGAACCGCCGGCCATCATGCGCACGACGCCGTTGTCCAGCTCCGCCTTGTCTTCCCCGAAGTCCATCTCGAGGAAGCGGTCGGCGGTCAGCAGCGGGTAGTCGGGCGTGATCTGCGTGGCCATGACTCCCTTATAGGCGTCGCCTCAATCTACCCCCGCAGCGGCGACCATTCCAGCGCTTCCTCCTCGCCGTCGTCATCGACCGGCGACTCGCTCGTCGGGATCGCCTCGAGCAACTTGTCGAGCGCCCAGTCGACGCCGACGCCGCTCGCGCCCGAGAGCGGGATCACCTCGGCGCCGCTCGCTTCCTCCAGCTCCGCCGAGAGCGCCGCGATCAGCTCGTCGTCGAGCGTGTCGATCTTGTTGAGCGCGACCACCACGGGCTTGTCCTCGAGCCCGCCGCCATAGGCCGCCAGCTCGTCGCGGACGATGCGATAGCTCTCCGCGACGTCCTCGTCGTTGGCGTCGATGAGGTGGAGCAGCACGCGGCAGCGCTCGATATGGCCGAGGAAGCGGTCGCCGATGCCCGCGCCCTCGGCAGCGCCCTCGATCAGCCCGGGGATGTCGGCGACGACGAACTCGCGCATCTTGTGACGCACCACGCCGAGCTGCGGGCGGGTCGTGGTGAAGGCATAGGCGCCCACCTTGGCCTGGGCGTTGGTGACCTGGTTGATGAAGGTCGACTTGCCCGCGTTGGGCAAGCCCACCAGCCCCGCGTCGGCGAGCAGCTTGAGCCGCAGCCACACCCACGCCTCCTCGCTGGGCCAGCCGGTGCCGTGCTGGTGCGGCGCGCGGTTGGTCGAGGTCTTGTAGCTGGCGTTGCCGCGCCCACCGTCGCCGCCGCGCAGGAACACGATCCGCTCGCCCACCTTGGTGAGATCGGCCAGCAGCGTGCGCTCCTCGTCGTCGGCGAGGATCTGCGTGCCGACCGGCACCTTGATGACGAGGTCCTTGCCGCCGCCGCCGGTGCGGTTGCTGCCCGAGCCGCCGGTGCCGCGCGGGGCGCGGAAATGCTGGGTGTAGCGGAAGTCGATCAGCGTGTTCAGCCCGGCCACCGCCTCGAAGACGATGTCGCCGCCCTTGCCGCCGTCGCCGCCGTCGGGGCCGCCATATTCAATGAACTTCTCGCGCCGGAAGCTGACCGCGCCGGGGCCGCCCGCGCCCGAGCGCACGAAGATCTTTGCCTGATCGAGGAAATGCATGGCGCGCTCCGTACCGTGTCGCGGCGGTGAAAGCGATAACCCGCGTCGCGGGCCAAAGAGAAGGGGCGGCCCGTTGCCGAGCCGCCCCCAGGTCGATCCATCGCTGGACGACGATCGCTTACATGTCGATCGTCAGGCCCGCGAAGATGTAGCGGCCGAGCGGCTCGTAGATGCCCGGATAGGTGTTGCCGTTGCCGAACGAACCGATCGGCGCCGCGGTCTGGCTGAGCGACGGCGGCTCGCGGTCGAGCAGGTTGTTGGCGCCGATGCGGAACGTGTAGCGGTCCTGCACGCGCGCGGTCATCGTCAGATCGAAGTAGCTCTGCGACGGGATGCGGCGATCCAGCGCGAACGACGAGCCGGCGAGCGCCGGATTGTCGCTGGTGCGCTCGAACCGCGTCGGGTCGATGTAGCGCCAGCGGCCCGACAGACCGATGCCGTCGCTGCCCTGCCAGGTCAGGCGCAGCTGGTGACGCCACTTCGCCTGCGGCTGACCGCACTGGCCGCCGTAATAGCCCGAGCAGTCGAACGACACGCCCACCTTCTCGTAGGTGTATTCGTCGACATAGGTGCCGCTGAAGCTCGCGCTCAGCGAACCCGCCTCGGCGAGCTGGTAGGTGTAGCCCGCGTTGATGTCGATGCCGCGCGTCTTCAGCGAACCGCTGTTCAGGTTGGTGTCGACGACGAAGCCGTTGGGGCTCTGCCACAGCGAACCGTTGGCATCGCGGTTGATCAGGCCGCACAGCGTCGCGTCGCCGGTGGCGGCGCACTGGGCGAGGATCGTGTCGGCGCCGATAACCGAGATGATGTCCTTCACCTTGATGCTGAAGGCGTCGACGGTCAGGTTGAAGCCCGGCAGGAACGACGGACGCAGGATCACGCCGGCGGTGAACGTGTCGGCCGTCTCCGGACGCAGGTTCAGGTTGCCGCCGAGCAGGCCGTTATACTGCGCCGAGGGATTGTCCGGGATCAGGCCGTAGCGGCTGGTCGGGACACCCAGGTTGACGCACTGCGCCGCCGTGGCGGTCGGGCTGGTGCCCGCGCACGGATCGGTCGAACCGTCGATCTGGACCGACTGCGACTGGAACAGCTCCTGGATGTTCGGCGCACGGACCGCGCGGTTGTAGCTACCGCGCAGCGTGATGTCGCGCACCGGCGCCCAGGTTGCCGCGCCCTTGTACGAGCTCACGCCGCCCGACAGGTTGTAGTCGGAATAGCGATAGCCCGCGTTCAGGGTCAGCTCGTGGAAGAACGGCCGATCCGCGACGAGCGGCAGCTGCACCTCGGCGAAGAACTCCTTGACGTTATAGTCGCCCGCCACCGGGAGGGTGGGGCCGCCCTGGCCGGCCAGATCGCCGGTCGCGAACGAGGTGTCGACGTTGAGCTCGAGCTGCTCCTTGCGATACTCGCCGCCGATGTTCAGGCCGAAGCCCTCGTCGGCGAACGGGCTCTTGATGCCATATTCGCCGCCCTGGAAGGTGATCGAGCCGTTGACCACCGTCTCCTTGGTCTGGCCCTGCTGCAGGCCCGAGATCTGGACGTAGTTGAGCGCCTCGGGCGTGATCGCGGCGCTGCCGAAGATGTTCAGCGGCACGCAGTTCGGATCGCTGCCGTCGATGACCGAGCGGCAGACGATCTGGCCCTGCGCGTTGCGCACCGCGTCGAGCGCGCGACCGGTACGGCTGACCGAGAACTCGTTCTTGTAGATCAGGCTGTACTTGGTCGTGCCATATTGACCGAACACGTCGTAGCTGACGCCCTTGGCGATGTCGCCGCGCGCGCCCGCGACGAAGCGGTACGAAGTGTGGGTGATGTCCGCCTGACGCCCACCGCCCTCGACGTTGCGGCGACCGATGAAGACGTTGGCGATGTCGCTGACGGTACCGTCAGGATTGGTCGTCTGCGAACCCGTCAGGTTCGAGGCGCGGCAGAAGGTCGCGACCTGCACCGCGGACAGGAACGGGTTGCCGCAGTTCAGCGTGCTGGTGTTGCTGAAGTTGCCCGACGGCGCGATCTGCGCGACCGAGCGATCGTCCATGAACATGAACTCGGCGTAGGGCTTGAACGCCTCGCTGACGTCATAATGCGCCATGAAGCCGCCGGTGTAGCGGGTATCCGGGCGCTGGAAGTAGTTCAGCGGGTTGGCGTTGTAGAGCGTCCGGCCGGGGACGAGCTGGCCCGCGGCGTTGAGCGTGTACTGGGTCGGCGGGCCGTCGCGGGTGCCGTCGGTCAGCGTGAAGTTCGCCGGGAAGGCGGTCGCCGAGCCGCTGCAGACATATTCGCTGCCGCTCGAGGTGCCGAGACCGCAGGCCGAATAGTCGCGGCTGCCCTGGTCCACCGCCGCGATCGAGCGATAGCCGAGATAACCGACGATATGGCCGCGGCCATCGTCGGTGCCCGCGCCGACCTTGAGGCTGACGTCGAAGTTGCGACCGTCGGTGGTCATGCCGCGCGGCGCCGGATAGCCCGAGTTGCGGACCAGGTTACGGAACCGGTCGTTGTTGTTGTTGTGGTTGAAGATGCCGTAATTGGCATCGAGGCTGACGCCCGAGAAATCGTTGTCGAGGACGAAGTTGACGACGCCGCCGACCGCGTCCGAACCGTAGGTCGACGAGGCGCCGCCGGTCAGCACGTCGATGCGCTTGATCATGATGCCCGGCAGGACGTTGATGTCCGCGGCCGAGCTCTTCGAGACCGGGTCACCCGGCATCAGGCGGCGGCCGTTGACCAGCACCAGCGTGCGCTGGTCGCCGAGGTTGCGCAGGTTGAGCGTGGCGGTACCGGTCGAGCCGTTCGACACCGACGAGGCCTGGGTCGCGAACGCCTGCGGCAGGTTGTTGAGCACGTCCTCGAGGCGCGTCGCACCCTGCAGCTTGACGTCCTGCGCGTTCACCACGGTGACCGGGCTCGACGAGATCAGGTTGGGCGAGACGATGCGCGACCCGGTGACGACGATGTCACCAGTGGCGGTCGACTCGCTCTCGGCCGGGCGGGGGCCGGCGTCGGTCGGCTGCTGCGCGTCGGCCGCTGCGGTCTGCGCGTAGGCCGGGGCACCGATCAGCGCCGCCGCCATCACCGCCGAAGCGAGCAACTGGGTACGAAACGTCTTCATGTATCAACTTCCCCTTAGGAGTCGTCGACCGGCGAGCAACGGCGCCCCGCATTTGCTGCGGTGACCCGGCAGGCCGATCCCTGCGCGGACCTTAATCACGGGCAAGCCGCGGACAAGCATTTGCCGCAGTGCGGTAAGTCGATCGTGGGGGAGGTGTGACGATTATGCGACAGGTGTGTCCGTTACCGGGCAGTGGCGGGCGCGGTCAGAAGAGCGCGAGCGCCGCGACCTCTTCCTTGCTCAGGTCGATCCCGAACATCAGGCTCAGCCGCATGCGATAGACGCGCGGGTCGGTGATCTCGCCCTCCGCGGTCTTGCCCGCGGCGCGGCGGCGATAGCGGCGATCGGTCAGCGCGGCGAAGCCGTGCGGCAGCACGACGCTGACCACCGCCATCTGCGTGAAGCGGCTCGCCGGCGCGGTCATCGCCCAATGGTTGCCCATCGCCAGGTCGCTGTCGTGGACCGGCTCGGTGGTGAAGCCATATTGCGGCTGCCACGCGGTGCCGTTCCATCCGGCGGCGGTGCGGCCGTCGGTGCTCACCGGGTCGCCGTCGCGCAGCAGCAGCCAGCCATCGCCCTCGCGCACCAGGCGGAAGCGCGCGCCGTCGGGCGCGGTCGCCTCGGCGCCGTCGGCGAGCGGCATGATGGGCGCGTAGCTCGCGCCGAAGCCCGTGTCCGCGATCCAGTCGCTGCCGTCGATCGTCACCAGCGACAGCACATGGTTGCGCGGCGGGGTCGCCGCCGCGCCGAGCCAGACCCGCGCCAGCAGCGGGCGCGCGGTCATCTCCAGCGCGGCGAGCGCGTCGAGCAGCAGGCGGTTGTGCTCGAAACAATAGCCGCCGCGGCGCGAACCCACGAGCTTGGCCGCGACCGACTCGCTGTCGATCGCGATCGGGCGGCCGAGGCGCACGTCGAGATTCTCGAACGGGATGGTGAGCCGGTGGGCGAGCTGGACCCGCGCCAGCCCGGCGGCGTCGCGCGTCGGCCGGGCGGGCAATTCGATGCGGGCGAGATAGGCGTCGAGGTCGAACATCGCCGCCCGCGCTAGCGCAGCCGGGCGCCGATGAGAACGGGTTTGACCGCAACTCCTTGCGGCGGCATCGCTGCGCCACGACCGAACAAGGAGGCGAGGATGGACGAGGTGACCGGGCTGGAGCTGCGCTCCACGGTGGACGAGGGCGGGCGGCTGACGCTCTCGCTCGAGCCGGTGACGCACGCGCCGCCGACCGGCGACGAGCTGATCGTGCGGGTCGAGGCGGCGCCGATCAATCCGTCCGACCTGGGCCTGCTGCTCGGCCCGGCCGACGTCGCGACGCTGGAGCGCGGCGGTGACGCCGACCGGCCGGTGCTGACCTTCACCGTGCCGCGCGAGCGGATGGGCGGGGTGCGCGCGCGGATCGGCCAGTCGCTGCCCGTCGGCAACGAGGGCGCGGGCACCGTGATCGCCGCCGGTCCCGAGGCGCAGGCGCTGGTCGGCCGCACCGTCGGCATGATGGGCGGCGCAATGTACGCACAATATCGCACGCTGCGCGCGCGCGACGTGGTGCCGCTGCCCGAGGGCGTCGCCGCCGCGGACGGCGCGGCGATGTTCGTCAACCCGCTCACCGCGCTCAGCTTCGTCGAGACGATGCGGATGGAGGGGCATCACGCCATCGTCCACACCGCGGCGGCATCGAACCTGGGGCAGATGCTCCAGAAGATCTGTCTGGCCGATGGCGTGCCGCTGGTGAACATCGTGCGCAGCGAGGCGCAGGCGGCGCTGTTGCGCGACATCGGCGCGACGCACGTGCTCGACAGCCGTGCCGAGGATTTCCGCGCCCGGCTCGCCGACGCGATCACCGAGACGGGCGCGACGATCGCCTTCGACGCGATCGGCGGGGGAACGCTGGGCAGCGACATCGTCCAGGCGATGGAACAGGCCGCCAACCGCCGCGCCACCGAGTACAGCCGCTATGGGTCGAACGTGTTCAAGCAATTGTACGTCTATGGCGCGCTCGACACGGCGCCGACGACGCTCAACCGGCTGGCGTTCGGCTTCCAGTGGAGCGTGTCGGGCTTCCTGCTGACGCCGTGGTTGCAGAAGGCCGGGCGCGAGCTGGTCGGGCGGATGCGCCAGCGCGTGGTGGACGAACTGACCACCACCTTCGCGAGCCGCTATACCCGTACGATCGGGCTGGCCGAGGCGCTCGATCCGGCGGTGCTGCGCGGCTATGAGCGCAAGGCGACGGGCGAGAAATATCTCATCGACCCGACGCGCTGAGCCGGGCGCGCCGGCTGTTGCCGCACCGCTCCTCGTGGCACCGGCGGTCTCCCCGAGGCCGCCGGCGCTCGCCTGCCTAGTGCAGCAGTTCGTCGCGCACGCGGATCGCGTGGATCGACAGCCGCACCTCGACCATGAAGGCGACGAACGCCGCGATCAGCAGCGACATCGCGAGGATGAAGCTGAATGCCACCCATTGCCCGATATGGAACCGGGTCAGCGCGCCGATGAACAGCATCGCCACCACCGCGCAGGTCGCCACCGCGCTGGCCACCGCGAGGAACAAGGAAGCGTTGATCACCTTCATCCGGCGCGCCAGCCGGCGCAGCTCGGCCGCGGCGCGCGAGCGATCCTCGCGCTGGAGCGCGGGATGCCGCTCCTCCAGCACGCGCGCGCGATCGATCACGCGCGCCAGCCGCCCGGTCAGTACGTTGAGCAGCGCGCCGATCCCGGTGAGCATGAAGACGGGGCTGAGCGAGGCCTGGATCGCCTCGGCGATCGTGGGTAGGGCGGGCGCATAGGACATCGGCGGCGACTGTGCCGCGCCATCGGGCCGCGCACAACCGTCGCACGGAAGCTCGATCAGCAACATGGGTCGTATCGCGTGTGACGAATCGTTGCGAGACGGCCCCACTTCATTGAAGCGGCCGCGCCCGGCATCATCTCGGTAGGGCCACCGGGCAGCATGGCCCGGGGCCGCGTAAGGAGAACGAACATGGCTTTCTCGATCGTCGCCGGGCTCGCCCTGGCGCTCACCGCCACCGAACCGCTGCCCGCCGCGCCCGACGCCGCGCACCAGGTCCAGCTCGACCACCGCGGCCAGCGCGTCGACGTGACCTATCGCAGCGACATCGACGTGACCCACCGCCAGATCGGCGCGGTCGGCGCGCCCGGCCGTCCCAGCGCGCTGCGCTGCGCGTGGCAGGCGTCGGTCGCGGTGCAGCGCGAGGCGCGTCATCCCGCCGGCCATGTGCTGGCGCGCACCGTCAGCGCGGAACAGCCGCTGACCGGCTCGCGCCCGGGCTGGTGCGCGACCCAGAAGGACGCGATCGCGCGCGACGTCGCGGCGCGCAGCGACACGGTGCGCGAGCATCTGCTCGCGGTCGCGGCGCGCGACCAGGACGCGCTGGTGGCGGAGCTCGACGCGGCGCACGGCACGGTGCGCGGCTGAGTGCGACACGGTTCCGTCCTTCTCGCCGCGCTGATCGGCGCGGCGCATGTCACCCCGGCCGCGGCGCAGATCGCGCCGCACGCCGGGGTCGAGATCACCACCGACGAGCGCCGTCGCGGCCTGAGCTGGAGCGACGGCGAGCTCGCGCCCGCGGCCTGGGCACGGATCGACCTGCCCGCCGGGATCGACGTCGGCGTGCGCGCCACCGGGACGCGCGGCGACCCCCGCCACGGCGGTGCGGACGCGGTGATCGAACCCACGCTCGGCTATAACCGCACCGCCGGCGGTTTCCGGCTCGACGGCTTCGTCACGGGCCATCTCTTCTCCGGCGCGCGGGCGTCGCTCGACTATGGCGAGGTCGGCGCGGGGGCGAGCTACTCGCTCGGGCCGATCGAGGCGGGGGCGGAGGCGCGCTACGCACCGTCGCAGAGCGCGATCGGCGGCGACAACCTGTACCTCGGCGTGCGCGGCCGTGTCGGCATCCCCGCGACACCATGGACGCTCACCGCGAGCGCCGGTCGGTCGTCGGGCAGCGTCGACGACGCGGTGCGCGCCGCGCGACTGCGCCCGACCGGCCGCTATCACGACTGGTCGGTGGGATTGCAGCATATCACCGGGCCGCTGACGCTGGCGCTGGTCTATACCGGCACCGACATCAGCGACGACGTCGCGGTGCCCTCACCCTATGCCGGGCTGAACCATGCCGGCGACCGCATCGCGGCGCGGGCCTCGTTCGGGTTTTAAAGGCTGATCCGCCGGAGCCCGGGGCCGCGAGGGTAACGTTCGTGGCCCTGGGCTCCTGCCTGCGCAGGAGCACTGCCGTGTTCCAAACGCTGCGCATCATATCCTGGCTTGCCGGCCGCCGCGTCGCGCGAAGCCGGGCGGCCGCGATGCCGCTGCAAACGAGAGAGGCGCCCGGGGTCGAAACCCCGAGCGCCTCTCGCTACGCCAAGACCCTGTGCCTTACGCGCTATAGTACATGTCGTACTCGACCGGGCTCGGGGTCATCTCCCAGCGCGCCACGTCCTGCCACTGCAGCTCGACATAGGCCTCGATCTGGTCCTTGGTGAACACGTCGCCCTTCAGCAGGAAGTCGTGGTCCGCCATCAGCGAGTCGAGCGCCTCGCGCAGCGACGCGCAGACCGTCGGCACCTGTGCCAGCTCGGCCGGCGGCAGGTCGTACAGGTTCTTGTCCATCGCCTCGCCGGGATGGATCTTGTTCTGGATCCCGTCCAGGCCCGCCATCAGCAGCGCCGCATAGGCCAGATACGGGTTCGCCATCGCGTCGGGGAAGCGCACCTCGACGCGCTTGCTCTTCGGGCCGGTGCCGTAGGGGATGCGGCACGAGGCCGAGCGGTTGCGCGCCGAGTAAGCGAGCAGCACCGGCGCCTCATAACCCGGCACCAGCCGCTTGTAGCTATTGGTGGTCGGGTTGGTGAAGGCGTTGATCGCCTTGGCGTGCTTGATGATCCCGCCGATGAAATAGAGGCAGGTGTCGGACAGGCCGGCATAGCCATTGCCCGCGAACAGCGGCTCCTTGCCGTTCCAGATCGAGAAGTGCGTGTGCATGCCCGAGCCGTTATCTTCCTTGATCGGCTTGGGCATGAAGGTGGCCGACTTGCCATAGGCATGCGCGACCTGGTGCACGACATACTTGTAGATCTGCATGCGGTCGGCGGTGGTGGTCAGCGTGCCGAAGGTGAGCCCCAGCTCGTGCTGCGCCGCCGCCACCTCATGGTGGTGCTTGTCGCACGGCAGGCCCATCTCGATCATGGTCGAGACCATCTCGCCGCGGATGTCGACCGCCGAGTCGACCGGCGCGACCGGGAAATAGCCGCCCTTGGCGCGCGGGCGGTGCGCGAGGTTGCCGCCCTCATATTCGCGGCCGGTGTTGGTCGGCAGCTCGATGTCGTCGATCTTGAAGTAGCTGCTGTTGTAGCTGTTCTCGAAGCGGACGTCGTCGAACATGAAGAACTCGGCCTCGGGGCCGACATAGACGGTGTCGCCGATCCCGGTGGTGGCAACATAGGCCTCGGCGCGCTTGGCGGTGGTGCGCGGGTCGCGGCTATAGCCCTCGCCGGTCGACGGCTCGACGATGTCGCAGAACACGATCAGCATCGGCGTCGCCGAGAAGGGATCGGTGTAGACCGCGTCGAGGTCGGGCTTGAGGATCATGTCCGACTCGTTGATCGCCTTCCAGCCGGCGATCGAGGAGCCGTCGAACATCAGGCCGTCGGTCCACTCGTCCTCGCCCATCACCGAGGCGACCATGGTGAGGTGCTGCCACTTGCCCTTGGGATCGGTGAAGCGCAGATCGACCCACTCGATCTCCTCGTCCTTGATCTTCTGCAGAACGTCTGCGGCCGTGTTCGCCATGATGCTTCTCTCTCTCGCAGGTGCGCTCCCCGAACGTTGCCGGGGCACGCGGTAACAGGGACGCCCCGGCACGCGGCCGGGGCGATGGGAAGTCAGATCGCGTCGTTGTCGCGCTCGCCGGTGCGGATGCGCAGCGCGGTCTCGACCGGGATCACGAAGATCTTGCCGTCACCGATCCGCCCGGTCTGCGCCGCGGCGGCGATCGCCTCGACCACGCGCTCGGCGAGACCGTCCTCGACGACCACCTCGAGCTTCACCTTGGGCAGGAAGTCGACGACGTACTCGGCGCCGCGATACAGTTCGGTATGGCCCTTCTGCCGGCCGAAGCCCTTGGCTTCGGTCACGGTGATGCCGCTGACGCCGATCTCGTGCAGCGCCTCCTTCACCTCATCCAGCTTGAACGGCTTGATGATCGCCTCGATCTTCTTCACGCGATTGACGCCCCACCTCGGATGAAAGACCGATACCCCGCGAGGTACCTTGCACCGACCGTGCCAGCCGCGGACGCTCAGGGCAACCCGGTGTGGCGATCAACCGGCTGTGCCGCGAGGCTGCCCGTTAAGCGGGCAATCGCGTGCCGGGTGCCGCGCGATTGAGCAGCACGCGCACGCCAATTTATTAAGTCACGCGCGGCTATGGGGCGCGGATGCGTAACTTCCGGTCGTCCTGGATCCTCGGTGTGTCGACGCTGGCGCTGCTGCTCGGCGGCTGCGGCGGTGGTGGTGGCGGTAGCAGTAGCGGCGGTGGCAGCGCCGCGGACACGTCGGGCAGCGCCCCGGTGGTGGTCGCGCCGGCGCCCGCGCCGACGCCCGCACCCTCTCCAACGCCGATCCCGGCGCCGACCCCGGCTCCCTCGCCGGTCGCGACCGCCGCCGCTGCCGCGCCGGCGAGCTGGCAGGCGCGCGCGGCGGCGCTCTTCACCACCCAGCCCGACGTGGCGAATTGTCGCCCCGGCGTGCTGGCGGAGGCGGTGCGCGACGACGTGCTCGCGCGCCTCAACGCGATCCGCGCGCTCCATCGCCTGCCGCCCGTCAGCTATTCCAGCCCCGACGACGATCAGGCGACCCAGGCCTCGCTGATGATGGCGGCCAACGGACAGCTCACCCATACGCCGCCCGCCGACTGGAAGTGCTATACCAGCACCGGCGCGACCGGGGCGGGGACGAGCAACCTCTATGGCGGCCTGATCTCGCCCTATCTCGCTTACTTCACCGAGGACATGTATCTCGGCGGCTGGCTGACCGAGACGACCAATCTGGTCGCCGACAATGTCGGGCATCGCCGCTGGATGCTCGACCCCTTCCTCGGCAAGATCGCCTACGGCCGGGTGGCGCAGCTGCTCGCCGACGGCCGCCGCACCGATGCCGCGACGATGAAGGTGGTGTCGTTCAGCGGGGGCGTCGCGGTCCCCGCCGGACTGCCGCCTTATGTCGCTTATCCCTACGGCGATTACCCGGCGCGCTATTTCGATCCCGCGGCGCTGCTGTCCTTCTCGGTCGTCGCCGACGCGACCCAGCGGGGCGGCGCCAATGCCACGGTCGACTTCTCCCAGGCGAGCGTACGCGTCAGCACCGGGGGCACCGCGCTGACGGTGTCGAACATCCGCTTCGACAACACCGGCTACGGCCTGCCCAACAACCTCCAGTTCGCGGTGGCCGGCTTGGCCGAGGGCGTCAGCTACGACGTGACGATCGCCGACGTCACCGTGCGCGGCCGCTCGCAGAGCTACAGCTACAGCTTCCGCATCATTCCCTGATCGGGAGCGCCGCCGCGCCCGGGTGTCAGCGGCGACGCTTGCGCGGCGGTCGGCACTTGCCCTTGCGGCATTCGGGGGCTGCGTAGGCGCCCAGATAGATCGGCGGCGGCGGCGCGCTCGCGATCACCACCGGGTCGCGCGCCACCGCGGGCTCGGCGGGAAAGTCGCTGCGCGCGCGCGCGAACAGCGCCCGCGCGCGCGCCGCGCCCGGGGCCGTCGCGCTCGCCCCGACCCAGCGCCAGTGCCACGGTTCCCATTTGACGCGCTGGCGATTGCCCGCGGGGAAGGACATCTCGAACCCGTATCGCGCCGCATGCGCCACCAGCCAGCGAAACGCCGGCGTGGCGGCGCCGCAGGCTTCCGCGTCGGGGCAGTCGTTGACGCGCGGGCGGAAGGCGAAGTCGAGCGCGTAGCCGGTGGCATGTTCGGAATGGCCGGGCGGTGCCACCGACAGCGCGCGCTCGCCCGCCGCGGTCTGCGTCTCGCGGCAGAACACCGCCTGCTGATAGCCGATCGAGCGGTGACACGACAGCGCGAGCACGCGCCCACCGGCCGCCGCGATCAGGCGCGCGAGATCGGGCACCACGTCGCGGCGCAGCACGCACGCGCCGACCGCCAGCCCAGCCGGCACCGCCACCAGCTCGCCCGGCGGCGCGTCGCCATAGGGCAGATGGCCGAACACGCGCCCGTCCGCGCTCACCCGCGCGTTGCTGTTGTCGCAGAGTTGCGCATGCGCCGGCGCGGCGAGCGCGAGCAACGGGGCGAACAGGAGGGCGGGGCGACGCATCATGCCCTCTGGCCACGGCGGCGGCGCGATGGCAAGGGCGGGCGATCATGCTAGGCGAGCGCGTCCTGTTCCTCGACGGCGAGGCGTTGGTGATCGACAAGCCCGCCGGCCTGCCGGTCGATCCGCCGCGCGATGGCGGGCTGAGCCTGGAGAATCATCTCGCCTCGCTGACCTTCGGCTTCCGGCGCTGGCCGGTGGCGGTGCACCGGCTCGATCGCGACACCAGCGGCTGCCTGCTGCTCGCGCGCCATCCCAAGGCGCAGGCGCGTTTCCAGCAGGCGTTCGAGGCGGGGGCGGTCAGCAAACGCTACCTCGCCATCCTCGACGGTGTTCCCGGATCGCAGAGCGGCACGATCGATCTGGCGCTCCGCAAGGTATCGAGCAAGGCGGACGGCTGGCGCATGACCGGCGACGCGCGCGGCAAGACGGCGCGCACCGACTGGCAGATGCTCGCGTCCCACGACGGCCGCGCGCTGGTGGCGTTCATGCCGCACACCGGGCGGACGCACCAGTTGCGCGTCCACGCGCGCGAGGGGCTGGGCCTCGCGATCGTCGGCGATCCGGTCTACGGCCGCGCGCACGCCGCCGGGATGATGCTCCATGCCGCCGCGCTGGCGCTGCCGCGCGCGGGCAAGGACGCGATCGCCGCCGAGGCGCCCTGGCCCGAGCGGTTCGGCGCGCTCGGTTTCGATCATGGCTGACGTTCCCGCCGACGCGATCGAGGAAAAGTTCCTCGCCGCCACCGGCCCGGGCGGGCAGAACGTCAACAAGGTGGCGACCGCCTGCCAGTTGCGCGTCGACGTGTTCCGGCTCGGGCTCGCGCCGGAGAGCTACCGCCGGCTGAAGGAGATCGCGGGCAGCCGGCTCACCGCCTCGGGCACGCTGGTGATCACCGCGCGGCGCTACCGCACGCAGGAGGCGAACCGGCAGGACGCGCGTGACCGTCTGGCGGACATGCTCGCGCGCGCCGCGGAGCGCGAGACGCGCCGCGTCAAGACCAAGCCGTCGCGCGCCGCCAAGGCGCGCCGCGTCGATGCCAAGAAAGGGCGCGCGGAGATCAAGGCCGGGCGCGGGCGGGTCCGACTCGACTGACGCGCCGCGGCAACGTCACCGTCGATCGCGTGCAATATGACGACACGCGGGCGAGACGCTCGCGCCGCATCCGGTCGACGCCGGCCTCCCCCCAGCCGGCGCCACGAGGACCTGCCATGTACGTCTCGACCCAACGCCGCGATCGCCAGCCCGCGCCGGCGACCCCGCCGCTCGTCGACAATCCCTTCGCCGCGGAGCTGTTCGCGACCGGCTGTGCGGGCTTCACGCATCTGGGCGGCACCGTGGTGGTGACGCTCGAATCGGCGCGCTGCGACCATTCCGGCGCCGAGCCGCTGCTCGAGCGGGTGGTGGCGGGGCGGATCGCGCTCACCGTGGCGGGCGCGCAGGCGCTCGCGGCCGGGTTGCAGGAGTTCCTCGAACGCCAGCATCTCGGTGGCGCCCCCTCACCGACGCGCCGTGGCGCGTTCGGCTGAGCTGCTGCCGACAGCATCGCGCCGCCGCCACGCGATGCGGGCGACGGCGCGAGATGGTCGGTCGTCGGTGCGGGCGAACCCGCACCGGCCGCCGTCGGATCAGCTCTTGGGGATGTCGACCAACCGCGGGTTGGCGTTCCAGCTGAAATCGTCGCGCATCTTGAGCTGGAGCCCGTTGCCGAGATCACCGCCGGCGCAGTTGAGCAGCTTGTTGATGCAATTCTCCGTCCACATCGCGAGCACCTTGTCGTCCCACGCGCCGATCCAGTCGGCATGCATCGTGGTGCCGGGACGCGCGGTGGGCATGCCGGGCATCGTGTCCGAGGCGAGCGACCAGGTGCTGGTGTTCTGGTCCCACTTGCCCGAGCGGTCGAGGTCCTCGTCCACCGTGTACCAGGCGCCGAGCGTGAAGGTCGGCACGATATAGGGGTGCGTCGCCGGGCAGCGGTGGACACCGTCATTGCCATATTGCGCGAAGGCCATGTGACGGCGGTGGTCGCCGGGGTTGAGGTCCTTGCCGTTCCAGCAGCCCGGCGCCTCGATGATCACGCCCAGGCGGTTGCCGACCGGGCAGTTCTGCGCCGCGGTGACGATGTCGGGATAGTGACCACCCTTGGCGGTGGGACCGTCACAGTTGAAATAGTGATGGTTGTCGGTCTTGCCGGTGGTCATGTTGTAACCGAAGATGAAGCGCAGGCCACGCGGCATCTCGATACAGGCCTTGCCCTCGATCTGGCAGGTCGGGCTGCTCTCGGGCAGCCGCTTGTAATAGATCGAGACATAGTCCGGCCGCACCACCTTGCCCTTGCCGTTGAGCATGGCGGGGATCCAATAGGCCGAGCGGTTCAGCTTGTTGTTGCAGGTGCTGTCGCCGCTGAAGCGGAGCGAACCATAGGTCGACTTCGCATTGGCGCCGGTGTTGCCGAAGAACTGGTGCAGGTGCGACTTGCCCGGCTGGCCCGGATAGACGATCGGATCGTCCTTGAGCACTTGGCCCGGCATGCAGATGAAGCGGAACGCGCCGACCACGTCGGGGGCGCCGCTCTGCGGCAGCGAACCCGTGCCCCAGGCGGGGACGAGCAGCGGATCGGTCTTGAAATTGCTGTCGTAGGACGGCTGCTGCGTCACGCCGAACTTGCCGGTCTTGCGGATCGCATCGACGGGCAGGCCGTCGGCGGCGAGTTTGACGACCTTGGCCGGCGCGGCGGTGACCGCCTGCACCGTCGGCGCGGCGACGACGCGGACCAGATCGGCCGCAGTCTCGGTGACGGTGCGTTCGCTGGTGGCAGCATAAGCGCTAGACGCGGCCAAGACGACCGCGCCCGCAATCCAGAGTTTCTTCATGTAACCCCCGAAGAGATAGACGATCAGACGATGTTTTCACCGCCTTGGGCAACTGGCTCGACCGTAGCGGCCGATGAGCCCCTATAACGCGAAGTCTGAGTAAAACACCTTAACGCAAAGGCTTACTTTGGCTTAACCGACCAAGGTCGCGTCGATCGCGAAAACTTAAGAGAAGATTTACGAAATCGAAAAAAAGCGCGCGGTCGGCCGAGCTTCTACTCGGCTCGCCCCGCGGCGCGCTCCCTCTGGCGCAACCGACCGGTTCGGCCTAGGTCACGCGCATGTTCGACTTTGCCGTCACCGCCGATTCGAAGGGTTCCACCTACCGGGATCTATTCGCCGCATTAGATGCACTGACCGCCGAAGAGTACGATCCTATCGCCAACATGGCCAACGCTGCGGCGCTGCTGTGGCAGTTCGTTCCGGACCTAAATTGGGCCGGATTCTACCGATCGGTCGCTGACGAACTCGTGCTCGGCCCCTTTCAAGGGAAGGTGGCCTGCATCCGGATCGCGCTGGGGCGGGGGGTCTGCGGCACCGCGGCGGCCGAGCGAACGACCCAGCTGGTCGAGGACGTCCACGCCTTTCCCGGACATATCGCGTGCGACGCGGCGAGTCGTTCCGAGCTGGTCGTCCCGATCGTGCATGAATCGCGGCTGATCGGCGTGCTCGACCTCGACAGCCCGCTGCCCGCCCGATTCGACGACGAGGACGCGCGCGGCTGCGAGGCGCTGATGGCCTTGCTCGCGCCGCGGATCGCCGGATAGCGCGGCGGGGTTCGCGCGCGCCCGTGCTCGGGACCGCGGACGAGGGGAGCGGCCGGCAGCGGCCGGTCTGCTATCGCTTCTCGCGGCCGGCGAAGGTGACCAGGCTCTCGGCGCCGTCGCTGCCGATCGCCGCGACGCCGAACAGATGGTCGTCGACGGGCACGTCGGCGACCGACAGCATGGTGCCCGTCACCTCGCGCGATTGCTGCCACGCGCTGGCGTCGGCGCGCCGCCAATAGACCTTGTAGCGCGCCGCGGCGGGGACCGGCGCCCAGCTCACCTTGGTGTCATAAGAGAGCGCGCCCGCGATCGTCGCGGTCGCCGGTGCCGCGGGGGCGGCGGCAAGTCGCGCGATCGTGGCGACGTTGATCGCGGTCACCTTGGCGAGATAGTCGAAGTCCATGCCCTCGATCGTGTCGGCGAAGACGCGGCCGTTTTCGGTCCGCACGTCCTGGTGCTGGCGATCCCAATTCTCCGCCGCGACCGAGAAGCGCACCGCCGGATAGCCTTGCCGGAGGAACGGCTCATGGTCACCGCCGCGGCCGAAGCGATCGGGGCGGCGATCGAGGAAGACCCCGAAGCCTCCCGGCGTGGTGACGGCGATATCCCCGATCGCCTTGGCGAGCGCGCGGCTCGGCCCGTCGTCCTCGCCGCCGATCCCGCGCCGCTCGATCGCCTCGGCGAGCGATTCGCTGGAGCGGATGCCCTCGGAGAAGACGCGGACATAGCGGTCGTTGACCACGCCGTTCTGCCCGAGCGAATTGCCGACGATGTCGTTGTTGAGCATCGCGTCGACCTGCCAGCCCCGCGCCCGCGCGGTCTCGGCGAGCAAAGTCGCGCCCCACAGCCCCTGTTCCTCGCCCGAGAAAGCGACATACACGATCGAGGCGCGGAAGCGCTCGCGATGGAGCAGCCGCGCCGCCTCCAGCACCAAGGCCACGCCGCTCGCGTCGTCGTTGGCGCCGGGCGCGTCGCTGGTGGCGTTCATGACGTCGGTGACGCGGCTGTCGATATGCGCGCCGACGATGACGTAGCGATCGGGGTCGCTGCCGCGCTGGATGCCCAGCACGTCCTCGATCACCACGCCGTCGGGCGCGCGCGGCCCGACGAAGCGGCGCGCCAGCCGCTCGGTCGCGATGCATCCGCCACAATCGCGCGAGAGCCGCGCGAACTCGCCCGCCACCCAGTCGCGCGCCGCGCCGATGCCGCGCTTGGGATCGTCGGTCGTCGAGAGCGAGTGGCGCGTGCCGAAGGACACGAGCTTCGCCACGGTGGCGCGCTGGCGCGCGGGCGAGACCGGATCGCGCGCCGCGGCGGGGGTGGCGAGCGACACCGCGAGCAAGGCGGCGGCGGGAATTCTGAAGGACATGCGCCGCTTGTGGCGGTGCCGTCGGCGTGACGCAACCGGTCGACGCGACTCTATAGATACGCGCGCGCGTGAGCGGACGCTCAGCTCACCCGGTCGATCGCGTCCATTTCCAGCCCGCCGGGCACGATCATCAGCGGCACCGGCAGCGTCCCGGCTTCGGCGGCGAAGTGGCTCACCAGCGCGCCCGGCGCGCCGCCCGCCGCGGCGCCGAGCACCAGCGCGGCGATCTGCGGGTTGGCCGCGATCATCTCGCGGATCACCTTGGGGCCGTCGCCGCTGCGCACCGTCAGCGACGGGCGCACGCCCGATTCCTCCAGCAGCGTGCCCGCCGCGCGCGCCACCAGCCCCTCGGCGTGCTGGCGCTGCTCCTCCTCCATCGTCGCCTGCACCCCGCCGAACGGGATGAACTCCTGCGGCGGCAGCAGCGCGAGGATCTCGACCCCGCCATTCGTCCGCACCGCGCGGCGCGCGGCGAAGCGCAGCGCGCTCAGCGCCTCGGGGGTGTCGTCGACGACGGTGAGGTAGATGCGCATCGGTGAAGGCCCCCTGATCCAGAGGAGTTTACCGCCGCGCGACGCGCGCGCGCAAGCCGCGGGAGCGGGAGGCGAAAAGGGGGTGGGGTTGACCCTGCGTCGCGCAACCGCGAGAGACGCGGGCAACTTCCAGGATCCGCTCGAGGACTCACGATGCCCATCGAAATCAAGATGCCTGCCCTCTCGCCCACGATGGAAGAGGGCACGCTGGCCAAGTGGCTGGTCAAGGAGGGCGACGAGGTCAAGGCGGGCGACATCATGGCCGAGATCGAGACCGACAAGGCGACGATGGAGTTCGAGGCGGTCGACGAGGGGCGCATCACCAAGATCGCGGTCGCCGAGGGCACCGACGGCGTGAAGGTCGGCACGGTGATCGCGCTGCTCGAGGGCGAGGGCGACGAGGCCGGTGAGAGCAGCCCCGCGCCGGCGGCGAAGGCGAGCGAGCCGCGTCCCTCGCCCGAGGACCCCAACAAGACCGGCAGCGAGGCCAAGGCCGCGCCCGAGGACGTCGAGGATCATGGCAAGCCGGCCGACTCGCAGGCCGCCGCCAAGCCTTCGCCGGCGCCGCAGCGCGCCGCGGGCGAGCGCGTCAAGGCCAGCCCGCTGGCGCGGCGCATCGCCGCCGACCGCGGCGTCGACCTCGCCTCGGTGAGCGGCACCGGCCCGAACGGCCGCATCGTCCGCGCCGACGTCGAGGGCGCCAAGACCGGCGCCGCCGCCCCGGCCGCGAGCACCGCCGCGCCGCAGCCGGCCGCCGCGGCCGCCGCGCCCGCGCCCAAGCCGGCGACGATCCCCGACGTGCCGCACGAGCTCACCAAGCTCAGCAACATGCGCAAGACGATCGCGCGCCGCCTGACCGAGTCGAAGCAGCAGGTGCCGCACATCTATCTCACGGTCGACGTCGAGCTCGACAAGCTGCTCAAGCTGCGCGGCGAGCTCAACGCCGGGCTGGAGTCGCGCGGGGTGAAGCTGTCGGTCAACGACCTGCTGATCAAGGCGCTCGCGGTGGCGCTGATCCAGGTGCCCAAGTGCAACGTGATGTTCACGCCCGACCAGCTCGTCAGCTTCGGTCGCGCCGACATCTCGGTCGCGGTGTCGACCCCGGAGGGGCTGATCACGCCGGTGATCACCGAGGCGGACACCGCCTCGCTGTCGAGCATCTCGACGCGGATGAAGGACCTCGCCGCGCGCGCGCGCGACAAGAAGCTGAAGCCCGAGGAGTTCACCGGTGGCACCGCCTCGATCAGCAACATGGGCATGTTCGGGATCAAGCAGTTCGAGGCGGTGATCAACCCGCCGCAGGGCATGATCCTGGCGATCGGCGCGGGCGAGAAGCGGCCGTGGGTGCTCAAGGACGGCACGCTCGGCGTCGCCTCGGTGATGTCGGCGACGGGCAGCTTCGACCATCGCGCGATCGACGGGGCCGACGGCGCGCAGCTGATGCAGGCGTTCAAGCAGCTCGTCGAGAACCCGCTGGCGATGCTCGCCTGAGCCGGGTCGGGCGATGGCGCAGATGGAGCTGCCCGCGGTGTGGCGCGAATGGGCCTGGGGATTGCTCGCGCTCGGCGTGACCGCGCTCGTCTTCAAGGGCGCGGCGTGGAGCTACCCGCAGGGCGCGGAGACGATCTGGCTGGTCGGCGCGGGCACGATGGTGGCGGTGGCGCTGCTGGGCGCGCGCGACGTCTGGGAGGTGCAGCAGCGCGACGCGCCGCGCCGCGGGGAGACACGCGCGTGAGCGGCGCGACCCCGTCGGCCGCGACGCCGCCGAGCAGCGCGCCGACCATCCGCGTCTCCGCCATGCCGGCCGACGCCAACGCCTATGGCGACATCTTCGGCGGCTGGCTGATGAGCCTGATGGACTCGGCCGCCGGGCTCACCGCGGCGCGGCGCGCGCGCGGTCGCGCGGTGACGATCGCGATGGACGGCATGCAGTTCCACGCGCCCGTCCACGTCGGCGACGAGGTCTCGGTCTATGCCACGATCGCGCGCGTCGGGCGTACCTCGATCGCGATCGACGTGGAGAGCTGGGCGCGCGACCGCCACGGCGAGGAATCGCGCAAGGTGACCGAGGCGCGCTTCACCTTCGTCGCGATCGACGAGGACCGCCGCCCGCGCGAGGTTCCGCCCGCGGCGTGATCGATTTCCGAGGTGCGCGCGCGACCCGCGCCACCCATCTGATGGCAAACAGGGGCTGCGGCCCGGGAGTGGCGCAATGGCTGACACCTACGATCTCATCGTGCTGGGCTCGGGCCCCGGCGGTTACGTCTCCGCGATCCGCGCGGCACAGCTCGGGCTCAAGGTCGCGATCGTCGAGCGCGAGCGGCTCGGCGGCATCTGTCTGAACTGGGGCTGCATCCCGACCAAGGCGCTGCTGCGCACGTCCGAGGTCTATCACTATATGACCCATGCCGCCGATTATGGCCTCAAGGCGGAGAATGTCGGCTTCGATCTCACCAAGATCGTCGAGCGCAGCCGCAAGGTCGCGGGCCAGCTCAACGCCGGCGTCAAAGGCCTGATGAAGAAGAATAAGGTGACGGTGGTCGAGGGCGTCGGCGCGCTCACCGGCAAGGGGAAGCTCAGCGTCAAGCAGGGCGGCGGCACGGTCGAGCTCGCGGCCAAGCACATCATCGTCGCCACCGGCGCGCGCGCGCGCGACCTGCCCTTCGCCAAGGCCGACGGCAAGCGCATCTGGACCTATCGCCACGCGATGGTGCCCGAGGAGATGCCCACCAAGCTGCTGGTCATCGGCTCGGGCGCGATCGGGATCGAGTTCGCCAGCTTCTACAACGACATGGGCGCGGACGTCACGGTCGTGGAGATGCTGCCGCGGATCCTGCCGGTGGAGGACGAGGAGGTCAGTGCCTTCATGGAGAAGCGCCTCACCAAGGAGGGGATCAAGATCCTCACCGGCGCCGGCGTGGAGAAGATCGAGACCGGCGCATCGGCGGTGAAGGCGACGATCAAGGGCAAGGACGGCAAGAGCGCGACGGAGGAATATAGCCACGTCGTCGTCGCGATCGGCATCGTCCCCAACACCGAGAACATCGGGCTGGAGACGCTCGGCGTGCAGACCGAGCGCGGCCACATCAAGGTCGACGGCTATGGCCGCACCAACGTCGAGGGGATCTACGCGATCGGTGACGTCACCGGCGCGCCCTGGCTGGCGCACAAGGCGAGCCACGAGGGCGTCGTCTGCGTCGAGAAGATCGCGGGGCAGGACCCGCACCCGTTCGAGACGTGGAACATCCCGGGCTGCACCTACTCGCGCCCGCAGGTCGCGAGCGTGGGGCTCACCGAGGCCAAGGCCAAGGAGAGCGGGCGCCAGGTGAAGGTCGGCAAGTTCCCCTTCATCGGCAACGGCAAGGCGATCGCGCTCGGCGAGGCGGACGGCTTCGTGAAGACGGTGTTCGACGCCAGGACCGGCGAGCTGCTCGGCGCGCACATGGTCGGCGCCGAGGTGACCGAGCTGATCCAGGGCTATGTCGTCGCGCGCCAGCTCGAGACCACCGAGCACGAGCTGATGGAGACGGTGTTCGCGCACCCGACGCTGAGCGAGATGATGCACGAGAGCGTGCTCGGCGCCTACAACCGCGCATTGCACATCTGACCCGCGGCGGCGCGCGACGCGCGGGCGCGTCCTATAATCGGCCATATGATCTATGCGTCGCGCCCCGCCCGCTATCCGCTCATCATCGCCGCCGCGCTGTGGCTGGCGTCGCTGGTCGTGTTCGCACCCGGCGTCGCCGAATATGACACGGTCGAGCAGTTCCGCCAGGTTCTGAGCGGCCATTACGATGACTGGCACCCGCCGGTCATGGCGTGGCTGTGGCGCCGGCTGTTGCCGTTCGGCGACGGCGCCACCCCGCTGCTGGTGTTCCAGCTCACCGGTTACTGGCTCGGCCTGGGGCTGATCGCGGGCGCGCTGGCGCGCGCGGGGCGCGCGGGATCGGGCTGGATGATGCTGCTGATCGGCCTGCTGCCGCTCTTCCTCGGCTGGCAGGTCGTGGTGCTCAAGGATACGCAGCTCGTCGGCGCCGCGCTGGGCGGGACCGGGCTGGTCGCCTGGTGGCGGCTCCGCGATCGTCCCGTGCCGGCCGCGGCGCTGCTGCTCGCGGCGCTGCTGTTCGGCTATGCGCTGCTTGTGCGCGCCAATGCGGCCTTCGCGCTGGCGCCGCTGATCGCCGGGTTGCTGCCGACGCGGCGGGTCGGCGAGCTGGTCGTCACCGCCGCCATCTTCATCGCGCTGACGCTCGCGGTGGCGGGACCGGTCAATCACCAGCTGATCGGCGCGCGCCCGAGCGGAATGGAGAAGACCCAGCCGCTCTATGACCTCGCCGGTATCGCGGTACGCGCGCCCGGCTCGCGTGCGGTCGGCCTCTCGCACGAGGCGGGCATGGCCCTGCGCGCGCATCATTGCGTCACGCCTTATTTCTGGGATCCGCTCGGCGACGTGCCCGCCTGTGTCGCGGCGGTGAGGCCGCTCCAGGCGCAACCCGCGGGCGACCTGTATCTGCGGCTCGCCAACGCCGCGCTCCATCATCCGCTCGCGTATCTCGCGCAGCGCGTGGCGCATTGGAACATGACCGAGCGCTGGCTCGTGCCCGCGCGTCTCCCCGGCGCCGCCCCCGAGGCCGGGAGCGAGCCCAACCGGCTCGGGCTGGCGAGCCCCGGCGCCGAGGCACAGCATTGGCAATGGCTCGCGGCGCAGGTGGCGCTGACCCCGATCGCCTGGCCGTTCGCCTGGCTGCTGCTGGCGCTGCTGCTGCTCGTGGGGACGCGGCGCTGGCGGCCCTCGCCGACGCGGCAGCTCGCGATCGCGCTGCTCGCCTCCGCGATCACGCTGGAATTCAGCTTCGTCGCGATCTCGATCGCGACCGATCTGCGCTATCATCTCTGGCCGATGCTCGCGACCGCGCTGGCCGCGGTGCTGCTCGCGGACACCTATCCGCTGCGGCGTGTTCCGGGATGGATGATGTTGCTCGCGGCGCTCTGCGTCGCGGCCGGGGTGGTGCAGCGCGCCGTCCTGCCGACACCGCCGCTCGACTATGAGGCGCTGCTGCACTGGTGCCGCCGCTGAGCCTGCTGCCAGCCTAAAGTCTGACACAGCCCGGTTGAACCGTGCTCCTGCGGAAGCAGGAGCGCCCCCCAGGTTCACGCGAGGTGGATCACTCGCCAGCGTGTGGGCAGATGGCCCCGCGCTCTCCCGAGCCGGTCGAGCTGCTGGTGCCATCAGTGTCGTACCCGCCGTCGCGGTGCACCCGTCCCGATTCGCGCCGGTCCCTTGGCCACGCGCTTTTGGGCGTCCCCGGCGCCTTTTCGCCGGTCGGCGCGTTGTGCCGGTGATGCAACGACTTGACCTTTCCGCGGCGCGCTCGCGCGCATGAACCGGCTCGCTCCCGACGAGCCCGACGCGCGCTTCATCCGGCGCGTTCTGTGGCTGGTGTTGATCGTTGCGGTGCTGGCGGCCCTCTATTTCGCGCGACACCTGCTGATCCTCGCCTTCGGCTCGATGCTGATCGCGATCATCATCCACGCCATCGCCGAGGTCTATGCCACCCGCACGCGATTGAGCCCGCGTGCCGCGATGGCGGCGGCGATCGCCAGCGTGCTCGCCTTCCTGGGGCTGCTCGGCTGGCTGTTCGGCGTCGAGTTCCGCGCGCAGGTCAACACCCTGGTCGTGGCGCTGCCGGGGCTGCTCGGCCAGCTCCAGGCCTATATGTCGCAGAGCCCGGTGGGCGAGAAAGTGGCGGACGCGGTCCAGGCCGCCTTCGCGGGCAGCCGCGTGGCGCAGGATATCGGCGAGATCGTGCGCGGCGCGGGCGAGCTGCTGCTCAATGCGGTGCTGGTCCTCTTCGGCGCGATCTTCTTCGCGGTCGATCCCAAGGTGTATGAGCGCGGCTTCCTGCTGCTGGTGCCGCCGTCGAAGCGCGCCGCGGTGGAGGACGCGCTGGGCGACGTCGCCTCGACGCTGCTGCTGTGGCTTCGCGCGCAGCTGATCCAGATGACCGCGATGGGCGCGATGGTCGGCATCGGCCTGTGGATCGCCGGCGTGCCGTCGCCCGCGCTGCTGGGTCTGCTGACCGGCCTGTCCGAGTTCATCCCCTATGTCGGCCCGGTCGCGGCGATGCTGCCCGCGCTCGGGCTGGCGGCGACTCGCGGCACCGACCAGCTCGTCTGGGCGCTGGCGGTGTTCGCGGTGGTGCGGGTCGTCCAGACCAATTTCGTGACCCCGTTCGTCACCAGCCGCGTGATCGCGATCCCGCCCGCGCTCAGCCTGTTCGCGATCATCGGCACCGGTGCGGTGTTCGGCCTGTTCGGCCTGTTCTTCTCCGGCGGCATCCTCGTCGTCGGCTTCACGCTGGTGCGCAGCCTGTACCTGCGCGAAGTGCTGGGCGAAGACATACCCCGCTCGCGCGAGCGCACGCTGTTCACCGCCAAGGGCACCCCGCGCTCGCCGAAAGAGGATGAAGATTCGAGTTTAACGGAACGTCCGGATTAAGTGGGAATTAACCTTTCTGGTTCAGAAGCCATTGGGTATGAACGTAGCGAAGCGCGGGTGACACGATCTACCGCGTTGACGAACCGGGGAATTGCCGATGCGCGTGCTGCTGATCGAGGACGAGCCGACGACCGCCAAGGCGATCGAGCTGATGCTGTCGACCGAGGGTTTCAACGTCTACAACACCGATCTCGGTGAGGAGGGCCTCGATCTCGGCAAGCTCTACGATTACGACATCATCCTGCTCGATCTCAACCTGCCCGACATGCACGGCTACGACGTGCTCAAGAAGCTGCGCGTCGCGCGGGTACAGACCCCGGTGCTGATCCTGTCGGGCATCAACGAGATGGACTCGAAGGTGCGCAGCTTCGGCTTCGGCGCCGACGATTACGTCACCAAGCCGTTCCACCGCGAGGAGCTGGTCGCGCGCATCCACGCCGTGGTGCGCCGCTCGAAGGGCCATTCGCAGTCGGTGATCAAGACCGGCAAGCTCTCGGTCAACCTCGACGCCAAGACCGTGGAGGTCGACGGCGCGCGCGTGCACCTGACGGGCAAGGAATATGCGATGCTCGAGCTGCTCTCGCTGCGCAAGGGCACCACGCTGACCAAGGAGATGTTCCTCAACCATCTCTACGGCGGGATGGATGAGCCCGAGCTCAAGATCATCGACGTGTTCATCTGCAAGCTGCGCAAGAAGCTGAGCCTGGCGTGCGGCGGCGACAATTACATCGAGACGGTGTGGGGCCGCGGCTATGTGCTGCGCGAGCCCGAGGAGGCCGCACAGGTCGCCTGATCCGCGTCCCGGCTCGATGACAGGACGGCCGCCGCACTCCCCGGTGCGGCGGCCGTCGTGCGTTTTGGGAGAGGGGCGAGCACCCGCGCTACTGGCCGGACTCACCGCTCGGCGAACCGGCGCCGCTCACCGCGGTCGGGCTAGAATCTCGGGCTGACGAATCGTCCGGGCCGACGTGTCCGTCGCGCCTGTGACCGTCGAACCCTCCAGCGGGCGCCTGCGGGCGCCCCGTCGTCTTATTCGACGAAGGGCTCGACGCTGATATGTCGCCCGCGCAGGAACGCGTCCGCCACCAGCCGCAGCGGTGCGACGTCGACGTCGGACTCGCCGGCGCGGACGATCTCGGCGAAGCGGCGGTACAGGCCCGGATATTCGCCGTGCAGCGCGGCGTCGTGCGCCAGCGCCTCGGCGCCGTCGATCGTCAGCACCGAGCCACCCTTGGCGAGCAGCAGCGTGCCCGCGTCGGTCTCCACCTCGATGTCCCAATGCTGCGGACCTTCCTGGCGGAAGTCGAGGTCCATCGCGACCGCGCTGCCCGCGGTGTCGCGGAAGGCGACGCGCGCGGCGATCGGCGCGGCGCGGTTCGACGGCACGTCCAGCTCGGCGGTCTCGACGAAGAAGGGGCGCGGCAGGATCCGTGTCGCGATCGACAGCGCGTTGATGCCGGGATCGAACACGCCGAAGCCGCCCGGTTCCCAGATCCAGTCCTGCCCCGGGTGCCAGACGCGCACATCCTCGCGCCAGGTGATCGTTGCCCGCTTCACCGCGCGGCCGGCGAGCCACGCCCGCGCGGGCTCGACCCCGTCGGCGTAGCGCGAGTGCCAACTGGCGAACAGGCTGACGCCGCGTGCCGTCGCGGCGTCGCGCAGTGCGGTGACCTCGGCCAGCGTCGCGCCCGGCGGCTTCTCGAGGAAGACGTGCCACCCTTGCTCGATCGCGAACTGCGCGATGGCGCGGCGCACCTGCGGCGGGGTGCAGAGCGCGACCGCGTCGACCGCGACCTCGCTCGCCGCCAGCGCCTCGACGTTGGGGAAGAAGGGCAGGCCGTCGACCGGCTCGCCGTGGCGGCTGACCGTCGCGACCAGCTCGATGTCGTCGTTGCCGGCGATCGCGGGAAGGTGCTGGTCATGCGCGATCTTGCCCATGCCGACCAGCGCGAGGCGGATGCGGGCGCTCACAGCGCGCGCACCTGCACCGGCGCGTCGGGCGCGTTGGTCAGCGGGTTGCGCAGCGGTAGCGCGAACGGCGCGGCGCTGATCTCGAACACGTCGCCCGGCTGGGTCTTGACCCCGTCAGCCACCGACAAGGTCGCGGTGCCGAAGAAATGGACGTGGACGTCGCCGGGGCGGCGGAAGCCGGCGTACTTGAAATGATGGTGCTCAAGGTTGGCGAGGTGGTGCGACATATTGTCCTCGCCGGTCAGGAACGGCTTCTCCCACAAAGTCGCGCCATCGCGGACGATGCGGCTGGTGCCGCGGATGTCCGCCGGCGGCGTGCCGAGCAGCAGCTCGGGGCCGAGCGCGGCCTGGCGCAGCTTGGAATGCGCGAGCCACAGGTAATTGTGCTTCTCGGTGACATGGTCGCTGAACTCGTTGGCGAGCGCGACGCCGAGGCGATAGGGCGTGCCGTCCTCGCCGATCAGGTAGATGCCGGCGAGCTCGGGCTCCTCGCCGCCGTCCTGCGCGAAGGCGGGCGAGGCGAGCGGCGCCTCGGGCGCCACCAGCGACTGGCCGTCGCCCTTGTAGAACCACTCGGGCTGCTGGCCGACCGCGCCCGCGGCGGGCTTGCCGCCCGCGACGCCTTCCAGGAACATCCGCATCGAGTCGGTCTGGTGCGCGGCGTCGGCCGCCGCCTTGTGCATCTTGTCGCGCCCCTCGGCCGAGCCGAGATGGGTCAGCCCGGTGCCCGCGAGCAGCAGCCGCGCGCCATCCTCATGGTCGATCGCGGGGAGCAGGCGCTTGGCGTCGAGCTCGGCGGCAAGGTCGACCGCCTCGTCGGTGCGCCGCGCCGCGGCGGCCGCGGCGAGCGTGGTGCCGCGCGCGATCGCCTCCAGCGCCAGCTCACGCGCGGTGGCGACGCCGTCGAGGAAGTGTGCGGCATCGCCCTCGGCGAGGATAACGCGGCGGCGACCGTCGTCGCCGCGGTGCTGGAGCAGGCGGGTGAAGCTCATGCGAGGTCCTCGAGCGCGGTGATATACTGGCGGGCGTCCTCGCCCACCGCCCCGGCCGACTTGCCAGGGCGGTAGAGGTTGGAGCCGAGCCCGAAGCCGTCGGCGCCCGCGGCGCGCCACTCGGCCATGTTGTGCGGGGTGATGCCGCCGACCGCGAGCATCCGCGTCGCCTTGGGCAGCACCGCGCGCTGCGCCTTGAGGAAGGCGGGGGTGGTGCCGTCGGCGGGGAAGAGCTTGAGCGCGGTGGCGCCCGCGGCGAGCGCGGCGAAGCCCTCGCTGGGGGTGAAATAGCCGGGCAGCGACACCAGCCCGGCGGCGACGCTCGCGCGGATCACCTCCGGGTTGGTGTTGGGCGAGACGATCAGCGTGCCGCCCGCGTCGCGCACGCGCGCGACGTCGTCGGTAGTGAGCACGGTGCCGGCGCCGACCATCGCGCGCCCGGCGAGCCGCTCGGCGAGCAAACGGATGCTCTCGATCGGCTCGGGCGAGTTGAGCGGCACCTCCAGCAGCGTGAAGCCCGCCTCCACCAGCGCGTCGCCCACCGCGGGCGCCTCGGCCGGGGTGAGGCCGCGCAGGATCGCCACCAGCGGCGCCTGGCGGAAAGCGGCGTCGAACGTCGCGAGGTTATCGGTCATCGGGTCATCTCCCACAGCCGGTGGATCCCGGCGGCGAAGGCGCGCTCGCTGTCGAGCGCCAGAGCGGTGCCGCCGCACGCGTCGATCGCGGCGGCGTAGAGCGTGGCGAGGTCGCCGCTGGCGAGCAGCTGGACCGGGCGCCCCTTGAGGTCGGTGCGCGCGCCGACGTCGGCGCCGATCAGCACGCCGCTGGCGAAGCTGGCGGCGTCGACCGCGTCGAGCCGGTCGAGCAGCACGCGCGCGCGCACCTCGAACAAGGCGACGGTGAGGTCGCGCGCGCCCGCGCCGCGCGCGACGCCGGCGCGGAAGGCGGCGCCGTCGGCGACCGGCCCGTCGAGCATCGCGCTGAGGATGCCGTGACCGCGCAGCAGCGCGAACAGCTCGCCGGTCAGCGCGGTGGCGACGTCGGTGATCTGACCCGCATTGGTGGCGATCCACTTGTTGTGCGTGCCGGGCTGGCAGAACAAAGCGTCGGCGGGGGCGAGGCCGGCTTCAAGCGCGCCGAGCACCTGCACCTCTTCGCCGCGCATCACGTCGGCGCGCTCGCCGCCGCGCAGCGCGACGCCGGGCAGCAGCACGGCGCCGGCATCAGGCAGGCGCAGCGCGCCCGCGGCGAGCGCGGCGAGGTCGGCGGGGGCGTCGACATAGGGCACCTCGCGCCAGCCGCGGTTCGAGCCGACCATGCCGGCGGCGATCACGGGCAGGTCGCCGAGCCGCGCGCGCAGCGCCGCCAGCTCCGCGGGGTAATCATCGGCGGTGAGCGCGAGCACCCCGCGCGAGTCGCGCACCGCCTCGCCCAACGTCCCGTCCGCCGCCACGCGCCACGCGCGGCGGTTGGTCGTGCCCCAGTCGATGGCGATATAGTCGCCCGCCACGCATCCTCCCCAATCTATTTGTAAGACATAAACCGCTGTGCGATCAGGTCAAGACGGAGTCGGCCCGGAGCGGCCGGCGCAGGTGAGGAGAGGCATGATGCTCGACGAGGTGACGACATTGTGGCGCGGGGCGGCGTCGCTGGGCGAGGGGCCGGCCTGGGATCCCGCGCGTAACCTGCTGTGGTTCGTGGATATCAAGAAGCGGCGCGTGCATCGCTACGATCCCGCCGACGGTGCCGTGACGCAATGGGACGCGCCGGCGCAGGTCGGCTGGGTGCTCCCCGCGGACGACGGCGCGCTGATCGTCGGTCTCCAGACCGGGCTGTCGCGATTCGATCCGGCGGACGGCAGCTTCACGCATCTCGCCGAGGTCGAGCCCGAGCTGCCGGGCAACCGCCTCAACGACGCCACGGTGGCGCCCGATGGGGCGATCTATTTCGGCTCGATGGACGACGGCGAGAGCGCGGTGACCGGTCGCGTCCACCGCTGGGATGGCAAGGCGGCGGTGGCGACCGCGATCCCCGCGGTGGCGATCACCAACGGCCCCGGTATCACGCCGGACGGGCGGACGCTCTACCACGTCGACACGGTCGGCGGGGTGATCCACGCGGTCGAGCTCGCGCCCGACGGCACGACGGGCGCGATGCGCGAGTTCGCGCGGATCGATCCGGTCGACGGTCACCCCGACGGCGTGACGGTCGATTCGGCGGGCAATGTCTGGGTCGGGCTATGGGGCGGCTGGCGCGCGCGGCTCTACTCGCCCGCGGGTGCGATCCTGCGCGAGGTGCGGATCCCGGCGTCGAACGTCACCAAGGTGGCGCTCGGCGGCGCCGACCTGCGCACCGCTTATGTGACGACCGCGAGCGTCGGTCTCGACGACGCCGCACGCGCGGCACAGCCCGAGGCTGGGGGGCTGTTCAGCTTCGCGGTCGAGGTGCCGGGCCAGCCGCTGCCGCCGGCACGAGCGGGCGGGTGAGCGGGGCAGGGGAGGCAGAGGCAGGCTGGGATTGGGGCGGGGCCGTCCCGCCTCCCCTTCCGTCATCCCGGACGTGTTCCGGGGATCCACCCCTCCGCGAAACGACGCCGTGAGAGTGCGCGGAACGGTGGGTCCGGACCCAAAAAGGTTCATTGTCGCGGAAGCGGCTTGCTCCCGTCATCCCGGGCTCGACCCGGGATCCATGGTGCCGCGAGAGCCGCCGGCGTTGCTCTCGTGGAGGAATGGATCCCGGCGCGAGGCCGGGATGACGATGAGGGAAGAGAAAGTGGCCTCCCTCATCGCAGCGTATCACCCGTGAAAAGCAGCGGAAGATCAGAAGGCCGAAGATGCAGGCCGCCTTTTGGGTCCGGACCCGTGGATCCCGGAACAAGTCCGGGATGACGGTAGAGGGGGCGCAGTTGGATCTCGCGGGGAGGATCGACGGCGTCCTCGTCGCTCTCGCACCCCGCAAAACCGAACGGCCGGCGCTCCCCCGAGGGAACACCGGCCGTCCGAACATCGTCAGGTCGCCCCGCCGCCCTCAGTCGGCGGTCTCCTGCGCCGCGCTGTCGGGGAAGGCGTTGGTCGCCTTGGCGCCCCAGAGCGCGTAGAACAGGATGTACAGCTCGCACGCCGCGGTCAGCAGGAACGAGGGCTGGAGCCCGAACATATCGGCCAGCTTGCCCTGCACCACCACCAGCGCGCCGCCGGCGATCGCCATGATGAGCAGCCCCGATCCCTCCTCGGTGAGCGGCCCCAGCCCCTTGATCCCCAGCGTGAAGATCGTCGGGAACATGATCGAGTGGAACAGCCCCACCGCGATCAGCGACCACATCGCCGCCGGACCGGTGGTGAAGACGGTGACCAGCATCACGACGAAGGCGCCGATCGAGAAGGCCGCGAGCACCGTCTCGGCCGGGATGCGCTGCATGATCGCGGAGCCGACGAAGCGCCCCACCATCATCCCGCCCCACAGCAGCGTCAGGTAACGCCCCGCCTGCTCGGGGGTGACGTCGGCGATGGTGGGCTGGCTGACGAAGTTCACGAACAGGTTGGCGACGCCGATCTCGGCGATCAGATAGATGAAGATCGCGGGGATGCCGAAGACCAGGTTGCGGTGCTTCCACAGCGAGTGGTGCTTGCGCTCCTCCTTGGCGAGCCGGCTGGTCGCCGACCCCATCGCGGGCAGCGGGAAGCGCGCGATCACCACCGCGAGCACGACCAGCACGATCGCCACCAGCACATAGGGCAGGATCACCGACTGCGCGTCGGCGAGCCGCTCGGCCTCGGTCAGCACCGTGCCCGTCTGCGCGGTGCCACCCTTGGAGCGGCCCAGGATCAGATAGGCGCCGAACAGCGGCGCCAGCATCGTCCCCGCCGAGTTGAGCGCCTGCACCAGGTTGAGCCGCGACGAGGCGGTCTCGGGCGGGCCGATCACCGCGACATAGGGGTTGGCGGCGACCTGGAGCAGCGTGATGCCGCTCGCGATCACGAACAGCATCACCAGCGTGACGCCATAAGAGGGCAGGCTGGCGGCGAGCACCATGCCCAGCGCCCCCAGCGCCATGACGATCAGTCCGGTGACGAGCGACCGCTGATAGCCGATCCGCTCGATCAGCTTGGCCGAGGGGATCGAGGCGAAGAAATAGGCGATGAACCACACGCTCTCGATCAGCGTGGTCTGGGTGTAGTTCAGGTCGAACACGCTGCGCAGGTGCGGCAGCAGCGTGTTGTTGATCACGGTGATGAAGCCCCACATGAAGAAGAGGCTGGCCAGCAGCGTCAGCGCCGGGCGATAGGAGACGGCACCGCCACCTCCCGTCGCGACAACGCCGCTGGAAATCGGTGGTCCGGCCATCATCCTCTCCTTGTGACGCGCGGAACTGGCTTGCGCGTGCTCGATATGTCTGACTATATTCCGGGTCACCGCCGGGTCAATGCGGAAACGCCGCGCATCGGCGGTCCTGCGACGCGCGCGGCAGGACGTTCGGGAGAGGTCGGCAATGACGAGGTTGGCTGCGTGGAGCGGGTGGACGATGGCGGCCGGCAGCCTGCTGGCGGCGGCGGGCGCTGACGCCGCGACCGCGAAGCGCGAGGCGTTCGGCCAATTGCCCGACGGCACCGCGGTCGAGGCGGTGGTGCTCAGCGGCAACAACGGCGTCAGCGCGCGCGTGATGACGCTCGGCGCGACGCTCCAGTCGCTCAACGTGCCGGGGCGCGACGGCAAGGTGGCCGACATCACGCTCGGCTATGACGACGCCGCCAGCTACGTCACCAAGCCCAATTTCTGGGGCCAGACCGTCGGCCGCTACGCCAACCGCATCCGCGGCGGCAAGTTCGCGCTCGACGGCAAGACCTATCAGCTGCCGCTCAACGACAAGACCAACTCGCTCCATGGCGGCACCAAGGGCTTCGACAAGGTGATCTGGAAGATCACCGAGGTGACGTCCGGGCCGAAGGCGAGCGTCACCATGGTGATGACCAGCCCGGCGGGTGACCAGGGCTATCCCGGCACGCTCCAGGTGACCGCGACCTACAGCCTCGACGACGCCGGTTCGCTGACGATCGACCTCGGCGCCAAGACCGACGCGCCGACGATCGTCAACCTCACCAACCACGCGCTGTTCGACATGGCGGGCGAGGGCTCGGCCGGCGGCATCTACGCGCAGAAGCTGACGATCCCGGCGAAGCGCTACACGCCGGTCGACGCCACGCTGATTCCGACCGGCGAGCTCAAGCCGGTGGCGGGCACGGTGTTCGATTTCACGCAGGGGCGGATCGTCGGCGCGGGCGTGCGCGACGGGCGCGACCCGCAGATCGTGATCGGGCGCGGCTACGATCATAATTTCGTGCTCGACAAGGGCGCCACCAAGGACCCGCAGCTCGCCGCGCGGCTGGAGGATCCGGTGTCCGGGCGCGTGCTCGAGCTGCTCACCACCGAGCCGGGGGTGCAATTCTACTCGGGCAACTTCCTCGACGGCTCGCTGGTCGGCAAGTCGGGCCACGTCTATCGCATGGGCGACGGCATCGCGCTGGAGCCGCAGAAATTCCCGGACACGCCCAACCAGCCGGCGTTCGGCTCGGCGCGCGTCGATCCGGGCAAGCCCTACCATCATATCATGGTCTTCCGCGTCTCGACGGCGCGCTGACCCGGAGCGAGCGATGACTGAGAGCACAACACCGCCGGCGCTGCGCAGCCGGGCGTGGTTCGACAATCCCGCGAACATCGACATGACCGCGCTGTA
>NZ_SLXN01000007.1 GCF_004345855.1 Sphingomonas sp. BK235
CTGCAGCCCGCGGGCGAGTATCTCGGCGAGGATTATTACCGCGCCGGCGGCGTGCCCGCGGTGGTGGGCCAGCTGATCGGGCAGGGGCTGATCGCGGAGGGCGCGCTGACGGTCAACGGCCGCACCATGGGCGAGAACTGCCGCGGCGCCAGAATCGAGGACGAGGCGGTGATCCGCCCGTACGACCGCCCGCTCAAGGAGGCGGCGGGGTTCCTGGTGCTGACCGGCAACCTGTTCGACGCGGCGGTGATGAAGACCAGCGTGATCTCGCCCGAGTTCCGCGACCGCTACTTGAGCAACCCCGCGGATCCCAACGCCTTCGAGGGCCCCGCGGTGGTGTTCGACGGGCCGGAGGACTATCACGCGCGGATCGACGATCCCGCCACCGGGATCACGCCCGAGACCTTGCTGTTCATGCGCGGCGCCGGGCCGGTCGGCTATCCGGGCGCGGCCGAGGTGGTGAACATGCGCCCGCCGGCGTATCTGATCACCGAGGGCGTGCATGCCTTGCCGTGCATCGGCGACGGGCGCCAGTCGGGGACGAGCGGGTCGCCGTCGATCCTCAACGCCTCGCCCGAGGCGGCGGCGATGGGGGCGCTGGCCTTGCTGCGCACCGGCGACCGCGTGCGCGTCGACCTCAACCGCGCGCGCGTCGACGTGCTGGTGGAGGACGAGGAACTGGCCGAGCGCCGCCGCGCGCTGGAGGCGGCGGGGGGCTATGCGTACCCGGCCTCGCAGACGCCGTGGCAGGAGATCCAGCGCGCGGTGGTGGGCCAGATGAACACCGGCGCGATCCTGGAGGGCGCGGAGAAATACCAGCGCATCGCGCAGACCATGGGCTTGCCGCGCGACAACCACTGACGGGGGAGCGCGTGGCGGCGCTTGGCCGCCAGCGCCGTGCGTGGCGGGGTGGCACCACCATCCACCACTGGCGTCATCCTGAGCTTGTCTCAGGATCCACTGTCCCGCAGGCGCCGCGGCGGTTGGGTGGGCGGCACGGTGGATCCTGAGACGAGCTCAGGATGACGCCAGGAGGTGAGGGCGCCGTGCCGACTTACGGGATGGCACACTGACGGGATGGCGCACTGACGTGACGGGATGGCGCTCGGGGGCGAGCGCGCGGGGCAGGTGCGCTCACCGCTCGCCCTCTCTGCGCCTCCGCGCCTCTGCGCGAACAAATTTCTCACGCGAAGCCGCGAGGACGCGAAGCAGTGAGACGCGGCACGATCACCGCCTGAGCAACGCCTTCGCGTCTTCGCGTCTTCGCGTGAGATGATCTCGCGCAGAGACGCGGAGGCGCGGAGAGGGCGCGCGTGGGGCGAGCGGCGTGGTCGCCAGTGACGAGGTGAGAGCGCCTGCGGCGCGGGCCTTCTCCGCGCCGATGCCCCACCAACGGAAAGGGCGGCCTCGCAAGGCCGCCCTCCCGTCTTTCCACCCCGACGCGCGGCCTACCGCGGCGAGGCCTCGCGCTTGCCGTCGAGCCGCCGCGCCACGCCCCAGGGATTGGCGTCCGCCAGCGCCTCGGGCAGCAGCGACGCGGGCAGGTTCTGCAAGCTCACCGGGCGCAGGAAGCGGTAGATCGCCGCGGTCCCCACCGAGGTGGTGCGCCCGTCGCTCGTCGCCGGGAAGGGGCCGCCATGCACCATCGCGTGGCTCACCTCGACCCCGGTCGGCCAGCCGTTGACCAGGATGCGGCCGACGCGATCGGCGAGCACCGGGATCAGCGTCTTGGCCTCGGCCTCGTCCTCGGCGTCGAGGTGAAGCGTCGCGGTGAGCTGGCCCTCGAGGCTAGCGATCACCTGACGCACCTCGTCCATGTCGCGGCACGCCACCACGATCGAGGACGAGCCGAACACCTCATGCCCGAGCGCGCGGTCGGCGAGGAAGCTCGCCGCCTCGGCGCGGAACAGCGCGCCGACCGCCTGATTGACGCCCTCGCCGACCTTGCCGCGCGCCACCGTCGTCACCGCGCTGTGCCGCGCCAGCGCCTCGACGCCCTGCTCGAAGCTGGCGTGGATGCCCGGCGACAGCATGGTCGCTGGCGCGCTCTCGGTCAGCGCGCGACCTGCCGCGGCGACGAAGGCGTCGAGCGCCTCGCCGGCGATCGCGAGCACCAGGCCGGGATTGGTGCAGAACTGCCCCGCGCCCATCGTCAGCGACTGGACATAGGCCGGCGCCAGCGCCTCGCCGCGCGCCTCCAGCGCGTGCGGCATGAGGACGACCGGGTTGATGCTCGACATCTCGGCGTAGACCGGGATCGGCTCGGCACGGCTCGCCGCGATCTTCACCAGCGCGAGCCCGCCCCCGCGCGAGCCGGTGAAGCCGACCGCCTTGATGCGGCGATCGGCCACCAGTGCCTCGCCGAGACGATTGGTTTCGCCCGGCAGATAGGAGAAGACACCTGCGGGCAGCCCCGCCTTGTCGACCGCGGCGCGGATCGCGCGCGCGACCAGCTCGCCCGTGCCCGGATGCGCCGGATGGCCCTTGACCACCACCGGGCAGCCGGCGGCGAGTGCCGAGGCGGTGTCGCCGCCCGCGACCGAGAAAGCGAGCGGGAAGTTGGACGCGCCGAACACCGCCACCGGGCCGAGCGCGACGTTCATGCGGCGCAGGTCGGGGCGGGGGAGCGGCTGGCGGTCGGGCAACGCGGGGTCGATCGTGGCGTCGAGCCAGTCGCCCTGGCGCACCACCTGCGCGAACAGCTTGAGCTGGCCGACGGTGCGACCGCGCTCGCCCTCGAGCCGCGCGCGCGGTAGGCCGCTCTCCTGCTGTGCGCGCTCGATCAGCTGGTCGCCGAGCGCGACGATCTCGTCGGCGATCGCCTCGAGGAAGGCGGCGCGATCCTCGGGCGCGGTCGCGGCATAGGCCGGGAAGGCCGCGGCGGCGAGCTCGCACGCGTCGGCAACCGCGTCGGGGCCGGCGGAGGAGAAGGTCGGGGTGAGAGGCGCGCCCTTGGCCGGGTCGACCGCGGTGAACCGCGCCTCGGCCTGGCGCAGCTCGGCACCGATCAGCATCGCTCCGTCGATCATGGATATCCTCGGCTCTGGGGAATTAGTCGGACATATTTAGGCCCGAGGGGGAGGGGGCGCAACCCTGGGGTGGGTTCGCCGTCACTCTCGTAGGCCTTGTTCCCCGGCGAAAGCCGGGGTCCAGGTGGGGGACGCTGCTTGGTCCCGCCACCGCTTTCCTAACTGGGCCCCGGCTTGCGCGGGACCTTCACAGATCACCCCCGTCATCCCGGACTTGTTCCGGGATCCACCGTGCCGTGCACTCACCGCGACTTGCTCTGGCGGTGGGGTGGATCCCGGAACAAGTCCGGGATGACGGGAGATGCGGAACGTTCCGCCACGTTCGCGAAGGTCCCGCCTTCGCGGGAGGACGGCTTATTGGGTCAGCAGGGTCATTCCATCACGATGGTAGAGGGGCGGAGCAGCGCGTCCGCCCCCCTCCCTCAGATGAAGCGGTTGAGCAGATTCTCGATCCGCTCCTGCTGGCCCGAGCGCGGGCGCGGGTCGACGTTCTCGCGCTCGGCGAGGTCGGCGATCCCGGCGAGGTCGAGCGTCGACACCTGCTGGCCGAACGTGCCGTCCCAGCCGGCGTAGCGGTCGCGCTTGATCGAATCGAGCCGGCCGTCCTCGATCAGCTTCGCCGCGTTGAGCAGCCCGCGCGCCACCGTGTCGATGCCGCCGACATGGCCGTAGAACAGGTCGGCCGCGTCGACCGATTGGCGGCGCACCTTGGCGTCGAAGTTGAACCCGCCGGTGGTGAAGCCGCCCGCGCGGACGATCTCGAGCATCGCCAGCGTCAGTTCCTCGACCGAATTGGGGAATTGGTCGGTGTCCCAGCCGTTCTGCGGGTCGCCGCGATTGGCGTCGATCGAGCCGAAGATGCCCAGCGCCGCGGCGGTGGCGATCTCATGCTCGAAGGTGTGGCCTGCGAGCGTGGCGTGGTTCGCCTCGATGTTGACCTTGACCTCGTTCTCGAGCCCGTAGCGCTTGAGGAAGCCGTACACCGTGGCGGTGTCGAAGTCGTACTGGTGCTTGGTCGGCTCGTGCGGCTTCGGCTCGATCAGGATCGTGCCCTGGAAGCCGATCTTGTGCTTGTGCTCGACGACGAGGCTGAGGAAGCGGCCGAGGTTGTCGAGCTCGCGCTTGAGATCGGTGTTGTGCAGCGACTCATATCCCTCGCGACCGCCCCACAGCACGTAATTCTGGCCGCCGAGCCGATGCGTCGCCTCGAGCGCGTCGCGCACCTGCACCGCGCCGAACGCGAACACCTCGGGATCGGGGTTGCTCGCGCCGCCCGCGGCGAAGCGCGGGTGGCTGAACAGGTTGGCGGTGCCCCACAGCAGCTTGCGACCGGACGCGGCCTGCAGCTTCTCGAGATGGTCGACCGCCTCGGCGAAGAAGCGGCGATGCTCGGCGACGCCGTGCGCGTCGGCCATCACGTCGACGTCGTGGAAGCAGTAATAGGGCACGTCGAGCTTGCTGAAGAAGTCGAACGCCACCTCACGCTTCTGCGCCGCGGCGGCGCTGTCGTTCGCGCCGGCGTGCCAGGGGCGATTGAAGGTGCCGCCGCCGAACACGTCCGAGCCGGGCCAGCAGAAGGTGTGCCAGAAGCAGGCGGCGAAGCGGAGGTGGTCCTCCATCCGCTTGCCGAGCACGACCCGGTCCTTGTCGTAGAAGCGATAGGCGAGCTCGTTGTCGCTGTCGGGGCCCTCGTACTTGATCTGAGGGATGTCGGCGAAGAAGTCGGTGGCCATGCAGGCGCTCCTTGGCGTGGTGGTTCGTGGGTAAAATCAGGCCGCGTGCGGCGCGATGCGGGGGTACGCGTCGCGGAAGGCGGCGCGCTTGGGGGCGAGCCGATCGACCAGCGCGGGGTCGGGCGCGACGACGTGGCTGACCGGCGGGGCGACACAGACCTCGGCGGGCGTGCCGCCATCGACCGCGAGCTGCGCCAGCCGTGCCGCGCCCATCGCCGGGCCGACCTCGCCGCCCTTGAGATAGGCGAGCTCGACCTCGAGCGCGGCGGCGAGCGTCTCGCCCCAGTAGCGCGAGCGCGCGCCGCCGCCGATCACCGACAGCCGCTCGACCGCGGTGCCCGACTCGCGCAGCACGCGCACGCCGTCCGCGAGTGCGAAGGCGACGCCCTCGAGCACCGCCTGGGCGAGCCGCTCGGGCGTGGTGTCATGGTCGAGCCGCAGGAAGCCGCCGCGCACCTGCGCGTCATTGTGCGGCGTACGCTCGCCCGAGAGGTAGGGGAGGAACAGCTCGGGGCCGTTGCCAACGCCCGCCGACTCGGCGCGCGCGAACAGCTCGGCCGCGCCCGCCGCGCCGATCAGCCGCGCCGCCCAGTCGACGCAGACCGCGGCGGAGAGATGCACCGCCATCTGATGCCACAGGCCCGGCAGGCAGTGGCAGAAGGCGTGGACCGCGGCGGCCGGGTTGGCGCGCAGCTCGGCGGTGGCGACGAAGATCACGCCCGAGGTGCCGAGCGACAGCAGGGCGTCGCCGTCCTTGACCACGCCGACCCCCGCCGCGCCGGCGGCATTGTCGCCGCCGCCGCCCGCGACCGGCACCTGCTCCATGCCCCAGCGCTCGGCGATGTCGGCACGCAGCGTGCCCGCGACGTCGCTGCCCTCGACCGCGCGCGGCATCTGCTCGCGGCGAAGACCGGTCGCGGCGAGCAGGTCGTCGCTCCAGTCGCGCTTCGCGACGTCGAGCCACAAGGTGCCGGCGGCATCGGACACGTCGCTCGCCTTCTCGCCGGTCATGCGCAGCCGGACATGGTCCTTCGGCAGCAGCACGGTGCGAATCGCGGCGAACACCTCGGGCTCGTGGTGCGCGACCCAGAGGAGCTTGGGCGCGGTGAAGCCGGGCATGGCGAGGTTCGCGGCGACCCGGTGCAGCTCGGGCGCCTTCGCCTCCAGCTCGGCGCACTCCGCGAACGAGCGGCCGTCGTTCCACAGGATCGCGGGACGCAGCGGGCGGTCGTCGGCGCCGAGCAGGGTCGCGCCGTGCATCTGGCCGGCGAGCCCGATGCCGCGCACCGAGCGGCGCACCTCGGCGGGCAGCGCGCGTACCGCCGCCTCGGTCGCCTGCCACCACGCTTCCGGGTCCTGCTCGGACCAGAGCGGGTGCGGTCGCTGCACGGTGAGCGCGGCGGTGCCCTGCGCGACGATCGCGCCCGCGGGGTCGATGACCACCGCCTTCACGCCCGAGGTGCCGATGTCGATGCCGAGGAACATGGTCAGGATCTCGTCTGGAGGAGCGTGGCGTGATGTCGGGGGTAGGCGGGCACACACTCCCCCACCGTCATCCCGGACGTGTTCCGGGATCCACCGTGCCGCACCTCCCACGATCGTGGTGCCTGCGGACGGGTGGATCCCGGAACGAGTCCGGGATGACGGCAGGGGAGCGTCGGGTCGTCGATCACTTCACGAACGGATCGATCGTCGGGATCGTGCCGTCCGGGTTGAACTTCAGCTCGGTCATCTTGACGTTGCGGAGGTGGTTCTTCCCCGACAGTTGCGTGTCGGCGTAGAACAGCCACCACTTGCCCTTCCACTCGACGATCGAATGGTGCGTGGTCCAGCCCTGCACCGGCTTGAGGATGTGGCCCTTGTAGGTGAACGGGCCGTATGGCGTCTTGCCGATCGCGTAGTTGAGGAAGTGCGTGTCGCCGGTCGAGTAGGTGTAATAATATTGCCCGCCGCGCTTGAAGACCCAGGACGCCTCGAAGAAGCGCTTCTCATGGTCGCCGCCGAGTACGGGCTTGCCCTTTTCGTCGAGGATCACCGCGTCGCGCGGGGTCTCGGCGAAGCTCTTCATGTCGGCGTTGAGCTTGGCGACCTTGCCCGAGAGCGCGGGCTGGTCGTCCTGCTTCAGATCGGTGTCGCTGCCGTTGGGATCGTATTTGCCGTCCTTCCAGCGCTGGAGCTGGCCGCCCCAGATGCCGCCGAAATACATGTACGAGGTGCCATCGGCGTCGGTGAACACCGCCGGGTCCATCGAGTAGCTGCCCTTGATCGCCTCGGGCTCGGCCTTGAAGGGGCCCATCGGGTTGTTTGAGGTGGCGACGCCGATGCGGAAGGCGCCCAGCCCGTTGCGGTCCTTGGTGCGGTCGCGCGCGGGGAAGTAGAGGTAATAGGTACCGTTCTTGAAGGCCGCGTCGGGCGCCCACATCTGCTGCGACGCCCAGGGCACGTCCTTCACGTCGAGCGCGACCGGGCCGACCGTCACCTTGCCGCCGGGCTCGTCCAGCCGCAGCACGCGATAGTCGCGCATCGCATATTGATTGCCGAGATCGTCGTTCTTGGTGTCGGTCGGGATGTCGTGGCTGGGATAGACGTAGAGCTTGCCGTCGCCCCAGACGTGCGCCGAGGGATCGGCGGTGTAGATGTCGCGGACGAGGGGTTGCGAGGCATAGCCGCGCCCGTCGGGGGCGCGTTCCTGATCCCAGCCGGCGGTCTCGGTGGTCGCATTGTTGCCGGCCGTCGTCGACGTGCTCTCCTGCGACGAGCACGCGATCAGCGGCAGCGACGCGACCGCGGCGAGCAGGAGGCGGCGGACGGTGGGTCGGGGGTGGCGCATTCGGGCGTACTCCTCTCGGTTCGCAGCGGATCTTCGCCCGCCTCTCGACTTTGAGTTAGCGCTACCATCACGATGGTGCAACTGCTTTGATGAGGTCGGACGGGAGACCGATGTCGGACGGTCGACACCCGTCATGTCGACGCGGTCGACGATCCCACCGGCATTGGGCGGGAGCGGGCGTTACAATCCCTCGCCGCCGACCCATTGCGCGTTGGCGAGGCGGCGCGCGAGCGTCCAGTTCTGCTGACGGATATCGGGGACGGCCACCACTTCCCACAGCTCGCCGCGCGTCATCGGGCCGATGCAATAGAGCCGGTCGCTGACCGCGCCATCCGCCGCCACCACGCGCGATTGGCGATCGACGTCGAGGCCGATCCGCAGCGCGTCGGGGCGGATCATCCCGGCGGCGAGCAGCTGGCGGACCAGCGGTTCGCGCGAGCGCAGCAGGTCGCCCTGCGGCCCGGTGCAATTGACGATCCGCGCCGCGCGCGTCGTCGTCACCGCCTCGCCGCCGCGGGCGCGCCAGTGCAGTAGCGCGTCGGTGCCGTCCGCCTCCGCCCCGACCAGCTTGCCCGCGGCGAAGCGCAGCCGCCCCGCCTCGACCAACGCGTCGATCCGCCCCGCCACCGCGGGCGCGAGCCGGTGGCGGTGCACGTCCCAATAAGGCCGCAGGTGGCGGAGGAAGCGCGCGCGCGTCGTCGCGTCGGCGCTGCCCCACATCATCTGGGTCACCGGCCGCAGCTCGTCGACCGCGGCGCGCCAGCCGATCGCCTCGGCACGATCACGCACCGCGCGCACCAGCGCCGAGAGCGTCGCCGCGGGACGCTCGCTGAGCCCGGGCCGCGGCGCGCCGTCGGCATGGCGGCGCGGCACCAGCCCGCGTCGCGACAGCGCGAAAATACGTCCACGGAACCCCGCCGAGTCGAGCAGCAGCGCGGCGTCGATCGCGGTCAGGCCGGTGCCGACCAGCACCACCTCGTCGGCGTCGCTCAGCCCCTCGGCGATGTCGCCGGCCCAGGGGTCGGCGCGGTAGCAGCCCGTCGGCAGCGTCGTCGGGTCGAGGCCGGGCGGGCTGTGCGGCGGCAGGTTGCCGAGCGCGAGCACCGCCACATCGGCCGCGATGCTACCGCCCTCGGCCAGCGTCAGCGCGAAGCCGCGCGAATCGCACTCGAGCGCGCAGACCTCGCCCGTCACCAGCGTCAGCCGCTCCGGGTTGGCCGCGGCGGCCTCCTCGAGCATCGCGCGGAGATAGCGGCCGTAGATCTTGCGCGGCACGAAGGTGGTGCGATCGCCCAGCCCCTCGCGCTCGAGCCAGCGGACGAAATGGTCGGGATCGTCGGGCAGCGCGCTCATGTTGCCGGCGCGGACGTTGAGCAGATGCTCGTCGTGCGCCGCGCTATAGGCGACGCCGCGCGCGACTTGCCCGGGGCGGCGCTCGATCAGCGTGGCGCGCGGGCCGTCGTGGCGGACGAGGTTGATCGCGAGCAAGGTGCCCGAGAAGCCGCCGCCGACGATCGCGACATGATCGCCGGGCTGAACCAGCGTCACAGCCCCAGCTCCCTCATCTCGACGACGCGATGCTCGCGCGCGCTGATCTCGGCGGCGACCCCGATCGCGACCGCGCGCAGCCCGTCCTCCGCGCTCACCTGCACCGGCGCCTCGCCGCGCACCGCGGCGGCGAAGGCGAGATGCTGGTAATAGGTCGCGCCCTCGTGGCTGCCCGCGGCGTGCGCGACCGGGTCGATCGCCACGGTCGTTCGCTCCACGCGCTTGGCGTTGCCGAAGCCGGTGCGCGGCGAGAACACCAGCTCGCCGGGCGGGATCAGCACGTCGAGCCGCGCGGCG
Organism: Sphingomonas sp. BK235; assembly: GCF_004345855.1. GTDB lineage: Bacteria > Pseudomonadota > Alphaproteobacteria > Sphingomonadales > Sphingomonadaceae > Sphingomonas. The sequence continues at coordinate 9,438 of NZ_SLXN01000007.1, forward strand.
TCGCCGGTGGCGCTCATCTCCTCCTGGTGCTCGGCGCCGTCGGCGAACATGCAGAGGTCCAGCATCGCGCGGACGCCGTTGCTGAAATCGACCGTGGTGAAGCTGTTGTCGATGATGTCGGGGCGCTCACCGCCGTAAAGCTCGTCGAGGTGGTTGACGTCCATCGCGCCCGAGCAGTGGACGCGCACCGGCTCGGCGCCGGTGATGACGCGCATCAGGTCGAAGAAGTGGCAGCATTTCTCCACCATCGTGCCGCCGGTGTTGCGCGCGAAGCGGTTCCAGTCGCCGACCTTCTCGAGGAAGGGGAAGCGATGCTCGCGGATCGACAGCATGCGCAGCGCGCCGACGCGCCCGGCATGGACCTGTTGGATGAAGGCGGCGGCGGGCGGCATGAAGCGATATTCCATGCCGGTCCAGAACGGCGCCGCGCGCGCCGCCGCCCGCTCGACGATCCAGCGCGCGTCGTCGAGCGTGGTGGCGAGCGGCTTCTCGCACAGGATCGCGGCGTTGGTGGCGAACAGCGGCTCCAGCACGGCGCGGTGGGTGTGGTTGGGCGAGGCGATCACGATCGCGTCGACCTGCGCGTCGCGCGCCAGCGCCTCGGCCGAGTCATAGGCGGTCGCGCCCGCCGCGACCTCGCCGAGCGCGTCGCGCGCCCAGCCGAGCGAGGTCGGCACCGGGTCGGCGAGCGCGACGACGCGCGCGCCGGGCACCAAAACGATGTTGCGGAGGTGTTCGACCCCCATCATGCCCGTGCCGACCAATCCGTACCTGATCTCGGCTACCATCACGTCCAACCCTGTGCCATGCCGCCGCGGATGACGACGCTGCGCCTATCCAACCAACCGCGCCCGCTCGGCAAGAGCGGGCTGACCGTCTCACCGCTCGCCTGGGGCATGTGGCGCCTCGCCGGCGACGATATCGCGCCGGTACGCGCGCTGATCGACGCCGCGCTCGAGGCCGGGATCACCTTGTTCGACACCGCCGACATCTACGGTGCCGACGTGCCGGCAGGCTTCGGCTCGGCCGAAGAGCTGTTCGGCCGCGCGCTCGCCGAGGAGCGCGCGCTGCGTGACCGCATGGTGATCGCGACCAAGGGCGGCATCCGGCCCGGCATCCCCTACAATTCGGGCGCCGACTATCTCGCCGGAGCGCTCGACGACTCGCTGCGCCGGCTCGGCGTCGACGTGATCGACCTCTACCAGGTCCACCGCCGCGACTTCCTCACCCACCCGCAGGAGGTCGCCGCCGCGCTGACCCGCATGGTGGAGACGGGTAAGGTGCGCGCGCTCGGCGTCTCCAACCATTCGGTGCACGAACTGGAGGCGCTCCAGTCCTTCCTCGCCCAGCCGCTGGCGAGCACGCAGCCCGAGTTCTCGCCGCTTCGCGCTGCGCCGCTGTTCGACGGCGTGCTCGACCAGGCGATGCGGCTCGACCTCGCGGTGCTCGCCTGGTCGCCGCTCGGCGGCGGTCGGCTGGCCGACCCGTCGCACCCGGCGGCGCGGCTGCTCGCCGAACACGGGGCCGAGTTCGGCGTCGACGCGGCGACCGCGGCGCTGTCCTGGGTGATGGCGCATCCCGCGCGCGTGATCCCGATCATCGGCTCGCAGAACCCCGCACGCGTGCGCGCCGCCGCGGACGCCTGCAAGGTCGAGTGGACCCGCGCGCGCTGGTACGCCGTGCTCGAGGCCGGCACGGGGGAGAAGCTGCCATGACGCGCGCGCCCTGCGAGGTGAGCTGGTTCTCGGCCTTGTGCGACGACGATTACGAGTTCCTCGGCGTTCCCGACGAGCGGCTGCGCTCGTCGTGGGAGCATTGTCGCGACATCGCGCTCCAGGCGGAGAGCGGCGGGTTCGACAATATCCTGCTGCCCTCGGGCTACACGCTCGGGATCGACACCACCGCCTTCGCCGCGGGCATCGCGCCGCTGCTGCGCCGTCTGTGGCTGCTGATGGCGGTGCGCGTCGGCGAGAGCTGGCCGCCGCAGCTCGCGCGCCAGATCGCGACGATCGACCGGATGCTCGGCGGGCGGCTGACCGTCAACATCATCTCGAGCGACCTGCCCGGCGAGACGCTGGAGAGCGCGCCGCGCTACCGCCGCACCGTCGAGGCGATGCAGATCCTGCGCACGCTGCTCGACGGCAAGTCGCTCGATCACCGGGGCGAGTTCTGGCAGCTCAAGCTCGACCCGCCCGGCATCACCACCACGCTGGGGCGCTGTCCCCTGCTTTATTTCGGCGGCCTGTCCGAGGCCGCGCGCGACGCCGCGGCGGCACAGGCGGACGTCTATCTGATGTGGCCCGACACGATCGAGGGCGTGCGCGGCATCGTCGCCGACCTGCGCGCGCGCGCCGCGGCGAAGGGGCGGACGCTGCGCTTCGGCTATCGTGTCCATGTCGTGGTGCGCGAGAGCGAGGCGGCGGCGCGCGACGCCGCGGACCGGCTGCTGTCGCGGCTCGACGACGCCACCGGTGCCGCGATCCGCGCGCGCTCGCTCGATTCGCAGTCCGCAGGGGTGCGCCGCCAGGCCGAGCTGCGCGAGGGCAGCGACGACGGCTATGCCGAGGCCAATCTGTGGACCGGGATCGGGCGCGCGCGCTCGGGTTGCGGCGCGGCGATCGTCGGCGACCCCGACCAGGTGCTCGCCAAGCTGGAGGCCTATCGCGCCGAGGGGATCGACGCCTTCATCCTCTCGGGCTACCCGCACGCCGCCGAGGCCGATTTGTTCGCGCGCCACGTGCTGCCGCGGCTCGACCACGCGCCGCTGGCGCGGTGAGCGAGGTGAGGCGGGGCGCGTGCGAGGTGACTTCGGCGAGCCGGGCCGCACCCCTCGGCGCTCACCGCCCCCTTCGTCATCCCGGACTTGTTCCGGGATCCACCGTGGCGCGCATCCAACGATCGTGGAGAGCGTCGACGGGTAGGCCCCGGAACAAGCCCGGGGTGACGGAAGGTATGGGTGCCTGCGTCGTGTCGCAGCACCTCGCCGTACTTGTCCCGCGTTCGGCAAGCCAACTCTTCTCCCGTCATGCCGGGCCTGACCCGGCATCCATCCCGCCGCGCACGCAACCGGCATGGCGCGCACGGCACCATGGACCCCGGCGCAGGGCCGGGGTGACGAGGAGGGCGGTGATCCTACCGGCCCTAGCCAAGTGACCCGTACCCTCGCCGATCTCGGCTCCGCCCGGCGTTCGCTGCTCTTCGCCCTCGTCATCACCGCGGGCGTGCTCAACCTCGTCGATCGCCAGATCATCGCGGTGCTCAAGCCGCAGATCGCCGCCGACCTCAACTGGAGCGACGACGATTACGGCACGCTCGCCGCCTGGTTCCAGGCGGGGGCGGCGGGGGGCTTCCTCGTCACCGGCTGGATCGCGGACAAGCTCGGGGTGAAATGGGCCAACCCGGTCGGCGTCGCGGCGTGGAGCGTCGCCGCGCTGCTGCACGGCTGGGCGCGCACCACAATCGAGTTCGTGCTGGTCCGCGTCACGCTCGGCGCCACCGAGGCGATGGGCACGCCCACCGCGACCAAGACCGTCGCCGCGGTGCTGCCCGCCAACTGGCGCTCGACCGGTTTCGGCGTCAGCAACGCGGCGAGCAGCCTCGGCGCGATCCTCGCGCCGCTCGCCATCCCCGCGGCGGCGCTGCTGCTCGGCTGGCGCGGCACCTTCGCCGCGGCCGGCGTGATCGGGCTCGGCTGGGCGCTGGTGTGGCTCGCTGCGACGCGCGGGCTGCGGCTCGACGCGCCCGCTGCCGCGACCGGAGCGAGCGCGCCGGTCGATTATGGCCCGATCCTGCGCGAGCGGCGTACCTGGGCGGTCGCAGGGGCCAAGCTGCTGTCCGACGCGACCTGGTGGCTGCTGCTGTTCTGGCTGCCCGATTTCTTCCACCGCCGCTTCGGGCTGAGCGGAGTCGAACTCGGCGTGCCGCTGGCGCTGGCCTATGGCGGCGCCGCGCTCGGCTCGCTGCTCGGCGGCGGCGTGGCGACCCGGCTGCTCGCGTCCGGCCATCGCGCCTGGACGGTGCGCCGCGGCGTGTTGCTGGCGGCGGCGTTGTGCGTGCTGCCCGTGCCGCTCGCGCTGGCGACCGCGCGCTTTCCCGCCGCGGTGGCGCTGATGGCGCTCGCACTGGCGGGGCATCAGGCCTTCTCCACCAACCTGTTCGCGCTCATCGCGGACATCGTGCCGCAGCAGAAGGTCGGGCGGGTCACCGCCTTCGGCTCGTTCAGCGGCAATGTCGGCGGCGTGGTGATCTCCAAGGTGGCGGGCGTGGTGCTCGCGGCGGGGCTCGGCTACCTGCCGCTGCTGCTGTTCGCCGCGGTGTCGTACCTGCTCGCGCTCGGCTGGATCGTGCTGCTGCTGCGACCCGGCGCCGCGGGGCCGGCGCGCGCGGCGCCTTGATCGGCGGGCCGGGTCAGCTGTCCTGCCGACGCACGCGCCGCCGCATTGTGCCGGTCGACACAATCACCTAATCTGCGCGCTCGCCACCGAAAGCCCGATTCATGACTGCCTCCGCGCACGCGCACGCTTATCCGGTCCAGGTCGCGGACGAGGACATCGATTTCATGGGCCACGTCAACAACGCGGTCTATCTGAAATGGGTGCAGGCCGCGGTGCTCGATTATTGGGAGCGCGTCGCGCCGCCCGAGGCGGTGGCGCAGCATCTCTGGGTCGCGCTCAAGCACGAGATCACCTATCGCCGGCCGACCTTCCTCGAGGACGGCATCGTCGCCGAGGTGATCGCGGAGAAGGCGCAGGGTGCGCGCACCTTCTTCAGCACCTTGTTCAAGCGCGGCGAGGAGATTGTCGCCGAGGTCAGCAGCGTGTGGTGCTGTCTCGACGCCGCGACGCAGCGCCCCGCGCGGCTCGGCAAGGACGTGATCGCACGCTTCGTCGCGGAGCCGGGTGCCGCGCGCGGTTGACGTCGCCGCCCCCAGCCGCGACACACGGCGGCGACACGGGGAGGGGAGATTGATGGGCAAGCTGCTGGCGTTCGGCGAGGTCATGCTGCGCTTGTCGCCGCCGGGGCGCGAATTGCTGCTCCAATCGGCGCGCCTCGACGTCTGGGTCGCGGGCGCCGAGGCCAATGTCGTCACGCAGCTCGCTTGTCTCGGCCATGACGTCGCCTTCGCCAGCCGGGTGCCCGACAATGACCTCGGCCGCGCCGCGCTGCGCACGCTGCGCGGCCATGGCGTCGACGTCGCGCGCGTGGCGCTCGGGGGCGAGCGGATCGGGCTGTATTTCGCCACCACCGGCGCGGGGCTGCGCGCGACCGAGGTGGTGTACGACCGCGCGCATTCCGCCTTCGCCGAGGCGCCGGCGGACTCCTGGGACTGGGACGCGCTGCTCGACGGGGTGGACCGGCTCCACCTGTCCGGCATCACCCCGGCACTCGGGCCGGTGCCGGCGCGCAGCGCGATCGCCGCCGCCGAGGCCGCCACGGCGCGCGGCGTCGCGGTGTCGTTCGACGGCAACTGGCGCGGCAAGCTGTGGGCGCGCTGGGACGGTGACCCGCGCGCGATCCTCGGTCAGATCGTGCGCCATGCCGACCTGATGTTCGGCAACCATCGCGACGTGGCGCTGCTGCTCGGGCGCGACGATCTGGCGGGCGACGCACGTCGCGCCGCCGAGGCGGCGTTCGACGCTTTTCCGACGCTGCGGATGATCGCGTCGACCGCGCGCCACGTCGAGCATGTCGACCTCAACCGGCTCTCCGCGCGGATCGACACGCGCGCGGGCGCGGCGGAGAGCGAGGAGGTGGTGCTGGCCGGCATCGTCGACCGTATCGGTGGCGGCGACGCCTTTGCCGCGGGCGTCCTCCACGCCCTGCGCCGGGGTGAGGATGCCGCGGCGGCGGCGCGGAGCGGGCTGGCGCTGGCCGCGCTGAAACATTCGCTGCCCGGCGACGCGGGGCTGTTCCGCCAGAGCGATCTGGATGCCTTTCTCGGCGGCGAACTGGACGTGCGCCGCTAGAGGCGTCTCACGCCGCCGCGGCGACACGCCCGACCACCGGCGCGCCCAACGAGAACGCCGCCCGCATCCTTCGATACGGGCGGCGTTCGATTTCAGACGATCCTGGCGCGCCGGTCGGGACAGACGTCCGAGCGGCGCGCGTGGATCGCGACCCAGAGCGGATCAGCGCGGCTTGCGCTTGCTCTTGGTCGTCGTGGTGGTCGCGCCCGGCGCAGTGGTCGACGCGTCCGCGGTGGTGCCGGGGGTCGCGGTGGTGGTGTCCGCGGTGGTCGCGCCCGCCGCGGCGGTGCCGGCGGTCGCGTCGGTCGTGGTGGCGCCCGCCGCTGCCGCGCCCGCCGTACCGGCACCGGCCGCGCTGCTGCCGGCCGCACTGCCGCCGCCCGCCGCCGTCATCGCCGACTTGAGCTGCGCCGCGGTCATGCCGAGCATCACGCCCTGCGGCCCCGGGCCGAAGCCCGTCGCCGGCAGCACCGCGTCACCATCCGTGGTGGTCAGCGTCACGCCGCTGGCGTCGACCGACTTGATCGTGCCGAGCTGCGTACCGCCGCTGCCGTAGACGGTCGCGCCGGGGACCAGCTTGGACTTGAAGTCGGCCGAGGCCTGCGCCTGCTGCTGCCCGGCCGCGGCCTCGAGCTGCGCCTTGGTCATCGCCAGCACCGGGCCTTGCGCGCCCTTGCCGAGCGAGGTCAGCGGGATCGCGGCCTTGACCGTGCCGGTGTTGACCACCGCATTGGTGCCGTCGGTGCTCTCGACGGTGCCGACGACCCCGCCCGAGGTGTCATAGACGGTGGCGCCGGTGGCGACCGTGGCCGCACCCGTGGCAGGCGCCTGGGCCGGTGCTGCCGCCTGCGCCAGCGCGGCCCCGGGAAGGGCGGCGGCGGAAGCGAGAGCGAAAACGGCGAAGTGCTTCACGAGAAACTCCTATGGTCGTTTACGAAAAAATGACGAAGTTGAAACGATCGCGTCTCAAACAGGGTTCCCGGTGATGCCCGACTCGCCCTGCACGTGCGGTGAACCGCTCGTTCATCGAACAGTCGTTCCCTTCCTGTTCCGTTCGCGCTAAGGCGGCCGCATGGCCAAAGCGCATAAGCGATACGTCTGTCAGGCGTGCGGATCGGTGTCTCACCGCTGGCAGGGGCAGTGCGCCGACTGCTCCGAGTGGAACACGTTGGTGGAGGAAGCGCCGGTCGCTGCCACGCCGTTTCAGGCCAAGCACAATCTCCAGGGGGGCGGGCGCACGATCGCGCTGGTCGGGCTGGACGCCGAGGTGGCGCTGCCCCCGCGCACGCCGTTCGGCATCGCCGAGCTCGACCGCGCGTTGGGCGGCGGGCTGGTGGCGGGCTCGGCGACGCTGATCGGCGGCGACCCCGGGATCGGCAAGTCGACGCTGCTGCTCCAGGCCGCGGCGGCGCTGGCGCGGCGCGGGCATGAGGTGGCCTATGTCTCGGGCGAGGAGGCCGCCGATCAGGTGCGGCTGCGCGCGCGCCGGCTCGGGCTGGGCGACGCGCCGGTGAAGCTCGCCGCCGCCACCTCGACGCGCGACATCCTGACGACGCTGTCGCAGGACCGCCCGCCCGCGCTGCTGGTGATCGACTCGATCCAGACGATGCACTCCGACTTGATCGAGGGTGCGCCGGGTACCGTGAGCCAGGTCCGCGCCAGCGCGCAGGAGCTGATCCGCTTCGCCAAGGAACGCGGCACCGCGGTGGTGCTGGTCGGCCATGTCACCAAGGATGGCACGATCGCGGGGCCGCGCGTGCTCGAGCATATGGTCGACACGGTGCTGAGCTTCGAGGGCGAGCGCAGCCACCAGTATCGCATCCTGCGCAGCCTCAAGAACCGCTTCGGCGGCACCGACGAGATCGGCGTCTTCGCCATGGCGGGCGACGGGCTGGCGGAGGTGTCCAACCCCTCGGCGCTGTTCCTCACCCAGCGCGACGAGGGCGTCACCGGCGCCACGGTCTTCCCCGCGCTGGAGGGGACGCGACCGGTGCTGGTCGAGATCCAGGCGCTGGTGGTGCGGCTCGCCAGCGGGGCGACGCCGCGGCGCGCGGTGGTCGGCTGGGACTCGGGGCGGCTGGCGATGATCCTGGCGGTGCTGGAGGCGCGCTGCGGGCTCAGCTTCTCGACCTGCGAGGTGTATCTCAACGTGGCGGGGGGCTATCGCGTGCAGGACCCGGCGGCCGACCTCGCGGTCGCGGCGGCGCTGGTCTCGGCGCTGAGCGAGCGGCCGGTGCCCGCCGACGCGGTGGCGTTCGGCGAGATCGCGCTGTCGGGCGAGCTGCGCCCGGTGGCGCACGCGCCGCTGCGGCTCAAGGAAGCGGCCAAGCTCGGCTTCGAGCGCGCGCTGCTGCCGGAGAGCGCCGCGGCGGCGGAGCGTGAGGTGATGCGGCGGTCGAGCTTCCGGACGCTCGGGCAGTTCGTCGACCACCTGCTCGGGAGGGGGTGAGGGGCGTCTCCGTCTCTGATCCTCCCCGTGCCGGGGAGGATCGGCGTCGTCCCGGCGGCGGTCCTGATCACCATTCCGGGTACCCGTCCTCACCTCCTCGCACCCGCATCGCAACTCGCGCTGGCCCCCGCCGTCGCGGCGCCATAAGGATGCGCGCATGAACTTGCAGGGGCTCGACATCGCCGTGCTCGCCGCGGTGGCGCTGACCGCGCTGGGCGGCGTGCGGCGCGGCTTCGTCGGCGAGGTGCTGGCGCTGTTCGCCTGGGTGGCGATGGTGTTCGCGCTCAAGATCTTCCACCTGCCGCTCGCGCGCGCGCTGGCCGGCACGGTCGGCAGCGCCTCGGGCGCGGCGGTGCTCGCCTTCGTGATCCTCACCGCGGGCACCTATTTCCTCAGCAAGATCGTGGTCAACGCGGTGGCGCGGCGCAGCCGTACCTCGGTGCTCGGCCCGATCGACCGCGCGCTGGGCTTCGGGTTCGGCGCGCTGAAGGGTTTGATCCTGGCGAGCCTCGCCTATCTTCTGCTGATCCTCGTGCTCGACACGACGGGCGGCGGGCCGTCGCACCGGCCGGCGTGGCTGACGCAGGCGCGGACCTACCCGCTGCTCAGCGCGACGAGCGCGTCGATCGCCGATTTCGTCGACCGGCGGCGGCGCGGCGAGCCCGTCTTCGCGCCGCGCGTCGCCAGAGAGAACAGAGAGTCATGAGCCTCGACCTGTACACCCCTGAGATCAGCGCGCTGGCGATCGGCAACCCCTATCCCGAGCGGCTCGTCGGCGCCGCGGGCTCGGCCGAGAAGCGTTCGCCGATCTGCGGCAGCCGCGTGACGGTCGACGTCGATCTCGACGGCACCGGGCGGGTCGCCGCGCTCGGCATGCAGGTGCGCGCCTGCCTGCTCGGCCAGGCCTCGTCGACCTTGCTGGCGCGGCACGCGATCGGCCGCACGCCCGAGGAGCTGGCGGCGGCGCGCGACTCGCTTACCGCCTGGCTCGCCGGCACCGGCGAGACGCCCGACTGGCCCGGCGTCGCGATCTTCGCGCCGGGGTTGAAGCTCACCGCGCGCCATCCCTCGATCCGGCTCGCCTTCGAGGCCGCCGCGGAGGCCGCCGAGCAGGCGCGCGCCGCGAGCAAGGTCGGCGCCTGATGGAGCACGCCGCCGACGGCTCGCTGATCCGTGACGGGACCATCCTGCTCGGTGCGGGGCTGGTCTTCGTGCTGCTGTTCCGCCGGCTCGGGCTGGGCGCGACCCTGGGCTTCCTCGTCGCCGGCGCGCTGGTCGGGCCGCAACTGCTCGGGCTGGTCGGCGACGCCGAGACCAAATTGGGCTTCGCCGAGCTCGGCATCACGCTGCTGCTCTTCATCGTCGGGCTGGAGCTGAGCCCGACGCGGCTGTGGCGGCTCAAGCAGGATATTCTCGGGCTCGGGTTGCTCCAGGTCGTCGCCTGCGGTGTCGCCATCGCCGCGATCCTCGCGCTCGCGGCGAAATTCTCGCTCGCCGCGGCGCTGGCGGTGGGGATGCCGCTGGCGCTGTCCTCGACCGCGCAGGTGCTGCCGATGCTGCAATCGTCGGGGCGGCTGCGCACGCCATTCGGCGAGCGCGCCTTCTCGATCCTGCTGTTCCAGGACCTGTCGATCATCCCGATGATCACGATCATCGCCGCGATGAGCCGCAACCCCGCGGCCGCGGCGGGGCCGCCGGGCTGGCTGCTGGTGATCTACACGGTGCTCGCCATCGCGGGACTGGTTGCGGTGGGGCGCTTCGTGCTCCGCCCGCTGTTCCGCGGCATCGGCAATCTCGGCGAGCGCGAGATGTTCGTCTTCGCCGCATTGTTCACCGTGATCGCCGCGGCGGCGCTGATGGAGTGGCTGGGGCTCTCCACCGCGCTCGGCGCGTTCGTCGCGGGCGTGATGCTGGCGGACAGCCCGTATCGCCACGAGCTGGAGACCGACGTCGAGCCGTTCCGCTCGATCCTGCTCGGGCTGTTCTTCCTCGCCGTCGGGATGATGCTCGACCTGCACGCCATCGCCGAGCGGCCCGTCTTCGTGGTGGCGATGGCGGCGGCGCTGATCGCGACCAAGGCGGGGATCATCACCGCGCTGGGGCTCGCCTTCCGCATGACGTGGCGGCAGGCGGTGGCGCTCGGACTGCTGCTGAGCCAGGGCGGCGAGTTCGGCTTCGTGCTGCTCGCCCAGGCGCAGAACGCCTATCTGATCGCGCCGCAGGCGGCGAGCCTGTTCGGCGCGATCATCACACTGTCGATGGCGACCACGCCCTTCCTGATGATGTTCACGCGCCGCTTCCGCGAGGAGCCGATCGTCGCCGACGGCGCGCGTGACGGGCCGAAGGCGGACGGCGCCAACGCGATCATCGTCGGCTACGGCCGCTTCGGCCAGACAGTCGGGCAGATGCTGATGATGCAGGACATACCGGTCACGCTGATCGACAGCGACATCGAGATGATCGACATCGCCGAGGAGTTCGGCTCCAAGGTCTATTACGGCGACGGCACCCGGCTGGACCTGCTGCGTCAGGCCGGCGCGGCCGAGGCGGAGCTGCTGCTGTTCTGCATGGACGGCGACCAGCTCGATCTCGGCCAGCTCGAGGCGATCCACGAGGCGTTCCCGCGCGCGGCGATCTACGTCCGCGCGTTCGACCGGCGCGCGCTGGTGCGGCTCAAGCCCGGGCCGGCGCGCGCGGTGGTGCGCGAGGTGCTCGAATCGGCGATCCGCATGGCGCGACTGGCGCTGGAGGGGCTGGGCGTCTCGCCCGCCGAGATCGACCGCGCCGAGCAGATGTATCGCGCGCGCGACCGCGAGCGATTGCGCATCCAGATCGAGGCGGGTGACATCCGCGCCGCGCGCGCGCTGGTCGCCGAGCAGGCGCCATGGGGCGGGGGGCAGCGCGAGTGAACTGGCTTGTGGTACTGGCGGCGCTGTCGGGCGCGCTCGCGGTCGGCGCGGGCGCGTTCGGGGCGCATGGCGCGAGCGGCGCGGCGGTGGAATGGCTCAAGACCGGGAGCCACTATCAGCTGGTCCACGCGCTCGCCGCGCTGGTGGCGCTGCGGCTGGAGGCGCGCGGGCCGGCCTGGCTGTTCCTCGCCGGCGGCGCGTTGTTCGCGGGGACCCTGTACCTGATGGCGCTCGGCCTGCCGCGCTGGCTCGGCGCGGTGACGCCGATCGGCGGGACGCTGCTGATCGCCGGCTGGCTGTGGCTGGCGTGGATCGGGATGCGCGGGTAAACCTGATCAGAATACTCAAGCGGGTCCGTGCTCCTGCGCACGCAGGAGCCCAGCGCCCCAGGTCACTGCCGTTCGCCGCCACTGGGTTCCCGCGTGCGCGGAACACATGGTCGCGGTTACCGCACCGTCGCCGCCGGCACCGCCTCCGCCTCACCGCTGCCCGCCTCGCGAACCGAGGGACGCAGTCGCGCGAGGCTGCACACGCCCGCCACCAGCGCCAACCCGGCCGACACCAGCGGCGGCACCGCCCCCGCGCCGACGCCCATCGCCAGCAGCGCCGCCACCAGGGTCGCCCCGGTCGTCTGGCCGACCAGCCGCACCGTGCTCACCAGCCCGCCGGCCGCGGCCACACGCCCGCGCGGTGCCGATCCGATGATCAGCCGCGCGTTCGGCGGCAGGAAGGTGCCGAAGCCCGAACCGCACAGCGCCATCCGCCACGCCACGTCGACATAGCCCGGATCGGCCGGCATCAGCGCGATCAGCACCAAAGCGACGATCGAGATCGCCATGCCGATCCCGCCGAGCAGCCCCGCCGGCACGCGGTCGGACAGCCAGCCGGTGAGCGGGGCGACGATCATGTTGGTCAGCGGCCAGGGCGCGATCGCCGCGCCGACCTCGGCCGCGGTGAAGCCATATTCGTGCGTGAGCCGGAACGGTGTCGACAGCAGCAGCGTCATCGACGCGACGAAGGCGGTGAAGCCGCCGATCGTCGACAGCGCGATCACCGGCCGCGCGAGCAGGTCGACCGGCAGGATCGGATCGACGGCCCCGCGCTCGCGCCGGACATAGATCACGCCGATCGCGCCGCCGAGCAGCACGATCGCGGCGGACACCACCGGGCTGTCGCCGTGGACCGCGCTCTCGGCGCCCCCGATCACCAACCCGAACATCGCCGCGCACATCACCGCGCCGAGCACGTCGAAGCGCCGCTCGCGCGGCGCGGGGTCGGGCAGCGCGCGGCCGAACAGCAGCGAGGCGAGCGCGAAGGGGATCGCGCTGGCGAACACCCAGGGCCAGGGCGCCACCGCGAGCACCAGTCCGCCGATGGTCGGCGCCGCCGCGGCCGAGCTCGACACCACTACCGAGTTGATGCCGAGGCCACGCCCCAGCTGCGCGCTCGGATAGGTCTGGCGGATCAGCGCCGAGGCGACCGACAAGGCACCCGCCGCGCCGATCGCCTGCGCCGCGCGCACCACCAGCAGGAAGGGAAGGCTTTTGGCGAAGAAGCAGAGCAAGGTCGCGACGGTGAAGATCATCTGGCCGAGCTGGTACATGCGTTTCAGCCCGATCCGCTCGCCCAGTCCGGCGAAGGGCAGCAGCAGCATGACCAGCATCAGCTGATAGACGGTCACGATCGCCACCACCGAAGAAGAGTCGACGCCGAGGTCGCGCGCGATCGTCGGCAGCGCGACATTGGCGACGCCGCCGTCGATGATCACCAGCGCGGTGCCGAAGCAGAGCGCCGCGACCGCGGCGTAGCGGCGCGGCGCGGGCAGGCCATCAACGGCGGAGGCGCCCGCGGCGGCGCGTCGGATCGGGTCAGCGGGCGGCATGCTTGCCTGCCCGACTCGCCACGTTGCGGCTTGTTCCGCGCCGCCGCGCGCCGCAAGATTGGCGACAACGAAGAGAAGGGTCGCAGTGATGAGGGTTTCGGGACGGGGAAGGCTGGCCATCGGGGTGGCGCTCGCCGCGGCGCTTGCGGCATCGGCGGCGCTCGCCCAGAGCAAGGCGATGACCGAAGATCCCTATGTCTGGCTCGAGGACAAGGACGGCGCCAGGGCGCTCGCCTGGGTCGAGGCCGAGAACAAGCGCACGCTGCCGCGGCTGCAGGACGACCCGCGCTACCAGACCTTCTACCAGCAGGCGCTGGCGATCGCCGCGGCGAAGGACCGCATCCCGATGCCGAGCCAATTGTACGGCCGCATCTACAATTTCTGGCGCGATGCCGATCATCCGCAGGGCATCTGGCGCTGGACCAGCGAGGCCGATTACGCCCGGCCGCAGCCGAGATGGACGACGGTGCTCGACCTCGACGCGCTGTCGAAGGCGGAGGGCAAGAAATGGGTGTGGAAGGGCGCGACCTGCCTCCAGCCCGAGGAGCGGCTGTGTCTGATCGCGCTGTCCGAGGGCGGCGAGGACGCGATCAGCTATCGCGAGTTCGACCTGGCTGCCGGCGCATTCGTCGCCGGCGGCTTCGCTTTGCCCAAGTCGAAACAGGGCGCGAGCTGGCTCGACAAGGATACGCTGCTGGTCAGCCGCGACTGGGGCGCGGGGACGATGACCGCCTCGAGCTATCCCTTCGTGGTCAAGATGGTGAAGCGCGGCCAGCCGCTGGACGCGGCGACCGAGGTCTATCGCGGCCAGCCGGGCGACCAGCTCGGCACCTATGCCGGGGTAATCACCGACGGTCAGGGCCATCGGCTGGTCACGATCACGCGGCAGACGACCTTCTTCGGCGGCGAGACCTATGTCTGGACCCCGGCCGGGACGCGCAAGCTCGACGTGCCGGCGCGGACCTTCCCGGAGGCGATGGTCCACGGCCAGGTGCTGTTCCGCACCAGCGATCCGTGGGGCAAGGTGCCGGCGGGCGCGATCGCTTCCGTGCCGCTCGCCGATGTCGAGAAGGGGACGCTGAACCCGACGGTGGTGTTCGCGCCCAACCCGCGCCAGTCGATCGACGAATTGGTGACGACCAAGGATCGGCTGGTGCTGATCTACAACGACAATGTCCGCGGGCGGGCGACGGTCTACACGCCGGGGGAGGAGGGCTGGACGGCGCGGCCGGTCGCCTTGCCCGACAATGCGTCGCTCGGCGTGGCGAGCGCCGACGACAAGAGCGACCACGCCTATGTGACGGTGACCGGCTTCCTGACGCCGACGACGCTGCTGCCGCTCGACGCCGCGACGGCGAGGGCGGGGGCGGCGGTGAAGACGCTGCCGGCGAAGTTCGACGCGACCGGGCTGGTGGTCGAACAGCATGAGGCGACCTCGACCGACGGCACCAAGGTCCCTTATTTCGTCGTTCACCGACAGGGCGTCCCCCGCGACGGCACCACGCCGACGATCATGACGGCCTATGGCGGGTTCGAGCTGCCGATGCTGCCGGGCTATTCGGCGATCACCGGCAAATTGTGGCTCGAGCGCGGTGGGGCCTATGTGCTCGCCAACATCCGCGGCGGGGGCGAGTTCGGTCCGGCGTGGCACGACGCCGGGCGCAAGACCAAGCGACAGGTGATCTACGACGATTTCGCCGCGGTGGCGAAGGACCTGATCGCGCGGCGGCTGACCAGCCCGCAGAAGCTGGGCATCTACGGCGGCTCGAACGGCGGGCTGCTGATGGGGGTCGAGTTCAACCAGCACCCAGAGCTGTGGCAGGCGGTGACGATCCAGGTGCCGCTGCTCGACATGCTGCGCTACGAACAGATCGCGGCGGGCGCCTCCTGGGTCGACGAATATGGCTCGGTCAGCGTGCCCGAGGAGCGCGCCTTTCTCAGCACGATCTCGCCCTATCAGAACATCCGCAAGGGCGTGCGCTACCCCGAGCCGTACATCTGGACCACCACCAAGGACGACCGGGTCGGCCCGCAGCACGCGCGCAAGTTCGCCGCGCGGTTGAAGGAATATGGCCTGCCCTACCTCTTCTACGAGGACACCGCTGGGGGCCATTCGGGCGACGCGGACATCGAGCAGGGCGCGCGGTTGCAGGCCTTGCAGATGACCTATTTCGCGCAGAAGCTGATGCCGCGTTGAGGCGGAAACCGTGCTATGACGGGAACGTAGCAGAGTTTCGTCGGTTCTTGCTGCAACGCAGCGCGATCGGCTAAGGGCAGCGTGATGAATGCTCAGACGATGAACAAGCCAAGCGCCGTTCCCGACACCGTCCCGATCGTCTTCGAGGCGATCGTCAAGCAGCAGGCGATCGCCGCGACCTACAATCGCGGCGAGGTGACGCTGGCGCCGCACATCCTCTACACCAAGCACGGCGAGATCTATCTCGACGCGCTGACGCTCGAGCGCGACGGCCAGCCGCCGAAGGAGCCCAAGATCGGCGCGTTCAAGCTCGCCGGGCTGACGGGGCTGCGGATCACGCCGCGGCGTTTCAAGCCGAGCGAATTGTTCGTCCCCGGGGAGGACAAGTACGAGGGCGTGACGCTCCTGGCCGTGGAGGTCTGACCGGCTTGCCGGTCGATCGCTACGCTTCCTACGGCTTCAAGCGCCAGCGCGAGAGTGACGCGCGGCGCTGGGGTCGGTGGGCGCTCGCGCTGTTCTACGCGCTGGGCGGCATCGCGCATTTCGTCTTCACCGACGCGATGGTGGCGATCGTCCCGCCCGCGATCCCGCTGCCGGTCGCGGTTGTGGCGGTCACCGGCGTGATCGAGCTCGCCGGCGCGGCGATGCTGCTGCCACGCGCCACGCGGCGCTTCGCGGGATGGGGGCTGGCGGCCTATGCACTGTGCGTGTGGCCGGCCAACATCTATCACGCCATGCTCGACCTCGGCAGCGGGACGGGGCTGCCGATCTGGTACCATGCGCCGCGCTTGCTGCTCCAGCCGGCGATCATCTGGTGGGCGCTCTGGGGAAGCGGCGCGGTGGAGCTGCGCAGGTAGGGGCGGCGTGCCCCGGCGCAGGCGGACTTTCTGCATCGCCGATAGCGCCGCTCTTCTTCGTCATCCCGGGCCTGACCCGGGATCCATGGTGCCGCGCGCCGAGAGCCTTGTTGTCGCGGAAGCATGGATCCCGGCTCGAGGCCGGGATCACGTTGGGACTGGGCGAAGGTCCCGCATAAGCTTCTTCACTTGGGTTATCGCGGTGAGGATCACGTAGCGTCACCCAACTGGGCCCCGGCCTGCGCCGGGGCACGTGGCTGACCGATGACGCGACCAGATCTGCGGACTATCCCGCGAGCGCCTTCGCCAGCTCGTCCTTGTTCATCGTGGAGCGACCGGGGATGTCGCGCTTCTTCGCCTCGGCGTAGAGATCGGCCTTGGAGCGATGGTCGCGGTACGGCCGCGTCTTCTCCGCCACGTCGGCGGGTTGAGCGGAGAATTGCTTGCCCTTCCTCGTGTCGGCCCGCTTCTTCGCGCTGGTGCGCGCATACTCCTTGTCGGACAGTGCCTCGCGCGCCTTCTTCGGGAGATAGCGCTCGCCGCTCTCCTCGCTCGTCGCGCCCGACTTGGTGCCCCAATCCTCCTCGCTCCACTGGTGCAGCGAATTGTCCGCGTCCTTGCCGCCCTTATAGCCGCCGCCGCGCTTCTTATACTCGGCGACCGCCATCTGCGCCTTGCGCGCGGACCATTGGCCCTTCCTGCCGCCCTTCGCGCCGGCGGTGATCTCGTCCTTCACCGTCTCCCACAGATCGGGGTCGGTCTTCTCGGCGGTCTCGGACATGGCGCACCTCCGCCGCCGACAACCCGTGCGCGGGGCGAAAGTCTCAGCTGGCGCTGACGAAACTGTCCATCACGCGCTTGCGCCCGGCCTGTTCGAAGTCGATCTCGAGCTTGTTGCCCTCGATCTCGGCGATCGCGCCATAGCCGAACTTCTGGTGGAACACGCGCTGCCCCACCGACAGGTCGCCGCGGCCCTTGTTGCCGATGCTCACCGCCGAGGCGCGGCTCTCCACCACGCGGACCGGCTCGCGCGAGAAGGTGCGGCTGGTCCACTCGCCGCCGGGCTTGCTCCCGCCCTGCGTGCCGAGCGTTCCCGCCGCGCGCTGCCAGCCCGGGCCGCGGCCGGTGCCGCGCGCGACATCGGCGAAGGGGTCGGCGCGCTCGCTCCAGTTGGCGCGCCACAGGCTCTCGCCGCCCGACATGCTCGTCTCGCTGTCGACGTGCGCGTCGGGCAGCTCGGCGACGAAGCGCGACGGCAGCGAGCTGGTCCATTGCCCGTAGATGCGGCGGTTGGCGGCGTGGAGGATGGTGGCGCGGCGGCGCGCGCGCGTGATCGCGACATAGGCGAGGCGGCGCTCCTCCTCGAGGCTGCGCGTGCCGCCCTCGTCGAGCGCGCGCTGCGACGGGAACAGCCCTTCCTCCCAGCCGGCGAGGAAGACGGTGTCGAACTCCAGCCCCTTGGCGGCGTGGATCGTCATGATCGTCACCTTGGGATCCTCGCGCGTCGCCTCATTGTCCATGACCAGGCTGACATGCTCGAGGAAGGCGGTCAGGCTCTCATATTCCTCCATCGCGCGTACCAGCTCGGTGAGGTTCTCGAGCCGCCCCGCCGCCTCGGCCGACTTCTCCGCCTGCCACATCGCGGTATAGCCGCTCTCGTCGAGGATCTGGCGCGCCAGCTCGGCGTGGGGCAGGTCGTTGGCCATGTCGCGCCAGCGCGCCACGTCGCCGACGAAGCGGCCGAGCGCCTTGCGCGCCTGCGGGGTGAGCTCGTCGCTGTCGAGGATGCGCGCCGCCGCGACCGACAGCGGCAGCCGCTCGGCGCGGGCGAGCTGGTGGAGCTTGGCGATCGCCTTGTCGCCGAGCCCGCGCTTGGGCGTGTTGACGATCCGCTCGAAGGCGAGGTCGTCGGCGGGCTGGTGGACGACACGCAGATAGGCGAGCGCGTCGCGGATCTCGGCGCGCTCGTAGAAGCGGAAGCCGCCGACGATGCGATAAGGCAGGCCGATCGCGATGAAGCGGTCCTCGAACTCGCGCGTCTGGTGCTGCGCGCGCACGAGGATGGCGACATGATCGAGGCTGGTGCCGTCGCGCTGCGCCGCCTCGATCTCCTCGCCGACGCGGCGCGCCTCCTCGGGCCCATCCCACACGCCGAGCACGCGCACTTTCTCGCCGGCGTCGAGCTCGGTCCACAGCTCCTTGCCGAGCCGCCCGCCGTTGTTGGCGATCACGCCCGAGGCGGCGGCGAGAATATGCGGCGTGGAGCGGTAGTTCTGCTCCAGCCGGATCACCTTGGCGCCGGGGAAGTCCTTCTCGAACTTGAGGATGTTTTCCACCTGCGCGCCGCGCCACGAATAGATCGACTGGTCGTCGTCGCCGACGCAGCAGATGTTGCGTCGCTCCTGCGCGAGCAGCCGCAGCCAGAGATACTGGACCGAGTTGGTGTCCTGATACTCGTCCACCATGATGTAGCGGAAGCGCTGCTGATACTGCTCCAGCACCGAGCGCTCGCGCTTCAGGATCGTCAGCACGTGGAGCAGCAGGTCGCCGAAGTCGCAGGCGTTCACCGCGCGCAGCCGGTCCTGGTACTGCTGGTAGAGCTCGCCGCCGCGGCCGTTGCCGTAGCGCTCGCTCTCGCCCGCGTCGATCTCGGACGGGGTGAGGCCCTTGTTCTTCCACTCGTCGATCAGCCCGGCGAGGCTGCGCGCGGGAAAGCGCTTCTCGTCGAGGTCGGCCGCGACGATCAGCTGCTTGAGCAGGCGCAACTGGTCGTCGGTGTCAAGGATCGTGAAATTGCTCTGCAGCCCGACCAGCTCGGCGTGGCGGCGCAGCATCTTGGCACCGATCGCGTGGAAGGTGCCGAGCCACGGCATGCCCTCCACCGCGTCGCCGACGAGGCGGCCGACGCGCTCGCGCATCTCGCGCGCGGCCTTGTTGGTGAAGGTGACGCTGAGGATCTCGGACGGGTAAGCCTTGCGCGTCCACAGCAGGTGCGCCAGCCGCGCGGTGAGCGCCGCGGTCTTGCCCGTGCCAGCGCCGGCGAGCACCAGCACTGGGCCATCGGTGGTGAGCACCGCGTCGCGCTGCGGCGGGTTGAGCCCGGCGAGATAGGGCGGGTCCTGAAGGGCGTTGGCTGGCTCGGTCACCCCCGAACAGGTAGGGAACGTCGCGCCGCGGAGCAAGCGCGCGGCTTGCCAGAAGCATGATCTCGTGAGAACATACTGGCAACATCGAACGAGTCGAGGGAGAGCGAGATGGCGGAGCAGGCGGTGATCGCGGGGGGCTGCCACTGCGGCGCGATCCGCTACGAGGCGGAAGGCGCGCCCGAGCATCACGCTCTGTGCCATTGCACCGACTGCCGCGGCTGGTCGGGCGCGCCGGTGATGGGCTGGATCGCCTTTCGCGAGGATCACGTCAGCGTGACGGGGGAGCCGGTGACGTACCACTCGTCGGAGCACGGCGAGCGCCAGTTCTGCGGGCGCTGCGGTACCGGCCTATTCTATCGCAACGCGAGCGCGCTGCCGGGGCTGGTCGACGTTCAGTCGGGGACGCTGGACGATCCGGCGACGTTCCCGCCCGGTGCGCAGATCATGGTCAAGGAGCGTCTGCCGTGGACCAGCGGGATGGCGGAGCTGCCCGCTTTCGCGACCTATCCGGGCATGGACTGAGCCGCGCCGGTGGTGGGGGCGGGATAGGCGGCGTGCCGCGCGTTCCCTGCTTTAGGACTCCCCTGCGACCCCCTAGCTGCTCATCAGCTTCCGTCATCCCGGACTTGTTCCGGGATCCACTCTTCCGCGTAAAACAACGCTTTAGGAGTATGCGGCACGGTGGATCCCGGACCAAGTCCGGGATGACGGTGGAGTTTTGCAGAGAAGTCCTGCTCTAGGAACTCACACGCCTTCGCGGCTCCAAATCGTTAAGCGATATCGACGTTCATGCCTGAAGCGATCGACCCTCCCCTGCAACGGGAGGTGGCGCGCGTAGCGCGACGGAGGGGTGCGCGTGTCGTGAGCGGACGCGGCGCCACCACCGATGTCAGGCCTGCGGCGTGCCACCTCCCCTTGCAGGGGAGG
This sequence comes from Sphingomonas sp. BK235, assembly GCF_004345855.1. Taxonomy (GTDB): domain Bacteria; phylum Pseudomonadota; class Alphaproteobacteria; order Sphingomonadales; family Sphingomonadaceae; genus Sphingomonas. The sequence continues at coordinate 29,771 of NZ_SLXN01000007.1, forward strand.
ATCGACGAGCCTCTCCTTGGGGATCGATACAAGCTAGGTCCGCACGGCCCTTGATCTGGGTCATCATGGGACATTAATCGTCATTAAAGTGTCACGATCGGAGAGGATGGCGGTGCCACCATGGCAACCACCGTCCTTGCGGCCAGCGAGTCGCCGCCGTCGCTTGCTGCTGCGCGACGATTTGACGCGCCGGTTCATCCCGGCGCGCGCCTGCTGTTCCTGCTGCTCGCCGCGGCGGGGCTTCTCTATGCCGGGATCAGCATCGTCATCGACACGCAGCAGGTCGGCGAGCAGCTCGCCGTCGGCGTGTTCCTGTTCCTCGGACTGGCGCTGCTGATCGCTTTGGGGTTTGAGTTCGTCAACGGCTTCCACGACACCGCCAACGCCGTCGCGACCGTGATCTACACCAACTCGCTGCCCGCCAATCTGGCGGTGATGTGGTCCGGCTTCTTCAACTTTCTCGGCGTGCTCTTGTCCTCGGGCGCGGTGGCCTATTCGATCATCACGCTGCTGCCGGTCGACCTGATCCTCAACGTCGGCTCGGGCGCGGGCTTCGCGATGATCTTCGCGCTGCTGCTCGCCGCGGTGATCTGGAACCTCGCGACCTGGTACGTCGGCCTGCCCAACAGCTCGAGCCACACGCTGATCGGCTCGGTGCTGGGCGTCGGGCTCGCCAACCAATTGCTCACCTCGGGCGCGGGCGGCACCGCCGGGGTCGACTGGAGCCAGGCGACCAAGGTGCTGACCGGCCTGTGGATGGCGCCGCTGATCGGCTTTTCCGCCGCGGCGCTGCTGCTGCTGGTGCTGCGTCGCGTCGCGCGTTCGCCCGAGCTGATGCGGGCGCCCGAGGGCGACGCCTCGCCGCCGCTCGGCATGCGCGCGCTGCTGGTGTTCACCTGCACCGCGGTATCGTTCAGTCACGGCTCGAACGACGGGCAGAAGGGGATGGGGCTGATCATGCTCATCCTGATCGGCTGCGCGCCCACCGCTTATGCGCTGAACCGCACGCTGCCCGCGAGCGAGACGCCCGCTTATGTCGCCAGCGCCGCCGCCGCGACCGCGACGCTGGAGCGCCACGGCGCCGCGCCGGTGCCGCTGGAGCGCGCGCGGCCGTTGCTCAAGGACGCGCTGGAACGCCGCGCGCCGGTGACGCCCGCCGCTTATGGCGCGGTGGTGGCGGTGTCGCGCGACCTGTCGCAGCGGGTGGCAAATTATGGCGCGCTCAGCAACGTGCCCGCGCAGGCGGCGCCCAACGTGCGCAACGACATGTATCTGGTGCTCGACGCGACGCGGATGATCGTCGCCGCGCGTGAGGCCGCGCTGTCCGAGCGGGAGAAGGACGCGCTGACCGATTACCAGAAGCGGCTCGAGCGCGGGACGCGCTTCATCCCCTTGTGGGTGAAGATCGCGGTGGCGCTCGCGCTCGGGCTGGGGACGATGATCGGCTGGAAGCGGATCGTGGTCACGGTCGGCGAGAAGATCGGCAAGCAGCACATGACCTATGGCATGGGCGCCTCGGCCGAGCTGGTCGCGGCGGGGACGATCCTCGCGGCGGATCGCTTCGGGCTCCCGGTGTCGACCACGCACATCCTGTCCTCGGGCGTGGCGGGCGCGTCGGTGGCGAGCGGGCAGGGGCTGCAGCGGCGCACGCTCGTCCAGCTCGCCGCGGCATGGCTGCTGACGCTGCCGGTAGCGATGGCGCTGTCAGGGCTGCTCTACTGGATGCTGCGCGCGCTGGTGCGGGCGGCGGGGCTCTCCTGATCGCCGCCGGTTCGACCCGGGCCGCGCACCGGTCGGACGCGTAACGCCGATCGCGATGTGATCGCCGCGGTCAGTTGGCGCGATCCCCTGCGGTGACGCCGCGGTGACGGCGTCGCGCGAGGCGTCAGCGATGCTCTTCGGAAATCTGGACAGTGGGATCCCGGAAAAGCCGGGGCGGCTCGTCGAGCCGCCCCGTAGTCCAGGGAAGGGCCGGACGAGGGGGATTGTCCGGCCACCACGGCGCCACACAGGGGGAGCGGCGCCGTCACTCTCTACATAGAGGGTCAACGTTGCTGCTGTGTGTCGATCGCAGAGCCTTTCGTGACCATGCGGCAACTTTTTCCCGTTGACGCGGGCGCGACGCGGGTTCGATGAACCGCGCCATGTCCGCGACCCCGCCAGCGACCGCCTCGCATCGCCGCATCCTGCTCGCCAGCCTGGTGGGCACGTCGGTCGAGTTCTACGATTTCTATATCTATGCCACCGCGGCGTCGCTGGTGTTCGGGCCGTTGTTCTTCCCCGCCGGCGATCCCGCGATCGAGCTGCTCGCCGCCTATGGCAGCCTCGCGGTCGCCTTCTTCGCGCGCCCGGTCGGCGCCTGGGCGTTCGGGCATTTCGGCGATCGCGTCGGGCGCAAGTCGACCTTGATCGCCAGCCTGTTGCTGATGGGCGGGTCGACCATGGCGATCGCCTTCCTCCCCAGTTTCGCGCAGGCCGGCTATCTCGCCCCCGTCCTGTTGTGCCTGCTGCGCTTCGGCCAGGGCTTCGGGCTGGGCGGTGAATGGGGCGGGGCGGCGCTGCTCGCGGTGGAGAATGCGCCGCCGCACCGGCGCGGCCGCTATGGCATGGTGCCCCAGCTCGGCGCGCCGGTCGGCTTCATCGCCGCCAACGGGCTGTTCCTGCTGCTCGGCGCGACGATGGACCGTGACTCGTTCATGGCCTGGGGCTGGCGGCTGCCGTTCCTGCTCTCCTCGGTGCTGATCGTGCTGGGCCTGTGGGTGCGGCTGACCATCGCCGAGACCCCCGCCTTCGCGCGGATGATCGAGGAGGGGCCGCCCCCCGCGGTGCCGATCGGCGAGCTGCTGCGCCACCATTGGCGCACCGCGCTGGGTGGGACGCTGGGAGCGGTGGCGTGTTTCGCGGTCTATTACGTCGCCACCGCCTTCGCGCTCGGCTATGCGGTGACGCGCGGGTTCGATCGCCAGCTGTTCCTCGCGCTCCAGCTCGGGGCGATCCTGTTCATGGCGCTTGGCATCGCGCTGTCGGGCGAGTGGAGCGACCGGCGCTCGCCCGCTTACGTGCTGCGGCGGGGCTGCGTCGGCGCGGTGGTCGCCGGCTTCGTGCTGGTGCCGGGGCTCGGCTCGGGGGCGCCGCTGCCGATCTTCGCCACGCTCGCCTTCGCCTTGTTCGTGATGGGCTTCGTCTATGGTCCGCTGGGCGCGTGGCTGCCCGGACTGTTCCCCGCGCGGGTGCGCTACACCGGGGTGAGCCTGGCCTTCAACATGGCGGGCATCATCGGTGGCGGGCTGACCCCGATCGCGGCCCAGTCGCTGGCGCAGCGCGGCGGGCTCGCCCCGGTCGGCGTCTATCTGGCGGGCATGTCGCTGCTGAGCCTCGTCGCGCTGCTGGTGATGCGCGCCTCGCGCCACGTCGACGCGGTGCCGGTCGAGGGACCCTGAGCGCGGTGGAGCCCATCACGCGCGCGCTAGACCAGCCGTAGCAGCGTGATCTGCGCGCGGCCGTGGACGCGCTCGGCGACCACCTCGAATCCCGCGGCGGCGACCGTCTCGCCGCGCGCGGTTTCCACCGAGACCCAGGTCGCTGGGCCGATCCAGCCGAGCCGCGCGAGCTTGTCCGCCGCCACCGCACCCGCGCCGGTGGCATAAGGCGGGTCCATCATGACCAGGTCGAGCGGTGTCGCGGCCGGGCCGAGCGCGAGCACCGAGCCCGCGCGCACGTCCGCGCCGGCCGCGCCCAGCCTGGCGACATTGGCGCGCAGCGCGTCGAGGGCGGCCTTGTCCTGCTCGACAAAGAGGCAGCGAGACGCACCGCGCGACAGCGCCTCGAGCCCGAGCGCGCCGGAGCCGGCGAACAGATCCGCCACCGACAACCCCTCGAAGCTGCCGAGGCGGCTGGCCAGCATCGAGAACAGCGCCTCGCGCGTGCGATCGGCGGTGGGGCGGGTCGTGTCCCCCGCGGGGGCGACCAGCGGACGCCCGCGCCACGTACCCGCGATGATCCTCACGACCGACCGCGCCGACCGGGCCCCGAGCGCGGCTTGGGCTTGGGCTTGGCCCAGCCGGGCTGGCGCTTGGCGCGGGGCGGGCGCGCGGGTGCGTCACCGGGAACGCGCTCGTCGCCGGCGGCGCGCGACGCGGCGTCCGCCGCACGAAGGCGGCCCGTGGCGGGAGGGCGCGACCCGCCGGTAGCGCGCGGCGGGCGCGGGTCGAAGTCGGAGGGGCGACGGTCGCGCCGGCCCCCGGCTTCTGCGGTTTCGCGCGGCGGCCGGGTATCGGTGTCGCGGGAGAGGCGGCGCCCTTCGGCCTGTGCCGCAGCGCGCAGCGCGCGGGGGTCGGTCGAGCGTGGCGCGGTGGCACGCGGCGGCCGCGCGTCGGCGTCGCGGGGCACGCGCCGCCCCTCGACCTGCGCGGCACCGCGCGGCGCGCTCGTGCCGGTGGCGCGCGATGCTCGCGCTCCGGCGCCCCGCTCGCCGCGGTCGCGACGGCCGTCGAGGGCAGGGCGCGGCGTGCGGTCCTGCCGGTCACCCGTCCGCGATCCGGCGCGCTCACCCGTCCGCAACCGAGCCGGTCGCGCGCCGGACTCGTCGGTGGCGCCGGCGTGTCCCGCTCCCGTACCCGCACCCGCCGGCGCGGAGGCACGACCGCGGCGCTCGTCGCGCACCGCGACGTCCTCCAGCGGCAGCCGCGTCGCCAGCGGCGACTTGAGCGTCTGGCGAAAGCCCGCCAGGTCGCCCGCGCGCACCTCGCCGACCCCGCCGACCGGCAGGTCGCCGAGCACGAACGGGCCGTAGCGCGTGCGGATCAATCGCCCGACGCGCAGCCCGAGATATTCGAGCACGCGCCGCACCTCGCGGTTCTTGCCCTCGCGCAGCGTCAGCTCGATCCACACGTTGGCGCCGGTGCGGCGCTCCAGATTGGCGTCGATCGCGCCGTAGCGCACCCCGTCGACCTCGACGCCGTGGATCAGTTCCTCCAGCTGCGCCTGGGTCACCGCGCCATAGGCTCGGGCGCGATAGCTGCGCTCCACCCCGGTGGCGGGCAGTTCGAGCTGGCGCTTGAGCCCGCCGTCGGTGGTGAGCAGCAACAGCCCCTCGGTGTTGAGGTCGAGCCGCCCGACCGGCACCAGCCGCGGCAGGTCGCGCGGCAGGCGATCGTAGATCGTCGCGCGCCCGCCCGGATCGCGCTCGGTGGTGAGCACCCCCACCGGCTTGTGGAACAGGAACAAGCGCGCGGGCGCGGGGGCGGCGACGGGCTGGCCGTCGACCGTCACGCCGTGGAGCGACTCAAGCACCGTCGCGGGCGTGTCGATCACCGTGCCGTCACGCGCGACGCGGCCTTCGGCGATCATCCGCTCGACCTCGCGGCGCGAGGCGATCCCGGCGCGCGCGAGCAGCTTGGCGATGCGGTGCTGGGGGCGCTGCGAGGAACGTTCGTCGGCCATCCGCGCCCCCTAGCCGATCGGGACGCGTGACGCGGCAATTATTTGCACCCGCGCGCGGGGTCGTGCGTTGTGTCCGCGTAACGACGGTGAGGGCATATGGTCTTCGGGCGGAAACGGCGGATCCTGGAGCGGCTGCTGCTCGTCGAGGACGAGCCGCTGGTCGCCTTCGACGCGGAGCATCTGCTGACCGACCAGGGCTATACGATCGTCGCCACGGTCGATCGCGTCGCCGATGCGGTGGCGGTGCTGGAAGGCGCCGGCGCGGTCGACCTCGTGCTGCTCGACGTCCGCCTCGCCGACGGCAGCGGCACCGAGGTGGCACGCGCCGCGCGGACGCGCGGGGTCGCGGTGCTGTTCGTCACCGGCGCCTGTCCCGACGAGGCGGCGACGCTGGCGAGCGGCTTTCTCGCCAAGCCCTATGCGCATGCGGACCTGCTCGCCGCGATCGCCGCGATCGAGCAGAGCGTCGCCGGCAAGCGCCCGCGGCGGCTGCCGGGCGGGTTCCAGCTCTTCGCCCCGGCGGGGCCGGCCGCCGTGTGAGCGCGGGGGCACGGCCGGCGGCCGCGCGAATGTTGAGAGGGTTGCGTCGCTCGCGCAGCGCGCGCGTGCAGCTCATTGTTCGCGCGGTTCGGTGAGAAACGGCCTGAGACGTGTTAGGCATGCGTATGTTTTCGTGAGGTTTCCTGCGGCCTGGCTTGCGCGCGCCCGGTCTGAATGTTCCTCAATGTCGAGACGCTGTGCGGTGGGAAGGTCTGCGGCGTTACGCTGACGAAGGTTCATGAAGAGCCTTGTGTAAACTGTTAAAATCGCCTCCATTTATATGATCGGCTCGTGTAATCCTCGCCGCGAGCGGGCAGGATCGTTGTTGTGGCGGTGGCGCCGGTCCTGGCAGAGATCCGCCGGGTGGGACAGCCGTGCGTGGCGGCGCGGCGTGCGCTATGATGATGTCGCGCGAGGAGAGGGCGCGAGATGGATCAGCCGGCCATGACCTTCAGCTATCATCGCGGCATCGCGCCGATGCTGTGGGTGCTCGCATGCCTCGCCACGATCGAGCTGCTGGTCACCCATGCGCTGCTCTCCGTGTGGTTCCCGCGGATCGCGCTGGCCTTGTCGGCGCTGTCGCTGGTGGCGCTGGTGTGGCTCTGTCGCGCGATCGCCTCGCTGCGCCGCCGGCCGGTCCTCGTCGCGGCGGAGCAGGTGGTGTTGCGGGCGGGATCGTTCCGCTCGGTCGTGATCGCGCGTGGGGCGATCGCGGCGGTCCGCCTGTCCGGTCTCGATGCCGCGACCGTGAAGCGACGCGACGTGCTCAATCTCGCGCTGATCGCCTTTCCCAATGTATTGGTGACCTTGCGCGCGCCCTTGCCGGGGCGGCGCGCGATCAGCGCCATCGCGCATCGGCTCGACGATCCGGCGGCTTTCGCCGCCGCGCTGGAGCCGCTAGGCGAGCGCGCATGACAGACGACCCGCTCGGCCCGCTCGATCCCGATTTTGCCGTCAATTTCCAGCGCGACGATCGCCGGCCGCCGTGCCAGCTCTACCTCATCTCGCCGCTCGACGTGACCGGCAGCTTCCCCGACCGGCTCGCGCGCGCGCTCGACGCGGGTCCGGTCGCGGCGTTCCAGTTCCGCGTGAAGGACGTGGACCAGCACCAGGCGGCGCGGCTGGCCGAGCCGCTCCAGCGCCTCTGCGCCGAGCGCGACGTCGCCTTCATCGTCAATGACAGCGTCAGCCTTGCCAAAAGGCTCGGCGCCGACGGCGTCCATCTCGGGCAGGAAGACGGCGACCCGCGCGAGGCGCGCGCGATCCTCGGCCCCTCGGTCCAGATCGGCGTGACCTGCCATGACAGCCGCCATCTCGCGATGGAGGCGGGCGAGGCGGGCGCGGACTATGTCGCGTTCGGCAGCTTCTTTCCCACCACCACCAAGGAGGTGAAGCACCGCCCCGAGCCGGTGATCCTGTCATGGTGGTCGGCGGTGTTCGAGTTGCCCGCGGTGGCGATCGGCGGGATCACGCCCGCCAACGCCGCGCCGCTCGTGGCGGCGGGCGCCGACTTCCTCGCGGTGTCGGGCGCGGTATGGGGCGGCGACGAAGCGGCGGCGGTGCGCGCCTTCGCCGCGGTGCTGGAGCCGGGAAGCCGCTGAGTCGTTACGCCTCTCACACGTTCCGTGAGAGGTGGTGTCGATGCGTTCCAAGTTCCTTCTGACCGCGGCCGTCGCGGCGTTGAGCCCTCTGGCCGCCGCCGCGCAGGCGCCCGCCGCCGCGCCGCCGCTCGACCGCGACATCCTCCACGTCCAGGTGATCCTCGACCATCTCGGCTTCGCGCCCGGCATCCTCGACGGGCGCGGCGGGCAGTCGCTCGAGCTCGCGCTGCGCGGCTTCCAGGAAAGCCGCGGACTGCCCAAGACGGGCAAGCCCGACGCGGCGACGATGCGCGCGCTCTACCCCTATCGCGCGGCGCGGCCGACCGTCACGATCAAGCTGACCGCCGATATGGTGCGCGGTCCGTTCCTCGGCGCGATCCCGCGCGACTATAATAAGCAGGCCGAGCTGCCGACGCTCGGGTATCGCTCGCCGATGGAGAAGCTGGCCGAGATGTTCCATACCACCCCCGCGGTGCTGATGGCGCTCAACTCGCCCGCGACGCGGATCGCGCAGGGCGCGACGGTGACCTTCCCCAACGCGCTGCCGACCTCGCGCAACTACCCGGGCGACATCAAGCCGGAGTGGCGCCAGACGCTGACCATGCTCAACGTCGACGCCGCCTCGCCGCAGGGCGACAGCATCGTCGTCGACAAGTCCGAAGGCTCGCTGCGCGTGCTCGACAAAGCGGGGAAGCTGATCGCGCAATTCCCGGTGACGACGGGCAGCCAGCACGATCCGCTGCCGCTCGGCACGTGGAAGATCCTGGGCAAGGACTATAATCCCAAGTTCCACTATAATCCGGCCCTGTTCTGGGACGCCAAGAAGAACGACGAGAAGGCGATGCTGCCGCCGGGGCCGAACGGTCCCGTCGGCGTGGTGTGGATCGATCTCTCCAAGCCGCATTACGGCATCCACGGCACGCCCGAGCCGGCGACGATCGGTCGCAGCGAGAGCCACGGCTGCATCCGCATGGCGAACTGGGACGTGGCGCGGCTGACGCTGATGATCGGCAACGGCGCCAAGGCGGTGTTCCAGGCGTGAGGCGCGCGTGACGAAGCTCGGCTGGGGGATATTGACGCTGATCGTCGTCGCGGTCGCGGGTTTCATGTCGCTGATCGAGCCGCATCGGCCCGGCCGCGCGCCGGCGCCAACGGTGCGCGCCCCCGCGGCGAGCCCCAGACCGTCCGCCACGCCGACGCCGGTCGCCGCGATCGCCGGCAAGCTGCTCGTCCCGGTCGCGGGCGTGGCGCGCACCGCGCTGCGCTCGTCCTGGGGCGAGCCGCGCGGCGACGGCACGCGCGGGCACCAAGGACTCGACATCATGGCGTCGCAGGGCACGCCGGTGCTCGCCGCGGCCGATGGCCGGATCGAGAAGCTGTTCCAGAGCAAGCTGGGCGGTACCACTTTGTACCAGCGCTCGGCCGACGGCACTTGGGAATATTATTACGCGCATCTCTCCGGCTATGCCCCCGGCCTGGCCGAGGGGCAGGCGGTGCGCGCCGGGCAGGTCATCGCCTTCGTCGGCGACACCGGCGACGCCGGGCCGGGCAATTACCACCTGCATTTCGGGGTCAGCCGGATGCCGCCGGGGGCGGGCTGGTGGCAGGGCGAGCCGCTCGATCCCTATCCTTTCCTTGCCGTAAGCCCCGCCAGCCGCTAGAGCCGCGCCACCCGGCGCCCCGCTGACCAGCGGCGGTGCCCCAGTTCTGTTGACATAGGCACAGCCCCATGAAGATCAGCGGCGTGGACATCCGTCCCGGCAATATCATCGAGTACGAAGGCGGCATCTGGCGCGCGGTCAAGATCCAGCACACCCAGCCCGGCAAGGGCGGGGCGTACATGCAGGTCGAGCTCAAGAACCTGCGCGACGGCCGCAAGAACAACGTCCGCTTCCGCTCGGCCGAGACGGTGGAGCGTGTCCGCCTCGACACCAAGGACTTCCAGTTCCTGTTCGCCGAGGGCGAGGGTCTCGTGTTCATGGACAAGGACACCTACGATCAGGTGACGCTGCCGCGCGACCTGCTCGGCGACGCCGCCGCCTTCCTGCAGGACGGGATGGACGTGGTGATGGAGCTCTACGACGAGGAGCCGATCAGCGTGCAGCTGCCCGACACGATCGAGGCGGTGATCGTCGAGGCCGACGCGGTGGTGAAGGGGCAGACCGCCTCGTCGAGCTACAAGCCCGCGATCCTCGACAATGGCGTGCGCGTGATGGTGCCGCCGCATATCAGCAGCGGCACGCGCATCGTCGTCGACGTCTACGAGCAGACCTACGTCCGCCGGGCGGACTGACTCGAGCCAAGTCTTCCCCGGCGAGATCCTGCCGAAGGTTCGGGTAATACGTCTGACGATCGTCATCCCGGCCTTGAGCCGGGATCCATCGTTCCGCGAGAGCTGAAGCCTCGGCCTGCGCGGCACCATGGATCCCGGGTCGAGCCCGGGATGACGGAGAGGGTAGCGACGGCACCTTCCTCGCGGGGGAGGGAAGATAGCCTCCACTCCCCAACCGAGTGGAGCGAAGATGACCCTCCGCCGCGGAGGGAGGAGTAAGACGAGATGCCTTCCCATTCCGGCCTGTTCACGGTCATCGAGCGCGCCGCACGCAAGGCCGCGCCGCGGCTGCGGCGTGACTTCAACGAGGTCCAGCACCTCCAGGTGAGCCGCAAGGGCCCCGCCGACTTCGTAAGCCAGGCCGACCAGCGCGCCGAGCGGACGCTGTACGACGAGCTCTCCAAGGCCCGGCCCGACTGGGGCTTCGTGATGGAGGAGGGCGGCACGGTCGAGGGTGACCCGAGCAAGCCGCGCTTCATCATCGATCCGCTGGACGGCACCAGCAACTTCCTCCACGGCGTGCCGCATTTCTGCATCTCGATCGCGGTCGAGGAGCCGCTGCCCAACGGCAAGCGCGAGATCACCACCGCGCTGGTCTACCAGCCGCTCACCGACGAGAGCTTCTGGGCCGAGAAGGGCCGCGGCGCCTGGCTGCAGGACCAGCGGCTGCGCGTGTCGTCGCGGCGCGACCCGTCCGAGGCCTTGGTGGCGACCGGGATCCCCTTCATGGGTCACGGTGACTTCGTGCAATGGACGCGGATCTTCGGCGCGGTGGCGCCGCAGGTCGCGGGTATTCGGCGGCTCGGCGCCGCCGCGCTCGACCTCGCCTGGGTCGCCGCCGGGCGCTTCGACGCTTATTGGGAGAGCGACCTCAAGCTGTGGGACGTCGCCGCGGGCATGCTGCTGGTGAAGGAGGCGGGCGGCTTCGTCACCGACTTCCGCGGCGGCGACAAGCCGATCGAGCGCAACGAGTTCCTCGCCGCCAACGATGGGCTGCATTCCAAGCTCCACAAGATGGTGGCGCAGGCGCTGCGCTGAGTGGTCCCGAGCGGGCATCGCGCGGCCGGATGTCCTTGTGCTCCCGCGCACAAGGGAGCCTAGGAGTTCCGGGCGTTGTCAGCCGTCGTTCCGCTTGGCCTTAGGATCCGCGCGCACGCGAGACCGCTTCCAAACCCACTCGTCATCCCGGGCTCGACCCGGGATCCATGTGGCCACGTCCGCTCGGACCGATGGTCTCGCGGCACCATGGATCCCGGGTCAAGCCCGGGTTGACGATGTTGGCGGAGCATCGGCGACGTCTCGTGTACGTGGGAGAACACGTGATCCAGGGGTTATCACCCACCATTTGCAGGGGAGCCCGGACGGGGCCGTGGAGCCGCTCCGTCGGCGCACCTCGCACCGGCGCGGCGCCAGTTCACCTGCGATTCATTCTCACCGCCCACGGCCTTGCCCCCTCTCGGGCACGGGTCTAGAGCGTCCGCATTCCATTCGCACCTGCGAGAGAGGCGAGAGAGACATAGTGGTCGATCTGTCGCAATATCTGCCGATCCTCCTGTTCCTGGGAGTGGCGCTCCTGCTGTCGAGCGCGTTCGTGTTCCTGCCGATGGCGGTCGCCAAGCTGACCGGCGCGGCCAAGCCGACGCCCGAGAAGCTGGCCGAATATGAGTGCGGCTTCCCCGCCTTCGAGGACAGCCGCTCGCAGTTCGACGTTCGTTTTTATCTCGTTGCCATCCTGTTCATCATCTTCGATCTCGAGGCGGCGTTCCTATATCCTTGGGCAGTAAGCGTTTTCTCGCTCGGATGGACCGCATGGATCTCGATGATGATCTTCATCGCCGAACTCGCGCTCGGCCTGGTATACGCATGGAAGAAGGGAGCGCTGGAGTGGGAGTAGAGGCGCACTCCGGGCCGATCGGGCTCGTCAACAACCCGGAGCCGGCGGGCGGTATCGTCGCGCCCGATCAGGGTTTCTTCGACGGGCTGAACGGCGAGCTCAACGACAAGGGCTTCCTGGTCACCTCGACCGAGGAGCTGTTCCAATGGGCGCGCACCGGCTCGCTCTGGTGGATGACCTTCGGGCTGGCGTGCTGCGCGGTGGAGATGATCCACGTCAACATGCCGCGCTACGACATGGAGCGCTTCGGCGCCGCGCCGCGCGCGTCGCCGCGCCAGTCGGACGTGATGATCGTCGCGGGCACGCTCTGCAACAAGATGGCACCGGCGCTACGCAAGGTCTACGACCAGATGTCGGAGCCCAAGTACGTCATCTCGATGGGCTCGTGCGCCAACGGCGGCGGCTATTATCACTATAGCTACAGCGTCGTGCGCGGCTGCGATCGCGTCGTGCCGGTCGACATCTACGTGCCCGGCTGCCCGCCGACCGCGGAGGCGTTGCTGTACGGCGTGATGCAGCTGCAGCGGAAGATCCGCCGTGCCGGGAGCATCGAACGGTGAGGGCGCCCGCTCCCGCTTATGCGGCGAACCTCAACGACGCGACGATCGAGTCCGCGCGCGGCGCGATCGGCGCCGGCCTGCTCGACGCGGTCGAGATCGCGGGCGAGGTGCAGCTGCACGTCACGCGCGAGGCGCTGGTGCACGCGCTGACCGCGCTGCGCGATACGCCGGGTCTCGAATATCAGCAGCTGATGGAGATCGCGGGCGTCGACTATCCGGATCGCGCGGAGCGGTTCGAGGTGGTCTATTGCCTGTTGTCGCTGACGCGCAACCACCGGCTCCACGTCCATGTCGGCGCCACCGAGGACACGCCAGTGCCGTCGGTGACCGAGCTGTGGCCGGTCGCCGGCTGGCTCGAGCGCGAGGTATACGATATGTTCGGCGTATTGTTCGCGGGCAACCGCGACCTGCGCCGCATCCTCACCGATTATGGCTTCCGCGGCCACCCGTTCCGCAAGGACTTCCCGCTGACCGGCTTCGTCGAGATGCGCTACTCCGAGGAGCAGAAGCGCGTCGTGTACGAGCCGGTGAAGCTCGCGCAGGATTTCCGCACGTTCGACTTCATGAGCCCGTGGGAGGGAGCCGAGTACGTGCTGCCCGGCGACGAGAAGGCGAAGCTGCCGGAGGCGAAGGGTGCGCCGACGCCCGCGACCGCGACCGAGATCCAGAAGGCCGGCGCGACCGAGACGCCGAAGCAGCCTGGCGGCGGCTCGAGCGAGCCGTATGCCAAGAAGGATGCGACCAGTACCGCCGAGACCGGCGCGGGTCGCAGCGAATCCGCCGGCGCGCCCAAGCCGGCCGACCCCGACGTCGTGCCGACGAAGGGCGGAGGGCAGAACCAATGACCGACATGCTCGTCGACAAGGACCAGGCGGTCGACCGCGAGGTCGATCCCGCGTTGGAGAAGATCGTCCACGCCACCGACGCCGCGCACCCGAGCGAGGGTGACGTCGCGATCCAGAACTACACGATCAACTTCGGGCCGCAGCATCCGGCCGCGCACGGCGTGCTCCGCCTCGTGATGGAGCTGGACGGCGAGATCATCGAGCGGATCGACCCGCACGTCGGGCTGCTCCACCGCGGCACCGAGAAGCTGATCGAGTACAAGACCTACGCGCAGGCGATCCCGTATTTCGACCGGCTCGACTACTGCTCGCCCGCGTGCATGGAGCACACCTTCGTGCTGGCGATCGAGAAATTGCTCGATCTCGAGGTGCCGCTCCGCGCCCAGTATCTGCGTGTGTTCTTCGCCGAGCTGACGCGCATCTCCAACCACATGCTCAACCTGGGCTCGCACGTCATGGACGTCGGCGCGATGACGCCGAACCTGTGGCTGTTCGAGATCCGCGAGGATTGCTACGGCTTCCTCGAGCGCGCCACCGGCGCGCGGATGCACCACAATTATTTCCGGCCCGGCGGTGTCCACCAGGACGTGCCGCTCAAGCTGCTGACCGACATCGCCGACTGGCTCGACACGCGGCTGCCGCGGCTGTTCGAGGACGCGATCAGCCTGGTGGCGGACAACCGCATCTTCAAGCAGCGCAACGTCGACATCGCGACGGTGAGCCGCGAGGACGCGATCCGCTGGGGCTTCTCGGGGCCGATGATCCGCGCCGCGGGCATTCCCTGGGACCTGCGCAAGTCGCAGCCCTATGACGTCTACGATCGGATGGACTTCGACGTGCCGGTGGGCACGCGTGGCGACTGCTACGATAGGTTCATGGTGCGCGTCGAGGAGGTCCGCCAGTCGGCGCGGATCATGAAGCAGTGCCTCGCCGAGATGCCGGAGGGGCCGATCGCCTCGACCGACCGCAAGGTGGTGCCGCCCAAGCGCGCCGAGATGAAGCGCTCGATGGAGGCGTTGATCCACCACTTCAAGCTCTACACTGAGGGCTATCACGTCCCCGCGGGCGAAGTGTACGTCGCGACCGAGAGCCCCAAGGGCGAGTTCGGCGTGTATCTGGTGAGCGACGGCTCGAACAAGCCGTATCGCTGCAAGATCCGCCCGACCGCTTTCTCGCATCTCCAGGCGATGGACTTCATGAGCCGCGGCCACATGCTCGCGGACACCACGGCGATCCTGGGCGCGATGGATATCGTGTTCGGCGAGTGCGATCGGTGACCATGGCGGTTACCAACGACCTGATCTACGCGGTCTTGCAGAAGATGCAGACTGACATGGCGGAGCTCCGCTTCGACATGGGTGAGTTGAAGGCACGGGCGACCGCCACTGACGAATATTTGGGCAATATGTTGTTGCAGATGAGCGGCTTGAACAGGCGCCTCGATCGTGTCGAGGAGCGTCTGTCGCGCGTCGAGCGACGTTTGGAACTGACGGATCACCGCTGATGGCCGACGCACCTACCATTCCCGACGAGGCCGAGACCCGCGCGCGCTGGGGCGCGTTCCAGTGGAACGACGACAGCCGCGCCAAGCGCGACGCGATCCTCGCGCGCTATCCCAAGGGCCGCGAGCAGTCGGCCTCGATCCCGCTGCTCGATCTCGCGCAGCGCCAGGTCGGCGCCGAGACGCAGACGCAGGGCTGGCTGCCCGTGCCCGTGATCGAGTTCGTCGCGCGCGAGATCGGCGTGCCGTACATGCGCGTGTACGAGGTCGCGACCTTCTACACGATGTTCAACCTCGCGCCGGTCGGCCGCTTCCACGTCCAGGTGTGCGGCACCACGCCGTGCATGCTGCGCGGCTCGGACGACGTGCTCGCGGCGTGCAAGAACAAGGGGCTGATCAAGGGCAAGACCACGCCCGACGGCCTGTTCACGCTCACCGAGGTGGAGTGTATGGGCAATTGCGCCTCGGCGCCGATGGTCCAGATCAACGACGACAATTACGAGGACCTCGACTATGATCGCACCGTGGCGATCATCGAGGCGCTCGCCAACGGCCAGACGCCCAAGCCCGGCACGCAGGAGCCCGGCCGCCACACCGTCGAGCCCAAGGGCGGCCCGACCTCGCTGACCGCGATGGTGACCGAGAACCACGATTATCGTGGGGAGTGGGCGTGATGGCTGAGATCGACATCGCCAGCCACACCTTGGAGCTGCTCAAGCGATTGAACGGTAAGATGGACTCGTTCGGCCTGGAATTGGGTGACCTGAAGATGCGCATGGCGTCGGTGGAGGACCATCTCTCGGGCCTCACCGTGTCGAACGCCGGGATCACGCATCGGCTGGACCGGATCGAGGGCAGGCTCGACCGGATCGAGCGCCGGATCGACCTGCGGGATGGGAACGCGTGATGCTCGCCGACAAGGACCGCATCTTCACCAACGTCTACGGCTATCAGTCGTGGCGGCTCGACGCTGCGATGGCACGCGGCGACTGGGACAATACCAAGGCGCTGCTCGAGCTGGGGCAGGAAAAGATCATCGACGTCATCAAGGCGTCGGGGCTGCGCGGGCGCGGCGGGGCCGGTTTCCCGACCGGCACCAAATGGTCGTTCATGCCCAAGGAGCCGAAGCCCGACCGGCCGAACTTCCTGGTGATCAACGCCGACGAGTCCGAGCCGGGCTCGTGCAAGGACCGCGAGATCATCCGCCACGATCCGCACAAGCTGATCGAGGGCGCGCTGGTCGCGGGCTTCGCGATGCGCGCGCGGGCGGCGTACATCTACATCCGCGGCGAATATATCCGCGAGGCCGAGACGCTGTTCGCGGCGGTCGCCGAGGCCTATGACAAGGGCCTCGTCGGTAAGAATGCCTGCGGCTCGGGCTATGACTTCGACGTCTTCGTCCACCGCGGCGCGGGCGCGTACATCTGCGGCGAAGAGACCGCGATGCTCGAGAGCCTCGAGGGCAAGAAGGGCCAGCCGCGTCTCAAGCCGCCGTTCCCGGCGGGTGCCGGCCTGTACGGCTGCCCGACGACAGTGAACAACGTCGAGTCGATCGCGGTCGCGCCGACGATCCTGCGGCGCGGCGCTTCGTGGTTCTCCAGCTTCGGCGCGGAGAACAACAAGGGCACCAAGCTCTTCCAGATCTCGGGTCACGTGAACACGCCGTGCGTCGTCGAAGAGGCGATGAGCATCCCGTTCCGCGAGCTGATCGAGAAGCATTGCGGCGGGATCCGCGGCGGCTGGGACAATCTGCTCGCGGTGATCCCGGGCGGGTCGTCGGTGCCGTTGGTGCCCGCCAAGGACATCATGGACGCGCCGATGGACTTCGACGGCCTCAAGGCGGTCGGCTCGGGGCTCGGCACCGCGGCGGTGATCGTGATGGACAAGTCGACCGACGTCGTCCGCGCGATCAGCCGGCTGTCCTATTTCTACAAGCACGAGAGCTGCGGCCAGTGCACGCCGTGCCGCGAGGGCACCGGCTGGATGTGGCGCGTGATGGAGCGGCTGCGCACCGGTGACGCCGATATCTCCGAGATCGACATGCTCCAGCAGGTCACCAAGCAGGTCGAGGGCCACTCGATCTGCGCGCTCGGCGACGCCGCGGCCTGGCCGATCCAGGGGCTGATCCGCCACTTCCGCCCTGAGCTGGAGCGCCGCATCAACGAGCGCCACGGCGCGGGCGACCTCGCGCCGATGCAGGAGGCCGCGGAGTGACGCTAGAGCAGGGCAACCTGATCCTCGAGATTTTGCGCCGCATGCAGGGCGACATCGCCTCGCTCAAGCGCGACATCTCGGCGCAGGGCATGCGCTTCTCGGCGCTCGAGGATTTCGTGCGCGGGATCGTGACGTCGCAGTTCAGCACCAACGCCGAGGTCACCGGGATCAACCATCGGCTCGATCGCATCGAGCGTCGTCTCGATCTGACGGAAGAGACTGAGTAATGCCAAAGGTCAAAGTCGACGGAGTCGAGATCGAGGTGCCGCAGGGCGCCACCGTGCTGCAGGCGTGCGAGCTCGCCGGCAAGGAGATCCCGCGCTTCTGCTACCACGAGCGGCTGTCGATCGCGGGCAACTGCCGGATGTGCCTCGTCGAGGTGAAGCCAGGGCCGCCCAAGCCGCAGGCGTCGTGCGCGCTGCCGGCCGCGGAGAATCAGGAGATCTTCACCACCACGCCGATGGTGAAGCATGCCCGTGAGGGCATCATGGAATTCCTGCTGATCAACCATCCGCTCGACTGCCCGATCTGCGATCAGGGCGGCGAGTGCGACCTGCAGGACCAGTCGGTCGCCTATGGCCGCGGCCACTCGCGCTACGCCGAGAACAAGCGCGCCGTGACCGAGAAATACATGGGCCCGATCGTCAAGACGATCATGACCCGCTGCATCCAGTGCACGCGCTGCGTGCGCTTCGCCGAGGAGGTCGCCGGCGTCGAGGAGATCGGCGCGATCTACCGCGGCGAGAACATGCAGATCACCTCCTATCTCGAGGAGGCGGTGTCGAGCGAGCTGTCGGGCAACGTCGTCGACCTGTGCCCGGTCGGCGCGCTGACCAGCAAGCCCTATGCCTTCGAGGCGCGCCCGTGGGAGCTGCGCAAGACGCTGACGATCGACGTGATGGACGCGGTCGGCACCAACATCCGGCTCGACAGCCGCGGCCGCCAGGTGCTGCGCTGCGTGCCCCGCGTCAACGACGAGGTCAACGAGGAGTGGGCGACCGACAAGACGCGCCACGCCGTCGACGGCCTGGTGCGCAAGCGGCTCGACCGCCCCTATGTGCGGCGCGACGGCAAGCTCCACCCGGTCAGCTGGGACGAGGCGTTCGCGGCGATCGCTTCGGTCGATCATGGCGGCTCGGTCGCCGCGGTCGCGGGCGACCTGGTCGACTGCGAGACGATGTTCGCGGCCAAGGCGCTGCTCAAGGAGCTCGGCTCGTCGCTGCTCGAGGGGCGGCAGACGGGGATGGACTATGACACGTCCAGCCTCGCCGCGGTGAACTTCAACACCACGATCGCGGGCACCGAGGAGGCGGACGCGATCCTGCTGGTGGGCACCAACCTGCGCTGGGAGGCGCCGCTGGTGAACACGCGCATCCGCAAGGCGATCAAGAAGGGCGCCAAGGTCTTCGCGATCGGCCCCGAGACCGAGCTGACCTACAAGGTCGAGTGGCTCGGCGCCGATCTGGCGGTGCTCGGCAGCCTGCCCGAGCGCGTCACCGAGGCGTTCGGCAAGGCGGCCAAGCCGATGGTGATCGTCGGCGGCGCGGCGCTCAAGGGCGCGCACGGCGCGGCGCTCGGTCTGGTCGACAAGTTGGGCCTCGTGAAGGATGGCTGGAACGGCTTCAACGTCGTCCACATGGCTGCGAGCCGGATGGGCGGGCTGATGCTCGGCTACGCGCAGAAGGCTGGTATCTCAGCGCTGTATGACGCCAAGCTGAGCTTCTTCCTCGGCGCCGACGAGTGCGATCACGCACGCTTCACCGGCTTCAAGGTCTATGTCGGCCACCACGGCGATCGCGGCGCGCACCATGCCGACGTGATCCTGCCGGCGGCGAGCTATGCCGAGAAATCGGGCACCTACGTCAATCTCGAGGGGCGCGTGCAGCGCGGCGAACGCGCGGTGTTCCCGCCGGGCGACGCGCGCGAGGACTGGACGATCTTCCGCGCGCTGAGCGAGAAGCTCGGTCGCACGCTGGCGTTCGACACGATCGACGAGCTGCGCGCGGCGATGGCGCTCGACTGCCCCGAGCTGGCGACGCTGGGGCTCAAGACCTTCGCGTGGAACCCGCCGGCGCTCGGCGGCACCGCCGAGGGCGTGCTCGACGGCTATCCGATCAAGGACTTCTACCTCACCAACGCGATCTGCCGCGCGTCGCCGACGATGCAGCGCTGCTCGGCCGAGCTGGTCCATGGTGAGAGTTTCGCGGAGGCGGCGGAGTGAGCCGGTCATTGTCCATGGCGGTCATCTCGCCGGAGACGGGATCTCGGCGTTCCTCCCCACCGTCATCCCGGACTTGTTCCGGGATCCACGGTTCCGCGGGAACAATACGCCATGGGTCTGCGGCACGGTGGATCCCGGACCAAGTCCGGGATGACGGCAGGTTTTCGGACAGTCCGGTGAAGGCCGGAATCCAGCTCCATCCCTCACGCGACTGGACCCCGGCACTCGCCGGGGTGACGGTGAAGTAGACATGACCGCATTCTTCAACACGACCGTGGGCCTGCCCTATGGCTGGGCGTGGTTCCTGGCGACGATCGTCGGCATCCTCACGATCGCGCTGCCGCTGATGCTGTCGGTGGCGATGATCATCTACGCCGACCGCAAGATCTGGGCCGCAATGGCGTTGCGCCGCGGCCCCAACGTGGTCGGCCCGTTCGGGCTGCTCCAATCCTTCGCCGACGGGCTCAAGGTGTTCCTGCAGGAGACGATCGTCCCCGCCGCGGCGAACCGCGGGCTGTTCCTGCTCGCGCCCATCATCACCTTCACGGTCGCGCTGATCGTCTGGGCGGTGGTGCCGTTCCAGCCGAGCGTGGTGCTCGCCGACATCAACGTCGGGCTGCTCTACGTACTCGCCGCATCGTCGCTGGGCGTGTACGGCATCATCCTCGCGGGCTGGTCGTCCAACTCGAAATATCCGTTCTTCTCGGCGATCCGCGCCGCGGCGCAGATGGTGAGCTACGAGGTCGCGATCGGCTTCGTGCTGATCTCGGTGGTGATGTGGGCGGGGTCGTTCAACCTCACCGCGATCGTCGAGGCGCAGAAGGGGCTGTACGGCTTCATCAACGGCTTCGGGTTCAATCCCCTGCTGTTCCCGATGAGCGTGGTGTTCCTGATCTCGTCGCTGGCGGAGACGCAGCGCGCGCCGTTCGATCTCACCGAGGCGGAGAGCGAGCTCGTCGCTGGCTATCAGACCGAATATAGCTCGATGGCGTTCGCGCTCTACTGGCTCGGCGAGTACGCAAACGTGCTGCTGATGTGCACGCTCAACGCGACGCTGTTCTGGGGCGGCTACCTGCCGCCGCTCGACTGGGCGCCGCTGTACGCGGTGCCGGGGATCATCTGGCTGTTCATCAAGATCCTCACCTTCTTCTTCGTGTTCTCGTGGATCAAGGCGACGGTGCCGCGCTACCGCTACGACCAGCTGATGCGACTGGGGTGGAAGGTGTTCCTGCCGCTGTCGTTGTTCTGGGTGTTCCTGGTGTCGGGCGTGCTGATGTTCATGCGCGTGGGAGTTTGAAGATGGGTATCGCGCAGACGATCAAGGCGTTCACGCTCTACGAGTTCGTGAAGGCGCACGCGCTGACGTTTAAGTATTTCTTCAAGCCGAAGGCGACGATCAACTATCCGTTCGAGAAGAACCCGATCAGCCCGCGCTTCCGCGGCGAGCATGCGCTGCGCCGCTATCCCAACGGCGAGGAGCGCTGCATCGCGTGCAAATTGTGCGAGGCGGTGTGCCCCGCGCAGGCGATCACGATCGAGGCCGAGCCGCGCGACGACGGCAGCCGCCGCACGACGCGCTACGACATCGACATGACCAAGTGCATCTATTGCGGCCTGTGCCAGGAGGCATGCCCGGTCGACGCCGTGGTGGAGGGGCCGAACTTCGAGTTCGCCACCGAGACGCGCGAGGAGCTGATCTACGACAAGGCCAAGCTGCTCGACAACGGCGATCGGTGGGAGCGCGCGATCGCGGCCAACCTTGCCGCCGACGCGCCGTACCGGTAGGCGCTCGCGTGATTTCAGGGGTCGACATGATTCTGACGGACACCACCGCGGCCACCGCCGCGGTTCTCTCGACCGCGCGCCGCCGCGGTGCCGAAACAGGGGCAGCGTGAGATGATCCAGGCCATCGCCTTCTATCTCTTCGCTATCGTCGTGCTGGTCTCGGGCGCGATGACGATCTCGTCGCGCAACCCGGTCCATTCGGTGCTGTGGTTGATCCTCGCCTTCTTCAACGCCGCCGGGCTGATGGTGCTGGTCGGCGCCGAGTTCATCGCCATGCTGCTGGTGATCGTCTATGTCGGCGCGGTCGCGGTGCTGTTCCTGTTCGTGGTGATGATGCTCGACATCGACTTCGCCGAGCTGCGCGCGGGATTCGTGCGCTATTTCGGCATCGGCCTGGTGCTGGCGGTGGCGCTGGTGGCGGAGATCCTGATCGGCGTCGGCGCGTGGAGCGCGGGCGGGATCGACCTCGCGCGGCGCGCGGCGCCGACTGTCGCGGCCAAGTCGAACATCGTCCAGATCGGCGAGCTGCTGTACACGCGCTACCTTTTCATCTTCGAGGGCGCGGGGCTGGTGCTGCTGGTGGCGATGATCGGCGCGATCGTGCTGACCCACCGCGAGCGGTCGGGCTCGCGCTACCAGAATATCGCGCGGCAGAACGCGCGGCGGCCGCAGGACGCGACGCGCAACATGCGGCCGGAGATCGGCCAGGGGGTACAGCTGTGAGCGGAGCCATGTCGGGCGGGGTCGGCCTGATCCACTATCTGGTGGTGGCGGCGCTGCTGTTCACCATGGGGGTGCTGGGCATCTTCCTGAACCGCAAGAACATCATCGTCATCCTGATGGCGATCGAGCTGATCCTGCTGGCGGTGAACATCAACCTCGTCGCCTTCTCGGCGGCGCTCAACGACCTGGTCGGCCAGGTATTCGCGATGTTCGTGCTGACCGTCGCGGCCGGCGAGGCCGCGATCGGGCTCGCCATCCTCGTGATCTTCTTCCGCGGCCGCGGCTCGATCTCGGTCGACGATCCCAGCCGGATGAAGGGGTAATCCGCCCGTGACGTCGATCCTCTTCATCGTTTTCGTGCCGCTGGTCGCGGCGATCGTCGCCGGCTTCGCCAACAAGTCGTTCGGCGCGACGTTGCCCAAGGCGGTCACCACCGGCGGGCTGTTCCTCGCGAGCGCGCTGTCGTGGCCGATCTTCATCGGCTTCCTCACCGGCGCCAACCAAGCGACGGTGACCCCGGTGCTGCACTTCATCCACTCGGGCACGTTCGACGTGTCCTGGGCGCTGCGCGTCGACGCGCTGACCGCGGTGATGCTGGTGGTGATCACCAGCGTCTCGGCGCTGGTCCACCTGTATAGCTGGGGCTATATGGCGGAGGACCCGGACCAGCCGCGCTTCTTCGCCTATCTGTCGCTGTTCACCTTCGCGATGCTGATGCTGGTGACCGCGGACAATCTCATCCAGATGTTCTTCGGCTGGGAGGGCGTTGGCCTCGCGAGCTATCTGCTGATCGGCTTCTGGTTCCGCAAGCCGAGCGCCAATGCCGCGGCGATCAAGGCGTTCGTCGTCAACCGCGTCGGCGACCTCGGCTTCATGCTCGGCATCTTCGGCACCTATCTCGTCTTCGACACCGTCTCGATCCCCGCGATCCTCGCCGCGGCGCCGTCGATGGCGGGCTCGACGATCGGCTTCCTGTGGTTCCGCGCCGACACGATGACGGTGCTGTGCCTGCTGCTGTTCGTCGGCGCGATGGGCAAGTCGGCGCAGCTCGGCCTGCACACCTGGCTGCCCGACGCGATGGAGGGCCCGACCCCGGTGTCGGCGCTGATCCATGCCGCGACGATGGTGACCGCGGGCGTGTTCATGGTGTGCCGCCTGTCGCCGATGTTCCAGACCTCGCCGACCGCGATGGGCTTCGTGACCTTCATCGGCGCCGCGACCTGCCTGTTCGCCGCGACCGTCGGCACGACGCAGACCGACATCAAGCGCGTGATCGCCTATTCGACCTGCTCGCAGCTGGGCTACATGTTCTTCGCCGCGGGCGTCGGCGCCTATGGCGCGGCGATGTTCCACCTGTTCACGCACGCCTTCTTCAAGGCGCTGCTGTTCCTCGGCGCGGGCTCGGTGATCCACGCGATGCATCACGAGCAGGACATGCGCTTCTACGGCGGGCTGCGGAAGGCGATCCCGATCACCTTCTGGGGCATGCTGCTCGGCACGCTGGCGATCACCGGCGTCGGCATCTACGGGATCGGCGGCTTCGCGGGCTATCACTCCAAGGACGCGATCATTGAGGTGGCCTGGGCGGCCGGCTCGCCCGTGGCCTCGATGGTGGGCGTGTTCGCCGCGCTGCTGACGAGCTTCTACTCGTGGCGCCTGATGTTCCTCACCTTCTGGGGCGAGCCGCGCTGGGCCGCGTCGGAGCATATCCAGCACGCGCTCCACGACGCGCACGGCGACGCGCATGCCCATGCGCACGACGCCCATGGGCATGAGGCGCACGCGGCCGAGCACGGCAGCGCGCACGCGCACGGCCACGACGACGCGCACCATCCCGACCCCGCGGGCGAGGATGCGGGCCACGCGCCGGCGGTGGAATCGCGCGGGTTCAACGAGATCCCCAAGGGAACCGGCGGCTACCACCCGCACGAGAGCCCGGTGGCGATGCTGATCCCGCTGATCGTGCTGTCGATCGGCGCGGTCGCCTCGGGCTTCGTCTTCCATCACTGGTTCATCGACCCGGAGACGGCGGGCGGCTTCTGGAAGGGGGCGCTCTATTTCAACGAGCATCTCATGCACGAGATGCACCAGGTGCCGCTGCTGGTGCAGCTGGCGGCGACGATCGTGATGCTGTCGGGCCTGCTGATCGCATACCTGACCTACATCCGCTCGCCCGAGGCGCCGGCGAAGTTCGTCGACACCTTCCAGCCGCTCTACCAGTTCCTGCTGCGGAAATGGTATTTCGACGAGCTGTACCACTTCCTGTTCGTCCGCCCCGCCTTCGCGATCGGTCGCCTGCTGTGGCACCGCGGCGACGAGGGGACGATCGACCGGTTCGGGCCGAACGGTTCGGCCTGGGTGGTGCAGGTCGGCAGCCGCGTCGCCGGCCGCCTGCAGACCGGCTATGTCTATACCTACGCGTTCGTCATGCTGATCGGGCTCACCGCCGCGATCACCTGGGCGATCGCGGGCTGAGGGGCTCCATCACGTGTCGTTCCCGATCCTCTCGCTGATGCTCGCGATCCCGGCCGCCGCGGCGGTCGCGTGCCTCTTCCTCTCCGCCTCGGCGGCGCGCTGGACCGCGCTGGCGGCGACGCTGGCGAACCTCGCGCTCGGCGTCGTGCTGTGGCTGTCCTATGACGTCGGCGGCGCGCAGTGGCAGTTCGTCGAATATGCGCCGCTCTTCGGCCGCTTCGGCTGGGCGCTCGGCATCGACGGTTATGCGCTGCTGCTGATCGTGCTGTCGGTGTTCCTGATGCCGATCTGCATCGGCGCGAGCTGGCAGGCGATCGAGAAGCGCGTGCCGGAATATATGAGCGCGTTCCTGTTCACCGAGGTGCTGATGATCGGCACCTTCGCCGCACAGGACCTGTTCCTCTTCTACATCTTCTTCGAGGCCGGCCTGATCCCGATGTTCCTGATCATCGGCATCTGGGGAGGCGCGAACCGGATCTACGCCTCGTACAAATTCTTCCTGTACACGCTGCTCGGCTCGCTGCTGATGTTCATCGCGATGCTCTACATGAGCATCACCGCGGCGACGACCAGCATCCCCGCGCTGATGAACTACGACTTCCCGCCGCAGGTGCAGACCTGGCTGTGGCTCGCCTTCTTCGCCTCGTTCGCGGTGAAGATGCCGATGTGGCCGGTCCACACTTGGCTGCCCGACGCGCACGTCCAGGCGCCGACGGCGGGCTCGGTGATCCTGGCGGGCGTGCTGCTCAAGCTCGGCGGCTACGGCTTCCTGCGCTTCAGCCTGCCGATGTTCCCCGAGGCCTCGGCGCAGCTGGTGTGGCTGGTGTTCGGGCTGAGCGCGGTGGCGGTGATCTACACCAGCCTGGTCGCGCTGGTGCAGTCCGACATGAAGAAGCTGATCGCTTATTCCTCGGTCGCGCACATGGCGATCGTGACGATCGGTCTGTTCGCGTTCAACGCGCAGGGGATCGAGGGCGCGATGATGGTGATGCTGGGCCATGGCCTCGTGTCGGGCGCCTTGTTCCTGTGCGTCGGCGTGATCTACGACCGGCTCCACACCCGCGAGATCAGCCGCTACGGCGGTCTGGCGATCAACATGCCGCGCTACGCCTTGCTGTTCCTGCTGTTCACCATGGCGTCGATCGGTCTGCCTGGCACGAGCAACTTCGTCGGCGAGATCCTGAGCCTGATGGGCACCTACCAGGTCTCGACCACGGTCGCGCTGCTGTGCACCACCGGGATCATCCTCGGCGCGGCGTACATGCTGTACCTGTACCGCCGCGTCGTGTTCGGCGAGATCAAGTCGGAGGAGGTCCGCGCCATGTCGGACCTCAGCCCGCGCGAGCTGTGGCTGCTCGCGCCGATCGCCGCGGCGGTGCTGTGGATGGGCGTCTACCCGGAGAGCTTCCTCGCGCCGATGCGCAAGGACACGCAGATCCTGCTCGCGCGGATCGATCGCGCGCGCCCGGCGGGTGACTCGCTGCCCACCAAGGGTACGGGGATCGTGCCGGCCGCCCATGCCGAAACTCACGCGCAAGGGAGCGCGCACTAATGGACTATGCCGCTAATCTCGCGATGACGCTGCCCGAGGTGGTGCTCGGGCTGGGCGCGATCGCGCTGATGCTGGTCGCCGCTTGGGGCGGCCCGGCCTCGACCAAGGCGGTGTCCTGGACCGCGGTGGCGGTGCTCGCGGGTGCCTGCGTCGCGCTGATCGGCCCGGCCTCGTCGGGCGGGCAGGCCTTCTACGGCCTGTATCGCGCCGACAGCTTCGCCGCTTTCTCCAAGGTACTGATCTACGTCGCCGCCGCAGTGGCGATCGTGATGGCGCCCGACTTCTTCCGCCGCACCGCGGGCGACAACCTGCGCCCGGAATATCCGGTGCTGATCCTGCTCTCCGCGGCGGGCATGGGGATGATGGTCTCCGCCGCCGACCTGCTGACGCTCTACGTCGGGCTCGAGCTGCAGAGCCTCGCCGCCTATGTGCTGGCGAGCTTCATGCGGCAGGACCAGCGGTCGGCCGAGGCGGGGCTCAAGTATTTCGTGCTCGGCGCGCTGGCGAGCGGCATCCTGCTCTACGGCATCAGCCTGGTGTACGGCTTCACCGGCTCGACCCTGTTCGACGAGATCGCGGGTGCCTATGCCGCCGCGCCGCTGACCGGCGACGCCAAGTCGACCGGCCTGCTGTTCGGGCTGGTGTTCGTCTTCGCGGGCATCGCGTTCAAGATCTCGGCCGTGCCGTTCCACATGTGGACCCCGGACGTCTACGAGGGTGCACCGACGCCGGTGACCGCCTTCTTCGCCTCGGCGCCCAAGGTGGCGGCGATCGGGCTGGGCGTGCGCGTCGCGGTCGAGGCGATGGGGCCGGCCGAGGGGCAGTGGCGCCAGATCGTGATCTTCGCCGCGCTCGCCTCGATCCTGCTCGGCGCGGTCGCCGCGATCGGCCAGCAGAACATCAAGCGCCTGCTCGCTTACTCGTCGATCAACAATGTCGGCTTCGCGCTGATCGGTCTCGCCGCGGGCACGCAGGAGGGCGTCGCCTCGGTGCTGACCTATATGGCGATCTACATCGCGATGACGCTCGGCAGCTTCCTCGTCGTGCTGCAGATGCGCGACGCCGACGGGCAGCCGATCGAGACGATCGCCAGCCTCGCCGGGCTGTCGCGGACGCGACCGGGGCTGGCGGCGGCACTGGCGATCTTCATGTTTTCGCTCGCCGGCATCCCGCCGCTGTTCGGCTTCTACGCCAAGTTCGCGGTCTTCTACGCCGCGGTGCAGGCGGGGCTGTTCCCGCTGGCGGTGGTGGGCGTCGTGTTCAGCGTGATCGGTGCTTATTATTACCTGCGGCTGGTCAAGACGATGTACTTCGACGAGCCCGCGGGCACGTTCGGCGAGGGGGACCGGCTCGAGGGAGGGCTGATCGCCGCGGCGGCGGTGATCGTGTCACCACTCGGCTATCTCGCCATCCCGGCGCTGTCGGCCTGGACGCTGGCGGCGGCCGCGAGCCTGTTCTGACGCGCACGCTCCACGTACCCGAGACCGGCTCGACCAACGCCGACCTGCGCTCCTTCGCGCGCGACGGCTACGGCGAGCACGGTCTCTGGCTTCGCGCCGACCGCCAGACCGCGGGGCGCGGGCGCGAGGGCAGGGCGTGGGACTCGCCGGTCGGCAATCTCTACGCCAGCACGCTCGTCCGCCTCGCCGCGGGTGACCCGCCCGCGCCGACGCTCGCGCTGGTTGCCGCGGTGGCGCTGGAGGAGGCGGTGGGCGCGGCGCTGCCCGACGCGGCGGCGCTGCGCCTCAAATGGCCGAACGATCTGCTGCTGGACGGCGCGAAGCTCTCGGGCATCCTGCTCGAGCGCGTCGACGATTGGGTGGTCATCGGCTTCGGCGTCAACGTGGCCCATCACCCGGACCTCACCGATCGCGCCACCACCAGCCTCCGTGCCGCGGGGGCGGCGATGGACGCCGCCGCGCTCCAGAGTGAGCTCGCCGCAGCGCTGGCGCACTGGCTCGCGCGCTGGCGGAGGGAGGGCCTCGAACCCATCACCGAGCGCTGGCGCAAGCGCGCGCACCCGCCCGGCACCGAGCTGCGCGCGCGCCTGCCCGACGGCAGCGAGTGGCACGGGCGCTACGAGACGCTCGACCCCGGCGGGGCGCTCGTCCTGCGCTTGGCGGACGGGAGCCGGCGTGTCATGCACGCGGGCGATATATTCCTGCTGTGAGAGAGGGTGCGATGCTGCTCGCGGTCGACGCCGGCAACACCAACGTGGTCTTCGCTTTGGTCGATACCGCGACCCGCGCGATCCGCGCGCGCTGGCGCATCGCCACCGACCCGCGCCGCACCGCCGACGAATATGCAGTGTGGTTGAGCCAGCTGCTCGCGCTCGAGGGCCATAGCCGCGACGACGTCGCCGCGGTGATCGTCTCCACCGTGGTGCCGCGCGCGCTCCACAATCTCGAGGTGCTCGCCGCCAAATATTTCCGCAGCGACGCGCTGATCGCGGGGCGCGCGCCGCTCGACTGGGGCATCGCGATCGACGTCGACGAGCCGAAGAGCCTCGGTGCCGACCGCGCGGTCAACACGATCGCCGCGCACGCGCTCCACGCCGGCGACCTGATCGTGATCGACTTCGGCACCGCCACCACCTTCGACCATTCCGACTACACCGGCGCCTACAAGGGCGGGATCATCGCGCCCGGCATCAACCTGTCGCTCGATGCGCTGGTGATGGCCGCGGCGAAGCTGCCGCGCGTCGCGATTGAGGCCCCCGCGAGCGACAGCGTCATCGGACGCAATACAGTCGACCAGATGAACATCGGCATCTACTGGGGCTATATCGCGATGATCGAGGGGCTGGTCGCGCGCATGAAGCGTGAGATCGCGCGCCCAGTCAAAGTGATCGCCACCGGAGGGCTCGCCACCTTGTTCGAGCGCCACACCGACGCCTTCGACGCGATCGAGCCCGATCTCACCATCCAAGGGCTGGCGATCATGTACGAACGCGCCCATATATCCAAGTGAACGCCCGGCCGGCGCGCAGTCCGGCCCATCTCTCTTCCTCCCGCTTCATCGGCGCATCCGGCGCCCCGCGCGGGACGACAAAGGACTTCAATGACTCCCAACAACAAGGAACTGCTCTTCTGCGCGCTCGGCGGCTCGGGCGAGATCGGGATGAACGTCACCCTCTACGGCCATGCCGGCAAATGGCTGATGGTCGACTGTGGCGTCACCTTCGCTGACTCGCATTATCCCGGCATCGACGTGATCCTGCCCGACCTGCGCTTCATCGAGGAGCGGCTCGACTCGCTCGTCGGCATCGTGCTGACGCACGGGCACGAGGACCATATCGGCTCGCTGCCCTATCTCGCCGAGGATCTCGGGGTGCCGATCTACGCCACCCCCTTCACCGCCGGGCTGGTGCGCGGCAAGCTGGAAGAGGAGCGGATCGAGGATCGCGTCAAGATCCGCCTGGTCCACGCGCGCAAGCCCTTCAAGGTCGGCCCCTTCTCGGTCGAGGTCGTGCCGCTGTCGCACTCCATCCCCGAGGCCAACGCGCTGCTGATCGACACGCCGGCAGGGCGCGTCTTCCACACCGGCGACTGGAAGCTCGATCCCACCCCGGTGATCGGCAAGCCCTCGACCCCGGACGAGCTCGCCGCGATCGGCGAGCAGGGCGTCGACGTGCTGGTGTGTGACTCGACCAACGTCTTCAACAGCGAGGCCTCGGGCAGCGAGGCGAGCGTTCGCCAGGGGCTGAGCGAGAGCGTCGCGCGCGCGCGCGGCCGCGTGGTGGTCACCACCTTCGCCTCGAACGCGGCGCGGCTCCACACGCTGGCCGAGGTCGCCAAGGAGACCGGGCGGCGCCTGTGCGTCACCGGCCGCTCGCTCGACCGGATCATCCGCGTCGCCAAGGCGACCGGCTACCTCAAGAACTTCCCGGAGACGATCGACGTCGACGCGGCGATGCGGATGCCGCGCAACAAGGTGCTGATCATCGCCACCGGCGGTCAGGGCGAGCCGCGCGCCGCGCTGGCGCGCATCGCCGACGGCTCGCACCCGGTCCGGCTCGACATGGGCGACATGGTGATCTTCTCCGCCAAGCAGATCCCCGGCAACGAGGTGGCGGTCGGCCGCATCCAGAACCAGCTCGCCGCCAAGGGCGTCGAGATGGTCACCGAGAAGCAGGCGCACGTCCACGTCTCGGGCCACCCGGGCCGGCCTGAGCTCGCCCAGATGTATGGCTGGATTCGTCCCGGCGCGCTGCTGCCGGTGCACGGCGAGATGCGCCACCTGATGGAGCATGCGCGCTACGGCCAGACGCAGGGCATCCGCGACGTGCTGGTGCAGACCAACGGCGATCTCGTCCGGCTCGCGCCCGGCGCGCCCAAGAAGATCGGCGACGTGCCGGTCGGGCGGCTGGTGCTCGACGGCGACGTGATCCTGCCGTCCGACGGCGGCACGATCAACGACCGGCGCCGCATCGCGGTCAACGGCCAGATCTCGGTCGGCATCGCGGTGGACCGCAACGGCCGCGCCGGCGGCACGCCCGAGGTCCGCATCCAGGGCGTGCCGGTCGAGGAGGAGCGCGAACCCTTCCTCGCCGAGGCGGCCGAGGCGGCGGCGGAGGCGATGAAGGGCCGCGTGCGCGACCGCGAGCGGCTGCGCGAGGACGTGCGGCTCGCGGTGCGCAAGGTCGCCACGCGCTGGACCGGCAAGAAGCCGGTGATCGACGTGGTGATCGTCCAGGTCTGAGGAGGGGCGGATGCGCTGGACGTCGCTGCTGGCGATCTACATCCTGTTCTGGGCCTTCTCGGTGTTCCTGGTGCTGCCCTGGGGGGTGCGCACCTCAGCCGAGATGGGTGCCGAGCACGTTCCCGGCACCGCCGAGAGCTCGCCACACAGCTTCTCGCTCAAGCGCGTGCTGGTGCGCACGACGATCGTCGCGACATTGCTGTTCGGGCTGTTCGTGGCGAACTATGAGTTCGGCTGGGTGACCGCGGGGATGCTCGACTTCGCCGACCCGGCCAACGCGATCTAGGGCGGGCAGGGAGAAGGGGGCGAGCCGCTCTTACCCGCGGGGATCGTCGCGAGATTGCTCAACGCCCCGGGGTGGATGGCCGTGTTCCGGCGAACGCCGGAACCCAGGGTTACGGGATCGTGATGAAGTTCCCGTCATCCCGGCCTTGAGCCGGGATCCATCGCGCCGCGAACACCGAAGCCGTTGCTTTCGCAAAACCATGGATCCCGGCTCAAGGCCGGGATGACGAGGGTGGAAGGCACAAACACGACCTCGCGATGATCCGTCGATGGGGAGGGAAGACGCTCCCCCGGCATCCGGCTCGCGACCGCGTCCGCGCTCACCGCACCGAATAGGGGATCGACACGCTGATCGACGAGCCCGCCGCCATGCTCGCCTTGGGCTTGATCCGCACGCTCGTCACCGCCGCCTGGCTCGCCGCGTCGCCGGGGACCGGGGCGTAGGTCCAGCTCGCGCCATTGTCGCTCGAGAAGTCGATCTGGTCGGTGGTGCTGCCCGGCGAGGCGTAGGCGATCGTCGCCCCCGACGGCGGTGACCCCTCGGTCACCTGCACCACCGCGCCGCTGCCGGTACCGTCGCCGTCGAGCGCGATCGCCAGCCGCGGCGCGGTCGGCACCACCAGGGTCGTCGCGTCGATCTCGGTGGCGACCAGATCGGGGTTGGTCAGCGTCATGACGACACGGCGCTTGCTGCCGGGGATCGCCTTGGGGCGGAGGGCGCCGTTGACCGGGTCCCAGGTCACCGCGCCGAGCGACAGCGCCACGGTCGGCGGCTTGGGCGCGACATAGAGCGTCACGGTCAACGTGACCGTCTGGGAACCGCTGTCGGTCCCGCCCAGCACGCACAGGCTGCCCACCGCGACGCCGTTGCAGAAGTTCCAGTCCCAGCGGATCGCCACGGTGCCGGTATAGGTGCCCGGCGCGGGCGCGGTGCCGCTCGCCAGCTTGACGAACAGCGGGACGTTGGCCCCCTGGCTGCCGACGCTCAGCAGCGTGACCGCGCCGCTCTTCATGTAGAAGGTCGTCGCGCCGGGCTTGATCTCATAGCTGCTGCTGGCGTTGGCGAAGAGCTGATAAGTCAGCGTGTCGGCGGCGTTGCTGGTGGAGGTGAGCTTGAGCGTCGCGCCCGGCGCGATCGTCGCGCTGAGGAAGTTGGTGCTGAGCAGGGTCAGCACGGTGAGCGTGCTGCATTCGAAGCCCGACGCGGTCTGAGCGTAAGGCACCGCACCCGCCTTGATCGCGGCGGGGGAGAAGCTGCCGACCGTGGCCGGCGCCGTCGCGGGCATGGTGCAGGCGAGCGCCGGCGCCGCGACCAGCAGCGCCAGCGCGGCGAGGAGCCGCGCGAGCAGCCGCGACGCGGTGGAGGCAAAGGAGCGGGGCGGCGCACGCATGCGGACCGACACACCAGACGTTGGTTAAGCTAGGGTTAGGTGCGCGTGCTGCGCGGCAACGATTAGACCGAAGTCGGAACGACCGTCCGCCCGGGCGCATCACGCGAGCCGTCGCTGCCTCTGATGCCATCATTCATCTGCAAGAGTGACGTCGCCGGCACAGCGGTATCAGGGGTGCGGACTCAAAAGGTTCATCGTCGCGCAAACGGCTCACCCCATCCGTCATCCCGGGCTCGACCCGGGATCCATGGTGCCGCCAGACCCTCCGGCGTCGCTATCGCGGACGGATGGATCCCGGGTCGAGCCCGGGATGACGACGGCAGGGTGAGGCGAGCGTCGACCCCGCCCGCCGCCGGCCTAGCGCAACCGCTCGATCGCCTGCGCCAGCGCGACGTACAGCTTGCCCATGTCCGACGAGAGCAGCGTCACCCCCAGCGGCGAGCCGTCGCGTTGCGCCAGGATCGTGCGCAGCATCGCCTCGAAATCGTGGATGTAGCGGTTGACCTGCTCGCGGAAGGCGCCGTCCTCGTCGTAGAGCCGCGCGACGTCGCGCTGCTCGCCGCCGTCGAGCAGCCGCACCGCGCGCCGCGTGAACACGCCGCGGTCGCCCTTGAGATAGGCCGCCCAGGCGCTGTCCGAGATCTCGGGCGCGAAGGTGCGGGTCAGGTCGATCGAGGCCGAGTTGAGCGACTCGATCAGCAGCGAGGCGCGCCGCGCGAAGCTGTCGCGCTCATTCTCCTCGCCCGCCGCGCGCGCTTCCTCGAGCCGCTGGTCGATCAGCGCGATCGTCGCCTCGATGCCGTCGAGCTGCTGCTGCAGCCGCTCGCCCGCGCGATTGGTCGCCGCCACCGCCGCCTCGGCGACCTGCGCGACCTGGCGGACCTGGCCCTGCACCCCGCTCTCCACCGCACGGCTGAGCGCGGCCGCGCCGGCGCTCTCCAGCGCGTCGGCGGCCTCGGGGATGACGCGCGCGATCGCCTCGCGCGCGTGGTCGGCCGCGGCGGACGCGGTCTCGCGCACGCGCAGCAGCGCCTCGACCAGCCGCGGCGCGGCCTGTTCGGTCATGTCGTCGATCTGGCGCGAGGCGTCGCCCATCGCCTCGCCGATCTCGTCGGCCTGGCTGCGCCCGCGCGCCAGCCCGTCGTGAAGCCGGCTGGTGAGCGACTCCACCGTCTGGCGCTGCTCGGCGACGACCTGCGCCACCGCCTCGATCGCGTCGTGCGTGCTCTCGGCCGCGGTGACGAGCGCGAGCAATTCGGGCTTGGCCGCGGTGATCACCTGCTTGGTCGAGGCGACGCGGCTCTCCAGCCGCGAGATCGCCTCGGGCATGGTCTCGTCCATCTCGCGCGCGGCGGCGTCGAGCGCGACCAGCAGATGCTCGGTGGTCGAGATCGTGTGCTGCGCCGACTCATGCCCCGCGTCCATCGCACGCGCCAGCGCCTCGGCGGAGGCGTGGAGCGCGCTGACCGAGGCGGCGAGCTGCTGCGTCCGCTCGCCGCCGTCGCGGTGGAGCGTGACGAAGCGCTGCTCGGCGCGGTCGATCGACTCGTCGAGCGAGTCGAACAACCGGTGGCCCGCGCCCTGCTGCGCGTCGAGCCGCGCCGCGATCCGCTCGATCACCACCTCGATCAGCCCGATCCGCTCGGCCAGCGCCTCGGCGCTCTCGCGCGCGGCATGGTCGAGCGCGGTCTGGTTGGTGCTGACCATCGCCAGCATCGCGTCGCCCTGCGCCGCGATCGCCTTGCGCGACTCGTCGATCGCGCGCGCGGTACGGTCGAGCAGCGCGTCCACCGCGCCCGCCGCCGCGGAGGTGACCGCCTCCAGCCGCGTGCCGGCGGTGTGGCTGGTCGATTCCATCCGCTGCATGTAGGCGGCGAGCTTCTCGGCCGCGCCGCCCGCGATCGCCTCGGCGTCGCGCCCGCGCGCGACCAGCGCCGCGACCTGCGCGTCGAGCCCGGCGCTGTGTTCATAGGCAACCAGCCCGGCCTGGTCGATCGTCTCGGTCAGCGCGCGGGTCTCGTCCGCGGCGCGCGGCAGCGCGGCGAGCAGCGCGTCGAGCCGCTCGT
This sequence comes from Sphingomonas sp. BK235, assembly GCF_004345855.1. Taxonomy (GTDB): domain Bacteria; phylum Pseudomonadota; class Alphaproteobacteria; order Sphingomonadales; family Sphingomonadaceae; genus Sphingomonas. Next base: position 63,899 of record NZ_SLXN01000007.1, read on the forward strand.
GCGCGCTCCCCGCGGTCGCGGTCAGCGCGCCGGTCTGTGCGTCGACGCGCTGTACCTCGGTGGACAGAGCGCCCGCGATGTCGGCCAGCCGCGCGGTCGCGGCGTCACCCAGCGCGGTGAGCAGGCGGACCTGTTCAGCCAGCTGCGCGCGCTGTTCCTCGATCGTGGTGCCGAGCACCGCGACCGTGTCCTCCAGCGCGACGGCCTCGGCGCGCATCAGCCGCGCGCTCGCGCCGAAGCGCTGCGCCTCCGCGGTGCTGGTGCGCAGCGCGATCAGCCAGATCACCCCCGCGAGCATCGGCACCGTGGCGAGCGCGGCGCCATATTGGGCCAGCTCGAGCGCGGTCATCGTGCCGAACCGATCGAGGCCGAGCCACAGCAAAGCGACCACCCACAGCAGCGCGACCGCGAGCGCGACCCAGCCGAGCGCCCCGCGCGCGCCACCTTGCCGCGGCCTAGCGTCGGCGTCGTCGGAGAAGAACGGGTCGGTCACGGCGGGGGCGGGCTCCACGGGCAGGGCGGCGGGATCGGGCCACGGCTCGGGCCAATGGTCGGGCCAGCGTGCGTCGTTGGTCGCGCGCGGCGCGTCGGTCAGCGAAGATGGCCCCCCAGTCATCCCCATGCATCTAACACGTTTGCGGGCGCCGGGAAGCCGTCTCGACCTGGGTCGGTGGCTCCGCTCGGCGCATCGCTGCGCCGCGTCACGGATATTGCCGCGCCCCGCGCCACCGCCTAACAGCCGAAGCCATGCTGGCCGGGCTCCTGTTCGCGCTCCACGAGGCAGAGGATCGTCCGGGCACGCTCGCGGCGACCTTGCCGTTCGCGGCGGCGACGCTGATCGAATATCAGGCGCGGTTGCTGGTGGCGTGCGATGCGGCGCAGATCGTGGTGGTGGTGGCGCGCGTCACCCCCGAGCTGTCGGGCGCGCTGGCGCGGATCGCGCGGCGCGGGGTCGCGGTCGACGCGGTGGAGACCGCCGCCGACGCGCTGGCGCGGCTCCACCCGCTCGCGCGCGTGGTGATGATGGCGGACGGGCTGGTCACCACCGAGGGCGTCGTCCACGCGCTGGCGGGGGAGGGCGGCGACGCGCTGCTGGTGGTGCCCGGCGCGCAGGCCGCGCCCGCCTTCGAGCGCGTCGGCGGCGGCGCGGCCTGGGCGGGCGTGGCCCGGCTCGACGCGCGCCGCATCGCGGAGGCGGCGCGGCTGCCTGACGATTACGACCTGCAATCCACCCTGCTGCGCGCCGCGGACCAGGCGGGCGCGCGCCATATCTCGCTGCGGATCGACGACATGGCGCTGGGTCATGGCATCGAGCGCCGCGCCAGCGCGCTGGAGGAGCGCGGCCGCGCGGTGCTGTCCGCCTCCATGGCGGTGCGGCCGAGCTGGTTCGAGCGGCTGGTGCTGCGCCCGCTCGCGCGCGCGGTGATCCCGCTGATCGCGCGGCGCGGCATCGGCACCCCCGCCTGCGCCGCGGCGGCGGGCGGGGCGGCGCTGCTCGGGCTGGGAGCGCTCGCCGCCGGCGCGCCCGCGACCGGGATGATGGTGACGCTGGCGGCGGTGCTGCTCGCCGAGATCGCGGGCGCCCTGGCCTTGTTCCGCGACGAGCCGCTGCTGCTGCGGGTGAGCCGCGCGCTGGTCGCGGTGGCGCCCGCGCTCGCCGCGCTGCTGCTCGGTCAGGCGGTCGATCACGACGCCGCCACCACCAGCGCGCGGCTGCTCGCGCTCGGCGCGGTGATCTTCGCGGGCGTCGGGGAGCGTGCCGCCGGCGCCGCGCCGCGCCGCGTCTGGTGGGGGACGCCGCCGGGCTATCTCGCGCTGCTCGCGCTCGCCACGCTGTTCGGCTGGCCCAGCCTCGGGCTCGGGCTGGTGGCGGCCTATGCCGCGGTGACGCTGGTGGTCGCGGTCGAATGGCTGCGGCGGGTCACTTAGCGCGTGGTTAAGGATCGGTCCGGTAGAGGGGGCACGATGCCGCCCCAGCCATCTCCGGCCGATGATTCGGACCTGTCGGCGCGTGTCGCCGCGCAGGCGGCCGCGGCCGACGGGCGCGCGGGGCGTCGGCTGAGCGCCGCGATCGACGATCTCTTCCTCTCCGAGCGCGACCGGCTCGACGAGCGCAGCCGCGCCGCGGTGACACGCCTGGCCGAGGCCACCGTCGGCGCGATCGAGCGCGACATCGCGGGCCATGCGGCGCGGTTGCTCGAGGCGCGGGGCGCGGGCGCGGTCGCCGCGCTGCTCGCGGGCAATCGTGCGATCACGCTGCCGCGGCTGGTGGAATCGGGGCTGATGCGCGATCCCGACATCATGGGCGAGCTGGTCGCGCAGGCGCGGATCGACTTGATCGACGAGGCGCTCGCGGCGCATCGCTTCCCCGGGGTGGCCCCCGCGCTGCTGGCGGGGCTGGCGGAGAGCGGCGACGGCGTGGTGCGCGGCCGCGCGGTGACCTATCTGGTGGCGGACAGCCGCCGCCGCCTGGCGCACGACGATCGCCGCGCCGAGCTGCCGGTCGCCTGCCACGAGCGGCTGGCGTGGTGGATCGCGGCGGCGCTGCGCGAGCGGCTCGGCCACGGCGTCTCGCCCGAGGTCGATCGCGCATTGTCGGAGGCGAGCCAGCGCAGCATCGCCGCGCACGACGATACCGAGCGGGTCGAGGCCGCCGCGGCGCATCTCGCCGCCGCGATCGATCCCGTCGCGAGCGCGCTGCCCAAGCTGCTGCTCGACACGCTCGCCGAGGCGCGCGTGACCTTGTTCGTCGCTTTGCTCGCGCACGCGCTGGGGATCGAACCGGTCGAGGCGCGCGGGCTCACGCTCGACGCCGACAGCGACCGGCTGTGGCTCGCTTTGCGTGCGCTGGGGCTGGAGCGCGACCTGATCGCGCGGATCGGCTTCATGCTGTGCGAGGCGGATCGCGACCGCGATGTCGAGGCGCTCGCCGACGCGCTCGACCGCGTCGCGTCGCTCGCCCCCGAGACCGCGGCGCATGCGGTGGCACCGCTGACGCTGCACCGGGATTTTCGCGCCGCGGTGCGCGCGCTCGCGCGGAGCCCGCGCGCGTGAGTGCGCTGTCCTCGCTCCACGCCGCGGTCGATCGCCACGATCGGCTGGTCCATGCCGACGATCTGTTCACCGCGCTCAACGCGCGCGCGGGCGGACGCCACGGCGCGCTGCTCGCGATCCCGCAGGTCGCGGTGCTGGTGCGGCTGGCGCGGCGGCTGCGCGTCGCGGTGACCCGCACGGTGACGATCGCCGACGGCGAGCTCGACCTCGATTGCTGGGTCAGCGCCGCCCCCGCGGACGAGGGCGTGACCGTGACCGTCTCGCTGCTGCGCGAGCGGCCGGCGTGGCGCGCGCGCGCCGGCGTCGCGGCGCGCTGCGACATCGCCGCGCCCGAGGAGGCCGACTGGACCTGGGAGGTCGACGCCGAGCTGCGCGTGACGCGGCTGTCGCTCGCCGCCGCGGCGCGCCACGGGCTCGATCCCGCGACCGTGCTCGCGCGTCCGCTGAGCCGCCTCGTGCTGCTGGAGCCCGACGCGACGGGCGCGATGCCGCTGCTCGACGCAATGTCGGAGCGGCACGATTTCACCGACCAGCCGGCGCGGCTCTATGGCAGCGGCCAGCGGGTGACGCTCGCAGGCCATGTCCGGCTCGATACCGCGGGCGGCTTCGGCGGCTTCGTCGGGGGCACCTATCCGGTCGCGGCGAGCGCGCCCGCACCGCTGATCCGCCCGTTCGATCATCGGCTCGACGGCGTGTTGCGCGGCACGCTCGCGCGCATCATCGCGGATGCCGAGGGGATCAATGCGGGCGGCGAGGGGCCGCTCGACAGCCATTACGCCGATTACGCGCAGGACATCGCCAATGCCGGCCGCCACCTGCTCGGGCTGATCGACGATCTGGTCGACCTGGAGGCGATCGAGCGCGAGGATTTCACCACCGAGCGCGTCGCGGTCGACCTCGCCGACGTGGCGCGCCGCGCCGCCGGGCTGCTGTCGGTGCGCGCGGGCGAGGCGGGGGTCACGATCGACCGCAGCGCGTGCGAGCGCCCGCTCCCCGCCTACGGCGAGTTCCGGCGGATGCTCCAGGTGGTGGTGAACCTCGTCGCCAACGCGGTGCGCCACTCGCCGCGCGACGGCACCGTGGCGCTGGCGCTACGGCGTGAGGACGGGCACGCGCTGCTGACGGTGGGGGACGCGGGACGCGGGATCGCGCTGGCGGATCAGGCGCGCATCTTCGAGAAGTTCGAGCGGATCGACCCGGTCGAGCCGGGCGGCAGCGGGCTGGGATTGTATATCGCGCGGCGGCTGGCGCAGGCGATGGGCGGGACGCTGAGCGTCGACAGCGCGCCGGGTGAGGGCGCGCGCTTCACGCTCTCGCTGCCCGCGGCGTAGCGCGGCCGCTAAGACCGGGAGCGGCCCGCTTCTCGCCGGTCGCCGAGGTCAGGGCCGCGGGTCCCGCCCGCGCGGGTCGAGCGCCGGCACCTGCTGCGCCGCGCGTGCGGGCTCGATCCCGGGGCGCGCGCCGGTCGGCAGCCGTTCCTCGCCGCGGATCGCGCGCCCGGCGCGCTGGATCGCCGCGGTCAGCCGCGGATAGATGCCGCAGCGGCATTGATTGGTGATCGCCGCCGCGATCGCCGCGTCGGAGGGCGTCGGATCGCGCCGCAGCAGCACCGCCGCCGCCATCACGATCCCGGGGATGCAGAAGCCGCATTGCGACACGTTCTCGGCGAGCAGCGCGAGCTGCACCGGGTGGGTACGGTCGCGCGACAGCCCCTCGATCGTCGTCACGAACGCGCCCTCCGCCGCGGCGAGCGTCACCTGGCAGGCGCGCACCGCGCGTCCGTCGAGATCCACCGTGCAGGCGCCGCAGCTCCCCGTGCCGCAGCCATATTTGGTGCCCGTGAGGTTGGACGCGTCGCGCAGCGCCCATAACAGCGGCGTCTCGGGCGCCATGCGATATTCGACCGCCTCGTTGTTGACGGTGAGCCGGGTCACGCCGCGCGCTCAGCCGCGATCGCGATAGGCGTCGCGGATATGCTGCATCCAGCCTGCGCTGGGCTGGACGCCGGTGTTGCGCGTGCGCGCGCGTCGCGCCGCCGCGATGTCGATCCGGTCCTCGAAGTGCAGCCCCGCGAGCGTCGGCTTGGCCCACATCACGCGCGCCACCAATTGCTCCAGCGTCCCCATCGTCACGCGGATCTCGGCGCCCTGCACCAGCCCCGCGGCATTGTCGACGCAGGCGCCGGTGTCCGAGAGATTGCGCACGCGGCATTCCACCGCCTCGCTGCCGGTGTCGATCAGGGCATAGAGGATGACGCTGCTGCGCGGTTCTCGGCTGGGGGGCGACATGGCGAGCGCTCTACGGTCTGCGCGGCGGCTCGGCAATGCCGCCGCATCACCCTCGTCGCGCCTGTCTCGCGATCGGGCAGAAAGTATCCGAGCGCGCGGCGGATCAGTTGCTTAGGGCGTGAAACTTGTCATAAGCGCGCGATGGCAGGACCAACCGCGTACCGTGATCCGGCTTCCACGGCGGGGATCGATCTCACCGCCTGCGACCGCGAGCCGATCCATGTCCCGGGCGCGGTCCAGCCGCACGGGCTGCTGCTGGTCGCCGACCCGCTGACGCGCGAGATCGTCGCGGGGGCGGGGCCGATCGAGGCGCTGTTCGGCGAGTCGTGGCTCGGCCGCGAGCTGGACGCGCTGCTCGCGCAGGATATCGCGGCGCTGGCCGAGTCGGTCCCGGCGGGACCGGGCGGGACGATCCTCGCCGCGCCGGTGCGCGGCCACGACGTCGCGCTCCACCGTTCGGGCCAGTGGCTGCTCGCCGAGCTCGAGCCCGCGGGTGCGGCGGCAGCGGGCAGCGTCGCCGAGACGCTCGGCTGGCTCGACGCGATGGCGGCGGGGTTCGAGCGCACCACCACCTTCGCCGCGCTGTGCGAGCGCGCCGCGGTGGCGTTCCGCGCGCTGACCGGGTTCGACCGGGTGATGATCTACCGCTTCCTCGACGACGAGGCGGGCTGCGTCGTCGCCGAGGATCGCTCGCCGCAGCTCGACACCTTCCTCCACCATCATTTCCCCGCGAGCGACATCCCGCGCCAGGCGCGCGCGCTGTACGTGCGCAACCGCACGCGCGTGATTCCCGACATCGCTTATGTCCCCGCGCCGCTGCGACCCGCCGGATTCGAGCTGACCGACCTCAGCGACGTCGCGATCCGCAGCGTCTCGCCGATCCATCTGGACTATCTGCGCAACATGGGGGTGCAGGCCTCGGCGTCGATCTCGATCGTCAAGGACGGGCTGTTGTGGGGGCTGGTCGCCTGCCACCACGGCACGCCGCGGACGATGCCGCGCGCGGTGCGCGCCGCCGCGGCCGCGCTCGCGGGCGGGCTGGCGCGCCAGATCCGCGCCAAGGAGGAGGCCGAGGCCTATCGCGAGCGGCTCGCGCTGCGCGGCGAGGAAGATGCGCTCCGCGGGCTGCTGCTCGATCATGAGTCGCCGATCCAGGTGATCGAGTCGCACGCCGAGGAACTGCGCCGCGCCTTCGCGGCCGACAGTTTCGCGCTGGTGCGCGGCGGACGGGCGACGGTGAGCGGGGTCGCGGTCGACCCGGCCGCGCTCGCGCGGCTGGCGCGCTGGCTGGCCGCGCGCGAGGATGGCGCGCCGTTCGCGACGCGCGCGCTGGCGAACGACTGGCCCGACGCCGCGATGCTCGCGCCCTTCGCCGGGGTGCTCGGCTTCACCACCGCGGACGGCGACGCGCTGCTGTGGCTGCGCGCCGAGCGGATCGAGGAGATCGAATGGGCGGGCAACCCGCACAAGGCGGTGCCGCACGATCCCACGGCGCAGCTGCGCCCGCGCGCCTCGTTCGAATCGTGGCGCGAGCAGGTGCGCGGTCGCTCGCGGCGCTGGACGCTCGAACAGGTCGACGCCGCCAGCCGGCTGCGGCGGCTGGTCGGCGAGGCGCGCGCGGGCGCGGAGCTGCGCCGGCTCAACCGCGAGCTGGAGCGCGCCGGCGCGGAGAAGGACGCGCTGCTCGCGCAGAAGGACCTGCTGATGCGCGAGGTGGATCACCGCGTGCAGAACAGCCTCCAGCTGGTCTCGTCCTTCCTGGCGATCCAGGCGCGCGACGCGGGGGCGGGGGCGGTCGCCGACCAGCTGCTCGAGGCGCGCTCGCGGCTGTCCGCGGTGGCGCTGGTGCATCGGCGGCTGTACCGCGACGACCAGATCGAGGTGATCGACCTCAGCCGCTATCTCGGCGAGCTGATGCAGGACCTGCGCGCGTCGCTGGGCGAGGAATGGGGGCGGCACCTCACGCTCGATCTCGCGCCCGTGCTGATCCCGACCGATCGCGCCGTGAGCGTCGGCCTGATCGCGGCCGAGCTGGTGATCAACGCGACCAAATACGCCTATCCGGGCGCGCGCGGCGGCCCGATCGACGTGGTGCTGGAGCAGCACGGCCATCTGCTGCGGCTGATCGTCGCGGATCGCGGCGTCGGCAAGGTGGCGGGGGGCAGCAGCGGCTTCGGCAGCCGGATGATGACCGCGGTGGTCCAGCGGATCGGCGGGACGGTCGAGTCCCAGCCCAACGACCCCGGGCTGCGCGCGATGCTGACCGCCCCGATCGAGGGCGACTGAGCCGCTCACCCCCGCCGCGCGTCTGCGGCGGGGGACGGGCGCCGCGCCTCCCGGCAGCCTGATCCCGCGATCCGCCCCGGCGTCGCGCGCTACCGCGGCCTCATCCTCAATGTTCCCGGAACGAGGCCCAGAAGCTCCCCACCAGCGGCTCCACCGCATAATCGAGCGCGGTGCGCTTGCGCAGCGGGATCAGCACCTGCGCCGGCATGCCCGCGCGCAGCTGGAAATCCTTGCCGCGGACGTTCGACAGCAGCCGCAACTGCCCGGGCGGGACGGTCACCTCGCCGGTGAAATAGCTCCGCCCGGTCTTCTCGTCGGTGAAGCTGTCGGCTGACAGCCGGGTCAGCTCGCCCGACAGTTCGGGCAGGTCGCGCTCGTGCAGGCTGGGAAATTTGACCAGCGTGCGCTGGCCCACGACGAGATCGTCCGCGTCGTCGGGCGAGATATGCGCCTGGATCCGCAGCGGCGCGCGCTCGGGCACCACGTCCATCAGCTTCTGCCCCGGCGCGATCACCCCGCCCGGGGTGAAGACGGTCAGCCCCACCACCGCGCCGGTCGCGGGCGAGCGGATCTCGGTACGCGCCACCTGATCGCGCGCCGCGCTCAGCTTGGGAAGGAGGTCGGCCAGCTTGGTGTCGACGTCGCGCAGGTCGGCCGCGGTGCGCTCGCTGAAGGTGCGCTCGGCCTCGATCCGCTCGATCTGGCTCTCGCGCGCGGCCTCGCGCGTCTGCGCCACGCTGGCGGCATATTGGCCGCGCTGGCCCTGCAATTCGGCGCGCATCCGCTCCAGCTCGCGCAGGCGCGTCTGCGAGACGAAGCCCTTGGCCGCGACGGGGCGCAGCGCCTCGAGCTGGGCGTCGAGCAACTTCAGCTGCTCCTGCGCGGACACGACCTGCTCGCCATAGCCGCGCCCCTGCTCGCGCGACTGTGCCCCGCGCTGGCCCAGCGCATCGCGCTGCGCCGACAGCGTCGCGGTGCGCGCGCGCAGCTCGGTCTGCTGCAGCCGCATCGCCAGCGCGATCTCCTCGCGGTCTTCCGCGGGCATCGTGGCGAATTCCTTGGGCGCGGTGATCTGGCTCTGCCCGAGCTGCTCGGCCTGGAGGCGCGCGCGCTGTGCCAGCAGCCGGATCGCCTGCGAGGCGAGCGCGCGCTCGGTGGCGCGGACCTCGGGCGAGGCGAGCCGCATCAGCAACTCATCGCGCTGCACGCGCTGGCCCTCGCGCACGAAGATCCGCTCCACCACGCCGCCGTCGCGGTGCTGCACCGTCTGGCGCTGGCCCGAGACCTGGAGCACGCCCTCCGCATAAGCGGCGGCGTCGAGCCGCGCGAACGCGGCCCAGCCCAGGAAGAGCACGAAGAACAGCACCGCGACGATCACCCCGGCGCGAATGTCGCGGCGCGGGTCGGCGGGCAGGTGGACGGTGTCGGTGATCGGCAGGCTAGCCATGTCAGGCGCTCGCGGCGGGAGAGGGACGATCGGCGGCGGCCGCCGGCGCGGGCGGGCCGCCCGCGGGGACCGGACGAAGCTTGGGCGGGGCGATGCGTTGCAGCACCTCGTCGCGTGGGCCGAAGAGCTCGACCCGGCCGTTGCGCATCACCAGCAGCTTGTCGACCACGGGCAGGATGCCGAGCTTGTGGCTGACCACCAGGATGGTGTGGCCCGCGCGTTTGTAATGGTCGATCGCGGCGAGCAGCGCGGCGTCGCCCTCCGAATCGAGATGCGCATTGGGTTCGTCGAGCACCAGCAGGGCGGGGTCGCCGAACATCGCGCGTGCGAGTGCGACTCGCTGCGCCTGGCCGGCGGAGAGGCCGCGCCCGCCGGCCTTGAGCAGATGGTCGAAGCCGTTGGGCAGCCGCTGCACTAGGTCGCGCGCGCGGGCACGCTCGGTCGCGGCGATCGCGGCCTCGTCGAGCGCGGCGGGATCCTCGCCCAGCTCGCCGCGGAAGCGCGCGATATTCTCCTTGATCGTGCCGGCGAACAGCGTCGGGTCCTGCGGCAGATAACCGACATGCTCGGCGAGGCGCTCGGGATCCCAGTCGGCGAGGTCGGCGCCGTCGACCCGGACGCGACCGCGGTCCGGGCGCACCGCGCCGGCGATGATGCGAGCGAGCGTCGACTTGCCCGCGCCGCTCGGCCCGATCATCGCCACCACCTCGCCCGGCGCGATCTGGAGCGTCACGTCGGCGACGATCGTGCCGTCGCGCGCGTCGTTGAGCAGCGTCACCGCCTCCAGCGCGAGCGCGCCGCGCGGCGCGGGCAACTGCGTGGCGGGGGCGGCGTGCTGCGTCTCGGCGAGCAAGGTGTCGAGGCGGCGATAGCTGCCCATCGCCTGGGCGATGCCTTTCCAGCCGCCGATCAGCTGCTCGATCGGCGCGAGCGCGCGCGCGATCAGGAAGGAGGAGGCGAAGATCGCCCCCGCCGAGATCAGATTGTCGATCGCGAGCAGCGCGCCGAGCCCGAGCGCGAGGCTCTGCAGGGCGAGGCGGACGAACTTGGTCGCGGTGAGATAATTGCCCCCGGTGAACCCGGCCGCGGTCTGTTGCGCCAGCATCGCCTCGCGCAGTCGCAGCTGGCGCGACACCATCGCGCGGCGCATGCCGAGCGCACGCACCGCCTCCGCGCCGCCGAGCATCGCCTCCTGGCTGGCATAGCTGTTCGTCGCCGCGACCTGCGCGCGTTCCAGCGCGGCGCGCGTCGCGCGCTCGTTGCGCCAGGCCAGGATCGGCAGGATCGCGCCGCCCAGCAGCGCCACCGCGCCGATCGCGGGATGCACCAGGAAGCAGACCAGGATGTAGATCGGCGTCCAGGGCGCGTCGAACAGCGCGAGCACCCCGGCGCCGCTCAGCGTCTGGCGCAGCGTGTCGAACTCGCGCAGCGCCTGGCGCGCCACCGGCAGATCGGGGCGGCCGAGCGTCGAGTCGAGCAGGGCGGGCGCGAGCGCGGCGTCGAGCTGCACGCCCGCGCGGACCAGCAGGCGCGTCCGTACGCGATCGAGCAGCGACAGCGTCACCAGCGCGAACAGCAGCACCAGCGTCAGGAACAACAGCGTGAGCTGGCCCTGCGTCGGCACCACCCGGTCATAGACCTGGAGCATGTAGAGCGTCGGCGCGATGTAGAGGATGTTGACGAGCGCGCTGAACCCGAAGGCCGCCGCGACGTGGCGGCGGCACAGCGCCACGGCGCGGCGCATCGGGCTGTCGGCGGCAGGGTCGGTCATGCGTCGCGCTCCTCGGGACGGCCGCACCATCGCCGATTTTGGTTAACGACGCCATAACTGCGCGGGCCAGCCGCGCCAGTACGGCGTCGAACGGCCGATCGTCGGCGGCGATCGGGCCGGATCTGATCCACGCACCACTTCGCTATTGCTAGTGACTCGCAACGACGGCTATAGGCGGCGCTCAAGGAGTCGGCATGGTGGCGGAGTGTTGATGCAGCGCGGGCAGCCGATCGGGCGGCGTCTCCGGGTACGGCCCGCCGCCGCGGCGATGGTGGTGCGCTGCGTCACCGCGCTGGTCGGCGGTTACGCGGCGACCGCGGCGCTGGTCAGCCTCGTCGCGCGCCTGCTGCCGCTCAGCCGCGTCGAGGCGACCGTCTGGGGGATGATCGCCAGCTTCCTCGTATATTCGGTGATCGCCTTGTGGAGCTTCCATGAGCCGCGGCTGCGCCGGGTCACGGGTTTCGTCTGGGGTGTCGCGATCCTCGCGGGCGGCGCGACCTGGCTGATCGGCGTGCGCGCGTGACGCGGTCGCTGCGACAGTCGATGGCGTGGATCCACGGCTGGCTCGGCCTGCTCGCCGGCTGGATCCTGTTCGCCATGTTCCTCACCGGCACCGCGAGCTACTTCCGCCCCGAGATCACGCGGTGGATGCAGCCCGAGCAGCCCGCCAACCGCGTCACCGGCGCGGTCGCGACCCAGGCGGCGGTCGATCATCTCTCGCGGACCGGGGCGGGGGACGAACAATGGTTCATCATGCTCCCCGACGACCGCACCGCGGTGACGCGGGTCTTCGCGATCCCCGGCGCCAAGGCCGCGCCGACCGCGCGGCGGCGCGCGCCCGAGCAGGAACTCGACCCGCGCAGCGGCGAGCCGGTCCACGCGCGCGAGACCCGCGGCGGCGAGCATTTCTACCGCTTCCACTTTCAGCTCCAGCTGCCGCACCCCTGGGGACGCTGGCTCGCGGGGCTGTGCGGCATGTTCATGCTGGGCGCGATCGTCTCGGGCGTGGTGACGCACAAGCGCATCTTCGCCGATTTCTTCACGCTGCGCTGGAACAAGGGGCAGCGCAGCTGGCTCGACGCGCACAACGTCTCGGCGGTGCTGGCGCTGCCCTACCACGCGATGATCACCTACACCGGGCTGATGACGCTGGTGCTGATGTACATGCCCTGGCCGATCGTCGCCAATTACCAGCAGCCGGCGGACTTCAGCAAGGACGCCTATGGCTTCGTGTTCGACGACACGGCGAGCGGGCGTGCCGCGCCGCTGGTGGCGGTGGCGCCGCTGGTGCGCGACGCCGAGCGGCGGCTCGGCCAGCGCGCGCAGCGGGTGGTGATCCGCTTCCCCGGCGACGCCGCGGCGACCGTGGCGGTGAGTTCCGGGGGCGCGAGCGGGCTCAACGCGCGCGGCGGCTCGGTGACCTATTCGGGCGCGACCGGGCGCGTGACCGCGGCGGACATCGGCGCCGGGCCGGCGCTCTCCACCGCGGGGGTCATGCTCGGGCTCCACACCGCGCAATTCGCCGGACCGGCGCTGCGCTGGACATTGTTCCTGCTCGGCCTGACCGGGGCGGCGATGGTGGGCACGGGCCTGCTGCTGTGGACCGCGGCTCGACGCCGGCCGAATGCAGCGCCCTTCTTCGGGCTGCGGCTGGTGGAACGGCTCAACGTCGCCGCGATCGCTGGGCTGCCGATCGGCATGGCGGGCTATCTGCTCGCCAACCGCCTGATCCCCGCGGCGGCGGAGGGCCGCGCCGATGCCGAGGTGGCGACGATGTTCTACGCCTGGGGCGGCGCCGCGCTGCTCCAGCTCGCGCGGCCGGCGAAGCGCGCCTGGCGCGAGCTGTTCGCGCTGGGGGCATTGCTGTTCGGCGCGATCCCCTTCGTCAACGCGGCGACGACCGACCGCGGCTTCCTCGCCTCGCTGCGCGCGGGCGACGGGCTGTTCGTCGGCTTTGATCTGGCGATGGTCGCGATCGCGGCGGTGCTGGGACTGGCGAGCTGGATGGCGGGACGCGAGCGGCAGATGACGACACGCAGGAAGGTGAGGGAGTTGGCGCATGTGTGAGGGGTTCGCTGTGTGCGCGCTGGCGTTCGTGTTGCTCGCGGCGGCGTCGCACCGCTTCCACCGCGACGCGGGCGCGACCGCGCCGGCGCAGCGGCGCTGGCTGCGCGGGCTGGGCGTGGCGCTGATCGCGGTGGCGCTGCTGCGCGCCGGGACCGCGATCGACGGCGAGCGCTGGGTGCGGCTGCTGGTGTGTGCCTCGCTCGCCGCGGTGACCGTGGTGCTGACGCTGTCGGTGCGCGCGGCGGCGGTGCTGTACCCGCTGCGGCGGCTGCTGACGCGCCGCGCCGCGGCGCCGGCGGGGCGCGAGGTCGAGGCGCTGGTCGCCGCCAGCGGATAAGGCGAAGGGGGCGCCTTCTCCACTGCCGTCATCCTGAACTCGTTTCAGGATCCACTGGTGCGGACCCAAAAGGCGGCTTGCTCGTCATCCCGGCCCCGAGCCGGGATCCATGCTGCCGCGAGAGCAACGCGGGCGGCTCTCGCGGCGCGATGGATCCCGGGTCAGGCCCGGGATGACGGGTGGAGCTAGCCGCCTTCGCGACAATGAAGCTTTTGAGTCCGTACCCACCGGGCCGCAAACGCCTCACGCCGCTGAGTGTGCGGCAGCGTGGATCCTGTAACGAGTTCAGGATGACGCCCGCCCGGAAGTGAGGGCAGGCGCGTGCGCGATCCCGCTCACTCCGCCGCGAGCAGCTCCGCCGCCTGGAGATCGACCGACACCAGTCGGCTCACCCCGCGCTCCACCATCGTCACGCCGAACAGGCGGTGCATCCGGCTCATCGTCACCGCATTGTGCGTGACGATCAGGTAGCGCGTGTCGGTCTCGCGGCTCATCTGCTCGAGCAGGTCGCAGAAGCGCTCGATATTGGCGTCGTCGAGCGGCGCGTCGACCTCGTCGAGCACGCAGATCGGCGCCGGATTGGTCAGGAACAGCCCGAAGATCAGCGCCACCGCGGTCAGCGCCTGCTCGCCGCCCGACAGCAGCGTGAGCGACTGGAGCCTCTTGCCCGGCGGCTGCGCCATGATCTCCAGCCCGGCCTCGAGCGGATCGTCCGAGTCGACCAGCGCCAGATGCGCCTGGCCGCCGTTGAACAAGGTGGTGAACAGCCGCCGGAAGTGACCGTTGACCGCCTCGAAGGCGGCGAGCAGCCGCTGCCGCCCCTCGCGGTTGAGCGTGCCGATCGAGCCGCGCAGCCGGTTGACCGCCTGACCCAGCTCCTCGCGCTCCGCCGCGGTGGCGGCGCCGCTCGTCTCCAGCTCCGCCAGCTCGCGCTCGGCGACGAGATTGACCGGGCCGAGCCGCTCGCGATCGAGCGTCAGCCGCTCGTGCGCGCCCGACTCGTCCTGCGGCGACGCGACCTCGGCCGAGGCGAAGCCGATCTTCTCGGGAAGCACCGGCGCGGGGCATTCGAACCGCTCGCCCGAGACGCGCCCCATCTCCACCCGGCGCAGCTCGTGGTTCTCCGCGCGCGCGGTCGCGCCGGCGCGCGCTTCGCGCGCGGTGGCAAGCGCCTCGGCGGCGCGCGCGTGCGCGGTGTCCGCGTCGCGCAGCGCGCCCTCGGCGGCGCGCTCCTCGGCCTGGGTCGAGTCGGCGGCGGCGCGCGCGGCGGTCACCTCGCGGTCGAGCGCGGCGATCTCGGCGGCGAGCGCGTCCGGGCGCGCGGCGAGCGTGGCGAGCTCGCGCTCCATGTCAGCGGCGCGCTGGTCCATGTCGGCGATCCGCTTGGCCGCCTCGCCGGCGCGCGTGCGCCAGCCCTGCGCCTCGCTCTTGCCCGCGGCACGGCGCTCGCGCGCGTCGGTCAGCTCGCGCTCGCGGGTGGCGCGGTCGGAGCGTGCCAGCGCCACCTTGGCGCGCGCCGCCTCGGCCTCGCCGCGCAGCCGTGCGGTTTCGCCCGCCGCGCCGGCGCCGTCGGGGAGCGCGGCGAGCGTGTCGGCGGCACGCTCCTGCTCGGCGAAGGCTTCCGCGGCCTCGGCGGTGACCCGCTCGGCCCGCTGCGCCAGATCGGCGCGCTGGCCGGCGAGCCGCTCGAGCTGTGCCGCGGCACGATCTTCGTCGCGCTGCGCCGCGCGCACGTCGGTCTCGCCCTGCGCCAGCAGCGCGCGCGACGACTGCGCCGCCGCCCGCGCGCGCGCGATGCGCTCGTCGATCTGCGTGCGCCGCTGCGTCGCGCGCTCCACCGCCGCCTCGGCCGCGGGACGCTCGGCCTCCAGCGCGGCGAGGCGGTTGCGGCGCTCCAGCCGCTCGGCCGCGGCGACGCCGCCGCTGGTGCTGACATAACCGTCCCATCGCCGCACGCGCCCCTCGCGGGTCACCAGCCGCTGCCCGGGGCGGAGCGGTTGCCCCGAGTCGGTCTCGACTAGGAAGACCTGCGACAGCCGCCGCTCCAGCTCGGGCGGCGCGGTGACTCGCGCGGCGAGCGGCAGCGTGCCGATCGGGGCGGGGGGATCGTCCTCGCCGAGCGGCGAGCCCTGCCAGTCGGCCAGCGCGGTCTCGAGCTCGTCGCCCAGCGCGGCGGCGAGCGCGCGCTCGAAGCCGGGCTCGGCGCTGACCGAGTCGAGCAGTTTCTCGCCCTTCTGCTCGACCGCGCGCGCGAGCGCCGCCGCCTCGCCGTCGAGCGCGGCCAGCGCCGCCAGCGCGGCGGCGCGCGCGGCCTCGGCCGGATCGCGCTCTTCGCGCGCCTCGGTCTCGCTCGTCTCGGCCCAGTCGAGCGCGGCGCGCGCCTTCGCCACGCGCCCCTGCGCGTCGGTCTGCGCCGCGCGGGCGGCGTCGCGCGCTTGCTCCAGCGTGGCGGGATCGTCGAGCGCCTCGATCGCCTCGGCCAGCCGCATCGCCTCGCGCCGCGCGCGCTCGTGGCGCGCCGCGGCGGCGGCATGCGCGGCGGCGGCGACGCGACGCTCGGCCGCCTCCGCCGCCTCGGCCGATAGCGCCTGGGCGAGCGACACCTCGACGTCGCGCGCGTGGCGCTCCGCCTCCGCCAGCGCGGCGTCGAGCGCGGGCAGCGCGGCGGCGCCCTCGGCGAGGCGCCGGTCGAGCGTCTCGGCCTCGGCCGCGATCCGATCGAGCGCGGCGGCGGCGTCGTGCGCGAGTGAGTCCTCGCGCGCGCGATCCTCGCCGATACGGCGTTGCGCCGACTCCATGTCGGCGAGCCGGCGCTGCACGCCGTGGCGCTGCTCGCGCGCGCGCGTCAGCTGGTGCGCGAGCTCGCCGGCGCGGTCGCGCGCCGCCAGCGCCGCGGTGCGGGCGGCGGCGACCTGCTCGGCGGCGGCGCGCTGCGCGGCCAGCGTCGCCTGTTCCGCCGCCGTAGCGGTGGCGACCTGCGCCGCGGCGGTATCGGCCTCCTGCTTGGCGGCGGTGGCGGCGGCGGCGGCGTCGCGCCAGCGCGCGAAGATCATCCGCGCCTCGGCCAGTCGGATCTGCTCGGACAGCAGGCGGTAGCGCTCCGCGGCACGCGCCTGGCGACGCAGCGCGGCGATGCGCGTGCCCTGGTCGGCCATCAGCTCGTCGAGTCGCGCGAGATTGGCCTCGGTGGCGCGCAGCCGCGCCTCCGCGTCCTTGCGGCGGACGTGGAGGCCCGCGATGCCCGCGGCCTCCTCCAGCATCGCGCGGCGCTCGCCCGGCTTGGCCGCGATCACCGCGCCGATGCGATTCTGGCTCACCAGCGCGGGCGAGTGCGCGCCGGTCGCGGCGTCGGCGAAGAGGAGCTGGACGTCCTTGGCGCGGACGTCGCGCCCGTCGAGCCGATAGGCCGAGCCGGCGCCGCGCTCGATGCGGCGGACGATTTCGCGCTCCTGCGCGCCCTCGGGCGCGTCGATCTCGGCGAGCAGCGACACTTCGGCGAAGTCGCGCGGCGGCCGCGTCGCGGTGCCCGCGAAGATCACGTCTTCCATGCCCGCGCCGCGCATCGAGCGGGCGCTGTTCTCGCCCATGGTCCAGCGCAGCGCCTCGAGCAGGTTGGACTTGCCGCAGCCATTGGGGCCGACCACCCCGGTCAGCCCCGGCTCGATGCGCAGGTCGGCCGGGTCGACGAAGCTCTTGAAGCCGGTCAGCCGCAGCCGCTTGATGCGCATCGAGGGTCAGCCGCGCAGCGTCGCCGCCGTCACGCGCCCGCGGACTTGAGCGCGGTCTCGATCGCCTGCCAGGTGACGCTGTTGTCGAGCTTGCGGCCGTTGAGGAAGAAGGTGGGCGTGCCGGTGACGTCCTGCTTCTCGGTGGCGTCCTGCGTCATCTTGGTCAGCGCCTCGATCGCCTTGGGATCATTGAGGCAGGCGCGCGCCTGCGCCTCGGTGATGCCGCGCTGCTTGACGAACTCGACATAGCCCATCTTGTCCGCCCAGGCGTTCGCCACCTGCGCCGGCGTGGCGTTCTGCGTCGACTGGAGGAACGACTGGTCCTGCGCCGCCTTCATCTGCGCGTCGAGGAACTTGGGCTGGTCGATGTACATCTGCTCGAGGATCGGGAAGAACGGCGCGGCACCGGCGCAGCGGCCGAGCAGCGAGGCCGCGAAATCGGGCGGACCGTGGACCAGGAAGTCGCGGAACTCGTACGAGACCTTGCCGGTCTTGACGTAATTCTCCTCGAGCGGGCGCATGCCGGTCTGGCCGAACGCGCCGCAGGTGGGGCAGGTGCGCGAGCCATATTCTACCAGCTTGAGCGGCGCGTCAGGGTTGCCCATGACGAAGCCGCCCTCGGGGGTCTGGCGGACCTGCTGTGTCCAGTCCGAGCCCGCGGGCGCGGCGACCGCCTTGACCGAGCCGGCCGGCGCGCTGGGGGCACTGCCGTTGCCGTCACCGCCGCTGCCGCAGCCGGCGAGCAGCGCCGCGGCGGCGAAGAGCAGGGGGGATGCGAGACGCTTCATTCGGTCACTCCGTTGATAAGACCGTTCGGTACAACGTTCGTCATGCCGGGCTCGACCCGGCATCCATAGCGCCGCACGCGCAGCCAGCCGGCGCATGCGCGGAACGATGGATCCCGGCTCAAGGCCGGGATGACGGTGGTGGGGAGTGGCGGATCGGCCGAACGTGCGCCTTGCCAAGAGCGGTTCATGCCGCCCTCACCGCGCGCCGGCCGCGCGCAACTGCGGCTCGAGCTGCGCCCAGCCGACATTCTCGATCAGCTTGCCGTTGATCTCGAAGGCGGGCGTACCCTTGACCTTGCTGGTCGCCTCGGACGCCGCGATGGCGCGCTTCACCTGCGCGTCGCTGGCGAAACAGGCGTCGATCGCCGCGGCGGGCGCTCCCGCCTGCTTGGCGATCGCGTCGAGCCCGGCGCCTTGCGCCACCGCCTTGAGCTGGTCGAGCTGCGGCCACGACGCGATGCGCGCGCGATTGCCCTCGCTCCATTCGGCGGCGCGCTCGTACCATTGCTCCTGCTTGGCGAAGAACGCCTCGTGCAGCGCGGGGAAGGCAGCGGCGCCGGCGCAGCGCGCCAGCGTCGCCGCGGCGAGGTCGATCCCGTCGTGGATCTGGTTGCGCACCTCGACGCTGGTCGAGCCCGAGCGCACCATCGCCCCGAGCGTCGCGCGCGACTCGGCGGCGAAATGGCCGCAGTGCGGGCAGGTGTAGCTGACGTACTCGACCAGCTTCACGCGCGCCTTGGGGTTGCCGATCAGGTAGCTGCCGGTCGCCACCGGGGTCGCCACCGCGGTCCAGGGGCGCGGCGCGGCGGCGCCGGCAGCGGTACCGAGCGCGAGCGCGACGAGCGGCAGCAGGAGCGAGCGGAAACGGGTCATCGTACCTTCGGCAGCGCGGGAGGGTTGGCGGCGACGCCCGAGGCCAGCGCCTCCAGCACCGCCTTGAGCTCGGGATCGGCGATCGTCTTGAGGCTGCCGCCCAGCTCGGGAGCGGGGGCGAGCGACGGCGGGGCGCGGCGCTCGGGGCGCTTGCTCACCTCACCGTGGCGGATCGCGACCTTGCACACCGCGGCATAGCCGAAGAAGCGGTTGACCCGCTCGATGATCTCGACCGTCAGGTGGCTCATCATCGGCGCGTGCGCGCCGCGGACGGTGAGCGTGAGCGTGCCGTCCTGCTTCTTGCCGACTGGGAAGCGGATCGACTCCGGTGTGCTCGCGGCGGCGAGCTTCTCGCCGACGATCTCGGGCCAGCGCGACACGATCGCGGACTGGACGAAGCCGAAGCGCCGGAACGCCGCGCCACCCACGGAGGGCAGCAGCTCGGCCACCTGGCGCGAGCGGTTCTGCCGCTCGGGCGGTTGATCGGAGACGCGAGGGCGCTTGCTCATTCCCGCCCCCATGCCATAGCCGGGGCATGGACGCCAAGCGCGCGATCACTGCCGCCAAGCCCTTGCTACACTGGTATGACCGCCACCGCCGCGCGCTGCCGTGGCGCGCGCTGCCGGGCGAGACGCCCGATCCCTATCGCGTGTGGCTGAGCGAGGTGATGTTGCAGCAGACCACGGTGGCGACGGTGCGCCCGCGCTTCGCCGCCTGGGTGGCGCGCTGGCCGAGCTTCGCCGACCTCGCCGCGGCGGACGAGGCCGATGTCATGGCGGCCTGGGCGGGGCTCGGTTACTATGCCCGCGCGCGCAACCTGCTCGCCGCGGCGCGCGCGATCGCGACGGAGCATGGCGGCCGGCTGCCCGACACCGAGGAAGCCTTGCGCGCGCTGCCCGGCTTCGGCGACTATACCGCCGCCGCCGTCGCGGCGATCGCTTTCGGGCGGCGCGCGGTCGTGGTGGACGCCAATGTCGAGCGCGTGGTGGCGCGGCTGTTCGCGATTCCCGCGCCGCTGCCGGGTGGGCGCCGCGCGATCCGCGCCGCCGCGGCGACGATCACGCCGGAGCAGCGCGCCGGCGACTATGCGCAGGCGATGATGGACCTGGGCTCGGCGGTCTGCACCCCGCGCAAGCCGCGCTGCCTGCTCTGCCCGCTCGCCGAT
The DNA here is from genome assembly GCF_004345855.1 of Sphingomonas sp. BK235. Lineage (GTDB taxonomy): Bacteria > Pseudomonadota > Alphaproteobacteria > Sphingomonadales > Sphingomonadaceae > Sphingomonas. Next base: position 83,703 of record NZ_SLXN01000007.1, read on the forward strand.
CAATGCGCCGCGCTCGCGCTCGGCACGCCCGAGGCCTTCCCGGTCAAGAAGCCCAAATCGGCGCGGCCGCACCGCTACGGCACGATCTTCTGGCTGGAGCGCGACGGCCACGTGCTACTGGTGCGCCGCCCCGACAAGGGGCTGCTCGGCGGCATGCGCGCGCTGCCGACCGGCCCGTGGGAGAGTGCGCCGCCGGGGCTGCGCGACGCGCCCGCGGACGCGGCGTGGCGCGTGCTGGAGCGACGAGTCGAGCACGGCTTCACGCATTTCACGCTGGACCTGGACGTGGCGGTCGCCGACACCGAGCGCGCGACCAACCTGGGTGAATGGTGGCCGGTCGCGACACTGGACGAGGCGGGGCTGCCGACCTTGTTCGCGAAGGCGGCAGCGCTGGCGAGGAGCAGACAGGCATGACGGTGTTCCGGTGGTTCGGTACGGCGGCGCTCACCGCGCTGGTGGCGGCGACTCAGCTGTCGGCGCAGCGCGCGCCCACGCCCGCGCCGCGCCCGCAGACGGCGCCGCCCGCGCAGGGAATCACCATGCCGCAGGGGCTGCCCGGGACGCAGCTCCTGCCGGCGACGCAGGCGCTGTTCGACGGCTATGTCCGCGACAGGAAGATGCCCGGCATCGTCGGCGCCTTCGGGCTCGGCGACCTGCCCACCGTCTTCCTCAGCGCCGGCACGATCGCGACCGATCCGGGCACGCAGCCGGCCGGCCCCGACTCACTGTGGCGCGTCTACTCGATGACCAAGCCGGTCACCGGCATGGCGGCGATGCTGCTGGTGGAGGAGGGCAAGCTGTCGCTCGACGACCCGCTCTCGAAGTATTTTCCCGGCTTCGCTAAGATGAAGGTGCTGACCAGCCCCGACACGTCGCTGGAGACGCGGCCCGCGCGCGCGCCGATCACGATCCGCGAGCTGATGACGCACAGTTCCGGCATCGGCTATCAGATCAACGCGCAGGGACCGCTGCTGAAGGAATATGAGCGGCTCGGCCTGGTCCCTTTCTCGGCCAATGCGCAGACCGAGGCGGTGGCGCGCAAGACGCGACCGACCTCGCTGATCGCCTTCGCCGAGCGCGTCGCGCAGGCGCCGCTCGTCGCCGAGCCGGGGACGGTCTGGCATTATTCGATGGGGCTCGACGTGCTCGCCGCGGTGATCGAGAAGGTTTCCGGCCAGCCCTTCGAGCGCTTCGTCCACGCGCGCATCCTCGATCCGCTCGGCATGACCTCGACCGACTTCCAGGTCGCGCCCGGCAATATCGCGCGCTTCGCCACCAACTACGCCTTCGCGGGCGACCAGCTGATCCCGCTCGACCCCGCGGCGCGCTCTGTGTTCCTCCAGCCGCCCAGCTTCCCGTACGGCGGCGCGGGGCTGGTGGCGTCGGCGCGCGACTATGACCGCTTCCTCCACATGCTCCAGAATGCGGGTACGCTCGACGGCGTGACGATCATGAAGCCCGAGACCGCGCGGCTGGCGATGTCCAACCTGCTGCCGGCCGGCGTGAGCTATAAGAACAAGGAAGGCGTGGCGCAGGGCTTCGGCGCGGGCGGGGTGGTCTATCTCGCCGACGAGGCCGGCGGCGCGTCGAAGGGCAGCTACGGCTGGGGCGGCGCGGCGGGGACGGTGGCGATCGTCGACCCGGCGCGGCGCTTCAGGGGGACGATCATGGTCAATTACTTCCCGGGCGAGCGCTACCCGCTGGCCAAGGAGACCTTCGCGGCGCTGGCGCGCGACGCGGCGCGGCTCCACCCCGGCGTGCCGCGATGATCGCGACCGGCTTCACCGGCGGCACGCTCGACCGCGCCGACGCGCTGCGCCACGATGCCGACGGCCTCGCCGAGGCGATGGCGGACCCGGCGGCGCGGCTGCTGGTGCTCGAGTCGTTCGAGCCGGTGTTGGGTGAGGACGGGGCTTTGGCCTGGGCGCCGCTGTCCGCAGCGCCGAGCGAGGCCGAGCTGGTGCTGCTCGGGCTCGACGCCGGGGCGCCGCGCTTCGCCGCGATCGTGCCCGGCGCGGGGGCGCCGCCGCCGTTCCGCTCGCCCCGACTCTTCGGTCTGCTCGACCAGTTGCGCGCGGGCGAGGCGGCGACCTTCGCGGCGGCGCGCTCGCTGCTCGACTGGCACGCGCGGCACCGCTTCTGCGCCAATTGCGGCAGCGCCACCGGGCTGTTCCGCGCGGGCTGGGGGCGGCGCTGCCCGAGCTGCTCGGCGGAGCATTTCCCACGCGTCGACCCGGTGGTGATCATGCTGGCAGAGCATGACGGGCGCGCGCTGGTCGGGCGGCAGCCGACCTGGCCCGCGGGGCGCTACTCGGCGTTGGCGGGCTTCCTCGAGCCGGGCGAGTCGATCGAGGAAGCGGTGGCGCGCGAGATCGCCGAGGAATCGGGGGTGCGGGTGACGGAGGTGCGCTACGTCGCGAGCCAGCCGTGGCCGTTTCCGTCGCAGCTGATGATCGCCTGCGTCGCGCAGGCGGCCGATGACAGGATCACGCTCGACGCCAACGAGCTGGAGGACGCGATGTGGGTCACGCGCGACGAGGTGCGCGCGGCGCTCGCGGGCGAGGGAGGGCGCTTCGTCGCGCCGCCGCCCTATGCGATCGCGCATACGCTGCTGCGGGCATGGACGGGCTGAGCGGGGCGGGCGTGGCGTGAAGTAGGGGTGTTCACGCGAAGACGCGAAGACGCGAGGAAGAAGGTTGTTCGCGCGGAGGCGCGGAGGCGCACAGAGGTGGAGAATGCCGCGTAGCGGCTTCTCCGAAAAGCTGCTGCGAGCGCGTTCGACGGCGAGACGGGCAGGATGTTCTCCTGGTCGAGATCGCTGCAAGGTCACTCGACTCGCGCGTGCTCTCGCCGTGTTCCGGCGAAAGCCGGAACCCAGGGCCAAGCAGAACAACGTCTGACGGAGTGTGCGGCACTGGGCTCCTGCGTTCGCAGGAGCACGGGAAAGGATGCCGCCACCATCTCGTTGTCAGGCTCGACGCGCGTCCCGAGCGGAACACCTCCGCGTCTCCGCGCCTCCGCGCGAACAACCTTCTTCCTCGCGTCTTCGCGGCTTCGCGTGAACTAATTCACGCGGGATCGCGGTGCGAGACGATGTGGACCAAGCGTTCGGCCGCCTCCGCGCCCTCCCGGCATCGCGGATCGCTCCCGCGATCCACGCCTCCGCGCGAACAGCGGTTTCAGGATATGCGGTTGGGTGGATCCCGGACCAAGTCCGGGATGACGGGAGTGTACGACGAGCTGGAACGGAACAGCCGCGCGCGTCGCCTCAGTCCGCCGCCTTCAACCGCTGCAATGCGAAGGCCTGCCATTCCGCGCCCTGGCGATAACGCTCGAACCGGCCCGACTTGCCGCCGTGCCCCGCCTCCATGTTGACGCGGTACACCAGCGGCGCGTCGCCGGTCTTCAGCTCGCGCAGCCGCGCCACCCATTTGGTCGGCTCGTAATATTGCACCTGGCTGTCCCACAGCCCGGTGCTGACGTACATCGCCGGATAGGCCTTGGCCGCGACATTGTCGTACGGCGAATAGCTCAGCATATAATCGTAATAAGGCTTCTGCGCCGGATTGCCCCATTCGTCATATTCGAACGTGGTCAGCGGGATCGAGGCGTCGAGCATCGTCGTCACCACGTCGACGAACGGCACCTGCGCGATGATCAGGGCGTAGTCCTGCGGCGCCATGTTCGCGACCGCGCCCATCAGCAGCCCGCCCGCGCTGCCGCCCATCGCCGCTACTCGACCCGGCGCGGCATATTTCTGCGCGACCAGGTAGCGCGTCACGTCGATGAAGTCGGTGAAGCTGTTCTTCTTGTGCAGCAGGTGGCCCTCGTCATACCAGCCGCGCCCCATCTCCTGCCCGCCGCGGATATGCGCCAGCGCGTAGACCACACCGCGGTCGAGCAGCGCGATCCGCGCCGGGTCGACCGCCGGGTCCATCGACAGGCCGTAGCTGCCATAGGCATATTGGAACAGCGGCGCGGTGCCGTCGCGCTTCACGTCTTTGCGGTACACCACCGATACCGGGACCTTGGTGCCGTCGCGTGCGGTCGCCCAGACCCGCTCGGTGACGTAGTTCGACGGGTCGTAGCCCGGCACCGGCGCGACCTTGAGCACGCGGCGCTCGCCCGTCTTCGCGTTGACCTCATAGGTGGTCGTCGGCGTCACCAGCGAGGCATAGGTATAGCGCACCCAATCGGTGTCGGGTTCGGGATTGACCGCCAGCTCCATCTGATAGGCCGGCTCGTCCGCCTTCACCGGCGCCGAGCGGCCCTCGGTCAGCAGCCGGATCATGCGATTGCCGCCCTCGCGCTGGTCGAGCGCGATGAAGCCGCGGAACGGCTTGAAATCCTCGATGAAGACGCTGTCGCTCGCCGGCGTCAGGTCGCGCCACGCCGCCACGCCGCGGGCGAGCTCGCGGTCGGCGACGGTGACGAGCTTGTAGTTGCGCGCGTCGCGATTGGTGCGGATGATCCAGCGATCCCCCATGTGATCCGCGCCGTAGCGGAACTCGCGTGCGCGCGGCGCCACCAGCGTGAAGCGGGTCGGCGCCGCCGCGGGGGCGCAGCGCTGCTCGTCGCTCACCGTGGCGGACACGCCGATGCAGAGGAAGCGATCGTCGCTGGTGCGGCTGATCCCCATCTGGAAGGTGTCGTCCTTCTCCTCGTAGACGAGGCGGTCGGCGCTCACCGGCGTGCCGAGCACGTGCGCCATTACGCGATAGCCGCGCAGCGTCACCGGATCCTTGGCGATGTAGAAGAGCGTGCGGTTGTCGTCGGCCCAGACGAGGTTGGGCTCGACGTTGGTGATCGTGTCCGGCAGCAGCCGTCCGGTGGAGAGGTCCTTGACCTTGAGCACATATTGTCGCCGGCCGACCGTGTCCTCGGCATAGGCCACCAGCCGGTTGTCCTGGGTAACGGACCAGTCGCTCAGCGCGAAGAAACTATGCCCTTTCGCCATTGCGGGCTGATCGAACATCACCTCGGCGGGGGCGTCGGGCGTGCCCTTGCGGCGCTCGATGACCGGATAGTCGGCGCCCGGGGTGAAGCGCGTCTGATAATAATAGCCGCGCTCGCGATAGGGGACGCTGCTGTCGTCCTGTTTGATGTGGCTGACCGTCTCGGCGTAGAGCCTGTCCTGCAGCGGCTTGAGCGACGCCAGCGTCGCGTCCGCGTAGGCGTTCTCCGCGGCGAGATAGGCGAGCATCTCGGGGTTCTTGCGGGTATCGTCGCGCAGCCAGTAGTAATCGTCCTCGCGCGTGCCGTTGGGCGAGGTGACCTGGTGAGGCTTCTTCGCCGCGCGCGGCGGCTGCGGTGCGGCCTGCGTCCAGGCGGGCGACGCCGCGGCGGCAGTGATCGCGGCGCCGGCCAGCAGCAAGGTCTTCATCACGCGTCGGTCCCCACCCATGTTCGTCGGGCCGCACGATAGGAGCGGGTGCGGCGCGCGCAAGGGGGCGGTCAGCCGCGTTTGCGCGCCTGGCGGTAGGAACCGAGCACGCGCAGATGCTTGGCGTGGAAACCCAGTTCGGCCATCGCGCGGTCGAAGCCGGGCTCGCCCGCGCGTCCCTCGACGTCGGCGTAGAATTCGGTCGCCGCGAAGCTGCCGCCGCGCTGGTAGCTCTCCAGCTTGGTCATGTTGACCCCGTTGGTCGCGAAGCCGCCCATCGCCTTGTACAGCGCGGCGGGCACGTTCTTCACCGCGAAGATGAAGGTGGTCATCCACGGCCCGTCGCCCTCGGGCGCGACGCCCTCGCGCGCCAGCGTGACGAAGCGCGTCATATTGTGGTCGGCGTCGGCGATGTCGGTGGCGAGCAGCTCGAGCCCGTAGATCGCCGCCGCGCCGGGCGGGGCGAGCGCGGCGACGCTGGGGTCGCGCAACTCGGCCACCACCGCGGCCGCGCCGGCGGTGTCGGGGTAGCTCACTGGTGCGATGCCGTGCGCCTTGAGCCAGTGGCGGCACTGGCCGAGCGCCTGGGGATGGCTCATCGCGCTGGTGACCTCATCGCGCGGGCCGATGCCGATCAGCGCGTGGCGGATCGGCAGGAAATGCTCGCCGGTGATCACCAGGCCGGATTCGGGCAGCAGGAAGTGGATGTCGGCGACGCGGCCGTGGAGTGAATTCTCGATGGGGATCAGCGCGCGCGCGGCGCGACCCTGCTTCACCGCGTCGAGCGCGTCGTCGAAGCTGAAACAGGGCAGCGGCAGCGCCTCCGGGAAGGCCTCGCCCACCGCGACATGGCTGTTGGCGCCGGGGGCGCCCTGGAACGCGACGGACTTCTCGGGCGCGCGCGCGGCGGCCTCGGTCAGGCGTGCGACGATCGGCAAAGCGGGGGCGGCGTAGCTGTCCATCTCGGCTCCGGCGCGTAGAAGAGCGCGGCGCGCCGCTCAAGCGCTTGCGGTGCGGTGGCGGCTTTTCTATGGGTCGACCTAATCAGAGAGGGGCACACGGGCGACATGGACGATCGTAGCAACACGATTTTCGGCTGGGTCTTGGCGGGTGCCGGAGTCGCGCTGGGCCTGTCGATCGTCGGCAGCCAGATCTTCCACGGCGAGCGGCCCGAGAAAATGGGCTATGCCATCGAGGGTGTGGAAGAGGCCGGCGCGGGCGGTGGCGCCGCCGAGGTGCCGATCGCGTCGCTCCTCGCCAGCGCCGATCCGGCCAAGGGCGCCGAGGTCTTCAAGAAGTGCGCCGCCTGCCACACGATCAACCAGGGTGGCGCCAACGGCATCGGCCCGAACCTGTACGCCACGCTGGGCGAGGGGATCGCACAGGGCAAGGGTGGCTTCGCCTTCTCGGACGCGCTGAAGTCGGTCGGCGGCAACTGGGACTTCGACAAGATGAACGCGTGGCTCACCAGCCCGCGCAAATTCGCCAACGGCACCAAGATGACCTTCGCCGGCCTGGGCAATCCCGAGGATCGCGCCAACATCATCGCCTATCTGAACCAGCAGGGCTCGAACCTGCCGCTGCCCGCCGCCCCCGCGGCCGGCGCGGCGACCGACCCCGCGGTGGCGAACGTCACCGAGAGTGCGAAGGGCGATACCGCCGATCTGTCGAACACCGGCACGCCGGCGTCTGGCGCGCCGTCGGTGGATCCCGCGGCCAAAGAGGACAAGGCGCTCGGCGCCGAGCCGCCCGCCAAGCAGTGAGCGCGGCCGCGCGGCGGTGGGCGCGATCGTCCGCCGTCGCCGCGCCGTCCGCCCGAACCGGTCGCGTCACTTGAGAACGAGCGGCAGCCCAGCGGCGACGAACAGCACGCGGTCGGCGCGCGCGGCGATGCGCTGGTTGATCGTCCCTGCGAGGTCGCGGAAACGACGCGCCAGCGCATTGTCGGGGACGATGCCCAGCCCGACCTCGTTCGCGACCAGGATGACGCTGGCCGGCGTGTCGCGCAGCGCGAGGTCGAGCGCCTCGATGGCCACCGTCGGCTCCCGCGCGTCGAGCAGCAGGTTCGATGCCCAGAGCGTGAGACAGTCGACCAGCAACACCCGCCCGGCGCCGCCCTGTCGCGCGATCGTCTCGGCCAGCGCGAGCGGTGACTCGACCGTCCGCCAGCGCGGATCACGGTCGGCGCGATGGCGCTCGACCCGCGCGCGCATCTCGTCGTCGAGCGGCTGCGCGGTCGCGACGAAGATCGCCTCCGCGCCCGTCGCCTCGGCCAGCGCCTGCGCGTGGCGGCTCTTGCCCGAACGCGCGCCGCCCAGCACCAGAGTCACCCGCGGGTCCATGTTCCCTTTCCCTTCCGGTCTTGTGTTCGTGGCCCCATGTCGCGACAGGCGGGGCACCGATGCTGCTCGACCCACCTCATCCTGAGCCGGCCGCCGCGCTGAGCTATCATGGCGGGCGGCCCGACGCCGCCGCGCGACTCTATCCCGACGCGCCGCTGCCTTGGCTCGACCTGTCGACCGGGATCAACCCCTACGCCTGGGAGGGCGAGCCGCTCACGGTGGCGATGCTGCGCGCGCTGCCGTCGCCGTCCGATCTCGCCGCGCTGCATCAGGCCGCGGCGGGCGCGTTCGCGGCGCGCGAGGTGGCGATCACCGCCTTGCCCGGGAGCGAGATCGGTCTGCGCGCGCTGGGCGGGCTGGCCTTGCCCAAGCCGTGGCACGTGGTGGCGCCGAGCTACCGCACCCACGCCGCCGCGCTGCCGGGCGCGCGGTCGATCGGAGCGGAGGCGGTCGACGAGGTGGCGCGGGGCGGGGGGACGCTGTTGCTCGCCAATCCGAACAATCCCGACGGGCGCGCCTGGCCGGGCGACCGGCTGATCGGGCTGGCGCGCACGCTGGCGTCGCGCGACGGCGTGCTCGTGATCGACGAGGCCTTCGCCGACGCGCTCCCCGAGGCGAGCGTGCTGCCGCTGCTGGCGCGCGACGACCGCGTGCTGGTGTTTCGCTCCTTCGGCAAGTTCTTCGGGCTGGCCGGGATACGGCTCGGCTTCGCCTGCGGCGCGGCGGCGCTGGTCGGGGCGCTCGCGGCGCGGCTCGGCAGCTGGCCGGTCTCCACCATTGCGCTGCGGCTCGGCACCGCCGCCTATCGTGACGACGACTGGATCGCGACGACGCGCACCCGGCTGACGCAGGCCGCGGCCGCGCTGGACGGGGTGCTCCACGCGCATGCGCTGGTGCCGCAGGGGGCGTGCCCGCTGTTCCGGCTGGTCGAGCGCGACGACGCGGCGCTGATCTTCGAGCGGCTGGCGCGCGCCGGCCTGTTGGTGCGGCCGTTCAGCGACGCGCCGACGCGGCTGCGGATCGGCCTGCCGGGTGACGCGAGTGCGCTGCGGCGGCTCGACGCGGCGCTGCGCGATCGCTGAGCCCGTCGCCCTGGTCGCGCTCGCGCTCGATGCCGCGCTCGGCTGGCCGGCGTGGCTCTACGCGCGCGTCGGGCATCCCGTCGGCGCGGTGGCGCGGGTTCTCGCCGCGGGGGACGCGCGCTGGAACGCGCCGGTGCCGTCGCCCGCCGGGCAACGAACGCGCGACGAGGCCACGGCCGCCGACGGACTGACCCCCGCGCACCGCCGACGGCGCCGCCTGCTCGGCGCGATCACGCTCGCCGCGGCGGTGACGATGGCGGCGGGGACGGCCTGGCTCGCCGGGCGCGGGCTGCGCGCGCTGCTCGGCGCGCCGGCCTGGATCGCCGTCGCGCTGCTCGCCTGGCCGGGCCTGGCGCAGCGCAGCCTCGACGATCACGTGCGGCCGGTCGCCGCCGCGCTGGAACGCGGCGACCTCGCGGCCGCGCGCGACGCGGTCGGCCGAATCGTCGGGCGCGACGTCGCCGCGCTCGACTCCGCTGGGGTCGCGCGCGCGGCGGTGGAGAGCCTCGCCGAGAGCTTCTGCGACGCGGTCGCCGCGCCCTTGTTCTGGCTGCTGCTGCTCGGACCGGCCGGGCTGTGGGGCTATAAGGCGATCAACACCGCGGACAGCCTGATCGGCCATCGCGAGCCGCGCTGGCGCGCGTTCGGCTGGGCGGCGGCGCGGACCGACGATCTCGCCAACCTGCTTCCCGCGCGGCTCGGCGGCGCGCTGCTCTGCCTCGCGGGGGGAGGCGGCTGGGGCGTGATGTGGCGCGACGCGCGCCGCCACGCCTCGCCCAACGCTGGCTGGACCGAGGCGGCGATGGCGGGCGCGCTGCGCGTGCGGCTCGCCGGGCCGATCGCCTATGACGGCGTGACCAGCGCCAAGCCGTGGATCGGCGACGGGCGCACCGCGCTCGGGCCGCGGGACATCCGCCGTGCGCTCGCGATCTATCGCCGCGCGTGTCTGTCGCTCTGGCTCGTCGCGGGGGCGGTCGCATGGGCGCGCTGATGCTGCAGGGCACCGGGTCGGACGTCGGCAAGTCGGTGCTGGTGGCGGGGCTGTGCCGCGCCTTCGCGAACCGCGGCCTCGTCGTGCGTCCGTTCAAGCCGCAGAACATGTCGACCAACGCCGCGGTGACCGCGGACGGCGGCGAGATCGGCCGCGCCCAGGCGACCCAGGCCGCCGCGGCGCGGGTCGCCCCCACCACCGACATGAACCCCGTGCTGCTCAAGCCGCAGGGCGATCGCAGCTCGCAGCTGGTGGTCAACGGTCGCGTCCGCGGCGTGCTGCGCGCCAGCGCGTGGCGCGAGGGGCGCGAGGGCCTGCTCGACGAGGTGCTCGCGAGCTATCGCCGGCTGGCGCGCGCGGCCGATCTGGTGGTGGTCGAGGGCGCGGGTTCCCCGGCGGAGATCAACCTGCGCGCGGGTGACATCGCCAACATGGGCTTCGCGCGCGCCGCCGGCGTGCCGGTGGTGCTGGTCGGCGACATCGACCGCGGCGGGGTGATCGCCGCGCTGGTGGGCACGCGCGCGGTGCTGGACCCGGCCGATGCCGCGATGGTGCAGGGCTTCCTCGTCAACAAGTTCCGCGGCGATCCCGCGCTGTTCGACGCGGGCTATCGCGAGATCGCGGCGCGGACCGGCTGGCGCGGCTTCGGCGTCGTGCCCTGGCTGGCCGAGGCGGCGCGGCTGCCGAGCGAGGATGCGGTGGTGTTGCAGAAACCCGCCACCGCCCGCGACGCGCGGATCGTGGTGGCCTGTCCGATCACGCCGCACATCGCCAATTTCGACGATCTCGACCCGCTCCGCCTCGAACCCGAGATCGAGCTGGTGATGGTGCCCCCCGGGCGACCGATTCCCGCGGAGGCCGCGCTGATCGTGCTCGCGGGCTCCAAGGCGACGATCGCGGACCTGCACGCGGTGCGGCGCGAGGGCTGGGACATCGACGTGCGCGCGCACGTGCGCCGCGGCCGGCCGGTCCTGGGGCTGTGCGGCGGTTATCAGATGCTGGGGCGCAGCGTCGCCGACCCGGACGGTATCGAAGGACCGCCCGAGACGGTCGCGGGCCTCGGGTTGCTCGCGGTGGAGACCCGGCTGAGCCGCGGCAAGCGGCTCGAGGCGGTGCGCGGGACGGCGCGGGGCGCGCCGTTCGAGGGCTATGAGATGCACATGGGCGACACCCACGGTCCCGACTGCGCGCGTCCCGTCACCGTGATCGAGGGCGGGCGCCGCGACGGGGCCTGCTCGCCCGACGGTCTGGTCGCCGGCACCTATGTTCACGGGATCTTCGCTCTGGCGGCGCAGCGGCGCGCGTGGCTCGACGTCGCGGCGGGCGGCGCCGACCATCGCGCCGATGTCGATGCGGCGCTCGACGCGATCGCGCTCACGCTGGAGCGGCACCTCGATCTCGCCGCGCTGCTGGCGCTCGCGCGCGGCGCGGTGACCTAGGGTCTGTACTCAATCGCAGCACGGTCGTGACGGAGCGGATTTTGGCGCCAGGCTAGGAGCAAGGAGGGAGCGATGCTCATGCATCGTGACCGACGCGCGACGATGAACAGGTCGCCATGTCCCCCGGACATGGCTTGGATCGTCCGGGGGACGATCCAACCTGTTCATGGCGCCAAAAGCCGCCCGCCGCGAAGCGGTCGCCCGCGCAAGGCCGCCCATGTGCAGGTCGCCATGCCCCCGGCATGGCTGACATCGTCCGGGGGACGATGTCACCTGCACATCGTCGCTTGCTTGCGGGTAGCGCAGCTACCCGGCTGCGCTGCGCTCCTCGTGGGCGGCCTTGCGCGGGCGATCACGATCCTTGCTGCGATTGAGTACAGACCCTAGCCTCCGACGAGGACGAAGGCCGCGAGCAGGCCGGTCTCGACCAATTCGATCCCGGCGCCGTGGGCGTCGCCGTTGACGCCGCCGAGGCGCCGCCGCAGCCACCACGCGTAGAAGGCGATGAGCGGCAGCGCGGCGAACAAGGCGGGGCGAGCGATACTCGCCACCAGCACGACGGTTCCCCAGCCGATCAGGTCGCGCGCGCGCACCGCCTCCGCCAGCGTCGCGCCCAGCCCGGGCTTGAGCGGGGGAAGCCAGCGCGCCCAGGCGAGCGGACCGATCCGCGCCGCCGCGGTGACGAGCGCGAGCGACCACCAGGCGTGCGACGACCAGCCGTGGAGCAGCACCAATTTGGCGAGCAGTTGCGTCACGATCGCCACCACCGCGAAGCTGCCGACCTGCGGCTCGGACAGCACGCGCAGCAGGCGGTCGCGGTCGCCGTGGGCGGCACCGAGCGCGTCCGCGAGGTCGCCCAGCCCGTCGAGATGGAGCGCGCCCGTCACCAGGATCCAGGTGAGCAGCGCGGCGAGCGCGCCGAGCCATGGGTCGCGCATCGCCGCGAGCGCCCCCGCCGCGCCCGCCAGCGCCCCGACGACCAGCCCGGCGAGCGGGTAAAAGCGGATCGAGGCGGCCCAGTCGGCACGGTCGGACGCGGCACGGGGCAGCGGCAATCGCGTGAGGAAGCCGAGCGCGACCAGCAGCGGGCGGATCATCGCAGCGCGACGATCTGCGCGACCGGCGCCGGGCTGCGCCACAAGCGCAGCGAGACGACGCCGGCGTGGTGCAGCTCCACCGCCCAGACCTGGCGTGCGTCCAGACCGCATGTCACCGCGAGCGCGGCGCGGATGGCGCCGGCGTGCGCCACCACCAGCGTCGCATCCGCGACCTCGGTCAATGCGGCGCCGACCCGCGCGGTCAGCGCCGACCAGCGCTCGCCGCCCGGCGGGGGGGCGACGTCTGGGTCGTGCCAGAAAGCGGCGAGGGCGGCCGGATCGATCGTGTCGGGACGGCGGCCCTCCCACTCGCCGAAGTCGAGTTCGCGCCAGCGCGGATCGGCGCGCACGGGCACCGTCCTCGCCGCCGCGATCGCGCCGCCGCACGCTGCGGCGCGCGCGAGATCCGAGGTGACGACCCGCGCGACGGACAGCGGGGCGGCGGCGGCCACGCAGGCGGCGATCCCCGCCGCGGTGACCGGCGCGTCGTGATGGCCGATCAGCCGGCCGTCCGCCGCGGTCGCGCCGTGGCGCATGAGGTGGAGCGTGATGGCTGCGGTCACCCCGCCGAGACGCCCGCGTCGGCGAAGGTCGCCATCCCGTCATGCGCGGCCAGCGCCGCGCGCACGATCGCGGCGGCGACCGCGGCGCCGCTCGCCTCGCCAAGCCGCAGGTCGAGCGCGAGCAGCGGCCGCAGCCCCCATCGCGCGAGCAAGCGCGCGTGCCCCGGCTCGGCCGAGCAATGCCCGGCGAGGCAATGGTCGAGGATCGCCGGCGCCGCTGCCGCGAGCGGGGCCAGCGCCGCGGTGGCGATGAACCCGTCGAGCAAGACCGGCACGCCGGCGTGCCGCGCCGCGATCACCGCGCCCGCGATCGCGGCGAGCTCACGCCCGCCGAGCCGGCGCAGCGCCTCGAACGGCGTCGTCGCCTCGGCGCGATGCAGCGCCAGGGCGCGGGAGACCGCCGCGTGCTTGGCGGCGGCGGCGGCGCCGCTCACGCCCGAGCCGGGACCGACCCAGTCATCGGCGGTGCCCCCCAGCGCGGCGGCACATAGCGCGGCGGCCACGGTGGAATTGGCGATCCCCATCTCGCCGGGGACGAGCAGATCGAGCCCGGGCTCGACCGCCGCCGCTCCCGCCATCAGCGCCTCGGCGCACTCGTCCGCGCTCATCGCCGGGGCGATCGTGATGTCGGCGGTGGGGCGGTCGAGCGCCAGCGCGGTCACGCACAGCTCGAGCCCCGCTGCCCCCGCCAGCGCGTTGATCGCGGCGCCGCCTGCGGCGAAGTTCGCGACCATCTGCGCGGTGACCTCGGGCGGAAAGGCGCTGACGCCACGTGCCGCGACGCCGTGATTGCCCGCGAAGATCACGACCCGCCCGCGCGCGAGCCGCGGCCGCGCGCGGCCCTGCCACCCGGCCATGAACAACGCGATCTCCTCCAGCCGCCCGAGCGAGCCGCGCGGCTTGGTGAGCTGCTCCTGCCGCGCCGCCGCCGCCGCGATGGCGCCGGCGTCGGGGGCGGGCAGGGTGCGCAGCGCGGCGTCGAGCGCGGCGGGCGTGTCGAGCCGGATCATTCGACCACGAACCCCTCGGGCGGGGTGCGGGTGAGGAAATGGCCCTTCACGCCGGCGGGCCAGTCGCGGAACGGCACCTGGCCGGTCGCGCTCGCGGCGTAATGCGCGGCATAATCCAGGATCGCGCGCGCCGCCGCCTCGTCCGGGGCGAAGCGGCCGAGCACGTAACCGACCTTGCCCGGCGCGCGCAGGTGGACGGTACAATGCGCCTGGCAGGCGAACAGGCACGGCATCTCCTGCACCGCGACCGCGGCGTAGGACGGGTCACTCGCCTGCACCGCGCGCAAGGCCGCGGCGAGCCGGGCACCGCCGCGCGTGCCGTCCGGATCCTCTCGCGCGTCGGCGCTGTGGCGGCAGGTGGTGCAGGCGATCACCGCGGGGCCGGGCGGGACGGGACGGAGCGCCACCATCAATATTCCACCCCGGCCTGCGCCTTCACCCCGCCGCGGAACGGATGCTTGATCGCGGTCATCTCGGTGACCAGGTCGGCCGCCTCGATCAGGGCGGCGGGTGCGTTGCGCCCGGTGGCGACCAGATGCGTCATCGCCGGCCGCGCGGCGGCCACCGCGAGCACCTCGTCGAGCGGCAGATAATCGTAGCGCAGCACGATGTTGAGCTCGTCCGCGATCACCATCGCATAGGCGGGATCGGCGACCATCCGCGTCACTTCCTCCCAGGCGGTGCGCGCCACCGCGATGTCGCGGGCGCGGTCCTGCGTGTCCCAGGTGAAGCCCTCGCCCATCGGGCGGAAGGTCACCAGATCGGGGAAGGCGTCGAAGATCGCGCGCTCGCCGGTGGTCATCGCGCCCTTGACGAACTGGACGATGCCGACGCGCAGCCCGTGGCCCATCGCGCGCACCGCCATGCCGAAGGCGGCGGTGCTCTTGCCCTTGCCCGCCCCGGTGTGGACGATCAGCAGCCCCTTCTCCCGCGTCTTGCCCGCCATCATCGTGCGCCGGCTCGCCTGGATCCGGCGCATCTTCTCGGCGTGGCGCGAGTCGCTGTCGCTCATCGCGGCGCCCCCCGCGCGAGCAGCGGCTCGGCCAGGCGACCGAATAATGCGGCGGTGGCGAGCCAGAAGACACACTGGCTGGCGAGCGCGGCGACGCGATAGTGCCACAACAGCGACGCGGGAAAGTCGGCGGGCACTTCGTCCACCAGCGGCAGCACCGCCGCCACCAGCGTCGCCGCCGTGGCATAGACGAGCGCACCCACCAGCCAGCGGTCGAGCCGGCCGAGCCCGGGCAGCCGCCGCGCCGACCAGGCCGCGGCGATGGCGGCGAGCAGCGACCCCGCGGTCATCGCCAGGAAAGCGGCGGTGCGCATCCGCACCGTCTCGTGCAGCCCCACCGCTGGCGGGGTGGGCGGATATTTGAGCGCGGGGACGAGGACCACGACGAGCAGCGCGCCCGCCGCGAGCGCCAGCGCGAGCGCGCGCGGCGTGATCTGGCCGACGCGGCCGTGGCACGCCGCCACGACGATCGCGAGCAGCCCCCCCAGCGCCGTGCCGTACAGCATCATCGCGGTATACAGGCCCCATGTCCTCTGCGTCGCGCGCGACACCCATTCCTCGCCCGCGGCATGGGCGGCGTGGCGCGCCTCGAACGCGATCGCGGCATCGACGTGCGGCTCCGCGACGAGCAGCGCGAAGGTGGCGGCGAGAAACGCGCCGACGAGGCCGGCGAGCATTCCCCGCCAGAGCAACAGCCCGGTCATCGACATCGCCGCCTCAGTGGCAGGGGAAGCCGAGCAGGTGTCGCGCGTCGTGGACGAATTCGTGGACGTACATGCCCTTGAACACGGCGACCGCGCCCTGTTCGGTGCTGACGATATACAGCAGGATCAGCGCGACCAATGCGGCGAACACCGCCCAGGGGGCGATCTCGGCGAGCGGGATGGCGGGGGCGGAGATGGTGGGGGCGGGGATGGTGGGGGCGGACGGGGCGGGATAGGCGCGCGCGACGGCTCGGCTGGTCATCGGTTCGGCTCCAGTCCGGGAAGACGCGCCCGGATAAGGGGTGAGCGCACCGGGCGGGGTCTGACTCTCGACAGCCGAGGGGCCGTCGATCACAGTGGCGCGACCGCGCCGGAGTCTCACCGGCTTCCCGCCCGGTGCTGAGGTCTGCCGCTGTGGCGACTGCGCGCGATCGCGTCAACCGAGCAGGAGACCCGCCCTGACCGTCCGCCTCGTCCTGCTCTGTGCCGGCGCCACCGCCGCGACCCGGCGCGCGCGCTTTCCCGACCCCGACGATCCGCTCGACCGCGGCGGTGAGGCCAAGGTGCGCGCGCTGCGGCTCGGTGCGGCGGGCGACTGGCCGTGTTGCACCAGCCCGGCACGGGCCGCGCGCGAGACCGCCGCGATCGTCGCTCCCGCGGCAGCGGTGGTCGACGCGCTGGCCGACCAGGACGCAGGTCGGTGGCGCGGACAGGAGCTGGCGGCGATCGCGCCGGACGCGCTCGGCGCCTGGCTCGCCGCCCCGGAGCGCGGCCCACCCGAGGGCGAGTCGCTCGACGCGGTGCGCGCGCGCGCGGGCGTCTGGCTCGACCGATGCGCGCGTGGCGACACGCCGCGGTTGCTGGCGGTGACGCATGCCGCGGTGATCCGCGGCGCGCTCGCGCACGTGCTCGGGATCGCACCCGCGGCGACGCTCGCGATCGACGTCGCGCCGCTGTCGCTGGCGGTGCTGTCGTTCAGCGGCCGCTGGCGGGTCCAGGAGCTGCGTCGCGGCGGAGCAGATAGCAGTCCATGATCCAGCCGTGCTGCGCGCGCAGCAGCGTCCGCGCGTCGCGGATCGAGGCCGCCACCGCGCGGAGCGGCCCGCTGCGCAACGCCTGCTGCGGCATGCCGAGATAGGCACCCCACCAGATCGTCACGTCGCGCGGGTCCACCGACTCGAACGCGCAGCTGGAATCGAGCATCACCGCCACGGTGTCGATCCCGGCGGGCCAGCCTTCCGCGCCGAGGCGCCGGCCGGTGGTGACCAGCAGCGGCGCCGCCAGCGCGGTGAGCGGGATGGCATGCGCTGCGGCGAGCGCCTGGAGGCTGGTGATGCCCGGCACCACCGTCACGCTCACCGCCTGACCACCGGCGCCGAGCCGCTCGGCGATGCGCAGCGAGCTGTCGTACAAGGCGGGATCGCCCCACACCAGCAACGCCACCCGGCCGCCCTGCGGCAGATGATCCGCGATCGCCGCGCGCCACGCCGCCGCGATCGCGGCGTGCCACATTGCGACGCCGTCCAGATAGGGCGCGCCTGGATCGCGGACGGGCACCTCGAAGGTGGCGGTGCGCGCGGCGGCGCCGAGCAGCCCGGCGCAGATGCCGGCGCGCAGGTCGAGCAGCTCGCGCGTCTCCGCGCGTTTGCGCGGCAGCAGCACGAGGTCGGCGGCGCGGATCGCGGCCTCGGCGGCACGGGTCAGATGATCGGGATTGCCGGTGCCGATCCCGACGAGGCTCAGCTCGATCATCGTTCCGCCGCGGCGATGAGGTGAAAGAAGCTCCCGGTGACCCGTCCGCGCGCGGAGCCGGTCTCGGCCACCACCGCACCATCGGAGTCGGTCACCGCGGCGAGCGGCGGGTCGGGCTGCGCGAGGATCGACGAATAATGGAACTCATGGCCCGCCAGCGCCGTCCCCGGCGCATAGCCACCGAGCGCCCGCGCCAGGCTGGCGCGTCGATAGCCGAGATGGAGCCGTCGCTGCGCGTGGCTGGTCACCATCCCGAGCAGGCCGGCCATGCGATGCGACTGCCCGGTGGCGTCGACCAGCGCCTCGCCCAGCACCATATAGCCGCCGCACTCGCCATGCACCGGCCGGGTGGTGGCGTGATCGCGCAGCGCGCCCAGACAGCGCGTCGCCGCCGCGATCTTGCCGGCGTGGAGTTCGGGATAGCCGCCCGGCAGCCAGACCAGATCGGCGTCGTGCGCGGGCGGCTCGTCGGCCAGCGGCGAGAAGGGCAACAGCGTCGCGCCCGCCGCGCGCCACCCCGCGAGCAGATGCGGGTAGGTGAAGGAGAACGCCGCGTCGCGCGCGAGCGCGATCCGCTGCGCCGGCGGGACCAGACGTGTCGGCGCCGCGTGCGCGATCCCGCCGGCGGCGCGCGCGCGCAGCGCGACGAGGTCGACGTGCGCGCGGACGAACGCCGCATGCGCCGCGATCCGCGCGTCGAGATCCGGATGCTCACCGGCCTGGACGAGTCCGAGATGACGCTCGGGCAGCCGGAGCGACGCGTCGCGTGGCAGCGCGCCCAGGACGTCGATCCCCACCGCCGCCATGCCCGCGCGCGCGAGCCGCTCGTGGCGCGCGCTGGCGACCCGGTTGAGGATCACGCCCGCGATCGTCACGCCGGGATCGTAGCGCGCGAAGCCCAGCGCGGTGGCGGCGGCGGACTGCGCCTGCCCGCCGACGTCGAGCACCAGCACCACCGGCCAGCCGAACCGCCGCGCCAGCTCGGCGCCCGCGCCGCTGCCGCTCTGTCCCGGCGTGGCGACACCGTCGAACAGTCCCATCGAGGCTTCGGCGAGCGCCATATCGGCATCCCCGGCCATGGCGGCGAGCGAGTCGAGCAGCGCGCCCGGCATGGCCCAGCTGTCGAGATTGTACGAGTCGCGGCCGCAGGCGGCGCGGTGGAAGGCCGGGTCGATGTAATCGGGGCCGCTCTTGAACGGTTGTACCGCCACGCCCTCGTCGGCGAGCGCGCGCAGCAGACCCAGCATCAGCGTCGTCTTGCCGCTGCCCGAGGCGGGCGCGGCGATCATCAGCCCGGGAGTCACGCCGGATCCGCGACGGGGCGGAAGCGACGCTCGTAATCGGCGGCGTAGAGGCGGCTGTCGGCGAACTCCTCGGCGCCGATCACGCGCCCGACGAGGATCAGGGCGGTGCGTTCGGGGCCGTCCGCCGCGGCCTGCACCAGCGTGGCGAGTGTCGCGCGCGCGACGCGCTGGTCGGGCCAGGAGGCGCGCCACACCACCGCGGCGGGACAGTCGGCGCCATATGACGGGGTCAGCGCGGCGACGATCTCGGCGAGGCGGTGGATCGAGAGATGGATCGCCAGCGTCGCCCCGGTCGCGGCGAAGGCGGCGAGCGTCTCGCGCGGCGGCATCGCGCTGGCACGGCCGGGCGTGCGCGTCAGCACGACGGACTGCGCCACGCCGGGCAGCGTCAGCTCGCTCTCCAGCACCGCCGCCGCGGCGGCGAAGGCGGGCACCCCGGGGGTGATCGTGACGGGGATGGCGAGCGCGCGCAGCCGGCGGACCTGCTCGCCCATCGCCGACCACAACGACAAATCGCCCGAGTGGAGTCGCGCCACATCCTGCCCGCGATCATGCGCGGCGACGATCTCGGCGACGATCGCGTCGAGCGACAGCGGCGCGGTGTCGACGATCCGCGCGTCGGGCGGGCAGTGTCGCAGGATCGCCGTGGGGACGAGCGATCCCGCATAGAGGCAGACGGGGCAGGCCGCGATCAGGTCGCGCCCGCGCAGCGTGAGCAGATCGGGCGCGCCGGGACCGGCGCCGATGAAATGAACGGTCATGCGATTCCTTCGGCGAGCGCGCAGGTGGCGCGGCGATCGGGGGAGACGAGGCGGGGCACGATCAACCGCGCGCCCGGCCCCGCGGCGTGAAGCGCGGCGGCCTCGGCGACGCTGCCCGTGCCGCGTGCGGCGAGGCTGACGGCAGAGCGCGTCGGGGTGACGGTTCCCGCGAGCGCTTCGGCGGCGATCGCGACGAGCGGCAGACCCAGCGCGTCGGCGAGCGGTGCCACCAGCGCGACCCGGTCCGCGGGCGCGGCGAGGCGATCGATCCGCCGCGCACCCGCGGCCTGGATCAGCGCCGCCGCAAGCGAGCCCGGCGGGGTTCCGGTGCGACAACCGAATCCGGCGACGATCATAAAGTCGCGCTCCATTGTACGATGGGGTAATGCGCGCGCCAGCCACGGCGCGCGCCGAGCGCCGCCGCCTCGGCCAGCTCGATGCGCAGCAACGTCCCGCCGTGCGCCGCATGGCACTCGGCGAGCAGCACCTCCGACTCGAGCGTCACCGCATGCGCGACCAGCCGCGTGCCGCGACGCAGGGCGACGAGCCGATCGAGCAGCGCGCGGGAGAGCCCGCCGCCGACGAACACCGCGTCCGGCGCGGCGAGGCCGGTCAGCGCGGCGGGTGCCGCGCCCTCGACCAGCATCAGCCGATCCACGCCGAGCGCTGCGGCATTGGCACGCGCGCGCGCGGAGCGGACGGGGTCGCGCTCGACCGCGATCGCGCGATTGTGCGGATGGCTCAGCAGCCACTCGATCGCGATCGAGCCCGAGCCGGTGCCGACGTCCCACAGCAGCTCGCCCGCGCGCGGCGCGAGCGCGGACAAGGCGAGCGCGCGCTGTGGCCGCTTGGTGAGCTGGCCGTCATGCGCGAACCAATCGTCCGCGCGCCCGCTCGCGCCGGACAGGACGCGGCCCGCGCCGGCCAGCGCGATCCCGAGCGCGACGGGATGCGCGACATCGTCGAGGCGCCAGCCGTCGGCGGTAGTGGTGCGCACCCGCTCGCGCGCGCCGCCCAACGCCTCGAGCACGTGGATCACGCTCTCGCCGAAGCCCTGCGCCGCGAGATAGCGCGCCAGCTCGCACGCGGCCGCGCCGTCGCGCAGCAGCACGATGGCGCGCTGTCCGGGTGCGAGCAGTGGGCGCAGCCGGGTCAGCGGCGCGGCATGGAGCCCGACGCAGGCGGTGTCCTCGATCCGCCAGCCGAGTCGCGCCGCCGCGAGCGCGAAGGTGGAGCGCGCGGGCAGGGCGACCCATTCGCCGCGATCGAGCCGCGCCGTGATCGTGCCCCCCGCGCCGAACCAGAACGGATCGCCCGAGGCGAGCATGACCGTCGGCGTGCCGCGCCGCGCGAGCAGCCGCTCCACCCCGTCCGCGAACGGCACCGGCCAGGCTTCCTGCGTCGCCGCGATCGCTGGCAGCAGCGCGAGCTGGCGCGGCGCGCCGATCACGTGCGTGGCGGCGTCGAGCGCGTCGCGGCTTGCGGCGCACAGGCCGGCTGGTCCATCCTCGCCGATCCCCACGATCGTCAGCCACGGATCCCGCTCAACCATGCCGCACCTCCTGATCCTCGGCGGCACCACCGAGGCGAGCGCGCTCGCCGCCGCGGTCGCGCGGCGGGGCGGGCGTGTCACGCTGAGCTACGCCGGTCGCACCGCGACGCCGCGCGCGCAGCCCGTGCCGGTACGCGTCGGCGGCTTCGGCGGCGCGGCGGGATTGGCGGCATGGCTGCGCGCCGAGCGCGTGACGCATCTCGTCGACGCGACTCATCCCTTCGCGGCGCAGATGAGCGCGCATGCGGTCGCGGCGGGGGCGATGACGGGCGTGCCGCTCGTCGCGCTGAGCCGGCCCGCGTGGCGCGCGGAGGAGGGGGATCGCTGGACCCATGTCGCCGATCTCGACGCCGCGATCGACGCGCTCGCCGGCCCGTCGCGGCGCGTCATGCTCGCGCTCGGGCGGATGCATGTCGACCGGTTCGCCGCGCGACCGCAGCACGATTATCTGCTCCGCTTCGTCGACCCGCCGCCGCGCGCGCCCGCGCTGCTGCGCCATCGGCTCGTGATCGACCGCGGTCCTTTCACCGAAGCGGGCGACCGCCGGCTGCTCACCGAGCACCGCATCGATCTGCTGGTGTGCAAGAATGCGGGGGGCGATGGCGCCTCCGCCAAGCTGGCAGCCGCGCGCGCGCTCGGCGTGCCGGTGGTGATGATCGCGCGACCGGTCCTGCCGGAGCGGCCGGCGTGCGCCGACGTCGCCGCGGTGCTCCGCTGGCTCGATCATGCGGCGGACCGCGGGGTGTAGAGCCACGGCGTCCCGTCGCGCGCGATCAGCCGCGTCCGGCTCGATCCGACGATCACCAGCGTCCGCATGTCCGCCATCTCGCCGCGCGCCCCGGCGAGCGGGACGACCCGCAACGTCTCCTCGGATGTGCTCACCGCGCGCGCGAACAACACGAGGCGCTCGCCCGCGCCGGCGTCGCGCAGCAGCGCGAAGGCGGCGTCGAGCGTGTCGGGACGGGCGACCGAGCGCGGGTTGTACAGCGCGATCGCGAAATCCGCCTCCGCCGCCAACAGCAGCCGCCGCGCGATCAGGGCGGCGGGCTTGAGATTGTCGGAGAGATTGATCGCGCAGAAGTCATGCCCCAGCGGCGCGCCGGCGCGCGCCGCGGCGGCGAGCATCGCGGTGATGCCCGGCAGCACGCGCACGTCGAGCGAGCGCCATTCGGGCGGGCCTTGCTCGATCGCCTCGAACACCGCCGCGGCCATGGCGAAGACGCCGGGATCGCCCGACGAGACCACCACGACGCGCCGCCCCGCCTGCGCGAGCGCCAGCGCGAGACCCGCGCGATCGAGCTCGACGCGATTGTCCGAGGCGTGGCGCGTCAGCCCGGGGCGCGGCGCGACGCGCGCGACATAGGGCGCGTAGCCGATCACGTCGGTCGCGAGGGCGAGCGCGTCACGCACCTCGGGGGTCACCAGCGTCTCCGCACCGGGGCCAAGCCCCGCGATCGCGAGCCAGCCCGCGCTCACGGCCGTCGTCCCTGACCATGAACCAGCAGGATCGCGAAATAGGGCGCGCTCTCCCCCGCCTCGGCGAGCGGGACCACGCGCTGCTCGGGCATCGCGGCGTGCTCGACCAGCCAGGCGCTCTGCTCGCGCCCGGCCGCGGCGATCGCGCGGCGCAGCTTGGGCAGGTGGCGCCCGATCTTCATCACCACCAGCGCGTCGGTATCGCGGGCGCGCCGGGTCAGCTCGGCCTCGGGCAGCGTCGCGGTGGCGACGGTGAGCACGTCGTCGCCCCAGGTGATCGGCGCGCCGCTCGCGGTCCAGGCGCCCGACATGCCGGTGACGCCGGGCACCACCGTCACCGGCACCGCGCCCGAGAGCCGCGCGTGCAGATGCATGAACGAGCCGTAGAAGAAGGGATCCCCCTCGCACAGCACCACCACGTCCGCACCCGCGCGCGCCAGCGCGGCGAGCCGCCCGGCCCAATCGGCGTAGAAGCCCCGTAGCAGCTCGACGTAGCGCGGGTCGCTGGTCGCCAGCTCGGTGGTGACCGGATATTCCATCGCATGCTCGACGACGTCGGCGCGCAACATGCCCTCGACGAGGCGGCGCGCCTGTCCGGGCCGGCCACGCTTGCGGAAGAAAGCGAGGTGACGCGCCCCGCGCACCAGCCGGTCGGCGCGGACGCTCATCAGGTCCGCCGCACCGGGGCCGAGCCCGACGCCATGGATCGTCCCCGGCGTCATTCGGCCGTGCTCGCCAGCGCGTTGACCGCGGCGACGGTGATGGCGCTGCCGCCGAGCCGCCCCGCCACGATCGCGCAGGGTGCGGGCAGCTCGGCCCAGAGCGCTTCCTTCGACTCCGCCGCGCCGACGAAGCCCACCGGACAGCCGATGATCGCCGCGGGCCGCGGGCAGGCGGGATCGTCGAGCATGGCGAGCAGGTGGAACAGCGCGGTTGGCGCATTGCCGATCGCCACCACCGCCCCGCCGAGACGCGGCCGCCACAGCTCGAGCGCGGCGGCGGAGCGCGTCGTCCCCAGCGCCGCGGCGAGCGCGGGGACGCGCGCGTCGTGCAGCGTGCAGAGCACCGCATTGTCCGCGGGCAAGCGCGCCCGGGTGACCCCTTCGCTCACCATACGCGCGTCGCACAGGATCGGCGCGCCCGCCGCGAGCGCGGTGCGGGCGGCGCGCGCGAAATCGCGCGAGAAGCGGATGTCGCGTGCCAGCGCGACCAGACCGGCGGCGTGGATCATCCGCACCGCGACCGGCTCCTCCTCCGGCGCGAAACCGGCCAGATCGGCCTCGCTGCGGATGATCGCGAACGACTGGCGATAGATCGTCGCGCCGTCGGTCTCATAGGCAGGTCGCATGTCAGTCGGCTCCGAGGCGGGCGAGCAGCGCCGCGGCGGTGAGGCCGCGGATCGTGGGGGGTGAATCGACACGGCCGTCGCGGATCAGGTCGAAGCGACCGTCACGCCCGACGATCGTGAGCGCGGCCGGGGCACTTCGCGCGCATCCCTTGGCGCAGCCCGAGACGTGGATCGGCCCGGCGACGCGCGCCGCGGCGAGCCGGTCGGCGAGCGCGCGGGTGGTCACACTCGCCTGCGGGCAGGCGGGCGCGCCGACGCAGGCGTCGATCGCCGCCGCCGGCAAGTCCGCGGGAGAGGGTCGCTCGGCCTCCTGTCCGGGGCGGGCTGGCGTGCGAGAGACGCGCCCGTCGGACGGACGGATCATCCCGGCGGTTTCCTTCAGCAGCGACCGCCACGGCGTCACTCTCAGCGCCTCGGCACCGTCGGAGAGCGCGGCCAGTTCCGCGCCGGTCAGACGGCCGTAGCGCGGCGCCACCTGCTCATAGGCCGGCACGCCCTCGCGCGGAGGAACCTCACCCATCGCCCAGTCCGGCAGCGCCGCCGCGTGGCGTCTCATGCGTCCCGCCGCGCCCCCGCCGCTGGTGACGAACCAGCGCGCGAGCGCGATCACCGCATCGACCGCCTCGTCGCGGATCAGGCGCATCCCGCTCTCGCGTCCGTCCGCCCGCAGGATCAGCCCGCCATCGGCGCCGCGCTCCACCCGCAGGTCCGCGGGCGTGTCGCCGAGCGAGGCGTGCGCACCCGCGTCGACCGCGATCCCGAACTTGGCGGGCAACTCCGGCAGCTCGCCGCGACGCGCCGCGAGCGCGCGCGCGATCCGATGCGTGTCGTCGCCCTCATGCCAGTCGGGCGCGACCGTGAGCGCGACCGCCTCCACCGCCGCGTCGAGGTCGACCAGCCCGGCGGACACCAGCCGCTCGACGGCTGCGCGCCAGCCCGCCGGTTCGAAGCCCCGGAGCTGGAGCGCACCGCGGCGCGTCAGGTCGATCGCGCCATTGCCGAAGCGCGTCGCCAGCTCCGCGACCAACAAGGCGTGCGCGCGCGTCAGTCGCGCCAGCGGCGGTCGGACACGGAGCAACAGCCCGTCCCCCGCCGCCATCGGGCGCCATGCGCTCGGGCACCAGCCTCGCACCGCGGTCATGCCGCTCCGTCCAGCGCGGCGACGATCGCGTTGCGCCGCGTCGGCCATAGCCCCGAGCGGTGGAGCGCGACGAAGCGCGCCTCCATCGCCGCCAGCGCGTCCGGGTTGGCGCGCGCGAGGAAGGCGCGCACGTCGTCGTTCCCCAAAGTCGCGTCGTGGTAGAGGTCGAACAGACTGGCTGGTACGATGCGCGCGAGATGCGCGAAGGCGGCGAGATGGTCGAGCGTCGCCGCGATCTCGGCCGCGCCGCGATAGCCGTGGCGCATCATGCCCGCGAGCCAGCGCGGGTTGGCCGCGCGCCCGCGCGCGATCCGCGCGATCTCCTCGCCGATCGGACGGGCGCGCGGACGCGTCGGGTCGCGACTGTCGAGGTGGAGCAGTCGCGCCTCACCGCCCAGCGCCGCCTTGGCCGCGGCGAAGCCGCCGACATGCGCGGCGACATCCGCGGCGGTGAGCAGGTCGCTCTCTGGCAGGTCGTGCGGGTGGACCAGCGCCTCGGCCGCGGTCACGCGGCGGCGCAGGCCGGCGGCGTCGTTGTGCCCCGCCGGCGTGGCGATTGCGTCGTCATAGGCGTGCGACGAGGCGGCGAGCCATCGCGCGCCGGCGGCGGCGCGCCCCGGCTCGTCGTAGCGCTCGACGCTGTCGCCGAGCGCGACGCCATAGCCACCGGGCGCCGGGCCATAGACGCGCGGCTCGGCCGTCGCGCCGACGAAGGGGTTAAGGTCACGCGGCTCGTCGTGGGCGTGGAGCGCGCGCACGGCCTGGCCGAACAGGGCACAGAGCGGCGGGAAGGTGTCGCGGAACAATCCCGAGATGCGCAGCGTCACGTCGATCCGTGGCCGGTCGAGCAGCGCCAGCGGCAGGATCTCCACCCCGGTCACGCGATCGGAGCCATGATCCCACAATGGCGCGGCGCCGAGGAGGTGGAGCGCCATGGCGAACTCCTCGCCCGCGGTCCGCATCGTCGCCGAGCCCCACAGATCTACCACCAACGCCCGCGGGTAGTCGCCCTCGTCCTGCAGGTGGCGGCGCAGCAGCTCCTCGGCGAGCGCGACGCCCTGGCGATGCGCCGCGCGCGACGGCGTGGCGCGCGGGTCGATGCCGTAGAGGTTGCGCCCGGTCGGCAGCACCGCGGCGCCGCGCGCGGGCGAGCCCGCCGGCCCCGCGGCGACGCGGCGGCCGTCCAGCGCGGCGAGCAGTCCGTCGCGCTCGCTCGCGCCGCTCTCGCCGCGGCCGTAGACGTGCAGTCCGTCGCCGAAGCGCGCGTCCTTCACATCGCAGACGAAGGCGTCGATGCGGGTGACCCGCTCGGCGTCGCCGGCGCAGGCGGCGAGGTCGAGTTCGGCGGGGAGTCCGGTCGCCGCCGCCTCGTCGGCGATGTCGCCGATCAGCCGCGCGCGCCGCGCCGGATCGAGCCCGTCGGCGCTGGAGAATTCGTCGAGCAGCAGCTCGAGCCGCCCGAGCCCGGCGGTGTCGTCGGCGCGCACCAGCGGCGGGGGCAGGTGCCCGAGCGTCACCGCGGCGGCGCGACGCTTGGCCTGCGCGGCCTCGCCGGGATCGTTGACGATGAAGGGATAGATCAGCGGCGTCGCGCCGATCAGTGCCTCGGGCCAGCACGCGTGCGACAGCGCCACCGCCTTGCCCGGCAGCCACTCCAGCGTGCCGTGCGCGCCGACATGGACGATCGCGTCGATGCCGCGCGCGCGCAGCCACAGATAGAAAGCGACATAGGCGTGGCGCGGGACGCGTGCGACGTCGTGATAATCATCGCCGCGCGCGCGCGGGTCGCCGCGCTCGGGCTGGAGCGCGACGAGGACGTGGCCGCGCTCAATCGCGGCGAAGTGGAAGTGGCCATCGGCGACGGCGGGGTCGTCGGCGGGGGCACCCCAGGTGGCCGTCAACGAGTCCTGGAGAACGCGGGGGAGTGTCGCCAGGGCGCGCTCATAGTCGGCGAGCGACCAGGGGAGGGAGGAGACCGCAGCGGCGTTCGGCTTCGCTGGGGTCGCTTCCTCCTCGCCCCGTGCCCCGGCGCAGGCCGGGGCCCAGTTGGGGGACGCTGCGCCCATGTCACGACGGTCAGCCCAACTGGGCCCCGGCCTGCGCCGGGGAACCGAAGAGGGTGGGGCGATAACCTCACCCACCTCACACAGCGCCTCGAGCCCGCCACTCTCCGCGGCATAGCCCGCCTCGGCCAGATCGCGCAGCATCGCCTCGGCGGAGGCGAGCGGATCGAGCCCGACCGCGTGCGCGCGTTGATAGCTCTTGCCCGGGTAGGTCGAGAGCAGCAGCGCGATCCGCCGCTCGCCGCGCGGCCTACGCCCGAGCGCGACCCAGCCCGCGACCCGGTCCGCGATCGCGCCGACCCGATCGGCGTCGGGTCGATGCGCTCGTCGCGCGAACTCCAGCGCGGGGTCGCGACGGCCCGCGTCCTTGAAGCTCGCCACACCCGCGAAGACCCGACCGTCGACTTCGGGCAGCACGACGTGCATCGCGAGATCGGCGGGCGAGAGTCCGCGCACCGTCTCGGCCCAGTCGCGCCGGCAGGACGTCGCCAGCGCCACCTGGAACACCGGCGCGCCCGCGGCGTCGAGCGGCGAGCTATCCGCCGCGTCGGCCGCGGCGAAGGCGGTGGCGCTGACGATCGCCTCGGGCGCGAGCGCGGCGACCCAGCGACGCAGCCAGCCGCGCGCCTCCGGGTCCTTGAGCGAGGGGACGAACAGCGCGGCCGACCGCAGCCCGCGCGCGGCGAGCGCCTCGCCCAGCGCGGCGATCGGCGCGATGTCGCCCGCCAGCAGATAGGATCGGTAGAAGACGATCAGCGCGCGCGGGCGGTCCGGGGCGATGGCGAGTGCCGCGGGACAATCGGGCGCCGCCCCCTCCGTCCAGGCGCCGACTGGGGCGAGCGGCGGGGCGTCCCCGGCCACCGCGGCATGGAGCCCGGCAGCGCGCGCGAGCCGCGCCAGCGCGCGCCGTGCGGCGTCGGCCCCTCCCGCGTCGCAGTGCCGCGCCAGCGCGCGCAGCTCGGCCAGCGGCAGCGTCGAGGCGGCGTCGAGCGTGATATCCTCGCGCCCGTCCGCGGCGAGCACCGCCAGCGCGATGCCGCGCTCCTGCGCCACGCGGGTGAGTTGCTGCAGTCCGTAGCTCCAATAGGAGCGTCCACCGATCAGCCGCACCAGGATCGCGCGCGCGTGCACCGCCGTCGCCTCGACATAGGTGTCGACCGAGAGCGGGTGCGCCAGCTCGGCGAGGTTGGCGAGCCGCAGCGATGGCAGCGCCGCGCCGCTCGCCGCGGCGGCGTGCCAGCCCGCGGCGAAGCCCTGCAGGTCGCTGTCGGAGAAGGACAGGACGACGAGATCGGCGGGCGACTGCGCGAGGTCGCGCGGCGCGGCCGCCGCGTCGAGCCCGTGCGTCTCGCGGAAGAGGACGTGCATGGCGGGCTCAGCCGGCTAGCGCTGTCCCGACCGTCGCGGCGTCGACCCGCCCGCGCTCGGCGATCACCACCAGCCGGGTGCGACGCGACTCGTCGGCGCGCCACGGCCGGTCGTAGCTGGTGCGCACGCGCGCGCCGACCGCCTGCACCAGCAGCCGCATCGGCTTGCCGCGCACCGCCGCATAGCCCTTCACGCGCAGTACGTCGTGGTCGCGCGCGAGCTGCGCGACGCGATCGGCGAGCGCGGCGGGATCGTCGGTCTCGCCCAGCTCGTGGACGAGGCTGTCGAAATCGTCGTGCTCATGATCATCGAACCCGTCGTGGTGCGACGGGCGCGCGGCGAGATCGTCCTCCGCCGCGGCGCCGAGCCCGAGGATCACGCCGGGATCGATAGCGCCGTCGACCAATGCGACGACCGGCACCGGTCGCGGTGCCTGGGCCAGCACGACCGCGCGCGCCCTCGCCACCGCGTCCGCGCCGGCGAGATCGGCCTTGGTGAGCAGCACCACGTCGGCGCAGGCGAGCTGGTCCTCGAACACCTCGGCCAGCGGCGTGTCGTGGTCGACCTCGGCGTCGGCGGCGCGTTGCGCGGCGACCGCGGCGGGATCGGGCGCGAAACGGCCGGCGCCGACCGCCTCGGCATCGGCCAGCGCGATCACGCCGTCGACCGTCACGCGCGAGCGGATCGCTGGCCAGTCGAATGCCTTGAGCAGCGGTTTGGGCAGCGCCAACCCCGAGGTCTCGATCAGGATATGATCGGGGCGCGGATCCAGCGCGAGCAGCCGCTCGATCGTCGGGATGAAATCGTCCGCCACGGTGCAGCAGATGCAGCCGTTGGCGAGCTCGACGATATTCTCCGCTGGACAGTCGGGGATGGCGCATTGCTCGAGGATCGCGCCGTCGACGCCCAGCGTGCCGAACTCGTTGACGACGACGGCGAGCCGCCGCCCCCCGGCGTGGCGGATGAGGTGGCTGATCAGCGTGGTCTTGCCCGCGCCGAGGAAGCCGGTGACGACGGTGACGGGAACCTTGGACAGGTCGCGCAATGATGTTCCTTCGGGGCGCCGCGACGGTGCGGGGACCGGGGCCGAAGGTCGGCCGGCGCGCACCACGGACGGGCGCCCGCCGTCGCCCGTGCCACGCGCCGCTGCGGCCCCGGCCGCATGGCTTCGTCGCTCAGACGGAACACCGTGCCCGGCCATCCCCTGGACCAAAGGCAAGAGCGACCCTGCGCCGGCAGGTATCCTGGCTCGCGGGTCGTCGCTCCCGGCACGGCCTTCCCGGGGCGGGGCGAGACCCCGCGCTCCAGTGACCGCCCCCCGCTTCTGCCGGGGGCATGTGCCGCTCGCTCGCCGCTCACAGTTGCAGGGACAGCCGCGGATTCGGGGAGTGATCCCCTCACCGCATTCCCATTTGAGCCCCTCGTCGGGGCACCGGCGCGATCGTGGGGCCGGATACCGGCCCCGTCGCGCGGCCTAGCCGATGGTCGCGCTGCTGCCAATAGGCGGCGGCGTCAGCGCGCGGCGCGCACCGCCAGCGCGGCGGTGCCGAGCGCGACCGCGTCCTCCACGACGCCCGTGGCGGTCTGGCCGTAGCGGCGCATCGCCGCCACGCGCGCGCGGAAGGTGAGATAGGAGGCACCCGCCGCGACCCCGGCGCCGAGCAAGGCGGCCAGCGTGCGCTGCCGGCGAGGGGCGAGGCTCGCCGCGGCGAAGGCGCCGGTCGCGACGCGCGCGACCATGCCGGGCAGGATGATCCGATCGGGGGCGGTCTTCATCTTGTCGCCGGCGAGCTCACCCGCGGCGAGCGCCAGCGTGCCGGCGGCGACGAGCGGGTGCGCGAGCAGCGCGGGCGCGCCCGAGTCGCTCGGCAGCTCGCCCGCGCGCGCCGCTTGGGCGACGGTGGCGAGTGGGGTCATCGCGCGCATCCCCGCGACGGCGGCGATCAGAAGCGAGGCGAGCATGGAATGTCTCCGATGATGGACGGCCCTAACCCGCCGGCGGCGCGGGAGTTCAACCGCCGTACGTCGTCGGAGCGGCGGCGGTCGCCCGGGCGCATGTCAGAACAGCTCGCCCTGGGCGCCCGCCGGAGGACGGAACAGGTCGCAGCGCAGATCGAGCCTGCGTCGCGCGTCGGTGAAGCCGTGGCGCGTGCGCGCGATGCGGAAGCGCGTGCGCAGCAGCTCCGCCCACGGCCCCTGGCCGCGCATCCGCGCGCCGAAGCGCGGGTCGTTGTCCCTGCCGCCGCGCAGGCTCTGGACGATCGCCATCACCTTGGCGGCGCGCTCGTGATAATGTTCGTCGAGCCAGGCGCGGAACAGCGGGGCGACCTCCCAGGGCAGCCGCACCGGGATGTACGAGACGCCGAGCGCGCCCGCGGCTGCGCTGGCGGCGACCACCGCTTCGACCTCGTCGTCGGTGATCGCGGGAATGACCGGCGCCATGTTGACATAGGTCGGCACCCCCGCGTCGCTGAGCCGCCGCACCGCGGCGAGCCGGCGCGCGGCGGCGGGCGCGCGCGGCTCGACCGTCATCGCCACGCGCGGGTCGAGCGAGGTGACCGAGATCGCCACCGCGACGAGGCCCTTGACCGCCATCGGCGCGAGCAGGTCGATGTCGCGCACCACCCGGTCCGACTTGGTGGTGATCACCAGCGGGTGGTCGCAGGCGGCGAGCACCTCGATCACCTCGCGCGTGACGCGCCACTCGCGCTCGATCGGCTGATAGGGATCGGTGTTGGTGCCCATCGCGATCGGCGCGCAGCGATAGTCGCGCCGGCCGAGCTCGGCGCGGAGCAGGGCGGCAGCGTCGGGCTTGGCGAACAGCCTGGTCTCGAAGTCGAGCCCGGGCGAGAGATCGTGGAAGGCGTGGCTCGGTCGCGCGAAACAATAGATGCAGCCGTGCTCGCAGCCGCGATACGGGTTGATCGAGCGGTCGAACGGCACGTCGGGCGACTGGTTGCGCGTGATGATCGTGCGCGCGCGCTCGACCGTGACGGTGGTGCGCGCCGGGGCAGGGGTGCCGTCGATGGCCGCGCGCGAGTCGAGCCAGTCGCCGTCGTCCTCCGCCTGCGGCAGGTTGAAGCGCGCGCTCGCCGCGTTCAGCGTGGCGCCGCGGGCAGGTCTGGACGGTCGGTCGGCCATTGCATCAGCCTAGCCGAGCCGCTAGAACATAGCAAGAACATGGGAGAGGGCGAGATGGCGCGGCTCAATTACCTGGAACTGCCGGTCGCGGACACGACGCGGGCCAAGGCCTTCTACGGCGCGGCGTTCGGCTGGGCGTTCGCGGATTATGGCCCGACCTATGCGGCGACGACGAGCGGCGACACCGACATCGGCTTCCAGGCCGATCCGGGGGAGAAGACGGCCGCCGCGCTGCCGGTCATCGCGGTCGAGGATCTCGAGGCTGCCGTGGCTGCCGTGACGAGCGCGGGTGGTCGCGTGACACGGCCGATCTTCGCCTTCCCGGGTGGCCGGCGGTTTCACTTCACCGATCCCGACGGTCACGAGCTCGCCGCGGTTACCGCGGGCTGACGGCACGCGGCGAGAGGTCGATCCACTCGGTCGCAGCGTGCTCCGGCGCACGCCGGAGCCCAGAGCCGCGGGCGTGACGCTCGTGGCGCTGGGCTCCTGCGTCCGCAGGAGCGCAGCGCTGGCTCACACCACATGGCTCACCGCTCGGGCGGTGAACGCGACGCTGGATACCCTGGACTCCGGCGTGCGCCGGAGGACGTTTCAGCGAGCGGGCGCCACAATCGAGCCGCCGCTCAGCGCTCGGTCAGTCGCGGCATCAGCTCGACGAAGTTGCAGGGGCGGTGGCGGATGTCGAGCTGGCTGGCGAGGATGCCGTCCCACGCGTCCTTCACCGCACCGGTCGAGCCCGGCAGCGCGAAGACATAGGTGCCGCGCGCGACACAGGCGCAGGCGCGGCTCTGCACCGTGGAGGTGCCGATCGTCTGATAGCTCAGCCAGCGGAACAGCTCGCCGAAGCCCGGGATCATCTTGTCCGCGACCCGCTCGATCGCCTCGGGGGTGACGTCACGCCCGGTCACCCCGGTGCCCCCGGTGGTGATGACGCAGTCCACGCCCGCGTCGTCGATCCAGCGGTCGAGCTGCGCCCCGATCGCGTCGACGTCGTCGCGCAGGATGGCGCGCTCGGCGAGCACATGCCCCGCCTCGCTCAGCCGCGCCACCAGCGCGTCGCCCGAGCGGTCCTCCGCCAGGCCGCGCGTGTCGGAGACGGTGAGCACCGCGATGCGCACCGGCACGAAGGTGCGCGTGAGGTCGAGGCTCATCGCTCGGCGTGCGTCGTCGACTGCGCCGCGACCGTGCCGTTGATCGCGATCGCGGTGACGGGCGACTGCGACGTCATCCGCACCGCGCTGTCGCCGGGCAGGCCGGGGAAGCGCGGCCACATGCCCTGCGCCAGCGCGACGCGGCTGGGGCTCTTCGCCTTGCCGCCGAGCGACTCGTACATCCAGTAGTTGCGCAACACGGTGACGACATAGCCGCGCGTCTCCCAATAAGGGATGCTCTCGATATAGAGCAGCGGGTCGCCGCCGTCGCGGACGATCGCGTTCCACTCGCCGACCGGCTTCGGCCCGGCATTATAGGCCGCGATCACCTTGGGCAGCAGCCCGCCGGTGAGCCCCATGTCGCGCAGCTTCTCGATGTGGCGCTGGCCGATGTCGATGTTGGTCGAGGGGCGCGCCAGCGCGTCCTGGTCGATCGCGACGCCGCGCTCGCGCATATAGTCGGTCGCCGCGGCGGGCATGATCTGCATCAGCCCGAACGCGCCGGCGGGGCTGCGCACCTTGTTGCGGAAACCCGATTCCTGGAGCGTGTGCGCGTAGACCAACGCCTTGTCGATGCGCCAGCCGGTGTCCGGCGTCCAATTGGGCATCGGGTAGCGCGTGTCGGCGGTGGCGACCGCGCCCTGCGGCATATTGTGCGCGAGCCACACGGTGGTCGCGGGCAGGTCGAGCGTCTCGCTGATATGAACGAGGCTGCCGAACTCGGAAGGGTCGCCGATCCGCGCCTGCTGGCGCACCATCGCGTCGGCGCGCTCGCCCTCGCCGAGCTCGGCGAGCGCGGCGGCGACGCGGACATTGGGGCGGCGCTCCAGCCGCGCCCATTCCTCGCTCACCAGTTCGGGGCGGACCCGCTCCACCGGCAGTCCGAGCGCCTGGCGCGCGAGCAGCCCGTAGAAGGTCTCCTTATACTGCGCTGCGGTCTTGAGCCGCGCCTCGACGCGGTCGGGCCTGCCGCATGCCATGTCCGACCGTGCCGCCCAGTAGAGCGCGGTGGCGCGCAGGTCGGTGTCGGTCGCGCGCGCGGCAACATTCTCGAAATCCACCTGCGTCGCGGCGCAATCGTGCTGGCGCCACGCCGACAGCGCCTCGGTCCAGCGGCCGTGGAGCGCCCAGTCGCCGCTGCCCGCCGCGGCCTTGGCCGCCAGCGCGCGTGCCTGCGGGTCGAGCCCCTGGAGGAAGTAGATCCATGCGACGCGCGCCTGCCACTCGGTCTCCGCCTCGGGCGAGAGGCCGTCGGTCGATTCGAGCAGCGCCTGCGCCTCGGCGCCCATGTCGGCCTTCACATAGGGCTGCATGCGCTGGGCGAGATCGGCGGCGACCTGATCGCTGCGGGTGGCACGGGCGCGAACACGCGCGGGCGCGCCGTCCTGCCAGATCAGCCGTTGCGTGCTCGGCAACGCGGGGAGGTCGCTCAGCCCCCGCGCGCTCGCCAGCCGCATCAGCGCCTCGGCCTGTGGCAGCTCGGGCGCCTCGGCGATCAGCCGGGTCAGCGCCTCGTCGCCGACGCGCGGCGAACCCTTGGCGAGCACCAGCTCGGCGCGCGCGTAAGCGTGGAGCGGCCCGCTCGCCATCGTGTCGAGCGTGATCTGCGCGTCGCTCCAGCGCCCATCGCGGATCGCGGCGAACACCGCGCGATAGCCGCTGCGCTGCTCGGGGGTGAGCTGCGCGGGAATGCCCGCGCTTTTGCCCGCGACCGCGGCCGGCGCGGGGGCGGCGGGTGCGACCAGCGGGAGCGGCGGCGCGGCCAAGGCGGGCGCGGTGGCGGCGAGCGCGGCGGTGACCGCCAGCGCGGCGCGGCGCGGGCTCACGACGCCATGTCCCCGGTGAGCATCAACAGGTCCTTCCAGGTCTCGGCTTTGGCGGCGGGACGATCCAGCAGGAAGCGCGGATGGTGCGTCGCCACGACGTGCGTGATGGTGCCGCTTCTATGGTTAACGATGTGCGTACGTCCCCGCGCGTCGGCGACGCTCATCGCCAGCAGCGCACGGCTCGCCGCATCGCCCATCGCCAGCAGCCGTTTCGGCGCCGCGAGCGCGACGTGATGGCGCGCGATCTCGCCGAGCCGATCGGCGATGTCGCGCGGCACGCGGCCAGTGGTCGGGCGGCGCGTGCAGACCGAGGCGAGCGCGGTGTCGGCGCGCGAGCGGCCGATCGCGGCGAGCATCCGATCGAACAGGCGCCCGGTCTCGCCCTCGAGCAGCGTCTCGCGGTCGTCGCGCTCGGGGCAGTCGACGAACACCATCAGCTCGGCGTCCGCCCGCCCGCTCGCCGCGATCGCGACGCCGCCCCAGCGCGCCTCGGGCGCGTCCTCTCCCAGCCGCCACGTCGCGAACGCCTCGCGCGTGTCGGGCAGCGCGGCGGGGGCGGGCGCCACCGCCGTCGCGGCGAGCGGAGCGAAGGCGGCCGGCGCGGCGGTCTCGACCGCGGCGAGCCAGTCGAACGGCGCGTCCTCGACGAGCGTGTCGACCCCCGCCTCGCGCCACCAGTCGAGCGCACTCGCCGCGATCTTGGCCCAGTCGTGATTCTGGTCTGCCCCCATCTGCTCATCATAGGATCGCGGTTGACGTGAGCGTCAACTTTCTGGCACCGCCGGCCCGATCAGCCGTTGCGACGATACGACGAGTGCCCGCGGTGAGGCGGCGCCGGGCGCTCCCGAGGAGAAGATGACGTGAGCGAACGCGAGTCCATGCCCTATGACGTGGTGATCGTCGGCGCCGGGCCGGCGGGCCTGTCGGCGGCGATCCGGCTCAAGCAGGTCGCCGCGGAGAAGGGCGCCGAGGTCTCGGTCTGCGTGCTGGAAAAGGGCTCCGAGGTCGGCGCGCACATCCTCTCCGGCGCCGTCATCGACCCGCAGTCGCTCGACGAACTGCTGCCCGACTGGCGCGAGCAGGGCTGCCCGCTGGCCGAGGTGCCCGTCACCGAGAACCTCCACTGGGTGCTGACCAAGAAGGGCAGGTTCACGCTGCCGCATCTGTGGACCCCGCCGTTCCTCCACAACAAGGGGACTTATACCGGCTCGCTCGGCAATCTGTGCCGCTGGCTCGCGGGCAAGGCCGAGGAGCTCGGGGTCGAGATCTTCCCCGGCTTCGCCGCGGCCGAGATCCTGTTCCACGACGACGGCAGCGTGAAGGGCGTCGCCACCGGCGACATGGGCGTCGCGCGCGACGGCACGCACAAGCCCGATTATCAGCCCGGGCTCGAGCTGCACGCTAAATACACCTTCTTCTCAGAGGGTTGCCGCGGACACCTGTCGAAGGAGCTGATGCGTCTCTTCGACCTGCGACGCGACTGCGACCCGCAGGTCTACGGCCTCGGCGTCAAGGAATTGTGGGACATCGATCCCGCGCTGCACACGCCCGGCAAGGTGATCCACACCCAGGGCTGGCCGCTCAGCGAGAGCGGCTCGAACGGAGGCGGCTGGATCTACCATCAGGCCAACGGGCAGGTCAGCATCGGCTTCGTCACCTGGCTCAACTACAGCAATCCGTACGTCTCGCCGTTCCAGGAGATGCAGCGCTGGAAGACGCATCCGGCGGTGGCGGCGCTGCTCGAGGGCGGCAAGCGCGTCAGCTACGGCGCGCGCGCGATCAACGACGGCGGGCTGCAGTCCATTCCCAAGCTGGTCTTCCCCGGTGGCGCGCTGATCGGCGACAGCGCGGGCTTCCTCAACGTGCCGCGGATCAAGGGCACGCACACCGCGATGAAGAGCGCGATGCTCGCCGCCGAGGCGGCGGTCGACGCGATCGTGTCGCAGCGCGCGGGGGACGAGTTGATCGCTTACCCCGAGGCGTTCGAGCGCAGCTGGGTCAGGAAGGAGCTGTCGATCGTCCGCAACGTCGTGCCGCTGGTGAAGCGCTTCGGCGACCTGATCGGCTCGGGGCTGGCGGGCGTGACGATGTGGCTCGAGTATCTCGGGCTGCGCATGCCGTTCACGCTGCACCACCATCCCGATCACGAGACCCTGTGGCGCAAGGACCTGGTCAAGAAGATCGATTATCCCAAAGCCGACGGCGTGCTGACCTTCGACCGGCTGTCCTCGGTGTTCCTGTCGAACACCAACCACGAGGAGGATCAGCCGGTCCACCTCACGCTCAAGGATCCGTCGATCCCGGTCGACTACGACCTGCCGCTCTACGACGAGCCCGCGCAGCGCTATTGTCCCGCCGGCGTGTACGAGATCGTCGGCGAGGAGGTGGGTGAGCCGAAGTTCGTGATCAACGCGCAGAATTGCGTCCACTGCAAGACCTGCGACATCAAGGATCCGACGCAGAACATCAACTGGGTCGTCCCCGAGGGCGGCGGCGGGCCCAACTACCCGAACATGTGAGGAGATCGGGGGTTCGGCGCGGACGCGGCTGACCTTCCTCACTACCGTCATCCCGGACGTGTTCCGGGATCCACGGGTCCGGGCCCAAAAGGCGGCTTAGTCTTTCATCACCGTCATCCCGGCCTCGCGCCGGGATCCATGGTGCCGCGAGAGCAACGCCGGCGGCTCTCGCGGCGCGATGGATCCCGGGTCAAGGCTCTCCTGAGCTTGTCGAAGGGCCCGGGATGACGGGGCAAGCAGCTTTCGCGACATCAAACCTTCTTGGGTCCGGACTACCGTTCCGCACGTTCGCGGAGCGTTGCTCTCGCGGAAGGGTGGATCTCGGACCAAGTCCGGGCTGACGGAGAAGGAGAGGACGCCGCTTCACCGTCACCTCTGCGCCTTCATCCTCATCGCGCGCAATAAACCCAGCCGCCGGGGTTGACGCGACCGCGCCCGAGCCGCGACAGCGGGTCATGCGGTTCAGCCCTCCCGGTCTCGCCTCCGCCGCGCTGCTGGTGCTGCTCGTGCCGGGCGCCGCCGCGGCCGCGACCGGCGATCTCGGCGCCTATATGAAAGCGCGCGCCGCCGCCGCGGACGGGGAAGTCGCCACCGCGACCAGCGATTATGCGCGCGCGCTCGCCGCCGCTCCGGACAATGCCGTGGTCGCGGTGCGCGCCTATCGCGAGGCGGTGCGCGCGGGCGACCTCGCGCTCGCCGATCGCGCCGCGGCGTCGCTCGCCGATCAGGGCGTCGCCCCCGCCGATGCCGCCCTGCTCGCGCTCGCGCGCGCCGCGCGCAGCGGTGACCGGGTCGCCGCCGGCGCCGCCATCGCCCGCCTGCGCGACGACCAGCTCCGCATCCTCGCCGCGCCGCTCGCCGCCTGGGCCGCGCTCGACGCCGGCGGCGACCCGTTCGCGCCGCTCGCGCGCGCGCCCGCGGACGCGGTGTCGCGCCGCTTCGTCGAGGAGACGCGCGCGCTGCTGCTGATCGCCACCGGCAAGCTGGCGGAGGGCGAGGCCGCGCTTCGCCCGCTGCTCGGCAACGACCTCGCCAGCCAGGACCATCGCGTCGCCGCCGCGCGCCTGTTGCTCGGTCGCGGCGAGGGGCCGGCGGCGGCGCGGTTGCTCGCGGTCGGCGGCGAGTCCGCCATCACCACGCTGCGCGCGGCGGCGAGTGATCCCGCGCTGGCGAAGCGCTATGCCGCCACCCCTTCGCTCGCCTTCGGCGCCTCCTATCTGTTCGCGCGCGTCGCCTCGGACCTGGCGGTCGGTGCGCCGGGCCCGCTCACCTTCACCCTGCTCCAGGCCGCGTTGCGCGCCGACCCCGGCAACGATCGCGCGCGCGTCCTGCTCGCCGGGGTCCTCGCGCGCGACGGCGCGACCGACCAGGCGCTGGCGGTGCTCGACGCGGTGTCGCCCACCAGCCTGTACGCGCAGATCAGCGCCACCGGTCGGGTGCAGTTGCTCGCCGACGACAAGCGTGACGCGGAGGCGCTCGCCGCCGCGCGCGCGCTCGGGACTGCGCCCGACGCCGCGACCGAGGACGTCCAGCGGCTCGCCGATCTCCATGTCCGGCTCGGCCGCCCGGCCGAGGCGGTGCCGCTCTATCGCCGCCTGATCGAGCGCGCAGGGACCGCCGCGGACTGGGCCGATTGGCTGCAATATGGCGCCGCGCTCGACGAGGCGAAGCGATGGGCCGAGGCGCTGCCGGCGCTGGAGCAAGCGGTGAAGCTGGGGCCGAGCGAGCCGCTCGCGCTCAATTACCTCGGTTATGCGCTGGTACAGCGGCGCGAGCGGCTGGGCGCGGCGCAGAAGCTGCTCGAGCGCGCCGCCGCGCTCAAGCCCGACGATGCGGCGATCGCGGACTCGCTCGGCTGGGCGCTGCTGGTGCGCGGCCAGCGCGCGCGTGCGCTGCCGCTGCTGGAGCAAGCGGTGCTGGGCGACCCCGCCAATGCCGAGATCGGCGAGCACCTCGGCGACGCTTATTGGACGGCCGGGCGCCGCTATGAGGCGCGTTATGCCTGGACCGCGGCACGGCAGGTCGCCGACGAGGCCGAAGCGGCGCGGCTCGACCAGAAGATCGCGCGCGGTATCGAGGCGCTGCGTTGAGCGCGGGGGAGGGGATAGCGCCGCTGGTCGAGATCGCGCCCGCCAAGCTCAACCTCGCGCTCCACGTGCGTGCGCGGCGAGCCGACGGCTATCACGCGCTCGAGACGCTCTTCGTGTTCGCGCGGGAGGGCGACGTCGTGACGCTCGCGCCCGCCGAGCGCGATCACTTCCACGTTACCGGCCCCTTCGCCGACGCGATCGGGGCGACCGCGGACAATCTCGTGGTCCGCGCCGCCGACGCCTTCCGCGCGGCATTCGGGATCGCCGCGGCTTACGCGATCACGCTCGACAAGCGGCTGCCGGTCGCCTCGGGGATCGGGGGTGGCTCCGCCGACGCGGCCGCGACGCTGCGCGCGCTCGCGCGACGGCACGGCGTCGCGCCCGGTGACGCGCGGCTCGACGCGGTCGCGCGCGCGCTCGGGGCGGACGTGCCGGCCTGTCTGCTGGGCCGCGCCGCGCTGGGAACGGGACGCGGCGATGACCTCGTGCCGATCGCTGGCCTGGATGATTGCCCCGCGCTGCTGGTCAACCCGCGGGAGAAAGTGCCGACCGCGGCGGTCTTCGCGCGCTGGGACGGGATCGACCGCGGCGCCATCGCCGCGGGCGAGACGCTGGCGCGCGCGGTCGCGGGGCGCAACGATCTCCAACCCGCCGCCGAGGCGATCGCGCCCTCGGTGCGCGGCCTGCTCGGCGCGCTGGCGGCCTGTCGCGGCATCCGGCTGGCGCGCATGTCGGGCTCGGGCGCGACCTGCTTCGGCTTGTTCGACGACGTGGCCGCGCGCGATGCCGCCGCGCGCGCCATCGCGGCGGACCATCCCGGCTGGTGGCAACTCGCCACCGCGGTGCGGTGATCGCGCCCGGATGCGTCGGCGACGCGGCACGGCTCACGCCCCGTGCGCCGCGCTGCGCCTGCTGAGTAGGGGACTGACAGTCCCCTGCATCGAGTCGATCGGCTCCGCCTTCGGCTATGTCGCCCCGGTGATCGCCACCGCGACTGCGCGTCACGGCGATAGCGCTTGATTTCACCCGCAAGTTCTCTACTTGTTCTCGCGGAACAAAGAGAATACACCATAGCGGTGCGTTGAACGCGACGCGCGGTTGCTCTAGCGAAAGGGTCCACGGCAATGGCCGCCAAACTTCAGGTGATCGATACCGGCATGGCTACCGCGAACGCAGACCGTCAGAAGGCGCTCGACGCCGCGCTGGCACAGATCGACCGCGCCTTCGGCAAGGGCTCGGCGATGAAGCTCGGGCAGAAGGAGACGATGCAGGTCGAGGCGATCTCGACCGGCTCGCTCGGGCTCGACATCGCGCTGGGGGTCGGCGGGCTGCCGCGCGGCCGCGTGATCGAGGTGTATGGGCCGGAGAGCTCGGGCAAGACGACGCTGGCGCTCCACGTCATCGCCGAGGCGCAGAAGAACGGCGGCACCGCCGCCTTCGTCGACGCCGAGCACGCGCTCGATCCGGTCTATGCCAAGAAGCTGGGCGTCAACATCGACGAGCTGATCGTGTCGCAGCCCGATACCGGCGAGCAGGCGCTGGAGATCACCGACACGCTGGTGCGCTCCAACGCGATCGACGTGCTGGTGGTCGACTCGGTCGCCGCGCTGGTGCCGCGCGCCGAGATCGAGGGCGAGATGGGCGACAGCCACGTCGGCCTGCAGGCGCGGCTGATGTCGCAGTCGCTGCGCAAGCTCACCGGCTCGATCAGCCGCTCACGCTGCATGGTGATCTTCATCAACCAGCTGCGTATGAAGATCGGCGTGATGTACGGCAACCCGGAGACGACGACGGGCGGCAACGCGCTGAAATTCTACGCCTCGGTCCGGCTCGACATCCGCCGCACCGGTGCGATCAAGGATCGCGACGAGGTGATCGGCAACGCTACCCGCGTGAAGGTGGTGAAGAACAAGGTCGCGCCGCCATTCAAGCAGGTCGAGTTCGACATCATGTACGGCGAGGGTATCTCCAAGATCGGCGAGATCCTCGACATCGGGGTGAAGGCCGGGCTGGTCGAGAAGTCGGGCGCCTGGTTCTCCTATGACTCGGTGCGGATCGGGCAGGGGCGCGAGAACGCCAAGACCTTCCTGCGCGAGAACCCCGAGATGATGCAGCGGCTGGAGAAGGCGATCCGCGCGCGCACCGAGCAGGTCGCCGACGGTATGATGGCGGGCCCGAGCGAGGACGACGACGTCTGAGCCGTTCGCCTTCCGAGCGGGGCGGCGGCGGCGGCGGCGACCGCGCAGGCGGCGGGACCGGCGACCTGCTCGCGGCCGTCGCATGGTGATCGGGCGTCCGTCTCCGCGGCTGCCCATCGACCGCGGGGCGCGGGAGGCCGGCCGATGACGTCGGGCGCGGACTGGAGCGCCCGCGTCGGGGCGACCTGGGCGGCGGAGTGGCAGCGCACCGAGCGCGCCTTCGCCGATGTCGCCGAGGTTTTGGACTCGGCGATTGCCTCGGTCGCACCGGACAGCGGGCGCGCGGCGGACGTCGGCTGCGGCGTCGGGAGCACCGCGCTGGCGCTCGCCGCAGCGCGTCCTGGGCTGTTTGTATCGGGCATCGACCTCGCCGCGCCGCTCGTCGCGATCGCGCGGGAGCGTACCGCTGTCCTCGCTCCTCACACCGGCGGGGGCGCTGAGGGCGATCGCCGGGTCGACTTCCTCGTCGGTGACGCCGCCGCTCTCTTGCCGACACTCGC
Organism: Sphingomonas sp. BK235; assembly: GCF_004345855.1. Classification (GTDB taxonomy): domain Bacteria; phylum Pseudomonadota; class Alphaproteobacteria; order Sphingomonadales; family Sphingomonadaceae; genus Sphingomonas. Next base: position 125,516 of record NZ_SLXN01000007.1, read on the forward strand.
CCCGCTGGACCTCATCGTCTCGCGCCACGGCGTGATGTTCTTCGACGATCCCGTCACCTCCTTCGCGGCGATGGCGCGCGCGGCGCGATCGGGCGCGCCGCTCGTCTTCTCGTGCTTCCGGACACGCGGGGAGAACGACTGGGCCACCGCGCTCGACGCCGCGGCCGGCGTCTCACCCCGATCGACCGGTGCCTACGCCCCGGGACCGTTCGGACTGGCCGATCATGCACTCACGCAGGATGTCCTCGCCGCCGCGGGCTGGCGCGGCGCGACGGCCACCCGCCATGACCTCCGCTACGTGGTCGGCGCCGGGGACGATCCGGCCGGCGACGCGCTCGCCTTCTTCCGCCGCATCGGTCCCGCCGCCTCGGTGCTCGCCGCCGCGGCGCCGGAGGAGCGGGCGGCGATCGAACGTCGGATCGTGGCGGCGCTCGCGCCGCGGATACGCGACGGCGCGGTCGCGTTCACCGCAGCGATCTGGATCTGGGTCGCGCACGCAGGGGAGCCGTCATGACGATCGTCGTCCACCATCTCGAGAACTCGCGCTCGCAGCGCGTGCTGTGGCTGCTGGAGGAACTCGGTCTCGCCTATGAGGTGGAGCGCTACGCGCGCGATCCCAAGACGATGCTCGCGCCGCCCGAGCTGCGCCGCGTCCATCCGCTCGGCAAGTCGCCGGTGATCGAGGACCGCGACGGCGCCGCAGTGGGCGAGCGCGGTCGCGTCGTCGCCGAGACCGGCGCGATCGTCGAGTATCTGGTCGATCGCGCCGATGGCCGGCTCGGTGCCCCGGCGAGACGCGACGACGCGCTGCGTTACCGCTTCTGGCTCCATTATGCCGAGGGGTCGATGATGCCGCCGCTGCTGCTCAAGCTGGTGCTCTCGCGACTGCCGCTGATCGGCAAGCGCGCGGTCGCGCGGGTGCAGCCGATGATCGACCGCCACCTCGATTTCGTCGAGGCGGAGCTGGCGCAGCGGCCGTGGTTCGCGGGCGAGGCCTTCACCGCGGCGGACATCATGATGAGCTTCCCGCTCGAGGCGGCGCGCCATCGCGCCGGGCTGGGGGGGGCGCGGCCGGCGACCGTGGCGTGGCTCGCGACCATCCACGCCCGGCCCGCCTACCAACGCGCGCTCGAACGCGGCGGACCCTATGCCTATGCGCGCTGACGCCCTGCGCAAAGTGGCGGGACGAGTGGCCTCCGCCTGACTCGCGCCTGACGCGGTAGCGGCGTGCTCCGGCGGACGCCGGAGCCCAGGGCCACCGGCGTCACCGCCCGCCACACTGGACTCCCGCGTGCGCGGGAGCACGGCGCGGATCGAACAGCCCCTAGAAGCGCGAGCGCAGCGTCACGCCATAGGTGCGCGGCTCGGCGGGGAAGGCGCCGAACAGGGCATTGCCCGTCGCGAAGGATGGTGCGCCGAACGCCTGCACCTGCGAGCGGCTGCCCGCACCCTGGAACGGCAGGTTGAACGCCACCTGCTGATAGTCCGCGTCGAGCAGGTTCTGCGCCCAGAACTCGACCGCCCAGCGCTGCTCGGGGCCGCGCACGCCGAGGCGCGCGTTCATCACGAAGAAGCCGTCCTGCGCCTTCTCGATGAACAGGTCCGAGCCGGTGTTATAGTCGCTGGTCAGGCGGCCATCGACGTAGAACAGGCCGGTCAGCCCGCCGCCGCCGAGCGCCGGGCTCCACGTCACCGCGCTGGTGACGGTGTGCTTGGGCGCGTTCGACATCTGGTGGCCGGGCAGCAGGAACAGCGCCGCGTTGAGCGGCTCGCCGGCCTTGCTGCCGACGAGATCGCGCTGATATTTCGCGTCCGCCAGCGTGTAGCCGAGGTTCACCGTGACATCCGGCGCCGGGTAGAGGCCCAGCTCCAGCTCGACGCCCTGGGCGACCACGCCCTTGCCGACCTTGCCGGTGCAGGCGCCGGTGGCCGTATTGTTGTCGTGATCGGCGCCGTTCAGCGACTGGTCGCAGCCGCCGATGTTCTGCACGATATAGTTGGTGCCGTTGAAGGTGTTGAGCTGGAAGTTGGTGAACTCCGAACGATACAGCGCGACATTGGCGGTGATCTGGTGCGCGCTATATTTGAGCCCGAGCTCATAGGCGTTCACCGTCTCGGGATCGAAGCGGAGGTTGCTCGCGCTCGCCGCGGTCGGCGTCGCGAACACCGTCGCGCTGAGGTCCGAACGGTCGAGATTGTACCCGCCCGCCTTGTAGCCACGCGCGTAGGAGGCATAGACGAGCGTGCTGTCGACCGGCTTCCACGAGACCACGCCGGTGCCGGTGAGCTGGCCCTCCTTGAACCGGTCGTTGAGCCCGACGCCGGTCAGCGCCGAGGTCGAGTTGCCGGTGCAGGTCAGCGTGATGATGCCGGCCGCGAGCGACTGGACCGTCGCGTTGGTGCTGCGCAGCAGCGGGGCCAGCGCGGCCTGCTGCGCCGGGCAGACCGTGTTGTTGTTGTTGAACGCGGCGGCGAGCCGCTTGCTCTCATGCGTGTAGCGCAGGCCGAGCGTGACGTTGAGCCGGTCGGTCAGCTTGTAGATGTTGTGCGTGAAGAACGCCCAGTTCTCGCTGGTCTGATCGTAGACGTCGCGCAGGCTGCCGCGATCGTTGAGCGTGCTCAGCCGATCGATCCCGCCGACGATCTGTGCGCCCACCGCGCCGGTCAGCGCCCCGCGCCCGGCGGTGCTGAGGCAGCCCGGATTGGCGGGGTTGCGCAGCGCCGCCAGCGGGTTGATCGTCGCGACGATGCGGCACGCGGCGAAGGCGCCATATTGCGTGCCGAAGCGAAGATTGTCGACGACCTCGAGGTCCTCGTGCGCGTAATAGCCGCCGACCAGCCAGTCGAGCTTGTTGCCGAGGATCGAGCCCGAGAAGCGGCTCTCGTGCGTGAAGGTCTTGAAGCGGCGATAGTTGTTGCCGTCGTCCGGGCGGTAGGCGATATCGACATTGCCATAGTCGATGTCCGCCGCGCCGGCGGACTTATACTCGCGATAGGCGGTCAGCGAGGTCAGCTGGGTCGCGCCGATGTTCCAGCGCACCCGCGCCGAGACGCCGCCGTCCGTGGTGAGGTTGGAATAGGCCCGGCCCGGCGTGAAGGCGATCTTCCGGTTGTACGGATCCCCCTCGCTCGGCAGCACGCCGCCGAGGCTGCGCAGGATCGCGGTGATGCGGTTGCCATTGGCGTTGAAGGCGACGTCACCGGGGACGCCGGGGGTCGGGTCGGTCGTCTCGGCGGTGCCGACATAGACCGCGCCGCAGCATTTCTCGTCGCGGTGGGTATAGTCGCCGATCAGCCGGATCGCGAGATCGGGCGTGACAGTGAAGAGCAGCTGGCCGCGGACGAAATAGCGGTTGCGATCGTTATAGTCGGTGTCGTTGACCGTGTCGCGCAGGAAGCCGTTGCGCTTCGAATAGACGCCGTCGACGCGGAAGGCGAGCAGGTCCTTGATCACCGGCCCGGTCAGCGCGCCCGACAGGCGCACCGCGTCGTAATTGCCGTAGGTCGCCTCGGCGAAGCCGCCGAACTTGAACTCGGGCAGCTTGGTGTAGATGCTGATCGCGCCGGCCGAGGAGTTGCGTCCCGACAGCGTGCCCTGCGGGCCGCGCAGCACCTCGATCCGCTCGATCTCGCCGAGGTCGTTGAGCCCGGCGCCGGTGCGGCTGCGATAGATGCCGTCGATGAACACCGCGACCGAGCTCTCCAGCCCGGGATTGTCACCGACGGTGCCGATGCCGCGGATTCGCGCCGCGGCGTTCGCCTCCGAGCCGGTCGACGAGACCAGCAGCGACGGCGCGATCTGGGTCATCTGGCGGATGTCGGTCGCGCCCGAATTCTGCAGCGCGGCCTGGCCGAACGCCGACACCGCGATCGGCACGTTCGACAGCCGCTCGGAGCGGCGCGTCGCGGTGACGACGATATCGGCGGTGTTGGGCGAGTCGCCCGATTTGGCGTCGGTCGGCTTGGCGTCGGCGGCGGACCCGCGCAGGTTCTGCGCCGCGGCCGGGGCGGCAAGCCCGACGAGGATCGCGGCCGAGAGCAGGAGCGCGGACTTCGACATAGATAGACTTCCCCCCATGCGGCGCATGCGCCAAGGGGCAGGTGATTAGGCCTAAGTGGGATAATTAATGGTAAACGCTGCCGCCGCGGCGGCTCCGAGCTGCGCCAGACGATCGCCGATGCGGGCGAGCGCGACGCTTCCCTCGGCGCGCGCGCGGCTGTCGGGCGCGAAGCAGAGCGCGACGGTGCGGCGCTGGTCGAAGCCGGCGAGCGGCACCAGCGCGAGCGCCGGATCGGCGTAGCAGGCGGGGAGCAGCGTCGTCGCGAGACCGGCGCGGACATAAGCGAGCGCGCGCGAGTCGCTATGGGTTCTCGCCGCCATGAACGGGCGGATCCCGCGCGCGGTGAAGAAGCGGCTGGTCTCGGCCAGCATCTCGCAATGGCGTCGCACCACCATCGGCTCGGCGGCGAGTTCCTCCGCCTCGACGCTCGGCCGTGCCGCGAACGGATGATCGCGTGCGAACGCCATCGCATAGGGCTCGTCGAACAAGGCGCGGTGCGGCAGCGCGGCGTCGAGCGGTGCGACGATCGCGTCGACCCGCCCGCGGTCGAGCGCGGCGCGCAGCTCGCCGGCGCGGCCCTCGACCAGCTCGAGCCGCTCGCCGGCGACCGCAGCGGCGCGCAGGGCTTCCTCGACCCAGGCGTCGGGCAGGGTGGTGCACAGGCCGAGCCGGATCAGCTTGGCGGCGGGCGAGTCGCTTACCGCCTGCTCGGCGGCGAGGAAGCCCGCCTCGATCCGCCGCGCGTGCTCGGCCAGCCGCGCGCCGGCCGCGGTGAGCGCGACGCGGCGGCTGCTGCGCTCGAACAGCGGCTGGCCGAGCAAGGTCTCCAGCTTGGCGATGCCGACCGAGAGCGTCGGCTGCGTCACCCGGCAGTGCGACGCGGCGCGCGAGAAGGTGCCCTTATCGACCACCGCGAGGAAGTAGCGCAACAGGTAGCGGTCGATCATAGATGCCATCTATGGAAAGTGTTCGCGCGCTTCAACTTGGGATGGCGGTAGGGCGGGGCTATGCTGTTGGGAAGATGAGGCGGGCCATTGCCTCTTTCTGCCTCCCCGGCGGACGCCGGGGTCCAGTTGGGCGAAGCTGCCGGCTCTATCGCCGGCTTTCGCAACTGGGCCCCGGCCTTCGCCGGGGAAGCGGGAGAGAGGGGAGCGCGCCCGAAGAACGGTAGAGGATGCGGCCATGACGCCCGATTTCGACTTCGCGCTGGGCGAGAACGCCGAGATGATCCGCGACACGACGCGGCGCTTCGCCGCGGACAAGATCGCCCCGCTCGCCGCGCGGATCGACGCCGAGGACTGGTTCCCGCGCGCCGAGCTCTGGCCAGCGATGGGCGAGCTCGGGCTCCACGGCATCACCGTGGATGAGGCCGATGGCGGTCTTGGCCTGGGCTATCTCGAGCATGTCGTGGCGCAGGAGGAGGTGGCGCGCGCCTCGGCCTCGATCGGTCTCTCCTATGGCGCGCATTCCAACCTGTGCGTCAACCAGATCCGCCGCTGGGCGAACCCCGAGCAGAAGGCGCGCTTCCTGCCCCAGCTGATCTCGGGCGAGCATGTCGGCAGCCTCGCCATGTCCGAGGCGGGGGCGGGGTCGGACGTCGTCTCGATGAAGCTCGCCGCGCGGCGCAGCGACCGCGGCTGGGTGCTCAACGGGACGAAATTCTGGATCACCAACGCCCCCTACGCCGACACCTTGGTGGTCTATGCCAAGACCGGCGAGGGCAGCCGCGGCATCACCACCTTCCTGATCGAGAAGGACATGCCCGGCTTCGCGATCGGGCAGAAGATCGACAAGATGGGGATGCGCGGCTCCCCCACCGCCGAATTGGTGTTCACCGACTGCGAGGTGCCCGAGGCGAACGTCATGGGACCGCTCAACGGCGGTGTCGGTATCCTGATGAGCGGGCTCGACTATGAGCGCACCGTGCTCGCGGGCATCCAGCTCGGCATCATGCAGGCGTGCCTCGACACGGTGCTGCCGTACCTGCGCGAGCGGCGCCAGTTCGGACGCGCGATCGGCAGCTTCCAGCTGATGCAGGCCAAGGTGGCGGACATGTATGTCGCGCTCAATTCGGCGCGCGCGTACGTCTATGCGGTGGCACGCAGCTGCGACGCGGGGCGGACCACGCGCTTCGACGCCGCGGGCGCGATCCTGCTCGCCTCGGAGAGCGCGTTCCGCGTCGCCGGCGAGGCGGTGCAGGCGCTCGGCGGCGCGGGTTACACCAGGGACTGGCCGGTCGAGCGCTTCCTGCGCGACGCCAAATTGCTCGACATCGGCGCGGGCACCAACGAGATCCGGCGCATGCTGATCGGGCGCGAGCTGGTCGGCGCGACCGAGCCGGTGGCGCAGTGAGCGCGCCCGTCCTATCCTCGACGATCGCGCGCGACGACGACCGCTTCCGCGCCAATGAAGCGCACCATCGCGCGCTCGCCACCGCGCTGCGCGAGCGGGTCGCCGCGGCGGCGCTGGGGGGCAGCGCGGCGTCGCGCGAGCGCCACAGCGCGCGCGGCAAGCTGCTGCCGCGCGAGCGGGTCGAGCGGCTGCTCGACGCGGGGGCGGCGTTCCTCGAGATCGGCCAGCTCGCCGCGGGCGGGCTCTACGGCGACGAGGTGCCCGGCGCGGGGCTGATCTGCGGCGTCGGCACCGTCTCCGGACGGCAGGTGATGATCGTCGCCAACGATGCCACGGTGAAGGGCGGCACCTATTACCCGCTCACGGTCAAGAAGCATCTGCGCGCGCAGGAGATCGCGCTCGAGAACCGGCTGCCCTGCCTCTATCTCGTCGACTCGGGCGGCGCGAACCTGCCGCACCAGGCCGAGGTCTTCCCCGACCGCGATCATTTCGGCCGGATCTTCTTCAACCAGGCGCAGATGTCGGCGCGCGGCATCGCGCAGGTGGCGTGCGTGATGGGCAGCTGCACCGCGGGTGGCGCCTATGTCCCGGCGATGTCGGACGAGACGGTGATCGTGCGCGGGCAGGGGACGATCTTCCTCGCCGGGCCGCCGCTGGTGAAGGCGGCGACGGGTGAGGAGATCAGCGCGGAGGAGCTCGGCGGTGCCGACACGCACGGTCGCCGCTCGGGCGTGGTCGATCATGTCGCCGAGGACGATCTTCACGCGTTGACGATCGTGCGCGACATCGTCGCCACGTTGCCGCCGGTGGCGCCGCCGACGGTCAATCTCGCGCCGGCGGCCGCGCCGCTCTACCCGGCCGAGGAGCTGTACGGGATCGTGCCGCAGGACGTGCGCGCGCCCTATGAGGTGCGCGAGGTGATCGCGCGGCTGGTCGACGGGTCGCGCTTCCACGAGTTCAAGCCGCTGTTCGGCAGCAGCCTGGTGTGCGGCTTCGCGCATCTCCACGGTATGCCGGTGGCGATCCTGGCCAACAATGGCGTGCTCTTCTCCGAGAGCGCGCAGAAGGGCGCGCATTTCATCGAGCTGGCGTGCCAGCGCCGCGTGCCGCTGCTGTTCCTGCAGAACATCTCGGGCTTCATGGTGGGCGGCAAATATGAGGCCGAGGGGATCGCCAAGCACGGCGCCAAGCTCGTCACCGCGGTGGCGACCGCCAGCGTGCCCAAGCTGACTGTGCTGATCGGCGGCAGCTTCGGCGCGGGCAATTACGGCATGTGCGGCCGCGCCTACGGTCCCCGCTTCCTGTTCAGCTGGCCCAACAGCCGGATCAGCGTGATGGGCGGCGAGCAGGCCGCGGCGGTGCTCGCCACCGTCCACCGCGACTCCGCGACGTGGACGGCGGACGAGGCCGAGGCGTTCAAGGCGCCGGTGCGGCAGAAATATGAGGACGAGGGCAACCCTTATTACGCCACGGCGCGGCTGTGGGACGACGGCGTGATCGACCCGGCGCAGACGCGCGACGTGCTCGGGCTGGCGCTGGCGGCGTGCCTCAACGCGCCGGTCGAGGAGGCGCCGCGGTTCGGGGTGTTCCGGATGTGAGCGGGATGGGTGGTGATCATCGCGGCGAGCGCTCAGGCCGCAATATGCGCGCTACCCTATATACCTGGCGTCACCCTGAACTTGTTTCAGGGTCCACCAGGCCGCGTAGGCAGAGGGAGCGGCGCAAGACCGAGCGTCACCGCGAGATCAGCCCAGTCAGGATTGTCGCGCTCGATCAGGTTCATCTTCCACTCGCGATGCCAGCGCTTGAGCTGTTTCTCGCGCGCGATTGCCGCCAGCATGTCGGGGAGAAATTCGTAGTGGATCAGCCGGGCGACCTCGTAGCGGCCCGTGAAGCCGTCCGTCCCGGTGCGATGCTGGTGCAGGCGTGCGAGCAGGTCGGCGGTGACGCCGATGTAGAGCGTGCCGTTGCGGTGGCTCGCGAGGATGTAGACGCACGGCTGCTTGGCCATCCTCTCTCTCGTAGGATGGCGCGCGCGGCGCGGTGGATGCTGAAACGAGTTCAGCATGACGCCAATCCGAGGGTGGCTCGAGCCTCGCTCACCCCCGTGGTCCGGAGGTAACCCCATGCTCCCCTCGCTCCTCATCGCCAACCGCGGCGAGATCGCCTGCCGCGTCATCCGCACCGCGCGCGCGCTCGGTGTGCGCACCGTCGCGGTCTATTCCGACGCCGACGCCGACGCGCTTCACGTCCGCCTCGCCGATGCCGCGGTCCGGCTCGGCCCCGCGCCCGCGCGCGACAGCTACCTGCGCGGCGACCTGATCCTCGCCGCCGCGCGCGAGACCGGCGCCGCCGCGATCCACCCCGGCTACGGCTTCCTCTCCGAGAACGCCGACTTCGCCGAAGTGGTGATCGGCGCCGGGCTCATCTGGGTAGGCCCTGATCCCGCCAGCATTCGCGCGATGGGGCTCAAGGACGCCGCCAAGCAGCGCATGATCGCCGCGGGCGTGCCCGTCACCCCGGGCTATCTCGGCGAGGACCAGTCGCCCGAGCGGCTCGCCGTCGAGGCCGATCGCGTCGGCTATCCCGTCCTCATCAAGGCGGTCGCGGGCGGCGGCGGCAAGGGCATGCGTCGCGTCGACGATCCCGCCGACTTCGCCGCCGCGCTCGCCGCGTGCCGGCGCGAGGCGGCGGCGGCGTTCGGCGACGAGCGCGTGCTGATCGAGCGCTATATCCTCGCGCCGCGCCACATCGAGGTGCAGGTGTTCGGCGACCGCCACGGCCAGGTCGTCCACCTGTTCGAGCGCGACTGCTCGCTCCAGCGCCGCCACCAGAAGGTGATCGAGGAGGCGCCCGCGCCCGGCATGGACGCGGCCACCCGCGCCGCGGTGTGCGACGCCGCGGTACGCGCCGCCCGCGCGGTCGACTATGTCGGCGCGGGCACGATCGAGTTCATCGCCGACGCGAGCGAGGGCCTGCGCGCCGACCGCGTCTGGTTCATGGAGATGAACACGCGGCTCCAGGTCGAGCATCCCGTCACCGAGGCGATCACGGGGGTCGACCTGGTCGAGTGGCAGCTCCGCGTCGCGAGCGGCGAACCGCTGCCGCTGCGCCAGGACCAGCTCGCGATCGACGGCCACGCGATCGAGGCGCGGCTCTACGCCGAGGATCCCGCGCGCGGCTTCCTGCCCTCCACCGGCACGCTGACCGCCTTCCGACCCGGCGCGGGCGTGCGCGTCGACACCGGGGTGGAGCAGGGCGCGACGATCTCGCCTCACTACGACCCGATGATCGCCAAGCTGATCGCGCATGCCGACACGCGCGACGCCGCGCGCGCGCGGCTCGGCGCGGCGCTCGCGGAGACGCGGGTGTGGCCGGTGCGCACCAACGCCGGCTTCCTGGTGCGTGCGCTCGACCATCCCGACTTCGCCGCCGGCGCGGTCGACACCGGGCTGATCGAGCGCGCCGGCGCCGCGCTGATGCCACCCGAGCGGCCGAGCGAGGCCGCGCTGACCGCCGCCGCGGACGAGCTGGCGGGCACCGCGCTGGTGCCCGGCTTCCGGCTCAACGCGGCGCCGCGGCGCGAGGCGAGTTTCCTGCTCGACCATGTGGCCACGAGCGTCACCCTCGCCGACACCTCTGCCCGCGCGCCGGCGACCGAGCGCGCGCTGATCACGGAATCGGGGCAGACCTATGCACTCACCCCGTTCCGCGCGGAGGGCGCGGGCGGCGGCGCGGCGGGAGACGGCGCGATCCTGGCGCCGATGCCCGGCCGCGTCATCGCGGTGGAGATCGCCGCGGGCGAGCGCGTCGCGGCGGGACAGCGACTGGTCACGCTCGAGGCGATGAAGATGGAGCACAGCCTCACCGCACCGTTTGACGGCACCGTCGCCGAGCTCGGCGTGGCGGCGGGGGCGCAGGTGGCGGACGGCGCGCTACTGGTGCGGATCGAGCGGGAGAATTCGTGATGGCGGGACGGCATTATGACGAATGGGCGGTCGGCGACCGGATCGAGCACCCGATCCGCCGCACCGTGACCGAGACCGACAATCTGCTGTTCTCGACGATGACGCACAATCCGCAGCCGCTCCACCTCGACGCCGAGGCGGCGCGCGCGTCCGAGTTCGGGCAGATCCTCGTCAACGGCACCTTCACCTTCGCGCTGATGGTGGGTCTGTCGGTGGCGGAGACGACGCTGGGAACGCTGGTCGCCAATCTGGGCTATGACAAGCTCGTGATGCCCGCGCCCGTGTTCATCGGCGACACGCTGCGCGCGTCGACCGAGGTGACCGCGCTGCGCGACAGCCGCTCGCGACCCGCGGCGGGGCTGGTGACGTTCGAGCACCGGCTGCACAACCAGCGCGACGAGCTGGTGTGCCAGTGCCTGCGCACCGCGCTGCTGACGCGACGGGGCGGATAAAGCGGTGGGTGGGCCGAGGGTTCGGGGACTGGCGTTGTCCGACACCGTGCCCCGGCGCAGGCCGGGGCCCAGCCGGGAATGGCTCAAATCGAGTCGAACGAACATCTCCCAATTGGACCCCGGCTCTCGCCGGGGAACAGCTGCTCGATGGCGTTGAGCACGATCCAGTGTCACAGCGTCTCGTCCCGCTTCTGGGTGTTTCCACCGACCGCGCGGCGCACTAGAGGAAGCGCGATGAACCAGCGTCCCGCTCTCCCGCGCCCCCCGCACTGGCGCGTCGGCCGTTTCGCCGCCCTCGTCGCACTGGGCGCACCCGTCGCGGCGCAGGTGACTCCGCCCGCGGCACCGCCTGTCACGCAGGCGACGGCGCTCGGGCAGGTGCCCGCCTCGCCCGTTCCCCCCGCGCCGGTGCCCGTCATTCCCGTTCCGCCGGTGGCGCCGAGCGTGCCGCTGCCGACGCTCACCGCCGCGCAGCGCCAGCAGCTCGCGACGCTGATCGCCGACGACGAGCTCGCCCAGGGTCTGCGCGTCACCCGGCGCGGCGACCTCGAAGCGCTCGGCTCCGCCGCGATGGTGCGCGCCGCGCTCGATCACGCGCGCGCGGTCCATGCCGGGCGGCTGATGCCCGAGGACTTCCAGAAGGACTGGGGCATCCGTCCGCCGGCGTATGACCCGCTGCCCGCCTTCGCGGAGGCGGTGTCGCGCGACCGGCTGTCGAGCTGGCTGCGCTCGCTGCCGCCGCCCTATCAGGGCTATGACACGCTGGTGGCAGGGCTGGCCCGCTATCGTGCGATCGTCGAGAAGGGCGGCTGGGCGACGCTCACGGCGACGCCCGCTTTCGGCAGCCGCGGCGGCGATGTCGCGAAGTTGCGCGAACGTCTCGCCATCGAGGATCCGCAGGCGCCCAAATCGGGCGACACGTTCGATGCCGCGCTGCTCGACGCGGTGCGCCGCGCGCAGCGCCGCTACGGGCTCAACCCGGCGGGGCAGGTGGGGGCGCAGACGCTCGCCGCACTCAACGTCCCCGCCGAGCGGCGGCTGCGCCAGATCATGGCCAATATGGAGCGATGGCGCTGGCTCCCTCCGCAGCTCGATGAGAAGCGCGTCCAGGTCAACATCGCCGCCGCGGTGCTCACCGCCTTCGAAGGGGACCAGCCGGTCATGTCGATGAAGGCGGTGACCGGCCGGCCGGGCAACGAGACTCCGATGCTGATCTCGCGCATCAACAGCATCGTGCTCAATCCGCCCTGGAACGTGCCCAGCTCGATCGCGACCAAGGAATTATGGCCCAAGGAGCGCGCCAATCCGGGCTATCTCAAGCGCAACGGTTTCCGCGTGATCGATACCGGCGGCGGCGGGAAGCGGCTCCAGCAATCGTCGGAGAAGAGCGCGCTGGGTCGCTACAAATTCGACTTCCCCAACGAGTTCGCGGTCTATCTCCACGATACGCCGGCGCGCTCGGGCTTCTCGCGCTTCGATCGCCTGTCGAGCCACGGCTGCGTGCGGTTGGAGAAACCGGCCGATCTGGCGCGGCTGATGCTGCGTGACACGCCCGAGTGGCCGGTCGAGACGATCGACGCGACGGTCGCGGCGGGCAAGACGGTGCGCGCCGCGATGGCCGCGCCTGTCAGCGTCTATCTCCTCTATTGGACGGCTTTCGCCAGCCCCAACGGGCAGGTAGGCTTCCGCGAGGATCCGTATAGCTGGGACGCGCGTCTGGCCGCAACCGTCGAGCGCCGCTCGGCGGTACAGGTGCAGGCGGTGGCAGCGCGATGAGGGACGTGACGATGACCAAGCGATGGATGTTCCCGCTGCTCGCGACCGCGACGCTGGCGGCGGCGGGCTGCTCGCGCGAGCCCGAGCCCAGCCCCGAGCCGACGCCGTCGATGTCGGACACGCCGACCGCGACGCCGACCCCCAGCCCCGAGCCGTCGCCGATCGCCTCGCCGACCGCGATCGCGAACGAGACCGTGGCGCTGCCGCCCGAGGAGAAGCCCGCGCCCGACGAGCAGATGCTCGACGACGCCTCGGCCACGGGGATGACCGCGCGCTCGGCGCGGGATGCCGATCGCGAGTGATGCGTCAGTGGGCGCAGCGGCGGAGCGAGTCGCGCGGCTGAACCAGCCGAAACGGTGCGGCTTGCGCTTGACGACGATCAAGTGTCGGCCGAAATTTCGTTCTTCGACAAGGGAGTAGGGTCGGAGAAGCGAGAGGTGGCCTTCGTGCCGTTCGACGAGGAAGGGCGCCAGTCAGCGGTGGACCGCGTCTGGCAACCCGTGCGTGATCACCACGCGGCGCTGCAGGCGGTGGTGGAGGAAGCGGCACGCGTGGCCCGAACGCCGATCGCCACCGTCTCGATCGTCGATCGCGCGCGCCAGTGTATCGTCGCCAAGAGGGGTGACGTCGACGACGAGATGCCGCGCGCGGCCTCCTTCTGCGCGCATGCGATCCATCGTCCGGGCGAGCCGATGATCGTACCCGACGCGCGGCATGACCGGCGGTTCGCCGACAACCCCTTTGTCGTCGCCGCACCCTTCATCCGCTTCTACGCCGGCATCCCGCTGGTCGACCGCGCCGGCTATCCGATCGGCGCGCTCTGCGTGATCGACGACAAGTTGCACGACACCATGCCCGATCTCTTCCGCCTCGGTGAACTGGCGCGCGGGGTGGAACGGCTGATCGCGCATTGACGCGCGCGGCCGCTTGGCCGACGAGGGTAAACGTTATCATCAGACAAGTCGCCGGCGGTCGCGCCGCGCCGAAGGAGGCGGATGAAGAAGCGTATCATGTTGGTCGAGGACGATCCGAGCCATCGCAAGCTCTATGCGTCCTGGCTGACGATCGGCGGCTATGAGCCGCGCGTGATCGACGACGAGCGCGGCGCGTTGGCCGCGGCCGAGGCGATCGGACCCGATGCGATCATCGTCGATATCCGTCTGCCCAACGTGAGCGGGCTCGACGTCATCGAGACGCTGAAGGGCGCCGCCACGACGCGGGCGATCCCGGTGATGGCGCTGACCGTGCTGCAGAGCCAGCATGACATGGACGCTTGTTACGCCGCGGGTGCCGACGCCTTCGTCTGCAAGCCCGATCATATCGCGAGCTTCCTCGACAAGGTCTCCGATCTGCTTCGCTGAGGCACGCGCGGGGCAGCGGCCGGACGTCGCCGCCCTCGCGCGCGCGGGTCAGCCTCGCGGCGAGGCCGGTGCGTCCAGCAACGGGGCGAGCGCCTCGACCGGGCTCGCGCTCGGCAGCGCCGCCAGCGCGCGTTCCAGTCGCGCGCCCCCGGCCGCGTCGAGCGGTCCGGTCAGCAGCCGGAACACGCCGCCGCTCGTCTCCCCCTCGAAGCCGGCGCCGTAGCGCTGGTGGAGCGTGGATAGATCGCCGTTGCGCCCCAGCATCGCGAGCGCGATCGCGTGCCGCAGCACGATCGTCTGCTCCACCGCGTTGAGGCGTGCTGTCGGCGGGGGCAGCAACGTCTCGTCGGCGCGAACGAAATCGGCCCAGCGTCGCTGCTTCCACAGGATCTCTGCGCGGAGCGGCGCGCTGTCGGGCACTTCGGCGAGGATCGCGAGCGCCTGATCGACGCGTCCGAGCTGCGAGAGAGCAATCGCCTGGACGCGCTGGCGGTCGGCGTTCATCGCCGGCGTGAAGTCGCTGCGCGCGGTGGTGCGCAGCAGCGCCACCGCGTCGGCGGGCCGACCAGAGAGCACCAGCAGGGTCGCGACCCGCGCCGAGAGCGGCCCCTGTGCCACGTCGCTGGTCCGATAACGCAGCTGATAGGCGAGCAGGTCGGCGGCGCGCTGATAGAGGCCGGCCTGGATCAGCCGCGCCGCGAACGCCTCGATCAGCTGATTGCCCTCCGCGCCGGAGGGGACGATGTCGCGGTAATCCCACAACAGCGAGGCGCTGCGCGGCAGCGGCAGCGTCGAGGCGGGGCCGATCATCTGGTCGAGCTGTTGCTGTACCTGCGCCTTGAAGCCGACGGGCCGCCGCGTCGTGTCGAAATAGCGCAGCAGCGTGGCGCCTTCGGCGAGCGCCGCGGGATGATCGCCTGCCGCGACCGCCAGCTCAAACGCCCGGCTGCGCGCGCGCTCCTCGATCGCGTCGCCGCGCCAGCCGAAGCTCAGCGCGGCGAGCTGCTGGCGCGCGGCATCGGGCCGCAGGGTCCCGGTCGTCAGACCATTCTCGATCGCGGCGAGCCGCGCGCCGGCGCGCAGTCGCGCATTGCCCTCGCGCTCCACCTTGCCCACCAGCGTCTGCGCCGCGACGGTATGGCCGAGCTGCGCCTCGGCGCGCGCGCGGAGCAGCGTCGCGGCCAGATCGCCCGGCGCGGTGCCGCTCAGCACCGCCAGCGCGGCCTCGGCGCGGCCGGTCTCCACCGCCACCTCGGCGATCGCGCGCGTGAAGGGCTCGCGCGCGGCGCCGCTCCGCGCCATCACCGCGGGGGTGGCGCAGGCGACCTGCGTGCGGGCGGCTTTATAATGCGCCTGCTCCGACAGCGCGCGGAGCCGCCAGGCGCAGCGTTCCGCGCTCGGCGCGGCGTCGCCGCCTGCGGCGGGCAGCAGCGCCGCCAGCGCCTCCTCGTCGCGATGCGCGAGCGTCAGCGCCGCGCCATAAGCGATGCGGAACGAGTCGACGAGCATGAGATCATGTTCGTCTTGGCGCATCGTCTCGAGCACGCCGATCGCCTCGCCGCCGCGATCCTGGCCGATGAGGCTGCGCGCATACGCCCAGCGCGCCGGCTGGCGCTCGCCGCCCGCGACGGCGAGCGCATGCCACGCCTGCGCGTCGGCGATCACCGGCCAGGCGGTGCGCCCCGTGGGAACGGGGAGCCGCGCCAGGGTCGCCGCATAGGGGCTGACGCCGCTCTGTCCCGCGGCGCTGGTGCTCGCCAGCGCGAGCGCCAGGACGATGCCGAGGCGCGGGCTCATGCCCATACGTCCGGGATCAGGCCCAGCAGCGCCGCGGCCACCCCGCCGACCGCGCTGGCGGCGAGGAACAGACCCGTCTGCCGCCAGTGGCTCGCCTCCGCCACCGGTGCCCGCGGCACGGGAGCGACGGCAGCGGCCTCATCCTCCTCCGGCTCGAGCGACCAGTCAGGGTCGCGACCGCGCTGGCTGTCGGGCGTGATCGCCCGGTAGCGGGGGGGAAGGTTTCGGCCGTTCATCGTCCCATCCATCGACGTCTCCGTCCTATCATAGAGGCGGACGCGCAGCGCGCGGCGGTGTGGCGAAGCTTTCGCGGAGGAATGGGGTGAGACGGTCGCTGGTTCGTGCGCTGCTGCCATTGCTGCTGGTCGCGGCCGATCGCGGCGCGGATTTCCGTGGCCTGATCACCAGCCACCCGATCATCTTCGTCGAGCCGATCGAGCTGCCCTTGTTCGAGGGAGGCGCGATCGTCGGCCGAATGAACGTTCGCCTCGCGCTGCAGGCGCGCGACACCGACGCCGCGCTCCGCCTCTATCTCGACCGGCCGGAGGCCAGGTCCGCGATGCTGCTGGCGCTGCTGGATTTCGACCGTGCCGAATGCGGGCCGCTCGCGCCGATCAACGTCGAGCGGATGAGCGGGGTGCTCAACGCCGCTATCGCGCGCGCGGGCGTCCGCGACGCGCGCCAGGTCCTGATCCTGGAAGTGACCAGCTCGCCGGTCTGATCGCGGCCGATAGCGCGAGGCCGGGTCGCCGCGGCATGGACAAGGCGGGATGTGCGGGGAGGCCCCGATGGCGAGCGCTGTCTGACCGATCGTGACGCGCCCGCTTTGCACCGAGGCCGATCGGCCTGACGTTGCCGGCCAGGTGTGGCGTTGAAGGCGGCGCTACGCCATGTTCAGGGCGTTGCGGTAGAAGGACAGGACGTTCTTCGATAATTCTTTCCTGTCGGTGCGCGACCCTCGATGGATCTCGCTGTCCACTGCGCCGTGCAGGGCGTCGAACAGCATGATCGCGGTCAGCCTGACATCATCGATGCGATGGGCTTGCTCGGCCTTTCCTTCCTGTAGCAACGCCTCCAGCAGACGGGTCACGGAATTGTCCGACTTGGATCGGCGATCGGCGGGATTGTACTGGTGGAAGACCAGATCGTGGAGCGCATAATCGTCGAGATACGTGTCCACGCATGCGGTGACGAATGACTCGAGCCGCGATGGCCAGGGGGCGTCGGGCGCTCGGGTCGCCTCTTCCACCTTCCGGCAGAAGTTGTCGACGAAACGCGATTGCAGCGACAGGAGCAAGTCGTCCTTGCTCTTGAAGTACAGATAGAGCGTGCCCTTGGCGACGCCGGCCTTTTGCGCGATCTCCTCGATGCTGGTCGCGCCGAAGCCCTTCGACAGGAACAGGCTTTGTCCCGAGTCCATGAGCTCGTCCCGCCGGATCTCGGCGGGTTTGGTTCTGGGTTTCTTGTCCGCCTGTACGGCGGACGCGTTTGGACCGCGCGCCGCTGGCTTCCGAAGCATCATCCTGCCGGGCATCCTGCCTCCACACCCATGCTGCCCATGGTCACCGGGTTCGAAGGGCAGACTCGGCTTTCCTAGGGCAGTCGCTCCCGCATTGCCACATCACTGGTACAGGCGTCGCTCCGTAGAAGCGGCCCGTCAGCGCGCGGCAGCGATGTGCGGTTCTCCGGCGCGAGAGTCCCGGGAGTCGGATCTCTACGACGGGCAGCAGCGCCCGAGACGGCAGACGCGCGCCGAGCCTGGCGCCGCCCTGCGCGTCCTCCATCAATGGCCGGCGATCACATGCGCGCGACCGCCCGGTAGGCTGATCACGCCGTTGACCAGCAGCAGGCCGAGGAGCGCGATGAGCGGCCACTTCCATCCACCGGTCCAGCCATGAAGAAGGGCCGCGGCGAGCGGTCCGGTCGCCGCGATCAGATAGCCGATCGTCTGTACCATGCCCGAGAGCTGCGTCATCTGCGGATGGTCGACGGTCCTCTTGGCGTAGAGCACGCCCGGGATGCCCTGGCCGGCGCCCATGCCCAGGCCGAGCAGGATGACCCACACCGGCGCGCCGGGCACGGGCGCGAGCAGGATGCCGACGATCCCGACGACGCAGAAGCCGATCGAGAGGAGAAGCTCGCGACGGTGATCGTTGCGCCGGGCGGCGATGGTCGGACCGACGAAGCCGCCCGCCGCGACACCGAAGATCGAGAGCGCCAGGTAGAGCCCCGCCGTCGCGGGCGCGACTCCCTTGCTGACATAGATGGCGGGCAGCCACGCCAGCATGGTGTAGAAGACGAGGCATTGGATGCCGAAGAAGCCGGCGATGCTCCACGCGGTGCCGTGACGCATCATCGCGTGCCAGGCCCGTTTCACGCGTGCCCCCGGGCGGCCGCGGGATGTGCCGAGAAGGGGCAGCATCGCCACCATCGCCGCGATCGCCGGCACCGCGGCGATCCCCAGCGCGAGCGGCCAGGAGCCGCCGGTGGCGTGGTAGATCGGCACCGAGAGCGCCGCCATGATACCGCCGCCGCCGCCCATCATCATGGCGTAGATCCCCATCATCACCCCCAGCCGCTGGGGGGCGAACCGCTGCCGGATGAAGACGGGGGTCAGCACGTTGAGCGCGGCGATCCCTGCACTCGCGATGACGGTCCCGACCAGCAGACCGGGGACACCCGACGAACGGACGATGACTCCCGCGGTGAGGATGGCCAGCGACAGAAGCAATGCGCGTTCCTCACCATGCCGCGCGGCGATGTTACCGCCGATCGGCGAGAAGAGGCCCATGCAGAGCGGGGGAAGCGCGGTCAGGATGCTCGCGATGACGGGATGAAGACCCATGAACGGGATGAGCGGGTCCACCCCGCCGAACACGACCCGAAGGTTGAGGCAGACCAGCACCACAGCGATCAGCATCGTTACCTGGCGTTCCCGCTTCTCGGGCTGAGACCCCACCGTCGCTGCTCCGGTCATCTGCACGCTCCTTCGACTTCCCATGAAGGCCGCGGGATACATACTGACCGTCGGTCAGTCAACATTGCCGCACTTGGCCGGCGCCGAGTGGCTCCCCTAGGAACGATGCCGCGTCGCCGCCGGTAGGGCTGGCGTCCGCACGCGAGCGTCGTTCACCCGGCGCGATCCGGCACGACGCGCGCGAGGAGGGCGCAGGTCGCGATCACCGCGGCGGCCCCGCCGGCGTAGAAGAGCGGCCAGCCCAGCAGTGGCACCAGCCGCGTGAGCACGACGAGCAGCAGCGTGGCGACCAGCCGGCTGAGCCCGTAGAGGACCGCATAGTCCGTGGCCGGCTGCTCGCCGCGCGCCCAGCCCAGCGTCGCGGCGCAGATGATGACGAAGAAGCCGCTGGTCCCGCCGCTCACGGCGATCGCCCCGACGATGGCGGGCAGCGCGCCTCCCCCCGCGGCGCCGATCGCCATCGCGGCCGCCGCGCCGAGACACAGGCCGGCATAGACCAGCATCCCGCGTCGCGTGCCGAGGTGACGAAGCGACGGGATCGCCAGCAGCGATGCGATCAGCCCGCAGGTCGGCGCGCCGATGCCGACGATCCACCCGATCCGTGCGAGCGGTACGTGGAGATCCACCAGCATGACCCTGTTGAGGAACGACAGGGCCGCCATCGTCGCGCTCGCCAGCGACAGCAGGGCGAGGCGTTGCCGCATGTCGCGCCGCCGCAGCATCGCGAGAAGATCGGCGCGGCGCGGCGTGCCGGCAAGCTGCGGCGGCTCGCGGCGACGCAGGATCAGGAGCGGGATGACCGCGAGCAGGCAATAGGCGGCGCAGAGGTGGAAGCTCAGGCTCCAACCCAACCGGGTCGCCAGCGCCACGAAGATCCCGCCGCCGAGGATGGATCCGATCGCCAACGCTGCGACCTTGAGCCCGCCGGCCGCGATCCGCTGCGCGCCGGCGACGCTGGTCGTGCACAGCGCGTCGAGCGCGAGGTCCATCGTCGCCGCCGCGAGGGCGATGCCGAGCCCGAGCGCCAACAGGATCGGCGGCGGCGCGGCCTCGCCCCGCGCGACGGCGAGCAGCAGCGCGACGATCGCCCCCTGCATCAGCGCGATCCAGGCGATCCGCGGTGCGCGCGCGCTTGGACGCACCACGTCGATCAACGGCGCCCACAGGAAGGTGAGCCCGAACGGCACGAGGATGATGAAGAACCAGCCGACCGCGGCGAGATCGATCCCGCGCGCGCGCATCAGGGGCGGTAGGCCGCCTTGCATGAGCCCGTAGATGAGCCCGAAAGAGGTATAGAGAGATGTGGTGGCGGCGAGCAGCGGCCAGTCCGCCCGGCGCGGCGCGCCCGCGACGGGTGCCGGAAGAGGCGTCGCTCGCTCCGCCACGGGCGGTCGCACGGTGGATGCCATGACCCGCTCGCCTCCTAGAACCGAAGGCCGATGCCGCCCCCCGCCACGCGGCCCTGGCCGGCGCGAACGGTGGGGATGGTGCCGAACAACTGGCCCCAGGCCTGATAGCGCTTGTCGAACAGGTTGTTGACGAAGCCGTAGATGGCGAGATCGCCATGCTCCCATGTCAGCCGCGCGTCGGTGATCCCGTATGCGCCCAGCTCAAAGCTGTTGCGGACGTCGGCCGCGCGTTTGTCCACGAACTGGTAGGACGCGCGCGCCGCGATCGTACCAGGCAGACCGATCGCCGCCGCCGACCGGCGGTACTCGCCACCGACATGGCCGCTGAACGCGGGCACGTTGGGCACGTCGTTGCCCGACCGCGCACCGGTGGGGCTGTTCGGGGGCAGGTGTCGCAGGACGGCCTGTGTGTAGCCGAGACCGCCGAACAGATGGAGATCGCGCGTCGGATGGGCCGTCAGCTCGAGCTCGCCGCCGTAGGTGCGGTAGTCGAGCGCGACCGTCCTGAAGGCAACCTGTGTCGTCGAGAAGAGCAGGAGATGCCCGCGATCGACGTCATTGAGGAAGGCGGCGCCGTTGAGGACGACGGCGTCGCCCAGCAGGTGAGACTTGAACCCTGCCTCGTAGGTCCAGCTTGTCGAGGCGGGGAAGGGGGCTTCCCGCTTGGCGAGCGGGCTGTTGACGGAATAGGTCGGGAAACCGGCGGTGACGTGCCCGCGCGCGACGGACGCATAGGACATGAACGTCGCGGCCCAGTCATAGCTCAGCATCGCGCGGCCGGTGACGAACTGGTCGCGCAACGCCGCGTCCTGCAGGAACCGCACGGGCAGGCGCGGGAGACCCGCCCCGTCGTAGCGGTAACGCACGTGCTTGTCCTCTCTCGTCCCGCGCAGGCCGAGAGTAGCCTTCAGCGGCCCGGCGATGCGGAACGTCGCCTCACCGAATGCCGCATAGCTGTCGACCAGCAGGTGATTGTGTTGCCGTCCCCCCTGGGCGTCGAACGGGGGCGTGAGCGCGTGACCGTCGCGCCCGGCCGTGGCGGCGAGGTGGACATAGTTGAGCCCGACCGTCCAGGCGACCGCGCTTCCGGCGACCGATGACGCCCGCACTTCCTGCAGGACCATGTCCTCGTCGTTCGAGAAGCCGAGGACGTCGGCGCCCGGGACGGTGAACGTGGCGGCCGCCCCGGGCCGGCGCGGAAAGCGGGCGAAGACGAGCGCATCGGTCGCATCGCTGTTCGTGCTCGACCGGCTCCGCTGGAAGGCGGTCTGGCTGTTCAGGACGACGGAGTCGAACGCGTGGCGCACGCGCAGGTTGGCGACCCCGGTGGTGCCGATCGCGAACGTCTTCGGATCGGTCGCGCTGACCGGGAAGTCCGGCGTGTCGCGGAGCATGAAGCGGGGCGAGTGCGAGCGGTCGCGGCCATAGCTGACCGTCAGCAACGCCTCGGTCTCGTCGTCGGGCGTGAAGAGCAGGCTGCCGCGGGCTGCCCCGACCGTCGCGTCGCCTTCGCGGCCGCCTGCCGCGACATTGGGGATGTCGCCGGCGACATGGTTCCATCGTACCGCGACACGGCCCGCGAGCCGCCCGTCGACGATCGCACCGTTGGCGACGGCTTGCCCGAGCCGGTGACCATGGCTGCCGATCTCGCCGCTGAGCGAGAAGGCGCGCTCGAAGCTCGGACGTTTCGACACGATGCTGATCGCGCCCGCCTGGGTGTTGCGTCCGAAGAGCGTACCCTGCGGCCCGCGCAGCACCTCGACCCGCTCGGTATCGAACAGGCTCGGCGCGATCGCATAAGCCGACAAGGGCACGTCGTCGACATAGGCCACGACGGACATGTCGTCGGACGCCATCGGCGAGATCGATCCCACGCCGCGGATGCTGAAGGCGTTGCCGTAGATGCCGCCCCCGTCGAAGAAGGCCATGTTGGGGACGGCGCGCGCCAGCGAGGCGTTCGACGCGGAGGCGGTGACGGTGCGGCCGGGATCGGCCAGCACGGAAAGGCTGATCGGCACCTGTTGCGCATCTTCCTCGCGGCGGCGAGCGGTGACGGTGATCTCGTCGCGGGGGCTCGCCCCGGCCGGCTCCCGTTCCGGCGTCATGACCGATAATGGCGATCGGGCAGTCTGTCTGTCCGGCCGCGCCGGATCGTCGTTCGATGGCCCGCTTCCGGCGCGCGACGGCACCGGGCTGGTTTTCGCGACGTCGAGCTGATCACGTACCGAATGCGGCTGCGGAATCTCGGTACCCGAGGCAGGAGAAGCCGCCTCGGCGAACGACGCCGGGAGGGATCCGACGAGACCGGCGATGATCGCCCATCGCCGCTGACGTCCGCGCGCACACCCGAGTCGGGGTCGCCGGTCCCCGCGCTGCCGCGAATACAGAAGAGTGCCGCTCCACCCGTCAAAAGACATGATCAATCAATCCCCAAGAAGCAGATGCGCGACTGCGGCCCGACAAGCGTTGAACAGAGAACCAAGCCACGCTATTGCGAGTCGTTATCGATATGACTGAAGGATAGTCAATGTCGCAATGCCTCATTCAGCTGACTTGCATGATGACCGTCGGTCAGTCATAGATGAGGCAGTGTGGAGTGGGAGAGGGCGGGATGAGTGAAGTCGGAACGTCGCTCTCGATGGAAAGGGTCGACATGGCGCTGGCGATTGCGGAACACCCTGAGCGCATGTCGCTCGAGGAATTGAGTGTCCTTGCAGCGGATCGGTCGCCCGTGGCGGAGGATGCGAGATCGCTCGACACCGCCGTGGCCGGCGGGATCGCCGCCGCGGGGTTGTCGGGGCATTTCGTCCCGGCGGCGGTCGGTGGGGCGCAGGGCAGGTTCTGCGATCTCGCTCGCACGGCATCGACGCTGGCGGAGAGCTGCGCGTCCGCTGCATGGTGCGCGGTGATCTATGCCGTGTGCGGGAGGATGGCGGCCTATCTCCCTGCCGCGGCCCAGCGCGACATCTGGGGCAAGGATCCGAACAGCCTGTCCAGTCACCGCTGCGCCGTGGCTGGACTGCGCGCCGCCGCCCAGCGGCTCGAGCGATTGAGCGAGCCGCTGCCGAGGCCGGACAGCTACCGGGTCTTCGAGATCGGGATCGATGGCGTCGAATTCTGGAGCGACGGCAACGACCGTCTGCACGAAAGACTTTTATACCGACGTCTTCATGACGATTGGGCCGTCGAGCGATTGCAGCCGTGATCAGGCGAATAGCCAACCATACGGTATAGTCATGGCTGCGATCTGATCGCGATCGTTCCTGTTAGCGGAGCTCTTTATGTCCGTCATCAGCTCACCATCATCGCAGCGGCCGTCAGCGGAAACGAGTAAAGTAGCGATCGTCGCGGTGATCGTCTTTATCCTGATCATCCTCGGTGGCATCTATCTCTGGCGCGCGGCGCGGCTGTCCGCGGCGTCGATGAGCTATCCACGGCCGCCGGTGGAGGTCTCGGCGCTTCGGGTCGCGGCGGAGACCCTGCCGCTGTCGCTCGATGCGACCGGGTCGTTGCAGGCGGTCCGCGAGGTGACGCTGGCGCCGGAGGTGGGGGGGCGCGTCACCGCGATCCGGTTCGCCGCGGGAGACGTCGTTCCCGCGGGCAAGCCGCTCGTCCAGCTCTTCGACGGTCCCGAGCGCGCCGACCGCGCCGCCGCGGTCGCGCGACTCGGGTTCGCGCGGCTCCAGGACGCTCGATCGCGCGAACTGGCAGCGACGGGTGCGGAGCCGCGGCAGCTTCTCCAACAGCGCGACGCCGAACGCGCGCAGGCGGAGGCGGCGGTGCAGCAGATCGACGCGCGGCTGGCGCAGAAATCGGTGCGCGCGCCGTTCGCCGGGCGGATCGGCCTACGCCGCGTCAATCCTGGGCAATATCTCAATCCGGGTGATCCGATCGCGACGCTGACCGCGCTCGATCGGCTGTACGTCAACTTCGGCGTTCCCCAGCAGGCGTTGAGCGCCTTGCATGTCGGCGGCGCGATCACGGTACACAGCGACGCGGTGCCGCATCGCCCGTTCGACGCCCGGATCAACGCGATCGAACCGATCATCGGCAACGACACCCGCAACGTGTCGGTGCAGGCCGAGATGGACAATCCCGGCGGCGTGCTGCGCCCGGGTCTGTACGTCACGGTCGGCATCGCCCAGCCGCCGCGCACCCACGCGATCCTGATCCCGTCCACGGCGATCGCGACGTCGGCGTCGGGGGACAGCGTGTTCGTCGTCCGGGCGGGCAAGGCGACGCTCGTCCCGGTGACGCTGGGTGGCGAGGTCGGCGATCGCACCCTCGTCGATCATGGCCTCTCGCCCGGCGACGTCGTGGTCACCTCCGGGCTGATCCGGCTGCAACCGGGTGCGCCGGTCAAGGTCGTGGCGGCCGCTGCCGCCGCGGCGCACTGAGGGGCACCGACGATGCGCGTCACCGATCTCTTCATCCGGCGGCCGATCCTGTCGATCGTCGTCAGCCTGCTGATCCTGATGGTGGGAGTGAGCGCGCTGTTCGCCCTGCCGATCCGGCAATATCCCGACCTCCAGAGCGCGACCATCACGGTCGACACGCTGTTCCCGGGCGCGACGCAGGACGTGATGCAGGGTTTCGTCACCCAGCCGATCGCGCAGTCGATCGCGACCGCCAGCGGCATCGAATATCTGACCTCCACCTCCACGATGGGGCACAGCCAGGTCAAGGCGAAGCTGGTGCTCAACGCCGATTCCGATCGCGCGCTCACCGAGATCCTCGCCAAGGTGCAGCAGGTCAAATACCGGCTGCCGCAGGGCGCCTATGATCCGGTCATCTCCCGGATCACCGACGGTGCCTCGGCGGTGCAATATATCGCGGTCACCGGCGACGGCTACACACCGTCGCAACTGGCGGATTTCGTCAGCCGCATCGCGCAGCCGCTGCTGACCTCGATCCGCGGCGTCGCCTCCGTCCACGTCGCGGGGGGAAGCGGGCTGGCGATGCGGATCTGGCTCGATCCGGTGAAGCTCGCCGCGCGCAACCTCTCCGCGTCGGACGTGGCGGCGGCGCTGCGCGCCAACAACGTCCAGGCCGCGCCGGGCCGGCTCGACGGCGGTCTGACGGTGACCGACATCGCCGCGGCGACCGATCTGCGCAGCCTCGACGACTTCCGGCGGCTGGTGCTCAAGACGGGACGCGACGGGCTGGTACGGCTCGGTGACGTCGCCGCGGTCGAGATCGGTGGTCAGAGCTACGACAGTTCGGCCTGGTCCAAGGGGAAGCGCGCGGTCATCGTGGCGATCACGCCGACGCCGAACGGCAACCCGCTCGAGATCGTCAAGGCGGCCAACACGCTCATCCCGCAGATCCAGCGCGCGGCACCGCCGGGCATGACCGTCACCAGTACGTTCGACGTCGCGCATTTCGTCAACGCGTCGATCGACGAGGTCGAACATACGCTGATCGAGGCGATCGTGATCGTCGTTCTCGTGATCTTCCTGTTCCTGGGCTCGGTGCGTGCCGTCGTCATCCCGGTAGTGACGATCCCGCTCTCGCTGGTCGGCACGGCGGCGCTGATGTTCGCGTTCGGCTTCTCGCTGAACCTGCTGACGCTGCTCGCCATGGTGCTGGCGATCGGCCTGGTGGTCGATGATGCGATCGTGGTGGTCGAGAACATCCATCGCCATATCGAGGAGGGGCTTGCTCCCTTGGACGCGGCGCTCGTCGGCGCGCGCGAGATCGTCGCGCCGGTGATCGGCATGACCCTGACGCTGGCGGCGGTTTACGCACCGATCGGGCTGATGAGCGGCCTCACCGGCACGCTCTTCCGCGAATTCGCCTTCACGCTGGCCGGATCGGTCGCGGTGTCGGGGCTGATCGCGCTGACGCTCTCGCCGATGATGAGCTCGGTGCTTCTCAGGCCGAGGACCGACGAGGGCGGCCTCGCCCAGCGGATCGAGCATTTGTTCGAGCGCGTGTCGGCGCGTTACGCCCGAGCGCTCGCGCGCACGCTCGGCGCGCGGTCGCTGGTGCTCGCGGTTGCCGCGATCATGCTGGCCGGCGTGCTGGTCCTTTTCCTCGGGGCCGAGCGGGAGTTGGCGCCCCAGGAGGATCAGGGATATGTGTTCACCGCGGTCCGGGCGCCGCAATATGCCAGCATCCGCTACACCGACGGCGTCTCCGCGCAGATGGAGCGACTGTTCCGGACCTTGCCGGAATATGCGGGGAGCTTCTTCACCAACGGGGCCGATGGGCAGAACCGGGGTTTCGGCGGCGTCGTCCTGCGCGACTGGGGCGAGCGCGGCCGTTCGGCGACCGCGATCCAGGGCCAGCTCTTCGGCATGGTCAACGGCGTCCACGACGCCGCCGTCACCCCGTTCCAGCCGGCGCCGCTGCCCGCCGCGAGCATCGGTCTGCCCTTCCAGATGGTGCTGCGCTCGCCCGCGGACATCGCCATCCTCCACCACGACATGGAGGAGCTCAAGGCCGCGGCGTGGCGGAGCGGGCTGTTCGTGTTCGTCGACAGCGATCTCGCCTTCGACAATCGTTCCGCGCGCATCCACATCGACGCCGCCAAGGCGGGCGAGGTCGGCGTGTCGATGCAGGCGATCGCCGATACGCTGGCAACGCTCGTCGGCGAGAATTACGTCAACCGGTTCAACTATCACGATCGCGCCTATGACGTGATCCCGCAGGTGCGCGGTGCCGATCGGCTCACGCCCGAGAGTCTCGGCCGCTACCAGGTGCGGACCAAGGCGGGGGCGATGGTGCCGCTCTCCACCGTTATCACGGTCGACCTGAAGCCTGGCGCCAATCTGCTGCCGCAATTCAACCAGCAGAACAGTGCGACGCTGTCCGCGGTGCTCCGCCCTGGCGTGACCATGGGCCAAGCGGTGGCCTTCATGGCCGCGCAGCCGCTCTCGCCGGGCGTGTCGATCGACTGGATGGCGGACAGCCGCCAATATGTGCAGGAGGGCAACCGCCTGATCGTATCGTTCGGGCTCGCGCTGATCGTGATCTTCCTCGTTCTCGCCGCGCAATATGAGAGCTTCCGCGACCCGCTGGTGATCCTCATCACCGTGCCGCTGGCGATCTGCGGCGCGCTGCTCCCGCTCTATCTCGGCTTCACGACGCTCAACATCTACACGCAGATCGGGCTGGTGACGCTGATCGGCCTGATCTCCAAGCACGGCATCCTGATGGTCGCCTTCGCCAACGACGCGCAACGGCGCGACGGGCTCGACCGCGCGGGAGCGATCGTCGAGGCGGCGCGCGTCCGCATGCGGCCGGTGCTGATGACCACGGCGGCGATGGTGGCCGGCCTCGTTCCTCTTCTCTTCGCGGGCGGCGCGGGCGCCGCGAGCCGCTTCGCGATCGGCATCGTGGTCGTGATGGGCATGCTGGTCGGCACGCTCTTCACCCTGTTCGTCCTACCCAGCTTCTACACGCTGCTGGCGCGGGATCACCGCGCCCATCCGCACGGGGAGACGCCGCCGGTCGAGCACGCCGGTCCCCTTGCCCCGGCTGGAGTCTGATCCATGAGAACGTCGATCCCGGTGCTCCTGCTCGGCGCCTCGCTGGCCGCCTGCGCCGCCGGCCCCGATTACGCGCCACCCGCCATCCCGGCGACGGCGACGGGCGCGTTCGTGGGGAAGGCGCCCGACGTGGTCGCCGAGGGCGAGCCCGAGACGCGCTGGTGGCGCCTCTACGACGATCCACGCCTCGACGCGATCGTCGCGACCGCCCTGGCGCACAACGCCGACCTCCGCGTCGCCGTCGCCAACCTGAGCGCCGCCGAGGCCGTGCTGGCCGAAGCCCGCGACGGGCGTATGCCGCAGACCGCGGTCGCCGCCAGTTCGGTCTACGGTCGCCGCCAGCCCCCGCTGTTTCTGGGGGGCGATCGGCTCGTCTATGGCGGCGGGGCGCAGCTGTCGTACGAGGCCGATCTCGTCGGGCGCGTGGCGCGGACGATCGAAGCGGCGCGCGCCGACGCGGAGGCGGAGGCGTTCGCGCGCGCCGCGGTGCAGGTGCGCATCGTGTCGGCGGTGACCGGCGCCTATCTGTCGGCCTGCACCGCGGCGCAGGCAGCTGCGGTCATCCGCTCCTCGATCGCGCTCGCCACCGAGCGCGCGCGGATCGTCGATCGGCAGGAACGTGCCGGCTCGCTCGCCACGCTCGACGTGGCGCGCGCCGAGGCACAGCTCGCCGAGACGCGCGCACAGCTGGCACCCGTCGAGAATGCGCGTGCGGCCGCGCTGTTCGAACTGGCCGCGCTGTCGGGGCTTTCCCCGGCGCAGGTGCCGCAGGAGGCCGCACGCTGCGATTCGCCTCCCGAACCGCAGGGGCCGATCAGGATCGGCGACGGGGCCAGCCTGCTCCGCCGCCGCCCCGACGTGGCGCAGGCCGAGCGCCGGCTCGCTGCCGCCACGGCGCGGATCGGTGTCGCCGTCGCCGATCTGTACCCGCGGCTGACGATCGGCGGAAACCTGTCCCGGACGGGCGGCGACGGCATCGGTGCCGGTCGCGGGTTCGCCTTCGGCATCGGGCCCGCGCTGTCGCTGTCCTTTCCCCATAGCGGCGCCGCGCGCGCGCGGGTCCGGCAGGCGCGTGGCCGCGCCGAAGCGGCGCTCGCCGTGTTCGACGGCACGATCGTCACGGCGCTCAAGGAGGTCGAGCAGGCGTTGGCGGCCGATCGGGCCGCGATCGACCGTCAGGCCGCGCTCGCCGCGTCGGAGCGGCGCGCCGACCAGGCGTTCCGCCTCGCCGACCAGCGCTACCGCGCCGGATCGATCGCCTATATCGACTCCCTCGTCGCGCAGGGCGAGCTGGTGAGGCTCCGCCTCGCGCGCACCGAGGCGGACCGGGCGGTGGCGTTCGCCCGGGTCGACCTCTTTCGCGCGCTCGGCAGCGGGCAGGACGCGACCGATCATCCCCGTATCGATCTCGCCGCGCGGGACGGCGCGACGACCATCAGCGAACGATGAGGCAGCGATCATGTCGAACTCAGCCGGGCAGCGTGACTATCTGAAGGATGGTGCGACCTTCAAGGAGTCGCTCCGTGATGGCCGGACCGTGATCTACCAGGGAGAGACGGTCGACGATGTCACCACCCATTTCGCGACGGCCGGGGGCATATCCCAGATCGCGGAGATCTATGACGAGCAGTTCAACGGAGAGCGCGACGCGCTCCTGACCTATCGGCGGCCAGACGGTCAGCTGGCCTCGTCGGCGTACATGCCGCCGCGAAACAAGCAGGATCTGATCCTGCGACGCGACGCGATCCGTTACGTCGCTCAGAAGACCTGGGGCACCCATTGCCGCAGCATCGACATGATCGCCAGCTTCGCCGTCGGCATGCTGGGGCATTTGCCGAGCTTTCGGAAGATGTGTCCCGACTATGCCGAGAACATCGCCGCCTATCACGATTATGCGGAACGTCACGGCCTGTACCTGTCCGAGACGATCGTCGACCCGCAGGGATATCGCGCGCGCGCAAGGGACCGCGGCACAGCTCGCCCCGCCCGAGCGTGCGGTCATGCGCATCGTGAGGGAGAGCGCGGAGGGAATATGGATCAGCGGGATCAAGGGCGTCGGCACCGTGGCGCCGCAGTCCAACGAGATTTTCGTCGGCAGCCTCAATCCGCCGGCGCCCGACGAAGCCTTCTGGGCCTATGTTCCTGCCAACGCCGATGGGGTCAAGATCTTCTGCCGCGAGATCGTCTCGCGCCCCGGTGCGTCGGCCTATGATCACCCGCTCACATCGAAGGGAGAGGAGGCGGAGGCGATGGTCGTCTTCGACAACGTCTTCGTTCCGCGATGGCGCATCATGGCGGCGAAGGTTCCCGAGCTCGCCACCGCCGGGTTCTTCAATCGCTGGACGTCTTACAGCCATTGGTACACCTTGGTGCGGCTGGAGACCAAGGCCGACCTCTACGCCGGGCTCGCCAAGGTGATCATGGAGGTGCTCGGACTCGAGCATATCCCCCTCGTGCGCCAGCGCGTCAGCGAGATCGTGCAGTTCGCGGAGATCCTGCGCGGCATGTCGCTCGCGTCGATCGAGACCGCCGACATCTCGGACGGTGGATTGCTGCTTCCTGGATCGAACGCGCTGGCCGCGGGGCGGGTCTTCGCGATGGAGAAGCTGCCGCGTGTGCTGCATCTGCTCCGCGAATTGTGCGGGCAGGGGCTGATCTTGCGGTTCGAGCGTCACGATCTCGAGGCGGAGGCGACGTTCGGCGAGAAGTTCTCGTGGTTCCTCGACACGCAGCGTGTCACCGCCGAGCAGAAGAACCTGCTGATGAACCTGGTGTGGGATGTCGCCGCCAGCGAGCATTCGGTGCGCGCGTTGGTGTTCGAGGAGCAGCACGCCTTGAGTGAGCCGCTCCTGCGCGACCGCCTGGTCCTGGACTATGATTATGCGGAGAGTGCGAGCCTCGTGCGCCGGACCGTGGGATTGGAGATGATCCAATAGGTGACGCCCGCGGTCGCCGCCGGCACGGCGCGACCTCGCCAGATCGACATGCCGGGTCATCGGCGATCGGCGTGAGCGTGTGCGCCGTCACCGCGACTCATCAATCCCATAATATAACATCACTAGCGTTTCGTTCGGTGGTGACGATCACGAAGGATGGAGAATGGGAGAACAGGCGTCGACGGCTCGCTCGCACGATGCGGCTGTGCTTCAGATCGAGCACGTCACGGCCGGCTATGGCGGGCGGACGGTGCTCCGGTCGCTCGACCTGGCCGTGCGCGCGGGCGAACTCTACGCGCTGCTCGGCGGTAACGGCGCGGGGAAGACGACCACGTTGAACCTGTTGCTGGGCTTCGTCGCGCCGACCGCCGGGGTCGTCCGGGTCGCCGGCGTCGATCCCGTCAGTCACCCTGCCGCGGCACGCCGCTTGCTCGGCTACATTCCGGAGCGGGTGGTCCTCTACGAACATCTCACCGCGCGGGAGAATGTCGCCTATCTCCTCGACCTCGCCGGTGAGCAGGGCGACAGGGCGACGATCGACGCCGCGCTCGCCGCCGCAGGCCTGGACCGGGCCGCGTTCGACCGCCGCGTCGGCGGCTTCTCCAAAGGCATGCGTCAGAAGGTGGCGATCGCGCTGGCGATCGCGCGGAGCGTGCCCGCGCTGCTCCTCGACGAGCCGACCTCCGGGCTCGACCCCCGCGGCAGCGCCGGTTTCGGGCAGCTGCTCGCCACCTTGCGCGCGCGGGGCGTGGCCATCCTGATGGTGACGCACGATCTCTTGGCCGCCGCCGAGATGGCCGACCGCATCGGCTTCCTCGCGTCCGGGCGGCTGACCGAAGAGGTCGCCGCCGCCGGTGCGGCGCGCTTCGACGTGCGCGACGTCTATCGCCGCTACGCCGGGGACGTCGCATGAGCGTCGCGCGGCGCGTGGCGCGCGAGGAATGGCGCTGGCTGGCGCGCGGCCGCGTCGCGCTGCTCGGTGTCGTGCTGCTGACGATCCTGAGCGCGGTCGCGGCCGTGACCGCGCATGATCAACGGCGTGTCGCGCAGGCCGAGCGGTCGCGTTATCAGGCGGAGGCGAACCGCCAGTTCGCGAACCAGCCCGACCGCCACCCGCATCGCGTCGCGCATTACGGCCATCTCCTGTTCCGCCCGCTCGATCCGCTGGCGGCGTTCGACCCGGGCATCGATCCCTTCACGGGCAGCCTCCTGTTTCTCGAGGCGCATCGCCGGAACGAAGCCGATTTCGGCGACGTCCGGCAATCCTCGCTGCTGGTGCGGTTCGGACAGCTGACCCCCGCCTTCGTCCTGCAGATGCTGGCCCCGCTGCTGCTGATCTTCGTCGGTCATGCCACGATCGCGCGCGAGCGCGCGTCGGGTATGATGCGGGTGATGCTGGCGCAGGGAGTGCCCGCGACGCGGCTGGTCGCGGGAAAGCTGGTCGCGTTGGGGGGCGTGGCGGCGGTCATCCTGGCGCCCGCTGCGCTCGCGCTGGTGTGGATCGGCCTTCACGGCCAGGTGCCGACACTAAGGCTGCTCGCGCTCGCCGCCGGCTATGCGCTGTGGCTGGCGATCTGGGTGGCGGCGGTGGTGCTCGCCTCCGCGCTCGCGCGGCGCGGCAGCGAGGCGCTCCTCGCACTGCTGGCGATATGGAGCCTCTCGGTCATCGTCGCACCCAGGGTGGTGCCGGTGCTGGCCAACCGTCTCGTGACGGTGCCGACGCGCGTAGAGGCCGAGGTCGCGGTCGCTCGCGATCTCGCCAGGTTGGGCGATCCGCACGATCCCACGGGTGCGCGCTTCCTCCGCTTCCGCGACGCGACGTTGAACCATTATGGGGTCGCCCGGATCGAGGATCTGCCGGTCAACTTCCGCGGGCTGATCGCAATGGAGAGCGAGCGTCAGTCGAGCGCCTTGTTCGATCGCTATGCGGCGGCGATCGCCGATCGTCAGGCGCGGCAGGTTCGGCTCGTCGACCGGCTCGGCCTGTTCTTCCCGGTGCTGGCACTGCGTGAGCTGTCGATGGCGGCGGCGGAGACCGATCTGGCGGCCTATCGACGTTTCCTGGATCAGGGCGAGGTCTATCGCTACACTCTGGTGCAGGGGCTCAATCGGCTCGAGGCGGAGCGGCTGCGCTACGCCGACGATATCGATCCGACCAAGGAGAACCGCCTGTCGCGCGTGCATTGGCAACGCGTGCCGGCGTTCCACTTCGATCCCGCCGCGGCGGCCGATACGCTGGGGCGGGTCGCCCCGGCGGGTGCCGTCCTGCTGGGATGGTTGCTGCTGCTCGGCGCGCTGGTCGCGGCGGCGACGCGACGTCTGACGGGAGACGCGCGATGACCTGGCTTCGTCACGAATGGCGTCTGCTGTGGCGCTCGCCGCTCTGTGTCGCGGCGCTCGCGCTGACGCTGGCACTGAGCGCGTCGTCGGTCTGGTCGGGTCTGCGCGAGGTGGCCCGCCAGCGCGAGGCGATCGCCCGCCTTGTCCCGCTCGCCGAGCAGGACACGGCAGCGGTCGCGGCGCGCTTTCCCCACAGCCCGACCGCGGGCGAGCCGGCCTATTTCACTTATTATCCGACGTGGGATCCGCCGTCCGCGACCGCCTTCATGGCGACGGGATTTCGTGACGTCGCCCCCTCGGTGCTGCGCGTGCGTGCGCTCGGGCTCCACGCGCAGCTTTACGACGGCGAGACATTGAACCCGGAGCTGGCATTGCCGGGCAGCTTCGATTTCGCCTTCGTCCTGGTCTATCTCGCGCCGCTCATCGTCGTCGTCCTGCTCCACGACCTGGTCGCCGAGGAGCGGCGGTCGGGACGTCTGCCGCTCGTGCTGGCGCTCGCGGGAGCGTCGGGTGGATTGTGGCGGCGACGCGCGGCGCTTCGGTTGGCGGCGATCGTGTGGTGTCTGATCGCGCCTCTGATCGCCGGTGCGGTCGTCGCCGGGGCGCCGACCGGATCGGTCGCCGTCGTCGTGGCGGCGGTGGTGGCCTATGTCGCTTTCTGGGCCGGCGTGGCATCGATCTTCGCGGTGCGCCTCGGTGCGGTGGCGAGCGCCACCGCGTCGATGGCGGTCTGGGCCGTCCTGACGCTGATCCTGCCGGCGGTCGCCGGGATCGTCGTGACGCGCGCCATCCCGGTACGCCAGGGCGTGGCGCTGATGATGGCCCAGCGCCAGGCGGTACACGGTGCCTCCGACCGACCGATCGAGGAATCGATGCGGCGCTTCTCCGCACATCATCCCGGCTGGGGACGCGACGCGCCGTCGCCGCCGGGCTTCCAGTGGAAGTGGCTCTTCGTGTTTCACCAGAACGCGGACGATGAGGTCGCCGACGAAGCGATCGCCTATCGTGCGGGTCTGCTGGCGCGGCAGGGCTGGACGACGCGGCTGGGCTGGATATTGCCCGGGATCGGGGCGCAGACGGTGTTGCACCGCGTCGCCGACACCGATCTGGCGGCGCAGCTTGCCTATCAGGATCGGATCGTCGCTTTCCACCGGCGGCTGCTGGCCTTCTATTATCCGTATCTGTTCAACGATCGACCGTTCGGTACCGCCGATTTCGCGAAGCGCCCCGCCTTCACGCCGGACAGATCGCCGGCAACGGCCGGGATCGGCGACGGGGCGGGACTGTTGCTGATCGGCGCGCTGACGTTCGCCGCGGGTATGGCGCGGCTCGGGCGGGTCCGGGCGACATGATCGCGGCCGCGGGAGAGCGCGGCCGCCGACGTCACGGCCGTGGGCGGCGCCGGAGCGTCGATCGCTCGCACCCATCCTAGGCGGGGCGGGGGCAGGTCGTGGTGGTTCGGCAGCTCCCGTCGACCGCGACCCTTGTCCGGCGGCCTCCCCCCTCGACGCTGACGCAGATCGACGCAGCATGAACTGGCGTTCCGCGGGCGTGGTCGGGTGAGCGCGGGATGATCTCCGCGTTTCGGGTCACGTGCCATGCCGCGCCCAGGCTCCGGGCGCGCTACCTGCGGACGGGTGAAAAAGATGGGGGCGAGCCCGCGTGGCGCCTTCGATGGGGTGAGGGTCATGCCGAAGCGACGTTCCGTTCTGCTGGGGGCCGGGGCCGGCTTCGCGCTGCTGCCGATGCGCGAAGGGGTGTTCGCCGCCACGACCGATAGCCCGGCCTGGTCCGTCGACGGCCTGCTCGTCGACGGGCTGCGCGACCCGATGGGGTTGCACGAGATGCAGCCGCGGCTGTCGTGGCAGCTTCGGTCGAGCCGCCGCGGGGCACGCCAGACGGCGTGGCGCATCGGCGTCGCCTCGTCGCGCCGCGCCGCGGCGGCGGGGCAGTTCGACTTGTGGGACAGCGGACGGACCGCGGGCGAGACATGTTTCGACGTCGCTTATGCCGGCCGCCGCCTGGTCGCGCGTCAGCGCGTCTGGTGGCGCGTGACGGCATGGGACGAGCGCGGGATCGCGGCGCGCTCGCCGATCGCATGCTGGGAGATGGGCCTGCTGGCCGCCAGCGACTGGTCGGCGTCATGGCTGTCGGCCGAGACGCCGCCGCAACGCGACGATCGCGACGTCGGGCTGGCGTGGCGCGCCGCGCCGATCGCGAAGCGCGGCGAGCGCCTCGCGTTCCGCCTCCGCTTCGATGCGCCGCAGGACGGTGAGCTGACCGCGCTGATCGGCTGCGACGGCTATTGCCGGGCGCGGCTCGACGCGAACGAGATCATCGCGCCGAAGCGCGGCAGCTGGGGACCGCCCGGCCCGCGCAGCGCGGTCGTGCCCGTCTCCGCGGGGACGCACACGCTGACGATCGAGACGCGTGCGGCGGGTGACGCGCCGGTCCGGGCCGCAGCGCTGCTGCGCGTGACGATGCCGGGCGGTCGGATCGTCCGCTACGGCGGTGAGGGTCTGGAATGCCGGACCGGCGCGGACGATGACGAGGCGGGCTGGGGGCCGACCAGCGCGGCGGCGGGGCAGGCGACGATGCCGGCGCGCGCGGCGACGCTGCTGCGCCGCGACTTTCGCGTCGATGGCCGCGTCGCCAGCGCGCGGCTCTATCTGACCGCGCTCGGCATGTACGAGGCCGAGCTCAACGGCGAGCGGCTCGACGACGCGCTGCTGCGGCCCGAATTCAGCGACTATCGCAAGCATTGCCTTTATGGCGTCGAGGATGTCGCGGACAGGCTGGTGCCCGGCGACAACGTCCTGGGCATCCACGTCGCGGATGGCTGGTATGGCAGCTATATCGGGCCGGACGGCCGCTTCTCCTACGGCGACCCGCCGCTGCGCCTCTTCGGTCAGCTCGAGATCCGCTATCATGACGGCCGCGTGCAGATCGTCGCGACCGGCCCGGGCTGGACGGTGGCGGAATCGCCCGTCATCAGCGCGACGATCTACGATGGCGAGCGCTATGACGCGCGGCGCGCGCCGATCGGCTGGAGCCGCCCCGGCTTTATCGCGGGGGCGGGCTGGTCGCCCGCGGTGGCGGCCGCCCCGGCGACCGCCGCCCTGGTAGCGGCGATCGTGCCGCCGATCCGGCGCAAGGAACGTCTGTCCGCGCGCTCGATCGTGATCCTACCCGACGGCGCCTCGGTGGTCGACTTCGGGCAGAACGCCGCCGGCTGGGCGCGGATCGTGCTGAGCGGGCGGCGCGGCCAGACCATCCGCCTGCGCTATGCCGAGCTGCTCAACCCGGATGGCAGCGTCGACCAGAGCAACCTGCGCGCCGCCGACGCCACCGATCACTACACCTTCGCGGGGGACGGGGTGGCGGAAAGCTACGAACCGCGCTTCACCTATCACGGCTTCCGCTACGTCCAGGTGGACGGCTTGGATCGCCCGATCACCGCTGCGGAGATCACGGGCGTGTCGATCCGCAGCGACCTGCCGGAGACCAGCGACCTGCGGCTCGGCAGCTATGTGCCGCAGCGCCTGTGGATCAACAGCCGCTGGAGCCAGCGGTCGAACTTCACCGGCATTCCCACCGATTGTCCGCAGCGCGACGAGCGGCTGGGCTGGACCGGCGACGCGCACGTTTTCTGGGACGCGGCCAGTTTCAACATGGATACCGCCGCCTTCACCCGGCGCTTCATGCGCGACATGCGCGACGCACAGCGCGACAATGGCGCCTATTCCGACATCGCGCCCGTCGCACGGCAGGACCATTTCAAGCCGGGTGCCTCGCCGGGCTGGGGCGATGCCGGCGTGGCGCTGCCATGGACGGTGTGGCAGCGGTATGGCGACACCGGCCTCATCGATCAGCATTGGGCGTCGATGGAGCGCTTCCTCGCGTCGATCCGCGCCAGCAATCCCGACCTGGTCTGGTCGAACGCGCGCGGCAAGGATTATGGCGACTGGCTCGCGCTCGACGCCAGGCACCCGGGCGATCCCACCACTCCCAAGGATCTGGTCGGCACGGCGTTCTGGAAAGCCGCGGCGGATCAGATGGCGGACATGGCGCGCGCGACGGCGCGAACGGTCGATAGGGAGCGCTATGCCGCTCTGGCCGTCGGGCTGGGCGCGGCGTTCCGGCGCACGTTCGTCCACGCCGATGGCACGATCGGCAATGGCTCGCAGACCGGCTATATCCTGGCGCTGCACTTCGGTCTGCTGGCGCCCGCGACGCGTGGCGATGCGGTGCGACATCTGGTGGCGGACATCAGACGCCGCGGCACCTTGCTGTCGACGGGCTTCCTCGGCACGCCCTACAGCCTCGACGTGCTGGCGGATGCCGGGGAGATCGGGCTGGTCTTCGATCTGCTGCTGCGCACCGATTATCCCTCCTGGGGCTATATGATCGCCAAGGGCGCGACGACCACCTGGGAGCGCTGGAACGGCGACGCGGGCGATCGATCGATGAACTCGTTCAACCATTATGCGCTGGGGGCGGTGGTCGGCTTCCTGTTCCGGCGCATCGCGGGGATCGCCCCGACCGCGCCGGGGTTCGCGCGTTTCGACGTTCGCCCGCTGTGCGATCCGCGCATGCCGTCCGCGGGCGCGACCTATGACGCGCGGATCGGTCGCATCAGCACGCGCTGGCAGCAGGAGCGCGGACGTTTCACGCTCGATCTGGCGGTGCCGGTCGGCAGCATCGCGCGCGTTTTCCTGCCCGCCGTGCGCGGCGCGCGCCTCCTGGAGAGCGGCACGGCGATCGGCGACCGCCTGGCCGTCGAGCAGCGCACCGCGCAGGAGGCGATCCTGCGCGCGCCGGCGGGCCGCTACCGTTTCGAGGTCGTCTGATCCACCTGGTGTGAACCAGCGGGGTACTCCTGCGGAGGCGGGAGCCCGTTTCGAGCGGGGTGAATCACAATCTAGTCGCCGAGCGCCTTGATCCTTCGCCGGCTCCGACCGGTTCGGGTCTTCCCGGCGGGGCGGATCGGCCAGCGCCCGCCCGGCGGTCGCCCTATCGGTCGGGCGCCGCCCGCCGCTGATCGCAAGCGCGTTGACGGCGCGAGAGAAAGAAGCAAGCCGCGCTAGACCTTTGCTGGCACTGCGCCGCCGGCATCATCGAAGAGAGCGGTGGCTGTGCGTTTATCATCGATCCTGGGACTCCGTTCGCACGACCTCGCCATCGATCTCGGCACGGTCAACACGCTGGTGCACGTCGCCGGACGCGGCATCGTCATCGACGAACCGTCCGTCGTCGCGGTGGAGGAGCGTGACGGCGTCACGCGCGTGCTCGCGGTGGGGGCCGACGCCAAGCTGATGATGGGGAAGACGCCCGAGCATATCCGCACCATCCGGCCGCTGCGCGACGGCGTGATCGCCGATCTCGACGTCGCCGAGCAGATGATCAAACATTTCATCGACAAGGTTCACGGCGGGCACAGTCGCTTCCAGCGCCGGCCAGCGATGGTCATCTCGATCCCGACGGGATCGACCCAGGTCGAGCGCCGCGCCATCCGCCAGGCGGCGCTCAGCGCGGGGGCGGCCGAGGTGCGGCTGATCGAGGAAGCGCTCGCCGCCGCGCTCGGCGCGGGGCTGCCGATCACCGCGCCGACGGGGTCGATGGTGGTCGATATCGGCGGGGGCACGACCGAGGTCGCGGTGCTCTCGCTGAGTGGCCTCGCCTATAGCAGCTCGGTCCGCGTCGGTGGCGACAAGCTGGACGACGCGATCGCCTCGCACGTGCGGCGGCGGCACAATCTCATGATCGGCGAGGCGACCGCCGAGCGGATCAAGATCACGATCGGTGCCGCCAGCCGGCCGCATGATGAAGCGGATCGGCAATTGCCGGTGAAAGGACGCGATCTCGTCAACGGCATACCCAAGGAGATCAGCATCTCGGAGTCCGAGATCGCCGATGCGCTCGGCGACCTGGTCGGTCAGATCGTCGAGACCGTGCTCAGGACGCTCGGCCATATCAAGCCCGAGCTCGCCGCCGACGTGGTCGAGCAGGGCATCGTGATGACCGGCGGGGGCGCGTTGCTGCGACGGCTCGACGACGTGCTCAGCGCGGCGACCGGGCTTCCCGTGGTGATCGCCGACTCGCCGCTGCTCTGCGTCGCGGTCGGCGCCGGCATGGCGCTCGAAGATCCGCTCCTGCGCGACGCGCTGTCGCAGGGCTGACGGGACGTCGGCCGCGGCGCGCGGGTTCCGGGCTGGCGGGGCAGGGGTGCAAGGGTGAAGGCCGTGCCGCCGCCCTCCGGATGCGGAGGACTCACGCTCACCCCGCGGCCGCCACGGCGCGGCGAGCGATCAGAGCGACAGTTGCCGTCGCTCGAGTTCCGCATAGGCATAGGCCGCCAGCAGTGTCTCGCGTCGCTCGCGATAGATGTCGGCGATATCGAGCAGATCCTCATCGTCGAGCGTCACGATCGATGCCCGGATGGCGGCCAGGTCCCTTCGCGCGCGCGCGTCCTGGCCGGCGAGGCGCTTCTTTTTCAGTCGGAGCATGTTGCCGCCGTACCATGCTTTGGCGCAATCGCGTACACCGGATGATCCGGTTGTCGTCCTTGCGGAGGGAGAGCCACATGAGCGACGATGACGCGATCGACCTTCGCCGCGTGGATCTGCCGCCGGGTGCTGGGGGTCCGCTCACGGCCGTGTGGCATGGGGTGCGCGGCGAATGGGACACGGCGCACATCCTCGTGCAAGACGATCCCACGGCAGCGGCTGCGTGGGTCCACGCCTGGCTTCATCGCATCGAGGGTGACGATGCCAATGCCGGTTACTGGTATCGCCGCGCGCGTCGCCCGGTGCCCGGCGGATCCACGGAGGCCGAGGCGCAGGCGATCGCCGCGGCGCTGATGCGCGACGAACCGAACGGCTAGGATCCCCTGCCGGTTCGTCCCGGCACGTGGGAGGATGGGGAGGGGATGCGCCGCTCACCGGGCGTCGATGCGTTCGCTAAGGCCCTCGCTGTCCGGTCGAGGCAAACGCCATCAACCTTCCGCGTTCTGGCCCTCGGGCTGACCTCCCGTGTCGACGGGGGCGTCGCCATCGGCCGGCGCCGTGGCGGGGAGGGCGACGTGTAGCTCGACGCGACGGTTCCGGGCACGCGCCGCGGGATCGTCGCGGCCGTCCGGCAGAGCGTTGGGCACGAGCGGCGTCGTCTCACCCAGCGCGATGACCGTCATGCGGGCGGGATCGATGCCCTTCGCGGCGAGATAGGCGCGGACGACCTCCGCGCGGCGGCGCGAGGCGCGCAGGTTGGCGCTGTCGCTGCCGCGCGAGTCGCTGTGACCGCGCAGCGTGATCGCGCCCCCGGCCTGCACCGCTGGCCCGGCGGCCAGCTCGTCGAGCATCGCCTTGGCCTCGTCAGTCAGCCCTTTGCCCTCCTCGTCGAAGCCCAGCACCGCGTCGATCGGGCGCAGCGAGGGCTCCTCGGGGACGGGCTCGGCGACCTCGGGGCGAAGGATCGATTTGGCCGGCGCCGCCGACTCGTTCCCCGACGCGCCCGGCGACGGGGCGATCGGGGCCGCGGTGCCGACGTCATTGCCGACATCGTTGCCGATGTCGCGCTGGGGCGGTGAGGAGCAGGCGGGCACGCCCAGGCATAGCCCCAACGCCGTCACGACGATCCCGACACGCACTCCGCTCATACGTCCATCTCCTGCTGTACCCGGCGCGGGCCGGTCGGCGGACCGAAACTGATGATCGTGTCGCCCGACTGCGGGATAGGCCGGCTGGCATGCGAGAAAAAGCGCAACGGACCGCCCTTGCGAAGGAGCAGCAGCATGTCGGCCTCGTCCGCCAGGTCGGCGCGCGCGGTCTCATAGTCGAACTTGTCGGTGATCCGCGTCTTGCGGAACGCCCAGCCGTCGGCGACGCGGCGGACGATCTCCTCGACGCCGTGGCCGCTGGCGAAGAGTGCCCGCCCCCGCAGCGAGGCGGGCAGCGCGCGGATATCGTCGTCATGCGTGCCGGCACCGAGCTGATACACGTTGTCCCGTCCGAGTTCCGGGGCGAATTCGTTGCAGACCAACGCGTTATAAGCCTCGTTGTCGGTCGTGGCGACGAGCACCTGAAAGCGTGAGAGGTCGAGCCGGTCCTCGGTCGCCTCTGCGAGGATCTCGCCGTGATAGGTGTCGACTCCCGCGCGCCGCGCCGGTGCGAGCCGCTGCCAGCTCGTGTCGCAGATCGTGACCGGGACGTCGAGCTGGCGCAGCTGGCTCGCCAGCGCGACGCTCCACGGGGTCGCGCCGACGATCAGCAGCCCGCGTTCGGTCGCCCCCGTCACCTTGAGCAGTCGCGCCACCGCACCGATCGAGAAGCCGTGCGCGACGATCGTCGCCACCACCACGGCGAAGGACAAAGTGACCAGGATCGAGCCGTCGTCATAGCCCAGATTGCCCAGCCGCAGCGCGAACAGGCCCGAGATCGCCACAGCGACGATACCCCGCGGCGCGATCCACGCCACCAGCAGCCGCTCGTTCCAGGGGATGGGCGTGAAGGCGAGGCTGAGCAGCACCGTCGCCGGCCTGACCAGGAACAGCAACGCCAGCAGGAAGGCGAGGAAGCGCCACTCGAAGCGCTCGAGCACGCCCAGGTTGAGTGTCGCCGACAGGAGGACGAACACGCCCGAGATCAGCAGGACGGTGACATTCTCCTTGAACGGGTGGATGTCGCGCAGCGAGTCGAGCCGCAGGTTCGCGAGCGCCACGCCCATCACCGTGACCGCGAGGAGCCCGGTCTCCTGCTGCACCAGGTTGGACAGCACGAAGGTACCGATCACCGCCACCAGCAGGACCGGCGCCTTGAGATATTCGGGGACATGGCCACGCGGGAACGCCCAGGCGATCGCGCGCGCCGCGCCATAGCCGATCAGCCCGGACACGATGCTGGCGGCGAGCAGCGACAGCAGCAGCTGGGGGATCGTCACCCCTTCGCCGGCGCGGCGGAGATATTCGTAGGTGACGACGCCGCACAGCGCGCCGATCGGGTCGTTGACGATCGCTTCCCATTTGAGGATCGCGCGTGGCCGCGCGGCGATGTTGCTCTGCCGCAGCAGCGGCAGCACGACCGTTGGCCCGGTCACGACGAGGATGCCCGCGAAGAGGATCGCGACCGGCCACACCAGCCCGCCGATATAATAGCAGGCGAGCGCGCCGAGCAGCCATCCGACGGGCACCCCGACCACCAGCAGGCGGGACACCGCGCCGCCGGTGCGGCGCAGCTCGCGGAAGTTGAGGCTGAGCCCCCCCTCGAACAGGATGATCGCCACCGCGACCGACACCAAGGGTTCGAGCAGGTCGCCGAAGGTATGGTGCGGGTCGATCAGGCCGGTCACCGGGCCGGCGACGACGCCGGCGACGAGCATCAGCGCGATCGCCGGCCAGCCGGTGCGCCACGCCACCCATTGTGCGCCGATGCCCAGCGCGCCGATCAGCGCGATGACGAGAGCTTGCTGTTCCATCGCGGTCGCATACGCGTGATGGCGCGGAAAGGAACCGTGCTGCTGCGGGAAAGGCCGTTCTGCGGCTACGCGATCCGGCGCGGCGAGACGTCGGGGACGGCGTTGATCGCCGCTTCGATCGCTACTACGATGGTGCCGGGTTCATCGGATGGACGTGGCGCCTGCGGGTCGCAGCATGGCCGTTCGATGCCAGTTCGGATCGAGCAATCGTCGCTGACGCTCATCTACTATGCTATCCTCATCAATGCTTTACAACGATTGAGGAGAGGGCGACGTGGCGGACACGGCGGCGTTTATCCTCCTGGTTGAGGATGATCCTGACATCAGCGCGATCACCACGATCGCGCTGCATCTTGACCCCGGCTTCACGGTCACGTCGATGCGCACCGCCACCGACGCGCTCCAGCACCTGCGGCTCTGTCCGAGACCGGACCTGATCCTGGTCGACAACAACCTACCCGACATGGAAGGCGTGTCGCTCGTCAACGCCATCGCCGCGTTGCTCGAGGAGCCGCCGCCGATCGCCTTCATCACCGCCGCCCATCGAGCAGCCGACCGGCAGAGGTTCGAGGCCGCCGGCGCCGCGGGCGTGATCGCGAAACCGTTCGATCCGATCGGCCTGGCCGCCGAGGTGCGCGCGTTGCTGTCGCGAGCCGGGGCGGTTCACGCCGACCGATCGACGCGCTGACCGAAGCCCCTTGAGCTTTGGGACGAACGGCCCAGCAGCGCCATCACTGCCGGGCCGAGGGCGTCATCCCGCGAGATCAGGCGAGTTGTTGCGGCCGGTCGGCTTTGGACACATCGTGTCCCATTCTGCGCCGGACACGAGATCGAGACACTCGAAGTTACTGGCGCTCGGCGCTCCGGCGATACCACAATGAGGTGCCGCGCTCACCTGTAAAGGGCTGGTTGCTGTTGCCGTATCGGGAAGGGTCGGGGGCGGCCTTCGTCGCTCTGGGCGCGGTAAGTATTTGTCGCGAGCGCGAGACGCGGAACGATCTCGCGGGCCGTTCCGACCGTCTTTCGAAAGCATCAGGCCGCAAGCCGGTCGGAGCTCGTGCGACGCGGATCATCACTTCGCCGCATACCCGTCCCATGCAGAAGGCTGCCTGAG
Organism: Sphingomonas sp. BK235; assembly: GCF_004345855.1. Classification (GTDB taxonomy): domain Bacteria; phylum Pseudomonadota; class Alphaproteobacteria; order Sphingomonadales; family Sphingomonadaceae; genus Sphingomonas. The sequence goes on from NZ_SLXN01000007.1 coordinate 169,020, forward strand.
GGTTCAGGAGCGTGTCGAGTGAAGCGAAGTCCACGCAGCAACCCCGTTCGGTCGGCCGCGTCCCACCGGGTCGCGGCGTGAACCTCGCGATGCGCCGCGTGTAAGGCTCACGTAAGCTCGCGACGTCAGGGACGACGCGTCGAGCGCCGCCGGCGCGAGTCCAGACGAACTACTCCCGCGCGGTGACGGCGTCTGCGTTCACGCGGCATCGCACATGGGCGGCGCAATCCCGGCCGGATCGAGGGCCATTCCGCGATGAGAGCCCGCAGGCACAAGAGAAGAGCAGTGAAGGTGACGTTGATGCTACGTGTCGCGCTCGGGCTTGCCGTGTCGCTGACCTTCTATCTGGCTTTGACGCCTGGTCCCGCCGGGAAGGTCATCGCCGACGGTACCACCCGCCACATGCTCGCGTTTCTCGTGCTGCCGTGGCTGACCATGCTGGCGTATCCGCGTCTCTCGCCCGTTCGGATCTTGGTGGCTCTCGCCCTCTTCGGCGGGGTGATCGAAGTCGCGCAGCTCCTCATGGACGTCGGACGGCACGGATCATGGCTCGACTGGCTGCTGGACGTCGCGACCATCGCTGTGGCGGTGTCGTGCGGCCATCATGCCCGATCCTGGCTGCGGGCGAGGGGGCGACGGCGATCGCCATCGAACACCGCGACGGGCACCCTGGGCGGATGATCGTCAGGGCAGCGATCCTGGCGGCGCTCGCCATCGTTCTGACGATATTGGGTCTGACGGGTGCTGCGGGCTTGATGTTGGGGCTCGCCAAGGCTGTCGCGTCCATCGCGGTCGTGATCGCTGCGCTGTTGACGATCGTCAGCATCATCATCGTGACACGGCCCCGGTAGAAACGAGGGAGCGCTTCGCGTCCGAGCTGCTCGCTCGTCGCCCCGGCCGACGATACCGGGGCTTATCCGAGCCGATCCTGTCAGAAAAACTTTGTCACCGGCGAGCTAATCGTCGGCCGCACGCCGATCATAGATCTCGCATCGCGTCGACACCACGTGCGGAAAAACGGAGGCAGGCTGATGACGATACGAGGGCTCTCTGTGTGGTTTGCCGTGGCAGGCGGTCTCCTGGCGATCCTCGTCGCGGTCGATCGACCGCAGTGGTTCGGGCTGGAAGCGTCCGCGACGGGGATCGAAAGTCGCGCTCCCACGATGGCGGCCGGTGAAGCCAGCCGCTCGGCGCCGTGGAAGATCGACCGGCAGGGGACGACCGAACGCTGAGACGCGACGTCACGGTACGTCCCGCGGACGCATGATCCGATCGTAGCGCGGCAAGCGCCTACGGAGCGCGGTTCCGCCGGCTCCGCCTGTTCGATCAAGGCGGGTTGCCCGCGCTCTCCCATGATGCGATGAACGGATTCGGGTGCCTGATCGCTCGATCAGGCAGGTTCTCACGTTGGTCGGGCCGCCAGCGACGTGACCTGTTGCCCGGAGCATCGGCTTGCCCGATCATAATTGCCTCTTCGTCGACTGCCGCTTCTGCTCGGCGCCAATCCCAGCCTTGATGTCGGCGATGACCATCGGCGTGGCACCGTGACCGTCGCCGCCGCCCTCCCGGCGCTGACGTGCCTGCCGTTCGTCGCCGCGGTCGCGCTGCTCGGTATCCGCCACGCCGGGCGCGGCGCTCATCTGGCGCTGGCCGGCGGCGCCAGCGCGGCCGGTCTCGCGATGCTGCTGTATCGCGCGCCCGCGGTGCTCGCCGGCGCGACGCAGACCTTCCGGCTGACCTGGATACCGAAGCTTGGCCTCGATCTCAGCCTGTGGCTGGATCCGCTCGCCCTGCTGTTCGCCGGTCTGATCCTCGGCATAGGGCTGCTGGTCGTGATCTATGCGGCGGGCTATCTCGCCGCGGGCGAGGCCACCGCGCGTTTCCTGTCGTTCCTGATGCTGTTCCAGGGCGCGATGATCGGCATCGCGCTCTCGAACAACGTGCTGCTGATGCTGATCTTCTGGGAGCTGACCAGCGTCGCGTCCTTCCTGCTCATCGGCTTCTGGCGCGACCGCGCCGACGCACGGCAGGGCGCGCGCATGGCGCTGACCGTCACCGGCGGCGGCGGGCTCGCGCTGATCGCGGGCATGGTGATGCTGGGCAAGGTGGCGGGATCGTACGAGCTGGCGACGATCCTGACGCGCGGCGAGATCGTCCGGGCGTCGCCGCTCTATCCCGTCATCCTCGTCACCATCCTGTTGGGCGCCTTCACCAAATCGGCGCAATTCCCGTTCCACTTCTGGCTGCCGCACGCCATGGCCGCGCCGACGCCGGTCAGCGCCTACCTCCACTCGGCGACGATGGTGAAGGCGGGCGTGTTCCTGCTCGCGCGGCTGTGGCCGGTGCTCGCGGGCACCGGCCTGTGGGTCGGCATCGTCACGTCGGTCGGGCTCGCCACCATGGTGCTGGGCGCCGCGGTCGCGCTGTTCCGTCACGACCTCAAGGCGATCCTCGCTTATTCGACGATCAGCCAGCTGGGGCTGATGGTGATGCTGCTGGGCTTCGGCACCAACGCGGCGGTGGTCGCGGCGCTGTTCCACCTGCTCAACCACGCCGCCTTCAAGGCCGCTTTGTTCATGCACGCCGGCATCGTCGACCACGAGACCGGCACGCGCGACCACCGCCGCCTCGGCGGGCTCGCCGCGCTGATGCCGCTCACCGCCACCTTGGGCGTGCTGGCGGCCGCGGCGATGGCGGGGCTGCCGCCGCTCGGCGGGTTCATCTCCAAGGAGATGATGCTGGAGCAGAGCACGCACGCGATGCTCGGCGGGCGGACGCTGCTCGTCCCCGCGCTGGCGACGCTCGCCGCCTCGCTGTCGGCGGCCTATTCGCTTCGCTACGCGATCGCGCTGCATGCCGGCGCGCGCCGCACCGGCGAGGCCGCCGCGCCGCACGACCCCGGCGCGGCGCTGCTCGCACCGCCCGCGATCCTCGCTGCGCTCGCACTGGGGCTGGGGCTGGCGCCGATGGCGCTCGCGGGTCGGCTGGTCGCGACGGCGAGCGCCGTGGTGACGGGCGGCGCGCTGCCCGAGCTCCACCTCGCTTTGTGGCACGGCGTCAGCGCGGCGCTGCTGATGAGCGTCGGCGCGGTCGCCGCGGCGCTGGCGCTGCTGCGCTGCCACCGGCCGGTCGCCGCCGCGGTCGCGCGCTGGCCAGCCCCCGACGCCAAGCGGCTGTTCGACGCCGCGATGGAAGCGATCGTCACCGCGCTGCGTCGCGCCTCCACCGCGCTCCACGTCGCCGCGCTGCAGCGCTATCTGCTCGTGCTTTTCGCAGTGGCGCTGCTGCTCGGGCTGGACGCGGCGGCGCGCGCCGGGGTACTGGCCGGAGGCGCCGCGACCACGCCCGCGTCCGCTGTCGACGTGGTCGCCTGGGCCGCGCTGGTGATCGCCACCGCGGCGGTGATCGCGGTCGATCGGCGCCGCTATCTGGCCCTGCTGTTCGTCAGCGTCATCGGCCTGATCATGGCGCTGGCCTTCGTGCGCCTGTCCGCTCCCGACCTCGCGCTGACGCAGATCGCGGTGGAGGTCGTGACGATCCTGCTGCTGCTGCTGGCGCTGCACCTTCTGCCGGGCAACCCGCCGCGGCTGTCGAGCGTGCCGCGCCGGCTGCGCGACGCCGCCGTCGCGATCGCGAGCGGCGCGGGAGCGGGCTGGCTCGCCTGGGCGGTGATGACGCGTCCGGTCCGCGCGGGAATCTCGCGCTACCATTGGGAGAACAGCTATTCGGGCGGGGGCGGCACCAACGTCGTCAACGTCATCCTGGTCGACTTCCGCGCCTTCGACACGCTGGGCGAGATCATCGTGCTCGGCATCGCCGGGCTGGCGACCTTCGCGCTGCTGGAGCCGGCCGCGCGCGGCGTGGCGGGGCGGCGACTGCGCGCGTGGCGCTCGCAGGATCGCCATTCCCCCGAGCGGCACCCGATGATGTTCGTGATGGCGACGCGGCTGCTCCTCCCGCTCGCGCTGCTGGTCGGCCTCTACCTGTTCCTGCGCGGGCACAACCAGCCGGGCGGCGGCTTCGTCGCCGCTCTGGTGTTCTCGATCGCGATCCTGCTGCAATATCTCGCCTCCGGCTTCGACTGGACCGACGAGCGCCGGCGCTTCGGCGAGCACCGGCTGATCGGCCTGGGTGTGCTGACCGCGGTGGCCACGGGAATGGGATCGCTGCTGTTCGGCGCGCCGTTCCTGTCGAGCAGCTTCGGCTACGCGCATCTGCCGCTCATCGGTGAGGTCGAGCTGGCCACCGCGATGCTGTTCGACCTGGGCGTCGCGCTCGTCGTCGTCGGCGCGGTGATGATGGCGCTGGCGCAGCTGTCGCACGTCGCGCAGCGCGCGGCGCGGCAGGCCGAGGAGGAGGCATGAGCCTCGAGTTCCTGGTCGCCTCCGCCGTGGCGGTGCTGGTCGCGGGCGGCGTCTATCTCGCCTTGCGCGGGCGGACCTTCCAGGTCGTGCTGGGGCTCACCTTGCTGTCCTATGCGGTGAATCTGTTCCTGTTCGCGACCGGCCGGCTGATCGTCGACCGGCCGCCGCTGTTCGTCGAGGGCGTCACCGAACACGCCGACCCGCTGCCGCAGGCGCTGGTGCTGACCGCGATCGTCATCACCTTCGGGATGACCGCGCTGACGGTGATCCTGTCGCTGCGCAGCTTCCTCGAGAGCGGGTCCGATCAGGTCGACGGCCGCGCCGACGACGAGGGCGCGGCATGACTTTGCTCGACCATCTGCTGGTCGCGCCGGTCGTCGTCCCCGCGGCGACGGCGCCCGCCGCGATGCTGGCGGCGCGCCGGCGGCCGCTCGCGGGCCCGTACCTGTCGCTGGGCGGGTGCATCGTCGGGCTGGTCGCGGCGGTGCTGCTGTTCGGCAGGGTGCAGGACGATGCCATCCGCGCTTATGCGGTCGGCGGCTGGCCGGCGCCTTTCGGTATCGTGCTGGTGCTCGACCGGCTGGCGGCAGCGATGCTGCTGCTCTCCGCCGTGCTGGCGACGATGGTGCTCGTCCACGCGCTCGTCACCGGCGCGGACCGCCGCGGCTGGCACTTCCACCCCTTGTTCCACTTCCAGCTGATGGGGCTGAACGGCGCCTTCCTCACCGGCGATCTCTTCAACCTCTTCGTCTTCTTCGAGGTGCTGCTGATCGCCTCCTACGGGCTGATGCTGCACGGGCAGGGGGCGCTGCGGCTGAAGGCGGGCGTGGCCTATGTGGTGGTCAACATCGTCGGCTCGGCGCTGTTTCTCGTCGCGATGGGCCTGCTGTACGGGCTCACCGCCACGCTCAACATGGCCGATCTGGCGCGGCGCGTCGCCGCGCTCGGGTCGGCCGACCAGGGATTGTTGCGCGTCGCCGCGCTGCTGCTGATGACGGTGTTCGCGCTGAAGGCGGCGGTGGTACCGCTGCACCTCTGGCTGCCGCGCACCTATGCCGCGGCGATGCCGTTGGTCGCCGCGCTGTTCGCGATCATGACCAAGGTCGGCGTGTACGCGATGATCCGCGTCGTGCCGCTGATCCTGGGCGAGCGGGCCGGCGCGGCCGCCTGGGTGCCTGCGCCCTATCTGCTCCCTGCCGCGATCCTCGGCGCGGTGGTGGGCTTCGTCGGCGTGCTGGTCGCGCGCGGGCTGCGCGAGCAGGCGGCGTTCGCGCTGATCGCTTCCACGGGCACGCTGCTGATGGCGGTGGCGCGCTGGAGCGAGGCGACGCTCGCGGCGGGCATCTATTATATGGTGCAGGCGACTTTGGCCGGCGCCGCTTTGTTCCTGGTCGCCGACGTGACGCTGCGGCGTCGCGGCAGCTACGGCGACGCGCTGGCCTCCAGCCCGCGCTTCGCCGGGCAGGACGCGGCGGCGCTGCTGTACCTCACCGCGGCGATCGCCTGCGTGGGACTGCCGCCGCTCGCCGGCTTCGTCGGCAAGTTGTTGATCCTGGAGAGCAGCTTCATGCTGCCCGGATGGCAGGCGATCTGGGCGACGATCCTGGCTACGACGCTGCTGGGGGTCGTCGGCTTCGCGCGCGCCGGCAGCACGCTGTTCTGGAAGGCAGCGCCGGAGGGGACCAGCCCGATCAGCGGCCCGCCGCGCGCGCGGCGCGAGTTCGCCGCGCCGGTGGTCCTGCTCGTGCTGCTCGCCGCGATGAGCGTCGGCGCGGGCTGGGTCACGACGCAGACGCGCGGCGCCGCGCGCCAGCTGATGGCGCCCGAGCGCTATGTCGCTGCGGTGCTGGGAGCGCCCGCGCGATGAGGTGGCTGCTGCCGCACCCCGCATTGTCCGCGATGCTGCTGATCGTCTGGCTGCTGTTGGCCAACAGCCTCACCGTCGGCGGACTGCTGCTCGGCGCCGTCCTCGCGCTGGTGCTGCCCAAGTTCACCCAGCCGTTCTGGCCCGCGCGGCCGCGGATGCGCTTCGGCCGCACCTTCGTGGCCTATCTCGCGATCGTGCTGTGGGACGTGGTCGTCGCGAACTTCCAGGTCGCGTGGCTGATCCTGTTCCGCCGCAACCGCGACCTGCGTTCGCGCTGGCTGGTGGTACCGATCGATCTCGCCACGCCCGAGGCGATCACGATCCTGGCGGGGACGATCAGCCTCACCCCGGGCACGGTGTCGGCGGACGTGTCGGCGGACGGCCGCCACCTGCTGGTCCACGCGCTCGACGTCGGCGACCCCGCGGCCGAGGTGACGCGGATCAAGACGCGCTACGAGGCGCGGTTGCGGCGGGTGTTCGCATGATCGCCGTCGCGCTCCACATCGCCGCGGGCGCGGTGGCGCTCGCGCTGTTGCTCAACGGATGGCGGCTGCTGCGCGGGCCGGCGCTGGGGGACCGGATCGTCGCGCTCGACACGATGGTGATCAACGTCATCGCGCTCATCGTGCTGGTCGGGATGATCGGCGGCGACGACATCTATTTTGAGGCCGCGCTGCTGCTCGCGATGGTGGGCTTCGTCAGCACCATCGCTTATTGCAAGTTCGTGCTGCGCGGGGACATCGTGGAATGACCATCCTGGCCGACATCGCCGTCACTGGGCTGCTGCTGCTGGGCGCCAGCTTCGTCCTGATCGGCAGCTGGGGGCTGGTGCGGCTGCCCTCGACGATGGAGCGGCTGCACGGGCCGACCAAGGCGACGACGCTCGGGCTGGGCGCGCTGCTGCTGGCGTCGGTGATCTACTTCCGCGCCGAACTGGGGGTCTGGACCGCGCACGAGCTGCTCATCGCGCTGTTCCTGTTCATCACCGCGCCGATCTCCGCCAACATGATCGCCAAGGTGCATCTGCACCGCCTCCGGGTGGGGGCGATCCACGAGCCCGACAGCATCGCCGGCGCGCCGCCGCGGCCGAGCGAGGACAGCGACTGGGCGACGTTCGAGGCGCCGGCGCGGGACACGCCGGCGGCGACGGCCAACACGTGAGGCGGCGGTCGCGAGCGGCGCGATCGGCGACCCTGACCATCCCGCGCGGCATGGGAAGAGTCGCGATCGATAGGGGTCGCGCGCCGCGGAGCGATGAACGGTGATCCGGCGATCCGTCCCGCCGCGAATCACCGCGACCTCGGCGCCGCTGCGTCGCCGGACCGCGCTGCCGGTCTGGCTCTCGCTGCTGTGGCGGGTGGCGCTGGTGATGGCGCTGATCGGCATCGCGCTCGCCGGCCATTGGTTCGATCGCGACGGGCTGCGCGACAACATCGACGGGCGGGTGAGCTTCGCCGACGTGCTGTACTTCACCATGATCACGGTGACGACGGTGGGGTATGGCGACATCGTCCCGGTGACCGTCCACGCGCGCCTGTTCGACACCTTCGTGGTGACGCCCATCCGCCTGTTCGTCTGGCTCATCTTCCTGGGATCCGCCTATGATTTTCTCTTCCGACGCGTGTGGGACGGCTGGCGCATGCGCGTGATCCAGCAGCGGCTCGAGGGCCATGTCGTCGTCGCCGGCTACGGCACCTCGGGCGTGGAGGCGGTCGCGGAGCTCATCCGCCGTGGCGCGCCGCCCGCCATGATCGTGGTCGTCGACGAGCGGAGCGCCGCGATCGAGGCGGCCGAGAAGCTGGGCGTCAACGTGCTCCAGGGCGACGCGACGCGCAACGCGACGCTGGAGGCGGTGAGGATCACCCGCGCTAAAGCGGTGATCGTCGCGGCGGGGCGGGACGACACGTCCATCCTGATCCTGCTGACCGCGCGCGGGCTGGCGCCGAACGTACCGCTCAGCGTCGTCATCCGCTCGGAGGATAACGAGCCGCTGGCGCGCCAGGCGGGCGCGACCACGGTCATCAACCCCGCCAGCTTCGCCGGGGTGCTGCTGGCGGGGTCGACCCACGGCGAGCATCTCGCCGATTACATCGCCGACCTCGCGGCGCATGGCGGCCGCGTCGCGTTGCACGAGCGCGACGTGACCGCGGCCGAGGTCGGGAAAGCGCTGTCGCAGCTCACCACCGGGCTCGGCGTCCGGATCCATCGCGGCGGGAGAGCGATCGGTTTCTGGGAGCCGGCGGCGCAGCGTCTCGAGGCGGGCGATTGTATCGTCGAGATCGTGCCCTCGGAGCGGATGCCCTGATCGTGGCGGGACCGCGCGCGCCCCGGTAAGGTTCGTGTAAGCGAGCCGCCGCAGGAGCGATGTGACCCATCGCGGCGGCCCGTCGCGCTGCGGACCCGACCGCGCAAAGCGGCACGTCGGCACGCGCGGCGTGAGACGCCGAGACCAACTTCACGTGATCCGTACCCTGATCGTGACGACCCTGACGGTCGCGGTGCTGGCCGTGGCGGGCATGGCGCTGCGCGAGATCCTCGCGGGGACCGACTGGGACACGGTGCGAGCGGCACTCCACGCCATGCCCGTGCCGGCGCTCGCCGCGGCGCTGGCGTTGAGCGCGGCCAGCTATGGCGTGCTGACCGGCTATGACGTGCTGTCGCTGCGCCTGATCGGCCGACACGTCCCTTACCCTATCGCCGCGATCGCGTCGTTCACCAGCTACATCTTCAGCCACAATCTCGGGTTCGCGGTGCTGACCGGGGGCAGCGCGCGCTATCGCATCTATCGGCGGCACGGCCTCTCCGCGTCCGAGGTCGGGCAGATCATGCTGACCGCGGGCATCACCTTCTGGCTCGGCGCGCTGCTGCTGCTGGGCGTGGCGCTGCTGATCGTGCCGACGGTGCCGACGATCGGCGGCTGGGTCGTTTCCCCCGCGGTGCAAAGCGCCGTGGCGGTCGCGATCCTCGCCGTGCTCGGCGGCTATCTCCTGCTGCTCGCGCGGCGAGGCGGCGCACCCTTGTGTCTGTTCGGCTGGCGGCTGCCGCTACCGGGCTGGCGCGTGGCGTTGCTCCAGCTCGCGCTCGGGGTGATCGACCTGCTGGTCGCCGCCGGCGTGCTGTTCGTGCTGCTGCCCGCCGCCAGCCTGGAACTCTATCAGTCCCTGCTGGTGAGCTATCTCATCGCCATCATCGCCAGTCTGGTCGTCCACGCGCCCGGCGGGCTCGGCGTGTTCGAGGCGATCATGCTGGTCGCGCTGCCGCAGGTGGACCGGGCCGCGCTGCTCGCCGCGCTGCTGATCTTCCGCGTCGTCTATTACCTCATCCCGCTCGCCATCGGTCTGCTGCTGTTCGTCAGCCTCGAGGCCGCGGCGCTGCGCCGCCCGCGCGAGCGTCGGCGCGCGACCACAGAAAGGACCGATCGCGCATGATCGCCGCCGATACCGGGCGCTGGCTGGAGGCCGCGTTCCTCGGCCTGTTGCAGGGACTGACCGAGTTCCTGCCGGTGTCGTCGAGCGCGCACCTGCGCATCGCCGGGGCGTTGCTGCCCTCTGGCAGCGATCCCGGCGCAGCCTTCACCGCGATCACCCAGATCGGGACCGAGGCGGCGGTGCTGCTCTACTTCCGCCGCGACATCTGGCGGATCGCGGCGGCGTGGTGCGGCGCACTGACGCGGCCGCGCGCGGCCTTGTTGCCTGACGCGCGGCTCGGCTGGCTCATCCTGCTCGGCACGCTGCCGATCGCGGTGCTCGGGCTCGCGCTCAAGCATCAGATCGAGGGCAATCTGCGCAACCTCTACGTCACCGCGACCATGCTCATCGGCTTCGGGCTGGTGCTCGGGCTGGCCGACCGGATCGGTGCGCGCTGCCGGTCGATCGAGCGACTCGGCTGGCGCCACGGACTGCTGCTCGGCGTCGCGCAGGCGCTGGCGCTCGTGCCCGGCGTGTCGCGCTCCGGCGGCACGATCAGCGCGGCGTTGCTGGTCGGCTACACGCGCGAGGCGGCGGCGCGTTACTCCTTCCTGCTGGCGATCCCGGCGGTGCTCGCCTCCGGCCTGTTCGAGCTGGCCGACAGCTGGGGCAAGGCGAACCCGGTGGGGGCGGGGCCGACCCTGCTCGCCACCATGATCGCGTTCGCCGTCGGCTATGGGGTGATCGTCGCGTTCCTGCGCCTGCTTCGGACGCGCAGCTTCCTGCCCTTCGTCATCTACCGGCTCGCCGCGGGAACGGCGGTGCTGGCGCTTCTGGCGAGCGGCAGCATCGCGGCGCGCTGAGCCAGGGTCGGACCCGCTGGTCAGCGCGCCGAACGAGCGGCGAGCGCCTCCCGCACCCGCGCGAGCGCCGCCGCTTCGGGTGCCGCTTCCCCCATGAGCGCCCAGGCACCGCTGATGGCGAAGGCACAATGACCGTGGACCGTCGCGATCAGTGATCGGGACAGGGTAGCGATATCGTCGTCGACCTCGCCACCGGCGGCACGCGCGATCTCCTCGACGACGATCTGGGTCAGCAGGCCGCGTCCGGTCTCGTCCGCCTCGGTCAGGCCGCCGTCCGCCGGCAGACGGTGATCGAAGATCGCGGTCCAGCGATGCGGATGCTCGCGCGCGAACCCGAAATAGCCGGCGACCAGCGCCGCGATCCGGTCGCCATCCGGCCCCGCCGCGTCGAGCCGCTCGCGCAGCGAGGCGGCCCAGTCGGCGAAGCTGCGCGTGTTGATCGCCGCGATCAGCCGATCGGCGGTGCCGAAGACATGGTGGATCGTGCCGATCGAATAGCCGATCCGTCGCGCGACCTCGCGCGCCGAAAAGCCGGCCAGGCCGGTCTCGGCCATGACCGCCGAGCCGGTCGACAGGATCAACTCCTCCAGTTCGACGCGGCTATGGTCTGATCGACGTCCCATTCGCTCGGCATAGCCGTGTAATTGAGCGCTGTCCAATTTATCTATTGAGCGGTGCTTAATTTATGGTAGCGTGCCGTCGAATCGAGGAGTTTGATCGATGTCGTCGGTGCTGTTGATCGTCCTGTCCGTGCTGCTGGCACTGGTCTGGCAGGAGGTGGTGCGGCTGCGCGAACGGATCGAGCTGCTGGAGGCGTCGGGCGTCGCGTCCTCAGTTCCGCCCTGGTTCGAGGATGTCGCTGACGCGCCCGCACCACTTGTCACCGATCAGGAGCGGGCGCCGGCGCCGGTGATCGCCGTGGCGGTGCCCGCCGTCGATCCGTCACCGCCGCACGACGACGCCTTCCCGGAGCCTGAGCCGCCGGTCGCCGACCCGACCCCGACGCCGCGCTTCGAAGATGTGTTCGGGCGGCGGCTGCCGATCTGGGCGGGGGGACTGACGCTGGCGGTCGCGGGCGTGCTGATCGTCCGTTATTCGATCGAGGCGGGATTGCTCTCGCCCTGGGTGCGGGTGGTGCTCGGGCTGATGTTCGGCGCCGGGCTGATCGGCGGTGCGGAGCTGGCGCTGCGTCGCGACGCCGCGGTGCGCGATCCGCGCGTGCGGCAGTCGCTGGCGGGCGCCGGGATCGCGACGCTCTATGCCGTGACGTTGGCGACCGTCCATCTCTATGGCCTGATCTCGCCGGGCGTGGCCTTCATGGCGATGGCGCTGGTGACGGTGCTCGCCTGTACGCTGGCGATGCGCTTCGGCGCGCCGAGTGCGCTGCTGGGCTTGGCCGGTGGCCTCGCCGCGCCCGCCTTGGTCGGCGCCGGCGAACCCGACGTGCCGCTGCTGACGCTGTATCTCGCGCTGACCGTCGGCGGGCTGTGCGCGCTCGGGAAGCAGCAGCGTTCATGGTGGCTGGGCGCGCTGGCGCTGGCAGGCGGTTTCGGCTGGGGAGCGTGGCTGATCATCGGCGGCGCGCTCGACCTCGCGGCGTCGCTGTCGATCGGGCTTTACACGATCGTGCTCGCCATCGCGCTGCCGCTGCTCCTGACCGGGGACCGCGCCGCGACGCTGCGCGTGGGGGCGGGCGTGCTCGGCTGCGCGCAACTCGCCGCGCTGGTCGCCCTGAAGGGGTTCGCGCCGCTGGACTGGGGGCTGTTCGGGCTGATCTCGGTCGCGATCCTGTGGCTGTCGCGGCGCGACGCCGTGTTCGCCGGTCTTCCCGCTTTGGCCCTGGGCGTGGCGATCCTGCTCGGCGCTGCCTGGCCCGCGCCGGATGGCTGGGACATGGTCGTGCTGCTGACCGCGCTCGTCGCCATCCACGGCGTGCCTGCCGCCTCGCGGGTCTGGCGCGAGGGTGCCCGCCCGATCGACGCGCCGATGGTGGCGGCGGTCGCGGTCGCGCTCGGCGTGCTGCCGGCGCTGCATTTCGCGCCGATGGGAGCCGTGACGCTGGTCGGTGCGGCGCTGGCCGCGGGCGTGGCGGCGCGCGGATGGAAGGTGCCCGGACGTACCGAGGACACGCGCTTCGCGACGCTCGCGATCGCGGCGGCGGCGTGCAGCGCCTTGGCGGCGGCGCAGATGTTGACGTTCGCCGGATGGGCGTCGGCCGCGGCGTTGCTCGCCGCCGCGATGATCATTCTCGCGGACGCGGCCGAGGACCCGCGGATCGCGCGAGCCGGATGGGTCTTCGGCGTCGCGACGCTCGCGTTGCTCGGCGTGGACGGGGGGATCGGTCGATTGGTCGGCGCGTCCGGTAGCGGTTCCTTCGCGGCGTGGATCGTACCCGCATGTACCGCGATCGGGATGACGCTCCGTTCGCGCGGGCGTCGCGCCGTGGCGCTCCAGCCCGCGGCGGTGGTGATCGCTTATGGCGCGGCGGCGCAGCTGCTATCGGCTGACCTGTTGCCGCTCGTTCCCGCGGGACTGTTGCTCGGACTGGCCATGACGCGGCGCGTCACCGTGCTGCCGGCAGCCGTCGCGGCGATGGTGATCGCGGCGGGCTGGTCGTTGCTGCCGTTGCTCGACTGGACGCGGGCGGCGTCGAGCGCGGCAAGCGGCGCCATGGTGGTGGCGGGCGATTGGCCCGGGCTGCTGGACGCGGTGCTGCGACTGGCACTTCCCGGGGCCGCGTTGCTGGCCGCGGCGCTTCTCCTGCCGCAACCGGCGCAGAGGCGTCGCGTCGGCCTCGCCCTGGGCGGCCTGCTGGTGGGAGTCACCGTCCATGTCGTGCTGCAGCACGCGATCGGGATCGACAGCCGTGCGACCTTCGTCGCGCGCACGATGATGGCGCGGTCGCTCTGGGAAGTGCTGCTGGCGCTGGCCGCGGCGGCAGCATGGCGGTCCGGTGCGCGGGACGCCGCGACGATCCTGGCTGGGATCGCTCTGGCGCATGGCCTGTGGTTCACGGGCCTGGTGCTCAACCCGCTGTTCGTGCTCCAGCAGCCCGGCCCTTGGCTGGCGATCTCCTACGGCGTCGCGGGAGCGCTGCTGTGGCGCGCCCGCTCGGCGGTGCCGGGGATGGGCCGGATGCCGGACGTAGCGCTGATGCTGCTCATCGTCGTCGCCGCCTTCACGCTGCTGCGTCAGGCGAGCCACGCCCCGATGCCGCTCCGGACCGGCACCGGGGCGGGCGAGCAGATCGCCCGGTCGATCATGGCATTGCTGCTCGCGGGGCTGTTCCTGGCGATCGGCATCGTCCGGAAGGCACGAGACTGGCGGCGCGCCAGCCTGGCGCTGATGCTGGCCGCGGTCGTCAAGGTGTTCCTCTTCGACGCCGCGGGCCTCGACGGCTTGGCACGCATCGCATCCTTCGCGGTGCTGGGTTTCAGCCTGATCGGGGTAGGGTGGCTGTACAGCCGCTACCTGCCCGACGCATCCCGTTAAGATTCCAACGCTATCGCCTCGTACCCCGGGGAGTTGCCATCATGTCCGCACCAGATCTGTCACTGCTCGGCACCCGTCGGTTCGCGCCGCTGTTCGCCGTCCAGTTCATGGGCGCCTTCAACGACAATCTGCTGAAGTTCGCGATGCTGTTCCTCGCCAACTTCACGCTCTACGCCGCGGCGCCGGCCAAGGCGGAGTTGCTGGCGACGGTCGCGACCGGGCTCTTCATCCTGCCCTATTTCCTGTTGTCGGGGCTGGCGGGACAGCTTGCCGACAAGTGGGACAAAGCGGTGCTGGTGCGCGCGGTCAAGGCCGCCGAGGTCGGTATCATGCTCCTGGCGCTGGGCGGCTTCTGGTCCCAGTCGGTGCCGGTGCTGCTCGCCTGCCTCTTCCTGATGGGGGTGCATTCGACGATCTTCGGCCCGGTCAAATATTCGATCCTGCCGCAGCATCTCGGGCGGCACGAGCTGATGGGCGGCACCGGGCTGATCGAGGCGGGCACGTTCCTCGCGATCCTGGCGGGGCAGCTCGCGGGCGGGCTGATCCCGGCGTGGGAAGCGGGGCTGGTCGCGACGGGCGTGGCGCTGCTGGGCTTCCTCGCCAGCCTGGCGGTGCCGAGCGCACCGTCGTTGGTCACGGGGCTGACGATCGAACGCAACGTCTGGCGCAGCACGGTCCAGATCCTGTCGGTCGCGCGCGCGCGACGCGGCGTGTGGCTGGCGATCCTCGGCATCAGCTGGTTCTTCTCGGTCGGCGCGATCCTGTTGTCCGAATTCGCGCCGCTGGTCAGCGGGACGCTGGGCGCGGGGGCGGGGGTGGTGACGCTGTTCCTGCTGGTTTTCTCGGTCTCGGTGGCGGCCGGATCGCTGGTGGTCAACAAGCTGCTCGGCGGCGAGGTGTCGGCGCGCTACGTGCCGGTCGCCGCTCTGGGCGTGGCGGCGTTCCTGATCGAGCTGTGGCTGGCGACGCGCCACTACACGATCGCCGCGCGCGGCGCCGACGTCGGTGCCTTCGTGGCGAGTGAGGGAAGCTGGCCGATCCTGCTCGGGCTCGCCGGCCTCGCCTTCGCGGGCGGCGTGTTCATCGTGCCGCTCTACGCCATCCTCCAGGTCCGCACCGATCCCGCCGAGCGCTCGCGCGTCATCGCGGCGAACAACATCGTCAACGCCATGGTCACCGTCGTCATGGTGGTGATCGTCACGGTCCTGCTGGCGATGGGCACCAGCGTGCCCGGCATCATCGGTGCGATGGGCTTCGCGACACTGGCGGTCGCGCTGATCTCCTGCTGGCTGTTGCCGGAGACGGTGTTCAAGTCGTTGGTGCGGGCGCTGCTGGTGCTGTTCTATCGCGTCGACGTACATGGCGCCGAGAACATGCCGCAGCCGGGTGAGCGCGCGGTCGTGGTGGTCAACCATGTCTCGTTCCTCGACGGGCTGCTGCTCGCCGCCTTCCTGCCGGGCAAGCCGACCTTCGCGGTCGCGACCTCGATCGCTAAGGCGTGGTGGGTGAAGCCGTTCCTCGGCATGTTCGACGCCTTCCCGGTGGACCCCACCAATCCGATGGCGGCGAAGGCGATGGTCAAGGCGGTGCGCGAGGGACGCACGCTGGTCATCTTCCCCGAAGGCCGGATCACCGTCACCGGCGCGCTGATGAAGGTGTTCGACGGTCCCGGCATGGTCGCGGACAAGGCCGAGGCGCCGATCATCCCGGTGCGGATCGCGGGCGCGCAGTTCACGCCCTTCTCGCGGCTGAAGGGCAAGGTGCGGCTGCGGACCTTCCCGAAGATCGACCTCACCATCCTCCCACCACGCCGGTTCGAGGTGGAGGGAGAGACGGCGCGGCAACGTCGCGCCGCCGCGGGTGCGAAGCTGTACGACGTGATGAGCGACATGATCTTCGCGACCTCGGACGCCGATCGCACGCTCTACCAGGCCTTGCTCGACGCCAGCGCGGTGCATGGCGCCAGCCGCCGCGTGGTGGAGGACGTCAAGCGGGAAGCGATGAGCTATGGGCGGCTGCTGACCGGCAGCATCGCGCTGGGGCGTCCGCTGGCGCAGATGACGCGGCCCGGCGAGGCGGTCGGGCTGATGCTGCCCAACGTCAATGCGGTGGTCGCGACCTTCTTCGCGCTCCAGGGCATCGGTCGCGTGCCGGCGATGCTGAACTACACCGCCGGACTCGCCAGTCTGACGGCGGCCTGCACCGCCGCTCAGCTGCGCACCGTCATTACCGCGCGCGCGTTCGTCCAGCAGGCGAAGCTGGGCGAGGTGATCGCCGGGCTGGAGGCGACGGGGCTGCGGATCGTCTATCTGGAGGATGTCGGCGCCACCATCGGCGGGCTGGCGAAGCTGCGCGCGCTGCTCGCGACCCGCTGGGCCGGGCGGCTGCACCGCCGGCACCACGTGTCGCCCGACGCGCCCGCGGTGATCCTGTTCACCAGCGGGTCGGAAGGATTGCCCAAGGGGGTCGTGCTGACCCACCGCAACCTGTTGTCGAACTGCCTCCAACTGTCGGCCCGGATCGATTTCAACTCCGCCGACGTGGTGCTCAACGCGCTACCCGTCTTCCACAGCTTCGGCCTGACCGGCGGGACGCTGCTGCCGATCCTGTCGGGGGTGAAGACATTGCTCTACCCCAGCCCCCTCCATTACCGGATCGTGCCCGCGCTGGCCTATGACGCCAACGCGACCATCCTGTTCGGCACCGACACCTTCCTGGCGGGCTATGCGCGCATGGCCCATGGCTACGACTTCTACGCCCTGCGCTACATCTTCGCGGGGGCGGAGCGCGTGCGAGAGGAGACGCGGCGGACCTATGCCGAGAAGTTCGGCCTGCGCATCCTCGAAGGCTATGGCGCGACCGAGGCGGCGCCGGTGATCGCGGTCAATACCCCGATGCACTTCAAGGCGGGCAGCGTCGGGCGGCTGCTGCCCGGCGTCGAGGCCAAGGTCGAGGCGGTGCCGGGGATCGCGGACGGCGGGCGCCTGTCGATCCGCGGGCCGAACATCATGGCGGGCTATCTGAAGGCCGATGCGCCGGGCGTGCTGCAACCGCCCGCGGGCGGGTGGCACGACAGTGGCGACATCGTGACGATCGACGACGCGGGCTATGTGACGATCAAGGGCCGCGCCAAGCGCTTCGCCAAGATCGGTGGCGAGATGGTGTCGCTGCCGGCGGTGGAGAGCTATGCTGCGCGCCTATGGCCGGAAGGCGAGCACGCCGTGGTGACCCGCCCCGACCCCCGCAAGGGCGAGCAGCTCGTGCTGTTCACGACCCGCCCGGGGGCGACCGCCGGCGCACTGCAACACTGGGCACGCGGCAACGGCATCGCTGAACTGTCGGTCCCCAAGGACGTCCGGGTGGTCGGCTCCTTGCCGGTGCTGGGCACGGGCAAGCTCGATTATGTGACGATGGCCGAGCAGGCATCGGCGCCGACCATGACCGCGGCCGACGTCGCGGAGGTGTCGGAATGAGGCGCGGGCTTCTCCGTCAGCAGCGACCGGAATGCGGCCGGGGCTGGTGTTGCCCGTCGGCGATGTGGTGACCCCTACGGGACTCGAACCCGTGTTTCAGCCGTGAAAGGGCCGCGTCCTAACCACTAGACGAAGGGGCCATGCGGCGGTTGGTCGCCTAGGGCGAAAGCGGCGGAGGGTCAAGCCGCTTCGCCGTGCGCTCAGCCCGCCCAGGCGGCGTCGTCGAGGTGCAGTTCGGCGGTGCCGCGCCCGCTCCATTCGTCGAGCCGCGCGCGCCCCGCCAGCCACAGCCGCCGCGACGGCCCGGCGGCGAGCAGCGCCTGGCCCAGCGGCGTGTCCGCGGCGCGAAAGGCCATCGCCTTGAGGCTGCGGCCGTCGTCGCCCGCGACGATGGCGCGGACATGGCCGTTGCCGACCACGTCGACCTTGATCGTGCGCACCGGCCCCACCGCCACCCGCGGCGCGGGCCAGCCACTGCCATAAGGGCCGCCCGCCTCGAGCGTCTCCACCAGCGCGGGGGTGACCCCTCCCGGCGCCACCACCGAATCGACCAGCAACGCGCGCCCCGCCTGAGCGGTCGCGACCGCGTCCGCCAGCCGGGCTTCGAGCCAGTCGGCGAAGGTGCCGAGCTGATCCGCCGCGATGGTCAGCCCCGCCGCCATCGCGTGGCCGCCCCCGGCGAGCAACAATCCCTGCTCGCGGGCGGCCAGGATCGCGGCGCCGAGATCGACCCCGGTGATCGAGCGGCCGGATCCCTTGCCGATCCCCTGTTCGTCGAGCGCGATCACGATCGCGGGGCGCCCGGTCTTTTCCTTGAGCCGTCCCGCCACGATCCCGATCACGCCGGGATGCCAGCCCTGTCCGGCCACCACACCGACCGCGCGGTCCTGGCGCAGCACCGCCTCGGCCGCCTCCTGCACCATCGCCTCGATCGCGCGGCGCTCCTCGTTGAGCCGGTCGAGCTCGGCGGCGAGCGCCCGTGCCTCCACCGGATCCTCGGTGGTGAGCAGCCGCACGCCGAGATCGGCGCGGCCGACGCGGCCGCCCGCGTTGATCCGCGGCCCGAGCGCGAAGCCCAGGTCGGTCGCGGTCGGCGCGCGCGTCAGCCGCGCCGCGTCGGCGAGCGCGGCGAGCCCGATGTTGCGCCGCTGCGCCAGCACCTTGAGCCCCTGCGCGACGAAGGCGCGGTTGAGCCCGCGCAGCTGCGCCACGTCGGCCACGGTGCCGAGCGCCACCAGATCGAGCAGATCGAGCAGCCGCGGCTCGGCGCGCGCCGCGAAATGGCCGCGGCCGCGCAGCACGCGCAGCAGCGCGGCGCCGAGCAGGAACGCCACCCCCACAGCGGCGAGATGCCCGTGCGCGGCGCCGTCGGTCTCGTCGCGGCGGTTGGGGTTCACCACCGCGAGCGCGCGGGGCAGCTCGGTGGCGCATTGATGGTGATCGACGACGATCACATCGGTGCGCGCGGCCGCCAGGGCCTCGAACGCCTGCGCGCCGCAATCGACCGTCACGATCAACGTGGCGCCCTCCGTCGCCAGCCGCTCCATCGCCGCGACGCTCGGGCCATAACCTTCGGTGAGGCGATCGGGGATATAGACGCGCGGCGCGCGGCCCAGCGCCCCGAGCAGCCGCGCCAGCAGCGCCGACGAGGTCGCGCCGTCGACGTCATAGTCGCCGAACACCGCCACCTGCTCGCCCGCCACCACCGCATCGGCGAGCCGCGTCGCGGCGGCGTCCATGTCGCGGAAGATCGACGGGTCGGGCATGAACAGCCGGATCGACGGCGCCTTGTGCGCGTCCAGCCCGTCGCGCGGGCAGCCGCGCGCGAGCAGCAACTGGGTCAACAGGTCGTCGGGCACGAACCGCTCGCGCTGGTCGGTCGCCAGCGCGCGCCAGCGCCAGGGCTGGCCGAGGATCGAGCGCTCGACATCGAGAACGTGGCGCATGCCCAGCCCCGTAGCCGATCGCGTCCGGCGACACCACGCCTCCCGCGGGGCGCAAAAAATCTGCGGATGAGACGTTGTAACATGGGACGCGAGCGCCTAATTGGGCGCCGTGCCGACGTCCCATGCCCCCGATCGCGATCGCGCCGGCCGGATCGACCGCTGGGCGATCTGGCTGTCGGCGGCGTGCGTCGTCCACTGCCTCGCCACCACCGTGATGGTCGCGGTGCTCTCCACCGCGGGCGGGCTGCTCGGCAGCCCGATGATCCACGAGGTCGGGCTGGTGCTCGCGCTGGCGCTCGGGCTGGTCGCCTTCGGCCGGGGCATGCTGGCGCATCGCCGGCTGCTGCCGGTCGCGCTGGGCGGCACCGGGCTGGCGCTGATGGCGACCGCGGTGATCGTCCCGCACGGCGAATCGCATGTGGTGGAGTCGCTGCTCACCGTCGCCGGCGTGGTGTTGCTCGCGGCCGGGCATATGGTGAACCGCACCGCCCGGGATTGAGACGGCGGGCGGCTTGCTGGCACGTGCCCGCGGCCCTAACTTGGAGCGATCATGGGGCACCGACATCACGAACCCGAGGGCGCGGCGCTGCTCGCCGCGGCACGCAACACGCTGGAGCGATCCGGCGAGCAATGGACCGCGATGCGCGAGAGCGTCTATGCGGCGCTGAGCGGCTTCACCAAGCCCGCGTCCGCCTATGATATCGCCGAGGCGGTGTCGCAGGCGCAGGGGCGGCGGATCGCGGCCAACAGCGTCTATCGCATCCTCGATCTGTTCGTGGCCGCCAATCTGGCGCAGCGGGTGGAGAGCGCCAACGCCTATGTCGCCAACGCGCATCCCGGCTGCCGCCACGACTGCATCTTCCTGGTCTGTGACGGCTGTGGCGCGACGACTCATTTCGACGACGACTCGCTCACCCGCGGCTTGCGCGACGCCGCGGCGGCGTCGGGCTTCGCGGCCGAGCGGCCGGTGATCGAGTTGCGCGGCCGCTGTCGTGACTGTTCCGCGGCGACGCACTGAGCCATCGCGCGCGCGCATCCGCGTGCCGATCTCGTCCCGATCGCCGAAACCGGTAATCGACAGGCTGATGTCGCTCAGCTATTCCGGCTAGATGGCTGATGCCCCCGATACCCCGCTGCTCGACACGGTCGAGACGCCCGACGCGCTCCGCACCCTGAAGCCCGACCAGCTCCGCCAGCTCGCCGACGAGCTGCGCCAGGAGACGATCTCCGCCGTGGGCCACACCGGCGGCCACCTCGGCTCCGGCCTGGGCGTGGTCGAGCTCACCGTGGCGATCCACTATGTCTTCGACACCCCGCGCGACCGGCTGATCTGGGACGTCGGCCACCAATGCTATCCGCACAAGATCCTGACCGGACGGCGCGATCGCATCCGCACGCTGCGGCAGGGCGGGGGGCTGTCGGGCTTCACCAAGCGCAGCGAGAGCGACTATGACCCGTTCGGCGCGGCGCACAGCTCGACGTCGATCTCGGCCGCGCTCGGCTTCGCCACCGCCAACAAGCTGAGCGGCGCGCCCGGCAAGGCGATCGCGGTGATCGGCGACGGCGCGATGTCCGCGGGCATGGCCTATGAGGCGATGAACAACGCCGAGACGGCGGGCAACCGGCTGGTGGTGATCCTCAACGACAATGACATGTCGATCGCGCCGCCGGTGGGCGGGCTGTCGGCCTATCTGTCGCGCATGGTGTCGAGTCGCGAGTTCCTCAGCGTGCGCGAGCTGATGAAGCGCTTCGCGCGCCGGCTGCCGCGGCCGTTCCACACTTCGCTGCGCAAGACCGACGAATATGCCCGCGGCATGACCATGGGCGGCACGTTGTTCGAGGAGCTCGGCTTCTATTATGTCGGGCCGATCGACGGCCATAATCTCGACCATCTCATCCCCGTGCTGGAGAATGTGCGCGACGCGGAGGAGGGGCCGATCCTCGTCCATGTCGTCACCAAGAAGGGCAAGGGCTATGCCCCCGCCGAGAACGCGGCGGACAAATATCACGGCGTGCAGAAGTTCGACGTGATCACCGGCACCCAGGCCAAGGCGCCGCCGGGGCCGCCGGCCTATCAGAACGTGTTCGGCCAGGTGCTCAGCGCCGCGGCCGACAAGGACCAGCGGATCTGCGCGATCACCGCGGCGATGCCTTCGGGCACCGGGCTCGACCTGTTCGCCACTGCCCATCCCGAGCGCTTCTTCGACGTCGGCATCGCCGAGCAGCACGCCGTGACCTTCGCCGCCGGCCTCGCCGCGCAGGGGATGCGGCCGTTCTGCGCGATCTACTCGACCTTCCTGCAGCGCGCCTATGACCAGGTGGTCCACGACGTCGCGATCCAGAACCTGCCGGTGCGTTTCGCGATCGACCGCGCCGGGCTGGTCGGCGCCGACGGCGCCACCCATGCGGGCAGCTTCGACGTCACCTATCTCGCCACCTTGCCCAACATGGTGGTGATGGCGGCGGCGGACGAGGCCGAGCTGGCGCATATGGTGCAGACCTGCGTCGAGCACGACTCCGGCCCGATCGCGGTACGCTACCCGCGCGGCAACGGCACCGGCGTGGCGCTGCCTGCCGAGCCGAAGGCGCTCGAGATCGGCAAGGGCCGGATCGTGCGCGAGGGCAAGAAAGTGGCGATCCTTTCGCTCGGCACGCGGCTGGGCGAGGCGCTCAAGGCGGCCGACGCGCTCGATGCCAAGGGCCTCTCGACCACGGTAGCCGACCTGCGCTTCGCCAAGCCGCTCGACGAGGCGCTGATCCGTCGCCTGCTCACCTCGCACGAGGTGGCGGTGACGATCGAGGAGGGCGCGATCGGCGGCCTCGGCGCGCACGTGCTGACGCTCGCCTCCGACGAGGGGCTGACCGACGCCGGCCTGCGCATCCGCACGATGCGGCTGCCCGATCTGTTTCAGGACCAGGACAAGCCCGACGTCCAATACGCCGAGGCGGGGCTCGACGCCGACGCGATCGTGCGCACCGTGCTGACCGCCTTGCGCTACAACGAGGCGGGCGCGATCGCGCGCGCCTGACGCGGGCGTGACCGGCTGGGAGAAGGTCGGCGCGCTCACCGCGCTGTACGTGATCGGCGCGCTCTGGGCCAATTGGCTGATGGTGCGGCGCGTGCGCGGCGCGGTGGCAGCGCGCGCGGCCTGGGCCGCGGCGGACTTCGACGCCTGTTTCCCCGAGCTGGACCCCGGCGTCGCGCCGGCGGTGCGGGACGCGCTCGCGCCCTACTATGGCGCGGGCGTGGTGCCGCGGCCGGAGGATACGCTGCGTCGCTTCCTCAAGCTCGACCGCGCGGAGGTGGAGGACGTGGCGCTCGACGCGGCGGCCCGGCTCGGGCTGTCCGAAGCGGCCGAGCGGGAGGCGCTGCTGGTGGCGGACCTTCCGGACGTGGCGGCGCTGGTGCGGTATCTGGGAGAGAGGGTGATGGCGCGCTAAATCCTCCCGCGCCGGGGAGGATCTGGGTCACGCATGCAGCCCCCGCACCCCGATCCGCAACCCCTCGCGCCTCCACGCATCCCGCTCTCCTCAGCAAGCGAATGTTGAGAAAGTTGAATGGCTGGCGCAGCATGACGTAACAATCGCGACCGGGCCGGCGCACACGCCCGTCATGTCGACGGGAGAAAGAGCGCCGCGATCCTCGCACAGCCTCACCGATGTCGGACAGACAAGGCTTGCCAACCCCACCAAGGCACCCTATCGTTTAACGCGTTAAACGGAGGTGCGGTTGCTCGGCGTCAGGCTCGACACGGAACTGGAGGAGCGGCTCGCGGCGGTCGCGCGCACGCAGGGGCGTAGCAAGAGCGACATCGCGCGCGAGGCGGTGCGGCGCTATGTCGAGCTGCACGACGAGGCGTTCCGGCGCGAGGCGCGGCGCCAGTCGCAGCGCGCGTCGCGCCGCGATACGCGGCAGGATTATGCCTTCTGGGAGACGATCGAGGCGGAGGATTCGGCATGGCGGTGACGCTGGCCGAGCAGGCGACCGGCGCGGCCGACACCGCGCCCGCGATCACGCACGGCGCCATCGTCGAGCTTGCCGCACCAGAGGAGGCGGCCGGCGGTGCGCGCGTGTGTGTCGTGGTGCAGGCCGATTTATTCAACGAGACGCACGCCACCGTCACGCTCTGCCCGCTCACCGCGGTGGTGGGGGGCGAGTCGCTCTTCCGCGTCGCCATCTCGCCGCAGGAACATACCGGGCTGACGGTCGAGTGCGAGGTGCAGGTGGACCGTATCACCTCGGTGCGGCGTCACCGCATCGTCAAAGTGATCGGCCATGCGTCGGCGACCCGCATGGAGCAGGTCGATCAGGCATTGCGCCGCTGGTTAGCGCTTTAAGTACAACTGGATAGGGACGAAATATGACTCCGATCGTGAAGTCCATCCTCGACAAGTATGAGGCCACCAGCCCGGCGATCAAAGCCAATCTCGCGCGTATCCTGATGCACGGCAAGCTGGGCGGCACGGGCAAGCTGATCATCCTGCCGGTCGACCAGGGCTTCGAGCACGGCCCGGCGCGCAGCTTCGCGGTCAACCCGCCGGCCTACGACCCGCACTACCACTACCAGCTCGCGGTCGACGCCGGGCTGTCGGCCTATGCCGCGCCGCTCGGCTCGCTCGAGGCCGGGGCGGATACGTTCGCGGGGCGCATCCCGACCATCCTCAAGCTCAACAGCTCGAACAGCTGGGCGACCCGCAACGCGCAGGCGCAGACCGGCAGCGTCGAGGACGCGCTGCGGCTCGGCTGCGCCGCGATCGGCTTCACCATCTATCCCGGCTCGGAGGACATCTTCGAGTCGATGGAGCAGATCCGCGGGCTGCGCGAGGAGGCCGCCGCGGCGGGCCTCGCCACCGTGATCTGGAGCTATCCGCGCGGCGGCAAGCTCAGCAAGGACGGCGAGCTGGCGCTCGACGTCGGCGCCTATGCCGCGCACATGGCGGCGCTGCTCGGCGCGCACATCATCAAGGTCAAGCTGCCGACCGCGCATATCGAGCAGCCCGAGGCGCAGAAGGCCTATGAGGGCACCGACTGGTCGAACCAGGCCGATCGCGTCCGCCACGTCGTGCAGTCGAGCTTCGCGGGGCGGCGCATCGTCGTGTTCTCGGGCGGCGCGGCCAAGGGGACCGACGCGGTCTATCAGGACGCGCGCGACATTCTGGCGGGCGGCGGCAACGGCTCGATCATCGGCCGCAACACCTTCCAGCGCGAGCGCGGCGAGGCGCTGGCGATGCTGGAGAAACTGGTCGCGATCTACCGCGGCGAGGGTTGAGGGCCGGCGGCGCTGCCCGTTGGCGCCGCCCACCCGTCGCGGCGAGGTCGGCCGACCGGCGCGGCCGCGGCGTCTCTCCTCCCGTGTCGCAGACGACGGATCGCGCCTCCCCGTGCGACCCGGCCAGCGCGATGACCGGCCGACCGCGTAGCGCCGTCGCGGCGCGGTGGCGCGGCTTCACGCCGGCGTCACGATCGTCTAGCGCGGCCCATCCGGCGCGTCTCGCCGCCGGAGAGGAAGACGGAGCGGATCGAGTTGATGGCGACACGCGCGGACGGCACGACCTGGCGGGACGGGATCAGGCCCTATGTCGAACGCGGCCCCGTCGCGGCGTTCGCGCTGGGTGTGTCCTCGGGCTTCCCCTACGCCATGATCGCCGCGACGCTGACGACACGGCTGGCGCAGGACGGGATCGACAAGAAGACCGTCACCGCGTTCAGCCTCGCCTTCCTCGCCTATAATCTCAAGTTCCTCTGGGCCTGGGTGGTCGACGGCGTGCGGCTGCCGGTGATCGGGCGGCTGGGCCAGCGCGTGTCGTGGCTGCTGTTCGCGGGCACGCTGGTGATCGCCGCGGTGGTGCATCTCGCCTTCGCCGACCCGCGGGCCAGCATCGCCGCGACCGCGGTCGCCGCGGTGCTCGTCGGCGTCGCGGGGGCGACCTATGACATCGTCATCGACGCCTATCGCATCGAGATCCTCGAGCCGCGCCAGCTCGGCGTCGGATCGGGGATGAGCCAATATGGCTGGCGCATCGGCTCGGCCGGGGCGGCGTCGCTCGCGCTGATCGTGGCGGCGCGCTACGGCTGGACCGCGGCCTATTGCGCCTGCGCGACGCTGGCGCTGCCCGCCATGCTCGCCGCGCTGGTGGTGGGCGAGCCGCGCCGCCACCGCGATCCGGTGCGCCGCCGCGGCATGGGCGAGGCGCTCGCGGCGACGTGGCAGCCGTTCACCGAATTCTTCCAGCGGCCCGGCGCGGTGGTGATCCTGCTGTTCATCCTGATCCACAAGATCGGCGACACGCTGGGGCAATTGGTGCTGCGGCTGCTGCTCGACTCACTCGGCTTCAGCAACGACGAGATCGCGCTGTACGACGTCGGGGTCGGCTTCTGGGCCTTCCTCGTCGGCATCTTCATCGGCGGCTGGCTCTACGCGCGGTTGGGCATGAAGCGCTCGGTGCTGCTCAGCCTCGTGCTGATGGCGGTGTCCAACGTCAGCTTCGCGCTGCTCGCCGCGACGGGGCACAGCAACCTGGGGCTGGCGGGCGCGATGATCTTCGAGAACGTCGCCTCCGGGATCGGCGGGGTCACCGTGGTCGCTTATTTCTCGGCGCTGTGCGACCTGCGCTTCACCGCCGCGCAATATGCGCTGATCTCGGCCGCCTCGAGCATCGTGGGGCGGATCGTCACCGGCACCACCGCGGGTGCGCTGGTGGAGCGGTTCGGCTATGTCGGCTTCTACTGGCTGACGGTCGCGGCCGCGCTGCCGGGCGTGCTGCTGTTCTTCTGGATGGGGCGTTCGGGGCTGATCGACCGCTCGGTCGGCAGCGCCGGCACCGAGGGACCGGGCGACGCGCGCGACGGGCGGATGGCATAGGGCCATCGCGCGGGACGAGGCGCGTCATCCCTTCTTCGACCACGCAGGTGGGAAGAAGGGCGGGCGCCCCAGCCTCACAGCGACACCGGCCGTCCCTCGTCGGCGAAGGCCATCGCCACCGCCGCAGCGCTGGCGAGCACGCCGTCGACGTGGCGCTGGCCGAGCAGGTCCTGCATCAGCAGGCGCGCGCTCTCCACGCGGGTCTCGACGCGCGCGAGCACCGAGAGCAGCACCTGCTCCGAGGGTGTCATGCGCGCGCAGCAGCACGGCGCGATCGCGATCGGCGCGGCGGCGTTGGCGGCCATGTCCGCCATCAGCGCGCGGATCAGCGTCAGCGGGCGGCGGAACGCCTCGCCGAAGGCGGTGAACAGCGCGTGCGCCGCGCGCGCGTCGGCCAGTCCATGCGCGCCCATCCGCCGCATCGCGAACAGGACGACGCGGGCGTTGCCGCACTCGGGCAAGGCATAGGGCAGGGCCTGGAGGGTGGCGGCGGCGGACAGCTCGGACATACGGGCGACTCCTCGTTCGTCCCGCAAGGTCGTTCACGCGCTATTGATAGTCAATCGCAAACTTGGATTTAGTCGGGCAGCTCGTCGTTCGCCTTCAACACCTCACCGGCGAGGTACAGCGAGCCGAGGATCAGCAGCGCGCCGGGCGCCGCCTGCGCCACTGCGTCGATCGCCGCGCCGAGCGAGCCCGCGGTCGCGGTGGCGGGCACGCCCAGCTCGCGCGCCAAGGCGGCGAGATCGGCCGGATCGTGGTGCGCATGGCCGGGCACGGGCAGCGCGACGAGCTGCCCGACGCGGTGCGCGATCGGCGCGAGCAGGCCGCGCGGGTCCTTGTTCGCCAGCATGCCGAGCACCAAGGCGAGCGAGCGCGCCTCGCCCGCGCCGGCGACCCGGTCGATCGCGGCACCGAGCGCGCGGCCGGCTGATTCATTGTGGCCGCCGTCGAGCCACACCGGGGTGGCGCCGAGCGGCGCCGTGAGCGGACCGTCACCGAGCCGCTGGAGCCGCGCCGGCCAACGTGCGCCGCGCGCCGCTTCGGCGAGCGCGGCGTCGCCGACCGCGAGCCGGTCCTGCGCGCGCAGCATCGCCGCGGCGAGCGCGAGATTGTGCGCCTGGTGCGCGCCCGGCAGCGCGGGGAGCGGAAGGGTGACGCTGCCGCGCCGGTCGCTGAACTCGACGCCGGCCTCGGTCACGCGGTGCTGCCACGCCGCGCCCTCGGCCAGCAGGGGCGCGCCGGCCGCCGCGGCGGCGCGCGCCACCGGCTCGGCCGCCTCGGGCGGGTACAGCATCGTCACCAGCGGCGCGCCCGGCTTGGCGATCCCCGCTTTCTCCGCCGCGATCTGCGCGAGCGTGTCGCCGAGGAAGGCCTGGTGGTCGATCCCCAGCGCGGCGACGCCGCAGACCAGCGGCGCGGGCAGCACGTTGGTGGCGTCGAGCCGGCCGCCGAGCCCGACCTCGATCACGCAGGCGTCCGCGGGCGCGCGCGCGAAGGCGAGGAAGGCGGCGGCGGTGGTCACCTCGAAGAAGCTCGCGCCGAGGTCGCCCGCGACGTCGAGCACCTCCGCCAGCAGCGGCGCGAGCGCGTCGTCGTCGATGAGACGGCCGGCGAGGCGGATGCGCTCGTTGAAGCGGACGAGGTGCGGGCTGGTATAAGCGTGGACGCGGTGCCCCGCCGCCTCCAGCGCGGCGCGCAGATAGGCGCAGGTCGAGCCCTTGCCGTTGGTGCCCGCGACGTGGAACACCGGCGGCAGATCGCGCTGCGGGTCGCCGAGCCGCGCGAGCAGCCGCGTGATCCGCTCCAGCCCGAGCACGTCGGCGCCGGGCGAGAGCGCCCACAGCCGGTCGAGCTGCGCCTGGACGCGCGGGTCGGCGGAGACGGCGTGGTCGGCCATCGGGCGGGGGCGCGTCGCCTCAGGCGGCGCGGCGCTCGCCGCAGAGATAGCCGATTACGGTGGCGAGGCGGTCGCGCAGCTCGCGGCGGTGGACCACCATGTCGATCAGGCCGTGCTCGAGATAATATTCGCTGGTCTGGAAGTCCTCGGGCAGCTTCTCGCGGATCGTGTTCTCGATCACGCGGCGGCCGGTGAAGGCGAGCGTCGCCTTGGGCTCGGCGATCTGGACGTCGCCCAGCATCGCATAGGCCGCCATCACGCCGCCCGAGGTCGGATCGGTCAGCACGACGATATAGGGCAGGCCGGCGTCGTGGAGCAGCTGGATCGCCACCGTGCTGCGCGGCATCTGCATCAGGCTGAGGATGCCCTCCTGCATGCGCGCGCCGCCGCTGGCGGTGAAGACGATGAAGGGCGCGCGGTCCTTGATCGCGGCCTCGACGCCCTGGACGAACGCCTCGCCGACCGCCTGGCCCATCGAGCCGCCCATGAAGGCGAAGTCCTGCACGCCGATCACGACTCGCTGGCCGTGGATCGTGCCGCGCGCGTTGACGAAGGCGTCCTGCTCGCCGGTGCTGGCGCGCGCCGCCTTGAGCCGGTCGGCATAGCGCTTCGAGTCGCGGAACTTGAGCGGGTCCTCGGCGGCGCGCGGCGGCGCCAGCACCTCGGTGCTGCCCTCGTCGAGCAGATAGGCGAAGCGCTGCTTCGGCCCGATGCGCTCGTGGTGGTCGCAGTTCGGGCAGACGAACTGGTTGTCCTCCAGCTCCTTGTTGAACACCATCGTGCCGCAGCCCTTGCACTTGTGCCAGAGGGTGTCGGCGCCCTGCGTCTTGGCGCCGGGCACGAAGCCACCGATCGCGTTGCGGACGTTGCTGAGCCAGCTCATGCGGTCATCTCTCTTGCCTCGGCGGTGGCCGCGAGGGCCGCCGCGAGCGATTGGACATAGGCGGTGACGGGCGCCGCCGCGGCCGCGCCGTGCTGCGCGACCAGCTCGACGATCGCCGAGCCGACCACCACGCCGTCGGCGACGCGCGCAATCGCGCCCGCCTGCTCAGGGGTGCGCACGCCGAAGCCGACCGCGACGGGCAGGTCGGTCGCCGCCTTGAGCCGCGCCACCGCCTCCTCGATCGACGCCTGCACCGCCTGCTGCTTGCCGGTGATGCCCGCGACGGAGACGTAGTAGAGGAAGCCGTCCGCGCCCGCGAGCACCTCGCCGACGCGCTCGCCCACGGTGGTGGGGGTGGCGAGGCGGATCATCGCCACGTCCGCGTCGCGCAGCGCCGGGCCGAGCGCCTCATCCTCCTCGGCGGGGATGTCGACGCAGATCACGCCGTCCACCCCCGCGTCGCGCGCCGCGGCGGCGAACCAGTCCGGGCCGCGCCGCAGCATCGGGTTGGCATAGCCCATCAGCACCAAAGGCACGTGCGGGTGGCGCGCGCGGAAGTCGGTCGCGATCCGCAGGATGTCGGCGGTGCGCGTGCCCGCGGCGAGCGAGCGGATGTTGGCCGCCTGGATCGCGGGACCGTCCGCCATCGGGTCGGTGAAGGGCATGCCGAGCTCGATCACGTCGGCGCCGCCAGCGACCAAAGCGTCGAGGATCGCCGGCGTCGCGGTCGCGTCAGGGTCGCCCGCGGTGACGAAGCACACCAGCGCGGCGCGGCCCTTGGCGAAGGCGTCGGACAGCCGCGTCACATGCTCACTCCCAGCGCCGCCGCCACGGTGAAGATGTCCTTGTCGCCGCGCCCGCAGAGGTTGGCGAGGATGATGCGGTTCGCCGGCATCTGCTTGGCGCGCTGTGCCACCGCGGCGATCGCGTGCGACGGCTCGAGCGCGGGGATGATCCCCTCGGTGCGGCAGAGCAGCTGGAAGGCGTCGAGCGCCTCGGTGTCGGTCACCGCGGTATACTCGACGCGGCCGATGTCCTTGAGCCAGGCATGCTCGGGGCCGATGCCGGGATAATCGAGCCCGGCCGAGATCGAGTGCGCCTCGGCGATCTGCCCGTCCTCGTCCTGGAGCAGATAGGTCTTGTTGCCGTGGAGCACGCCGGGGAAGCCGCCCGCGAGGCTGGCGGCGTGCTTGGCGTCGAGCCCCTCTCCGGCGGCCTCGACGCCGAGCATCGCGACGTCATCGTCGAGGAAGGGGTGGAACAGCCCGATCGCGTTCGACCCCCCGCCGATCGCGGCGACGAGCAGGTCGGGCAGGCGGCCGGTGCGATCGAGCAATTGCGCGCGCGCCTCACGCCCGATCACGCTCTGGAAGTCGCGCACCAGCTCGGGGTAGGGGTGCGGGCCGGCGGCGGTGCCGATGATGTAGAAGGTGTCGTGGACATTGGCGACCCAGTCGCGCAGCGCCTCGTTCATCGCGTCCTTGAGCGTGCGCGCCCCACTCTCCACCGCGCGCACCTCGGCGCCGAGCAGCTTCATGCGGAAGACGTTGGGCTGCTGCCGCTCGACGTCCTTGGCGCCCATGTAGATCACGCACGGCAGGCCGAAGCGCGCGCACACCGTGGCGGTGGCGACGCCGTGCTGGCCCGCGCCGGTCTCGGCGATGATCCGCGTCTTGCCCATGCGGATCGCGAGCAGGATCTGGCCGATGCAATTGTTGATCTTGTGCGCGCCGGTGTGGTTGAGCTCGTCGCGCTTGAACCAGACCTGCGCGCCCATGCCTTCGCCGGCGCTCTGGCGCAGCGTCTCGGTCAGCCGCTCGGCGTAGTAGAGCGGCGAGGGGCGGCCGACATAATGTTCGAGCAGGTCGTCGAACTGCGCCTTGAACGCGGGGTCCTGCCGCGCCGAGCGATAGGCGCGGTCGAGCTCGAGGATCAGTGGCATCAGCGTCTCGGCGACGTAGCGGCCACCGTAGTCGCCGAAATGGCCGCGCGTGTCGGGCTGCTGGCGCAGGCTGTTGGCGCGGGCCGCCGGGTCGAGATCGGGGATGAGCGTGTCGGTCATAGCTGGGCGACCCGTTGCAGGAAGGCGGCGATCTTGTCCACGTCCTTGACGCCGGGCGCGCGCTCGACGCCGGAGGAGACGTCCACCAGCCGCGCGCCGGTCAGCGCCGCGGCCTCGGCGACGTTGCCGGCGTCGAGCCCGCCCGACAGCGCCCAAGGGAGCGGGTGGCGTGCGCCGTCGAGCAGCCGCCAGTCGAAGCGCACGCCCATCCCGCCGGGCAAAGCGGCGTCGTCGGGGGTCTTGGCGTCGTAGAGCAGCCGGTCGGCGGCGCCGGCGAAGGTGGGCGCGGCGGCGAGGTCGGCGGCGGTCTTCACCGCCAGCGCGACCCAGGTTTCGACACCGGCGGTTCGGCGCAGCGCGGCGGCGCGCCCGGGAGTCACCTTGTGGAGCTGGATCGCGTCGAGCCGCGCCGCGGCGACCGCCTCGGCGACGAGCGAGTCGTCGGGGTCGACGAAGACGCCGACGCGCCGCGCGCGATCGCCGGTGCGCGCGGCGAGCGCGGCCGCCTGGTCGAAGGCGAGGTGACGCGGCGAGGGCGGAAAGAAGACGAAGCCGACATGGCTCGCGCCCCCGGCGAGCGCGGCGTCGAGCGTGTCGGGCGTGGAGAGGCCGCAGATCTTGGCGGTGACGGGCATGACGGACTCGAGCGGTGGAGGCGGCGACATAGGCGTGGCGGGGCGGGAATGCCACGCTTGGAGGGCGACGCGGAGAACGGCGTCATGTGGGGCGGGACCTTCGTGGCGGCAGCCCTACTTCTTCCCCGTCATCCCGGACTTGGTCCGGGATCCACCCTTCGGCGGGAGCAACGCCGTCAGAAAGTGCGGCACGGTGGATCCCGGAACAAGTCCGGGATGACGGCAGGAGTGGAGGAGGACAGCTTCTACGCCAACCTAGGTGCGGGTCGTGGCTGCGCGGTAGCCCCCAAGGGTCCTACAGCGTCGCGGCGATCGCGCGCGCGGCGGCGTCGGGGTCCTCGGCCTGGGTGATCGGGCGGCCGATCACCAGGATCGAGGCGCCGTCGTCGGCGGCCTGGCGCGGCGTCACCACGCGCTTCTGGTCGCCGACGACGCCGTCCGCCGGGCGTACGGCGGGCACCACGAAGAAGCCGTCCGACCATGCCGCCTTGGCCGCGCGCACCTCGGCGCCCGAGCAGACGATCCCGTCCAACCCGGCGGCGCGCGCCAGCTCGGCGAGGCGCAGCACATGGTCGTGCGCGCTGCCCGCCACGCCGGTGTCGGCGAGGTCGCGCTCGTCGAGGCTGGTCAGCATCGTCACCGCGACCACCCTGGTGTCGGGATGCGCTGCGGCCTTGGCGTCCTCCAGCATCGCGCGACCGCCGGCGGCGTGGACGGTCAGCACCGCGGGGGCGAGCGGCGCGAGCGACTGCACCGCCTTGGCCACGGTGTTGGGGATGTCGTGGAGCTTGAGGTCGAGGAAGACGGGCAACCCGATCTCCTCGATCGCGCGCACCCCCGCGGGGCCGTTGGCGCAGAAGAACTCGAGCCCCAGCTTGATCCCGCCGACATGGTGCCGGACCTTGGTGGCGAGCGCCTGCGCGCGCGTCAGATCGGGGGTGTCGAGCGCGACGAAGACCCGGCTGCTCATCACGCGACTCCCGGCGGCACGGCACCCGGCACCGCGGCGGGCGGTGGCGGGGCAAACGGCGCGACGGTGGCCGGCACGGCGGGATCGCCCGCGCGCGCGGCGGCGAGCGCGCGCTCGGTCTCCAGCGCGCGCTCCGCGGCGGTGAGCCGCTGGCGCAGCCGGAAGCGCATCAAATGCTGATAGACCAGCGTCGGCACGAAGCCGAGCAGGAAGGTGGTGAGCAGCAGCAGCGGGAGGTTCACCTCCGCCACCAGCCCGCCGAACAGCTGGATCGAGATGGTGGTCCAGTTGCCGAAGGTGAACACCGCGGCGAGGAACGCCATCAGGCACCAGAACAGGAGCTTCAGGAACTGCATCGGCGCACGCTAGGCGGCGCGCCAGCGTTTTACCAGTGCGTGCTGGCGCGCCGCGGCGGTGCGGATCGGGACGGCGTCAGCGTCGGTCGCTGCCATAGGCCTGGCCCGAATCGATGTCGTCCTGCTTGGTCGCGCGCTGTTCGGCGTCGGGGGCGTCGACCTGCGCCAGATCGGCGCGGCTGCCCAGGTCGCGTGCCAGCGCGCCGCCGGCGCTGCCGGGCACCGCCTCGCCCGCGGGGATCATGCCCTCGATCACCTGCTTGTCGTCATGCGCGCGCGCGCTCTGGGTACGCGGGTTCTCGTCGGCCATCGGCTCTCTCCTTCGCAGGCACCAACGGGCCGCGGCGGGGCGCCGTTCCTCATCCGGCCGGATAAGTGATCGCGACGATCTCATAGTCACGCTCGCCCGCGGGGAGGTGGACGCGGCGCAGGTCGCCCACCGCCGCGCCGCGCAGCGCGCGCGCGAGCGGGGCGTTCCAGCCGATCCGACCCGCGCCCGCGTCGGCCTCGTCGTCGCCCACCAGGGTCAGCGCGCGCTGATGATCGTCCTCGTCGGCGATGGTGACGCTCGCGCCGAACCACACGCGCGTGCGATCGGGCTGCGCCGCGGGATCGACCACCTTGGCCGCCTTCATCCGCTTGGACAGCCAGCCGAGTCGCCGGTCGATCTCGCGCAGCCGCTTGCGGCCGTAGATGTAATCGCCGTTCTCCGAGCGATCGCCGTTGCCCGCGGCCCAGGCGATCGTCTCCACCAGCGCGGGACGCTCGGTGGCGAACAGCGTGTCATATTCGGCGCGCAGCGCCGCGAAGCCGGCGGGGGTGATGTAATTGGGGCGGTCCATCGGCGCGGTGCTACGCGATGCGCGGGTCCGAGGAAATATTGCGCCGGGCGGCGGCTAGCCGATCGACTCGATCACCGCGGCGCGCAGCTCGGCCATGCCCATCCCGGTCTCGCTCGAGGTCTGCAGGATCTGCGGGTGCGCCGCGGGGCGCTGGCGCGCCTCCTCCTCGGTACGCGCCAGCACCGCGGCGAGGTCGGTCGCCTTCACCTTGTCCGCCTTGGTCAGCACCAGGCGATAGCTCACCGCCGCCTTGTCGAGCATCGCGAGCACCTCGCGGTCGACCTCCTTGATGCCGTGGCGGCTGTCAATCAGCACCAGCGCGCGCTTCAGCGCCTGCCGCCCGCGCAGATAGTCGTTCACCAGGAAGCGCCATTTCTTGACGACGTCCTTGGGCGCCTTGGCAAAGCCGTAGCCGGGCATGTCGACCAGCCGGAACATCGCCGGCTCGCCGACGTCGAAAAAATTGAGCTCCTGCGTCCGCCCCGGCGTCACCGAGGTGCGCGCCAGCGCCTTGCGGCCGACCAACGCGTTGAGCAGCGACGACTTGCCGACGTTCGAGCGCCCGGCGAACGCCACCTCGGGCATCTCCGCCGGCGGCAGATACTCGAGCGCGGGCGCCGACTTCAGGAACTCGACCGGCCCGGCGAAGCGCTTGCGCGCCGCCTCGATCAGCTCCTCGTCGAAGGTGGCGCCGTCCTCGCTCATTTCGCTGGCGCCTGCTTGAGCTGCGGGTGGCGGCTGTAGAGCCACTTCTGCTGAAGGATCGAGATGCAGTTGGTGGTGATCCAGTAGATCTGCAGCCCGACCGCGAACGGCGCCATCACGAACATCAGCACCCAGGGCAGGATCGCGAACACCTGCTTCTGCGCGTCGTCCATCGGCGCCGGGTTGAGCCGGAACTGAAAGAACATCGAGATGCCCAGCAGCACCGGCACCACGCCGATGGCGAGGAAGTGCGGCAAAGTGATCGGGATATAGCCGAACAGGTTGAGGATCGTCGCCGGATCGGGCGCGGAGAGGTCCTTGATCCACAGCGCGAACGGCTGGTGCCGCATCTCGATCGTCAGCAGCAGCGCCTTGTACAGCGCGTAGAAGATCGGGATCTGGATCAGCGTCGGCAGGCAGCCCGCCAGCGGGTTGACCTTCTCGGCCTTGTAGAGCGCCATGATCTCCTGCTGCTGGCGCGGCTTGTCGTCCTTGTAGCGCTCCTGGATCGCCTTCATCTTGGGCTGGAGCGCGCGCATCGCCGCCATGCTGGCGAACTGGCGCTGCGCGATCGGGAAAACGAGCAGCCGGATCGTCAGCGTCAGGATGATAATCGCGACGCCGAAATTGCCGATCAGGCGGAACAGCAGATCGAGATAATAGAAGATCGGCTTCTCGACGAGGCGGAACCAGCCCCAGTCGATCGCATAGTCCAGCTTCGTCACCGCGCCGCTGTCGGTGTACCGGTCGAGCAGCTTCACTTCCTTCGCGCCGGCGAACACCTGCGTCGCCTGCGTGATCCTCTGGCCCGGCCGAAGCAGCACAGGGGCGCTGGTGAAGTCGGCCTGGTAGGAACGGTTGGGACCTGCCCTGAAGCTACCGTCGAACGGGCGTCGGTCGTCCGGCACCAGCGCCGCAAGCCAGTATTTGTCGGTAAACCCAATCCAGCCGTCACGACCACTGATCCGGTTGGTACCGGCGACGGCGCTCGTCCCGAAGATTTTGGCGAAGAAGCTCGGCTCCTTGCCGTCGAGGTTCGCAAACGAGATATCGTAATTCGCGCGCGCACCGTCCGAGGCGATCGGCCCGGTGTGGATCGTCCAGCTGTCCGGGTCCTTCGACACGCCGATGCGGTTGACGAGGCCGTAAGCCGCCACCGGCACCGCGCCGCGGC
The DNA here is from genome assembly GCF_004345855.1 of Sphingomonas sp. BK235. GTDB lineage: Bacteria > Pseudomonadota > Alphaproteobacteria > Sphingomonadales > Sphingomonadaceae > Sphingomonas. The sequence goes on from NZ_SLXN01000007.1 coordinate 204,822, forward strand.
CGGCGTTGGCGACGGTCTGCTTGACCGTGAACAGATAGTCGTTGTCGACCGCCAGCTCGATCGCGAAGCGCTGGCCCTGCGCGTTGCTGGCGGTGAGCGTCACCGGCTTGCCCGGGGTGAGCACGGGCGCGGAGGCGGTCCATAGCGCGTCGGCGGCGGGGGGGCGCAGCCCCTCGTCGCGCCAGCCGAAGGCGGCGAAATAGGCGTCCTGCGTGCCCGCCGGCGAGAACAGGCGGATCGGCGGCGAGTTCTCGGCGACCGTCTCGTTGTAGCGGGTCAGCACCAGATCATCGATCCGCGCGCCCTTGAGGTTGATCGAGCCCTTGAGCGCGGGCGTCTCGATGCGGACGCGCGGGCTCTCCGCCAGCACCTGCTGGCGGTCGCGCAGCGCGGCGGGCGAGTCGGCGGTCGGGTCGGCGTTCGGCTGCGGCAGCGCGCGCGACTTGCCCTGCTCGACCTTGGTCGCGGGCGGGTTCGCGGTCGGGAAGAAGCGGTTCTGCACCAGCGGCCATCCGAACAGGATGAGCGCGGCCACCACCGCGAACAGCACGAAGTTCTTGCTCTCGTCCTTCACAACCGTCCCAAGCTTTCCTTATGGCACCGGATCATGGCCGTGCCCGCCCCAGGGGTGACAGCGCGCGATCCGCCGCACCGCCAGCCACCCGCCCTTGACCGCGCCATAGCGGCCCAGCGCCTCGATTGCATAGGCGGAACATGATGGTTGGAAGCGGCACGAGGGCGGCAGCACCAGCGACGGCCCTAGCTGCCAGGCGCGCGCCACCCAGATCAGCGCGCGCGCGATCACCTGCGTGTCTTCGCCAGCGCGCGGGTGAGATCGGCGCCGAGCTGCGCCCAGTCGCGGTCCTTCGCGGCCAGCCGGCCGATCAGGACATGGTCGGCGCCCGTCGTGCCGTGCTGGGGCAGGACCTCGCGCGCCAGCGCGCGGAAGCGCCGCTTGATGCGGTTGCGCACCACGGCATTGCCCACCTTCTTGGTGACGGTGATGCCGAGCCGCATGGTGGAGTCGCCGTCGTCGCGCGCCCTCACCAGCAGCACGAAGCCGGGCATCGGCGCGCGACGCCCGGCATTGGCGGCCAGATAGTCCGACCGCTTCGTCATCCGGCCGACAGCCATTCGTGGCTCCGGGCCGGCCGAGCGCTCGATTACGCCGACAGCTTCTTGCGGCCGCGCGCGCGACGCGCCCGGATCACCGACCGGCCGCCGACCGTGGCCATCCGCGCGCGGAAGCCGTGACGGCGGGCGCGCACCAGATTGCTCGGCTGAAAGGTCCGCTTCATGAGTCATTTCCCGAATTCGAATGGCAAAGGGCCGCCACGCGGACGGCCCGAACGATCCGGGCCGCTAAGCGAACGATGCGCGAAAGTCAACGCGGGTGCGGCGAAGCGGCGGGATCGGCCATGGCGGGTCAGGTGGGGCGGGGCACCTGCGTTGACAAGCCGGGGGTACCGGCTGTCTCGCTGGCGGCCATGGTCGCGATCGTCTCCACCCTGGCCTATCTCGGGCTGGAGGCGCGCGCGGTCGAGGTGCAGGTACAGCTCATCCCGGGGCTGCCCGCGTTCAATCTCGTCGGGCTCGCCGACAAAGCGGTGGGCGAGAGCCGCGAGCGCGTCCGCGGCGCCGTGGCGGCGATGGGGCTGTCGCTGCCGCCCAAGCGGATCGCGGTGAACCTCTCGCCCGCCGATCTGCCCAAGGAAGGATCGCATTTCGACCTGCCGATCGCGCTGGCGCTGCTCGCCGCGATGGGGGTGGTCGATGCCGAGGCGCTGGCGGGTTATGTCGTGGTGGGCGAGCTCGGGCTCGATGGCCGGCTCGCGCCCTCGCCCGGGGTGCTGCTCGCCGCGCTCCACGCCGGCGCGGCCGGCAAAGGATTGATCTGCCCCGCTGCGCAGGGAAGCGAGGCGGCCTGGGCTGGGCAGATCGAGGTGGTGGCCGCGCCCGACCTCGTCGCCTTGCTCAACCATCTCAAGGGCCGCCAGCTGCTCGCCATGCCGCGGCCCGGCGCGGTGATCGAGCGTCGCGACGGCCCCGACCTGCGCCAGGTGCGCGGGCAGGAGACCGCCAAGCGCGCGCTCGAGATCGCGGCGGCGGGCGCGCACAACCTGCTCTTCGTCGGTCCGCCGGGCGCGGGCAAGTCACTGATGGCGGCGTGCTTGCCGGGCATCCTGCCGCCGCTCGATTCGGCCGAGGCGCTGGAAGTGTCGATGGTCCAGTCGGTCGCGGGGACGCTGGCGGGGGGTGCGCTGACGCGGGTGCGCCCGTTCCGCGCGCCGCATCATTCCGCCAGCATCGCCGCGCTGACCGGGGGCGGGCAGCGCGTCCGCCCCGGCGAGGTGAGTCTCGCGCACAATGGCGTGCTGTTCCTCGACGAGCTGCCCGAGTTCCAGCGCGCGGTGCTCGACTCGCTGCGCCAGCCGCTGGAGAGCGGCACCGTCAGCATCGCGCGTGCCAGCGCGCACGTGACCTATCCCGCGCGCGTTCAGCTGGTGGCCGCGATGAACCCGTGCCGCTGCGGCCACCTCGGCGACCCGACGCAGTCGTGCTCGCGCGCGCCGCGCTGTGCCGCCGATTATCAGGCGCGCGTGTCGGGGCCGCTGCTCGACCGGATCGACCTGCACGTCGAGGTCGGCGCGGTGACCGCGGCCGAGCTGGCGATGCCCCCCGCGGGCGAGGGTTCGGCCGAGGTGGCGGCGCGCGTCGCGGCGGCGCGCGACGTGCAACGCGCCCGCTACGCGGGGGCGGGGCTGCGCACCAACGCCGAGCTCGACGGCGACCTGCTCGACCGGTTCGCGACGCCGGACGAGGCCGGGCGCGGGCTGCTGGCCGAGGCGGCGGCGACGCTGCGCCTCTCCGCGCGCGGCTATACCCGCGTGCTGCGGACCAGCCGGACGATCGCGGATCTCGCGGGCGCCGGTCAGGTCGGCCGCGCGCATGTCGCCGAGGCGCTGAGCTATCGGCGCCGGGCGCCCTCCCGCTAGCGCCGCGCGCGCCGGCTCAGCGCACGCTGGGAAGCCCGGGGGCGTTCCAGCCGAACAGCACCAGATGCCAGAGCCCGGGCATCCGCCGTGACGGGTCGATCAGCCCCAGCGCGCCGCCGCGCTCGATCAGGTCGCGCACCAGCCAGGACGGCGCTGGCTCGCCGCGCGCCACGAACGGCTGCCACGGCGCGAAGGGATCGCCCGCGCCGCGCCGGACCTCGGCGAGCAAGAGCGGGTCGCGCAAGTCGACGATCGCGTCCGCCGCGACGTCGAAGGCGAGCACGACACGCTCGTTGCCGGGGAAGGGGTGCGCCGCGACCGCCGCCGTGGCGCCCGCACGCGACGCGCTCAGATACAGGGTCGGCTGGTTCCCGCGCGAGTAGCGGCCTGGACGAACCGAGCCGGCGAGCGCCGCGTCGCGATGCTCGGCCGCGACCGCGCGGTACAGCGTGCCGCGCACCGCGACGCGGCCCCCGGCTGAGATGATCTGGGGATCGGACGACGCCATGACCGATCATAGCGCGCCGCGGCCTCGTACCGGCGCGCGAGGCTGACCCGGATCGCGCGCTCGCGCCGGCTCACACGTCGCGGAAACGGTCCACCGGGCGCGCCGGTCCGTCGCCCGAGGGCGCGCGCGGCGGCTCGATCGCGACCGGCTCGGGCGGGTCGAAGCCGCCTTCCCATTTGGCGATCACCGCGCTCGCCACCGCGTTGCCGATCACGTTGGTCGCGGTGCGCCCCATGTCGAGGAAATGGTCGATGGCGAGGATCAGCAGCAGCCCCGCCTCGGGCAGGTTGAACATCGGCAGCGTCGCCGCGATCACCACCAGGCTCGCGCGCGGCACGCCTGCGATCCCCTTGCTGGTCACCATCAGCACCAGCAGCATCGTCACCATCTGCCCCAGCGACATGTCGATGCCGTACGCCTGGGCGATGAACAGCGACGCGAAGGTCATGTAGATCATCGAGCCGTCGAGGTTGAACGAATAGCCCAGCGGCAGCACGAAGCTGGCGATCCGCGGCGGCACGCCGAAGCGGTCGAGCGCCTCGAGCATCCGCGGATAGGCCGCCTCCGACGAGGCGGTGGAGAAGGCCACCAGCAGCGGCTCGCGCACGTGGCGGATCAGCGCGCCGACCCGCGCGCCCAGGAACAGGAAGCCGACACCGAGCAACGCCGCCCACAGCGTCAGCAGCGTGAGATAGAAGCTGCCCATGAAGAAGGCGAGCTGCCCGATCACGTCGGGACCGCGCTCGGTCAGCGTCCCCGCCACTGCGGCGAACACCGCCAGCGGCGCGACGCGCATCACATAGTCGGTGACCTGGAGCATCACGTGCACCAGCGCGTCGATCGCGCGCACCAGCGGCGCCGCCTTCTCGCCCACCGCGGTGATCGCGACCCCGACGAAGACCGACATCACGACGATCTGCAGGATCTCGTTCTTGGCCATCGCATCGACCATCGAGGACGGCACGATGTGCGTGAAGAAGTCCTTGAGGTTGAACGCCGCGGTCTCCAGCCCGCTGGTGCCCCCCGCCGCCGGCAGCGCCAGCCCGACGCCGACGCCCGGCTGGAGCAGGTTGACCATGATCAGCCCGAGCGTGAGCGACAACAGGCTGGCGGACAGGAACCAGGCGAGGCTGCGCGCGCCGATCCGGCCGAGCGCGCGCGTGTCGCCCATCTGCGCGATGCCCGATACCAGCGTGGCGAACACCAGCGGCGCGATGATCATCTTGATCAGCCGCAGGAAGAGGGTGGTGACGATCGAGAAATAGCCCGCCACCTCGGTGGCGCGCGCGGCCCCGGCGGGCGTGCCGTCGTCGAGCCACACGTTGAGCACGAGGCCCAGCACGAGGCCGAGCGCGAGCCCGACGAGGATGTAGAGGGTCAGCCGCTTGGCCATTCGTCGCTCCGGTTGATGCGCGCGCGAGGGAAGGGGATTGCGGGCATACGGTCAAGCGCCCTACGTCCCCGGAGATGACGACGCGACCCCTCTATCGTCCCGCGCGCCGCGAGCTGCTGGCCGGCGGCGCCGCGCTGCTGGCGCTCGGTGCGGCACGCGGCGACGCCGCCGCGGTGGTGCGCGCCGCCGCCCCCGACCTCGCCGAGCTGCGCGACCTCACCGCCGCGGCGCGCCCGATCGACGCCGCCGAGCGCGCCGCGCGGCTGGCGCGCGCGCAGGCGTTGATGCGCGCGAACAACATCGGCGCGGTGCTGATCGAGCCGGGGTCGAGCCTGATCTATTTCACCGGCGTGCGCTGGGGACGCAGCGAGCGGCTCACCGCCGCGATCCTCCCGGTCGAGGGCGAACCGTGCGTCGTCACGCCGTTCTTCGAGGAGCCCTCGGTGCGCCAGTCGCTCGCGGTGCCCGCGTCGGTGCGCGTGTGGCAGGAGGACGAGGATCCGCTCGCCGTGGTCGCCGGCTTCCTGCGCGACCGCGGGCTGGCCACGCGCCCGGTCGGGGTGGAGGAGAGCGTCCGCTATTTCGTCCAGGCCGGGCTGGCGCGCGCGCTGCCGGGGGTGCGGCTGGTCGGCGCCGACGCGGTCGTGCGCGGCTGCCGCATGATCAAGACCGCGGCCGAGATCGCGCTGATGCGCTGCGCCACCGACGTGACGGTGGCGGCCTATCGCTGGACGCACGCGCGCGTCGAGGCGGGGATGACCGGGCAGCAGATCGGCGCGCTGATGACCGCGGCGACCACGCGGCTGGGCGGCGAATCGGAGTTCGCGATGGCGCTGATCGGTCCCGCCGCCGCGCTGCCGCACGGTACCCGCGCGGTGAGCCGCGTCGCCGACGGGCAGGTGGTGCTGATGGACTGCGGCTGCACCGTCCAGGGCTATCAGTCGGACGTTTCGCGCACCTGGGTCCATGGCAGCGCCTCCGCCGAGCAACGCCGCGTGTGGGACCAGGTGAAGGCGGGGCAGGCACTCGCTTTCCGCACCGCGCGCGTCGGCGTCGCGGCGGGCGCGGTCGACGACGCGGTGCGCGCTTATTACGAGCGGCTCGGCTATGGTCCGGGCTATCGCCTGCCGGGGCTGTCGCATCGCACCGGACACGGCATCGGGATGGACGGGCACGAGCCGGTCAACCTCGTCCACGGCGAGACGACGCGGCTCGCGCCCGGCATGTGTTTCTCCGACGAGCCGGGCCTGTACCTGCTGGGCAAGTTCGGGGTGCGGCTGGAGGATTGCTTCCACGTCACCGCGGACGGGCCGCGCTGGTTCAGCGAGCCGCCCGAATCGATCGAGCGGCCCGTCTGACCGCTCAGGCGGTGGCCCGTGCCACCGCCGCGCCGCGCCGCCGCATCGCCGCGCCCGCGAGCGCGAAGCCCAGCACCATCATCGCCCAGGTGGCGGGCTCGGGCACCGCCGCGCCGACGGGTGTGTAATCATAGGTCAGCGTGTAATTGACCGCGCCGCAGCTATCGTCGGTCGCGGGAACCGGCGAGCCGCCGATCACCCCGCACGAGCGCGACAGATGGATCGCGCTGCCCCCCGCCGGGATCCCCGACAGCGTCGTGTCGCCGGCCGGCGAAGCGAGGAAGCCGCGATCGAAGCCGTTGAAGTAGATGGCGGAGCGATCGGTGAAGAAGCTCGGGTCGAGCGTCACCGAGGCGCTGCCGCTGCCCATCACCTCGAAGAAGCCGAAGTCGAAACCGCCGCCGCTCATCAGGTTGACGGGGCTGGTGCCGGTGCCGGTGAGCGCCACCAGCAGCGGCGCGGACAGGCCGAAGCCGGCCAGCTCCCACGTCCCGTTCACCGCCCAGTCGACGCTGGCGTCGGTCATCGACGGTGCCGCGCCGCTGGGCAGGCGCAGCTGCCAGGCGCGATATTTGGTGACGTTGACGTCGAGCGTCACCTTGTTGAGCGTGCCGAGCGACGTGTCGAAGCCGGCGATGCCCTTCATCACCAGCTCATTGTCCGTCGCGACGATCGTCGCCGCCGAGGCGGCGGCCGGCGTCAGCGCAGCACCCGCCGCCGCGGCGAGAAGCCACTTGCGTACCGTCATGTCGTGAGAACCCCCTGCTCCTATGCGGCCCCCTTACATGTTAACCTTACATTCACCTAGCGCCGTCGCATCGCTCCCGCGCGATCCTGTCGCGGCGTTGCGCGTTTGCAACGCCCCGGGCTAGGCAGCGCCGTCATCGGCGATTAAGTCACCCCGCCATGAGCTCGACCAGCACCACCTCGACCAACGACCTTCGTCGCTCGTTCCTCGATTATTTCGGCGGCAGCGGGCATCGCATCGTGCCCTCGGCGCCGCTGGTGCCGCAGAACGACCCGACGTTGATGTTCGTCAACGCGGGCATGGTGCCGTTCAAGAACGTCTTCACCGGGTTGGAAACGCGGCCGTACACTACCGCGACCAGCGCGCAGAAATGCGTCCGCGCCGGCGGCAAGCACAATGACCTCGACAATGTCGGCTATACCGCGCGCCACCACACCTTCTTCGAGATGCTCGGCAACTTCTCGTTCGGCGATTATTTCAAGGAGCAGGCGATCACGCACGCGTGGACGCTGCTGACCAAGGAATGGGGGCTGCCGGCCGACAAGCTGACCGCCACCGTCTTCCACACCGACGACCAGGCGTTCGACCTGTGGAAGAAGATCGCCGGCCTGCCCGATCACCGCATCATCCGCATCCCCACCAAGGACAATTTCTGGGCGATGGGATCGGACGGGCCGTGCGGGCCGTGCTCGGAGATCTTCTATGACCACGGCGAGCATATCCCCGGCGGCCCGCCGGGCTCGCCGGACGAGGACGGCGACCGTTTCGTCGAGATCTGGAACCTCGTCTTCATGCAGTTCGTGCAGGAGGCCGACGCGATCGTCGGCGACCTGCCGCGCCCGTCGATCGACACCGGCATGGGGCTGGAGCGCGTCGCCGCGGTGATGCAGGGCGTCCACGACAATTACGACACGGACACGTTCAAGGCGCTGATCGCCGCCTCGGGCGCGCTGACCCACACCGCCACCACCGGCGACAATCAGGCGAGCCACCGCGTCATCGCCGATCACCTGCGCTGCTCTGGCTTCCTCGTCGCCGACGGCGTGCTGCCCGCCAATGAGGGGCGCGGCTATGTGCTGCGCCGGATCATGCGGCGCGCGATGCGCCACGCGCACCTGCTCGGCGCCAAGGAGCCGCTGATGCACCGGCTGGTGCCCGCGCTCGTCGCCGAGATGGGCGCCGCTTACCCCGAGCTGGTGCGCGCGCAGCCGCTGATCGAGGCGACGCTGCAGCAGGAGGAGACGCGCTTCCGCCAGACGCTGGAGAAGGGCCTGCGCCTGCTCGACGACGCCACCGGCGGGATGAAGCCGGGCGACACGCTGGCGGGCGAGACCGCGTTCAAGCTCTACGACACGTTCGGCTTCCCCTACGACCTCACCGAGGACGCGCTGCGCGCGCAGGGCTATCGCGTCGACCGCGCCGGCTTCGACGCGGCGATGGCCGAGCAGAAGCGCGCGGCGCGTGCGGCGTGGAAGGGGTCGGGCGCCAAGGCCTCGGACGAATTGTGGTTCGACCTCGCCGACCAGTTCGGCGCGACCGAGTTCACCGGCTATGCCAGCGAGAGCGGCGAGGGCGTCGTGCTCGCGCTGGTGAAGGACGGCGTGCGGGTCGAGCGCGCCGCCGCGGGCGACGCGGTCGACGTGATCGTCAACCAGACGCCCTTCTACGGCGAGAGCGGCGGACAGGTCGGCGACGCGGGCACGCTCGCCACCGACGCGGGCGCCGCCGCGCGAGTCACCGACACGTCGAAGCAGCTCGGCAAGCTCTGGGTGCATCACGCCACGCTCGACGCGGGCGAGTTGGCAGTCGGCGACGCGGTGCGGCTGACGGTCGATCACGCGCGCCGCGGCGCGATCCGCGCCAATCACTCCGCCACTCACCTGTTGCACGAGGCGCTGCGCCAGCGGCTCGGCACCCATGTGGCGCAAAAGGGCTCGCTGGTCGCGCCCGAGCGGCTGCGCTTCGACGTCTCGCACCCCAGCGCGATGTCGCCCGCCGAGCTCGCCGAGGCGGAGGCGGCGGTCAACGCGCAGATTCGCGGCAATGGCGCGGTCGAGACGCGGCTGATGACCCCTGACGACGCGATCGCGATGGGCGCGATGGCGCTGTTCGGCGAGAAATATGGCGACGAGGTCCGCGTCGTGTCGATGGGCCGCGAGGCCGACGGCGCGACCTACTCGATCGAGCTGTGCGGCGGCACGCATGTCGGCGCGCTCGGCGACATCGGCCTGTTCAAGATCGTCGGCGAGAGCGCGGTGTCGAGCGGCGTGCGCCGTGTCGAGGCGCTGACCGGCGAGGCGGCGCGCGCGTATCTGAGCGCGCGCGACGAGACGCTGCGCGCGGTGGCGGCGTCGCTGCGCACCACGCCCGACGAGGTGCCCGCGCGCGTGACCGCGCTGCTCGACGAGCGGCGCCGGCTCGAGCGCGAGCTGGCCGAGGCGAAGAAGGCGCTGGCGCTCGGCGGCGGTGCCGGCGGCGCGCCGGCGGGGCCGGAGCAGATCGGCGATGTCGCCTTCGTCGGCCAGGTGCTCGACGGCTTCGACGCCAAGGGGCTGCGCGGCGCGGTCGACGAGGCCAAGCAGCGCATCGGCTCGGGCGTGGCGGCGGTGATCGCGGTCAACGACGGGCGCGCCTCAATCGCGGTCGGGGTGACCGAGGATCTGGCGGGGCGCTTCAACGCGGTCGAGCTGCTGCGCCGCGCCGTCGCCGCGCTGGGCGGGCAGGGCGGCGGCGGTCGCCCCGACATGGCGCAGGGCGGCGGACCGGACGGATCGCAGGCGGCCGAGGCCCTCGCGGCGATCCGCGCGGCGCTGGAAGGGGCGACCGCGGCGGCGTGACGGGGCGCCGGCGTTCCTGCGAACGAAGGAACCCAGGGTCGCGAGCGTGGCGTTCGCCGCATCCGGGCTCCTGCGTGCGCGGGAGCACGGCGCGCTGATGAGAGGACGTGCTCGTCACCTAGACCGCCACTGCGGCGGCGGCCGGGGTCCAGTTGGGACGGCCGAAGTGACGACACGCGACGTCACCCACCTGGACACTGGCGAACCCGGGACCTTCGCAAAACCCCCTCGTCATCCCGGACTTGTTCCGGGATCCACCGTGCCGCGAACTCACCACCAGTTGCTCTCGCGGTGGAGTGGATCCCGGAACAAGTCCGGGATGACGGAAGATAGGGAAACGCGACGCTCGCAAAGGTCTTGCGCTCGCGGGAGTAGCGGAGACCCGCCGGGGTAGCGGAGCAGCGGAGAGGGCGTCGCCGCCACCGCGCGCCACCGCGCGGATTGTCTCAGCCGTCACCTTCTGCTGTATCGTGGCGCCATGAACCGCACCTCCGTCGCGAGTCTGCTCGCGCTCGCCGCCGCCGCGCTCGCCACTCCCGCCGCCGCGCGTCAGCTCACCATCGAGGACGTCACGATGCTCAGCCGCGTCGGCGCGCCCGCCATGTCCGACGATGGCCGCTGGCTGGTGTGGGCGCAGCGCGAGACCGACCTCGACGCCGACCGCGGCCGCTACGATCTCTGGCGGCTCGATCTGACCCGCCCCGGCGCGACCCCCGAGAAGCTCGCCGCCGACCCCAAGCTCGACGAGAACGACCCGCAGATCGTCGGCACCACCGTCTATTTCAGCGCCGACGACGCGATCTGGTCGGTGCCCGTGACCGGCGGTACGCCGCGCCGGCTCACCGACTTCAAGGGCGGCTTCGGCGGCTTCAAGGTCGCGCCGACCGGTGACAAGCTTGTGGTCTGGGCCGACCGCAACCCCGGCGCGCCCACGCTCGAGCTGCCGATGGTGAAGAAGCGCGCCGACGCCGGCGCGGGCCGCACGTACGACCAGCTGTTCGTGCGCCACTGGGATAGCTGGGCGGACGGCACCCGCTCCCAGCTGTTCGTGCTGCCGCTCACCGCGCAGGGCGCGCGCGGCAACGGGCGCTCGGTGATGGGCGGGCTGGTCGGCGACACGCCGTCCAAGCCGTTTGGCGGCGGCGAGGAAGTGAGCTGGAGCCCGGACGGGCGCACGCTCTATTTCGCGCTGCGCGAGGCGGGGCGGATCGAGCCGCTGTCGACCAACCTCGACGTCTTCCAGGTGCCCGCCGACGCCAGCGCCGCGCCGACCAACCTCACCGCCGCCAACCGCGCCACCGACACCCAGCCGAGCGTCTCGCCCGACGGCCGCACGCTCGCTTATCTCGCGATGCGGCGGCCGGGCTACGAGGCCGACCGCTACGTCCTGACGCTGCGCGACCTCGCCACCGGGCGCTCGACCTCGCTGACCGAGCGCTGGGACCGCTCGGTCGGGTCGTTGCGCTGGGCGCCCGACTCGCGCTCGCTCTACGTCACCGCCGAGGACACGCAGGAGAACCCGTTGTGGCGCGTCGACGCGCGCAGCGGGCAGGTCACGCGGCTGACCGAGCAGGGCAATGTCGCCGCGGTGGCGGTCGGCGCGCGCGGCGCGGTGGTGGCGATGAACAGCCTCACCGCGCCCGACGATTTCTACCGCGTGGTGCCGGGGCGCGCGCCGCAGCGGCTCACCAGCGTCAACGCCGCCAGGCTCGCGGGCATCGACATGCCGGCGGTCGAGCGGTTCAGCTTCAAGGGCGCCAACGACGACACCGTCTGGGGCTATGCGGTGCGACCGGCGGGCAGCAGCGGCAAGCTGCCGATCGCCTATATGGTCCATGGCGGGCCGCAGGGATCGAGCAACAACAGCTGGTCGTATCGCTGGAACCCGGCGGTGTTCGCCGGGGCGGGCTATGCGCTGGTGGCGGTCGATTTCCACGGCTCGACCGGCTACGGCCAGGCCTTCACCGACGCGATCCGCGACAATTGGGGCGGCTGGCCGCTCGAGGACCTGCAGAAGGGCCTCGCCGCCGCGACCGCCAGGTTCGACTGGATGGACGGCGGCAACGCCTGCGCGCTCGGCGCGAGCTACGGCGGCTATATGATGAACTGGATCGAGGGGCGCTGGCCCGATCGCTTCAAGTGCATCGTCCAGCACGACGGTGTCTTCGACGCGCGCGCCATGGCGTACGAGACCGAGGAGCTGTGGTTCGACGAGTGGGAACATGGCGGCAAGGCCTATTTCGAGGACCCGCAAGCGTTCGAGAAGTGGAACCCGGTCAATTACGTCGATCGCTGGAAGACGCCGCAGCTGGTGATCACCGGCGAGAAGGACTTCCGCATTCCCTATACGCAGGGGCTGGCGGCGTTCACTGCGCTGCAACGGCGTGAGATCCCGTCGCGGCTGCTCGTGTTCCCGGCGGAGAACCATTGGGTGCTCAAGCCCAAGGACTCGCGCCAATGGTATAGCGAGGTGATCGGCTGGATGAATCGCTGGACCGGCAAGGCGAGCGCAGGCTGAGCCCCGCAGCGCCGCCGGGGCGCGTGTGAGCGGACCGGCGCGGGTCGGCGCGGGCGTGGCCGCGGCGGTCACCCGCGCCCTTTTCTTTTCGCGCGACGCGGGATAGCCGCGGCGCATGACCGAGCTCGCCAAGACCTTCGACCCGGCCGCGATCGAGCGCCGCTGGTACACGCACTGGGAAGACAAGGGCCTGTTCCGCCCCCAGCGCCCCAACGCCGAGCCCTGGACGATCGTCAACCCGCCGCCCAACGTGACGGGCTCACTCCATATCGGCCACGCGCTCGACAACACGCTGCAGGACATTCTGACGCGCCATGCCCGGCTCAAGGGCAAGGACGCGCTGTGGGTGGTCGGCACCGACCATGCCGGCATCGCCACGCAGATGGTGGTCGAGCGCCAGATGGCCGCCAGGGGCGAGAAGCGCACCGACCTGTCGCGGGAGGCGTTCGTCGCGCGCGTCTGGGAGTGGAAGGCGGAGAGCGGCGGCGAGATCACGCGCCAGCTGCGCCGGCTCGGCTGCTCGATGGACTGGGCGAACGAGCGCTTCACCATGGACGAGGGCTTCTCGCGCGCGGTGCTCAAGGTGTTCGTCGAGCTGCACCGCCAGGGCCTGCTCTACCGCGACAAGCGGCTGGTCAACTGGGACCCGGGCCTCGGCACCGCGATCAGCGACCTCGAGGTAGAGACCCGCGAGGTGCGCGGCAGCTTCTGGCGGCTGCGCTACCCGCTCGCGGACGGCTCGGGCTCGATCGAGGTGGCGACGACGCGGCCCGAGACGATGCTCGCCGACATGGCGGTGGCAGTGCATCCCGAGGACGCGCGCTACACCGCGTTGGTGGGCAAGCAGGTGCGCTTACCGATCACCGGGCGGCTGATCCCGATCGTCGCCGACGAGCACGCCGACCCGGCGCTCGGCTCGGGCGCGGTGAAGATCACGCCGGGGCACGACTTCAACGACTTCGAGGTCGGCCGCCGCGCTGGGATCGAGGCCCGCGACATGCTCAACATGCTCGATGCCAAGGCGCGCGTGGTGCAGACCGCGGACGGGCTGATCCCGGCTGAGTTCCTCGGCCTGCCCGGCAACGACGCCAAGGCCGAGCAGGACGCGCGCCGGCTGGTGGTCGCGCGACTCAAGGAGGCGGGCGTGCTGCTCCCGCACGTCGACAAGGAAGGCGTCGCGCACGACGCCGAGCCGCGCGTGATCCAGACGCCGTTCGGTGACCGCTCGGGCGCGGTGATCGAGCCGTGGCTGACCGACCAATGGTATGTCGACGCCGCCACCTTGGCCAAGCCGGCGATCGAGGCGGTGCGCTCGGGCGCGATCAAGCTGGTGCCTAAGTCGTGGGAGAAGACCTTCTTCAACTGGATGGAGAACATCCAGCCGTGGTGCGTGTCGCGCCAGCTCTGGTGGGGGCACCAGATCCCGGCGTGGTTCGACGCGGAGGGCCGCGCCTATGTCGCCGAGACCGAGGAAGAGGCGCAGGCCGAGGCGGGCGCGGGCGTGGCGCTGACGCGCGACCCCGACGTGCTCGACACCTGGTTCTCCAGCGCGCTCTGGCCGTTCGCGACGATGGGCTGGCCCGACGCGGCGGATCGCACGCTCGGCGGCCGCTACCCCAATGACGTGCTCGTCTCGGGCTTCGACATCCTGTTCTTCTGGGACGCGCGGATGATGATGCAGGGCATGCACTTCATGGGCGAGGTGCCGTTCCGCACGCTCTACCTGCACGGCCTGGTGCGCGCCGCCGACGGCGCCAAGATGTCCAAGTCCAAGGGCAATACGGTCGATCCGCTCGGGCTGATCGACCGCTACGGCGCCGACGCGCTGCGCTTCTTCATGGCCGCGATGGAGAGCCAGGGGCGCGACATCAAGATGGATGAGAAGCGCGTCGAGGGCTATCGCAACTTCGCCACCAAGCTGTGGAACGCCAGCCGCTTCGCCCAGGCCAACGGCATCGGCGGCTCGACTACGCTGGAGCCGCCGCTCGCGTCCAACGCGGTCAACAAGTGGATCGTCGCCGAGACGGTGGCGACGGTGCAGGCGGTCGACCTCGCGCTCGCCGACTATCGCTTCGACGCCGCCGCCAACGCGATCTACCAGTTCGTGTGGAGCCGCTTCTGCGACTGGTATCTGGAGCTGATCAAGGGCTTGATCCAGCCTCAACTCGCACCGGATGGACTGACCTACGAGACCTTTCAGCCGGCGGTAGACGAGACGCGGAGGGTCGCGGGCTGGGTGCTCGACCAGATCCTGGTGCTGCTCCACCCGTTCATGCCCTTCATCACCGAGGAGCTGTGGCACGCGCTGGCGCCGCGCGAGCACGAGTTGATCGTCGCGCACTGGCCCATGGCGGACGCACGCGCGCTCGATCCGGCGGCGACTCAGGAGGTCGAGCGGCTGATCGAGCTGGTCGAGGCGGTCCGCGGTGCGCGCGCCGAACTCAACGTGCCGCCGGGCGCGCGCATCGCGCTCCATACCGGGGCGGGCAGCGTGCCGGCGACGATCGCACCTTATGTGGAGCGGCTCGCGCGCGTCACGCTGACGCCGGGCGAGGCGAGCGGCGCGCGCGCGCCGATCCTGTGGGGGGCGGAGACGTTCGCGCTGGCCCTGGAGGGCGTGATCGACCTGGAGGCGGAGCGGCAGCGGTTGCAGAAGTCGCTCGCCGCGGCGGAGAAGGAGCGCGACTCGCTGGCGGGGCGGCTCGGCAACGCCAGCTTCGTCGAGCGCGCCAAGCCCGAGGCGGTGGAGAAGGCGCGCGCCGACCACGCCGAGAAGGCGGCGGACGCGGAACGCTTCGCCGCGGCGTTGGCGCGGCTGGGATAGGGGCCGGCGGGCGGCTGCCGCCTGAGATCGCCCGACCATCGTTGGGGGGGCACGTTTGCTCCCCCCACATCCTACCGTCATCCCGGACTTGTTCCGGGATCCACTGTGCCGCCTTCTCACCAGCCGTGAGGCACGCGGACGGGTGGATCCCGGAACAAGTCCGGGATGACGGAGGAGGGTAGGGGGCAAGCCACAAAACGGTAAGTGGCTGAAGCAGCGGCGGCCGGCGGGACAGCCACTCGTCCCCGCCGTGACCACCCGCCCACCCACAACCTTGCATCCCGCCGCCACTTCCTCTAACAGCCGCCGCACGTTCCACCGTTGAACGCGATCGACATGCGCCCATGTGGTGCCCGCTGGCCGGCGAGGTTTCGCCCGCCGGCGCTTTTGCGTTTGGCGGCGGATGAGAAGGATAGATGATGTTCGACAGCCTCAGCGACCGTCTCGGCGGCGTCTTCGACCGGTTGCGTGGCCGCGGCGCGCTGACCGAGGCCGACGTGCGCGCCGCGATGCGCGAGGTGCGCGTCGCGCTGCTCGAGGCCGACGTCGCGCTGCCGGTCGCGCGCGCCTTCGTCGACGAGGTCACCGAGGAAGCGGTCGGCCAGAACGTCCTGCGCTCGGTCACGCCGGGGCAGCAGGTCGTCAAGATCGTCAACGACGCACTGGTGCGGATGCTCGGCGGCGACGATCCCGCCGCGGCCGAGCTCCAGCTCAACGTCGCGCCGCCAGCGGTGGTCATGATGGTCGGCCTGCAGGGCTCGGGCAAGACGACGACCACCGCCAAGATCGCCAAGCGCCTGTCGAGCAGCTCGATGACCGGGCGTTCGGCCAAGAAGGTGCTGATGGCGTCGCTCGACGTCAACCGCCCCGCCGCGCAGGAGCAGCTCGCCACGCTCGGCACGCAGGTCGAGGTGGCGACGCTGCCGATCGTCGCGGGCCAGCAGCCGGTCGAGATCGCGCGCCGCGCGCTCCAGGCCGCGAGGCTGCAGGGCTTCGACGTGCTGATGCTCGACACCGCCGGCCGACTCCACGTCGACCAGGCGCTGATGGACGAGATGAAGGCGGTCGCCGAGGTGGCCAGGCCGCAGGAGATCCTGCTCGTCGTCGACTCGCTGACCGGTCAGGACGCGGTCAACGTCGCGCAGAACTTCTCCGAGCAGGTCCCGCTCACCGGCGTGGTGCTCACCCGCATGGACGGCGACGCGCGCGGGGGCGCCGCGCTGTCGATGCGCGCGGTCACGGGCAAGCCGATCAAGTTCGCCGGCGTCGGCGAGAAGCTCGACGCGCTGGAGGCGTTCCACGCGTCGCGGGTCGCGGGCCGCATCCTCGGCATGGGCGACGTGGTCAGCCTGGTCGAGCGTGCCGCCGAGTCGATCCAGCAGGAAGACGCCGAGCGCATGGCGAGCCGGCTCGCCAAGGGCCAGTTCGACATGAACGACCTGCGCGGCCAGCTCGCGCAGATGAAGCGCATGGGCGGCCTGGGCGCGCTCGCGGGCATGCTGCCGGGCATGAAGAAGGCGCAGGCGGCGATGGACTCGGTGCCGGGCAGCGACAAGATGCTGGTCCATCTCGACGCGATGATCGGCTCGATGACGGTCAAGGAGCGCGCCAAGCCCGAGCTGATCAACGCCAAGCGCAAGATCCGCATCGCCAAGGGCTCGGGGACGACCGTGCAGGAGGTCAACAAGCTCCTCAAGATGCACCTCGAGATGTCGACCGCCATGAAGAAGATCAAGAAGATGGGCGGGCTCAAGGGCATGATGGCGATGCTCGGCAAGGGCGGCCTCGGCGGTTTGGGCAGCGCGATCGGTGGCGCCGACATGGGCGACATGATGGGCAAGCTCGGTGGGCCGGGCGGCGGTCCGGGGTTGCCCGGGCTTCCCGGCGGCGGTCTGCCCGGCAACATCCCCGGCGGCCTGCCGCCGGGGTTCCGTTTCAAGAAGTAACGATGCGCGCCGCCGCGGCGGCGCGGGCGTAACGATTATCACCTAGACGATCCCGGCGCGTGCCGGGGCACCAACGGACAGAAGGAAGACGAACACCATGGCACTCAGCATTCGCCTGTCGCGCGGCGGCTCCAAGAAGCGTCCCTACTACCGCATCGTGGTGGCCGACGCGCGCAGCCCGCGTGACGGCAAGTTCATCGAGAAGATCGGCAACTACAACCCGCTGCTCGGCAAGGACGACGAGAAGCGCGTCGTGCTCGACGCCGAGCGCGCCAAGCACTGGCTGGGCGTCGGCGCGCAGCCGACCGACCGCGTCGCCCGCTTCCTCGACGCCGCGGGCGTGAAGGAGCGCGCCGCGCGCAGCAACCCGAAGAAGGGCGAGCCGGGCGAGAAGGCCAAGGAGCGCGCCGAGGAGCGTGCCGAGAAGCTGAAGGCGCAGCAGGAGGCCGCCGCGGCCCCGGCCGCCGAGCCGGCCGAGGCCGAGGCGGCGAGCGCCGAGTAAGCCGGCCGGGAAGCCGATCGTCCGCTCGTGCGTTACCTGCGGCTCCATCGAGAGCCGAGAGGATTGCACGATGACGATCGATCCCGACCCGCGCACCGCGCCCGACGACAATGACGACTCGACCACCCAGGACGCCACGAACCAGGGTGTCTCGAGCGAGCAGCCCGCCGAAGGGGACGACGACGCCCCCGCCGGCGGCGCCGGCTCGCCCGACCAGGCCTGAGGCGGCGCCGGTCGACCCCGACGCGGTGGTGCTCGCCGCCGTGACGGGGGCGCATGGCATCGCCGGCGAGGTGCGGCTCAAGGTGTTCGCCGAGGCGCTCGACGCGCATCGCACGTTCAACGGCGGTGCGCTCACGCTGGTGAAGCTGCGCGACGGCACGATCGCGCGCTTCGCCGAGGTGACCGACCGCACCGCCGCGGAACGGCTTCGCGGCACCTTGCTGACGGTCGCCCGCGCTGACCTGCCGCCGCTCGGCGAGGGCGAATATTATCACGCCGACCTGCTCGGTCTCGCCGCGGTCTCGACCACGGGCGAGCCGGTCGGGCGTGTCGTCGCGGTGGAGAATTTCGGCGCCGGCGACGTGATCGAGATCGAGCGCGACGGCGGCAAACGCTTCATGGTGCCGATCAGAGCCGTGCCCGAGTGGGATCGCACGCGGCTGGTGGTCGAGGCGGCGTTCGTGGAGTGAGCAGGGGCTCCGTTCCCTCTCAACCCCTGCCGTTAACTCCTGCCGTCATCCTGAACTTGTTTCAGGATCCACCGTTCCGCGAGCGCCGCGGCTAAGTATGCCGCACGGTGGATCCCGAAACGAGTTCGGGATGACGGAAGCATGGAGGCCGAATCGCTCCTGATCGCGTTGTGCTCCTGCGCACGCAGGAGCCCAGAGCCACGATCGCCCCGCCTCATCACCCTGGTTACCTGCCTCCGCAGGAACACCGTTCATCGCCGCAGCGGGCGCTGCTCCGCCAGCAGGTTGCGGATCGTCGTCGCGGCGACGCCGGCCTCGCCCATGGCGTGGCTGATCTGGTCGAGCCCTTTCACCACGTCTCCCGCCGCGAACAGGCCCGGCACGCTGGTGCGCTGATGGTCGTCCACCTCGAGGCAGCCGTCCTCGCTCGCGCGCGCGCCGGCCTCGATCGCGAGATGCGAGCGGATGCGCGAGCCCAGCGCGGGATAGACGCTGTCGAACGCCATCCGCCCGCGCGCGGTGTCGAGCGCCAATCGGTCGCCCTCGATCGCATAGCCGCCGCAGGGACCATCGACCCGCACCACACCCGCCGCGTCGAGCGCTTCGGCGCAGGCCGGGTCGAGCAGATGCTCTGCCTCGGGCGCGATCAGCGTGATGTCACGGGTGAAGCCGCGCAGGAACAGCGCCTCGCGCCGGCCGCGCTCGCCGGTGCCGATCACCGCGACCCGCTTGTCGGTCACCTCATAGCCGTCGCACACCGGGCAATAGCGCAGCAGCCCGCGCGCCAGCGCCGGGTCGTGTACCTCGGGGAGCAGCCCGTGCGGGCGGTGGTTCACTACCCCGGTCGCCAGCAGCACGGTGCGTGCGCGATGCATGCCTTCGTCGGTGGTGGCGACGAAGCCGTCGCCGTCGCGCGCCAGCGCGATCACCTTCACCGCCTCCCGCCGCGCGCCATATCTCTCCGCCTGGGTGAGCATCAGCCGCAGCAGCTCGGTGCCCGCGATCCCGTCGGGATAGCCGGCATGGTTGTGCGTGCACGGGATCATCGCGGCGCGGCTCGATCCCGAGTCGAACAGCCGGATCGAGAGGTGAAAGCGCGCCAGATAGATCGCCGCGGTCAGTCCGGCGGGACCGGCACCGATGATCAGGCAGTCGTCCATCTTGCTGTCGTCCCCACGTGTATATACATCCCGTGCATACGGGAGATCGGCGATGAGTAACGAATATCGCGCCAAGGTGTTCAAGTCCGGCAATTCGGTCGCGCTGCGCCTGCCCAAGGCGCTGGGGCTGAAGGAGGGGACGGAGATGGTGGTGCGCGAGGAGCGCGACCATTATGAGTTCGCACCGGTGGAGACGGACGATCGGCTCGATCTCTCCGCTGTCTGGGGCGCCTGTCCCGAGCTCGCGTCGGGATCGGCGGAGGAGCGCGCGTTCGAACCGTCGCCCCGAGCATGGGACGATCCTGACTGGGCCGGTTGGAAGGCGGAAGCCGACCGGTGAGATACATGGTCGACGCCAACATCGTGATCGCGCTGCTCGCCGGCGAGCCCGCCGCCTTGAGGGCGCGCGTGGAGCGCTGTCGCCGCGGCGATATCGTCCTCTCGTCGATTGCCTTGGCCGAGGTCGCTTTGGGTAGCGCGAGCGGCAAGCGCCCCTCGGCGGAGGTTCTCGAGAAGGTGACGCGGCTGTTCGACGTCCTTGCCTTCGACGCGGCGGCAGCATGGGCCTATGCCCGGCTGCCGTTCCGCCGTGGCAGTTTCGACCGGCTGATCGCCGCGCACGCCTTGGCCGCCAACACGATCCTCGTCACCAACAACGAGCGCGACTTCGCCGGCATCCCCGGCCTCGCCGTCGAGAATTGGACCCGATGACCTTCCGCGCCACGATCCTGACGCTCTACCCCGAGATGTTCCCCGGTCCGCTCGGCGCCGCGCTCGCGGGCCGCGCGCTGCGCGAGGGGCGGTGGAGCTGCGACCCGGTCAACATCCGCGACTTCACCGAGGACCGTCACCGCACCGTCGACGACACGCCGGCGGGGGGCGGGGCGGGGATGGTGCTGCGCGCAGATATCGTCGCGCGCGCGGTCGACGCGCACGCCGACGGGCGACCGCTGATCGCGCTCACGCCACGCGGCGCGCCGCTGACCCAGCGCCGCGTCCGCGACCTCGCCGCCGGGCCGGGCGCGGTGCTGCTGTGCGGGCGGTTCGAGGGATTCGACGAGCGCCTGTTCGAGGCGCGCGCGATCGAGCAGCTGTCGATCGGCGACTATATCCTCTCGGGCGGCGAGATGGCCGCGCTGGTGCTGCTGGACGCTTGCGTTCGGCTGATTCCGGGGGTAATGGGCGCGGCTTCGAGCGGGGACGAGGAGAGCTTCGAGAGCGGCCTCCTCGAATATCCGCATTATACCCGACCTGTCGAATGGGAAGGGCGCACGATCCCCGAAGTGCTGCGATCGGGGGATCATGCGAGGATCGCGGCGTGGCGTCAGTCACAGGCCGAGATCGACACACGGCTACGGCGGCCGGACCTGTGGGAGCGTCACGAGGGCGCTCGGGTCGGCTCGCCCTCTGGCGCGCGGCACGGAAGTAAGGATTGACGCGATGAACCTGATCCAGACGCTCGAGGCCGAGCAGATCGCCAAGTTCCACGAGAGCAAGAAGCTTCCCGAGTTCCGCCCCGGCGACACGCTGAAGGTCGGCGTGAAGGTGGTCGAGGGCGAGCGCACCCGCGTCCAGAACTTCGAGGGCGTGTGCATCGCGCGTTCGAACAAGGGCATGGGCTCGT
This sequence comes from Sphingomonas sp. BK235, assembly GCF_004345855.1. Lineage (GTDB taxonomy): Bacteria > Pseudomonadota > Alphaproteobacteria > Sphingomonadales > Sphingomonadaceae > Sphingomonas. The sequence goes on from NZ_SLXN01000007.1 coordinate 225,928, forward strand.
CGTTCACCGTGCGCAAGATCAGCTTCGGCGAGGGCGTGGAGCGCGTGTTCCCGCTCTACTCGCCCAACGTCGACTCGATCGAGGTGGTGCGCAAGGGCGCGGTGCGTCGCGCCAAGCTCTACTATCTGCGTGGCCGTACCGGTAAGTCGGCGCGTATCGCCGAGCGCCGCGACAACCGCCCGCAGGCGCAGGCCGCCGAGTAAGCGACGCCCGGTTTTTGGCCGGAGCGCGAGGGGCGCGGTGGGAGACCACCGCGCCCCTTTCTTGTTCGTGGGGGAGGGGGGGCGTCGCACCGCCGGTTCGCTGTAGCCGGCGTCATCCTGAGCTCGTCTCAGGATCCACCCGTCCGCGATCACCACCGGCCATTGGGTGCGCGGCACAGTCGATCCTGAGACAAGCTCAGGATGACGCCAGTGGGATAGGACATGCCTTACGTCTCTAGATGCCACCCCGGCGGACGCCGGGGTCCAGGTGGGGGAGGCTGGTGACGCCCACGCAGGCCTTCCCAACTGGACCCCGGCGTCCGCCGGGGTGGTGCGCTTGTAGTGACGGAGCGCCCGCGTCGTCGTCGGCGCTAGCGTCGGCGCCGACATCGGAATCGGCGTTTCACCCGGAGGATCCTCCCACCACGACAGCAAGGGTGACGCTTTACCTCGCCGCCGCGCGCCGCGATAAGGGCGGCGCGCCCGGTCCCGGGTCGCGATCCCGGAGGAATGGATGCGTTCATGGTTGGCGGTGGTGGCGCTTGCGACGGTAGCAACAGGGGCGCTCGTGGATGACGCCGCCCAGGCGCAGGCCGGCGCGACCCGACCCGCGGCGCAGCGACTCACGCTCGAGCGCATCTTCGCCGCGCCCGACCTCGGCGGCCAGCAGCCGCGCGCGCTCAAGCTCTCGCCGGATGGCCGGCTGCTCACCTTCCTGCGCCCGCGCGCCGACGACCGCTTCCGCCTTGATCTCTGGGCGCGCGACACCGCCACCGGGCAGGAGCGGATGCTGGTGGACAGCACGCGCGTCGGCAGCGGCGCGGCGTTGTCGGAGGCGGAGAAGATGCAGCGCGAGCGCGCGCGCATCGGCGCACTGACCGGGATCATCCGCTACGATTGGTCCCCCGACGGGCGCCAGCTGCTCGTCCCCGCCGACGGCGACCTGTACCTCGCCGCGCTGGACGGCGCGACGCGGCGGCTCACCGAGGTGAAGGGCGGCGTGCTCAACGGCGAGGTCTCGCCGCGCGGCGGCTACGTCAGCTACGTGCGCGACCAGAACCTGTGGCTCCAGCCGCTCGCCGGCGGCGCCGCGCGCGCGCTCACGCAGGGCGGCGGGGGCACGGTCCATTTCGGCGAGGCCGAGTTCGTCGCGCAGGAGGAGATGGACCGCCGCACCGGTTACTGGTGGAGCCCGGAGGACCGCTATGTCGCGGTCGAACGGTTCGACGAGGCACCGGTGCAGGTCTTCACCCGCGCCGCGATCGGCGCCGCCGGGACCGAGATCTACCAGCAGCGCTATCCCGCCGCGGGCACGCCCAATGTCGCGGTCGAGCTCCACGTGATGCGCGCGGACGGCAAGGGGCAGGTGAAGGTCGACCTCGGCACCGACTCCGATATCTATCTGGCGCGGGTCGACTGGCTGCCCGACGGCTCGGCGCTCCTCGTCCAGCGCGAGAACCGCGCGCAGACCCGACTTGACGTGCTCCGCGTCGACCCCGCCACCGGCAAGGCGACACCTTTGTTCAGCGAGACCGCCGCGCCGCGCAGCTGGATCAACCTCACCGACAGCTATCGCGCGCTCGCCGACGGCGGCCTCCTGTGGCGCTCCGAGCGCGACGGTTACGGCCACCTCTGGCTGCTCCGCGGCGGTCAATGGACCCAGCTGACCAAGGGACCGTGGGTGGTCACCGGGCTGGTCGCGGTCGACGAGGCGGCGGGCAAGGTCTATTTCATGGCCAACAAGGATGACGTGCTCGAGCAGCAGCTCTACGTCGTCCCGCTCGCCGGCGGCACGCCCGAGCGGCTGACCGAGCGCGGCTGGCAGAACAGCGTCACCGCCGACGGCGCGGCGCAGCGCTTCCTCGTCACCCGCTCCAACCCCAACCAGCCGCCGCAGGTCTATCTCGCCGACGCCGCGGGCAAGCGGCTCGCCTGGGTCAACGAGAACCGGGTCGAGGGCGGTCACCCCTATGCGCCCTACCTCGCCGCGCACCGGCCGGTGACGTTCGGCACGATCAAGGCGGAGGACGGCACCGAGCTGCACTGGCAGATGGTCACGCCCAGGCTGGAGCCGGGCAAGCGCTACCCCGTGTTCTTCCAGCATTACGGTGGGCCGGGGCCGCAGAACGTCGCGCGCGACTGGAAGAACCCGTTGATCCAGCGCATCGTCGATCGCGGCTGGATCTACTTCGAGCTCGACAACCGCGGCTCGGCCAACCGCGGGGTCACGTTCGAGAGCGCGATCTGGCATGCGATGGGCACGGTCGAGGTCGCCGACCAGCGCGCCGGCGCGACCTATCTGAAAGCGCTCAGATACGTCGACCCGAAGCGGATCGCCACCTATGGCTGGTCCTACGGCGGCTATATGTCGCTCAAGATGATCGAGGCCGATCCCGGCCTCTACGCCGCCGCGATCTCGGGCGCACCGGTGACCGACTGGCACCTCTACGACTCGCATTACACCGAGCGTTACATGGGCGACCCGCGCACCGACGCCGCCGCCTATGACGCCTCGCGCGCGGTGCGCGACCCTAGGCGCATCACCACGCCGCTGCTGCTGATGCACGGCATGGCCGACGACAACGTCTTCCTCGACAACAGCACCAAGGTGGCCGCCGCGCTGCAGGCGGCGGACATGCCGTTCGACCTGATGTTCTATCCCGGCAAGACCCACTCGGCGGTGCGCGACATCCACGTCTGGACCACGATCGAGCGCTTCCTCGACACGCACGTCGGCAGCGGCCCCAAGTAAAGCTTGCTGTCGCGCGCGCGGCGGGCGCATTAGGGCCGCCGCGGGATGAGAATGCGCGCACGGAGCGCGCCGGGAAGGACGGACGATGGGCTATCGGGTGGTGGTGGCGGGGGCCACGGGCAATGTCGGGCGCGAGATGGTCAACATCCTCGCCGAGCGCGAGTTTCCCGCCGACGAGATCGCGGTGCTGGCGTCGTCGCGCTCGGTCGGCGACCAGATCGAGTATGGCGACACCGGCCGCATGCTCACGGTCAAGAACATCGAGCATTTCGATCCGACCGGCTGGGACATGGCGCTGTTCGCGATCGGCAGCGAGGCGACCGCGGTCTATGCGCCCAAGTTCGCCGCGGCGGGCTGCACCGTGATCGACAATTCGTCGCTCTACCGCATGGACCCGGACGTGCCGCTGATCGTGCCCGAGGTGAATGCCGCGGCGATCGACGGCTATCGTGCCAAGAACATCATCGCCAACCCGAACTGCTCGACCGCGCAGATGGTGGTGGCGCTCAAGCCACTGCACGACGCCGCGACGATCAGGCGCGTGGTGGTGGCGACCTATCAGTCGGTCTCGGGCGCGGGCAAGATCGGCATGGACGAGCTGTTCGAGCAGAGCCGCAACATCTTCGTCGGCGACCCCGCCGAGCCGAAGAAGTTCACCAAGCAGATCGCCTTCAACGTGATCCCGCACATCGACAGCTTCCTCGACGACGGCTCGACCAAGGAAGAGTGGAAGATGGTGGTCGAGACCAAGAAGATTCTCGACCCCAAGATCAAGGTGGTCGCCACCTGCGTGCGCGTGCCGGTCTTCGTCGGCCATTCCGAGGCGCTCAACGTGGAGTTCGAGAACGAGCTGTCCGCCGAGGACGCGCAACGGATCCTGCGCGAGGCGCCCGGCGTGATGCTGGTCGATAAGCGCGAGGACGGCGGCTATGTCACCCCGATCGAGAGCGCCGGCGACGACGCCACGTATGTCAGTCGCGTGCGCGAGGACCCGACCGTGGAGAACGGGCTTGCGCTGTGGTGCGTTAGCGACAACCTCCGCAAGGGGGCGGCGCTCAACGCGGTGCAGATCGCCGAGCTGCTCGGCCGGCGCCATCTCAAGAAAGCGGACGAGGCCGACGACGCCGCCTTCGACGCGGTGTTCGCCGGGGAGGAGTGATCGGGGGCTTCTGATCGTAGCCGCTCTGCGCTGAGGTGATTGGCGGCGAGCCCCTCCCCTTCAGGGGAGGGGTTGGGGTGGGGCTTTTCCGCAAGCGCCACGCTCGCTGATACGCCCCGCCCCTAACCCCTCCTTTATACGTGCTTGTTGCAGAGTTGCTGTCATCCCGGCCTTGAGCCGGGATCCATCGTGCCGCGAACACCGAAGCCGTTGCTCTTGCGGACCCATGGATCCCGGCTCAAGGCCGGGATGACGAGGATGGGTGGCGCAAACACAATCTCGCAACGATGCTTTGAAGGGGGGAGTTGCAGGATCTCCGTACCTTAACGCTCAATACCCCGTGTACCGCCCCGGCCGGTGCCACGCGATCAGGATGCCGCTGATCGCCGCCGCGGACAGTGCCGACCACGCCACCCGCTCGACCGGCAGCGCCACCAGCGACACCAGCAGGATCACCGCGTCGATCGCGATCTGCGTCCGCCCGGCGTTCCAGCCGCGGCGCTGCTGGAGCCACAGCGTCACCACGCCCGTCCCGCCGATCCCGGCATGGTGCCGCGCCAAGGCCAGCGCGCCGAAGCCGATCACCGACCCGCCCGCCAGCGCGGCGAAGGCGGGATCGATGTACGCGATGCTCAGCCCGTAGCGCGTCACCGTACCGAGCCCCGCCACGCCGATCCCGACGAGGGCAGTGCGCAGCGTGAAGCGCCGCCCCATGGCGCGCCACGCCAGCCAGAAGAAGGGCAGGTTGAGCAGGGTGAACAGCACCCCGCTCGGCAGCGGCACCGCATAGGAGAGCAGCAGCGCCACCCCCGCGATCCCGCCTGTCACCAGCCCGGCGGCATGGAGCAGCGCGAGCCCGAGGACGACGAGGATACAGCCGAGCGCGAGCGCATAGGCGTCCTCGATCGCGCTGTGCGGCAGGGAAGGCGGGCGAGTCACCGGGGCGCTCTGCCAGCGCCATAGGCGCGCGTCGAGTGCTGCGCTGCAACATCGGTCGCGCGTTTACCTCGCGCGCTCGCCACGTTAGGTCGCTTCGTCTGGGCAGCGGGAGCGGCGGGATGGCGCGCGAGATGACCGGTGGGTGCCAGTGCGGCAGCGTGCGCTACGCCGTGCTGGTCGAGGACGACCATGCCTATCTGTGTCACTGCCGGATGTGCCAGCGCGCCACCGGCGGCGTGTTCGCCGCGCTCAAGCAGGTGTCGCGCGCCGCGCTGCGCTGGACCACGCGCGAGCCCGACCGCCGTGCCTCGTCGCCGATCGCGCAGCGCGGTTTCTGCCGCGACTGTGGCACGCCGCTCACCTATGAGGGGACTGGCGCCGACCAGCTCGACCTCACCGTCGGCAGCTTCGACGACGCTGGCCGCCTCCGCCCGACCGGCCATTTCGGCGTGGAGAGCCGCCACGCCGCCTGGCGCGACACGGCCGGGCTACCCGAGAAACGCACCGACGAGCTCCCGCACATCGTCGGCAAATGGATGGAAACGAGTGGCAAGCTCCCCGACTGAGACACGCATCTTCGACAGTTTCGACGGCACGTCGATCGCCTGGCGCGAGCTGGGCGAGGGCCGCCCGCTGGTCCTGATCCACGGCTATTTCTCGGACGCGCGCACCAACTGGCTGCGCTACGGCCACGCCGCCGCGATCGCCGCGCGCGGCGTGCGCGTCATCATGCCCGACCTGCGCGCGCACGGCGAGAGCGGCAAGCCGCACGATTCCGCCGCTTATCCGCCCGACGCGCTGGCGCTGGACGGCGAGGCGCTGGTGCGCCACCTCGGGCTGACCGACTATGACCTCGGCGGCTACTCGCTCGGCGCTCGGACGGTGGTGCGGATGCTGGCGCGCGGGGCGACGCCGCGACGCGTGGTGCTCGCCGGCATGGGGCTGGAGGGCATCATCGGCGCCGAGCGACGCGCCGATCACTTCCGCAACATCCTCACGCGGCTGGGTCAGCACGAGCGCGGCAGCCCGGAGTGGCTCGCCGAGGCCTTTCTCAAGACCACCGGCGGCGACCCGGTGGCGCTGCTCGGCGTGATCGATACGTTCGCGAGCACGCCGGCGGCGGTGCTGGCGACGCTCGACCGGCCGACCTTGGTGCTCAGCGGGGTGGACGATCACGACAACGGCTCGGCCGCGGCGCTCGCCGACGCGCTGCCGAACGCACGCTACGCCGAGCTGCCGGGCAACCACATGAGCGCGGTGACCAAGCCCGAGCTGGGGCAGGCGATCGCGGACTTCGTGGCGGGGTGAGGCTTCATGGCTGACGCTTCTTGAGCGTAGCGGGCGGCGCGCAGAGCGTAGCTGTCGCGAGCGGCGCGGTGCGCAACGCTCGACCAGCTGGTGACGCTGAAGGCAACCGCAGCGTAAAACCCGCCCAACGGCTCCTTCTAAGAGAAGGTGGGCCGAAACCTTGATCCGTCAATGCGTTAGCAGAGGAACTTGCGTTAAGGGATCACGTACTATGCGGCGGGCGGCGCGGAGCGGCATGCGCCCCGCGCCGCATCGTCGCTCACTCCGGTACGGTATTCTCGTCCGCGATCTTCGCCTTGAACGACTTGCTCGAGTCGGTCCCGTCGGGCTGGTGCGCGCCGCCGGTCTTCGCGCCCGCTTCACCCGCCGTCTTGGTCTGCGGCTTGGCGGCAGCTTTGGGGGTGGAACTGCGCAGCGACAGCAGCGCGGCCGTGGCCGCTGCGCCGATCGCCGCCACGCCGCCGGCGATCGCCGCCGCACCCCATTTGCCGCCGACCTTGTCGGTCGCGCGGGACGCCGCTTTGCCCGTGCCGCGCGCACCCCGCGTCACGCTCTTGCGCGTATCGCTCGCCGCGCGCGTGGCGCGCTTGCGAGCCGCACCCGCCGAGCGCGACACGCTCTTCGTCGCGGCGGTCACCGCCTCGCCGGCCTGTTCCAGCGTCGACCCTTCGCTCTTGGTCGCGCGCTTGGTTGCCGCGCGGCGCTTGGGCGCGGGCGTGTCGCTCGCGGTCTTGCGCTTGGTCGGGGGCTTGCTGGCCGTGCTCGCGCTGGTCTTGCGCGGCGCGCGGCGGCGCGGGGTCGCCGGCTTGGACGAGGCCGGCGCGGGGGTCGGCGTGTCGCTGTTGTCGTCGGCCATCATCTGCTCCCTGGCGAAATGGTACGGCCGCGTAACGCGCGGCCGCCGCTTCGTTTCCAATCAGATGGCCGATGCGCTCAGCGGAACGGCGGCTCGTTGAAGGCGCGCAGCTTGCGGCTGTGCAGCTTGGCGCCTTCGCGGCGGAGCTCCTCGCACGTCTCGATGCCGATCCGCATGTGCTCGCTGATCGCGCGCTCGTAGAAGCGGTTGGCCTGGCCGGGTAGCTTGAGCTCGCCGTGCAGCGGCTTGTCCGAGACGCACAGCAACGTGCCGTAGGGCACGCGGAAGCGATAGCCCTGCGCCGCGATCGTCGCCGACTCCATGTCGATCGCCACCGCGCGGCTGAGCGAGAAGCGCAGCGCCGAGCGGGCGTAGCGCAGCTCCCAGTTGCGATCGTCGGTGGTGACGATCGTGCCGGTGCGCAGCCGCCGCTTGAGCGCGTCGCCCGACTGGCCGCTGACCGTCTCGGCCGCGCGCGCCAGCGCCTGCTGCACCTCGGCGATGGCGGGCACCGGTATCTCGGGCGGCAGCATGTCGTCGAGCACGTGGTCGTCGCGCAGATAGGCGTGGGCGAGCACATAGTCGCCGATCCGCTGCGAGGGGCGAAGCCCGCCGCAATGGCCGATCATCACCCAGGCCTCGGGCCGCATCACCGCGAGATGGTCGCAGATCGTCTTGGCGTTCGATGGGCCGACACCGATGTTGACGAGCGTGATGCCGGTGCGATCGTCCGCCATCAGGTGATAGGCGGGCATCTGCAAGCGCCGCCACGCGCTGTCGTCGAGCATCGCCGGATCGTCGCCCGCCTGGAACAGCACGCCGCCCGGCCCCGACAGCGCGGTGAAGCGGCTGTCGCCGCCGACCTGGGTCGCACCCCAGCGCACGAACTCGTCGACGTAGCGATGATAGTTGGTGAACAGCACGTAGCGCTGGACGTGCTCGGGCGGCGTGCCGGTGTAGTGGCGCAGCCGCGCGAGGCTGAAATCGGTGCGCAGCCCGTCGAACAGAGCGAGCGGGCGCGTGCCGTCGATCGAGGCCCAGAGGCCGTCGGCGATCTCGTCGCCGATATAGGCGAGCTCGGTGGTCGGGAACCAGCGCGCCAGCTCGGCGGCGGAGACGGTGTCGAGGCTGAGCGCGTGACCGGCGTCGATCACATAAGGGAAGGGGATCTCCTGAGTCCCCGCCACCGCGCTGACGGTGACGTCATAATCCTCGATCAGCAGGGTCAGCTGCTCGATCAGATAGTCGGCGAAGACCGCGGGCTTGGTGACGCTGATGCGATACTCGCCGGGGCTCACCAGCCGGCCGAAGGAGCGCAGCGGCGTGGGGCGATCGTCGCCGCCGGCGAAGCGCAGCCGGATCTCGGGGTAAGCGAAGGAGCCGTCGCGCCGCGCGTCGGGGGCGGGGGGCGTGCCATCGGCGATGTAGCGGGAGATCGCCGCCTTGAGCCGGTCGACCGACGCGCTGTAGAGCCGGTCCAGTTCCTGTACGATGTCGTTCGCTGTCATTCCCGACGGTTACATTTGCGATGTGACCGCGGCAAGTCGCGCGATCCACCGGCGTGGCGGGAAGGATCAGGCAATCCTTCCCGGGCGGCAATCGTTGCGACCTTCCGTCATCCCGGCCGTGAGCCGGGATCGATCCTTCCGCAAGAGCAACCCGTGCGGCTCTCGCGGCCCCATGGGTCCGGACCCAAAAAGGGCGGTGTGCATCTTCATCACCGTCATCCCGGCCTCGCGCCGGGATCCATTCTTCCGCGAGAGCAACGCCGGCGGCTCTCGCGGCACCATGGATCCCGGGTCAAGCCCGGGATGACGATGGCGGAGCGCGCGATCCCCGTCGCGCAACGATCCCCGGCACGGGGAAGGGCAGCGTCTTACAGCAGCGTCAGCAGGTGCTCCGCCGAACTCACCCGGAACTCGCCCGGCGCCTCGACCTCGAGCGACTCGACCACGCCGTCGTTCACCACCATGGCGTAGCGCTGGCTGCGCTTGCCCATGCCATATTTGCTGCCGTCCATGTCGAGCCCCAGCGCGCTCGCGAACTCGCCGTTGCCGTCGGCCAGCATCGTCACGCCCTCGGCGCCGTTCTGCTTGGCCCACGCCCCGAGCACGAAGGCGTCGTTGACCGCGGTGCAGGCGATCTCCTCGACTCCCTTGGCGCGCAGCTCCCCGGCCTTATCGAGATAGCCCGGCAGGTGCCGCGCCGAGCAGGTCGGCGTGAAGGCGCCCGGCACCGCGAACAGCGCGACGCGGCGGCCCTTGAAATATTCGGCCGAGTCGACCGGCTCCGGCCCCTCGGCGGTGACCTTGGTGAGGCGGACGGAAGGCAGAGCGTCGCCGACGCTGATCGTCATAAGGGTCTCCGGTTGGTGTGGCGCGACGGTGTCGCAGCCGCCCCGGGCGATTTCAAGCTTTGGCAAGCGCCGCCGCACGCACTAGGTTCGGCGCGATGGAGCAAGCCCAATATCTCACCGGTCAGTTCCTGCTCGCCATGCCGGGGATCGGTGACCCGCGCTTCGAGCATTCGGTGATCGCGATTTGCAGCCACGACGAGAGCGGCGCGCTCGGCGTCGGGGTCGGCGCGGTGGTCAACGGGCTCGGCTTGCACGACGTGCTCGAGCAGCTCGAGATCGCGCCGGGCAAGGCGCCCGACGCGCCGGTCCATTTCGGCGGGCCGGTGGAGACGCGGCGCGGCTTCGTGCTCCACTCGAGCGACTGGGGCGGGCATGACACGCTCGACGTCGCGGGACGCTGGGCGTTGTCGGGGACGCTCGACGTGCTGCGCGCGATCGCGGCCGGGAACGGCCCGTCGCGTTGGCTGGTCGCGCTCGGCTACGCCGGCTGGGCGCCGGGGCAGCTCGACGCGGAGATGACGCGCCACGGCTGGCTCAACGTCGCCGACTCGCCCGAGATGCTGTTCGACACCCCGGTGGAGCGGCGCTGGACCCGCGGTTTCGCCGCGGCCGGGGTCGACCCGCGGCTGCTGTCGAGCGAGAGCGGACACAGCTGAGCCGCCCTGGCAGAACGATATAAAGATATCTTTATATTTGATCGGCGGCGTCGGGCGGGCTAAGGCGCGCGGATGCCGACCGGTGCGTGGCGCCTTGGTCGGCCCTATCAGTCTGGAGACAACGCCGTGGCCACCGCCCCAGTGTCTGACCGCACGCTCGACACCAACGATTACGTCATCAAGGACATCGGCCTGGCCGATTTCGGCCGCGCCGAGATCAACATCGCCGAGACCGAGATGCCCGGCCTGATGGCGCTGCGCGCCGAATATGGCGCCGCGCAGCCGCTGAAGGGCGCGCGCATCACCGGCTCGCTGCACATGACGATCCAGACCGCGGTGCTGATCGAGACGCTGACGGCGCTGGGCGCCGACGTGCGCTGGGCGACCTGCAACATCTTCTCGACCCAGGACCATGCCGCCGCCGCGATCGCCGCCGCCGGCATCCCCGTCTTCGCCGTGAAGGGCGAGACGCTCGCGGATTACTGGGACTATGTCGGCTCGATCTTCGACTGGGACGACGGCACCGGCCGCACCGCCAACATCATCCTCGACGACGGCGGCGACGCGACCATGTTCGCTTTGTGGGGCGCCAAGCTCGAGGCCGGCCAGAGCTTCGGCGAGCCGGAGAATGAGGAAGAGGTCGAGTTCCAGCGCTCGGTCAAGGCGTTCATCGCCAAGAAGCCGGGCTATCTGACCGAGACCGTCAAGAACCTGAAGGGCGTGTCGGAAGAGACGACGACGGGCGTCCACCGCCTCTACGAGATCGCCAAGAAGGGCGAGCTGCCGTTCCCGGCGATCAACGTCAACGACTCGGTGACCAAGTCGAAGTTCGACAATCTCTACGGCTGCAAGGAGTCGCTGGTCGACGCGATCCGCCGCGCCACCGACGTGATGCTGGCCGGCAAGGTCGCCACCGTCGCCGGCTTCGGCGACGTCGGCAAGGGCTCGGCCGCCAGCCTGCGCAACGGCGGCGCGCGCGTCCTCGTCACCGAGATCGACCCGATCTGCGCGCTGCAGGCGGCGATGGAGGGCTATGAGGTCGTGACGATGGAGGAGGCGGTGAAGCGCTCCGACATCTTCGTCACCGCGACCGGCAACGCCGACGTGATCACCGCCGATCACATGAAGGCGATGAAGCCGATGGCGATCGTCTGCAACATCGGCCACTTCGACTCGGAGATCCAGATCGCCGCGCTGTCCAACTACAAGTGGACCGAGGTGAAGCCGGGCACCGACCTGGTCGAGTTCCCAGCCGAGAACGGAGGGGCCGGCAAGCAGATCATCGTGCTCGCTAAAGGCCGCCTGGTGAATTTGGGCTGCGCGACCGGCCATCCGTCGTTCGTGATGTCGGCGTCGTTCACCAACCAGACGCTGGCGCAGATCGAGCTGTGGACCAAGGGCGAGACCTACAAGAACGAGGTCTATGTCCTGCCCAAGCACCTCGACGAGAAGGTCGCGGCGCTCCACCTCGAGAAGCTCGGCGTCCAGCTGTCGCAGCTGAGCGAGAAGCAGGCCAAGTATATCGGCGTGCCGGTGGCCGGCCCGTTCAAGCCGGACCATTACCGCTACTGATCGCCCGCGCGATCGCGAGAACGAGGAGGGCGGTGCCGTGAGGTGCCGCCCTTTTCGCGTGGCCGTGGGAGGCGTCGGGCGGCGCCTCGCGATCGCAATCTTTCTCGCCAATGACGCTTTTCCCACGCGAAGGGCTTGCTAAAACCGGGCGCATGCCGTCCCTGCACCCGATGTTGCAGCGTTCATGATCACGATCGCGCCCGCCACCGCGGTGATCGTCGGCACCGTCGTCGCGCTGTTGCTCGCGGCGGGGGCGGTGCTGCTGGCGCTGGGATTGCGCGCGCGCACCGCCGCGCTCGGTGCGATCCGTGGGCGCGACGCTTTGGAGTCTCTGCTCGCGGTCGCGCCGATGCAGCCGGTCGTGATCCACCGCGACGGCCGGGTCGAGATGGCGCGCCGCGTCGCCGATTGGCTCGGCCTGTCCGGCCTGCCGACCTATCTCCAGGAGCTGGAAGCGGCGGGCTGGGGGATGGACGCCGCCGACGCCGACGCGATGGCGCGCGAGCTGGCGGCATGCCAGCGCTCGGCGCGCGGCTTCACGCGGAGCCTCCACGCGCGCGACGGCCAGCGCACGCTCACCGTCCAGGGCGAGCGGCGCGGCAGCGCGGTGATCCTGTGGTTCTACGATTCGACCGTCAGCGAGGGCGAGCGGCGCCGGCTCCGCGCCGAATATGCCGAGCTGTCGGACGCCTTCGACGCGCTCACCGGGCTGGTCGAGGCGGCGCCGCTACCGATGTGGTACCGCGACAGCGACCTGCGCATCGCGATCGTCAACTCCGCCTATGTGTCGGCGGTCGAGGGCAGCGACGCCGCCGAGGTGGTGGGCCGCGGGCTCGAGCTGGTGGACGGCTCGGGGCAGGGCGGCCCCAGCGCGGGCGCCGAAGTCGCGCTCGCCGAGGGGCGGCCGCAGCAGCGTGTCCTGCCCGCGACGATCGACGGGGCGCGCCGCTCGCTGCGGATCCACGACGTGCCGCTGCCCGTGGGCGGCGTCGCCGGCTTTGCGATCGACATCGAGGAGCTGGAGCAGAGCCACGCGCGCGAGCGCCGCTTCGCCGACGCGCAGCGCGCCATGCTCGACCGGCTCTCCGCCGGCGTCGCCCAGTTCGGCCGCGACCGCAGCCTGGTGTTCTGCAACCAGCCGTTCCGGCGCCTGTTCGCGATGCGGCTCGAGTGGCTCGCCGACCGACCCGAATTCGACCGCGTGCTCGAGCGGATGCGCGAGGCCAATCGCGTGCCCGAGGTGCGGGATTTCCCGGGCTGGAAGGCTGAGCGGCGCGGCTGGTTCGTCGACGCCGAGGGGGCGATCGAGGAGAATTGGCATCTGCCCGGCGGCACGCACCTGCGCGTCGTCGCGCAGCCGCTACCCGACGGCGGGCTGCTGCTGATCTTCGAGGATCGCACCGAGCAGGTCCAGCTCGCCAGCGCGCGCGACACGCTGCTGCGCGTCCGCACCGCCACCTTCGACAATCTGTTCGAGGCGCTGGGCGTGTTCGCCGCCGACGGGCGGTTGCAGCTGTGGAACAACCGCTTCCGCGCTTTGTGGGACCTCGACGAGGACTTTCTCACCGGCCACCCGCGCGTCGACGTCATCGCGGAGAAGGTGGCGGTCAAGCTTTCCAACCCGCGCCGCGCGCGCTCGATCGCCGAGCTGGTGCGCGTCGCCACGGTCGAGCGGCAGCAGCGCGCCGGGCATATCGCACTGGCGGACGGGCGTAACTTCGAGTTCGCCGCGGTGCCGCTGCCCGATGGCAACGCGCTGTTCACGATGCTGGACGTCACCGACAGCCGCGCGATGGAGCAGGCACTGCGCGATCGCAACGACGCGCTGGAGGCGGCCGACCGCGTCAAGACCGCGTTCGTCGCCAACATGAGCTATGAGCTGCGCACGCCGCTGACCTCGATCAGCGGCTTCGCCGAGATGCTGCACGGCGGCTATGCCGGCGAGCTGTCGGCCGACGCCACCGCCTATCTCGACGCCATCCTCGATTCGGTCGACCGCCTCGGGCTGCTGATCGACGACGTGCTCGATCTGACCTCGAGCGAGACCGGCGCGCGCCCGCTCGAGCGCGGCGATGTCGATCTCGGCGCGGTGGCGCGCGCCGCGGCGGAGAGTCTGCGCGCCTCGGCCAAGCGTCACCGCGTCGAGCTCGCGGTCGAGGTGCAGCGCTCCGCGGGGCGGCTTCACGGCGACGCGCGGCGCATCCGCGAGGTGGTCGAGCATCTGCTGCGCCACGCGTTGGGCGCGGCGCGCCGCGACGGGCGCGTCCTGCTCCACGTCGACGGCAATGCACCTGCCGCGCGGATCGTCGTCTCCGACGACGGCGAGGGCATGGCGCCCGAGCAGATCGCGCGCGCCTTCGACCGCTTCGCCGCGAGCGGTGCGGCGGGGAGCGAGCGCGCGCTCGGGCTGGGGCTGCCGCTCGCCAAGCAGTTCGTCGAGGCGCACGGCGGGACGATCACGCTGGTGAGCGAGCCCGGCGAGGGCACGCTGATCACGGTCGAGCTGCCGCGGCGATGAGTGTCGCGCAAGGCGCGCTGCGGCTGGCCGACGCCGCCGCCACGCTGGCGCTCGGCGCCACGCTCGCGCCGCTGCTGCGCGCCGGCGACGTGGTGACGCTGGCGGGCGGGCTTGGCGTGGGCAAGACCAGCCTGGCGCGCGGCGTGCTGGCGGCGCTCGGCCTCGCCGAGGAGGCGCCGAGCCCGACCTTCGCGATCGTCCAGCCCTATGCGCCGCCCGAGGTAGCGCTGCCGCTGCTCCACGTCGACCTCTACCGGCTCGACGATCCGGCCGAGGTAGAGGAACTCGGCCTGGACGAGGCGCGGCTCGATTCGGCGCTGCTGATCGAGTGGCCCGAGCGCGCCGGGGCGGGGCGCTGGCCCGACGCGCTGGCACTCACCCTCGCGGCCGAGCCGGACGGCGCGCGGCGCTTGACTTGGGAGGCGCCGCCCGCTTGGGGAGCGCGATGGCGACCCCGATGACGCCGCCGGCGGACGCCGCGGCCTTTCTCGATACCCACGGCTGGCACCAGGCGCGGATCGACCCGCTCGCGGGCGACGCCTCGTTCCGCCGCTATTTCCGCGTCGTCGCGGGCGAGCGGCGCGGCATCCTGATGGACGCGCCGCCGCCGCACGAGGACCCGCGCCCCTTCCTCGACGTCGCGCGCTGGCTCGCCGAGCGCGGCTTCGCGGCGCCCGCGGTCCACGCGGTCGATCTCGCGCGCGGGCTGGTGCTGCTGGAGGATTTCGGCGACGAGCGCCTGCGCGAGACCGCCGACGCCGACCCGGACGCCGCGGTGCCGCTCTACGCCGCCGCGATCGACCTGCTCGTGGCGCTGCGCGGCCATCCTGCCGCCGAAGTGCGCGCCTATGATCGCGCCGAGCTGCAGCGCGAGGCGGGGCTGCTCACCGACTGGTATTGCCCCGCGATCGGCGTCGCGGTCGACGTCGACGGCTATCGCGCCGCCTGGGACGAGGTGCTCGGCCACGCCGAGGCAGCGGTGCCGGTCACCGTGCCGCGCGACTATCACGCCGAGAATCTGATGCTGGTCGGCACCGGGCGCTCGCTCGGCCTGCTCGACTTCCAGGACGCGCTCGCGGGACACCCGGCCTATGATCTCGTCTCGCTGCTGCAGGACGCGCGGCGCGACGTCGACCCGTCGCTGGAGGAGCGGATGCTGACGCGCTATCGTGCCGCGACGGGCGAGGGGGACGCGTTCCTGCGTGCCTATCACGTGCTCGGCGCGCAGCGGAATGCCAAGATCATCGGCATCTTCACCCGGTTGTGGCAGCGCGACGGCAAGCCGCGCTACCCCGCGCTGTGCCCGCGCGTCTGGGGCTATCTCGAGCGCGACCTCGGCCAGCCCGTGCTCGCCCCGGTGGCGCGCTGGTTCGCCGACAATCTCCCGCCCGAGCTGCGCGGCGACCCGATGCTGATCGCCGGCGCGCGCGCGTGACCCGTCCGCGCTACATCCGCCCCGACCCCGGCGCGCGCGTGCCACGCACCGCGATGGTGATGGCGGCGGGGATCGGCAAGCGCATGCGACCGCTCACCGCGACCCGGCCCAAGCCGCTGGTCGAGGTCGCCGGGCGCGCGCTGCTCGACCATGTCTTCGATCGGCTGCGCGCGGCCGGGGTGGAGCGCGCGGTGGTCAACGTCCATTATCTCGCCGACGCGCTGGAGGCGCATCTGCGCCACCGCGTCCGCGGCATCGAAGTCATCGTGTCGGACGAGCGCGAGCGCCTGATGGAGACAGGCGGCGGGCTGGTGAAGGCGCGCGCGCTGCTCGGCGATGAGCCGTTCCTCGTCGTCAACAGCGACAATTTCTGGCTCGACGGACCGACCGACGCGATCCGCCAGCTCGCCGCGCGTTGGGACGGCGCGACGATGGACGCGCTGATGCTGATGGTGCCGTGCGCGCGCGCGCACAATCACGGCGGGCAGGGCGACTTCCACCTCGCGCCCGATGGTCGGGTGACCGGGCGGCGCAAGCCCGGCCGCGTCGCGCCCTTCGTCTATACCGGCGTGCAGATCATGGCGCCCTCGTTGATCCGCGACTGGCCGGAGGGGCCGTTCTCGACCAACCTCTTCTGGAACCGCGCGATCGAGACCGGGCGCGCCTACGGCTTCGTCCATCAGGGCCTGTGGTCCGAGGTCAACGTGCCGGGCGCGATCGCGCGTACCGAGGCGCTGCTCGCCGATGTCTGACTCGCCCGGCCGCCAGCGCGGCCTGCGGCTCTATTCCATCCCGGCGCACCGTGCCTTCGCCGACGCGCTCGTCGCGGGGCTGCTGCGCCGTTACGGCGCCGACCGCATGGCGCTCGCGCGCGGCGTCGTGCTGGTACCCAACAACCGCGCCGGGCTCGCGATCAGCGACGCCTTCGTGCGCGCCAGCGGCGGCGCGCTGCTGCTGCCGCGGATCGTCGCGCTGGGCGGCGACGACCTGGAGGCGGCGGTCGGCGCGGCGCTCGATCCCGCCGATGCGGTGCCGCCGCTGCCGCCCGCGATCGACCCGCTCGAGCGCCGCATGATCCTGGCGCGGCTGGTGAGCGAGGAGCGCGCCGCGAGCGGGCGCGCGGTCGACGCGGCCGAGGCGGTGCGGCTCGCGGGCGAGCTGGCGCGCACGCTAGACCAGCTGATCGTCGAGGAGGTCCCGCCCGAGACGCTCGCCGCGATCGATCCCGGCGAGGGACTGTCCGACCATTGGGAGGCGTCGCTGCGGCTGTTCCGGCTGCTGCTCGATCGCTGGCCGCAGGAGCGCGAGCGGCTCGGCCGCGTCGACGCGGCGTGGCGACGGGTGCAGCTGCTGGATCGCCAGTCGGCGCGATGGAGGACCGAGCCGCCGGCGCACTTCGTCTGCGCCGCTGGCATCACCGATCCCGCGCCCGCGGTGGCACGGCTCCTCCGCGTCGTCGCCGGCCTGCCCGAGGGATCGGTGGTGTTCGCCGACCTCGACCTGCACCTCCCCGAGGAGGAGTGGGAGGCGCTCGGCCCGCACCGGCCCGACCCGATCACGGGGCTGCGCCGCCGCGCGATCGAGGTTCACCCGCAGTTCCACCTCAAGCTGCTGCTGGAGCGGATCGGCGCCGCGCGCGGCGAGGTCACCCGCTGGGGCGCGGTGAGCGAGCAGGACGCGGGCGCTGCGCGCGGCCGTGCCATCGCCAACGCGCTCGCGCCCGCCGCCTTCACCGCCAAATGGACCCGGCTCGACGCCGCCGACCGTCGGCTCGCCGGGGTGGAGGCGGTCGAGCTCGCCACGCCGGCGGAGGAGGCGCAGGCGATCGCGCTCAAGCTGCGCGAGGCGGTGGAGGAGCCGGGCCGCACCGCCGCGCTCGTCACCCCCGATCGCGCGCTGGCGCGCCGCGTCGCCGCGCACTGTCGCCGCTGGAACATCCAGGTGGACGACAGCGCGGGACGACCGCTGACGATCCTGCCGCCGGGCACCTTGCTCGCCGCGATCGTGGAGGCGGCGGCGCAGGGTTTCGCGCCGATGGCGCTGCTGACCCTGCTCAAGCACCCGCTGATCTGCGCGGGCGCCGAGCGCGGGGCGTGGCTCGACGGCGTGCGCCGGCTCGACCGCGCGCTGCGCGGGCCGCGGCCGGGGCCGGGGCTCGACGGCATCGACCGCCATCTCGCCGGGGGCAACGAGCGCGAGCGCGCGATCCGCTCGCGCGCGGCCGAGTGGTGGGGCGCGACGCGTGTCCTGCTCGATCCGATCGCGCGCGTGTTCGGCGACGGCGAGACCAGCCTGGCGGCGCTCGTCGCGGGGCTGCGCGAGGCGGCGCAGCGGCTCGCCGGCGACGAGGCGTGGCGCGGCCTCGCCGGGCGCGCCGCGGCCGACCTGCTCGCCGCGCTGGAGGAGCAGGCGCCGCGCGGCCCGGCATTGGTGACCGCGGCCGGCTTCGCCACGATGCTGCGCCAGCTGATGGACGAATTGGCGATTCGGCTGTTGCCGCGCGAGCGCCACCCGCGGCTGGCGATCTACGGGCTGATGGAGGCGCGGCTCCAGTCCGCCGACCTGATGATCCTGTCCGGGCTCAACGAGGGCGTGTGGCCCGGCCTGCCAGCGCCGGATCCGTGGCTCGCGCCGCGCGTCCGCGCCGAGCTGGGCCTGCCCGGGCTGGAGCGCGGCATCGGCACCGCCGCGCACGATTTCGCGCAGGCGCTCGGCGCGCCCCGCGTGCTGCTAACGCGCGCCCGACGGGACCAGCGCTCGCCAGCGCTTGCCTCGCGCTTCTGGCTGCGGCTGGAGGCGATGGCGGGCGAGCGCTTCCCGCGCACGACCGCGCTCGCGGACTGGGCGCGCGCGCTCGATCACGGCGGGCCGCCGCGCCCCGCCGCGCGCCCGGCGCCGCTGCCGCCCGCGACGCTGCGTCCGCGCGCGATCTCGGTGACCGAGGTCGACCGGCTCAAGGCCGATCCCTACGCCTTCTACGCGCGCCGGATCCTCAAGCTGCTGCCGCTCGATCCGGTCGACGCCGACCCGAGCGCGGCGTGGCGCGGCACCGCGGTCCACGCCGTGCTCGAGGCCTGGGCGCGCGACGACGGCTGCGATCCGGCCGCGCTGCTGCCGCGCGCGCGGCTCCTGCTCCAGGATCCCGCGGCGCACCCGCTGCTGCGCGCGCTGTGGCAGCCGCGGCTGGTCGCGGCATTCGAGTGGATCGCGGCGCGTACGCTGGCCGATCGCGCGGAGGGGCGCGAGGTGCTCGCGGTCGAGGGCCGCGGCCGCGCCGAGCTCTCCGGGATCGCGCTCGACGGTCGCTTCGACCGGATCGACCGCATGCCCGACGGCGGTCTCGGGATCGTCGACTACAAGACCGGCAAGGCGCCGTCGGTCGCGGCGGTGCGCGGCGGCTTCAACCTCCAGCTCGGGCTGCTCGGTGCCATCGCCGAGGAGGGTGGGTTCGACGGCGTCCGCGGCGCCGCGACCGCGTTCGAATATTGGTCGCTTGCCAAGAAAGGCGAGGGTTTCGGTTCGGTCAGCTCGCCCGCCGATCCCGTCGGCAAGGGCGGTCGTATCCCGACCGGCGAGTTCGTCGCCGCCGCGCGGGAGAGCTTCGCTCAGGCGGCGGCGCGCTGGCTCACCGGCGAGGAGGCGTTCACCGCCAAGCTCCACCCCGAGTTCGCGCCCTACGCCGAGTACGACCAGCTGATGCGCCGCGACGAATGGTATGGCCGCGAGCAGGCGCGTGGCTGAGCGCGCGATCGGCCCGCTGCCCACCTTGCGTGGCGAGCAGCTCCGCGCCAGCCGGCCCGAGGCGCATGTCTGGCTCTCGGCCTCGGCGGGGACGGGCAAGACCCAGGTGCTCGCCGCGCGCGTGTTCCGGCTGCTGCTGCGCGACGTCGAGCCCGGCGCGATCCTGTGCCTCACCTTCACCAAGGCGGGCGCGGCCGAGATGGCGGGACGGATCAACCGCCAGCTCGCCGCCTGGGTGCGGATGGACGAGACCGAGCTCGCCGCCGACCTGCTCGCGCTCGGCGAACGCACCACCCCGGCGCTGATCGCGCGCGCGCGGACGCTGTTCGCCAAGGTACTCGACGCACCAGGCGGCGGGCTGCGCATCCACACCATCCACGGCTTCTGCCAGGGGCTGCTCGCGGCGTTCCCGATCGAGGCGGGGCTGGTGCCGGGCTTCCGCCCGCTCGAGCCGCGCGAGGAGGCGCTGCTGCGGCGGCAGGCGCTGTCGGACCTGCTGGTCGACGCCGAGCGCGAGGGCCGCACTGCGCCGGTCGAGACGATCGGTCGGCTCAGCCTTCGGCTCGGTGAGCAGGGCGCGGAACAGTTTCTCGTCGCCTGCGCGCGTGCCGGCACCGCGCTGGAGGCGCTGCCGAGCGGCATCGCGCCCTTCGTGCGCGGCCAGCTCGGCGTGCCGCTCGGCGACCTCGACTCGTACGTCCACGACGCATGCGGCGACGATCGTGTCGACCGCGCCGCGCTCGACCGGCTCGCCGCGCTCAACCGCGGCTGGGGCACCAAGAGCGGCATGGAGCGCGCCGAGGCGATCGGCGCGTGGCTTGCCGCCGCGCCGGCCGAACGTGCCGCCACGCTCGACACGCTCCACCTCGTCTGGGCGCGCAAGGACGGCGAGCCGCAGTCGTTCGGCAAGGGCCGCGCCCCCGCCGACCCCGATTACGCCGACCACGCGCTGCGCCTCCACGGCTGGTGCGGCGAGCTGCTGCTGCTGCGCAGCCGCGCCGCCTACGCCGACCTGCTCGGCGCGGCGCTGGAGGTGGGGCGCGACTATGCGCGCGGCTATGCCGCCGCCAAGCGCCGCGCCGGCGCGGTCGACTTCGACGACCTGATCGGCGCCGCGGTCGCGCTGCTCCAGCAGGACGGCATCGGCGAGTGGATCCGCTACAAGCTCGACCAGCAGACCGAGCACGTGCTGGTCGACGAGGCGCAGGACACCAACGTCGCGCAATGGACGATCGTGCGCGCGCTGGTGGACGAATATTTCGTCGGCCGCGGCGTCTTCGCGCCCTCGGTGCGGACGCTGTTCACGGTGGGCGACCTCAAGCAGGCGATCTTCGGCTTCCAGGGCACTGATCCCTACACCTTCCTCGCCGCGGAGCGCCACTTCCAGCGCAAGGCGGGCGAGGTGGCGGGCAGCGACGACATGCCCGACGACGAACGCGGCCTGCCGTTCGACCGGCTGTCGCTGACCGAATCCTTCCGCTCCACCGCGCCGGTGCTCGAGTTCGTCGACGCGGCGATCGGTCAGCTCGGCGCCGACGCGCTCGGCTCGCTCGACGCCATTCCCGTCCACGCCAGCCGCGTCGCTGGCCCCGGCGCGGTGACATTGTTGCCCGCCATCGCCGCCGGCACCAGCGAGGCGGAGGAGGACGGCGAGGAGGGCTGGGCCGACGACGCCGTGCGCCGCAACGCCTCCGACATCGCGCGCCAGGTGCGCGACTGGCTGCGCCCGGTCGAGGACGGCGGGCTGCTGCTCGGCAGCAAGGGGCGCGGGCTGCGGCCCGAGGACGTGATGATCCTGGTCAAGCGCCGCGGCGAGCTCGCCCAGCTGCTGGTCGCGCGGCTCTACGCTGAGGGCGTGCCGGTGGCGGGGGTGGACCGGCTACGGCTGTCCGCGCCGCTCGCGGTGCAGGACCTGCTCGCCGCGATCCGCTTCGTGCTCCAGCCGGAGGACGATCTCAGCCTCGCCAGCCTGCTCGTCTCGCCGCTGATCGGCTGGAGCCAGGACGAGCTGATGGCGCGCGCGGTGCCGCGCGAGGGCGGGCTGTGGCGGCATCTCCAGCGGACCTGCGGCGACGCGGTCGCGCCGGTCGCCGCGCTGCTGGCCAGCGCCGACTATGACACGCCCTATCGCTTCCTCGAGCAGTTGCTGTCCGGCCCGCTCGATGGGCGGCGCAAACTGCTGGCGCGGCTGGGGGAGGAGGCGCGCGACCCGATCGAGGAGCTGCTCAACGCCGCGCTCGACTTCGAGCTCGACTCGACGCCCTCGCTGCAGCGGTTCCTCGACTGGTTCGAGCGCGACGAGGTCGAGATCGTGCGCGACGCCGCGGCGCCGCTCGACGCGGTGCGGGTGATGACCGCGCACGGGGCGAAGGGCTTGCAGGCGCCGCTGGTGATCCTCGCCGACGCCACCGCCGATCCCGACGCGGCGCCGCGATCGGTGCTGGCCTGGACGCCGGAGGATTTGGAGGCGCCGGTCCCCGTGTTCCGCCCGCGCGCCACCGAGCGCGCCGGCGCGATCGACGCCGCACTCGCCGCGAGCGAGCAGCGCGAGCGCGAGGAACATTGGCGTCTGTTCTACGTCGCCGCGACGCGCGCGGAGGAGCGGCTGGTGATCACCGGCTCGCTCAGCGCCAAGTGGCAGGGCGTGCCGCCCGAGGCGAGCTGGTACGCCGCGGCGGCGCGCACGCTCGACGCGCTCGGCGTTGCCTCGGCGGCAGAAGGTGGCGAGCGGACGTTCCTCGGCCACGCGCCGGCCGCCCCTGTCACGGCGAAGCGCGCCGCCGCGGCGAGCGCGCCCGCCGCGCCGCTGCCGGACTGGTCGCGTCGCGACGCGCCCGAGGATGCCAAGCCGCCGCGCCCGCTGACGCCCTCGTCGATCGGCGACGATGCGGTCGCCGACCCGCCGCCGACACCCGCGAACAGCGCGGCGGCCGAGCGCGGGCGGTTGCTCCACGCGCTGTTCGAGCGGCTGCCCCCGCTCGCGCCCGAGCGTCGCGCCGAGGCCGCGGCCGCGTGGCTCGCCCAGCGCGGCGTCGCCGAGCCGGCGCCGATGGTGGCGGCGGTGCTCGCGGTGCTCGACGACCCCGCGCTCGCGTCTTTGTTCGGCCCCGACTCGCTCGCCGAGGCGCCGATCAGCGCGACCTTGCCGTCGGGGCGCGTGATCTCGGGCACGGTCGACCGGCTGCTGCTCGGCGACGGCGTGGTGCGCGTGATCGACTATAAATCGTCGCGCGTCGTGCCGGAGAGCGCCGCGGACGTGCCCGACTATCACCTGCGCCAGATGGCGGCCTATGCCGCCGCGTTGGAGGTGATCGTGCCCGGCGCGCGCGTCGAGGCGGCGCTGCTCTACACCGCGGCGGCGCGGCTGATCGTGCTGCCCGAGGAGCTGCTCGCCCCGGTCAAGCGGCGCTTGGCGGGACCGGAGCAAAGCTTGGGGCTAAACGGTTGAGCGCACGCGCGCCGCGCCCTAGCTAAGGCGCAACGAAGGAGAAACACGATGGCCACCAAGACGATCACCGACGCCAGCTTCCAGAGCGACGTGCTCCAGGCGGACAAGCCGGTGCTGGTCGATTTCTGGGCCGAATGGTGCGGGCCGTGCAAGATGATCGGGCCGTCGCTCGAGGAGATCAGCGAGGAACTCGGCGAGCAGGTCACCATCGCCAAGCTCAACATCGACGACAATCCCGACGCGCCCGGCCGCTACGGCGTGCGCGGCATCCCGACCATGATCCTGTTCAAGGGCGGCGCGCCGGCCGCGACCAAGATCGGCGCCGAGCCCAAGGGCCGGATCAAGTCGTGGCTCGAGGGCGAACTCGCCTGAACCGCTGATCGCCGGACCGGGTCAGCCCGGTCTCCCGGCCGCCGTCGCCCGCGCCTAGGGATAGGCGCGGGCTTCGGCGTTTCAGGGGGATGCATGTACGCGATCGTGTTCGACCTCGACGCGACCATCCTCGAGCGGCGCTACCCCAGCCCGTCGCTGCGCGACGCCTATCGTGAGGTGAGCGACATCCTGCGCCACCACGGCTTCGCGCAGCGCGACGGCACGCATCTCTACGTCACTGAATCGGGCACCGCGGTCGACTGCGTGCTCGCGGTGCAGGAGATCGGGCGCAGCTGCGCCTGGTTCGCCCCGTGCGTGCTCGACCTCCGCATGCTGCGCTTCGACGAGGAGACCGATCTCTCGTGCGCGCTGCCGTAGCAGCAGCGCTCCGCCACCACAGCGCGAGGGGCGCGGTCGCGACGACCGGCGCTCACGTGCGGCTCAGCGCGCGTGCATCGACGTCAGCGTCGCCGAGGCGGTGATCTGCTCCACGTCGGTGCGGCAGTGGATCAGCCGCACCCCCCGCTCGGCCAGCGCGCGGTCGAGCGCGGGCGCGAACGCCTCGGTCCGCTCCACCGTCTCGGCCCAGCCGCCATAGGCCCGCGCCAGCGCGGCGAAATCGGGGTTGACCAGCCGCGTCGCCGACGGGCGACCGGGATATTCGCGTTCCTGGTGCATCCGGATCGTCCCGTACGCGCCATTGTCGACGAGGATCACGAGCAGGTCGGCGCCGTGCTGGACCGCGGTGGCGAGTTCCTGGCCGTTCATCAGAAAGTCGCCGTCGCCCGCCAGCGCGACCACGCTGCGCCCCGGCCGGCGCAGCGACGCCGCCACCGCGGCGGGCACGCCATAGCCCATCGCGCCCGCGGTCGGCGCCAGCTGCGTGCCGGGTCCGGCATAGCGCCAGTAGCGATGCCACCAGCCCGAGAAATTGCCCGCGCCGTTGCAGATGATCGTGTCCGCCGGCAGCTTCTCGCGCATCGTCGCGACGCACGGGCCGAGATCGAGCGCGACGCCGTCGCGGGGGCGCGGCGTGCTCCACGCCTCATAGGCGGTGCGCGCCTCGGCGGCATGGGGGTGGACGCCGCCGTCGAGCGGCACCAGCGCCTCGGCGAACTCGGCCATGCCGGCGCAGATCGCGAGGTCGGTGGCGTAGGTGCGCCCGAGCTCCTCGGGATCGGGGTGGACGTGGACCAGCCGCTGGCCGGGGTGATCGGGCGTGATCAGCTGATAGCCGTCGGTCGTCGCCTCGCCGAGCCGCGCGCCGACGACGATCAGCAGGTCGGCGCCGCGCACGCGCTCGACCAATGCGGGGCTGGGGCCATAGCCCAGGTTGCCGGCATAGGCCGGGCAATCGTTGGCGATCGCGTCCTGGCGGCGGAAGGCGGCGGCGAGCGGCACGCCGGTGCGCGTCGCCCAGTCCGCCATCGCCGCCGCGGCGGCCACGTCCCAGCCGGCGCCGCCGACGATCGCGAGCGGGTTCTCGGCCGTGGCGAGCAGGTCGCGCAAATGCTCGATCGAGTCCTCGTCGACCGCCTGGGCGACGCGCTCGACGCGCGCGCGATCGGGCACGGTGACGGTGTCGAGCAGCATGTCCTCGGGCAGCGCGAGCACGACCGGGCCGGGGCGGCCGTTGATCGCGGTGGCATAAGCGCGCGCGACATATTCGGGGATGCGCGCGGCGTCGTCGATCCGCGCCGCCCATTTCGCGATCGGCGCGAACATCGCCTGGAAGTCGATCTCCTGGAACGCCTCGCGGTCGCGCGTCGAGCGGTCGACGTCGCCGATGAACAGGATCATCGGCTGCGAGTCCTGCATCGCGACATGGATGCCGATCGCGGCGTTGGTCGCGCCGGGGCCGCGCGTGACGAAGGCGATGCCGGGGCGATGCGTCAGCGCGCCGTCGGCGCACGCCATGAAGGTGACGCCACCCTCCTGCCGGCACGTCACCACCTCGATCGCCGGTGTGTCGTGCAGCGCGTCAAGCACCGCGAGGAAGCTCTCCCCCGGCACGGTGAAGAGACGGTCGCAGCCCTGGGCGACGAGCTGGTCGACGAGCAGGCGTCCACCGGTGCGGGGTTCGGTCATGCGGGCTAGCCTAGCCGCCCGGAAGGGTTAGGGGATAGGGGTATTAGTTCCTAAGCGGAGTGGCTTCCCCCGCTACCCTCGCGAAATTTCGCCATGAGGTTCGGGAGCGCCCCCGCCTTCCGTCATCCCGGACTTGGTCCGGGATCCACTCCTCCGCACGAGCAACGTTTTCCGGATACGCGGCACGGTGGATCCCGGAACAAGTCCGGGATGACGGAGGGATGAGGGACGGGCGTCGGAGAGTGATCCCCGCAGGAAAGCACGCGCCCTTCGTCTTGCGCGCACACCCCGATTGCCTTCGCCGCGCCGCGCGCTAAGGATCATGCGCATGCGGGACACGGTGATCTTCGACTTCGGCGGGGTGATCACCTCGTCCCCGTTCGCGGCGTTCAACCGGCTCGAGCGCGCGCGCGGCCTGCCGGTCGACCTGATCCGCGGCCTCAACGCCACCGATCCGGACAGCAACGCCTGGGCCCGCTTCGAGCGCGCCGAGATCGACGTCGTCACCTTCGACCGCGACTTCGCCGCCGAGGCCAAGGCGCTCGGCCACGAACTGCGCGGGCGCGACGTGCTGGCGCTGCTGTACGGCGATATCCGCCCGCGCATGGTGCACGCGCTCGACTGGCTCAAGCGCGAGGGCTTCCACATCGGTTGCATCACCAACAACGTCCCCGCCGGCGACACGCCGCGCGACCCGCAGGCGGTCGCCGCGGTGGCGGCGGTGCTCGCGCGCTTCGACCATGTGGTGGAGAGCAGCAAGGTCGGCATCCGCAAGCCCGACCCGCGCATTTACCTGATGATGTGCGAGACGCTCAACAAGCGCCCCGACCAGTGCGTCTACCTCGACGACCTGGGGGTCAACTGCAAGGCCGCCGCGCAGCTCGGCATGGCGGCGATCAAGGTGAGCGGCGAGGGGCAGGCGCTCGACGATCTGTGCGCCGCGCTCGGCGTCGCGCCGGGCCATTTCTGAGGGAGACAGCGGGTGGTGGACAAGCTCTACGACAGCGCCGCGGCGGCGCTCGACGGGCTGCTGTTCGACGGCATGACGATCTGCGCCGGCGGCTTCGGCCTGTGCGGCATCCCCGAGCGGCTGATCGACGCGATCCAGGCCGCGGGCGTGACCGGGCTGACGGTCGCCAGCAACAACGCCGGGATCGACGGCGAGGGGCTCGGCAAGCTGCTGCGCACGCGCCAGATCGCCAAGATGATCTCGAGCTATGTCGGCGAGAACAAGGAGTTCGAGCGCCAGTATCTCAGCGGCGAGCTGGAGGTGGAATTCTGCCCGCAGGGCACGCTGGCGGAGCGCTGCCGCGCCGGCGGTGCGGGTATCCCCGGCTTCTACACCAAGACTGGCGTCGGCACGTCGGTGGCCGAGGGCAAGGAAGTGAAGTCGTTCGACGGCGAGGACTATATCCTCGAGCGCGGCATCCGCGCCGACCTGTCGATCATCAAGGGGTGGAAGGCGGACACCAGCGGCAACCTCGTGTTCCGCAAGACCGCGCGTAACTTCAACCAGCCGATGGCGACCGCGGGCAGGATCTGCGTCGCCGAGGTGGAGGAGGTGGTGCCGGTCGGCGCGCTCGATCCCGATCACATCCACCTGCCCGGCATCTACGTGAAGCGGATGATCGTCGGCGCGCCCTACGACAAGAAGATCGAGTTCCGCACGACGCGCCCGCGCGCGGAGGCGACCGCGGCGTGAGCTCCAGGCTGTTGGGTGCGGCGGCGGGCGCCCTGTTGCTCGCGGGCTGCGCGGCCGCCGCGTTCGATCGTGCGCCGCCGCGCGCCACCAGCGTGGCCGCGGAGACGCCGGCGGCAGCGGCGCTGCCCGCCGGGGCGATGGCGTACCTCTATGGCTCGGCCGAAGCGGCGGCACTGAGCGAGCAGACCTATAACGCGCTGACCGGCTACGTCCGCGGTGTGATCGAGCGCGCGCGCGACCGTCGCGGGCGGCTGCCGAGCGAGCGCCGCGCGGGCACGCTGCCGCGCTGGCCGCAGTCGGCGGTGCTCGCGCCCGGCGCCACCGCCGCGAGCGTCGAGACGGTGCCCTGCGGCGCGCTGCCCCCCGCGGTGGTGCTCGACATGGACGAGACCGCGGTGCTCAACCTCGGCTATGAGTTCGACGAGGCGCGCACCGGCGCGCCCTATGACGCCAAGCGCTGGGACCGGTGGGAGCGAACCGGCGCCGACCGCGTGGTAGCGGTGCCCGGGGCGGTGGCGGCGTTCCGACAGCTGCGCGCGCTCGGGGTGACGATGGTCATCAACACCAACCGCTCGGCCGATAATGCGAGCGCCACCGCCGCGGCGCTGCGCAAGGCCGGACTCGGCGAGTTCCGTCGCGGCGATACGCTCTACCTCAAGGGCGACGTCGACGGCCGCTCGGGCAAGGACGGTCGCCGGCTCGAGATTTCCAAACATTATTGCGTGCTCGCGCTCGTCGGCGACCAGCTCGGCGACTTCGCCGACCTGTTCAACCCGCCGGGGCCGGCACCCGCGCTCGGCCGCCGCGCACTCGCCGGCGTGGGACCGATCCAGGCGCGCTGGGGGCAGGGGTGGTTCGTGCTGCCCAACCCCGTCTATGGCACCGGGCTCGGCACGGGCTGGGACGAGACCTTCCCGCAGGACAAGCGCTGGGGCGACGCCCCGGCCGAAGGAGCGAAGTGATGGCCGTGGACGCGAAGGGCTGGGACCGCAACGGCATGGCGGCGCGCGCCGCGCGCGAGCTGCGCGACGGCTATTACGTCAATCTCGGCATCGGCATCCCGACATTGGTCGCGAACAACATCCCCGACGGCATCACCGTGACGCTGCAGAGCGAGAACGGCATGCTCGGCATCGGCCCGTTCCCCTATGACGACGAGGTCGACCCCGATCTGATCAACGCGGGCAAGCAGACGATCAGCGAGCTGCCGCAATCGGCCTATTTCGGCAGCGAGCAGAGCTTCGCGATGATCCGCGGCGGGCATATCGACCTCACCGTGCTCGGCGCGATGGAGGTGTCCGAGCGCGGCGACATCGCCAACTGGATGATCCCGGGCAAGATGATCAAGGGCATGGGCGGAGCGATGGACCTCGTCGCCGGCGTCAAGAAGATCATCGTGGTGATGGAGCATGTCGCCAAGGACGGCGCGCCCAAGTTCATCCCGACGTGCACGCTGCCGCTGACCGGGCGCGACGTGGTCGACATGATCGTCACCGATCTGGCGGTGTTTCAGCGCCCCGACCATGGCAGCGCGTTCCGGCTGATCGAGCTGGCGCCGGGGGTGACCGCCGACGAGGTCGCCGCCAAGACGGGCGCGCATTACGAGGTCTGACGCGATGGCCTACACGCTGATCACCGCCAATCGGAACTATTCGAGCTGGTCGCTGCGGCCGTGGCTGCTGATGCGTGCGGTCGGGATCGCGTTCGAGGACCGGATCGAGCCGTTCGCCTCGCTGGACAATTACGAGGCGTTCCGCGCCTTCTCGCCGAGCGGGCAGGTGCCGGTGCTGCTCGACGGCGAGCGGACGGTGTGGGACTCGCTCGGCATCGCCTTGTACCTCGGCGAGCGCCACGCGGGCGTGTGGCCGACGGACGAGGCGGCGCGTGCCTGGGCGGTCTGCGCGGTGGCGGAGATGCACGGCGGCTTCGGCGCGCTTCGACGCGAGCGGACCATGACAATCGGGCAGCGCGTCACGCCGACGCGCGGCTCGGACGCGCTCGCGCGCGACGTCGCGCGGATCGCCGAGCTGTGGGGCGAGGGGCTGGAACGCTTCGGCGGACCGTGGCTGGCGGGTGAGCATTTCACCGCGGTCGACGCCTTCTACGCGCCGGTGGCCTTTCGCGTTCGGACATGGGGGATCGACGTCGGCGCGGCGGGCGCACGCTGGGTCGAGACGGTGCTCGCGCATCCGGCGACCCGCGCGTGGGAGGCCGCAGCGCTCGCCGAGACCTTCCGTGAGCCGGGCCATGAGGCCGAGGTGGCGGAATATGGCGAGGTGACCTCGGACGAGCGCGCGACCGGCTAGGATGAGGGGCGGCAGCGCTCCCGCCGTTCAGACGAGCCGGCAGTAGCGCTGTTCCAGGGCGCCGCGGGAGAGCCTCTCGGTCACCGGATGGCGCCGAACACTTCCGGCCTCAGCTGCGATAATCCGCGTTGATCGAGATGTAACCGTGCGTCAGGTCGCAGGTCCACACTGTCGCGCGGCCGTCGCCGAGCCCGAGATCGACCCCGATCTCCACCTCCTGACCCTTGAGATGCGCCGCGACCGGCGCCTCGTCATAGCCCTCCACCGCGAGCCCGTCGCGCGCCACCTGGGTGGCGCCGAAGCGGATCGAGAGCCTGTCGCGCTCGGCCGGTTCGCCCGCCTTGCCCACCGCCATCACCACGCGGCCCCAATTGGCGTCCTCGCCCGCGATCGCGGTCTTCACCAGCGGCGAGTTGGCGATCGACAATGCGACGCGGTGCGCCGAGGCGTCGCTCTCGGCGCCCTCGACGGTCACCTCGATCAGCTTGGTCGCGCCCTCGCCGTCGCGTACCACCAGCAGCGCGAGCTGGCGGCAGACGTCGGCCAGCGCGGCGCGGAAGGCGTCGGCGCCGGGGCTGTCGTCGTCGGCGAGCGGCGTGTTGCCCGCCGCCCCGGTGGCGAAGGCGAGCACCGTGTCGCTGGTCGAGGTGTCACCGTCGACGGTGATGCACGAGAAGGTGCGCGCGTTCGCCGCGGCGAGCGCGGCCTGGAGGAAGGGCGCCTCCACCGCGGCGTCGGTGAAGACGAAGCCGAGCATCGTCGCCATGTCGGGCGCGATCATGCCCGATCCCTTGATGATCGCCGCGATCGTCACGGTGCGCCCGTCCACCACCGCGGTCGCGCTCGCGCCCTTGGGGTAGGTGTCGGTGGTGCCGATCGTCTCGGCGGCGTCGCGCCAGCCCGCCTCGGGCGCGGCGAAGGCGGCGGCGACGCCGGCCTGTGCCTTGTCGATCGGCAGCGGCACGCCGATCACACCGGTGGAGGCGACGAACACGTCCGATGGCTGGCAACCGAGCTGCGCCGCCGCCTGCGCCGCGATCGCCTCCACCGCGGCGCGCCCGCGATGCCCGGTGAAGGCGTTCGAATTGCCGGCGTTGACCACCAGCGCGCGGGCCTGGCCGAGCACCAGCGCGGCGCGGCACCATTCCACTTCGGGCGAGGGGCATTTGGAGCGGGTCAGCACGCCGGCGACGGTGGTGCCGGGGGCGAGCTCGGCGAGCGTGAGGTCGGTGCGGTCCCACGTCTTGTAGTGCGCGCGTGCGACCCGCAGCGTCACCCCAGCGACGCTCGCCATATCGGGGAAGGGGGTGGCGAGCGGGGAGATGGACGTCGACATGGCGTCCTCTTAGGCGCGGCGGGAGAGCAGGCAAAGGGGCAGCGACGAGGCCTTCGGGCAACGGAGGTCTCACCATGCGGTCAGAGCAAGGCCCAAGCGCTGACAAATTGATGGTTTACTCGACGAAGCGCCGGTGGACGGGCGGGGCGTCTCGTCTTATGTCCCGCTGCGTGAACCTGTTGCTGCTCCTCTCGGCCCTGCTCTCCGCGCTGACCGGCGTGGGGGCGAGCGCGCGTCAGGCGCAGCCGGCGCAGGCGGTGGCGCAGCAGGCCCGCGCCGTCGCGATCGTCTCGGCGGCGCGTCGCGTGGCGGTGCGCCCGCGGCAGGTGCTCGCCGCGCTGATCGCGAGCGCCGCCGCGCCGCGTGTCGCCGTACGCGCGCTCGCGCCGCGCGAGCCGATCTTCGCGGGCCGCCGGCGCGTCTAGCGCCGCGCCGCTCCCGCTCTCTCCCTATCAGATCAGCGTGCGCGCGCCCGGGGACGGCGCCGCGGCGCGCTCCCCATACAGGACCAGGCCCATGTTCGGCGGCATTGCCAAGACCCTCTTCGGTTCGTCCAACGACCGCTACGTCAAGTCGCTCAACCCGATCCTCGCCAAGATCGCGTCGTTCGAGCCGACGTTGCAGGCGATGGACGACGACACGCTGGCGCAGCAGACCGTCCGCTTCCGCGAGCGGCTCGCGAACGGCGAGACGCTCGACCAGCTGCTGCCCGAGGCGTTCGCGACCGTGCGCGAGGCGGCCAAGCGCGTGCTCGGCCAGCGCCATTATGACGTGCAGATGATCGGTGGCATCGTGCTCCACCGCGGCGAGATCGCCGAGATGCGCACCGGCGAGGGCAAGACGCTGGTCGCGACGCTCGCCACCTATCTCAACGCGCTGCCGGGCGACGGCGTCCACGTTATCACCGTCAACGACTATCTCGCCAGCCGCGACGCCGACTGGATGGGGCGCGTCTACCGCTTCCTCGGGCTGACCACGGGCGTGATCGTGCCCAACCTCACCGACGAGGAGCGCCGCGCCGCTTATGCCGCGGACATCACCTACGGCACGAACAACGAGTTCGGCTTCGACTATCTGCGTGACAACATGAAGTACGAGCGCCAGCAGATGGTGCAGCGCGCCTTCGCGATGGCGATCGTCGACGAGGTCGATTCGGTGCTGATCGACGAGGCGCGCACGCCGCTGATCATCTCCGGGCCGACCGACGACAAGTCCGAGCTGTACATCAGCGTCGACGCGATCGTGAAGCAGCTCGTGCCCGACGATTACGAGAAGGATGAGAAGCAGAAGACGATCGTGCTGACCGAGGACGGCACCGAGCGCGCCGAACGCATGCTCGAGTCCGCCGGGCTGCTCCAGGGCGCGAACCTCTACGATTTCGAGAACACGCAGGTGGTGCACCACCTCAACCAGGCGCTGCGCGCGAATGTCATGTTCAAGCGCGACACCGATTATATCGTCAAGGACGGCAAGGTCGTCATCATCGACGAGTTCACCGGGCGCATGATGGACGGTCGCCGCTGGTCGGACGGCCTGCACCAGGCGGTCGAGGCCAAGGAGGGCGTGCAGATCGAGCCCGAGAACCAGACCATGGCCTCGATCACCTTCCAGAACTATTTCCGCATGTACCCCAAGCTGGCGGGCATGACCGGCACCGCCGCGACCGAGGCGGCCGAGTTTTTCGATATCTACAAGATGAACGTCGTCACCATCCCGACCAACAAGCCGGTGCACCGCGTCGACGAGGAGGACGAGTTCTACAAGGACACGCAGGACAAGTTCCGCGCCATCGCCAAGAAGATCCGCGAACATGCCGAGAAGGGCCAGCCGGTGCTGGTCGGCACCGTCTCGATCGAGAAGTCCGAGCTGCTGAGCGAGTTCCTGCGGCAGGAAGGGGTCGACCACTCCGTCCTCAACGCGCGCTACCACGAGCGCGAGGCGCATATCGTGGCGCAGGCGGGGCGGCTCGGCGCCGTGACGATCGCCACCAACATGGCGGGCCGCGGCACCGACATCCAGCTCGGCGGCAACCTCGAGATGCGTGTCGAGGACGAGCTGGCGGGCATGCCCGAGGGCCCCGAGCGCGAGGCGGCGATCGAGCAGATCCGCGCCGAGATCGCGGCCGAGAAGCAGAAGGTGCTCGAGGCCGGCGGGCTGTTCGTGCTCGCCACCGAGCGGCACGAGAGCCGCCGCATCGACAACCAGCTGCGCGGCCGCTCGGGGCGCCAGGGCGATCCCGGTCTGAGCCGCTTCTACCTCTCGCTCGACGACGACCTGCTCCGCATCTTCGGGCCGGATACGCTGTTCGCCAAGATGATGCGCAGCAACATCGCGGACGGCGAGGCGATCGGCAGCAAGTGGCTGACCAAGGCGATCGAGACCGCGCAGAAGAAGGTCGAGGCGCGCAACTACGATATCCGCAAGCAGGTCGTCGAATATGACGACGTGATGAACGATCAGCGCAAGGTGATCTACGAGCAGCGCGCCGACATCATGGACGCCGAGACCGTCGGCGAGGTGGTGAGCGACATGCGCGCCGAGACGGTCAACGCGATCGTCGGCGAGGCCTGCCCGCCCAACTCCTATCCCGAGCAGTGGGATATCGAGGGCATGAAGGCGCGGCTGGCCGACATCCTCAACCTCGAGCCGCCGATCGACGAGTGGCTCAAGGAGGACGCGATCGACCCCGAGATCGTCACCGAGCGCGTCCAGGCCGAGGCCGATGCCGCGGTGGCGAGCAAGTCGGCCGATCTCGAGCCGGAGACCTGGACCCAGGTCGAGAAGTCGATCCTGCTGCAGAACCTCGACCATCACTGGAAGGAGCATCTCGCCACGCTCGACGCGCTGCGCCAGGTGGTCCACCTGCGCGCCTATGCGCAGAAGACGCCGATCAACGAGTATAAGCAGGAGGCGTTCAACCTCTTCCAGCGCATGCTCGACGCGATCCGCGAGGACGTGACGAAGACGATCGCGCACGCGCAGTTCCGCATGCAGGAGCCGCCGCCGCTGCCCGAGCTGCCCGACTTCATCACCACGCACTTCGACCCGTTCACCGGCGAGGACAATTCGAACGACATCGACGCCGGCACGCTCGGCCGCGTGACGACGCAGCTGCCGCCGCTCCAGATCCCGCAGCCGACCGCCGCCGACCTCGGCGAGGATCCCGCGGGTTGGGAGGGCCAGGTCAGCCGCAACGCGCCGTGCCCGTGCGGCTCGGGGCGCAAGTACAAGCATTGCCACGGCGCGGCCTGAGCGCGCCGTAGCGGCGGGGGCTCCTTCCGGCGGCGGGCGCGATATGGCCGCCCGCCGCCGGTCAGCCCAGCGGGCGCCGCTCGCGAATATGGTCGGCGAGCAGGCGCAAGGCGGTGGGAACCTGGCGCCGGCTCGAATAATAGAGGTGGTAGCCGCCCCCGGTCGCCGCCCAATCTTCCAGCACCAGCCGCAGCGTCCCCGCGGCGAGCGCGCCGGCGAACACCGGCTCGGGCCCATACATCAGCGCGCTGCCCGCGCACGCCAGCGCCACGCCGGTCTCGGTATCGTCGATCGTCAGCGCGCCTGGGACGTCGATCGCCATCTCCTCGGCGCCATGCTCGAACTCCCAATGATAGATCCGCCCGGCACCCTGGCGCAGCCGGACGCAGCGGTGCCGCGCCAGGTCGCGCGGATGCGCCGGCGTGCCGAAGCGCGCCAGATAGTCGGGCGCGGCGGCGACCACCCAGCGGATGTCGCGCGAGAGACGCAGCGCGATCATGTCCTCGGGCACCGTCCCGCCGTAGCGGATGCCCGCGTCGAACCCCTCGCCGACGACGTCGACCATCCGGTTGCTCGCCACCACCTCGACCTCGATGTCGGGGTAGCGCTCGACGAAGGACGGCAGCACCGGCGCCAGCAGCAGGCGCGCCGCGTCGACCACGACGTTGAGCCGGATCCGCCCCGCCGGCGCGTCGCGGAAGCGGTTGAGCGCCTCGATCGCGCCATCGATCGCGCGCAACGGGTCGCTGATCGAGTCGCGCAGCTGCTCGCCGGCGGCGGTGAGCGTGACGCTGCGGTTGGTGCGGTGGAGCAACCGCACGCCCAGCCGCGCCTCCAGTCCCTTCATCGAGTGGCTCAGCGCGGAGGCGGTGACGCGCAGCTCCACCGCCGCGCGCGCGAAGCTGAGATGGCGCGCGATCACCAGGAAGTAGCTGAGATCGGGGAGATCGGCACGGCCGCTGGGCATGGAGCCGATGTGCGACGTCGCGACCGCGCTGGCAACCGTGCTGCGGCGTGGGCGGCGGCGTCGGGGACGTCAGCGTCGCGCGCGCACCAGCATTACCGCCACGGTGCCGAGCGCGGTGAGCACCGCGAGCACCGTCAGCAGCAGCGCGAAATCCTGCGGGGTGGCGAGCGTCCAGGTCAGCAGCGGCCCGATCAGCGCGGGGATGGTGTTGGTCAGGTTGAGCAGGCCCAGGTCGCGGCCGCGCCGTCGTGGATCGGGCAGCAGCTGGAGCGCGAACGCCGAGTGGAGCGCGAGGAAGATCGCCGAGCCGACCGAATAGGCGCCGAAGCCGATCGCGGCGCCGGTCGTGTCCCCCGCCAGGGCCATGGCCGCGAGTCCCGCCACCGCGACCGCGCCCGCACCCAGCAGGAAGGGCTTGCGCCGCCCGGCGCGATCGGACCATCGCCCTACCAACAGGGCGAGCGGCAGCGGGATGACGTAGCAGATCGTCAGCAGCGTGCCGACCTGACGCGCGAGCGTCAGCTGGCGCTCGCCCGGCGCGACGCTCTCGAAGACGTAGAGCAGGTAGAGCGATAGCGCCGAGCTGGCGAGCTGCATCAGCAGGCGTGCCGCGGCGGCGATCCACAGGTCGCGGCGCGGCAGCATCGCCGCGCCCGACGGTGCGGCGGTGGCGCCGGCCTCGCCGCGCAGCAGCAGCAGCGGCAGCAGCGCCAGGGTCGCGAGCAGCGGGATGATCGCCAGCCGCGTCGCATCCCCCATTGTCTCGTCGGCGACGAGGAGCGCGGAGACGAAGGCGGCGGCGGGATTGCCGAGCGCGAGCAGCGCCGCGGCCACGCCCTTGCGCTCGTCGGCGACCTCGTCCGCCATGATCGGCAGCAGCGGCGCCAGCACCGCGTTGATCGCAAGCTGGAACAGGACGATCGCCAGCACGATCGCGACGGGTCCCTGCGCCGCGGCGACCAGCGCATAGCTCACCGCGGTGGCGACGAGGCCGCCCGCGACGAACCGTCTCCGCCCGCCGCCGCGCGCGACCGATCGGTCGCTGAGCCACCCGAACAGCACGTTTCCCGCGCTCGCGGCCACCGCTCCCAGGATCGCGGCGAGGCTGAGCACGGGGATGCGCGCGTCACCGGCGACCGCGTGGATCTTGAGGGGCAGCAGCAGGGTCAGCAGCGGCAGATAGCCGATCACGCCGCCCGCGTTGGCCAGCGCGAAGGCGAGCAGGAACCAGGTCGGGCGCGCGGGACGGGAGAGAGCGGGCAGGGGCATCGGCGCCGACATGATAGAGCCGTGCCGCGATGGCGCCACCCGTCACGATGCCGCGCGTGTTGGCGATGGCGGCGCGTCGCGTGCTTGGCTATGGCGGGCGCCGGGGATGCCGTAACGGCGGGGGAAAGCGAGAATGGCGCGGCGACGTCAGTCGGTCACGATCAAGCATGTCGCGGCGGACGCGGGGGTGTCGCTCCAGACGGTCAGTCGGGTCATCAACAACGAGCCCAACGTGCGCCCGGCGATGGTGGAGCGGGTGCGCGAGTCGATCGCGAAGCTCGGCTACGTTCCCTCGCTCGCGGCGCAGCGCATGGGAGGGTCGCGCAGCTATCTGATCCTCGCGCTCAACGACCGCGACCGCACCATCGCGGACTGGCGCGCGCGCCAGGGCACCGACTGGGTCGACCAGATGCTGCTCGGCGGGATGCTGACGTGCGCGCGCCACGGCTACCGGCTGCTGCTCGAGCTGGTCGACACGCATAGCGACCGGATCGAGCGCGAGCTGGCCGCGACGATCGCCGCGCTTCAGCCCGACGGCGTGATCCTGACCCCGCCGCATTCGGACAATCCGGTGATCGCGTCCCTGCTCGATCAGCACGATATCGCCTTCGCGCGGATCGGGGCGCAGGGGGGT
Source organism: Sphingomonas sp. BK235 (assembly GCF_004345855.1). Taxonomy (GTDB): domain Bacteria; phylum Pseudomonadota; class Alphaproteobacteria; order Sphingomonadales; family Sphingomonadaceae; genus Sphingomonas. Next base: position 262,797 of record NZ_SLXN01000007.1, read on the forward strand.
GGCGCCGGCATCGCGCTGTCGATGGCGGACGAGGCGGGGGCGCGGCGCGCGACCGAGCATCTGCTCGCGCTCGGCCACCGCCGGATCGGCTTCATCGCGGGGCCGGACGATTATGCCGTCAGCGCGCAACGCGCCGACGGCTGGCGTGGCGCGATGCGCGAGGCCGGCCTTCCGTATGACGGGCTGCTGGCAAGCGGCGACTTCGATTATGCGAGCGGGCGCGAGGCGACGCTGCGGCTGCTCGGCGCGACCGTGCCGCCGAGCGCGATCATCGCGAGCAGCGACAAGATGGCGATCGGCGCGCTCGCCGCGGCGCGCGAGCGCGGACTGGACGTCCCCGCCGACCTGTCGCTGGTGAGTTTCGACGACACGCCGATCGCGCGCTTCGCTCACCCGCCGCTGACCGCGATGGAACAACCGATCGCCGCGGTCACCGCGCGCGCGGTGGAGCTGATCATCGCGCAGCTCAGCGGCCGTGCCCGCCCCGTCGCCCCCGTGGTGATCGCGGGCGAGCTGATGGTGCGCACCTCCACCGCACCGCCGCGGGTTTGAGCCGCGGGCGGCGCGGTCAGGCCGCGGCGCGCTCGCGCGCTCCGTCGCGCAGCAACGCCGGCACCGCGTCGAGCGCGATCGGGGGCGAGAACAACGTGCCCTGCGCGCGGGCGCAGCCGATCCGCAGCAGCGTATCGAGCTGCGCCGAGGTCTCCACCGCCTCGCCGACACAGTCGAGCGCGAGCGAGCGGCACAGCGCGACCACCGCCTCCGCCAGCGCCGCGCCGGAGCCCGCGGGCATGTCGCCGATCAGCCGCCCGTCGAGCTTGACCGTGTCGAGCGGCAGCTCACGCAGCAGGTTGAGGCTGGCGCTGTCGGCGCCGAAATCGTCGAGCACCACCTTCATCCCGCGCGCGCGCAGCTGCCCCAGCGCGCGCGCCGCGGCGGCACGGTCGCGTGCCACCGCGGCCTCGGTCACCTCGACCCAGATCCGCTCGGGCGCCACGCCCGCCGCGGCGATCTCGCGCTCGATCGCGGCCAGTGCGGCGGGCGAGTGGAGGTCACAGGCCGAGAGGTTGAACGACAGCGCGAGCGACGGCGGCAGCCCGCGCAGCGCGGTGAGCCCGCGGCGGAGCAGCGTCAGCGTCACCGCATGGACCAGCGAGCAGCGCTCGGCCGCCGCGATCAGCGCCTCTGGCGCGATCTCGCCCAGCTGCGGGCTGTGCCAACGGGCCAGCAGCTCGATCGCGGCGACGGCGCGCGTGGCGGTGCTGACGATCGGCTGCGCCACCACTCCCAGCTCGTCGTCCAGCACCGCGCCGCGCAGCGCGGCCTCGATCGCGCGGTCGTCACCGATCGCGCGGGCCATCTCCGGGGTGAAGACGCAGGTGCCCCCACTGACGCGCTTGGCCTGATAGAGCGCGTAATCGGCGCGATCGAACAAGGCGTCGGCGTCGCCCGCTGGCGAATCCGAACACGCCACACCCAGCGACCCGCCGACGCACAGCCGCAGCACGCCGAGCGACACCGGCGCCGCGATCGACTGGCAGAGCCATGCCGCCGCCGCGATCGCCTCGTCCTGGTCGCCCGTGATGAGCAGCCCGAACTCGTCGCCGCCGAGCCGGTAGATCGTGGTCGCGGGGTTCGCGAGCGACTGCATCCGCCGGGCCAGCGCGATCAGCAGCCGGTCGCCGACCTGGTGGCCGTAGGTGTCGTTGACCGGCTTGAAGCGATCGAGGTCGAGCAGCCCGACGACGAAGCGCGGCGAATCGGGCGCGGTCGCGAGGCGGTGAAGATCCTGCTGGAAGCGCCGTCGGTTGGGGAGCGCGGTGAGGCTGTCGGTCAGCGCCAGCCGGCCATTGTCGGCGTTGAGCCAAGCCAGCTCGGCATGTTGCTGCTCCAGCGTCGCGCGCGCGGCGACCTGGTCGCGGAACAGCGCGAAGCCGTTGAGCAGCACGCGCATCAGCACCGCGACGACGAGCGCGACATTGGTCGCGATCACCGCGAACATGATCTCGTAATGCGCGAAGCAGGAGAGCACGAAGGCCGGCACCACCATCACCGCCACCAGCACCGCGGCCTGGGGCAGCACCATCAGGCAGAAGACGCAACCGATCACGGTGGTGGACAGATAGACGGCGGCATGCGCCTGTTGCGCCGGCCCGCCATACCCCATCAGCAACAGCGCCCAGACCAGATAGGCGGTGGCGACCGGCGCGGCCAACGCGGTGATGACGCGCAGGTGGCGCCGCGCCGCGATCGGACCGGGGACCGTACCCAGGCGCGCCACGCGCGCCCAGCGCACCAGCCGCACCGCGGTGAACAGGAACAGCAGCGCCGGCACCGTGACGGTGAGCAGCGCGGGCGCGCTGGCATGATGCGTCATCGCCACCGCGAGCGAGTTGATGAGCAGCAGACCGTAGAGCAGCGGCACCTGGCGATAGAGGTTGGCGGCCTGCGCGACCGCGAGCCGCGGGTCGTCGCCGACCCGCGCATACCAGCGATATATCCGACCGACCATCGCGTCCTGCTCTCCCCCCGGGGCGCACGCGTCCCATTCCGCGCGGGCATAGAGCGATCGCGCGCGGGTTTCACTAACCCGGCGGTAGGGATTCCTTCCAATTGCCCGCGCGCGCCGGATCGGCGGAGAGCAGCTCGAGCCGCTGCGGCACGGTGCCCAGCTCGATCCCCTCCTCACGGAACCGCCGCAGCAGCACCGTGAACACGGCGCTGCGCGCGCCATAGGCGGCGCGGGGGGAGGGGACGTGGGCGAAACAGTTGAAGAAGATGCGGCCGTCCGCGATCGAGTCGATGAAGATCGCGGGCGCGGGATCGTCGAGGATCGCGCTCTCCTCGCCGAAGGTCTGCGCCACGATCGCGCGCACCTTGTCGGCGTCGCTCTCCAGCGGCACCGAGAATTGCACCTGGATACGCCCGAGCGGACTGGCCAGCGTCTTGTTGAGCACCGACTTGGTGATCAGCTCGGAATTGGGCACGATCAGCGTCGAGTGATCGGCCAGCCCGATCTCGGTCGAGCGCACGCTGATGCGCTTGACGTCGCCCTCGTCGGTGCCGACGCGGATCCAGTCGCCGATCTTGATCGGGCGCTCGGCGAGAAGGATCAGCCCCGACACGAAATTGGACGTGATCGCCTGCAGGCCGAAGCCGATGCCGACCGAGAGCGCGGAGAGCAGCAGCGCGATCCGCTCCACCCCGATGCCGAGCGAGGCGAGCGCCCAGATCACGGCCAGCGCGACTCCGACGTAACGCGCCACCAGACTGACCGAGTTGCGCCCCGAGCCGTCGAGGTCGGTGGCGGGCAGATAACGCTGCTCGAGCCAGCGCATGAACGCGCGCACCAGCGCCAGCCCGACGAACAGCACGACGACGCCGCGCAGGATCGTCCCCGGCGATACCGCGATCCCGCCGATCTCGATCCCCTGCGCGAGGCTGCCGACGCGCGCGATCAGCGCGCCGATCCCGCCCCCGCCGCTGAACGGCGAGAACAGCAGGCCGAAGGCGGTGAGCGCGAGCACGACGCGCAGCACGCCCGAGGCGAGCACCCCGAATTGCTCGATCAGCGCGGCCCGCACACCCAGCGCGCGCGACAGCGTTCGCCCGACCCCGCCCTCGCGCGCGAACACGGTGGTGGCGACGTCGTCGATCGCCGCCATCAGCAGGAAGGTCGCGCTGCCCAGCACCAGCCCCCAGGCGACGATCGACACCGCGAAGCGCGCGAGGCCGAGATAGCCGAGCAGCAGCGCGACCGTGGCGACCACCACCACCGCCCAGGCGACCAGCGCGGCGGCGCCCAGCCCCGCGCGCGCGGGTGCCTGCTCCTCCTCCGCCCGCGCGGCGCGCAGCCGGCCCAGCGCCACCAGCGCGGCGATCAGCAAGGCGACGTGGAGCAGCGCGACGATCGCCTGGGTCGCGCTCAGCGCGGCGGCGCTGGCGCCGACGGCGCGATTGAAGCTGTCGACCATGATCGCCAGGAAGGCGACCGCGGCCAGCAGCCAGCTGAACGGACGCAGCTGGCGCGCGACATCGTCCGCGATCGGGGCGACTCGCCAGCTCGGCTGGTTGCGCATCAGCAGCGCGCCGGTGACCGAGGCGGTGAAGCCCGCGAAGGTGACCGCGGCGACGAAGGTATCGGCGATCGCGCTCCACGCGCTGGGCACCAGCCCAGACCAGCGCAGCCCTTGGATCAGCGCGACGCTCGCCAGCAGCGGGGTCAGCGTGCCGACGAGTACCCGCCAGATCGCATTGCCCGAGCGGCGCACGCGATGCCCGGGCGCGTCGTCGATCAGGAAGCGCAGCCCGACGCGATGCGTCGCGGCGCGCCCCGGTCCGATCAGCGCCAGCGCGACGATCGCGCCGAGCAGCGCGGGCCAGGGCCAGGTGTCGCCCCGACCGGCGGCGATCTGGCGCCTCCCCTGCGCGACGAAGCCGCTGATCCGGCGCAGGTCGCGCGGTGCGGACTGGAGCACCGCGGCCCAGAAGCCGGGCGACAGCGGCGAAGGGACATGCGCCGCGATCGTCTGGCTGAACTGCTCGGCCTCGCTCTGGTTGATCTCGTCGACGAGCTGCTGCGCCTCGACCACGATCAGGCGGCCGCGTTTGCCGTTCGAGTCGATCGCGGTGCGCTGGCGCGCCAGCCGCGCGCGTTGCGCGGCGAGGTCGGGCGCGTCGCTCGCGCTGGCGGGACCGAGCTGTGCGGCGCGCGCGTCGATCAGCTCGAGCTGATCGGCGAGCTGGTCGGCGGCAGCGGCGGCGTCCTCGCGCGCGGCATCGACGCGCTCGCGCAGCGCGTCGCGCGTCGCGCGGTCGCGCGCGTCGTTCAGCGCGCGGTCGACCGCGCGCACCTCGCGCTCGGCCGTGACGAGCCGCGCGGTGGCGGCGGCGACCGGGTCGGGCTGCGCCGAGGCCAAGGGCGCGAGGAGCAGCGCGGCGAGCGCCAGCAGCAGGAGCGCAGCGACGCGCGCGCGGGCGAACAAAGGGGGACACGTCATCGCCGCCGCGTTAGCAGAGCGTGGGGGAGCGCCGCCAGTCGCCCCGCCGGCTGGCGCGGCGGCGTCACGCCCGCGCGCTCGCCCCAAGGTCAGCCCGTCTGCTCGACCTGCGCCATGCCGTCGGGCCGTGCCGCGCCGAGCTCGGGCTCGCCGCCCAAAGGCTCATTGCGGAACACCGTGAACTCGCCACGCCCGTCGATGCTCGGTCCGCTGGTCCAGCGCCCTTCGGGGTAGCTGCCGTCAAGCGAGGTGACGAAGAAGTCGTAATTATGCTCCTGGTCCTCCTTCTCCTGCGGGAAGGAATTGGGGATCGGCAGCTGGGTCGCGGCGCCGCCGAGCTCCTCGATCACCGCGAGCCATTGCTCCTGGTGCATCGTGTCGCGCGCGATCATGAAGTGGAGCATCTTCTTCATGCCCTCGTCGCGCGCCGCATGGTAGAGGCGGGTCGCGAGTACGCGCCCGGTGCTCTCCGCGGCGACGTTGCAGTACATGTCGGCGGCGATGTTCCCGCTGGCGTAGATGTGGCTCATGTTGAACGGCACGCCGTCCGAATCGACCGGCATCGCCGCGAGCCCGGTCGAGAGCAGATTCTTGTGGATCAGCCCCTCGATGATGTGGCGCGGCCGCTCGCCGCCCATCACCGCACCGACGATGCTGTCCGCGGCACCCTCGGCCTGGAGGCTCGCGGGGGCCTTGTCGAGGTTGAGCGCCACCGCGGTGGCGAGCATCTCGATATGGCCGATCTCCTCGGTGGCGGTGTGGAGCAGCATGTCGCGGTACTTCGGCGTGGGCGCGCGATTGCCCCAGGCCTGGAAGAAATATTGCATGCAGACGCGGATCTCGCCCTCGACGCCACCGATCGCCTGCTGGAGCATCCGCGCGAAGGCGGGATCCGGCTCGGTCACCTGCACCGGATATTGGAGCCGCTTGTCGTGATAGTACATCGCGCGTCCTCGCTGTTGGGATGATCCCGCCCGGATCATCCGCCAACGGCTCAGCGCGCCTGAAGTTTACTAGGGTGGATTAGAATAACGGCGTTATTACAGCAACTTGCGTCAAGTTCGCGCGCCCGGAGCGCGGCGCTCCGGGCGCGCGCACCGCTCACAGGAAGGGGCGGCCGCCGGTCACCGCGATGGTCGCCGCGAGGATGTAGCTCGCCTCGTCGCTGGCGAGCATGACATAGGCGGGTGCCAGCTCGGCGGGCTGCGCGGCGCGGCCGATCGGGGTGTTCTCGCCGAAGCTCTTCACCTTCTCGGGCGGCATGGTCGAGGGGATCAGCGGCGTCCACACCGGACCGGGCGCGACCGCGTTGACGCGGATCCCGCGCTCGGCGAGCATCTGGCCCAGCCCGGCGGTGAAATTGTGGATCGCGCCCTTGGTGGTGGCGTAAGCGAGCAGCTGCTCGTTGGGCTGGTCGGCGTTGATCGAGGTGGTGTTGATGATCGACGACCCCTCGCGCATGTGCGGCACCGCCGCCTTGGACAGATAGAACATCGCGTGGATGTTGGTGGCGAAGGTCCGCTGCCACTCCTCGTCGGCGATGTCCTCGATCGTCTGGAAGCTGGCCTGGTGTGCGGCATTGTTGACGAGCACGTCGACCCGCCCGAACGCTTCCACCGCGCGATCGACGACGGAACGGGCATGCGCCGGGTCGCTGATGTCGCCGGGGACGAGCACCGCCTGGCGGCCGGCCTGCTCGACCAGCCGCTGGGTCTCGCGCGCGTCCTCCTCCTCGCTGAGATAGGAGATCAGTACGTCCGCGCCCTCGCGTCCGAAGGCGAGCGCGACCGCGCGACCGATGCCGCTGTCGCCGCCGGTGACGATCGTCTTCTTGTCGGTGAGGCGGCCGCGGCCGACATAGCTGTGCTCGCCGTGATCGGGGCGCGGGTCCATCGCCGCGGTGGTGCCCGGCATCGGCTGCTGCTGCTCGGGATAGGGCGGGGTGGGGCGGTCGGTCACGGTGCGATCTCCATGTTGGGTCGGGCACTCAACCGATCGGCGCGGCGGCGGCGTTCCGGGCTTTGACGTGAATCAGCCAGTCTTGTCCGGCGGATGAAGCGCGTGACGAACTGACATCGCCGCGCCAAAAAACTGTCATCGAATCGCTTGACCGGTGGGAACGCCCTCCATATATGCCGCTTCACCGGACGGGGGGTGCTGCTGAGGCGGCGCTTCTGGGACGGTCGCCAGATAGGAAGGAC
>NZ_SLXN01000008.1 GCF_004345855.1 Sphingomonas sp. BK235
GTGCGTGGGACCGATGGGCGAGGCCGCGCAGGTCTGGGTCGACTATGCCGACCCGTCGAAGCGGGAGTTTCCGGAAGCGCCGCGGTTCAGCTTCAGCCGGCGCGATGCCGTGGGCGAGCTGACCACCATCTACGCCGGCGCCGACTGGGACGAGGTGCTGGCGTCGGCCGCGGTCGAGGCGCTCGCGTGCGCCTTCGCGCGCGGGCTCGCTCTCGAGCTTACGCCCGCGCAGTGGCAGGACATGCGGCTGCGCAACCGGGTTGCTCAGCAAGGCACGTGCGCCTCGCACGACTTCGTCGATGCCAACATGGTGATGCTCGCCGCCTGGACGAACGAACGCGGGCATCCTCTGCTGCCGACCGCCGAGCCGGCCACGTTCGAGGACGATCTCGCGCGCGTGAACGCGGCGTGGAAGATCGCGACGGCGCACTATCTCACCGCCTCCGATGAGGGCGAGCGGTTCGACGCCTGGCGCCTCACTGCCCGCAACGTCGACGGCCTCGCCGCTGCTGGCGAGGAGCTGGGGAGGGTCGACGATAGCGACAGCCCGGGACGGATCTACGCGGCCGGCTTCATGGAGCGCGAGGGCGAGCAGTGGATCGTGAACGTCAGCAACTCCAGCCAGGCTTTCGACGAGCTCTTCGACGCTGAGGCGCACCTCTGGAGCATCTTCGCGTCTACCGAGAGCCGGCCTGAGGTGCGCCAGCCGCTGCGGTTGCCGCCTCCACCTTCCGCCATCCACTTTACCGTCGACGAGATCACGGTGACCGCGGACGCCATCGATCGCCGGCTGGCCGAGCTGGCCGAGCGGCTGAAAACCGTGTCGCCGCTTGAGTCGGAAGGTCTCTTTCTGGCCGAGAGCGTGCGTCGGCTGGAAGCCGCTCGGCTCAAGCTGACCGCGGCTGCTCAGCCCTGAGCGACGAGAGAGGAGAGGGGAGCAGGTGGTCGCGGGATTGGGCCCGCGAGAAGGAGACCGCCATGCTCCCCGCCTCGATCGCACCCACAGCCGCCCCGAGCGCGGTCGCTACGGTGCAGGAGCTGTTCGCCGACAGCATCACCGACGTCCTGCTCGAGCTTCTGCAGGCAGCGCGGGTCACTGGCGCTGCCCGCGTCGACGTCGCGGCGATCGGCGCAGCCGGCGACCAGCTGCTGCAGCTCACCGACGACGGCCATGGGCTTGAGGAGCCGGGCGCGATCTTCGCTCACCCGCTGCCACGGTTCGGCATCTTCAGCCTCGCCGGACGAGACGTGATCGTCCGCTCCTGGTCGCGTGCCGCACATCAAGGGTGGAGCGCGCACATCACCGCAGCGGCGTGGACGGGCAGACGCCCGATCGCGATTTCGCCCGACCCGATCCGTCGAGGAACCTCCATCACCTTCCGCATGCCGGCAACCGCCGAGGCCGTGGTCAGGGCCGCGCTGGCCGAGGCCGCATCGCTTGCGGGCATCGTCGCTACCTTCACCGGTTGAGGAGTCTGACATGGACATGCCGCCCCCCCCTGGTCGTGCTCGCCTATGGCATCGGCGTGGATAGTACCGCGCTTCTCGTCGAGCTGGTCGCACGCGGGCAGAAGCCCGACCTGGTGCTGAGCGCTGACACCGGCGTCGAGAAGCCGGCGACCTACGCCTATCTCGACGTGATCCGGCCGTGGATGGACGCTCACGGGATCCGGCACGAGCTGGTCTCGTACGTGCCCAAACGCTTCAAGCACTGGCCGCCCTATTATGGGCTGCTGGAGATGTGCCTGACCAGCGCGACGCTGCCGAGCAAGAGCCTGGGCGGGTCGAGCTGCAGCCTCAAATACAAGAAGGCGCCACAGGACGCGTATCTCGCGAGCTGGCAGCCGGCGAAAGATGCCTGGGCGCGTGGCCAGCGGGTCATTCGCCTGATCGGCTATGACGCAGGCCCGCGCGATACGCTGCGTGCCAACCACGCCTTGTCGATCGAGGACCCACTCTACGACTGCCGCTCGCCGCTGCGCGAATGGGGCTGGGACCGTGACGCTTGCGTGGCGCGCATCATCGCCGAGGGCCTCCCAGTGCCCCCAAAATCGGCGTGCTGGCTGTGCATCGCCAATCGGCCCGAGGAGATCCGCGAGCTGCCGCGCTGGTGCCTGCGCCTCATCGTGCTCGTCGAGGCGCGCGCCGCGCCGCGGCTGCATACTGTCGAGGGGCTGTGGCGCCGGTCGACCAAGGCGCGTCCGGGCCGCATGACCGACTTCATCCGCGCCGAGGGCCTGCTGCCGTCGCGCGAAATCGATCGGATCTGGCGCGACGCGCCGCTCGACCTGATCCGCTTCCAGGACGTCGCTGCCATGGTGCCGGTAGGCGAGCGGCCGACGATGCAGAGCTGGCTCGAGCGCTTCAATGCCGGATTGATGACGCGGCAAACGGGAGAGCCGCTCGCCGCGTGAAGGTCACTGATCGCTCGTGGCAGAGGCCTGGTTGACGATGACGAGCTGCCCCGGCGCGAGGCCGACGATCGTCAGGCCGACCATCGTGAGCAGGATGCTTGTCGCCAAGGCGATGAGCGGCCCGGCCGGGATGATGCGGCGCCGGTAGAGCAGGGCCATGCCCTCGAACGCGGCCGCGCCGACCAGCGCGATGATGACCGCGAAGATCTGCATCCCACCCGATTACCGAAGGGAGTCAGCATGGACAACGTCGTTCCCATCGCACACCGAGATCATCGGCACGCTCAATGATCGCTGCCGACAAGGGCTGGACCGCCGGGCACGCATCGTCATCACGCGCTCCTGCCTCGCGACCTTCGCCGAGGCCGGGGTGTCGACCCTGGTGGCGCAGACTGAGATCATGGCCGCTTTGCGGGCGCACACCTTTGACAGCGACGATCGTGAGCGGAACCGCGGCGCGTTCGAGCTGCGGGGACATACGGTCTATTTCGCGATCGACTATTACGATGAGGTACGACCCTCGGATCGCGACGGTGTCCCGCGACGAGTTCGAGGAGCTGCTCGCGCTTGCGCGATTGGCCGACGAGCCACCCAGGCCGGCGACGGATGATGATCGCTGGCGTGCCGATTATGCCGAGGCGCAGCGCCGGCGCCGTGTCGTCGGCTATCAGCAGGATCTCTTCTCCTCGACGACGATGACACACTATCGTCGCAACGCGGCCGCGCCCGAGTGGGCGCGCGCGCCAATCGAGACGACCGAGCAGAAGCTCGAGCGCATCAAGGGGGACCCGTTCGCTACCTTCGGGCCGCCGCGCTCGGACCGGCCGTCGATCCTGACACGCGCCGAACGAGACGCGATCATCCGCAAGGCCGGAAACTGGCTCAGCCTACGCCGGCGCGTGCGGCTGGTGAACGCGCCAGGCTCGGTCGATCCCGCCTTTGGCATTCAGCGTTACCTCGGGCGCGAAGGAGTCGTATGGCGTCTCTGCGGCGCTCCCTTCGACGATCACTGCTACGTCTTCTTCGACGCCGTGGGCGCGGAGCGCACCGCCAAGATCAAGATGGCGGAGCTACGGGATCTGGAGCCGGTCGAGTGAGCTGGCGCGAACCCGACCTCTTCTACGGGGACAAGCGGCCACCACGCACGCTTCCACCGATGAAGAGCTATCGGCCCGCGGCGCGCAAGGTCGCAAAGCCCTTCGCGTGGAAAAGCATGGGCGCCTGGGTCCGCCTCATGCACCGGCTGTTTGCCCTCGAGGCCCCGAGCAGCGAGCATTATTGGCGCACGCGAGAGACAGCGCGCGCACTGACCGTGGAGCGCATCCGCGAATGCCGCCACGACGACGACCTGGCCCGCTGCGAGGCGATGCTGGTGGAAGCCCGGGCAGGGTGGCTCTACGGCCTCGATCGTGCCTTTACGCGGGCGGAGCGCGGCACCCTGCTGGTCGAGGTCCGCAACCGACGCCAGCTGCTGGCGCTGGGCCGCCAGGCGCCGAAGCCGAAAGGCCCGCGCATGGACCCGCGATGCCTGCCCGACGACGCTCTCGAGCGGCTGATCCAGTCGCACGCCGACACCGGCTTGGTCGACCGACTGCGCGGTGAGCGGGAGCGACGAGCGGTTGAAAGAAGAGGGTGAGATCCGTATTATACGGATGAGGAGATCGGCCATGGTGCAGTCAGCGACAGCCGGTGAGGTCTCGAAGGCGTTTGGCCGATTCAGCCGGCGGGCGCTGGTCGAGCCGCTCACCATCACGAACCGCGGCGACGAGGCTTTGGTCCTCATGTCGATGCAGGAATATACCCGTCTGAAGAGCCGCGACCGCGTCGCGATGTCGCTCGACGAGGTCACGCAGGACATGCGCGACGCTGTCGCCGCCTCGAAGGCGCCTGAAGAGTCGAAGGCCTTCAACCACGAGCTGGATTGAGGGTGGACGTACCGACGCCGCGTCCCGGCCAGGTCATCCGCTACGAATACCTCTGGAAGCGCGAAGCCGACCGCGGCGCCGAGGACGGCCGCAAGGAGCGGCCGTGTGCGCTGCTGCTCTCGCAACAGATGCGCGACGGCCGTACCGAGGTCTTCGTCCTTCCCATCACGCACAGCCCGCCGATCGAACCCGCGTTCGCGATCGAGATCCCGCAGGCCGTGAAGCGTCGTCTCAAGCTCGACGACGAGCGGTCATGGATCATCCTGTCGGAGCTGAACCGCACACCGTGGCCGAACCAGGATACGCGGGTCGTACCCGGCTCCAAGCCAGAGACGATCGTCTATGGACAGCTGCCGGAGGCGCTCTACAACAAGGTTCGGGATCGCTGGCTGGAGCTTGTCGATCAGCGGCTAGTAAAGGTCGTCACTCGGACAGAGTAACCGATCGCAGCCGGATCGATAATAGAGCTTATGTTAAATAGAGGACATGTCTTATGAGCTTTGAGACAGCGCTCTATAGCATGACGATGCTTGTGACATCAATTAATCTGCTCGCGGCGCTCGGTCTGACGTTCATCCGGGCGCGCACGTTCCATCACCTTGTTGTCGGTGTCGTGCCCGCGCTCGGCGCGTTCGCCTTTGCGCTCGCATCATTGCTGCTGGATGACGAGATGCAGGCTGGCGTGGCTCAGGTCATCGCGCTGGGACTGCTGGGCGTATCGGCGACCTTGGCGCGCAAGCTCCCGCCTAGGACCGACCTCTTCGGCGGAAAACGCTGAAACGAAAACAGGGCCGAAGCCGATAGCAGCGGCCCCGACCCCGTCATCCAAAGGATCCTCCGTCGAAACGGCGGATGGACTGGAAGAACGCAGGCGCGTCGAATCCGGTCCGCTCCCTTTGCTATACCGATCCGGCTCAACAATCCATGAACGCCGGCGCAAGCCCGCGTCCCATCGTCGCACCACCAAGGATTACGTCATGAGCATCATCGCATCCGCCGCGCGCACGCTGGCCTCGTTCGACAATGCCTATGCCGTTGCTGTGCAGCTACGCGAGGCGACGGGCGTCGATCAGTTCGTGGTGCGAACCGGAAACCCGATCCAGCCGTTCCGCGTCTCGCGTCGCCGGCCGCAGGCGCCCGAGACGGTGCTCGCCCAGGTCGCCTGACGGCCCGCGATCAGTCGGCCGCGGAGACCCGCGCCATCAGCTGCGCGGCGGTCACGCCCTCGCACAGCGCCTCGTCGGTGACGTACCGGATTGCCAGCTTCTCTTCGCTCACGACGCGAGCCATGCGCGCACGGCGATACGTCAGGCTCTTCAGCCACGCGAGGTCCTCGAGCGCGAGTTCGAGCGGTGTCGTGTCCAGCAGGTGCCAGATCCGCATCTGATACGGGCTCTGGTCCTTCAGGATGTCGGCCAGGTCCTCGTAGCCGCGGCCTTGCTCGACGCCATTGCTGAGATCCATGGCGAGAGCGGCGAACGCCTCCTCGAGCTGGCACACCGACAGGTACGCCACGTCCAGGCCAATCCCGACCGTCGCGCCCGCCATGACCCGACGATCGACCGATAGCTCGCGATCGTTCAGCGCATCCTTCAACGGCAGATCGTAATCGTACCCGCGCATTGCGTCCTTCAACTTCATGGCCGTCCTCCTGTGGCGGGCATTGAACATAACGTGAACGGGGTACGCAAGTCCTTTTCTCATCATTCGTACAGGTGTTCGTGCCTGCAACGGCTTTCCGGCTGCACAGCTTGACCCCCGCGAAAGCATCGCAGCAATGTCGCGCCAAGAAACGGGGATGTCTGTATGACCAACATCTTGATCGCCGGCACGCTGATCGCGCTCGTGGTCGCCATCTGGAACGCAATCGCTGCCTGGCGGCATGCCTCTCAGCCCCATGACTGGCGCGTCGACCGTAGCGGGCTGCCGCAGCCGGCGAACGGCAGTCAGCTGCTCATCCTCGGCGCTGCGGCCTCGATCTCGATGATCGTGCTGCTGCTTACGCAGGCGACCACCAACGCCCTCCTCGCGGTGCTGTTCGGTTGGTCGATCGCCTTCGCGGTATTAGCCACGCGGAATCGGCGTCGATCGCAAGCCTGGTTCAACGGCCGCGACGGTTTCGGACGCTAAGCAGGGCGACCCGGCTTCACCTCGGGACGGCGATGGGCGGTTATAATCGCACGATTGTGCGACCTAGCGAGCAATCGCGGGTTGATGACCTATGTCCGTGTCCACGATCCCCTACGCACTCGTCGTCGACGACGACGCTATTATCCTCATGGACGCCTGCGGCATCCTCGAGGACGCCGGATTCCGGACGCACGAAGCCGACAACGGTGACGCTGCGATCATCATGCTCCCGGAGTATGCGCATACGATCACCCTCCTCTTCTCCGACGTCGACATGCCAGGCGACACGGACGGCTTCGCCTTGGCGCGCCACGTCGCCGAGCTCTACCCGTGGATCGAGATCGTGATCGCGAGCGGTCGCGTGAAGCCAGAAGACGGCGACATGCCCGAGAAGGCCACCTTCCTGAGCAAGCCCTTCTCCGCGCCCATGGTACACCAGCACCTTCGAAACACCTTGCCGGACGGCAAGAAGCCGGAGCCGTTGAAGACCGCCGTCTGATCGGAGCCGATCCGGCTTGGCTTCGATCCCGTAGCCGGTATGTTCGGAATGAACCCACCGGGAGGGACGATCATGGCCGAGCCTGACAGAACACGTCTCGCGATTCCCAAGACCAGCCGCCGGGATCACCGCAAGTCCGTCATGAACCTTGTCGACACGGCCTACTGGTTCGCGGTCGTCGCCTTGCTCATCTACGCAGACGTAGACCCATGGGACTGGGGAGCGTCCGCCATTGTCGTCGTTCCGATCTACGTCATTGGGCTCGGCTATCTGCGTGCGCGCCTCGGCGCGCTGCGGAGCAGCTGAGCCATGCGGCGAGAAGCGTTCTTCAGCATCGGGACGGGCCTCGCCTGCGCTTGCGTCGCTATCGCCATGTTGTGCTTCGTCAACCTGACGCCCGTCTCGTTATCCGAGGAGCGCGCCGCGCAGGTACTGGCTCGCGCAGGACCTCACGGTGCCGCTGCCTATAAGGCAGCATGGGCCGATGGCCGCCTTACCCGAAACGATATGCGCGACCTGCGCGAGCAGGCTGGCCGCGACATCGACGCCTGGATCGCTTCGGACACCGGCCGCAAGCCGAACTAAATCGCAGCGTTTCCGGTTTTGCGCTTGCGAACGGTCCTTCGCAGCTGCAGCATACTCGGGCCTTTCAGGCATCCTCTCCTAAAGACTTTTCAGGGGTCGGTTCGCCGGCCCCTTTTTTTGTCTGCCGATCGCAACCGGGTCACACTGCAAAAAGCTCAATCGCACCCGCTAGCGCGCCACTCGGGTTTCTCGAGGCAACACCACACGCTACCGATCACCTAGGAGGACGGTAGCATGAACCAGCACCGCGAAGACGCCGGCCGAGATCCTGTAGTCGACCTCGAGCGCCGCCTGCGGCGCATCACCGACCGCTACACCTGGAAGCGCATGTTCCTCTTCGGCGCTCTCCTCGTCTGGCTCATGAAGTCGTACGGCACCCTCGCCGACGAGGTCACCGGCCATTCCTACCTCGGCGTCTGGACACTGGCAGCGATCGGCTGCTGGACCGCCTCTGGGTGGTTGCTCGACCTCCCCCGCCTGCTCTTCCCCGACGTGCACGCTTTCCAGCACCTGCGCAGGCCGGCACCGCGGCGCTGAGCCGAGAGGAGCGGCTCAACCCCCAGCTAAAAGGCGTCGTCCAAGTGGCTCTCCTTCGAGCGTGACGCGATCGAAGCTATAGACGTGCTCTCGAGGGCTTTCCTCACAACGGCCGACAATCCGGCGTCTGAACTCGGGCTCCCCTCGCGCCAGCCTAACCGTTGCCGTTTGACAAATGGGACAAGGCGCGACGTAGCGCCGTAAGACCATGAATGTTTCGTCGTTCGCACGCTCTCGGTCGAGCACAACTCCTTCCGTTGCGCCGGCGAGATCGTTGGAACCAAGAAGCAACACGCGGTCGTCGAATAGCCTACCCCAGCGCGTCCATATGCCCGCAATGACCAAGGCGCCGAACCCGCCTATCGCGAGGTAGTTTGACAGCATGAACGGTACGCGCAGAACCAATGGAGCGAACGCGGTAAGAGCGAGCAGCACCATCGCTAGGCCGGCAAGGATGAGCTGCGCGAAGAACGGCGTCAGGAAGAGCCACTTCCGATAGTGCGCCCTGCTGGTGCCGACCCCCGGATGTAACGCTTTGCCGAAGATCGACAGCTGGGGTGCTTCATCGCTCAAGCGATAGCGCAGAACGGAGCCTTCAAGCAGGAACGGAATGGTCTCGCTCGCCTCCTCGATCACCTCCATGCGGTATTCGTGAGGGTTCCCATCACGGTGCCGTAACGCCAGCAACGGACCGCCCAGGGCCTCAGAAAGGCGGTTCCGATGAATCTCGAACTGCTCGAACAGCAACTTGTTTGAGACCCACACATTCGCGGTGCAACGCTCAGGCTCCAACCCAACGGCACCGCCGATCTGCTTTCGCGTGTACCAGCCGTCGCCGCTTTCGACCGTCAGCAGGAGAAGTCCTTTGAGGAAGGCTCCCGCCGGACCAGAGCGTACATGACGCTCGATCGTCTGCGCGATCGGCCCCAAATTGTGAGGACTCAGGCCGCTTTCTTCATAGCTCTGCATAGCTCTTTCGACTGCGTCCTCCCGCTCAAGCTTCGTCGCTGCTCCCACTTGGAGAGCTACGATGTTCAAGCCTTGGCCTCGCCTTATCAAGCGCATCGACGGCCCGCGTCTATGGCTCTTCGTCGACCGCTCACAACCTCGGCCGGCGATCGTGATCGAGGATCTCAGCACAGCGAGATACCGGATCACCGTCGACTACCTCGCACGCCTAAGCGAACTGATACCCGTTACGCCGAACCGCTATGAGGCGAAGCTACTCGATCAGATTACCGACGCGATGATCGACCTTGCCTTCCTCAATAAGCACGGGATGCCGGAAGAATGGTTCGTGGACCCTGCGCATTGGAGGAAGTGACTGCGGGGCCACCCCGCCCGATGGGCGGGGCCGGGCTCTAGTCGGCTGAAGCCGACCGGAGCCCCGCTGAAGCGGGTCTCCGCCGCAAGCGGTCACGATCCCTTGTCCGGGTCCTGAGACGCCTCCACGGCGCTCCTGCGGCGTCTGACGCGGAAGCGCGGCGCTGCCCCCTGCCCTCTCCTCACGCGGCCTTTCCAGCTCGGCGGGCACCGCCGGCAGCCTGCGGCTGGAGAATCATGCGCTTGCGCGCATGATGATTGTTTGTTGGGCCAATGATCTCATCGCACCCTTCGCCGTCTCTCAGTGTCTCTGCGTGCCAGACCCGTCCGACAGGGTCGGCGTCAAAGGAGAATTGCCAGCAGAGCTGGCAATGCTTTTGTTTGTTTGAAGACGCCTCAACAAGAATAACGGTTTCTACCGCTAAAGCGGCAGACACTCCGTGATTCGTGTTGACCCCGCCGGCCGCGCCTGCCTCTTGAGCCCCTGCGAGGACGGCTCCGGGTGCGATGAGATCACAGGCCGGGGCTACGCCCCCCAAACATCGTTCCTGTTCATCTGAATTGCTCGCTAGCGCGATCAATGCGTATTTGATTTGATTAGTTACGCTCCCTAGTCGGGAGCTATTTGTGCTCGGACTCACCAGGTACGATGACTAAGGTGTCAAGAAATCAATGCGCTTCAATACTTGGAGGGGAGGGGGTAAAAGAAAGATGTCGGGAGGGGAAAGGCCCCAAGCCCAGACAACAGGGGGACAGGCCCCCGCCTAGATGGAGTAAGTGCTATGAACATCGGTCAGTTCGCCGTCGTCAAGGGTCAGCTTCTCGGCTCGATCGCTACCGCCACCATCGACCTGCCGCGCCTCGGCCTGCGTGCGACCAACAGCACCAACGAGCGCGCGCCCGCCTTCGAGATCATGGTGCTGAACGTCGCCAAGCGCTGGGTGCAGATCGGCGCGCTGTGGGAGCTTAAGAGCAACAGCACCGGCGAGGTTTTCTTTCAGGGCAAGCTCGACGACCCCAGCCTGAACGAGCCGCTGCAGATCATGCTCTTCGGCAACATGGAGGAAGGTTACCGCGTCGTGTGGAACCGCCCCGAGCCGCGCCAGTCCAATCTGGACGGCAGCCGCGGCAACCGCCGCGCCGCCCGCACCGCCAACGCCGACGAGTTCGCCGGCAACGCGACCGACGATGGCCAGATCACCGACGAGCAGGTCAACGACCCGGATTACGTCCCGCAGATGTAATCCCCACCGAGACGGGCGGGGAGAGCGCAGCAACGCTCCCCCGACCCTAGCCGCCACACCCTGCCAAAGGTACGAACCATGACCAAGCCGACGACCTCCGCCCGCTTTACCAGCTTCGCCGCGATGGGCGAAGCCCTCAATCCCGCCGCGCGGGGCGACACGCCCGATTGCAGCGCGCAGGACGACAGCGCCGAGCACGACCAGAGCGCGACCGACGCGGCCGACGATGCCGCCGAGAGCCACGCCGAGGCGACCGCCACCACCAACTTTCAGGACGCGTTCGGCGACGTCGGCGCGCTGTCCATCGTCGAGGTGGGCGGCGAGCGGCAGGAATTGGACATGCCCGAGCCGATCGAGGCGCAGCACGATTGCGCGGCGATCATGGCAACCTTGTTCGACCTGTTCCGCGACACCCGCCTAGAGGCGAGCGCGCAGGCCATCGCGTGGGGCTTCGTCAATTCCTTTCACTACGAGGCGCAGAAGCTCGAGCGCGAGGAGGACCGGCTTTGCGCCGAGCTTTACGACATGACGCGCCGCATGGACCCTTCCGAAATCTTCGCGGTCGAGATGGAGGAATTGCAGCTTCGCGCCCAGACCAAGACCGAGCAGCGCGCCGCCATCGAATGCATGCGCGACTATGCCGCCGACTGCTACCGTGCGCAGTCCGGCCACCCATGGTCCCCGGCGCGCGGATCGAAGGTTTCGAGCGGAGGCACCGCAAGCCAGATTGCCGCGCTCGACTTCCTGAAAGCGCGCGCGACCGACCACCGCGAGAAGCGCAATCCCACCGGCCCGCTTGTCGTCTTTTCCGGCGGTCAGGAGTGGCACGACTGGCAACAGCTTTGGGCCAAACTCGACCAGATCAAGGCGCGCGTGCCCCATATGACGCTTTGCACCACCGCGCAGCGCAAAGGTGCCGACGCCATCGCCGCATCATGGGCCGCGAGCCGCGACGTGACCCTTATCGCCTTCACCCCGAACACCGCCCGCTATGGCAAGCGCGCCGGGTTCGTCCGCAACGAGCAGCTGGCCAACCTCAACCCGGTTGAGGCGGTTGTCTGTCAGGGTTCCGGCCTACAATCCAACCTGTTGCAGGTGCTGAAAACCGCCCGCATCCCCACCCACGCTTTCCGGATCGACGGACAGGCCCCCGCCCCCGTCGCAACCCAGCGCGCGGCGTTCGGTTGACCGGCTCGGGCGGCGCGCTCCCCCTCGCGCCGCCCTCCCCTTTCCTTGGCAGGAAACCACTAGGCCAGCGTCGGGCGAGCCCCGGCGCTGGCCTCTTTTCGCCAGCGTCGCTTAGTGGGGGAAACCCTACTGGTTTCCCCCACGCCAGGTGATCGGCCGCGCGACGCCTTGGCGCGGCCCCGGCGGGCCGCACCTGGTCGCCGCGCGCCCGATCACCTTCCCCCTTCCGGTAAGGCGCTGCCGCACGCCCGCGGCGCCGGCGAGCTGCGCCGAGATCAACCGCATGTCGTTAGGACCTGCGCGCTAGAGCGGCATCGTCCACGGCCGACCGGGGGATGACGGCCCGGCCAGCTGACGAGCGGCACCCGGGATCTGCCACCGCCACGTTGGCGACCGTCTCCCCGCTGAAAGGGGTTTCGGGTCGGCCGTGGACAACTCCCCGGCCCCACCCCGCTCGCTCGCTTCGGTCCGGCCCTTCGGCCTGCCCTTGCTACGCCTCGGCCGGGTAAGCGCCGGAGCGGGCATCGAGCCCGCCCCGGCGCTGCTGCCGCGGGGGTAAACTCTCTCTCAAGTCGTCCCAGTCTGTCGGCCGGGGCGGCGAGCCTCAAGGACGGCGGGGCCCCACCATTTTGCTACGCAAAATCGTGACCCCCACCGCCGCTGACGCGGCCGCTTCGCGGTCCTTGACCCTCGCCGCCCCGACCGACGCGTGAGCATCGTCACAGAGACGAAGGAGGAACAGACATGCAGGTCACGTTGTTTCAGGCCCTGATTTCGGCTAATATCGCCGAGGATGTGGCTGCGCGCGCAGTCGCCGCTGTCGAGGAACACATCGACATGACTGTCGGGGATGCGATCAAACCACTTCAGGCCGAGATGTCGGCACTTCGCACGACCGTGGATGCCAAGCTCGGCACCATGGAGGCGAAACTCGAAGCCGGTTTGAAGGGTATGCAGACCTCGATCGACGGCCTCAAATGGTTCCTGATCCTGCAGGGCACCGCACTGGTCGGCATCGCCAGCTACGTGCAGCTGGTCAAGTAACTCAGCGGGGCCGCGAGGCTCCGCTAACCGCCTCCAAAAACAAGGGCTACTCGGGCGACCGGGCGGCCCTTTTTGCTGCCTGCTCGGCCCCTGCCCCGGCCCGGCTCGCTCGCATCGTGCGGCCCCGTCGGGCCGCCCTCGCTACGCCTCGGCCGGGGAAGCGCCATGGCGAGCATCGAGCCCGCCCTGGCGCTGCTTACGTGACCATCGGTAAAGACGGCCTACCGGCATGGGTGATGGCCGTTTTGCCCCGCTCAGCGGGCAATACATCCTCGCCGGAGAGGAGGGAGGAAGAGAGACGGGGTTTCAACGAAGGAGGTCGAGATGACCATCACGTTCCGCGTCGACGACGGCCACAACATCCTGTCGCCCTCCCCTGCCGTCATCACCCCCGACCAGCTCGGCGCGTTGCGCGATCTGCTCGGCCGCCACGTCGTGCGCAGCGGCGTCGCGATGGTGGTTCCGATCCACGGCGATCCGGCCTCCGGATCATTCGAGATCGAGGTCCGCGTCTGCCCCCTGGCGCTCGCGTCGATCGCTCGCTGTTTCGACTGGGACCCAGCCGTCATCACTGTCGTTGACGAGGCTCAGTTCCTCGGCCGCCGCGCGCGCGTCTGGCAGTCCGAACCGGGCGGCGACATCAAGCTCGGCCTCGGCCTCAACCCCGACGCCGCGCCCGAGCTGGAGGTCGCCAACGGCAACGCCTTTGCGATCCTCGCCAGCCTCGGACTGGATGAGGAAAGTTGCGGTGTCGTGCCCATGTCGGAACTACGCGAGCGGCTCATGGACCCGCGCATCCGGCGACGGCTCGACGACGATCCGGACATAACCCGCTACGTCGAAGCGCTGACCACGATGGCAGCGCTGAGACCGGTCGATGGCGAGTACCATCTCGCATGGGCCTGACGGCCCTGCTCGACACTGACAGCGACCCACAGGGACGCCCAGCCTGACAGCTGGCGCGTCCCTTTTTTTGCCTGCCAATCTCAAGCCGGCTGCGCCTCGACCCTCGTCGAAATGAAAATGGCCGCACAGGGTAGCAGCCCCGTGCGGCCATCGCCGTGACCATCGGTGTCGAACCGGCTCAGGCTGTCGCCGTGAGCCGCTTCTCCACCTCGTCGACGCCCAGCGTCTTCACCGCCTTCATCAGCCCCTCAAGTCGATCAAGCGGGAGCTTGAGCAGCCCTGCCCTTTCGACCGTCCCGACAGCCGCCTCGCGGAGCCTCGCCGCATGCGCCTGACGGCGCTCGGCGATCTTCCGCTCGTCGGCTTCGATCGCGGCCATTTCAGCGTCCAGTGACTTCGCCATAGTCTTGCCTTTCGGTCAGGCTCATCGGCTTCTGAACGGCGCTGTTATACCGACCACGCTCGCGATCTGGAAGCCACCTCGCAGCACCAGCGAGCAACCCCGGAGACGACCCATGAAACAGCCTTGGCCACGCCTCAAAGAACCGGCGCGAAGCGCCCCTCAAAACCTGCCATTCCGCCTCACGGCGGGGCAGATCCCGGCGGAAGACCGGGACACGCCCGGAGCCTCCTCGAAGGACCTAGGGGGTCAAAGCAGCACGGAGGATTCGGGACTACAGTAGTGCACACCCTACGCAAGCTTCGCTTGCCGTTTTTCCCGGGTTTCTGCGGTCTTAGAGGCGCTCGGATGGTGATTACATTGCGGTACGCTTTGCGATACAACGTACTACACTTAGAAAACGGCGGATTTCCGCGAGTTTGAGCGTAAGACGATGTAGTACGCGTTCGTCTTAGAGGCTAGATCGATCTTGCACGTCGAAGATTGATCGAGTAAGCAAAAGGTCCTCCTTAGGACCCACCAGCCCCCCTGCTAGGAGGCTGGTTCGTTGAAAACCTCGCGCCCTTACACGCTCCGGGTGCCCCGCGACTTGCGGGAACGCATCGACGCTCAGGCCGAGCGTCAGAGGTGCCTACCATCTGAGCTAATCAGACGCGCAGTCGTCCACTACCTCGACGGTCATCAACGACTGTCGGATAGCGAGCTGCGCCACCTGCGCGTCGCCGAATATACGCAGGTCGCGCTCGACGCGATCATCCGGGAAGATCACCCGGAACTGCGCGACACGCTAGTCCTCGAGACGAACCGCCGCATGGAGAAATACCATGGCGCGTGACGACCCCAAGGGCATGCGGCGTGACATCCGCAACAACCGCCTGGCAATCCCGCAGGAGCACCATTCCTCGCGCGGCGATACGCCTCGCAATTCGGGCAATTTCACCCGCGGTTCCCAGCTCCTGAACACCCAGGTGCTGATGTGGCTGCAGGGGGCCAAACTGCCGGTCCTCATGTGGCTCGGCGTGTTCGCCCTCGCGTACGTCATCATCCTGTCCATCACCCTCGACGAGAACAACGTGCAGCTCATCTGCATGCGGATCCTCTCGAGCCTGTGGAACTGGGTCGCACTCGACAATCTGAAGCAGGTCGACCTGCGCATGCCGGACAACAGTCTGCACCGCACGATCATGGGCTACGTGCCCTACGTTCCAGAGGTCGCGCGCGCCTGGGACAAGGCGGTCCGCGGGGTGCTCGGATCGATGATGATCGCCACCTGCGTGACGGTGCCGCTGGCCATCTGGTTCGTCGATTTTTCCAAGCGCCGCGGCAAGGCAATGATCCAGGAACGCCACGAGCGCGGGGCCATGCTGGTCGAGCGCGATCTGCTCTACGCCGAGATCGTCCAGCACAACAAAATCGAGTTCGTGAAGGAGGCTCAGACCCTCTTCCCCGGCAAGACCGCGAACGAGGTGCTGAAGCTGCCGTTCGGGGCGCGGAAAGCGGGCGGCATCCACCACCCCTATCACATCGCCGGCATCCCCTACCCGCACCGGCTCGAGCAGTCGCACACGATGCTGCTCGGCACCACCGGCTCGGGCAAAACCACGGCGCTGCGCAAGCACATCCAGCAGATGCGCGAGCGCCAGGACAGCGCGGTCGTCTTCGATCTCACGGGGGCCTATGTGGAGGCCTTCTACGACCCCGAGCGCGACACGATCCTGAACCCGCTCGACGCTCGCTGCCCGGCCTGGTCGATCTTCAACGACTGCACCACCTACAGCGAATTTACCGCTGCGGCCGCGGCCCTGATCCCGTCCGATGGCGGGGCCGCCGAGCCCTTCTGGGCGCTCGCTGCACGTACCCTGTTCATCGAGATGTGCATGAAGCTCATCGAGAAGAACATGATGTCGAACCAGGCGCTGGCCGACAACCTCATGACGGCCGACCTGAAGCAGGTTCACAAGCACCTCGCCAAGACCATCGCCGACCCGATCACTGCGCCCGAAGCCGCCAAAATGGCGGAGTCGATCCGTGCCGTGTTCAACACCAACGCGCAGGTGCTCCGCTTCCTCCCCGACACCGGGCCGAGCTACTCGATCAGGGGCTGGATGACGGGCGAGAAGAAGCCCGGCTCGATCCTCTTCATCACCTCCAACTACACCGACCTCGAGATGAACCGCGCGCTGCTGACGCTGTGGTCCAACCTCGCCATCCACTCGCTCATGACGATGGCGAAAACTCGGTCGCTCAGGACCTGGTTCATGTTCGACGAGCTGGGCGCGCTGCACCGACTGCCCGCGATCGAGAGTGGCCTGCAGACCGCCCGAAACTACGGCGGGGCGATGATCCTCGGGCTGCACTCCTTCGACAAGCTGGTGCAGGTCTACGGCGAGGAAAATGCGCGCAACCTGTCGTCGCTTGCGCGCACCAAGCTCATCCTCGCTGCGGCTGATCTGGACACCGCGGAGCAGTGCGCACGATACATCGGGAACCGCGAGATCCGGCAGATGGATGAGGGGTATAGCTATGGCTATAACAGCACCCGCGACGCCTCGACGCTGACCCCCCGCAAGCAGATCGAGCCGCTCGTCATCCCCGACGACATCACGAACCTGCCGTCGATGCACGGCTTCATCAAATTCCCCGATGGTTTCCCCGCCGCGCGCATCCAGCTCGAGTGGGAGCATTACCCCAAGGTCGCCGAGGGCTTCGTGCCACGCAAACCGGACAAGCCGGACGATGCCGGGTCGGGTGTGCGCGGAGGTGGAGGCAAGCCGAAAGGTGGTGATGACGAAGGCGGGCGTGGGGAGTCGCTGGCACTGACGGAGGATGAGGTGACGCCGGCGAACGAGGCGAACAACCTCGCCGCCAGCATCCTCTCGCAGCCGACTGAAGGCGAGCTGGACCAGTCGAACGACGGTCTGTCGCTCGATGCCACCGCGCGGGGCAGCAGTGACCCGCGTGCAGCATCTTCCAGCGAGCGCTCCAGCGAGGACGATCGCGTTGAGCGGGCGCAGTCGATGAACGGCCAGAGCGTCACACCCCAGCCCGAACACCGCGACCGCGGCGACCGCCTGTCGATGGACGAACGCTCGGAGGATCTGTCGATCCGGGAGGCACGCGACGCCTTCCCCAATGAGATCGACGACGGCCTGGGCATGGGCGACTGACATGCACTCGATCGCGAGCGTGAAGTCGGCCTCTGGCGCGGCGAAATACTTCACCAAGGACGACTATGTCGCCGGTGCCTATTACACCGACGAGAAAGCCGGCGAGGTCAGCCTGTGGGGCGGCGAAGGCGCGGCCGCAGCCGGCCTCACCGGCACCGTCACGCAGGAGGCGTTCAGCAAGGTCCTGCACGGCGAGCTGCCATCGGGCGAGAAGGTCGACCAGCGCGCCGGTCGCCGCACAGGCTACGACCTCACCTTCTCGGCGCCCAAGTCGGTGTCGATCATGGCCTATGTCGCCGGCGACAAGCGCATTCTTGGTCCCGACGGCGCGCACACCAAGGCGGTCCAGCAGACGATGCGCTGGGTCGAGAAGAACCTCGCCGAGACCCGCATCACCAAGGACGGCAAGACCGAGACGGTGAAGACCGGCAACCTGGTCTATGCGCTCTTCCAGCACGACACGAGCCGCGCGCTCGACCCGCAGGCCCACATCCACGCGATCACGGCCAACATGACGATGGGGCCGGACGGCGAGTGGCACGCGCTGCACGCCGACAAGATCTGGGCCAACAACACCCTCATCGGCGCGATCTATCACGCTTACCTCCGCAACGAGCTGGAGAAGCTCGGCTACCAGCTGGTGGCCAGCGGGAAGAACGGTACGTTCGAGATCGTCGGCGTGCCGAAGGAGGTGCTCGACACCTTCAGCCAGCGCCGCGAACAGATCCTCGAGAAGGCGGCCGAGCTCGGCATCGTCTCCCCCAAGGGACGCGACGGCGTCACCGTCACCACCCGCGATCCGAAACTCAGCATCGAGGACCGCGACGGCCTGGTGCTCGAGTGGATGAAGGAGGCGGCCGAGAAGGGGTTCGACGGCAAGGAGCTGCTCGACAACGCGATGCGGCTCGCTGCCAAGATGGAGCAGCGTGAAGCCGCCGGTCCGATCGCGCGCAGCTACCATGCCATCGCTGACGCGGTGAAGGTCGCGCGCGAGACGGTGTCCGGGATGCTGCGCTCGCCCGATCCGCTGATTGATCGCGGCATCGTTCGCCTGTCGCAGACGCCCGGTCAGGCGGGCGCGCAGATCGCCGTCGCTTCGGCCATCCGCAGCCTCAGCGAGAACGAGGCTGCCATCGAGAAGAACCAGATCGCCAAGAAGGCGCTCAACTACAACATATCCGGAGTCACGATCGACCAGGTCGAGGCCCGCATCGAGCAGCTGATCGAGAAGGGCAAGCTGCTGCCGGGCGAGATCCGTCACGAGGGGCGGATGGTGGAAGCCGTGACGACGCCGGAGGCGCTCAGGACCGAGGAGAGGATCCTCGAGCGGGTCGAGGCAGGCAAGGACAGCGGAAAGGCGCTGGTGGCGCCCTCAGAGGCTCCGGACCGCCTGCAGGCCGCCTCCCCTCACCCACTCAACGAAGGCCAGCTCGCAGCCGCCACGCTGATCGTCTCCACCACCGACCGCATCGTTGCTGTCCAGGGCATCGCCGGCGCCGGCAAGTCGACCATGCTGCAGGCGGTAGCCCGCGTCGTGGAGGCCGAGGGCAAATCGGTGCTCGGCCTGGCCTTCCAGAACAAGATGGTGACCGACATGAAGCAGGGCATGGCGCGGCCCGACGCCATCCCTACTCGAGAGATGTCGGTCGACCAGATGGAGGCGGCCGGTGTCAGCGCCGAGACGATCGCTCACTTCATTTGGCACAACGAAAAACACGCCACCAACCCGAACACGCCCGCGGCGCAGGCCCGCCGCGACGAGCTGAAGGACACCGTCATCGTGGTCGACGAGACGTCGATGGTGTCGAACGATCAGATGCTGAAGATGCTGACGATCGCCGAAGCGCTCGGTATCGAGAAGATCGCCCTTATCGGCGACCGCCAGCAGCTCCTCCCCATCAACGCCGGCAAGGCGTTCGCGATGATGCAGGCGGCCAAAATCGGCATGGCGCGCATGGACGAGAACCTGCGCCAGCAGACCGACCAGCTGAAGACTGTGGCCGCCCTCGCCAACGTCGGCCGCTCCGGTCAGGCGATGAAGGTACTCGGCGACAAGGTGGTCGAGCATGAAGATCCCGCAGCGAAGGCGTCCGAGCTGTGGCTGGAGCTGACACCCGCGGAGCGGGCAGAAACTGCCATCTTCGCTTCCGGCCGCGCCACCCGAGCCGCCATCAACAAGGCGGTTCAGAAGGGCTTGCTGGATGAGGGTACGCTGAAGGGCGACGGGCTATTCATCACCGTCATCCAGAACGTCAACCTGCCCAAAGAGGACCTGCGCTACGCCCAGTCTTACGAGAAGGGGCAGCGGCTCGAGGTGAAGGGCTACGTCGCCGAGCTCGACCTCAAACGTGGCTCGGGCGAGGTGACGCGCGTCTTCGCCAATGGGAAGGTCGAGATTGTCAAAGACGGCCAACGGATCAGGTTCGATCCGCAGAAGATCGACCCCATGATCGGCCGGGATCGCATGTCGCTCGCCACGCTCGAGACGATCAAGATCCACGAAGGCGACCGCATCCGCTGGACCGACAACGACAAGGAACGCGGCATCGACAATGCCTCTCTGGCGACCATCACCGGGATCGAGGGCGGCAACGTCACCGTCGAGCTGGCGAACAAGGAGAAGCTCACGCTCGAGAAAGGCGATCCGATGATGCAGCGGATGGACCTCGCCTACTCGCTCAACATGCACATGGCGCAGGGCGTGACGACCAACAAAGCCATCACGGTGATGCTCAGTTACGAGCGCAACCTCTCCAATCAGCGCCTCTTCAACGTTGGGGTCACCCGTATCCGCTTCGACCTGACCATGGTCGTCGACAACCAGCAGAAGCTCGAGCGGCAGCTGGATCGCAATCGCGGTGACAAGACCGCGTCCTTGGAGAGCCTGGGCCGCCTCGACATCGACGGCACCTCCTCACGCAACCAGGCGGCCGACGATGCCCTGAGCGCCGCGGCCGCGTCGCTCGACCATGACGAGGTTGGCAAGACGCTCATCGACGTCGCCAGCCTCGATCTCACCGACCTGCCCGACATGGGCAAGTCGGAGACCGATTACTCCGATCCGAAGCAATTCGACGCCGACGCGCCGTCGCTCGACCATAAGAATGGCGAAGACCGCGAGAAGCCGGCCGAGCTGCGCAAGGATGACGAACTTGGGCTGCGGCCGCTCAATATGGACGATCTGAGCGCCCTGCCCGCGATGCCCGCGATCGCCGAGCAGATACCCGGATTGCCGCAGAAGCACCTTGGCCTGGACATGTGAGGACCGCCATGACCCTTATCGTTGAAGGCACCTTGGACACCCTCCCGGCTGAGGTGCTCCGAAATCTTGTCGAGCTGGCGCGGTGCGACGGCGAACGCCTGGTCATCATCGACAATGGCCACGATCTGCCTTCGGCTGTTGCCGATCCGCAGGTCGACCTCCTGCTCGACCCGGCGTTCGGAAATTGGGACTTCTTCGCCGATCACCTATCGCATCAGGATTTCGCGCGAGCGGCAGAAGCCATCACGGCGTCGCCGGACGGAGGGCAGTTCTTCCATCAGGTGACCGCGCTGCTGGTTGAGGAGTTCCTGCACAGCGAAGCCGGCGAGCCGGCCGGCAGTCTCGACGGTGTGCGGCAGCGGGCCCTATCGCTTCAACCCGGTCAGGTGAGGTCGTGGCTTGAACGCCTCGAGCTTGCATCCGGTGACGAGGCGGATCGCCTGTCCTTCTCTGTGCTCGCCTACCTCGTCCTGAGCTGCAGCTTCTGTCCGTATGAGGGCAAGCGGCCTCGCGTCTCGCTTCGGCGATGGTTGGCCGGAACGCGCGGCAGCATCCTCTTCATGGCGTGCGGCCCAGGCGGGCGCGATCCGATGATCGCCGCGGCGATCGCGTGCATCGTCGAGCTGGAGGCAGCTGCTGGTCGCACGGTCCATCTCGCGGGAAAGCCGGACGAGACCGGTCAGAACATCGCGGCGAGACGTGCCCTGCAGGTGGCAGGAGGTAGCCAATGGACCGGTCGATAGCTCTCCTCGTCGCCATCGTATGCGTCATCGCTATCCTGAAAGCGCTCGGCGCCGGCAGCCTGTTCGGCCCACCTCGACCAATAGCCAAGCGCTTCCTGACGCCGCGCGAGACAGCGATGCTGGCTGCGCTGGAGCGTGCCCTGCCCCACTGCCGTATCCACGCCCAGGTGGCGATGGGTGCGCTACTACAGGTGCCGAACAACCCGCTGCGCAAGCGGAAGCTGTCCGATCGCAACGCATTCTCGCAGAAGATCGTCGACTTCGTGGCACAGGACCGTGCGACTGGCGCGATCCTAGCGCTAATTGAGGTCGATGACCGGAGTCATCACGCCGGACAGGACCGCGTACGCGACGAGATGACCGGGTACGCCGGCTATCGTACGATCCGGATTCCCGGCCGTGTCCAACCCAACTACCACGACGTTCTCGAGATCGTAGGCCACCTCCGCCTTCCGATGTCGCCGACCCTCACTGGTCAGCCTGCATGACGCGGGTGGTTGCCAACGATGTCGCTGAGGGCGGTGATGACCTGGCCGAGCTGGCGGCCGAGTATCGTACGCTTGCCTTCAAGGTCATGGAGCGATCGAACGTCGCCGCGGCACACCTCGTCCTCGCGGCTGCCACACTGGCGCCAGAGTGTGAGCAGGAGCGCGAGGTCGCCGATTATTTTGGTGAGGTCGTCGCGGCCTTTGCCGCTCAGCTGGCGGCGATCCACCGCCGCAGGCGTCTGCAACAGCTTCGACAGGGGGAGCAGCTCGATGGGGCTCGATGATCGTGACTACATGCGCGAGCGCTATCAAAAGCGTCAGGGCCTCGACCAAGGCGACACGACTTGGAACGACAAGAAGGCACGGCGTGAGCACGCCGGCGCCGGCTACAAGAAGGCGGTGCCGCTCGGTAGCGCCAGCTGGGTTGGTAAGCCAATCAAGATGAAGGCACGCGGCAGCGGAGGCGGTGCGTGGTTCGCCGCTAAGAACCGCGGTTTCGATTATCAGAAGGGACGCTTTCGCCCTTCTCCTCCGCTCTTCAAACCGCATCCTTTGCAGGGATTGGTGCTGCTGCTGTCAGCTGTCGGCATCCTCATCCCGGCGTATCGCGAGGCAAAGAGGGCGGGCTGGTTTCCTGACAGAACACCAGAGATCGCGTTCCCCGCCACTGGGACTGTCACCGTGAGCAACGACGTGAATCCGCGCAGTGCGACCTCACGGATGACGGTCGCGACCGACCAGGCCAACGCCGTCGTCCAGCTTTTCGAGCGCGAAACTGACGCTCACGTCATCTCGGTCTATGTTCACCGTAACGATGATGTCACAGTCCCCGTGCCTCCTGGCACCTACCGGATGAAGATCATCGAAGGGGACAAATGGCACGGCACGACGAGCTATTTCGGACCATCGACGACGTACGAGACGGTCAAGCGACCGATGGTCTTCACTCGCCGGCGCAGCGCCGGGATCGACCTGCATCGATCGCCGGCCGGCACTCTCCATACGAGCATCAACATCAGAGATCCGAAGCCACTGAATTGAACCAAGGGAGGGTACAATGCAAAAGACACTCGCACTCATATCGCTGTTCGCGCTGACAACGGCGCCGGCGCCGGCGCTGGCACAGAAGACCGGCAAGGGCGGCATCGGCATCGACGAGACCACTGAGGTGCCGCGATGCGACCGTTCGCTCGGGACAATCGCGCTGGTAGAAGAACGTGCTGCAGGCGGCACCGAGGAGGGCCTGCCGCCTGGCCTAGCCGCAATGATGCGGATGGCGCAGGCGCAGAATGGCGGCAACCAGCGTGTCGATCCCCTCCCCCTTCTCAAGCTACTGGTAGCTCAGTCGGGCTGTTTCCAGGTGGTCGATCGCGGCGAGGGCTTCGACGCTCTTCAGCGTGAACGGCAGCTCGCTGCAGGTGGTTCGGTTGCTGGAGCGAACAACCAGGCGACCCTCAAGGCGGCTGACTATCTCTTGCAGGCGAAGGTGCTCTACTCGGACAATGATTCCGGTGGCAGCGGGGGCGGGCTCGGGTCGATGTTCCCCGGCGGTCTCGGCTTCAAGCAGAAGGTCAAATCGAGCCAGACAATGCTCACCTTGGTCGAGGTGAAGACCGGCATTCAGCAGGCGATCGCGACCGGGTCGGCTCGGAAGAAGGACATCTCCGTACTTGGTGGGGGCCTCCTCAACAACGCCGGCGTCGGCGCACTCGGCGGAACCTACACCAGCACCGACATGGGGAAGATCACCTCGCTTGCCATGCTCGACGCCTTCCGGAAGCTGACGACGCAGGCGCAATCCCGCATCGCACCCGCGGCTGCACCAGCTCCTGTTCCATCATCGCCGGCCACGGGAACGTCTCAACCTGCCGCCAACCAAGCGGTCCCGGCCCCAATCGCCCCGAGGCAGTGAAGAGAGAGGGGAGGAAAGGACGGATGGTCGAGGTGCCGTCCGGACCCACCCTCCCCTCCCCTCCTAATCAAAGGCGCAGCGATGAAGCCGCAGACCCGCCAACACGATCTATTTGAGCCGACGGCAGATAGCTGGTGCGATGGCGCGGTGTCGAAGGCGCCGGAGTGGCCGGCTCCGCCCATCGCCATACCGTGCGGCTTCACCGCCAAAAATAATCGCCCTTGTCACCGGCTCGCCCATCGACCGGTCATGATCGAAGGCGAACATCTCACGTGCCGAGGGCGCCCGATGCTCTTCTGCGACCCGGCCTGCTATGAAGGCCTTCAGCCGACGGACGACGCCGCGGCGAGGAAGCCGTCGTAAAGTCATATGCAGCACGTACGTAACCTCAGCTCGCCAGTTTGCGGCTACTGCCGAACGCCATTTAAGCCGTGGCCACCGGGAGGCCTCATTGAGCCCTGCCAATCATGCAAGCGGCCGTCTGCTTTCATCACGATTTCTTGGGCTCGACCAAGCCGCATATTGGTCACTGGTCTGCTGAGCGCCGGGACGTCCCTCTACGGTACTGCCACATTGAGCTTGGTCCTAGCGTTCATAATCGCCCCCTCCTCCGCTCGCGAGTTTGTTAAAGCCTTCACCCTCCTCCTTTTTCTCATCGGATCGGTGCTCGCGGTGGACGGCATACTAGCCTTGCGGACGGGCGTTGATTTGACCTGGCGCCGGCTACGGTATCGAACGGCAGCGAAGATGATGGGCGCCGGCAAGCTCGCTGCCTCTGCGTTCGCACTCATGCTGGTGCTTACGGGTATCAGCATCTAATCAGCTGAACAGGTATGTGGAAATACCCGGTATTTGCGATTATCCGGTTAGCTACCTGGTTCAAGATCGAACCCTACTGCTTACGCGTGAGCTAGATGCGGGCTCGTGTCGGCGCTTGAACCCTCAAACGCGCGTCGCCGAACCTCATGCGATCGGCATCAATCCGGACCTTCGCCCACGGGTACGCCAGGTTACCGGATAGGCACAGCGACCGGATAAGCCGCCTTACCGGATTTGAGCGAAAATCGGGTTGCGGCACGAACCCGGTAGCGTCTATTACCTGATTAGCGAAGTTACCGGGTGGGCTAGGGAACCGGGTACGTTCTCTAATCCGGTGCTTAGTGGCACCCCGCTGTTACCGGGTAAAACGGATTATCCGGTTAGCGATCGGTTGAGTTTGAGGAGGTTGGATGCCGACGATTGCCATAGCGTCGCCAAAGGGTGGCGCCGGGAAGAGCACAACAGCGGTCATCCTTGCGACACAGCTGGCTCATGCCGGCGTTCCGGTCACTCTGCTCGACTGCGACCCGAACCGATCTGTCAGCCTGTGGGCTTCTCGGGGCCGGCGACCGGAGCGTATCAAAGTCATCGCTGAGGTAAGCGAGTCCACCATCATCAAGACGATCAAAGAAAATGATCGCGACGGGCATATCGTGGTTGTGGATCTGGAGGGCGTGGCATCTCGCCTGATGTCACGCGCCATATCTCAGGCCGACCTCGTTCTTACGCCGATGAGGGCGACGACGCTCGACGCTACCGTCGGCTCGCGTACGGTTGCTCTGATACAAGAAGAAGAGGAGGCACTAGGTCGGGCGATACCGCTATCTGTCGTCTTTACGATGACGAAGACTGTCAAGTCTAAGCAGCACTCTGGTATCGCAGCCTCGTTGAGAGGGCAGGGTGTCCACGTTATCGAGCCCGATCTTCTAGAACGTGCAGCATTCTCGAGCCTGTTCGAATTTGGCGGGGATCTTTATACGATGCCACCCCAGGGCAACGCAGACGCGGCCCGCAACAACGCCGAGCAATTCGCCAAAGCGGTTATGAAACGCCTGATGGAGGGCCTGAACAATGAGTGATGCCCCGTTCAGCATCGACCTGACCCGCCTGAAGAGCGTGGGCAAACGGACGGACGAGCGTACGGTGGCCGCCGCGGACGCGACCGCCGCAGACCATGGCTTCGTCGCCCGCACAAGCCCGACCGGACGCAGAGGGCGCCAGCCAAGTCCCCGGACTGGTCAGGTCCACGCCAAGGTGTTGCCGCATGTCTCCGACGCAATCGCCAATGAGGCTCAACGCCGGGGTGTCACTCAGGGCGTCATAATCGAGGAGGCTTGGGAGCTCTACCTCAACCGGATCGACGAGTGAGGCAGGCCGCTACACACCGGATTATCAAGGTTATCCGGTAATCGGAGTAATCCGGTTTGTGGTCGATCGGTGACCCCGAGACAGAGAGATGGATGTCACCGAGCGGGAGCGACCGTCTCCATGTGTCGTCCTAGCTGGCTGCCCAATATCCGGGCCTCACGGTCGATCTGGTCTTCCATCATAACCCAGATCGCCTTCGCGGCGATGCAGTAGCCCTGCGGATCACTCCGAATATGTCCGTCCGACCAAGTCGCAATATGCTCGTCGGATAGGAGGCGCCGTGCTCTGAACGCGACTAGAAAATCGGCAAGGTCCAAGCGGCTCTGTTCGTCGGCGCCCTCTAGGAGGAACGGAGAGACGACATCGCTAATGAACTCCGACCTACGGCGGCTTGCCGACGTGAGATCCAAGCGGGCGAGGCTCAGACCAGCTATGTCCCGACAACCCTCTTCGCAATGCCGTTGAATCTCGGCGATGCCAGCTCTGATGGTTTGATGATGCCTCTCCAGTGTCTGAAGCATCTCGGCACCCTGCATGACCGAACCTCTTACCTTCGACTGTGGCGACCCGTCGTGTGGCATTATGGTTACTAAGAGAGGCTTGAACCTCCCACACTGACGATAGCAACTCTTGTGACGCCACCTAGGACTAATGGCTAGAGGCGTTTTTTGCACATGCGATCGGTAAGAAAACCTGTCCCAAAATAGGCTAAGCCAGGTGAACAGCGGAAGCCTGACCCATAGGAGCAGAAGATGGAGTTATCCGACGATGACGCAACGCTGCTCGATGATGCGGGCAGATGGGCGTCACCATTCGCTTGGACCTTCTTCGAGGTGCTACCTAAGGACGGAACGCGTTGGGGGCGTACGCTCGTCGCGATCGGGACGGCGGAAACGGAAGGCAGTTCCGGACCCAGACACCAGGCTCTCGTTGTCGATATAGGGGAGACAACGCCGCAGCTCCCACACGTTATGACAGGTGAGGGGAGGGTAGTGCGCCGAGGTTGGGTGAAGGTTACAACGGGCGATGTCATGATCCATCGTGCCGCGCTGCGCGGGCGTGGCCTCGGCTACCTCGTCCTGAATGCCTCGATTAGATGGGCCCAGCTGCACCACCGGGACGCTGCAGTGGAGCCGATCACGCTGGTGCGGGCCGCGAATAGCAGCGATGAAGAGTGGAGCCATGAGCTCGCAAAGCTGACGGGCTTCTATGGCCGCTTCGGCTTCCGTTGGCGCTCCCCCCCGATCGAGGCAGCCGTGCGGCACTATCCCTCAGAACCGATGATGGTCTCGGACCTGACCACGGTCGACGAGGCGACGTTGCCTTTGATCCGACGGATCGACATGCCGGCCAGTCTCACGCGCATCCTACAGCGCCTTCACGACGGAGCTGACGATCGCGAGACGATCAAGGCCCTTGGTATCGCTCTTCGAGATAAGCGCGAGAGGTGGCGTATCGTCGGCTACCGGCTTAATTGGTTTGGTTGGGCTGTAGCCCTCGTGATCGGATGGGTCGCCCGGCAAGCAATAGGGTAACGGGAACGGTCTCGCGGACCATGCCGGCGAGGGGCGCTTGTGATTGAATTGGAGGGGATATCGCACGTGTTCGCGTCGTGCGGGTTGCATCGAGCGCCAGGTTGTAGCTTTGTAAAAGGCAAGGTCCGATGACGAGCGAAAACCTCCCTATGAAGCCAGCTGCGGCCCTCCTGCAGGACGTTGACCGGCCATCAGTATGGCCGAACGCAAATGCGCGGCTGCTGGGGCTTGGAGTTGGGCTGCCGGTCAAGCCCCTTGACCGACTGGCGCAATTCAGTGCTGCCGAGTTCGAGCGGTTCACGTTGGAATGGGCAACCGACTATCTTGCGGCGAAGGTGCCCGGCATCGAACAGGTTCAACAGCGAGGCGGGGCCGGCGACAAGGGGCGAGATGTCGTCGTTTGGCTCGATCCGATCGGAGCGAGCCCGAGGCGCTGGAGCCTCTATCAATGCAAGCACTACAAAACCCGGTTGGGATGGGGTTCCGCCGCAACAGAAATCGGCAAGCTGCTTTTCTACAATCAGCGCGGTGACTACGCGGCGCCTGTTGAATACTGGTTTGTCACCCACCTGGGGGTGACATCGGATCTCCAGGACAAGCTTGATGATCCCGCCGCTTTGAAAAAAAGCATTATAGCCGACTGGGACAAGTACTGCCGCGACGAAATTCGCAAGGATCCTGTTCCATTGGATCAGGTTTTGCGGGATCATATCGCAACCTTCGATTTTACCATATTCAAGGTCAAGCAGCCGCTAGAGTTGTTGAATGAGCACGCTCAAACCCGTTACCACCTGACAGTGTTCGGCCTGCCTCTGATTGAGCGGATCGTACCTAAGGCTCCTCCGTCGTCAGTGGCGCCAACCGAGACGGTGTATATAAGCAAACTGCTGGCAGCGATCAGCGAAGGTGTTGGAGCGGCAATCGCCGATGAGGCGGGGTTGGCGCTGCATAAAAAGGAAGCGGCCCTCTTTCGAAGGTCTCGCCTGACCTTCTATTGTGCCGAGAATCTGCGAGAGCTTGCTCGCGACAGCATGGCGAATGTGGAATTCTTTGACAGTCTTTTACAGGAATTCGCCGATGGCCTATATCATACGTATAACGCGCCAGCTACGAGCGGGCTGTCCCGCTTGAGCGCTACCGTCCAGGCGGCACAGAGCCTGCAGCTGACCGGACATATGCTCAATCCCCATGTCGTCGCCAACGACCGTGAGGGTATGTGTCATCAGCTCGCCAACGAAGATATCGCTGAGTGGGTGAGCTAGGCGTCATGCCCGCACCGATCGC
Source organism: Sphingomonas sp. BK235 (assembly GCF_004345855.1). Classification (GTDB taxonomy): domain Bacteria; phylum Pseudomonadota; class Alphaproteobacteria; order Sphingomonadales; family Sphingomonadaceae; genus Sphingomonas. The sequence continues at coordinate 28,774 of NZ_SLXN01000008.1, forward strand.
GCGGCGGGGCGCCCGCATATTCAATTCCCCGCTCGAGTACGGGCTCCGGATGCTCTTTGTCCTGGCGGCTTATAACGACCGACGCGCCGACCTGCAGCGCCTGATATCATTCGACTATCTAATGGTTCACTCCGGCGATGCCGATGGGCCCGCCAGCCTCCATCCAGCAGTGCCCTTTCGGGGCGGCGAGCTGCTGGTCAAGCGGAATGTCTTGAGCATTGGGCTAAATCGTATGTTCTCACGAGAGTTGATTGAGAAACGCTTTGACACCAGCGGGATCAGTTACGGAGCAACGCAACTTACCGGTCCCTTTCTGGACCTTCTCAAGAGCACATATGCCAACCAACTTCGCGAGCGGGCACAATGGCTGATCGCTGCGTTCGGAGATCTGGACGACCGCGAGCTTGATGCTTTCATGTCCGAGAGAGTCGGGCGCTGGGGAGCAGAATTTAACCGCGTCGGCGCACTTGAGAGGCTGATACTTTAACGATGATCCATGTTCGCCGCATATTGCTTAAAGGGCCGGGTGTTCCGGATGCCGACGTTCGTTTTGATCGTGGCGGCAACGTCCTGGCGGGTGCGTCCGACACCGGCAAAAGCCTGTTGCTGCATTGCCTCGACTATATCCTTGGATCCGACAAGCTGCGTAAGCGCGTTGCCGAGATCGAGACTTACGCCACCTTATTTGTTGAATTTGGCAATAGCAGAGGCGAGGCGCTTAGTCTCAGGCGAGCACTATCAGGCGGCAATCTTGCCGTGTACGATCAGACGATCGATCAGATAAACGGCTCGGGTCAAACCATCAGTCCGCGGCGATACGGAAAATCAGTTGGCCCAGATGTCACCTCGGTTCTATTTCCGTTTGCTGGCATCCCGGAAGCGCAATTGCGGAGCAACGACCAAGGAAAGGTCCAGCGCCTTACGATCCGCACATTGTTGCCGATCTTTTTAGTTGATGAAATATCGGTCATAGCCGAACAGTCACCCGTCTTGGGAGAGACTGGTTTTGGTGACACAGCCCGTAAGCGGATGCTCTCTTTTCTTTTGACCGGAAAGGACGACGCGGGCGTCGTCGCGGACGAGAAACGTGAGATTGTAAGTGCCCGACTAGCTGCGAAATTGGGAGTTATCGATGATCTAATTGCGCCGCTCCAAAAGCGTCTGGATGGATTGCGACAACAAGACTCGGTGGAATCAGTCGAGCGGCTCGATGCCGCGATTGAGCAAACGCGTGCGGCGCTCCACACCGTGGAGATCGAGCGTGAGAACCTTCAAGAGGCGCGATCAACAGCGGCCGAGGAGTTGGATCATGCCAACTCGCAGATCGTTGCAATTGACGAGCTACTTGCACGATATGAGCTTCTCGACGAGCGCTACAGCTCTGATCTGGAGCGATTAGATTTTGTAGCCGAAGGGGTGCAGTTCTTCGAACAGCTTCAAGATGTCACCTGTCCGCTATGTGATCAGGTTATGACGGGGAACCACGTTCATATCGCTGACGAACGTGGCACGACAATCTACGACGCGGCGAGAGCAGAAGCGGCCAAAATCCTAGCGCAGCGAGATGATCTCGGCGCTGCCATTGCGGATTTGGAAGGTCGTAGGAACGCGCACGTCACGGCTGCTAAGACGCTGGCAACGACCCTTGAGCGCCTGGAAACTGAGCTCCGATCTGACCTCGCCCCAAGATTGCGGGGCGACGTTGAGCGGCTTGAGCAGCTTTCCGACCGGCGCCTTCAGCTCGAAACGCTCCGCAATGATTTCGACCAGTACGAAAGCTTGTTGTTGCTCCGCCAGCGGATCGAGGCTGCCGGCAGCGATAATCGGCCGAAGTCCCGCGAGTGGGAACCTCTTCCAGCGGCGGCTCTGCTAGCCTTGTGCCGTCAAGTCGAAGGTGTTCTGAAAGAGTGGCGTTGGAAGTCGCCCGAGCCGAGGGTCGAATTCGATCAACAGGCCTACGATATCGTCGTTGATGGACAGGCTAGGCAGTCACACGGCAAGGGCGTGCGCGCACTTCTGTATTCAGCCTTCGTGGTAGGCCTACTTCGCTATTGCGCAGCAAATAAGCGGCCGCATCCTGGATTTATCGTGATCGACTCACCACTTACGTCATACAAGCGGGGGAGAGACGTAAGTGCTGCCGACGGCGTGGACTCCGGTCTAGAGGCTGGATTCTGGTCCTCCCTCCCGGTTACGTCCAAGGACGTACAGATCATCGTGATTGAAAACAAGGAGCCTCCGAAGAGCGTTCAAGCTGGAACACACTACGAGTGGTTCGCCGGCACAGACGCAAAGGACGGCGACCGCATGGGCTTCGTACCACCAGCTTGATTAATCCCAGAGCGGGAACAATACTGCTCTGGCCTCCTGAAAGCTGTCACCCACATCCGCTTGGCGGGCATGAAGCCGGCCCTCATCTCTGAGGGTCGTTGCTATCAACCCACCAGATTTGATTGGTCTCAAAGGGGATGAATGACGTCGAGCCCTTATCCTCCACGGCGTTTTCGTAACACAGGGCGTCGTAGCCAACTGCCTGAAGCTCGTCCGCGAATGGCCGCATAGATAGTTGCCACTTCATGGCGCTGTAGCGCGATCCCGCTCCTTGCCACTTTACCGCGTCCGTAGTGATCCGATCGAGGATCCTCTGTAGCGCGTGCGCGTCGATGGCTCCTTCTTGGACGGCGTGCATCGCCAATTGGCTAACCTGATTGGAGCTGGAATTGTCGTAAGTTGTCCACGGCCTCTTGATAGCGAGCCATACCTCGACGAACCTATGCTTCGACTGGCGATGATACGAGCGATCCGTCGCTGCCTGCAGTGTTCCGAAATGTGGGAATGGCTCGAATTCGTCGAACTCGATGGCTGTCGCATGGAAGAACGTCTGATACACGGGTGCGGCGCTTATCGACCCATCTACCCAGGTCTCGAACCCGTTGTTGAGCTGATCCTGCGAAGGTTTTGTCATGCTGTTTGGGCTCGTTGTAAAAGAAGCTGCTCGAACCCTTCGGCCGATGAAGATGGCCTAGAGGTGCCCGCGTGGAGGATCGGATCTTACCATTTGCCGCGATAAAACGCCTTTGAGAAGCCGGACATCGAGTTAATATGGCTATCGGGAGGGACACTCAGACCCCTTCGACGTCCAGGCTGGCGAACGGATCGCGCGCGTAGATGTCCTTCTCGACATAGACGCCGAAGAAGCGGCTGGCTTCGTCGCGGCTGACGCCCAAGGTCGTCTTCGTCAGGTCGTTGATGCCGATTGAGAAGAGCTCACCCGTTCCGCGTTCGCGCCGGGCGGGCAGCGCGGTGCGCGGCAGTTCAATCATCGTGCCGACGAGAAACGCGATCGTCCGCCCGCACTCGTCGAAGACCACCCTCGCTGCGGCGTCGACGACCGCCATCATCAACTGCGCTACTCGCTTGGTGCCGACCAGCGGGATCAGGAGATCGGTTTGCCTACGTATCGTGGGGGTATACCCTGGCAGTACACTATCGGTGGAACAGCTTTGCCGTTCAATCAGGGTCGTTCGCAGCTATATTGAACATTTGGCCGAGTGGGTCTAGAAGCTGGTTGAACAGAAAGGAGTATCATGGCGCTCTTCGGCTACGCGCGGGTCTCAACGACCGATCAGGACCTCAGCATTCAGGTCGCGGCGCTGCGCGCGGCGGGATGCCAGACGATCCGATCGGAGAAGAAGTCCGGCGTCGAGCGTGGATCACGACCTGAGCTCCAGATCCTGCTCGACTTCCTTCGCGATGGCGACACGCTAGTGGTGACGCGCATCGACCGGCTCGCCCGCTCGATGAAGGACCTGCAGGATGTCGTGCACGACCTGAAGGGGAGGGGAGTGTCGCTGAAGGCGACAGAGCAGCCGATCGACACCGGGACGGCGGCTGGGAAGGCCTTCCTCGACATGCTTGGGGTCTTCGCCGAGTTCGAGACAAACTTGCGGAAAGAGCGGCAGGCCGAGGGGATTGAGGCAGCAAAGGCGAGAGGCGCCTACAGGGGAGGCAAGCCGCGCATCGATCCGGAGGCCGTGCGCAAGCTGGCTGCAGAGGGCGTTCGACCGTCGCACATCGCGCGTCAGCTCGGGATATCGCGCGGCACCGTTTACCGCTTCATGCCAGGCAAACCGCCGCAGCGATTGAGCGCAGGCGAGGCGCTGATGGCCGGTACAGGGGAGGGGGCGGCTGCAGATCCGTCCTAATACCCAATCGATTGGCGGCACATAGGCGCTTCACAACCTAGGCCGCATTCGCAGGGTCCAGCATCCCTGTTGCTTCGTCCGTTCCAGAAGGCGATCATCATACCGGCGAGTTTATCGCGGGAGGTGTTGTGGCATGCACGTGAACTCAGAAGGGGAAGACACCGAGTCAGAGAGAGCGGAGGTTCACTTTCTGGCCGCCCTTCTGGACGAGCTTATGCGAAGGGTTCTCGCCGCTGGCGTACTGACGCAGGCCGATCTGAACGATGTGGAGGCGGCCGCAGGCAAGAGGGTCGGGGGAGCGCCGCGCGCTTGGTGAGGCGCTGCCGACCACCAATTGGCAGGAAAGCAGACAGGCCGCTTTGGAGCGAAGCGGGCGATAGATGCTGCGCTTATCACCCATCTTGAACTCGAGGATCGTGCGAGTTCGGCGATTTCGTTGTCTCACATCATCTCGCGGGGGTGACCTTGAGGTTGCGAAAATGAGCAACGGTGCCCGACTCGATCCAAACGCCGACGCCGCCGCGCTGCGACGATCCAAGCTTTAGGTCATCCACGATCAGCGCAGGCTTGCTCCGCCCATCTAAGTACAGCCTCGCCTTCGAGCCCGACACGACCACGCGCATATGTATCCAGCGCCCTGTGGTGATGTCAGCGAAGGTCTCATACTTCTCGGGGCTTTCACGCCGGAGTCGATCAAACTTGAAGTCGGGATAGGCGACGTACTGAACGGAGTGGTTTCGTCGAACCTGATCTTCGGCATCGCTATTGGTCGGGCGCAGGTAGATACTCTCAAAGCGGTTATTGTCGTCAATTCGGAATGTCACGCCGACGAAGCCTCTGGCGTAGCGTGGTGCATCCGCACTGAGGTCGCTGGCCACATCCACATCGATTGTGCCGTCGTGGAAGTTCAAGGGCAGCCAAGCCATGTAGTCACGGTCTGCGAGGGCTTCCTTCGTGGGGTCTTGGGTCGCAGACGACGGCATCGTCATCTTCAAAGCTGACACACCTTGATACGTGTCTTGCTGAAGTTTGACGCCGGAGAGCTTGAACGCGTCCACGCTAAGAGCCTGCGCGAAAGCGATTGTCGGTGACATGCCAGCCAGGGCAACCCCCAGCCCGTAAGCCATGCAATTGATTATGTGCCTCATAGGTTCGTCCCCGCAGACCATTTCCAACTATCCACACCGACAGGTTGCGGTTCTTTCGATCATATGGACGCTTTTAAGTTGTCCACTCGTGCCGGGCAATGTCCGTTTCTGGGCGCTTTCGGCCGCGCGTGGAGCCCCCCAAGCAGCGCAGCGCTGCCCCCGCTGGTGCGATGAACTCGCGGCTCCTGCGCCCCTGGACCCGCTGCGACAGCAGCGGGCTCTCCCACGCCGTTGGATCGCCGCTTACGGCCCCATAGGCTGATCCTATCCGCCTCGACGTCCTGACGGAAAGGTGCAAACAAGTCAGGATCGCGTTTGTGGTGCGACGGCGATGCTCGACAGGTCGGCTGCCGTGTCGATTGGAACGCCGGCGTCCTTCCGTTCTGAGTATCGATCGACCAGTTGAGCGGTATGGGGGCGCAGCAGGACCGTGAAGCGGACCAGCTCCTCCATCACGTCGACGATGCGATCGTAGTAGCTGGACGGCTTCATGCGGCCAGCGTCGTCAAACTCCTCGAACGCTCTGGCGACGCTGGATTGGTTTGGGATCGTGACCATACGCATCCACCGGCCAAGGACGCGAAGGGTGTTCACGCTGTTGAACGACTGCGATCCGGCCGACACCTGCATGACGGCGAGGGTGCGGCCCTGCGTCGGTCGCATCCCGCCCATCGACAGCGGAAGGTGGTCAACCTGCAGCTTCATGATGCCGGTGATCTGTCCGTGCCGCTCTGGGCTGCACCACACCTGCCCCTCCGACCACATCGACAGCTCGCGCAACTCATGGACGGCAGGGTCGTCGTCGCCAGCCACCTGATCCGGCAACGGCAGGGTCGACGGGTCGAAGATGCGCGTCTCCGCGCCGAAGAAGCGCAGCAGGCGCGCCGCCTCCTCGATGCACAGCCGGGAGTAGGACCGGTCGCGCAGCGATCCGTAGAGCAGCAGAATGCGCACGGGCGGGTCGTCCGCGCCCAGCCCCACGGCAGGCCTATCGAGCGCGTAGCGGCGATCGAGCGCCGGCAGGTGGTCTGGGTCGGTGAGGATGCGAAGGGGCATCAGCAGGGGTTTCCCGGTGGGTTCCAGAGGGTGTCCGCAGCTCATCCGGCGTCGACCCAGATCGCCAGCGCGGCGAGCGTGGCCAGCAGCACGGGGACGGTCAGCGTCGCGCCGACGCGGAAGTAATAGCCCCAACCGATGTGGATGCCTTTCTGCCCGAGGACGTGCAGCCACAAGAGGGTGGCGAGCGATCCGATCGGCGTGATCTTGGGGCCGAGGTCGCAGCCGATCACGTTGGCGTAGACCATCGCTTCCCTGACGGGGCCGGTCGCATGGGTCGCGTCGATCGACAGCGCGCCGACCAGGACCGTCGGCATGTTGTTCATCACCGACGACAACAGCGCGGCGATGATGCCGGCGCCGAACGCCGCGCCCCACACGCCGCCCTGGGCGGCGCTGTCGAGGAGACCGGCGAGATGGTCGGTCAGGCCGGCGTTCCGCAGGCCGTAGACGACCAGATACATGCCGAGCGAGAAGATCACGACCTGCCACGGTGCGCCGCGTAGGACCTCGCGGGTCTCGATGACGTGACCACGCCCGGCGATGGCGAGCAGCAGGACCGCGCCGACAGCGGCGACGGCGCTGACCGGAACGCCGATGGGTTCGAGCAGGAAGAAGCCGGCGAGTAGGGCGGCCAGGACGACCCAGCCCGCCTTGAACGTGGCGGGATCCCGGATCGCGTCGGCCGGGGTGCGGAGCTGCGCGACGTCGTAGCCGGTCGGCACGTCGCGGCGGAAGAACAGCAGCAGCACGACCAGCGTCGCGGCGATCGACGCGAGATCCACCGGCACCATCACCGAGGCGTAGTCGGCGAACCCAATGCGGAAGAAGTCGGCCGACACGATGTTGACCAGGTTGGACACGATCAGCGGCAGACTGGCCGTGTCGGCCACGAAGCCGGCCGCCATCACGAATGCCAGCGTCGCCTTGTCCCGGTAGCCGAGCGCCCGCAGCATCGCGATGACGATCGGGGTCAGGATCAGCGCGGCGCCGTCGTTGGCGAACAGCGCCGACACGGCTGCGCCGAGGAGGACGATCAGGACGAACAGGCGTCGGCCGTGCCCGCCGCCCCATCGGGCGACGTGCAGTGCCGCCCATTCAAAGAAGCCGGCCTCGTCCAGCAGCAGGCTGACAATGATGATCGCGACGAACGTCGCGGTCGCGTTCCATACGATACCCCAGACCACCGGCACGTCGGAGAGAGAGACCACTCCGGCGAGCAGCGCCACGGCGGCACCGCCCAGCGCGCTCCATCCGATGCCAAGGCCTCGGGGCTGCCAGATGACCAGCGCGATCGTGACGACGAAGATGACGAGGGCGAGGAGCATCAGGCGACGCGGTGCCCGGAGGCGTCCACCACCTGTTCGCCATCCTCCTTGGCGAACGCGCCCCGCTGTGGCTCGGGTAGCAGATCGAGGACGACCTCCGACGGGCGGCAGAGCTTCACGCCGAGCGGCGAGACAACCAGCGGCCGGTTGATCAGGATAGGGTGCGCCATCATGGCGTCGAGCAGGGCGTCGTCGGTCAGCGAGACGTCGCCGAGGCCGAGCTCGGCGTAGGGCGTGCCTTTCTCGCGCAGCAGATCTCGGGGCGAGATGCCGGCGCGATTGATCAGCTCGACCAGCAGCGTGCGGGACGGCGGGGTCTTCAGATACTCCACGACGTGCGGCTCGATCCCAGCGTTGCGGATTATCGCCAGCGTATTGCGCGAGGTGCCGCAGGCGGGATTATGGTAGATCACGACGTCGACGGCCACGGCGCGTCCTTTCAGCAGCAGGGGGTGAGCTCGGCGATCAGCGGCGCGCACAGCTCCGGCGAGCCGGCGCAGCAGTCCTTGACCAGGAAGAGCGTCAGCGCCCGCAGGCCGTCGAGGTCGGCGCGGTAGATGATGGAACGGCTGTGCCGCTCAGATCGAACGATGCCGGCGCGCGCAAGGATGCCCAAATGCGCCGACATGGTGTTCTGCGGGACGTCGAGCCGACGGGCGATCTCGCCCGCCGCCATCCCGTCCGGCTCATGACGGACCAAAAGACGGAACACATCGAGGCGGGTTCCTTGCGCGAGCGCCCCCAAAGCAGCGATGGCTGAACCGCTATCCATATATCTAGGATGGCGGATATCTCGAGCCGGTGCTAGTCCTTAATGCTACGGGCGGCTATGCGCTGTCACATGCCTAGGAGCGGACCGGCAGCTAATGGGAGGGAACCAGCCGGTCCGCTTTCGGGGGGGAACTTGCGGTAAGCTGCCATTTGTCCAGATAGCAGCGGAGGGCACCAACGGGTTCTGGTGGATTGCACCTGTCCAGTATCGCTGGCCGAGTCCATCACCGTCGAACGATCCGCCCGTAGTCGAGGCGGGTTGTGCTAGGTCTACCCCGGTTGTTTGCCGGTCAGGCTGTCGGCGACGGCAACGCCGTGCTTCTTCAGCCCTGCGACGATCTTATCATGGCCTTCGCTCTTCGCCCAGAACATCGGGCCACCGCGATAGGCCGGCCACCCATAGCCATAGACCCACACGACATCGATGTCCGAGGCGCGCTGCGCCATCCCCTCCTCGAGGATCAGCGCGCCTTCGTTGATCATCGGATAGATCGTGCGCTCTACGATTTCTTCGTCGGACACCGTATGCTGGGGTGTCCCGGTGCGGGTGCGCCACTCGTCGATGATCTCGGCGACCCGGGGCGAGGGCGACGGGGTGCGCCGCTCGTCGTAATCATAATAGCCTGCCAGCTTCTTCTGGCCCCAGCGGCCCTCGGCGGCGAGCGCCTCGCGGATGTTCTCGATGCGGGTGGGGTCGCGGTGCCAGCCGATGTCGACGCCGGCGAGATCGGCCATCTGGAACGGCCCCATCGGCATGCCGAAGGCGACATGGACCCGATCGATCTGCTCGGGGCTCGCGCCTTCCAGCAGCAGCGCGTTCGCCGCCGCCTGTCGCTGGCGCAGCATGCGGTTGCCGATGAACCCGAAGGTGACCCCCGCCACCACCGCGACCTTGCCGATGGTCTTCGCCAGCGCCATCACCGTGGCGAGTACATCGGGCGCGGTTCGCGCGCCCCGCACCACCTCCAGCAGCTTCATGACATTGGCAGGCGAGAAGAAGTGCATCCCTACCACATCCTCCGGGCGGCGGGTGGCGGCGGCGATCTCATCAAGATCGAGATAGGAGGTGTTGGAGGCGAGCATGGCGCCGGGCCGGGCGATCGCGTCGAGCCGGGCGAAGATATCCTTCTTCACCTCCATATTCTCGTACACCGCTTCGATGACCAGGTCGCACTGCGCGAGGGCATCGAAGTCCAGCGTCGGCGTCAACGCCGCCATCGCGGCTTCCACTTGATCCGCCGTCATCCGCCCCTTGGCCGCGGAGGCATCGTAGTTGCGGCGCATCACCCCGACGCCGCGGTCGAGCGCCTCCTGCTCCATCTCGACGATCGTCACGGCGAGGCCGGCGGAGAGGAAGTTCATCGCGATGCCGCCGCCCATCGTTCCGGCGCCGATTACGCCGACCCGGCGGATGGGGCGGCGCAGGGTGTCGGCAGGAATGCCATCGATCTTCGCGGCCTGTCGCTCGGCAAAGAACAGATGGCGCTGAGCCGCAGATTGCGGTCCCGCCATCAGCGTCAGGAATGCCGCCCGTTCGAAGGCGAGGCCTTCGGCGAAGGGCAATTCGGTCGCTTTCACGACGCAGGCGATGTTGGCGGCGGGCGCGTCGAGCTCCCTGAAGCGACGGGCGTTCGCCCGCTGGAACGCCGCAACGGCATCGGGGTCGCTGTCCGCCTTCTTTTCTGATGCGCGCGGGATCGGTCGCGACGCCTTGATCGCACGCGCATAGGCGATCGCGTCCGCCTCGAGGCTGTCTTCACCCGCGATTGCATCGATCAGCCCCGCCGCCTGCGCCTTAGCGGCCGTCACCGGATCGCCCTTTGCCGTCATCTCCAGCGCCATGGCGACGCCCGCGAGCCGGGGCAGCCGCTGGGTGCCGCCGGCACCCGGCAGTAGGCCGAGCTTGACCTCGGGCGTGCCGATCTTTGCCGAGGACACGGCGATGCGGTAATGGCAGCCGAGCGCCACCTCGCAGCCGCCGCCGAGCGCGGTGCCATGGATCGCCGCGACCACCGGCTTGATCGATGCCTCTATCGCATTGACGAGGTCCGGCAGCGCCGGCGACTGCATCGGCTTGCCGAATTCGGTGATGTCGGCCCCGGCGAAGAAGGTGCGTCCGGCGCAGCGCAGCACCACCGCCGCGACCGCATCGTCGGCGGCCGCCTCATCGATCGCACGCGCGAGCCCGGCGCGGACGGCCGCGCCGAGCGCGTTGACGGGCGGATTGTCGGCGATGATGACGAGGATCTCACCATGGCGTTCGGTGCGGATCGGTGCGGTCATGGTCATACTCCGGCCATCGTCGTCAGGCGCGGCAGGGCCGCACCGGGGGGTAATCAAACGCGCTCGACGGCGAGCGCCAGGCCGAGACCGACGCCGATGCATAGGGTGGCAAGGCCGCGCTTGCCGCCGCTGCGCTCGAGTTCGTGGACGAGTGTCATCGCCAGCCGCGCGCCGGACATGCCGAGCGGGTGGCCGAGCGCGATCGCGCCGCCATGTGCATTCACCTTCTCGCTGTCGTCGGGCAGCTCGAGTGCGCGAAGCACGGCGAGGCTCTGACTCGCAAAGGCCTCGTTGAGCTCGACGGCGTCGAAGTCGTCGATTCCAAGCCCCAGGCGTGCCATCAGCTTGCGCGAAGCCGGCACGGGGCCGATGCCCATCACCCGCGGCTCCACCCCGGCCGAGGCCATGCCGAGGATCCGGGCGCGGGGGGTAAGGCCATGTACCTTTACCGCCTCCTCGCTGGCGACGATCATCGCTGCGGCGCCGTCGTTGATTCCCGAAGCATTGCCCGCGGTCACCGTGCCATCGGGGCCGAACAGCGGCTTGAGCTTGGCGAGCGCCTCCAGTGTGGTGTCGGCGCGCGGATGCTCGTCCACCGCGACCTCGATCGTCTCGCCTTTCTTCCGGCCGGGGATGGTGACGGCAACGATCTCCTCGGCGAAGAAGCCGTTCGCCTGGGCAGCAGCGGCGCGTTGCTGGCTGCGCAGCGCAAAGCCATCCTGGTCAGCGCGGCTGATGCCGTGATCCTCGGCGACGTTCTCGCCTGTACGGGGCATCGTTTCAGTGCCGTAGAGCGCTTCCAGCGCGGGGTTGACGAAGCGCCAGCCCATCGTCGTGTCCTCGAGCTGCTGGGTCCGGCCATACGCACTGTCGGCCTTGCCCATCACGAACGGTGCGCGGGTCATGCTCTCGACGCCGCCGGCCAGCGCCAGCGCCATCTCGCCGGTGCGGATCGCGCGTGCCGCGGCCCCGACCGCCTCCAGCCCCGACGCGCATAGCCGGTTGAGCGTCACGCCGGGCACGGTGTGGGGCAGGCCGGCGAGGAGCAGGCTCATGCGCGCGACGTTGCGATTATCCTCGCCGGACTGATTGGCGCATCCGTAGAATACTTCCTCGATCGCCGCCGGATCGAGGTCTGGGTTGCGGGCAAGCAGCGCCTTCATCGGCAACGCACCGAGATCGTCGGCCCTTACCTTGGCGAGTATGCCGCCATAGCGGCCGATGGGAGTGCGCACGGCGTCGCAGATGAAGGCTTGGGTCATTTTGGGTCCTGCCGGCCTCACGGGGTACGAAAAAGGAGTGTGGGATTAGTCATGTAACAGTGCCGAAAGCGTGCCGAAGTGACTAATCCTGAAGCATGTCAGAGAGAGAAGCCGCCATCGACGGCCATCGCCTGGCCGGTAACGTGCGGCGCGCTTGCGAGGAACACGGCAAGCTGCCCCATGTCCTCCGGCGTCTGCGCTTCGCCTTGCGGCAGCAGCGTTGCCTGGTGGCGGGCCCAGGATTCCTCCTCGCTCTCGCCTTCCTGCGCCCAGCGGCCGGAAAGGCCGGTTTCGCCTCGCCACATGCCCGTGCCGACAATACCGGGGCAGAGCGCATTGACGGTGATCCCTTCCGCCGCGACCTCCTTGGCGAAGGCATTGGTAAAGCCGATCACCCCGAACTTGGAGGCTGTGTAGTGTGAAAGGTCGGGGAAACCGACCTTACCGGCGATCGATGAGGTGTTGATGATCCGTCCGAAACGATTCTTGCGCATCAGAGCCAGTTCGGCCTTGCAGCACAGGAACACGCCGCGAAGGTTGATCGCCATCACGTCGTCCCACTGATCGATTGCGAGTTCGCCCACCGAGCCGATGCTGACGATGCCGGCATTGTTCACAGCGATATCGAGACGGCCGAACTGCTGCTCCACCGCATCGACCATGGCCTGCACGCTATCGGGGTGGCGCACGTCAACCGCAATCGCGCCGCTTCTGCGGCCGATCGCCGCAATCGCCGCGCTGCTCTCCTCCGCAAGGCCGATGTCATAGTCGGCAATCACCACATCGGCGCCGGCGCGGGCGAGACTGGCGGCAATGCCGGCGCCGATGCCGCGTCCGCCGCCGACCAGCAACGCCACCTTGCCTGTGAGATCGAAGCTCGTGTCGGTCATGTTGTCTCTCCTGCATGTTTATCAAAGGATCGGTCGTGATCAGGTGACCACCTGGTCGGCAATGAGCGCGGCGATGTCGCTGTCGGAAAGGCCGAGATCGTTGCGCAGCACCTCTTGCGTGTGCTGACCGAGCAGCGGGGGTGGAGCGGCGTAGGCCACCGGCGTGTCGGATAGCTTGATCGGGCTGCCGGTCATCCGGAAGTCAGGGTTCTGCGGGTGCGGAATAGCCACTAGCATGTCGCGTGCAGCGACCTGCGGCTCGGCAAGCGCTTGGGCAATGTCGTTGATCGGGCCGACGGGCACGCCGACTGCTTCGATCTTACTGATCCACGGCGCTACGGGGGCTCGGCGGAAATGGTCCTGCAGGGCGGCACTCACCAGTTCCCGGTGCACCACTCGGTCGCAGTTTCGCTTGAAGCGCGGATCCGAGGCGAGTTCGGGTAGCCCGATGGCGGCGCAGAGTGCGACGAATTGGCTGTCGTTGCCGCAGGCGATGACGAAGCTCCCATCGCTGGCATCGAACACCTGATAGGGAACGATATTGACGTGCGCGTTGCCCTGGCGGGCGGGGGCACGGCCGGTGGCCAGATAGTTCATGGCTTGGTTGCCGAGTGTGGCCACCTGCACGTCGAAAAGTGCCATGTCGCAATGCTGGCCACGCCCACTGGTCTGGCGGGCGATCAACGCTGCCTGTATGGCGATGGTGGCGTACAGGCCGGTCATCAGATCGGCGACCGCCACACCGACCTTCTGTGGCCCGCCGCCCGGCCGGCTGTCGCGCTCACCGGTAATGCTCATCAATCCGCCGAGCGCCTGGACGATGAAATCGTAGCCCGGCTCCGCGGCGCGCGGGCCCGTCTGCCCAAAGCCCGTGATCGAGCAATAGATCAGCCGGGGATTAAGCGCGTTGAGATCGGCGTAACCGAGGCCGTATTTGCCCAGTGACCCCGATTTGTAATTTTCGATCAGCACGTCAGCGTTGGCGGCGAGCGTGCGCACGAGCTCTTGGCCGCGCGGATCGGTGATGTCGATCGTTACCGATCGCTTGCCGCGATTGGTAGATTGATAATAGGACGCCTGATCGCTGGGCTCGCCGTCCTCGGTGGCCATATAGGGCGGACCCCAGCCGCGGGTATCGTCTCCGGTCCGCGGGCGTTCTACCTTGACGACATCGGCGCCAAGATCCGCAAGGATCTGTCCACACCATGGCCCGGCAAGCACGCGACTGAGATCGAGGACTCTGATGCCGGCAAGCGCGCCCGTCATTGCGGAGCAATCGGTGGCGTTTGGCGCTTGGCCCTGGTCATGCCAGCTATCCTATACACAGCTTCCATTCGGCCTTCCTCATCCATCGTTCCGCACAGCGGAATCCTATTCTGCTTTTCTGTGTTAATAAGCGCGGAGGAGCGGAGATGTAAACCCGCGCGATCCCTGCGATCGAAGGGCTCTCAACCACTCGCTTCCACTACGTGACATTGACGGTTCCGCTGTGCGGAACTAGATTTCGCAGGATTGACAGAGTTTTAGGAGCGGCATAACGATGGCATCGAACAAGCAGACGTTGGCTCATCAGGGGCCAAGCGACGTTGCGACTGACATCCCGGCGGCGATCGGGAATCAGCCGATGCTGGAGGATGAGGATGATCGAGATGGTACCAAAGACCGCAACTTCGTTGTCGCTTTAGCCCGCGGCATGGAACTGCTCCGCTGCTTCAGTCGCCAGGAAAGCGTGCTCGGCAATCAGGAGCTCGCTGCCAAGACTGGCCTGCCGAAGGCCACGGTGTCGCGCATGACCTATACGCTGGCGCAGCTCGGCTATCTCAAGAAGCATCCGTTTTCGGGGCGTTACCAGCTCGACGTCGGCGTGCTGGCGTTCGGCTATCAGATGCTGTCGAACCTACCGATCCGCTCGATCGCCAATTCCTTCATGGTCGAGCTCGCGCAGCACGCCCATGCCGCGGTGGCGCTGGCCGCGCGCGATCGGCTGCAGATGGTCTATATCGACGTTGTTCATGGCCAGACCAACCTGACCACACGACGGCAGGTCGGCTATCACATGCCAATCCATCTCACTTCGATCGGGCGGGCGTGCATGGCAGCGATGCCCGATGCGCAACGCGATGGCCTGCTCGATCAGTTGCGAAGCCGTAACGAAGGCGACTGGCTGGAGATACGCCGCGGACTGGAGCGCGCGTTTCGAGACTATGCCGATTTCGGCTATTGCCTCTCGATCGGCGAGTGGGAGCGTGACGTCAACTCGGTGGGCGTGCCCTTCGTCCATCCCGAGTACGGCATCCTCGCCTTCAACTGCGGCGGGCCGAGCTTCGTCCTGCCGCGCGAGAAGCTCGAGGACGATATCGGCCCACGGCTCAAACACATGGTCAGCCAGATGCGCGCGGTCGCCTTGTAGCAGCGTGGCCCGATTTACCGATCACCTTACGGCTGCGGCAAACACAGGATGGCACGATGATCCGTGACGCGGAAATGCTCGATGTTCTACTCGGTTCGATCGGCAGGTTCGTCGATGAGGCGCTGATCCCGCGCGAAATTGAAGTGGCCGAGACCGACACGATTCCTGCCGATGTCGTCGAGCAGATGCGCGAGCTCGGCCTGTTCGGCCTAACCATCCCCGAGGAGTTCGGCGGACTGGGCGTGACGATGGAGGAGGAGGTGCTGATTGCGTTCGAGCTGGGGCGGGCCTCGCCAGCGTTCCGCTCCTACATCGGCACCAACAACGGCATCGGATCGATCGGCATCCTGCTAGACGGGACTGCCGAACAGAAGGCGCATTATCTGCCGCGACTCGCGAGTGGCAAATATCTTAGCGCCTTCTGCCTCACCGAGCCCGACTCCGGCACGGACGCCGCCTCACTCAAGACCAGCGCCGTTCGCGACGGCGACAGCTATGTCCTCAACGGCACCAAGCGTTACATCACCAACGCTCCCCACGCCGGCATCTTCAGCGTGATGGCGCGCACTGATCACAACATCAAGGGGGCGGGCGGCATCAGCGCTTTCATCGTCGAGCGCGATACTCCCGGCTTGACGATAGGGAAGCCCGACAAGAAGATGGGCCAGAAAGGCGCGCATACCAGCGACGTCATTTTCGACAACGTCCGCGTACCGGCTGCCAACCTTATTGGCGGCAAGGAGGGCGTCGGCTTCAAGACCGCGATGAAGGTGCTCGACAAGGGCCGGTTGCATATCGCCGCGATCAGTGTCGCAGCCGCAGAGCGAATGCTCGCCGATACGCTGCGCTACGCGCTTGAACGCAAGCAGTTTGGGCAGCCCATTGCCGAGTTCCAGCTAATCCAGGGCATGCTCGCTGACAGCAAGGCCGAAATCTATGCCGCGCGGTGCATGGTGCTTGATGCCGCGCGCGAGCGTGACGGTGGCCAAGATGTCGTGACTAAAGCCTCTTGCGCCAAGTTGTTCGCCACCGAGATGTGCGGTCGGGTCGCGGACCGGTGTGTCCAGATCCACGGCGGTGCCGGCTACATCAGTGAGTACAGCATCGAGCGGTTCTTCCGCGATGTGCGGCTGTTCCGGATCTACGAGGGCACCAGCCAAATCCAGCAGGTTATCATCGCACGCAACATGGTGCGGGATTTCAGGGCCAACGCATGGTGACCAAGCTGTCTCGAAGCGGCTGCTAGCTCGGGCCGAAGCCAACCAAAATAAAGTGGAGAGTAGGATGACCGGAAACAATGCAGGCGACAGCACAGCAGCCGCGACCAACCTCGACGCAGCGGTGATCGGCGCCGGGTTTGCGGGTCTTTATGCGCTCAAGAAGCTGCGTGACGAACTAGGCCTCGACACGCTCGCCTTCGACAAGGCGGGCGGGGTCGGCGGCACCTGGTATTGGAACCGCTACCCCGGCGCGCTGTCCGATTCAGAATCCCATGTGTACTGTTATTCGTGGGACGATGAACTGCTGCGGACGTGGCCGCATAAGAGCAAATATGTGCCGCAGCCGGAAATCCTCAAGTACCTCGAGCATGTTGCCGAGCGTCACGACCTGTACAAGGATATCCGGCTCAACACCGGCATCACTTCGGCCGTATTCGACGAGGACGCAGCGCGCTGGCAGCTGACCACCGACGATGGCCAGACCTATTCCGCTAAATATCTGGTGACCGCCGTCGGGCTTCTCGCCGCAACCAACATCCCCAAGATCGAGGGCATGGATCGGTTCAAGGGCAAGATCTATCACACGTCGCGCTGGCCGAGCGACGCCGGCATCGAGGGCAAACGCGTCGGCGTGATCGGCACCGGATCCACCGGCGTGCAGTTCATCACTGCGACCGCTCCCGTGGTCAACCACCTTACCGTCTTCCAGCGCTCGCCGCAATATTCCGTGCCGGTCGGCAATGGGCCGCTGTCCGAGGCCGAGCTTGAGGAAATAAGGCGTGATTACCCGAAGATCTGGGAAGGGGTGCGCAAGTCGGCACTCGCCTTCGGCTTCGAGGAAAGCACCCGACCGCTTGCCAGCGTGTCGGACGAAGAGCGCGAGCGCATCTTCGACAAGGCCTGGGCCAAGGGCGGCGGCTTCCGCTTCATGTTCGAAACCTTCGGCGACATCGCCACGGACGAAGCAGCGAACAAGGCGGCGCAGGATTATATCCGCCGCAAGATCGACCAGATCGTCAACGATCCGGAAACGGCGCGCAAGCTCAAGCCCAACGATCTCCACGCCAAGCGCCCGCTGTGCGACAGCGGCTATTATCAGACGTTCAATCGCGACAACGTGTCGCTAGTCCATATCGGGGAGAACCCGATCGTGGAGATGACTGAGAACGGCATCCGCACCGCCGACGGGGTGGAGCATGAACTCGACATCCTGGTGTTCGCCACAGGCTTCGACGCAGTCGACGGCAATTACAAGCGCATGGATCTACGCGGCCGCGGCGGCCTGCAGATGCGCGATCACTGGAGCGAGGGGCCGGCCGCCTACCTCTCGATCGGTACGGTTGGCTTTCCCAACATGTTCATGGTGCTTGGCCCCAACGGGCCGTTTACGAACCTACCGCCCTCGATCGAGGCCGAGGTCGAATGGATTTCCGATGCCATCGGCTACATGGAGCGCAACCACGTCGCGACCATCGAGGCGACCCCGCAGGCGGAAGCCGAATGGGTGCGCACTTGCGAGGAGATCGCTAGCCAAACGCTTTTCCCCAAAGCCGACTCGTGGATTTTTGGCACGAACATCCCGGGTAAGAAGAAGACAATTTACTTCTACATGGGCGGTCTTGGCGCGTTCCGCGACACGCTCGCGGCGGTGGCGAACGACGACTATCGCGGCTTCACGCTCGAGAGGGAGCTGGTGAACGCAACCACCGGTTAAACGACAAACTCGGCAACTCGCCGAGCGGCGGACGTCAGCGCCCCCAAGAAGACCGCAAGCAGGAATATTTCCAGGTAGGCGTCTATCAGGTCAATCAGCGAAACGTGGATCCGACCAACGGCTTCCGGCTAGCGCTCTCGGGCGGAAGCGGGGTGCTGGTGCCGATTGAGGCGGCGTGGACGCCGGTGCTGGGCGGCGACCGTCCGGGCTATTACAAGATCGGCGGGTGGATCGAGACGTCGGGGGCGCAAGATCTGGTGCGAGACGATGCCGGGCAACTGACGATCGTTTCAGGCCAGCCGGGGCAGAGCTTCCGTGGGCGGCATGGTGTCTATTCTGAGATGTCACAGCAGCTTACGGCGTCGCCCGAAGGGCTGGACCGCAAGGGCTTGTCCATGTTCTTCAATTTTACGCAGTTGGATCGGCGATCCAGCCTGATCGACAACCAGACGGCACTCGGTTTCACGCAGACGGTACCTTCGCCAGCCGCCGAAACGACCAGGTCGCGCTGGCGCTGGTGCGCACGCAGATCAATGATCGGATGCGCGAGACTGACCGTATCGCGCTGGCCAACGGTTAGATCGATGGTGTGCGCCAAGCCCAATGGATCCTGGAGGCGGATTATCGGCTGGTCGCCACCACAGGCGTCACGATCGTGCCGGACGTGCAGTTTGGCTTCAACCCGGGCGGCATTTCGGAACGCCGCAACGTGGTGGCTCTCGGCATGAAGAGTTCGGTCTCATTCTGACGCGCGGCGGCGAAACTACATCGACAAGGAGAAGACGATGAGCAAGGTAACAGGCAGAACCGTTTTCGTGACTGGCGCCGCGCAGGGCATCGGCGAGGCTATTGCGTTGCGGCTCGCGGCCGACGGCTTCGCAGTAGCCTGTGCAGACATGAACGTAGGCGCAGCGGAAGCAGTGGCGGCGAGGCTGGAAGCTTCAGGCGCCAGCGCGTGCGCCATTGCCGTCGACGTCGCAGACCGTCAGTCGGTGTTCGCGGCGGTTGAACAGGCGGCCGATCGGTTCGGCGGGCTGGACGTGCTCATCAACAACGCTGGCGTGGCGCCGATCACCCCGATCGAGGGGATCGACTATGATCTGTATCGCCGCGCTTTCGATATCAACGTCGGCGGCGTGCTATGGGGCATCCAAGCCGCAACCAAAAGCTTTAAGCAGCTCGGGCACGGCGGCAAGATCATCAACGCCTGCTCGCAGGCTGGGCAGGTCGGCAACCCGGATCTTGCGGTCTATTGCGGTACCAAGTTCGCGGTGCGGGGCATCACCCAGACGGCAGCGCGTGATCTGGCGCATCTCGGAATCACCGTAAATGCTTATTGCCCCGGCATCGTCGATACACCGATGATGCAGAAGGTGGCGAGCGATCTCGCGACCAACAACGGCCAGCCGTTTGAATGGGGCATGGAGCAGTTTGCCAAGAACATAACGTTGAAGCGCGTGTCCAAGCCCGCCGACGTCGCTGCCTGCGTGTCGTTCCTTGCTGGGCCAGACTCCGATTACATGACCGGACAGGCGGTGATCATCGACGGCGGCATGGTATTCAACTGATCTCGCATGGGGCCGCCGGCAGGCAGTTAGCCTGCTGGGGGCAGCGACCGGGAAGATGCGCTTCAATCCTATCTCAACAGCCGCGTCGTCGGTCGACCCACATCAGGTTTGTCTAAGGCGCCCCTCTTCCTGCCGCACGACCGCTACATTTCGGAGTTTCACCATGGCCTACATCGACACACAGCTCTTCATCGGCGGCACGTGGCAGGATGCCCGCGACGGCGGATCCCTAGCCGTGATGAACCCGGCGACGGGAGAAGAGATCGGACGGGTTGCGTGCGCAAGGCAGGCTGACCTCGACGCGGCGCTCGATGCAGCCGACCGCGGTTTCAAGCTGTGGCGCGATCACACTCCCGCCGAGCGCAGCCGGATCATGCGCAAGGCTGCCGATCTGCTGCGCGAACGGGCTGATCGCATAGCTGAACTCATGACCTTGGAACAGGGTAAGCCGCTGGCGGAAGCCCGCGGCGAAACGATTGCTGCCGCGGGAATGATCGACTGGTTCGCGGAAGAAGGCTTTCGGATCTATGGGCGGCTGGTGCCCCACCGGTCCACGCCGTCAACGCGGCAGATGGTGTTGAAGGATCCGGTTGGCCCGGTGGCAGCGTTCACGCCGTGGAACTTTCCAATCAACCAGATCGTGCGCAAGATCGGTGCAGGCCTCGCGGCAGGCTGCTCGATCATCGTCAAGGCGCCGCAGGAGACGCCTGCGAGCCCCGCCGCGTTGATCAGGGCGTTCCATGATGCTGGGCTGCCCGAGGGCGTGCTCGGACTCGTATTTGGCGACCCGGCAGAGATTTCGCAGCATCTCATCGCCAGCCCTATCATCCGGAAGATCACCTTCACGGGCTCGACGCCGGTCGGCAAGCTACTAGCTGGCATGGCCGGACAGCACATGAAAAGGGTGTCGATGGAACTCGGCGGGCATGCGCCCGTGATCGTCTGCGACGATGCCGACGTAGCGCTGGCGGTGAAGAGCATCGGGGGCGCCAAGTTCCGCAATGCCGGCCAGGTCTGCATCGCCCCGACCCGCTTCCTGGTCCACAACAGCGTCAAGCAGGTCTTCGCGGAAGGGCTGGCCGATCTGGCGCGCGGCATCGTGGTCGGCGACGGGATGGCCAAGGACACGCAGATGGGACCGCTCGTCAATGCGCGCCGGGTGGCGGCGATGGCGGATTTTCAAGAGGATGCGATCAGCAAGGGCGCCACCTTGCTGGCTGGCGGGGGCCCGATCGGCAAAGCGGGTCATTTCTGGTCACCCACCGTATTGACCGACGTGCCGCTCGATACGCACCTCTTCAACGATGAGCCATTCGGTCCTGTCGCTGGTATCCGCGGCTTTGATGCTTTGGAGGAGGCGATTGCGGAGGCAAATCGCTTGTCGTTCGGTCTGGCAGGATATGCATTCACCCAATCTCTCACCAATGCCGATCTACTCACCCGCAAGGTTGAAGTTGGCATGCTGTGGATAAACACTCCCGCTGCAACTTCGGCCGAGCTGCCGTTTGGAGGGATGAAAGACTCTGGTTACGGCACGGAAGGTGGGCCTGAGGCATTGGAAAGTTATCTCAACACCCGCGCTGTTGTGATCGCAAACGCATAATTGATGCGCGGGTCGGCGGTCAATGTAACGGGTGCCGCGGTGGCGACAGTCGACGATTGCCCGATCAGCTAAGACCGATGCGATCCGCACGATTTTTTGGAGTAGAGCATGAAGGTGCTGGTGCCGGTCAAGCGCGTGCTTGATCATAATGTGAAGCCTCGCGTGAAGGCAGACGGGACGGGGGTCGACCTCGCCAACGTCAAGATGAGCATGAACCCGTTCGACGAGATCGCGGTCGAAGAGGCGATCCGCTTCAAGGACAAGGGCGTCACCGAGATCGTCGTCGTGTCGATCGGCGAACCCAAGGCGCAGGAGACGCTGCGCACCGCGCTGGCGATGGGCGCCGATCGCGCCATCCTCGTCACCGCGGACCAGAAGGTCGAGCCGCTGGGCGTCGCCAAGATCCTCGCCAAGATCGTCGAGGAGGAGCAGCCCAATCTCGTCATCCTTGGCAAGCAGGCGATCGACGACGACAACAACCAGACGGGGCAGATGCTTGCCGGCCTGCTCGGCTGGGGCCAGGGCACCTTCGCGTCCAAGGTCGAGCTGACCGCGGACACGGTGACGGTGACCCGCGAGGTGGACGGCGGTCTCGAGACCGATTCGTTCAAGCTCCCCGCGATCGTCACTACCGATCTGCGCCTCAACGAGCCGCGCTATGCGTCGTTGCCCAACATCATGAAGGCCAAGTCCAAGCCGCTCGCCACCAAGACGCCCGCCGATTACGGCGTCGATGTCACACCGCGGATCACGACCCTCAAGGTGGTCGAGCCCGGCAAGCGCTCGGCCGGCATCAAGGTCGCCGATGTCGACGAACTCGTGATGAAGCTGCATGCCATGGGGATTGCCAAGTGAAGACTCTCGTCTGGGTCGAGCATGACGGTCAGGCCGTCAAGGATGCCACGCTGTCGGCCGTCACTGCCGCGGCCAAGCTCGGCGAGGTCCATCTCGTCGTCGCCGGGCAGGGTGTCGCCGCGGTGGCGGAAGCGGCGACCAAAATCGCCGGCGTCGGCAAGGTCCATGTCGCCGACGACGCGGCCTATGCGCATGCGCTCGCCGAGAATGTCGCACCGCTGATCGTCGAGCTGATGGGTCATCACGACGCCTTCGTCGCGCCGTCCACCACCCACGGCAAGAACATCGCGCCGCGCGTTGCCGCGCTGCTCGACGTCATGCAGATCTCCGATATCCTGTCGGTCGAGAGCGAAGACACCTTCACCCGGCCGATCTACGCGGGCAACGCGATCGCGACGGTGCAGTCGTCGGACGCCAAGAAGGTGATCACCGTTCGCGGCACTGCCTTCGAGAAGGCGGCCACTGAGGGTGGCAGCGGAACGGTGGAGGCCGTCGCGTCAACCGGCGACAAGGGCCTGTCGAGCTTCACGGGCGCCGAGATCGCCGAGAATGCCCGCCCCGAGCTGACCTCGGCGAAGATCATCGTCTCCGGCGGGCGCGCGCTGCAGAATGGCGAGAACTTCACCAAGCTGATCGAGCCGCTTGCCGACAAGCTTGGCGCGGGCGTCGGCGCCAGCCGCGCCGCGGTCGATGCCGGCTATGTGCCCAACGACTATCAGGTCGGACAGACCGGCAAGATCGTCGCGCCCGAGGTCTATATCGCGGTCGGCATCTCCGGCGCGATCCAGCATCTCGCCGGTATGAAGGATTCGAAGGTCATCATCGCCATCAACAAGGATGAGGATGCCCCGATCTTCCAGGTCGCGGACATCGGCCTGGTCGGCGACCTGTTCACGCTGTTGCCGGAATTGACCGAGAAGCTGTGATGGGGCGCGGTGGCAACCGACGCTGCCGGGTGATTTCGCCGGTCTGCGATTAGTCCGTTTTAATGACGCGAGATGGCCGCTGACTGGAACGAAGCGGTAGGCTCTCCTGAATTGGCGCGTTCCTGATGCTCATGATATGCTTCGCACTTGGTATTTGTGGACTTGTGACCGCCCAAAAATGTCCATGCTCGGTGACGTGTCCCCCTAGAACTCCGCCAGGCGGCGGCCCGCCTCCGGCGGCGATGATGGCGTCGAGCTCGCGAGCAACAACGGCACCGAGCTGACCAGCCTGGCGATCCTGAGATGGACGCAGGAGCGGCCTGTCGAGTGGCACTATATCGCGCCCGGCAAGCCGCAGCAGAACGGCTATGTCGAGAGCTTCAACGGCCGCCTGCGCGACGAATGCCTCAAGACGCTGTTCGTGTTGCTCGGCCATGCCCGCTCGGTGCTGCGGCTCTGGCGCGACGATTACAACCACGTTCGACCGCACAGCGGAACAGGCGGGCTGACGCCCGCCGATGCTGCCGGACCGGTTGTGCAACATCGCCCCGACGGGCACCATACCTACCCCGGACTCCAGTTATAACTGGAGGAGAAAAGGGGAGCAGGTCATTGACGGCTGTGACCCACGGCGGTAGCGATCTGGGTAGACGGGCAGCATAAGTTTGCCCGCGTAAGCGTTAACGTCAACCAACGCACTACGACGAAGATGCCCACGGGCTTCTTGCTGGGTCAGGTTGACTATGCACTCATCCGAAACTGCCGTTCGCCTTAATGGTGCCAAGAATCTGTCAATCGGGATTGTTTTGGTTGGCGCCAATCTCCGCGCGCCGATCACCAGCTTAGGCCCGGTCTTGCCGGACGTACAAGCTTCAATGAAGCTGAGCGGGGCTGAGGCCGGGATGCTCCATGCATTGCCGCTACTCCTGTTTGCGGCGGTGTCGCTAATTGCGCCGTCTGTGGGCCGACGGTACGGCCTGGAACGCGTTCTCGGTGCAGCGATCGCAGCGATTTTCCTCGGCACGTTGCTGCGCTCGGTATGGCTGCCGATCGGGCTGTGGATCGGTACAGTCCTGCTAAGTATGGGCATCGCCTTCGGCAACGTCCTGCTTCCCGGTCTTGTAAAGCGGGACTTTCCTGACCGCGCCGCGGGTCTGATTGGCCTCTATGCCGCGGCGATGGCCGGTGTCGCGGGTGTAGCCGCGGGTGTAGCCGTTCCAATTGCGAGCCTAGCCTTCGCGGATTGGCGTTGGTCGCTCGGTGTGTGGGCCGTTCTCTCGCTGATAACCCTGCTCACTTGGCTGCCGCAGCTAAGATCAACCCGGGCTTCTCTCCCCGTAGCGGTCAAAGAGGTGGCCATCGTCTCACCTTGGCGGCATCCGATTGGATGGCAGGTGTCGCTATTTTTCGCGCTTCACTCGCTCATTTTCTACTCGATCATCGACTGGTTTGCTTCCTACGGTGGCACCTCAGGAGTTTCGCCGAAAGCAGCCGGCCTGTACCTCCTTGTGTATCAGGTGGTCGCAGTTGCAACCAACCTCGGCAGCGCGTCGCTCATCCAGCGTCTGCCCGATCAGCGGCTACTCGGCTTCTCGTGCGGTATGTGCCTCTTGGTCAGCACGACTGGGTTGCTCGCACACCCCGCATTGTCTCTGGTTTGGTTGATCGTGGGCGGCCTCGGTGCAGGGATCGCATTGGTCACAAGTCTGTCACTGTTCGCGCTTCGCACACGTGACCATGATCAGGCGGGTGCTTTGTCCAGTATGGCGCAGTGTATTGGCTACGGAGGCGCGGCAGCCGGACCGCTGCTGATTGGAGTGCTACGCGATGCAACCGGCGGCTGGACGGTTCCGCTTACGCTGCTGATCGTCGCAAGTGCGCTCGTGATCGTGTTCGCAACGCTGTCAGGGCGCAAACGTGTTATTTGAGGATCTACAGAACATCGTGCACAAGCTGTAGGGCAGGAGTGTGGCTCTGAAACCGAATGAGCAGCCAATTGATACCTCGAAAGCAGCAGGCAAAGCTTGCCTGGACATGTTGTGTCTTCGCCAAGTTTGAGACGATTGTGCGCTAGGGGCGCCAAGCTGAGGGCATCCAGGCCTTTAAGGCTAGGGGAGTGTATAAGCGTGGGACGGCGCGCATTGATCCGGAAGTGATGCGGAAGCTCACGGCTCAGTGGATGCGGACATCGCGCACCGCGCGCCAGCTCGCCATCCTCACGCGGTACAGCATAACGCCCCATGCCGAGCAAGGCGGAAGCGCCTTAGGCTTGTTGCGTGATAGGGGAGTGCGACTGATGCCGATCCGGCCCGAGCACGCCTTCCTCTATTCGCATTGATCTTTTATCGTACTCTATAGATTTATAGGCGGCTTAGCTTGGTGCGGGCGGATAGCGCCAAATTCGCCTTCGAGTAGCCGACTAAAAAGCCCGGCCACTCGATTAGTGGACAGGGCGCGGGGCCCACCCGGCAGAAATGATAATAGCCGTTGGTTTAGGCACGGGAGGACAATTGCGATAAATGGCTTAGAGTTGGCGTTCGATCGAGTGGCCGCTACGCGCTACCGTTCTATTTAGTGGCCCATCGTAGAACGCAGATCTCTCTTCAAAACCTCGACTGCGACCCTAATTTTGGGATGTAGGTGGCGCCGCCGAGGGTACACCGCCCAGATGGGCTCGTCCTCAGGACGGAACTCTTCTAAGATCAATCGCGCACCTCCGCTAGTGATGTAAGGAAGCACATAGATTTCTGGAAGCTGGCAGATGCCCATACCTGACAGGCAGGCGTCCATAACGGCGTTACCGCTGTTGCAGCGGAAG
This sequence comes from Sphingomonas sp. BK235, assembly GCF_004345855.1. Taxonomy (GTDB): domain Bacteria; phylum Pseudomonadota; class Alphaproteobacteria; order Sphingomonadales; family Sphingomonadaceae; genus Sphingomonas. Next base: position 54,831 of record NZ_SLXN01000008.1, read on the forward strand.
CGACTGGACGGTCGATGATGAACGCGCTCGCCCGCAACCTGATAATGCCAGACGGAGCTCGTGCCGATCAACCGGTCGTGATTGGCTAGGTCGTCCACCGATCTTGGTTCTCCTCGGCGAGCGAGATATTCTGGTGATGCGCAGGTATAGAGGCGCCGCTGCGCGACGAGCGAGCCAAGCAGGCGATTGTCTGTGATCTCGCCCGTGCGAACGGCAAGGTCGATGCCTTCTCCGATCAGGTCGACGATCCGGTTGGTCAGCTCGATTGAGACCCGTAGGTTCGAGTGTTCGACCGCAAGGCGCCGGATGACCGGGACAACGAAGCGCTCTCCGATTGCAGTTGAGCAGGTCACCCGGAGCTCGCCGGTCGGCTCGCCCCGGTCCGTGATCATTGCGACTGCCTCGTCGCGGTCTTGAGCGATCCGCCGGCATTGGTCAAAAAAGACCTGACCGTCATCGGTAAGCTCAACGAAACGAGTCGTTCTGTTGAACAACAGCGCTTGCAGCCGCACCTCGAGCTGGCTGACCGAGCGGCTGACGTGCGTCGGAGACATCCCGATTGCACGCGCCGCCTTGGAGAACGAGCTCGCCTCGGCAACCGCGATGAACTCGTCGATCCCATCCCACGTGGACATTATTCCTCCAGTGACATTTTGTTTTGCGAAAGAAGTGTATTATCGCATGCACGCTGCAACGGTAAGTTGGGGGGCATCAAGGAGCCTCGACATGAAGACCCGTGCGGCAGTTGCATTTGGAGCGAAGAATCCACTTGAAATCGTCGAGGTCGATCTCGACGGCCCAAGGGCCGGAGAGGTGCTCGTAGAGATCATAGCCACCGGACTTTGCCATACCGACGCCTACACGCTCGGCGGCTTGGACAGTGAAGGCATTTTCCCTTCGATTCTTGGACATGAAGGCGCTGGCATCGTCCGCGACGTCGGGCCGGGCGTCACGTCGGTGAAGCCAGGCGACCACGTGATACCGCTCTACACGCCGGAATGCCGCCAGTGTAAGTCATGTCTCAGCGGCAAGACCAACCTATGCACCGCGATACGCGACACGCAGGGAAGGGGGCTCATGCCGGACGGAACAACGCGCTTCAACTACAGGGGGCAGCCGATCTTTCACTACATGGGCTGCTCGACCTTCTCGAACTTCACCGTCCTGCCAGAGATCGCGGTGGCACAAATCCGCAAGGACGCGCCGTTCAATTCGAGTTGCTACATCGGCTGTGGCGTCACAACCGGCGTTGGAGCGGCCGTCAACACCGCCAAGGTGCAGGTGGGCGACAACGTGGTCGTGTTCGGCTTGGGCGGGATCGGCTTGAACGTACTTCAGGGCGCCCGCCTCGCGGGCGCGAACAAGATTGTCGGGGTCGACATCAACGCTGATCGCGAGGAATGGGGCCGGCGTTTCGGCATGACGCACTTTCTCAACAGTCGCGGCCTGTCGCGCGATGAGGTCATTGCCGAGCTTCTGAAGCTGACCGATGGCGGCGCGGACTACACCTTCGACTGCACCGGCAATACCGATGTCATGCGCATCGCCTTGGAGGCTTGTCACCGCGGCTGGGGAACGAGCATCGTGATCGGCGTGGCCGAGGCAGGCAAGGAGATCAGCACGCGGCCGTTCCAGCTCGTCACCGGACGAAACTGGCGCGGATCGGCTTTCGGCGGCGCCAAGGGCCGCACCGACGTGCCCAAAATCGTCGACTGGTACATGGACGGCAAGATCGAGATCGATCCGATGATTACGCACGTCCTCAAGCTCGAGGACATCAACAAGGGCTTCGATCTCATGCATTCCGGCGAGAGCATCCGTTCCGTCGTGGTCTATTGAACCCGTTTCTCAAAGAGCGTGGTATAGCAGTCATGATGCGATCACGTATTCTTGAGCGTCAGAATGGGCACCTAAGATCCGGACGCATCGGTCCGTTCCTACGATGCGGCACTCGGAGCGTCCGGCATCGATACTGAACGACCTTCGATCGCACGACGGCGCAGGGGATCGAAAGATCAGGATTGCGGAGCGGGCGTCGGTGGCCTTTCGCCCGCACCATCACGGGCAGGCGGCTTACCGCGCCCGATGATAGTATCCGCGCCGGGAGGGTAGATACGGGAGGGCACCGCCTGATCGCCAAACTCTACCAGCTCCTTGCCATCGCGCGTAAGCGGCGCCCACCGTGGTAGGCCGGCACCGTTCGGGTCGGCTTGCTTGATAAAATTCTCGATTGCGCCGCCGAACTGGCGAACGACGTGGCGGTCGACGGCGGTGAAGCCGCGTTCCGGGGCCTTGTCGAGCGTGTCGAACATGTAAGGCAGCTCGGAGGTGTGGAACGCGCCGTATCGTGAAGAATCGGGCCCCGGCTCGACATGGCTGAAGCGATAGACATAGACCGGGCTGCGCGCGCTGCGCTCTTCCACCCACCGAGGGAGGGGCCCAAACTCGAAGCGGTCGCCCGCCTCCCGCGCGGCGGAATGACGGGCCTCCGTCACGGTGGCGCCGGGATAGAAGCGCAGGAAAGTGTCGGCATCCGCACCATAGCGACGCCGCGCGTCCGCGCTCCAACCAGCCGGATCCACCTTCGGGCTTGGTGCAAAAAGATCGTTGAGCGTGTAGCCCATCATGAGCGGTACATCGCTGGCGATCGCGCGCGACGTCGTCCCGTGCGGAATGACCGCTCCGTCCGTGACGATGTTCCCGTACGGTGCTGCGCCGTCGAGGTGGGCCGCCGGCAGGGCGCGGGCCTGCTGCAGGGTCCTGACGTTCCACTTGGCGAACAAGCTGGTGCCACGCTCCTCGCCCTCTGCGAGGGGTCGATAGTCACCCAGATCGGGGGTGCTGAGCGCAATGGCGGCGCGGAACAATCCCTTCGCCTGCGGAGAGGCCAGCAATGCCATCACCGACCATGCGCCTGCGGACTGGCCGGCGAGGGTCACCTTCGACGGATCGCCGCCGAACGCCGCGACGTTGCTCTTCACCCAGCGAAGCGCCGCTATCTGGTCCTGCAGCCCGTAATTGCCCGACCCGCCGCTCTGCTCCGCGGTGAGCTCACGATGCGCGAGGAAGCCAAGCTCGCCCAGCCGGTAGTTGATCGTCACCACGACCATGCCGCGGCGCGCCAGATTGGCGCCGTCGTAGATCGGCACGGAGGAGCTGCCGCTGGTGAAGCCGCCACCGTGAATGAAGAACAGGACCGGCAGCCGCGCGCCGGTGCGCGCCTTCGCTTCGGTAACCGGAGTCCAGACGTTGACGATCAGGCAGTTCTCGTTCGTGCCGAGCGCGGGAGGAGGAAGATATTCCATGGTCCATGCCATCATCGGTGCGTCGCTGAGCTGCTGAGGGCAGCTCGGCCCGAACTGGTCCGCCGCAAGAATCCCGCGATGGCGGGGTGCATCCACGGGAGGGTACCAGCGTCGAGCGCCAGTCGGCGCCGCAGCATAGGGCATACCCAGGAAGCGAAGCACGTCGCCATCGGGCGTACCCGCGAACGTCCCCTGGCACAGTGTCACAGTCCGGTTTGCACCGGGCCGGGCAGCCGCAGCCGAAGCGAGCGCACCAGCAATGACGACCGACGCCAGGACCCGGAAGTTCAAGGCCGACGCTCCTTGTTTACCGAGGCGATGAGAGAAACCCAGTCGGCGAAGCGGGACATGAAGGTGCTCAGGAACGCTTCCGTGTCCGGCGCCGATACGGCGCCATCGTCACCGAACAGCGTCGCGGCATGTCCGATGTACGCTTCCGGCTGCTGAAGCACGGGCATGTCGAGGAACACGAGGCTCTGGCGCAGATGGTGATTGGCGCCGAATGCCGACAGGCCGCCGGGGGACACGGAGACCACGGCTGCCGGCTTCCCCGCCCACGCGCTTGCTCCATAGGGTCGCGAACCGACGTCGATCGCGTTCTTCAGTGGCGCAGGTACGGAGCGGTTGTACTCGGGGGTGACGAACAGGACACCGTCAGCAGGCTTGAGTGCATCGCGAAATGCTGCCCAGGGCGCGGTATCGGCCTGACCTTCGCGGTCGGGGTTGTACAACGGCAGATCGCCGATCGGCACGATGGACAGATCGAGCGTGTTAGGCGCAAGCCGCGACAGCGCGAGAGCCCCGCGGTGACTTATGCCATCTGCGCGAAGGCTTCCGACGACCACGGCGATCGAGAGTGGCTTGTTCATCAGGTCAGGCGTCCTTGATTGTCGGATCCGGCTTCTGGGGCGACGTCACTCGTCCTCTTCACCGTCGATCGGGACGGACAGCTTCTGTCCCGGGACCGCCGCGTATGTGACGATCACCACGGCCGGTTCGTTACCGGTCACGCCGCGATGGACGTTGCCGACCGATTCCGCGAAGGCTTCGCCGGCGCGGTAGGTAGCCTTGCGCCCGGTGTCGCGCTCCTCGACCGTGAGATGGCCCGACAAGATATAGGCCGCGTTGGGCATCGCGTGGGTGTGCCAGGGCAAGGATGAATGCGCCGGAATGGTGATCCGCACGGTCGTCAGCTGCGGCTGGCCTTGCGGATAGGCGATGTAGGGTACGTCGTTCCACGACGCCGTGCGCTGGAGCAGGATCTTGGTCTCGCTGCGTCCGCCTGTTCGGGCGAGGGCCGCGGTGACGCCTGCCGCGGCGAGTGCGACCGTGGACCAGAATAGGAGGCGTCTCATTAGTGGGTATCTCCAGTTTGCCCGGTGACCACCACGATCTTGCCGGCCGCGGCGTTGTTTTCCATCAGGCGGTGCGCGTCGATGATCCGATCGAGCGGGAACACTCGACCGATGCGAACCGGCAGCGATCCTTCGGCCGCCTTGTCGATGAGGTCCTGGAACGGCATCGCATGGAAATCCTCCACGCCGCCGGAATAGGTGGTTAGCGATACCGCGGTGGGGATGACGTCCATCGGCGCGAAATCCGCCAGGGACCAGCGGTCGCCCACCATGCCCGCCATGCACACCACTCCGGGCGCGCAAGTCGAAGCCAGCGAGTCCGCAAGCGTGTTGGTGCCGACAAGCTCGAGCACCTTGTCCGCACCATTGGGCCAGCGCTGTCGCACCGTCGCGGCAATCTCACCTGTATCGAGGAAGAATTGGTCGGCGCCGTTGCCGCGAACGATCTCCTCGCTTGCAGCGTGGCGCGATGTGGCGCCCACTATGGCGCCGTGCGCCTTGGCAATCGCGGCAGCGGCGAGCCCAACCGAGGTCGTGCCGCCGCGGATCAGCAGGCGCTCGCCCTCCTGAAGGCGCAACGCGCGGAACAATGCGCCCCATGCGGTCTGAAGCATTTCCGGTAGAGCGCCCAGGACGTGCCACGGTAGATCACTGGTGAAGCCACGAACCTGTACGGCGGGCACACAGACATAGTCCGCATAGCCGCCATCAAAGGCGCGACCCATGCCGCCCATCACCGTCGCGACCTTCTCTCCCGGGATGAATTGTCCACCCGGTGCTGCGGTGACGGTGCCCACCGCCTCGATCCCGAGGACACGCGGAAAGACCACGCCGGGCGAATGGCCCTGCCGGGTGAACATCTCGGACCGGTTGATCCCGAATGCTTCAACCCGGATCAGGACCTGATCCGCATCGGGCATCGGGATCGGCCGGCGCTCCAGACGGAGGACCTCTGGTCCCCCAGGTTCGCGAACCACCGCCACGCGCATGTCGTCCGACATGGTCCGTCTCCCCCGATCAGTTGAGGTAGCGCGCGGACGGAGCCTCGGCGGGTCCGGTCGCGTGCGCGGCGCAGGTGAAGCTGGTACGGCGGTTCGCGTCCCCACCGCGGTATTCGGGCAGCGCGGGATAGGAGCACAGCGGCCGCTCCTGCGCCGGCTGGCCACCGTCGCCCTGACGGCGGGCGATCAGCGTGGACGGTGCGTCGCCGCCCTCGGTCCAGGCGACAAGGGTCATCAGCGCATCGTTTTCGGCCTGCTGCGGCACCCCCGAGGTGAATGGCTGGCCGATGTCGGTCACGCCGGGACCGCCGAAGCAATGACCCATGCCGGGCACCAAGAACAGCCGGGCAAAGGCGGCTGCGTTCTCGCGGCCGCCCGCGCTTGCGACCAGGCGGTCATAATAGTTCGTCACTTCCGCGAAGGGGACGGCGGGATCCGCAAGACCGGTGTAGATGATCATCTTGCCGCCCGCGCGCGCGAAGTCCGAATAGTTGACGCCGTTCGCGTTCAACGTGCCGGCGAGCTGGGCATCGACACGGTCGAGGTCACGATCGAAGTCGAACGAAGCGGGTGCGAACGCATCACCGAGCGCCCAATTGAAGAGATAGAATTGCTGTTCCGGCCAGGTTGCGGAATCTCCCTGCATCACAGGCCCCAGAGGCTGGTCCTCGCTGCCGAGGGTGAGGCCCGCGTAGATGCGTTCGCCGGTGCGCGGGTTGACCGGCCCCGCATACAGTCGCCGCAGCGTGGCGAGCTGCGGTGCGGTCAGGCACGTGTCCGAACCCGCGCCGGTCTTGCAGACAGGCAGGGTGCCAACGTCGAAGCGGCACCGGCGTGGATCAGTGAGAAAGCGATCACCGGGCTCACCGCCGTCCTTGCCGGCGCACGCCGCCAGTACCGAACGGCTGACCAGCGACCATTGTCCGGCCGAGAGCTTGGCGGCAGCGGATGCGTTCAGCGCGGCATAGTTCCACAGGAAGTAGCTGGCGACATGGGTGCGGTTGTTGCCCGGATCGCCGGCCAGCACGCCGTCATAGTCGCTCGGGTAACGCTGCGCGGCGCCGAGCGCCTGCTGGCCGCCGGTCGAGCACCCCTCGAAATACGAGCGGAAGGAGGAGGTTTTGTAGAAGGCGGCCACCATCGACTTGGCCACGCGCGTCATCTCGTGCGTCGCGCGATGACCGAAGTCGATCCAGCGTTCGGGATGGGCTGCGGTGGCGTTGATGTCGGGCGCCGTGCCGAGGTCGGTGTTGGCGACCGCGAAGCCGCGCTTCAGCCCCTCGACCATGCCCATCTCATAAGCGATCCGCCCTGCGCCGCCGCCGTTCCCGGTGCCGAGCAGGCGACCGTTCCAGGCGGCGAGGGGCAGCCAGATTTCAATGCCGATGCGGCTGTCGGGTGTCGGCGTGGCGATTGCTTCGACGCGGCAGAACGCCGGCAGCGTCGCGACACGCGCGGCGAGATCGGGCGCGATCGGCGACGGAGGCGCGTCGAAGGCACCGGCTGCGATCGCGCGCGCCGACGTGATCCGTGCCCCCGGCAGGGCGTGGCGCGCGAGCATCGCGCAGCTGCCCGTAGCGGGGCGCGGCGTGCTGGTCTCTGCCGCAGCGGGCGTAGCCGTGAGCGTCATGATCGCAGCGCCGAGCGTCGCGCCGATCGCACCCGCAATACGGGTCACCATGGCAGAACCTCATTCTGATAGTCGATGAACGACAGCCCTGGCGTGCCCCCACGCGCCTTGATCGCATCGGCGATGCCGCGCGCGCTGGTCTCGACCTCGAGCGGCGCCTGGTCGCCGCCCATGTCGGTCTTCACCCAGCCGGGCATGACCACAAGCAACGTCCGGTCGCCGCCGGCACGAACGGCGTAGCTGCGCATCAGCCGGTTGAGCGCTGCCTTGCTCGCGCCGTACAACTCGTAGCTCGGGCCCGGCTCCACCGACACGCTGCCGAGTCCGGACGTGGCGACCGCGATCGTGCCCCCGGAAACGACATGGTCGTCCAGCTGCTCCACCACCCGCATGGGCGCGAGCGCATTCGTACGCATCACCCGGTCGAACTCGTCACCGGCGACTTCGCCGATCGGCACGCTGGGATCGTCGCTCACGCCGGCGTTGACATAGATGAGGTCCAGCACAGTGCCGTCGAGGCGGTCGGCCAGCGCAACGATGCCCGCATCGTCGGTGACGTCGAGCACCTCTATGGCAAGCATATCCCCGGCGAGCGCGGCCAGCGCGGCGGATGAGCCCGGCGTGCGTTCGGTAGCGATGACGCGCCAACCGCGCGACAGATATTCGCGCACCAGGCCGAGGCCGATGCCGCGCGATGCGCCGATGATCAGGGCCGTCGAAGTGTGGGTCATATGTTGCTTCTCATGTTTTCGGGGCGGATCGGGTCACCCACCGCATGATGCGTCGGTGACGTGCTTGCCCTTGATGATGTCGGAGTAAACGCGGGCGCTCAGCTTCGGCGTGCGCGCCTGCGTGTCGAAGTCGACGTAGATCATGCCGAACCGGCTGCCGTAGCCGAACAGCCACTCCAGATTGTCGTGGCTCGACCATACGTGATAGCCGCGCACGTCGGCGCCATCCTTCATGGCCGCCTTCATCGCGGCGATGTGATCGACCAGGTAGCGGCAGCGGCCGCGGTCGTTGACCTTACCGTCTACCAATTTGTCTTCGCCGGGGAAGCCTGCGCCGTTCTCGGTGATGAAGACCGGCGGATTGCCGTACTCGGTGCGGATGCGGTCGAGCAGCACCTTGAACTGATCCGGCCGGACGGCGCCGTTGAACGCGGCATAGGTTCCTTCGGGCAGGAACATCTCAGCCGCATAGCGCGTGGTCGCATCGGCCGGGCGGCGGATGAAGAGCGGCGAGTAGAAATTAATGCCAAGATAGTCGAAACGCGCGGCGGCGATCGCTTCGGCGTCGCCGGGCTGGACGTCGAGGTCGCCGCCCAGCCCCGCTGCGGCCGCGAGCACGTCGGCGGGATAGTGCCCCTTGTACATCGCATCGAGGAACCAGCGGTTCATCACGCCATCCGCGAGCACCGCGGCGTCACGATCGTCGGCGTTCGCGCCTTCTGCGGTGAGTGTCGGAAATAGGGGAACTGCCAGCCCTAGCCGGCCCTGGTAGCCGCGCGAGTCGAAGCTCTTTTTAGCTGCTGCCGATGCGAGCAGCAGGTGATTGAAGGTCCGCAGTGCGCCGGGAAGATCGCTTGCGGAAGGGACAATGGCGAACGTCGGCTCGCCGCCTGCGATGCGGCGCTCCGCCAGCCGCTTCATCGCACGCTCGACGAGTGGCTCGTTGACCAGCACGTAGAGATCGACCTGATCGTGGAAGTTCGCGAACACGACGTCGGCATAGTGGCGGAACCACTCTATCGACTGGCGATTGTCCCACCCACCAGCGCGGGCGAGCGACAATGGCATGTCCCAATGATAGAGGGTCAGCATCGGCTTTATGCCCGCTGCCTTCAGATCCGCGATGAACTGGCGATAATGTGCGATCGCGGCGGGGTTGGCGGGACCCACGCCATCAGGGATGATGCGCGGCCAGGAGATGGAGAAACGATAGCTCGTCAGCCCCATCTCCTTCATCAGCGCAATATCCTTCAGATACTGCGACCGATCGTAGAAGTTGATTGCGACCGCGCCGGACATGCCGGGGCCGGCAAGGCTCAGGTCGTCGAGATAATGATCCCAGACCGACCGCCCCTTCCCGTCTGCGTTGATCGCTCCCTCCACCTGATATGCCGCCGAGGCCGCCCCCCAGCGGAATGGCTCCCCGGCAGGCTCGGCAGTGGCTGCGGTGCCGAGTATCGCCGACACGGCACCGATGAGGGCAAGCGATCGCCGCATGGTCGCGCTCAGCGCGTGAAGCCGGCGAACGGCGTTAGATATTCGGCGCCGAAGCCGTCGAGCACGGCGCGAATTTCAGGGGTGGTCTCGCCGTAGACGAACAGGCGATCGATCTTGGCCAGCGCCAGGAAGCGCTCGGCGAAGGGGCTGAAGGTCTGCTGCACGTGCGGCAGCAGCCCGCTCGTGCGGTACCGCTCCACGATGTGCACCACAGTGCGGTCGGCGTTGACGACGTATTCGTAAGTCGTCGTGTCCTCTTCCTTCGACGTCGCCTCGACGATCATGTCAACCAGCGACTTGAAGGCGTCGAAGTTCGCGGGGTCGATCGTCAGGTGATAGATCGAATAGATTTCGTCCTGCACAGGTATCTCCAACAACATCGCGCGACTGCGTCGCGACACCCTATTTACGGTAGCCGTCAGCGCGATAAAGTACCGAACGGGCAATTCCAGGTAGAGCAAAAGGATACCATGACAGAGCATGATCCGTTGGCGGGCGTGTCGGTATTCGTGACCGCCGCGCGCGTCGGCAGCTTCACCCTTGCGGGCGAGCGGCTGGGGATCACCAAGTCGGCGGTGGGCAAGTCGATCGCCCGCCTGGAGGCACGGCTTGGAACCAAGCTGTTTCATCGCACGACCCGACTGACCCGGCTGACGGCGGACGGAGAAGCGTATCTCGCGGCATGCGCCGGCGCGATTGACGACATCGCCGCCGCTCAGGCCGCCCTGTCGTCCACGGGTCGTATCCTCCGCGGCCGGCTGCGGATCGATATGCCGGTGGCGTTCGGTCGGCACACCCTGCTGCCGATCCTGACGGACATCGTGCACCAGCATCCAGGTATAGAGCTCGCCCTCACCTTCACCGACGCAACCAGCGATCTGCTGCAGGAAGATGTCGATCTTGCTATCCGCTTCGGCGAGCTGAAGGACAGCAGTCATCTCGTCGCCCGCCATCTGGTCAATCAGGATCGTGTGATCTGCGCTGCGCCGCGCTATCTCGATCGCAGGGGCCGCCCGACGACGGTCGCCGCCGTGCGCGACCATGATTGTGTGGTTGGCTCGCCCAAGGGTCCACCGCTTGCCTGGGTTGTCCGGGAGGAGGGCCAGGTGCGACGCTTTCTGCCGCCAGCGACTCACCAGATCAGCGACGGCGAAGCGATGGTCGAAGCGGCAGCAGCTGGCCTTGGCCTGTGCCAGGTGCCACGCTCGATGGTGCGATCGCGGCTGGCGGACACGTCACTCGAGGCTGTGCTGACCGATGTATCGACGGTTCCGGTCGAGGTGCATGCCGTCTGGCCGCGCCGCGCCCACCTCAGTCCGCGCGTACGCCACGTCGTCGACCGGCTGATCGTAGAAGCCGGAGCGGGACGGCTGGATTGAGCGCGCGGCGATAGATCGGGAACCGCTAGATCAGGTGTGGGACGACGTCGTCCCGAGCAAGGCGTCGCGCTTGGCTTCCAGTGCGGCAACCACCGCTTGCTGGACGGCGACGATGCGCGGCGCGTGCCGGGTGTCGCGGTGAACGCCCATCCAGATCTCCCGCCGCACCGCTTCGCCCGCTTCGATCCGCATCAGGTCCGGGCACGTCTCGGCGAGGTAGCAGGGAAGATGCCCCAGCCCCAGGCCAGCGGCGACGCCGCTCAGCTGGACCGCGCGGCTGTTGGCCAGGAGTGCAGGTTCGGCCTTGCCGGTGCGCTCGGCGAACCAGCGACCGTCGGGCGTGGCGAGAAGATCGTCCTGTACCCGCACGATGCGATGGCCGGGCGCACCGGCGCTCCAGTCGGGCGATCCGTAGCGGCGGAGGTAATCGGCCGAGGCGAAGACCCCGAACGCCATCTCACCCGCCTTGCGCACGATCGTCTCGTGCGCTTCGAACCGGCCGAGCCGGACCGCCACGTCCGCCTCTCGCCGCGCGAGGCTCAGCGAGCGGTTGTCGGTGAGTAGTTCGACGACGATCCCGGGATGATCGGCATTCAGCGCGGCTAGACCGGGCGTCAGGACGTGAGCGGCAAGCGCGTCCACCGTCGTTACGCGAACCAGCCCAGCCAGGCGCTGGTCTCCGCCGGTCAGCGTCCGCTCCGCGGCAAGCGCCGCGCCGTCCATGTGCTCGACGTCGCCAAGGATCGCGGCGCCGGCGGGCGTCAGGCGATATCCGGTCGGCGTGCGTTCGAGCAGCACGACGCCGGCCCGACCATGAAGATGGTCGAGCCGGCGGCCCATGGTCGTCTGGCTGACCTTCAGGGCGCGCGCCGCGGCCGACAGAGTGCCGTGCCGGGCGATCGCGAGGAAGGTCTTGAGATCGTCCCAGTCGAGCATCAGCCGCGACGCCGCGCGTCCAGGCTCCAGGGGCCCGAGCCGGCCGCGGCGAAATACAGGAAGGCAAAGCAGTAGAGAATGGCCAGCTCTCCGCCGTTCAGCACCGGGAAGGCACCCTGCGGCGCGTGCGCCATGAAATAGGCAACGGCCATCTCGCCGGAAAGGATGAACGAGATCGGGCGGGTGAAGACGCCGAGGAGGACCGCCGCGCCGCCGATCAGTTCGAGGACTCCCGCCAACCCGAATACGCTGAACAGCGGCACCATCCCGGGTTGTGCCCCGGTGGGGAAGCCGAACAGCTTCACCAGGCCGTGGGTGAGAAACAGCAGGGCGACGACGATGCGGAGAACCGACAGCAGTTGCGGCGCAAGGCTCGCGACGGAGCGCGTCGACTCGCGACCGGGGTAGGTAGTGGCCATAGAAATCATCCTTCGATCAGAGTGGATTGGAGCAGCGGTGCGGGCGTGGCGACGAGCCAGTCACGGATCGCCGACAGGGTTGGGCCGGAGATGGCATGGCCGACCTCGTCAGTCGCGCGCAGCGCGACATGATTACCCGCCGACGCGAGACGGGCAGCGGCATCCTGCGACAGCGAGATCGGCATGATCGGATCGTCTCGATCGTGGACGAGCAGGACCGACGCCGGTCGACCCTCCATCGGGAGAATGGGGGCAGCCAGCCGGCCGGCCACCGCGATCGCACGCCCATGATGCAGCCGCTGCGCGACCATCGCCAGCGTCATGATCGCGCCCTGGCTGAACCCGAGAAGGGTCAGCGCGTGTCGATCGACGCCGCGATCTGCCGCCAGCCGGTCCAGCCGATTGATCAGCCGGGGCAGGGCACCCGCGACCCGCCGCGGCCGGTCGGCCTCCGTGACGCTCGCGATCGAGAACCACTGCCGGCCTCTCGGGCCGCGATCGAACGGCTCACAACCGTCGAGTGCGACGACTTCTGCAATCGGCGCCAGCGGCGCCAGCGCTGCCGCAAGATCGCGCGCCGAGGATCCGACGCCATGCAGCGCGACGATGATCGGGCGGCTCATGCCGCGTCGCCGAAGGAATAGGCATCCATCCGCAGGATCGCATGGGTGGTGCTGCGATGCAGATGATGCGCCTCGCCGCTGCCGCCGGCGCCCAGCGCCACGTAAAGCGGCAGAAGATGCTCTTCGGTCGGGTGATTGCGCGCTGCATGCGGGGCGAGCTGGCGGTAGGCGAGCAGATCCTCGGTGCGACCCGCTTCGATCCGGTCGTCCATCCAGTCGGCGAACTGGTCGACCCATTCGGGTGCTGGCGCGTGGAGAGCATTGTAATACTGGCGGAAGCTGGACAGGTCGTGCGTGAAGCTACCCGATCCGATGATCAGGACACCGCTCCGGCGCAGCGGCGCGAGAAGCTGACCCAGGCGATAATGGTAATCCGGACCGAGCCGCGGCTGCACCGACAATTGTACCACGGGGATGTCGGCCGCAGGATAGATCAGGCGCAGCGGGACCCAGGCGCCATGATCGAGCCCGCGACCGCTCTCCCGCACGACATCAAGGCCGCCGCCCTCGAGCAGCGCCGCGACATCGTCCGCCAGCGAGGCGCTGCCCGGCGCCGGGTAACGGATCGCATACAGTTCAGCGGGGAAACCGTGAAAGTCGTGGATCGTCGGATTCACCGCATCCACCGACAGACGGGGCGCCTCTGTTTCCCAATGCGCGGAAACGACGAGGATGGCGCGCGGCCGCTCCAGCGAGCTGGCCAACTGCTCCAGAAAGGAGCGAGCCGGCGCGTCGCTTAGGGCGAAGGTGGGTGCGCCGTGGGAGACGAAGAGGGCAGGTAGCATGAGAACACCTCGTTGCGATGACGAGGATATGCGCTCTGCGAACCGCTTTAGAAATACGCCGTTTCCAGTTTCCTGCTATGCGTTTTCGCAGAGGCCCTGCCAGTCGTTCGATCGATCAGGACGGGCGGAATGCTTCGTTCAAACGTCCGAGGAGCTGCGCCAGATTCGTGCGATCCGTCTCTGTCCAGCCGGCGAACGCTTCCGCCCAGAGCGCTGACAACGTTTCCTCCGCGTCGCATACTAGCTTCGTTCCGCCCGGTGTGATCGCGACGTCGACGACGCGGCGGTCGATCGTGCTGCGGCTGCGCTGGACAAGGTCGCGCTGTTCAAGCCGGTCGAGCAGCCGGGTAACGGCGCCTGGATCCATCTCCAGTTCGTCGCTGATGTCGCGGACGCAGACTCTCTGTCGCTGCGCGATCAGCTTCAAGGCGAGCCATTGCGAGAGGTTGATTCCGGCGCTCTGAAGCCGGTGCTCAGCCGCATCCGCCATCGCGCGGAAGGTCGATCGAAGCAGCGTACCGGGGTGCGGGGGAGCGAAAAAGGTCGTCGCGTCACCAGCCTGTGGGTCTGTCATCTCGCGTCCCGTTCAGCTCGATGGCGGCGGCGCGTGGCGGGCCGTCACGGGATTGGGTGGAGTGGAACGCAGGAGCGCTGTCAGCGCGAGGCACAGCAGCGCGATGCCGAAGCAGAAACGATAGGCATCGGCAAAAGCGAGCACGTTTGCTTCGCGGCGGACGATGGCTGCGATGCCCCCGGGCGACACATCGAGCGCCGCCAGTCGCGGCGCGTCGAGATACCCGCCGAGAAGCGCCGAGTGGATCGCCTCTCGCTTGCGAAGCAACGTGGCGATCACTGCGGCGGCCAGCTCGGGACCGAGGACGCGTGGGATCTGGATGTACGCGACCATGGCGACGATCTCGTCCCGATGCGCGTTGGCGATGGTCATCGCGACGAGCGCCAGAAAGACCATGCCGTTGCCCAGGCCGAGCGCAATCGTCGCCGGCGTGAAGTCTTCCGCTCGCCACACATGCGTGATGCGGCTGCCAAGCCAGCAACCGAGCAGGATGGCGAGCAGCCCGAGCACCACCGGCACGCGCGGGTCGGTGCGGCGCAGCAGCCAGATGCACAGCGGTACCGCCAGCAACTGCACCGCGCTGACCCACCAGAGCGCATGCGCGGTCTGTTCCGGCTTGAGCTGTGCCATGGTCCCGAGGAAGTTGGGTATCAGGAGCGCGGTTGCGACGCTCATGATGCCGTACAAGGTGACGATCGCCAGAGGTATGGCGATGTTCCGGCGTGCCAATGCGCGCGGATGTGCGAACGGCAACGGCGAGACATGCTGCCATGCGATCGCCGCGACGACCAGCATGATGCCGCTGATCAGCGGGACGACGACGGTACCGGACTGCAGCCAGTCGAGCCGATTGCCATGATCGAGCGCGACGTAGATCAGCGTTAGCCCGACGCAGAACAATGCGATCTCGCCCTTGTTGGTGCGGCGCCAGAGGTCGACGTTCACCGGACGCTCGGGCAGGCTGAACAGGATCAACAGCACGAGCACGACGGCGCTGGCGGAGGCCTGCCAGTAGATTGCGGGCCACCAGCCGCCCTCGACATAGAAGCCGGTCAACGGCACGCCTAGGTGCAGCGCCAGCGTCAGGCGAACCGTATAGACGCCTAGCGCGATCAGCCACCATCGCGGATGAAGGTTGGCGAACACAGTGGCGAGCGTCGCTGGGATGAAGCAGCCGAGCAGCAGCCCATCAAGGCCATGAAGCAAGAACAGCATCGGCGTGCCGACCGCGAGCGGGGTCAAGGCAGAAGTGATGGCGAAGCCCATGCCCGAGATCAGCAGCACTCGCCGGGAGCCGAACGTCACTACCGCAAGCGGGATGGCCGGCGCGATCAGCAGCTGCGGCGCGTTGAAGACGGTGTTCAGCCAGGCCCCCTCATCCACGCTGAGCCCGAAGGTGCCGCGCAGATCGCCGAGCGCGACCGCGAAGGACCGGGTGAAGGCGCTGGTCATGACCGCCCCAAGCAGGACCGCCACGACCGCGCCGATCGGCCGCGCCGAGATCGTCCCACGTAGCGCATTCCGCAACAAGCCGGCGGCCTGCGCCATCAGGCGCCGCGCTCGGTATCGATGTGCGTCGTCACCGACAGGCCCGCCCGCAGCCGAGCGACGAGCGGCTGGCCTGCGTCGAGATCGATCCGCACGGGCACGCGCTGAGTGACCTTAGTAAAATTTCCGGTCGCGTTGTCGGCCGGCAGAGTCGTGAAGGTCGCGCCGCTTGCCGGCGCAAGGCGAGACACGCGGCCCCGAACGGCTTCGCCGGGAAAGCTGTCGACCTCGATCGTCACGATCTGCCCGGGACGAACACGGGCGAGCTGCGTCTCCTTATAGTTCGCGACCACGTATGGGGGGGAGCGCGGCACGAAATTGACCACCGCCGCGCCCGGGTTCACCAGGCTGCCCGGCTGAACCATGCGGCCCCCGACCGCGCCATCTGCCGGCGCGACGATGCGCGTGTACGACAGGGCGATGCGCGCGGTCTCGAGGGCAGCCTGTGCAGCGAGGACGTCCGCTTCGCGTTGCGCGCGCTGGCCCCGGAGCACGTCGAGCTGGCGGCGTTGCAGCTCGACAGCCGCAAGGCTGCCCTGCTGCGTGGCTTGAACGGCGGCGAAGTTGGCGCGTGCGCTGTCTGCCTCCTGTCCGGTAACCGCACCGGTATCGGCCAGGGCGGAGAAGCGGCGATCGTCCTCGCCAGCGAGGCGCAGCTTGCTTGCGTTGGTCGCTGCCGCCGCCTGCGCCTGCGCGATGGTCGCCTGCGCGGCGGGGATCTCGTTGTCTAGGTTGGCGAGCACCGCCCTGGCGCGTGCCAGCGCCGCCTCCGCGTGCAGCACGCCCGCGCGCTGCTCGCGATCGTCGAGCTGGACGAGGAGTTCACCCGCACGCACCTGCTGGAAGTCGCTGAACGCAACCTGCCGGACATAGCCGGAGATTTTCGCGTCGATCACCGCCACGTCGGACTGGATGCTGGCATAGTCGGTGGTCTGGACGGACCTGTTGGCGGTCCAGCTATCCCAGCGGGTCGCCGCAACGACCGAAACGAGCAGGACCAGCGCAAGGATGATCCACGGGATGATGCGTTCCCAACGGTGCTCGCGCTGCACGTCGGCAGGGGCCGTAGCCATGTCGTCTCCTTGGTTTCTCAAGCGCCGCCGCCGAGCGCGCGCACCAGCGCCACATCCAGGGCGAAGGCGCGCGTCTCGAGCTGAGTCACGGCGCGGCGTGACGCGATCAGCGTATTCTCGGCCGTCAGCACCGCGATGTAATTGGACAGGCCGCCGCGGTAGCGATCCCTGGCGGCGCGATAGGCGATCTCCGCGGCGTCGCGGGCAGCGTTGGCGTGAGCGAGCTGCCGCGCGAGTGCGCGCTGGCTGGTTGCCGCCTGCGCCACGTCGCTCAGTGCGTGTACGAGCGTGTCGTCGTAGCTCGCAACGGCTTCGTCATAGGACGCGCGCGTACCGCGATATTGCGCCGACAGCGCACCGCCTCGGAAGATCGGGAGGCTGATCGCCGGGCCGGCGCCTCCCGCCAGCGACGCATCGTTGAAGAACTGGCCAAGGCCGAGGACCTGCGGTCCCAGAAACGCCGACAGGTTGATACTTGGGTAGAAGCCGGCGCGCGCTTGGCGGATCTGCGCGGCGCGTGCCTCCACCCGCAATCGTGCGGCACGCACGTCAGGGCGGCGCCCGACGAGATCGGCCGGCAAATTTGCCGGTAGGCCGAAAGCGGCAAGCCGCGGATCGGTCGGACGCGTGATCGCGAGCGCCCGATCAGGACCCGTACCGAGCAGCGCCGCAATGCGGAGGCGGGTGAGCTGTCCCATCTCTTCCTGCGCCGCCAGGGCCTGCTTGGCACTTTCGAGCGCGCTCGTCGCCTGCGCGGAGGACGCGAGTGTCTCCAGGCCGCCGGTTCGGCGACGCTCGACCAGATCGGCGGTTCGTTCGCGGACTGCAAGCGTGTCTCGGGCGAGATCCAGGTCACGCATCTGGCCGAGCAGGTCAGCATAGGCCGCCGCCACTCCGGTGGAGAGTACCAGCCGTGTCTGCGCTTCCTCTGCGCGTGCGGCATCGGCCTGGGACACAGCGGCGGCGATCGCGGCGCGATTCCGGCCGAAGAAGTCAAGGTTCCAGTCCAGCGTGGCGCGCAGCGAGGCTGCGTCGTTCACGCCTTTCGGCACGGCGGCGTAGGAGACGCCGTTGTAGTAACTCGCCTTGGTCTCCGCAAAGGAGCCGGCGACCGAAAGCTGCGGCAGGTCCGCGGCGCGCGCAGTGCCGACCGCGGCTTCTGCGGCACGAACGCGCGCCGCGGCCGCCTCGAGCGTCGGCGCGCGGGCGAGTGCCTCGGCGATCAACCCGTCGAGTTGCGTATCGCCGTAGCGCTTCCACCAATCCTTATGCGGCCATTCTGCGACGGCTGCGGCAAGGCTCTTCCCCGAGGCGAGACTGCCGGGCGAGGCGGGTACTGGCGCCGGTCCTAACTTCGGTACGGCGGCGCATCCGGCGACCAGAACAAGAAGGATCCCGGCTGCCGCGCGCGGAAGGTGCGCAACAGCCGGGTCTGGGGAACGAGTCATGGGAGAAGCGCGTGCCGTGTCAGAGTGGATAGGGCTGGTCGGCAGGCTCGATCGTCACCCACTTCAGCTCCGTGAACTCGTCGATCACGGCTCGCCCATCGAAACGGCCATAGCCGCTCTTCTTCATGCCGCCGTACGGCGCCTGTGCCTCGTTCTGCACCGTCGCGCCGTTGATGTGGACGCAACCGGCCTCGATACGACGGGCGACGTCGAGCGCGCGGGTGACGTCCCGACCGAAGACAGCGGAAGACAGGCCGTATTCGGTGTCATTCGCGACCTGGATCGCCTCGTCGACGCCATTCACCCGAACGATCGTCGTGATCGGGCCGAACGTCTCTTCGTCGTAGATCGCCATGCCTGACTTCACATGATCGACGATCGTGGCCGGCATCACGGCGCCCTCGGCTTTGCCGCCGATCGCGAGTTTGGCGCCCTTCGCCAGGGCATCGTCGATCAGGCCGTTGATGCGTGCACCCGAACGATCATCAACCAGCGGCCCGATCACGCAGGAAGGATCGTTGACCGGATCGCCCGCCGACAGCGTCGCCACCTTGGCGACGAACTTCTCCGTGAACGCATCAGCGATAGCCGCATCCACGACGAAGCGCTCCGTCGACATGCAGATCTGCCCCTGGTACAGGAAGGCACCGAAGGCAGCAGCGTTCACCGCGCCATCGATATCGGCATCGTCGAGAACCACGAACGGCGCCTTGCCGCCTAGTTCGAGCAGGCATCGCTTGAGGTGCGTTGCGCATTTCTCGGCGATGATCCGCCCCACGCGCGTCGAGCCGGTGAAATTGACACGCCGCACAGCGGGATGCGAGATCAGCGCATCGATCACCTCGGGGGCATCGTCAGGCGCGTTGACGAAGAAGTTCAGCACGCCGGCCGGCAGCCCGGCCTCATAGAAGGCCTCTGCGATAAGCGCGTGCGTACGCGGGCTCGCCTCCGAGCCGCGGAAGACTACCGTATTCCCGCATGCGATTGGATAGGCGATCGCTCGCGCGGCGAGCAGGATCGGGCCATTCCACGGCACGATGCTCAGCACCACGCCCACCGGTTGGCGCAGCGTCATCGACAGCGTGCCCGGCTTGTCGGTGGGGATCGTCTCACCCTGGATCTGCGTCACCAGCGCGGCCGCTTCGCGAAGAAGCGCGCCCGAACCCATTACGTTGAAGACGCTCCACAGCGCGGAGGCGCCGACTTCGGCCGCCATCACCTCGACGAAAGCGTCCTTCTTCGTTTCCAGTCGATCGGCAGCTGCGAGCAGGATACGACGACGCTCGCTGGGGCCACTCTGTGACCAGCTCTTGAACGCCGCTTCGGCCGAATCCGCCGAGCGCCGGGCATCTTCCAATCCGCCTGCCGCCGCGCGTGTCACGACCCTGCCGGACACGGGGTTCAGCCGTTCGAAAACCTTACCGGTGCGCGAGTCGAGGTGCTCGTTATCGATGACGAGACGAACGTCCATGATGATCTCCAATCTGACGCCGACCGGGCGTTGACTGCTCGCATCGACAAGGAGGCAGCTAAGCTTTCCGTTATGCAATGTCAAACGCCTTGCGCATTGCGTAACGGTGATTTCGGTCCTAGATCGAGCTCCGAGATCAAGCGGAGCGACGGATATGAAGATGGCGACGGCGAGCGACGGCATCCGGATGAAGGCGGCGTTGGTGCGCGAGAAGGGCGCGCCGTTCGTGCTGGAAGAAGTGACCTTGGGAGCCCCGCGCCCCACGGAGGTGCTCGTCCGGCTGGTTGCGACGGGCGTGTGTCACACTGACATGGTCGTCCGAAACCAGGACTTCTCGGCGCCTCTACCGATCGTGCTGGGCCATGAGGGCGCGGGTATCGTCGAGGCAGTCGGCGCAGATGTGACCACCGTCTCGCCGGGCGATCACGTCGTGATGACCTATATGTCCTGCGGGTTGTGCGACACGTGCGAGGAAGGCCATCCGGCGCATTGCGAGAACATGGGGCCACTGAACTTCGGTGGCGGTCGGCTCGACGGCTCTGCTGCGACCACGGACGCGCAAGGGGAAACGGTTCACGACCACTTCTTCGGCCAGTCCGCTTTCGCCGAATACGCCCTCGCAAGCGAGCGCAACGTCGTACGCGTGCCGGAGGACGTGTCCCTGGAGCTGCTCGGGCCACTCGGGTGCGGAATACAGACCGGCGCGGGGTCGGTGCTGAACGCGCTGAGGGTTAAGCCTGGATCGAGCTTCGTGGCGTTCGGCGCCGGTGCGGTGGGTCTCTCTGCGATCATGGCCGCCCGCGTCGCCGGGGCGACGACGATCATCGCCGCCGACGTCAATCCGGAACGACTGAAGCTCGCGATGACGCTGGGCGCCACGCACGTGATCAACAGCCGCGAGCAGGACGCTGTTGCCGAGGTGCGGCGGATTACTGAAAAAGGCGCGGACTTCACGCTGGAGTGCAGCGGTCGCGCCGAAGTCCTGCGTCAGGCGATCGACTGTCTAGGCATTTTCGGCACGTGCGGCATCGTGGGCGCGACGAAGGAGGGGACCGAAGTAGCCTTCAACGTCAACGACGTGATGATCCCCGGGCGCCGCATCATCGGCATCGTGCAGGGCGATGTCGTTGCCAAGACTTTCATCCCGGTGATGATCGACCTGTACAAGCAAGGCCGTTTTCCGTTCGACAAGCTGGTGCGCTTCTACGACTTCGCCGACATCAACCAGGCGGTCGAGGACAGCGAAAAGGGCGTGACGATCAAGCCGATCCTGCGCATCGCCCCGGCGTCTCCGAAGGCATGAAGGCCGGCGCGGCACGGGAGTGGATGCGATGACGTCACCGAAAACTCAGATCGTCATCGTCGGTGGGGGCGCGGCCGGACTCGAGCTCGCGGCCAAGCTCGGCCGGCGATATGGCCGCAAGCACCACGACATAATCCTGGTCGATCGCAACCGGACGCACATCTGGAAGCCGCTGCTTCACGAGGTCGCGACCGGGTCGCTCGACGCGAACATGGATGAAGTGGGCTATCGCAGCCACTGCCACCGCTGGGGGTACCGGTACTTCTTCGGCAAGCTGGCGGGGATCGACCGTGCCGCGCGGCAGGTACGGCTCGCCGCGGTGCTCGACGAACACGGGCGCGAGGTCGTGGCGCCTCATTCGATCCGCTACGACTATCTGGTGTTGGCCTTCGGTTCGGTGACGAACGACTTCGGCACCCCGGGCGTGGCGGAAAACTGCTTCGTGCTTGACAGCCGCGCGCAGGCCGATCGCTTCCGTGACCAGCTACTAAACCAGTGCCTGCGCGTATCGCGCACCATGTCGGTCGATCCCGCCAGCGACGCACGCGTCCGCGTGACGCTAGTTGGAGGCGGAGCGACCGGCGTGGAGCTCGCGGCCGAGCTGTTCAACGCGGCGGACGCGCTTGGCTATTACGGCCTTGAAACGTTCGATCGGTCGCGGCTCGATGTGACGCTCGTCGAGGCGGGGCCGCGCATCCTGCCCGCCTTGCCGGAGCGACTCGCAGCCGCGGCAGCAGGCGAACTGACGGCGCTGGGAGTGTCGGTGCGTACCGCGACGCCGATCACGGCTTCTACGCGCGAAGGCATGGTGACCAAGGCTGGTGAGCTGATCCCGGCAGACCTTCAGGTCTGGGCGGCGGGGGTCAAGGCTACCCCGGTGCGCGACGGCCTGGACGGGCTAGAGACATCACGGACCGGGCAGGTCGTGGTGCTGCCTACCCTGCAGAGCGCGAGCGACAACCGCATCTTCGCAATCGGTGATTGCGCCTTCTGCCTCTTGCCGGGGCAGGAACGCCCCGTGCCGCCGCGGGCGCAGGCCGCGCACCAGATGGCCGATGCATGTTTCGACAATCTCAACCGCCTGATGGCAGGCCGCGTGGCGCGCGCCTTCACCTACAAGGATCACGGTTCACTGGTGTCGCTAAGTCGCTTCTCGACTGTGGGAACGCTGATGGGCAACCTCGTCGGCGGCCGCATGGCGGTCGAGGGGCGGCTGGCGCGTGTGATCTATCTATCGCTCTACCGAATGCATCTGATCGCCATACACGGGTGGCTGAGGGGCGCAGCGATGATCGCGGTTGGCCACGTCAACCGCATCGTGCGCCCGCCGCTGAAACTTCATTGAGGCGGGGCTGCAAGTGTCGTCTTGCCCGCGTACTACCGCGCCATGAGTGAGATATCAGAAGCACCTTCCGGCCAACGTCGTCGCGGCATCCAGTCGGTTGAAATCGGATTGCAGGTCCTAAAGGTCATGAATGCGCTTGGTGGTCCGTCGACGCTCAGCGCAATCGCGCAGGCTGCTGGCATGGCCGCTCCGCAGGTGCACCGCTATCTTCAGAGCCTGATCGCCAGTGAGATGGCGCAGCAGGACGCCGAGACCGGCCGCTACGATCTCGGCCCGGCGGCCCTGAAACTGGGTCTGTCCGCGTTGGCGAGGACAGATGCCTTCCGCCTGGTTGACACGCTGATCGGCAGTTTCGTGGCGAGAACCGGCGCGACCGTTCAGGTTGCGGCGCTCGGACCCTCCGGCCCGACGATCGTGCGGTGGTATGCCGGCCAACCTGCCATCACGACGTCGCTGACAGTCGGCTCGATCCTGTCGCTGCTTCATTCGGCAACTGGCCGCGTCTTCCTGGCATTCGCCCCCGAGACGCTCACGGATCCTGTTCTCTCCGCCGAACTTCGTCGCACGCCGATGAAGCGCGTCGATCTCGATCGTATGTGCGGGCTGATCCGCGACGAAGGACGGGCTCATGCAAGCGGAACAGTGATGCCTGGCCTGGAAGGATTCGCCTTCCCGATCTTCAACCTGCAGGGAACGCCCGTGCTGGTTGCAACGATGCTAGTCTCCGACGCTGTCAGAACCGTCGACCACGCTGCCGTTGAGGAGCTGGCGGCGATCTGCCAGCAAATCGGTCAGCAGCTCGGCTGGCCTGGCGGCGAATAACGAATAGCCTCCTCCTTCCACAGACCACTCTCGCTCCGCGCCCGTGGCTAATTTGCCCGACGCTGCGCGACGGCATTGTGGAGCGAGTGTGGTGGCCTGAAAGTTGGGGTATGGGTCGTGGCCACGGCGAGGGGCGCATTTCCGTCTCAGACAGATCCGTCCGCTAAAACTCTCATCAGCTGCGATGGGTAAGGAGCGACCACGCCGCCGAGCTCGTCCCAAGAGGCTGTGAGCCAACGCTCATAGTCATCGTCATGAAGGATAACTGGCATCGCTTTAGGATGGATCGGCACCACAATCGCGTTCGGCTCCGTAGTCAGAAAGCCGTAAGCGTTACCGCGCTCAGTGGGGCGCCAGATACCGGCGAAGGCGAAGATGGGGCGGCTCGGTACGTCGAACCAGTGCAGCGGCTTTTTGCCATCCTCACCGGGAGCGATCCCGTATTCCGAGAATGACGTAACAGGCACCAAGCAGCGACGCGCCGGCGTGGTCAGCATGGATCGCCAGAAGCTCGAGCTGAGATTGCGTACGTTGGTCACGTACTTCGTCAGCTTGACTGATGGATCGCGCTTGCTGGGCAACTGCGTCGGTACGCCCCACTCCATGCGCTCGAGCCGGCGATCGTCGCCGTCCTTCACGATGACAGCGCCATAGAAGGGCGTCTTCTTGCCCGTCGGGAAGATGTCGCCGACGGGGAACGTCTCGTCTGGCTCGTAGGGTGGCCGAATGCCGAACGTCGCCATCACCTCGGCCTGCTTGGCCGTGAGCCGATACCGATTACACATCCGCGCCTCCTGTCGGCGCCGGCGAGCTGCCTCACCGGCGCCCATGCATCAGAGCTTGTCCTTCAAGCCCTTGGCAGCCGTGAAGGCGACCTTCTTCGACGCCGCGATCGTCATCGTCTCGCCGGTCGCCGGGTTGCGGCCCTCACGCTCCGAACGGTCCTTGACCGTGAACTTCCCGAAGCCATTGATCGAGACCTCCTCGCCCTTCGCAGCCGCAGCCGCGATCTGGTCGAACACCGCGGTGATCGTCTTCTTCGCGTCCGCCTCGCTCGTGCCCGTCGCAGCCGCGACGCCCTTGGCCAGCTCACCAACGTTCATGCTATTCGTACTCCCTGAGAAAACGCGGGGACCATACTGATGACAGGCGCTGAGACAACGATCGTGCTCGACGACGCGAGCGCCAGTGCGATCCGGTTGATGCTGTCGAAGCTCGACGATCACGACGTCGCGGCCGTTTTCGAGATGGTTGGTGGCACCGGTCCGATCGGTGACCTCGCCGCGAAGGCGATGAAGGATCGCAACATAGATCTGTAATCACTAGCTTACCCGCACAGGGAGGGGAGGGACCGGCATCACGACGGAGGGTGATGATGGTAGATCGACGTAAGCGGCCGCAAGGCGGAGCCGACGTTCTCGTCTTCCTTGATCGGCATCGTCTCGCCCACACCCCTGACCATTACGCCTTCGCCCACGAGTACCTGAACGGCGACAATGAGCAGCTACGAGAGCGGGTGGACGGTGCGATCGACGGCGGTGTCCGGCTCACCGAGGAGCAGGTCCAAGAGCTTCGCCCAGCTGTACGGACGGGGCTTGCCTCCGAGCTGGATCATATCACCATGCGCGTGATCGACGTCGTCGGGGATGCGATGGCTGTCACGTCCGATCTCAGCCGTGAGCTGGTCACCGCGTCGGCAGCGCTGCTCGACGAGCCGGGCGCTAGCGCCGGGCCATTGCTCGCCACGATGCTGCGCCGAGCGGAGAGCGCGGAGGCGAGTTTCGCTGAAGCTGCGGCCCGCGCGCGGCAAATACGAGCCGAGCTGACCGCGCTACAAGCGGCGGGGAAGCACGATCCTCTCACAGGGCTGACGAACAGGACGGTCTTCCAAGAACGGCTAGCAGGCGATCTCAGAAGCCCGACATGCGTCGCGCTCGTGGACATCGATGGGCTGCGCCAAGTCAATGACGGGCACTCGCCGGGGGTTGGTGACCGCCTGCTGAAGGTCGTAGCACGTGCGCTCGCCGAGTACGGCCGCAGCCATCTCGTCAGCCGGTGGGATGGTGGCACCTTCGCACTTCTCATCGAAGGCATGGATCTGCGCGCCGCAGGAGAGATGGTCACAGCCGCATGCGAGGCGATCGGAGCGCGCGAGTTGAAGGTACGCGAGAGCGACGCGCCGCTTGGCCGGATCTCGCTATCTGCCGGCGTCGTAGCCAGCCGCGGCCGCGAATTGGGGGCGCTGCTCGAGGCGGCGTGGCAGCAGCTTCGAAGCGCAAAGCGGAGCGGCGGAAATCAGGTGAGCGTGGAAGGCGCTGTCACGGTCGTGCGATGACGATGAATGGTCGCAAGGGGCGTCGCCCTTCGGGCCCTGACGAGTGTAGCTCGTGACGGTGCTACTGGCGCTCCTGCTTGCAGTAGCAGCCTCCCCATCCGACCGGACGGTGTTTGCGTGCCGCATGGGCGACCGGACTGCCGCAGTCGTCAGGAACGGGTCGAACTTGGTATATCGATCCGTACGGCGGGGACGGGGCGAGTTGGAGGTCCCTCAGGGACGCTACGCCCAGGAGGGGTTCTCAGGCGGAGGTGAACTGCAGGCTGCCTTCCGCAACGGCCCATGGACCTACGTCGTCTACGAACGCACCGTCAGAACAGGCTTCTACGGCACAAACGATCCGAGCTTCGAGGCTGGCGTCGATGTGCTGCGGGGAGGCCGCGTTGTCTCTCGCGGACGCTGTGCCGATAGCCACGCGCAATTCACTGAGCAATTAGCCGGCGCCATGGAGGGGCCGTTCGTGGAGCACTGACAGACCGCTCCTGGCGAATGCATGATCGCCAGTCCTCAATCGCCGTCAACGAGCGATCATCGTCCCACCTGCCGCTCCCTTGTGATCCTGGGATCCTCGTACAGGTCGCGCAGCGCGCGTTGACGAAAGGCGTTCCACCAGCGTTGCCAGCGATGCTCAGCGGCATCGTGGATCATGTGGCACCGCTGACATAGCGCCTTGAGATTGGCTGGTGCGCTGTTGCTCGGATCATGATCGAGATGCGCGCAGGCCAGGACGACGTAAGTCACCCGTACGCTGGCGAGCGTGAAGCCGCCCGTCACGGCAATCCGCTTGCCACCGTCCGAACGCCAGCACGCCGACCTCGCGTCCCACCAGCGGCCGTCACCGAGATGCGCGACACGCTGAAGGTGCGGCCGACCACACTGTTCGCAGCGCCTGCCGGCGCGCTCGAACCGGATCCTGCCTGACAGCTGCTGCCAGTCGATCGGGTACAGCCAGCGGTTTTCAGCG
Source organism: Sphingomonas sp. BK235 (assembly GCF_004345855.1). Taxonomy (GTDB): domain Bacteria; phylum Pseudomonadota; class Alphaproteobacteria; order Sphingomonadales; family Sphingomonadaceae; genus Sphingomonas. The sequence goes on from NZ_SLXN01000008.1 coordinate 81,375, forward strand.
CGGATCGGCATCCGGATTCTATGAGTCACGTCGCGACTCTTGGAAAGCGCTTTTTCCCCGCTTTGTTGGCGCTTCGTTGCGGTGCCGTTCTCCTCAAATCGATGAACCGAGCCGATCGGAGCTTGACCAGCAGCTCTCATTTACGGAACATAAAGGGAACGAGTAGAGTCTTAGAAACCGATGTCCGCCGCCCTCGATTCCTTCGCGCCAAGCATAGCGCATCTGCGGACGATCGCCACGCCTGCTGCTGACTATCGCGTCATGCCGTTCGGCGTGGACGCGCTCGACAGCCGGCTTGGGGCAGGGGGGGTGCGTGCCGGCGCGCTGCACGAGGCGGCTGCACGGAGCGCATCGCTGGTCGACGATGCGGCCACTACGCTCTTCCTTGCCGGTATTGCCGCGCGCGAAGCGGCAGGGGCAGGGGGGCCGGTGCTGTGGGCTAGCTGCCGCGCCGACCTGTACGCTCCGGCGCTGGAGCAAGCCGGCCTGCCGTCGGCCAACGTCATCTACGCCCAACCGCGGGACGACGCGGCGCTGCTCGCAGTGGTCGAGGATGCGGTGCGGGACGGCACGCCGGCTGCGATCGTGGCGGAAGCGAGCAAGGTCTCGATGGTGGCAACGCGCCGCCTGCAGCTCGTCGCGGCCGACGCCGACATGCCGGTGCTGTTGCTGCGCCGTGCGCGCGGCCTCAACCAGGACGTGTTCGCCGAGCCCTCCGCCGCGTGGACGCGATGGCGGATCGGTGCCGCGCCTTCCGAGCGGCTGGGTGTCGCGGGTGTGGGAAGAGCGAGATGGTCGGTGGAGTGCGTCCGACAGCGTGGGGGTGAGGGCTTCTCCCTGATTGTGGAGGGCAGCGATGAGACGGGTCGTCTCGCTGTTCCTGCCGAGCTTGGCCGTGGAGCGGCTGAGACGGTTGGAACGGTCCGCTTCGCGGCAGCCTGACGGACAAGTCCTCGAGCTGCCGGTAGACGACGACCCCGGCGCCTGCTCGGTGCCGCGGGGCGGTGGATGGCGGCCAGGCGCGCGCTGGGCGCGGGAAGGCATGCCCTCGCGCGGCGACGTCGAGGCGCAGATCGCGAGGCTGCCGACCCATGCACAGCCGCCCATGCGCGAGCTCGGCCGGCGTTCTGAGGCAGCTAACCACCCCTACAAGGCGGCAACTCCCGCGCCGCGCATCAGCGTACCCGCCGCCAAGCCCCTCGAGCACGCGCCGCTGGCGCTGATCGACAAGGTCGGTCGACGCGAGGAGGTGGTCGCCGCTTGTGACGGAGCGCGCGCGCTGGGCGTTCATCCCGGCATGGCGGCGACCCACGCGCGCGCGCTTGTCTCCGATCTCGATTTCCGTCCGGCCGAGCCGCAAGCCGATGCCGCGCTGCTCGACCGCCTGGCGCTCTTGGCGGTGCGCCGCTGGTCGCCAATCGCTGCGGTGACACCGAACGATGGTCTCTGGATCGATTTGGCCGGCTGCGAGCACCTGCATGGCGGCGAGGAGCGCTTCTGCCGGCGCCTGATCGCCTTTTGCAGGCGGGCAGGCTTCACCACGCGCGTGGCGGTCGCGGACACTCCCGGTGCCGCGCATGCGCTCGCGCGCTACGGCCGCGGCGATCTCATCCGCGCGGAGCCGGGCGCGACTGCCAGCGCACTCGCGCCTCTCCCGATCGTGGCGCTGCGCCTCGCCCCGAATGCGCTTAGCGCTGCGCGTCGCTTCGGCTTCGAGACGGTTGCGGATCTCCTGCCGGTCGCACGCGGACCGCTCGCGCGTCGGCTCGGCCTGCGGGCGATCACCCGGCTCGACCAGGCGCTGGGTGCGGTCGCGGAGCCGATCACCCCGCGCGAGGACGCCGAGGTGCCGCTAGTCGAGCGCCGGCTGCTCGAGCCGATCGGCACGGCCGAGGCGATCGAGCAGGTCATGGGCGACCTGCTGCGCGATCTCGCACGAGTGCTGCAGGAGCGCGGGCTCGGCGCGCGCGCACTGCGGCTCACCGGCCTTCGCGTCGACGGCACCGAGCAGGTAGTCGCCGTCGGCACGTCGCGGCCGACGCGCGAGGTGCCGCACCTGCTGCGGCTCCTGAAGCTCAAGATCGAGCGGATCGATCCCGGGATGGGCCTGGAGCAGTTCTGGCTCGTGGCGCCGCATACCGAGCCGCTCGATGCAGTCGACCTCGGCGCGGTGCTCGCCGGCGAGACGCTGGTGCGCGACCCCGCCCGTCTCGTCGACGTGATCGCTGGCAGGATCGGCCCGCGCGCGGTGTTCCGTGTGGCACCGGTCGAAAGCCATGTGCCGGAGCGAGCCGTCGCCCGCTCCGACCCGAACGAAACGCCCGGACCCTGGCCAAAGTGGCCGCGGCCGATCCGCCTTTTCCCGCGGCCCGAGCCGCTCGCGCGGGTCATGGCGCTGATGCCCGACCAGCCACCCCGCCGCTTTGAGTGGCGTGGCAAGACCTACAAGATCGTTGCCGGCGACGGTCCCGAGCGCGTCCATGGCGAGTGGTGGCGTCGTGAGGCCGAGGTGTGGGCGGTGCGCGACTATTACCGCGTCGAGGACGAAGAGGGCGGCCGCTACTGGGTGTTTCGCCGCGGCGACGGCTTCGAGGACGACACCGGCGATCTCAGCTGGTGGATGCACGGGGTCTTCGGATGACCCACTATGTCGAGCTGCAGGTGCTGACCCACTTCTCGCTGCTGCGCGGTGCGTCCTCGCCGGAGGAGCTGTTCGCGGCCGCGGCGCTGCTCGGCTATCCCGCGATCGGTGTCAGCGACATCGGCACGGTCGGGGGCGTCGTGCGCGCATGGGAGGCGCAGAAGGCCACGGGCGTGCGCTCGATCGCGGGCACGCGGGTGGATCTTTCCTGCGGGCGGCGACTGCTACTCTACCCCACCGATCGCGCCGCTTGGTCGCGCATCACGCGGCTGCTCACCGTTGGCAAGAAGCGGGCAGGGAAGGGCGCGTGCCTGCTCCACTGGCACGACCTCGAGCCCTGGTCCGAGGGCGTCATCGCCATCCTGCTGCCGAATGAGGCGGACGAGGAGAACCTGGCGGCGCTGAAGGACCTGAAGGCGGTCTACGGGCGCCGCGGCTACATGGCGCTTTACCAGCGACGCCGGCCGGGCGACGCAGTGCGCATCGACGCGCTCGCGCGGCAGGCGGGCGGCGCCGGCGTGCGCGCCGTCGTCACTGGCGACGTGCTCTACCACGCGCCCGAGGCACGCCTGCTGCAGGACGTCGTGACCGCCGTGCGCGAGAAATGCACCGTCGACGAGCTCGGCTACCGCCGCGAGGTGAACGCCGACCGCGCGCTGAAATCGCCCGACGAGATGGTGCGCCGCTTCCGCGCCTACCCGGATGCGCTGCAGGCGAGCGTCGACATCGCCAAGCTCTGCACTTTCGACCTCGGCGAGCTGGCCTACCAGTACCCGCACGAGCGCCTGATCGAAGGGCTGACGGCGCAGGAGGCGTTGCAGAAGCTGGCGACCGAGGCGGTCGAGCGGATGTTCGATGGCAACGTGCCGGAAGCCTACACCACGCAGATCGCGCATGAGATGCGGCTGATCGGTGAGCTCGGCTACGCGCCCTACTTCCTCACCGTGTACGCCATCGTGCGCGAGGCGCGCCGGCGCGGGATTCTCTGCCAGGGACGAGGGTCGGCCGCGAACAGCTGCGTGTGCTTCGTGCTCGGCGTCACCTCGATCGACCCGATCAAGCACGAGCTGCTCTTCGAGCGCTTTGTCTCTGGCGAGCGGCGCGAGCCGCCCGACATCGACGTCGACTTCGAGCATGAGCGCCGCGAGGAGATCATCCAGTGGATCTATGAGACCTATGGTCGCAACCACTCCGCGCTGACGGCGGTCGTGACCCGCTACCGCGCCCGCGGCGCGGTGCGCGACGTGGGCAAGGCGCTCGGCCTGCCAGAGGATCTGACCTCCTCGCTCGCCGGCCTCGTGTGGGGCTGGTCGGCCGAGAGCGTCGGGGAGAAGCAGGTCGACGAGCTCAACCTCGACATCGCCGATCGACGCCTACGCCTGACGCTGGACCTCGCGCGCAAGCTGATTGGCGTGCCGCGTCACATGTCGCAGCACCCGGGCGGCTTCGTGCTGACGCATGACCGCCTCGACGACCTGGTGCCCATCGAGCCCGCGGCCATGGAAGACCGCCAGATCATCGAGTGGGACAAGGACGACATCGACGCACTCAAGTTCATGAAGGTCGACGTTCTCGGCTTGGGAATGCTCGGCTGCATGAACCGCGCCTTCAACCTGCTCGAGCAGGACAAGGGCATCCGCGTTGGTCTGGCGGACCTGCAGGACGATGATCCCGACGTCTACGCCATGATCCAGAAGGCCGACACGCTCGGCACCTTCCAGATCGAGAGCCGCGCGCAGATGAGCATGCTGCCGCGCATGAAGCCGCGGCGCTTCTACGATCTCGTCATCCAGGTCGCGATCGTGCGGCCGGGCCCGATCCAGGGCGACATGGTCCACCCCTACCTGCGCCGGCGCGAGGGACTCGAGCGGCCGGAGTATCCGCGGCCCGAGCTGCGCGCCGTGCTCGAGAAGACGCTCGGCGTGCCGCTGTTCCAGGAGCAGGCCATGAAGGTCGCGATCGTCGGCGCCGGCTTCACGCCGGCCGAGGCGGACCAGCTGCGTCGCGCCATGGCGACCTTCAAATTCACCGGCGGGGTCAGCCACTTCAGCGAGAAGCTGATCGGGGGCATGGTCGAGCGAGGCTACCCGCGCGAGTTCGCCGAACGCACCTTCCGCCAGCTCGAGGGCTTCGGCTCCTACGGCTTTCCCGAGAGCCACGCCGCCAGCTTCGCCAAGATCTCCTACGCCTCGTCGTGGATGAAGCACCATCATCCGGACGTGTTCTGCGCGGCGCTGATGAACGCGCAACCGATGGGCTTCTACGCGCCGGCGCAGATCGTCCGGGACGCGCGCGAGCACGGTGTCGAGGTACGCCCGCCATGCGTCAACGCGAGCCGTTGGGACTGCACGCTCGAGCGGACAGGCGGACGCTACCTGGCGGTGCGGCTCGGGCTCAGGCAGATCCGGGGCCTGTCGAACGCGGACGGCGCCAAGATCGTCGCTGCGCGCAGCACCACAGCTTACGAGAGCGTCGAGGACGTCTGGCGCCGCTCCGGCGCGCAGCGCGCCGCGATCGAGAAACTGGCGGACGGCGATGCCTTCCACAGCTTCGGCGCCGATCGCCGGCAGGGTCTGTGGAAAGTGAGGGGGCTCGGTGAGGCGCCGCTGCCGCTGTTCGCCGCGGCAGATCGCGCAGCCGAGACGCAGAGCGCTGAGGGGATCGAGCCCGAGGTGCAGCTGCGCTCGCTCACCGACGGTCGCGAGGTGATCGAGGATTACCGCAACCTGCAGCTGTCGCTCCGCGCGCATCCGCTGTCATTCGTGCGCGACGAGCTGACGCGCCGCGGCGTGACGCGCTGCGCGGATCTCGCCAGCGTGCGCGACGGCCGCCATGTCGAGGTCGCCGGCATCATCCTGGTCCGCCAGAAGCCCGGATCTGCGAAGGGCGTGCTGTTCATCACGATCGAGGACGAGACTGGCATCGCCAACGGCATCCTCTGGCCCGACCGCTTCGAGGCGCAGCGCCGCACCGTGATGTCGGCCTCCATGGTTGGCCTGAAAGGACGGGTGCAGAAGGAAGGCGAGGTCATCCACGTCATCTGCGACCGCATCGTCGACCATGGCGACCTGCTTCACCGTGTCGGCGACATGTCGTTCCCGCACCGCACTGGCCGCGGCGACGCCGCCCAGCACCCCGGCTCACCCGATCGCGGCGACAAGGAGTGGAGCCCGGAGCCGCGCAACTGCTACTGGCCGCCCCACGCCGAGGGCATGGATCCTGAGGACGTCGTGCGCTTCAAGTCGCACGACTTTCACTGATCCGTGGCGACGCTGCCTCGGCACCAGCGCGTCGTGATCGCGCTATCGGTGCACATCCTGCGCGCCGGCGTGGCGAAATGCTCGGAGACGACGGTCGACGGGATCGAGGTGCGGCTCGCGCTGCGCTGCCTGCTGCCGCACTGCCCGGAGCGCTGGCCGCTTGAACTCTACTGGGACGCCGCCTCGCAGACGAACGAGATCGGGCGCGCCCAGGGCGTGACCGCCGCCTTCAACGGGATCGTGCGGCAGCTGCGGAAAGCAGGGCGGTACGAGGACGTTTCGCCACTGTGAGCGGCCGGCCGACGAACGACACCTCCTACCGAACGCTTGGCGAGTGGGCGGCTGATCGCGCCGACATGCGGATCGTCTGCGCGTGCGGCCGCACCATTAACTTCCCTGCAGAGCGGATCCTTGAGCGCTTCAACGGCGACGGCGAGATCGCGACCAAGATGGTGCGGTTACGCTGCCGTAGCTGCGGTAGGCGCGGGCACGCTTCGCTTTCGGCGATCCCGGCATTGCGGCGATAGCGGTCAGCCGGCAGCTGGGGCCGGCCGAAAAGGTGGCCCATCGATCTGCAGAAGGAAGCATCGATGGGCCTCAGATCTTGAGGCAAATGGCTGGGCCCATCGTACCAGGGCTTCAGGGAGTTGTACGTCATCCGTAGTGACCCAGCGGGAATAATAACCAGGATTGGTTGGGATCGTTCCTCTCGCTGAGCCTTCAAACCAGCCAGAATAAGCGCCAATTTGGTCGCAATCGGTTGCAAACGCTGGCGAAGCTCATCCACGCCCTCGAGCAGCTAGGGAGTAGAGCGATGGATGCTTTCAAGGAGATCGAGGAGACGCAGGTTGCTCTCGATCAGGCTTACGCCAAACTCGTCGCGCTTCGACAAACTCACGATGTCGAGGACTTGGGTGAGGTTCACGGCCGCGCCGAGGAGGCGCTCGCCGGCGCGCGCGCTCTGGTCCAGATGCTCGAAGAGCTGGCCGCCGAGAAGAAGCCGTAGGCTTCAGTCGCAAAAAAGGGGGCGACGCCTTCGCGCCGCCCCCAGAAAGAGCCCCCCTCATGGAAGCCCTTCGGGTCGCCCTCGCGCTCTAGCAGGCGGGCCGCTGTGCGCATTGGACGAATGAACCGGATTGAACGGTCTTCCTTACAGGCGCGAGGCTCGCAAACTCAGCGCTTCGGCGTTGCCGCCCGGCTCAGCCCGACGATCGCGCCGACGCCAAGCGCCACCAACCCACCGGCGGCCCAAGGCAGCTTCTGCGCCTCCAGCATCAGGCTCGTCGACCTCGCATGCACCTTCTGCGAGCCGTGCGACGTGCCATCGCTTCGTGCCTCGTAGAGGTTGTCCCGGCGAGCCGGATCGCCCGGGTCACTCGGCTTCTGCTGTATTCGGGTGCCGATCACTTCCATGGCGAAGTCGGTCAGACGCGGAGCGATCTGACCCACCAGCGACGACAGCACGCCACCACCTCCGACGTAGAGCTCACGGCGCTGATTGGCGCAGGCGAAAAGGATCGCGTCGGCGACCAGTGACGGATCGTAGAGCGGCGGGGGCAGCCGCGGTGCCTTGTCCATGAAGTTGCGCGCGTGCTCAGGATAAGGGGTGTCGATGGCGCCGGGCTTGATGAGGGTAACGGAGATGCCGGCGCGGTCACGCTCCAGCTCCATCCGAAGGGCATCGGTCAGGGCCTGAACGGCGTGCTTTGTCGCGGAGTATGGCCCCTGCTGGATGATGGCGCGATCGCCGAGGATGGAGCCGACGTTGATGATCGCGCCGCCTCCGCGGGTGCGTAGATGACGCGCTGCGACGAGGCTGCCCTGAAGGGTGCCGAAATAGTTCACGTCGAACGCCCTGCGGTGATCTGCGACCGGCACCTGCTCCACGGTGCCGTAGGTTGCGGCCGCTGCGTTGTTCACCCAGCTATCAAAGCCGCCGAACGTCTCGATCGCGATGTCCGCGATACGCTCGACATCGGCCTCGTTGGCCACGTCGCCGGCGACGACAGCCACCCGACCTCCCGCTGTCCTGAGGTCGGCAGCGACGCGCTCCAGCGCCTCTTCGTTGCGCGCGGCAATCACAACCGCAGCGCCGCGGCGGACGGCCTCACGTGCTGTTGCCAGCCCGTTGCCGCTACTCGCGCCGGTGATGACGATGATCTGCTCGGCAATAGGCTTCAGGCTCACGGCCATGGCAGTCTCCGGTTTGATGCTGGGCCTAATCCCATCGAGGAAAGGCCGCTCTCCCGGTGCAACTCGTAGCATTGGATGATGGGCTCAGCCCTCGAGCCTGATCGATCGGGCTTACGCTCCCTCATGCCGCGAGCGATGATGGCCAACTCAGATCCGCGGAGCCCGACTCCGGTCTTTGCGGCCGAGCAGAAAGGCCCAGAGAAGGCCTAGGACCGCTCCGCCCGCTACGAAGAAAAGGACGTTCTCAGGCGGCGCAGCCGGTGCAATCCCAAGCTTTAAGATGTAGACGATCAGACCCACCACAACACCGCCCAGCGTGCTAAACAACAGCCGGGACCCGTCACGTGGCCCGGGGCGTGCCGGCTTTTCGCTCGATCGTGCCACTGGTGCTCTCCTTTCAAACAGGGAAGGGCCGATCCGCTGGGGCTACTGACCCTGCTTCTGGCGAGTGTCACCGCGCAGATCATCGGCGGTGAGCTCGTCCTGCTTCTTGCCGAGGATGTCCTCGTCCTCGCCGTCCTTGCCCGGATCTTTCGTCCCAGCCTCGTGCGGATCATCCTCGATGTCGGCGTCGCGCTCGAACGCGCCCTCGCCAGCTTGCGCATCATCCGACATGCATATCTCCTTTAGGTGATACGGCTCACCCGTTACCACGTTCGCCTTTGATGCCGGCCGCAGCCTGGTCGAGCTTCTCTCGATCGTTCCCGACGGAGGCGATCAGCTCCCGGGCCTGTTCCTGGCTGAGGCCGTGCTTGGAGGCGAAATACTCGACCTCGTACGGCTCGCTGCCGGAAACCCGGGCGCGATCCCGCTCGCCGCGGTTTGTCTTATCGTCAGCCATGATACACTCCTGATCGTTGGTGCTCCTAACGATCAAAGGATGGGGCAGGTTCAGCCGGTCTGGGCGCGCCAACTCGCTAACATCCTGCGTTGAAACGAGATTGCCGCCCGCATCCAAGGTGGCCAGCTCGCGTTTGTGACGCGGGAGGAACGATCATGAACGAAGATCCGAAGTTCTGCCGGCAACGCGCCGAGGTCGAGCGGCGCGCAGCTGCCGCCACTGATCTGGCGCGCGTTCAGGAGCGTCACCTGCAATCGGCCGCGACGTGGGACCGAATGGCGGAGCGCGGCGAAGCCCTCCTGCGCTCGCGCGCGCAAAAGGCGGCACTCGCGGAGTGACGCGCTCGAGACGGCGGGGTGAGTGGCGCCCCGCCGATCTGGGGGGGGGAGAAGAGCAGCGAGGCGCCAATCGAACCGCGGCTAATGGGGTCGGCTACGGTCACTTGCTGAACCTCGCCCGCGCCGCCCCGTTCCCGTGAGGCGAGAAAAAACAACACCTTAGACGCGCTTGAGCCATCTGACAGCTCACGGAACGAGTCCGCGCCGTGGGCGATTCATCCCGGTGAAGCGAGCTCGATCCTCGACGCGGGAGGCGCTGAACGCCTGTCCTGTCACGGCGCCGGATCTTCCGGTCGTCGCGATGCACTTCATCACCTGTCCCGAGTGCGGCCAAGACGTGGACTGCCGCAGGCTCGGCGACGTCCTTCACCACGACGAGCCTGGGCACGAGCCCCTCCCGCCAACCACCGCGGCTCCGCCGTTGGCGTTTGTCGAGCCCATGCTCCCGACGTTGGTCGACGTGGCTCCCGACGGAGATGGGTGGAGCCACGAGATCAAATACGACGGCTACCGGACACAGCTTGTGATCGATGCGACTGGCGTGCGAGCGTTCACGAGAAACGGCCATGATTGGACCGCGCAGTACCGTCCGGTAGTCGATGCGGCTCGCCGGCTTCACTGCTCACGCGCGATCATCGACGGCGAGATGATCGTGCAAGACGATGCCGGGCGGAGCGACTTCAACTCACTCCGCTTGGCGATCGGCCGCAACCCGGAGCGCCTGGTCTTCATGGCCTTCGACTGCCTCCATGCCGATGGGACGAACCTCCGATCACTCCCGCTGGAGCAGCGTCGCGAGCGCCTCGAGGAGATCGTCGGCGCCTTCGATCCGGGCAATCCCATCCACTACAGCGCGGAGGTCCGTGGGGGCGGCCCTGACTTCTTCGCGGCCGTTGATCGGATGGGGCTGGAAGGGATCGTGTCGAAAAAGCGCGGCAGCCGCTACCAGAGCGGGCGGACCAAAAGCTGGCTCAAGATCAAGGCTTGGACCGAGGAGGAGTTCCTGGTCGTAGGAACGGAAGTGACACCGGGCGAGCCGGTGTCCGCGCTCCTGGCTCGCGAGACCGAAGGTGGCCTAGAATACGCCGGCGGAGCAGCGGTGACGCTCGCAGCTCCGATCCGAGAGGTCTTCTACGCTGCAACGGAGCAGCTCAGGCGAGACAAGCCGCTTGCCGGGATGCCGAGGTCTAAAAAGGCACGTTGGATCGAGCCGCAGATGCGCGTCCGGGTTCGGCATCTGAAGGGCAGCGACAAGGTGCGTCATGCTTCGCTGGTCGATGTGACGGAGCTGTGCGGAGTGCGCCGAAAGGCGGGTCTACCGCGTTGACGCGGCGAAGGAGACCGCTTTGACCGACCTGCCGACCTTGCTCGAGAGCACCTCAATCACCATCCCGCTCGATGTCATGCTCGAGCTGATCCGTGCCGCTCGCGGTGACAGCTCGGAGGCCTTGCGCGAAGAGGTCGACAACCTTCTTAAACTCGAGGTCATTGGCACACTCGAGGGCCTCTCAGGCGTCACCGAGGAACAGGTGGCTGAGCTCGTGGCGCAGACATTCGGGGACACTACCTCTCAGGCCTGATCCGATCGTCACTTCGCACCGAGAAGCGCCAGGACAGCCGCGAGCGACATGACGAATAGCGAAAGCCATATCGCAATCTGGCCGTAGATATGAAGAACTACGCCGACCCATGAAAATCTCCGACGCAGCAGGATGCCGCTGCCAACGGCTACGAAGAACGCAACCGTGGTGGGAAAGGCTATAGATGGAGATCGCTGCAGCCCTGCTTCCGCAAGGGGCATCAATCCGATCGCGGTGACGAGCAGCCACGAAAACGCTAGCAGCAGGCCGTCGATGGCTTGCGCCCTTGAACCAGCCTCGGGCGAGGTTTGCGCGCTTGCCAAAAAACCCTCCTTAGCATAGCCTCCGCGCGGAGGCGTTTGCCATGCAAAAGTTCGATAATACCCTATACTACTTGACCGTAGATAGTCCTGGCGGACCGGTGTACGCGACAAAGTCGACGGACGATGATGCTGACACACAATACTGCAACGATGAAGCAGCAACAAGCCGTGGCGTGCGCCTTGCAAAGATGATCGGTTCTATCATATTGCTAAGCGGCTTTCTCTACTGCTGGTTTGCCCTGTAGGCACTATTCCCGCCTTGTCGGGTCGGTGAAGAATTGGCGGTTTAGGTCCTTGTTCACCTCCGACTGGACCTGACTTCCTGCCTGAACAGCACCTTGCCGCATAACGCCCCGAGCATCTTGCTCCGACTGCAACGCGGCCTTTCCAGTCCGGACACGCTCCCGCGCTTGCTCGCCACTCGGCAGCGTCGGCGCTGCGGGGAGCGACGCTAGGCCCTTCGGATGATGCCTTGCTATGACGTCTGCGTCTGAGCTGACTGGCGGCGGCGCAACTTGCACCAAGTCCGGCTGATGCAAACTTGGAGCAACCTGGTCATAAATTTCCTGCTTCTTCTGCGCCAGGAATGTCGCCAGCATACCGTCCCTTGTCAGTCGTTCTTGCTGAGTGAAAGTGGCCTGATGGAGGCTTGGCGCATTAAGTCCCGGCTTCTCTGCCGCCATCCGAGTGTACCATTGGCTAAATTCCTGACTAAGGTTCTCGCTCATCTGGAGACCGTGGGACTCAGCGAAGCTAGCATCGCGGGTCAGCTGCTGGGATAGTTCGTGTAGCTTCTGAGCACGTTGCTCATGTGAGTATGCCATCGCGAGCGCGTCCTCCTCACTCACGGAAGATGTGCGATCCGTAGAGGCGCGCGTGTAGGTCCCTACTTTGGTGTACGTACCGCTTGAGGTTCCGGCGGAATCACCGTTCGCATGCTCATTGCGAGCTGCGTCAGAAGAGCTGCTATTCGTATCGTCAGTCCGGGTGCGATCTGCACTATGGTTGAGGCCATCACGCTGAGCACCAGTCCAAGTGACGCTCCCTGAAACCTTTGGGATCGGGACAGCGTCAAGGATTCGATCCAACCGACCTCGTGGGGCATTCGTTGTTTGGTTGGCCGCTGGAGCAGTCCCAGTGCCCTGATCTGCTTTTTGGGCTGGCTCCGCACGTCGTGTACGCGTCGGAGAGCCCGCTTCGATGCCTCCTTGCACTTGATGAAGGGTTTCTGCGCTGCGGCTCTTAGCGTCTGTCGATCGAAGGGTCTGCCCGGTCGACGAGCGGTTCTCAATACCGTTAGAGACAGATCCAGTGTCGCGATCAAACGTCTCGAACGAGGTTCCTGTTTGGCCGCCCTGACCAGTCTCGAAGCCCGAGCCGATGGTCGTCGATCGACCGGTTGAACTCCGGTTCGTGTGCGTAGCCGACCTGATAGCGGCCGCTGCTTCCATCTCGCTTCGCGACGCTCTCTCAGCGTCACTAGCTGCCTGCCTCATTTCCGCGACATACCCGGAGGACATCGTCGGTTGAACAGCAAGCTTACTCATGCCGGGCGTGACATCGAAGACCGACTGGCCGTTGCCATAGCTGCTCGTTGTGGCTCCATCATCGTAGCGGAACGAGGAGCCCGCCGTTGCAGCTGAGGAGAACATCGGCGCATTCGACCACTGGTCGCTCTGGCGCATGTTGGAGGTCGAGTTGGCGAAGCTCGTATTCCCGTACGAGTAGTTGCCGGTCGTCTGCTCGGCAGCGGCAGCTTCCGCGGCGTTTTGCGCCGGGCTGAGGATCGACGTCGCCTGACCCGAAATGCTCATCGCGCCCTTGGCGAGACCAGCAGCGAGGAACGGCACACTCATCAGCATGAACCCCGCGATCGTCGCGGTCTCGGCGTTGACGGCCCCGATCCCGGCGTAGGTGCCAAGAGACATGCCACCCTCGGCCACGCCCTTCGCCGCGATCGTCGCGCGGGTCATGCAGATCATGTGAAGGATGACGTAGAGCGGTCCCCACGAGGCGAGATAGAAGAAGCCGGTCAGGTATCCCTTCAGTGCTCCGACACCCGTCTGCGGCATCAGGAACAGGGGAAAAATCACCGGGAACATCGCGTAGAACACGACGGTCAGCACGATGTTGAGGATCGGCACCCAGCTCATCGCCTGCTGCGCGATCGAGTTGTACGTATTGCGCGCCTGGATGTCCGCGCGCGTGGTGGCGAAGGTGTCGATCGATGCTGCACCGGGGCCGCCCGCCATACCGTCACGCGCCTGCATGAAGGCGTTGATCGCCGTGTTCTGGCGCATCACGGCCTCGAAGTTAGGGCTCGCGGCGGTGAAGGCCTGATTGACGATCGGCACGTCCTCCCGGAGCTTGGCCGAGGCGACCGCGGTCGACAGCTTCGGGTAAGCCTGCTTGGACCACAACGGCGTGTGCGCCGCGATCATGGGCGTCCACTGCTCGGAGAGCAGGTTGTAGGCGTTGTTGCAGGTGATGATGTCGGTCGTGACCGCGGCACCGGCGCGGCTGGTCCACGGCTGCGACCGCGCGACCGAGCCCGGTCCCATCGCGTTCCAGAGGTCCTTCGCATTGGAGAGGTCGGTCATCGACTTCTGCCCGAGCATGATGTCGCCGAAGACGCAGCTCTTGAAATGCGCCGAGAGATTGGTGGCGAACTCGGCGTCGCGGATCTCGAAATTGCGCGTCGCGTCGAACAGGCGTGCGCCGTAGACCATGCCGTTGGTGGAGTAGTTGAGCTGGTTAGGCATCGTGAAAACGGTCTCGGCCGTCCGCGTCAGCCAGTCGCCGACCTGGCTGGTGAAGCTCGCCATTACGCCGAGCCCGAGAGGCACGTTGGCGATCGTCGCGGGCGCAAGCGAGGGGTTGATGCGGTCGGTCACCTTCACGCTGACGGTCGGCACCATCAGACAGGAATAGATCAGCGTCGAGCCGAGGAACCAGTTCATCCAGACGCGGAAGTTCATCGTGAACGCGACCGACAGGAGCGTGTAGATCAGACCGAGGATCATCACGACCCGCAGGAGCGCGCGGTAGCCGCCTCCGCCTGTCCACGCAGCGACGGCGTTGAACGTGTTGACGATGTATTCGCCGCCACCAATCGTGAAGACCTCAACCATCGCTCGCTGTCCTTAGTTGAGGCCCTGCGCGCTCAGACCGCGCGAGAAGTTGAGCGACGCTGCCATAGCCGGCGACATGCTGTTCTGCAGCGTCGACTCGAGCATCACCGATTTGTTGATGAGGAAGATTGTCTGGTTGAGCGTGTCCTTCAGCTTGAAGTCACGCTGCGCATAGCGCTCGCGCGCAGCGGCGAGCTGCTCACGCCACGCCTTGCTCACATCGACATCGCCCGACTGAACCTGCACCGACGACTGGCTGATCCGATCGAGCATGTTGTCGATCATCGCCGACAGCAGGTTGATCGCCACGATCTCGGCGAGCGCGCTGGTCTCGCCGGGGTTGAAGCTCTGGTGCGCCATCGCCTGCACCGCCAGCATCTTGTAGAGCGGTAGCGAGGTCATGTTGAGCAGCTGCTGCTCCGCGACGTCGAGCGCGCTGTCCGTGCGGATCTTGGAGTTGATCGAGTCGATCATCCCCTTGATCTTCGTCCGCAGGCCGACGGCGATCTGCAGCTGCTGCTCCGTCACCTTGAGGCACTTCAGCTGCTCGTCGCACTTCAGGAACTTAACCGGTGTGCCGCCAGTGCCGGTGCCGTCGAGCAGGGCGGTGACGACCGCCTCTTCGGCGGGGCCGTGGAAGCCGACCATCGGGCCACCATCCGGCGCGCCCTTCGGATCGACGACGATCGTACCGACGAGCGTCATCAGGTACTCCGAGAAGGCCTGATCGTAGGTGCCGAACTTATTCGACTTCTGGATCGCGTCCCAGGTGTAGTTGCGCGCCGCGCCGGCCGCGTTCTCGGCCATCTTGGGGTCCTTGCTGGCGTCGATCGTCGCTTCCTGCTTGCCGCCGGGGCCGCACTCCTGCCGCGACCGTGCCCAATCGGAGAACATGCCCTCGCTGTTGCCAATCGCGGCGCAGACGTTCGAGCGTGCGCCCGCCATCTTCGGCCAGAGGCCACCCACCAGGCCCTGCGCGGCCTCGCAGGACGAGATGTTCATCTGGTTCATTTGCTGCGCCTTGTTGGCCATGCCGTCCATGACCTTCCCGATCTCCGGCGACACGCTGTCGATCGCGAGCTGGAAGGCGAAGCCGAGCGCATTGTTGGCGGTCGCCTTCAGCATGGCGACCATCTCGGCACCGTTGATGAAGGAGAAGGAACCGGTGAAGATGTCGATCCCGCCGCAGCCCGCGCGCACGCTCGGCATCTGCAGGTTGAAGGGCTGCACGCTCTTCTGCGGGAAGCGCGTCCAGACGTTGCCCATCGAGTAGTAGCCCGCCGTCTGCCCCTGGTAGGCGCTCGGGCCGGTCACGTTGGCCGCACCACCCGCATCCTGGAAGAAGCTGTTCATCTGCCCCGCCACGTCCGCGCGAGCGATATCGACCGGGATCATGCTCGCGGCACCGAGCACCGCGACGGCCGCGGCGGTGCGCCGCAAGAGAACGCGGAAGGGGGAAGGGCGAGGGGAGGGGGCGGGCATCAGAAGTCCTCACCCGGCTTGGTGTTGGTGAGCATGAAGATGCGCTCCATGATCTCATCGGCTGACATGACGCCGAAGCCGATGGGGACGGTCTTGCGGGTGACGGTGTCGAAGAGCACCAGCGCCGGCGTCGCGAGCGGCACGCCCATCCGCTCGCGCTGACCGCTGTCGACGACGTAATTGGGGAAGGAGCGGCTCGGCCCGCCGTCGGTCGAGACTGCCATCACCGTCATGCGGTGACTGTCGGCGACCGAGCGCAGGATGGGCGAGAACACCTCACAGGCCGCGCAGCTCTGCGCGAAGAAATAGAACATGCCGTAGCGCTGGCCGATGCGCGCCAGCGCCTGGTCGCGGGTGGCGCTGCGGTTGTCGGTCCACGCGCGCTTACCGACCGTCGAGACCGGCCGCTGCAACGTGTAGTCGATGTCGGGGTTCTGCCAGAGCGCGCGCTGCCAGGTGTCGGAGAACACTGAGGCGCGGTCGAGCTGCTCGCGCTGGTAGCGGACGTAGGCGATCACGTTGGCCTCGGTCGGCTCGAGGATGGCCTTGTTCTTCAGCTCGTTCAGCTGCCGCGTGATGGCCTTCATGCGATCGGTGGCCGAAGCCTGCGCCTGCTGCGCGGCCTGCGGCGTCTTGGGCGGCGCCTTGGGGCGCTCGCAATAGAACCACTGCCCGAGCCGGCGCTGGCCGCAGTAGAAGTCGTCGCCCTGCACGGGACCGTCCGCTCTAGCTTCGACGACGTCGGGCAGCGTCTGGTCCTCGGCCGAGGCGTCCTCGCCCGCGTCCGACATCGCGGCCGACTGCAGATCGAGCGACTGCGCCGGCGCCGCGATCGGCGCGGCCGCGGCGAGCAGCATGAGGAGCGTGGCGGCGAAGCGGCCGCGGCGGTTATCCCTGATCGTCGTCATCGTCATGCTCCCCGTCGA
This sequence comes from Sphingomonas sp. BK235, assembly GCF_004345855.1. Classification (GTDB taxonomy): domain Bacteria; phylum Pseudomonadota; class Alphaproteobacteria; order Sphingomonadales; family Sphingomonadaceae; genus Sphingomonas. The sequence goes on from NZ_SLXN01000008.1 coordinate 98,090, forward strand.
GCTCAATCATTGCGAGTTGAAGGACCGACATCATCCGCGCGACGTCGAGCATCTTGGTGCCCTGATCGAGCATGCGGACGATACCGCGCAGGTGGCTGCGGCCGTGCTTGCGGCCCTTGATCGTGGCGCGCATGCCTGTCGGGCGGCGAACCAGCCAGCCGGCATCGACCATGCGCGGGAAGGAGCGCTCGACCTCGCGCGGGTCGACGTCGCACTGAAACCAGTGGCTAACCGTCTGCGCGACCTCGCCCGCGGAGGTGCCGCGGCTCGAGCGATGAATACGAAGGAACACCGCCAGATCGAGCACCGACATGTCGATCATGCACGGCCCCCCCGGACCGTCCGCATCATTTGCGCCCGTGAAGGTCATAATACCCCTGAATTTTTTGCTGGATGCCGGTCATTACGCTGACCTCATCCGGCAGCTTCGCTGCGTCCATGAACTCGGCATAGACCTCGGAGAAATCCATCTTCGACAGATCGAGGCGCTGAAACTCCTCGATCGTGAAGCCCTTGCAGGTTTCGTCCTTGGGTTTGCCCCATGGCTTGTTGATCTGCAGGCGACCTTGTTCCTGCAGGATCCGGGAAAGCTTGCTGCCGAAGCAGCAGTAGGCGTCCTTCGACGTCACGCAGACGCCGAGGATCTTGTCCGAGCAGTAGGATCCGACCTTATGGCAGAGCCCCTTGTCGTCCTTCTCGTCGAGCTGCTTCTCGGCCGAGCTGCACAGCCACGGCGTCAACAGCGGCACGCCCTTGCCCGAGCAGCAATTCGACGCACCGAAGATCTTCTTGTTGCAGGTGTTACGCTCGCCCGAGAAGACCGTGAGCTTGTCGGGATCGAACTGCTTGCCCGCATCGCCGATCGCGTGGAGCGCCACCAGCGCGTCCTTGAACTCGGTCGAGGCCTCACGCTCGATCTGCTCGCAATCGCCGTTGATGCAGTAGACGTCGTTGCCGCAGACATACTGCTTGTCGGTCGCCGCAGGATCGTCAGGCAGCGGGCAGCTGTAGACGCGCTGCGACACCTTGCAGGCGCCGTCTCTCGGATCGTCGAGGCACTCGTCGCGCAGGAACGTGCACTGCTTGTTGTCGTCGAGCGCGCTGCAGTCGCTCGCTGGCTGGAGCCGCTGGCAGGTGAACGTCCGCGACCAGGCCCAGCAGCTCTGCGTTACCGCCACGCCCTCGATCGTGCGCGTCTCTGGACCTTCGGTGCAGACCTCGGCAGCCTGCGGCGTGCAGCTCGCGTCCGCGGCGAGCGCGGGGCAGGTGCCCTCGTTGCGCGTCACGGTGACGCTCGTTTCGCCTTCCTTCTTCAGGAAGACGGTGTTGGTCTTGAAGTTGAAATGTGCCGGGATCTCGGCCTGCGGGATCTCAGTCGAGCAGGAGTATAGCTGCGCGGTGCCGCTGACCTTGCTCTTACAGAATTTGCGGTAGTCCTCGATGTTCGTGCCACCGGCGCCCATCTCGATTTGGGCATCGCAGACGTGCTTGGACACCGGCTCGGCGCGGCAGATGCCGGCCGCGACCTTGGCCTGCATCACCGTATTTCGAGCAAAGCCGTTGCCCTCGTTCTTGTCCGGCGCGCCGTAGTAGAACCACCGCGAGGTATTGACGACGTTCGGCACCATGGTGCCGCGGCAGGTCTCGTTGGCCTGGGTGACCTTGGAGCCCTTGTTGCAGGTCGCCTCGTAATAGCCCTTCGACCCAACCGAGGGCGGGAGAGCGGTGCAGGTGCCGGTCGTGCCGCCGATGTTCTGCCCGCCGAGATAGGTCTCGGGGTCCTTCTCGATTGCGGTGCCGCGCGAGGTGGCGGCGAGAATCTCCGAGTTGCTGAAGCTTGGGCGGGTGCCGGCCGTGTCGACGACGGTGCCATAGGCGTCGCTGGTCGGCGCGGCGCCTTTGCCGTCCGTCGTCAGCTTGTCGGGATCGTCGAAATAGACCTTCTCGGGCAGGTCCGTGCCGCCGTAGCCGGGCAGCTCCTGCAGCTTGGCGTCGCTGGGTCCCAGGCTCTCGTCCGCGCGCATCGCCTTGCCCATGGCGTTGCCTTCCTGGCGCGCCTGCTCGATCGTCGTCTGCGCGATGACGCCGCTGGCGCCGCCCGCAATGACGGCGAGGAAAAGCGAGGCGGCGAGGCGCTTCACCTACGCGCCCTTGCCCATGTTGCGCAGCGCCACGGATGCGACGCCAGCGCCAGGTCCACGCCCGTCAACGAAGGTGTCGAGCACATAGCGCACCGACACGTTGCCGGTGATGCGATCGAACGCCGGAACGGCGGTGCGGCAGTTGAGGCCGGAGCACAGGTCGAAGTCGGAGGAGACCGCGACATAGGTCGGCACCGCCTGCACGTCGAAGGCGCGGAACAGGCGCGGGTCGATGCCGACGTTGGAGAGCTGATCCTTCTCGGTCACGACCTTGCTCAGCGCGTCGCTGAACGCCTTCATCGAATTGTTCGGGAAGCCGCGAAACACGACCACGCCGCCCGCCTTGGCGGTGTCGGCGATGAGCTGGCGCAGCGCCGGCGCCGGCATCGACAGGCTGGCGAAGGCGATGAACTGCGGCGCGTCACCGCGGCCGGTCGACGACACGTTCTGGCTTGCGCCCTTGATGATCTCGTCGAAGTCGAACGCACCGTCACCGTTCATCGGCAGGTCGGCCTTGGCCAGCTCGGTGAGGTTGCCGGTCGCCTTGTCCTGCACCGCGACCGCTTCCTGGCGGAAGGCGTCGCCGCGGTTGCGGACCTGCTCGGCGAAGGTTTCGGCGTCGCCCTGCATGGCGGCCGAGCGGCGCTTGATCGCCTCGAGGTCGAGCCCGTCGACTGTCTGACCGATGGCCTGGATGCCGGCGAGCCCGGCGATCCCGGCAGCGACAAGGAGGAAGCGGCGCATCAGGGTCTCCTCACAGTACGCAGCAGTTGCGCTTGCGCCAGACGAGATAGCCCATGTCCTCACCCTTCACGGGGAAGGCACGGCCAGCCTGCGGCGGCATCGTCGACGCGCCGAGCGGCGAGCACGCCGCCTTGCCGCTGACGGTCGGGATCGGGTTGGTCATCTGGACGCGGTATTGCTGCTTCTTCAGCACCGGCATCGGGTACTTGTTGCACAGGCCCTTGGAGCCCATCGTGCCCCAGGCGAGGCCCTCGCGGTGGATCTTGAAGGCGAAGCGAGCAAGCGCAAGGCGCGACGCCTGCACGTGACCGACCGAGGCGGCGATGTTGCCGTTGATGGGATACATCGGCCCCTGGCAGCCAGCGCACCAGAAGGTCGCATCGAGCGGCAGCTTGGCGGTTGCGGCGATGCAGTCGCCCGCGCACGCGGCCTGCGCGATCGGCGAGGAGAAGAGCACGGCTTCCGGATTGATGAGGGCGGTGAGCGAGTCATCCTGCCAGAGCGGGTCGACCTCCGTCATGTAGGCGATGTCGAACGACGACTGCTCGAAGCACGCGAAATCGGCGAGGATCTCCATCCAGTAGAGCAGGGGGTAGACGTACCAGTGGACGTGCCACTTGGACGTGTTCTGCCCATTGCCGCCCTTCTGCGACGGGCCGGAGAGCTGGCCTTGGCCGATGTCGAAACCCGGCGAGATCTTGGTGCCGCCCAGGTTCACGAAGCACCACGGCTTCGTCGAAACGTCGGCTAGACGCACAGGCTCCCAGAAGCCCGCCGCGATGCCGATCCGCGGCACAGGCGAGCCGCAGGCGCAGACCGGCAGGTTGGGGTTGTCGGTGTCAGGCCGGTTGCTCGGCCAGATCTTCAGCCCGCCTACCGAGAGCGGAAAGAGGCAGGACCAGCAGACGTCCGTGATCGGGTTGACGAACTTGCCGGTACACTTCGACTGCGCCTCCGCGCGCGGGCTCAGCACCGCCGACAGGGCGAAGGCGAAGAGCGCGAGGGTGAGGAGGCGCAACGCCTTCACGCGACCTCCTCCGACGAGGTGGCGGCGTCGAGGTAGGCGTTGTCGGCACGGTTCTTCCGGAACACGTAGAGTGTCGTGTGAAGCGCAGTCACGGCGAGGAGGGCGGCCACCATGAACGAGGCAGGCCGACCGAACAGCTGCACCAGGGTGCTGATCGACAGCACGCCGAGCGCCGAGGCCACGCAGAGCACCTGGAAGGTGCGGCGCATGCCGCGCAGCTCGTCCGTTTCCGGCGCGGCCATCGGCGTCTTCATCATGTCGAGCCAGAGCGGCATCAGCTGTTCCCTTTCAGCTTGATCTCGGAGAGCTTCATGACCCGGCCGTCCTGGACGGCGACCGCGGGGGTGTGGCGGATGCCGAGCTTGCCGGTCAGCCGGCCTTCCTGGTCGAAGTAGAAGCGGCGCTGGCGCTGGGTCATCTCATCGATCGGCGAGCCGCTCACGAGGATGATCTTGGCCTTGAGGTCGCTGTAGGTCGTCGTCGCCCACGACATCTCGGCGTCGTTGTCGCCGTCGACGAAGACGAGCGCTTGGCTTACCGCGGCGAAGTCCAGCGGGTTCACTGTCTGCCCGCGGCGCGCGATGTAATTGCCCTTTTGGTCCTGCACGTCGCGCTCGATCGTGATCGTGGGGTCATAGGCCCAGGTGCGCGCTTCCGACGCCGGCGTGATGCCAGCGACCGGCTTGGGGCGGCGAACGCGCGCCTCGGTCCGCTTGGCGAAGGCAGCGTTCATGCGGTCGATCTCGCCGTCCGACTGCAGCCGCTGCAGCTTGGCCTCGATCGTCGCCAGCAGGTCTGGCTCTACGATCGGGAAGACCTGGCCGACCACGCCGTGATCGCGCGCGCGGGTCGCCGAGGTCAGCGATATCGAGAGCAGCGCCAGACACGCGACGGACTCGAGCGCGCGCTTCACAGGATCGGCTTTCCGACGCCGACGATCGCGGCGGTGCAGGCGTAACCGATCGCGGCGTAGCGGCTATCGAAGCCGTCCTTGTGCGGACTGCCGACGAAGTAGCAGCCGCGGGGGATCACGCCGGTTGGCCCGGGCACGAGACGCTCGCCGAACTTGCTGACGGGCTTCATGCGCGCGACGAGCTTGCCCGCGACGATGACGTCGGCACCGCGATGCCGGACCACGTCCCCGGGCATGCCGTAGACAATCTTGCCGAACATCTGCTTCTTGGCGCCGAAGTGACGCACCACCAGCGGCGCCTTCGGCGGCACGAAGAACACGTACTCGCCCCGCGCTGGCGTCGCGGTCTTGTGGATTACGAAGGCCCAGTTGGGCAGCGATTGCGAGGAGTTGATGAGCAGCGCGTGGTTCTCGCGCCAGCTCGCCAGCGCATTGAGCGACAGCCCGCCTGCCGTGAAGAGCCCGAGCGCCGCCCACAGCCGCTTGCGCGGGCGAAAGCGCTCGCCGGCGACCGGCGCCGGGAGGGCGGCGGCCTTACTGGCCACCGGGACCACCGAAGGTCGAGACGCTGGCGCCCTGAGCCGCCATGTCGGGGGCAGGCGCAGGAACGCCCGCGTCCGTAGAGGGCATTGGCCCGAACGGTGAGCCCGCCGGAACATCGGTCGGCGTCTGCGCGAGCTCGACCGGGGAGGGGGCTGCGGCTGGCGCGACCTGCGCAACCGGTGCCTGTCCGCGCATCATCGCGCCCATCTGCGCGGGCGATGCCGCCTGCGGCACCTTGACGCCCGCGGCATAGACCGCCTTGGCGACCTCGGCAGTGATGTCGGGCACGCTCTTGGAGAGCACCGCCTCACCGACGAGCACCACCTGGCCCGCCGCGCCGCGGCGCTGCAGCTCGCCGTCGAGCGTCGCCATGAAGGTGCGCATCTGCGCCTGGACCTGCTCGGGCGGGGTTGCACTGCGCGCCTGCGCCTGGACGTACTCGCCGACGATCTTGGAGAGATCCGCCTTGACGATGTGCTGCGGCTTCTCCGCGGTCACCGCCTTGGTGATCCACATCGCCCAAACCAGCGCGACGAGGAGGGCCGCACCGAGGAGCAGCTGCTGCGCGGTGTAGCCGGCGAAGACGGCACGGCGACGCGCGGGCGCGATCGTGGCGGAGGCGGGAGCGGGGGCGGGGGCCGCGGTGGCAGGCTGGGGCGCGACAGGCGCGCCCATCTCGTTGTTGTCGGTCATGCGCGCGGCTCCTTGGCGGCCGGGTCACCCGGGAGGATGGCGTGACGGCGGAAGAAGATGAGCGCGCCCGACACGATCATGTGGACGATGCCGACGGTGATCTTGAACTGGTCGACGCGCGCGGGGCCTGCCGCGAGGTAGCGGCTGGTCATGTTCTCGAGGTGGTTCATCATGCCATCGAGCGAGAAGCCGCCCAGCACGAGGAAGAAGAGGACGAACACGCCCCAGGTCATCAGCAGCGTGGTGGCGAGGAAGCCCGTCATGTGCAGGCCGAAGTAGAGCAGGAAGCCGGCATCGGTGCGCGCGGCCGGCCGGGGCGGCGAGAGCGGCACGATGCGATCGGGATGCGTTGCCATGAGGGTCACTCCGCGGCAATCGGGAGCTGGTCGTCGGCGACGTCGCTCCACTTCTCGGGGTTGTCGGGATAGGCGACGCGCTCGATCGCCTCTTCCATCGTCAGGCCGTGGCCGAGCAGGTCATGGATGGCTGCGAAGGTGCGCGGCGAGGACGAAAAGACGGTCGCCGAATAAGGATCGAGCACGAGGCGGCCGACCGCCATCGACTCCGGCCCCTTGATGAGGACGTCGGAATATTCGACGCCGTTGCGCTTCAGCGAGCGCATGAGCGCGTCGGTGTAATCGTCCATCTCGAAGCGGTCGTGCTTCTTGAAGTCCGCAATGGTCTCGGCCTTCTGCTGCAGCACGACGAACCAGTCGCTGTTCTCGAGCGCCGCCTTGGAGCCGTCCGACTTGTAATAGTCGTTGATGCTCTGCGTAGCGGTGACGAGCGACGCACCGTACTTGCGGCAGGTGCGCGCATAGGCCTCGATGAAGTCGGCCATGGAGCCGCCCTTGAGCATCTGCCATGCCTCGTCGAGGAGCAGCGCCTTGGGCACCGAGCGATCCTCGCGGCGCATCGCCTGGCTTGCCATGAACATGATCGCGGTCAGCGCGACCGAGCGCAGCTCCTCGCGCGAGGACAGGTCCGACAGCTCGAAGACGGTGAGGTTGGCCTTGAGCTCGAACGACACGTCGCCGGTGAAGAACCGGCCATAGGTGCCGGCACTCGAGAACGGCCGCATGGCGATGCCGAGATCAGCCGCGACCGGATTGCCGGTTTCCTCGAGCGCGGCGATCACGTCGTCGATGCAGCCGCCACGCCCTTTCTCGGCCCATACCTTGTTGATCGCGCCGTCGATCAGCCCGCGCTCGGTGTCGTTGAGCTTGTCGATGTGGCGCGCCATCTGGTTCACGATGCTTTTCAGCATCGCGAAGCAGTCCATGAGGTAGTCCTCGTCCTGCCCCGCCAACGTCGGATCGATCATGGCGAAGGGGTTGATGCAGAAGCCCGACGCCATCGTGAACTCGACAAAGGCACCGCCCTGCAGCTTGGCGGAATGCTCGAACGAGCGGCCATCGTCGATCACGACGACCTTGGCGCCGGCACCGACCATCGAGGCGCACAGCTCCTGCAGCGCGACCGACTTGCCCGAGCCCGACTTGCCGCACACCGCGACATTGTGGTTGCCCGCGCTGTTCTCGAACGGCGACCAGAAGAAGGGCTGCCCGCGCCGACCGACCAGCATGAGGTGCGGCTGGTGGCCGCCCAGATACTCGCCCTGCATCGGCATGAGGCTGGCGGCGGTGGTGGTCAGCACCGTGCGCATGCGCTTCATGTTCTTGAGGTCGAAAGACAGGCCGTTGGCCATCGTCATCGGCATGGCGGCGAGCAGGCCCTGGATCTGCAGGTAGCGATCGTCGAGCAGGTCCCAGCCTGCGGCGCGGTACACCGACTTCAGCGTCCGCTCGTTGGAGTCCCCCTTGCCCTTCGGGCTGAACGACGTGACCGAGTAGAACGCCTGCACGAGCTTGCGACCCTGGCGCAGCTCGTCCTTGACGAACTTCCACTCCGCCGACTGGTCTTTCAGCTGCGGCAGCATGCGCGCCGACTTGGAGTCAGCGAGGCTGGTGGTGCGCATGAACTTGCGACCGGCGCGCTGCCCCTCGGCCTCCGCGTCGGGAAAGTCGAGGCACAGGTTGGTCGAGACCGGGCACGGCATGCGCAGCTTGTCGGCGAACATGTCGCCGATGAGCTTGGCCATGTCCCACGGTGCCCAGCGCTGCGGCAGGTTGCGCACCGAGAAGGAGCGGACGTCGAACGTGTCGGGGTAGATCTCGCCGATCTCCGGCGCGTCATCGACCGTCTTGCCGGTCGGACGGAAGCGCTCGGTCCGCAGCAGGATGCGGTCCGGCTCGATCTTCATCTCGAGGTCGTGACGCACCGCCTGGTCCGCGATCGGATCGAACGGATTGTAGGAGATCATGTCGTCGCCCGGCGCCGTCGTTGGCGAGGTCAGATCGTCGATCCACGTGATAAGCGCCTTGGGATCCATCGGGCGCGAGTGAACGCCGATCGATTCCAGCGTCGAGGCGAGCCCCTCCATCACGGAGACGATCTCCTCGTTGGAGACGCGGCTGGTCTCCGGCGTCGAGTAGGAGAGCGCGAGGCGATGATTGCGCATGTGAAAGGGGGCCGCGGTCGAGAGCGAGTTCCACACTCCGGCGAGCAGATAGTCGGTGCGGTGCTTCGCCATGCGCTCGTAGACGCCAGCCGCGGAGAAGCGCGGCAGATACCATTTGGAGAGCAGCTCGCTGATGCGCGGGCTCATCCAGCCATGGACCTGCAGCGCGCCCGGCGTCGGGATGCCCTCGGACAGGAACTGCGCGAGCATCTCGTGGCTCTGCTCGGTCGCGCCCATCATCGGCGTGCATTCGAGCACGAAGCCGCGCGTGCCGCTGTTATAGAAGATCTGCGTCTTGGGATCGTAGCTACGGTACGGCAGCCAGTGGACGAACCGCGGGACCGCGGTGTCGGGGCGCCCGCCCTCGGGCTTGGCGCTATCGCCCAGGATCGTCGCCAGCAGGCCGCTCAGGAAGCTCATTGATCCACTCCGGGGAACGAGGGCGCGCGCAGCACCGGGATGACGCCGTTCGCCTTGGCCGCCTCACGCGCCTCGGGCTCGGCGCGCGCGAGACCGGCGCGGATGGCCGGGCTGGCACCGACCGCCGCAAGCGCGGTGCGCCCCGCCTGGGTGGCGTGCACCGGCACCGTGATGGCCGACGTCGCTGTTGGCGCCGTCGCCGGGCGGGTAGGCGCGGAAGGGGAAGGGACGGCAGGCGTGAGGATGCCGACCGCCTGGGTCGTGGCCGTGCGCGCCTGTGGCGCGGTTGGGGCAGGGCGCGGCGTAATAGCGCGCGAGCTGCTCGGCGCTGCGGGAACGGTGATCGGCGCACGTTGCCGATAGGCCGGCGTGGTAGAGACCGGCGTGCGGCGCGGATTGCGGGCGAGCTGGTTGGCCACCTGATCCTTGATGACACCGACCGGGTCAGCCGGCACGCGCGCCGCGGCGACTGCGGCCGCGCTCGGCATGTCGGGATCCACACCCGCGTCCGCGTCGCCGGTGATCGGAGGATCCACGCGGTCGACCGCTGCGAGGAGCGTGTCGCCACCTGCCGCACTTGCGACCTCGGCCGGCGTGGTTGCAACGGCGTTGCTGGCAAGCTCGCGCTGCCACTCGCCGCGCTGGACTACGGCATGGATCGCGGTCTGTTCGCGCAGGCGCCCCGCGGCGTCGATCTGCGCGGGGAAGACGATGCGCAGCACGCGCTCCTGGCTGCGCGCCGGCGTGGCCGCGGCCGACTGGAAGCCGCCTGCGACGTTGCGGGCCGCAATGCTCTGGCCACCGCGATCGTCCGTCGCCGGCGCGCTGTATGGACCGGCCGGCGTAATCATGCGGTCACCGTCCTCACCTGCGATCAGCGCCAGCGCGCGATCGTCGATGGTCGAGCTCGGCGCGCAGATGCCGTCCGGCGCGATGCACGAGAAGTTGCCCTTGATGTTGCCGCCCAGCGTCGTGCAGCTGGAAAGGCTGGTGCCAGCGAGAATGAGCGCGAGCGCGCCGAGCTTGGTAGGCGTCACGACCGTGCTCCCTCGATGAAGGCAGCGAGCGCCTCCTTGGGCCGGTAGCCCTCGATCATCGCGCCGTCGGAGCGAACGATGACGGGCGTGCCGGAGAGACCATGCGCGCGCGCGAACTTCTCGTTGGCATCGAGGCCCGAGGTGTCGCACGTGCCGGTGTTGCGCAGCGGCTCGCCGGCGTATGCCTGGTGCAGCGCCTCCTCACGATTCTTGGCGCAGTAGACCTGGTTGGCGAGGTCGCGGCTGCCGAGCACCGAGATCGGCCGCTCGATCACGCGGACGTTCATCGTGCGCAGCGTGTTTGAGAGCGCGCGACAGTAGCCGCAGCGGAAGTCGCTGAAGACGGTGACCGTCTTGCCGGCCGACTTGCCCCACACGATCGCGCCGGTCGCCGGCAGGCTCGTGAGCGAGAGGTGTTGCGGCGCCGCTGGTGCCGAGGGCGGCGCGCCCGCGCCGCGCGTCAGCGGCGCCTCGTCGCTGCTGGCCGCGTTGTTGGCCTTGGCCGCTCCGCCGATCAGCGTGTCGGGATTGATCTCGAGGAGACGGGTTGCGGTCAGGTCCTGACGCGTCTCCATGTCGTAAACCCGGCCAATCATGAGGTAGCGGCCCGAGTGATCGACGTAGAAGAGATTGCTGCCGGCAGTGACCTCACAGAGGCCGTCGACGACGCCGCAGTCCACCTTGGACACATCAGTCCGCGGCAAACGCGCTTTGAGCAGCGCCGCGACCTTCTGGTTGGACGGGGACATGATGCCGAGGTCGGCCGCAGCGCCTGCGGCACCGATGCCGACGACAGCCGCGCAACCCGCGACGGTCGCGATGAAGCGAGGACGAAGACGCCAGAAGGCGATGTATTCAATTGCGGACATACACACCCTCCAGGAAGACGATCTCGACGTCGACACCGGTCGGCATCTCGATGACGGGCTGGTACTGCTCGGCGCGCTCGATCAGGTACTTGGAGACCATGTCGCCGGCCTCGCCGATGCCGTTGCCGACACCGCCCTGCGCGATGTCGCCGAGCCCGAGCTGCTGGCGCTTGCCGTTGGCGAGCACGACGTTGCCGGGTTGAAGCGCGATGTTGGTATTGGCGGCAAAGCCCCGCCCGATTCCGCCGACCAGCCCGGCGAGGAAAGCTTGGCTCACCAGCGAGCCTTCGCGACTGACGACGCGGCCGCGCACGCCCGTCTTGCCGCCGAACGCGATGAAGCCCTTCACCTCTGACTCGGCGTAGCGGCCGCCCGGCTGCGGACAGGTCATCTTCTGCAGCTTGATGTAGACCTTCTCGCTCGACAGCTCGCCGCGCGCGGCGCCGTTGATGAGGCAGCCTTGGATCTTGGTGGTGAGTAGCTTCCCGTTCTGCAGCACCGAGCGCGCCGGGCCGGTGATGCGCAGCACGACCGGAAGCGGGTCGGTCTGGCTGTTCACCCCCGCCGCGGCGTCAACACCGACGATGACCTTGGCGGTCGCGAAGCTGTTCGCGGGCAGGTAGTTGGGGCTGTCGGTATAGACCGTGCTGCCCTTGGCGATCTTGGAAGCAGTGCCGCGGTCGGTCGAGCTGAACGACACCATCTTCACCTCGCTCAGGCGAGGGGCGGACAGGTCCGGACCGGCAGGCGGCGCACCCGCGCCGCGGCCGTACACCGCAGCGCTGCCCGGGCCGTACATCGCCTGGGGACCGGCCGGGACCGGGGGCGGAGTGGCTGAGCGCTCGTTGACCTGCCGACGCAGCTGCTCGTTCTCGGCCTGGTAGGCGGAGAGCACACGCTGGCCGTCTGCGGACATCGACTGGTTCTGCGCCCGCATGGCGTCGAGCTGCTGCGAGAGCAGGGTCACCCGCGCGTTGGTGCCGTCGACCGCCTTCAGCTGGTTTTCGGTCGACTGGAAGCGGTTCTCCGACAGCGCCATCCACTCCTGCTCGGAGAGGGTCTTGTTGGCCATGTCACTGACCGAGACCTTCACCTGCTCGGGCTTGTCGGGGTCGACCTTCTTGGCGCCGTCGTCACCGCCGAAGATCCAGAACGACGAGGCGACGAGACCCACCGCGCCGACGCCGGCGAGGAGCATGCGCTGCTTCTTCTTGGTCTCGGTGTTGCCGTCGAGCTCGGACGCGATCGGCGAGACGCCGTCACCGGCGGGAGCGGCTTCCGGGCCGTCGAGCGGCTTGCGGCTCCGCGAGAAGATGTCCTTGAGGGCCATGGCTTAGTTTCCGTTCCGCGAGACGAGGTAGGCGGTCGTGACCCGACCCGGTGCGAGCTTGGGCTCGGCGATCGAGACGGCGAGGGCGGTTGAGGGCGCGACCTGCGCCTCGGTCAGGACCTTCTCCTGCGTGCCCTTGTTCTCGATGCGCAGCACGCGGCCGGTCAGCGCCTCGCCGCGGTACTCCGAGATCATCTGCACCTTGAGGTCGCCGACGTAGACCGGCTTCAAGGAGCGCTGGCGCAGCTCGTAGCCGTCGACCGACTTGTTGGCGTACATCGCTTGCACCAGCGACACCGCTGCATCCTCGGGCGACGAGGCGGCCGCGACCTTGGTCGGCGCTGCCTCGACCGCGTCCGCCTTGGCGATCGCGGGGTTGGAGAGGAACACCTGCACCGCCTGGTCGCCAGCGATACGGCAGGCGAACTTGTAGACGTAGCCGCGCTTGGAGGTGCCGAAGAATGACAGCGTTTGGCGGTTGAAGCCCTCCGGAACCGACAGGTAGATGTCGCCGCGGACCGGCTCGTTGACGACCGAGAAGTCGTCCGACGGGTTGCCCGTGTTGATCTTGGACACGCCGGCGAACTCGTCGCCGACGAGGCTGATGCGGGTAAGGTCCTTGGCCGAGGCGGTGCAGGCGACCTGCGCGCCGTCCGCCACCATCAGCGTCTGGTCGCCGGCCGCGAAGGCGGGAGCCGCAAAGACGAAGACAGCGACGGCGATGAGCGCAGCGCCGGCGATGCGGCTGAGCCAGCACATCGTGCGCGAGGCGAGCATCGTGCCGAGCGCGGCGCTGCCGAAGGCGTAGAGTGAGGCGGTCACAGCGCGCCTCCAAGCTTGCCCTTGGGCTGGACCATGCTGAAGCCGACGAGCTTCAGGCTCATCCCCGAATATTCCCAGTCGTAGACAAAGGTGCGCGGCTCGCTCGACACGACCTTTTGGCCGACCACGGTGCTGAGCTTGCCCGTGACGGTCGACTGCAGGTGCTTGGCGTCGATCTCCATGCCGTCGAGCGTGAAGAACTGGCTCATGCTCGAGCCGCGCTGCTCGCTGACGATCTTGAGGAGGTCGGCCTTGATGGCGCCCTGCGCTTTGGGAGAGACGATCGCGAGGACCGACTTCATCCAATAGTCGAGGCTGCCGGGCGACCGGTTGAGCGTCAGCACCGCGGTGTCGCGGGTGACCAGCTCGAGGTACTCGCGCGACACGCCGGAGCTGGAGACGGTCACCGGCGATCCGAGGACCGGCTGCAGGACGATCTCGCGGCTGCGCGTCGCGGACATGAGAAGGAGAAGCGCGACGGCGCCCGCCAGCAAAAGGGCGGTCATGCCGAGAAGATTGCGCTGGCGAAGGACGCGCTGGCTCTGCGCGTGCTGGTAGGAGAAATCCATGTCAGCCCACCATCAGTCGGAGGTAGGAAGGTGGCGTGGCCTTGAGCGACGGGAACCCGCCAGGCAGGTGCCAGTACGCCAAGTGGATCAGCCACGAAGTCGCCCGCCCCGCCTTGGCCCTCCTTAGGCCCCACCAGCCCAGGATCGCTAAGCCGATCCCGATGACGATGTGTTGGGACAGGATCCCCCAAGTGAAGGGGATGACCATCGCGAGGAACTCGTCCAGCGTCCAAAAGCCGATGAGCTCAGGATCGTCGAGGTGCGATGGGATCACGTACTTGTCGGCTGACATCACGCCACCTTCAGTGACGGGGCCGGCGGAGCTGCTATCTCTGCCGGCCCCGGGTCGAATTAGATGGTTGCGGTGACCGTCGAGGTGACGATCGGAACGCCGGTGCCGGCACCGACACCCACGCCGACCGGGATCGCGACCTGGCCGAGCGAGAAGCGGCCCGAGGCGAGACCGACGACGCCGCCCGCGAGCGACAGGACGGTGATGATCTTGCCGCCCGAACCCTCGAGGAAGCCAGTGAAGGCATCCAGCGCGGTGTTGAACGTGCCGTCGGCACCGGCGAAGGCCGGCGAGGCCATCACGACCGCGGCGGCCGCGACGCCGAGGGTCGCCAGCGCGGCCGTCTCGGCGCGACGGCCCATCTTGAGCAGGGTCTTCATAACAGAGTCTCCTTTGGCTGAGCGCATTTCAGCGCGCCCAAAGGAAGGCTGGCTCAGGATGATTCCGAGCAGCAACCGCGATCGCGGGGAACCATCCTGAACGTTAGGTTTTTTTTAAGTTCTCGTCAGTTTCTGAGCCCTCGCGCCGGCCTGCAGGTGCAGTTGTCCGATTCGGCCGGACACCTGTCCACGCCGGCCGGACAGCTGTCCGCTCCTGCCGGACACCTGTCCGGAATAGCCGGACAGCAGAGTGGGTTGTCTTCGCTAAGGCCCGAATCGGAGGCCTAGAGGCGCTTACGGCCTTGCAGTTAGAGGCGCGCGGTGGAAGAAAAGCATGAACCTCTAGCTCGCTAAATAAAGGTTCTCGATCGTGACGGCGGAGAAGGCGCTTCGATTTTCGGTATCAGAGTATTTCTTTCGGCTGAGCACCGAGAGCGTCAGGCTTCATTCCAATAAGGTTCTTGAGTTCTGCTCGTTCGGTGAGGTTATAAATAGCCGAGCGGAAAGAGCTAACGACCTGTCGGAAAGTTACGACGCTGAGGATATGCGTGAGCATCTTCGCATCATACCCAGCGAAGGTGACATCCTATTGAACGTGACGATACTGGAAACAAGTGCCAACTCGCTTGAGAAGGCGGCAGAGGTACTGGCTGAGGCACTCGGGCAAACGCTTGTTCTGAAGGACGCGTTATCTCTAGTCATGTTCGACTTGGTCATCGAGCGGAACGCAACGGAGTTGCTGACGAAGCTGGGCCTTACTGCTTCCGAAGCAGACGCATATCGTGTATGCCTAAAGCGAAAAAACACGAACGTCATACCCTTTCCTCCGGAGCGGACGTAATTTCTAAGATGCCGTTAACGGCAGGGTTGCCATCCCGAAACGCGAAAGGTTAGCAACGCTGTACCAGCCGGGAGATGGGCGATGGGGGATCCGACACGGATGCCTGCGGGAGGGGCCACGCAGGAAGTAAAGAAGTCGTTTGAGTTAGAAGACTACGTAATCGAGCGGATGAAGATCGCAGGTGTTAGCGTCCGCAACCTTGCAGTAAGCACCGGGCTTAAGAAGTCTCGCCTTCATGAGGGGCTCCACCGGGACATAGATAAACGCATCCCGCTCCGTGTGCCTGAGATGAAGCTTGTCTTAGACGCCCTTGGCATTGATCGGAACGAGGCATTCTACGCACGAGAGGTGCTCGCGTCAGTGAGTGACATCACCTTCGATGAGGTGATCCGTGTGGCGGCCATGCTGTGTGAAATGAATAATGGGCTGCCACAGGAGGTTATTACTGTCATTCGGGCGGTGGATGGCCTTGATCTAAACGATGTACGCAGAGAACACGGTACAGCAGCTAGAGGCTTGGTGGTTCGATTGCTAGGTGATCGGTACACCGCTGTAGCCCGTCTTCGACGGAAAACTGACGGCTTCGAGGACTAGTAGAGGTCGCACCGGTATGGCCACCCAGCATTGCTCGGTGGCCGCTCACTTTTCCGGGGCCCTGAGCACAGAGGTGAGAGGGTCGAAGAAAGGCAGGCTGGCTGATTGCTGGCCTGAGCGCGCGCTACGGATTTGAGGATGGACGTCCGCCCTGCTACGAACGGGGCATGGCTTACGTCGCAGTAATCCAGATCCCCGCGCCCACACCCAACCGCACCACGCCCCTTCGTGTCGCCGAAAGCACGAAGAGACAGGCGCTCCAGCGCTGCTCGCGTCACCGAAAGCACGAAGATCGGTTAGCCGAGGGGCGCGTACGGCCACAGCGGCAGAAAAAAGCGCCGAAATTCGCCCGATTCTACGTAGCGCGTTCGTGCTTTCAGCGACACGAGGGCAGAATCCTCGTGCTTTCGGCGACACAACGCGTCCCCGCTTCGTGCTATCAACGACACGAGGCCGACGGGGTTCGTGCTTTTGGCGACACGAGCTCAGGATACGACACGTCGTCATGGCTCACCAACAATCAGGCTGCGAGATCGCACGGATCTCGAGAGATGCCCCACAAGAGAGCAGGTTGAATATGTCCGAGGAAAAGCAAGGCGAGCTTTTCTCACTCGATAGTCCGCTGCTTGGTGGAGTCCAGGGAGAGAGGTCGCTGATGGCGTACCCATTTTTCGCCTTAACGAAAGCGGCTTGGACAAAGCCGCTCGCGTATCGAACAGATGAGGTCTCAATAGAGATCGGGCCGGGGCCTAAAGGTGTCGCGACCATCTACGACAAAGAGATCTTGCTCTATATCGCCAGCCTTATGGTCTCCAAGCTCGACGCAGGGCAGAGAGTTGGCCAGACCTTCCAATTTACAGCCAATGATCTCTTCAGGGTTACAGGCATCAATAGCTCGTCGCGCTCGTATAGTAGACTCTCCGACGCGCTAGAGCGGTTACAGGGTACGCAGATAAAGACCAACATCGAAGCGGGCGGCTCAGGGGAAGAGGGCTTCTTCTCCTGGCTGGAGGCGGCGAGTCTCCAATACACAAAGACGCCAACTGGCGAAAA
The DNA here is from genome assembly GCF_004345855.1 of Sphingomonas sp. BK235. Taxonomy (GTDB): domain Bacteria; phylum Pseudomonadota; class Alphaproteobacteria; order Sphingomonadales; family Sphingomonadaceae; genus Sphingomonas. The sequence goes on from NZ_SLXN01000008.1 coordinate 114,879, forward strand.
ACGGCTCAAGTCGATCAAGGTGCGCCTGTGCGACTGGTTGTACCGCGCCATCATGGTCGACCGCCATGTCTTGGAATATGCACCAAGTTACTTTGAGCTCGGTCCGGTCGAGCGACGGTTATACGAGGTATCGAGGTCTTTGTGCGTTGAAGGGCCAGTTTCGGTAGCACTCGATGACCTTCGCCTTCAGCTAGGCTACCAAGCGAGCCTGCGCCACTTCAAGTACGACCTGACAAAGATCATAGAAGCTGATGTCATACCAGGCTTTCGCTTCGTGCTTGAGGAAGACGAGGCACGAGCGACGACGACTGCAGCGGGCCGTACAATTCGTGAGTACCTCGTGAAAATCCTTCCGGATGGCATGAGCAAACGCCTCAGCTCTTGATCCTCGCTGATTCGCGGACGCGAACGGCAAAGATCGCGCGGGACGCTTTGTGTAGCTGAAAGCACGAAGAGATAAGCATCGCGAGCGCCGCAAACGGGCCTCGTGTCGCCGAAAGCACGAATATTAGTCGTCTCGTGTCGCCGAAAGCACGAATTTCGCGTGTTTCACGAGGCGGCATCGTGCGGCACATTGCTGAACGACGGCGCACTTCTCGCGTCGCACGACAATAGGATCGGCTGTGACCACATAAACGAATGCCCGGCACGAAGGCCGGGCACCCTGAAACTCATATGTCCACGCCGGCAAGCGTGAACGGGAGAGCACTACGCTCCCGATATACGAGTTTCTGAGCCTCGGTTCAAGGGAGCGCGTTTCGCGCCACGCTATCGCTTTGCCTGGTCCCGGCCTCCGAGAAGGAGGGTGGAACGTGGAAGCTATACACATCGGGGGAGCCGCCTTGGCGGCGCTCTCCGGCATGCCGATTGGGGGGAAGGGCGGACGCTCTGGCGCACCTCACCGGACCGGAGCGGCCGTGCGCGCGAACAGCATCGAGGCGGGCACCTTCGAGGACACGTTTTTCCCGCGGCTGGCAGCCGGCGAGACCGACAGAATGCTACGCGGCGCCAGGAAGGCGCTGGACAATGCCAACGGCTTGCGACGGATCGCTCGCAAAGGAGAGCGCAAGCTGTCGTGCGCAGAACGGATCCTGGCGCGATTGACTGCCACGGCGGTGCGCGTCTTCGAGGAGCTTCTCACCCTCGCGCGCCTGAACGACGGACGCGTCTTCCCGACCTACGATTACCTGGTGGAGCGTACACACCTCGGCCGGTCGACCATCCAGCGCGCCCTTCCGATCCTTGAGGAGAACGGCTTCATTCTGAAGCAGCGCCGGTGCAAGCGCATCGACGCCTCGGGCCCGGGCCCCCGCTATGAGCAGACGTCGAACGCCTATCGAGTGCTTCTACCCAAGGCTGTCATTGCTATGCTCCCCCGCTGGATGCGACCCGCGCCGCTTCCCGTCGATCAGGAGCAGCTCGCCTGTGATCGCGCCGAGGAAACAAAGGCAATGCTCGCCACCCTCTCGTGCAAGGAGTTTGCGGAGGCGACGGTTACGGGCCCGATGGGCAAGGTTCTTGCCATGTTAGGAGCTGGAATCGATCGCCGAGAGCGTGAGGTTCAACTAGATGCTCAACCGCTAATAGATTCATATATTCAGGGCGGAACGGTGTTGGCCTAGCCGGCCAACGAGCTTGAAAGCCCGCGGAGAAGGACACGAACACACGACAAGCACCGATCGTGGCAACGCCCGGACGTGCCGGCTACGCCGCCACGGTGCTCCCTAGGGGGAGCATGCGGTTTCTGCTGTCCGTCATGCCGAGGACAGCGCTTGCGGGCAGCTTAGAACTGGGAGAGGCCGACCGTACGATAAGGCAATGGCGGCAGTGTCGAGCGCAACGTCGGCGATCCCGGTGCCGCGGTCAGCCGCGACCAGTTGGCGATGATGTCGGTGACATAAGCCTGGGTTTCTGCAATCCGGGGCACGAGCCCGTCACGAACACGACCAGGACCGGCATTGTAGGCGGCGAGCGCTAATTGGACCCGGCCAAACTTGTCGAGCTGCTGGCGCAGGTAGCGCGCCCCGCCGCGCATGTTCTGGTACGGATCGAGGCGATCAACCCCGAGCCCAGCCGCGGTGCCGGGCATCAGCTGCGCAAAGCCGAAGGCATTCTTTGGCGAGACGGCGAGCGGATTGTAGCGGCTTTCCCGAATGATCATCGCGTCGAACAAGCCCGTGGGGATACCATGCTCGCACGCGATCGAGCTCATCATGCCGTAATAGGCCGCGCGGCGACCTTCGGCCTCTCGAGACAGGAAACCCGACGGTCGGTAAGCCAGTGGCGCGCAGCCCGGAACGAAGGCGGGCGCGGCGACCGTCTCGATGTTAGCTCGCATCCAGCCAGGAACTGCAATCGATGATGAGGTCGGGATCGCGGCAAACGAGGCCTGAGACACAGGAGGGGCTTCTACGAGACCAGCCAGCTCCCGCTTCATTCGAAACTCGACGTACCGTCGACTGAGATCGTGGACGGCGAACTCGGCAGGAAAGGCTGCATCTACCCCGACGTCCGATGATGATGGAGCCGTGACGACGTCGCTCTCCGTGGTCGGTAAGGTAGTCATCGAGATCAACTCAACCCGTCTGGATGACGCCTGCTTTCGGTTCGCGGCCTGCGCCGTGCCGGTCAGCACCACACCTATTAGCGCTGCTCGAACGATCGTTCGCCGCACAATTACCTCCTGAAATCGTCGCTTCAGAGAAGTGGGCAGAAGCTATTCGAGCTTGTCAAGACGGCCAACCGAGCCGAAACTGCCCTCTAAACCGTGCCGGAAGGTCTCTTCGAGCATGTGGTTGATCCATCGCGACACTGACGGACAAGGCCCAAATCGCATCCCACTTCCGCCTCAACTCCGCGAGGCGCTGGTGCGATGGTACGTGGGAGAGGGCTCGTTCCACGATGAGCAGGCCGGGATCACGCTGGTGCAGAACGCACGCATCGGCCATCGCTGGATCGCCTGCAGCTGCCTCGGCGCAGACAAACGCCCGCCGATCCTCACCCCTGCGTTCCTGTCGGAGGCCGAGACCTACTATCTGCGACGCCTGACGAGCGACAAGCGGCCGGAGCATCGTCCGGAGTGCCCCTTTTTCCGCGACCAGGTCACCAACCGCATCACGGAGGTGCGCTCCCACAACACGCCAACGGATCCACCGGCGGGGTTCTTCGAGGTGCTCCGGCCGGCGCCGGAGATGCTTGCCCAGCGTCCCGAGGAAGACAGCAACGACGACCGGACACGCAACGCCTCGACCCCGCGGCTTGCTCGTTTGCTCTGGCGGCTGATGGACACCGCGGGCTCGAACAGCGTGCCTCCGCTAGGCGCCGGTCCTGACTGGTCGATCAAGGAAGGGTTCGCCGCCATCATCCGAGCGGCGGGCAAGATCGAGATTGCGCCCGGGATCGAGCTGGCGCGCGCGCTCTGGACCCACGCCCGGCCGCTTGAGGCTAATGTCGTCTATGCGACGCTGCGTAGCCTCGCGCCGAACTGGCCCAAGGCGCATGCGCCGCAGGGCTTCGTGCTCCTCTACGCGCCGGCTGTTCAAGGCCACGAGATCCACGTCCCCGATGGCCTACCGGTCCACATCGCCAACCGCATCCAGTCGCCGTCGGTCTGCGGTAACCGCATCAGCGGACCGTTCCTCGTGCTGGTGGTCGCCGGCGAATACCCGGAGGCGCATGGCTACGCCCCGCTGCGCGCCTATGCGCAGCCGATCTACAGCGGACGGCTGTTCGTGCCGGTAGAGTCTGACTTCGAGCGGAAGGTGCTCAAGCGCATCCTGGAGACGCAGCGGATGCTCCGCGGCAGCGGCATCGATCTCGCGATCGGCAAGCCGCTCTTCGACACGATGACGCCAGACGGCCCGTGCCGGCCTGACTTTGTGCTTGAAGGACGATCGCGGGTGACGGGCGAGTTGCGCACGATCGTGGTGGAGGCGATGGGCTTCGACACCGATGATTATCACGCCGCCAAGGCAATCACGCACCCACGGATGCGCCACATCGGCGAGCTGCTAAGCCTCACACCCGCTGACGTTGAGGATGACGCAGCGCCTGCCTGGATCGCCGCGGCGCTCGCGCTTTAGCGGATCAGGACCAACTCATCGTCGCGGCAAAAGAGCCGACGATCCCGAGCGTCACCGGGGTCGACAACAGATACAGCTTCTGCCAACGCCACCAAGCCTTCGGAAGAAGAAGAACCGCGCCGCGAATAGTACGGGCATCCTTCCAAACCTTGTCTTTCCAGAGCTGTTGCAAGGTCACAGTGACCGAAAGCGCCATCGCGATGGCGCAGCAGATGCCGGCCGCCAGGTAGATTGCGATCCAATTGGCAATCTCGATGGCCGAAAACTGCGACATCCACACCTCTTTTCGAAAGCGCGTGTCGACAAACAGGCGCCTATCGATTCTAGTTCCCAGGCAGCTTACGAGCGCAGGCTTTAGCACCCGGTAAACGGACCGGCACTAAGTAGCACCCCATTCTACAGGGGTAGAGATGGAGCGGAGAGGGAGGGAAGGAGCGGGCTGCTCGGGTGGCCTTGTTCTCCCTTCAATACGGGCTGCGTCACCGCCGCCCAGGCACGGGGTCTCTCCACCATGCAACGTATCGTGCTTGTCATCCGCGACCGTGGCCGAAAGGACATCGTCGCCTTCCATCCAACCGAACAGGCCGCCCGTGAGGCGCTGGCACACTATGTCCGCGAGCAGACGCCTGAGGCAGCGGATCATGTCGGCGACGCAGAGCTGATCGCAGCCTATTTCGCTGACGAATCCGTCGCGCTCTACACCATCGCCGGCGTCCCCGCCGCGAAGTGCTGATGGAGGCAAGCCATGGCCATCATTGCCAACCGCCCGTCGCAGAAGCTGGTGGATCTCGTCGGGGCGCTCGGAGGATCCTGGCACGGTAACGTGGCGACGTGCCGCTGCCCTGCGCACGCTGATGGTACACCCAGCCTCTCGCTCCGGCAGGGCGATCGCGGACTGCTCGTCACGTGCTTCGCGGGGTGTGACCCCATCGATGTTCTGCGCGAGCTCGATCGCATCCCGCTTGGTCGGCGCTATGAGCCGCCGGAGACGCCGCGCGCAGCCGGCACTGCCAACATCGAACGGCTCTGGAACGACGCGCGACCTGTGCCTGGGACATGCGCCGAGCGCTACCTCGCCTCGCGCTTCCTTCTGCCGCTGCCGACCGACGTCCGCTTCCATCCGCGATGCCCGCTCGGCCCCAAGCCCCGGACCGTGTTCAAGCCCGCGCTCCTCGTGGCGGTTCGTGAAGCGCAGCGCCTGGTGGCGTTCCAGCGGATCTTCCTTGATCCCGCCAGTGCGGCCTACACCGAAAAGGCGACGCTTGGGACGCTCGGCACCGGCGCATGGCGCGGGGGTGGTCTGGGTCCCACTATCGGGCTTGCTGAAGGTTTCGAGACCGCCCGCGCCTGGTCGCTGCTGCGCGGGCTGCCGTGTTGGGCGTCGCTCGGCTCGCGCCGGCTCGACGTACTGACGCTCCCGTCCACGGTGACGAAGCTGATCCTCGCCGGCGACAACGACCTGGCCGGACGGCGCGCGGTCGCGCGTAGCGCAGCCCGTTATGCGACCGACGAGCGCGTCATCGAGGCAGACTTACCTCCCGCGCCGTTCAACGATTGGGCCGAGGCGCTCGAGGCGAAAGAGAGGGGAGGGGGAGGAAGGCGGTGAGCTGCCGATTGGCAGCCTGACCAAGGGAGCCTTCCATGTCCGACCTTCTCGATCTGCCGCCAGTGAGCGATCGCCCGGCCGCGCTGACGATCGCCGAGCTGCTCGCCGGCGACACGCCGATCACGCGGCGCGACCTCAACAGCGCCATGACCGCAGCCTTCGGCGGCAGCGACGCGGATGGGCACTGGTCCCAGCGCGACAGCTTCGAGATGCTCGAGCATGCGCTCGCGCTGTACGTCGCGCGCCAGCCCTATCCGCTCGGGACCCTCGCCGGCGTGCCGCATGCCGCGGCGCTGATGGAGCGCCTGCCGACGCAGACGGTTCGCAGCGAGGAACAGATCGAGCTTCAGCAGTTCTCGACTCCGATCGATATCGGCGCGCTCGCAGCAGTGATGGCGGCGATCGGGCCGGACGATATCGTGCTCGAGCCGAGCGCGGGTAATGGGCTGCTCGCGGTGCAGGTGCCGCATCACGTCGGGCTGCAGCTCAACGAGATCGACCCCAAGCGCCGCGAACGGCTGGCAAGCGGCTTCCCCGATGCGATCATCACCGGACACGACGGCGCGGCCCTCGTCAGCCTTCATGCAGCGCTGGAGCGGCCAACGGTCGCGCTGATGAACCCACCGTTCTCGCGGAGCGTCGGCCGCGGTGCCGACAACCTGGCCGCGCTGCGACATCTGCAGGCAGCTATCCGCCGGGTCGCGAAGGGAGGTCGCGTTGTGGCGATCATGCCGGATTGGTTCGCACCAAGCGCCCAGCTCAAGGCCGCCTATGAGGCGGTGCTGACAGGTTGCACGGTGCGCACCTCGCTGCGGCTCGAGAGCTGCTATCGCAAGCACGGCACCGATATTGCGGTCAGGCTCTACGTCATCGACAAGGTCGCGGGCGGCACGTCGCACACGGTGATCCAACGCCGCGCCGTTCTGGACTTCCTCGACGCGATCACCGTACCTGCCCGGGCCGAGCTAGAAATCGATGCGGCCGTAGCGAAGCCCGCGCCGGCCGTCGTAACCCTGTTCGGCGCCGCACGCGCAGCAACGCCAGCCGTCGCCCGAACCTACCATGCTCCCGTCCGCAACGCGGTACTGCCGGTCGGCTATACGACGCTGGCCGCGCCGGCGCCGCTGGCCGATCAGGTCGGTGTCTATCTGCCGTACCGGCCGAGCCGGATCGGCTTCGAAGCGGCGGGCGAGCACCCGACGGCGCTGGTGGAGTCCGTGGCAATGGGCTCGATCCCAGCACCGATCCCGGCGCACATCCCGCACCTGCCCGAGCGCACCGTCTCAGACCGCCTCTTGTCCTCGTCGCAGCTAGAGACGGTGATCTACGCCGGACATGCCTGGAACCAGCTGCTGCCGGGCACCTTCAAGCCCGCCAAGGAAGGCGTCGGGCTCACCATCGACGAGGAGGGCCGCCGCTACCGTAAGGGCTTCTTCCTCGGCGACGGCACCGGCGCCGGCAAGGGCCGCCAGGTCGCCGCCTGCATCCTCGATAACTGGCTGCAGGGCCGGCGTCGCCACATCTGGGTGACGAAGAACGAGCCGCTACTCGAAGACGCGCGACGCGACTGGTCGGCACTCGGCGGTCTGGCCGGGGACGTGCAGCCGGTCTCCAACTGGAAGATCGACGAGCCGATCCGCCTCCTCGAAGGCGTGCTGTTCGTCACCTATCCGACGCTGCGCTCGATGCGCACCGACAACAGCCGGCTGCAGCAGATCCTCGACTGGGCCGGGCCCGACTTCGACGGCGTCATCGCATTCGACGAGGCGCACGAGATGGGTGGCGTAGCGGGCGGCGAGGGCGCGCTCGGCAAGAAAGACGGCTCGCAGCAGGGCATCTGTGGCGTTCTCCTGCAGAACCACCTTCCCGACGCGCGCGTGCTCTACGCCTCTGCGACAGGCGCCTCGGACGTCAACAACCTCGCATACGCAGTGCGACTGGGCCTGTGGGGACCGGAGACGGCGTTCGCCAACCGCGAAGCGTTCATCTCCGAGATCCGCAAAGGCGGGATCGCAGCGATGGAGCTGGTGGCACGCGACCTGAAGGCGCTCGGGCTCTACACCGCGCGCGCGCTCAGCTTCGCGGGCGTCGAGTATGACGTGCTGAAGCACGAGCTGACGCCGCAGCAGATCGAGATCTACGACACCTACGCGAACGCCTGGAGCGTGATCCTTCGAAACATGGAAGAGGCGCTGAAACTCACCGACGTCGTCGACGCACTCGAGGGCGGCACGCTCAACAGTGGCGCCAAGGCGGCTGCGCGCTCACGGCTGGAGTCGTGCAAGCAGCGCTTCTTCGGCCAAGTGCTCCTCGCGATGAAGCTGCCGACGGTCATCGCCGCGATCGAACAGCACCTGAAGGCCGACCAGTCGGTCGTGCTGCAGCTGGTGACGACGGCCGAGGCGATCCTGGATCGCCGGCTCGGCCAGATGTCGGCCGAGGAGCGCGCCGATCCGACGATCGACCTGTCACCGACCGAGTATATCGCCGACTACCTCCAGCGCGCCTTCCCCACGCGCCAGATGGAGACCTACAGCGACGATACCGGAGCCGTGCGTTCGCGGCCCATGACCGACGAGGCGGGTCACCCGGTCTACAATCCGGACGCGATCGCCGCGCGCGATGCCATGCTCGAGCACATCTGCGGCCTGCCTCCGATCAAGTCGGCGCTCGACGCGCTGATCGAGCATTTCGGCCCCGACGATGTCGCCGAGGTGACCGGGCGCTCCAAGCGGCTCGTGCCGACATCGGACGGGCGCCAGAAGGTCGAGACGCGCTCAGGCCGCTCCAGCCAGGTCGAGGCTGCAGCGTTCATGGCGGGCATTAAGCGCGTCCTGGTCTTCTCCGACGCCGGCGGGACCGGGCGCTCGTACCACGCCAGCCTCGACGCCAAGAACCAGCAGCAGCGCGTCCACTTCCTGCTCGAGCCGGGCTGGCGCGCCGATCGCGCGATCCAGGGGCTTGGCCGTACCCACCGCACCCATCAGGCCTCCACGCCGCTGTTCCGGCCCGTGACCACCGACTGCAAGGGCGAGCTGCGCTTCACCTCGACGATCGCTCGCCGGCTCGACAGCTTGGGGGCACTAACGCGCGGGCAGCGCCAGACAGGAGGGCAGAACCTGTTCGACCCGGCCGACAACCTCGAGAGCGAGTACGCCAAGGACGCGCTGGTCACCTGGTTCGGCTTGCTAGATCAGGGCAAGCTTACCAGCACCACGATGGACGACTTCTGCGCGCGTACCGGGCTGGAGCTCTACGACAACGACGGCAACCTGAAGGAAGAGCTGCCGCCTATCCAGCGCTGGCTCAACCGCCTGCTGGCGCTGCCGATCGGGCTGCAGAACGTCATCTTCGACGAATTCCTGTCGCTGGTCGAGACGCGCGTGGCCGCAGCGCGCAAGGCGGGCACGCTCGACGTCGGCGTCGAGACCATCACCGCCGACACCGCGACCGTGGTCGACGACACGCTGCTGCGCACCGATCCGCTATCGGGCGCGACCTCGCACCTGCTCACCATCGAGATCGCGCGCAAGAAGACGCCCATCCCGCTCGACGACATCCTCCACACCGCCAAGTGGGCGCGCGACTCCGTGTTCGTGAAGAACGCCCGCTCGGGCAAGGTAGCATTGCAGCTGCGCGCGCGGCCGTGGATGGACCAACAGGGCGAGGCCATCCCCCGGCTCGAGCTGCAGCGACCGTGCCGACGCGAGTATATCGGGGAGGCGGACCTTCTTGAGTCCGCCTGGGATAAGATCGACCGCGCCACCTTCGAGGCGAAATGGGCCGAGGAGGTCGCGGAGCTCGCCGGCCAGACCGAGATCGAGACGATCCGGCTGGCCACGGGGCTGCTCCTGCCGATCTGGTCGGCGCTGCCGTCAGATCACCTCGCGGTGAACCGCATCGTCGACGGGCAGGGCAACTCCTGGCTCGGCCGCCTCGTGTTCGACCAGCACGTCGCCCAGCTCTACACCAAGCTCGGCATCGCCAAGAGCGAGGATCTGCCCATCGACGCCATCGCGCAGTCGGTCATGTCGGGCCGCAGCGTCGACGTCTCACGACCATTCCCGATGACGATCCGGCGCGCGTTCGTGAACGGCACTCAGCGCATCGAGATCGAGCACGCACCAGCGCAGCAGCTCGCCTATCTCAAGTCCCTCGGCTGTTTCACCGAGATCATCGCCTATCGCACGCGTGTCTTCGTGCCGGTTAGCGAGGCGAACGCGATCCTCGAGCGGCTGCTCAAGATGGCGTGATAACAGGCCGGTCCGAACACCGCGGCTCAGACCGGCCGTCTAATTAGGCCTCAGCTGACTCGGCAGCCTTCGCCTTCGACCGACGCGGCTTCGGCGCGGGTGCCTCCGGGGCGACCTCGGCGACCTTCTGCCCGGGCTTGCGGCCGAGACCGATCTTCTTGGCCATCGTGCGGCGCGCCTCGCTGTAGGTCTCGGCCACCATCGGGTAGTCGGGCTTAAGCTTGTAGCGCTCGCGATACTCGTCTGGGGTCAGGCCGTTGGTCGACAGATGGCGGCGCAGCGTCTTGTACGGCTTGCCATCGATCATGCTGATGATGTGGTCCTTGTTCGCAAGCGACTTACGGACCGATACTGCGGGCGTGTACTCCGTCTGCGACTGCTCAGAGCTGGCCTCGGGGGACGCGCTGCTCAGGTTTGCCACGGCATCGTGCATCGTCTTCAGGAACGCAGGCACGTCATCGGCCGAGGTGCGCGTATTCGGGTTCGCCAGCCACGCGATCGTCAGCTCGGTCGCCAGTTCGACGGGGTTCGTATCTTCGGTCATTTTGGATCCCGGTAGTCAGGGGGACGGTCGCGGACGCGACGCATCGTCATACCGCAAGGCGCTTCCGCAGCAACACTGAACGGGCAAGCACATGTCACGTTCCGAGGCAGCCCCTAGCAATGGAGAGAAGAGGGAGGGGAGCTGGTGTCCGGCAGAACGTCGGATGCTCAGCATAAGGGTGATTTCCCATGATCCAGTCCGTCAAGCTGTCCCGCCTCGTCCTCTCCGACGTCAACGTGCGCAAGCGGCGCGCCGACAAGGCCGAGAGCTTTGCGATCAGCATCGCCGCCAATGGCATCCTTCAGAATCTCATCGTCACGCCGCTCAAGAAGCCGCGCGGTCACTACGGCGTCGTCGCCGGCGAGAGCCGGTACCGTGGTCTGATGCTGCTCGCCGAGCGCGGCGAGATCAACGCCGACGAGTATGACGTGCCGGTCAAGCTGATGACGGGCGCCGAGAGCGAGCTTTCGGAAGTGTCGCTGGTCGAGAACTTCCAACGCGACAACATGAACCCGGCCGACGAGTGCCGCGGCTTCCAGCTCATCCTCTCGCAAGGCGGCGACATCGACGGGCTCGCGCGCCGCTTCGGCGTGACCCGCCGCTTCGTCGAGGGGCGCCTCCGGCTCGCCAACCTGGCAGAGCCGATCTTCGACGCGCTCGCCGACGAGAAGATCAGCCTCGAGATGGCCAAGGCGTACGGTACGACCGCCAGCCATGAGCGCCAGCTCAAGGTATGGAACGCCTACGGCCACAGCAGCTACAACACGCCGGACACGATCCGTCGGACGATCGCCAACGACGACATGCGCTCGAGCGACCCTGTCGCGCTCCTCGTCGGCGCCGAGGCGTACGAGGCGGCAGGTGGCGTGATCGAGCGCGAGCTGTTTAGCGACGGCGATGATCGCTGGACCAATCCGGAGATCGTTCAGAGGCTCGCGGCCGAGAAGATGGAAGCCGAGGCGAAGCGCATCGGCGACGAGCGCGGCCTTGCCTGGATCCGTCCGGTCGCGTCCAGCAGCACCTACAACGCGGCGCACGGTCTGTACCGCGTGTACCTGCCGACCGAGCCGATGACGGAGGAGCAGGGCGCGCGCGCGGTCGAGATCGAGGCGCTACTGGCACCGCTGCAGGAGCAGCTCGAGAGCGGCACGCTCACCGACGAGGCGCATATCGAGATCGAGGCGCAGTACGACACACTCGCGGCGGAACTCGAAGCTCTCGAGCATCGGCCGGTCATGATGCCCGCCGAGCTGGCCTCCCGCGTCGGCGCCTTCCTGACGCTGTCGCATACCGGCGAGATGGTGCTCGACGATGTCTTCTACAGCGAGACGCCGATCACGGTGACGATGGTCGAGCCGGACGCGGCGGAAGACGATGCCGGCGAGCCCGAGGGCGATGATGCGTCGGACGACGGGTCCGAAGGCGATGCCGAGGACTCCGAGCGTCGTGCCCCGGTCGCGACCTTCCGCATCGAGGAAGGGGCGGGGCACACCATCGGCCGCGGCAACACCACGTCCATCATCGAGCCCGACCGCGCCGCCCCTGGCGGCAAGCCGATGAGCCAGGTTCTGATGGATCAGCTCGCCATCCAGCGTCGCGACGTGCTCGGTGCCGCGCTGCAGGCCAACCCCGGTCTCGCGCTCGACTACATGATCTTCGTCATGATCGAGGGCCGCAACTACCGCACCGAGGGCAACGGCACGACCATCCGCGCGCCGCTGCCGCAGGATGCGGTGCCTGCGACCGGCGTGCCGGGCTCGCGTGCGCGCGACTATCTCGCCGAGGTCTACGACGGACTCGATGCGAGCTGGTCCGAGCCGGACAACAAGGTGGCGCGCTTCGAGGCGTTCCGCGTCCTCTCCGACGACACCAAGGCAAAGTGGCTGGCGTGGATCGTGGCGACGTCGTTCGACGCCAAGGAAGGGTACGGCGCGCCCAAGCAGATCCCGCTCCAGAACCGCCTCGCCACGATCCTCGAGGTCGATGTGGCCAGCTGGTGGCGTCCGACGTCGGAGAACTTCTTCGACCGCGTGCCCAAGGGCGCGCTGCTGTCGCTGCTCGACGAGGTTGGCGGTCCCTCGCTCACCAGCCGCAACGCCAGCAGCAAGAAGCCGGAGATCTCGGCGTCGTGCCAGAAGCTGTTCGCCGGCGACGCGATCGTCGAGACCGAGGTGAAGGAGAAGGCGCTCGCCTGGGTGCCGGCCGCGATGCGGTTCAACGACGTGGCCTCTGGCGAGGCGGTCGAGGACGACGGGCAGGACGAGCTCGCCGGGCTGATCGGCGACGATATGGGTGCCGGCGAGGACGACGACCTGGCAGCGCTGATCGGTGAAGACGCCGGCGAGCCCGCTGGTGACGGCGCGGTCGACGCCGATAGCGAGAGCAGCGGCACCGACGACGTCACTCCGCCCGAGCACCAGAACGACGACGCCGTCAACGACGTGGTCGCGGCCGAATAACAGCGCACCCGCTGGGCAACCTCGCTGCCGGCGCTGCCTCACCGCGGCGCCGGCAGCTTCTTTTCCAAACTCCATCATGAGGAGCCCGCGTCATGCCCGCCGGCACCCGCGACATCGCGGCCGCAATCACCGACACCATCATCGCCAAGCTCGAGGCCGGCACCGTGCCATGGCAACGGCCATGGTCCGTCACCGGGGAGGGTGGCCGTCCGCTCCGCCACGAGGGCACGCCGTACCTTGGCATCAACTCGATTTGGCTCTGGGTCATGGCCGATTTCCTCGGCTTCCGGAGCCGCTACTGGATGACCGCGCGCCAGGCCGAGGAACTCGGCGGGCAGGTGCGCCGCGACGCGCAGCCATCCTTCTCGGTCTACAGCTCGACCTTCCGCAAGCGCGGCCAGCCTAACCTTGAGGGGATCTCGGCCGACAAGCTGATCCGCTTCCTGCGCTCGTACACCGTCTTCAATGCCGACGAGATCGAGGGCCTGCCGAGCTACTTCTACGCGCGTCCGGCGCCGCCCACACCGACGCTGCTATCGGCGCGACAGGATCGTATCGACGCCTTCTTCGCAGCCATCCCGTCCAAGATCCGCCGCGGCGGTGATCGCGCCTTCTTCAGCTACACCTTCGATTACATCCAGATGCCGCACGCCGGCAGCTTCAAGTCCGCCGACGCGCACGCGTCCATCCTCGCGCATGAGCATGCCCATTGGACCGGGCACTCGTCGCGACTGGATCGGACCTTCGGCAAGAAGTTCGGTGACAAGGCCTACTGCGTCGAGGAGCTCGTCGCCGAGCTTACCGGCGCGATGGTCTGCAGTGACCTCGGCCTGCCGTCCGAGATCCATGACAGCCACGCCAACTACGTCGCCGACTGGCTGCGGGTGCTGCGCGCCGACAAGAGCGCAATCTTCGTCGCCGCCACCAAGGCAGAGCAGGCCTTCGCCTACCTGCGCGCCTTCTCGGACGAGGCCGCGGCCCGTGACGCAGAGAAGCTCGCGGCATGAACCACGATCACAGGAGATCCCACGATGGGTTGGCTTTCGATGCCTCGCAGCAGCATGGGCGGGCACGCCACGCCCAAGGCCTATCTGGACGACCAATACACCTACTCGCGCGAGCAGGATGGTGGCGGCACGCGCGGTGCGCGCGTCATCGCAAGCGCGTGCCCCGGAAACCGCGCCTGGTATGCCGCTGTCGAGCTGCTCGAGAACGGTGTCGCCACCTCCGTCATCGCCGTTATCTGTGAGGTGCGGTGGACGCCGAACGCCGCGGACGGATACGTCTTTGCCTATAAGGACATGACCGAGAACGCGGGGCCGTGCTCGGACGAATGCCCGGAACGCATTCTTCGCCTCCTGCCGGCAACCGACAACGAGGGGGCGCTGGACTGGCGTCGACGCTGTCTTGCGCGACTGCGCCAGCGCGCGCGGCGGATCGACGACGGCATGCGCGTCCGCTTCCCCGTGCCGATCCGCTTCGAGGATGGGCATTCCGGCACCGAGTTCATCGTTGTGAAGCGGGGCAGCCGGATCACCGTTCGGTGCGCCTCGGGCTTCGGCCACTACCGTATCCGCAACTTCCGCGATCTGCCGTGGACCGTCGTGCCGGTGACGAAGGTCCACGCGACGGTCTTCGCGAAGTCGCCCGCATCTGCAATGCCAGCCTGATGGAGCCTAACATGGAAAACGCCCCCCTTTCCCCATTGCGCTGGCGACTGTGCAGCGCCCTCCACGCCCGGCGTGTAGCGCAGCGAATGCAGGCCGAAGGCCTCGACGTCGTACTGCTGCTCACCGGCGACCGCATGCAGCCCTGGCGCGTGATCGAGCGCGCACAGGCGCCGATCGACGAGGTGCGGACATGCGCCTGATCCTCGGCCTTGCCCTCATCGGGGCTGCCTGCACCGGGGCGGCGCCGCGGTCGGATCAGAGCAATGCGATCACCGCCGATGGCCGTGCGATCGACGGCGACACGGTCTCGATCGACATCCGGCTGTTCGGAGCTGACGCCTTTGAGAAGCGTCAGATGTGCCGCACGACGTCAGGCTGCTGGCCTTGCGGCAAGGCCGCCCAGGACTATGCCTCAAAGCTGCTCAAGGCGAACCCGGCCACGATCCGGTTGACCGGCAAGCAGAGCTACGGACGGCCGATCGGGACCGTCGATGTCGGTGGGCAGGATCTCGGTGAGACGATGATCGCGGCCGGCCTTGCTGTGCCAGCCACCAGTTACCTCAAGGGCGATCCTGCGCGCGCGCAGCGGTACGTCGCGGCCTACGAGACGGCGCAGCGACGACAACTCGGAGCACACGCAGGCTACTTCGTCGATCCCGCAAAGTGGCGCCACGGCGAGCGCCTGTCGTGTGAGAGGCGAAGCTCACGCGGATGAAGGCGTCATGTTTACCCGGTAAGTCTTCTAATCCGGTTACTCGTGGCCCTCGGGACGTCGGCACGCGCAGCCGCGGGGAGACAGCGGTGTATCATCCTCGCCTTCCGGCTCCACGTTTAGAAAGAGGGGGGAGGAAGGGCGTCGATCAGGGAGAAGATCATCATGCCCGCCTTCGCCTCAACGCCCGCACCTGTTCACACCCTCTGGGACGCACCTCAGACCGCCGAGCAACGCCTGCCCGGTGTATGGTCGGTGACCACCGCCTCGCACGGCGGCTTCGTGCTCTCCTATGAGCGCCAGGCAGCTATGCCGGAGGCGCTGCGGCTCGACAGCATCTACTACGAAGAGGATGTCGATTGGTCGCTGGTGATACTCGGCTTTGAGGCCGAGTTCGCCGCCCTGCGTAAACCGCTGTTCGACCTCGAGCGTGATCTCGCGCGCCAGACTGCGCGGCACTGGCGTCCGCAGCGCTACTCCGCCTTCACCGGCGAGGTGCTGCAACCGAGCGACAGCCACGTGTTGCGGTCAATCGCGTCGTACGAAGCCGCAATCGGCGAGGTCGGCGTGCGCGCCGCCTGGGGCGATTGGGCAGACTGGGTGCCAGCCGGCAAGGTCGGCGTCGTCGGGCAGCGGATTACCGGCTGCAGCCATCTTGGCTTCGCCACCTACGACGGCCCCGACTTCAAAGGCCTGTGCGACGCGGCGCGCTACGATGCGCGCGATCAGGCGAGCACATTTGCTTCGCTAGGCGTCGAGCCGATCGACTGAGCGCCCGCGGAAAGAGGTTTCCCAAGCCGGCAACCTCTTTTCGCGCGCCTTAATCGGAGACGAGCGAGCCCGGGCCCGTGAAGCGCCATGACGACCAGCCCCGAGGGGCTGACGGCCACGGGGAGGATCCAGAGCCGCGGAGAAGAGGGGGGAGTGAGAGGCGGGCGTGAGGTGTCGCGCCAGGTCCGCTCACATGGAGTCAGGCGTCATGAGCTTCGACGTACCGTTCCGCCACCACCAGGCAATGGACGCAGCCTCGCTGCCTACGATCACCGTCACTCTGCAGGCCATGACCAAGGCGCTCGCCGATTGCCGCAACGCTGGCGTGGACCCTGACAGCGATCCCGCGATGGTCCTGCTGGCGCGCCACATGGCAATCGTCTCTACCAACCGCGCGCCGCGCTCGGTGCTGCTGCATGCCTGCCGGCGCAGGATCGACGCGCTGCGCCGCTTTCCGACGCTGCTTTCCATCGCGATCCGTGGCGTCGCCTACGACCAGGTCGCCAAAGAGCGTTTCCACATGGACGCGCGAGACGAGCTGCAGAAGCTGGCGTCGGCCCTACACCTTATCGATGGCAGCTACACCGTCATCTCCTCGCAGGGCACGACGGCCGACTCCGGCTACGTCATCCTCGCCGCGCCCGAGGTCGCCGTCGTTGTTCGGGTCGGTGGGCGGTACGAGGGACGCGAGGTCGCCTATCGCGCCGTCGTAAACGGGATCGAGCAGCTCAACCGGCATGCCGGCATGGCCGAGCTGCTGAACACTGCTCGCTTTGCCGAGCGCCTCACCCGCGAACTCAATCTTACCGCCCCTGCGACCGCTGGCACCGAGCCCGCGCTGATCGCCGCCTGAGGAGCACGACCCATGTGGATCCCGGATGCGCTCGCCATCGCGCGGGCCGACCTCGCGCGCATCGCGCGCTACATCGAGCGGCGTGAGCGCTTTCTCGACGCGCTGGACTGGTCGATGCTCTCCGACGCGCAGGCGCGCCAGTCTGCGATGCTCGACGAGCTGCTCGCCGAGGACATGGTCGAGGGCCAGAACTACGTCGATTGGCTGGTCGAGCGGATGACCACGCACCTCACCGTTCCGGGCGCGTTGCGCTTTGCGCCTCACCCGCGACCGTGGCACGCTGAGTGGATCACGCTGGCCGACTAACCCTCGAAGGAGATTGGACGATGAGCCGTCACACCTTCGCCGGAACCGCCGGCGTCTCTGTCGCGATCGGATGGGACCGGCCGCTCGACACCTTCTACGTCCAGGTGTCGCGCCCGGACCCGGAGGACGAGGGCGAGCGAGAGACCTTCGTCTGGGAAGGCACGAGCCCACGCGAACTGGCGACCGCGGCCGCGGCGATCGCCGTTGCGGCACCGCACGCCGAGCTGCCCGCGGATCTCGCCAGCACTCTCGAGACGGATCGATTGAAGACGCTCGGGAGCTTCGATGGACCCGCTCAACGTGCAGCACGGCGCCTGCTGCGTGATGGCAACTCATAGGTTTAAAAGGGAGGGGGTTGAGGACGTCGATCCAGTCGGATCAAGAAACCTGTTGAGATTGTCGCGACACGCCTGCCGTGTCAGCTGTGATGGAGGTCGCCCCATGCACGACAAGCACCATAGGGCGTACGAGCCCATCGAGGTCGAAGGCTTCTTCCGCGTCGATCATTATCTAATCTACGTCGGTGTCATGCTCGGGATCGGGCGATGGATTGCGCTGCAGTTTGGCGCTGACGATCCGCTGCCTGATACATCTCTAGGGGCGGCGCTGGAGGCGATTCTTCAGGGCCTCAGATCACACCTGGCTGCCGCTATCGCGATCTTTGCGGTCTGCGTCGGCGGAACGCTATCCGCCGCTGGTGCAGGAGAGATCGAGTGGCCAAGCGCTTCACGGCGCAACGGCCGTGATCCGAGCGCCGATAGCCCACCGCCTTTGAACACCGACGCTCGCATGGCAGAGGCACGCCTGAGCCGGGTCATTGCGCGTATCAACGCTATGCCGGCTGATCTCCGCGAAGAGGCCAGCATTGAGCTTGGGGGGATCGAGGAACGGCACCTGCCGGCGCTTCGAAATGCGCACCGCAAGGCGCGCGCGACGGTATCGCCGGCATCGCCGCAGGCCGAAGCGCTCGACAACAACTATGCGGCGTCGATTGATCGAATGAGTGCCACCCTCGAGGAGCTGGCGGCACGATCCGAGGAGCTGGGACGCGAGCGCCTGGCTTGGCAGACGCTGGTGATCGAGGAACGCTTCCCTGCGACGTCGCGGGAAGCCGACTAAGCCTTTCCGGGCTCAGGAGCGCGTTCGATGAGGTCCCAGCGATTGCCGTAGCGGTCCTCGAAAACGACGACGACGCCGTAAGCCTCCTGGCGCGGCTCTTCGACAAAGCGAACTCCACGCTCACGATAGATCTGGAAGTCCCGCACCAGGTCGTCCGTCTCGAGGAAGAGAAAGACCCTGCCACCGCTCTGATTGCCGATGGCACGACGCTGCCGCTCGTCGACTGCGCGAGCGAGCAATAGGCCCGTCGAGGCTCCGTGCGGCGCGACGACCACCCACCGCTTGGTCGGGCTCTGCACAGCATCCTCGCGCAACTCGAAGCCAAGCGTACCGACATAATAGTCGATCGCGGTGTCGTACTCGTCGACGACGATGGCAACGAGGCTGAGGTGCTGCGGCATGCGCGGCTCCTGCCGCCACACAGATGCTCTGCCAAGCAGAGAGGAGGGGGAGGGGAGTACCGATCCATGCGGATCGAAGGAGATCTTCCCATGTCCGACATCATCGACCTTGGCGGTGCACCCGCCGAAGAGGACTGCGCCCAGCTGGGTCGCACGCCTGACTTTGACGCCGTGAACGCCTATGAGGTGTTCGCCTATAAGTTGGCGATCATCGCTCGGTATGGCCAGCCGCCCGCAGGGTGCCGTCTCAAGCCCCTCGCTAACCGCCACGACTTCGGCGTGTACCGCACGTTGTCGCTCCGGATCGACGACGAAGAGGACGAGGATGTCCAGGCCTATGCCGAGGCCGTGGAGGAAGGGCTGGCGCGTTGGCTCGATGGCGGCTTCGCGCCCCCGATCAGCTACGAGGGCAGCGTCGCGACCATCCTTCGACCCGACGTGACCGAGCTGGTGATCGGCGCGCTGCAAACCACGCGGCCCAGCCCAGATGGCTCGTTCCCGGTCGCAGACTTCGAGGCGCTGCACACCAATCTCGCAACCGCCTTCCCCGACGAGGCCGCAATCGCGCGTGCGCGCCTGGCGACCGCCTGACCACCTGCTCGCGCCCCGGGCGCGTCGACCAGCGAGGCCATCATGCCGGATACCGATTTCAACCCTGCCGAGGCTGCGACCTGGCTGGCGCGCGGCCGCAGGCCCGCCCATGCCGAGGCGCTCGCCAAGGCGTGGCGCGACTATCCCGACCTGCCACCCAGCGCGCCGCTCGCCGATCGCCACGCGCGTAGCCACGCGCGTGTGATCGCGACCCGCCCTGTGTTCGAGGAGATGCGCGTCGAGGCCGAAGCCGAGCGCCATGCCAAGAACTTCGCCTTCACCGAGAACGAGGCGCGCGAGGGCAAGGCGAACGAACGCGACGTAGCGATCCTGATCGGCCGCGATCGGTATGGCTACGACTGGGACGTCGCCAACCGCTATGCCGATGGCTGGTACGCGGCGCACGTAGGTTGGCCGCACCACTACCCGGACGGGATCCCGTGCAATGCGCCGCTCGAGACCCGCCGTGCGGCCTATGACCAAGGCTTCACTGACGGAGGTGGCGACCGCACGGACCTGTTCGACGCGGCGCGGCGCGCGAACCTGGCGCTGCACCGCCAGAGCAATATGCCGGCTGCCGTCGTCCCGGTCACGCCGGCGCGGCCGTTGCCGAGCAGCTGGCCGAAACCCGGTGATGAGGCGCGACCGGCCCGCTGGTCGCGGCGTCTCGTCATCCTCAGCGATGCCGACCTCGCTGGCGGAGATACCGCGCGCGCCAAGTGGGACTTCCTGCGGATCGTGCGTGATCGGCCCGGCGCCGAGGCCATGACGCTCCTCATTCTAACGGACCGCGGCTTCGTTCACGCCGGCGACTACACGCCGAGCGCGAGCTTAAGCGGTCGCCGGCAGGTTACCGGCGCCGCCCTGCGCCAGCAGCTGGTGGAAGCGCTTTCCGGCCGCGAGATCGACGACATCCTGGTCGCGCTGCAGGACGAGGACCTGCGGCTGCTTGATGGCATCGCGAGCGCGCTACCGCTGTGCCGAACGATGGAGCGGACGCGAAACACCAAGCTGCAGCAGCGCACCCACCTGCGCACCTGGTTGGATCGCGGCTACGGCGAGGACGAGAACATGGCGGCAGGCCATATCCGTTGGGGCAAGCTGATCGAGGGTCTGGTGGGCAAGCTCGGTGAGTTTACCGTGCGGCACGTCGGGCCAGCCCCCGTTCGTGGACAGCTGATCCGGGTCGAGGTCGGAAACGGGCAACTCGCAACCGGCTACGCCGATGCCGACGGCACGCCGATCGCGGCCGAGGTCATCGTCTCGAGCAAGGCCAAGCTACGGCCGGAGATGGCCGCCACGCTGCGGCGGTTCGGAGCGGCCACGACGATGATGGCAGCCTCGGTTCGGCACGCGGCGTAGCCGCACTGATCCGAGCCGCGAAAGAGGAGAGGGGAGGGAGCGGACACGCCGGAATGAGCCGGCGAGGAGCTACCTCATGCCCGATCTTGTGCCCGCGTCAGCCGATCACCTCATGCGCCCGGTCCTCTGGACGTTCGGAGAAGGTCCGACCTTCCCGGGCTACACCGACGACACCCACTGGAACGGCTTCCTCAACGTGTCCGTCAGCATGGCGACATGGCCCTACGTTCTGCGGACGCTCATCGCCGGCGCCGACGGCGATGCCGAGACGATCGCGGCCTATCGCGAGATGGCGGGCGGCAGCATGGTCTCGCTGGCCGACCGTTTCACCACCGAGGCCGTGGACCGGAACTGGCCGTGGCAATTTCCGGACTATCCGGTCGCGACCATGATGCCGATCCCGGAGCGCTGGTCGGAAATGAGCTGGCACCATGATATTGCGCCCAGCTTCGGCCCGTGCGTGGGACCGATGGGCGAGGCCGCGCAGGTCTGGGTCGACTATGCCGACCCGTCGAAGCGGGAGTTTCCGGAAG
>NZ_SLXN01000009.1 GCF_004345855.1 Sphingomonas sp. BK235
CCATGGTGCCGCGAGAGCAACGCGGGCGGCTCTCGCGGCGCGATGGATCCCGGGTCAAGGCTCTCCTGAGCTTGTCGAAGGGCCCGGGATGACGGGGGCAAGCAGTTGCGCGACGATAAGCCTTTTTTGGGTCCGGTCCCGTGGATCCCGGACCAGGTCCGGGAAGACGGACGAGGAAAGGGCATCGCCGTGTTGCGCCCCTCCGCCTTCCTTGATCCGTCATCCCGGACCTGTTCCGGGATCCACCGTGCCGCTCTTCCCGACGCCGGTGCTCCTGCGGACGGGTGGATCCCGGACCAAGTCCGGGATGACGGATGAGGAAACGGTACCGCGCCCCACCGCCCCACCGCCCCGCCGCCCCCGTCGCAACGTCACCGCCCCATCGCCTCACCGCCCCACCGCCCCATCACCGCGCGGCGCGCATACAGCGTCGGTTCACGCGCCGCGCGGCAGGGACGGGGGGAGAGGTAAGCGATGACCGACACGCCCCCCCACCGCCCCGGCGACGACGTCGCCGACGATCTGGCCGCCATCTTCGGGCCCGGCCGCCGCGAGGCGCCCCCCGCGTCCGGCCGCGCCGCGGCGCCGCCGCGGCGGCGCGGCGTCGCGCTCGCCGCGCTGGGGACGCTCGGCGTGGCGGGGGCGGTGGTCGCGGGCGTGCTCGCGGGCACGCAGGCGATCGATCCCGCCGCCGTGCCCGCCCCGCGCGCGCGCGTCGCCGCCGCCCGCCCCGCGGCCGTGGCCCCCGCGCGCGTCGTCGTGCCGCCCGCGCTGGCGCCCGCACCGCAGCTCGCCGCGGCCACGCCGCCGGCCGAAGCCGACCCCGCGGCCCCGCGCAAGCAAGAGCCGAGCGCGCCGCCGTCCGCCACCCGCGTCGCCGCGCTCGCGCCGCCGCGCGCCGGGAGCGGCGCGCCGCTGCGCGTGGAGACCAGCGCGCGCCCCCGCGCGGTGCGCGCCGCGCTGCCGCGCCGCGTGCGCTGCGGCGACGACGCTGCCTGCCTCGGCGAGCGGCTCTATGCCGCCGACGGCGCGGTCGCCGGCGCTTATGCCGAGGCGAGCGACGCCGGGGTGCGCGCGCGGCTGTTGCGCGCCTATCGCGGCGAGTGGCTGCGCGCGCGCGACATCGCCGCCGACGAGCCGCGCGAGGCATTGCGCGTCTATGCGATGATCGCCGCCGACCTGCGGATGCTGGCGGAGGAGAGCGACGCGCGCGCGCCCGAGCAATGGCAGTGACCGCGCTGCGCCACGCCACCCATGACGCCCCCGCGGGCGTCCGGCCGGGCGCGCGCCCGCTCTATGCGATCGGCGACGTCCACGGCCATTACGACCAGCTCCGCGCGCTGCTCGCCTGGGTCGCGCAGGACGCCACCGAGCGCTCGCCCGGCGCGCTGCCCGTGCTGGTGCTGTGCGGCGATTATGTCGATCGCGGCCCCGATACGCGGCGCGTGCTCGCCGCTCTGGTGTGGCTGACGCGATCGAGCGCGATCGACGTGCGGCTGCTCGAGGGCAATCACGAGGCGATGCTGCGCCAGTTCCTCGACCGGCCCGCGAGCAACGCGGCGTGGCTCGATTACGGCGGGATCGAGACGCTGCGCTCCTATGGCGTCGCCGCGGACGCGCGCGACGATCCCGCGGCGCTGCGCGACGCGCTGCTCGACGCGATGCCGGTGTCGCATCACCAGCTGTTGCTGGGGCTCGCGCCGATGGAGCGCGTCGGCGGCTATGTCTTCGCGCACGCGGGGGTGCGCCCGGGCGTGGCGCTGCGCGACCAGGTGCGCGACGACCTGCTGTGGATCCGCGGCGACTTCCTCGATCACCCGCGCCCCGCCGAGGCGGTGGTGGTCCACGGCCATAGCTGGACCGACGACCGTCCCGTGATCCTGCCGCAGCGGATCGGGATCGACACCGGCGTCTACGAGACCGGGGTGCTGACCGCGATCCGGCTCGACGAGGACGTGATCGAGGTGGTGCAGGCGGTCGGCGCGCCCGCGCCGTAGCGCCTCCGCTCCGCCCGCGGCGAGCCCCGCTCCACCACGCTCCCATGTGGGGGAGGATAGCTCCGTCCCGCTCCACACCTGCGCCGTGCCGCCAAGGGCCGGCGCGCGCGGCTCCGTCCTGTCGTCGAACCATATCGACAAGAAGGGGCCTCCGTGTTGCGTCGACTGCTCGTTTCCTCCAGCCTGACCGCCCTGCTCGCGGGCGGCGGCGCCGCCGCGCAGACCGCGATCGACGCGCGCCAGACCGCGCCGGTGCGCACCGCCACCGCGCGCAACGGCGCGCGCGACGACGTCCGCATCGGTGCGACGGGCGCGGTGGTGCCGGGCGGCGGCGTGGCGGTGACGATCGACAGCGACAACCGGCTCGACAATGCCGGGCTGATCCAGATCACCGACGCCAACGACGCCACCGCGATCCTGGCGCAGGACAATGTGCGCGGCGCGATCAGCAACAGCGGCAAGGTGATCGTCGACGAGACCTATGCCCCCGCCGACGCCGACAAGGACGGCGATCTCGACGGCCCGTTCGCGCAGGGCGCGCGCCGCTTCGGCATCCGCACCGCGGGGCGCTTCACCGGCACGATCGCGCAGAGCGGCGAGATCACGGTGGAGGGCAACGACTCGGCCGGCATCCATCTCGGCGGCGCCACCGTCGGCAGCGTCACCCATGACGGCAAGACCAGCGTCACCGGCGACCGTTCGGTCGGCGTGCGGCTCGACTCGGTCAGCGGCGCGGTCACGCTCGGGGGCAGCATCACCGCGGTCGGCCAAAGCGCGGTCGGCGCGCGGCTCGACGGCGACGTCGGCGGCACGCTCACCGTCCAGGGCATGATCGGCGCGACCGGCTATCGCTACACCAGCCCGCCCGCGGGCGCGGCGCGGCTCGACGCCGACGACCTGCTCCAGGGCGGGTCCGCGCTGATCGTCGCGGGCGACGTCGCCGGCGGCGTGGTGCTAGGCGGCGCGACCGGCAAGGTCGCCGACGTGGTGAGCTATGGCGCCGCGCCCGCCATGCAGATCGGCGCGGCCAGTCGCGCGGTGACGATCGGCGCGGTCGCGGGGCGCACCCCCGCGGCGGGGCTGGTGATCGACGGCAAGGTGACCGGCGACGGCGTCTATGGCGGCGTCGGCGCGACCGCGCTCGCGATCGGCGGGCTCGGCGGCGCGGTGACGGTGCAGAGCGGGGTCGCGGTCGGCGGCACCGTCCAGGCCGGGGCGAGCAACGCCGACGCCACCGCGATCCGCCTCGGCGCCGGCGCCGCCACCCCCGAGCTGCGCGTCACCGGATCGGTGGTCGCGGCGGCGAGCGGCGGCGCGACCCGCGCCACCGCGGTGCTGGTGGAGGCGGGCGCGACGCTGCCCGCGCTGCGCAACGGCGGGACGATCCGCGCCGCGGCGGGCAGCGCCGCGACCGCGGTGCTCGACCGCTCGGGCACGCTTGTGCTGGTGGAGAACAGCGGCGCGATCGGCGCGACCGGCGCCACCGCCAATGTCGCGATCGACCTGTCGGCCAACACCGCGGGCGCGACCGTGCGCCAGATCGCCGGCGCGAGCGGTGCCGCCGCCCCCGCGATCGCGGGCGCGATCCGCTTCGGCAGCGGCGACGACCTGCTCGACGTCAGCGCCGGCACGGTCGCGGGCGACGTCGCCTTCGGCGCGGGCAACAACCGGCTGACCCTGTCGGGCAACGCCGCTTATGGCGGCACCGCGACCTTCGCGGGCGGCGCGGACACGATCGCGATCGGCGGCACCGCGCGCTTCGCGGGCACCGCCGATCTGGGCGGCGGCGCCGACCGGCTGTTGATCGCCGACAAGGGCGTGTTCGCCGGCCGGCTGCTCAACGCCGCCAATGCCGCGGTCAGCGTCGCCGCGGGCGGCGGCACCTTCGCGCCGAGCGGCGCCACCAGCATCGCCGCGCTCGACCTCGGCGCGCAATCGGTGCTGAGCGTCGGGCTCGACCGCAGCAATCCCGGCGCCAACCTGATCCAGGTCGCGGGCGCGACCGTGATCGGCGCCGACACCAAATTGGCGCTGCGCGTGCTCGGCGGCAGCGACGTGGCGGGCCGCTATGTCGTGCTCACCTCGGGGTCGCTGACCGGCGCGGCCAATCTGTCGCTCACCACCGAGAACGTGCCCTTCCTCTACAAGGGCGCGCTGGTCACCGATCTGCCCAACCAGATCGCGGTGGACGTGAAGCGCAAGGCGACCGGCGAGCTCGGCTTCAACCGCGCGCAGGCCAGCGCCTTCGACGCGATCGACGGCGCGATCGGGCGCGACGCGCAGGTCGCCGCCGCGATCCGCGGGCTGTACGACGGCGACGCCTTCCGCGGCGCGGTCGACCAGATGCTGCCCAATTATGCCGGCGGCGTGTTCGAGGGCGTGACGCTCGGCTCGCGCGCCGCCGCGCGCCAGCTGCTCGAGCCCGCGGGACGCTTCACCGAGGAGGGCGGCTGGGGTGCCTGGCTCAGCCCGCTCGGCTGGGACGCGTCCAAGCAGACGCGCGACACGTTGCGCTACGACGTCAGCGGCTGGGGCCTGACCGGCGGGCTGGAGCGCAAGTCGGCGATCGGCAATCTCGGCGTGTCGCTGACCTATCTGTCGGGTCGCGACGGCGAGGGGGTGGCGCTCAACCGCGTCGACCACACGCAATATGAGCTCGCCGGCCATTGGCGCGGCCATTGGGGCGGGTTCGCCGCGAGCGCGCGCGCCGCGGCGGCGTGGATCTCGCTCGACAGCGTCCGCCGCTTCGACGGCACGGTCGGCACCGACACGGTCAGCCGCCGCGCCACCGCCGACTGGAACGCGCAGCTCTACTCGGGCGCCGCTTCGGTATCCTATGAGCAGGCGCTGGCGCGCGTCACGCTGCGCCCGACGCTGGCGCTCGATTATTACCGGCTCAACGAGGATTCCTATCGCGAACAGGGCGGGGGCAGCGCGATGGACCTCACCGTGCGCGCGCGCCGCAGCGACGAGCTGGCGGTGACCGCCAGCCTCGCCGCCGGGCTCAACTTCGGCGGATCGAACCGCTACGACCAATGGAGCCGGCTCGAGCTCGAGGGCGGCTGGCGCGAGCGCGTCGCCGGCGCGCTCGGGCGCACCACCGCCAGCTTCGCCGACGGCCCCGCCTTCACGCTCGATCCCGAGCGGCGCGACGGCGGCTGGGTCGCCAAGGCGCGCGCGGTGACCGGCACCACCGAGGTCCGGCTCAGCGGCGAGGCCGCCGCGGAGCATCGTTTCGGCGACGTCGCGCTGGCCGCGCGCGCCGCCCTCCAGTTCGCCTTCTAGGCGAATCGCACGTGTATCCCCCCGTCACGTGCGAACTACGGGAGCTCCATCCGTCCATCAGCGGGTGGAGCTCCTTCTCTCTTCGCGCCGCGACCGCTAGGGACGTGCTGTTCCCGCGACCACAGACAGTGAAATCCATGCCCCCCAATGGGCTCGAAGCCGTCTATCTCGCCCATCGCGACCGTCTGGTCCGCTTCCTCGTCGCGCGCGGTGCGGGCGACGCGGCGGAGGACCTGTTGCAGGAGCTGTGGATCAAGGTGTCGCAGCGCGCCACCGGGCCGGTCGAGCGCCCGCTCTCCTATCTGTACCGCGCCGCCGACACGCTGATGATCGATCGCCACCGCGCGCGCACCCAGGCGCGCGCGCGCGACACCGCCTGGAGCGAGCTGAGCGCGACCGAGCCGCTGTCGGGCGAGCGCGTCGTCGCCGCGCGGCAGGAGGTGGCGCGCGTCGCGGCGGTGCTCGCCGGGCTGGGCGCGCGGCGCGAGGCGGTGTTCCGCCGCGCGCGGCTCGACGGCGTGCCGCAGCGCCAGATCGCCGCCGAACTCGGCGTCAGCCTCAGCACGGTGGAAGCCGACCTGCGCGTCGCGTGCCGCGCGCTGGCCGCACTGAAGGACGAATCATGACCGCATCGCAGCACGATGACGCGCGCCACGCGGCGGTGGACTGGGCCGCGCGCGTCGCCGATCCCGCGTTCGACGACTGGGACGCCTTCACCGACTGGCTCGAGGCCGATCCCGCGCATGCCGCGCGCTATGACGCGGCGGTGGCCGCGCTGGCCGCGGTCGAGGCGGAGGTGGCGCGGCTCCCCGCCGCCACCACCACGGTCGCGGCGCCGCTGCGCGCCGCGCCGCGGCGGCGCGCGCCGCGCTGGCTCGGCGGCGCGGTCGCGGCGGGGCTGCTCGGCGCGATCGGCCTGACCGCCTGGCAGGAACGCGCGCGCCCCTATGCGGTGGAGACCGCGGCGGGCGAGCAGCGCCGCGTCGCGCTCGCCGACGGCAGCGTGCTGCTGCTCGCGGGCGGGTCGCGCGTCGCGCTCGATCAGGCCGACCAGCGCCGCGCCTCGGTCGAGCGCGGCGAGGTGCTGTTCCGCGTCCGCCACGATCCCGCGCGCCCGTTCCGCGTCGCCGCGGGTGACCTGGCGCTCACCGATCTCGGCACCGTGTTCGACGTCAAGCGGGCGGGCGCGGTGACCCGCGTCGCGGTGGCGGAGGGCGCGGTGCTGGTCGACCCCGACGGCGCCGCGCTGCGGCTCGACCCCGGCGAGGCGGTGAGCGCGCGCGGCGACCGGCTGGTCCGCGGGCTCACCGCGGTGGCCGATGTCGGCGCGTGGCGCGACGGGCGGCTCGCCTATGACGGCGCGCCGCTGTCCGAGGTGGCGGCGGACCTGTCGCGCCAGCTCGGCCGTCGCGTCGCGGTGGTCCCCGCGGTCGCGGCGCGGCCGTTTCGCGGCACGCTCGAGCTGGCGCGGCTGCGCGGCGACCCCGCGGCGCTGGGCGCGCTGCTCGACGTCCATGTCCGCGCCGGCCCCGCCGGCTGGACGCTGGAGCCGCGCGAGTGAGTCCAGCGGGGGGTGCCGATCACCTCCCGGCCCCGGCCGCGGCCGGGTGGCGTGCGCGCGGGCTCGCGCCGCATGCGCGGCGGGCGCTCGTCTGGGCGGCGCCGGTCGCGCTGGTCTGGGGCGCGCCCGCGGCGGCGCAGACGGTGTGGCTCGACCTGCCCGCCGCCCCGCTCGGCGAGCAGGTGATCGCGCTGGGGCGCGCCGCGCGGGTCAGCGTGGTGGTGCCCGATCCCGCGCTGTGGCGGCGCCGCGTCCCCGCGCTGCGCGGGCGCTATGACGCGGCGGGGGCGCTCGCCGCGATCGCGCGCGTCGCGGGCGCGCGCGCCGAGCCGCTCGGCGCCGCGGGCTGGCGGCTCGTCCCGGCGGCGCCGCGCCCGGCGCGCGCGCGCGTCACGCCTCCGCCGACGCCGCTGCCCCCGCCGCCCCCGCCCGCGGACGTGATCGTCACCGCGAGCAAGCGCGACACCCCGCGCGACCGGTTCGCGGGCGACACCCACCGCGTCGACGGCGCGACGCTCGCGCTCGGCGGCGTCGGCGGCACCGAGCGGCTGACCCAGCGGCTCGCCAGCGTCGCCTCGACCTATCTCGGCGCGGGGCGCAACAAGCTGTTCATCCGCGGCATCGCCGATTCGAGCTTCACCGGCCCGACCCAGGCGACCGTGGGCCAGTATCTCGGCGACCTGCGGCTGAGCTACAACGCGCCCGACCCCGACCTGCGCCTCGCCGACCTCGCCGCGGTGGAGGTGCTCGAGGGGCCGCAGGGTACGCTGTACGGCGCCGGCTCGCTCGGCGGGCTGATCCGGCTCGTCCCCAACGCGCCCGACCTCGCCGCCAGTTATGGCAGCGCGACGCTGGGCGGCGCGCTCACCGCGCATGGCGCGCCCGGGGTCGACGCGCAGGCGACGCTCAACCTGCCGCTGGTCGGGGACCGGCTCGGGCTGCGGCTGGTCGGCACCGCGGCGAGCGAGGGCGGCTATATCGACAAGCCCGCGCGCGGGCGCGACGACGTCAACCGCACGCGCATCCATGGCGGGCGCGCCGCCGCGCTGCTGCGGCTCGGCGACGGCTGGAGCGCCGAGCTGATCGCGGTGGGCCAGCGGATCCGCGGCGCCGACAGCCAATATGCCGATCGCGCCGCGCCGCCGCTGACGCGCGACGCCGCGGTGGCGGAAGGGTTCGGCGCCGATTTCGCGCAGGGCCAGCTGGTGCTCGACGGGCGGCTCGGCGCGGTGCGGCTGCGCTCCACCACCGGGGTGACCGCGCACGACCTCACCGAACGCTATGACGCCACCCCGCCGGGCGGCGCGCCCCGGCTCTTCGCCCAGGCCAATCGCACGCGCATGACCGCCAATGAGACGCGGCTGTGGCAGGCGGCGCCCGACGGCTCGGGCTGGCTCGCGGGGTTCAGCTATGTCGCCAACGACACGCGGCTGCGGCGGCTGTTCGGCGCGCCCGACGCGCTCGCGCCGACCACCGGGGTGACCAACCGCGTCGACGAGACCACCGTCTATGGCGAGGCGGGGGTGCGGCTGCTGCCGGGGCTGCTCACCTCGGCGGGGCTGCGCGTGACGCGCAGCGTGCTGAGCGGCGCGGGCGAGGATCTGGCGCTGTTCGCGCGCGCCGACGCGCGCGCCGCCTCGGCACGGCGCGCGCAGACGATCGCGTTGCCCGCCGCGGCGGCGGTGATCGACCTCGCCCCCGCCACCAACCTGTTCCTGCGCTACCAGCAGGGGTTCCGCCCCGGCGGGATCGCGATCGACGGCGATTTCGTCCGCCGCTTCCGCAACGACCGCGTCGCCACGATCGAGGCGGGGCTGCGCCGCGGGCGGCCGCGGCGCGACCGGTTCGACGCCGCGATCACGGTGGCGCGCACCGCCTGGCACGATATCCAGGCCGATTTCATCGACCCCTCGGGGCTGCCCACCACCGCCAATGTCGGCGACGGGCGGCTGTGGACGGTCGAGGCCAATGCCGGGGCGATGCCGCTCCCCGGGCTGCGGCTGGAGGCGGCGGCGACCTTCAACGACAGCGTGATCGACGAGCCCGCCTATGATCTGGTGATCGCGCTGGCGGCGGGCGGCGGGGGCGGCGATCTCGCGCTGGCGCGCGCCGAGGTGCTCGCGCGGCTGCGCCAGATCCCCAATATCGCGCGCGTCACCGCGCGGCTGGGGGCGGGCTATGAGGGCGTGGTCGCGGGGCGCGCGCTGACGCTCGACGGCTGGCTGCGCTATGTCGGGCGGTCGCGGCTCGGGGTCGGGCCGGTGCTCGGCCAGGCGCAGGGCGATTATGTCGACACCGGGCTGACCGCGCGGCTGCGCTTCGGCGCGGTGGCGCTGAGCGCCGGGGTGACCAACCTGCTCGACGTGCGCGGCAACCGCTTCGCGCTGGGCACGCCGTTCGTGACCGGGCGCGACCAGGTCACCCCGTTGCGCCCGCGCACGCTGCGGATCGGCGTCGACGCGGCCTTCTGAGCGGGACCGGCCGCGCCGGCGCGATCAGATCATCCCCGCCTTCATCTGCTTGACCGCATGGTCGGCGGCGCGCGCGGTCAGCGCCATGAAGGTGAGCGACGGGTTGACGCACGACACCGACGCCATCTGCGCGCCGTCGGTGACGAACAGGTTGGGCGCGTCATGCGCCTGGTTGAAGCCGTTGAGCACCGAGGTGCCCGGATCGCGCCCCATGCGCGCGCCGCCCATCTCGTGGATCGCCTCGCCGGGGACGTGCTTGCCGCGCCCGCCGGTGACGTTGGTCAGCCCGGCCTTCTTCAGCATCAGCTGACCCTGCTCGAGCGCGTCGTCCATCATCTTGATCTCATTGTCGCGGAACGTCACGTCGAAGCGCAGCAGCGGGGTGCCGAAGCGATCGGTCTTGCTGAAGTTGAGCATCACGCGATTGTCGTCATAGGGCAGGCACTCGCCGAACGCGCCCATCGAGAAGCGCCACGGGCCGTACTCGCGCATGCCGTGCTTCATCGCCGCGCCGAAGCCCTCGGGCGCGGCGGCCTGGCGGAACGCCTGGCCCTGATAGCCATAGCCGCGCTTGAACGGCAGCTCCTCGGCGACGAGGTTGCGGAAGCGCGGGACATAGACCCCGCCGGGGCGCCGGCCATATTCGATCAGGTCGGTCATCCCCGGGATCTCGCCCGAGACGCCGACGCGGAAGATATGGTCCATCACCCCGCTGCCGAGCGCGCCGTTGGAGTGGAACCAGCTGCGCTCGCTGTCCGCCGGCCGCGAGTTGAGCAGCACGTGCATCGAGCTCATCGCCGAGGCGCACAGGAACACCATCCGCGCGGGCACCACCTCGGCGCGCCCGGTCTTGGCGTCGACCAGCCGCACCCCGGTGACGCGCTTGCGCTGGGGATCATATTCGACGTTGGTTGCCCAGGTGTCCGAGCGCAGCGTCAGCCGCCCGGTCGCGCGCGCCGCGGGCAGCGTCACCGCCTGGGTCGAGAAATAGGCGCCGAAGCTGCAGCCGTGACTGCACTGCGCGCGCTTCTGGCAGCGCGTGCGATTCTGCTCGGGCTTGTCCTCGGTGATGTTGCTCAGCCGCGCGTTGATCAGCTTGCGCCCGGGGAACTCGCGCTCCAGCCGCTCCTTCAGCCACACCTCGGCGACGTTCATCGGGAAGGGCGGCATGAACTCGCTGTCGGGCAGGTACGGCAGATTCTCCTTGCCGCCCGAGACGCCGATGTATTTCTCGACATATTCGTACCAGGGCGCGACGTCGTCGTAGCGGATCGGCCAGTCGGTGCCGACGCCCTCGCGCTTGTTCGCCTCGAAGTCGGCGGGGCTCCAGCGGAAGCTCCACCGTCCCCAGGTCAGCGACTTGCCGCCGACCACCGCCGGGCGCACCCAGTTGAACTTGTTGGGCGCGTCATAGTCGTACGGGTTGAGCCGGTCGTTGATGAAGAAGGGCTGGGTCGAGGGCGACACCCAGCCGTTGAGCGCGAAATAGTCGCGCTTGGCGAGCGCGGCGGGCATCTTGTCGCGCGCGGGGATGTCGAACGCGGCCTTGCCGTCGAACGGATAATCCTCGCCGTGCTCGACCATCCGGCCGCGGTCGACCATCAGGACGCGCAGTCCCTTCTCGGTGAGCTCCTTGGCGGCCCAGCCGCCGCTCACGCCGGAGCCGATGACGATTGCGTCGAAGCGATCAGTTGCTGCCATGTCGAATGCCCGCGGGATCGGAGGGAAGAGGAGCGGGGGCGCGACGCGCCGCCCCGCCGGTCAGGACGAGAAGATCCGCTTGACCTTCGCATAAGGGTAGGCGCCGTCATATTCGCCGGGGACGGGCAGATATTCCCGTTCCTTGGTGATGCCGACCTCGGAGGTGTAATAGCCCGCGATCACCATCTGGCGGAAGGCGGTGAAGAAGGGCGTCGCGCCGGGCAGCTGATCGTTCATCGCCAGCGTCAGCAGCGCGTCCTGCTGCGCCGCGGTCGCCTTGGCGGCGGGCACCTTGTAATCGGCCATGCTGCGCGCGTCGATCGCGGCGAGCCCGCCCAGGATCGTGCCGCGCTCGTCGTCGATCGCCCAGTCGCCGAGCATGTGCTCGATATAGTCGGGGACGCCCGCGGCGATCGCACCGGGCGTGTCGGTGGTGGGGATCACGCGCTCGCTCAGCGCCGCGACCGCGGCGCGCTGCGCGGCGGTGAACACGGGCGCGGGGGGGCCGGTGTTGATGACGGGATCGGGGATGTAAGCGGCGGCGCGCGCGAGCGGTGCGAACAGGTTCGCGCCGAACACGGCGACGACGCCGGCGAGGGCTTCGCGCCGGTCGATCACCGCGACGCCTCCCGCGCCGGACGCGCGCGACCTCGACGAGCAACGCTCATATCTCTCCCCAACCGCCTGATTTCGCGCATCGACTTATCCACGTCCGAGCAGCCCCGTCAATCCGGCGGATGGTCGGGGGTGGGGTGGAAGGCGGACCTACAGCGTCCCGCGCTCGCGCATCATGCGTTCCGCCCGCTGGTGCGGATCGTGCCGTTCACCCCCGCGGGGAAGAAGCCGCCCGACACCGCCGCCGCGCTCGTCGCATAGAGGACGCCGAGCGCCTGTTCGGGCGTGCGCCGCAGCGCGCCGCCGTTGGTGTCGTTGGGGTCGATATTGGCGCGCAGGGAGGTGGTGGCGTTCGCGCCCAGGTCGACGTCGCGATCGGCGGGGCCGTCATATTGGTCGCGGCCGTCGCTCATCGCCGCCGCGCGCGCGAACAAGGTGGTCGGATCCTTGGGCGCGGGCGGCTGTTTGGCGGCGAGGACGAACAAGGCGTTGCGGCACGCCGCCTCGCCCGCCGCCACCCCCGCGGCGAGCGCGCCCATCGACGCGCGCAGCGGCTCGGCATAGCCCGCCGCCAGATGCGTCACCGCGCCGGTGGCGACCGCGAACAGCGCCACCGCGCCGAGCAGGAAGTCGGCGTCGGAGGCATAAGGGTCGAACGGCGCGGGCGTCGGGCTCGCCGACGGCGACGGCGTGGTGGCGCCCGCGGCGGGCGCGCGATGCGCGATCGCCTCGAACGGTCCGTCGGCGCCGCCGGCGATCGTGATCGCGGGCTGCGCGGTCGCGGCCGCGCCCAGCATGCCGCGCAGATAGGTGATCCGCGCCACCGTCGCCCCGGTCACCTCGCGCAGCAGCGCCACCAGCGCGGCGTCGGCGAAGCCCACCCGCCGGCCGCCGGTCACCGCGCCCGCGCTGCCCGTCCCGCCGGTCAGCGCGGCGGGCAGCGCGTCGCCGCCGAGCCCCGCCTGGAGATAGGCGCCGAGCAGATAATGGAGCTGGAGCGCGAAGTTCGCCCGGTCGGTGTCGGTCGCATCATAGGTGGCGACGGGCACCGGCGTCGTCGCGGTGCCGGGGGTGGGCGTCGGCTGCGGGACCGCCTCGGCGCCGACCACGTCGTCGTTGCATCCCGCCAGCGCCAGCGCGCCCGCCCCGGCGCCCGCGCCGATCAGCGCGAGCAGCCCGCGGCGCGTGGCGCCGGTCCCGCATGCTCCCTGTGGTGTCCGCATCCGCCCCGTCTCCGCCGCCCGCTCCGCCATTGGCTCCGCCGTCTGCTCCATCGTCCGCTCCCTCACGCCTGGCTGGCCGCGCTGGCGCCGATCGCGCCGTTGATCCCGGTCGGGAAGAAGCCGCCCTGGCGCGCCGCGGCCGAGGTCATGAACAGCACGTTGAGCGCCTGTTGCGGCGTGCGCGTGAGGTACAGGCCGTCGCCGTCGCAGCGCGTCAGCCGCGTCACGCCGCCCGCGGCGCTGCTCTCGGTCGACAGGCCGCGGTCGCTCGGCGCGGTGCCGTCGATGCGGTCGCGCCAGGCGGCGAGGCGGTCGACCGTCGCCGTCACGGTCGGATCGGTCGCCGCGCGCTCGAGCAGCATCGCGCGCAGCACGGTGGCATTGTTGGCGGCCCCGGCGGCGAGCGAGGCCAGGGCGGGCAGCGCGATCGGGTCGCGCAGCAGCGGCAACAGCGCGGCCTGCGCCGAGGCCGCGACCGTGACCAGCGTCTCCGCCGCGAGCAACGCGCTGCTCACCGAGGCATAGGGATTGAAGCGCGCGGTGGGTGCGATCGCGCCCGCGGCGCGGAACATCGTCGAGAAGGTCTCGGGCGAATAGTCGATCAGCGTCTGCGCGGGCGCGTCGCCGCGGAGGAAGCCGCGCAGCAGCAGCAGGCGCGCGCGATGTTCGTCCGCCATCTCGTTGAAGCGCGCCTGGAACGCGCGGTCCGCCGCGGGGAAGGTCACGCGCAGCAGGCCTTGCGCGGGCACGCCGGGACGATCGGCGATCTCGCCGCCGCGGATCAGGTCGCCGCCGAGCAGGCCGTCCGCGCCGTAAGCCACGACCTGGAGGAAGTTGGTCGTGAGATAATGGAGATTGAGCGCGAACTGGAGCGGCGCGGTATCGACCGAGGACGGCGTCTCGGCGCGCGCCGCGCCCGTCATCCCCCGGCCCGTCACGCCAACGCCCGTCACGCCCGCGCCCGCCACGCCGATCGCGAGCGTCCCGCGCGCCAGCACCGCCAGCACGCCGCGCCGGTCGGTGCCGCGCCTGTCGCGCCCTGCTGCCGCCTGCCTGCGCATCTCTCCCCTCCTCCTCGCATGCCGTCGCCGCACCGGCCCGGCACTTTTTCTGCGACCGACCGACGCCGGCCGCCTGTTGTCTTATAATATACGGAATACCGACAGGCGGGGTCAGCCCGCGTCAAAAAAGAGGAGGGGAGGTTCGATGACCGCATCGACGCGACCGTTGGTGTCCGGTGTCGCGCTGGGCGTGCTCGCCGCGAGCCTGGCGACGAGCGAGGCGGCGGCACAGCAGCGTGCGACGACGACCAGGACCGTCGCCCCGACGCCGCGTCCGGCCGGACCCCCCGCCAAACCGTCGGGCACGCCAGCCGCCGCGGGCCGGCGCGCCGCGCCCGCCGCCGCGCCGCGCAAGGCGCCCGCGCGCGGCAAGGGGACGTCCAAGGGAACGTCGTCGCGCACCGCGCCGGCGGCGCGCGTTCCTGCCGGCGCCACGGTTCCCGCGCCGGTCCCCGCCGTGCCGCCCGCCGCAGCCCGGCCCGCGACGCAGGCGCCCGCCCCGGCGCGCGGCGGCGACACCCAGCCCGCGGTCAGCGACGAGGACGGGCGGCTGTCGGGCGACATCGTCGTCGTCGGGCTGCGCGAGAACCTCAAGTCGGCGCGCAGCGCCAAGCGCAACGCGCACCAGATCGTCGACGTCGTGCTGGCGCAGGACATCGGCAAGCTGCCCGACAAGAACGTGCCCGAGGCGCTCGCGCGCGTCCCCGGCGTGCAGATCGACCGCAACCGCGGCGAGGGCGGCAAGGTGCTGATCCGCGGGCTCGACAATGTGATGACGACGGTCAACGGCTCGACCACCTTCTCCGCCGGCGACCGCACCACCTATCTGCAGGACATCGCCTCGGACCTGGTCGCGGGGATCGAGGTCTACAAGACGCGCACCCCCGACCAGATCGAGGGGAGCCAGACCGGGGTCATCAACCTGACGCTGCGACGCCCGACCGACTTCAAGGACGGCGCCACCTATGTGCTCAACACGCGCGGCGACTATTCGGACCGGACCGGGCGGATCAACCCGTTCCTGAGCGCGCTGGTGACCTATTCGCGCGACACCGACGCGGGGCGGTTGGGCTTCATGGTCAACGGCACCTACAATCACGTCGGGTACAATGAGGGCGCGCGCTTCAACGAACTGCCGCAGCGACTGGACGACAATCGCCAGACGATCCTGCCCACCACCACGTCGGCGTCGCTCTACGCGCCGTTCCGCATCGGCTTCCAGGGCAATGACGGCTGGTCGAGGCGCGCCGCCTTCCAGGCGTCGGCGCAATGGAAACCCGACGCGCACTGGACGGTGACGCTCGAGGGCGGGCTCAGCGACCAGAGGATGCTGTGGGCGGACAGCTCGATCTGGGTCCCGATCAGATATTCCGAGAGCAGGGTGCCGCCCCCGACGCTGTCGAACATCACGCTCGACCCGGACGACCGGCTGATCTCGTCGCTGTCGCTCTACGGCGTCGACCCGATCGGGCCGGGACGCGAGTCGTGGAAGCACCAGACGCGCAACGTCAACGGCCGCTACCAGTTACAATATCAGGAAGACCGTTTCGACTTCAACGGCTGGCTCAACTATCAGCGATCGAACAATTTCTCAAACAACGTCTACCACTGGACCCGGTTCAGCCAGCAACCGCACGTCGATGTCGTGTTCAACGACCCGAAGGATCCGATGGGCGGGCCGAACATCACCTTCGGCAACATCGACCTGCTCGATCCGGCCAATTATATCTACGTCGATGGCTTCACGCAGAACAAGATCTACACCAAGAGCGCCGATACCGAGGTGCGGGCCGATCTCAAGCTCAACACCTTCGGTGACGTGATCGATTATCTCAAGGTCGGCTATCGCTGGAACCGGCGGACCTATCGCTCGCAACAGGGGCGGCGGAGCTATGGCGGGCTGCGCATGCCGATCAGCGCGCTGCCCGACTATCACCTGCGCGCGGTCGGCGCGCATTTCGACCAGAGCGGGCGCGCCAATTGGATGATCGGCGACAGCGACTCGATCCGGCGCAGCTTCCCCGCGATCCGCGCCGCCTTCGTCGGCCTCTACCCCGATCTCGCGGATCCCTATCCCGCCTACGACCCGTTCCGCGCGTTCCGCGGCAACGACGGCGCGCTCGCGGGTTATGGCTTCTTCCACTATAAGGTGAAGCTGCTGTTCCCGATCGAGGGCGACCTCGGCGCGCGCGTGGTCAACAGCCGCACCGCGCTGGCCGGGATCAAGCGCACCGCCACGCGCGTGCTGGTCGACGGCGTCAAGACGCGCGTCGTCACCGACACCGACGTCACCAGCCGCGGCAATTATCTCGACGTGCTGCCGAGCCTCAACGCGATCGTGCATATCACCCCGCGGCTGCAACTGCGGCTGGCGCGGACGCACGACGTCGGCCGGCCGGGCGCGGAGCAGATGAACCCGGTGCTGTCGATCGATCTGCAGGATCCGTCGCACGAGACCGCACGGGGCGGCAATGCCAAGCTGCGCGCGGTCACCACCAACAAGTTCGACGCCTCGCTCGAATGGTATTTCGGCACGACCGGCACCGCCAGCGTCGCGGTGTGGCAATGGAATCAGGACGGCTTCATCCAGGATCAATGGTTGCCCGAGACGCTGCCGGACGAGCCCGACGAGCCGATCCTGGTGCGGCGGCCGCACAATCTCGGGCGCGGACGGCACCGCGGCATCGAGGCGCAGGCGAGCAGCTTCTTCACCTTCCTGCCCGGCATCCTCAAGTCGTTCGGCGCCAGCGCCAACGGCACGCTCAACATCACGCGCCAGGCCTTCCCCTCCACCAACGGCGACGGTGTCGTCACTTATTCCTACGGGCCGTACCTCAACGTCTCGAAATACGTCTATAATCTGGTCGGCTTCTTCGAGCGCGGCGGGCTCAACGTGCGCGTCGCCTATAACTGGCAGTCGCGCCGGCAATATCAGCGCAGCGACTGGAACCCCTATCTCAACAAGTTCCGCGACCCGGTCGAGCGGCTCGACGCCGCGATCAACTATGACGTGAACAAGCGGCTGACGATCGGCCTCGAGGGCGCGAACCTCACGCGCTCGGGCAACCGCTCCTATTGGGGCTCCTATGCGGTGCCCAACCAGGTGCAATATTTCTCGCGCACCTTCGCGCTGTCGGTGCGGACCCGGTGGTGACGGCGCGACCGCTCAGCGCGGCGGCGCGGCGTCGAGCGCGGCGATCTGCGGGGCGGCGAGCAGGAAGGCGCCGACCCCGTAATATTGCGTGTCGGCCGCGGCGACCGTGTCGGGGCGGTCGCTGACCTGCTGGACCCAGCCGAGCCGCCCGTCGGGCTGGATCGCGCGCTGGAGCGCCGCCCAGCCGCGCCGCGCCACCGGCGCATAATCGTCGCGTTTCAGCAGCCCCGCATTGACCCCCCAGGCCATGCCATAAGTGAAGAAGCCGGTGCCGCTGCTCTCCGGCGGCGACCCTTCGGGGGCGAGCAGCGAGGGCGCCCAATAGCCATCGGGCTTCTGCAGCGCGCGCAGCCGTGCCGCCATGGTGCGGAACAGCGCCTCCATCCGCGCGCGCCCGGCGCTGCGCTCGGGCAGCAGCGGGATCATCCGCGCGAGCCCCGCGAACACCCAGCCATTGCCGCGCGCCCAGAACAATTTGCGCTGGCGCGCGTCGCGCTTCTCGAAGAAGCGGCTGTCGCGGTAATAGAGCGACTCGACCGGGTCGAACAGGAAGTCGGTGGTCGCCGCGAACTCGCGCAGCGCGAAGTCGCGGTAGCGCGCGTCGCCGGTCTGGCGGCTCAGTTCGGCGAGCGCGGGGGGTGCCATGAACAGGGCGTCGCACCAGCACCAGCGCGTCAGGCATTCGGTCGCGCGATAGCCCTGCGGCGGGACGTAGAAAGCGAGCGTGGTCACCGCGGGATGGTCGACGATCCGGTCGAAGGTCGCGCGCGTCGGCGCCAGCGCGGCGCGGTCGGTCGCGCCGTGCGCGGCCGCCCACAGATAGGCCTGGGTGATGACGTGGTCGTCCGCGAAATAGGGCGTGTCGCCGGGACGCCAGCGCTGCGCGCGCGCCATCGCCAGGATCGCGTCGCGCACGCGCGTCGGCGCGCCGGCGTCGGCGAGCGCGGTCATCCCGACCCAGAAGACCGCGGGCTCCCAGGCGCGCGCGTCGCCGCGCGGCGGGTTCATGTGCGCGAGCTGCCAGTCGACGAGCGCCACCGCGGCGTCGAGCGGCGCGCGCGCCGCGGCGGACGCGGGCGCGCCGGGCGCGGCGGACGCGGGGGCCATGGGCGCGGCGCCGAGCAGCGCGGCGGCGAGGGGGAGGTATCCAAGGGTCATGCGGGGCTCTCCACGCGCGTGAGACGGGCCGGCGCGGCCGCGATGCCGCGCTCCGCCGGCGCGCGCGCGCGGCGCTGCGCCTCCAGTTTGAGCAACGCGGTGTCGACGCCTGAGCTGGTCTTGGCCATGGCCGCACGCTAGCACCGCCGCGACCGCCGGACATCCTCCGCCTAACCCATTCGAGCGGAGGATTGGGCCTGGCGGACAGGTGAAGGGGGAGCGATGCTGACTCGACGCGCCGCGATCGCGCCGGCCGCCACCACCGCGGGGATCCGCGACGACGCCGACCCTCACCGGCCGCGGCTCGGCGTCACGCGAGCGTCGGTCCGCCATCGCGGCCCGGATCGAGGCTCTCGCACCCGCTCGGACGCGTGCGCCGCCGCGCTGCGCGCGGTAGACCGGTGAGCGCCGCGCCGGACCGCCGGCAGATGCTCGCCGCGCTGGCGGGGGCGACCGGGCGGGCCGGCGCGGCGCTGCCCGCACTGCCCGCGATGGCCGCGCCCGCGGCAGGCGCCGCGCCCGACGCGCTGCGCGACGGCGCGCGCGACCGCGCCGACGCGCTCGACCTGCTGCGCCGCATGGCCGAGCCGCTGCTCGGCGCGATGAGCCGCGGGCGGCTCCAGCGCGACTGGCGTCCCGAGCTCAGCCCGAGCTGGGACGGGCGCAACCCCAAGGTCGCGTATATGGAGGGGTTCGCGCGGCTGCTCGACGGGATCGCGCCCTGGCTCGCGCTGCGCGACGACGGCTCGGCCGAGGCGCGGTGGCGCGCGCGGCTGCGCGACCAGGCGCTGGCCAGCCTCGCGCACGCGGTGGATCCCGCCAGCCCCGATTATCTGCTGTGGCGCAGCGAGGGGCAGCCGCTGGTCGATTCGGCCTTTCTCACCAGCGCGCTGCTGCGCGCGCCCGCGGCGCTCTGGGCGCCGCTCGACCGGACCACCCAGCGGCGGCTGATCGAGGAGATCGTCGCGCTGCGCCGCGTCTCGCCGCCCTATCAGAACTGGATCCTGTTCGCCGCGATGAACGAGGCGTTCCTGCTCTCGGTCGGCGAGCGCTGGGACCCGATGCGCGTCGAGCTGTCGCTGCGCACGCTCGCGCGCTGGTATGTCGGCGACGGCTGGTATGGCGACGGCGAGCGCTTCCACTTCGATTATTACAACAGCTACGTGATCCACCCGATGCAGGTGCAGATCCTCGCGACGCTGGCGCGCGCGGCGCCCGCGCTGGCGCTGCGCCCCGCCGGGGAGCTGGCGCGCGCGGTGCGCCGCGCGCAGCGCTACGCCGAGCATCTCGAGCGGATGATCGCGCCCGACGGCAGCTTCGCCGCGATCGGGCGGTCGCTGACCTATCGCACCGCGGTCCACCAGCCGCTCGCGCTGCTGGCGTGGCGCGGCGAACTGCCCGCCAGCCTGCCCGCCGGGCAGGTGCGCGCCGCGACCATGGCGGCGCAGCGCCGCGTCTTCGCCGCGCCCGACAATTTCGACGCGGGCGGGTTCCTCACGATCGGCTTCGCGGGTCACCAGCCCGCGCTGGGCGACGCTTATTCCAACGCGGGGAGCATGTATATCGCGGCGGAGAGCCTGCTCGCGCTCGGCCTGCCCGCCGACGCGGCCTATTGGACCGCGCCGCCGGCGCCCTGGACGATGCGCCGCGCCTTCGCGGGCGCGCCGTTCCGCAAGGATTATTACGTCACGTATTGAAGGGAAGGCGCGCGGGGCGCCGCGCCGCCGCGCGCCGCCCCGCCGTCACCGGTCAGAACTTCGCGCGGACGCCGAAATTGTAGCGCGCGCCGGTCTCCTGGCGGAGCAGGTAACGCTCCTCGATCGCCGACCATTCGTTGATGAGTTCGTTGGTGACGTTGACCCCCTGGACATAGACCTGGAAATTCTCGGTCAGGTCGTAGGACAGGTTGAAGTCGAGCTGGCCGTAGCTCGACCGGTTGCGCGGCCGCGACTGGCTGTCGCGGCAGCTGCGCAGATAGTCCGAGCGCCAATTGTACGACACGCGCGCCGACAGGCCGTATTTCTCGTAGAACACGCTGCCATTGGCCGAGTGCGGCGACAGGCCGTTATAGCCGCACGGATAATCGGCCAGCGTCTGGTCGCGCACCGCGCTGCTCGAGACATAGGTGTAATTGCCCGTCACGCCGAGGCCCCCGGCGATCCCGCCGAGCGCGTCGAACGAATATTGGCCGCCGACCTCGACGCCCTTGATCTTGCCGGTCTGGCCGTTGCGCGTGCGGGTGTCCTGGAAGGTCCGGTCGAAGCGCTCGACCGGCAGCGTCTGCAGCTCGAGGAAGTCCGACAGGTCCTTGTAGAAGCCGCCGACGCTGATGTAGCTGACGCGCGAGATATACCATTCCAGCGCCAGATCGTAGTTGGTCGAGCGGAACGGCAGCAGGTTGGGATTGCCGCCCGACGACAGCGGCACCGCGATGCGCCCGCCATAATCGTTGTTGACGCCCAGGTCGGTCAGCGTCGGGCGCGTGATCGTCTGCGAGAAGGCGGCGCGCGCGATCAGCTTGTCGGTCAGATTATACTTGATGTTGGCCGAGGGCAGCGCGTTGACATAGCTGCCGCTGACCGAGACCGCGGTCGCCGGGCCATAGGTATATTGCAGCGTGTCGTCGCCCGGGGTGTTGCGGATGCTGGTCACCGGCGTGTCGAAGCCCGAGGACAGCACGTCGGTGCGGATCACGCGGACGCCCGCGTTGCCGGTCCAGCGCTCGCCGCCGAACTCGAAGCTGATATAGCCCGCGGTGAGCCGCTCGCGCACGTTGACGGTGCCGCGCAGCTGCTCGCGCGTGCCGAACGGCCCGCCGGGCAGCGCCTGCACCTGCGCGGCATAGGCGGCCTGCTCCGCCGGCGTGCGCCCGTTGGACGGGATCGCCAGCGTCGCGGGGTCGTTCAGATAGGCCAGGAACGCCTGCGGATCGACCTCGAACAGCGACGGCGGGATGTTCTGCCCGCCGCCCAGCAGGTCGGTCCAGTCATAGGGCTTGAGCAGGCCCGAGGCGATCGGCACCTGATAGCCGCAATAGGTGCAGTTGGAATCGCTGTTGTTGAACGAGCGGTTGATCTTGCGCCGCTGCGTGTACGACACGCCCAGCGTCACGTTGCGCAGGATCGAGCCGTCGACGTCCCATTTGCTGTCGAAGTGGAACTCCGAGCCGCGGTCGCGCGAGCGGTTGTTGTCGATCCCCATGTAATGCAGCCGCATCAGATCGGGGTTGTTGATGATGTCATTGTCGTAGGAGGTCGCGGGCACGCCGTTGCCGCCGTCCAGCGTGAACTGGTAATTGTACGGCAGCAGCGCGCCATAGACGAGATAGGCGTTGGGCGAGCGGCGGTTCGCGCCGGTGGTCGAGGCGTCGAAGCGCAGCTCGACGTTGTCCGCCGGGTTCCACTTGACGTTGCCGCCGATCTGATAGCTGTCGGACTTGCGGTTGGTGGTGTTGTAGACGTGGTCGACCTTGGCGTTGACGCCGTTGTTGGTCAGGTCGGGGTTGGCGGCGAGGAAGCCGGGGTTCTGCGCGATGAAGTCGCGCCCCAGCATGGTCAGGCTGGTGGCGGTGTTGGTGCCGTCGAAGGTCGGCTCGAAATAGGGCGCGGCCATGAAATTATCGAGCCGGCGCGTCACGCCCGAGACATTGAAGCGCGAGTAGATGCCGTCGACCGTGATCTCCAGCGTGTCGGTCGGGCGCAGCTGGATCGCGCCGGAGACGTTGATCCGCTCGCGCTCCTCCTGCGCGCGCTGATAATAGACGCTCTGCGGCAGGTTGGCGTTGCCGCTGACGGGATAGCGCGGGTCGTCGCTGTCGATCAGCGTCGGCACGCCGCCGATCGTCTGGACGATGTCGGGGCGGCCGTTGATCCAGCCGTCGATCGCGATCGTGTCGGCCTGGTTCTTGCGCTTGGTGTACGAGCCCGCGAGCAGCACGCCGAAGGTCTTGTCGGGGTTGGCATAGGAGGCGGTCGCGGCGAAATCGGGCGAGACCTTCTCGCGCAGCGTGTCATAGATGCCGCCGATCTGCGCCGCGGCGTGGAAGCCGGTACGCCCCTCGAGCGGGCGCGCGGTGACGATGTTGACGGTCGCGCCGATCCCGCCTTCCTGCAGCATCGGCACCGGCGACTTGTAGACGTCGGTGCGCTGGATCATGTTCGAGGACAATACGTCGAACGAGAATTCGCGCCCGGCATTGTCGGTCGCCATGACGCGGCCGTTGACCAGCACGGTGTTGAACTCCGGCCCGAGGCCGCGGACGGTGATGAACTGGCCCTCGCCGCCGGAGCGGTCGATCGCGACGCCGGTGATGCGCTGGAGCGATTCCGCGATATTGGCGTCGGGGAATTTGCCGACGTCGACCGCGCTGATCGAGTCGACGATCTGGTTGGCCTCGCGCTTGACCTGCGCGGAGGAGCTGAGGCTCGCGCGGATGCCGGTGACGACGATGTCGGCGGTGGGGGTATTGGCCCCCTCGGGCGGCGCCGCCTGGTCCTGCGCCGCGGCGGCGTCGGCCGGGGCGCCAGCGGCGGGGGGTGCGGCCTCAGCCGGGGCGGCGGGGGCGGGTGGCGCGGCCTGCGCCAGCGCCATCGACGGGAGCGAGCAGCCGGCACCCAGCACGGCCAACATCAACCACGACCTCATTGTCCTCTCCCGAACTTCTATCGTTGCATCCGCGGGTTACGACCGATTTCCGGCACGCGTCGCCGCGCCCCGGGAGCCGGTGTCCCCGCCGGCCGAGCCATGGCCGCGACCCTTCAACCAGCAACGTTTTTGCGGTGGATTCCCGCTGTGGTGCGATGAGACCCCGCGGCGCGTCGAGGTTAGCGTTCACATCGCCGGCGGTCTAAGCCGCTCGCTCCTCCTGCCGGGATTCACGCCGATGTCGCTGGTCGATCGCTTCCGCCTCACCGTGCCGCTGCTCCAGGCGCCGATGGCGGGGGTGGCGACCCCGCTGCTCGCCGCGGCGGTGTGCGAGGCGGGCGCGCTCGGCGCGATCGCGGTCGGCGCGACCGATGCCGCGGGGGCGCGCGCGATGATCGACGAACTCCGCGAC
Source organism: Sphingomonas sp. BK235 (assembly GCF_004345855.1). Lineage (GTDB taxonomy): Bacteria > Pseudomonadota > Alphaproteobacteria > Sphingomonadales > Sphingomonadaceae > Sphingomonas. Next base: position 23,283 of record NZ_SLXN01000009.1, read on the forward strand.
CGCACCGCGCGGCCGTTCAACGTCAACCTCTTCGTCCATCCCGCGCCGCATGGGGACGCGGCGCGCGCGGCGGCGTGGCTGGAGCGGCTCGCGCCGCTGTTCGCCGCCCAGGGCGCCGTTCCCCCGGCGACGCTGCGCGCGCCCTATCGCGGCCTCGCCGAGGATCCCGACATGGCCGCGCTGCTGCTCGACCGCGCGCCGCCGGTGGTGAGCTTCCATTTCGGCCTGCCCGACGCCGCGCTGGTCACCGCGCTGCGCGCGCGCGGCGTCTATCTGATCGCCACCGTGACCAGCCCCGCGGAGGCCGACGCCGCCGCGGCGGCGGGGATGGACGCGGTGGTGGCGCAGGGGATCGAGGCGGGCGGGCACCGCGGCACGTTCGATCCGGCCGCGCCCGACGCCGCGCTCGGCACGATCGCGCTGACGCGATTGCTCGTGCGCGCCGCGCGGCTTCCGGTGATCGCGGCGGGCGGGATCATGGACGGCGCGGGGATCGCCGCCGCGCTCGATCTCGGCGCGGTCGCGGCGCAGCTCGGCACCGCCTTCATCGCCTGTCCCGAGTCCGCCGCGGACGCGGGCTATCGCGCCGCGCTGGCGGGGCCGGGGGCGACGCGGACGGCGATGACCGCGCTGATCTCGGGGCGCCCGGCGCGCGCGCTCGGCAACCGCTTCACCGCGCTGGCGGCGACGCTCGCGGACCTGACCCCGCCGGATTATCCGATCGCCTATGACGCGGGCAAGGCGCTCCACGCCGCGGCGCGCGCGCGCGGCGAGCACGGCTATGGCGCGCATTGGGCGGGGCAGGGGGCGCCGCTCGCGCGCGCGCTGCCCGCGGGCGCGCTGGTGGCGACGCTGCGCGACGAGTGGCGGCGCGCGCGGGGATGAGCCGCGCGCGACCAGCCGGCCGCGGCGGCGCGGCTCATCGCCCGACCAGCGGCTCGGGGACTGGCAGCACCAGATGGTCGCGCCCCGACATGGCGTCGCCCTGCACCTGTTCGGCGAGCCGCTCCTCGTCGCGGCGGCGGATGTCCTCGGCCGCCTCGGTCACCTCGCTCTTGTCGACCCCGAGCGCGCGCAGCCCCGCCGCGCCCATGCGATAGGCCGATTCGACCGTCTCGCGCACCTGATAGTCGACGCCCGCGCGGATCAGCTCCACCGCATGGCCGCGGTCCTGGCTGCGCACCAGCAGCGCGGCCTGGGGAAAAGCGTGGCGCACCAGCTCGACGATCTGGAGCGCGGCGGCGCGGTCGTCGACGCACACCATCACCGCGTCGGCGCTGCCCGCGCCCGAATGGTGCAGCGTGTCGAGCCGCGCGCCGTCGCCGAAGAACACCTTGAAGCCGTAGCGCGCGGCGTCGCGGATGCGATCGGGGTTGTTGTCGATCACCGCCAGCTCGACCCCGCGCGCCAGCAGCGGCTGCGACGCGATCTGGCCGAAGCGTCCGAAGCCGATCAGCAGCACCCGCCCGGTGAGGTCGCGCGCCGGCTCGATCCCGTCCATCGACGCCACCGGGCGCAGCAGCCGGTCGGCGAGGATCATGAACAGCGGGGTGAGCGCCATCGACAGGATCACGACGGTGGCGAACAGCGCGTTCTGGCGCGCGTCGATCACCCCGCCCGCGGCCGCGGCGGCGTAGAGGACGAAGGCGAACTCGCCGCCCTGGAGGAACATCGAGGTGCGCCGCAGCGCGCGGTCGTGCGCGCTGCCGAACGCGCGCGCCACCGCATAGACCACCGCCGCCTTGGCCGCCATGAACGCGGCCAGCAGCGCGAGCAGCAGCGGCCATTCCGCCGCCACCACCGCGAGATCGAGCGACATGCCGACCGCGAGGAAGAACAGCCCCATCAGCAGCCCGCGGAACGGCTCGATGTCGCTCTCGATCTGGTGGCGGTAGCTCGAGCTGGACAGCATCACCCCGGCGAGGAAGGCGCCCATCGCCATCGACAGGCCCGCGACGTCCATCAGCAGCGCGGCGCCGAGCACGACCAGCAGCGCGCCCGCGGTCAGCACCTCGCGCGTGCGCGCGCGCGCGAGCAGCGCGAACAGCGGGTTGAGCCCCCAGCGCGCCACCCCCAGCAGCAGCAGCAGCGCGCCCAGCGCCACCGCGGCGTCGCGCCAGCCGGCGCCGCCGTGCGCCAGCGGCGACAGGAACGCCACCACCGCGAGCAGCGGCACGATCATCAGATCCTCGAACAGCAGGGTCGCGACCGACCGCTGCCCCTCCGCGCCCGCGATCTCGCCGCGGTCCTGCAGCACCGACATGATGACCGCGGTGGAGGAGAGCACGAACCCCGCCCCCGCGACGAAGGCGGCCTCGGCGGGCAGGCCGAACAGCCAGGCGCCCGCCAGCGCGAGCGCCAGCGTCGCCAGCGCGACCTGGGTGAGCCCCAGCCCGAAGATCTGGCCGCGCATCGCCCATAACTTGTAGGGCCGCAGCTCCAGCCCGATGACGAACAGGAACATCACCACGCCCAGCTCGGAGAAATGCAGGATCGCCTGCGCGTCGGTGAACAGCCCGAGCAGCGACGGGCCGACCAGCACCCCCGCGGCGAAATAGCCGAGCACCGAGCCGAGGCCGAGCCGGCGGAACAGCGGCACCGCCACCACCGCCGCGCCCATCAGTGCCACCGCGGGGCCGATTGTCTCCCCCAGGCTGGTATCGGCCATGTCTCGCGGCTCCCTCGTGTCTGTGTGGCGCGGGGGCGCGCCGCGCCCGCGGCGGGCATGCCGGTGCCACGATGGCAGCAGCGCGCGCGCGGCGATAGGGGCGGATCGCGCGACGTCGTGTCGCACCGCGCGCAACGCCGCGGCCGCGCGCGGCGACGCCGGTGGCGCGCCGGCGCCCGCGGGCGTAGGGGGAATGGGGTCGGAAGCGAGGAGAGGATCGATGCGGTCGAGCGCGCGGACGCCGCGGCACCTGTCGGGACGCGGCGGGTCATGAGGGTCGGTCCGCTCCGCCTCAAGCTCCAGGTGGCGTGCGGCGACGCGCTCGCGATCGGGCCGGGCAAGGCCGATCTGCTCGACGCGATCCAGGCGCACGGCTCGATCTCGGCGGCGGGGCGCGCGCTGGCGATGAGCTATCGCCGCGCCTGGCTGCTGGTCGACGAGATGAACCGCTGTTTCGATCCGCCGCTGGTGGAGACGCTGCGCGGCGGCGGGACCGAGCGCGGCGCGCGCGTCACCGCGAGCGGGGTCGCGGTGCTCGCCGCCTATCGCGAGATGGAGGATGCTGCGGCGGCGCTCGCCGACTCGCCCGCCTATGAGCGGCTGCGCGCGCTGCTGCGCGACGCGCCGCGACCGTCCAGCGCGTGATGCGTCTCTATATACGGTTGAATACAGGCTCGATATACGCCCGGACATAGTGCGGGGCGACACCCCGCCGTCGAAGGGGGAACATCGATGTCGTCGCGCCTGATCGTCCTGCTCTGCGCCGCCGCGGTGGTGCCGCTGTGCGCGCCCGCGTACGCCCGGAGCGCCGCCCCCGCCGAACCCGCCGCCCCCGCTGACGCCGCCGCGACGAACGAGCGGGAGGACGCGGCCGAGGCGCTCGCCGCCGTCACCGTCACCGCGCGGCGGCGCGCGGAGGAGGCGCAGCGCGTCCCCGCGGCGCTGTCGGTGGTGGGCGGCGCGCTGCTCGACCAGAGCTATACGGTCAACACCCAGGGGCTGACGACGCTGATCCCGACGCTGAACTACAGCTCGGCCAACCCGCGCAACACCGCCTTCACGATCCGCGGGCTCGGCTCCAGCGTCGTCGCGGTCAGCCAGGCCAATGACGGGCTGGAGCCCGGCGTCGGCTTCTACGTCGATCAGGTTTATCACGCCCGCCCCGCCACCGCCGCGTTCGACTTCGCCGACATCGAACAGGTCGAGGAGCTGCGCGGGCCGCAGGGCACGCTGTTCGGCAAGAACACCACCGCCGGCGCGCTCAACATCACCACGCGCGCGCCGAGCTTCACGCGCGAGGGGCTCGCCGAGCTGTCGTACGGCGAGTTCAACTTCGCCCAGGCCAAGGGCTGGGTCTCCGGCCCGATCACCGACAGCATCGCCTATCGGATCTCCGGCGTGGCGACGCGCCGCGACGGCGTGATCGCCAATGTGCGGACCGGGCGCGACACCAACACGCTCGGCACGCAGGCGGTGCGCGGGCAGCTGATGTTCAAGCCCGACGACACGATCCAGCTGCGCCTGATCGCCGACGTCACCAACTTCCAGGCCTATTGCTGCGGGCAGGTCTATCTGCGCACGGGGACGAGCCTGCGCGCCGCGAACCGCCAGTTCGGCGGCCCCGGCGGCCTCGCCGCGCAGTTCGGCTATGCCCCCGCGAGCACCAACCCCTATGACCGCAGGACCGACATCGACGGCCCGCTCGGCGTCGATACCAACGAGGGCGGCGTCAGCGCGATCACCGACTGGAACCTCGGCTTCGCCACGCTGACCTCGGTCAGCGCGTGGCGCTTCTGGAACTGGGACGCGGAGAACGACCGCGACTATACCGGCCTGCCGGTGCAGCTCTCACAGCACATCCCCTCGCGCCAGGACCAATATAGCCAGGAGCTGCGGCTCGCCTCGAACGGCGACCGCCGCTTGTCCTATGTCGTCGGGCTCTACGGCTTTCGCCAGCGGCTCACCGGGCGCCCGATCAGCATCTACGGCCCCGCCGCGGCGCGCTACCTGATCGGCACCACCACCGGCGCCAACAACACGCCGGTGCCGGCCGACCTGCTCGACGGCTATGGCCAGGACGGGCGCACCGACTTCCGCAGCCGCAGCTACGCCGCCTTCGGCGAGGTCAATTATCGCATCATCCCCGCGGTCACCGCCACGCTGGGGCTGCGCTACACGCAGGAGGAGAAGGACGGTTCTTACGCCACCACGGTCTCGGGTGGGCCGGCGACCACCAGCACCGCGCTGATCAACGCGCGGCTCGGCGTGCTGCGACCGCAGCGCTATCAGGCGCACGACAGCGACGGCAGCCTCTCGGGCCGCGGCAATCTCGCCTGGCAGGTGACCGAGCAGATTCTGGCCTATGCGAGCTACGCGCGCGGCTTCAAGTCGGGCGGGATCAACATGTCGGGCCTGCCGCTCGACAATGACAACCGGCCGGTGCTCGCCACCGCGGTGGTGCGGCCCGAGCGCAACGAGACCTACGAGGTCGGGGTCAAGAACACGCTGTTCGACCGGCGATTGATCCTCAATCTCGACGCCTTCTACACCAAGGTGCGCGACTTCCAGGCGACGGTGGTGGAGAATTCGCTGACCCAGACGGTGCAGCTGCGCGGCTATCTGTCGAACATCCCCGAGGTGACGGTGAAGGGGATCGAGGCCGACGTCACCGCGCTGATCCTGCCCGGGCTGAGCGCGCGCGCCGGCGCGGCCTATGCCGAGGGCGCGTACAGCGACTATCCCGCCGGCCCGTGCCCGCTCGAGGTACAGACCGCGGCGACCACGCGGTGCAGCCTGACCGGCCGCCGGCTCGCCGCGCTGCCGCGCCTCGCGCTCACCGCGGGGCTCGACTATGTCCGCGCGATCGGCCGCGGCGCGCTGACGCTCCACGTCGATACCGCGTCGCGCAGCGGCTACAATGGCGATCCCGGCCTGTCGCGCTACACCTATATCCGCGGCTATAACCTGACCAACGCCAACCTCGGCTATCGCTTCGCCGACGGGCTCGAGCTGATCGTCTGGGCGCGCAACCTGTTCGACGCCGATTACATCCAGAACGTGACGGTGCAGGCGGGCAATTCGGGGCTGATCCTCGGCGCCCCGAGCGACCCGCGCACGATCGGCGGGACGGTGCGCTGGCGGCTGTGAGCGTGTGCGGCGCGCGCGCGCGTCGCCGCCGCACGCCAGCCTCGCGCAATCTCGCTGCCGCACCAGGGCGCACCCCGCGACGCCGCCGCGCGTTGCGCCATGTCGGAGGTCGCGCGCATGAAACTGCTGCTGGTGGAGGACGAGGCCGGCTTCGCGGGCGCGCTGCGCGAGGTGCTCGAGCGCGACCGCTTCGTCGTCGATCACGTCGAGCGGCTCGATCTCGCGCGCGAGGCGGCGCTGTCGGGCGGCTATGACCTGGTGCTGCTCGACCGGACCCTGCCCGACGGCGACGGCCTGTCGCTGCTGCCGGCGCTGCGCGCGGCGCGGCCGGGGCTGGCGGTGATCGTGCTCAGCGCGCGCGGCGAGATCGTCGACCGCGTCGCCGGGCTCGACGAGGGCGCGGACGATTATCTCGCCAAGCCCTTCGCTGTCGACGAGCTGCTCGCGCGGATCCGCGCGGTGCGCCGCCGCCCCGCCGAGCTGGAGGTGGCGACGATCCAGGTCGGCGCGCTCGTGTTCGATCCCACCAACGACGAGGCCAGCGTCGCGGGCGAGCGGCTCGGCCTGGCGCGGCGCGAGCTGCGCGTGCTCGCCGCGTTGGCGAAGCGGCGCGGGCGCACCGTGCTGCGCGAGGCGCTCGAACAGGCGGTCTACGGCTTCGACGACGAGATCCAGTCGAACACGCTCGACTCGCACGTGTCGCGGCTGCGCCGCAAGCTGGCCGAGGCGGGCGCGGGGGTCGACATCCACGCGATCCGCGGCGTCGGCTATCTGCTCAAAGCGCGCGCGTGACGCGGCGCCAGCCCTCGCTCAAGCGCCCGCTGATCCTGCGGCCGCTGCTGTTCCAGCTGCTGGTGCTGGTGGTGTGCTGCACCGCGATCATGGCGCTGGCGGTGCGCTCGGACGTGGGCGGGCTCTACACCGACGAGTCGATCACCCCGGTGATCGCGCAGGCGGTCGTGCGCCGCGCCGACGGCGGGCTCGCGCTGCGCGACACGCCCGAGCTGGCCGAGCTGCGCGCCGCCACGCCCGACCTGTGGTTCGCCGCCGAGGACGCGACCGGGCATCGCGTCAGCTATGGCACGGTGCCGCCCTCCTACGCCTCGCTCACCGGCGCGCTCCAGCACGTCTCCTACGCGCATCTGCGCGACCGCTCGCCGCCCTATCGCCTGTCCGCGGTGATCCGGCGCGAGACCGGGCCGGCGGGGACGCTGACCATCCTCGCGCACGGCAAGCTGACCGGGCTGACGCTGATCGTCCTGCTCGCCTCCAACGTCGTGATCGCGCCGATCTTCGTGCTGCTCGCGCTGGTGTCGTTCATCGTCACGCCGTGGATCGTCAACCAGTCGCTCGCGGGCGTGCGCCGCATCGCCGCCGAGGCGGAGCGGATCGATCCCGCGCGCCGCGGCTGGCGGCTGAGCGAGGACCATGTCCCGTCGGAGATCGCGCCGCTGGTGCGCGCGGTCAACGACGCGCTGCGCCGGCTCGACGAGGGCTATGAGCGCCAGCGCCGCTTCATCGCCTCGGCCGCGCACGAGCTGCGCACCCCGATCGCGATCCTGCGCGTCAAGGTCGAGGCGGCGGAGGAGCCGGCGACGCGGCGGCTGCTCGGTGACGTCAACCGGCTGGCCAATCTGGCGGAGCAACTGCTCGACCTGCAGCGGCTCGACGTCGCCGGCACCGACGAGGCGATCGATCTGCCCGTGCTGCTGCGCCAGGTCGCGGCCGATCTCGCGCCGCTGCTGATCGCGGCGGGGCGGACGATCGAGCTGGTGGTGGAGGCGCCGCGCCCGGTGCGCGGCGACGCGGGCGCGCTGGCGCGGATCGTCGTCAACCTGATCCAGAACGCGATCGACCATGGCGGGCGCGGCATCGTGCTGCGCGTGACGGGGGCGGGCTTCGAGGTGGAGGACGACGGGCCGGGCATCCCCGAGGCCGAGCGCGAGCGCGTGTTCGAGCCGTTCCACCGGCTGCGCCCCCGCGCCACCGGCACCGGGCTGGGGCTCCACCTCGTCCAGCAGGTGGTGGAGCGCCACGCCGGCCAGGTCGCGATCATCGGCGCGGCGGGCGGCGGGACGATCGTGCGCGTGACCCTGCCCGCGCGCTGAACCGCGCCCGCGCGCCGCCGATGCCATGTTCGCGCAATCTCCGGCTGCTGTGGGAGCGGTCATGCCCGGCCCCGATCGCCCGATCCCGTACCGCCCGGCGCGGCGCCGTGTCGTGATCGGGCTGCTGGGTGCCACCGCGAGCGCGCCGGCGGCGCGCGCCACCCCCGTGACGCGAGGAGATGACATGATGCCCTGGGACTATCTGCTGGTCGAGGAGACCATGGCCGCGGACGACCTCGCGCGCGTCGGCGCGGAAGGGTGGGAGCTGGTCGCGGTGGTGTCGCCCGCGCATTTCGTGTTCCATTATTTCTTCAAGCGGCCGCGGCGCGGCTGACCCGTCGAGACGAGAGGAACGACCATGACCCAGCGTGACGCCATCTTCCCCGAGGGCCGGCATGATCTCTACACCGCCCAGACCTATTCGGCCGCGATCCGGTCGGGCGACCTGCTGTTCGTCTCGGGCCAGGTCGGCAGCCGCCCCGACGGCACGCCCGAGCCCGAGTTCGCCGCGCAGGTCCGCCTCGCCTTCGCCAACCTGGCCGCGACGCTGCGCGCGGGGGGCTGCGGGCTCGACGATATCGTCGACGTCACCAGCTTCCACACCGACCCCGAGCGCCAGTTCGCGACCGTGATGGCGGTCAAGGCCGAGCTGTTCGCCGCGCCGCCTTATCCCAACTGGACCGCGGTGGGGGTCACCTGGCTCGCGGGCTTCGACTTCGAGATCAAGGTGATCGCGCGGATCCCGGCGCGCGCATGACGCTGCTGACCCGCGCCCCCGTGCGCTGCGCCGTGCTGGTGGCGCTGCTGGTGCTGCTGTTCGCGCCGGTGCCGATCCCGTGGCGCGTGCTGGTACTCGCCGGCGCGGCGCTGGTGTGGACGCGGGTCGAGGCGGGCACGCTCGCGCCGCTCGGGCTCGGGCGCCACGGCTGGCGCGCGACGCTCGGCTGGGCGGCGGGGCTGTTCCTCGCCGGGCTAATCTCGGGCGAGCTGGTCCAGCCCGCGGTGGCGCGGCTGTTCGGCACGCCGATCGATTATAGCGGCTATGGCGCGCTGGCGGGCAATGCCGATGCCGCGCTGCGGCTGCTCGGCTATGCGCTGACCAGCGCGGCGATCGGCGAGGAAGTGCTGTTCCGCGGCTTCCTGCTCCACCAGCTGGTCGCGCTGCTCGGCCCCGGCACCGCGGCGCGGCGCGGCGCGATCGTCGCGGCGGGCGCGCTGTTCGGCGCGGCTCATTACATCCAGGGCGCGCCGGGGATGCTCTCCACCGGCCTGTTCGGGATGCTGCTCGGCTGGGCGTGGTTCCGCAGCGGGCGCAACCTGTGGGCGCTGATCCTCGCGCATGCCGCGATCGACAGCTACGGCATCGCGATGCTGTATCTCGGCCGCTACGCCTGAGCGCGGTCGCGCGGCGCCAGCGCGCCGTCGACCAGCGCCGCGAGCGCGGCGATCGCCCCCGCGCGGTCGACGCGGCCGCGGCGGAGCGCCGCCGCCAGCGCCTCGCCCGCGCCGACCAGCCCGACGCAGCGCCGCGCCAGCGCCGCCGCCTCGCCCCCGGCGTGCGGCGCGAGCACGTCGACGAACATCGCGACGCATTGGTCGAGCAACTCCTCGAACACCGCGGCTTTCTCCTCGCTCCCCGCCAGCGCGGCGCCGACCGCCTGGAACTCGCCCCCGGTCTCCGCGGCGCAGTCGATATAGGCCTCGGCGAGCAGCGCGACGGTGGCGTCGCGATCGTGGCCGCCCGCGCGCATCGCGTCGCGGAAGGCGAGCACGCGGTCGGTGTCGATCATGCGGTAGAGCGCGATCAGCAGGCCCGAGCGGGTCGCGAAATGATCGTAGGCGACCGGCTTGGACACGCCCGCGCGCGCCGCCAGATGGCCGAGCGTCAGCCGGTCCGCGCCCTCGTCGCGGACGATCGCCCGCGCCACCTCGAGGAGCTGGCGCCGCCGCGCGGGCTTGGCGAGCCGGCGCCGCGGCGGGGCGGGGGGCACGGCGCGGGTCGCCGGAGGTTGTACCATGGTGGCGGAGAATCGATCCGTCGCGGCGGAGGTTCCGGCGCGCGCGGGGCGGGCGATGCGCGCACCATCTTCGCGCAACCTCGGGCTGGTCTTGGCGGGGGCGGGCACCGCGCCGGTGCCGCTCGAAAGGAACCGCCACGATGATCCCGATCGCCCCCACCCCGTCGCGCGCGCTGCTGCTCGCGCTCGCCGCGCTGGCCGTCACCGCGACCCCGCCCGCGCAGGCGCAGCGCCGCCAGCAGCGCGAGGACGCGCGCACCTGCGCCGGCTTCGGCAACCGCTACGGCACGCGCGGCTACGCCGATTGCATGCTGGAGCAGCAGCGCCGCCGCGACGACAAGCAGCGCCGCACGCTGGAGGAGATGGCGCTGACCTCGCAGATCGCCAAGGACGGCCAGATCATGGCCGAGCGCGCGCGGCGCCAGCGCTGCGACCGCAACCCCGATCGCCGCGAGTGCCGCCGCTGAGCGCGCGCGTCAGTCGTCGCGCCAGCACGAACGGACGAAGCGGCTGACCTCGTCGCGCAGCTCGTCGTCCTCGGGGGTGTCGCCGCCGAAGCCGCCGTGCGGCATCGCCTCGAACACGTGGAGCTCGGCGGCGACGCCGGCGCGGCGCAGCGCGCGGTGCATCCGCACCGTGTTCGACAGGAACAGGTCGCGCGTCCCGCTCTGGAGCAAGGTCGCGGGCAGCCCGTCGAGCGCGGCGAACAAAGGCGACAGGCCGGGATCGGCGAGGTCCGCGCCCGCGGCGTAGAGCAGATGGCTGGGCATCAGCGACCCCGGCAGCACCACGTCGACCAGCCGGTTGGTGGCGAAACTGTCGCCCGTCTCGGTCAGGTCGACCTGCGGCGACAGCAGCACCAGCCCGGCGGGCATCGGCAGCCCCGCGTCGCGCACGCGCAGCAGAGTGGCCACCGCGATATTGCCCCCGGCGGAGCGCCCGCCGACGACGATGTCCGCGGCGCGGTGGTGCGCCAGCGCGTGGCGATAGGCCGCGACCCCGTCCTCGACCGCGGCCGGATAGGGGTGATCGGGCGGGGTGCGATAGTCCACCGCATAGCAGCGCAGGCGATGCTGCGCGGCGAGCATGCGCGCCCCCGCGCGGCACGCCTCGCCCCCGCCGAACACCAGCGCGCCGCCGTGGAAATCGAGATAGGCGCGGCGCGCGTCGCCGCCCTGCGCCGGGGTGGCGCGATGGATCACGGTGTCGCCCAGCGTCACCGTCTCCACCGCCGCCTGCGCCTCGCCCGCGAGCTGCGCCACCGCGGCGGCATAGCCGGCGCTGGCGGCCTGCTGGAGCCGGCGCCAGCCGTCATGGTCGAGCGGGTCGGGCAGGACGTGCGCGGCGTTGCGCACGCCCCCGTCGGCGTCGACGTGGCGCGCGAGCGCGGCGCGCGCGGCGTCGCTGATCGAGCGCGGGAAGGGGACGCGCGCGTGCGGGCGCAGCACGCCGGGTTCCGGGTCGGTCATCGCCGCTCGTCCTTCCGTCTCGCGCGCGAACCGGTCCGCGCCGGCGCCCGCGCCTAGCCGCACGGGCGTCGCGACGCAAACCGGTGCGCGCCGGCTCAGCCGACGCGGCGGAAGTGGAAGCGCCGCACGAACGGCGCGCCCTGGGCGTTCACGCTCGCGGCGGACTCGGTCATCGCGTCGCCGCCAGGGTCGAGCGTGTAGACGCGCACCGAGGAGGGCGCGCCCTGTCGCGCCAGATTGGCGATCAGCACGTCGGGCGCGGGGGAGAGCAGCGCGGCGCTGTCGGCCTCGCTGGTGTCGCCCTCGCCGACCCCGGCGGTGCCGTCGGCGCGGTAGGTGACGCCCATGTGGCGGACGCTGCCGTCGCGCGCGGTGATGTCGACCGCGGCGTACCAGCGCCCCGCGTCGGCGCGCGCGAAGGTGTAGAGCACGCGGCGCGGCGGCGGGCCATAGTCGCGCGGCAGCCGCGTCAGGTCGAGTTCCCAGCGCCCGGTGAAGCGCGACGGCGTGTCCGCGGCCGCGGGCGCCGCGGCGGGCGGGGCGGATGCCGCAGGGGCGGCCCCTGCCGCGCCCGCGACCGCTGACAGCAGCGCGGCGGGGAGCAGCGCGCGGACCCGGGGCGACCGTCGATCGAACATGGCATCTCTCCTGATGGCGCGACGCGCGCGCGTGGGCGGGCGCCCGCGCGGGGCGTCCCTCTCCTCCGGGCGACCTGCCCGAAGCCGGTGGATCGTGGTGGGCGGGCGGCGGGCCTCAGCCCGGGGGCGGGCGCGGCGCCACCGATGCGGCATGCCATTGCGCCGCGGCGGCGATGGCGGCGAGCTCGGCCGCGGCCACCGCCGCCTGGGCCAGCGCCTCGTGCGCGTCGAGGAACAGCGCGCCCAGCACCACCACCAACGTCACCGACGCGGCGGCGACCTGGAGCGCGACGCGCCACGCCCCCGCCCAGTCGTGCGCGACCAGCCGCCACGCCAGCCGGACATGGCCGAGCGCGGTGAGCAGCTGGAGCAGCGCGAGCGCGGGCACCGCGGCCTGATAGACCGGGCGCAGCAGCAGCGCGCGCGTCGCGTCGGCGGCGAGCGCGCCGCCCAGCCCGGCGCCGGCGGGGGACAATCCGGGCGGGCCGAACAGCGCGCCGCCGAGCTGGAGCGTCGCCATCGGCAGCATCACCCCGAGCGCGAGCGCGTGGCTGGCGAGCGCGAGCCGCCCGAGCGCCCGCGCGGGCAGCGCGCGCGCCGCGGCGACGAGGCAGCCGAACGCGAAGCGCCGCGCCGCGCCCGCGTCCGCGTCCGCGGCGGCCTCGAGCTCGGCCGCCATCGCCGCCGCCCAGCCGCGCCGCTCCTCGCCGAGCCAGCAGGTCGCGAGCGTCATCGCCGCGCGCGCGAGCGGCGGCGTCACGCCAGCGCCGCCGCGCCGGACCGCGGCGCGTCGCGCCCGGCCAGCTCGCGCGCCAGCGCCGCGCCCGCGGCGGAGAGACGATAGGCGTGGCGTGGCGGGCGCCCCGGCTGCGCCGGCTCGCGCCATTCCGCCTCGAGCAATCCCTTGTCGCTCATCCGCATCAGCAAGGGATATAGCGTCCCCGAGGACAGGCCGGTCGCCTTGAGCAGATCATAGCCGTGGCGCCACGCGCCGTGCTGCGCCGCGAGCGCGTCGAGCACCCGGCGCATCTGGGAAGAAGGCTGTCGCGTCCTGACCATGCAACATAGCAACATATGTAGAGTTACGAGTCAACCGCGCGCAGACGGACCTGCGACGGGCCAAGCGACGCCGTGGCGCGGTGGACGGGCGGCTGGACGCGCGCCGCCGCTGCCGTATTCAGGGGCGCGAATCGAGCGGGTCGCAGCGGCGCGGAGCCGGAGCGCGGCGGGAGGACGGAAAGATGAGGGTGAAGACCGCGATCGTGACCGGCGCGACCTCGGGGATCGGCGAGGCGAGCGCGCGCGCGCTGGTGGGCGCGGGCTGGCAGGTGATCGCGACCGGGCGCCGCGCCGAGCGGCTCGACGCGCTCGCCGCCGCGCTGGGGGAGCGGCTCCACCCCGCGGTGTTCGACGTGCGCGACGAGGCCGCGGTCGCCGCCGCGCTCGACGCGCTGCCCGAGCGGTTCCGCGGCATCGACCTGCTCGTCAACAACGCCGGCCTCGCGCTGGGGACCGGGCCGGCGCAGCACGCCGATCTCGCGCAGTGGAAGACGATGATCGACACCAACGTCACCGCGCTGGTGGCGATCACCCACCGGCTGCTGCCCGGGCTGATCGCGCGCAAGGGGGCGATCATCAATCTCGCCTCGATCGCGGGCAGCTATCCCTATCCCGGCGGCAACGTCTATGGCGGGACCAAGGCGTTCGTGCAGCAGCTCTCGCTGATGCTGCGCACCGATCTCCACGGCACCGGGGTGCGCGTCAGCACGATCGACCCGGGGATGGTCGAGACCGAGTTCACGCTGGTGCGCACCGGGGGAGACCGCGACGCCTCCGACACGCTCTACGCCGGGGCCGAGCCGATGACCGCGGCGGATATCGCCGCGACGGTGCTGTGGATCGCGACGCTGCCGCCGCATCTCAACGTCAACCGGCTCGAGCTGATGCCGGTGAGCCAGTCGTTCGCGGGCTTCCAGGTCGCGCGCCACGGCTGAGCGCGCGGCGGGGTGTCGCTCAGCCGGCGGCGTGGCGCACGATCGCCTCGCACAGCGCGTGCGTCTGGAGGATGGCGGCGGCGTCGGTGGCGCGGCGCTCGCGCGCGACGGTGAGGAAGTGGTCGCACATCGTGTCGAAGCCGCGCTGGCGCGCGACCGAGACCCAGTCGCCGCGGCGCCGGAGCGTCCGCGCACCGCTGGCGTCGATCCGGTCGGCGAGGTTCAGCACGGTGCGCCGGGCGCCGTCGCCGATCGCGTCGAGCCGCTCCTCGTCGAGCCCGCTGTTCCGGTGCATCGTCCCGATCGCGGTGAAGCCGTCGCCCGCCAGCACCAGCGTGACGGCGTGGAGCAGCCCATCGACCACATGCGTCTCGATCGTGCGCCGGCGCACCGCGGCCGGGGCGAGAGACAGCAAGGTGTCGACGACATGGATGAAGTCGTCGAACACGACGCGCCGGGGCGTGTCGGGCTGGCGGTGGCGATGCTTCTCCAGCGTGATCAGGCTCGCCCCGACCCCGCGCAGCGCGACATAATCGGGCGCGAAGCGACGGTTGAACCCGACCACGAGCGGCGTCGCGCGCCGCGCGGCGAGGGCGACCAGCGCCTCCACCGTGTCGAACTGGTCCGCCAGCGGCTTGTCGACGAAGGTGGCGATGTCCTGTTCGAGCAGCAGGCGCACGAGCGCCGGATGCGCCTCGGTGGAGGCGTGGACCAGCGCCGCGTCGAACCGCGCGGCGGCGAGCGCCGCGGCGACGCTGGTGTGACGGTGCGCGAGGCGGAAGGCGTCGCCGATCTCGGCGAGCACGACGGGGTCGCGCGACGTCAGGTGAAGCTCGATGTCGGGTCGCGCGGCGAGCACCGGCACATAGGCCTTGCGCGCGATGTCGCCCAGTCCGATCATCAGCACGCGCATCGCCGCCTCCGTGGTTGGCGCCCGCCTAGCCTGTGATCCTCCTGCTGTGAACCGGCGGGGTGCTGCGGCGTCCGCAGGAGCACGGTTCACGCTAGGCGGATCGGCCTCTACGCGCTCTTGCCGCGGCCCCAGCCGTCGCGCTCGGCGAAGATCTGCTGCATCACCGCCATATTCTGGGTGCCCCAGGTGCAGAGCGGCTCGAGCGCCTGCGCGAGGCTGCGGCCCAGCGGCGTGAGCGTGTAATCGACGCGCGGGGGCACCTCACGATAGTCGTTGCGGCGCAGGACGCCGTCGCCTTCCAGTTCCTTGAGCTGCTGGATCAGCACCTTGTCGCTCACGTCCCGCACCGCGCGCTTGAGCTCGCCGTAGCGCGTCGGCCCGCGCAGCAGGAAATAGAGGATGAGCGGCTTCCACTTGCCCGAGATGATCTTGAGCGTCGCGTCGAGCCCGCAGGTGAAGGCGGGCGCGACGGCGGCGGGGGCGCTCTCGGCGGTCGCGCTCTCGGCGGTCTTCGACATTCTAGGTACTTACCAAAAGGTGCATACTTGTTCCCAGGTAGGCAGGTCGCCAGCTGCGTGCAACCAAGAAGTGGAGGCATGTATGAAGCGGTTGGACGGCAAGACGGCGATCATCACCGGCGGCGGGACGGGCATCGGCCTGGCGTCGGCGCAGCGGTTCGTCGCGGAGGGCGCGTTCGTCTATCTGTTCGGGCGACGGCAGGAGAAGCTCGACGCGGCGCTGGCGACGCTGGGCGGCAACGCGCGCGCGGTGGCGGGATCGGTCGCGGACAATGACGACCTCGACCGGCTGTTCGCCACGGTGAAGGCCGAGCGCGGCGGGCTGGACATCCTGTTCGCCAATGCCGGGACGGGGGCGCTGGTGCCGCTCGGCGAGATCACGCCCGACCATTATCAGGCGACGTTCGACGTCAACGTCAAGGGAACGATCTTCACCGTGCAGAAGGCGCTGCCGCTGATGCGCCGCGACGGGTCGATCATCCTCACCGGATCGACCACCGGCGTGATGGGCACGCCGGCGTTCAGCATCTACAGCGCGTCCAAGGCGGCGGTGCGCAACCTCGCGCGGAGCTGGGCGCAGGACCTGCGCGGCACCGGGGTCCGGGTCAACGTCCTGTCGCCCGGGCCCACGCTGACGGAACTCGCCGCGGAGGTGGTCGGCCGCGACGCGATGATCGAGATGGGCGCCACCACGCCGATCGGCCATGTCGGCGAACCGTCCGAGGTCGCCGCGGCGGCCGCCTTCCTCGGCTCCGCCGACAGCAGCTTCATGACCGGCAGCGAGCTGTTCACCGACGGCGGGCTCGCCCAGATCTGACGACCCGCCGGTGCGCCCGCGCCGCCGCGACCCCTGTCGCGCGACGGCGCGGGCGCGCCCCGGTCAGAAGCGGAACGCCGCGGTGGCGCGCAGCGAGTGCCAGCGGAACTTGTCGTCGCTGCGGATGAAGTCGGTGCCCGACGCGCTGCCGCCGTTGTTGGCGTTGGTGAAGGGCGTCCCCGCCGGGCCGGTCGCGCGGACGACGTAATCGTCGTCGCGATACTGGTGGTAGATATATTCCAGCCCGATCGAGAAATGCCGGCCGAGCCGCTGCTCGACGCCGCCGCCCCCCTGGAAGCCGAACTGGTTGCGCTTGCCGCTGCCCTCGAACGTGTTGGTCGTGTTGGTGGAGCCGAAGGCGCGGTCGATCCGCGCATAGCCCGGACCGAAGGTGCCGTAGAACAAGGTGGTGTCGTTGGGGGTGTAGCCGGCGCGCGCGCGCACGCCCGCCTCCCAGTCGATCCCGCGGTTGAAGACGTAGCTCGCCGGCGTGCTCGAGAAGGCGCTGACGCCGTCGGTGATGTTGCTGGTGCCGAACTCGCCGACCACGCCGACGACGAGGCGGCCGCGCTGCGCGTCGAACCCGACCCGGCCGTAATAGGCCCAGTCGTCCTTGTCGTTGGTGCAGCGGCCGCCGTTGGCCGGGCTGAGCTGGTTGCTGGCCTGGCCGCCGCAGAAGCCAGGGCCGAAGGCGTCCGCGCCCGAGCCGGTGCGCACCACGTCGCCATATTGCCCGTCGAGGTTGCGGTCGAACAGCACGCGCGAGCGGCCGCCGTCGTTGGGCTGGACGTCATAGCCGCCGGCCGCGCCGACATAGACGCCGCTGAAGCCGCCGTCGCTCTCCTGCGCGCTCGCGGGCAGCGCGTGGGCGGCGAGCAGCGCCGCCGCGGTCAATCCGATCACCTTCATGTCTCACTCCCTCGTGAATCAGCGGGGAGGAGGCGCTGGCCTCCTCCCCTGTCGTCGTCATCCCCGGCGTGCGGCGGCCGTGCGGCGCGCCCGGCGCGGCATCAGGGCAGGCCCACCCGCAGCGTCGGATTGGGGTTGTTGGTCCCGTTGGGGAAGAAGCCGCCCCCGTTGAGGTTGCTGCCGGTGGCGTTGAGGTAGACGATGTTGTGGACCTGGCGGCTGTTGCGGCTGTAGGCGATGGCGTCGGCGTCGGCGGGGACGAGATTGGCGCCGCCCCCGGATGCGACCAGCCCCTGGTCGGTGTCACTGCCCTGGTCGAGCGCGTCGCGCGCGTCCGAGATCCTGGTGGTGGCGGTGATCAGCGCGGGCGCGGCGATGCCCTTGGCATAGAGGACGGTGCGCACCAGCCCGGCGTGATAGGCCTCGGCCGCGAGGATGCCCGCGGCGGCCTCGAGGAACACCTTGCTCGACAGCAGCGGCGCGGCGCCCTTGTAGGCGGTGACGCCGACGTCCTCGAACAGATAGGCGCCGAGCAGGAAGTTCTCGGGCGAGGAGTAAGGATTGAAGCTCTCGCTCGACCCGATCACGCCGGCCGCGCGCGCCGCCGCGGTGAAGGCACCGTTGGCGTCGCCCGAGATGTTGATGTTGGGCATGGCGATCGCGGCCGAGCCGAGCGCGGCGCGCAGGAAGGCGACGTGCGCGGCCTCGTCCGCGGCGATCTCGCGGGCATAGGCGCCGACCAGCGCGTCACCCGAGAAGTCGACCTTGGCGCCGCCGGTGACGGTGCCGCCCGCGGTGCCGCTGCCGCTCGCGGTCTGGCTCGCCGCCAGGCCGGTGCCGTTGACCGCGAACAGATAATATTGCGCCTCGAGATATTCGAGATTGAGCGCGAGGTTGAGCACGTCGCTGTCGGTCACCGCGGCGGGCGTGGGGGTCGGGGTGGGGGTCGGCGCGGGGACGTCGTCCTCCTCGGAATCGAAGCAGCCGGACAACAGGCTGGCGCTGCCGAGCGCGAGCGTGCCGCCGCCCGCCACCTTGAGGAAGCGGCGCCGCGCCGCGCGGCGATTGTCCGCGGCGGCGAGCAGGTCGAGGGCGTTGCGATGATCGATCATGGGCGTGGTTCCTGTGAAGAGGCAGAGACGGGGAGGCGGGGGCGCCGCCGCACGCTCACGCGGTCGATCGGATGTTGCCGTTGACGCCGTTGGGGAAGAACCCGCCCATCGTCGTGGTCGCGGCGTTGAGATAGACGATGTTGAGCACCTGGCCGGTGGTGCGGCTGTAGGCGAGGCCGTTGGCGTTGAGCGGCGCGATGTTCGCGGTCAGCGTCGCCCCGCTGCCGCTCGGCGCGATGCCCTGGTCGTCGTCGGGCGCGATGCCGCGGACCTGGTCCTCGGTCGGGCTGCCGTCGAGCGCGTCGCGCGCGGCGGAGATCTGCTCGGTCGCCTGGATCAGCGCGGGCACGCCCTTGGCGTACAAGGTCGTGCGCACGATCGCGGCGTGATAGGCCTCGACCGCGAGGATGCCCGCCGCGGCCTCGAGGAAGGTCTTGTTGGTGAGCAACGGCGCCGCGCCCTTATAGGCGGTGACGCCGACGTCCTCGAAGATGAAGGCGCCGAGCAGGAAGCTGGTCGGGTCGGCATAAGGGTTGAACGTGTCCGACGCACCGACCACCCCGGCGGCGCGCGCCGCGGCGGTGAACGGACCGTCGGCCGCGCCCGAGATGTTGATGTTGGGCATCGCCACCGCGGAAGCGCCCAGCGCGGTGCGCAGGAAATTGACGTGCGCCTGCTCGTCCGCGGCGATCTCGCGCGCATAGGCGCCGACGTTGGGATCGCCCGAGAAGTCGACCTTGGCGCCGCCGGTCACCGTGCCGCCGGCGGTGCTGCCGCTGCCGGTCAAGGACGCGGGCAGGCCGGTGCCGTTGACCGCGTAGAGATAGAATTGCGCCTCGAGGTATTCGAGGTTGAGCGCGAAGTTGAGCACGTCCGCGTCGGTGACCGCCGCCTGTGCCCGCGCCGGATCCGAGTAAGCGAAGGCCGACCCGACCGCGGCGACCCCGAGTGCCGCGGTGAACAGGGCGCGGCGATCGTGGCGGCGTCGCGAACGCGCCTCGAGCGCGTCGATGACCAGATCTTCGTGATTCATGAGTGGCATCTCCCTCCGCTCCCGAGAGGAGGCGGTGTCCTCACGCGTGAGCAGGGCGAAGCTACGAGGCGACGCGCCCGCCGGATGCTGCTGGAAAGAAATGTTTATATTTCACTACGCCGGGAACATTCGCGCCCGTCGCGCGTGGCAGCGGCCGCTTCGGCCGACGCGCGCGAGGGCCGGCGTGTGGTCCACCTCGGCCGAGCCGTGCTCCTGCGAAAGCGAGACCTTTGCAAAAGCCGCGCAACGCGCCGCCGCTACCGTCATCCCGGACCAAGTCCGGGATGACGGAAGGTTTCGCAAAGGTCCCGCGGACGAAGGAGCACGGCTCGGCAGGCGTGACGCTCGTGGCTCTGGGCTCCTGCGTCCGCAGGAGCACGGGTCAACCGGGGTCGTGTCGGGCGCTAGCCCGCGGTGCCCGGCGGCAGCGTCGGAAAGGCGGTGATCCGCAGCTTGGGCGCGGCATAGGGCAGCAGCGTCACCGCGCGCCCCGGTCCGGTCGCGCGCGGGCGGGCGGGGGGCGGGGCGGCGGCGCCGTCGACCATCGGCCAGTCGCCGACCGGATAGGCCGCGGTCGACAGCACCACCGCCGGGCTGCGCCGCGAGAACGGCACCGGGCCGACCGCGCGCTCCACCCGCTCGATCGCGGCGCCGGGCGCGACCGCATAGGCCCAGTCGCTCGCGGGGCGCACCTCATAGTCCGCGGTGAGGCCGCGCTGGCGCCGGGTCGACCAGCGTTCCTCGACCGGCAGCGCGAAGACCAGCGCGCCGTCCTCGAAGCTGGTGGCGCCGTCCGCGCCGCGCACCGCGCGCGGGCGGCTGGCGAAGGCGAGCGTGACGCGGTCGCCGCGCCGCCAGACGCGCTCCAGCCGGACGAAGCCGTCGGTCGCGGTGAGCGGCGTGTCGCGGCCGTTGACGGTCACCGTCGCGCGCTCGGCCCAGCCGGGCACGCGCAGCCGCAGCGGGAAGGCGATCGGCCGCTCGGGCTCGAGCGTGATCGCGACCGTGTGGCGGAACGGATAATCGGTCTCCTGCCGCAGCGTGACGGGCACGTCGCGCACCCGCGTCGCGACGGTGCAGGGCGCGTAGAGCGTCGCCGCCAGCCCGCCGTCGGCCGAGGCCATCCACAGATGGGTGGTCAGCTTGGGCCAGCCCTGATGGAAATTGGCGGTGCAGCAGCCGAAATGCGGCTCCAGCCCGAACATGTTCGATTCCGGCCCGTTGGTGGTCCAGGGGCCGGGGCCGTGGACGCATTGCACCTGATTGGGCTGCTGATCGTACTGGTGCGCCCACATGTCGTCGGTGAAGGTGGCGGGCAGCGCGTTATAGGCGAGCCGCTCGATCCGGTCGGCCAGCGCCGCATCGCCGGTGATCGCCAGCGCCTGTTCGAGCGAGTACATCGCCTCGACGATCGCGCACAGTTCCACGCCCTGGCTCGGGCTGCGCCCGGCGAGATGCTCGTCGGCCGAGTAGATGCCGATCGGCAGCCCGTGATAGCGGTCGAGCGCGCCGAGCTGGCGCCGGAGCGCGGCGCGGTCCGCCGCGTCGCCCGACACCACCGACCAGACCGGCGAGACCTTGAGCGCCTGCGCGTTGTTGACGCCATGGACCGACAGCGCCGGGTCCTTCAACCCCTCGGGCACCTCACCGGGCACGTCGGGCCTGTCGAGACCGATCGCCTGCTTGCTGGTCTTGGTGCGATAGGGATAATCGGCGAACAGCCCCTGCCAGTCATAGCCCTGCCGCTTGAGCAGCGCGGCGAGGTCGAGCAGCTTGGCGTCGCCGGTGCGATTGTACAGCCAGATCACCGAGACGACCTGGTCCTGCCAGCGGAACTTGCCCCAGTTCTTCAGCGGCCGCGCGGGCAGCGCCTCGAGCTGGTGCGCGAAATAGGCACTCATCAGCCGCAGCACGCGCGGGTCGCCGGTCAGCTCGTGATATTGGGTGAGCGCCTTGAGCATCACCATGCGCGGCCACCAATCGTCGTTGCTGGCGGGGCCGAACATGCCGTCGGGGCGCTGGCTCGCCAGCGTCCAGTCGACGAAGCGCTGCGCCTTGGCCTTGAGCGCGGGATCGTCGAGCTGCCACGCCAGCGGCAGCAGCCCGTCGAGGAAATAGGGGCCGCGCTCCCAGCTCTCGCCGGTGCCGCCGAGCCAGCCGCTGTTGGCGCCGACGTCGGGCCAGGTCTCGTCGAGCCGCCCGCCCATGCCGCGCGCCTGGATCTCGAGCTGGCGCCGCAGCCAGCCGGCGGGCCGGATCGCGCCGGTCGGCAGCGGCTGGAACGGCTGCGGCGCGAGCGGGGCGCGGTTCTGCGTCAGCGGTGCGGTCGCAGGCGCGGTCTTGGGCGCGGCTTTCGGTGCGGCGTGGAGCGGGGCGAGCGTCGCGACCCCGGCGAGCGCCGCGCTGGCGGTGCTGGCGCGGAGCAGCGCGCGGCGGCTGATCGAATGGGCCATGTCTGTCCTCCTCGCTGTCCGGCTCACTTGACGGCGCGCGCGGCCCATTTGCGCCACAGCGCCGGGTCGTCGAGCATCTTGATGTACACGCCGCCAACCACCGCGCGCGCCTGGAAGCCGACCTGCGCGCCGTCGGTGGTCTCGTACCAGTCGCTCAGCGGCACCCGCGTCGGCGTCTCCTGCATGTAGCGGTGGAGCGGCTCGACCAGGCGCTCGAAGGTGGCGCGGTCGTCGGCCAGCGTCGCGCTCCACGTGATCCAGTCGAGCTTGGTATAGGTCTTGCGGCTGTCGAGCGGCAGGCCGTACTTGCCCTGATGGCGCTGGTAGAAGGCCAGCTCGCTGCGCCGGAGCGACGCGGGGAACAGCCCGCGGCCCAGCACCTTGTCCCACACGAGATTGTATTTCTGGCTCCACGTGCCGGGCTGGTCGAAGGCGAGCCGGGTATGATCGCCGTCCTGCGCCATCACCTGCCAGCGCGCCGCCATCTGCCTGGCAATGGTGCGATAGCGCGCCGCGTCCTGCTTCCGGCCGAGCAGCCGCGCCAGCTCGGCATAAGCGTCGAGCGCGCTGATCGCCTTGATCGACAGGTTGGTGTTGTGCGCGAGATGCCCGGCGAAATCGTCGGTGCTGAGCTGGTTGTCGGGGTCGAGCCCCTTGTCGCGGAGGAACTCGGCCCATTTCGTCAGCAGCGGCCAGTAGCGCCGGGCGACATCGGCGTTGCCCTGCACCTTGGCGAGCGCGCCGATCATCAGCAGCATGTTGCCGCTCTCCTCGACCGGCATCTGGTCGTCCTCGCTGCGCTCGCCGCCGCCATAGACCTGCCCGTTCGCCTGTGGATAGGTGCCGATGTCGTGCGGCGCGAACGGGAAGCGCCAGCGCGGCATCATGGAATAATCGAGGATCGGGCGCAGCTGCGCCTCGAGCAGGCGCGGGTTGAGCAGCAGGTAGAAGGGCGAGGTGGGATAGGTGATGTCCACCGTCGCGATGCAGCCGTTGCTGAAATTCTCCTTGGAGAAATAGAGCGGCGTGCCGTCGATGTCGGCGACCAGTTTGTGCGCCGCGAGCGTCTGGCGATAGGCCAGCACCGCCAGCTCGGCATAGGCACGGCCGCCGGCCTGTTCGAGATCGGCGGTGAGCTCGCGGTCGAAGGCGGCGGCGCGCTCGCGCAGCACCGGCTCGTCGCGCTCGGCGATCTGGAGCAGCTGCGCCATCGTCATGCCGTCGCGGCGCCAGTAAGCGGGGAGGCGGCGCTTGAAATATTCGATCGCGTCGATGTCGTCATAGGCGAGCATCGCGCGCCGCGTCACCGGCTCGGCGCCGACGCTGCCGAGGTCGAAGCGCGCCGCCAGCAACGGGCGGTTCTGGTGCGCCAGCCGCGGCATGGCGAGATCGTCGGGCACCGGCGCGGCGCCGTCGCGGAAGGCGGCGCGCTCGCCCTCGCCGATCGTCGCGGTGGTGGTGCCGGGCTGCTGCGGCACCGCGAGCTGCGCCCAGCCCCAGTCGATCCGCACGTTGTCGCCGACCTTCTGGAGCACCTGCTGCGAACTGGTGCCGACGCGCAGCACCGCCATGTCGCCGACGCGGCTGCTGCCCCATACCACCTGCTGCTGGTCGTCGTTGACCGCGAGCTGCGCGCTGGCGTCGACATAGACCTGCACCGCGTGCGCGCGCCCGTCGGTCGAGCGCACCGTCCAGCTCAGATAGGTGACCGGGCGCGAGACGAGGTCGAGGTCGTCGGGCAGCGCGGGCGAGAGGAAGGTGGCGGTGAGCCGCACCCCGCCGCCGTCGAACTCGTAGCTGGTGCGCGTCGGGGTGAGTTCGCGCGAGACCTGCGTCATCGCGTCGCCGCGCCCGCCGCCCATGAAGCGCAGCGCCTTGCCGTCGACGCGGACCCAGCCGCTGATCTGCTGCTCGCTCCCGGTCCAGTGCCGCGTCGGCGCGTCGTTGAGCCTGTCGGTCAGGCTCCACAGGCTGAGATACGGGTCGTGCGCCACCAGCGGCGTGGCGGGGGTGCGGACGGTGACCGGCGCCTGCGCGCGGAGCGGCGCGGTGAGCGGCAGCGCGACGAGGCAGCCGAGCGTGAGCGCGCGGGCGGCGAGACGGGTGGCGGGCATCCTGGCTCCTGCGTGAGAATAAGGCGTCGCCATCAGAAGCGGAAGCGCGCGCCGAGCGAGAAGGTCCGCGCCTCGTAGCGGATGTCGCGCGGGTAGCTCTGCGTGTCGCTGAAGTTGCGGACGTTCTGGAACGGCACCCCGGTCAGGTTGGTGGCGTCGAAGGTGAAGGTCAGGAACTCGACCGGGGTGAAGGCGGCGGAGAAGTCGAGCCGCTCGGTCGCGCGCGTATATTCGCCGGCGACCGCCGACTCGCTCTCGGTGTTGTTGTAGAAGTTCACCCAGTCGGTGCGGTAATTGTACGCGAGGCGCGCCGACACCGGCCCCTTCTCGTAGAGCAGGTTGGCGTTGTAGGTCCATTTCGAGGTGTTGGGCACGCGCACCAGCCGGCCCTGCTCGCCCAAGACCGTCGGCAGCGCCTGCTTGCCGTCGAGATAGGTGCCGTTGAGCTGGGTGCCGAAGCCGCTCAGCACGCCGGGCAGGAAGTCGAAGAAGGTGGTGAAGGCCAGCTCGACGCCCTGGATCCGCCCCTCGCCGGCATTCTCCGGGCGGGTCACCTGGATGTTGCCGAAGCCGGGGACCTGCTGGAACACCGTGTAGTTGCTGATGAAGCCCTTGAGGTCGCGGCGGAACACCGCGCCGGTCAGCGATCCGGTGCGGCTGAAATACCATTCCAGCGAGGCGTCGTAGTTCTTCGACTGGATCGGCTCGAGGTCGATGTTGCCGCTGCTGCCGTTATAATCGCCCAGGTTCACCGAGTCGCGCTGGAGCACGAAGGCGGGGTTGCTCTGGCCGAAGGTCGGGCGCGTGCGCGTCTCGGTGGCGGAGGCGCGGAACTGGAGCCGGTCGGTCAGCCGCGCGCGCAGGCTGACATTGGGCAGCACGTCGAGATAATTCTTGCGGTCGTCGGTGATGCGGATCTCGCCGTCGACCGAGCCCTGCCCGACCGTCTGGATCGTGGTGTTGACGACGCGCGCGCCGACCACGCCGTCGAGCGGGATGCCGCCGAGCTCGAAGCCGTAGTGGAGCTGGCCGTAGAAGGCGTAGGATTTCTCGTTGGCGGCGAATTGCGTGGTGTAGGGCGGCAGCGCCGGATCCCACAGCTCGGGGCGCTGGTCGGCGTTGCCGAGGTTGCTGATCCGCAGCCGGTCCTGCGCGAAGTCGCGCAGCGCCTCGATATTGTCGAACACGTCCTGGCCGTTGGGAGCATACCAGCGCCGCGTCGGCTGCGCGTCGCTGCCGCGGAAGCCTTCCTTGACCAGCCCGCCCATGCCGATCGGCGCGGCGGTGAGCGGCACGCGCTGCGCGCGGATGTTGGCGTAGCGCGTGCCGTCGGCGAAGCTGCTCTTGCGCGTGGTGTAGCGCGTGCCGACCTGGATCTTGTCGATCCCGTCGAGCTCGAAGTCGAGCTCGAGATCGTTGCGCCACTGCCAGCCCGAGCCGCGCCCCTCGCGCCGCCGGTCGAAGATGCCGCGGATGACGTAATTGTTCGGATCGGTCAGGTCGAAGCCGGGCAGCGCGAACTCGACGCCGCCATAGTCGCGGTCGATGTCGAAGCTGACGTCCGCGGTGGCCGGATCGCGCGCGGCGAAGTCGAAGCCGTAGTCGGTGAAATAATTGCGCGTGTCGGTATAGGCGAGATCGGTGCTGAAGCGGGCGTGCTCGCCCTTGATGCTGCCGCCGGCGGCGAACTGATAGGTGTTGGTGGTGCTGTGCGGCACGCCGCGGAACAGGTCGGTGCCGATCGATCCCTCGCCGCCCGAGCGGGTGAGGCTCTTGACCTTGCCCGGATCGTCCTCGTCGAGCACGACGTTGCTGAAGGTCGGGTTGCCGTTGCGCAGCCGGATCGCCAGCTCGCTGTTCTCCTCGCGGCTGCGATAGCCCTGGTACAGCCCCTCGACGTACAGCTCGACATTGTCGGCGGGGCGCCATTGCAGCGAGCCGTTGACCGAGGGCCGCCAGCGCTTGCCGTTATTGTAGAAGATGCCGACCGACTCGGGGAGCTTGAAGTCGCGGCCGACGCCGGGCGTGGTGATGACCTGTTCGTCGACCGGCGTGTCGACGTCGCCGCTGTCCCAGCGCGCCGAGGTGAGATAATGCGTCTGCGTGTAGGAGACGTTGATCAGCGCGCCGAACTCGCCGATCGGCGTGTCGAACCGGTCGGTGACCAACAGGCTGCCCTGCGGATCGACCTCGCGGGCCTGATCGCCGTAGATGCCGCGGATCGACCCCGCGATCTCGAACCCGTCGAAGTCGAACGGCCGGCGCGAGCGCACGTTGACCAGCCCGGCGATGCCGCCCTCGACCAGGTCGGCGGTGGTCGACTTGTAGACCTCGAGCCCGGCGAGCGAGGCGGCGGGGAAGTCCTGGAACGCGACCTGGCGCCCCTCCGCGGTGTAGAGCTCGCGCCCGTTGAAGGTGGTGGTGACGTCGGGCAGGCCGCGCACCGAGACGCCATTGGCCTCGTCCTGCGAGCGCGACACCTGCACGCCGGTGATCCGCGCCAGCGCCTCGGCGGCATTGTTGTCGGGCAGCTTGCCGATGTCCTCGGCGACGACCGCGTCGAGGATCTGGTCGGAGTCGCGCTTGAGCGCCTGCGCGCCCTGGACGCTGCGGCGCAGGCCGGTGACGATGATGTCCTCGCCGCCGGCGGCAGGCGTGGTGGCGGGATCGGCCACCGCCGCGCCGGGGTCGCCCGAGGGCAGCGTGCCCGCGTCCGGCGGCGTGGCGGAGGCGTCCTGCGCGGTCGCGGGCGCCGTCCAGCCGAGCGCCATCGCCACCGCGAGCACCGACGCGGAGTCGCTAATTGTCATGTGACCTCTCCCGTGGCCGCTTTTTTCAACGGCTTAGCCAGAGGGGTAGCGCGCGGGTTAAATAAAAGAAAGCATATAATCAGATAATTGTGTGAGCGTTCACGCGGGCGGCGGGCCGGGCCGCGCGCCGCGTCGTCGCGCTCAGGCGTCGGGGTGAGGGGGCGGGCGGTCGGCGTCGTCCGCGTCCCGCGCGCGCAGCCCGTCGACCAGCAGCCCGACGATCCGCTGCGCCTGCGCGGGATCGGACACCGACAGGCACAGCTGCGCCGCGGCAAGGAGGAACTCGTCCGCGCCGATGTCGCCGCGGATCGCGCCGCTCGCGGCGGCGCGGTCGAACAGGCGCCGGAACGCGGGCATCAGCCGCTCCTCGCGCCGCGCCGGCAGCGCGGCGAAGGCGGGGTCGCCCGAGTGAAGCGCCTTGGCCAGGCCCTGTTTGGTGATCGCCAGCGCGACGAAATGCCGCATCCACGCCGCCAGCGCCGCGAAGGGGGGCAGGCGGTCGTGCAGCGCATCGGCCTCGTCGGCGCAGGAATCGAGCTCCTGCCGGAACACCGCGGCGATCAGGTCGGGGCGGCGCGGGAAGTGGCGGTACAGCGTGCCGACGCCGACACCGGCGCGCTCGGCGATGTCGCGCACCGGCGCCTCCAGCCCGGCGACCGCGAACACCTCCTTGGCGGCGCGGAGCACCGCCCGCAGGTTGCGCTGCGCGTCCGCGCGGGCGGGCTTGGGGGAACGGGCGGGCTCGGCCACGCCCTCGCCTGATCCTGTGGCGCGCGTCATCACAAACCCCTTGAAAAGCGGAACGCGTTCCGCTTATAGAAAGCGGAGGATGTTCCGCTTCATCGTCCTACCGCCCGCGATGCGGCCGGGCAAGGCAGCTACAGGAGATCGCGATGCGCTATCGTTCCCTCGGCCGGACCGGGATCAAGGTCAGCCCCTACGCCCTCGGGGCGATGATGTTCGGCGCGATCGCCAATAGCGACGCCGAGGCCTGCACGCGGATCATCCACAAGGCGCTGGACGCCGGGATCAACCTCATCGACACCGCGGATCGCTACAGCAACGGCGAGTCCGAGGAGATCGTCGGCCGCGCGCTCAAAGGCCGGCGCGACCATGTCGTGCTCGCGACCAAGTTCACCGCGCCGATGGGGGCCGACCCGAACCAGCAGGGCGGATCGCGCCGCTGGATCGTCCGCGCGGTGGAGGACTCGCTGCGGCGGCTGGGGACCGATCATATCGACCTCTATCAGGTCCATCGCCTGCCCGACGACGTCGACGTCGAGGAGATCCTGTCGACGCTGACCGACCTGACGCGCGCGGGCAAGATCCGCGCCTTCGGCGCTTCGACCGTGCCCGCCTCCGACATCGTCGCGGCGCAGGTCGTATCCGAGCGCCGCGGGCTCGCGCGCTTCCGCACCGAGCAGCCGCCCTATTCGATCCTCAGCCGGTCGATCGAGCGCGAGGTGCTGCCGGTCTGCGAGCGTTACGGCATGGGGGTGCTGGCGTGGAGCCCGCTCGCCAAGGGGATGCTCACCGGCAAGTACCGCCGCGGGGCGGCGACGCCGGACACGCTGCGCGCGCGCTATTTCCCCAGCGCGATGTCGGACGCGGCCAGCCTCGACGCGGTCGAACGACTCCTCCCTCTGGCGGAGAGCGCGGGCCTGTCGCTGATGCACATGGCGCTCGCCTTCGTGGTGGCGCATCCCGCCGTGTCCGCGGCGCTGATCGGCCCGCGCACGGAGGCGCAGCTCGACGGCATCGACGCGATCGTGCCGCCGGGGGTCGATGTCGCGCCGCTGGAAGGGTCGGCCTATGTCCCGCCCGCGCTGGCGCACGCGTCGCTGCGCCGCCGCGCGCCCGACGATCGCGCCGCCGCCTGAGGGTCGGCGCGGCGAGCGCGCGGTTCATCGCGCCGGTCCGCCCGCCCGCTCGCCTCGGGGACGCGCGCGCTGAGCCCGGTCATCGCCCGCACCAGATGCTTCTTCACCGCCTCGAGGCTCAGGCCCAGCTCCGCCGCGATCTCGGCGCGGGACAGGCCGTCGACATGGCGGCGCACGAAGACGGTACGGCGCAGCGGCGGCATCGCGGCGAGCGCGCGCTCGAAGCGCGCCAGCCGCTGGCGACCGTCGAGCCATTCGTCGGGCAGCGGCAGCGCGCAGGCGAGGTCGAGGTCGACCGGCTCATGGACGTGGCGTGCGCGCTGCGCCTGGCGGTAGATCACCGAGTCCGCCACGCGGAAGGCGTAGGCGAGCGGCCGGTCGATCCGCTGCCGGCGGTTGCGCTCGATCACGCGCAGCAGGGTCTCCTGTACCACGTCGCCGGCGCGGTCGGGGTCGCGCACGCGGCGTCGCGCATAAGCGACGAGCCGCGGATGCGCGGCGACGAGCATGGCGCCGACATCGCTCATCGCGACGCGGCGCGTCCGGTGCGATCCGTCGCGCCCGGTCGGTGGAACGGCGCAGGCGGCAGGCGGCAACCCATATCGTAACGAGCCCGGAACGATCGAGGTCGCCGCCATAGAGCGCGGCGGGGACGCGCGGCAAGCCGGCCCCGCCGCCGCGCTGGCTCAGAATGTCACGCGGACGCCGCCGAGCACCGTCGTGCCCGCCCGGGTGACGACGTAGAGCCGCTTGCTGCTGTTGGAATATTGCCGCTCGCGCTGGTTGGTCAGGTTGACGCCGTTCAGCGTCAGCTGGACATGCCGGTCGAGCGTGTAATGCGCGGACATGTCGACATAGATCGTTCCCTCGAAACCGGTGACGTCCTGGTCCGGCCCGAGCGGGGTGAGGACGGGCGAGGCGCTGTAGATGTACCCGCTGCGGTAATTGGCCGAGACGCGGGCGTCGAACGCCTTGTCCTGATAATAGAGCGTGGCATTGGCATTGTAGCGGCTCAGCCCCTCCAGCGTGGTCGTGATGCCGCCCGGATAGAGGCGGGCGTAATCCAGCCGCGAGGCGACGTACGTGAGGTTGAGCGCGGTCCCCAGCCGGTCCAGCGGCGCGGGCAGGAAGCGGAGGTCGGCCTGTCCCGACACTTCCACGCCATACAGGTTCGTTCGCGCCAGATTGACCGGCCGCGAGAAGCTGTTGACCAGGGTGGTCGCGGTCACCCCGGGGTAGAGGTTGTCGGGCAGACCGGTGCGGCGATAGGGCACGTCGTTCACCGTCTGGGTCGAGACGAAGCCGTCGAGCGACTTGTAGAAGGTCGCCGCGGCGACATAGCCGACCGAACCGAAATAATATTCGGCGGAGAGGTCGAGGTCGTTGGAGCGATAGGGCCGCAGCGCGGGGTTGCCGATCGCGACGCTGAGCTCGCCATTGTCGTTGCTGACGCTGCCGTTGACCGCCAGCGCGCCGAGCGCGGGCCGGTTGATGTTGCGCGCCGCGGCGAGGCGCAGCAGCGCGCCGCGGTCGAGCTCGAGGATCAGATTGGCGGCGGGCAGCACGCCCTGGTACGCGCCGCGCACCGTCACCGGCCCGACGCTCGCCACGCCGCGCGACGTGACGCGGGTGGCATAATAACGCGCGCCGACATTGCCGCGGAACGGCAGCGCGCCGATCAGATGGGTCCAGTCATATTGGACGAAGCCGGCACCGGTGCGTTCCTCGACCGAGAAGACGCGCGCCACGCTCAGATAGTCGCGGTGGTTGATGTTCAACTGCTTCAGCATCTTGGGAAAGTCGACGATCGACCAGCGCTGGCCGGGATAGCCGGCATAGACCGTGGCATAGCCGTCGACCCGCGCGCTGACCATGCCCGAGCGGAAGGCGCCGGTGAGGATATCGTCCTGCTCGGCATAGCGACCGTCGTTGGCGAAGCGGCGCCACTCGCCGCCCAGGCTGAGCGTGTCGTCGGGCGAGATCCGATAGTCCAGCCGGGCCTTGGCATTGTCGAGCGCGGTGTGCTGGAAGGTCGCGTTGGCGTAGAGGCGTCGCGCGTGCCAGAAGCGCGCGTCCGCCGGATCGAAGCGATACCGGTTGACCAGGGCGTAGCGCCCGCCGCGATAATCGGACGTGACCCCGCCGAACCCCTCCAGCGTGAACTTGTCGTTGACCGGCATGTCGTAGCGCGAGCGCTCGACCCCGCCCGTCCACGACAGGGTCAACCCCTCCGCCAGCGCGGCGTCGCCGCTCAGCACCAGTTGCCGGAAGACGTTGCGGGTGTCCTGCCGACGCGTCTCGGTCGCCGCCTTGCCGCCGCTGACGTCGAGATAGACGACCTCGTCGCGATCGTTCCACTCGAGCGCGTTGACGCGTGCGTTCGGGTAGACGACGCCGGCGAAGGTCTCGCCGCCGCCCAGCCAGGTCGAGCCGCCGCCCCCGCGCGAGGCGAGATGGGTCTCGAACCGGTCGCCGGTGAAGCGGCCGTAGAGCGCGTCGAGCGTGAGATGGACCGAGGGCGCGGGATTCCATTGCAGCGCGGCGGTGAGCCCGAGCCGCTCCTGCGTGCTGTCCCACACCGACAGGCGGTTGCCGCGCGCGAACAGCAGCGCGCCCGAGTTGATCCTGGTGCGTTCCGCGGCGGTCAGCGCGGAGAGGTCGCTGCCATTGGCCTTGTTGTGGCGCCACCGATAGGTGTCGACACCCTGCTCGCGCGTCTGGCGGCGGCTGTAGGCGCCCGAGACGAGGAGCCCGATATCGCCCCCGTTGAGCGAGACCAGCCCGGTCAGCCGCGGCTGGACGTCGTGGGTCAGCGTGTTGGTGCCGGCCTGCGCCGACAGCGCCACCTTGCTCCGTCGCGAATCGAACGGGCGCGCGGTGAAGAGCCCGACGGTGCCCGCCAGGCCGCCCTCGGTCTGGCGCGCCTGATAGGATTTCTCGACATCGACGTGCTCGAACAGCTCGGCCGCGAACAGGTTGAAGTCGAACGCCCGGTCGCGCGTGGTCTGGCCGCGGCTGTCCTGCGGCGAGTCGACGTTGCCGAGCACCTCCATGCCGTTGAGCTGGACGCGGGTGAAGTCGGGGCCGAGCCCGCGCAGGCTGATGCGGCGCCCCTCGCCCGCCTCGCGGTTGATCGCTACGCCGGGGACACGTTGCAACGCCTCGGCGAGGTTGAGGTCGGGGAAAGCGGCGATGTCGGAGGCGGCGATCGTCTCCTTGATGATCGTGGCCTCGCGCTTGGCGTCGCGCGCGGCGGCGAGGCTGGTGCGATAGCCGGTGACGACGATGTCGCCCGCGGAGTCGGCGGCATCGGCGGTCGCGGCCTGCTGCGCGAGCGCGGGCGGCGCGAGAAAGCCGAGAGCGGTGGTGGCAAGCCACCAGCGGCGTGCGATCTTCATGGTCATTCCCCCATATCAAACGTCGTTGCGACAGCTGCCGGCCGTCCGGACCGACAGTCGTCCGGGGGGAGGCGGGTGACACGCCGGCGGGGACAGCAAGATTTGTAAAAGTTTTGCGACAGACGTCGAACGCCGGCGGCATCATCAGAGACTGGCGGATCGGACAGACGGTGCGAGCGAATCGCACGATGATCTTCGCTTCGTGCGATCTCAGTCAGATAGATCGTAGGTTTCCGGAAGATCATCCTTAGCGCGGAACGGGCGGAGCGGCGGCAGCAAGGCCGAACGGTCGACGCCTCGCCGGCGGGCCGGACGACGGCCGCCTGCTGCCCTCCACGCCAGCCTCGACCCACGCTGGCGATGGCGGCTTGACAGCAAATCTACCTAGGTAGATTTATCACTCATGCCCCGCACGCGCGCGCTCTCGCCCCATGCCCGGATCGTCCTCGCGGTGCTGCTCGAGGCGGAGGGGCGATGGTCGCACGGCTATGAACTGGCGCGCCGCGCCGGGGTGCGCTCCGGCACGCTCTATCCGTTGCTGATCCGGCTGGAAGCGCAAGGCTATCTCGCGGCGGAATGGCAGCAGCCGGCCGCGGGACGCCCGCCGCGGCACGCCTATCGCCTGACCGCGGCCGGGGTCGACCTCGCCCGCGCCAACCCGCCGGCGCCCGCCCCGGCGACCGGCCGGCGCGCCGAGGTGATGCTGTGAGCCTCGGCCTGCGCCGCGCTCTGGTCGGCCTCGCCTGCGCGCTGCTGCACGCCGCGCTGCCCGCCCCGATGCGGCCATGGGCAGCGGCGGTCCGCTGCGAGGCGGCGAGCATCGCCGACGATACCGCCGCGCTCCTGTTCACGCTCGACAGCCTGGCCGGGCTGCTGCCGCGGGCGATCGCGGCGCAGTTCCGCCGCTGCTGCGCCGCGCCGTTCCGCTTCCACCCGCCCGTTCCCGGAGGATCGACCGTCATGACCATCGTCGGCGCGCTGCTGCACCGGCCGCGCGCGCTCGGCATCGCCTGCGCCGTCGGCGCGGCCGCGCTGGGGCTCGTCTATCTGGCATGGGCCGGCGCGCCGCCGCGCTATCTCGGCGTCAACGCCGGCGCGCTGGTGGTCGGTCTCACGCTGCTCGCGCTGCTCGGCGGCGCGGCGGGCGAGCGACACGCCGGCGGCGCGACCGTCGCCGCGGCGGGCGCGCTGCTGGCGACGGCGCTGCTCGGCGCCGAGGTGGAGGGCGCGGCGCGCTGGGTCAACCTGGGCGGCGGGCTGGCGCTCCAGCCGAGCCTGGTGCTGCTGCCGCTGATGCTGGTCGCCTTCGCGCGCGACCGCAGCCTGGCCGCGACCGCGGGTCTGGTCGTCGCCGCGGCGGCGAGCGCGCTCCAGCCTGATCGCGCGATGGCGGGGATGCTCGTCGCGGGGCTGGCCGCGCTCGTGCTGGTCCGCCGCGAGCCGCGCGCCGTCGCGGCGCTGGTCGCCGGGCTGCTCGGCCTGGCGGTGACGCTGGCGCGCGCCGACACGCTGCCCGCGGTCGCGTTCGTCGACCGTGTCCTCGCCACCTCCTTCGCGGTCCATCCCGTCGCCGGGCTGGCGGTATGGGAAGGCGCGGCGCTGCTGCTCGTGCCCGCGCTGGCCGGCGCGCGCGCCGCGGCGGGCGACCGCGCGCTTTACGCGGTCTTCGCCGCGGTCTGGGGCGCCGCGATCGGGGCGGCGGCGCTCGGCCATTATCCCACGCCGGTCGTCGGCTATGGCGGCAGCGCGATCATCGGCTATGCGCTGAGCCTGCTGGCGCTGCCGCGGCGCGTCGGCGCGGGGGCGGGGAGCGCGGCTCGCCACGACGGCACCGTCGCGGCACCGCCGGCCGATCGGGTCTCGCGCGTCGCTATCGCCTGACCGCCTCGTAATGATGGTTGCCGCCCGCGTCGGTGTGGCTGCCCACCGCCTCCAGCCCCGCTGCGGCGAGCGCCGCGGCATAAGCGGCGGCGCCGAGCGAGCGCGATGGCCGGCCGGTCAGCGTGTCGCGCCACCGGCCGGTCTCGCGCGGGGCGCTGAACAGGAAGCGCCCGCCCGGTTCGAGCACGCGCGCCACCTTGGCGAGCAGCGCGCGCTGCTCCGGGGCGGGGAGCAGGAACACCAGCCCGATCGCGATCGCGCCGGCGAAGCGCCGGTCGAAGAAGGCGCCGTGCTGCACCGTCTCGCACGCCACCGGCCGGCCGGGGAGATGGCGGCGATGCGCCGCGACCAGCCGCGGCGAGGCGTCGACGCCCCAGGTCGCGAAGCCCGCGGCGACCAACGCGCGCGCCACGGGCACGCCGTCGCCGCAGCCGAGGTCGAGGATCGCCGCGCCGGCGGGCAGCGTCGCGCGCGCCCAGTCGCGCACCAGCGCGGCGCCGGTGTCGGAGCGCAGCGCCATGAAGCGCTCCGCGACAGCGTCCCACCCGCCGGACGGATCGGGGGTCATCGCGCGGCGGCGCCGCCCGCGCGCGGCCGCGCCGGCTGATCGCGCCAGATCCAGCGCAGCACGCCGGGCAGCAGCGCGCCGCCGTCCGCGTCGCTGTGGCCGCCGTCGGTCCAGACATGGTCGACGTCGTAGCGCGCGCCGCGGTCCCCCGTCGCGTCGGCGTGCGCATTGGCCCAGCGCAGCGCCGCGAGCATCTGCTGGTTGGCGAGGAACCAATGGCCATGCTCGTTGTCGAGATCGGCGCGCCCGTCCTGGAGGAAGACGCGCAGCGGGCGGATCGGCGACTTGCGGATCAGCCCGGGATAGACGTCGCCGCCATAGGCCAGCGGCGTGCCGTCGGCGCCGAGCCGCAGCCCGATCGAGGTGTAGCTGCCGATGAAGCTGATGACGTTGCCGAACGCCTCGGGGTGGCGCCACGCCACCGTCCAGGAGGCGATCGCCCCGCTCGACGTGCCCGCGATCGCGCGTCGCCGCGGGTCGGCGGCGAAGCGCCAGCGCCGCGCCACCGCGGGGAGCAGCTCGTCCAGCGTCATGCGGGAATAATCGTCGGACAGCGCGTCATATTCTTCGGCGCGATGGTCCGGGTTGGCCATGCCCAGCGTGTCGGGATAGCGCGCGCTGCGATGCCCCGGCGTGACGAAGACGCCCAGGGTCGGGGGGATCGCGCCGGCGCGGATCAGCGCGTCGAGCACCGCGGGGACGCGCAGCGACCCGTCCGGCCGGGTGGCGCGCTGGCCGTCCTGGAACAGCAGCAGGTTGGGCGGGCGCGCCGGATCGTAGCCGGGCGGGACATAGACCCAATAGCGCCGCACCGTGCCGGGATAGACGCGCGACGCGAGCGCGAACGGTCCCTCCAGCCGCACCGCGGCAGGCGGGGTCGGGGCAGGGGCGGTCACGACGGGGCCGGTCGCGACGGGGGCGGGCGTGACGGGCGCCGAGGGGATGCGCGCCTGCTGTCCGGGCCGCGCGCCGGGCGCGGCGGCAGCGGCGAGCGCCGCCACGGTCAGTGCCGCCGTGAGGAAGATCGCGCGCATGGTCCGCTCCCCGTCCGTGGTGGTCCGGGCCATTCGCGCCCGGACGCGCCGCAGCCTAGAGGATGATCCGCCC
Organism: Sphingomonas sp. BK235; assembly: GCF_004345855.1. Taxonomy (GTDB): domain Bacteria; phylum Pseudomonadota; class Alphaproteobacteria; order Sphingomonadales; family Sphingomonadaceae; genus Sphingomonas. The sequence continues at coordinate 58,838 of NZ_SLXN01000009.1, forward strand.
CGTTTGAAACACCGGCCTGTGCTGCGGCGCCGGCGGGAGCGCAGCGCCGCGATCCTTCTCGCGGCCCCGCGCCCGGGCGGGCGCCGCAGCAGGCTCCGCCTGCGACGGATCGACCACCTAGCCCGCGGTCAGCGGGCCGATCGCCGCGATCAGGCGCGCGAGGTCGGCGTCCGAGATCGTCCAGTTGATCTGATGCGCCTGCGCGGTGCCGGGCGCGGGCAGCGCGGGGGTGACCGTGACGATGCGCGGATCGTCCATCGCGACCCGGATCATCTGGTCGATCGCGCCCGCGTGCGACGCCGCATGGTCGACGCCCTTGCCCAGCCGCAGCGCCACCACGCGCAGCCGGGCGCGGCCGCCGCCCGCGCGCGCCGCATTCTCGTCGCGGATCATCCGCACCTCGGCGCGGCAATAGTCGCTGTGCATGTAATGATCGTTGAGCACCAGCACCGCGACCTGCGCGCTGCGCACCGCCGACTGGAACAGCACCTCCCAATCGTCGCGCCGGATCCCGGCGTAAGGGAAGCTGCCGTCGGGGCGGCGCATCTCGGGGCGCAGGTCGGGGGTGATCGTCATCTTCGGGACGCGCGCGGGCAGGGTGCGCAGCGTGCGGCCGTAGATCCCCGCGGGCAGTCCGGGCGTGAGCGCCTCCTCCACCTCGCGCTGGAACGGTCCCACCGTCTCGCGCTCGGCGAAGGGCACCGCGTCGCGCGGCAGATAGGGCGCGAGGATGTGATCGGCGTAGATCGAGGTCCGCGAGAGCGCGAGCCGCTCCATCAGCCGGTTGTGGAGCCAGCGGACGAAGGGATCGCCCCCGCCCTTCATCGCGAAGCTCAGCACGATCCGGCTGCGCACCCGGCGTGACTGGTGCGACGGGTCGGCGGTGATCTCGGTCGGGCGCCAGCTCGGCGGCTGCAGGTCCATCCCGACGCGCGGCGGGGCGCCGGGGCTCGGCGGGCGGGAGGCGGGGGTCATGCGGCGGGTCTGACACGCCGTTCCGCCGCGACCAAGCCGCGGTTGATGACAATCGTAGCAACGCCGCGCGGCTTGCGCGCGCGCGGCGCGGCGTGCGATGCCCGGCGCAGGCGCGGAGACGGCGCAGGGAGAGAGAGCCGCTATGACCGCACCGTCGGCCGCCACGTCGACCGATGCCACCGCCCCCGCGAAGAGCCATTATGTCGTGCTCGACGGGCTGCGCGGGGTCGCCGCGCTGACGGTCGTGCTGTTCCACACGCTGGAGGCCTATTCGGGCGGCGACCCGACGCGCCAGATCATCAACCACGGCTATCTCGCGGTCGACTTCTTCTTCCTGCTGTCGGGCTTCGTCGTCGCTTATGCCTATGACGACCGCTGGGGGCGGATGCGGCACCGCGCCTTCTTCCTGCGGCGGCTGATCCGGCTCCAGCCGATGGTGGTGCTGGGCAGCCTGTTCGGCGCCGCGCTCTTCTACCTTCAGGCCGGGCCGCTCTTCCCCAAGATCGCGGCGACCCCGGTGTGGCAGCTGCTGCTGGTGATGCTGCTCGGCTGCACCGTGCTGCCGCTGCCCAAGGCGTATGACGTGCGCGGCTGGGACGAGATCCACCCGCTCAACGGCCCGGCCTGGTCGCTGTTCTACGAATATGTCGCCAACGTCGCCTACGCCCTGGTGCTGCGCCATCTGTCGCCGCGCGTGCTGGCGGGGCTGGCGCTGCTCGCGGCGGGGCTGCTGCTCGACGTCGCGCTGCGCGGCGAGCGGCGCGACCTGATCGGCGGCTGGTCGCTCGACGCGGCGGGGATCAAGGTCGGGCTGGCGCGCCTCTGCTACCCGTTCATCGCGGGCATGTGGCTGATGCGCTCGGGGCTGCGGCTGCGCAGCCGCCACGCCTTCCCGCTGTGCGCCGGGCTGCTCGTGGTGGCGCTGTCGGTGCCGCGGCTCGGCGGCACGCCGCACCATATCGCCAACGGGCTGTACGACGCGCTGTGCGTGCTGCTGCTGTTCCCGCTGATCGTCGCGCTCGGCGCGGGGGAGAAGCGCGCCGGCGGGTGGAGCCTGCGCGTCGCGCGCGTCCTCGGCGACCTGTCCTTCCCGCTCTACATCACCCATTATCCGCTGATCTACGTCTACACCGCCTGGGTGGTCGACCAGCGCGTGCCGCCGCGGATCGGTGCGCCGGTCGGGGTCGCGCTGGTGATCGTCGCGGTGGTGATCGCGCGGCTCAGCCTCACCTTCTACGACGTGCCGGTGCGGCGCTGGCTGGCGCGGCGCTGGCTCGGCGCGCGCGCGCCGGGCGCGGCGCTCAGCGCGCGGGCGGATCGCGCGGCGGGGTGAGCAGCCCCTCGTCGCTCAGCCAGTCGGCGAGCCGGTCGGGCCAGTGCTGGATCGCGAGCCGCTCGTCATGGACGCCGACGTTGAAGCCGTGCCCGACCCCCGCGAACAGGTGGAGCTCGGCCGGGGTGCCGGCGCGCTGGAGCTGCTGGAACAAGGCGAGCGCGGGCGCGGCGCAGCAATCGTCGAGCGTCCCCGCGGCGATGAAGGCGGGCGGCGCCCCCGCGGCCGCCGGCGCGGGGATGCCGAGCGGGCCGGGATAGAGCAGCACCTGGAAATCGGGGCGCGCGCTGACCCGGTCGACCGCGTCGCGCGCGCGCTCGTCGGGCGGCGCGGGATGGTCCGCCACCAGCGTCACCAGCTCGCCCCCGGCGGAGAAGCCCATCAGCCCGATCCGGCGCGGGTCCACCCCGTAATCGGCGGCGCGCGCGCGCACCAGCCGCACCGCGCGCCGCGCGTCCGCCGCGGCGTCGCGCTCGATCGCATAGGGTGAGCCGGGCTCGCGCGCGAGCCGGTAGCGCAGCACGAACACGGTGATGCCATAGCGCGTCAGCAGGCGCGCGGGCGCGACGCCCTCGTTCTGGAACACCAGCATGCGATGCCCCCCGCCCGGCGCGAGGATGATCGCGGTGCGCCCCGCATGCGCGGCGCGCGGGCGGAACACGGTGAGCGAGGGGCGATGGACGTTGTGGACATAGGCGCCGCGCTCGAGCTGCTCGGGCTCGCGCGCGCGCGCGCCCGCGCCGGGGGCGTCGCCCGGCCACAGCGCGATCACCTCCGCCGCCTCGGGCGTCGCCGCGGCGAGCGCCACGGGCAGCAGCAGCGCGGCGAGGAGGGACGATCGGGACATGCGCGCGGCTCCACCGACGGCACCGGGCGCGCCGCCGCTTCTCGCGCGGATGTGGCACGATATCCCGCCGCCTGTCGACGGCGCGCGCGGGGGCAAGTCTGTGTTGCGCGCGGCGGCGCTACCGCCGGCGCGGCGGATCGCGGACAGCAGCGGCACCCAGCAGGAGCCCGATATGATCCACCCCATCCACGCCGCGACGCTCGACCGGCTCGCCGCCACGCTCGACCGCGACGCCCCTGTCGTCATGCTCAACCTGCTGCGCTTCGACCCCGCGGGCGGGCAGGCGCGCTATTTCGGCGACTATGTCCCCGCCTTCCGCCGCATCGCCGCCGCGCTGGGGATCGAGGGGATCGCGCCGCTCTGGAGCGGCGCGGTCGCCGCCCCGCTCGCCGCGCCCGCGGGCGAGGCATGGGACGCGGTGGTGCTGGTGCGCTATCCGCGACTGGCGGACTTCGCCGCGATCGTTTCCAGCGCGGCCTATCGCCGCGACGCCGCGCCGCACCGCGAGGCGGCGTTGCACGACTGGCGGCTGATCGCGCAGACCGAGCTGGCGCGCGCGGCCTAGCGCCGGCGCCAGCCCGGTTGAAATCGAGCAATGGGAAGGGCTTAGCGCCTCAAGTCGTTGGTGCGGTAGAAGGCCGCCAGTGCGCCGCCCGTTACAATCTGCATCTTGGGCAGGCTGATGCCAGCGGTCATAGCGCGATAGCGGATGCGGTTAGCTCTAGTTGCGACGACGATGTGCCGGATCATGTCCCATTTCACGCTATCGCGACCGCCCTCCAGAGCGCCGCGCCGATCGCGCTCGAACCAGCAGCGTCGAATGTACCTATACAGGCTGGTTGTCGTTGGAACGTCGAGAAGAATGAAGCCGGTCGCTCGTTTCAGCCGTTGCGGGAGCAGCCGGGAATAGTTGCCGTCGATCACCCAGCGGTCGCCAGTGATGGCCTTGTCGTGAAGCGCGGCAAAATCCTCTGGCGGTCGTGGAACCCAGTCGGTGTGCGGAAGATGGTGTAGCTGGTCGAGGTGAACAACCTCCAACCCTCTCGCTCGCCCGATGGCCTCCGCCAATGTGGACTTACCGCTGTTCGATGGCCCCATGATACAGATGCGTGTTCCTAGATCGTCCAGCTTCATGGCACCGACGTACCTCATCGCTTCGCTAATATAATCGCGCCACCGCGCCCGCGGGAGCACCGCGCCGGTTCGCACCGGATCTGTTACCCCTGAGCTCAGACGTCGAGCGCGGGGGTGTGGCGCCGCAGGAAGCCGATCAGCTGCTCGACCCGCGGCAGCGTCAGCCGGGTGTCGCGCCGCAGCAGCGTCACCGCGGTGGCGGTGTCGCGCCAGCCGCGCAGCAGCTCCACCATCTCGCCCGCGCGCAGCGCCTCGGCGGCGAGGAACAGCGGCGCGCAGGCGATGCCGACGCCGTCGCGCGCGGCGCGCCACCCCGCCTCGCCGTCGTCGAACACCAGCTGCGGGTCGGGGGTCAGCCGCTGCGCCGCGCCGGTGTCGGGCGCGCGGAAGCGCCAGTGGCGCACCAGCCCGTCGTCGCTCGCGCGGAAGCCGATCAGCCGGTGCCCGTGCAGCGCCTCCGGCGTGTCAGGCACCGTCCGCCCCGCGAGATAGGCGGGCGCGGCGCAGACCACCCAGGGCGAGACGAACCAGGGCTGACGCACGTGCCCCGGCACGTCGTCGAGCGGCCCGGTGCGGATCGCGAGGTCGATGCCATGGTCGGCGAGGTCGAGCCGCTCGTTGCTCGATCGCAGGTCGAGCCGCAGCGCGGGCAGCTCGCGCGCGAGCGCGGGGAGCAGCGGGACGAGGCAATGCCGCAGCAGCGCGACCGGCGCGGTGAGCCGTACCCAGCCGCCGTCGGCGTCGCGCCGCGCCCCCAGCGTGCGCGCGGCCTCGCCCATCGCGTGCAGCGCCGCGCGCGCGGGCGCGACCAGCGCCTCGCCTTCCGCGGTGGGGGAGGTGGCATGGGTCGAGCGGTGGAGCAGCTTGACCCCGTGCGCCGCCTCGAGCCGCGCGATCGTCTTGGACACCACCGGCGTGGCCAGCCCGAGCCGCCGCCCCGCCGCGGCGAAGCTGCCCGCGTCGACGATGGCGAGGAAACAGCGCAGCTGCGCGAGCGACAGATCGGGCGGGGTCACGGCCATGCGACGCGATCCTAGGGGCTTGGCCGGGCGCGAGGGAAGGGGGCAGGGGGAAAGGGGGAGGCGGCGGAACGCGATGGACCCGCGCGCCGAAGCGCGGCATCATCGCGGCATGACCGATGACCCCGATCAGCGCGGGCCGATGATCGATCGCGCGCGCGACGTCGCGACCGGCCTCGCCGAGGTCGGGCTCGGCCGCGCCGAGGAACTGTTGCGCCGCCTCTCGCCCGAGGGGCGCGAACAGGCGCGGCGCGAGCGCGCGGCGCGCGCGCGGCGGCAGCAGCGCCTGCTGGTGCGGCTCGCGCTCGCCGCGGCCGCCGCGCTGCTCGCCTGGGCGCTGCTCGCGCTGGTCGCCCCCGCGGCGGTGGCGCTGCTGGTCGCGGCGGCGCTGATGCTGGCGCTGACCGTGCTGGTCACGCTGCGCGCCGCGCCGCGCGCGCCGGGGCGCGAGGCGCTGGCGGGCGCGGCGCTGCCCGGGCTGGCGGAGGAGGCGAGCGTCTGGCTCGCGGCGCAGCGGCGCGGGCTGCCGCCCCCCGCGGTGCGGCTCGCCGACGCGCTGGACGCGCGGATCGCGCAGCTCGCGCCGCAGCTGGCCCGGCTCGACCCGCGCAGCCCCGCGGCGGAGTCGCTGCGCCGGCTGATCGCGCAGGAGCTGCCTGCCTTGGTCGACGGCTGGCGCGCGGTGCCGGTCGCGGCGCGGCGCGCGCGCCACGCCGACGGGCGCACCCCGGACGAGCATCTCGTCAACGGGCTGCGGCTGATCGACGCCGAGCTGGCGCGCGCGGAGGAGCAGTTCGGGCACGACCCGCGCGATCACATCGCGGTGCAGGGACGCTATCTCGAGCTCAAATACGACAAGGACGACCGGCTGGGCTGACGCGCGCGGCGGGGGAGCGGAGCGCGATCGGGTCCGTCGTCGCGGCGCGGCGCCGTTCCGGGTCGTCCGCGGCTTGTCGCGTCGGGCGGCACGAACAACAGCGCATCGCCGCGGCGCGGTGCGATCGCCCCGGCGACAGCGCGGGTGGGAGGACGAGCGATGGACGGGACGGCGCGCGGGCACGACCGCGACCATGCGCTGGGCATCGCCTGCGGCGCCGGCGCGGGGGCGCTGTGGGGGCTGGTGTTCCTCGCGCCCGCGCTGGCGCACGACGCCACCCCGCTCCAGCTCGCGGTGGGGCGTTATCTCGCCTTCGGGCTGCTGTCGGTGGCGTTGCTGGGGCGGCGCGGGCGCGCGCTCGCCGCCTCGCTCCACCGCCGCGACCTCTGGTGGCTGGCCGCGCTCGCGCTGAGCGGCAACACGCTCTATTACGTGCTGCTCTCGACCGCGGTGCAGCAGGGCGGGATCGCGATGACCGCGCTGGTGATCGGCTTCCTCCCGGTGACGGTGACGATCATCGGCAGCCGCGAGGCCGGCGCGGTGCCGCTGGCGCGGCTCGCCCCCGCGCTGCTGCTGTGCGCCGCGGGCGCGCTGTGCATCGGCTGGCCGGCGCTCGCCACGGCCGGCGGCGCGGCGCGCGCGCCGGGCGGCGCGGGGGCGCTGGCCGGCCTGGTCTGCGCGGTCGGCGCGCTCGTCGCCTGGACGCTCTATGCGGTGGGCAACAGCCGCTGCCTGGCGCGGCTGACGCGCGTCTCGGTCCACGAGTGGAACCTGCTCGTCGGCGTCGCCACCGGGGTGCAGGCGCTCGCGCTGCTGCCGTTCGCGCTCGTGCCGGGGGCGGGACCGCGCGAGCCGGCGGGGTGGCTGCGGCTCGGCGGCGTGTCGATCGCGGTCGCGCTGCTCGCGTCGGTGGCGGGCAACGCGCTGTGGAACCGGATGAGCCGGCTGTTGCCGCTGACGCTGGCGGGCCAGATGATCCTGTTCGAGACGCTGTTCGCGCTGGTCTATGCCTGGTGGTGGGAGCGGCGCCTGCCGCGCCCGCTCGAGCTGCTGGCGCTAATGCTGGTGGTGGCCGGCGTGCTGAGCTGCCTCGCCGCGCATCGCGCGCCGCGTCTCTTGTCAGCGGCCGGTGCGCGGGAGTAGGCGCGACGGTCATGACGAAAGGTTTCTCCCTGCCGGTGCTGGCGCTGGTCGCGGTGGCGAGCGCGGGCGCGGCGCAGCGCCCGGCCTCGGTCGAGCGGCAGTGGACGCGCTGCCGCGCGATCGCGGGCGATGCCGCGCGGCTGGCCTGCTACGACGCGATCGCCGCCACCCCGCCGCGCCCCGGCGCGACCACGCGCGTCCCGCCCGAGATCGAGGAAGGGCCGCTGACGTCGACGCTGCGCGCGGCCTCCTATCGCGTGCCGGGGGGCTGGACCTTCGTGCTCGCCGACGGCACGCGCTGGACCCAGACCGACGACACGCCGATCGCGCGCCGCCCGGTCGCGGGCGACGCGGTCGAGGTGCGCCGGGGCATGCTCGGCAGCTTCCGCCTGCGGCTCAAGAACGGCCAGGCGGTCAAGGTGAAGCCGCTGCCCTGAGGCGCGGCGCGCGTCAGGAGAAGACGATCACCGGCGCGAAGCCGCGCGCCGCGCTGCCGCCATGCGCCGCGCTCCGGGCGAGCCGCCGCAGTCCGGCACGGCCGTCGCGGCGTGCGACATGTGCCGCGCAGAAGGCGCGAAAGGCGGGCTCGTCGCTCAGCATCGTGGTCGGCACGGCGGCATCGTCTCCTCGCGGCCGGGACGGCCGCGTCGCCGTCCCGCTGCGCGCGCCGGATTGCGCGAACATGGCGTGCGTTGCCGGCCGGTCGCGCCGCGCGGTATAGGCGCCGCCGGCGTGGCGTTCCCGCCGACCCGCCCCCGGAGAGCTGCCGCCGATGTCGAGGACGAGCCGCCTGTTCGAGCTGATCGGCGTGTTGCGCGCGCGGCGCACGCCGGTCACCGCGACCGACCTGTCGGAAGCGCTCGGCGTGTCGCCGCGCAGCATCTATCGCGACATCGAGACGCTGCGCGGGCTGGGCGCGCCGATCGCGGGGCAGGCGGGGATCGGCTATCAACTGGGCGCGGGCTTCTTCCTGCCGCCGCTGGCCTTCTCGCCGGACGAGCTCGACGTGCTGATCCTCGGGCTCGGCTGGGTGCGCGAGCGCGCCGACGCGACGCTGGTGGCGAGCGGCGAGAGCGCGCTCGCCAAGATCCTGTCGGCGCGCGGCGGCGATGCTCTGGGCGAGGCGAGCTCCCCCGCGCTGCTCGCCGCCGCCTCGCTGTCGCGCCGCGCCGACCCGCCGCAGGTGGCGACGCTGCGCGACGCGATCCGCCGCCAGCGCAAGCTCGCGATCCATTATGCCGATGCCGCGGGGACGCCATCCGAGCGGATCGTCTGGCCGATCGCGATCGTCTATTTCGACGACGCGCGCGTGCTGGCGGCCTGGTGCGAGCGGCGCGACGCCTTCCGCCACTTCCGCGTCGACCGCATCGCCGCGGCGACACTCCTCGACCAGCGCTATCCCGGCCGCCGCCACGCGCTCTACACGCGCTGGCGCGCGCAGGACCGCGACTGGCGCGCCTTGCTGACGGTTTCTGACAGGACAGCCGGATAGGGATCGCCGCGGCGCCCAGGTTCGGGCGCCGCCATGGAGCGAGATCAGATGGTTGCTTTCTCACCCGACGTGTTCGCGGCGTTTCTGGCGGAGGACGACGACCAACCCGTCGTGATGCTCAACCTGCTGCGCTTCGCGCCCGACGGCGGCCGCGCGCGCTACGACACCTATCTGGGCATGGCGCGGCCGATCCTGGCGCGCTTCGGGGCGGGGATCGTTCTCGGCGGCGAGGGGCTGGCGGTGCTGACCACCGGGACCGAGCGCGGCTGGGACGCGGTGGTGCTGGTGCGCTATCCGACGCGCGCCGCGTTCAAGGCGATGGTCGACGATCCCGAATATCAGCGTGCCTTCGCGGTGGGCCAGTCGGCGATCGCCGACATCGTGCTGCAACCGCTGCGGCCGAGCGACGCGCTGAGCTGAACCGCCGGGGGCGGGCGCGGCCCCCGCTCAGCGCTCGCCGGCGCGGCGGCGGAGCTCCTCGACGAACGTGTCGATGCGCGCGTCCAGTTCGGTGGCGCGCTGGCGCACGCGATGGCCGATCACGCGCGTGCCGTCGGCCGCGTCGGCCAGCGTCAGCGCGGCATGCGCGATCAGCTCGACCGTGTCCGAGGTCGCGTTGGCGTTGGTCTCCACCTCGGCGGTGACCGCGTGGATCCGCGCCGCCTCCGCCTCGTGCCGCTCCACCGCGGCCAGGCTGCTGCGGAACGAGTCGGACAGGCTGGTCAGCAGCGCGTGGACGCTGTCGACCAGCTGCGCGGTCGCGCCGCTCGCCTCCTCGATCCGCTGCACCGCGGTGGCGATCGAGGTGGTGGTGGTGGCGATCTGGTTGGCCAGCCCCTTCACCTCGGCCGCCACCACCGCGAAGCCCTGGCCCTGCGCCCCCGCGCGCGCCGCCTCGATCGTGGCGTTGAGCGCGAGCATGTTGGTGCGCGCCGCGATCTCGCCGATCAGCCCCGCCGCGGCGCCCACCCCGGCGACCTCCTGGCGCAGCAGCAGCTGGCGCTGCTGCGCGTGGCTGGCCTCGCGGATGCTCGAGCGGATCCCCGCCTCATGCCCGCGCGCGTCGGTCTGGATCGTGCGCACCGCGGCGAGCAGGCGCGCGAGCGAGGCGGCGATCGTGTTGGTGTTGGTCACCGTCAGCGCGCTGCGCTCGCGCGCCGATCCGGCATGATCGGTCTGGAGCGACACCATCGTCTTGGCCGCGCCGACGCGCTCGTCGAGCGCGGAGGCGTCGAGCACCAGTTGCGCCGATATGTCGCCGATCGACGCCGACAGCGCGTCCGCGATCTGGCGCGTCACCGCGCGATGCTCCTCGAGGTGGAGGCGGTCGCGCTCGCGCTCGCGCTGCTGCGCGGTGGCCAGCGCGGCACCGGCCTGTTCGGCACGCGCGCGCGCCGCCTCGGTGGCGCGATGCGCTTCCTCGGCGAGGTGGAGCGCGCGCTCGGCGGCGCGGGCATGGTCGCCGGCGGCGCGGGTCTCCTCGACCAGCCGGCGCTCGCCGGTGACGATGCGCAGCACCAGCGCGATGCTGAGCAGCAGCAGCACGATCCCGCCCAGCGCGAGCGGCAGCGCGAGCCGGCGCAGCACCAGCGACCCCGGGCGATGGTCGCGCCACTCGATCGTCGCGAGCGGCGGCTCGCCGGGATTGCCGAGTCCGTAGGAGGCGCTGCCCGGTCGCGCCACCGCGCCGGGGCGGACGCGCAGCGCGTGCAGCCCGAACATCGGCGCGAGATTGGACAGGTTGAGCGTCGCCAGTGGCGCGATCAGCACGAGATAGCGCGGCGGGCCGGGCAGCGCGCGCGCGGCGTCCTTGTAGCGCACCACCCCCGCGGTGACGACGACGAGCCGGCCGCGGATCACGAGGAACAGCGCGCGCGGCTTCGCGCCGGCATAATGCGCCGGGTCGCGCGGCAGCAGCCCGAGCACGCGCGGCAGCGACGCGCCCAGCGTCGCGGCGAGGTCGCCGCCGGGCGAGCCTTCCGGATGCACCGCCAGCAGCGTGGTGCCGCGCGCGTCGATCAGGAAGGTGGGGGCGTTGCTGCTGGTGACGATGGTGCGGACCCAGGCCGCGTCGGGCACGCCGTAGAGATGCGCCACCGCATCGTCCCAGGCGGTGACCGCGGCGACCGACTCGCTGAGCGACTGGAGATCGCGCTGGAGCGCGCCGCGCACCATCTGGACGCGCTCGGACGAGCCCTGCGCGTTCATCGCCGCGGTCAGCCCGGCGACGATCACCGCGAAGGCGGCGACGACGACGAACAGCAGCAGCGCGAGCTGGAACACCGTCGCCGATCGCCAGGCGGGGCGCGCTCCTTCGGCGGATCGTCCTGCTCTCTCCATGGCTTGCACGTAATCGACGGGGGTTAAGACACGGTTGAGCAACATGCGCGGGGCGCGGGTCGCCGACCATGTTGGCGCAACGTCGGGCTGGTCTGATGCACCCATCGACGATTCGATGAGGAGAGTTCACGATGTTGATATCGCACCGTCGCGCGCGCACGCGCGCCGCCGTCGCCGCGCTCGCGGCGCTGTCCTGTGTCGCCGGCGCGGGCGGCGCCGCGGCGCAGATCGACTGGGGCCGCGCCGCGCAGCGCGAGGACCGGCGCACCTGCGAGAAGTTCGGCGCCGACGGGGGCAAGGATTATACCCGCTGCATGCTCGCGCAGCAGCGCCGCCGCGACCAGGCGCCGCTCTACGCCGCCGAGCAGCAGCGCGCGAATGCGCAGGCGGCGCGCGACAATGTCGAGACGGTCCGCCGCATCCGCTGCAACCGCGAGGCGAAGCGCGCGCGCGAGCGCGGCGAGCGGGCGCCCTGGTGTCCGTGACGCCGGACGCGCGGATCGTCGCGCGCTCCTTGTATTCAGGCGTAGAATCAGGCTGATGCGCCCTGTGTGGCGGTGGGCCGTCACCGCCGCAGGGGTCGCCGATGAGATTCGCCTGTTCGTCGCTCCTGCTGCTCGCCGCCTGCGGCGACATACCGCGCGACCCCGAAGGGACGCTCGACACCGTCCGCGCCACCAGGGTCATCCGCGTCGGCGCGGTCGGCGGGGCCGAGACCGGCGACGCCGCGGCGGCGCGCGCGGTGCTGCGCGGGGTCGCGGCGCGCACCGGCGCCACCCCGCGTCTCACTTATGGCACGCTCGAGCCGCTGCTGCTGCGGCTCGAGGCGGGGCAGCTCGACCTCGTCGTCGGCGCGCGCTTCGACGCCAAGAGCCCGTGGGCGACCCGCGTCGCGCTCGGCCCGGCCTATGCGCGCCGCGACGAGGCGGGCGGCGTCACCGCCGCGCATGTCGTCGCGCGCAACGGCGAGAACGGCTGGATCACGCTGGTCGCGCGCGAGACACGCGCGCGGGCGGGGGCACGATGAGCGCGGGCCGCGTCCCGGAGGCGCTCGTGCCCGTGATGGCGCGCGCGCGCCGGCTCGAATATTGGTCGATCGCCTGGACGCTCAGCGTCATCCTGGTGATGGGCGCGGCGATGGGGTCGAGCCAGACGATGAAGACCGCCTGGATCGAGGATTGCCTCAGCCTCGTCCCGCCGATCGTCTTCCTGGTCTCGGCGCATCTCGAGCGTCGCGCGCCCTCCGCGCTGTTCCCCAACGGCTTCGCGCGCGCGCCCGGGGTGGCGTTCGCGCTGGCGGCCGCCGCGCTCGCCGCCTTGGGCGCGATCCTGCTGTTCGACTCGGCGCGCAGCCTGATCGCGCGCGAGCACGCCACCGTCGCGTCGACGACGATCCTCGGGCGCGAGATCTGGCTCGGCTGGCTGATGGTGGCGGCGCAGGCCTATTCGATCGTCGTGCCGATCGTGCTGGGGCGGCTCAAGCTGCCGCTCGCGCGCGCGCTCGCCGACAAGACGCTCCACACCGACGCGATGACCCAGAAGGCCAATTGGATGACGGGGGTCGCGGGGATCGGCGGGGTGATCGGGATCGGGCTGGGCTATTGGTGGGCGGACGCGGTCGCGGCGGGACTGATCGCGCTCGACATCCTCAACGACGGGCGGCGCGCGCTCGCGGCGGCCGCGGCGGAGCTGGTCGACGGCGCGCCGCGCGCGCTGGACGGGGCGCGGGTGGCGGACGACGCGATCGCGCTGCACGCCGCGCTCGACGCGCGCTTCCCGGGGGCGGAGGTGCGGCTGCGCGAGACCGGGCGCGTGATCGGCGCGCAGATCGTCGGCGCGCTGCCGGACGAGGCGACGCTCGACCCGGCGGATTACTGGCCGAGCGATCCGGCGCGATCGTGGCGGCTCGACCATGTCAGCTTCGTGCCGCCCGCGCCGCCGGAGGAGTGACGTCACCCGCTTGATCCAACGCCGTCCCCATCGGCGATCGTGCCGCTATGCGTGGTCGCTCTTCCGCCTTCGCGATGGAACGGCCGATCGGGAACGACGGCGCGAGAGCGGGACGGCGGTCACGAGGCGACGCTAAGCGCCGGCGCGGCGTGGGGAAGCCGGCGGTGACCGGCACCCCCGCTCCCCCGCTCCCCGCGCCCCCGCGGATCAGCCGCGCCGCGGCATCGGCACCGCGCTGTCGCGGCCCGGCATCGCGGGGAAGTCGGGCGGCGCCAGCCCGGTGACCAGGTCCGCGATCGTCACCGGCCGCCCGGTGCGGAAGCATTGGTTGGCGGCGACCCCGACCAGCACCGCCGCCGCCCCCGCGCGCTCGTCGGCGCGGCGCAGCAGCGGGTCGGAGGCCGCGGCGGGGTCGAAGATCTCCGCCAGCATCACCGTGTCGCCGCCGCCATGGCCGCCCGCCCCGGTCGCGGGGGGCACGTCGCGCGGGTCGCCGCGCATCGGGATGATCCGCGTCTGGATCGCATCCCCCATGCTGCTGCCGTTCAGCCCCGAGATCCCGGCCTGCTCGATCACGACATGCTCCAGCCGGCCCTTGGTGCCGTTGAACGCGATCGTATAGCCCTCCCACGCGTTGAAGGCATTGAGGCTGTAGCTCAGCGTCGCGCCGCGCGCGTAGGTGACGATCACGTTCATATTGTCCTCGATGTCGATCGCGGGACGCCAGACGCAGCCGTCGCGGTAATAGCCGTCGTAGCGCTCGTTCTCGAGATAGAGCGACCGCAGCTCGGGGTCGGCGGCGAGGTCGAGGAAGAAGGTGCAGCGCTCGCGCTCGGGGCAGGTGTGGCAGCGCTCGTGCGCGCCCGACAGGCCGAGCCGCCGCGCCATCGCGGGCGTGTAGAAATCGCGCTTGCCGTTCGCCTGCACCGCGACGGGCACGTCGGACAGCCACCAGTTGACCAGGTCGAAATGATGGCTGGCCTTGTGGATCATCAGCCCGCCCGACATCGCCTTGCTGGCATGCCAGCGGCGGAAATAGTCCGCGCCGTGGCGCGTGTTGAGCAGCCAGTGGAAATCGACCGACAGCACCTCGCCGATCTCGCCCGCCATCAGCAGCTCCTTCACCTGGCTGCGATAGGGGGCGTAGCGGTAATTGTGCGTGACGCGGACGTGGCGCCCGCTGCGGCGGACCGCGTCCATGATCCGCTGCGCCTTCTCGGCGGTGGTGGTCATCGGCTTCTCGGTGACGACGTCGCAGCCCGCCTCGAGCGCGCGGACGACATAATCGTCGTGGAAGGCGTCCGGGGTGGTGACGATGACGACGTCGGGGCGCTGCTCGCGCACCATCCGCGCGAAGTCGGCGGCGAGATAGGCGCGCGGTGCGGCGGCGCCGGCGCGGCGCGCCATCCGCCCGACCAGCGCGAGCCGCCCCGGGTTGGTGTCCACCGCCGCGACCAGGGTGGCATGCGCGCGGTGCGGCCCCCAGATCGCCTGCTGGTACATCCGGTTGCGGCTGCCGACCCCGATCGCGGCATAGCGTCGCGGCGGCGTCGCCGCGGCCTGGGCCTCGCGCGCCGCCGCCAGCGCCACGCCCGCGGGCAGCGTGCCGAGCACCTCGCGCCGCCCGATGGTCGCTCGTCCGTCCTGGTCCATCGCTCGCGTCCCTCTCCCAAGAGCTTGTTTCCGGGGGAGGTTCGCACAAGCGGGCGCGTCGGTCACGCCCGCGCGCGCCGGCGCGTCAGCGCGCGCAGGCGGGCGGGGCCGCGGCGCGCGCGCGATCGTCGGCGCGCGCCGGCCAGCTCAGCTGATAGGTCACGCGGAAGCCGTCATGGTCCGACAGCTGCGGGTTGCCGGGCGAGCCGTCGAACATCGCCTCGACGCGGACCGGCCGGACCTCGACGGTGGCGCCGCTCTCGAACAATTGCAGGTCCTGCGTGTCCATCCACGGCTCGTCGCCGTCCCAGGAGACGCGGACGTCGCACAGCAGCGGCTGGTCGCTGCAATATTCGTGGACGATCCCGAACGGCTCGGTGGCGTTGCGGAAGCGCTCGAACCGGATCGACGAGCGTTTCATGTTGAAGTCGCCGCCGAGGATCGTCGGCGTGTCGGGATCGCCCGCCGCGGCGATGAAGGCGCCGAGCTCCTCGACCTGGAGCCGGTGCGCGCGCGCGTGGCGGCGCGGCGCGACGCGCGAGGACCGCTGGGAATTCATGTGCGTGTTGAACAGGTTGATCGTGCCCGGCACGCCGGGCAGCGCGATCTGGGCGTAGAGCACGCCCTTGTTGCTGAGACAGTCGAGCCCGGCGCAGCGGCGCTTGCCGAACGGCTCGGAACGGGTCGCGACGATCGGGTAGCGGCTGAGGATCGACAGCCCCGACCCGACGAGATGGAAGCCCAGCTCCCCCTTCTTCCACTTGTACGGGCGCGGCATGCCGCCATGGCCGGGGAGCGCCTTGCGCTGGGTGCGCGACGGCCCGGACACCCGGTTGGGATAGTCCAGCCCGACGATCGCGCGCACCGCGGCGCGGCTGAACATCTCCTGCACCATCACCACGTCGGGGGCATCGCCGCGGCGGCGCATGTCGCGCAGCGTCGCGCCGATCCGCGCCAGCGATGCGGCGCGATGCGCGCGCGCGGGCCAGCCGAGCCCCTCGATGTTGAAGGTCAGCACGTCGAAGCGGGTGCTCGCGCGCGCGCCGTCGGCGGATAAGGTAATCGCGGCGGGGGCGGCGGGATCGCAGCGGTGCATCAGCGGCGCGGGCAGGCCGGCGCAGCCCGCGGTGGCGCCGAGCAGCACCGCCGCGAGCAGCGGCGGCGCGGCGCGGCGGGCGGATCGAAGGGATCGGGGGAGGAGGAAAGCCATCGGACCTCCGCCTGTGCGAACAAGCCGGCGCGAAGGCAAGCGACCGCGCGCCGACGCGGCCTCACGCGTCGGCGCGTAATGGCCCGTAGGTGCGGGCGTAGCGGCGCGGGCCGAGCCGCGGCAGCAGCAGGTCGCGCACCGCCACGGGCAGCCGCGCCGCGCGCGACATGGCGTCGGTCATCGCCTGCACATGCGCGACGCGCGGGCGGCGCCGCCGCTCATAGGCGGCGAGCGCGACCAGCGCGTCGGCGTCGCGCGCCAGACAGTCGGCGAGGACCAGCGCGTCCTCCATCGCCAAGGCGGCGCCCTGCGCCCATACCGGCGCGGTGGCATGCGCGGCGTCACCGATCAGCGCGACCCGCCCCGCGGACCAGCGCGCCAGCCGCACCTCCTCCAGTGGCGCGTGATGGACGCGCGCGCGCGCGACCACCGCGCGGACGCGTTCGGGAAAGCCCGCCGCCAGCGCGGCGAGCGTCGCGGGCGCGGCACCGCGCCGCGGCGCGCGCGTCACCGCCGCCCAGCCGTAGATCTCCCCGTCGCCGAGCGGCATGAGCAGCACCAGACCGTCGCGGCTGCCCCAGACCGTCCAGCCCGCGAGGTCGGGGTCGATCTCGGGGCCGGGGTCGGGCGCCATGAAGCGCCAGCTCGCCGCGGCGAGCAGCGCGTGATCCGGCGCGCTCCCGCCCGCCAGCATCCCCGCGCGGACGGCGGAGTGAACGCCGTCGGCGCCGACCACCAGGGCGACGGCGATCGCGGTGCCGTCGTCGAGCGTCACGTCGACACGGTCCTCGTGCGGCACGATCGCGTCGACCGCGACGCCGCGGCGCAGCCGGTGCGGCGCGAGCCCGTCGCCGAGCATCGCGAGCAGCGCCGCGCGGCGCAAGACGCGCGGGCGCGCCGCCTCGCCCCAGAAGGCGTCCTCGTCGACCGTGAACAGCGAGCGGTCCGCGGCGGTACGATAGTCGCGCCGACCCACCGGATGGCCGCGGCGGGCGATCTCCTCCGCGAGGCCGAGGCGGTCGAGCGCGCGGATCGCGTTGCCGGGCAGGTTGATCGCGAGCCCGCCGTCCGCGTCGCCGGCGCGGCGCTCGACGAGCAGGAAGGGGATCGCGCGCGCGGTCAGCGCGCGCGCGAGCGCCAGACCCGCGATCCCCCCGCCGACGATGACGACCGGCCGGTCGGACGAGATGGACATCTGACGCTCCCCCGCGCGTGACCCGAGCGGCGGCCGACCAGGGTCCGACCCAGCTCGGCTGAACCGTGCTCCTGCGAACGCAGGAGCAGCCGGCTGACCCTAGGTAGTGCGCGGGGCGACCGGAAGCCGGAACCGCGCTACGATCGTCATGCCGGTCGCGCGTCAGAAGCGGAAGCGCGCCCCCGCACTGAGGTTGCGCCCGACCAGCCCGGGATAGTGCCAGCTGGAGAGATAATTGGGGTTGCTGGTGTAGGCGGCCGAGGCGAGCGGGGCGCGCGCGCCGGTGACGTTGCCGACGTCGACGAAGAGGCGCAGCCGGTCGCCCACCCGCACCGCGGCGTCGAGGTCGACATAGACGAACGGGCGCACATAGCATTGATGCCGCGGGTCGCCCCCGGGCAGCAGCGGCGCCATCGAATGCGCGCAGGACAGGTCGATGCGGCCGTCGACCACCTCGGCCTCGTCGGCGGCGACCTGCTTGATGCGGCCGACATAATAAGCCGTCGCCGCGAGCGAGACCGCGCCGATGTCGAGCGCGTTCTGCCAATTGCCGCGGAGCCGCGGCGTGCCGCCGCCCGACGACAGCTCATAGGGGCCGAGCGTGCCGGCATAGCGTTGCACCACCCCCTCGGGGGTGACGAGATCGAGCCGGAGCACGTCGGTGACGTCGAGCCGGCTGGTCCATCGCACGTGCGGCGCGAGCGCGACGGTGGCATTGCCCTGGATGTCCACGCCCGCGCTCGTCTCCGCGCTGGCGTTGACGAAGGGCACGTCGAACACCAGCAGCCGCGGCAGCGCCTGGGGATGATCGGGATCGGGCGCGTCGACCACGTTGCAGCGATAGCCCGGCCCGACCGCGGCGAGCGCGGCGCAGCCCGCGGCCGCGTCGGCCTGGCCGTAATAAGCGCCGATCGCGGCGGCGCGCAGCGGGCCGCTGACGATGAGGTTGGTCTTGCGGACGCGATAATAATCCACCGTCAGGTCGAACCAGCGCGCGGGCCGGACGATCGTCCCCAGCGTCAGGCTGCGCGACACCTCGGGGTGGATCGCGGGATTGCCGATCGAGCCGCTGCCCAGATTGTAATTGCTGTAATAACCGGCATTGCCCGCGTGCGCCGCGACGAAGCTGGCCGGGGGTGCGAAGGAGGAGAAGCCGGCGTAGCTGCTCGCCGCATTGTTCTCGGCGAAGGTGGGCGCGCGGAACCCCTGCGCATAGGTGGCGCGCAGCGCGACGCCGGTGACGGGCGTCACCATCACCCCGGCCTTGGGCGAGAAATGGCCGTAGCCGAGCGAGTAACGGTCGTAGCGTCCGGACAGATTGAGATGGAGCTGGCGCACCAGCGGCGCATCGATCTCGAAGAAGCCCGCGGTCACGGTCTGGCGGCCGCGCGCCGAGGAGGTGTTGAGCGTGTAATAGCTCAGGTCGGCGTTGGCATTGGGATTGAGCAGCGTCTCGCGGCGGAGCTGGAAACCGGCGCCGAGGTTGAGGTCGCCCCCGGGCAGCGTCGCCAGCTGGTTGAGCAGCGAGCCGCCGATCGTCGCCATCGTCGCGTGCGACCGGGTGGTGCGGTCGGGCGCGACCTGCCGCCGCACCGCCGCGGTGTTGCGCCGCGGGTCGACGAAATCATAGGCGCCGGTGTTGATCGCGTCGAGCAGGCCGCGGATCCGCAGGAAGCCGTGCTGCGTCACGCCGAGATCGTCACGCGCGAAGACGCCGTTGAGCCGGAAGCTGAACCCGCCGCCGAGCTCGCCCGAGATCCCCGCGGAAGTGCGCACGACGTCGACGTAGCGGTCGGTGCCCGTGGGGATGTCGCCGAAGCGGTAATAGATCCGCGCCGCGCCCTCGCCGGGCCGGTCGGCGAAGGCGGCGGCATAGGGGTTGTTGGGGTTGAGCCGCCGGTCCGCCGCGGTCGCGCAGCCGTGCCCGGCGGCGCAGACATAGACGGGCAGGACGATCCCCGGGTTGTTCGAGGCCAGCGCGGTCGACCCGCCGAACGGCTGGGTCTGGCGGATCCGCGACGGCGCGTCCGGATAGGCCACGTCGGAATGCGAGTAACTGGCGGTGGCGAAGGCCTGCAGCGCGTCGCCGAGCCGCAGGCTGAGCCGGCCGGTGGTGGAGTAACGCTGCTGGCGCGGCTGGATGACGAGATATTCGTCGGGCAGGTTGTGCGCACAGCCGGTGCCGCGCGCCCTGGCGGTATCGACCGTGAAGCGGCCGTGCGGGCAGGAGGCCGGGTCGATGAGCCGGTAATCGCGCGTCAGCGGCGCGCCGATCCGGCCCGCGAGCGGATTGTCGAGGTCGCTCTGCGTGACGCGCGTGACCACCGCCTCGGGATTGTCGGCGGTCAGCGAGTCATGGTTGCGGTTGCGGTCGGCGAGACCGCTCGGGCGCAGGTCGAGCGTGTTGAACGGATAGCCGCGCGCATGATTGGTGATGACATTGTCCGCGGTATATTCCGCGTTGACGTACAGGTTCCAGCCCTGCGTCGTGTAATCGCCGTGGCCGACGGTCAGGGTGGCGCGGGTGTGCCCGCCGTCGCCGTGCGCGGTGGTGCCCGCCTCGACCGACCCGTCGATGCCCTGCACGTTGCGGCGGGTGATGAGATTGACCACGCCGCCGATCGCGTCCGCGCCATAGGTGGAGGAGGCGCCGTCCTTGAGCACCTCGATCCGGTCGACGATGCTGAACGGGATCGAGTTCAGGTCGACATAGGCGTTGTGGCCGTCGTCGTTGAGCGGGAAATTGGCCGAGCGCAGCCCGTCGATCAGCACCACGGTCGACGACACGCCGAGCCCGCGCAGCGACACCGCCGCGCCGCCCGCGGAGAAACCGTTGCGGAACCCGGTCGAGATCGAGCCGGCGCCGTCGGCCGAGATCGAGCGGATCGCCTCCTGCGCGGTGGTCATGTGCGCGCGCGCGAGCGTGTCCGCGCTCAGCACCGTCACCGGCGAGATCTGCGACGCGTTGGAGTCGCGGAACAACGTGCCGGTGACGATGATGTCGCGCCCCGGCGCGGCGGGCTGCTCCGCCGCGGCGGCGTCCGGGATCGCCGTCTGCGCCTGCGTCTGCGCCCGCGCAGGGCCGGCGAGCGCGACGAGCAGCGCGGCGGCCGATACGCCCTGCCGCAGGAGGCCGAGGGCGGAGCGCGTCAAGGTCATCGGTCAGTGTCCCGTCGTCAGGGACGCCGTCGCGAGGCGGCGTCGGTGCGCGGCACCCATCCCCCCGCGGCGCCGATCTTTCTTTGTAGACGGCCCGTCCCCCCGCCGCGGCGCGCGGCGCGAATAAAGCGCGGGAAGACCGACCCGTCCGACGCGCACTGCCGCGGCGCCGCGACCGTGGGAGACGGGCGAGGCGCGCGGGACGAGCGATTGATGGGGCAGGATCCAAAAGGTGGCTTGCATCGTCGGCCACCTGATCGGCCGCTGCTCTTCGCGGGTGATGCGCTGTGATGAGGGAGACCTCTTTCTCTTTCCTCACTGTCATCCCGGCCCCGCGCCGGGATCCATTGTTCCGCGAAAGCAACGTTGGCGGCGCTCGCGGCACCATGGATCCCGGGTCGAGCCCGGGATGACGGGGGCGAGTCGCTTCGGCGACAATGAACCTTTCTGGGTCCGGACCGATGGCGCCCGCCGCGCCGCCGGCCGGCGCGCGGGGCGGTGTGGCTCAGCGCGTCGTCACGACGCGCGCCCCGCGGCGCGCAGGATCAGATCGGCGACCGCGCGCGGCTGCGACAGCAGCGAGACGTGGCTCGCCGCCAGCTCGACCGTCTCCGCGCGCATCCGCCGCGCCATGAAGCGCTGCAGCCCGGGGTCGATCACGCGGTCCTGCGTCGACACGGCATAGACGCTCGGCCGGTGCCGCCACGCGGCGTGGCGCGTCCGCTCCGTCGTCAGCGAGCGGCGGAACGGCCATTGCGCCGCATAGAGCGCGCGCGCGCGCGCCGGCGGCAGGTCGGGGGCGAAGTCGCGCAGGAAGGTGGCCTCGCTCAACCGCCCCTCGTCGCCGTCGAACACGATCCCCGCCGCCGCGGGGGGCGCGGGATAGGTGGCGGCGAGCGCGGCATAATCCTCCCCCGCGTCGGGCGCGCGCGCGGCGACATAGGCCAGCGCCGACACGCGCGGGTGGACCCCCGCCTCGGTGACGATCATCCCCGCGAAGGAATGGCCCGCGAGCACGGTCGCGCCCGGCTGGCGATCGAGCACGCGCGAACAGGCGGCCACCGCCTCGGCGAGGCTGGTCAGCGGGTTCTGCACCGAGGTGACGTCGAGCCCGCGCGCCTGGAGCAGCGGGATCACCTCGCCCCAGGACGAGCCGTCCGCGAACAGGCCGTGGACCAGCACGACATGATCGGCGCGCGGCAGGGTCGCGGCGCGCAGCGGCGCGGCCAGCGTCGTCGCCCCCGCCGCGAGCGCGGCGCCCAATAGGGTGCGGCGGTCGGTCACCATCACTCGCTCCTCCTGCCGCGCGGCGCGGCGCGCGCCGCGGTTGCCTCGATCTCGACGAGCTGGCCGGGATCGACCAGCCCGCCCACCTCCACGGTCGCCCGCGCCGGCCGGATCTGTCCGAAGACCTCGGCGTAAGCGCGAGAGAAGCCCGCATAATCCATCCGCTCCGCGCCCGGCGGCGCGACCAGATAGACGCGCAGCGCCACCACGTCGCCGAGCGTCATGCGCTGTGCCGCCAGCGCGGCGGCGAGCTGGCGCAGCACTGCGCGCGCCTGCGCCTCGGTGTCGCCCCAGCGCGGCGCGGCGCCCGCGCCGCCCGGGTCGGCGACGATGCCGCTGACATGGACGACCGTCGCGCCCGCGGGCACGCGCACGCTCGCGGCATAAGGGCGGCCGGGCGCGTCGACGCGGGTGACCTGCGCCGCGGCGGGGAACGCCACCGGCGCGAGCAGCGCCAGGGCGAGCGCCGGGCACAGGCTGCCGCGGCTGACGCGTCGGGCGGGGATCGGTGGCGCCATCGCGCGCTCCTCGGTCGAAGGCCCCCGCCCGCGCGGTGCGGGGCGGGCGGGGGCGGGTGCGGTGGCGGGCGTCAGCGCGCGCCCTGCGCCGCCTGCTCGATCACCGCGGCGACCTCGCGCGGGTGCGACACCATCACGACGTGCGACGCGCCGGCGATCACCTGCGCGGTGGAGCGCGCGCGCTTGGCCATGAAGTCGAGCGCGGCGGGCGGGATGTTGCGGTCCGCCGAGCCGTAGACCGACCAGGACGGCAGCGTCTTCCACGCCGCATGCGCCGCCTTCTCGCCCAGCGCGGCGTCGGTGACCGGGCGCTGCGTCGCCGCCATCAGCCGCGCCTGGTCGGGCGCGACATCCGCGGCGAACTGCTGCGGGAATTTCTGCTGGTCGATATAGAGGTCGTGCGCGCCGCCGGGCAGCGCCACCGGCGGCGCCAGCGTGCCCGCCAGCGTGCTGCCGGGGAAACGGCCGCTCAGCTCGAGGCAGGTCTCGCCGACCTCGGGCGCGAAGGCGGCGACATAGACCAGCGCCTTGACGTTGGCGGCCTGCTGCACCGCCGAGATCACCGCACCGCCATAGCTATGGCCGACCAGCACCACCGGCCCCTTGATCGCGCCGACCAGCGTCGACACCGCGGCCGCATCGGCGGCGACGCCGCGCAGCGGATTGGCCGCGGCGACCACCGTATAGCCGTCGCGCGCGAGCGCCGCGACCACCCCGTTCCAGCTCGCCGATTCGGCGAAGGCGCCGTGGACCAGCACCACGGTCGGCTTCGCCCCCGCGCCACGCGGCGCCGCCTGCGCGTCCGCCTGCGCGACCACGCCCAGCGACATCACCGCCGCGACCGCGGTGGCTGTGACAAATCCCCACATCAGCGTGTCTCCTCCTGTCGTCTCGCTGCCCCGCGCGCGAAGCGCCACGGAACAGCCGCCAAACCAGCTTGTGGATCGCTTGTTCCACAAGTCCGTGCGCGGCGTGCCGCGGCTGCGACGGACGGTCGCCATGAACTCGCGCGCCCGGTCCCGCGTTCGGGCCTGAGACGGTGGATGGAGCGGGATGAACAGGACGGGACGACCGCGCGGCTTCGATCGCGACCTGGCGGTCGAACAGGCCATGCATGTCTTCTGGGCCTATGGCTACGAATTCGCCTCGCTCGCCAAGCTGCGCGCGGTGATGGGGGGGATATCGTCGGCGAGCTTCTACGCCGCCTTCGGCTCCAAGGAGGCGCTGTTCCGCGAGGCGCTCGCGCTCTACGAGGCGCGCTACGGCGGCTGCCTCGACCCGCTGTTCGACGCCGCGCTGCCCGGGCGCGCCGCGATCGAACAGGCGCTGCGCCGCGCCGTCGACATGCAGACCGACGCGGCGCATCCGCCGGGCAGCCTCACCGCCGCGGCGCCGACGGGCGGATCGCCCGACGCGGTGGCGGTGCAGCGCGCGATCGCGGCGATCCGCGCCTCGCACCACCGCGCGATCCGCGCCTGCATCGACCGCGCCGCGCGCGCGGGCGAGATGTCGCCGGCGCTCGACCCTGCGGGGCTGGCCGCCGCGTTCAACGGCTTCCTCGTCGGCATCTCGGTCCAGGCGCGCGACGGCCTCGACCGTGCCACGCTGCACCGCGCGGTCTCCGAGATGATGCGCCTGTGGCACGCCGCCGCGGCGTGACGCCCGTCCCGGCCGCGCCGCGCGGGCGCGCGCCGGAACGGAAAAGGGGCTAGGCCGCGAGCGCGGCACCGTGCTGGTGGCGCCGACGGCGGATCGTCGACCCGACCAAAGCGAAGCCGGCGATCATCATCATCCAGGTGGCGGGCTCGGGCACGCTCGGCATCGGGTTGACGATGTTGAAGTCGGTCAGCTTGGCATAATCGAAGCCGTAGAAGTCGCCCGAGCCGGCGCGGTCGATCTTGACGGTCAGGCTGCCCAATGTGTTGATCGAGCTCAGCACGTCCTGCTGCAGGTCGAAGGAATGGATGGCGGTGCGCGGGTAGCCGTCGTTGAACGCCCAGTTCTGGACGATCCCGTTATAGGTGACGATCGTCGCGCCGAAGGTGCTGGCCTGGAAATCGGCGAGATCGAAGGTCATCGCGCCCTGCGTCCAGCCGCTGCCCAGACCGGAGAAGATGAAGGTCGCGACGGTGCCGGGCTGGGGACTATAGCCCGGCTGGGTGGTGCTGTAGGTATCGGTATATTGCGCGCCGTTGGTCGCGGCTTTCTCGCTCGCGCTGCGATTGTCATAGGGCGGAACGCCGAGGAACGGGTGGTCGGCATTGTCGGGCACGCCGACACCGAAGCCGTCGTCGTCGCCGATCATGTAAGTGGCCGCCGTCGCCGGAATCGAGCTCAGTGACGCCGCGAGGACGCAGCACGTCAGCAGTATACGCATCGGATCGCCTTTCAAAGGAGTGAGAAGAGCGACCGTTGTTTGTAGTTAATTGCCAGCAACGTTTCTTCACAGCAATGGTTGAATCTTACACTTGCTTGGCGTGACCGGTTTTTTTGAGCGAGAACGCGGTGACGGGCGCGCGTCGTCAGGGGATCAGCCGCTCGGCGCGGAGCTGCGCGAACAGGTCGGCGAAGGCCGCGTCGGTCGGCTGATAGGCGGTGAAGCCCAGCCGGCGGCTCTTGCTCATGTCGGTGACCACCTCGATCGGGCGACCGAGATCGGCGTCGGTGTGCCACGGCGAGGCGAGCCGCGCCAGCTCGGGTTCGGCCAGCCCGTGGCGCAGTGCGAGCTCGCGCCACAGCGGTGCATCCTGCGCCATCTGCCGCTCGAGCGGGCGCACAACGCCGTCGAACGGCGCCGCCGCCACCCCGAACCAGTCCGCGATCCGGCCCCACATCCACTGCCAGCGGAAGACGTCGCCGTTGACCACGTTGAACGCCTCGTCGTGCGCCGCCGCGGTCTCGGTCGCCCAGAGCAGATGGCGCGCGAGCTGGCGCGCGTCGGTCATGTCGGTCAGCCCGGCCCATTGCGTCGCGGAGCCGGGGAAGGTGAAGGGGCGGCCGGTCGCGCGGCACAGGCTCGCATAGACCGCCAGCGTCGTCCCCATGTTCATCGCATTGCCCACCGCGCGGCCGATCACGGTGTGCGGTCGGTGGACGCTCCAGCTGAAGCCGTCGCGCGCCGCCGCGGCGAACAGCTCGTCCTCCTGCGCGTAATAGAAATTGTCGACGTCGAGCCGGCCCTGTTCCTCGCGGAACGGCGTCTGCGGCAGCGCGCCCTGGCCATAGGCCTCGAACGGCCCGAGATAATGTTTGAGCCCGGTGACCAGCGCGACGTGGCGCGGGCGCGTCGGGCGCGGCACGGCGTCGAGCAGGTGGCGCACCATCGCGGCGTTGACGCGGATATTCTCCGCCTCGCTGTCCTGCCGCAGCCAGGTGGTGACATAGATCGCGTCGGGATCGAGCCCCGCCAGCGCCGCCGCGGTCGCGGCGCGGTCGCGCAGGTCGACCGCGACCGGCAGCACCCCCGCCTGCGCGACCGGGCGGCGCGCCAGCCCATGGACCGTCCAGCCCTGCTCACGCAGCAGCGCCGCGGTCGCGCCGCCGACGATCCCGCTCGCGCCCACCACCAATGCCGTCTTCGTCATGATCGTCTCCCGTGCGGCCCGCCACCTAGGCAGCGGCGCCGCCTGCGCCTAGACGGCACCGTTCGCGCCCCCGGGCACCAGGAGGTAACCACATGCGACCCGGCACCCCCGAGGACGAATGGCGCGAGGATTGCGCGCCGCGCCGCGTGCTCGAGCTGTTCGCGACCAAATGGACCAGCATGGTGCTGCACACGCTCCACGCGCGCCACGGCGGCGTGGCGCGCACCGGGGTGCTCCAGCGCAGCCTGCCCGGCATCTCCAAGAAGATGCTGACCCAGACGCTGCGCGACATGGAGGCGAGCGGGCTGATCGCGCGCCGCGTCCTCGCGGCGATGCCGCCGATGGTCGACTATCGGCTGACCGAGCTGGGGCGGCGCTTCGTCGAGCCGGTTGAGCTGCTCTACCGCTGGGGGCGCGACAATGCCGACGCGCTCGACGCGCTGCGACCGCGGGCGAGCGCGCGCCGGGCGTGACCGCGGCGCGCGCCGGTGCGCGCGGCGCTCACCATTGCCGCCGGAAGCTGCGGATCGCCCCGACCGAGTCGCGGCGCGCGCGACGCGTCGGTGCCGCGGCGTCCGCGGTCGCGACCGGCTCGGGCGGGGTCGCGGAGGCGAGCAGCTCGGCCACCGGGCTCGTCGGCACCGCCGCGCGCGGGGCGGGGGCGGGCAGCGCGACCGCCGCGAGCGCGACCGCGGTATCGCCGCGCGCGGGCATAGCCGGCGCGCGCGGCGCGGGCGCGCGCCGGTCCGCGACCTGCGTCGCCGCTGTGCCGCGGTCGGCCGCGCGCGCCACCGGTGCGGGGCGCACGCGGGCGGGCCGCGACGCGGGCGAGGGGGGGCGCGCCGCGGGCAGGGCGGGCGCCGGCGCGACCTCGGCCGAGGCGAGCCGCTCGCGCGCGGGGAGCGGGGCGGCGCGCGGCGCGGGAGGGAGCGCCGCGACGCGGTCGGCGGCGCGCGCCCGCGTGGTCGGCGCGGCGCCGGGCGCGGGATCGTCCGTCCCGCCGCGCGCGAGCACCAGCCAGCCGGCCGCGACCAGCGCGACCGTGGCGCCGAGGCCGACCGTCGCCGAGGCGCGGCGCGACCCCGCCAGCGCGGCGAGCGCGGCGCGCGGGGGCGGCGGCGCGGCGGCCTCGTCGTCGGGCGCGCCGAGCACCGCGCGCAACGCGTCGTCGAGCGCCGGATCGTCGAAGGCGCCGCGCGCGCGCGTCATGACGCCGCCCGCCGCGCGGCCGCGCCCGCGCCCGCCGCCTCGCGCGCGTCGAGCGCGCCGGTGTCGAGGAACCAGCGCGCGCCGCGCTCCAGCCCCATCGCGGTGAGCCGGCCGGTGCGATAGGCACCGGTGTCGATGCCGATACGGTTGGCGCGCACGTCGGGGCCGCCCTCGTGGATCGTATGGCCGTGCACCACGGTCATGCCATGATCCTCCGCCGCGTCGAGGAACTCCTCGCCGATCCACAGCAGGTCGCGCGGGGTCTGGCGGTCGAGCGCCACGCCGGGGCGCAGCCCGGCGTGGACGAAGAGGTGATCGGCGTGGCGCAGCCAGAGCGGCAGCCGCGCGAGCCAGTCGATCACCTCGCGCCCGACGATCCGCGCCGCGGCGCGCAGCGCGGGCATCTGGGGCAGGTCCGCGACCAGCTCGGGCGGCGCCCCCCAGCTCAGCAGCGTCTCGCGCCCGCCGAAATCGAGCCAGGCGCGATAGGCCCACAGGTCGCCGCGCAGCGCATGGACCATCATCTCCTCGTGATTGCCGCGCAGCACGGTGAAGCGCGGGTTGCGCTGGCTGAGCCGCATACAGCCCTGCACCAGCGTCGCGCTGTCGGGGCCGCGGTCGACGATGTCGCCGAGCAGGACGATCCGGGTGGTGACGGGCGCGCGCGCGGCATGGTCGCGCTCGATCGCGCGCATCAGCGCGCGGAACAGGTCGAGCCGGCCGTGCAGGTCGCCGATCGCATAGACCCGCTCGACCGCGTCGCCGGGGTCGGCGCCGCTCATCCGTCCCGCGTCCCGGCGCGCGCGCGGCTCACTCGCGCCCCCGCCCCGGCCGCAGCCCGACCGAGAGCGCCAGCCCGGCCGAGACGCTGGCGGCGCCGTGCGACAGGCCAGCGGTGGTGAAGCCGGTGAGGCGCAGCGGCGTGCCCGCGAGCCGGGTCGAGGCGCCCGCGAACAGCTCGTGCGCGTCCTCGACCAGCCGGGTGGCGGCGCGCGCATAATGATAGGAGGTGAGCAGATAGGCGTCGCTGCCCAGCGCGAACGAGGCGCCGGCCGAGGCGGCGGGCCCGTCGCGCAGCTCGTACAAGGCGGTGTCGCCGAGGAAGCGATAGGTCAGCGACACGAAGGGCGTGACCGCGCCGAGCGGCAGCGACGCGTCCGCGCCGACGGCATAGTCGTTCTCGCCGCTCGACAGGCCGCTGCGCCGCGTCGCGGTGGCGAGCTTGGCGCGCCCCGACAGCTCGATCTCGACCGGGCTGCCCGCGGGCGCGATCGTATAGGCCGCGCCGAGCGTCAGGTCGCCGATGCCGTCGGCGGTGCGCTTCACCGCGGCGGTGTTGGGCGCGACCAGCACGGGCGTGGCGTCGATCCCGGTGAACACGGTCGAGCGGCTGCGGATCCGCATCCACGGCAGCGAGGCCGAGAGCGTGAGATCGTCGAGCCGCACGCGCGCGCCCAGCGCGCTGCTCCAGATCGTGGTGGTCGAGCCGGTGCCGAACGTGCCCTCGCCGTAGATCGCGCCGAGCGAGACGTCGACGGTCGCGGCGTCGCGGTCGAGCCGGTCCATCGCCTGCGGCACGGTCGCGGCGGAGACGGTGGCGGTGGCGCTCGACGGCGAGATCGCGCTGCCCGCGTCGTAGCGGACGTCGCGGATCGGCGGCCCCGCCTGCTGCCCCGCCTGCTGCGCGGCCGCGGGCAGCGCGCCCGCGCCGAGGGCGAGCGCCGCGGCGAGACGCGCGGTCGGCCATGCTCTGGTCTGGGTCATCCCGCTCTCCCTCGCGCGTGGCGCGCCTCGGTCCCGATTCGATCGAGCGGACACGGCCGCTTGCGAATCAATGCCTTACGCGATCCAGCCGGCGCGGCCACCGGGTAGATCACCGCGGGGGCGGACGCGCGGGCGCGGCGCGCTCGGCCGCCGCGCGCCCGCGGGCGTGCGGCGATGAGGGTCGGCACCGGCGGTGCGCCGTGTCGCCGCGGGCACGCCGCGACACGGCGCCGCGCCGGGCGAGCGCGCCCCGCCCGGACGGTCAGCCCGGGCGGGACGCGGAGCCCGTAGCGACCCGGCGATACGATGCGCGCCGCTGCCGCCCGCCGCAATCCGCCGCGCCCGCCTCTGCTCCATTATGGGACAGGGCGCGCGCCAGCCTCATCCGTTCAGGTCGAAGGCGCGCATCACGCCGAGATGGTCCGACAGCCGCTCGCCGTCGGGCAGCGCACCGAAGCCCTGCACCGTCCCGATCGCGGTCGCCGGCGCGCGCGCGAACACGATCGTCTTGGCGCGCGCGATCGAGGGGACCAGAGCGAGCGAGCGGCACACCGGGCCGCAGCTGATCTCCGACCCGCTCACCGTCAGCCGGTCCGCGCCGACCAGCGCGGCGGCGAGATAGGCACCGCGCGCGGGGTCGTTGCCGACGTTGAAATCGCCCGCGACCACCACCGGCAGCCCGGCGGCTTCCCAGCGCGCGACCGCGGCGCGCAGCAGATCGACCTGGCGGCGATAGGCGGCGAGGCTGCGCGCGTCGGCCACCCCCGAGGCGGTGCGCGCGTTGAGATGCGTGTCCAGCACCACCAGCGGCGCGGCCACGCCCGGCACGCGCAGCGCCACCGCGAGCACGCCCTTGTTGGCGAGACAGTCGTAGCCCGCGCAGGCGAAGCGCGGGAAGGCGAGCTGCTCCACCGCGACGATCGGATAATCGGAGAAGATCGCGAGCCCGCTGTCCTCCTGCGCGCCCTCGGTCTCGCCGTGCCACGCGCTGGCCGCGGCGAGAAAGGCGCGCGCCGCGGCGTCGGCGGGGGCGGGGGAGCGCAGCGCGGCGTCGGGGCCGAAGGCGGCGTAGCGATAGCCCGCGGCGGGGCCGATCGCCTTCTGCGCCGCGCCGAACGCCTCCTGCACCGCGACGACGTGCGGCGCCGCGCCGCGCGCGCGCAGCCCGCGCAGCTCGGCCGCGATCGCCGCGGCGGCGCGGGTGCGGCCCTGCGTCAGCGGCCAGGGCAGGCCCTCGACATTGTAGGACAACAGGCTGACCGGGCCGGGCGCGACCGCCGCGGGCGCCAGCGGCACCGCCCCGCCGCGCACCGGCCGCGGCGCCGCGATCCCCGCGAGCAGCACCACCGCCGCGACCAGCACCGACCCCCATCTCCGCACCGATCGTTCCTCCGCGCTTCGGCCCCCGCGCGGCGGAGACTAAGCGCGCGATCATGACCGCGCGCGGGCGCGGGGATTACATCGCGGTCATCTCGCGGCGGCGCCGGGCCGCGTCATAGCTGCGAGTAAGGCGTGGGGGCGAGGATCTGGTTGTCGATCCCGGTGGTGATCTCGGGGTCGGTGAGCCCCGGGGTGGCGATCAGCCGTTGCCACGCCGGATCGGCGACGAAGCGCTTCCAGTTGCGCTCGCGCGTCGCCAGGTCGGGGAAGGTCAGCATATAGGTGAGGCTCGGCAGCCGCGCGCCGGTGAGGTCCTGCGCGAAGAACACCGGGGTCAGCCCGGTGCGGCGGAAGATCTCGATCTCGCCGCCGGTGTCGAACATCGCGATCTTGGTCGCGCCCGCGCGGTCGGCGTGACTGAAATAGGTGCGCAGCTCGAAGATCCGTGCGGCGTCGGTCGCGGGCGGCTCGACGCGCGGGAGATGCGGGAAGGCGCGCATCAGCCGCACCTCGTGCGTGGCATAAGGCGGTGCCTCGGGCGTCGCGGCGGCAAAGCGCTCCGCCGCGGCGACATAGGCGCGATCGGCCGCGAGCCGCGCGGGCAGCGCCTCGAAATCGACGAGCGCGCGATGCGGGATCAGGACGAGGACGCTCGGGGCGCCCGGGCCGATCGCGACGGTGAAGACGCCGATCGGCCCGCTCCCCGCGCGCCGCGCCGCGGGAACGAAGGCGTCGCGCAGATAGGTGTCGAGCCGCTGCCGCATCGCGCCGTTGACCAGCCGGTAGGTGCGCAGCTCGTAGATCTCCGGCGCCGCGCCCGCGGCGGTGCCCTGCGCCAGCGCGTCGGCGCCGAGCAGCGCCGCGCCGCCCAGCGCGCTGCCCGCGATCACGCCGCGGCGATCGATCGAATGAGTCATGTCGGCCCCATGAAGTCGTTGATTTCCCGCTAGGAAGCCGATGCGGCCGGGCGCGTCAATCCGCCGCCGGGTGATCGCCCGACCGGATCGCGTCACCGGCGGGCGCCGCGCGCGCGTCGAGCAGCCGCGCCAGTTCGGCGCGCGCGGCGTCCATGTCGGCGCGGAACGCGGGCTCGGCGTGGAGCCGGCTCACCAGCGCGGCGCCCGACAGATAGCCCGCCTCGACCGCGCTGCGGCTGTGCGAGCCGCAGATGACGCGGCTCTCGCCATACTCGCGCCCGCGCGCCAGGATCGCGGTGGCGCGCGCGGGCACCAGCTCGGCGAGGATCAGCGCGGTGGTCCAGCCGCTGGTGGTATGGCCCGAGGGATAGTCGCCGTTGGCGGCGAGATGCGCGCTGCGCGGCTCGCAGATCGCGCCCGGCTGATCGAGATAGGGGCGGCGCACCGCGAACGCCGCCTTGGCGCGCGCCACCATGCCGCCGTCGCCGAGCCGCTCGAACAGATGCGCGGTGGCCGGCGCGGTCGCGGCGTCGAGGTGCCGCCCGAGCGCGGCGGCGAAGACGGTGAAGCGATCGTCGGTGACGTCGCGCGTCGCCAGCGCCCAGCGCGGCGAGCCGACGAGGCGGCGCGTGGCGCGGAAGGTGGCGCGGTCGTCGACCGAGCGCGCGTCGCCGCGCACCGGCGGGGGCGGCAGCACGCGGGTGAGATCGGGCACCGCGGCACCGTCGAGATAGGCCGCGGGCGGGCTCGCCGCGGCGGTGACGGCGAGCGCGAGCGGGAGCAGCAGCAGGCGGCGGGACATCGGCGACCTCTTTCACGGGCGACGGGTGACGCGGGCGCCGGGGCGCCGACGCGTCGCTGCCCGACCGTCGCGCGCGCCCAGGGTGATCCAGCGGCGAGGTGCTGCCGCGGACGCAGCAGCACGGTTCAACCGGGTGAACCAGACCCTAGGAGCGGGTCGTGAACCGTGTGTGACAGCGCGCGCGGCGGCGCGGCGCGCACCGCTGCGGCGGCCGGTGCCGCGGGGCGCCCGGCCGCCGGATCGGGTCAGTTGCTGTCCGAATCGTCGTCGTCGTCGGCGATGATGATGATCCCCGCGATCACCGCCGCCGCGGCCACCGCGGCGACGATCGCGCCGCTGCCGCCGAGCAGGCCGCTCTTCGCCGCGGCGGGGGTGGCGGCGCGGCTGTGGCCGGCGACCGACAGGCGCGCCGCGGCGGCGCCGTTCGCGGGCGCGGCGAGCGCGGGGCTGGCGGCCAGCGTCGCCGCGGCGGCGCCGACGAGAAACTTCGCGATCATGATCGTCTCCTCTTCGTTGCGGCGTCGCCGCGCCGGCACCCGCCGGCGTCGCGCACGCCCATCGGCAAGACGGTGCCGCGCGCGTGCGGCCTTGGTCGCCCCCGCCTCAGCCGCCGATCGGCATGCCCGGCGGGATCGCCGGTGCGGCGCGCGCGCCCTTGGCGAGCAGGCGGTCGAGCGCGGCGGGATCCTCGATCAGCCGCGCCATCCCCCGCGCGCCCTCGTCACCGCGCGCGAGCCGCTTCGCGGTGGCGCGCAGCCGCGCGTCGAGCCGCAGCGCGACGTCGGGCGCGGTCGCGGGCGCGCGCGCCGCCGCGGCCAGCGCGAGCAGGACGCGCAGCGCGATCCGCCGCGCCACCAGATCGTCGCGGCGCGCGAGCATCACCGCGTCGAGCCGGTCGAGCACGGTATCGAGCCCCGGCAGCGCGGGATCGGCGGCGTGCTGGAGCTGGAGCCGGGTCAGCCGCGACGGCGCGAGCAGCGTCTCCAGCGTCACCTGCGCGGCGACGTCGGTCGCGACCAGGGGATCGAACACCGCGCCGCCCGCGGTATCGAGCACCTCGGTATCGAACTGCGGGTCGGCGCTGCCGTTGATCCCCGACGACAGCGTCAGCGCCAGCGCGGGCGGCACCGTCAGCGCCTCGGGCGCGAGCGTCGCCATCAGCGCGTCGAGCGCCGCGATCTGCTCGGCCGCGGCGGCGCGCGCCGGGGGCGGGGCGGCGTCCCCCGCGACCGCATAGCCGTAATGCACCCCGCCCAGCGTCTTGCCGACCGCGGCCACGGCGTAACGGTGGAACAGCCAGATCGGCACGAAGCTGCGGCGCAGGTCGGCCAGCGGCGCGCCGGCGTGGAGCACGCCCGGGCCGAAGCGCGCCAGCGCGACGCGGCGCACCGCCATCACCTGCGCGAGGTCGGCGGGCGAGTCGGTCCCCTCGGCCCACATGCTGTCGCCGGGGACGGCGAGCCCGGGGTCGCGCCCGTCGATGTCGGTGAGGTAGCGCATCCCCGCGGCTTGCGCCGCGTCGGCCTTGGCCGCGGCGGCGACGTCGGGATCGGTGCCGGGGGCGGGCTGGCCGTAGAGCCAGTCGACCGTGAACCTGTCCCACGCGCCGATCCCGCTGGCGTAGGCGTCGGACAGGTCGATCGCCGCGCCGTTGAGCGCGATCTTGGCGAAGGGATAGTCCATCACCGAGGCACGGTCCTGCGTGCTCGCCGCGAAATTGTGCGCGAAGCCGAGCGCGTGCCCCACCTCGTGCGCGCCGAGCTGGCGGATCCGCGCGAGCGCGACGCGGACCGGGTCGTTGGCGGTGCCCTTATTCTCCTCGGCCAGCCCGACCAGCGCCTCGAAGATCAGGATGTCCTGGCGCAGCCGCAGCCCCTCCAGCACGACATTGCCCTTGATGATCTCGCCGGTGCGCGGGTCGGTGACCCCGCCGCCATAGGACCAGCTGCGCGTCTGCCGCTCGTTCCAGTTGACCATGTTGTAGCGCACGTCCTGCGGGTCGGCGTCGGCGGGCAGGACGCGGACCTGGAAGGCGTCGACATAGCCCGCCGCGTCGAACGCCTGGTTCCACCACGCCACCCCCTCCGCCAGCGCGGTGCGGATCGGCTCGGGCGCCTTGTTGTCGATGTAGAAGACGATCGGCTGGCGCACGCGCGAGCGCGGCGCGGCGGGATCCAGCTTCTCCAGGCGGAAATGGTTGGCATATTGCTGGAACACCGGGGCGCCGAGCGGGGTGTTGAACTCATAGACCGGGGTGGCGAAGCTGCCCGAGCGGATGTCGAAGCGGCGCGGCACGAAGCCCGGCGCGGGCAGCCGCACCAGCGAATGGTGGACGGTGAAGCTCACCTGCCGCCCGTCGGGCGCGATCGTGTCGACCTCCTTGCCCGGCGTGTCCGAGCCATAGGTCTGCACCGCGTCGACCTCGATATTGTCGGGGAAGGCCTTGACCGAGCCGGGGTCGACCGCGCTGAGCGCGTCGATCAGCTTGAACCCCTTGGCCTCGGCGTTGAGCTTGTCGGCCAGCCGCATCGTGTCGCGCAGCAGCAGCGCGCCGAGGTCGACCATGACGCGCCCGTCGGGCAGCGCCGCGACCAGGTCGAGCATCGCCACGGTGCTGACCGGGAAGTCCGCGCGCGCGCCGCGCTGCTCGAGCGCGTCGCCGGAGGAGCGGTAGCGCGGGTTCTCGAACATCACCGCCACCTTCTTGCCGAGCCGGCGGAAGGCGAGCAGCTGGGTGTCCCCCAGCATGCCATGGTCGATCCGGATCGGGGCCGAGCCCATCCCGGTCTTGAGCGCGGTGACATAGAGGAAGCGCCCCGACACGCCCTCGGCGTCGGGCGCGGGAAGCGTGACGAGCACCTTGCCGCTGTCGCGCTCGACCGTGACCGGCAGCAGCGTGGACGCGGTGGCCGGCACCGGCGCCGGCACCGGCGCCGCGGGGGCGGGGGCGGGGGCGGGCGCGCGCGGCGTCGCCGTCACCGCCGCGGCGCCGAGCCCGCCCGCCAGCAGCAGCGCCGCCGCGCCGGCGCGGCCTCGATAGTTGGTCGCGGTCATGCTGGCCCCCTTCTCTCTGGCGTGACGCGGCGACGCTAGCACAGCCGCGGCGCGTCCGGGCGCGATCTTATACGCCTGACTCGACTCGATCGTTACGGCTATGATCCTGATCCCCGGACCGATTCCGGGACCACCCGCGCACAGGGAGCGAGCCATGCCCACGATCACCACGAGCGACGGCACCGAGATCTTCTTCAAGGACTGGGGGCCGCGCGACGCGCAGCCGATCGTGTTCCACCACGGCTGGCCGCTGTCGTCGGACGATTGGGACAATCAGCTGCTGTTCTTCCTCGCGCAGGGCTATCGCGTCGTCGCGCACGACCGCCGCGGCCACGGCCGTTCGGCGCAGGTCGACCATGGCCATGACATGGCCACCTATGCCGCCGACGCCGCCGCGGTGGCCGAGCATCTCGACCTGCGCGGCGCGGTGCATATCGGCCATTCGACCGGGGGCGGCGAGGTCGCGGCCTATGTCGCGCGCCACGGCCTGCCCGCGGGGCGCGTCGCCAAGGCGGTGCTGGTCAGCGCGGTGCCGCCGATCATGGTCAAGACCGAGCGCTACCCCGGCGGGCTGCCGATCGACGTGTTCGACGGGCTGCGCGCCGCGCTCGCCGCCGACCGCGCGAGCTTCTTCCGCGACCTGCCCGCCGGCCCCTTCTACGGCTTCAACCGCGACGGCGCGACCGCGCGGCCCGCGGTGATCGACAATTGGTGGCGCCAGGGGATGATGGGCAGCGCGCTGGCGCATCACGAGGGGATCAAGGCCTTCTCCGAGACCGACCAGACCGACGACCTGCGCGCCATCACCGTGCCGACGCTGGTGCTCCACGGCGACGACGACCAGATCGTGCCCTATCAGAACGCGGGCGTGCAGGCCGCCGAGATCCTGCCCGACGCGACGCTCAAGGTCTATCCGGGCTTCTCGCACGGCATGCTGACGGTCAACCACGAGGTGCTCAACCCCGATCTGCTCGCCTTCGTGCGCGGCTGACGCGACGGACGGCCCGCCGGCGCGAACCGGCGGGCCGCTCGCGCGCGGCCCGTCCGCTCAATGGCCGTAGCGCTTGATGCCGCGGCGGCGCAGTTGCACGCGCCGGCGCCGCCGCAGCATCACCACCGCGACGGGCGCGGCGACGATGACGACGACACCGATGATCGCGTAAGCGACCAGCTCGCGGGTGATCTCAACCATGGCGCGCCTGTGGCACAATGTCGGCGCGCTGTCATCGGCCTAAGTGCGATGGCTGAGACGGTTCATGAGCCACCGCCGCGAGGCGGCCGCGCTCAGAAGCGCAGCCGCACCCCGGTGGTGATCGTCTCCTGATGGTCGCCGCGCCCGGTCTGCGCCGAGGCCGCGCTGAACAGGTCGACCCCGCCGGCGAGGCGATAGTCGATCCCCGCCGCGGCGGTGCCGACCACCGGCGCGCGCGACGCCCCCAGCGCGCCGAGCGCGAGCGGGGCATCGGCGAAGCCCGCCAGCGCCGCGACGCGGCGTCCCTCGATCTGGTGGCGCAGCCCGAGCGCGACATGCGGGCGGAAGCGCGCGGCCGAGTCCGGATCGCGCGCCAGCCCGAGGCCGGCGTCGACGAAGCCCGCGACGTGACGGTGGCGCGCGACGCGCAGCGCGAAGCGGCTCGCGCCCGCTTCCTCCACCCCGTCGCGCGTGGTGCGGACATAGGTCAGCCCGAGGCGCGGGCGCAGCGTCCAGTCGTTGCCCACCGCCAGCGCGTGGTGCACCGCGACGTCGCTGACCCAGCTGTGCAGCCCGTAGCGCGCGCGCGCCGCGACCGTGCCGGGCAGCGTGCGGTCGGTGCGCGCGTCGCCGCCGTCGTACAGCAGCGAGCCGCTGAAGCCCCAGCCCGCGGGCGCGGCATAGCGCGCGTGCAGCCCCGCCACCGCGCCGTCGGCGCGCGTGCGCGCGCCGAGCGAGTCGATCTGCTGGCGGCCGTTGAGATAGCCGGCGAAGGCGCCGACCATCCAGCCGCGGTCGCCATAGCCGATCCCGCCGAGGAAGCCGTAGCCGTGCGCGCGCGCCGCGCTGGTGCCGCGCGCGGCGTCGCCGCCGAGCCGGTGCCACTGGCCGATCGTCTGCGCGAAGGTGAAGGCGCCCGCGTCGGTGCGGTCGGTCGCGAAGGCGGCGCCGCGCGCGACCTGCGCCAGCGACAGCGCCTGGTCGACGCCGAGCTGGGTCGCCGAGGCATAGGCCTCGGGGGTCAGCCGCGCGAAGGCGCGCGCGTCGCTGGTGCCCGCGTCGGTCAGCAGCGCGGGCAGCGCGGCGAGCAGCGCGGCGTCGCGCGGCGCCGCGGCGATCGCGGCGTTGACATAATCGACGCTCGCCGCGACCTGCGGCGCGAAGCCCGCCGCGCCCGCGAATTGCGCGAGCAGGCGCAGGCTGCCCGCGTCCTGGAGCAGCAGCCCGGGCTGGTCGTCGGGCAGGCGCACCGTGGTGAAGCCGCCGCTCACCCCGCCGCTGGCGTCGATCAGCGCGTAGCTGGTGCCCGCGCGCAGCGGCGCCGCCGCGACGAGCTGGAGCGTGGCGCCCGGCGCGATCGACAGCGCGCCGTTGACGACGAGCCGGTCCGACACGGTCGGGGTCAGCTCGAACAGCGCGGTGGCGCTGCCCGCCAGCGCGACATTGCCGTTGACCGTCATCGTCCCGGGCGAGGCGCCCGGGCTGAGCGTCCCCGCCACCGCGAGGTCGGCGTTGACGACGCCGGCCGAGCCGAAGGTGGCGTCGCGCGCCACCGTGATCCGCGGCGCGGTGAGGGTCGAGCCCGCCAGCCCGACCAGCCGCCCGCCGCTCAGCTCCAGCCGCTGGAGCGTCGCCGCGCCCGCGATCGTGGCATAGCCGCCGCTCACCGCGAGCTGCTCGACATCGCTCAGCCGGGTGAAGGCGACCGGCGCCGCCGCGGTGCCGCCCGTCACGGTGATCGCGTCGACGCCCGCGCCGCCGTCGACCGCGCCGGCGAAGCGCCCGCCCAGCGTCATGCGATCGTCGCCGTCGCCGAGGAAGACGTCGCCCTCGATCCGCCCGCTGCTGTCGATCCGGTCGTCGCCCCCGCCGAGCGCGATCGAGCCGAGGATCGTGCCGCTGTTGACGATCGTGTCGGCGGCGTCGCCCGCCGCGATCGCGCCGGGGAGATAATATTGGAACGGCAGCGCGCCGCCCCAGCCGTCGCTCTGATAGCCCTCGACCGTCTCGCCCGCGCCGCCGCGGATCGTGCCCGCGTTGACGAGCGCGAGCGTCCCGCGCGTCGTCAGCGCGGTGGACCATGGCCCGGTCGCCTCGATCACCCCGCCCGCCGCGTTGGTGACCGACACCGCCACCGCCTCGCCGGCATCGATGCGCAGCGCCGCCGCAGTCGCGACATAGGAGCTCGACTCGGGCGGGAAGCCGGCGGAATAGCGGAAGCCGCCGGCATTGGCGGCGATCGTGCCGCTGTTGGTGACGGTCACCGCGTGCGCGCCGCCCGCGAAGGCGGCGTCATCGAGCCATGCGGCGATCCCGCCGCGGCCGGTCGCGCTGATCGTGCCGCTGTTGTCGAGCAGCAGCGCGGCGTCGCGCGGGGCATAGGCCTGCGCGCTCATCTGCACCGCGCCGCCGCTCCCCGTGATCGTCCCCGTGTTGACCAGCGAGACCCCGATCGGGCTGCCGGCCGCCTCATACGGGAAGGAGAAGGTGCCCGCGGTCAGCACCGCACCCCCCGTGATCGTGCCGCTGTTGCGCGCGTCCAGCGTCGATTCGGTGTAGAGGGTCACGGCCGGCTGACCGCGCGTCGCGGTGAGACGCGCCTCGTTCTCGAAACGGTCCATCGTGCCCGCGATCAGGCCGGTGACGTCGCCGCGGTTGATCAGCCGCGCCAGCCGCGCGACACCGCCGCCGGGCGCCAGCGCGACGCTGTCGGCGGTGATCGTCCCGGTGATCGCCGCGGTGTTGACGATCGTGGCGTCGCCCGAGAGCGCCAGATCGGTGGCGAGCGGCGCGTCGGCGCGCAGCGTCAGCACCGTGTCCGCGCCGGTGGCGCGCGCGCCCTCGCGCTCGAAGCTGGCGAGCAGCGGCGCGCCGAGCGTGACGGTGGCGCTCGCCGCGCGCGCGTGGACGAACGTGTCGGTGCCGCCGCCCGCGTCGATAGTGCCGCTCACCCCGGTGGCGTCGCCGTAGCTGACGAACTGGTCGTCGCCGTCGCCGAAGCGCAGGTCGCCCGCGATCGTGCCGCCCTGCGCGACATAGACCGCCGAGCCCGAGCTGCTGCCATAATCGTTGAAGCCGAGCCGCACGTCGCCCAGGATCGTTCCCGCGTTGGACAGCGTCCCGCCGGCGAGGCGGACGGCCACGCCAGCGCCCTGGATCGTGCCGCCGGCGCGGTTGAACACGGTGTCGGACCAGCCGCCGCCCAGGATCGCGCCCGTCGCGGTGCTGACGAGCTGCCCGCCATTGTCGACGGTCATGCCGTAATAATTGCCGCGGATCGCCGCGCCCGCGACCGCGATCGTGCCGCCGTTGGTGACGTCGAGCCGGTTGTACGCGCCGGAGAGGCCGTCGCTCGCCGCGCTCCCCTCGGCCTGGCGGATCGTGCCGGCGTTGACGACCCGGCCGGCGCGCGCCGCGCTGACCGCGCCGCCCAGCACGATCGTCCCGGCGTTGGTGTAGGTGTCGCGCTCGGTCAGGCTCACCGCGACGTCCGGATAGGCGGTGACGCCGGCGGCGCGCACCAGCGTCAGCGTGCCGCGGCTGGTGACCGCCAGCGCGCCCGCGCTCGCCGCGGTCTCGCCGGGCGCCGCGAGCGCGTAGCCCGCGGCGATCGCGGGCGCGGTACCGACGACGATGTCGCCGCCGACATCGACGCTGCCCTCGCCCGCGACGCTGACCGGCGCGCGCGCCCCGGTCAGCGTCAGCGCGGCGCCGCCGATCAGGTCATAGCCGATCGTGGCGAAGCCGGCGGGTGCCGCGTCGGCGGCGACGGTGGCCGCGTCGCGGACGCGATAGCGCAACAGGCTGTCGGTGGCGGTGACCGTCCCGGTGATCCCGGCGAAGCGCCCGGCGCCGCTGCCCGCCAGCTCGGCCACCAACGTGTCGCCGCGGCCGAGCGTGAGATTGCCGTTGAGCACGCCCCCCGCCAGCGCGAAGAAGCGGTTGCCGTTGTAGCTGTCGCCGCGCCCGTCGCGACCGAGCAGGACGTCGCCGTCGATCGTGCCCGCGTTGACCACGGTGGCGTTGTAGAGCCCGCTGGCGTCGCGCGGCGCGATCGCGGCGCTGCCCCCGCTGATCCGCCCGCCCGCGCGATTGTCGATCGTGCCGTACCAGTCGAGCGTCACCGCGGTGCCGGGCGAGCTGATGACGCCGGTGTTGACCAGCGCGGTGCCGAGCCGCACGCCGGCGACCGCGCCGCTGATCGTGCCGCTGTTGGTCGCGCGATAGCCGTAGGAGCCCGACAAAGCGAGGCCGACCCCCGCGGTGGACGTGATCGTGCCGGCGTTGCTGAAGTCGACGCTCCACGCCGACACCGCAATGCCCGCCGCGGTGATCGAGCCGCTGTTGCTGAAGCTCTGCCCCGAGACGCCGAGCGAGACGCCGTCGCCCGCGGCCTCGATCGTCCCCTGATTGTCGATCGAGCGCGCGTTGAGCTGGACCGCATAGGCGCCGCCGACCGTGGTGCGCAGCGTGCCCGCGTTGACGAAGGCGGGCGTGTCGAGCGACAGCGGGCCGGAGGTGATCAGCTCGCTCGCCCCGGTCAGCACGGTGCGGTTGACGATCGTCCCCGCGCCGCCGAGCTGGACCGGACCGGCGAAGCCGTCGCCCAGCGTCGCGGTGACGTCGCGCGCGACCTCGAGCCCGAGCCGCTCGACGTTGACCGGCAGCGCCACCGCGGCGAGCGTCGCGTCGGCGTCGATGTCGAGCCGCAGCGTATCGACCCCCGCGCCGCCGTCGATCGTCCCGGTCACCCCGGTGCGCACCGCGCCGTCGACGTAGCGCGCGAGGAACACGTCGTTCCCCGCGCCCAAGGTGACGTCGCCGTCGATCGTGCCCAGGCGATTGTCGATCGTGCTGCCCTGGCGCGTGTCGTCGCGCGCGATCACCGCGCCGCGGATCGTGCCGCGGTTGGTCAGCGACAGCGCACCCGCGGCGTCGATCGCGACGCCCCCGGCCGCGGTGATCGTGCCGTCGTTGGTGACGCGACCGACCCGCCCGCTGATGCCCGCGATCGTGCCGCCCGCGGCGTTGGTGACGGTGAGCTGGGTGTAATAGGTGCCGGGATCCGCGGGCAGATCGGCGACGATCGCCGCGCCCGCGCTGCCCGTCATCGTCCCGGCGTTGGTCAGCGCGACCTGCACCGCGCCGAGGCGGTTGGCGGGATCGAGCGCGACGCGCAGCGCCTGCGCGCCCGACACCGTCGCGCCCGCGGCGACGTCGATCGTCGCGCTGGCGGAGGGATAGACCATGTAATAGCTGCCGAGCGAGCAATAGCCCAGCGACGCGCCGGCATAGGGATCCGAGCAATAGGCCCAGTAAGGCGCACCCGCGGCGACGCGCAGCCCCGCACCCGCGCCGCCCTCGACGCGCCCCGCGACCGAGAGCCGGACCGCGTTGGCGGCGACGTCGATCGCGGCGGCCGGCCCGGCGCGGACGACCGCGTCGGCCGCGACCGTCACCTGCGTGCCCGGGGTGGTGACCACCAGGCCATCGGGATCGGTGCCCGCGCAGCTCGTCACGCCGTTGCTCGCGGTCGGGTCGGGGGTGCATTGCGCCGCGGCGGGGCTGCTCGCCGCACTCATCGCCGCGAGGCTCACGCCGAGCGCGAGCGTCCACCGGCGCAGTCGCGCCGAACTCTCCACCATCATCTTATGCAACCCCCGAATAATACGCGCGAATCCCCATTCGCGCGGCCACGCCTAGGGCGGCGTCGCGATTGCGTCCAGCGGCGATCTGACCCGGGACGGCGCGATCGTGCCACGCTGGCGCGACCCGCCGGCGCGCGTCATCCGAACAGGTCGGCGCGCGCGCGGCGGTGGAAGGCGTTGCGCCAGCGCCGCCGGCGATGTTCGGCGCGGTCGTGGCCGAGATGGCAGCGCTGGCACAGCGCGGCGAGGTTGCGCGGGCGGTTGTCGCCGGGATCGTGGTTGAGATGCGCCGCGGCGAGCACCACCCGCGTCACGCGCAGCGCGGGCGGCGGCGCGAGACCGGGCAGCCCCGGCGCGGCGCGCAGCCGCTCCGCCGGGGAGGCGAGCCGGCGCAGCACGCGCCCGCGCGCGTCGCGCCAGCGCGCCGCCGCCTCGTCCCACCAGCGCCCGTCGCCGAGATGGAGCACGTCGCGCCCGTGCGGGCGGCCGCAGCGCTCGCACCGGCCGCCCGCGCGCTCGAAGCGCAGCCACGCCGACAGCTCGCGCCAGTCGATCGGATAGAGCCAGCGTTGGTCGCGCGCGATCGGCATGCCCCCTGATGAGTCACGCGCGCCGCCGAGGGAAGCCGCGCGCGCGATTGATTCAGATTATTCATCACCCGCGCCGCGGCGATCGACCGCGTGACTCAGCGCCGCATCCTTACAAGCCCGGTCCGCGGCTTTGATGAACCAAATTGCTAGATTGGTATTGTTTCGGCCCGCGCATCGTGACAGCATCGGTATACGACGCCGGGAGAGTCAGCGCGCGACCGGCACAGCCGGCGCGCGGGAAGGGGGATCAGCGACGGTGCGCGCGCGCGCCGGCCGCTTCGTCCTTCGCTCGCCCGGCGGTCGGGGAGCGAAGGGGAAAGACGATGATGTACAGGAAAATGCTCGCCACGTCCTGCTGCGTGGCGGCACTGGTGGCGCTGCCGGCCGCGGCGCAGGTCGCGGGCACCGCCGCACCGGCCGCGACGGACACGGCCACGCGGGAGAGCAGCGCGCCGATCGGCGACCCGGTCGCCTCCGCCAAGCTCGCCGCCGACGTCGCGCGCCCCGGCGGCGAGGATGCCGCCCCGGCGGGCGGCGACGTCATCGTCACCGGCACGCGCATCAACCGCCCCAACAACCGCTCGGCGGCGCCGATCGTCACCACCACCGCCTTCGACATCGCCGCGCAGGGCGCCACCACGATCGAGGAAGTGGTCAACCGCCTGCCGCAGGTGCAGGTCAACACCGAGCAGAATTTCAGCGACTCCGAGGGGCGCCAGCGCATCAAGCTGCGCAGCCTCGGCTATGAGCGCACGCTGATGCTGATCGACGGGCTGCGCATCGGCCTGCCCAACACGGTCGACGTCGGCATCATCCCCAACGCGCTGGTCGAGCGGATCGACGTGCTGACCGGGGGCGCCTCGTCGGTGTACGGCTCGGACGCGGTCTCGGGCGTGGTCAATTTCGTGCTGAAGAAGAATTTCTCGGGCGTGCGCCTCGACGCCAATTACAGCTTCTTCAACCACGACAACCGCCGCTCCGCGGTGACCGACGCGGCCGCGCGCGCCGGCTTCAACGCGGTGGAGGGGATGAGCAACGACGGCGGGCGCAGCGACCTCAGCCTCGCCGCGGGCGCCAATCTGTTCGACGATCGCGTCAACATCACCAGCTTCATCAACTATCGCCAGTCCGACCTGGTGCGGCTGGTGGATCGCGGCAACAGCGTCTGCGAGGTCACCCAGCCGAGCAACACCGCGCCGCTCGCCTGCACCCGCGCCAGCTTCACCCCGGCGGGGACGATCATCCCGCAATCGGGGCCGCGCAGCGGCCAGACGCTGGTCAACAACCCCAATGGCGACGGCACCTTCGTGCCGATCAACAGCGGACCGCCGGGCACCTCGGCCAACCCCTATGACGATTGGGCGTTCCAGCGCCCGTTCAAGCGCGTCAACGTCGGCGGCTTCCTCACCGCCGAGCTCGCCGACGACATCGAACTCTATAGCAACGTGCTGTTCTATCGCGACAAGTCGTACAACACCCAGCTCAACCGCACGTTCAACTTCGGCGCCTATGGCAGCACCCCGTTCAGCGTGAACTGCGACAATCCCTTCCTGTCCGCGAGCCAGGCGGGCGATCTGTGCGGCGCCGGCGCGGGCGTGGCGGGGACCTACGCGCCGATCGACGTGCGCTACCGCTTCGACGGCCTGCCCTCGGTGCGGCAGAAGTTCACCAACGAGGGCTATCGCATCGTCGCCGGGTTGCGCGGCAAGGGCTTCGGCGACGTCTGGACCTATGACATCGCGGGCATGGTGTCGCGCGCGCGGCTCGACACGATCGACGTGCCGATCGCGCGGTTCGACCAGATCAACCGCTCGCTCGACGTGGTCAGCGTCAACGGCACGCCGACCTGCCGCTCGGTGGTGAACGGCAGCGACCCCGCCTGCGTGCCCTTCAACGCCTTCCGCCCGTTCAACCGCGACCAGGCGCTCAACGACTATCTCTACGGCGGCGCCACCGGCGGGATCAGCACGCGGATCCCGCGGCTGCTCCAGTTCATCGGCACGGTGAGCGGCGATCTCGGCAAATATGGCGTCACCTCGCCGTTCGCGCAGCAGGGCGTCGCGATCGCGCTCGGCGCCGAATATCGCGAGGAGATGGAGCGGACCATCGTCAACCAGATCTTCATCGACAACAACGGCGGGCAGAACCAGCGCGTCACGCAGAACATCTTCGAG
Source organism: Sphingomonas sp. BK235 (assembly GCF_004345855.1). Lineage (GTDB taxonomy): Bacteria > Pseudomonadota > Alphaproteobacteria > Sphingomonadales > Sphingomonadaceae > Sphingomonas. The sequence continues at coordinate 103,284 of NZ_SLXN01000009.1, forward strand.
GCCAATGCCGAGATCCAGGCGCCGCTGATCGAGGATCAGCCGTGGACGCGGCTGCTCCAGGTCAACGGCGGCTATCGCGTGTCGAAGTACAACCGGCTCGACGGCAAGTTCGACACCTGGAAGATCGAGGGGCTGTGGTCGCCGATCGCGGACATCACCTTCCGCGCCTCGTACAACAAGGCGCAGGCCGCCCCCGGCGTCGGCGCCGCGGCGGGCGCGAGCAACATCACCTGGAACCAGGGCTTCTACTCGGACCCGTGCGCGCCGCGGATCGACCCCAGCAACCCCAATGGCCCGCGGCTGGCGCCGCTCGGCAGCGCGACGCAATGCGCCAACACCGGCCTGCCCGCCAATCTCTACGGCAGCGCGACGCTGATCTGCCCCGACGAGCGCTGCACCGTGCGCGAGGGCGGGTTCAACCTCACCCCCGAGACCGCCTTCACCAAGACGTTCGGCGTGGTGCTGCGCCCGCGCTTCCTGCCCGGGCTGACCGTCTCAATCGACCGCTGGCTGATCGACCTGGAAGACCAGCTGGTGTTCCTCCAGCCGCAGGACATCATCAACGAATGCCTCAACACCGGGCTGGACTATTTCTGCCGCGGCATCCTGCGCAACCCGACCACGGGCACGCTGTCGAGCTCGCCCGCGGGGCGCCCCGCGACCGGCTGGGTCGCGCGCGGCTCGTCCAACGGCTATACCGAGCAATCCCACGGCTGGGACTTCCAGGGCCAGTATAACCTCGACATGGGCGGGGCGGGGCGGCTCGACGTCAGCTTCAACGGCACGCTGATGACGCGCAACGGCGGCCAGGCCTCGCCCGCCGCGATCAAGCGCAACTGCACCGGCTATTACGGCGCGGGCTGCGGCGAGAGCCTGCCGCGCTGGGCGCACCAGCTGCGCACCACCTGGCTGACCCCCGACCGCAGCGCGAGCGTCTCGGTCAACTGGCGTCATCGCGGCGGCATGCCGCTGACCTTCTACTCGCCCGAGGACAGCGGCATCCCGCGCCAGGACGAGAGCGCGCGGCGCGACCAGTTCCCCGGCATCGGCGCCTATAACTGGATCGACCTCGCGCTGGCGGTCGATGTCAGCAAGCGGATGACCTTCCGCATCGCCGCCAACAATCTGCTCGACCGCGACCCGCCGATCGTGCCCGACAGCCGCTCGACGATCGGGCTGCTGCGCGGCAACACGATCATGGGCTACGACCTGCTCGGCCGCCAGATCGTCGCGGGCGTGTCGCTGCGGATGTGAGGAGCGCGGGGGCGTCGCGGTGCGGCGCCCCCCCTCGTCCCGCCGTCCCCCCGCGTCACTCCAGTGTCATATTTACCACAAAGCACGAAATTAACCGTCGCGGATCATTTCGTAACGCGAATAATCTTGCCCGAGCCGCGTGCCGCTCTGCAGCATCGTTCCCGACAGGCGCCGAACAAGGCGCCGCAGCACAGGGAAAGATCGATGACGCGCTCGTTCCGACACCTTCATCTGCCCGCCGCGAGCTGGCTCGCGCTCGCGATCGCGGCGGCGCTGCCCGCGGCCGCGCACGCGCAGGCCGCGCCCGAACAGACCCCCGCCGAGACCGCCGCGACGACCGGCGAGGACGTGGTCGTCACCGGCTCGCGCATCCGCCGCGACCCGCTCGACAATCCCTCGCCCGTGGTGACGGTGGACGAGGCCGCGATCGCCAAGACCGGCCTGTCCTCGGTCGCCGACGTGCTCCAGCGCATCCCCGCCTCCTCGGGCGGGCTCAACTCCAAGTTCAACAATTCGGGCAATCTCGGCAACCCGCCCGATGGCGGCGGCGTCGGCGCCGGCTCGGCCGCGATCGACCTGCGCTATCTCGGGGCCAAGCGCACGCTCGTGCTGGTCGACGGACTGCGCTACGTCAACGGCGCCAGCGCCAGCGGCATCCCCGGCACGGTCGACCTCAACTCGATCCCCGACGTGATGATCCAGCGCGTGGAGGTGCTCCAGTCGGCGGCCTCGGCGCTATACGGGTCGGACGCGATCGGCGGCGTGGTCAACATCATCACGCGCTCGGGCCAGAAGGGCTTCCGCGCCCAGGCGCAATATGGCCAGTATCTCGGCGAGGGCGACGGCGAGACGCAGAACTACCAGCTGAGCTGGGGCGGCGGCAGCGAGCGCGTCCATCTCGACGTCGGCGCCTTCTACACCAAGCAGGATCCGGTGCGCGCCGCCGACCGCGACCTCTCGCGCTTCCCCAACCCGGGGCAGACCAGCTGCGGCGACCCGGTCGGCGGCTGCTCGGGCGCCGCGCTCAACGGGCGGATCCGCTTCAACGCGGGCAGCCCGCTGCGGCCGACCACCGGCGCGCGCGAGATCACCGTGCGCAACGCGCCGCTCAACGCGCGCGGCGTGTACGATCCGACGCTGGCGGGCGGCGACTTCCGCGCCTTCACCACCGCGGACCGCTTCAACTTCGCGCCGTACAATTACTTCCTCACCCCGAACGAGCGCTACGGCGGCTTCGCCAACGCGCGCGCCGAATTCTCCGACCTGTTCAACGTGCGCGTGAAGACCAGCTGGGTGCGGCGCAACTCGCAGAACCAGGCGGCCTTCCTCCCGCTCAGCGTCGGTCCCGGCGCGGGCAACGGCAACCTGCTCGACACCATCTCGATCGACGCGACCAACCCGTTCAACCCGTTCGGCGTGACGCTCGGGCCGGACAATTACGAGGTGATCGGGCGCCGCCTGATCGAGGCCGGGCAGCGCACCTATTCGCAGACGGTCGATACCTGGTCGGTCACCGGCACGATCGACGGCAAGTTCCAGCTGTTCGGCAAGAACTGGTATTATGACGCCAATGCGGTGCTGGCCACCAACGAGGCGCACCAGCTGTTCACCGGCAACATCAACGCGGCGCGGCTGGCGCAGGCGCTCGGCCCGGTGGCGCAATGCACCGGCGCGTGCGTGCCGTTCAACATCTTCGGCGGCGAGGGATCGGTCACCCCCGAGATGCTCGGCTATATCGGGTTCGACGAGCGCTCGCGCAGCCAGCAGCGGCTCAAGGACTATACGTTCAACGTGTCGGGCGAGCTGTTCGACCTGCCGGGCGGCGCGATCGGGATCGCGGCGGGCTATGAGCATCGCGACCAGCAGGGCAGCTTCACCCCCGATCCGATCATCCAGGCGGGGCTCGGCGCCGACATCCCGGCGCAGGCGGCGCGCGGCCAATTCAACGTCGACGAGGTCTATGGCGAGCTGCGGCTGCCGCTGATCCGCGACGTGCCGTTCTTCCAGCTGGTGGAGCTCAACGGCGCGGTGCGCCATTCCAACTTCTCGACCTATGGCAGCAACACCACTTACTCCGGCGGCGCCTTGTGGAAGCCGGTGAGCGACCTGCTGCTGCGCGGCCAATATGCCGAGAGCTACCGCGCCGCCTCGATCGGCGAGCTGTTCGGCGCGCAGTCGCGCTTCGACGCCAATCTCGACGATCCCTGCACCAGCGCGGCGGGCGGGCTGTTCCAGTCCAACCCGACGGTGCGCGCCAATTGCATCGCCAACGGCGTCCCCGCCGACGGCAGCTACAACGATCCGCAGGGCGGGCAGATCAGCCTGCTGACCGGGGGCAACAGCGACCTCCAGCCCGAGACCGCGCGCACCTGGCTGTTCGGCGGCGTCTACAGCCCCGCCTGGGCGCGCAACGGCTTCGCCAGCGCGCTCAGCCTTGAGGTCAATTACTATGACATCAAGGTGGACGGCGCGATCGCCTCGATCCCGGCGCAGACCCTGCTCGACCGCTGCGTCCAGTCGGCCGACGCTTTGTCCTGCGACGCGGTGCGGCGCGTCTCGGGCGGGTCGATCGGCGCGATCAACGCGCTGTTGCTCAACACGGGCGGGATCCGCACCCGCGGCGTCGACGCCACCTTCACGCTGCGCACGCGCCCGACCGGGGCGGGGACGTTCGGGCTGAGCGTCAGCGGCAACTACCTGCTGCGCTACGAGGAGGTGGTCCCCTCGACCGACGGCACCACCACCACCAACTACACCGGCACCGAGCGCGGCAGCCCCGACCAGGCCTATCCGCACTTCAAGGGGCAGGCGACGCTCGACTGGGACATCGGCCCGGTCGCGGCGGCCTTCACCGGGCGCTATATCGACGACGTGGTCGAGACCGCGGGGGGCAACCGGCTCAAGAGCCGCTTCTACGGCGACGTCCAGCTCACCTTCCGCCCGAGCTGGATGGACGAGAAGATCGGGCTGACGCTCGGCGTCAACAACGTGTTCGACACCGATCCGCCCGCCTGCTTCTCGTGCAGCCTCAACAATTACGACCCCACCACCTATGACGTGCCGGGGCGGTTCGGCTATGCGCGGCTGAGCTACGGCTTCTGACGCGATCCTGCGGGGCGGCGCGCGGCGCTGCCCCCGACATCCGGCGCGACCCGACCCGATCGCGCCGCGAGCCGCTATAATGACCCGATCGGCGTCGGGCGCCGGGGGGGCCGGGCAGATGGGGCGAATGCGCGTGTGGCCGTGGCGGCGACCGCCGGTCGATTATGCCGGACTGTTCGTCACGCTCGCGCCCGACGCGATCTATGCCGCGCAGAACGAGCGGTTCATCTACTGCAATCCCGGCGCGCTGCGGATGTTCGGCTATGCGCGCGACGAGTTCATCGGGTGCAGCCCGATGATCCTGTCCGCGCCGACCCAGCCGTGCGGGACGCCGTCGGCCGAGCTGATCGCGCCGCGCCGCGCCGAGGCGATCCGCGACGGCATGACGCGCTTCCAATGGGCGTGCCAGCGCAAGGACGGATCGCTGTTCCCCGGGCTGGTGACGCTGCTCGCCGCGCACTTCCCGGACGGCCCCGGCGTGGTGGGCACCACCGTCGACCTCAGCGACGCGACGCGGATGATCGAGATCGTCTCGGCCGGGCTGCGCCGCGTCGCCACGGGTGACCTGAGCCAGCCGATCGCCGAGGCCTTCGCGCATCATTACGAGCCGCTGCGCCGCTCGTTCAACGCGGTGCAGGAGGACCTGCGGCGGCTGGTCGGCGCGGTCGCGACCAAGGCGCGCGCGATCCGCGCGGGAACGATCGCGATCGGCACCGCGGCGGACGGCGTCGCCGACCGGATCGAGCATCAGCGCGATGCCCTGGCGCAGAGCGCGGCGGGGATCGGCCGGCTCGCCGCCAGCCTCACCACCACCGCCGGCGACATCGACGCCGCCAGCGCGCTCGCGGCGCAGGCGCGCGGCGACGCCGACGGCACCGCGGCGCTGGCGCGCGAGGCGATCGCGGCGATGCGCGCGATCGAGCATTCGGGGCAGGAGATCGGCGCGATCATCGCGCTGATCGACGGCATCGCCTTCCAGACCAACCTGCTCGCGCTCAACGCCGGGGTCGAGGCGGCGCGCGCGGGCGAGGCGGGGCGCGGCTTCGCGGTGGTGGCGCAAGAGGTGCGCGCGCTGGCGCAGCGCTCCGCCGAGGCGGCGCGCGACGTCAAGCAGCGCGTCGGCGCCGCGAACGCGCAGGTCGCCGCGGGGGTGGCGCTGGTCGACCGCACCGACGCCGCGCTGCGCCGCATCGTCGAACAGGTCGACGGGATCGACGACCGCGTCGGCCGGATCGCGCGCGCCGCGCGCGTCGATGCCGACGGCGTGGCGCAGCTCAACGCCGGGGTGGCCGAGATGAACGGCGCGGCGCAGCAATATGCCGCGATGGTGGAACAGACCAACGCCGCCGCGCACGACCTGGCGGAACAGACCGGGCAGCTCGAGGCCGATGTCGCGCGCTTCCGCCTCGGCGCGCCGCCGGGAGAGGGGGTGCGGCGCGCGGCGCTGCCGGCGCGCTGAGGCCGCGCCGCCGCGCCCGGCTGGACAGCGGCGGCGACGCGGCCTATCGCGCGCCGGCTCGCGGCCTCTTTCCGGGTTTCCGGCCGCGCCTTGTCCCACCGAGCCCGCGAGAAGGAGATTCCTCCATGGCGTGGCTCATCCTGGGCGTTGCCGTCGTCACCGAGATCATCTGGGCGCTGAGCCTGAAATGGGCCGCGCTGCGCCCCAGCCTGCTCGCCTCGGCGCTGCCGGTGGGGCTCAGTTTCGTCAACATGGGGCTGCTCGCGCTGGCGATGCGCGGGCTGCCCGCGGGCACGGCCTATGCGGTGTGGACCGGGCTGGGCGCGGTGGGGGTGACGATCCTCGGCACGTTCCTGTTCGGCGAGCGGATCAATCCGGTGCAGGCGGGGTTCATCGCGCTGATCATCATCGGCGTGGTGGGGACCAAGCTGTTCGCGTCCCCCGCCGCCTGACGGGAGCGGGGCGATGGAGGCGAGCACATGGGATCCGGCCAAGGTGCGCCACTGGCTCGAGCGTCGCGCCGCCGCGGCGCGGCTCGACCAGGCCGCGGCCGACCGGCGCGGCTATCCCGCGCAGGACGATCACGACCTCGCCGCGGCGGAGGAATATGTCTGCCGCACGTTGCTGTCCGACGCCGCCGCGGACGCGCAGGCGAGCCTGGCCGCGCGGATCAAGGCGCTGCTCGCGCAGGACGATTATCCGGTCACCGGGGTCAATGACGACGTCCGCTTCGAGCGCCACGTCCGCGCCCAGCTGCGCCGCGTCGCGAAGATGGTGAAGGCCAACCAGGGGTTCGAGCGCACCGCGCGCTATCAGTGACGCGCGCTCAGTCCGCCAGCGCCTCGGCGATGAAGGCGGTGAAGGCCTGCAGCGCGTAGCTCTGGTGCGTCGCCGCCGGCGTGTAGAGATAGCCCGGCCAGCGCAGGTGGTTCCACTCGGGCAGCAGCTCCACCAGGCTGCCGTCGGCGAGCGCGCCCGCGGCGACCACGTCGAGCAGGCGCACCACCCCCATGTCGGCGCGCGCCGCGGCGAGCAGCGAGGGCGCGTCGTTGAGCGTCAGCGCGCAATCGGGCGCATAGGCGCGCTGGCGCCCGTCGACGTCGACGAAATGCCAGGCATGCGGGCGACCGGTGACGTCGTCGAGCAGCCGGACGCAGCGATGCCCGTCGGCGAGATCGTCGGGGTCGCGCGGCAGGCCGTGGCGCGCGACATAGCCGGGGCTCGCGCAGGTCAGCACGCGGCTGCGGCGCAGCAGGCGCTTGTCGAGCCCGCGCGCCTCCGGCCCGCCGAAGCGGATCGCCAGATCGACCCCCTCCAGCAGCAGATTGTCGACGCGGTCGCGCACCAGCACGTCGACGCGCACCTGCGGATGCGCCGCGAGGAAGCGCGGCAGCGCGGGGATGACGAGGAACGGGCCGAACGCGCCGTCGGTCGACACGCGCAGCCGCCCGCGGATCAGCGCGGGGGTAGACGGGCTGGCGACGCGCCCCAGCGCCTCCAGCATCGGGGTGACCTCGTCGAGCAGCCGGCGCCCCTCGTCGGTCGGCTTGAGCGCGCGGCTGGTGCGGTCGAACAGCCGCATCCCGGTCCGCTCCTCCAGCCGCGCGATCGCCTTGCCCACGCCCGAGCGCGACAGGCCGAGCTGCTCGCCCGCGCGCGCGTAGCTGCCGCCCTTGGCGACCGCGACGAAGACGGTGATGCCCGCGATGATGCGCCCGTCGAACAGCATCGCTCAGCCCTCCCCCTGCACCGAGGGAGCCAGCGATGCGGGGGGGAGGGCAGGCGGAGGCAGCGCGCGGTCGCGCAGCGCGCGCACCACCGCGGCCTCGATCGCGGTGGCGGTGCGTGCGAGATCGAGCGCCGGGTCGAGCGCCCAGAGCGACACCGCCCCGCGCACCCAGCCCAGGATCAGCGTGCCGAACAGATCGGCGTCGACCAGGGGCTCGATCGTGCCGCTGCGCTGGCCGTCGCGGATCATCGCGGTCAGCCCCGCCGCGCTCAGCTCGGTCAGCGCCGCCACCTCGTCGCGCAGCGCGGGATGCACCGCGGCCTCGCCGGCGATGAGCAGGAAGGCGCGGCGGCGGTGCGGCTGCTCGCGCGCATGGTCGAAATAGCAGCGGACGAAGGCGCGGATCGCGTCGAGCCCGCTCAGCCCCTCGAGCCGGGGGCGCATCACCGCGTCGTAATCCGCCAGGATCGCGCGTGCGACATGCAGGATCAGCCCCTCCTTGGTGCGGTAATAATGCACCGGCAGCGTCGCGCTGAACCCGGCGCGCGCCGCCACCTCGCCGAGCACCAGCCCGCCGAAGCCGCGCTCCGCGATCAGGGCGATCGCGGCGTCGACCATCCGCGCGTCCGCGGCGGCGCGACGGTCGCGCTGGCGGCGCCGGGGAGGGGAGGGATCGATCACGCGCGCCTCACGTCGGGAAGGCGGCCGACGTAACATGCTGTGGCGCGGGTCAGCAACCGGCGTGGCGCGCGCCGCGCCGCGGCGAACTTGTCTGGTCCCGACCCAGGATGCCCCATGCCTCACCGTCATCCCGGGCTCGACCCGGGATCCATGGTGTCGCGAGGGACACCGGCGTCGCGCTCGCGGAACCATAGGTGCGGACGCAAAAGCTGGCTTCCTCTTCCATCACCGTCATCCCGGCCTTGAGCCGGGATCCATCGTTCCGCGAGAACGACGCCGACGGCGCTCGCGGCACCATGGATCCCGGGTCGAGCCCGGGATGACGGGTGGAACGAGCCGCTCCCCGCCGCTATCGGTACGACGACTGAGCGTCCGCTCAACCGGTCGCCTCCGTTTCCCGCCAGCGCGGACAAATCGGCGACGAACCGCGCGCGTCGTCGCGGGTTCGTGTCGCCGGATGCCTCTCAGCGGGGCGGGAGGATGGCGCGCCGATCCGGGCAGGCCGCGGCGCGCGCCTGCCGCCGCGGAGGTTCGGCCGGCGAAGGAGAGATGGGGGAATGCGGTGGAGTCCGATGATCGTGCTCGCGGCGGCGCTGGTGCCCGCGGTGGCGCTGGGCGGCGAGGCGCGCGCCGACGAGCGCGCGACGCGCAACCGCGCGCTCGTCGCCGCCGCCTTCGAGCGCTGGGCGGCGGGGCAGGGCGACGTCTTCGCCTTGCTCGCCGACGACGCGACCTGGCGCGTGATGGGGAGCGACCCCGCGATCGCGCGCACCTATCACGGGCGCGAGGCGCTGCTGGCGGCGACCGCGCGCCCGCTCGCGGCGCGGCTCAGCGGCCCGCTCGTCCCCACGGTCAGGCGAATGTGGGCCGAGAGCGACGACGTGCTGGTGGAATGGTCGGGCAGCGCGCCGGTGCATGACGGCACGCGCTACGCCAACGATTATCTGTGGATCATGACGCTGCGCGACGGGCGCATCACCGCGGTGACCGCCTATCTCGATGTCGCCGCCTTCGCCGCGGTGCTCGCCAAGCCCGCGCGCCCGGGCGCCTGAGGGGAGGAACCGCGATGGACGACCGGGCCGAGACCGCGCTGACGATGGACGCGCCCTTCGCCGACAGCCTGCTCGATCGCGCGCCCGCGCCGCTGGTCGGGCGCGCGGTGCCGCGCGTCGACGGCCCGCTCAAGGTCAGCGGGCAGGCGCGCTACGCCGCCGAACATGCGATGGACGGGCTCGCTTATGGCATGCTGGTGCGCGCGCCGTTCGGCTGCGGCACCGTCACCGCGCTCGACGATGACGCGGCGCGCGCGCTGCCCGGCGTGATCGACGTGATCGCGGACGCGCGGATGATCCGCAACGCCGGCGACTTCGCCGGCCCGGCCGCGCCGGTGCAGACCGTGCGCGACGTGGTGTACCACGGCCAGCCGATCGCGTTGGTCGTGGCGGAGAGCTACGAGGCGGCGCGCGAGGGCGCGGCGCGGGTGCGCGTCGTCCACGACACCGCGCCGGGCATCTATGCGATGGAGCAGGCGCTCGACCGCGCCGCCCCGCCCGAGAGCGACGTCGGCGGCTTCTTCCTGATCCACACCGAACAGGGCGACGTGGCGGCCGCGCTGCGCGACGCCGCGGTGGCGATCGACACCGACTGGACCACGCCGAGCCAGAGCCATGCCGCGATGGAGCCGCACGCCTCGATCGCGGCATGGGAGGGCGATCGCCTGACGCTGTGGGGCTCCTATCAGTCGCCGGTGACGACGCGCGACCAGATCGCCACCGCGCTGGGCATCCCGTCCGACCGCGTGCGGGTGCGTGCGCCCTTCGTCGGCGGCGGGTTCGGCGGCAAGCTCGGGGTGATGCCCGAGGCGGTCGCGGCGGCGATCGCGGCGCAGCGGCTCGGCCGTCCGGTCAAGGTGGCGATGCCGCGCCAGCACGTCTTCGAGATGACCGGGCGCCGCCCCGCGACGCGCCAGCGCGTCCGCCTCGGCGCCACCGCCGAGGGGCGGCTGACCGCGATCGCGCACGAGACGGTGACCGACCAGCTCGCGGGCGAGATGTTCTTCGAGCCCGCCGGGATCGCGACCCATCTGCTGTATGACGCGCCGCACCGGCTGGTCGACCATCAGGTGGTGCGCGTCAACAAGGTGCTGGGCGTGTCGATGCGCGCGCCCGGCGAGGGGGCGGGGCAGCTCGCGCTGGAAAGCGCGATGGACGAGCTCGCCGAGCGGCTCGGGATCGACCCGATCGAGCTGCGGCTGCGCAACGAGCCCGCGCATCACCCGGAGCTCGGCGTGCCCTTCTCGAGCCGCTCGCTCACCGCCTGCCTGCGCGAGGGCGCGGCGCGCTTCGGCTGGGACGCGCGCCATCCCGTGCCCGGGTCGCGGCGCGAGGGCGACTGGCTGGTCGGGCTCGGCATGGCGGCGGCGGTGCGCGGCAACCTGTTCGGGGCGAGCAAGGTGCGCGTGCGGCTCGGCGGCGACGCGCGCGTGGCGGTCGAGACCGAGATGACCGACATCGGCACCGGCACCTATACGATCCTGGCGCAGATCGCGGCCGACCTGCTGGGGGTGGCGCTCGACCAGGTCGAGGTGCGGCTGGGCGACACCGACGACCCGATCAGCGCGGGGTCGGGCGGGAGCTGGGGCGCGACCACCGCGGGCACCGCGCTCTATGCCGCCTGCGCGCAGCTGCGCGCGCGGCTGGCGCGCGCCGCGGGCGTCGCCGAGGAGGAGATCACGCTCGCCGACGGCATGCTGAGCGCGCGCGGGCAGCGCCATGCGCTGCGCGACCTCGTCGGCAACGGCATGGTGGTGGAGGGCGGCTGCGCGCCGGGCGAGAGCAACGAGCGCTACAGCCAGGCGGGCTATGGTGCGCATTTCTGCGAGATGCGCGTCCACGCCTGGACCGGGGAGACGCGCGTGGCGCGCTGGACCAGCGTGTTCGCCGCGGGCCGGATCCTCAACCGCACCACCGCGATCTCGCAGGCGCTGGGCGGCATCACGCTGGGGATCGGTGCCGCTCTGTTCGAGGACCTGATCCACGACCCGCGCACGGGCAAGATCGTCAACCGCGACCTGGGCGAATATCACGTCCCCGCGCACGCCGACATCCCGCCGCTCGACGTGCTGTTCCTCGACGAGCGCGACCATGCCGCCAACCCGCTGCTGGCCAAGGGCGTGGGCGAGCTGGGGGTGTGCGGCGCGGGCGCGGCGGTGGCCAATGCGCTGTACAATGCCACCGGGGTGCGCGTGCGCGACTTCCCGATCACGCTCGACAAGCTGCTGGCGGGCCTGCCCGATTGAGGGTGCGCGCGGGCGGCGCGGCGTGAACGGCGGGTGATCCATCCGGTGGGGATCGTGCTCCTGCGGACGCAGGAGCCCAGGACCGCGCACGTCACGCTCGTGGCCCTGGGCTCCGGCGTTCGCCGGAGCACCGTTCAACGGGGGCGGATCAGACTGTTAGGTGGACGCGACACGAGCGGCGCGGAACGGGCGTTCATTGCCTCGATCATCGCGGCGCTGGCAGCGGGTGTTCGCCGCGCCGCCGGACCGGATCAAGCGACCTTAGGGCAGTTTACAGAAAAACGATAACTTGTCATAACCTCGCTATGGATCCGCGTCGCAACCCCTTCGCCCCCGGCGCCGGCACGCCCCCGCCCGAACTCGCCGGGCGCGAGCCGCTGCTCGAGCGCACGCTGATCGCGCTGGACCGGATCCGCGCCGGGCGCCCCGCGCGCTCGACGATCTTCTACGGGCTGCGCGGGGTCGGCAAGACCGTGCTGCTCGGCGCGGTGCGCGACGCGGTCGAGGCCGAGCGGATGCTGGCGGTGACGATCGAGGCGCCCGAGCAGCGCTCGCTCCCCGCGCTGCTCGCGCCGTCGCTGCGCGCGGGGCTGCTGCGGCTCGACCGCGCCGCGCGGACCGGCGCGGGGGTGCGCCACGCGCTGCGCGCGCTCGCGGGCTTCGCCAAGCTCAAGGTCAAATACCATGATTTCGAGGTCGCGCTCGACGTCGAGCCCGAACCCGGACTGGCCGATTCGGGCGACCTCGACCTCGATCTCGCCGATCTGATGGTGGCGGTGGGCGAGGCCGCGCGCGAGCGCGACAGCGCGATGGTGCTGATCGTCGACGAGCTGCAATATGTCGCCGAGGACCAGCTCGCCGCGCTGATCAGCGCGCTCCACCGCGCCAGCCAGAAGAGGCTGCCGGTGACGCTGGTGGGCGCGGGGCTGCCCCAGCTGCTCGGTCAGATGGGGCGTGCCAAATCCTATGCCGAGCGGCTGTTCGAGTTCGTCGCGCTCGGCCCGCTCGACCCCGCGGCCGCGGCCGACGCGATCCGGCTGCCGATCGAGCGCGAGGAGGAAGCGATCGCGCCCGCCGCGGTGGCCGCGATCGTCGCGGACACGCAGGGCTATCCCTATTTCCTGCAGGAATGGGGCAAGCACAGCTGGGACGCGGCCGAGCGCTCGCCGATCGGCGCGGCCGACGTGGCGGCGGCGCGCGCCGCGGCGCTGGCGGAGCTGGACGCGAGCTTCTTCCGCGTCCGTTTCGACCGGCTGACCCCGGCGGAGAAACGCTATCTGCGCGCGATGGCGCGGCTGGGCGCGGGGCCGCACCGCTCGGGCGATGTCGCCGAGGCGCTGGGGGTCAAGGTGTCGTCGGTCGCGCCGACGCGCAACAGCCTGATCGCCAAGGGCATGCTCTACAGCCCCGCGCACGGCGACACCGCCTTCACCGTGCCGCTGTTCGACCAGTTCATGCGCCGGGTGATGCCGGACGCGGGATGAGGCGGGTCGGCATGGCGAGGCGCTGGCGCGGGGCTTTACATAAGATATATTATCGATCCGGCGTCGTGTAAGCGGGTGTAGACGCAACGTACAAATGGCACACTCCCGCCAGATAGAAATGGCACAGCGGTTCTGCGGCGGGTCTCCGGTGCCATAATCATCCTCGGACATCGAGGATGTGCATGCGATGACGGTGCTGACGATGAGTGCTGCCGAAGTGAGCCGGTTCGATACGCTGATGCGGCTCAACCGCGGTGAGATCCGGCCGGTCGATGCCATGGCGCTGTTGGGGCTGCAGCGCAGCCAGCTATACCGCCTGCTCAAGCGGCTCCGACGAGATGGCGCGGCCGGTCTCGTGTCCCGCAAGCGCGGGCGGCCCAGCAACAGGCGGTTCAGCGGCGCTTTCCGCGACCGCGTCGTCACCATCGTGCGCGAGCATTATGCCGACTTCGGGCCGACGCTGGCGTGTGAGTACCTGGCTGAGCAGCATGGGATCACGCTGTCGCGCGAGACGCTGCGGCAGATGCTCATGGCGGCCGGCGTTTGGAAAGCCAAGGTTGCCAAGCGTGCCCGCCTTCACCAGTCACGCTACCGGCGCCAGTGCCGGGGCGAGCTGGTGCAGGTCGACGGGTCGGACCACGACTGGTTCGAGGGCCGCGGCCCGCGCTGCACGCTGCTGGTCTACATCGACGATGCCACCAGCGAGCTCATGCACCTGGAGATGGCGGAGAGCGAGAGCGCCTTCTCCTACATGCGCGCGACCCGCAGCTATCTCGAGCGCCACGGCAAGCCGGTGGCCTTCTATTCGGACAAGCACAGCGTCTTCCGGAACAACAACGCGACCGCCGACAGCGACGGCATGACGCATCTTGGCCGGGCGTTGGATAAGCTCGGCGTCGAGATCATCTGCGCCAACTCGCCACAAGCAAAGGGGCGTGTCGAGCGCGCCAACGGCACGCTGCAGGACCGGCTGGTCAAGGCGATGAGGCTGGCCGGTATCTCGTCCATCGACGAAGCCAACGCCTTCCTCCCCTCCTATGTCGCTCGGCACAATGCGCGTTTCGCTTGTGCGCCGGCCGACCCGCGCGACGTGCACCGTCCGCTCGCCGCTCATGAGAACGTCGAGGCCGAGATGGTGTGGCGTGAAGAGCGGACCGTCACCGCCTCCTTGGCGCTGCACTATAACAAGGCAATGTTCATTCTCGAGCCGACGCCCCTCGCCCGCTCGCTGGCGCGCAAGCGCGTTCATGTCTGCGAGTAACGTGATGGTCGTATCGAGATCCGCCACGGCGAGCGCGTGCTCCCTTACCGCGTGTTCGACAAGATGCGCCGGGTGAACCAGGCCGCCATCGTCGATAACAAGCACCTGGGTGCCGCCCTTGCCATGGCTCAGGCTATCCAGGCAGCGGCGCCGCACCATGCCAAGCGCAACAACAGCGAGCCGGCGCGTAGCTCGGGCTCCATCGGCGTCTTCGCACGCCCCTCCCCCGGCCCCGCCGCGGGCAAGATTGACCGGCGCCGGCTGTGCACGCCAAAGCTGAAGCCCGCCCCTCGCCTTTCCAACGAGGAGCTGGTCGGGCGCGGCTTGGGCGAGTTCGCCCGCTAGCGTCCGAAAGCGCGCGATCTCAGACGGTAGTAGTGCTATTCAGCAAACCCGAAAGCCGCCATCTGTTCAGCGCTGATTGCCGATGCATGTAGGCGGCTCAATCCAGGCGCTTTGTCAAACCATGGGAGTAGTAGCCAATCTTCAGATCGCGACGCTCTTCTCGGACGGCTCGCGTCAGATCTATGCCTTCGAGGTCGAGCGCAGCTACTTGGTCAGCGGGAAAGTCTGAGAAGTGCGTTTCCTCATATCGCTTCTGCCATGCTGAAAGCCGAGCGATCAGACTAGTCGAAAGGCCGAGATCGCTTGGCTCCACATAACCGCCATTAAGCACATCGCGAACGCCCGTGCCTGATAGCATTCCGTCGATCAGATATTCTCCTGCCAAGCGCCTCGCTCCTTCAACGTCCCGACACAAGCATGCTGTCGTTGCCCCCTAAATGCCTGACGGGGCCTCCTGGGTTTGCGCGATGTACTCGCGGGGTGATCGGTAGCCCAGCGCCTTGTGCGGGTGCACCTCGTTGTAGTGGGTCAGCCAGGCCGGCGGCTGCTCCATGACGGTGCGTGCATCGGGTTTGGGGTTCACGCGGACGTAGTCGCGCTTGAGGGTGCGGACGAAGGCCTCTGCCATGCCGTTCGACTGCGGGCTGCTGACGGGTGTGGTGCGCGGTATCAGGCCGATGTCACGCGCGAAGCGTCTGGTGTCGCCGGCGACATAGGGGCTGCCGTTGTCGGTGAGCCACTCGATGGGCACGGTCAGGCGGTTCACGGGGCCGAAGCGGTGCTCGACGGCGGCGACCATCAGGTCGCGGACGTCCTCGGCGGTGATGCCACCGGTAGTGGCGACGTGCCCCATCGCTTCCCGGTCACAGCAGTCGAGCGCAAAGGCGACGGGGACCTTTCTCGCCGTTGTCGCAGCCGATCTCGAGCGCGTCGGAGCACCAGCGGGTGTTGCGCCGGTCGACCGAGACACGGCCGTGGTGCTCGACACCGCGTAGTTTATGAGGCCCGGAGCGCGCGGAACCCATCTTGGCCAAGGCTGGACCTTGAGACCACGTTGATGCAGACCCAGGAAGCTGTCGAACAATCACCCTTGCAGACGGGGCGTGCCATACGTTTTTTGGGCCTGCGGCCCGGGACACGGCCTCGCGGAGGATCTCCGCTTCCATGGTCTTCTTGCCGAGCAGGCGCTGGAGCTCGCTCACCTGGGCCTGCAACGCTCGGTACTCGGACGCGGGCACGACCTCCTCGCCGGCACCAGCTGCGGTCAGCGCGCCCTGCGCCATCAGCCGCCGCCAGGTGAAGAGCTGGCCAGCGCCGATGCCGTGCCGGCGGGCGACCAGCGACACGCCCATGCCCGGCAGGTATGTCTCCTCGACGATCCGGACCATCTCCTCCGGGGTCCAGCGCCTCCGGCGCTGAACCCCGGAGAGGACCTCACCGTCGTTGTAACGCCTGGTCGTAAGCTCAGTCATATGCCTCACTCTTATCCAAGAGCGAGGTCCTGTCAGGTCAATTAGGGGGCCACCTCACATGCTGGCGCGATCGCGGCAACCCCAGGCGCGTTCTCCCGCCACGAGAGGTCAAAATCGCTGCGCAAAGGCGAACCGGCAGCTAACTGCCGTTGCAGACAACAAAACGATCATGCACATCGATCGAATGAAAATGATTCTGCCGTTTCTGGCTGGGGCTCTCGCGGGTTGCCTTGCAAGTTTAGGCTTTGTTCGCATGGCCGATCACAACGAGTGCCGCTTCTTAGATCGAGGTTATCAGTCTTTTAACGGCGATCTTTCTGGACTCGCGTACGCCTCGCATGCGTCGATTGATAAGCCTCTCAGGACAATCTATAGATGTTGGACTGAACGGCCGTGGGAGAGTGTAGGCTTTTCACCCGTTTTGCGAGGTGAGATTACCGGACGCGGCCAAAGGTTCATTGCCTTTGATATGGAGGGTGTCTCCGATGCCTCGCTCCTTTTTAAGGTCGAGAGAGATGATAAGGTGACCGCAGCGTATCTCGTTGCCACCACTAAAGTAACGCTTTGACCATGGTGGTTGAACCTTCCGCGACCTAGTGCGACTGTTCAGCAGTAGAACGGACCTTTCGCTAGCCTGCCATGAGCGGCCGGGCGGCTCTCGCCCATGTCGGCCATGAGAAAACAGGGGTGGCCATCTTCGTCGCAGGGTCTAGCTTAGGTGGGATGGAGAACTAGCTGAGCGAAAGCTATAGCCCTGTCTCTTGTCAGGCCCGCCGTCCAATCCGCAAAAAGAGGGTGTTCGACCGGCTCAAGCTCCACGATCGGTCGTTCGCCTCGGGCTCGCCATCGCACCTGAGCACGTAGATTAAGCGTGTCAGGATATTCAGGAAGACGGTTCGCTAAGTATCCGAAGGTCACCTGCTCAGGTGTGTCACCCAGCGTGTCACGATAGGTTTCGAAATTAGAGTTGCTCTGGCTCATCCAGATACTCCAACTGAGCACCGCGGGCACATCTCGGATCGGCATGTCCAGTGAGCAGCGAATGAAATGATGTTCATCGGCGATGACACAAAGGTCGCTACTTAAGACGTGGGTTTCCGGCCTCCCAAGCGCTTCGACCTCGTTCCAGTAGATTGGAGCCTCAAAGGCGAGCGCAGGCACCCCAATGTGGCGCTGGCCGCACGACTCACAGTTGAATTCAAATCCAGTCATGAACCTCTGCGCCGCCAGTCAACTCGCCTTAACGCGCCAAACGTAGCGCGCAGGAGCTGCACTCGCAACGACATGAGAGTGAACCAGACTGCCGTGGTCGACAACAAGCATCTCGACTCGGCGCTGGCGCTCGCCCGCGTGATACAGCAGGCTCAGCCACACCATGCCAAGCGCAACAACAACGAAGCCGCGCGCACCGCACAGGCCGCCGGTCCGTTCAAAGCACCCTCCCCGGCTTCATCCGATCAGAAGCATGCCGCCGCACGCTCGGCAACAGCAGGCTCAAGCGTGGGCCACGTCTCTCCAACGAGAAGCTCGTCGCGCGCGACCTCGGCGGGTACGCCCGCTAGCGTCCGAAAGCATGTGTTGTGGCGTTAACGCCAGCACAAGGCGTTTTCATCATCGGCGCCGCACATGCCACATGACGATAACCTCGACTAAGTTTCCGGCATCATCCCGCTCAAACTGTGAAAGAAGACGGCGCTCAACACTTGACTCATCTCCGAAGCGTCCAGCAACCTGATACGAGCATTCTGGGGTCGTGTAGGTGTGACCGCAGGAAACTTCTGATATTCCGATAAGCGTGGCCGTTTGACCGGGACGATTTGCGAAGCGGGCAAACGTCTTGCTCAGATCGGGCCAGTGCGACGACACATATCGGCTCACCTCTTCAGCGGTTGGCAGTGCGGGGGCTGACTGGGTGTGATCGAATGTTTGCGACGTGGCGCAACCGCCGAGGATCGGGAGCAAAGCCAAGATGGATTGGAAGCGCATCGTCATATGCTATCCTACCCTGCCGCCATACCAAGCCATTTTGTTCACGCCGCCTAGCCTGCCTATAGCGGACATCGTTGGACAGTGTAGTCTAATCAGATGAGTGACAGCCGCTACAAGGGCGGAGGAACGCGCGGAGGTCGATGGGGCTGCGCAATGGCGGCGCTGATCGGCTTCCCAGTCTTCGCCTTTCCGACCTTAGCTGCCAGCTTGGGCGACTGTATGCCTTGGCGTAAAATGCCACCGAGGCTTTTGGCTTGTAGTTGGCCTACCGACCATCCTAGCAGCCGCCCCGGTCGGCTTCGGGGTTCGCTGGCTCGTGAACCGCTATTCGGATCGCGATCGATGACGCCCATTCTCAGGCCTCAACGGCTACTGTAGCGTTGCCGCATGGACCCCCTTATTCCCGGATTGGCGGAGCACCTCATTGAGTGGGTGGACGAGCGCTTCAGGCGTGTCGCCGCTTGGATTGCTGGCATCCTTGCCGTGCTTGCGCTTACGGGCTGCACAGTGGCGGTCGGCATCGCAGCGTCCAGCTGGTTCGGTTTCTAGCGTCCGCTTCCCTGCCATTTCCAGATACGCGAAGGTCAGGGCACTATGGTTCCGCGATACATTAGCTTATTCCAGACGGACTGAGCGCCTTCATCGCAGTGTCCGGTAGTGGTGCAAGCCAGTTGCTGCTCCATAAGTGATCGCACTTGGTCTATGACGCGACAAGGCGCGCCCATCTCTGTTTCTAGCAAGACTGCCGGTTCTGGTCGGCCATAGGATTGTATCCTCTTAAGCTCTGCTGTCAAATCTCCCGTGCTTACCCTTCTGCCATCGAGATAAAGCCTGCCATCGTGGTCCGCCGCGATCGTGAACCGCGCGACCTTAGGGCCAAGGTGTGGATGTGGCTTACCCCAACTCTGTCGCGGCGGCGTGCAGGCTCGCGTTTCGGTCTGCTCTACAGAGCAGCCGCTCGCGACGAGGACGAGAGAAAGCAGCAAAGAGCGCATGGCTGGCATCATTCACGGTCTAGCGCCGACTATCGCTCGCTACCATGCTTGTCATCGCATTCGCTTGGCATGGAAGCGCCGACCTGCCAGTAGCGGACACTGCGGCGGAGGATACCTCGCCCGCGGTCGGCCTAACGGCGTTGGTAATCGCCCACTTGCGGTCGCCTGTTTGCGGGAATAATTTCCGATGTATGCCGAGTCAGTCCCGAGACAGGCGCCGTCGCCTGATCGCACTCAGCCTCGTCCTAGCAGTCACTTGGGAGGCCTTCTGGCTGAGTGTGTATCTAACGGCCCCCCGACCTGACTATCATATGCGAAGCGTTGCTGCGATCGTGTTCGGGCTCTGGCTACCTGTTTCAGTCTTTGGCTCGATAGCGATTGTAATCGTTCTGCGCCGATTGATGATGAAGGCGGGTAAATGAGCTTACAGCGGCGGCGACGTCCGCTACGCCCGATGGCGGGCATGGCCTCGATCCACCATATCATAACGATGAAGCTAGCTACCGCACTTGTTTGGGCAATTGCTCTTGAAGCCTGTTCAAGGCAGGAAGACTACACGTGGGCCGCAAAGGAATGCGTGAGGGATCAGCTTTTTAAACGCAAGAAGGTCACCCTGTCGTCACAAGCCATGATCGCCCGCCGTTGCGATCTGTCAATTACCTACTGGGCCCTCAGATCAACGCAGCGCGCATATGGTAGCGACTTTGACCTTCGCAGTGCGCGAGTGAAGGCGGAGTACGCTGCCCGGAAGAACGCTATAATACAGGCATTATTGCCGCTACAGGACGGTTCGCCCGTTTATTAAAAGTCCGCTTTTCTGACACATCTTGGACGCTCGCTTCGCGTCAGCGCATTGGCCGTTCCCGCCCAGTTGCGGACATTGACGAGGTGGAGCAATTTGCGCCGATGTATCAGTCCAACTTGATAGCCGTACGGACCAGGCTCGCTACATCGATGGGGGCCGGCATAGGCGCCATCATCGCCGCTCCCGCGATCCTGGCAGCCATCATGTCTGGTGGCGCCGGACACGGCTCCTACGTCGCGGCACGAGTGCTGTTCCCTTACTCTATGCTGCTCACGCGGCTTGAGGGAGAGATTGGGCCGGTCGCTATGGGCGCGGGGTTGCTCCAGTTCCCGGTCTACGGTGCACTGGTCGGGCGGACCGTGGCTGTGAAGACCGATCGATCCGTCTTCTTTGCCGGGACAGTGCACCTGGTTGCCGCTCTCGCCTGCTTCTCGGGGCTGCTCCACGGTTTCTCGTGAAGGGCGAATGACCGCTTTTCTGCCGCAGCCGCCACTCCGGCAGGCGACAATCGGCGCCCTGGCGACGAGCCGAGCGCAAAGCGGGCTCGACCAAGGCGGAGATGCCCTCCACCTCGGTGCCATCTGCGCCCTTTGATTGATGTCGTCGATCGCGCATCCTGTACCCGCGCGATACCCGCCCTCAACACAGAACAGACCGGGCGCGGGTCGCGCAGGCCTCCATTCACACCTATACTAACCGCAGGAAAATTGCACCGCCATCTTTCTGCGGCGACGAAGCGCCCAGCCGACCGCGCCCATGCCAACGATCATCATCACCCAAGTAGAGGACTCGGGAACAGCCGCGACAGCCGGGCTAAATACTGTGCCTTCAAGTTGGTTGAAGGCATCCTTGGTTCTTGCTGCGTTGACAAGCTCGGGAAAGAATGAAAACTCGTCGTCTGTCGGGTTTGTGCTAAAAAAGAGAAGATCGTTCTTTGTGTTGGCGTACTGGAAATTCGCGAAAGTCACCAAGCCGTTCTTAGCTGAATATATGTTATTAGTCGCTGGGAAAAATCCAAAAGTGTTATTAAGGGTGTACGCCCCAACAAGATCATCAAAAGGGCTTGAAATCACATTAATGGTCAAACCAGCCGCCGAGATTTTATCTCCTTCCTGAAGATTATCTATTGTGCCACTAACAATTTTGCCTGTGTTTTGATCGGTAAACGACCAATGATTTGAGAAGCCCTGTGCCGCTGCTACAAGTGGTGTTCCTACGAGCGCCATAGCAGCCCAGATGATTGTAAAAGCCGTCCTCATAGGATCCTCCCTTTCAGAAGCGCCGCAGGGGTGAGTCGCGACTTCCTCTCCTATGCATACGACAAGCCTCGGGTGCCCGCACAACATTCACTCGTACCCAAAATCAGGCAGCGTGCCGGAGGAGCCCTCCGCCGCTATGGTCTCGGCCTTGAAGCTCCTCTAGCCACCTGATTAGGACGATACTTCAGCGGTATCCGCGCGGGTTGCTCGGAAATGTTTCGTTGCATTCCAGTGGCGGCTCAGATGGTATACGCGGAGAGTGCCAACACAGGACGAGCTGCAAGCCGCGAGGCTGATTGGTGAGCAGGATGGCGCTCGTGCGCCGTCCAACGAGCTCAGGTGCCCATATGCGTATTGCCACGTTGAGCTTCGTTTGGCTTGGGTGTTGGGATTCTTGGCTACGCGCCAAGCATTCAGGCCGCTCTCCGCGGGAGCAGCGCCTTAGATGAGGCGCCCTCACCCTGGTTATAGACCAAACTTCGCTGAACCGAGCCTGTGTCGGGATTGATCGAGGCGGAGATACCCTCCGCCGCGATGCCGTTCGTGCCTCGTGCAGACGTCGCCGAGCGCTACTCCGATATCCGTACGATACCCGCTTGCGCTGGCCGTTAGCGCCCCCAGCCTGCCGTTCAGCGGCCCAGCGCCTCCTGCGATAAGCGGCCCGGCCATCATCGCCCAGTTGCGGACATTCCCGATCCCGCCCACACTGCGTTCATGAACTTCCCACGCATCACGCTTGAAGCCGCTCACCGCCATTCAGCCGACCATCGAGTGGAGTTAGAGCACAGCGATGTTTGCGGCTGCTTCTATTGCGAAAAAACGTTTGCGGTCAGTGATGTAGTGGAGTGGGTTGAGGACGTGAGCGGGACTGCTCTCTGCCCTTGTTGCGGCATTGACTCGGTCATCGGCTCCGCCTCCGGCCTTCCCGTGGCTGACGCCGATTTTCTCCGCGCGATGCATGATAGATGGTTCAGCTAGCCGTCCGCTTTCTGCCATTAGGGAGCGTATGGCCAGGTTCCTTGTGCTCATTGCCGCCGGGCTGCTGTGCGGCTGCAATCCAACTGACAATGCGACGGGCGCACCAAGCGCGAAAGCGTCGGCAACATATGCGTCTCTTCCGCTCGATAAGTCAGGCGGCATATTGGACGGCTACTCCGTGCGGGTGCCTCGCGAAGGTGACATCCTCTGGAATGGGCAACCTATCGGGACAGCGACCCTGAACGACTATCTTCAGCAGTTCGCTCGCTTGCCCGCTTCTGCCGGTCGGCTGTTTGTGGCGTTCGAGCCCGGCGTAGGGCAGGATCGGGCTCAGGAAGTGCGTCAGCAGGTGGTTGCCAGCGGCTTATGCGACCAGCACCGCTGCGCGGAGGTTGGCTGGGGCCTAAAGAGGCCGATTGTGAACTGACCGCTAACGCCCATTTCGGGCCAAATGGCTGAGGCATAAACTCCTTTAATCGGAACCCCGTTAAGCCAAACATCCAAGCTCAAGGTCGGCAGCGTCAATGGGAGCGGCGCCATGGTTACGTATACCACGAGGGCAGCAATCCCGCATGCGATTGTCTTTATCAACGATCCGATCATGATTATCGACGTACCCGAAAACACAGGAGCTGGACCTGCTTTAAGCACTCGTAACTGCGTCACGATCTGGACACAGCATGAAGATGAAGGCGAGGTAGAACTCAGTATCTCAGATGAACCACCGCCAGCCGCCCTTGTGCCTGCCTTCAGCGGTTTCATCGAGGTCGAGAATGGAAGAATTGCCTACAATAATTCCTCAGCTGGGGAAATCCTGAGCGCCGACGTTACAAGCGGGATTGTTCCGATAGAGATATTCGTTGATCAAATGCCGATAGCAGAGGTCGTATTCTGCCGCGTACCCTTGACAGAAGCTTAGCCCGTTTAGCCTGTGTATAAGCCCTCCATCTCAAGCGCGCGCGTGCCTTGACGTCGAAGTTCCATCCTTTGCGCTTGATAGCCGCCCGTCCGGTTCCCTGCCAATCTCAGACGTTCGAGGTGCGTCCGGCCGGCGCCAGGGGTGAATGGCCGAGGTTGGCAGGAAAGCGGACGTTCGCGTCGCCAGCAGCAGACGTTTGAACTTTCGATCACCCGAGCCGACGATTGCTGCGTCGCGATCATAGGTCGAGAGCTTCAGCCGCACATCGTTCCGTTCCGGACGGAAAGCAGGAGGGTCAGGCGGCTCTGGCGAATGCGTCGCGATGATCGCGCAGGAAGCTCGCGAAGTCCTTCGGGGGCTCGCCGGTCAGGCGTTCGACTTCGCCGG
>NZ_SLXN01000010.1 GCF_004345855.1 Sphingomonas sp. BK235
GGACCTCACCGTCGTTGTAACGCCTGGTCGTAAGCTCAGTCATATGCCTCACTCTTATCCAAGAGCGAGGCCCTGTCAGGTCAATTAGGGGGCCACCTCAAAGGGCCAGCGCAACCAGCAGGATCACCGTCAGGGCCGTCGTAAGTGCCAGTCGAAAGTCGACTGGATAGAGGCCCACGTCTGAGCCGCGGGAGGCGAGCCAACCGACACCTGCGGGCACGACCGCTACCGTGGGTACTAGCCAGCGCGCGGCGGTTGCCGCGACGCTGCTGCCGACGAGCAGGCCGAGCCATCCGGCGCTCGGCCGCAACGCCAATGTGCCGATGGCGCTCGCGCCTAGCGCCATCGCTGTGGGAACGGCGACCTGAGTGAAGCTCAGAATGCCGGCAAGCGGCGCCACCGCGTAAAGATGACTCAGCAGCGCTATCGTCACCAGTATCAGCACCGCAGTGGCGCAACCCGTGAGCATAAGGCTCGCGCGACGTCCCCTGCCAGAGGCGAGCAGCACTGCCACCGCGACGAGCAAGAACGACGTAGCGGTCGGTTCGGCCATGCGGCCGGGGAAAGTGTAATTGACGGGTTGGGCGCCGACCGCGTGCGGAAACAACAGCAGATCGGTGCCGAAATCGAGCCCTAGGAGGTGCTCCGCCAACGACTGCGCGGCTATGAAGGCGGCGAGCAGCGCAATTACTGCGGCAAGCCCGGCGCGTCGAGCGCTAGCGCTCAGGATGCTCGCGCCCAGGAGAATGGCGCTGGCCGCTGTGGCGGGCTGCATCGCGCTGCGAGAGGTGAAGAACTGAGTAAGCGCTGTCTCTCCCAGCGCCCAGCCGAGCATGACGACGACGCCGATTAGCAGAGACGTCAACGCGCAGCACGCCGCCACGATGCCGAGCCGGCTTGCAGAGCTCTCGCTTGTGGGACCAAAAACCGAGGTTACCTCGGGCGGCGCCATCGGCGGCATCCAGTTCGGCAGGATCGCGAGTCCTCCAATTAAGGTCTAAGCCACTTGGTTAAGGACCAAGGCGCTCAGGCAATTCATATCATACAGCCGAGTTAACGCGCCCGGCACCACGAATTTCCCTTGTTGATCTCTATTAAGCTCACCACGATGGAGATCATCAAACATGACGCATTGCGCGCATGCACACTGCGGCTTTCGGTGCGCCGGTGGTTCGAGATAATCTGTTCTAGGCTAGCGCACGCCGGCGTCGATTGTTCTTACAGGCGCGACGAGGTTGGAAAAGCGAAACAACCTTTTGATTGACTCCAAATAGCTGCGTAAGTGGTCCGCCCGCTAGCTCTCGACGCGTTTAGCGATCAGTGTTTTGGGCTGCGACCGCGCAGCCTTTTGGTGCCAGTACGGCCTGATCGACTTTATATCGGCAGACCACCAAATAGGTTAACTTTAGCTATCGTCGATCCAAGCCTGAGCACATTGGCGACCGAGGGCAACTGGAAAGCTCCCGCTTCAACCTGGGAGCATCGCCATGGGCGACCAGAACGACATTCAGCACTATCGAGAGCGCGAGGCAGTTCAGAGGGCCCGCGCCGAACACACCGCTGACCCGGCAGCGCGCGCGCGCATCCTCGAGCTTGCGGACGCGTACGCGGCGGTTGCTGTGACCCAGCAGGCCTTGGCGAGCCCCCGTCATCAGTAGCACAAGCGCTCGGGGGCTGGGTTCAACCTTCGGCGCTACGGTGTGACGACGTGCACCGCACCAAACCGCTCCCGACCAAGCAGGAGAACCAAGGGGGAAGTCGTGCGTTCAGGTGTCAGACGGAGTAGAGTTAGGAGGCCGCGGCACTTCGTTGCATATGGTGGTCCGGAAAGTGGTTTGATCGTGCGCGTGAGAAATGGCGCCGACGAGTGCATGATCGGCGACCGGCGGTATACTCAGTCTCTGCCGTTCGCCTATGTTCTCGTTGACGCGCCCGATGGGGGCGCTGCCCTCGTCCCCAAGCATGACCACGATCTGCTTTCAGCTTGTGAAGATGCGGACGGCAGTGACCATCCCCGTGCTCTGGCGGTGCTTGAGGGGGAGCTGAAGCGCCGAGGGCTGCGGTGACCGCATCGTTCGCTCACCGCATCACGGAGATCCTGCAGTCGATCGAGCACGTCCGTCAGCCGGCGGTGGTCGGCACTTCGGTGCCGCCTCGCGGGGAGAGCCGCTCGATGAGGCGCCTCGCGTTCCTCTGGAGCGAGCCGAATTGGCTGCATTGGCTGATCCTGCTCGGCGCCGACCGGGTCGACGTGGTCGAAGGCGTTGTCGAGGACCTGTCGCGTGGCACACTGCCCAACGTGCCGGCGGAGATGGGCGTCGGCGCGGCTTGGCGGCACAATCGCGGGCGCTTTGTCACCAGGTTGGCGCTCGCAGCGGGAACGATTGTAGTGGGTGCCGCGATCGCTTCAAACGTGTGGCGCGAGCGGGAAGCCGCGAAGGGGCAGAACTTCATTCGCAGTCGAACGGCTGAGGGCACAACTCGCTCAGGCGCGGCACGGATGACCCGGTCGAACCCGCCATCGCCATGAGGCGCTATACCGCAGCCACCGTTAGGCAGCCTCGCTGTTGGCGAAGAGGCTGATCGCTTGAGCAAACGGCAGCGAATAGATCACCGCGCCATCCTGCGACTCCACGTCGATCCTCATGCGCAGGTCCAGCTTACCCTCGCGGACGTCACCACTCATGACATCGCGCGCCGCGCGAAGCGCAGTGGAGCGGACGATTTCGACTCCCTCGAGTTCGAGGCCAGAATGGTCGAGGACCTCCTCGACGCCGCGAAGATGGAAAAAACGTAGCGCCATCTTCCTATCCTTCTTCAATCCTTGCTGTGCCCTTCTAAGCGCATGTCCTTGAGATGCCGTTTACGCGCGAATGACAGATGGCTGATCCAGATCAGGGCGTTGTCAGAGATCCTTGCAGCCTGTAGCTTGTTACGGCGGTAATGCGCAACGAAGGTCGATGAAGAAGCCGTAGCGACGTAAAGAAGGGCGGGCTATGTATCCAACGTTTCGCTACCACGCACTGGCAAATCTTAGTGCCGAAGATGAAACGGCTTTGGTAACATTAGGCGACCGAGAGGTCAGCTGGAAGGCTGGAGAAACGATACAACGTGAAGGTGATGCCGTTCGCGGCTTCTACCTACACGTGGGCGGCTGGATCCATTCGTCGATCGTCATGCGCAGCGGCGCGCGTCTCATTCAGAAGGTGCACCTGCCGGGAGACATGCTGGGAACCCCGAGCATGGCTCTTGACCAAGCCGCCGACACATTAACAACAATCACCAGTGCGGTTACCTCGTTCGTGCCTTTCGAACGCCTGCGTGAGCTGTACTACCGCCGGCCACGCCTCGCGATGCTGTTCACATTCGCCGTGCAGATGGAGCGCCTTTCCTTGATGGACATGCTCGCAGTAACCGGAAGAGCATCGGCGAGAGAGCAGCTCGCTCGAGTGCTCCTAGACCTATACACGCGTTTGACGCCGCTAGGCGTCGTTTCGAACAACGCCTTTGAGCTGCCGTTGACGCAGGAAGTGATTGGCGACCTGACCGGGATCACCGCGGTGCACGTCAACCGAACTTTGCGCGTTTTGAGGGAGGAGGGTCTGATCGAGCAGAAGGGGCACTTTCTCCGGATTCTCGATCTCCCTCAGCTGCAAGCTATCGCGCCCATAAGGCCGCGAACACCACGGTTTGAGCCCGACTGGCTTCCTTCTTCGTAGGAGAGGTCGGTTTCGCGACGAGCGACGGTGGGCAGGCTACGATGCGGGGGCGAAAGAGCTCGACATTGTGCGGTCATGTCGAGGCAGAGATCAAAGCTCGCGACGCACGCGCAGCCGCTTTCAAGACTGCGGGCGGTCGCGAGGACGCTGGAAATAGCGAGCGCTTGCTGGAGGTATGGTCCCCGAGATCGTAGCGCCTAGCTCGAGAGCCAGGGCATAGCTAGCGCGTCTACGCTTTCGATGCGCAGCGCCCGGCCGAGATAGGTCTCGGTGAGAAGCCGCAGCTCGTAAGCTGGGCGTCACTCCGCATCAGAGCAGGGTAGCGGTGCCGGATCTCGCGTCGGCCGGCTGCGGCTTTACCGGCGGCCGCGTCGGTGCGACGCCTCATGGGCCGGCACTCCTGCTGCTCAACGATGTCTCCGACCGTGCCCGGCTTGCTGTGCTCAGCCGTCCGATGGACGTCAACATGGCCTCGCACGGCGACGGCGAGGTGCGCGCCGAGCGCGACGACGGGGCTTGAGCGGATTGCCGCCGCGATCGGAGACCAAGCCGCAATGACTCGATGACGGCTCAAACATGGCTGACACGGAGGCGTGAACGAATGTCCGCTATTGGGCAGCCGCCCCGATGGCTTGAGTGGCGGATAATGGGTCTCGGTACCAAGGAGCAGGGGCTGCAGCGGGTGGATAGCGAAATGGCTGCTTTCGGGCGTATGGCCGAGAAAGCCGGTCGTTCGTTCAGCGGGCAGGTGAGGGGGCTAGAACGCCGGCCGAGGGTGGCAAGCGGCCCGTCCGTTTGCGGATGCCCCTCTGGATGCAAGGGTGTTGCAGAGATTTTAGCGCGCGGCTTCAGGTGCTTCCGTGTGTCCATCCTGTTGATGCAGCCGTCTTCACGGCTGCTGGCCTGAATGGAGGTCGCGGATCAGGTCCAAACCGTTTTCGCGCGCTCGAGGCGCTTGGACATCGCACTGGTTATCTCGACCCCGTCGTCTGACCGTTGCGCCATTCCTCTCTGCTGACCTTCCCTGCGTCCCTGACGCGTCAGGCCTTGGCGGTTACGCCGCGGCCGGAGCTCTGTAGGTGCCGCCGTGCGCCATCAGCGCCCAGACGATCCGTGCCATCTTGTTTGCGAACGCGACGGTGACCAGCATGCGCGGCTTGCGCGCGAGCATGCCTGCCAACCACGCGCTGGCCTTATCGGGCTCGCGCGCCGCGACCTTCGTTGCCGAGCTTGCCCCGAGGATCAGCAGGCGCCGCAAGCTGCGCTCGCCCATCCTGGTCGTGCGCCCAAGCCGTTCCTTGCCGCCGCTCGAATGCTGTCGAGGAACGAGACCGAGCCAGGCGGCGAAGTCGCGCCCACGACGAAAGGTGCTGGCGGCCGGCGCCAGCGCCACCAGCGCGGTCGCTGTCACGGGGCCGACACCGGGGATCGTCATCAGCCGCTTCGCGACCGCGTCCGCCTTTGCCCGGCTAACGATCTCACGGTCGAGAAGGGCGATCTGCTCCTGTAGCGCCTGTAAGCCCTGCGCGATGACGGCCAGTACTGGCCGCGCCTCGGTCGGCAGATCGGAAGCCGGATCGGCGACGATATCGACGAGCTTGCCGACGTGCCCGACACCCTGCCGAACGATGTAGCCGAACTCGTTGAGGTGCCCGCGCAGGGCATTGATCAGCTGGGTTCGCTGGCGCACGAGCAGGTCGCGCGTTCGGAACACGACCGCCGAAGCCTGTGCTTCAGCGCTCTTACCTTGAACAAACCGCATCGTCGGTCGCTGCGCGGCCTCGCAGATCGCCTCCGCGTCGGCCATGTCGTTCTTCTGCCGCTTGACGAACGGCTTCACGTACGCCGGCGGGATCAGCCTGGTGTCGTGCCCAACCGCGGCGAGCTCACGCGCCCAGTAATGCGAACTCGCGCACGCCTCCATCGCGACGACGCACCGCGGCAAGGTCGAGAAAAAGGGCAGTACCTGATCCCGTCGTAGCTTCTTGCGGAAGACGACCCCGCCGCTCGCATCCGCACCGTGCACCTGAAAAATTGACTTCGCCAGAACGATGCCGACTGTGCTACCTCACTCACGGACGCCTCCTGCAGTGGTGTTTCAACACCTCCACTTCTGGCACATCGATGCCGTCAGGGGGCGTCCACCCCAACGCTTTTGGGTCTTTCGGCTATTGGCGGACGATATCAAAGAACACGTAGGTCTCAGGCTCTTCAACTCCCTCAGCCCCAATCCTCCAGGCATAGTCGCGATCCCGCGCGAATGTGCGCATCGTAGAACGTGCCGTTTGCAACGCAGCTGGATCCTGCCACCACATCGAAGCTACGAGGCCAGCGACTCGAAGATCAGCCTCGCTCTCCCGCACACATCGTGCGCATGCTCGAGCGGCATCCATTGCCGCGGCGAGAGCACCTAAATTGTAGCGATCGCAACATAATTGCTTGAATTCGATTGCCCATGATCGGCTCGAGCCCGACAGCCAGAGATCGCACCTGCCGCCAGCGGCGTAGCGGCGATTACCGCTCCATTTTTTCACAGACGCATACTCAGCCAAGCCAAGCAGTCCGCTGGCCGTGGCGGCCGAGCAGAGATGGCTGACACTAGCGGTCTCATTGTAGGCGAAAGGATCGTCCTCGAGGTCGCGCCACCATCGATTGGTGAGATGCGCAGCTGCCTCCATCCAGCGGCCCCAGACTGCATTTTCAATGCGGCCACCGTGGCCCTGCAACATTTCCGCGCGAATGGTGCGGTTGGTTCCGATCGGCTGAGAGAGGCTGACAAGTTGCTCAGGTATCACGGCATGAAACTCGCTAATCAGCTGGCGGCAAGATCCACCATCACGACTGCCATCAAACGGCCATCGTGGCTTTGAAGCCTGTCAATCTCGGCATGCGAAATTTTAAGGTTCAGCGCCGATCGGCTCGCATCCGGGATCAAACCATATCGCCTTTTTTCCCGCCTGCGAAGTAGGTGCCAGCAGGCTCTTAGCTAGCCCTGATCTACGAGCTTAACCCGAGATTCGCTGATGGCGTGTGCCCACCGAGGATCCATGGCCGCTGCCACGCCTCGTCGTACGTCGACGGGGTGTCGTAGACTTGAGGTCCGGCCGCCGGCCCAAATCTTTTGAATTATCCTCCGCAGATTGGCATCAGGAGCATTGGGGCTTCGTGCTTGCCAAGCCCGCAATCGCTGCAGCAGATCTCGCTTCAAAGCCTTCCCACCCAACCCGGTGCAAAACACTGCTCGAGAAAATTCGATGTCGCACAGCACCTCTGCCAAGCGCAACGCGAGCGATGGGCGATTGATGGACCCGCGGAAGCGCTTGTACCCGCTCGGCTCAAAACCATCTTTCATCAGTCGGCCGCACTTCACTGGCGCTTTGAAGAGGTAGGCGCACTGACCACGCAAACGTGCCAGCGAGTTGACGGGCTTGATGGTGACGGTGGGCGCACCAAGCCAGCTCGTCAGGATAGTGCGATCTCGAAGAAGGCGGGCAGTGGCCTGGGGCTTGAAGCGGGGATCATCGGTGTAGCCGATTGCGTGAGCGTGTAACTCAAGCATGCGACCGTGGCCGCCGCCGGGGTAATTGGAGACTGCCTGGAGCTCGAGCAGGCCGACGGCTTGCAACCCGGTGCGGCCGAGTACCTTGGCATAATCGCGGCGGCAACGCGCGAGCTCGATGACTGTTTGATATTCAAGACTGTTGCCGACATCGCTGATGAGGGTGACGAAAAACCAGCGGCGACGCGTGCCCGGCGGACGCCACAGCGGCTTTACCGCTTCGAACAAAATTTCGTACGCGCGTTTTCGGATTTTTAAATTTGCTAGAGAGGGGGTCTCCGGCAGCCGTCGGTCAGTGCCCAGGCTCAAACCAATACGCAATGCACGGCGCTCTGCAGGCGAGATGTCGGCGTTGTTGATGATGGGGGTGAGCAACGCTGAAAATTCGCTGATTGAGCGTGCCATCCGGCTATCAGGATGCATCCACTCTATCGGGTCGTAGCCGGTGTCGTCACTGACGAGCGGCAGACGCGTGATGCTCAACCCGAAATTTTGGGTGCGCAGCGCTGGGTTAAAGCCCTGATCATCATGGGGGCGTCGGCGCGTCATCGGGACAGCCCCGGAAAAAGGGGGAGGGCCAGATAAGCGAGTTCAGGGTGCTGGCGGGGTAGGTTGATGGTGTGCGGAGGGGTGGGGGCTATACACTGCGTGTAAGTCATAGCTGCTGTGCCTTGAGTATGACGCGAAAAGCCACGCACTTTGTGTTCGTGGCTTCGTGGATTTTTCGTTTTCTGGATGGTGCGCCGTCCAGAAAGGGGACGGCGCAAAGGGGTTTACAGCTTCACGAGCGGTGGCGGCGCGCCGTCGGTCTCAAGCGCGTGCAAACAGAAAAGATGGACCACATCCGCGCGATCGAGGCTGTTTTCCGCCTTCTTTGCCATGCGTGCTTCGACAATCGGCTTTGCCAAAGCCTGGCGCAAAATGACCTCGCCATGACCCGCGCCGAAAAACGTCTTGGTGATGGGAATTTGCGCGTCGATCTGGAAGAGCGCTACGGCCCGCTGCTCGCGCGTCGCGCGCCACTGGCGCTTGTTATGGACGCGCCAGCTCGCTTCAAAGTCTCGCCGCAAAACGGTCGGCGCGTGCATGAACGCGTCGATGAACGCACCAATGCTCTCGGGCGTCGGGGCGTCCAGCCAATGCGGTTCGGGCACCGGCCGTAGATGCGCATTGGGAGAGATCGGATCGCTAGTACGATGAGTGAAGCGCCGAGCGCTCACCGCATCGGTCGAAAAGACGAGCGTCATGACATAGGCCGTCAAGCCAAACGATGACATGTCCGAGCTTACCGGAGCCGTCGCCACAACGACACGGTTGATCGAGTGGCTCCAGTGACGCTTCAACTGCGGCGAATGCTTGAGCGCTTTGGACATATCGAGGCGTAGCGCGCCAGCGAGCGAGTCGCAGTCCCGGCAAGGCGTCCAGATCAAGCCAACATCGCGAAGCGGCGTGTCTTCGTGAAGGTTCAAAATCCGGGTCTTCAACTCCAGCCCGACATCGCGGGTCGACCGTCGCGAGGCCGCAGTCGGCATCGTCATGATCGGCGCTTCGCAGCTCTTAAGATTGAGCCGCAGGTCCACGGCCCGCGGAGTCGCGGCCAACGCAATGGATACGCGATCAACTTTGCCCGCAGCTCGATCTGCGCCGACGCTGGCGCCACGCTTGCTGTCGGTCTTGATGGAAGGTGCGCGCTTCATCTCAGCCCTCCATCTCAGCAGTGGAGCGTTCGATGAGGGCGTCGATGCTCGATGCGAGTACCAAGCGACGACGACCCAGGCGGACGGTCTTCACATCGCCGCGATTGATGAGCGCGTAGAGGCTGGTCTTACCGATGCCCAGCGTCTTGGACGCGTCCACCACAGAAAACAGGGTTTTGTGCATTTTCTCCTCCTTGCCCGGATGGTCCGAGCAAGGGCATTCATCTAGCCACATTCGCGGTCGAATATACCAGGGCTGATTGGGGGGGGAATTGCACGACGTCCCGCGGTGAGGCCGTCGGCTTATCGCTTGCGTGAAAGATTGTACTTACGTTTCAGGTGCAAGGCATCTCGCAACAGATCGATTTCGTCCTTCGCAGTCTTTTCCGAAAGATTATATGGGTGTCTCGCTGCTAATGCTGCGCCAATCTCGTCTGCGGAGACGGAATGATCGGTGATAACACTCTGCTCATAATTCAAGGAGTTGTTGACTTCATTAAGGACGCGATCCGCACTAGTGAAGGTGCCAAGTTCGGTGCTTTTAGGATCTCGACCATTTAACGTCATGCGAACAATGTCGTGCCATAGCCGCCGGTAGGAATGAAGTTGTTGAATCTTAGAAAGTGGCTCCTTTGTTAAGTCCTTAACTCCCGTCATCAGCACCTTCTTAACATCACCGCTATGTAGCCGAACATCTTTCATCAGCAAACGTTTAATTGGATCGGATGATATCGTGATATGAAATTTGCCTCGCTGAAAATCCCAGCTCATGATATCGTCAAGCCAGGAAGAGGATTTTAGCCACTCCTTCCGGGGTACGTCGTGCTCCATCAAAAAAACCTTGGGCTTGACGAACGTTTCCTTGTCTGGTTCGTTTTTCCAAGCTTTCGCGAGGCTTGCCTCATTTGTCGTCCAGATGTGTGAAGCCCGCGCGCGGATTGTGCCCTCCCTCAAGCCCATGGCTATGATTTGCCGAGTAAGGACCGGGCCGCCGTTTATGGCCGCATACTCAGCTATCGCTTTGCGTGGAGACAAGGCTCGATACTTGTGGAATTTCTTGGGGGTGTTCACCGGCTTCAACCTCTTAGCAGATGTAGTCTGACCAAGCTTCCATCAGTTCGCTTCGGCGTTCAACGGCTTTTCCGCGTCGATATGCTCTCTCAGCTTTGTTCTGAATTGTGTGGGCGAGAGCCTGTTCGATAATCTCTCGTGGAAAGTCGGTTTTGTCTCCGGCCCAGTCGCGAAATGTCGACCGAAAGCCGTGGGTGGTGATATGGCCATAGCCCATTCGCCTCAGCAGCATCGACATGGCCATGTTGCTGCGCGTTGCGCCGTTGACGGCAAAGATTGGTGTGTCGGGCGTGACCGTGGCTGGAGCGATCCGACGGAGTAGATCTACCGCCCCGTCGGACAATGGGACGACATGTTCGGCCTTTGCCTTCATCCGGGCTGCCGGTACCGTCCATAGTCGCTCCTCAAGGTCGATCTCGCCCCATGATGCACCGAGTGCTTCCCCGCTACGCGCGGCAGTGAGGATAACGAACTCGAGGCAGCGTGCCGCCACCGCTTCACGCTGTTGCAGTTTGGCGAAGAAGGCGGGTGCCTCTTTGAACGGAAGTGCGGCGTGATGGCCGCGTTGCAGTCGGTCTTGCTTGGGCAGCAGTAGTGCAAGGTGCCCCCGCAGCATCGCGGGGTTGAATGCGTCCCGTGGTCGGTGGCCACGCGCCTTTGCAGCGTCGAGAATTTTCTCGATGCGACCGCGTACCCGTTTTGCTGTCTCGGCTTTATCCGTCCAGATCGGGCGGAGCACCGCGAGAATATTATCGGTGTCGATCTCATCCACCGGCTTGTCGTTGAGCGATGCTGCATGATCGCGCAGGCTGTTGCGCCATTGTTGCCGATGCACCGGGTTTCGCCAGCCGGTTTCAACACTGGTGATGTAGTCGTCGGCAAACTCGCCAAACGTGGGTGCACGCTTCGGCTGTGGTTCCTCGATAGGCGCGATGACCGTTCGGGGGTTCTGGCCGGTAGCGACAGCTTCCCGCATTTCACCGGCGAGGCGCCTCGCTGTCGCCAGCGATACCGACTGCGCCCCACCTAAGCCAATCTCAACCCGCTTGCCGCGCTCGGCGGTCATAAACACCCAACTGCGCGCGCCCCTCGATGTCACGCGCAGGTACAGGCCGCCGCCGTCCGAATGTCGACCCTCTTTCAGGCTAGCGACTTGCTTGACGTTCAGCTTGTTGATCGCGCGGGCCATGGCACTCCTCGGGGCTTGGTCGCCGGACACGCCTTTGTGCCCATTATTGCCCACTTTGATGCCCACTTTTGGCGTGGTCATCAACGATCATTTGCGGTCATGGGCGCAGCGTGTAGGCGAAGGCGTGATCGAAAGCCTGCAGAAACTCAAGGATAAGTGACCCTTGTCGGTCACGTGCGATCGTGAGCGGTCATTATGGTTCTAAAGACTCCGTCTCCGCCACCCAGTCTGAGGCTTCCTCGACTTCTTCTATCCTCCTCTCCGAAACGGCGCACTTCTGCGGGGCGACGCGCACTTCTCGGTAGCGCGGAGAGGGGCGCTACGGGCCTGGCATGGTGATTCGCGCCGACATTCTCCGGAGTGAGGCTGACCAGTACGGTTCCCCTCAGCTCGGCCCGCCTCCTCTCAGTTCAGCCTGTTTAAGTAGCTTCGCTCCCTCGGCCAGTTCGCGAGAGCCGCCCGCCATCGATGAATGTTGCAGACAACTGCGCCTTTTTGATGGTGAGAGCAGGTGCGTCCGGCTGCCCGAGATGAAGCGTAACAGGCGGCTAATAACGTCACATTCGGTCAACAATCGGCTTAAGTTGAAAGGCAAGAGCGTCGTAAATCTTTCCCTTGTGTCTGCGTTCAGCAAGGCACATTTTAGCCTTATCGAGGTTGCCGTGTCATTATAGGCCAGAGCCACTCGATAGGCGATATTAGCATCGTCACATCTCCCAAAGAAGGGGCCGTTTCGTTGCTTCGCGTGCGGAAGAGCATTCGCTCTGACGCGTGAGGGGCGGGGTTCGAGTTCTGACGTGGGAGGTTTGTGATGGGCGTGCAAGGGCGGATCGAGCAAGAGCACTTTAAGCGCAAGCTGCTGCTATCGTCGCGTGGACGGCGCGAGCATTGCGCGGCGGCGCGCGACCAGGTCGCGACTGTTGGCGAGGGTGCTGCGGCCAAGAACGCGACCTCGCTCAAGCTGCGCTCCATCGAGCATATTAAGGTGGCCAAGCGGCGCGCGCGGAGGACCACGCCGGCGCAGCTGCGGCGCGTGACTCAGTCGGTTCGCCAGTACGGCATCGTCGCGCCCGTGCTGATCGATGCGGCGGGCGCGGTCATCAACGGTCACATCGTCGTCGAGGCAGCGCGCGAGTTGGGCATCTCGATGATCCCGGTGGTGGAGGTGACGCACCTCGACGAGGCAGCGGTGCGCGGCCTGCTGA
The DNA here is from genome assembly GCF_004345855.1 of Sphingomonas sp. BK235. Taxonomy (GTDB): domain Bacteria; phylum Pseudomonadota; class Alphaproteobacteria; order Sphingomonadales; family Sphingomonadaceae; genus Sphingomonas. The sequence continues at coordinate 12,441 of NZ_SLXN01000010.1, forward strand.
GCGCCGCGGCAGCGGCTGCCGGGCTCACGCATGCCAACACCTGCGTGTGGAACAAAGGCAGCGGCGGCATGGGTGGGCTGTACCGCTCCACGCACGAGCTCATCCTCGTCTTCTGCAACGGTGCGACGGTCGCCACCAACAATGTCGCGCTTGGCCGTCATGGCCGTGATCGCTGTAACGTGTGGAACTACCCCGGCGCGAACCGGCGCGGCACATCGGCGGCCAAGGCACTGAAGCTGCACGCCACGCCCAAGCCGGTGGCGATGGTGGAGGATGCCCTCTGCGACGTGAGCAACCGCGGTGACATCGTGCTCGACCCCTTCCTGGGGTCGGGCACAACGCTGATCGCGGCACACCCAACAGGGCGGATCGGCCGCTTCATCGAGCGCCGTTCCCTTGCGCTCGCAGCACGAGTGTCTGGTCAGCGTAGACGCCGTAAGGCGCCAGCGCATCGATGAAGTCGCCCAACAGCCGCGGCAGCGCAGGGTCAACCGTCGCTAGCAGGAGGTGGTGCGACTATCTCGCCGATGCCGGGTACAGGTCGACCTGATGTCATCACACTCTTGGGAGAGGGGAGTGCCCCGCCGACCTTGGCAAGTTAATCACGAAAATACGTCAGTCAGATGAACGAGCGCGTCGAAGGTCCACCTTCACCTTGAGGGGACTCCGTCAGGGCAACAGCCGAGTCGGCGATCAAGTCGGATCGTACCGTGGCGCCCGACTCGATCAGCTTTCGTCCCTGAACATAGTCTTTGGTCGCGTTGACGCAATCGAGCGCGACGACCCGGCCTTGGCGAAGGTAAATGATCGAGAAGGATCGAGCGTCGATCGCTCCGCGTAAGACCGCGAGATCATGCCCTGCGGCGAGCCCCACCGTTTGCAGCCGCAGATCATATTGGTTCGACCAGAACCACGGCACAGCGTAATAGGGATGTGCGACCCCGGCAATCGAGCGCGCGACCGTGCCGGCCATGTCGTTGGCATTCTGCACCGACTCCAAGCGGATTCGCGCGCCGTCGGCAAAGGCGTTCGTGTGCGCGGCGCAGTCACCGATAGCATAGATGTCGGGCAGGCTGGTCCGGCATACGGCATCGACCTCCACGCCGTTGCCGCCGCGCGCACCGGCGGCGAGGAGCGGATCCACCGCCGGGACAATACCGACCCCGACGATCACCAGGTCGGCCGCGACGAACTCGCCAGAGGTGAGGCGCACCCCGTGGGCGGCGCCGTCGCGGCCCTCGATGCAGTCGACGGTGGTGCCAAGCCGCAGGCTCACGCCGCGCGACCGATGCTCGGCCTCGAGAAAGCGCGCCAGCATCGTCCCCGACATACGCGCGAGGACCTGCTGCTGCGCCTCGATCACGGTCACCTGTTTGCCGGCGCCCACCAGCACCGACGCCGCCTCCAGGCCGATGTACCCGCCCCCGATCACGACGGCCCGCTGCGCCGCGGGGAGTTCCTGCGCCAGGCGGTCGGCGTCCGCGCGCGAGCGCAACGCATGCACGCGAGCGAGGGTGGCGCCGGGGCAGTCGAGTCGGCGTGCCGCCCCGCCGGTCGCCCACACGAGACGACGATAGCCGATGCTGGTGCCGTCCGCCGCGATAACCCGGCGCGCCGCCGGGTCGACCGCGACGATCCGGCAGCCGGGGCGGAGGTCGATGGCCTTCTCCTGCCAGAAGGCGGCGGACCGGATCAGCAGGCGCTCGAAGCTCTTCTCGCCGGCGAGATACGCCTTGGTCAGCGGCGGCCGCTCGTAGGGCAGCTCGTCCTCGTCCCCGATCAGCGCGACCGGGCCCTGGTAGCGGAGCTGGCGCAGCGCGATCGCCGCCTGAGCGCCGGCCTGGCCGGCGCCCACGATCACGACGTCGTAGTCGCTCACCGCCCCCCCGCTCACGACTCCGGCGCGATCGTGACGCGCAAGCCGTCGAGCCGTTCGTCGAACGCGATCTGGCAACCTAGCCGCGAGGTCGGCGCGACCTGGTCGAGCCCGTCGAGCAGCTCGCGCTCGGCGTCGCTGGGCGGGAGCAACGTGAGCGCCTGCTCGGGATCGACGATGACGTGACAGGTCGCGCAGGAGAGCGAGCCGCCGCACGCCGCCAACAGCTCGTCGATGCCGTTGTCGCGGATCACCTCCATCACCGACAGGCCGGCGTCGGCGGGGAGCGGGCGCGTTGCGCCGTCGCGGGTGGTCACGATCAGAGAGGCCATGGGTAGTTCCTGCTGGAGAGGGACAAGCGCCCGGCGGCCGCGCTCGGCCGCCGGAAGAGAGGCACCGCGCCGCGATCAGTAATGGAAGCGGAAGTCGATCCCGACGCGACGCGGGGTCAGCACCCCGCGCGCGTAGTAGCGCTCCACCACGTCGGTGCGGACCTGGTTGAACGACGATATGTCGTTGCTGATCGCGGTCACGGCATATTTGTTGGTGAGATTGTCGGCGAACAGGCCGATCTCGAACTGCTTGCTGACATAGTTGAGCGAGGCGCTGTGGGTCACGTAGCCGGGGATCGCCTCGCCGTTGCCGCGCAGCCCGACACGCGAGTAGATCTCGCCGCGGTAGACCGTTGCCCAGATCGCCTCGATCTTGCGGTCCTGGTCGAGCGCGTGGCTGTAGATGACCTGCGCGCTGCCCGCGTTTTTGGCCGAGCCGGGCAGGCGATCCCCCTCGAAGGCGTCGTAGCGCACCCCCTGGCTGACCACGAGCCCGGTGACGTCCTGCGTGAGGTGTGCGTCGACGTAGGAATAGGTGCCGATCACGGTCAGCGCGGGGAGCGGGCGCAACGTGGCCTGCACGTCGAAGCCGCGCGAGACCGCGTCGGCGCCGTTCACCGTGATGCCGATCGCACCGTTGACGGTCTGGCTCGGCACCTGGACCCCGCTCCAGTTGATCTCATAGCCATCGACGGTGAGCTGGAGGCGCCGGTCGAAGAGGCTGGCGCGAAGGCCGATCTCCTTGTTGCGGGTGCGGTCGGGGCCGTAGACCAGTTCGTTGGGCAGCGCGCACAGGTTCTGCCCTGCGGGCAGCGGCTGGATACAGGGGACGACGCGGTTGACGCCGCCGACGCGATAGCCGGTGGAATAGGTGAAATAGGCGAGCAATCCCTCGCCGAACTTGTAAGAGGTGTTGGCCTTCCAGACGAGCCCGTCCTTGGAGGTGTCGCCGGTGCGGATTCGGCTCGGGTCGATCGTGAACGAGGGGTAGGGCATGCGCGCGAGCCCGCCGCTCAGCAGCGGGAGGTCGGACCCGCCGCTGACCTCCGCGTCATATTTGAAGTAGCGCAGCCCCCCGGTCACCTGCCACGCCTGAGTAAGGTGGAGCGTGCCCTCGCCATAGGCGGCCTTCTCCACCGTCCTGCTGTTGACTTGCGAGATATATTCCAGGTTGTCCGGGCGCGGGATGTCGAAATATTCGGCGAAACCGGGCGTGTATTCCTGCCGGTTGCTGTCGAACTTGAGCCGGTTGTAGAAGCCGCCGATCACCCAGTTGAACGGGCCGCCGTGCGTCGAGACGAGCCGGACCTCCTGGTTGAACTGCTTATAATGCTGCTCGTTGTCGGCATAGGAGGAGAATTGCGGGAAGGCCTCGTAGCCATAGTCGAGGTCGAGCAGCAGGTCGGTATTGTCGTCTACCGAGGTGATGTGCTGCTTGGTATAGGCCGTCGTGCTGACGAGTTGCGCGATCCCGCCGAGATTGATGTCGAACTCCGCCGCGAACAGGTCGGCGTTCCGCTCGACCGGCTCGAGGTAGCGCCACGGTCCCTCGTAGCGGCCCGTGTCGAGCACGCCGGCGGCATTGGCCTGGCGCCCGCCGGTCCTGGTATTCTGGTGCGCGTAGGTGAGGTACGCCTTGATGTTGGGGTTATACTCCAGCAGCAGCTGGTTGCGCGTGGTGAAGGTGTGCTCATAGTTCACATCCTCCTTGCGCTTGAAGTTGCTGCCGTAATTGCCCGTGTTGAGCGATCCGGTGGACGTCTCCGTGGCGCGGCCGGGCTGCGGGTCGGAGACGCCGGGCTGTTGCAGCAGGTAATTGTAGTCGATGAAGCCGGCGTTGGAATAATAGCCCGTCGCGGTGCGGAAGGCGATGTGGTCGCGCACGATCGGCACGTTGAGCGCGACGTCGCCGACTGCCCCGAAGTCGTCGGAATAGGATTGCGCATAGCCGCGGCCGTGGACGTCGAGGCTGAGGCGATCGGTCTCGGGCCGATTGGGGAGGTAGCGCACCGCACCGGCCAGCGTGCCGAGGCCGTAGAGCGTGCCCTGCGGCCCCTGCAGCACCTCGACCCGGTTGATGTCGATCAGCTTGAAGTCGAGGTAGAGCGGCACCTCGCCGAGATAGACCCCCACCGCGTTGCCGCTGTCGGCGCCGCCGACGCTGGTGTCGCCCGAGGAAATGCCGCGCAGGATGATCCCGCCGGTCGAGCCCGGGCCGGTGTCCGCGACGGTGACGCCGGGCGTGAACGAGGCGAGCGAGCGGATGTCGTCGAGCCGCTGCGACGCGATCGTCTCGGCGGAGACCGCGCTGATGTTGATCGGCGCGTCTTGCAGCGTGGTACGACGCCGGCTGCCGGTGACGACGATCTCGTTCCCGTCGACCGCTGCCGCGGTGTCGTCCGGTTCGGCGGTGGTCGGTGCCGCGCCCGTCGCGGCCTCCTGCGCCAGTGCCGGTCCACCGGCCACGCTCATCAGCGCGGTCGCGCACAGCAACCCTGCGCGGGAGAAACGTCCTGCCATCAAAGCCCCCAATCGGTACGTTGAACGCGTCGCCCCTCCGCGACGAAACGGTCGGCGTCGGCGCCTCGCGCGGGGCCGATCGCTGCGGTGCGAGATTGTTGGCAGCGGCGGCAAACCGATATGGGGTGTTTGACGTAAACGGCCGTGCCGGCCCTGGCGCCTACGTCAATTGGCGCATGTCGGACGCGCCGCGCGCGGGTCTATGCCCGTCGCATGGCTCGCACCGTCCCTCTCGCGATCACCGCCTGCGCGATGCTCGCGGCCGGGGTGCCAGCGGCAGCCGAGCGTCCGGCCAGTGCGCGGCTGGTCCATTGCGGCGCCGAGACCTGCCTGCGACTCTCCGGCCAGCGCGCCGGAGTGGCGATCGCGGTGCGGGTAGACGGCCGCGACCTGCCCGTCACCGGTGAGCGTTCGTGGCAGGCGACGGTGCCGCTCGCGGAGGCGCGGGCCTGGCGGCTCACCCGCGGCTATGCGGTGCGGGTCACGCTGGTCGATCGCGCCGACGGGGCGGAGCGCACCGTGGCGGTGGCGGTGCCGCCGGGCGCGCTCGGCGCGCACGTGGAGCTGGCGTCGCTGATCGTTCGCGCGCGCTGACCCCGCCCGGGACGCTACGTCCTCCGCCCCGTGCTTGTGCCCGCGCGGGCGCGATCCTACATGGCTGCGACCCGATCGCCGGAGAGCGATGGGCAGCGATGCAGGAGATTGAGGATGAAGATCGGTCTGGCCGCATGTGCCGCAATCCTGATGGCCACGCCCGCGCTCGCCGCGCCTGGCGCCGACCCGCTCTCGGCCGAGAGCAGCGTGCTCAACCTGCGCGGCATCGATCTCACCAGCGTCGAGGGGCAGCAGCGTCTCGCCATCCGCATGGACCGGGTCGCCGACACCGTCTGCGGGCAGGGGATGAGCAGCGTCCATCTCGCGCTCGCCGCGCAGGCGCGAGAGTGCCGCGCCGACGTGCTCAGCGACATGCGCGGCCGGGTCGCCGCGGCGACCGCGGCGCGTGACAGCGGCGCCGCGACCCAGCTCGCGATGCGCTGACCGGTGGACGCGGTCGATCGCCGGCCGATCGCCCGCACCGCCTCGTCAAACGGCGTATGGTGACGAGCGAGTCGGGGCGGCACGTTCCGGCTCATGTCCCTTTCCCTCCCCTCTCGGACCGGGCGCCGGTCGCTGACGCGACCGCGCTCGATCGCACGCGTGCTCGTCGCTTGCCTCCTGCTCGGCGCGGCGCCGGCGGCGGCGCCGCGCTTCGTCCCCTGGATCGACGGCACCGCCGACGAGCCGGAGACGCAGGTCCAGCGCATCGATCCCGACACATACGTCATCCGCCAGTCGGTGCGGACGAATTTCGAGGCACCCTTCCTCTACCTGCTGTTCGGGCGCGACCGCGCGCTGCTGATCGACACCGGGGCTGGCGGGCTGCGCGTGCGGCCCACCGTCGATCGGCTGATCGCCACGTGGCGCGGCGCGCACGCGGACCGGCCGGTGCGGCTGATCGTCGCGCACTCGCACGGCCACGGTGACCATCACGCCGGTGACGCCGAGTTCGCCGACCGGCCCGACACCCGGCTGGTCGGGCTGTCGCCCGGCGCGGTCGCGGCCTTCTTCGGCCTCCGCGACTGGCCCGAGCAGGTCGGCCGCTACGATCTCGGTGGGCGCGTGCTGCGCATCGTGCCGACGCCGGGGCACGAGCCCGCGCACATCATGGTCTATGACGAGCGGACACGGCTGCTCTTCTCCGGCGACATGCTCTACCCTGGCCGGCTCTACGTGCCGCGCGACCAGACCGCGGTGTTCCGCGCCAGCGCCGACCGGCTCGCGCGGTTCGCGCGGCAGCACCCCGTCCGCGCGCTGCTCGGCGCGCACGTCGAGATGACACGCACGCCCGGCGAGGACTATGCGATGCACGCGCCCGCCCATCCGGACGAGCACGGGCTCGCGCTGCCGCCCGCCGCTATCGCCGAGCTCGACCGCGCGGTGACGGCCGCGCTGTCGCTCGAGATCGACCGGCACGCCGACTTCATCGTCTACCCCGTCGCGCCGCGCGCGCCTTAGTCCCCGATCCGGCCGGGCTTCTCCCACCACGACAGGGTGTGCGCGTCGTGCGCGCTGGTCCACAGCCCGGCGCGCGTGTAGCGCAGCGCGCCGCTGCCCGCCGCCTGGCCGACGCGCGCGGTGATCGCGAGCGAGACCGGGTCGATCACGACGAAGGTCTGCCCGGCGGTGGTGCGCAGCCAGATCTTGCCGCCGCCCGCGTCGATGTCGCCGTACTGGAGCGTCGAGTCGACCTTGACCCGCCCCGTCACGTCGCCGCTCGCCGGATCGATCCGCGCGACGGTGCCGTCGCCCTGCTCCTGTACCCACACGGCGCCCTCGCCCGCGACCAGGAAGCCGGGTTCGCGCCCCAACGCGGTGCGGTGGACGACGCTGTTGCTGGGCGGATCGATCTTCTGCAGGCTCTGCCCGGCCGCGCTGACCGCCCAGAGCGCGCCCATGCCGAACGACAGGTAGAAGGTGCCGGGATCGACCGCGATCGACGCGGCCACGCGGTCGGTGGCGGGATCGATCCGCGCGACCGCCCCCGCGGCGTCGCTCGCCACCCAGATCGAGCCGTCGCCCGCGACGACGTTGAGCTCACCCTTGGGATTGGCGATCCCGGTCGGGATGGTGGCGGTGATCGTGGCGGTGCGCAGGTCGATCCGGTTGACGCTGAGCGCGGCGCAGTCCGCCACCCAGAGCGACCCGTCGGCGATCGCCATCGCGCCGCAGGGCCGCGCCATTGCCACCTCGGCCAGCTTGCCGCGCCGCGACCAGCGCTCCACGCGGCCCCTGTTCGTCGCCCAGACCGAGCCGCCGTCGACCGCGAGGAAGTCCGCGAAGCCGGGGACCTGGATCACCTGCTCGCGCGGGGTCGCCGTCCGGCCCGGCGCAGGCGCCGCGCCCGCCAGCAGCGCGAACAATCCCATCGTCGCCGCGTGCGCCGCCGCTCGCGACGTCAAGCGGCGGCCCCCGCGCCGTCGCGCTCACGCCGTTCGTCGCGCGTCGTATAGCGCGCGATCAGCGGGCGCGCGGGGAAGAGGAACTGCTCGCCGATCGAGAGCCGCCGGCGCTCGTCCTGCCCGACGATCTCGGCCTCGCCCTCGCCGAAGGTGCCGAAGATCCGATCCAGCAGGATCAGCGAGTTGCCATAGTTGCACCGCGTCTCCGCATAGCCGGTCGAGTGGTGCAGGCTGTGGTGGCGGATGGTGGTGAAGACGAAGGCGTACCAGCGCGGCGGGTCGAACCGCGTGTTGGCGTGCGCGAAGGTGGAGACCACCGCCAGCACGTTGAGCGCGCAGAACATCGCCGGCTGCGGCAGGTCGAACAGCGCCAGCACGCTGAGGCTGATCAGGAACAGCTCGATCGGGTTGCCGACCGCGCCCTTCATCGCGTTGAGCTGGGTGAGGTGATGGTGCGGCGCGTGGGTCGACCAGAAGAACGCCTGATTGTGCATCAAGCGGTGCATCCAATATTGCCCGAACTCGACCAGGAACACTGCCAGCGCCACCTGCGCCACGAACGGCAGATGCATCGCCCATAGCGTCGTGATCCCGAGCCCGTGCTTCAGCGCGGTCAGCGGCTCGTCGGCGAGCGTCTTCGACGCCCAGGCGATCACGGTGTAGCTCAGCGTCACGTAGAAGACGTCGGTGAGGAACTCGCGCCAGGTGAGCCGCCAGCTGGCGTGTCGCTCGTTGACCCATTCGAGCGCCTGGATCACCGCGGTGGTCGACAGAGTCGCGATCACGATCGACCAGGCGCTCCCCGTCCATGCCGCCGGTGCGAGCGCCCAGAACAGCAGCACGGCCACGACCATCACCGGCTGCACGTAGCTCATCATCGCCTGCTTCATCGTCACCTGCCCGAGCGCATCAGCGTCATGTTAGGGAGGCTAGAACAAGCCCCGCGTAACTCGCAGGTGGGCGAATGACGTAGCCGATGCGTCAGTCGACCGGGATGCCGTGTTGGCGGAGGAAGGCGCGCGCCGGTTCCAGCGCATCGGCATGACGGCGCCAGCGCCCGACCGCGTCGCGGTACAGCGGGCGGCGCACCTGCGCGGCGCTGGGCGTGGCCACCGGCGCGGCGTTCGCCTGGAAGTCGAGGCAGGCGTCGGACCAGCTCAGCCCACAATGGTCGAGCAGCCCGCGCGTCTGTCCCGCCTGATCGTCGACCAGCGCCTCGTAGCCGAGCTCGAGTACGCGCCCCGGCAGCGCGGCGCGCCAGATCGCCATCAGCCGGTCGAAGCGCTGGTAGTAAGCGGCGGTGTCGAGCAGGTCGTAGCTATAGTCGTAGTAGCGCGAGCCGATCGCGAACAGGTTGCGGAAGTTGGCGAGCACGGTGTCGAGCGGGTCGCGGCGCAGGCACACGATCGCCGCCTCCGGCAGCGCGCGCGCGATCAGACCGAGGTAGAGGAAGTTGCCGGGAAATTTGTCGACGAACCGGGGTCGGCGGCCCGGCACGTGCGGCGCGGAGCGGGCGAGATAGTCGCGACCGATCGCGCCGGCGTCGGCGTGCGCCGCGGCGCGGATCGTATCGGGGTCGAGCACTCGCCGGCCGCGCGTACCCGCGGCCGTCTTGACCGCGAGCGGCAGTGCCTGCAGCTCCCCGGCGCTCTCCACGTCGGGGTGCGAGGACAGGATGCGATCGACCAAAGTGGTGCCGGTGCGCGGCATGCCGACGACGAAGATCGGCGCCGCGCCGGGCGGGTCGGATGTCGCTCGCGCGGCGGGAGCCGCCCAGCACGCCTCGATCGCATCGAAGACCGCTTCGTCGTCGGCGAAGCGATAGGGCAGCGTGGCGCGATGCTCGGCGTTGGCCTGTGCCAGCATCGCGAAGGCGGCGTGCGGGTCGGCGAGGTCGTCCAGCTCCTTGGCCAGCGCGTAGCCGAGCAGCAGCCGGTCGCGCGGCGCGGTGGCGGCGGCGTGCGCGGCGGTGAGGCGGTCGACGTGGTGGCGCTCGGGGGTCTGCCGCCGCAGTCCGGCGAGCAGGTGATGCGCGCGCGCATCCCCCGGCGCGCGCGCGATCAGCGCCTCCAGCGCGTCCTCGGCCTCTGCCTGTCGCCCGACGAAGCTCAGCGCGGCGGCGAGATTGTAGCGGAAGGCGGCATTCGTCGGCTCGAGCCGGACCGCCGCGGCGAAGTGCGGCAGCGAGGCGGCATGGTCGCCCAGCCGCGCGTAGACGCAGCCCATCGTGTCGCGCCCCAGCGCATCCGGCGGCCGCGCAGTCTCGGCCTTGGCGAGCGCGTGCGCGGCGGCATCGTCACGCCGCACCAGCGTGTACAGCCGCGCGAGCTGGGCGTGATACTCGCCGCGGCCATCGCGCGCGGCCGCCTGCTCGATCAGCGCGATACCGCCGCTCACCTTGCCGAGCATCGCGGTCGCCAGACCGGCGAGAAAGAAGGCCTCGGCGGCGTCGGGCGCGGCGTGGCGCCAGCGGTCGGCCGCGGCGAGCGCCGCCGCGATCTCGCCGCGCGCCAGGGCGCCGCGGATCGCGGTGGCGGTAGCATCGGGCGGTCGGGCCATCGTCGGTCTATCGTGTCAGTGTGGTGACCGCGATCGCGGTCGCCGACGCGCGATTCTCCACCCCCATCTTCTCGAAGATCTGCTCGAGATGCTTGTTCACCGTGCGCGGGCTGATCTGGAGGATCTCGCTGACCTCGCGGTTGGGCTTGCCGCGGCTGATCCACAGCAGCACCTCGGCCTCGCGCGAGGTCAGGCCGTGCTGCGCGGCGAGGATCGTCTTCTCCTCGCCCTCGTGGCGCTCGGACAGGCGGAACACCCACTGCGCCGCGGGCGTGCAGCGCAGCAGCCCGGCCTCCAGCGTGCGCTCGCCCGCGGACACGCTGATCCGCGCGCCCGGCGCCGGGGCGCTCGCCTGGAGCTGGCGCAGCGCGGCGGCGAAGGGCGCGGGCAGGGTGCCCGACGCCGCCGACCAGCCGGGGAACAGCCGCTCGAGCATCGCGCCCGCCACGGGGGTCAGCCACTGCGGCTCGCCCGCGCGATCGACTGCCAGCGCGGGCCGCCCGCTGGTGTCGAGCGCAAGCTGGCTGCCATGCGCGACTCGCGCCGTGGCGAGATGGACGCGGATACGCGCGAGCAGCTCGTCGAGCTCGATCGGCTTGCTGACGAAGTCGATGCCGCCGGCGTCGAGCGCGCGCACGACATGCTCGGTCTCGGTCAGACCGGTCATGAAGATGATCGGCAGGTGCTGGAAGGCGGGATTGGCCTTGATCTGCCGCGTCGTCTCGAAGCCGTCGGGCTGCGGCATCACCGCGTCCATCAGGATCAGGTCGGGCGTGACCCGCTTGAGCAGATCGAGCGCGGCGCGCCCGTCGATCGCGATCAGCACGCTCATGCCCGCGTCCTCCAGCGTGCCGGTGAGAAAACGCAGCGCCTCGGGCGTGTCGTCCACCACCAGGACGACAGGTCGCGGCGGGTCGGTCGGGTCAGCGCGTCGCATCGTCGAGGGTACCGAGCAGCGCGCGCAGGTCGAAGTCGCCGAGCTGCCGCCGCAGCACCGCCGCCAGCGCACCGGCGGCGGGGATCGCACCCGCGAGATCCTCGATCGCGCGCTCGACGCCGCGCACATGCCCGACCTCGGCGAATTCGCGCACGCAGGCGAGCAGCGGTGCGGCCTCGGGTGGGAGGCCGGCCCCGGGCGGGGCGGGGGCGGGCGGAGCGGCGGGCGTGACCGGCTCGGCCTCCTCCCAGCAAAGGCCAAGCTGCGTGCCGACCAGCGCGACGAGCCTGTCCAGCTCGACCGGCTTGGTGACGAAGGCGTCGTGGCTGCTGCGCCCGTCCCCGCCGGCGCGGAAGGCGTGCGCGTCGGCCGAGACCATGACGATGCGCAGCGCCGCGCCGTGCGCCGCGCGCAGCCGCTCGGCGACCTGCCAGCCGTTGAGCCCTGGCATCTGGATGTCGAGCAGGACGATGTCGGGGGCGACCTCGGCGGCGCGCGCGATGCCGTCCGTCCCGTCCGCGGCGGCGTGGACGACGAAGCCGAGCCCGCCGAGCAGCGCGCGCAGGATGTGGCGCTGCGCGGGGTCGTCGTCGATCACCAGCACGGTGCGACGCGGCCCCTCATAGCCGATGATCCGCCCGCGCCGCCCGCTCGCGCGCGCCGGCGTTGCGGGCGATGGCAGCATGGCGCGGAAGCGGAACGTGCTGCCGGCCCCCGGCGTGCTGGTCACCGCGACGTCGCCGCCCAGCACGCGGGCGAGCACGCGGGTGATGGCGAGGCCCAGCCCGATGCCGGGCTGGCGCTGCGCCGCCGCGAGGCTGCCGCGGTCGAACGGCTCGAACACGCGCTCGAGGTCCTCGGGCGGGATGCCGATGCCGGTGTCGATCACCGCGATGTCGGCGACCTGGCTGCGGTATCCCACCGCCAGCGTGACCTGACCCGCGGGCGTGTATTTGATCGCGTTGGAGACGAGGTTGATGAGGATCTGCCGCAGCCTCTTCTCGTCCGCCTTGACCTGCTCGGGCAGCCGGTCGCGCACGTCGAGCGTCAGCGTCAGCCCCTTGGCGCTCGCCTGCATGCGGAACATGTCGACGACGTGCTGGAGCAAGGCGCGCAGGTCGACGAGGTCCTGCCGGATCGTCAGCACGCCGCTCTCGATCCGCGAGATCTCGAGCAGCCCCTCGACCAGGTTGGTGACATGCTCGGCCGAGCGGCGGATGATCGTGCCCGCCTCCGCGCCCGAGAGGCTCTCGTCGCGCTCGAGCAGCTGGGCATAGCCGTAGATGACGTTGAGCGGCGAGCGGATCTCGTGGCTGACCGCGACGAGGTAGCGCGTCTTGGCCTCGTTGGCCGCCTCGGCCGACTCCCGCGCGCGCCGCAGCTCGGCCAGCGCGCGCGCGTGCGCGGCGGGCTCGGCGCCGAGCGGCGCGCCGTCGAAGGGGTCGGCCGCGGCGGTCACGCCCCGGCCGGGCGGGAGAGACCGTCGATGTACGCGCGCCAGCCGCCCAGCGCGGTGATGTCGCGCGCGCCCTCGATCGCGCGCGGCTCGGCGACGAAGCCCTTGACGACCGACCCGTCCGCGAGCGTCACCGAGCCGATCGCGAGCGGCGCGGGCACCTCGACCACGAAGCTGCCGAACGCGGCGACGTCGAGCTCATACACCTCGACCGCGATCGCGGCGCCGTCGGCGGCGTGGATCAGCGCGGGCTTGGGCGGGGTGCTGTTCGCGATCGCGTACAGCCGGTAGCTGGGCGCGGTGGTGGTGGCGGCGACCAGCCGCGCGTCGCGCGAGGTGAGTTGCCAGTGCAGCGGCATGCCCTCGAGATGGGCGCCGACGACGGCGAGTTTCACTGTGTCCATGCGATCCTCGATGTGGAGGGGAGGGGGAGGGGGGAGCGCGGCGGCGTCGAGATAGGCCTGCCCGGCGTCGAGCAGGCCCGTGTCGCTCCACGCCGGCGCGATCAGCGTGACGCCGAAGCCGGTGCCATTGTCGCGCCAGCCCGCCGGCACCGCCAGCGCGGCCATGTCGAGCAGGTTCACGAAATTGGTGTAGAGCCCGAGGTTGCTGTTGAGCGCGACCGGCGCCGCGCGCATCTCGGCGATGCGATAGATCGTCGGCGCGGTGGGCAGCGCGAGCAGGTCGACGCGCTGCCACATCTCGTCCGCCGCGCGCTGCAGCTCGGCGAGGCGGTACTGGCCGCGGAACACGTCCACGCCGCTGGTCGCGCGCCCCTCGTCGAGGATGGCGCGGACGGTCGGGTCGAACGCCGCGGGGCGCTCGTCGAGCAGCGGCAGCGCCGCGGCGACCCGCTCGGCCACCCATGGACCGCCGTAGAGCAGCAGCGCCGCCTCGCGCAGCGGGGTCATGTCGAGCTCGACCAGCTCGGCCCCCCGCGCGGCGAGCGTCGCCAGCGCGCGCTCGTACAGCCGCTCCGCCGCGGCGTCGCCGAGGAAGAGCCGCTGGTCGCGCCGCGGCACGCCGACGCGGCGCGGCGCGAGCGCGCGCTCCTCGCCGCTGCGCGAATACGGGTCGACCGGATCGAAGCCGGCGACCACCGCGTCGACGATCCGCGCGTCCGCGATCGTGTGGGTGAGCACGGTGATACAGTCGAGTGTGCGGCAGGCGGGCACCAGCCCCGTCGTGCTCCACCGCCCCTTGGTCGGCTTCAATCCGACCAGCCCGTTGAAGGCGGCGGGGACGCGACCCGACCCCGCGGTGTCGGTGCCGAGCGCGAAGGCGACCAGCCCCGCCGCGACCGCCACCGCCGAGCCCGAGCTCGACCCGCCGCTGACATAGGCGCGGTTGAACACGCAGGCGGGCGCGCCATAGGGGCTGCGCGTGCCGTTGAGCCCAGTGGCGAACTGGTCGAGGTTGGCCTTGCCCAGCGGCACCGCCCCCGCGGCGATCAGGCGCTCGACGACTTCCGCGGACGCACCGGGCGTATAGGCGAAGTCGGGGCAGGCGGCGGTGGTCGGCACGCCGGCGAGGTCGATATTGTCCTTGATCGCGAAGGGCACGCCCGCGAGCGGCAGCGTCTCGCCCGCCGCCACGCGCGCGTCGACCGCGGCGGCGGCGCGCAGCACCGCCTCCTCGCCCAGCCGCGTGATCCAGACCGCGGGCTGCACCTCGGCATAAGCGGCGATCCGCGCCAGTGCGTCGCGCGCGACCGCGACCGCGCTGGTCGCGCTGGCGTTGACCGCGGCGGCGATGGGGCCGACCTCGAAGCGCAGGTCGCTCATGCCACCTCCACCGCCAGCATCGCGCGGCCGGGCGAGAGCGCCTGTTTCTCCTGCACGTAGATGCCGCGCACGACCCCGCTGACCGGGCTGATCACCGCCGATTCCATCTTCATCGCCTCGATGATCGCGATCGTGTCGCCCGCGCTCACGCGCGCGCCGTCGGCGACGAGCAGCTTCCACAGGCTGCCGCCGAACGGCGCCTCTACCATCTCGCAGCCGTCGGGCAGCACGATCTCGGCGTCGCTCGCGGCAGAGTCCGCCTCCTCGGTCAGCGCGGCGACGCGATCGAACTCGCCGTCGCGCTCCCAGGCGGCGCGCTCCGCGTCGAAGGCGGCCTGGCGCCGCGCCTGAAAGGCGTCGATCGTGTCGGCGTTCTCGGCGAGGAAGGCGCGATAGTCGGCGAGGCGGAACACCTCCTCCTCGATCCGGATCGCGCGCCGGCCCAGCGGGAAGTCGCGCCGCCACTCGGTCAGCTCGTCGTGGCTGACCGGGAAGAAGCGGACCCGGTCGAAGAAGCGCAGCAGCCAGGGCTTGCCGTCGCGGAAGGCGTCGGTCTGCCGCCACGCGTTCCACACCTGGATGGTGCGGCCGAACAGCTGATAGCCCCCCGGTCCCTCCATGCCGTAGATGCACATGTACGCGCCGCCGATCCCGACCACGTTGGGCGGGGTCCAGGTCCGCGCCGGATTGTATTTGGTGGTGACGAGGCGGTGGCGCGGGTCGATCGGGGTCGCCACCGGCGCGCCGAGATAGACGTCGCCCAGCCCCATCACGAGATAGTCGGCATCGAAGACGATCCGCTTGACCTCGTCGATGCTGCCCAGCCCGTTGACGCGGCGGATGAACTCGATGTTGTCGGGGCACCAGGGCGCGTCGTCGCGCACCGACTCCATATATTTGTCGATCGTCTGGTAGATCGCCGGGTCCTGCCACGACAGCGGCAGGTGGACGACGCGCGAGGGGATCTCGAAATCGTCGAGCCCGCCCAGCCGCTCCTCGGCCGCGACCAAGGCGTCGAGCAGCGCCGCCTGCGACAGAAGCCGGCTGTCATAGTGGAGCTGGAGCGAGCGGATCCCCGGCGTCACGTCGATGATGCCGGGCAGGCCGACGCGCTCGACCTCGAGCATCAACGCATGGACGCGCAGACGCAGCTCGAGGTCGAGCGTGATCGGGCCGTACTCGACCAGGAGGTTGCGGTCGCCCTGCTGGCGATAGGTCACCGCCGGGCGCACGCCCTCCGCCGTGATCCGGTGCAGCACCGGCGAGCCGAGCGCGCCTAGGGGGGCAGGCTCACTCGCCGCGCCGGCGAGCGTGGCGACCAGCGCGTCCTGCGCGCGCTCGGCGGCGGCGGCGCTGGCCTCGTCGATCGGTGCGAAGCGCACGCTGTCGCCGGGGGCGAGCTGGCCGACCTTCCACAGGTCCGCCTGCGCGACGACGAAGGGGCAGACGAACCCGCCGAGCGACGGCCCGTCCGGCCCGAGGATGATCGGCATGTCGCCGGTGAAGTCCACCGCGCCGATCGCATAGGCGTTGTCGTGGATATTCGACGGGTGGAGCCCCGCCTCGCCGCCGTCCTGGCGCGCCCATTCGGGCTTGGGGCCGAGCAGGCGGACGCCGGTGCGGTTGGAGTTGTAATGCACCTTCCACGCCGTCTCGCGCAGCATCGCGATGTCGCCGGGCGTGAAGAAATCCGGTGCGCCGTGCGGGCCGTAGAGCACGCGCAGCGTCCAGTCGCGCGTGATCGCGGGGCGGTCGGCGGGGGCAAGCGCGCCCGCGTCCGGCAGATCGGCCGGGGTGCGCGACAGGTGGAGCGTGTCGCCGGTCATCACCGCGCGGCCGGCGTGGCCGCCGAACTCCCCCAGCGTGAAGGCGCTACGGCTGCCGAGATACAGCGGCACGTCGAGCCCGCCCGCGACGAGGATGTAGCCGCGCATCCCCGCGCCGGTGACGCGGCCGATCTTGAGCGTCTGACCCGCGGCGACGTCGACGGGCGCGTAGCAGCCGAGCGGCACGCCATCGAGCGTCGCGCCGAAGTCGGCGCCGGTCAGGCAGATCCGCGCCGCCGCGTTGAACAGCAAGGTCGGCCCGGCCGCGGTGATCTCCAGCCCGGCCGCATCCTCGGCATTGCCGACCAGCCGGTTGCCGAGCCGAAAGGCGAGCGAGTCCATCGGCCCCGAGGGCGGCACGCCGACGTGCCAAAGGTGCAGCCGGCCGGGATAGTCCTGCACCGTGGTCGAGGCGCCGCCCGCGAGCACGCGGATCGTCCGCGGCGTATAGGCGATGTCGGCGAGCGCGCGCGTTGACACCGCGCCGCCGGTGAAGACGTCGGAACGCACCACATTGCGCAGCCAGTCGAGGTTGGTCTCGATCCCGGCGATGCTGGTGCGGTCGAGCGCGTCCTGGATCGCGGCGACCGCGGCGTCGCGCGTCGGCGCGGTGACGATCAGCTTGGCCAGCATCGGGTCGTACCAGGCCGACACCTCGGTCCCCGCCGCGACCCAGGTGTCGACGCGCGGCCCCTCCGGGAAGGTGACGCCGACGAGCCGGCCCGAACTGGGGCGGTAGTCCTGTGCCGGGTCCTCGGCATAGAGGCGCACCTGGATCGAGGCGCCCCGCGGCGCCGCGACGAACCCGCCCAGAAAGCCGAAGTCGCCCGCCGCGCCGCGCACCATCCACTCGACCAGATCGACGCCGGTCACCTGCTCGGTGACGCCGTGCTCGACCTGGAGCCGGGTGTTGACCTCGAGGAAGAAGAAGTCGTCGCGCTCGGCGTCGTAGAGGAACTCGACCGTGCCGGCCGAGCGGTAGGACGCGGCCGCCGTGAGCCGCACCGCGGCGTCGATCAGCGCCTGCCGCGTCGCGGGCGGGAGCAGCGGGGCGGGAGTCTCCTCGACCACCTTCTGGTTGCGCCGCTGGAGCGAGCAGTCGCGCTCGCCGAGCGCGACGACATGGCCCGCGCCGTCGCCGAACACCTGCACCTCGATGTGTCGCGCGCGCGCGACATAGCGTTCGAGGAAGACGCCGCCGTCGCCGAAATTGCCCGCGCCGAGCCGCGCCACGGTGGCGAAGCCGTCGCGCACGTCGGCGGCATCGGCGCAGACCTTCATGCCGATGCCGCCGCCCCCCGCGGTCGCCTTGAGGATCACCGGATAGCCGATCCGCTCCGCCGCCGCGATCGCCGCCGCCTCGTCGCGCAGCAGGTCGGTGCCGGGGGCGAGCGGCACGCCCTGCGCGGCGGCGAGGTCGCGCGCGGTGTGCTTGAGCCCGAAGGCGCGGATATTGTCGGGCGTCGGGCCGATGAAGACGATCCCGCGCGCCGCGCAGGCCTCGGCGAAGGCGGTGTTCTCCGAGAGGAAGCCGTAGCCGGGGTGGATCGCCTCCGCCCCGGTCGCCTCCGCCGCGGCGAGGATGGCGGCAACGTCGAGATAGCTCTCGGCCGCGGGCGCGGGGCCGATGCGGACCGCCTCGTCGGCCTGCGCGACATGCGCCGAGCCTGCGTCGGCGTCGCTGAACACCGCGACCGAGCCGACGCCCATCTGCTTGAGCGTCCGAATGATGCGACAGGCGATCGCGCCGCGGTTGGCGATCAGGACCTTGGTGAACATCAGCCGATCACCTGCATGCGTACGGGCGTGGGATTGAAGCCGTTGCAGGGATTGTTGATCTGCGGGCAGTTGGAGACGACGACGATCACGTCCATCTCGGCGCGCAGCTCCACCGTGAGCCCCGGCGCGGAGATGCCGTCGACGATCCCGAGCGTCCCGTCGGCCTCAACCGGCACGTTCATGAAGAAGTTGATGTTCGACACCATGTCGCGCTTGCCGCGGCCGGCGCGAGTGTTGGCGTCGAGGAAATTGTCGACGCAGCTGTGCTGCGCCTTGGTGTGGTGGCCGTAGCGCAGGGTGTTCGACTCGCACGAGCAGGCGCCGCCGATCGTGTCGTGATAGGCGACGCTGGTGGCGGTGATCGTCATCATCGCGCGCGCCTCGTTGGACAGCAGCACCGCGCCCTCGCGCAGGAAGATGTTGCGCTGCGCCGCGATCGTGTCCTGCGCGCTGTAGCGCTCGGCGTCGTCGTCGGCGGCGTACATCAGGAAGTCGACCGCCTGGTTGCCCTCGAGATCGATGATGCGCAGCGTCTCGCCGGCGTCGACTCGGTGCATCCACGGCGCGCGCGCGGGCACCACCTCGTCGTGGCGGAGCGTGCCGGGGCGGGGAAGGTCAAGGCTCATGTCGCTCCCTTCAGCGCGCGTAGAGGTCGTCGGTGTTGAGAAAGGCGCGCTCGCCCTCGGGCGTGGCGTGGCGCATCGGGTCGTCCGCGGCGGCGGGCGCGCCGCGCCACGCGGTCGCGCGCAGCGGCGTGACGGTATAGTCGGCGCGCGGGTCGAGCACGTGCGGGCAGTTGGCGAGCACGACGATCAGCTCCATCTCGGCGCGCAGCAGCAGCGTGCGCCCGGGCGCGAACGGCCCGACCTGCGGCTCGGTGGTGCCGTCCTCGGCGACGCGGACGCCCTTGAACCAGGTGACGCAGGGGTGGACGTCCTTGCGCCCCAGCCCGTGCTTGGCGACCGCGAGCAGGAAGCGGTCGCGCGCGTTGGGGTGGGGGCCGTAATTGGCGCCGTCGCCATAGGCGCGCGCGTTCGAGGCCGCGGTGGAGGCGCCGCAGAAGGCGTCGTGCGTGCCGGCGTCGTCCTCCAGGATCGTCATCATCACGCGGCCGAGGTCGGAGAGCAGCAGCCGCCCCGCGCCGAGATAGCCGTTCCACTGCACCTTGAGCGTGTCGGCGACGTTGAGCCGCTCGGTCGGCATGTCGGCGTTGAACAGCAGCATCGCGGCGCAGGCGTCGCCCGCGACGTCGACCAGCCGCAGCCGCGTGCCGCGCGCCAGCCGCCGCGCCGCATAGCCGCCCGACGCGATCGTCTCCTCCCACACCACGCCCTCGGGCGCGTCGGCGGCGGCGGCGGGGAGTGTCGGCATGGCCTCGACGCGGGTGCCCGCCATGGCGCGGGCGTGGTCGCGGGCGCCGGCGGGATCGGCGGTATTAGTCGTCATGCGAGGTCTCTCTGCGGAAGGTCGTCGCCGCCGAGCGCCTCGACCAGCGCCGGCGGCGGCAGGGTCTTGCGGTCGAGCGACAGGTCGTAGGTGACGGTGGCGCCGTAGCGGTGCGGCGCGTGCGGGTCGTGGCGGCGCTTGTCGAAGGCGAGCACGCGCGTGCCGAGCTTGAACGCCTCGCCGATGTCGTGCGTGACCATCAGGATGGTCAGCCCGTGCTCCTGCCACAGCCGCGTGATCAGCGCGTGCATGTCGAGCCGGATGCCGGGATCGAGCGCGCCGAACGGCTCGTCGAGCAGCAGCACGCGCGGGTGCTTGACCAACGCCTGCGCGATCGCCAGCCGCTGCTGCATGCCGCCCGACATCTGCGCGGGATAGACGTGCAGGCTGTGCTCGAGCCCGACCGCGGCGAGCATCGCGGCGGCAGTGTCGCGCGCTTCTCGGCGGCGCGCGCCGAACAGCCGCGCGGTCAGCGGCGCGCCGGCGCACTCGATCCCGAACAGCACGTTCTGCAGCGCGGTGAGGTGCGGGAACACCGAGTAGCGCTGGAACACGACGCCGCGGTCCGGCCCGCACTCGGCGCGCATCGCGGTGCCGCCGAGCAGCACCTGCCCGCGCGTCGGCGCTTCCTGGCCGAGGATCAGTCGGAGGAAGGTGCTCTTGCCCGCGCCCGACGGGCCGACGACCGCGACGAAGCCGCCCTGGTCGAGCTGGAGCGAGACGCGCTCGAGCACGATCTTCTCGCCATATTCGACCCAGACGTTGCGGAGCTCGACCAGCGCGCTCACCGGCCACCCCTGTGCGCCCAGGGGAAGGCGCGGCGGCTCACCAGCAGCAGCAGCGCGTCCGCGGCGATCGCGAGCAGCGAGATCCAGGCGACATAGGGGAGGATGATGTCCATCGCGAAGTAGCGCCGGACCAGGAAGATGCGGTAGCCGAGCCCGACATCGGCGGCGACCGCCTCGGCCGCGATCAGGAATACCCAGGCGGGCCCGAGCGACAGCCGCAGCGCCTCGATCAGCCGCGGCATCAGCTGCGGCAGCGCCACGCGCAGCGCGAGCTGCCAGCTGTTGGCACCGAGCGTCTGCGCCTTGGCGATCTGCTCGGCCGGCAGCCCGGTGACGAAGCCGGTGAGGTCGCGCGTCATGAAGGGCGCGACGCCGATCGCGATCAGCGCGATCTTGGACGCCTCATCGAGCCCGAGCACGATGAACAGGATCGGCAGCACCGCCACCGGCGGGATCACCGCGATGATCGCGATCACCGGGCCGAGCAGCGCGCGGGCGAGCGGCACGACGCCGAGCAGCAGCCCCAGCACCAGCGCGCTGCCCGTGGCGATGGCGAGACCGAGGCCGAGCCGATACAGGCTCGCCAGCGTGTCGGCGACGATGACGATGCGGTCGCTGGCGGGATCGCGGTCGGTGCTGAAGCCGTGGATCGCCTCCGCCATCGCGGAGAAGGTGGGCAGCAGCTTGTCCGCCGGGTTGGCGGCGTGGCGGGCCTGCGAGGCGACGAGGTAGACGAGCAGCAGCGCCACGATCGGCACCGCGCCGAGCAGCAGCCGCGCGCCGCGTCGCGGGCGCAGGTCGACCAGACGTGTCACGCGCGACCCGCCATGGGCGCGGTGGTCCGCCGCCCGTTGCCTGATCCGTCGCTAAGGTCGCGTCGCTCGCCCATCTCGTTCCCGTCGTCACCCACGTCGATCGCGGGCATGGTTCCTCGATCGCCGCGACCCTTCGGTCCGGCGTCCGTCGCTCGGTCGTCCGGCTGCGCGGCTACAGCTTCCCGTCCGCCGCCATCTTCATGTAGCTGGGATCGAACCGCAGCTTCACGTTCTTCGGATCACCCAGCGACTTGCCGCCGGCGAAGCTGATGCCGATCGCGTCCACGGACTTCGCGCTCGGACCGAACAATCCGTGCGCGAAGCTGAACTGGCGCACGCGGTCGGTCACGGTGACGAGGTCGGGGTCGGCGGCATAGGCCGCGGCGTCCTGCGCGCGCGCGTAGAGGTGCGTCGTCTTGAGCTGATCGTCGAAGCTCTGCGGCGTGGTCCCGGCGGCCTTGGCCATCGCGGCGCGCGCGGCGCGGCCCGCCGCGTCGTCGCGCGTCATGATCGCCATCGTCTCGTACCAGATGCCGGCCAGTGCCTTGCCCAGGTTCGGGTTGGCGCGCAGCGTCTCGGTGCTGACGTTGAGCGTGTCGAGGATCTCGTTCGGGATCTTCGAGCTGTCGAACACCTCGGTGGCGCCCTTGGCAGTGCGGATCGTGGCGAGCTGCGGGTTCCAGGTGGCGACCGCGTCGACGCTGGGTGAGGCGAAGGCGCCGACGATGTCGGCGTCGCCGGTGTTCACCGTCTTCACGTCCGACAGCTTCATCCCGCTCAACTCCAGCCCGCGCGCGAGCAGGAAGTGCGACACCGACAGTTCGACCAGCTTGACCGAGCGGCCCTTGATGTCGGCCATCGAGCGCGCGTTCTTCAGTACGACGCCGTCGTTGCCGTCCGAATAATCACCGATCAGCAGTACGGTGGTATCGCGGCCGCCGGCGGCGGGGATGGTCAGCGCGTCCATCGTGGTCGAGACCACGCCGTCGAGCTTGCCCGCGGCATATTGATTCACCGACTCGACATAGTCGTTGACCTGCACCAGGCGAATAGAAATGCCGTATTTGTCGGCCCATTTCTTCACGATGCCGGCCTGTTGCGCGTAGGGCCACGGCATCCAGCCAGTGTAGATCGACCAGCCGACGGTGAAGTCCTTTTTCGCCACCCCCGCGGTCTCACCGCCCGACCCTGCCGGCCCGCTACCGCAGCCGGTCAGCGCGAGGGAGAGCGCGACCGCCGCTGCGCCGCTGAACCATCGTCGTGCTGCCATCCAGGAACCCCCATCATCGCCTCGCCGCTGTCGCCCGTCCGCCGATCCCGTAGAACAAGGGAGCGGCGGCGATCCCGCGGCGGCATGGTCAGGTGCACGTTGCCGGCCGTCTGCTCATTGATGAAGATCGAAAATGGTGATGAAAGCCATCAATCTCATCTATGACCTGTGTTGCGCGCGACGGCGCCGCAGCACCTCGTCGAGGAACAGCTGGGTCGGGGTGTCGCGCGTTCCCTCGGCGCGGGCGAGCAGGAAGATGTCGTAGAACGGCTCCATGTCGGGATGGAGCAGCGGCCAGAGCTGGCGCTGCTCGACTGCCTGCCGCGCCGCCATCACTGGCAGGAAGCCGATGCCCACGCCCAGCGTGATCAGGCGCTTGGCCTCGTTGATGTCCTCGGCGCGACCGGTCGCGCGCGCGCCGAGCCGGTAGCGGCGGCGCAGCCGCGTGACGGTGTCGAGCTCGTCCTCGCCCGTGAGCACGAAGCCCTCGTCCTTGAGCTCGCCGAGCCGCTCGACGCGGTGGCCGAACAGCGGATGGCTGCGCGCGCAATAGAGCTGCTGGCGCTCAACGAAGAGCGGCTCGTAGAGCAGGCCGCCGCGCACGTTGCTGTCATAGCCGACGCCGATCTCGGCCTCGCCCTGCTCGAGCGCGTCGAGCACCGCGCGCCACGGCGACACGCGCAGCTCGATGTGGATGTGCGGGTTGCGACGATGGAAGCTCGCGATCGACTCGTCGAACTCGGGCGAGGTGACCGCCGAGATCAACTGGATCCGCACCGCGCCCTCGACCCGCCGCGTCGCCTGCGCGACCTGGTGCGGCACCATGCGCGCGGTCTCCAGCATCTCCTCGCACAGGCCAAGCAGCGCGCTGCCCGCCGCGGTGGTCTTGATCCCCGTGGGCGAACGCTCGAGCAGCTGGACGCCGACCTGCTCCTCCAGTCGCTTCAGCGCCGCGCTGATGCTGGGCTGCTGCTTGTGCAGCTTGCGTGCCGCGGCACCGATGCCGCCGGCACGGACGATCTCGACGAAGGTGCGCAGCAGATTCCAATCGACACGGCTGGCGAAATGCTTGTCCAGCCCCGCTCCACGATCCACCAACATCCTGCTCCCGTTCGTCCGCGGCTTTATCTTACGGGCGAGCGACTTAGGCGCAACGCGGTCGCGGCGAGCGAGGTCTGCGCCCGGCGCGCGCGAGCGACTGTCTTATCCGAGCGGAACCGTATGCCCGCGCACGCGGGGGGCGCAGAGCGGCAGGCGCTGACGTTGGTCGCCTCCGGCGCCGCGTTCGTGATACCTGTGCGACACCGGCCCGACCGTACGGATAACCATGGACCCGCGATGACGCGTTGGTTTTGTAGCGGTTCCGCCGTCGCTGGAGCAGGCGGCCAGTCCAATCGCGGTGGCGCAGACCCTAGAGCGCGGACAGCCGCGTCGTGAACAGCCGCCTGACGAGGCGCGCCTGTCCGATCCGGCCGACCAGGTAGAGCACCGAGAAGATGCCGGCGAAGATATAGGCCGCCGTCGGCCGGGGCTTGTCGTCGTCGTCCTTGCTCTTCGGATCCTTCTTCTTCGGTTTCTCGGGCGCGGGCGCGCCGAGGAAGGTGTCGATTGGGCTCATCGGCAGCGCCGCCTTCGCTTCTTCCCGCTTCTCCTTGGCCGCGATCTCGGCCGGGGTGGGCTTGTTATACTCGCCGACGATCACCGTGAGCCGCGCGACGGCGAGGAACAACAGCGGCGCGAGGAAGCAGAACAGCAGCGCCCGGCTGGTCAGATGGTAGCGCAGCACCGACGCGTCGGCACCGCGCTCGACCCGCAGCTCGCCGCCGTCGAACACCGCCATGCGGTCCTGTGCGGCCTGGTCGCGCTTGCGGAAGCGGAGCCGGCTGCCGTCGTGCTGTCGCGTCGTGCCCGTCTCGCGGAACAGCGGGTCGAGGCGGGCGAAGACCTCGTCGCCTGTCTGCCCGGGGGGCAGCGCCAGGCTTCCCTTCACGTGCCAGATCCATTGTACCAGGCGGTGGTTCATCGCTGTTCCTCTTATCGCAATCGCGGTGGCGGCGTCATTCCGCCGGCATCACCGAACGCCGCCCGAGCCGCTCCTTCAGCGTCCGCCAGCCCTCCGCGAACGGATAGACCATGGTCTCGCGGATCGACATCGGGCGACCACCCTCCATGCCGAGCAGCTCGGCCTCGCCGTCGACGCAGGTGCCGAACATCCGGTCGATGACCACCCAGGTGCTGGCATAGTTGCTGCGGCTCGCCTCGAAGTCGCGCGAGTGGTGGACGCTGTGATGCTCCGTGGTGTTGAAGAGGAAACGCCACCAGCGCGGCGAGTTGAAGCGCACGTTGATATGCTGGTACGTGCCGACCGCGAGACCCAGGCTGCCGGCGAGCAGCGCGGCACGCGGGAGGAAGTCAAACAGGCCGCCGATCCCCAGGCCGATGAGAAAGAGCTCGACCGGGTTGCCGACCGAACCTTTGTTGACGTTGAGCTGCGTGATATAGTGATGTGGCGCGTGCGTCACCCACAAAGGGTACCAATTGTGCATGCCGCGATGCATCCAATATTGACCGAAGTCAAAAACGAATGAGATGATAAAGGCCTGTAGCAGCAGGGGAAGGCCGATGAACCAAGCGAGCTTGTGCCAGTCGAACGAGGTCTGCACCGCCTCGATCACCGCGTCGCTGCCGATAAAACCTTCGATCAGCCCCAGCACGGTGTAGCCGAGGCTGACGTAGAAGAGGTCGACGGACAGCTCCTTCCACGTCAGCCGCCAACTCTCGTGCCGCGGGGCGAGCCATTCGAGCCCAAGTAGCAGGATCTTGAACCCGATCCCGATAGCGACCGCGGTGGACGCCTTGGCGATCGAGTTAGGAGCGTAATACCAAAAGGCGATCAGCGCGAACAGCATCGTCGGCTGAAACCAGGTGAAGAAGGAGCGGCGAAGCGGCCCGCCCTCGACCTTGGGAATGTTCTCCCACCCCACCGTCACGGGCGACTGCGCACCGATCACCCTCTTGCCGACTCGAACCCCGTCCATCTCGCCCTCGCGACATCAAGCTCCTGCGATTGTGAGAGGAAAGCGCGGCGAACGTGATACGTCATCGGACGTATAAGCGGTAAGAAGCCACTTACGACCATCTCGGAGAGCGGCTTTGTCAACGCTAGTGCCCCTGCGCAGGTGATCGAGGTAGGGAGGGGCAAGCCCCGGCCGCGCAGGCCCGCCAGTCCGTTCCGCTAATTCAACTCGTCGCCCGAGGTGATCCGGCTGGTGGTGCTGGTGTACGGGCGCTTTCCGCTGTCGCCGCGGAACGTGGAGGACCTGCTGTTCAGGCGACGAGAACGGGCGATGCTGCGGTTCCGGCAGATGCGAACGCTACAGAAGTTCGCCTCGGTCCACGCCAACGTCCACAACCACTTCAACCCGAACGCCACCTCGTTGGTCGCCAGAGCTACAAGCAGCGCCGCTCGGCCGCGCTGGTCGAGTGGCAGGCGCTCGCCAGCTGATCCGTCGCCTACGGAGCCCGA
The DNA here is from genome assembly GCF_004345855.1 of Sphingomonas sp. BK235. GTDB lineage: Bacteria > Pseudomonadota > Alphaproteobacteria > Sphingomonadales > Sphingomonadaceae > Sphingomonas. Next base: position 38,354 of record NZ_SLXN01000010.1, read on the forward strand.
AGTGCATCGTGTAGAGACGGGTTCGCGTTAGACTGACAGCACCTTCGAAGGGATTGAGCGTTGCTCTGGCGCCGACGAGATTCGGCTCGAGTCGAAACGGACGGTCATTCGGCAGCGGACAACATGTTGGCTTCGGACCGTCGCTGTTAGAGGAACGTGTTCGGTCTAGCGCTCCCGCTGTTTGCTGAAAACGTGTTGGATGTCGCGTAGTTGGAAATCTCCACGCTCGTCTTCAGCATCGGCTTCAACGATGATGACGGCAGCTTTATGCTATTCCCGAAAGCGTTCGAGACTGGGTGGGGGTGCCGATGCCGCAAAATCCATACATCCGCGACGAGATCGTTTTGGACGCCGGCATGCAGGAGTTCATCCTGTCGCAGCCGGTCGATCGACCCGTTTATCTTCTCGCCCGTCGCATCACCTTCGCGAGTGGTCAGGCGAGGATAAAGGCAGGCGGGCGTACGCTCGTGGTCATGGCCGACGAGTTCGACGGGACCGGCGGCATCCTCGATGCCTCAGGAGAGAACGGTACGGCTGTGGGCGCTAGGGGGGACGACGGCCCCGCCGCGGAACCACCTTTGCCGGGACGCCCGTGGCGGCCGAAGGCGGGTAGTCCCGGGAAGAAGGGCGGAGCCGGCCAGCCCGGGGGGGCAGGTGGCGCTGTCACGCTCTACTGCCGGCGTTCGAACAACCTCAGCGTCACCGTCGCCGGTGGCAGGGGAGCGGCGGGTGGCCCCGGCGGGAACGGCGGTCGAGGCGTGAACGGGTACATCAGCCCGTCCGATCCGGAGAACGCCAGCCAACTCGGGTCGGCTGGAGGGGGCGGCGGACGGGGCGGCGACGGCGGGGCTGGCGGCGCTGGCGGACAGGTGAGCTACTTCGGCCTCGAGGAGCCGATCGGGCTGAGCCTCGCGGCCGGCGGCGGAGCGGGAGGGCCCGGAGGCTCTCCCGGCAACGCCGGTATGGACGGCGTCAATACGCCTCAACCCGAGGTGCCGATCGAGCTTCCCGAGGACTCGGGCTTTGGCAAGGCTGGCGTGGACGGCGCCGGGCCGAACGCAACGTCGACGCTGCTGTCGCACGCCGACTTCGTTGAGGGCATGCGCTCCGTGCTCAACGTCTACGACGTTTACGCGAACTTCTGGGCGCCCTTCCGCCTGGAGATGGGACGTCAGTTCTACCGTCAATTCCAGCCTGGCGCCGACACGGGCAAAGGCGTCCTTGCCGCTAGCGAACTTCTCGCCTGCCTCGAGTTCCAACCCGACAACGTCGAAGGTGCGCGGCTGCTCGACCAGCTCGCCGGCGCTCCCGAGGCTGCGGCCGCTGCCGACCGCAACCGGCGCAAGGTCGGGGGTCTGAACGTGTTAGGCATGTCTCGCGACTACGACCTGATACCGCTTTTCGAGGAGTATCAGCGCGCCTTCACTAGCTTCGCCGCCCTCGACCTGCATTTCGTCTCGATCAGCACGGACGCCGCTCTGATGGGCGAGGCGGTGTCGATCTTCGGCGGCTTTGCCGACGAGCAGGCTCGTGCCGCCGAGGCGGCAGCGACCAACGCCTCGCGGGAGCTGGGCATCGCGACGAGCGAGGCCGCGGATGCGACCAAGGAGGTAGAGTACCGTCAGCAGCAGGCCGACCGCGCCACGGCGGAGATCAAGGCGGCCATGGAGGAGCTCGAGCGCCAGCGCATAGAGCTGCAGACGGCCGGTGGATCGATCTGGGGTACGCTGGCGGGCATCGCTGGGGCGGTCGTGAGCGTTGTTGCCGCCATTCCGACCGCAGGAACGAGTCTGGTCGGCCTAGTGCCTTCGATGATCGCCCTAACGAAGACCGTGATCGACAATGCCGAGCCAATCGGACAGGCGCTGTTCGCCGGCGAGAAGCCGGATCTGGAAGCGGTGACCAAGGCCGGCAAGGAGGTGGGCAAGGAGATTGGCGAGATCGTGAAGGCCGGTCAGGCGGTCGTGAACCTCGTAGACGTCATTCGAAAGATATCGGCGGTCTCAACTCCGGACAACGCCAAACAGGTGGCGCTGGTCAAGGAGGGCGCGGAGGCAGCGCATGAACTTCTCCTCGCGCAGCGCAGGGCTGGCATCACCCAGCAGCGCGTCGAGGCGGTCACTGTGCAGCGAGATCAGGCTACTGCTCTGGCGGGCACCGCGGCGTCGTTGCGCGACAGCGTCGATCGCAGGGAGGCCGCCGTGCGTTCTCTGGCCTACACCGCGGTCCAGATCGCCGGCGCGAAGATGGACGTCCTGCTTACGTTGGCCTTCAAGGCCCAGCGCGCGGCCGAGATCATCACGCTTCGCGACGAGACCCGGAGCGTGCTGCTGGACGCAGGCTCGCTGGGACCCGACGTGGCGGTCCGTTACCTTGAGGGTCAGATGTCCGGGGCCGAGCTTGCGGATCGCATGGTCCGGTCTTGGAGCAAGCTGATGGAGCCGATCGAAATGGAGCGACGGTACCTCGACTTCATCTCCGATCCGAACCGCGGCAGGGACGTGCTGCGGCTCTCGTTCACCGACGCCGCCTCGATAGCCGCTCTGAAGGAAGATCGTCGCTTCGCGTTCCGAGTAGAAACTTCGGACTTCCCCGACGACCGGGTGGAGACGAAGGCCCGCAACATCGCGGTGGCGTTCATCGGCGCCTCGCTCCGCAACGACGTCATCTCCTGCGATATCACGCACGGGTCGCGCTACGAGCAGACGGTCGCGTCCGATCAGCCCGCCCACGTCGCGGTGCTGCAGCCGCGCACGACGACGAGCTTGGGACGGTCGGCTCCGCTGGAAACCGCGATCGATCTGGACACGGACTTCGCGGACACCAAACCTGCTCAGCTGGCCTTCTGGGGGCGAGGTGCGGGGGGCGACTATGCGATTGCGTTCCCGCGCGAGGAGCTGGCTCATCCGGAGGTCAGCTTCGAGAACGTAACCGAGGTCCAGGTCTGGATCGGCTACCAATTCCTACGCCGACCGGCGCACGCGGCCTGAAGTTAGTTCGACGGCCCGCGGCGCAAGCCGGACCAGAAGGTCGACGAACTCGCCCCTGATACGGTCGCATCCAAGTCGCGCCTGTCGAAGGCGAAGGCGCCAGATTCAGCGAATTGCCTGATCGTTCGGCCTCTGCTTCTCGCCAGAAGAGTTATGGCGAGTGACGACCAGCGCGTGCATGCCTTGATAGCTATCACCCTTAAGGCAAGCCGAATCGATCACTCCTCGGCACGCCCTGAGGGCTCAAGCACGGCTATGAATGAGTGGCCGAAGGTGGGAGGCAGACGGGAGGGCTTGAGTGACCGCTCTCGGGTCATCGCTTTTGAACGAATTTGGCCGAATGCGTCAGTCAGCTGACTTGCCGGACGCAGGTGCTCAATGGTGATTAAAGCGCCACTTCCGAACGGCCTGAACTACGGAGAGGAGCATCAACGCACCTCCGAACGGTACCCAAAATAACCCTGATCCATGAAGGACATCCTCCCTCATCGACATTTTCAGGACGAAACCCGCGCCCACAAGGGCCGCTAGCGCAAGTTGCCCGTAGGTCATTTTGGCATAGGTGAGTTCGCGCGCTTCCTTTTTGCTTAAAGGCGGACCTTCCGGATTTCTGCGCTCTAGCTCGCGTGATGGGGCGCTCCACGCCCGGTAGAATAATCCCGTAAATAACGAGACAATTGCCGCGACCCCGACCCATGTTGCCCTCTGCGCGTCGGGACCTGCTGTATCCGGAACCAGCCACACAAGCAGCAGTGTGAAGATTATTGTCGACGACATCGTGGACCACATCGCGATGCGGATGCGCCTGTTGAACGCCGCCAGGAACTCGTCCCGTTCCAACTTGCTGACGCGAATGGCCGGACCCTTCTGTGACCTGCGGTATATAAAGTCGTGCCCATCACGCGAGAACTGATCGGAAAAGGTTTCCCGCACCCGATCCAAATGAGCGTTTCCAAACATGCACGCACCCTATCGATCAATCGGCGTCGTGCAATGATTTCTCCTCTCCTAGCTAGGATTCAAATCAAGAACTTAGCGTTACCCTTGACGCGTTCCGCGCCGATGAACGAGCGACGGGAGTTGCGAGGGGCCAGCGGGTCCGAGACGCCTCATCCTGGGTCCATCGAGCGCGCGGTCGCGGTCCGGCTGGACAACTCGCCCGTGATCGGCTTGCTGCTGCGCGTGGACCGGCGGCCGGCGATCATCCTGTTTGATGCCATGTGCGTGTTGTGCAGCGCCAACGCGCAGTTCGTGCTGCGCCACGATCGGCAGCGCCGCTTCATGCTGGCTTCGATGCAGGGCGAGGTAGGCCGCGCGCTGTTTGAGCGGCATGGCGTCGATCCCGCCGACCCCGACACCATCCTGGTCGTCGACGGCGACCGGGTGCTGCGCGACTCCGACGCGGTGCTGGCGATCTATGCCGGCCTGGGCTGGCCCTGGCGGGCGGCCGGTCTCTTGCGGCTGGTGCCCAAGGCACTGCGCGATCCGCCTTATCGGCTGGTGGCGCGAAACCGCTACCGCCTGTTCGGACGTCGGCAGACATGTTGGCTCCCGTCCCCAGCGGACCGTGACCGGGTGTTGTGAGCGGGATATTGGTGCTTGGCGGCTATGGCGGCTTCGGCGGCCGGCTCTCGCGTCGGCTCGCCGGTGCCGGGCACGAGGTCGTCGTGGCTGGGCGCCGCTTATCCGAAGCGAGGCGGTTCTGCGATGGCGTTCCCGGCTGCCGCCCGCTGGCCGCCGATCGCAACGGCGATCTGACCGCGCTGTTCGCGGCCGAGCGACCGAACCTGGTCATCGATGCCGCGGGGCCGTTCCAGGGCAGCGACTATCGTGTGCCGATCGCCTGCGCGGCGCTGGGCATACCGTATCTCGACTTGGCGGACGACCGCGCCTTTGTCACCGGTATCGACGCGGTCCGAGCGGACGTCCCGATCATCTCGGGCGCCTCGAGCGTGCCCGCCCTTTCCGGCGCCGTCGCGCGCCATCTGGTCGACGGCATGGAGCGCGTCAGCGCCGTCGAAGCCGCGATCAGCGCGTCGAATCAGGCGGCGGCCGGACCATCGGTCGCGACGGCGATCCTGTCGTCGGTGGGACAGCCGGTCCCGCTGTGGCGAGGCGGCCGTTCGGGTATCGGCCATGGCTGGCAGGACATGCGCCCCGAGGGGTTCGAGCTTGCTGACGGTACCTCCCTCGACAGACGCTGGACTGGGCTCGCCGATGTCCCTGATCTGGTCCTGCTGCCCGCGCGCCTGGCGGGTCAGCCCATGGTCGTGTTCCGCGCCGGCACCGAGCTCGGCTTCCAGAACCTCGCGCTATGGCTGGCGAGCTGGCCCGTTCGCTGGTTTGGGGGATCGCTTCGGCCGCTGGCGCGATGGCTGCTGCCGCTACAGCACCTCACCGCGAGGCTCGGCGGTGATCGCTCCGGCATGGTGGTGCGCGCGTTCGGCGTCACGGCGGGTCGTCGGGTGGAGCGGCGCTGGACGCTGATCGCCGACAAGGGGGATGGGCCGGAGATCCCGACGCTCGCGGCCGTGATCCTGGCCGAGCGCATTCTGAAGGGCGCCTGCCGCCCCGGTGCTCGCGACGCGGGCGAGGAGCTGTCGCTGGCCGAGTTCGCGCCCGAGTTCGCGCGGTTGGCGGTACGGCATGAGACCCGCGAGATCGCCCAGCCCGACCCGCTCTATCGGCGCTTGATGGGTGCCGAGTTCGACCGGCTCTCGCCTGCCGTTCGCGAGCTGCACGCGGTATTGCGCGACGGAGGCGCGTCCGGTCACGCGACGGTAACGCGTGGCGGCAACCCGCTCGCGGGGCTGATCGCCGCCGTCATCGGCTTTCCGCCCGCGGGCGAGCACCCGTTGCACGTCTCCTTCTCCGAGCGGGACGGGGAGGAGCTCTGGACACGCGACTTCAACGGACGGCGCTTCCGCAGCCGGATGACCCAGTGCGGCGAGGAGCTGGTCGAGCGGTTCGGCCCACTGCGCTTTCACTTCGCGCTGATCCGCGAAGGGGTTGGGCTCCGCATGGCCATGAGTGGTTGGTCGTGTCTGGGCGTCGGTTTGCCCTTGGCGCTCGCGCCCCGCTCCGCCGCGCGCGAGACAGAGGACGCGCAGGGCAGGTTCAGCTTCGATGTGCCGATCGAACTGCCACTGGTCGGGCTTATCGTTCATTACCGGGGCTGGCTCACACCGGCACACCGATCAGGAGAGGTCCGCCATCAGCATGAGGGCGCCGAACTCGAAGTCCGGACGAGTTGGGTTACTGAACGACTGACCGAAACGGGAAAGTCGAGGGACGGCGCCTGACTATCGTGAAATGTGTCCTCGCCACGAGGGGAGGAGCGGGCGCGTTTGAAATGCGAACGCGCACGTCTGTTTCTTGCCCCAGAAACGGACTTTGCCACGGCAACTAGCCGAGCTACCGTCTTACGATGAGCATCGCGTCACTCATGCTCCTCGCCGCCACGGCCAGCGATCGCGCGGCCACACAGCAGCGGCTCGACGAGCTTCTCGCAAGATGTGAGGCGCGGGGCGTGATCGGCCTTGTTGCCGAGACCGCCCGGGCGGTGGCGATACGGCCGTTGGTTCAACCAGGTGAAGCCAGCGTGGAGCAGCAGCGGCGCGTCGACTGTGTCCTCAGCGGCATGAAGGCGATGACGGATCTGCGCTTCGGTTTTGTCGGCAACGAGGCGGATACGAGCGGCAGCTAGCGCCCAAACTCGAACGTTGTGACCTCACGTCCACCAAGCCATATTCCAGCTATGGGTTGGATTGCGAAGCCAGTATCCGCAGAGGATAAATTTGATAAGTGGCTTGATAGAACAAGCCTCACGCGCCTTTTGTTATGCTTCTCGGCCATTTTAAGCCTGATCATAGCGGTGGGCGTGTACCGGGCCGAGTCATCCAGCAGTCGTGCATTAGCGGCTTTGCCAATTTTGTATGGCCTAGGTGCTCTTGCGGTTGCTTATCGCTTAGGAAAGACCAGGCGCCCGAGCGTAGTTTTGAAGATAGCTTCCGCCTTTTTCTTACTTCCGGTCGCACTTCACTTTATGAACAGCGTTGGTGTGCTTGATCTCTTTCGCTGACTCGGCCCCGCCAGAAGCGGCCACTCCATAAGCGCCCACTAGCGGGCGCTCAGGCGCATGCTACGTTGAGCCATGCTCGCTCATCTTCTCATGGTAATGACCGCTGCGGTTCTCGGAACGGCCGCTTCCGCGCAATCTGTCGCAGACGCTCCTGGCTTCGACGATGTGGTACTTGGAGCGTGGTCTGATCCAGCGAAGTGCAACCGAGAAAGCGCGCAAAGCGTGTCTTTCGATGCCGTGCTGGCGGAGAATGATAAGCTGACCGGCGCCTGTATCGCAGTAGAGGGCTTCTGGGTGAGCCGCGCCCTTTTTGGTAGGGCATCTCACGGCAATGCGAGAGGATCAAACTCGACTCGCTCGCTCGAAGGTCATCGCATCGGCATCTATGCTCGAGATGAGGTTCTTGAGCACGCTCCGAAACGCGCCAAACGCCACACGATAATCGGCGTAGTCGGTCAGTGCGAGACTGAATGGCCGAACGCGATGATGGTTCTCGGTTACTGCCACTATACAAGCGGACCTATCCTTAAAGTGTCTCAAGTCGTTCCCGAGAAGACCTTACGCGTCCGCTAACCTGTCAAATCAGGCCAGCCCGACAGCTGCGCGGAACGCCCGAAGGGCTCGAGCGGCGTGATGAACGAGCGGCCGGAGTTGGGAAGCGCGGAGGGGCGTCAGAGTGACCGGTGATGGGTCTCGCCTTCAGAGGCGGAAAGCCTCAACGCGCGAGACGCTAGGCGCGGACGATCCGCGCGGCGTAGCATCCGCGCTTCGCGTAATGTGCGTGCAGATAGGCAACCGCGGGATTGCTGAAGAATTGCTCGATTAGGGGTACGAGTGCGTCGCCGTCGACGAGGTCGGCGTCGACCATCTCGCCATCATCGCTGAAGGCCCTGAGCGAGATGGTGCGCATGCGCATCGCCTTCGGTACGACATCCGCGACATCCAACGCTCGGCTGGCACCTTCGCGAACGAAGATCGCATGGCGGGAGCGATAAGGCGTACTCGCTGGCTGATGTTCGTAGTTGAGAAGGATTGCCCGCTCACCCACGTCGAGATCGCGAACTTCGACGCGGTCGGGGTAGCCCGGCATCGCGTCAACGACATATCGCGTTGCTCCGGCAGCAGTGAGGTCGGCGTCCGATAGACCGTAGAGGTGGCTGAACTGGTCGGGATCAAGGCCCAGAACACGAAAGGACATCAGCGCTTTCTCCTATGCGCTGCCATATAGCGCCGGGAGCACGCGGATTGCATCTCGATCCTTGCGTTCAAAGCCGACTTTCCCGATCTGCCAGCCGCTCTTGGATGGTCAGAGCGGCGGGATAAACAAGCGTCCGACATCGAGAGGGCGTCAGGTTGGCCTGGATGACCGGGAATGGTCCTCGCCTTTAGCGGACAGGCGCCGCGTCCGCTTATTTTCACGCAGCAACGGCCGATGCCGCCGCGATCAGGGCCGTAGCGGCAGTCGTTAAGGCCAAGTTAAAAGTGGCAGAAAACTTGAGCTTGGTGCTTGGTTAGGCTGTAGGTCCGACAATTGTTGCCACATGCCGTTGTGGGTGGAGGTCATCAGCACTGAACCGCCACGAACGCTGACCTGCGTTGTCGTCCGCTCATGCCGAGAGTCCTTTGCGCGTGCCCGGAAGGCGTTGCGACCGACTTCGTCAACATGACTCTGGTGACGGCTTCATCGATGACGCACTGCCGGCTTCACTGATAAGTCTGTCAAAAGGCTGCACCTTTCGGACGAGCGCGGGCGGTATTGAAGGAGGGTGCGTTCGCGCCACTCTAAGGAAGAGCCTCCAGAACGACAAGGTACTCGCGTTCCTCACCTTGCTGCGAGAAGCTGGTCCAAGGGCAAACCTGCGCCACATCGATTCGTCTTTTGCGTGTTTCGGAGGTAGTGCGCGAACATGGCCAGCGTCGCCGCTCCGATCAGCTTCGTCACCGAGTCGCCGGCGGTCGACGCCGCCACGTTCGCGCGCGAGATCGCGGCAGGCTATGCCCCGATCGTGCTGCGCGGGCAGGTGAGCCATTGGGCCGCGGTACGTGCCGGCGCGCAGGGAGATCGTGCGATGGCGTCCTATCTCGCGCGCTTCGGCGGCGGGCGGCCGCTGGACGTGATGATCGGCGCGCCCGCGATCGAGGGCCGCTTCTTCTACGATGAGACGCTGAGCGGCTTCAATTTCACGCGCCAGACCGTGGCGCTGGGGCAGCTGCTCGGCGAGCTGGTCCGGTTCGCGGAGGAGGGGATAGCGGCGCCCCACGCGCTCTACGCCAATGCGGCCACCGCGCCCGACCATCTGCCCGGCTGGCAGGAGGAGAATGCGCTCGGCTTGCCGACGGGCGACGCGCCCGCGCGGCTGTGGATCGGCAATGCCACCCAGGTCGCGACCCACTACGACCAGTCGAACAACATCGCCTGCGTGGTGCACGGCCGGCGGCGGTTCACGCTCTTCCCGCCCGATCAGATCGCGAACCTGTACGTCGGCCCGCTCGATCACACGATGGCCGGACCGCCGTCGAGCATGGTCGACCCGGACTCGCCCGATCTGGCGCGCTACCCGCGCTTCGCCGAGGCGAGACGCCACGCCCTGGTCGCCGAGCTCGGGCCAGGGGACGCGCTCTTCATCCCGGCGATCTGGTGGCATCACGTGCGCGCGCTCGATCCGCTCAACGTCCTCGTCAATTACTGGTGGGAGCAGGAAGCGACCGCCTCGCCTTTCGGCGCGCTGATCCACGCGTTGATGAGCGTGCGCGACCTGCCGCCCGCGCAGAAAGCGGCGTGGCGCGGCTGGTTCGACCATTATGTCTTCTCGCCCGACGCGGACCAGGCCGCGGCGCACCTGCCGCCCGCCGCGCGCGGCATCCTCGGCCCGGGAAGTGCGGCAAGGACCGAGCGGCTGCGCGGCTTTCTGATCCGGCTGCTCGGCGGGCGGGCGTGAGGATCCTTCCCGGCACGGGGAGGATCCGTGAGGAGACTATCGTCCCAGGCTGTCCACCAAGGTCGCGCGGATGCGCGCGGCAGTGCCGGGGTCGAGTGGGCCGAGCACGCCCTTGACGTCGTCCGGCAGGTGCGCCGCCGGCGCGCCATCGGGGCGGAAGACGAGATGGTCGAACACCGCGCGATAGGCCGCGCGCTGGTCCGCCGGCAGCGCGGCGATCGCCACCAGCGCGTGCAGCAGCACGTCATAGGGGTTGCCCAGCCCGACCGGCGCCGGGTTCCACCAGTAATTGACGAAGGCGTTGACCGGATCGAGCGACTCCACCGCGTGCCACCAGTGGAACGGGATGTAGATGCCGTCGCCCGGTTCCAGCGTGGCGCTCTGCGCCGTCCGCAGGGCGTCGGCGAAGCGCGGGAAACGCTCGAGGTCGGGTGCGTCGGGGTCGACCAGGCTCACCGGCGTGCCCGCGGGAGTCAGCTCGAGCGGCCCCATGTAGAGGTTGGCGATCTGCTCGGGCGGGAACAGGGTGAAGCGCCGCCGCCCCAGCACCACCACGCCGACATTCTCCATCAGGTCATAGTGCGTGGCGACGCGGATCGCGTTGCCCAGCCACATGCGCGGGACGACGCCGTCGGGCACGAGCGCGCAGCGATTGGCCTCGGCGAAGCCGGGGAGCAGCTCGGGCAGCGGCACCGACTGGATCGCCATCGCATAGGGTTCGGCGTGGGCGCGGTCGCGCAGCAGGCGATCGAGGAAGGGATCGAGCGGGGTCTGCCCGCGCACGAAGTTGAGCGCCTTGAGATCGGGCGTGTAGAAGAAGCGCCCCGCGATCCCGGGCTCGCCGAGGATCGCGGGCACCGGCGCAGGCCGGCTGAAGCGCTTGAGATAGCCCACGCCCGCCTCGGCGGACTCGCCCGCGGCGACCACCGCCGGCCAGTCGCGCGCGATGCCGCGCAGCACCACCGGGCGCGCGGCGGGGCGCACTTCCGCCTCGAAGCGGCGCCGGTCGACGCCGGTCAGCTCGGGCAGCGGCGCGGTCACGCCGCCAGCCCGACCAGCTCGCAGCCGAGCCCGCGCAGGTGATCATCCTGCCGCGGCAGCAGCGCCGCCGTCTCCGCCACGACGCGGCGGATATGATCGAGCCGCGCCAGCGTCTCGGCATCGCTCAGCAGGTCAGCGGCGGGGTGATAGCCGCCGGCGGCGATACCCTGGCCCACCATCACCGAGAGCCAGCTCGTCTCGGTGAACAGTTCGTCGCCCTCGCGGAAAATGCGGCCGTTGGCGGCGAAGATCGCGAGCTTGTCGGCGAGCCCGGGCGGCGGCTCGAGCGTGCGGCAATAGTCCCAGAAGGGTGAGTCGCGCCGCTCGGTCGCCTTGTAGTGGAGCACGAGGAAGTCGCGGATGTCGCGATAGTCGGCGACGTGGGCGGCGTTGAAGCGATCGATCTCGCGCTGGTCGAAGCGGCGCGTCGGCCAATAGGTGAGCAGCCGCGCGATGGCGGACTGGACGAGGTGGATGCTGGTCGACTCGAGCGGCTCGAGGAACCCGCCGGCGAGGCCGAGCGCGACCGTGTTGCCGACCCAGGCGCGGCGGCGGTGCCCGGCGGTGAAGCGGAGCGGGCGCGGATCGCCCAGCGGCGCGCCGTCGAGGTTGGCGAGCAAGGTCGCCGCCGCCTCATCGTCGGAGAGGTGCTGCGAGGCGTAGACATAGCCGTTGCCGATGCGGTGCTGGAGCGGGATACGCCACTGCCAGCCCGCCGCGCGCGCGGTGGAGCGGGTCAGCGGCTGGCGGTCGCCGCCGTTGGCGCAGGGAACCGCGACCGCGCGGTCGCACGGCAACCAGTGGCGCCAATCCTCGAAGCCGGTGCCCAGCGTCTCCTCGATCAGCAGCCCGCGGAACCCCGAACAGTCGAGGAACAGGTCGCCCTCGACCCGCGCGCCCGATTCGAGTACCACCGCGGCGACATGGCCGCTCTCGCCGTCGCGCTCGACCGCGACGATCCGCCCCTCGGTGCGGCGCGCGCCGTTCGCCTCCGCCAGTCGGCGCAGGAAGCGCGCGTACAGGCCGGCGTCGAACTGGAAGGCATAGCCCAGCTTGGACAGCGGCGAGCCGGGCTGGTCGGGACGCGGGTGCGCGAAGCGGCCCTGCAAACCCGCCACCACCGCGAGCGAGTAAGCGTCGAGCGGGGTGTCGTCGCCCAGCGCGCGGCCCTTGAGCCAGAAGTGGTGGAACTCGATCCCCTTCATGTCGAGCCCGTAGAAGCCGAAGGGGTGGACGTAGCGATGGCCGGGCCGGAGCCAGTCGACGAACTCGATCCCCAGCTTGTAGGTGGCGCGGGTCTCGCGCAGGAACTCGGCCTCGTCGATGCCGAGCATCTTGTTGAACAGCACGATCTGCGGGATCGTCGCCTCGCCGACGCCGACGGTGCCGATCGCCTCGGACTCGACCAGCTCGATCGACAGGCCGGGGATCTCGCCGAGCACGCGCGCGATCGCGGCGGCCGCCATCCATCCCGCGGTGCCGCCCCCGACGATCACGACGCGGCGGATCGAGTCCGCCCTCACAGCGGGTCGGCCGAGAAGTTGAACGGCGTCTCGGAGGCGAAGGAGAAGGTCGGCCCCGGATCCGGCGCGGCGGGCGGGGGCGCGGCGGCCGGTGCCGTGGCGGCGCCGATATGGCGAAGGAAATCGCCGTGCCGCGGCAGCTTGTCCGCCACGGCGAGATAATCGCGCCGCATCTGCTCGATCGCCTCGGCGACGCGCTCCTCGTCGAGCGCGTCGGCGGCGGGCTCGTGCTCGTCGGGCACGATATGCTGGCCGAGGCAGACCGCGACCCAGCTCGTCGTGGCGAACAGCTCGCGCCCCTCGCGGAAGACGCGGCCCTTGGCGCGGAACAGGTCGATCTTGCGCTGGAGGCTCGCGGGCACGTCCATCGTGCGGCAGCGTTCCCAGAAGGGCGTGTCGTCGCGCCGTGTCGCCTTGTAGTGCAGGATGACGAAGTCGCGCACGTCCTCGTACAGCTCGTGCATCTGCGCGTTATATTCGTCGCGCTCGACCGCGGCGAAGCGACGGTCGGGGAACAGCGCGATCAGCTTGGCGATGCCCGACTGGACAAGGTGGATCGAGGTCGACTCGAGCGGCTCGACGAAGCCCGAGGCGAGCCCCAGCGCGACCACGTTGCGGTTCCACGCCAAGACGCGCCGTCCGGTGGTGAAGGCGAGGTGGCGCGGTTGGGCGAGCGGCGCGCCTTCGAGGTGGTGGAGCAGCTCGCGCTCCGCCGACTCGCGCGACTGATAGTCGCTGCAATAGACCAGGCCGTTGCCCATCCGCTCCTGCAGCGGGATGCGCCATTGCCAGCCGGCGCCGCGCGCGGTGGCGCGGGTATAGGGGTCGGGGTCGCCGGCGAGCGCGCTGGGCACCGCCACCGCGCGGTCGCACGGCAGCCAGCGGCGCCAGTCCTCGTAGCCGGTGGCGAGCGTCTCCTCGATCAGCAGCCCGCGAAAGCCCGAACAGTCGACGAACAGCTCGCCCGCGATGACCTGGCCGTCCTCCAGCCGCAGCGCGGTGACGTAGCCGTCCTCGGGGCGCTGCGCGACCGCGGTCACCTTGCCCTCGACCCGGCGCACGCCGTTGCGCTCGGCATAGCCGCGCAGGAAGTCGGCGTAGCGGGCGGCGTCGAAGTGATAGGCGTAGAGCAACTCCTTCACCGCCGACTGTGCGCTGGGCGAGGGCGGGGCGAACTTGCCCGCCTGCGCCGCGACCGCGCTCATCGACCAGGCCGAGATGTCGTGCATCACCCGGCGCTGGCGCTCGCGCAGGTAGAGCTGGTGGAAGTGGACCCCGCCGAGATCGTGGCCGTGCGCGCCGAACGGGTGGAAGTAGCGTTCGCCCAGCCCGCCCCAGTCGACGAACTCGATGCCCAGCTTGAAGGTGCCGCCGGTGGCGCGGATGAAGTCCTGCTCGTCGATGCCGAGCATGCGGTTGAAGGTGAGCAGCGGCGGGATCGTCGCCTCGCCGACGCCGACGGTGCCGATCTCCTCCGATTCGACCAAAGTGATCCGCGTCACGCCGTTGTTGAGGAAGCGCGACAGCGCCGCGGCGGCCATCCAGCCCGCGGTGCCCCCGCCCAGGATGACGACGTGGCGGATGGTATGTTCGTTCATCGGGCGAGCCGTCCCCGTGCGGTGGCGAGATAATCGTCGGCGGTGGGGCAGCGCGCCACCGCCTGCGCGATCGCGGCGCGATAGGCCGCCATCGCGCGGTCGCTGTCGGCCGCGGCGGTGACGTCGATCAGCGGGTCGACGCGGCGCGGCAGGACGCCCTGGCCGAGCAGCAGCGCGAGCCAGTCGTCGCGCGCGAACGTCTCCTCCTCGAAGAAGGAAAGGCGACCGCGCTCGGCGAACAGCCGCAGCGTGCGCTCGAGGCTCTCCGGCAGCGCCGCCGGCGGCTGCCAGAAGGCGCCGGGCCGCCGCGCCGTGGCATAGTGGCACAGCACGAAGTCGCGCACGCGCGCCACCTCGGCGCTCGTCTGGCGGTTATAGTCGGCGAGCTCGAGCGGGTGGCAGGCGCGGCCGGGCAGCATCGCGACGATCCGGTCGATCGCGCTCTGCGCGAGGTGGAGGTTGGTGAAGTCGAGCGGCTCGATCACCGTCGCGGCGTCCCCCACCGCGACGCAGTTGCGCGCCCAGGGCGCCGGCCGCGTGCCCTGGCGGAACGATACCGGGGCGGCGATGGTGGTGGCGCCCGCCGCGGCGAGCGCCTTGCCGGCCGCCGCGTCGCTCAGCGCGGCTCCGGCGTAGCATAGGCCGTGCAGCGTCCGCCCCGGCGCCGCGCTGCGCCAGCGCCAGCCGCCGTCCGTCGCGGTGACACGGTCGAGCGGCGAGAGCGGCGCGGGCGTGCCCTCGCCGGTGACGAGCCGGTCGCACCGTAGCCACGCCGACCAGTCCTCGCGCTCTTGATCGATCGCACCGCGGACGATGGCGCCCGGCCCGCTGGCGTCGACGTAGAGATCGGCCTCGAGCGACGCGCCGTCGTCGAGCACGAGCCGCTCGACGAAGCCGTCGTCGCCGCGCAGCCGGACCGCGGCGACCGATCCCTCGCGCACGCCCACGCCGAGATGGCGCGCGAAGGCGGCGAGCATGGCGCGATAGTCCTCGACGTCGAGCACCAGCCCGGGCTGGACGTCGCCGAGCAGCGGATCGGTCGCGCCCGTCCCCACCCGGCCCGCGCGCGCCAGCGCCGCGGCCGGGGCGTGCGAGTCGAACGGCGCGGCGGCGCCGGCGCGCGCGGCGCGGACCCAGTGCTGGTGGAAGGAAGCGGTGCCGAACGGGCGACCGTAGCTGCCGTACGCATGAACATAGGGCGGCAGGCCCTCGACCCAGCCCTCGAACAGCGTGCCGAGCCGCCACGTGCCTCCCGCGCGCACCACCGCATC
The DNA here is from genome assembly GCF_004345855.1 of Sphingomonas sp. BK235. Lineage (GTDB taxonomy): Bacteria > Pseudomonadota > Alphaproteobacteria > Sphingomonadales > Sphingomonadaceae > Sphingomonas. Next base: position 53,797 of record NZ_SLXN01000010.1, read on the forward strand.
CTCCTCGCGCAGGCCGAGGTCGTCGTGGAAGCCGATCGTCGAGGGCAAGGTCTGCGGCATACGATCGGCGAGCGCGTCGGGGGCGGGGGGGCTGGCGAGGATCGTCACCGTCAGTCCCGGCACGCGCCGCCGCAGCGCCAGCGCCGCGGACCAGCCGACGATGCCACCGCCCACCACCGCGACGCTGCGGATCGGGTCGTCCAGCATCGTCACGCCGCCGCCGGCATCGGGCAGTAACCCGCGAGGAAGTCGCGGTGATCCGCCATCCCGCCGATCGCCGTCGCGATCTCGCCGCGCAGCCGCTCCATGCCTGCGGCAAGGCTGTCGAGGGGCGGCCCGTCGGCGCGCGGGTCGTGACCGTCGGGCAGGACGCGCTGGCCGAGATACACCGACACCCAGCTGGCATCGAGGAAGGCGCCCTCGCGATACTTCACCACGCGACCGCGGCGGCGGAACAGTGCCATCTTCTCGGCGAGGCTGGCCGGGATCTCCATATTGCGGACGTAGGCCCAGAAGGGCGAGTCGTCGCGCTGGGTCGCGTGATAGTGCAGGATCAGGAAGTCGCGGACGCGATCATATTCCATGTTGACGAGGCGGTTGAACTCGTCGCGGTCGGCCGCGGCGATCCGGCGTTCCGGGAACAGCTCGACCAGCGCGGTGATCGCCTGCTGGACGAGATACAGGCTGGTCGACTCGAGCGGCTCGAGGAAGCCCGAGGCGAGCCCGATCGCGACGACATTGTTGACCCAGCTGCGCGCGCGCCGTCCCGCCTTGAAGCGCAGCACGCGCGGCTCGGCGAGCGGCGTGCCCTCCACCGCGGCCACCAAAGCGTCGGCGGCGGCACCCTCGTCGAGGAAGTCGCTGGCGAAGACATAGCCGTTGCCGGTGCGGTGCTGGAGCGGGATGCGCCAGCGCCACCCCGAGGGCATGGCGATCGCGCTGGTGTAAGGCGTCACCGCGGTGGCGGTGCGGCACGGCAGCGCCACCGCGCGGTCGGCGGGAAGCCAGCGCGACCAATCGTCGAACGGCTCACCCATCGTCTTGCCGATCAGTAGCGCGACGAAGCCCGAGCAGTCGACGAACAGGTCACCCTCGACGCGGCGGCCGTCCTCCAGCACCACCGCGGTGACGTCGCCGCTGAGCGGGTCGCGTGCGACGTCGACGATGCGGCCCTCGGTGCGACGTGCGCCGAGGCCCTCCGCGAGCCGGCGCAGATAGGGCGCGAAGGCCACCGCGTCGAACTGATAGGCGTAGCCGAAGGTGGAGGCGATCTGGCGGGGGTCGACCGAGGGCGCGCCGAACCGGTTCGCGCGGGCGAGCGAGCAGGCCATCGAGAAGGCTTCGATCGGCGGCAATGCCACGCCCGCGTGCAGCAGCCGGGTGTAATAATGATGGAACTGCACCTCGCCGGTGCCGCGGCCGAAGGTGCCGAACGGGTGAATGTAGCTGTCGCCGATCCGCGCCCAGTCGCGGAACTCGATCCCCAGTTTGAAGGTGGCGCGGGTCGCCGCCATGAACTCGGCCTCGGCGACGCCCAGCCGCTCGTTGAAGGCACGGATGTGCGGCAGCGTCGCCTCGCCGACGCCGATGATCCCGATCGCCTCCGATTCGACCAGATCGACCGTGCAGCGCGCCGGCAGCAGCTTGGCGAGCGCGGCCGCGGTCATCCAGCCGGACGTTCCCCCGCCGACCACCACCACGCGCTGCCGCTCCGATCGCTCCATCGGCCTCCACTCCGCGCCGCGAGCGTCCGAGACGGCGTCGCGATCGACCGAGTCATAGCGCAAGCGGCCGTCACGGGAATGCCGGAAAGCCACAGGCCGACATGAAAAATGATAGCGCCGACATTTCGATTGCGGTGCGGCCGGTGCGGTCGTACCGATTGATGGAAGATGCCACGCGCCCGCCGCGGAGAGACATCTTGATATGATTATTAGGAGGGGGTGTGATGATCATCGAGGACCGGCCTGCCCGTGGCGGCCATACCCGACTTCGTAGCGGTGGCGTTCTGGCCGGGGTCTCGATGACCGCGATGTGCGTCGTCGCGCTGGCCGCGCCCGCCTTCGCGCAGACCGGTCCCGCGACGGGGCAGAACACCGCTGGCGCGGCGACCTCGCCGAACACGCCGGGATCCGATCCCGCGGCCCAGAGCAGCGGCGACACACCGGCCACCGACGCGGCGGGTGCGGACGACATCGTCGTCACCGGCATCCGGCAGAGCCTCGCCAACGCGCAGAACATCAAGCGCAACTCCGACACCGTCGTGGACGCGATCACCGCGCAGGACATCGGCGCGCTGCCCGACCGCTCGGTCACCGAGGCGCTGCAGCGCGTGCCGGGCGTGTCGATCAATCGCTTCGCCGGTAACAACGACCCGGACCATTTCTCGGTCGAGGGCTCGGGTGTGAACGTTCGCGGGCTCAATTTCGTCCGCTCCGAATTCAACGGGCGCGACACCTTCTCGGCCGGTATCGGCGGGCAGGCGATCAACTTCGCCGACGTGCCGTCCGAGCTGCTCGGCTCGGTCGAGGTGTACAAGAACGCCACCGCCGACCTGATCGAGGGCGGGCTCGCCGGCACGGTCAACCTCAACACGCGCAAGCCGTTCGACAACAAGGGCTTCCATATCGGCGGCGGGATCGAGGCCAATTACGGCGACTTTGCCAAGAAATGGGCGCCGACGGGCTCGCTGCTGGTGTCGAACACCTGGGAGACGCCGATCGGTCGCTTCGGCATCCTGGCCAACGCCTCTTACTCGCGGCTGAAGAGCCGCGCCGACGGCATCCAGGTCACCAATTTCCAGACGCGCGACGGCGTCCAGGCCGCCACCGGCACCGGCACCAACACCACGGTGACGTGCCGCAATCAGCTGCCCGGCACCACCGACGGCTTCACGCTGCTGCCCGGTACCGTCAACGGCGTCGGCGGCGCGTCCTTCCCCAACCCGGCCAATGTCTGCGGCGCGCAGGGCACCGCAGGCGCGGACGGCTATGCCGATCCGACCGCGCTGACCTATGCGCCGATCGGCGGCCAGTTCCGCAGCCAGGATTACGATCGCAAGCGCGACGGCCAGGCGCTGGCGGTGCAGTGGCAGAGCACCGACGAGCGCACCACCTTCACCGCGCAGTTCCTGCGCACCCACTCCAGCAGCGCCTGGGGCGAGCACACGTTCGAGACCGCGCCCGATCTTTCCGAGTACAACACCTATCCGGCCGGCTGTCAGCAGAACGGCAACGGTCCGCTCAACGGCGCGGGCAACAGCACCACGCGCGCGGAGTGCCAGCTCAACGGCGCGGGCCAGTTCCAGTTCGGCGCGAACCAGCGCGGCAACGGCTACAATCCCGGCGGCGGGCCGTATCCGAACTTCGTCTACGACGACAGCGGGCTGTTCCAGAGCGGCTTCATCACGCTGCCGGGCAACGGCTGGCGCACCGCCTCGAGCGGATCGGCGACCACCACCGTCCCGTCGGGCGGCATGCAGCAGTCGTTGTCGCGCCGCCAAGTGTACGACGAGAACCTGGTCAAGGACGCGGGTTTCAACCTGAAGATCAACCCCGACGACCGTTGGTCGATCAACCTCGACGCGGACTATACCTACGCCAAGCACGACGTCACCGACCTGAGCGTGTTCGGCTCGACCTTCGCCGACTCGGAGCTCGACCTCACCGGCAAGATCCCGGTGGTGATCCCGCACAAGCCGCTGACGCTCGCGGCCAATTGGGCCAGCCCCAATCCGACGATGGCGGCGGCGAGCGACTCCGACTATTTTCAGAACCGCGACTTCCAGTTCTGGCGCGCGGCGATGGACCATATCGAGCACAGCGTCGGCTCGGAATATCAGATCAAGGGCGACTTCGCGTACAAGTTCGACGACGGCGACTTCCTCCAGCGCGTCAAGTTCGGTGCGCGCTACGCCGAGCGAACGCAGGACGTGCGCTACACCGCTTACAATTGGGGAGCGATCAGCGAGGTCTGGTCGGGGGCGCCGGTCACCTTCAACCAGGGCGACACCAGCCGCTCGTCGCTCTACACGTTCGACAACTTCTACCGCGGCAAGACCGCGCCGCCGCCCAGCGCCTATTTCTACAACGGCGACCTGATCGGCGATTATAATGGGGCGACGAGCTTCTTCCAGTCGCAGAACGATATCTGGCGCAACACCAACGGCGCCACCGCGACCAATCGCTTCCTCGCCGCGGGGCAGCGCGTCGGCGCGATCGCGGGAACCGACTTCCTCCCGTCCGAGGTGTCGAACGTCACCCAGCAGGACAGCGCGGCCTATGCCATGGTGCAGTTCGGCAACAACGAGCCCGTGTTCGGCGGCATCCGGCTCTCGGGCAATGTCGGCGTCCGTTACGTGCGGACCACGGTGCAGTCGCGCACCGAGACCGCGGTGCCGAACCGCAACGAGCTCGGCGTGGTCGATCCCTTTTCCACCCGCTGCGTCGCGACGACGCGGCAGCTGCCGGACGGGACCACGCAGGTCACCCAGCCCGGCGGCGTGTGCAACCTCGGCGAGACCGAATATGAGCGGCTGCGCACCTTCGCGACGCCGGGCTATGCCTCGCAGCCGGCGAATTTCACGAACAGCTACAATTACTGGCTGCCGAGCGCGAACCTCAAGCTCGGCGTGACGCGCGACCTGATCGTGCGACTGGCCGCGTCCAAGGTGCTGACACGACCGGACTTCGCCAATATCCGGCCGTACGTGACCTATGCGCTCGAGCCGGGCTCAGGCACGGTGACGATCAACGCCGGCAATCCCTATCTCAAGCCCGCGACCGCGTGGCAGTTCGACGCGACGGTGGAATGGTATTTCGGTCGCGTCGGCCAGATCTCGCTCGACGCTTTCTACAAGACGGTCGACGGGTTCTTCTACCAATCGCTGGTCAATCGTTCGGTCACCAACAATGGCATCACGCAGAACATCCAGGCGCGCGGCCCCGCCAATTACGAGGGCAAGGGCAAGATCAAGGGCTTCGAGGTAGCCTATCAGCAGACCTTCGACTTCCTGCCGGGCTTCCTCAGCGGCCTCGGCTTCAACGGCAATTACACCTATATCGACAGTTCGGGCCTGCCCAATTCCTTCCTCAACGGCGGCACGCCCTCGTCGAACTCGACGATCGCCAAGGGCAGTCTGCCGCTGGAGGGGCTGTCGAAGCACAATGTCAACGCCACCGCCTTCTACGAGAAGGGGCCGGTCTCGCTGCGCGCCGCGTACAATTGGCGCTCGCGCTTCCTGCTCACCGCGGCGGACGTGATCTTCCCCTATACGTCGATCTTCAACGACGCGACCGGGCAGCTCGATGCCTCGGCCTTCATCAACCTCAACAGATGGGTCAAGCTCGGCGTGCAGGGGGTCAACCTGACCAACACGACGACCAAGCTGCTCCAGGCGTACAAGGGCGGCTCGGACGATCTCGCGCCACGCTCCTACTTCATCAACGACCGGCGCTATTCGATCATCCTGCGCGCCAATTACTGAGGAGCACGCCCGCCGGACCTCGCTCCGGCGGGCGATCGTCGCGCATCACGCGCGCGCGGGCGCCTCCGCCAGCGCGCGCGCTATCGCTTCGTGCAGCGGCTTGGGGCGATAGTCGACGTCATACGGGCAGGGTCGCCGCGGCGCCTTGTCGGGACGCGGCTCGAACGGCCCGATCCAGCTGAATCGGTCGCACAGCCCCCAGGCGAGCACGTCGCGCAGCCCCGGGTAGCTCAGCGTCACGTCGAGGTAGCGGCGTGCGTAATCGGCCACGCCGCGATCGCGCGCGGCGACCTCGACCGGCAGGCCGTTGTCGCGCACGTCGAACTCGGTGATCAGCAGGCGATAGCCCATCGCGGTCACCGCATCAAGGAAGCGCCGCCACTCCCCCTCATAGGCGCGCGCACTCGCCGCGGTGTCGCTGCCGGCGGTGACGATGTGCGATTGCAGCCCGAGCGCATCGACCGGTGTGCCGCGCTTCCGGAATCCCTCCAGCAGCCGCAGCACGCCGGCGCGGTGCGCGGCATTGCCCGGCTCCCAGCTCATGTAATCGTTGTAGACCAGCTCGGCGTGCGGGGCGGCGGCGCGCGCGGTGCGGAAAGCGAGGTCGAGCGTGGCCTCGGTCCCGCCCAGCGCCTGGCTGAGCGCGGTCTCCTCCAGCGCACCGGTCTCGGGCGTCACCGCCTCGTTGACGACGTCGTAGCTGGTGATGCGCGTGCCGTAGCGGCGCGTGACGGTCTCGATATGGTCGCGCAGGAGGCGCGCCGCCTCGGTCGCGGGACGCGCGCCGAAATCATGCGCCTCGAGCCAGCGCGGCATCCACTTGCGCCTCTGCCACAGCAAATTGTGCCCGCGCAATGTCATGTGCTCGCGGGTCGCGAAGTCGGCGATCCGGTCGAAGGCGGCGAAGTCGAAGCGATCGGGGGCGGGGCGCAGGTGCTGCCACTTCATCTCATTCTCTGCGACCAGCACGCCGCAGTCGGCGCGCAGCAGCGCGGCGTAGCGCGGATTGTCCGCCGAGGCGCCCTGCGGCCGGCTTGACACTGCCGAACCGAAGCGAAGGCCGCGCCGGCGTGCGACCGCGTCGAGCCCGGGCGCGCCACTCGCGCCGAAGGCGGGCCCCGTCACCAGCGCGGCGGTGAGCGCCGCCAGTCCCTCGCGTCGTGTCGGCGACCAGCCCATGCGCGGCTCCTTCGTCAGCGGCGGCGCGGAGGGCGCGCGCGCGGTTCGTCCAGCGCTGAAGCGACCCAGAGCAGCGGCGCGTTCCAGTTGATCGCCACCTCGTTGAGCGCATAGGCGCGGATATCGTCGGTCCAGCAGCGCTGCGGCGCGCAGCTGCCCTTCATCTTGGCCGCGATCGGGTCCGCCATCGCGGTCGAGTTGGGGCCGCCGGAGACCACGCCGGGCGGCGGGCCGGGCAAATTGGCGTCGAGCTGGTGCGCCCAGAAGCGGTGATGCGGGTTGGTCAGCGGTCGCGCGCCGAAACCCGAGACATAGCTCTGGTCGAGCGGGTTGCGGCCGAGCACATAGTCCATCGCATCGACCATGCCGTCGCGGTAGCGCGTCGCCCCGGTGAGGCGTTGCGCCACCCCGAGGATCATCGCGCGGTTGAGGATCACCGCGTTCGATCCCCAGGGATAATCGAGCGTGGCATAAGGGATGCGATAGCCGCTGCGCGCTTCCTCGGCGAGGAAGCCGTCGGCCGCGGCGATCAGCCCGGCGCGCGCGGGTGTCGCCGCGCTCGCCGGCACGCCCGCGGCGGTGGCGAGCGTGATCGTGCCGAGCGCGGCGACATGCCCCCAGTCGGGCGCCTGCACCGGCGCGGCGTGCCACGGCGAGTGTCGCAGCGCCGCGGCAAAAGCCGGCTCGCGCGTGGTGGCGTACAGTTCGGCCGCGGCCCAGTAGAATTCGTCGCTCACGTCGTCGTCGCCGTAGCCGCCGCTGCCGGTGAAGCTGTTGGTGGCATAGACCTGCGGCTGGCGCTGCGCGGCGGCATAGGCGCGGCGCGCGGCGGCGAGGCAGGTCGCGCTGAAGCCAGGATCGATGCTGCGCCAGATGCGCGCGCACTGTGCCGCCGTCGCCGCCAGATTGAGCGTCGCCGCGGTGGTCGGCGGGTAGAGCAGCCGGTCCTCACGGTCGTCGGCGGGGCGGGTCGGCAGCGCGGTCCAGCGGCGATCGGCGACCTTCTGGTGCGCCATGCCGCCGGCGTCGATCGTGCGGAAGGCGGGCGCGCCCGTGCCGTCGGGGGCGCCGACCGGCACGGTCGCACGCGCGCCGTCGGGGATCTGCATCGCCAGCAGGAAGCGCATCTCCCAGCGCGCCTCGTCGAGCAGGTCGTCGACGCCGTTGCCGCTCTCGGGCAGGTTGCCGCGACCGTCGGCGAAGGGGAAGCGGCCGGTGCGCGCCTCGCGCTCGTAGAGGTCCTGCAGCGTCCACGACGCGATGCCGCCGTTGACGACATATTTGCCGTGGTCACCCGCGTCATACCAGCCGCCGGTGACGTCGAGGCGATAGTCGCACCCGGCCCAGCGCAGGCCGCGCTCGTCCGCGCCGGAGAAGCACGGTGCGACCTCCTTGGCGTGGCCGGCGGCGCGTGCCCAGCGCGGATCGCCGGCGTAGCGCGGTTCGATCGCGATGCCCGCGCGCGTGTGGTAGAAATAGTGGAGCGCGGCCGCGGCCAAGGGAGCATAGACGCGCGCGCCCACCGCGAACGGGCGGCTGGTCTGCCCGCCGACGCTGAGGCGATAGGTGCCGGGCGCGGTGACCCGGCCGAGGTCGACGAGATGGACGTGGTCGCCCGAGGCCGCGTCGTCGCCGATCACCTGTGTCTCGCCCGCGGCGACCGTCGCGCCGCGGGCGTCGCGCACGGTCCAGCGGAGCGGGGTGGTCGAGGGGCCGGCGACGATCGCGCGCTTGGCGGTGTCGGGCAGGAAGCCGAGCTGGTTGAAGTGGATCGCAGTTGGCGGCGGCGCAGCGCCGATCGAGGCGACGGTGACCGACGCGATCGCGAGGATAGGGCGAAGCTTCATGCGCTCACTCTACTTGCGCGTGCGGGAAAGGGAATGGCGGCGAGTCGAGTACCGAAGCGCTACTTGTAAAATGCGAGCTTCTTCGTTTGACGGCGCGATCGTTTTAGGACGGAAGGTCGAGACAGCATCGTTTTCGGGACAGTCGTTAAGGCAAATCAAGCTGCCTTGTTCAGTGCCACCAGTTTGCAGAAGGGGTGCTGGCGGCGCTCGCGAAGCGCTGTCTTGAACATCAGCGCCTGAAACCAGCTGTAGTTCATCGCGTTAAGTGGTCCGGGTTCACCGCGCGAGAAGGCTTCGTAATGGCGGTTGAGGAACGCCTCTGGCGTATCTCCCGCCGGGACAGGCGATGGAACGCCATCGAGGAAGCGGGTGATGTTCTCGACGCGCGCCTCCACGTTGCCCTCCGGACCTCGCTGGAGCGCCCAGAAGGCGATGCCGATCCGGTTAGCCTCCAGTTCGGCGTTCCAGCGACTCATGCCTTTCCACCTTCCTGCGATATCCTGGAGGTAGTGGCCGAGTTCGTGCGGGACGATGAAACTGTTGAACATTTCCCGGTACATGCCCTCCGGCGGCAAGCCGAAAGTCCCCTTCGCCGACCAAGCGGTGATCGCGGCGCGGCTTTCCGCATCGAGGTTGGCCCAATCGGTCAGATGTACGGTCCGGTCGTCGAACGAGTAATGCACGTCGATGGACTTGGTGGGGTTGACGGCGACCGCCGGGACGAACGGCAGGGTCGCGCCGCAAGCGCGGGCGGAACGGATGAAGCGGTCGCGAATCGTTTCGCCGATCTGCTTAACCGACGGCGCCGTAGAAGGCGCGCTGGCCCCTCCGCTGACGACCAGAGCTATGAGACCAGCAAGTATCCGTCCACCCGCGGCGCAACTGCTCTGCATGAGTGTCCTCCTCACACGATGGACCTCAATATCGCGCACGCTCGTCGGCACACGCGAACGGCCATCAGCCACGTCATGTACGGCAGCCCGAGCGATAAACGATTGTACGCTTTCGCCGCGCGGCAGCCCGCTGAGCGGTCGTAATTGGGACCTGGGCGCGGGAGGGCAGGGGCCGCAAGCGCCCGAGATCAGCCACTCGGCTCCGAACAGCGTTCAAGCCAGCGTACCCCGAGCACATCCATGACCCATCGCCGATGTTGTGATTATCGGCGAGGGAGCAAGAAGAGCACGGATTGCTGCTGCCCGGAGCAGGCCAGCGCGCCGTCGGGGCGGAACGTGCTGCTAAAGCGCGCGCCGCGGATGATGCCATTTGCGGCGTCGTCGAAGATGAAGGGCGGGTAGGCGACCACAGCTCGCGGCGCGATCGTACGTCCGTCGGGGGTGATGTCAAAGGAAGTGCGGACCCAGCCCTCGAAGCCGAGCCGCTGTGCCTCCTGGGGGAAGTCACTGCTCCTGCCACTCATGCGCTGTACCGCTGGCTGAAGACCGACGGTCGCACATTGCTCGGCAGTGAGCCCGGTGCGATCGAACACGGCCCGAGCGCCCGCGACATCGCCTTTGGCGGCAAGGACATTGGCCTGCTCGAGCAAGGCCGCGATCTTCAATGGATGGCGTGGCGGAAGGGCCGGGTCGCCGCTCACCGCTGCCACGAGAACGGCCGCGTCGGCAGGCGGCCCCTTGCGGTACGCGGGTTGAGCAATCAGCAATCGCAGCGTGGCCGCCGACAGCGGATCGCCAAATACATCAGGCTGGGCCAGGATGGCGCGCATCCGCGCCCGCCACAACTCGCTGTCTTCGTCGACCTGCTCTGGCGCCACGATGGCGACATAGGTACGCGCCGTGACCGGCGGCAGGAGCGACGCCAAGGCGGTCCGCGCGATCGCATGAAGCGCGGGTCGCTCTTGTCCGTCCAGCACCGGATTGTCGCTCAGGGCCAGAGCGGCCTGCACTCGGGCCGCGGCATCGTTCTTTGTGGTCGCCGCGCCGAGCGCCGCGCGTTGCGTGCCGAGCGCCAGCGCGGCGGGTTGGTCGGCCCACGGCGGGGTCGGCGCACCTTTGTCGGCCAGCCATGCCTCGAATGCTTCCCTTAGCGGCCGTGTCACTCCCGGTGCGCCGTCCGCCTTGACGCAGCGCACCTCGACGCGCGTGGTGTAGCGGAACAGCGCGGGGATCTCGGCGACGTCCTCCGCACGCCAGGACCAGTCCGTCACCGCGCGAGCGAAGGCCAGTGCCTTCGCGCGATTGCCGTTGGTGTAGATGGGGGCGACTCCGGCCACGTGTCCGTCGCGCTCCAGCGAGAATTCAACGATCGCTTCGTCCTCCGGGACGAGCCCACCTTCGCCGCACGTCGGCGGGTCCATCGAGGCGGCTCTGGTGAACGGTGTGTCTCGCATCCGCCCAGCGCCGGTGTAGGCGAGATAGAGTCGCGCATTGTCACGATCATTGTTCTTCAGCGCCGCGATCGCCAGGTCCGAGCGTGTCGTGATATCGTCGGCGCTGACACGGCTGGTCAGCCCACCCTGCTTGCTCAAGCTGTTCTTGAGCTCGGCATATGCCTCCTTGGCGCGGCCCTCGTTCAGCAGGACGCGTGCGTGAACGGTCTGCACCGCCGCGAGGTCCTTCTTGCTGAGAGCCGGCTCGGCGAGCACGAGCGTGCGCGCCTCTTCGGCTGCGGCTAAGGCGCGGCCATCGTGATCGAACATCGTCACCAGCGCCAGGCGCAGCAACGGCGGAACTCGCGATCTACCTTGCAGCGGATCGGCCGCGGCGCGGTATCGCTTCGCTGCCTCATCATAGTCGAAGGTACGCTCGGCCAGTCGTGCGAGCGCCATGTGCGCCTCGTAGACGTCACCGGAAAACTCGACGCCCTTGCCAGCAAGCACGGGCAATCCCCGCGAGATCGCTGCCTTTCCCTCTTCCACCTGTCCGAGATCGACCAGGCAGCGCCCGTTGCGCACGTCGATCGTGGCAGCGAGTAGTGGGTTGCGGCTTTTCGCCATCGTGGCGAAGATCTTGACGGCCTCTGCGCAGCGGCCTTCCGCCCTCTGTCGCTGCGGAACGTGGAGGAAAACCACGAACGCCACTTCATCGACAGGCAGACCTACAAGCAGCGCCACTCTGCGGCGCTAGCCGAGCGTCAGGGCGCTCGCCATCTGACCCGCCGCTTACGAAGGTCGGAGTGCATCGTGCAGAGACGAGTTCGCATGCGACTGACAGCGCCGCCATCCAGTCCTAGACATGTGATCTCTCCCGCGGAGCAGGCCGAGAGTGGCGCGCGTCAGCGCCTTATCACCGGTCATGGCGCACCGCTGAGAGCCGAGTAATGCCGAAATGTCTCGAATTCGCCGCAGAGGTATACGCGTACCTGGTGCCTAAGCCCTGCGCCGTCAATGCCATGCGTCGAGCTTGGGAAGGAAGGTCGTCATCCTCGGGAGCGCGCTTCCATCACCGTCGCGATAAAGGTCCGCAGGTCAGCCAGCATCAGTTCCGGCTCTTTCAGCGCGGCGAAATGCCCGCCCCGCGGCATTTCGGTCCAATGCACGACGTTGTAGGTCTTCTCCACGAATGATCGCGGCGACGGCAAGAAGACCGGATCGGGGAAGGCGGCAACGCCGGTCGGCACCTGGATGCGGGCGCCAGGCGGAAGCGTCAGCGACTTCTCGAGCCGGCAGCCGTAATAGATCCAGGTGGCGGTCACGAACGACTCCGTCGCGACATAGAGCATGATGTTGGTGAGGAGCTCCTCCTCGGAAAACTTGCTCCAGATGTCGGGGTCGCCATCGGCGGTGGTGGGGAGATCGGCCCACTTGCCGAACTTCTCGAATATCCAGCCCGCCGCTCCGACCGGACTGTCGGCCATCGCGACACCGAGCGTCTGCGGTCGGGTTTCCTGCTCGTGGAAATAGGCGCTCTCCTGCGCGGCAATCGTAGCCCGCTTGGCGGCGAAGGACTTCTCCTCGTCGCTCGTCGGTACGGCATCCTCCGCACGCACGGTCATCATGTTGATATGGATGCCGAGCACCGCTTCCGGTCGATCATGAGCTGCCCAGGCCGCGATGGCGTGGCCCCAATCGCCCCCTTGGATGACGTACCGCGCGCTGCCGAACAGTTGCCGCATCAGCCCATGCACGATCGCAGCAGCCCGTCGCGGCCCGATCGGGCGCGTGAGCGGGGTGGAGAACGCGAAGCCAGGAAGCGAGGGGACTATGACATCGTGCCCGTCCGCCGCCAGCGGCTCCAACAGCTGCTCGAACTCGACATATGAACCCGGCCAGCCGTGGAGTAGCAGGATGGGCGGCTTGGAACCGTCGCCTTTCACATGAACGAAGTGGAGGCGCTCGCCTTCCACATCGGCCGTGAAGTTGGGGAGTTCGTTGAGGCGCCGTTCGACCGCACGCCAGTCGTAGCTGTCCCGCCAATACGCGGCGAGCCGCTTGAGGTCTTCGATCCCGACCCCAGCTGACCAGCCCCCCGCATCCGGCAGCTGGCTCCAGTCATAGGCGTCGACCTTTGCTCTGATGTCGCTGAGCCGCTCGTCCGAAATGTGGATCGTGTAGGGTGAAATCATGATGTCCTCCGCTTGATCTAAGGTGCGGTTCGGAGAGGGCGTCCAACAATCTGCTATTCATATTACGGATGGATGTCCTGAGAGCCGAACGTCAGATCGCCGGCGCATCCGGTGCGCTCGGTTCGAGCGCTTGAAGTCGGCATGTTTTCCGAAGAGCCACGATTTCACTCCGCCACCTCGTGAACGACGTACAGCGGGGTGATCACTGTAGCGTCACGCTGGCCGGGGCAGCCGGGATGGGCCTGCCCGCCTTATTCGCTCATTGCCGCAGCATCACCTCTCTGTCGCCATTACCGTTTAAGGAGCAGCTCAGGCTCGCCGAGGCTCGACGTCGCATGCTCTCACCGGTCGGGACGATCAGCGATGCCGCGCGCGGCGCGAGGGTACGGAAGCATCAGGGGGCTCGCATGCTCAGCATGTTGCGCTTGCCCGTGCTTCATCGAGAAGGACCGTCAACGCTCGGCCAGCCAAGGTAAGCTTGAAAGCATTCTGTTCCGTCGGCGTGGCGCCCGCCAACGCGATCTCGACGATATGGTTGGCCGGATCTGCCGCGGAAGAGATGCCGGCCTCTGCCGCCTCTACCCGCCAAGGTTTCGGCGCCACCCCGCCGAAGGCCACCCGCGCAGCGCTCAGCCCCTGGCGGTCATAATGCGCGATCAGGGCAATAGAGACGTTCGCGAACGCATAGGACGCGCGGTCCCGCAACTTGAGGTAGCGCTGGACGCCGCCGACGCGTTGCGGAAGCAGGACTCCCGTGACGAGTTCGCCGGGTTCAATTACGTGCTCGACGTGCGGCGTATCGCCCGGCAAGGCGTGAACATTTGCCAGCGGGATCCGCCGTGTCCCGCCATCGCACCGCAGCGTCTCCACCTCCGCATCCAGGACGCGAAGCGCGACCGCCATGTCGGACGGATAGGTCGCGATGCAGGCGCTGCTGCCACCGATGATGGCAAGATTGCGCGAGATGCCTTCCTGCGCCGCACAGCCTGATCCCGGCTGCCGCTTGTTGCACGGCAGGTCTCCTGAGTAGAAATACAAGCATCGGGTGCGCTGGAGCAGGTTGCCTCCCACCGTCGCCTTGTTGCGCAGCTGGCCGGAGGCACCCGAGACCAGCGCGCGCGCCAGAACGGGGTAACCAGACCGGACGCGCGCATCGGTGGCCAGATCCGAGTTGCGGACGAGCGCCCCGATCCGGAGCCCTCCGTCCGCGGTGTCCTCGATCCGGTCCAGGCCGATATGGTTCACATCGATGAGATGCGCCGGCGCCTCGATGCCGAGCTTCATGAGGTCGATCAAGTTGGTGCCGCCGGCCAGATAGCGGGCGCCCGGCGTGCTGGCGAACGCCTCGACGGCGTCCGATGGGCTGTATACCCGCTCGTAGGTGAAGCGCTTCACGACTGAGCCTCCATCGCGTCCCGGACCGCAGCGACGATGTTCGGGTAGGCAGCGCAACGGCAGAGATTGCCGCTCATGCGCTCGCGGATCTCTTCGTCCGAGTGGGAGATGCAGTCGAGGTCGCGTGAAACGTGGCTCGGCACGCCGCGACGGATCTCGTCTACCGCCCCGACCGCGGAGCAGATTTGCCCGGGCGTACAATAGCCGCATTGCAAACCGTCATGCGCCACGAAGGCGGCCTGCATCGGGTGCAGAGCGCCGGGAGTGCCCAGGCCCTCGATGGTCGTTATCTCGTCTCCCTCATGCATCACGGCCAAGGTAAGGCAGCTGTTGATGCGCCGGCCGGCGACGAGCATCGTGCACGCGCCGCATTGGCCCTGATCGCAGCCCTTCTTGCTTCCCGTCAGGCCCAACTCGTCGCGCACCGCGTCCAGCAACGTCACGCGAGGGTCGATCCGGAGCCTGTGCGCGACCCCGTTCACGGTCAACGCCACCTCGCTCGTCCCTTCTTCGTGCTTCGACATGGCGGGGAGGCTGTCCGGCATCATTCAGGCCGCATGATGTGGGAAGCGTCGTCGCCGACGACGGTGGCCCACTCGCGGATGTGCCAGCTGCGGACGAGGCCGTTGTTGATGTACGGGTCCGCGGCTGCGAACCGTTCGACCGGCTCTGGCGTCTCTGCCTTGAAGAGGATCAGTCCGGTATCGAGCGGTTCGGTCAGGGCACCGGCGAGAACGAGTTCGCCGCGCTCGACCGCCGCCCAGGCCTTGGTCAGGTGGTCATCGCGGAACTGCGGCCGCCGCGCTTCATAATCCTCGCTGAACTCCATCAACAGGACGTAGTGCTTCATACGATCAACCCTTCCTTCATGAGCAAGTCGACATGGATGGGAAGCGATCGCGGCCGAATGCCCGTCGCGTCGTACACGGCATTGGCCACGGCCGCCGCGACACCCACCATGCCGATCTCCCCGGCGCTCTTCGCACCGAGCACCCCGGTCTGCGGGTCGGGCTCGCCGACGAAAATGGCCTCGATCGCCGGGATGTCGGCGTTCACGGGTACGAGATACTCGCCCAGGTCGGTGTTGATGTACCGGCCGAAGCGCGCGTCGATCTCCGTGCCTTCCCACAGCGCCTGGCCGAGGCCCATGGTGACCGCTCCGATGATCTGCGAACGCGCCGTGACCGGGCTGAGCACGCGGCCGATGTCGATGGCGCTGACGAAGCGACGGACGCGGATCGTGTCGAGGTCCGGGTCGATCGCCACCTCGCAGAAGTGCGCGGCGTTGCTCTCCACACTAAGCGGCGCTGAGCCGTCGGGCTCCCACTTGCCGAAACCGGCCACCGACGCAGCGCCCGTCCGCAGGAGAATGGCGTGCGCGCCCTCGTCATCGCTGCCCGGCTGATCGCCCGCCTGCGCCGCGAGTTCGGCCTTCACCTCCGCGCAGGCCGCCAGGATCGCGCGTCCGACGCTCGCCACGATGCGGGAACCGCCGGCCTGCGGCGCGAACGGCAAGTCGGTGGTGCCGAAGACGAGTTCCACATCTGCCGCGCGCACGCCCAGAGCCTCGGCGACGATCTGTGGCATCACGGTCGGATTGCCGGTGCCGATCTCGGCCAGACCGGTCTCGACGACGACCTTGCCCGACCGGTGCAGCACCACACGCGCCGTCGCCATCGAGGCGTAGCGCGGATAGCTGCCCGCCGACATGCCATGCCCGATCAGCAGCCGACCCTCGCGCCCGCCGCGGCGCGTTCCGCCCGGGCGCCAGCCGAAGTGTGCGGCGCCGACGGCGTAACAGCGCCTGAGCGCCGTGCTCGACCAGGGCTGCCCGGTCTCCGGATCTACCGCCGCGAAGTTGCGCAAGCGAAGGTCGATCGGATCGATCGCGAGTTGAACCGCGAGCTCGTCCATCGCGCTCTCGAGTGCGAACGACCCCGTGCTCTTGCCGGGTGCTCGCATCGACGTGCCGGCAGGCAGGTTCAGATGCGCGAGGCGCGTTGTCACCGCCACGTTGGGGCAGGCGTATCGCGTGCGCGTGCGACCGACACAACCCTCGACATATTCGTCCACCGTGCCGGTCTGGACGACGGCCTCATGCTTGATCGCCAACAATGTTCCGTCGCGTTCCGCGCCGAGCGACAGGTGCTGGATCAGGTTCGGGCGATGGCCCACCGCGGTGAACATCTGCGGCCGCGTGACCACCAGCTTCACGGGCCGTTCGACGAGGCGCGCCGCGAGGGCGGCGATATAGCCGTGCGGCCACAGCTGGAGCTTGCACCCGAAGGCGCCGCCCACGAACCGGGCGGTCACACGTACATCCTCCTTCTTCAGATCGAACGCACTCGCGAGCGCTGCGGCGATGACGTGCGGCCCCTGATTGGAGTCATGGACGACCAGCTTGCCCTCAACCCATTCCGCGATGGTGGCGGCCGCCTCGATCGGATTGTGGTGTGCGGTCGGAGACAGGTACGTTGCATGAACGGTGACGGGCGCGGAAGCGAGCGCCTGGTCCGGGTCGCCGCGCGCCGACGTGGCCTTCTCGCCGCCCGGTATCTGCCCCGTTCGCGGCTCGGTCGCCTCTCCTTCAAGGAAGGGTAGGGATGTCTCGAACGCGTCGGGCGCATAGTCGACCGCGAGCGCGCGTGCCGCAGCCGTGGCGTTCGCGAGCGTGTCGGCGATCACCGCGGCGACCGCCTGGCCGGCATGACGGATGATCGTATCGGCGAGTGCGAGGCTCGCGCCGTGATCAGGCCGGCGCAGCAGCTCTTCCGGCTGTTCCGGCCACGCTGGCGGTGGTGCGCCGCGGAGCGCTGACACATTGAGATGCGAAACCACCCCCAACACGCCCGGCTGGGCTAAGGTGCGTTCCACGTCGATCGAGACGATACGGCCGGATGCTATGGGGCTGCACACGAGAACCGCATGCGCCAAGCCCTCCGGGTAATGGTCGGCGGTGTACGTCGCCGTTCCGGTGACCTTGAGCGGTGCGTCGACCCGCGTCGGCGCCGCTCCCACCCCCATGACATCGGCGGGTGTCGCGGGCGACGACACCGTCGCGGCGGCGATCATCTTCGGAGGATGACGTTGGTCAGGCGGTGAGGGCCTTGGGATCATGCAGGAAGGATGGTCGCGCATGATGATCGAAACGCAGGCAGAACGACACCGTTCTTCGCCGAATCGTCCGCCCAGTTGGGACAGATCGGCGACGCGCCGCGTTCGTGCCTTCGGCCACGTTCTTGATCCCTTGCGCGGTCAGGCGGGAAGCGATGGACGTCTCCTCGCCCCGCGCGGTCGATGCACGCCTCGACCTCGACCAGCGCGAGCCGTAGCTCGCCAGGGCTGTGCCGGGGCCCGCGACCTGGGCCGTCATGATCCCTGACCTCGGCGGTGTCCGCACGACGCTGCGCCGACGCAAGGCCCACCTGCCCGGGCTGCGCAGAAAGGCGCTCTGACGGTGTCGCGCGCGAGACGTCGCTCGCCTGAGCGCTTCGGCAGCAGGGCCTGGATGGGGCTGCAACAGAACCGCTGCCACGAGATCCTGCCGCCCGCCTGTAACCGCGCGCGGTCCCAGCCGAATAGCAACGGCGGCATTCCTCTGGATGGCAGCGCCTCGAGCGATGCCCGTTCTCTTGGGCACATCGTTCGGGCCGCTGCCAATCTGCGACCGCCCGGAGACGGGGCGCGAGCGGGAGCGACGTTCGGGGATGTCGACGTTAGTAGCGGATAAGGCGGTAGAAAGAACAAGGAGCGTTTTATGAGAGCAACATCCCGGACCGCTGTCACGTTCGCGGCATTATTCGGCATTGTCTCGATCGTCGTTGCTGCGACGGCTAGCAGTGCGATGGCGCAAACGCGACCCGACAGGGGCGAGATCGTCCGTCAGTTCCGGATGAACTTCTCGAACGACCAGCTGGACAAGAACGGTGAAATGGTGGCTGACGACGTCGTGGTTGAGGTCAACGGCGGCGTGTCCAGCAAGCCGAACGGCGCTACGTTCAGGGGGCGCGATGAGTTCGTCGCCTGGCAGAAGGGCGTCAAGGCCACCTTTCCCGGCAGCACGATAACCGAGGACGATATCGTCGTGTCTGGCAACAAGGTAGCGGTTCGCTACACGGTTTCGGGTCCGCATCGCGGTCCGTTGCCGACCCCGGACGGGGCGATCCAGCCGACGGGGCGGACCGTGCACATCCACGCGGCGGAGTTCTTTACCTTCAACGACCAGGGCAAGGTCATACACCTGCAGAACTTCTCGAATGATCTGAACGTGGTTCACCAGCTCACGGCAAAATGACGGGGTAATCGCCGGGCGCCGCATCATCTGGTGCCTCATCGGGAGAGCGCCACCGCGCCGGCAAGCACGAGCGGCGCGACCCAGCCAACGAGGGTCGTGTCCGCATCGAGCAACTCATGGCCTGATCATGAGGTTTGCTGTGGCACATGACGTTGAATCCGGCGCTCGGCCGAGATTCCAAGCCGACGAGCGTGGTCGCGAACCGGCTATGGCGGTTCTGCCGTTGAGACTGAGAACGACGTGTCGGCGTGTAACCGAGACGACGGCTCGACCGAAATCACGGGAGCTGTTCACGTCATCAGGAGGCCCCCGTGCGTCACTTCCCAGCGGTCGTCGTGGTCGCGTCCATGACCATCTCATTTCCGTTGCTCGTTGGCCCCGCGTCCGCGCAGGTCGCCGGTCGCGCGTTCGACCGGGCAGCCTTCGAGGCCGCGCAGACGGCGGGTCGGCCGATCCTCGTCTGGGTCCACGCGCCCTGGTGCCCGGTCTGCCGCCAGCAGCAGAAGACGATCGCCCGCGTCACCGCGGAACCGGCGTTCCGTGACATGCACGTGTTCCGGATCGACTATGACACGCAGAAGGCGCTGTGGCGCGCGTTCGGCGCGACGCAGCAGTCGACGCTGATCGCGTTCCACGGGCGCCGCGAGACGGGGCGCATCGCGCACGAGACCGACGACGCCAAAGTGTCCGCCGTGATCCGCGGCGCGATCGCCTGAGCCGCATGGCATCGGTCCTCCATCCTGCGCTCGCCTATGTCGCCGGCGCGCTGACGATCTTGTCACCCTGCGTCCTGCCGTTGGTGCCGATCGTGCTGTCGTCCGCGGCGCAGCGGCATCGCCTGGCGCCGCTGGCGCTCGGTGCGGGGCTGGTCGTCGCGTTCACCTCGGTCGGATTCACCGTCGCCGCGTTCGGCCAGGCTTTGGGCATCGACACGCTCGCGGTACGCGCGGCCGGTGCGATCGTGCTGGTGCTCGCGGGCGTCGTCCTCCTGTTCCAAAAGGCGCAGGACGCTTTGGCTCGGCTCGCCACGCCGCTGGCTGCCTGGGCGGGCCGGCGCCAGGAGACGCTGGATGCGCGCGCCGGACTGTGGGGCCAGGCAGCGGTCGGTGCTCTCCTCGGCGTCGTCTGGGCGCCTTGCGTCGGGCCGACCCTGGGCGCCGCCGTCGCGCTCGCCGCCGAGGGCACGAACTTGGGCGAGGTGCTGGTGGTGATGGCCGCTTTCGGTCTCGGCATCGCGACGGTGCTGCTGCTGATCGCGGGTGTGGCGCGGGGCGTGCTCGCGCGGTGGCGGGATCGGCTCATGCTGGCGGGGGGGCGCGGCAAGGCCGTTCTGGGCGGACTGCTCGTCATCCTGGGCGCGTCGATCCTGACGGGTCTCGACCGACGGACCGAGGCCTTCGTGCTGGATCACCTGCCCGACCGCGTCACCGAATGGTCGACCGCGGTCTGAGGCCGCCTGCGCGTGCGCCGACCGCGACGCGTCGATTTCTCGCATGAACAACAAGGAGCTGACCATGAGAGCCCTTCACGTTTCCGCTGCCATCGGCGCGCTCTTCCTCGGCGGGATCGGCTTGGCTTCGGTCGTCCATCCCGTCGCAGCGGGGAAACAGCGGGGGGCCGTCGGCGCAGGCGGGGTGACCTCGTCCGCCGATGATCGCCTCGTGGTGGTCGAGCTGTTCCAGAGCCAGGGTTGTTCGAGCTGCCCGCCGGCGACCGCCAACCTCAACGCGCTCGCGGGAAAGCCCCATGTTCTCGCGCTGTCCTACGGCGTCACGTACTGGGACCAGCTCGGGTGGAAGGACACGTTCGCGTCGCCCCAGTTCACCGCGCGGCAGTGGGACTATGCCCGCCACCACGGACGCGACCGGGTGTGGACCCCGCAGGTCTATGTCGGCGGGCAGCGCGACATCGTCGGGGCGAACCGGGCGCAGCTCGACCAGCTGATCGCGAGGACCAGCATCAAGGGACCGGCGGTGACGATCGCGGCTGGGCAGGTGCGGGTCGCGTCTGCCCGCGCGGCACGCCCCGCCATCGTCTGGATGGTCCGCTACGATCCGCGCACGATCGACGTGCCGATCAGGGCCGGCGAGAACGGCGGGCGCACGCTGCCCCACCGCAACATCGTGCGCGAGCTCGTGCAGATCGGCCACTGGAGCGGCGCGGCCGCCAGCTTCGCCCTTCCCGCGCGACGCGACCCTTATCGCGTGGCGGTGATCGTTCAGGACGGCAAGGGCGGTGCGATCATCGGCGCGGCGAAGGCGTAGGGATCGCGGATGCCGGTCGGAACGCCTGACGGGGCGGAGTGGGGCCTGCTCATGGCCGCCGCGCAGGATGGGCAGGGCGGCCCCTACCGGCGCCTGTTGGACGAGCTGCGTCGCTGGCTGACCGGCTTCTTCGCCCGACGTCTCCCGCCGTCGCAGGTGGAGGATGCGGTGCAGGAGACGCTGATCGCGATCCACGACAAGCGTCACACCTATGATCGGACGAGGCCCTTCAAACCGTGGCTGGTCGCGGTGGCGCGCTACAAGTGGATCGACCGGTTACGCTCGATGACGCGGACCCGCGCCGACGTGCTGGACGAGGAGATCGCGGTCGCCGACCACGAGAGCGCGGTGACGAGCGCGGCGATCCTCGATCAACTCCTCGGTCAGTTGAAGCCGGCGCAGCAGGCGGTCATCCGGCTGGTCAAGATCGAGGGATTCAGCATCGAAGAGGCCTCCGCCTACACCGGACAATCGAGTTCGCTGGTCAAGGTCAACATCCATCGCGGGCTCGCGCGCATGGCCGCCATGATCGAGCAGCACGGAGCGGTGGATTGAAGCTGGATCGACGTGGCCCGATGTCAAGGCCTCGTCGCGTCGGAGTTACACCGCCGCCCGTGCGGCCGTCGGATGCCGGTCCGCCTCGCATTGCTACACCCCGCTCACGATCATGCCGGGCAGCAGGACGAACAGAACGGCGATATACGTCATCTTCTGGATGACGTTGTAGGACAGCGCCGCCGCGCCGGTCGGGAAGCGCAGCCGCGCGTGATCCTTGACGTCCTGCCACAGGTGCGCCGGGGCGAGCTCGCGCCGCTTCAACGTCAGGTCGCGCTGGAGATGGCGGTTCACCCATCCGATCACCAGATGCGCCAGCAGGCCGAACGCGAACAGCCAGGCGAAGAAGAAGTGCCAGGTGCGCGCGAGCGCGAGATTGTAGGTCGACGGGATCGTCGCCCAACCGGGGAAGCGCGGTGGGTTCCACCACGGCTGATCGAGATTGGCGCCGTAGAGGCCCCAGTAGAGGTGCGGGTGCGCGTTGGAGATCATGAGCCCGCTCATCAGCAGCACGATGACGGTGACCGCGTTGATCCAATGCCACAATCGGGTCGGCAGCCGATGCTTGTAGGCGAGGTCGCCGCCCCGCACCGGCGCCCCCGGCGCCCCCGGTGCCTCCTTGCCCACTCGGTCGCGCGTCGCGGCGTCAATCATCGGCAGCTCCTGGCAGGGATCGTAGGTGATCGCCTCGCGGACGCATTCGCCCGCCGCGCCCGCCCGGTTACAGCCGTCGCGCGCTGCTCGCGGAACGTCTCGTCGTGGTCGTCGCGCGACCCGGCGGTCGCGGCGCGGGACGCAGAAGGGGTGCCAGCCCTTGCGCGACGGGCACCAGGGAGCGGGAGCCCAGGGCCAATGCTTCGTAACCGTTCCGGAGAGTGTTACATCGAACGCGCGACGTCGCGGCGGTGGGCTGTAACCTTCCGCTCTCCGGCGGCGTACCTCTGCGCGGGAGTGCGGATGCGGGTCGACGACGACGGTTTGCAAGGATTGATGACCGCGGCGCTGGACGGCGACGCCGCGGCCTATGCGTCGTTGCTGCGCGGGCTCGTCCCGCTGCTGCGCGGCTTCTACCGGCGCCGCCTGCGCGGCGCCGACGACGATATCGAGGATCTGGTGCAGGAAACCCTGATGGCCGTTCATACGCGGCGCTCGACCTACGATCGCGATCGCCCGTTCGGCTGCTGGCTGTTCGCGATCGCGCGATACAAGATGGTCGACCGCCTGCGTCGCGGCGCTCGCCTGCAGTCGCTGGACGGCGGCGAGGACGAGATCGCGACCGACGGCTTCGAGGACAGCGTGGCAGCGCGCATCGACGTGGAGGATCTGCTGGCGACGCTTTCCGCCAAGCAGTCGCGCGTGATCCGCGCCACGCGGATACTTGGATACAGCGTCGCCGAGACGGCGCAGGCCGATGGCATCGGCGAGTCCGACGTCAAGGTTTCGGTGCATCGCGGCCTCAAGGCGCTGATGGCGCGCGTGCAGGGGGGGCGTCGATGAGGACCGAGGATCTGATCGCGCAACTGGCGCAGGACAGCCGCCCCGTCCGGCCCGACGCGGTTGTTCGCCGCCTGGTTCTCGGCATCGGGATCGGTGCGTTCATCTCGGCCGTGCTGGTCGTCCTGTGGCTGGGCCCGCGCGACGACGTGGGTGCGGCGATGCAGGGCGCCTCCTATTGGATCAAGTGGGCGTACACCTTGTCGCTCGCCGCCGCGGCGCTGGCGATGACGACCCAGCTCGCCCGCCCCGACACCGGCCGGGTGCGCGGTCTATGGCTGATCGCCATCCCGGTGTTGCTGTTGGCGAGCGTCGGCGTCGTGGAGCTACTGCGCGCGCCGCGCTCCGATTGGCTATCGCTGTGGCTCGGCCAGAGCTGGACGGTGTGCCCCCTGCTGGTGCTGATCCTCGCCGTCCCGATCTTCGGCGGTTTGCTCTGGTCGTTCCGCCAGCTCGCGCCCACGCAGTTGCGCGCGGCCGGCGCGGCCGCCGGCCTCACCGCGGGGGCGTTCGCCGCCAGCGTCTATTGCCTCCACTGCCCGGAGGTGTCGGCGCTCTTCGTCCTGACCTGGTACTCGCTGGGTATCCTGCTGGCGACCTTCGCGGGGGCCATGCTGGGCCCGCGATTGCTGCGCTGGTGAGCGGCCCGCTGCCGGCCGTGTAACCTTTCGCCACGCTACCGCGAAATGGCAGGCGAAAGGGACACGATATGAACCTGCGCGACTTGTCCGGCGACTCCATCGTCGACGCCGGATTACGATGGACGATCGTTTCCATCTTCGCGATCTTCGGGACCGCGAAGTTCGCCGCCTACGAGGCCGCCGGCGTGGCCATGATCGCCGGCCAGCATCCCCTGTTCGGCTGGATGTACCCGCTGCTGGGCGAGCGCGGCGTGAGTGGGGTGATCGGGGCGATCGAATTGGTCACCGGCGCCGTCATCGCCTTGGGCGCCTGGTCGGCACGAGCGAGCCTCGTCGGCGGTGCGATGGGCGTCTTCACCTTCCTGACGACGCTGAGCTTCTCGTTCGGCGCCGCGGAGTTCTGGCAGAAGGGGTATGGACCGCCGTTCCTCGGCTCGACCGGGCAGTTTCTCGTCAAGGACGCGGTGCTGCTGGCAGCGTGCTTCGCGATCGCGGTGAGTGGGCTGCGACGGTTGCAGAGGAGCGAAGAAACTCAAGGAACGGCTCGTGGATGGTCGGTGTGACGAGTCACCGTGCCGTGCAGTTTAGCTCCACCATCTTTGTCCGGTTCGATGTCGCCGAGATGAACGAGCGCTCGCTTCCAGAGCGTAGAAAGCTGACGCTACATGGCCGCAATTGGGTCAGCGCAGCAGCGCGAGGCGGTGCAGCAGGTGTTGCAACCGTTCGGCTTCGACACCGGTCCGGCATGATGATGCTATTGGTGGCTCTGCCGATCAGGGCGGTGGAGGGGATCGGCAGCGAGGATCGATCGCGCCGCTGGCCGATGCTCAGAATGTCCATTGAAGCTCGATGCCGCCCTGGCGGCCGCGGCCGACCGGAGCGTACCAGTTGCCGTCGTTCCCGAACGCCAGATTGCGGAACGCCAGCCCGGTCGCGCGGCGCACGTCGGTCAGGTTCTCAACGAACGCCCGCAGCGACCAGCGCGGACCTTCATATCCGGCTTGCAGCCCGATCGTCTGCGTAGCGGATTGTACCGCCTCGCCCCTGCTCTCGCGCGATTGCTTGCCGGCGAGGCCGAGCTCGGCGCGCGCGAACAATCCGCCGGGCGTCTGGTAACGGGCAGCAAGGTAGCCGTCATAGGCCGGCACCAGCTTCACGCGTCGGCCCCCGACGTTGGTGGTCGCATCGAGCTGAAGGTCGCGGTATCGCGCGTCGGCATAGCCGAGGTTGGCGATCAGCGTGAGCCCGCGGGCTGGCTGCGCCGACGCTTCAATCTCGAAGCCCTTGCTGTCGATCGATGCGTCCGAGCCGATAAAGTCGGCCGACAGGATGCGACCGGACGCGTCGGTGGCGACCTGTATCTCCTGCCAATTGTTGGAGCAGATGTAGAAGCCTGCCGCCCCGAGGCGGATGCGCCCGTCCTCCGAGCGCCATTTGACACCGGCCTCGTGGCTCCACATCATCTCGGATTGGAAGCGCAGCACGTCGTCGGGAAGGCTCGCCTGTGCGGCCGTGAGATTGTATCCCCCGGGGATGTAGCCCTTGGCAGAACTGGCATAAGCGGTGAGCTGCGACGATGCCGTGTAGCGGGCGGTGAAGCGCGGCAGCACCGCGTCGAAACTGCCTGCCAGCGCGGCGTCGCGCAGGATGAAGAGATTGCCGCCCCCGAGATCGATCTGCCCGGCGTTCTGCTGCGCCGTGCGGCGGGCGTGGTCGTAGCGGAGCCCGGCCCCCAGCGTCAGCTTGGGTGCGAACAGAGGCGACCATTCCGCTGATCCGAATACGCCCCAGTCCCGCGCCTGTGCGTATTGGCGCGGCGCCGGTTCATAGGAATCGAGCGTGCCCGGCCCCGCGAACGTCGTCTGGAAACGCGTATCGTTCTGACGATAGTGGGTGATGCCGACAATGTAGTTGAACGGCTTGTCGGCAGGCGAGGCGAAGCGCAGCTCCGCGTTGACGAAGTTGCGATCCTTGAAGTCCTGTCCCGCGGCCGTCGGCAGCGCGGTGAAATCGAAATCCAAGCCCTTCGTATCGCTCTTGAAGCGTCGGTACGACAGCGCAGCGTCGATCGTGCCGTAGCCGAGCCGGTAAGTGGCGCTGGCTCCCACGACGCGCTCGCGCTTGTCGGTGCGCTTCGGTGCATCGTTGATGTAGCTATACCGTCCAACCTTGCTGCCGCCGTTGAACATGGCGGCGTAGCTGCGATTGTAGAGGTCCACGTCCCGTGGCAGATATTCCTGATCGAACACGCCCGGTGCGCGCGTGTCGAGGACGTAACCGGTAACGTTGACCGTCAGGCGATCGACGGGACGCCAACGCAGCCGCCCCTGCACGAAATTCTCGTCGATGCTCCCGTTCGGCTGACCTGGCTGGAGGTTGCGCAGGAAGCTGTCTCCCCGCTGTACCTTGAAGGCGATCGATCCGGCCAGAGTGTCCCCCGCCACCGGGCCCCCGACGAAGCCGTCGGCTACGCCGTTCCATCCATTGCCGAAGCGGAAGCCGGTCGCGCGCAGGTCAAGCGCGGGACGATCGGTCGGCGCGCGCGTGTTGATGACGATCAGGCCGGACTCGCTGTTCGCCCCGTAAAGCGTCGCTTGTGGGCCCCGCAGCACCTCGATCGACTCCACCTGGTTCAGCACCGCGTTCGACAGTTCGCGGAACGGAATGCCGTCGATGTAGACCGCCGCGCGGTTGACGATGAAGGGATTGGACTCGATCCCTCGGATGGAGATGAAGGTGCTGCCGAGCTGGCCGCTCTCGTTGAACTGGACGTTGGGCACGATCGCGTCGAGCTGCCGAACGTCGCGGATGCGCGCTTCGTTGAGCGTTTCGCGATCAAGTACGGTGACCGATGCAGGCGTGTCCAGAAGCGTCGTGTCGCGCCGTGTGCCGGTGACGACGATGTCGCCCGACTGTTCCACGGTTGGCCGCAACGCAGCTTCCTGCGCCGACAGGGGTTGCACGGACGCGCAGGTGACGGCGACCGCCGAGGCGGCGGTAAGTTGGATGAAGCGCATGATCCCCTGATGAACGCTTGTTGCGACTGCCTCTCATGGTACAACATATCATCATGAGGCCGCTGCTCCGATCCGGGTTCGATCGCTCCGATCGAGGAAATGATTGTCCGATCGAGCGTGACCGCAGGGACATCGCGCATCAGGTGACCACTCACGGATCGATCGTCTCCGCGCCGGGCGGCGCGGCGACGGTGGTCCGCGGTCGCTACCCCGCTTTTGACGGCGCCGTCGCCAACGGCCCGCATCTGCGGATCGGCTTGTGCGTCGGCGGCCGGGCGAAGCTGGCGCAGCAGGTGGACGGCACCCGATTGGAAGGTCACTGGCGGAGCGGCTCGATAGTGGTCACGCCCCCTGGCGGTGCTGGCACCTCGCGCTGCTCCCCCGTCGACATGATCGGTCTCGCCATTGCACCCGCGCTGCTGGGCGGCGACCACGGGCTCGATCTCGACGGGATGGCGGGTCTGGCCGGCCGATTTCACGACGATGCCTTGCTCGCCGCGGTCACGACGGCGCTGCACGGCGAGGCAGAGGTGCACGGCGCGTCCACCGCCTTTTTCGAGCATGGTGTCGCGCTCTTGCTGGCGCGGTTCGCCGAGCTTGGGTCACTTCCCGCTCGTTCGACCGGGCATCCCCCGCTTTCCGCGGGGAAGCTGGAGCGGGTGTCCTGCCATGTCGCAAGCCGGCTGGGAGATGACATATCGGTGACGGAGATGGCCGCCGTCGCCGGCATGGATCCGAGCGGGTTCACGCGCGCTCTTCGCGCGCGAACCGGATTGCCACCCTACGCCTGGCTCACCCGCCTACGCATGGAGCGCGCCAGTGACCTCCTGGCCGAGGGCTGGACGGTCACACAGGTCGCGACGGCCTCGGGATATGCCAACAGCGGCAAGTTCGCTGCCGCCTTCCGTCGCACCATCGGAAGAAGCCCCTCCGAATGGCAAAGACGGCGACTATCTTGAACAGTGAGCGTTCGACGTGAGGGCGTGGCGCTGAGCGGAAGGCTCGGCACGGTCTAAGCTACTGGGGCGACGACGATGACATCGCCGCGCTGGATGCGCGAGAGGCGGTCGGCTCCGTGCTTGGATCATGACCCGCCAGCTATCTGCGGGCGGTCCGTTCATGCCATAGCGGTATGGCCGGTGCAGGCTGTCTCTCGTCACGGCAGGTCGGCCCAGAAGCTCGTCAACGCGAGGATTGGCGAACGCTCACCGCATGTCCTCGCTGGCGCCCAGCTACGACGACAAGATCAACCGCGAGATCATGGCGGTGGTGCGGCGGTCCGGGCTCGGTCTGCGCGCCAACCTCAAGCAGGTCTCATACGGCCATGTCCCAGCGCAGCCGGATGGCGGTGACCGGGCGCGACATCCTGCGCTGGCTCGCGAAGGACGACGACGTGGACGGATGCCGTTCACTCTCCGCCGTGCAGCCCGCCGACGAACGCCGCGACATTGTCCCCCAGCGCGGCGGTGGCATAGCCGCCTTCCATTACCGTCACGATCGCCAGCCCGCTCGCCGAGAGCCGGGCGGCGAGCGCGGCGAAATCGTCGCGCGCGAAGGTGAAGTGCGAGATCGGGTCGCCCGCGTAGAGATCCGCGCCCAGCGACAGCACCAGCAACCGCGCGCCGTAGCGCGCGATCGCGTCGTGCGCGCGATCCAGCGCGGGTTCATAGCTCGCCCAGCCGGTGCCGCGCGGCAGCGGCAGGTTGAGCGTCGCGCCGCGGCCCGCGCCCGTGCCGGTCTCGTCGGCATGGCCCCAGTAGAAGGGATAGTCGGTCGCCGGATCGGCGTGGATCGAGACGAACAGCATCTCGCCGTCGGCGTAGAAGATGTCCTGCGTGCCGTTGCCATGGTGATAGTCGACGTCGAGGATCGCGACCGGGCCGAGCCCGCGGCGCCGCGCCTCGGCCGCCACGATCGCGGCGTTGTTGAGGTAGCAATAGCCGCCGAGATAGTCGCGCCCGGCATGGTGGCCGGGCGGGCGGCAGAGCGCGAAGGCCCGCCGCGTCGCTCCCGCGGCGACCTCGTCGAGCGCGGTCAGCGCGGTCTGCGCCGACCAATAGGCCGCCTCCCACGTGCCCGCCGCGATCGGCGTGCCCGCGTCGTAGCTGTAGCGCCCGAGCCGCGCGTCGATCCGCGACAGGTCGAGCGCGCGCCGCCCGACCACCGGCCAGGTGTAGCCGATCGCGTCGCCCTGCCGCCCGGCCGCGACCCAGTCGTCGTGCGCGACGCGGAGGAAGGCGAGATAATCGGGGTCGTGCACCGCCGCGAGCGGCGCCATGCCGAAGTCGCGCGGCGGCGTCGTGGTACCGAGCGCCGCGACGATCGACTGCGCGCGCGCGGGGCATTCGTTATAGGCGATCCAGTCGCCGTTGTGCAGCTCGCGCGCTCGCGCGAGGAGCAGGACGCATGACTCTCACCACCGAGGCGCTCGCCGCGCACGACGATGTCGACCCCGACATCCGCCGCTTCGTCGCCGCGCTCAACCACGGCTACGGCCAGTTCTCCGACTTCGCCGCGCTGCCGCTGCCCGAACGCCGCGCCGCGGCCGAGGTGGTGCGCGCGCCGTGGCGCGCCGGCGGGCCGGTGATGGCGGAGACGCGCGACGGCACGCTCGCCGGCTGCCGCGCGCGCTTCCATTACCCGAGCACGCGCCAAGGGCCGCGCCCGGCGCTGCTGTACGTCCACGGCGGCGGCTGGACGATGTTCAGCATCGACACGCACGACCGGCTGATGCGTGAATATGCCGCGCGCGCCGACGTGGTGGTGGTCGGGATCGACTATAGCCTGTCGCCCGAGGCGCGCTTCCCGGTCGCGCTCGACGAGGTGGTCGCGGCCTATCGCCAGCTGCGCGGCGAGGCGGCCGCGCACGGCATCGCCGCGGAGCGGATCGCGGTGGGCGGCGACTCCGCCGGCGCCAATCTCGCGGTGGCGATGAGCCTGCGGCTGCGCGCGCTGGGCGAGCCGCTGCCCGCCGCGCTGCTGCTCAACTATGGCGCCTTCGATCCGGCACCGACGCCGAGCTACGCGCGCTACGACGGTCCCGCCTATATGCTGACGATCGCGGAAATGGACCAGTTCTGGCGCGACTATGCCGGCGAGCCCGCGACGCTCGACGACCCGCTGGTCGTCCCCGCGCGCGCCGACCTCACCGGCCTGCCGCCCGCCTTCGTGACGATCCCCGAGTGCGACATCCTCGCCGACGCCAACCGCGCGATGGCGGAGCGGCTCCATGCCGCCGGGGTCGCGGTCGAGGCCTGCGTCTACCCCGGCGCGACGCACAGCTTCCTCGAGGCAGTGTCGGTCTCGCCGCTGGCCGACTCCGCGTTCGAGGACGCCGCGCGCTGGCTCGCGGCGGTGCTGCGACACGCGCCGGCGTGAGCTTCGTCCCGCTCTCGCCGGCAGAGATTGGCGCGCTGATCCGCGACCACCCGCTCGCCTGGGTGGTGTCGGGCGATCGCGACGCCACGCTGCTCCCGCTCATCGCCGAGGGCGGCGCGGACGGCACGCCGGTGGCGCTGGTCGGCCATTATCCCCGTCGCAACCCGCAGGTCGACGCGTTCGAGCGCGACCCGCAGGCGCTCATCCTGTTCCGCGGGCCGGAGGGCTATGTCTCGCCGCGGCTGGTGTCGAATCCGACCTGGGGTGCGACCTGGAACTATGCCGCACTGCGGATCGTCGCCACGCTCGCCTTCGTGCCGGAGGAGACCGAGGACGCGCTGCGCCGCCTCGCCGCGCAGCTCGAGCCCGCCGGAGGGTGGCGACCCGAGCAGATGGGCGCGCGCTTCGACGAGCTCGCGCGCCACGTCGTCGCCTTCCGCGCGCGGATCGTCTCGTGCGAGCCGCAGTTCAAGCTGGGCCAGGACGAGCGCGCGGCGACCTTCGCCGAGATTGTCGCCGGGCACAGCGACGCGGCGCTGGTCGCGGCGATGCGGAGGAACCGCCCCGACGATGCGAGCTGACCGCACCGCTGCCTCGTCGAACGCGATCGCGCCGGCGTGCTGAGCGGCCCCTCGGCGCGAATCCTCGCCGGGCTGGTGCTGGGGCTGGTCGCGGGTGCGCTGCTGGCGGGCAGCGCGGCGGCGCCCGCGGTCGCCGGCGTGGCCAAGCCGGTCGGCCGGTTGTGGCTCGACTCGCTGACGATGACGGTGGTGCCGCTGGTCTTCTCGCTGCTCGTCACCGGGGTGATGCGCGCCGCCGAGCAGGCCGCGGGCGGGCGGCTCGCCGCGCGCGCGCTCGGCTGGTTCGCGCTGCTGCTGCTCGCCGCCGCGCTGGTCGGCGCCGCGGCCACCGCGCTGCTGCTCCAGCTCGCGCCGCTGCCCGCGGCCGCGGCGGCGCTGCCTGCTGCCGTGAGCGGCCCCGGCCCGGCGGTACCCGCCGCGTCCGACTGGCTCGGCAGCATCGTGCCGACGAACCCGGTGCGCGCCGCGGCCGAGAGCGCGATGGTGCCGCTCGTCGTCTTCGCGCTGCTGTTCGGCCTCGCCGCCAACGGGATCGAGCCCGGCCCGCGCGCCGCGCTCGCGCAGGTGTTCACCGGCGTGGCGCAGACGATGCTGCGGATCGTCGGCTGGGTGCTGTGGGTGGCGCCGCTCGGCGTTTTCGCGCTCGCGATCGGGGTCGGACTGGTGCTCGGCGGGGGCGCGGCGGGCGTGCTGGCGCATTATGTCGCGGTGATCGTCGGCGCCGCGCTCTCCTCGACCGCGCTCGCTTATGCCGCGGCGGCGCTGCTCGGCCGCATCAGCCCGCTCGCCTTCGCGCGCGCCGCGCTGCCGGCGCAGGTGATCGCGGTGAGCACGCAATCCTCGCTCGCCTCGCTGCCCGCGATGGTGGCGGCGGCGCCCGCGCTGCGGGTGCGCGACGAGGCCGCGGGCGTGGTGCTGCCGCTCGCGGTGTCGCTGTTCCGCGCCACTACCGCGGCGGCCAATGTCGCGGTGGCGACCTATCTCGCCACGGCGCACGGCGTCGCGCTCGGTCCGGCGACGCTGGGGCTGGGCGCGGTGGTCGCGGCGACGGTGAGCGTGGCCGCGGTCGGGCTGCCGGCGCAGGTGTCGTTCTTCGCGGTGATCGCGCCGGTCTGCCTCGCCATGGGCGTGCCGGTGACGCTGCTGCCGCTGCTGCTGGCGATCGAGACGGTGCCCGACATCTTCCGCACGCTCGGGAACGTCACCGCCGATCTGGCGGTGCTGCGCATCGTCGGCGGGCGCGGCCCAGACGCAGGATCGCTATCCGCGAGACCACCGCCTCGCTTCGGGGATCATTAGCATCGCTGGCTTCGGTTTATCCGATGCTTCCCTGGTGCTGCCTTCTTAGCAACCAGACACCGACTCCCAGAAGCAGCGCATCGACGATTCGCAGGCGACGCGACAGGCTGGTCGCGGGCCATCGCGCCGCACCCGCCGCGACCAGCAACACGATCGTTGCCGCAAGCCATGTCCAAGCCGCCGCTTTTTCCCCGGCCGCCAATGTACACAGCGCCGCGATGATCAGCGCCAGCGGCTGTCCCCAGGCCACAGCCGACCAGAGCCTCTCCCAGAGCGGCACCGGGCGTCCCTTGTCGCGCCGCCGCGCCAACCAGATCGTCACGCCGCTCGACGTGACGACGCACAAGGCGAGGCCGAGCACGCCGTACAGCAGCCGCACGGGCA
This sequence comes from Sphingomonas sp. BK235, assembly GCF_004345855.1. Classification (GTDB taxonomy): domain Bacteria; phylum Pseudomonadota; class Alphaproteobacteria; order Sphingomonadales; family Sphingomonadaceae; genus Sphingomonas. The sequence continues at coordinate 86,131 of NZ_SLXN01000010.1, forward strand.
GGCCGCCGTACCAGCCGAAGTGCAGCTGACCGATGCCACCGAGGATGCGCGTGCCGGCCACGAGATCGCGCGGATGCTGGTCCTTCACGACCGCGCCGCGCGCGTCGAAGACCGTCGTATCCTGCGGCACGAGCAGTCGCTCGCGCTCGGACGCGATCGTCACACGCGCGTCAGCGCGCCCCGCTCGTTCCACGATGATCTGGTGCGGCTCGGCCCGCGGTGCGCGGCGGTGCGCCTCGACCAGCAACACCCCGAGCGACGGCAAGGGCGCCGCGGCGGCGTCGGCCGCGGGCGGCGGGTCGACGAACAGGCCGTACACCTGGGCGGTGTCGCCCCGGTACAGCAGCAGGGCGAGCACGCCGACGATCAGCGTGCTCAGCCCCAGCAGCGCACCGGTCAGCGCGATCGTGACGTGGAACGGAAGCGCCCAGATGCCGAGACGGTTGTGCAGGTCTGCTTCCTGCAGACGCCGGGAGCCGCCGAGCCGCAGGTGGAAGGCATCCTTGAGTATCCGCGGGTGCGCCAGGATGCCGGACAACAGGGAGGAGAGCAGCGCCACGCCCGCGAGCCCGACGATGAACTCGCCCCATGTGCGCGGTAGATGCAGCGCGATATGCAAATTCAGCAGGAAATCCGAGAATGGCGTTTCCTTGGCAACGAGAGCACCGTTCGCGGTCACTTGCCATTCCCGCTCGACGTCGGGCTTGTAGGCGACGATCCCGGCACCGGGTGCCGTGGTCGAGGGAAGGCTGATGTAGAAGACCGCGTCGGGAGGCGCGTCGGTGCGCGCCGCCGCCAGCGCGCGGTCGAGCATGGTCGGCGCGATCGCGGTGATGTTCGGCTGCTCCGGCTGCTCCCATCGCTCGAGATCGTGAACGAAGACGGCCAGCGTGCCGGTCAGACAGACGAGATAGATCACGGCCGCGAACGCGAGGCCGAGAATACCATGGCCGCTCAGCACCGCGCGGACCGTGGAGGGTGGCAGGGGCCACTGGCTCCGCGTCGACGTGGGTCCGCTCATGTCAGCCCCCGCATCGCCGCCAGCGCGAAGCCGGCGACCGTCGTCCCGACGAGCACGGCCAAGGAGCGCAACAGGCGCTGGTCGGCGAGCGTCCAGGTCATCGCCACGGCCCAGCCCAGGGGCACGAGCAGCCCGCCCAGGATGATACGCGTGCGCGGGTCGCCCGGCGCCCAGGTGGCGTAGCAGAAGGCGAGGCCCATCGCGGCGGTCATGCCGAGTGGCCCGGCGAGCAGAAACTTGAGCACGCCACGCCACGCCCGTGACGGACCCTCCAGCGGCTCGGGCGCGAGACTGTCGCGCGATGGTCGCGCGGCGCGACGGACGCGCCCCCGTGCGACCACGCCAAGCGCGCCCGCACTGACGGCGACGAGCGCGATCGCCATGCCCTTCACCGCGCCCGCCCACCATGCGCCGAACAGCGATGTGGCGAACAGCATGGCCCAGCCTGCCGCGATCAGTGCGCGGTGCTCACGCGAACGATCGGCCCAGGCACGGCGAAGCAGCGCAGCCGCGAAGGCACCGCCTGCCGTCCCGGCCAGGGTCAGGGCCAGCATCAGAAATGCGCCTCCACGCCACCACCGAACGTCTGTGGATCGCCCAGGATCGCGCGGCCGCTGCTCGCGAAATCGTACTGCTGATACTCTTCGTTCAACAGGTTGCGCGCGAAGGCGAAGAGCGTGAACTGCTTCACCTCCCAACCGATTCGCGCGTTGACGACGGTGCGACCCGGCAGGCGGCCCTGCGACTGCGTCACGCCGACGTCGGTGTAAACCGGTCCGCGGTAATTGGCGTTGAGATTGCCGACGATCGGACCGACGCGCGTGTTCAGACCGCCTGCGATCGTCCAGCGTGCGGCATAGGGAAACTCTGACCCCGAGAGATCGATCGCGCTGGTCGCGCCGCCGGGCAAGGAGAAGTCGTCGAACTTCGTACGGACATGGCCGACCGAGGCATAAGCGTCGACCGCCCGGCTTATCCGAGCCTGCGACTCGATCTCGAAGCCGTACAGGTGCGACGTGCCGGCGTTGACGGTATTGTAGTCGAACTCGTTGAGACCGAAGAAGGCATTGGTCTGCTGATCCTTCCAGTCGATGTAGAAGACATTCGCATTGAGCGTGAGCTTGCCGTCCCACCAACGCGAGCGCAGCGATCCCACGTAATTCCAGCTATATTCGGGGTCATAGGCGACGAGCAGCGCGCGCGCCGGGTTCTGGCTCGACCCACCCGAGCGGTACGCGCGCTGCACGGTGAAGGTGGTGCCGAGGTCGGGCGTCCAGTCCATGCTGATCCCTGCCTTGGGCAGGAAGGCATCGAAGCTGCGGGCGTTGCTCGCTCTGGCTGAATTGGCTCCCTGCACCAGCCCGAGCACGCCCCGGTTCACCGCCGAGATCGCGAGGAACAAGGGCGTGCCGGGGGCGCCGAAGGCGGCTGGACTCGGCAGGGTGCCCGTGAAGGTCGCGACCGTCTCAGCCGTATAGCGGTTCGCTTCGTGATCGTAGCGGAAGCCGCCGATCAGCGAGAGCTGATCGGTGAGCCTGTAGCGCGCGTCGGCGAACAGGGCGGCGGTCCGCACCGATTGCGGGGAGTCCGCCGCATAGGCGACAGGGATCACCGGCAAGGATCTGGTATAGAGGTCGGCGATCTGCGTCGCCGCCGCGGCCGGGAAGCCGCCGCCCTGGAGCAGCGCGGCGATCGTGCCGGTCGGCGTCGTGATGTTGAGCCGATTGGCGGCGACGAGCCCGCCCGAGCGACGGTACGCCCAGGCGCCGACCACTCCGCTCAGCCGATCGCCGACGTAGTTCAGGCGCATCTCCTGCGTCCAGGTGCGGAAGTCGTTGGTGTTGTCGACCACCTGCAGGTCCGCCGCCGTGCCGTCGGTATCGATCAGCGCCCGCGTGTTCGTCTTGTTGTAGGAGGTGATGCTGGTGAGACGCAGCCCGGGAGCAATGTCGTAGCCGGCGTTGAGCACGGCGATGTCGGTCTTGATATGTCCGCGGCTCGGCGCGTCGCCGGTGGAGGTCCGGTTCCGGTAGAAGGATGGCGCGTCGGTGCGGGCGTATTCGTAGAGGTAGCCACCGTCGCGGCGCACACGATTGTAGCTGCCCTGCACCTCCAGCCCGGGCAGGGCGCTCGGCGTCCACTTCAGCTTGCCGCGCAGGTTCAGCGATTCGAGTGCGTCATCGTAGCCGCCACGGGTGACGTTGCGGATCAGTCCGCGATCGTTGCGGTGTTCGGCGGACAGGCGGAAGCCCAGCTCGCCCGTCACCAACGGCCCACCCACGGCGGCGGAGAAGGTGCGATCGTCATACTCGCTCCACAGCACCCGTGCGTCGCCGCTATAGTCGCTGGTCGCGGCATCGCGCGTGGTCAGCACGATCGCACCGGCGAGCGCGTTGAGACCCTGGATCGTCGACTGCGGGCCGCGCAGGATCTCCACCTGCCGAATGTCCCAGAGATCGGTCGGGCCGCCGAACAATGCCTCCCGTGGTATCGGCGCGCCATCGACGTAGACCGTCGCGGTATCGGCGTTGCCACCCGCGCCGACCCCCTGGTTGTTGATGCCGCGGATCGTGAATCCGGCGGCGCCATAGGTCTCCGCGACATTGGCGGTGCGGTTGTAGATGTCCTGGATCGTCAGGATGTTTTCCTGCCGGATGCGCTCGGGCGTGGTCACGGCCACGCTCGTCGGCGTCTCCTGCAGCGTTCGGTTGGCCTTCTCGCCGGTGACGATGATCTCGTCGCCCTGCGGCTCGTCAGGCGCCTGCTGCGCTGAAGCCGTACCGGCCCAGGCGATCGCGAGTGCCATGATCGAGATATGACGTGCGCGCATTGTTACCCCCCCCCCCCCCACCGCGCGCCCATGAGCAACCAGCTATCGCGAGTCAATCGCATCTTGCGCCGGTAGCGTCTTTTCGTGGCCGAGACGTCGGCCCCCTCACCGGACTGCTGGCCGGCGCGCGACGCGTCGGTGAGACGTTGAGAAGGAGGAACGCCAGGCCGGCTCCTGACATGCACGCCGCGACCCAGCACACCGGCCCGTCAATCAGTCCCTGATCGAGCACGCTCAGTGGGAAAGTGGCGCCCAGCAGCAGCCAGCCGATGACGCGAGCACGTCTCCGCGACGCTGGCGTCAGCGGGCGGTTCAGGTGGCGCTGATGGTCTTCGTGCGTCGCCAGTCCGAGGAGGAGAAAGGCGGCAGCGGTCAGCAGGACGACGACGACGCTCACGCGACGACCTCCTGTGGTTGGGCGCGCTGGACGATCGTCGACGGTCGCCGGTCACGTCGGGGGGGACGGTCCCGCGATGGCGCCTGGGCCACTCGGCAGGCGAGCGCCAGATAGCCGAGCCCGAAGGCAAGCAGGGTCGCATCGATGCCGGCGAGCATCTGGTCGCCGCTTCGCACGCCCGGCAGCAGCCGCGCCAGCGCCATGGCCCACAGGCTGGCGACACCGTAGCCGAGCGGGACCGCGGCGATGACGCGCAGCGTCAGGTCGCCGCGGCGCGTCCAGCGCGCGCGCATGTGCGTCGCCCGCGGTCACTCGAAGGTGTACCGGAGGGTGCCGAACACGGTACGGGGCGTGCCGTAGAAGTTGCCCCGACCGGTGGTGGAGATGCGCGCATAATAGGTCTTGTCGAGCAGATTGCTCGCGTTGACCGAGAGCGAGAGCTGCTCGCTGAGCTTGTAGCCGGCGCGCAGGTCGACCACGGCATAGGCATCCTGCCGAACGATCGTCGACACGCTCCGTAGGGAGCCGTTCGCGTCGTAGAGCGCAGGATTGCCGCCGTAGGTGGAGGAGAACCACGTGACCGATCCGCCGATGCTGGCACCGGCGAGCGGGCCACTCTCGGGCGCATAGTTCGTGAACGCCTTGATCATATGCTTGGGGATGATTGGCAGCAGCGCGATGCCCTCGAACTGCGGTTCGTTATCCTCCAGATATTCGGTGTCGGTGTAGCTGTAGCCCCCGTTGATCCGCCAGCCAGGCAGGATCTCGCCGGTGGCTTCGGCCTCGATCCCGCGGGCGCGGACCCGGCCGGCCTGCAGGACGATGTCGGGCAGCTCGGGCGGGTTGACCAGCCGGTTCGTCTGCCGGATCTGATAACCCGCGACGGAGAGCAGCAGCCGATCGTTCATCAGCGACAGCTTGCTGCCCACCTCATATTGGTCGCCGATCAACGGCTCGACCGGGCGGCCGTCAGGGCGGGCGCGATTGGCGGGCGGTGGTTGCGGCGTGAAGCTGTCCGCGTAGCTGGCGTAGAGGTTCAGGTTCGACGTGGCGTCGAACAGCACCGCGGCATAGGGCGTGAGCCGGCCCTCGTAGCCATATTGCGATCGTGCGGTCGGCGCGCCGGTGAAGCGGTCGAGCGTATCGACGTCGCTCGACCACCAGGTCGCGCGACCGCCACCGACCAGCGTCACGCGCTCGATCGGTGACAGGCGCAGCTGACCATAGAGGCCATATTGTTCGACGTAGGTGCGCGTGGCTCCGGGCGACTGGGCGACGCACTCGCGCGGCACCTCGACACACCGGCCGAGTGTGCCCTGGATCGGATAGGGCGGCAGGTCAGCGCGCGGGTCGAGCGGCGGCTCGGCGGGGTAGACCGGATCGAACACGTTGATCTGCGCATAATTGGAGATGCGCGCGAAATAGGAGGTGTAATCCTGCGCCTGATAGTCGGCGCCCAGGATCAGCGTCTGCTCGCGGCCGAACGCCGGGAAGGTGCCGACGCCGTTGAGGTCGAACGAGCGCGTGCGCTGGCGATTGTCGCCAAGGAAGGCGATATGGTTCGTCAGGCCGGCGTTGGCGGGCGTGACGGCGGCATTGCCGACATAGCTATACTTGTCGACACGGTCGACGTTGGCCACCAGCCCGGTCGCGCGCAGCGTCCAGCGGTCGCTGATCCGGTGCGCGAGCTCGACGAAGCCGGTCCAGGTCTCGGAGTCGAAGCGGTTCCAGTCGGCGCCGAGATAGGTGGAGCGGCGCACGTCGAGCAGGCGCCCCTCGCTGCCGTCGGCACCGCCCGCATAGCCGGGCAGGCCCGACTGGATGGCGGGCTTGAAGCGATCATAATAGACGCCGCCGGTCAGGGTGGTGCGTTCGCCGACGGCGAGGTCGCCGACCGCGAAGGCGCCCCAGCGGCTGCGGTGCGCGGTATCGAAGAACTGGTCCTGATCCTGTGCCATCGCGCCCACGCGCACCCCGACCGCCGTTCCGACGCGGGTCGAGGCGTCCACCTCGAGGCGCAGATTGTCGTAGCGTCCGTACCCCGCGGACGCCTGCAGCCGCGTCGTCTCGAGCGGGCGCTTGCGGATCAGGTTGATGCTGCCGGCGGGATTGCCCGCGCCGGTGAACAGCCCGGCGGGACCGCGCAGCACTTCGAGGCGATCGTAGAAGAAGAGGTCGGGGACCACGCCGGGGAAGCCGAACGACTGCGTCGGCACCCCGTCGATCAGATAGTTGTTGATCGCGAAGCCGCGCGAGTTGAACGCCGGATCCTCGCTGCCGATGCCGGTCACGGTGATGCCGTTGGTCGCGGTGAGCGCATCCTCGAGCGTGAACAGGTTCTGCGCTTCGATCTGGTCGCGCTCGATCACGCTGACCGTGTTCGGCGTGTCCTTGAGCGGGGTGACGGTCTTGCCGACCTCGCGGCCATAGCTCTTGCCGACGACCAGCACCTCGTCGGGGCGTTGCGCCTCGGGTGCCGGCGCGCCGTCGTCGGTGTGCTCCGCCGCCTGCGCGGTGGCTGCGACGACGGACCATGCGCCCGCTGCCATAAGAAATTGCCAGATTCTCACGTCTTAGTCCCCCGAAACCGCGCCAGCCTTAGAGGTGGCGCTGTTGCGAGTCACTAGCACTTGCACAAAATGTAACATCGTCGGGATCGAGCGAGTGCGATCGCGAGCCGCGATCCGCTGCTCGCCTCCGATGTCCAGCTTGCCGAAATGAGCGGCGGGCTCGGGCGGTGCGGCTGCCGATCCGAAGGGTGGCGTTGTCTGGCGGCAGGGTTCGCCCCCCGTCCCCCGAAAGGTCACCGGAAGCGGCAGGTCGCTACAATACGCATGCGCGGCGAAGTTGGGGCTTGCGAACGTGACGGTTGCTCAGGTCGCGATCCGGAACGTGAGATTGTAGCGCAGCGAGCCCGTCAGCGGATGCGAGCTCTCCCCCAATGTGTCGACGCCGTGGAAGGTCAGCCGCGCAGGCCCGCCCCAGACCACGACGTCGCCATGGTGCAAGGCGATGCGGCGGGGACGGTCGGTGCGAGACTGCCCGCCCCAGAGGAAACGTGCATCGACGCCGAGCGAGACGGACACGATCGGCTGGTCGAGATTGCGCTCATCGCGGTCCTGGTGAAGCGACAGCTTCGCGCCGCTCGCGTAGCGATTGATGAGGCACGCTTCCGGCGCGAAGTTGGCGAAGCCGGCCGCGGCGGCAGCCTCGGTGGCGAGCGTGGTGAAGGCGGGAGGCATCGCCGGCCATGGTCGTCCGGTGAGCGGGTCGACGGGGCTGTAGCGATAGCCTCGCCGATCCGAGACCCAGCCCAACTGTCCGACGTTGGTCATCGCCACCGACATCCGCCGGCCACCCGGGGTCTCGAGATGGCGAAAAGGCGCGGCCTCGGCGGTATGGGTGATCAGCTGGAGAAGGACGCGATCGACCGGCAGCGCGAAACCGCCGAGCAGCACGGCACCGGGATCGAGCGGCAAGCGCGCACGGTCGTCGGGGAACAGGTCAGGCATGCTTGCTCTACGCTGCCTCGTGGAAGATGATCCCGGGCATGTGGCGCTCGCCGGTGCGCACGATCATGCACCGGGACTGGCCACGACGCCGGAGTCCACATGTGGCAGAGGCTCGGGTTGGGAAAGCGGGCGTGAATGTCTGGTTCTCGATCCTCGACGTGAGCGGGAAGGGTCTACGACGCCGCGAGCCGACCATCACCTCGGCGCAGCGCGCACTCCGGCTTGATGCGCGCCGATGCCGGCCAGGACCCCCGCCGCCGCCGCCAGCGTGGCATTATGCATCGGTGTGGCGGCGTCTCCGGCCGCCCATACGCCGTCCACGGAAGTGGCTCCCCACTGATCGATCTTGATGAAGGGGCCGGTCGGTCCATCCTCATGCTCGCACCCGAGCATGGCGGCGAGCGGAGTCGTCGGTGCCGTCCGGGGCGCCGTGAAGATCGCCGCGACGTTCAGTTCGCGCCCGTCTGCCAGGCGAACACCATCGAGTCCGGGTGCTTCGCCGAGCAGCGCGACGATGGGCGTGCGCTCGATCGCCACGCCCCGCGCGGCGAACGCCTGGAGCTCGGCCGGCTCGGGTTCGAACTCCCCCTGCGTGAAGTAGGTGGTCGGTCCCCAGTCCGGAATGAGCAATGCCTGGTGCGGCGACATGGGGTGCGCGGCCAACACGGCGAGCGGCAGGTCGCGCACTTCGTAGCCGTGGCAGTAGGGGCAATGCAGCACGCTCTCGCCCCAGCGCTCCCGCAGGCCCGGGATCGGCGGCAGCGTGTCCGTCACCCCCGTGGCCAGCACGAGACGACGGGCGCGCGCTTCGGCACCAGACGAGAGGCCGACAGCGAAGCCGTCGTCGATCCGCTCGACCACGCTGGCCTCACCTGTCCGGATCTCCACCGTGGGATAGCGTAGAAGCTGGGACCGAGCATCGCGCAGGATCGCGGTCGGAGGCCGGCCATCGTGCCCCAGCAAGCCATGGGCTTCGTCGGCAAACCGGTTTCGCGGCAGCCCGGCATCGAGCAACAGGACCTTCCGCCTCGCCCGGGCAAGGTGCAAGGCAGCGGACAGGCCCGCGAAGCTGCCGCCGACCACGATCACGTCGTACATTCCGACCCTTTCAGGACACCATGGATGTTACATGACCTGTCGGATCCGCTTTTGCAACAATGAAAGTCACATGATAGGGGGCGTCTCAGGAGGATCGTCGCTGTGGACGCCCGGCTGTCGAGAATGCTGCACCTGCTGATCCACATGGGGCGAATGGCTGGGCCGCTCACGTCGCACGCCGCGGCCACGATGTTGCAGACGAATCCCGTGGTTGTCCGCCGAACGATGGCGGGTCTTCGCGACGCGGGCTACGTCCAGTCGGTCAAAGGGCACGGGGGCGGATGGTCGCTGACCCGGGATCTGGAGGACCTCACCATGCTCGACGTCCACCGAGCATTGGGAGAGAATCGTATCTTCGCGCTCGGACCCGCCGACCCGATGGCGACCTGCTTGGTCGAGCAAGCTGTCAACGCATCGCTGGAAGGTGCGCTGCGTGAAGCAGAAGCGCTTCTCCTGCGGCGCCTGGGGGATGTCTCTCTCGCGAGCATCGCGTCCGATTTCGATCGGCGCGTCGCCGGTTTGTCGGATGATGACCTCATGAGACATAGCCACGCTCGGGCGCCGCATGACTAAACGGCGGATCGCCGACAGGCCTCACTGGAGATTGCCTGGCGGCCGACCGCGACGGATCTGATCGTCAGCCTCGAGCGCCGCCCCCATAAGAGCCGAATGCCTCATCGGTCGCGGCGCCGGGTGGTCCGGTGACCCGCCCGGCGCCGCTTCGGGTAGCGCGCGGCACCTGATATCTCGACAGCCGGTCGCTCGCGCCCAGCGTGCCACTCCGGCGGAGCTTCAGGTCAATGCGCCGCCATCCACCGTCAGCGTGGTGCCGGTGATCTGCCGCGCGGCGGGCGTGGCGAGGAAGGCGACGGCCGCCGCCACGTCCTCCGGCTGACCATAGCGGCCCAACGGGATAAGACTGCGCTGAAAATCGGCATAGTCGCCGTCCTCGGGGTTCATGTCGGTCGCCGTCGACCCCGGCTGCACTGTGTTCACGGTGATGTCCCGCGGCCCCAGCTCCTGGGCCAGGCCTTGAGTATAGGACTGCAGCGCGGCCTTGGTCATGAAATAGGCGGTACCCGGTGCCCCGACGATCCGCTCAGCGCCGGCCGAACCGATGTTGATGACGCGCGACCCGGCGTGGAAATGCGGGATCGCCGCCTTGGTCGCCAGCATCGGCCCGCGTACGTTCACCGCGAACAATGCATCGATGTCCTCCGCGCTGATCTCGGCGAGGTTGGCATAGCGTGCGATCGCGGCATTGTTGACGAGGATGTCGAGGCCGCCCAGCGCCTCGGCCGCTTCGCCGACCGAACGCTCTATGGCGGCCGGATCGGCACTGTCGGCCTGGATCGCGACCGCGTTCCGCCCCTTCTGCCGGATGGCATCGACGACCGCCTCGGCGCGCTCCGCCGACTTCTCATAGGTGATGGCGACGTCTGCGCCCTTGTCCGCGAGCGCGATCGCGATCGCTGCCCCGATGCCGCGCGAGGCTCCCGTGACCAGCGCGAACTTCCCAACCAACTCGGTCACTGTCCGAACCTTTCTGTATCGATCAACACAGAATAGGTGGGCGCGTTGAGTTCGGCTGTCAAACGAATTATATGTCGATCGATGCAGAATAGGACGGATCAGGAGCGGAGCTGTACGGCGAGTGCGCCTGCGCGCGGTCGGCCGCGGGCGTTCGATCGGGATGCGGCGCTTGCTGCCGCGATGCAGCTTTTCTGGCGCAAGGGGTATTCGGCGACCTCGATCGCCGACCTCACCGCGGCGATGGGGATCGGCTCACCCAGCCTCTACGCGGCCTTCGGATCGAAGGAGGCGCTCTATGCCGAAGCGCTCGACTTCTACGTGACCGAGCATGAGGCGATCGCCTGGGGCGGCTTCACGTCCGCCGCGACCGCGCGCGGCGCCGTCGAGCGCTTCCTCTTCGACTCGGCGGCCGGGCTGAGCGCGACGACGAACGGCTGCATGGTCACCTTGTCTGCCGTCGGCGGGGAGGGGCATGATGAACTCGGTGCGCGTGTCCGTGCGGCCCGCGCGCACGGGTTCGAGAAGATCAAGGCGCGCATCGTTCGCGGGCAGGGCGAAGGCGAGATCCCCGCGTCCGTCGACGGTCATGCTTTGGCCCGCTTCGTCCAATGTGTTCAGAACGGCATGTCGATCCTGGCTCGCGATGGCGCCACGCGGGCCGAACTCAACGATGTTGCCGAGACCGCGCTGCTGGGCTGGGACGAGCGGGTTGCGCCTGACTGAAGCGGTTGCCCGACGGCAGACCGGAGCAGGTGGACGACTTACCGTTCAACAGAGCGGCGGCGCGCACCAGAGGGCGCGCGAGAATGACCGGCAAGAAGCCGCCAGTATCCGCTCGGACGATACCGCCGCAGGACGCTCGGCCAGCATGTCAGCCTGGCCGTTATCGGCAGCGATCCTGGACATGGTTGCTCCGATGGTCGAGCCAGGCATCGAGCGAGCTGCCATTCCGGCCAGCGCGCCACGTCGATAGGCGCCTGCCACACCGCCGCGAGCGGGGCGGCGATCAGCGAGCGGCGCCGGGACATCACCGGCGCGCTCGCGTCGATCCGGGGCGGCATCTCGATCATCTCCACGATTTCCGCACCAGTTCTTGGATCAGGGTTGTGCGACCTGAACCAGCATCTTGCCGAAACTCTTCCCTTTCAGCTGCGCGATGAGCGCGGCGGGCGCGTTGCGCAGATCCTTCACGATATGCTCGCGGTGCCGCAGCCGGCCCTCGACGACCCACACGAACCTGAAGCATCGTCCGTTCTCGGCGTCGCTGGGGGCAACGTGGAATCGTCAGGCGGGTTATGCCGTGGCATTGGCGATCGCCCATACGGAGCGTGGCCCCAGCGTACGGGAGCTTTTCGCCAACGGGATGAACCTGGCGACCAACAGCTATGAGCTGGGCCTGACGCAATCGCCCGCCGACTTTCTCTGGGATGACTTCCCGGTCCCATTCGCGCCGAGCGCGCCGGACCTGATGGAAAGGACCAATTCCGTCAACCTGACGCTGCGACGCTCAAGAGGTCCGCTGGAGATGGAGATCGGATTGTTCTACCAGAAGATCAGCGATTACATCTACGCGCGTCTTATCCAGAGCAACACGGAGACGGGTGTTCGTGCCAACATGTTGGCCTATACGGCGGCTGACGTCGAATTCAGGGGGATCGACGGACAGGCGAGCCTTCAGCTCAACCGGGCGTCGCGGCTGACCGTGTTCGGCGACTATGTCGACACCGAGATCGAGCGAAACAGCGACAATCTGCCGCGTATCTCGCCCGGTCGCTTAGGTGGTCGATATGAACACATCGTCGACGCCTTCTCCGGTGACCTCGAATATTATCACACCTTCAAGCAGGACAAGGTCGCGTCCTACGAGACCGCGACACCGGGCTATGACATGCTGAACGCGACGCTGAGTTACAGGTTCGATCTGGCGCCGAGGAGAACGGTCGAGCTCTATGTTCGCGGCAACAACCTGCTTGATCAATTGGCGTTCGTCCACACCTCGTTCGTCAGGGATCAGACACCGCTACGCGGGCGCAACCTGGTCCTGGGCATGCGACACGCCTTCTGACGCCCCGCGATCCAGGCTGCCAGTCGGCGCCGCCGGCTGGCCGACCCAGCGGCAACGGTGTACGGCCGTCATCGGGGCGCGCGGAGGTATGGGCCTGATGGGTACGTATCGGGAAGAGGCATGCGCCGCCATTCCGGTGCCACCGGCCATGTCCTCGCTCCTTCGCGGGTACGCATGGGCGCGCGATCGGATCGGCGAATCAGGCGGGGCGGTGTATCGGCTGCATGGCAGAGCCGGCGCGCCTGACCTCTTCCTCAAGCATGGCCGAGGCCCGGTGGCCGGCGATGTCGCCGACGAGATGGTCAGGTTGCGCTGGTTGGCGCGGCATATCCCCGTGCCGGCCGTGCAGCGTTTCGTGCTGGACCCGGACGAGGCCTGGTTGTTGATGACCGCACTGCCCGGACAGACCGCCTACCAGCTGCTGGAGGCGGGTTCGCATCACCACAGCGCGGTCGTCGATGCGCTGGCGAGCCTCGCACGGCGCTTCCATGCGATCCCACTCGGCGCCTGTCCCTTCACCAGCGATCACGCCCATCGCCTCACGCAGGCGCGCGCCCGCATCGACGCGGGATGGGTCGAGGAGGATGATTTCGACGACGAGCGCGAAGGCTGGACGTCGGAACAGGTGTGGGAAGCGATGCAGCGCCTGCTGCCGATCTCGCCGGACCTCGTCGTTACCCACGGCGATCTCTCGCTCGACAACATCCTGCTGCGCGATGGCGAGGTGGTCGGCTGCATCGACGTCGGCAGGACCGGCATCGCCGACCGTTACCAGGATCTCGCGATCGTTTGGAGCAATCTCAGGGAGTTCGACCCCTGTCTGTCGCGCCGCTTCCTTGAGCGGTACGGCATCGACCATCCCGACGAGCGCAAGCTCCAGTTCCACCTGCTACTCGACGAGATGTTCTGACCAGGAGCGGGTTCGATCGGTCAGCCTGGCAGGAAACAGGTGCCGCCGGGCTCCCCCTGAGCCGCGCGGAGTGCGGCAGGCCCCCTCACAGCGTCCCACCCTCGGCGAGGGTCTTGAGCTGATCGGCCATCGCGCCCCAGCCCGCGTCGAAACCCATGATGCGATGCTGTTCGGCGGCCTCGTCGGTCCAGTGCCGCGCGGTGGCGGTGAAGCGCGTGCCGGCACCGTCCGACGCGATCTCGAACAGCCCGACCATGAACGGTCCGCTCGGCTGCCAGTCGCCGGTGAAGGCGTCGGAGAAGACGAAGCGACGGCCGGGCGCGACGTCCAGGATCACGCCCTCGTTGAGCATCTCCTCGCCGTCGGGGCCATGCATCACCACCAGGCTGCGGCCGCCGGGGCGCCATTCGATCTGACGCGCCTCGGCGCGCCAGGGGCGAGGACAGAACCACTCCTCGAAGCGGTCCATCATCGTCTCCCACACATGCGTGACGGGCGCCTCGATATGGCGGTGGACGCTCAGTTCGCGGTTCATGCTCTCACTCCTTCGCAGGGCAGGGTGACGTCGCGCTCGCGGTGTCGCACAGCGGCGCGCGCGGGTCCGGGTCGGCGACGATGCCGGTGAGGATATCGCCCGCCTTCAGGAGCGCGTTGCCGCCCTTCATCAGCAGACCACCGATCCCGAAGGTGACGACCCCGATCACGAGTCCAGCCGTATTCGCTTTCCCCTCGACCGCCTGCGCTCCCGTCAGCCGAAGCGATCCGCCGGGCAGCTCCACGTGAGACAGCCTGGCGGTCAATCGACCGCGGTTGCCCGCCACCCCGGTTCCCGCGGCGGACACGATCTCGCCCCAGGCCGTGGCGCCCACCGGCACCGCCACGACGCCCCCGACGAGAACGGCCTGGTTGACCCTCAGCCGAAAGCGGTCGCCCAGCCGCGCCGTGCGGCTGCTGACCTCCTTGGTGACCATGAGCGTGACCGGGGTGCCGGGAGGGACGCCCGTTATCATCGCCTCCTGCGCGCGCGCGCCGGCGCACAGGGACACTGCCGCCGCCAGCGTCAGCGCTGCGCGCGCGAGGCGCACGACGGTGGCTGCGCTCACTTGGCGGCGGGAGCCGCCGGCGACGCTTCGCCGGGGGCGAGGAACTTGACCGCGGTGCCCGTGGCGTTCGCCTTGCCCCAACTGAAGGCCGTCACGTGTGCATCGCCGTATTTGGCGTTGATCACCGCGTCGGCGCCGAGCTTGCGGCCGCGCTCCCACAGCTCCTTGTAGATCTTCTCCTGCGACGGCGACTTGCTGAACACGGTTGCCTTTCTGACCCCGGCCTTCACCTCGCCGAGCACGCGATAGGGCTTGTCGGTGAGATCGTAGGGGAACACCGGCACGCCGACATCCGGGTTGACGAAAGGCGCGCTTGCCGCCGGCGCCGTGGCGGTCGTGGCCTGCTGCGCCATGGCACCGGACGCCAGGAACAGTCCGCCGAGAACGGCAGTCGAGAAGGTCTTCATCGCTTTCCCCCCACGTGACGAAAGCCCCCGCGGCCGTCACGCCGACGCGACTATGTCGCGCATGCGGGAGCGCGGCAACAGCGGTCTGCGACCACCCGCGTCGCGTCGTCTGCGGCGCACCTGCGCGCTCCTCGCGACGCCGCGCCCCGGCGGGGGGCCTGAAACTTCGTTCCTCCCGAGCGTTGAGCGAGCAACAGTTCGAAAGGGAACGGCAATGGCGTGGCTCTATCGGCTGGTGATCGCGTGGTGCGTGGCCATCCTCGGCGGCTTCTTCGCGACAGCCGGGGCCGTTCTCGCGTCACTGGGGGGATCGCCTTATTATCTGGTCGCGGGGATCGCGATGGTGGCGAGTGGCGCGCTGCTGGGGCGTCGCCCGCGGTGGGGGCGCCGGTTTTTCGCCGCCATCTGGATCGGCACGCTGATCTGGGCGATCTGGGAAGTCGGGTTCGACGGCTTGCAGCTCGTCCCGCGCCTCGTCGCGCCCACCGTCCTGCTGGTGCTGGTGCTGCTGAGCGGAGCCTCGGCGCGGGCGTGGCGCTCGCCCGCGCGGATCGTGCCGGCCGCGGTGGCGGTCCTGCTCGCGCTCGGCGTCGGCGGCATCGCGCTGCGCGGCGAGGGGGTCGAGGCGCAGCAAGCCGCGCGCGCGGCGGCGATCCCGCCCGCGCCGACCGGCGAGGCGGACGGAGACTGGCGCGATTACGGCGGCACGCTGTCGGGCCGTCGCTATTCCGCTCTGGCCGACATCACGCCCCAGAATGTCTCCCGGCTCGAGCTCGCCTGGACGCAGCGCACGGGCGATCTGCCGATGCCGGCCGAGTCGAAGGAGCACAAGCGCGAGTATCATTCGGAAGCGACACCGATCCACATCGGCGACACGCTGTATACGTGCACGCCGCACTCGTTCGTCCAGGCCATGGATGCCACCACCGGACGGACGAAATGGAGCTGGCACGAGGACGCCAGGATCGCGGGCAACAATTATCTCGTCTGCCGCGGTGTCACCTATTTCGAGGCGCCGGCGGGGACGCCATGCCCGCGCCGGATCTTCGCGCCGACCTTCGACGCGCGGCTGGTCGCGCTCGATGCCGACACCGGGCAGCCGTGCCGGAGCTTCGCCACCGATGGCGCGATCGACCTGCGCGCGAACATGGGCACGTCCAGACCCTCCGACCAGATCGGCACGACCCCGCCGGTGGTGGTCAACGATCGCCTCATCATCGGCGAGCGGATCATCGACAACGTCAACCGCGACATCCCTTCCGGCGTCGTGCGGGCCTATGATCCCGTGTCGGGCGCGCCGCTCTGGGCGTGGGACGTCGGGCGCTCGCCCGACGCGATCGCCCCGTTGCCGGCCGGGCAGACCTACACGCGCGGCACGCCGAACGTCTGGGGCGCGATCACCGCCGATGCGGCCAACGGGCTGGTCTATCTCGGCACCGGCAATGCCTCGCCCGATTATTGGATCGAGTATCGCCGGCCGTTCGACGACCGCTTCGGTTCGTCGATCGTCGCGCTCGACGTCGCGTCGGGGAAGCTGCGCTGGACGCGGCAGCTCGTCCACCGCGACATGTGGGACATGGACCTGCCGATCGGTCCGTCGCTGTTCGACTATCGCGCGCCGGACGGCCGGATCATCCCCGCGCTGATCCAGACGACGAAGATGGGGCAGGTGTTCTTCCTGAACCGCCTGACCGGTGCCCCGCTCGCGGCGATCACCGAGCGGCCGGTGCGGACCGACGGCGCCACGCCCGGCGTGCGCGTCGCGCCGACGCAGCCCTTCTCGACCGGGATGCCGAGCTTCACCCCGCCCGCGCCGAGCGAGGTCGCCACCTGGGGCGCGACGCCGATCGACCAGCTGTTCTGCCGCATCGACATCCGCCGCGCGCAGGGGACCGGCATCTACCAGCCGATGGGACTGAAACCGATCATCGGCCATCCCGCGTTCGACGGCGTCACCGACTGGGGCGGCGCGGCGGTCGATCCGGTGCGCGGGGTCATGACCGTCAACACGATGGAGATGCCCTTCAAACTGTGGCTGATGCGCCGCGACGACCCGCGGGCCGCGGCGCTCATGAAGCAGAAGCAGGGCGGGGAGAACGCCATGCAGGCGCAGCTCCAGACGCAGTACAACACGCCCTATGTCGCGGTGGTCAAGGCGTGGGTCGGCATCTTCGGCGCGCCCTGCGTGGCGCCGCCATGGGGACATCTGACCGCGGTGGATCTCGGCACCCGGCGCGTGCTGTGGAAGAAGGTGCTCGGCACGGCGCGGGATACCGGTCTGTTCGGCTCCCATCTGGGGGTGCCGATCAAGACCGGCGTGCCCAACCTGGGCGGGTCGATCATCACCGCGGGTGGGCTGGCCTTCATCGGCGCCACCACCGACCAGTATCTGCGCGCCTTCGACCTCACCACCGGCGAGGTCGTGTGGAAAGCCCGCCTGCCGGCGGGCGCGCAGGCGACGCCGATGACCTATCGCGGGCGCGACGGGCGACAATATGTCGTCATCACGGCGGGAGGGCATGGCGCGCTCGGCACGCGCTACGGCGATTACACGCTGGCCTTCGCGCTGCCGAAGACGTGAGGGTCGCGCCGCCCGACCGGCTCCTCGCCGCGGCCGGGACGCGCGCGACCTATCGCGAGAGGAGATTGGGCGTGAGGCTCAGGGCGGCGCGGGTGTCGTCGAGCGCCAGGTCGACCAGCTGACGCATGGCGACTTCCGCTGCCTTGGTATCGCCGCTGGCGATCGCCTCATACACCGCGGCATGTTCGGGGATGGGGTCGCGCGGCAGCGCGCGCTCGCGCTGTTTGAGCTGGGTGGTCCAGGCCACCGCCGCGGTGATCCCGGCCGACAG
>NZ_SLXN01000011.1 GCF_004345855.1 Sphingomonas sp. BK235
GGACCTCACCGTCGTTGTAACGCCTGGTCGTAAGCTCAGTCATATGCCTCACTCTTATCCAAGAGCGAGGCCCTGTCAGGTCAATTAGGGGGCCAAATCAGGAGACGACGCGTGATGGATGCACAGCAAGTCGCTACAGAGATGGTCGGCCCAGCGCCTTCGACTGCGGCCACGCCTGCCGGCCCTCTTCAGGTTCCCGACAGCCTTAAGGCGGCGTCGACGATGCCCGCAAACCGCGAGCGACGAGGTAGTCGTCTGCGGCCGAGCTGATCAGGAGCAGTTTCGCCTGCGTCCCCTGCCGAACCTCCCCGAGCCCAGGAGCATCCTGAGCACCCCGCTTCGTCTAAACCTCACACCAGGAGTGACCTTGGGTGTTGTTAAGGGCGGAGGAGTGGGCGTGCGGGTCGAGTTCGGGCCCGGGAAGAAGAGCGGTAGCCACTAGCCCAAATGCCTTAAGCAGGCCAACCGGACGGCTGCCGCAACGCTCGGAAGGCTCGAGCGGCAAGATTAACAAACGTCCGTAGTTGGGAGGGCGGCAGGTGGCCCTAAATGACCGGTAATGGGTCTCCGCCGCGAGCGGGGAGGGAGCCGCAAGCGCCCACACTCTGTCATTCAGGCCGGGAATCTTGGGCGCGGTCACGGTCACTCGTTTAAGTGCGATCGTTCGAGGATGGCGTCCCTTCGACGATCCTTCTCAGGGAAAGCCCTGAGCGCTAAAGCGTCGCCATCGAGATTGTTCGCATGCTGCTGGTCTCCGTTGCAGCCGGCGCGCAGGCCCTGACCCCGCAAGCGCGGCTCTTTGAGAGTACAGAGATGACGGACGCCGCAAACGTGATTGCCGTGGATCACACCGGCTTCGCTGTATCATCGCTGGAAGATGCCATTCGCTTCTGGACGGGAGCGCTCGGCTTCACGCTCGAGCGGCAGTCGGAGATGGGAGGCGACTTCCTCCATCAGGTGACGGGTGTCGATGATCCGCTTGTGAAAACCGCGATCGTCAAGGCACCGGACGGCTACGTGGTCGAACTGCTACAATATTCGAAAGGGCATCAGAACGGGGTGGTGCCCGACAGCGCCGGATCGATCGGAGCGGCCCATCTGGCTCTAACCGTGAAGGACATTCATGCCGCCATTGCCCGCGTCGAGGCAGCAGGATGGAAGGCCAAGGGTGGGCCGCTGCCGATCGCGGGTGGTCCACGCAAGGGAACTTTGGTGACCTACGTTTCAGGTCCGGATCATATCACGATCGAGCTCATGCAGCCGCAAGGTCGTTAATGGGCCGCGAAAGCGATCCCGTTTCACCATCCCTTCCGATGGAGCCGGTGGGCGACCTACGAGCTCCTACGCAGGCCGACGCACTCCGAAACGGCCGGTTCACAGACATGGCAAAATCAGGCCAGCCGGACAGCGGCGCGGAACCCGAAAGGCTCGAGCGGCGAGGTGAACGAATGGGGTGGATGGCTCCCGCTCACGGCATCGCGGTGCCAAGGTGTGAAGGCTGTCAGGCATTCACGAGCATATGGGAGCCACCCGTCATGGAGATTAGCACGATCGGCCTTGATCTGGCCAAGAACGTCTTTCAGGTTCACGGCGTAGATGCGGAGGGCCGCGTGGTCGTCCGCAAGACGCTGCGACGAGCGCAGGTTCTGCCATTCTTTGAGAAGCTACCGCCTTGTCTTGTCGGCATGGAGGCGTGCGGGACAGCGCATTATTGGGCGCGCGAGCTGATGAAGCTGGGTCACGAAGTGCGACAGATGCCGCCGGCCTATGTCAAACCCTATGTGAAGCGCGGCAAGACAGACGCAGCTGATGCGGAGGCGATCTGCGAGGCGGTGACGCGTCCGACGATGCGGTTCGTGCCGGTGAAGTCGCCGGAGCAGCAGGCGGCCTTGTCGATGCATCGGGCGCGCGACCTGCTGGTCAAGCAGCGTACGCAACTCGTCAACATGGTGCGAGCGCTGCTGGCGGAGTTCGGCATCAACATTCCCCAAGGCGTTCGTTTGGCGTTGGAGATGGCGCGCAAGATCGTCGACGGCGAGGCGCCGGCGGTGCCGAGCGAGGCGGCAAGGGTCGTCGGATGATTGTCACAGCAGGCGCTCGACACCCATGCGCAGCTTCGAAAGATCGATCTGGATCTCCTTGCCTGGCAGCGGGCGAACGATATGGCTCGCCGTCTCATGTCGATTCCCGGCATCGGTCCGATCGGGGCAACGGCGCTTGCCGCGTCGGTCACTGATGCGAGCCAGTTCCGCTCAGGGCGAGAGTTCGCCGCCTGGTTGGGCCTGACGCCGCGGCAGCATTCAAGTGGCGGCAAAGAGCGGCTTGGGCGCATCACCAAGATGGGCGACAAATACCTTCGAACGCTGCTCGTCGTGGGCATGACGTCGCTCATCAAAGGCGTGAGGCGCAAGCCGGAGACTGCCGACCCGCGGCTCGTGGCCCTCCTCGCGCGCAAGCCGACACGCGTGGCAACAGTCGCCATGGCGAACCAGACCGCCCGGGTTGTCTGGGCCATCATGGCGCGCGGCGAGACGTACCGGGCCGGGCACCAACCCAGGCTTGCGGCATAACGACTTAGCTGGAACGACCAAACCAAGGAGACCAGCTTCACGAGGTTGTGAGAGCGATGCGATGTAATGGCGAACCGGTCAGACCGGGAGCAGAGACAACCCAACGGACGCTCAAGGCATCATAGCCTGTTGAACGAGATGGGACTCAGCTCGCGGACTCCATCAGGGCCAGCAGTCCTCACCGGCTGCACAAACAGGCCGAACAGAGAGCTGCACCCGACCCTACGTCGACACGTCAAATTACCCTTGCAACGCGGGAGCCATCCACAGAGAGCGACCGGAGTTGGGAGGCGGGCTGGGGCGCCTGAGTGACCGATTATGGGTCCTCATGCTTCGGCGAACCTCCTGACGATTTTCGGTTTGGCTTCGTTTACGGCGGCGAGATCGGCAAGCGAATCATCGCTTTCAATCCGCTGGCCTTGTTATTGGGGCTTAGGTCCATCGTGCCTCCGTACAGACCCACGATATCGCGGGATACAGTAAGTCCCAGGCCGGTACCTGGCTTGGTCTCGTCGAGACGGACGCCGACGTCGAGGACGCGTTGGCGCTCGGCATCCGGGATGCCTGGACCGTCGTCGGTGATGGTGATGACGAGATGGGTTGCGGTGCGGTTTGCAGCGATCTTGACCCAGTTGGTGGCCCATTTGCAGGCGTTATCGATGAGATTAGAGAGGATCTCGGCGAGGTCGCCGGGGTCGCAGGCGACCATAACCCCGGGCGGCACGTTGTGCACGATTTCCACCGCGCGATCGGCATGCAGGCGGCGCATCGCTTCGACGATCTGGGCGGTGAAGGCGGCGAGGTCGGCGACGATGCCGGTGCCGCGGCCGCCGGCGGCCGCGGCGCGTTTCATCTGATAGTCGATCTGGCGTTGCATGCGGTCGCATTGATCTAGGATGAAGCTGGCGGACCCCTCCTGGCCGGATTCCGATAGCTGTTCCGCTTCTCCAGTTACCAACGCCAGGGGCGTGCGCAGGTTGTGGCCAAGATTACCGGCCTCCACTCTCGCCCTTGCCACCAGCACCGCTTGCGCCTCGATCAGTTCATTGAGCCGGCCGACGATGCCGGCGAATTCGCTCGGCACGGCATCCGGGAGGCGGTCGCGGTCGCCGCGGCGGAGGTCGTCGATCCAGTCGGCGAGGCGCTGGGTGGGGCGGAGCCCGTAGCGGACCTGCAGCGCCGCGCCGATCAGCATCAGTGCGGCGAAGGCGCCAAGCGAGATGGCCAAGTCGCTGTCGAAGGCGCGCAGCTCCGCGTCGAGCACACGGCCTGAGGCGGTGATCGAGAACAGGAGTTCGTCGGGGCCGTGGCGGTCGATGCGCAGGAGGCGTTCCTGATGGTCGCGGGTCCAGGTCGGCACATCGGGGGCTTCGTTGCGCGGGGCGATCAAGTGATGGCCGGCTAGCGAGGCGGAGGTGAGCATCGGTTTCCCGCCTCGCTCCACCTGCCAGTAAAATCCTGAGCGGGGGTGCTGGAAGCGCGGGTCAGAGAGCGGGCGGTCTAGTACCGGGCGGCCGTTCGGGCCTGGATCGGTGAGGCTCGCCAATTCATCGAGATGGTTGGTCAGATCGCTGACGAACGTGTGGGTGACGTGGCGGCCGTACAGTCCGCTGATCACAAAACCCGCCACCAACGTCCCCAGCCCTACCCATAGCAGCGAGGCGATGGCGAAGCGGAAGCGCAGGCTGTGCGCGCGGGTGGTCATGGCAGAAGTCGGTAGCCGAAGCCGCGCACCGTCGCGATGCGGTCGCGGCCGATCTTGCGGCGGATGCGGCCGACCAGCACCTCCACCGTATTGGGATCGCGCTCCGCCTCCAGCGCATAGAGACGGTCGAGGATCGCATAGCGCGAGAGGGTGCGGCCCGGCTCCAGCAGGAAAGCGCGGAGCAGGCGGAACTCGTTGCGCGTCAGCTCGATCGGTGCGCCGTCCAGCCACGCCTCGCGCGTGCCGGTGTCGAGCGCGAGCGCCCCCTCGGCCAGCCGCGCGACATGGTGGCCGGCCGCGCGGCGGGCGAGCGCGTGCAGGCGGGCGATCAGTTCCTCGGCGCGGACCGGCTTGACGAGAAAATCGTCCGCGCCCGCGTTCAGCCCCTCCACTTTCTCCTCCCAGCTGCCGCGCGCGGTGAGGATCAGGATCGGCACCGTAACGCCGCGCCGTCGCAGCAGGCGAACGAGATCGAGCCCGCCCATGCCGGGCAGGCCGAGATCGACGATCAGCGCGTTGAATCCATCCTCAACGAAGCCGGCGGCGTCCTCTGCGCTCGCCAGCCATTCGCCGGTGATGCCGGCGCGCCTCAGGCCTGCGATCGTGCGCCGCGCCAGTTCCGCTTCGTCCTCGACCATCAGGATGCGCATCGCGGTCCAGTGACAGCATTTTGGCAGGTTCGCCAGATAGAGGGGCTGGTGTGACGAAGAACCTCCTTCCGCTGCCGCTGCTGATCGCAGGGCTGATCGCAGGCTGTTCGCGCGGCGAGGAGCCGGCTCCGGCCCCCACGCTCACGGCGGCACCCGGTACCATCGCGCTGAGCGCCGAGCAGATCGCGCGGCTCGACATTCAGTTCGCCAAGGCCGAGGCCGCCATCGACGTGCCGGTTGCCGAAGTGCCCGCGACGATCGCGCCGCCGCCCAACGCGCGCGTCGCAGTGGCGGCGACGATCCCGGGCGTGGTGACTCGGACGATGGTGGTCGAGGGCCAACAGGTCCGCGCCGGCCAGCCGCTCGCGGTGGTCGCCAGCCGCGACGTGCTGACGATGCAGGCGGGGATGGAACAGGCATCGGCGCGCGCCAACGTGTCGCTGCTCAACGCGCGTCGGCTCGACCAGCTCGCGCGCGAGGGCGTGATCGCCGGCAGCCGCGCCGACGAAGCCGCGGCGGCGCGGCGCGAGGCGGAGGCGGAACTGGGCGAGCAGCGCCGTGCGCTGGCGCTGATCAACGCCGGGCGCAGCGGCGGCAGCTATACGCTGACCGCGCCGATCGCGGGCACGATCACCAAGGCGAGCGTGCAGACCGGCATGCCGGTCGACGGCGCGAGCGCGCCTTACGTGATCGACGCGGCGGGTCGTTACGAACTCACAGCCCAGCTGCCCGAGCGACTGATCGGCACGATCAGGCCGGGGATGACGGTGATGCTGGAAGGTGTCGCCGGTACCGTCACCAGCGTCGGATCGACGGTGGAAGCCGAATCGCGTTCCGCGCTGCTGCGGGCGAAGATCCCCGCTGCGCCGGGCCTCGTCGCCGGTCGCGCGACCACCGCGACGCTGCTGAAGCCCGCCGATGGCGCGGCAGTCTCGGTGCCGGCCGCGGCGGTCGTCATCATCGAGGGCAGGCCGGTCGCGTTCGTGCGGACGCCCAAGGGTATCGTACGACGTGCGGTCACCAGCGCCGGCGCGGCGGGGGATCGCAACGTCCTCACCACGGGCGTGAAGGCCGGAGAACAAGTCGCCGTCTCCGGGACGAGCGAGCTCAAGGCGCTGGCAGCAGACTGATGTTACGTGCTCTCGCCGCTTGGTCGCTCTCCTATCGCCTGCTCGTGCTGGCGCTGTCGATCGTGACGGCGGCGCTAGGAGCCTGGGCGTTTTCCACCCTGCCGGTCGATGCCTATCCGGACATCGCGCAGACGCAGGTGAAGATCATCCTCAAGGCCCCCGGCATGACGCCGGAGGAAGTCGAGACGCGAATCATCGCGCCAATCGAGCTGGAGATGCTCGGCCTGCCGCGTCAGTCCGTGCTGCGCTCGACCGCGAAATACGCGATCGCCGACGTCACGATCGATTTCGACGAAGGCACCGACATCTATTGGGCGCGGCAGCAGGTGACGGAACGGCTGGCGGGCGTGATGAAGGACATGCCCGAGAGCGTCAGCGGCGGCCTCGCGCCGATCTCCACCCCGCTTTCCGAAGTGTTCATGTTCACTATCGAGGGGCCGCTGACGCTCGCCGAGAAGCGCGAGCTGCTCGACTGGACGATCCGGCCGGCGCTGCGCACCGTGCCCGGCGTCGCCGACGTCAACGTGCTCGGCGGGCATGTGCGCACCTACGAAGTGCGACCCGATCCGGTGCGCATGGCAGCGGCGGGACTCACGATCGCGGCCGTGGCCGAAGCGGTGGAGCGCGGCAATCGCAACGATGGCGCAGGCCGCCTCTCGCGCGGTGACGAGGCGCTGATCGTCCGCGCGGTCGGCGCGATCCGCGATGCGGACGATCTGCGGCAGATGGTGGTGGTCGCGCGCAACGATCGCATCGTGCGGCTGGGCGATATCGCGATGATCGGCGCGGGCAGCCAGACGCGCTACGGCGGGCTGACGCGCAACGGCAGGGAGGCGGTCGAAGGCCTCGTCCTCGCGCTGCGCGGCGCGGATGCGCGCAAGGTGGTGGAGGGCGTCGAGGCGCGACTGGAGGAGCTGAAGCCAGGCCTTCCCAAAAGCGCAACGATCGATGTGTTCTACAATCGCTCCGATCTGATCGAGCATGCCGTCGGCACGGTGCAGGAGGCGCTGATCGAGGCGATCGTGCTGGTGGTGATCCTGCTCGTGATCTTCCTCGGCGACTGGCGCGCGGCGGCGATCGTGGCGGCTACGCTGCCGATGGCGGCGCTGATCACCTTTCTCGCGATGCGCTACATGGGCATGTCGGCAAACCTGATGAGCCTCGGCGGCCTGGCGATCGCGATCGGCATGCTGGTCGATGGCGCGGTCGTGGTGGTGGAGAATGTCGTCGATCGCCTCGCGCACGCCAGGGATGAGGGCGTGCCGCGGCTCAACGTGGTGTTTCGCGCCACCGCCGAGGTGGTGGTGCCGGTGTCCGCCGGGCTGCTGATCATCGCGCTCGTCTTCGTGCCGTTGCTGTCGTTGCAGGGGCTGGAGGGAAAGCTTTTCGCGCCGGTGGCGCTGACCATCATGTTCTCGCTCGCGGCGGCCCTGCTGCTGGCGCTGACATTGGTGCCGGTGCTCGCCTCGTTCGGACTGACATCGGGGCAGCATCGCGAGCCGTGGATCATGCGGATGCTCGCGCCGCGCTATCACCGGCTGCTGGCGGGAGCCTTCGCGCGGAAGCCCCTGGTCTATGGCGTGGCCGGCGCGGGGCTGGTGCTGGCGGTGCTGGCCTATGGCGCGGTCGGCAAGACGTTCATGCCGGTGATGGATGAGGGCGCGGTGGTGATGCAGACCGCCAAGCTGCCCTCGATCGGCCTCGCCCGCACGCTCGCGCTGGACGGCAAGGTGGAGGATGCGATCATCGCCGCCGTGCCCGAGGTGGAGCGGATCGTCGCGCGCAACGGTGTGGACGAGATCGGGCTCGACGCGATGGGGCTCAACGAGACCGACATGTTCATGGCGCTGAAACCGCGCGAGGCGTGGCGCGGCACGAAGGAGGATATCGTCGACGGCATCCGCACGGTGATGGAGGGGATGCCGGGGATCGAGCCGGTGTTCACCCAGCCGATCGAGATGCGCGTCTCCGAGATGCTGACGGGATCGCGCGGCGATCTGGCGATCAAGATCTTCGGGCCGGATCTGGCGACGCTCTCGTCGCTGGCGGGGCGGATCGAGGGTATCCTACGCGGGGTGCGCGGCGCATCCGAGGTGGTGACGGCGGCGAACTCGTCGGTGGACTATCTCCAGCTCGATGTGGATCGCGCTGCCGCCGGACGGTTCGGGATGCCGGTGGACAGTTTCCAAGACATGCTGCGCGCGCAGGTCGAGGGCTTGCCCGCGGGCACGGTGATCGAGGCGCAGAAGCGCATTCCGGTGCTGATCAAGGGCGGCGATGCGGTGCGCGAGGATCCGGCGCGCTTCCGTGATCTGCAGATGGTGACGCCCAGCGGCACGGTCGCGCGGGTGAGCGATCTGGCGCGCGTCACCGAGACGCAGGGGCCGGTGATGCTGAGCCATGAGAGCGGCGGGCGCTATGCGCTGGTGCAGGCGTTCGTCTCCGGGCGCGATCTCGTCGGCTTCGTCGAGGAGGCGAAGGCGAAGGTCGAGGCGGAGGTCAAGCTGCCGGACGGCTATCGCCTCGTCTGGGGTGGGCAGTTCGAGAACCAGCAGCGCGCCGCCGCGCGGCTGATGCTGGTGGTCCCGATCGCGCTGCTGATGATCTTCTTCGTGCTGTTCGCGACGCTGAAGTCGCTGCGCGGGGCGCTGCTGATCCTTGCCAACATTCCCTTCGCGGCGGTGGGCGGGATCGTGTCACTGTGGATCTCGGGCGATTTCCTCTCGGTGCCGGCGTCGGTGGGGTTCATCGCACTGCTCGGGATCGCGGTGCTCAACGGGCTGGTGCTGGTGAGCTACTTCCGCCAGCTCCGCGAGGAGGGTGTGCCGCTCGCCGATGCGGTGCGGCTGGGGGCGGAGCGGCGGCTGCGGCCGGTGTTGATGACCGCGTCGATCACGGCGTTCGGGCTGGTGCCCTTGCTGTTCGCGACCGGGCCGGGGTCCGAGATCCAGAAGCCATTGGCGATCGTGGTGATCGGCGGGCTGGTGTCCTCGACACTGCTGACGTTGGTGCTGCTGCCGTTGCTCTACGAGCGGTTTGGCGAGAGCCGGAAGGAGCAGGCGGCATGAGCCATGTGCTGCTGAGCTTCGCCGGCGCGGCGGCGGATGCCGAGCCGATCGTGGAGGCGCTGCGCGCGATATCCAGCGCGCCGATCCATGTGCGCGATGAGATCGTGCGGGGGTTGGACTTCGCGGATGCCGGCACGGCCGAGCGGGTGACGGGCGCGCTGCGCCGCGTCGCGATCGAGCTGGTCGTGGCGGAGGATGATGTACCGGCGCTGGTCGCCACGGTGGAGGCGTCGCGTCGGCGGCTTCCCGTGCGCTGGATGACGCTGCCGGTGCGCGAGATGGGACGGTTGGCATGAAGCGCGCGGTTCTCATTCTGGCGCTCGCGACGCCGTTGCCGGCACTCGCACAGGACTTGCCACCCGATGCCGAGGTGCGCGCCGCGCTGGAGGCCTACCCCGCCGTCACCGCCGCCGATGCGCGCGTCGATGCCGCGCGCGGGGCGGGAGATGCGCTGCGCGCCGGGCCGTATGAGGTGACGTTGCAGGGCACGCTCTCCAACCGCCGCGTGGACATGGAGGGGCGCGACTATCGCGAATATGACGCGACGCTCAGCCGCGCGCTGCGCCTGCCGGGCAAGGCGGCGCTCGATCGCAAGGCGGGCGCGCTCGGCGTCGAGGTGGCGATCAACCGCGCCGAGGACGCGCGGCATCAGGCGGCGTTGGCGCTGGCGGAGCTGTGGTATCGCTGGCTCGGGGCGAGCGCGAAGCATCGCAATGCGGTGGCGACGCATGTGAACCTCGAACAGGCCGCGCGCGCGATCGACCGCCGCGTGGAGCTGCGCGATGCCGCGGTGCTCGACGCGGACCAAGCTGCGGCGGCGGTTGCGTCGGCGGCGCTGCGCGTGGGTGACGCGCTCGCCACGCGTGATCGCGCGCGCGCGGAACTCGCGGCGACCTTCCCCGAACTCGCGCTGCCGATCGACGCGCCCGATTTCGAAGTGGGCGAACCATACGAAACCAAGCTGGCGGCCCTCGCGGCGGATGCTGTGATCAAGAGCCACGACATCACGGCCGCCGACCGCGACTCGGAGCGGCAGACCGCGCTTGCTCGCCGTGCAAAGCTCGATCGCCTGCCCGATCCCACGCTCGGCTTGCGGAGCTTTCAAGAACGCAGCGGGCAGGAGAAGGGTATGGGCGTGTTCATCTCGTTGCCCTTCGGCGGCAGCCACCGGCGCGGGCTGGCGGAGGAGGCAGCAAGCACCGCGCTCGCCGCCACCTACGAGGCGGCCACCGTCCGCCGCGAGGTGGAGGCCCATTCCGCCGGCGACCTCGCCGAGACTCGCGCCCGCCTCGCCGCCTGGCGCGCCGCGCGCGACGCTGTCGTCCGCACGGACGCAGCCGCGTCGAAGACCGCACGCGGTCAAGACGTCGGCGTCATCGACCTCGCCGACCGCCTCTACGCCGACCGCCTCGCCTATGAGGCCCGTGCGGCCGAGATCGACGCCCGCACCGCTGCCGCCAGTGCGGTGACGAAGATGCGGATCGACGCGCATGCGTTGTGGATCGAGTAGAGCGTTAGAAGGAGCTTCCGCACTCATTGACCTATCGACGTCTCCGCGTTCTTCGCGATCCGTCAGTATGGCTCTTCACCCAAATGCGTCGCTTCCGTGAAGGATCGTGTGATAAGCGCGAGGATCTTTACTGGTGAACGAACGGCCGGATCTGGGAGGCGGGCGGGGACCTCTGAGTGACCGCTTCTGGGTCCTCGGCACGAGAGGGTAGAGGGCCGCAGCGCCCATTAGCGGGGCCCCGCTGCCCTCTTCGCCATGACGTTCGCATGCCGCGCGAACCAGCGCCATCTGCCGCCGCCCCCCGCGGTAGACGTTGGTGTAGCGGCGATCGAGCGGGACCGCGCAGTAGGTGCGGCCGAGCTCGCTTTGCGGGGTGGGCGTGAAAACCTCGCGTCCCATCAAAACGCCGACGCCACCGTCGACGTGCACGCTCTCGACGCGTAGCCAAGCAGGTCGTCCGGATTGTGATTACTTCGTGGTCGAGCAGAGCAGGGCAGCCGCCTCGATCTGGCGGCGGACAGCCGCTAGGGATAGGATACGCGGGGTTCACCAAACCTTAGTTCGCCCAGGCTAGATCAGGCGACTACGCTCGAGGATCGGCGGATGCGGGCGAGTCTTCGTCTTCTTGAGGATCACGGCTGGTTCTGGCGGCGGTCGGCGATCACCGTGCTTCTTCCTCTGACCTGCGTCCTCGGGCTGGGAGAGGCGCAGGCCGGATGTATGCGCGCGCCGACGCCCGATCTGCAGGCGCTGGCGGATGACGCGGGGCGCGACCCACCCGCGCTCCTTCTCTCGACCAACGGCGATCCGCTGCGGACCGGCGGCGATCTCGCCTGGGGCTGGCGCATGGCCGCACGGGCGGAGGCGTACGACACGCTCTCACAGCCTGCCGAGGCGAGGAGCACCGTCGATCAGGTGACCAAAGCCGCATCGTTCGTTGACCTGCCGCTTCGTATCGAGCTGCTGACCCGCGCCGCGATGAACGGCCTGAAGCTTGAGGATGTAGATCACATCGCCTCGTCGCTCTCATCCGCCCTAGATCGTAAGGCTCCCGACATCGTGTCGATCGCCTGCCTCCAGATCGCTCGCGGAGAGGCTTGGCGTTTATCGGGAGCGCCGGAGCGGGCAGTGTCTCTCCTCGCCTCGGCCTACCGGCTCACAAAGGGCCCAGGCCGCGAGCTGCCACACGTCATCGCTACCGAGAAGTTGGCCAGGGTGTTGAACGCGGCAGGCGACCATCACCAGGCGATCGCCCTCATCGAGGAGGTGATTGCCTGGGACACGACGCACGATCGGAAGGTTGCCCTGGCCAACGATCTGTACTTCAGGGGCTTGTTCAACCTCACGCGAGGAGCGTACGCGGCTGCGCTCGCCGACTTTGACCGATCCAGGGTGCGATCCCCTCGGGCGAGCGATCCGGTTGGCTCCGCCTATATCGACCTGCAGACTTGCGCCGCGTTAATCGAGCTTCGGCGTCTGCGCGCTGCGGAACCGCTGTGCCGTCAAGCTCAGGCCGTCTTCGATGCGTGGAAGGAGCCGGCCGGTGCGCAGGTGCAGCTTCTCAGGGCGAAGATGGGATGGATGTCGGGGCGGTACGCGCGCGCGCTCGAACTGCTCGATCACCTGCTCGAGGACGAGGACCGGCTCTCCTCCTTCGCCTCGGCACCGCAGGCCTACCGTCTTCGCGCGGACGTGAACCGAGCCATGGGCAGGACGGAAGGTGCCTACCGTGACCTCGAGCGGTCCGTACGTCTGGACGAAAGGAGATCCAACTACGAGCGGTCAAGGCAGACCGCTGTGCTGCGCGCGAGCTTTGAGGCGGACAGGTCGGCAGCACGCGCGGAGGAGCTCGCCCGCAGCCTTCGCTTCGCGCGTGAACGCGAGAGCGAGCAGGCTCAGCGCTACCGGCAACTCGCCTGGTCGGCGGCAGCCGGCCTCGTCATGGCGGGAACGATGCTCGTCATGGGCGTCAGCCACAGGCGAAAGCTGTCGCGTGTCGCAGATACGGATCCGCTCACCGGCTTGCTGAACCGCCGATGCCTGACCGGGCGCGAGCGCAACCTGCTCTCCAGAGAGGGTTTTGGCGCCGCTTCCACGGTGGCTCTGCTCGACGTGGACCACTTCAAGGCTATCAACGACAGGTACGGTCACAATGTCGGCGACGAGGTGCTCAAGCACTTCGCCGCGCTGCTCGCCTCCATCGCTGGCAAGGACGACGTGGTCGCACGGTGGGGAGGCGAAGAGTTCGTCATGGTCTTTCGGCATCGGTCTGCAGCCCACGCGCTGCGGGTTCTCGAGGGGATCCGCAGCAGACTTCCCGAGCAGGTCGAGGCGAAGGCGTCGGGGGTGCAAGTGCGCTTCAGCGCGGGTGTCACGTCCTCGACCGACGGAGAGCCGCTTCAGGCGGTCATCGCGAGGGCGGATCGGGCGCTATACAGGGCCAAGGAGCTGGGACGAGACAGGTTCGAGATTGAGGACGTGACCGCGCTGACGTCGCCGGAAAGCCAGAAGGCGAGGATCGGCCTCACACCGACAAGTGCGAGTCCCGAAGAGCCGAACGAAACGGACACGCGCGTGCGCAGATCCGCAGAGCCCGGCCGGCTTACCTGCTAAACGTTACCACTGTCCGCAATGCGCGGCGACGAGCCGCGGGCCGGCCTATAAGTCAGCGAGCACGAGAACAAACGAAGGAGACGGCATGACCGCGGAACAGCTGGCGTTGATTGCCTCTGTCGTGAGCCGAGCGCCCGAGTGGATCCGTCGCGATTTGTCTTCCACCAACCCTGCCTTGAGGCAGAGGGCTGAGGAAGCGCTTGCCGCGATGGTCGCCGCAGCAATCCGAGATGGTGACTAACGGATAGGGTACAGGTGCCCTTGGTGTCAGCTTATGCGACGCATCGACATGAACGAACGGCGAGAGTTAGGAAGCGATCCGGGCCTTCTGAGTGACTGCTGTTGGGTCCTCGGCACGAGAGGGTAGGGGTAGCAAGCGCCCACTGAGGCCGGTTGCTACTAGTGACACTACCAAGCTCGTGGTACCCCGCCGACTCTCTTAGCAGCGGCGGCCTCAACCTCGTTCAATTCCGCTTGCGTCAGCACGCCGGCACTAAGCACCTTGCGCATCAGCTCGTCTAGCAGCGCGGCGAGGAAATGAACTTCGGCGCGCTCTGACTCAGTGTCTTCACCCTCTGCGTTCACCTGCATGCCGCAGCTCCCTCGATCGTTGGATGCGTTTAGGCATGACCACGGCAGCGTAGGGCACGCAAGATGCGCGAACGTATAACGGCAGGCTGATGTTCGAACGCAAGTGAGGCCCGACGCGTAACGGCGTCTGGGGTCGGGAGTGCGTTCGGCGGCCTGGAATGATCATAATGGAATGCTCGGAGGCTCGATGGTTCGATGCCGGTTCACGAAATCTCGCGAACCGCGAAAGACAGCACTTTCGCCTGAGCCGCTGCCCGAGCATAGTCGGATCCGGCACTCTTGGAAAACAGCGATGACTCGAGAAAGCCTTACCTCTAGGTTCCTCCGTACCTTGCGACGCTCCTCGGACGACGATCGGACGAAGTCGCCTTCTGCAGCAGAGATCGGGCTCGCCACGGAAGCCTTCCGGCAGATCCTCTCGGCAGCCAAAGCGCTCCTCGTCTACTACAACCTTGACCGTGCCGCGGGCGACCAGTTTCACCTCAATCTCGGCCATGGCCTCTCGCAGCGCTATGCGGAGGAGGAGCGAACCGACGCTGAATACCAGGTCATGGCTCAGGCACTTCGGTTCCACTGTAGCGCCGCGGCAGCTCATCAATTCTACGAGGCGGCTCGCTTGCTGAACAAGCCGTTGCCCTACACGATGCCGACTGCCGCGACCTTCAAAGACAACGGCGTCGCGCCATTAGTCCCCACGATCGACTTCTACGGATTAGCTCGTGACCAGGCTCATCTCGGGAGCCTCGAGCGAGAGTCGGGCCCGTTTACCGGGGCTGCCGGCGACCTTTGGAACGCCGGCATGGACGGACTGCCCGAGTCTGCTTCAATCGTGGTACGCAGTCGAGAACAGCTTTGGGCGCTCCTAGCCGGCGACCAGCCTCGAAAGGTGCTTCGCCTTACCGGCGGTTGACCGCATCGCTGATCGCCGGATGGGATTGGCTATACGAGAGCAAAGACCTCTTACATCAATGCCATGGCGACGATCATGACCATTGGTGAACAGCGCCGGGCGGGTGAAGCCGCGCTTAAGGTTGGTGGCTACTCCGAGCTGATAAGGCTTGGGACCGAGTGGCGCGAGGCTACCGGTAAGGGCCAAGTCGTTCGCGACGCAGCCAACGACCGTTACACCTTCAGCCGGGCACCGCTGCGCCGAAGAAGTAGGGCATGCCGCTGACGCTGAGCTTCCTGGCGAACGTCATCTTCCTGCTACCCGGCCTGGTTGCACTCGCCGCTTTCAATTTCCGTGTAGGTCGAGCGGGCGCTCGACGCCGCGAGCAGGAGCTCACCACGATCAATTCCCTTGTGGCGGCCGTGATCCTGCCAATCAGGCCAGCCGAATAGCTGCACGAAGCGAGCGCGAGGCTCGAGCGGCGTGATGAACGAGCGGCAGGAGTCGGGAAGCGCGGAGTGGCGTTGGAGCGAAAGGTTCTGGGTCCGCGTACCGTGCATGTGTCACTCCGCTCGGGCAGCTTTGAGGCGTATCCTGCTAGAACGCCGAGGTAGCAAATCAAACCGTGCTCAGCAGCAGGCTTGTCTCGCTGTTCGATACGCCGTCGATCATCCGTACCTCACGCAGAACGCGGTCGAAGTCGGACAGGTTTGCGACCTGAATGTCGGCGACCAAGTCCCAGTTGCCGTTGGTCGTGTGCAGGGTGCGAATCTCGGAGATGCCGCGCAGCCGGTGGATGACCTGTGTGGTGGACTTGCCGATGACCTCGATCAGCATCACCGCGCGCACCGACCGATCCTCGTAGTCCTCGCGCACGCGGACGGTGAAGCCTAGCAGCGTGCCTGTTTCGAGCAAGCGGTCCAGCCGGTTCTGCACCGTGCCGCGCGCGACGTTCAGCGCCGTCGCCAGCTTCGCGAGCGAGGCGCGACCATCCACGCGCAGGTGCGAGATGATGCGACGGTCGAGATCGTCAGGGATGAACTTCGCCACCGTCATCGCTGCCGCCTTAGATCCCGCACTGGTCAAGTTGATCAGCCCGATGAGGCAGAATGATCAGTCCTTGCGCACTGTCTGCGCATAATTGCCATTTCGGTCAAGATTGGCGGCGAATAGCCTCGGCGGCGACCGTAAACTCGGAAGGGATCGTTATGCCGCCTGCCGCCTCCCCGCTCGCCTTCGTCCCGTTCGTCAGCGTCGAGAACATGATGCGGCTGGTGCACCATATCGGGGTCGACCAGGTGCTACGCGACCTGACCGACGAAATTGAGGCGGACTATCGCCGCTGGGACGTGTTCGAGAAGGCGCCGCGGCTGGCGTCGCATTCGCACGACGGCGTAATCGAGCTGATGCCGACCTCCGATGGTGCGATATACTCGTTCAAGTACGTCAACGGCCACCCAAGCAACACCGCGCGCGGCTTCCAGACGGTCGCCGCCTTCGGCCTGCTCGCGCGTGTCGACACCGGCTATCCGCTGCTGCTGTCGGAGATGACGCTGCTGACCGCGCTGCGGACGGCGGCGACCTCCGCGATGGCCGCGCGCCACCTGGCGCCGCCGGACGCGCGCGTGATGGCGATGATCGGCAACGGCGCGCAGGCGGAGTTCCAGGCGCTTGCGATGCGCGCGGTGGTCGGGATCGAGGAGGTGCGGCTGTACGACATCGATCCGGCCGCGACGCGCAAGGTCGCGCTGAACCTCGCGCGCAGCGGCCTGCGCGTCACATCCTGCACCAGTGCGCAGGAGACGATCGAGGGCGCGCAGATCGTCACCACCTGCACCGCCGACAAGGCCTATGCGACCATCCTGACCGACAACATGGTCGGCGCCGGCATCCACATCAACGCCATCGGCGGCGACTGCCCCGGCAAGACCGAGTTGCACGGTGATATCCTGGCGCGCGCGACCACTTTCGTCGAGTTCGAGCCGCAGACGCGGATCGAGGGCGAGATCCAGCAGATGCCGGCCAGCTACCCGGTCACCGAGCTCTGGCGCGTGGTGCAGGGGGAAGCGACGGGGCGGTCCGACGCGCGGCAAATCACGCTGTTCGACAGCGTCGGTTTCGCCACCGAGGACTTCTCCGCGCTGCGCTACGTCCACGACAAGCTGCAGGGCAGCGACTTCTTCCACGCGCTCGACATCCTCGCCGATCCCGACGATCCGCGCGACCTGTTTGGCATGCTCCAGCGCGCTGCTCCCGCGCTGGCGGCCTAGGTGGTGGGACCGGCGGCAGGATCGGCGGCGGCATTTGACGCGGGTCCGGCCGCCGCTATGCTCCGGCGTCGTTGATGCAGACCTACCTGACCTTGCCGCAGATCGAGGCGTTTCTGGTTCTGGAGGCGCGCGCGAGCTTCAGCGAGGCCGCGGCCGAGCTCGGGGTGTCGCAGCCGGCGTTCAGCCGCACCATCCAGCAGATCGAGACGCGGCTGGGCGTGCGGCTGTTCGATCGCGACACACGCTACGTCCGGCTCACCGCCGCGGGCGAGCAGCTCCGTCCGATCGCGATGCGCCTGATGAAGGAGTATGAGCGCTCCTTTACCGAGTTCCAGTCCTATGTGGACGGGTATCTCGGCCGGATCAGGCTGGCGACGCTGCCGTCGGTGGCGGCGACGCTGCTGCCCGGCGCGCTGCGTCGCTTCGTCCAGGCGCATCCGGGCATTTCGGTCGACGTGTGGGAGGATGTGACGATCCCGGTCCACATGATGGTCGAGAACGGCGAGGTGGAGATCGGGCTGGCGCCGCCGCCGCGCGAGGGGCGCGCGCTGAACTTCCGCCGAGTGCTGGACGACACGCTGGTGCTGGCGTTCCGCGTCGACGATCCGCTTGCGCAATATGACGTGCTCGACTGGACGATGCTGCGCAACCGTCCGCTGGTCGCGATGTCGACCGACACGGGACTTCGCGCGCTGATCGATCGCGCGCTGGAGACTGCCGGTATCACGCGCGACGTGCCGCAGCTGTTCAATTGCAAGTACCAGACCACCGCACTCGCCTTCGTAGCGGCGTCGCTGGGGGTCAGCGTGCAGACCCGACTAGCGATCGCCCAGGCGCTGCCGCCCGGCGTGACGTGGCGTCCGCTCGCCGGGCCCAGCGTCGAGCGGCCGATCGGGCTGATCGTCGATCCGGCGCGGTCGATGATGCAGCACACCCGCGCGCTGATGCGCGAGATCGAGCGCGAGGCCCGCGAGCTCGATATTGCCTTCGACCTGCACGGCCAGCGCGGCCGCTGACGGCGCCGCCATCCCCGCGGTGTGAATAGTCATATGCCTTTGCGCCTGCCGCGATCGGCCGCATGGCCGGGGCCTTTTCGCCGGAGAGCCTCCCCATGAAGACCCGTGCCGCCGTCGCGTTCGAGGCGAAGAAGCCGCTGGAGATCGTCGAGCTCGATCTGGAGGGGCCGAAGGCGGGCGAGGTGCTGGTGGAGATCATGGCGAGCGGCATCTGCCACACCGATGCGTACACGCTCGACGGGCTGGACAACGAGGGGCTATTCCCCAGCGTGCTGGGGCACGAGGGCGCGGGGATCGTGCGCGACATGGGGGCGGGCGTCACCAGCGTCGTGCCGGGCGACCACGTCATCCCGTTGTACACGCCCGAATGCCGCCAGTGTAAATCGTGCCTCAGCGGCAAGACCAACCTGTGTACCGCGATCCGCGCGACGCAGGGCAAGGGGTTGATGCCCGACGGCACGACGCGGTTCAGCTACAAGGGGCAGCCGATCTTCCATTACATGGGCTGTTCGACCTTTTCGAACTTCACCGTGCTGCCCGAGATCGCGGTCGCGAAGATCCGCGCCGACGCGCCGTTCAGGACCGCCTGCTACATCGGTTGCGGCGTCACCACGGGGGTAGGCGCGGTGGTGAACACCGCGAAGGTTCAGGTGGGCGAGAGCGTCGTGGTCTTCGGCCTGGGTGGCATCGGGCTGAACGTGATCCAGGGCGCGAAGCTGGCCGGCGCCGCGGTGATCGTCGGCGTTGACATCAACCCCGACCGCGAGGAATGGGGCCGCCGGTTTGGCATGACGCATTTCCTCAACTCCAAGGGCTTGAGCCGCGAGGAGACGATCGCTGCGGTGCTGGCGGTGACCGACGGCGGCGCCGACTACAGCTTCGACGCGACCGGCAATACGGAGGTGATGCGCACGGCGCTGGAGGCGTGTCATCGCGGCTGGGGCGAGTCGATCGTCATCGGCGTGGCCGAGGCGGGCAAGGAGATCGCGACCCGGCCGTTCCAGCTCGTCACCGGTCGGGTATGGAAGGGAACCGCGTTCGGCGGCGCGCGAGGGCGCACCGACGTGCCGAAGATCGTCGACTGGTACATGAACGGCCGTGTCGCGATCGATCCGATGATCACCCACACGCTGACCCTGGACGAGATCAACACCGGGTTTGACCTGATGCACCGCGGCGAGAGCATCCGGTCGGTCGTCCTCTACTGATGGCCGCAGCGGCCTTCCAGCCATACCGCCTGCATCATCGACTTATACGGCGACACGGTGCGGTGCGATCGTGATCGTGCGGCGAGACCGAAGGTCGACGGGTCGCCAAGGGGGAAGTTCGCATGCCTGCTCTCGACGTCAGCCGCCGCGGGTTCCTGGCCGGTGCCGCGGCGGCGCCGGCCGCGGCATCGCTCGCGGCACCGGCCCAACGCCGCGGCGGCGAAGGTGAGGGTGGTGGCTGGGACGCGATCATCGTCGGTGCCGGGGTCTTCGGCGCCTGGACGGCGTGGCAGCTCCAGGCGTCGGGCGCGCGCGTGCTGCTTGTCGACGCTTGGGCGCCGGCGCATGCGCAATCGTCGTCGGGCGGCGAGACGCGGCTGATCCGTACCGAATACCGCGCCGACCCGCTCTACACGCGCTGGGCGTGGGAATCGCTGGCCGAGTGGAAGGCGCTGTCGGCGCGGCACGAGGGATCGCTGTTCCACGAAACGGGCGCGCTCTACATCTATCCCAGGGGCGATCCGGTGATCGGGCGCAGCGTCGCGCTCCAGCGCTCGCTGGGCATCCCGATCGACACGCTCTCACAGGCGCAGCTGTCGCGGCGCTGGCCGCAGATGAACTTCGACGGGATCGCGGTGGGCGTGCTGCAACCCACCATGGGTGCGCTGATGGCGCGCCGGTCGGTGCAGATGCTCGTCCACGACTTCGTTGCGCGCGGCGGCAGCTATCGCGAGGTCGCGGTAGCGCCGCCGGCGGTGCGCGGCCGGCTCGACGCGGTGTCGTCGCGGCAGGGGGAGCGGCTGGCCGCCGACCGCTTCGTCTTCGCGTGCGGACCCTGGCTGCCCAAGCTGTTCCCGACGGTGGTCGGCGCGCGCATCGTGCCGATCCGCAAGGAAGTGTTCTTCTTCGTGCCCGAGCGCGGCGACGAACGCTTCGCCGCGCCACAGATGCCCGCCTTCGTCGATGTCAGCAGCAACGACCTGCACTACGGCTTCCCCGACATCGAGGCGCGCGGGTTCAAGGTGGCGCTCGACCTCAGCGGACCGGTGATTGACCCCGACACCGCCGACCGCCGCGTCACTGACCAGGGGCTGGCCGACGTGCGCGGCTACCTTCGGCGGCGCTTCCCGGACCTGGCCGACCGTCCGCTCGCGGAGGCGCGCGTCTGCCAATATGAAAACACCGACAACGGCAACCTCATCATCGATCGGCATCCCGACGCGCCCAACGTGTGGATCGCGGGCGGTGGCAGCGGCCACGGTTTCAAGCACGGCCCGTCGCTCGGCCGCTATCTCGCCGCGTTGATGGCCGGCGGGGGCAAGGCGGAGGATCGCTTCTTGCTCGCCTCCCACCGCCCGCACGCGGGCGAGGGCGAGATCCGGCAGCGGGCCGACTGAGCGGAGGCGCGGCGGGCGATGACGGACGCGACGAAGGAGCAGGCATGACCGTGACGACCAGCCGCCGCGCGATGATGCTCGGGCTCGGCGCGATGCCGCTCCTTGCCGCTGCCCCACTGCCGCCGGAAGCGCGGACGATCCTGTTGCGCAACGCGCAGGTCTTCGACGGCACCGGGAGCACGCGCGTGCCGCGCAACGTTCGGATCACCGGCGACCGGATCAACGCGATCGCCACTGGGGACATCCCGGCGGAGGCTGACGCGACGGTGATCGACTGCGCCGGCCAGACGCTGATGCCGGGCCTGACCGACGCCCATTGGCACATGTCGGCGGTACAGGGCGTGCCCTGGATGGGGGCCGGCGATGCGGTGGCGATGGCGCTGGTCTTCAGGGACGCCGAACGCCAGCTGCTGCGTGGCTTCACCACGGTGCGCGACACCGCCGGATCGGTGTTCGGGATCAAGGCCGCGATCGATCGCGGGCTGATGCCCGGACCGCGCTGCTATCCCAGCGGCGCCGCGATCTCGCAGACCTCGGGCCACGGCGATCCGTCCCCGGCCGACATCGTGCCGCCGGCACTGGGCGGGACGGCGGGCGGCTATCAGGCGGACGGCCTCACCGCGGTCGCCGACGGCGTTCCCGCGGTGCTCGCCGCGACGCGCTGGCAGCTGAAGCGCGGGGCGAGCCAGGTCAAGATCATGGCGGGCGGCGGCGTCACCAGCGCGCACGACCCGATCGACGTGGTGCAATACACGCCCGAGGAGATGCGCGCGATCGTCGCCGCGGCGACCGACTGGGGCACCTATGCCTGCGCCCATGCGTACAGCGCCGCCGCGGTGCGGCGCTGCCTGGAGGCGGGCGTGCTCTCGATCGAGCACGGCCATTCGATCGACGATGCGGCGGCCGCGCTGATGGCCGAGAAGGGGGCGTGGCTCTCCACCCAGCCGTTCGAGAGTGGCGACAACGTGCTGACCGCCGAGCAGCAGGCGAAGGCGAGCGAGTCGATCAGCGCCGGCGGCTGGCAGGTCAGCGTGCGGCTGGCCAAGAAGCACGGGGTGCGGGTGGCGTTCGGCACCGACCTGTTCTCCCGCACCGCGACCTCGCGCACCGAGAACACCATGCTGCCGCGACTAGGCACGATCTTCTCGAACGCGGAGGTGCTGCGGATCGCGACGTCGGGCAATTGCGCGTTGTTCGCGCGCAGCGGCAGGCGCGATCCGTATCGCGCGGCACGGCTGGGCGTGGTCGCGGAAGGCGCCTGGGCGGACCTGCTACTGGTGCGCGGCAATCCGCTCGACGACCTGCGCGTGCTGGAGGATTACGAGCGCAACCTGCTGGTCATCGTCAAGGACGGCGTCGTCCACAAGAACCTGCTGCCCGGCTGACCGCATCGCGCGCCGCCGATGCGCGTGCGATGCGGTGGGCGGTCATGCAGCGTAGCGTTCGCGCCCGCCCACCCATGTCGCCCGTATCCGCGCATGCTGGATGTCATCGGCGGGGATGCGGGTGAGGTCGCGGTCGATCACCGTCAGGTCGGCGAGGAAGCCGGTCGCGACCTTGCCGGTGTCGTTTTCCTGGAACCCGGCATAGGCGTTGGCGACGGTATAGGCGGTCAGCGCCTGATCCACCGTCACCTTCTCGTCCGGCAGCCATCCCTGTGGATTGGCGCCGTCGATCGTCTCGCGCGTCACCGCGCCGTGGATGCCGGCGATCGGATCGAGCGGCGCGACCGGCCAGTCCGAGCCGAAGGTAACATGGGCACCGCTGCGGATCAGCGACCCGAAGGCATAGGTGCCCGCCAGCCGCGCCGCGCCAATCCGCTTCACCGCCCAGCGGCCGTCGTCGATGGCGTGGTAGGGCTGGACGGAAGCGATGACGTTCTGCCGCCGGAAACGCGGGATCGCGGCGGGGCGGACGTGCTGCGCATGCTCGATGCGGAAGCGGCGATCGCGCCGGCCGTTGGTGGCGACGGTATGCTGAAAGACGTCGAGCACGTCGTCGTTGGCGAGGTCGCCGATCGCGTGGACCGCCACCTGCAGCTTCGCCGCATCCGCGTCGCGCACGTAGTCGCGCAGTTCGTCGAGCGACAGGATGCGCACGCCGCTGGTGCCCGGCGCGTCGGTGTAGGGCGCGTGGAACAGGGCGGTGCG
Source organism: Sphingomonas sp. BK235 (assembly GCF_004345855.1). Taxonomy (GTDB): domain Bacteria; phylum Pseudomonadota; class Alphaproteobacteria; order Sphingomonadales; family Sphingomonadaceae; genus Sphingomonas. The sequence continues at coordinate 22,768 of NZ_SLXN01000011.1, forward strand.
CGAGCCGAGCGAGCCGTCCGCCAGCCCCTTCACGCCGCCCCAGCGCACCCATTCGTCGCCGCGCCCCTCCTGCGCCACCGTGTCGGCGATGCGGCGCCAGTCCGGCAACGGCACCATCGAGTAGAAGCGCATGCCGAGTTCGCGCGCGATCGGCGCGCGGCGCAGCGCCTCGTGCGCGCGCCAGTCGATCTCCGGGATATGCACCTGCGCGACGCCATGCGCATGCCCCAAAGCGATCGCCTGCCGCATCGCGGCATCGTCCTGCGCCGCCGTCGGGCGCGGGATGATGCGCAGCACCAAGTCCTTGGCATTGTCCTTCAGGATGCCGGTGGACTCGCCATCCGCATCGCGCACGATCACGCCGCCGGCGGGATCGGGCGTGTTGCGGTCGATCCCCGCGGCGCGCAGCGCGACCGTGTTGAGCAGCAGCATGTGCAAGTCGGTCCGCGGCACTGCCACCGGCGTGTCGGGCGTGACCGCATCGATCCATGCGCGGGTCGGCAGCGCGCCACCCATCCGCTCCTCGTCCCAGCTTTGCCCGGTGATCCATTGTCCGGGATTGGCGCGCGCGGCCTTGCCGATCAGCGCCGCGAACTCGGTCCGGTTGCGCGCCTGGAGCAGGTCGGGCTGCGCGAGCGCCAGCGCGCCTTTCAGGAAGTGGACGTGGTTGTCGATGAAGCCGGGGACGACGAACGCGCCGTCGAGCCGCACGACCCGCGTCTGCGCGGTGGTGCGCGCGCGGACCGCGCCCGCACCGATGCAGGCGATGCGATCGCCGACGATGCCGATCGCGTCGGTGCGCGGCGCGCGCGGATCACCGGTCCACACGGTGCCGCCGACCAGCGCCACGTCAAGCGGGGCGGTCGCTGCCCAGGCGCGCCCGGTGGCCGCCAGCATCAGCCCGCCGGCCATCACCTCGCGACGACGGATCAGCATAGTCCACTCTCCTCCAGGGCCGGGGCGGGCGTGACGACGATCCCGCGCGCGATCAGTGACTCGATGGCATCGTCGGCCAGCCCGGCGTCGGCCAGGACTTGGCGGCTGTCGTGCCCGAGCGCGGGTGGCGGCGTGTCGGGCTCGACGGGCAGGCCGCCGAAGCGGACCGGCTGCGGCACCTTTCGCACGATATCGTCCGGGTAGGTCGGGTCGACCCCGAAGAAATCGACATCGGCCAGATGCGCGTCGTCGAGCAGGTCGGACAGGCGGTTCACCTCCGAACACGGAATGTCGCGTGCGCGCAGGGCGGCCAGCCACGCCGCCGTGCTACGCGCCGGCATCGCCGCGGCGACAATCGCGTACAGCTCGTCCAGCCGCGCCTGCCGCATCGCCGCGTCGGCGAACCACGGTTGCGTGGCCACGTCGTTGCGGCCGATCTCGTTCAGGAAACGGCGCCATTGCGCCCCGGTATAGGGCAGCACCGCGATCCAGGCGTCGGCGGTGCGGAACGGGCGTCGGTCCTCCGACAGCATGCGCGGATAGTGCAGATCGCCGTCGGTCCGGAACGTCGCCGCCGCGAGATGTTCGTTCAGCAGGAATGCGGCCATCGCCTCGAACATCGGCACCTCGATATCGACCGCGCCGGCGGTTCCGCGCCCGCGCGCCACCAGCGCGGCCAGAATGGCGTAGACGACGTGCAGCGCGGCGACCTTGTCAGCCAGGATGGTCGGCACGAAGCGCGGCTCGGCCTCGCCCGAGCCCGACGGCGTCTCCATCGCCAGTCCCGCCAGCCCGCTCGCGGCCTGGATGATGTCGTCGAACGCCGGGCGCTCGCGATAGCGCCCGCCGCTGCCGAAGCCTGCCGCAGCGCAATAGATGATGTTCGCATTCGCCGCGCGCGCATCCGCGAACGACAGCCGGAGGCGCGCGGCGGCGTCGGCGCGGATGTTGTGCAGCAGCACGTCGGCGCCGGCGATCATACGCATCAGCGCCGCATGTCCCTCCTCGCTCTTCAGGTCGATCGCCAAGGCGCGCTTGTTGCGATTGTTGTTGACGAACAGCGCGCCGGCGCCCGCGCCCTGCGGATACGAAGCGCGCGCCACGTCACCGGTCAGCGGTTCCACCTTGATGACGTCCGCGCCCAGATCCGCGAGGATCTGCCCGGCGTAGGGCCCGAGCACGACGGCGCCGATCTCGATGATCCGGACGCCCTTTAGCAGCGGGATCATGTCCGACCGCTGCCCCTTCGACCGCTACCTGTCACGTCACGCCTCCTCCCGCCCCGGCCATCCTTTCGGGCATGGCGGGCACACTTCAATACCATTCCCGGTATAAAATGATGCGTTGCGCCGATGATGAAGCGCGAGACGGGGCAAGTTATCGCCATATAGCCGGCGCGTTATATGTGATCCGCACACCAGCTGATAGCCTCCAGCTACCCGGTCGAAAAACAAGACTACCCCGTCGATCAGACGATTTACCCGGTGGCGACAACAAACATCCGGCCGGTTTCCGCAGAAAGGAATCTCTCGAAGCGACGATGCTTTGCGAAGAAGAGGGGGCTGTGATGAATACAGGTGATGGAATGGCCATGTCCGTGCTTGGCCGTAACCCGGTGCGACACCGGTTCCGCGGATATCATCTTCGGGGCTGCCTCGCGGGGGTCGCCTGGCTGTCGCTGATGGCCGCCTCGTCCGGTGCGGCGGCGCAGGAAACCCCGGCGGACTCGACCGCGGCGACCGCCGGCCCGCCCGTCGCGACGGCCGAGGACACCGGCACCGCGCCGGGCGATATCGTCGTCACCGCCACCCGGCAGGTGAGCACCGTCAACAAGGTACCGCTCAGCATCGCTGCGTTCGACCAGAAGGCGCTGGACGCGCGCGGCGCGCGGCAGGTGGACGACGTGCTCCGCTTCACACCGGGGGTGCAGTTCCGCCGCGACATCAGCGGCGTGTCGCAGATCTCGATCCGCGGCATCCAGTCGCCGAGCGGTGCGGCCACCACCGGCGTCTACATCGACGACACGCCGATCGCCGCGCGCTCGATCGGCTTCTCGCCCACCACCATCTACCCGGCGGTGTTCGACCTGGAGCGCGTGGAGGTACTGCGCGGGCCGCAAGGGACGCTGTTCGGCGCCGGGTCGGCGGGCGGCACCGTCCGCTTCATCACCCCGCAGCCCAGCCTGACCGCGACGAGCGTCTATGGGCGCGCCGAGGTGGCGACGACCAAGAGCGGCGACCCGTCGTTCGAGGTCGGGGTCGCGGTCGGCACGCCGATTATCGCCGATCGCATCGGCATCCGCCTGTCGGCATGGCAGCGCCGCGACGGCGGCTATGTCGACCACGTCCAGCGCACCACCGGGCAGCTGCGCGACAAGAACTCCGATTGGCAGGACACCACCGCACTGCGTGCCGCGCTGTCGCTCGTGCCGGTCGAGCGGCTGACCCTCACGCCGTCGATCTATTATCAACGCACCTACCAGAACGACCAGCAGGCCTATACCGAGTATGTGTCCGATCCGAAGGACGGCGTGTTCATCAACAATTCCAACGCCAATGCGCCGTTTCGCGCCACCATCCGATTGCCTGCGCTGAACGCGGTCTATGACGCCGGGCCGTTGAGCATCACCGCCAACACGTCCTATTACCACCAGACCAACAACATTCAGCGCGACTATTCGGACTTCCTGCCGACGCTGCTCGGTTCGCGCACCACGCCGGAGCGCGGCATTCCCGGCTATCCGGAATATACCAACCAGACGATCTTCACCAACGAGCAGAAGGTGTGGAGCAACGAGCTGCGCATCGCGTCGCAGGATCCGGGCTGGATCACCTGGGTTGTCGGCGCCTTCTACCAGAAGCAGGACCAGACCGCGCAGCAGTTCCTGCCCGAACGCAGCGCGGCCGACTTCCGCCGCTTCGTCGAGGGGGTGACCGGGCGCCGGCTGGAGGCCGTGTTCCCGGTGACCTCCGCGCTGGTGGACGGGCAGTTCTCCACCCGCAACACGCTGCTGTCGAAGGAAAGCCAGGTGGCGGGCTTCGGCGAGGCGACGGTCACGCCGATCGAGCACGTCAAGGTGATCCTGGGCGCACGTTATTCGCACACCAAGTTCGACTTCCGGCAGATCGCCGAGGGGCCGTACACCGGCGTCCTGCGCCGCGAGAGCGGCGGCGTGCAGGAAGAAAGCCCGTTCACGCCCAAGGTCGGGCTGGAATATGAGTTCAACGGCTCCAACCGGCTGTACCTGACCGCGGCGAAGGGTTTCCGCGCCGGCGGGGCCAATGCCGCGCTGACCGATCGCTGCAACGTGGACCTAGCCGCGATCGGCTATTCGGCGTCGCCCGAGACCTTCGACAGCGACACGGTGTGGAGCTACGAGCTCGGGTCGAAGAACAGGCTGTTCGGCAACAAGCTGAGCGTCAATGCCAGCGTGTAGAAGATCGACTGGAGCAACATCCAGCAAACGGTGCAGCTGCGCGGCTGCGGCAGCAGCTTCGTCGCCAACGTCGGCGAGGCGACCAGCCGGGGCTTCGACGTGGATGCGGAGATCCGGCCGATGCAAGGCCTGCTGTTCCAGCTCGCGGTCGGGTACAACAAGTCGACCTATGACGAGACGCTGCTGTCCTCGCCCAACGCGGCGGGCGTCCGCGCGGTGATCGTCAACAAAGGCAATTCGGTCGGCACCGCCGGCATCAGCCCGTGGCAGGTCGCGGCGGCGGTGCAATATGACGCGCCGGTCAACAGCGACATCGACGGATATGCGCGCGTCGACTATCAGTACAGCGCGCGCGAGACGAACCCGATCGCGTTGCGCGATCCGGTGACCAGCTCCTATTCGCCGTCCGCCATCCCGCTGCCGACGCAGAACTACGTCACAATGCGGGCGGGCGTGCGAACCGGCGATATCGACGTGTCGCTGTTCATCAACAACCTGCTGGACGAGGCGCCGGCGATCGCGCGGCTGAACTACGGCTATACCAACAACCTGATCCATCAGACGCGGACGCTGCGACCGCGGACGGTGGGCCTGACGCTCAGCTATCGTCGCTGATCGCCACCGCCGGCGTCTCCCGCTCCACGGCGGCGCCGGCCATGGGAGGGAAGGCCGATGCCCGGACAAGTTCTGCGATGGGGCGCCGCTTTGCTGGCGGCACTTGGCGCCGGCGCCGCCGCGCCGGAGGCGTCGGCACCGAACCCGCTGGTCGGCACCTGGATTCTCGACCGGCTGACCGACACGCCGGACGGCGGCCCGGTCCTGATGCCGTTCGGGTCACGCCCGGTCGGCCAGTTCGTCTTCACCGCCAACGGCCATTTCGCGTTCGGCATGATGCGCCGGCCGGCAGTCGACGACGTGGCGACGGCGGGGCCGTATCGCGACATCGTGCCGAACTGGTATCTCTCGTATTTCGGCCGCTACCGCTACGATCCCGGCGGGCCGCGCTGGATCGCCGAGGTGCAGGGCGGCAACGTTCCCGCCTATGTCGGCACCGTGCAGCGCCGCGACTTCGCGATCCGCGGGTCCACGCTCCGGGTATGGGCGCGCTACACGGTCGCGGGCCGGACGTTCACCGCGGTACGGACGCTGCACCGGGCGCAGTAGCCGCGCGCTACGGCAGCGGCGGCGCTGCCGTCGATGGTTTCACGGTGACGTCGGCGGGCTTGGGCGCGCGCTTGATCGGATAGGCTTCCGCTCCGCGCTTGATGTAGGTCAGGAACACGCGCAGGTTCTCGCTGGCATGGGTGTTCTCGATCCCGTGGTGGACCTCCAGCGGTGTGTGGACATGATCCCCGGCGGTGATGGGCACGACCTTGCCGTCGATCTCCATCTGCCCGGTGCCGCTGATGATGTAGTAAAATTCGTCGAACGAGCCTTCGTTGTTGCGATTGTCGAGGTAATGGACGTGCCCGCCCTCGCTGGCTCCGGGTTCGAGGTCGTAGACGAGGAAATAGGTCGGCGCGGCGGCATAGTTGAAGCGGAAGAACTTAATCCTCCCCTTGCCCTTGCCCTCATGGATGCCGACTACCTCGATCTGTTCGTTGGTCTCCGAATCCTTGACGAAGGTCGCGACCTTCTCCGGGGTCAGCACATCCGCGGCCATCGCCTTCTGGCTGAGCATCGCCAGGCAGATGCCGGTCGCGGTCAGTGCACCGCGGCGGGTGACCTCCGGGGCCGGCTCGTCGTCGGATCGCCCGTTCGCCATCTCGATCTCTCCTGGCGGCTCACGGCGCCGCGCGACACGGATCGGGCGCGATGCCATCGTGCGCCCAGGCCCGGACCCGATCATCATGGAGCGGCCGCGACGCGCGATGCAATGTCGCCGCATGCATAAAGCGATACCGTGCGGGGTGTCCGCAACGGTTGTGCCGTCGGGCCGGCTCAGCCCTGCGCGTCGCGCAACGTCTCCATCACCACGAAGGTGGAGGTGCTGGCGACGTGCGGCAGGCTGGAGATCTTCTCGCCCAGCACCGCGCGGTAGCGGCGGATGTCGGACGTCCGCACCTTCAGCAGGTAATCGAAGGACGCGGCCAGCATATGGCATTCCTCGACCTCCGCGATCTGCAGCACCGCTTGGCGGAACGCGTCCAGCGCCGCCTCGCGCGTGTCGGACAGCTTTACTTCGGTGAAGGCGACATAGTCCAGGCCAAGCGCCACCGGATCGATCGACGCATGGAAGCCGCGGATGACGCCGCGCTCCACCAGTCGCTTCAGCCGCGTCTGGCACGGGCTTTTCGACAGGCCGACCCGCTGCGACAGTTCGCTGATCGGCATTCGGCCGTCCTCGCGCAGCGCCTGCATGATGCGCCTGTCGATCGCGTCGATATCGTCGTGCAACCGGCCTTCCTTGCTCATCCGTACTGCCTAGCCGCTTATTTTCGATCCGATCAAACCGCATGGCTGCGGTTTTCGGAACGTGGCTCCGTTAGCCGCTTTGCTAATAGGGGCCAAGCCAGCGAGGAGCCGCCCGCCATGTCGTCCGCACCACTGCCGTTCGCCGCCTTTGCACCGCCGATAGCCGCGCCTCGTCCCTCGCGCTTGGCGATCACCGCCGCGACCCGCCTGCCGGAGCGGACGTGCCTGCCGCCGCTGCTGGACGCGGCGACGCTGCCCGCCGACACCGCGCGAGCGGTACGGGATACCGCGACGGTGCTGGTCGAGACGCTGCGCGCGCGCGGGCCGGAGGACGGCATCGCGGCGTTGGTGCGCGAATATGCGCTGTCGAGCGACGAGGGCGTGGCGCTGATGTGCCTTGCCGAAGCGCTGCTCCGCATCCCCGATGCCGCAACGCGCGACGCGCTGATCCGCGACAAGATCGCGCCGGGCGACTGGCGTGCGCATGTCGGCGACGGCCGCTCGCTGTTCGTCAACGCCGCGACCTGGGGGCTGGCGGTCACCGGGAGGCTGAGCGCGGTGACCGACCAGCGCGGGCTGGGGGCGGCGCTGACCCGCGTGGTGGCGCGTGCCGGCGCGCCGGTGATCCGCCGCGGCATCGACACCGCGATGCGGATGATGGGCGAGCGCTTCGTGACCGGAGAAACGATCGCGGAGGCGCTGCAACGCGCGCGGCCGCTGGAGGCGCGCGGCTTCCGCTACAGCTACGACATGCTGGGGGAGGCGGCGACGACCGCCGACGATGCGGCGCGCTACTTCGCCGACTATACCGCCGCAATCCAGGCGATCGGCCGCGCGGCGGATGGGCGCGGGCCGTACGAGGGGCCGGGCATTTCGATCAAGCTGTCGGCGCTCCACCCCCGCTATGCCCGCAGCCAGGCCGAGCGGGTGATGGCGGAGTTGCTGCCGCGGGTGAAGAGCCTCGCCGTTCTCGCCAAGCGCTTCGACATAGGGCTCAACATCGACGCGGAGGAGGCCAATCGCCTCGAACTCTCGCTCGACCTGCTGGAGGCGCTGGCCCGCGATACCGAGCTTGCCGGGTGGGACGGCCTCGGCTTCGTGGTGCAGGCTTACGGACGGCGCTGCCCTATGGTGATCGACTGGATCGTCGACCTCGCGCGCGACAGCGGGCGGCGCATCATGGTACGGCTGGTCAAGGGCGCCTATTGGGACGCCGAGATCAAGCGCGCGCAGGTCGACGGGCAGGCGGACTTCCCCGTCTACACGCGCAAGATCCACACCGACGTGGCCTATCTCGCCTGTGCCCGCCGCCTGCTCGTTGCGCGCGACCGGGTGTTCCCGCAGTTCGCGACTCACAATGCGCAGACGGTGGCCGCCATCTTCCACATGGCCGGCGGCACCGCCAGCGCGCAGGATTACGAGTTTCAGTGCCTGCACGGCATGGGCGAGCCGCTGTACGAGGCGGTGGTCGGCGCCGGCGGCCTGGATCGCCCGTGCCGCATCTACGCACCGGTCGGCACGCACGAGACGCTGCTCGCCTATCTGGTCCGCCGACTGCTGGAGAACGGCGCCAATTCGTCCTTCGTCAACCGCCTCGCGGACCCGGCGGTGCCGGTGTCCGATCTGGCCGCCGATCCGGTCGAGACGGTGCGCGCGATGCCCGATCCCGGGGCGCCGCACCCTGCGGTGCTGCTGCCGCGCGATCTCTACGGCGCGCGCAGCAATTCGGCCGGGCTTGACCTGGCGGACGAGGGCGTGCTGGCCGCGCTGGGCGAGGCGATGCGGGCGAGCGCGCGCGAACGGTGGCGCGCGGCGCCGACCGGCGGCGGACAGGCACGCGACGTGCCGAACCCGGCCGATCACCGCGACATCGTCGGCGTGGTGGAGGAGATCGCGCCCGCCCGCGCAGCGGCGCTGGCGACCGAAGCCACCGCCGCCGCCGCGCGATGGGCGGCGGTTCCGGTCGACGCGCGTGCCGCCTGCCTGGAGCGCGCGGCCGACCTGATGGAGGCGCGGACCCCGGCGCTGCTTGGCCTGATCGTGCGCGAGGCGGGCAAGTCGGTCGCCAACGCGAGCGCCGAGGTGCGCGAGGCGGTCGACTTCCTGCGCTATTACGCCGCGGAGGCGCGGCGCGTTCTCGGCCCCGATCACCGGCCGCTCGGCCCGATCACCTGCATCAGCCCGTGGAACTTCCCGCTGGCGATCTTCACCGGCCAGGTGGCGGCGGCGCTGGTCGCGGGCAATCCGGTGCTGGCCAAGCCGGCCGAGGAAACCCCGCTGATCGCCGCGCAGGGCGTCGCGATCCTCCACGAAGCGGGCGTGCCCGCCGACGTGCTGCATCTGGTGCCCGGCGATGGCGCGGTGGGTGCGGTGCTGGTTGCGGCGCCCGAGACCGCGGCGGTGATGTTCACCGGATCGACCGAAGTCGCGCGGCTGATCCAGCGGCAACTCGCCGGCCGGCTGGGACCGGACGGCCGGCCGGTACCTCTAGTGGCCGAGACGGGCGGGCAGAATGCGATGGTGGTCGATTCTTCCGCGCTGGCCGAACAAGTCGTGGGTGATGTGATCGCGTCCGCCTTCGACAGTGCGGGGCAGCGGTGCTCGGCGCTGCGCGTGCTTTGCCTCCAGGAGGACATCGCCGACCGGCTGCTGGCGATGCTGAAGGGGGCGCTGGCGGAGCTGTCGGTCGGCAACACCGATCGCCTGCGCGTCGACATCGGCCCGGTGATCTCCGCGGAGGCGCGCGACGGGATCGAGCGGCACGTCGCGGCGATGCAGGCGCGGGGCCGGCCAGTCCACCGGCTGCCGCTGGCGCCAGACGCCGCGCACGGCACCTTCGTGGCGCCGACTATCGTGGAGCTGGACGGTATCGCCGATCTGGAGCGCGAGGTGTTCGGCCCGGTGCTGCACATCGTGCGCTATCGCCGGACCGACCTGCCGGCGCTGATCGACGCGATCAACGCGACCGGCTACGGCCTGACCTTCGGCCTGCACACCCGCCTCGACGAGACGGTCGCCACGGTGCTGCCGCGCGTCCATGCGGGCAATCTCTACGTCAATCGCAACGTCATCGGCGCGGTGGTGGGCGTGCAGCCGTTCGGCGGCCGCGGGCTGTCGGGCACCGGCCCCAAGGCGGGCGGGCCGCTCTATTTCGGGCGGCTGGTCGACGGGCCACCGCTGCCGGTCGCCGGGGCGAAGGCGGGCAGCGACCCGGCGCATGCGGCGTACCTTGCCTGGCTTGACCGTCGCGATCCCGCACTGGCCGCGACGATGCGAGCCGCCGCTGGCTGGGTGCCGTGCGCGGAAGACGTCGAGCTGACCGGGCCGGTCGGCGAGCGCAACCTCTATGGGCATCGGCCGCGCGGCCGCATCCTGCTGTTGCCGGAGACGGAAGCCGGCCTGCTGGAGCAGTTGAACGCGGTGCTGGCCACGGGCAATTGCGCGGCGATCAGCGCCGATCCGGCGTTGCGCCGCGCGCTGGACGACCTTCCGCCCGCCGTCGCCGCCCGGCTCGCCTGGGTCGATGCCCGGCAGGAGGGCGCATGCGCCGGCGCGCTGATCGAAGGGTCCGCCGAGCGTCGGCTCGCCGCGCTCGGCCGGATCGCCGCGCAGCCGGGCGCGATCCTGCTGCCGCAGGTCGCTCCCTATCGGCCGGACTGGCTGGTGGAGGAGGTGTCGACCTCGATCAACACGACAGCGGCGGGCGGCAATGCCAGCCTCATGACGCGCGTCTGACGATCCCGCTTGACTCCCAGTCCAGGCTGATGGACCAATCCGTCCCGATATAAAGATCGGAGTGGATGATGACGCAGGGTCGGTTTGACAGGCTGTTCATCGGCGGCGAGTGGGTGACGCCGCTGGATGGCGGCGTTCGCGGGTCGATCGATCCGTCGACGGGACAGCCGTGGACCGATGTGGCGTACGGCGGCGTCGCCGACATCGACCGCGCCGTCGCCGCGGCAGGGGCCGCGTTCGAGGGGCCGTGGCGGCGGATGCCGGGGTGGGAGCGCGCCGCGTTGTTGCGCCGCTTCGCCGACCTGTACGCCGCGCATGTCGAGGAGCTGGCGCAGGTCGAGTCGCGCGACAACGGCCGCGCGATCCGGGAATCGCGGCTCGATGTCGGGATGCACGCGCAATATTATCACTGGTTTGCGAGCCTCGCCGACAAGCTGGACGGGCGGACCATCCCGATGGACGCCAGCGTGCACGCCTTCACCAGCCGCGTGCCCGCCGGGGTGGTCGGCACGATCACGCCGTGGAACGTGCCCTTGATGGCGGCGGCGTGGAAGCTCGGGCCGGCGCTGGCGGCGGGCTGCACGGTGGTGCTGAAACCGGCGGAGCAGACGCCCGCGTCCAGCCTCGCGCTCGCCCGGCTGTTCGAGGAAGCTGGTTTCCCGCCCGGCGTCGTCAACGTCGTTCCCGGCGACGGGCCGACGGCGGGCGCGCACCTGGTCGCCCATCCCGATGTCGACAAGATCGCCTTCACCGGGGAGGGGGCAACCGCCAAGACGATCCTGAAGACCGGCGCCGACACGCTGAAGCGCTTTTCCTTCGAACTGGGCGGCAAGGCGCCGCACATCATCTTCGCCGACGCCGATGTCGACCAGGCACTCAACGCCGCGACCGGCTCCGCCTGGACGCTGTGCGGGCAGAGCTGCGCGCTTGGCAGCCGCGTGCTGGTCGAGCGGCCGGTCTACGACCGCGTCGTCGAGGAATTCCGTCGCCGTGCCGCGCGCGTCCGCGTCGGCATGCCGCTCGACCCGGCGACGCACATGGGGCCGCAGGCGCATGCCGAGCAGCTGGCCAAGACGCTGCGCTACATCGACATTGGCCGCGACGAGGGCGCGGAGCTGGTCACCGGCGGCGGGCGCGTCGACAACGACGGGCTGCGCGACGGCTATTTCGTCCAGCCGACCGCCTTTGCCGGCGTCCGCGCGGACATGCGGATCGCGCAGGAGGAAATCTTTGGACCCGTCGCCGCGCTGATCCCGTTCGACGGCGAGGAGGAGGCGATCGCGATCGCCAACGGCACGCCATATGGCCTCACCGCTGGGCTGTGGACCGGCGACGTCGGCCGCGCGCATCGCGTGGCGGCGCGGATCGAGGCCGGCATGGTGTGGGTCAACACCTATCGGTACATCCGCTGGTCGACCCCGTACGGCGGGATGAAGGCGAGCGGCTGGGGGCGCGAGAACGGGATCGAGGCGCTCGATTCCTATCTCGAGACCAAGACCACGGTGATCTCGACCACCGGCACCTTCCCCGACCCCTATCTGCAGTGAGGAGCAGCGCGATGCGTCTGGAGAATAAACTCGCGATCGTCACCGCCGCCGCGTCCGGCATGGGGCGCGCCGGCGTGGAGCGCTTCGTGCGCGAGGGCGCGCGGGTCGCCGCGATCGACATCTCGGCCGAGGCGCTCGACGCGCTGGTCGCCGCGTTCGGCGCCGACCGGGTGACCCCGGTGGTCGCCGACCTCGCGACCGAGGACGGCGCGCGCGACAGCATCGACCAGGCGGCTGCCGCGCTCGGCGGATGCGACATCCTGTGGGCGCATGCCGGGATGCCGGGGCCGGCGTCTGTCGAGGACCTCGACATGCCGGCCTATCACAAGGCGATCGCGCTGAACGTCACGTCCGCCGCGCTGGGTGCCGGCCGTGCGGCGCCGCACATGCGCGCGCGCGGCGGCGGCTCGATCATCTTCACCGCCTCCATCTCCGGACTGGTGGGATCGATGATGAGCCCGATCTACTCGGCGGCTAAATGGGGCGTCGTCGGCCTCGCCAAGTCGCTGGCGCTGGCGCTGGCGCCCGACAACATCCGCGTCAACGTGGTCTGCCCTGGGCTTGCCGACACGCCGATGAAGCTGGGGTTCACCGGGCGCAGCGGCGATCCCGCGGAGGCGGCCGCCAACGAGGCCAAGCTGGTCGCGGCGGTTCCGCTCGGCCGGCTGGTGAAACCGGGCGAGGTCGCCGACGCGGCGTTGTGGCTGGCGTCGGACGAGGCGAGCTTCGTCACCGGGGTCGCGCTGCCGATCGACGGCGGCTTCACCGCGCGCTGAGCGGGACCGTGGCCGACACCCTCGTCCGGCAGGCGGCCAACGTGCTCGACCTGCTCGAATATTTCGCTCGACGCGGTCGGCCGGCCGGTGCGGCGGAGATCGCCGAGGAGCTGGGCTGGCCACGGTCGAGCACGTTCAACCTCGTCGCGACGCTGGCGGCGCGCGGCTATCTGTACGAGGCGACACCGCGCGCGGGCCATTATCCGACGCCGCGCTGGCTGGCGATGGCGGAGGCGATCGCGGCGGCCGAGCCGCTGCCGGGCGAGGTGCAGCGGCTGGCGCGTACGCTGCTGGAGGAGACCGGCGAGACCACGGTGATCGCGGCGCCGGCGGGGACGCACGCGACCTTCGTCCATGTGGAGGAATCGCGCCGCCCGGTCCGCTTCTTCGCGCAGGTGGGCGACCGCGTGCCGATCCAGGCGAGTTCCGCCGGCCGCGCGCTGCTGGCGCAGATGCCGCCGGACGAGCGCGAGCGGCTGTATCGCCGGATCGACTTCCAGACATATTCGGCCACCAGCCCGGCCGATGCGGCGGCGGTGGAGGCCGAGCTGCACGCAGCGGAGGCGCGCGGCTATCACCAAAGCCATGCCGAATACACGCCGGACCTCGCGGGGGTCGCCTTGCCGCTGCCGGGCGCACGACGGCTGTCGGTGGTGGTGGTCGGCCCGGTGTCGCGCTGCCTGGACCGACGCGAGGCGACGGCGGCGACGATGCGGGGGAGGCTGGCGACGCTCGCGCGGGATTGAAGACAACGCAGATCGCGCGCGAACGCGGGACGGGAGGAGCAGGCCGATGACCGACGAGGCAGAAGCGGAGGCGCAGGGCAGCCTGGATCATGGGCCGATGCACCCGTTGCAGGTGTTCGTGGTGGCGCTGTGCATCGCGCTGAACGCGCTGGACGGCTTCGACGTGCTGTCGATCAGCTTCGCGGCACCCGGGATCGCCGCCGACTGGGGCGTCGACCGCGCGGTTCTTGGCGTGGTTCTGTCGATGGAGCTGCTCGGCATGTCGCTGGGATCGGTGCTGATCGGGAATGTCGCCGATCGTTTCGGCCGGCGCCCGACCATCCTCGGCTGCCTGGCGGTCATGGCGACGGGCATGTTCGCGGCGGCGTCGGCGGGGTCGGTGGCGGTGCTGTCGGCGACGCGGCTGCTGACCGGCATCGGCATCGGCGGGATGCTGTCGTCGACCAGCGCGATGGTAGCCGAGTTCTCGAGCACGCGCCGCCGCGGCCTTACGATGTCGCTGAACATCGCGGGCTATTCGGCCGGCGTGATCCTGGGCGGGACGATCGCGTCGACGCTCCTGGGGGGCAGCGGCAGCTGGCGCTTGGTGTTCCTGCTCGGCGGTACGGCGACGGTGGTGCTGCTGCCGGTTGCCACGTTGCTGCTGCCCGAATCGCCCGCGTCGCTGCTCGAGCGCCGTCCGCCCGGCGCGCTGGAGCGGGTGAACGCGCTGCTGCGGCGTCTGGGCCGTGCGCCGCTGGCGGCGCTGCCGCCGCAACCGATTGCCGCACCGCGCCCGTCGATCGCGAGCCTGTTCGCGCCCGCCTATCGCCGGGCGACGCTGTCGCTCACCGTCGCCTATTTCGCGCAGATCATGCTGTTCTACTTCCTCCAGAAATGGTTGCCGAAGATCGTCGTCGACATGGGGCATGCGCAGGCGGAGGCAGGCCGGGTCTTGGTGATGGCCAACGTCGGTACGATGTCCGGCGCGATCGCGATAGGGCTGGTGGCGCAGCGCTGGCCGGTGCGGCCCGCGGTGATCGGCGCGATGCTGGTCGGCTTCGTGCTGATCGGCATGTTCGGCATGGGCAGCGACGACCTGACGCAACTGGGCGTGACCGCGGCGGTGGCCGGTTTCTTCGTCAACGCCGGCGTGGTCGGGCTCTATCCGATCCTGGCCGAGACCTTTCCGGCAGCGTTGCGCGCGAGCGGCACCGGCTTCGTGATTGGCATCGGGCGCGGCGGATCGGCGCTGGGGCCGGTGATCGCGGGTGCGATGTTCTCCGCTGGGGCCGGGCTGTTCGCGGTGTCGCTGGCGATGGGCGCCGCAGCGCTGCTTGCCGCCGCCATGCTGGTGCTGCTGCGGCCGGCGGGCGACCGGTCGAGGAGCGCGGCCGCCTGACTACCCGGCAGGGCGTCGGTCCTACCCGCGACGGGGGTGGCGATCGGCGTTGCCATGTCGTTCACATCGCATCTTGAGACACACAGGGAGAACGACGATGCTTCGATCGATGCTCGCGACCGCGTCGGCGCTGGCCCTCGTCGCCGGCGGACCGGCGTTCGGCCGTGCCGCGCCGGCGTCCACCACCGGCTACGTGCTGCCGGATACCGAGACGTGGGAGTTGAGCGGCGACGACGGGTATCCCTATCAGATCTTCGTCTCCAAGCCCGCCGGGCCGGCGCCCGAGGGTGGCTATCCGGTGCTCTACGTGCTGGACGGCAACGCCATGTTCGCCAGCTTCGCGGAGACGCGCCGCCTCCTGGAGTATATGAAGACCGATGCCGCGCAGACGATCATCGTCGGGGTCGGCTACAAGACAGACAAGGCATACGATCTGCGCCGCATCCGCGACCTGACCGGCGGTCCGCCGCCGCCGCCGTGGGACGCCACGCTCGGCAAGGCGCCGAACGGCGGCTGGGACCGCTTCCTCGACTTCCTGATTGGCAAGCTGCGTACCGAAGTCGACCGACGCTACACCATCAACCGCGACCGGCAGGCGCTGTTCGGCCACTCGCTGGGTGGCCTGTTCGCCGTCCACAGCCTCTTCACCCGTCCCGATGCGTTCCACGCCGTGATCGCCGCCAGCCCGTCGCTGTTCTGGCACGACCGCGAGATGCAGGAGGAGGAGCGCCGCTTCGCCGCCGCGTTGCAGGCGGGACGCACGCGCAAGGTCGCGCGGCTCCTGGTCGTGTGGGGCGAGCGCGAAGAGACGATCCTGGAGCGCTGGGATGCGGAGGCGTTCGTCCGCCGCATGGACCCGCTCTCCGCCTACGGATTGCGCACGCGGTCGGAGGCGTTCGCGGACGAGGTTCATATAACCGTGCCGGTCCGCGCGGTGTCGACCACGCTGCGCTTCGCCTTTACGTGGCCCTGAACGACGGCCGGCGCAGCGCGCAATAGATCGCCGCCGCGGCGATCGCGGCGTCCAGCGCCGGCACGGTGGTGACGGTCCAGCCCCGGTAGGCGGCCATGGCGCCGACCGCGACGGAGATCAGCCATGTCGCGATCGCGCGCCAGTCGAAGCGGGGCATGTCGAGCAGCGACCGCGCCGGATCGGCCCCGCGGAATCGCGTGAACTGATCGATGACGTAGATCGCGGCGATCGGCGGGATGATGAGGCCCAGGAACAGCACGAACGGAATGAACGCCTGCAGGATGCCGAGCAGCGCGAGCGCGGTCCCGATCACCCCGCCGGCGACGGTGAAGATCCACTGGCGCACGCGCGGAAAGGTGCTGCCGAGCGACAGGCTGGACGAATAGAGGTTCAGCGCGTTGACGGTCCAGGTGGGCAGGACCAGCAGGAACAATATCGGCGTGCCGAAGCCATAGCTGCCGACCAGCTTCATCACGCTGGCCTCCCCCGTCGCCAGCGCCGGGATTGCCGCTGCGGTCATCATCAGCGGCGTGGCGATCGGGAAGGACAGCGCCATGCCCGCCACCGCGCCGCGCGCGGTGCTGGTGTAGCGCGACAGGTCGGGCATGGTCGCGACCGCGAGCATATAGGCGCCGATCAGCGCGGAGATCGCGTAGCCCAGGCTCATCGGCTCGGGCGGTGTGGCGGCGGGTGCGGTCGCCAAGCCGTGGCGACGGATCGTGACGACCACCACCGCGATCAGGATCGCGGCCAGCACCGGCACGGCGACCAGCGCGAGCCGGTCGAGCGCGCGGAAGCCGATCACGGTCGACGCCATCATCAGCACGCTACCGAGGATGACGAAGCCGGTGAAGCTGCCGGCGATGCCGTTGGCCTGCGCCGCCTGCTGCATCGCCTCGCCGAAGAACGACGCGTTCACGCCGAACCAGCAGAAGTGTATCAGCGCGATGACCGTGTTGATCAGTGCCGCGCCGCCGGTGCCGAACGATCGCCGTACCAGCAGGTAGGTGGACAGGCGCGTCCGCACGCTGACGATCGCGGTCATCGAACCGCCCAGCCACAGGATCGCACCGGCGACGAGCGCGGCGAGGATCGCCCCCGACAGGCCGAGCGCGAGCGCGTTGTGCGCGCCGTTCAGGAAGTCGGGAAGGCCGATCGAGAAGCTCGCCACGATCAGGCCGACGCGCCAGCCCGGCACGGTCACCCCCACCGGAACGGGCGAATGCGCGTAGGCGTCGTCGGCTTCGTGGCTCATCCGCGATCCCAGCCGTTCAGTTCCTCGATCGGCCGGTACGCCTCGGCGAAGCCGAACGCACCCGGGCCGACCAGAGCGAGCGCGCGTTCCGACCGCAGCACTGCCGGGGCGGCGGCGCCGACTACCTTCACGCGCTGGCCGAACTTCAGCCGCTCGGTCACGATGCTGTCCGCGGTCTCGCGATCCATGACGGTGATTAGGTCGGGCACCATCGCGCGCACCGTGCCGTTCGTCCGCGCGATCAGATTCTCGTTTTGGAACACCAGCTCCATGCGCTCCTCGCCGCCGAACGTCTCGATCACGACGCGACCGACCGAGAAGCCGCCGCTCGTCTCGCGCTCCACGTCGACGATCTTGCCGTCGAACAGGACGCCGGCGAATGGATACAGGCCGCTGTCGCGCAAGGCCTGCGCCAGCGCGCGGAACGGATCGTCGCCTGCCGCGCGCGCCAGCCGTACCGCGGCGCCGATCGCGATCGCGGCCGACACGCTGCCGCCGATCGCGTGCCGCTTGGCGGTGGCGCCGGTGAGCGGATATTCGACCATATGGGCGATGCCGCCGAACTCGACCGACAACTCGCGCGCCTGACGTTCGTGTTCCAGATTGTCGTCGCCGGTGTCGATCAGCCGCACCGCGCCGTTCGCCGAGGTCACGACGGAGGGACAGGCGGACAGGCCGTCGATGCTGAAGATCGCCATCTGCGATTCTGGAAAGGCGCGGCCCATGCCGTCCGCGTCCACCACCGGGATACCCAGCTCGGCCGCCGCCAGCAATGGGGCGAGGCCGTTGCCGCCGCCGATCTCGATCGGCATGACCGCGTCGATCGGGCGGCCGTGCAGGCGTTCGAGCTCGCGCAGGCCCAGCAGCGCCTCGCGCCCGTTCGGCAGCTTTTCCGCCGAGACGGTCGGCGCGCCGATCCAGCCGCACGGCGCGACCAGCGCGTCGTCGGCCAGTCCGTCCAGCGCAATCAGGTCGAACGCACCGCGCCGCGCGATCTCCGCCTCGCCCAGCAGCCGTGAGTAATAGGGATCGCCGCCGCCGCCCGACCCGAGAAAGGCGGCGCCGGTGGCGAGATCGACCAGCGCCTGGCGATCAATGCGCATGGTCGACCAGTACCGGCTGTTCGGCGAGATCGGCGACGGCCCGGACGCGCACCTGCGCCGCGCGGCCGGGAAGATAGCTGAGATACACTTCGTCGACCTCCACGATCTCGACACTGTCGGCGACGCCGCCCGCGGCGATGGCCTGCGCACGTGCTTCGTCGCGCAGCCGTTCCAGCGTGGCGGTGCGCGGTTCGCGTTCGTACGACACCACCTTGTCCACCAGCGACCCGACCTGCGCGATGGCGGCGCCGACCGCATTGGCGACCGCGGCATGCGGCGGCCGCACGACGCGCGTCGCACCGCGCAGCGTGTCGGGCACCAGGAAATTGCCGCCGCCGACCGCCAGCACCACCACATCGTCGCGGCTGGTCTTCATCCGGTCCACCGCTTCCTCCAGCATCGACTGCATGGCGGACCAGATGCCGTCGACGACCGATGGTGCGAGTGCCGGCAACCCGGCTGGATCGCCGAACTGCGCGCGACCGGCCGCGACGGCGATGTCGCTGGCGGTGAGCGTGTCGCCGCCGAACAGCATCGCCTCCTGCGTGATCCGGTAGCCGACCGAGTCCGGGCCGATCTTCATGCCGGCCGGGCCGCCCTCGCGATCGAGGTGGATGCGTGAACCGCCGCCGAGCCCGAGCGCCAGGATGTCGGGCATGCGAAAGTTGATCCGCACGCCGCCGATATCGACCGCGACCGCGGACTCGCGCGGGAAGCCGTTGGCGAGCACGCCCAGGTCGGTGGTGGTCCCGCCGACGTCGAGCACGATCGCATCGCGCACCCCGGTCAGGAACGCCGCGCCGCGCATGCTGTTGGTCGGGCCGGAGCCGATCGTCAGCACCGGATAGGCGGCGGCATGCGCGGCCGAGATCAGCGTGCCGTCGTTCTGCGAGATATACAGCGGCGCCTCGATTCCCAGCTCCTTCAGCGCCGCGCCGAAGGCGGTGACGACATGGCCCGCCAGGCTGCCGAGCGCGGCGTTGAGGATCGCGGCATTCTCGCGTTCCACGAACCCCAGCCGGCCGAGCGCATGCGAGACGGTGATGCGCGCGGCGGGATGTTCGTCGGCGACGATCGCGGCGGCGCGCTCCTCCATCGCCGGGTTGACCGGCGCGAAGACCGCGGTGATCGCGACCGACAGGATGCCCGCCGAACGCAGCTCGCGGGCGGCGGCACGGATCGCGGGCTCGTCCAGCGGGGCGATCTCGCGCCCGTCGACCTCGAACCCGCCGGGCAGGAGGTAGGTGACCGCGTCGATCTGCTCCGCCAGTGCCGTCGGCCAGCCCGTCATCGGCGGCAATGCCTCCCCGGCCGGGCTGGCCAGCCGCAGGATGCCGACGCGGTCCAGTCGGCTGCGCTCGACCAGCGCGTTGGTGAAATGGGTGGTGCCGATCATCACCGATGCGATCGCGCCGGGCGACACGGCGCCGTCCTTCAGCACGGTGGAGATCGCGTGCTCCACGCCGGAGCCGACGTCGCCGGTGGTGGGCTGCTTGGTCCAGGCGACCACGGTCGCGCCGTCCATCAATACGGCGTCGGTGTTCGTGCCGCCGACATCAACTCCGATACGCACCCGTCCTCGGCCCCCCATGCGAATGCCCGCTTGTCGACTGAGCTAGAAGCGCGAACGGGCGCGTTGCAACGGGCGCGACGGGTGCGCGGCGGGGGCGGATGGGTAAGCGGCGCATTCGGGCGGGTAAGTCGCGCCGACGGCGACCATCCCCTTGTTTCGGCGCGTCCTGACCGATTAGCGTCGCGACTCGAAAGACTTGCCGCAGGAGTAGCCGCGATCGACGAACTGATCCCCACCAAGGTGGCACCGCCGCTGTGGATGGGCTACCAAATCCGCCGGGACGCGCTGCTCGATCGGCTGGACGAGGCGCTCGCTCATCGCCTGACGCTGGTCCACGCGCCCGCAGGCTATGGCAAGACCAGCCTGCTCGCCGACTGGCGTCGGCGCTGCGAGGAACGCGGCCATCTGGTCGCATGGCTGACGCTGGAACGCGACGATGCCGAGGCGAAGCGCCTGGCCCAGTATGTCGCCTATTCGATCGCCAGCGTCGATGTCGACGCGCCCGGCGACGGCGAGGTCGCGTCGGCGGCGATGCCGGCACGCGCCGCGCTGTCCGCCATCATCAACCGGCTCGCCCGCGAGCAGCGCCAGGCGGTCCTGATTCTCGACGACCTGCATCGTGCGGACAGCGCGGAGGCGCTCGACTTCCTGCAGTCGCTTATCCGGCTGGCGCCGCGCAATTGCCACTTCGTCTTCGCGTCGCGCGACTATCCGCGCGTCGGGCAGGCGATCCTCGCCGCAGAGGGGCAGTTGCTGGAGTTCACAGCCGGCGACCTGAAATTCTCGACCCCGGAGGCGGAGGAGATGCTGGCACGCGCGGACGGCGTGCCGCTGGACGGCGAGGAGGTGCGCAAGCTGGTCGAGCGTACCGAGGGATGGCCGATCGCACTGCAACTCACGCTCGTCTCGCTGAAGCGCGGCGTCGATCGCCGCCGCTTCGTCGGCGGGGTGGGCGGGGCCGGCTCCGACCTAGCCGGCTATCTGTCGGAACAGGTGCTGCGATCGCTGCCGGACGACGTGCAGGAGGTCGTGCTGCGCACCGCGCTGCTCGACAAGGTGACCAGCGCGGCGCTGAACCTGATCTGCGACCGGCGCGACGGCGGCTTGCTGCTCGAACGGCTGGAACAGCAGGGCGTGCCGCTCACCCCGCTGTCGCCCGCGCGCGACGCCTATCGCTATCACCAGCTCTTCGCCGAGCATCTGCGTGCGCGACTGTCCAGCCGTGACATCGTCCAGTTCCACGACCTTCATCGCCGGCTGGCGCGCTGGTTCGCCCGCCAAAGCGACATTGCCGAAGCCATCTCGCATGCCATCGACGCGGATGACGGCGCCCTGGTGGCCGACATCCTGGAGACCGCCGGAGGATGGCGGCTGATCCCGCAAGGGCATCTCGGGCTGGTGGAACGCGCGCTGGCGACGCTCGACCGGGCGGACGTGGAGCAGCGCCCGATGCTGGTCCTCGCCAGCCTGTACCTCGACGTGAAATGCGGGCGCATGGATGCGGCGCGGCTCGCCTACGACGGGCTGGTGATGCGCGCCGAGCAGGGCGAGACACCGCCCGACCTGTGGACCGAAATCCGCGTGGTTGGCGACATACTGGCGGAATATGAGAACCAGCCGATGCGGCTGGAGGATCTGCTCGCGCGCGAGGCGCTGCTCCGTACGCTGCCGGCCGACGACCACCTCATCCTGGCCAACGTCAATGAATCGCTCGGCGCCAAGTATCTCGAGGGCGGGTGGCTGGAGCGCGCCATGGAGCCGACGCTGGCGGCGCGGCGCCATTATCAGGCGCTGGCATCGCCCTACAGCGAGATGTTCACGCGCTTCCACGAGGCGCGCATCCGGTCGTCGCAAGGGCGGCTGAAGGATGCCGTGGCGGTGCTGTCCGCGGCGCAAAGCGAGGTCGAGGCGCATTTCGGCGCGCGGTCCGACCTGGCCGCAAATTGCGCGGCGCTGCAGGCGGAGCTGTTGTTCGAGCAGGATCGCACCGGCGAGGCGGAAGCGCTGCTGGAATGGGCGCTGCCGCACATGGAGCAGTCGGACGGTTGGGTTGATGTCTATGCCGCGGCTTATTTCACGGCGGCGCGCATGGCAGCTGCGCGGGGCGACACCGAGATAGTACGCTCGTTGCTGGAGCGCGCCAGACGGCTCGCTTATCGACGCCGGCTTCGGCAGCTCGATCTGCTTGCCGGGCTGTGCGAACTGGAATTGGTGCTCCGCCACGACGCCCCGTTCGCCGCGGTGCGGGCGCTTGCAGAAGCTATCGGTCTGGATGCACTCGCCGACGGCATGGTGGAGGAATCGCCTTTGTACCGCCCCGTTGCGGTTGCCGCGGCGATGTGCCGCATACGTATCGCGCTGCTGTCCGGCGCCAGCCATAGCGCGATTGACGAACTCGACGCGATGCGCCGGTGGGCACGCCAGCATGGCGCTGGCCGGCTGCTCATCGACATCGATCTTCTGAAGGCGCAGGCTCATGGCCTCGTCGGCGAGTCAGCGAAGGCGCAGGGCTGTTTCGACGACGCGGTCGGCACGGCGATGTTTCAGGGCATCGTGCGCCCGTTCATCGACGCCCGCGATGCCGTATCGCCGCTGCTCGATGGCGCGCTCGCCGCCTCGCCTGATCGTTTTCGCGCGCAGTTCCTGAAGGGTGTGATGCGCCTGGCCTGCACGCAGCGGGCGCCGATCTCGCCGCCGGACGCGCTCAACGAAGCGGAGACCGCCATATTGCAGCACCTGAGCCGTGGTCACTCAAATAAGGAGATCGCCCGGTTGATCGGCATGTCGCCCGATACGGTCAAGTACCGGCTGAAGGCGGTGTTCAGGAAGATCGGCGTCAGCAAGCGGCAGGATGCGGTGCGAATATCGGGCGAACGCGGGCTGATCGATGCACAGGGAGCGCTGCCAGGGCAGCCGTGATCGGCGACCGCCTGCACACGCGTGAACGTCTTACCCGTCTTCGATCCGCCCTTACCCTGAAAAGCGCGTGACGCTTTCGTGACCGAGCCTTTTCAATGCGCCGGTCGAAGACAGCCGGCCGTCGTCAAGGGAGGCGACATGCGCGCCGGCCATAGCTGAGGGGTGGGCGGCAATGACATATGGTGGCTCTGAGAAGCTGATGAGAAACGCCAGGCTGGCGTTGCTTTCGGCGGGCGCGATGCTGTGTTGCTCGGACGCGGCCTGGGCGCAGACCGGCACGGTGCTGGCGCAGGCCGAGCAGAAGGAGGCCGATGCGGCGGATGGCGACATCGTCGTAAAGGGCGAGCGCGCGCTGTCCGGCACGAAAACCGAGACGCCCGTGACCGAAATCCCGCAGTCGATTAGCGTGATCACCGCGCAGGAATTTCAAGACCGGGCAGCGGTGAACCTGCAGGACGTGATCCGCTACAGCGCGGGTGCGACCAGCGAGCTGAACGGCGTCGACACCCGTGGCGATTTTCTGGCGGTGCGCGGCACCGGGGCCGAGCAGTACCTCGACGGCCTCAATCGCATGCCTGGCTTCGTCTACGGCGGGCGTCTGGAGATCTTCACCGTCGAGCGTGCCGAATTGCTACGCGGGCCATCGTCGACGCTGTACGGTGGTGGCGGCGCCGGCGGCATCCTCAATTCGATCAGCAAGCGTCCGCGCACCACGTTCGGCGGCGAGATGGGGATCATCTACGGCACCGACGACTACAAGCAGGCGCAGATCGACATCACCGGTCCGGTCGTCGATGGCGTGTCAGCGCGACTCGTCAGCATGTACCGCGACGCCAACCTCCAGCAGCCGTCGCAGCAGAACGACCGCCTGGTGGTGATGCCAGCGGTGACACTGCGTCCCGGATCGAACACCGAAGTGACGTTCATCGGCCTCTACCAGCGCGACAAGCTCGGCAGCCAGACCTACCTGCCGACGAGCAAGACGATCGACGGCAGCGGCCCGACCCGCATCTCCGACGACTTCTTCCTCGGCGAGCCGGATTTCAATCACACCTTTTCGAGTCACTATGCGCTATCGGTGCTGGTGACCCACCGCTTCAACGACAATGTGACGTTCAGCAGCAGGAACCGAACATTCGAGCAGGATACGGACTACCGGGAGGTGTTCGGCTACACTGGGTTCGGCGGCGCCTATGCCGATGCAGAACGGACTATCGCGAACCGTGCCTGGTACCTGAACCAGGCGCAGTACACCGGCCTTAACAGCGACAACAATCTAGTGTTGAGCTTCGGCACCGGGCCGCTGCGGCACCAGATCCTCGCCGGCTTCGACTATACCCAGTTCCGCGAGGACAAGCAGGAAGGGTTTGGCGCCGCGCCGGGGCTGAACCTCTACAATCCGGTCTATGGCGTTCCGTTCGACTTCGGCGTCGGCTGGATGACCGATACGAAAAACTCGCAGACCGGCTTCTACTTCCAGGACCAGATCCGTGCGTTCGACCGCATTTCGCTGGTGTTCGGCGCACGGCACGACAACGTGAAATCGAACGTCAACAGCACCCAGCTGGAAGACAACAAGGCGTGGACGTTCCGCGGCGGCATCATCGCCGACGTCATCAAGGGAGTATCCCCGTACTTCAACTATTCCGAGTCATTTCTGCCCGTGTTCGGATCGAACTTCTTTGGCGTACCGTACGTGCCGCGCACCGGTCGGCAGTACGAGGCCGGCGTGAAGTTCCAGCCGACGCCGCGTATGCTGTTTACCCTCGCGGCTTATGACATCAAGGAAGAGAACGTCCTGATCGCCGACCCTGACGAATTGCAGAACTTCATCCAGGGCGGCTCGACCCGGTCACGTGGCATTGAGGCGGAAGCGAACGTGCGCCTGCCCGGAAATTTCGATCTCACGGCGGCCTACAGCTACACCCGCGCGGAGTATCTGCGGGTCGATGGTCGTCAGCGCGGTGATCGTCGCGAGAACCTGCCCGAGCATCAGGCGTCGCTCTGGACCTCCAAGCGGGTCGAACTCGGCGGCGATCTGAGCCTGAAGCTGGGTGCTGGCGTGCGCTATCAGGGCGACAAGGTCAGCTTCGACCAGCTCTACCGCATCGATCCGGTGACGTTGGTCGATGCGATGGCTGAGCTTACCTATGGTAAATGGTCGCTGTCGGTGAACGGTGCGAATATTCTGAACGAGCGGGTCTATACCAATTGCAGCTACACCGCGGGCACGGTCAACGAAGGATATTGCTACCTTGGCAAGGATCGAACCGTCCTTGCCAGCCTTCGCCGTCGCTTCTGATGTTTAATCTCGATTGGGTCGCGTGACCCGCTCCTTTCATCTCCGAAGAGTTCGAGGACCGCTTTCATGATCGTTCCGCCTATCCTGCGTCTTTCCGGCTTATGCCTGACCGCTGTTTCGATCGGGCTGCTCTTTTCAGCGGCGGCTCACGGGACGCCCGCGACACGGGGCGGGAGCGCGGACCTGATCCTGACCAACGCGCGGGTCTATACTGTCGACAGGGACAAGCCGTGGGCGGAGGCGGTGGCGATCCGCGACGGGCGCATCATCGCGGTTGGTACAAGTGCCGAGATCGCCGCGCGCAAGGGCGCCCGGACGAAGGTGACCGATCTGGGCGGCCGAATGCTGATGCCCGCCTTCGGGGACGCCCATGCGCATCCGATCTTCGGCGGCATGAGCCATGCACGCTGCTCGCTGCACGCCGGCAACTCGCTGGACGACTACCGCCGGATCATCGCGGCCTGTATTGCGCGTACGCCTGGCACGGGTACGATCTTCGGCTCGGGCTTCAACCAGTCGCTGTTTCCGCCGAAGGGCATTCCGCGCAAGGAAGTGCTGGATGCCATTTCGACGGCCCGCGCGCTGATCTTCGAATCTGACGGGCATACGCTTTGGGTCAATTCCAGGGCGCTCGAACTTGCGAAGATCACGAAAGATACGCCGGACCCGAAGAACGGGACCATCGATCGCGATCCGGGTACCGGCGAGCCGGTCGGTGGGCTGGAGGAAGCGGCGATGGCGCTGGTCGAGCCGCTGGTGCCGCCGCCGAGCGACAAGGATCTGCAGGGCGCGATCACCTATACCGTGCGGCTGTTTAACAGTCTGGGAATCACGTCGTGGCATGACGCGGCGCTCGAGTGGGAGAAGGGTGGCACCAGCCGTGCGCTTGACGCATACAAGGCCGTCGCCGCTCGTGGTGAGCTGACCGTGCACACCGCCATGGACCTGCACTGGGACAACAATCGCGGCATGGAGCAGATAAGCGACATCCGGAAACTATCGTCCCGCGCGCGTGCGATCGGACTAAACGCCGACGGTGTGAAGTTCTTCATCGATGGCGTGATCCCGCAGCAGACCGCCGCCATGCTGGCGCCCTATGAGGGCACGACGGAGAAGGGCGCAGTGCAGATCGCGCCGGCGGCGCTGTCGAAGGCGGTGAGGGAACTCGACAATATGGGCATGCAGTCGCACTTCCATACCATCGGCGACGCGGCAGTCAGGCAGGCGCTTGATGCGGTGGCGAGCGCGCGCCAGCAACGTCCCGGCAGCGACACCCGCCCGATGATGTCGCACATGAACGTCATCGATCCCGCCGATCAGCCGCGCTTCGGAAAGCTGGGGGTCACTGCGGTCTTTCAGCCGCTATGGGCCTGCGACGAACCATACATGAAGCTGACTAAGGAGCGCATTGGCGCGGTCCGGTCGAACTACATCTATCCGGCGGGCAGCGTGCTGCGGGACGGCGGCCGGCTGGCCTATGGCGCCGACTGGTCGGTAGCCTCGGCCAACCCGCTCGAAGGCATCGAGGTCGCATTGACCCGCGTGGCGCCGGGCAGTGACCAGCCGCCGCTGGAGCCCGGCGAGGCGGTGACGCTGGAGCAGGCTCTGGCCGCCTATACGATCAACGTGGCGTACGTGAACCATCTCGACCGCGAGACCGGCTCGATCGTCTCCGGCAAGAGCGCCGATCTGATCATCCTTGACCGAGACCTGTTCAAGGTGCCGGTGCGCAGCATTCATGACACGAAGGTGCTCGTGACGCTGTACAAGGGTAAATCGGTGTACGGCAGCCTAGATAGGCTGCGGTAACGGCGTGACATACACCCGATTGTCTGCCCGCCGTACCGCTTCGCCAGTCCGTCCTCGACCATGCATCGGTACGCCATCGACGGTCAGGGTGGTGCGGACGAGCCGAGGTCCATCACGTGCGTCCAGTCTCGGGATGGTCGCCGCACACTCGTCGCTATGGTTGGCAAAGGTATCTAAATGAGCCTGTTTTCTCCCCGGCGACCTGGTGATCTCGCGAAAGTGATCGATCAGGAGGTTCTCGGCCTCGTCGTGACCCATGACGAAAAGGGGTTTGTCTCGACTCCCCTGCCGCTGCTTGCCGAGGTAGATGCGACAGGCGAGGTTCGCGCGCTGATCGGCCATTTCGCCCGTGCTAATCCGCATGTGGACCGCGCTACGCGGACGCCACGCGCGCTCGTAAGCTTCATGGGACCGCATGGCTACATTTCGCCTAAGATGGTCTCCAAGTCCGGTTGGGCCCCGACATGGAATTACCGCCTCGCGCAATTCGACGTGGAAATTGAATTCGCGGACGAAGTTGCAAGTGGCGACACGGCGATCCGTCGACTCGTCTCCTTTATGGAAGGGGCAGAAGCAACTGATTGGAGCGTCGATCGCGTTGGCGCGCGTTACCGCGACCTGGTGTCTCGAGTAATCGCGTTTCGTGCCAAGGTGATCTCGTCCGCCGGCCGCTTCAAGCTGGGCCAGGATGAAGATGAGGAAACGTTTGTGGAGATTGTCTCCGCGATGCGAGACAGCGCTCTTGCAGAGGTGATGCTTAATCAGCGAGGCCGCTAGCTGCATCGATGAAGTGGTAGGTTGCATGGTATGAAGCAGCAAGGGCCGACGTTTGCTATTCTCCTGCGGCCCGACAAAAAAACGGCTTTGCGGCGCGTCACGCGTGTCGCCCGCGGAGATGAACGGGCGTCCGAAGTTGAGAACCGAACAGGGCGCCGGGAGTGACCGCTTTTCGGTCGACCTCACTGCTTGTTGTCTGCGCCTTCTAACGCTGAAAAGCTTTGCGCCTGAGCGCCTTTGGATAACCAAAGCAGGCGACTAGCAAAGAGGCCACGCAAATAACGGTCATGTACCAGGAGAAAGAGGCGTTTGTTCCAGTGGCGGCGTACAGCCATGTCGCAATCAACGGCGCTGTAGAACCGATTAGCGTTGTGCCCACGTTATAGTTCAGCGCTGCCGCGGTGCCGCGCACGTCGGGTGGGAAAGCGAGGACATAGGCGTGGGTAAGCGGCGCGCCAACCAAGTTATTGACGATTGTAAAGCCGATCACCGCCAGCAGGGTCGCACCAAGCGACGTGCCAAGGAACGCGAATGCAGGGATGGTCAGCAGGCTGAACAGCGTGAAGCCGCCGATCAGCACGAGGCGCCCGCCGAAGCGATCGGCGAGCAAGCCGCCGACGATCGCGGCCGGCGGTCCGACCAGGTAGCACAGGATCGAGGCGAACAGTGCGCGTTCGTCGCCGAACCCCTGCGTGATCAGTGCGGTGACGAAATAGGTCTGAATGCAAAAGGTGCCGACGCGTTGACCGGCGCTGAGCAGGATCACCTGCGTCATCGATCGCCAGTGGCGGTGGATGGCCTCGGTGAACGGCACAGCGGTGGCGGCGTGGCCATCGGCCTCGGCCAACGCGCGTTCAATGCGGGGCAGGTCGCGGATGGTACGGCGGATCCACAGCGTGGTCAGACCGAGCGGGCCGGCCAGCAGAAACGGAATGCGCCAGCCGCCGGCCTCGAACCCCTCGCGCCCGAACCACGCGCTCAACCCCAGAGCGACGACCGACGCGAGCAGAGGCCCAAGCGAGGTCGAGCCAACGCTCCACCCAGCCAAATACTGGCGACGGTTCGGGGGGCCGTGTTCCAGCATGTAGTTCGCCGCTACGGTATACTCGCCGCTGGCCCCGATGCCCTGTATCAAACGGCACAGGATTAGCAGGATCGGGGCGGCGATCCCGATCGTCGCATAGCTCGGCAGCAGGCCGATCGCGACCGTGCCGAAGGTCATCAGGTTAATCGTTAGCATCAGCACGGTCTTGTGCCCGCGCAGGTCGCTGAGGCGACCCATCACCACGCCGCCGACGGGCCGGATCGCATAGGCGACGATCAGCCCGGCGTAGGTGGCGAGCAGCGCGGTGGTGGGGTTCGAGCCCGGGAAGAACGCCTGTGCCATGTAGACGGCCAGGATCCCGTAGAGCGCGTTGTCGTACCATTCGACGACATTGCCCAGCACCGCGGTGAGCAGCGCCTTTCGATAGGTGCGCACGTCATACGCCGGAACGATGTCGCCGGGCGCCGGAGCGAGCGGCGCGGTCATCAGAAGCCCGCCGCCAGCCCGACGCGGCGCGGGTCGGCGCAGGAGTGCAGCCGGTCCGCGCCGTCGATGGCAATGCCCTCAAAATTGCCCGTCAGCACGCTGCGCGGATGGATCAGCTTGCTCCACAGCCGGCGCTCGCTTGTCCAGGCGAGGAAGCGTTCCTGGATCGCGGGGGTGAAGCCGCATTCCAGCGTGGTTCCGGGCTCCCACCCGCGCTCGGGGGTGTGCGGGCGCGTCCCGAACCGTGGTTCGTGCACCGATTCTGCAACGCTCATGCCGAAGTCCATCATGTTCACCAGGTTCTGAAGAATGCACGCGACGAGCGATACCGACGGTGAGCCAGCGACGATCACTGGCCGACCCTGTGCCATCACGATCGTCGGCGCGAGATAGACCGTCGCGCGCGATCCAGGTTGCGGCAACAGGCGCTGGAAGAAGGATCCGCCGCCTGACAGCTGGAAACCCTCTGCGAACAGGCGATTCACCCAGGCGGACGCCATGTGCGAATGGGTGCAGCTCGCCACGTTGCGATCGGCGTCGACGACGGAGATGTGGATCGTCCCCGGCGTCGGCACCACGCGGCCTGTCGCGCGTGGCTCGTCGTTGCCCATTAGCGCGAGGCGGCGCTCGGCATGATCCTTCGACAGCAGCATGGCGATCGTGTCCGGCGCGGTCGCCAGATCGCCTTGCCGCGGCGGCGCGTAATAGACCTCGTTGTGGACGCGGATCAGCTGCCTGAGCGTATCGAAGTCGCGCGAGGCGGGCTCGCGCCGCCAGAGCTCGAGCCGTTCGAGCATGTTGAACGCCTCGATCAGCTGCAGCCCGCCGTCGTCCGGCGGCGGCGACCCGATCAGCTCGAAGTGGCGGTAGGTGCCGGTCAGTGGCCGTTGCAGCATCGGTCGATAGGCGTGGAAATCGTCCTGCGTGATGACGCCGCCGCCGCGCTGCGCCTCCGCGGCGTGCGCACGTGCAAAGTCGCCGAGCCAGTAGTCGTCGCCTTCGTCGCGCAGCCGCTCCAGCGTCCGCGCCACGCGATGCTGCCGGATCGTGTCACCCGGCTGGAGCAGCTCCCCGTCGGGCCAGAACACCTCCCGTCCCTGGTCGTGGGTGCCGAGATTCTCGAGATGCGCGTAGACGATGCCGTAGAGATAGGGGTTCAGCTCAAACCCGTCGCGCGCCACCTTTATCGCGGCGTCGAGCAAGCGTGCGACGGACGCTTTGCCCCAGCGCGCGGCGATGTCGGCGAAGGCGGGCCACCAGCCGGGCACGGGCACGCCCCGGCCGGTGGAAAGATCAGCGCCGCCATAACCCGGCAGCGGGGCGAGCGGCGCGTTGACGTTGCCGTTCACATATTGCGCAATGCCCGTGGCGGCATCGCGGTAGAGCATGCTCAGGCCGCCGGTGATCGCCGTCATGTGAGGCTCCACCACCAGCTGCATGGCAGCGGCGGCGAGCGCCGCGTCTGCCGCGTTGCCGCCCTCGCGCAGCACGTCCAGCGCGGCTTCGGTGGCCAGCGGATGCGACGTCACCACTATTGCCCGCCCGGCCTCCACGGGTTGGCGGGAGCCGAAGCGGGCGAGGGGGGCAGCGCCTGTCACGACCAGATCAGCCGAAATGCGCCGAGACCTGGACGTACATGTAACGTCCGAGGATGTCGTAGGTTCGGAAGTCGCGCGTCAGCGGGTCGACCCCGCGATCAAGCAGGTTGTTCACGCCGATCGTCATCCTGACGCCCTGTTCGAAGTCGTAGCCGGCCGACAGGTCGACGTAGTTCGCGGCGCCGATCTCGTAGCGGCACGTCACGGGGCCGCTCGCCGCTTGCGCCGTCTTGGCGGTGGTACCCGCGCAGGCGGTGCCGGCCGCGGTGTCGAGGTTGCGCACGTCGACGCCCGAAATGAAGCGGTGCCGCGCCATCAGCGCGAACCCGCCGGCGTCGAAGTTGACCATCGTCAGCGAGCGGAACTTGGCGAAGTTGCCTTCGCCGCCGGCGGTGGAGTCGCGGTAGAAGCCGGCATAGTCGATCGCCGTGGTCGGCTGTGCGGAGATCGCAGTCGACCGGTAGCTGTCGGTATAGGTGCCGTCGAAGCTGAGGCGGAACGTCCCGATGTCGGTTGGCTGGCTGTACTTCACGGACACGTCCACGCCCGCGGTGCGGATGCCGCCGATATTCTCGCGCAGGTTGCTGATGTTGGTGATCTGACCCAAGCCGTTGCGGCTGACCAGCGCGCAATATTGCGCGATGTTCTGCCGGTAGCACAGGTCGAGGACGGTCTGCGCGCCCGGTGCGCCGATGGCGCCCTTGATGTCGTATTGCCAGTAATCGGCCGACAGCGTCAGGCGGCGCAGGAACGACGGGCTGAACACCGCGCCGGCGGTCAGCGTGTTGCCCGTTTCCGGCGACAGGTTCGGGTTGCCGCCGTTGGTGGTCGGGGGCTGGCGGTCGCCGATGAAGCCCGCGGGTACGGCGGCGCAGGCGCCGGATCCGGCCGCCGGCGCGTTGCACGGATCGGTGATTGTCGGGGTGTCGCCGTACTGGCCCGAATAAAGATCCTCGATCGTCGGCGAGCGGAATACACGGGCGTAGGTGCCGCGAATCAGCAAGTCGCTGACTGGACGGTATTGCGCCCCCACCTTGTAGTTGGTCGTGCCGCCGAACGTGGAATAATCCGAGTAGCGCACACCGGCGTTGACATCGAGTGACTGGATCAGCGGCACGTCGCGCAGCAGAGGAACGTTGACCTCGCCATAGACTTCCTTGACGTTGTAGCTGCCCTTGACCGCCGTCTCGTACTGCACGTCCATCAGCTTGTTGGCGAGCAGGTAGTCGGGGGCGTATTCCGACGACAGCTTGCGATACTCGCCGCCGACTGCGATCCCGACCGGGCCTGCCGGCAGGGTGAAGAGCGTGCCGGTGACGTTGGCGAGCACGTCGTGCTGCGAGCTCTTCCAGTTGCTGTGCAGCCCCGGCGAAATCGCGGTCAGCGCCCCGACTGGAATCTCGCTGAAGATGTTGATCGGGGTGCAGCCGGAGATTGTCGCGCCCGGTACGCCGCAGCGCGCGGTGCCGCCGGCGTCGACGAAGGACGGGCCGATCGCCGCCTGGATGGCGGGCAGATAGATGCTTCCGGTGCGCGTGCCCTGGATCCGCTGGTCGGCGTAACTGTAGTTCACGTCCCAGTCGAAGTCGCCGATCTTGCCCTTCAGCCCGGTGCTGAGCTGCACGTCGTCGCGATCGTAGGTGCGGATGCGCTGGCCGTTGTTTACGAGGCGTTGGCGCACGTCGGGGATATCGACGCCGAACGGATTGTAGATGCTACGTCCCGAGATGGTGACGCCATACGCCTGGGTTTGAAAGTAGTCCGACGCCAGCGTCGAGTCGGATAGTGTATGGGTGTAGAAGCCACTGGCATAAAGCGACAAATTGTCGGCCAGTTTGTAGGTGCCGCTGCCGAATACGCTGTAGCGTTCTTGCGGGGTCAGCAGCTG
Source organism: Sphingomonas sp. BK235 (assembly GCF_004345855.1). GTDB lineage: Bacteria > Pseudomonadota > Alphaproteobacteria > Sphingomonadales > Sphingomonadaceae > Sphingomonas. The sequence goes on from NZ_SLXN01000011.1 coordinate 55,468, forward strand.
CGTTTCGACGCGGTCGTTGTAGGTGTCGTTGACGTCACCGGCGCCAATGAAGCAGCGGAAGTCCCCGGCGCTAGTGCCGGCCGCGCCGGTGGCGCGCGTGACGAAGACCGCGCTTGCCGCGACATTGCCGGGATTGGAACAATTCAGGCCTGGGTTGGCGGCTACCGCCGCGCTGCGCGGAACGGTGAAGCGGCCAGTTGGGGTAGCGGGCGATCCGGCAAAGACCAGGTTGCCGTTGGTCAGCGCATAGGGCGTGTCGGCCCAGTCGCGGGCTGTATTCAGCATCGGCTGCTGCTTCATGTAGGTGCCGCCGACCATCAGGCTTCCCCGATCGAAGCTGTGCGCGATCGATCCCTGCAGGTTCAACGACGGCACGTCGCCCTTGTCGCTGATGCCATAATAGGCGGACAGGTCGACCCCGCTGGCCTTGCGCTTAGTGATGAAGTTGACCACGCCGGCGATCGCATCCGAGCCGTAGATGGCCGACGCACCGTCCTTGAGCACCTCGACGCGCTCGATCATGTTCGCCGGCAACGCGTTGACGTCACGCGCGAAGAAGCGAACACCGTCGATCAGCAGGAGCGTGCGGTCCGCGCCGAGCCCGCGCAGCGAGATGTCCGACCGGCCAGTGCCTCCGTAGCTGTTGTCGGCCGGGCTCATGCCGCCGCCCGCAATGTTGGGCAATTGGCGCACGATGTCGCCGACCGTTGCGAAGCCACTTTCCTGGATCTGCTCCTGGCCAAAGGTAAAGACCGGACTCGCCGTCTCGCCGTCGATGCGCCGGATGCGGCTGCCGGTGACGACGATGTCGCTCTGGTCAGCCCCGGAAGAGGGGTCTGCGGCCTGGTCGCCGACGGTGGTGTCGGCGGGCGCCGCGGTCTGTGCGACGGCGTCCGCCACCTGTGCCGCTGTGGTCCCGGGCAGCTGCGCGACCGTGACCAGCGCCGTTGCCGCCATCAACCGGAACTTCAGTTCAGTCATAAGACGCCCCCCTCGATGTTCGGCGGGTCTTCTCCGAAGGGTCGAGCGCACACGGCGGTGGTCGGTGGTACGCGCCGGTTGCAGCGCGGCCGTTCCTCTACCGTCTGTGCTAGACCAACTCGTCCAGCCGCGTTTAATTTCCACGGCAAACTTGCTATTGGACTATACCAGCTGGCAAGGGCTTTTTCACGCAAGCGTAATTTTTTCCCCGATTGGTATAGTCCCGCGCCGTGACGCGGGTCGACCAGGTACCTGGATGAAGGATCGCGACTCGGCGAGGATGCCGGTTAACTGATGGAGGTGCGCGGCATCTCAGTCTGGGCGGTTTTGAAGATGACCAGCTTCGGGTGGTTCACGGATCGCATGAACTCGATCGGGCGACCCGTCTCGTCGGTTACGGAGAGTTGCAGCGACAGGCAGGCGGTACCTTGCGCCAGATCGAGCAAGCGCGCTTCCATCTCCGAGCAGTTCGCTACGCCGATCTCGCGCTCGCCGCGCATGGCGCCGATCCCGAACCGATTGTGCAGCAGGCTGTACAGCGACTCGCCCGCCATGAGGTCCTGCGCGGCCAGATCTGGCACCAGTTCTAGCGGCAGATGGCTCGTTTCGATGCACACGGGGGTGCCGTTTGCCGTCCACAGGCGGCGAAATACAACGATGTCAGCGCCTTCTGCCAGCTTCAGGCGCCCAGCTATCTTGGCGGAAGCGCGTGCCTGCTCGAAGTGCAGCAGCTTGTTGCCCGCCGTGCCGCCGCCAGCCTGGATGATCCGACGAATGCCCTGTGACGCGAACGCATCGATCGGTCGGGTCACGCGCGGAGCAGGGATTCGAGTTCCGCTGGTGCCGTTACGCTCCAGCAGGCCGATCGTGATGAGACCCTCGATTGCCTTGCGCACGGTCATGCGATTGCGGCCCAGCTGGTCGGCCAGCATGCGCTCAGAGGGGATGCGATCGCCCGGGCTATAATCCGGACCGGCGATCAAGTCCTGTATATGAGCCTGGATCTGGCGATAGGCCGGCATGGCGCTATCTGCGGCCTCTGCGTGCGCGTCGGTTGAGTGTGCTGTCCCCATCGTCGTAGCATGCTCCAGTTGCTGATCGGGTATATGCCCTCTGACGGCGATTTTGTACCGATATAAAAATCTGGTGGACTCCAAGCTAATAACTGGTCTAGTCCAGCTGCGACGATATCAAGGGGAACCAGTAATGGCTTTGGAGATCACGCTCGAAGGCGTCGTCGACACGCTGGAACATGCCGTCTCGCAGCTGCCCGACGCCTTTGCCTTTGGCGAGCAGGTCGCCAACAAGATCGATCGCATCTATTTCGTCGCGCACGGCTCGGCCAACCGCGCGATGCAGGGAATGGCGTACTGGATCGAGCACTACAGCCCGACGATCGAAGTGCGCCGCTACTTTCCGTCCGAGTTCGTGACGCAGGATCCGCCCAAGCTGGACGAACGAACGCTCGTCTTCCTCGCCTCAAAGTCCGGCACCACGCCGGAGACGGTGCTGGCGGCCGATTACCTGAAGGACAAGCCGTGCCAGGTGGTTGGCTTCACGCTGAAGGGGGACAGCCCGCTGGCACAGAAGTCGCCGAAGGTGTTTTTGGGCGGCGACACCAGCGAGTCGTTCGTTGCGCTGTTCATGCTGATGCAGGCAGTGGTCGGCGGCGTGCTGAAGGGGCGCGACGGTTGGTCGCTGGGCGATGAGCTTTTGTCGTCGCTCGCCGCGTTGCCGCGTTCGATCGCGGAGGCCGCGATTGGCAACGACGCGCGCGCGCTGGCGGACGCACGAACCTATTATCAGGACGAGAACATTTACCACGTCGCGTCCGGCCCAGGCTTCACCCCTGCCTATGTATTCGGCGTGTGCATTCTGATGGAGATGCTGTGGCTGCACAGCTACCCGATCGAGGCGGCTGAATTTTTCCACGGTCCGTTCGAGATCACCGATGAGAAAACCCCTTTCATTCTAATTGTGGGCGAGGATCCCAGCCGCCCGCTGATGGAGCGGGTTTTGCGATTCTGCGAGAAGAACGCGCGCCGCGTGATGATCTATGACTCGCGCGACTTCGCCATGCCTGGCGTTGCGCCTAAAATTCGCCCGATCGTCGCACCCTATGTTCTCCAAGCCGCGTTGAAGCGTCTGTCGGAGCATCTGTCCGACCTGCGCGGCCAGCCGCTGTCAACGCGACGCTATATGTGGAAGACCGAATACTGAGGGTCTGAACCGATGCGTCGCATTCTTGGCCTCGGTGATAATACGGTCGACACCTATGTCGATCATGGTCTCCAGTATCCCGGCGGCAACGCCGTCAACGTCGCGGTCATGGCTGCACGATTGGGAGCAGCGACCGGCTATCTCGGCTGCGTAGGGGAGGACGAGGGTGGCGCGCTCGTCCATACATCGCTGCTGGCGGAGGGCGTGGACGTGGCTCGGCTGCGGACACGGGCTGGTGCAAACGCGCGTGCCTTCATCGGCCATGTCGACGGCGACCGGCAGTTTCTGCGGACCGAGCCGGGAGTGCGAGCCGATTATCGCTGGGAGGACGCCGACTTCGCCTACATGGCGCAGTACGACCACGTGCATACCAGCATCTACAGCCAGCTCGACGACGTGCTGCCGCTGGTGGCCCGCGCCGTGCCGTCCGTTTCGATCGACGGGTCTAATCGCTGGTCGGTCGAATGGCTCGCACGGGTTTTGCCGCACGTCCGGATCGTGTTCCTGTCGGCGGCCGACGTACCGTCGTCGGAGCTCGACGCGCTGATTACGCACTGCCTTCGGCTGGGGCCGGAAGCGGTGGTGGCTACGCGGGGCGGCGCAGGCGCGGTTGGAGCCACGAAGGACCAGCGACTGGTCCAGGCGGCGCTGCCGACCGAGGTGGTCGACACGCTGGGGGCTGGGGACGGCTTCATCTCCGGCTTTCTCGTGAGTTACCTTAGCGGTGCGTCGCTCCGCTACGCGCTTGGCGCGGGGGCGGCCTATGCGGCGCGAGTCTGCACCTGGCACGGCGGCTACGGACATGACGCACGCTGGACTGGAGACGTGGCGGTGACGGCCGCGGGACAATAATTTTGTTCAGAGGGGAATAACATGGTCTGGCGTATCGGCGTCGATTCCGGTGGCACCTTCACCGACGTCTGCCTGTTCAACGAAGACGACGGCCAAGTGCATATCTGGAAGGTCTCGTCCACCCCCGACGATCCGTCGCGCGCGATCGCACAAGGCATCGCCGAGGGGCTCGAGCGCGTCGGCGCGCAGGCGGGTGACGTCAGCTACTTCGGCCATGGCACAACCGTCGGCACGAACGCGCTGATCCAGCATCGCGGCGTGACCACCGGCCTGATCACCTCGGACGGCTTCCGCGACCTGCTCGAGATCGGGCGCCAGAAGCGTCCAGACCTCTACGACCTGCAAGCCGACAAGGAACCGGTTCTCGTCGCCCGCGCGCTGCGCCTGGAGGTGGCGGAGCGCGTCCACCACGATGGTCGCGTCGAGACTGCGCTTGACGAGCAGGCGGTGCGCGAGGCCGCTCGCACGCTGCGGGAGCAGGGCGCCAAGGCGGTCGCGATCTGCTTCCTCTACAGCTTCATCCGCCCGCAACACGAACAGGCGGCGCGCCGCATCGTAGAGGAGGAGTTCCCCGACGCGTTCGTCAGCACCTCGCATGAGGTGGCGCCGGAGTTCCGCGAGTACGAACGCATGTCGACCGTGACGGTGAACGCCTATCTAGGCCCAGTCATGCAGAAGTATATCGAGCGACTGGCGGCACGGGTCGCCGAGCTGGGGCTGAAGGTGGCGCCACGGCTGACCCAGTCGAATGGCGGTGTCATAGGCTTCGAACAGGCGGCGCGACTGCCGACCCGCACGGTCCTGTCCGGACCCAGCACCGGGGTGGTCGCGGCACAGGCGCTGGCGAAGCAGACCGGCATCCTCGATCTCATCACCTTCGACGTCGGCGGGACCAGCAGCGATGTGGCGCTGCTGAAGGACGGCGTGTGCAAGCTGGTCGGCGAGGCGGATGTGCACGGCTATCCGATCAAAGCACCGATGCTCGATATTCATACGGTCGGCGCCGGCGGGGGCTCGATCGCAGCGGTGGACAGCGGCGGCCTGCTGAAAGTCGGACCGCGCAGCGCGGGGGCCTTCCCCGGCCCGGTATGCTACGGCAAGGGCAATGACGAGCCGACGGTGACCGATGCCAATGTCGTGCTCCAGACGCTCAATCCCACCCATCTGCTCGGCGGGCGCATGGCGATCGACCAGGGCCTGGCGAAGGCGGCGATCGGGAGGATTGCCGATCAGCTCGGCATGGATGTGATGGCGACCGCGCAGGGCATCATCTCGGTGGTTATCGCCAACATGGCGCGCGCGATCCGCGTGATCTCGGTGCAGCGCGGCCATGATCCGCGCGACTATACGCTGGTCGCGTTCGGCGGAGCGGGGCCGCTCCACGCGGCGCGACTTGCCCGCGAGCTGGAGATGCGTCGCATCCTCGTGCCGGTCACACCTGGGATCATGTGCGCCACCGGCCTGTTGCAGACCGACCTGCGCGCGGATTTCGCCAGCACCAGCCTGACGGTGCTGTCGGACGACGGCGTGGTCAAGCTGGGCGAGGCGTTCGCCGCCCTGGAGGAACGCGCGCAGACGTGGTTCGAAGCCGAGGCGATCCCCGCCACGGACCGGGTGGTGGAGCGCAGCGTCGACGTGCGTTACGCCGGCCAGAACTACGAGGTGTCGGTCGCGATGCCCGAAGGCCCGGTCGACCCGGTCGCGATCGCCGCGATCCGGGCGCGCTTCGAGGAGGAGCACCGCCGTCTGTACGGCTTCATCGCGTCGGAGGACCCGATCCAACTGGTCACCTATCGCGTCGGCGCGACTGGGCTGGTCGCCAAGGCGGCGTTCCGCGCCTTTCCGGACGCTGGCGCCGACGTCTCGTCCGCGCAGGTCGGGGAGCGCGAGGTGTGGATGCCGGAAGTGGGCGGCTTCGTCGTCTGCCCGATCTACGACCGCGCGAAGCTGAACCCCGGCAACCGCTTCGCCGGGCCCGCCATCATCGAACAGATGGACACGACCACCATCGTCCTGCCCGACATGTTGGTCACCGTCGAGCCGCACCGCAACCTGATCCTGGAGTTCCTGAAGTGAGCGCCACTCCCGAGACCCCGCAGACGCGCGTCGCCGTCGACCCGATCACGGTGGAGGTGATCGGTAGCGCGATGATGTCGATCGTCGAGGAGATGGGGGAGGCGCTGGTGAAGGCCAGCCACTCGACCAACATCAAGGAACGACGCGACTGTTCGACCGCGTTGTTCGACCGCCAGGGAAGCGCGCTGTGCCAGGCGGATCACATTCCGATGCATCTCGGCAGCTTCTTGGGCATCATCCCGCACATCCTGAAGAGCTACCCGGCTAGCGATATCCGGCCCGGCGACGTTTTCTTCGCGAACGACGCCTATGAGGGCGGCGCGACGCACCTGCCCGACCTCGTGCTAGCGGAGCCGATCTTCGACGGCGACGTGCTGATCGCGTGGGCGACCAACACCGCGCATCACGCCGACTTCGAGGATCGCGGTCACGCGCACATCTACCAGGAGGGGATCCGTATCCCGCCCCTGAAGCTCTACCGCGAGGGCGTGCTGCAGGAGGATCTGCAGAAGCTGTTCCTCCTGAACTGCCAGGTGCCGAAGGAGCGGATCTCGGACCTGCGCGCCCAGATGGCGGCCAATCGGCTCGCGATCGACCGTATAACGGCGCTGTGCCGGCGCTACGGACGTGACGTGCTGCTCTCAGCCGGCGACGAGCTGATGGACTATGCCGAGCGCAAGATGCGCGCCGGCATCGCCGCCATCCCAGACGGAACGTACCTATTCAGCGATCGCTTCGACAACCCGGCGATCGACGAGGAGTTCGAGTTCCACTGCACGATCCGAGTCGAGGGCGAGGAGATGTTCCTCGATTTCGACGGTCCCGATCAGGTGCGCGCCGGGCTCAACATGGTGTTCACGGCCCTGCTCTCTACTGTCTACTATGCGGTGAAGACGGTGGTTGATCCGACGATCCTGCCCAACGCCGGCCTCGCCCGTCCGCTGCATGTGACGGCGCGGCAAGGATCAATCCTCAACTGCGTCCATCCCGCCGCGGTGAACGGCCGGATCGCACCGTGCCAGCGGGTGGCGGATATCGTGCACGGCGCGCTGGCGCAGGCGGTGCCGCATCAGGTCACCGCGGCGGGCAATGGTGCCTGCGCGTCGGCGACGTTCGTCGGCGAAAAGCCGAACGGCGACCTGTGGATCTATCTTGAGACGATCGGCGGCGGCTCGGGTGCGCGCCACAACAAGGACGGCCTCAGCGGTGTCCACGTGCACATGACCAACACATCGAACCTGCCTGCCGAGGCGCTGGAGATCGAATATCCCTTGACCCTCCTGCGCTACGAGCTGGTCGCCGGCTCCGGCGGGGATGGGGAGTTCCGCGGAGGCATGGGCATGCGTCGCGTGTACCGCGCAGAGCGGGATTGCCTAGTCAAGCTGGACGGCTCGCGCCTGAAGAGCCAGCCTTGGGGACTTGAGGGCGGGCAGCCCGGTGCATCCGGTTCTTATGAATTCACCGGTGATCCCTCCGCCTTTTCCCACGGGAACGGCCGCATGAAGAAGGGCGACGTAGTATCTGTAATAACACCAGGAGCTGGAGGCTACGGCGACCCGGGGCGACGATCACCGCCTAGCTAATCGGACTCATCATTTCTCAGAGGAAGTCACTTCCTAAGCCTGGTTTGCCGTCCCGAGGACTCGTTTGGCCACCGCGGTATCGATAAGTGTCCGGACTTAGACAGCTAATTGGGGCGGAGTGACCGCTTCGTGTCCTCTCCCGAGCGGCGGCAAGCGTCCGTTGCCGCCTCAGGCGTTCGGCACCGCTATGCGAACTTGCAGTGCTCACTTTGGAGGAGTCGCAGGCAGAGCTATCTCGAGCTGGCAGCTGGCTCAGCATTGCAGCTTCCACGAAGTCGAGAAAGCTGGCCAGAAGGGGGGGTGGCTCGGCCAGGCTTCCGCCATACCTTCCCTGCCCAGAGCAACTTTATCGCTCTCCCGAACTCTCGAAGGTCTCGCGCGTCTGGATGAATGAACGGCCGGAGTTGGGAGGCGAGCAGGGGCTCCTGAGTGACCGGTAGTGGGTCCTACGCTCGGAAGGGAAGGGGCGCGCAAGCGCCCAATAGCGGGCGTCCGCACGGCGAGGTAGAAGAGCGCGTTGACGGGCGGCGAGGATAGGGAAGCGTTGCGGACCCTACTAGTGACTAATCCTGGGTCTTGCCGCCCAGGAGTAGACAACCTTTTGGCCTAACGTCATCCTCGCCGGACATCGCGCGGCTGCCACTGGCAATTAGGTTATACGGAAGCGTTGGGAGGCCTTGTGGATAACCATTCTCTCCATGGTACCGCGCATCGAGTCCCGGGAGACCTTGAAGCCGCGCTGCGATCGCGTCCCGAGGTGCTGGCGTTGTGGGAAGGCTTGACGCCTCTTGGCCGAAACGAGTTCATCTGTTGGGTCGAGGATGCCAAGCAGCTGGCGACTCGCGAGCGCCGGATTGAGCGGACGCGCGAAGAACTGGTCGAAGGAAAGAAGCGGCCGTGCTGCTGGGCGGGTTGCATCCATCGAGACGACAAAGCGCCGGGTCGATGGCAGCAGACTGTTCTAATCGACCGTAAGGGCAGGATCTCGCCCGCACGCTGATCGCCCGCCGTTCGTGTGTGCATTCAATGCTGCGCTAGTCTTCTTGTTGGGCCGGTACAGGCAAGAGCGGGGCCACAGGTTCACCTCTCGACGGAGGTTCAAAGCTATGATCACGGTTTGGGGTGGACAGACCTCGCGATCGATTCGGGCCGCCTGGGTTCTGGAGGAAATGGGCCTACCGTACCGCGTGCGGCAGGTGGACATGCTAGCCGCGGAGAAGGATCAGGCGTGGCTTGCGGTAAACCCCGGCGACTTCCTGCCCGCGATAGAAGACGGGGACGTCACCATGGTGGAGTCTGTGGCGATCATGGAGTATCTGATGGGTCGCTACGGACCCACACCGCTGCAGCCTTCGGCCGACGATCCGGCCTTCCCGACCTACCAGCAGTTCCTCCATTTGGGCGAAGCGGGCCTAGCGACGTTGATCATGATCCCCTTGGTGAGCGGCTTCATCGCCCCCAAAGCGGAACGAGACAATTGGGGTGCGCGCTGGGCGCGCGAGTGCGCCGAACGACGGCTGCTGCTCGTGCGGCGGCAACTCGCTAGAGCGCCCTACATGGCCGGGGACCGGTTCACGGCTGCCGACATTTCGGTGAGCTATGCGCTAAACTTGGGCGCGAACCATGCCGGGTTCGTTCTAAGCGATGCCGAACATGCCTATCTCGCCCGCACCACGGCTCGCGATGCTTACAAGCGCGCCTTTGACCACTCGCATGAGGGCCTGGCGGCTCAGACTGGCGACTAGCCACGCCGAGTGCGCCATCTGCATAGGGTCGAGCAAGACCGGATTACTCAGATGAACCGACGACCGATATTGGGAAGCTGGGAAGGTGCCTTGGGCGGCTGCTTTTGGGTCTCAGCACGGGATAGTAGAGGACGGTCTGTCCTTGGTCAGGATAGTTCGCAGTCAGGGAGTGTTTCGATGCGAGTAGCTGAACACGCGCGCTAGGCGCCAGCCGTCAAGCGCTCGCTGCCATAGCTGCACGAAGTGCGTCCGTCCCGACCTTTCGCTTCGGGCCATCTCCTTTGCCTTCGTAGAAGCCGCGGTCGCCTTCCTCGATAGCGCCGAAGCTTGGCCCGGTCTCGGCGCGCAAGGAAGGCTCAGCCGCGCTTTGAGCCAGGGCATCCGCCACCTTGTCCGCGGCGACTACCTCGTTCTCTACCGGGTCGATCCGGAAGCTGTGACCATTCTGACGATCCCCCACGGCGCGATGGATTACGCCGAGCATCTGGATCTGCTGTGAAGGGCTGGTCGAGGGCTTGCTGAGGAGCTGTGGCGAAGCCGCCAGGAGCACACAGTGGGCGCGCAGCTGGGCTAGCGCTGAGGATCTCTGTGGCAGGTTCGAACGTCCGGCGCAGCCTCAGCGCCCTAGTCATGGCTCTCCAGTTTTGCTTATCAGCGGCGGCGTGTCGCGCGATACTCGGCCTCGGTACCCTCCATGCACGGCTTTTCGTCTCGTCCACAATGAGTGATTGCGGCGATGCGGCTCTGAAGGCGTCTCTTCGCAGCGCAGTTGAAATGCGGTGAGAAGGACATAAGGGTAAGCGGAACTGGCGTCATGGTGGCGGTTTGACGCAAATAGTCTAGCGTCTTTGCTTCGGAAATCACGGTTCCGTTCCACCGCCAAGCGCCGGAGCGAAGCTGTATCGCGGTATTCCAAACTGGCTCGAAGTACGGCTTATGCGGTGGAGGCTGCTGCCTCGCTAGCTGCCAACCCGCGACGGTCGGGCATTTTGGCGCTGTAACCGCTTCCGCCGGAACAGTTGAGATCGCCGCCGACATCCAGAAATAGACAAGAGAAAGCGTCATTGGGTAAGCCTACCCCAAGCTGAGGCTTGCTGCCAGAGTGCTCTAAGCCGCAATCTCGCTGCTTTTAGGTGCCTTGAACACGTCGCTGGCTCGATCGGCGAGATGAACAAGCTTCCGATGTTGGAAGGGCGCCGGGTGGACCTGAGTGACCGGTGTTGGGTCCTGGTTCTTACTCGCTCAGCCGACGCTACGCCGCCATTTGGAAGGCCGCTTCGCCGTATCAGTATCGTGCTGAGGCACTTGGAACGGCGCCGGTCACTCAGTCGATGTGACCGGCGCACCTTAGCCTTCGTCAAGCAGGAACGATTGCCGCCTCCGAGCTGCTCGTCGGCCGGCGTCGGCGAAGAGCTGCGCCGACCACACCGAAGCCCAGGATCATCAGCGCCCACGTCGCGGGTTCGGGCACCGCCGGCTGGAGGCCACGTGTCGAGAGGTTGGCGTTTTCGGGCGAGAAATCGGTAATTTGATCGTTGCTGCCAAGACCAATCCGCGGCCACAGGTTGAAGCCGTAATCAGCCGCGGCGTAGCCGGTCGAGGGGAGCAGCGACTCACCCACCCGTGCCGTGATGATGTTGCCCGCGATGCTGATCGCACCCGGGTCGAGCGCGTTCGCTCCGATGCTGCCGGTGCCGTCCTTCCGCAGCACGATCGCCTGGTTGAAGATCACATTCTCCTGACCGATCGCGGCAAAGGGCCGGATCGTGCCGGTGCCGGTGTTGACGCCGATGACGTAGAGTCCGCCGGTCATGGCGTCGATCGCGCCAGCGAAGGTCGCTCCCAGCGTGAAGAACTTGCCCACGGCGTCGTAGTTGACCGAGAAGCTGGTCACGTCGAGATCTGCCAAGCGTGGCCCTGCGGTGTAGCTCGGCAGGAAATCGCCCGAGGCATCCATTACCGTGGCGGCACTCGCCGCCTGCGGCGCGGCGACCAAAGCGGCGGCCGCGATCAACATATGGCGCATCATCACTCTCCCTGATCGGGTGCCGCACAACGCCGATGCGGCGCGAGCACGGGCGACCGCCACCCGCGTGGAAGACACGGTCGCTTGGGGTGAGTGACGCCGGCGAGGCGAATGGTTCATTGCAATTTAGTTTTCATCGCGATTGAACCTGCCATCGCGATCATGACACTCACTCCCGAACGAGGGCGATCGGGTGACGGCGGCGACGGCGGAGCAGCAGGACAGCGCGGAGGCGGACGCTGAGGCGACCTTGCTTGAGCGCGTTCGCGACCGCGACCGTCGCGCGTTTGAGATGCTGTATCGCGCTTATCACGCGCGGCTATGGCGCTTCTTGCACAAGCTGTTGCGGCGACCACACTTGATCGAGGAGGTGCTTAACGACGCGATGTTCGTGGTGTGGAGCCGCCTCGATACCTTCGACGGGCGGAGCCGTTTCTCGACCTGGTTGTTCGGCATCGCCTATCGTCAGGGACTGGCGGCGCTGCGCCGGCTCGACGAGCCAATCGACGACGAGCGCCAGGACGCGATCGATTATACGGCGGCGCCGGAAGTCGGTGCGGAGGCGGCCCGCGTCCGCCGCGGGCTCGATGCGGCGTTGGCCACGCTGTCGCCTACGCACCGGGCAGTGGTGGAGCTGACCTATTTTCACGAGTTCGGCTATCGCGAGATCGCCGCGATCATGGGTTGCCCGCCCGATACGGTGAAGACCCGCATGTTCCATGCGCGCCGCCACCTGCGCGCGGCACTGTCGGGCGAGCCCGACGACTGGTATTGAGGAGGGAGGACGGTGGGACAGCTGATCGCCATGCCCGATGACGCCTGTGGGGCGGTGCTGCGGCTGCTGCCGTGGCACCTCACCGGCACGCTGGATGCGGCGGACGAGGAACTTGTCGGGCGCCATCTTGCTGGTTGTGCGACCTGTCGCGCCGAGTTGGCGCGCGAGCGCGCGCTCGCCACCGCGGTGCATACGGCCGAGCCTAGAGCCGGTGACGGATGGGCTGGCATGAGCGCGCTCCTCGACCGCGCCGAGCCGAGACCGCGGCAACGTGCGCGCGCCTGGGTCCGGCGCTCCGGTGCGCTCGGCTCTCAGCGCACTTGGCGCTGGATCGCAGGCGCGCAATTTGCCGCACTGCTGGTGCTCGGGACTTGGGTGGCGCTTCCGTCGCAGCGTGCCCCTGCCTATCGCGCTCTCGGTGATGCGTCGCAGGTACGTGCAGGCAACGCCTTGGTCATGTTCCGACCGGAGACCAGCGAGGCGGCGCTGCGCCGCTCTCTCGCCGAAGCGGACGCGCGGCTGGTCGATGGGCCTACCGCCTCCGGTGCTTATGTGATCGCGCTACCGGGTGACGGCACAGCTTTGGCGCGACTTCGCGCGCAGCCAGCGGTCACGTTGGCCGAGCCGATCGAACGCGGGTCTGCGCCGTGAGGCGAGCTGCCGCCCTGCTGCTGCTGCTTACCCCCGTGGTCGCGGCACCGCTTTCGGCGTCGGCCGATGAGTCGCGGCCGGTCCCCGGTGAGCGCCGCATACTCGTTATGCTCGACCTGCCGCCCGAACATTATCGTCCAGGCGGCGACTATGGTGCGGGCGGATACGGTGATGCCGCGGCCGCGAGAGCAAGACACCGGCTCGCGGCGCGGCTCGCGCGCGAGCAGGGGCTGACGCTGCTCGACACCTGGCCGATGCCGCTGCTCGGCGTCGACTGCGTCATCATGGCAGTGCCGGGCAGCGAACCGCTCGATCGGGTCGCAGCCCGGCTGGCGCGCCACTCTGGCGTGGCCTGGTCGCAGCCGATGAACGAATTCACTGCACAGGCGGCGCCCGCGCCCCAGCCGAACGACCGCCTCTTCGCGGCGCAGCCGGCGGCACGCGCATGGCAGCTCGCCGCCCTTCACCGTCTGGCCACCGGTGCGGGCGTCAGCGTCGCGGTGATCGACAGCTTGATTGACGCTCGCCATCCCGATCTGGTCGGTCGCGTAGCGGTCACTCGCGACTTCGTCGGCGCGCCAGCGACATCTGCGGAGGCGCATGGGACCGGGGTCGCCGGTATCATCGCCGCAAGGGCCAACAACGGGCTCGGCATTGCCGGCGTGGCGCCCGACGCACGACTGATGGGCTTGCGCGCCTGTTGGCAGCGTCTGCCTGGCGAAACGGTGTGCGACTCGATCAGCCTGGCGCGGGCATTACTCTACGCTACGGAGCGACGAGCCGGGGTGATCAACATGAGCCTGAGCGGACCGAGCGATCCGCTGATCGCTAAGCTGGTCGCCTTGGCGCAGCGGCGCGGCGCGGCGGTCGTGGCGGCCGTCGATCCACGAACCGGCACCGGCTTTCCCGCGTCGCTGCCCGGGGTCGTGCGCGTGGCGCAGGACGGCGTGGCGAGCGAGCGCGCCGGCGTGTACAATGCGCCCGGCCGCGACGTGCCGACGACCGAACCGGGGGGACGATGGGATCTGGTGAGCGGCAACTCCTATGCCGCCGCGCACGTCAGTGGCCTGCTCGCACTCACCCGGCAGCTTCGCCGCGCCGACAGTGACCTCGTCGCAAGGCGTGCGGACGGCGGCGAGATCGACGCGTGCGCCACAGTCCGCCGCGCGGCTGGGTCGAGCACCCGCCGCTGCTGAGCGGCTCGCGCTCGCCTTAATCGGCGCCGCTCTCGCGACGCCAGCTGCAGCCGATGTTGGTGGCTCACTCGTGATCGCCAGCGACGACCGGTTTCGCGGCGTTAGCACTAGCGATGGTCGCCCAGTGGTCACCGCAGCGCTGTCGCTCGACGATCCCAGCGGGCTTTACGGCGGCGTGTCGGTGACCGCAGGCGGAGTCCACGACGAGGGCGTGCGCGTGCTGCGCTCGGTCCAGTATGTCGGTTACGCGCGACGCGTGGCTCCTTCCGTGTCGGTGGACGTCGGCGCGGTCCGCCGTGCCTATGATCGCTATGCAACGATCGAATACGGCAGGAGCTTCGCGGAGCTCTACGCCGGCTTGGTCGGCCGACGTTTGTCCGCGCATCTCTTCTACGCGCCCAGCTACGACGGTTGGGGCCATAACGCCTCTTACGTGCAGGTCGAAGGTACGCTCGTTGAGCGCGGTAGAGTCACGTTGAGCGGACATATCGGCGCGCTCCGCCCGCCGCGGATTGAAGGTTTCGGGCGAGCGGTCACGGTGGATTGGCGGCTTGGTGCGACGTGGCGGCCCGATCAGCTCGCGGCAGTCAGCCTGACTTGGATCGGCGCAGGTCAGGGTTACGACCGCTACAGCGAGAACCGTCGAACCGGCCGGCGCGGGGCGCTCGTTTTTTCGGTCAGCAGAGCCTTCTAAGTCGAACGGTCTGAGGCTTTCCGGCGAAGCCCGGCTTGGCGCGAAGTCTCAGGCATAGGTCTTTTTTGCTCGCGCCCCAAGCCATCCGTCAATCCTGCGGGTCGCGTCCGGCTTCCAGAAACGGCGATGAACATGGGGTAATCGCGGGAGCGAGCTACCTCGATCAGCGATGACGTGGAGGCAGGTGGCTGTTCCCCGGTAGATGAAGGTGCGGGCTCACGACTGGCAGCCGGGCCCATACATCGGAACGGAGAACAGCCATGGGTGAGTATATCGGGCTCGACGTATCGTTGAAAGAGACAGCGGTCTCGATCCGGCGTGACGGCAAGCGAGTGTGGCGCGGCAAATGCGCCTCGGATCCGCAGCTGCTCGCCGCGCTAATCCGCAAGCACGCCCCAGAGGTGGCGCGCGTGGTGTTCGAGACAGGACCGCTGTCGGTCTGGTTCTTTCATGCGCTGAGCGCGGAGGGGCTGCCGGCGATCTGCATCGACGCGCGCCATGCCAAGGCGGCGCTCGACATGGCGGCGAACAAGACGGATGCGAACGACGCCGACGGCCTGGCTCACCTGGCAGAGGTCGGGTTCTACAAGGAGGTCCGGGTCAAGAGCTTCGACAGCATGCTCGCGCGCACGCTGGTTGCGGCGCGGACTCGCCTGGTGCGGATCGGCACCGAGCTGTCGAACCAGATCCGGGGCTTAATGAAGACGTTCGGGCTGGTCGTCCCGCCGGCGTCGGGCAGCAAGTTCGAGCGCCAGGTTGAGGCTCTGCTCGCGGATAACGCCGACCTCGGCCGGATCATTCGGCCGCTACTCGAGGCTTGGCACGCCGTTCGCCTTCGCGCCGCGGAGCTGGGACGCAAACTGCTGGCGGACGCCCGGCGCAGCGATGCCTGCCAGCTGCTCATGTCCATTCCCGGCGTCGGCGTCGTGACCGCAACCTCCTTCATCACCGCCATCGAGAACCCGACCAACTTCAAGCGATCGCGATCTGTCGGTGCCTGGGTCGGGTTGACCACTCGCCGCTACCAGTCGGGCGAGGTCGACTATGACGGCCATATCTCGAGGCGGGGCGACAGCCATTTGCGCGGGCTGCTCTACGAAGCTGCGACCGTACTCCTGGTGCGGAGCCGATCCGAGTGCGACCTGCGCAAATGGGGGCTGCAGCTCCGCGAGCGTCTCGGCTTCAAGCGCGCTGCGGTCGCCGTTGCGCGCAAGCTGGCCGTTATCATGCACACGATGCTGGTGACCGGCGAACCCTTCCAGGAGACACGCACCTCAGCCTGACACCCGAGCTCGTCCGCGTCGCAAGGCGCTGCGAGACGTCCTGCCGGGACGTAGGCCGACCCAATCCGCGACGCTTGTTGCATCCGTTGCCTCAACGGCAGCAGAATGCGTGATGAACCTCGGAGGGGTCGCCCCGCGAAGCCCCATCATGCGGCGGCACATGCCGACCGCGAAGACGACCATGCTCCCGGCAGCGGCATCTCAGAAAACCCTTGCGCCCGACGCGATTAGTCGACCCTTGCGCCCGACGCGATTAGACGACAAGCGTCCGGTTTCGGCTTCGGCACAGGGCGGCTTCAATGACGCCTTTTGGGTCCTCGGCGCGAGAGGGCAGGGGGTCGCAACGCCCACTAGCGGGCTTCGGCCGCCCTCTTTGCCACGACGTTCGCATGCCGCGCGAACCAGCGCCATCTGCCGCCCTCCCGGCGGTAGACGTTGGTGTAGCGGCGATCGAGCGGGACCGCGCCGTAGGTGCGGCCGAGCTCGCTTTGCGGGGTGGGCGTGAAGACCTCGCGTCCCATCACAACGCCTACAACGCCGTCGACGGTCACGCTCTCGATCGTGCGCTCGAAATCCTCCGCGCCGATGCGGCCGTCGCGCATCATCGCAAGGAACTGCGCGCGGGTGAGGACGCGACCGGTGGGGGCGTTGATCGTCAGTCCGGGCGCGGACAAGGCGTCCAGCGCGCCGACGTCGGCGCGGGCAACCATCCCCTTCTGCTGCATGTCGAGAGCGGCCAGCGCGGCCTCCGCCCCCTTCAAGGGCTGAGTTTGGGCGAGAGACGGTGACGACAGTACGAGAACGAGGCCGACGGTGGACGCAGGCACGAGGCGCATCTTGAGTCTCCGATAGGCGTTGACGACGAGACTGACAGATACCTCAGCGAAGCACCACCGAGAGCTGACGTCCCGCTTCGCCCATAACCAGCCGCCCAAAACCGATCCGGTGAGATCGTCCGTGATGCCCGGCTTGTGGACGAAGCTGCTGCCGCTAAAAATAGCACGATGATTTCGCTGGCTGGACATACCTTCGATCCTCACAAGGCCTGCTTCGTTTGCCAGCACGTTTTTGACGGAGCGCCAGTGCTCGCGTTCGCGCATGACGAGGACGGCGATCTACAAGTCGCGTGCGGCGCGGAGAGCCATACGGGTGAAGATTGGCGCGTCGTTGGCGTCGCTCACCTTGCTTGCGACAACCTTCAGCTCGCATCCCTGCCAATGGTCGATATGGGCTACGCAGCGGAGCGAGAGGCCCCGCGAGCCGAATGGGTGCTATTCTCCCTCAGTTGAGAACGCGTCCGCTTTCCTGCCAGACTAAGCCAGCCAAACAGCTACGCGGAATGGCAAGATGCCTGGAGCACCGACGTGAACGAGGGACCGGAGTTGGGAAGCGGGCAGCGCGCCGGAAATGGCCGCTTCTGGGTCTCCGCGACGGCGCTGCATACGCCCTGCTTCATGAATTTGCCCGGCTAGATCCCAAATGACACTCGCACTCCAATCGTCCGTGGCGGACCGACCAGATAGGAAAAGTAGCTCGTCGCCGTGGTGTTGCCCGGCGACGTCGTGAACTCCTGACCGAACACCGGGACGGCATCGAACAGGTTGGTCACAAACAGGTCGATGCCGATGCCATCGCGGGTTCTCACGCCCGCGGTCGCGTCGACGAGGGTGTAGGCCGGCCGCGGCAGCACCTCGCCCTCGCCGAAGCCGCTGTTCGAGCCACCCACGTGGCGCGCCGCCGCGAACAGGGTCCCACGCAGGGCGCCAGTGACCACGAAGTCGTAGCTACCTCGCGCATTCCAGGCCCAGCGTGGCACGTCCAGCACGCGGGATCCCGCGGTAAGCAGCAGGTTTGGTACGGCGTTGCGATAGGTGGCGTTGGTGAACGAGCCGCCGGCATGAAGCTCCAAGCCGGCGAGCGGCGTCGCGGTTACATCGAGTTCGCCGCCGCGGCTGCGGACGCGGCCGGCGTTGACCGTGAAGGAGATGGTCGTCGCGTTGTTCACGCCGCAGGCGCTTTGGAAAGCCTGCTGATAGTCCTTCCAGTCGATCGCGAACGCGGCGCCGTCGATCCGCAGGCGCCCGCCGAGGAAGCTCGTCTTGGCGCCGAGTTCGAGATTGTCCGTCCGGTCGCTGCCGTATGGCGGGGGCACGTCTGGGATGCCCGCGGCGCGCCGTTCCGCGGGCGAGCAGATGTCGTCGGTGATCGGCGCGTTGACGCCGCCGGTGCGAAAGCCCTGCGCGAAGCTGGCGTACACCGTCGCGGTTTCGCCCGGCGCGTAGCTCACGGAGAAGCGGGGCGTGACGCCGGTCTCGCGATTGCGCTCCGCGTAATCGTAGGCGAGGTCACCGCCTGCCGGCCCACCCAGACCATACCGCCTGCTCGCCTCGCGCTGGCGGTAACCGAAGACGCGTGCGCCCGCTGCGATCTTGAGCGTTGACGTGACCGCGTAGGTCAGCTCCGCGAAGCCGGCGAGTTCGCTCTCGCTGAAGTCCACGGCGGTGTCCTGGATCACAGGCGGTGCGCTCGCGCCGAGCGGCCCCGGCGCGACAATTCCGAACAGGTCGGAGACGGTGATCGTGCGGCCGGAGCGCTGGTGCAGGTCGCGGTAGACGCCTCCCATGACGTATTGGAGCGGCCCGGCACCGTCCGATATCAGGCGGATTTCCTGCGTGAACTGCGCTGTGGAGCCCCTGTCGCGCAGAGGGGTGGGGAACAGCCGTCCACCTGGACCCGATCCGACGATGTCCTCGACGATCGGGGAATCAAACGCGGTGACGTCGAAGGAGAGCCGCGATCGGCGATCCATATAGGAGCTGTTGGCGGTAAGGTCCGCGCCGCCGAGCGCGTCGACGTGCTGCTCGATCAGAAGCGAGCCAATCACGAAGCGGTCGCGGGCGAACGTGTCCTCGTATCGCGCTTTCACGCGCGCGCGGCGGCCGAACGTCACGTCGCTATGCGGCCGATCGGCGTTGCTGAAACCACTCTGCCAGACGAGGCTGGGCGTGATCGCCAGATCGGGGGTGGGGGTCCAGCGGAGCGCGGCGCGGATCGTGCCGGTCCGCGTCCAGTTCACGTCCTTCTTCACTCGGTCGGTGCCCTGGTTCTCCGTCAGGTTACCCGTGGTCGGACGAAGATCGTCGATCCACCCTCCCTGCCGCACGACACCCCCGCTCACGCGGAGCGCGAGCGTGTCGGCGACGAGCGGCAGGTTCAGCATGCCCTTGGCGTCCCAGCTGGTCCCCCCGTCGCGCACCGCCGAGACACTGGCGGTCGCTCGCCCCGCCGCGGTGGACGCGTCGGGCTGGTTCGTCACGATCCGTACCAGACCGCCCATGGATGACGACCCGAACAGCACCCCCTGCGGACCGCGTAGAACTTCGACGCGCGCGACATCGAAGAGCTGTGGATCCGGCTGAGAGAAGCCGCGCAACGCGCGCGTCTGCAGCGGCGTCTCGTCGAGGTAGACGCCTGTCGTGGGCGACTGGACGAAGCCGACCCCGCCGATCCCGCGGATGATGTACTGCGAATTGCCGGGTCCGGTGGTCGCGAACGCCAAGCTCGGGACGGCGTCGGCGACGCGGGAGAAGTCGCTCGCGTTCAGCCGCCGCAACGTCTCGTCGGACAGGATGCTGACGCTCGCCGGCACGTCGCGGACGTCCTGCTCCCGCTTCTGGGCGGTGACGATGACCTCTTCGCTGCCATCGCTCGGAAGAACATCGTCGGATGTTGCGGGGCCGGAACGCGCCTCGGCTGGCGTGGCGAGCAGCAGGCACGACGCCGCGGTGCTCGCAAGCTGGCGGGATGTTAGCATGGGAATACCTCTGACCCGCCCGACCTGATCCGTCGGGCGCACGATGGGTGAGCGCCGTTCCGAACGGCACTGAGTGGCAGGTCAGAGGTAGGCTGGTGGTCCGCGTAGCGGCGGTCTCAGGCGCGCCACGGCTCGCGGTCTGTCGGGCGCACGCCAGAGCATCCCGCCGGCGACCACGAAGGCGATCAGCGCGGCGAGCTGGAGCGGATCGGTCGCCGCGAGCGCCGCACCGGTCATGCCCGCGAAGGCGCAGGGCATCTCTGCCTTGCCGTGACCCGATCCGCGATCATGGTCGGCCATGTCGCCGTGCATCGCCGACGTCGCGGCCGAGGGCGGCGCGGCGACGCCCGAACAGACGATGAGCGACAGCTGTCCGTGATCGGCAGCGAGCATATAGCCCGAGGGGACCAGCAGCTTCAGCAGCAACGTCAGCGTGCAGAGGAACACGGCGGAGCGGCGATGCGCGAGGAGGTGCCGTATCGCATCCACGAGCTGTGAATACCTCGGGTTGGCAACCATGTCACTGAAGAAGGACCATAGCAGGTGACCGACGCGCCGCCCAAGGCGCCGCTGTTTGACAGCTCATATAAAGATATCTTTATATGAGCTTGACGCGCCGCCCCGGCTCGTCGATGCGATGCGGGTCAAGGTTCTCCGGTCGGCTCGCCGCGCCGGAGCTAAGACGGGAAGCCGGTGCGATGCCGGCGCTGCCCCCGCAACTGTAAGCGGCGAGCAGGTGGTCGCTCCGTGTCACTGGTCGCGCTCGCGCGGCCGGGAAGGCCAGACCATCCGCACCGACCCGCGAGCCAGGAGACCTGCCTCGACGCCATAACGTCCACCGGCGGGGTGCCCGGTCTGGTCGCTCGCATGCCGCGGCCGGGCTTCCCGTCCGCGCGCGCCGGTGTCTGGTCCGCGTGCCCCGTCCTTCATCGGGGTTTATGAAGATGATCGCCACTTATCGTCCGGCGACGCACGTCGCCGCGCTGCTGCTCGTCACCTGTTCCTCCGGCGCGCTGGCGCGGGACGACGATCGCGTACCGCCGCGTGACGACATTCTCGTGGTCGGCCGCGGCGACGGCGCGCTCGACCGCCCGAGCGCGACCGGCAGCCGACTCGGCCTCACGCCGCTCGAATTGCCCGCCAGCGTCGCAACTGTCGACGGGGACGCGATCCGTGCTCGCGGCGACCTCACCGTCGTCGAGGCGGTGTCGCGCGCGCCCGGCATCACCGCCGCAGCCAACGCCGGGAACGGCAACACCGCACTCGCCGCACGCGGCTTCGTCGGACAGGGCTCGGTGCTGCAACTGGTCGACGGCATCCGGCTCTTCCCGGTTGCCGGCACGGTCACCTTCCCGACCGATCCTTGGAACGTCGAGCGGATCGAGGTGCTGACCGGCCCCGCCTCGGTGCTCTACGGCCAGGGCGCGCTCGGCGCCGCGGTCAACGTGGTCTCGCGCGCGCCGAGCGACACCCCACGCTACGACGCGGAGCTGAGCTACGGCGGGCAGGACACATGGCATGTCGCGGCGGGCGCGGGCGGTCCGCTGGGCGAGCAGCTCGGCTACCGCCTGGACGCGAGCTACCGTCGTTCAGACGGTTGGGTCGACCGCGGCGACAACCACAGCCTGGCGCTGTCGGGCGCGCTGCGCGTCGCGCCGACCGAGCGGCTCACCCTCACGCTGCGCGGCGACTATGGCGACGTCTCACCAATGCGCTACTGGGGCACGCCGCTGATCGACGGCCGGCTCGACCCGCGTAACCGGCGCCGCAACTACAACGTCGCCGACGCCGACATCCGCTTCCGCGACGATCGCCAGACGCTCGTCGCCGAGTGGGCGGTCAGCGACGCGGTGACGCTCACCAACGCCGCCTATCGGCTCGCCAGCAAGCGCAGCTGGTACGACCTCGAGAGCTACGCCTGGACGCCGGCGGCCGGTCGGCCGAACGGTGTGATCGAGCGGTCGGACAATCTCGGCATCGTCCAGGGCATGACGCAGTACGGCGACCAGGCCAGTGTGAAGCTGAGCGCACCGCTGGGCGGCGACTTCGCCAACGACCTGGTGCTCGGCGCCGAGGTCAACCGCGTGAACCTGCGCTACTCGAACAACTTTGCCGTCGCGGATCAGGCGGATGCGATCGACCCGTTCGACTTTGCTCCTGGCACGCTGGAGGATCGCGCGGCGACGCTGCCGCGCTATCGCACCACCACGACCGAGTGGAGCATCTTCGGCGAGGACCGGCTGCGGCTGTCGCGCCGGCTCTCGCTGGTGGGTGGCTTCCGATACGAGGAGGACGCGGTGCGCCGCAGCAACATCCTCTACGACGCGGCCGGCGCCCCGGTGGGCGAGGCTAACGCCTTTCCGGGCGGCGCGCGCCAGAAGAGGTTCCGCGACGCGACCTGGCGCGTCGGCACCGTCTACCAGCCCTCCCGCAACGTCTCGCTCTACGCGCAATATGCCACCGGCGTGGATCCCGTCGGCACGCTGACCACCTTCACCACCAGCGCGACGCAGTTCGCCTTTACCAACGCCAAGGGCGATCAGGTCGAGGCGGGTGCCAAGGCAGCGCTGCTCGGCGGACGCGTCAACGTGACACTCGCCGGCTATCGCATCGTGAAGAACGACCTGGTCGCGCAGCGCGTCACCAACGGTCCGCTCGAGCAGATCGGGCGGCAGTCGTCGACGGGGGTCGAGGCGGCGCTGTCGCTCGCGCTGGCCGCCGGCTTCTTGATCGAGGCGAACGGGACGGTGCTCGACACCCGCTTCGACGACTTCCTCAGCGGCAACGCGGATCTCTCCGGCAACACGCCGCCCAACGTGCCCGAGCGCGCCGGCAACCTGTGGCTCACCTGGCAGAGTCGCCGCGGCGTTCGCGCGCAGGCGGGTCTGCGCCACGTCGGCGCGCGCTTCGTCGACTCGGCCAACAGTGCACGGGTGCCCGCCTACACCGTCGCCGACGGCGGCCTCTCGTTCGCGATCACGCCGGCGCTCGCGGCCGACGTGCGCGTCTACAATCTCTTCGACACCCGTTACGTGACCTCGACTTACGGCACGGCGCAGTGGCTGCTCGGCCGGCCGCGCTCGCTCGATGTCGCGCTGCGCGCGCGGCTGTGAGATGGCGCGCTCGTTCCCGCCGCCAGCGGCCAGGCGCTGGCTGTACCTGATCCACCGTTGGATCGGCGTGGCCAGCTGCCTGCTCTTTCTCATGTGGTTCTTGTCCGGGCTGGTAATGCTCTACGTCCCGTACCCGGCGCTTACCGATCGCGAGGCGTTGGCGGGTCAGCCGCCGATCGACTGGCCCAAGGTGCACGTACCCCCACGAGAGGCCGAGCAGCTCGCTAACTTGCCAGAGCAGCCGCGCGCGATGCGGCTTGAGATGATGGCAAACCGTCCAGTGTGGCGCATGACGGGCAGGGCAGGCGAGCTCGTGACGATCGACGCCGATACCGCGGCGCTGGTCCGTGGCGTCGGCAGCGCGGAAGCCGCGCGTATCGCGACCGCCTTCGGTCACGCACAGGTGGCCGCCACAACGTTCGTGGAGCGCGACCAGTGGACCGTCGCCAGTCGCTATGATCCGCATCGAGCGCTCTGGCGCGCGACGCTGAAGGGACCAGACGGTCGTGCGCTATACGTCTCGAGCCGTACCGGGGAGGTAATGCTCGACACCGACGCGCACGAGCGCTTCTGGAACTGGCTCGGCGCGGTGCCGCACTGGCTCTATCCTACAGCGCTGCGCCAGCATCCGGAGGGCTGGCGGCAGGTGGTGATTTGGGTGGCCGGACCGTGCGTGCTTGCCGCGATCACCGGCATGTGGATCGGGCTGCTGCGCGTTCGGCTCGGCCAACGCCGATTCAAGGGCAGGCGCGTGACGCCTTATCGAGGCTGGATGCTATGGCACCATGTCGCGGGCCTCACAGGTGGCGTGATGCTGACCTTCTGGATCGTGAGTGGGTGGCTGTCGGTCGATCCGGGACACTTCTTCCGGGGCGAAGACCCGGGCGAAGGCGCCATCCTGCGCTATGAGCGGGCGAAGCTGCCGCCGATCGACGTTCCAGGATTGGACGCGGTGGCACCCCGCCACGCAGTTCGTCTGGACGTCGTGCGCGCGGCCGGGTTGGTCTGGCTCGAGTGGCGAAGCTCCGAAAGGCGCCTCGTCGTCGCTGCTGAGGGCGGGCGTACCTTACCGAACGTCAGCCACCTTTCGAAGGCGGCGCGGGTACTGGTTCCTGACGGCGCCGCTGCGCGGGTGACCAGGCTGACCGCGCCCGACTTCTACTGGTATGACGTCGGCAGCGAGCTGCACTTGCCGGTCCTGCGGCTTCGCTTCCAGGATCCGAGCGGGACCTGGCTGTACCTGGATCCGGCCACTGGCGCGGTACTCAGCAGGATCGATCGGCGAGGGCGCGTGTACCGTGTCGCCTACGATCTGCTGCATCGCTGGGATGCTATCCCGTTGGTGATCAATCCACCTGCACGCCGAGCCTGGATCTGGCTCTTCTCGATCGCCGGGGTGGTCACCTCCGTAAGTGGCGTCTTGCTCGGATGGCGACGCGCGTCGCGCATCATAATCCTGCGAAGGCCCAGCGTGCCGCCCCCTCCATCCTAGTCGTTTAGGAGATCCGCAGAGCCGGCGTACGAGCCTCGCCCTGCGAGATGAACGAATGGCAAAAGTCGGGGAGCGACTAAGGCCTACTAAATGACCGGTGTTGGGTCGACGTACTGAGACCTGTTCTAGTCGGGTGGGGGCCGATACCGACCGACCCGATCGATCACTTCTTCTTTTTGTCGGGGCGCTGAGACAGTGCGGATCCAGCTGCCGTCTTCGAGTCCTTGCCGGTTCGACCGTCCTTCAGGACCTTCGAGGCTGCCTTGCCGGCTTTTTCGCTCGTGTGCTCGTTCTTCGCCATCTTTCGGCTCCAAGCAGGCACCATCTTGTGGTGCAAAGGACAAAACCGCCTATTAGTTGATTAGTTCCCGACCTGTTCCGTCGAGGTTACGGTCTTGGATGGCGACATGAACGACCGACGACATATGGTAAGCGTTGTCGGTGCCCTGAACGTCGGAAAATGGGTCGTCGAGAGAAGCGGCGACCGACCGCTGTTGACACATAGGGCGGTATAGATCCTAAGGTGCCCAAGCCAGCTTAGGTGCAGGTAAGCACCTTTCGTGCCAGCGCGATAACGGTAGTTCCATTATGGTCCGTCCGAAAGGCCTCAGCGGGATAGCTGCCCGGGCGGTAGGGTCGTCCTGAGTTGAAGTGCTGCTCGCCGGCAACCAGGCCGGCTCGATCACCGGGCGCAGCTTACGGCCTGCTCTACGGCCGCCTCAATCGTTCGGGCTACCAGCAATCGTTGCAAGTAGCCCGAACACCTTCAACGTGCTGAAGCGAGACGCATGTCGGCCGCGCAGACAGGACAGTGGCAGCGGATCAGCTCAGGTCGGGACTGCCCAAAGAGTGTTTAATGTCCTCATGGAATTGCCAGTTGCCCTCGGCCCATCGCACAGCTTGCACCGACTCCGTGATCTTCCAGCCTCCGTCGGTGCGGGCAAAGCGGAGGTCGTAGGTCCCGACAAGCGACTGGTATGGGCTACCGTTTGCGGGCCGGTAGTAGTGGCTAGCATGCATAAGTACGTGACATGACGCGGTGTCGCCTGCAATGACGATGCCTTGCGGCACCAAGATGTGCTCGTCGCCGTCCAGCTGCTCGTGGAACTGCTTGGCCAGGGCGCACCATCTATCTGCAGACACCGTCATACGCCCCATCCCGATCGTCGGCCTATGGTCGACCTCGATCTCGGCACCGTAGCAGGTGCGCAGCAGGTCAAAATCGTGCGTGTCGGTCGCCTGTCCGTATCGTTGAACCAAGTCCGTTATGGCGGTGTAATCGAGAAGGTAGTCGACCTTGGTCTGCAGGTCTGCGCTTCGCACGTGGAGCAATTGCTCAGCTGTACTCTCAACCATCGCGGATCTCCCTTGGACGTGGTCGATATCGCACCGCGCCCGACTCTGTGGTAAGCGGAGGCTTGCTCCGCTAGCGCTATATGCGGAGGTATCCTCCGTTTATCAAGGGCTCTTGTCAGATGTCATCCGACCCGCCTCGCACGACCCGTCGCCCTCGTATTGACGGCGAACGCAACCGCGCGGCGTTGCTCGCGGCCGCCCACCAGGCGCTCGTCGGTGAGGGTGCAGATGTCAGCCTCGAGCGAATTGCCCGCGCTGCGAAGGTAGGCATAGGGACGCTGTATCGTCACTTCCCGACGAGGAACGCTCTGATCGAGGCCGTGTACCGCCAGGAGATCGACACGCTGGTGGCGGCGGCATTCGAGATCGCGAAGACGGGCGCACCTCGCGAGGGGCTGCGCGCCTGGTTGCGAATGTTTGTCGATTTCCTCGAGACGAAGCGAGAGATCGCCGGTGTCCTCGACACGCTGATCGGCGGATCGGAGCCGCTCTACAGCAAAACTCCGACCTTGCTCTCACCCGCGATCGATATCCTTGTCCGGCGGTTGGAGGTTGCCGAAGGCACATCGGTCCCAATCTCGCCGCTCGATCTACTCCGCGGGATCGTTGGGGTCGCGACAGTCCGCCAAGGCCAGAACTGGAAGGAGCAGACTTACGCGTTTGTGGACGTTATGCTGTCCGGCCTTTTTGTCCACCAGCCGGCAGAGCGCGAGCCTCGGGGAGAGGTATGAACAAGCGGCCGGAAGGCGGAGGCGAGCAGAAGCCTCTGAGTAACCGCGAATAGATCCTCGGCACGAGAGGGAAGAGGGTTTTCCGCCCAAACCTGACGCTTAGGTGGGCTATAGGTCTGCCCGCAAGCAGCCACTCGTTCACCGCGATCATTCGCGTTTCCCCATCGTCGAATGCCGGTTCAGGGAAAGAGCAATCGGGAACAGATTTCGGTAAAGGGTATGCTCCGGACGCTTTTCAGCGCGATCAGCACAGCCACCTTCACGATACGATTTCGTTTGCGGGAAGGCTCGCTCACATCTGCTGGTGAACCCCCGCCGAAAGGCCGCTGCCTCAGCGGCAAGCGACCCATCGCGGGCATCATGCTTGCGTGTAGTCCCACGCGCTGGCGGAACCCAGCGCCTTCCGAAATGCATCTCGGCCACTTCCAGCGAGCCACGAGCGAAACGTCCGCATGTCCGGGTTGATGGCGCGCAGCACCTCCATATCGGCATTGCCCGCCAGCGTGCCGTCTGTCATCCGTTCAACAAGCTTCGCCAGGAACGGATTGCTCGCCAGAACTTCGTCGGGGAAGCGCGAATAGGTAATCGTCCGACCTGCCGCCTCCGTGAAGTAGGTAGCGATGTCGCCTGCGATGATGGAGTCGCTGGCGATCTCCAAGACCGTTCCGCCAAAGCGCGGCCGATCCGCAAAAATCGCCGCCACGAACCGGCCGATGTCCTCCACCGCCAACAGCTGTACCGACTGCTTCGGCTCCGCGAACGACAGGAAGTGCCCGATGTCGAGGCCGAAGCCCGGCATCACCAGCATGTCCATAAAGCCGACCGGCCGCACGATGGTCGCTGTGACCGGCAGCGAGCGTATATGCGCTTCGATGCGTGCCTTCGTATCGAAGTGCGGCAAGCCGATCGGCTGCTCTCCTACTCCTGAGGCGGAGCTGTAGACGAGGTGCTGGACCCCGGCTTCGACGGCCGCGTCGGCAGTCGCCTTGCCGTAGCGCACCTCGTCTTCGTCGCTCACATTGTACAGGGCTCCTTGGCCGGAGCTGGGCTGGACGCTGAAGACGCCGTGAACGCCAGCCATCGCGGAGCGGATCGCGTCGGCGTCGTCGAAATCTCCCTCCACAAGCTCGATCCCCGCTTCGGCGAGGCTGGCCGCCTTCGGCGATGCTCGATCGCGAACCAGCGCCCGAACCTGCCATCCAGCGCTCAGAAGCGCGTTGGCGACCGATCCGCCTTGCTGACCGGTCGCTCCGAACACCAGAAGCGTTTCAGTATTGTGGGACATGAGACACCCTCGATTTTGGTCAAGGGTTACTCATATATACCCATGAAGGGGCCACGGAAGACGGCACATTTCTGAGCCGCAGGCACAAGGATGACACTCTTGAAGAAGGCGACGATGGCCAGCGACGCTGTGGAAATCGAGGAACGCCTCGGCTTCAAGCCGTGCGCGCCGACAGGTGTTCTCGCGCGGCTTGGCGACAAGTGGACCGTCCTCGTTATGTCGCACTTGGCGGTCGCACCGGATCACCGGGCGCGTTTCTCAACCCTGAAGAACAGCATCGAGGGCATTACGCAGCGCATGCTCACCCTGACGCTTCGAAACCTGGAACGCGATGGCCTGCTGACGCGACACTATTTTACCGAGGTTCCGCCCCGCGTTGAATACCAGCTCACGGAAATGGGATCAGGTATGTTGCCGGCACTCGAGAGTTTCACCTCTTGGATCCGAGAAAACTGGCCGCTTATGGAGGCGTGCCGACGCGCGTTCGACGAAGCCCGTCAATGAGTCGATCTGCGGATGCTCGGCCGACTGACGGGCAACGGGCCAAGCCCTTGCACTCAGCGTCCTGAGGTTTTCCCGTTCTGCCATCGTTTGCGGGAAAGCAGGCGGGCCAGCCAACGTCGCCGATGCACGCTCCCTCGCCCGAGAGCGGCTGGTCCGCTCTCCTGCCAGAAGCGGCCGGCCCGCTAGCGCCCAAACGTAGCCGTTCACCGGCAATGCGCCCCCGGCGTAAGCGGACGTTGGTTCAAATGCGGCGCCAATGTAGAAGGTCGTATGATCAAGCCTTACGTCCTTCTTCTTCGGGATGCTTGCTTTTGGGATGTCGCTGAGCCGAAGTCGAAAGCGCCTTAACGTGAACGTCCGCGACCGTGCGAAACCTGCATCGAGCCTGTGATAGCTAGCCGCCTCCGGAAGCTTCCGGAGGCGGCGCCCTGCTTCGATGATGCAGAGTTCGACAACAGCGTGTGCACGAGCAGCCGCTGCCGCCCGGTCGTCGTTGCTCGTCAAATGAGCGCTCTTTCGATCGCCCGGGCCAGATCCGCTCTGAAGGCATTTGTCTCAGGCCCCGGCACCAGGTCAAAGCCGTGGAAGACGCCGTCATAGACGTGCAGCTCCGTCGGCACGCCCGATCGGATCAGCCTGCCGGCGTACTCGAGCGCCTCGTCGATCAGGATATCGAGACTTCCCATCGCGATGAAGGCCGGTGCGAGGCCGGCGAGGTGCTCGTTACGAGCCGGCGCGAGATAGGGCAGGCTCTCGGGTGTTACCTTAGCCAGCCGCGCCTTCCACAGCTGACGGGTGTATCTCGGTGTCAGAACGAACTCCCCTGCGAACGGGTTCTGCACCGGCGCGTCGGGTCCGGCGGTTCGATCATCGAACGCCGGGTAGATCAGCAGCTGCGAGCGGACCGGCACCCCGGCATCGCGCGCGCGCAGGGCGGTGGCCGCGGACAGGTTGCCCCCGGCGCTATCACCCATGATCGACACCCGATCGGTCGTGAAACCAAGCTGCACAGCGTGGGCGTGCAGCCAGCTCAACGCTTCGAAGCAGTCGTCCAGAGCTGCGTCACCCGGCGCTTCAGGAACGAGGCGGTAATCGACCGAGAGTACGACGACCGCGTGTCGCTCGGAGATGTCGGCGCAGAAGGCGGCGAACATGTCGGGTGAGCCGGCAAGCCACCCTCCCCCGTGAATGTGGAGGATGGCACCGCGAACCGGCCTGCCCTGGGGCTGGAAAAGGAGTGCGCGTACAGGCTCGTCGACGGTGCGCTCGATGAAGACCTCCTCTTTGTCCACGAGATCCGGCGATCCATACGCTTGCTCGTAAGCGCGGCTCAGTCCCTCACGGATCTGATCGATAGACTGTGTTTCCGTGTCGAAGACGGGGATGACGGCAGCGGCATCGCGATAGGCGGGCGCGACGAGATGGAGCGTGTCCATGGCTAGGATCCTCGGTAAGTCGATGACGGAACTGACCCGTAACCTATATCGGTAACGGCCGTTCCGTAATTACGCGGCAAGCCAGCCGAATACAAGAGTGATCGTTATGGAAAATGAGAGCCTACCACGCCGACGCGGCCGCCCGAGGAGCTTCAACGTCGACGAGGCCGTCGCGAAAGCGGCGCTGCTGTTCTGGGTGCACGGCTACGAGGGCGTGTCTGTCGACCAGCTCACGACGGCGATGGGTATCACTACCCAGAGCTTCTATGCCGCTTTCGGATCGAAGAAGAGGCTGCACGAGGAGGCACTGGCTTGGTACGAGCGAGAGGTCTCGCAGCCGGTTCGCGACGCACTCACTGGCGAGAGGGACGTCGCCCGGGCGATCCGCAACACGCTAGAGGCATCGGCAAGGCTGTTTGCCGGGGGTGAATATCCGCTCGGCTGCATGCGCTCGACGGCCGGGATCGCGACCTCGCGAGATAACGAGGAGATAGCGCTTCACGCGACGGCTCAACGCATGGCGACGGTGGCCATCATCAAAGCGCGGCTCGATCAAGGTCTCGCAGATGGTCAGATCGGCAGCACCGCGGACACGCGCATAGGAGCGCTGTACCTGAATGCAGTGATCGTCGGCATGGCCGTCGCCGCCCGCGACGGCGTGCCGCTTGCTGATCTGCTCGTGATGGCCGAGGTTGGGTCCGCGCTGCTCGATAGGAACCTGGCGCCGGAACGATCTTAGCTAGCCCTATCAGACGGTTGCGTGGGTTCTCATTCATTACAAACCCAGGGTCGACCCCGCAGCAGCCTTCGCTCTGCGGACGGGCTCGTTTCCTGGTGCCCTGTTCCCACAGCCGTAGGGCTGCGATGGGACGAGCGCAGTTGAGCTGAATGGATGGCCGGAGTTGGGTGGCCGACGAGTAGCCTTGGGTGACCGGAAATGGGTCCTCGCGTGAGCGGGAGAGGGGCTTCGATCGCCCAAACCTTGCCACCGGACACGCAATCCAGCCGCTTTAACGAGGTCGTTCGTTCGCAAACGCCCTCACGCGGCATGTCACAGATGACTGCACTTCAGGTCAATAACGGCTGCAGCGAGATCCGAAACGTGTCCGCCCAGGATGCGCCGCTCTTTGTCCAAGCAGCGCTGCCTCGGTGTTCGCTCATCCTTTGGCCTCAGAGCCTGACGAAGCACAATCAGGTCGGATTGAGTAAGCGGGTAGGTCGACGGCCGTGCTGGGAAACCGGACGCTTCGCCCTGCGGTGGCGAGCTTGTGGTGACTGATTCAGCTATCGAAGCATCGGCGAGGGTGGCTGTGCAAACCAGAAGAGCCGCTCGGGTTATAGCCACGCCACATCTCACCATTTCGACGTACCACTATCCGCGGTTCTTACCAAGGCATCCAGACCTTAAAGGTCCCAAACGGATCCTTCGCAAAGATGGAACGTCAATCGCCGCGGCGTATCGCCGGTCGCCTTCCCGAAGCCCGATCAGCCGCTTTCCTGCCAGAGTAAGCCAACCAGACAGCTACGCGGAATGGCCGCACGCTTGGAACACCGACGTGAACGAGTGAGCGGAGGTGGGATGCGGGCAGGGCGGCGGGAACGGCCGCTTCTGGATCCAGCGCCCGCAGATTGCCTAACAGAGTCCTATTCAACATGAAGCCAGTCGGAGGTCTGACCTTCAGCTTTTTCACCCAATCTGGCGGGATTAGAGATCGGTTTACGAAGGCGTCGCTACTTCCCG
The DNA here is from genome assembly GCF_004345855.1 of Sphingomonas sp. BK235. Taxonomy (GTDB): domain Bacteria; phylum Pseudomonadota; class Alphaproteobacteria; order Sphingomonadales; family Sphingomonadaceae; genus Sphingomonas. The sequence goes on from NZ_SLXN01000011.1 coordinate 87,022, forward strand.
CGTCAAAGGGAGGCTGGCATGCTCGACAAGGTAGTTTTCTCCGGCCCGGCTGGGTACTCGCTTTCGGTAGGACCGACGTCCCTCGATGCGCCCGCGTGGGTGCAGGCGGTAGGATCGATTGCCGCGATTCTGGTGGCAGTCTGGACGGTGTCAGATCAACGTCGGCAGCAGGAAAACGCGGCCGTCGAGCGCGACGCGGCTTTCGCGGAGTTCATCGAGCGCTTTCTGAAAGACATCGATGGGACGATTGAGGCGATTGCCAGCGACATCGAGTCCGCCGGTCGTCGCGGTCAGCTCGTTCAAGCCTGCGAAGAGGCCCTGGAGCGCTTCGACCGCTACATCATTCAGCGCTTCGAGAAGCTCCGCAACATGGAGCTGAAGGAATGGCCAGACGTCGAGTTTGCCAGCCTGTTCAACGAGGCTTTTATCGGTCTTGATCGCCAGTTCAAGCAACTCCAGCTCACGGCCACCGAGCAGGTCGCCAAGCAGGCGCTGGAGATGGAGGCGGTTCATAACAGTAGGCTCGCTGCTGCGGCGGCTGCGGCGCGTGCCGATGAGGAGGACGAGGAGTTCCTCGGCGACATGGACGATGGCGAGGTCGTCGTGCGCACAGGGGGTGAGGACTGGGGCCGCTTGATGCGGGACGCATGGCGTCGCCGCACTGGGGATGAGGAGGAGCAGCGACTTCTTGACCATGAGCAGGCGCTTCGAGACGAGCAAAGGGCCCTTGAGGATGACGCTGCCCGCTACGCGGCTGCCGAGTGGCAGGAAGAGAAGCACACCCTCTACGTGGAGCTTATCCAGCCACTCTACGACATCTCGAACGAGTGGTCTGGCGAGGCTTCAAAGCTTCGGCGTGCGATCGCTCGGTACAAAGAGCTTGTGCCAACCGGGCTCTCGTTCGAGGATCGCGCCAAGCGTCGTCGATACCGCAAGTGGTGGTACGTCGCGTGACTTGCCAGTGCGTGGGGGCTAAGCTGCGCGCCCAAGTAGGAGCGCGCAGCTCGTTTAGTTAGAACGGCATCGGCTCCCAATGGCAAGCGCTCGGACCAGCCCAGCAGTCCGGGAAGGGGCTCGGGTAATCGGCATCACTCCCGCCATCGGGACAGTGATCGCCAACCGCCTGCGTCCAGCACTCTGAGGCTTCTCGCGTCCCGCTGCCGAATTGCGCAATGCAGCGCTGAGCGACCTGCATGCAGCGATCCTTCGACCACACGTCGCCATCGTTATACTGGGCGAAAGCCGACGTGGAGCAGAGTGACACAGCGTAAACCGCTGCGATAATTTTCGCTACTTTCATAATGCGACCTCCCGGTGCGCCGAGTCGTGCCCGGCACCTTAGCGTAGGCGCCTCGATGTACATGGCAATATCGCTGTCGTATTCTGCAAGCGTTTACACTCGCATCGGTTCAATTCCGCATGTGCGAAGGACTTGGCGGCTTTTTCACGGCTGTGCACCTGCAGCAGTGGGCGGAGTAGGGGAGGCGCATGCCCCCGGGCAAACCAACCGAACCGTTCCGCTACTCAATTCGTCGCTCGAGCGCCCTTCTAGTTGCGCGGAACGCTCGTATGAGCCGAACGCCAAGATGAACAAATGGCCGCAGTTGAAGGGCGGGAAGTTGGTCCTGAGTGGCTGGTTTGGGTCTCCCTCGGTGGTCAAGCGTAAGGATCGACGGAACTTAGATGAGAACGCTGAACTATGCGTGCTCGTAGCTGGCGCCGCCGCGCGCGGTTTGAGCTAGGTCGAGGCGCTCATCACGCGCGGTTTGGTCGACGGGAAGATCCTGGCGATCCCAGACCGGATCTGCTCGGCTGGAACAAGCCTGTTGAGGAGGCGAACCGCCAGTTTCGCTGAACCGGGGTCCCGGGACCTCAGGCCGCGGCCGACTAAGTTATTGATAGCACGCATCCTTTCCTCGTTTTCAGCGTATCGACTGGCGGCGCCCGTCTGAGCGGGAGTGCGTCGCCTCGCGCTGATCCGGGGCAGGAGAGATGGCGATGGCCGGAAGTGAGCATCTGATCGATGCTTTGGACGCGCGCGTGGCACGGCGCGGCCAAAGGCGAGATTTCTTCAGGACCGCGATCGCAGGGGTCGCGTTGGGCACCGCCGGGCTCGCGCTCTCCGGCCGCGCCGAGGCGCAGAGCGCGCCGAGCGACACCGACATCCTCAATTTCGCGCTCAATCTCGAGTATCTCGAGGCGCAATTCTACAGCTACGCCTATAGCGGCGAGGGCCTGCCCGCGGCCCAGCTCACCGGCACGCAGACACAGGGCGCGGTGACCGGCGCGCGCAAGGCCAATCTCAGCGACCGGGCAGTGATCCAATATGCGCGCGAGATCGCGGCAGACGAACTGGCGCACGTCGCGTCGTTGCGTCAGGCGTTGACCACGACCGCCGTAGCTCAGCCAGCGATCGACCTCTCGGCCAATGTGTTCACCGCCGCGGCGGTCGCTGCCGGGGTCGACCTCAGCGCCAGCGGCGGGATCTTCGACCCTTATGCCAATGACGACAACTTCCTCATCGCTGCCTATATCTTCGAGGACGTCGGGGTGACCGCCTACAAGGGCGGCTCGCCGCTGCTGAGCAATCCCGACATCGTCGACGCGGCAGCCGGGATCCTCGCCGCCGAGGCGTTCCACGCGGGCATCATCCGCGGCGCACTCTACCGCCGCGGTGTCGAGGTGCCGGCCGTGTGGACGATCACCGACCAGATCTCCGACGCGCGCGACACGCTCGACGGCACTGCGGTGTCCGCTGGGCCGCCGCAGCGCGTGGCGGACGACGACCAGGGCGTCACACCGGTGCAGAACCAGTTCGGCCTCGCCGCGAACATCGTGCCGACCGACCAGAATGGCATCGTGTTCAGCCGGACCGCCGAGCAGGTGCACAACATCGCCTATCTCACCCGTCAGGCCGCCACGGCGGGCGGTTTCTTCCCCAACGGTACCAACAACCCCAACGCGGCGCTGCGCCGCTCCGGCGCGAACTGAGGAGGCGGCGATGAGCAACCAGACCGAGTTTCTCGACCTCATGGAACGCGCCGAGCATCAGCGTCGCGCGCGCCGCAACTTCATTCGGCTATGCGGCGGTGCGGCGGCGATGACCGGCGGCCTAGCGCTGCTGTCGGGCTGTGACGACGACGATGACGGGGAGCCTGCTCCTTCCGTGTCACCGACGCCGGCGCCGACCGCGAGCGACGTCGACGTCCTCAACTTCGCGCTGCAGCTCGAGTATCTCGAGGGGAATTACTATTCCTACGCCGTGTCCGGTCAGGGCATCGCGGCGAGCCTGCAGACGGGCGCGGGCACGCAAGGTGCGGTGGTGACCGGCAGCGGCGACGGAGCCGCACGGGCGGTGACCTTCACCGACGCGGTGGTGCAGCAATATGCGCGCGAGATCGCGTTCGACGAGCTTGGCCATATCGGCTTCCTGCGCGCCAACCTTGGCAGCGCTGCGGTGGCGCAGCCCACGATCAATCTTTCCGGCAGCGCGAGCGTGACGATCGGCGGCGCCACGGCGGTCGGCGCCTTCACCGCAGCAGCGCGCGCGGCGGGGGTGATCGGCGCGAGCGAGATCTTCGACCCCTTCCTCAACGACGAGAACTTCCTGATCGGATCGTACCTGCTGACCGACGTCGGCGTGACGGCCTATCGCGGGTCGGCTCGGCTGATCACGAACAAGACCTTCCTGGAGGCGTCGGCCGGCATTCTCGCCACGGAATGCTACCACGACGGCGTGATCCGCTCCGAGCTTTGGCGGCGTGGGCTGACCGTGCCGAGCATCTATACGCGCCTCACGAGCATTTCGAACACGCGCGACGATCTCGACGGCTCGACCGAGAACGACCAGGACATCGGCGACGCCACCACCGCCAACCTCGTTCCCACCAACGCCGGCGGACTGGTGTTGGGTCGAAACGCCGCGCAGGTGCTCAACGTCGTTTACCAGAACAAGGCAGCGGTATCGTCGGGCGGCTTCTTCCCCGCCGGCCTGAACGGAGCGATCAGGACGAGCCAAGCCAATGCCTGAGCAGAAGCTGGCGACGCACCAGCAGCGGACGCGCCGGTAGCTGGCGTACACGCGGCGGACTTATCGTCCGCCGCGTGCTCGCGATGCAGAGCCTCTCGTCACTTCGGTTCTTTGTACGTGCCGATCAGCTCCCCGGTCGCGATGACGTGCCCGGCCGCGGCCGCGAGCAACTGGTCGCGCGTCGCCCCGATCGGCAGGTCAAGCTGCCGGTCGAGCGCGAGCACCTGGAAGTGATAGTGGTGCGGTGTGTCGCCCTTCGGCGGCCGTGGTCCATACCAGCCGACGGTGCCGCGCCCGCTCGTGCCCTGCATGATGCCTTTGAGTGACCCACCGCTCAGGCGGTCGCGCTCCTGCAGCCCTGAAGGCAGCTGGGTGGTACCTGCTGGCACGTTCCAAGCGACCCAGTGAACGACCGGCTTGGCCGAGCCGTCCGGATCCTCGACCAGGATCGCATAGGAGACGGCGTCAGGAACCGCGGACCAGTTCAGCGCGGGGGAGATGCCGAGGCCATATTCGCTGTGGTCACGCGGGATCGCGCCATCGGCGACGAAGCCCGCCGAGCCGACCGTGAGCCGTGCCGCGCCCCTCGCCCGGGTCTCGGGACGCTGGAGCGCCAGCGGCACGTTGCTGCCGCGCGCCGCCTGCTTCAGCATCGGGCCGGGTGGCGGCGTGAGCGGCGCGGCCTGGCCGCGCGCGCCGTCGTAGGTGATACGGTAGATCACGCCATTGGCGTCATCGGAGAGCAGGATCGAGCCGTCGCGCATGATCGCCACGCCGCACGGTCGGCCAAATTGGCCGGTGCCGTCGCGGCTCTTGAACCCGCTGACGAAGGTCTCGACGCGGGTCGCCTGGCCGTTCGCGTCGAAGCGGATGCGAGCCAGCTCATAGCCGGACGCGGGCTTGCGGTTCCAGCTTCCGCGCAGCGCGACGAAGGCGTCGCCTGCGACGTCCGGCCCGAACCCGCCGCCCGGGTGGAAGGCCATCTGCATGCCCGCCGAATGTGCGACGTGCATCAGCACCGGATTCGCCGACGCTGCCGCCCATTGCGCCGCGGTGAGCCCGCCTGGCGGCTCGTCCTGCGGGTTTCGCTTGCCGTCCTCGAACACATAGGGCCAGCCGTACCGCTTGCCCCGCTCGATCTTGTTCACCTCCTCGCGCTGAAGGTCGTTGCCCAGCCAGTCGATACCTTGGTCCCAGCCCCACAGCTCGCCGGTGCGGGGGTGCCAGCCGAAGCCGATGGTGTTGCGCAGCCCCGACGCCCAAATACGCCGCGTCTTGCCGTCGAGGCTCGCCCGGATCAGCGTCGCATTCTCCTGGCTGGACTCGTCGCAGGCGTTACAGGTCGAGCCCGTGCTGATGTAGAGCATCTTGTCGGGGCCAACCGCGAGCGTGCGGTTGAGGTGTTGGCCGGCATCAGGCAGGTCGTTGATCAGCGTCTCCACGGTGCCGATGCCGCCGTCGGGACGGAGCGGCGCGCGGAACACCTCCTTGGCCGTCATGAAGTAGAGCATGCCGTCGTGGATCGTCAGCCCGTGCAAGCCGGGGCGATTGACGATGACGGTCGGTGGACCGTCCGCGCGACCGTCCCGGTTCGCGTCGACCAGCCTGACGATGTCAGCCTCCGACCGGCGGCTGACGTAGACAGAGCCGTCCGGCGCCACTGCCATCACGCGCGTGTTGCCGAGGTCGCTTGCCCACACGGCGGCGCGATAACCGCGAGCTAGCTTCAGCGATGCGGCAAAATCGAGATCAGGCTTCAGCGGTGTGAGTTCGTAGAAATGCGCCTGCACCGGTCGCTTGTCATTGTCTTCGGGACTGCTCTGCGCGAGCGCAGGCGCGGCGGCGAGGAGGAGCGCGGCGGCGAGCGGTGCGACCTTCATGAAATGCTATCCCCTTGTTTCAGGGAGACAATGCGCGAGTCGCCCCGATGGGCGCACTCGGGGGAGCATCCACTCCGCTGAACGATCGGCTGCTTTCGCGATTGATCTCTGAGCCGCTGAATGACCCATTCGGGTTTCTCTCCGCCGCGCAGCTGGCAGACGGCTACCGACTTGTTCCCGGCCCTTCGGTAGGTCGGCGCAGCCTTCCAGTGTCAGCCGTTCCGGCAACTCGCGATCAAATTGCGTTCATCTTCGCCCGTTCCGCCATTCGGCCACATGATCCACCAAGGCGCGTAATTTGAGCGGCATGTGGCTGCGGCTGGGGTAGTATAGGAAGAAGCCCGGAAGTGGCGGACAGAACGGCCTTAGCACCTCAATCAGTTCTCCGCTGCGCAGCCACGGCGCGAATGTCTCGGACATGCCGATGGTCAAGCCGCTGCCGGCGAGCGCCATCTTCACCATTAGCGGCATGTCATTGCTCGTCACTTCAGGCTCGACCTCGACGGCGAAGTCGCGCCCGAGCTCGCTGAACTCCCAGCGATAGGGAGCCGTGCCCTCGGACGAACGCCAGCCGATGCAGCGGTGTTGTGTCAGCTCGCGCGGGTGAAGCGGTGTTCCGGCCGCTGCCAGGTAGGCGGGCGAGGCAACGACGATCTGGCGCTGCTCCTCGCTCACCGGCACCGCGATCATGTCGCGTTCGATCACCTCACCGAGCCGCACGCCAGCATCGAACCCACGTGCCACGATATCGAACCTGGCATCGGTAACGAGAACATCGAGACGCACATGCGGGTGGGCGGCGCGAAAGGACGCCAGCAGGTCTCCCGACAGAAAGGTTTCCGCGATAGAAGATACCGCGAGGCGCAGAAGGCCGGCAGGCCTGCCTTCATGGGCAGCTGCGGCCGTAGCTGCCGCTTCAATGTCGGCGAGCGCCGGCGCGACGCGATCCAGCAGTGCTTCGCCCGCCTCCGTCAGCGCGACACTGCGCGTCGTCCGACGCAGCAACGCCACCCCCAGCACGTCTTCCACCTTGCGGACGGCTTGGCTAACCGCCGAGCGGGTGACGCCGAGCTGATCGGCCGCGCCCCTGAAGCTGCGGGCGCGAGCAACCGCCGCGAGCGTACTGAGAGCGTTGAGGTCGAGGTTCATTGTCCAGACACGCTTACCGGACCATGCACGATTGCACCAATAGTCTCGACCCTTTCCAGCGCTTAAGTTTGTACCGGCCACGCGGCTGGCCGACCAACGAACGAGCGCCGCCCGGCATTCCGTCGCTGCGCGACGAGCCGCGCTTATATCGGAATAGTTTAGCGACGGATCGGTCCACGAGGAAGAGATGCAACATGACCCGTTCATTTAGAATCGCCATATCAGATGACCGCCTAGTTCGGATCCGTCGGCAGATCGAAGATTTCGAGTGGAAGGATTTTCCCGATGCCGGCGGCTGGAAGTCTGGCGTAGGCCTTACTGATCTTCGACGCCTCGTTGATAATTGGATAAAGACCTTCGATTGGCGCGCTCAAGAAGCAAAACTCAATCGGCGGCAGCATTATCTCACCGATGTTGACGGGCAAACGCTTCACTTCGTCAGGGCGCGCGGAGACGGCTCGCGGCTCCCGATCCTGCTCCTACATGGCTGGCCCGGGTCGTTTATCGAGTTTGAGGAGCTGATCGATCCGCTGGCGGAAGACGGGCACGACGTTGTCGTTCCATCGCTGCCCGGCTTCGCGTTCTCCGGCCGTCCAGACGCGCCCATCGGGCCGCGACGCACGGCCGCGCTGATGGACAGGCTGATGCGCGAGCTTTTCCCGGGTAAGCGCTATATCGTTCAGGGCGGCGATTGGGGCAGCGCCGTCGGCGCTTGGATGGCTCACGACTATCCCGATCGCGTCGCCGCGCTCCACATCAACATGATGACAGCGCAGGCAGACGGCGTTGACCCCGAGACCGCCGAAGAGAAGGCCTGGGGCGAGCGCGTCAGCAAGCTGGCAGGGGAGGAGCGCGGCTACTTCCTCGAACAAAGCACCCGCCCTCAGACGCTCGGCATCGCCATGTCGGACAGCCCGGTCGGTGTCGCCGCCTGGATACTCGAGAAGTTCGGCGTTTGGGCGGACGTTGCTCGCGACGACGCCGGTCGTCCCGACCTCTGGGCTGCCTTCGACGAGGATCTACTTCTCACCAACATCATGCTCTACGTGGCGCCACGATCGTTCGTCACGTCGACGTGGCTTTATCGTGGGCGGGTCCTGGAAGGCTCCCACGTTTTCCCGGCCGGCTCGCGCGTCACCGTTCCTACAGGGGTGGCGGCGTTCCCCGATCCGGTCTTCCCGCTTCCGCCGCGCGCGCTCGCCGAACGCAGCTACAGGATCGAGTCCTGGACGGACATGGAACGTGGCGGCCATTTCGCGGCGCTCGAACAGCCCGATCTGCTGCTGGCCGATCTTCGCGCCTTCGTGGAAAACGTTCGATGACGCCGCGGGCGCCGCTCTCCTACGAGGTGCTCAAGGCTGCTGAAGCTCGTAGGTGGAGGCGCTCGCCAATCTGACAGTCGCGAGCCTACCTGGCGCGCCCTCGATGCCGCTCGGATGCAAGGACGCGCTGGTGGAGGTGATCGTGCTGGTTCGCGGTCACTCATTCAAGTCGGGGCGCAGTGGGGAAGCGGGCGGGCGCTCCCTGCGCTGAGGGCAGGACGGTGATGTCGGATGATTCAGCCCAGAGATTGATCCCGCCGTCCTCGGCCGCCTTGTCGATCGCGGCAAGATCGTCGGACGAGAAGTCGAGCGCCTTCACCGCATCGAGCGAACCATCGAGCTGTTCGACCGTGCGCGCTCCGATCAGCGCGGAGGTGACGCGCGGATCGCGCAGAACCCATGCGATCGCCATCTGTGCCAGCGTCTGCCCGCGCCCCGCCGCGATGTCGTTGAGCGTACGGATCGCCGCCATGTTCTGGTCGGACAGCATTCCCTGCGACAGCGAGCCGCCGCGGCCGGCACGTGCGCCCTGCGGGGTGCCGTGCAGATATTTGTCGGTCAGCATGCCTTGTGCCAGCGGCGAGAAGGCGATGCAGCCGGTGCCGAGGTCATCCAGCGTGGCAAGCAGCTCGCGTTCGATCCAGCGATTGAGGATCGAATAGCTCGGCTGGTGGATAAACAGCGGCACCCTCTCCTCGGCGAGGATCTGCGCGGCCCTGCGGGTCAGTCCCGGATCGTAGGAGGAGATGCCGACGTACAGCGCCTTGCCCTGCCGGTGGAGCTGGACCAGGGCACCCATCGTCTCCTCCAGCGGGGTCGCCGGATCGACGCGGTGCGAATAGAAGATGTCGACATAGTCGAGCCCCATCCGCTTCAGGCTCTGGTCGCAACTGGCGATCAGATATTTCCGCGACGAGCCGATGTCGCCGTACGGGCCGGGCCACATGTCCCAGCCGGCCTTGGTCGAGATCACGAGTTCGTCACGGTGACCACGCAGATCGGCGGCGAGTACGCGCCCGAAATTCTCCTCTGCCGATCCGTAAGGCGGGCCGTAATTGTTGGCGAGATCGAAATGGGTGACGCCGCGGTCAAAGGCGCGCCGCAGGATCGCGCGGCCAGTCTCGAACACGTCCGCGCCGCCAAAAATTTGCCACATGCCGAGGCTGATCGCGGGCAGACGCAGACCGCTTCGACCAGTACGGCGGTAGGGCATCCGGCCGTCATAGCGGTCGAAAGATGCGGCATAGGGCGGGGTAAAGGGCATGGAGGCTCCTGTTTTTAACAGGTTAACGCACGAAGGCACGCGGGTTCCAGCCGGGGCGTGTCGACCCGGCGCGGCGGATGTAGTGAGTTGTGCGTACCAGTCGGCATAGCCGGTGTTGCGTGCTAGGCGGCGGTTGAGGTCGGGCGCGCCGTCGGTCCACCACACCGGGCCGCGCTCGCACAGCGCGACCTTGGCCGCGTCGACGCGCGCGCGGGCGGCGCGGAGCGCGACGGGATCGTCGCGGCGCAGCGCGCTCTGCACCGAGCGACGCGCGGCCATCAATTCCTTGACCAGCGCCGGCCGCGTGTCGGGCGGGAGCGCGGGGTCGCTTTTGCGCCACAAGCGCCCGCGCACCACCAGGTAGCGACCATCGGGCGTCGTCGGCGGATCGGCTACCGGCGTCGCCAAGCGCCGGCACTTAGGGCCACCAGCGCGACCTCCGCGACGCCGATCCCCAGCACGGCGGCGGTGCGGCGCCGCTCCGGATGGCGTCGTCCGCCATCGATGCCGGCTGGGTAGGCGGGGGCCTCAAACAGTGCGCCGCTGCCATCCGCGCCCGGATCGGCCTTGCGCGTCCAACGATCCATGAAGCCGTTCATGAGCGCGGCTGACAGGTTGGGGACTAGGAGCTGGTTCAGTTTTAGCGCGAGGGCGGGCGCACCGACGACGGTGGTGTTGCGCGGCCGATCAGCGAGCCGCACCACCGCCTGTGCCACCGTTTCGGGCGCCAGCGAGCCGGGCGGCAGCGACAGCTTCGCGCCGGTGTGATTGGCGGCGTGATCGATTCCCGGCGTATCGACGAAGGTGGGAAAGACATCGCAGATATGGATCCGCGGGTGCTTCGACATCTCGCCGCGCAGCGCCTCGCTGAACCCGCGAAGCCCGAACTTGCTCGCCGCATAGGCCGCCGCATAGGGCGTGGAAACGAATGCGCCGACCGAGATCATGTTGATGAAGATGCCATGATCCTGCGCCAGGAAGATCGGTAGCACCGCATGCGCATCGTTCATATGGCCAACGAGGTTGGTGGTGACGACCTGCGCATGCTCGGCGATCGGCACGTCCTCGTAGCGGCCGACGACGCCGACCCCAACGTTGCTGAACCACACGTCGATCCCGCCCAACGTGTCGCGGGCTGTGGCGGCCAGCTGCGCGACGGCGTCGGCATCGGTCACGTCGACGATCTGGACCTGCGCCTCGCCGCCTGAAGCCCGGCAGCGCGCGGCGATATCCTCCAGCCCGGCGACGCCGCGCGCGGCGAGTACCAGATGCGCCCCGCGCCGGGCGAAGGCGACAGCGGTCGCCGCGCCGATCCCGCTCGATGCTCCGGTGATGACCACCCGGATCGCTGTCGTTCTGCCTGTCATGTCTGCTGCCTCGTCCGATCGACAGGAGCCGGACGATCCGGGGGCGTCGCCGTTCCGACTGGCGCGCTCAGGCGAGCGGTCCGGGTTGGCAGTCGAGTGCCGCGGGCACCTCCAGATGGAAAAGTTGGGATGAGCAAGCGTCGGAAGGTGGGAGAACGATCTCGAGAGCGCAATGACCGCTTGTGGGTTCTCGGCACGAGAGGGCAGGGGGCCGGAAGCGCCCATTGCAGACATGGGTCGACGTTGTCATCCCACGGAAAATGCCGTCTCAGAGGCACAAGCAGATCCACAACGAGCCGGGCGCGATTGACCCTGAGCGCCGCTCGCCGCACGACCTTGACAACGGGGCCGCGGTCACGCGCGCCCATGCCCATGCTGACCGAGCCGGGGCTGGTGTCGTTCTGCGCCCGGGTGCGCCAGGCTCGGTGCTCAGCGCCGGCCACCTGCGCGGCGACGCCGACGTGAGTGATGCGCTCGGTCGCATCGATCCGGTCTAGCACGGCCTCGGCGAAGCCCAGTGCCGTGGCGAGGCGCTGCTGGACCGTCTCCTGGATCACTACCATCGTCGCGCCGAGGTCCATGCCGCGGGGATTGCGCTGAAGCGGCTGGTCGAGCGGCTGCCGGATGACAATCGAACTGTCCTCGGCAAGGCTCAGCGCGGCGCCGCCCTCCTGGGCCATCGACAGCACGCCGCCGTCGAGCCGGCGCTGGTTGCCGAGTTCGGAGGAGAACAGCCGGTCGGGGCCGAACAGCGCGGCTTGAAGGAGGTGGTCAGCGAGCGCCGGTGCCTCAATCTCGACCGGTCGCAGAACCTGTTGGCGGAGACCGGCGGCGACGACTAGGTCGACGGTGGCAGGAACGACCATGTTGCGGCTCTCGGCCGGCAGCACCGACGACGCGCGGGCGGCGAGTTCGTCGGGATCGGCGCTGCCGAACGCCTCGTTAAGGGCCACGTCGTGCAGCGCCCGGATTATTCCTCCCTGCAGCTCTTCGGCGTCGGCGAAGCCGCCGCGAAACAGGCCGCCCTCCCAACCCTGGACTTCGGCAATGAATTCGGCCTGCCGAGGCTCAGGCGCGACGCCGTGCTGGACGAAGGCGAGCACCTGCTTTGTGCCGCGTGCCTCGCGATATTCCTCGTGGGTAGCGGACAGGCCCGAGCCCGGCTGCACCGGCCCGTAGCCCTCGCCGAGCACAAGCACGACGATGTCGGACTGGCGGACACCCTGGAGACAGGCCACCTGCGGAGAGCTCGGCATGGCGCCGAAGTCCTCGGCCATGATCGGTGTGTGCCGCAGCGTCTCGACGGCACGACGAGCGGCGGCGCGAATCGGGCCCTAGCCGGAAATGAGAGAGCTGATGAAAATCTTCATGCGACCGTGATACGCGGCCCTGCGGCGATCGGAAACATATCGTCGCCCGCTCAGCCGTTAGCAGTCTGCATGGGCCCATCGGCTTAACGAATGACCGAAGTTGGGAAGCGCTCCCGGTACACTGAACGGCCGGAACTGGGTCATGCGCGAGGAAGGCGAGATGCCCTCTTACAGTCAGCTCGATCGCACGCTTGAGAGGGGGTCCAGCGCCGCTGTTTTGTGCTCCGAGCTGCTTCTGCTGCACGCCGGAGCAAGCGGCCTTACAACCTGATCAAGATCAGCGTAACGCGTCTGCGATCCCGCTAATTCAGGTAAGTGCCCAAGATCAATCCAAGGTCGTTCTCGCATGTAGAGGCGCTGCCGCTCGCGATCTGCGTGCCCGCTCGTAACGAAGCTGCGGAGCTGCCGAAGCTTTTTGCAGCTGTGGAGCGACTGGAGCGAGTGGGCATTGCTCCTAGGCTCTGCCTGCTGCTCGATAGCTGTGATGACGCCAGCGTCGCGTTAGCATGCGACTATGCCGCACGCGCATCGATGCCCGTGATCGTTGAGGAGGTGGCAGCATCCGACGCAAACGCGGGCCGCGCACGGCACCGGGCCATGATGCTGGGCGACCGCAGCCTGATCGGTGAGGGCGTGCTGCTCACGACGGATGCGGATAGCATTCCATCGTGCGACTGGTTGCAGGCGATGGTGGCGGGCTTGCGCCAGGCTGACGTAGTGGCTGGAAAGGTAGTGCGGACCGTCACTCGATCGAACCCGTTGCTGGACCGCCTGGAGGCTTATTACGAAGCGCTTCATAGGCTGCGGCGCTCGCTCGACGCGGTAGAGTGGGAGGGAAAGGCAACGCACCATTATGCAAGCGGCGCGAACCTCGGGCTGCGTGTCGCCAGCTACCGCAGCCTCGGCGGGTTCGAGCCGCTGGCAAACGGAGAGGATGGACGGTTGGTCGACGACGCGGCACGTGCGGGCCTACGCGTGCGACGCGATGCGGCGTGTGTGGTCCACACCTCCGATCGCCGCTTCGGCCGCGTCGCGCACGGATTGGCCGGCACGCTTCGCACGCTCGACCGCGATGGTGACACGATCGACGTGGCCCATCCTCGCGACGCCGCTTGGCAGTACCGCAATCATGGGATTGCACGTCTCGCCTTTGCTAAGGCCGACTTCGCTCCGCTGTCGGTCGCCGTCGGACTGACGATCGACCATCTTGTCGGCGTTGCCCGCGATTGCCCCAACGCAGAGGCCTTCGCCATGCGGATCGTTCCGACCCCACCCGGTGGGATGCGGCGAGTGTCGTTGGGGATCGCCGAGCTCGAGCTGGCAGCAATAACCGCCGGTCGGCGCGCGGCATGAGCGACCTGCGCCGTGCTCTGGCTGCACGATCGACGCTGCTGCCTGGCCTCGCGGATCCCGCAGATGCCGATACTCTCCTGCGTTTGCTGCGCCTTCTCTACGCCGTCGGCCGAGCCGACCTGCCGCTCGGGCGACTGCTGGAGGGGCATGTCGACGCGTTGCAGATCATCCACCGCTACGGCGATACGGCACAGCGTATCCGCGCGACCGCGGCGGTCGCGAGCGGTGCTGCCTTCGGCGTCTGGAACGCGGATCTAACGGGCGAACCTCTGCGACTGGATGGTGGGCGGTTGACTGGAGGCAAGAGCTTTGCCAGCGGTGCCGGCCTGCTGTCCCACGCCTTGGTCACCGTTGATGTCGAGGGCAGGCGACAATTGCTGCTCCTCGATCTGGACCGCACCCCTCCGTCGATCGATCGCTCCTTCTGGCGAGTGGCAGGCATGCAGCGGTCAGAGACTCATGTGGTGCGATGGAACGCCGCGAAGGTTGCGTCGGATGACATGATCGGCTCGCCAGGCGACTACATACGCGAGCCATGGTTCAGCGGCGGCGCGCTGCGTTTCGCGGCGGTTCAGGCAGGCGGTATCGCGGCGCTGCTCGACCATAGCGCCGCGCATCTAATCGCTGCAGGCCGAGCGGGCGATCCACACCAAGCGGGACGGCTCGCCGCGCTCTACGGTCTGGCCGAGACGGCGACCGGCGCTATCCGTACCGCCGCGGCCGGCTGGTTCGCTGAAGAGGAGAAGCGCCTGCCGCTGGTCGCCGCTGCGCGCGCTGCCGTCTACGCCGCTGGCGGCCCGGCGATTGAACTCGTCCAGCAGGCGGTGGGGGTGCAATCGCTCTTTGCCAATCATCCGCTCGCGGCAGCGATCACCGACTTGGCGATGTACCTGCGCCAGCCCGCGCCTGACGCGCAGCGGATGATCGTTGGCGCCGCAGTGGCGACGGGGACGCTGACGCCATGCCTGTGAGACTCCGCGTCGGCGCGCCTCGACGTCTGCTGGTCATCGCTCCCCATCCCGACGATGAGGCGATCGGCGCCTATGCGCTGATGTCTCGACTGCGCCGGCGCGGTGTGTCGGTTCGGGTGGTTGTAATGACCGACGGGGCTGCCTCGCACCCAAATAGCCACAGGTGGCCACGTCAGCGACTGGTGGCGGAGCGGCGACGGGAAAGCCGTCGTGCCCTGCGCCGGATCGGCGTGGCTGCGGGGGCCATGACGTTTCTCGATCTTCCCGACGGTCGCCTCCACACACGCATCTTCGCGGCCCGCCGCGGCCTCGCACGCGCGCTGGGCCATGTCGGCTCGGCGTTGATCGCAGCGCCGGCGGCGAGTGACGATCATCCCGACCATCGTACGGTCGCGGCGTGCGTGGCGGCGCTGCGCCGCCCGAATCTGCGCCGCCTCGCTTACCCCGTGTGGCCGGCGGGCCGGCAGCCAGCCGGCGCTTGCTGCCTCTTCCTGACAGCGCAAGAGCGGCTCGCGAAACGAGCAGCGGTGCGCAGCTATCGCACCCAGGCCGGCCGCATCATGGACGATCCCGCAGGCTTTGCGATGACCCGTCGCCAGATCGCGGCCTTCACGCGCCAACAGGAAATGTTTGTGGAAGTGCGGCAGTGAGACCGATCACGCTTGACGGGTTCGATCGCAAGTTCGTCGATGACGATGATCCCTGGTCCACGTTCACGAACCGGGACGAGGCCTTGAAGCGTCGTGCCATCCTGCACGCCATGGGGCCAGGCCCCTGGGGGCGCGTACTCGAGCTGGCGGCGGGAAACGGCTCCAACAGTGCGGCGATCGCTGAACGCGCCCTACGTCTCGACGCGACAGAGGGCACCGCGAGCGGCACAACTCTGGTGGCGAGGGCGCTGAAAGGGCGGCGGCGAGCGCGTGCGCTGAAGCTGATCGTTCCTGCGGCACTGCCACGCCTGCGCTACGACATCGCCGTCGTGGCCGAAGTCATCTACTATCTATCCGCACGCGACATGGCGCGAACCGCCCGGGACGTCGCCACCGCGCTCAGGCCCGGCGGCATGCTGGTCCTGGCGCACCACCGCGTCGACTACCCCGACTTCGCGCAGCATGCCCCGCATCTGCAGCGTGCCTTCCTCCGAGTTACAGGTCGCCGCTGGCAGGTGCGCGTTGTGCGGCGGACCAGACGCTGGGTCGTGCTGTCCTGCAATCTCAGAGACCGGCGATGTTCCGACCAGCCTCTAGCACCTGACGCTCGCCTGTGCGCGTCCCGCCGAGTTGCTCTCCTAGGTGCCCGTACGAAGTCGGCCGCTTCAGCAGAAGCACGAGCATCCGGTTACGGGCACCGAGCTCGAGCGCTGAGCGGCCGGATCATGGACCGCGGTGTACCCGCGTAGCTGTAGCCGTTTCGTTCGTCTGCTGCTCGTCTCTATTGGTGAACGCCTTACGCTACGTCGTCGTGGCGGACGATGCCACCGGAAGTCGTATGCCAGATCAGGTCGCTTAACGGGAAGCGTCACGTCAGCGAACAACTCTCAATGTAGCTTCGGTCGGATCTACCGGGTCCATGATAAAGGCACCTGCGTCACGCTGCGCGACCAACCAGGCGACGTGCTCGACCGAGATACGCTGGCCTGGAACGAGCCGAGGCACGCCTGGAGGGGCCGGGACGATCATCTCCGCTGCGATCCGTCCGGCGGCGTCTTCATATCGCACCATCTCCGCCGGGCCGTTCAGCGCGCGCGGTCCGGGCATGGCCATGTCAACCGACAGCGTCGCGACCGACGGTATCGATCCCATCGGTGGCAGCAAGTCAGGCTCGGCCTCGAGACGGGCGAGGAGATCGCTGAGCGCATGCTCCAACGCTCGAAGATCGGCGCGGGTAGTGCCGAGCG
>NZ_SLXN01000012.1 GCF_004345855.1 Sphingomonas sp. BK235
CTGTCGGCCGGGATCACCGCGGCGGTGGCCTGGACCACCCAGCTCAAACAGCGCGAGCGCGCGCTGCCGCGCGACCCCATCCCCGAACATGCCGCAGTGTATGAGGCGATCGCCGAGGCCGATCCCGCCGCGGCGGCGCAGGCGATGCGCCGGCTGGTCGACCTCGCGCTGGCGGACACGCGCGAGGCGCTCAACGGGCCGGTGGGATAGGGCGGACCACCGACGGCGGCAGCGTGCCGGCCGGCCGCGGCGCGCGAGACGGTCGTGCGCGCGCCCGCCGCGCGCGGGGGCGGCGGAGACGTACCCGCGCCGGGGAGCGCGGCGGTCAGTCGGTGCCGTCGAGCACGCGGCGGATCTCCTCCTCGGCGCGGCCGAACACCGCGGCGAGCCCGGCCACGCTCGCGCCGCGCTCCGCCAGCGCGCGGATCCGCGCGGCATCGACCACCATCGCATAGCCGCTGGTGTCGCGCTGCTCGCGCACCACGTCGCGGCGGCCCGAACCGCGGTGGCGCTGCGCCGCGGCGCGGGCGCGTTCGCGCTCCTCGGCCTCGCGCGCCCGCGCCGCGGCGCGCGCCGCGAGCCGCTCGCCCGTCGCCGTCGCGCGCGCCGCGATCCGCTCGGCCGCGGTGCGCGCGCGCTCGGCGGCGCGCTCGCCGCGCGGCGCGCCGATCTCGCCGCGCGGCGCCGGCGGTTGACCCCAACTGCTATCGACCATTGCCCCTCGCCTTCGATCCCGCGGCGCGCTGTAGAGCGCGTCGCCGCGCCCTCGCAAGCGCGGGCGCCGCGGGAGGCGGTCAGCGCGCCGCGAGGCGGACCGCGGCGAGCAACAGCGCGCACCGCTGCGCCGCGGGCAGCGCCGGGTCGAGCGGCACCGCCGCCGCGGTCGCGACCCAGCGCGCCGCCCGCGCGGTCGCCTGCGCGTCGGCGCGCACCAGCGTCGCCGCGGGGAGGAGGGTCGCCAGCGCCGCCGGCGATTCGTCCAGCGCGACGTGGCACAGCCCGCGCGCGGTCTGCGCGACCAGCAGCGTGCCCGCTGGGGCGGGCAGCACGCACCAGGCGATCGTCTCGCCCGCGCCGCCGCGCGCCCAGGCCGCGGGCGCCATGCCGAGCGCCGCGGCGTCGGCGTAGAAGCGGCTCGGCGCGGCATAGCCGGCGGCGTAGATCGCGTCGGTGACGCTGCCCTCGGCGCGCAGCGTGGCGGCGGCGCGAACGGCGCGGTGATCGCGCGCATAGGCCGCTGGCGACAGGCCGGTGGCGCGCGTGAACAGGCGCTGGAAGTGGGAGGGCGCGTAGCCGACTGCCGCGGCGAGGTCGGCGAGCGACGGCGGCCGTTCGGCGCCGTCGAGCAGTGTCAGCGCGCGCGTCACCGCCGCGGCATCGCGCGCGACGTCGTCGGGCAGGCAGCGGCGGCAGGCGCGATACCCTGCGGCGCGCGCGGCGGCGCCGTCGGCCAGGAAGCCGACATGCTCGCGCCGCGGCCGCCGCGCCGCGCAGCTCGGCCGGCAATAGATGCGGGTCGAACTGACGGTGACGACGAAGCGCCCGTCACAGCCGCGGTCGCGGCGGACGAAGGCGGCCCAGGCGGCGTCGGGGTCGATGGGGTCGACGTCGAGGGGGGCGGGGACGGTGGATGAGGGGGCGTGGAGACGATCGCCAACATCCCTTCCGTCATCCCGGACCTGGTCCGGGATCCACCGTGCCGCACGCTCTTCGGCCGCGGGTTGCGCGGACGGGTGGATCCCGGACCAGGTCCGGGATGACGGAAGGGCGTGGGGGAGGGGCGCCGTGTCTGTCATCGGCCATCTCGCTTGCCTCGGCGTCGCGGCGGCCCTTGCACGTACCGGATCGCGACCATCACCCCGACCTATACGCTACCCCACCCGCCACCGCATCCCGCGGCTTGCGCCCGAACCTTCCCGCCACCGCGCATGCCGTTGATCATGTTCAACACGCCCGCCCGCTCCGGTTGCATCCCCGGCAACCCTTTGCTACGCGCGCCGCTACCCAAGCGAAGGCGCCGCCGCGCGCCACCCGGTCGCATGGGTTCGACACCCTTGGGTTTATGCGAGGAAAGTGGATCGCGTGGAGAGTTCCAGCGGTAATCAGGGCAGCAGCATCCAGGCCAGCCTCGGCGGGCGCTACGCGAGCGCGCTGTTCGATCTGGCGGTGGAGGCCAAGGCGGTCGACCAGGTCGAGCGCAGCCTCGCCGCGGTGCGCGACGCGCTGGCCGAATCGGCCGACTTCCGCGCGCTGATCGCCTCGCCCGTGGTGGCGCGGCGCGATGCGGTAAGCGCGGTGGTCGCCGCGGCCGACGCGATCGGCGTCGACGCCACCACGCGCAGCTTCCTCGGCGTGCTCGCGGAGAATCGCCGGCTGTCGCAGCTGCCGCAGATCATCCGCGCCTTCCGCACCTTCGCGGCGCGCCACCGCGGCGAGACCACCGCCGAGGTGACCAGCGCGCACCCGCTCACGCCCGAGCAGGTCGACGAGCTCAAGCAGCAGCTGCGCCGCCGCGTCGGCCGCGAGGTGTCGGTCGACCTCGAGGTCGATCCGGCGATCCTCGGCGGGCTCGTCGTCCGCATCGGCTCCCAGATGATCGATTCTTCGATCCGTACCCGTTTGAATGCGCTCGCCAGCGCGATGAAGGGCTAACCACATGGATATCCGCGCCGCAGAAATCTCGAAGGTCATCAAGGACCAGATCGCCAATTTCGGCACCGAGGCCCAGGTGTCCGAGACCGGCCAGGTGCTCAGCGTCGGTGACGGCATCGCGCGCATCTACGGGCTCGACAACGTCCAGGCCGGCGAGATGGTCGAATTCTCGAACGGCGTGCAGGGCATGGCGCTCAACCTCGAGGCCGACAATGTCGGCGTCGTGATCTTCGGCTCGGACTCGGAGATCAAGGAGGGCGACGTCGTCCGCCGCACCGGCACCATCGTCGACGTGCCGGTGGGCAAGGGCCTGCTCGGCCGCGTGGTCGACGGCCTCGGCAACCCGATCGACGGCAAGGGCCCGATCGTCGCCGAGCAGCGCAGCCGCGTCGAGGTCAAGGCGCCCGGCATCATCCCGCGCAAGTCGGTGCACGAGCCGGTGCAGACCGGGCTCAAGGCGATTGACGCGCTGGTGCCGGTCGGCCGCGGCCAGCGCGAGCTGATCATCGGCGATCGCCAGACCGGCAAGTCGGCGATCGCGATCGACACGTTCATCAACCAGAAGACCGCCAACGCGGGCACCGACGAGTCGAAGAAGCTGTACTGCGTCTATGTCGCGGTCGGCCAGAAGCGCTCGACCGTGGCGCAGCTCGTCCGCACGCTGGAGGAGAATGGCGCGATGGATTATTCCATCGTCGTCGCCGCGACCGCGTCGGACCCCGCGCCGCTGCAGTTCCTCGCGCCCTACACCGGCACCGCGATGGGCGAGTATTTCCGTGACAACGGGATGCACGCGGTGATCGTGTTCGACGATCTGTCGAAGCAGGCGGTGGCCTATCGCCAGATGTCGCTGCTGCTGCGCCGTCCGCCGGGCCGCGAGGCCTATCCGGGCGACGTCTTCTATCTCCACTCGCGCCTGCTGGAGCGCGCGGCGAAGATGAACGACGCCAACGGCAACGGCTCGCTCACCGCGCTGCCGATCATCGAGACCCAGGCGGGCGACGTGTCTGCGTACATCCCGACCAACGTGATCTCGATCACCGACGGCCAGATCTTCCTCGAGACCGACCTGTTCTTCGCGGGCATCCGCCCCGCGATCAACGTCGGCCTGTCGGTCAGCCGCGTCGGCGGCGCCGCGCAGACCAAGGCGATGAAGAAGGTGTCGGGCTCGATCAAGCTGGAGCTGGCGCAGTATCGCGAGATGGCGGCGTTCGCGCAGTTCGGCTCGGACCTCGACGCCTCGACGCAGAAGCTGCTCAACCGCGGCGCGCGGCTGACCGAGCTGCTCAAGCAGCCGCAATTCTCGCCGATGCCGTTCGAGGAGCAGACCGCGTCGATCTACGCCGGCACCAACGGCTATCTCGACCAGGTGCCGGTCGCCGACGTGACCCGCTACGAGGCGGCGATGCTGGCGTTCCTGCGCAACGACCATGCCGACGTGCTGAGCGCGATCCGCGACTCGCGCGAGCTGGGCAAGGACACCGAGGGCAAGCTCAAGGGCGCGCTCGACCAGTTCGCGAAGACTTTCGCCTGAGGCGCGTGCTCCTGCGGACGCAGGAGCCCAGTGCCACAGACGATCCGCTGAATAACCCTGGGCTCCTGCCTACGCAGGAGCACGAGAAGGCAGGACATGGCGTCACTCAAGGCCCTCAAGATCCGCATCGGCTCGGTCAAGTCGACGCAGAAGATCACCAAGGCGATGAAGATGGTTGCCGCCGCCAAGCTGCGCCGCGCGCAGGAGGCGGCGATCGCCGGCCGCCCCTATGCCGAGCGGCTCGAGGGCGTCGTCGCCAGCCTGGCGCGCAACGTCGGTGTCGGCGCCTCGCCGCTGCTGGCGGGGACGGGCAAGGACCAGGTGCACCTGCTGGTGGTCGCCACCTCGGAGCGCGGCCTGGCGGGCGCGTTCAACACCAACATCGTCCGCGCCGCACGCCGCAAGGCCGAGGAGCTGGAGGCCGCGGGCAAGACCGTGATCTTCTATCTCGCCGGCAAGAAGGGGCGCGTGCTGCGCCGCTTCTACCCGCAGGCGATCAAGGTCGACCATGATCTCTCGACGGTGAAGACCGTGGCGTTCGACGACGCCAAGGCGATCGCGGACGACCTGATCGCGCGCTACGCCGCGGGCGAGTTCGACGTCGCGCATCTGTTCTACGCCAAGTTTCAGTCGGCGCTGGTGCAGCTGCCGGTCGGCCAGCAGATCATCCCGGTCGCGATCCCCGACCGCGGCGAGCCGAAGCTGGCCAATGCCGGCGACGCGACGGTGGAATATGAGCCGAGCGAGGAAGCGATCCTCGCCGACCTGCTGCCGCGCAACGTCGCGATCCAGATCTTCCGCGCCATGCTGGAGAATGCCGCCTCCGAGCAGGGCAGCCGCATGACCGCGATGGACAATGCCACGCGTAACGCGGGCGATATGATCAAGCGGCTGAGCATCCAGTACAACCGCGCACGCCAGGCGGCGATCACCACCGAGCTGGTGGAGATCATCTCGGGCGCAGAGGCACTGTG
Source organism: Sphingomonas sp. BK235 (assembly GCF_004345855.1). GTDB lineage: Bacteria > Pseudomonadota > Alphaproteobacteria > Sphingomonadales > Sphingomonadaceae > Sphingomonas. The sequence continues at coordinate 5,161 of NZ_SLXN01000012.1, forward strand.
ATCCGGGCGGGCATCCTGCTGCTGGCGGCGACGCTGGCGGTGGCAGGCTGCTCCAAGCCCGCCGCCGACCAGGCGCCGGCCAACGACACCGCCGCGGTGGCCGAGCCGAGCGGGCCCAATCTCGCGGGCGGCAGCTGGGACGGCGTGTTCACCGATCCCGGCGTCGCGCTCGACCGCTTCGGGCGGATCGGGCTGCGGCCGGGCGCCTATGAGAAGCGCGGCGGCGTCTGGCGCTCCGAGGCGGCGCCGACGCCGATGTCGGACCCGCAGGGCAAGCACCCGGTGATGGCGCATTTCACCGCCAGCGGCGCGGCCGACCGGCTCGAGGCGATCGAGTATCGCTTGGTCGAGCCGACCTCGGCGAACGACCAGCTCGCGCGCGACTCGTTCGACAAATGGCTCGCCCAGTCGCTCCAGCAGCTCGGCGTCAGCGGCGGCGACAGCGCGCTCGCCGCGATCCACGGCACGAAGCGCGCCACCGGACAACTCAAGGGCGGCGCCGATTATGCGGTGACGCGCACCACCACCCCCAAGGAGCGGCTGTTGGCCGTGACCTTCACCCGCTCCGCGCCTACATCGGGGCAGACGAACCAAGGAAAGATGTGATGGCAACCCTCGCCGAAGACATTCGCCCGACCAGCGGGAGCACCGGATCGGGCAGCAACAACGTCGGCCGCGTCAGCCAGGTGATCGGCGCGGTGGTCGACGTCCATTTCGACAACAACCTGCCCGCGATCCTGTCGGCGCTGGAGACGAGCAACAACGGCCAGCGGCTGGTGCTCGAGGTGGCGCAGCATCTCGGCGAGAACACGGTCCGCACGATCGCGATGGACTCGACCGAGGGGCTCACCCGCGGCCAGACCGTGACCGACACCGGCAGCCAGATCCAGGTGCCGGTCGGCCCGGCGACGCTCGGCCGCATCATGAACGTGGTCGGCGAGCCGATCGACGAGCGCGGGCCGGTGCAGACCGAGCTGCGCGCGCCGATTCACGCCAAGGCCCCCGAGTTCGTCGACCAGTCGACCGAGAGCGCGATCCTCGTCACCGGCATCAAGGTGATCGACCTGCTCGCGCCCTACGCCAAGGGCGGCAAGATCGGCCTGTTCGGCGGCGCCGGCGTCGGCAAGACCGTGCTGATCCAGGAGCTGATCAACAACATCGCCAAGGGGCATGGCGGCACCTCGGTGTTCGCCGGCGTCGGCGAGCGCACCCGTGAGGGCAACGACCTGTACCACGAGTTCCTCGACGCGGGCGTGATCGCCAAGGACGCCGAGGGCAATGCGATCAGCGAGGGCTCGAAGGTCGCCTTGGTCTATGGCCAGATGAACGAGCCGCCTGGCGCGCGCGCGCGCGTGGCGCTGTCGGGCCTCGCCATCGCGGAATATTTCCGCGATCAGGAAGGGCAGGACGTGCTGTTCTTCGTCGACAACATCTTCCGCTTCACCCAGGCGGGTGCGGAAGTGTCGGCGCTGCTCGGCCGTATCCCCTCGGCGGTGGGCTATCAGCCGACGCTGTCGACCGACATGGGCGCGTTGCAGGAGCGCATCACCTCGACCAACAAGGGCTCGATCACCTCGGTGCAGGCGGTGTACGTCCCCGCGGACGACCTCACCGACCCGGCGCCGGCGACCTCGTTCGCGCACCTCGACGCCACCACCGTGCTGAGCCGCGCGATCTCCGAGCTGGGCATCTACCCGGCGGTGGACCCGCTCGACTCGACCAGCCGCGTGCTGGAGCCGCGCACCGTCGGCCAGGATCACTATGAGACCGCGCGCGCGGTCCAGTCGATCCTGCAGAAGTACAAGTCGTTGCAGGACATCATCGCCATCCTCGGCATGGACGAGCTGTCCGAGGAGGACAAGCTGACGGTCAGCCGCGCGCGCAAGATCCAGCGCTTCCTGTCGCAGCCGTTCCACGTCGCCGAGGTGTTTACCAACATCCCGGGCAAGTTCGTCCAGCTCGACGACACGATCCGCTCGTTCAAGGCGGTGGTGAACGGCGAGTATGATCATCTGCCCGAGGCCGCCTTCTACATGGTCGGCGGCATCGACGAGGCGGTTGCCAAAGCGGAGAAGCTGGCGCAGGACGCCTGATCGACTCGGGGTCGGTGCCCGGCTACCTTAGGGTGGTATGGGCATCGACACGCTCTCGATCGCGAAGGACCTGCGCGCGGCGGCGCTGCCGCAGGACCAGGCCGAGGCCATCGCCGCGGCGATCGGCCGCGCGATGGGCGAGGGCGCGGCGACAAAGGCGGACCTGGATCGTCTGGGCGAGCGGATCGACGCGCGGTTCGAGCAAGAGGCTGTGCGGATCGAGGCCCGGTTCGAGCAGGAGGCCGCCCGGATCGAGGCCCGGTTCGATCGAGAGGCGGCCAGGGTCGACGCGCGGTTCGCTCAGGTTGACGCGCGCTTCGCCCAGGTCGATGCGCGCTTCGATCAGATCGAGGCGCGACTTGAAGAAGCCGACGTCAAGGTCGACGCCCGCTTCGCTCAGGTCGCCACCGATCTCCGCCTCGTCGAGGAGCGCATGACCGCGCGGATCGAGTCGGCCAAGACCCAGCTGCTGACCTGGCTCGTCGGCGCGATCTTCACCGCCACCGGCGTGCTGATCGCGGTATTGAAGCTGTGATCGACTAGCCCCGCGTCGGTGCCCGTGCGATGTCGCCCGCTCGCCTCGACCTCATCACGTCCACGCCGTTCAGGATATCAGACCCATGCTGCACTTCGAACTCGTCACCCCCGAACGCCTCGTCCGCTCCGACGAGGTGCATATGGTCACGGTGCCCGGCACCGACGGCGACTTCGCCGTGCTCGAGGGGCACGCGCCCTTCATGTCGACGATCCGCGACGGCGAGGTGCTGGTGCAGAAGACGCCGGGCGCCGCGCCCGAGACCATCGCGATCCGCGGTGGCTTCGCCGAGGTCAACGCCAAGGGGCTGACGGTCCTCGCCGAACACGCCGGCTGAGCGGTCGCCGCGCGCTCGCGCGGCTCACCGCTCCTCGGGCGGCGGCGCCGGGGGTGCGCCGGCCGCCTCCGCCATCGCCGCGATCGCCGCGGGATCGTTGCTCTGCAACGCGGTCAGCAGCGTCATCGCCCATTCCGCGGTCTGCCCGCCATGGGGATCGTAGGCGACGCGGCGCAGCGCCGCCGCGGCCTCGTCGCGGCGCTGGTGCTTGATGTGCATCATCGCCACCGAGATCGCCAGCCCGCGGTCGAACGGCGCGAGCTGATAGGCATAGGCCAGCCCCTTCTCGGCATTGGCCGACATCGGCTCGCCCGAGCGCGCATAGGCCTGATAGAAAGCCGCGAGCGGCCACGGATCCTCGGGATCGAGCCGGTTGGCGTCACGGAACCAGCCGCGCACCGTCTTCCAGCGCGCCGCGTCGGTGCTCTTGTCCGCCGCCGCGAGCGCTTCCTGCGCCATGCCCCGGTACATCATCGCGCGGCCGAGCTTGGGGCTGGCCGCCAGCGCGCGCGCTGCCGCCGCGTCCGCCGCGGCATAGTCGCCCGCGTCATATTCCGCCTCCGCCAGCGCGACCTGGACGGCCGGATCGCTCGGAAAGCGCGCCGCGACCAGCCGCGCCTCCTCGACCACCCCGCGCGCCGAGCGTGAATCGACGCCGCGCTGCGAGCGCTGGCGTACCGGCATGATCGCCGCCTCGGCCGCGCCGAGCGCGCGCACCGTCACCGCACCGATCGGCAGGTCCGCCAGCTTGATCCCGAACATCGGCAGCCGCTTGCTGCGCGCATAGGCGTTGAGCGCCTTGTCGAGCTGGCGCGGATCACCCAGCGTCGCGGCGGCCTCGGCCGCGGTCTTGTGATCGAGCGTGTCGAAATAGCCGCGCATCGTCTCGCGCTCGCCGCGCCCCAGCGTGAGATAATGCGTCAGCAGCCAGGCGCGGCCGTAGAAGGTCTGGCGCTGCTCCGGGGTCATCTTGCGCTCCGACGGCGAGCGGAGCAGCAGGTCGCGCGCGGGCACCTGATCGGTGTCGATCATCCCGACCGCGCGATACAGCGGGGGCGCCCCGAACAGGATGCGATCGGGCTGGACGATCGCGGTGGCGTTGAACTCGGCGAAGCCCTCGACGAACCAGGCGGGGAAGGGGCGCTCGCCCCAGGTCGCGAACATGAAATGGTGCGCATATTCGTGCAGCAGCACCGCCTGCGCCGACAGCGCGAGCTTGCCGCGATCGTGCGTCTCGCGCGGCACGAAGGCGATCGCGCCGCTGACGCGCGGCAGATAGACGCCCGCCACGCCGCTGGAACCGAGCAGCCGCTGCACCGCGCGCACGTCCTTGAGCACGTAGACGGTGACGCGCTGCGCCGCGCTCACCGGCGTATCGGGCAATCCGCGCATCACGCGCATCGCCTTGTCGAACCGCTCGAGCGTGGTGGCGAAGGCGGTCACCTCAGCGGGGTCGTCGTCCGAATAGACGAGGAAATGCGGCGAGCTCGCTTCCTGCCATGCCGCCGCGGCCGGCGCCGCGCCCGCGACCGCGATCCACCCTGCCAGTCCCGCCAGCCAGCCGCGCATCACCACCCACCCCACGCTTGTCACGCGCACGAGCGTAAGTGGCGGGCAGGGGTGGTCAAGCCGGGGTTTGCGCCGATCTCACCGCTATCGGTCAGTGCGGCGCGCGGCTCACAGGAAGCTGTACGGGTCGACGTCCACCGCGACGCGCACCTTGGCGGGCCAGTCGAGCGCGCCGAGCCAGTCGCGGATCACGTCCTGCACGTCGAGCGCGCGCCGCGCATGGACCAGCAGGCGGAAGCGGTGGCGTCCGCGCAGCATCGCCAGCGGCGCCGGGGCGGGACCGTACACCGCCATCCCCTCCACCTCGGGCGCGTGCCGCCCGATCAGCCGCGCCACCTCATGCGCGGCGGCCTGTTCCTCGCTCGACACGATGATCGCGGCATAGCGGCCGTACGGGGGTGCGCCCGCGTCCTGCCGCGCTTCGGTCTCGGCGGCGTAGAAGGCGTCGGCGTCGCCCGTCACCAGCGCCTGCATCACCTGCGCCTTGGGGCTGTGCGTCTGGATGAACACCTGCCCCTTCTTGGCACCGCGCCCCGCACGACCCGAAACCTGGCGGATCTGCTGGAAGGTACGCTCGGCCGCGCGCAGGTCGCCGCCGTCGAGCCCGAGGTCGGCGTCGACCACCCCGACCAACGTCAGGTTGGGGAAATGATAGCCCTTGGTCACCAGCTGCGTGCCGACGACGATGTCGATCGCGCCTTCCTCCATCCGCGCGACGAACTCGGCGGCCTTGGCGGGGGACCAGATCGTGTCCGACGTCACCACCGCGGCGCGTGCCTCGGGGAACAGCGCCGCGACCTCGTCCGCGATCCGCTCGACCCCGGGGCCGCAGGCGACCAACGTGTCCTCGTTGCTGCACTCGGGGCAGAGCCGCGGCACCGGCTCGACATGGCCGCAATGGTGGCAGGCGAGCCGGCGCGTCAGCCGGTGCTCGACCATCCAGGCGGTGCAGTTCGGGCATTGGAAGCGGTGCCCGCAGGTGCGGCACAAGGTCAGCGGCGCATAGCCGCGCCGATTGAGGAACAGCAGCGACTGTTCGCCGCGCGCGAGCGTGTCGCGCAGCGCCTCGACCAGCCGCGGGCTGAGCCAGCGGCCGCGCTCGGGCGGCTCCTCGATCAGGTCGATCGCGGCGATCGTCGGCATCTCGGCGACGCCGTAGCGGCCCGGCAGCTTGACCTCGGCATAGGTGCCGAGCGCGACCTGATGGCGCGTCTCGATCGCGGGCGTGGCGGAGGCGAGGATCACCGGGCAGCGCTCGAACAACCCGCGCATCACCGCCACGTCGCGCGCGTGATAGTGAACGCCGTCTTCCTGCTTGAAGCTGGTCTCGTGCGCCTCGTCGACCACGATCAGCCCGAGCTCGGCATAGGGCAGGAACAGCGCCGAGCGCGCCCCCACCGTCACTTTGGCCTCGCCGCTCGCCACCGCGCGCCAGGCGCGGCGCCGCTGCGTCGCGCGCAGCCCCGAGTGCCACGCCACCGGCTCGCAGCCGAAACGATCGTGGAAGCGCTTGAGGAAGGGCTCGGTCAGCGCGATCTCGGGGAGCAGCACCAGCACTTGCCGGCCCGCGCGCAGCGCCGCCGCGACCGCCTCGAAATAGACCTCGGTCTTGCCCGACCCGGTGACGCCGTCGAGCAGGATCGGCTGGAACGCGGCGGCCTCGACCGCGCCGACCAGGGTCGCCGCCGCCTCGCTTTGTTCCGGCGACAACGCGGGGGGTGCGTGGTCGGGATCGGGGACAGGGTAGGGGCTGTCGATCCCGACCTCGATCGGCTCGATCGCGCCGCTCTTGACCAGCCCGCGGATCACCGCGTCGCTCACCTCGGCGATCGTCGCCAGTTCGCGGATCAATCCCTGGCGGTCGCCGATCCGCTCGAGCGCCTGCGCGCGCTGCGGGGTGAGCCGGTCGGGCACCGCGCCGGTGGCGCGATACTCGACCGCGCTGCGCGCGCCCTCCAGCGCCGCGCTCGACGACAGCGTCATCCGCGCCACCGCCGCCGGGGGCGCGAGATAATAGTCCGCGGTCCACTCGATCAGCCGGCGCAGCGGCGCGCGCAGCGGCGGCACGTCGGCGACCGCGAGCAGGTTGCGCAGGCGATTGTCGCCGACCTCGGCGTCGGACGGCATGCGCTCGGGCTCCCACACCACGCCGAGCAGCTGGCGCGGCCCGAGCGGGGCGACCACGATCGAGCCCGGCTCGACCGCCAGCTCGCGCGGTACGCGATAGTCGAGCGGGCCGAGCGCGGAGTTGAGGACGAGGACGCGCGCGCGGGAGGACATGCGCGCCATATGGGGCAGGGCGGAGTCGGCGGGAAGAGCGGCGGCGTGCGGCGCGGCCGACCGCCTCAGTCGCGCGTCATGCCACCCGGCGCGGCGGCGGGAAGCGGCGCTGGCCGACGCGCGCGCGTTTCGCCTGGTACAACAGCACGTCCGCGCGGCGCGCCAGGTCGCGGAGCGAGTGGCAGTCCTCGTCGAACGGCGCGATCCCGACCGATCCCGCGCTCGTCATCGTCACGCCATTGGCCTCCACCGCGACGCGCAGGCTCGCCTCGACATGCTCGCGCAGCGAATCCAGGTCCGCGATCAGCGAAGCGTCCTCGACGATCAGCGCGAACTCGTCGCCGCCGATCCGCGCCGCCAGCGAGCCGCGCAGCCACGGCTCCGACAGCGCCGCGCCGGTCAGCCGCAGCACGTCGTCGCCGGCGCCGTGCCCCAGGGTGTCGTTGATCGCCTTGAAGCCGTCGAGGTCGATCAGCACGAGGTGGAGCGGGGTATGATCGCGCCGCGCGCGGGTCATCGCGCGGTCGAGCGCGCGGTCGAAGGCGGCGCGGTTCGCCAGCCCGGTCAGCGCGTCGGTGTCGGCGGCGTGGCGCAGCTGCGTCTCCAGCGCGTGGCGGCCGGTGATGTCCTGGAACACCCCGATCATCGCGACCAGCTTGCCGTCGACCACCTCGGGCTCGCCGCTCGAGCGGACGCGCAGCGTGCGCCCGTCCGCGGTGATGAAGTCGCTCTCGAAATCGAAGCGCCGCCCCGCCGCGATCGCGCCAGCGATCGTCGCCGCGATCTCGTCGCGCACCGCCGCTGGGTAGAAAGCGAGCGCGCGCGCCAGATCGGGCTTCTCGCCGACCGGCAGACCGTGGATGCGGTACACATTGTCCGACCATTCGAGCGACTGACGCGCGACGTTGAGCCGCCACGAACCGATCATCGCGATCTGCTCGGCCTGGCGGAAGATCCGGTCCTGCCGCGCCAGCCGGGTGACGAGCTGCTCGCCCGTGGTGGCGATGTGGATCGCCTTCAGCGCGGTGCGGCGCGCCTCCAGCAGCGCCTCCGCCAGCGCGGCGAGGTGGCGCAGCGCGGCACGCTCGCGCTCGTCGAGCGTGCGCGGCGCGGTGTCGATCGCGCACAGGGTGCCCACCGCGTGACGCTCGCCGTCCGATCCCAACACGTTGACCGGCGCGCCCGCGTAGAAGCGCAGCCCGGCCTCGACCACCAGCGGGCTGGTGCCGAAGCGCGGGTCGGCGGTGAGATCGTCGATCACCACCAGCTCGCGCTCGGTGACCACGCGATCGCAGAAGGTGATGTCGCGCGCGATCTGGCGGGTGCCGTTGGGCGCGGTGCTGGCCTTGATCCACAGCCGGTCGCGGTCCACCAGGTTGAGCAGCGCGGTCGGGCAGCCGAGCAGCTGCGCCGCGAGCGCGACCAGCGCGTCGAACTCCTTCTCCGGCTCGCTGTCGAGCAGCGCCAGCGCGTTCAGCGCGGCGACTCGGGCCGTCTCGTCGGCACCAGCGGAAGGGGAGGGAGGGGCCATCGCTCGCCTTATGGTTGCGGTGTGTTAATTTACCTTTTCCAGCCCGTATTAAGCACGTGAAATGCGACGAAAGGATGAGGAATCGGTCGATGACCGCGCCCCCGCTGACCCTGGCCGAACGCTATGCGATCCACCTCGCGCGCGACCGTCGCCGCTCCGAGCATACGGTGCGCGCATATCGCGCCACCGCGGCGCGGCTGTGCGCGTTCCTGGGTGAACATTGGGGCGAGCCCGCCGACCCCGCGCGGCTGGCGCGGGTGAGCGCGGCGGACCTGCGCGCCTATCTGGCGCATCGCCGCACCGCGACCGCGGCGGCGGGCACGGCGGCCGGGCTGAGCAACGCCTCGGCGGCGCGCGAACTGTCGGCGGTGCGCGGCTTCCTCGACTGGGTCGGGGGCACCGGCAGCGCGCCGCGGCTGCGCGGGCCGCGCGTGCGCAAGGGCGTGCCGCGCCCGATCGCGCCCGACGAGGCGGTCGCGCTCGCCACCGAGGTGGCGGAGGAGAGCGACGAGCCCTGGGTCGCGGCGCGCGACTGGGCGGTGCTGCTGCTGCTCTACGGCGCGGGGCTGCGGATCGGGGAGGCGGTGGCGCTGCGCGGCGCGGTGCTGCCGCTGGGCGAGACGCTGCGCGTCACGGGCAAGCGCGGCAAGACGCGGATCGTGCCGCTGCTGCCCGACGTGCGCGCCGCGGTGGAGGAATATGCGGCGCGGATGCCCTGGCCGGTCGAGCCCGAGGCGGCGCTGTTCCGCGGGGTGCGCGGGGGCGCGCTGTCGCCCGGGATCGTGCGGGTGAAGGTCCGCGCCGCGCGCGCTCGGCTGGGGCTGGGCGACCGCACCACCCCGCACGCGCTGCGCCACAGTTTCGCGACCCACCTGCTGGGCCGCGGCGCCGATCTGCGCGCGCTGCAGGAGCTGCTCGGCCATGCCAGCCTCAGCTCGACGCAGGTCTATACCGGCGTCGACGCGGCGCACCTGCTCGACGTCTATCGCGCGGCGCACCCGCGCGGCTGAGCCGCGGCGCGCGCTCACGTCGCGCCCTCGTCGACGTCGGGGGCATCGTCCGTCGCGGCACCGCCGTGGTCGAGCGCGGCCTCGTCCGCCGCGAGCGCATCGGCATCGGCGGCGGTGATGCCGAAGCGCGCGGCCACGTCGGGGGCGTAGCGCAGCAGGTCGGGACGCAGCTTGAGCAGGCTGACGTCCTTGGCCTTGCCCTCCATCATCACGTCGAACACCAGCCCCTCGGCGGTGCGCATGAAGGTGGCGAACTCGAACGGGTTGGTGAAGTCGGCGTGCCCGGTCCACACCGGCGGGCGCAGCACTGTCTTGACGCGCGCGGTCGCCTTCACCGGCGCCTTGACCAGCTCGCCCTTGCGCACCGTCCTGCCGCTGGCGCGCTGCTGCGCGGTGATCTTCTGCTTGATCTCGCGCATCTCGGTGCGCGGGCTGGAGAAATGGATCTTGGGGCGGACCCCGGCGGGCCAGCTCGCCAGGAAGCGCTCGAGCGTGTCGCGCAGGTCGAGCCGCTCGGGGTTGAGGCACCAGAAATGCTGATAGTCGAAGATCAGCCGCACCCCGGTGCGCTGGTGGATCCACAGCACGTCCGCGGCGGAGAAGCGCAGGTCGTCGTTCTCCAGCACCAGCCGCGCGCGGACATGATCGGGGCAGCGCTCCCAGCCGCGGATCCAGCGTTCGCGGCTGGCGGCATGATCGTCGTAGACACCGCCGACATGGGTGACCATCACCGCCTCCGCGTCCAGCCCCATGCGGTCGAGCATCTCGGCCTGCGACGACAGGTCCCAGATCGACTTGGCGGTGAGCGCGTCGTCGGGGCTGTTGAGCAGCACATATTGCGACGGGTGGAACGACAGGCGGATGCCGAGCGCGCGCGCCTTGGCGCCGAACGCGGCGAGCTCGGCGTCGCTCTCGCGCACCATGTCGTGGAACTGCGGCATGTCCGGATGCGTCGCATAGGGCGCGAGGTCGGACGACAGCCGGTACATGTCGAGCCGCTCGCTGGCGAGATAGTCGAGCACCTTGTCGACCTGCTCGAGCGAGCATCTCAGATGGGGATTGGCCTGCCAGCGGCGCGTGTCGCCGCTCTTGAGGCCGGGCTTGCCCATGACCTTGACGGGGAAGCCGAGGCGGAGCGGATGATCGGGCGCGGTGGGCATGGCGGGGGTAACGCCGCGCGGCGCCAGAGGGTGCCCGGTCGGCGCGCGCACCGCGATCGCGGCGCGGTCATCCCGCCGCGGGATAGTGGCGCGCGAGATAGTCGACCAGCGCGTCGAACTCGGCGTCGGGCACCTGCGCGCCATAGCCGACCATCTTCTCCACCGTCGCGGCCCAGTCGGCGCGCGAGCGGCGCTGCGCGGTCACCTGCGCCGCGACATGGCAGGCGGTGCAGGCGCGCTCGGCCAGCGCCTTCCCCGGCCCGGGGGCGAGATCGGGTGAGGCGGGGGCGGGCGCCGCGACCGGAGTCGTCGCTGCCGCGCGCGGCGCGCGGACCGGCGCCACCGCCTGCGCCGCGGCCGCGGCGACCCCGCGCTCGCCCGCACGGGGCAGGGCGAACACCACCAGCCGGCTCGCGCTGTTGGGGCTGCCGAGATACGACCCGCCCGCCGACACCAAGGCGACATATTGCCGCCCGTCGCCGCCCTGATAGCTCACCGGCTGCGCGTGCGCCGCGGCACCGAGCCGGAAGCGCCACAGCTCGCGCCCGGTCGCGGTGGCGAAGGCGCGGACATAGCGGTCGTCGGTCGCGCCGATGAAGGTCAGTCCGGTCGCGGTGACGAGCGGCCCGCCGACATTGGGGCGCCCGGTCGCGCGCCGGTCCACGGGCAGTTCGTCGGTGACGCCGAGCGGGACCTGCCACGCGATCCGCCCGCTCGCCACCTCGACCGCGGCGAGCTGGCCCCACGGCGGTCGCTGGCACGGCAGCCGCGTCCCGTCCTGGCCGAACCACGACGGGCCGGGCGCGACATTGTACCAATTCCCCTGCGCGTCCTGCCCGAGCTGCTCGATCGAGCCGAGCTCGCTGGTGTTGATGACGTACAGGCCGCGCCCCGCGTCATAGCCGCCGCCACCCCAGTTCGGCCCGCCGCCGCTGCCGGGGAAGCGCACCATCGGCCGGTCGGTGCGCAGCGGCTCGAACGGCGCGGCGAAGCCGGCGCGCTCGCGCGCCACGCGCGCGCGGCAGAAGGCGCTGTGCGCGGGGGTGAGCGCGGCGATGTCGTCCGCGGTCATCGCCTGGCGCGTCAGCGGCGCGGGCGCGGCGGGGATCGGCTGCGTCGGCCACGCCTGCTCGCCCGCCACGCTGCTGGCGGGCATGCGCCGCTCGCGCACCGGGAACAGCGGCTTGCCCGAGACGCGATCGAGCACGAAGAGATAGCCCGACTTGTTCATCGCCGCGACCGCGGGGATCACGCGCCCGCCGCGCCGCACGTCGAGCAGCGTCGGCTGGACCGGCAGGTCGAGATCCCAGATGTCGTGGTGGACGGTCTGGAAATGCCACAGGTAGCGCCCGCTGCGCGCGTCGAGCGCGACCAGCGCGTTGGCGAACAGATTGGCGCCGGGCCGGTCGACGCCGACCCGGTCATAGGCGGGGGTGCCGAACGGCACGTAGACGATGCCGCGCGCGACGTCCGCGGCCATGCTGCTCCACACGTTGACGCCCGAGCGGCGCGCGCCGTCGCCGGGGCGCCACGTCTCGGCGAAGCGCTCGCCCGCGCGCGGGATCGAGTGGAAGGTCCACAGCAACCGCCCGGTGCGCGCGTCCCAGCCGCGCACGTCGCCCGCGGGGCCGCGCGCGGGCGATTCCTGCAGCCGCGCGCCGGTGACGATCACGTCGCCGATCACCGCGGGCGCGCTGTTGATCTGATAGCTGTAGCCCGCGGGATAGCCGCCGCCGTCGGTCCCGTTCATGATCGCGGGGGTGCGCAGCGCGAGCGGCGCGAACCCCGCCGCGGCGCGCCCGGTCGCCGCGTCGAACGCCAGCAGCCGCCCCGAGCGCGTGCCGACGAACAGCCGCGCGGGGGTGCTCGCGTCGCCGCGCCAATAGGCCAGCGCGCGGCCCGCGACGCCGTCGTCCTCGGGGAGCGCGGCGCTCCAGCGCGTCGCCCCGGTCGCGCCGTCGAGCGCGACGACGCGGCCATAAGGCGTGGCGAGGTAGAGCGTGCCGCCGATCGCGAGCGGGGTTATGTTGCTCACCAGCAGCCGCGCCGCGGGGCGGTCGGCGGGGCGCAGCTCGAACGTCCATATCGGGGTGAGCCGCGCGACGTTGGCGGGGGTGATCTCGGCGAGCGGCGAGAAGCGCTGCCCGGCCTCGTCGCCGCCGAAGCTGGTCCAGTCCGCCGCCGGCGGCGCGGGGCGCGCGGCGCCGCCGATGCCGGTCGCCACCAGCAGCGCCGCCGCCGCCCTCATCGCGGCTTTCCTCATACACCCTCTCGTTTATGCTCGTACGGCAGTGACTTGCCACGTTGCATACATCGCGTAAACATTGCATGCATTGATCGACAGCGGGCGAACGACCCGCGCGACGGGCCGAGGAGAGCGGGTGATGGCGAGCGGCAGACAGGCCAGGGTCGGATGGGCGGCGGCGACGATCGCCGCGCTGCTGGTCGCGGGAGCGGCACGGGCCGAGCCGGTGCTCTATCGCGGCTTCACGCTGATCGACGGCACCGGCGCCGCGCCGCGCGCGGGGCAGGCGATGCTGGTCGACGGCGCGCGGATCCGCTGGGTCGGCGCGCAGGGCAAGGCGCCGACGCGGCGCGGCGTGCGCACCGTCGACCTCGGCGGCAAATATCTGATGCCGGGGATCATCGATCTCCACGTCCACATCGGCACGGTGCGCGACCTGGTCCAGAAGGCCGAGTATTTCACGCCCGAGTCGGTGCAGCGCGACCTGCGCACCTATGCCGCCTTCGGGGTGACCACCGTGCAGTCGATGGGCACCGACAAGGACAGCGTGCTCGCGATCCGCGACGCCGGCCGCGACGGTCCGCAGACGATGGCACGGTTGCTGACCGCGGGGCAGGGGCTGGTGTTCAAGGGCGGCTATGGCGGCGTGCCCGGGATCAACCATCCCGTCGCCACGCCCGAGGAGGCCGCCGCCGAGGTCGACGCGCAGGCGCGCAAGGGCGTCGACTATATCAAGCTGTGGATGGACGACGAACTCGGCGCGATGCCGAAGATGCCCTATGCGATCAGCAAGGCGATCATCGACGCCGGCCACCGCCGCGGCAAGCGCGTGCTCGCCCACGTCTTCTACCTCGCCGACGCCAAGATGCTGGTGGCGCAGGGGATCGACGGCTTCATGCACAGCGTGCGCGACAAGCCGGTCGATGCCGAGCTGATCGCGGCGATGAAGGCGCGCGGCGTGTGGCAGGGCGCCGGCACGCTCAGCCGCGAGGCCGCGGTCTATGCCTTCGCCGCGGACAATCCGCGCACGCGCGACCCGTTCTTCCGCCAGGCCGCCGATCCCGCCACGATCGCGGGGCTGGAGAGCCCCGAGCGCGAGAAGTCGATCGCGTCGAGCCGCATCTATCCCGCGCTGCCCCGGATCGACGAGCAGGCGCGCGACAATGAGATGGCGCTGGCGCGCGCGGGCGTGCGCTACGGCTTCGGCACCGACGCGGGGCCGCCGGGGCGGCTGCCGGGCTATTCCGAACATTGGGAGCTGGAGCAGCTGGTCAAGGCGGGCTTCACCCCGGCGCAGGCGATCCACGCCGCGACCGGCCGCTCGGCGCAGTGGCTCGGCACCGGCGACCGCGGCGTGATCGCGACCGGACGGCTCGCCGACTTCGTCGTGCTCGACGCCGACCCGACGCGCGACATCCTCAACAGCCGCCGCATCGCCGCGGTCTATGTCGGCGGCAACAAGGTGCCGTCGGTCCGATGAGCGGGGTGCCGCTCGCCGCGGCGCCCGCGCCCGAGGCGGCCGGTGCCACCGCGGCGATGCGCCCGACGCGGGTGCGCCACGTTGTGCTGTGGCTCACCGTGCTGGCCTATATGATCACCTATATGGACCGCGTCGTGATCTCGGTGACCGGTCCGATGATCCAGCAGGAATATGGTATCGGCGACCGCGCCTGGGGCTGGGTGCTGGGCGTGTTCCAGATCGGCTATGCCTTGTTCCAGATCCCGGGCGGCTGGCTCGGCGACCGCTTCGGCCCGCGCCGCGTGCTCACCGCGGTGGTGGTGTGGTGGTCGAGCTTCACCGCGCTGACCACCGCGACGTGGAGCACGGGCTCGCTGATCGCGTGCCGTTTCCTGTTCGGCTGCGGCGAGGCGGGCGCCTTCCCCAACGCGACGCGCTCGCTCAGCCGCTGGATGCTGCCCTCCGAGCGCGGCTTCGCGCAGGGGGTGACGCACGCGGGCGCGCGGCTCGGCGCGGCGCTGACGCCGCTGCTGGTGGTGTGGCTGATGATCCACTTCGGCTGGCGCGCGCCGTTCCTGATCTTCGCCGGGCTGGGGCTGCTGTGGGCGGCGGTGTGGTATCGCTACTATCGCGACCGGCCGCAGGACCATGCCGGCACCAACGCGGCCGAGCGCGAGATGATCGCCGCGGCGCTGGCCGCCCAGACCAGCGGCGCGACCGCGCGCGTGCCGTGGCGCCACCTGCTCGCGCAGCCGCAGCTCTGGCTGATCTCGGCGATGTATTTCTGCTACGCCTATTCGATCAACATCTTCCTGACGTGGTTCCCGAAGTATCTCGGCGAGGTGCGCGATTTCGAGCTGGCGCGGATGGGGCTGTTCGCCAGCCTGCCGCTGATGGCGGGCGTGATCGGCGACGTGGCGGGGGGCTGGGTGTCCGACCATCTGCTGCGCCGCACCGGCCGAGTCACCTGGGCGCGGCGCGCGGTGGCGGTGGCGGGCTTCGCGCTCGCCGCGGTGGCGATCCCCGCGGGCGTGCTGAGCGACTCGCCGCTGGTGAGCGTCGCCTGGTTCGCGCTCGCGGTGTTCGGGCTGGAGCTGACGGTGGGGGTCTCCTGGGCGCTGACGCTCGACGTCGGCGGGGTCTATGCCGGTTCGGTGTCGGCGGTGATGAACACGTTCGGCAATATCGGCGGCGCGCTGGCCGCGGTGATCACCGGCTATATCCTGCACTGGAGCGGGTGGAACGCCGCGATGTACGTGCTCGCCGCGCTGTCGGCGCTGGGCGGGCTGCTGTACCTGCGGATCGACGCGGCGCGGCTGCTCTACCGCGCCGCCGATTGAGCCGCGCCGCGCGGGCTCAGTCGGCGCCGGGGGCGCTCTTGTAGGCGCGCGAGCGTTGCTCGCGCCGCGCGCGCCGCCGCGCTTCCTGGATGCTCGAGGCGCCATTGTCGAAATGCGCCTCCATCAGCCGCGCGATCGCGGCGACGTCGCGCGCGCGGAAGGCACGCTCGATCTCGACATGCTCCTCGAACGCCTCGGCCCAGCGCGCGTGGTCGAGCGTGCTGACGTGGCGCGCGCGCTCGGCGCGCGGCAGCAGCAGCCGCCACGCCAGGATCAGCGAGGCATTGCCGGAGGATTCGACGATATGCTCGTGGATCAGCCGGTTGGCCTCGAGATAGCGCGGACGGTCGCGCACCGCGAAATAATGCGCGAGATCGTCCTGCAGCTCGGACAGGACCTCGACGTCCTCGGGCTTCATCCGCTCGCACGCCAGCCGCGCCGCGAGCGACTCGAGCGCGCCGAGCACGCTGAACACGTCGGACGCGGCCTGTTCGTCGAGCTGACTGACCTGCACCGTGCGGTTGGGCAGCAGCGTCACCAGACCCTCGGCCGCGAGCGTCCGCAGCGCCTCGCGCACGGGGGTGCGCGACGTGCCGAACTGCTCGCTGAGCGCGACCTCGCGCAGCGGCTCGCCGGGCGCGAGCTCGCCCGACAGGATCATCCGCCGCAGCAACGTCACCGCCTCCTGGTGGCGGTCCCCCTTGCGGGCGGGCGCGCGGGTGTCGGGGGCGACAGAGGAAGCGTCGGACATTGCATGCTCATACCCGAGCGTGTCGACAACGGCAAACGCGTGTACGCCAGCGATGCCTTGATCTCGCTCTATCGGCGGCGGGCGACGGGCGCTCAGCGCGGCAGCGCATAGGCGACCACCGACCCGCCCGGCCGGCGCTTGCGGTCCTTGCCGCCGCCCGCGGCGATCGCGACGAACTGGCGCCCGTTCACCGCATAGGTGGCGGGCGTCGCCAGCCCGGCGGCGGGCAGCTCGGTCGACCAGAGCAGCCGGCCGTCGCGCTTGTCGAAGGCGCGGAAGCGGCGGTCGTAGACGGTCGCCGCGATGAACAGCAGCCCGCCTTTGGTCACCACCGCGCCGCCGTAATTCTCGCTGCCGGTCTCCTCCGGCCCGAGCTCGGGATAGCGGCCGAGCGGGCGGCGCCATACCCAGCGTCCGGTGTTGACGTCGAGCGCGGACAGCGTCCCCCAGGGCGGGGTCAGCGCGGGATAACCGTCCGGGTCGAGCAGGCGGTGATAGCCGTCGAACACGTACGGCTCGTCGAAGGTCGCGAGCGCGGCCGCGGCGGCGGGCGCCGCCTCGTTGCCGCGCGGGGCGGGCGGGGGAGCGTCGCCGCGCAGATAGCCGACCAGCTCGGCCACCTGCGCGCGCGACAGCGTGCCGCCGAAGCCGGGCATCCGCCCGCCGCCGCGGGTGATCTGGCGATCGAGCTGGTCCGCGCTGAGCCGCGCCGCGACGTCGCGCAGCCCGGGCACCTGCGGCGGGTCGCCGGCGCGGTCGACGCCGTGGCACGCGGCGCAGTGGTTGGCGTAGAGCGCGGCGCCCCCGCCGCCCGCGACGCGCGCGGGGCGCGGCTTGAGCCGCAGCGTCCAGGCCATCTCGTTGGCGTTGACGTAGAGCAGCCCGGTCTCGGGATCATAGGCCGCGCCGCCCCATTCGGCGCCGCCGTCCATGCCGGGCAGCAACACCGTGCCCTGCAGGCTGGGCGGATCGAACGGGCCGCGGTTGCGCAGCGTGGCCAGCGTCGCGGTGACCGCGCGATGCGCCGCCGGGGTGCGCCGCGTCACGTCCGCCGGGGTGAGCCGCTGGCGCGCGAAGGGGGCGATACCGGTCGGCATCGGCTGGGTCGGCCAGGCGTGCTCGCCGGGCATGTCGCTGGGCGGCACGGGCCGCTCCTCGATCGGGAAGAGCGGGCGTCCGTCGCGCCGGTCGAACACATAGACCAGCCCCGATTTGGTCGTCTGCGCGATCGCGGGCACGCCGCGCACCGTGACCAGCGTGGGCTGCGCGGGAAAGTCGCGGTCCCACAGATCGTGGTGGACGCTCTGGAAGTGCCAGCGCCGTCGTCCGGTGCGCGCGTCGAGCGCGACCAGGCTGTTGGCGAAGAGATTGGCCCCCGTGCGGGTCGGCCCGTAGAAATCGCGGTCGCCCATCCCGCTCGACGCCACCGGCAGGAAGACCAGCCCGCGCGCGACGTCGACGGTCAGCCCGGCCCAGACATTGGCGCCGATCTCGGTCTTCCAGGCGTCGCGCGGCCAGGTCTCCGCACCGGCTTCGCCCGGGTGCGGGATGGTGTGGAAGGTCCAGCGGATCGCGCCGGTGCGCACGTCGAAGGCGCGGACGTCACCCGGCGTGTGGCCGGTCGATCCCATGATGATGAGATCCTCGAACACCGCGCCGGGGGTGACATTGTTGACGGTCAGCCGCTCGAGCGGTCGACCGAAGCCCTCGCGCAGGTCGACGCGCCCGGCGCGTCCGAAGCGCGGGTCGGGGCGGCCGGTGTCGGCGTCGACCGAGATCAGCTCCTGGCCGAACGTGAACAGGATGCGCCGCGCGCCCGCGCCGCTCCAATAAGAGACGCCGCGCAGCCGCTGGCGCGTCGCGACCGGGGTCACGGCGGGATCATAGCTCCAGCGCTCGCGCCCGGTGGCGGCGTCGAGCGCGACCAGCCGCCCCTTGGGGGTGACGAGATACATCCACCCCGCGATCACCAGCGGGTTGCTCTGCATGTCCGACTGCGAGGCGCCCTCGCCGAAGGCGTCGCCGCTGTCATATTCCCAGACCTTGACCAGCCGCGCGACGTTGCGCGTGTCGATCTGGTCGAGCGTGGAGAAGTGCGTCGCGCCGGGGTTGCCGTGATAATAAGGCCAATCGTCGCCCGAATATGTCGCATCCGCGCCGTCGCGCTCTGCTTGGCGGGGGGCGGCGCCGGTGCCGAGCAGCAGCGCACCCGCGAGCGCGACCGACGCGGCGATGCGCCGAGACCTTGCCGATGCCATATGTCCTCCCCTCCGGCGCCGCGTCGCGCTCCGCCGGTGAGCCTATCGTCTGATTCACGTCGGTTGAACCGTGCTCCCGCGTCCGCACGAGCACGCGCTGGTGCGAACCGGGTGGAGCACACCCTAGCGGCGTCGCGCGACGAAAAGCGACCGCTATATGCCAGCTATACGAGGTTTCGCGGAATCGATCTCGTATTGCTACGATCCGTGCGCCTAATCGGCCGCCCTTGAAGGCATCCTCGCGGGAGGGTGCCCCTTCGAGGGGTGACAAGAATGACGTTCGTCCTCGCGCTCGCGCTCGGCGCCGCGCTCTGTCTGCCGATCGCCGCGCACGCGCAGGCGTTGGCCGAGGATCAGGCTGGGTCGCACGAGGCCGCCGCGCCCGCGCCGATCACGGTCAGCGGCGCCGCCACGATCGCGTCCGACTATCGCTTCCGCGGCGTGTCGCAGAGCGACCGGCAGATGGCGGTGCAGGGCGGGATCACCGTCGCGCACGGGAGCGGCCTCTACGTCGGCGCCTGGGCGTCGAACCTGGCGGGCTGGGGCACGTTCGGCGGCGCCAACATGGAGCTCGACCTGATCGGCGGCTACAAGGCCAAGCTCGCCGACAACGCCACGCTCGACATCGGGCTGACCTGGTACATGTACCCCGGCGGCGCCGACAAGACCGACTTCGCCGAGCCCTATGTCAAGCTGAGCGGCACCGCCGGCGCGGCGATGCTGACCGCCGGCGCGGCCTATGCGTCGAAGCAGCAGGCGATCGGGCGCTGGTACCGCACCGGCGCCGACGCCGCGGCGGGCGTCTACACCGACGCCGGCGCCAAGGACGACAACCTCTATCTGTGGGGCGACGGCGCGCTGGCGCTCGCCGGCACGCCGCTCACCGCCAAGGCGCATATCGGCCATAGCTGGGGGCAGGACGGGCTCGGCCCCAACGCCACCGCGGTGGCGCCGACCGGTTCCTACTGGGACTGGTCGCTCGGCGCCGACGCGACCTGGCGCAACCTGACCCTCGGCCTGAGCTACGTCGACACTGACCTGTCGGATCGGTCGTCGGCCTATCTGCGGCCGAGCTTCAGCAAGGGGCAGGACGGCACCGGCAGCATCGCCGGCGGCACCGTGCTGGCCTCGCTGACCGCCGCCTTCTGACACGGGAGAGATGGGATGCAGGACCTGCTCTGGGTCGCGATCATGGTCGGGCTGGTGGCGCTGACGCTCGCCTATGTCCGCCTGTGCGACAATAGCTGAGGAGACGCGACATGACGCTCGACCTCTGGCTGGCGGCGCTCACCGCGCTCGGCCTCCTCGTCTATCTGGTGGCGGTGCTGCTCCGCCCCGAACGCTTCTGAAGGAGGCGGTGCCATGACATTTCAGGGCTGGTTCCTGATCCTCGCCTTCACCGGCGTGCTGCTCGCGCTGACCAAGCCGGTCGGCCTGTGGCTGTTCGCGCTGTACGAGGGGCGGCGCACGCCGCTCCACCGCGTGCTCGGCCCGATCGAGCGCGGCTTCTACGCGCTCGCCGGGGTCGACCCGGACGAGGAGCAGGGGTGGCGCCGCTACGCGCTCCACATGCTGCTGTTCAACGTCGCGCTGATGCTGTTCACCTATGCCGTGCTGCGGCTCCAGGCGGTGCTGCCGCTCAACCCGCAAGGGCTGGGCGCGGTGAGCGAGCATCTCGCGTTCAACACCGCGATCAGCTTCACCAGCAACACCAACTGGCAGAGCTACGGCGGCGAGAGCACCATGTCGAACCTCAGCCAGATGCTGGGGCTGACGATCCACAACTTCCTGTCGGCGGCGACCGGCATCGCGCTCGCCTTCGCGCTGTTCCGCGGCTTCGCGCGGCGTGAGACGAGAACGATCGGCAACTTCTGGGCCGACGTCACCCGCATCACGCTCTACCTGCTGCTGCCGCTCTGCGTCGCGCTCGCGCTCTTCTACATCGTCAGCGGCGTGCCGCAGACGCTCGCGGGCGTCGTCGACGTGCAGACGCTGGAGGGCGCGCGCCAGTCGATCCTGCTCGGGCCGGTGGCCAGCCAGGAAGCGATCAAGATGCTCGGCACCAACGGCGGCGGCTTCTTCAACGCCAATTCGGCGCACCCGTTCGAGAACCCGACCGCGCTGACCAACTTCGTGCAGATGCTGTCGATCTTCCTGCTCGGCGCCGGGCTGACCTGGACCTTCGGCAGAGCGGTGGGCAACACGCGCCAGGGCTGGGCGATCCTGGCGGCGATGCTGATCCTGTTCCTCGCCGGCGTGAGCGTGACCTATGCCGCCGAGGCGGCGGGCAACCCAATGCTCCACCAGCTCGGCGTCGCGGGCGGCAACATGGAGGGCAAGGAGGTGCGCTTCGGCATCGCCGCCTCCGCGCTGTTCTCGGTGATCACCACCGCGGCCTCGTGCGGCGCGGTCAACGCCATGCACGACAGCTTCACCGCGCTGGGCGGGATGATCCCACTGTTCAACATGCAGCTCGGCGAGGTCGTCGTCGGCGGCGTCGGCGCGGGGATCTACGGCTTCCTGCTGTTCGCGATCCTCGCGGTGTTCGTCGCCGGGCTGATGGTCGGGCGCACGCCCGAATATGTCGGCAAGAAGATCGAGAGCCGCGAGGTGAAGCTCGCGGTGCTGGCGATCGCGGTGCTGCCGCTCGTCATCCTCGGCCTCACCGCTCTGTCGTCGGTGCTGCAACAGGGCTTGGCGGGGCCGCTCAACAAGGGGCCGCACGGCTTCTCGGAGATCCTCTACGCCTTCACCAGCGCGGTGGCGAACAACGGCTCCGCCTTCGCCGGGCTGACCGCGAACACGCCCTATTATAACGGGCTGCTCGGTGTCGCGATGTGGATCGGGCGGTTCTTCATCATCGTGCCGATGCTCGCGGTCGCGGGCAGCCTCGCCGCCAAGAAATACACGCCGGAGAGCGCGGGCTCGTTCCCGACCACCGGCGGCCTGTGGGTCGGGCTGCTCGTCGGCATCATCCTGATCCTGGGCGGCCTCACCTTCCTGCCGAGCCTCGCGCTCGGTCCGATCGCCGATCATCTCGCGATGATCCGCGGCCAGCTGTTCTGAACCGGGGGCCAATATGGCGAAGACCCAGACCAAGAGCCTGTTCACGGCCGACCTCGTCGTGCCCGCGATCACGGCAAGCTTCCTCAAGCTCAACCCGAAAGAGCTGATCCGCAACCCGGTGATGTTCGTGACCGCCTGCGTGGCGACGCTGCTGACGGTGACGATCGGCATCGGCGGCGACGGGCTGACGCTCGCGTTCAAGGCGCAGCTCGTCGTGTGGCTGTGGCTGACGGTGCTGTTCGGCACCTTCGCCGAGGCGCTGGCGGAGGGGCGCGGCAAGGCGCAGGCGGCGAGCCTGCGCGCGACCAAGGCCGAGCTCACCGCCAAGCGGCTGAAGGGCGACGGGCGCCAGTATGACAATGTCGCCGCCAGCCAGCTCAAGGTCGGCGACATGGTGCTGGTCGAGACGAACGACCTGATACCCTCGGACGGCGAGGTCGTGTCCGGCGTCGCCTCGGTCAACGAGGCCGCGATCACGGGCGAGAGCGCGCCGGTGATCCGCGAGGCGGGCGGCGACCGCTCGGCGGTGACCGCGGGCACGCGCGTCATCTCGGACGAGATCCGCGTGAAGGTGACGGTGGAGCCGGGCAAGGGCTTCCTCGACCGCATGATCGCGCTGGTCGAGGGTGCCGAGCGGCAGAAGACGCCGAACGAGGTGGCGCTGACCGTGCTGCTGGTCGGGTTGACGATCATCTTCCTGATCGCGGTGGCGACGATCCCGGGCTTCGCCGCTTACACCGGCGGCCGCATCCCGGTGGCGATCCTCGCCGCGCTGCTGATCACGCTGATCCCGACGACGATCGCGGCGCTGCTCTCCGCGATCGGCATCGCGGGGATGGACCGGCTGGTGCGGTTCAACGTGCTCGCCAAGTCGGGCCGCGCGGTCGAGGCGGCGGGGGACGTGGACGTGCTGCTGCTCGACAAGACCGGCACGATCACGATCGGCGACCGCCAGGCGAGCGAGTTCCGCAGCGTCGGCGGGGCCAGCGACGTCGAGCTGGCCGAGGCGGCGCTGCTCGCCAGCCTCGCCGACGAGACCCCGGAAGGCCGCTCGATCGTCGTGCTGGCGCGCGACACGTTCGGGCTGCGGCGGCCGATGCCCGCGGGCGCCGAGGTCATCCCCTTCACAGCGCAGACCCGCGTCTCGGGCGTGCGCATCGGCGACACGCTGATCCAGAAGGGCGCGGTCGACTCGATCCTGCGCGCCAACGCGGGCGCGGGCGAGACCGCCGCGGCGACCGAGTTGCGCCGCCTCACCGACGAGATCGCGCGCGCCGGCGGCACGCCGCTGGCGGTGGCGCGCGACGGCCGCCTGCTCGGCGCGATCTTCCTCAAGGACGTGGTCAAGGCCGGGATCCGCGAGCGCTTCGGCGAGCTGCGCACCATGGGCATCCGCACCGTGATGATCACCGGCGACAACCCGCTGACCGCCGCGGCGATCGCGGCCGAGGCGGGGGTGGACGACTTCCTCGCCCAGGCGACGCCCGAGGACAAATTGGCGCTGATCCGCCAGGAGCAGACCGGCGGCAAGCTCGTGGCGATGTGCGGCGACGGCACCAACGACGCGCCCGCGCTGGCGCAGGCCGATGTCGGGGTGGCGATGAACACCGGCACGCAGGCGGCGCGCGAGGCGGGCAACATGGTCGACCTCGACAGCGATCCGACCAAGCTGATCGAGGTGGTCGGGCTCGGCAAGCAATTGCTGATGACGCGCGGCGCGCTCACCACCTTCTCGGTGGCGAACGACGTGGCGAAATATTTCGCGATCATCCCGGCGATGTTCGTCGCGCTCTATCCGGGGCTCGGCGTGCTCAACGTGATGGGGCTGGCGACGCCGCAGTCGGCGATCCTCAGCGCGATCATCTTCAACGCGCTGATCATCCCGCTGCTGGTGCCGCTCGCGCTCAGGGGCGTGGCGTACAAGCCGATGGCGGCCGGGCCGCTGCTGGCGCGCAACCTCGCGGTCTACGGCCTCGGCGGCCTGCTCGCGCCGTTCGTCGGCATCAAGCTGATCGACGTGGTGGTCGGCGGTCTGGGGCTGGCGTGACCTCGGCCGCTCGCTCTCAGGATCGCTCCGCAGGCCGTCGAAAGGCTCATCCTGCTCCGTCATCCCGGACTTGTTCCGGGATCCACGTCTCCGCGAGAGCAACGCTCGAGGAGTGCGCGGCACAATGGATCCCGGAACACGTCCGGGATGACGGGCGAGGGTCCTCGGGCAACTCTCCCCCAGGACAATCTCGAAGGAGAAATGACATGACCAAGGATCTCTCGTCCGCGCTGCGCCCCGCGATCGTGCTGACGTTGCTGTTCGCCGCGCTGCTCGGCCTGCTCTACCCGCTGGCGATGACGGCGCTGGGCCAGGCGCTCTTCCCGCGCCAGGCGAACGGCAGCCTGGTGCGCGACGCGGGGGGCACGGTGATCGGCTCGACCGTCGTGGGCCAGGCGTTCGCGACCGACCGCTACTTCCAGTCACGCCCCTCGGCCGCCGGCAAGGGCTATGACGGCCTGTCCTCCTCGGGCTCCAACCTCGGACCCGCGAGTCGGGCGCTCGCCGACCGCGTCGAGGCTGACGTCGCGAAGCGGCGGGCCGAGGGTGTCGCCGGCCCGCTCCCGGCCGATCTGGTCACCGCGAGCGGCTCGGGGCTCGACCCCGATCTGTCGCCGGCGAGCGCGCTGGCACAGGCGCCGCGGATCGCGCGCGTGCGCGGCCTCGCGGTGGAGCGCGTGCGCGCGCTCGTCGCGGCGCAGGTGGAGGACCCGATCCTCGGTGCCGCGCACGTCAACCTGCTCGCGCTCAACCGCGCGCTGGACGCGCTGCCCCGCGCCGCGGCGCCGCGCTGAGCGACGCCGGATCGAGCGCCGCGCTCCCGCGCCAGTGCCGCAGGGGCGGGGCGAACGGCGACCGTGATCCGGAACGTCGCGGCGCGCGGCTCGTCCTGTTGCCACGGGCGCGTCCGCCCGCGGAGACCTTCGATGGCAGAGAACCGGACCGCGACGATCTACCGCATGGTGCTGCCCGACCACATCTGTCCGTTCGGCGTCCGTGCCAAGCAGATGCTCGAGCGGGCGGGGTTCGAGGTCGACGATCGCCTGCTCCAGTCGCGCGACGCGGTCGACGCGTTCAAGGCCGAGCAGAACGTCGCCACCACCCCGCAGATCGTCATCGACGGCGAGCGGATCGGCGGCAGCGACGATCTCGAACGCTATCTCGAACGGGTCTGACGGGCACAGCGCCCGCGCGGCTAGGGTTTCGCGCGCAGGGTGAAGCGGGTCATCTCCGACGGCACGCCCAGCCGCAGCGCGAACCCCGGCCACAATCCGGTGCCGTTGCTGACGTACAAGGTCATGCCCCCGACCGCATAGCGGCCCGCGACGAAGCCGGCGTTGGCGCGCGCGACCAGCCGGTCGAGGCCGATCACCATGCCGCCATGGGTGTGGCCGGACAGTTGCAGCGCCACGCCGCGCGCGGCGGCGTGACGCGCCTGTCGCGGTTGATGATCGAGCAAGATGATCGGCACCCCCGCCGGTGCGCCGCGCAGCGCCACGCCCAGATCCGGGGGCGCCTCGCCGACGCTGGGCGCCGACAGATCGGTGACGCCGGCGACGACCAGCGCCGCGCCGTCGCGCCGGATCACGATATGCGCATTGGGCAGCATGCGGAAGCCGAGCGCGGTCAGGTGGCGCATCCAGGC
This sequence comes from Sphingomonas sp. BK235, assembly GCF_004345855.1. GTDB lineage: Bacteria > Pseudomonadota > Alphaproteobacteria > Sphingomonadales > Sphingomonadaceae > Sphingomonas. The sequence goes on from NZ_SLXN01000012.1 coordinate 30,487, forward strand.
ACCGTAATCGAAGAAATATTCGTGATTGCCCGGTATCGCCCACACGCCGTCGGCGGCGCGCAATGCCCGCAACGGCGCCACGTCGTCGCGGCGCATGTCGACCGAGCCATCGATGACATCGCCCGTGACGACGATCGTGTCGGCGCCCGCGGCATTGGCGCGCGTCACCACGGCACGCGCCCAGCGATCCGGGAACAGCCGGCTGACGTGAAGATCGGTGAGCTGGAGGATGCGATATCCCTCGAACGGTGGCGCCAGCCCAGCGATCTCCACCTCCACGTCCTTGATCGGCGGGACGCGGATCGCCTGCGCGACCGCGAGCGCGCTGACCAGCAGCGCCAGCGCGATCGCGCCGTACCGCGCGGTGTCGGGCAGTCCGACCCGCCGCCACTGGACGACCGCCGCGGTGACCAGCCCGAGGTCGAGCACGATCTGGACGAACCACAGCAGCAGCAGCGCGCCCAACGCCCAGTTGAACAGGACCACCGCCGCGCGCGGAAACTCGGGCGCGAACACGGAGCCCGACGAGAGCCGGCTCCACAGATGATATTGCGAGGCGGCGAGCAGGAGCAAGGCGACGAGGACCCTGCTCCACAGCGGCAGGGACAGCGGCCAGAACGTGCGACAGGCGACGTAGATCGCCGGGATCAGGAAGATGAGGGAGATGATCGGCATCCTTCCAGGGGCATCGACGGGCCGGGTCGGGTGATCGCCCCTTAGCGCGACTCGCTGCCGGAGGCGACCGACGGTCGCGCGTGCGCTGGCCGCCACCATCAAGAACGTCTCGGCGCGGCGCTGCCGGACGACCTCTGTCGTCGATCGCGGGTCGTTCGGCGGGATCGTATTCAGACCACCGCCCACCACTAACCCATGCCTTATGCGAAAATTGGATCGCACCTATAAAATACTATCTATCCGGCCCGGAAGTTCGATGGTAGCGTTCCCGTCAATGGTTGACTCAGAGCAACCTGCTGTGGGGAGAGGGGAATGTCGAAGGGGGCTTTCACGCATGCCAGTGCGTCGTCGCTGGTGATCGCGATGATGTTGGGTGCGGTACCAGCCGCCGCGCAGGGGGGCGGCACCGGCGGCGCGAGCGCGACCGACGCGCCGGCGCAGACGGGCGTCCCGGCGGGTACGCCCGCCACCGCCTCGGGTCAGCCCGCCACCGCGGGCGCGCTGTCCGGGACGAGCGAGGGCGGCGACGTCAGCACCAGCGCGGACGGGACCGACATCGTCGTCACCGGGCTGCGCCAGTCGCTCGCCTCGGCGCAGGCCATCAAGCGGAATTCCGAGCAGATCGTCGACTCGATCACCGCCACCGACATCGGCCGCCTGCCCGACACCACCGTCGCCGAGGCGTTGCAGCGCATCTCGGGCATCCAGATCACGCGCAACCGCGGCGAGGGCAGCGCGATCGCGATCCGCGGCCTCACCCAGGTGCGCACCGAGCTCAACGGGCGCGACATCTTCTCGGCCAACGGCGGGCGCGGCCTGTCGTTCGAGGAGATCGGCCCCGATCTGCTCGCCGGCGTCGACGTCTACAAGAACCCCTCGGCCGAGCTGATCGAGGGCTCGCTCGGCGGCACCGTCAACCTGCGCACGCGCATGCCCTTCGACGCGCCGGGGCGGGTGGTGTCGCTGACCGGTTCGGCGACGCGCTACGACTTCGCCGACAGCAACAAGTTCGGCGCCTCGGGCCTCTACAGCGATCGCTGGAGCACGGGGATCGGCGAGATCGGCATCCTCGCCAACGCGTCATGGCAGCAGACCGCCTTCCGCGAGGACAAGGTCCAGATCGAGCCCTACCATTATCACGGCCCCGATCCGATCGAGGGCGCGACGGTCGAGAACACCTTGGTGCCGGGCTTCGAGACGCAGAATGTCCTGGTCCCGCACGGCGGCGGCTTCAACAATGCGGTAGGCGACCGCAAGCGCTTCAGCGCCGCCGCGGCGCTGCAGTGGAAGCCCACGTCCAACCTCGAATTCTACGCGCAATATCTGACCGCGCGCTATCGCTACCACGATTACGGCCTGTCGTTCTTCGCCGCCGGCACGCCGATGACGCCGACGCCGGGCGCGACCTTCACCGTCGAGGACGGCGTCGCCACCTCGGGGTCGCTCAGCAACCCCTCGAGCAGCAACGTCGTCTATCAGAACAACCGCAACACCGCGACGAGCGACTATGCGGCGGGCCTGAAATGGTCGGTGACCGATCGGCTCCACGCCTCGTTCGACTATCAGCATATCCACTCGACCGCGGACAATCGCAGCGTCAACCTGACGATGAACGTGGTCAATCCCTCGACCTCGCTGCCGGGGCTGGGCTCCAACTTCAACGTGCTGTTCGACACGCGCGGTGACGTGCCCTCGATGCTGATCGATCAGCCGGGCTATCTGACGAACCCGGCCAATTTCGAGTTCACCGCGATCCAGCCGTTCCAGGAGAAGAACCGCGCCGACGCCGACGCGGTGCGCGCCGACCTCGACTGGGACTTCGACGAGACCGGCTTCCTGCGCAAGCTGAGCGTCGGCGGGCGCTATTCGGTCAAGGAAGCGGTGAACCGCAATTCGAGCACCTGGTCGACGATCGGCTCCACCTGCGCCAATTGGTCCTCGCCGGCGGGCTGCTATCAGCCGAGCGCGTTCCCGCAGTTCACCGAGCTCAACCCGTTGCAGGGCTCGCTGCTGCGCGGGCGCGCGGCCGACCTGTATTTCGGGCCGGTGCTCCAGTGGCGGCTGAGCTCCGCCGCCAACCCCGAGCAGGGCTTCGCCGACGTCAAGGCGATCTCGGGCCAGACCATCGGCTTCACCTCCTTCGACGACGCGAGCGCCTTCAACGGCACCGTCAACGAGAAGGACATCTCGGCCTATTTCCGCGCCGCCTTCGGCACGCGCCTGCTGGGCATGGACCTCGATGGCAATGCCGGCCTGCGCTACGTCCGCACCGAGCAGACCGGCATCGGCTCGCGCGGGCTGACCTACCGCGACCCCAACACCGGGCCGGTGACCAATCCCGACGGCAGCGTCACCGCACCCCCCAGCGTGGTCGAGCGCGAGCCGTTCACCGGCGGGCGCAACTATACGAAATGGCTGCCCAGCGTGAACCTGCGGCTGCACATCAGCGAGAAGCTGCAGGCGCGCTTCGCTTTTTCCAAGAACCTGTACCGGCCGAACTTCAGCCAGCTGAACCCCAGCTTCAACCTGAGCCCGATCTACAACGGATCGGCCAACACGCCGCAGACGGTCGATCCGAACCTGCCCTACGACCCGCAGACCAACCCTTATGCGGGCACGGGCAATGTCTCGGGCAATCCCGATCTGCGCCCGCAGCAGGTCACCTCGTTCGACGGCGCGCTCGAATGGTATTTCGCGCCGACCGGCTATGTCTTCGCCACCGTGTTCAAGAAGAACCTGGTCGACCTGCTCGACAACCGCACCTTCCCCGTCAACCAGACCATTCCCGGCGTCGGCGTGGTGCAATTCAACGTCACCTCGGTGGTCAACGTGTCCAAGGGCGGGGTGAAGGGCTTCGAGGTCGGCGGCCAGCGCTTCTTCGATTTCCTGCCCGGCGCGCTCGCGGGGCTGGGCGTGCAGGCCAATTACACTCTGTCCGACAGTGATGCCGGCGTGGTGGCGCAGGGCAATGCCGGCAGTACCAACCTCGTCTCGGTGCCGCTGATCGGCCTGTCCAAGCACAGCTTCAACCTGATCGGCCTCTACGACAAATACGGCTTCAACGTCCGCCTCGCCTATAATTGGCGGAGCCGCTACCTGCTGACCACCACCGGGGTCGGCACGCAGACGTTGCCCGAGTTCGTCAAACCCTATGGCGTGCTCGACGCCTCGATCAGCTACGATTTCTCGCCCAACCTGTCGCTGACGCTCGACGCGGCCAATCTCAACAACGCCGCCTATCGCAGCTATCTGGCGACGCCGGCGACGCCGCGCGACTTCCAGTACAACGACCGCCGCCTCTCGGCGCGACTGCGCGTGCGGTTCTGACGAGATGGGCTCGCGTGTGTCTCTCCCGGCCGTCCTCCCGGACCCGGATTGATCGCCGGGGATCGCGCGCGATCCCGCGGCAGCGACGAGCCTCACCTGTGGCCGCCTTCCGCGAGGGCGGCCACCTTTTTTTGAAAGACGGGCGAGGAGAGGCGGCGAGGTGAGCGACGGGGCGATCCGGCACGTGGTCGTGGTAGGCGGGGGGACCGCCGGCTGGATGGCGGCGGCGATGCTGTCGAGCCGGCTGCCGCGCGAGCGCACGCGCGTCACTCTGGTGGAATCGGCCGAGATCGGCACGGTGGGGGTCGGCGAGGCGACGATCCCGCCGATCCTCGACCTCAACCGGCTGCTCGGCATCGACGAGGACGAGCTGATCCGCCGCACCCACGGCACCTACAAGCTGGGCATCGAGTTCCGCGACTGGGGCGCGATCGGCCAGCGCTATTTCCACCCGTTCGGCAGCTACGGCGCCGATATCGGCGGGGTGGCCTTCCACCACCACTGGCTGCGGCTGCGCGAGGGGGAGCTGGCCGATTATTCGCTGCCCACCGTCGCCGCGGAGGCCGGCCGCTTCGCGCATCCCGCGCAGGATCCGCGCGATGTGCGGTCGAAGCTGGCCTATGCGCTCCACTTCGACGCCAGCCTGTACGCCGCTTTCCTGGGCGAGCGCGCGATCGCCGACGGCACCGAACGGGTCGAGGGGCGGATCGTCGCGGTCGAGCGCGACGGGGCGAGCGGCGACGTCACCCGGCTGCGGCTGGCGGACGGGCGCGCGATCGACGGCGACCTCTTCCTCGACTGTTCGGGCTTCCGCGGCCTGCTGATCGAGGAGGCGCTCGGCACCGGCTATGAGGATTGGTCGCGCTGGCTGCCGATGGATCGGGCGATCGCGGTGCCGACCGAGCGGATCGCGCCGCCGGTGCCGTTCACGCGCTCGACCGCGGGGGCGGCGGGGTGGCGCTGGCGCATCCCGCTCCAGCACCGCACCGGCAACGGCCACGTCTATTGCAGCCGCTTCCTCGACGATGACACGGCCGAGCGGCAGCTGCTGGACGCGCTCGACGCGCCCGCGCTGGCCGCGCCGCGGCGGCTGCGCTTCACCACGGGGCGGCGGCGACGGGCGTGGAACCACAATGTCGTGGCGCTCGGCCTCGCCTCGGGCTTCATCGAGCCGCTCGAGTCCACCTCGATCCATCTCGTGCAGCAGGGGGTGCAGACGCTGATGTCGCTGTTCCCGCGCGGCGCGATCGAGCCGGCCGAGGTGGCGCAGTACAACCGGCTGATGCAGCGCGACTATGAGCAGGTCCGCGATTTCGTGATCCTGCATTACAAGCAGACCGCACGCGACGACACGCCCTTCTGGCGCATGGCCGCGGCGATGGCGGTGCCCGACACGCTGGCGGAGCGGATGGCGCTGTTCGCCGCCAACGGCCGTATCGTGCCCGAGCCGGGCGAGCTGTTCACCCCGACGAGCTGGGCCGCGGTGATGCTGGGCCAGGGCCTGTCGCCGCGCGGCTATGACGGACAGGCCGACCTCTACCCGGAGGAGACGATGGGCGCGCAGCTGCGCCGGATGGCGGACCTGGTGCGCCGCGGCGCCGCGGCGCTGCCGACCCACGCCGATTATCTCGCGCAGCCGCAGCGGGCGAGCGGGTGATCGCGCGCGCCGCCTCTTCCCGCACCGTCATCCCGGCCGCGCGCCGGGATCCATCCCTCTGTGAGCGCAACGCTCGCCGCACCGTTGGTCCGGACCCAAGAGGTTCATTGTCGCGGGAGCGACTTACCCCCGTCATCCCGGGCTCGACCCGGGATCCATCGTGCCGCGAGAACCGCCGGCGTCGCTCGCGCGGAAGGATGGATCCCGGCGCGAGGCCGGGATGACGGTGAGGGGCGAGCCGCTTCCGTTACGGCGGCGAGCGCCGTGCTAGCCGCCGCTCGCCCTCAGCGCCGCACCGGCGATACGGCTCAGCTAAGCCACACTCACTCGACGATCGCCGCGGCGTAGCCGTCGAGCGCGAGCGTGCCGCTCACCGCGCTTCCCGTCAGCAGATCGCGTCCCGCGCGCGGCAGCGTCACCGTCGCGGCGTCGCGGCTCGTGTTGACGTAGAGCGTGCGGCCGTCGACGCGCCGCGCCACCACGCCCGGCGGCGTGACCGGCCCGCGCGCGATGCCGAGCTCGTCGTAGAGCGAGCGCAGCAGCGGCCGCAGCAGCGCCGCCTGCGGTGCCGCCGCCACATAGATCGCGCGCCCCTTGCCGAAGCGGTTGGACGTGATTGCGGGCGGGTCGCCGGGCAGCCCCTCGAACCGCGCCAGCACGGTCGCGCGCGCGGGCTCGAGCACCTCGTAATAAGGATCGGTGCCGGTCAGCGTCTCACCCTTGTAGCGGACCTTCAGCGGCGTCGCGGCGCGGTAGAAGGCGCTGGTGCGCAGGCCGAAGACGTCGCTCAGCCGGCCGGGCAGCGGCGTGTCGAACCACTGGCCGGTCACGTCCGCCTTGGCCGAATAGCCCGTCATCACCACGGTGCCGCCGCGCTCGACATAGCGGCGCACCGCGGCGGCGAGCGGCGCGTCCATCACATAGGCGCTCGGCAGCACCAGGAGCTTGTAGCCGTCGATCGGATCGTGCGCGGGGTCGAGCACCGCGGCGTCGACATTGTCCTCGAACAGGGGTTGGAACGCCGCTTTGGCCTGGTCCTGGTAATTGCCGACGAAATACTGCTTCATCGTGTTCGGCCCCGGCGGCGGGGTGAGCAGCCAGTTGGTCTGGAACGAATAGCCGATCGCCACCGGCGGCGTGCCGCGGCGCGGGAAGCCGAGCCCCTGCACCTTGCGGAACTCGGCCGCGATGCGCTGGAACTCGTCGACCTTCCACGACGGGCGATCGTCATGGTCGATCAACCCGAACAGCGACTGTTCCTCGCCGCCGAGATGCGAGTTGAAGGTCCAGGCGAGGAAGGTCTGCGCGTAGGTCAGCAGCCCGAAATAGGCCCACATGCGCGAGCGGTCCGGCGTGCCATAGTCGCCGCCGCCGCCCGCGGTGAACTCGTTGAACCACACCGGCCGCGGGCTGCCCGCGCGCATCATCATCACCTGGAAGGCGGCCCCCATCGCGTCGCCCGGATAGAAGCCGAGCGCGCCGAACGTGGCGTAGCGGTCCCAGCTGCGCAGGAAGTCGAAGCCCTTGTTGCCCGCCTCGGGCCAGAGATTGGAGATGGCCGGCAGTTGCGGCGCGACGCGCGCGCGCACCGCGTCGATCTCGCCCAGCGCGGCGATGGTCTGCTCGGACCAGAAGCGGTGCAGGTCGAGGTTGCGCTCGTTCGGCCCCGGGCCGTCGCCGTAGGGGACGTCGACCGAATCCCAGTCGGCGATGCGGCGCGACCAGCGCTGCGTCGCCCAGGCCGCGTTGAGCGCCTCGATCGTGCCGTAGCGCTGGCGCAGCCAGTCGGTGAAGCGCTGCTTGACGCCGGGCGAGTAGGACATCGGCGAGCTGCCGACCTCATTGTCATAGCCGACCGCGATCACCGCCGGGTGCTTGCCCCAGCGCGTCAGCATCGCCTCCGCCAGCGCGGTGACGCGGCGGCGGTAATCGGGGTCGCTGATGTCGTCCCAGTAGCGCGAGGCGGCGTGGCGGCGCGCGCCGTCCTGCGAGACGATGTCGACACCGGGATAATGCTTGTGCAGCCAGCCGGGCGCGGGCAGGCCGGGCACGTCGAGGATCACCTTGATCCCGGCGGCGTGCATCTGGTCGAGCACGCGGTCGAACCACTCGAAGCGATATTGCCCCTCGGCCGGCTCGAACGAGTCCCAGGAGAGGTCGCCCATCCGCACCATGGTGAAGCCGGCGCGCTTCATCACCGCGATATCGGCGGCGATCTGCGCCGGCGAGCGATCGACCGGCTGATAGCAGGCGCCGACGAAGAGCCGCCCGTCGAGCGCGGGGGTGCGGACCAGCGCGGGTGACGCGGTGCCGGGTGCGGCGGTGGCGGGCGCGAGCGGAGTCACGAGGCTCGTCAGCAGGACAAGGGCGGCGAGGGGCGTGCGCGGCATAAGCGGGAAGGGTCCGTCGAAGAGGGGAGGCATGATCAGGCGAGATCGGCGCGGGAGCCGCCGGAGCGCGGCGCCGCGGCCGTGCCGGATCGGCGATGGTGGTGCGCGGCTCATCTCATGCGGAGGTGCGGCCGTGCAGCGGAGGGCCAGCCGCCCGGCTCGTGGCTCGCACCGGTGCCTCCACAGGGGCGCCGCATGGCGAGGCCGCAGCGGCGGCGCGGCTGTCCTGATCGTCCATGTCCCGCTCCCCCTCGTCGTTATCATACTTGCAAGTATATTTTCACTTGGCAAGCCGGACGTGACGTTGCCGTTATCCGTGGTCGGCACGGCGTTTGCGGCTGCACCGCGAGGGCGTGCTTCGTGTGGCCGACGACCGCCCGGACGCGCGCCGGCGCGACGCGTCAGGCTCGCTCCCGGCGCTCTTCGCACGCCGCATCAGCGCGTCGCTGCGGCAGGGGTGTCGAGGCGGTGGCCGTGCGGTGTGCTTCGCGCGTGACGGGCGCGGCCCGAGTGCGGGCGATCGTCGCACCGGGCGGTGAGACAAAAAATGCCAGCATCCGCGGGGATGCTGGCATTTTTTATGGTGGGCGTGGCAAGGATTGAACTTGCGACCCCTGCGATGTCAACGAAGCGGTCAGCCCGGTTTTCAGCCAAATTCCGGCTCTAGCACGCTCCTGTTGCAGCCTCGCTAACCCGCAGTTTTCCGTTGTCGTGAGCGGCTGACGCCGAACTCGCGCCGAAGCTGCCCCCCACGTTTCAAGCGCCTTCCAGCGCTCCACCGCACGCATGCGCACGGCGATCAAACCCGATTCTGCCGGCGCTTTCGTGCGCCCATCGAACTTCCGTCTCGGGTGCCGGAACGATGTCCTTCGCGGATCGCCTTAAGGCCGCCAACGCAGCGCGCCTCTCTCGCTACTTCAACAAGACCGCGAGCTTCAGCAGCTCGACCCAGCGCCGGGGCCACAGCCCCGTCCGACGCCACAGCCAATATCCGGGGGAGCGGGAGGCACGCGCCTGGCGGCAGAACAACGTCTTCACAGCGGCCGAGCGACGAGCCCGAATGACGGCAGTGCGAGAGTGGAACTACCGCGAAAAGAAGAAGGGGGCCGCATGGGGCCCGCTAGGGCCAAGCGGTGAGCGATTTCTCGACTTCCTCATGGGCATGCGGTGCTTCACGACCGGCCGCCTCGACATGGCCATCAAGACGATGGCCGAGAAGCTCGTGATGTCGGTGCAGACGGTGTGCAACTACGTAGAGCGGCTGGTCTCGCTCGGCCTGCTCACGAAGATACGACGCATGGAGCCGGTCGAGGAGCCAGAGCCAGGCGGCCCACAGGTCAAACAGATCACCAACGCTTACTGGTTCGAGCTTCCGGCGGAGATCACCGAGCGCGTGCGACAGATCATGTCGGGTGGCGGCAAGCCCGTCGACCAGGAAGAGCACGAGCGCGCCCAGGCTGAGCTGGTGCGAGAGATGGTCAAGACGCTCTCGGCCGAGGAGATGGCACGCTTCTACGCCGGCGACGGCACGGTCCTCGCGGAAGCTCTGGCGCGCCTCGGCTCGGCAGTCGATCGGAAGAAGGGCGATTCTAGTCCTTCGACAGTAACCCGGTCGACAAGGTAAGATAATGAGGAATGAGAGCGCTTTAGGCGCTCTCATGCGCAGATTTGATCATCCCCCCACGCCGCAACGGCACGACATACCCCCTCGACCGCCAAGACCCGGCCGTCGAGCGTGGCGGCTTGCGCCGCCCCGATGCTGCCTAGGGGGGATGGAGCACGAACGGTGCCAACTCTCGCCTATGACGAGTATGCGGACCCGTCAGGAGGTAAGATAATGTCAGTCGAGTCGTTCGAAGCCGATCTCGCGACCATCAAGGCGCACGTCGCCGAGCTGCGTCTGTGCGCGACCGACCAAACTTGGCCTGAGATCGACGAGGTCACGTCGCCCGCACTTGATGAGCGCGCTCGCGAGCGTCTCGCCTCTTACGAGACGTACCGAAACGATGCGCTTCGCTCGCTCCCTGGGGGCGCGTGGAAATCGCTTGAGGAAGCGGCCTCCTGGTTCCGCGGCGAGCGCGAAAAGCGGGGGTGGTCTCGTGAGGACGTATCCGGCCGTTGGGCTGAGGTAGTCTGGAAGAGCAAGCACCCGGACAGCAGCAGCGTCAGGCCTACCGTAAAGCGAGTGGCCAGCTTCGAAGAAGGCGGATGCACGATAGAGCCGCACTGGCTGCGCTGGATGCCGCTGGTCTTCATGTACCATGACCACCGGGGCGAGGACCGCCACCTCTGGGAGCTCGAGAACATCCCGCTTCATCGCGAGTGGGACGAAATACTAGCGGCCGCGGAAGAGGCTCGTCGTCGGCCGTGGCTCGCAGATCACGAAGTAGGCTTGATCAGCCAAATACGAGGCATGACTGACAACCAGCTCATCATACTGCTTGAGCTGGCGAGAGCGCCTCACGTCCTGCAGCCCATCGCAGACATGCTACAGGAGCGGTTCGGCGATGCGTCTGATAGCCGGTCAGCCGATTAGGATCTCGGCCCAGGCCTCGAGCACGCGGCGACGACCGTCGAGCTGATCGTCTCGGTTGTAGGCGCGCTCGACCTTCGCCGTCGTACCGTCCTCCCGTTTGAGGACGTGGCCGAGGGCGCTGTCGATCACGAAGCGGTCGCCCGGCTGGCGCTTGTTCATGATCGTCGAGAAGGTCGCGCGCCAGCCGTGCGGGACATGACGCCGCGCAAAGCCGGCGCGATCATAGAGCGCGCCGATCGCGCCCTCGCCGATCGGTGCCGCGCCGCCTCGGCCGGGGAAGATCAGCTCGCCGGCGTCGCGATCCGCATCGGCACAATGCATATCTGCATCGCCAAAATGCATATTCGCAACGTGCAGCGCGCGCGCTGCGCGCAGGACCTCCACCGCGGCCGGCGCCAGCGGCACCAGGTGATCGTTGGCCGCGTCAAGCTTCTTCGCCGCTGCCAGCTTCATCCGCGCTGCCGGCACGCGCCACAATGGCTCGGCACCGTCCAGGTCCTCGATCTCCGACCAGCGCGCGCCCCGCACCACCGCCAGGCGCACCGCGGTGAGCGCAAGGAAGCGCGAGGCGAGTTTCACCGCGGCGCCGGCGTCGACCAGCTCGGCCGCGGCGAGCAGCTCACGCGCGTCGGCGATCGTCGTCAGCGCCGGCTGGCGCCGCGGCGACGGCGCCGGCGCGAGTGCGCGGCCGACGACGGCCGCCGGGTCGGTCGAGCACCAGCCCTCGCTGATCGCAAGCGCGAACACGTCGGAGATCCGCTGACGCACGCGCTGCGCGGTGACGATCGCTCCGCGGCGCTCGATCGAGCGTACGATCCGCAGCACCGCGGGGGAGTCAATCGCGTCCAGCTCGATCGGGCCGAGCTGGGGGAACACGTCGGCCTCAAGGCTGGCGAGCACGTCGCCGGCGTGGACCGGCGTCCAGCCGGCGAGCTGCTGCGCGTGCCATGCGCGGGCCGCGCGCTCGAAGGTCATCGCCGCCGCAATCGTGCGCGGATCCACGCCGCGGCCGAGCTGCTCGCGCGCGGCCTCGGCGCGCGCTCGAGCGGCGTCGAGCGAGACCTCGGGCCACTGGCCGATCGTCAGAAGCTGCTCGTGGCCGGCGAAGGGGAAGCGCCAGCGAAATGACTTGCGGCCGGTCGGCGCCACGAACAGGTGCAGGCCGCGCTCGTCGGCAATCTTATAGGCAGACGCGCGAGCGCGCGCAGCCTTCACGGCAGCGTTGCTGAGCATAATAGACCTCGATTTGGATCAAATTTCGATTGCTCGGCCGCCAGCAGCGGCCACACCCGCGCGAGCGAGTAAGGGGATAAAGATGAGCACGTTCGTCGCGGGAGTGCAGTACGACGACTTCAAGGGGAGCGTTGCTGCCGACGAAGCGGACAACAACGACCTCTTGGACTATCTCAGGCAGTTGGGGCTTGCTCGCGAAGGAGAGCGGCTCGCAGGCATCCGCATCTCCTCAAGCTCGATCTGGCCTGAAGACGTAGAGGACGTCGCTATGGTCGGGTACTTCTACGAGGCGTCGCGCTTCGAAGAGCGACCGCTTCAGGTTAGAGCAGCCGAATGCAGGATTTCGCCGTCAAAGTTGCTTTCGTTCTACAAGCGCTTTGACTTGGTAATGGTGCGCCGCGACATGGATCTCGCAGGCACAAAGGTGCTCGGACCCGCTTATTGACGGCGACCTAGCCGGCTTATTGGGTCGACCGCGCGGAGAAGCCTCCGCCGCGACGCGGCCGGCTGAGGAACTCAGCGGGAGCGCGAGCGCTCTCGGTAGATGCACGCTGATTCCGACTATCTTCGCAAGCAAGCAATCCGTTGCCGGCGGTTGGCCGGCGAGATCGGCGCTGCCGACGTCCAGAAGACGCTGGAGGCTATGGCGACGGAATATGAGGCTCGAGCAGCTTTCCTTGAGGCCGCTCAGCTAACCGCCGAGCGATTTGAGGACGACGATCCGGCATCCGCTTGATTGATAGCGGCGGAGGAAGCCTCCGCCGCGGTCAGTCTCATGGGCGTCGAAAGTCGCCCACTTGCAGACATCTGCTGGTCGCGCCAAACCAACCTATGACTCTGAACCGGCGATTGATCCCGACGCTTCTCGTGCTGACGCTGCTTCCATCTTGTGGGAAAGTTCCGCCCGTCCTGCCCTTCATAGCTGTGGGGATGTATAACGGAGAATGTGGCTATGACTGGAATGACGTTGCGTTTTCAATTAAAGAACCGGAGCGCCGCGAGCCCTGGAAAGGCTCAAAGGATGTGGCAGTGCTGATCCAATTTCCACCAGTCGACAGAGACTGCGTATTAAGAGCCTACAAGATTCTTGTTCATGACGGCTTTCGGCGCATTTACGTGACATCAACGAAGCGGCTTAATGCTGGTGCTTACTCAACGCCGCTGATGCCTTGAGGAGCTGACTGCCTGTTCCTGCCACAATCGGATTCGCGGCCGAGGAACCCTCCGCCGCAATCGCCATAGCAGCAGCGATCTAGGGCGAAGACAACCGCTCGTTGTAGCAGGCATCGCAGATGCCATCTTCGCCAGGCGGCTTTTCGGCGCACACGGCGCAAAGCCCCTCAGCGTTACGAAAGGCCGCGACAGCGCGATCCTGACGGCTCGTCGTCGTCAACGCTGACCAGATCCGGCGTAGCCAACTGGCGTCTCTGCCTGGGACAGCATCGATAATCTTGGAACGTCTCACGCAAACGCCTTCGTTATTCGCACCTCTGAACCGGTGGGAGCACGCTGGGTGTCCGTGACATTTTGTAAAAACGCGGCGGAGGACACCTCCGCCGCGGTGCGCGCGGGGATGGCGGTTTTCTGCGGGTGAGCGGGGTATTTGCCGGGGCTCGATACCCCGCCCGATACCCCGCGCTGATCAGCCGATGTTGCTGACGACCAGCTCTGTGACGCGCTTCGCCGTGCCCATCGCCTTGGTCGCGATCGACCAGGCAACATCGACGTCCACGGTGCGGAAGCGGCTGAATACCGCGCGCGAGCCTTCCGTCGCGTTAATCGACAGCACGAACTTGCCTCGGATCCCGGCGAGCTGATCGGCGAGCTGCTCGAAGTCGCCGCGCGCGAACACGTCGGCGCCGTAATCGTCCTCGCAGCCCCAGTAGGGTGGGTCGAGGTAGAAGAGCGTCTCGCCCGAGTCGTATCGCCGGATCAGGTCGGCATAGGGCAGCCGCTCGATCGTGACCGGCGCCAGGCGGGCGCCGAGCGCGCGGATCTCCGCGCGGAGCTTCCCATAGTTGAAGCGCGACGGCGTGTTCCGGTCGACGCCGAAGGTCCGGCCGGTGACCTTCCCGCCGAATGAGATGCGTTGGAGGTAGAGGAAACGCGCAGCGCGCTCGATGTCCGTCAGCGTGTCCGGGTCGACCAGGCGCTGCCGCTCGAACTCGTCGCGGCTGGTGAGCAGCAGCTCCAGCTCGTCGACCAGTGGCTCGAAGTGGCGGCGCACGACGCGGAAGAGGTTGGAGACGTCGCGCGAGATGTCGTTGATCACCTCGGCAGGGGCGGCGCGGCCGCGGCGCAGGAAGATCCCGCCCATGCCCACGAAGGGCTCGACATAGGTGCGATGCGGCGTGGCATCGATGATGGCGCACAGGCGCTTGGCCAGGTTGCGCTTGCCGCCCAGGTACGGCGCGATCGGCCGAACGGCGGTGGAGTTAGGCATAGGGGGCTTTCTCTACGGGAGGAAGCGCTCGGCTACGCGCGCGGGATCGCGCCGATCGGCGACGATCGACGGGCCTGCGCCAGGTCAGCGCAGGATCTCGGCAGCGGCCCTCGGCCGCGAATGTCTGGTGATGGTGCTGCGCGGCCAGCCGCCCGAACCGGGTGGTTAGCCGCGCAGCACTAGGGAACTACGCCCCGCGTATTTCCCCGAAGGGTCTTGTATTGGCGGGCCACCCGGCGAACCGGCGAAGCCCTAGTGACCGCGCGCGCGGGCCGATCCTCGCGGCTAAGCTCCGACCGGCGGAGCGACTATGGCAGCGCGACGATCAGCGAGGAAGCCCGATCGACGCCGGCTTGCGGCCAGCTGCTCTACGGCTTCTTGGATTCGGGGAGGTGGTGAGCGACATTGGGCGAAGGAGAAGCCGATGGCGCCAGTCGAGCCGACACGTGGCGCCGCGATGAGCAGAGAAGCGCAGATGACCCAGGCAGCAGCCAACGACGTGTACATGCCCTGCGTTGATGGCCCGCTTCGCGGCAACCTCGTTCTGGTGAGATCGAACGCCGTGGTCGTTGACCTCCATGTCGTTGACGACCAGGGCTGGTCGATCGGCAGGGCAGCGACCTCAGCGGCTGGCTTAAAAGCCGTTCGCTACTTCGTGTCACGGCGCGATGTGGGGAGACCGGTCCTCAAGACGGGTTGACCCTCTATCCGCGGAGCAGGTCGCCCACCATCATCGCGGCCAAGCCGCCCTGACGATCGCGGGCGACCTCGCTGATCAGAAGAAGCGAGCGCCGGTGACGCGGCCGAAGGGCGCGTAGCTCAGCTCGTTCCCATGCACGCCGTCGGTCGTGCCGTTGGCCGGCCAGACGATGGCGCTGGTATTGCCGTTGAAGACGCCGACGATGCGCTCGAAGTCGTGATAATAGTCGAAGAGCGCCGGCTGCGTTGCGGTCGCGCCCAGGGTGCGCTTGAACAGGTTCAGCTCGAGCCGCGTCGCCTCGTTCGCAGTCACCGCCTGGTTGGCCACCGTGGCGAAGCTGTCGGTGCTCGACGTCTTCGGGAACTCGGTGGTGGTGAAGCGCTTCTTGCCGGCCGGCACCATCGCGCACACGGCGCGCAAGTTGGCGATGATGGTTGCCGCGGTGTCCCCGTTCGAGATGTCACCGCCGCCGGCACCAATGTTGATATCGCTGAAATACTGCATCACGCGCTGGCGTCGCACGAAATTACCAGCTCGCAGCTGGGCGGAAAGGGTGTCGCCCTGAACCGAGAGCTGCATCATCGGCACGAGGTCGCCGTAGAAGCGCTCGAACGGGCCAAAGGCATTGCCGATCGTCAGCGTGTCGCCGAGGCCGCTCTCGTGGCTGTCACCGACCAGGAGCACGCTGCGATAGGTGGTGTCGTCGAGTACGGCCGGGAAGTAGCCGAGGCCGTTGAACGGCGTCGGCAGCGACTGACCCGGGGCGGTCGGGTTGGGCGGCGGCGCGCCGAACTGCATCGCGCAGCCGATCGACGGGCTCGGGTTGGGATGGCGCATCTGCGTCGACAGCGCGAGCGGGCCGTTGATCTCGGTCCACACGCGGAACGATGCGCCGCGCGGGATCTCGACCGGACCACAGTCGATCACGACGTCAGCGCCGGGCTCCGCGGCGCCGGCGAAGGGACCGTAGAGCGCGCCCGCGGCGCCGATCGGATATTCGATCCAGTTGTTGTAGCTCGCCGCCGCAGAAGCGTTGATCTCGTTGAAGTTGGTCGGGCTTAGGTACCAGTTGCTGTGCAGCACGCGCGGGCGCGAGATCGGCGCCGCCGCGCGATACGTCACATACGACAGCGCACGCGTGTTGCTGGCGCCCTGCCCGGTGCTGATGCGCGGCCCCAGGCCGACGACGGCACCGAGGCTGTTGGAAGGCTTCTGCGTCGTGGAACCCCCCAGCGACGCCGCGGGGATGAGCTTCGTGACGCCGTCGCGGATGATGCGGATGAGGTCGGCCATTGGTGTTTCCTTCTCGTGAGGAGGGCGGTGTCAGCGAGCTTGCGACAGCTCGGAGGCGGTGAGCGGCACGATGCCGGTCGGCCATGCGTCGATCAGGAGCCGGCGCTTCGCCTCGCAGCTCGAGACGTCGAGGCCGCGATCGCGGATCGCGCTCTCGGCGTCGGCCGAGCTGGCGCTACCGTCCGATTGGCGGGGGACCGGCGACAGGCTGCACGGCTGGAGCGCCTGCGCCGGCGGTCCCTTCACCCGCACCGGCAAGGGCGGCATCGAGCGCATCGATGGCGCGCACGCGGTCAGCGCCGAGGCACTGAGCCCGGCCAGCATCAGTCTGAGCATATTCCCTCACGGTGTCTTTCGAGTGGATGATCAGCGGCGCGCGCGCGGCGAGCCTGTCGGCGAAGGTCGACGTCGCGGCCGCCTCGCGCTGCGCGTTCGCCGCAACGAGCTCCGCGCGCTCGCGGCGCGCGCGCTCGGCCGCGGCGGTCGCCTGGCTACGCTCGAGCGCCAGGTCGTGGCGCGCGTCGGCGAGCTGAGCGCGAAGGATGACGGCGGCGATCGCCAGGCCTGCGATCGGCAGCAGCGGCCAGAAGCGGCGCAGCAGCGCCAGCACGGCGGTCGGGCTCACGCCTTCACCTCGCCGAAGGTGAGCTGCGTCAGCTCGGCGAAGTTGCTCACGTAGAGCGCCGCCTCGGCGGCGCGCCGGCGCACCAGGCCGCGGTTCTTCTTGCCCTTGACCAGGACGAAGAGCCCGAAGGCGCGCGCGGCCGCGTCGATCTCGCCGGCGCGATGGTAGCGCAGCACGCTCGAGCCGCGGAACGCCTTGATCCCGATGTTGTAGGCGAGCGCCACCATGGCGCCGAACTGCGCCGCGGTGACCGGCGCGCGGCCGATCGCCGCCATCACCGGCGCGGCGAAGTCGCGCGCGAGCAGCTGCTCGAACATCGCGTCGGCCTGCTCCCGGGTGATGCGGTCGCCCGACCTCACCTTCCGGCCGTCGGGATAGTAGGTCATCCCCCAGCCGATCGTCCATTTGCCGGCCGGGCAGAGGTAGGCGGTGAGCACGCAGCGCTCGAAGTGGTGGAGGAGAGCGGTCGCGACCGGGCCGACCTTCATCGCCGGCGCCGGCGCGCTGAGCAGGCCAAGCCGGTGCGCGGCCGCCGGCTGCGGCACGACGCGCGCGATCGCGACGGCGACGAACAGCGCCAGGCCGATCCACGCCTGCAGGTGCTCGGGAAAGAGCGCGCGGACCTCGGCCGGCATGCTGAGCCAGCCGGCCTGCAGCGTGGCGGGATCAATCGCGACCAGCGCGGCGGAGATCGCGGCGCCGATCGCGGCGATACGGACGGACCAGGCGTGCGCGGCGGCGCGCGCGCGCTCGAGGATGAGCGGCGACATGGGTGTTTCCCTTCGGTGGTGAGGTCAGGGCCGCTCGGAGGTCCGGCGGATGAGCAGGTCGAGCTTGGCGTTGATCGCCGCGAGGTCGGCTTTCATGTCGCTCTGCTCGACATCCCGCGTGTCGGCGCGCTGCTCGAGCTTCTCGATGCGCTGGCTGTTGCTCTCGACCCGGCCGAGGATCTTGCCTCCGCCGAGCAGGAGCCCGACGACCGTGATGATCAGGGCGATCGCGGGTACGAGATCCTTCCAGGAGGCGCGCGCGGGCGGCGCCACGACGACGGCCGTGGCGGAGGGGGTGTCGGTCATGAGGATCTCCGCGCGCGGTGGCGCTAGGGGGTTGGTGCGTCGCCCAGGAAGGCGGTCTCGACGTTGCGCCGGCAGTGACCGGGCTCCTCGCCGAGCAGGAGGAACAGGGTGTCGATCGCGGGCGCGAGGATCCGCGCCCACCAGACGCCGCGCAGCTCGCCGCGGCCGACGTAGCTGCTGATCGTCTCGTCGGCCGACGGGCAGGTACTGGTCAGGCCGAGGATGAAGACCGCGCCGACGATGAGGACCTGCGCGAGTTGGTCGATCGAGACGAGGACCTGGCGCGCTACCGCCGCGACGCGCGCGATCAGGCGGGCCACTGCAGCTCGGCCGCGGCGACGATCGCGCCGAAGGTTTCCGCCGCGGCGACCGAGGTCTTCGCGCCCATGCGCATCCCTTCGATCTCGGCACCGACCATCACCCAGGCGTCGGCCTGGCTGATCACCTCGGCGGCGAGATCCGCCAGCGTCATCGATCGTGCCGCGGCCTCGCGGGTGAGAAACGGAACCGCCACGCTGTTGTCGATCGACCAGGCGCGCGCCTCCGCCTCCTTGCGGGTGTAGGTGATCGCTTGGCCGGCGCCGGGCGTCAGGAAGCGCATGCGCAGCGCCTCGGCCGATTGGTCGACCTTCCGGCAGGCGAACGTGCGCAGCACCTCGAGGTCGAGCTGAGCGGTGCGAACCACCTCCATCGGCACGACCGCGAGCGACAGACCCTCCGGAATCTCTTGCAGCGCAGACGCGCCGGCCGGCCCAGAGCCACGCCACCGCTCGTTGCCATCGATTGGATCGTAGATCACCCAGAATTCAGCCATGATCCGCGCTCCTCAGCAAACGGCCCGAGTCACGACGACGTCGGTCTGCGGGAATTGGTACCGGCCGAGATCCGCACCATCGAAGACCTCGACGACGCGGACCTCGCGCCCGTGACGGCGCAGGCGCCGGGCTTCGTTGTGCGCGTCGATCTCGGCGATGCGCATGCGGCCGCGATCGACGCGCGAGCTGCTGCATAGGCCGCGGTGATCGATCACCACGGTGACGGGACGCTGGTCGGCCTGCGCATGCGCGGCAGACGCAAGAACGGGCGCGGCGAGCGCCGCGGCAAGCAGGATCAGCTTCATGGGGAACTCCGAGGGGCAGGATCGCCCAGCGTCGGCGCGGCGCGCCGCTACTTCTTGAACTCCTCGACCACCATCACAAGGGCGATCTCGGGATTGTCATAGTCGTTGTTCGGCTTTGGCGACTTCGCGCGAGCCTGGATGGTGTAGGTCGGCGTGCCGGAGACGCCGTCGAGCAGCTGGAAGAAGCTAAACGACTGGTTGTTGCCCAGCACGTTCGAGACCTTGGTCCAGTCGAGCACGATCCCCGTGTTGTCGAGGATCCGCACCTCCATGTAGTTGCCCGCCGGTAGACCGGGCAAACGGGCGACGCCTGCGATGCTGAGGCGAACCGTGCTGCTGCTGCTCGAGATCGGCACCGTCAGCGCGGCGAGGTTCACCGACCCGCCGCTCGTCGGCACGTTGCCCGATGAGCCGGCCACCTTGAAGAAGGCCGACACAGCGTTGTTGGCGATCTTGCGGGTGAAGATGGTGCCGTCGACGACCAGGTCGCCGCTGATGGACACGTCGCCGATGATGTCGACGCCGGCGCCGGCGTTTGAATCCGCGTAGAGGGTCAGCTGCGCGCGATTGTTGCCGGCGACCGCCTTCTGCTGGAGAAAGGCGCGACTGCGACCGTAGGCGTCGCTCGCCACCGAGGTGGTGACGGTCAGCTCACCCCGCGCCTGGTCGTATTCGGTGCGGAGCTGGCTGACCGTTTGCGCGACCGCACCGGCCTTCGCGTCGGCGATCGCCGCCGAGCGGTCCTCAATTCGGGCGTTGATCGTGCGTTGCAGGCCACTGTCGGCGGCGAAGTTGACTTGCGCCTCAAGCGTGTCGACCCGCTGAGCCGCCGCAAAGCGGTTCGGGAGATCGGAGAGCGTGTCCTCGGTCGTCTTGATCCGCGCGACTGCGGCCGGGAGATCGGTGAGCCGCGCCTTGCGGTTCGCGATCTCCTCCGCCGAGGCGCGGCGCACGCCGGCCATGTGCCAGCGCAGCGTCTTCGGCTGCGGCTCCGGCCTGAACCCTGACCAAGCCGTCATGGGATGAAAGCGGAGCGCCGAGATCTGCTGCTCGATCTGCATCATGACCGAGAAGCGATATCGGCGGCCGGGCACGCCAAGCTCCGGGATCGCACCGGTGCTGTCGGGCATCGAGAAGAACTCGACGCCGTTCGAGTAACGAATGCTCCCGTTGCTGTCGTACCCGGCGAGGTAGACGCCGGCGCCGAGGAAGGTGCCGTCGACCAGGGTCACGTCGATCTCGATGACGAACCAGCCCGGCCCGGTGAACATGCCGGGATCGACCCCGTACCCCTCATCGCCGTGATAGAAGCCGCTCACCGCGTGGAAGAGGTTGCCGGCGCCGCCGGGCCATGCGGCCTCCATGGCGTAGCGGCCGACGATCCCGTCCCGCCGCACCACGGTGCCTGCGGTCTGCGCAGCGAGCCCCCACCCGTTCGGGATCAAGCCCCGGTTAGCGGGCCAGTCGGAGAAGGTGGCCTGCTGGTTGAGGAATTGCGGCGCGGCGCGCATGTTCGCCTCGACCACCGCCGTGCGGCTGGCGAGCGCCACGTCCGCGGCCGTGAAGGCGGTGGTGACCTCCTGCGCCTTCGCGTCGATTGCGGTGCCGAAGCTGGCTTGCACCGTGTCGATCCGCTGCCCGATCGCGTCATCTCGCGAGATGGCCGCCTGCTCGACGCGCGAGACCTCGGCACGCGCCACCGTGTCGACACCCTCGCTGCCCCCGCCGCCCTCGGCGATGAGCTGGTCGACCCGGCTGTTGACCGTGTCCGCGTTCGTGAAGGCCGCATCTGCGCGATCCTTCGCCGCCTGAATGCGGGTGCTGGCGTCGGCAACAGCGCCGTCGATCTTGATCAGCTCTGCGTCGATCTCCTCACGACGTTTCTTGGCCGCGTCGATCTCTGCGATCACCTCCTCAACCGGCCGATCGCCGATGTTGGTTCCCGGCGGGGCGCCGACAGTCGCGTTGTCCTGCGGCTTCGTACCTCCCGAAACATTATCCCAGGGCAAGGTGACGGTACCCACCACGACATTCGGGATGATCAGCCGGTCCGACACCGCGCCGCGGATGCGATAACGAATGCCCACGTCGTAGGCAGTGTCGGTGGTGACGCTGGTGATCTCCTTGCGAAGCACAGAGGAAGGCTCGATGCTCGCACCGGTCCAACCAACGTCGGGAGCCGCGCCAGTGATGTAGGGCCGATAGTCGAAGACGACCTCGTCGGCCGCCAGCTTATCGACGTTGCTGGTGACGATGATCGCCGGCGTGGCGACGCCATTGGCTTGCAGCGTACCGCCGACGGCCGACCAGTCGCCAGCATCCGGCGCGGAGCGATCGATGCCCGGCGACGAGAGATCGGGCGTGGGAGGCGGCGTCGTCGTCTTGCCCAGCGCGAAGTCGTGCTTGGCCTTCGTCTCGGTGCGGCAGGTGAGCGTGGCCCCCATCGCACCGCCGTCGATCTCGCGCTGGCGCACCACGACCTCGCGCCCGATCATGTTCGCCTCGGGCACCTGGAGCGTGATGCAGTCGCCGGGGCGATAGCCGAGCGCATAGACCTTGGCCGGCACGACGATCCCGTCGAGCTCGCGCGCGTTGAGCATCTCGTAGAGGGCGATCTGCGCGCCCTGCTTGGCGTTCTGGATGAGCGGGTAGACGACCTCCTTGGGCCGGCTGCCGCCGTCGATCGCGACGTAATCAGGCACGACGACAGGATCGAGCGGCACCATCTCCCAGCCGTGGCTTTCGAGACGCACGCTCGGGATGATGGTGTTACGCCGCAACCGCCGCGACACCGTTGCCGGCACGTCCAGGTCGCCCGTGACGTCGTTGGAGCGGATCGTGCCGATCGACACACGCGGCGCCGAGAAGGCGACGGAGAGCTGAGCACCGATGGGCAGCGGCTCGGCCGAGCCCGCCTGGCAGATCATCTTAAGCACGTCCCAGGCGTTGTCGGTGGTCGAATAGACCACGCCGCCGACGGTCCAGCCGTTGGCGTCGCAGACGTTCGACCACTCGACAAATGGCGCGAGATCCAGCCCGCTGGCCGGCAGCCCGCCGCCGGCCATCAGCACGCCGTTCTGATAGTGACCGTAGGCCCAGGTGATCGCGTGCGGTCCCGGGTTGGTCGAATAGACGTAGGTGTCGGGCTGACCGAGCCGGCACGTACCCATGCCGCCGGGATAGGTGCTGTCCTTGCGGGGATCGTAGACGAGCACGCCCTCCACCACGCGCCCGCGATCGGGCACGCCGTTGGGGAACTTCTCGCCCTTGGTGTCGAAGTCGAGCGTCCAGATGTCCGCGGCGAGGCCCGACAGCTTGGAGGCGCCGTTCCAGCCCGGGAAGGCACCGAACGGCCCGGCAAGTGCAGTCGGCTCCGGGCACGCCCCCTTTTGAGTGGCAAGCCACATATTGCCCGCGAACGTACCCACCGCGGCACCGCTCGAGTTGAAGGTGACCGGCGCCTTGTCGATGAGCAGTGGACCGATGGAATGGACTAAGCCGAGCGACAGGATGGTGACCCAGCTCTCCGCCTGGTTCTTCGCCTTGCTGCCTGGGCGATTGTAATACTGGCGATGCACGACGTTGCCGCCGGTGTAGCTTCGCCCGATCACGACCGGTATGCCGGCCTCCTTGTCGATCTTGAACTTCGTCGCATTGCCGCCGAGCGTACCCTTCGGTGCCGCCGCCATCGCGGCGATCGAAAGGACGCCGGCGGCCGCCGACAAGCCGGCGCCGATCGCGGTGAGCGTCGCCGCGGACGCGCCGATCGTGCCGGCCGCGAGCAGACCGGCGCCGACGGCCGCGCCGACGCCGGTCGCGATGAGAGCGGCGGCCCCCACCACGAAGGCCGCGGTGCGCAGTGCTTTCATGTGCCGTTCCTCAGGCTTTGATCGGGATCCGCCAGGCGGCGACATATTCGACCGGCTGGATGACGGCGGCGCCGACGGCGTCCTCGACGAAGCCGCAGGCGCGGCCATTGTTGAGCACCACCGCGAGGCAGCCGATCGGCGACTCCGCCGGCAGCGCGAGCACGTCGCCGGGCAGCGCGGCCGCGGGCGCGATGCGCTCGAAGCCCATGCCGTCCATTGCGGCAGGCAGGTCGGCGTAGCCGCGCGCGGCGAGCGCCTTCACCGCGCCCTTCAGCGAGGCGTAGCTCCCTGACGTCGGCAGCCTCACCTGGTGCCCCATGCGGCGCAGGTGCCCCGCAACCATGCGAGCGCAGTCGTTGCGGCCCAGGCGAAAGGGCTTGTCCCGGGCGCCGTTGAGCGTCGCCTGGGCTGCGGCCACACGCCGCACCAGCTCGGTCATCGCTAATACCTCGAGTAGGCGGGCGAGCCACCGCCACCGCCGGTGCCGTAGGTGATCCCGGAGGGGATCTTCTCCACGCCCCAGTAGGAGGTCTTCTCGATCCCGGTCATGTTGGCGAGCCCGGTCTCGCCCGGCCACACCAGCTTGTGGAAGGCGTCGGACAGGCGGGCACCTGTCTCGGTGTCGTGGAAGCGCTCGAGCGCGGAAACGCACCGCCACTCGACCGTGCGGGTGCTCTTGCCGACGCGGAGACGCGCGACGTCCAGCTCGCCGGCGAACACCTGCAGCGGATCCGGGATCAGCTGCCCGGTCGCGCGGTCGACCAAGCCAAGGTAGCCGTTGACCCGACTGCCCTGGACGTTGGCCTCGGTGAGGTCCTCCACCGCGCTCTCGCCCGGCGGAGCGAAGGTCAACGACCAGTCGGGTGCCTCGTCAGCGACGCCGTCGCGGATGTTGCTTGCCGAGACGAGCACGCCGAAGCGCGGATCCTTGCCGACGAACTTTCGGTTGCCCCACAGCAGCTCGCCAGCGCCGACCAGGTGGAACAGCGAATAGCCGGGGAGGAACACCTCCACCATCGGGGCGATAGGATCGCGGCCGGCGCGCAGGCGCGCTGCAACTTCAGCTGTCAGCCGGAAACTCATGCGCGCTCCGCGATGATGAAGGAGAGCGGATCGACCCGGCTCGAGACCCACTGCGCGCCAGCGAAGCCGCTCAGCTTGCCCTCGATCTTGGGATCCGCGATCTCGACGGCGTCGCCATCGACAGTCAGGAAGCGCAGCATCGGCCAGATCGGCAGGGCCGCGGTGCCTGAGCTGCTGACGTTCGCCGGGCCGGCGGTCATGTGGATGTAGCGCCGGCCGCCGCGGATGATCGAGAGATAGATCCCGCGCGGGAACACCCCGGGCATTGCCATGCCGCGCAGGAAAAGCGTGGTACCGCCCCGATTGGAACCGTCGACTACGGCGTTGCCGGCGAGCGCGATCGCCGGACGGTTCGGCTGGTCGATGCTGATCAGGCCGTCGTCGGTCAGGCCCTGCGTCAACGCGGCGACCAGGTCGCGCCCAGCCTGGTCCTGCCGCAAGAGCGCGGTGCGAACGTCGGCTGCCCAGCGATCGCCCATGCGCGGGATTGGCAGGCTCTCGCCGCCGAAGGCGCCTTCCTGCTCACCGCTGAACAGCACCGGGCGTAGGGTCAGGCCGGCGATGCGCTGGCGCGGAATGACGACGCTCACCAGCGGCGGCCCAGGCTGCGCGACGACGTAGCAATGTTACTCGCCTCCGCCATCGCCGATCCCGCGACCGCGCCGCGTACCGCGCTCGCGTCGCCGATCGCGTTCATCTCGGCGAGCAGCTGCTCGGTCACGACGGCGCCGCGCAGGTCGAAGTGGAAGGATGCGCCGCCGCGGCGATCGTCGTTTGCAGCGCGCCGCGTCTCGCCGGCCGGCGACACGCGCGTGCCGCGCGGCAGCCAGGCGCGCTCGGGACCATGCTCGCCGAGCAGCGCCGCGCCGCCTTGCCAATATTCGGTGCCCGACGCGAGCTTCGGGATGCTGGCGAAGACCGGTCCCAGGCTCGACTGGGTGCTCGCCGCGGTGATGCCAGGCGTGATCGAGGCCGCGCCGCCGCCCCTGCCACCGATCAGGCCAAGGATCCCGCCGAGGATCCCGCCGGCGCCACTGCCGTCCTTGCCCGCAGTCCACTTCGCGAGCAGCTCGGCGAGCGTGCGCATGCCCATGTCGCGGAACAGGTCCCAGATAGTGCCGGTGCCGTTGGTGAAGACGGACTGGTAGAAGCTGGCGAGCGACTGGATCCGCTGCTTGCCCAGCTCGAGCCGGCGCTGCTCGATCTCGCGCTCGGCATTGTCGTTGGCTGCGATCTCCTGGCCGGTGGCGATGCGCGGGCTCAGCGGCTCGCGATCGAAGCCGAGGATCTGCGCGGCCTTGTTGTTGAAGTCGTCGGAGCGCGCCTTCATGACGCCGAGCACGTCGACGTCGCGGGCGCCGGCCGAGAT
Source organism: Sphingomonas sp. BK235 (assembly GCF_004345855.1). Lineage (GTDB taxonomy): Bacteria > Pseudomonadota > Alphaproteobacteria > Sphingomonadales > Sphingomonadaceae > Sphingomonas. The sequence continues at coordinate 55,883 of NZ_SLXN01000012.1, forward strand.
CTTCGTCAGCAGCTCCAGCTCCTCGCGGGTGCGCTTGGCCGCATCGTTGAACTCGTCGAGCGACAGCTTTCCCTTGGTCCAGGCGACGTGGAAGTGATCGCTGTGTCCGCGATCGCCCGGCCCGAGCAGCTCGACGATATCGATCCCGCGGCTCTCGAAGATCTGCCGCACGTCCGCCTTGGTCATCGACGCCATGCCGCCGGCGGGCACGAAGTCGACCGCCTGGTTCTTGTAGTGGTAGCTGTTCTTGACGTGCTTGCCGCCGGTCGTGCTGGTGACGTGGACGCCCGGCAGCGCCTCGCGCAGCATCTTCGCGACCGTGTTGCTGGTGACCGTCTCGGTGTCCGCGCGCGCGCGACCGAGCGCACGCTCCGCGGCCTCCGCCTTCTTGATTCGCTCCAGCTCCTCGTCGCGGGTGGCCAGGAGCTGCCGCTGCCGGGCGACCAGGCGCCCGCCGGTAAGCGTCTCCATCGCTTTCTCGAGATCCCGCTGATAGGCCGCCTCGGCGCGCCCCTGCGGCGTGGCGCTCGCGTCGACCTTCATGCCGACCAGGCGGTTGAAGCCGAGCTGAAAGCCTTTCTCGAGGCGCTCGATCTCGGAGGCGTTCGTCTTGAGCGCGGCGGTCAGCTCGTCGATCTTGCCCTGCTGCATCTGCGCGGTCACGCCGGCGACGCCGCTCATCAGCCCGGGCGCGGTACCGCCGGCGTTGGCCTGCGTGGTTTGCGCGGCGGCCAGGCGCGCGCGCGCCGCGGTCAGCTCGGCCTCGGTGCGCTTGCGCGTCGCCATGGTGGCGTCCAGCTCGAGCTTGATGCTGGCGACGTCGATCGCCTGCTTGCGCTCGGCAGTCTGCAGCGCCTTGCCCTGCGCGTCGGCGAGGTCGAGGATGGCCTTGCGGTGCTCCTGCGCCGCCTCCTTCGCCTTCTTCGACGCCTCACTCTCCTCCCACAGCTTGGAGACGAATGGACCGAGCACTATGGCGGCGACCTGGATGGCGACGCCCCATGGCCCCATCATGAAGCGCGCGAAGTTGCCGACGGCGCCCTGCGCATACTGGAGCTGGCCGACGAGCTGTCCGCCCTGCACCACGAAGGCGTTGATGGCGTTGCCACCCATGCTGACCTGGGTGAAGAAGTCCTGGATCTGTGGCGCCGCGGCGGCGAACGACGAGCCCGCCTTCTTGCCGGCCTTGCTACCGGCGTCGCCGATGCCGTTGAGCCCCTGATGTGCGCGCCAGGCCGCCTTCGCGTAATCGTCGAGGGACAGCACGCCGGCGGACATGAGCGTGCGCGCCTCGCGGATCTCGGCATCGAAGCGCTTCTGCGCCGCGTAGAGCGGGTCGATCGCGACGCGCAGCGCCTCGGCGCGGCGCTCCATCTTGTCGAACGCGGCGGTGAAGACGGCGGCGCTCGCCTCGGCTTCCTTGCCGACGGTGTCGCGGATGCCGACGTTCATGTCGAGCTTGCTCGGGTTCAGGCCCGGCATCAGCGTCTCGAGCCTGCGCAGCGACTGCTGGTACTTCGCCGCCTTGGCCTCGGCGGTGTCGAACGCCGCCTCCATGTCGCGGCCGGCGCGCTGGGTGACCTTCGCCACCCGGTCCATCTCGGTGTTGCCGGTGCGCCCGATCTCCTTGAGATCCGCGACCACCTGGTCCTTACCCTGAGTGCCGAGACGGATGCCGACGCTACGCATGATCGTCGCCCTCCGGCTCGGTGCCCGGCTCCTCGCCGGTCAGGTTGTCGATGATGATCGGCTCGACGCGCGGCAGCACGTCGGCGAGCAGCTGCAGGTCGGCGCCGAGGTTGCGCCCGAAGGTCATGATCGCGCCGAAGTCGAGCCCGATCGGCGTGCCGGTGCCCGCGGTGCGGATCTGCCGGTCACACGAGGTCAGGACGCGCCAGACGTCCTCTTCCGCTTCGCTCTGGGGCTCGTCGACGACGTAGGCGCACGGCGCGCAGCGGCGCCCCTGGGCGGCCTCGCATGAGAGGTGGCAGAATCGCTGCCCCGCGTCGCCGCCTCCCCAATGCCACTCGGCGAGGCGGCTGAGCCGTTTCCCGGCTCGGCCCGCTGTCGCTCGCGCATGACGAACGGGGTGATGTACGCCTCCTCGAAGGCGTCGACCGCGATCGGATCGGAGAGCACCAGCGCCAGGTTCTCGGGCGAGAAGGGCAGCAGGTCGAAGACGGGATCGCCCTCGATCAGCAGCGGCTCGCCGGCGTCGTCGACCGCAGCGACGAAGACGTCGCGCCAGTCCTTCACGCCCTCCATGATCAGAGCGCGGGTCATGGCGTCGCCCATCTCCTCGATCATGTCGATCGCGGACATGGGCTCGGCACCTTCGAGCGTCTCGGCCAGCTCGGCCTGCGACGCCTCGCGCGCGGCGCGGCGCGCGCGGATCAGCATGGTGCGCGTGATCGGCTCGAAGAATACCTCGGCGCCCATGACAGGCGTCCAGACGGGCGCCGGCGCGGCTCGGTTCGCGATCAGCATCAGGCGTAGCTCGCCACGTCGTTCTTGAGCGTCACGACGACCGTGTTGCTCGCGCCCGGCTTGGAGCTCTGCCAGTTGTAGGACGCCTGGATGGCGCCCGGCCCCTGGATCGGGTTCTTCGCGCGCGGCAGGAACACGCGGCCGACGGTGAAGAGCAGCTCGTGATTGCCGACCTTCCAGCCGAAGACCAGCTCGATCGGCGTGGGCGGGCTCGAGGTCGCCGCGTTGAGGAGCGTGCGATCCTTGAACTTGATCGTGACCGAGCCCGTCATGGTGGCCATGGCGGGGTCGCTGTCCTCGATCCGGCCGTCGGGCTGGATGGTCTCGACCTTCTCGAGGTTGTTCGAGAAGGTGAAGTCGGCGCTGACGACCGCGCCCAGGACCGCGCCATCCTTGCGGATGTAGCCGGTCGCCTGCGGGAAGCGGGTGGTGGCCAGCTCCTCCGGGTTGGCCGCGCCGACGGTCAGGTTGGTCGGGTCGGTCTCGCCGATGCAGATGAGGCTGCACGTCGCGTTGAGCAGGCCGCCACGTGCCATGGAGATCCGCAGCTGGTTGCCGCGCGCGCCGCGATGCACCGAAAAGTTGGGCACCTCGGGCGAGCCGATCTCGATCGACATCGAGGGCAGCGTCTGTGCGCCCGAGCGGAAGACGTGGGTGAACACGTCCGCGCCGTTGAGCTGGACGGGACCGGCGGTGGTGGGATCGCCGAAGAACAGCTTGAGGAAGCGCGCAAAGTTGCGCACGTCGACCGGCACGACGATGTCGCCGTCGTTGGTCGCGACGTCCGGCGTCGGGTCCGAGGCCTCGCGGCCCTGACCGAGCAGATCGCTCTCGATGAGGCCGCGCTCTTCGCCCAGGCCATGCGACACGAAGGGCACGCGGAACCAGTCGGCGTCAGCGGCCGGCACGATGCCGGCCGTCGCCTCGAAAGCGCCGACGGCGCGCGCGTTTGCCCCGCGCGCGCGGGTGGTCGGGGTAAGAGCCATGCGGCGTCTCCTTGGGATCAGGTCAGGGGGGAAGAAGTGGCGTAGATCGCGACCAGGCTGAGCCCGGCGCCGCGCACGCCCGCTGCGTTCTCCGCGCGGACGTTCTGGGTGGCAGGCGCTTCGGCCTCGAGCCACTCGCACAGCCCGCCGAGCTGCCGATCGGAGTCGATCGCGCCGTCCAGCGCCTCGAGCGCGGCGTCGAGCGTGTCCTCGTCGGACATGAGGATCTCGAGCGGGATCCGGTGCGTCCAGTTGTAGGTAAGCGGGCTCAGGTCGATCGAGGGCTCACCCGGGTCGCCGGCGCGGACGATCGCGCGGCCGCCAGCACGAACGCGCGTAGGCAGGTCCTCCCGCTCGTCTAGCCCCACGACCTCGGCTGCGGGCAGCGCCGTCGCCACGAGCGCGATAACGGCGCGCAGCACCTCGAGGCGGCGGCTCATGCTTGCGGCAGCCTGGCGTCAAGCGCCTGCTCGAAGCGCGCTACCCAGCGGCCGGCGCTGGCATCCAGGTCGAAGAGCTTCGGCATGGTAACGCTCCGGGTGAGCACGAACATGAGGGTGAGCTTCGGCTCGCGACCCGCGGCGACCCGCCGGCGCGTCGCGGCGCGCACGTTGCTGCCGCCGCGGCGCGCGCGGCCGGCGACCAGATCCATGAAGGCGAGCAGACGCCCGGCACGGCCGCGGCGCATGACAAAGTCGGTGTTGAACCGGCTTTCGCACTCCTCCGGCGTGATCGCGCCCGAAGCGAGGCGCTGGGGGCGCTGACCGTTGCCGCGGATCCGTCCGCTCCTCGTCCGCGCCCGGGGCACGTTCGCGGTGGGGATCCAGAGGAACTGCGCGCCGCCTATCGGCCGGATGGTGGCGCCGCGGGTGAAGGCGTCCATGATGTCGGGCGCGCGCGACCAGACCAACCCGGCGGGATTGATGCTGTTCTTCTCGCCGTCGGGATAGGCCCGCGCGGTCCAGGTGTCCGGCATGCGATCGCCGAGACCAACCGAGCGGGTCTGGTCGCGCAGCTCGTCGCGCGTGCTGAGCGCGGTCACGAACATCGCCTCGGTCGCCGCTCGCGCGATATCGCCCTCGATCCCGTCGACCAGCTTCATGAAGTCGTCGAACGAGGCGGAGAGCATCAGATCTCAGAGCCCCCGATTTTCCAGCTCAGCCCTTCAAGGTCGAGCATCGCGTCGCCGAGCAGCCGGAACGACGTGCCTGCGATGATCAGCGTATCGCCGTGCCGCGGCTCGGCGACGTCGGCGCGTTGAATCTCGAAAACGTTGGTGCCCTCGATCGTGCGCGTCTCTGCGAGGTTGGCTTCGCTGTCCGGCTGGCCGCGAATGACGCGGATCGAGCCCGGCAGCGGCGCCGCGGCACCGCGCGGCTGGTACTGCGCCTCGACCGATCCCGGCCCCCGATAGAACACGCCCAGGGAGGCCGAGAACGGATCGAACATCACGCGGCGTCGCGGTGCGCGCGGATCTTGGCGGCGACGTCGGCCTTGGAGCGCGCATCACCGATATCGACGCCCTCGGCCGCGGCGACCTTCTTCAGATCGTCGAGTTTCAGACCGTCGAGATCGTCGCTGTCGTTGGCATCCGCGTCTTCCTCGTCATCGGCCAGCTCCTCGGCGAGGTCGGCCGCGACCATGTCGGCGGCGCGCGGTGCCGTCATCTCGAGCTTCTCGTCGCCGACCCGGACCACGGTGTCGACGGGAACGAAGCCGCCGCCATTGAGGTAGGCGGCGGTCAGGAGGAGGATCTTCATTGTGGTAGGTTCCTCGCTGTCGGCCGCCGGATGGCGCACCGATGCAGATGTGGGGGCGGCTTAGAAGCTGCCGTTGAGGCGGACGTTCGCCGTGGTGGCGCCCGCGGCGCGCGCGGCGGTGAACACGCCGATCAGCGTGTTGCCGGCCGCCGTGGCGGTCACGACCTTGGCCGTGTTGTCCCAATAGGCGCGCGCGCCTTCGGCGGCCGCGCCGGCGTCCTTTGCCAGGTCGTAGCAGCCGACCAGCTCGAACACGCCGCGGGCGCCGATCGCGAGGGCCGACTTGGCGACACCGAAGGTGGCGCCGATGAGCGCGCCGGCGCCGGCGGCGACGGCATAGGGCGCGGTGAGGGTGAGCGAGTCACCCTTGGCGGTGAAATTACGCATCGTGGGGATCTCCCGAAACGGCGCGGGCGGCTCGAGGCCGCCCGCGTCACGTCATGGCTGTTGGGGAAGGAGCGACTTAGTTGGCCGCGCCCGGGTTCTTGTAGAGGCCGCGGTGGTCGATCGCCTTGGCGCCGAACACGAGCCGGCCTTTGATGTCGATCCCGTCGACCTCGAAGCCCTGGCGCTCCTCGGTCTGCAGCCCCTCGTAGCCGGCGAGATACGCATATTCGATCGTGTCGATCGGCTGCGCGTTCGGGTCGGCGGCGAGGAAGAAGCTGTAGTCGAGGATCCGCGGCTCGACCTGCGGCTGCAGCGCCCGGTTGTAGTCCGGGTTGATGTCGCCGTTGATCGTCGCCTGGTAGTTGGCCGAGGTGAACTGGTTGGCCTGCTGCTCGCGCAGCGGACCCACCACCAGGTGCGCCGGGGTTGCCGAGGTGAAGCGGCCCTTGGGTGCGCGTTGGGTGCGCATCGCGGTGCGGCCCGCCTGCAGCGAGTCGATCGAGATGTTGGAACCCGCCGCGGCCAGGTTGCCGTGGCTGGCGTGGAACAGCGGCACACCGTCCGCCATGAGCGGGTTGCTCAGCAGGATCGCGTAAACGACGTCGCCTTCGACCTGCGCGGCCTCCTGGCCCATCGCCTGCGGGATGCGATCGAACGCACCGAGATCATCGTTGATGATCGTCTCCCAGGTCAGCGAAATGATCTGGCCCCACTTGCCGACGGTGTACTGTTCGGCCGAATCGCCGACCGTCGCGTACTGGTACTCGGCGCCCTCAGCGACCTGCTGCATCGCCGAGATGTCGGAGAGTGCGACACGGCTGACGGGCCGGAAGTCGGGCACCGAGACCTGGCGCGAGAAGGGACGGAAGGTCCGCGGCGCCAGCTCGTAGCCGCGACGCAGCGTCCGCGTCACCGTGTTGGCGAGCACCGCCGGGAAGTCGCCGGTGGCGTGCTGGCCGGCGTTGCGCGGCTGGCGGTAGCGGAACACCGCCATGGCGACCTCGGGATCGCTCATGTTGCGGGTGCTGACGCCGGTCGAGTCGAGGAAGTCGCGAGCGAGCACGATCAGGCGGCGGCCGGCGAAGCCGCGCGCGTCGGCAGTCAGCTCGTTGCGCGGGTTGGCGCGGTGCGCGATCGCCAGGCTCATCGCGTCGGCGCGCGCCTGGAACTGCGCGGCGGGGATCGTCGCGGGCGAATAGTTGGTGATGACCGGGGCGGTCGCGGCGATCTGGTCGATGATGCGGGTACGGGCGTCGGTGATCGACACGCCCTCGTTGACCAGGGTGTCAGCGAAGGCGCCGTCGAGGCGGGCCCGGCTCACCTCGTTGCGGATGGTCGATGCTCGCGCACGCTCCGCGACGATCGCCTGCTGAGCAGCAGCGCTCGCGGCGTCGGCGATGTTGGTTGGCTGGGACGGGTTCTCGATGGTGGTGGGGGTGTTCTCGGTCGACGCCGTGGTCGCCGTTGCTTCGTCGCCCATGATAGGCTCCTTCTGGTGTGAAACGGCGGCAGGCGCCGGGGTTCTCGCCGCATTTGCGATGAGGGGGTGAGGCGGCACGGCGCGGAAGCCAAACTTGCTCGGGTCGAGCATGTTGGTCGCGGTCGCGTTGCCGGAGATCTCGTCGATGAACTTCATGGCCAGCGCTTCCTGCGCGCTCATCCAGGTCTCGGCGTCGAGGAGCGGACTCAGCTCCTCCTCGCTCATGCCGGTGCGCGCCGCGTAGATCCCGACGAGCTGGCGTTGGAGGAAGTCGAGGCGGTCGGCGACCGTGCGCAGATCGTCGGCGTCGCCGTAGGTGCCGTCCGACGGCTTGTGGATCATCATCACCGCGTTCTCGGCCATGATGATGCGGTCGCCAGCCATCGCGATGACGCTTGCGATCGAGCCCGCGACGCCGTCGACGATCACAGTGACCTTGCGGGGCGACTGCTTGAGCGCGTTGTAGATTGCGAAGCCGTCGAAGAGCAGGCCGCCCAGCGAGTTGATGCGGACGGTGATATCGTCGGGCGCATGCTGGATGCGGTCGACCATCCACGCGGCCTCGAGACCGTCGCAGCTGTCACCGACGATCCCGTAGAGCAGGATTTCCATGAGGTCAGTCCTTTCGGGGCGGGGTGCCGGCGGACGGCTGGAGGGCATTGCCCACTTGCGTCACGCGGCGAGGATCGCAGTCGAAGGTGAGCGACGCGGCATCGACCTTTTCAGCCCAGCGCTTCCACCGGGCGAGCAGCGCGTCGGGATCCTCGCCGCGCTCGCGGATCGCGGTCTCGGGATCCATGAGGCCGGCGCGCACCATGTCGCGGATCGCCATGCCCTCGCTGGCAACGTCGAGCATCGCGCGCGCCGGCGGCGTCCACGCCACGGTGCAATCGTCGGTAATGTGGCCGGCGAGCTGAGCCGCACGCAGGAACCAGGCGCCGGCCGGCTCGCAGAATTGCGGGATCAGCATGTTCCACGTCCAGCTGTCCAGCTGGCGGTAATACTGGATCCGGCCGATGCGCCCCGACGAGAAGTTGACGGCCTCGAGGTCGCCGAAGACGTCATACGGCAGGTTCATGCCGGTGGCGAAGGTGCGCACCGAGATCTTGGTGAAGTCGGCATAGCCCTCCACGCCGGGAGGGTTCGCGAACTTGATGTCGGAGCCGTAGGGCAGATCCTCGATCAGGCCGGGCTCGATGAACTCGGCGCGATCGTGCTCCTCCTGCTCGTCGTCCAGCTCCTCGGCCGAGCCGATGCGGAAGACCGCCCAGCTCGAGGCGATCTTCTGGCGCAGCAGCTGCGCGTCCTGATAGTCGCGGAAATCCTGCATCGGCAGGATCACGGGCGCGAACCAGCTGGCGCCGTGCTGCTGGCCGGGCCGATCCTGCCGGAAGACGTGGATCACGTCGCGCGCCGGTACCGGCGTCGCCTGCAGGTTGCGCATGGCGATCGAGCCCGGATGCTGGGGGAAGAGCCAATAGGCCTCGCGAGTGCCGAGCTGGTCCAGCTGGATCCCCGACACGTAGGAGCCACGGTCGAAGACACCGTTGCGGGTAGCGTCGAGGTGATCGGGCTCGAGCAGCTGCAGCTGGAACGGCACCGGCAGGCCGTCACGCGCGAACCGCGCGCGGTACCGCGCCAGCACCGAGCCGCTCTCCACCACCGTGCGCGCCGCCTGCAGCTGGAGGCCGTAGAGGTTCTGGCGCCCGTCGGCGTCGCACGCGGTGCTCTCGAAGTGCGCCCGTGCGAGCGCGGTGAGCTCCTCGTCCGGCGCGCCGCCGCGCAGGACCTGGAACGTGATGCCCGTGCCGACCAGGTCGGTCGCGATCGCGGAGACGGCGCGCTCGGCATACGGATTGTTGCGCACCATGTCGCGCGCGGTCTGCGCGAGGACTTGGGCGGCGCCCTGCAGCTCGTAGTTGGCGTCCTTCGCGGTGCGGCGCCACCCTTGCGTCCGCCGCGAGCTGGTGGCGCCGTCATACTGCGCGCGGATCCCGCGCAGCGAGGCGCGCTGGGTCTGCGCCTTCTCCAGACGGACCATGGCTTCGGCGCGCTCGGCCGCATAGCGCGGCGCGATCGCGGCGATGGTGCGCTCGATCAGGCGCATCAGCAGCCGTTCCGCCACGCCGGCGCGCGGCGGCGACGTCGCCCGCTGCCCGGCGCCGACGCGATCGCGTCCATGATGCGCTGCTCGGCCGTCAGCATGGCTTCTGTCGACTGATAGGTGACCTCGCGGCCATCCGCGTAGCGCACGCGCATGACGCCGCTGGCGATCGCCGCGCGCAGCGTGTCGAGGTCGGTCTGCGAAAACGCCATCAGCGCCGCCCTCCGAAATGGCTGCCCCGGGGTTTCCCGGTCAGCGGGTTGATCTTGCGTGGCTTGGGTGAAGCCGGTGCGGGCTTCGTCAGCGGGCGAGAGGGTGGGACCTTTGAACCTGCTACCGGTTCGGACGGTGGCACTTCCGCGTTGATCGTCCGGATCTTGGTGCCGATCGCATTCGCCCATTTGGCGGCCGACCAGCGATCCAGCCCCAGCGCGTAGACGGCAGCGCGCGCGTAGACGCGGCAGTCGATCGCCTCGTTGCGCTCGCGGGTCTTCTGCCACTCCTGGCGGGTGAAGCCGGTGCGCTTGTTCTTCGTCGTGATGAGCTGCTCGGCGACGAGCTGCTGCAGCCACTCCGCGTCGACGCCCATCGGCAGGTGGATGTACCCAGGCGGATACGCTTCGCCGTCGAGCGGCTGCTCGAGCCGCAGCCACGCGTAGGTCTCCGACTTGAAGAGCGAAACCGCAATCGTCCAGAGCTGGACGCCCCGGGCGACCTTGGTGCCGCGCACCGTCACGTCGACCCAGGTGGGTCCCATCACCGGCACCGAGGCGTTGAAGCTGCCGGTGCCCTTGATCGCCATCACCTCGCGCGGGTGGCGCCGCGCCCAGGCATAGACGTGGGTGGTCGAGTGGCCGTCGCCGGTGTCGATCGCAAGCTTCGACATGCGAAGCCGGCGGCCGGACGGCGTCTCCCACTCCTCACCGAGGAAGGCGTCCATCTCCTTCCACACGTCAGGCTTCGACGGATCGCCGTGGAACACGCGGTGCTCGATGAGCACGCTGCGCATCCCCTCGCCCCAGCCCCACACGCTCGCCTCGACGCGGTCGCGCTGAACGTCCGAGCCGACGGTGATGCGGGCGACCCACTCCGGAGCTTCGCCCAAGGTCAGCTCCTGCGATCGGCGCTCGTAGAGCCGCTGCCAGTCGGGTGCTTCGCCCTTCTCGACCCAGGTCAGCCCGAGCGCGGTGTTGGTCCAGACCTTGTAGGTGTCCGGCGTCTTGCGCGCCTCGAGGAAGGCGGTGACTGTCGCCGACAGCTTCACCCAGGAGGAATAGGCCTCCCAGATGTGGAAGCCGGCGATCCCGGTGAACGGCGCGGTAGCGCGCCACTCGCCCTTGAGCACCGCGCCCCAGCGATCCGCGTCGTCCCAGATGCAGCCATGGTGCTCGCAGATGTAATGCGCGGTGTCAGGCCGGTGCGCCCCGGCCTTCGTCTTCTCCCACCGGACCTGCTCCCACTTGAGCACCTGGTGCTCGCCGCACTGGTGGCACGGCACGAAGAAGAAGCGCTTGTCCGACTCCTCGAACTTGGCCTCGATCCGGCTGGCGCCGGCGATCGTCGGCGTGGAGCCCGCCAGCTTGCGCCGGTTCCAGAAGTTGTTCGTCCGCTTGTACGCCAGCGTGAGCGGATCACCCTCGACGCCGGCCGACGCCGGGTAGCGGTCGACCTCGTCGGCCAGGATCACGCGCATCGGCCGCGAGGCGAGCGACGCCGGGCTGTTCGCGCCGACGATCACGAGCTGGCCGCCCGGGAAGCGCTTCTGCAGCAGCTTGTTGCCGCTGTCCCTGCTCTTGGCCTCCGCGATCTTGACCCGGAGCCGCGGTGAATCGCGCACCATCGGCGCCAGGCGGTCGGTCGACCAGCCCTCCGCCATCTCCAGCGTCGGCTGCATCACCATGATCGGTGATGGATCCTTGTCGATGAAATAGCCGGCGATGTTGTTGATGATCTCGGTCCACCCGACCTGGGCGGACTTCATCACCACGACTTCCTCGATCAGCGGATCGCTGACCGCGTCCATGATCCCGCGCTGGAACTCAGCTCGGCTCGTGTCCCACTGCCCGGGCTCGCTGCTTGCCTCGGGGCTTAGCTTGCGGTGCTTGTCCGCCCACTGGCTCACCGTCAGCCGCGGAGGCGGCGCGAACACCGGCCACCAGGCCGACGCCGCCTCCGCGATCTCCAGCGTCGCCACCAAGTGGCTCGCTATTGGGCTCGATCGGCTGGGCACCGACCGTCGTCCCGGAGAGCTCGGCGAGCGCTTCATGCACGAGCTCCGTCAGCTTCTCCTGGATCGCGATCGGCGACTTCATCGCCGCGATCGCCGGGGCGCATTTGCTCGGCAGCGCGAGCAGCTTGGCGCGCACGCGGGCGAAAGCGCCCTGCACCGCAAGGTTGACCTCGGCCCGGGGCAGCAGCTCGCGCCGCCGCTCCGCGTTCTTCATCGCTGCCTCGTCGGCCTTCTCGGCCGCGAGGCGCGCCTTGTGCTGGTCGAGCGTCTTGCCCTTGCCGGCGACCGCGTTGGCGCTGGTCCAGGCGGCGACGAACTCGCCGAGCGTGGCGCCGTCGCCGGGCAGCTCGCCCTTCGCGCGCAGATCCGAGATCCAGCGGCTGGACTTGCCGAACAGCGCCGCCACTTCACTCAGCGTCGGCCTGTAACCCGCCAAATCCATGGGTTTTCGCCCTCCATGATGATGAAGTGCGAGAATCGGCTGTAGCTAGCGCGATCGTGCGCCATCGCCCCCCGCATACCTCGGCCGCGCCGGAGGACCCTTCGGGTGGGGGGTACCCCCCCCCCGGGGGGGTGGGGGTCGGTCGACCCGGGAGCCGAGGGGCGCCCGAAGGCGCCGCCCGGCCGGCCCGCTCAGTCGAACTCTATGCCGAGGCCGTCCAGCTCGTGCTCGATGGCGTCGATGCGGCGTTGCAGCTCTGCCACGACCCAAGGCCGCACGGCCAGGAGCATGGCGTCATCCTGGTACTGGCCGTTGAGGGTGACGCCGAGAGCGCTGCCCTCCTTCACCGCGTCGCGACGGATGGCGAGCGAGCTGCGGTCGTCGACCAGGTGCTTCGCCCGGCCGACGTCGGCGAGCTTCACGCCGCTTTCCCCATGGTGCCTTCCTGGGCGGCGCGCTCGAGCACGAACTCCTCGCCGGGCATGGTGATGCCGAAGCCGAGGTCGCGCAGCTTGTCGCCATGCGGTCCCTTAAGCGCGGCGCGCACCGCGGTCTTGTCGACCGCCTCGGTGACCCGGACATAGTCCTTCGCCCAGCGATGCTTCTTGAGCGCGGCGACCGCCTCATCCTCGGTGCCGGGCACGATCACGCTGCTGCGGCCGGCCTTGCTGCCGACGAGGCAGCCGAGCAGCTCCATTGTCTTGCGCTTGGCGGGCAGCAGGCCGAAGCCCGTGCGGCGCCACCACGGCTCGATCTGCTCGCGCAGCCCGTCCCGCTCGGCGACCAGCGGCGCGATGATGGCGTCGGCGACGGCATTGGTGTCGGCGATCGCCTTGTCGCGCGCAGCCTCGGCCGTCTGGATCTCATAGCCGAGCTGGGCGAAGCGCTCGAAGAGCGGGCTGGCCTGCTCGAGCGAGCCGTTGATGCGCAGCTTTACGGTCATGCCGCGGCCGTCGGCGTCACGGCCGCGACGATCGGCGCGACGGCGATGCCGGCCGCGGCCGCGGGCGCCGCGAGCAGGGCACGCAGCGTGCCGAGCGTCACGCCGACGATCGCGGTGTCCGGATGGCCTGCGCTGAGGAGGTCGGAGAGCGTCTGTGGTGCGAGCTGCATTACCAGATCGCTCCTTCCTTGGTGATGCGCAGCGGCGGCCGCTGCGGGGTGGGCGAGCGGAGCACGGCGCGCATGTCGCGACAGAGGCGATCCAGCGCCTCTTCGACCTCGAGCACGTCGCCGGTGGATTGGGCCAGCCCCGCTCGGTGGACCAGCTCGTCGAAGCGCGGTGTGAAGCGTTCGAGCTGATGCACGTTCAAGCGGGGCTGGGGCGCCGCGCGCATCGCGCGGCGCAGCTGCTGACTCGGGTGACTTAGGCCCGACGAGGGGGGCGCGGAGAGAGCTGTGGTCATCGACGGCCTCCCCTCAGACCCGCGCAGGCCGAGCGCTCGCGGAGGTGAGCGACCGGGCCGCTGCGGGCGCAGCTATGGCGGGGTCGTTTGTGCCGGTTTCGTGACCGCTTTTCGCCGTGCCCTTGGGGGCAGTGCCCCTAAGGGCACCCCTTTCCCCACTGGTCGAGGCCAGCGACCAGGACGGCGCGCGCGCGGCGGTTCGACATGCGCCACCGCCGCGCCGACTCGGTCAGCGGCAGGTGATTGACGATGATGGCGAGCAGCATGGCGGTATGCGGCGCGCACGCGGCGCGCCAGGCGGTATAGCGCTGCTCGAGCAAGACCGCGCCGATCCGCTCGGCCGAAGCCGCGTTCGGGCCGCCGCCGGATCCGCGAGCGCCCCACTTCGCCGTGCGCACGGCGACGTCGGCCGAGATTTGCTCGTGCGCGGCGATGATGCGCTCGGCCGCGGCGAGCTGGTGATGGTCGATGGCGCCGGTGCGATGGAGGCGCGTGAGGGCGCCCTCCTGGCGCTGAGCCAAATCGAAGAAGTGGTGGGTCTCGGGCGTGCCCTGCCGGTGTCCGTACAGCTCGCGCAGCTGCACGCGCTCCTCGATGCCCGGCGCCAGCTCGATCGTGGGCGCCTTCGCCTTCTTCCGCTTGCTAGTCGGCTTGCGCCGCGGGCGCGGCGCGCCGAGCACCAGGTGTGCGATGCGCTGCTGCTCGCGCTCCGCCGAGCTGCTAGCCGCCGCCGTTGGCCGCGCGGCGATCGGAAGGTGTTGCATGAAGGTCCCCCGCTTCGAGCGCGGGTATATGCTCCAGGATCGCGATCAGCGGCAGGTGACCTTGGGGGCACGGCACCCCGGCCATGATGTCCTTGTCGACGACATAGCCTTCCCGGCGTAGCTCCTCGAGCACCAGCTCGCGGAAGAGGCCCGGAATGCTGATGCCGCGCTGCGCGCCGGGCACGCGCTCGATCATCTTGGCAACGGCAAGCTGGTGGACCAACGCCTTCGCCCGCGTCTTACTCACGCCAAGGGCGGCCATAATGTTGTTGATCGACGGGCTCTGGCCGGTGCGCGTGATGTACGCTCGGATGAAATTGTACGCCTCGTCCCGCCGGCTGAGGGGCTTTGCGCCATCGGTATTCACCGCGATTGAAACACCCATCTGGCCCCTCATCCCCGACCAGAGAACATAGCGCGATCATCGGTGAATTGCCATATACGCACGACGAAGCGACCAGTGAGGGGCGCTATTCGCGGTATCTTGGTGCTGGTACGCAACACCTATGGAAGGCGGGCTCATCCCCCACTGGAGCGAAGCGATCCGCGCGTGGGCAGCGGACACCGTCCTCGTCGAGGCCGTGTGGGCGTTCGGGTCACGCGTGAAGGGCGGGCATCGGCCCGACAGCGATCTCGACCTCGCGCTGATCATTGCCGGCGGCGACAACCAGGAGCGTACCGGCAATGCGATTTTTCTCGGGCCGAGATGGAGGGAGGAACTGCAGGCACTGCTGCCCGTCGTGCTCGACCTCCACTTTATGGAGCCCGATGATCAGGTCGTGCCGCCGGCGGTGCGCGATCACGGCTTCCTGATTTACAGTTCACCAGCATTGTCGTTGCGTAGCGCTCTAAGCGCCGCCACCTCAAGATAGACCTCACGCTACAAGCACTGCCCTTAGAAGCGAGCACAAGCAACGAGCACCAGGGTGATTCCCCCAAACGTCAATCAAAATCGTTCTTTTCGCTGTTGCAGGGCTCGGCCAGGGCGCTACGATCGCTGGTTTAGATACAGCCGTTGATTGAGTTTATCAAAAGTCTTTTTATCAAGGTCATCATAATGAGCCCTTCCTTCGCTAGAATAGCACTAAGCAACTGGCGTCAGTTTGGCGATGTAAACATTGATGTGCATCCTCGGCTTACTATAATCACTGGTGCAAACGGGGCCGGGAAAAGCACCATACTCAACATATTTTCTCAGCACTTTGGCTTTGCGAAGCCGTTGATATCCACGCCAAAGCGGAGACGAGGCGGTGGATTATTTTATGATCTAGGATATTACAAAAGGGAGTCCGTAACCCTTTCAGGTCAAATATTTAAGTATGATGATGAGATCGAACATCTTAAAGATTTTGACGATGAAGATGTGGTTGAAACTCCGCCGTCACCCACCGGTGAGTTCATTCCTATTGGGCATCTAGTTTATACGAATGGCATTCACGCTTCAATCGGGTACCAAGACCAGCAAGCAAACGTGTACGGAATACTGGTACTAAACCAGCAGCCAGTGATGGGGGTTCAAATCGGCTCGCATCGCATGAATGCGGCGTATCAACCCGTTCAAGGCTTGTCTTTGCAAGCTCTTGCGCTTGACCAAGCCTATGCTCTGTACCTGAACGAAGTGAATGCCAGGATGAGTGGCGGGCATACCGGATCATCCGCGCTTTATCGGATGAAGGAAACGCTCATAGCGATGGCCGCCTTCGGAGAGGGCAACGCTCATCTCGAGGCCAATCGAGATTTGAAGATTACCTTTGATGGATTTGAGGCCGTTCTACGAAAGGTACTGCCACGAGAGCTTGGCTTTCAGAAACTTAGCATACGCCCGCCAGAGATAGTTCTTAAGACAAGAACTGGCGAGTTTGTTGTCGATGCTTCATCAGGTGGAATTTCCGCGATTTTTGAAATCGCGTGGCAAATTTACCTCTTTTCTGTGGGAAAATCTCACTTTGTAGTCACCATCGATGAACCAGAAAACCACCTTCATCCCTCAATGCAACGCACTATCCTCTCGAACTTGATTGACGCATTTCCAAATGGTCAGTTCATCGTGTCCACTCACAGCCCGTTCATCGTGTCGGCTGTCGAAGACTCTTTCGTTTACGCGCTCAGATATATCGACCCGATTAGTGAGCAGTCCGGCTTACCATTAGGCAGCCGTCGAACTGTCATTTCCGAGCGGCTTGATCAAAGCACGCGAGCCGGCAGCGCTAGCGAGATACTCCGGGAAGTTTTGGGAGTCGACGTCACTCTCCCTCAGTGGGCTCAAGGCAAGCTAGACGCGATAGTAGAAAAGTTCGGAAGTACTAAGTTAACTAAGGCCACACTTGAGAGTCTTCGAGCCGACTTAGCCAAGGCAGGATTCGCAGAGTACTATCCTCAGGCGCTCGCCAAGCTGGTCAAAAACAGTGATTAAGCTCCAGAAGTTGGATGAGCCAAACGTGCTCGCTCTCAACAGCGCGACATGGCTGGCCGCGCTTCAAGTCGCCATAGCCTCGGGCGATGCGCAGGCTATCAAATTGGCTCAATCACGATACAATCATAAGGAAATCAAAGATCGTTTGATTGAGGAAACGTCGGCTAAATGCGCCTACTGTGAAAGCAAGATTTTACATGTCTCGCCCGGAGACATAGAGCACGTTCAACCGAAGTCCGCGGATGTCACCAGAACCTTCCAATGGGATAATCTGACGCTCTCGTGCAGCTCTTGCAATAACAATAAGAGAAATCACAGCGGCGTGGTTGACCCCTACAATGATGTCATTGGGGATCACTTTCAATTTCTAGGGCCGATGATGTTTCCCGTTTCCGCTAATACAAAAGCGGTTTTTACGGAAAGGCAGTTGAAGCTCAATCGACTTAGGCTTGTAGAGCAGAGAATGACTCGCCTTAGTGCTGTTTCCACACAGATACAGCTAATAGTGAAAACATCAGATGATGACTTGAAACAGGTTCTTATTGAAGATTTAGTTGAGAACGATTGTGCTGACGACGCTGAGTACTCGGCTTTTGCAAAAGCCTTGGTAACTAGCCTTCTTCCTGCCGCCATCTCAGGGGTCGATGACGGATAGATAAGCGAAGAACGAATTGTGCGCTACACCGCTCTTGCCGAGATGCCGTCGGCAGTATGAACAAATTTCAAGCTCAACCGAGGCGGAGATACCCTCCGGCGCAGTGCTATATGCCCCCTCTACCAACACCGTCGATCTCGCCCTTGTACCCACACGATACCCGCTGGCGAGGACGTGCGATAACGCCCATCAGTGGACGATTGTAGGACGCGGCAAGGCTCCCGACTTTTGCCATTCATTCATCCGCAGTATGCTTCCAAGCGCCTCGATCTTACCAGTACCCCGCTGGTCTCATCGGTGCCGGACACGCTGCAGCTCGGCGACCAGGAACGCCACGGACCATCCGAGGAGCAGGACACCATTGATGCCCTCGATCGCCCCCACGATCCGCCACGGCACCGCGAGCGGCGCGTCGGAAAAGCCGATGGCGCCGAAGGTGATCGTAGAGAAGTAGAGCGAGTCCTGGAGCGTGGCAGTCGCGCCGATTAGGAGGTACACGAAGGCATAGAACCAGATCTCCAGACCGGACAGCGTGAGCAGGCCGAGCACCACCGCGCTCGTATAGGCGGCGCCGCGGAGCGAGAGCGGGTTCAACTCGGACTCGGTCCTGCCGCGGTCGAGCGCGCTCAGGGCGCGCCCGATCACGAGAAGGCCGAGACCGTGGAAGAGCGCGGTTGCGAGCACGAGGATAGTCGACAGCGCCAGCTCGACCCACAATGACGGTGCCACCAGCAGCCCGCTAGAACCGTCGTGCCTCGTGGCCGATGGTGTCGCATGTGCCGCGAAAGCTGTACGAGGCAGCGCCGTCGACGGTGATCCGCCCCGTGCGGCGATCGATCACCAGCTTGGGCTTGTTGAGCCCGTTCAGGCGGTAGCTCGCACGGATGGTGTCTGGTCCTTCGACCATGTCGTGGAGGTCCCACCAGCCGTTATCGCCACCCGAGTGCAGCGGCGGTATGAGCGACTTGGGCAGGCGGATACGACCGCCGCCTTCCCAAGTCTGAACCATCAGCGAGGCGTCGAATACCTCTGTAGTGGTCTCGTTGTAGCGGCCGTAATCGTAGCGGCTCTTGTCTCGGTTCCACGTCCAGGTCGTGCCGCTCGCGATTCCCGCCTTGCTCCCGTCGCCGAAGCAGACGAGGCCTAGGTCGACGTTGCGGCCATCGACCACCGGCGCATCGTTCCCGACGTAGCTCGGGGCCGCCTGCTGGCGCTCCGGTGGGCGCGAGTAGCCACGATCGGGCTCGTAGCCGGCAGACGGTCGGCTGGCGGGTTGCCCGGTGTAATTAGAGTTCGGACGGACCTTCGCGGACTTACCGCAGTCAGGCGGCAACGTCGGCTGGATCGAGCTGTACCGCCCGTCCATGGTGGCGATGGTGACGCACTGGCGGCGTTTGGCATTCCACCAGTTGGTATAGGCGCGATCATCGCCTTGCTCCGCGCGCACATCGACGTACCCGCGGCGCCGGATCTCCAGCTCGCCCTGTCCTGCGCGGGCGCCAACCATGCCTTCGAGGCCGGTGGCCTGCGCCGTGGCGGTGCTCGGCAGCGCGGGCAGCAGCAGCAGCGCGGCGGCGAGAAGTGGCGAGGCGTTGGTCATCGACATGGCATTTCCCCTGTTTGCCGGCCTGGCCCCGACCGGACGTTGGCTCGTCACGGCTGCGGCACCACCGCGTCCATCACGGTCAGCGGCTCTCCGCCGCTCGAGCCCACCCGCGACTGTGTGATCAGGATCGTCGTGCCCGGACGCAGCGCGGCGCGTACCTGCTCGTAGAAGGCACGCGGCAAGCGCAGCCGGTTGATCACTCCTTCATCAAGCGGGCGTCCGGCCTCTTCCTCATGTCCGGGGAGGCCAATGTACGCCCAGCGCGGCGATCCGTCAGGTGCGCTCGTCAGCGTGATGACGTGGCTGCCGGGATCGTTGTCGTTCACCGCCGCGACGCTGCGTCCGATCTCGACGCCACCTCGCATCACGACCACCTGGCGATCCGACTTGGAGACGATGATGGTCATCGGACCGCTCGTTGACCGTTCGGGTTGCCAGCTGAACTGCTGCCGGTCGAGCAGCGTGCGCTCTACCCGGCGGCCCTTCGCATCGACGGGCGCGAGTAGGCTCGTCTCGGTGCTGCGGACGTGGCTCGCGGCGTCGCCGTCGATCACGACCGTGGCACCGAGCGAGGTGATGCCGAACAGCTCGCGCGAGAAACCATAGGGCAGGTGCACGCAGCCGTGGCTCTCCGGATAGCCCGGCAGTCCGCCCGCATGAAGCGCGACACCGTCCCAGGTGAGCCGCTGCTGGAACGGCATAGGCGCGTTGTTGTACTTGCTCGAGCGGTGTTGCGCGTCCTTCTGGAGGATCGTGAAAACGCCCGTCGGCGTCTCGTGCCCGGGCTTTCCGGATGAGACCGAACTGACCCCGATGCGGACGCCGTTGCGGTAGACGGTCGCCATTTGGCGCGAGAGGTCGACGTAGACGACGACCTGTCCATCGGGCGCGACACCCGGTGCCCACACCCACTCGCCGGGTTTGAGCCGCTCGGCCATGTGGACGAACTCGGTCGGCGAGCTGGCCCGCGCACCCTGTGCGAGAGCCGGGAGCGCGGACGCGATAGCGGCGCCGGCCACCATCGCCTTGAACACAGGGCATGACATATCGCTAGTCCCCCTTGATCGGGGGCAACCTGAGAGCGTTCGGCGTTGCTTTGCAAGCATATATTGCACCGCACCGACCTATCGCTCAGTGTGCGGCATGGACTTTATGAAGTGGCTCAACTCGCTCGACGAGCTCCTCTACGAGGTCATGAGTTGGCTGCTCTTTTTTCCAATTACGCTCATGCGCGCTATCTTTCGACCGCTCGGCATCATGCGCGAGATCGAGCGCGAGGCTACTCTCCCCGACGATGAACGCTACGGCGCCGTGCTGAGCCCGCCGCTCTTCCTCGCGCTGGCGTTGCTGCTCGGGCATGCCGTCGCCACGGCACTGGGGCAGACCGATAAGATCATCGCGAGCCATCATGGACTCGCTGATCTGATCAACGACAACGCCAGCGCGCTCGTGCTCCGCGTGATCGTATTCGCCGCTTTCCCGCTCTTCTTGGCAGCTCGTCTGGTGCGCCGCCGAGGCGCAAAACTCGACCGCGCCTCGCTCCAGCAGCCCTTCTACGAGCAATGCTATCCTGCCGCTGTATTTGCGCTAGGCGTGAGCATCGGCACCAGTCTCGGCATCGACCCGCATCCGACCGCGCGGCTGGTCGGTCACTGGCTTGTTGCTGTCGCCGTCGTGAACTACTGGCTGGTAGGTATCCGCTGGTTCGCGGACGCGCTCGATATCGGCGTAGTGCGAGCCGCCGGCAACGTTCTGATCGCCTTCATTGAAGGCACAGTTTTCCTCATCGGTGTAGGCTTTCTGTTTACCCGGTAGGTGCCGCAGCGATAGCTCCACCCGCTCCGCTGACGTGATCGGTGCTGTTCATCGCCTCGCTACAGCCGCCTGGAAGATGGCACGTCACCGCGGAACGGCGGCCGAAAGCAGACGGGCGGCTATCCTGCCAGTTGCGGACACTCAGGCAGGCGACGATCGGCGCCTTGGCGGTGAACCGAGCGCTTCACGGGCTCGACCGAGGCGGAGATGACCTCCGCCGCGGTCCCTCCGACTCGGCAGAAAAGCTAGGGTCTGTCCATGCCAGCCGCCTGCGATACCCGCGCGATACCCGCGCCGCCGGCGCCCGCGTGGCACGCGATCGCGCCCCCATAGCCAGGAGGCGTCAGGTCCTACGCCCGGTCGGCTGCTCCCGGCGGCGCCGGGCGCGGGCAGCGGTTTCGATTGCCGCAATCATGCGAACTCGTGCTCGGCCGGAACGAAGCGCGGCTCCACGTCGATCTCATCAGCGCGCTCTCTCACCTGCCGGATGTCCCACGCGAGCTGCATCCGCAGCATGGTCTCCGCGTTGAGGCCGAACACCTTCTCGAAGCGGATAGCCATCTCAGGCGACAGATCTGCCCGACCGTTCAGCAGCGTGCTGAGAGCCTGCCTGGTGACGTGCAGCAGGCGGGCCGCCTCGGTCACGCTGAGCTTGTGCGCCTCCACGATCTCGCTGGCGAGCCACGCGCCCGGGTGGACGTAGAAGCTGGAGTGAAGCTGAATAGCCATCAGTGATAATCCTCCAGATCGAGGTCGACGATCGCGCCTTCCTCATCCAGCGAGAAGGTCATCCGCCAATTGCGGGTGACCGTCAGCGCCCACGTTCCCGCCCGATCGCCGCTCAGCTGGTGCGCCCCGTAGTTGGGGGGCGCGAGGAGCGCGTCAGTCGAGACAGCCTGATCGAGGAACAACAGCATCAGCCCGATCCGGCTGATCACCTCGGAGGGCAGGCCCTTGGCCTTCCCGGTCTCGGCGAATCGGCGGAGGGCTTTGTGACGGATGCTCTCGATCAGCATGCGTCCATCTAGGAGCTAACGACCCGCGGTGTCAAGTGTCACGCGACAGGCGACGGAAGATGACGCGTGTGATGGCGTTGGCAGCGGCAAGTTGCTCGAGGCGCAAACTGGACACGAAAAGAAACGCTCGCCGGCTACGCGCCCGGTCCACCACTTTCCGCTGCGTCCTATGACAGGCACGTTGACCCAAAATGAGGTATGGAACACAACAAGAACGGAGAGAGTGAGTCGTGAGCATCCCAATATTTCGCAGCTCGCCAGGCTGCGAACATTCGTGTCCACGGTGTGACGTTATGTGCGCCGAGCTTGCCGGTCTGAGGTCAGACCTGGGGCAGGACGTTCACCGTCGCGAATCGGATCATCAGGCAAGGCCGGATCCTCAAACAGCTGCGCTTCTTGCAGCCGCGCGAGCCCGGTGGGCAATCGCCTGGCGAGAGCACGAGCAAGCTCGGCGCCGCTTAGATCGCGGAACACCAGTAGCTGCGCCTCAAACATCGACGCCAATGCTGCTTCACTCGGCAGTGGAACGCGCAAGCTGAGCCAAGTCGGGCATGTAGCTAGATCCTCCGCGGGGGGAGGAAGGATGCTAGGTGATATCCGGCCGAACCAACCTTCTAGAAATTGCTGACGCTCGGCAGGCGCCACTCGCCGCAGGTGCAGCGCTGCCTGAGCGTACTTCAGCCACTTAGGCTCGTTCTTCAGCTTCTTATTTTCGAATTGCGAGACGGCCTGTTGGGTCAGGCTTAGCTGATCGCCAACCTCATGAGCTACGTCGATCGCCGAACGCGCAAGCTCTGCAGCCGACCAGCCTGCCGCGATCCGTTCGGCCTGGAGGCGCTCAGCCACGAGGAAGATGCCTTTTTCCACGCCATGGGCTTAGATCAGCCTCACGACTGCGACCCCTACAATATGCTTGTAGTCCATTGTGGCTCGTTGTAGCAAAGCCGTGATGACCGACCCCGAGCGAGATTCGATGCATCTGGCGCTGAGATCTGCTGTTAAGCAGATCGGCAGCCAGGCGGCGTTCGAACGCGCTACGGGAGCCAAGCAGCAGAAGGTTTCCTACTGGCTTCGCGATGGCAAGGTCCTGCCAGGCGAATACGTGCTCAAGGCCGAGAAGGCGCTGCAGGATCTCGGGTCGCCAATTACCCGTCATGATCTGCGCCCCGACCTTTACCCGCGCGAAGAAGCCGTCAGCCAGTCGGCCGACGAGCTGCAGGCCGCGCGATGACCTGTTCGGCTGATCATACCGCTTCGCGCGCGCTTCCCCCCAGGTCACGCGCGGACGCCGGACAGGGGCGGGGAGCGTCGGCCGATTCGAATTGCCGGTCGGCGCACCCGTCCCTTGAAGGCTCACCATCTTCCCCCATCGGTCGCCGGCAGGCCGGCCGGTCCCCGCGACTTACTCCCGGCGGGGAAGCAGTCTGCCATCCCCTTCACCATAGGGGCGCCGGCCAGGTGTCACTGTCGGCGCCCCGCAACCCGGGAGAGCATGCGTGAGGCGTGCATCACGATCAGCGGCATTGTCGCCGCGCGTTCGCCGCGATGAGGCGCACCAGGCGGTGCGCGCCGCGCTGCGCGCTTTCGTCGGTACCGGGACACCGCTGACGGTAAAGATGCTGGCGAACGCTTCCGGCGTTCCCGACAAGACGATCGTCTGCGCCATGGCGGAGGTCGGCTCCGAGCACTGGCGCCCCATGCCGTTCGACCGATTGCTGTCGATCGCCGCGGTGCTCGGCGCCGAGTTTACGGCCGCCTGCCTCCAGCCGGCGCGGCAGGGCGCCTTCGACCTGCCGATCGCGGCGAACCTCGATCCTGCTGCGCTCATGATCGAGGTCACGACGAACGCACAGGCGATCGTCAGCCTCGCTGCGGACAACGATATCTGCGCGGCGGACCTCGTGAAGATGGACCCGCTCGCCCTCGCTCACATCGATCTCGGCGTCCGGATCAAAGCCGCTTGCTGGCAGCAGGCCGCATGACGGTTCATCGTATCTGGCGTGTCTTTGAAGGCGGCCGCCTATCTCAGATCCTTCTTTGGGGCGATTGGATCATACCCGGCGACCTCATCATCGGAGACCTGTCGAAATCCTTGGCGCTCAGCACTTTCCACGAGAAGGTTGCTCAAGGGGTTGTCGAAGGCGTCGACTCCAGGTCCATACCTGATATTTCCACCGTTCTTGAACGTCAGACCACCGACGATCTCAAGAGGTCCGCCGTTGTAGAAAGCTACGCAGCCGTCGAATGTGCAGCGCGTAAAGCTGTTTCCGTCGAGAACAATCCCGTCATCGACGAATGTACGGTCGACGTATTTCATTCAAAAGCTCCTGTCGTAGTGGGCAACTCGACAGTAGCCGAAGCCGGGGACGCCTCAAGCGTCCCCGGTGGAGGGCGGCCATGACGCGCTCGCGCATGCGGCGCCTCGTGCGCAGGGAAGTGGCGGTGCAGCTAGCCGCGCGGGCAGCGTTTGATCGCGCAGCTAGAGAGCGATTCACCCTCCAGATGCTGGCTGTTCTCGCCCGCGCGCCGCCTGACACCAGCTGAGCCGCCGCTCGGTCAAAACACGATCAACAACGAACCGCCGGACCTGCAAGCCACGTGCTTTCGGGAACGGCTTTCTGCTGCCCGGAGCTTGCCAGTGACCGCCGTCGATCTCGACACGATCCGATCCGACATCAACGTGCTTCGCGGCGAGCTGGTCGCTCATGGGGGCATGCTCTTCGAGCGCGAGGTCTCCGACCTGCGTGGCGCCGTTCACGCGCTCGCGATGCCGGGCTCCGCTGTCCGAGAGTTTCCGATCGGCCGCGTGCCGCGTGGCGTGCGCCAGATCCGCGCCAGCCTAGTGGAAGTGCGCGAGCGCTACGAGCAGGTGCTGCTGAGCGGCACCTGGCGTCACGGTGCCCGCGATGGTCTGGTTGATCTCAACCGCGCGATCGCGGCGCTCACCATCACCCTCGCTCGCGCCACTGAGAAGGCCGCAGCATGAGGCGCCCCGACCACCAGCCAGATCTGCGTCCGCTCGAGAAGCGCCGCCACCCGCTCGAGCTGCCGCTCGGCTTCGCTGGCGCGCTGGTCGGGCTCAGCCTGCTCGCGCTCGCCTTTCACGCCCCGGGCGTGGCGATCGCGATCCTAGCCCTCTCCCTCATCGTCCTTCTCGCGATCCTGCGAGATCTGATCCTCAACGGAGGTCGATAATGGCTCACGTCACCGTCGCCCGCTCGCGCCGCCACGATCGCGCTCGCGCCGCTCTCCCAATCCGCCCCGTCGCATCGCAGCCGCTGCAGGCACAAGCCGGCGATCCCGCCCCGCTTCTCACGGTGTCTGCGCAGGTGGTGATCGGCTTCCTCGCGCCCCTGCCGGTAATCCAGCTGGGCCACTGGCTGCTCGGCTGGCCGAGCATCCTCGTCATGTTCGGTGGCCAGTGATGAGGGAGGCGCTCGCCTTCGGGCAGCCGGTCGAGCTGCTGGTCGATGTCATGCGCCGGCACAACACCGACCTCGAAGCCGGCGAAGCGCTGGCGCTCGGCGCGTTGGCCCGGGATGAGCGCCTCGACCCGGCGATCTACCTCGCGGTCCTTCGATGGCGCGCGGTCCGCGCCCTGATGGCGGCGTGCGGTAACGACAGCCAGGCGTTTCAGACGACATTGCTCGAGGCGGCGCGGCTCAATCGGGTCGGCGTGCTGTGAGCGGGGGCGATCGCGCCCAGGGCATGGGCGGCGGCGCCGTCGCGGCCGACGAGCTGCGCCTGCTGATCGAACGCGCCGAGCGCCTCGAGGAAGAGAAGCGCGGCATCGCCGACGACATCAAGGACGTGTTCGCCGAGGCGAAGAACCGCGGTTACGACGCCAAGGCGATCCGGCAGATCATGCGGATCCGCAAGCAGAAGCGCGAGGAGTACCAGGAAGAGCAGTCGATTCTGGAGGTCTATATGCAGGCCTTGGGGATGATCTGATGACCGAAGCGGCAAAGGATCTTCCCACCACTTTCCACGAGTGGATCGCGAACGCCGTCGATGCTGACGGGTTTTTCCCTCACGGCCTCGTCATAGCCGAGGACGGTACCATGACCGTGATCGCCTTCGACGTTCCGCCCGACCAGATCTACCAGCTCATGCTGGCTCAGTGGGAGCAGGACCCGAGACTGCGCGAGGCCATCTTCGGCTTGGATCGCTTCACGAAGCCCGGGCAGGGGACCACTCTAGGCGACGTCGTAACGGGCTGGCACTTCATTCGGGAAGGGGCGCGACCGTTCATCGTCGAGTACCAGCACGAGCCGCGTGTCGTGAAGCCGCTTGAGTGGGCCAACGACTGGTGGAACGCCGTCCTGACCCGCGAACTGCTCGAGCACATGCGGCAACGCTTCGGCATCACCAGCCCGGGGGCGAGCTGCTGATGCGGCGCGCCGGGCACGACTGGACCGAGCAGCAGGTCGACCAGCTTTGCCGCCTCAAGGCGGCAGGCAAGACCAACGGCCAGGTCGCTGAGGCGATGGGCCTGAGCCGCAACGCCGTTGCCGGCCAGATCAACCGTCTGCGGGCCAAGGGCGACAAGCGCATATCGCCCGCCGCACCTACGGCCGCGGCCGAGCATTTCGCGCGCAAGGCAAGCCGCTCGATCGACGATCGTCTGGCCGAGCTGATGGAGCTGCGCTCGCCCACCCTGCAGCACGCCGCCTTCCAGCTCGGCGTATCGCTGAGGGTGGTCGAGGACGCGTGGGACCGGATCCTCGCGACCAAGGGAGACCAGGCGCGATGAGCCGGCGCTCCATCCTGTTCGAGCGCATGGTGGCGCTCTCCGCACCAGCCGGTTCGGGGAGCCGGCCGGATGCGTCGACTCCCCTCCCCATGTCCAGCACGCCAGCGGTTGGCCCCGCCGGTGCGCTCTCACGCAAGCCGGAGACCCACCATGCCTAGCACAACGCTGCGCATCAGCCAGCTACGCCTGTCGCCCCACAACGTCCGCAGCAGCATCCCTGACGCAGATGACACCGCGGCGATCGAGCGCTCAATCCTGGTCGAGGGACTGCGCGTCCCGATCGACTGCCACCCGATGCGAGGCGCGAAGACCTGGGGCGCGTTCGCTGGTCGGCGCCGCTACTTCGCGATCAAGCGCCTGGTCGAACGCGGCGAGCTGCCGGTCGACTGGCCGGTGCCGGTCATCATCCACGACAAGCCCGACGCCGAGCTGGTGGAGATGTCCATCACCGAGAACCTGCTGCGCAAGGACATGGAGGAGCACGAGCTATACGCCGGCGTCGCCATGGCGGCGGCACGGGGGCACAGCCCCGAGCAGATCTCCGAGGCGCTCGGGCAGAACGACGCCCGCAAGGTGACCCGGTGGCTGCGGCTCGGGCAGCTGGCCAAGCCGATCTTCGAGGCGTTCGCGCGCGGCGAGATCGACCAGGACCAGGCCAAGGCTTACGCCGGCACCGACGATCGCGAGCTGCAGGAGGCGACCTTCAAGCGCCTCGAGCGCTGGGTGCGAGCGTCGGAGATCCGCAAGGCGCTCGGCATCGGCGATGCGCTGGCGCGGCGCCACCTCTCCTTCGTCGGCGAGGCGATCTACCGCGCCGCCGGCGGCCGCTACGAGCTCGACCTTTTCGCCGATGCTGCGGAAGACCGCGGCCGTGTCGCCGACGTCGGCCTGCTCGAGCGGCTCGTCGAAGAGAAGATGGCCGGCATCCGCGACCAGGTGCGCGTGAGCACCGGGCAGCGCGACCTCCGCTTCGTCGCCGCCCCACCGCAGACCGAGTTTCGGCAGATCGACAACCAGCTCGCGATCACGCCGAAGCGGAAGGGCGAAATGCTCGAGCTACCGGAAGGCGATGTCGTCGCGCACATCGAGATCGATGCGGGCGGCGAGCCCGCGGTCAGCTACTGGTGGGCGAGCCGCAAGGCGAAGTTCGGCAGCGAGAAGGCAGCGGTGAAGCCTGTGTCAGCCGGCCCGATCGGCAACGCGGTCGAGGATCCGCACAGCGCGCGGCCGAAGGCCGACGCGGCGATCCGACGCGAAGAGGGGCTGAGCCAGGACGCGACGTTCGCCATGAGCGCGGTGCGCAAGGCGATCCTCAAGGCGGCGCTGGTAGATGACGCCGAGGCGGGCGGCAGCGTCGCGACCGATTATTTCGTGTTCGTCCAGGCGCGCTGCCTGCTCGCTGAGCGGGCACCGAGCGGCGTGGGCATGCGGCGGATCGCCAGCGACCAGATGGTCGGAGTATCGCACGAGGCGCTGGATCTCGGCCGCCGCTTGGTTGCTGACATGCCGGCGACGAAGACCACGGCCGGCGCCATCCTGCGGATCAAGGCTCAGCCGTTCTTCACCGAGACAGATCTCGCGGCAGCGTTCATCGCCTACCGGGAGGCCGACCAGGTGGTGAAGGACACGACGGCCGCGCTCGTCGTCGGTGCTGCTCTCGAGCGCAGCCTGGCTGCGCCCGGGTACGAGCACGCGATCCATGACGTGCTCGCGCATCTGGTTGGCGCCGATCGGGACGACGCGGTTCGCCGGCGCTACTGGCATCCCACGAGCGAGGTGCTCGACCTCTTCCCCAAGGATCCACGGCGCGCGATCGCGGAGCCCTTCGTCGATCGCGCGACCTTCACGGCCTGGGCGAAGCTGAAATCGAGCGAGCTGACCGCCGCAGTTGTCGCCGCGCTGACGCGCACGGCCGGCCCGGGCTCCACCTGGATCCCGCCGCTGCTGCGATTCCGGTCGGGGATCGTCACCTCCGACGAAGCCGCTGACATTCAGGAGCGGGCGGCATGATCCAGGAGCCACAGCCCGCCGCGGCCGCGGCGATCGGCGCGGTGCCGGCAGACGCCATGGCGGCGATCGTCGACCTAGTGGTGCGAACGTACCCGGGCAGCGGCAACAAGCTCGAGGCCGCGATCCGTCTGGCGGTCGATACGACCTGGGCGGCGGCTGGCGCCGCGCGCGCGCTCGCTCACGTCGACCAGATCGACGACGCGCCGTCGATCCTGATCTCGCCAAGCTCGCTCGGATGGCGTGCCACCGCGGTCCTCGCGGTCGGCGCCGCCGCTGTCGATGGTCCGAGCACCTCGTTCGGGAAGCACCCGGCCGACGCGCTCCAGCACCTGCTCGGCCGCCGCTTCGGCATCCTTGCCGACCAGGACCTACCCGCCACCGTCATCACCATTGGAGCCATGGAGGACGTGCCGTGAACGCCCCCTCGATCAACCACCTAGACCGACGCGTCAGCCGAGCCGCAGAGTTGGGCCGCGGCGTCGATCTAACGGCCAACGACCTCGATCTGCTCGTGAGTCTCGGTCTTATTCAGATGCTGCACGACGCGAAAACAAAGTATTTAGAGGAACAGTCGCGATGCAGGATCGCACGACGCCAGTCTATAACCGGGGGAAATACTGGCTCGACAAGCTCCGCCGAGCCGACGGGGCCGAGCGTTCGCCTCGTTGGTACATCTTCTGGTACGACCCAGCAGCGCGACGCGAGGCAAGCGTTTCAACGGGCACGGCAGACGAGGCAGACGCCATAGCCGCGCTTGATCGTCGCTACCTCGCCGATCGAGGGGAGGCGCACGTCTACTGCCCGACGTGCGGGCAGCCGGTCGCGTCAGCTGACGCGTATCTGCTGAGCGACGCGATCACCGACTACAAGCTCGAGCACGGCGAGCTGCAGGCGTCCGCCGTCACGATCTCGGCCCGGCTCAAGCATGTTCTCGACTTCGTCGCAGCCGAGGAGGAGCGGGGAGGGATGTTCGGCGTAGCGACCAGCTGCGCGGTCGCGTGCGGCATGCCATTCGTCACAGCGTTCCGCGCTTGGTCGAAGGAGCAGCCGGTCACCTGGCGCAACAAGGCCGGTGAGGTAACGGCCTCGCGCCCCCGCTCCGCGGCGACGACGGAGGAATCGGTCCTGCAGCTTGCCGCGGCGCTCAACCATGCTGCGGATGCGGATCCGCCGCGCTCGGAGCGACGGCCGGCGTACCGACCATTGCCGCGCAAGCAGGTCTCTCGGCCGCGGCGGCATCGTGTCGACGTCCCCGTGCTGGCCGATCTGCTCGCCTATGCCGCTGAGCCCGCTCAGAAGCGGGCATCGCTGCACGCGTTCATCGTCGCTTCGCTCTGCACGGTAGCGCGGCCGGACTCCGTCGTGGACATCAGCGTGGCGCCCGAGCGGGAGCAGTGGTTCCCCGGCTCACCGACACTCGATCTCAACCCGTTCGGCCGCGCTCAGACGAACAAGCATCGGCCGACCATTCCGGTCGTGCCGGTGCTGGCCGAGTGGCTGACGGCCGAGCTGGCGATCTACCAGCGCCTAGACCGCAATGCGCGCAAGGGCGCCGGTCACCTGGTGAACTATTACGGGCGCTCCGTCCTCGACGTCGACACGGCGTGGAAGACGATGCTGCGCAATCTCAAGCTGCCCAGCGGGCGCGAGTGGAAGCCGTATCTGCTGCGCCACAGCCTCGCGACGATCCTGCGCAACCGCGGCGTCGCGAAGTGGGATCTCGAAGGCTTCATGGGTCACGACGCGGGCGGAACAACGGAGGTCTACGCCATCGGGCGATTCGACACCGTCCGCCGCGCAATCGAGGACATTCTCGGAGAGATCGATCTCCGCGCACCAGGCGCTTTGCGCCGAAACTGCGCCGAAGTTGCTCTATCCGGCCCGGCTAGGGGAGGCCTCAAAATGACCGGATAGAGCCAACTTACGTGGTGGGCGTGGCAAGGATTGAACTTGCGACCCCTGCGATGTCAACACAGTGCTCTACCACTGAGCTACACGCCCGAGGGTGGCGCCTCTAACCGGCCTGATCGGGCGGTGCAAGCACCTTTTCGCGCTCGCTCAGATCAGCTCGTTGGCGGCGTCGACGTCGAACAGCCGCTCCACCTCCAGCACCAGGTCGCGCAGGTGAAACGGCTTGGAGAGAACGCGTGCCTGCGGCATCGTGTTGCCCGCCTTCAGCGTCACCGCGGCGAAGCCGGTGATGAACATCACCCGCATCCCCGGCGCCAGCTCCTGCGCCTTCTGTGCCAGCTCGATCCCGTCCATCTCGGGCATCACGATGTCGGTCAGCAGCAGGTCGAAGCGCTGCTCCGTGATCAACGGCAGCGCGGCGGTGCCGCGGTCCACCGCGGTGACGGCATAGCCCGACCGCTCGAGCGCGCGAGTCAGATACTCGCGCATCACCGCATCGTCTTCCGCCAGAAGAATCCTGATCATCACTCTGTCCATGCTCCCGAGCCGCCGCTTATGCCCGATCCGCGTTGATTTTTCCACCAGCGGACATGGTGAACGCGCTTGCCGCGAACACCTTGCCCGCTCGCACGCGCCGATAAACGAGCGACGATGCGTTGCGGTGCCGCGGCGGGTTCCATAGGGTCGCGCCAGATGACGCGCAGCTTCCGACTGATCGGCGATACGCCGCCCGCCAGCCCGGTGGTGTTGTCGGTGCCGCACGCCGGGCGCGACTATCCCGCCGCGGTGCGCGAGTCGCTGCGCGCGCCGCTGGCCTGTCTCGCCGCGCTGGAGGACCGCCGCGTCGACGCGCTGGCGCTCGACGCGCGCGGCAAGGAGACGCTGCTGGTGCAGGACGCGCCGCGCGCCTGGATCGATCTCAACCGCGGCGAGCATGAGCGCGACCCGCTGCTCGACGACGGTGCCCGCGGCGGCGCGCCGCTCTCGGCCAAGGTGCGCGCGGGGATCGGGTTGGTGCCGCGGCGCACCGCCGCCGCGGGCGAGTTGTGGCGCTGCAAGCTGAGCGCGGGCGAAGTCGAGGCGCGGATCGCCGCGGCGCACCGGCCGTATCACGCCGCTTTGGCCGAGGCGCTGGCGCAGGCGCGCGCGCGCTTCGGTTGTGCGGTGCTGCTTGACCTCCACTCCATGCCGCCGATCGCGGGCGGGCGGACGCGGCTGGTGATCGGGGATCGCTTCGGCCGCGCCGCGGGGGCGCGCTTCGTCGCGCGGGTCGAGGCGACGGTGCGCGCGTCCGGGCTCACCTACGCGCTCAACACGCCTTATGCCGGCGGACATATCCTGGAGCGGCACGCCCAGCCGCACCAGGGGATCCACGCGATCCAGCTCGAGCTGGACCGATCGCTGTATCTCGATCGCAAGCTCGATGCGCTCGGCCCGGGCGCGCCCGCGATGGTGGCGCTGGTCCGCGCCACGATCGATGCGCTCGCCGACGAGGCGCTCGCCAGCATCGGCCCCGGCGCGCTCGCCGCCGAATAAAAAAACCACCGCGTGCGAGCACGCGGTGGCCTAGGTTCAGGGAGGAGACACGCCAGAGGCGTGTCATACGGGCTCGCGAAAGGGGGGACACGAGCGCCGTACGCCATTAACTTAAGAAGCCCGGTTTTGGTTTCAACCCCGGCGACGTGAAATGTCGTTCCCGTGCGACGAATCGTTGCCGTGCTTCCCCGCTCCCGAAGCTCGATCGTACCGGACCGGAGGCCCGACTCGCTCAGCGCGCGCCGGGCAGCATCCGGGCGAGCACGCCGTCGCGCAGCAGCAGATGGTGGCGCAGCGCCGCACCGACATGGAGCAGCACCAGCGCGAGCATCACCCAGCCGAACAGGCCGTGCAGCGCCGCGGCGCGCTCGGCGGTGGGGGAGGTGACCGGCAGATAGGGCAGATCGGCCGCGCCGAACCAGGTGAGCGGGCGGCGCCCCTGCGGCCCCGACACCATCGCCCATCCGCTCAGCGGCAGCAGCAACAACAGGAGATACAGCGTCGCATGCGTGGCGTGCGCCGCGCCGCGTTCCCACGACGGCAGGTGCGCGGGCAGCGGCGGGGGGCGGTGCGCCAGCCGCCACGCCACGCGCAGCACGGTCAGCGCCAGCACGGTGATGCCCACCGCTTTGTGCGCGGGCATCAGCGCGCGCAGCGCGGGGATGGGATCATGGCCCAGCCCGACCGCGATGTTGAAGACCACCAGCGCGGCGATGGTCCAGTGGAAGGCGATGGCGACCTGCGAGTAACGCGTCGTCGCCGGATACCGCGTCGCCATCGCCGTCTCTCCTCACCGATCCCGCGCCGTCGTGCCGCGTGCAGGGACGGTGCAGCGTGATCGGTCCCGGCGCGCGATGCAACGGCCTCGTCGCGCGACGAGGCCGTGGCGTGCCGCGTCAGGTCAGATCGTCAGCTGCGGCTGCGGCATCTTGCCCAGGCGGACCTGGCGCGCGAAGATGTCGCGCATCAGCGACAGCGAGAACAGGTGCGCGTAGAGCAGCGGCAGCAGCCCCGACTGCGAGATCTTGCGCAGCTGGTCGCCGCGCAGGTCAACCAGCTTCTGCTCGTCGATCATCTGGAAGCCGCGGTAGATGAAGGGCTGCTCGACGCCGTCCTGCTGGATCGTCACCTCGCCCTCCATCAGCAGGCCGAGCTCGCGCACCTCGTTCATGAACTGCGCGGTGCGGGCCGCGGCCTGCTCGAAGTTCTCGTTGAACTGAAGGATGTTGCGCGTCAGCTCGGTGGGCTGGCCGGCCTCGAACAGCGCGTCGCCATCGTCGAACGCGCCGATCGTCGGCGAGGTCGGGTCGAAGCACAGCGACAGCTCCTGCGCGTCCGGCGTCAGCCGCGCCAGCATGTACGGGTAGCGCCGCACATAGGCGGGAACGTAGATCGACTCCTCGATCAGCTTGCCGCTGTCGTCGAGGAAGACGTTGACGCCCTCGTTGAGCCCCATCAGCGCGAGCGGGATGGCGTCGTCGCCCGACGAGAAGACGATCGGCATATGGCGCTGCACCAGCGGGAATTCCTCCACCGTCAGCGGCACCGCATGCTGGTTGGCGAGGAAGGGGGCGACCGTCGAGGGCTTCACCTTATATTGGGCGTGCGTCTCGCTCGAGAGCGGCTCGAGCCCGTTGTAGAAGAGCGGCAGTTGCGGCGCGCTGGCCATGAGAATCTCCAATGGACGATGAAGGGTGGCAGTCAGGTCGCGGCGCGTCGCGTCCGGTCGCCGCGCGGATGGTCGCCGGGGTTATTCACTGCCGCGGTCGGGCGCAAGCGCGACGAGCTTGCCGGGGTTGAACAGCTGCCCCGGATCGAACGCGCGCTTGATCGCGCGCAGCGCGTGGAGCCGCGCCGGCGGGCCGAGCCGTTCCAGCTCGGCGATCTTCATCTGGCCGATGCCGTGCTCGGCCGAGATCGAGCCGCCCGCCGCCACCACCAGGTCATGGACGAAGCGCGACACCACCGGCACCTGCTCGGCATACCAATGCGCCGGGTCGGTGCCGGGGGCGGCGCGGACGTGGAAATGCACGTTGCCGTCGCCGAGATGCCCGAAGCCCGAGGCGCGCGTGCCGGGGAAGCGCGCGTCGCACGCCGCCGCGGCCTCGACCATGAAGCGCGGCATCGTCTCCACCGGCACCGAGATGTCGTGCTGCGCGGCGGGGCCAGTGGCGCGCTCCGCGTCCGAGATCGATTCGCGCAGCCGCCAGAAGGCCTCGGCCTGCGCCTCGCTCTGCGCCAGCGCGGCGTCGGCGATCTCGCCCGCGTCGAGCGCGGCGGCGAGCTGCGCCTCGACCAGCGCGCCGGGGTCGTCGTCCGCGACGTCGGCGGTGACCTCGATCAGCACGTGCCACGCGTGCCGCCCCGCCAGCGGCGCGCGCGCGTCGGGCAGATAGGCCAGCACCGCGGCGAGCGACTCGTCGGGCAGCAGCTCGAAACTCTCCAGTGCGGGCGCGGCGCGCTGCATCCGGCGCAGCAGCGCCATCGCCGCGTCGGGGGAGGCGACGCCCGCCCAGGCGACCGCGCGCGCCGCGACCGCGGGCACCAGCCGCAGCGTGGCGGCGGTGACGACCCCCAGCGTCCCCTCCGCGCCGATCAGCAACTGGTCGAGGTCATAGCCGCGATTGTCCTTCTTGAGCGCGGGCAGGCCGTCGTGCAGCGTGCCGTCGGGCAGCACCGCCTCGACCCCGGCGACCAGCCCGCGCATCGTCCCGAAGCGCAGCACCTGCGTCCCGCCCGCGTTGGTCGAGACCAGCCCGCCGACCGTGGCATTGCCCTTGGCGCCGAGCGACAGCGGGAAGCGCCGTCGCTCGGCCAGCGCGGCGGCGTGGAGATCGGCGAGCACCACGCCCGCCTCGGCGACCACCAGCCCCGCCGCGGGATCGAGCCGGCGGATGCGGTCGAGCCGCCGCAGCGACAGGATCGCGGCGCGGCCGTCCGCGGGCGGGGTGGCGCCGCCGACCATCGAGCTGTTGCCGCCCTGGGGCACCAGCGGCACGCCGAGCGCGCGCGCGGCGACGACGATCGCGCGCACCTCGGCGGTGTCGCGCGGCTGGAGCAGCAGCGTCGCCGCGCCGTGGTAGCGGCGTCGCCAATCGGTGAGCCACGGCGCGATCGCGTCCGGATCGGTGACGATCGCGCCCGGGGCGAGCAGGGCGGCGAGCCGGGCGGCGAGCGCTTCGATGCTGGGGTGTTGCACTTCGGTCACGCCCGTCCCTTGCTCCCAAAAGCGGCTCCGTTCAATTCAGGCGGCATTCAACCGATTCACCGCAACCGGCCACGCCGCATGTTCCAGCGCCTCCTGCCCGTCCTGCCGCTGCTGCTGGCCGCTCCGCTGGCGGTGTCGGCGCGCGCGCCCGCGGCGGATTGGGACGGGACGGAATATGCGCAGCTGACGATCCACGAGCGGCTGATCATCCGCATCCCGCGGGTCGCGCCCGCGCCGCGCGGCGCACGTGCGGTGTCGCCCCCGCCGGTGGAATGGGACGAGAAGCGCGGTCCCGAATGCCTGCGCGTCACCGCGCTGACCGGCGCGGCGATCGACCGTTCCGGCGACGTCGACCTGGTGATCGAGGGCGCGCGCCGTATCCGCGCCAAGCTGGACGACGATTGCCCGACGCTGGATTTCTACGCTGGCTTCTACCTGCGGCCGACCAGCGACGGCCAGATCTGCGCGGGGCGCGACGCGATCCGCTCGCGCTCGGGCGCGCTGTGCCCGATCAGCAAGTTCCGCACCCTGGTGCCGAAGAAGCGGAAGTAGCGGGTGGATCCGGGGTAGCGCCGCGCTCGCCTCTCTTCGCCGTCATCCTGAACTCGTTTCAGGATCCACCGTGCCGCCAGCGCCGCCGCCTCTGGGTACGCGGCACCGTGGATCCTGAAACGAGTTCAGGATGACGCTGGTGAACAAGGCATGCGTCCCCCCTCCACAGCGCCGCCGACCCGCATTCTCCTTGACTTCTCATCGCGGATAGGGAAGCGCACGGGGCCAGGCTTTCCCTGCGGTTCCGCCCGCGCCCCACAGCCCGGACATCTGCATGAGCTTCGCCGATCTCGGCCTCTCCGACGAACTTCTCCGCGCGGTCGGCGACACCGGCTATACCGAGCCGACGCCGATCCAGGCGAGCGCGATCCCGCCCGTGCTGATGATGCGCGACATCATCGGCATCGCGCAGACCGGGACGGGCAAGACCGCCAGCTTCGTGCTGCCGATGATCGACATCCTCGCGCACGGCCGCAGCCGCGCGCGCATGCCGCGCAGCCTGATCCTCGAGCCGACGCGCGAGCTCGCCGCGCAGGTGGCCGAGAATTTCGAGAAATACGGCAAGTATCACAAGCTCTCGATGGCGCTGCTGATCGGCGGCGTGCAGATGGGCGATCAGGTCAAGGCGCTGGAGAAGGGCGTCGACGTGCTGATCGCCACGCCGGGCCGGCTGATGGACCTGTTCGGCCGCGGCAAGATCCTGCTCACCGGCTGCTCGATGCTGGTGATCGACGAGGCCGACCGCATGCTCGACATGGGGTTCATCCCCGATATCGAGGAGATCTGCACCAAGCTGCCGGCGCAGCGCCAGACCTTGCTGTTCTCGGCGACGATGCCGCCGCCGATCAAGAAGCTGGCCGACCGCTTCCTCAGCAACCCCAAGACGATCGAGGTGGCGCGCCCGGCCACCACCAACGTCAACATCACCCAGTGGGTGGTGCCGGTGAAGGGCACGTCGTTCGAGAAGCGCCGCACGCTGCGCCAGCTGCTGAAGCAGGACGAGGTGCGCACCGCGATCATCTTCTGCAACCGCAAGACCACCGTGCGCGAGCTCAACAAGAGCCTGCAGCAGCACGGCTTCGCCAGCGGCGAGATCCACGGCGACATGGACCAGCCGGCGCGGCTCGCCGAGCTGGACAAGTTCAAGAAGGGCGAGGTCAACATCCTCGTCGCCAGCGACGTCGCGGCGCGCGGGCTCGACATCAAGGGCGTGAGCCACGTCTTCAACTTCGACGCGCCGTGGCACCCGGACGATTACGTCCACCGCATCGGCCGCACCGGCCGCGGCGGCGCGACGGGGGTGGCCTTCACGCTGGCGGCGCCCGACGATCTCGAGAATATCGAGAATATCGAGAAGCTGACCGGTCAGGCGATCGCGCGGCTCGAGTCGCTGCCCGAGACCGAGGCCGAGGAGGCGGAGCGCGGGCGCGGCCGGCGCACGCGCGGCGAGCGGCCCGAGCCGGGCGAGCGCCGCGGTGCGCGCCGCCCCGCCCGCGCGACCGACTCCGAGGCGCTGCCGCGCGAGGAAGCGATCGGCGAGGAGCGTCCGGCGCGCCGTGCGCGCGAGGACCGCGCCGCCGCGCCGCGGCAGGAGCGCTACGCCGACCGCCGCCGCGACCGCGACGACGGTCCCGACGACGGCGGCTGGAATGGCCCGATCCCCGAATTCCTCCAGGTGACGCTCACCGTCTGAGCCACCAGCCGGGCTGTGTCCCCTCCGCCCCGGCACGGGGAGGGGGGCCAGCCGCGGTGCCTCACCCCTTCTTCGCCGCGATATAGCGGTTCACCTGCTCCTCCAGCACGCCCAGCGGCAGCGCGCCCTGGCTCAGCACCGCCTCGTGGAAGTCGCGGATGTCGAACCTCGGCCCGAGTTCGCGCTCGGCGCGCGCGCGCAGCTCGGCGATCTTGAGCTGGCCGACCATGTAGCTGGTCGCCTGCCCCGGCCAATTGAAATAGCGGTCGACCTCGCGCGCGATATCGGTGTCGGACACCGAGCTGTTGCCGCGGAAATAGGCGATCGCCTGATCGCGCGTCCAGCGCTTGGAATGGATGCCGGTATCCAGCACCAGCCGGATCGCGCGCCACACCTGGAGCGACAGCATGCCGAACCGGTCGTAGGGCGTCTTATAGACCCCCATCTCGTCGGCGAGCCGCTCCGAATACAGGCCCCAGCCTTCCATATAGGCGCCGTACCCGCCGTATTTGCGGAACTTGGGCAGGTCGGTCAGCTCCTGCTGTCGCGCGATCTGGAAATGGTGGCCGGGCGCGCCCTCATGCGCGGCGATTCCCGCCACCTGGACCTTCTGCGTCTGGTTCATGTCGACCAGATTGACGTAATAGATCCCCGGCCGCTTCCCGTCGGCGGAGGGCGGGTTGTAGAAAGCGGTGGAGGCGGTGCCCTCGCGCCATTTCTCGACCGCGCGCACCTCCAGCGGTGCCTTGGGCAGCACGCGGAAATAGCGCGGCGCCGCGGTCATCACCCCAGCGATCACCGCGCGCGCGTCGCCCAGATATTGTTCGCGCCCGGCGGCGGTGTTGGGATATTTGAGCGCGGGATCGCCGCGCACCTTGTCGAAGAACTGCTCCAGCGTCCCGGTGAAGCCGACCTGGCGCTTCACCGCCTCCATCTCGGCCCGGATCGCCGCCACCTGCTTCAGGCCCAGCTCGTGGATCTGGTCGGCGCTGAGATCGGTCGTGGTCGATTCGCGCAGCCGGTCGGCATAATAGGCCTGGCCGTCGGGCAGGTGCCACGCGCCGTAATTGCCCGTCGCCTTGGGTGCGATCTCGTCCAGCGCCGCGATCAGCACGTCATAGCCCTGACGGAACGGCCCCTTGAGCGCGGCGGTGGCGTCGGCGATCAGTTTGGTCTTGGTCGCGGCGGGCGCGCCGAGCGCGGTGACCTTCTTGCGGAAATCGGCGAGCACCGTCGAATCCGCGCCGGCGTCGAACGGCGCGCCGGTGACGACCTTGAGCGCGTCGGCGCGCGCGGGGGCGAAATTGACCTTGTTGGGGATGATGCCCTTGGCCGCCTGCGCGCGCATCGTCGCGGCGACCTCGCGCATCACGCGCTCGGTGTCGCGCAGCCGCGCGACATAGGCCTGCGCGTCGGCGACGGTGTCGACGCGGTGGTTGTTGATGAGCAGCACGGGGATCGCCCCCGCCGGGCTGCCGTTGGTCGACACCGGGAAGCGCAACTGGCGGAAGCGGAACGAGGCGCGGCCGCGCGCCACCTCCTCCTCGAACAGGCGGTAGCTCACCCGCGCCGACTCGCCGAGCTGCTCGGGGCGGAAGCGCGCGTGCAGCTCGGCCAGCTGGCGCTCGGCGAGGTCGCGGGCGCGCACCTGCGCGGCATCGGTATAATCGTCGAGCCGGTCCTCGTCGGTCTTGAGCCCGAGCTGGGTCTGACTCTCCGGGCTGAGCGCGAGCTGCTCGTCGAACTTCTGGTCGAGGAAGGTCAGCAGCGCGCGATCCGCCGCGGCCGTGCTCGCGTCCCCGGCGGGGGCGGCCGGCGCCTGCGCCGCGGGGGCGGCGGCGAGCAGGGGCAGGGGCAGGGTCAGGGGCAACAACAGCGCGGCAACTCGACGCATCACTTTCTCCCGGTGCAACGCGCCCCTTGTGTCGCGCCGCCGCGACGCGCGCAATGCCGCCCCACCGCGGCCCGGCGCGATCAGCCGAGCGCGCGCCGGTACAGCGCGATCGTCCAGGCGACGCCTTGCAGGAACAGGGCGGGATCGTAGCGCGGCCCCTCGTCGCGCAGGAAGGCGTGCGGCGCGTTGACCTCATGCCATTCGTAGCGCGCGTCCACCGCCTCCAGCCGCGCGCGGATCGCCTCGCGCCCCGCGAAGGGGACATGCGGATCCTGCCGTCCCCAGACGAACATCGCCTCGCCGCGCAGCTCGTCCATCCGCGCGAGGCTGTCGTCGGCGCGGCCTTCGCCCAGCGTGCCCGAGTGGATGTCGGTGGCGTAGAAACAGGCTGCGGCGCCGACGCGCGGGTCCAGCGCGGCGCGATAGGCGAGATGCCCGCCGAGACAGACCCCGAAGGTGGCGAGCCGTCCGTCGCACGCGGGATGCGCCGCTAGCGCGCTCAGCGCGGCGCGCGCGTCGGCGTCATAGGCCGCGACCGGCTTGGCGAACTTGAGCGCGTTACCGCGGTCGGTCCCCGCCTGGTCATAGGCCAGCACCGTGCCGGCGGGTTCATATTCGTGATAGACCTCGGGCACCGCGACGACATAGCCGTTGCCCGCGAGCAGGGTGGCGAGCCGGCGGATCGGCGCGGTCACCTGATAGATCTCGGAGAAGAACAGCACGCCCGGGAAGCGCCCCTCGATCGCCGGGCGGAACAGATGAATCCGCATCGTGCCGACGCCGGGTACCGCCACGTCCTCGGTCTCGTCGCTGCGCACGATCATGGCTCTGCTCCCTCGCGATGACGCGGCGCGCTGTGCCAGCCGCGCACCGCCGCGGCAAGGCGGGCGATTGTGTCGCCGATACGATCCGTATATGGACCATATCGTCACACGGAGGGCAGGCGATGGGCATCGTGAAGATCGACGACGGACTGCACGCCGAGGCACGCCGCGCGAGCACGGTGATGTGCCGCTCGATCAACGCCCAGGCCGAGTTCTGGATGACGATCGGGATGCTGGCCGAGGCCAACCCGACGCTGACGTTCAACGAGATCGTCCAGCGCCAATATGAGTCCGCGCGGCGCCAGGCGGTCGCGGCCTGAGATGGTCAAGACCCCCGATGAGCTGGCGCTGATGCGCGTGTCGGGCCGTCTGCTCGCCTCGGTGTTCGAGATGCTCGACCGCCAGCCGCTCGCGGGCATGTCGACGCTCGCGGTCAACGATCTGGTGGAACGCTATATCACCCAGGACCTGCAGGCGCGCCCCGCGAGCAAGGGGCAATATGGCTTCCAATATGTGCTCAACTGCTCGCGCAACGAGGTGGTGTGCCACGGCGTCCCCGACGCGGGCGAGATCATCCGCGACGGTGATATCGTCAACTTCGACATCACGCTGGAGAAGAACGGCTTCATCGCCGACTCGAGCAAGACCTACGAGGTCGGCGCGGTGGCCCCCGCGGCGCGGCGGCT
The DNA here is from genome assembly GCF_004345855.1 of Sphingomonas sp. BK235. Classification (GTDB taxonomy): domain Bacteria; phylum Pseudomonadota; class Alphaproteobacteria; order Sphingomonadales; family Sphingomonadaceae; genus Sphingomonas. The sequence continues at coordinate 96,501 of NZ_SLXN01000012.1, forward strand.
GGTGGCGGTGGCGCAGGCGGCGATGTGGAAGGGGATCGGCGCGGTCCGGCCGGGCGCGCGGCTCGGCGACATCGGCGCGGCGATCGAGCGCCATGCCAAGAAGCACGGCTATGCGGTGGTGCGCGAGTTCTGCGGCCATGGCATCGGGCGCGAGATGCACGAGGAGCCGCAGATCCTCAACTTCGGCCGCCCCGGCACTGGGCCGGCGCTACGCGAGGGGATGGTGTTCACGGTCGAGCCGATGCTCAACCAGGGCAGCCGTCGCGTCGACACCAGCGACGACGGCTGGACGGTGCTGACGCGCGACCGCAAGCTCTCGGCGCAGTTCGAACATACCGTCGCGGTGACCGCGGGCGGGGTCGAGGTGCTGACCCTGCGCAGCGACGAACGCCGCGCCGCGTGAGCGGGCTCAGCCAAACGGGCGGTCGAGCGACTCCTGCGGCGGGGTGAACCAGGCGGCCCCCTCGGCGGTGACGCGGAAATGATCCTCCAGCCGCACGCCATAGCGATCCGGCACCACGATCATCGGCTCGTTCGAGAAGCACATCCCCGGCTCCAGCGGGGTAAGGTCGCCGCGCACCAGATAGGCGGGCTCGTGGATCGACAGCCCGATGCCATGACCGGTGCGGTGCGGTAGCCCCGGCAGGCGATAGCCCGGCCCCAGCCCGGCACGCTCCAGCACCGCGCGCGCCGCGGCGTCCACCGCCTCGCATGTCACCCCCGGGCGCACCGCGGCGAACGCCGCCGCCTGCGCCGCGCGCTCCAGCGCGAACGTCTCGTGGATCGCGGCATCGACCTGGCCGAAGGCATAGGTTCGGGTTATGTCCGAATGATAGCCGTGGACGCGACAGCCGGTGTCGATCAGCACCAGCTGATCCTGCTCCAGCGTCTGGTCCCCCGGCAGCCCGTGCGGGAAGGCGGTGGCACGCCCGAACTGCACCGCGCAGAAGAACGATCCGCCCCCGCCGATCGCGCGATGCGCCGCGTCGATGAAGCGCGCCACCGCGCTCGCCGCGATGCCGGGGCGGAGGATCGCGGCGGCGCGGCGCTGCACCTCCAGCGTCATCGTCTTGGCGGCGGCGAGGCAGGCGAGCTCCGCGGCCGACTTGACCATGCGGCAGCGGTCGATCGCCGCGCCGCCGTCGCTCACCGCCAGCCCCGCGCCGCGCAGCCGCTCGCCCCAGCCGAACGGCAGCAGCGGATCGAGCGCCAGCCGCGCGCCCGGCGCGAGCGCGCGCGCCACCAGCGCGACCGGATCCTCGTCCTCCTCCCACAGCGCCACCTCGGCGTCGATCGCCAGCTCGGCGGCGAGCGAGCCGCGCTCGAACGCGGGGCAGATCATCAAGGGATCGCCCTCGACCGGGAGCAGCAGCGCTACCATCCGCTCGCTCGCGCCCCAGCTCACTCCCGTGAAATAGCGCAGGCTCGCGCCCGCGCCGATCAGCAGCGCCGCGGCGCCGCTCTGCTCGGCCAGCGCGCGCGCGCGATCGATCCGCGCGCGATGCTCGGCGGCGGTGATCGGCGGCACCGCGGGCGCGGGGCGGATCGCGGCGAGCTCGGTATCGGGGTCGGAGGTGCCGATGGTCATGCGAACGTCCCGAAGCGGCGGAGGTCGAAAGGGGAGAGATCGATCGCCGGCGCCGCGCCGGTGATCGCGTCGGCCAGCAGCTCCGCCGTGACGGGCGCGAGCGTCAGCCCGAGATGCTGATGACCGAAGGCGTAGAACATATTGGCCGCGCGGGTCGAGCGCCCGATCGCGGGCAGATAGTCGGGCAAGGTCGGCCGGGCACCGACCCAACGCTCGAACGGCGGCCGCAGCGGCAGCCCCAGCGCGGCGGCATGCGCCTCGAGCCGCTGCCATTTGCGCGGATCGGGCGCGGCATCGGCGCGCGCGAACTCGACGAAGCCGGCGAGCTGGACGCGATCGGCGTAGCGCGTCGCGATGATCGAGCGGTCCTCGAACACCAGCGGGGGCAAATCGGCGGGCCAGTCCGGCGCGGCGGCGCGGATATGATAGCCGCGCTCGGCGATCAACGGCGCGCGCTCGCCCGCCGCGGCGAGCAAGGCACGCGACCCGATCCCCGCGGCGACGACGATCAGGTCGACGTCATGCCCGGGCACGCGCATCCGCTCGCCGTCGCGCGCGAGCGTCGCGGCGCCGGTCGCGCGCGTCACTCCCGCCGCCGCCAGTGCGGCGTCGAGCGCGGCGGCGAGCCGGTCGAGGTCGCTCACCTGCGCGCTGCCGATGAAGCGGATCGCGTCGGCGATCGCGGGGGCGAGCGCGCGCGCCCGCGCCAGCGTCGCCGCGTCGACCGCGTCGACGCGGGCGGTGCCGGTGTCCGCCGCTTCCCAGGCGGCGCGGCCGCGCGCGGCGCTGGCGGCGCTCTCCCAGGCGACGAGATGGCCGTCCGCGCGCACCAGCGCGGGATCGCCGAGCGCCTGCGCCAGCCGCTGCCACGCCGGCAGCGCCGCCGCGAGCAACCCCGCCAGAGCCGCGCGCCCGTGCCGGAACCTTGCCGGGCGCGACGCCAACGCGAGCCGCAGCGCGAAGGGCAGCCAGACATGCGCCTGCGCGGGGGGCAGGCTGAGCGGCCCGCCGCGCCAGAACAGCCGGCGCGGGACCGAGCGCAAGGTGGCGGGCGAGGCGATCGGCTCGACCTGCTCGGTCGCGATATGACCCGCATTGCCCCAGGAGGCCGCGGGCAGGGCGGCCTGTCGGTCCAGCAGCGTCACCCGCGTCCCGCGCTGCGCGAGCGCGAGGGCGAGCGTGCGCCCGACGACGCCCCCCCCGACGATCAGGATCCGCATCGAGGACACCGGCTGGTCACTTTCCCGGTCCTAAAGTATACGATCGGCGCGGGCAAGCCGCGCGCGTCGATAAGGCTGATCCTGAACGCGATGTTGATTGATCGTTCACAACCCATCTGAGATGATCCATGTCCGCGCCGGGTTGCCGCGCGCTCCCCGAGGGACCGTCATGACCGTCAGTATCATTGCCCGCACCCTGTCCGATCGCGTGTTCGAGATCGTGCGCGAACGCATCGTCACGGGTGAGCTGCGCGGCGACATGCCGATCCGCCAGGACGCGCTGGCCAGCGAGCTGGGCGTGAGCAAGATCCCGCTGCGCGAGGCGCTGGCGCGGCTCGAACAGGAGGGTTTGCTGTCGAGCCAGGCCAATCGCGGCTATTCGGTCCAGCCGATGTCGGCGGAGCAGGCGGACGAGATCTACGCGCTGCGGCTGTCGATCGAGCCCGCCGCGGCGGCGAGCGCGGCGGCGGTGGCGGACGAGGCGGGGCGCCAGGCCGCGCTCACCGCGTTCCACGCGCTCGACGAGGCGGCGTCGAGCAACCTCGCCGAGGTGGCGGTGCGCAACCGCGTGTTCCACATCGCGCTGGTGCGTCCGGGCGGGCGCCGGCTGACGACCCAGTTGGTCGAGCGGCTCGGCATCCTGGCGGAGCGCTACACGGTCGCGCATCTCGAGCCCGCCGGGCGCGACGCGCGCGCGCATCTCGAGCATCAGGGGCTGATCGACAGCTGGATGGCGCGCGACGTGGCCGCGCACGAGCGCCTGCTCCACGATCATATCGCCGGCACGCTCAACGATCTGCGCACGCAATTCGCCGCGGGCACAGTGGCGGCGGCCTGATCGCCGCCGCCCGGGTCACAGCCGGTCGAAGTCGATCGGCGCGTGGCGGTCGAGCCGCTGCTCGGCGGCGGGGAGCGGGTATTTGAGGCCGGTGGCGCAGTTGAACAGCACCACCTCCTCGTCCTCGTCGACCTCGCCGTCGCGCAGCGCCTGCTGATAGGCCGCCAGCGTCGCGCCGCCCTCGGGGCAGAGCAGCAGCCCGTCGCGCCGCGCGCAGGCGTCCACCGCGGCGAGGATCGCGGGATCGCCCACCGCCAGCGCCTTGCCCTCGCTCTCGCGCACCGCGCGCAGGATCAGGAAGTCGCCCACCGCGCGCGGCACGCGGATCCCGGCGGCGACGGTGTGCGCATCCTCCCAGCGCTCGGCATGCTCCTCGCCCGCCTCGAAGGCGCGGACGATCGGCGCGCAGCCCGACGCCTGCACCGCGTACATGCGCGGCCGCTCGCGGCCGATCCAGCCGAGCCGCTCGAGCTCGTCGAACGCCTTCCACATGCCGATCAGCCCGGTGCCGCCCCCGGTCGGGTAGAAGATCGCCCGGGGCAGCCGCCAGCCGAGCTGCGCGGCGAGTTCCAGCCCCATCGTCTTCTTGCCCTCGATTCGATAGGGCTCCTTGAGCGTGGAAAAGTCGAACCAGCGCCCCTCGGCGGCGCCCCGGCCGACGATCGCGCCGCAATCGTCGATCAGCCCGTTGACGCGCCACACGCGCGCGCCCTGCGCCGCGATCTCGCGCACGTTCACCTCGGGCGTGTCCTCGGGGCAGAACACGATCGTCTCGATGCCGACGCGGCTGGCATAGGCCGCCAGCGCGGCGCCGGCATTGCCGTTGGTCGGCATGGCGATGCGGGTGACCCCCAGCTCCTTGGCCATCGCCACCGCCATCACCAGCCCGCGTGCCTTGAAGCTGCCGGTCGGCAGGCGCCCCTCGTCCTTGACCCAGACGTTGGCGCCGCCGCTGCGCGCGATCGGGACCAGCGGCGTCTCGATCTCGCCGAGGCTGACGACGTTGGCGGTGTGCCGCACCGGCAGCAGCTCGCGCCAGCGCCACAGGTCGGTCGCGCGCGCCGCCAGCGTCTCGCGCGGCAGCGCGGCGCGGACCGAGTCGAGGTCGTAGCGCACCAGCAGCGGGCGCCCGGCGCGGGAGAGATTGTGGAGCTGGTCCGCCGCATAATGCTCGCCGGTGAGCGAGCATTCGAGATGGGTCACGAAGGTGGCGCGGTCGGCGGTGAGGTTGTCGTTCATCCGCCCGGTCTTAGCGCGTGCCGCGGCGGCGTCCATGCGCCGCGGTGGCGCGGGCGTCGCCGCGATCCTCCCCGGCGCAGGGGATCGTTGAAAATACCGTCATCCCGGCCGCGAGCCGGGATCTATCGTGCCGCGAACACCTAAGCCGTGGCTTTTGCTGCCCCATGGATCCCGGCTCCAGGCCGGGATGACGAGGGTGAGGCGCGCGAACACAATTTCGCAACGAGCCCCGGCAGCGCAGGGGAGGACCGGCGGTCGGTCGATATCAGGCAGCGAAGGCGCGGAAATAGTCGATCGTGCGCTGCAATCCCTCGCGCAGCTGGACCGTGGGCTCCCAGCCCAGCCGGCTCTGCGCCAGCGCGATGTCGGGCTTGCGCTGCATCGGATCGTCCTGCGGCAGCGGGCGGTGGTCGAGCGTCGAGGACGAGCCGGTCAG
>NZ_SLXN01000013.1 GCF_004345855.1 Sphingomonas sp. BK235
CTCTCGACCTATGCTCGCCACCTCGCAATCGTCGGGTGGGGTGATCGAAAGTTCAGACGTGCGCTGGCAACGCGGACGTCCGCTTTCCTGCCAATGTCAGACGTTCAACGTACGTCCGAGTGGAAACGGGGGTGAATGGCCGCGAGCTGGATCAGCTGTCACCCCGACGCAGCGTCTTCTCGATGAGCCAGAAGTGAAGGCGCTGAACCACGAGGAAAAGGAGGCCGGTGCCGATGAGCCCCGGCAGCACCATCCCCTCCTGGCCCGGCCGAGGCTGCAGGTTCATCGCCAGCGCAGCATTGATCGCCAGAACGCCGGTTGCCAGCGCAGGAATGAATGCGAGGGCTAACACCCGAGGAGCAGACCACGTCACGTCGCCGGTCAGCCACCATTGCATCGGCAGTCGATCCTCACGGTGGAAGCGCCAATTCGCTCGGATCGCTAATCCGCAGAGTAGCAGACCAAAGAAAAGTGCGATGCCGAACATGACCATACGGCTAGCCTCCGTTTCGAGGATAGCGGCTTTCGCAGCGCCTGCAATCAGGCGTTAGAGGTCGCCCGCCGCGTGACCGAGCCCGCTGCTGGCGCAGCGGGTCCAAAGGCGCAAGAGCCGCAGCGACACCGCCTCAGCGGGGGCAGCGCTGCGCTGCTTGGGGGGCTCCACGCTGCCCCCGCTGCCACGACGAGTGTCATTTCTATCTGGCGGAGATTGTGTCTTTTCTAACTCGCGGCAACACCCCGTGTAAGCGCTAAGTACAAATGGCACCAGCCCGCTAGATAGAAATGGCACTCAGCGGTGCTATCGGCGGGTCGCCGGTGTCATAGCCGTTCTCGGCAACGAGGACGCGCATTGTATGACGGTGCTGGCGATGAGTGCTGCTGAGATCACCCGGTTCGACACGCTGATGCGGCTCGACCGCGGCGAGATCCGGGTCGCGGACGCGATGGAGCTGCTCGGCCTGGCGAGGCGGCAGGTGTACCGGTTGCTGGGCCGCCTTCGAGAGGACGGCGCGAGCGGCCTGGTGTCGCGCAAGCGAGGACGCCCGAGCAACCGACGCTACAGCGACGCCTTCCGCGCCGAAGTGGTCACGCTCGTGCGCGAGCACTACGCCGACTTCGGACCGACGCTGGCGCGCGAGTACCTTGCCGAGCGCCACGGCATCGGCCTGTCGTGCGAGACCCTGCGGCGCATCATGCTGGAGGCCGGGCTGTGGCAGGACCGTGCCGCCAAGCGCCCTCGCCCGTATCAGCCCCGGTACCGGCGCGACTGCCGCGGCGAGCTCGTCCAGGTCGACGGCTCCAAGCACTGGTGGTTCGAGGGCCGCGGTCCGCAATGCACGCTCCTGGTCTTCATCGACGATGCCACCAGCGAGCTTATGCACGTCGAGATGGTCGAGAGCGAGAGCACCTTCTCCTACATGCGCGCTACCCGGACCTACCTCGAGCGGCATGGCAAGCCGGTGGCCTTCTACACGGACAAGCACAGCGCCTTCCGCAACAACACGGCCTCGGCGAAGGGCGACGGCATGACCCACCTCGGCCGTGCGTTGGACCGGCTCAACATCGAGCTGATCTGCGCGAACTCGCCGCAGGCGAAGGGACGCGTCGAGCGGGTCAATGCGACGCTGCAGGACCGCCTGGTCAAGGCCATGCGGCTAAATCGCATATCCACCATCGACCAAGCCAACGCCTTCCTCCCCTCCTACATGGCGCAGCACAATCGTCGGTTCGCCAAGGCGCCGTTCGACCCGCGCGACCTTCACCGGCCGCTTGCCATCCATGAAGACCTGGAAGCGGAGCTGGTCTGGCGCGAGCAGCGCACCGTCACCGGTGCCCTCACCTTGCACTACAACAAGGCCATGTTCATCCTCGAGCCTTCCCCTGCGTCGCAGGCGCTCGCGCGCAAGAAGGTGGACGTGTGCGAGTACCCGGATGGCCGGCTCGAGATCCAGCACGAGGGCACGATCCTGCCCTATCGCATGTTCGACAAGATGCGCCGGGTGAACCAGGCTGCCGTGGTCGACAACAAGCATCTCGACGCGGCGCTGGCGCTCGCCCGCGTGATACAGCAAGCTCAGCCACACCATGCCAAGCGCAACAACAACGAGCCGGCGCGCACCGCGCAGCCCGGCGGACCGTTCAAGGCGCCCTCCCCGGCTTCATCCGCCCAGAAGCTGGACCGTCGTACGCTCGGCAACGGCAGGCTCAAGTGTGGGCCGCGTCTCTCCAACGAGGACCTGGTTGCGCGGGGCCTTAGTGAGTACGCTCGCTAGCGTCCGGAACCGCCCAAAGTCGGTCAAAGCGGGAGTGGTTCGACATCCCCGATAGCGGACGTTCAGCCAGTTGGTATAGGATCACTCCGATGAGATGCGTTGTCATAGCTGCGGCGACAGTGCTGTGCGGTTTCGCGTCGCCGAGCGACGCAACCGCGCCGGGCATGGGTGACCAAAAGATTGATCCTGCTCGGCTCCCACTTGAAGCTTCGACAGGCTTCCTAAACGGTTACTCCCTTCGCGTTCCGCGCAACGGTGATTTCCTGTGGAACGGTGCACCCGTTGGGCCGGCGATGCTCAAGACCTACCTGCGCCAATGGGCGGCTATGCCCCGAAACGCGGGCCGCCTCTTCGTAGCGTTCGAGCCGGGTACTCTTCGGCCTCGTATGCAATGGGTCCGCAAGCAGGTCATCGACAGCGGTCTGTGCGAGCAGCGCCGATGTGCGGAGGTTGGTTGGGCAGTGAGAAGGCCGGTGGTGAACTGACGGCTTTCGCCGCCTCGCGCCAAAAAGCGGACGGGCTGCTTCCCTGCCAGACCCGGACGCTCAGGCGGGCTAACTCGCTTCCCGCAAGCAGCCATTCGTTCAGCGCGAACATTCCCGTTTCCCCATCCTCAACGGCTAGTTTCGGGAAAGAGCAATCGGGAACAGCTTCTGGGAAAGCGGACGTCTCGGACGCCTTTCGGCGCGATCGGCAGTGCCGCCTTCCCGCTACGGGTTCCCAATTGGGAACGGCTAGCCTGAGCTTTCCGTACCCCTGCATCGTCGATGCAGGGGTGATCGATCCTCGCAGTCACGCGCCATGAAGCGTCTCCTGTTTGTCGTGTGTCTCGGTTTGTTGCGACGCCGTGACCATCGAACCGAACCGCGCGTATAGCGTCGGCAGAACGAACAAGGTGAGCAGGGTCGCTGAGATAAGTCCGCCGATCACCACGGTCGCGAGCGGCTTTTGAACCTCGGCCCCTGCGCCGTGCCCCAGCGCCATCGGCACGAAGCCAAGACTGGCGACGAGCGCAGTCATCGCAACGGGGCGAAGCCGGAGCAGAGCCCCCTCGCGGGCGGCACGCGCCCGGTCTATTCCCTCCCGCATAAGGTCGTGGATGGAGGACACCATCACCAGGCCGTTGAGCACCGCTACGCCGGACAGTGCGATGAACCCGACCGCGGCCGAGATGGAGAAAGGCAAACCGCGGAGCAGGAGCGCGAGGATACCGCCGACCAACGCCAGCGGCACGCCGGTGAAGACCAGAGCCGCGTCCCGCACCGATCCGAGCGCACTGTAAAGCAGCAGCATGATGACGGCGAAGCATATCGGCACCACGATCGTCAGGCGTGCCCGGGCGCTTGCGAGGTTCTCGAACTGGCCGCCCCAGGTCAGATAGGTGCCGGCCGGTAAGGCAACCTGCTGCGCTATCCTGGCCTGCGCCTCCTCGACGACCCCTGCAACGTCTCGCCCACGCACATTGGCCTGGACGACGACACGCCGCTTGCCGTTCTCCCGGCTGATCTGGTTCGGCCCATCGCCGAGCCCGATGTCCGCAACGCTGGCGAGCGGCACGAACGATCCGCTCGCCGTTGGCACCGGAATCTGCCCAAGGGTCTGCAAATCGGCGCGTGCCGTCTCGCTGAGACGGATCACGACCGGGAAGCGGGCGTCGCCCTCGAAGATCACGCCGGCCTGCTTGCCACCTACGGTTGCCGCAACGACGTCCTGGACATCGCCGGCAGAAACACCGACCCGCGCCATCGCGTCCCGGTTGGGACGAATGTCGAGAAGCGGCAGTCCTTCGGTCTGCTCCACCCGGACATCCGCTGCACCAGGCACCTTGCGCATCACGTCCGCGATCTGGATCGCGGTCGCGTTCATGCTGGCAAAGTCGTCGCCGAACACCTTGACCGCAATGTCGCCGCGCACGCCGGCGACGAGCTCATTGAAGCGCATCTGGATGGGCTGCGTAATCTCGTAGCCGTTCCCCGGGATGGTCGAGACCTTCTTCTCGATGCGCTCGACCAGCTCCTCCTTGGGGAGGCTCGGATTGGGCCATTCTTCGCGAGGTTTCAGCATAACGAACGTGTCTGTCGCGTTGGGCGGCATCGGATCGCTGGCGATCTCGGACGTGCCCGTCCGCGAGAAGGCGTATTGCACCTCCGGTTCGCGGCTGATCGTCTTCTCGACCGCGAACTGCATCCGCTGGCTCTGTTCGACCGACGTGCCGGGCGGGCGCCAAGCCTGGACCAGGATGTCGCCCTCGTCGAGCTGCGGCAGGAACTCCTGACCCAGCGTCGTGAAGGCAAGCGCCGCCAGCACGACGCCGGCAAGCGCGCCCCCTATCGTCAGGCTCGGACGCCGCATGGCAGCATTGAGCCCAGGCTCGTAGCGGCGCTTGAGCCAGACCACGATCCGGCTTTCTTTTTCCTCGACCTTGCCGGCGAGGGAGGCGGCGATAGCCGCCGGTACGAAGGTCAGGGACAGCACGAAGGCGAAGACGAGCGCGATGATGACGGTGAGCGCCATCGGCTCGAACATCTTGCCCTCCACGCCGCTGAAGGTGAGCAGCGGTGCGTAGACGAGGATGATGATCGCCTGCCCATAGACCGATGGCCGGATCATCTCGCGGGCGGACGCCGCCACGATGGCGAGGCGTTCCTTTAACGGTAGAATGCCCCCGATTTCGTGCTGGCGCGTGCCGAGGTGGCGCAGCGCGTTCTCGACGATGATGACAGCACCGTCGACGATAAGACCGAAATCGAGCGCGCCAAGGCTCATCAGATTGGCCGAGACACCGGCACGCAGCATCCCCGTGGCGGTGAGCAGCATCGTGATCGGGATCACCATCGCGGCGATCAGCGCCGCCCGGAAATTGCCGAGCAGCACGAACAGCACTACGATGACCAGCACCGCGCCTTCGGCGAGGTTGCGGGCAACCGTCGCGATCGTGGAGTTCACGAGCTTGGTACGATCGAGGACCGGCTTGACCACGACATCGGTAGGCAGCGATCGGCCGATGGCCTGAAGCCGTTCACCGACGTCGGTCGCGACGGTGCGGCTGTTCTCGCCGATACGCATCACGGCTGTGCCAACGACGACCTCGTGACCGTTCTCGGATGCCGAGCCGGTGCGGATGCCCTGCCCTGCCTTCACGGTCGCCACCTGATTGAGCACGATCGGCACGCCCTCGCGGCTCGCGACGACGGTGCGTGACAGCTCGTCCGCAGTGCGCACCCGCGCGTCCGAGCGGACGAACAGCCCTTCGCCGTTCCGATCGACCGTGCCTGCGCCAATGCTGGTGTTGCTGCGCTCGAGCGCGGTAGCGAGGTCCTGGACCGTCAGCCGCATCGATGCCAGGCGTTGGAGGTCGGGAATGACCAGATATTCGCGGTCGAAACCACCCAGCGAGTCCACGCCGGCGACACCTTCGGTCCCGCGGAGCTGCGGCGACACGATCCACTCTTGGACGGTGTGGAGGTAGGTCGCCTTGTCGCGTTCGCTGACGAGGTGTTCGCCTTCGGGGGTGATGTAACTGCCGTCGCGCTGGAGCCCGGGTTCGCCATCCCGATGCTTCACACGGTTGAGTTCCTGAAACTCGACGGTCCACATGAAGATGTCGCCGAGGCCGGTCGCGATCGGCCCCATTTCGGGCATGACGCCCTGCGGTAGTCGTTCCTCGGCCATCCGCATCCGTTCGGCGACCTGTTGGCGAGCGAAGTAGATGTCGGTCGCGTCGGTGAAGACGGCCGTGATCTGGGCAAAGCCGTTGCGGTTGAGCGACCGGGTATAGGCAAGACCCGGAATACCCTTGAGCGAAGTTTCGATCGTGAACGAGACCTGCCGCTCGATCTGGTCGGGCGACAGCGAGGGTGCGAGGACGTTTACCTGCACCTGGTTGTTGGTGATGTCCGGGACGGCATCGATGGGGAGGCGCTGGAGGGCAAAGATGCCCGCGAGCGCGGCGACAAGGGTCAGCAGCAGGACTAGCCAGCGCCGCTCGACCGAGAAGGTGACAAGGCGGGAGATCATGGGCTCAGTCCATGTCCATCCCGCCACCCTTGCCGAGTTCGGCTTTCAGGGTGAACGAGTTCGTGGTGGCGATCCGCTCCTGGCCATTGAGGCCGGAGCTGATGATGACCTGATCGCCGTTCCGGCGACCGGCCGTGACCGGGGTGGCGTGGAAGCCGGTCGGGGTGCGGACGAAGACGACGGTGCGGTTCTCGATGCTTTGCACCGCGGTGGATGGGACCGAGACGCTACGATCGCCGCTGGCAGGCAGCATGAAGCTCGCCGTCACAGGCTCGCCCACCCGCCAGGTATTCCCCGCGTTGTCGAGCGTGGCGATGACAGGCACGAGGCGCGTGCTGTCATCTAGCGCCGGGGACACGAACGACACCCGTCCTTCCTGTCTACGACCGGCTGCGGTCACCTCAACCCGCGTACCCGGCCGGATGCGGCCTGCATCCGCGGGCGAGACCGAAGCGGTGATCGTCACCCGCGAGAGGTTCGCGACCCGGTAGAGTTCGGCGTTCGCATCGACGGTCTGGCCGAGAACGGCCGGACGCGCGATGACCTGACCTGAGATCGGCGAGCGCATGGCGATGCGGTTGAGGGCACCACCACCGCCCCCCGTGGCACCAAGCTGTTGCTGCGCGAGGCGCAGCGCGATCCCCGCCTCCGTCGCTGCGGTCCGCGCCGCCACCAGGTCCTGTTCGGGCGAAACGCGCTCGGCAAATAGCCGTTGCTCGCGCCGTAGGTTCGACTGCGCCAATGCGGCGCGGGCGCGAGCGGCCTCGACTTCCGCCTTCAGCGAAGCGGCCTCGCGGCTCTCGATCACCGCCAGCGGGTCACCCTGCCGAACAGGCTGGCCGAGGTTGCGCGTGAGCGCGACCAAGCGACCGCCGATGGTCGCGGAGACGACTTGAACGCCTTGTGGATCGCCCTGGACGAGCGCGGGCAACTCGATGGCGCCGGCGACCCCGCCCACGGTCGGGCGGGCGACCTCTATGCCGGCATCGGCGATCTGCCGAGCCGTGAGCGTCACCGCATCCTTGTCGGCCTTCTTCTCGGCCCCCTCGCCCTTCTCCATGCCCTCCATACCGGCCATGTCGTCGGTCTTCTTCTCGGCCCCGCCGCACGCAACGAGCGCGAGCGGAAGCAAAGCGGACAGCATGGTCCGCGCGTGATTGGTTTTCATCGTGCGTCCTTCGCATCGGTAGGCGCCGGGGCGGCGAGCCGTTCCAGCCGGGCTTGTGCGTCATGATAGGCGGCCAGCGCGTCGATCGCGGCCGTACGGGTGTCAGCGAGCGTGCGCTCAGCCTCCAGGAGATCCAACTGTCCGAACTTGCCCTCACGGTAGCCGATCCGTGCGATCCGGGCGGCTTCCTGCGCTGCGGCAAGCGTCGGTCCGGTCGCGTTGCGGGCTGTCGTCGCTGCATTCGCAACGTCGCCCTGTGCCGAAGCGATGGCCTGTTCCGCATCGAGCAGCGCGAGGCGGCGCTGCGCGTCCGCCTGAGTTCGTTGGGCAGAAGCCAGATCGACGGCCGCGCGGCCATTGTTGAAGAGGGGCAGCGGCACTGACAGGCCAACCACGGCAGCCGTATCGTTGGTCATCGCAAGCCTGCGTGCGGACGCGCTGATCGTCACGTCCGGAACCCGCTGGCTTCGGGCAAGGCGGACCTGCGCCGTCGCCGTGGTGAGATCGGCCTGAACCGCCGCGGCCGTCAGCGTGCCTTCACTGCGCACCGGCAACCGTGGCCCTGCGCCTTCGATACGGGCGAACCAGGCTGTATCCAGCGAGCTGGTGCCGCGCCCGATCAGCCGGGCAAGATTGCCGAGCGCCACTTGGGCGGATCGCTCCGCGCGCTCGGCCGCCCCTTCCGCATTCAGCCGAGCTACGTCAGCGCGCTGCTCTTCGAGCGGTGAGGCGCGGCCGGCTGCAACGCGGACCCGCGCTGCACGCAGTACCTCGTTTGCGATCCCGACCTGTTCGCGGGCGGTGACTACCCTGCGTTGCGACGCCGCTGCATCGTTATAGGCCTGCGTGACCCGCAACCGTAGATCGGCCTGAATGATCGCCGCTTCGATCGACGCGCGGTCGAGTTGCGCATTGGCGACCGCGACGCGCGCCGACCGCTTGCCGCCGAGTTCGAGTGGCAAGGATACGCCGACCGTCGTTTCGGCCGAGCGCAGTCCCTTGTAGATACCGGTGCCGGCGACGTTCTCGCTCATCGTGTCGAGCGACGGATTAGGCCGCAATCCGGCGATCGAGCGTTGCGCTTGCGCCGCCTGAATGCCCGATCGAGAGACCTCGACCGCCGGCGATATCGCGCCGGCCGCGGTAAGTGCTTCATCAAGGGTCAGCGGCGGTGCCGACACCTCCGTGTCCTGTGCCTGTGCCGAGTTGCTCGACGCACAGGCTGTCGCGACCAGCACGGCCGCTATCATGCGCTTCATTGTAGATGCTCCTGACGAACCAGTCTCAGGCGCCGGAAGGCGCCCAGTGCGTCGTCAGGCCTGTGGAGGTCGAAGCGCCGGGTCGCTCTGATGCGCAAGCCAGAGCGGAGCCTTGTGGCTCGCAAATTCGGCCCAGTTGTCGATCAGAGCGACGTCGACACTATGCTCAGCCGGTGCGGCGACATGGTGGCCGTGACAGACGGTGTGATGATGAGGATAGCCCTTGTCCGCATCGGCGGGCACCTCGTCGCAGTCGCCAGCCATGTGCATGATCGTATTGACCTGAGAGGTCTCGACGCACCCGACGCTTTCCGTAGCCTGCGCCATGCCCGCCCAGCCGGTCAGGACCAGCATCAGACAGGCGAGAAAGGGCAGCAGCTTGCGCATGAGCTTGCTCCTTATCATTCCATGAGCACTGCGTAACCCGCGATCATCGGACGCTACCGAGCTAGCGTTGCTTTCGACCTTCATGAGCGGCCACCCAATTCTGCCAACGCACCTCGGGTGATCTCCCAAGCGGAGTGCAGGAACAGGATCGCGATGACGCCGGCGACCGCGAGGTCGGGCCATGCCTTTCCGGTCCACGCCACCAGGCCGGCGGCAATGATGACGGCGATGTTGGCGAGCGCATCGTTCCGGCTGAACAGCCAGATAGCCCGTACATTGGCATCGCCTCCACGAAACCGCGACAGGACGAGCGCCGCACTGACGTTGACGATAAGGGCAACGATCCCGATGCCGCCCATCAGATCGGCGACGGGTGCCACGGCGTTTATCGCGCGCCAGATGGCAAAGCCGATGACACCCAGCCCCAATGTTCCGAGGAACAAGCCTTGGGCAAGAGCGACCCTTGAGCGGGCTGCCGCAGCCCAGCCCAGCGCGATGAGGCCGAACAACGAGATGGCGCCGTCGCCGATGAAGTCGAGGGCATCGGCCTTGAGCGCCTGACTGTCGGCGATGAACCCACCGACGATTTCGATCAGCCCGAAGCCGAGGTTCAGGAGTACGACGATCCATAGGGCACGACGATAGGCAGGGTCGCGCTTCGCACGTTTCGTATCGCCGGTGCAGCCGCACGTAGAGGATTCGCTTGCGCTCATCCCGCTCCGTTACGATCTACAGTCACTGTAGGAGCAACCGGAAAATCGTGAGGATCGCAAGGTGTTGATGATTGGCGACATAGCGAAAAGGACCGGGACCAAGGTCAACACGATCCGCTTCTATGAAGACATCGGCCTGATGCCGGAGGCCGCGCGCACGGCAGGTGGGCGCCGCACCTACGGTGATGCGGAGGTTCGCCAGCTCGCCTTTATCCGGCATGCCCGTGATCTGGGGTTCTCGACCGACGAAATTCGATCTCTGATCGCCTTGTCGGCCAACCCCGATCAGGATTGTAAGGAAGCAGGCTCGCTCGCCCGCCGGCACCTTGCGAGCGTGGAAGACCGCATTGGCCGCCTGATGGCGCTCAGGGACGCGTTGGCGGCTGCGACACGGGATTGTGAGGGCGGCAGGATCGCGGATTGCCGGGTTATGGAAGCGATCACGTCGCCGCCCGATTTGGTCGGCGGAAGGCGGGTCTAGGCTGCATGTACGCAACTCCTGGCGAAGCCCGTCAGGATTGCGGCACTGTCGCGATGCTGGAGAGGTCCTTAGCGGTGTCGATCGGCACCCCGGCTTCCTTGCGCTCCGAATAGCGATCTACGAGTTGGGCAGTGTGCGGGCGCAGTAGCACCGTGAAGCGCACGAGCTCCTCCATCACGTCCACGATCCGGTCATAGTAGCTGGAAGGCTTCATGCGCCCGGCGTCATCAAACTCGTTGAAGGCCTTGGCGACGCTCGACTGGTTCGGGATCGTCACCATACGCATCCAGCGACCCAGCACGCGCAGCGTATTGACGCTGTTGAACGACTGCGAGCCGGCCGACACCTGCATCACCGCCAGCGTACGGCCCTGCGTCGGGCGCATCCCGCCCATCGCCAGCGGCAGATGATCGATCTGCAGCTTCATGATGCCAGTGATCTGGCCGTGGCGCTCAGGGCTGCACCACACCTGACCCTCCGACCATAGAGACAGCTCGCGCAACTCGTGGACAGCGGGATGGTCGTCGCCGGCATGTTGGTCGGGTAGCGGTAGGGTCGATGGATCGAAGATGCGCGTCTCGCAGCCGAAGAACCGGAGCAGGCGCGCCGCTTCCTCGACGCACAGCCTGGAGAAGGACCGTTCACGCAGCGAACCGTAGAGCAGAAGGATACGCGG
Organism: Sphingomonas sp. BK235; assembly: GCF_004345855.1. GTDB lineage: Bacteria > Pseudomonadota > Alphaproteobacteria > Sphingomonadales > Sphingomonadaceae > Sphingomonas. The sequence goes on from NZ_SLXN01000013.1 coordinate 10,975, forward strand.
CGCGGAATCGAGCGGGCCAAGCCCCAGCGCCGGCCGCTGTATGACATAGGCGGGATCGAGCGCCGGCAGGGTATCGGGATCGGCGAGTGTGCGGAGCGGCATCAGAGGGCTTTCACGAGATAGACGGCCGACGCCGGGCATAGCGCGGTAAACTCGCGCGATCCGGCGATGGCCGGGGGAGCCGAGCCGCGATCGGCGTCGGCATAGCCGAGCGTCCGGAAGAACGGCGCGGCCGTCGTCGTCAGGAGGTGGAGGCGACGTACCCCGAGGGTGTGCGCCTGTCGTTCGAGGGTGGTGACCAGCGCCCGGCCCAGGCCATGCCCGCGGCGATCGACGGGGACGACGATCGAGCGGAGCAGGCGGTCGGCCCCTTCGCCCTCCAACCCACCATAGCCGACGAGGCTATCGGCCTCGACCCGGAAGAACAGGCGGTCAGGTTCGGCGAGGTCGGCGCTCGGCAGGCTCGCGGCGTCGAGAAACCATGCCAGCTCGGCCAGCTCGGCAGGTTCGAGCGTAGTGATGGTCAATGCCGTCACGCGATGCTGATCCTGATCGCGAGCGCCGCGAGCGTGATGAGCAGCACCGGCACGGTAAGCGTGACGCCTACCCGGAAGTAATAGCCCCATCCGATCCTGACGCCCTTTTGTCCGAGGACGTGGAGCCACAGCAGCGTCGCGAGCGAGCCGATCGGCGTCAGCTTGGGGCCGAGATCGCAGCCGATCACGTTGGCGTAGATCATTGCTTCCCTGATCGCGCCTGTCGCGTGGGTGGCGTCGATTGAGAGCGCGCCTACCAGCACGGTCGGCATGTTGTTCATTACCGATGACAGGATGGCCGCAATCACTCCCGTACCCAATGCCGCGCCCCACACTCCGCCTTGCGCGGTACGATCGAGCAGCGCCGCCAGATGATTGGTCAGGCCCGCGTTCCGCAGGCCATAAACGACCAGGTACATGCCGAGCGAGAAGATCACGACCTGCCAGGGTGCGCCGCGCAGCACCTTGGCCGTCGGAATCACATGGCCCCGCCCCGCGATCACCAGCAGCAGGATCGCGCCGGCAGCGGCCACGGCGCTGACCGGCACGCCGAGCGGTTCGAGCAGGAAGAAGCCGGCGAGCAGCAGCGCAAGAACGATCCAGCCCGCGCGGAACGTCGCGGCGTCCCGGATGGCGGCACGGGGCACGCGCAGCGCGGCCACATCGTAATCGTGCGGTATATCACGTCGGAAGAAGATCAGCAGCGCGCCCAGCGTGGCGGCGATCGACACCAGATCGACCGGCACCATCACGGCCGCATAGTCGCCGAACCCGATCCGGAAGAAGTCGGCCGACACGATGTTGACGAGGTTCGACACGACCAGCGGCAGGCTGGCGGTGTCGGCGATGAACCCGGCCGCCATGACGAACGCCAGCGTCGCCTTGTCCTTGAACCCGAGCGCCCGCAGCATGGCGATGACGATCGGCGTCAGGATCAGCGCGGCCCCGTCGTTGGCGAACAGCGCGGACACCGCAGCGCCGAGCAGCACGATAAGGACGAACAGCCGGCGACCGCGCCCCCCGCCCCAGCGGGCGACATGCAGCGCGGCCCATTCGAAGAACCCGGCTTCATCGAGCAGCAGGCTGATGACGATGATCGCTACGAACGCGGCGGTCGCGTTCCAGACGATGCCCCATACCACCGGCACGTCGGACAGCGTGACGACGCCTGCGAGCAGCGCCACGACCGCCCCGCCCATCGCGCTCCACCCGATGCCGAGGCCCTTGGGTTGCCAGATGACGAGCGCGATCGTCGCGACGAAGATCAGGACGGCAAGGAGCATCAGGCGACGCGCTGGCCCGAAGCATCGACCACCTGTTCCCCGTCTTCCTTGGCAAACGCGCCGAGCTGGCCGCTCGGCAGCAGATCAAGGACGGCTTCGGACGGCCGGCACAGCTTCACGCCGAGCGGCGAGACGACCAGCGGCCGGTTGATGAGGATCGGATGCGCCATCATCGCGTCCACCAGCGCGTCGTCGGACAGCGACGTGTCGCCCAGGCCCAGCTCCGCATAGGGTGTTCCCTTCTCGCGCAGCAGCTTGCGGGGCGTCATGCCGGCGCGGTCGACCAGCTCGACCAGCAGCGCGCGCGAGGGCGGGGTTTTCAGATACTCGACCACATGCGGCTCGATGCCGGCATTGCGGATCATCGCCAGCGTGTTGCGCGACGTACCGCACTCGGGATTGTGGTAGATGACGATATCGACGGCCACGAGGCGTCCTTTCAGCAGCAGGGGGAGAGTTCGGCGACGAGTGGCGCGCATAGCTCCGCATTGCCTGCACAGCAGTCTTTGACGAGGAACAGCGTCAGAGCGCGCAGGCCGTCCAGATCGGCGCGATAGATGATCGATCGGCTGTGCCGTTCAGAGCGCACGATCCCAGCACGCGCGAGAATGCCGAGGTGCGCGGACATGGTGTTCTGCGGGACCTCGAGTTGGCGGGCGATCTCGCCCGCCGCCATCCCGTCCGGCTCGTGCCGCACCAGCAGTCGGAACACATCCAGCCGCGTTCCTTGCGCGAGCGCTCCCAGCGCCGCAATAGCCGAGCCGTTATCCATATATCGAGCATATTGGATTCGTCGAGGTTTGCAAGGCCGCCACGACCGGTCGAGAGCTATCGACCGTCTCGCGCCGACCACTAATCGAGCAACCGCCTTACAACCGCTGCTCAAACCTCAGTCGGTAGGGGTGTCCGCAACAGCTCGGTTAGCAGGCCGATCCGGCTTGGTATCGATGAGAGAAGGCAGTGCTCGTCAAAGGTGTGTGCCCCTCCACCTTCAACACCCAAGCCATCGAGCGTGGCAACGCCCAACGCCGAGGTGAAATTACCGTCCGAGCCGCCGCCAACCATAGGCACGTCGGGCAACGAGATGCCCAACGACCCCGCTACCGACTGCGCGTGAGCCAGTAAGCGCGCGTTCGCCACTGTCTTCTCGTAAGGCGGCCGATTGAACCCGCCCGTCACAGTTACCCGCAACCTCTCATCTCGCGGCCGAGCCGACTGCATGGCATCTTCGATGATTCGAGCGCTCGCGACGTTTGTAACTCTCACATCCGCCGTAAACTTACACTGAGAAGGCACGACGTTGCGCGCCGTTCCTCCAATGATCTTGCCGACGCTGACCGTCGTCCCACCGGGTTCATCTGTTTTGCCCTCAATCTCGAGAATGAGCTCGCACGCGCCACGTATCGCGCTTCGTCCGTCGGCATAGTGCGTACCCGCATGAGAAGGCACGCCCTGTACATCGAATTGGTACCAGGCGACGCCCTTACGCGCTGTCACGACCGCTCCATCACTTCGTGCCGGCTCAACAACTAGCGCTTGGTCGGCATTCATTGCGAGCTGTTCGATCAACGCTCGCGTTGTTGGGCTGCCGATCTCTTCATCAGGTGACAGCAGCATAACAGTCGGCTTGGTCAACGTGCCGTCGCAAGCGGCACGCGCGAGCGCCGCCATCGCGCAGAATACGCCACCCTTCATGTCGTACAAACCAGGACCATAGAGACGATCCTCATCACGACGGATAGGCAAGGGCCCGGCCGCGGTCCCGATCGGGTGAACGGTGTCGAGATGACCGATCAGCAGGGATCCAATGCGCTGATGCTGCGGCCCCGCTCGCAGAAGAACGACATCTCCGATGCCGTCACGGCCGGGGATGCGGTCGACCGAGATCTCGCCGACGTCGGACATCGCCGCGACGGCAAGATCCATCATCCGGTTCACAGCTTGGGCATCCGAAGATGGGCTCTCACACGCGGCCCATCTGCTCAGCACGTCGGCTATGGCCGAGAGATCGACGAGATCACCTTGGTGACGAAGGCCATTGACCACGATGATACATCTCCGTAGCTGTTCATAGCTATGAACCGGCGTTCTCATACATGAACGATTCGATCAAGTCGGCATCCAGGGTGCTGGACATGCTCGAGCTGTTCTCAACACGGTGCGATGGGCTGACACTCACCGACGTGTCGAAGGGCTTGGGCTTGCCGAAGAGCAGCACCTTGGGCCTTCTTCGGACGCTCCACGGGCGAGGTTATCTCGTCCGGGAGGCAGATGACCTTTACAAGCTGAACGACATCGTACGACGCGACGGCTTCGCCCGTCATGGTCGCCTGCTCCGCGTGGCTCCGCCAGCAATGCGCGCATTGGCCGACGAACTGGGCGAAACCGTCATCCTGGCGATCACCGGTTCGCCTGGCATGGTGAGGCTCATCGCGAAGGAAGTCGCAACTCGCGAGGTCCGTTTCGACGTCGACCTGCCGCGACAGGAACCGGCCTACTGCACGGCCATCGGGCGCGTGCTGCTGGGTGCGCAGGACGACGCGCAGGTGGCTACCGCCCTCGCCGCCGTGCCGCGTCGTCAGGTGACGGATGCGACGCTTACCGATCAGCAGGCTATCGAAGAGAGGATTGCGGAGGCGCGACGAAGCGGGGTTTCGATCGTCGAGGACGAACTCGTTCTTGGCGCAACCGGGATCGCGGCATTGATCCCGCGCACCGGACAACAAACCCTGGCAGCGTTGAACGTCGGGTGCATCTCAGCTCGCTTCAACGCCAACCGTGAGCGCATCATCCTCGCTCTCCAAACGGCAGCGAATGGGATTGGCAGCGCGATGCAGCCGGACCGGGCCGCGTGAGCGTCCCCGTGCTCATCTGGGGCGCGGGTGCAGTCGGCGGGTCGATCGGCGCGGCTCTGGTCCGCTCAGGTCATAGCGTCACCTTTGTAGACCTGGACCGGGCGCACGTTGCCGCCTTGCGAGATCCTGATCATGGCCTCGTCGTTCAGGATGAAAGCGGCACCTTCAGGTCACCAGTAAGAGCGTTCACGCCTGACGAGGTGGAAGGTGCCTGGAGCCAGGTCCTGTTGTGCGTGAAGGCACAGCATACGGACGCAGCGGTGCGCGCAGCGGAGCCTCACCTGACGAGTGATGGATGGATCGCCTCGCTCCAGAACGGATTAACCGAACAGCTCGTGGCAGAGGTGGTGGGAGACCAGCGAACGCTCGGTGGCTTCGTGAATTTTGGCGCCGATGTGATCGCTCCAGGGATCATACGCTTCGGTGCTCATGGCGCGGTGCGCGTCGGTGAACTCGATGGCGCGATGACAGACCGAGTCCATGAGGCGGCCGATCTCCTCCGAGCGTTCGACCCGGCTGCGGGTGTCACCTCTGACATCGCGTCCTATCTCTGGGGAAAGCTCGGGTACGCGGTGTTGCTGTACGCGCAGGCGACGGGACGATTGGGCATCGTCGATTGCCTCGACCGGGCCGACCTGCTCCCGCTCTGGCAGGCACTCGCAGGAGAGATCATGCGGGTTGCCAAGGCAGAGGGCGTGATGCCCCAGGCATTCAACGGCTTCGATCCCGCCGCCTTCCTTCCCGGCGCCAACGCCAACGCGGCTCGCACGAGCGTAGCGGCGATGGCCGACTTCAACCGCGGTAGCAGCAAAACCCATTCCGGGGTCTGGCGCGACCTCGCCGTGCATAAGCGACGGACCGAGGTAGAGGCGCATTACGGACCGGTTCTTGCCGCTGCCGCCCGCCACGGGATCACCTGCTCCACACTGGATCGGTTGGTGGCCACGATCCACGCGATCGAGGACGGCGCCGCCCAGGAGGACGCCAACCTCGACCGGCTCTTGGAGGCGGTCCATGTCTGAGCGCATCGTCGCGGTGAGTGGAGTCGGCAGTGGCTTCGGCCGTGCGATTGCCGCCGCGTTCATCTCCGACGGGGCGAGGGTATTTGGTTGCGATGTCGATCATGCTGGTCTCGCCGCCGCACAGGCTTGTGGCGTGGAGGTCGCAAGCGTCGACCTTTCGGATCGGCAAGGTGCTCGCGGGTGGATCGCCAACATCGTCGCGAATACCGGTCGCCTCGACGTCCTGGTGAACAATGCCGGCGGTGTCCTCGGCCAGGCGCATCGACCCTTTCCCGAGGTCGAAGACGCAGATTGGGACGCGATTTTTGCAGTCAACGTCCACGCTGCGGCGGCATTGAGCCAGGCAGCCGTTGCGCGCATGGCGCTGGCTGGCGGCGGTGCAATCGTCAACATAGCGTCGGGTGCGTCGCTGAAGGCGTCGTTGACGGGCGTCCAAGCATATTGCGCCGCCAAGCACGCGATGTTGGGCCTCACCCGCCAGCTGGCGCAGGAGTTCGGCACTGCCGGCATTCGCGTCAACGCCGTCGCGCCCGGCTTCGTTATCACCAACGAGGCCACACAGGCACAGTGGCACAGCTACGGTGAAGCGGGACAGGCCGCTTTGATCGGGCGAACCGCACTGCGGCGACTGGGGAAACCTGAGGACATCGCGCAGGCGGTGCTGTTCCTTTCCTCCAAGAACGCCAACTTCATCACGGGTCAGATCCTCAGCGTGGATGGTGGCCAATGAGCGGGCCGCCGTGGCAGTGGCGTGAGGACGAGTGGCGTACCCGGGTCGATCGCGTGCGCGCGGGACGCGCTCTGCAACCGAGAAGTTGGCCGGGAAATGCGCGCTTCGCCGTCGCCCTGTCGTTCGACAGCGATCACGAGACTAACGAGCTGCGCGACGGCGGTCGATCGATCGGTCGGATGAGTTGGGGGCAGTACGGCGTCCGGGTGGGCGTGCCGCGCATCGTGTCCGTGCTCCAGCGGCACGGAGTGCAAGCCAGCTTCTTCGTGCCGGCGGTGTCGGCGCTGCTTCATCCGGAAGAACAGCAAAGACTGGTGGGCCTCGGTCACGAGGTTGGGTTGCACGGCTGGATACACGAATGGAACACCGAACTCCCGCCCGGTGCCGAACGCGAGCTCATGCTGCGCGCTGCCGACACGCTCGAGGCGATCACCGGCGTTCGCCCGTGCGGGATGCGCACGCCGTCATGGGACTTCAGCCCTGAAACTCTCGCCATCGCTCGGGAGATGGAGCTCTCCTATGACAGCTCGCTCATGGCCGACGAGGACTGCTACGAGCTGCTGCTCGATGGCCAGCCGAGCGGGATCGTAGAGGTCCCGGTCGAGTGGATCCGCGATGACGCCGCCTATTTCCTAATGCATCGGGCGGGATCCCTCCGCCCGTACACGCCGCCCACCGACGTTTTCGACATCTTCCGCCGCGAACTGGACGGCGCGATCGAAGACGGCGGGCTCTTTCAGTTGACCATGCACCCGCACGTCATCGGCGCACGCTCACGCATTTGGATCCTTGAAGAGATCATCCGCCACGCGACAGCGAATGGCGCATGGTTCGCCACGCATGCTGAGATCGCTGCGTATGTCCGAACCGCGGCAAACGCCCAAAACGAGGGAGAAAACAGATGACCGGGCTAATCGCGCGGGCGCTGGGGGGCGCAGCGCTCCTCGCTATGGCTGGCTCTACCTACGCGCAGTCGGTGCCGCTGAACGACCGGCGTGCTGTGATCGCCCCTGGTGCGCGCACCACGGAGGACCCGCGGCGCATCCCGCTGAAGCCGCAGAGCGTCGCCGGAGTGCCGATCGTCCTGACGGGCGGCCGACTTTTCGACGCAGTGTCCATGCGGGTCCGCGCGGCGACGGTCGTGATCGAGGGCAACCAGATCGCGGCAGTGCTGCCGCCCCAAGCGACGAATTGGCCGCCTAATGCCCAGGTCATCGACGTCACCGGCAAGACGATCATGCCCGGGCTGATCGACATGCATGTTCATGTCACATACCCCGATGGCAACACCCCGATCGATGAGCAGGCGAGCGAGGGAGCGGGTGTTCTGCGGGGTATGCGCAACCTGAGGTGGATGCTCGAATCCGGCATCACCTCCGTCCGAGACCTGAACGGCGTCTCCAACGCGCCTTACTTACTGGCGGAGGCCAGTGCGTCCGACGAAATCGCCGCCCCACGCGTGTTCACCGCCGGCCACATCATCACCGGCACCGGCGGTCATGCGACGGAGCGGCCTGTTTCACCCAGCCACGGACCCGACTTCGCATGGGAGCGAAATGGCGCCGATGCATGGCGCGCCGCGGTGCGGGAGACCTTCAAGCAGGGTGCGAGCGTCATCAAGGTCGCTAGTCACTTCGCGCCGGACGAAATTGCGGCTGCGGTCGATGAAGCGCACCGCCTGGGCCTGAAGGTCACTTGTGATTGCGAGACCATCTACACTGCGATGGCGGTGGATGCCGGCATCGACATGATCGAGCATCCTCTGCCTCGCACCGACGCCACGATCGCCGCGATGGCGAAGCGTGGCACGACCGCGGTGCCGACCCTGCAAGTGTACCAGAACGTGATCGACCGCGCCGGCGGCTTTTACGGCTCAACATCACGTCGCTTCACCATGACGGCGCAAGGCGACTTTGACGTGTTCAAGAAGATGAAGGCGGCCGGCATCGTCATGGGGGTCGGTACGGACACGATCGGAGATGCCAACCGGATGGTGCCGAACGTCTACCTTGCCGAGCTCAAATGGTTCGTGAAGGGCGGCTATTCCATTCCGGCAGCGCTGCAGGCAGCGACCCTCACCAACGCAAAGCTACTCGATATGGGCGACCGGCTCGGCAGCATCGAGCCCGGCAAACTCGCCGACGTGATCGTCGTTGACGGACATCCCGACGAGGATATCGACGCCTTGTCCCGGATCGACATGGTCGTGAAGGACGGCGTGCTTGCCGTTTCGGGTGGTCAGGTGGTGACCCCGCGGCACGTCAGCGCACCCCTTGCCAAGCCATCTCCGCCGGCGACCGTCCGATGAGCGGCGCGACACTCACATCCGCCGCACGTCCCGTGCCGAGCCGACGGGACATCGCCCGGGCCCTCGGATCAGCCATGATCGGCAACTGGTTCGAATTGTTCGACTTCATCATCTACGGCTACTTCGCGGCGCAGATCGGCAAGGCGATGTTCCCGGCAGCCGACCCGGTCACCGTGATCCTGTCGAGTTTCGCCACCTACGGCGTCGGTTTCGTGATGCGTCCGGTGGGATCTATGGTGCTTGGCAGCCTGGGTGACCGGCATGGCCGCAAGGCCGCGCTGGTGTTCACCATGTTGCTGATGGCGGGATCCACCTGCGCCACTGGTCTCATTCCAAGCTATGCCAGCATCGGCCTCGCGGCGCCGATCCTGCTTGTGATCTGCCGCCTTCTTCAAGGCTTTGCCGCAGGCGGTGAGTGGGGCGGAGCCACCACCTTCTTGGTCGAGTATGCCCCTGCACATCGGCGCGGATTATTCGGCGCGCTACAGCAGCTCAGCACCAGCCTAGCGATCGTGTCCGCCGTATCGGTCGCCCTGCTGCTCAACCTGGCGCTCAGTCCGGAGGCGCTGCAAAGCTGGGGCTGGCGCCTCCCGTTCATCGCGGGCGTTGCGGTAGCCCCGCTCGGCTTCTACCTGCGCGCGAACGTGCCGGAGACACCCAACTTCCGGGCCGAGGATGAAGATGCTGCGCGTCCCCATCACCCTTTGCGGGAAGCGCTGACGGAGCATCGCCGCGCGGTGCTCACCATCTTCGGCCTTGTCATCATCTGGACGGTCGCAGGTTACACGTTCGGCGCATTCCTGGTCAGCTTCGCGACGCAGGTGCTCAAGGTCGATCCGTCGTGGGCGCTCACCGGCACGCTGGTCGGCGCCCTCGTCAACATCGTGGTCATTCCGCTCACCGGCTGGGCATCGGACAATGTCGGCCGCAAGCCGTTTCTCATCGCCAGCGCGCTGGGCTTCCTTCTCGTCTCGGTACCGCTATTCCAGTTGATGGCGTCGCAGCGCACCGGCATGTCGGTGGTCGTGACCACCGCGTGCGCCGGTTTGTTCTCGGGCATGTTCAGCGGGGTGGCGCCAACGTTCCTGTGCGAGCTGCTGCCTACCCGCGTGCGCTACACGGCGCTCTCCGTCGGCTACAACATGGCGGTCATGCTCTTTGGCGGCTTCGCGCCGTTCATCGCGACCCTGCTGGTCCAGCAGACCGGCATGCTGATCGCGCCCGCCTTCTACATCACCGCGTGCGCCGCGATCTCGCTCTGCGTGATTGTGAGCCTCCGCGCTCCAGACCCACGGACGGCCATCGACCAATGAGACAAGCCTTCGCGCTCGCGCTTGCCGCGCTAGCCCTTCCCTCAACCCCGGCGATCGCGCAGGTCAGCACCCCGCGACAGCTGCTTGGTCACGTGATGGGCGAGGATCGCTACGTACCCAGTTACTCCGACATGGTCCGCTACTGGCGCGTGCTCGAACAACAAAGCAATCGCATCCGCCTTATCGATATCGGTGCGACCACGGAGGGCAGGCGCCAGATCGTGGCCGTTGTCTCTTCCCCTGCCAATCTCGCAAAACTGGAGGAATATCGTCGCATCTCGGAGCGGCTTGGCCGGGCGACGGGTATCGACGAGGCCACTGCCCGCTCAATGGCAGCCGGCGGCAAGGCGGTGGTCTGGGTCGACGGCGGACTGCATGCAAGCGAGGTAGAGGCTCAGACGGCGCTCATTCAGCAGGTCTTCGATCTCGTCTCGAGCGACGATCCCGAAGCCACTCGCATTCGCGACAACGTCGTGACGCTTTTTGCCCCCGACAATCCGGACGGGATGGAGTTGGTTGCCAACTGGTACATGCGGATCAAGGACCCCGCAAAGCGCGAGCCAGACCTCGGCAGCCTCCCGAAGCTTTATCACCCCTATGTCGGCCATGACAACAATCGCGACTTCTACATGGCAGAGATGCCAGAGACGCAGAACATCACGCGTGTCCTCTACCGCGAGTGGCGGCCACAGATCATCCTCAACCAACACCAGACCGGTCCGGCAGGTACCGTCCTGTTCATTCCACCGTTCCGCGATCCATTCAATTACCATTACGAACCGCTTGTCATTACCAGCCTGGAAGAGGTCGGATCGACGATCGCAAGCCGTCTGGTCTCGGAGAACAAGGGCGGCGGCACGACCCGGGGCGGCGCACACTACGACACATGGTACAACGGCAACCTGCGAACCTCGGCGTATTTCCACAATGCGGTGGGCATCCTGATCGAGATCATCGGCAAGCCGGTACCTGAGCAGATCCCGTTCGTTCCCGAACGACAGATCGCGAAGAACGATCAGCCGTTGCCCATTCGGCCCCAGCTATGGTCGATGCGGCAATCGATCGACTACAGCTTGTCGATCAACCGCGGGCTGCTGAACTATGCGGCAGCCAACCGCGAGAAGCTGCTGTTCAACATCTGGCGGATGGGTGCGAACGGCATTGAGAAGGGGCAGCGTGACAGCTGGACGGTCACGCCCGATCGTATCGAGGCTGCCCATGCGGCGTCAGCCGCGACCGGCGCCAAACCGGTTCGCACTCGAACCACCGGAACCAGCGAGATCGGCACGGGCTTCTATGAGAAGGTGCTGCTCGATCCCGCCGCCCGCGACGCGCGCGCCTATATCATCCCTCCCGATCAACGAGATTTCCCGACCGCCGTTCACTTCCTCAACGCGCTGATGAAGCTAGGCGTCGAGGTGGAGCGGGCCGACGCGCCCTTCATCGCCAATGGACAGCAGTGGCCCGCGGGCAGCTATGTTGTTCGAACGGCACAGGCGTACCGCGCGCATGTCGTCGACATGTTTGAGCCGCAGCACTACCCGAACAACTTCCAGTATCCGGGCGGACCGCCTATCCCCCCGGCTGACGCCTCGGGGTACACGCCGGCGTTCCAGATGGGGGTCCGCTTCGAGCGCGTTCTGGATGCGCTGGATGCGCCCACCAAAGCCGTCTCTGGACCTCTTGCGGTCGATCCGGGGCGGATTACCGGTAATGGCCGCGCAGGCTGGCTTGTCAGCCACAGCGCCAATAACGTCTTCGTCCTCAGCAATCGGCTTGCCAAGGCGGGGCTGGCGCAAAGCTGGATCAAGGCTCCGACATCCGTGGCGGGCGGCGTCGCGGAACCGGGCGCCTTGTGGATCCCCTTCAGCCCTGCGGCTGTCACGCTCGTGGCACAAGCGACGCACGAGCTCGGCCTGAGCGCTGAGGCGGTTCAAGCGGCGCCCACTGGCGAGCGCATCGCGCTTCGCCGGCCCAGGATAGCCATGGTCGACCTCTACGGTGGTCTGCATCCAACCGGTTGGCTACGCTGGATCCTCGACCAGTACGAGTTCCCCTACACGATCGTGTATCCGCAGCGCCTCGACCGCGGCGCGCTGAAGCGGGACTTCGACGTGTTGATCGTGCCCGATGCGGCGATCCCGAATGATCGGTCGTCGGGAGAGGGCGGCATGTTCCGTGGTCGCTTTGACAACGCACAGCCAAACCCGGCGTCGATCCCGGCGCAGTATCGTTCCTGGCTCGGCAGCATCAGCGCCGACAAGACCCTGCCGCAGCTGCGGCAATTCGTTGAGCAGGGCGGCTCGATCCTTGGCATGGGCAGCTCCTCAGCCGGCCTCATCTCCGGACTAGGTCTTCCTGTGGCCGACGCGTTGACCGAGGAGAAAGCCGGCAAAAGGCAGCCCATCCCGCGTACCGACTTCTATGTTCCCGGCGCCCTTGTGACGGCCACGACCGATCGAACGCAGCCGCTTGCCTACGGCCTTCCAGAAAAGGTCGACCTCTTCTTCGACTCCAGTCCGGTCTTCAGGGCGCTTGAGCCTGCTAGCGTCGGCGTTCCTGCCCGCTTCGCGGGAACCAACCTCCTGCACAGCGGGTGGGGTTGGCACCAAGAGCGATTGGATGGAGCCGCAGCCGTTCTCGACGTCCCATCCGGTCGGGGGCACGTGTTCCTGTTCGGCCCGGAGATTGCCCTGCGTGCCCAGACGCAAGGCGCGTTCAAGCTGCTGTTCAACGCTCTCTATTACGGCGCAGCCAGCGCGCCCGGTGCGAGGCCCTGACCCATGAAGACCAGCGTCATCCAGATGAACTCGCAAGGCGACAAGCCGGCCAACCTGCGTGCGATCGCCGACCTCGTGACGCAAGCGGTGGAGCGCGACCGACCTGACTGGCTGCTACTGCCGGAACATTGCGAATGGCTCGGCGGCTCGGGCGGTGCGCCAGACGTTGCCGAACCGTCGCTCGGTGGCGAGACCTACGCGCTCTTGTCGGACCTGGCGCGACAGCACGGGGTCTGGATCCACGGTGGGTCGATCTACGAACAAGCAGGTAACGGCCGAGCCTACAACACCACTGTCGTTTTCGATCGAGCAGGGCGCGAGGCCGCCCGCTACCGCAAGATCCACCTATTTGACGTTACCACGGCCGATGGCGCGCGCTATCATGAGTCAGCAACGGTGGAGCCTGGCCAGACGATCGCGGTGTACGACTGCGAGGGCGTGAAGGTCGGATGCTCGATCTGTTACGACATTCGCTTTCCAGAGCTGTTCCAAGCGCTGGTGGCGCGTGGCGCTGAGCTGATCGCGCTGCCGGCCGCCTTCACGCTGCTCACCGGCAAGGATCACTGGGAAACGCTGATCCGAGCCCGGGCCATCGAGACGCAGTGCTGGTTTGCGGCAGCGGCGCAATGGGGCGGCTACATGACCCCCGCGGGTGAGCGTCAGTCGTTCGGGCAATCGATGATCGTCGATCCTTGGGGCGCGGTCGTTGCCCGTGTCTCGGACGGCACCGGCTTTGCGTCCGCTCATGTCGATCCCGTCCTCATGGAGCGTGTGCGCTCCAGCATACCTGTGGCTGCAAACAAGGCGCTCGGTATCCGGATGGACGCGTGACAAAGCGCGCGCACGCCTTGCAGGACCTGACCTGGTCCGAGTTCGCCGGTCGCCTGCCCGAGCGCCCGGTGATCGTCCTGCCGCTCGGCAGCCAGGAAGAACAGGGTCCGCACGCCCCGATGGGCGACTTCGTGGTTGCCGAACGGATCGCGCACGCTGCCGCGGCGCGCGCGGACGCAATCTGCGCCCCGGTCTTGCCGTTCGGCTATGCGGAGTTCTTCCGCGGCATGCCAGGCGGCGTGCAACTACGAGGTGAGACCTTCCGCTTCGTGCTGCGCGACATGATCGACGCCTTTACCGACCACGACATCGAGCATGTTGTGGTGGTCAATGGTCACTCCACCAACGCGCCGCTCATCTTGGAGGTGACGCATGAGGTACGTCGGAAGACCGGTCTGGTCATTCCCAACCTCAATCTGTGGAGGATGCTGCCTGAGGCCACGTGGCGACAGGTGCACGGCGATCACGCGGCTGCGGCACGCGGGCATGGCGCGGATCCGCTGACCTCGTTGATGCTCCATCTCACCCCTGAGCTGGTGCGCGGCGATCTGATCGAGCCGGCGAGCCGCCGTTTGGCCTTCGGTTTGCCGACCCAGTCGCAATTCTCCGGCGTCGAATTTCACGGCATGCCGATCGATATGCCGCTCGATGTGACCGATGTTGCGTCCAATGGCGTCGGCAGCGGCAACGCAGCGCTCGCCAGCGCTACCGCTGGCGCCACCATCGCAGAAGAGACGATCACACGGGTAGCCGACTTCCTCCAGCACTGGCGCAGGCAGGACCCGCGACAGCCGGACCGATCGGCATGAGCTACGACCTGCGTCCGATGCCGACCGTGATTGAGCCAAGCTTGCTCGCAAAGTGTGAGGAGCTCGACACCGCGACACTTGGCCATTGGCGCACCTGGGGGCTGTGCGACGCGCGGGTACGTCAGGTGATCGGCAGCGGATCGATCAGGGGCACGGCTATTACCGTCGCGCTTCCGGGTCTCGACGGTACGTTGCTGCATGACGTGATGGGCCACGTGCGACCGGGCGACGTCATCGTCGTCGATCGGCTTGGCGATCGCCTACACGCTTGCATCGGCGGTATCGTCGCGCGAGCGGCGCAGGTGCGCGGAGCGGCCGGCATCATCGTCGATGGTCCGGTCGCAGATCTGGCCGAATTGCAGGCCGTAGGCTTGCCGATCTGGGCGCACGGCCCGGTGTCCCGTACGACGCGACGCCTCGGCTTGGGCGGCCGCTTCAACGCCCCGGTGTCGGTGGGCGGTGTCGTGGTGCACGCCGGCGACCTGGTGATCGCCGATGCCGACGGGGTCGTGGTGCTCGAGCCACATGAGCTCGAGGAGACGCTGATGATCGCATCCCAGCGCCGCGAGCGCGAGATCGCGATTGTCACCGCGCTCAGTGCGGGAACTCCCTTGGTTGACCTTCTTCCGCGCCCTCCTCTCGAGACGGTTGGCTGAGCGATGCCAGAGGCCCTCACGCTCGACGACGCGGACGTCCGTATCCTGGCAGCGTTGCAGAAGGACGCGACCTTGTCCGTCGCGGCGCTCTCCGAAGTCATTCACCTCTCGCACAACAGCGTGTGGCGCCGCCTCAAGCGCCTCGAGGAGGCAAAGCTTATCACCGCGCGCGTCGCGCTGCTCGACGCTGATCGATTAGGGCTGGGCCTGACGGCGTTTGTCAGCATTCGCACCAGCGAACACAGCGAGGAGTGGCTGCGCGCCTTCGCCGCTGCCGCCGAGGGCATGGCCGAGATCGTCGAGTTGTACCGGATGACCGGAGACGTGGATTATCTCATGAAAATCCGTGTCGCTAACATCGCGGCGTATGACGCGGTCTACAAGCGGCTGATCGGCGCTGTTCGGCTGACCGACGTCAGCTCCGCCTTCGCGATGGAAGAACTGAAATTCACCACCGCTTTGCCGCTGCCGTCACGTGCGTGTTGAGCAGATCGAGCACCTTGCCCAATTTTTGGGAGAGAAAGAGGATGTTTATCCCAAAGAAACGGCTTCGCGTTGGAAAATCGGGTGGGACCATCACCCCATCCTTGAGTGACAAACGTGTGAACACAGCGGTCTCCGAGCGAGGCCCGGCTTGAAAGGACGAACCATTCTCGACGCGGCAGAATCCACGCGCATGATCCATGTCGGCGAGCCTGGCTCGCCGCTCGCGAACACGCCGCTGCCGCCGGTACAACGAGCGTCCACCGTCCTGTTGAGCGACAGCGGCTGCTTCGGCGGCAAACCGCCTGCCGGCCCGACATATGGGCGGAGCGGGCTGACCACACAGGCGCGCCTGCGCACGATGCTGGCGGATCTGGAACATGCGGAGGATGTCCAACTTCATCCGTCGGGCCTCGCCGCTGTAACCGCGACGATCCAGGCGCTGACGAGCGCAGGCGACGAGATCCTGCTGGTCGACAGTGTCTACAATCCCACTAGGCGCTTCATCGAGGGCACCATGCGGCGCTTCGGTGTAACCGCGCGCTATTTCCCGCCCACGGCAGGCGCGAACGAGATCGCCGCGATGATCGGCAGTCAGACCCGCTTGCTCGTGCTGGAGAGCCCCGGCTCGCTCACCCTCGACATGCAGGACGTTGGCGCCATCGCTGCGGCAGCGCGCGCGCGCGGGGTCCGCACCATGATCGACAACACCTATTCGGCTGGCGTCTTCTTCAAGCCGCTCGACCACGGCGTGGACGTGAGCGTGCAGTCGCTCACCAAATACGTCTGTGGGCACTCCGACGTCTTCATGGGCATGGCCGCCAGCCGCGGCGAGACATCAGCGATCCTGGCTCGCGCGAGCATGGAAGCAGGATGCGCGGTGTCGCCGGACGATGCCTATCTGGCGGTCCGCGGATTGAAGACGCTGCATGCTCGCCTCGGCCTGCACGGCGAGGCGGCGCTCACCGTGGCACGCTGGCTAGCCAGCCAACCTGAGGTGTCGAATGTGCTCTGCCCGGCGCTCCCTGGCGCTCCCGGACATGAGCTGTGGGTGCGGGACTTTACCGGCACGTGCGGCTTGGTCAGCATCGTTCTCGACGCCACCGTGCAAACGGCGGGCGCCATGCTGGACCGCCTCAGCCTCTTTGGTCTTGGCTATTCATGGGGCGGCTTCGAGAGCTTGGCCATCCTTTGCGACGGGCAGCTGGCGGCGCGGTCACACCCCACTGGTCTCACCGGTCCCTTGATCCGGCTGCATGTCGGCCTGGAAAACGTCGACGACCTTATCGCCGACCTCGACAAGAGCTTCGGTGCTGTTCGCGCCGAACCTCGTAATAACGTTCAAAAAGAAAAGATTGCCGCAGGTTGATGCACGGACCGTCCACAAGGACGGCCGTCTGGAACGACAAAGATTAGCGGGAGGAAGCTCCAGCTCCAGAAGGGGACATCATGCGTAGCCGTTATCTGTTTACCACCGCACTCGCCGTTTTAACCTTACTGCCGGTACCCGCCTTTGCACAGGAGGCGGCCGATGCGGCCAGCACTGAGGCGGGGGGTGACATCGTCGTGACCGGGTCGCGCGGCCAGCCGCGTACCGTCACGTCCTCACCGACGCCGATCGACGTGATCGACGGCGAGCAGCTGTCCCGTCTCTCGGGCAGCCTGCAGCTGCGTGACGTGCTGACGCAGCTCGTCCCCTCGTTTCAGGCCCAGCAGGTCGGCAGCTCCTCGTTCGACAGCGTGGCCCGTCCTGCGGGCCTTCGCGGCCTCTCTGGTGTGCACGTGCTCGTTCTCGTCAACGGTAAGCGGCGCCACAACTCCGCGCTGATCAACCTCAACTCGGGCAACGTCTCGGCGGGTGGCAATCCCGTTGACCTCGACCAGATTCCGGCGAGCGCGATCGAACGGATCGAAGTCCTGCGTGACGGTGCCGCGGCGCAATACGGCTCGGACGCGATCGCCGGTGTGATCAACGTCATTCTCAAGAAGAACGCCACCGGTGGCAGCCTCAGCATGGAGGTCGGTCAGCGGTACCGGGACGAGGTAAACGGAAGCGATGGCGAGACCGCCACGCTCCAGGCGTCACACGGCTTCGCTCTCGGCGAACGCGGATCGCTGACCGTGTCGGTCGACGGCAAGTACCAGAATGCGACGGTGCGCAACTCCGATACCCCCGGCAATTTCTACTTCCCCGTCAACGGACAACCTGATCCGCGCGAGGCAACCGTCAACCGGCGAAACTACCAGGGCGGCCTGCCGCAGCTTCGGCAGGTTCAGGGGGCACTTAACGGCCAGTATGATCTCGGCAACGTCACGGCGTACATGTCCACGACGCTTGGATACCGAGAAGCACGCGTCGGTCAGGCAGGACGCAAGCCGAACACCACGAGCAACGTGATCGCGATCTACCCCGACGGGTTCACGCCCTATTACACGCTGCAGGAAACGGATTTTCAGTCCACCGCCGGGCTGAAGGGGAGCGTCGGTCTATGGAGCGTGGATCTTAGCACCACCTATGGTCGCGATTATGCCCGCAGTGGCGCCGACAACTCGATCAACGCTTCTCTAGGCGCGCTCAGCCCAACGACCTTCAACACGTTCAGTGCCGCGTTCGACCAGTGGACCAACAACCTCGACGTCACCCGGTCGTACAAGATTTTTGGCCGAAATCTGCAAATCTCGGCTGGTGCTGAGTATCGCTACGAATCCTACGTGACAAAGGCGCTCGATCGAGCGGCGTACCAGAACGGTGGCTACGTCTACCCGGCCGGTATTCCGCTGGCAGGCCAGCCCGGCGCCGTTGGCGCTCAGGGTGCCGTCATCGTCACACCGGCCGACCAGGCCGACATCAAGCGCAACGTCTGGGCCGGCTACGCCGACCTCGCCCTCGACGTGACCGACCGGTTCCTTGTGACCGGCGCCGTTCGGTACGAGACCTACGACGACAGCTCGGGGGACGTATGGAGTGGCAAGGTCTCGACGCGCTACAAGGTTTTCGACTGGCTCAACGTGCGTGGCGCGTTCTCGACGGGGTTCAGGGCACCGAGCCTTGCGCAGCAGGCCTACGCCCAGACATCGACCCAGTTCAATCTGGTGGGCGGAGCGTATCAGCTGATCGAGTCCAAGATCGTGCGCTCCGGCTCGCCGATCGCCAACGCACTCGGCGCCGCGCCGCTCAAGCCCGAGCGCTCCCGCAACTACAGCGTCGGTCTCGCGCTGACGCCGCTGACGGGTCTGTCCGTCACCGTCGATGCCTACCAGATTGACCTCGACGATCGGATCACCCTGACCGGCTTGCTGTCGAATGCCGGCGTGCGCGCGATCCTGCGTCAGAATGGCTTCTCGGGCGACCAATACGTTCGCTTTTTCACCAACGCGATCGATACGCGCACGCGCGGTATCGACGTGGTGGGCAGCTACAACATCGGGCTCGGCAATCTCGGGCGCCTTCGCGCGACCGTGGGCTACAACCACAATGAGACCCGCATCCGCGCCATTGCGCCCACGCCCAGCCAGCTGGCCGGGCTGAACCTGACGCTGTTCGATCGGCAGACCCAGGGATACTTCACGGTCGGCACGCCCGAGGACAAGCTGATCCTGGGTGCCGACTGGACACTCGGCCGCTTCGGCTTGAACGTGAAGGAGACCCGGTACGGAAAGTGGGCCTCGCTGAACAACACGCCGTCGCTCGACCAGTTTTACGGCGCCAAGTGGATCACCGATGTCGAAGCCGGCTTTGACGTGACGGACAGCGCTCGCGTCGCTGTAGGTGCCTACAACGTGTTCGACACATACCCCGACAAGAACACTGTTCCCAATACGATCGGAAGCTCGATCTACGGATCGAACTCGCCGTTTGGCGCTTACGGAGGCTATTATTACGCTCGCCTCTCATTGAAGCTTTGATCTGAATTCGGCGGGAAGGCAGATCTTCCCGCCACCTTCGACCGCACCGACACTGCCATCACGCCGACACATCGTGCCGGCGAGTGACAACGCGTGCGCATGGAGAATTGGCTGTGACCACCCGATCAGGACTGCCACCGTGGATTTGACGACCCTGCAATATGGCCTGGGCGTCGCCTCTGGGAGCGTCATCGGCTTCGTTCTGGCGCTCGCGGGAGGTGGCGGATCGATCCTTGCGGTTCCTCTCATGCTGTACCTTGTGGGCGTTACCAACCCGCACGTGGCGATCGGTACCAGCGCCTTTGCAGTGGCCGTTAACGCCGCAACCGGCCTTCTTAGCCATGCTCGCGCCCGTACCGTACGCTGGCGCTGCGGGCTCCCGTTCGCGGCTAGCGGCGTGGCCGGCGCTGTTGCCGGCTCGACACTGGGCAAAGCTTTCAACGGCGCGCAGCTGGTCGTGTTCTTCGGCTTCTTGATGCTGGGCGTAGCCGGCCTGATGCTGGCGCGCAGCCGATTGGTGACCGCATCGGCGAGTGAGGCTCCCGCCGGTGGCCGCCTGCTTCGACTGTGCAGCCTTGGCGCGGGAAGCGGGAGTGTGGCCGGCTTCTTCGGCATAGGCGGCGGCTTCCTGATTGTGCCCGGCCTGGTCACGGCTACCGGCATGCCGATCCTCGAAGCGGTGGGCACGTCGTTGATCGCCGTGCTCGCTTTCGGCCTGACGACCGCAGCGAACTACGCGCTGTCCGGTTTCGTCGATTGGCCCTTAGCCGCAAGCTTCATCGCAGGCGGAGTGGTGGGGTGCGCCAGCGGAAGCGCTCTGGCGCGTCGTCTCTCGACCCGCCCCGGCCTTCTCGAGGTGCTGCTCGCGCTCCTGATCGCCTTCGTCGCAATCGTGATGATCTCAAAGTCTTTTTCCTGAAGGAACCGCTCCATGCTTCGCCGGCTTTTCAATCAGCACCCTCGATCGGTGAACGAGACCTACTGGCAGCATCTGCGCCATGCGTCGTCGTTCTCCGGCGCCATGCTCAAAGGTGGCTTTCTCTGCGGCGTCCACGCTTTGCTGCCCTTTGTGTTCGAACGATCGGGCAGTGAAACGATTAAAATGCTTCATGATCGCATGGTTCTTAATCGGACCGGCCAGACTACGAACGAGAGATCGGTCCCATGACCTATTGCATCCCAAATTCCTAGCCTCTTGATGAGCTAGCGCTGCCGTCAGTGCCGTCCGGTTCGCAAATAGGCCTGAATCGATATCTCTTGCCGCAGCACATCACCCAATTTTGCGAAGACGTGGTCGCACGAACACGCAATCACGGCGGTCACTGGCGCGTGGGCTGAACACCTCGCATCGGATGCTTGGTGAGTAAGCCGGACCGTCCACCAGAGTAAGCGAGCCAGCTGCTGTCGCAGCCGGCTTAAGAGCGCAAGAGCCGCGACGACGCCGCTTCAGCGGGGGCTGCGCTGCGCTGCTTGAGAGGCTACACGCTGCCCCCGCTGCTACCAAGCAGTGTCATTTCTATTTAGCGCAGAATGTGCCTTTTCTAACTGGCGGCAACACCCCGATCGGTTACTCTGTGCGAGTCACGACCTTTACTAGCCGCTGATCGACAAGCTCCAGCCAACGATCCCGAACCTTGTTGTAGAGCGCCTCTGGCAGCTGTCCATAGACGATCGTCTCCGGCTTGGAGCCGGGCACGACCCGCGTGTCCTGGTTCGGCCAAGGAGTGCGGTTCAGCTCCGACAGGATGATCCATGACCGCTCGTCGTCGAGCTTGAGACGACGCTTCACGGCCTGCGGGATCTCAATCGCGAGCGCGGGTTCGATCGGCGGGCTGTGCGTGATGGGAAGGACGAAGACCTCGGTACGACCGTCGCGCATCTGTTGCGACAGCAGCAACGCGCACGGCCGCTCCTTGCGGCCGTCCTCCGCGCCGCGATCGGCCTCGCGCTTCCAGAGGTATTCGTAGCGGATGACCTGGCCAGGACGCGGCGTCGGTACGTCCACCCTCAATCCAGCTCGTGGTTGAAGGCCTTGGACTCCTCAGGCGCCTTCGAGGCGGCGACAGCGTCGCGCATCTCCTGCGTGACCTCGTCGAGAGACATCGCCACGCGGTCGCGGCTCTTCAGGCGGGTATATTCCTGCATCGACATGAGGACCAAAGCCTCGTCGCCGCGGTTCGTGATGGTGAGCGGCTCGACCAGCGCCCGCCGGCTGAAGCGGCCAAACGCCTTCGAGACCTCACCGGCTGTCGCTGACTGCACCATGGCCGATCTCCTCATCCGTATAATACGGATCTCACCCTCTCCTTTCAACCGCTCGTTGCTCCCGCTCACCGCGCAGCCGGTCGACCAAGCCGGTGTCGGCGTGCGACTGGATCAGTCGCTCGAGAGCGTCGTCGGGGAGACATCGCGGGTCCATGCGCGCGCCTTTGGGCTTCGGCGCCTCACGGCCCAGCGCCAGCAGCTGGCGTCGGTTGCGGACCTCAACCAACAGGGTGCCGCGCTCCGCCCGTGTAAAGGCACGATCGAGGCCGTAGAGCCACCCTGCCCGCGCTTCCACAAGCATCGCCTCGCAGCGGGCCAGGTCATCATCGTGGCGGCATTCCCGAATGCGCTCCACGGGCAGCGCGCGAGCGGTCTCTCGCGTGCGCCAATAATGCTCGCTGCTCGGCGCCTCGAGGGCGAAGAGCCGATGCATGAGGCGGACCCAGGCGCCCATGCTTTCCCCCGCGAAGGGCTTTGCGGCCTTGCGCGCCGCGGGCCGATAGCTCTTCATCGGTGGAAGCGTGCGTGGTGGCTGCTTGTCTCCGTAGAAGAGGTCGGGTTCGCGCCAGCTCACTCGACCGGCTCCAGGTCTCGCAGCTCGGCGAACTCGATCTTGGCGGTGCGCTCACCGCCGACTGCGTCGAAGAAGACGTAGCAGTGATCGTCGAAGGGAGCGCCGCACAGACGCCACACGACGCCTTCGCGCCCGAGGTAACGCTGGATGCCAAAGGCAGGATCGACCGAGCCCGGCGCGTCCACCAGCCGCACCCGCCGGCGCACGCCGACCCAGTTACTGGCCTTGCGCACGATCGCGTCCCTCTCGCCGCGTGTCAGGATCGATGGCCGGTCCGAGCGCGGCGGCCCGAAGGTAGCGAACGGATCGCCCTTGATACGCTCGAGCTTCTGCTCGATCGTCTCGATCGGCGCGCGCGCCCACTCGGGCGCGGCCGCGTTGCGACGATAGTGTGTCATCGTCGTCGAGGAGAAGAGATCCTGCTGATAGCCGATGACCCGGCGCCGGCGCTGTGCCTCGGCATAGTCGGCGCGCCAGCGATCATCATCCGTCATCGGTCGGGGTTGCTCGTCGGCCAGTCGCGCGAGCGCGAGCAGCTCCTCGAACTCGTCGCGGGACACCGTCGCGATCCGCGGGTCGTACCTCATCGCAGCACCCGGGCGACGTGACCGGCATAGACCGATACGACCTTCCAGTATGCGGCCATAGGTGCCTTGTGGCGGCGCCAGCAGTCGTCTGCCCGGACCTGCGCATCGCCGCGTAGCTCGAGCAGGAGCTGGCGCAGCTCGGCGCGCGCGGCCGGCGAGAGCGATTGAAGGCGCGCGACGCTGGGCAGCGCCAGCACCGGGTTGCGGACATGCGGATGACTCGACCGCAGTCGAGTTGGGCCCGATCGCTGCATCATGCCTCTCCCCAGTCGAGATCCTGCCGGTGGGTGATCGCCTCGATCGGCGCATGGTCGACCGCGAGCGCCATGCGGAGCGGCGAAACCCAGATGGCCTTGTCGGACAGCGTGAAGGTCTCGCCGAGCTTGGCGAGAAGCAGCGCCTCGCCGATCTCCTCGGCCATGCCCTGCGCTGCGGCCGAGGGGACGGCATTGCCGATCCATTCTCGTTTCTGCGCGTCGGAGCTGCCCTCGAGGTCGAACGGCTGCTCCATGGACCAGGAGCCTCGTTCGCCGTCGAAGCGGAAGACTTGCTCGGGATCGAACAGCCATTGAAGCGCTGCGAGCTCGAGCGTGGTGAAGGGCCGGTGCCACGTACCGTCCGCGGCGATGATGCGCGCGACGACGCGATCGTTCGGCGATGGCAGCGCGACCAGCGGCTCGGGTTTGGGTAGCCGAGGATCCGCGACCGACCACTTGCCGCGGTCGTACTTGGCATGGCCGGGTACGGCCACGCTCGTGTCTTCCCAGCCGAGGACGCCGTAGTGCGCCTGGCTGTTGTAGCCGTGCTGGTCACGCCCGCCCGCACTGAGCCCGATCGGACGGGGATCCGCGACCGACAGTGCGCCACCTGCAGGGTGAACCGCGCCCGTGACCACCTTGGCCGTGTCGCTGAAGTCGGTGACGGCGAGGATGTTGCGGTGGGTGCCGGCCGCGTATCCGGGCCTCGGGTCGGTGACTGGCTCGCCGACTTCGTCGATCGGCACGATGCGGAAGACATTGCCGAGCTGGCCCGCCGCGGTCGTGCCACGCGGATCCGAGATCGCGTACGGCCCGGTGCCGACCGACACATCGGCCTTGATGCACGGCGACGGCGCCGACCATGGCCGGACGCCGAGCTGGACGCTCTTCGGGTGCGCATCGAAGCGAGGGTCGGCAACCGCATGCGCGCCCGCGCTCGGCTTCGGACTCCCGCGGACCGTGGCGGCGCTCTCGCTCCAGCGCTTCACGCCGAGCACGTTGCGATGCGTGGCAGGACCATAGTCCGGCCTCGGGTCGGCGACGCTGTGCGCGCCGTTGGTCGGGCCGTTGCGTCCCGTCACGGTGCCAGCATGCTGGTGCCAGTCGCGGACGCCGAGGACATCGGCGTTCCAATCGGCCGAGACGCGCACGTCGGCGACCGAGAAGCGACCCTGAGCCGGCGCGCGCGCGGAGGTAAGGGTCGGCGCGGTATCCGACCAGTCGAGCACACCGAGCGCGTTCTCGCGCAACGTCTGCTCAGGCACGATGCCGAAGTCACGCAGCCGTCCATCGATCACTGCCAGATCGTTCAGCGCGCGCCAGTCGCGCCCCGCCGGCACGAAGGCGAGCCGCACCCACGTCTTCCATTGCAGCGCCGGCACTCGGTGCATCACGCCCGCGGCCGGGTCGCCCGGCATCGGCAGCTTGCCGATCACCTCGCCGACGCCGCGCAGCCGCTTCTTGGCCGGCTGGTAGATGAAGTTCGGCACCTTGGAGGGATGGCGGAACAGCCGGAGGAAGCGCTTGCGGCGCTGCGCGAGCCCGCCGATCGCGCCGCAGTCGTGGATGCTGTCCTCGACGTCGCTGACGACATAGCCATAGGCGCGGTACAGCGCGTCAATCTGAGCGAGGAAGCGGGCACCCCGCGCGGTCGCGATGCGCGGCACGTTTTCGAAGGCGACGATCGCGACCGGGTCGTCGCGGTAGGCCTCGAGGCTCAGCATCATGCCGCGCGTCGTCAGGTCGTTGAGCGCCTGGTACTTGGCGGTCTCGGCCGTGCGCGCCGACAGCAGGCCTGAGAAGCCCTTGCACGGGTAGCTCGCGAACAGCACGTCGAGGCGGCCGAAGACGCGGCGGATGTCGAGCGGCGTGGCCTCGCGCCAGCTCGGCTCCGGCGCACGTTGGTGAAAGGCGCGGTATTGGGCCTCGGAGAAGAGGTCCATCACGGTGCCCTTCACGCCCGTCAACCGTTCGAAGTTGCGGATCGCGCCCTCGTCGACGTCGATCCCACCTGCGCACTCGAAGCGGCCCCGCAGCGGCCCGACGCGAGGGTTGGCGGCGTTCATGCCGGCAGCGCCGGCTCCGAGCCCGCACGCCATATGGCCGTGGCGGATCACCACCTCAGCGGTCGCGTGGCGGAATGCGTTCATGGTGAGGCTCCCGGATCCGGATGATCCGCCTCTCCCCTCTCCCTTTCCTCTCCCGCGCCCGCTCGCCGTGGCAAGGCTCGATCAGCTACAGCATCAGCGCAGCTGGGTCGTTGCTGCGGGCAGCGGCCTCGTATCCTCGCCACCATGCGCGATCGAGGCGGGTGCCGGCGCGAAAGCCGCTCGCGGTGTTTCCGAAGACGAAGGCGCGCCAGGCTGCCTTGTCAGCCTCCCACTCCGCCTTCGTTGGAGCTGGACCGAGCAACGTCATGATATTGAGCACAGGCCGCGGACGGGATTGACGTGCTCGCGCGGCGTGAGACTTAATGCTGCTCACCGACGATCTCCTGATCCTGAGAGGTGGATATGCTCGACTTGGCTGCTGCGCCGACGCGGCCCCCGCCCGCTGCTCAGCCATCGACCGCGCCGTCGTTGTGGCTCGTTGCCGCGCTCCTGATCGCGCATCAGGCGGCACTCACCGTGATCCATTACATCGTCGGACCTGCCATGGGTCTCGACCCGGCCTCCGAGCGCTGACCGCGGCGACGATCGTACTGGCGGCGCTGCTGGTCTTCGGCCTTGTGGCGCTCGATACGCGGCGGGCAGGCCGCGCGCGCGCCGTACTGCTGACGTCACCGGCCTGGAACGGGCGCACCGCGACCACGATGGTCATCGGCCTTGCCGTTGCGCAGATCCCGCTCGGGATCCTCGCGCTGCAGGGAGCAACCGTGTGGCAGTCGGGTGTTGGCAGTAACCTCGAGGTAGGCCGGGCGCTCGTCGCGTCGCTGTCCGGACCTGCAGGTCTGGCCCTCTTGGTCGCCACGGTGATCGTCGCGCCGATGGTGGAGGAGCTGCTCTACCGCGGTTACCTGCTCGGTACGCTGGTTGACCGCGGTTGGCGCGTCGCCGCGGTGCTGGTGTCGGCCTTCCTCTTCGTGACGCTCCATTTCGAGCCGGCGAACCTGGTCGCCTCGCTGTGTCTCGGCCTCGGAACCGGCATCTGCGCGCTGCGCACGCGTTCGATTGTGCCGGGCCTTCTCGTCCACATTGCCAGCAACGCCTTCGGCATGTGGTACGCGCCCCTTGCCGGCTAGGATCGGGTGCTTTGTGAGGTGACCTTGCCGTCCTCGCGGTGTCGATCAAGCATCTGCGTGGCGCGCTCGGTTGCCGCTCGCGTATCGCTTGCCAGCTTCTTTACCTCGGAGGCGACCACGGCGAAGCCTCGCCCGGCGTCGCCAGCTCGTGCAGCCTCAATTCCGGCATTGAGCGCAAGGAGGTTCGACTGGCCGGCGATGGCAGTGATCGTAGTGACGATCGCGCCAAGCTCGCCCATGGTCGACTGCATCGAGGCCTGGTTGGCCTGAAGCGCCTGCTCGAGGCGAACCTTCCGGGTCACGTCCACCGCGATTTTGAGCAGCCGCTGCACCACGCCGTCAGCGTCGAAGATCGGGTTGTAGCTGGCCTGAAGCCATATCTCGGACCCGTCGGCGCGGCGCCGCATGAACTCGCCCTGCTCGAAGTCACCGTCTCGCAGCTGCTGCCAGAATTGCCCGTATTCGGTCGATGCAGCGTAGTTGGGATCACACAGCACGCGGTGATGCTGCCCCGCGAGCTGCGGCAGGCTATAGCCCATAAGGGAGAGAAACCGCTCGTTGGCCCATGTGATGGTGCCGTTGGTGTCGAATTCGATCACGGCCTGCGAGCGGCAGACAGCGTTCCACGCCGCGCGACAGTAGCCTTCGCTTGGTTGATGGCCGTGGGGTCGGCCGCGCTCAGTCAGCAACATAGATTACGTTTACGCCGAGCGGCGCAGCCTCGCCAGTGTTTCTGGCGATGCGTCGCTGCCTACATCAGCAGCAGAGTGCCCAACGTTCCGCCTCGTCGATATCGTCGAAGTAGCGCGATATCTCGCTGCTTAAGATGCGCCTGATCTGGGTCTTCAGCAGCCCGCTCGGCAGGACAACCGCGACCGGATCTCCCTCACGGTAGAGGTCTGCGATCTCACGCTGAACGAGGCTGGCCACCTCCTGCGACTGCGTTTGAGCGCGGCGCAGATCAGCGACGGCGCGGGCTGGTCGACCCTCGGCATGGATCCGGCGGACGCACTTCGCCCAAGCGGCGAAGTGCTGCGCGGTCATGTCAAGTTGCCAGAAACCCTCTGCTTCGCCGCGTATCAGGCCGAGCGACCAATAACCGAAAAACCCTGGTAACCCGACGAACCCTCGGCGTTGCGGAACGTGAACGTGTCTCGAGCTGCCACCGCGACCATCGCCATCCTCAAGCAGCGTGACAAAATGTTGCTGCTTCAACGTCGTCTTAACGGTAGTTAGTTAAGGAATGAGGTTCGGCGACGCGCCGGAATGACCTACCTGGCTTCGGAGTATCCCGAATGTCTACGCTCGACGCTGCCGCTCGCGACCTGGTCTCCGCGATGGACACGGTGCTTGATGCGATGAAGCGGATGACGGCGTCGAACCTGGCCGAGCTGCTGTCGACCCGCTTCAAAAGCCGCGTCACGCTCGGTGCTTTCTTGAAGGCGCTGGATGAAC
Organism: Sphingomonas sp. BK235; assembly: GCF_004345855.1. Lineage (GTDB taxonomy): Bacteria > Pseudomonadota > Alphaproteobacteria > Sphingomonadales > Sphingomonadaceae > Sphingomonas. The sequence continues at coordinate 38,866 of NZ_SLXN01000013.1, forward strand.
GCTGTTCCGCATTGCGCGGCGGCACTGAGGCAGAGGCGGCGTTGTGTCGAAGCCTCGATCAAAAAGTCGCATTGGTGGGACCGATGGTTCACGATCATATCACTAAATGGAACCCGGCTACCATTTCGGCTGATATCGAGGGGTACAAGGCTGCCGTCGGCCACATGCAGCGAGACATTCACTCGATCATCGCCCAGGCGCAGCGGCTTCCGCGCTAGTCGCTACAGGTCCTCGCGCACCATGATGGTCAGTACACGCCTCGTGACGGCCGCGTCAGCCGGGTCCTCGGACCCGTACTCGAGGGCGAGGTCGTAATAGTCGATAGCGAAATAGATTGTGTGTCCCCGCAGCTCGAACTCGCCACGGTGCCGCTCGAGATCCCCGCTGTCGAAGGTGTGTGCCCGCAAAGCGGCCAAGATCTCGATCTGCGCGACCAGGGTCGACACGCCTGCCTCGGCGAAGGTCGCGAGGCAGGCGCGGGTCATGACGATGCGTGCCCGGCGGTCCAGCCCTTTTCGGCAGCGATCGTTAAGCGCGCCGATGATCTTGGTGCGCGATGGGCGAACGACGTTGTCCATGCTGACTCCCTTCGGTAATCGGGTGGGATGCAGATCTTTGCGGTCATCATCGCGCTGGTCGGCGCGGCCGCGTTCGAGGGCATGGCCCTGCTCTACCGGCGCCGGATCATCCCGGCCGGGCCACTCATCGCCTTGGCGACAAGCATCCTGCTCACGATGGTTGGCCTGACGATCGTCGGCGTCGCACCGGGGCAGCTCGTCATCGTCAATCAGGCCTCTGCCACGAACGATCAATGACGTTCACGCGGCGAGCGGCTCTCCCGTTTGCCGTGTCATCAATCCGGCATTGAAGCGCTCGAGCCAACTCTGCATCGTCGGCCGCTCGCCGACCGGCACCATGGCAGCGACCTCCTGGAAGCGGATCAGGTCGCGCGGAGCGTCGCGCCAAATCCGATCGATCTCGCGCGACGGCAGCAAGCCCTCGGCGCGGATGAAGTCGGTCATGCGGCCCGGGCGCGCCTTGGTCGACCGGCGCCACAGGCCCTCGACCGTGTGCAGCCGCGGCGCAGCGCGCGCCTCGACGAGTACGATGAGGCGCAGGCACCAGCGCGGCAACTCGCGGATCTCCTCGGGCCGGTTGGCGATGCACAGCCAGCACGCCGACTTCGGGGGCACCGGCAGGCCCTCGGCGATGATGCGCGCCACGCAGGCGTCCCGGTCCCAGCCCCACTCGCGCAGCGGCGAGCGGCAGTCGTATAGCGGATCCTCGATCGACAGCGCGTGGTTGGCTCGCAGCGTGTCACGCGGTCCTGCGTCATAGCCGATCAGGCGAATGACGCGCTGGCCACGCGCCCAGGCGTCTTTCGCCGGCTGCCAGCCTGCGAGAAATGCGTCCTGCGGCGCCTTCTTGTATTTGAGACTGCAGCTCGAGCCGCCCAGGCTTTTGCTCGGCAGTGTCGCGTTGGTCAGGCACATCTCCAGCAGCCCGTAGTAGGGCGGCCAGTGCTTGAAGTGCTTGGGCGTGTACGAGACCAGCTCGTGCCGAATGCCGTATGCATCCATCCACGGCCGGATCACATCGAGGTAGGCGTAGGTCGCCGGCTTCTCGACCCCGGTGTCGGCGCTCAACACCAGGTCGGGCTTCTGCCCGCGCGCGACCAGCTCGACGAGAAGTGCGGTACTATCCACGCCGATGCCGTACGCGAGCACGACGGGAGGGGGTCGCATTTCCATGTCAGATCCCTCGACCATTGAAGGTTGCGACGATGCCGGCGAGCGACGCGGCCTCGGCCAGCGCGGCCCTGACCAAGTCCTCGGCGATCGCCGGCATGCGGAAGGTGATGGAGGTGCCGCGAGCAATCGGGTCGGGCGAGATCGCGATCAGGCGTCTGCCCGTCCAAGCCGCGGCGGTAATGTGCGCGCTCCAACCTTGATGTGCGGCACGCGACCAGGAGCGGACGATTACGTCGCGCCCGGCGAGACTGAAGATGCCGAAGCGCGGCAGCGGGTGAGCGAAGATCGAGCCGGGCTCGTCGAGCCCATGGCCGTCATCGCTGAGCTGTAGCAGCCGGTCGCCGGCTGCGCCGATCACTGCGACATCGACGCAGCCAGCGCCGCTCGCGCGCGCTGCCTGGAGAAGCTCGAGCAGCACGTCGGTGATGCTGTCGGCGAACAGCTCTTGCACCGTGCCGACCGCGCTCGGCGCGGCGGTGGGTGCGATCGAGGCGGGGAGCATGGCGGTCTCCTTCTCGCGGGCCCAATCCCGCGACCACCTGCTCCCCTCTTCTCTCCCTCGCTCAGGGCTGAGCGGCTTCGGTCAGCTTGACCCTGGCGGCTTTCAGCCGACGCACGCTCTCGGCCAGAAAGAGGCCTTCTGACTCTAGCTCCGAGACAGTCTTCCGCCGCGCGGCCAGCTCCGCCAGCCGACGATCGATGGCGTCCGCGGTCACCGTGATCTCGTCGACGGTGAAGTGGATGGCGGAAGGTGGAGGCGGCAACCGCAGCGGCTGGCGCACCTCAGGCCGGCTCTCGGTAGACGCGAAGATGCACCAGAGGTGCGCCTCAGCGTCGAAGAGCTCGTCGAAAGCTTGGCTGGAGTTGCTGACGTTCACGATCCACCGCTCGCCGTCGCGCTCCATGAAGCCGGCCGCGTAGATCCGTCCCGGGCTGTCGCTGCCATCGACCCTACCCAGCTCCTCGCCAGCAGCGGCGAGCCCGTCGACGTCGCGGGCGGTGAGGCGCCAGGCGTCGAACCGCTCGCCCTCATCGGAGGCGGTGAGATAGTGCGCCGTCGCGATCTTCCACGCCGCGTTCACGCGCTCGAGATCGTCCTCGAACGTGACCGGCTCGGCGGTCGGCAGCAGAGGATGGCCCCGCTCGGCCTCCCATGCGGCGAGCATCACTATGTTGGCATCGACGAAGTCGTGCGAGGCACACGTACCCTTCGGCGCCACGCGGTTACGCAGCCGCATGTCCCGCCACTGCGCGGGCGTAAGCTCGAGAGCGAGCCCGCGCGCGAAGGCGCACGCAAGCGCCTCGACCGCGGCCGACGCCAGCACCTCGTCCCAGTCGGCGCCGGCGTAGATGGTGGTCAGCTCGCCCACGGCATCGCGCCGGTTGAAGCTGAACCGCGGCGCTTCCGGAAACTCCCGCTTCGACGGGTCGGCATAGTCGACCCAGACCTGCGCGGCCTCGCCCATCGGTCCCACGCACGGGCCGAAGCTGGGCGCAGTGTCATGGTGCCAGCTCATTTCCGACCAGCGCTCCGGGATCGGCATCATGGTCGCGACTGGATAGTCCGGAAATTGCCACGGCCAGTTCCGGTCCACGGCCTCGGTGGTGAAACGGTCGGCCAGCGAGACCATGCTGTCGCCCGCCATTTCGCGATATGCCGCGATCGTCTCGGCATCGCCGTCGGCGCCGGCGATGAGCGTCCGCAGAACGTAGGGCCATGTCGCCATGCCGACCGACACGTTGAGGAAGCCGTTCCAACGGGTGTCGTCGGTGTAGCCCGGGAAGGTCGGACCTTCGCCGAACGTCCAGAGGATCGGGCGTACGGGGTGATTGGCTGACGCGGGCACGGACTGGGGCATTAGGTGGCTCCTCGCCGGCTCATTCCGGCGTGCCCGCTCCCCTCCCCTCTCCTCTTTCGCGGCTCGGATCAGTGCGGCTACGCCGCGTGCCGAGCCGAAGCTGCCATCATCGTCGTGGCGGCCCCAAAACGCCGCAGCGTCGCCGCCATCTCCGACCGTAGCTTGGCCTTGCTCGAGACGATGATCTCGGACGCGATTGGCGTGCCGTCGGCATCGGCGTAGCCGGTTGCGAGTTGCCCGTTGCCGACCTCGACCCGGATCAGTTGCCCGCGCACGGGGGCTGGCCCGACGTGCCGCACGGTGAACTCGCCGAGCTTGCCGACCAAGCCCTGGATCAGCTTGCCCCAGCGGATATGGCCCGCGGCCATGTTCTCGTCGTCGCCATAGCCGCGATCGAGCCATGTGCGCAGGTGGGTACGCTGCTGCAGCTTGGTGTTCCGCGTCCGCTCCATCGTCCGGCATAGCGGCAGTGCGCTCGCGATACCGTCGAGCAGCCGCAGCTCGTCGTCCTGAAGCGCCACCAGGATGTCGTCGATCTCGCGCCCGGACAGCACTTCCACCAGCTGCTGGCGCAGGGCGGCGCCGGTAACCTGCCGGCGACCGCCTGAGCTCGCGCTCGGCGTGTAGTCGCCGGCGTGAACGAAGCCGCGATCTGTCAGGATAAGGAGCGTCATGGCTTCGGCGCCGGGCCGATCACGCACGATCCGCAGGAAATCCCACTTGGCGCGCGCCGGATCTCCGCCAGCGAGGTCGCTATCGCTGAGGATGGCGAGACGGCGCGACCAGCGGGCCGGTCGTGCTTCATCACCGGGCTTCGGCCAGCTGCTGGGCAACGGCCGCGCGGGCGCGACAGCAACGACGCTAGCCGGCATGTTGCCCTGACGGTGCAGCGCCAGGTTCGCGCGCCGCGCCGCGTCGAACAGGTCGGTGCGGTCGCCACCCCCATCCGTGAAGCCCTGGTCGTAGGCCGCACGGCGGGTCTCGAGCGGCGCATTGCACGGGATCCCGTCCGGGTAGTGGTGCGGCCAACCTACGTGCGCCGCGTACCAGCCATCGGCATAGCGGTTGGCGACGTCCCAGTCGTAGCCATACCGATCGCGGCCGTTGAGGATGGCAAGCTCGCCTTCGTTCGCCTTGCCCTCGCGTGCCTCGTTCTCGGTGAAGGCGAAGTTCGTGGCATGGCGCTCGGCTTCGGCCTCGACGCGCATTTCCTCAAAGACGGGGCGCGTCGCGATCACACGCGCGCGGCTGCGGGCGTGGCGATCGGCGAGCGGCGCGCTGGGTGGCAGGTCAGGATAGTCGCGCCACGCCTTGGCGAGCGCTTCGGCGTGGGCAGGCTTGCGGCCGCGTGCCAACCAGGTTGCGGCATCGGCGGGGTTGAAGGCGGTATCCGGCATGGTGGCCTCGCTGGTCGACGCGCCCGGGCGCGAGCAGGTGGATCAGGTGGTCGCCAGACGCGCGCGCGCGATCGCCGCTTCGTCGGGGAAGGCGGTCGCGAGATTGGTGTGCAGCGCCTCGAAGTCCGCGACCGGGAACGATCCATCCGGGCTTGGTCTCGTCGTCTGCAGCGCGCCGATCACCAGCTCGGTGACATCGGGCCGATGGATCGTGGCGACGCTGCCCTCGTAACTGATGGGCGGGGCGAAACCGCCGTCGAGCCAGCGTGCCAACCCTTCTTCCACGGCCTCGGCATAGGCCTGGACAGCCTCGTCCTCCTCGTCGTCGATGCGGAGCGACAACGTGCGGTACACGCCGAAGTCGTGACGATTGGCGAGCGGCTTGAGGCGGCAGCCTGCGGGCGGCTGGCCGTAGCGAGCGATGATCGCGAGCTTATAGGCGAACACCTCATAGGCATTCACCGCCTCGAAGTCGGGCGTGTGGCCCAGCTGGGCGCAGTCCTCTTCGGCGGGTGCACCGCCAAGGTCGATGATGTCGGACATGGGAAGATCTCCTTCGATCCGCATGGATCGGCACTCCCCTCCCCCTCCTCTCTGCTTGGCAGAGGATCTGTGTGGCGGCAGGAGGCGCGCATGCCGCAGCACCTCAGCCTCGTTGCCATCGTCGTCGACGAGTACGACACCGCAATCGACTATTATGTCGGCACGCTCGGCTTCGAGTTGCGCGAGGACGCGGTACAGAGCCCGACCAAGCGGTGGGTGGTGGTCGCACCGCACGGAGCCTCCACGGGCCTGTTGCTCGCTCGCGCAGCCGACGAGCGGCAGCGGCACGCCATCGGCAATCAGAGCGGTGGCAGGGTCTTCCTCTTCCTCGAGACCGACGACCTGGTACGCGACTACCAGATCTATCGGGAGCGTGGCGCTCGCTTCGTCGAGGATCCGCGGTACGAGGCTTACGGTGTCGTCGTCGTGTTCGAGGATCGATACGGCAACCGCTGGGACCTTATCCAACGTGCCGGCGGGTGAGGGCGTGACGAACGATTGCTGGCACCCACGCGTCTTAAATCATTAACCAAATTTGGTTATTGGCGCGCGACCGCCGGAGAAGCGGGTCGACGCAGGGTGGGACCTGCGTGTCGCAGGGAAGAAACATGCAGAACCCCTATAATGAAGGGCTGGCGCATGCGCGTCGGAAGGGATCGACTGTCGCCGATTGCCCCTACAGCTCGGTTCTGATGGCGCATGAGCGCCAGCAGTGGCTTTCTGGGTTCCTGTCCAGGCAAGCCCACGTGCACGCGCCTACGGCGAAGGAGCAAGGCAGCCGCGAGCTCCCCCTTCTTGCCGATGTCTACGCCTGATCCTTCTCGACGCTCGCCGTGGGGAAGCGTTCTTCGATTACCAGTGTCTGCCATTGCAGACGGTCACGTCCAAGCGCTGTGGCCCGATCGAGCATCTGCTCAAGAGTGGTGCTCAAGCGGTTGAGCGAAGCCGCGTAATCGGTGTCGAGCTCGTCAGCCTGCTGCGACGTGGGGGAGACCGTGGCTCGTGCCTTTCGGTGAGCCTTGCTCAACGCAGGCATGTGCCGCTGTTCGATACCTTCAAGCTCGATAGTGGCTTCCTCACGCAACTCTTCAGGCACAGCCTTGAGGCGGGCGAGGAGCCCGGTAATCCGTGCCTCTGCCATTCGCGCGTCGATGTTCATCGGCAGGGTAGCAGTCAGGAGCTTCGGTCGCGGGGCGGCCCCTTCGGAAGGTCCAGCTAGCTCGATGTATCCCATACCTGAGGCGTAAAGCGTCCCGCCTACGAGGATGAGCACAACGGCCAGCGACTTGACGACATTGCCGCTGAGCAAATCGGCTATCTGCTGCAGCGGACTGGCGGGATCGGCGTCAACGCGGTTTCCGAGTTCGGCAAACTGCGATGTCATGAAGTTCGCCGCTGAGAGAAACACGCCAAGCAGTGCGCAGTGAAGTCCGATATCGAAGCCGCCCTTTGGCGATGTGGGCTGACGGTGGTCATCCATGTCGTAGCCCCCTCCGTTACAGATCACGACCAAAGCGCTGACGCTTCATGACCGCCTGCGCGGGTCCATCGAAGCTTCCGAGCGTCTTCAGCCGATCGGTCTCTAGCGTGCTGGCGAGATCGGCAGGCAGCTCGGCATGGGACGCTGCAACGGCAATCGCCGCGGCCGCGGTAGGCAGCTCGCGCGGGCTCGTGCCTTCCCAGACGAAGGTCTCTCGCTCGCCCTCGTCCTCCGGGTCCGGGCGCGACACCTGGACGTAGAAGGTGTCGAGCGGCCGGTCCCATCCGATCGCGACGGAGACGCCGGCGGTTCCGGCGAAGGTATGACGGCTCATCGTCCAATCTCCCTCGAGGGTTAGTCGGCCAGCGTGATCCACTCAGCGTGCCACGGCCGCGGGTGAGGCGCAAAGCGCAACGCGCCCGGGACGGTGAGATGCGTGGTCATCCGCTCGACCAGCCAATCGACGTAGTTCTGGCCCTCGGCCAAATCTTCGGCGAGCAGCTCGTCGAGCATCGCCGACTGGCGCGCCTGCGCGTCCGACAGCATCGACCAGTCCAGCGCGTCGAGAAAGCGCTCACGCCGCTCAACGTACCGCGCGATGCGCGCGAGGTCGGCCCGCGCGATGGCGAGCGCATCCTGGATCCACATTGTTCGTGCTCCTCAGGCGGCGATCAGCGCGGGCACGGTGCCGGCGGGCTCGGGGGCGGTGAGGCCCAGCTCGCGCGTAAGGCGCTCGGCGAAGCGGCCGGTGTTCAGCAGCTCGGCCATGGCGGCATGCAGGTTGGGCTGCTCGAGGCCGTTCACAACCGCGCCATAGGCAACCTCACGACCCTCGTACCGCCCACCGACCCGAACGACGACGGCGAGGTCGGCCGCAGCGAGAATGACATAGCCGGACTCGGCCGTTGTCCCCTGCGAGGAAATGACGGTGTAGCTACCGTCGATGAGGTGCAGCGCCGCGGCGAGCTTCTCCAGCTCGGCCCGCGCGTCCATGTGGAAACGCTCCTTGGCGACCTGGTCGTAGGCGACGCCACGGATCGCGATGGAGAGCAGCGTCGGGAACCGCCGCAGCGCGTCGATCCTGCGCCGGCAGGCATGCAGCAGCACCGAGCGCGGCGCGCGGTTGGTCGAGACAACCGCCATATGGCGCGCCAGCAGGACCATGGCGGGATCGCTGTCAGGATCGACACCGGCGTTGCGGCAATCGGCAAGCGCCTTGGTCATGGCCTGCAGGGTGACGGTGATCGTGGGTAGCGAAGCTGCATCCATCGCCTGATGGTGGCGGAACGGTACGTCGAAGCTCATGACGCCTGACTCCATGTGAGAGGACCTGGCGCGACACCTCACGCCCGCCTCTCACTCCCCCCTCTTCTCCGCGGCTCAGGATCCTCCCCGTGGTCGTCAGCCCCTCGGGGCTGGTCGCCCTGGCGCTTTACGGGCTCGGATCGCTCGTCTCCGATTAAGGCGCCGGAAAGAGGTTGCCGGTTTCGGAAACCTCTTTCCGCGGGCGCTCAGTCGATCAGCTCGACGCCTAGCGAAGCAAAGGTGCTGGCCTGATCGCGCGCAGCGTAGCGCGCCGCGTCGCACAGGCCTTTGAAGTCGGGGCCGTCGTAGGTGGCGAAGCCAAGATGGCTGCAGCCGGTAATCCGCTGCCCGACGACGCCGACCTTGCCGGCTGGCACCCAGTCTGCCCAATCGCCCCAGGCGGCGCGCACGCCGATCTCGCCGATTGCGGCTTCGTACGACGCGATCGAGCGCAACACGTGGCTGTCGCTCGGTTGCAGCACCTCGCCGGTGAAGGCGGAGTAGCGCTGCGGCCGCCAATGCCGCGCAGTCTGGCGCGCGAGATCACGCTCGAGATCGAACAGCGGTTTACGCAGGGCGGCGAACTCGGCCTCAAAGCCGAGTATCACCAGCGACCAATCGACATCCTCTTCGTAGTAGATGCTGTCGAGCCGCAGCGCCTCCGGCATTGCTGCCTGGCGCTCATCAGAGAGCACGAAGCCGCCGTGCGAGGCGGTGGTCACCGACCATACACCGGGCAGGCGTTGCTCGGCGGTCTGAGGTGCGTCCCAGAGGGTGTGAACAGGTGCGGGGGTTGAGGTGAAGGCGGGCATGATGATCTTCTCCCTGATCGACGCCCTTCCTCCCCCCTCTTTCTAAACGTCGAGCTGGAAGGCGAGGATGATACACCGCTGTCTCCCCGCAGCTGCGCATCCCGAACTCCGGAGGATGCCGAGTAACCGGATTATAGAACTTACCGGGTAATCATGATCCTTCATCCGCGTGAGGTTCGCCTCTCACACGACAGGCGCTCGCCGTGGCGCCACTTTGCGGGATCGATGAAGTAGCCTGCGTGCGCTCCGAGTCCGCGGCGCTGCGCCGTCTCGAAGGCCGCGACGTACCGCTGCGCGCGCGCAGGATCGCCCTTGAGGTAACTGGTGGCTGGCACCGCGAGGCCGGCAGCGATCATCGTCTCGCCGAGGTCCTGTCCGCCGACCTCGACGGTGCCGATCGGCCGTCCGTAGCTCTGCTTGCCGGTCAACCGGATCGTGGCCGGGTTCGCCTTGAGCAGCTTGGAGGCATAGTCCTGGGCGGCCTTGCCGCACGGCCAGCAGCCTGACGTCGTGCGGCACATCTGGCGCTTCTCGAAAGCGTCGGCGCCGAACAAGCGGATGTCGATCGAGACGGTGTCGCCGTCGATCGCGCGGCCATCTGCGGTGATCGCGCCGCTTTGGTCTGACCGCGGTGCCGCACCGGTGCAGGCAGCTGCGATTAGTGCGAGGCCGAGGATCAGGCGCATGCGCTCACCTCGTCGATCGGCGCGTGTGCGCGCTCGATCACGCGCCAGGGCTGCATCCGGTCGCCGGTGAGCAGCAGCACGACGTCGAGGCCCTCGGCCTGCATGCGCTGCGCGACACGCCGGGCGTGAAGCGCGCTGCACAGACGCCAGCGCAAGGGAGAAAAGGGGGCGTTTTCCATGTCAGGCTCCATCAGGCTGGCATTGCAGATGCGGGCGACTTCGCGAAGACTGTCGCGTGGACCTTCGTCTCCGGCACGACGGTCCACGGCAGATCGCGGAAGTTGCGGATTCGGTAGTGGCCGAAGCGCGAGGCGCACCGAACGGTTATCCGGCTGCCCCGCTTCACAACGATGAACTCGGTGCCGGAATGCCCATCCTCGAAGCGGATCGGCACGGGGAAGCGTACGCGCATGCCGTCGTCGATCCGCCGCGCGCGCTGGCGCAGTCGCGCAAGACAGCGTCGACGCCAGTCCAGCGCCCCCTCGTTGTCGGTTGCCGGCAGAAGGCGAAGGATGCGTTCCGGGCATTCGTCCGAGCACGGCCCCGCGTTCTCGGTCATGTCCTTATAGGCTAAGACGTATCCGTCCGCGGCGTTCGGCGTCCACCGCACCTCACAGATCACGGCGATGACGGAGGTGGCGACACCGTTCTCGAGCAGCTCGACAGCGGCATACCAGGCGCGGTTTCCGGGGCACGCGCTTGCGATGACGCGCGCACCGCGCGTGCCGCCACCATCCTGCTCGCGCGAGTAAGTATATTGGTCGTTCAGATAGGCCTTGGGCGTGGCGTGACCGCCCATGCTGCTGCGAGGCATTGAAAGCCAACCCATGTCGGGTTCTCCTATGGTCGTGGATCATGCCGCGAGCTTCACCGCGTCGGTCGCCTCGGCCGAGAAGGTGCGCAGATAGGCGAAGGCCTGCTCTGCCTTGGTCGCGGCGACGAAGATCGCGCTCTTGTCGGCGCGCAGCACCCGCAGCCAGTCGGCGACGTAGTTGGCGTGGCTGTCATGGATCTCGGACGGCAGGCCAAGGTCGCTGCAGACCATCGCGCCGGTAAGCTCGGCGACCAGCTCTTCGACGCAGTACGCCTTGTCGCCGAACTTCTTGCCGAAGGTTCGATCCAGCCGCGACGAATGCCCTGTCCAGTGGGCATGCTCGTGCGCGAGGATGGAGGCGTGCGCGTCGGCCGACTTGAAGCTGCCGGCGTGCGGCATCTGGATGTAATCGAAGGTGTAGCTGAAGAAGGCGCGATCACCGCCGCGGCGCACCTTCGACGGGATGGCTGCGAAGAAGGCGTCGATGCGATCCTGTCGCGCCGATAGGAGGGTCGGTGTGGGCGGCGCCGGACGCGGGTAGAAGTAGCTCGGCAGGCCCTCGATCTCGTCGGCGTTGAAGACGGTATACGAGCGCAGGAAGCGGATCAGCTTGTCGGCTATGATCCCCTCAAGGTTGGGCTGGCCACGCTTGCGGAAGGTCGAGCTGTAGACCGAGAAGGAGGGCTGCGCGTCGCGGCGCACCCGCCCGCCGAGTTCCTCGGCCTGGTGCGCGGTCATCCAGTAGCGGCTCCGGAAGCCGAGAAAGTCGGCCATGACCCAGAGCCAGATGGAGTTGATGCCGAGGTACGGCGTGCCCTCGTGGCGGAGCGGTCGCCCACCCTCCCCGGTGACGGACCATGGCCGTTGCCACGGCACGGTGCCGGCCTCAAGCTTGGCGATGATGGTGTCGGTAATTGCGGCCGCAATGTCGCGGGTGCCGGCGGGCATGGCGCGGCTCCTTGATGAACGTGGAAAGAAGCTGCCGGCGCCGCGGTGAGGCAGCGCCGGCAGCAGGTTGCCCAGCGGGTGTGCTGTTACTCGGCCGCGACCACGTCGTTGACGGTGTCGTCGTTCTGGTGCTCGGGCGGCATGACGTCGCCGGTGCCGCTGCTCTCTCCATCAACATCGGCCGTGCCGTCACCAGCGGGCTCGCCGGCGTCTTCACCGATGAGCGCGGCCAGGTCGTCGTCCTCGCCGGCGCCGGTGCCGTCGCCGATCAGCCCGGCGAGCTCGTCCTGCCCATCGTCCTCAGGTGCCTCGCCGGAGGCGACGTCGTTGAAGCGCATCGCAGCCGGCACCCAGGCAAGCGCCTTCTCCTTCACCTCGGCCTCGACGATCGCGTCGCCGGCGAAGAGCTTCTGGCACGACGCCGAGATCTCCGGCTTCTTGCTGCTTGCGTTGCGGCTGGTGAGCGACGGACCGCCGACCTCGTCGAGCAGCGACAGCAGCGCGCCCTTGGGCACGCGGTCGAAGAAGTTCTCCGATGTCGGGCGCCACCAGCTGGCGACGTCGACCTCGAGGGTCGTGGCGAGGCGGTTCTGGAGCGGGATCTGCTTGGGCGCGCCGTAGCCCTCCTTGGCGTCGAACGACGTGGCCACGATCCACGCCAGCCACTTGGCCTTGGTGTCGTCGGAGAGAACGCGGAACGCCTCGAAGCGCGCCACCTTGTTGTCCGCCTCGGACCAGCTCGCGTCCAAACCGTCGTAGACCTCTGCGAGGTAGTCGCGCGCGCGCGAGCCGGGGACGCCGGTCGCAGGCACCGCATCCTGCGGCAAGGGCGCACGGATGGTCGTGCCATTGCCGTCGGGGCGGTAGTTACGCCCCTCGATCATGACGAAGATCATGTAGTCGAGCGCGAGACCAGGGTTGGCCTGCAGCGCGGCACCGAGCACGTCGCGCCGCTGGATCGCGAGCTGATCCATCAGGACCTGGCTCATCGGCTTGCCACCCGGGGCGGCGCGGTCGGGCTCGACGATCGAAGTGGTGTTGCCCCGGCCAATGGTGTGCCCCGCCCCTTCCTCGATGCGGAAGGTCGCGACCGGCGCACGACGCTCGGAGTCTTCGGCATCGCCTTCGGCCCTGTCGTCCGCCGAAGCTCCCTCGTGCTCGCCGGCATCGTCGTCGACAGCGTCCGGCTCCACCATCGTCACCGTGATCGGCGTCTCGCTGTAGAAGGTGTCGTCGAGCACCATCTCGCCGGTATGCGACAGCGTCAGGAAGGCGCCGACGCGGGAGGCCACCTCCGGGGGCATCATGACCGGCCGATGCTCGAGCGCGTCGAGTTCCGCCGCGAGCGTGTCGTACTGGCCCTCGATCTCGATGTGCGCCTCGTCGGTCAGCGTGCCGCTCTCGAGCTGCTCCTGCAGCGGTGCCAGAAGCGCCTCGATCTCGACCGCGCGCGCGCCCTGCTCCTCGGTCATCGGCTCGGTCGGCAGGTAGACACGGTACAGACCGTGCGCGGCGTTGTAGGTGCTGCTCGACGCGACCGGGCGGATCCAGGCGAGGCCGCGCTCGTCGCCGATGCGCTTGGCCTCGGCTTCCATCTTCTCGCCCGCGAGTCTCTGGACGATCTCCGGATTGGTCCAGCGGTCGTCGCCGTCGCTGAACAGCTCGCGCTCGATCACGCCACCTGCCGCCTCGTACGCGTCGGCGCCGACGAGCAGGGCAACCGGATCGCTCGAGCGCATATCGTCATTGGCGATCGTGCGCCGGATGGTGTCGGGCGTGTTGTAGCTGCTGTGGCCGTAAGCGTTCCACACCTTGAGCTGACGCTCATGGCTGGCGGTCGTACCATACGCCTTGGCCATCTCGAGGCTGATCTTCTCGTCGACGAGCGCGTCAAAAATGGGCTCCGCCAGATTGGCGAGCCGCAGGCGTCCCTCGACGAACCGCCGGGTCACGCCGAAGCGGCGCGCGAGCCCGTCGATATCGCCGCCCTGCGAGAGGATGAGCTGGAAGCCACGGCACTCGTCGGCCGGGTTCATGTTGTCGCGCTGGAAGTTCTCGACCAGCGACACCTCGGACAGCTCGCTCTCGGCGCCCGTCATCAGCTTGACCGGCACGTCATACTCGTCGGCGTTGATCTCGCCGCGCTCGGCGAGCAGCATCAGTCCGCGGTAACGGCTCTCGCCGGCGACGACGCTGTAGTGGCCGCGCGGCTTCTTGAGCGGCGTCACGATCAGGTTCTGCAGGATACCATTGGCGGCGATGCTGATCGCGAAGCTCTCGGCCTTGTCGGCGCGCCGCTTGCGCACGTTGACGTCGGAGAGGACCAGCTTCGACAGCTTGACGGACTGGATCATGGGAAATCACCCTTATGCTGAGCATCCGACGTTCTGCCGGACACCAGCTCCCCTCCCCCTTCTCTCCATTTCTCGGGGCTGCGTCGGAACGTGACATGTTCTCGGACTGTTTAGAGTTACTGCGGAGGCGCCTTGGGCTATGACAACGCCGTCGCGTCCGCGACCGTCCCCCTGACTACCGGGATCCAACATGACCGAAGAAACGAACCCCGTCGAAATGGCGACCGAGCTGACGATCGCGTGGCTGTCGAACCCGAATACGCGCACCTCGGCCGACGACGTGCCGGCGTTCCTGAAGACGATGCACGATGCCGTCGCGAACCTGAGCAGCGCGTCGCCTGAGGCGGCCTCCGAGCCGGCCCAGTCGGAATACACGCCCGCGGTGTCGGTCCGTAAGTCGCTCGCGAACAAGGACCACATCATCAGCATGATCGATGGCAAGCCGTACAAGACGCTGCGCCGCCATCTGTCCACCAATGGTCTGACGCCAGACGAGTATCGTGAGCGCTACAACCTGAAGCGCGACTATCCGATGGTGGCAGAGACCTACAGCGAGGCGCGTCGCACGATGGCGAAGAAGATCGGCCTGGGCCGCAAGCCCGGCCAGAAGGCCGCCGAGGCTGCTCCTGAGGCGCCCGCGCCGAAGCCGCGCCGTTCCAAGGCGAAGGTAGTCGAGACGACCGACGCCTGATCGGTCGGACAAACCGAGGGTTGAAAGGTTTCGATAGTAGCCGACGTTCGCGAATGCGATGTCCGCTACAACCTGTTGAACTTATCCTTGCTGCCGTAGCGGGATAGCTGCGATTGAGATTTTTCCTGCGGGGTCAATGTTCAAACCGCGAAGAATTTCCTGAAACGCCCACGCGACCTGATTTGGGTAGACGCACGGCCCAATAATGATCCTGTCGAGCAGCCTATCGAGGTTCAGCCACGGCATATTCAGACCTGGTTGGTCTTCCAAAGGCACTTTGCATATCATCTGCGGAATGCCGCGAACGGTCTCGATGCTCGTCTGAATGTAAGGAGACGGATCTGAAAGCGGCCGGTGGATAACCCGCCACTCCTGCTCCTCGACGAAAGCTGGATGCTTGAATGATAGCGTGGCGAACTGAAGCGCGTTTGTTATGATTGACTGTGCATTCTGGAACGGGACCTGCCTTATCGTATCTATGTTGGCCGTCAGTCCGTCAGCTACCTCCTTTAGGTTCGAGAACAAGAAATGTTCGTCTCCGTAGGCGACGGGGCTTGAGTAGGTGTTCAGCTGGCCAGTGTCGTTTTCAAAGACCTCGGTATTGAAGATGAGCGCGACGCCCGATGTGGGGCCACCATATGCGCGCCACATCGAGAGTCGTCCAAGTAGGTCCTCGGGATCGTGCGCCGATAGAGAGGTCAAATAGGTCTGGGTCCGAGACTGCCATTCGACCTTGTTAATGAACTCGGCAATCGCATTCCAAAGCCCAGGATGCGCGCTGTTGAGCGTAGTTTCGAGCTGTGCCCCGATGCCCATTTGAAGGGCGCCAATTAAGCAAGCGGTGCCGTATGCAACCTCCGAAAAGTCGTTCATCAACTGCGCGTTGCGGAGCCAGAGCGTCTTGTTTTTGAGGATTAGCGCAGCATTCTCGGCGGTGGTGTAGTGCGCCATTTTCAGGCCCTTCTCAAACACCTCCTGGAAGCGACGTGTTTCGTAGGGGAACGCCAGTTCCTGTAACGCCGTGATCGCATCGTTCTCGTCCATCCTGCGAGGCTAACCTCCTGATTGAGTTCGCGGAAGCACGCTTTCCATCGCCTTGCGAAGTAAGCGGTGGAAGGCGTCTCATGCCATCTTCAGCAGCCGCTCGAGCATTGCGTTTGCCTCGCTGAACGGCACGAAGACTCGCGTGCGGTAGGCGATGATCTCGGTGAAACAGCCGATCGACTTCAGATAGGCGAGCTGCTGCGCCGGTGCGTGCTCAATCTCGATGCGCTGGGTGCCATTCACGAACGAGCGCCGGATCGTCATCGCGAAAGGCCGGGTCACGTCGACGCTGCGACCCGACATGACCGAGTGTGCGATGGCGTCGACCGGCAGGTCCTCACTCTTGGCGATGCCGAGCTTGGTGTAGAGCTGCGCGACGTGCTGGTCGAACACGAGGCGGCCGAGCCAAGAGTTGCCCTGCGCGTCGACGATGCGGTTCACCGCGAGGTGGTCTGACGGCAGCGCCGACCAGATTGGCAAGAGCAGGCCCGTCGCCAGCCGGATCGTCTCGATCTCGGTCTGGCCGGCGAGCTCCGCGACCTCCTCGGCCCATTTCGCCTCGAACATGGCGCGGTCGATCTTGTCCCAGGCGGACTCGAGCAGGTCCGCCTCCCCGATATACTCCCGTCGGCACGGTCGCTGCAGCTCGAGCCGGGGGATCGCTTCCCCCTGCTGATCCATCCACGGCCGCGCGCGCAGCTGCAGCGCGACCTCGCCCGAGCGGGCGTTCATGACGAACGAGGAATCCCGCGCCCAACGAGCGGTATAGAGAATGTCGTCGAGCGGAATCGGCGTCTTCTTGCGCGCGATCTCGATGGTGAGCAGGTGCGACGTCGCGCCCGATAGCGGATCGGTGCGCAGCAGCGTGTCGTCGACCACGGTTGCGGTATCAGCCGTGATTGTCTCGACGCCGACGTCGAGCGTGCCCGCCTTGCGCGCCGCGGCGACCCGGGTCTCGACCAACGACAGGAACTCGTCGAAGATGACGTTCTGCAGCCCGATCGGCAGTGCGAGCAGGCGGTTAAGCCAGCGCTGAATGGGGGGCAGCTCCTCCTTCAGGTTACCGTCGTTGTCGTAGAGCTCGAGCCCCGTGCGCGCGCAGAAGTCGTCCATCGTAGTGCTGGTGAGCTTCCCCTGATCGAGCAGGTTGAACCAGGTGACGAGCGCGTCCTTGGCGTACTCGCTCTCGAGATTGTCGGCCGGATCGAACAAATTCTGCCCGCCGGTCTGCCGCTGTCCGCGCGTCAGTGCCCCCAAGCTGTCGAGCCGGCGGGCGATCGTCGAGGTGAAGCGCAGCTCGCCCTTGCAGTCGGTGGTCACGGGCCGGAACAGCGGCGTGGAGGCTTGATGGGTGCGGTGGGTACGGCCGAGCCCCTGAATCGCGCGATCGGCGCGCCAGCCCGGCTCGAGCAGGAAGTGGACGCGCTGCTGCTGGTTCTTGGCGTCGAGGCTGGCGTGGTACGAGCGCCCGGTCCCGCCGGCGTCCGAGAAGACCAGGACGCGCTTCGTGCCGGCCATGAACGCTGCAGCCTCGACCTGGCTGGAGCGGCCTGAGCGCGTCTCGACCTTCTGGCGCCCGTCTGAGGTCGGCACGAGCCGCTTGGAGCGACCGGTCACCTCGGCGACGTCGTCGGTGCCGAAATGCTCGATCAGCGCGTCAAGCGCCGACTTGATCGGAGGCAGGCCGCAGATGTGCTCGAGCATGGCGTCGCGCGCGGCGATCGCGTCCGGATTGTAGACCGGGTGACCCGCCTCGTCGGTCATCGGGCGCGAACGCACGGCTCCGGTGTCGTCGCTGTAGGTCTCCATCTGGCGCGTGGGGAACGCACGCTGGAGGTAGTCGGCGATATACTCGGTGGGTGACAGGTCGATCGTCGGATCGGCGCGCTCCTCGGCCGACATCTGGCCCAGCCGGCGATCAAGGATCGCCTCGGCCGTCGTCACCAGCTGCAGCACGACCGACTGGTCGGCCTTCAGGTGCTGTTCGATCGCGGCGATGACCGTCGGCAGCTTCATCGCGAGTAGCACCTGGCCGAAGAAGCGCTGCTTGCACGATTCCAGCCGCGAGCGCGCGGCCGCCTTGGCGCCGCTGTTCAGCGTGCCGCCCTCGACCGCGTCGACGACGTCGGTGAGCTTCAGCGCCTCCTCCATGTTCTGAAGGATCACGCTCCACGCGTTCGCATAGGTGTCGTAGATCTCGATCTGCTGGGGCGTCAGTTCGTGCTTCAGCACGTCATACTCGACGCCGGCAAAGCTGAGCGCGCGCGCGGTGTAGAGCCCGAGCGCCTTGAGGTCGCGCGCGACCAGCTCCATCGCGGCGATCCCGCCTTTGCGGATCTCGGAGATGAACGCTTCGCGATTGGCGAACGCCGTCTCCGGTCCCCACAGGCCAAGCCGCACTGCGTACGCGAGGTTGTTGACGTCCGAGGCGCCTGTCGCAGAGGCGTAGAGCACGCGCGCGTCGGGAAGGTGGTTCTGCAGGAGGACGCCACAGATGCCCTGCTGCGAGCCGTCCTTCTTGCCGAGCGCGCCCTCGCCGCCTGCCACGCCACCCATCTCGTGCGCCTCGTCGAAGGCGATGACGCCGTCGAAGTCGGGTCCGGCCCAGTCGAAAATCTGCTGCAGCCGGCTGTTGTCGGTGCGCATCGAGCGCAGCGTCGGGTAGGTGACGAACAGCACGCCTTCGAGGAGACGGATCGGCTCGTCGATCTTCCAGTTGGAGACCGGCTGCACGTCCCCGGCCAGACCGCCGAGCGCCGACCAGTCCCGTCGCGCATCTTCAAGCAGAGGCTCGTTCTTCGTCACCCAGATGTGGCGACGCCGGCCCTGCAGCCAGTTGTCGAGGATGCAGGCGGCGACCTGGCGTCCCTTGCCGGCGCCGGTGCCGTCGCCGAGGAAGAAGCCCTTTCGGTAGCGGCGGCCCTCCTCGTCGATGGTGAGGCCGACGCCCTCCTTGGCTGGCTTGAAGGTGCCCGGCAGCAACTGGTTCCAGGCATGTCCGGCGTAGATCACCGTCTCGAGTTGCGAGGAGGACAATAGACGGTCGGAGACGGTGCGCTCTGGCAGGTGAGGGATATGGGCCGGGATCGGCGCCGGGATCGAGCCCATCGCTACGGATTCAACCAGCGCCGTTGGGTGCTCTCCGGCCGCTTCGAAGCCGATCCGGCTCGGCCGATACGGCAGATAGACACCGACCTGATCGGCCAACGGCGCCGGCGCGGGCAGTGTCGTATAGCCGACCGGCAGTACCGCGTTTCGGACGGGAGCATGGTAGGTGCGCGCAACAGCTGGCGTCGCTGCGCGGGCGGCGCCGAATAGGGTGACGACGGCCGGCGCCGAATTCGCCACGGCCGCATCGATCACGAGCTCGGCTCGGGCAGGCACGGTGATCGCGTCGAGGAAGTCCAGAACACCTCGGCGCTGGATCACCGTGTGCGACGTCCCGCCCGCGACCTTGTCGATGACGTAGAGCCTGACCGCGATGTCGGTGCCGTGCTTGCGATAGCAGCTCTCGAGGCGGAGCGAGGTGCGCACCGTGCAGCCTGTGAGCACCGCCTCATAGGCGGCCTCGAGCTGGGCGCTCGGTGCGAACCAGTCCGGCATGATCGCGACGATGCGGCCGCCCTTCGCGACACGGCGGATCGCGGCCTGCAGATGCCGCAGCGCGGCCAGATTGTCGGCGCCGCGGCCGACGCTTCGCGAGAACGGAGGGTTCATCAGCACGACGGTTGGGCGCTCCAGCGCAGCGTGCAGGCTGACAAGGGCGGCGCCGTCGTGGCCGGTGATGATGGCGTTGGTGAAGACGCTTGCCAGCCGTTCGCGGCGCTTGGGATCGATCTCGTTGAGCTGCAGCCCGGCGTGATGCGGCACCTGCACCGCGAGCAGCCCGTTACCCGCGCTCGGCTCGAGCACGATGTCGTCCGGCCCGATCGCCGCCATCACTGCCGCGAGCGCGCCGATATCGATCGGAGTCGAAAATTGCTGAAGCTCGATCTGCTCCTCGCTGCGGACCGTCTGCGTCGGCAGCCGCTCCATCAGAGCTGCGGCATGCGGCACGCCGGCGAGGGTCGCGAGCGGGTACGGCTGGCGCGCAACGTGCAGCGCGAGCGCATGCTCGAGCATCTCGAAGCTGGCGCGCTGGGTCCAGCGGCCATCCGCGTCGGTTCCGCCAAAGGCCGTAGTCATGGCGCTGTTGAGGTCTCGCCGCGTAATCGGCATTTCGCCGGCGAGCAGCTCGGCGATCGTCAGCGCGGCCGGTCGGTCGGTCACCGGCGGCAGATCGAGAAGGTCGGACATGGAAGGCTCCCTTGGTCAGGCTGCCATCCGGCAGCTCACCGCCTTCCTCCCCCTTCCCTCTCCTTCGCCTCGAGCGCCTCGGCCCAGTCGTTGAATGGCGCAGGCGGAAAGTCCGCCTCGACCACACGCTCGTCGGTCGCATAGCGCGCGGCGCTACGCGCGACGGCGCGCAGCCCGGCCAGGTCGTTGTCGCCTGCGAGGATGAGCTTCGTCACCGTGGACGGAATCGTCAGCACGTCGAGCCGGCGCGAGCCGAGCGACGCCCAACACGGCAGCCCGCGCAGCAGCGACCAGGCGCGGGCGGTCTCGAAGCCCTCGGCGAGGCCGATGGTCGGAGCCAGCCCGCCCCCTCGCCACGCCCCAGAGCCGAGCGTCCCGAGCGTCGCCTTCTCGGTGTAAGCCGCACTACCCCGATCAAGGAAGATTCGTTGGAAAGCGACCAGGCGCTGTGCCTCGCGGACCGCCACGAGGAGGGCGGGCTTGAACACCGTGCGGGGCTTGGGGCCGAGCGGGCACCTTGCGTGAAATCGCACGTCGGTGGGTAGCGGCAGAAGGAATCGTGAGGCGAGGTAGCGCTCAGCGCATGTCCCGGGCACAGGTCGCGCCTCACTCCAGAGCCGTTCGATGTTGGCAGTGCCGGCTGCGCGCGGCGCCTCCGGCGGCTCATAGCGTCGGCCCAACGGGATACGGTCGAGCTCGCGCAGGACGTCGATGGGGTCGCAACCCGCGAAGCAGGTGACGAGCAGCCCGCGATCGCCCTGTCGGAGCGAGAGGCTGGGTGTACCATCAGCGTGCGCAGGGCAGCGGCAGGTTGCCACGTTACCGTGCCAGGATCCTCCGAGCGCCCCGACGAGATCCACCAGCTTCTGCGACGGACGGTTGGCAATGATGGCCATGGCTTGCCTCCATCAGCACTTCGCGGCGGGGACGCCGGCGATGGTGTAGAGCGCGACGGAATCGTCAGCAAAATAGGCTGCGATCAGCTCAGCGTCGTTTTCGCTGTCCGATGCACCAGGCGTTCGCTCACGGACGTAGTCCGCAAGCGCCTCGCGTGCGGCCTGTTCGGTAGGATGGAAGGCGACAATGTTCTTTCGGCCACGGTCGCGGATGACAAGCACGATACGTTGCATGGTGGAGGGACCCCGTGCCTGGGCGGCGGTGACGCAGCCCGTATTGAAGGGAGAACAAGGCCACCCGAGCAGCCCGCTCCTTCCCTCCCTCTCCGCTCCATCTCTACCCCTGTAGAATGGGGTGCTACTTAGTGCCGGTCCGTTTACCGGGTGCTAAAACCTGCGCTCGTAAGTTGCCTTGGAACTAGAATCGATCGGCGCCTGTTTGTCGACACGCGCTTCCAAAAGAGGTGTGGATGTCGCAGTTTTCGGCCATCGAGATTGCCAATTGGATCGCAATCTACCTGGCGGCCGGCATCTGCTGCGCCATCGCGATGGCGCTTTCGGTCACTGTGACCTTGCAAGGGCTCTGGAAAGACAAGATCTGGCAGGATGCCCGTACTGTTCGCGGAGCGGTTCTTCTTCTGCCGAAGGTTTGGTGGCGCTGGCAGAAGCTGTATCTGTTGTCGACCCCGGTGACGCTCGGCATCGTCGGCTCCTTTGCCGCGACCATGAGCTGGTCCTAATCCGCTAAAGCGCGAGCGCCGCGGCGATCCGGGCAGGCGCTGCCTCATGCTCAATGTCAGCGGGTGTGAGGCTTAGCAGTTCGCCGATATGGCGCATTCGTGGATGCGTGATTGCCTTGGCGGCGTGATAATCGTCGGTGTCGAAGCCCATTGCCTCCACCACGATCGTGCGCAACTCGCCCGTCACCCGCGATCGACCTTCAAGCAAAAAGTCAGGCCGACATGGGCCGTCGGGCGTCATCGTATCGAAGAGCGGCTTGCCGATCGCGAGGTCGATGCCCTTGCCGCGGAGCATCCGCTGCGTCTCGAGGATCCGCTTGAGAACCTTCCGCTCGAAGTCGGACTCGACGGGTACGAACAGGCGCCCGCTGTAGATCGGCTGCGCGTAGGCGCGCAGCGGGGCGTAGCCATGCGCCTCCGGGTATTCGCCGGCGACAACCAGGACGAGGAAGGGCCCGCTGATGCGGTTGCCGCGGATGGAGGGCGACTGGACGCGGTTTGCGATGTGGACCGGTAATCCGTCTGGGACGTGGATCTCGTGACCTTGGACGGCCGGCGCGTAGAGGAGCACGAAACCTTGCGGTGCGTGCGCCTTGGGCCAGTTCGGCGCGAGGCTACGCAGCGTCGCATAGACGACATTAGCCTCGAGCGGCCGGGCGTGGGTCCAGAGCGCCCGCGCCAGCTCGATTCCTGGCGCAATCTCGATCTTGCCAGCGGCACGC
Organism: Sphingomonas sp. BK235; assembly: GCF_004345855.1. GTDB lineage: Bacteria > Pseudomonadota > Alphaproteobacteria > Sphingomonadales > Sphingomonadaceae > Sphingomonas. The sequence continues at coordinate 61,204 of NZ_SLXN01000013.1, forward strand.
AGGATGGCGGCAAACCCTTCCTTGATCGACCAGTCCGGGCCAGCGCCTAGCGGAGGCACGCTGTTCGAGCCGGCGGTGTCCATCAGCCGCCAGAGGAGACGAGCAAGCCGAGGGGTCGAGGCGTTGCGTGTCCGGTCGTCGTCGCTGTCCTCCTCGGGACGCTGAGAAAGCTTCTCCGGCGCCGGCCGGAGCACCTCGAAGAACCCCGCCGGTGGATCCGTCGGTGTGTTGTGGGAGCGCACCTCCGTGATGCGGTTGGTGACCTGGTCGCGAAAAAAAGGGCACTCCGGGCGATGCTCCGGCCGCTTCTCGCTCGTCAGGCGCCGCAGATAGTAGGTTTCGGCCTCCGACAGGAACGCAGGCGTGAGGATAGGTGGGCGCTTGTCCGCGCCGAGGCAGCTGCAAGCGATCCATCGATGGCCGATACGTGCGTTCTGGACCAGCGTGATCCCGGCCTGCTCATCATGGAACGACCCCGCGCCCACATACCATCGCACCAACGCCTCGCGGAGTTGAGGCGGAAGTGGAATGCGATTAGGGCCCTGTCCGTCAGTGTCGCGATGGATCAACCACATGCTCGAAGAGACCTTCCGGCGCGGTTTAAAGAGCAGTTTCGGCTCGAGTGGCCAGCTTGACAAGCCCGATTAGCTCCTGCCCATTCCTCTGAAGCGGCGATTCCAGGAGTTTAATGTGCGGCGAGCGATCGTTCGAGCAGCCCTAATAAGTGTGGTGCTGACGGGCACAGCGCAGGCTGCGAACCGGCAGCAGCCGTCCAGACGTATCGAGTTGATCTCGATGACTGCTTTACCGACCGTGGACAGCGAAGCCGTCGCGGCTCCCACATCGGACGTCGGGGTAGATGCGACCCTTCCTGCCGAGTTCGCCGTTCACGATCTCAGTCGACGGTACGTCGAGTTTCGTATGAAGCGCGAGCTGGCGGGCCTCGTAGAAGCCTCTCCTCTGTCTCAGCCCACGTTTGCTGCGATCCCGACTTCATCATCGATCGCGGTGCCTGGCTGGATGCGAGCAAACATCCAGACAGTCGCCGCGCCCGCTTTCGTTCCAGGCTGCGCGCCGCTGGCTTACCGGCCCTCAGGCTTCTTGTCCCAAGAAGCCGAAGGTCGACGCGCAGCCTACTACGGCATGATGAGCTCGATCGCATGCGAGCACGGCATTCCGACGGGTCTCTTCGACGCGATGATCATTCGGGAAAGCCGTTACAACCCACTCGCTGTTTCATCCAAAAACGCGTTTGGCTTTGCGCAGCTAATGCCCGGCACCGCCTCCTGGCTTGGTGTAAATCGCTTTGACCCTCAGCAGAACATGCGTGGGGGAGCGCGATACCTGCGGCAGCAGCTGGACAAATTTCGCAGCGTTGAGCTTGCGTTAGCCGCGTACAACGCTGGACCCGGCCGTGTGCGGGACGGCCTTGTGCCCAAGATCAAAGAGACGCAGGCCTATGTTACCAACGTTGTTGGGGACTGGGTTAACTTAACAACCGCAAGAAGCTTTCAGCCGAGTGCGTCAATTGGGCCTAATACCCTAGCCCGAAAGGTTGTCGTGCAAACCTTTTAGGCATGCCCGAATGAACTAGCGATCGGCGTTGGGCGAAAGCAAATATTTTCATGCCGCTTTATACAACCAGCTCACTAACGACATCCTCGCGAGAAAATCTATCGAAATGATCGACGAGGAAGCCCTCGTCTCCTTGCCGGATCGATCGATCAGGATCGCGGTCGTAATGACCGGGCACCTACACATCGCCACTTAGCCGAACCAGCGGCCACCAGATGCATGAGGATATCCACAAGCTCTTGAGATGGCTCTCTGGTTGTAAGCGGCATGGCTCCCTCCGGCGTACGCCCCCCTCCCCTTTGAGCCTGACCGTCGCGGCTGCCGTACCGAAACGCTCCTTGTGCGTAAACGGCTCGGAGATCATCGGTCAGTCGTCCATGCGGTTCGCGCGGCGCTCAGCATACTTCAGGACAAACGCTTCCCAGACGCGGAGCCACTCCCCATCGGAGCGAGTGCGGGTAAAATTAGGACAGCCCTTGCGAAAGGCTGCCGCCATGTCGTCGACTGACCATGGATGTCCCTTTGTGAGGCCTATCTGACGAAACTTCGCCTCCCGTGCTCCGTACGCGAGCGAACCCGATGGAAAAGACAGGAGAGGCTCTGCTTTTACGTGATCGCTGCTTGACGCCCTCCGACGTGGTCCGACCGATGATCTCGGTTCCGTTGCTGTAGCCGGAGGTCCCATCAGTCGTAGATGCCGACCAACGAGCTTGCGCTCGAGCGGCGCAGGTGACGGATGCAGCACGACTTTGCGCCCGGACAGGTCGACGTTTGCATTAGGGTATACCGCGGACACGATCTGCATGGTCTCGCGTACGGTCTGCCGGAAACGCTTGCTGTCGGCCTCGTTGCCGAGGTGCTTGGCCAGCTGATCCCAGGAGATCACCTGCCCCTTGTCGGAGGCGATGCGCGGGAGGCGATATGCCAGATAAGTGTATAGATCGAGCGCCGTTGGGGTTCCCTTCAACTCCCGAATGGCGACCTCGTTGAGCGGCACGGCATGTTCGATCAGGTGGCTGTAGAATGCCTCTGACATCCGAATTTCGCGTGCAAACGCGCCATTCTTATCGAGCGACCCCGCATATTCGTTGGAGATTTTGACATCCCGGACCGCGAAAGCATTGTCGCCAGCTTCAGTGCCGTCCCAACGGATCTGCCACTCGCAAGCGAGCAGACGATCGACCTGCTCGCGCATAAGGTTAGCGGTTCCGCGTGGACCGTAGGACACCGTTTGGTACCCCAGTCGGCGCATCCATTCTGTAAAGTTGCGGCCTAGGTACACGTCCCGGGATTGCTTCATTACCGCCTGCGACAAAAGGTAGATCAGGGCAACACGAGGGTAGGCGCCATAGGGAACGCCTAGACTGCGCATCACCGATTTGCCATCGACGGTTTGCAGTACCGGGCGAGGATTGATCGCGAGGGCGTATTTGCCGTCCTCGCGAACGATCGGAGCGGTTTCGTCCTTAGGCCGCTTTGTGGGTAGAGACATGGCGCAGAGCGCTGAGTGGAGGAAGGCCGGCACCGGCTCCTCATCGTGCACCCTCAGAAAGGCATCGAGCGTGAGCTGCGTTCCGGCTGTCGTCGCAAGCTGGCGCACGCGATCTTCGCCACCACTCAGCATGGCTAGTGCGTACTGATGCCCTAACGGCTTATGCTGATCCCCATTCATGGCCCGCCCTCGCCCCGAATCTGTTCGGAGTGTGAGTGCATGTCTCAACAGGTTCGAGAGCTGAAATCAACCCTGTTGGCAGTTTGACCACGTTTTTGGCCTTAAAACCTGCAAAATCACCGATGATCTCGGTGCCGTTTTTTCGCGCTGCCGCCCCCTGCCCTTCTCACAATCGAGATTTTCGGACGATTCGCGCATCGGTTTTCTTAGGTTGATTCCATGTCTTAGGTATGTGCTCCGACATCATCGGTTGCGACGCACCGACATCATCGCTTTTCCGCACCGTCATCATCGGAAAGTACCGAGATCATCGGCATTTACCCACAGCCGCCGCCCAGGTCCGGGCGTCGCCCAAACGAGCCGAGTAGCTCTGGCGCCAAAAGGCTCGGAGATCATCGCAGTGGGTTAGCCGCGTGACTTCAGAGGAAGTAGCGACCGCCCGGACTGCTCGGAGATCATCGGTCGGCTTGGAGGTTTGATGGTCCTTTGTTGATCAAAACTGCCAACAGGCGTATTGGCCGAGTGCAAACTCACAAATGCGGGACCACGATGGCCACTGACCCAGCCCTGCCCCTTTCCGACGACCTCATGGAAGGCGGCTTGGACGTGCTCCATAGAAAATCGCTGACAATCCTCAAGCGTATTCGCGACAGCACTGTCGATCCGGACACTGGTCAAAAGAAGGGCCCCACTTTCCCAATTTCCAAGGCGGCGGCATTGGTCGGGCGAACAGCGTCTGCCGTACGTGAAGCCGAACGCGATGGTCGCTTGCCCGCGCGCGGTCGTACAGGATCTGGGCACCGACTTCAGTATACGTTGGAAGAGTTGGACCACATGCGCGAGGTATTTGGCACCCGCCCTTGGCGTGAGCCTTCGGATACGCCGGCGATCATCTCGGTATGCAATTTCAAAGGCGGTGTCGGAAAGTCGACGATCGCCCTTCATCTCGCTCAGCATTTCGCGATCAAGGGCTACCGCGTGCTATTCATCGACTGCGACAGCCAAGCCTCATCGACGATGATGTTCGGCTATCGTCCGGATGTCGACCTGAACGAGGAGGACACCCTCTATGGGCACTTCCATAATCCCGAGCTTCTCGGCGTGCGCAAGATCATCCGCAAGACCCACTTTCACAACCTGCACCTGATCCCGTCTAACCTGCGCCTCTATAATCTCGAGTATGAGATCGCCGGCTACATGGCGAAGAGCCAAAATATGGAGATCATCGACCTAATCGCACAGGCGATCGACGAGGTGGTAGACGATTATGATGTGGTTATCATGGATCCACCTCCGGCACTCGGAATGGTCTCGATGGCGGTGCTTCAGGCTGCGAACTCGATGGTCATTCCGGTGCCGCCAAGTCTTGTAGATTTCGCGTCTACTGTTTCATTCATCGACATGACTCGAACCACCATGAGGCAGCTAGAGCAGCTCGCAGGAAGGGGACGACCAGCGTATAACTTCATCCGTCTTGTTGGCAGCCGTGTCGACGAGAGCAAGTCAATGCATCGTGAAATCCTTTCAATGATGCGCCAGGTCTTTGGCGGCTCAATGACCCAGTCCGTGATGGTGACCAGCGCCGAAATCGACAACGCCAGCTCGCGTATGAAGACGGTGTTTGAACTCGAGAAGCCGGTCACGTCGCACGAGGTTTACAATCGCTGCATGAAGCACCTCAACGAGGTGTGCCAGGACATCGAGCAGGATGTGCTGCGTACCTGGGCAAGCCAGGCAGGGGGTCAGATTTGACCGGCGTTGCCACGTGGCAACGGGTCTCCATGGAAGTCCATGGCGTACGTCAGAACTGCGGTATGTGGCAGAAGGGAGTCGGGCGAGTTGCCACGTGGCAAACCTCAGCAATATCGCCAGATCACAACGTGCTAGGGCCTTCTTGACGGTCTCTCGAAGCGGTGTCTTGATCAACCAAACAAGCATGAGCCCGGGCGTCCGGTTGCCACGTGGCAACTCGGGTTAGGCGGCGTCGAAACAGAGCTTCAGTGAGAAAAAGGATTAGGCGATGAGCAAAGGCAATAGGGGCTTCGGCTCGATGTTCACCGAGGGCCTCGATAACGAGGAAAATCTGGATCGGTCGGCGTCAGCGGAGGGGATTATGGCGAGCCGAAGCCAAACGCTGGCCCGGATCGCAACGGGCAAGACTGTGGCTGATCGTACGGAGTGGGTGGACCCGGACCGCTGTCGTCCCTGGCGGATGCATAATCGGGACCTCGACCACCTAACGGAAGACAGCTGCGGCGACCTCATCGACTCCTTTCTCTCGGCGAAGAAGCAACGCATCCCCGCAATCGTTCGCCGCCTGAAGGACGACCCCGACTTCGATTACGAGATCGTCGCCGGTGTACGTCGCTGGTGGACGGTGAAGTGGCTTCGCACTCACCATCACCCCGAGTTCGAGTACCTCGTGACCGTGCAGAGCGTCACCGACGAGGAGGCGTTCCGCGTCTCTGACGTCGAGAACCGCTCGCGCAAGGACATCTCGGACTGGGAGCGTGCCAAGGAATATACGGTAGCGCTCGCCGAGTTCTTCGACGGCTCACAGTCGCAAATGGCCGAGCATCTGAAGCTGTCGAAATCTTGGCTTAGTCGCCTTCTCGACGTCGCGCGTCTCCCCGATGTTTTGGTACAAGCGTTCTCGGACACGCACGACATTACTGTACGCGTCGCCCGCGACATCAAGCCTCTGACATCCGATCCGAAGGCGCTGGCCAAGATGGGCGAAGAGGCAGGGCGCATCCAGGAGGAGCGAGCCGTAAGTGGCGCGAGGTTGAGCGGCCCGGAGGTTGCCAAGCGGCTTGTCAGAGCTACTGTTACGCCGACGTCGAAACGACAGGTTGAGAAGGAGGTGACAGGTAAGGCTGGCAAGGTGATCCTTCGATACACGAAGACGAGAGGAGGGGGGCTGACGATCAAGGTCCCGCCGAGGGCGGATGTCTCACGCGTGGAGCTTCTCAAGGCCATCGAAGGATTGCTGGCGTAGTCCTATCTGTCCATTATCGCGATAAGCAACTTCGAAAACGACCAAAGCGTCAGCTCTCGGCGTCACCTGAGGAGTCAATGCTTGTGAAACGACTGGTTGGCATCATTCTGGATAGGTGTGAAGGCTTTTTTGACAATCCGACGGGTCTTGCATACTAAATTGCGGTCGTCCTCTGTCCCGATGAGCTCGGCTTCAAGTGTCGAGTCAGCACCTTCATCTACCGGGGAGCTGCCACATCCCTTCCGGGTAATTGCTGACCGTAGTTGTTCGCTCTCGCGTTCACGCCTCGCTCAGCGTGCAGACAGGCTCTAGAGCCTTCCCCGTTGGGATAGCAGAGGCTCGCTCTAAGGCGGATGCCCGAGAGAGTCGGTCGATCAGTAAGCGGGAAGGGAGGGGGCGCGATCGCCTGCCGAGGAATGGAACTATCTGTCAGTCCTCGGACAAATAGTCGGCAGAAATGGCCAATCGTTCACAAGGCAGGGGAGGGGGCTTCGAGATCCTGAGACGGGTGGAAAGCGGCCGGTCCGCTTTCGGGCGGTCGGTCGGGAAAACCGGCCGTTCGTTCATCGTGCAGGGGAGGGGGCGCGAGCGCCTGCCGAGGGTGGATAACTGCCCGTCCGCTATCAGGCGGTCTGCCGGGGAAACCGGCCGTTCGTTAAGAGGGCAGGGGAGGGGGCTCGAGCGCCTGCCAGGGGTGGCATAGCTGCCCGTCCGCTTTCGGGCGGTCGGCCGGGAAAACCGGCCGTTCGTTCAGGCGGCAGGGGAGGGGGCTCGATCGCCGGCCGAGGGTGACAAGCGGCCTGACCGCTTTCGGGCGTCGATCACGACAAAGGGGACGCTCGTTGAGGCGGGAGGGAATGGGCCGGGAACGGGTCGTTCCGTCGAATCGTGAGCGGACTTGTGATGCGCCCTTTTGACACTTTCAAACCGGCACAAACCCGTGCGTCAACGGACAGGATCACAACCGTCCGGTTGTGACACGCGCGACCCGTACCCAGCCACTTAAGCCCCATTAAGCCGTTCTCGAGAGCGGGCACTTGTTCATCGTGCCCGATTGAGCCTTTTGGCATCAAGGAGCCGGCTTAGAAGCGCGTATCACTGCGACAGACCAGGCCAATTTTGGCAGCCATTAGCTGGGCTGATATGGTGATCCGATGCCGGGCAGCGTTCACCTCATCCCCCGATCACGATTAGGCTGGATCCCCACGCATTTACGCCTCGCGCACGAGTATTCGTTCTTCCTGCATGACGAAGGAGCCCGCATACTCGTCGAATATGAGGGAGCACGCGCTCACAATGTAACGTTGAATTTTAGAGACGACGCACAAGCGCGTAAGTTCAACGACATCGCGGAACGGGAAGATATCGTTACAGCCATGCGCACCTGCGGGTTCGAGAACGAGGCACGCAGAGTGGTGCTCAACCAGACCACTATGGCGATGGTGTCTGATTCTTTCCATCACATCTACGAGGCACTGCGATGCCTCGAGAAACGTAAAAGCATTGTCGCGCTGAACCTGCTGCGGAAGCCGCTCACCGATAGCCTTCTTTACCTGTCATGGATGCTGGCAGACGAAGATGATTTCTATCGCAATTTTTTGACAAACAGCCCCCAAGGTTTCAAAGCAAGCATCGTCAAAGGGCGCAGGATCGAGATATTGACAGGCGCGTTAGCCAGAACTGAAGTCGAAGCAGTTCTCGAGGCTTCCTTCCTCGACGCAGCACTGTTTTCTCCGACCTGCGATTGGGGCTTTCAGAAGCTATTTCAGCACGCGGTGCACCTGATCACGGTCGAGCGTGTGGAATTTCGGACTACGCCCGAAAGCTTTAATTTTATCTTCAAAAGCCACGGAGATGATGATCTTTATAAATTAATCTACGATATTCTGCCGCATATCTTGCTGTACTTCTCACATGTAATTCTAGGCCTTTTTGAGAAGATCGCCGACCCGGATCAGGGTGGAAAGTCCGCCTTCGTCGCTCGGTCGATAATAGGACTTTATCTTGTCGAAGGTGGCGATAATGAAGTCGATGCCCTTCGACAGCTAGGACCACTGACGCAAGTAAGGTGCTGCGGTTGCACCGCTCGTCTAGTAATGACTGCACATAACGCGGCTCGGTTGGTGCTTACTGAATCGTTCCGCTGCACCAAATGTCGGCGGACCCAGCCTTTCCCTTTCTCATGGATTTTTGACTGACCCACTCCTGCTCCCAGCTGTAGCTCAGAACAGGTTTGGCTGGCACCGAAGGCAATCCAGATAGAGAGGGAAAAACCTTCCCCTGAGAGCAAACCCGGCGGTCTCACGTACCGTTTCTACAGAGCACGCTGCAACGCCCCTGAGCTTCAACCCGGCGTGTGACGAACGAATACGACTGCGGTGGCTTCGGCCGCTGCCGTGACACGGCGCTCCAGATCATGCGCCTCGGCGACACCGACCGAGACAAGCTGCCCGAGCACCCGATCGATCCGCGCGCGCTCCGGATGCGTAGGTACTAGCAGCCCCGGGTCCTCGACCAACACCGCTTCGAACCATTGCACGACCTGACGGCCGACGCCGCCCGCGATCCAGAGGCCCGGTGATGTCGTGCGGCCGAACCAGGCATTGGCTGCGTCGAGCAGGAAGTCGAGATGCCGCGCGCGCGGCGCAACCAGCAACAGGTTCATCGTGCAGCGCGCCACGAACACGGTCTGCCCGCCAGGCAACATCGGGCGCAGCACCGGCAGAAAGGGATCGACCCTGTCGAACAAGGCACGCGGCAAATAGCTGTGCGTCCCGTTAATCATCCCATAGGTGTTGAACAGCATCTTCGCGATGACGCCGCCGCTCTCCATGTCGATCCGCGCTTCGGCAGGGTCGCGGGCATGCTGCCACCTGTTGAGGGTCATCACACGGCCGACCAGCTTTTCGCGCAGCGCCACCGGTCGCGCCGCCGCACGGCCGCTGTCGCTAAAATAGAGCGCGTCGGCGGCATGCTGCACCGTTTGCGCGACTTCGCCGAACGGCGCGTCGGGCAGGTCGGTCACGAACGGCAAGTCGGCCGCGAATGCCGCATCGTCCCCGTCGAGCAGCCGCTCGGCGTAGAAAGCGTAATAGTGCACATTCCAATCGTTCGGGTCGCGGCTGACCTCAGCATCTTCCGCATAGCCCAGCCCGTTCATTCGCCCCGTCCACTCGGCGTAGGCCGAGACGATCTCCTGCCGCCAGCCGATCGCGCCGGCAGGCGCCAACTGGATCATCGCAAGCCATTGGCCCGCCGCCTGATGATCGACATGAAGGATCGCCGACGGAGCGTCGATCGCCGTCTCGAGCGCGTCGTCGGCGTCTAACTTCTCCGGCGTAACCGGTCCCGGCACTCGAATCCGGCTAGCCCGGCGCAGGTTTGGACGCTCGTCGGGCCAAGCTGGCCAGTCCGGCTCCGCACCGCCGTCAAGCCAGGCTAGTTCGGCCGCCACCGCCGCATCGATCCCGGCGGCGCGTTCCGCTTCAAACGCCGCGTGGAGCGCCTCTTCTTCCGGCTCGTAGCTTTTCCAGCGCCACGTCATGCTGGCAAAAGCCGCGCGCATCATCGCCTTGAAGAGGCGGGGCTCGATCTCGAGGATGCGCTGGACCGCCGCCGCCACCGCGGGGGCCGGCGCCCGGTCCTGTCGTGTCGCCAGCGCGACCAGCGTATCGCGGTCGGCGATCTGGCCCTGCCGAGCCCAGAGATGGATCAGCGCCAGGATCGCGATCGCCGGGCGGTTGTAGCGCAGCATGTCGTGCGAGCCGCCGCCGCGATCGGATTTCGCCTCAAGCGCGATGGCGATCACTTGCCGAACCCAAGCTTCGTTCGCCGCGAGCAGCGCGTCGTCGCCGTCGCGCGCGACCAGCAGCGCCGTCGTGATCAGCCGCGTCGAGCGTGACTGAAGCACGTCGGTATCGCTGCCATCGGGCACGCCGCCCTCGGCATAGGCGACCGCGTCGCGCGCAGTGTCAGCAGTCGCGTAGTCGCCGCCCTCAGCGGCCATCGAAATGCGCGCTTCCATGCCGCTTGCCTGGACGGACACGTCGCGCTTGGCTTCGAGCGCCGTGAAATGCGCGGCCTCGTCCGGCGGCGAGCGATATTCGAGATTGCCGTCGTCCCGCTCGAACCAGTTCGCCCGGGTAAGGAGGTTGAGCGCGTTCCGTCCGGCCAGTTCGGGGTCGCTCAACGTCGCGTGCGCGCCATAAGGCTCAAGCGTCTCGACGGCGGCCGCGAGCGCTATCCGCAACCCGTTGCCGACCGGCTCATCAGCGAGGAAATTTGGCAGGGTGTCGACCAGCGAGTAGCCGCGCGATGGGCGTGCTCGAAGATCGGCCATGCGCACCGGCCCCTTCGGCTCTTCCTTCAGCCCAAGCGTGTCGAGCCCCGACTCCACCTGATCATGGATCTGCCGGGTGCGATCGTCGGCGAGCAACTGCGGGCTAGCGAGGAACGGTGCAAGCGGCACGCGCGCGATCGTGCCGTGCGACAGGAGAACATCGATTGCGATCAGCAGATAGGCGGCAGCGCTCCCCTCGGGTCCGAGAATGTCGGCCAACACCGCCTCAACCGGATCGCCGTCATCGAGCCGCTTCTGGCTCCACGCCTCCAGCGCCAAAAGCCCGGAGGCGGCCGCATATTCATTGCCGCGGCCCCGCGACCAGCCATAGCTCCAGGCCCAAGGGAAAAAGCGCGGCCCCTCACCGAAGTCGACTGTAATACCATCGTCGTCGGGCTCGCGCCCGTCGGTATGAAACACGATCGCCTCCTCGACCAGTGCCCGGATCAGCGCCAGTCCTTCAGCCGGCGCGGCATTCAGCAGGTCAAGAAACGGCGGTTGCGCGGGTGATGGCGGCAGATAGTCGCTGTCGGCAAAGCTGAAGGCGCGCTCCATTGCTCGGTTCCGCCCACGCCGATCGTCCTTCTTCTCGATCAGGCTGGCCTTGACCATCGCCGCGAGCTCGGCCGGTGCGACCGGCGCGATCACGCTAGAGAATTGCCGCAGATCCTTCATCTTGTAATGGTCGCCGTCGCTCGTGACCGCGGTGAGATAGGCCCTGAGCGCGTCCGGCGCGAACGACCCGAGCAGCATCGTCATCAGCCGGAGCTTGTCGATCGTCTGCCGCTGTGCGTCGCTCGTCCAGCGTGCGCGACTGTCCATTCCCGGAATCGTGACCGGGGTGTTGCGTAGGTCGAGCTGGCAGAGCCAGCCGAACAGCAGCCGGGCGGTGCGCTCGGCCAGCGAGGGGAGCATCTTTAGGAAGAAGGTCTGGACCTCGACCAGCTCGACCACCGCGCCGATCGCCGACATCGGGATTTGGGCGTCGTGGCCGAGCACCCAGCGCAGCACCAGGACCGACGATCCCGTCACGTCGGTCCGGTACGAGCGCGGCAGATTGACCTTTGATCCGTCAGGTAAGGTGACGATGTCGGCCGCCGCCAGCGTCTCGACGGCGACGATCGTCGTGGACAATTCAATTAGGAGCCCGCCGTTCTCGGCGAGGAGCGACGTGCTCGAATTGTCGAGCAGATCGATCGCAACTTCGGATCTAACCAGCGCGAGGATCGCCTGGCGGCGCCACGATCCGTGTGCGCTCGGCGGCGAGAGATGCGTCAGCAGGTCGAGCCAAGCGCTTACATCCTTCCCTGTCTCGAGCACCAACCGGGCAGCGATTTCGACGCCGCGAGCGACGCGCGGCGACACGGGACTGGTCAGGTTGAACTTCGCCAACCGTGACGCGTCTTCGGCGAGGTAAGCGCCAATCGCCCAGTCGCGCAGCACGTCATGGTAGAAATCGAGCCGGTCACGCCGGACCTCGCGGAGCGACTGGGCGCCAAGCAGATGGTCGCGAGCCGGCGAGTCCTCGGCAAGATCGATCCCAGCGTCGCTTTTGAGCGCGGCCGTCGCGAGCGCCTCGAGGATCCGTTGCGCGGCCCGCACTTCTGTAGCGGGCGCGCCATCGGCACTGGTCCACCAGAGTTGTGCGAGCGCGGCCTCGGTCCGGATGGACCCGGCGCTTGGCTCGCGAAGTAGTCGCGACAGGCGGTAAAGGTTGCGCGCAAGCTGGGCCGCGGGATGACTGGCATCGAGCAGCATGCGCATTTCGGGCGCCTGGTCGATCAGGATCGCGACTTCCTCATCCGACAACGCCTCGACCTCGAGCGCGTGCTGCCCGCCGAGCGCGGTCGCAATCCGGTTGTCGATCCAGGCGATGGCGTCGCTCGCGCCAGCCTGGCGCGCGGTCGCGATCACCGTAAACCCGGGAATGGCGGCGGCTGCCCGCAGCAGCTCGCTGATCGTGCGCTGGCGCCCAGCATCATCGACCATGTCGATGCCGTCGATGAAGAGAAAGGCGCCGCCGCTCGCGGCCAGATCGGTCAAGAACGCCTCCGCCGATCCCGGAATGCCGAGCGCGTTCGCCAGCGGCAGCCAGCCACCAGCCGGCGTCGCTTCACGGTCGAGGGCCATAATCGGAGCGCGCGCCGCGATACGATCGGCATAGTGGCGCAGCACCCACGATTTGCCGACGCCGGTATCGCCGCGGATAACGATAAAGCGCTGCGTCTCCACCGCATTGTCAAGTGCTGCAATTGCCGCCAGTCGCGGCAGCGTCACGCCTGCGACGCTCGTCCCGATATGCGCTAGCGTGTTCTGCGCAAGTTCGGCAAGCCGCGCGCGAGCCGGGCCGTACTCGCGATCGCCGGCAAGGTTGAAATTGGCCTCGGCGAGATTGGCCTTAAGCGCGGCAGCATCGAGTTCACCGCCACGCGTGCCCGTCTGGATAGAGAGATCTACAAGCCGGCTCCACAGCGCCTCGGCGCGCGTGACCTGCTCGTCGGCCAGCGCCATGCGCGCGAGCGCCAGGCCATACGTCCGTGCAATCGGCGCGCTTGCCTCGAAATCGAATTCTAGAATCAGCATTCGGCGCAGCAGCCGCCAGATCGCCTCATCGTCATCGGCGACGCCGCCCGCGACAAGATGCGCACGCGTCGTTGTAACGAACGCGCGCATATCGTCGTTCGCTACCCCCTTGGCCGCGAGCCGTTTGAAGAACTCGCCCGCTGTTTCCGTGCTGCGCGCCCAGCCCAGCACGTCCTGATAGGCGCCCGAGATCTTGCGGCTGGTCCGCTGCGTGGCGATTCCAAACAGATGGCGCTCCGCCGGCACATCTCCGATCGTGCTGCTGGCGATTTGGTGCGCAACATCCTTGTAGACCGCGTCCTTTGGCGAGAATTGAATGTCGCGCTTAGACTGGATTTCAAGCAGCGCATCGCCGCTGGCGCCAACGCCCTTGATAATGAGGTCGTCGAGCTTGAACCCCTGCTCGACGCCCTGAAAGCGCACACTCGTCACGCGCACATCAGGCAACCCCGGCGCTCGGTTTCCGGTCAGCAGTGCCAGAAGATAGAGCGCCCCGAGCTCACCTTCGATATAGGCCCCAGCCGCGCCGCGCGATGCCGGGCTCGAGCCGTGCTCGGTATCGGAACTGTTCCCCTCCTCTGACATCCCCCCGATGTGCGAATAATCGGCCGTCCATTCAAGCGAAACGTGATATTGCGAGGATCGCGATTGTAACCGACGCGGAACGATCGTGAACGCACCATGAAGTTACGGTGTCTAAGCCGAGCGGTTGTGACACCGGAAAGCCGCGCCAACGCGAGATTAGCGAATGGCAGAAACTTCACCCGCGAAAATGGGGCTGACAACGTTTTAAAGTAGTGCGCCGACATCGTACTTGTCGTCAATCAGCTTTTCGCCACCCCCCGACAGTTTAATTGCGACGGGACGGTGGGTCACGAGCGATGGCCCAATTTCATTCTTTACCGAGCATTTGCGGGGTCAGGGTGGCGGTGACGGACGGATATTCGAAATGAGGAGTAGAGATCGGCGGGGCCGAGCAGACTCGAAGGTCCGTTGAAAGTCTGGGCGCTCACGACCAACTGTTCGCGATCCTATTAAAACATAATCTGAAAAGCACGGTTGCGATTCTGCTTACCATCGATCATGGCGGGGCAATGGACCATTACACGATCGGGCATGGCCAAGTTTCTTCGTCGCTGTTGTTCCGTCTGAGCATGGTCAACAGCTCAATGATGAAAGCGAACAATGACGGGATCGCGATAGGCGATGTAGGTCTTGCATCGCGGCCGTTGCTCCCGCAGATCAACGCTGGTGAGCGAGTTAAGATCAGCGTGGGCGTTAGGGCTGGCCCTTGGGGTCTGCGGGTGCAGTCCGGGCGAGCCGCCGCGCGTGCGCCAATTCGAGTGCCGGTTTGCACCAGCTTCCGCAGGGCCAGAGCCGCTGGTGCTGTTGCTCGATACAGGCACCAGCCGGATTACCTTCGTCAATCTTCCGGGACGCCCGGTGCGCGCGCTGCAGTCCGACCGCTTCAGCTATTCCTTTCCCTATCCTCTCGGCGGTGGGGATGGCCGCGCCGAGATTGGCCGATATGATGGCGCCCTGCGCATTAGGCGCGTTGCGGGCGAGAAACGTCCTGCGATGAGCATGCGGGGCGACTGCAAGAGCGTGGCCGTAGGATCTAAACTGTGAGCAAGGTCTACACAGTCCTTACCGGCGATCTGGTTGGCTCAACCGAGCTTTCTACCGAAGTGCTTGTGCGTGCGCGGGATGCATTGCTGCAGGCAGTCGCCGACGTGGGGGCGTGGGAAGCGGACTTGGTGAAGGGCGAAGCGGAGTTTTTCCGCGGAGATTCTTGGCAGCTCCTGCTGACCAAGCCGCGCTACTTTCTGCGGGTAGCCCTATATCTGCGAGCTGCTCTGCGCCGCGAGCGAAAGGGTCTCGATACGCGCATTGGGGTTGGGTTTGGCGATGTGGAGCGGATTGATGCCCATCGGATTTCCCTGTCGGTCGGTGACGCATTCACTCGATCGGGCCGAGCGCTGGATCGGATGGGCGACGCCGTCGGTGTCGCCGTCGCTCTGCCCGACAAGACGGGCGACAAGCTTGGATGGATCCAGCCCATGACCACGTTGTGCAGCGTGGCGATGAATCACTGGTCCGAACGGCAGGCGGATATTGCAACGCGGATGCTGGTGCCGGACGGTCCGCGCCAAGCCGATGTCGCGAGCGCGCTGGAGGTTACACGGCAGATGGTCAGCAAGACGCTGGTCGCGATCGAATTTTCGGCGATCGAGTCAGCGCTTGAGTGGGTCGAGGGTGCCGGCTGGGAGAAGTCGCTACGTATGGCGGAGGTGCGTCTTGTTTAGTCGTGTCAACCGATTTCGGTTGACTAGACCGAATCAACCAAAATCGGTTGACGTTTTGGAGGCCCGTTGAGGGTATGATCTCCACCTTCACGGCGCTGCTCGCCGCACATTTCCTCGCAGATTTCATTCTTCAAACCGAATGGCTGGTCGTACGTAAGGGTAAGCTGAAGTATCTAAGCCTGCATGTCCTGCTCGTCGCGATCGCCGCGGCGCTCGCCATCGGCGCGCAAACCTTGGTGGCCGCATTCGCGATCGGGGTCATTGCCGTTACCCACATGGCGCTGGATTACGTCAAATTCCACTACCTCGGCAACAAATTGTTGGCCTTTGCGCTCGACCAGTTAGGGCACCTAGTCGTGGTTCTGGGCATCGCATTCTGCAACCCTACGTTGATGACGACAGGATGGTGGGCAGCACTGCCGGGCGATGCTCAGCTTGCCTATTACACCGGGCTCACGCTCGTAAGCGGGTTGATCGTGGCTGTGCCGCTCGGCGGCATCCTCATCAAGAAACTGGTCGAAGGACTGCCGTCGCCGCCCCCGCCGGCCCAAGGTGTGACAGCGCCCACCAGCATCGTCGGCATGGCGAAGGGCGGCCAATATATTGGCTGGCTGGAGCGGGGTTTAACCTTCCTGTTCGTATTGACTGGACGATATGAAGCCGTCGGGTTCCTCCTCACCGCCAAGTCAATCTTGCGCTTTGGCGATATCCGCGACAGCAACGATCGCCATATCCAGGAATATATCATCATCGGAACGATGATGAGCTTCGGCTGGGGATTTGTGGCAGCCGTGCTAACCGTTAAGGCGCTGGCCTATTGGGGGCTCAGCTGAACAGGGTGGATCGAAAAGCCGTCGCACGCCAGTTCCATGCGCAGGCAATTACTGCTTCGATTGGGCAGCCATCAAGATTTGACGATCGGTATGCGGACATGGAGCGTGGCCGTCGTCGCGAGGAACAGCGCGAAGGGTAGAAGCGCAGCCGATGTGCAGATTATCGCCTTTTTCGCATAGGTGTACTTGTCGCAGAGGATCTGTGAGTTCCGCCAGATCTGGCCGATGAGATCCTTGCGATAGTCGTCGTCCGAGCATCCGAGCACCTCGCTCTGGTATACGCTCTCCGTCCTCTTCTGGATCTCGACGAAATAGACGAGACTGCCGGCACCGCCGCGCACGTCCGGGAAGTTGGCACGGAACAGGAAGGCGTAGGAGAGAAGCAACGCGATCAGCGCCAAGACCCCGGGAATGGTCACATACCACTGCCTGAGGTCAGGCGCGGCGACATTGAGGGCGCCGACCGCCAGGACCAAGGTATTGACGCCGAAGAGCCCGTTAATGCGGGCGTCCACTCGAGGGAAGAACGCGAGAACGCGGTCGAGTTGCGATTGCAGTGTGGCGGTGTCGTTCAATGTGGGCTCCCTCCCTCTTCCTCACGCGTACCGCCCTGGTCGTCGCGCAACGGACAGGTCAGCATGGTTCCGCAGCACTTCGTGCCGGAGGCGCGTACGTGGCGCCAGTATTCGTCTAGCGACTTCCGGCGGAGCCGCTCCAACCAGACCAGGCGCGCGATCTCCCCTCGGCGTGCGCACTTGCGGCGGAGGATCGGCGCGTTGCGGCTCGCGCGTCGGCGGCAGCCACGGGGACATGGCGCGCGGCCGTTAATCGGGCCGCCCCGCCGATCGACGATGCGCAGGTCTGAATCGGTGATCCAGCTGGGTTCGCCGAGCCAAGCTGCGGCATACTCCTCCTCCAAACCTATCGATCGCGCCAATTCGAGCGCCCGCTCGTGATGCACTCCCGCCTCGCCGTGGTCGAGCGCCTGGTTCGGTGGCCATACGCCGGTCCGCTCGGCCACCCCTTGGCAGCGAATCCACTGCCTCAGCTGCTCCCACCATCTGTCGGCCGCGTCGGGTCCGTCTACCTCCAGCCGCCTCAGCCCTACGCAGAAGGTTCGGTCCTCCTGCAGGTGCCTTTCTGGACAGCGTGCCGGAAGCGCGGTGCCGGGCGTCTCCTCTCCGACGTGGGGTGAGCGAACGCCACCGATGGACAGCCTCAGCCCTCCGCCGGCCCATGGCGTCTGCGGTACCTTCGCGACGCCGATCAGCTTCTGGTGGCCTTGACGCTCCACCTCGAACCAAGATGGCGCGTTGGCGGCAAGGATGGCGGTCGCCGAGATCACCAGGCGTCGTGCGCTCGCATGGGCAGCTGGTCTTCGGGCGAATGTGCCCGCATCGGGTCAGCCTCTACGCCGCTCGACAGATACGGCGACTGCATGGTGCCTAGGAGGAGGTCGGCCGCGTCATGATCGAAGTTCGGCACCTTGCGCCCTGAGATGAAGACCTGCCTGACGACGGCGGGTGACGCGGCGAAGGCTGCCTCGCCGAGTGCTGTCTCGCGACCATCGCATCGACGCTGCTCGGCCTCGGACACGCATGTGGCCCGGCTTGCCGCGGCGCGGACGCTTGCCTGCCCCCGAAGGCCGATGCGGCAGACCGGCGTCTCGCCGTAGTCGATGCCAATCGCGAGGCCGAGCCGGTCCGCGCCGGGCAGCATCGTCCTGCAAAGCTCGAAGGACGAGCGCAGACCGGCCGCGGCGTTCACCGCCGTCCGCATCGTCGCCATCGCGTCGGTGCTGCGGGCGTCACCCTCGGCGACCATGCCGTGAATGCAGTCGCCGACGAACCTGACCTTGCGTCCGCCGAAGTCCTCCCGAAGCGCCGCCGCCATTTCGGCTCGCATGACGTGGAGGTTCGACACCGCCTCGGCGATCCGTCCGGTGCGGATCGAGTCGTCGATGTACGCCGTGAAGCCGTCGATGTCCGCGAAGAGGGAGGCCATCTCCATGCGGATGGCCCTGCTGGGCGGATGGTCGGCGTAGACGATGTCCTTGAGTGGCGGCGCCTTGCGCTGGAAGCGGAAGACCGCCTCGCTAACAGAGCCACTCTCCCGTGCCCTCAGCTCGTCGGCCACCTTCGTATAAGCGGTTTCGAGACGCGCGTCGGCCATCCGGTCGACGCCGGCGGTGACGACGTGCTCGTTGAGGAACTGACGCTCCAGCGACTTGGAAAGCGAGAGGATGTCGCTGAACGGCTGCGGTGCCCGGTCGATCGCGGCCGCGGCGCGACGACTGACGGCGACTCCTGGCTCTTGTCCGTCGGCGAGCTTGGCGGCGTGGTTCGCGGGACTACCGATGAAGAGGGGTTCGCGCTCGTCCTTGCGGCCGCCGTCGATCGCGACCGCGGGGCCGCTATCGATGCCGATCCGGACGCCGGTCTGGAAGCGCGTATGCTCTTGGCCCAGCCGCTCGACCATTTCGCGGAAGCCGGCCGCGAACGCGATCGCCTTGCGGACGCGGGCACCCTCGTTCTGCGGCCCCTCCGGTGCGAGCACGACGGCGTGGAGCCTCGATCCGTGAAAGTCGACGCGCTGCATCTCAAATTCGTCGATGAGCACATCGCAGGCGGAATAGTGGGCGTGCAGGAACTCGAAAGCAAGGCGGTGGCTGGCTTCGGTTTCCCTGCCGGCGTCGACGAGAACCGAGTTGAAATCGATAAGGTTGGCGTAGACGTGCACGGCGTGCGTCGTGATCGCCCGATTGCGCGGAATGTCGACGAGTGACGCCTCGGTCAGCGCCGCTGAAGCCGTGATGCCCTTCGCCATCCTCGTCTCCGAGAGGAAGCTGCGGAAGTCCTCGACGACGATCCGGCCCTCGGGGATGCTGTCGATGAACCGCTTGATGCGCATCCGCGCGCGATCTTCGTTCCATGCCATCGTCGAACGCCTCCTGATTGGCCGCACGTGAGTCGCGGCTCGACGTCCGACTTGTGTCGCACGCCTTGGGAACAAGTCAAGAACGACAAGGCTCACGGAGCAGTCATTTCGGAGGAGTCCGTTGACCCAACTTGCGGTGACGGAGGTTTTCACAAAGGTGACGGGCTACGTGAGCGCCCGATGGTTTTCTTGGATGGGTTGGATGGCCATCGAAGCTGAGGATTGACGGAAGTTTGGTGCGGCGCAGACCGTCCGTTCGCGTGGACAGTGGCATCACGGTGGGGCAGATAATTAGAGGGCTCCGTCAAACCAAATGCACCTGCTGGTAAGGAGGTAGGATGAGCGCGTCCCCATGCCCCGCCCGCGCAAACCTGCTTGGCCGTTCCGCTACTTTACTCCTTGCCGGAGGTGATCCGGCTGGAGATGCTGACGTACATGCGCTTCCCGCTGTCATTGCGGAATGTGGAAGACCTGCTGTTCGAGCGCGGAATTGATATCTGCCATGAGACCGTAAGGCTGTGATGGAACAGGTTCAGCCCGTTGTTCGCCGGTGACATCTGGCGTGCATTCGAGCGGCGCCGCAGGGCAATCGCGAACCGATGAATGAGTGTCCGGAGTTGGAAAGCGCAGGAAGAGCGCTGAGCGTCCATAGGTGGGTCTGCCCTTGGTAGTTCGGCCGCGGCAGCTAACGACCAAATCCCGGTCGCTCGATTAGCCACCGCGAACGTCTTTTCCTGACAGGAGCTGCCGGTTGGCTCCCCCGAAGCGGATTGTCAGCAGGGTGCCTCAAGTCGACCGTTTGCCAACGAAGCGGCATTCAGTGCACCCCGTCTCGGGAAGTTTGAAGGTGGTCAGCGAGGTGTCAGGCCGGCGCCGATGGTCGGAAGCAGAGAAGCTGGAGATTTTGGCTGAGGCGTTTCGGCCGGGGGTTCGGGTCTGCGACGTAACCGCGGATCGCGAGGTACTAAGCAGCCTGAGGACATGAACCGCCGCCCGGATGACGCTGGGAATCTTCGACGGTATGACGGGGGCATGTCGATCAAGATCACCATGTATTCCGTCGGCCTCGGCACCGCGATGCTGCTCGAATTCCGTCGTAGTGATCGGACCGTTAGGGTGCTGACCGACGGGGGAGACGCCGGCGCGGGCATCCGCGTCGCGGACGAGGTTGCCGAAGCGCTCGGGCCCGTCGGAGGGGCGGTGGGGCCCGCTCAGCCGCTCGACCTCGTGATTGGGACCCATTACGACGAGGACCATCTCGACGGTCTCACCGAGCTGGTCAGCAGGGGCGTGACCATACCGGTGCGGGAGATCTGGCTTCCACCGGTCGCCGACGACACGCTGTCGGGGTCGGGGCCCACGGACGTGACGGGTCGTGCGCCAAAGGATGAGGACACGCTCGCGACGCGCTTCGCTGCCGAGGAAGGGCGTGAAGCGTTCGGCGCCTATCTGCGGGACAAAGCGGCCACGCTCGATCACTTGGATGAGTTCGAGCAGATGTTCGAGCTACGCAGCGGAACGGACGAGCCGGACGCAGATACCTTCCGCGATCTCAGAGGCCGCGACGAGGCGCTCGGTCTGACGCGGTTCCGCAGGGTCAGAGGCGCCGCCCGACGCAGGCTTGCCGTGTCCGGTGTCGAGCATCTCTCCGGCGGAGACGGCCTTGAGACGGGGGCGTTCGCCACGCATGTGCGGTATGTCTGGCATCTGTCGCGTCGTGACGTGGGGCCGTTGGAGCGGCTGCGGTTCGCGACGCGAGGCCCCGGGGAAGTGCCTCTCCTCGAAATGGCGGTGGCATCGATCCGCAACGCAATTTGCACGGACGCGATAAATGCGGGGGCGCTGATCCGTCTCGTCGAGGCGCTGCGAGCACGTCCTGGGATCAGGCGGCGGCAGATCTGGTGCGAGGAAGGTCAGCCGATCGAGTTCGGCTTCGACGGGGCGAGCGGTCGGTTCGACCGCAGGTCAGTCCGAGGACCCGGACCTCGGCTAACGCTATTGGGACCTACCGAGAGGCTGGTCGCCGAGAGACGGGATATCCTGCCGGTCGGCATCCTCGCGATGACCCGGCTTCATCCCTACGAGCGGTTGAAGGATCTGACCGAAAGCAACCAGCTGAGCTACGTGGTCCGCTTCGATCACGAGGAGCAGGGCGTGCTCATCACGGGCGATACAGGCTTCGACGGCTTCGCCGTGGGGTCCGACAGCGTGCGGCGCTACTATCCGCAAATGGTCCACCATCTCCGCGACCTGTCGGTGATCCAGGTGCCTCATCACGGCGGCATCTGCCGCCATTTCTACCGCGTGCTCGACGACGCGGGTTTCCCTCAGAGGTCGGAGCCCGTCTACCTGCTGCTTTCGCACGAGCAGGGATCCGCTCATCGCCCAAGCGATCAGTTCATGAACTACGCCGCCAGCCTGGGCACCGGTCACCCCGCCCGGCTGCTCTTCACTGCGATGCCGCGGGCGGACAAGGCGAATGAGCTTCGCAACCTGGCGGAGTCCGCTACGATCGAGCCGGGCGCGTTGTTTGGAGATGCGGTTTTGGAGTTCGACAGCACATGGAGGGTCGTGCTGCATTCCGTCCAGTTGTGACGCACCTCGCCGACTCTCCCCGTTTGTTGATAAGACAGGTCGATGCGCAGGCGGAGCGTGATCGTCGCGCCGTCGATCGGCCGAGGCCACGAAGCTCGGTGGAGAGGGTGGCCTTCGCAGCGACCCTCTCGTGCGGTCGGGAATCGAGCGAGCGCGCCGTTAGCGACGTCTCGCAAATGGCGTCCTCGTGCAGAAACCGCCCGCTCGAGGGGGGCGCTGCGTCCTCCATACCGAACATTGGTCGCGCCTTCGGGCAGCCGATCATTCCAGCCGATTCCAGCGCTACCGGTCGTTCTCAGCGAAGGGGGCGATCGGCAGCTTTGTCCGACCATTCGTCGGCCCGCGTCCCCGATATGTCGCTTCCGGCGAGCGGATGAGTCTACATGAATGAACGACCAAAGCTGGGAAGCGAGCAGGGCGGCCTGAACGTCCACTTGTGGGTCTTGTTCAGCGGTACAGACGAACAATATCGCTAGCGAACATGATGACGGCGATCGGCAGAACCGCTGCGAGCAACAGCGCTAAAAGATCGATATTCGCCATAAAACCCTGCGGGTAGATGTCCGGGCATCGCAATGCGCGGCGGTGGCCTCGGACCTTTACGCGGAGAGTGCGGACCTCAGCCAGCGCGGCGATCGTTCCAAGATATAGAGCGGCAACGACCCAAAAGGTTGCGAGCGCGAGGGCACCCATTTCCCATCCCGGCGCTTCGCCAATTTTTAGGGCCAATGCCGGGTAGCTAAAGGAGATCGCCACGGCAGTTTTGACAAGTGTGTTTGCTCGATCATGGGCAGCTTTTTCGCGAAGCCCGAGCCCATCGGCCGTGCGCCAGATCCTAGGCAACGTCTCTCTCCTCCTCCAAGAGGCTGACCCATTGTAAGCGGCAACGCGGATAAACAAAAGGGAATTGGCTGATATCCTGTCAGATAGCGCCTGACCCATTTGGGATGCGGCTACGCCCTCGCGAGTTCCTCTACGAACTGGTCGGACGAGGATCTCAGGCTAGCGAGAGAGGCATCAAGCTGCTGGGACATAGCCTCCAGCACATCGGCATCGTGCCTGCTCTCCACGACCAGGTCTCGCGACTGCTGAACCGACAGGGTAAGAGCCTGGCTCCCGACAACGATCGACTCCACGCTCTCGCGAATGACAGAGGCGCCAAGACGCTGCCGTCCGACGGCGTGCGTGATGGCGTCCGACGCGCGCTCCGACCTCGCGAGCGCGTCCGAAACTTTGGATATCGATGCCGCGGCCACGCCGGCGCTCGTACGCACGCCCGCGACCTTCTCAGCCACCGAACGGGTCAAATCCGCTGCTTCCAGCGCGAGCGTCTTGACCTCGGCGGCGACCACGGAGAAGCCCGCACCCGCGCCTCCCGACCGAGCAGCCTCGATTTTTGCATTAAGCGCAAGGAAGTCGGTCTGCCGCGCGATGGCGTCGATCGAGCCGACGACCGCATCGATGCTGTCGAGCGCCTCGGCAAGGCCTATGAGGGAGGCACTCGCGTTCTCTCCGTGCGCGGTACCGGCCCGGGCGAGGTCCAGGCCCGCTACGGCCTCCTCGGCAATTGCGCCAGCCGATGTGTCGAAGGCGGCAGTCTCGGGCGAAACCTCAGCGCTTCGTCGTGCTGCGTCCTCCGCCAGCCGGCTCGTGGCGTCCATGCTCTCCAAAAGGCCGATCACGCGTGCCCGGACCGACTCCGCCGCCGAGGTCATGGCATCCGCGTTGGTGCGGATGGCCGCGAGTTCCGGCGCGATGCGGACCTGAAACGCTTTACCGGCCTCTCGGAGGGCCGCGCTCCTGCTCGCCTCCGCTTGCCGGTTCAGCCTGGTATTCTCCGCCCTCACTTCCGACACCGTGCGCTCAAGCGTCAGCCGCGCCTCACGTTCTTGAGCCGCGACGCGCTCTCGCGCGTCCAGCGCCTCACGCGTCGCCGCATGCGCGCCGGCGGTCGCCGCGTTTGCGTTGGCGATAGCCCTTCGCGCCCGTGCGAGCAGCCGCCTGCCAGCAAGGGCCAGCCCGAGACAGACCATCAGCATGATGGGAACAGCCTGCCGCCGCAGTGTAGAGCCCGGCCGCCTCGGGGACCAGCGGAGGCCGCCGACCGCCCGACCCTGCGACGTACTCAACACCAGATCGGCAGGCTGTCTGGCCGAGACCAGCTGGAGATCGGCAAGCTGATGGTTGACACCAATGCTCCGAGCGTCCCGTGCGGTCAGATCGTCGACCAGGATTAGGAACGACGGTCCTCCAGGCGGCTGCGCGACTAGCCCCTTGTCGGGGGTGATTGGCGCGACGGCGAAGGCAGCGACGTTCCCTCTCGTGGTGAGCGTCAGGCCGGAGATCTGCCGGTGGGACGCCGCTGGTGCGGCCTTCAGCGTGTCGATCGCCAGCCTTATCGGCAGTCCCAGGTAGCTCCTCGCATCCAGTTTGACGAGGCGATCGCCGTATGACGCGTAGGTAGTGTGGCCTGCGCTATCCACGACGAAGCTGCTCTCGTAATCCTGCGACTTAAAGAGGTAGGGGCCGATGTTCTCGTTCGCCCAACCTCTATCGAGCTTTACCACGAGGTTCTGCAGGGCCACGTCCCACGCGGCGCAGTCCTTTAAATACCGCTGCATGTCGGCCAGGTGCATGTCGATAGCCGTCCTGGCGGCGTTCCGCTCCGTCTCCATCTCGCGTCTGTCCGCCTGCACGGAAAGCCAAATCAGCAGCGCTGCGACCGAGGCCACGGCCAAGCCGATCATACGCATCATCGGCACCACGAAGTCACGCCGATAATCTAGCGCCTGATCGAGGATCGACCTGCGATCATCCTGCTCCTCGTGAACCTTCCCGTGCATGGCGTCACCGTACCTCGTTTCGATCACCAAGTTCTTGACGTGGGGAGAGCCGACGAACGAGTGCATCACGCGGGGACAAGCGCCGCTCGACATGCCGGCACCAGGTCTGCGATCCCCGGCCTACCTCGACCGATCACACCGGTCTCGTCGTAGCTGAAGGTCTTATCCCTCGGCGCGATCCGATATTCACGCTTTCAGCTGCAGGCGGTATGAAGTTGTAGAAGCCTGCGCCGTCAACTGAAGGCGCGGATGAGGTGAAGGCTTGAGCGGAGAGGGGCTCCGTACCTGCCACCCTGCCTTTCCACTCAGCAGCGTACCCTGGTTCTTAGCTACCGTAGTCGGCTTGCTACCTGGTTGCTCTCCTCAGACGCCCGTAGCAGGCGAAGGGTCGCTTCGACCTGCTGCTTGAGCTCGGCTAGATCCAGCAGCAGGCACTCTGCCCGGGCAGACATCAGGATAGCTTCGGCGACAACCGCGGAAGAAGAGGACTCTTGCCCTCTGTCCATCACCAATCTCCTAGAAGGAAGACCAATCGTCCTGCGGTGACGCCGCTGCTGCGCCAGTGCGCCGCGCACGCGCGCCAGCAGCCATCCGGGCACCAACCTGCGCGGCACGCGCCTGGAGCTGGTGGACCGGCGCGGCCGGTATCGCAGCCTCGCCAAATTTGAACCGGCTGACCTGGCGCGACATGTTCTCGGTCTCCTCGGCCAGGCTGCGCGCCGCGGCGGTGGCCTCCTCGACCATTGCGGCGTTCTGCTGGGTCACGCCGTCCATCTCGCTGACGGCGGTGTTGACCTGCTGGAGCCCGGTCGCCTGCTGCTCGGCGGCAGAGGCGATGTCGGACACCAGCGCGCTGATGTCGCCGATCCGCCCGGTGATGCGGCTGAGCGCCTCGCCCGCCTGTGCCACCAGCGTGACGCCGGCGTCGACCTGCTCGGTCGAGCCGGTGATCTTGCTCTTGACGTCCTTGGCGGCGTCGGCCGAGCGCTGCGCCAGCGCGCGCACCTCGGAGGCGACCACCGCGAAGCCCTTGCCGGCGTCGCCCGCGCGCGCCGCCTCGACGCCCGCGTTGAGCGCGAGCAGGTTGGTCTGAAACGCGATCCCGTCGATCACCGCGATGATGTCGCTGATCTCGTTGGACGAGCGCTCGATCCCGTTCATCGCCTCGACCGCGCGGCGGACCACGTCAGCCGACTGTTCGGCGTCGCGGCGCGTGTCGGTCACCACGCCGTTGACCTTGGTGGCGTTGGCAGCGGTCTCGCGCACCGTGGTGGTGATCTCGTGCATCGCCGCCGCAGTCTCCTCGAGGCTGGCGGCCTGCTGCTCGGTGCGGCGCGACAGATCGTCCGACGCCTGGCGGATGTCGCTGGCGCCGTTGGTGATCCCCTCGGCGCTGGCGTTGACCGCGGTGAGCGTGTCCGCGACCGACCGCATCGCGTTGTTGAAGTCGTCCTTGAGCTTGGCGAACGGGCCGGTGAGCTCGGCGTCGATCCGCGCGGTCAGGTCGCCGCGCGCGAGCGAGTCGAGCCCGCTGCCGACGCTGTCGACGATCAGTCGCGTCTGCTCCTGCTTCGCGCCCTCGGCGGCGACGAGCTGGTCGCGGAACGCCACCATCGAGCCGGCGAGCTCACCCACCTCGTCGCGGCGCGGATCGACCGCGACCTCGGCGTTGAGGTCACCCGCGCCGAGCCGGCGCATCGTCGCGGTCATCGCGGTCAGCGGCGTGGCGATGCCGCGGATCAGCGAGATCAGCATGAAGACGGTGAGCGCGAGCACCGCGATGGCGATCGCGATGGAGATATTGCGCGAGGTCGTGTATGTTGCGTTAGCGGCGGCCATGTCGCCGTCCATCAAGCTGACCTGGATCGCCTTCAGCTTGCCGGCATCATCGCTGGCCTGATCGTAGACCACCCTGCTGCGGCGGAAGCTGGCGAGTGCCGCGTCATTCTGATTGTCATGCGAGAGTGTCAGTGTGGTCTTGGACTGTGCCAAGTAGGTTCGCCAATCCGCCTCGAATTGCTCGAACATGGATCGCGCGGCAGGGTTCTTGAGCGCCTCGTTCAAGAAGCTCGCGTTCTTCCCGACCTCGGCTGCCTGAGCTGACGCGTCAGTCTCAGCAGCAGCGATGTCGGCGGGCGCCTCTGACAGGATGCTGTTCGCCTCGGCATTGCGGTAGTCCGACGTCGCCGTGTCGAGCGCGGCAACGGCGACCAGCTTGTCCCGTCGGTCGTGCCCGAGCAGCTCGGCTGCGCCGTTCAAGGTGTGCTGGCTGGTGATCGACGCGGCTGCCATAAGCAGGAGCGAGCCGAGTAGGATGCCGAAGGCAACGAGCAGCTTCGAGCTGATCTTCAGGTTCTTCACGTTTGCGACACTCTCCAGAGGTGCCAGCAACATAGAGCAACATATGTTAACGAGCTGCCACCGCTTGGTCGCTTTAAGCGCACTCAAGGAGCGTCGGGGTTAGCGGTGCCTCTCACGAACGCCCGCAGGATCGGGTATGAAGCGGTGCCTGCAGCGGTCGCTCATAGCGTCGGCACCCTCAAGATGAACAAATGTCTGGATTTGAGAGGCGGGCAGGGCCTGCGGAATGACCGGTTATGGGTCGTTCGCCTTTAGGGCAGGAGAGCCGCTCGCTCCACCGTCGGCTCGCCGTCCTGCGCTCACTCTATCGTCCCTATTGTACTCGGCTGAACCCGAACGATGCCATCAGCGCCTGTGCCTCCGCTCCGCGCAGATAGCTAGCTAGCCGCTTAGCGGCCCCCATGCGACGGCCGTCCTTTGACGTAGAGACTACGGTCATCCCATAGCGGATCGGAACCGCGAGCGCCGCTGGCACGCGCACCTTTGCTACGCTCGTGTCGGGCGTCGTGACCCGCGAGCTGCAATAGCCAACCGAGGTGTCAATGTTGCGCCGGATCATGGCGTCGGCTGCGCTACCGGTCGGTGCCGCAGCAGGCTCCTCAATCCGGCTTCCCACCACCGCTTGCGCCTTGGCCTTCAGGGTCGCGGTGGAGCCCGGTCTGATCGCGTCGGCTCGCTCGAAGAACTTATGCGCGTAGTCGCCGCCCGGGTCGGCGCCAGGCGTCGATGTCCCGATCCGCACCCGGGGATCGAGCAGGCGGTCCAATAGGTTCGCTTGGGTCAGACCAACCGTAGGCAAGGCCGAGACGCAAAGGCTGTTCCGAGCGAAGAGCGCGACCGGGCCGGCAAGCCCTTCGGCTTGCAGCCGCCGCGGATGATCCATGTTCGCAGAGACGAACAGGTCGACCTTGTCGCCCGCCTCGATACGCTCGCGCATCAGGCCAGCGGGGCCGGTGTGGAGCGTCACGCGCTGACCGGTGCGCTCGCTGTACCGATCGATCATCGCCTGCAAGACGCCCGTCGTACTGCCCGCGGCATAAACCACCAACGGAGGACGGATCGGCTCCGCTGGGGCGGATCCGGTCGTCAGCACGGCTGCGACGAAGGAAACGGGAAAGCGGATCACAGCGCCACCTGCAGTGAGAGACGGACGTTGCGCGGTGTGCCGAGCGTTCCCGTGCCGTTGTCGACGCTGTTATAGCCGTTCTGCCCCGTGGGCGCGACGTTCGCCCAGTAGCGTTCGTCGAAGAGGTTGTTGACCGCCAGGCGCAGCGCCATGACTTGGCCTCCGAGCTCGAGCTGGTAGCGCAGCCCGAGGTCAAGTAGGGTGTAGGGATCGACTGACTGCGTGTTGCGGAAGTCGGTAGGTCGCCGGCTGACATGGCTCACGTCGGCCGTGACAGTCACCTCATGGAGCATCGGCAGGCGGTACTCCGCGAGCAGATTGATCGCACGCTTGGGCGGACCCAGGATCTGGCGGTCGCTCGTCGCCGTCATTCCGGTGTCGAATAGCTTCGGATCGAGCAGCGCGATGCCGCCGTAGAGGTTCAGGTCGTCACCAACCCGACCGTTGAGGGTCAGTTCGGCGCCTCGATTACGTTGGCGCCCTCGCACAGCGAACACGTTATCGCCTCCCACATAGGCGTACGGCCGACGGATCTCGTAAACTGCCAACGCAACCTGCATGCGAGCGAGATCGAGCTTGTAGCCCGCCTCCCACTGAGTGCTGCGGTATGGCGCCAGGGCGTCGCCGGCGTTCGCCGCCGTTGCAGGCGCGGCGTCGCCCTGCTGCAAGCTGCTGGCGTAGGTAACATAGCCGGTCATGCGGTCCTGCGGCTTGACGATCACGCTCGCCGCCGGACTGAGACCGTCGTCGCGGTAGCGCGACGTCACGACGCCGGTCCGATTGATGTTGCGCGCGCGGATCCAGCTTTGGCTGACCGCACCCTGGATCATCAGTCTGTCGGTCAAGGTGACGGTGTCGCCGATCGTCACCGCCTGCTGGCGGGTCGTCTGCGCATGGAAACGATCTTGGAAGTCGGGTAGTGACGGCTCGTTGAACGCGACAGGGGCGGCTAGGTTCGCAGTGCCAAGTGCGATCGCTCCGGTTCGAAAGGGCGTGTACCGCTGCCAGGTGAAGCCCGTGGTACCGAGGGAGAGCTCATGACGCATCCCTGCTACAGCCACGCTCCCGCGCAACGCCGCGACGTTGCTGAGCACGCGATCGAAGCTGAAAGTAGTGTTTACAGTAGTCGCGCGGTACGCGCCCGTCGGGCTGGTGACGGTCATGGTCGGTACGGTGGAGGCTCGATCGTTGCTCATCGCGAGCACGCCCGCCATCAGCTCCCATCGGTCACCGAGGCCTTGGAAGAGGCGACCGCTCGCCAGTCTGGTCGTGTTGTCGTCGCCTGCCCAGCGAAGGCCGTAGCCCTCGCGGACGGGATCGAGGTCTTTCGGAAACGGTACACCCGCGGCAAAGGCGAAGTTGCCGGGGAAACCGGTTGCCGTGTAGCGGTAGTAGCTCGCGTTCAACTCCACCCGCGTACGCTCCGCGGGTCGGACGTCGACTGACGCGCTCGCGAGCTTGCGGCGCAGGTTGCTCGCGTCGGCGAACGTCTGGCCGTCCTGACTTAGCAGGTTCACGCGCGCGCCCACGGAGCCGATGCGGCGGCTGAGATCGGCATGCGCGAGAAGGTTGCCCTCGCTGGTGTAGCCGAACTTCAAAGAGGACAGCGACCGATCAGTCGGCCGTTTCAAGACGTAGTTGAAGGTCCCTGCGGGGCTGGCCGGACCGTAGAAGGCGCCAGCGAGACCGTTGAGCACCTCGATGCGGTCAAACTGTTCGATTGCATAGTCGGTAGTGGCAGCGATGTTGAGACCATCGATGCGCGTGTTCTGCACGACGCCCGCCTGGAGGCCACGCGACTGCGGTCGGATGTTCTCGCCCTGAACCGAGGGGATGTAGCGGAACAGCTCGCGTACGTTCTGCAGCTGCTGGTTCTCGGCCAAGTTCACCGGGACGACACTGATCGAGTAGGGTGTGTCCAAGAGCCTTCGCGACCCGAGTGAGCCGATGTCTACTCGATCCACTCGGTAGGTGTCGTCGGCCGCCGGGAGAACACCGTTCACGATCACGTCGGCCCTGCCGCCCGCCTCCTGAGCCTCTGCAACAGGGGCGAGTGCGACGATGGCCGCGGCGGCCCCGGCATACCGTGCGATAGCTTGCTTCATCGCTCCGCTATATACCGCCGAATATAATCTGGAACCCCGCTGCTCTCATGAGTGGAAGCGCGCATGTCGCTGAAGCCATGCCGACGCGGGTTATGGCGTGTGCTCAGGGTCGAGAACGGTCACGTCACTCCGTGACCGAATGGCAGGAGTTGAGAGCGGGCCGACGGGCGCTGGACGACCACTAAAGGGTCTCGGCACGAGAGGGCTGGGGGCCGCAAGCGCCCATGCTTTGCGGCGGGATAACTGGTCGCCCAAACCGGGCTTTCAGCTCAAGGCCGTGGATGTTCGATAAGTGCTACTATCTCAAAATCGAAGCTCGCCCACCCGTAACGTTTCCCCGCCTGTTTGGTTAGCGCCTCCTTGCTCGCGGCTTCCTTAGCGGAGGTGGTGTGTCCCCAGAACACCTCCGTCTTGCCGTCGTTCAGATGTGCGACGATGCGCCAGTAGTGCGTGAATGGCGCGACCGTAGGACCGATCGTCTTGACGTACCCATCGGCCATTGTCGCGGTCAGGTAGCGTTTCTTCCTCGCCATCGGCCGGCGGTAGCGCAACGGGGATGTGAACGGGAGAGGGGGCCTGCGTCAGTCAATACTGCGTTGGCTGTTCCCGGTAGGTGCAGGAGCTGGGCTGATCGTCCGCTACACCTCAAAGGCTCAGCTCATGATGGCGGGCGTTCAACGGACTGGGCCGACAGCGCGATTACGCAGCGACCCTGTCTCGCGGGAGAATGCTTCCTTTTCGTTCCGATCTAATTTGATCGGCTCTGGTAGCTCAGTGAAGCCTGGTCCGCTGCTGGTCCAGGCGAGCCGCCGTCCGTCCGCGCTGCCGCGATTTGGGTCACATTCAGCGATGAAGAAGAGTGTCAGGCTATCAAAACTGTATGCCGTCGCAGAAGCTAGGGTATAGCTGCCCCACTTGGAGGGTAACCAAGGGGGCTTACCGTTCAAGCGCAGGGGGATGAATGGGCAATCTGCTTATCGCTGGCCTGATCGCCACCTTGGCGCCGGCCTCGGCCCACGCGGCCGTGACCTACTCGTTCAAGACCTTCGAGCCGTTTGCCGGCGGCGACATAAGCTTCACCTACGAAGCACCGACCTTCGTGACCGATGGCTGGGTCGATCGCAGCCTGCTAAAGGATGCCACCGCCTCGATCGCGCGGATCAGATTTCTCTCTTCCTGTCCGAATGGTGGCGGCGCGTCGGCCTGCGATGAGGTGAACGTCGTGACCGAGAGCGGTTTCGGCTCAACCATCACCCATCGCTATTTCGCAGACGGTGCCTTCGCCGCAGCAGGCTCGTATAAAGGTTCATCCAGCACCCCGGCGAGCCTGACCGTCTCAGCGGCGGTCGCGCCCGGCGCCGTCCCCGAGCCTGCTACCTGGGCGATGATGATTCTCGGCTTCGGCGCGATCGGCTACGCCATGCGGCGGAAGACGGTGCTGCGCTTCGTTTGACATCCGGGCTTCGGACGAGAGGGCCGTCGGCGCGATCCGGCGGCCGGCTCACTAGACCGTCGAACTGCTCTTTGAATCGCTGACCTCGGCATGAAGGTCGCGGACCGCCCGCTGCGGCGCCGACGTCGCGGTGAACATGATCATCAGAACAGCAATGAGCCGGCGCTAAGTCACCTTCAGCGGACGACATGAAGCCCTGTCGATCCACCCCTGACCCGACGCGCAGCGGCCGCAAGGCCGAGCGCCAGCCGCCATCTTGCGGCATCCGGCCGCTGCCGTGCCGAGATCGTCGCGGCGCGCCGACGCGCGTGACGATTTTAAGGATCGAGCGACGCCAAATAAGCCGTGAGGTTCACGATGTCGGCATCGGTAAGGCGCGCGACCACCGGCTTCATCGCCACGGCATTCTTGCCGTTGCGCGTGCCGCTTTTGAAATCATACAGCTGGCGTGCCATTGCGGTCGGCGATCGACCGGCGATGCTGGGAAACTCGGCACCCGATCCCCTCAGGTCGTCACCGTGGCAGGAAGCGCAGGGTAGCGTTCTGCCACCTCCGCCGCTCGTCGCCAGTAATTTGCCCTTCTTGATGCTGCCCGCTGGTACATAGGCGATGAAGCCGGACGATGGATCGCGCAGCATGGTACGCTCGAAATCCTGCGGTACTTCGATGATCCGGGTGCGGATCGGTTCGGTGGCGCCGCTCGGGTCAACCTTCTGTACCGCGTGCGCCGCGGGGTGGGTGACAGGAACGACGTTGCCCTCGATCAGACGAAGTCTCTTCACCGGCTTGATCGAATGGAAATATTCAGAGGCTTGCCGCGCATCGTCGAGCGGCAGTGCCTTCGCGATCTCCACCATCTTGGCCAGCGGCGCACCGTTGATCGATGCGTGACGATGATCCTCCCTCATATCTGCGAGCTGTTGCAGCATGTAGTCGACGGGCAGGCCGCGCAGATCGCTCGTGTCCGGCTTGCCTCCGCCATCTATGAGGTGACATTGGCCACAGGCGTTGTAGGCACCCTCCCTTCCGCTGATGACTGGCGGTGGCGGTGTCGGGTGACGCTCCGGGAACCAGTCGATCGTCGCTCGCTGCCCGTTGATCTGGGTGAAGGTAAAGGCCCGCTTGCTCCCGGGAACGTGGAACAACTTTCCCTCTTCCTTCTCATCGTCCGGGATGCCTCGCGGGTACGGCCACGTCGGGAAATCCGTTCTTACCAGCGCCGACGGGGGATCGAACAAAGCCTTCTCAGCGGCGAACGCCTGATAGGCGCGGCAGGCGACGAAGCCGGACGCGAGCGCCGCCACGACCGCACCGTTCAACAGGGCGGATTTGAACGAGAACATAGGATTTCGCCTTTATTGTGGGATCGCCCGCCGACCGCTGGAGTGAAAGGCCGCTCGCCCCGGGGGTACGAATAGCAATCGCGTTCGAGTGCGCATAGCGTGCCTTGCCCCTGCTGCATCGGCGCTGCACGGCTCGATTTCCTCATCCTCATCGCTTGGCGCATCGAGGAAGCCGCGGCGGCTTATCCAGTCAGCGCGCCGATCAGGCCGATGTTGCATCAAGAGGCCCTCGTTGTGCACGCCTGACGAGGGGCGCCAGCCCGCCTCTCGAGTCCAGTCGTTCATTCATCTTGGCGCCCGAGCCGTCTTAGAGTCGCGAAAGCATGAGGGTCTGCGCCGATGGGAAAGGGGAGGCAGCCAGCGGTATCATCAAACGCCCTTTAAGTTTGTGTCGGTGCCATCAACCGGACACAATCTGTCTCCTCCTCCTGCTCGGGAGATGTCGTTGCCCCCTAAATGCCTGACGAGGCCTCGCGGGTTTGCGCGATGTACTCGCGGGGTGATCGGTAGCCCAGCGCCTTGTGCGGGTGCACCT
>NZ_SLXN01000014.1 GCF_004345855.1 Sphingomonas sp. BK235
AGGTGCACCCGCACAAGGCGCTGGGCTACCGATCACCCCGCGAGTACATCGCGCAAACCCGCGAGGCCTCGTCAGGCATTTAGGGGGCAACGACAGGGCGGGCGTTATGGCAAGCAGGCAGGGCATCACGCGAGCGTTCCTCTGGCTAGCCGTACTGACGGGTGGGCCGCTGCTCGGAGCGAAGCTGTTCGATCTCGTTGTGCTGGCCGGCGCATGGAGCGCGCATCCACCCGCCTCGCTGACTTTGATGCCCTATGGCAAGGCATGGCCGGTCGATACCGGCGTTTTCTTCATCCCCTTGTCGGCCGCAATGCTGGTGGCAGGGTTCGGCGCCCTAGCCGCGGGGTGGCTAACGCCGTGGCGTTTTCGCTGGCTGCTCTGTCTACCGTCGATCGGCATCCTGTTGCTGCTGATCCTGACGGTGGTTGCGTTCTGGCCAATGAACGCGGCGCTTTACTATCACGGGATCGGTTCGCCCAAGGACAACATCACCGATACGGAGTCGATTGTAATGGCGCGGCGCTGGGTCGCACTCGACTGGGTTCGCGTCTCGGGCGCGATCGCGGCCTTTGTCGCGCCGTTGCGCGCGTTGACGCTGCCCTGGCCGACGGAGATGGCTCGCAAGGATCCTCCGCTGGTGCAAGCGCTGCTCGCGCTTGCCCTCCTCGGCGTAGCGGGGTTTGTCATCTGGTTCGTCCAGAACCTATGACGAGCCGGTCATCGCAACGCACCTTTCTGACAACCGATTTAACTTGGGCCAAGCGCCTCGCTGGCAGTGTTCGGGCGAATGGGACCCCGTTCCCGGTTGTGGCTAGACCCAGAAGCGGTCACTCAAAGGCCACGCAGCGCTACTCAGTTTCAGACATTCATTCATCCGCGTGTCTAAGTGCCACGTGGTGGTCCTGAGACGCTCAGGAGGCGCATCGGCAAGCAACCTAGAGCATCCTGTCGTTTTCCGACATGACGCCGCGGCTCGCGGAACCGACCTGAGGCTGTGGCGCTAGGCGGGAAAGTGAACCCGCACCTCGATGCCAGGACCGCTGGGCGGAGGCGTCTCGCCTGCAAAGGCGCAGAACGCCAGAGCCATCCTCGCATTCGCAGTGATGTTGACCCTGACACTAGCCTGCCCTGGACGCTCGCCGAGCGGCGCGAACAGGTGCGGTTCCAACCAAGTCGGGACAGGCTTATAACCGTGCTCCCTGAGAAAGGCCGCGGCTTTAGCTATGGTCGCGGTAGGTGATGCACTCGGCGCTACCTTCGATCCCTCAGGAACTGTCCACTCCGTGTTGATCCGATCTCTCAGGCCTCTACGAACAGCGAGATTGTGTAGGAGTTGCGGATCTTCCTTGCCCAAGGTGTAGAACAAGTGACGCTCATTTCCGCCGCACGCGACCAGGCGAGCTTCTGGCGGCAGCATGGTGCCGCTGGTTGCCCCTACCAGATAAGCGTAGGGATCCATCCTCCGGCGTAGGATCGCCAGATTAGCCTCCTCGAGGGCCTGCTGCGACACAGGTTTTCCGCGAAACTCCGGCGGCACAAGCCCCCGAGGCGCACGATTGGGACTGGTTCGGCGCTCCTCGTCTGTTAGGTGATTGCGCTTCTGATACCGGCTCACAGTCTCCAACGATGGAGCGTGCTCGCCGGCGGTGTTCATGCGGTCGCGTTCCGCCGTCGCCGCTGGCGCAGAATCGGTCGTGCCCGACGATTGCGCGTGCCTCGCTGTGGCGAGAGCAGCCTTGAGGCTGTCAATCTGAAGAGCCTGTGCTGGAACGGAGGCGATGTGAGATAAGCAAAGTGCGATTGGCGCGAAAGCATACCGCCGCGCATGACGTATACTAGTCATGTGTTTTCTCTCATTAGATCTGAAGGAGCGCGACGCGTTTAAGGTCGCGATCCGGCTGTGAGCCAATAATGCCCTCACCTCGACGCACCGGCAAACCTCTTTGGAACCTGGGTACGATCAAGTGATCGCGCCCGCAGCAGGCAGGACGTCAGCGACACCCGGCGAACGGCACGACGGCAACTCCGTCCTTCATCACGAACCGAATGCCTCGCAATGCCCTGATTTCCTGCGACGGATCGCCAGCGACAGCGAGCAGGTCGGCGTGCGCGCCGGGGCGCAGAACGCCGAGGCCATCGTCGCGCAGCAGCCGGCCTGCCTCCCATGTCGCCGTGCGTAGTGCCTGCGCCGGAGTCAGCCCGGCATCGACATAGCCTTCGAGCGTTCCGCGCGTGCCGGCTCCTCGACCAGGCGCATACGGGAAGTAGAGATCGGAGCCGAGCGCGATCCGTACGCCTGCCTTGTGGGCGCGCAGCAGCCGGTCATGGAACATCTTCAACTGCTGCGCGATCTCACCGGGCGGCGGCTGTTGCTTCCACGACATGGAGAACTCTTTCACCATCTCGATCGAGGGATCGGTCGGAACGAGCCACACGCCTTTGGCGGCCATCAACTTCAATGTCGCATCGGATATCTCGTAGCCATGTTCGATCGACGACACGCCTGCTTCCACTGCCTCGCGGATCGCAGCATCGAAGGTTGCGTGTGCCGCAACCGGAATGTTGTGTCGCTGAGCCTCGCTGACGATCGCCTGCATCTCAGCAACGGTGAGCCGGGTACGCTGAGGTGACGCTTCAGGGTACATCTTGATGACATCAGCGCCGCGGGCGATTGCGTCGCGAACGGCAGCGCGCGCGTCGTCGGCGCCATTGATGACCCGGTACTCGCCCGAGACAAGCCCATGCGGGTCCATCGGCAAACGCTCAAATTGTCCACCAGCCGGAGCGAGACCGGGACCCGAACCGATGATGCGCGGGCCGATCACCGTGCCGTTGGCGATCGCCTGTCCTAACACGAGATCGAGGAATTGACCGGAATTACCAAGGTCACGGATCGTCGTTACGCCGGCATCGAGGTACTGCCGTGCGCGGGGTATGCCGGTGAAGGTCCGCCCGATAGCGCCACCGTGCGTGTTGTCACGATCTATGGATTGACTCAGCGGCTCGCCGAACTTCTGTTCTGCCAGGATGTGGGTGTGCGTGTCGATGAGACCTGGCAGCACGCTGCAGCCGCGCGCGTTGATCTCAGTCGCGCCTGTCGGAAGCGCGATGCTAGGCGCGACCTCCGTGATCCGGTCGCCACGGATCAGGATGTCGCGAGCCGAAAGCATTTTCCCGCTCTCCGCATCCCAGAAGCGGCCGGCATGGACGAGCGTCACCGGACCGGCCGGTCGCTGCGCTATACCTTCGGTCGCTACGGTGGCGAGCAGCAGGTGCAACAGGATCTTACGTGTGAGTTTCATTGAGACCTCTCCCCTCTTTGCTAGTCAGCAGTTCCCGACCATCACTGCGTTGTGAGCCTAGGCCGAGCGGCTACGCGTCCGGCGCTCAGTCCCGAACGACATGGATAAGTGGCACGGGTGACTTATCCGTGCAACACACCTAGCGCAGATGCCCAGCCCTGCACGATGTTCGCGACCGAGGCGGACTTCGGCGCGATGAAGATGTCTCGACGGGCTCGAGGGCGAGCGATGCCGGTTTCGCCGCCATCACGGACAGCCTACGAAGCCGGTGGCGTCGCTGGCATTCCGGGGAACAGCAATGCCAGCGCCAGGGCGAAGATCATAACAGCCCTGTTCATCACATCGAACTTTCGATCCGACCGGCCGCGACGAGGGCGAATCTTGATGGCTCGCTAGACAGCCTCGGTTCGTTGCTAGGTAGGCGGGGATCATCGTCACCTCGATCCGTGGCGCCGTAGAGCCTGCTGAAGGTGAGTGTGACGAAACGTCTGATCAGCCACTCTTGTGTGAGGTGTGACAGATGCCGCGTGCACGATTTCGAAGCGGCCGCTAGACTCCCTCGTGAGTATGAGGACGCAGGTTCGTCGCCGATGGTGGACAAGCGTGTCGGGTCAACGGCATTGATCATGAAGCGCTCGAGCGTAGTTCCCGAGAATGGATTTACGAGTTCAACCTCAGCGCGGATCCGCTTGGTCGTCTGGAACAGCGAGCCGATCAGAGGCAGCCGTGAGGCTGGTGCTGGCGTGGGGGAACTGGTCGCCGCCTCATCGATGACGATCCGCAACATCGCGGTCGGAAGCGAGGGTTCGTGGTCGGCACTGGCGAGCTCGAACGCAAGCCGCAGTCGATCGCACAGCTGATCGCGATCGCCATACCCCTTCCGTCGTCGCACCATTGTGGCGCCGATGTGGTAGCGCCGCGGAGTGGCAGGAGGCGGGCCACCGCACCACAGCACAGGCGTGCCGAGCAGAACACAGCGCCACGACACAGCGCCCCCCTCGCTCATCATCATGATCTCAACCTTGTGAAACGGGCGAGCCGCTCGCGGAGGGCTCGCCCTTGATCAGACCAGCTGGCGCCGCAGCGTGGGCGCACGTCGCCGCAACGAGGTACCGACGAGCCCGAAGCCCAGGATCATCATCGCCCAGGTCGCCGGCTCGGGTACCGCGCCGGCGCCGACCGCGCGCACATCCCACTTGATGTTGTCGATGCCGACATTCTCGCCGGCGCCGAACCAGAGATCGATGACATTGCCATACCCGGCGTTGAAGGTGACATTCTGGTGGGTGGGATAACCGGTACCAAGCGAGCCGGTCTGGTACCCGCCTGCGCCCGGGTTCACGTTGTAGGTCGCGGTTTGACAGTTTGCCAGATTGACGAAACAGCCGAGATCGAACGACTTGAGCGTGATCTCATAGCCAGCAGCGGCGCTCAGCGTGATGCGGGCGCGGGTACGAAAATCGGTCGAGCCCTTGTTGCTGTACGCCACAC
Organism: Sphingomonas sp. BK235; assembly: GCF_004345855.1. Classification (GTDB taxonomy): domain Bacteria; phylum Pseudomonadota; class Alphaproteobacteria; order Sphingomonadales; family Sphingomonadaceae; genus Sphingomonas. Next base: position 4,794 of record NZ_SLXN01000014.1, read on the forward strand.
CCACAAGATCGCCGAAGCCGCGCTCGTAATAGTAGAGCGGGCCACTTGGAAAACCATCGTAGGTGCTGCCGAAGTTCACCGACACCTCCGCGGTGCTCCCGTGACCCTTGTCGATGGCGGCGTTGTTGGTGCAGAGTTCCCCACCGTTGCAGTAGTTGCCCTGCGTAAAATCCAGCATCTGCACCGCCGCTTCGGCCGGCATGGAGGTCAGCACCGCGAACGCAGCCGTCAACAGAGGCATGATCATCTTGCTCATTATATCTCCCTTTCTCATAGCAGCAGCGATCGCGGCGGCAGACAGCCACGAGCTTCTTGTGTCGTCATCGAAATATCGGCGGCTGAGCTTTTCGACTGTTCCGCCGCCTCGTTTACTATACCGCGCCGGTGCGGCGCTCATCTGTGCCGCGACGAAACAGGACGTCGCGGCGACGAAGCCGTCACCGATGGTCCGCGGCTCTTCGCGCGGCCGGTCACCCAGCCTCAGTCCGCCTCACAGCCGCCAGTACGCTGCCCTCTCAGCCGGATCTCCAGCGGTTCCGGTAGCTCGGGCAGGCGCGAGGACGTTGTCGCATCGAACGCGGTGGGCGAGTAGCTCCCGCTGATCGATGCCGAGCGGACCTGCGCGCCGCTACGGCATGAGCGCGCGAGATCGATCCGCCCTCTGCCGATCTGATCGCGGGCCATGACACAGTATCCCGGCATCGGCCGGAGCGCGAACAGTTCCGCGATCTCATCGGCGCTCATGCACTCGTCACTGACCTTTGACGGTGCGCCCTTGACCGTGGAGGTGACGCGATACGCGCCGGGAATCGGCGCGTCCGACGGGCTTGCAGCGCTGACGGCGCCAAAAGCAAGGTTCCCACTCAACCCGGCGCAGAAGCTGACGATCGCGATCGGGAGCCTCATGCTCCGCACTGCCGCTCAGCGGCGAGCGTCGCCAAGCGCCCAAGTCGCTCCTGCTCTGCCACGCTGTATTGAGGCGCAGTCGGTACACCCGCGGGCGCATTCGACCGCGCCAGTGCCTCAGCGGCCGATTGCCTCGCTCCCTGCGCGGCAAGCGAGCCGAGTGCCGAGCCGCCGCCCGCCGCGATTGCCACGCCAGGAACCATGACCGACGCCATCGTCTTGGCAAAGCCAAATAGGCCTCGCTTCGTTTTCGCGGCTCGCTGCGCCTTGATCGCGCGCGCTGTGGCCGCTTCCTGGAGCGCGCCGAGTTCGGCAGAAATCATCTCGCAGGAAAGCGGCTGCTCTCCGGCGAGCGGCTCGGTACTTGAGACGAGCGCCTGCTTGCTGTCTGCCGCTTGGATCGATGCCCATGAGACGGACGGTTGAGCGAGCATCAGCGCGGCGACGATCGTTGCGCCGACGAGCGGCGATATCTTCTTCATGGCGGTGTTCCTCCTCGAGCTGGGCGAGCCCAGATCGAGGAGCGCGCCAGGTCAGGGGCCCAGACCCAAACTCGGACCGACTCCCCAGAGGCGCGATGCACTTGACGTTGTTCGTCCGCAGCGGCGGCGCGACGGAAACTGATCCCGCTGCGACCAAGACGGCTTTGCTACGCCTGGCTGGTAATAGCCGGTGGGAAGCGCAGGCGCACGCGCCAGCCACCACTCGCGTCCGGCCCCGCCTCCAGCGCAGCGACACTACCGTATAGCGTTTCCAGACGCTGCCGAACGTTGGCGAGGCCCAGTCCGGTGCTCGTGATGCTGCCGCGATCGACGGCAACACCGGCGCCGTCGTCCCGAACATCGATCACCGCTAGACCGTCCTCCTCCCACGCCGACAAGGCGATCGTGACCGGCTGCCGGGCCGGGGCGACGGCGTATTTGATCGCATTCTCGACGAGCGGCTGCAGGATTAGGCTCGGCATCAGGATACGCGCACGAAGGGTACGATCGACGTTGAGCTCGATGTTGAGACGCTCGCCGAACCGGATTCGCTCGATCGCGACATAGCTGTCGAGCGCGGCGAGTTCCTGGCTGAGCGGCACGATGGCATCGACCTCCTCCTCCAGCGTCTGGCGCAGGAAATCCGACAGGCGTTCGATCATCTCGTCCGCCTCGCGTGTGCGTCCCGCACCGACGAGCGAGGAGATGGCATTGAGCGTGTTGAAGAGGAAATGAGGATTGAGCTGCAGTCTGAGCGCCGCCAATCGCGCTCGGTCCGCACGGGCGCTGACCTCGAGCAATGCCATGCGGTCGGCAGCCCGGTCGCGTACCTGCACCGTAAAGGCGATGAGCGTGATGTTGGCGAAGGTCTTGTAGAAGTGCCCCTGCATCACGCGCGCGAAGCGCTCGCGAATGATGTCGGCATGAGCGGCGTCGAAGCGCGGAATGACGCCGAGCAGGCGGTTCTCGACCAGGTTGACCATGCTTTGCAGGGACGCGATGACGAGCGCGACGAAGAAGAAAATGAGCCATTTCTGCCACGGCGTCGCTTCGTGGAGTGCCAGTACGAGCGGGTAGGCAGGAAGAACCAGCAGAGCGACCAATACGACCGCCGGCACGTCCATCGGTATGTCGTATAGCCAGCCGAAGCGACCGCTGAGGGTTTCCGTGAGCTGGTAGACGCCGAGCACGAGGAGCCAACTCGCCAGCGTCATCCAGACGACCTGCCGCCCCTCCGGCGTGATCCAAATGTCGCGGCGCAGCCTCCCCATAGACGCGATCCTGCCCGGTGCCTTCCATCGCAGCAATCCCGTCCCGGCCTCAGGCTGCGACCAAAGTGGACGAGGGTGCGACGGGGCCGCTCGTGCGTGTGGCCAAGGGTGCTAAGTTGACGCCGGCGCTGGTATGCAGCTGCACCGAGGTGAATGTGATGCGGGCAATCCTGATCGACGACGAGGCATTGGCGATCGAGCGCCTCGCGACCGGACTGGCCGCGATCCCCGAGGTCACGGTGGTAGCCACCGCGACCGGAGCGGCGGAGGGATTGTCGCTGATCGAGCAGCTGTGTCCAGACCTCGTCTTCCTCGACATCGACATGCCTGGCATGAGCGGCATCGCGCTGGCCAAGCAGCTGATGGAGCAGGCCACCTCACCAGAGATCGTGTTCGTCACCGCATTCGATCAATATGCGGCTCAGGCCTTCGACATCGAAGCCGCCGACTACCTGCTGAAACCGGTCGGCGCCGAGCGACTTCGCATGGGCGTGGCACGTGCGCTGCGTCGGCGCCGAACCCGAGTCACGGACGATGGTGCTTCCGTTCATGCGGCGTCACCCCTCACACCGATCGGCAGCTACGACAATGCGCTCTGGGTTCCGGTGAAGCAGGGCAGCGTGCTGCTGCCGGTCGAGACGATCAACCTGATCGAGGCCGCCAAGGACTATGTGCTGCTCCACACCGACCTCAAAGCGCATATCCTTCGCGCCAAGATGAGCGAGCTCGAGCAGCGCCTCGATCCCAAAGTGCTGCTGCGGGTGCATCGTTCGTACATGGTACGGCTCGCCACGGTGACGGCAGTCGAGCGGCCGGGTCGTGGCATGCTCCGGCTGCGGCTCGCTGACGACAGCTCGGTGCAGGTCGGGCCGCTTTACATGGACGAGGTCGCGGAAGCCCTTAAACTCACGGCTCATTGAGGTGACGATGGACCACTACATGACCGTGGGCGCGCGCGATCAAGCCGCGTCGGTCACCTTCTACGACGCAGCATTGGGGGCGATCGGCTGGGCGCGCCACGCCGACGTCGCCGGTTGGTCCTGCTACTCGCAGGGCGGTAGCGGGGACGGCATCGTGCTGTTCGTCGGCGCGCCCTTCGACGGCGCGGAGCCGAGCGCCGGGAATGGCCAGATGATCGGCTTTCTCAGTCCGTCACGCGAGCAGGTCGATGCGTTTCACGCGGCCGCGTTGAAGGCGGGCGGCACTTGCGCGGGCGCGCCTGGCGAGCGCGCGCGCTATGGGCCGGGCGTCTATGCCGCCTATGTGCGCGATCCGAGCGGCAACAAGATGTCGGCCGTTCATCGCGGCTAGCCGGGCGGTCCGCCGGCGGCCCTACCTGCGAAAGAAGCCGCGCATCACGCCAACGCGCTCCGCGCGACGGCGTCGAGCCAGGACCCAAGCACCGGCGGTTGCTGCGCCAGCGCCAGGATCGTGACGGTGACGAGGAAGGCCACCGCCCCCTCACGCACAGACCTGCCGGGCGTAGGCGCTGTATGCCGCATCCGCGTAGCAGCGGGACGTGGCTGATTGGATGCCCGTCGCAGCGCTCGCTGCGACAGACCCTGCATCATCTCGATCATGACATTTCCCCTTAGGCCGGCCTCGAACCTTCCGCCGACGCCGGGTGACGCCTCTCAGGTGAGCGATGCCGCAGCGCCGAAGGAGCGCAACATGGCACGCCAGTTGTCGGCCGACATCGTCGCCTTGTACTCGTCCTGCATCTCTGGCGTGAGCACCTCGATCATCTGGCGTCCCTCGATCCAGATCTCGACGACGCCGAACATGCCGCCACGCTTGCGATATTTCGCCGGCCAGCCCTCGCGCGCCGCGATCGACAGCACGGCTTGCTGGGTGAGCGACGTGCCGATCGCCGCATGCGTTGCCGTAAACGGCTCACGTCCGGTCGCTTCCCCTACTGCGTCCGCGTCACCGTCGGCTTCACGCAGAACCGTGTCGATCGGATAGACCTCGAGCGCGCTGCGGTGCTCATCCCTGGCAAGAACGATCCAACCATTGTCGGAGACCGGCGGGAAGAACAGCGCGTCGCCCGCCCACAGCTCAGCGAGCACCTCAGCAACGTGACGCGGGTCGTGCGCAGCGATGGAAACATGGAACAGCATGGTGAGATCCCCCTCTTTGTCCTGAGCGAGATAGCTTAATGGCACAGATTGTGTCAACGGGAATTTGACACAGGCTGTGCCGATTACTAGGTCACCCACATGCGTGACCACTCCACCGAAGTGCCCTCCCCCGCCACCTCGTCGCCGCGCAGCCGGAAGAAGGAAGAAGCTCGCAACCGCATCGCCGACGCGGTCATCCAGCTGATGGCGGAGGGACGGACGGACTTGAACCACGATGTTGTCGCCGACGTGACGGGGATCAGTCGCCGCACGGTGTACCGGTATTACGCCGACCGCGAGGAGCTGCTCGCCGCGGCCAGCACGCGCGTCCGGGAGCTCGCCGGCAGTCGCGTGATCTTTCCTGACAACGAGGAGGATCTGCGCGACACGCGCTCCATCTACATAGGCCTGGACCGCATCGCGCCGATCGCCACGCTCGTGCGCTCGACGCCGCAGGGCCGCGCCATGCGCCTGTCGCAGAAAGCGGAGCGACAGCAGAGTTACCGCGCCGCGACGGCTGATGCCGTGGAGAAGCTCCCGGAGCCCGACCGTACTCTCGCTACCGCGATGTTGCAGGTTTTGCATACGACGCCGTGGCTTGAGATGCGGGACCACTGGGACCTGGACGGTGAGCAGATCGCGCGTGTGACCGGGTGGGCCATCCGCGTGCTGCTGGCAGATCTTCGGACACGAGACGGTAAGCCGCTAGATCAATAAATGCTGGGGCGCAGAGACCCAATATCGGTCCCTCCTAGCCACCTGCCCGCCGTCCAACTTCGGACGCGCATTCACCTCCGTGCTCATGACATCTCAGCGGTACACGGAGCATTGAGTTGGCCTGGCTTCACTAGCATCCTGGACACTGATGGCGGGTGCCGCGCAGGTCTCATGGGTATGATCGGCGGCTTCTGCCGATGGCGCAGGTGGTATCGTGCCGGAAGGCTTCACCGCCCCGATCTTCGCGTTGCGCGTAGACGAACGATCGAGCACGCTGGCGCGGCAACTAAGGATTGAACAGGCTTATGGAAGACGTGTTCTCCGGTACTCAGTTTTCCGCCTTCTTGTTTGACATGGACGGAACCCTTCTCACGTCGATCGAAGCGTCGCGGAGAGTGTGGAGGCGGTGGGCGGCGCAGTTCGGCCTGGATGCGGACACGTTTTTGCCGAGCGCTCATGGCATGCGTGTAAGAGAGGTCATTACCGGACTATCAATCCCGGACATCGATGTCGATCGCGAGGCCGAATACATCCTTGCTGCCGAGATGGTCGATATGGACGGAGTCTCGGAGATATCAGGGGCGGCTGACTTCCTATCGGCGCTGCCAGCCGACCGTTGGGCGATTGTTACCTCCGCTCCTCGTAAATTGGCCGAATGCCGTCTGCGGGCGGCTGGCCTTCCGCTGCCAAGGATATTGGTGACGGCTGAGGACGTTCAACGTGGAAAGCCTGACCCATCCTGCTTTCTCACTGCCGCACAGCAGCTAGGCGCGGCACCAGAGCAATGCTTGGTGTTTGAAGACGCACCTGCCGGGGTAGCAGCCGCAAAAGCGGCCGGTGCTCACGTGCTCACTATCACTGCAGCACACCGCCACGCCGAGCTATCTGAGTTTGTTGAAGCGAATGGTTATACAGATCTCCGCATCGTGCCCGATGTGCAGGCGTCCTCGTGGTCGCTGGTACGAAACACCCAGGAGCTCGCGCGCAACACGACCTGACAAGCCAGGATCATGGAACGAAGCTGAGGGTTTTCGCCACAATGTGACTCCTATGGATCAGCGAATTGCAGTTGGTGGTTTGGATGATGCGAGCACGGCACCTCCCCGCTCGTGGCGAGGACCCAGAACTGGTCATCCAGATGCCCCTATTCGCTTCCCAACTCCGGCCGCTTGTTCATCTCGCCGCTCGAGCCTTCCGGGCGCTCCAGGTGGGGCTCCGGCTGGCCTGATTGGCAGGGAAAGCGGACCGGCCGCTTTCGGGGGAGTGAGCGTGCATAGGAGACGTTGACCGCGTCATTCCCAAAAACGATGAAAAGTTTCGGATGCGGATCGTTTTCCAAGTCGAGTGTGAACGCCGCACGTCGCGATCTTCCAATACGTTGACCCTTCGCCTGAGCTGTCGGATAATAGCGAGACACTCTCGCATGCTGCTGGAGTAGCGGGAGCAAGATGGTGGAAGGTGCACGGCTGGATGCCCTGCAGAGACTAGACGTCCTCGACACAGAGCCGGAGACAGCGTTCGACGACATCGTTGCGCTCGCCTCGCAGCTCTGCAACACGCCCGTCGCGCTGGTCAGCCTGGTCGATCACGATCGGCAGTGGTTCAAGGCGCGGGTGGGCTTTCCTTCCTGCGAGACGGATTTGGACCGCTCGGTATGCCGCTTCGTGGTTGATGAACGGGCGACGATCATCATCCCCGACCTGACGGCCGATCCGCGTACGCGGGATAACCCGCTCGTCACTGATGATCCCGCTATCCGCTTCTATGCCGGTGCGCCGCTCGCGACTCATGACGGGCATGTGCTCGGCGCGCTGTGCGTCATCGATCAGAAGCCGCGGCCCGAGGGCCTGACGCCCGAGCAGCAGCGAACCCTCAGCGCACTGGCTCGCCGGACCGTTGAGGCGCTGGAGGTGCGCCGCCTTGAACGCGAGCGGCAGACAGCTGTTGCCGACCAGGAGCGCGCCGAAGCCGCGCGTGCTAGCGAGGACGAGCGCTGGGAGCGCATGTTCGAGACGCGCAACGACGGCCTGATTCTGGGCCAGGTCGTGCGCGACGAGGCCGGTCGGGTAGCCGACTGGCGCTATGAGCGTGTGAACGAGGTCTTCACGCGGCTCGTCGGTCTGCCCGCAGACCAAGTCCTGGGGCGCACGATCCGCGAGATCCTGCCCGATGTCGAGGAGGAGTGGATCACTGACTTCGGCCAGGCGGTCGACGGTGGCGAGCCGGTTCACTTCAGACGGCAGGTGGGCACGCTAGGCCGCTGGTACGACGGCGTGGTCCAAGTCGCAGGCCCTGACCGTTTCACCGCGTTGTTCCAGGAGGTGACCGATCTCCTCGCCGCCAACGCTCGCCAAGAGGGATTGCTACACCTCGGCGATCTGTTGCGCGACCTGACGGACGTGGATGCGATGGTCGCCGGAGCCGCCAGCATCATCGGCCGGACGCTGGGCGCGTCGCGCTGCGCCTACGGCGAGCTGTTCCAGGGGTATGAATGCGTCCGCTTCGCACCGGGTTGGATGTTGCCCGGCCTGCCTGCGATCGAGGGCGAGTATCGCTTCAATGACTTTGGTCACATTCAGAAAATCATCGTTAGCGGACGCCCGCTGGCGATCACCGATGCGCTGACAGACCCGCGCACAGCCGACGAGGCCGACAAATGGGCGGCGCTGGCGATCCGCGGCTGCGTGAACGTCGCGGTGCTCGACCGCGGCCGCCCGGTAGGGGTACTGCTCGTACACTGGTCGCAACCGCACGAGGCGAGCGAAGCCGAACTCGCCTTCCTGCGCAATGCCGCTGACCGATTGGAGATTGGCATCGCGCGCCAGCGCGCCGAGGATACGCAAGCGATCCTCAACGGCGAGATCGCGCACCGACTCAAGAACTCGCTGTCGATGGTGCAGTCGATCGCCAATCAGACGTTCAAGGGCGTGGTGGATCGCGCGACGCTGAACGCCTTCGCACGCCGTCTGACGGCGCTTGGCACCGCGCATGATGCGCTGCTCCACCAGGCCCTGCGTTCAGCGGACTTGCGCTTCCTTCTCGACAAAGTGTTGAGCGATGCCGGCATCGCCGGGCGCTACACCGCCGAAGGCCCGAAGGTGGAGTTGGGGCCGCGTGCTGCGCTCTCCACCTCGCTCCTGCTCCATGAGCTGGCTACAAACGCGATGAAGTACGGGGCGCTGTCGACCAGCGGCACGATCCGCATCGGCTGGAGCATCAAGGGTGAAGGCGACGACGCAGAGCTGACTCTGCATTGGACGGAGATCGGCGGTCCGCCCGTCACCGCGCCGACCCGGCGCGGGTTCGGCTCACGGCTTGTTAGCCTAGGGCTGGTAGGAGCCGGAGGCAGCAGCCTCGATTACGGACCCGAAGGATTTAAAGCGATTTTTCAAGCGACTATTGCGGAAGTCAGGCGTTCGTAGTGGTTCCCATGCCCCCATCCCCCAACTCCCGTCATCGCACCGCGATCGCGCTCGTGGTCGAAGACGAGCCTCTTCAACGCATGGACATGTGCGATCTTGTTGAGGAGGCTGGGTTTGAGGCGGTGCTGGCGCGCGATGCCGACCACGCTATTGCCATCCTTACCGGACGGCTCGACATCACCATCGTGTTTACCGACATCGACATGCCGGGTTCAATGAATGGGTTAAAGCTTGCCGCCGCAATCCGCGAGCGCTGGCCGCCGATCGAGATCATCATTACTACCGCCGGCCTGGCGCCCGACCTGAGCAGCCTGCCAGCTCGCGCGATCTTCCTACCCAAGCCGCTCGTTCCCGACGATGCGATCAGGACACTTCAGACGCTCGCCCCCTGATCGGTCGTCGCCGATTGCCTGCGCCGGTCAAAGATGGCGGGATCGACTACAAAAGAACGCCTGCTGCCGTAGCGTCTCTTCGCCATCTCCTGCATCAGCTTTCCCGAAAGGGAATTCGCCAAGCGAAGGTAGCCCTTGCCGATCGCGTTGACCGGCGGCAGAAGCATCCGCCTCCCGATAATCTAGTTCCGATTGCTGTCTCCCGCGATCGCTTCTCGGAGATGTAGAAGCGGGACGATCGTGCTGAACGATTGGCTGCTTTTAAAAATGATAGATCGGCCAGCTCAGCGGCTGGGTTTGGGCGCTTGCGGCCACCCTGCCCGCTCGTGGCGAAGACCCAATACCGGTCACTCAGAGCGATCTGCCAGCCGCCCAGATCCAGCCATTCGTTCATCATAAGCAGCTTCTTGCTCGCCGGTATAACGAGTGAGATCCCCGCCGCAGTCGTGAGTTCGCCGAAACTCGGCAGCACGCCTTCGAGCACCCATCTCCTCACTGGTGCGCTGCCGAAGAGCCCCACGATGCAGGTCGCGCCCTCTTCAGCGCGCGCGAGCATCAATGAGGCCTTAAAACTGCGCGCGAACGCCCAAACTCACACGACTTCCGGAGGCTTCGTAGGTGGTCGGAAATGACTGGTCCATCGTGTACCCGGTGGTCTTCGCGTCACCGACGTTGATGCCTTGCAATTCGACTCGGCTGTTGGGCGTCAGTTGTTAGCTGGCCGCCACATCGAACTGACCGTATGCGTCGCGATAGACCGGATATATGTTGCGCTCGATCCGCTCGACGTACTCGCCCTTGCGATTGTACGACACGCGGAGGGACAAAGGACCTCGCTCGTAGAAGATGGTGGCGTTATAGACCGTGTCGGCGAGCCCGATCGGCGCGGTGTCGATACCCAGATCCGATTGGCCGGTCAGCGAGCTGTCGAGGAAGGTGACGCGCGCAGTTCATCTTCCTTGCCAGCCACGGCCTTCAGTCCGACAACGATGTGCATCTCGCTCATGAGATATCTCCTTACGAGCAAGTGACGGCGACAGGAGCCACCGCCACTTGCGCGTTTACCGTCAGCCGGCGTTTGCCGCCTTCTCGGGGTTGAAGCCGTCGAAGCTCTCGAAGACGTCCATGAAGCCCGGGACGGTAGCTTCCCGCGCCCAGTCGCGCTGAAGCTCGCAATACATCTGCACTCGGCTGATCAGCTTCGCGCCCGCCTGCTCTACCCGACGCAGCGCAGCCTCGTGCGCGGCGACGGACGTGCCGCCGACGGCATCGACGGGCACATAGACCTCATATCCTTCCTGGATCGCATCGAGCGCGGGGAAGGTGAGGCAAGCCTCGGTCCAGAGCGCGGTAATGATGAGCTTGCGGCGACCGAGCGCCTTGACGGCATCCTTGAAGCCGGTGTCCTCCCAGCTGTTGATCGAGGTGCGGTCATAGGTCGGCAGATGGCCCAGAACGGCTTGCAGCTCCTGGACCGGCGGCTTGTTGCGGCCGGTCGCGACGTTGACCGTCGAGTGGACGATCGGGAGATTGTAATTCACCGCGCACTTGGCAGTGCCCACGATATTGAACACCAGCTCGTCGCGCGGCATCGAGCGAATCGAGGAAACCTGTACCGGCTGGTAATCGATGATGATGAAGGCTGCGTTGTCAGGGGTGAGAAGGTGATCGGTCTGCGGATTGCGGATAGTCTCACTGGCCATAACTGTTCCCTTTCCTGTTCAAGTCGCGTGTCGCGGCGGGCTTGCGCCCTTGTTCAAGCGGAACGTCGAACGCCTACCGATCCGCAGGAAAAAGGGGCCGGATGCGATCTGCACCCGGCCCCTTGATCATGTTGCAGCGGCGACGAAGCGCCCGCTGTTGAAGTCTTCGGCGGCCCGCCGGATTTCCGCTTCGCTGTTCATCACGAAGGGACCGTAGCCGACGATTGGCTCTTCGATCGGATCACCCGTCAACACCAGCAGCTTGGCGTCGCCATCGGCGTGTATCTCAATGTCGCCGCCTTTCCGATCCAGCAGCACCATTTCGGCCTCGCCCGCCTCCTGCTTACCTCCGATCGTGACGTGGCCCGTGAGGACGATGATCATGGCGGTGTGGCCAGCGGGCAGATCGAGGTTCACGTCTGCCCCGGCGTTCACGCTCACGTCCCAGACGTTGACCGGTGTGAAGGTGCGCGCGGCGCCCTTCGTCCCCCGGTAATCGCCGGCAATGACCCGAACGGTGCCGGCACGGTTGGGGAGCTTCACGACCGGTATGTCAGCCTTCAGGATGCCCTGGTATCCGGCCGGTGCCATCTTGTCCTTTGAAGGGAGGTTCACCCACAGTTGCACCATGCGGAACGGCCCACCGGCCCGTGCAAAGCCCGGCGAGTGATACTCCTCGTGGATGATACCAGCTGCTGCCGTCATCCACTGGACGTCGCCCGGTCCGATCACCCCGCCGTTGCCGGCAGAGTCGCGGTGCTCGACTTCCCCTTCGTAAACGATCGTGACCGTCTCGAAGCCTCTGTGGGGATGCTTGCCAACCCCGCGGCGTTGAGTTGTCGGCTCAAACAGATGGGGCCCGGCGTAGTCGAGCAGCAGGAACGGGCTGACGTGAGCGCCCAGGTCATTGTACGAAAACAGCGAGCGAACGGGAAAACCGTCGCCAACCCAATGCTGCCGGTCGTTACCGTACCGGCCGATTACCTCTGCCATGTGCGTTCTCCGATACCGACGCGCCGCCGTGCGGCTGCGTGTTGGATCGTAGATTACGTTGGGACGCCGGAATGAAAAGATTGCCAGAAGCGACGCAGCGTCCTACGGAGAGGACGATGAAGGACCTGAACGACCTCTACTATTTTGCCGCGGTCGTTGATCACGGGGGGTTCTCTGCCGCCGGGCGCGCGCTTGGCGTGCAGAAATCGTTGCTCAGCCGCCGTGTCCTGACGCTCGAGGAGCGTCTGGGCGTGAGGCTTCTCAACCGATCCTCACGGCGGTTTTCGGTCACGGAGGTTGGGCGCGAGTTCTACGATCGGTGTGTCGCGATGCTGGTGGAGGCGGAAGCCGCCGAGCAGGTCGCGGCGCAGGTGCAGGGCGAACCGCGCGGCATGGTGCGGATGAGTTGCCCCACTGCGCTGTTGTCCTTCCAGTTCGGCGAACTGATCGCGCGCTTCATGATGATCAATCCGGGCGTGCAGATTTTCCTGGAGAGCACCAACCGCCGAGTGGACGTGATCTCCGAAGGGCTGGATCTGGCAGTGCGCGTGCGCTTTCCCCCGCTGGACTCGACCGGTCTGGTTATGCGGCGCCTTGATGAAAGCGTTCAATGCCTAGTCGCTGCTCCGAAGCTAGTAGGAGGGCAGCTGAAGTCGCCGGCGGACCTGCACGGTCTTCCAAGTCTTGATCAAGTTCGTGCGACCCGAGAGCATAACTGGGGGCTCTGCCATGCCGACGGAAAGGTGGCGTCCGTTCCTCATACGCCCCGTCTTGTAACGGATGACATGTCGGTTCTTCGGGATGCGGCGATAGCCGGCGCCGGGTTGGTCCAATTGCCAGCAATCTTTGTTTCAGAGGACGTGAAGAAGGGACGGCTTGTCGACGTGCTGCCGGACTGGCGGCCGGAGTCGGGGATTGTTCATGCCGTCTTCCCATCACGCCGGGGCCTTCTCCCGTCTGTGCGCGCACTGGTCGACTTCTTGGCGCGCGAATGCGCCATACAGCGGGCTCGCTCTGAGAAGATTGTGCCGCCCGGCCTGCATCAGCGCGGCTGGAACGACGGGTCCACAGCTAGCGAAGACGGCGCCGCGAAGAAGATGCCGTTCGACGAGCTTCCTCAATGGCTTAGCCAGATCAGATGAGGTCCACATCTCGCGCTCTTCCAGCTTGCGTGGATCCCGGCCACGGCGGCCGCCGTCACGGCTGTTACGCCCCGCGTGTCATTAACAAGTTGCGTAGATTGCGACTTAGTATTCCGCTGTCAGCGTCGTCGTTGCGGCGTGGGGAACGCTAGATGGACATCGAGAGCTTGCGGACGTTTGTGGAGGTTGCCGATGCGGGCGGCGTGACTGCTGCTTCGTTGCGCCTGGGCGTCTCCAAATCGATCGTCAGCCGCAGGCTTGCCAGAATGGAGGCGGAACTAGGCGTTCAGCTGCTCGCCCGCACCACCCGGGGTGCGGCGCTCACCGAGGGAGGTATCACTTTCCGAGATCATGCCGCCAAGATCTGCGCGGAATACGATATCGCCATGGAGACAATCCTGCCGGCAGGTGATCTGCGTGGAAGCTTTAGGATCGCAGCTCCACTGACGTTCGGTCCAACCCACTTCGCGTCGGTCATCGCGGACATGGCCCGGCTAAATCCGCTTCTGCAGGTCCGATCCTCCTACTCTGATCGCTTCGTCGACCTCATCACAGAGGGCTTCGACTGCGCGATCCGGATCGGGCATCTGACAGACTCAAACCTGGTCGCGCGCAAGGTCGGCTATACACCCGCGATCTACGTAGCGACGCCTGAGTATATCGCGCGCCGAGGTGCCCCGGAAACGCCCGAGGAGTTTGGCGACCACGACGTCGTCATGCACGGGACCGAGTCCTGGTTTGCCTTGGACGGAGACAGGTTGATCACCCTGAAGCCGCATGGTCGGTTCAAAACCGATAATGCCGTTGCCCTCGTTGCAGCCGCTCTTGCCGGGGTGGGCGTGGCGGGCATTCCCAAAGAACTCATCATCGAGCACCTGGACTCCGGCGCGCTGGTTCCAGTGATGAAGCGGTATCCACCACCCGCGCTTGGCATCTACGTCGTGCGCCCACCCGGGCAGCATCCCGAGCGTAAGGTCCGGGTTCTAACCGAGATGATGATCGCCTGTTGCCAGAACCTGTGCAAAGCAATCATGCTGCGTGACGCGCACCGAGTTGGCGCGCCAGATCTCGAGATGTTGAAGTTGCGTTCCTGAAACCGCAACACAGCACCACATGAAGTGAAGCTACCGCCCCTGCGGTGCGAATGGCACGATCGAGAGCAATCGCGATTCTGTCCAAAAGCGCACGCTAGGAGGCGGCATGAGTGTCGAAAATCGGCGGGTTACCTTCAAGAACGATGGTCGGGAGGTCGTCGGCCACCTCCGCCTGCCGGATCGCTTTTCGGACACGGAGCGCCACCCCGCGGTGGTGATCGTCGGCCCTGGTAGCAGCGTGAAGGAACAAGCCGGCGCCACCTACGCGGAGAAGCTGGCCGACAAGGGATATGTGACGCTGGTTTTCGACCCCTCCTTCCAAGGGGAGAGCGAGGGATTGCCGCGCGACACCGAGAACCCGGCGGTTCGCGTCGAAGACATTCGCTGCGGCGTGGACTTTTTGGTAACTCTGCCCTTCGTCGACGAGGAGGCGATCGGCCTGCTCGGCATTTGTGCAGGCGGCGGTTATGCGATCAACGCGGCGCTCATCGAACGTCGCTTCAAGGCAGTCGGCACCGTCGTCGCCAACGATGTCGGGTCTGCGTGGCGACGCATGCAGCCCAAGGCGTCAGCCGTCGAAGAGATGCTGGCGGCCGTTGCGCAGCAGCGGACCGCCGAGGCGCGCGGTGCGGCCGAAAAGCGTGAGGAATGGCTTCCCAGCCCCACGGAAGCAAAGGAAGCGGGGATCGAGGACCCGACACTCCTGAACGCCATCGACTATTATGCCACTTCGCGTGGCCACCATGATCGCCGCACCAACAAGCGTTTGTTCGTCAGCGATGCGCTCCTGATTGGATATGATGGCTTTCACCTCGTCGAGGAATTGCTCGTCCAACCGCTTCAGGTCATCGTTGGTGGGAAACTCGGCACGACCTTCTCGCACGAGGCTGGCAGAGGGCTGTGGGAGCGAGCACGTAACCGCCGCGACTTCGTCGTGATCGACGGCGCCGACCACTACGACATGTATGACGTGCCGGAATACGTGGATCAGGCGGTCGGCCACCTCGTGTCGCTCTACGACGATCACCTGAAATCAGGCGGCACCGCGAACGGCTGAGGATCAGCCACGCCCATCCCCCTCTTCCAGGAAGGAAAAACTCATGAGCATCGCCGCACGCGCCGCACCCGGAAAGACACTGCTGTCACCGGACGACCATACGCTGGTGCTGATCGACTTCCAGTCGCAGATGGCCTTCGCTACCAAGTCGATCGATACCACGCTGCTCCGCAACAACGCCGCCCTGGTGAGCCGAGCGGCCGCGTCCTTCAAGGTGCCGACAGTGCTCACCACGGTCGCCGAGAAGAGCTTCTCGGGCCCGATGTTCACCGAAATCGGCGAGGCGTTCGAAGGGCAGCGCATGCTTGACCGCACGAGCATGAACACCTGGGAAGATGCGGCCGTCATCGACGAAATCAACCGGATCGGGCGTGACAGGATCGTGCTGGCAGGTCTTTGGACTAGCGTCTGCATCGTGGGTCCGGCGCTCTCGGCAATAGATCAGGGCTTCGAAGTCTACGTAATTACCGACGCGTGCGGCGATATCTCGACCGAGGCGCACGAGCGGGCAGTGGAGCGCATGATCCAAGGGGGGGCGCGTCCGATGACCGCGTTACAATATCTGCTGGAGTTGCAGCGCGACTGGGCCCGAACTGACAGCTACGACTCCACGACCGGCATCGCGAAGCATTGGGGCGGCGCGTACGGCCTCGGCATCAACTACGCCAAGACGATGTTCGGCGGGCAGGAGAATGCTGAGGTGTCCGGCGTCGGCATCGCCACCGAGGAAGCCGCGCGAAACTGAGGCGTCGGAGCGGCTGCCGCTCGTTCCCGTAGTGCCGGAGGGTGCAGGACATGAGGCCTTATCTAATCTCGCTCGCGGTGGGGCTGGGAGTCGGACTCCTCTACAGCCTGATCGGCGTCCGCTCGCCGGCACCCCCGGCCGTCGCGCTGATCGGGCTCTTGGGCATGCTGATCGGCGAGCAGGCTGGAATTGCAGCCCGAGGGTGGCTCGGAAGCACCGTCGCACCCGGGACTATGCTGTCTTCGGTTCGAAAGGATCACCTATGAAACGGCTTACCCGGCGCGACACGCTTGCGGGCGTCGCGGCAATCGCCCTGCTGGCGCCGATGGCTCTGGCCCAGAATCACCGAAATCGCCGGAGCGACGCGATGTCCGACCTGATCCTCGTCAATGCCAAGATCACCACGCTGGATCGCGAAAACCCCCAGGCGCAAGCGGTAGCAATCCGGGATGGTCGCTTTCTGGCGGTCGGCAGCGAACAGGACGTGCGGGCCGCAGCACCGGGCGCGACCGTGATCGACGCCAAGGGCCGCCGGATCATCCCCGGGCTAATCGACAGCCACACCCACATGATCCGGGGCGGACTTAGCTACAACATGGAACTGCGCTGGGATGGGGTGCCAAGCCTCGCGGATGCCATGGCCATGCTGAAGCGCCAGGTGGATCGCACGCCAGCGCCGCAATGGGTGCGGGTGGTAGGAGGATTCACCGAGCATCAGTTCGCCGAGAAGCGGCTCCCGACGATCGCCGAACTGAACGCGGTAGCGCCCGACACGCCTGTCTTCATCCTGCATCTCTACGACCGGGCGCTCCTCAACGCTGCCGCGCTGCGGGTGGTCGGCTACACCAAGGACACCCCGAACCCGCCGGGCGGCGAGATTGTGCGTGATGCCGCCGGCAACCCGACGGGCCTGCTGCTCGCCCAACCGAACGCGACAATTCTCTATTCGACGCTCGCGAAGGGGCCGAAGCTTCCGTTCGACTATCAGATCAACTCCACCCAGCACTTCATGCGCGAAGTGAACAGCCTCGGCATCACCAGCGTCATCGACGCGGGCGGCGGGTCTCAGACCTATCCCGACGACTACAAAGTCATCGAGGCTCTGCATGACGAGGGGCTGATGACCGTCCGGATCAGCTACAACCTGTTCACACAGAAGCCGAAGGAAGAGCTCGCCGACTTTCAAGGCTGGGTGAAGCAGTTGAAGCCGGGGCAAGGTGACGACAGATATCGAGTCAATGGCGCTGGGGAGATGCTGGTCTACTCGGCAGCCGACTTCGAGGACCTCCGGGTTGCGCGCCCGGACATGCCGCCGTCCATGGAAGGCGACCTCGAGCCGGTGATCCGCCTTTTGGCAGAAAACCGGTGGCCATGGCGCCTGCACGCCACCTACGACGAGACTATCGATCGTGCGTTGAACGTCTTCGAGAAGGTCGCGATGGACGTGCCCTTCACCGGCATCAACTGGTTCTTCGACCATGCCGAGACGATCAGCGACCGCAACATCGACCGCATTGCTGCCCTTGGCGGCGGTATAGCGATCCAGCATCGCATGGCTTACCAAGGCGAATATTTCGTCGAGCGTCATGGCGCAAAAGCGGCGGAACGGACGCCTCCGATTGCGAAAATGCTGGCAGCCGGAGTACCGGTGGGCGCCGGCACCGACGCAACCCGCGTCGCCAGCCATAATCCTTGGGTATCACTCCACTGGCTCGTGACCGGCCGCACGGTCGGCGGGCTTCGCCTCTATCCCGGCGCCAATCGGGTCAGTCGCGAAAAAGCGCTCGCCATGTGGACGCACGAGAATACCTGGTTCTCGAGCGAAGTCGGTAAGAAGGGGCAGATCAAGGCCGGGCAGCTTGCCGACCTCGCTGTGCTTTCGGGCGACTATCTCTCGGTTCCCGAAAGCGACATCCCGCATCTGCGTTCCGTGCTGACGGTGCTCGGCGGCAAGGTGGTGTTCGGCGAAGGGGACTATGAGCGCCTCGCCCCGGCGATCCCGCGACCGATGCCGGACTGGTCGCCAGTTGCCACCGTCGGCGGCTATCATCGCAGCCCCGAGGCGTCCGCCATGCTCGCAAGCGCGTGCGGTTGCGCGCACGGCTGCGGGGTACACGGCCACAATCACGCTGCTGCGCTTGGAGCCAATGTCCCCGCCAGCGACGTGCAAAGATTCTGGGGCGCGCTCGGGTGCGGCTGCTGGGCGGTTTGAGGGGATCCATGACGATGAAGCGCGTGACCTTGTTGCTGGTCGCCGCCCTGGTGGGCGCGGCGCCGGCCGTTCCGGGCGCCGCGCGCGAGCCGGTCAGCTCCGATTTCGCGATGGGACCACAGTACGACACGACGCACGTCTATGTGCCCGTCGCGGACTTCGACGCGTTCATACGAAGCTTCATTGCGACATTCGGGGGCAAGGCGAACCCCGGCGGCGTATTTCAGGTGACGCCGACGCCGAGCCAGACGCGCTCGCAGGTTGTCGTCACCCCTGCGGGTAGTGTTTCTGTCTTCGGCTTTGAGACGCCGATCCCCTACCCATTCGGCGAGGAGCGCGTCGGTTACCTTGTTAAGGACATGGATGGCGCGGTGGCCGCCGCCCGCGCGGCCGGTGCGACGCGCGTGGTCGAAACCTTTCCCGATCCGATTGGGCGCGACACGCTGGTGCGCTGGCCCGGGGGAAGCGTCATGCAGCTCTACTGGCACACCAAAACGCCGAGCTATCCGGCGGCCACCAACGTGCCGGAAAGCCGCCTATACCTGACGGCGGACACCGCGGACGCCTATGTCGTAAGCTGGACACGATTTGCGCATGCCACGGTCGTCTCCGATGATCGCGCGGCGCCGGGCGAAGAGATCGGTAGGCCGGGCAAGCCGTATCGTCGCATCCGGTTATCGTCGGGGTTTGGCAAGACGACGTTGATCGTCACCGACGGCGCCCTTCCCTGGCCCTACGGTCGTGAACTGACGGGCTATGAGGTCGCTGATCTGCAGGGCACGCTCGCCAAGGCACAGGCGGCGGGCGTGAAGCTGCTTGTCCCAACCCATACGGTTGGGGGTCGGAGCGCCGCCATGGTGCAGTTCCCAGGAGGCTATATCGCCGAGCTGCATTCGATCGCGGCGCGATGAGCACGGACGCCCCTCTCCGTTTCGTGAAGGCGATCCTCGAGTGGCGACCAACCTGGTTCTTTGCGCGATTGCTGCTGGTCGGTGCCTACCTGCTCGGCGGTGTGGTCAAGGCGAGTGACTGGTCAGCGGCGGTCGCCGAACAGGCGCACTTCGGAATGAGCCCACCGGCCCTGTGGGCCGCGTTGACGATTGCCGTTGAGGTCATCGGGCCGCTGCTGATCTTAAGCGGTCGGCTCGTGTGGCTCGGGGCAGGGATGCTCGGCGTATTCACCGCGCTGGCGGCGATCACTGCTAATGCCTTCTGGGTGCTGCCTCCGGGGCCAGAGCGTTTCATGGCGACCAACGCCTTCTTCGAGCATCTCGGGCTCGTCGGCGGCTTCATCCTGGTGGCGATGCTGGCTCAAGCTGAGCGGGACCGTGCGTAGGCGGACGATGAGTCTCGTCCTGGCGCTTTGGGCCGGCACCGCTAATGCGCAGACCAGCTCGGGTGAAGCGGGAGCGGCTGCTCCTACCGCCACCGACGCGTGGCAATCGCCGACGCTGACGATAACCCGATACGACGAGCATTATGACCGCCTCGCCGACCCGTCCGCGCGTGACGATCATTGGACCGAGCCATTCAAGTACATACCACTGGGGAACGGCGGCGCATATCTGACGACGGGCATCGAGCTGCGCGCGCGTAACGAGAACTACCACGAGAATCTTTGGGGCGGTGCCGCCGCTCCGAACGATAGTTATCTCTGGCTGCGCGCCTTGCCCTATGCCGATCTGCATGTCGGCACCGGCAAAGTCGCCGCGCGCGCTTTCGTCCAGCCAATCCTAGCCTATGCGGTCGGGGTCGCGCCCTCGGCCGGGCCGATCGACCAGACACGCGCGGACCTGCTGCAGGGCTTCATGGACGTGCGCATCGGCGCAGACACCAACGCGCCCGACGGCTTGGGGCTAACGCTGCGTGCCGGGCGGCAGATGCTGTCGCTCGGCACTGAACGACTGGTTGGCACGCGCTACGGCCCTAACGTGCCGCTCACCTTCGATGGGTTCCGCGGCTTCGCATCAGTGAAGGGTGCGACGGTCACCATATTGGCGGTACGGCCGGTTACGCCCGGCCTGGGCACGTTCGACGACACGCGGTCGCGCGCCAAGTCGCTTTGGGGTGCTTATGCGACCATCCCGGCTATCGCACCGGGCGTCGGCCTTGATCTCTATTATCTCGGGTACCGCAACACGACGGCACCCTTTGGCGGCGTAACGGGGCGCGAGCTTCGCCACAGCATCGGTGCGCGCTCGCTCGGCGTGGTCGGGGACTGGCATTGGAACGTCGAGGGTGTAGCGCAGTTCGGCCGCTACGCCGGCGGCACCATCGCCGCTTGGACGCTCGGCACCGAGGTGGGCCGGAAGTTTTCAACGGCGCCTCTCACCCCGGACGCGGTGCTGCGCGTCAACGTCGTAAGCGGCGACCGCCGAGCCAGCGACGGCAAATTGGGCACGTTCAACGCGCTGTTTCCGAAGGGAAAATATTTCGGCGAACTGTCGCCGGTCGGCCCCACTAACATCATCAGCGTCAACCCACGTGTCTCGGCCACGCTGTCGCCAACCGTCACGGCCAGCCTCGGCGGCAATGCCTACTGGCGCTACTCGCGCGGCGACGGTGTGTACGACATTCCAGGCAACCTTATCCGCGCCCCCGGCACCGCATCTGCCCGCTTTATCGGCAAGGAGGTCGAGGGGACACTGGGGTGGCAGGTGACGCCGGAACTCGAACTCTCCTCCTCGCTGTCCGCATTCGACGCGGGCGGTTTCATTCGTCAGACCGGCAGCGCACGAACGATCGTCATGCTGGGGCTGGAAGCCAATTTCCGTTTCTGAAGGACCTTCCATGGTTGACAAGATTGCCTTCGACCCGCGCGTGCCCCTGCTCCTGATGCTGTCGTTGACAACGGGTCTCGTCGACGCGGCGAGCGTCCTGGGCCTCGGCAAGGTGTTCACCGCCAACATGACGGGCAACGTTGTATTCTTGGGGTTCGCGCTTGCGGGCACGCCCGGCTTCGTCGTGGCACCAGGCCTCGTAGCGCTCGCGACATTCATGATTGGTGCGCTGGTGGCGGGCCGCATTGGAAAGTCGATGGGGGCGCGCCCGCTCCGCCGCTGGCTGCTGACGGCAGCATTCTTTGAAGCCGCTCTGCTATGGGGTGCCGCGGCGATTTCGCTTCGCTTCGACGTCGGGGACCAGGCTCCGCATTGGGCGCTGTATGCGATCATCGCCACAACCGCGGTCGCGATGGGATTCCGTAACGCAACTATTCGTCAGCTCAAGGTGCCCGACCTGACGACGACGGTGCTCACGCTCACCATCACCGGCATCGCAGCCGACTCTACCTTGGCAGGTGGCGGCAATCCAAACTGGGGACGCCGGATTGGCAGCGTCGTTGCGATCCTCGGCGGTGCGGTTCTGGGCGCGCTTCTGGTTGTTCGAACCGGGTCGCTGGTCATTCCGCTCATACTGGCCGGCACTCTCGTGCTGTTCGGCACGGCATTGTGTGCGGTTCACCCGAGCTCGCTGGAGCCAGCAAAGTCCTAAGGCGCCTGCCCGGCCGAAGCGGAAGGTTCAGGTCACAATGGACAGCAAGCGTCTCGAAGCGTTCACCGACGGCGTGGTCGCAATCATCATCACAATCATGGTTCTGAACCTCGTGCCTCCCCGCTCCAGCGACTTCTCGTCGCTTCGGGCGAGCGTCCCCATGTTCACCGCCTACCTAATCAGCTTTGTCAACGTGGGACTCTACTGGAACAACCATCACCACTTGATGCACGCAACTGAGAAGATCGATGGCCGCGTGCTTTGGCTCAACCTGGCTTTGCTGTTCTGGCTTAGCCTGGTGCCGTTCGTCATCCGCTGGAACAACGACACCGATTTCGCCGTAGTCCCAACCGCGGCGTATGGGGTCGTGCTCGGGATGGCAGCACTCTGCTACGAGTTGATCGAGCGAGCGATTATCGCGTTCAATGGACCGGAATCACGAGTTGCCAAGGGTATCGGACGCGATCGCAAAGGGCTGGTCAGCATCGCCCTGTACGTAGCGGCTGTCCCGCTCGCATTCGTGAGCCGGGGAGTGGCACTGACGATCTACCTCGTTGTGATCTCCCTTTGGATCGTACCTGATGGCCGCATGGTACGCGAACGCAGCGCATAGGGACTGCGCAGCACAGCGGTGCGTTAAGCGGCTTGGCTCCGCCGGTCCCCTATCATCAAGGCAACGCCGGTCAGCGTCATGCCTGCGGCACCCGCCTTTCCCCATCCAACCTGCTCACCGAGAAACCATGCCGAAAGGCAGAGAGCGATCACAGGCGCAACGTAGTTGAAGCTGTTAGCGAGGATGGGCGTCACCTGACGGTTGAGCGATAGGAACACGGCATAGCCGATCAAAGTGCTGGCAATGACGAGAAAGGCCAGGGAGCCCCAGGCCCGGAGCGGGACCGCGGCCGGATCGAACGCGGCCGTCAGGCCGGCCAGCCAGACGCTGAGCCCAAGAACAATGCTGGTGGGAACGAGTTGGGCGGTAAGCCCGATCACGGGATCTTTCGGCATTCGCAGCCGTGCCGCGACCACCGACCCGCCCGCCCATGTTGCGGATGCGGTGAGCGTCATGATCGCTCCGATCGGCCGGAACCCGGCTCCGGCCCACGACAGCCACGCCATAGTGCCTAGGCCAATGATGCCGAGCGAAACGCCTGCGATCTGCCGCCTGTCTGGCGGCTTATGCAGAAACGCCCAGGTGAACAGCGCCAGGAACACCGGCGCGGCTGATCCGAAAACCGAGGCGACGCCGGCGGGGAGCAAGTGCGTTCCCATGATCGCCATTGTCTGACTGCCGATCAGCATGATTGCACCGAGCAGCGCAGCAGCGGCAAGTTCTCGGCGCGACGCAGGGTGTCGTCGCGACCGCCAGATGGCGACGGGCAGGATGATGAGCGACGCGCTACCGAATCGCAACGCCGCCAGCATCAAAGGCTCGAACGCCTTGCCGCCGATCTTGAAGGCGAGGAAGTTCCCGCCGTTATAAAACCAGGTCCACCCTACCCCAAGGACAACAAGTGCCGAGACGTGACGCGCGCGAGTCGACATGTCCGATCTCGCCGTCAAAGCTGCTTGGCGTGAATCCATTCGGCAATGGCACCGGCCAGTTCCGCCTTGCGCTCCAGGGGCAGCCAATGGGCCCCTCTCAGTCGAGTGACGGTCAGGTCCGCGCAGGCGGCACGCATCGGTCCGCCGTAGCGATTGCCAATGATGCTGTTCATCTGGTCCCAGTCACCGTTGACGAACAACACCGGCATCGACAGCCGCGCGCCGTCAGGCGAACGGCGCATATATGCGATATTAGCATCGTCGTTGAGATACCAGGAGCACGGCCCGCGAAAGCCGTTGCGTTCGAACGATCCCGCCAGTGCTGCGAAGTCTTCTGCCGGCCACAGCGCCGGATCAGGTTGGGTTGGCGGGGCGCGGTGCACCGCGCCAAAGCGGCCGCCCTTGCTCGTCACCTTCGCGTTCGCTGCGGGCTTGCCCAACATGGCGGGATCGCCGCGGCGATAGATTGAGGCGAGCGATGACGCCTTGTCCGCGTCCAGGTCGGCGACCGCGGTTTTAAAATTGGTTGTGTACCAGCGGTAATAATCCCATTGGCCGTCGGGATAGACTTCGGCAGGGTAAATCGTCCGGTCGACCAGCGGCACCAGCGTCGGGAGCGCGTTGGCCGTTGGAAAATAGGGGACGGAGATCAGCACCGCCCTCTTGACCCGCTGCGGTTCGTGCGCCGCGAACGCGCCGACCAACACGCTGCCCCAATCGTGCCCGACCCAGACCGCCGGCTTCCCGCCGAGGTGATCGTGCAGCTCGACCATGTCGGCGACCACCTCTGCGTGCGCGTAGGCAGCGGGGTCGGCAGGAATGGAGGAGCCGCCATAGCCCCGCATGTCAGGGGCGATGCATCGCCAGCCCTTGGCTGCGAATGCCGTCATCTGCGCGCGCCAGATGATCCCCTGTTCGGGCCAGCCATGAAGGAACAACATCAGCGGCCCGTCAATAGCGCCGGTTTCAAGGTAGTGGGTGGTGTGCCGGAGCGTTCGGAAAGTCTTGGACACGGGCGCAACGAGAGGAGATACCCAGCTCTTCGTCGGCAGGGCGGCGGACACACCAAGCGCCACGATGACCACCCGCCGATCGACCGGCGGTTCAGTGGAAGCGGAGGAGACTCCGCCGGCGGAGCGGTTGTTGGTAGCGGGCATAGTATCAAGATAGTGTCTCCCACCCCACGCGATTAGCCGCAGCATGTGAGCAACTGTGTTGCTCGACCCGGAACATCATCGGTGGAGGTCGATCATAGGCGAGCTCCCGAACATATTCTTATACTCTCGGCTGAACTGAGACGGGCTCTGATAACCGACCTGATACGCCACGCTTCCGACCGTCGCCAAGCCGCCGGCCAGCAACTTTCGAGCCTCCGTCAGCCGGATGTGGCGTTGAAAGGCGAGAGGGCTGAACCCGGTTATGGCTTTGAAGTGGCGATAAAAAGAGGTGACGCTCATACCGGCGGATGACGCGAGTTGAGAAATGGTGACGGGCTCGTTGTTGTTGGCCCCTAGCCAGTCAGCTGCGGCCTTGATCTGCCGTACCCGATCGTTGCGCTGAACGATTTGACGAAGCGTGTCGCCCATCGAGCTCTGGAGCAGGCGGTAATAAAGCTCGCTCTCATAGTGGGGCGCGAGCATCGCGACATCGCCGGGCGTATTCACGAGCGAGACCAGACGAGCAAAGGCGTCGCCTAGGTCCCCGCTCAGATCTCCTGCGGCAACGGCGCAGGTCCAGCGGTCTTCCGCCTTTGGCATCTCGAGCACGAGCCGAGTGAGCCTGTCGACGTCGAGGTGCAGGCTGATCCCGACATAGGGCAGCTTCGCCTTGGCCCCGATCATCTCATAGGAGAACGGCAGGCCGAAGGATGAAGCCGCGCAGATCCCGGGTGTCATCTCGAAGCGATTGGCGCCCATCGTCAGAACCTTTGTTCCACGCAGCACGACGTAAAACATCGGTTCGAACACCGATGACGTCGGCGGTGTCGCAGTGGCGCTGGACCAGACCGTAAGGCGCGGAAGCGGTGTGGGCTGTCCGCTCAATCCGGGCGATGAGCCCGTGTACGGGGCAGCATCAGTCAGAAGGCGGTGGATCGTGCGCTCTAGGTCATACATGTCCACGAGATAGGGCTTTGGTAGGATCATGCAAACCAAAGGCATCATCGGGAAAGCGGCGAGCAAGCCCTCCGCCTATCTACGGGTCGTGAACGTGTAACGTCCGGATGGAAGAGCCAGTGTCCTGATTGCAATACCCAACTTCGCCTGGAGGCCGTAATTTACCGACCGTGCGACCCCGAGATGGATCGGCGGCGCCATAGGTCTGAGCTGCGGCCGCTAGCTCTGAGCTGCAGATTCGGCGTTCCACTTCACGCAACACAGCTTGGCACAGGGCGACGCTAAGAATCGCCGATCGCGACTGCTAAGTTCGCGCATGACGAAGTCGTGTGCCTTTCCCATCCCCGGCGAAACGCGGGCGATTTGAACCAAACATGGTAGAAAAGGACGATAAGATGATTGATCTTAAGGGCAAGCGCGCTCTGGTGACCGGCGGGTCTCGCGGTATTGGCGCGGCGATCGCTCTGGTGCTTGCAGAAAACGGGGCAGACGTCGCGTTTACTTATCAGAGCGCAGCCGACAAAGCGCAGGGTGTCGTCAAGTCTATCGAGGCGGCGGGGCGCCGCGCGGTCGCTATTCAGGCGGATAGCGCCGATCCGGAGGCTATCGCCCGCTCGGTAGACGAGGCGGTGGCCGCGCTCGGAGGCATTGATATTCTGGTGAACAGCGCCGCGATCGGCCACTCCGGAATGATCGCCGACATCGATATCGGCGAATATCAGCGCGTGATGGACGTCAACGTTCGGGCACCTGTGCTCTTCGCGAAGGCCGTGATCCCGCACCTTGGCGAAGGCGGCCGCATTATCACGATCGGCTCGGCGCTTGGCGAGCGCGTTCCGTTCCCAGGCATCACGACCTATGCGATGTCGAAGGCAGCACTGACCTCATTCACTCGTGGTCTCTCGCGCGAGCTGGGGCCTAAGGGGATCACGGTCAATCTCATCCAGCCTGGGGCAACGAACACGGACTCGAACCCAGCGGATGGCGACGCCGCCGACTTCCAGCGCAGTCTGACGTCGCTGGGCCGGTACGCCGAACCGCGCGAGATCGGTAACGCTGTTGCCTACCTCGCCAGCCCGGCAGCAAGCATCATCACTGGTACGACGCTGACCGTCGACGGTGGTGCGATCGCCTAAATCGTGAAGGCAGCGGCGCGCTTGACGGCTCTCGTAGCCGTGGGTGCGCCGCTCCGGAACAAAGCGGCTCTTCCAGAGACTAGTCATGGAACATTCGAACGCCCTCGCGCTGATCCGCTGCGGGATCAGCACCTTCGCCGAAAAGCGAAGATCGTTCAAAGACATCGCGCACATGCGCCGTGCAGCTCTGAAGTCCGCAATCGCATCCCTCTGCTTCCTCAGCGCCGGTGCTGCCACAGCTCAGGATAGCAGGATTGTTCCTACCGGTGCGGTCGAGCGCGCATACTTCGCTGACGGTCCTTCCGCGGTAATGCGCACGACGTCTTCGGTGCCGTGTGATCGCAGAGGGCACCTATGTGACGTCTGGTATCCGTCCGACATCCAGTCGGGCAAGCCCCGGCCGGTCGTAGTCTGGGCCAACGGCACAGCCGACGCCCCCGTCGAGCCGAAGGTCTACGACTATCTTCTGTCCCACCTCGCCAGCTGGGGCTTCGTCGTGGTCGCCACGCGCGATCCGAAGACCGGATACGGTGACACCGTCCTGGACTCGCTGGATTACCTGAAGGCACAGGCGGACGCCCCGGCCAGCCCGATCCATCGGCGCGTGGATCTCGATCGCGTTGGCGTGGCAGGCCATTCTCAAGGCGCAACCGGCGCGATCAATGCGATGCTGAAAGCGCAGGGGCGGATCAGGACGGCAGTAGCTTTTCAACTTCCCAGTCAGCGGTGGTGCTCGCCAGCCGACCTTTGCGTCCTCACCGAAAACCTGAGGGCAGCGAAGTCCGGTTCGATCTTCTACGTTGGAGGCACCTTCGACGTGATCATCTCGCCGGACAGGCAGAGCGACGGCGAGAAGCTGAACTCTCTGACGGCATATTATGAGGCGACGCCGAACGTGCTGCTCAAGGCCAAGGGGCTGGTGAAGCTCGCCAATCACAATGACCTTCTCGGCAAGCCAGGTTGCGGCTCGGCCGTGGTCGGCAGCCCGCTCACCTGCACGCTCGGCGTTTACGGCTATCTTGGATTACCGACAGCGTGGCTGGCATGGCAGCTTCAAAGCTCGAGCGAAGCCGGCACCGCGTTCCGCAGCGACAAGGGTGAGTTCTTCACGGCTCGAGCATGGAGCGGGCAGGCTAGCAACGTCCGGTGACACCGGGTGCAGTTCCATTACGGAGATTTGTATGACTGCCGTGCATTACCGAACGCAGAAGGTCGGCGAGGTTGAGGTGTTTTACCGGGAAGCGGGCCCTGCCGACGCTCCCGTCCTGCTGCTCCTTCACGGTTTCCCGACCGCCAGCCACATGTTCCGCGACCTGATCCCGGAGCTTGCGGATCGCTACCGGGTGATCGCGCCCGATCTCCCCGGCTTCGGGCAGACCAAGGCGCCGGACCGCGGCGCATTCACCTACAGCTTCGACAACCTGGCTGAGGTCATCGACGGCTTCGTTGAGGCCGTCGGGGTCGAACGCTTCGCGCTCTACATCTTTGACTATGGCGCGCCGACGGGTCTAAGGCTGGCGATCAAGCACCCCGAGCGGATCACGGCGATCATCTCACAGAACGGCAACGCCTACGACGAGGGCTTCAGCGACGAATGGGGCGCGTGGCAGGCCTATTGGCGCGATCCAAGCGAGGCAAACCGCGAAGCGTGCCGCGACTCTCTCTCACCCCAGACGATACGCAATTGGCAATATGGCACCGGCGCCGATCCCGAGCTGCTGAGCCCTGACGGTCGGGAACTCGACATCGCTTACATGGCGCGACCGGGGGCGGAGGAGGTGCAGCTCGACCTCATTCTGGACTATCGTACGAACGTCGCGCTGTACCCCCAATTCCAGGCTTACTTCCGGGAGCACCGACCCCCGTTCCTCGCCGTCTGGGGCCGGCATGACCCTGCCTTCGTTCCAGCAGGAGCGCTCGCCTACAAGCAGGATCTGCCCAATGCCGAGATCCACTTGCTCGACGCAGGACATTTCGCACTCGAGACCCATCATGGTGAGATCGCGCAGCACATCCGCGATTTTCTCAGGCGGGTCCTTTCTTCCCGGTAGCGCGGGATCACCTGAGGAGCGTTCCCCGTTCCGCGACACAGCTCACCGGCGGGGTGAGGCTACAGGACCGACTGGCGCACTGATAATCCGTCTCTAAGCACAGGAGGGTACATGCGCCAAATCCTCGTTATCAACAGCAGCGTAACCGGGCCCGCGTCGGTGTCGCGCATCCTCGTCGAGCATACCGTTCAGAGCCTGCTTGCTGCCGATCCGACGGCGGCGGTTGTCTATCGGGATCTCGACGCCGATCCCATCCCCCATCTAACCTCGGCGACGGTGGCCGGGGTACGCGGTGTGCCCTCCTCCGACGACGAACTGGCATCCCAAGCACGATCGGACGAGCTGATCGAAGAGCTTCGCGCTGCCGAAGTCCTCGTCATCGGAGCACCGATGTATAATTTCAGCATACCGACGTCGCTGCGCGCCTGGTTCGATCACGTTCTGCGCCCTCGGGTGACCTTCTCGTATAGCGAGCGCGGTCCGCAGGGCCTGCTAACCGGTAAGCACGCGATCGTCATCGAACCGCGCGGCGGGCTTTACTCCTCGGGGCCCGCCAAGGTGACCGACTTCCAAGAGCCCTACTTGCGGCAGCTATTGGGGTTCGTCGGGATCACCGACGTGACGTTCATTCACGCGGAAAAGATTGGTTTCGGGCCTGAGGCACGGAAGTCGGCGCTTTCCGCGGCGAAAGCACGCATTGCGCAGCTCTCTGCCCGCATTATGGCCGGCGAAGCCGAACCCGCCGGAGGCGCACTGAGCTCAGCAGCCGACATCGATTTCGCCGCCATCATGGGTGGGAACCTCAAGCGCGTATTTGGCGAGCACGACCCTGCTCGCCGCCTAGTGGCTATTCAAGAACTCTACGCTCCTGACGCCATCCTGCACGAACCCGACCGATCGGTTCAGGGCCACGAGGCAATCTGTCAGGCTGTCACCGAGCTTTTGGACCATCTGCCTCCAGATTTCGCCTTCACGGCCGTTCGGCCGGCGCTTGGCCACAATGGCGTCGGGCGTTTGCAGTGGACCGCCGGACCACCGGGTGGCCCCGAAGCGGTCACCGGCTTGGACGTAGCGCACATCGAATTAGGCGGCATCAAGACGCTGCATGTGTTCCTCGATCCGCAGAGCGCGTAGGCGCGGGGCGAAGCCCGCGCCACATCCGCTGCACCCCTCAGCCTATAAAAGCCGTCACCCTGATCTCGATCCGCATCGTCGGCAGGCCCAAGGCCTCAACGCCGGTCTGCGTCCAGATCGGCGCCCGATCGGGCATGTAGCGCCGAAACAGCTGCGATATCGTCGCGTTCACCTCGGGCGGAAATCCGCCAACGTGATAGGAATTGACGTGCACCACATCCCTCCAGCTGGCCCCGGCGGGAGCGAGCACCTTCTCGACATTGTGGAACGCCTGCGTAATCTCGTCCTCTAGGGAGGCGGGTATGTTCAGGTCGTCGTCCCATCCGCCCTGCCCGGACGTTTCAACGCGATTGCCGACCTTGAGCGTCTGTGACATATGCAGCGCGTCGAACAGTTTCTGCCCAGCGCCATCAGTGACGAACGTTTCCACTTTTGCCATTACGAGAGCCTCTACCTAACTTGGTGCTGGTCCGCCGGCCGCGACTTCAATTCTATTCACGACATCGGTGGAGCCGGCGGCGCGGCATCGTCCGGGAGCGGTATGAATTCGGCATGGTCGGAATCTGGTAACTTCATCCGTCCAGCCTTCCAGTCTGCCGCGGCCTGCGCGAGCCGCTCCTTAGAGCGGTTTCCGGCCTTTCTGAATCATCGAGGATTCACACGGGCGCGGTTTTCTGATTCAGGCTCTGGGCCGGGTCAGGAGGCCGGCACGGATGCCGCGAGTGTTGTCACAGGATCTTCGGGAGCGGGTGGTCGCCGCGATTGATGGCGGGATGTCATGCCGGGCCGCGGCAGCGCGGTTCGGGGTAAGCGCAGCCAGTGCGATCCGCTGGCGGCAGTTGGTCGTTCAGCACGGCACGCCGGCGGCCAAGCGGCAGGGTGGCGACCGCCGTGCGGCCCGGATCGACGCCCACGCGACCTTCATCCTGGAGGCGATCGAGACGAAGGACGACATCACGCTGGTCGAGTTGCAGGTGCTGTTCGCCGAGCGCGGCACGCCGGTCGGGATCGGAACGCTGTGGCGGTTCTTCGACCGGCATCGGATCACGCGCAAAAAAAGACGGCCCACGCCACTGAGCAGGACCGCCCCGACGTCCTGAAACGCCGCGAAGAGTGGTTCGATGGCCAGCTCGACCTCGATCCCGAACGCCTGGTCTTCATCGACGAGACCTGGGCGTCCACCAACATGGCGCGTCGCCACGGTCGCTGCCGACGCGGCGAGCGGTTGCGCTCGGGCGTGCCTCACGGACACTGGAAGACCACCACCCTCGTCGCCGGCCTGCGCCGCACCGGCATGATGGCGCCGATGGTGCTCGATGGCCCGATCAACCGCGACGCTTTTGTTGCCTATGTCCGCCAAGTGTTGGTGCCCGACCTCTGACCCGGCGACATCGTCATCATGGACAACCTGTCGAGCCACAAGGCGCCCGCCGCACGCGACGCTATCGACGCAGCTGGCGCCAAGCTGCTCTTCCTCCCGCCCTACAGCCCCGACTTCAACCCAATCGAGCAGGCGTTCTCTAAGCTCAAGGCGCACCTGCGCAACGCCGCCGAGCGCACCATCCACGGCCTGTGGGACGCCATCGGCCGCATCCTCGACCTCTACCCACCACAGGAGTGCGCCAACTACTTCACCAACGCCGGTTACGATGCAGACTGATCGGAAACCGCTCTAGAGGAAGAAACGAAGTTCCAGTAAATGTAGCGCTCGCCGACCGGCTCGCCACCAAGCAGCATGATCGTGGATCGCTCGGTCGCTGTGACGCGCGATGCAGAGCCGTCCAGGACCAACATCTTCCCCGCATCGAAGCGGCGGCCGTCGACCTCGACGGCGCCCGAGGCGATATAGACCGCGCGCTCGCTATGTCCGCCTGGCACCTCGGCGCTTGCGCCTGGTGCCAGGTCAAGGTGTGCGTAGAAAAGTGGCGAATGGGTTTGCGCACCTGCGGTGAGCCCATACGCGCTGCCCGCGATCAGGTGGCCCGTGACACCGCCTTCGGTCCACTGCGGAAGGTCGCTCCCGGAATGATGAGAGAAGGATGGTTCGGTCTCCTCGGCCTCGCGAGGAAGGGCCACTCACGCCTGAATGCCATGGATGCTGTCCCCCTGGGCACGTGCGCGCTCCAGCCGCTCGCTATGGGTAATTCCGCGGCCCGCCGTCATCCAGTTCACCTCCTGGGGACGGATCGCCTGCTCGTAAGCCAGACTGTCGCGGTGCATGATCTCGCCGGCGAACAGGTAGGTGACTGTGGAGAGCCCAATGTGCGGATGCGGTCGCACATCTGCGCTGCGGTCAACGCCGCGCGGGACGTCGATCGGGCCGATATGGTCGAAATGAAGGGACCCACCATCCGGCGTGTCGCGAAAGGCAAGACCCGGCCGACCTCGAAACTGCCACCAAGGTTCCGTCGCCGTTGCTCTATCACCAAGTCTATCATCGTCTCTGCTCCTCGGCCGAGGTGTCCACTACGTCTGCATATTCGGGATGGCGCGCATAAAAGGCGGCCATGAAGGGGCAGCGGAGGACCGCTTTGCGGCCGCTTTCTCGGAGCAGGTCGAAGACGCCTCGCGCGAGCTTCGAACCGATCCCCTGCCCCGAGAATCGCTCCGGCACGATGGTGTGCGTGAGGGTAAGCCGTTCGCCCTGCAGCCGGTAATATGCGGCAGCAATCTCGTGGCTACCTTCGATGGCAAGCTCAAAGCGCCCTTGGGCCGGATTGTCGTCTACTGTGCTCAAGGGGATCCTCTCCTGGCCCTTGGGTGAATCTAACTCAGCCCCACAAGGCTGAGCCGGAATGCCTCAAGGTCGGCATCGTTCTTCGTTTGCGTCGCAGCCGCGATCTCGGCCGCCCGGGCGCCGACCGACTCCTGGCCGGCCGACAAGCCCTCTTGAGCGATCTCCACCACCCGAGCCGCAACCTCGACAAGATCTCCGCCGCCGATCGCCAGTTCCTCGAGACGTGTCGCCGCCGCGGTCATGCGTTTTCCATAGAGGTCACGCTGCGTCGGGGTCAGGTCGGCGATGGCCGGAACGGTTTTTGACGTTCGGTCTGTGTCAGCAACCGGGCGAATAAGGTCTGTGGTGACCGTCACCACATCCACACCTGAAGGTCGTACCTCGGCTCGATATGCTGCGGAGAGCGCTCTCAGCGCCGCCATCGAGGCTGCAGATGGGCCACTGAATGGTACCGCCAGCCTGGCGATCCAGGAGCTGACCTGGATGATCCGGCCGTGCGCTATGCGGAGCGACGGAAGAAATGCGTTGATGACAGAGACGGCGCCAAGCACGTTTACCTCGAGTTCGCGTCTGATCGTGTCGAGAGGCACAGCCTCTAGCGGACCGTTGTCGATGTGATCCGGAAGGTTCACCAGGACGTCGAGACCAGCGCCATCGAGCGCGTCTGAAACCCCGTCAGCCCAAGCCCGCATGCCTGCAGTGTTGGTGATGTCGCACGCTGCAAGGCTGACACGCCCACCTGAGGCAGCTTTGAGGTCATGAACCTCCGCCGCAGATTTCGCGGTTCCGAAGACCACATATCCTGCGCTGGCGAACTGGAGGGCGGCCTCTCGCCCCAGTCCGGTTCCCGCGCCCGCGATGACAACAGACCGGAAACGCTTGGATGAAGGTCGCGGCATCACTGATCTGCGACAATGCGGGCTTCAAACATTTCGGTTCGGGGGCGCCAGCTAATGCCGAACTCTCCCGGCCCAACGCGTTCAGCGGTTCCTACGCTTTGCCTTTGATCCGCCACCCGATCGCTCCCGGACAGAAGCCAACCCGTCACGGGGTCGGGAAACATTGCGGCAGATTGATCGATACCGGCGTCCATCTTCCGTCCTTTCGAGGTCAGCTCGCCTGCCAAATGCCTAGGTGCGCACGACCACCTGACGCGCGCGCTCATCCGCATCGAACATCGCTGGCCCGCCCGCTGCGAGTACCGTCTCGTTTTGGAGGACGTCCCAGTGCTCGGCGAGGCGCTCGTTCTCGACGCGGAAGATGTCGACCACCACTTGCGGCGAGGGCGCCCATCCACGGATGCGACCATGAATAGTAACGTAGTCTCCCTCAGCGATCATCATTCCAGGCTCGTAAAAGACGTCCTCTGTCAGCTCCGAGACGAGCTTCTGCAGAGCGTCCCGCCCCTGCGGGATGACTGGATTATGCTGGACATAATCGGGGGCGTAGAGCCGCGCGACCGCCGACGCATCCCGACGTTGGAAGAGCGCGGTCATTGCCTCGAGCACAAGCGCCTTGTTGCGCTCGGGACGATCATCGCCGGGAAGGTCCGCAGGTCGGGTGACCTCGATTGAGCCCACCATCCTCAGAAAACGGCCCCCCGGTAAAGTGACGAACGAGTGCACGACTCCTCGATCGAAGTCCTGCACGTTCGTGACCGTCGCGCCGCTTTCCTCGACCCAGCTCACCAAAAAGATGCCGCTTGTCAGCGGCAGCACCTGAATCGAGACTGTCTCTTTATGCGCAAATGGTCCCTCGGCAATATCGAACGACATCTGCGTGACGGAGTGAAGCTGCAAGCTGACTTTGAAGTCGGGGTAGGTGACATTCATCTCCTGCCCGACTGGATATCTGGCGACCGACATTTGTCATTCTCCTGGGTTGAGCCGCCGCAGTCTTGCCAACTCAAAACTGATTTCGACCAACGATGCCCATCGTGAACGGCGGACCGTTCCCCTCCTGTCTGCCGCGTGCAGAGCGCGCCTAGTCCCGGTTCCGCGAATGAAGCGACCCGGATCGGAAAAGTCTCAGCGAGACGACCGATCAACCTGATCGCGCCATGCCTTTAGGATCGCGGAGGGCGCGGAAGCTGGCGAGGTATGAGCTTGCGGCAGCCCAACCTGCCGGCTCCGCGTCTCGCCCATCTCAACCCTCGGCCGAGACCGGCGTATTGAGAAGTTGCTGTTCCCACATGTAGGCGATGCCGCTGCCGCCAACATGGTCGATCATGACCTGAGTCAGCGGAACGGCCGTCCCGAGACGCGCCCAGTCACGCTGCCACTCGGCTGCGAGGGCGAGCCAGGTGATCATGTTGATGCCGCCCGCGATCATGCGCTGAATGGCAACCTCGTGCGCCTCGACGGACGTACCGCCGGATGCATCGGTCACCACGGTGACGTCCCATCCTTCGCCCGCCGCCTGGATGGCCGGCATCGCTACGCAGACCTCCGTCCAAAGGCCCGCGATGATAAGCTGCTTGCGTCCGGTCGCCTTCACAGCATCAACGACGGCCTTATCCTCCCACGTGTTGATGAACGTTCGGTCGATCATTTCTTGGTCCGGAAATACGTCGGTCACATGTTTGAAGATGAGGCCGCCACGGCCCGCTATGACGCTCGTGAGGATCGTCGGGACGCCGAAGACCTTGGCCGTTTTGGCGAGCGCGGTGGTGTTGTTCACAACCGCTTGCGGATCGTGGCTATTCAGGTTTGCCAGCTGGTAGGGCTGGTGGTCGATAAGCACGAGCACCGAGTCTTCGGGGCGAAGAAGCGAGTCGAGGCCGTTGCGAAAGGTCATGGCTGTTCCTTTGCTGCCGTATCTGTCGTCCAAGGGGGCACTAGGACCGGGCATCACCCCACAATCGAGTATCATTGGCTCTTAGGACGCGGTAGCTTCACACCCTGCTCTGCTGTGTTGCGCACCTAGGAACGCCGAGCTTCTCGAGGTGTAGTTTCGCCCGGGAATCATGGTCGGACATGACCGGATTTCCCGACGCGAATAGCCGTGCCGCATCGTCGAAAGCCTTTAGCCTAGCTCTCAGACATTGATTTCCGAACCGTCGGGATTTGCTTTGATGAGGTACTCACCGCTCTCCCGGAAGCTGCGGACGGTCGCGAAGGTATCTTCCATGAACTGCACGTAGGATAGCTTGCCGTTCTTGCCGCGCGCCAGAACCGCGAAGGGTGATGTCACCGCTTTGCCCAGTACGGTGGATGTGTAAGTGAAGGTGCCAAAGATGGCGGCGCCATTCTCATTCTCGAAGCTGTCCTGGATTTGGAAGTCGTCTGTTGTCCAGTAGCGTCCAACATCGACAAAGGTCTGAACAAGCCCTTCGGTGCCATGGTTCGTTCCGGCCCAAGGCATGATCCGCTTCAGCTCGGGATGGCTATAATTGAGTGACACATACACGAAGTCATCGGTCGTGAATTGTTTGACGAAGTCCAGATCGGTGGGATTAGCCAAGATCGATTGCAGCACCGACAAGGACGATGCCTCCGATGCGGGCTCAGCCGTGGAGTGTGAATCAGCGGACATGGGGAGTTCCTCCTTCGGGTTGTTGTAAGAGCTCGAGATTGAGTTGCTTCACGCCTGACTTGCGGGGGACGATCGGCTGGCCTCGATGCGAGCCTTTCGGCTCACCGCGGAGTCGGTCGCCATCGTTAGCTCCGTTCGGGTAAGCGCCTGTATCCTCGGAAACCTCTCCAGAGAGAGGGTGCCATCGCATTTCCGAATGCGGTAGCATCACGTCCTGCTATGCTGTGTTGCGCACTTGGGAACACGGCATGGATATCGAGGAACTGCGGACGTTCGTGGAGGTCGCGGATGCGGGCGGGGTTACTGCTGCGGCGCTTCGCTTGGGAGTGTCGAAGTCGATCGCTAGCCGGCGCCTCGCGCGCTTGGAGGCAGAATTGGGCATCCAGCTGCTCGCGCGCACCACACGAGGCGCGGCGCTGACGGAGGCCGGGATCACGTTCCGGGACCATGCAGCGAAGGTTTGTGCCGAAATCGACATAGCGCGGGAAACCATTCTACCCGCTGGCGCGCTGCGCGGCCGGTTCAGGATTTCGGCTCCGCTCACTTTCGGGCCAACTCACTTTGCGTCTGTCATCGCAGATTTGGCGCGGCGTCACCCGGACTTGAATGTCCAGGCGTCCTACTCCGATCGGTTCGTCGACCTTATCGCGGAGGGGTTCGACTGCGCCATTCGTGTCGGCCACCTTAGTGACTCGAACATGATGGCACGACTGGTGGGTTGGACGACGGGAAAATATGTCGCCGCTCCCAAATATGTAGAAGAGCATGGCTCGCCGCAGACGCCTGAAGAGTTTGTCACCCATCAGGTCGTCATGCAGGGAACCGAAAGTTGGCCGGTGGCGGACGGCGACAAGGTCGTTATGATGAAGCCTCAGGGGCGGTTCAAAGCCGACAATGCGGTTGCACTCGTAGGCGCCGCGCTTGCGGGCATTGGCCTGGCGGGGTTGCCTGAGGCGTTGATCAAGGAACATCTCACTTCGGGCGCGCTGGTTGAGGTGATGCCACGCTATCCGCTACCCAAGCTTGGAATTTACGTGATCCGGCCGCCCGGTCAGCATCCTGCTCGCAAGATCCGCGTCCTGACGGAGATGCTGGTAGAGTGTTTCGGCGACTCTGCTCTCAACACGCAAGAGACACGCTGATCGCCCGCTGGCGTTCCGGGTCGTGCAACACAGCACCACCGGAGGCGGCACTACCATGAGCGCTACGTGGACGGCAGAGTAGCCGCAGACTGACGCGCAGACGCGTGCGAAAATCGCGCGGGTCGACGCGCGTCGCCTGGTGCTCCGTGTTTCCAAAGGTCGCTGTCGCGCTTCCGGCCTGGACGCGTTCAACGACGAAGGATGAGAAAAGCCGTGCAGATGAAATTTGGGCTGGTGCTCACCGCACTTCTTGGAGCCGTAGTCTGGACCGGACGGGCCAATTCACAAACGGCAACCTCACCGAATAAGCAGGAACAATGGCAGTCCGAGGCTAACAATCAAGATCGTCCAGCACATGCACCTCGCAAGCCCGCAAGCATTCCGTTCAAGCTCCGCGACAACCTTGTTACGCTGGACGTAACGCTCAACGGTCGACGGCAATCCGCGGTCCTCGACAGCGGCTCCGGTGCTCTCGTCGTCGCTCAGCGAACGACAACAGCGCTGGGTCTGGCGGTCAAGGAATCGATAGGTGACGCGGCCGGTGCTGGTGCTCAGGCGCAGCAGCTGCTTCCGATCGAAATTGCAGCTCTGAAGGTCGGACCGTTAGAGTTCGAGAAGCTGCCGGGGGTCTCTGTGAACCTCGAGCAACTCTCGTCGTCGGCGGGCTTCCCCATCGATGTCATCATCGGCGCTCCTGCCTTCAAATACGGTGCAGTGCGGGTCGATTACAGGCGAGAACTGATCACTTTCGGCCCCAGTGGAAGCCTCGGCAAGTGTGCAGCGCCGATCCCGCTCACGATTGTCTCCGAAATCCCCATGGTCGAGGCCGAAATCAGGCCAGCGCCGAACGCTAACCCGGTGAAGCTCAAGCTCGTGGTCGATCTCGGCACACGGCACCAGGCCTTGATGATCGGCGGCCCCTTCGTGCGCAGCGAGGCGGGTAAAGCGCTGATTGCTTCGGGCAAGGTGCAGCAGGTCGGTCACGGTACAGGCGGCGAGGTGCAGGGCAGCGTGGCTCGCTTGGCGGAAATGCGCCTTGGCGGAACGGTCATTCCCGGCGTTGAAGCAGCGTTGTCATCCGGTGTGAAGGCGTTCGAGATTGGCCTTTTCGACGGGTCGCTCGGCGTTCCGTTGTGGAAGGCCGGCGCCATTACCTTCGACTATCCCGCCAAGACCCTCTGCATCGAGGGCTGACGATGCGCGCAGTGACCGTGCTGGAGGAAGGGGGCGATCGCCGGCTTGGCATCAGGAGATTTGCCCCCTGGCACCCGCCCGGGACGAAGTGACCGTCGCGGTCCGCGCGATATCGCTCAACAACGGCGAAGTCCGTGAGGCGCTCGCAGCGCGAGCCGGGCATCGCCCGGGGTGGGATTTCGCCGGCGTCTTCTCGTGACGGCCGCTACCGGCGGGGTCGGCTTGATCGCGATCCAGCTGGCGGCCGCGACAGGCGCTCACGTTACGGCCTTTCTTCGCTCCGAAGCCGATGCGGCGATGCTGCGTCGCCTGCCGGTTCATGCGATCGCCGTCGGCGAGAGCGAGGCGGAGGTATGCGGCCCCTACGACCTGATCCTGTAGGGTGTAGGCGGAAAGCTTCTCGGCAGCGCCCTTGCCTGGCTCGCTCCCCGCGGCATGTGCGTGCAATTTGGTGACGCCGCTGGAGATGAGCTGACGACGTTTAATGCCAAGGCATTCCGTCTCGGCTCGGGCGGCGGATATGGCGGGACATCGCTCTATGGCTTCTTCCTCGGTGAGGAGCTCACCCGACCCGAACCTGCGGTCGCGAGCACCATTCTGGCCGAGCTCGCCGCGCGGCTTGCGAACGGCACGCTCGACACGGTGATCCATCACAGCGGATCATGGCACGATATCGACGAGGTATCGCGCGCACTCCTGTCCCGCCGGTTCAAGGGAAAGGCGGTCCTGACCATCGACTGACCCGGCGCTGCCGCTGGACCCTGCGCTGCCAGCCGCCGCACCCGTTTCTGAAGTTGTTCACTGATGAAAGTAGATCCTTGAAACGTATTTGCATGTTTTCCTGTTCGAGCGCCGGCCGTCTTGAACAATATCGTGCCGCTGCGACGCGCCTTGGTACGCTCTTGGCTTAACGAGGCATTGGCCTGGTCTACGGTGGGGCATCTGTCGGCCTCATGCGGGCCGTCGCGGATGCCTCGGTCGCCGCTGAAGGCACGGTGACAGGCGTTATCCCACAGGCTCTGGTTGACCGGGAGGTCGCGCATACGGGATTGCCGGAACTGCGCGTAGTTGGCTCGATGCACGAGCGTAAGGCCCTCATGGCCGAACTGTCCGATGCCTTCATCGCCCTCCCGGGCGGGATTGGCACTTTCGAAGAGATCTTCGAGGTGTGGACGTGGGCCCAGCTCGGCAGCCACCGAAGCCCTGCGCGGTGCTGAACATCGAAGGCTTCTACGACAAGCTGCTCGGCTTTCTCGATCACGTCGTCGACGAAGCCTTCCTCAAGCCCGTCCACCGAGGCATGTTGCTCGCCTCTAGCGATCCGGCGGCGCTGCTCGACCTGATCGGAAGCTACCGGGTTCCGAGCGAAACAAAGTGGATCAGATCTAACGAGCGCTGAAGGTGGAACGCCGCGCGCGCTGCCCCGTCGGGGAAGGAGTTATCACGCTACATGACCGATCAAGAAGTTGGGGTGGCGGTGCCAGCGCGCCGCATACCGTTTCCCGCCTCCATAAGTGCTGAAGCGCGAGCCAGGCTCGAGCAGCTCGTCGGCCCAGACGGGACACCCTTGAACGCGCGTAACACGATGCCCCTGCCTGAGGATCATGCCGGTTGGATGGCGGTCAAAGCCGCCGCAGACGTGCAATATGCCGCGGCCGTAAAAGGGCTGGCGGGGACACTTTGATCTGAGGTCGAGACCGTCCAAACGGATAGCACAACGCTTCATGTCGCAACGCCGCAGGCCGTGTCCGACCCGAATTACGCCTACATCGACTTCCACGGCGGCGCCCTGGTCTTCGGCGGCGGGGATGCCTGCATCGCTCAGGCGAGGATGCAGGCGGACCAGCTCGGGGTACTGTGCTACGGCGTTGACTACAGGACGCCGCCGGAACACCCCTACCCGGTCGCGCTCGACGACGCGACGGCGGCCTACCGCTACGTTCTGGAGCGCCACGCGCCAACTCGCGTCGTCGTCGGCGGGCGATCGGCAGGCGGCAATCTCGCTGCGGCCATGCTCCTGCGCGCCAAGGAGGAGGCCCTCCCCATGCCGGCAGGCTTGGTCCTGCTTTCACCTCAGGTCGACCTGACCGAGTCCGGTGACAGCTTCCAGGTTAACCGGATGATCGATGTGGTCCTGCCCGGTTCGCTGATGCGTAACAACCAGCTTTACGGCGGGGGCGCAGAGCTGTCACATCCCCATCTGTCTCCACTTTTCGGCGATCTCACCGGCTTCCCCCCGAGCTTCCTGCAATCGGGCACGCGCGACCTGTTCCTGTCCAACACGGTACGAATGCACCGAGCGCTGCGCCAGGTCGGTGTGGGCGCGGAACTGCATGTGTTTGAAGCGATGCCGCACGGCGGCTTCATGGGAAACACGCCTGAGGACCGCGAACTCGCAGGCGAAGTTACCCGCTTCGTGCACAGCTGTTGGCAGGGGTTGTAAAGACGGCGTTCCGGCGAGATGTCTACAGAGCAGCCTGCCGTGGAGTTCCAATCTTTCCTATTTTGGCATTCTTCGCACGAAAGCCACTGCAAACTTTCTTGGCGTTATGGGGCTCGGTGTCACTTATGGGGAGCGGAACTGCAATCGTGATCATCTCTCCGGTTCCCTTCGCTTGATGGTCCAGCCTGAGCTCGTCTTAACGGTTCGGGCCTCAAGCAGATCGGCTAGACGTTGTAGCGCTTCGGCAGGCGGCTCATCGAGTGGGATCGCTCCGGTAAACCGCATTCTGGCGACTTCCGGAGAGAGGGACACCGGCACACCAAGCGACCTAGCCAAATCCGACCCAACGCTGACCATTTCGGCATTGGCGTACACGAGGCTGCCTCTGGTCCAGCTGCCGACTGTCCTCGCCGGGCTCTTGGCGAGAACCATCTTGGAGCCGTTGATGGTGACCGCTTCACCGGCGTTGACCAAGACGTTTCCCTCATCCGGGTCTATTGCGACCGCACCCTCAGACACGGCGAGGCGAACTTTTCCGGGTTCCGCGCTGATGTTGAACGCCGTACCGACGTCCTGGAATATTCGGTTCCCGACACGTACCTCGAACGAACGCTCAGCATCGTGCGTCACGCGAAGGAAGATCTCTCCCTGCTTCAAGACGAGCTGACGCTCTTCCGGTCGCTTCACCGTCAGCTCCGTTCCGCCGTTCAGCATGAGCGACGTGCCGTCTGCGAGGCTTACGCTGCGAGTCACTCCGGGCGCAGTCCGCAAGATCAAGTCCGGCTCCGCATTTTCGGA
Source organism: Sphingomonas sp. BK235 (assembly GCF_004345855.1). Lineage (GTDB taxonomy): Bacteria > Pseudomonadota > Alphaproteobacteria > Sphingomonadales > Sphingomonadaceae > Sphingomonas. The sequence continues at coordinate 46,370 of NZ_SLXN01000014.1, forward strand.
AGATAGAACGAGGCCGGTGATCGATGCGGCAAGCGCCCCGCTGGCCGCCAGCCACCAGCCCATGCGGCTCCGCCGCGGCGGGCCGCCGGCTTCGAGGTCGTTTGCGGCCTCGGGGACGGAACTCGACGCAAGTTGCTCGACGACGCGCATTCCGCTCGTCAATGCCAGCGATGCCCGCCGATACAGCGCCGGATGTGCGGAATCGGCTTCCAGCCAGTCGATGTGCGCCTCCCACTCGTCGAAATCGGGTGATTGCAGCCGCGCTGCCCAGTAAAGCGCCTCGTTCAGCGGCCCGCTCCCGGCATCGTTGCTCATCGCGACAGCTCCCAAGGAGCATCCAGCTCGACCTGCGCCGATGCTATCGCACGATATGCCTTCTGCAGGTGCTTTTCGACCGCGCTCAGGGAAAGGCCCTCTTCAGCAGCGAGCTGCTTTTGCGAGACGTCATCGATCCGATGCCGCCGGATGATCCTTTCGGTCCTTGGACCGAGGCTTCGCAACAGCTCCTCCATGATACGAAGGCTTTCCCGCGACATAAGGATCTGTTCCGCGTTTGGGGACTGATCTATCTCAAACCCGTCGGCACCATCCACTTGCCAAGACCGATCGCGCTGCCCCCGTCGCAGGTTGGAGCGCATGTCGTCGAGCGCGAGGTTGTGCGGCATCTTCATCAGATAGGCTCGCGACACCTGACCAACATTCGGCGCACGTTGGACCTTGAGCCACAGATCCTGCAACAGGTCGTCGGCGCGATCATCTCCCCCGAGCGCACGAAGATATCGCAGGATCATGGCTCGGTTGTCGACGAACAGCTTAGTCAGAGGCGCTTCGACGCTCATGCGGAGCTCACCATGCGTTGTCGATGTGACGAGCCCCAGCGGAAACGCCGGGTCGGCGTGGCGCCCGCCACCCGGCCTTCTGGCCGCTCGTGTTGCTAATCGCCCGGACATCTCGCGGCAACTCTCCCTGCTTGTGCGGAAAAAACGCCACCGATCTGCCAAACCCGTACGACATGGTCTCAGAAGGCCGCGTGGAAGTTCAAGCTCACGGCGCGAGGACGCTGTGGCGTTGACTGGCGTTCGCTACTCAGGGTGAACGGGTTGCCGTAGCCAAAGAGGCTTGATCGATCGTTCAAGAGGTTCTCGACGGATAGCGAAACCGAGTGTAGGCCGCGCCTCAGACGCGCTCCAAGGCTCGTGGAGACAACATCACCTTGAGTGATGCCGTTGAGAAACCCGAACCCCAGACGCGACTTTCCACGGTAGGCGAAACGTCCCTCCAGGCCGAGTTCCCATCCATTGGCGAAGGACCGCTTCCAATCAGCGCCGGCGAAGCCGGTAAGGTCGGGAACGCTAGGTACCTCGGCAGCCGCCGTTCCGGGTCCGATGTCTATGACTTCGGTTACCGAACTGCCGGCCCGGAGCGTAAGGCCGTGGCGGATGAGCCACGCTACGGACAGGTCGACGTTCAACAAGGTCAAGCCGTTGGTGTTGGCGGCGTAGAGGAATCCGAATTCGTCCGCCAAGCTGCCTTGGGTACGGTTCCATCTTGCCGCGGAGACAGCGGCGTTGACCTCTACGGGATTATCGCCCTCGACTTTGTGATCGAGCTGCAATGTAGCGACCCGTATCAGATCTGGCTGGTAATAGTTGGAGTAGAACCCGGGCACAATGTTGCCGGCGAACTCTTGATCCACTCGGAAGACTGAGTATCCACCCGACCGGAAGCCTTGCTTAAGGCCGAAGGAAACCGCCGTTGTCTGGCTGGCCAGCCAGGTAAGCTGCGCCATGGGAGAAACATTCGATTCAGTGGGGCCGCGTCCAGGCAAGAGGTCCGCCACCACGTTCAGGTTTGTGGAAGCGCGTTGCCAGGAAAGGGTTCCCCGAAGCCCTGCCGTCAACAGCAGCTCGCCCGAACGCACCGCAATCTGGCCGAACAGCGCGGCATTGACCCGGTCGCTTCGCAGGTTCGCCGCGATATCGCGCAGTATGGGCAGATCGCCATCTTGCCTTGCGGCATCGTGCTCCGCGAAAACGGCTACTCCAGCAATCCATCCAGCTCCTCTCGGGGTAGACCGCGCGAGCCGGGTTTCGTGGTTGAAGGTAGTGAGCCGCCGAGCGTCCCGGAAAGAGGCTGGCGCACCCGCTCGGGCGCTCGCATCGTAGGTCGCCTCGACCGCGTTGACTCCGAACGACGTAGTGGTGACGAGTTCTGCATCTCCCACGGGTCCGCGCGCTTCCACGTCGAACAGGCTAAACGTGTTCCGAGAGGGTTGCGCGACCTTGCTTGCTCGGGTGAGTGGTCCGCCTTCGCCCGTGACGTAGTTGCTGTCGTCCGAATCGACACGCTGATGTGTCGCGATCGTGTCGATCGTCCATGCGCCGGAACTAATCCGTAGCTGAGCCCGACCGCCGTAAGTTGCCGAGCTGTTGACGTCCTTCAGGCTACGCCTGACGTCATCGATATAGCCAGGGTCCGTTGTGCGATAGCCTAGCACGCGAATGGCGGCTTGGTCGTCGGCGATAGGCAAGTTGACGACTCCAGCCGCAGCCATGCCGAGCCCGCCCGAACGAACGCTGGAGATCGACGCGTCGACGAACCCGGATGCCCGGCTGAGGTCCGGACGCTCGGGCTCGATGCGCAAGACGCCGCCCAGCGTTCCGCCGCCATAGAGCGTTCCCTGCGCGCCCTTGAGCAGCTCCACGCGGTTCACGTCGTAGAGCAGGAGGCCGGGATCCGGCGCGTTGAAGTTGATCCGGGCCTCCCCGAGGTACTCGCCCAGCACGGCCTCCGTCGCGCCGGCGAAGCTCGAGTCCGCGATCCCCCGAAGGAACAGCTTGTCCCGCCCGCGCCCAAGCGCGGTCGACGAAAGCGAGGGGATACGTGCCGCCAGCTCACCCGGACTGCGGCCACCATCGTGAACGCTCAGCGGCGTGTCGAATCGCGCGTACTCGACCCCGCCGCCCGACAGCAGAAGGGGCAGCGCCCGCTTCGTCGCTATCACCACGATGTCTTCGGCGGGACGTTGGATCGGAGCGGGCGAGGGAGGCGCAACCTTGTTCGGAGGATCGAGCCGGACCAGCCGATACGTCCGTGGACCGAGCCTGCGCACGCCTATCCCTGTGCCACGCAGCAACCGCCGCAACGCGGCCGCTGCCGACATGCTTCCTTTCAGGGGGCGCGTGCGAAGCCGCGGATCCACGTGAACCTCGCCGCCGATCGTGACCTTCGCACGCGAACTCAGTCGCTCGATCGCTTCCATCACCGGCAGCGAGGGCAGATCATACGCTTCCGGTCCGACCGCGAACGACCGGACCGGGAAGCAGGTGATCAGGACGAGGGCGGCCGCCACGCGTTGCGCCGGCCGATAGCCCGCCCAGCGCACCGGGCTCAGAGCGCTCGCTCCGGCATGCGTTCAGAACCGGATGCCGACCCCGCTGACGATCTGGTGCCGTTCCGAGCTGGGGCCACCGGAACCACTTCGTGCGTAACGATACTCGGCCTTGATGAAAGCGTGGTCGTTGATGGCGCGCTCGAGGCCCGCTCCGACCCTGAAGCCATCCTCGGTCCTGTGCGAGCGCGCCGGAGCGTCGACGCCATCGATTGCGCCGTCGAAGGTCGTTCTCGTGCGAATGTTCTCGTAGCCACCAAGGACGTAACCCAACGTGCGTTCACCCAAGACATATCCGAGCCGAGCCCCGGCAAACAGGGCGCGTTGCCCCTTCTCGCACACGCGACCAGCCAGGCTTGGCGTTCCCGACGTCGCTGCGAGATCGAAGGTCCCGCAGTTCTTGTTGGTCGTCCCACTCACCTCGCCGACCACGCCCACCACGACGTTTCCGGTGCGCAAGTCATAGCCGCCTCCCGTGCCGTAGAGCAAACTGTCGTCCTTGAGGCTTCGGTCGAGCACCTCACGCTTGTCGTGGCTCAGGCCTGCGATCGCCTCGACGTGCGGACCCGAGAAGGACTGGGCGTGGGCGTGAGCGTTGGACCCGCACGCGAGCGCGATGAAGAATAAGACACGCAAAACGTGAAACATGGAAGCTCCTGATTATCCAATCGGCTGCGAGCGTTTCCCGCCGCCGCAGGACGCAGCGTCACGACGCCCTGCCTCGATCTAACGACACGGGCGCGTCGAACCCGCACTTCCGATTTCCACACAGATGCGACAACGTGTGAAAATCGGCTTGAGTGCTGGGGAGGCAACGGCAGACAACGCTTCGAGACCGTAGCGGGAAAAATCTCGAGTGTTACGGCAGCTTTACGGCACCGCGCTAGAAACGGGATCCAATCACCGACCGCCTCGCATAGGCGCGACACTCTGCCGGCGGTCGAGTGTGCTTGGCGCCGTTCTCGTCAGCGAGGGTGCCGTCGCCTCGCTTCGATGGCATATCCGCCTGATGGATGAGACGCGCGCTGCCGTAACCTCTACAACACGGCCGCGTGCAATAGAGCGGTCGGCACGCTCCTGCACTCCATGTTGATGTGCCACTATTGTTCACGGCGAGGTCAGTGGAGGCAGACCGCTGCGAGCATGTGGCTGAGGCTGAAACTAGCCCGACGCATTTGCGGCGTAGACGCGGCCCATAGCGGTCTCTGCCCCCCCCGCGCCGAGAACCCACAACGTGACTCCAAGGCGGAAGCGAATTGCAGTTAGTGGTTTATATGGCGCCAGCGCGGCCCCTCCCTGCTCGTGGCGAGGACCCAGTTGCGGACGTTCGAGTGTCGTTTACTCCTGCTTAAAACCGGAAGTCCGTTCACATAGGCTAATAGGTGTGAGCCCGTTCCGTGCGACGAGACGTTGAGGTGGTTCAGTCGCTTTTCCGATCCTGGCAGAGCTCCTGCTCACACGGAGAAGAAACATGCGCGCACTTTGCTGGCACGGTAAGGGCGACGTCCGCGTCGACACGGTCGCCGATCCCGAGATCAAGCACCCACGCGACGCGATCATCAAGGTCACCGCCTGCGCGATCTGCGGCTCGGACCTGCACCTGCTCGACGGCTACCAGCCCACGATGGAAGCAGGCGACATCCTCGGTCACGAGAACATGGGCGAGGTCGTGGCGCTCGGCTCCGAAGTCACTAACCTGAAGATCGGCGACCGTGTGGTGGTGCCGTTCACGATCAGCTGCGGCGACTGCTGGTTCTGCCGCAAGGGCCTGTTCGCGGCCTGCGACCGGACTAACCCGAATGCCGAATTGGCCGCCAAGGCGATGGGGCACTCGCCCGCCGGACTGTTCGGCTTCAGCCACATGCTGGGCGGCTATTGCGGCGGTCAGGCCGAGTATCTCCGCGTGCCGATGGCGGACACCGGGCCCATCAAGATTCCCGACAGCGTCACCGACGATCAGGCGCTGTTCCTGTCCGACATCTTCCCGACCGGCTACATGGCCGCCGAGAACGCGCAGATCGAACCGGGTGATACGGTCGCGATCTGGGGCTGCGGACCGGTCGGCCAGTTTGCCATCCGCTCCGCGCTGATGATGGGTGCCGGCCGCGTGATCGCGATCGACGAGGTGCCCGAGCGGCTCAAGATGGCGGAAACCGGCGGTGCCGAGACGATCAACTTTGCCGAGACGGACGTGTTTGACGAACTTCAGGCCCGTACCAAGGGACGCGGCCCCGACAGCTGCATTGACGCCGTCGGCTGCGAGGCCGCCGGCCATGGTGCGGGCGACGCCGTTATGGACAAGGTGAAGGCGAGCATGATGCTTGCCACCGATCGTGTCCATGTGTTGGGCCAAGCGATCATGAGCTGCCGCAAGGGCGGCACGGTGTCGGTACCCGGTGTCTATGTTGGCATGGGCGACAAGCTGCCGATCGGTGCGGCAATGAACAAGGGACTGACGATCAAGCTCGGCCAGACCCATGTGCAGCGCTACACCAAGCCGCTGCTGGAGAAGATCGTGGCCGGGGAGATCGACCCCAGCTTCGTCATCACGCACCCTGCCAGCCTTGAGGACGCGCCGGAGATGTACGCCAGGTTCCGCGACAAGGAGGACGGCGTCATCAAGGTGGTCATGCGCCCGCACGGCTAAGCTGCGCATCCCTCATCGTCGTGGCGGCGTGCGATCCCTTTTTAGGGATCGAGCGCCGCGATGACCGGCGCACGGCAGCTCGCAGATCAACTGGTGCCAGGCACGGACGGTGCTCGTTGAGCCGTCTCAGATAACTGAAATGGAACGAGATGCACGAGATCAACCGCGGCTCCGGCCGCAAGCTGCTGCTTGTCCACGGTCTGGGCGGAACCTCACGATCATGGAGCCCCATTCTGGACTCGCTCGGCGCCAGTCGAGCGGTGATCGCGATCGACCTGCCCGGACATGGCGCCACCCCTGCGGAGCCCGATAGTGGGACGTTCGACGGTCTGGTCGGGAGCGTCCAGCGCTATATCGTGAAACACGAGCTGACCGGGATCGACGTCGTCGGCAGCTCGATGGGTGCCCGGCTAGCGCTCGAACTTGCCAGGCGCGGCGTCGTCGGCAACGTCATCGCCCTTGACCCGGGTGGGTTCTGGCGTGGTTGGGAGCGCACCTTCTTCAAGACCACGATCGGCGTCTCGGGCCGCTTGTTGCGGGCGATCCGGCCCGCCTTGCCGACGCTGGGCCGTAACGCGGCCTCGCGCACTGCCCTGCTCGCCCAATTGTCCGCGCATCCCTGGGCGCTTGACCCGCAGATGGTGGCGACCGAGCTGACAAGTTTCAGTACGACACCGACGTTCGATGCGCTGGTTCATGACCTTGCGACCGGACCCGAGCAAACCGGTCCTGCTGCCGACAGCACTGGCCGGATCGTGATCGGATGGGGCAGGCACGACAGGCTTTGCCTGCCGAGTCAGGCGGCGCGCGCAAATGCTGCGTTCCCGTCCGCAGAGCTGCACTGGTTCGAGTCCAGCGGTCATTTTCCGATGTGGGACATGCCGGAGGAGACGGTCCAGGTCATCCTCAAAACTACACAGTAATAGTAGCGAGAAGTAACGCGACCCACAAATGGACATTGAACGGTGGTTTCGCGCTCCCCAACTTCGGACGTCCATTCATGTTAGCCCGGTACCTCGGTCAGCGATGGCGGAAATGGCGAGAGGTGGGACATTGCGGTCATTCCACGGCGATCGTTGAAACGGCGGCTTTCGCCAACACCGGACGTTCCGAAGACGGCATACGGCAAGGAACGGCCGAGACAGGCCGGTAAAGGTCTGGCGGGTTGAAGACGAGACGAGATTCGCGGCCTCAACGATCGTCCCGCAAACGATCGTATCATGGGACTGCCGCGTCAGTGACAGCCCGTAGAGCCGAGGTCACCACGCCAAGGCTACCTCGCAGCGGCTGCATGGTGGCGCACCACAACCACGGCAGAAAGCCCGACAATCACGAGCCAGAACAGCGGCCAGCCGGCGAAGTGCAAGAGTGCCGCACACAGCACGGTGCCTAGGCCGGTGAGACCCGGCGGACGCCGCGTAGCAGCGAGAACCCGGCCGGCATGCCGATCACATAGGTTGCGATGCCGAGCACGTTGGGGATGGCAAGCTGCCGCTGAATGTCGATATCCGCTGTGAAGCTGACGCCAACACCCACGATCGCGAACCCTCCGACGAGCAAGGCCGCCGCCTGCGGCACGCCGCCCGGGCTGAGCTTCCAGAACGCGGAGGGGAAGGCATTGTCGCGGGAAAGCGCATATGCAAGTCGCGAAACATGCCATGAGTCATGGATCCGCCGCATTTCTTGCCATTGTCGTCGAGATAGCACTACTGGCGGGCTTCATATTCGGCGACAGCCTGAAATTCAAGAATATCGGAGTTCGCAAGACGTTCCGCGATACTCCTATCGCGCTGTGGGTCGCCCTCGTGCCCGCATGGCTTACGGCAGAATCAACGCTCTATGCGCCGGTCAAGGCAGTGGCGGCGGAGGAGGCTGATGCGGCGGCCTAGGCACGCTATCGAGCCTCGCTGAAACAATATGCCGGAATCGATGAGCCCGATTCCTGATCGGCATTGTCATATCGTCGTCTTCGGAGCGGACGGGGGAGGCGGCGTCGGGCGGAAGGAAGAGCCGGTAGAGGATGCACAGAATCCGAACGCCCGATCATCTTGCCGCGCCTTCCGGATTCGGAAGTCCGCGCATGATGACACACCGCAGACACTGCACATCATTCAATAATAACCGGCACTGCAGGTGCAATTATTTCGCTTGATAGCCTATTGCCATGGATTTCTCCTTGCATTAAACATGTATCTGACCTGTGATTGCGATGGGGGCATCGTGTTACACTGGACTTTTTTTACAGCGCCTGTAGCAATGCTGTCTATCGCCGTCAGCATCGCTGCGACAGGTAGGCGCGACCATCCCGAACCGGTTGCGTCGAACACCCTTCCGGACGCCGTTTTTGCAGCAGAACCGCCGTGCCGTGACAAGGCGGACTGCGTGACCTTCGAACTGGTCGCCGACGTCGTGCCGTCGGGCGGCGTAAGGCTGGCAAATGGCTTCACCGCTCGGATGGAAGACTGGCAGGCAGTCGCCGTCACGGCCTTTGCCGCTGGCAAGGATGCGCTCGGTCGCCCCGCCTATGCGACATGCACCGCGGCACTTGTGGGCGAGAAAGTGCTGCTGACTGCGGCGCACTGCCTCGATACCGGCAAGGATAAAGAATTCCGCAAGGCCTTTCTGCAAGTCGACGGACGGTCGCTTGACGTGACCTGCGATCCCGATCCCCGTTACTTCGCGGCGAAGTACAAGGGCCGCTCGCCGCGATCGAGCTTTGATTTCGCACTTTGCGAACTGAGCTGGACGGGACTGAAGCCCGCCACCCTGGACAGCATGACGTTCGAGACGGTCGATACCGAGACGTCCCTCCGGCCAATCTCCGGCGGAGGGAAGCCCGTCGTTCTGACCGGCTACGGATGCTCGGGCCTCCAGGTCGAAAATCATCGCCTGACCTTTACGGCCGACACCGGCATTTTCCGGATCGGCCAGGAGGCGATCGAGACCGGCGTGAGCGCAAGCGGCACCGAACCGGGCTACGTCATCCTACGATCCGGCAAGGGCGTGGAGCCGGCACTGTGCCCCGGCGATTCGGGCGGCCCCCTTATGAGCGGCCTGAAGGTGGTGCCACCCCTTAAGCCGGATGGAGTGGCGACGCTGATCAGCGACGGTGATCGCCGGGTTCGCGGCGTCAACTCGTCGATCGACTTCGAGGATCGCGCACAGGGCCCCTACGACTATATCTCCCGCGTCTCCGCGCTGGCCGGTACGGGCTTCGATTCCTACGCACGCGGTTGGCTCAAGCGGCATGCCAACGCTTCGATCTGTGGCCTGTCGACCGGAGCGGCACGATGCATCTGAGGCGGATCCTGGGCCTGGCGATGGGGCCGCTCGCCCTGGCAGCGGCGGCACCTGGCCTGTCCCAGGATGTGCTCATGGTGCGTGCGATTACTCCCCTGAGCGAGCCGTTCGTTCGCGCAGTTGCCCGCTACGCCGAACCGCAGGCACTTCCCGCGGCGGCCTCCGAGATCGTCAAGAACCAAACCGCTGCCCAGGTCATCACGAGCAAATGCGGGAGCCTTCAGCCCGGATATTATGACGAATTCCTCAAACTGAATGCAGAAACGCTCGGCAGAAACAACGCCGCCGCATTCCCGCACGATCGCCCGCTCGGCGACCTAGCCGGACAGCTGAAGCTTCCGGAGTGCCTGCTCGTCCGCCCCGGTGCCGGCGTACCCGCATCGACGTCGCACGGTCAGGCCGCTCCCCTTTCGCTCCAGCAGGCCCCGGTCAGCCAGCTCACTCCAAGGAGCGGAGAGAGCGCGGAGGACCTCAGCCGACATCTCTCCGAGAGCATCGCGCAGCCACAGGGTATCGATGAAGCGTCATGGGGACCGCCGCGACCTCCGGCAGAAGGACGGATCATCGCGCCGCTGGAGGTGCCTGCTGGCGAGGGCGTCGCCGCCACGGCGGCCACGACTTGCCCGGCGTCGCATCCGCCCTTCGATGCGCAGCAGGTCGCCGCCTACTACAGTTTTGTCCGGGTCGAAGCGAAGAACCGGCACCTCGTGAATCCCGTCGTCCCGGTCTGGGTGTTCGACAATGGCTTCTACGGCGTCGATCCCGCGGCGGCTGCCCCGTTCCCGGTCGCCTTTCCAGCGGCGTTGTTTGCTGACTGGAGCACGGCGCCGGGTGTGGTCGGGCCCATCTTTCCATCGGGTACAGGCAAGATGACCCCCTGGCTTGACCGCAATGTGATCAAGCCGACCTTGTTGTCGTCCCACGGGACCCATGTGACCGGCCTAGTGCTCGGCGGCTCGGGCTTCATCACGTATCGGAGCATCTTTGCCCAGGACGACAAGCCTTCCGAGAGCTGGCTGCGCCTGAGCCTCATCAACCTGGCGAACGGCGACCGAAAGCTGCGGCCCGATTCCATCGGTTCGCTCAGAATGCTCCTCACGCTCAACAGCGAGCGCCCCTCCGGGCGGATCGTCAACCTGAGCATCGCCTATCTAGAGGGCACCGATTCCCCCGACAACGCGACGAAATCCGCTTTCTCAGACATCCTGCGCACCTATTCGAACGACCTCTTCGTCGCCGCGGCCGGGAACGATTCCGACGATGCCGGCGACCTCGGCGTCTTTCCGGCCGCACTCGGCGGCCTCCGGGCCGACAACCTGATCACCGTTGGCGCCCATGACGACCAGACACCGACACGCCTGACGGGCTTCAGCAATCGCGGTCAATCTGTAGATATCGCGGCACCAGGCTGCAGCGTGAAATCCTGGACCGACATGAACACCGAGGACACGATGAGCGGCACCTCCCAGGCCGCCCCACTCGTCGCCTTCACCGCGACCTTGATGAAATCGCTCAATTCCAGCCTGATGCCGCGGGATCTCAAATACAGGATCTTGGCCAGCGCGGACCTATTCGACTCGGATCCATCGCCGAATGTCAATCCTCGGCTCAAGCTCAACATCGCCAAGGCGCTGCTGTTCTTCTTCGATTATGTCGAGACGAGCACCGGGGAGGTGTTCATCGGCAAGATCGAGGATATCAAGGGACTGCGCTGCCAAGGGGATTCTGGATACTCCCGCTGGGGCCGCGATCCCCGCAAGATCGTGAGCTACAAGACCCTTGGCCCGGTCGCCAAGCTGGTCGCCTCAAACTATGCCGCGCCGTCGTGCGATGCCGCGATCGACCCCCCTGCGCCCGGTAAGAACACGTATTTGAAGCTGCGCCCCATCTACCATTTGAACGGCGCGTCGATCGTGCAGCTTCCGCCTTCGGCACCGAAGGACATTCCGCTCTCGGAGATCAGGGAGATCGTACGGATGATACCGATGCCCGGGCAGTCGTGACGATGTCGGACAACGAAGACGCGGGGATGTGCGCGTCGCGCCGGGAACTGCTCGCCTGGCTGATCGCGGGTCCCCTGGCCACGCTGATGCCGGGAAGCGCGATGGCAGCAGCAACTGCCTGCCGGAAGGTCCCGGAGTCGGCGCAACTCGTCGATGCGCATTGCCACATCTTCAACGCCAGCGACCTGCCTGCAGAACGCTTCCTCAGGTACGTCCTGCTGGACATGCATCCGCGTCAGGCCGAGAGCGCGCTCGACATCCACGATCCTGACGTCGTCGACGGGATCATCGCCCTGATGACCTGGGTGCTCGGGCGGAACCGCGCTCCCACCGCGCGTGTCGAGATCGCCATGCTCGAACGGGATAGGCGGCGCGGAATTATGGCAGGCGCCATTCGGACGAGCGTCCGCAACATCGAGAAAGCAGTCGGGGACTTTCTCGTCCAGCATTCCGGAGCGCTCGGGGTTGGCGGTGGAAGCCGCGGCGAGGGCAAGGTCGCCGACGCCATCTTCGCCGCGGGAAGCGGTCGCGGCCCGGTCGGCGCGGCGGGCGCTCCCTTCGGCGAGGGAGCAGCACGCCAGACGGCGCGGAAGGCCTATGCCTCGAAGACCGACATCGGAACTTACCTGCGCTGGTTCGAACTCATCACCCGCTACCGTCACGACCTCGCCGACCAGCTGCAGCAGGACTATGCGTGCCAGGGCATCTCGGTGAAGATGTTGTCGCCGGCCTTGATCGATTACGACAAGTGGCTGGGCCAGGACGTCCGGACATCCCCCATGCCGGACCAGGTCGAGGTCATGGATTGCATCTCGCAGCGCGACAAAGGGCCTGTCGTGCACGGCTACGTCGCATTCGATCCCCTGCGGCAGGCGTATCACGACGCGGACCTCGACGCCGGTTTCGATCCGATCGACCTGGTGAAGCTTGCAATCCGGGACAAGGGCTTTGTGGGCGTGAAACTGTATCCGCCGATGGGATTCAAGCCCATCGGCAATGGGGATGGCGAGCAGAAGTATCCGGCAGATGTCGTCCGCGACCTGAAGGGCGGTGTCGGAATCGCCCTGGATCGCTCGCTTGCCAAGCTCTATGATACCTGCACCAAACTCGACGCCCCCATCATCGCCCACGCAGCACGAAGCAACGGGGCGGGTCCCAATTATGCCGATCGCGCGGATCCGGCCTTCTGGATCCCGGTATTCGACCGCTGGCCTCGCCTGCGCGTCTGCCTCGCCCATTTCGGTCGCTTCGATGCACCGTCCGCCGCCGGCGGGGCCGGCTCGCTACCGGATACGAGCTGGGAGTGGACCTTTGGCCGCTACATCGCCGCGCATCCGGACCGGCCGGTGTTCGCCGACATAAGCTACCTTGCCAATGTCCTCGCGAGTCCCGACGTCGTCTCACACACTGCCGCCCGGTTCCGCGATTTCGTCGCCCGATTCGACCCCGAGGTCAGGCACCTCGTGTTCGGGTCCGACTGGATCATGCTCGGCCTCGAGAACCGATATCCGGATTATGCCGGCCGCGTGATCGAGTTCCTCAGGCAATCGTGCGGGTTCGACCAACCGAGGATCGACCGGATCCTGCACCAGAATGCCGGGCGCTTCCTCGGGCTCGGGCGAGGGAATGCCGCCTGGAGCCGCCTGTCGTTCTATTATTCCCGCAACCAGCTTTCGCTTTCACGGCTCAAGCAAATCCAGGCGACCTGACGCAATCCTAGTTTCATTCTTGAGGGGGAAAGTTCGATGATCTCGCGCGCCTTGCATGTATTCGGCCTCGGCTGCTCGATATGCGCCATCCTGTCTGCCGACATCGCCGTCGCAGCCGCTCCCGCCGCTCCTGCCTCCCTCCCCGTCGGCCAAGTCCTGCTGATGGACCGATGTCCGTCCGACATGAAGGGAGGCCCGACGGCGTCTGCCGGGATCCTCGCAGTCCTCGGCCTGGCGGTGGTCAAGAACCTCGCAGTGGCGGCGGCGGACTGGTTTGCGAGCCTCGCCGAGAAGCGCAATGCCGCGCTTTCCGCTGTGAGCGCCTACGAAGGCTATGGCTGGTTCTACGGTCCCGGTCGCCTGACTGCCGACGGCACGTACACGGCGAACGCACCGGTGGCCTCGAAGGCGGCAGGCTGCGTCGTCGTCGTCCGATATGGCGCGCTCGCGCTGGACAGCGCCTTCGAGGAACAGGTGGATCGGGCGGGAGCGGCAGCTCTCAAGGCTGCCGGTATCGGAGCTGCCGTCACCGGGGATAACAAGACGGCGACGCCTGATTTCTATGCCGAATTGCGGCTTCAACCCGCTCGTGGGCCTCTCGCAGGTCCGGCGGGGACACCGACGGCCTACGCATTTCGCCTTCAGCCGAACCTCATCTACTTCGGCAAAAGCATGGCCAAGGCGGGTACCGATCATGCCAAGGTGCTGCGGCTTGAGGTCACCCTTACCCGGTACATGATCGACAAGGGCGCGCTTGCCGACAAGCCGTTCTACACGGGCGGGTATGATCTGGACAAACATGCCCCCGGGACGTTGCTCCGCTCCGATGGCGAGGGCGAGGCCATCAAGGCACCTGCCGGGCCGCTCGCAGCCTTTCCGGGGCCTGCGGATCTGAAGCCGGGCGCTGTCGCGCTGCTCGACCCGGCGTCCCTCGGTCTTGTCCAGGGCGCGGCCGTAGCTGATCCCGTGCCCGTGGCCCTCGTCGCCAAGCTGATCGAGACCGAGGATCCGTCCTTCATCATGAAGGCCATCGCCAAGGCGTCTGCCGACAACAAGACCAAGATCGAGGAAGCCGCGACCGCCGCAGCGCTCAAGGCGGTGCACGCGATCGTCGACTAGAGGGGGCGCCTCTTTCGCGCTCCGGCCGGGGTCACCGGGCGGACGGCAATGACCGCCGCGCCGGAACCAACGGCGGCTATTGTCTAATGTCTGCACCGCCCACCATGTTGGCCGCTTGCGGCGAGATCGGACCTATCTCAGATCAGATGCGAAAGACCTGGTCTGGTCGGCACCTGCCGAAGCCGTGGTGGCGGCTAGGACCCATAACCGGTCACTCAGGGCCTTATGCCGACTTCCTAGAAACGGACGTTCGTTCAGCATCAGTAGCCGCTCGGGCCAAGGCCGCTCGCACGACGAGGATGTGGAACGGGTGGATTGCGCGAATGTAAAGGCGACCAAACCCGTTGTGCGTGCGCACCGCGGTGGTGGCGATCAGCATCGCCCCATGGGGTCCGCCTTGGCGCAGAAGCGAGAGCCGGAAGTCGAGGTGTTGGTCGTCTTCGCCGAGCACGATTTCGTCGGCGGTCTCGCTCAGGACGGGGAAGAAGTCGACACGTGGACGATCCGGTCGCGCGCCGCGCAGCTCGCCGGACGTTCGCACGCCGAACGGTGCCACCGCGGCGTCGCGCACGGCCAACAGCGCCCTGAACCAGGGTGGCGGCGCCCCAAGTGCCCGGTCGGCGATCGCCCGCATCGTCATACCGTCGGTCGCTACGTCGACGCCGTAGCTGTCGAGCAGTTTCGCACCCGCATACCAACCGCTGATCGCACTGCCGGAAGGGGGCTCGACCCGACGAATTGATCGCCCGCCGAGCACGTCAGGCCCCCGGCTTGCCGAATAGAGCGGCAATTTGGTGGAACGGGCCGAGATGCACGACCTGGCGGTCGAGCAGCCCCGCTTCCACCATCGGCAATGCGTCGATGGCCCGGTGAACCGCTTCAATCGAGGGCAGTTCATAAATAAGGGTGACCACTTGCGGCTCCCTGGAGAAGTAGAATTCGCGCAACGCGTCGCTGAGATAGGATGCCCAGACCGCCTCAATCTCGGGCACCAGGTGCGGCTTAAAGTCGTCGAGGGTCTTGCCGGAATTCGGCGTGAGCAGGACGAGGAATTTCATCGGCGATCTCCAGTTGGGCGCTCGGCAGCGACGCTCAGTAAGCGCGAGCACTTAATCCGAACACGTTTGGATTATAAATACCGCAAGACAAAAGGCAGGGCATGTCAAGGCTACCTCAGGATTCACTTCGCAAACGCAAATCCCTGACTGCTGAGAATCGAACTCAGCTCCGCGCAGAACCGTGTCAAATCCATTGCGGAGCGCCGCCTTGGTAACGGCCTCCGAAGCTACCTTTCGGCAATACGGCCTTCACCCGCTCAAGATCGGCGTCGCTCAATGAGAGATCAGCAGCACGCACATTTTCCTCTACTCGCGCTGGATTACGTGTACCTGGTATCGGAACGATATCATCGCCTTGCGCGAGCAGCCAGGCAAGGGCTAGCTGAGCCGGAGTGGCTTCCTTCTCGGTCGCAAGCTGCCGAAGCTGCTCCACCGCCTCGGCGTTCTTCTCGTAATTTCCCGGCTGCCATCTTGGGTCCATTCCGTTGCGCATGTCGCCCTGCTCGTACTCAGAGGCAGGCTTGGCCAATCCGGTAAGGAAGCCCCGCCCAAGCGGTGAGTAGGGCACGAAGCCGATACCGAGCTCGCGAAGAAGGGGGAATAGCTGCTCGACGTCACGCTCGAAGACCGAGTATTCCGTCTGCAGGACAGAAACCGGCTGAACGGCGTGCGCCCGACGAATGGTCTCCGGCCCAGCCTCACTGAGGCCGAAATACCTCACCTTTCCCTCAGTAATCAGCTCTTTGACGGCGCCAGCAACATCCTCGATCGGCACGGCGGGATCCGGCCTATGCTGATAAAGCACGTCGATGCGATCGGTGCCGAGGAAGCGAAGGCTGTTCTCGGCGACCTCGCGGATGTGAGGGGGGCGGCTATCCGTGCCATAATCACGAGTGATGCCGAACTTGGTGGCGATAGCGATCTCGTTCCGAAACCCTCGAACTGCACGGCCGAGAAAACGTTCGTTCTCCCCCCAGCCGTACATTTCAGCAGTATCGAACAGCGTGACCCCAAGTTCGAAAGCACGAGCTATTGTCTTGAGGCCTTCATCCTGGTCGGCGGCACCATAT
Source organism: Sphingomonas sp. BK235 (assembly GCF_004345855.1). Classification (GTDB taxonomy): domain Bacteria; phylum Pseudomonadota; class Alphaproteobacteria; order Sphingomonadales; family Sphingomonadaceae; genus Sphingomonas. The sequence goes on from NZ_SLXN01000014.1 coordinate 62,667, forward strand.
CCGAGGTGAAATCCCATCGCCCCGTAGCCGATTGCTGAAGCCTGTAGGCCTTGACGTCCCAGTTTTCGCGTTTGCATGTTGAACTCCGCCGCTATGTTCGTGGCAGATATTTGGAGTCTCCACCCCTGCCCCGCGATATCGGATCCTGTCGTTTGATTGCCTATTCCTGCTACCCGGTTGCCTTTCCAGATGGATTGCTAGCAGATGCGTTGATGATCGATCTGGCCGACATGAAGGCGATAGCGCTCCGAACCGCCGGTTCTCCCCTCGATGCTATGCCGCGCCTACACTGCTACCTGCAGAGTGAGGCGACGCCCCCGGTGCCATTGATCTATGATCCCGTCGCCACCTTGGTTCTCCAAGGCACCAAGCGTACCATTATAGGCGACCGTGTGCTCGAGTATGGCGCAGGCGATTGCATGATCGTCGCCGTAGAAGCGGCTGCGGTAGCGCAGATCTGTCAAGCTTCGTCCGAAAGGCCATATCTTGCCTTCAACCTCTTTATAGAACCGAAGGTTCTCCTGCCGATCCTCGCCAAGATGCCGGTACGTGACACCTCGAGCGATGTTGCCTTCGGTTTTAGTGAGGCGACGCCGGCCTTGATCGAAGCGTGGAGCCGCTACATCGGATTGATCAATCGGCCGCATGAGATACCGGTACTTGCTCCGCTTTATGAGACCGAGCTGATGTATCGGCTCCTGTCGGGCCCTCAAGGAGACCTGCTTCGTCAGATTGCGAACACCGACACGCGCCTTTCCAGGTTGCGTGTTGCTATGGAGTGGATCCGCGATCATGTCGCTGAGCACCTGAGTGTTGAGGCGATGGCGGAGATCGCCGGGATGAGCGTCTCTGTCTTCCACCGGCGCTTCAAGGCTGCGACTGGACATAGTCCGCTACAATATCAAAAGTACATTCGGCTTCACGAGGCTAGGCAGTTGCTTATCAGCGGGCGCGTTGAGGCAGCAAAGGTAGCTTTCGCGGTCGGCTACGAAAGCGCGTCGCAGTTCAGCCGCGAATACAAGCGCTTATTCGGCGCGCCGCCGCGTAGAGACACACATGTCGAGCAGACCGCGGCACGGGGGAAGCGATAATGCCTACAGCAGGCGGCAATCTCGCGCGAGGGAGCATCGTAGCCCGTCCCTGCCGAGCCTGTTCAGCTGTGCTTAAGCCTCCGCCGTGCGGTCAAGCTAGGCTGACTAATCAGCACTAATAAAGCTGGGCGCAAGGCATCTATTAGCATGGTGATCGTTTTGCATTAGGATAAGTCGAGCGTTCACAGGCACTGATGAACTTTGCGATGCACTTCTCAGACCGTGGGATTAGGCGCGAAGCGCGAGTCTGACCGCCCGCTCGGCCTCGTCGCCGATCGCGTCCATCCGCTGCGGCGGCGGTGTCGCGATCAGCTGCAGAGCGATGCCGCGTAGAAGACCCACGACAAATACTCCCATTGCGTCCGGGTCGGCGTCCGCCCGGATTGATCCGTCCTGGATGCCTTCGGTGATCTTCTGCGCGATAAGGCGCCGAAATCCGGCATCCTGTTCGGCGTAGAGCGGCATCAGGACGGGATCGGCACCGATCGCCTCTCCCCACATCTGCAGGAAGGCGCGCGCTGCCGGACGCTGCTCGGTGATCTTCTCCAAGTACGCCCTAACCATATCGCCCAGCCATGACATGGCGTTTTCTCGGCGACCGGGGATGTCGAACGTTCGGGTATGCTCCATGATCGCGCGAAGCAGCTTGTCGCGGCTGCCGAAGTGATGTGTCACGATCCCCCGACTATAACCCGCGGCGGTGCCCACTGCTGCGAGGGTGATCGCGCGCGATCCTCTTTCAGCGATCAGCTCGACGGCCGCTGCGATCAATCGGCGTTCGGTGTCCTCACGGCGCTCTCGCTGCGAGCGGCGGACCCGGCGTGATTCGGACTTCGTGGCCGGTCGGTCTTCAGGAGGCAACATCGGCTAGAGGGCAATCAGCTCGCTTTCATCAGCGGTATCATGCCTGAGCAACGGCGCACAAGGCCGCGGTCTTCGCTTGAGCGGTTCGCGCTTGCAAGACATCGAGAACGAGGATACTTGCTTGCTGACCGGCAAGTAACTGGAAGGCGCCAACGTGGCTCGCACTCCCCTCGTCCTTGTTCACGGCAATCCCTCGACGGCCATCATCTGGGGTCCCCTGCTTCACGCGCTCGATCGAACGGACGCCATCGCGCTTTCGCCTCCAGGCTTCGGTGTTCCCACCGCGGCGGGCTTCGCGCCATCGATACCCGCTTATCGCGAGTGGTTGACGGCGCAGCTTGAGCTGTTCCGCGAACCGGTTGATCTGGTTGGCCACGACTGGGGCGGCATTCACGTCGCCATCCTCGCGATGAACCGCCCGGATCTCATCCGTAGTTGGGCCTCCGACGCGCTGGGGGTCTTCGCACCCGATTACGCCTGGCATGCACGGGCTCAGGTCTGGCAGCGCGAGGGGGATGGAGAGGAGTCCGCACGCAAGATTTTCGGTGGCGATTTCGCGGCACGGCTCGGTATCGCTACCGGCCTCGGAATGACCGGGCGCATGGCGGAGCGGGTCGCGGCCGGCCTCGATCCCGAGATGGGCAATGCCGTGCTGGCGCTGCTCCGCTCGGCGAAGCAGCCCGTCATGTCGGAAGCCGGAAAGCTGTTGTCGAGAGCGTCCCAGCGTCCCGGTCTCGCCCTCATCGCTGTTGAAGATGTCGATCGGGCGAGCGGCACCATCAAGCAGCACGAGTGGGCAGCACAGCAGGCCGGAGCGACGATAGCGCGCCTCGAGGGGGTCGGCCATTGGTGGCCAGAGGAGTCGCCCGCGCCGATCGCCGATGCGTTGACGAGCTTCTGGGCTGGCCTGCCGTGACGAGAGACAGCTCGATTGCAAGCGGCCAATCGCCAATGATCGGCAGCGCTCCCAGCGCCCTGGCCAATCACGGCTCGCTATGCTCGCTCGCTCCAGATCGCGTGCGCAGACGTGCGCTGAGGATCGCCGCAGCAATGGCTCTGGCGTTGTGTGGCAGCCATGGGCCGGCGCTCCTCGCTCAATCGGCTATCGATCCCACTGCCGAGAGCAAGAGGGTGCTGAGCAAAAAGGAGGCCTGGAATGCGTACGCGAAGGTGCATTCCGCCTGGAACTCGAAGGATGTCGCTAAACGGCGGGAGATCGCGGCTCAGATCCTGGACGAGAACATCGAATACCAGACCGTCAGGCATGACACAGTGTTCGGCAGGCAGACCGTGATCAACGACATGGCAGTCTTCCACGACCGCTTTCCCGGCGGCCACTTTGAGATCGGTGACGTCTCGGTGCACCACAATGTAGCACTTCTGACCTGGGTTATCATCCAGGCCGACGGGACGGAGTTTGCCCGAGGTGGTGACATGATCACCGTCGGCGTGGACGGTAAGATCACGAAAATAACAACTTTCGGACCCGCATCGAAATCTCCGGATTAGCCGCAGAATAGTCGAGCCCATGTTGGTTGCTGGGGATGAACGGAGCTTCGGATGGTCGGTAAGCCACGAGATGGAACGCGCGTCTTCCGCATCATCCTGCGTGTGTTTGGCGCCTTCGCGGTCCTGACCGGGATCGGCGATGTCGCGACCGGGCCGGGTCTGCTGATCGCGTCGGGTGCGGTCATTCCGACGGACGTCGCGGCCGACCCGCTGCTGAACAGTCAGCTGCGGTTTTTCGGCGCGACATGGGCGGGGTGTGGTGCGATGATCTGGTGGATCGGCGGTGCGCCACTTGAACGGCGCGTACCCCTCCTCATCATGGCAGCTACCATCTTTATCGCGGGCATCGGGAGGCTGGCTGCCTGGATCGATACAGGCGGCGGCACAGCCCTGCTCGCGGCCTTCATCGGTATCGAGCTGATCGGAGCACCGGCCATAGCGCTATGGATTGAACGGTGCGCCCGCAGATAGCTAGCAGGTTATCATCCAATCACTGAGCCGGGAGCGGCGTACGACGAACAGTCAACTGCATCTCGCTGACTGGCGGCTCGACGTCAGCTTTCACAAAGTTGCGGCGGCAAAAGGCCGTGGCGCGGTTCTCAAGGCAGAGGCAAGAAAGGCGCGGTGATGGAACAGAGGCTCGTCAAGACGAACGGCCTCACCCTGAACGTGGTCGAGCAGGGCAGCGGTCCCGCCGTGCTCTTCGCCCATGGTTTTCCGGACGGATGGCGCGGATGGCGACGCTAGATGGAGGCGGTGGCCGCGGCGGGTTACCGCGCGATCGCGCTCGACATGCGCGGCTATGGCGGGAGTTCAAAGCCGGACGACGCTGAAGCGTACACCATCCTTCAGTGCGTCGGGGATCTCGTCGGCGTGTTGAAGGAGTTGAACGTCGAGCAGGCCGTGGTGGTTGGGCACGACTTTGGTGCTGCGATCAGCTGGCACGCTGCGATGATGCGATCGGACCTTTTCCGGGCGGTCTTCTGCCTCAGCGTTCCGCCGATGCTACCAAACGGCGGCCCCAGCTTCCTCGAACAGATCAAATCCGCCGGTCACGACGACTTCTACATGTTCCACCAGATGCGGCCGGAAGCCGACAAGCAGTGGGCTGACGCGGCGACGACGGTTCTAGGCATGCTCTACTGGACGTCGGGATTGCCTGCCAAGGGTGAAGGTTGGAACCCGCTAGATCCTGCGGAAGGGCTGAAGCGTCCCTCTCCGGTGGGCCTCCCGTCATTCGTAGAAAAGGCCGACTGGCAAGCCACTATAGCGGACCTCGGGCGGAACGGGTTCCATGGGCCGCTCAATTACTATCGCGCACTCCAGCCTTATTTCGACCAAGCCGGCGCGTTCGCGGGCGCGCGCGTCGTTCAACCGTCGTTCTTCGTGGTCGGCAGCGAGGATGGTGTCGCGAAGATGCGGGCGGTCACGCGTGACGAGGTCGCCGCCGACGCCCCCGATCTCCGCGGCTTCCTGACGCTCGACGGGATCGGTCACTGGCCTCAGCTGGAGGCGTCCGATCAGGTGAACCAGGCGCTGCTCGAGTTCTTGGCGGCAGTTGAAGGCTGATTGGAGGGCATCGACGTCGGCGGTAGACCCGTGGCGAGGGTCGGCGCCGCGATCGTTTACAGCGGTGAGGCTTCGCCCTTCCTGACCAACGGTGACGTCGTCGCTGCGATGCAGTTACCGTTGGTCGCAGATCTCTCAACTCTACCAGAAAGGAGACGGCAGGCTAGGGAGAGAGGGACGTGCCTGCGCCCGCCTCCTCTCTCCCTCCCCTGGATCGATCCTCGACGATGAGTTGCAGAAGCGGGTGAGCGGCCTGGCCCTGCTTCTCGCCCGGATCGCCTACGATTGAAGTTCCGGTTCGACATCCGTCGAAAGCGCGATCGCCTTTTGCGCATCCAGCGCGGAGAGGCGCCCGACCAGCGCTTCGCGAACCGCATGATAGGCGTCGCTCCCGAGGGTCAATCGACGCGGTGCCGGATTGGTGTAGACGGAATCGACCATGGCATTCGCCATCTTCACCGGATCGCCGTTGTTGGGGAACAAGCCTTCGGCGGCAGCGCGCCGGAACGCGCCGGCCGGCGTGTCTTCGTAGATCGCCATCGCCGCCCCCGACGCCATGCTGCCGGCATAGAAGTTCGTGCGCGCGACACCCGGTTCGACGATCGTGAACTCGATCCCGAACGGCGCCACCTCCTGCGCGACGGCTTCCACGAAGCCTTCGATCGCCCATTTGGTCGCGTGGTAGAGGCTTAGATTGGGGTACGCGGTCTGGCCGCCCATCGACGCAAGCTGGATAATGCGGCCACCGCCTTGCGCTCGCAGGAACGGGAGCGCCGCCCTGATGACCTGGATGGAACCGATCAGGTTTGTGTCGATCTGCTGGCGGATCTGCTTGTCAGTCACCTCCTCTGCCGCGCCGCTCAGGCCGTAGCCGGCGTTGTTTACCACCACATCGATGTGGTCGAACTGCTCAAAGGCCGCTCGTACCACCTCACGAACGCCGTCGGTGTCGGTAACGTCGAGCGTGTGCACCATTAGCTGATCGCCATACTTTGCCTTGAGATCATCCATCGACGCAGTCTTGCGCACCGTGCCAGCGACGCGATCGCCTCGAGCGAGCAGAAGCTCGGCAAGTGCGCGACCGAAGCCCGATGACGTTCCGGTAATGAACCATGTCTTTGCCATTGTACGTCCTTTTGGAATGTACCCGCCCCCGTTGGACCTGCAGCGGCGACGGGATCGAACGTCTCGCAGTCGGCTCTTCAGCGCCGATCGCGTTCGACAGGACGGAGATGGACCGCACGGTTCGAGGCTTGAAGCCTGGTCCGCGGAACGATAGTGTTGACCCAGTGTCCATACCGCCTTTGCCCTCTAGTCTGATCCAACTGCTCTGGTTCGTCAGGATCGTTGAGGCGGGCTCTTTCTCGGAGGCGGGAAGGCGATCGAATACCTCGACGTCAGCGATGTCGAAGGCGGTGAGCCGCTTAGAACAGGCCTACGGCGTGAGGCTTCTGAACCGCACCACCCACTCGCTGTCGACGACACCGGAAGGCGATCGCCTGTTGGCAGTCGGGCTGAAGCTGCTCACCGATCTTGAGGAAGCGCAGGAGGCGTTCACCGAGATCGGTAATCAGGGAGCGTTGGGCCGCGTGCGGGTCAGTGCACCGGCGTCCTTTGCCCGGCGATGCATCATGCCGAAGCTGCCTGACTTCATTGACGCCAATCCAGGCATCTCGATCGAGCTCGAGTTCGCTAATGATTTCCTGAACCTGGCAGAGCGCGGGATCGACATAGCGATCGGAGCGGGCGACGTGTCGGGATTGCCCGGCCATTTCGTCCGTCAGCTGTGCACCTTTCCCTGGATAGCCTGCGCCGCCCGAAGCTACGTCGAGACGCATGGTATGCCGTTGACCCCCGCGGAGCTCCGCTCCCACGATCTGGTCGGCTTGCGCCACCGTGACAGCGGACGAATTGATGGTTGGCGCTTTCGCAATCCTGATGACGGCACGGCCTCGATACACCAGCCTTATGCGCGACACGTGTTCGACGATCCGGAAGCGGCATGGGAGATGATTCGGGCCGGAGTTGGCGTGGGCTATGCTCCGGCATGGGTCGGCTTGGCTGATTGGAAAAACGGGTCTGTCGTTGAGATCCTGCCAGAATGGCGCAGCAGCGAAGTGCCGCTATACGCCATACGGCTGCAAAGACGGCTGACACCGGCCCGTGTCCTCGCAGTACAAGACTTCATCGTCGAGCTCACCCGAGAGGCGTACGACGGCTTTGCTGGGTTCAGCCGAAGGCATTGAGTCATAGGCAGCGCATTCGTGAAACGTACGGCTGCTTCCGGGAACTCAGGTCTCCGCTTGAGCGTCCGGGTCTTACTCGTTGCCTCTACCTTCCCTCTCGTGCTGGGGACTGGGAGTGTGGCGATCAGGCGGGCCGATCATAGTTTCAGAGTACTCGCGTACCCACGAGACCCAGAAGCGGCCGTTCTCGGCTCCCTGCCCGCTTCCCAACTCCGGTCACTCGTTCACGTCGGTGTTCCCGCCATTCGGCGCTCCCGCGTAGCTGTCTAACTGGCTTAGGCTGGCAGCTTAGCGGCTGCTCCTGCGGCCCTCGGCATATCCAGCGAGAGAGCTTCCTGCCCAGACAGCCGACCCCGGACTTAGCATCAGCATACCCGCGATCCACCATGCCAGAAAGCTCGGTGGCGCTGGTGGGAGAAGAGCCATCACGACGGTGAAACCGGCGACGGGGAGCACCGCCAGTGATCCAAGTAGCAGAAGTCGCGCTCTCGGCGACATGATCTTGGCAACCAGGTAGCCAAGGGCTGCAGGCACCACGAAGAAGGCTGCCCAAACCAGAGCCGTGCCGATGGAGTCGGGGTACATGGGCAGAGTATGCCAACCTAGTGCTCTGTGCGCTACGATACTGGTTCGGCTACTTGCTCGCGGGCGTGCAAACGTCTGGTTGTGGGCGCTTTCGGGCGCTCTGACGACCAGGGTAGGCCTGGGGCGCCAGCATGCCCGGAGCACGCCTACGGGCGTGCGGCGGGCGCCGCGGGAGTGCGGCCCTTATCGGGGCACTAGGCCAGAATAGGCCGTGTGTCCCACGGTGATCAAGTGTAGGCCTCAGCGATGGCGAGACCACGCATCATCGCCGGCAAGCACCCCGAGCCGCATAATGAGGAAGCCTGGGGGCTCTACCTGGTCGACGAGGCGCGCTGGCTATCGGTGACCTTCGTCACCGAGCGGGACGCCAAGCGCTTCTGTGAGGACTTGGAGGGCGCGAGAAGGCCATTTTGGCCTTAGCTATTAGCAGTACACCCGCCGGTCCTGACCAGAAGGGGTATGCGCCTCCCAACACGCCCCCAGGAGCCAAGTGCACCGCTTCGATACCTCTTGCAGCGGCCTTCGACATGACGAGGCCCTCCCGTGACCCGGCTGGCCCTCTAAGTTGGTCCGTCGTCGAGCCGGGAAGAGTTGCACACTGGTAGCTCCCCCATCAACGGTCGTCCAGTAGGGCTGCGCGTCGGGCGCTGCGGGCGGCACGGGATCGGAGAGCACCAACATACTCGCAGATGTCCGCTAGCGAGCGATGCGCGTTAGCGGATCTCTTCAGCCGGCAGTGACCACAGCCAAGATTACCTCCACCGTGGTCACTGCCGGCGATCCGATCCTGTCGAGATGGTGACGTCGAACGACCGCACCGAGCCCGTGCTCTCGGTGTGGATCTCGCAAGTAGCCGTCATCACGGACAGTCCAGCCCCAGCCTCCATAAGAATGTTGAGCGCTGATCGAATCGCCGACCTTCGAGCGCGGGCGTAGTTAGGGTGGCGCTCTACCCCTTCGCTGATCGACCCAGAGTCGGCAATAATAATGCGGTAGCCCGGCACGTTGCAGAATTAACACGATTGAACGCAAGCGACCTTTTATTTAAGCTGATTGAGGTTAAACGACCAAAATAATCCTCTGCGCGGGGCAGATCCGATTTTCGCCGCGATTTACCCTTCGAGCGGAACGGAGGCAGGTTATAGGTTTGCTACACCTTGAGACGACCACGGCTGAGCGGCCCCATAGCCGGACCTTTAAGCGTGCTCGCCCTCTTCTCGGAAGCGGTCGCCCGTTCAGCCAGGCAATAACACACCGGCGACATTGCCACGGTCTCCTGAGCGAGGCTGCATCAGGATGCACACAGTGTCCGCGGAGGTGCGTGTGCGGTAAGGCTATCCCGTGAAACGTTCGCTCGACCAGCTCCTGACCACCATCGACGTAGACCCGCACGCGTTCTCGGTATGTCGGATCCAGACAGGATGGCGAATGACCTTTCCCGCGTTCGATGCGGTGACCGTCCACTTCGTGCTACGTGGGTCCGGTCATCTGCAGGTCGGCGCGTCACCACCGATCCCGTTCTCGCAATCAAGCGTTTTGATCGTCCCTACCTCGGAGCAGCATTGGGTGGGCGAGGTCAGCGCATCCGCCGAGGTCTGTGAAGCCGCTGATCGTTGTGCGGTGCTCGGAGACGGCCTGGTCGAGTTCACCGCCGGGAGCGGCGCTCACGAGACATTGATGTTGTGCGGTGCCCTGTCGGCGCCTTACCAGGGCGGCCTGAGCTTCTTCAACCTTCTGCGAGCACCCGTCGCCGGTGACATCGCCACGGGGGTCATCCCTGCGAGCGTGTTCGACGCGATGACCAATGAGATCACCCACGCTGGGTTCGGCACTCAGGCGATGTGTCAGGCTTTAATGAAGCAAGGGCTCATTGCACTACTGCGCGATCGTCGGGAACGACAGACGGAGCTCTCCGGAGGAGCAACGTTCCACCCGCGCCTTTCCAAAGCGCTCGCCGCCATTATTGGCAACCCTGCGGCGCCTCACACGGTCGACAGCCTGGCCTCCCTCTCCGGCATGAGCCGTGCCTCGTTCTCAAATCACTTCTCCAAGACCTTCGGGCAGGGGCCGATCGATTTCGTGCAAAAGACCAGGCTCCGCATCGCAGCACGGCTACTGCGAACGACCGACCTGCCGATCAAGGTGATCGCGCAGGCTGCAGGGTATGCCGGTCCGAGGCCGTTTTCGCGGGCCTTCCGGGCTGCATATAGCTGCGGACCTGCAGACTACCGAGCACATCCGGACGGCTTAAACGTCAGAGCCCTATATCGATTCGTGTCGCCCTCGGTATCCGATCATCCAGATCGGTGACACTGATCGTCCAGATTAGCTGCTTGCGTGAGCCCGAAACGATCGAGGCATGGTTTCTCGTTGAACCCTACGTTCGCAGAAGGTCCAGTTCATGTCCGATGATCTCAACCGCTCGCCCGTTGCCTTCACGCCGAACGTTGAGGTGCGCGCCGACGGCGAGGCTGAGACCATCCAGGGGCTGAACGAGCAGCTCCGCCTCATTCAGGAAACGACCGCCAAGGATTATGGCACCGCCGTTCGCGGCGTCCATGCCAAGGGTCACGCGATCGTGAAAGGAAGGCTCGAGGTACTCTCCGGCATTGCGCCGGCTCTCGCCCAGGGCCTGTTCTCGGCACCCGGCAGTTATGATGCGCTGCTGCGTTTCTCGACGCTGCCCGGCGACATCCTCGACGACAGCGTCAGTGTGCCGCGCGGGCTCGCCGTCAAGCTGTTCGGCGTCCCCGGCGACCGCCTGCCGGGTTCAGAGGCCGACACGACGCAAGACTTCATCCTGGTCAACGGTCCGGCGTTCGCAGCCCCGACGCCCAAGGCCTTTCTCGCTAACCTCAAGATGCTCGCGAAAACTACCGATGCCGGCGAAGGGCTGAAGAAGGGTCTGTCCGCGGTTCTCCAGACGGTCGACGCGGCGCTTGAGACGGTCGGCATCCAGAGTCCGACCATCCAGACGCTGGGAGGCGCGCCCAACACCCACCCGCTTGGCGAGACATACTACACCCAGGTGCCGCTAAGGCACGGCGGCTACATCGCCAAAATCTCGATCGCGCCCGTGTCGCACAACCTGACTGAACTTACCGGCAGCAAGGTCGACGCGTCCGGCCGCCCAGACGCCCTTCGCGAGGACATGGGTCAGGTGCTGATCGAGCAGGACAGTGTCTGGGAACTGCGCGTGCAGCTCTGCACCGACCTCGAGAAGATGCCGGTTGAGGACAGCTCGGTGGTGTGGGACGAGAAGGAGAGCCCTTACGTGGCGGTCGCCCGGCTCACCGTGCCCGCGCAGCTCGGCTGGGAACGCGGGCTCAGCGAGCACCAGGAGCAGGCGGTGTCGTTCAGCCCATGGCACGGCCTTGTTGCCCATCAGCCGATTGGCGGCGTCAACCGTGCCCGCAAGCCGACCTACGAGATGTCGACTCAGTTCCGCAGTCAGCACAATGGCTGCCCCGTCCACGAGCTTCGCTCTCTTGCGGAACTTCCCACGCAAGGCATGACGATCAAATAGGTCTGGCGATCGTTGATCAGGCCGCGTGCTAATGAAATGATCTCGTTCGATGCCGCTTCGTCAGGAAAGTCGGCCGCCAACGCCCGTTGGAGACCGGCGAAGCCTGCGAAGTGGCCGTGCTCGTTTCGCTTCTCACAGCCATCATACGGAGACGGCATGAACACGATCGAGCACGGTACCGGACGCACGCTGCTCATGATTCATGGTCTTGGCGGCAGTTGGCGATCGTGGAGCACGGTCCTGGGGCCACTGAGCGCAGCGCGAAAGGTGATCGCGATCGATCTCCCAGGTCACGGCGCCACTCCCGCGGAGTCTGACAGCGGGACATTCGACGGTTTGGTCGGCAGCGTCGAGCGATACATCGCGAGCGCCGGCTTGTCTGGCGTCGATGTCGTTGGCAGCTCGATGGGTGCGCGGATCGTGCTCGAACTCGCGCGGCGCGGGCTTGTTGGCAACGTGGTCGCGCTTGATCCCGGCGGCTTCTGGCGAGGCTGGGAGCGGACCTTCTTCAAAACCACCATCGGCGCTTCCGGTCGCTTGCTGCGAGCCATCCGGCCAAAGCTGCCGGCGTTGAGCCGGAACGCTGCGTCGCGCACGGCGCTGCTCGCTCAGCTCTCCGCGCGGCCCTGGGCGCTTGACGGCGAGCTCGTCGCAACCGAGCTGGACGGTCTGACCAGAACGCCGACGTTCGACGCGCTGGTTCAGAGCCTTGCAACAGGACCTGAGCAGACCGGCCCCGGCGCCCCGGGCACCGGCCGCATGGTCATCGGGTGGGGCAGACACGACCGGCTTTGCCTGTCCAGACAGGCGGTGCGAGCACAGGCAGCCTTCCCCGGCGCAGAACTTCATTGGTTCGAGGGCAGCGGCCACTTTCCGATGTGGGACATGCCGGAAGAGACAGTCGCCGTGATCCTCAACGCGACCGGGTGAGACTCAGATTGTCATCCGCCACGAGTTGCGCGCCGGCAGCAGCTTCGACCGAGAAGCGGTCCCTCCCGGCGCCCTGCTCAGCTGCCAAATTCGGACGCCCATGCATCTCCGCGGCCGATAAGCGTGACGCGCCGCGAAGCCGTTGGCCTGGTCGGGTCTGGCAAGATTTCGCTCCGACCGCTTGGGACCTCGCTGTGAGCGATAGCGGACGCGCTATCGCTCGTTCACTGCGATATTGCCCTTTCGGCGACCCTTCCGAAGCGTGTGCTTACAGCCACACGCATGATCTTATGCGACCGATCAGTTCGATTGTGGAGGTGGCGGAGGAGGAGGAGGTGGAGCCGGAACGATATTGCAGGTAGGAGGCCAGCAGGGCCCCGATATCGCGACCGTTTCGGAGTTCGACGCACGAACCTGGATGTGGAAGAACTCGATGTTGCCGCCGGCCCGCTTGGCGAAGCCTGGTTCCGAGCGTAGGTCCCCAGACATCATCTCCGCTACATGGAGCCATCGCTGGTCCTTCGGCTCGCTTTCAACTCTGCACTTGGCTAGCCGTCCGTCACGCTTCAAAGCTGCGCAATGAAGGCTAAGCATAACGAACGTTCCTTTTGTGCGCGGCAACGCTGCCAGAGTGCGAGGGCTGAAGAATAGAGTGATCGGCAGGGTATCCCACTGGGGTTCGCCACTTTATAAAAGGCGTTGGCAAATACGATCGTGGCCTGCGGACTAACTGGAGCACCTCCCGCGAAGGCCGTCCCAACGAATAACGAAATGGCAATCACGGCTTTTGCCGCTCCTCTCGAAAGAGCGCTTCATGAATTAGTCGACATCGCGATCATCGGCTGCCCCCAGTCTGTCGATGGCGAGCCTGAGCCGATGTCCGATATCAAGCAAGTCGATGGTTCATTATGACGGCAGGACCTAGGCGCTTTCGGCCGCTCTCCCCTCGCGCCGAGGGCCCAATACTGGTCACTTAAGGCCACCTGCCGATCGCCCCACTCCGGACGCTTGTTCAGGTTAAACTCCGGCGTGTTCCATCCGCTTCTCACAGCGCGCAGCGAAGGTCAGGCCCACCTCGGCGGCATCAATCCAGGCTTTATGACCCTCGCCTTACCGATCTACCCCCCCCTCCCAGCGCCTCACGGGCAAGCTCATTTCGGTGGCTTTACGCTTGCCAAAAGTCCTTGCATGCACTTCCGTATAGGCTCATGCTTCAACGATCGCTGACATTCGCTTCGTAAGCGTCGGCGGCTGAGAGACATCGAGCTCCCGCTTACGCGCGGAGTGACGTATATGGAGCTCTTTGAACCGCCCCTGATGATCAAGGGCGGCCTGCAATGATTTGGCTTGTACTCGTGCTAATCATCATCTGGATCATGCCCAGTGCGTTGATCATCATGCTTTATCTCAGCTCTTTAGCGTGCCCGCGTGCACGTGGCTGGCTACTACGTAACCTGGTTTCGTGATGGTGATTGCGACTGCCGTCGCTCATCGGCGATGGACGCAAACTGATATCACCACGCTCAGAGGTGGCATCCTTGCGGGACATGGAACCAATATCCTAGCGCAAACGCTCGGCCGCGAGCTTGCTGATCTTTCCCGAATGGCCGCACGCTTGAACCTGACACTCGGACCCGCTGAGTCGACTTGAGGTCCCAAATCTGAGCCTTACGCGCTGGTGCCCTGTCGAGTGATCTCAGCATGAGGACCCTCCGCATGAAGCCACTTCGGCACTTAATCCAGCTCGAGGTTCAAAGCTTGGTTGATAGCGGCATCGGTCGATGAGTGTCAGCTTCTCTGGATGCCTCTGCTCCCAAAGCTACTCAAATCGGCGGCCGAGTACCGCAGCGATGCCGAGCGATGCAGGCGGCTAGCAGTCGGAGTAGGTGAGCGAGATGCTGCGCTGATGATGACCCTAGCTGCGACTAACAACCAGCGCGCAGCCCAAGCCGACGCTAGTGAACGTATTATGGAGGCGAAACGCCATGTTCCAGAGCATTCAAACGAGGCGGCAAAAAAGGCTAAGCCATGAAGAAGAGTGAGCAAGAGCTTCTAAAAGCACGACTTGATGCCGCTAACCGCGATCATCAAGCAGACGCATGCGACCGACGCATTGAGCACAACCCGAAGCGCTACGATACCGAGGGTCAGGCCCTGTCGGCGACGATCCAGCAGACGGACGTAGAGCTCGATATGCCGAGCAAGATCGGGTCAACGCTACGTGCTCGGCGGCAATGAGACTCGCGAGCGATCAATCCGCCCACTTAGGCAGAATGGATACGAGCAATTTAAGACACCTCAGAATCGCCATTGTGGCCGTTCGCCAACCTATTTGGCGGCGAATTCGCCAGCTACCGCGCCATGATGCTGCTTTGCGAAAGCTCGCGCGGGGTGAGCGCTCTCAAAGGTCTCCGGCTGAAGAGCCGAGGTGACGATCGGGTAGTGCTGGGAATTGTATCGAACCCTCCGCAGCGTAAGTCGAAATTCACCGTCGCCATCCTTGGCGATCAAAAATGGCTTGGGGATGCTTCTCGACATGACTCGTGCCTCTAGGTGGTCGGGGCGGGTACAGGAATGGCAGACTAAAGCGTCTCACACGCACTCAGGTAGCCGGGCTGTCGCCCGGCCACGAGCACTTTAGGCATCCTGCAGGTTCACCGCGGAAGCCTTACCGCGCCGATCAGTCTCAAGTTCGTAACTAACCCGCTGATCCTTGTTGAGCGTTGGCATGCCCGCACGCTCGACAGCCGAGATATGAACAAAGGCATCGTCGCCGCCACTCTCTGGCGCGATAAAGCCATAGCCCTTGTCGTTGTTGAAAAATTTTACCGTTCCGATGATCATAGCAATATCCTGCCCAATCGTTGACGGGCATGCGCCAAGAGCGGTGCATCCCGGCCTCAGTGATGCTAGAAAGGGACAAGGAGGCGACGACGTCAGCTCGTATATCCGTCACACGCGACGTCAGCTATTTCTATATAGGCTTATCAGCCGCAAATGGAAGTGGGAATCGTCCCTACGTGCTGCTTAATTATGTACGTCCAGATCTCTCGGGAGAGACCTAGATCTAACCACTAATAATTTTGACGGTGTTGCAGGCGGCGACATTGCGCAAACCCTTGTGAAAAGCACGCCAACTCGCCATGTACCGCTGATCGGTGGTACGTACTCGGTAAGCGCCACCGGCTGAGAGTCGCAGCGCTCCCGCTTACGTGTGGAGAATAGCGATGGATCTCATCGAACTGCACCGACGCCAGCAGATCTCAGTCGGCATGGCCGCAGCCGCTATCACGCCGGAGGCACGATCGTCGCATAGCCGACTTGCCTCAGGCTATGCCGCTCGCATCAAGAATTATGATGCGAGTGCCGAGGAACGTTTCTCAGCCATACGGGCGAACGAGCAGGTGGCAAACCCGGGTGCTGATCATGCCGGTAAGCTTATCGCCAATGAGAATACGGACGGGGCGCCGCATACAGCGTGAGACCCTCTCACCCATTGCGGCGGACACGTAGGCACCTCGGTATAACAATCAGCCGCACACGATCGCAGCAGGAGGTAAGGGCCGATGCCGGGTCAATTGACAGTCATGGCCTATGGCGGGCCGGCCGCCGGCACCCTGGTGTCGCTGGATGAAGGCGCCTTCCGCTACGTCGTCTACGACGAGCGCATCACAGCCCCCTTCGTCGCTCCCCACCAGCAGGCGCCTGCCATGTCGCAATTTCCATACCTGCTCGTACATACCTCCGATGGCATCAGCGCGCTCGTTCCGGAACGCGACAACGATTTGCTGCTGGCCTTTCAGCAGAGTGTCGCCAATCCGGGCGCGCGAGAGAGTGACGTACTCTCGGTAGAGGTACAACGTCGAGGCCTCGATTTCTAAGGCGCTGCCTTTTTAGATAGGTTTACCTTATTTTTGCGGGTGTCAGACATAGTGTACATTGTGGTAGCCGCCGCTCTGTCACGATGAGTAAAGCTTTGCAGAGACGGCTTTCCACGATCGTGGCACGAGCGCTCATGCATTGTAGTTGGCGTGCATTTTCGCCTTTAGCCTTTGACTTTCTCCTATCTCGTTAAGATTTCCTCAGTTGTCAGTGGGAACCTACCGGACGAATTACAGGTGAATTTTTCCGGAGTGACCGCGCCAAGCGCTCGTTCACCCGACTGATGTTCTATCTTAGTTGCTGAGCAACACCGGCGCTCCATCATTTATGCACTGGCCTTCACGGAAACGCTCGCCTCCATAGCGGCGAAATCGGCGGCGTCGCCTAGAAAGCCGCCGACAACGGGCAGCACTGCCTCACTTGTCACGCCGACCGCGGTCGCGACCAGCCCGGCGCCACCCATTCGACGCTGGGTAGGGTCGAAGGCGACCCAGCCGGCGCCCGGAAGGAAGACTTCGCACCAGGCATGGGTCGCACCAACGTCGTCGGCCACGCTCCCGGGATCGAACAGATAGCCGGACGCCGCCCGCGCCGCGAAGCCCAGCCGCCGCGTCGCCCACAGGAATAGCGCCGCGAGGTCGCGACACGAACCGCTGCGCAGCGCAAGAGTTTGCGAGGGCGGTTGGGTGCCTTCCTCGTCACGGGTACGATAGGCAATAGCGACGCCGACAGCCTCGTTGAGCGCGTTCAGCAGCATCAGTGTGTCGTCGGGCGCGGTCGCGCGAAAGCTGGCGAGCCACGCTGCCGCCGCAGCGTCGCCCCCTGCCCCAGGATCGAGCAGCCCGGCGCCGAACAGCGCCAGATCGCCAGATGCGTAAGCGAATGGATAACGAAATGCGGATGGGTCGAGCCGGAAAATGGGATAGGGGTCAGCGGTATGGAGCCCCTCGTGCTCAGCGAGGATCGTCAGCGCCGGCGCGGCATCGGCGATCAGCGCCAGCGCGACCGTGTTGCCGGCAGCGTCCTCGCTCCAGACCAGTTCGGACGCGGGATCGATCTTCACGGTCGAAGAGATCGTAGTGACGTCGCGGCCCGACCTCGGGGTGATCAGCAGGCGATGATCGAGGAAACGGACCGGTCGGGCGTAGCGATAGATGGTGACATGCCGGATCCGCAGCCTCACCGCCTGATCAGCCCGGCGGCGCGCAGCGCGTCGTTGATCGTCGCCGCCGGGTCGAAGCGCGTGGGCAACGCGGGCGCGGTGACGGGCGTCTCCATCGGTCGGGGCGGCGCAACCGCTGGCACGATGCCCCACCCGGCCGCGATGCGGTAGGTGGACGATATTCCAGCGTCGAGCATATGCGGCCCGGGCGTGCCGCAGGCCTCGTCACCCCGGGTCGCTAGCGGTGTGCCGTGTCCCATGCCGGCAATCACGTACTCCTCGACCACCATGCGGCCGGCGGCGTCGTGCCAGCCCCGGTGGACGTAGCCCGCTACACGCTTGGCCGTGTCGGGTTCGCCAACGCGGTGGAGCCCACGCCACTGCTCGACGATCATCGCGGCGTTGACCACGTCGACCGTCGCGTCGCTACTGCCGTGCCAGACCGACACGGTGGGCCATGGTCCGCGATGCGACGACGCCTCGCGTACGCGGCTGGCGAGATTTGGACGATCATGGCCACGGCCACGCATCCGCTCCAGCGCCTCAGGCACTCCGCAGGCGATGCCAAACGGCAGTCCGGCAATGATCGCTCCGCCGGCGAAAAGCTCGGGATGGCAGGCCAGCATCGCCGAGGTCATCGCTCCGCCTGCCGACAGGCCGGTGACGAACACTTGCTTGGGGTCGAGCCGGTGACGCTCGACCGCGGCAACGACCATCTCGCGGATCGACTCGACCTCGCCGCTACCGCGCCGCGTGTCCTCGGGTGAAAACCAGTTGAAGCAGAGGTTAGGATTGTTCGCCCGCCGCTGCTCCGGAAACAACACCGCGAAGCCGAACCGATCGGCGAGCTCGGACCAGCCCGAACCGTGGTCGTAGCTTGCGGCAGTCTGGGTGCATCCGTGAAGCACGACGACCAGCGGCGAGCCGGCTGGAAGCCCGAGCGGGACGTGCAGCAGGGCGCGCAAAGCACCGGGATTGCTGCCGCTACTCTCTCCTGGCGCGAGTTCCCTGCCCGAATCACCCGCACGAACCATTGGCGGGAGCGGCTTCTTCAAGCGAGCGATCGTGTCGGAAATCGAGCGCATACCATGCTCCTAGCCGGCAGTTAGGAGCGACAGACCTGCGATGCGACTGCCGCGCACGCGGCCATTGTGCGTTGCAGCGTAGATGGGATGCCGGCGATGATCCTGCAAGATCAATGCGGATGATGTGGGCGCAGCGCGACGGCGCGAGCGGCTTCAACGCCGCTTCCTGAAGGACGCGTCGACCGTAACAACGCGCTCTCGCCGGCGCTTACCTGACCGCACGTTGCATCTCTGCCAGAGCGCACGAAGGAACACGTGCCTGACCTGGAAGCCCTCATGGCGCCCTGCAGGTTCGGTGGGTCGTTCAACTCGGGGCACCCGTACCTTCGCGTCGTCGCTAAATCTTCTGCTGGCGCGAGGTGCTACGAACCCTTGATAGATGCAGCCATCCTCTCGAGCTCGTGGACGAGCAGCGATCAAACAGCCCCCGCCGCCCTCGTTTGGAGGCTTTCCGGCAGCTTGGTCCCCTCTCAGTTAGGCGTACCTACGGCTGCGATTTTCTCGCCGCGCTTTGAGCGACGGGGTTTACGCTATCCAGCTTGGCCAGAAGGTCGTCGAACGCGGCGTCATTCGGGACCGGAAACAGCCGCTTGAAGCCTTTCCCTAGGACGGCCACATCCTCCTCGGTCAATAATCCAACCGCTACGATTTGCTGCGACGTCACACCGATCTCCCGTCGGTGTGCCAACCATCCGACGCCGATTCAGTGCCTTAGCCGGCTTTTCGATCTGAGCCGCTGGTGTCCCGAAAAAAGTAGTGGTGCAGATCGGGCGAGAACCGCTCGAGCCGGCGACGCAGGCGCCAGACGGCCTCATCCGAGGGCTGCTCGGGGTCCCACAATTCCATGCTCCAATAGGCGAAATCGCGCTCCGCCACTTGACGATCGCTGATGACCGTCAGGCTGTGATGCCGCGGATCAGCCATGACCCTGGCGAAGGTGGCAGCAACGCTCGTTGCCGGGCCTTCGAGCACCTGGAGGAACGAGTGACCATCGAAAAACATCACGCCAGTGATGCCATCCATGCCGTTATTCCGCTTTGCGGAGGCGATGATTTGGTCGATGTCCACGTCCAGACCGTCTGCAGCCTGGCTATGGTAGAAGACCTGGCGAAGAGGGTCGTCCTGCACGAGGTGCTGATAGCCTCTGCTTTCGCGCGCGGCAAGCGGCGGCCACTTTCAGCGCCAGCGCCACTGGCCAGAACGGTCATAGTACCGAGGCACCGTGGCAGGCCGGCAGACAAGCGATCGAGGCGCCCCTCCGTTTCCGACACATTCGCCCTTTTCGCCGCGGTGCTCCGCCTGCGCGCTGAAGCGGTAGAGGAGGATCCATCCTCCCTCGGCATCCCGCTGATTGTGGGTGGATCCTTGATGCCGCCGCCACCCCGCCGCGACGGAGCGTCGGATAGTCTCAGCCTTAACTAAGAGGAGAGCATGCAGACCCAAAAGCTGCCGTTCCGCGCTCCTAAATCGCTAATCGAAAGCGGACGCTGGTTCATGATGACGCTGCGGGTCATCCGCAGGCTCGTTCTCGAACAGCTGTCGTCGCGCGTACATGGTCGGCGTTGCACCGACATGCCGCGAGAAGGCGACACTGAAGGTGCTGGCGGAGCTGTAGCCAACCTTCCGCGCGATCTCGGCGACGGCGAGCTTACCGTCTTCTAGCCATCGCTTCGCGAGCACCATCCGCCAGTGTAGGAGATATTCCATCGGCGCCATGCCGACGGTGCGCCGAAAGCGCTCGAAAAAGGCCGAACGCGACATCGCTGCGGTCTTGGCTAGCCGGGGCACCCCCCACGTGGCGCTCGGTTGTTCATGGATCGCACGGATCGCTCCCGCGACCTTCTCATCACTCAGCCCACGCAGGATGCCCGAAGGGTGATGCGGACCGGAGGAGCGAAGCGCCTCGATGAACAACACTTCCATGAGCCGAGCGAGCACAACGTCACGCCCTGCTCGCCCGCCCCTCGATTCCTCAACCGCCATTTGTATCAGGGTGGTAAGGCGCGGCTCGCCGCGCGCGTGGATCAATGACGGGAGGAGCGAAACGAGCAACCCGGCATCTGGTGACCCGAAGCCGCACGAGCCGACCAACATGCGAACGCTGGGCTCATCAAGCTGGTCGCCGAGGCGGAAGACGTTAGGCCGGATCTCCACTGGCAGGCTGTCGCGGGCCGTAGAGGGCATGTCGCTCACGCTGGACGAGGTAAAGTCATAGGCGGCGGGGATCAGCACGAAGTCGCCGCTCTCGATCAGGAGCGGCGCATGCCCTGAGATGTCGAGCCGCACGGCGCCTTCGAGCGCGGCGAAGAAAAAGGCGCGGCCGTCCGCCACCCTGCGGACCCGCCACGTCCCTGCCGCCTCGACGAGCTTGGCGAACGACAGGTCGGGCTGGAGCAGGCCGACGACCTGCGTGAGAGGATCAGTCAACTTCGGACGCTCGCCAAACAGATGCGGACGCAGAAACGTAGCAGATCCTTGCGTGAACGCCATCTGGTGCAGTGCATTACGACAGGAGCTTTCATGCCGACCATATTGATCACCGGGTGCTCTTCGGGCTTCGGGCTGGAAGTCGCCCGCCACTTCGAGGCGCGCGACTGGGACGTGATCGCGACGATGCGGAATCCGCGGGAGGATGTGCTGCCCCCGTCAGGGCGCATTCGCGTGCTGCCGCTCGACGTGACGAATGCCGCCAGCATCGCGGGTGCGATCGCCGAGGCGGGTCCGATCGACGCTCTCGTCAACAATGCCGGCATCGGCTTCCTCAACGCGCTGGAAGGCACGCCGATCGAGGTTGCGCGTCAGATCTTCGAGACCAACACGCTCGGCACGATCGCGATGATGCAGGCAGTGCTGCCGCAGATGCGAGAACGGCGCGACGGCGTGATCGTCAACGTGACCTCGTCGGTGACCTATCGTGCGCTGCCGCTATTGTCGGTCTACGCCGCGAGCAAGGCGGCGGTGAACGCCTTCTCCGACAGCGTCGCGCTGGAGCTCGAGCCGTTCAACGTTCGCGTTCGCGTCGTCCTGCCAGGCCGTGCGCCGACGACGCGCTTCGGTGATAATGCCCGCGCCGCCATGACCGGCGGCTTCCCCGAACCGTATCTGCCACTGGTCGAACAGGTGATGGCTGGCTGGCAGCAGGACACGGGGCCGACCACCTCATCTGAGGACGTCGCCGACGCAATTTGGCGCGCGGTGACCGACAAGGGTGGACGCGCGCACTTGCCGGCAGGTGCCGACGCGGTCGCCTGGTCACAGGCGAGCTAGGGCAACCAGACGGGCCCGCAGCCTTGTGGGTCCGCTCACCAATGCATGCGCGACGCCCATCGCGCCTGACTTAGCCAACTTTGAGCGTGCTGGATAATTCCTACAGGTCCGATCGCCAGTCCGAGAACCCGCTGGAGATCGCCGCATTGATCGTATCTCTTGGCACGCCATCGCGTGCCATGATCGAAATACCCAGGAGCAAGCCGTCAAGCAGCGCGGCGACACCGTCCGGCTCGACCCCCGGCTTAAGCTCGCCAATGGCGAGCGCCTCCCGGACACATTGGCCTATCAGCGCCCGGTTGCGCGCGCGCTCGTCAGCGGTCAGCGCGTTTAACCCCCCTGTGGCCGCCGTCATCGCGGACAGACCGACGAGGCAGCCGCTTGGATGCGACGGATCGCACTGCATTGCCGCCGTTCGTCGCAGCGCGACCTCAAGCCGCTTTCGTGGTGGTAGTGCGGGGTTGGCGAGATCGTCGGACACGCGACCGTGCTCGACGAGGTAATAAGCGACAGCGTCCCGGTACAGCTGCTCCTTCGACTTGAACGCCGCGTAGAAGCTCGCTTTCGATAGGCCACCCATGGCCTTGAGCAGCTGCTCAAGCGAGACAGCGTCGAAACCATGCTCCCAGAACAGATGTGTCGCGGCGCGCAACGCCGCATCCCGGTCATATTCACGCGGACGGCCGGTGCGCGGCATAGCCTGATCTCCTCCATTTTAGAATAGATGGTCTATAAGTCGTTGACAATGGCACGCCATCAGCCGCAATTACAGACCGTACGGTCCATATGTGAGGGTTCGATGTCCCATTCCCTTCCCGATGGCGACGGCCGCGTCGCCCGGCTTCCACTACCTGCCCTGCTCGCGTTGGCGCTGACAGGCTTCCTCTGTATCGCCACGGAGACGCTGCCCGCCGGACTGCTCCCTCAGATGACGAGCGACCTTGACCTGTCACCTGCGCTCGCCGGTCAGACGGTCACGGCCTACGCTTTCGGTTCACTCATGACCGCCATCCCGCTGACACTCGCGACCGCGACCTGGCCGCGACGGCGAGCGCTGCTCCTTACCGTCGCCGGCTTCCTGCTTTTTAACTCCGTGACGGCGCTGTCATCGGACGTCGCCATCATCCTCGTCGCTCGCTTTCTGGCAGGATGCGCGGCAGGCCTCGCGTGGAGTCTCATCGCGGCCTATGCCAGGCGCATGGTCGTGTCGTCCTTGCAGGGCAAGGCCGTCGCCGTGGCAATGATCGGCACTCCGATCGCCTTGTCGATCGGGGTGCCGCTCGGGACGTGGCTCGGGTCGAGCTTTGGCTGGCGACATGCCTTCACGATCATGTCCGCGATTGCGGCAGTCCTCGCGATATGGATCCTCTGTGTGGTGCCGAGCTTCCCGGGGCAGCCCCGCGGTCAACGGCCCGCGCTGCTCCGAACTCTACTTCATCCCGGCGTGCGGCCAATCCTGCTCGTCGTGCTCGCCTGGATGCTGGGCCACAACATCATCTACACCTACATCGCTCCCCTCGTCGCACAGGCCGGGCTGGGAGAGCGGGTCGATTTTGTGCTGCTGGTATTCGGGGTGGCGTCGCTCGGCGGCATCTGGCTGAGCAGCAGGCTCGTCGACCGCGCGCTGCGTCATACCGTAATTGTTAGCCTGGCGGTGTTTACGCTGGTCGCGCTCGGTTTCGCGCTTGCGGCCAAGTCGCCAGCATGGGTCATTACCGGCGTCGCGATCTGGGGCTTGAGCTTCGGCGGAGCCGCGACGCTGCTGCAAACCGCGCTCGCCGATGCCGCAGGAGCGGGAGCAGAGATCGCGCTGTCGATGAACGTGGTGGCCTGGAACCTGGCCATCGCTGGTGGCAGTGTCACCGGTGGCCTCCTGCTCGAGTGGGCGGGCGTCTCATCCTTTCCGTACGCGGTCGCCGTACTTGTTCTGCTCGCTCTCAGTATCGCGTTGCGATCGGTCGAGCACGGCTTTCCTGTCGGACCGCGCCCAAGCGCCGGCCGGGTGGCGGCGCACTGATTGCCGACCGGTTCTTGAGGGCCACCTCGTAATCTAAGCCAGTAGACCGAGGTCGAGCCCTTCAGCGACGGGCTGCAGCGCTCTGGCGCCATTCCGTGGTTCTGCTTCGATGCCGAGCGGAGGACCCACTAGCGGTCACTCAGAAGCCACTGCTCGCTTCCCAACTCCGGTCGCTCATTCATCTCGCTGCTCGAGCCCTCCGAGCGTTCCGCGCAGCTTTTCCGAGCGGCTTCATAGGCAGGCAAGCGGACGTTTCAGCCTGCTAGACGGGCAGATTTGATCTCATTGCAGTACTAAGAGTTAGCGGGCAGGCGGACTTTTCGGAAGTCCGGGTCCTGAGGAGCCGGTGTCCCGCCCCAGCGCTTCGATGTCACCGGCGAGCTTGTCGAGTGAGGTTTCACCGCGCAGGCGCTCGGGTCGCTGCGGGATAGCGGAGCCCGGATAGATGACGACTACCGTGGCTCCATGCGCAGCAAGGTTCTTTCGGATCGGATTAGCTATGGCGATCGGGGCCGCGAGGTAAACTCGCACGTCCTTCAGCGCCGACGGCGACAGCGTAGCAGCGAAGTCGCGAACCGCAGCGGGTAGTACGTCGGGCGCTTGGACGGACGCGAGCATAACGACGTGAGGCCCTTCGCCCTCGAAGGCTCGCGCCAGCGTGGCAGTGGGACTTTCTTCCGAGGCTCCTAGAACAGCGACTTCAGGGTAAGTCTCTTTCCAGTCGGGATCGACGCGGAAGAACGCCTCCGTCAGGTAGTCGTACCAGTCAGCGGATTCGGAAGTGGCGGGGCTTTTAAGGGGCGCGGCGAAAGCGGCGGCTCGGCGTGCCTCCGCCTGATCGCGCCTGTCGGCGACCTTACGCGCGATGGCGACGGCATCGTTCCAAGCTCTCTCCTCAGGATGCGTCACCGCGCCCGTCTCCAGATCTATCGCGACGTCCACGGTCGAGAGCTCGTCGGTGGGGAGGCGATCATCATCCGGTACGACAACGGCGACGAGGGCACGTCGGCCGTCTGCCGTTAGTCGGTGCGTGCCGCTCCAATGTAGCGAGCTAACCGACCGCGGCAGTGCCTTCACGTAAAAATCGGGCAGAAGTTGATTGAGAGCCAGCTTGCGCACGAGCTGCCCGTCAGGGCCGTATATGGCGATAGTATCATCGCCGAGCCCCATGGAATGCCAGTTGTCGAAGGTGACGACATGCCGCGCGTCGTTCGACACGAGCGCCCGCACCGGTGAAACGTCGTTGACCAAGGGAGCGGCCCAAACGCGCGTCCACTTACCTGATACACGCCGCTCAACGACTGCACGGGCCGTCTTGGCCTGCTCTCCTCGCGCCTGACCGGCTGGCTCCCGCCCCTGCGTTTTGTCCCGGAAGTAGGCAAGGGGACTCTCGATATCGCGCGGGATGACGACCAGCCTGGTGGACTGGTCAGATGACGTATAGGTCTGAACTGTGGCGGGCAGCCAGCTGTCGGCATGTGCCGGGCCGCATGCAGCAGCTGCAGCCAGGCCGGTCAAGAGGACACGTATCTTCATGCAAGTTGTCCTTACCGCCGGGCGGAAGCAGGTGTGAGGAGCAAGGTAGCATTGAGGGGACGCGCGCTTCAACGCACGCTGTTTAGATCCTTTGTCGCGCTTGCGGCCCCCTGCCCTCTCGTGACGAGACCCAAGACTGGTCACTCAGGCGCCCCTGCCCGCTCCCCAACTCCGGTCGCTCGTTCACCTCGCCGCTCGAGCCTTTCGGGCGTTCCGCGCAGCTGTCCGGCTAGCCTGATTTGGCAGGAAAGCGGACTTTCGCCCTTCACGAGAGATCGGGAAGCAGGCCCGAGAAGCAGGCGAGGACGGCAACCAGGTGCATTGCCGCGGCAAAGAAGACGACTCGATCGGTCTTCACAGCCACGGCCCGCCCGACCAGTGCACCGTACAGCGGAAATTGGAGCAACCCCGCGGCCATGGCGAGCGGCCCTATCTCTCCCTCGAGCCGCGTGAGCAGCATAGAAAATGGGAACAGCATTCGTGCCGCGACGTACGAGCCGTGCCCCGCGCTAGCAGACAAAATGGCTGCTAGGATTGCGGGAGCGGCGATGACGGCGCCTATGCCAGCCCCCATCAATGTACCGAGCCTGGTACGTCCGGCTATCGAGTTGGACTGATGCATAGGCGCAAATTGCTCCTCCGCGTCGCCGTCCGCAACTGGGATGGGCGTTAGCAGCCGTCGCAAGCGGGTATCTGCGGGTATAGGGGTCGCGCTCGGCGGCGTTTGCAGGGGGCACGAACGGTATCGCGGCGGAGGGCATCTCCGCCGCGATACCCGAGACCCGAGAGCCTGGCTTGATGCGCGTCGACGAAGGCGCGTTGCATTGATCATGAAGGTCTGAGAGCATACTGTGATGCGTCACGTCAGGCCTTTGATCAAACGAGCTTTAATGTTCGCCACCCTCTTGCTACTTGGCCTTACGGTGGCCCCAATTGCCAGCATAGTTCTGGTTGCCGGATTACAGACGTGGTGGTTGCGCGGTCACGAGAATGACCGGACATCAAGCGCCTTGATCGAGGTAATGGAATCGCACCAGCCGGGCCAAGGCTTGATCCTTTCTAACTATCAAGCCGCGCGACGACGAAAGTGCGACATCGCATCAGAGAAATTGCCGGACTGGATTGAGAACAATAAAACCTTTTGGTCAGGGTGGGGGCCTCAGGACGCATATATGAAGCTAGATGCGTTGCTTTCGGTCCGGAATGAAAAGGTAAATGGCCGCGATGCGGTTCGGCTCCGGTATATACAGAATAAAACCTCAAACTTCGAGCGCAGGTTCTTGGTTGGTTGTATCAGCTCGACTTTCGCCGCGCATGTGTGTGAAACCCGGATTAAATCGCTAATTGAAGCTGCCAATAATTCGGCTCGACTACCGGATCAAAAGCTTCGTTTCTCTGAATTCGAGGCATGGCAGGAGAAGGTCCTATGTGCGTTTGCAAAGGGCCTCTCAGCATCGAGGCCCTAAGTTTTGCAACAGCACCGGGCGCTACCGGCCGCCGGGCTATCGTGTCGAGGACCCAAAAGCAGTCATCCGTAGCCGCCTACCGGTCTCCCGACTTCGGTCGCTCGTTCATATTGACGGTCGAAAGTTTGAGCGTTTCGAAGAGCCGTTCTGTTGGGCTGGTTGGCAGGCAGCGGAACGCGAGCCCGCGGGGACTCTGACGGCAAGCTCGACACAAAATGGCTGTTCCCCTGCAAACATCCTTGGTGCTCTCGAAACGCGAGCTCCGTGCAGCCGATGTTCTAGGCCGACGCAGGCGCTCGCAGGCCTACCCCTCGCCTTCCTGGCTACTAGATAGGACCGATTCTAGCGCATCGAGCCGCCTGTCCCAGACTGATCGCCGCGCGCCCAACCACTGCTCCACAATCTTTAAACCATCATGGCGGAGCTGGCAGGATCGAACACGGCCCAGCTTGCTACTGGTCACAAGCCCCGCCTCCTCGAGAACCCGGATGTGTTGGCCGACAGCTGTGAGCGTGATCCCGGCCAGATCAGCCAACGCCGAGACGGCATACGGGCGATCGCCCAGCCGTTCGATCATGCGACGTCGTGTCGGATCACCCAATGCATGGAGCAGCAGGTCAATTGGTTCG
This sequence comes from Sphingomonas sp. BK235, assembly GCF_004345855.1. GTDB lineage: Bacteria > Pseudomonadota > Alphaproteobacteria > Sphingomonadales > Sphingomonadaceae > Sphingomonas. The sequence goes on from NZ_SLXN01000014.1 coordinate 90,031, forward strand.
GCGTCGATCTTTCGGCGCGGACGTGCCACGTCAGTCCGCCAGGGAGCGGCCGAGCCGATCCAGCAGGTCGCTCCAGCCCTGCTCACGCATAACCGGCCCGTCGGACCCCTCGAAAAACACACCCTGGAAGGTGCACTTGAGGACTGTGCCACCGTCCGCCTCCGCGATCTCGATTGTCTCCAAGGCAACCGAGATCGGCCTGCCTGCGATCGCCATGCGAGACGCTATGATGATACGGTGTCCATCCACAATGTCCTGGAACACGCCGTCGTTAGTCAGCTCGACGCCAGGAAAGGGCGTGTCCGGTCCGAACTGATAGGTGAGCCGCTCGACACCACCGACCCTGAAGTCACTCTCGAAACCCTTGATCTCGTGCGTGTGACTCTCCGCATACCAGCTCTTCTTGATCGCGGGATCGGCGCACGCGGCGAACACCTTGTCGGGCGCTACCGGGTAGCGCCGCTCGATCGTGAAGTTGCCATGCACGGCGGCAGGGTTGGTCATGTCCAGCTCCTCACTGCGGTGATGGCTTCACTATGCCCATCGTTCTGGGATTGGTCAAGTTTTAAGCTCAGTATTCGCGTGAGATTTCCGGTCAGCAGGATAGGTCATGCTTGGGTGCCTGCGCCCCCTCCGCTCGTGGCGGGGGACCATCAGCAAAGAGGCGGCGATGCGCCCCTTCGCAGCGGGTCGGTTCTGGTTAGCTTCGGGTCATGTCGCTCCCTCAAGCTGAAGCCTTCCCGTTCGAGACCCCTGAGGATCTTGCCGGCTGGCTTGCCGAGCACCACGCCACCAGCCGAGAGCTATGGGTGCGCATCTACAAGGACGGCTCTGGACAGCGGTCTGTCACGTGGACCGATTGCGTCGTGGAGGCGATCCGCTTCGGCTGGATCGACGGCCTAAAGAGGTCGGCGGACGAGCGCTCGTACCTCCAGCGCCTCACGCCACGCCGGCCGGGATCCAATTGGTCCGCCAAGAACCGCGATCATGCCGAGCGGCTGATAGCCGAGGGTCGCATCACACCGGCCGGTCTTGTCCTTATCGAGGCCGCGCGTGCCGAGGGACGTTGGGACATCGCCTATGAGGGCTCGGCCACGATGGTCATTCCGCAGGATCTTCTGGATGCACTAGCGGCCCGGCCGGAGGCGAAAGCATTCTTCCAGACGCTGGATCGTAAGAACCTGTACCCAATCTACTATCGCCTTCAGACGGCCAAGCGGCCGGAAACTCGTCCTCGCAGGGTGCAGCATCTACTCGAGCAACTCGCGCGCGGTGAGCGCTTCCATTGAACTCACCCATGAGCGTCACTCAGCGGCTCCTACCCGCCCGTCAGCGTCAGCGCCTGGGTCCATCCCGAAGTGAGTACAGCAGAGCTAGGCAGCTGATTTTTCAGGCGTTCGGAACGACGATCGTGTGATCTGGTTGCATAACCGAGGTCGCTGACACGCGTGGTACCTCGTCGTGGTCGCCTGACCGAGGTCGCACGCGTGCAGTGATGGGTCATGCGGCATGGATCAGAAAAGTGCGCCTCTCGTCGAGGCGCTTGCGAGCATCGAGCGCAACCCGCCCGTCGGGTTCGGCGCACCCGGCCACAACCAGGGCGCCGCCATGCCGAACGGTCTTCGCGGCCTGCTCGGCCGCCGGCTGTTCCGCGCGGACGTGCTCACACCGAAGGGGCTGGACGACCGCACGGAAGGCGCGCTCGCCCTGCAGCGCGCGCACGAGATCGCCGCGGAGGCATGGAACGCTGATTTCTGTCGCTTCGTCACTGGCGGTTCGACGCAGAGCCTTCATACGGTGATGGCCGCGGTCGCCGCTCCAGGGGAGACGATCCTGATCGCGGCGAACGCGCACAAGGCGGAACGCACCTACGCTCTCGCTGCCGGGCTGGAGGCGATCATCGTCCCCGTCGTCATCGATGCCGAGCGTAATATCGAGCACGGAGTCGCGCCGGAGGTGCTGCGCGCAGCGCTGGCCAACCATCCCGCCGCGCGAGCGTTCGTGCTCGTCAGCCCGACCTATTATGGCGTGACGAGCGATATCG
>NZ_SLXN01000015.1 GCF_004345855.1 Sphingomonas sp. BK235
GGCGCTGGTCAGGCCGAGATGCGCGACCAGCTCGTTGCCGGCACCGACAAGCCGGCCGTTGGCAGCGAAGACTGCCAACGCTAGCTCGCGCACGTAATTGTTCATAACCGACATACGACAACGCGCTTCCCATATGACATCATCCTGTCAAATGAAGGCAAGGGCGTTCGGTTCCGCGGGTCGCGCAAGCTGACATTCAGAACGTCACACAACCGGTCGGGGGCAACGCCGGCGCCCGTACGGCTCGCGCACGGCTACTAGGTCCTAGATCCGTTCTGGAATGTTGCCCCCGAGATAAGCAACTTGCCTCGGCTGTGACCGCCATTGGCTCGGAAGCTGTCGTGCGTCGCCGGGGCACTTGATGTCCGCTATTGGGCGCAACCTGTCCGTCGCAGCCGATTGCGACACTTCCGCCCCTGGATTAACCAAGCGTCGCAAATGGGGGGAATCATGAAGAAGCTTTGGAAGGCGGCGCTGGCCGCCGTGATCTTCGTATGCGCGCCGGCCCACGCGGAGATCGTCGACTACACGATGACGGGGCGCGTGACGGGCGACCGCTATCCAAGCGGTGGCCCCGGCTATGACCCGAATACGCGCGCGATCGACGCGTTTGTGGCGCAGTACGAGCTCGGCACGCCTTACGCGCTGACCTTCTCCTACGACACCGCGTTTCGTTCGACCAATGTCTACGGACGCTACGCCACCTACGCCGACGTGCCTGTGGCAGCGACGATGTCGATAGAGAACGAGCTAAAGGCCCTGCCGCTCGCTAATCTTGTGGTCGGCTACGACACGATGTTCCAGCGCGAGCGCTTCGCCCTGTTCGGCAACAGCATCGGCGCCTGGACCCGCAATTTCTCAGGTTTCTCGCTGCTCAACTTCAGCTTCGAGGCGACCAGCGCTGAGCCGATCGGCCCCTCCCTGCCCGCAAACCTGTCGCTGGCGGCACATGCTGCCAACTACGCGCGGCTCGGCCTGTACCGCGACGATGTCGGCTTCTTCAGCATGCTTCTCAGCATCGACACGCTTGGCCGAAGCACTTCCGCAGTGCCGGAGCCGGAGACTTGGGCGCTGATGATCCTAGGCTTCGGCGTCGTGGGGGCGTCACTTCGCCGTCGTTCTATGGTAACTTCTCGCGCGTGACGGCAACGCGCGTTTGCGCTGCCGCATTCTGACCGATGAGCCAAGAGAGTGAGAGAGAGGGAGAAGGCATTCAGCTGCCTCCGCGGCGTGAGCGTGTCGCTCTCGCGGTCGCGGCCTATCTCCCGATCTTTCTCTTCCTTGCCACGGTGATCGCCTCCGTACTGTTGATTCCGGGTGACACGGTGCAGGTTGGGCGTCGCCGCGGTCCATACACCCTCGTGCCGACGCTTCCCGTGCAGATCGGCGTGCTGAGTGTCGCGGTTCCTTTGGCTGGCGTGGTCATAGCGAGGATGGCTCGCGGGGCTTACTGGCTATGGGCGACAAGGCAAGCGGAGCGGCCCGGCTTTGCCTTGGCGGCTGGCGAGATCATCGCGTGGCGGGGTAAGCAGGGGTTGCGCGGCATCGACCGGATCCGCTTAGGCATGGCAGTCCTGACGTGCATCGGGCCGGCGCTGTATGTCTGGTGGCTGTTGCACATCTGGACAGTGGCCAATCCATTAGTCTTGCAGCTTTTCTGGAGCTTCTGTGCCACAGTTGCACTTGGCGCTACGGTAGCGCCACTCATGTCGAAGCCCGGTCGCACCTTCGTCAACGATGTACTCGGCGAAATGGTCGTCACTGATCGGCGCATCGCCTGGTGCAGCCCGCGTGGCAGTCAATACAGGGAGATTCCGGGGGACGAGATCAGAGACGTCGCTTTTATCGAGGGCGATGGCCGCCGCGCCTGGATTGTCCTCACCCAGGTACGTCGTACCGAAGTCTCGGAGGTCGACCTGTTCGGTGTACCCGACCCAGCAGACGCAATCGAGGCGATCAGGCGGCTCGTGCCGTCCACGGAAGCCCTCGGCCAATAGACCGGTTTCGGCGGAGATATCGTTCGCCTACGTGCCATTCGCGCTCTCTGCCTCGAACCAACTAATGAAGCGCTGGCCTACCGTCCAAGCTTCGCTCGAAGGATGTGAAAGCTCAACATTCCGATTGCGACAACCGCACTGACGAGGATAGCGAATACAAGCGCCGCAATGGCTTGGCGAATGTTCGTGACGAAGATCCAGCCCCAGAACACCAGCCCCGCGATAAGCCATGACAGAGCGCTTCGCTTCATCGTGAGTGCAACCTAGCAGCCCACGTTGCTCCTGCCAATCGCTGGATAGATGTTTGATATTAGCAGGGAAAGCGGACCTAGAGCGGCGTGCCCTCGTCTAGTCGCCCTCTTTCTTTGAACACGTTTAGCGCTTCGCTGGCGCCATCGATGAGACGCTGCCAGATCGCCGTGCCTAGAAGATCGTTGACGGTGCTTGGCATCGGATCGGGGGTAGCGTCCGCAACAGAGTCCCAGATCCTGTTGAAACGTTTAAGCGCTTCCTGCTCTTGCGAAGAAAATTCTGGTTCAGAATACCAGTTCCAGTCAGCGCCTGGGATGAGGTCCTCCCATCTATAAATTAACTCGTCGGGTACGTGTGCCATGGAAATCCGACATTCATAGGCGCGCTGCTCAGCAGGCGACGCGGCTAACTCCAAATAGTCGATGATGTTGTTGCGAATACGCAGCTTAAGCGTGCGTTCCGGTATCACCTCGTCCATCCGGTCTTTTGTCCTCTGCGCACAGCGACTTATGCGTCCGTCACGTTCGCAGCACAACCTGGGCCAATGTCCGCTAGGGAGTTAGCTGACCGTCTGCTTCGGGGCGCTCACCTCAAGAAGCGGACCGTTTACTCCAGCAACGACCGATGACGAGCAGCGCCACTGGCGTTATGTAGAACCATGCCGCAATCACGGTCCAAAGCCCTATCCCCTCGAGCGAGCTTTCGTCACTTAACGTCGGCGAGAGGGGAACCTCCAGAAGGAAGGCGCTCAGCAAGCCATCGGGATGGCGCTTGCCAACCAAACGGCCCCAACGAGCCGGAACAGCCACAACTTAATCTGCGAAGGCTTGGAGGTCACGCCGGCAGAATGTCTGCTTTCAGGGCCGAGGTCCACCCCTCCCAGCGTCCGTATCTGGGCGTAAACGGACGATGGCGGAAGGTAGCAATCAGATCCAGCAGGCGTGAACGGCGACGTATGCCGAGGCCGCTTCGCTCACCAGACACCAGCGGAAGCGTAGACGATTGTGAGCCCTGCCATCATGACTGTAAGTACGGCGCTGTAAGAGGCAACCCAAGTAGCGCACGAACGACGTATGGAGCCGGCCTCGCTTCTGCGACGAACGCGGATGGCTACAGCCATCAGAGCGCCCCACATGAGTCCTAGAACGGGAATGATGTAGTCGCCTTCACCAGCTACAGCCATGATTGGGAGAGACGCTATCGCGGGCACGGTCGTCCAGGGTCCCGCCGCAGCCATCCCGGCAAGGCCAGCCTTTGATCGTTGCCGTTCAAGCCGTTCGGCTTCGAGCCAATCGTCGGGTCCGATCTTTGCCATGCCATCTCTTATTCGTCCTCCGGTGAGGTCCGCAACTGGCAGGAAAGCGGACGTTAAGGTGGTACTGGCAAGTTGCAGCTCCTCCTAACTCATGGCGGGGTCAGTGGATGAGGCTGCCGGTAAGGCTGACAGTTTTGCTCGTGGTGTGTGCCACTAAGACGCAAGCCGTCGTGAGTGGCTCCGAACAGAGAGTGGCGCTGAGCGGGATGGAGATAACAAAAGCCTTCACCGGCTTTTCAATCAGCTACTCTCCTAGCGGGTGGGCAGACGCCGGCATTCACGAGGAATACCACGAAGGCGGAATATGGAGGGGGTTCTACTACTCCCGCGGACCGGTGCCGTTTGCAGGGAAGTGGAGGGTGTCAAAGGGACAGCTTTGCGTATCTCCGGACGCCAGCGCTGTCGTCAGCCGCTGGTTCGTCGGCGAACGTTGCCGCACTGTGTGGCGCGACAATACAACCGGACAATTGCTTGTAAAGCACCTGAACCCGCGGCTCGATGATGGCCCTTATAGCGTCCAAGTTCGAGATCTTAGGCGCTAGTCAGTGTCTGCGTATGGGCGGTTTCGGACGCTAGAGGGCGTACTCGCCAAGGCCGCGCGCGACGAGCTCCTCATTGGAGAGGCGTGGCCCGCGCTTGAGCCTGTTGTTGCCGAGCGTGCGACGGTCGAGTTTGGGGACGGATGAAGCCGGGGAGGGTGCCTTAAACGGGCCGACGGGCTGCGCGGTACGCGCCGGCTCGTTGTTGTTGCGCTTGGCGTGATGCGGCTGAGCCTGCTGTATCACGCGGGCCAGCGCCAGCGCGGCGTCGAGGTGCTTGTTGTCGACCACGGCAGCCTGGTTCACGCGGCGCATCTTGTCGAACATGCGATAGGGCAGGACCTTGCCCTCGTGCTGGATCTCGAGCCGGCCATCCGGGTACTCGCACACGTCCACCTTCTTCCGCGCGAGCGCCTGCGTCGCAGGCGAGGGCTCGAGGATGAACATGGCCTTGTTGTAGTGCAAGGTGAGGGCGCCGGTGACGGTGCGCTGCTCGCGCCAGACGAGCTCCGCCTCCAGGTCTTCGTGGATGGCCAGCGGCCGGTGAAGGTCGCGCGGGTCGAACGGCGCCTTGGCGAACCGACGATTGTGCTGCGCCATGTAGGAGGGGAGGAAGGCATTGGCTTGGTCGATGGTGGAGATGAGGTGGAGCCGCATCGCCTTGACCAGACGGTCCTGCAGCGTCGCATTGACCCGCTCGACGCGCCCCTTCGCCTGCGGCGAGTTCGCGCAAATCAGCTCGATGTTGAGTCGGTCCAGCGCACGGCCGAGGTGGGTCATGCCGTCGCCCTTTGCCGAGGCCGTGTTGTTGCGGAAGGCGCTGTGCTTGTCGGTGTAGAAGGCGACCGGCTTGCCGTGCCGCTCGAGGTAGGTCCGCGTCGCGCGCATGTAAGAGAAGGTGCTCTCGCTCTCGACCATCTCGATGTGCATAAGCTCGCTGGTGGCATCGTCGATGAAGACCAGGAGCGTGCATTGCGGACCGCGGCCCTCGAACCACCAGTGCTTGGAGCCGTCGACCTGGATGAGCTCGCCGCGGCAGTCGCGCCGGTAGCGGGGCTGGTACGGGCGAGGGCGCTTGGCCGCACGGTCCTGCCACAGCCCGGCCTCCAGCATGATGCGCCGCAGGGTCTCGCACGACAGGCCGATACCGTGGCGCTCGGCAAGGTACTCGCGCGCCAGCGTCGGTCCGAAGTCGGCGTAGTGCTCGCGCACCAGCGTGACCACCTCGGCGCGAAAGGCGTCGCTGTAGCGTCGGTTGCTCGGGCGTCCTCGCTTGCGCGACACCAGGCCGCTGGCGCCGTCCTCTCGCAGGCGGCCCAGCAGCCGGTACACCTGCCGCCTCGCAAGGCCGAGCAGCTCCATCGCGTCCGCGACCCGGATCTCGCCGCGGTCGAGCCGCATCAGCGTGTCGAACCGGGTGATCTCAGCAGCACTCATCGCCAGCACCGTCATACAATGCGCGTCCTCGTTGCCGAGAACGGCTATGACACCGGCGACCCGCCGATAGCACCGCAGAGTGCCATTTCTATCTAGCGGGCTGGTGCCATTTGTACTTAGCGCTTACACGGGGCCAGATCGATAATAGAGCTTATGTTAAATAGAGGACGTGGTGCACGCCGACGTGCCCCACCTCGACGCCTGGTTCATCGACGAGGTCGATCCGACCGTCTCGCCCGTGAAGGCGAAGGGCGTCGGCGAGCTGGGCCTGACCGGCGTGGCGCCCGCGGTCGCGAATGCCGTCTACAACGCCACTGGTGTGCGCGTGCGGGAGTACCCGCTCACCCTCGACAAGCACCTCGATCGACTGCCAGCAATGGCCTCAGCGACTGCCTGAGCGAAGCGAGCTGGCGCTACGATAGCTTCGCCACTGCCCTCGCATGGTCGACAATTGTTCGGATGGTGCTGTCACCTTGGAAGACGCCGTACCACCCTTGGGGCTCGTGCGGCGGATCACCCATGTACTGGTGGTCGCCTTCCTTGAACCGGTAGTCGGGATGCTGGGCACGAGCCTCCCCGTTCCAAGCCCAGAAGTTGGTCCCGGCGATCGGCCCACCTGCTGCCATACTCGCCAGGGCTGACGAGTAGATCTGCCTGTAGAACCGGTCCTTGTACACGGTCGAAGCCGTCGGATCGTTGCTGCCGCCGTCTCTCGGGTATCCGAACTCCTCGATGACGAGGGGCTTCTGCAGTCTCGTGGCCAGGTCGACGTGCTCGCTCACGTAATCGGCAGTCAGCTCCTCGCCGCGTGCGTAGGTCCCGGGCAGGTCGTTCTGGTTGACCCACGTCCAGTTATTCGGCCAAATGTGAGCCGTCAGGTAGTCGATCTCGGGCGGATTGTGCTCGGCAAGAACGATCTCCGGCTGTTCCAAGGCACCCTTGAGGCCCTCGCTTCCCGTCGATACGAGGTGATTCGTATCCAGCGACTTGATCAATCGAGCGCTCTCCTGCACCCAACTGTAGAAGACCGGCAGGTTCGCGTGCGCGAGATCGCCAGCGGGCCGTGGCTCATTGGCAAGCTGCCACGCCATGATCGTCGGATCGTCGTGATAGCCCACCCCCGTGATCTTGTTTGTGCGCGTGACAAGCGCCTTGATCCAGTCGCGGTACAGCGTGTTGGCTCGCAGGCTTCGATAGAAGCTCGCGTTGGCATTCGCGAAGGCAGGCCATGGGTGCGCCGGATCGTTCATATCAACGAAGCGACCGCCGTTGACGTAGGAGAGGTACGTCATCATGCCGCCCGACCACTCCCAGAAGTTGGTCAGGCACAAGACCGCGCGGATACCTCTCTTACCCATCTCGGCGAGCGCGTAGTCGAGACCGCCCAGCAGCGCCTCGTTGAAGACGCCGCGTGCATTCCGGAAGCCAGGCTTGATGGAGTTCCGCAGAGGCCCCTCCTCCGCCGACGCCATGATCCGTAGATTGCGCACGCCCAGCGCCGCGAGCGTGTCGAGTTCGCGACCGAGACGTGCCCGATCGCCATACGAGGCGTCGGCGCCGAGGTAGGCAGCGTACCACATGTTTGCACCGACATAGCGATACGGCCTATCACCCAGCATCAAGCGCGAACCCACGCGCCGCACAAATGCGCTTAGGTCGGGCGGTGACGGATCTAGACTCGGAAGAGTCGCGCATCCCGCTGTTATCACACCGCCCAGCAGCAAGGCGCGCCGATCCATCTCGATCTTCAAGAAAAATCTCCCTGAGCTGACGCCCGTTCAACCCTCGCCATCTCGGTGCCGTGGCTCACGACGGCAGCCTCAGCGACCAATTGCCGCATCTCCATTTCCGCGCGGCCCGGATCGCCCACGCCTATGGCGTCCACCAGTGCCGCATAGATAGGCAATTCGTCTCGCGGGAGAGTGAGCCCGCTTTCCGCCAGCAACAGCCGCTGATCGGCTGCCGCCGATATTGCTGGCCCCATCGCCACAAGGGCAGGGCTGCGAGACGCGAGCAGGATGTGCCCGTGAAGGGCACGGGTGGCGCCGCCACGCTGTACGGTTCCGACGCGGCTCTGCCTGATCTCGCCCAACGTTCCTTGCAGCGCGTCCATGTCGTCCTGAGAGCGCCGTCGTGCCGCCACAGCGGCAGCTGCGGGCTCAATGATCGAGCTGAGCTCGACGATGCTGCGCGCAAGCCTTGGGTCGGGATCGTCAATCAGACCCCAGGCAAGTACCTCGGTGTCGATCATGTTCCAGCATCGTCGCGGCAGCACTGTTGTTCCGTGCCTTGGTCTGCTAGCCACAAGCCCTTTTGCGACGAGCATCCGTACGGCTTCCCGATAGGCCCCCCGAGAGACGCCGTAAGCGAGTGCTCCCGCCACCTCCCCATCGAGCACTTCTCCCGGCGCATAGCGGCCGGAGAGGATGGCGCGTCCTAGCGACTGGACCACCGAACCACGATGGCGTCGACCCGTACCGAGGCCTCTTGATGGAAGGATGCCTTCTGACACGTCAAAGCCCTAAGCCGACGACGTCAACATCGATCAAGCAGGCTTGACCGTGCGCAACTCGTATACCGACGCTGCCGATCCTGCCGATGTGAAGCGCACGGTCATAGTGTCGCGCCCGGCGATCAGCCTCCGCGGCAGCGGGTACTCGACAGCCACGAAGTCCTTGATCGGCTTGGCCAACCGCTTCTCTCGGATGAACGGCTCGCCGTTCACCTCGATGAGGAAGTCGGTATTCACATCCTCACCCCAGTAGAGGACGCGCAGTAGGTTCTCGCCCGAGCCCACCTTCAACGAGGACTCGACGAAGCTACCAGGGGTCCACCACGCCATCTGCATGCCCCGGCCAGCGTAGGACCAGATCTCGGTGTCTTGTGTCCTCAGCCCGTGTTGGCGCTCCTGCTGCCTGTCGGTGGGCTGAAGAAGGTCGATCGTGCGAGCCTCGACAGCGCGTCGCTCAGCCTCGTTGGAGGCATGGGCGCGCTCCTTGGCGGCCCATTCCTCATTTCGCATCAGCGGGAAGTACACTGCCGTACGACGACCATATTGCTCGAAGAAAGGCCTCAAGGTCACCTTGCCAGGCGCGGCGTCACGCAGCTCGAACACGTGCCTTCCCCGGTCTACTGGCTCCGGCGACGACGGCGGACCGGAAGCCAGCAGGGCTGGCGCCAGCCCGTGCCACGCGCCGATCTCGTCACCGAGATCTCCTGCCAGTACGACAGGCCCATGTCGGTAGGCGACCATGCGCGGATCGTCGGGCATTGATTCCACGGCAAGCGACATGGGCAAAGAGAGCTCGACCCTGTCACCTTGCTTCCAGCGACGGGTGAGCATGGCATAGCCACCGCTTCGACGGATCGGCGTCGATGAACCATTGACCTTGATGCTGGGCTCAGCTGCCCAGGCCGGCAGCCGCAGAGCGATCGTGAGCGGATCCTTCGCCGCCCGATTGACGTCGAGCTGGACCGTCTCCCCATAAGGGAATGCTGTCGACATGCGAACCCTGAGACCACGTTCCTTCCAGTCGAGCTCCGAAGGTATGAAGAGGTTGACGTAGAGAGCCGTTCCATTCTCCCAATAGATCGAGTCGCCGTGCTTGGCGTGGCTCTCCATGCCGGAGCCCACGCAGCACCAGAAGTGCTCGGTCGGTGACGAGAAGGTGCGTCGCGCACCCGAGCTGAGCGGCATGTAGTAGACGAAGGAGCCATCGGCCGGATTCTGCGACGCCATGACGTGGTTCAGGTGAGCGCGCTCGTAATAGTCGAACAGCTCCGCTCGAGGCTGCCACGCGTACAGATGCCTCGTCAGCTTGAGCATGTTGTAGGTGTTGCAGTGCTCGCACGTGCGATCGGAGACCCGCGTCGACAAATGGCGCGGCTTGCCGAAATGCTCCCGGTCGGAGTTGCCGCCGATTACGTAGGTGTGGTTCTCGACAACGGTGCGGTGGAAGAAGCGCGCGGCGTCTGCGTCACGCGGGTCGCCGGCAAGCTCGTAGAGCCGGGCCAGGCCGATGACCTTCGGGATCTGCGTGTTGGCGTGAAGCCCGGCCAGCTCGTCACGCCCAGCGGCCAGCGGATCCAGGACGGCCTTGTGTCGCAGCCTGCGGGCGAAGGCGAGATAGCGCGAGTCGTTCGTGACCGCGTACGCGTTCGCGAAGCTGTCGTTCAGTCCGCCGAACTCCTGGTCCAGGACAGTCTGGACCTCCGCGTCGGAGAGCGGCTGGAACACGCCCACCATGTAGTCGCTCATGCCTCGAAGAACCGGCATGGCCTCCGTGACGCCGGCCACCTGGATGGCGTCGATCACGCCCGCATGGACCTTGTGCCACGTGTAGAGGGGCACCCAGCTGTCGTTGAAGCCGCCGAGGACGGTCGTGTTCCGGCTGATCTTGCGCCGACGCAGCTCCTCGTAAGCGATCTTGCCGTCGATCGTCTGACCGTCGCGCACAAGGGTCGTCCCGCCGACGTAGCCGTCGCCGTGCGCGCGCTGGGTCTCGGCCAGCTCTGCGACGATATAGCGCAGCCGCCGATGCGCCTCCTCATCCCCCGTCTGCGCATGCAGCAGCGCCAGCGCCGACATGTAGTGGCCAAGCGTATGGCCGGCGATGCTCTGGTCCTCCCAGCCCGCGTAGATCGCGCCCTTCGGCTTCAGGCCAGCCCCCTTGCGGAAGTTGTGGAGGAGTCGATCCGGCTCAAGCGACATCATGTACTTGCGATTCGCCTCGACCGCGTCGGCCCAGATCGACGGCGTCAGCCTCACGCTACCCTGCGGGAGAGGACGCATCCTTGGACCCGGCGACGGGGCGGCAGCGATCGGCGTCGCTGCGGCTGCCGCCAGCACACTTCCGCCAAGAAGCAGGGTCCGGCGATCAACGGCTGTCGTGCCATCCATGCCGCGCTGCGTGTCCATGTCCATCATCTCGAACTCTCGATCTTTACCATCTTACATCGCGTCAGGCGCCGACCACCCAATCACCATGATCCACCGGGGTCTCGCGCTGCCCCGCCCGAGGGCGCATCGGACGGGGCTTGTGCCATTACAACCTCACGCGGACACCGGCGAAGATGCGGCGCTCGAACAGGTTCTGCAGATAGAATTGGTTCGGGAACTGCAGGTACCGCTCCTCGAACTCGTTGGTCAGGTTGGTGCCCTGCGCATATACGGTGAGCTTGGGCGTAATGTCGTAGCTGACCGACGCGTCGAGGTAGCCCTGCGGCTTGGCCCAGATCGCCAGATTGCTCTGGTTCGAGTTCTGGATCGTCTGGAAGCCGACGAAGCGCTCGCTCCGCCAGTTGTATGCCACACGTCCCTGGAAGGCGCCCTTCTGGTACAACCCGATGATGTTGTACTGATGCTTCGAGTTGTCCGGCACCGGCGTCTGTTCGCCGTTCAGGTCGGTGTTGGAGCTCTGGCTGTCGGAGTAGGTGTAGTTGGCGTTGATGCCGAAGCCGCTGAGCAGGCCAGGCAGGAAGTCGAACTGCTGCTGGTACCCAAACTCCAGCCCCTTGATCGTGCCGCCGCCTCCGTTCGCTGTCGTGGTCACCGGTCCGCCAAGGCGTACCACGCCATCCTGATCGGGGATAGGTTGGATCTGGGTGACGGTCTGAGGGAACGACTTTACCTTGAACAGGAAGGCGCCGACGCTCAGCAGCCCGCCCCGGCCGAAGTACCACTCGTACGACGCGTTGTAGTTGGTGGAGCGGTACGGCTCGAGGTCCGGATTGCCGGAGTTTCCGCTCGTGAACAGCGACGCGAAGAACGGCAGACCGGGGATGCGGGGCGGATCACCGTTCACGCCGTAATAGTAGTTCGCACCCGCGCCGATGTCGAAGAGGTTGAGAGCGCCAACGACCTTGGCGAAGGCGAAGCGTGCCCGCTGGTCGCTGGCGACGTCGAACGTCAGATTGGCGGACGGCAGCCAATCCGTATACTTCTTGGTGGCGGTGAGCTCCCGCTCCACCAGAATCACGCCGTTCCAGTTGCCGTTCGTACCGATGAACTCGGTCGGGTTGGTCAGGAAGGAGTGGATGGTGCGGTTTGTCCCGATCACGCGCACGCCGACGTTGCCGCCGAAAGGCATACCGAGGATGCCCTGCTCGCTGCGGAAGTTGGCCTGCACATACGCGGTGCTGGTCTTCTCCTCGACACGGAAGGTGCGAGTAGGGTCATCATAGGCGACGTTGCCGGGAAAGAGCGCGTTCTGGAACGCGAGCGGGTCATCCATGGCTCTTGGATCAATCGCCGGAATCCCGCCCGCGGGAACGCCGCCCAACGGACCGAAGTTGGAGAAGCTACCGACGTACTGTGACACCGAAGGGAACGGCAGGAGCGGCAGGATCGAGTAGCCGGCGACCGTCGGACCTTGGTGGAGGATGCCTGCATCCTTGTAGTAGTAGAGATCAGCCGGCGAGGTCAGATCGGCTCGGCCTGGTGCAAGGTAGCGGAATTCGCGGTGGCGAACGTCCCGCTTGCCGTACCGACCGCCGTAGTCGAACGACGTGATGAACGGGATCAGGTCGGTGGTGTCGTAGCTGATGTCGGCGCGGAAGGCGTCCAGCTTGGACTCCTCGGCCACGCCGTCCGCCCAGGTCGAGGTCAGGCTGTAATTGGCAGGGTTCGAGACGTCCGTGACGAAGCCGAGCTTCGGATACTTGCCGGTGTAGTCGATCGAGCCGACGACAGCCGGGAAGCCGTTGGGATTGGCGTAAACGCACTCGCCGCCGGGTTGCGAATTTGGCACCGAGCCGCAGGTGACCGGACCACCACGAGGCAACACGCCGTTCAGCGTCGGCAGGCTGTCCACGAAGGACTGCTCGTAGTTGTTGGTCGCCTTGCCATGTACCCATCGCACCGTCGCCTTCAGCCGTTCGCCGGCGTCGTACTTGAGCTCCAGATTGGTGTTGTACGCCTCTGACGTCGCCGGCCGATTGTACGAGCTCGTACGCCACCGAGGCTCGCTGAACGAACCGACCTGCACGACGCCATTCTCGTCGACCTGCGAGCCGCCCAGCAGCGCCAACGAGTTGTAGCCGCTGTTGAACTGCACACCCACGTTGCGGGTGCGATTCTCCAAACGGTTGTACGCGGCGTCCCCGGTGAGAGTGAAGGCGCTGCCGATCAGGACCTGGGCTGAGCCGTTCAGGCCATACCGCTTGCGCGCGACGCTCTGGTTAGAGAACGTCACCACGTCGGGTTGGTAGTAGTAGGCGCCGCCGGCCGCAGGGCTGAAGGGCGTGCCCTGCGCAGTGGTGGCTCGCCAGCTGTTCCCGGCATCGTACGAGATGTTCGCCAGGGTTGAGTTCGAGTAGGAGCCGGACAGCAGCGCGCCCCAGCGCTCACCGTGCCAGCCGACCAGCGCCGAGTACAGCTCGTTGAGCTTCTTCGTTCGGCTGCCGTAATTGCCCTCGACGTTCGCAGCCGCCGTCAGCCCACGCGTGAGGTCGAAGGGACGACGCGTCTTGAGCGAGATGGTGCCGCTGACACCACCCTCGAGCTGGCTCGCCGTAGGCGACTTGAAGACGTCGACGCCTGAGAACAGGGTCGGTGGGATGTCCGACAAATCCGGCTGCGCATTGATGATGCCTTGACCACCCAGGAACTGCTCGCCGTTCAAGGTGACCAGCACCTGCGGCAGACCGCGGATGTTGACGGTCGATCCCTCGCCAGCCGAGCGGCCGATCTGCACGCCTGGGACTCGCTGAAGGCTGTCGGCGATGGTCGTGTCGGGCAGCTTGCCGATGTCCTCGGCAACGATGCTGTCGACGATCTGAGGTGCGTTGCGCTTGATGTCGATGGCCGCCCGCTGAGCGCCACGCACACCGAGAACGACAACGTCGTCGACAGCCTGCTCCGGCTCCTCGACGGCGTCGATCGTGCCCTGAGCGGCTAAAGGAGCTGCCTGCTGCTGCGCAACGACGGCTGCCGTCCGCATGTAGCCGCCAATGACGAAGCCACCGCCTGCGCCGCTATGCGCGGCGAGGCCGGAGCCGCGAAGTAGCAACTGGAGCGCCTGCTCGCTCGTCATGCTGCCGCGGACCGGATTCGCATGTCGGCCCGCCACTGTCTGGGGCGTGAAGACGATTTGCTCGCCTGCCTGGCGACCAAGCCTCGTCAGCGCCTGCCCAAGGTCCTGTGCCGGCACGTCGAAGGGTATGACCCTCTGCAACTGACCGGCCGCCGGCAGCGCGCCGCAGGCCGCCAGGGCCGTGCCCCCGAGAGCGATTGACCGTAGCGTACGATGAACCTTCATGTCCTCTCCCCATCACGGCGGCCTATGACGGCCGCTCAGTGATCAAGGACGCAGCGATTTCGAAAACCCGTACTTTACTCCGACTTTTTTTCCCGCGGCTCAATCACGATACCCTCACTGGTGCCTCTACCGCTGACCGGCAGAACCTGGGCGATCGATGCAACGAAGCGCTCGGGCGAGCCCGTCCGGTAGATGCCGCTCAATCGCAGTGCGCCGATGCGACTGTCGGTCAGGCGAAGCGATCGAGCGGACGTCTCGTTTATCTGCTCGACCGCATTCGCGAGCGTCACATCGTTGAACTCGACAAGGCCCTTGCGCCATAGAAGGGCGGCTTCTGCATCTGTCGTTTGCACACGGATGTCGCCGACGCGGTTCTTCAGCAGCTCCTGGCCTTGGGTCAATATGACAGCGGCCGAGCGTGGATCGGCTTCGGCGTTTACAGCAACGCGGCCTTCGACGAGGACGACCCGGAAGGCCTCTTTCGCCATCTTGACATCGAAGACCGTCCCCAACGCCGTAACGGCGCTGTTGCCTGCACGGACCACGAACGGCCTGTGCTTGTCCTTCGCTACCTCGAAGAGTGCCTGTCCCCTGCACAGCTGCACATGCCGGCCCGCTTGATCGAAGGTGACTTCCAGAGCGGTGTCGCTGTTGAGGCTGACGACGGTACCGTCAGAGAGGGAAGCAGTGGCGCGCTCGCCACGCTGGGTCTCGTACCTGCTCGTGAGGCTAGTGCGTCCGCCGCTCAGGTCCGACCAGAGGCTCGAGCGGGCGATGATGAGGACCCCACCTGGAACGGAGATGAGCGCCAGAGCAGCCGCCATCGACCTCACCCAGGAACGTCTTGCACCTCCCGCCGAGCGAGCGGCCGCCCTCATCGCTTCGAGGTGAGGATCGTCGGCGTTGTCGAACAAGGCCAACAAGTCACCGGTCGCCTGCCACGCAGCCTCATGCGCCTGCGATGTGGCTCGCCAGCGTCCAAACTCCGCATTCTCCTGCGCGTTCATGTCGCCACGATCGTACCGAACCCGCCAGTAGGCTGCCGCCTCCCCAGGCGCGGTTGACGAGGGTGCAGGTGGGCTGCCCTGATCGCTCATGAACCACCCATCCGTTCGGTCAGGAAGGCAATCGCGCGCTGCATGTGCTTTTCGGCCGAACTCACCGATATACCCAGCTGTGAAGCGATGTCGTTGTAGCGCATGCCTTCCAATCGCCTCAGCACGAAGACGTGCCGGGTCCGCTCCGGCAGTTCCAGAAGCGCCACGCCAACCTGTCGGAGACGCTCCTTACCGTCAAAGACGCGATCCGGAGCGAAATCCTCACCTGCGTGGTGGTTGCTATCGAACGGGCCGTGCGCGTCGGCCGCTCGGACCTGCCTCCTCCTCGCGCGATCCTGCAGCACGCTTGCGGCGGTCTCGAATATGTAGCCTGCGAGGTTTGCAACGTCACCCAAACCTCCTCGCCTGGCAAGGCGGACGAAGACGTCTTGGACGAGGTCCTCTGCCTCGGCCTGGTCGCGAACGCGCCGGACAAAATACCGATGCAACGAGGAGCGGAACCGCTCAACCTCGCTGATCCCGAGTAGGTTCTCTGAGGGCGTCGCGCCAGATTGCAGGTCGGTCATTGTAAAAGGCTACCGACGTATCGCATGGACCCGGTTATGTGTCGTCCGCACTCGGACCGGTGAGATCTAACGCCGTCCTAGCGGACATAAGGCTGTAAGGCAGCACCTATTTCGTCGACGATCGCAGGCCACATGCCGGGCGTGCTGCCAAGGCATGAGCGCGCCATGCGGACATTCCGCCGCATGTCGATTACGCATCGACGTCTATCTCCGGATAGTACGGCATGGTGCCGTTCAGCATCCTGATGGCAACCTGTGCCGAGTAGTGGTTGTTGTCGCTCAAAGGAGGTCGATCACGGCGCTGAGCGTGAGCGGACCGATCGCCGCCCCCCCACCTGTAAAGCTGTGCTCTTCATCAGCTCGTCGCGGGTACGCTTTACGTGTACCTTACGAAGACCGGCGCCAGGCTGGTACTGCAAAGGCCTTTCGACGTCGTAAAAAGGACCAACCCTTCGGGCACCGAGTATCAAAGACCGGAGCACGTTCATCCTCGCCCACGAGGGTGCCCCAGGCTTGATCAGCCGACCGTTGCGTCTTCGCCGCCTGCGGGCCCCTCCCTCTCGCGTCGACACCCACTTGCGGTCGTTCAGCGCCTCTCGCAAGGTTCCCAACTTCGGTCATTCATTCAGCTTCACCGGTACCCTCATTCCACCCGACATTACCACGCGCTGCAAGCGATCAGAGAGCCTGCTGGAGTTTGTCGAGGATCTGAGTCTCCTGGCGCTCGATGTAGTCGCGAAGACCTTTAATGAGCGGCCGGAACGCACAGACGAAGCCGCGCTGGTCATGCTCGATGCGGGCACTCGGCCAGGCGCTGTTGAGGCAGACCAGAGCAGCACGCCATTGTTGCAGCTCGCGATGTAAGGTGGCAGCGATGCGCGGGCATAAATGTCCTGCGTCGACGGCCGCTCGGATGTTTCTGCCCTCCTCCTCGCAGTGTGTATTCACCAATCGAGAGAAGCTCAGCCTTAGTCGGCCGATACTGTCACGCCGGCATGGCTGCTGCGCTGACGTTTCAGCGAGGATCGCGGCAGCGAGATCGAGCAGCTGGCGGTGCTCCGCAACGTGGATAGCCTTCATGAACTTATCCGCTTTGGTGACCGACAAGATCGTTGGATTGGTCGCAAGGCGTTAACGCGCCTTGTCGCCTGCTAGCTCGACTGCTGGCTATACGACCTTTGTAGGACGGCAACGCGCATTGCGCGCTGTTCGGCCGGGGCGTGCATGATCGCACCGTTTCACGGTAACGCGGCTTCTTATGATCTCAATCTGTCACCGTCAGGGTTGAGGGCGACATGTCTTTTCCGCCCCTAGAACACGCGCCTCAACACGAGGATCCCTACGCCGAGCGGGTCGCTAGCCTGTTCGCAACGAGAATGCCCGCGACCGTTATGAGCGCGCTCTTCCTGCTAGTGGCCACGCTTGTGTCCCTGCGCTCGCGCGATGGCGTCGCGTCGCTGCTCCTGATAGTCGGCGTAGCAGCCAGCGGCTGGCGACTACGACTCCTTTATCGCGGCCAAGCGCGATGCGGTGCAGCGGTCTTGTCGAGGGATGACGCGGTCAAGCTGGAGCGCCGATTCGGCGCGTCCTACCTCGTCTTTGCAGCGTTGTTCGGCTGCTTTGCTGCACGGGCGCTGATGATACCCATCCCATCGCTTCACCTTTCAGTCGCGATTTTGGTTGTGGGCTATGCCGCGGGTGCCGTCGCCACCACGGCCTTACGGCCGCTGATCGCCGGGGGAAGCGTCCTGGTGGCGGTTCTGCCGCCCGTCCTGGTCTTGGCCTCGGGGGCAGAGCCCGACCATGCTGTCGCTCCGTTGTGCCTCGTCGCGCTGCTGACAGGGGGGCTCCGTAGTCTAGCCAAGCGCCAC
Organism: Sphingomonas sp. BK235; assembly: GCF_004345855.1. Classification (GTDB taxonomy): domain Bacteria; phylum Pseudomonadota; class Alphaproteobacteria; order Sphingomonadales; family Sphingomonadaceae; genus Sphingomonas. Next base: position 17,294 of record NZ_SLXN01000015.1, read on the forward strand.
CTCGCTCAGGAGCGGCAGTCCGCTACCAGTTCCGCCGTCGCCGCGCTCGCGCGCCGCGACCACCTGCCCGGCTTGATGAACCGCTTCGCGCTGGCAGAGGCGATCGCGAACTCGGATCGAATAGGTGCGGCCGAGGGCAGCTATGCGCTTCACTACCTTGATCTCGACGGTTTCAAGCAAATCAATGACCAGCTCGGTCATGCTGTCGGCGATGCGCTCCTTTGTGCTGTGGGCGAACGCCTGACGGCCTCGGCTCGACGCGGTGACGCTGTCGCGCGTCTCGGTGGAGACGAATTCGTCGTCATACAAAACGGTGCTTCTTCGACGAGCGCGGTCACCGATCGGGCTCACGAGATCGTGCAGCGGTTGAGCACCCCTTACCAGATCAACGGGCAGGCTGTCAGCGTCGGCGCCAGCATCGGCTCGAGCCGGCCGTCCAGCCGTGCCGGCGATATGAATTTCCTCCTCGAGGAAGCAGACACGGCGCTGCGGCGTCACAAGCGCGCTCGTGCCGCATGTGCCTCATCGGTCCGGCGGCATCGGCTTAGCGCCCGCGCCTAGGCCCTTAAGCTGCTTCATGGCCGTGGAAAGCGCTCGCAAGTCAACGAGCCAACCGAATGTGGGCGCCTCGACGGCGAGATCCCCATCACTGCAAATATCCCGAGACGCATTCTCTGTGACGTCTAGTGGCCTAACCCGAGAATCGCGCCCCCGATCAGGATGCCGCTCGGACCTCGAGCCGAGATCGTAAAGCCGAGCTCACTCGCATCGTCGCCGTAAAAGCCGCCGGCCACCGCCCCGTACTGAACCATGTTACCCGTGCCAGTCACCTGGATCGAGCGAGTGACCAATTTGCCGCCGACAATGTCCGCAACGAAGTCAATGGTCAGCGCAGTTCCACGATTGTCGGTGCGCTCATATTGCGAGAGCTTGATCAGCCCGGTGACGTATGGCTGCGCACCATCATAGTAGACGTTGAGCACGCAGTCGCCCACGATCCGACTAGATGCCTCGCCGGTCGGGTACACCGTTCCAAAAAGCTCGCCAACGTAACGCGAGCTCCCCTTCTGCGGGACAGAGCTCGTTAGCGTGTTCGAACCGAAGATGCGTATGCCGCGGTAGTTCGGGTTCCCAATCTCCAGCAGGCGTGCGTGCTTGGGCAGCATACCGGTCGTGCCACTGGTGCCCGGAAGCTTCTCGACCGTTTCTGCGAGCGGCATAGCGAGCGGTTCGGAGTCACTCGCCGACGTCCACATCAACACTGGCATCTGTCGCGGCAGCGCCCCCATCTGTGTGAACCGCAGAACGGAAGACGCCTGATAGGTCGCTGGCGATGCTGAGATGCTGATGCCGCTGTGCGAGCCAAAGCCGCTGGCTCTGATCGTTTCGTTGCCATCAAGGCGGAAGTCTTCGAAGCGTATAGCTGCCGGCGCCTGCGGATCCGACACGATGACCGGAGAGGAGCTTTCCGCGGGGATCGACATCTGCAGCACGCCCGACGCGTCGGTGTCGACGCCAACCTCGACCGTCGTGAAGCTGAGCGCCCTTGGTATCGGAGCTGGTGTCGGCGTCGCAGCGGGCGGCGCAGGCGCCGCCGCCTGGGTCGAAGCGGTTGGCCCTGTTGACGCCCCCCCACCTCCGCCCCCACAAGCTGCGATCGCGAGACACGCCGTTAACATCAAGCCGTGCTTGGAGATGACAATCGGTCGATGGGAAAGGGTCAAGGCAACCTCCTGAGAGACGCCATGACGAGCCGGAGCTATTGATTGGTTAAGCGCCCTGCCATATCAGACCGAAGTCGGAGGTGTTGCGGCAGAACGCCATTGCGGGTGAAAAGGCGCCACGCCGGCTGTCGCCCGTGAGCATCTGCTTTGATGGAACTATTCGCTAGCGGACGCCGTCAGCTGAGCAGCTTCGTCACACCTTGCCTGGATTGGTTGGCCTGGGCGAGCATGGTGATCGATGTTCGGGTGAGGACCCGATCTGTCGATCGATGAGCAGTTCTCTGAGAACCCTTGGATCGATGGTGAGGTTGCTCGATTTCGAGCTTTGCGGCAGCGTTAGCAAGGTTTGGGGATCGACAACCCACAGCTGTCATCAGCACGTTGGCGGATGTGCCCTGCCCGACGCTCAGCGATGCCGCTCGCGGCGCTTTGCTCGGCGCTGCAAAGGTGATCGCAGACAGGCTTGTTGAGCTCGCATCCAGGCGGAAGCCTCCTTCGCAGACGCGAGGCGACCCATTTGCGGTCATTGACGGCGACTTAGCTCCTTCTCAACTTCGGCCATTCGTTCATCTCCGCTCATGCTGCCAGATCGCCTACTCCCGGATAGCCCGTTTGGCGGCTGTACACACTGATGATCAGCGTCTGCGCCCGTGGTTTCGAGAGGCATCTAACCGCGTGTGGAGCATCGTTACGATAGCTGCGGCAACTCTCCCAAGTGCTTGTCGATGGTGATCGGATAATCGCGAACTCGTACCCCGGTCGCGTTGTAGACGGCATTGGCGATCGCTGGGGCCACACCCGAGATGCCGAGCTCACCGACCCCCTTCGCCTTGAGCGGCGACATGGTCGGGTCGACCTCCTCCAGGAAGACGACTTCCTGGTGCGGAATATCGGCGTGGACCGGCACCTCATACCCGGCAAGATCGTGATTGACGAAGAAGCCGAAGCGCTTGTCGACGGCAAGCTCCTCCATCAGCGCGGCCCCGGCGCCCCCTACCATGCCGCCGATCACCTGGCTGCGGGCGGTCACTGGGTTGAGAATGCGCCCCGCTGCGCACACCGCAAGCATGCGGCGGATGCGGATCTCGCCCGTGTACGAATTGACGGCGACCTCGCAGAAGTGTGCGCCGAAGGTCTGCTGCTCGAAGCGCCGTGACAGGTCGCCGTACTCGATCTTGTCCTCGGCGGTGATCGGCCCGTCCTTGGCCGCCTCCCCCAGCCGCACACGCCGGTTACCCGCGCGCACCTCGCCGTCGACGAACTCGGTGTCGGACGAGTTGAAGCCGAGCTTGGTCGCGACCGCCTCGCGTAGCTTCACGCACGCGGCGTAGGCGCCGGCGGTTGCGGAGGCCGCGCCACCCTGTCCGCCACCGCCGAACGCCTCGGGGTAGTTCGAGTCCGCGAGCTTCACCACCACGCGGTCGAGCGGCAGGCCCATCATCTCGGCGACGGTCTGGCCGATGATGGTGTAGCTTCCGGTGCCCATGTCGGTCATGTTGCTCTCGACGGTGACGATCCCGTCATGGCCGAGCGTGACACGGCCGCCGGCCGGGATAATCGGCGCACCGCGGATAGCCGAGGCCATGCCCATGCCAATCAGCCACCTTCCCTCACGATGTGTGCCGGGCGTGGCTCTCCGTTCCTTCCACCCGAAGCGTTCGGCGCCGGTGCGGAGGCATGTGACGAACTGCCGGATCGAGAACGGGCGTCCCGGTTCGTCCTGAGCGCCCTGGTTGGGGCTCGCAGACTGCGGGTCGGTAGGCGAACCGCGGCCGGGATCATCGGGCACCGTCTGCGTGTCGTTGAGGATCCGCAGCTCGACAGGGTCCATTCCGAGCTTCTCGGCGAGCTCGTCCATGGCGACCTCGAGCGCCATCAGGCCCGACGCCTCGCCGGGCGCCCGCATCGCGTTGCCCTCCGGCAGATCGAGCGTCGAGAGGCGGGTCAGGTTGAGCCGGTTGGCGCCGGCGTAGAGCAGCTGCGTCTGCGCCGCGGCGATCTCGGGGCCGCCGCCCGGCAGGTTGCCGGATAGCGTCTCGTGTCCGACGGCAACCAGTCTGCCGTCGCGACCCGCGGCCAGGCGCACGCGCTGGATCGTCGCGGGCCGATGGGTTGTGTTGTTGGGCATCAGCGGACGGGGGAGCGCGACCTTTACCGCGCGGCCGATCGCGCGGGCGCCGAGCGCAGCAAGGACCGCGTCCGAGCAGACGCTGCCCTTACCGCCGAACCCGCCCCCGATGTACGTGGCGACGACGCGGATCTTGTCCTGCGGTATGCTGAGCTTGTTGCCGAGGTCACGCCGCGCCCAGCCCACGATCTGCTGCGCCGACCAGATCGTCAGCTGGTCACCGTCCCAGCGCGCGATCGTGGCGTGCGGCTCCATCATCATGTGACTCTGGTCCGGCGTCGTGAACGTCGCGTCGACCTTCACCGGAGCGGCGGCGAACGCCTTGTCGAAGTCGCCCATGTGAACGTCGGGCTGGCGACGGTGGGGCTTCGCACCCTCGCGGCTAGCGGCCAGATCGAAGGCGCCCTTCGTGCGCACATAGTCAATGCGGATCCGTGCCGCGGCCGCACGTGCCTGCTCGAACGTCTCCGCCACGACCAGCGCGACGGCCTGGTGGTAGTGCTCGATCTCGGGGCCGGCGAGCGGCTTGGCGACGTAGAAGCCCTGCGTCTTGATCGGGCCGGCGTTATCGGCCGTGACGATCGCCAGGACGCCGGGCGCGGCCCTCGCCTCGCTCAGATCCATCGCCGAGATGCGTCCCTTGGCGACGGCGGAACCCACGATGTAGCCATAGGCTGCATTCGGCGCGGCCTCGTGGTTCTCGTAGGAATAGACCGCCGTTCCGGTTGTCTTGAGCGGTCCCTCGATCCGGGCGTGAGGCTTGCCGATCACGGTCTGGCGATCGATCGGGTTGGTGCCGGCGGGTGTGTCGAACTTCATGGCCTCAACCCTTCTTCTGCGCGGGCGTGCCCGCCTGGTCGAGCACCGCGGCGAGCGCGCGAGTCGCCAGCGGCAGCTTGAACGCATTGTCCTTGGTCGGCGTGGCGCCCTGGAAGGCGCGCGCGGTCACCGCCTCCGCGCCCTGCGGCAGCAGCGCCTCCGCCGCCTCGACCCGCCACGGCTTGGGCGCGACGCCGCCGAACGCCACGCGGCCGGTGCCGTCGCGCTGGATCACCGCCGCGACGGAGACCAGCGCGTAGGCGTAGGACGCGCGGTCACGCACCTTCTCGTAGAAATGCTGGCCGCCGAGCGGCTTGGGCAGCAGTACCGCGGTGATCAGCTCGCCGGGGCGCAAGCTGGTGTCCTGCTCGGGATGGTCACCCCACAGACGATGGAAGTCGGCGATCGGGATGCTGCGACGCTGGCCGCCGGCATCGACCGTCTCGACCACGGCGTCGAGCACGCGCATCGCCACCGCCATGTCCCCGGGGAAGGTGGCGATGCACGACGAGCTCACGCCGATGACGCCGAGCTGGCGCGAATAACCGCCGATCGCGGCGCAGCCGTCGCCCGGCCTGCGCTTGTTGCACGCCATGTTGGTGTCGTAGAAGTACGGGCAGCGCGTCCGCTGGAGCAGGTTGCCAGCGGTCGAGGCCTTGTTGCGCAGCTGGCCCGAGGCGCCCGCCAGGATCGCGCGGCTGAGCACGCCATAGTCGCGCCGCACGCGCGCGTCGGCGGCAAGATCGGTGTTGGTCACCAGCGCGCCGATGCGCAGTCCGCCGTCGGACGTCTTCTCGATCGTGTCGAAGCCGAGGTCCTGCACGTCGACGAGGTGCGTCGGCGTCTCGATCTCCAGTTTCATGAGGTCGAGCAGGTTGGTGCCGCCCGCCAGGAACTTGGCGCCGGGCCGCAGCGCCACCGCGCGCGCCGCGGCGACCGCGTCGGTGGCGCGCTCGTAGGTGAAGCTTCTCATGCGCGCTCTCCCGCAACGTCGGCGACGGCCTCGGCAATGTTCGAATAAGCGCCGCAGCGGCAGATGTTGCCGCTCATCCGCTCGCGCAGTTCCATGTTGCTGAAGCGCGCCCTGGCGGTGAGGTCGCCCTGGACATGGCTGGGCACGTCGCGCTTGATCTCGTCGAGCACTGCCACCGCCGAGCAGATCTGCCCCGGCGTGCAATAGCCGCACTGATAGCCGTCATGCTTCACGAACGCGGCCTGCATCGGGTGGAGCTTGTCGGGCGTGCCCAGCCCCTCGATCGTGGTGATCGCGTCGCCGTCGTGCTGGAGCGCGAGGCTCAGGCAAGAGTTGATCCGCCGCCCCTCGACGATCACGGTGCACGCGCCGCACTGGCCGTGATCGCAGCCCTTCTTGGTGCCGGTGAGGTGGAGATGCTCGCGCAGCGCATCGAGCAGCGTGGTGCGCGGGTCGAGCACCAGCTCGCGCTTCTCGCCGTTGACGGTGAGGCGCACCGGCATCGTTGGGGTGGCGCTCGCGGGCGTCCGCTGCGGCGTTGCGCCGGCCGGAGCTGCGGCGGCGACCGCACTGGCGGCGCTGCCGGCGAGGACGCCGCGCCTCGACACTTCGATCTCGCTCATCATCGCCGTCTCTCCCGTTACAGCTTGTTGTATAAGGCGTCGGCGACCGGTTCGAGCCAGGTCACGGACGTACCGTCCCGCGCTTCCGAGACGGCGACATGGGTCATTGCGGCATCGCGTGCCGCACCATGCCAGTGCCTGACGCCCGGCGAGATGAAGACGGTGTCGCCCGTCGCGATCGGCTTCGCGGCTTCTCCGTCGACCTGAACCCACCCGTGCCCAGCCGTCACGATGAGCAGCTGGCCGAGTGGATGCGAGTGCCAGTTCGTGTGCGCTCCCGGTTGGAACGTCACCGTCGCGCCGCCAAGGCGCGCATCGCCAGTACTCTTGAAGGGCGATGCGACCGACACGCTGCCGGTGAAATACTCGGCCGGGCCGGACTTCGGCTCCTGACCGGGATGGATGATCTGAACGTCGGACACTGCGACAACCTCCTTCTGGGCGAACACCTTGCCCGCGACGTCAATGGCGGCGTTCGCCTTCGGCCACCCCGCGTAGAAGGCCAGGTGAGTCAGCGCCTCGACGATCTGCGGCTGTGTCAGCCCGTTCTCGAAACCACGTTGAACGTGGAAGGCGAGCTGGTCGCCATCATCGCCCGCGGCAAGCGCGGCGATGGTGACGAGGCTGCGATCGCGGGGCGACAAGTCGGTGCGCCGCCACAGATCCGCGAACACGACGTCGTTGGTGAGCTGCGCGAGCTTGGGCGCGATCGGGCCAAGCGTCCTGTTCACTGTCGCCGCACGCGCGGGATCTGAGCCGGGGAGCGGCGCGGTGGCCGGAGGCACAGCGGCAAGCGAAATCGGATCGATGCGGCGCTCGGCGAACACCTTCTCGACTTCGTTCAGAGCCGAAACGGCGTTCGGCCATCCGGTGTAGAAGGCGAGCTGCGTCATCATGCCTGCGACCTCGGACGGCTTGATGCCGTTATCGAGACCACGCCCAAGATGGCCCTTCATCTGCGCGGTCTTGCCCGTAGCGATCAGGACCGACAGCGTGACGATGCTCCGGTCGCGGAGGGCGAGCTCGGGACGCGCCCACACGTCGCCGAACAGCACCCGGTCGGTGTACCCAGCGAGCGCCGGCGCGATCGCCTGCATGTTCCTGGGCGCAACCGACGCACGCTCCTCCGCCTCGACCGGCACGGCCATCGCCAGCGCGGCGGCAGTTGCAGAAGCGACCTTCATCGTTTCGTCTCCCATTCCGATCCCCGGCAGGATCAATCGCCGCCAGCGCTCGCCTTCACCGGACGAACGAGCCGCGAGAATGTGAGCTGGGCCAAGCGCCACTGCCCGGCCCGCCTGGTGTAGACCTCGGTGACCATGAAGGGATTGGTGACGGTACGAGCACCGACGACGGCCTCAAGGTCCAGGTCCTCGAGAACGATCGCGGTGTCACCGAACACCCGCACGTCGACCGCGTAGATCGACGCCTTCTTGTACCAGATCCCGCCGCTCTTGATGGTGGCGAGTTCCGTCGTCTTGCCCCACGTTCCGCCCATGTGGGTGAACATGGCCCGATCGTCGAAGAGCGCCGCCAGGGAATCGACCTTCTTGCCCGCCATCCAGTCCCATTTGGTCTTCGACAGGTCGATGATCCGCTGCTCGGCCGCGGTATGCGTGGCGGCTGTCCTGATCGTCTCCGTGGGCGGTGCCGGCGTGTCCTGCGCCAGCAGGGGCTGCACTGGCAGCAGCGACAGGACGACGGCACCTGCCACGCGAAGCCGCTTCATTCGCTGAGTCGATCGGAGGTCCATCGCAACTGCTCCCGCATGAGGTCGAAGGGGGAAAGCCGACGCCAAGACGTCGGCCAGGAAATCACATCAGAGCTTCCGTTCGCCGAGCCACTTCACCATCGCCGGGTCGCGGTGGTCGAAGAAGCTGCTCGCCTTCTGATCCAGGGTCGCGATGGCGCCGAGATCCTCCGCATCGAGCGCGAAGTCGAAGATCGCGATGTTCTCGGCCATGCGCTCCTTGCGAACCGACTTGGGTATCGCGACGATGCCGCGCTGGTTCAGCCAGCGCAGCACCACCTGCGCGATGCTCTTCCCGTGCTTCTCGCCGATCGAGCGCAGCACATCGTTCGAGAACAGGCCGTTCTTGCCCTCGGCGAACGGTCCCCACGCCTCTGCCTGGATCGCGTGCTCGCGGAGGATCGCCTCGGCGTCCTCCTGGCTGTGGAACGGGTGAATCTCGATCTGATTGACCGCCGGCTTCACCTCGTTGTGGAGGACGAAGTCCACCAACCGGTCGGGATAGAAGTTGCTGACGCCGATCGATCGCACCCGCCCGGCGCGCTGCAGCTCCGCCATCGCCCGCCATGCGCCATACACGTCGCCGTACGGCTGATGGATGAGGTACAGGTCGATATGGTCGAGCTGGAGCTTGTTCATCGAGCGCTCGAAGGCGGCCTTCGCACCCTCGTAGCTGGCGTCCTGGACCCACAGCTTGGTCGTGACGAACAGCTCGGCACGATCAATGCCATGCTGCCGGATCGCGGTGCCGACCGCCTCCTCGTTGCCGTACGAGGCAGCGGTGTCGTGCAGGCGGTAGCCGACATCGATCGCGTCGCGCACGCTGCGCTCGCACTCGGCCGGGTCGGGCACCTGGAACACGCCGAAGCCGAGGCTCGGCATGCTGTTGCCGTCGTTGAGCGTGACGGTCGGGACGGTGGTCATGTCGATGTCTCCCCGCGCGCTCAGCGGTTGATCAGGCGCTGGTGTGACGTCGGGTAGCGCTCGCCCTGGACCTCGATCCGGTCGAGCGCCTGACCGATCCGCACGAGATCGTCGGACGTCAGCTCCACGTCGGCGCCGCCGAGGTTCTCCTCGAGACGGCGCAGCTTCGTCGTGCCCGGGATCGGCACGATCCAGGGTCGCTGCGCGAGAAGCCACGCCAGAGCGACCTGCGCTGGCGTCCGCTTCTTCTCCGCGGCAATCGAGCTGACCAGATCGACGAGCGCCTGGTTGGCAGCGAGCGCATCGGCCTGGAAGCGCGGCACGACGCTGCGGAAGTCGTCCTGACCGAAGGTGGCGGAGGCGTCGATCGTGCCCGTGAGGAAGCCTTTGCCGAGCGGGCTGAACGGCACGAAGCCGATGCCGAGCTCTTCGAGTAGGGGGAGGATCTGCTTCTCCGGCTCGCGCCAGAACATCGAATACTCGCTCTGTATCGCCGCGACCGGATGGACCGCGTGAGCACGCCGGATCGCCTCCGGTCCTGCTTCCGAGAGCCCGAAGTGCCCGACGGAGCCCGCACCGACCAGCTCCTTCACGGCGCCAGCGACGTCCTCCATCGGCACGTCAGGATCGACGCGATGCTGGTAGAAGAGATCGATGCGGTCGGTCCGCAGCCGGCGCAGCGACTCTTCCGCCACCTGCCGGATGCGCTCGGGCCGACTGTCCGCCCCCTCGCCTGGCTTACCGTTCCGGAACCCGAACTTGGTGGCGATCACGACCTGGTCGCGGAACGGCTCGACCGCTTCGCCGAGAACCTCCTCGTTGTCACCCGGGCCGTAGGCCTCCGCCGTGTCGAAGAAGGTGACGCCCCGGTCGAACGCGGCACGGATCAGCTTTACGGCATCGCCACGGTCGGTCGCCGGACCGTAGCCGAAGCTCAGCCCCATGCAGCCCAACCCCAGCGCGGATACCTCGAGGCCACCTTGGCCAAGTTCTCGCTTCTGCATCTTGCCCGGTCCCGTCGTTCGCGGATCGACGCTCGTTCGCGTCGTCATGACAGTGATTTAGCGCACGTGAGGTCCGCAGATTAGACAGGCCAAATCGCTTGGGTCTATGACCTGAGGTCATGAAACGGACCATGCGGGCGGGCGGATGAGGAGAGAGGAACTGGGTAGCCTGGCCATGTTCATGGCCGTCGCGGAAGACCGCAGCTTCACCAGGGCTGCCGCGCGTCTCGGTATCTCACAGTCGGCGCTCAGCCATGCGATGCGGCGGCTCGAGGCGCGACTGGGAATTCGCCTGCTGACACGGACCACTCGTTCCGTCGCGCCGACCGAGGCTGGAGAGCGGCTGATCGAGACGCTGGGGCCGGCGCTCGACCTCATCGAACAGAAGCTGGCGGCGCTGACGGAGCTGCGCGACAAGCCCGCTGGTACGGTCCGCATCACGGCGGGCGCTCATGCCGCCAGGAAGGTGCTGTGGCCGGCGATCGAGCGCGTGACGGCGGACAACCCGGACGTCAACGTCGAGGTCAACGTCGAGGCCGGCCTCGTCGATATCGTGGCCGACCGGTACGACGCCGGCGTGCGGCTCGGCGAGCGGCTCGAGCAAGACATGATTGCGGTGCCGATCAGTCCCAAGCTGCGTATGGCAGCTTTCGCGGCGCCCTCCTACTTCGCCGAATGCGGAACACCGTCATCACCGTACGACCTGTCGCGGCACTCATGCATCAATCTGCGATTCCCCGGTTCCGGCGCCCTGTACGTTTGGGAGTTCGAGCGTGGCGGAAAGGAACTCAAGGTGAAGACGGAGGGACAGCTCGTGTTCAACGATGTCGACCTCATCACGCAGGCTGCCTTGGCCGGGCGCGGTATCGGCTTCATGCTTGAGGACCACGTGCTGGATCATCTGGCGAGCGGACGGCTCGTGCGCGTGCTTGACGGATGGTGTGAGCCATTCGATGGCTACTACCTATACTATCCCAGCCGACGGCAGCCTTCGCCGGCATTTCAGCTTGTCCTTGAAGCCCTACGCTTACGTGCGCGCACAGGTAGTTAGACTATCTCAATACCGTAGACGATACGGCGACTAAATGCTTTCACGTTAATGCGCAGCTCTGCCCAGTTTGTTATTTACTTGCGGTGTCATACTCAGTAGCTGGCATTGAGATTGCCAGCCATTTGACCCAATACCGGTCATCCAAAGCGGTTTACCCGCCTCCCGATGTCGGACGCTTGTTAATCTTGCCGCTCGGGCCTTCCGAGAGGGGCTGGTAGATCGGGCAAGTAGGTATTTAAACGCAAGGATCGAGATGCAGCGCGTGGTCCCGGCGCTAGATGGGAGCGCGTAGCGTTATGCGCTAATGTCCTTTCGTGTTCTAGGCCCTGTCGGACCTGTTACACACGACGTCGGACGCAAGGGGCATCCCGCCAACTGCTCCCAAAGCAAGACCCAATGTCTAAGCTAGTTCCGCCTCTGCGACTTTATCGCGATGCTGGCTCGGCGAAATGCCGTAGCGCGCGCGGAAGGCACGGCTGAAATGGGGCGCGTCGCCGAAGCCCCAGCGGTAGCAAATTTCGGAGATCGACAGCTGCGCGTGGATCGGGCTGACGAGATCCGCATAGCAGCGCTCCAACCGCCGCTCGCGCACATAAGAGGAAAAACGAAGGCCGGCGGCGGTGAACAATTTCTGAAGATAGCGCGGCGTAATGCCATCCTCGGCTGCGATCCCGACCGGGGACAGCTCGGGGTCGGACAGGCGGGCCTCGATCCGCTGGCACAGGCGGCGCAAATGGCTGGCGCGCGCCCCCGCCGCGCCGCCGCGCGCCGCCATCCCGCCCGAACTGGCCACCAGCGTGATGAGCAGTTCGATCGTCGATTGCTCGATCGCGGGCAGGTGATCCTCGCCGAGCGCTCCGATCTGCTCCGCCAGCGTGTCGAGAAACCCGAAGAACAGAGCATTGAAGCCCGCATCCGGCCACACCGCGCGCACCGTCCGCTCCACCGGAGTCACCAGCCGCGAGCTGACCGCAACCTGCGGGAAGCGAACGAAGAGCAGCCGAAAATCGCTGTCCATCCGCAGCGTCGTGTCGATCTCCGGAGCCCCGACGATCAACGATCCGCGCGCCACCGGGGTCTCCCCGCCGGCGCCCGCCAGCACGCCCTCGCCCGCGATGATCGCTACGATCCACGCGCTCGAGCGAAGATCGACGCTGCGCCCTGAAAATGTCTGCGCGGACGCGCTCATCAGCGCGAATTCAGTGCCCAGCGGCGCGGTGGCGACCGTCACCGCGCCAGCCGCCGCTTGCATCGAGCCGGGATCCGCCACGGGCAGGCGGAGGCGCGACAGCACGTCGATCCACGCCGACTGCCGCTCCCCTGCCTCGATCTCGTCTAGCGAAAAGCTCCAGCTTGCCATGCCACCTTCATCGTCACTCTAGTCGGCGCGGGTCCTTCACCACGCCTTTCGACGGGAAGATGCCGCGATCGATGCGTACATGGATACCGCGTGTCCCGTCCACGACCTGCGTGACCCCGAAGTCCGCGGCGACCGACATCAGCGAATAGGCGTCGTCGCGCGACAGCCGCTGGTGCTCGGTCAACAGCGTCAGCATATCGAGCGAGGCGTTCTTCATCGCCTGGTTGAGGTCCTCGTGGAATCCGTGAACGATCCAGGTATCGGCCGTCTCCAGCAGCGGCGAGGGAAAGCTGAAGTCCTTCCGCAGCACGATCTGGAACAGCACGTCGAGCGACGCCTCGATCGCGGTGCCCGAGATTTCACCGTCGCCCTGCGACACATGCGGATCGCCGATCGAGAACAGCCCGCCCTTCACCTGCACCGGATAATACATGGTCGCGCCCGCGCCGATGCGCCAATTATCGATGTTGCCGCCGTGCAGCCCGGGCGGGATGGTCGATACGCGTTCGTTGACCGCCGGGGCGACGCCCGCGGTGCCCAGGTGCGGGCGCGCGGGCACGGTGATCCCCTCCAGCGCGGGCATCCGGTCGCATTCGGGGCAATGCGTGATCGTGCCCGGGGTCAGATAGGTGCCCGGGAAATCATAGGCATATTCCGCGGTCGCAGTGTTGGTGTTGGGGTTGAGCGCGTAGATCGTCACGCGCTCCTTCTTCCCGAACTCCTCGTACAGATGCCCCCAGTTGGCGGCGAGGTTCGAGCCATGATTGTTGCGCGGGACCATGCGCAGATAACGCACCTCCAGCATGTCACCGGGCTCCGCACCCTCGACATAGATCGGGCCGGTCATGATGTGGACGCCGGGGTTGCGATCCGCCTCGGGCACCTCGGCGTAGATGCGGTGGATCGCCGGGTCCATCATCAGCTCGGGCGCATCGCCCGCGTGATGCGTGATCGCCTCGGCCATCACCAGATCGCCCGAGTTGACGCGCAGCGCGGGCTTCACCTCGGGATGAAAATAGCCCCAATGGATCGTCTCCGGGGTCGCCTTCAGCAAATGTAGCGCGCGCGCCTCGGTATCGAAGCGCTTCTCGCCGGTCGCAGTGGTCATCAACATGAGAACCCCCTTCGTATGATCTGTCGTCCGGCACGCGCCGGGTGGTTCGCCGGCGTGATCGGCGCCGACGGGATGTCTCAATCCGGATTATCTGACCTCAGGCGGCGCGGACGATCGGCCTCGCGCCGCCGTTCAGCCGGTCCCAGGTGTCGCGGTAGCGGGTCACCAGCCACCGATTGAACTGGATCTGTGCGCCTTCCTGCCACGAATAGCGGCCGCGCGGCGCGAAGCGCGAGCGCAGCCCGACCTGCACCAGCCCGTCGACGTGCATGTCCTGATCGATGATTTGGGACGCCGCCGTCATGTTCATCGCCATCTTGTGCGTGAACGACGGGTGCTTCGACGCGCCGGGCGCGACCAACACGCCGGTATCCTGCTCCATCGTCTCCGGCCCGGTCGGTCGCAGGATCAGGTAGATCACCATGTCGCTCATCATCACCAGGGATAGCGTCGGCGGGATGTTGGCGAAGGTCATGCGGCTGCGCGCAGTCTCGTCCAGCCCCGGGAATACCGGCAACAGCGCCTTCTGGGTAGCGTTGAAGCTGGCGTCCCGATGCAGCGTGCCATTGTAGCGCAGGAAGCCGGCGTCAGCGGGGTCGGCGTCCGGGAACACCGACAGTTCCGACGGCACGAAATCGTGCAGCGGCCCCTGATGCAGCTTCGACGCGTGATAGCCGTCGTTGTTGTTCTCGAACATGACCTTCCAGTTCCAAGCGAAAACGCCCGGCTCGCCCGGCTTCTCTCCCTCGGCGCTGGCAAGGTCATAGCCCGCGATCGCTTCGGTCACCGCGGCGAGGCGCGGCGCGAGCGGCGAAGCCTGATGATCGAAATTGACGAAGATGAACCCCTGCCACAGCTCGACCTTGAAGGTCGCGAGGCCGTGGTCCTCCTTCTGGAAGTTGCAGGTCTTCTCCATCGCGGGCGCACCGACCAGCTTGCCGTCCAGCCCATACGCCCAGTGATGATAGGGACACAGGAACATCCGCGTGTTGCCCGCGCCTTCCGCGACCAACATCGCGCGATGCGCGCAGACCGATGACATGGCGTTGATCTTCCCGTCGCGCGCACGCGCCACCACGATCGGCTCACCGACGATCGTGGTAGTAAAATAGTCGCCCGACGCCGCAACCCAGCTCTCACGACCCACGCACAGCCATTCGTGGAAGAACAGCGCTTCCTTCTCGAACTCGTAGAAGCTGGCGTCGGTGTAGCAGGCGGGCGGCAGCGTCTCGGCATCGGCAAGGTCGATGGCGGACGTGTTCAGCGAGGCGATGAATTCCTGGTTAGGCAAAGCGACCATCACGGCGCTCCTAGCAACTCGTATCGTGGCAGCGCCCCGGCAGACTACATGTGGCCGGCGGATGCCAACGTCCCATTGCTACCCCTGCTGCCGCCCGCCTCTCTTGTTTGGCGGCGCACACAAAGTTGCGCGGCGCCTCGGTTCACCGATAGGCAATCGACAGCGTGGTCTCCCGCCAGGCGTCTATATCGGCCTTCATCGCCGCCATTTCGCCCTCGGCATAGCCCAGCGCATCAGTGCCCAGCAGCAGGCGAAGCGGCGGTTCGAAGGAGTCAGCTACGCGCAGCACCGCCGCCGCCGCCAGCACCGGGTCGCCCGGCTCCTCGCCCGCATGGCCGCGCAACGTCCGCTCCGCCTCGTGCGCCGGCCCTTCATAGCCCTCAATCGGGTTCGACGCCGATCGCAGCGAGCCGGCCGAGAAGTCGGTGCGCAGCCCGCCCGGCGCCACGTTGGTGACGCGGATGCCGTAGTCCGCGACCTCCTGCGCCAGCGTGCGCCCGACGCATTCCAGCGCGAACTTGGTCGCGCCATAAAGCGCGGTTCCCGCCCACGGCGCCCAGCCGCTGACCGAGGTGATGTTGAGGATCCGCCCCGCCCGACGCGCGCGCATCCCCGGCAGTACCGCCTGCAACACCGCGATCGCGCCGAAGACGTTGACATCGAACAGCGCGCGGACATCCTCGCCGCTATATTCCTCGATCGCGCCGGTGATCCCGACTCCCGCGTTGTTGACCAGCACGTCTATCTCGCCCGCCGCCGCCACCGCGCGGTTGATCGCCGCGCGGTCGATGACATCGGCGACCAGCCCGGTCGCCAGCCCCGGCGCCAGCGCCGCGAACGCTGCCGCATCCGCCTCGCCGCGCACCGTGCCGAACACCGTGTCGCCGCGCTCCAGCGCCGCCTGTGCGATCGCGCGCCCGAAGCCCTTCGACGCGCCCGTGATGAACCACCGCATTCGATTATCCCACCGCCATGCCGCGCCGATCGCAGCCCTCGCCGCCTTCGCCACAGCCGCGCCGACCGCTCTTGTCGCTGCGCGTCATGCTTGTTGAGAGGGCGGCGGCAGAAGGTGCGCCACGCAAAGTTCCAGTGCGCGCCGACACAAGACGATCGGCCGGCCCGCATCGAACATTCGGGTCACGGGAACCCGTCGGCAGGAGAGCGAACACGCCCATGCCGCGCCGGGCCGGGGATCAACCAAATAGAGGGGGACGATCGATGTTCGATCCGCCGCGCATTCTGCGCCTGCAATCGCTTAGCCTATCCGCGGTCGCGCTGGCACTCGCCGCCGGTTCGGCGCACGCCCAAGCCGTACCGGCCGCCGCCGCGACCGCCGCCTCCGATCCTGCGGATGCTCCGCAGGAAGGCGCCGACGTCGTCGTCACCGGCGCGCGCGACCTGAACGGCGTGATCCAGGCCGGATCGACCGGAAGCGTGTTCGGCATCGACAAGCCGCTTGTCGACACCCCGCGCTCGATCACCGCCGTCTCGGACGAACTGCTGTCGCGCTACAACATCCGCAACGTCTTCGATCTCGCCAGCGTGTCGGCGGGCGCCTCGACCGGCTCATATTTCGGCGTGCCGGGCAGCCTAAATCTGCGCGGCAACATGGCGGACAACTACTTCAACGGCTTCCAGGGGCTGTCGAACTTCGCCAATTACCCGACGCCGGTCGATGCGACCTCCTCGATCGAGATCGTTCGCGGCCCCGCCTCGCCCGTCTTTGGCGCGGGGCAGGTCGGCGGGTACCTGAACTTCATCCCCAAGACCGGCTATGGCGAGAAGACGAAATACGTCAACGAGCTGAGCGGCAACCTGACGGGCGTGCTGGGCAGCTACAACCAGCGCGAGTTGACCGGCAATGTCGCGATCCCGCTCGGCATCGGCGGCAATGCGGGCGGGCTGCACCTGTTCGGCAAGCTGGAAGACTCGGACAGTTTCTACAAGGGCATGCACCCCGAGTCGCAGATCGGGCAGGCATCCTATGCGGGTGACCTGACGTCGAAACTGTCGGTCGAGCTGACCTATCAATACATCCATTCGGACGGTTATCTAAAGAACATCGGCTGGAACCGCGTAACGCAGGATCTCATCGACAACGGCAATTACGTCGCCGGTCGCCCAATCGCGCAGATCTCCGATGGCGTCTCGCCCTATATCACGCCCCAGCAATTTTTTCAGGTGACCGGCGGGTCGACGCTGATGTTCTACGGCCCCGCGATCGGAGTACCGGTGTCGCCGAATGATTTCACCAAGCTGGATCCGGCGACGATCCGTACGGTCAAGCTGAGCCCGCGCACAACATTCATTGACGAGGGCGTGGACGTCAACGAGGCCTATACCAACACCGGCTATGGTCGCCTCGCCTATGCGTTCGACAATGGCAGCACGTTGAAGTTCGAAAGCTTCGTCAACACGCTAAGGTCGCGCAACTATCAGAGCTACGGCTTCGGGAGCTATTATCGCTCGACCGTGACAGAGCAGCGACTGAGCTATCTCGCCGACTTTGCGACCGGGCCGGTTGAGTGGAAGACAGTATTCGGCGGAAATTACCGCTTCACTGACGCGCGTGTGCAGAGCAGCCTAAACGACTTCGTCCTGTCCGAGGACCGTCGCGATCTGAGCGTCGGGGCGACGATCGACGACCGGTTCAACAATCCGTTCGCGGTCGACAATTTTGCCTGGGCGACCGACGTGCAGAGCACGATCCGTAACATCGGCGGGTTCGCGCTGGTCGATGCGACGCTGGGGCCGGTCAGCCTGACCGTAGGCGGGCGCATCGACAATTATAAGGTGAAGTCGCTCAACACCGGCAGCGAGGTGGACGACGCGCGCCAAACCTTCCGCGCAACTGACACGACGGGCAGCTTCAACACCTCGCTGGCGTACAAATTCCAATGGGCGACCTTCTACGGCACATATGCAGAGGCGCGCTCGGTCCAGGTCGATCAAGGCGGCGGGATCAACCCCGCGCTGGTGCAGAACGACGCCTATCTCGGGCCGTCCAAGCTGAAGGAAGTGGGGATCAAGACCTCGCAGTTCGGTGGGCGACTGTTCGCGGCGATCGACGCCTATGAGCAGCAGCGCTCGTATCTCTCCACGCCTCCCACCGGGGTCCAGTCGGTCGATGCGCGGCGGACGCGGGGCATCGAAGCGGAGCTGCGCTATCTCGTCACCCGCTCGCTGGGAGTTACCGGCACGTTCACGCATCAGCGGACCAAGGTGCTGCCGACCGCGGGTGCGGGCTTCTTCCTAACGGTGCCGTCGTGCCTTGCCGGGATTGCGTGCACCGACGGCTATGGCGGCTATGTCTTCACCAACGCCAACCGCATCCCGGAGCTTCAGGACGGTTATTACCTGCATGCCACCCCGAACACGAGCGCATCGCTATTCGCCACCTATGACCGGCGGGGGCATTGGGGGCTGACCGGCGGCGTGACCTATGCGTCACAGACCGGCGGCTATCTGCCTGGGGCGATCAAGGTGCCGGGCTATGCGCTGTTCCGCGCGGGCGCCTATGTTATCGACGGCCCGTGGCGCGTGGACGTGAACGCGAACAACTTGTTCGACAAGCGGTACTTCATCGCCGGTTACGACACCGATGCCAACGCCAATGTCCTGCCGGGCATCGGCCGCACCGTACAGGTCCGCCTGAGCCGAAACTTTTAATGGCGGTGCGCCACCCGCTCCCAGATGGGCGCGGGTGGCGGAGTGAAAGTTCGCTAGGTCTACACCGAAGCGCCTTGTCCGAAGCCGCGGGGGAGCGCATTGATGCGAGCGGCGGCGCCTCGCCGCGCATCACGCCATCTTCATCCCATTGGGGCGCGAGGTCCATATTTCTGGCCGTCGCAGGGCAGCAATTCCCTAAGAAGATAGCGATGCCAGCCGTTGCTGGCAGGACGCGAAGGAGCGCCGCTGCGCTATTCCAGCAGCGCCAGCGCCTCGCGATAGGTTGGCGCCGCATCCGCCGAGGCGCGCGATACCGCCAACGCGCCCGCCGCCGCCGCCAGCCGCATCGCGGCGGGCAGGCGCTCGCCCAGCGCCAGCGCATAGGCCAACGCACCGTTGTAGGCGTCCCCCGCCCCTGTGGTATCCACAACCGACACGGGCAAGGCGGGCTGGCGCACCAGTTCGTCGCCGATCAGCGCGGCGCTGCCATCTCCCCCTAGCGTTACCAGCGCGGCGCCCGCCCCCGCCGCGACCAGCGCCTTCAGCCCCGCCGCCACGTCATCGGTGCCGGTCAGGCTCGCCAGTTCGGTCTCGTTCGGCGTCACCAGATCGACCAGCGGTAACATCGACAGCGCCGCGCGATCGGCAGGTGCGGGGTTCAGGAGCGTGCGGACATCGTGCCGCCGCGCGACGCGCAGCGCTGCCTCGATCGCGTCGAACGGAGTTTCGAGCTGGACCATCAGCAACCCCGCGGTCGCGATCGAGGCCTCCGCCGCCTCCACCAGCGCGGGTGTCACCAGTGCGTTCGCGCCCGCCGTCACCGCGATGACATTGACGCCATCGGCCGCGACCATGATGTGCGCGGTCCCGGTCGGCGCCGCGACGCCATCGACATGGAGAATGTTGATACCCGCCACGAGCAGATGGTCGCACGCCGCCGCCCCCTCGGCATCGTTGCCGACCGCGCCGATCATACTCACACGCGCTCCCATCCGCCGCGCGGCCATCGCCTGGTTGAGCCCCTTGCCCCCGATCCCCTGCCGCAGCCCGCGGGTCATGATCGTCTCGTGCGGGCGCGGCAGTGCCGCCACGTCGATGATGATGTCGGTGTTGATGCTGCCGACGACGGCGATGCGGGGCGCGATGCTCATGCCCGCGATGCTAGCGCAGCCGACGCCCCCGCGCGTTGATGCTGCGCACACGGCGACTTGTCGTCAGGTGCATGGTCGGTTGGCGGGTCGGGAGTCCACGCATTTTCCGGCGGTTCCCTCACGAACTCCGTTCGTCCTGCGGAATCATTAAGCTTGTCGATCTGGCCGCTCGAAAGGCGGTGGTCCACGGTGCTTCGAGACGAGGCTTCGACGACCTCAGCCTCTCCTCAGCACGAACGAATGTCTGCTGAACGAACCCGCTCGCTTCAAGCGCGGAGTCAAGCGAAGCTCAGACTTGGAGTCGAAATGTCGGGGAGCCACGACGCCAAACGGGATCTCGACCAATGCATCTCGGCCAGCTCGATGCTGATCGAACCCAACGGAGGGTGGAACGACATTTCCCCACCACAACCGGACATTCGCCCGCTTCCGTAATCGGTGCTCTCCATCAATGCACGAACAGCGCCTTGCGGATGATCGCATGCGCCCCCCAATTGCCGTTAACTATCTGTGTCACCCCGAAATCCACCCCCACCGACAGCAAGGAGATCGCCTCGTCCTCGGTCAGCCCTCGTGTCGTCATCAGGAAGCGGCGCGCCTTCCGAAAGGCGTCGCGCATCGCGCTTTCGATCGAGCTCTGCTTGTAGATGTCGCTCTGCGCCTTGCCGCCCAGATCGCGCAGGTAATTGGGCTGCGAAAAGCCCAGGATCACCCATTCGTCGCGCGTCTCGATCAACGGGTAATCGAGGTCGCGCAGTTTCTCGGGCTGGTCGCCGCACCGATGGAGCACGATCTGGATCACCGCGCTCATCGAACATTCGATGGCGGTGCCGCACAATTCGGAGTCGCCCTGCGACGCGTGCGGATCCCCCAATGACAGCAGTCCTTCCGCGACATTGACCGGTAGGAACACCGATCCACCTGCGCCCATCCGCCAGTTGTCGATATTGCCGCCGAAATTGGCGGGCGGGACCGAATCGATCAGCCCGTCATGCGCGGGCGCCATCGCGACAAAGCCGAAATGCGGGCGCACCGGCACCTCTACGTCGCGCAGCACGTTGAAGTTCTTCGTCACCATTTCGGGATCGACGATCACCCCGGGGTAATCATAGCGCTGGTGAACGACGCCATTGGGGTCGGTCTGCGGCACGTAACGGTAATTGTAGACGGCGTGCGCGCAATGCCCGCCGTGGCGCCGCTCGACCTCATAGATGGTGACGACCTCGCGCGGCTTAGGCTCGGTCAACATGTCGCCGTAATGAAAGCCCCAATAGGCCGCGACGTTGCTGCCGAAGCTGCGCCCAGCGAACTTTGCGCTGCCCGAGGGGCGCGGGGTCATCTCCAGGAAGCGCACCTCCACGACGTCGCCGCGCTCCGCCCCCGCGATCGCGATCGGGCCGGTCATGATATGGACACCGAACCCCTCGCCCGCGCCGCGCCCGACCGCGGAGGCATCCATCGGCCCGGCGCCGCGGCGGTTGATGGCCTTGTCGCCCTTTTCCCAGTGGTAGATGCGCTCGACCTCCGGGTCGCCGTCGATCATCCGTTCGTGATCGTCACCGGCGTGATGAGTGACCGCCTCGATCGTGACGTAATCGCCCGACCGGACGCGCAGCACCGGGCGCAGGTTACGGCTGAGATAGCCCCAATGGACGGTATCCACCGTCGCGCGCAGATGATGATGGCGCACGTCGCCGGCGGGGACCACATCGTCGGCGCCGATGCCGGGTTCGGTCGCAGCCTCAAGCTCCAGCGGTTCGTCGGTCGGCGCGTCGGCGGTGCGCGCGACGGGGCTGCCGCGCTGGGGAACGCTGTCGTCCTCGCCGCCGGGCGAGGCCTTGCGATATTCGCGCGGCGACACGCCGTAGCGCTCGCGGAAGCTTCGGCTGAACGAGGCCGAATCGTTGAAGCCCCATTGAAACAGGATGTCGGAGATCGACTTCTGCGCGTGCAGCGGGCTGACCAGGTCCATCCGGCAGCGTTCAAGCCGTCGTTGCTTCACATAATGGCCGAAGCTGTCGTCGATCGATTCGAACAGCTTCTGGAGGTAGCGCATCGAGATGCCGTGCTCGGTGGCGACGAATTGCAGGTTGAGCGTCGGATCGGACAGATGCATCTCGATCGACTGAAAGACGCGCTCCAGCAGCATCGCGCGCGCACCCGCCGACCCGCCGAGCGAGCGCGCGGGCGCGCCCTCCAGCAGTGCGGTGAGCAGGAATTCGGACAGGCTGAGCTCGACCGGTCGCAGCCGGTCGCTGGTGAGCTCGTTGATCGTATCCGCGACCGAACGCAGCATCGCTGACAGCAACCGCCCCGCCCCGGTATCCGATGCGATCAGGCTAAGATCGGCGGGTAGCAGGTTGCGCACCGCCGGGCCGAAAAACGCGCGCGGGACGTGCATCATCAGGAAGCGATGATCGCGCGGCAGATCCAGCACCGCGCGTGCATCGTTCCCGCCGATCAGCACGTCACCCTCACGCACGACAAGCGTCTGCGCGCCGAGCGTGGCGGAAAGCTCGCCCTCCAGCAGCTGCACCATCCAGATATGATCGGCGCGATCCGACAGGTCGATCGTGACGTTCTGGCTGGTGGAGGATATGCTGATGAACTCGGGCCCGTTGGCGCCGCGATGGCTCGACAGCTCGCCATAGGCCGGTTCGCTCATGACGTTGAGCAGTACCGATTTGCGCTTCAGCGCGAAGCGCCACGCCTCCCAGCGTTCTTCCTTGGGATAGGCATTGGTGGTGAACCGCAATTCAACATCCCCGCATCTACCGAGCACCCGCAGCATGCTCGGCTATCCGGCGATGATAAAGATGCCGCAACGCAGCAGCGGTGACCATAGCGGGACGCCACGGCCGCGCTTGACAGCCGGCTACGCGCAAGAATTCGTGCCGTATCAGGCAAGCCGTCGCGCGCAGGCCATGTCACCTATGCTCACGCAGTCGCAGCATTTTGAGCGCGCAGGGGGCGGGATAAGATAGCGGTGGACGTCGAACAGATCAGCGTGCGGGTCGATCGGATCCGCGTGACGGGGGCGACAGGCAGCGCCGGGGCGGTGGCGATCCTGGATCTGCTGCCCGACGCCGGCGAAATACTGCCGCCGTTCGTCGCGGGCGCGCATATCGACCTCCACCTGACCCCCGATCTGATCCGGCAATATTCGCTGCTCAACGATCCGGCGGACAGCGGGCGCTATGTCGTCGCGGTCGCGCTGGACGCCGACAGCCGGGGCGGGTCGCGGCACCTGCACGAACAGGTCTCCGAAGGCGACGTCATCACCGTCAGCGCGCCACGTTGCCATTTTCCGCTGATTGAGGACGCGGCGCACAGTGTGCTGATCGCGGGCGGAATCGGCGTGACGCCGCTCTGGGCAATGGCGCAGCGGCTGCGCACGCTGCGACGGCCCTTTTCCTTCCATTTCGGCGCGCGCAGCGCCGCAACCGCGCCGCTGCTCGACGAGATCGCGCCGGTGCTGAAAGGGTTGGCGACGACGTTCGAGACGGTGTTCGAGGCGGATCACGGCGCGCGGCTGGATCTCGCGCGGATCTTTGCCGAGGCACCCGCGGGCAGCCATTTTTATGCCTGCGGGCCGTCCGGGATGCTCGATGCCTATGTCGATGCGGCAGAGGCCGCCGGGGTGAACAACGCCGTCGTCCATCTGGAGCGCTTCTCGGGCACCGGCATCGCAGCGACCGAGGGCGGGTTCACCGTCGAATTGGCGCGCACCGGCGGCTGCTACGCGGTCGCGCAAGGATCGACGATCCTTGAGACGCTGAAGGCGGCGGGGATCAACATCCCGCATTCCTGCGCCGAGGGGATTTGCGGCGCGTGCGAGGCGACGGTGCTCGACGGCGTGCCCGATCACCGCGACGAAGTGCTGTCCGATGCGGAAAAGGCCGCGAACCGGACAATGATGGTCTGCTGTTCAGGGGCCAAGTCCGCGCATCTGGTGCTCGACCTGTGAGCGCGTTGCGGCGCATAATGTCCCGTACGATCGGCTGGGTCGATCCATTCATCGTGCTGATGCTGGGGCTAGTGGTGCTCGCCAGCATCGCGCCGGTGCGCGGGCTCGCAGCGCAGGCGGTGGAGATCGCCGCGGAAGTGTCCATCGTGCTGCTGTTCTTCCTTCACGGCGCCAAGCTGTCGCGCGAGGCGATCGTCTCGGGGTTCAGCAACCTGCGGCTCCATGCGGCGGTGCTGGCGACGACCTTCGCGCTTTTCCCGCTGCTGGGGCTGGCAATCCGCGCCGCGTTGACGGGGCACATGGCGCCGGGCGTGCTCGACGGCATCCTGTTCCTGTGCCTGTTGCCCTCCACTGTCCAGTCGTCGATCGCCTTCACCGCGATCGCGCGCGGCAATGTCGCAGCGGCGGTGTGCAGCGCGTCCTTTTCCAGCCTGCTGGGCGTGATGGCGACGCCGTTCCTCGTTGCGCTGCTGATGGGACATAGCGCAAGCGTATCGACCACTGCGATCGAGAAGATCGTGCTGCAACTGGTGCTGCCATTTGCCGCCGGGCATTTGCTGCGCCCGTGGATGGGGAAGGTCATCGACCGGCATCGCAAGCTGGTGGGCCGCGTCGATCGCAGCTCGATCCTGCTGATCGTCTTTTCCGCATTCAGCGCCTCGGTCGTCGAGGGCTTGTGGAATCGTGTGGACGCCGCCGATATCGCCGCGATCCTGCTCGTCTCCGCCGCGATGCTGGCTACGGTGATGGCGCTGACCTGGTGGGCATCGGCGCGGATCGGGTTGGCGCGCGAGGACCGGATCGTGATGCTGTTCGCAGGCTCGAAGAAGAGCCTCGCGACCGGGGTGCCGATCGCCTCGACGCTGTTCCCGCCGGCGGCGCTGGGGCCGGTGCTGTTGCCGGTGATGCTGTTCCACCAACTCCAGCTCATCGTCTGCGCCGCGATGGCGCAGGCGTTCGCGCGCGGCGCGGACGATGCAGCCGCCGCGAACCCCGCCACCGCCTGACCTCAAGGGAGCGACCCGTATGAAGCGCTTTGCCCTGCTCGTCTTGTGCGCGATCGCTTCGCCTGCCCTCGCCGGTCCGCGTGTCGATGCGCCGGCGGGACGGATCGAGGGAAAGGACACGGGGGCGGTCGAAGCGTTTCTGGGGGTGCCCTATGCCGCGGCGCCGATCGGCGCGCTGCGCTGGCGCGCGCCCGCCCTGGCATCGCGATGGACGGGAGTGCGGCAGGCGAGCGTGATCGGCGCGGACTGCGTGCAGGATTCGAAGAACAACCCGCTCCCCGCCGGCTACACCAATCAGCAGAGCGAGGATTGCCTGTTTCTCAACATCTGGCGTCCGCACGGGACGCCCGCCGCGCGACTGCCGGTGATGGTGTGGATTCACGGGGGGGCGTTCATCATGGGTTCGGGGTCAATGCCCGATTATGACGGTGCCGCGCTGGCGGCTCGCGGCGCGATCGTGGTGACGCTCAACTATCGGCTCGGGCGGTTCGGGACCTTCGTCCATCCCGAACTTCTCAAGGAACAGGCGGGGCAGCCGATCGCGAATTACGGGATGATGGACCAGATCGCCGCGCTCAAATGGGTCCGCGACAATATCGCGGCGTTCGGTGGCGATGCCGCGAATGTCACGATCTTCGGCGAATCGGCGGGCGCCTCGTCGGTCAATTTCTTGATGACCTCACCCGCCGCCAAAGGGCTGTTCGCCAAGGCGATATCGGAGTCTGGCGGGCGCAACGACGTGCTCGATTCGGTCGAGGCCGCCGCCGCAAAATGCAGCGCCTGGGCTACGACCAAGCACGCGACGACGCTCGCGCAATTGCGTGCGCTCGGCGCGGACACGATCCTCGACGCCCCGGTCATCGTCCCCGCGCGCCCGGTAATCGACGGAAAGCTGGTCGTCGCGCGCACCGATGTCGCGTTCCGCATCGGGCTGGCGGCGAAGGTACCCTATCTGGTCGGCGCCAACGATTTCGAGGAAAGCCTGTTGCGCTGGTTTCCCGGCGGAGGTGAGATGATGGTGCGCCAGTTCGGCGACAAGGCCCCCGCGCTGCTCGCCGCCTACGCCGCCTTAGGTAATACGCGTGAAAGGCAGATCGGGCGGCTCTGGGGCGAGAATGCGATGACCGAACCCGCACGCTGGCGCGCCAAGCTGCAGGCGGCGCACGGCGCGCCGGTCTATCTCTATCGCTTCGCCTATGTGCCCGAAGAATTGCGCGCGACCACGCCTGGCGTGGGCCATGCCGACGAAATACCGTTCGTGTTCGACAACGGCCCGCCGCGCCCGGGCTATCAATGGACCGCGGCGGATCATGCGACCGCGCGGCTGATGGGGGATTATTGGCTCGCGTTCGCGAGGACGGGCAACCCCAACCATGCCGGTGCGCCCGACTGGCCCGCGTTCACCCCCCACGCCGACCGCCTGCAACTGATGAACGCCTATGGCACCAGCACGGTCATCGACTTCGCGCGCCCGCGCCTCGATCTGATCGAGGCGGCGGCAGGATCGGCGGACGCCAGGTAGATCAAGCAATGGGGTCCGCACGAACAAGTCGATCGGCGGGGGCGCTGTTATCCTAACGATGGTCGGGTGGATATTCCCCCGAACCCGGCAATGGCTGGAGGCCCATCATCATGAACATCGCCGCGGCGATCACGCCCGCTGCTCCGCTGGAGGAAATCCACACTGAAGCCGCATGGCGCGGCGACGTGCTATCAAAGGGCGACGGCTGGATTTACCAGTTGTCCGCCGAGGAGCTGGCGGAGCTGGAAGAGCTCGGTACGCGCTTTGTCGAGGCCGATCCCGATCTGCGCTTTGTTCAGAAGGAAGAATATCCGCTGACCGCCTGTGCCGAAGCGGTGCTGGAATGGGGTCGCGATGTCGATAGCGGGCGCGGCTTTGTGCTGGTGCGCGGATTGCGCACGCATCTCTATTCGGATGCGCTGTCGGCCGCGATCTACTACATCCTCGGGCTGCACATGGGCGATCCGATCCGCCAGAATGAGAAGGGCGACCTGATCGATTCGGTTTATGCCACCTCGGACAAGACGATGGACGATCCCACCGCCAAATCGTCCAAGGTGCGCGACGGCCTCGTCTATCATTCGGACTCGTCGGACATCGTCGCGCTGATGTGCCTGCGCCCGGCCAAGGAAGGCGGCGCGTCGTGCCTCGTCTCGGGCGCGCAGATCTACAACGAGATCCTGCGCCGCCGCCCCGATCTCGCGCCCCTGCTGCTCGAGCCATACCACTGGGACTGGCGCCGCCAGGACGTGCGCGCGCCCGCCGACACCTATACCTCGCCGATCATTGACCTGACCGACGGCGTGTTCAGCATGTATGCGGGATCGCTCTACATCCTGACCGCGCAGGATTACCCGGGCGTGCCGAAACTGACTGACGCGCAGATCGAGGTGCTCAAGCTGTTCGACGAAATCGCTTATGAGCCCGGCATGGCGATCGAGATGGATTTTCGCCCCGGCGATATCCAGTGGCTGTCGAACTATGCCGCGCTGCATGCGCGTACCGGGTTCGACGATTACCCCGAGCCGCAGCGCCGTCGGCACCTGCTTCGCCTGTGGCTGAGCCGGCAGGGCGACCGCCCGGTGATCGACGGCTTCGGCAAGAACGGCGTGGTGCAGGTGCGCCACAAGCCGCGCGAGGGCGTGACCGTAGATGACCAAGGCTTCTTCCGCATCAAGGACGCGCCGGTGCCGCGCCTGCTGGCGGACCACGGCTAAGCTCGGAGCCCGGCTTCTTCGATCGCAGGAGGGAAGGCGAAGCCGGCTTATGTGCTTCTGCGCACGCAGGAGCGCCGGGGGACAAGAAAAGAGGGCGGGACACGCTGCATGTCCGGCCCCCTTTTCATTTTCCGACTCAAGCGCGCTTTATTCGCGGGTGAAGCCCTCGGGTACCACCGCCGGTTCTCCGGCCTTGCCCCATAGGATGATCTCATTGCCCCAAGGGTCCTCAAACGCCCAGTTCAGGCCGTTGAACTCTTTCCAATAATGGTTGCGCCAAAGCACATTGGCGCCGCGCGCCTCAGCGGCGGCGAGGATGTCGTCGGCGTTCTGGTTGTCGCCTATCAATAGCCAGATGCGGGCCTTGTGATCGGTGCCGCGCGACAGCGGGCGCGGGCCGGCACCCTCGGTAGCGGGATGCGGGCGCGCATTGGCGGAATTGTAGATGCCGACGTGGAGGTTGCCGATCGCGCTCTCGGTGCCGTCCTTGTGGCGGAAGTTCCCGCCCGGGACTAGGCGGTGATAGACCCCCGTCGGGCGCCCCTCATTGGTCCAGCCGAAGACCTCGGCGTAGAAGGCGCCGGTCGCCTCGGGGTCATCGGAGGCGAGATCGACGAAGATCAGGGTGGTCGGGTTTTCCATGTCGGTCCTTATCCAAAGCGGAACGCGGAGACGGTCGCCTTCATGACGACGTCGGAGAAGATGCGCTCACCGGGAGAGTCGGCACCCGCGCCCGCCGCGATCATCAGCGGCAGCAGATGCTCTTCGCGCGGGTGCGCGTTGCGCGCGGCATCACCCTCGCTCCATTGGGCGAGCTGCCCCAACCGCGCACCGGCGTCGTCCTGCCCCAGCGCGTCGGTGAGCCAGCCGTCGAACGCGGCGGAGGGTGCGGTTGCCATCGGCGTGCGGAAGGCGCGCATGTTGTGATAGCTCATGCCAGACGCGACGATCAGCACGCCCTCATCGCGCAACGCTGCCAGCGCCTTGCCCGCCGCGATATGCTCGGCGGGGTCGAGGTTCGATTTGAGCGACAGCGGCACCACCGGGATATCCGCGTCCGGAAAGGCAAGCAGGAAGGGGATGAATACCCCGTGATCGAACCCGCGGCGCACATCCACGCGGATCGGGATTCCGGCGTCCTGCATCAGCTCGACGACGCGGCGCGCGACGTCGCTCGATCCCGGGGCGGGATATTGCAGCTGATAGGTGTGCGGCGGGAAGCCGTTGTAATCGTAGATCATCCCCGGCGCCGGCACTGAGGCCACGGTGAATTCCGCCTCCTCCCAGTGCCCCGAGACGACCAGGATCGCCTTGGGCTTCTCCGGCAGGTCGGCGGCGAGCCCGCGCAGCCAGGCAGCGGTCTTGTCCCATGTATCCGCCGGTTCGCCCATCAGCGACCAGTCCATGAAGAAGCACGGCCCGCCCCCGTGCGGGATGAACAAGGTCGGCTGCGTTACGCCCGTCATGCGATGAAATCCCCGTTTCGATACAGTGGATGATGCTAGTGGGTTCTAGCCACGCGGCGCGCAGTTCCACTTGTCGGGATGCGCCGGGAAAGTTGTTGCGCGCATCCAGCCCACCCATCGAGCGGAACAGGGCCGGATCGGACTAGACGCCTCGCGAACTGTTTCTTGTCCGACGCGGGCGTTGGTCGCTTTGGCTTTGACGTGGAGCCCGCGAGGCGTTCGTCTGCCGGGGCAACCGACTCTGTGAGGCGCGTCTTTCATGTCAGCCACCGAGAATTCGCGAACCGCTCTGGGCGTGGTCATCGCCTGCACGATCGGCAACATGCTGTGCATGACAACAACGGTCAGCGCGGTGTTCGGGGTGTTCCTGGTCCCGATCGCGCAGGATTTCGGTTGGCCGCGCGCGCAGGTGACAAGCGTGCTGGGGCTAATCGCGATCATCAACGCGCTCGCCTATCCGCTGGTGGGCCGCACGATCGACCGCTTCGGCGCGCGCCCGATCCTGCTGGCGGGGAACGTCCTGCTAGCGGCGAGCGTCGCCTCGATTAGTCTGGCGCACGCCACGGTCGCCAGCTTCTACGGCCATTTCGTGCTGGTCGGGCTCGCGGGTTCTATCCCGTGTACAGCGATGTTCTCCAAGGTGGTGTCGGGCTGGTTCGACAAAAGGCGCGGGCTGATGCTCGGCATTTCCGCCGGGGTCGGCAATGGCGTGGGAGCGACGATCATGCCGATCATCGCCGCCGCTAGCCTGGCCGCTTTGGGATGGCAGACCAGCTACGCGCTGATCGGCGCGATCATCTTCGTCGTCGGTTTCCCGCTGCAATGGTTCCTGCTGCGCGATCCCGCGCCCGTCGCAGCCAGCATCAATGCACCGGTGCCGCAATTGGCGGGGCATACGCTGGCGGAGGCGCTGCGTACGCCCGCCTTCTGGCTGATCCTCGCGACGCTGGGGCTGGGATCGGGGTGCCTGACGGCGGTGTTCTCCCACGTCATCCCGGTGCTGACCGATCGCGGGTTCGACCTTGCCACTGCCGCCTCCGTCATGTCGACGCTGGCGCTGGTGACGAGCGCCGCGCAGATCCTGTCGGGGTCGCTGCTCGACCGCTTCGCCTCGCCGCGGGTTGTCGCCCCCGCGTTCGCGATCGCGACCGCCGGGCTGTGGCTGCTCGAACATCGCGACGGCGCGACGCTGCTGGTCGCGGGCGCGATGCTGGGCGTGGGGCTAGGCGCGGTGTTCGGCGCGCTGCCGCTGTTCATCTCGCGTTATTTCGGGCTACGCAGTTACGGCACGATAGGCGGAGTGATCTACGCGATCGTCATGCTCGCGCAGGGCGGCACGCCGGTGGCGATGGACTGGATGTTCGATTCCTATGGCAGCTATGCACCGTCGATCCTGCTGATCGAGGCGTGCCTGCTGGGTATCTCCGCGCTGATGCTGGTGCTGCCGCCGTTCGGCGCGCGCCGGGTGACGCATGAGGATGTCGCCGGGCTGGCGCATGTCGGGCTGTAAAGCGCGCGGCACGTCAACTTTGCGGACGCGCAGGGGCAAGCATCACACACGCCCGCGCATAGACTGAGGTCACAAGGCGGCGTCCCCGCGGCGCGGCCTGTGACGGAGGTGGCGCGATGGTTCGTTCGATCGGCAACACCGGCCTTGTGGCGCCCGCCACCGGGGTCGCGATCGCGGCGGCGGTGGGGTTCGGGCTAGGCCTGTCGCAGACAATGCTGGGAATTTTCGGCATCCTGCTCGTCCCCATCGCGACCGATTTTGGCTGGCCGCGCGCGCTGGTGGCGGGCGTGATGAGCCTTGTGGTGGTCAAGGCGCTCGCGCTCACGCTGCTCGTCGGAACGCTGGTCGATCGCTTCGGTCCACGCCGCGTGCTGCTGAGCGCGCTGACGCTCTATGCGATCGGGCTGATCGTGTTCGCCACGTTGCCGGGCGAGGTGACGATCTTCTACGCCGGCTTTGGGCTGATCTGCGCGCTGGGCGCGCCGATGGCAGGGCCGACGCTGGCCAAGGCGTTGGCCGGTTGGTTCGACCGCGATCGCGGCGCCGCGATCGGGCTGTCGGCGGGGCTGGGCACCGGTATCGGATCCGCGGTCTTCCCGGTGGTCGCGGGGAGCGCGCTGCCATCGCTCGGCTGGCGCGGGGTGGTGATGCTGATCGCCGCGATCATCCTGCTTCTCGGCGTGCCGGTGGTTTTCGCGCTGTTCCGCGACCCGCCACCGCGCGAGGTCGAGAGGGGCGCGGCGGAAGGCCTGACGCTGACGCAGGTGCTCCACACTCCCGCCTTCTGGGGACTGATGCTCAGCGTCGGGATCTGCGCTGGATGCATGACCGCGATGTTCACGCAGGTGGTGCCGATCACGCTGTCGAACGGGATGGCGATGGGCGAGGCGGTGACAGCGGTGAGCACCTTCGCGCTGGTCTGCGCGGGCGCGCAATGGGCGATCGGGATGTTGATTGATCGGTTTCAGCGACCGGCGGTGCTGGTGCCCTTCTACCTTGTCGGCATTGCGGGGCTGTGGCTGCTGGCCAGTTCAACCACCGTTCCCTCGCTGCTGGCGGCGGCGGTAATGATGGGGGTGTGCCTGGGAGCGGAATATAGCGCGCTGCCGGTGCTGCTGTCGCGCTGGTTCGGGCTGGTGCATTTCGGCAAGGTCTCGGCACTGGCCTATGGCATCGTTGCTGTTGTCTCGGGGTTTATACCCGCGGGGCTTAACGCGGTGTTCGACGCGACCGGATCATATCGCCCCGCTATTGACGCGATGCAGATGGTGATGCTGATCGCGACGCTGGCGATAGTACCACTGCCGGCGCGGATCGCGCGCGCGCCTCGCAAAGTCGCGGCTGCGGCGCTGTACCGCGCTTGAGATCAGTCCGGGATCGGGCCACCGCCTGCACCGCTCTCCCGGATCGCTGCATTGATGTGCGCGAGGTCCGCCGCCCCAAGCGACAGCGTGGCGGCGGCGAGCCAGCCATCGACCTGCTGGGGCGCACGCGCGCCGACGATTGCCCCCGTCACCCCCTCCACCGCCAGCACCCAGGCGACCGCCACCGCCGCCGCGCTCACCCCACGCTGTGCCGCAACTTCGCGGATCGCCTCGGCCACTGTCAGGTTACGGAGCAGCGCCTCGCCCGAGAAATCCGCATGCCGCTTGCGCCAGTCATCATCGGCCAGCGCGTCGACGCGCTCGGCCGAGAAAGCCCCCGATAATAGCCCCGACTGCATCGGACTGTAGACGATCACCCCGGTGCCGTGCGCGCGGCACCATGGCAGCTCGGCGGCGAGCGACTTACGCCGGATCGCGGACAGCGGCGGCTGGAGCGTGTCGACATGGCCGATCGCCTCAGCGGTCTGAAGCTGCGCGGCGTCATGGTTCGACAGGCCGATCGCGCGCACCTTGCCCTCCGCCTTCAGCTCGAGCAACGCGCCCCAATATTCTTCCAGCGGCGATCCGTCCTCAGCGGGCCAGTGCATCTGATAGAGATCGATCACATCGACGCGCAGGCGGCGGAGCGAGCCCTCTACCTCGCCCCGGATGCTGTCGCGCCGCCCGACGCGCCGCTTACTGTAGCGGTCCGCCGGATCCCACACCTGCCCGCATTTGGTGAAGACATAAGGGCGTCCGCTTTCTGGTAACTCCGCCAGCGCGCGCGCGACGATCTCCTCCGAATGGCCGAGACCATAGATCGCGGCCGTATCGATCCAATTGACGCCACGATCGACCGCGTGGCGAATTGCGCGGATCGACTCATCGTCCGACTGCGCGCCCCAGCCGACCGCCCAGTCCGCCCCGCCGATCGCCCAGGCGCCGAAGCCGACCCGCGTGATCGCAAGACCGGTGCTACCCAGGTCGACGACCGGCAACGTCGCGACCATGTTGCTGACCTGCATCGCCCAATTCCTCTCTCGAATGAGCGTCCTTAGCGCCGCCGCGAGGGAGAATGGCTTGACCCACAGACCCCTTATTCTTGATTGCGCCTTGTGACGAAGCGTTTTCGTTTGTGTGCAACCGTTGAAACTGCCCGGGGCGTATGCGCCCGCAACAAAAACCGCCTGCAGCGATCCGGAGCTGTCGGCGATCAACACATGGTTCGGCTGTCCGGCACTGTCAGGGCGTGTCGGCTCACCTCAGCGGAGCGGCCCCACCATCTCCGCGTCGAAAGGCTAGTTTATCACTGCCATAGAGCCTATCCGGACCGTGGCAGCCCAACCCGGGCGGTCAAGGGAGGTGATATATATAGACACCGCAACAATCGTAGCACTGGTACTCGGCGTCGCGACGCTCGTCGTCGCGCTCCTCAGCTTGGTAGTGAAAATTATCGAGCTGTCGCGCCACTAGGCCGAGTTGGGGACGTCCCGGCGCTGGAACGTCGGGGCGTCCTTAAAAAAAGTTTGAGCCCCGAACGCTGGAACGCTCGGGGCTCAGGGGATGACCTATAGACATAGAACATCGCAGCCAGGCCTATATACGCTTCAATCTATGACGCTGCAAGGCTGCCCTGCCGCAATCCGGGCGCCGTTTACGCGCGAGCAATGCCGAAAGCGTGGCGGATCCAAAAGCAGTCACCCAGAGGGCGCTGGTCGCTTTCCGACCTTCGTCGTTCGTTCATCTGGATGCGTCGACCTACGCCACACACAGGCCGCACCTCTTCTCGCTCAATGAGCGTGTCCAAGGCCTGCCGCGAGCATAGCGGCCAGCGCTTCCTCAGCCCTTTGCCTCAAGGCCGGGTTGGTGGATGACAGATCCCGGCGGATCCAGTCAGGTGCCCGGCTAACAACAGCGGCAACCACCGCCAGCTGCTCTTCCGTCATACCGTCAGTTTTCCCTTTTGTTCTCGCGCTCGCTGACTCATAGAATCCGAATGCCGATACGTCCCGAGAACCGCTGGCTCTACCCCATTGACTGGGAGCAGCTGTCGGCAACGGTACGCTTCAAACGCGCAGGTTCGCGGTGCGACCACTGTGGCCGCCCTCACTTGCGCAGGATCATCCACCTAGGAGATGGTAGGTGGTGGGACGCGGACGCCGGGTGCTGGCGATCGCATCTGGGAAGACGAGTTTCGCTCTCAGGCTATCTCGCACTCTCGTCTGTGCGATCGACCAAGGTCGTGCTGGCCTGCGCCCATCTCGACCACGATCCCGGCAACAATGCGCGCTCCAACCTGGCTGCGCTCTGCCAGCGTTGTCATCTGGTCCACGATGCTGCGGAGCACCGCTGGCAACGTTGGTGGAATAGGTTCCGGCGCCGAGCCATTCGCGACCTCTTCGAGGACCCACGTCTAACCAGACGGCGTGTCGTTCAACCGGCTGCTAACTTGCTAAGGCGCACTGCGCAGCGAGCTTAAGTGCGGATACCCAGCGTCTTGCGCGCGGCGCCAAGCGCGGCTCTGCCGCTCTTCTCCGCTTTGCCGACGACCTCCTCGGCCACCTGCTCGATGGCAGCATCGGCGCTCTCCACCCCTGTCGCAGCCTTTCGCCCCAGTCCGATCTGCTTCGCATGTGAGCGGCGCCGCTCACTGTATCCCGGCGCCACTATCGGATAATCTGACTTGAGGTTGAAGCGCTCGCGATACTCAGCAGGCGTGAGCCCGTGGCTGGCGAGATGACGCTTCAAACTGGCGTACGGCTTGCCGTCTATCATGCTGATGATCCGATCCGGATCAGCGAGCGACTTGCGGGCCGACACCGCCGGCATATGCTCAGCCGCTGACGTGGCGTCTGCGACCGAAGTGCGGCTCGACAAACCCTCCACAGCCTCGTGCATCGACGTCAGGAAGGCGAGTACCTCGGCCGAGCTTGCACGCGTGTGTGGATTAGTGAGCCAGGCCGCTGTCAATTCCGCGGCGAGCGCAATGGTATCGGGCGCATGCGCGCTTGGCTCGGAGGTCATAATGGTGGTTCTTTGGGTCTAGTGAGGCGGGAAATCCGCTGTCCAGCGTTCTGATCGCCCCTCTCCAATCTACTGTGTGTTTTTTGATCTCTAAGTCACCTTTTGATGCTGAGACCCAGGCGCGGTTACGCGTGGCGCCTCACTCGCCCTCGAACATGAGCCTGCCGTCATCTGTTCACGCCTCTTGCGTGCCCTCCGCTGCCGTGGTCATGCCTGGATCGCATTCAACGATCGAGGGAGCCGCGGCATGCAGGTGAACGCAGAGGGTGAAGACACTGAGTCAGAGCGCGCCGAAGTTCACTTCCTCGCTGCGCTGTTAGACGAGCTGATGCGCAAGGTTCTTAGTGCCAGCGTGTTGACGCAAGCGGAATTGAACGAGGTTGAGGCCGCCGCTGCTAAGAGAGTCGGCGGAGTACCTCGAGCTTGGTAGCGTCAGGAGTGCCAACCGGTATCAGTGCGCTAGCGACCCATACCCTCTCGTGCCGAGGACCCAAAAAACCGGTCACTTTCAGCGCCCTGCCCGGCTCCCATTTTCGGACGCCCGTTCATCTCCGCCACCGACACCCGTGACGCGCCGCAAGGCCGTTGATCTGGTCGAGGCTTGGCAGGAAAGCGGTCGTTTTCCGACCATCACTCGAGGTGCTTGGTCATACGATAGTTGTGAATGGGCACTCCGCTGACGAGGAGGTCGCGGCGATGATCCAGGCTGAAGCCCTTGCGTGAGAAGAAGCGCCGCGCCGGTTCACTTGCCTCCACGTAGAGGAGCTGTTGACCGTCGTTCTGCGCCTCGCGCTCGATAGCATCGTACAACATTGAAGCCACGCCGGTACCTGCCAAATCGGCGCGGCAGAAAAGATGATCGATGTGCCCATCACGCTCTAGATCACAGAAAGCGAGCGGCTCGTCCTGCTCGCCGGCCGCCACAAGGAAGAGTCGGCCGTCTCGCGCCCAAGACTCGAACCGCTCAACGCTTGGTACGCCTGGTGCCCACGCTTGGACCTGTTCGAAGGAGTAGTGCTGTCCCGCAATGCGGTGGATTGTCTCGTAAAATAGTTGCGCGAGGGCGGGACCGTCGGCGGAGGAGAAGGAGCGGATGTGCATAAGCTGCTCCTTAAACTAGGCAGCATATATCCGCCATCGCGGCGCTTGCGGTGCGCTGTCCTCTCGTTTCAAGACCCAAGCTCGGTCACTCAGATCCACCTGCCGGCCACCCAACTCCGGTCACTCGTTCATGTCGGCCTCCGAGGTGATCCGACCATTCGGCGCAGCTATCTCGCTGGTTTAGCGTGATGAGGATCGGTACGCATTACCGTTGCAACTACGCTGCGGATTTATGAGCGGACCGGCGTGGGCGTGAGGTGGCCCCCTAATTGACCTGACAGGGCCTCGCTCTTGGATAAGAGTGAGGCATATGACTGAGCTTACGACCAGGCGTTACAACGACGGTGA
>NZ_SLXN01000016.1 GCF_004345855.1 Sphingomonas sp. BK235
GGATCCATCGCGCCGCGAGAGCCGCCCGCGTTGCTCTCGCGGCACCATGGATCCCGGCGCGAGGCCGGGATGACGGTGATGAAGAGCAAGCCGCCACTTGGGTTCAGATCCACGCGCCCGCAGGAGCACCGGCGTCGGGAAGAGCGGCACGGTGGATCCCGGAACACGTCCGGGATGACGGATCAACGGAGGCGGCGGTAAAGGCGGCGGGAAGGCGGCGCGGACGGGCGCCCCAACCGGTGCCAGCGGTCGTCGCGCAGAACGCCGGCGACTTATGCCGGCGCCGCGCTATGCTGCCGCGGATGGACCCGGCCGCTCCCCCGCCAGCGCCGCGGCGCGCGCGCCCGAACCGTCGCGCGGTGATCGGCCAGCTCGCCGCCGCGCCGCTCGCCACCGCCCCCAGCGACGCGCGCGCCGCGCCGCCGCCCGACCCGCACGCGTCACCCGGCGACGGCGACGCGCTCGCCTGGCTGCGCGCCTATGACCCGCGGTGGGACCGCCCGAGCCGCGACGCGGGGGAATCGATGCCGTGCGGCGCGGGCGACATCGGGCTCAACGTCTGGGTGGAGGGCGACGACCTGCTCTTCTACGTCGCGCGCAGCGGCGCCTTCGACGAGACCAACGCCTATCTCAAGCTCGGGCGCGTCCGGCTGCGGCTCGACCCCTCCCCTTTCGCCGGCGCGACCGACTTCCGCCAGCAGCTGTCGCTCGAGACCGGCGAGCTGACGGTGCGCTGCGGCGGCGTCGGCGTGACGCTCTGGGTCGATGTCGCCGCGCCGGTGGTGCGCGTCGCGGTGGACAGCGCGCGCCCGGTCACGCTCACCGCCACCTTCGAGAGCTGGCGCACGCGCGACCGCGATTATACCCCGGCGGAGATGTCGATGCACCGCGCCTATGACGGTGCGCCGGTGACGCCGCGGCAGCGCGCCGACGTCACGCGCTTCGCCGCGGGCGGCGTGCTGAGCCGCCACCATAATCAGGGTGACGACGCGTTCGACCTGCTGGTCCGCCAGCAGGGACTGGAGGCGGTGCGCGACCGATTGTGGAACCCGCTCGCGGGGCTGGGGTTCGGCGCGCTGCTGGTCGGCGACGCGCTGCGCGCCGCGGGGACGGTGACGGGACGCTATGCCAGCACCGACTTCACCGGCTGGCGGCTGGTCTCGCGCACGCCGCGGCGGCGCCACGCGCTGCGCCTGTGGTGCCATGTCGCGCAGGCGCGCGACGCGGCGGCGTGGACCGCGGGGCTGCGCGCGCTGGTGCGCGCCGATCCGGGCGCGGCGGCGTCGCGCGCGCGCAGCCGCGGCTGGTGGCGCGACTTCTGGGCGCGCAGCCATGTCGTGATCGCGCCCGGCGCGCCGCAGCCCGACCGGCAGGAATGGCGCATCGGGCGCAACTACCAGCTCTTCCGCCACCAGCTCGCCACCAACGCGCGCGGCGCCTGGCCGACCAAGTTCAACGGCGGCAATCTCACCGTCGATCCCGAGTTCACCGATCCCGCGCTGCGGCTGTCGCCCGACTATCGCGCCTGGGGCGGGGGCGAGTTCACCGCGCAGAACCAGCGGCTGGTCTATTGGCCGCTGCTCAAGAGCGGCGACGCCGCGCTGATGGCGCCGCAGCTCGATTTCTATCGCCGGCTGCGCCGCACCGCCGAGCTGCGCACGCGCACGTACTGGGAGCATGACGGCGCCTGCTTCGTCGAGCAGATCGAGAATTTCGGCCTGTGCTGCGGCCAGGAATGGGGCTGGCGCCGCGACTGGACCAAGGCGGCGGCGCGGCTGCCCGGGGTCGAGGACAGTCCCTATGTCGATTATCTGTGGGACACGGTGCTCGAATTCTGCCTGATGATGCTCGAGGTCGGGCGCTTCACCGGCCAGTATCGCGCGGACGACCTGGGCTTCGTCGACAGCTGCCTGACCTTCTTCGACCAGCATTACCGCCGTGAGCATCGCCGCGTCACCGGGCGCGAGCTCGACGCCGCGGGCCGGCTGGTGCTATTCCCCGGCACCGCCTGCGAGACGTACAAGAACACGCTCAACTCCGCGGTGACGATCGCGGGGCTCAACGCGGTGCTGCGCGCGCTGCTGGCGCTGCCCGAGCGGCTGGTCGGCGCGGCGCTGCGCGCGCGCTACGCCGCGATGCTGGCGACCGTGCCGCCGCTGCCGACGCGCGAGCGCGACGGGCATCGCGTGCTCGCCCCGGCCGCGCTGTGGGACCGGATCCAGAACGTCGAGCTCCCGCAGCTCTATCCGGTCTTTCCCTACGGCCAATATGGCGTCGGGCGACCCGACCTCCAGCTCGCGGTCGACACCTGGCATCACGGCGTCGACACCGCGGCGCAGAAGGACGTGCGCAGCTGGCACCAGGACGCGATCTTCTGCGCGCGGCTCGGGCTGACCGAGGAGGCCGCGCGGCTGACCGCCCGCAAGCTCGACGACGCGCCGCGCCGCTATCCCAGCTTCTGGGGGCCGGGGCACGATTGGGTGCCCGACCATAATTGGGGCGGCGCGGGGATGATCGGGTTGCAGGAGATGCTGCTGCAGACGCCGGGCGAGGCGCTCCACCTCTTCCCCGCCTGGCCGCGCGCGTGGGACGTCGACTTCCGCCTCCACGCGCCGCGCGAGACGGTGGTGA
Source organism: Sphingomonas sp. BK235 (assembly GCF_004345855.1). Taxonomy (GTDB): domain Bacteria; phylum Pseudomonadota; class Alphaproteobacteria; order Sphingomonadales; family Sphingomonadaceae; genus Sphingomonas. Next base: position 2,632 of record NZ_SLXN01000016.1, read on the forward strand.
GCGCGTCGCTGCGCGCGGGCGTGCTGACGCGGCTCGACGTGACGCCGCCCGCCGCGGCGGCGCGCGTGATCCTGCCCGACTGGGTGCGGCGCGACGCGGCGACGCGCTAGGATCCGATCCCGTGGCGCCGGAGCACAATGCCGGCGTCGCGGATCGGACGCGGGCGCGCGCTCAGATCCGCACCACCCAGTCGCGGCGGCGCAGCCACGCCATCGCATACCACAGCAGCAGCAGGTACAGCGCGATCGGCAGCAGCGCCGCGAGCGGGTCGCCGAATGCCGCGCGGGTGGCGCGGAACGGCACCAGCAGCAGGTCCCAGGTCACCACGGGCGCGGTGAGCTGGTGGAGGGTATAGGCCGCGATCGCGTTGGTGCCGAAATCGGTGAACGGCGTCGCCGCCCCGCGCGGCGGCGCGGGCGCGCCGTCCGCGGCGCGATCGACCGCGGCGTGGAGCAGCGCCAGCGCCAGCGCGACCAGCCCGCTCGTCACCAGCACGAACGGGCTCGACCAGATGTCCTTGACGATCGGGAACAGCCGGCCCCAGCCCGCGCCGACCGCCAGCATCGCCGCGCCCGCCACGGCGAGGTCGCGCGCGCCCGCGCCGCGGCGCAGCCGCTCGCCGATCGCCACGCCGATCAGCGCCTGCGCGATCGCGGGCAACGTACCGAGCAGCCCCTCGGGGTCATAGCCCTGCGGCCCCGCGACATAGCGGTGCGCGCCGAGCAGCAGCCGGTCGACCGAGGCGATGAAATTGTCGCCGCGCACCCACAGATCGGTCGTGCCGCCGTCGAGCGGGGGCAGCGCGGCGAGCGGCCAGTAACCGAGCAGCAGCACCGCCGCGAGCGCCAGCCGCGCGCGCGGCCCCGCCGCCAGGTACAGCAGCGCCGCCGCGGCATAGACCAGGCCGATCCGCTGGAGCACCCCGAACAGCCGCCACGGCCCCGCCGCGAATTGCGCGAACACGTGGAGGTTGGAGAGCAGGAAGCCGAGCAGCACCAGCCGCGCCGCGCGCGCGAGGATGCGCCCGCGCGCGCCGGCGCTCACCTCGCGCCGCAGCGAGAAGGGGATCGCCACCCCCACCATCGTCAGGAAGCCGGGAAAGACCAGGTCCGCCAGCGTCAGCCCGTCCCAGTTGGCATGGAGCAGCAGCGGCGCCACCGCGGCGTGCGCGCCGTAATGGACCGCCGCGGCGGAATTGACCACGATCATCCCGATCACGGTCGCGCCGCGCAGGATGTCGAGGGAGAACAGGCGCATGGCGATCGTTCCTCCGGGCTCAGGGAATCATCGGGCGCGCGCGCCCGGCACCGGCCAGCGCGGCCGCGACCGCGGCGAGCAGGTCGGCGCGGCGGAACGGCTTGCGCAGCACCGCCAGGTCGGCGGGCAGGTCGACGTCGTCGGGGGCGTGGCCGGTGACGAGCAGCAGCGCCACCCCGGGCCAGCGCGCGCGCGCGATGCGCACCAGCTCGGTGCCGGGGCGGTCGGGCATCAGCAGGTCGGTGACGACCAGCTCGATCGCGTCGTCGCCCTCGAGCACCGCCAGCGCCTCCGCGACCGAGCCGACCTCGGCGAGCGGATGGCCGTGCTCGGTCAGCGCCTCGGCGATCGCGGTGCGCACGCGCGCGTCATCGTCGACGAGCAGGATGCGCGCGCGCGCCGCGGGCGCCGCGGCGACCCCCGGTGCGGCGACGGGCGTGGCGGGGGGCGCGACGGGGGGCGCGGCGGGCGCGCGCGCGAGCGGCGGCGCGTCGGTGGCGGGGAGCAGGATCGTCGCGCGCGTGCCCGCGCCCGGCGCGCTGGCGAGCCGGAGCGCCCCGCCCGACTGCGCCGCGAAGCCGTGGACCATCGACAGCCCGAGCCCGGTGCCCTTGTCGACCGGCTTGGTGGTGAAGAACGGATCCACCGCCTGCGCCAGCGTCGCCGCGTCCATCCCCTGCCCGGTGTCGCTCACCGTCACCGCGACATAGCGGCCCGGCGCCAGCCCCGCGGCGTCACCCGGCGCGGCGGGCGCGACGCTGACGGTGACCGCCCCGCCCGCGGGCATCGCGTCGCGCGCGTTGATCAGCAGGTTGAGGATGGCGAGCTCGAGCTGCGCGGGATCTGCCACCGCGCCGCAGGGACGCGGCGTCACCGTGACCGTCAGCGCGATCGCGGGGGTGAGCGATTTCTCGATCAGGTCGGCCATGCCGTCGAGCAACGCGCCCAGCTCGACCGGCGCGGGCGAGAGCGGCTGCTGGCGCGAGAAGGACAGCAGCCGGCTGACCAGCAGCCGCGCGCGCTCGGCGCTGGCGAGCGCGGCGTCGACCAGCGCGGTGACGCGCGGGTCCGCGGCGCGGCGGCGGATGAGGTCGAGCCCGACCATGATCGGGGTCAGCAGATTGTTGACGTCGTGCGCCACCCCGCCGGTGAGCCGGCCGAGCGCTTCCATCCGCTGGCCGTGGCGCTGCGCCTCTTCCTGGCGGCGCAGCTGGCGCAGCTCGACCCACAGCATCCGCGCCAGCAGCGCCAGCAGCAGCAGGCAGAGCAGCGCCGCCGCCACCAGCAGCAGCACCGCGTTGCGCAGCGGCGCGGTGAAGGCCTGCGCGGGGGTGGTGATCTTGACCGACCAGCGCGCCGCCGCGACCGGCGCCCACACCTCGACCGGCGCCGGCCCCGCGCCGCGCGCGCGCGCCGGCGCGTGCGGCACCGTGGTGGCGGTGCCGGCGGCATCGATCACCGAGGCGGTCCAGCCCGCGGGCAGCGCCTCGGCGCGGAGCAGCTGCTCGAGATGCGCCGCGGGGATCAGCGCGGAGACGACGAGCCGCGGCCCGCCGACCGCCTCGACCGGCGCGCGCACCGCGAACTGCCGCGCCCCGCCCGTGTCCGCCACCACGACGCCGATCTGCGGCCGCCCGGTCGCCACCGCGCGCGCGAGGCTCGCGGGCTCCGCGACGCGGCCGCGCGGCGCCGGGCCGGGCGGCGCGGGCAGGTCGATCAGCCGCTCCCCCGCGGCGGTCGCGATCGAGATGCTGTGCCAGTCGGGCTGATAGCGGCGGATCCGCGCCGCCAGCGTGCGGAAGCGAGGTTCGTCGAGCCGCGCGCCGTCGAGCGCGGGCGACTGCGCCACCATCGCCACCGCCTCCAGGTTGCTGCGCAGCGTCATGTCCACCAGCGCGGCGAGGAATTTGGCGTGCGCGCGCGACTGCGCCTCGACCGCGCGGCGCTCGTTCTGGAGCGTCAGCGCGCCGAACGTGCCGCCGAGCGCGACGATCGGGATGGCCCCGGCGAGCACCAGGAGAAGCAGCGAGCGTCGCATCCGGGCCGCTCCTCCCTCATCCTGCCCTGCGGTGTCGCTGCTTCAAGCGCATAAGAGCTTGAATGTAAACGTAGGTCGCGTCGCACGCGCGGGAGCGGCGCCTGACGCCGCGCCGCGACCCGACCCCGTCCCGACTCAGCCGATCGCGCAACTGCCTGAACATGGGCGAGTCGCGTCCAGAACCCATAATGGTGATTTAGTTATACGACCGTCTTTTCAAGGGACTGAAGGGACAGTCTCAGTTGTTATCGACAAGTCTTCACTCCTCACTATTTGTTCTGTTGCAATTAACTCGCATAGTGAAGACGATCTTTTCTAAAAAATATCAAGCCCGATTCAATTATTTCCTTGTCTTCCGCGCGTTTTGCTCGGGCTTTAAACAAGTATATACGATCTACGATGCAATCGATTGCTCACCACGAACTTCGGAGAACCCCATGGCCCTCGCCAAGAAGAGCAGTATCGCCGCCCGCGGCCCCTCCGCGCCGGAGGCGGGCGGCGCGCGCGGCGGCGCGCTGATGACCAACAGCGTCCGCCTCACCGCCGAGGCCGAGAAGCGCAAGGCGCGCACCTTCGCGCGCCAGCAGAAGGGGTCGGAGCGGCTCGCCTCTGCCACCGCCGAACTGTCGAGCGGGATCGCCGAGGCGTCGAGCGCGGCGGACGAGCTGCGCAAGGCCGCCGAGCAGATCAGCGTCGGCGCCGAACAGGCCTCGGCCGCGGCGCAGCAGACGATGCGCGCGATGACCAACGCGTCCGAGCTGCTGCGCGACGTGCGTCAGCGCGCCGACGGCTCGGCTGTGCTGACGCAGAATCTGTCCGACCTGATCGCGCAGACCACCGCCGAGGTCGGCGGCTCGATCGACGCGGTGGCGCGCGCGGCGGAGCGCCAGGCCGGCTCGGTCGCGCTGGTGGAGGAGCTCGACCGCCAGGCAATGGCGATCGGCGAAGTGGTCAAGGCGGTGGCGCATATCGCCGACCAGACCAACCTGCTCGCGCTCAACGCAGCGATCGAGGCGGCCCGCGCGGGCCAGCACGGCAAGGGCTTCGCGGTGGTCGCCGACGAGGTGCGCACGCTCGCCGAGACGAGCGAGAAGTCCGCGCGCGACATCCAGGAGCTGATCGCGCAGGTCCAGCAGGACGTCCGCGTCGTCGCGGAAGGGATCGGCACCTCGGCCAGCACCGCGCGCGACGAGGCCGCCAAGGGCGCGGCGGTGGTCGCCGGGCTGGAGCAGATCCGCGCCGACATGGCGACGATCATGACCGGCTGCACCGCGATCGCGAGCGACGCCGAGGACGCGGTCCATGCCGCCGGCGAGGCGCTCAAGGGCGCCGAGCTGATCGCCGCCGCGGCCGAGCAACAGAGCGCAGCGTGCCAGGAGACCAGCCACACGATCGAGCAGCAGGCGCAGGCGCTGGCGCAGAGCGAGCAGGCCGCGCACGAGCTCGGCCAGCTCGCCGACGAGCTCAAGAACAGCAGCAACATCGCCAAGAGCGCGGAGGAGGTCGCCTCCGCGGCGGAGGAATTGTCGAGCGCGGTGGAGGAGATCAGCCGCGCCTCGACGCAGGTCGCCACCGCGCTGGAGCAGATCAGCCGCGGCGCGCAGCAGGCGGCCGCCGCGACCGAGCAATCCTCCGCCGCGATCGGCCGGCTATCGGGCAACGCGCAGACCGCGTCCGAACAGACCAGCCAGGGCGCCGAGCGCGGCGAACAGATCGCCGCGCTGCTGCGCGACAACAAGGCGCGGATCGACGCGATGATGCAGGGCGTCGCCGCCTCGGTCAGCGCGGGGCGCGACAGCCGCGACCAGATCGCCGCGCTGGAACAGGTCAGCCGCCGCATCGACAAGATCGTCGACGCGATCACCACCGTGTCGATCCAGACCAACATGCTCGCGGTGAGCGGCTCGGTCGAGGCGGCGCGCGCGGGCGAGTTCGGCAAGGGCTTCGCGGTGGTGTCCACCGACATCCGCAACCTGGCGCGCGATTCGGCCGAGAATGCCGAGCGGATCAAGGACACGGTGAAGACGATCCAGGACACGATCGCGGTGGTCCGCACCGACCTGCGCGAGATCGCCGACACCGCCGCGAGCGAGGTCGACAAGGGCGTCGCCATCGCCGCGGGGCTCGACCGGATCGCGCTCGACGTCGGCGCGGTGGTGCGCGGCAACCACGAGATCTCGGGCGCGACCGACCGGATCACGGCGGTGCTGGGCGAGAGCAACGTCGCGGTCGGGCAGATCGCCGCGGCGGCGCAGCAGGCGCTGCGCGCCGCGGGCGAGGCGAGCGACGCCGCGGCCGAGCAGTCGCGCGGTGCCGAGCAGCTCGCCGCCGCGATCGAGGAGATCGCCTCGCTCGCCGACGAGCTCCAGGCCGCCTGACGCCCCCCTCCCGGTGAAGGACCATCGCATGACCGAGCCCCGCCCCGACACGCCCGCACCGCCGGCGCTGCCCGCGCCGCTCCCCGCCGCACCTCCCGCCGCGGGCACGTCGCCCGATGCCGCCGAGGCCGCGCGCGACCTGTGCCAGTTCGTGATCTTCCACTGCGCCGAGGAACGGTTCGCCGCGCCGCTCGCGCAGGTGCGCGAGATCATCCGCGTCCCCGACATGGTGCGGATGCCGCTCAGCCCGCCCGCTTTGCTCGGGCTCGCCAACCTGCGCGGCGGGGTGCTGCCCGTGCTCGACCTGCGCCATCTGTCGGGGCTGCCCGCGGTCGACGCGGACGAGGCGAGCCGCGTCGTCGTGCTCGATCACGGCCAGCCGGTCGGGCTGATGGTGGACCGCGTCGCCAATGTCGTCTCGGTCGAGCGCGCGCGGCTCGAGCCGGTCGACCAGCTGCGCGCCGCGGTCGACGGCGCGCTGCTGACCGGGGTGATCAAGGACGAGGCCGGCGGCGTGGTGATGGTGCTCGACGTCGCCACCGCGGTGGGGCGCACCTTCGCCGCGCTCGCGGCCGGCGCGACCGCGACCGCGCGCGACGACGGCGCGGGGGCGGGGGCGGTCGTCGCGACCGGGGCGGCCGATGCCGCCGCGGCGGACGAGGACCAGCTCGTCAGCTTCGAGGTGGACGCGCAGGAATATGCCTTCCCGATCGCCGAGGTGCAGGAGATCGTCCAGCTTCCGTCGGCGATCACCCAGGTGCCCGGCGTCCCCGCGCACGTGCTGGGGGTGACGACGCTGCGCGACCGCCTGCTGCCGCTGGTGTCGCTGCGCGCGATCTTCGGCCTGCCCGCCGCGGCGCAATCGGAGACCAACAAGGTGGTGGTGGTGACGCTGCGCGGCACGGACGGGCGCGGCACGGCTGGGCGCGGCACGGGCGGGCGCGACGACGAGCGCGACGCGCGCGCGATGGCGGTCGGCGTGGTGATGGACAAGGTCAGGGCGGTGCTCCGCGTCGACCGCGCCGCGGTCACGCCGCTGCCCGCGACGCTGGCGCACGGCGAGGCGGGGGAGCGCGGCGAGATCCGCTCGATCTGCCGGCTCGACCAGGGGCGGCGGCTGGTCTCGGTGCTGTCGGCCGAGGCGATGTTCGATCCCGCCGAGCTGGCGGCCTGGCGCGCCGGTGCCGGCGACGACGTGGATGAGAAGGCGCGCGCGCGGGACGAGGGAGAAACAGCGATGACGGGCGAGATACGCGGCGAGGAGTCGCAATATGTGATCTTCCGCCTGGTGGGCGAGGAATATGGCGTGCCGGTCGAGGCGGTGCGCGAGATCGTGCGCGTGCCCGAGCAGCTCACCCGCGTGCCGCGCACCCCCGATTTCATCGAGGGCGTGATCAACCTGCGCGGCACGGTGCTGCCCGTGATCGACCAGCGCCGGCGCTTCGGCCTGGCCGAGGCGGCGCGCTCCGACCGGCAGCGCATCATCGTCTTCGTGATCCAGGGGCAGCAGGTCGGCTTCATCGTCGACAGCGTGTCCGAGGTCGGACGCATCGCCGCCGCGGCGGTCGCGCCCGCGCCCGAGCTCACCGGCGATCGCGCCAAGGTGGTGCGCGGCATCGCCAACCTGCCCGCGCAGCAGCGGATGATCCAGCTGCTCGACGTCGACGCGCTGGTCGATCCCGCGGAACAGGCGGCGCTGCCGTCGCTCGACGCCGCGCTCGCCGCCTGATCCGTCATGGCCACCCGGATCCTCGTCGTCGACGATTCGGCGCTGATGCGCCGTCATCTCGCACACCTGCTCGAGAGCGCGGGCTATGCCGTGCGCACCGCGCGCAACGGCGTCGAGGCGCTGGCCGAGGTCGACGCCTTCGACCCGCAGGTGGTGACGCTCGACGTCAACATGCCCGAGATGGACGGGATCACCTGCCTGTCGCGGATCATGGTCGGCAGCCCGCGCCCGGTCATCATGGTGTCCTCGATCACCGAGCGCGCCGCCGAGGCGACGCTCCAGGCGCTCAGCCTCGGCGCGGTGGATTATGTCCGCAAGCCCGACGGCACGATCTCGCTGTCGCTCGACGCGGTCGCGGCCGAACTGCTCGCCAAGGTGCGCGTCGCCGCCACGGCCCGGGTGCAGCGCCGCGGCGACGCCGTCGCCGCCCCGCGCGCGCCCGCGCCAGCGGCCGCGGCGCGCCGCGACGGCGAGCCCGGCCTGGTGCTGGTCGGGGTGTCGACCGGGGGGCCGGCGGCGCTGGAGACGATCCTGCCCGCGCTTCCCGCCACCCTGCCCTGGCCGGTGCTGGTGGCGCAGCACATGCCCGCGAGCTTCACCGGAGTGTTCGCGCGCCGGCTCGACGCTCTGTGCGCGGTGCGCGTCGAGGAAGTGCGCGGCGCGGCGCCGCTGCGTCCCGGCCACGTCTATGTCGCGCGCGGCGACGCCGATCTGCTGGTGGCGCGTCGTGCCGCGGGGCTGGTGGCGCTGTCGGTGCCCGCGGGCGGCGCGCACGCCTGGCACCCCAGCGTCACGCGGCTGGTGGAGAGCGCCGCCGAGCTGCTGCCGCCCGAGCGGCTGATCGGCCTCCAGCTCACCGGCATGGGCGACGACGGCGCCGAAGCGATGGCGCGGCAGCACCGCCGCGGCATGCGCACGATCGCGCAGGACGAGAGCAGCGCCGCGGTGTTCGGTATGCCGCAGGAGCTGATCCGCCGCGCGGGCGCCAGCGCGGTGCTGCCCACCGCGGCGATCGCGCCGCAGCTGATGCGCTGGCTCGCCCCCGCGCGCGCGGCGATGACGCGCGCGCCCGCTCCCTCCCTTTCCGCCGCAGGAGCCGCCGCATGGCGCTGATCAAGACGTCCCGTCCCGACCCCGCGCGCGCCAGCGCGGCCGCGCCCGCGCTGGACGCGCTGGTGGCGCAGCTCGCCAGCCCGGTCGCGGCCGAGCGCCGCGCCGCGGTGCGCGCGCTCGACGCGCATCCCGACGGGATCGCGCCCTTGTGCGCGCGCCTCGCCGCCGAGCCCGCGCCGAGCGTGCGCGAGGCGATGCTGGCGGCGCTGGTCCGCCGCGCCGCCCCCGCCGCGGTGACCGCGCTGCTGCCGCTGCTGCGCGACGGCTCGCCGGCGCAGCGCAACGCCGCGCTGGAGGCGCTGGCGCTGATGCCCGATCTGGTCGCCCCGCACGTCGCCGCGCTGCTGCGCGACCGCGACAGCGACGTGCGCATCTTCACCGTCAACCTGCTCGGCGTGCTGCCGCATCCCGAGGCGGCGCGCTGGCTGGTGGAGGCGCTCGACGACGCGCATCCCAATGTCTGCGCCGCCGCGGTCGACGGGCTGGCCGAGATCGGCGACGCGCGCGCGCTGCCCGCGCTGGCGGCGCTGCCCGCGCGCTTCCCCGAGGACGGCTTCCTCGCCTTCGCGGTACAGCTCGCCTGCCAGCGGATCGCCCAGTGAGCGCGACCAGCCCGCTGATCGACCCGCGCCTGCCCGCGGCGCGGGCGGCGGACCCGCGCGCGCCGATCACGCCGCAGGATTACGCCAAATTCTGCGACTTCTTCTATCGCAAGACCGGGATCCTGTTCGGCACCAGCAAGGCCTATTTCGCCGAGCGCCGGCTGCAGGACCGTATCGCGGCCACCGGCCAGGCCAGTTTCCGCGATTATTTCACGATGCTGCGCTTCGAGCTCCACGGCGTCGAGCTGCAGCAGCTGGTCAATGCCATGACCATCAACGAGACCTATTTCTATCGCGAGGACTATCAGTTCAGCGCGCTGGTGCGCCACGTCCTGCCCGCGCTGGCGGCGGAGCGCGCGCCGGGCGAGCCGATCCGGATCTGGTCGCTGCCGTGCTCGACCGGTGACGAACCCTATTCGATCGCGATCCAGATCCTCGAACATTGGCCGCTGGCGGACCGCTACGACATCGAGATCCTCGGCTCCGACATCGACAGCCGCGCACTCGCCGACGCGCGCGCGGGCCTCTATGGCGAGCGCGCGCTCCACCGCCTGCCGCCCGCGCTGCGCCAGCGCTACTTCACCGCGCAGGGCGAGAGCTGGCGCATCTGCGACGCGCTGCGCGAGTCGATCGACTTCACCCAGGTCAATGTCGCCGATGCCGCGCAGATGCGGCGCTACCGCGACATGGACGTGATCTTCTGTCGCAACATGCTGATCTATTTCGACGAGGTCTCGCGCCGCCAGGCGGTGGAAGCGCTCTACGACAGCCTGCGCCCGGGCGGGGTGATCTGCCTCGGCCATTCCGAGAGCATGAGCCGGATCTCGTCGCTGTTCGCCCCGCGCCGCTTCGGCGACACCATCCTGTATCAAAGGCCCGCCGACCATGATTGAGCCGATGACCCACGGCAAGCGCATCCTCGTCGTCGACGACGGCATGACGACGCGCCTCTATTACCGCTCGGTGTTCGAGGCCGCGGGCTTCGCGGTGGACGAGGCGGCCAACGGGCTCGAGGGGCTCGAGCGCGCGCTGGTGGAGCGGTTCGACCTGCTCGTGGTCGACGTTAACATGCCCAAGATGGACGGCTATGCGCTGATCGAGCGGCTGCGCGGCGACCCGGCGGGGCGCGCGGTGCCGATCGTCACGATCAGCACCGAGGCGGCGGGCGCCGACGCGCAGCGCGCGCTGGAGGCGGGCGCCAACCTGTATCTGGTCAAGCCCGCCGCCCCCGCCGCGCTGCGCCATTATGCCGCGCTGATGACGGGAGTGGCGGCATGAGCGACCTGTTGCTGACGCGCTTCGTCGAGGAGGCGCGCGAGCTGCTCCAGTCCGCCGCGGCGGGGCTGCTGGTGCTGGAGCGCACCCCGGGCGACGACGCCGCGATCAACGCGGTGTTCCGCGCGGTCCACACGCTCAAGGGTTCGTCGGGGCTGTTCGACGCGCCCGCGCTGACGCGGCTGGTCCATGCCGGCGAGGACCTGCTCGCCGCGGTGCGCGCGGGCACCTTCGCGCTCGACGGCGCGGTGGTGGACGAGCTGCTCGACAGTTTCGACCAGGTCGCGGCCTTCGTCGACCAGCTCGCGCGCGACGGCCGGCTCGGCCCCGAGGCGGAGCGCGTCGCGGCGCAGGGCGTGGCGGTGCTGCGCGCGCATCTCGGCGCGCCGCGCGACGGCGCGGGGATGGACGCGCCCGACGCCGCGCCGCGCGCCGCCCCCGCCGACTGGCTGGCGGGCTTCGACGCCGCGGCGCTGGCGGACGCGACCGCGCGGCGCGACGCCGGCGAAGCCGTGCTGGTGCTGCGCTACACGCCCGAGCCCGGCTGTTTCTACACCGGCACCGACCCGGTCGCCGCGATGCTCCAGCTGCCGGGGCTGGTCGCGCTCGCGGTCGCGCCGCGCGAACCGTGGCAGCCGGGCGCCGATTTCGACCCCTATCAGTGCAACCTGTGCCTCACCGCGCTGACCGTGGCGCCGCGCGCCGCGGTGGAGGAGGCGATGGTCTATGAGCTCGACCAATGCGCGCTGCGGCTGCTGTCTCCCCCCGATCCGGCCGCGCCGGCGGAGACGGTGCCCGCCGGTGCCGCCGCGGCGCCGGACGGCGCGCCCGCGCCCGACGCCTCGCCGGTGCGCGCGCTGGTGACGACGCAGCTGCGGCTGCTCGAGACCTATGGCCACGATCCGGTACGGCTGAGCTCGATCGCGGTGGTGATCGCCAATCTGCTGCGCAGCCTCGACCACGACCTGCTCGGCGAATCGTGGCAGGCGGTGCTGGCGGAGGCGGCGGCGAAGCGCGACGTCGCGCCGCTGTGCGCCTTTCTCGCCACGCTCGACCCGCTCGCCGAGGCCGAGCCCGCGCGCCCCGCCGCCGCGCTGGCCGCCCCGCCCCCCCTGCCCGCGGCGCCCCCCCTGCCCGCGACGCCGCGACGCGGACCGGACGCGGGCGACGGCGCGCCGGCACCGGCCGCCGCCCCGGCGACGCCGCGGACGCTGCGCGTCGACCAGGCCAGGATCGACGCGCTGATGACGCTGATCGGCGAGCTGGTCGTCTCCAAGAACGCGCTGCCCTTTCTCGCGCGCCGCGCCGAGCAGATCCACGGCTCGCGCGAGATGGCGCGCGAGATCAAGGAACAATATGCCGTCATCGACCGGCTGACGCAGGAATTGCAGGGCGCGGTCATGCAGGTCCGCATGCTGCCCGTGGCCGAGATCTTCGACCGCTTCCCGCGGCTGGTGCGCGATCTCGGGCGGCGGCTCGACAAGCAGGTCGAGCTGGTGGTCGAGGGGCAGGACACCGCCGCCGACAAGACGATCGTCGAGGCATTGGGCGACCCGCTGCTCCATGTCGTGCGCAACTCGCTCGACCACGGCATCGAGCCCGCCGACGCGCGCGTCGCCGCGGGCAAGCCCGCCGCCGCGACGCTGCGGCTGCGCGCCTTCCAGGACACCGACAGCGTGATCGTCGAGGTCAGCGACGACGGCCGCGGCATCGACCCCGCCGCGATCCGCGACGCCGCGGTGGCCAAGGCGATGGTGACGCGCGACGTCGCCGACCGGCTGAGCGACCAGGAGGCGCTCAACCTGATCTACCGCCCCGGTTTCTCCACCGCGGCGACGGTGTCGGACCTGTCGGGGCGCGGCGTCGGCATGGACGTGGTGCTCAGCACCGTCCACAAACTGGGCGGGCGCGTCTCGGTCCAGTCGCAGATCGGGCGCGGCACCACCACGCGGCTGACGCTGCCGCTCAGCATGGCGGTGACGCGCGTGATGGTGGTGGAGATCGCGGGCAGCCTCTACGGCATCCCGATGGACCTCGTGGTCCAGACCGTGCGGCTGCGCGCCGACGCGATCCGGCGCGTCGGGCGCGACGAGGTGTTCGTGCTGCGCGACGCGATCGTGCCGCTGGTGCGGATGGCGCGCCGGCTCGGTGCCGAGGCGGCGGCGCGCGCCGCGGACGAGCGCGGCGAGGCGGTGCTGGTGTGCCGCGTCGGCGACGAGACCGTCGGGCTGGTGATCGACGATTTCCGCGAGGGCATGGACGTGATCCTCACCCCGATGGACGGCATCCTCGCCGCGGTGCCGGGCTATTGCGGCACGACGCTGCTGGGCGACGGGCGCGTGCTGCTGATCCTCGACCTCAAGGAGCTGCTGTGATGCCGATCCGCTACACGCGCAAGCGCGCGCATCTGGAGGAATGCTGCACCGTCGAGGAGGCGCTGGGGCTGGTCGCCTTTCTCGCCGAACGGCCGGGCGCGAGCGTCGCGCTCGCGCGCTGCACCGCGCTCCACGGCGCGCTGGTGCAGGTGCTGCTCGCCTTCCGCCCGCCGCTGCACGGCGCCGCGCCCGCGGCGCTGGCGCCGCTGCTCCCCGCGCTCACCCGCGCCCCCGATCCCGAGACCGACTGACACGGAGTTATCAATGGCCGACACGATCCTGATCGTCGACGATTCCCCCTCGATGCTGATGAGCATCGAGATCATGCTGGGCGCGACCGCGCTGACCGTCCACAAGGCCGAGAGCGGCGAGCAGGCGCTCGCGCTGCTCGGCGACGGGCTGCGCCCCGCGATGATCCTGACCGACCTCAACATGGGCGCGCTCAACGGGGTGGACCTGGTCCGCGCCGCGCGCCAGCTGCCCGGGCTGGGCTTCACCCCGATCGTGCTGCTCACCACCGAATCGGCGCAGGACATGCGCGACCTCGCCAAATCGGCGGGGGCGACCGGCTGGCTGACCAAGCCGGTCGAGAGCGAGGCGCTGCTGCGGATCGTCCGCAAGCTGGTGCCCTCGGCCTGATCGCGGCGCCGCCATGTTCCACGCCGTGATCGAGGCGCCGCCGCCCGGCGCCGACCCCCCCGCCGACTTCCCCGCCACCCCCCCTCCCCCCGCCGACGCGCTCGCCGCGCTGGCGGGCGAGCTCGACCATCATTTCCTCGCCGCCGGGCAGATGCTGGCGAGCGCGGTCGGCGCGGTGCAGCGCGTCGTCGCCGCGCTCGAGGGCGTCACCCGCGCGATCGACGCCGAGGCCGCGGTCGCCGCGGTCGACGACCTGCGCGCGGTGGCCCGGCGGCTGACCGGGCTGGCCGACACGCAGGCGACGCGCGACGCCGAGCTGGGCGCGATCGCGCGCGAGCTGGCGGTGATCCGCGCGCGCGTGCTCGACATGCGCGACACGCTGCGGCTGCTCGAGATCTACGCGCCCAACATCAAGATCGCCGCCTCGGGCGAGCCGGTGTTCGTCGAGTTCGTCGACGGCATGCGCCACCGGCTCCACCTCGGCGAGCAGCATATCGCGCATATCCTCGCCGAGCTGGCGACGCTGGAGCGCGGGCTGGCGCGCGGCCATGACGCCTCGGCGCGGCTGCTCGCCGAGGGCGCCAGGGTCGTCCCCGCGGTGCCCGACCGGCTCGAGCAGGACGCCGCCGCGCTCGACCGCTATCGCGCCGCGCTGCGCCACGGCGCGACCGAGCTGGCCGCGGCGGCGCGCAGCGTGGCGCAGCGCGTCGCCAGCGCGCTCAACGCGCTGCAGGTCGGCGACAGCACGCGCCAGCGGATCGAGCATGTCGTCGCCACGCTCGCGCTGGCGGAGGCGGCGGGCGACGCCGCGGTCGCGGCGCATCTGCGCGCGCTCGCCGCGGCGCAGACCCAGGCGCTGGCGGCCGAGTTCGCCGAGGGCGCGGCGCGGCTGGCCGCGGCGCTGCGCGCGATCGGCGACGAGACCGGGCGGCTGCTCGCGCTGATCGGCGCCACGGCGGAAGGGGATGGCGCGGAAGGGGACGGCGCAGAAGGCGACGGGGCGGACGGCGACGGGGCGGTCGCGCTCGCCGAGCTGGACCGCGACATCGCCGCGGTGAGCGCGCTGACCGCGCGGCTGCACGACGCCGACCGCGACACCGAGCTGCTGGTGCGGCTCGCCACCGACGCGCTCGACGGGCTCGGCGCGCGCTGCGACGGGCTGCGGCTGATCCGCCGCGACGTCGGCGACATCGCGGTCAACACGCGGCTGCTGTGCCGCCGCTTCGGGACGATGGGGCGCGCGGTGGCGGTGGTCGCGGTGGAGGTGGGCGCCTGCGCGACGCAGCTCGACCGCGCCAGCGCGGCGATCACCACCGCGATGGCGGCGGTGTCCGCGGGCGGCGCGGCGATCGCGGCGGCGCAGCGGCGCGCGGGCGGCGCGGCGGGGGACCGGCTCGCGCTCGCCGCCGAGGTGATCCGCGCGGGCTGCGCCGCCAGCGAGCGCGGCGTCCGCGACGGCGCGCGCGAGGCGCACGCGCTGATCGCCGAGCTGGCCGCGGCGAACGCGACGCTGGAGCGCCCGCTCGCGCTGGCGGACGAGGTGGCGGCGATCGGCGTCCGGCTCGGTGCCGCGGGCGCGCGCGCCGCCGACGCGCTGCCCGAGGCGGCGGACGCGCTGCTGCGCACATTGCTGGCGCAGGTGGCGGGCAGCTACACGATGGCGGCGGAGCGCGCGGTCCACGCCACCTTCCTGCTGCCCGGCATGGCGGACGCGCCCGTCGCGCCGGTGGAGGAGGACGGGCTGTTCTGAGCGCTCCCCGCGCGCGGCCTTCGCGACACGCGGCGCTGGCGCGCTGAGGCGCGCGCGCCTATGCGGCCGCTTCACTGCAGGACGGGGGAGGTATCAGGCCGGTGTTCCGCTTCGATCGGGCGATGGCGCTCGCGCTCGCGCTGGCCGCGCCGGCCGCGACCCGCGCCGGGGACGGCGCCGCGGCGCGCTCCACCCCCGGCCCGGTCTATGTCGCGCCGGCGACGACCGTCCCCGCCCCGGTCGACCGCGCCTTCGCCGGCGAGATCGCGCTCGACGTCGACGCCAGCGACGTCGCGCGCCGGCTGTTCACCGTGCGCCAGCGCATCCCGGTCCAGCGCGGCGCGGCGATGACCCTGCTCTACCCGCGCTGGGAGCCGGCCAGCCATGGGCCGAGCCTCACCGTCACCGATCTGGCGGGGCTGGAGGTCAGCGCGGCGGGGCGGCGCGTCGCGTGGCGGCGCGACCCCTATGAGCCGCACGCCTTCCACCTCGACCTGCCGCGCGGCGCCACCGCGGTCGACGTCCGCTTCCAGATGGTCGCGGGCGAGACGTTGCTCGGCCCCGACATGGTGTCGGTGCCGTGGCAGCGGCTGGTACTCTATCCGGCCGGCTATTACGCGCGCGACCTCCGCGTCGCGGCGCGGCTGCGGCTGCCCGCCGGGCTGCGCGCCTTCACCGCGCTGACACCCGCGCCGACCGCAGGAGCGGACGACGCGGCGCCGCTCGCCTTCGCGCCGACCACGCTGGAGACGCTGCTCGATTCGCCCGTGCTGGCGGGGCGCCACACCGCGCGCCTCCCGCTCGCCGGCGGCGCGGAGGCGGTGACGCTCGACCTGGTCGCGGCGCGCGCGGGCGACCTCGCCGTACCGCCCGCGCGGCTGGCCGAGCTGCGCGCGCTGGTGACGCAGCTGCGCGCGGTGTTCGGCACCGCGCCGTTCGCGCGCTACGAGATCCTCGCGCAGCTCAGCGACGACGGCTCGTCGGGGGGGACCGAGCATCGCGCCTCGAGCGAGAACGTGCTGGCCTCGACGCATTTCGCCGACTGGCCCGGCCAGATCCTGTTCCGCGACCTGATCGCGCACGAGATCGTCCACGCCTGGAACGGCTTCCACCGCGTCCCCGCGGACCTGTGGGCGCCCACGCCCAACGTGCCGGTCGCGGGCACCTTGTTGTGGGTCTACGAGGGCCAGACCGAATTCTGGGGGCGCGTGCTGGCGACGCGCGCGGGTCAGTTCACCCCGGCGGAGCTGCGCGACCGGCTCGCGCTCGAGGCGGCCGAGATCGCGGCGCGCCCGGGGCGGGCGTGGCGCGCGCTGTCGGACGACGTCCATTACCCCGCCTTCATGCTCCGCCAGCCGGTGGCGTGGCGCGACTGGCAGCGGCGCCGCGATTATTATTCGGAGGGCGTGCTGCTGTGGCTCGCGGTCGACGCCGAGCTGCGCGCGCGCAGCGGCGGGCGGCGCGGGATCGACGATGTCGCGCGACGCTTCTTCGCCGGGGCGGGGCCGGCCACGCCGGCGCGCCCCTATGATCTCGCCGAGCTGTGCCGCACGCTCGACGCGGTCGCGCCGGGCGACTGGGCGGGCTTCCTGCGCCGCTGGGTCGACGGGCATGAGGAAGTCGACACGCTCGCCGGGCTCGAGCGCCACGGCTGGCGGCTCGGCTTCGCGGACACGCCCGGCGCCGCCTTCCGCGCCAACGAGGAGGAGCAGGGCGTGACCGACCTGACCTATTCGATCGGCCTGACCGCGCGCGCCGACGGCCGGGTCCGCGCGGTGGCGTGGGACGGCGCCGCCTTCCGCGCGGGGCTGCGCCCGGGCGTGCGCCTCGTCGCGGTCCATGCCGCGCCCTTCACCGGCGCGGCGCTGCTCGCGGCGGTGCGCGGCTCGGCGACGCGCGCGGTCGCGCTGACGGTGGAGCAGGACGGACGCCGCCGCGACGTGGTGCTCGGCTATGCCGGCCCGCTGCGCTACCCGCGGCTGGAGCGTATCGCCGACCGCCCCGACGGGCTCGCCGCGCTGCTCGCGCCGCGGTGAGCGCGGCGCCTCAGCCGAGCGCGCGGACGTGATCGACGAAGGCGCGCAGCGGCGGGGGCACCAGCCGACGGCTCGAATAATAGAGGAACGGCCCCGGGAAGCGCGGCCACCAGTCGGCCAGCACCGGCTCCAGCGCCCCGCTCGCCAGATGCGGCGCGAGCCATTGCTCGAACAGATAGACGATCCCGCTCCCCGCCACCGCGGCGTCGACCAGCAGATCGGCCGCGCCCGCGACGCGCGCGACCAGCCGCGCGCTCGGCTCGACCCGCACCGTCTCGCCGTCGCGCTCGAACTCCCACGGGCTGGTCAGCGCGCCGCTGCTGAAGCGCCCGAGCACGCATTGATGGTCGAGCAGCGCGCGCGGATGCGCCGGCCGGCCGCGGCGATCGAGATAGGCGGGCGCGGCCGCGGCGGCGAAGCGCTGCTCGCGCGGGCCGATCGGCAGCGCGATCATGTCCTGTTCGAGCCGCTCGTCGTAGCGGATGCCCGCGTCCGCGCCCGAGGCGAGCATGTCGACGAACGCATCCTCGGCGTCGACCTCGACGCGCACCTCGGGATAGGCCGCGAGGAAGCCGGGCAGGATCGCGGGCAGCACCAGCCGCGCCGCGCTGACCGGGACGTTGAGCCGCAGCGTCCCCGCCGGCCCGTCGCGCAGCGCGTCGACCGATCCGAGCGCGGCGTCGACCGAGTCGAGCGCGGGCGCGAGCCGCTCGAGCAGCCGCGCCCCCGCCTCGGTCGGCGCGACGCTGCGCGTGGTGCGGTGGAGCAGCCGCAGCCCGAGCCGCGCCTCGACGCGGCGCACCGCGTCGCTCAGCGCCGAGGCGCTCTGCCGCGTCGCGCGCGCGGCCTCGCGGAAGCCGCGCGCGCGCGCCACCGCGACAAAGGCCGCCAGATCGGCCAGGTCCGCCGACATCGTTCGCTCTCCCGTACAGGCCGTGCCGATTGCCCCGGCTAATCGCGACAATGGACCAGCGCTATCTCCTGTCCAGTGACAAGGAGACGATGATGCCCCCGATCGACCTGACCTATATGCTCGGCGACCGCCGGGTGAAGCGGCTCGGCTATGGCGCGATGCAGCTCGCCGGGCCGGGCGTGTTCGGCCCGCCGCGCGACCGCGCCGCCGCGCTGGCGGTGCTGCGCGCCGCGCTGGCCGCCGGGGTGGACCATGTCGACACCAGCGACTTCTACGGCCCGCACGTCACCAACCAGCTGATCCGCGAGGCGCTGGCGCCCTATCCCGCGACGCTGACGATCGTCACCAAGGTCGGCGCGGTGCGCGGGCCGGAGGGGTCGTGGGACCCGGCGCAGGATCCGGCGTCGCTGCGCGCGGCGGTACAGGACAATCTGCGCCACCTCGGGCTGGAGCGGCTCGGCCTGGTCAATTTCCGCGTCCACGACGGCGGCCACGGCCGCAGCGAGGGGTCGATCGCCGCGGGCTATGGCGCGCTGGCGGAATTGCAGGCGGAGGGGCTGATCCGGCATCTCGGCATCAGCAACGCGACCGCGGCGCAGGTCGCCGAGGCGCGCGCGATCGCGCCGCTGGTCTGCGTCCAGAACCTGTACAATCTGGCGCATCGCGAGGACGACGCGCTGATCGACGCGCTGGCGGCGGACGGGATCGCTTATGTCCCCTTCTTCCCGCTCGGCGGGTTCGACCCGCTCCAGTCGGCGACGCTCGACCGCGTCGCGGCGGCGGTGGGCGCGACCGCGATGCAGGTGGCGCTCGCCTGGCTGCTGCGGCGGTCGCCCAACATCCTGCTGATCCCGGGCACCTCCTCGGTCACGCACCTGCACGAGAATCTCGCCGCCGCGGCGGTGGTGCTCGACGCGGCGGCGATGGCGGCGCTCGACACGATCGGGCGCGGGGGCGCCTGAGCCGCTCCCCGGCGGTCGCGCGCGCCCCGGTCACCGCGGGCACGACGCGACATGCGGCGTCGTCCCACCCCGCCCAGGATGACCATGGTCGCGGAAGCGGTGCGCCCCACCCGTCATCCCGGCCTGGCGCCGGGATCCATGGTGCCGCGAGAGCAGCGCTCTTGGGTCTTGCGGCGCCATGGATCCCGGGTCGAGCCCGGGATGACGGGTGGGGCGCCGGTTGGGCACCGACACCCCCCTCCCCTCACGCCAGCGCCGGTGCCGCCTCGCCGGGCGCGCGCGCCGGCGCTGCCGGGACGAGGCAGCCGAGGCTCGCCAGCGTCGCGCGCACCGCGGCGTCGAGCGGGGTGTGCGGCTCCGCGCCCAGCTCGGCCACCAGCCGCGCGTTGCCCAGCCGCACCGGGCGGCGCCAGAGATAGCGCATCTCCATCAGCTCGCGCGGGGTGGTCGCCACCAGAGCGGCGAGCCGCAGCTGCCACCAGGCGAGCCGGCGGATCGGTACGGTCGGGTCGCCCAGCGCGCGCACGATCGCCTCCACCATCCGCCGCCCGTCCTCGTCCCACTGGCCGTCGAGGTGGAAGCGCGCGAAGGCGGGCAGCGCGGGCCGGTCGAGCAGCCGCGCGATCGTCTCCGCCACGTCGGGCAGATAGGCCCATTGATGCCCCACCCCGCGGCGCCCCGGCTGGCGCACCACGCGCGGCCGCGCGCCCGGCGTCACCAGCCCCTGCGCGAACCAATTGTTGGCCGCGCCAGGCCCGAAGAAGTCGCCCGCGCGCACGATCAGCACCGGCGCCGCGCCGCTCGCCGCCAGCGCCGCGAGCCGCCGCTCCAGCTCGACCCGGATCGCGCCCTTGCGCGTCACCGGGCGCTGCGGCGCGTCCTCGTCGATCAGCGGGAAGGCGTCCGGCCCGTAATTGTAGACCGTCCCCGGCAGCACCACGCGCGCGCCGGTCGCGCGCGCCGCGGCGAGCGTGGCGTCGAGCATCGGCAGCACCTGCCCCGCCCAGTCGCGATAGCCCGGCGGGTTGACCGCGTGGAGGATCGCCTCCGCCCCGGCCGCCGCGGCGACCACCGCGTCGGCGTCGCGCGCGTCGCCGCGCACGATCTCGCAGCGCGGGTCGATCCCCTCGCCGGCCCCGCGCGTCAGCGCGCGGACGCGCCAGCCGCCGTCGAGCAGCCGCCGCGCGGTGGCGCCGCCGATCCCGCCGGTCGCGCCGAGCACCAGGGCCTGTCGTTCACCCATCATCGCCTCCTGTCCTGCATCGTCACCGCGACAAGGTGGCGCGCGCGGGGCTACACGGAAATTGCGGAGATCCGTGGATCGGCTATACGGTTATCGATGAACACGGGACCGAGCTGGGACGTCTATCGCAGCTTCGCGGCGGTGCTGGAGGCGCGCTCGCTGTCGGGGGCGGCGCGCGCGCTGGGGCTGACCCAGCCGAGCGTCGCGCGCCATGTCGCCGCGCTGGAGCAGGCGGTCGGGGGCGCGCTGTTCGTCCGCTCGCCGCGCGGCCTGTCGCCGACCGACCGCGCGCTCGCGCTGCGCCCGCACGCCGAGGCGCTGGTCGCCGCCGCGACCGCGCTGCGCCGCGCGGGCAGCGGCGCGCCCGACCGGCCCGAGGGCGTGGTGCGCGTCAGCGCCAGCCATGCGGTCGGCATCCTCCATTTGCCCGCGATCCTCGCCGCGCTGCGCCGCGCGCACCCGCGGCTGGTGATCGAGCTGGCGCTGACCGACACGGTCGACGACCTGCTCCAGCGCCGCGCCGATGTCGCGGTGCGGATGGTCGCGCCGGCGCAGCAGGCGCTGGTGGCGCGGCGTGTCGGCGCGGTGACGCTCGGCTTCCACGCGCGGCGCGACTATATCGCGCGGCGCGGCACCCCGGCCGGTTGGGCCGATCTCGCCGCGCACGACCTGATCGGCTTCGATACCGAGACCGAGTTCATCCGCGCCGCGATGCGCCATCTGCCGGGGATCGACCGCGCCGGCTTCGCGCTGCGCACCGACAGCGACGCCGCGCAGATGGCGGCGATCCAGGCGGGGTACGGGATCGGTATCTGCCAGACCGTGCTGGCGGCGCGCGACCCGGCGCTGGTGCGGCTGCTGCCCGACCTGTTCGCGCTCGACCTGCCGATGTGGGTGGTGATGCACGAGGATCTGCGCGATCTGGCGCGCTGCCGCGCGGTGTTCGACGCGCTCGCCGACGGGCTGGCGGCGCGGGCGGGCTGAGCCGCGCCCCGCGTCGCCGTGCCCCGCCCGGCTCAGGCGAAGATGTCGGCGAGCCGCTCGCCCGCGGGGCCGTGCTTGGCCTCGCGCAGCGCGACATAGACCACGCCCTGGATCGCGATCCACAGCGGCAGCAGCACCACCTGCAGCACCACCGAGGTCAGCGCCCCCGCCACGCCCTGGCCGGTATCGACCGCGGGCAGCCCCAGCACCAGCACGTTGACCACGCCCGCCAGCGCATAGGCCACCGCGTAGATCGCGATCACCAGCAGGAACAGCCCGGCGATCTGGCCGCGCGCGCCGCGGGTCAGCGCGCGGCTGCGCGACAGCGCGGCGATCGGCCCGCTGCCCTCCGCCACCACCGCGGGCGCGGCGACCGACCAGATCAGCGCGACGAACACGCCGGGCACGATCAGCGCGACCAGCCCGAGTGACACGGCGAACCAGTAGATCAGCGACACCGCGACCAGCGGCAGCACCGCCGGCAGCGCGGCGCGCACCGTCGCGCCCAGCGGCTGGTGCGCGCCGTCGAGGCGGTCCACCGTGGCGCGCAGCAGCACCGCCTGCGCCGCCATGTAGCAGAGCATCCACAGCACATAGACGACGATCGCCAGCAGGATCGGCGCGCCCGTCGCGACCGTGGCGGCGGACGCCAGGAACCATCGCAGCAGCAGCGCGGGGAGCGCCCCCAGCAGGAAGCTGGTCCCGAAGAACAAGGCGGGCGCGGCGCGCACCGTCGCGATCGTGTCGCTCATCGCCGCGCCGATGCTGAACGACGCCGTTTCCTGTTCCCCCGCCACGCTCGCCATCTCGTCCCCCCTTACGTGCTCCGGCCGCATCACGGCGCAGCGATGGGGCAAAGTCCAGCCGGAATCGTCGTTACCACCGGGTTCGGTGGCGATCCCTCGCCGCATCGGGTCAGGCGAACAGCGCGGCGAGCCGCGCGGCGCGCCTCGTGGAGCGCGGCATACAGCGTCCCCCGCGGCGCGCGCGCGCACGGCGCCACCAGCGTCGGCACGATCAGCGCGGCCGCGTCATCGCCGGGCTACATCCTCGCGCCCGCGGACCAGCTCCGTCATCCGGGTTCGACCCGGGACTCATGGATCAGCACCCAGAAAGCTTTGTCGTCGCGGAAGCCGCTGACCCCACCCGTCATCCCGGCCTCGCGCCGGGATCCATCCCTCCGCAAGAGCGTCGCCGGCGGCTCTCGCGGCACCATGGATCCCGGGCCGAGCCCGGGATGACGGTGAGGAGCGAGAAAGAGGACGCGGTCTCTCCCCTCCCCTCGCGTTGCCGCGGGAGCGACCAGCGACCGGAGGCGCACGCGCCCTTCAGCGCCGGCCCCCCCACCGCCCACGCGCCGCGAGGCAATTCGTCGCGCGCGCCACCGCACCCGATTGCCTCGCCGATTTCTTCTTATAAGCTCGGTGGGGGACGCAGCGGGGGGCGAGTGGCGGCAGCGACGATCAGGGACGGCGGCGCCGCGCGCGTGCTCGCCACGCCCGACTTCGTCGCGGCGCAGCGCGCGCTGCGCGCCGACGGCAGCGTCCAGTTCGACCTGGTCCGCCCCACCCCGCCGCCGCCCACCCCGGCGTGGCTGCGCGCGCTGGCCGAGTGGATCGACGGCGGCGCGCGCGCGATCGGGCGCGCGCTGGCGCGGCTCGGCGCGTGGCTGCCCGACTGGCCTTATGCCAAGATGCTGTTGTGGGGCGTCGTCGGCGCGCTGCTGCTCGCGATCGCCTGGGCGGTGGTGGAGCGGCTGCGCTACGGCGTGTGGCGCTGGCCGCGCTGGCGGCGCCGCGCGGTCGCGGCGCCGGCGCTCGACGAGGAGACAGCGCCGCTGTTCGACGCCGCCCCGGTGCGCGCCTGGCTGCGCGAGGCCGACGCGCTCGCCGCGGCGGGGCGCTACGCCGAGGCGGCGCACCTGCTGCTGTTCCGCTCGGTCGAGGATCTCGCGCGGCGGCGCCCCGGCCTGGTCCAGCCCGCGCTGACCGCGCGCGAGCTCGCCGCCGCGCCGGTGCTGCCGCCGCGCGCGCGCGACCGGTTCGCCGCGATCGCGCGGCTGGTCGAGCGCAGCCTGTTCGGCGGCGCCGCGGTCGACCGCGCCGACTGGGAGGTCGCGCGCGCCGATTACGCCGATCTGGCGCTGCCCGCGGCGTGGCGCGCGTGAGCCGCGACGCCGCCGCGGGGCGGCTGCTCTCCCCCGTCACGGTCGCGATCCTGCTCGCGCTCGGCATCGCCGGCTTCGTCGCGACACTGGTGCTCGGCGCGGCGGCGCCGTCGTCGCGCGGGCGCGGCAGCGCGGGGACGCACGCGCTGTCCGACGCGGTCACCGGCTTCTCCGGGGTGATGCGCCTCGCCGAGGCGACCGGGCGCCACCCGCGCGTGGTGCGCGACGTCCGCCTGCTCGACACCGAGGATCTGGTGATCGCCACCCCGCCGCGCGGCGCGGTGCCGGTCGCGTCGGTGACCGCGCGGCGCCAGCAGCTGCCGACGCTGCTGGTCCTGCCGAAATGGCGCACGCTCGCCGATCCCGACCGCCCGGGCTGGGTCCGCGTCGCCGGGCTGCTGCCGCGCGACGAGGCGCATGACGTGCTCGCCCCCGCCGCGGACCTGCCGATCGTCCAGCGCGCCAGCGGCGGGCGCCCGCTGCGCGCGGTCGAGCCGACGCTCAGCGCGCTGCGCCTCGCCGCGCCGCGCCCGCTCCAGGCGATCCGACCGACCGTGCGGCGCAGCGCGTTCGGTGCGCTCGAGCCGGTCCTGGTCGACGAGCGCGGCGACATCGTGCTCGGGCGCTTCGCCGACCGGCCGCTCTACGTGCTCGCCGACCCCGACCTGCTCGACAATCGCGCGATGCGCGACCGGCGCGGCGCCGCGGCGGCGCTGGCGCTGCTCGACTGGATGAACTCCAACCAGGCGCAGGGGATGGCGTTCGACGTCACGCTCAACGGGCTGGGCGCGCGCGCCAACCCGCTCCAGCTGATCGTCGAGCCGCCCTTCGTCGCGCTGACGCTGACGTTACTCGCCGCGCTGCTGCTCGCCGCGCTGGGCACGGTGACGCGCTTCGGCAGCCCGCGGCCGCGCCCGCGCGCGCTGGCGCTGGGCAAGGCCGCGCTGGTCGACCAGACCGCCGCGCTGGTGCGCACGGCCGGGCGCGAGGCGCGGCTGGGGCAGCGCTACGTCGAGGTGATGCGCGAGGCGGCGGCGCGTGCCTTCGCCGCGCCCGCGGGGACGAGCGGCGCCGCGCTCGACGCCTATCTCGACCGGCTCGACCGCGGCGCGCGCTTCACCGCGCTGGCCGAGGCGGTGAGCGCGGCACAGGACACACGCGAGCTGACGCGCGCCGCGCGCGCGCTGCACGACTGGATGGGGGACAGGAAGTGACGATCGACGAGGTGGCCGCGCTGGCGGCGGCGATCCGCCGCGAGGTGGCGCGCGCGGTGGTCGGCCAGGCCGACACGGTGGAGCTGGTGCTGGTGGCGCTGTTCGCGGGCGGGCATATCCTGCTCGAAGGCCCGCCGGGCACCGCCAAGACGTTGGTGGCGCACAGCTTCGCCCGCGCCACCGGGCTGGCCTTCGGGCGCATCCAATTCACCCCCGACCTGATGCCCGGCGACGTCATCGGCGCCAATCTGTTCAATTTCCAGACCTCCAGCTTCACGCTGACGCGCGGGCCGATCTTCACCGACCTGCTGCTCGCCGACGAGATCAACCGCACCCCACCCAAGACCCAGGCCGCGCTGCTCGAGGCGATGCAGGAGCGCACCGTCACGATCGACGGCCAGAGCCTGCCGCTCGGCCCGCGCTTCACCGTGATCGCGACGCAGAACCCGATCGAGCAGCAGGGCGTCTACCCGCTGCCCGAGGCGCAGCTCGACCGTTTCCTGTTCAAGCAGCTGGTCGGCTATCCCAGCGCCGAGGAAGAGCGCCGCATCGTCGCGACCCATGGCGCGCGCGACGGCGCGATGGTGCCCGAGACCTGGGGCGTCGCCACCTGCGCCGACGCCGCCGCGATCGGCGCCGCGGTCGCGGCGGTGGCGCAGGTGCGGCTGGTCGAGGAGGTGGTGGATTATATCACCGCGCTGGTGCGCGCGACGCGCGACCATGCCGACCTGCAGGGCGGCGCCTCGCCGCGCGCGGGGGCGATGCTGGCGGGCGCCGCGCGCGCGCGCGCCGCGATCGACGCGCGCGACTTCGTCCTGCCCGACGACGTCAAGGCGCTCGCCCCCGCGCTGCTGCGCCACCGGCTGACGCTCTCCCCCGCCGCCGAGATCGAGGGGCAGCGCGTCGAGGACGTGGTCGCCGCGATCGTCGCCGCGATCGAGGCGCCGCGGTGATCTATCCCGCGCGTGCCGCGGTGGTGCTCGCCGCCGCGGGGGCGCCGCCCGCGCTGCTGGTCGCGGTGCTGCTGCCCGCGCGCTGGTATGCCGGGCTCGCCTGGCCCGCCGCGGTGCTGCTGCTGGTCGCGCTCGACGCCTGGCGCGGGCGGCATCGCGCCACCGCGACGATCGCGCTGCCGCGCAGCGCCCCGGTCGGCGCCGCGGTGCCGCTGGCGGTGACGGTGCGGATCGCGCCGCGCCGCGCGCCGCCCCCGCGCGCCGCCGAGGTGGCGCTCGCCGCCGACCCGCTGCTCGCGGTCGCGGACGACGGGCGCTGCGCCGTCGCGCTGGCGGCGGGAGCGGGTGGCGCGACGCTGACGGTGACGACGCTGCGGCGCGGCACCGCGCGGCCCGCCACCCTGTGGCTGCGCTGGCGCGGACCGTTCGGCCTGGTGTGGCACCAGCGCGCGCGCGCGCTCGACCAGAGCCTGCCGATCCTGCCCGACATCCGGCCGGTGGAACAGCGCGGCGCCGCGCTGCTGCGCCGCCTCGCCTATGACGGCATGCTGGCGCAGCCCGACCGCGGCGACGGCAGCGAGTTCGAGGCGCTGGTCGAGTTCCGTGCGGGCATGGACCGGCGCACGATCGACTGGAAACAGTCGGCGCGCCACGTCCGGCTCCACGCCAGGGACATGCGCCCCGAGCGCAACAGCCAGATCGTCTTCGCGATCGACACCGCGCGCCAGATGAGCGAGCCGGTGGACGGCGTGCCGCGGGTCGACCGCGCGGTCACCGCGGCGCTGCTCGCCGCCTGGGTCGCGCTCAAGCTCGGCGACCGCGTCGCGCTGGAGGCGTTCGACGAGCGGCCGCGGCTGTCGACCGGCTTCGTCGGCGGCGCGCGCGCCTTCGCCACGCTGCAGCACCGCGCCGCCGCGATCGACTATAGCGGCGCGGAGAGCAATTACGTCCACGCGCTGTCCGATCTGTCGGGGCGGCTGACGCGGCGCTCCACCGTGGTGCTGTTCACCGAGGTGATCGACCTGGTCGCGGCCGAGGCGCTGGTGCGCGCCGCGACGCGGCTGGTGCAGCGCCACCTGCTGCTGATCGTGGTGCTGCGCGACGCCGAGCTGGAGGCGATCCTCGCGCGCGCCCCCGCGGAGGCGGCCGACGTCACCCGCGCGGTGACCGCGGCGGGGCTGTTGCGCGACCGTCTGCTGGTGCTCACCCGGCTGCGCCACCTCGGCGCGCATGTCGTCGAGGCGCCGCACGCGGCGGTGGGCGAGCGGCTGGTCGCGGCCTATGTCGATCTCAAGCGGCGGCACCTGCTGTGAGCGCGCCCCCTCCCCCCACCCCGCGCGCCGGCGCCGCGGGCAGCCGCTTCCGCGCCGCGCACGAGGCCGATTGGGTGCGGCTCGACGCGCTGCTCGCACGCGCCGAGAAGCGCTCGGTGCGTGCGCTCGACGACGACGAGCTGCTCGCGCTGCCGCTGCTGTACCGCACCGCGCTCTCGTCGCTCGCCTCGGCCCGCGCCACCTCGCTCGACCGCCAGCTCGTCGCCTATCTCGATCAATTGTGTACCCGCGCCTATTTCCAGCTCTACGGCGTGTCCGAGCCGATCGGGCGGCAGCTGCTGGGCTTCTTCCGCCACGACTGGCCCGCCGCGGTGCGCGCGATGTGGCGCGAGACGCTCGCCGCGCTGCTGCTGACGCTCGCCGCCGCGGTCGCGGGCTATCTGCTGGTGCGCGGCGAGCCGGGCTGGTTCTACGCCATCGTCGGCGAGGACATGGCGGGCGGGCGCGACCCCGCGGCGAGCGCGGACGCGCTGCGCGCCACGCTCCACGGCCGCGGCGGCGAGGGCAGGCTGGTCACCTTCGCCACCTTTCTGTTCACCCACAATGCCCAGATCGCGATCTTCTCCTTCGCGCTGGGGATCGCCTTCGGGGTGCCGACCGCGCTGCTGCTCGCCTTCAACGGTCTGTCGCTGGGGGCGATGGTCGCGGTGTTCGCGGGCAAGGGCGTTGGGCTGGATTTCGCGCAATGGCTCGCGATCCACGGCACCACCGAGCTGTTCGCGGTGATGCTCGCGGGGGCGGCGGGCTTCCGCGTCGGGCTGGCGCTCGCCTTCCCCGGGCGGCTGGCGCGCGGCGACGCCGCGCTCGACGCGGGGCGCGGCGGCGCGATCGTGATGGCGGGCGCGGTGGTGATGCTGGTGGTCGCCGGGCTGCTCGAGGGGATCGGGCGCCAGACGGTCGACGACGGCCTCGCGCGCGCCGCGATCGGCGCGGCGATGCTGGTGGCGTGGCTCGCCTATTTCTATCTGCCGCGGGGGCATGATGGCGCGCGCTGACCGCGGGCTCGACCGCCGGCTGGTCACCCCCGAGGGGGTCGCGCTGCACCTCGCGCTCGGCGGCGCGGCGGCGCGCGCGGCGGCTTATTGTCTCGACGTGCTGCTGCTGCTGGTCGTGCTGGTGGCGGCGACGATCGCGCTCGGCTTCCTCTCGGGCGACGCGCCCGCGGGCGAGGCGGTGCTGGTGCTGTGGCTGCTCGGCGCCTTCGTGCTGCGCAACGGCTGGTTCATCCTGTTCGAACTGGGCGCGCGCGGCGCGACGCCGGGCAAGCGCGCGCTGGGGCTGCGCGTGATCGCGCGCGACGGCGCGCGGCTGAGCGCCAGCGCGATCGTGGCGCGCAACGCGGTGCGCGAGGTCGAGGTGTTCCTCCCCCTCACCTTCCTGGCGCTGGACGGCCCGAGCCGCTCCGACGCGGTGTTCGCGATCGCCGCGCTCGGCTGGACCGCGCTGTTCCTGCTGTTCCCTCTGTTCAACCGCGACCGGCTGCGGCTCGGCGACGTGATCGCGGGCACCTGGGTGGTGCGCGACGAGCGCCGGCCGCTCGGCAGCGACCTCGGCGCCGCCCCGGCGCACCGCCAGTTCGGCGAGGCCGCGCTCGACCTGTACGGCGAATATGAGCTGCGCGCGCTGGAGGACGTGCTGCGCGCGGCACAGCCGGCGAGCCTGGCGGTGGTGGCGGGGTCGATCCGCGCCAAGGCGGGGCTGGCGGACGACGGCGACGATCTCGGCTTCCTCAGCGACTATTATGGCGCGCTGTGCGCGCGGCTGGAGCGGCGCCGGATGCTCGGCCGCGGAGTCGCCGACAAATGGCAGCGCGCACGGCGCTGAGCTTCGGGCCGGCGGGCTCGCATCAGCGCCCGGTGGGACGGTGCTCCTCCGCAAGCAGGAGCCCAGCGTGGCAGGCGTCACGCGCGTGGCTCTGGGCTCCTGCTTCCGCAGGAGCACTTACCGGCAGCGGGCGGCGTGACGACGCGGTGCGCGCTGTCGCTGCTGGCTACGTCGTCGTCGCGTCATCGAACGTCGCCAGAACGGGTCATGATATCGTTGCGAGAGGAGAATGACCGTGCCGACCAGCTACCGCCCGCGTCTCGCCGATCTGCGCGCGCTCGTGCCCCCCGCCCCGGCGCCCGCCTCGCTCGCGCCGGCGCGCGCGCGGGTCACGCCCGCCGAGCGGCTCGCCGACCGGCGCGGCTATGACGCGGCGCATCTCGGCGACTTCACGGTCGCCCTCCCCTCCCCCGGCGCCCGGATCGACGACGTGCTCGCGGTGCCGGGGCGCGATGACGGGCGGCTCGACTATACGCATTTCACCGTGACGATGTCGCGCGCGCGGCGGCTGGCGCTGTTCACCGCGGTCAATCTCGACGGTGCGGCGAGCGTCGCCGTGCCGCGCGGCGAGGATCGCTGGGCGCTCGACGGCCGCATCCCCGCCGAGGCGCAGTTCGGCGAGGCGCTCTATGCCGACAATGACTTCGACCGGGGCCATCTCGTCCGCCGCGAGGATCCCAATTGGGGCGATCGCGCCGCCCAGGCCAATGCCGACACCTTCCATTTCACCAATTGCGCGCCCCAGCTCGCCGCCTTCAACCAGCGGCTGTGGCTCGGGCTGGAGGATCTCGTGCTCGGCAACACGCGGCGCTGGCGCGAGCGCGCGAGCGTGTTCACCGGCCCGGTCTTTCGCGACGACGATCCGGTCTATCGCGGCGCCGCCATCCCGCTCGCTTATTGGAAGGTGATCGCCTTCGTCCACGACGACGGCACCCCGTCGGCGACCGCTTATATGGTCGACCATCCCGTCGATCTCGCGCGCGTCGAACTGCTGTTCGGGCCGTACCGCACCTATCAGCGCTCGCTGGCAGCGGTGGAGCGCGCCACCGGGCTCGATTTCGGCGCGCTGGTGCTGCGCGACGGATTCTCCAACGAGGAGGCGGCGACCGGCGCCCCGGTCGAGCGCTGGATCCGCGGCGCCGCGGACATTCGCGTCTGAGATCGCAGCGCCGCCGCTCCGCCGCGAACCCCTCCTCCCTCATGCCTCTCACCATCCCCTCGGGTTAGAGGGTTAGAAGAGAGGTTAAGAGGTTAAGCGGCGCGGCGATGCGCCCGGCGCGGCGGAATCGCGCGAGTCGCGCTCTGGTCGTCGTTCCCGAAATATCGTCGGATCGTTCCTGATATATCGAGACGCGCGTTCCCGATGTATCGCCGGAGCGTTCCCGTTGTGTCGACGCGGTGCTCCAGACCGTTCCCGAAGTGTCGATGCGTCGGGTCGTCGGGGTGAGGGGCGGCGCGATCTGAATCCTTTCGTCGAGACGGACCGCCGGGCTCGTTCAATCCCGCGACGGCGCGTCGGCGTGCGTGCGAGCCGACCTTCGGCCTAGCGATACTTCGGGAACGCGCGGCGCATCAGCGGCCGAGCGTGTGGCGGTTCTTGGCGTGGAACCGGCGGACATAGCCGATGAACGCCGCCTGGTAATTGACCGGGGTGCGCGCCGGATCGGCGTCGATCCAGCCGCGGAACTCCGCGTGGAGCGTCTGATAATCCCAGCCCGGGCATTCCTGCCGCAGCGTGGCGAGCGTCGCCTCGCTGATGTCGCCGAGCTGCGCGCGCCCGGCCAGGCCCGCCACGCTGCGCCGGACCAGCGCCGCGGCGTCGACCAGCGGCTCGGCCGGGGGCGAGGGGGTGGCGGCGGCCGGGGCGCGCGCGGCCGGGGGCGCGGGCGCGGGCGCGGGGATCGGCTCCCCTGCCCCGCCCTCGCCGGCGGACGCGCGCGCACTGGGCGCGGCGCGGCGGCGCATCCGCAGCAGCGGCTCGCGCCCCTTGCCGTCCTGCTCGATCGTCAGCGCATAGCCGGGCAATTCGTCGCGCTCGGCGATCTTGGCGATCTCGAACTTGAAGCGGCGGTAGACGCCCTCCGCCCCCGATTTCTCGAAGAGCGTCGGCAGCGCGATGGCGAAGCCGGGCTCGCCCGCGCCCCCGGCGTGCTTGCGCGCTACCTTGTACAGCCAGCGCTCGCGCCCGCCGGTGATGTCGAAATAGGCGCGGTCGATCGAGAGCACGCCGCCCGTCATCATCACCCCCTCCCAGAACCAATTGGAGAGTTCGAGCGTCATCCCGCGCGAGCGTTCGGTGCGCTCGTCGACCAATTGCGTCCAGCCGTCGAGCCAGCTGAACGTCGCCTCACGGCGGTTCTCGGCGCGGATATTGGTCTTGACCGTGGTCGCGACGAGGCGATCGAGTGCCTGGCCGAGCAGCTCATAGGCGCGCCCGGTCGGCTCGCGCCCGATCGCGCGGAGCAGGTCATAGGGCATGAGATGGAGCGTGCGCGGCACGTCGTTGACCCCGCGGCGCGCCATGTCGGCGAGCACCGAGGCGCAGTAGATCAGGATATCGGCGTCCCAGATCGTCGCCATGCCATAAGCGGGATTGGCCGAGACATTGACCCACAATTTGCCGTCGGGGGAGCGATAGTCGATCGGCTTGACCCGCTTCGACTTGGCGAGGCTGAAGAAGGGGCGCTCCATCATCTCGCGCTGATCGCGCAGCGGCAGATCGGCGAGATAGGGGAGGAACAGCTCGAACTGGTCGGTGGCCGGCTGGCGGCGCGCCTGGCTCATGCGTCGGGCTCTCGGTTGGTCGGGAGGAGGGGGACAGTCGTTTCCCCGGGGAAACGCGGTATGGCGACGAGGTAGCGGCTGGTGGCGCGCCGGTGAAGGGACGCGATGTGGCGGTGGGCGCACACGTCCGGGGGCGCGCACGGTTGATCGGACGGGGGCCGGGGAAGGGGGGCGACGAAGCGATCACGCCACGCGGCTTCGGGTCGCAAGGTTTCCCCGGGGAAATGTCGGCGGCGCAGCCTGGATTGCGCCGGAGCGGGCGGGCTCGGCCGCAGCCTGCACTTCAACAGCCACGAGCGCTCGGGGGCTTCGGCCGGTCGGCTAGAGAAAGAAGGATGTTCACGCGGAGGCGCGGAGACGCGGAGGCGGTGTGGGGGGTGAGAGCGGGTGCTCAAGCCATGGGCGTGCGGGGTTTGCCCGGGTGAGGCGGACCAGGAGTGGGCAGGGGCAGGGTGGCCGCGCGCGACTAAACGCGAAGCGGAAAACCGCAACATGGAGGTTGGGAAGCGGCGAAAGGGAAAACTGGCATCGCAAACGATGATGGGGCAGCGCGCCAAGTCATCATGTCCGGCGGATCGATCGATCGGGCAACGATGCCGATCGCGAGGCTCTCGATGGCGGGCAAGAGCGTCGCGCAATTGCTGCCTCCGCGTCTCCGCGCCTTCGCGTGAACCCAAATCGCACTCAGAGGCCGCGGACGCGACGTCGGCGAGGTCGCGGTGCCGCGGCTCCTGTTCTCGAGTTTTCCCGGGGAAACATCGGCCGTGGCTACGACGAGCGTCGAGGTCCGTCGGCGCCGATGACCGGCCCGGTCTCTGCTCGATACTGCCCAGCCCGCGCGCAGCCGTCATCTAACCGCCACCCGTTCGTGCGCGTACGTGCCGCATCGATCCGAGGGAGAGGGTGCCGATCGATCCTGTGGGGGAGGGGAGTTCAGTTTCCCCGGGGAAACCCGACCGACGATCAGGCAGACGGCGAGCATATCCGAACCGACCGCCCGCGCCACCCTGCCACGCCCGCCCGCCGAGCGGTGTTTCCCCGGGGAAACCGCTCCGCGACGCGCGGGCGCGCGGCGCGGTCACCGCTGCAGGCCTCGGCCCTCATCCTCCAGATGCGCCAGCGCCGCGCGCAGCGCCTCGGCGAGATCGTCCGCGCTCGCGCCCGAGCCGGCGTGGAGCCGCAGCGTCACGCCCTGGCGGCTGACCGACTGGATCGACAGCGCGGCGCGGCCATGCGGCGTGGTCCAGCGCCACAGCGGCGCCACGGGCGCGCCGGCGCGCGGCGCCTCCATCAACTGGCGGATCACCTCGGGCGCGGCCCAGCCCGCGGTCCCCGCCTCGCGCCGTCGCGCCTGCTCGGCCGCGAGCGCGCGCGCCTTGGCGAGGATCAGCGGCGCCGCGCGCGGGTCGTCGAGCGCCTGCGCCAGCGCATAGGCCGGCTTGAGCTGGACGTCGCCGGGCGAGGCGAAGGCCGACACCACCACCTCGGGCAGCGCCGCCACCTTGAGCATCTTCGACAGCCAGCCCTTGGACAATTTGAGCCGCTCGGCCATGCGCGCCTGATGGTTGCCGTAATGCGTCGCCAGCGCCGCGCGGTAATTGCGCGCGCGCTCGAGATCGGACACGTCGGCGCGCGCGCGATTCTCGAGATCGGCGAGGCGGAACGCGGCCTCGTCGTCGAGCTGCGCCACCTGCGCCACGAACTGCATCTCGGGATAGCTGTGCGCGCGCAGCCACGACACCGACCAATGGCGCCGCGTGCCCGCGATCACCTCATAATCATGCGCGTCGTCGCCCTCGACGCGTCGAACCACCGCCGGGACCTTCTGCCCGCCCTCGGCGACGATCGAGTCGATCAGCTCGCGACAATTCTCCTCGCTCAGATGCGCGTAGCTGCGCGCGTTGCCCGGCCAGACGCGCACCCGCGCCGGGTCGAGCAGCAATTGCGTGACCTGCCGCACCTCGCCGCTCGCCACGCGTGCCAGCGCCGACTCGCGCCCCAGCAACGTGGTCGCGCGCGCGCGCTCGGGCGCGGGCGTGCGCGGCGGGGCAGGGGCGGCGGGCGCCTCGGCCGCTTCTTCGGCGAGCAGCGCCGCCAGATAGTCCGATTGCTTACGCGCCATCACTCACCTCCCGCCCGGAACGTAGCGGGAACCACGCCATGTAGGACAGCCCCTCCGCATCAGGCCGCGGCATGGATCACCGCCTCCTCGCTCGCCGGCGCGACGCGGCCCCAGCCCTGGCGGACGAGCTGTTCGACCTGTTGCATCGCCTCGTCGAGATTGGCGCGGCAGCGTTTGTGCGTGCGCGGCGTGCCGATCGGCTTGTCGAGCTCGTAGATCGTCATCATCCGCATCGCGGCATGGCTGATCTCGGCCGAATCGAGGATCGACACGGGCAGCAGCGCCGGGCCGAAGCTCTGTTCCATGATCGCGCGCACCATCGCGTGGCTGGGGTCGTTGGCGTCGAACTTGGAGCAGATCAGCCGGACGAACTGATAGTCGATCGCGATCCCGGCCCCCATCAATTGGTGGAGCACCTGGTCCATCATCGACAGGAACTGGACGGTGGAGCAGAAATCGGGCGTGGTGGCGGCGAGCGGCACCAGCAGCGCATTGGCCGCCTGCATCACCGCGAGGCTGATCGTTCCCAATGCGGGGGGCGGGTCGAGCAGCACCACGTCATAGTCGCGCGCCAGCTCGGCCAGACCGTTCTTCAGCTTGCGGAAGCGCGCCGCGAGCACCGAGCCGCCGTCGCTGCCCGCCGCGGCGAGCTCATATTCCACGTCGAACAGCTCGAGGTTGGAGGCGATCAGGTCGACATTGGGCCAGGGCGTCTGCTTGACCGCATAGGACAGGTCGGCCTGGGTCGGCTCGATCGACAGATAGGGGTAGAGCGTCTCCTCGCGGGTGACGTTGAAATGCGGGTTGAAGCCGAACAGCGTCGTGGTGGTCGCCTGGCTGTCGCAATCGACCACCAGCACGCGATAGCCCTGTACCGCGAGATAATGCGCCAGATGCGTCGTGACGGTCGACTTGCCGACGCCGCCCTTGAAGTTCTGCACCGCGATGATCGCGGGCACGTCGAGCGGCGCGCGCGCGGGCGAGGCGCCCAGCACCGCGCGCATGTGGAGCAGCTCGGGGATGGTATAGCCCAGCCGCCGCCCGGTCTCGGACGCGGGGGCGGCGGGGAGGCGCCCGTCCTCCTCGGCCATGCGGATGCGGTTGGTCGAGCAGCCGAGCAGCTGCGCCGCCTCGGCGATGCCGAGCCGCACGTTGAGACCCTTGCGGCTTTCGGGCAGGAAGGCCTTGCGGCGCAGCCGCTCGATCATCCGCTCGCCCGCACCGGCCAGATCACCGATCTGATTGACGACCGTGTTCACACTACCTCGCCTGAAGCTGTTTACGGGTCAGGCTAGCGGTTTGGCTTCAATCGGGCAAGTCACGCGGTGATTGCGTCACGTCGCTGGCCGGCGAGGCCTAAGTGACGCGGCTCACATGGCTTTGCTCGACCGGCGCGCGATCCGGGTCAGCGTGCGTGCGGCAAGATGAGACGGCACACACAAGCCCCGCGTTGACGCCCGTCGCCGCGCGTCCCATGTCAGTTGTGATCAGCAACGGAGTTTTCGCATGGGCGCCGCCGACATCCTCTTCCGTCCCTTTCAGGTGAAGTCGCTGGCGCTCGCCAACCGTATCGTCATGGCACCGATGACGCGCACGTTCGCGCCCGAGGGCGTGCCCGGTCAGGCCAACGCCGATTATTACCGCCGCCGCGCCGCCGGCGGGGTCGGGCTGATCCTGTCGGAGGGCACGGTGGTGGACCGGCCCGCGTCGCGCAACGAGCCCGCCATCCCCTTCTTCCACGGCGAGGCCGCGCTGGCGGGCTGGGCGCAGGTGATCGCCGCGGTCCACCAGGCCGGCGGGCGGATGGGGCCGCAGCTGTGGCATACCGGCTCGACCAAGGGGACCAGCGGCTGGGAGCCGGCGGCGCCGGTCGAGAGCCCGTCGGGGCTGCTCGCGCCCGATCGCCCGCGCGGCGCGGCGATGAGCGAGGAGGATATCGCCGACACCGTCGCCGCCTTCGCGCGCGCCGCGGCGGACGCGCGCCGGCTCGGCTTCGACACGGTCGAGATCCACGGCGCGCACGGCTATCTGATCGACCAGTTCTTCTGGGCGGGGACCAACCGGCGCGACGATCGCTACGGCGGCGCCAGCCTGCGCGAGCGCGCGCGGCTCGCGGGCGAGGTGGTGGCGGCGATCCGCGCCGCGGTCGGCCCCGATTATCCGATCATCCTGCGCGTCAGCCAGTGGAAGCAGCAGGACTTCGCCGCGCGGCTGGCGCCCACGCCCGCGGAGATGGCCGACTGGCTCCAGCCGCTGGTCGATGCCGGGGTCGACGTGCTCCATTGTTCGCAGCGGCGCTTCTGGGAGCCCGAATTCCCCGAGCAGGACGGCGCGGACGGCCTCAATTTCGCCGGCTGGGCCAAGAAACTGACCGGCGCGGCGACGATCAGCGTCGGCTCGGTCGGGCTGTCGGGCGAGTTCATCGCGGCGTTCGGCGGCGAGACCTCGCGTCCCGAGGGGCTCGAGCGGCTGATCGAGCGGATGGAGCGCGACGAGTTCGACCTGATCGCGGTGGGGCGCGCGCTGATCAGCGACCCCGATTGGGTCGCCAAGGTGCGCGCGGGCGACAGCGACGGGCTCAAGGACTTCGACGCGAGCGCGCTGCGCGAGCTGGTGTGAGGTGAGGGGGCGGCACGACCGCGTGCCGCCCGCCGCTCCCCGGAGGCGGTCAGCCGGTGCGTGGATCCCGCCACCGCGCTGGTCGAGCCGCTGCCGCCGGTCACGCCCGGGCAGCCGCACACCCCGTGAGACCCGCGCGCGGGGCGATGCGCCGCGCGCCGCGTTATGCGCGGGTGAGTCGGAGACACGCGCATGTTCATGGACTTCCGCGAGCCGGTGCCGCCCCCGCGCCGGGAAGCGCCGCGGCCGCGCCCGCGCCTGTCAGCGCGGCAGGAGCGGTGGCTCGGCCGGCTGGTGCTCGTCAACCTGCTGCTGCTGCTGCTGGCGCCGATCGCCGGCGGGTCGGTGATCGAGGCGGCGGTCGCGCTGCTGCGCGGCTGAGCGCGCCCCGGCGTCGATCGGCCGCAGTTCGCGCGGCGCGGCGCGCGCGGCCGCGACCGCCCGCGATGCCGATGCCGCGCGCGGCGCCTCGAAGCGGAAGCGGTCGACCGCCGCGCCCAGCTCGCCCGCGCGCTCGGCGAGCAGCCGCGTCGCCGCGTTGGTCTGCTGCGCGGTGGCCGCATTCTCCTGCGTCATCCGGCTCATCTCGCCGATCGCGGTGTTGACCTGCGCCGCGCCATCGGCCTGCTGCCGCGCCGCGCGCGCGACGCGGGCGACGATCGCGCGCACCTCGTCGACGCGCGCGATCACGTCGCGCAGCGCGCCGTCGGTCTCCGCCACCAGCGCGACCCCGGCGTCGACCTGCGCCCCGGCCGCGCCGACGCGCTGCTTGACGTCGCGCGCCGCCTCGGCGGAGCGCTGCGCCAGCGCGCGCACCTCCTGTGCCACCACCGCGAAGCCGCGCCCCGCCTCGCCCGCGCGCGCCGCCTCGACCCCGGCGTTGAGCGCGAGCAGGTTGGTCTGGAACGCTATCCCGTCGATCAACGCGATGATCTCGCCGATCTCGTGGCTCGAATGCTCGATCGCGCGCATCGCCGCGATGGCGCGCTGCGCGAGCGCGCCCGCGCCGATCGTGCCGTCGCGCGCCGCCGCGGTGAGGCGATCGGCCTGTTCGCCGTCGCCCGCGGTGTCGGCGACGCTGCGGGTGAGCTGCTCGAGCGCGGCGGCGCTCTGCTCGAGCGCGGCGGCCTGGCGCTCGGTCCGCTCCGCCAGCGCCTCGGCCGCGGTGCCGATCGCGCCGACGTCGTCGCCCATCGCGCGCGTGCTCACCGCCACCGCGCCGATGATCGTGCGTAGCTCGGCGAGCACGGAATTGAACGCGGCGCGCAGCGGCTCGTAGCGCTCCGACAAGGGGGTGTCGATCACATGCGCGAGATCGCCCTCCGACAGCGCACCCAGCCCGCCCTTGATCGCATTGACCATGTCGGCGATGTCGCTGGTATCGGTGAAGGTGACGACGAAGGCGGGGCGCCCGTGCCAGGTCACCGCGAAGACCATCACCACCGCGGGAAACAACGACCCGTCGCGCCGCTTGAAATACCATTGGAAGCGATGGTGTCCGCCGCGTCGCGCCGCCTCGATGTAGCGGCCGAGCAGCTCGAGGCTCACCGCGCCGCCGGGTTGGCGCGCGGGCGAGGTGTCGCCCGAGGGCCGGCCGATAAAGGCCTCGCGCGATCGCCCGAAGGCGGCGAGCGTGGCCGGGTTGCACCCGACATAGACGCCGTCCTGAACCATATAGATCGCTTCGGGGCAGGCATCGAAGAACAGGTCGCCGATCGTCGCGTCACGCTGGAAGGCCCAGAGCCTCAATCCATCTCTCCCGCGCGCGCCACGCGCGCTTTCCCTCTATAGCGGGGCGCGGGCGGCGGAGCGGAATCGAGGTGGCGTAAGCGGCCCATTATGATGTCGTGCGAGCCATAGGCAATAGCGCTTGACCCCGCTGCGGCGGAATGATCGAACCGCGGCGTGACCCAACCTCCCGACCCGCATCGCCCGGACTCCGCCGGCCCCGACGCTCACCCTGCCGCCCGCCCCGGCGAGGGCGCCGGCACCCGCGCGGAGCGGCGCGCCGACGAGGCCGCGGCGATCCGGCGGCGCTGGATCACGCTGGGCGAGTTGCTCGCGCTGGCGGCGGTGGTGATCTCGGCGCTGACCTTGTGGAGCAACTGGAGCGACCGCCAGGACAGCCGCGCCGACCAGGCCGCGACCGCGCGCCGCGCCTCGGCGCGCGCGGCGACGCTGGTGCTGGTCGCGGGCGCGGGGGAGGGGGAGCGGCTCGCGCTCCACCCTGCGGCGAGCGACCAGACCGTGCAGCGCCAGTCGGTGCGCTTCCCCGCCGCGCTCGGGCTCGCCCCGGTCGCGACCACGGGCGAGCCGCGGATCGAGGCGGACTGGTTCGCGCAGGCGCT
The DNA here is from genome assembly GCF_004345855.1 of Sphingomonas sp. BK235. Lineage (GTDB taxonomy): Bacteria > Pseudomonadota > Alphaproteobacteria > Sphingomonadales > Sphingomonadaceae > Sphingomonas. Next base: position 41,291 of record NZ_SLXN01000016.1, read on the forward strand.
GCAGAAGGCGCGCGCACGGATCGACCTGCCCGACGACAGCCGCGGCGACGAGCAGCTGCCGCTGCTGATCGAGACGCGCTTCCTCGCGGACGGCGCCGAGCACGTCGATCTCGCGCTCTACGACCTCGGCTATACGATCGAGGGCCGGCTGTTGCGCGGGCACCGGCTGACGCTGCGCGGCCTGTCGCTGGTGCGACGCGTGGCGCCCGCGAGCGGCGCGGCGGCGCTCGACGCGCGCTGGGCGCGTCTGTTCGCCCGGCCAGCGGCGACGCGCGACTGAGCCTGCCGCCGCGCCGCGCGGGCCGGGGCGGGCGCGCCCCGCCCCGTCCCGGTCGGGCCCCTTCTCGGTCGGGCCCCGCCTCAGTCAGGCCGCATCTCAGTCGGGGAGCGTCTCCAGCGCGCCGCCCGCCGCGCGCAGCCGCGCCAGATAGGCGGCATGGTCGATCAGCTGATAGGGGAAATACAGCCCCGGCGCGGCGGGCGCGGCACCGTCGAGCCCGGTGAGCCGCTCGAGCAGCATCGCCACCCCCAGCGCGGTCAGCGGCGCCGCCCCGCCGGGATGGATCAGCGCGTGCCGGCTGCGCTTCGCCGCGCCGCGCGCGTCGGTGCCCGCCAGCGCGATCACGATCTCGGTCGAGAAATCGCCGCCGCGCCGCCGCGTCGAGCTCTCGCCGGTGGCGAGATCGAAGCGCACGTCGCGCGCGCCCGTCGCCGCCGCCAGCCCGGTGACGTCGATCGAGGAGAAGCCCGTGCCGGCCACCGCGCGCCCGTCCGCCGCGCGCACCGACGCGGGGGCAGGGGCGCGCGCGTCCTCGCCCTCGCGCCACGTCCAACTGCCGTCGACGCGTGTCAGCGCCGCCGGCAGCCGGTGCGACAGCCGCGCGAAATCCTCCTCCACCGCGGGGCCGCCCTGATCCTCGCTGTCGACCAGCGCGCCGATCGCGATCGTGTCGACCCGCGCATAGTCGCGCGCGGCGGTGAGCGTCGCCACCGTGGTGGCGCCGACCAGCCACTCATAGCCCAGCACCATCGCGCCCGCCGCGGGCCGCTGCATGTACACCGCCACCTCGGGCGCGATCTCGTAGATGCCCGAGGAGATGCCGAGATGCGGCAGCCCGCGCGCGCGCGCATAGCCCAGCCCGGCGAGCCGCGGGTCGGCGTAGAACACCGCCACCGCGCCGACGCGGCGATCACCCAGCCCGAGGTCGGGCGCGTCGGGGTCGATCGCCACGCCCTCCGCCTGGCCCAGCGCGCGCGCCGCCGCCTCGGCGCGATCGCGGTCGCGCCCGCCGATCAGCAGCGGCACGTCGGGATGCTGCGCGCGCAATGCCGCCGCGCTGCGCCGCCCGATCGCGCCGCTGCCGCCCAACAGCAAGATGGGATCGATCGCCATGCGCCATTCTCCTCTCGTGCGATAACCTACCTGGAGTAGCTAAGGCGCTAAGCTACCCCAAGTAGCTAAGGCAAGCGCGCGCGCGACGGGCGCACCGTAGCGCGCGATGGGCCGACGCCGCGGCCCCGCGACCGCGGCGGCGCGCGATGCTAGCCTGCGTGCCCGATCCGGCGTGGGTGCGGGCAGGGGAGAGCGAACCGGCACCCTCTGTGGCGCCGGATCCTGTGTCGCTCGCACGCGTGGTCCAATGGGTCGTGCCCGCGGCTCCGTCCTGTCGGCGGGGCCGTGCGACGGGCGATGGCCGAGCGAGGGAGAGGACGATGCGGCCGGGCCATGAGCGCTAGCGACGACATCGCCGACACGCCCGCGGCGCGCGCGCGGCTGACCAAAGCGGCGCGGCGGCGCCAGTTGCTCGACATCGCGCTCGCCCTGGTGCGCGCGGAGGGGGCGGAGCGGCTGACGCTGCCCGGGCTGGCACAGCGCGCGGGCATCTCCAAGCCGGTGGTGTACGATCATTTCGGCTCGCGCGACGAGCTGCTGGTCGCGGTCTATCGCGCGATCGACGCCGAGCGCGGGCGCGCCTTGCGCGACACGGTGGCACCCGACGGGCGCGACGTCGCCGCGACCGCGGCGCGGCTCGCCGCGGCCTATGTGCGCGGCGCCGCCGATCACGGCGAGGCGTGGGACTCGGTCGGCGCCGCGCTGGCGGGGAGCGAGGAGAAAGGCGCGGTCGACCAGGAGCTGCTCGACGGCGCGGTGGCGACCTTCGTCGCCGCGCTGGCGCCGCACGAGCCGCTGCCGCGCGTCGAGCTGGAGCGCCGCTGCATCGGGCTGGTGGGGGCGGGGGAGGCGCTGTCGGGGGCGATGATGCGCGGGCTGCTGACCGAGCGCGCCGCGACCGCGGGGCTGACCGCGATCATCGCCGGCGCGCTCGCCCCGGCGGAGTGAGGCGGGGTCGCCCGCGGCGGGCGCGGCCTGGCGCCGCCGGTTGGAAGATCGTTGCCGAACCGCTCCGTCATCCCGGGCTCGCCCCGGGATCCACCGCGCCTCGATCGCCACGAGCGTTGTTCTCGCGGAAGGATGGATCCCGGCGCGAGGCCGGGATGACGGTGCGAGAGGACGACACGCCTTCGCCGGCTTCGCTTACCCCCGCCGCGATCGGTCAGGGCGGGGTCGCGACCGCGGCGTGGGGCGGCGGCCCGCCGCGCGCGCCCGGCGGCGCGCCCGCGTCGTGCAGCGCGGGGGCGATGGTGCTACACCTCGCGCTGACGGAATGGATCGAACCCTTCTACTGGGATCTCGCCCCGGTGCGGGGACTTCATTATCGCGTGCTCCACGGCGACATGACCGACGCCGGCGTGCTCGCGCACCGCAGCGGCTTCACGATCGATCCCATCGCGGTCGAGGCGGTGCTGGCGGCGCTGTGAGGCGGACTTCCTGTCCTCAGCCGTGTCCGTCGGCCGCGGCCAGGATGGCGCGACCATAAGCGGTCTTCTTCAGCGCTTCGCCCAGGACTCGCGCCTCTGCCGCGGAAATGAAGCCTTGCTCAAGCGCGATTTCCTCGAGACAAGCGATCTGTACGCCTTGCCGGTGCTGGATGGTCCGGACGAACTCGCTCGCTTCGAGCAGTGAATCGTGGGTTCCCGTATCGAGCCAGGCATAGCCGCGCCCCATCTGCTCGACGAAGAGCTCACCGGCCTCCATATACAGCCGGTTCAGGTCGGTGATCTCATATTCGCCGCGCGGTGAGGGCGCCAAGGTCCGCGCCATCTCGACCACCCGGTTGTCGTAGAAATAGAGGCCGGTGACCGCGCAAGTCGAACGCGGCTGCGCCGGCTTCTCTTCCAGACTGATTGCCTTGCCGGCGGCGTCGAGCTCGACCACGCCATAGCGCTCCGGATCCTCGACGCGATAGCTGAACACGGTTGCTCCTTCCGCGCGCGCGACGGCACTGGCGAGCAGATCGGTGAGATGCGCGCCGAAGAAGATGTTGTCACCCAGCACCAGCGCGACCCGGTCGCTGCCGATGAACTCCGCGCCGATCGTGAAAGCCTGCGCCAGCCCTTCCGGCCGCATCTGCTCGGCGTAAGAGATCGTCAAACCCCAGGTCGAGCCGTCACCGAACATGCGGCGATAATTGTCGAGGAAGTCGGGCGACGAGATGATCAGTATGTCGCGGATGCCGGCGAGCATCAGCACGCTCAGCGGATAATAGATCATCGGCTTGTCGTAGACGGGCAGCAGCTGCTTGTTGATCGCGAGCGTCGCCGGGTGCAGCCGGGTGCCGGAACCGCCGGCCAGAATGATCCCCTTCATGCGCGTGCTCCCATCAATTCGGCGACGATCTCATCCAACGCGATGCGCCAGTCGCGTGGTGTCAGCGCGAAGTCACGTGCGACGGCGGCATGGCTGAGCCGCGAGTGACGCGGACGTTTGGCCGGCACCGGAAAATCGATCGCGTCGATGTCGACTATCTCGGGCGCGGGGCCGCCGTGACGCTGCGCCGCGGCGAAGATCGCGCGCGCGAGGTCCGCCCAATGCGTCTCGCCCGCGTTGCTGAAATGCCACGTTCCCGCCAGGCATGGTTGCTCGACCAGGCGAATCGCGATCGTCGCGAGCGCGGCGGCGAGATCGGTCGCGCTGGTTGGGGCGCCGTGCTGGTCCGCGACGATCGACAGCCGCTCGCGCTCTGCGCCGAGGCGGAGCATCGTCTTGACGAAATTATGTCCGTGCGCGGAGACGACCCAGCTGGTGCGCACGATCGCATGTCGCGGCGCTGCGGTTCGCACTGCCAGCTCGCCCCCCAGCTTCGACGCACCATAGACGTTGAGCGGTGCCACGGGATCGTCGACTTCCCAGCCGTCGGGCTTGCTGCCGTCGAACACGTAATCGGTCGACACCTGGACAAGCGGGATGTCGGCCTCACGACATGCCTCGGCGAGAGCGGCGGGGGCCAGCGCGTTGATCCGCCAGGCCGCGGTCACGTCGCTCTCCGCTTTATCCACCGCGGTGTAGGCCGCGGCGTTGATAACCGCGGCCCAACCGCCCGCCGCAACGGTGGCGCGGATCGCCGCCGTATCGGCGAGGTCGAGCGCGGTCGAATCGAGCGCCTCGACCACCCAGCCGTCGGGCCAGCGATGGCGCCGCAACGCGTCGCCCACCTGACCGCGCGCGCCGGTGACGAGGATCGTCTGCCCCGCGCGCCCGTTCGCGTCTCCCGCCGCGGCAGCGGTCACGAGGCCACGCCACGGCGCTCGGCTGCCTTGGCCTCGACGAGTGGGCGCCACCAGCCCTCATTGGCCAGATACCAGGCCACCGTCTTCTCGATCCCGCTCTCGAACGTCTCCGCGGGTGTCCAGCCCAGCTCATCGCGGATCCGCGCCGCGTCGATCGCATAGCGTCGGTCATGCCCCGGGCGATCGGCCACATGCGTGATCTGAGCGGCATAGCCGATGCCATCGGCGCGTGGGCGCAGCCGGTCAAGGATCGCGCAGACGGTGCGTACCACCTCGATGTTGCGCTTCTCGTTGTTGCCGCCGACGTTATAGGTGCGCCCGACAGCGCCATGCTCAAACACGCGGCGCAGCGCGCGGACGTGATCCTCCACGTAGAGCCAGTCGCGCACCTGATCGCCCGCACCGTAGACCGGCAGCGTCTCGCCCGCGAGCGCGCGCACGATCACGAGTGGGATCAGCTTCTCCGGGAAGTGGAACGGGCCATAATTGTTCGAACAATTGGTGATGAGTACCGGCAGGCCATAGGTGTGGCCCCAGGCGCTGACGAGATGGTCGGACCCGGCCTTGCTCGCGGAATAAGGAGAGCGTGGATCATAGGGCGTGTCCTCGGTAAACAATCCCGTGTCGCCGAGCGACCCATAGACCTCGTCGGTCGAGATATGGTGGAAGCGGAAGGCCGACTTGCCTGCTGCATCGAGCGACTGCCACCAGGCGCGTGCCGCCGACAGCATCGTGAAGGTGCCCACCAGATTGGTCTGTATGAACGCGTCCGGCCCGTCGATCGAACGGTCCACGTGGCTCTCGGCGGCGAGATGGGTGATGACGTCTGGGCGGAACGCCCGGATCGCGGCGTCGACCGCGGCTCGATCGCAAATGTCTCCCTGGACGAACGCGTAGCGGTCCGATCGCGCCACGTCCTCGACGGTGGACAAGGTGCCGGCATAGGTCAGCTTGTCGAAGTTGAGCACGGCGTGCCCGGTGTCCGCTATCAGGTGGCGGACCAGCGCCGAGCCGATGAAGCCGGCGCCGCCGGTGACGAAGATGCGCATGGCGACCTCTTCTAGTTGAGGGGGAGCAGAGGGCGACCGTCATAGGCAAACGGACTGTCGAAATCGGCCAAGGCCGCGAGCGCGTGGTCCTTGTCGCTCAGCTGCGGCGTCGCGCCGGCGGGCAGCGGCCAGTCGATCGCGACGCTGTCCCACCGCACGCCGCCATCATGTGCGGGTGCATAGAGCGCGGAACATTTGTAAACGACCTCGCTGTCCGGCTCGAGCGTGAGGAAACCGTGCGCGAAGCCGACCGGAACAAACAGTTGCCGCCCGTTCTCGGCCGACAGTTCGGCGCCGATCCATCGGCCGTAGCTCGGAGAGCCCGAGCGCAGGTCCACCGCAACGTCGAAGATGGACCCGCGGATGCAGCGCACCAGCTTGTCCTGCGCGTGCGGCGGCGTCTGGAAGTGGAGCCCGCGCAGCGTGAAGGCGGGCACCGAGAGCGAGTGATTGTCTTGCACGAAGCGGACATTGATGCCGCGCGCGTGGAAGGCGGCCTCATTGTAAGTCTCGGTGAACCAGCCGCGCGCGTCGCCGAAGCGGCGGGGTTCGATCAGATGGACTGGATTCTGCGACATTTCCCGGCCCTAGGGCGAGAGCGGCCGTGAGACAATTGCCGCGTTGCCGACCTCACTCGCGAGTAGCGAGGAGCGCCTATCGGTGGACAGACACAACGGGCGCTCGTTGCTAACACCTTCCCCAATCTTCGCACCCAAAGGCTCGCCCTCGCTGGTATGATCGTGACGGCGATGACGAGGGCTGTCCAAGCGCTGAACCTCGTGCCCAGTGCGCACGAAGCTTACCTCTCTGCCGCCTCGCAGCGATCATAAAGGGTCATTGCTGTTCTGGCAGGTGGTCGCGTTGCGCGAGACTGTCACGTTGTGAGATCAGTCTTTCGCAATGATCCGCTGAGACGATCTTGCGCGCGTATCAGGCCGCGAAGGCGCGGAAATAGTCGATCGTGCGCTGCAATCCCTCGCGCAGCTGGACCGTGGGCTCCCAGCCGAGCCGGCTCTGCGCCAGCGCGATGTCGGGCTTGCGCTGCATCGGATCGTCCTGCGGCAGCGGGCGGTGGTCGAGCGTCGAGGACGAGCCGGTCAG
>NZ_SLXN01000017.1 GCF_004345855.1 Sphingomonas sp. BK235
AGGTGCACCCGCACAAGGCGCTGGGCTACCGATCACCCCGCGAGTACATCGCGCAAACCCGCGAGGCCTCGTCAGGCATTTAGGGGGCAACGACACCCTTTGGGGTACGAGGCAGCTCGACAAGCTGATGGCTGTACGCCGCAACACCGAAGCGCTGCGCGAAAGTGAGGCAACACTGCGCGCCTTCTTCGAGACTGAGGGTCTGCTCGCCTCCATCGTTGAGCTCCGCGGCGACGATGCACGCTACCTCACAGCCAACCGCGCGCTGTCTCGGCTGTACGGGCACGAGGACGTCAGCGGCCTCAGCATTCGCGACGTACAACCACCGGAAACGGCTGCGGCTTTCCTTGAACGGCTGAAGATGTCGCAGGCAAGCGGCGTACCGACCAGCCTGGAGCGATCGACCGACGCGGTCGGCGGCGTACGATGGTTCACTGTGACGATCAGCCCAATTGTGGGCAGTCCGCCCGACGCCCCGCGCTTCGCCACCGCCGCGCTCGACATCACCGAGCGCAAGCGTGCCGAGTCTCAGCAGCAGCTGCTGCTCCTCGAACTCAACCATCGCGTGAAGAACACCCTTGCCGTCGTGCAAAGTCTGGCACAGCAGACCTTTCGCGGCGACCAAGCCTCACCCGCTGCCCGACGGGCGTTCGACGCGCGACTGGCCGCCGTTGCAGCGGCGCACCACCAGCTCGTTCGACAGGATTGGCGCGCCGCCTCCATCGGTGTCCTTGTCGCGGACGTGGTGGGTCCAGGATGCGGTGCTAGCCGGGACCGCTTCGATATCGGAGGCCCTGAGGTGATGCTGCCGCCGAGAACCGCGGTGTCACTCGCGCTGGCGCTGCATGAGCTGTGCACCAACGCAGTGAAGTACGGGGCGTTATCGAACGAGAACGGCCGGGTCGACGTAAGTTGGTCGCTGATAGGCCCGAGCCCAGACAGGCTTCGACTAGTCTGGCAGGAGAGCGGAGGACCGCCGGTCAAAGCGCCCTCCACCCGCGGCTTTGGCTCACGCCTGATTGAACGAGCACTCGCTGCCGAGCTTGAGGCACCAGTGGAGCTGAGCTTCTCACCCGAAGGCGTGCGCTGCGTTATCGAGACGATCTTCGCGCAAATTCCGGTGAGCCAAGCGTGAGAGAACGATCGCCGGTGAGACGGTGACCCAATACCGGACACCTAAGGCTACTCGTCCGCCGCCCAATTCCGGCCATCCATTCAGCTCAATCGCGCCCGTCACACCGCAGCCCCACGGCTGAGGTAACAGGGCGCCAGGAGACAGGCCCTTCTGCAAGGCGAAGACCGCTGCGCATTCAGCCCTAAGGTATTGGAGGAAAACTCACGACGCTGACGACAGGTCGAACGCCGCGGGTCGCGCGCAAGCGCTGCGTGGCAATCTTCGCATTGCTCCGATGCCGTACGATCCGGTCAGCTCGCATCTCGTACTCTAGCGCCTCAAGCCTAAGCCGATCTGCGTCCGGGCCGCGCCCGATCATATCCGCGACCCGGCGGCAGCGTTCAGCCTCGCGCCGGAGACAAAGGGGATCGTCAATCAGCATGGGTCAGCCCAGTCATAATCAGCCGGCGCGTTCTAGCCGTTAGGAGCGAAAGCGGCATAAAGGGGATTGCCAAACGAGGGCGGTTAACCTGCATCTAAGCGGCTATCAGTTGTGGAGAATGAGGTTGGGGGGTCAGGTCGCACAAGCAACGGTCAAGGCATACTCGTACCAACGATTTAGCAGTCCCTCGCAAGCGAACGGTGACAGCCTTGCTCGACAGACTGCGTTGGCAAAGGCGTACGCCGAGCAGCACGGCCTGCACCTCGACGATGAGTTGACCTACCGCGACTTGGGGGTCTCCGGCTTTCGCGGGAAAAACGCCGCTCATGGCGAACTGGCCTGCTTCCTTGAGGCCGTTCGGACGGGACAGATACCCGAGGGTAGCTTTCTCCTCATCGAAAGCCTGGATCGACTCAGCCGCGACAACATCCTTCGAGCGCAAGCCATCCTCACGAACCTTGTCGTATCGGGCGTGAACGTGGTCTCCCTGGCGGACAACCGCCTCTACTCCGAGGAGAGTCTATCGGACGATCCACTAGGTCTCATTTATGCCCTCATCGTCTTCATAAGGGCAAACGAGGAGAGCGCGACCAAGTCTATGCGCGCGCGCCAAGCATGGACACGCAAACGTGCAGCTGTCCCCTCCAAGGTTCTAAGCAGCAAGCTTCCTGATTGGCTAACTTTCGACAACGGACGCATAGTTCCGATCGCGGCGCGAGCTGAGCTGCTGAAGCGCATCTTCGGCAACGCAGAGGAAGGTCAGCCGCCACAGCAGATCGCTGAGACGCTCAACAAGGAGCAGGTGCCACGTTGGAGGATCGACGGACCATGGGAACGCACCACGATCGCCGCTTTGATCAATAATCGCCGCGTGACCGGTGCGCTACCGCTCCACGAGTTCGTCTACAAGCGCAACGTGCAGCACCGATTGCCGATTGGCGTAGTTGGTGGCTACTTCCCAAGGATCATAGAGCCCGAAACGTTTCTTCGGGTCTGGTCCATTTGCAGCAATCGTCGCCGTGGAGGAAGTGCCGCGAAACGCAACGTTTTCGCAAATTTGCTACGATGCGCAGACTGCGGTGCGGACGTCCGACACAAGCCGATTGGCGAGGAAGGAAAAGGTGTTCTCGTCTGCGCAGGGGCTAGCATCGCGCACCGATGTAGCGCTCCCGAGTACTCCTATGCTGCATTGGAAAGCGCAATGCTGGCCCACCTGGGCCCTTGGTCAGCCGAGGGTATTATCTGGATCAGAGAAGCTGATCCCGGCGGGTGCCGGAATTCTCGCGGCGCTCCTTATCGGCTCCTTGGCAACGAGGCGCTCTCCTGGCACCACGATCGACTAAGCAGCGAGCTAGCTCAACGTTCTCCCGGCAAATACGGGCAAGCACCAAGCTTGGCAGATTACATGGTCACATCAAGTGGGCGTCGTTACCTGTTGAACGATTGCTCGACCTTGCTGGCCGCCGGCGAGACCGGCCTCTCGACCTCACGTGCGCGGGTGAACGCCAATGCTGCTTTGCGTCGCATGTTCAGCCATGGCTCCGTGGATCTGCGAACAGGCGCATGTACCCTCCTGTGCGGAAAGGCTGGCTCGGTCGATATCAGATCACAAGCCTAGTCGCCAAAGTTGCCGATCGATCCTCTACCTTTGATCGAAAGACACCAATGGTTGTGTCCTAAGCCCGACGGGCTGCGCCGGTTTAAGAACCCTTATACCGGCGCAGCCTCTCTTCCGATCAGATCTCCGACCCTCGCCATTCAATCTCCACCGCGAGCGTCTCGATTTCCATGATTGCCGGGCTCGCCTGAGCTGCTCAGGAACGATGCTCGAGCGGCTCGGCCAGGGCGACTCGCCTTGCAAACCCTGGTCGCCCCGCAAAAGATCAGTAAAGCGCGTCGACCGCGCTCGGAGTCACTTCACGTGGAGCGGCATAAAGCGTAGCATCAAGGCCGACTCGGACCTTTGGAGATGAGCGATGGGTCACTCGTCGATTGACCCTGCCTTTCATGAACTGCGGCCGTGGAATGACGGTCGAGTTAGCGGCCCCAAGCGTGCCCTCAAACCACAGCAGGTCTGGGCCATCCGCTTCTTTCTCGATCAGCATCGACGGCTCCGAGATCGCGCCCTGTTCGATTTCGCTATCGACAGCAAATTGCGCGGTTGTGACGTAGTGAAGGTCCGCATCGGCGACATTGTTGTCGGCGGCCGTATACGTGATCGCGCGATTGTCGTACAACAGAAGACCAAGCGACCGGTACAATTTGAGCTTGTTGAGCCCGCGCGCCGGACACTCCATGACTGGCTGCAGCATCGCGGCGGCACCCTGAACGACTTCGTTTTCCCAAGCCGAAACGACTACATGGACCACATGAGTACCAGGCAATACGCCAGACTCGTGCGTGAGTGGATCGTGGGCATCGGCCTTCAGGCAGAGGAGTATGGAACTCACTCACTTAGGCGCACAAAGGCGTCGATTATTTACAAAGCAACGGGCAATCTACGCGCCGTGCAGATCTTGCTCGGTCACGCCAAAATCGAAAGCACGGTCCGGTACCTTGGCGTTGACGTTGAGGACGCGTTGGAGCTCTCAGAACGCACCGAGATTTAGCAGCTTGACCCAATAACGGTCACTCAGAGGTTCCTGCCCATCTCCCGCAATCAGCCATTCGTTTAGCCCCACAGCTGCTATAGCCGAGAGGCTTTCAAAGGGTTCGATTGACGCGCGCGGATGAACCACGGATCGACTGGCACCTCAGCTAGAAGCAATCCCTTCGGCACGCCCGATCGGCACGCTGCGATCCCGTGAGCGCAGGCTTTCGCCATCATGCCGCGCCCTGACCTGGCCCCCTTCCCCGCGGGCTGTCGCGCCGGATGCGATCGGCCAGCACCGCCGCGAAGCCGAGCCAGGCAACGAAGGGCAGCGCCAGCGCCGCGGCCGGCCGGTCGGCCTTAGCGGCGGTCGCAACATAGGACGCGCCGGTAACGACCATCGCCGCCGAGGCCGCCGCGCTGGCTCCCAGCCGCTTCTCGCCGAAGAACAGTTGCGTCCAGCCGCCCACCATCGCGGTGTTGACCAGCCACAGCCCGACGGCCGCGTTCCGCGCGGTTCCTGACGGCTGTCGCAGCAGGCGATAGCCACCGGCGGCAAGACCGGTCTCCAGCACCAGCCACACCGCCCCGAACACCGCGTCGGGCGGCGTGTAGCCTGGCTTGTCCAGATCGCGATACCAGCGGCGGATGCCGGGATGTGACGGATCGGGCGCGTTGCGTCGGCCGACCAGCGCGCTGGCGCCGAGGACCACCGCGATCGTGCCGAGCGCCAGCAGCGGCGAAAGGCCGGTCTCCGCTGGCGCGGCCGGCGCGACGGGCGCCCTGCTCGCCGCGGTTCCGCTCGACGTTGGCCCTTTCGTCTCCGACGTCGCGTAGCGTGAGAGGTCGACATCCTTGGAACGGCCGCCGAACAGCTTGCCAGCGAGGCCGCGCACTGCGGGCCGGCTCGCCACGTTCAGCGCGGTATGCAGCAGCCGGATGGCGAGCCGGCTGTGCGGGTTCGCCAGGCGCGGCGCCACCTTGGGCACCCCCTGCGCATCCTCTACCATCGCCCGCATCGCCTGCTCATAGGCCATCAGTGCCGCGCCCACGTCGCTCGAGCGGATCAGCTCCTGCGCCAGCACATAGGCGCCGGTCACCGCCAGCGTCGTGCCGTAGCCTGCGATCGGCGTCGCGCACCACGCCGCATCGCCGGTCAGCACCACCCGGCTCTTCGACCAGCACGGCATCCGCACCTGGCGAAGCACGTCGAAATAGAAGTCGTCGGTGGTCTCCATACCCGCGAGCACGCGCTCGCTTTGCCAACCCGCGTCGGCGAAGCGCTCGCGCAGCCACGCTTTCTGTCGATCGATATCCCAGTCCTGCTCACCGCCCGGCGGCTGCTGCACCGACAGCATGGCGCGCGCGGTGCCGTGCCGGTCGGGGCGGAGCGACACGCTGCGGCCGCCAGGCGCGTTAAACCAGCGCCACAGGCGATCGTCGTCTGCCCGTCTCGGGATGGTGAAATAGGCGATCGTCAGGTCCATCCAGCGCGGCGCATTCTCGCCGGGAAAGACCAGCTCCCGCGTCCGCGACCCCACTCCCTCAGCGACGACGACCAGATCGTATCGCCCCGTCGTGCCGCCGGCGAAAGTGACGGTGGCGCCGTCGTCATCCTGCTCGATCCCGGCGATGCTGTCGCCGAACCGGAAGGTGGCGTGCCCGCGCGCCGGTTCGTAGAGCAGACGGGCCAGGTCGCCGCGCAGGATCTCCATTTCGGCGGTAGGGCCGTCGCCCTTCATCCCGGCGGTGAGGAACCGCGCCGCTACCGCTCCGTCATCTTCCACCCAAGCGGTCCCCTCCTCGCCCGTGCCCTGATCCAGCGCCGCCTTTTCCAGCCCCATCCGGCGCAGCACCTCGCGGCCGACGCCGCGCACGTCGACGTTCTGGCCGCCATCGCGGAACGTCGGCGCCCGCTCGACCACCGCGACGTCGAGTCCGGCGCGCCCCAGCCACCAGGCCACTGTGTTGCCGGCGATGCTCGCGCCGGCGATCAGGATGCGAAGGGGCATAAGCGTGTTACTCCTCGCCCCTGTAACAAACGGAAACGAAGAAGTCGCCCAGCCCGGGCGGCCGCAGCCGCTCGCGGGCGAGTGACCTCCGCCGCCAAGTGGGTCGGGATCACCCGGTGACGGACCGGCTCCAGCCTGCCTCCGCGCGGTGCATAAAAGGGCAGATACGCAAACATTGGAAAATAGATGCCCTGTTTATAGAGACATAAAATGTAATCTTGTTTGCAGACGATTGTCACGTCGCCGTCGTTGACTCCGCATTGAACAAAAGCTGTCTGGTCGTGAGTAAGGGCGATCAGGCATTCGTCATGATCCGCTGACTTACTACGGATAACAGAGGGAGTTGCGGTCATGAAGAAAGCTCTAGCACTCGCATGCGCGGCGGCACTGATGCCGGTCAGCGCCTCAGCGGCGACGATCTTTGGCGTCGATGAGACCAACAGGCTGGTGTCGTTCAGTAGCGCTGCGCCAGGAACGTTCCTGTCCTCGGTGAAGATCACCGGTACGAACAGCAGCATCGAGGCGCTCGACTTTCGTCCGCTCAACAGCACATTGTACGGGCTCGGTACCGATCGGGTGGTGTACACCATCAACACCATGACGGGTGTCGCGACCGCTGCCAGCGCCGCGCTGGGGATCGAGGGCAGTGTCTTCGGGTTCGACTTCAATCCGACGATCGATCGTGTCCGCATCGTCAGCAACACCAACAACAACTACGTCTACAACCCTAACGACGGTTCGCTGACAGGTGCCCCGACGACCACTACCCTCGGCTATGCTGCGGGCGACCCGAACGCCGGGCGGGATCCGGGTGTCAGTGCGGCCGCTTACACCAGCTCAACCTTCGGCGCGCCCGGCACATCGACCCAGCTCTACGTGATCGACACCGATCTCGACGTCCTCGCCAAGCAGAACAACAATGGGGGGGTGCTCACCACCGTCGGCGGTCTCGGGCGCGATCTCGGCTCGCGTACCAGCTTCGACATCGCAGGTAACGAGGCGTTCGCCTTCAACGGCCGATCGCTTTTCAGCGTCAATCTGGACAATGGCGCGCTGTCCGCGCTGGGCAACACTCCGCGCCAGCTGTTCGGCATAGCCGTGGCGCCGGTGCCGGAGCCGGCGACCTGGGCGATGATGATCCTCGGCTTCGGCGCGATCGGCTATTCGATGCGCCGCCGGTCGACTGTGCGCTTCACGCGCCAGATCGCGTGATCCCAGACAGCCGCGGGGCAGCGACAACGCTGCCTCGCGGCTGCGATGCCTTGGCCGATGGTACGATGGCAACGAGCGTCAGCCTGAGCAACGACGGGACCGGCCGGCCCCTTTGCCGTGGGGCAGGATGTTGCCCGGTTTGATCGGAGACTTACCCGCGGCGCACTCGTCGTAGCCCCCCCCGAGATCGATAGGTCCAGGCGGCAGAGCACCGGCCAACTCAGATCGCTGGGGTGCCGCCCGGGCGCCTCATTCAGCGACCTGGCCACCGCTTGTGGAGGCAAGTCTCAGCGAAGGGCGTGGACAGCTGTGCGGCGCCGGGCGCGGTGCAACGATGCATCGATAACGCCGAAGCCGAGGATCGTAGCGGCTTACACCGAGCGTTCCAGCTGGCCGCGCCGGGCTGGTCACTTACCATTTTACGTTCGCATAGCTCACCCTCACGTTTTGCCCGTCATCCGCCTTCATTTGGCTCGGGGTCGAGTAGGAGAAGTCGGCCGACGAGGTCGTGCGCCGGTGAGGGTCTTAAGCTGAAGCGTGTTTTGGAGCCGAACGCCCTACACATGCTGCGAAGATGTCTATTCGCAGGATGCGCATCCTATCATCATTCGTATGCGATTGAGTGCTGGCGCATCCCCTCTCCACTCTCGTGGTCGAGACCCAGAAGCGGTCACTCCCGGCGCCCTGCACGCATCCCAGCTTCAGACTTCCGTTCATTTCAATGACAAGCGATCATCCGCGTTGTGGCTCGCGTTGCATAACTCTCATACGAATGTTGGGTCGGGCGACGGAATGTCAGCCCTACTGCGTTCAAGCCAGCGCCGCTCATATCCGGCGGTGACTCGTCAGGAGGACGTATGAAGCTGATGATCTTCGCGGCCGCCGCGGCTGGCATGGTCATAGTTGCCGCGCCGCCAGCAGCGGAAGCGCGACAGGGCTGCGGCCGTGGCTTCCATCGAGGGCCCGCCGGCGCGTGCCACTCCAACGTGCGCGGCGCTTACTATCGCGGTTACGGCTATTGGGGCGGGCACCGGTACTGGAAGAACCGCTACCGCTATCATGGCGGCTGGCGTTACCGCTGAGGCGTACCCCGGGCGCGGCGCCGCGTCGTGCCCGCCATCTCTACCAATCGCGAGGATTGAGGATGATCCGACTATCGTTGCCTGCCGCGACCGCGATGCTCTTTCTCTCTGTCACCGCCTGCACCACTCGCGGGGACGTGCGCCGCGCCAGACTCGATCTTCAGGACGCGCGCCGCGATGTGCGCGATGCCGACCGCTACGGCGACCGTTCGGACCAGCGACAGGCGCGCGACGAGCGGCGCGACGCGCGGCGGGACCTGCGGCGCACGCGGCGCGCTTATGAGGACGATCACCGCTGCGGCCCACGCTATGACCGGCCGTGCTGATGAGCTTGCCACTCAACTGTACGATGACGTCCGTGCTGCCCGGGACGTTCACGCGGCGCGATGGTCGACTGGACCCTGACCGCGACATCACGCGTCCTTCCCACGCGGGAGCGCGCCGCGCGGACGAGGGGCAGCTTTCCCGCTCCACGTGACAGCGTGCGAACGGCGATGACGGGGTTCGCGATTGAGCGATCACGATCCGGATGCGAGCCTGATCGCGCGCGTAGGGCGCGGCGACCGAGCGGCGGCGCGACTGCTGGTCGCCGCCAAGCTGCCGCGCGTGATGTCGCTGGCGACGCGACTGCTGCGCGACCGCACAGCTGCGGAGGACGTCGCGCAGGAGGCGTTCCTACGCGCGTGGCGCGGCGCGCGCGAATGGCGCTCGGGGAGCGCACGTTACGATACCTGGCTTCACACGGTAGTCCTCAACTTATGTCGCGACCGACTAAGGCGACGGCGCGAACTCACCGGCGAGAGTGTACCCGATCGTGTCGACCCGGCGCCGGACGCCGAGCAGGCGCTGCTGGCGACAGAGCGCGCGCGGCGCGTTGCGGACGCGATTGCTGCGTTGCCCGAGCGCCAGCGCGAAGCCATCGTGCTGGTCCATTATCAGGATCTCAGCGGCGCCGACGCGGCCGCCGCGCTGGAGGTGAGCATCGAGGCGCTGGAGTCGTTGCTGGCACGCGGGCGGCGGACCCTGCGCGCCCGCTTCGCGGCGGAACAGGAGGCGGAGCGTGAATGACGTGACGGCGACGGAGCGCTATCGCGCGCTTGCGGAGGCCTATGGCGGCACGCTGGCGCGCTGGCCCACCGCCGAGCGCGCCGCGGCGGCACGCTGGGCGGCGACCCCGGAGGGTACGCGCGTGCTGGCCGAGGCCTCGGCCCTCGACCGGCAGCTCGATCGCTGGCCGGTGCCGGTCGCTGCAGAGGGCCTGGCGACACGGATCGTGGCACACGCGCCCGCACCGCCGCTTCACGTGCGAGTGCGCTGGTGGTGGTCGACTGCGGGTATCGCCGCCGCTCTTGCCGGGGCGGTTGCGGGAACCGCGGGGGCGACGTTGATCGGCCCTTCGCACGACCTGACCATGGAGGGAGGCACCGTGTTCGGCGAGCTCGGACCCGTGGACGACAGATCGTGAAGCGCTGGCACCTCGCTCTGATCGCGTCGGCAATCCTTAACTTGTTCCTTGCCGGTGCGCTGGCGGGTGGATACCTCTCGCTGCAGGGCGGCCGCAGCGTGATCACGGCGGGTTCGCTGCGGATTGCCGGCGCCGAGCTGCCCCCGGGCGAGCGGCGCGCCTATCGCACCGCGCTGCGCGAGACTCGTCGCGCGATGCGTCCGACAGTGCTGGCCGCGCGAGGTGCCAAGGTGCAGGCGGCGGATCTGCTCGCTCAACCGCGCGTGGATCCGGCGGCAGTTCTGGCCGCGCTTGACTGCGCACGCGCCGCCGACACCGCGGTCCGCGCAGCGGTCGAGCGGCGTGCCGTGGCATTTGCGGTCACGCTGCCGCCGGCGGAGCGAGCCCGAATGGCCGCGGCGATGCGTCGCCGTGCCGCGCGCGGTGGGCGCTAGCGTCCGATCCATCAGGTTCGGAACGTTGACGCGCGTGTGCTGCCGTGCGGCCCTGCTCGCGTCAGTCCAGCGTGCGACGGGTTTCGCTCGCCGAGCCGTTGAAAGTACATGGATCAGCCTGAACACATCCCGTCGGCCGCCGCGATCGCGCTCAACCGCTTTGGGCTCGGCGCGCGTCCAGGCGCGGCGCCGTTGGCCGATCCCCGCGCCTGGCTAATTGATCAATTTGGCCGCTACGAATCGCGCCCCGCCGGCTTCGCCGCACTGGCCGACGCCGGCACGCTGCTCGACCAGTACCGCGAAGGGGTTAGAGCTGCTCGTGCCACGGAGGCAGCGACCGCAGAGCGCCAACTCGCCCGGCGCAACCTGCGCGACGCCGCGCAGTCGCTCTATCGCGAGGGCGTGCAAGCTCGCACCGACGCTGCTTTGTTGACCGAGGCGCCCTTCGTCGAACGCATGGTCCACTTCTGGTCCAACCACTTCTGTGTATCGGCTGACAATCCGCGTGTCGCCGCGCTCGCCCCCGCATTCGAGCGTGACGCAATCCGCCCGCACGTGCTCGGGCGGTTCCAGGACATGCTGTTGGCGGCCGTGCGTCATCCAGCGATGTTGCTCTACCTCAATCAGGTCGGCTCGATCGGTCCGTCTAGCCCTGCCGCGCAGCGCGCGCCTGACCGCAACCGGGGCCTAAACGAGAATCTCGCGCGCGAGATTATGGAGCTGCACACGCTCGGCGCGCGATCTGACTACACCCAGCAGGACGTGACCGCCTTCGCGCGCGCGCTGACCGGCTGGTCTACCGGGCGGCGTGGCCTCTTCACTTTCCGAGCGCCACAACATGAGCCCGGCACGCAGACGATCCTGGGCCGACGCTATGCGCAGCCCGGTGTGGAGCAGGCGCACGCCGCGCTGCTCGACTTCGCCGCCGCGCCGGCGACGGCCACCCACGTCGCCAGCAAGCTGGCGCGCCACCTCACCGGAGACAACCCATCGCAAGCGATCATCCGGCGGCTCACCGGCGCGTTCACGCGGAGCGGGGGCGACCTGCCGACGCTGTATCGCACGCTGATCGACTCGCCCGAGGCGTGGTCGCCTGCCGGGCGCAAGTTCAAAACACCGTGGGAGTGGACGATCTCGGCGCTGCGCGGGCTCGGCTGCCGTACGGCGGCGTCGCTTCCGATCGCGGCGCTGCAGACGCAGCTCGGCCAGCGCGTGTGGCGCCCAGGGGCGCCCGCGGGCTGGGACGACACGGCCGCGGCCTGGGCAGGCTCGGACGCCCTGCTGCGGCGTGTGGAGGTGGCTCAGCGCTTCGCCGCCGCGCCGGTGTCACAGGGCGTCGACGCGCGCGCGCTCGCGCCACAGATCCTGCCAGGTGCGCTGAGCGCAGCGACCTCGCAGCAGATCGCGCGTGCGGAGAGTCCCGCGGCGGCGCTCGCGCTGCTGCTCGCATCACCCGATTTTCTGAGGAGATGAGGCGTATGCTCGATCGTCGTCGCCTGATGGTCACCGCCGCGCTTGGCACCGGCATGCTGTTCGCCGCCCCCGGGCTCGCACTCGCCACCGTTCGCGGCGAGCGCCGCTTCGTGTTCATCATTCAGCGCGGTGCGGCAGACGGTCTCGATATCGTCCGCCCGGTCGGCGATCCCGGCTTCGCCGCGCTGCGTGGGGCACTGATCGGCGCCGACGCACCGGGGCAGCGGCTCGACTCCACCTTCGCGCTTCATCCCGCACTGGTCGAGATCGGCCGCCTCTACGGCGCCGGCGAGGCGCTCTTCGTCCACGCAGTCGCCTCACCCTATCGCGACCGCTCGCACTTCGACGGCCAGAACGTCCTCGAGACCGGCGGTGCGAGCCCCTATGCGCAACGCGACGGCTGGCTCAACCGCCTGGTTGCCATGATGCCGCATCCCGCGGACGAGGCGATAGCAGTGACCTCAACGCTGCCGCTGGCGCTGCGCGGCGCGGTGCCAGTCGCCTCCTACAAGCCCTCGCCGCTCCCCGCCGCCGGCGAGGACCTGATGGCGCGGGTGACAGCGCTCTACGACGCCGATCCCGAGCTTCACGCGCCGTGGCAAGCGGCACTCGACGCGCGAGGCCTCGCCGCGGGCACCGGCGCACGGCAGGATCCGACGAGCCTCGGGCGGCTTACCGCCGGCTTCCTGACGAAGCCCACCGGCCCGCGCGTCGCCATGCTGGAGACGCTCGGCTGGGACACGCACAGCGGGCAGAAGGGGCGGCTCGCGACTCAGCTCCACAACCTTGACGCGCTGATCGCGGGGCTGCGCGAGGGACTTGGTGCGGCATGGGCGCAAACGACCGTCTTGGTCGCGACCGAGTTTGGGCGCACCGCCGCGGTGAACGGCACAGGCGGCACCGATCATGGCACCGGGGCGGTGGCGATGCTGCTGGGCGGTGCGGTGCGCGGCGGGCGCGTCATCGCCGACTGGCCTGGCCTGGCTCCCTCCCGCCTCTACCAGCATCGTGATCTGCGACCGACCATCGCGCTCGACGCTCTCGTCGGCGGAGCGACAGCTGAGGGGCTGGCACTCGATCCCGAGCTTGTCCGTCGTCGCTTATTCGCTCAGACGTCCACGGGAACGATGCTGTCGGCGCTGATCCGCGCGTGAGTTCGTGTAATTGAGGCGTCGCCACTCTTAGGAGTAGTACGGCTCTACTGGCTCGAACGAGACCGATATTGCCCTCGCATTCCCGGCTCCGCTAAGACTCAAAAGCGGTCATTCAGAGGCTCCTGCCCGCCTCCCCACTCCGGCTGCTCGTTCAACTCGCAATCAAGCCCTTTGGGCGCTTCGTGCTGCGGTGACTCGAGCCTGTACTGGGAACGCGGACTGCCGATGCGGGTACCGGTCAGCCCGCTGCAAAGCTAAGCGCTTCTGTCCCGTCCATCGACGCCACTCAAAAGTGCAAGCCTCATCGATTTTGCCGTTTGTCGACGCGCGTTGGAGCGTAGACCCACGCTGATGGTTAGATGCGTCGGACCGACTAGGAGTTACGCGTGCAGCGTTGCATAAGCGATCAAGCCGAACGGACGACAAGGTTGGCGTGTCGTGGCGGCGTGAGATGAGCGGACGAAACCTCGACCGGCTGATCGTGGATAGCGCCACCGACTTCGCCATGATTGCCACCGACGTAGATGGTCACGTCACACGGTGGAACCCCGGCGCCGAGAAGGTGCTTGGATGGACGGAGGCCGTGATGCTCGGCAAACCGCTCGAGCGCATCTTCACGCCGGAAGATCGCGCCATTGACCGAGCGCTCACAGAGATGCGTCTCGCACGCGAGACAGGGAGAGCGAACGACGAGCGTTGGCACCTGCGCGAGGATGGAGACCGCTTCTGGGCTCAGGGAGAGATGACGCCACTGCGATCAGCCGACGGCGTGCTGGAGGGATACGTGAAGGTGATGCGGGATCGTACCACCGAGCGAATCCGCGAGGAGCGTATGAGCCTGCTTGTTAAGGCCTCTGATGGCCTTCTGTCCGGATCCGACCCCGACGCGGTGAACCAGGCGGTTCTTGAGAGCGGCATTCGATCGCTCGGTTTTGACCAGAGCTTCACCTACGCCCTCACCGAGGACGGGCAGCACCTTCACCTCATCTACTCGGTCAACGTGCCGCAGGGACAGCAGGAACAGCTCCGGCATGCTCCCTTCACGTTGCCGCTCTGCGGCATCGTGGCGGAGCAGCGTGAACCGCTCATCCTGAACAAGGCGCAGCTGAGTTCGAGTGCGCGCTACGAGGTCGCCTACAATGAGGGCATTACCGCCTACGCCGGGTACCCCCTTCGCGGCCGGACCGACCTTTTCGGTGTCATCTCCTTTACATCGTTCCACTGTGACCAGTTCGACCCCGAAGCACTGACCTTCTTCTCGACCCTCGCTCGCTTCCTGGCGGTCGGGCGAGAGCGGCTGGAGAACGAGGGGACTTTGCGCAACCTGGCCCATCAACTCGAGGTCCGAGTCGATGAACGCACCCGAGAGCTCCTCAAGACCGAGGAAACGCTGCGGCATTCGCAGAAGATGGAAGCGATCGGCCAACTCACCGGGGGCGTTGCGCACGACTTCAACAATCTGGCTGACGGTGATCCGCGGTTCAGTCGACCTGCTGCGCCGCGGCAATCTCACGGCCGAGAAGCGCTCTCGCTATATCGACGCGATCGCTGACACCGCGGCGAGAGCGACGAAGCTGACCGGCCAGCTTCTCGCCTTTGCGCGCCGCCAGGCGCTCAAACCCGAGGTGTTCGACGTGGTAGCCCGGGCGAACAACGTGGCGGACATGATCGACACCGTCACGGGTGCGCGTGTCGCCGTACGGCTCCGATTGCCGGCGACCCCCTGCTATGTGCGCGCCGACCTTAGCCAGTTCGAGACCGCACTGGTCAACATGGCGGTCAACGCGCGGGACGCCATGGATGGTGCTGGTACGCTGACGATCGAGGTCCGCTGTGGCGCGTCGCTCCCGCCGTTGCGTGGACACGCCGGCTCGCCGGGCAAGTTCGTCGCTGTATCGCTGACCGACACCGGCAGCGGCATCACGTCTGGAGACATGCAGCGCATCTTTGAACCGTTCTTCACGACCAAGGATGTAGGCAAGGGCACGGGGCTCGGTCTGAGCCAAGCGTTCGGCTTCGCCAAGCAATCCGGCGGTGACATCGAGGTGACGAGCGAGGCAGGCGCCGGGGCCACGTTCACGCTCTACCTGCCCGAGGCGCAGAGTGGCCCGGAGGCGATCGATGAGACGCCAGCAGGAACCAGCAGCGGAGAAGGCGCGGGTCTGTGCGTTCTGGTTGTCGAGGACAACGAGGAGGTGGGACGTTTCTCGACGCAGGCGTTAGAGGAGCTGGGCTACAAGACGCGCTGGGTTGCCACGGCGGAAGAGGCGTTGAGAGTTCTGGAACGAGGAAAGGCGGGCTTTGATGTCGTCTTCTCCGACGTCGTCATGCCCGGGATCGGCGGGCTTGAACTTGCCAAGAAGTTGTCGCGCGACATGCCGGAACTGCCGGTGGTTCTCGCCAGCGGCTACAGTCACGTGATCGCGCAGGAGGGAAGCCATGGCTTCACCCTCGTCCACAAGCCGTATTCTGCGGACGAGGTATCACGAGTGCTTCGAGCGGTCACGAGCGAGAGCGCCCGCTGAACTGACGCATTCGCTGGAGGGCCTGCTGTCTTGGCGCCCGGTAAGCTATACGACGCAACTGAGGCTTGACGGCGCTACATGACCCAAAGTGGTCACTACGCGAGTCACATGTGATCCTCAACTTCGATCACCAGTTCAAATCAAAGGCACTCAGCGTCCAAGCCAGAGCGCACCGACGTGTGCATCTCCTCGCAGCCTGGGTGGTGGCCGCCGTGTGTATCAGCTGCCCGCATGCTCAACTGACGCCCAAGCTGATTGAACAGCCTTCGACTGAGGCGGTGTAGAAATCCTTTGCCACCCGGCTAATCGGCTAAAGAATTGATTAACACAGGTTTGCAAACCGCATCCGGCAGGCCCGAGTCTCGTACCTGCGCATAGGCAGCACGGACGGAGATTGCGAAGTGCATCGATCTACAATGCTTAAGAGTTGGTTTGTTGAAGAAGTAGGTTTGCACACGGCGACAGTTACGGCCTTGAAGGCTGATGGGCTGGACGTTGCGCTATGAGCACGGACCATCAGATTGAAGGTACGATGGCATACGCGCAACGCGCTGCCATACAGTCGGCTCTACGTATTTCCAGCTATAATCTAAGTGCAGCGGCCGAGCGGCTGCGAATAAGCAGAACAACACTGTACCGCCTCATCGACCAGTATGACATCAAGTTTGATAGGGAGACCCGCCGGTCGGGCGCTACCCGTCGAAGGCGGTCGGCCGGAAACTCTCAGCCACGAGTGACGCTGGTCGATGGCAACTGGTACTTGGAACAGCGAGGAATAGCTGCGAGACGCTCGTAGCCGACACAAAGCCAGCGTCGTTTCAAGGGTATTCAGTTCGCATGCGACGTCGCCAGGCGCTGGGATTGGAGCTGCGCGACCTTCTTCCACGCAGCGTAGACCCACAACTGGTCACTCAGGCGCCCCTGCCCGCTTCCCAACTCCGGTCGCTCGTTCACCTCGCCGTTCGAGCCTTTTCGGGCGTTCCGCGCAGCTGTCCGGCTGGCCTGATTGGCAGGACAGCGCGACCGCACCGGGCGGTCATCGCGCCGACGCCCGCAGCAGGGTCCATGATCGGCCGTCGCGACATCGTTGGCCGAACAACGCGCAATTTCTTTGCTTCACCGCGTCGGAGGCTTCCCCGCCACGATGTCGACTCTTGATTAGAGCAGGTGATCGGAGTTGTTCACCGAACGCCACGTTCCGGTCGTCGTCGTGAATGGTGATGGGCTACGGCAGCTTCCACGGTGCGATTGGCGATCTGCATATCGGTTTGATCGAAGTGCGCCGCCGCTCGCAGACTACCGCCGCTGGACACTGTAGCGCTCGGTCGACGGTCAAGTTCATCTGGTCGTACCGGGCTTGGTAACCGCACGCGCGCCCGCTGGTGCCAACCGCTTCATAGATGAGTGGCGCAAGATACGTCGACTTTTCGCGACCAGTCTGAGACCGCTCCTCGTTCACTCTAGCCAGCGCCGGCGTGCTAATCAGGGTTCCAGCCAGAACGATCGCCTTGAACGCTCCACCATGCATCCTACCCTCCTCCGCGGCGCCTGCACTCTACCCATGCAGCTTCCCTTGTCTCGGCTCCAATGTCGAGAGCCTCGGTGAGTTCAAGCTGCTAAGCGTCGTCAAAGCTCAGGGTCGCCGGAAGCCCTGGCGAGGCTTACCCCGGCCACCCGCGAGAGCCTCTTACGGCCCACTTTTGTGTCGACGCAAAAGCGGTCACTTTCGACGTCCCGCCCGCCTCCCATCATCGGCCAGTCGATCGTCAGTCCATTAGTTCTCGTCCGCGATCCGAGCTGGCGGCCTGTTTTTGCGCGATGGAAACCCGTTAGCTGATCGGTCGGGCCATCGAGCTTGAAGAATGATGGATTGAAGCCCGCGGTACAGGCCTGAACACAGGACGTGCAATCCTGTAAGTTTACGACCGTCGGCGCCGTGCCCAAATGTCCGTGGACGACGCAAGCATTTCACCTACGCACACCTCCTGCCTCAGCGCGTCGAGGCACTCCATCGCACCCTCAACCGACCGCCACACCTGATCTCGCAAAGGAGAAACACGATGACGTTCTCTGATCGCAAAGCTTTCGTCGTCGGCGGAAGCCGCGGCATCGGAGCCTCGATCGTACGTCACTTCACCAGTGCAGGCGCTACAGTGATATTTACCTATGCCGCTTCCGTAGGCGCGGCCAACCAACTCGCCGCCGCTACCGGCGCGAAGGCGATACAGGTCGACGCCGGCTCGCGCGACGACCTGATTGCCACCATCCGCAACGCAGGACCGATCGACATCTTTGTCTACAATGCCGGTCTACTGGTCGTCGGCGATCCCCTTACGCTTGATGCCGATGAAATCGATCGGATGTTCGACGTCAATGTTCGTGGCGCCTATTTCGGCAGCATCGAGGCCGCTCGCCTCATGCCTGACGGCGGCCGTATCCTTGTCATCGGCTCAGACACAGCAGACAACATGCCCTTCCCCGGGCTCGCGGCCTACGTGCTGACCAAGGCAGCCCTGCGGGGGATGGTGCGCGGGCTGTCACGCGACCTCGGACCGCGCGACATCACGATCAACGTATTACAGCCAGGTCCTACCGACACCGACATGAACCCGGCCGACGGCCCGCGCGCGACCGGTATGCTCGGGCAAATGGCGATCCAGCGCTACGGCACCGCCGACGAAGTCGCGAGTCTTGCACTCTATCTCGCCGGTCCGATGGCGCGCGGCATCACTGGCGCCGCGCAAACGATCGACGGCGGCTTCGCCGCCTGACCTCCCGTGTCGGCGGCCCTCCCAACGACCCGCAGGAAGCTGCGCTCGATCATCACCGTGATGGCAGCCTGGGCCGGTGGTCTCACAACGTATCAGCACGAGTCGGAGAACAAGCAATGCGAACCTGGCTCATCACGGGCTGCTCCAGCGGTTTCGGCCATCGGCTCGCGCTCGCGGCCGCACGGCGCGGCGATCAGGTGATCGCGACGGCGCGCGACGTCCGGACCATCGCCGCAATGGCAGAACCGTTCGAAGGCCGGCTGATCACGCTTCGGCTGGACGTGACCGACAGGGGCGAAGCCGAGGCGGCGGTCGCGAAAGCGGTGGAGATCTTCGGCGGCTTTGACGTGCTTGTGAACAATGCCGGCTACGCGCTGTTCGGCGCGATCGAGGAAGGCACTCCCGAGGAGTATCGCCCCCTATTTGATGTGAACGTCTTTGGCTTGATCGAGACCACCATAGCGGCCCTGCCCGTCCTCCGCCGCTCGCGCGGGACGATCGTCAACATGTCGTCGGGCGCCGGTATCGCGGGCCGGGGCGGCGGAGGCTATTATCACGCCACCAAATTTGCCCTGGAAGGGATATCCGAGGCCCTCGCCGACGAGCTGGCGCCCTTCGGCATCCGCGTGCTGATCGTCGAGCCCGGCCCCTTCCGCACCGACTTTCTCGGACGCTCGATCGCGATGACGGCTCGGCAGATGCCGGAGTATGCCGCGAGCTCGCGCCGCCACTATCGCGACACCAACGACGGCCATCAGGCGGGCGACCCCGACAAGGCGGTCGCGGTCATCCTGGCGGCGGTCGACGCCAAGGACGCGCCGCTCCACCTGCCGCTCGGCGGCGCCGCGCACGCGATCGCCGAACGCAAGCTGGCAGCCTTCCGTCGCGACCTGGACGCGTGGCGGGACCTCACGCTCGCCACCGACTTCGACGCGTCCTGAGCGCCGCTCGCGCGCTTTCCAGCCTTCACCACCACACGGGAGAACGAGCGATGATCGCGGCTCTGACCGGCTTCACCCAACGACCGGTGACAGCGAACGGCATCAGCATCAACGCGGTGACGGGCGGCGCCGGGCCGCCGATCCTCCTGCTGCACGGCTGGCCGGAAACATGGTGGGAGTGGCACAAAGTGATGCCGCTCCTCGCCGAGCGGTTCAGCGTCGTGGCGATCGACCTGCGCGGCGCGGGCTTCTCCGACTGTCCGCAGGGCGGCTATGACAAGGCGACCATGGCGCGCGACGCGCACGACGCGATGGTCGCGCTCGGCCACGAACGGTATGCGGTGTGCGGCCACGACATTGGCGGCATGGTCGCGCTGGCACAGGCCGCACTTCACCGCGACGCCGTCACTCACCTAGCCGTACTCGACGTTCCGCTGCCCGGCTGGAGCCAGTGGGAGGCGACGATCGCGCGGCTGTGGCACTTCGGCTTCCACATCAACCGCGATCTGCCCGAGCGGCTGATCCAGGGACGTGAATACGACTACATCGCCGCCTTCATGGCCGAGCGGTTCTACGACCACAGCACCTTCGACCCCAGCGACGTAGAGGTTTACGCGCGCGCGATGGCACTGCCCGGCCGCCTGCGCGGCGGACTGGAATGGTACCGAACCCTCGCCGCCGATCATGAGGCCGCGCTCACGTACAAGCAGCGGCCGCTCGCCATTCCGGTGCTGGGTCTCGGCGGCGACACCCGCTTCGGCGCCCAGATGGTGCCGATGCTGGAGGAGTTCGCCGACACCGTGACCGGCGGCGCGATCGCGCGGTGCAGCCACTATGTCGCCGACGAACGGCCGGACGAGGTCGCCGCCGCGCTGATCGATTTCCTCACGCCCAGTTGAAGCGCCGTCCGCCTCTTATCGATCCACGTTCTTGCAGAGGAAGAATCATATGACCGACCCTGTCACCCGCGGCATCAACCACATCGGCATCACCGTGCCCGACATCGCCGCCGCTTTGTCCTTCCTGTCGGAGGCGTTCGACGGACAGCTGATCTACCAGTCGTTCGGTCCGCAGGATCCGTCGCGGCGAGGGCCCGAATTCGAACGCGCGGTCGACGCCTTTCCGGGGACGGTCGTGCGCGCGCAGGCAATGGTGAAGATCGGCACCGGACCCGATATCGAACTGTTCGAGATGCACGGCCCCGAGCAGGCCGCGCCGGTACGGGCGAGCGATTTCGGCATCACGCACTTCGCGCTGTACACCGACGACATCGACGCGGCGGTCGCGCGCTTCGAGCGGGCCGGCGGCACGCCGCTGACCGCGCCGCGCGCCATCCCCTATGCGACCGAGCGGGGTGCCGGAAACAAGGTGTGCTATTGCCGCATGCCCTGGGGCAC
Organism: Sphingomonas sp. BK235; assembly: GCF_004345855.1. Lineage (GTDB taxonomy): Bacteria > Pseudomonadota > Alphaproteobacteria > Sphingomonadales > Sphingomonadaceae > Sphingomonas. The sequence continues at coordinate 20,613 of NZ_SLXN01000017.1, forward strand.
GACGGTCGAGTTCATCACCACGCCGGATCGCATGCCCTACCATGACCAGACCGATCTGCGCCGCTGGCAGGACGGCGACTGAGCAGGCACGAAGGTGCTCGCGCTATCGCCGGATCACGGCAACACCGCTCGCAGGTGCTCGTCGACGACCCGGATGAAGGCGCGCAGGCGCTGCAAATGCTTCAGGTCGCGATGGTAGCCCATCCAGATGTCGCGGCTGGGCGGTTCGGCCGAAAGCTCGAGCCGGCGCAGTCCCGACACATGGTTACCAACCGCACGAGGGAGCACGGCGATGCCGAGACCCTGGCGGCACAGATGTGACTGCACGTTCCTGTTGTTCGACCGCACGATCGGCGCCGCGTTGGGGAAGCTCGCCTTGAGCCAATCGATGTCGGGGAACTGCCCGGTGGAGGTGTCATGCGTGATCAAACCAAAGCCCGCGCCATCGCCGAACACGGGATCGGGAGCCGCTGCGGCGACGTACACGCCGTAGTTCAACCGGCTGAGCCGTCGCTGCACGATATCCGAGGTGTCGAAGGGGACGATGCGGAAGGCGATGTCCGACTCGCGCTGCGCGAGGCTGAACAGGCGGGTGCCGGTGAGGATCTCGACATCGACCCCGGGGTAGGCGCTCGTGTAATCGGTGACGATCGGGGGGAGGACATAGGCGCCGAACCAGTCGGCCGAGGAGATGCGCAGCGCGCCGCGGAGCGCCTGCTCCTGACCGGCGAGGCGCCGCTCGAGCGCCAGCGCGCCCTCCTCCATCTGCTCCGCCAGCGCCACGATGGCGCTTCCCTCCTCCGTCAGCACGAGGCCGTCGGCGGTCCGCTGGAAGAGGATCTGACCGGTCGCCTCCTCGAGCGCGCGGAGGCGCCGCCCGACGGTAGGATGGCTGAGGCGCAGCGCCCGGGCCGCGCCGCCCAGCGTGCCCGAGCGCATTACCGCCAGGAAGATGCGGACGTCGCTCCACTCCATCTCTGCCCTCCCCTTGCACCCGCGACGTCGCGCGCGGCATCGTTCTATACGAGCGTCCGCCGCCTTTCAGTGCAACCCGGCGATGGTGTTCGCAGGCGTCGCCGTGGCGTGGGGCATGACAGGCAAGCTCCGCTCAAGCGAATGCTTGGAAAAGAAAGGTTCGAGGTAGGTGACCGGGATCGCACGGCGAGCGAATAACAGATCATGCGAAGCGAGCATCTCTCGAGACTGATCCCCCGGCCGTCGCCCGACGCGGCTCGGGTCAGCCGCGAGCGACCGGCGCACACCGCGCCGGACGAGTGGGGCAAGCTGATGGCCGCCGCCCAGGACGGACATGGCGGTGCGTATCGGCGGCTGCTCGTGGAGATGTCGGCATGGCTCACGCGCTACTTCACCCGGCGCCTGCCCGCTGGCGAGGTGGACGATGCCGTCCAGGAGACGCTGATGGCAGTGCATCGGCGCCGTCACACCTACGATCCGTGCTACCCGTTGGGACCGTGGCTCGCGGCGATCGCCAAGAACAAGTGGGTCGACCAGCTGCGAAGCCTGGCGCGGCGCCCGGACGGCGAGCTGTCCGAGGACGTCGCGGTCGGCGACCATGAGGCGTCGGTGGTCAGCACCTCCGTGCTCGCCACTTTGCTCGAAGCGCTCCGCCCGGCGCAGGCGCAGGCGATCCTGCTGGTGAAGGTGCAGGGCTATAGCGTCAACGAGGCCTCGTCGCGGATCGGCCTGTCGCCTTCGGCCGTGAAGATGAACATCCACCGCGGCCTCGCCCGGCTCACCGCCCTGATCGAGAAGACTCCCGATGTCGAATGACGCCCTGATCGCCGAGCTCTCGTCCGGCCTCGCGCCGGTTCGGCGCCGCAGCGTCGCGCGCGAGGGCGCGCTCCTCGTCGCGCTGTGCGGGATGGAGCTGGCGCTGTTCCTGGCGATGGGTGCGATGCGGCCGGACATGAACCATGCGGCGGACTCGCCCTATCTGATGTGGCGGGTGGGAAGCCTCGCGCTTCTCGCCGTGGTGGCCTGTGCGGTGGCGATCCGCTCCTTCTCGCCCGCGGCGCGGACGCGACCGGGTCTGACGCTCGCCGGCACGCTCGCGGCCGCGGCGATCGTCGCGGGCGTGTTCGTCGCGCCCTCGGGAACGGCGCACCGCGCGCCGCTCGACCGCCTCGACCCGGCGAGCGGGATCGTGTGCGCCACGTCGATCGTCGTGCTCTCGCTGCCCGTCATGGCGTTGCTCGGCGCGCTGATGCGACGCGCCGCACCGACCGAGCCCCGGCTCAGCGCGCTCGCCGCCGGCCTCGCCGCGGGCACCTGCGGCGCCTTTGTCTTCGCCTTCTGCTGCCCCTTCAACGACCCGCTATACGCGGTGGTCTGGTACAGCATCGGGTGCGGTGCCGTAACCGCCGCGGCGCGATGGTGTCTGCCGCGGCGCTTCCGCCTCTGACCTGATGTGCCGCGGCCACCTGGCCGCGATCGACCCGACCGTCGACGCCCAACCCGGTTCGCCGGGAGCGACAACGCGCGCCCTCAACCCCGAAAGGAACCTGCCATGCCGACCACTGCCAATGCGAAAGCGCCCGACCTGGGCTGGCTCCGAACCTATTATTACCTGCGTTTCGCGGTGGCTGCCGCCTGGGTCGCGCTGGCCTTCACGATCGCCGGCACGAGGCCCGCGCTCGCCGCCGCGATGCTCGTCGCCTACCCGGCCTGGGACGCGCTGGCGAACTATCTCGACGCCGCGCGCAGCGGCGGGCTCGCGCGCAACAAGAGCCAGATGCTCAACTTCGCGGTGAGCGCGGTGACCGCGGTCGCGGTCGGCGCGACCCTGCCGCATGGGCCGCACGCGGTGCTGCAGGTCTTCGGCGTCTGGGCCGTGCTGTCCGGTCTGTTCCAACTCGCCACCGGCGTGCGGCGGTGGAAGGTCTATGGCGCGCAATGGGCGATGATCCTGAGCGGCGCGCAGTCTGGTCTCGCCGGAGCGCACATGCTGAGCAAGGCCGCCGGCCCCGCCGCGGTCGGCATCGCCGACATCGCGCCCTATGCGGCGTTCGGCGCGTTCTACTTCCTCGTCTCGGCCGTCTCGCTGACGATCAGCACCGCACGCCGCCGCGCCAAGGTTGCCGCCACCTGATCGGTCTTGCCTTCATGACGTGCGCCTAACCCTCGTCCGATCGTGCGCGGGCCCGCCTCGCGCGAGCCCACTACCTCTGCCACAAGGCTTAGCGCCTCACTCGATCAAGGTACGCCAGCATGCGCAGCTTCGACGCCATCATCATCGGTGCCGGTCAGGCCGGTCCCGCGCTCGCCGCGAGGCTCAGCGCGGCGGGCCAGTCGGTCGCGATCATCGAGCGGCATTGGGTCGGCGGCACCTGCGTCAACACCGGCTGCCGCCCGACCAAGACCCTGGTGGCCAGCGCCTATGCGCTCCACACCGCGCGACGCGGGGCGGACTATGGCTTCACCGCCGCCTCCGTCGCCATCGACATGGCCGCGGTGGCCGCGCGCGCGAACGCCGTCATCCAGGACGGCCGCCGCGGCAACGAGGCGTGGCTTTCCGGCCTGACCGGCGTCGCGTTGATCCGCGGCCACGCGCGGTTCGAGTCCGCCGACACCGTGGCAGTGGCGGGCGAGCGCCTGACCGCGCCGAAGATCTTCCTCAATGTCGGCGGTCGCGCGGCCGTCCCGGACCTGCCGGGCATCGACGAGGTACCGATCCTCACCAACACGGGCATGGTCGCGCTCGACACGCTGCCCCGCCACCTGGTGGTGATCGGCGGCAGCTATATCGGGCTGGAGTTCGCGCAGATGTACCGCCGCTTCGGCGCGGCGGTGACGATCGTCGAGCGGATGGACCGGCTGATCGCGCGCGAGGACGAGGACGTCTCCGCGGCGGTGCGCGCGATCCTCGAGGCCGAAGGCGTCGCGGTGCGGACCGGCGCAAACTGCATCGGCTTCGCGCGGCAAGGTGACGGGATCGCGGTGCGCGTCGACTGCGCCGCGGACGCGTCGCCATTGCTCGCCAGCCACGTGCTGGTGGCCGTCGGCCGGCGGCCGAACACGGACGACCTCGGGCTCGAGGCGGCCGGCGTCGCGGTCGACCCGCGCGGCTATATCATCGTCGACGACCATCTGAAGAGCAGCGTCCCCGGCATCTGGGCGCTCGGCGACTGCAACGGCCGCGGGGCCTTCACCCACACCGCCTACAATGATTTCGAGATCGTTGCGGCCAACCTGCTCGACGGCGAGGACCGGCGCGTCAACCAGCGTCTGCCCGGCTATGCGCTCTACATCGATCCCCCGCTCGCCCGCGTCGGCCTGACCGACGCGCAGGCACTCGCGACCGGCAGGCCGCTGCTGCGCGCGACGCGGCCGATGACGCGCGTCGGCCGTGCGGTCGAGAAGGGCGAGCCGCAGGGCTTCATGAAGATCGTCGCCGACGCGGAGACGCGCCGTGTGCTCGGCGCGGCGATCCTCGGCACCAGCGGCGACGAGGCGATCCACGGCGTGCTCGACATGATGAACGCCGACCAGCCGATCGAGCGGCTTCGCTGGGCGGTACCGATCCACCCCACCGTGTCGGAGCTGATCCCGACGCTGCTGCTCGACCTCGAACCCTGGAACGGAGCGGCATGTTGCGCATGATCGGCCTGATCGGCGGGATGAGCTGGGAGAGCTCGGCGGCCTATTACCGCCTGCTCAACGAGGGCACCCGCGCGCGCCTGGGTCCGACCGCCTCGGCGCGCTGCCTCTTGTGGTCGTTCGACTTCGCGGAGATCGAGGCGCTGCAACACGCCGGCAACTGGGCCGGGCTCACCGCGCGGATGGTGGACGCCGCGCGGCGGCTCGAGGCGGCCGGCGCGGAGCTGCTGCTGATCTGCACTAACACCATGCACCGGATGGCGCCGGAGGTGCAGGGCGCGGTCGGCATCCCGCTGGTCCATATCGCCGACGCCACCGCGGAGCGGATCGTCGCCGCCGGGCTGCGGACGGTCGGCCTGCTCGGCACCGCGTTCACGATGGAGCAGGACTTCTACAAGGGGCGACTGCGCGACGCCTTCGGCCTGGAGGTGATCGTCCCAGACGCGGCGGACCGCGCGACCGTGCACCGGATCATCTACGACGAACTGGTCGCGGGGCGGGTCGAGCCCGCCTCGCGCGCGGCCTATCGGGCGGTGATCGCGCGGCTGGTCGCGTCCGGCGCCGAGGCGGTGATCCTAGGCTGCACCGAGATCATGATGCTGGTGAGACAGGACGACAGCCCTGTGCCGATCTTCGACACCACCGCAATCCATGCGGCCACCGCGCTCGACCGCGCGCTATCGGTTGAGAGCGACGACGATGCGCGGCGAACGGTCGGATGAGCCAAGCCACTCCTACCGCCACGGCGCGGCAGCCCGGCGCGGCCAACGTGACCCGCTTGCTGCTCGCGTCGGCGTCGGCGGCGCTCTTCATCGGGGCGGCCGAGCCGGCGCCGCGCCTGATCGTGACGCTCCGCCCCGACCTCGCCGCGGATGCGCGCGGGCGGCTGCTGGTGTTCGCCACGCCGGCGAGCGGCGCGGACGCACGCGGCGGCGACGCGGTCGACCTGGAGCGTGGCCGACACGTCTGGGTGGCCGGACGCGACGTGGCGGGGTTCGGGCCGGGGCGCTCGGTGACGATCGACGGGGCCACAGACGCCTTCCCGGCGAGCCTCGCCTCGCTGGCACCCGGCAGCTACCGCGTGCAGGCGGTGCTCGACCGCGACGGCGACTATAACTTCGCCGGCCGGGCACCCGGCGATCTCCTGTCCGAGGTCGTGACCGTGCGTCTCCCGCTCGCGTCGACCCCGACACTGCAGCTCGACCACGCCGTGCCGCCGGCGACCGACCAGTTCGACACCGCCGGCCTGCCTCCCGCAGCGGCCGCGCAGATCACTGCGTCGCGTGCGCACCTTCACGACGAGCGGATCGCCTCTCGCGCGCTGACGCGCTTCCGCGGAGAGCGCCAGGCCGTGGCGGCGTGGGTGCTGACCCCGCCCGGCTATGATCCCGCATCGCGCCGAACCTATCCGACGGTCTACACGGCGGGCGGGTTCGGCGTCCGGCACAAGCTCGGCGGCCAGCAGCTGTCGCGGATGTGGCATCTGATGGAAACGGGCGCGATCCCGCCGATGATCTGGGTCGCGCTCGACCACGCCTCCGCGACGGGCACGAACGAGTTCGCGGACAGCGCCAGCAACGGCCCATGGGGCGAGGCGCTGGTGCGCGATGTCATCCCCGCGCTCGAGGCGCGCTATCGGATGGACGCGCGACCGTCCGGTCGCTTCCTGATAGGGCACAGCTCGGGCGGCTGGTTCGCGCTGTGGGCAATGGTGCGCTACCCGCGGGTGTTCGGTGGCAGCTGGGCGACGGCGCCCGACCCCGTCGACTTCCACGCCTTTCTCGGTGTCGATCTCTACGCACGCGACGCGAACATGTACCAGGCAAGCGACGGAGGGCCGCGTCCGCTCGAGCGCGATCACGGCGAGGTTCTCGGCACGATCGAGGGCGCCGCCCGCCTGGAGCGCGTTCTCGGCCGCGAGGGTGGGCAGCTCCGCTCGTTCGAGTGGGTGTTCTCGCCCCGGCGCGCGGACGGCACCCCCGCCCCTTTGTTCGATCGCGAAACCGGCGCGGTCGACCCTGCCGTGGCCGCCTACTGGCGCGAGCATTATGATATCGTCCGCAAGCTTCAGGCCGAGTGGCACCACCGGCGCGGGCAGCTCGGTGGCAAGCTCCACGTCATCGTCGGCGACGCCGATTCCTATTATCTCGACGGTCCGGTTCGCCGGCTCGACGCCGCGCTGCGCCGGCTCGGCGGCAACGCGGACATCCGCTTCGTGCCCGGCGCGACCCACAGCATGGCGGAACTCTACGCGAGCGCCGGCGACCGCAACGCCCTGTGGAAGGAGATGACCAGCGCCATGTATGCCGCGGCCAGACCCGGGAAGACGTGGGACGAAGGCTCCTTGAAGGTCCCCGCCGCGACGTCGGCGCGCACGGCTTCCCAACCCGACAAGGCATTATAAGATGGCCTTCCGAGCGATACTGACGCTCGCAGTGGCTGCCGCGCCTGCGGCCGCGGCCCCCTCGCCGTCCGCCGCTGTGCTGCGCGTCGATGCTGCCCTCGAACGGTGGGACATGGCCGAAGCGCGTTCGCTCGCCGCGACTATGCCGCCGGGCGCCGATCGCTGCGCCGTGGAGGGCATCATCACAAGCCGTACCAATCAGCTCGAAACGGCAGCGAAGCTGCTCCCGCCGTGCCTGGCAGCGCTGGAGCGGAACAGATCGCACCGTGCCGAGACAGTGTTCGAGACGCTTCTCAACACCTACCTGCGTCGCGGTGAGTACGGAAAGCACTATGCGTTGCTCGCGCGCTGGCTCGGCACGCGGAGAGAGCACATCGATCCGAACAGGCTCTCGGATCTCCGCGATCAACTCGCGACCGCGGCGGTGTTGCGTGACCTGCCCAAGCCGTCGGTGACGGGACGTCAGACCGCGACGCTGCGCACTTACCTCAATGTGCTAGGTACCCGAACCATCGATTTGACCGTGCGTGATGTCACGCTTCCGTGGTTGATCGACACGGGCGCGAATTTCTCCGTTGTGTCCGAGAGCGCCGCGCGACGCCTGCGACTGGAGGTCCGTGACGCCGGCTACCATGTCGCCGGATCGACCGGCCATGCGGTGACCGCGCGGCTCGCGGTGATCGACAAACTCCCGGTCGGCGGCGTGATCCTTCGGAACATGATGGCGATCGTCGTCCCCGATGAGGCGCTGCGGATCCGGGCGCCGCACGCCGACTATCGGATCGACGCGGTCCTCGGCTTGCCAGCATTGACTCAGTTCGGTCGGTTTCGGATCGAGCGAGAGGGCGACATGACGATCAATCGCGACGCGCCGCCGCTCCGCTCGGGCGCGCTCCTCTTTATGAACGAGCTGACTCCGCTGGCCGAGGTGGAGATCGCCGGGCGCAGAAGTCTGATGAGCATCGACACGGGGGCGAACCGGACCACGCTTTACGCGAGCTACGCCGCAAGCTTCACCGATCGTGCACGGCTCTGGCCGAGGACGCGCGACGCCACTCTGGGGCTGGGTGGCATCAGCGACGCCGAGACCGCTTTAGAGCCCGAGTTGACGATCGGCGTCGGCGCGGCGACGGTCGCGGAACATGGCGTGCCTGTCGCGCTCGACGGAGACAGAGCTTCCCCGATCCTCGGCAATCTCGGACAATCGGGACTCTCGGCTAGATGTAGCTACACCTTCGACTTTCGCTCGATGCGGCTCCTGCTCGGCGACGAGGCGCCGAAAGCAGGCACCTGCCGGCCGAATGATTCGCAAGACCGCGCGTGATGCGGTCCAGATCATGGCGCCTTTTCGCCATTTTGAGATCCCGGGTGGCCGGTGGATGTCGGTGGCGATGACCAACGTCGGGCAGTTGGGCTGGGCCTCGGATCGGCGAGGCCGTCGCTACAGCCCCGTCAACCCGCTCACCGGACGACCATGGCCGGCGATGCCGCCCTTCGCCACGCTCGCCACCGAGGCTGCCGCCGCGGTCGGCTTCGCCAACTTTGCGCCGGAAGCGTGCCTCATCAATCGCTACGCGACCGGCGCGAAGCTGTCGCTTCACCAGGACCGCGATGAGCGCAATCTCGATCAGCCGATCGTGTCCGTCTCGCTCGGCGTCGATGCACGTTTCCTCTGGGGCGGGCAGTCTCGCACCGACCGTCCCCGCCGCATCGCCTTGCACCA
>NZ_SLXN01000018.1 GCF_004345855.1 Sphingomonas sp. BK235
CGCTCGTGAGATGGGCAACTTGCCTCGGCTTTGACCGGCTTCGGGCTGAAAGCTGACGTGCGGCGCCGGACAATTTGATGTCCGGTATTGGCAGGGTAAGCGGAATGGCTGCTTAGGGCACATTCCCGCAGGACGGCTGGCCGACGGCCCTTGAGGATTGGTATCTAACAGCGATCGTGGTTATAACGAGCCATGATCAACCCTGCCGCGTTCACATGGTTGCCGCTAGTGGCGGTCAGTTGGATCGCTATAGCGATCGCCATTTCGGCAGCATTTCGGAAGAAGCGAGGTAAGCCAATCTTTCCAACAGCGCCGAAGGACGCTATATTTTCTGAACGCGGTTGCTCTGGCCGTTCTCTCGACACACCCTGGGCACGTGTAGGCGGCGCACGAAACTGCTTACTTGTGGTACTAAGACCACATGAGCTGTCAATCACGCCAACTTTACCGTTTAATCTGCTGTTCTTGCCCGAGATCTATGGCCTTGATCACAGCCTCGACACCTCGGCTATCAGGGAGGTATGCGAGGAGAAGGTCATTGTCGGCAGGCGCCTAACGATAAGCTACGCCGAACCAAAGGTTCGCCGGGTTGAGCTCCGCCTTCGGCACCACGATGCTTTCATCGATAGCCTGCGAAAGATTGGCGTTCGCGTTATCAAGGTCTAATTGACTGCTCCTAGGGAGCTCGCCTGACCAGCCGAATGGCAGCAATTGGGCGGTTCCGCCTAGTCGCTGCCGCTCTTCTTCCCGGGCCCGAACTCGATCCGCACGCCCAACCCTCCGCCCTCGACGGCACCCAAGGTCACTCCTTGTGCGAGGTGTAGACGAAGCGGCGTGCTCAGAATGCTCTTGGACTCGGGGAGGTCCGGCAGGGCGCGCAGGCGAAATTTCTCCTGATCGTCTCGGCCGCAGACGACTACCTCGCCGCTCGCGGTCGGCGGGCATCGTGACGACACCGCCTTGAGGCCGTCAGGAACCTGAAGAGGGCCGGCAGGCCTCGCCGAGGTCGAAGGCGCCGGGCCGACCATCTCGGTAGCGACTTGCTGTGCATACATCACGCATCGTCTCCCGAGCGGGACGATGGGGACTGATTGTGTCCGGTTGATGGCGCCAAGCCGAAGGCGTTATGCGGCTGCAGAGACTGGCAGGAAAGCAGACGAGCTGCTATTAAGCCGGGGATGGCGGAGGCTGACATCCAGCTATGCTGATGCCTCAACCCACCGGCGGAACACGATGACGGAGGCCGACAGGTCCAAGGGTCCGCAGGCGATGGTAAAGATATCACCTTCTATTCGGGCGTCCCACCAACTGCCGGTTTGCCGCCATTCTTCCAAGTCGTCACACGGCTCGCCGTGCTTAATTGGCTCGAAGACGCGGCCATGCATGTCAGTGTTAATCAAATCGATCTTGATCAACCATCCCGGGTTATCAAGCGTGTCGATCTTCACTCCATACGAGTGCTCCCAATCGGTGTTGCATTGAGCCAAATACCATTGGCTGAGCCAATCCAGATTGTCGTCGCTCATGCCGTTGGTATCCGCTCTCGCCATCATGTCCGCAATGGAGATCTGAGCGATTCGCGAGGAACGTCCGTAAGTGGGCGCTTCCGGCCGCTTACCGCGTGACCGAGCCCGCTGCTGTCGCAGCGGGTCCAAGCGCGCAAGAGCCGACAGGTCACCGCGTCAGCGGGGGCAGCGCTGCGCTGCTTGGGGGGGCTCCACGCTGCCCCCGCTGCCACCACAAGTGTCATTTCTATCTGGCGAAGAATGTGTCTTTTCTAACTGGCGGCAACAGCCAATGTGAGGGTGCAATCTAGATCGAAATGCGAAAACCGACTGATGTGCGGGTTCCACCCGGCTGAGGGTTGCGCATGGGCAGCGACACGCACCTGGATCCGGGGCATGGTGCGCCTCAAGATCCCACCTCGGACGAAGTGAGCCAGCGACCATGGGTACGTCGATCGACAAGCACTTCGCCGCATGGTGCCGCCTCGGCGGGGCGCGGCTGGTCGAATTCACCATGGCTATCCAAGATGTCGTTGTAGCGCCGCTCCTCGAGCGCGGCTTTCGCCGGGTCACACGATACATGGAAGATCCCTCCGACGTTGTACCTGTCAGGCAGATCAGGCTTGAACGGTCGCGGGGGGAGAAGATTGACGGCATCACCTTCAACTTCGACAAGTATCGCCATCCGTCCTGTCAGATCCATATTGAGCAACGGATCAAAGGAGATGCCTCCCGGTGGCTTCGTGCGGCCAACGTAGTGAAGCGGCCGGCGCAGTACATCTGCTTCTGGGGAGCGCCATGGTGGCTCCCGAAACGGCTCTGGATGCCCTCACACTCGCGTAAGACAGCTCAGCGCTTGCACGAGCTGGTGCCTGTGATGTTGGTGTTCCTTGAGGATGGTCAGCTAAGCCGAAACCTTCGACTCACGGCCACGCGCGAGCCTTAAACAACCTGGTCGCGACGGTTTCTCCCTCAGGCACGCCACACTCTTTGACAACGTCGTTTACCGCCCCATCGTCGACGCCGGCCGGACCGCGCAATGGCGGGTTGAGCGCGAGGCCACGCGGCCAGCTGAGAGCGCGCTCACCAGCGAGAATGACGTAATGCGCTTGATGCCGAACCCGCTCGAGGCTTCAGCGAGGCTATACTACTTCACCGAGCGGTGCGAGACCTTCACGATCCTGCCGGCGATCAAGGCACGAGCTGACTAGCCGGTCGGTCACTACAGCGACAGAGATCCCGCCGGACATTGATGATGTAGCTCCGAGTGCCCCAGCCCTCCATACGCTTGCTGTATTCCACGTAGTTCATGGACAAGGCCTTCGCGATCAGGGTCCGAGTTGTCGGGTTGTAAAGCGGCACCAGGCGTCTGTCCGATGTCACGATGACAGCCGGACGAGCCGCGAGGATCCGACGCATTTCCCTTCCCGAGTCCACCCCTAAAGCGCCTGCCTCGACAATGTTATCGAGATGATCAGGGTACGCGAACCGTGAGGGGGGCGCGGCTTGGCTGGCGACATACAGCGCCGACGGTCCGTCCCATATGAACAATGAGCCATGACCTAGGAACTGTTTCACATCCGATGCCATCCCCGCGAGCGTCGCACGCGATCGACGATTTGCCTTGATCGCGTCGTAGGGCAAAAACACTCCGATCCAAATCAAAGCGGCCCCTAATACCGGCAAGCCGACCGTGCGATTGAAGAAGAGAGGTAGGGACAAGATTACCATCGGCGCAATCAGCGGCAAGGTGTAATGGTCGTAGAAATTGCCTATGCAACTGAACCCTACCAAGGCGGCTCCGGTCCAGCCGAGAAGAAGGAGGCGATCTTCCCTGGGTATGTCGCTCGCTCGAGCTAGTCGCAATCCTCCGATCAGCGCCATTCCGAACATTGGCATGCCAACGACAATGATGAAGCGGATCAATCTCGCCTGAAAGGCATCCTGGAGGCGAGCACGGAGGAATATGGATGTGAAGTTCGCCTGCACGAACTCGGGGCCATGACCGAGCGCTTCATAGGTGAGCCAGGCCGATAGAGTCGGTAATAGCGCCAATGTCGCCCATAGCGTAATCCACGCCGTGGCTTGCCGCGCCGCCATGGTACGCCATGCGATGGCCGCGAGACCGAGACCGAGCAACGCGACCTCAAATATCGCAGTGTATTTTACCTGGATAGCCATGCCTCCAAGCAGCATAGCCAAAAGACCACGGTGCTTGATAGTTTCTGGTTCGTCGATGCTACGAAGAACAAGCAGAACGGCGCTGACGATTAATAAATTGTAGAAGACGGGCGATTGACCATTCGCGCCACCGAAGACCATCGTCCAGCAGGGGTACAGCAGTGCGATTGCGAACGCTGCGAAGGTATCGGCATAGCGCCGAACGATATTCCAGATGACAAACGCGGTCAGCGCTGAAGAGAGGATACCGGCCAATTGCACTCCGACAAGCCCGCCTCCGTTAAACGGATGCAGGCCCGCATAGATTAGAAAAAGGCCAACAGGTTTACGATCCCAGATATCAACGTAAGGAAGGTCACCCTTCCACATTCGGTCCGCGACGAGGCCGTAAAACTCCTCATCCACATGATAGTCAGGATTGCCTAGAAACCCAATTCGAGGCAGAGCTACAATACAAAGAAGAACAACGAATACCCACAAGCGACATGTTGGGACGAAAAAGGCGCGGCTGACAGCCTCGGCTTGACCCAGATTAAATACCTCGGCCGCGTTATCCGCTCGCACCATCGCTCTCCCGGATTGATCCACGAGGCATTTCTAGTCTATTATGGTTAAGGATCTTTTAAGCACGTAACCCCTTTTCCGATCCTGCCAGCACAACGAGGGTTGCTACCCGAAAGGCAACTACTCTCATCCGGCCCAGATTCGCTGAATGGTAGAACGATTTGACCCGAGGCCGATAAAGACGCCATCGCCGCGCTGCCGGCAGCTGGCCTACTCACTGTTGACGTCCTTCCGGTTTTTTTTCCGGCTTGAGCGAGAGTTTTCCGGCCCCTTGAAGTCTTCGGGCAAGGAGCTGGGACATGAAGAGGTCGAGGTACACGGAAGAGCAGATCGCGTTTGCGCTGAAGCAGGCGGAGACGGGTACGCCCGTGGCCGAGGTGATCCGTCGGATGAAAGTCTCGGAGGAGACGTTCTACCGCTGGAAGAAGGTGTATGGCGGGCTGGGCGTCGGTGAGCTGCGGCGAGTAAAGCAGCTAGAGGACGAGAACCGGAAGCTGAAGTGGCTGGTCGCAGACCTGATCCTGGACAAGCACATCCTGCAGGACGTCCTATCAAAAACACTCTGACGCCTGGACGACGGCGCGAGATCGTCGCGCACGTCCAAGGTCCCACGGCGGCAGCGAGCGGCGCAGCTGCCTTGTGCTGGGCGTCGACCGCTCGTCGGTCCGCTATGTGTCGCATCGGCCGGACCAGGCGCCGCTGCGGCTGCGCATCCATGATCTGGCGGCGACGCGCTGGCGGTACAGCTGTTTTCGCATCTACATCTTGCTGCGCCGGAAGGGGTGGCTCGTGAACCACAAGCGTGTGTACCGGCCATACCGGGAAGATGGATTGCGCCTGCGGCTCAGGGGTCCTCGTCGAAAGGTCAGCGCTGCGAACCGAGAGCGGCAGCCTGCGGCCTTGGCTGCGAACGAGCTGTGATCGATCGTTGGGCCTGCGAGAACGGTGTCACGCTGGACTTCGGCCGACCGGGCAAGCCGACCGACAATGCCTTCGTGGAGTCGTTCAACGGCCGCCTTCGCGACGAGTGCCTGAACGCGCACTGGTTTCTGTCGCTGGCCGACGCCCGTGCCAAGATCGAGGCTTGGCGGCGAGACTACAACGAGAGCCATCCTTACACATCGCTTGGCTGGCTGACATCGGTCGAATATGCTGCTGCCGCGGCCAAGATCGCGGTTGAATGAACACCGGAAACTCACCCTGAGGCTGGATGAGCAATCGGGGTACCCTCACAACAACCGCCGGTCTCTGGCTCCGGCTGGATGAAAGTCGGGGGTCACGTCACGTCGTCAAAGGTCCGCAGGTTCGCCGATGGGCACGGCGCGCCCACTTCAGCCAACCTGCCGTCCGCGTTTGACGTGCTCTGAGTCGGTCGTCGAGCTAAATTCAGGCACAATCGCCATCAGTGTCTTCTTCGCAGCTCGTTCGTCCCTCGCTCCAATTTGCATGCGGAGCTGGTCTAGGAGTTGGCGCAGGCGTGGCTCTTCGATAAATCCCTCGCGCGCTCGCATGATACGCGGGTGCGATGACGGCTCCGGATTGTCGCCGATCAGCAGCTCTTCGTACAACTTCTCTCCTGGACGAAGGCCGCTGATCTTGATTTCAATATCGCCGTCGGGCGTCGACTCGTCGCGGACCCGGAGACCGGACAAGGACACCATATTATAGGCGAGATCCAGAATACGCACTGGCTCCCCCATATCCAACACGAAGACGTCACCGCCCCGAGCCATGGCGCCCGCCTGAATCACGAGCTGGGCGGCCTCCGGGATCGTCATGAAGTACCTCGTCATCTCGCTATGAGTCAGTGTGATGGGCCCCCCAGCGATGATCTGCGAGCGAAACAAAGGGACCACGGACCCGCTTGACCCTAAGACGTTGCCGAACCGAACCATTGAAAAACATGTTCTACCCGACCTTACCGCGAGCGCCTGGAGTACGTTCTCCGCTGCTCGCTTAGTCGCTCCCATCACGTTGGTCGGACGCACTGCCTTATCTGTGCTGATCAGAACGAAGCTATCGGCCTTATGCTCCAGCGCCGCTTCGGCAACGTTCAGCGTCCCAAAGGTGTTGTTGAGAATCCCCTCATTGATATTGCTTTCGACGAGCGGCACATGTTTGTAGGCTGCGGCGTGGAAGATTGTGCTGGGTTGCCAGTCCCCCACGATGGAGAAGATCCGATCTCGGTCACGAACAGAAGCGATAAGCGGCACAAGCGTGGTACCGAGAGCGCAGAGCGGCTCAAGCTCACGATGGATCGAATACAGTGCAAATTCGCTGGAATCTAGCAGCAGCAACGTCGCAGGTTCGTAACGAATAATCTGTCGGCATATTTCCTGCCCGATCGACCCACCAGCTCCTGTGACAAGGACAGTTTTGGCAGCGATGTTCTTTCTCATCAACAGCTCATCAGGCGCGATCGGAGTTCGGCCGAGCAGATCGTCAATATCTACTTCATGCAATTCGCTGGTTGAAACTTTACCGCGCGCGATGTCGACCACGGCGGGGAGCGTTTGCACGCGCAAGCCCTGTTCTTTGAGAAGCGACACGATCTCGGCGCGACGAGCGCGAGAGCAGGACGGCATCGCGAGCAAAATGTCCGACAGGCCGAAACGCTCCACTAGATCGGCGATGCGATCGCCAGCGAATACGGGCAGCCCCATCACCGTGCCACCCACGATGCCGCGGTCGTCGTCGAGGAAGCCCACCAGGTGCATACCCCGCGAATCGGTGATCGCGGAAGCCAGCTGACGGCCAGCGGAACCCGCGCCATAGATCATGGTGGCACCCTCGTCGGCTTGATTGTTGAGCCACCGCGGCGTGCCGGTAAGCCACTGCTGGATCAGGATGCGCGATGACGCGATCAACAGCAGCACGAGCAATGGTTGCAGGATGCCGACGGTTCGCGGTACGTCGGCGACGCCCTTGATGCTGAACACACAGCAATAAATCGCACCGTACAGCGCGACCGCCCGGGCGATGGTGACGATGGCAGGCCAGCCAGCATAGCGGAAAATGGCCCGGTATAGACCAAAACGAATGAAGATTGGCAGCGCCAAGGACGCCGACAAGAGGATCGGCAGAAAAATCTCGTAACCGCCCCGAGGGATCTCGCCCAGTCTGATGAAAAAAGCGATCCAGGTCGCCACCACCAGAAGAAAAGAATCAAAGCCAAGCGCAACCACTCGCTTTATGCTTCGCGGTTGAGATACGAAGAAGTCCGAAAAGCTAGGTCTTCTAATCATAAGAAACGATATCACTCGAAAAGAGGTTTGCAATCAACTGGCGTTCAGTGATGCACCCCTTCTTTGATAAAAACTTTGACTATCGTAAGATAGATGATCTTCAGATCAAACAGAAAGCCGCGTCGAGCGAGATATTCTCGTTCCATTGCAACTTTCTCAGGTATCGACAGATTGTCACGTCCATTGACCTGCGCCCAGCCAGTCACACCGGGAACAAGCCGGTGAATGTCGTGGCGTGTGCGTAGCTCCACGAGATCATCCTGATTGTAGAGCGCGGGGCGCGGACCGACCAGCGTCATGTCCCCACGTATGACACTGAACAATTGCGGGATCTCGTCGAGGCTGGTCGCTCGCATCACTCGACCCAGGGGGATCAATGCCGCAGCCGGATCAACGAGCAAATGCGTCGCGACTGCTGGCGTATCGCGCCGCATTGTCCGGAATTTTGGCATGGCGAACAACCTGTTGTCACGACCCACGCGGTGTGACCAATAGAGCACGGGTCTCCCATCGGCGACAAAAATCGCTATCGCCACCAAACCGGCGAGCGGCAGAGCGATGGGCAAGGACAGGATCACCGCGAACAGATCGAAGAGGCGCTTTGACATGGAACCCGTTGCTTCTATGCCACGCGTCCTTAGCGAGGTTAGCCGACGGAAGAAACCATTACCCAGCGATCCCTGGACGGCCGCCCCCAAGCCGATGAGATGCCATGATGACCCCCGACGGACGTATATTGATTATCGGTGGAAATAGCGGAATTGCTCGGCATCTGCTTGAGGCGTCTCCCAGGGCGACGGCGGTGGCGCGCGGGACCGCGGCCGACCATCGCCGCGTGCGCGCGATCGGATGCTACACGCGGCTGACGGAACGCGATTTCGAAGGGTTCGACGCGGTGATCAATTGCGCCGGCATCGTCAGCGGCGATGCCGGCACGCTTGCCGCGGTCAACGTCGACCTCCCGCGGCGCTTGGCGATGTTGGCGCGGGCGGCGGGCGTGCGGCGTTTCGTGACGATCGGCTCTTTCTCGATTTTTGGCGCGAGAACCCAATTCGACGAGACTGCTCCGCCGCGTCCGAACGATGCCTATGGAGCCTCCAAGCTCGCCGCCGAGCGCGCACTTGAGGGGCTGTTGACCGCCGACTTCACCACGCTAACCGTTGCGCTGCCGGCCATCCTGGGCACAACCCGGGTGGGCAAGGTCGAGCGCATGATCAGGTGGTGGCAGCGGTTCGGCACATGGCCGGTGCCGCGCGGAGACGTCACGCGCTCGATGATCGGCGCCGATGTCGCGGCGGGCGTGCTCACCGCCGCGGCAGCTGGGAGCAATGTCGGCCGCGTGCTCGCGGCGGATCCGGTGCCGTTCCGTTATCGTCAGGTCGCGGCCTGGTTGCGGCAAGACGTCGGGGGGCGCTTCGGCTTGTCAAACCTCCCACCATCGGCTGTCAAAGCGCTTGAGCGTGTGGCGCCAGCGCTGCATCGTTCGCTGATGACCGACAGCTGGCTGCCTGACGAATTCAACTACACGATCGCTGCAGGCGTGGCGACCTCACTACGTCCCACACTCTGCGCGATGCTCCAGCAGGATCGGAAACATTGACCAACGTTCGCCTATGGGTCGTATCGGAGCTGTTCTACCCGGAGACGACCTCGACAGGCTATTTTCTAACCGGCATTGCCGAGGGGCTGGCCGTCGACCATGACGTTCATGCGCTGTGCAGTCGACCCACTTACAGTGAGCGCGGGCAGCGCGTGCCGTGGAGGGAGCAGCACAAGGGGGTCACCATCCAGCGGGTGCGATCATCGACATTCGCCAAGGACTGGCTTCTCGGTCGCGTTCTCAACATGATCACCTTCAGCCTGCTCGTGACGCTGACGCTACTGCATAAGTCGCGCCGCGGCGACGCCTTGCTGGTGGTGACTAACCCCCCATTGGCCACGTTGCTTCTAGGTATTGTGGCGCGCTGGAAGGGCCTACGCTCGATCCTGCTTGTCCACGATGTCTATCCGGAAGTGCTTCACGCGACCGGCCATCTTCGTCCGGCAGGCCCGGCCAGCCGGCTGATCGAGACTGTGATGCGTTGGGTATTCCGTCGGTACGACGATGTCGTCGTGCTCGGCCGCGACATGGCGGAACTGATCGCACGCAAGATCGGAACGGACCGACCGATCGTCATCATCCCCAATTGGGGCGACCCTGAGGAGGTGACGCCACTCGCCCGCGGCGACAATCCGTTCGCGATCGCACACGGGCTGGTCGATCATACAGTTATACAATTCTCCGGAAACTTGGGCCGTACGCACGACATCGAAACGGTTCTGGCCGCCGCCCGGCGCCTCAGCGATCGAGCCAGCCTGCGGTTCCTCTTCGTCGGTTATGGCGGAAAGACCGACATTATCGCCGACGCGAGCGCCTGTTTGCCAAACGTTCTCTTCGCGCCACGACAGCCTCGCGAGATGTTAGGAGCGATGCTGAGCTGCGCGGATGCCACGCTGATCGCTTTTAGCGACAAGATGCTTGGAGTGTCAGTGCCGAGCCGGATGTACAATGTGATGGCGGCCGGCGCGCCGCTGGTGGCGCTGGCGGATCCGCGCTCTGAACTCGCGCAGGTCATAACCGAGGAGACATGCGGCTGGACATTGACCACCGGCGACATCGACGGGCTCTGCGATCTGCTCACCCTCATCGACAGCCCCGCGGGCCGCCTGGAAGCTAGGCGCCGGGGCGAGAATGGTCGAAATGCGGTACTCCACCACTATACACGCGAGACCGTTGTCGCCGGCTTCGCCGCGCTGCTGGGGGATACACGCCGCGCGACGTCAGCGCCGCGCCGAACGTAGGGTCGCCACCTCTTCGCGCAATTCCTCAACGGTTGTGGACAGTTGCTGGATTGCCTTGATCAGCGGGGCGATCAATTCCTCATAACCAAGGGAAAGCACGTCCTCTCCACCGTTGCGCGAGTGATCTTGGAAGCCGCCGAAGTCGATACCGCTCTGCTCGATGACGGCGCGCACGTCCTGGGCCAAGAGGCCGTGATGAAAACGCGACCTCGTCTCGGGTGTGGCGCCCGCTGTCAACTGATCCGGGCGCAATCGCCAGCGAAAATCAACGGGCCGCAGCGAGCGAATGAAATCGAGCCCGAGTTTGGTCTCGCGGATGTCGGTTTTGTCACGCGCATCCGAGCGCAATTGAAGCGGTGCGAAGGCGTGAGGAACGGCATCGGAATTGCCGAGCTGAATCTGATTGTGACCCGTTACCTGTGAACCCAACCCTAATCCGGTGCAATTATTGAAGCCTCGAAGTCGCGAGAGCGCACCGGATCCTAGTGCGCTGTTGCCCTTGCCTGTGGTCAGCAGGATCAAGGCGTCCCGGCCAAACGCACTGTTCTCTGATGCGTCGGCCAGCGCGGAACTCAGGGCATAGGTGCCCACACCGGTGTTGTTGTGGCCGCCCACCAGGTTGGTGAGCGTGCCCAATCCCACGGCGACGTTGAATTTGCCTGTCTTGAGCCGCATCAGGGCTTCGGAACCGAGCGCCGTGTTAAGCGTGCCGCTCACGTTCGCGTTCATCGCCATGTGGCCGATCGCGATGTTACTTCCCGTCGCCTGTGCCTCCAGTGCGGCCCAGCCGATCGCGAGATTGTTCGATCCCGAATTGGTGACCAGCGCATAAGCGCCGAGCGACACGTTGCACTCGCCCGCTTGGGACAGTATCTGAGAATTGTGCCCGACGGCCACATTCCATTTGCCGGTCACGGTCTGCTGCAGACACAGCGCCCCGATCGCGAGATTTTCATAACCGTCGGTGCAGTCGCGCAACGCGGTATCTCCCAGCGCGATATTGTTCCAACCTAACCCGGTCTGCGTACCCAGGGCGGGCACAGTGCCGCCGCGCACGGAGGCAAGCGCGTCGTTGCCGATCGCCACGTTGCCGCTTCCGCTGACATTGGCCGCAAGCGCGTTGCAGCCCCAGGCAAAGTTGTTGGTTCCTGACACGTTGGATGCCAGCGCGCGCGATCCCATCGCAAAGTTTGCATATGCAATCCAACCCTTTGGAAGATGATCATACGCTATGGTGTCACGGTCGCGCGTTGCCACCCGCCCTTTGCCGAAGAAACACTGATTCGGTGTCGTTCCGGTCTCGACGCAAGCCGGAAGGATCATCGTGTTCGCACCGTGTTCGAACACCGCGCCGGGCTCGATACGCAGCGTCACGTCCTTATAGGCTGACCAGTCGACCGATCGGCTGATGCGCCAGCGCCCCGCCGGAACGTGGAGCGTCACTCTGCCCTCCTGCGACAACGAGGAGAGCGCGCGCGTGACCACCTCCGCGACATCACCGCCGCTGACCGCGCCGAAATCCTTGATCGAGACCCTCTCGTCGAGCTTGTCCGCGAGCGGCCGATCCACCGCGCCTCGCCGCGACGCCCGAATGGTCGCCCCACCGGTGTCGCTTCCACGGACCGTGTCGCTCGCCAGCAGCGGCGTGGTCCCAGCGGCCAAGAGGTTTCCTAGGTCACGTCGTGAGAAATCCGCCATCGTCACCGCTCCGCTTCACGAACCCATCTCTCCTAGCCACGCGATCACTCCTGCTGAAAGCCAAAACCCGCTAACGGCCGCCACAGCGCGGCAAGGCGAACAGCTTTGTCTCGCTTTGCTGGCCTCGTACGGCTACAGCGCGCACGTGCGCAGACATTGCACCCGACGCTGCATGCAGGATGCCCGATGGTCGCCGCGCCACGACCGTCATCCGGACCGTGTCGATGTTGACGATTGTAGCCAGGAGCCGTTCCGATAGATGACACGATCGCCCTCCTCAGCTCGCACGCGACCCGGATCCGCAGTGTCCCTCCCTCGCTCGCTCACGGCACCCTCGCTGGCGTTCGTCAACGTGGCGGTTGTTCTCGTCCTGAGCATGCTCCTGGGAGGTAGCTCGCGTCCGGACATCGCGACGCTGCCGCTGCTCCGCTTCGTGGCGGTTCTCGCGACCTTCTACGGGCTCTGGTCATTGCGCCGCGTCGACGTGACCGCACACTGGTTCCTACTTGGCATGGCGGGGGCGATTGTTGCGTTGATCGTGCTGCATCTGATCCCTCTGCCGCCGTCGCTCTGGGGCGCGCTGCCGGGGCGCGATATCCTCCGCGAGATCGACGACGCCGCGAACCTTGGGGGCACGTGGCGCCCGTTGAGTATGGCACCAGACTTTACCTGGAACGCGTTGTTCGCGCTGTCGGTGCCGCTCGCTGTGCTGCTGAACGGACTGCGGCTCGACGCCACGGAGCATCGGCGCCTCATGATCGTCGTCCTGATCGGCGCCGGGCTGAGCATGCTTCTCGGCCTGCTGCAGATCGCGAGTGCCACCGATGCCTTATACCTGTACCGACGCAGCTTTGTCGGGACACCGAGCGGCCTGTTCGCGAATCGAAACCACCAGGCTCTTTTCTTGGCGACGCTTCTGCCGCTTTTCGCTTTCCTGTTCGGCGATCGAGTCTGGGGACGACGCCCCACCGCGGTGGTTCGCTTCGTCAGCGTCGCCGGCACGCTGATCGCGATCGCGTTCATCGTTGTGCTGGGGTCACGCGCCGGACTGGTGACGGGTGTGCTTGGGCTGATCGGCGCCGGCTCGATCATCGTTTTACTTTGGCCCCGCGATCTCGGCGCCACCTCGCGACTGCGCTTGTGGGCCGCGGCGGCCGTGCTTCTCACCGTCGCGCTGATCATCGGGTGGGCGCTATTCGCAGGCACCGCAGACACAATTTCGCGAATTTCCACCGCGGGGGAAGGCGAAGGCGAGGAACTGCGTTTCGTGATCTGGCCGATCATCGCGCGCTCCTTCCCGATCTACATGCCTTGGGGCACGGGGGTCGGTGCTTACGAGAGAGTCTTTCGCGTCATCGAGCCGGATACGATCCTCCGGCCCACCTATTCCAATCATGCGCATAACGACTGGCTCGAGGTAGCCTGGACGGCAGGCATTCCCGGCGTGTTGCTGCTCGTGGTGGCGGTACTCGCCTTTTGCGTGACGATCCGGCGGGTGCTCCTGCTGCGGGGCGCAGCACGAGCGGTCGCGTGGTTAGGGCTTGTCAGCGTCGCGCTAGGCGCGATAGGGAGCCTCGTCGACTATCCCCTCCGCACCCCCTTCTTGTCCGCGCTGTTCGCCCTGTCATGCGTCTGGGTAGCGGCCGGACTCCGCGTGGATTGGACGGTAAGTAGGGGTGAGTCGCGTCAATTGGGTCGACGTGAAGGACGGGCACGCCAGTGAGTAACGCGTGGAGATGGAGATTGGGTCAGTCGTCCGCGGCCTTGGCCTGTGCTCTGTTGGCGAGTTGTGCCGGATCACTGCCCCCCCCTGCCCCGGGGATAACGCGGCTGGATCAGCAGATGCTGCCCGAACCGACGCGAGCCGATCTGCATTCCACCGCCGATACCTATCTCATCGGCGCTTACGATGAGATACGCGTCGACGTGTTCGGCGTCGATCGGTTGTCCAACCAGAACATCCAGGTCGACGCGAGCGGCCGCATCTCCTTTCCGCTCGCTGGCACCATCGAGGCGGCCGGACAAAGTCCGGCCGAACTGGCGGCATTGCTCGAGGCACGTCTCAAGGCCGCCTATGTACGCGATCCGCGTGTGACCGTGAATTTGACCAAGATCGTCAGCCAGCTCGTCACCGTCGAGGGGGAAGTGAAGGAACCGGGCATCTACCCGATTCTTGGCAAGATGACCCTCCTCAAGGCCGTCGCCTCAGCGAAGGGAACGACCGAGTTTTCCAAGCTGGAGGACGTGGTGATTTTCCGGACGGTCAATGGAAAATCGTATGCGGCGTTATACAACCTTCGCGCGATCCGCAGCGGGGCCTATGCGGATCCGCTGATCTTCTCCGGCGACATCGTGATGGTCGGCGAGTCGCGTGGCCGCCGCCTGTTCAAGGACTTCCTCCAGGTGCTGCCGCTACTTTCTACGCCGCTGATCGTCGCGCTCCAGAATTGAGCAGTGCATCTCGATGTATCTCCTCACGTCGCTTCGTCGCCAACGGACCTGATGCACACATGAGTTATGCTAACGATCGGACCGGTCCTGCGGTACTTACAGCCGAGACGCTGCCGGGCGACGCTCCGCAACGTGGTCTATTACCGCCGCTGCTGTTGCAATATTGGAGTAAAGCGCTGCGATGGCGTTGGATCATCCTCGCGATCATCGCGGGCTGTCTCCTCGCAAGCTTGGTCATCACGCTCCTCACGCCCAAGCGCTATACCGGCGAGGTACAGGTCGAGATCAGCCGGGAACAGAAGCAGATTACGAAGGTCGAGGGGCTCGAGTCGCAGGAGGCGGGTCGCGACATAGAGTTCTATGCGACACAATACGCGCTGCTCCGGACGCGCCCGCTCGCGGCTCGCGTTGTCAAGGATCTGCGCCTCATCAACAGTCCCGACTTCTTCGTCTCCCAAGGGCGCGGCGCGCGCTATGACGAGCTGAAAGACGATCAGAATACGGCCACGCTCAACCGTGAGGCTGTGGATCTTCTGCTACGCAATGTCGCGATCGATCCGGTTCGCACGTCTCGTCTGGTCAACGTTCGGTTTACCAGCCGATCGCCTCAACTCTCTGCCGCGATCGCTAATCAATGGGTGAAAGCCTTCATCGCAGCCAATATCGACCGTCAGTTTGCATCAACCGCTGAAGCCCGGCAGATTCTGGAGCAGCGGATCGGCGTCTTGCGCACGCGGCTCGAACAGTCGGAACGACAGGTCGTCACCTATGCGACCAGCCAAGGAATCGTCACGCTCGATCAGGTTCGCGACGAGACCGGCCGGTCGCTCGTAGGTCGAACACTCACCGCGTCCGATTTGGAGGCACT
Source organism: Sphingomonas sp. BK235 (assembly GCF_004345855.1). Taxonomy (GTDB): domain Bacteria; phylum Pseudomonadota; class Alphaproteobacteria; order Sphingomonadales; family Sphingomonadaceae; genus Sphingomonas. Next base: position 15,354 of record NZ_SLXN01000018.1, read on the forward strand.
CAACACAGCGCTGAACCGCGCCACCGAGGCACGTATTCTGGCGCAGAGCCGCACCGGGTCCAACGCCAATCTCGCGTCGGAACTGTCAACCAATCAGGCGTTGGCGCTGCTTCGGCAGCAGCGCGCCGAAGCAGCTGGTGAATATGCGCGGCTGCTTGTGCAATTCGAGCCGGATTATCCTCAAGCGCGTGAGGCGCAACGACGAGTGCAGTCGATCGACGCAGCGATCACGCGCGAGGTCGCGCGGGTTTCCGGCGGTCGAAGCGAGGAATATCGCGAGGCGATGCGCCGCGAGGAGGAACTGCGCGGGCGTGTCGCGCAATTGAAGCAGCGCCTCGACGCGCAACAGCGTGCGAGCATTCAATATGCCATCTATCAGCGCGAAGCCGACACCAACCGTCAACTATACGATGCTCTGTTGCAGCGGTATAAGGAGATTGGCGTCGCTGGTACTGTCGCAGCAAGCAACATCGCGGTCGTCGAGCCGGCCGAGGTGCCGCTCAGGCCGTCCGCACCCAGCCTGTTGATCAACCTTACGGTCGCACTGCTAGCGGGTGTAGCGCTCGCGGCGATGACGGTTTTCGCGCTCGATCAGATCGACGAAGGTATTCACGATCCCAGCGAACTGAAGACTAAGCTGGGTATTCCGCTACTGGGCCACACGCCGTTGGTTCGTGGATCCATCCAAGCCGAGCTCAACAACACGAAATCGGCGTTTTACGAAGCATACTTTAGTGTTCGATCGAACCTTAGTTTCGCAACAGCACAAGGTTTCCCGCGATCGTTGATGGTCACCAGTACGCGGCCGGCAGAGGGCAAGAGTTCGAGTTCCTTGGCCTTGTCGCTCGTGGTCGGACGCACCGATCGGCGCGTACTCTTGATCGACGCCGATATGCGTTCCCCGTCTATTCATTCGCTCGTCGATTTGCCGAACGAGGTGGGTCTCAGCAACGTCTTGGCCGGCCAAGAAGATTGGCGAAATGTCGTGCAGCCCACCGCGTTCAAGAATGTATCGGTCATTTCCACCGGGCCGATGCCACCGAATGCCGCGGAGCTGCTGAGCGGCGGGCAGCTGGATCGACTGATGGCAGAAAGCATCGCCGAATATGATCATGTCATCCTGGACTCGCCGCCTATCCTCGGTCTCGCTGACGCCCCGCTCCTGGCGCGGGCGGTGGACGGTTGTCTCTTGGTCGTGGAGTCGAAGGGAGTGGCGGTGCGCGCGATCCGTTCTTCAATCGAGCGATTGCATATGGCGCACGGTCAGATCTTCGGCGCCGTACTGACAAAGCTCCAGTATCGCGACGGCGGCTACGGCCGCGGCTATGGTTATGGTTATAACTATGGTGACGAGCGGAGCTCGCGCGACGATGCCTGAGCGCGGCCCGCGGCGCACCCCATCGTGGCGCCACATCACGCCGGCTGGTGCCGTCATGGCGCTTGCGGCGTTTCTGGTTGCCGGTTTAGCAGCCCGCGACGCCGCGGTGCTTGCGACGGCGAGCCGTTACCCGCAACTCGCCGCTAAGCTGGCGCCAGCCAACGCCACCGCCATCGTCCATGTGTTCGATGACACGGTTATGTCCTCCGGCGATCTGCGGCGTGATTTCAAGGGCTGGATCGCAGCCTCGAGGCAGGCGCTGCGCGCCGACCCCCTGAACGCCAGCGCCTTGCGCTTGCTCGCCTATGTAACGGAGCTTCTTCCCGACGGGCAGCCGAGCGCGCGTCGCCTGATGATGCTGTCGGAACGGGCCTCGCGTCGCGATGTGCTCGCGCAAGTCTGGCTCATCGAGGACGCCGTCCGGCGCGGCGATGTCGAGGGCGCGCTCCACCATTATGATCGTGCCTTGACCGTTCGCCCCGGTATGGCGGGCACGTTGATCCCAATCCTCGTGTCGGCAACCTCGACGCCGGAGATACGCGCGGCGCTGGTGCCGTATCTTCGCGCTGATCGCGCGTGGACACACCCGTTTCTCTCCGTCGCGGTGGGTAAGGGACAGGACTTGGCAGCTGTCGCTGACCTCTTCCGACGCTATGGCGGGGCTCGCGCGGTACCTACCCACTCGGAGTATGAAACCCGGTTGCTGGCGCGGTTGGTCAATGAGGGCGATCTCGCCACAGCGCGCTCCTTCGCCGGGACGATGGGGATGAGCGCGGCAGCGAGAGCGCTGGGCTTCAGCGCGGCATCGACAGCGCCGCGTTTTCGGCCACTCACGTGGACCTTATACGACGGCGTCGATGGGGCCGCTGAGCTTGCTGCGGGCGATGGCCTCGCGGTGACGGTCGCGCCCGAGAAGCGCATCGTCGCCGCCAGCCGCATGATTGCACCAGCACAGGCTCACCTGATCCTTCGTCAGCGTTTCACCCTACCCGATCCGTCCGCTGCGCCATTGATCACGTGGCAAGCCTATTGCCGCCGGATCGATGGACCACAGCGTTTCTGGACGCGTGACTTGCCCGCCGTGACCGCGAATGAGATCGTACAGATGCCGCTTGACGTTCCCGAGGGATGCGTCGGTATCCAGCTCGACTTGCTGATGACCGGCACGATCGGCACATCCGATGCCAAGGCTTTGATTGATCGCGTCGACCTCGTCGCGCGCTGAGCCTCAACCCACATGGTTACGTCATGATCGCGTGCAGCGCGCCTCTCCATTTCTGCTCTGTGGCAGCGCAGTGGGCAGCGTGACTCGGCTGATCGTCTGGGCGCTGACAGCGGCGCAGGCGCTACGTGCGACCTATGGCCGCGAGATCACGAACATGGTATGGCTGTTCGCGGACAGGTTCCTGCGCGTTCTCGCCAACTTCGCGATCGGCATCGCTGCCGCGCGACTGCTTGGACCGGTGGATTATGGCGATATCAGCTATACGCAAACGATATTGACCTTCCTCACCCTTCTCGCCGCTGCCGGACTAAACGGCGTCGTCGTCAAGCGGCTTATCGACCAGCCTTCGGACGCCGAAGCCACGCTTGGCACGGCCTTTGCCCTACAGGCACTCGCGGGCACAGCCGCGGGTGTGATCACCGCCGCCCTCGCACTGACCGGGGGCAATGCCACCCGGCATGCGTTGTTGATCGCCATCGTCGCTTGTGGTGTCGCGCTGCGGCCGAGCGAGGTATATCGCTATTGGTTCGAGGCGAACGTGAACGCGCGCCGCGCGGTCATAGCGGACAACATCGGCTTTCTGGTCTCTGGTTCAATCAAGATTGTGATCCTCTATCGATATCGGAGCGTGGAAGCATTCGTCTGGACGATGGTGATCGAGCAGCTCCTCGGCGCGGTTTGTCTATACGTGGCGTATCGAACCGACCCCAGCCGACCGCACAGATGGCGAGTGGATGGCAAGTTGGGTTTACAGTTGCTACGTCAAGCGTGGCCATTGCTGCTGTCAGGCATCGCAGTCGCCCTCTATATGCGGATCGATCAGTTCGTCATCATGAAGCTGCGTGGTCCAGGCGAGACCGGCATCTATGCCGCGGCGGTGCGCCTCAGTGAAATGTTCTACGTCCTGCCGACGATCGTGGCGACGAGCTTCTTCCCGCGATGGCAATCGCTCATAGGCGATCCGGTCCGCCACCGCGCCATGGTTCAATCGACCATGGCCGGAATGATCGGCGGCTGCGTCATCATCTGCCTGGTCGTCACCCTGCTGGCGGGGTTCATCGTCCCAGCATTATATGGTGCCCGCTTTGCCGCAGCCGTGCCCGTGCTGATCGTCCATGTCTGGACCAGCGTCTTCGTCAGCATGGGTGTACTGGGTAATCAATGGTATCTTTCGCACGGCCTACAGGGCCGTACCCTCGCGTTCACGCTGATCGGCGCCGGCTGCAATCTGCTGACCAACTGCCTCCTCGTGCCATATTGGGGTGCCTTGGGCGCAGCGATCGCGTCAGTCGTCGCGCAGATCGTCTCAACCTTCGCTGCGGATGCGCTCAGCGCGCGTACCCGGCCGCTGTTTCTCATCAAAGTCGACGCCATCTTTTGGCCTGCACGCCTCATCTTCCGCGGGTTACGTCCGCGCCCTCCCACGGAACTCCGGCATGATGGAACCTGAAGCCAACCTCCCAGCCCATGGCGCCCCGCCTGCGATCCTGTTTCTCGTCTTCAATCGGCTGGACACGGCGGTCGAGGTGATGCGGGCGATCGCCATGCAACGTCCACAGCGTCTCTACATCGCCGGCGACGGTCCGCGCGGCGCGCGCCCGCATGAGGAGGCGGTCACGCGGGAAGTTCGCGACACAATGCTCGCGATGATAGACTGGCCCTGCGACGTGAGAACGCTGTTCCAAGATCAAAATCTGGGTTGCAGATCGGGCGTGAAAACCGCCATTGACTGGTTCTTCGCCAACGAAGCCGAGGGCATCATCCTTGAGGATGATGTCGTTCCCTGTCCGGATTTTTTCCGGTTCGCGGCTGAGATGCTGGACCGTTATCGCGACGAGCCGCGAGTCATGATGATCTCGGGTACCAACCCGTTGGGCGCGGCGTTGACCTCAGAACGATTTCTGTTTTCAAGCTTGGGATCGATCTGGGGATGGGCGACTTGGCGTGACTCTTGGGCACGATATGACGTCGACATGCGCGGCTGGGGGGCCGAGGCAGCGGCGCTATTACGACAACGGCACGGGCGAGATACTGCAAACTATCTCCAGCACATCTTCGACTTTCACCAGCGTCATGATGTTGACACGTGGGATACGCAGTGGATGTACGCTCTCCAGGCGAACGACGGCGTCAGCGTGGTCCCCGAGGCCAATCTCATCCGCAACATCGGCGTCGTTGGCACGCATTCGAGCGTCGAGATGCGGAACCACCACCTGGCATACGGCAAGATTGACTGGCCCATCCGCCCGCGCGACACCGGGATCAAGGATGATGCCACCTTCCGCGATCGGCTCACGCGAGAGTTGTTGTTGCCAGCCATGCGGATCTCGACGCTGTCACAATGGGCTCGAACGTTCGGGCTGCACGGCATGTTGAAAGGTGCTTATCGGATGATCCGCAAGGTAAGGAGCGGCACAGGTGATTGATTGGACAGCAAAGACGGACGATCCGCTCGACGCCGGCATGCGGCGGCAGCTGGAAGCATATTTGAGGGGCATATCGAAAATCGTCGATCGGAGCCTTCTGAGTTACTTCCGCGAGGCAGCCGCTGGGCGGGATGTTCTCCACATCGGCTGCTGCGAGCATTCGGCCAAATACATGAGCGTCGACGGCTGGAAGCATCGAGCTATCGCGGAGACCGCGCGCTCGTTGCTGGGCGTCGATATCAATGCGCCGGCGGTGGAGGCGATGCGCCAGCTCGGCTACGATGTCGTGCTAGCCGATGCCACCGGCGACACCGACATCGGCAAGCGGTTCGATTGCGTCATCATCGGTGACGTGATCGAGCACGTCAGCGATCTGGAGGGCCTGTTGCGTTTCGCCGACCGGCATCTAACGCCGGACGGCATCTTGGTCATCTCGACCCCTAACCCCTTCTTCGTACGTCACGTGACGCGCGCCTGGTTCTCGCGGCCAATGATCGCGAATTTTGAGCACGTGAGCTGGGTGACGGAAAGCAACATCATCGAACTCGTTCGCCGGACCGGCATGTCGCTCGAGCAGATCGTATACCCGGTTGGGAATTCGTCTAGCAATCGATCCATTGCCTTGCTCAAGCGGCTTAGTTACCGGATAGCCGGAACTGCATTGTTCACGACCAACGTGTATGTCATCAAAGGATCGGCTGCGGCGTGATAGTCACTGAGCTTCAGCCGCGCTCGGCCGGCGCACTACGCCTATGACGAAGCGCGCGTTCATCACTGGGATCGGCGGTCAGGACGGCTGGTACCTGGCCCAAATTCTCAATGAAAAGGGCTATGAGGTTCACGGTCTGACCCGTCGACCGCTCGACGATGAGGTGATTGGCGACGGCGTACCCGCGAGTGATCGACTTGCAGCGCACCTTCATTTTGGCGACCTGACCGACTCAAGCAATATTGCGCGCTTGGTTCGTGAGATCGCCCCTGACGAGGTATATAATCTTGGCGCGCAGAGCCGCGTCGCTGCCAGCTTCCACGCCCCGCTCTACACGGCCAGTGTTGACGGGCTGGGCACCCTCCGCGTTCTCGAGGCCATTCGGCTGTCAGGATTGGTAGATCGAACCCGGTTCTACCAGGCGTCAACGGCCGAGCTTTTTGGCAAGGTAAGCCAATCCCCGCAGAGCGAGACTACACCGTTCTATCCACGATCGCCCTATGCCGCCGCCAAGCTGTTTTCATACTGGACTACAGTAAATTATCGCGAGGCATACGGCATGTTCGCGTGCAACGGCGTGTTGTTCAATCACGATAGCCCACGCCGCGGTAAGGAATTTGTCACGCGCAAGATTACCAGCGGGATGGCGCGGATCAGCGTTGGTCTGCAACGCTCTCTCTCGCTCGGTAACCTCGATGCCAAGCGTGACTGGGGCCACGCGGCCGATTACGTCCGAATGCAATGGCTCATGCTACAGCGCGACGCGCCGGCAGATTATGTCATCGCGACCGGTGAACAACATTCGGTGCGGGATTTCGTGACATGGGCAGCCGCCGCTCTTGGCATTGAGATCCGTTTCTTCGGCAGCGGCGTGGACGAACACGGCATTGCAGCTCACGTCGTGGGCGAGGCCGCCGCTCACGTCAAGCAGGGAGACATACTGATACGAGTCGATCCGCGCTTCTTCCGGCCGACCGATGTCGTCGACCTGGTCGGCGATCCCGGCAGGGCGTTGAACGAGCTCGGCTGGTCGCCGCTCGTCACCGCGCGTGACATGTGCGCGGAAATGGTCGCGAGTGATCTTGCCGTCGCGCGTCGCGACGCGCGCCATATCCCGAGTGAAGGGTGAGGACGACGATGTCTGAAGGACTTGAGGGACGGATCTTTCTTGCAGGCCATCGAGGCCTGGTCGGATCGGCGATCCACCGACTGCTCACGCGCCGCGGGATCGAGCCGCTCCGTCGCACGCGATCGGAGCTGGATCTCCTGGATGTCAACGCGGTGCGTGCTTTCATGGCGTCTGAGCGCCCCGACATCGTGATCCTCGCCGCCGCAAAGGTGGGAGGCATCCATGCCAATGCGAGCAGCCCGGCAACCTTCATCCGCGACAATCTCGTCATGCAGTGCAATGTCATTGACGAGGCTTTCAAGGCCGGGGTCAAACGATTGCTGTTCCTCGGTTCCTCCTGCATCTATCCGAAGCATGCGGAGCAGCCGATGCGAGAGAGCGCTCTTCTCACTGGGGTGCTCGAGCCGTCCAATGAGCCTTACGCTATCGCCAAGATCGCCGGCATCAAGATGTGTGAAAGTTACAATCGCCAATATGGGGTCGACTATCGTAGCGTCATGCCGACCAACCTCTATGGGCCCGGCGATAATTTCCATCCGCAAAATTCTCACGTTCTACCCGCCCTACTCCGGCGATTCGACGAAGCAGTGAGAAAGGGCGTTGATCGGGTTGAGATTTGGGGGACCGGAACGCCACGTCGTGAATTTCTACACGTCGATGACATGGCGGCCGCGAGCCTGTTCGTCCTCGAATTGGACCGCTCGGTCTATGAGCGCACCACCGACCCGATGCTCAGCCACGTCAACGTGGGTTTTGGCGACGATGTCTCGATCGCCGAGCTTGCCGCGCTTATCGCTGACGTCACCGGCTACCGCGGCGCCGTGGTCTTCGACCCGACCAAGCCCGACGGTACGCCGCGTAAACTGCTCGACGTTGGTCGTCTAAGTACGATGGGTTGGCAAGCCAGCATCCCGCTCCGCCACGGGGTCGAGGAGACCTATCGATGGTTCTTGTCGCACCGCGATACGCTCAGGAGCGTATAGATGAACGCCAGCCACGTCGCCACACCCTCGGTTTCGCCACCGCGGCACGGAGGCGGGCGGTTGACGTTTCACAATCTGCTTATCGCCTTCTGCCTAATCGTGCTGACATTGCGGCTCCACACGATCTATGTGGGCGGGGGCTGGCAAGATCGTGCTCAATTCTTCGGCGAAGGCGAACTGCGCCCAAATCTTTTGGATTTTGTTTATAACGAAATCATGGTTAACTACCTTATCCTGCGCGTGATTGCATATCGACCGAATGCGCTCGTTTATGCCATGATTATCCTGTCCGCTCTCGCATATTTTACGCGCCTTCCAGTGACCTTGCTTTTTTTCGCTATCTTGTTCGCGAAACAAATAAAGCCGAGAACAAAAATATTGATGGCAGGTGTTGCCGCAGCGATGTCGCTGCTAATTCTCTATATTAGACTTGGCGAAGGCATATTTGATAGTGAGACATCGTCGATCTTCTATCTGACCTACCCGCTGATTGGCCTCGGCCGATTGTGGGGCCTAACGCCTGGATACGACATCACCTTCTATCAGTATCTTTCTCTATTCTTCAAGCCGTTAGATGCCGTCTTGTTTGTTGTTGACTACGTCGGCAATTACTCGGGTGAACTTTCTACTGGGCGATTTATCGGCATTGAACTTTTACGTTTCGAATACATCCAGTATCTTCAAGGCGCGTATAATGCCTTTGGAACTATCCTATACCCCTTCATCTATATTGGAGGGTGGATAGTTGGCCCGTTCTTGTTCGTGTTATTCATTATCTTTCAGCACCTGCAGTACCGTTTTGTCACTCAGGATCCGGCATTGAGCCGGCGGTTTCTCGGTTTGCTGCTGACAACAGGAATATTATTCTCCTGGACATCCCCATTCGTGTGGCTCGTGCCATTTCTCTTCGCTAAGGTGCGCGGCCGTTCCGAAGAGATGCCGTCCTGACCGTCTGGGACACTGACAGACACGGAGCGACGATTGACGAAACTCGTTCTCGATTCAATCATCTACGGATTGCAGCGGTTCGGCGGCATCTCGAACTTCTGGTCCGAGCTGATCGCGGCGCGACCGCCGGTCGACTCGGTAGAGATCCTGCTGCCTCGCACCCTGCGCGCCGCTACGCTGCCCGACATGGCGCGTGCAAGCGTCCGCCGCGAGGCGTTGCCGACACGCGTTTCCCGCTATCTACGCGCAGAGCCCGGCGCCGGCGCAGACATCCTCCACACCTCCTACTACCGGCTGCCGCGGCGACGCGTGGGCCGTTACATCACGTCGGTGTACGATTTCACTTACGAGCGATATTTCAACGGCATCGCGCGACGGGTGCATCATCATCAAAAGGCGGCCAGCGTGGTGGCGGCCGATCTGTGCCTTTGCATCTCGGAGGCGACCCGCGTTGATCTACTCGAGCAATTTCCCCAGATGTCGGACGTTCGGGCGCGGGTCGTCCCGCTAGGCGTGGACACAAAGGCCTTCTACCACGACCCGTCGTCGCGGCCTGAGCGGCCGTACGTCCTGTTCGTCGGCCAGCGGCAGGGTTATAAGCGGTTCGACCTGGCAGTGCTGTCCGTGATGCAACTCCGCGACGTGTCGCTGGCGGTCGCTGGCCCACCGCTGACCGACGACGAGAAGAACATGCTGGAGCATTATCTGCCGGGTCGGTGGCGTGAGCATGCGGGGGTCGGACGCGATGTCCTGCGTCGCCTCTACAGCGACGCATTCGCCTTCATCTTTCCCTCGGACTACGAGGGGTTCGGTCTTCCGATCCTGGAGGCCATGGCGTGCGGCTGCCCTGTGGTCGCGGCCGATCGATCATCCTTTCCGGAAGTGGTGGGGACCGCCACGCCGCTTGCCGAACGCCAGGAGCCCGACGCCTATGTTGGGCTGCTGCGTCGGCTTCAGCATGATGACGCGCGCCAGCATGCGATCCGCGAAGGCGCTAGGCGGGTCGCATCGTTCAGCTGGCAGCGATCGTTCGAACAACTCTGGGCTTTCTACCAGTGACCTGGCAGAGGCGACGCTGACATGATCCATTTGGTCTACCCGCATCGTGACCGCATCTCCGCCCCCGACGTGATCGGACGGACCTTGTTGAATCAGCTCGGGCGCGATCAGGCAATTCGGGCACATGATTTCGACCGCACCTATCGTATCGACCCGGAGCCTGGTGACATATTGATCGGCCATGCGCATCCGATCGCGCATACGGTGTTTCGCCGGTCCGTGCGCCGCCCCGGCTGGGCGCGACGGATTTTGCTCGAGCCGTTCAATGCCGATTGGCAACAGGTCGGCTTCATCGATGCTGTGATCGATCAATGTGACCTGTTCCTGGCGATCACGGGCCGGTACTGGTTCGAGGATCATGATGGCCCCACCGCCCGGTGGAAACCAAAGATGGTTCACGTCGACCTCGCGGTCGACCGCGCCCAATATCCGCTTCTGAGAACGGAGGTAGCCCCGGCCGGACAGCGTCGCTTTCTGTACATCGGCAACGATCATCCAGGCAAGAACCTAGGCTATCTCGACGCTATAGCGGGAGCGTGGCAAGAAGGTACGATAGATTGGGCTGGTCGAGGCGCGCCGCTGCGGCACGTCACATCTCTAGGCTTCGTTGATTTCTCGACAGCTGCAGGTCGCGATATCGTCTCTACTTACGACTTTCTGATCACCGTCGGGCGCGCGGATGCGAACCCGAGCACCGTACTAGAAGCGATGAGTTGGGGGTTGGTGCCGATCTGCACGCCGACCAGCGGCTATGTCGACGAGCCCGCGATCGTCAACGTTCCCTTGAACGACGTGGCGGGGGCCTGCGCCGTACTCGGCCAGTTGCAGCGCGCGCCTTCCGAGGAGATCATCGCCCTGCGCACAGCCGCGCGCACGCGACTTGATACCCATTATCGTTGGGATCGATTGGTGGATCAGGTTCGCGACGCGATCGCCTCGGACGCGTCGCCCATCCTGGCGCCGTCCACGCACCGCGACCGACGTCGCGTGGCGCCAAGGGCGCTGGCTACGTTGCTAGGCCGCAACTTCCTCTATGGTCTCGAGAAACGGTTCCCGAACGCGGGGCTACATGGCGCAACGATGACCCGCCTCCGCGACCGGTTGCGTCGATGACCGACTTTTCGCTATCGGCTGGATCAAAAGCGTCGTAGCGCCACGATCACGCGCTTCGAGGCGCGCGGATGGCCATTTCCTGGGCCGCTGCATCAGGGCTACGACGATCACAGGTGGAGATTGATGGGTAAGGTTGCGCTGATCACCGGCATCACCGGGCAGGACGGTTCCTATCTGGCCGAGTTCCTGCTCGCTAAAGGCTATGAGGTTCACGGTATCAAGCGACGCTCGTCGTCGCTGAACACGCAGCGGATCGATCACATCTACCGCGATCCGCACGACACCGCGAGCGGCCCGATCCTCCACTATGGCGATCTCGCCGATTCCTCCAACCTCGTACGCGTGCTGGAGCAGGTCCAGCCCGACGAGGTCTATAATCTTGGCGCGCAGAGCCACGTCGCCGTCAGCTTTGAGGCACCCGAATATACCGCGGATGTCGATGCCCTGGGCACGCTTCGGTTGCTGGAAGGCATTCGCCTTCTCGGGCTCACCGAAAAGACACGCTTTTATCAAGCATCTACCTCGGAACTTTATGGTTTGGTGCAGGAGACACCACAGCGTGAGACGACACCATTCTATCCGCGGTCTCCCTATGCCGTCGCGAAGCTTTACGCGTATTGGATAACGGTAAACTATCGCGAAGCCTATGACATGTACGCGTGCAACGGCATCCTGTTCAACCACGAGAGCCCGCGTCGCGGCGAGACCTTCGTGACGCGCAAGATCACTCGCGGTCTGGCCAACGTCGCGGTCGGACTCGACCCGTGTCTTTACATGGGCAACATCGACTCGCTGCGCGATTGGGGGCACGCGAAGGACTTCATTCGCATGCAGTGGATGATGCTGCAGCAGGAAAGCGCTGAGGATTTCGTCATTGCGACCGGAAAGCAATATTCCGTTCGCGAGTTCATCACCTGGGCAGCTCAGGATCTCGGTATCTCACTGCGCTTCGAGGGTAGCAACGAGGAAGAGCGCGCCGTGGTGGACGAGATCAGCGGCGACCTAGCGCCCGCTGTGAAACCTGGCGACGTGATCGTCCGCATCGATCCGCGATACTATCGTCCCGCTGAAGTCGAGACGCTGCTGGGCGACCCCTCGAAGGCCAAGAGCAAGCTCGGCTGGGAACCGCAGATCACCGCGCGCGAGATGTGCGCGGAAATGGTCGCGCATGATTTGAAGTTAGCGCGTCGTCATGCTTTGTTACGCGACCACGGCCTTGGCGGGGAGATCGTCCGGTGAGTGCCGCGGCGTTGATCTCGAGCCGCGATCATTCGCCAATCGCATGCCGCCTCTGCGACAACCCGGCGCATCACCGCTTCACGCTTGATCTAATTCGGCGGCATCGCGTGCACTATTATGAATGCGCGCATTGCGGATCCCTGCAAACCGAAGCACCGTATTGGTTGGACGAGGCTTACGCCAATTCCAATCTTGCCCGATTGGACACTGGGGCAGCGCAGCGCAACCTCTCGAACCTTGGAGCACTACTTGCTTGGATCAAGCTTGCGCGGATCCAGACCGTTATCGATGTGGGCGGCGGAGATGGTTTGCTTTGCCGCTTGTTGCGCGATTACGGGGTTGATGCGCGGCTCAAGGATCGATATGCGGCAAACACCTACGCTCAGGGATTTGAGCAAGATCCTGAAATCGCACCGATACTTCTTACCGCATTCGAGGTCCTAGAACATTACGCTTGCCCCAAACAGGACCTTTCGGCACTCTTCGACAACAGGCCCGACTCGGTCGTCGTGACTACTTCACTCTATGAAGGTCAGGATTCTGACTGGTGGTACCTTACTCCCGATTCGGGTCAGCACGTTTTCTTCTACACTCAGCGGGCCATGCACCTGATCGCGGAGCGTTACGGCTATGAAGTCGCTTTCATCGGCCATTACACTTTATTCAACCGATCTGGACGGATTACGGCGGCGCGCCTTGCACTCGCGCGTGCAGCCATGGGTAGTATCGGCAGTCGCCTGCTGCGGAGCGCGGCCATGCTACTCCCGGCACGTGGCGCCCTAAGCGACTTCAACCGCTTCTACGGTGCGGACCGACTCCATTAAGCAACTGCCTGGCGGCGCGTGAATGCCAGTCGAAACCTCCAGTCACGTCATAGGCTATTTATGTCGCGTAACTATCAGTCGCGCAAGCGCGTGCTCGTCACGGGCGGAGCCGGCTTCCTCGGCTCGCACCTGATCGACCGGCTGCTCGATCGCGG
>NZ_SLXN01000019.1 GCF_004345855.1 Sphingomonas sp. BK235
ATCCGCATCCGTCGTGAGCAGCACGCCCTCACCGATCAGGCTGCGGTCGCCCAGCATCATGGCCCGGTGCCGTGCGCGGCCCGCGTTTGCGTCGGGTGCTGCCACCTCCTCGACGATCACCGGTATCGAGGCGTTGGCGGCATAGTCGCGTACCAGGGCGAGGCTTGCGTCATTGCAGCTATCGAGCAGCAGGCAGAGCCTAGGAGCAATGCCCACTCGCTCCAGCCGCTCCACAGCGGCAAAAAGCTGCGGGAGCACCGCAGCTTCGTTGCGGACGGGCACGCAGATGGCGAGGGGGAGCGCCTCTACACGCGACGACGACCTAGGATTGATCTTGGACACTTATCTGGATTAGCGGGATCGTAGACGCGTTACGCTGATCTTGATCAGGTTGTAAGGCCCCTTGCTCCGGCGGGCAGCAGAAGCAGCTCTGCGTACTAGGCGGCGGCGCTAAACCTCCTCTCAAACATGCGATCGAGCTACCTATTAGAGGGCATCTCGCCTTGCTCGCGCAGACCCAGAACCGGTCATCCAGAAGCCCCTCCCAGTTTCTCAACTCGGGCCATTCGTTCATCTCGCCGCTCGAGCCTTTCGAGTGCTCCTTGTAGCGGTCCGGCTGGCCGGATTTTGGCGAAGAGGGAGGTCAGCTCCCGGTGGTGGTTCGCCGAGTTATCTGTCAGTCTCTTCGTCAACGCCAATAGGAGCTCGACATGCGCCTCGTGCCTGCGTCAATCGTCGGCCTCGTCCTCTTGCTGTCGTCACCGTCTCTCGCCCAAACTCCGCCTTTAAAAGGAGCGGAAGCCGCGCTGGCCGCTCTCGACATGCAGCAGAAGGCGATGGTTGCCCGCGCCGACGTCGACGCGCTGGACGCCTTGTCCGCGCCCGGACTGACGATCAACGCCCCCACGGGTCGCGTCCTCACCCGCGCGCAGTTCCTTGCGATGATGCGCGACGGCCGCATCGCCGCGGAGGATTTCGACCGCACGATCGAGAGCGTGACCGTCGACGGCGACGTTGGCGTTGTGATGGGACGCGAGGTCTTCACGCCCACCCCGCAAAGCGAGCTCGGCCGCACCTACGGCGCGGTCCCGCTCGATCGCCGCTACACCAACGTCTACCGTCGGGAGGGCGGCAGATGGCGCTGGTTCGCGCGGCATGCGAACGTCGTGGCGAAGAGAGCTGCGGAAGCCCGCTAGTGAGCGTTTCGGCCCCCTACCCTCTCGTGCCGAGGACCCAACTGCGGCCGTTCAACGGCAGCTTAGGCTCTCCCGAAAGCGGACGCCCGTTCACCTTGGTTTTAGGGCGACTTGGCATGCTCATTGAGCTTCTGAGCCGGTCGGGTTTGCGGGCAAGGGGCCTTTCTCCTCACAGGAGGCCGGCAGCTTTGCGTCCGTTGGTTGGCCATCTACTCGCTAGCTGACGGCATCTTGCCTAGCTCTGCGGCCGGCCCGCTAAGTCCGGGTAAATCATCGTCCCAATACGGTGGATCACCAAGGCCGACCCTGAGATGGTCGAGCAAAGCCCTAAGCCTTGCCGGCGGATCGGGTCGGAAGGTCGCCGTGATCGGCGTGATGTCCGGCTGCAGACCGACGTCGAGGACCTGAAGCTGCCCTTTGGGCAGGGCCTTATGAGTGTGAAACGTGGGTAGCCAGGCAATGCCGAGCCCGGCGATCGCGGCATCCCTCATGGCAACGCAGGAGGTGACGCGGAGCCGCGGTGCGACATGCGCGACAACACGCTCGATCTCGGCCTTGAAGCTCCAATCTTCCGGGCCGCGCTCGGTGTAGTGGATAGCCTTGTGATGTTCGAGTTCCTCGACGGAACGCGGCATCCCAAAGCGCTCGAGGTAAGATGGTGCGGCGACCAGTATGCGGCGACTGATTGTCAGCTGCTCCGTCACGAGCTTGGGCAGCGCATCCGGAGCGATGCGCACGACGAGATCGAAGCCTTTGCTCAGGTCACTGATGCGATCATCAAAGTCTGCAGTCACGGCGACATCGGGGTAGCGCTCCATGAACTCGTAAAGGAGCGGACCGAGGTGCAGGTCCCCGAATGCCCTTGGCGCGGCGATGCGCACGTGGCCGGCGACATCACCGCGCCGCCGAGCCAGATCCTCCCGCGCATCGGCCGCCTCACCGACGATACGCCGAGCACGCTCGAGGAGCGCCGATCCATCATCCGTCAGAGTGAGCTGGCGGCTGTTGCGATTGAGCAAGGCCACCCCGAGCGTCTGCTCCAACCCGGTCAGCCGCTCGCTCACCGTCGACTTCGACAGCCGCAGCTGGCGCGCGGCCTCGTTGATCGAGCCGCAGTCCGCGACCATGACGAACGCCACCAGTTCGTCGAGTTTCATCGTTCGCCATCTCCGGACCGTCGGTTCGGCATTTCCGACCTGCCGGAAACCCATGTCGTTGATCATAAAGTGGGGTTGGGGCCGCTGCCAAGCATCGATGCTGCGGGTCGGCTCTAGATGCAGATCTGCGGGGGCGGAGACGATGAAGACAGTCAGGATAGCAGCAGTATTCGCCGCCGCCGCGCTGGCCCAATTGCCTTGCGCGGCTAGCGCGGCCGCGCCGGCGAGCGCCACGACGTTCCCCCCGGCCTTCCAGGTCCGGGACATCCCGGCGAACGGCACGACGATCCACGTCCGTACCGGTGGCAGCGGACCCGCGGTGGTGCTCATTCACGGCTACGGCGACACCGGCGACATGTGGGTGCCCCTCGCGATAGACCTGATGCGCGACCACACGGTGATTGTTCCGGACCTACGTGGCATGGGCCTTTCGGCAGTCGCGACCGACGGTTTCACCAAGAAGAACCAGGCCGAGGACATCGCCGGCGTACTCGACGCGCTGCACGTGCAACAGGCCGACATCGTCGGCCACGACATCGGCAACATGGTCGCGTTCGCCTTTGCCGAAGCGCACCCTGATCGAACGACGCGGCTCGTTGAAATGGATGCTCCGGTGCCGGGAGTCGGCACTTGGGACGAACTGCTGAAGAACCCGATCCTGTGGCACTTCCGCTTCGGCGGCCCCGACATGGAACGGCTCGTCGCTGGCCGCGAGCGGATCTACCTCGACCGCTTCTGGAACGACTTCTCGGCCGATCCCGCACACTTCCCCGAGGCAGACCGTCGTCACTATGCGGAGCTCTACGCACGGCCGGGCCGAATGCACGCTGGCTTCCTGCAGTTCGCCGCCTTCGATCAGGACGCGATCGACAACCGTGCGTCCGTCGCCCGCGGCCGCCTGCAAATGCCGGTGCTGGCGATCGGTGGTGACCACTCGTTCGGACCGGTCATGGCCTTCGTCATGCGCTTCGCCGCAGACGACGTCCGTCAGGTGGTCATTCCGGACTCCGGCCACTGGCTGATGGAGGAGCAGCCGAAGGCGACCGTCGCCGCGATCCGGTCCTTCCTCGACAGCTCCGGGCCCTTGCCACAGAAGCGGCTGACCGCGGCGAACGTCGATGCGCTGACGCGCGACAAGGGTGGAGCCGGCACGTCGCAGCTGGGCGGAGTCGAGACGACGATCCTTTCCGGCGACCCGTCCGCTCCGGGCCCCTACGCGTTCGAGATCAGGGTGCCCGCGCACACCCGGATCGCGGCCCACACGCATCGCGACAACCGGAATGCGATCGTCGTCTCCGGCGACTGGCACTTCGGCTATGGCCAAGCCGCGCAGGACGGTGCGACGACGACACTCGACCCCGGCGGCTTCTACACCGAACCCGCCGGAGTGGCTCATTTCGCCTTTACGGGCGACCAGCCGGCTGTCGTGTTCATCAGCGGTGAGGGCCCCACCGACACCCGCTACGTCAGCTCCGCCGATACGCCGACCAGCAAGTAGGAGGTCCGATGGTCTCGTTTCCGCAAGCCCGCGACGGCGCCAGCGATCACCTGCTCACGCCTGAGAACGCCGCGGTTGTCATCATCGACTTCCAGCCCGTCCAGGTCTCCTCGATCGCCTCGCGCCCGAAGCGGGAGCTGGTCGCCAACATCACGGCGCTCGCTCGCATCGCCAAGCTCTTCGACATGCCCACGATCCTCTCGACGGTGAACGTCGCGACGGGCCGCAACCAGCCTATGATCCACCAGATCAGCGAGGTGCTGTCGCACGTCGAGCCGATCGACCGCACCTCGATCAACGCGTGGGAAGACGAGGACTTCAACCAAGCAGTCAAGGCGACCGGGCGCAGGAAGCTGGTTATGGCGGCGCTCTGGACGGAGGTCTGCCTGGTCCACCCCGCACTCGACGCGATGCACGAGGGATTCGAGGTGTACCCAGTCATCGACTGCGTCGGCGGCACCTCTCCCGAGGCGCATCAGCTCGGCGTCGAGCGGCTGATCCAGGCGGGAGCCAAGCCGGTCTCCTGGGTTCAGCTGATCTGCGAGCTGCAACGCGACTGGAACCGAGGGGAGACGGTGCCGGGCTTCAGCGACATCCTGTTCGCCGTCGAGGGCCACTGAAGTGAGCACTCCCCGACAGGAGATGATCGCCGGCCCCGGCAGCGACCTCTTCGTTCGATCCTGGCCTCCAATAGAGTCGGCCAAGGCGATCCTCGCCATTTGTCCCGGCTTCAACTCCCATAGCGGCTATTATGGATGGGTCGGAGAGCAGTGCGCCGCCGCGGGCCTCGCGACATATGCGGTCGACCTCCGCGGACGCGGACGATCGAGAGGAGAGCGCTTCTACGTCGAGAGCTTTGACGACTACGTCGCCGATCTTGCGACACTCGTCGCCCATGCGCGCACGAACCGCCCAGGGCTCCCGCTGTTCGTGCTCGGGCATAGCGCCGGCGGGGTGATCGCCTGTCTCTATGCCCTTCATCACGGCGGTGATCTGGCTGGCCTCATGTGCGAGGACTTAGCGTTCGAGGTGCCGGCTCCTGATCTTGCGCTCACGATTCTCAAGGGGCTCAGTCACGTCGCGCCGCACGCGCGCTCCATCCGGCTGAAGAACGGCGACTTCTCGCGCGATCCTGCGGTCGTCGACGCCATGAACAATGACTCGCTCATCGAAGACGAGGCTCAGCCACTGGCGACCATGGGAGCCATGGTTCGGGCGGACGCGCTGCTGAAGGAATCCTTGGCGGCCATCACCATCCCGATGCTCGTTCTTCATGGGACAGCCGACCGCGCCGCCAAGGTCAGCGGAAGTCAGCATCTGCACGAACGAGCGGGATCAGCCGACAAGACGCTCAGGCTCTATTTGGATCGCTACCATGATCCACTTAACGACATTGGCAAGGAGGAGGTCATGGCGGACATCCTGAGCTGGATCGATGCGCGACTGCCGGCAAGCACATAGGAGTGATCGATGAACCTGCAGCTCAAGGGAAGGACGGCACTTGTCACCGGCTCGACGGCGGGAATCGGACTCGCCATCGCCGAGCGCCTCGCTATGGAGGGCGCGACCGCCATCATCTGCGGCCGCAGTCAGGCGAAGCTCGACGCGGCGGCGGAGCGGATCTCAAGGGTCGGCGCGGTCGAAGCGATCGTAGCCGATCCCGCGACGACGGACGGTGCGGCGGCGCTGATCGAGGCGAAGCCCGACGTCGACATCCTCGTCAACAATCTCGGCATCTACGAGGCGAAACCGTTTACCGAGATCTCGGACGCGGATTGGCACCACATCTTCGAGGCCAATGTGCTCAGCGGCGTGCGTCTCGCCCGTCACTACTTCCCGCGCATGCTCGCGCAGGACTGGGGCCGCATCCTTTTCGTCGCCAGCGAGAGCGCGGTGATCATACCGGCAGAGATGATCCACTACGGCGTGACCAAGACCGCGTTGCTCGCCATCGCACGGGGACTTGCGGTGCAGACGACCGGCACAGGCGTGACTGTGAACGCGATCCTTCCTGGACCCACCCGCTCTGAGGGTATTGTCGAGTTCATCCGCTCCGTCGTCTCCGACAAAGACGCGCCTGAGGCAGAACGCGAAGCGGAGTTCTTCCGCACGGTGCGCCCATTGTCGCTCATTCGACGTCTCATTGAGGCCTAGGAGATTGCGACGCAGGTGGCATTGCTAGCGAGCCCTCTGGGCGCGATCACAAATGGCGCGGCCGTGCGTATGGAGGGAGGCATTGTCCCAACGATCGCTTAGCCAAAGATACATGAGTTCACGCTGAGCCACACCTAACTCAGGCGCGTCCTTCAGCCTGCGCTCGACTTGTCGGAGACGACCCAGAAGGCCATCCAAGGGCCCCCACCCCTTTCCCAACTTCGGCCGCTCGTTCACCTCGGTGCCACCGTCTTCTGGGCGTGCTGCAGAACGGTCGGCCGGCTTGCTTAGACAGGCAAGCAGAAAGGCAGATTTGAGAGCGCGCAGGTGACGTGACCCGCGCCAGTCACGCTAAAACCCAGGGCAGCTCTATCGCAGCCGAGCTCGTTCAAGCTTTGGATTGCGACGATACGTGAAACAACCGACATGGATGGGTCTTGCTTTGCATCAACCTGCCGCGGCGCGTAGGCGGGTCCATGGACCAGACACTGAGAGCGTACCGGCGAGCGCGCCGTAGCGGCGAGATCGTCACCACCAACTTGCTCGAGCTACTATCGCAAACGCCTGGCGCGATCCGCCTTCCGATGGATACGCCAAAGTTGGTGCGAAGGGTGGTTGAGAAGAATAGGGCGTAGATCGCACGCTCGCCTGGCTTCAGCCCGAGGGGTCACCACACAGAAACTAGGCCGGAAAGCGCTTCTGGATTGGTCAGTGGCGCCTACCCGGCTGATCGTGTAGACGGGCAGCGATGTTCAAGACGTTCTACGACCCGATGCAACCTCGCCGACACAGCCCGATTGCTACCGCCAACTACGCCTCTAAGCGCTCGCCGGCACCCGGCGGCATCCTGTCGATCAACCATGAGGAGCTCGCACGCCAGCGCGAGCTGGGAACTCGGCGAGGTTAGGCACGCAACCACGAGGGGCTCTTTTATGAAGAAGACCGAGATGCCCTTGCTCAAAGCCCGGCTTGATGCAGCCAATCGTCAGGCGGGAGCCGACGCCAACGACCGAGAGGTCGAGCGTGACCCAATCCGTAGCGACGCAGAGGGCAAGCACATCGCCACGGGGATCGTGCCCGCGGATGGGCATCGTGAGCCTGTTCGCGGCGGTCAGCCGGGCGAACGCTGAATGGCCTTTCTCGGCAGGATCAGCTGATCGCCTGAGACCCAAAACCGGTCACTAAGGAGCCCCTGCCTTCTTCCCAACTCCGGCCGCTCATTCATCTTCACGCTCGAGACCTTTGAGGGTTCCGGAGCGCGGCTGCGCTGGCTTGGTTTGAGAGCGCCGCGGACGTTCGGCTTCGCGACTACGCCATCGAAGCGACATGCCGGATTATGGGCCATTAGGGATCGATGGTCTTCTGCAACCAGCCTCCCAGCAGAGCGAAATAAGCAGGCGCGTCCGGAGCCGCTTGCGCAGCGAACTGCGCATCGACTTGGCGGGCGGGCGGCACGCCCATCATCATCGCATGATCTGCTCCGTCGATCACGCGGACCGTGACCTGTGGCAAGTCGGCCGAGCGTGCTCGCAGAGCTTCGAGTGACGCTGCCACCGGCACCCATGGATCGGCTTGGCCGAACATCACCAGTGTCGGTACACGAGAGCCGACCAAGGCTCGCATGGGGTCGTTGCCGATCTGCTGCCGCCACTCAGGGTCGTCGATGTTTCCCTTGATCCAAGTGTCAGCGTACCAAGGCTCGCTCCGAATGCCTGCCTCGGCGCGCTCGGCGGAGGCGCGTGATCCCTTGCCGCGCACATAGTCATCTACAGCCGTGCGCGCCGCGATCGCACGGTCGATGGTCGCCTGAGGTTTGCCTTGTATGCGGAGGATATTGGCCACCGCATAATTCATCTGAACGTCAGCGGTCGCGATCGGCCCGGACACAGCGATGGCGAAAGCCGCGCGTTGCTCTTTGCGCGCTGCCAGGATGGTCAGCCAGCCGCCCTGTGACAGCCCCCAGAAGCCGATGCGCCGCGGATCGATGTCGCGCTCCCGACTCAGTCGCTTGAAAGCGGCGACGGCATCGTCCGCTAGCAAGTCGAAGTTGCCGGGCGCTGCGCCGCCACTGGTCGAGGCGCCCGATCCACGCCGATCGTAGAGCAGGACCGCGACGCCGAGACGCGGCAACGCCTCCGTCAGGTGGCGGTACAAGGGATCGCTACGGAGCGGCACCTGTGCACCATGCAGCGCGATAACAGCGACGCGCGGCTTGGTTCCCTTCGGCATGAAGAGGGTTCCAACCAGGCGGGCACCACGGTTGCCGAAGACAATCGCGCGCTGTTCAACTGGGTTATCGGTCGGCACCGCCCATTCCGGCAGAGCCGCAGTCTGAGCCGTGACCGCCGGCGCCTCCCACATCAAGCACAGGACGAGTGCGACGGCTAACAATCTCATGGTCGTCCTTTCATTGCGATAATGCATCGATCGAAACGGCACCGATTGTCAAAAGCATTAAGTAGCGAGCGGTTTCACGTCCTCACAGTCCCACGGCCGAGCAATGTTCGTAATTTGGCGCTTGCGGCTCCCTTCCCTGCGCGCCGGTTCCCGGCTGCGGACGTTCCCAGCGGCCTGCCCATTTCCTCATTTCGGCTGCTGGTTTATCTCTAACCTCGAGCGCCTTCGGGCGCGCTGCGAAGCCGTCGAACGGACATAAGTTGGCCTGCTTCATCCATTTGCCGACCGGCAGCTTCCCGCATGCGACGAGTGCTGCGGCTGCGAGTCGCCCACGGCGTGCCTTTAATGCGAGGGCTGAGCAGCTGTACCTGCGATGCGATAGAACACCGCGTAGCGCTCGATAAGTAGATGCCGTTGCGCGAGTCTCGCGAGCCAGCCAAGTACGCGGCGGGGATCCTCGTAAAGATCTGTCGTAATCCTTATAAATACATGTTAAGGTCGGAGAGTTAATGGCGCATAGCATGCAAGACTACAGTGAGGCGACCCTGCGCATGCTACGCTGTAGATTGTCAGAAGCGCTTTTGTATGACCGTAGGTCATTGGCAATCGCTGAAGGTGTCCAAGGCGCAATGTGTGAGTTCACCATCTGCCGAAGCGATCGGACCTCGGCTTCGATCTTTTTGGCCAGCTCCATGTCGCTATCGCTGCCCAGCCTCAAGCTGGCGGCGAGCTTGTCCAGTGCGGTTAGGTGCGCGGTTAGAGGGCGCATAACCCTGACGCGCAATGGGATGAGGTCGCTAACGGTCTGAGCGGTTAAACGCGACAAGACAACGTTGATTTGATCAAGGGCTTCAACCAGCTCCTTGGTGGGGTCTTCGTATGTAGCCATCACACATCTGCCTCGTAAGCGTCTCCAAAGTGACAGAACGCCGGTTGCCGCGGTTAGTGCAACGACCCGGTCGCACACACAGAGCGTGACACGATCCCGGTTCTATACGCTCCTCGGATGACAGTGTGATCATCGATCGCCAACTAGCCTGAAGTCGGATGCTGGCACGGTGAGCGACCGCCCCCTGATCGGACTCTCCGGGCTGACCTGCGGCATCCGATCGGCGTACTCGTTCGATCCTGGTCAGCGGTCTCGATAGCTGGCGGTAAGCGAGCAATCTTTCGTTGCAAATCGGAAAATATATGATCTAGTCCCTCCGCTGCGCGTACCTGCGGCAACGAGCGGTAGTCGCTCCTAGGCTGACGGGGAATTTATGGCGCGCTTCAGCATGCGGTGGTGCGGCGAGGACCGGATCTACGAGAAGAGGCCGATCCAGGCGACGAATCTGGCGGATGCCCGCCTCGAGCTATCAGGGGCGGCGGCCGCTTTCATCAAGGGACACGCCTCTGAGCTTTGGCTCGATAAGGTCTGGTATGTCGAATTGAACGACGAAGACGAGCGCACGCTTTATGAGCTGAAGATCAGCGCAACAGAAGCGAGGCGACTTATGCCGGCCGCCGTTCGGCCGAGCTAAGGCGCGACGTGCTCTTGGGGGCCTTGCCCTCAAGGTCACGGCGCAAATCGGTCACGTAACCGGCACAACGACCCCGCCAAAGCTGCGCCCAAGGCCGCCCGCCTTACCTCTCGGGTGCGTGTTTCCTTGCCGCTCTAGGAGATCGCCAACGACCGAGTTACGAGCTCCCCAGTCCGACTGCAGCGGCCAGACCGCTTATCGGCGCTTTCGGTCGCCGGCCCTCTCGCGCCGAAGACCCAGCGTCGGCCGTGCCTCATGGAGGTAGTCAGCGCTGAAGTCGCCTGCGCGCTGCAATCCTCTCCAATCGACAATTCGAACCTCGCTCCGACCAAGGTCAATTAAGCCGTCGTGTCGAAGGCCCTGGACGGTGCGATTGACGTGGACCGAGGTTATCCCAGTTGCGTCGCCCACCTGTTCCTGGGTTAACGGCCAAACGTACAATGGCCCGTCGCACAGACTAGCTGCCTCTGAGCGGACAGCCATCTCGCAGATGATGTGGGCGACACGTGCGCGGGCATCACGACGCCCAACATTCAGCATCCACTCGCGAGCCACCGAGGCGTCGATCAGATTATCGCGCCAAAGCGCGCGAGCGAGCACAGGATGCCGTTCAATCGCAGCCAAAAGCGTGCCCTGCTGAATGAAGGCGAGGCGAACGTCGGTGAGCGCCTGAATGTTGTGGTCAGCTTCGCCGAGGAGGTGATCGTGCGCGCAAACTAAATCGCCTGAATATGAACTGACAGGATTTGTCGCCCACCATCTCCGGTCACCTTACCGCGATAAAGAAAGCCATCAAGGATGGCCATGCAGCGGCCGGGCTTATCGCCCTCGCGCACAATGAAGCGGCCACGAGGTACTTCAGCTACCTCATGGGGCATTCGTTCCAGTGCTTCGATCTCATCTATGCCCAATTTCATGCGCCGGCTTAGCTTGCGCACCATGGGCGCAAGTGCATGTTCTGACGAACACGTCATGGGCTTTCTCGATGTGGTTGGGGCGAGGGAAGCCAGCCCTCTGCCGCCAGCGCCCTCGATGTCTACCAGCGATAAACGTGAGAACCCGTGGAACTAATTTGCGTTCCTCTCAGACCACCTAACGCAAATCAGCAAGCTGCACGACCAACGCGCGTCCGCGGGCGGGAGCGAGGCAGGTTCAGGGGGATCATTACCGCGGCGGAGTGGCCGCTCGTGGGCGCTTGCAGCCCTCTGCCCTTCCGTGCCGAGGACCCATTTGCGGACATTCATCCCAACACATCCAGCGCCCGAAAGCAGACGTTCGTTCAGGCAGATGCCGACCTGCTATTGTCCGTCTGCCGACAGGCCGCTTCGTGCCGGTAAGCTAAAGAAGCCACCCAGCCCGCGCCTATTTAGACTGTCGGAACCGTACCGCCATCGATGACGAACTCGGCGCCATGGATGGCGGCAGCACGATCCGAGGCCAGGAAGGCAATCAGGTCCGCCACCTCCCATGGCTCGGCGCCACGGCCGATCGGGATCCCGCCGATCCACGCAATAACGGCTTGCCGTGCGTCCTCATACGTGCCGCCGGCGCTCGCCTGCATGCCCTTCACGAGATCCACCGCACCCTCGGTCATGATCCAGCCGGGACACACGATGTTGACCCGGACGCCCTTCGGACCGAGCTCCTTGGAGATGGATTTGCTGTAGGTTCTCAGCGCCGCCTTCGCGGCAGCGTAGGCGGTGGTGGACTCCGGCAAAGGCAGTACAGATTGGGTCAACGTAACATGCACCACAGCGCCACTGCCGCGGTCGATCATTTGCGGGATCAGCAGGCGATCGAGGCGCACCGTCGCCAGCAGGTTCAGGTTTAGCTCGGACAGCCAGATGTCGTCGGTCAGGCCTGCAAAGCCACCCGGCGGCATCGCGGAGCCACCAATAACATGGGCCAGAATGTCGATCCCGCCCAGCCGCTCCAGCGCTGCCGTCGCCAGCGCTTCGCCACCCTCGCCCGTGGTAAGGTCCGCCTCGACATACGCGACGCCCTCAATTGGATTCTTGATAGTGCGGGCGGCGGTGATGACCTGCGCGCCACCAGCGAGGAAACGCTCGACCGTGGCACGGCCGAGCCCCTTGGTGCCACCGCTGACGAGCACGCGCTTGCCCGCGAATTCGTTGGGATTGACCTCGATTCTCATATCGTCGTCTCCAGCGTCTTGATCGCGCCGTTCACCAGCGTGAAGCGGTAGGTGAAGCGCAGCGGGCTGCCGGGAAAGTCGCCGTGCGCGGGGCCTTCGACGATGACATCGCCGCTGTCGTTTCGGACGGTGTCGGGCATGAAGATCGCCTTCACCGGCATCACCTCTTCCTCAAATAACCGGCGGATCGCCGCCTGCCCCTCGAAGGGCTTGCCGTTGTCGATGAAGACCGCGTCGGGCCGGAACGGCTTCAGCATGCCATCGAGATCGAGACGGGCATTCGCCTCGACATAGTCGGCGATCGGCTTGGGTAGGTCCATCGGCATGGTCATTTCCTCGACGTTGATGAGGCCGATCTAGCAATGGACTATTCCCGTGATAATCGAGACAAAGCGGCATGGGATATCACGGTAACCGGGACAATCATGCGTCATTCCCTCATCGAGCTTGAGGCCGTTCTCGCCATCGTCCGGTGCGGCTCCTTCCGTGCGGCGGCGCTCGATCTCGGCATGTCGACCACCGCCATTAGCAACGCGGTCGGCAAGCTCGAGCGTGAGCTTTCGGTGCGCCTGTTCAACCGCACCACGCGCAGCGTCTCGCTCACCTATGCGGGGCGCATCTTCGTCGCGCAGATCAAGCCGGCGCTCGAAGACATCCAGAAGGCGATGAACACGGCGCGCGCGCAACAGGAGACGCCGTCCGGCACCTTGCGCATCAACGCCTTCGCGACCGCGGCGCGCGAAATCATGGCGCCGCTCATCCTCACCTATCTGCAGCGCTACCCCCAAGTTCATATCGATCTCGTCACCGAGGGGCGGCTGGTCGATGTCGTGGCGGCCAGCTTCGATCTCGGCATCCGCAGCGCCGATCTGGTCCCCAGTGACGCGATCGCTATCTCTCTCGGCCAGATGCGGCGAATGGCGGTGGTGGCATCACCGACCTTCTTCGACGGCAGTACCATCCCGCAGCTGCCCCGGGAGCTGCTGGGCTTTCCCTGCCTTCGGATACGCCTTCCCAACGGGGCCCTGTTCCGATGGCGGTTCGAGAAAGGCGGCGAAGAGCTGCAGGTCGACGTCGAGGGGCCGATGACGCTCGACGAAGCGTCGCTCGCCCGGATCGCGGTGACGAACGGTGTCGGGATCGGCTATTTCATGGAAGCTGACGTGCGGGAGGACATCGCGGATGGACGCCTCGTCCGCATCCTCGAAGATTGGACGCCGCCTCTCGCACCCTTGTGCCTCTATTACCCCAACCGGCGCAATTCCTCGGCAGCCTTTCAGGCGTTCGTCGCGCTCGCTCGGGACTTTGCCAACAGACGGCTTTGACCCAACCCCACCCGTTCCCGATACCCTCCTAGCTGCCTAATACTTGCCGCTCGCCAATGCGGACGAACCGCTCATTTGGGCGTGCCCGCCGCGGCACGGCACGCCCAAGCACTCACATGTCCGCTGCGGTCGGGCGTACGATCACCTCATTGATGTCGACACCCTCCGGCTGCTCAATGGCGTAGCGAACGGCTCGCGCTATCGCGTCCGGCGTCAGCGACTTCTTCCGCCACCCCGTCAGTGCCGCCGCAACCTCAGGATCGGTGATGTCATGACCCAGCTCGGTGGCGACTACGCCCGGCGAGATTAACGTCGAGCGGACCTCGTCATGCTCCTGCCGCAGCCCTTCAGTGATGGCGCGTACGGCATGTTTGGTAGCGCAATAGACCGCAGCGGTGGGCATCACCATGTGCGCGGCGACCGAAGCAACGTTGACGATATGGCCGCTCTTCTGCGCCACGAACCGGGGCAACACGGCCGCGATGCCGTTGAGGACGCCGTGGATGTTGACGTCGACCATCCGCTTCCACTCGTCGCGCTTGAGCGCAGCAAGCGGCGAAAGCGGCATCACACCCGCATTGTTGACCAGCACGTTGACACGTCCGAAGCGCGTTTCAGCAGCCTCCACGAACGCGTCGAAATCGGCGCCGTCGGTGACGTCGAGTTCGCGCCAGGCGACGGTCTCGCCCAGTTCCTCCGCCAGTGCATTCAGACGCTCTCCGCGACGGGCGCCGATGAACAGCCGGGCGCCAGTCGCCGCCAGTTCGCGAGCAGTTGCCTCGCCGATCCCGCTGGACGCGCCGGTGATGAGGACGACCTTGTCGATATTTCCTGCCATGATGCAGTCCTTCCATTGTAGTGACGGGACGCAGATGGGCCATCGCCCGTGTCGGGCGGTAGAGCGATCGCCCGAATGGCTTGCACGATCCTCCAGAACCAACGCCGGGTGCTTGCCCACCACGCGCAAGTGGGGAAGGATCGTCGGCATGGACCGGATCGCCGAACTCGCCGCCGTCATCGATCGATACGTCGTAGGCACAGGCATTTGCAGCACGGTGATGCCGCATGTGTCGCTGATCCGAGCGGACGCGCCGAGCACCCCCACGCCCGCCGTCTACGAGGCGTCCCTTTGCATAATTGCCCAGGGGTCGAAACGGGTGTCGATCGGCGAGCACAGCGTCATCTATGACGCGGCCCATTACCTCTTGGTTTCGGTCGACTTGCCGCTGGTCGGTCATGTGCTCGTTGCGAGCCCTGAGCGACCCTATCTCTGCTGCAAGATCGATCTCGATTTCGCAATGCTGGCCGACCTGATGGCCAGCGAGGGTGGCGGGGTGGCCCGTACAGATTTACCGGTACTCGGTGTCTACCCCGGCGATCCCGAC
This sequence comes from Sphingomonas sp. BK235, assembly GCF_004345855.1. Lineage (GTDB taxonomy): Bacteria > Pseudomonadota > Alphaproteobacteria > Sphingomonadales > Sphingomonadaceae > Sphingomonas. Next base: position 14,791 of record NZ_SLXN01000019.1, read on the forward strand.
CTTATCGATGCGGCGTGCCGGCTGGTCGGCCTGCTCGACCGACCCGACACGATCCGCGCGCTGGCGCCGCTGATCGAACGCGAGATTATCTATCGTCTGCTCACCGGGCCGCACGGCCCGATGCTTCGTCACGTCGCAACCGCTGGCAGCCATCTCAATCAGGTCAGCCGAGCGATCGCCGCCATCCGCCGGCGTTTCGATGCGCCGATCCGCATCGACGACGTCGCAGCCGAAGCCGGGATGAGTTCCTCCTCGCTTCACGCACACTTTAAGGCGATCACCAGTATGACGCCGCTGGAATATCAAAAGCAGCTGCGGTTGCAGGAGGCCAGACGGCTGATGCTGGCGGAGGGTGCCACGGCGAGCACGGCAGGCTTTGCCGTCGGCTATGATAGCCCATCGCAATTCAGCCGTGAATACAGGCGACTATTCGGTGCGCCTCCACGTGCCGATATCGAACGGCTCCACGCTGCGCCAGCAGCGGCTATGGCGCTGTGACGACGGGCTGGGTCGCGACCGGTGCTGCGTGCATTGATCGGCGCTCTACAGGTATGACTAGGACCTTGGCCGTTTAGGACCCACAATTGGTCACTCAGGCGCCCCTGCCTGCTTCCCAACTCCGGTCGCTCGTTCACCTCGCCGCTCGAGCCTTTTGCGCGTTCCGCGCAGCTGTCCGGCTGGCCCGACCTGGCAGGATAGCGGTCGCGACCGAGGATACGCTGCGAGGGCGCTACTTTTCGGTGCAGCATCCTTGCCCGCATTGATCCGACGCGTATGCTACCCCGATGCTCATAGCGGTCGCCCTATCCACGCTTCTCGGGGCCATGCTAATCGGCGCCTTAGTGGCGTTTGCCAGATGGAAAGCCAACCCGGACAGCGAGATCGGCGGGAGCTACAAATGGGCCGCGCTTACGCCAATCGCTTTAGTGATGACGCCTACTATCGCCATCTTCTACAAGGCCACATACCGTTGCCACCCACATTGCGACGGCATGACAGGGCCAATCACACTGGTCGCCGGGTTCGGCCTGTCTGTGTTTGTCGCAGCGGCTGGCGCAGTCGGAGCGTTCTTAGCGATGGAGAGACTTTCGAGGTAAGATCACCAAGTTCCATCGCATTTGTCAGTAAACGGCTCGATAGGCTGCGGGATGGCTGTCGGGATGGATGGCCGTCGTCGCGGTCGGCATCGCTTTAGATTGGGCCCGAACACAACAACAGCGCGAGCTTTCAGCGCCTCGACAGCGGTGGTGAAATCCGACTGTGTTATCTTCAGCTCATCCAGGATCTGGCGCTTCTCCGGCTCACTGAGTTGATGGCAAAGGCGCAGCAATCCTTCTGTGGCGTCCCGTAAGCTGGCCCACAAAGCTGGCTCGCCTCGAGAGATGGAGTATCGCTGAGTATCCGCGGCAGTGAGGCAGCTTCTTGGTACGTCAACGTTGATTGTAAGCTCCCGGCCGTCATCTCGCAGCCTGCTAGAGGCAAGCCGTTTGCTCGGCTCCCACTGCAACGTCAGCGACGTCCCGTTCGTAGCGATATGCATGATCGCCGGCTCGCCCGATCGCACCTGCTCCACGAGGCTCCATACGCCGTAACGAGTGCTGCTTTCCGTGATGGTCGCGCGAGCGCTTGCGCCGCCCGCTTCCATGCACAGGACGAGAGCAAGAGAGAGTAGCAAGCGCCTCATTCATCTATGATGCTTCTGGAAAACGCCTTTTGCAATCGAGCGCTTACAGAACGGCCCTTCGGGCGCCTTACGGCCTCTGCCCTCTCGCGCCGCGGACCCAAAGTGCGATGTTCCCGACGATAAGGTGGCTTCCGAAAACCGGACGCTTTCTGTGGATGGCTCCCGCGTTGCAAGGGTAATTTGACGTGTCGACGTAGGGTCGGGTGCAGATCTCTGTTCGGCCTGTTTGTGCAGCCGGTGAGGACTGCTGGCCCTGATGGAGTCCGCGAGCTGAGTCCCATCTCGTTCAACAGGCTATGATGCCTTGAGCGTCCGTCGGGTTGTCTCTGCTCCCGGTCTGACCGGTTCGCCATCACATCGCATCGCTCTCACAACCTCGTGAAGCTGGTCTCCTTGGTTTGGTCGTTCCAGCTAAGTCGTTATGCCGCAAGCCTGGGTTGGTGCCCGGCCCGGTACGTCTCGCCGCGCGCCATGATGGCCCAGACAACCCGGGCGGTCTGGTTCGCCATGGCGACTGTCGCCACGCGTGTCGGCTTGCGCGCGAGGAGGGCCACGAGCCGCGGGTCGGCAGTCTCCGGCTTGCGCCTCACGCCTTTGATGAGCGACGTCATGCCCACGACGAGCAGCGTTCGAAGGTATTTGTCGCCCATCTTGGTGATGCGCCCAAGCCGCTCTTTGCCGCCACTTGAATGCTGCCGCGGCGTCAGGCCCAACCAGGCGGCGAACTCTCGCCCTGAGCGGAACTGGCTCGCATCAGTGACCGACGCGGCAAGCGCCGTTGCCCCGATCGGACCGATGCCGGGAATCGACATGAGACGGCGAGCCATATCGTTCGCCCGCTGCCAGGCAAGGAGATCCAGATCGATCTTTCGAAGCTGCGCATGGGTGTCGAGCGCCTGCTGTGACAATCGTCCGACGACCCTTGCCGCCTCGCTCGGCACCGCCGGCGCCTCGCCGTCGACGATCTTGCGCGCCATCTCCAACGCCAAACGAACGCCTTGGGGAATGTTGATGCCGAACTCCGCCAGCAGCGCTCGCACCATGTTGACGAGTTGCGTACGCTGCTTGACCAGCAGGTCGCGCGCCCGATGCATCGACAAGGCCGCCTGCTGCTCCGGCCACTTCGCCGGAACGAACCGCATCATCGGACGCGTCACCGCCTCGCAGATCGCCTCCGCATCAGCTGCGTCTGTCTTGCCGCGCTTCACTTAGGGTTTGACATAGGCCGGCGGCATCTGCCGCACTTCGTGACCCAGCTTCATCAGCTCGCGCGCCCAATAATGCGCGGTCCCGCACGCCTCCATGCCGACAAGACAAGGCGGTAGCTTCTCAAAGAATGGCAGAACCTGCGCTCGTCGCAGCGTCTTGCGGACGACCACGCGGCCCTCCGCATCTACGCCGTGAACCTGAAAGACGTTCTTGGCCAGATCAAGGCCGATCGTGCTAATCTCCATGACGGGTGGCTCCCATATGCTCGTGAATGCCTGACAGCCTTCACACCTTGGCACCGCGATGCCGTGAGCGGGAGCCATCCACCCCATTCGTTCAGGCCAAATTTCGCCTGCTGGGATAAGGTCTGCCGACCCTCCAATGACCCTTAATCAATGATTCAACATCCCCGGCACCTTGGGCGTCGGGAGGGAACGGCAGTCCGCTTCCGCCGAGACTTATATCCTGAGCTGCAGCATATCTCCTAGGCCGAACGCTCCGTATACCCCGGAGGTCGCAGCAGCGAGTGCATCGTTCATCGTTGTGACCGGCCCTGCCATGCCGATGAAGTCGACGATGGTACGTTGTGGCCGCTGGCCCGCCGGCGCCTGTATGAGGTCGAGGATAGCTGATGCCACTTTGGTCGGATCCTGTTCAGGCTTTGAGGCGAGAAACGCATTGTAGCCTTCGAGCGACTGACCAGGGACGTCCGCGAAGGAGCCATAGGTCGCGAGCCGGTCGATATCGTCCGGCAGGACGAGGCTGTCGATCCAGGAAGTCGGGAAGCCGCCCGGCTCGACCAGAACCACGTCGACGCCAAATTGGGCTACCTCGGCGCGAACCGTGTCGCTCAGCGTCTCGACGGCAAACTTGGTCGCGCTGTAGGGTCCGTAGAACGGCATTGAGAGCCGCCCCAATAGGCTGGACACGTTGATGATCAGCCCGGCCTGCTGCCGCCGCAGCGTGGGAAGCACGGCTCGCATCGTCCGGTGCACGCCGAACACGTTGATGTCGAAGAGCCGCTTCAGCTGTCCTGCGGTGTAAGCCTCGCTCAGGCCGTAGCTTCCGACCCCGGCTACGTTCACCAAGACGTCGAGCCCTCCCAATGCCGTAATTGCCGCCTCGATTCCTTCGGCTACGCTCCTGTCGTTGGTCACATCGACCTCGACCACTGTCGCGCCGGCGTTTCGCAGCGCATTGGCCGACTCGGCGTTGCGGCCATCTGGATCACGCATGGTCGCTGTCAGGCTATGTCCGGCTTGAATGACCAGACGCGAAGCGAGCGCGCCGAAGGCGCCGTTCGCGCCGGTAATCAGTATCTTCGCCATCAGAAGCTCCGTTGTCTGCCGGCCAGAGCTAGGCTCGTTGTAAGCTGCCCAACAGTGACCTAGGATCGGACGAATGGTTCTAGAAAACAGAACGATCGATTGGTACGAGCTGCGCGCCTTTGCAGCGGTGGTGCGTCACGGTGGCGTGACGGCAGCCGCCAAGGCGCTGCACGCCTCCAAGTCCACAGTGTCGCTCCAAATCTCGCGATTGGAGATGAGGCTTGGCACGCGATTGCTCGAGCGCAGCTCACGTCGCGTAGCGCTGACCAGAGAAGGCGAGCAGGTGTTGCCGCGCGTTCTGTCGTTGCTGGCCGAAGCAGACGATCTGCTGGAAGAAGGTGCCAGGGTGAGGAGCACGCCTCGCGGGACCGTCCGGATCGCGGTCACCCCTGCGCTGGGCGCCGCGGTCTTGGAACGGTTGCTTCCGGTCCTGCGTGAAAGGCACCCCGACATCTTTCTAGCCGTGGTGTCGAGCTACGATCTGGATGATCTTAGGGATCCCGCTTTTGACTTCGCCATTCGGGTTGGGCAGGTCCGCGACGAGAGCCTGGTGGCGAAGAAGGTCGGCTCGTTCGTCCGTATACTCGTGTGCGCACCCGCTCATCCCGCCGCCCAATTCACCACACCGGAGACGCTGGCGAGCACCGATTTGCTGACCTTCTCCAGCGATGCCGGCGGTGTCGGGTGGCACCTTCAGGCCGGTGCGGAGCAGCTGCACCTTGACCACCCGGCACGCTTGGCAAGCCAGGACTTCGACTTGCTGCTTCGTCTTGCGCGTCAAGGTCTCGGCATCGCCGCCGTACCGGAGTTCATGGCTAGGGAAGGTATCGCTGCGGGTCACCTCGTCAGGGTTCTACCGGGCTGGCAGTCCGCCCCGATCGACGTCATGCTGGCCTACCGCCCCGCCGTGTCTCGGATCAGCCGCGTATCCGCCGTGCTTCAGATCGCCCAAGGTGCGGTTGCTGGCGCGTTAAGCGATGGCACTGATGTAACCTGATGGTTGCTAGGCTTAATAGCGTCAGAGGACACGTGAGTCGAAACAGGCCGTGCTCACGATCCGAAGCAAGACCCATAACCGGTCACTCCCGGCGCACTGCCCAGCTCCCAACTTCGGACGCCCATTCATCTCTGCGGTCGACACGGGTGACGCGCCGCAACGCCGGTGACCTGGTCCGGTCTTGGCAGGGAAGCGGACGTTCCGCTTCGGATCGGCGAACTCCCAGACGTCACTTACGGCGCATCACCCTGAACCTCTGAGACGACCCGGCGAAGTCGTACGGCCTCCGAATGTACAATCCGCGTCCAATTTCATAGACCGTGTCGCATTCTAGCTTCTTAGTTCCACTACAGAACAAATCTGACTCGATTACATACCTTCCGGGGATCTCCCCAACTGCTAGGTCTCGCGGGAATAGTAGGTAGGTTCCATCTTGTTGGTAGGTTGTTCCCGAGGCGCCCGGAGCATCCGGCACGATGGTGTTGCCTCGGATCAGCTTATCCAGCTCAGCGCCTCTGATACGCCTTTCCGCCTGCTGTTCCTTGCACGCCGCAACGCTGATAACAAAAAGTGCAATGCCTGCAACCTTTAGCACTCGGTCCATCAGCTTGCCCCCAAACTGCGCCTGGCGAACCTGAACGAATGGCCGATCTCAAGCAGTCGATGGTGCGAGATTACGGCCGTGTCTGGGCGCTTGCGGCCGCCTCCCCTCTCGTGGCGAGGACCCAAAAGCAGCCGTCCAAGGCGCCTTCCCAGCTTCTCGATTCCGGCCGTTCATTCATCTCAGCGTTGCGCCAGCACTTGGCGTCTGAACCTGCTATCTCGAATGTCGCGACTGGACGATAGTTTATGAAGCAGGCTGTCCGCGTTTTGTGCCGGATGAGGTGCGAACCGGTTTTGCAGGAGGGGTAGGCACGGGATCAGCCGCGACGCTACGTCGAACCGCAGACGTCGCCCCAGCGTCTTCGTAATACAGAACTAGGATGGTCGCGATCGGTGCGGCGGTGAGGATCAGCAGGAAGAGGCCCATCAGCCATTCGTTGGCCTCGAGTGGTTGCGAGAAGCTACCGCTGGGCTGCATTGACGGGTAAGATCGCATCGGGCGCCTGCCGGCGTTCTTGGGGTGAAAGGGGCGATCCGCGCTACCTCGGTGGGCAGACGGCCTGCTCTGCGAGCGATCATAGGCGGCGCGTGCCTCCGTCTTTCCCAACACGGCATACGCCTCGTTGATCTCTTTCGCACGAGCAGAAACATCCACACCGTGATTGGCATCGGGGTGATAACGACGGAGCAGCGCTTTCCACGCGGCATGAATAGCGTCGCGACTTGCCGTCGAGGGAACCCCTAGAACCGAATAGTAATCGGGTGACAGAGCCATCCAGCCGATACCTACGGCGGATAAGCAAAAAAGGAAAGTCCGCCTGCCGGGTGATCTAAACCGGGCTTGGCTCGGTGCTCCACAGGCGGCTTCAGCGGCATCACAGCGGAGGGTCCCTCCGTACCGATCACAGCGGGATCGGGCACCAATGTGGCGAAGCCCCGATTGTCGTAACTTAATCAGGAGGAGCTAGCGCTTCTGCATGCCACGCTTCGCGATCACATATTCGAGTCCCGGTATGACGGACGTGTCCGTCGAGCAGCACAGTAGTCGCATCCGGGCTAAACGGGCCGCGATCGCGAACGCAATTGAGCGTCTCCTCTCATTGACAGGTAATTTTCAACAAGGTGTCATCGACATCGAGCTTCGACACGAAGTCACTGGAGTGGCCGAGCGGTTCAAGGTCACTGTTAGTGTGCAAGCTGTTTCCTGAACGATCTCTGATCAGAGATTAGGAGCGCGAACAGCCCTTCCTTCCAATCAGGTTTCTCCATAGCGAAGATGCTCTTCGAGCAAGCTGACGACTTCACGAAGTCGGACAAGCTGACGTTCCAGATCGATCTTCAGCACGGCGACAGCTTCGTTCGAGAGGTCAGGTTTGAGCGGGATCAGGGCGCTGTACGCTTCATCCAAGGCGGCTTTGGCCTGCTCGAGGTCGGCATATAATTCACTCATCAGACGCCTCCACTAAGAATATATAACGGCTTGCGAGTTGCCTTGGCGCCGCGCCGCCCCAGCCTTTCGCTATGATCCGCATCAAGGCGACCCTGTCTCGTCCTCTAGCTGTTCAGCCGTTGGGTGAGCCCTCCTACTCGCGCGGCTATGATCGCAATTTGCATAATCGCCCGCTTATGATCATGACCCGCATCTGAGTTTGCAGGGACAAGGGAGGGCAACAATGACGCTGGTTGAAGGTGGTGAGGCACTCGCCCTTTGGCTGCAGCGGCTCATGCTTCGCTCCCCGCTCAGCCAACAGGATCAGGACATCGTCAGGTCCTTCCCAGGCGTCATACGAAAGGTCGATGGTACACGTGACATCGTACGACTGGGGGAGAGGACCAGCCACGTCTCGCTCGTGGTAGATGGGGTCGTTGCACGTTTTGGGCAGACCGCTGACGGGAACCGGCAATTCACCGCCTTTTTCATCCGCGGCGACATGGCGGATCTACACGCGGCGGTCATGCCTGTGGTGAGCTCGCCTCTACAATCCACATGTCCCACGGTCCTCTTCCAGATCGATCGTCAGGTCATTCGCACCGCGGCCGCTCAATCACCTTCCCTGGCCAAAGCGTTCTGGTGTGATTGCGTGACAGAAAGCCAGATTGGCGCTGAGTGGCTTGTGTCAATCGGTCGCGGATCAGCTCTTTCGCGCATCGCGCACCTTTTGTGCGAGTTTGCCTGCCGATACGGTGTGATGTCCGGCGAGCGCGATCGCTTCCCGCTCCTCCTGACACAGGCGCATATCGGTGATGCTGTCGGGCTCACCGCCGTACACGTAAACCGAACGATCCGTGCGCTACGAGAGAGTGGCAGCGTGATAGCAGAGGCTGGCCAGGTCACGATACGAGACTGGGACCTTCTCCGTCGCCAGGGTGGCTTCGACCCCGGCTACCTGCATCTCAACGATACCGATCCACGTGCTGGCCTGCATGTCGAGCTGGAGCTGCAGTAAGAACGCGGAGCCTGGCGACCGGGTGAGCGTTAGCCACCCGACAGCAAGGATATTCGTGATGCCGCGCTTCCTGTTTCACCTGCACGAATGCGGCGTCAACACGCATGATGACAGCGGTCGCGAGCTACCAGATCTCACTTCGGCCATAGAAGCGGCGAGGGCAGACGCTCTGTCGATCATGGCACACGAGGTGTATGACGGCCACCTTTGCCTCAGCTGTCATATCGAGGTTGAGGAGCCGGCCACCGGCAAGCGAACTTCGCTTCCATTCAGGGACGTTCTGAAGGTGACCGGCATATGAGCGACTTACGCGTCGTGCCTTGCCGCGCGGGGTCGAAGCTTACGGCCTCTCCCTCAAGCGCCATCATGCCCGGATGGAGCGCACCACAGCACAGCTAAGGATCTGACTTTTCAGACGTTCGGAACGACAGCCGTGTGATCTGGTTCATTGACCGAGGTCGCTAACACGCGTGGTACCTCGTCGTGGTCGCCTGACCGAAGTCGCACGCGTGCAGTGATGGACCGCGCCGGCATGGATCAAAAGAGTGCACCTCTTGTCGAGGCGCTAGCGCGCATCGAGCGCAACCCGCCGGTCGGCTTCGGCGCCCCCGGCCACAATCAGGGCGCTGCAATCCCGCACGGTCTCCGCGCCCTACTCGGTCGTCGACTGTTCCGCTCGGACGTTCTCACACCGAAGGGCCTAGATGATCGCACGGAGGGCGCGCTCGCCTTGCAGCGCGCGCATGAGATCGCCGCGGAGGCATGGAACGCTGATTTCTGTCGCTTCGTCACTGGTGGTTCGACGCAGAGCCTCCACACCGTGATGGCTGCGGTTGCCGCTCCGGGCGAGACGATCCTGATCGCAGCGAACGCGCATAAGGCCGAACGCACCTACGCGCTAGCGGCCGGGCTGGAGGCGATCATCGTCCCCGTCGTCATCGATGCCGAGCGTAATATCGAGCACGGAGTCGTGCCGGAGGTGCTGCGCGCAGCGCTGGCCAACCATCCCGCCGCGCGAGCGTTCGTGCTCGTCAGCCCGACCTATTATGGCGTGACGAGCGATATCG
>NZ_SLXN01000020.1 GCF_004345855.1 Sphingomonas sp. BK235
CGTTGCGGCGCGTCACCCGTGTCGACCGCAGAGATGAATGGGCGTCCGAAGTTGGGAGCTGGGCAGTGCGCCGGGAGTGACCGGTTATGGGTCTTCAAGCTCGAATCCGGATTAATAGGCCTGAGGCCCATCATCCGGTGCGGCATCGCCAGGAGTAGGCAGCTTATCTACGCGCTTCACAGGTTGCGACGACTGCTCCCGCAAGTACGACGCGAAGGCTGAGAAGAGGATAATCACGTAGAGGAGGCTAATGCTCACCTGCGCGACTACGATCAATCGTGCAACGTCGGTCTTTGGCGCTATGTCGCCATATCCAATTGTCGCGGCCGTGATCGTGCTGAAGTATATAGACTCAACGACGCCCAAGGGTTTACCCGTTGAGAAGCTCGACGGGGCAATCGAAGAGGTAAATACATAAACGACCGCAAACGCATAATTGAATGCGCTGTAAGAAAGCATCATAGGCACTAGAGCCCATGACGACGGCACGTTCTTATCAGACCGGTAAGGACTATACCGTGCTTGCCGTCGTCGTAATTCTAGCCAAGGCTGATAGGTGTAAAACGCCGCAGCTGAGTCGAGCGCAAAGGTTGCTACCAGCATGAAGAGCTGAATAAGCATGAAAGCACCAAACAAGACTCCGGGCACACCAAAACTCTGCGGGGATTGGGCAGCAAGCATTGGAACTACAAACAGGTAAAACAAAGCCAAAGGTGTAAGAATTGTAAGGGCCACCTTGACCCATACAGAAATTGGTCTTTTTTTGATCGATCGTGTCACGCCGCCTCCTGCCCGTGCGCCACTGCTCCGCACGTTCGTCTTCCATATTCTCGGGCTTGAGACGCGCTTCGGCAAGATCCGGAGGCTACACGCCTCAAATCACCTGAACGAATGTCTGGTTTCGGGAACCGCTCAAGCCGCCCTGAACGTCGGAAAATGGGTCCTCGGCACGAGAGGGCAGGGGGCCGCAAGCGCCCAATTCCGGATGTTTGATGGCGATCGGCGACTTCTCGAAAGCGGTCGCTCGTTCATAAGACGCGTAACGGCTGGAATTGGGGACTTAGCCGTCCGACTGCTTCAAGGTGCGACATGCGGGAAAGCTGCCGTCCTCGCCATCGAGGGCTTGTAGGTTAGCTCGCGCTCCTAGGCTGCAACGCCCATGGACGATGCCGTATCGGCAGACAAATGGTGTGCGCTCTCCAAGCAGTTCTACGAGCAGTTCGACGGCGACGAGCACATCCTGGTGCCTCAGGGCATTGTTATCGAGGGTGATACTGCGTCATGCCACGTATTGATGCACGCGAACCATTTCTACCGGGCAGCCGATGGCAGCCCGTATCAGGCGCTGGTCGGCACCTATGACCTCCGGTTCGCCCGCTCGGCCGGTGGCTGGAAGATCACGGAGTCGGTTCAGGGCGTGCGCTGGACTGAAGGCAATTGGCAGTTCCACAACGACATCAAGGGTTCGCTGGGGAATTCCGACCTGACCTGATCTCAGCGCTTTTCACGCGCCATCGTGGTCGCGCTCTGGCGTGCCCTCCCACGATGGCGCGGGTGCCGGAGCGGGTATCACCCTGCTACTTTCCGACTGGCGGTCTTCGGCGCCGCGTCCTTCCCGGCGATAAGGCTGTTCTCGAGCGCATCCACCAAAACCCGGAGCGCAGGAGACATGTGGCTCTGCCGGGGATAGCAGAGGCAGAAGCCGGGGAACGGCGCGGACCAGTCCTCCAAAAGCGCGACCAGCCGTCCGTCGGCCAGGTGGGCGGCGACCGAGCCTTCCTTGAGAAAGGCGATGCCGACACCGGCAAGAGCCGCGTCGAGGGTGAAGGACCGGCTGCTGGAGATCACGGGGCCGTCGACCGATACGGCGAACCAGCGCCCGCCCTCGTGGAACTCCCATGCATAAGGCGTGCTCTGGCCGGGCCACCGCCACCGGATGCACCGATGGGCGAGAAGGTCTTTCGGAGTTGTGGGCGCACCATGTTCCGCCAGATAGACAGGCGAAGCGACCGCGATCTGCCGGATGTCGCCGCCGAGCGGTATGGCGACCATGTCGCGCTCGATCACCTCACCGATCCGGATCGCGGCGTCATAGCCCTCGGCCACGAGGTCGATGACGGTGTCGTCGATCGTGAGATCGAGCACGACCTTCTGATAGGCCCGGGTGAAATCGTGCAGGATGGGGGCGACGAACAGCTCGGCCGCGGCGTGGAAGCAGTGCAGCCGCAGCGTGCCGCTCGGCTCTCCGCTCTCGGCGCGCGCACTGTTGAACGCGTCGGCAAGCGTCGTCAGCGCTCCCCCGACATCGGCCAGCAAGGCCGCGCCCGCTTCGGTCAACGACACGCTGCGAGTCGTGCGGTTGAGCAGGCGCCGGCCAAGGCGCTCCTCCAGCCCCCGCACGGTCTGGCTGAGCGCGGAAGGGGAGAGGCCCAGGCTTTCGGCGGCACGCGAGAAGCTGAGCTGTTCGGCGACGGCGACAAATGCGCGCAGCGCTCCGAATTCGCTGGGGTGGATCACGCGCGCCTCCATTATGCAGTCAGACTAACAAGCCCGTGTCGATCTTCGCCGATTATCGCCCCGGCTCTCGCTCCTCATATTGGGCCAGAGGAGATCGATTATGAAGACCTGGTTCATCACCGGCATCTCACGCGGCCTCGGCAGGGCCTTGGCCGAGGCTGCGCTCGCCCGCGGCGACACCGTGATCGGGACGGTGCGGGAGGTCGCGCCTGACCTTGCCATCGGCACGGGTGTGCTGCACGTCCTGACGCTCGACGTCGCCGATCCGGCCGCCGTGCGCCGGACCGTGGCGGAGGCGTTCGAATTGGCCGCCCGCATCGACGTGCTCGTCAACAATGCCGGCTACGGGCTCCTTGGCGCGATCGAGGAAGCAGACGACGAAGCGGTGGACCGGCTGCTGAACGTCAACCTGCTGGCCCCGTTCCGCGTCATCAGGGCCGCCTTGCCCGCTCTGCGCGCGCAGGGCGCCGGACACATCCTCAACGTCACCTCGATCGCCGGCCGCGCGCCGATGGCGGGATCAGGCATGTACGCGGCGGCCAAAGGCGCCGTTGAGATGATGTCGGAGAGCCTGGCGCAGGAAATCGCACCGTTCGGGCTGAAGGTAACGGCGATCGCGCCGGGCGGCTTCAGGACCGACTTCCTTTCGGACCATTCGGTCCGCCGTAGCCGCCAAGCTGATGTGTATGCCGCAAGTGTCGGGACGATCCTCGGTCACTTCGATGAGGTGGCAGGTCGCCAGACCGGGGATCCCGCAAAGGCGGCGACGGCGATCCTGAAGCTCGTCGATGCGCCGGAGCCGCCGCTTCATCTCCTGCTGGGCAGCGACGCGCTCCGCCGCGCGCGGGTGAAGCTGGACGCCGTGATCGAGGAGATCGCCCGCTGGGAGGATGTCACCCGTTCCACCGACTTCGGGGAGACTTTGTCGTGACGGCGCTACCGGCCCCCTGGAGCCTCAAAGGTAAGGTCGCCATCGTGACCGGAGCAGCGCGCGGCATCGGCCGGGCCACCGCGGAATTGCTGCAAACGCGCGGTGCATCGGTCGTCGCAAGCGACCTTTCCGACGCGGTCCATGAGCTCGAGGGCAATGGCTGTGCGACGCTGACCGGCCATGTCGCCGACGAGGCGGTCGCCTGCCGGACGATGAAGCTGGCGCAGGACCGCTTCGGGCGGGTGGACATACTCGTCAACAACGCCGGACGGACGCTCAACCGGTCGCTGCTCGACACCAGCGTCGAAGAGTTCGACGCCGTCCTAGCGACGAACGTGCGGGGTGCCTTTGTGCATTCTCGCGAGGCGGTACGCGCTATGCTCCAAGGTGGCGGCGGAGCGATCGTCTCGGTCGCCTCCATCGCGTCGGTCGTCGCGATGAAGGACCTCGCCGCTTACGCTGCCTCAAAAGGGGCGATTGCTCAGCTCACGAAGGTGATCGCCGCCGAGTACGGCACCAACGGCGTCCGATCCAACGTCGTCGCCCCGGGCGTGGTCGAGACCGACATTCTCCAGTCGACCGGCGTCGAAGACAGCCGTTCGGTGCTCGCCAGTTATGGCGACGTCCATCCGATCGGACGGGTGGGCCAAGCGCACGAGATCGCCGAGGTGATCGCCTTCCTGGCCTCCCCCGCCTCGAGCTTCATGACTGGCGCGATGGTCATGGCTGATGGCGGCTACACCACCCTTTGATCCGGAGTTTCTCTCATGACCAAGTCTATCCTAATCGTTGCCGCCGAGCGCGGCCTAGGGCTCGGCCTCGCCCAGCAGTTCTTCGATCGTGGTTGGTCCGTGGTCGGCACCGCGCGGCCCGCCGCAGACGCCGCCGACCTGGAAGGCGTTGGGGCGGCAGACCCCGCCCGACTGTCTGTTGCGACCATCGACGTGACGCAAGCTGACGCGATCGCTCCCTTCCTGGCGGAACTTGGCGAGCGCCGCTTCGACGTCATCTACTTCAACGCTGGCATCTGGGGTGCCGCGCATCAGAGCGTAGCCCAGGCTAGCAATGCAGAGTTGGCCGAGATCATGCTGACCAACACGTTCGGCCCGATCCGCCTCGCCCACCGGCTGCTCGACCATCTCACGCTTGGCGGCACCTACTGCTTCATGTCCTCGCATCGCGCAAGCATCGCGATCAATTTCGAAGGCGGGCTCGAACTCTACCGGGCCAGCAAAGTCGCGCTCAATATGCTCGCGCGAGGGTTATGGGCAACCAATCGGGAACGTGCTATGACTGTGTTGTCGATCCACCCGGGCTGGGTGAGCACGGCCATGGGTACGTTGGACGGCACGGTGGAAGCCGAGATGGAGCTGGAGCCGAGCGTGCGCGGCGTTGCCGATGTGGTGGAGCGGCACATGGGCTCCGGAGACAACCTTTATCTCGACTGGCGTGGTGAAAAACTCGACTGGTGAGGCATCGTGTCAGGGCTGGCTCAGGGTCAGCGGTCTTGCGGAAGTTGCTCGGGCAGGTCGCTGGCCGGCCTGTTCTACCGAACTTCAGCTAGACGTTGCAGCCCGGCCGTTTGTAGGCATCGATGTCCGGTGCATCTAAAGTGCCGACGTCCCGGTGCTACTATAGGTCGCCGGTTCTGCGACAACGTACGATCGATCTGTCGTGACGTTTCCATCAGTCACCTGTCAGATGTCCTAAAGCAGACAACTGCCGCTTGTCGTGCCACCAACGAATCGAGAACGAGGGTGTAGCGGGGAAGCTGCGCGGTTTGGAACAAGCTACGCCGCTCAAGTTCTGGCCGGTGTGCCGGGGAGCCGGTTCACCGGCGCAGGCGTTCTCGGCTGCCGGCGTAGCTGTCGCGAATGTCAGATGTGAAAGTAGGCGATTTCAACGCACAACTGCGACACCCAATTTCCGCGTTAACGGTGTCGCTCTGTGAGAAGCCGGTGCTCGGCCCTTTCAGCTGAGCCGCAGCCAACCGCTCGGCCGGATGGCGGCTTTTGGGGAGCGGAAAGCCGGGCCTGAATGCCTTATCATGGGTCGATAGCTGCCGACCACCAAGCTTGAACGAAGGGCCGCTTACGTCGATTGGCCGACGAAGCGGCCGGGCTGCAATCCTGCCAATCGGGCCAACCGGACAGCGGCGCGAACGTCCGGGAGGCCCGATTGGCGAGATGAACAAACGATCGGAGTTGGGAGGGCGCCAGGTGGCCCTGAGTGACCGCTTCTGGGTCCTCAGCACGAGAGGGCAGGGGGCCGGAACCGCCCAAATAGCGGACATCAAGTGCCCCGGCGACGCACGACAGCTTCCGAGCCAATGGCGGTCACAGCCGAGGCAAGTTGCTTATCTCGGGGGCAACATTC
>NZ_SLXN01000021.1 GCF_004345855.1 Sphingomonas sp. BK235
GCGACGCTGTCGGTTGACATGGCCATGCCCGGACCGCGCGCGCTGAACGGCCCGGCGGAGATGGTGCGATATGAAGACGCCGCCGGACGGATCGCGGCGGAGATGATCGCCCCGGCACCGCCGGGCGTGCCTCGGCTCGTTCCAGGCCAGCGTATCTCGGCCGAGCACGTCGCCTGGCTGGTGGCCCAACGTGACGCCGGTGCCTTTATCATGGACCCGGTAGATCCGACCGAGGCCACCCTGAGGGTCGTCAGCTAAGGTGAAGCTTATCGTCGATCGAGCGGGTACCTAGCATCCGACCACGGTCGGCGTCGCACGCGACGCCGACAACGCTTGTGGCAGACGCTGGTCCAAACGAGGAGCAGACGAGCGGATCGGCGGCAGCCGAGCGCTTGTGCAGGCTGACCTCAGCGAGCCGATCGTCACTTGTATCGTGCCGCGGGCGCGACGCGCCGCCTCGTCAGCGCCTGGCTACGCTCCCTACTCCCGGCCCGAATGACGGCGGCGCCGTATGCGTCGCCCAGGAGCGGTCCGGTTGACGCGCCATGGTGAAGGCGAGCGTGGCGCCGCGGTTCACCGCGTCGGCGGGCAGCCAGGCGCGGTCGCTGGCATGGCCGTCGACGCGCAGCCCGGTGACGTACGGCGCGTCGGGCGCAGCGCCGGGCGCGTCGATCACCAGCCGGACGCCGCCGGGGCGCTCGACCGTCGCGCGAGGGAACAGCGGGCTGCCGATCACCAGCTCGGCGCGGCCGGGATAGAGTGGGTACAGGCCCAGCGCCGACCAGACGTACCAGGACGACATCTGCCCCAAATCGTCGTTGCCGGAGATGCCGGCGGGCGTGTTGGTCCAAATCTGCCGCATCGCCGCGCGCACCGTCTCCTGCGTCTTCCACGGCTCACCGGTGAACAGATAGGCCCAGGGCGAGGCAATCGACGGCTCGTTGTCGAGCTCGGCGTGGAGCGGCCCCGCCTTCGTCACCGCCCAGCCGCCGTCGGGCGCGCGGAAGAAGGCGTCGAGCCGGCGCGTCGCCGCGGCACGGCCGCCGAGCACGTCGATCAACCCCGCCGGATCGAACGGCACCATCCAGAGATATTGCGCCCCGCTGCCCTCCACCATCTCCTCGTCGGACGACGGATCGAAGCGCGGCCAGCCGCCGTCGGCGCGTCGCGGCTGGAGATAGCCACCCGCGGCCGTAGCCGCGGGATTGTACAGGTTGCGCCACCAGCCCGAGCGCGCGCGGAACAGCTTCTCGCCGGCGCGGTCCCCGGCGTGGCGGGCCAGCTCGGCGAGGCCGAAGTCGGCCGCGGCGAGCTCTAGCGTGTCGGACACCGTGCCCCAGCCCGGCGCGCCGACGGGCATGTAGTGCAGCTTCAGCCACTGATCGAGCCCGGGCCGCTGCCCGACGCACAGCACGGGGCAGCCCTTGCGGTCGAGGTCCTTGGCGCTGGGTACCGTCGCGGCGCGACGCAGCGAGGCATAGGCGCGCTTGAGATCGAAGGAGCGTCCCCCGAACGCGTAGATGGCGGCGAGCGACGGCGGCGACGGGTCACCGTTCATCACGCCGGTAGCGCCGGTGAGATGCGTCCAGCGGTCCCACGTCCCGCCATTCTGCTCGGCCTGGTTGAGCAGCGACTGGGCAATGTCCGACCCGCGCTGCGGGTCGAGCAGCGTCACGAGCTGTAGCTGCGAGCGATACACGTCCCAGCCCGAGTAGTTCGCATATTGCGCCTGCTGCCGCGGCGCGAGCGCGTGTACCGCGGCATCGAAGCCACGATAGCGGCCGTCGACGTCGCTGTAGAGGTTGGGCGTCATCAGCGCGTGGTACAGCGCGGTGTAGAAGACGGTACGCTCATCGCGCGCGCCACCCTCGACGCGGATGCGGCCCAACGCCTGTTCCCACGCGGCGCGACCGGCGGCCTGTACCGAGTCAAGGCTGGTGCCGGCCGGGCTCTCGCGTTCAAGGTTGCGGCGAGCACCCGCCTCGTCGACGTACGACACACCGACGCGCATCGTCACCGCGCGCGCGGCGTCGGGGGCAAAGCTGATCCAGCCGCCCGCCCCGCGCCCCGCTGGCGGGTGACCGCGGTCGCCGTAGCTGGTGCCCCCGCCTCCGCTCGCCGCGCCCGCGCTGACGCGGTCGTCCCGCCACGTCCCGCCGACGGTGAAGAACTGGTCGAACTGCGCGACGAAGTGGAGCGTGTAGTAGCTCTCGCGCCGGTCCGCCGCGAGATAGCCGCAGAAGTTGCCCGACGTGACGGTGCCGCTGACCGTCCGGGTGGCAGGATCGATGCGGATCGTGGAGTCGCTGCTGCCGACCTCGCTGTCGGAGGTGCGGAACAGGAGATTGGCGGGCTTGTCCGCGGGGAAGGCGAAGCGGCCGATCGCGCTGCGCTCGGTCGCGCCGAGATCGACCGTGACGCCGTTGTCGAGGGTGACGTGGTAGGCGCCCGGCGAGGCGCGCTCGGCGGCGTGGTCGAGCAAGCTGGCGTAGCTCAACCCCGCCTCGACGGAAGCGGGCGAGCGCTCGACCGGGATCGTCACCGGCATGATCGGGACGTCGCCGCTCGCGCCGGCGCAGCCCGTGCCCGAGACATGGGTCAGGCTGAACCCGCGCACGCCGTTGCCGCGCCACTCGTAGCCGCCCGGCGCCGCGATCGGCAGCCGCTTGCCCGGCAGCGGCGTGAGCTCGGGGCTGAACGCGACCATGCCGAACGGCCGCGTTGCGCCAGGGAAGACGTTGCCGCCGTTGGTGGTGCCGATGAAGGGATTGACGTCGGCAACGGGCGTCGATGGCCTGTCCTGCTGCGCCACGGCGAGCCCCGTGAGGCTCAGGCAGGTGGCAGCTGCCAGACCATAACGGACCATCGCCGTCTCCGGATATTTAAGAAAGACGGTTATCTTAAGCTGAGCACAGGCTCGGTCAAGCGAGCTCTTCGCGGTGAAACGACGTCGATTTCAGGTCTCCCGCGAACGGAAACGAGCCTTAGTCGCCTGATGATGCCGCGCCGGAACAACGCCGCTTACTGAGGCTGCAGGCCAGCACGACCCAACGTCCGGTTCGACGCACAACGCGCACCTGCCAGCGGCGACGCGTTCCGCGAAGAAAGGCACGCTGCAGATGCAGCGCATGCTGCGCGAAGTCGGGATAGTCGACGCGGTGGTGCGCCAGGACCAGCATGCCGCCGGGCCGGAGCGCGGTGGCGACGTCCCGTGCGGTGCGCGCCATGTCGCGTCTGGACAGATAGTAAATGAGTTCCGCCACGACGGCGATGTCGTAGCGAGGACGTGGCAGTGCCGCGGGGACGATCAGCTTCAGCGCACGCGCTCGCCGCCGCCCTTCCAGCGCCCTTGCCACCAAAGTCGTGCCGCTCTCGGTGCCCTCGGTCGCGTCCAGCCGCAGGGCGCGTGCAGCGATCGCCGCGCTGTTGGAACCGTTTCCCGCCGCCAGCTCGAGTACTCGGCCCAAGGGGCCTGCCCCCATGGCGTGCAGGATGGCACGACGCTTCACCGCCTCGTCCCGGTTCGTGAACGTGGACCAGGGATCATCGTCATCGACGAACTTGCGATCGAACCCTTTCAGCGTGATCGGTCTCATCGCCGGACTTCCACGAACACTTCCTGCTGGCGCGTGAAGGCCGCGACATGGCGGCGGGTCATCGCAAAGCCCGCAGGATCATCCATGATGCGGCCGGCCTGGGTGCGATAGCTGCGCACCGCGTGTCGTTTCGCGAGCCGCTCTTGCGCCGTCAGGAAGAGGCAGCGAGCGCCGGCTGGCTGCCGGCCCGCCGGCCACACCGGATAAGCCAGGCGGCGCAGCTTCGGCCGGCGCAGCGCCGCCACGCACGCCGCGACCGTGCGATGGTCGGGATGATCGTCACTCGCCGCCGGCGCTGCGATCAACGCCGGGCCGACATGGCCCAACGCGCGCGCAAGGCCGCGGCGGGCCGCGACAATGCGCGTGTGGAGGCGACCGTCGGGAAGATCGAGAAACGTCATGGCCCCCGCAGCCACGCCGATCCGGCACAGGGCACGACGGCTTTCCCGTCGCCGCTCCGCCACCAGTCGCCGACGTGGCCACCTGGGGCTATTCGGGTGCGAGGCAGCCCCGTCGGTCACCACGACCACCCGAACCGACACACCGCGGCGGCGCAGTCGAGACATCAGCGCATAGGCGCCGATCGCCTCATCGTCGGGATGGGGAGCGATGACTAGCAGACGCCGGGGCGCGCCGATCCGGAATCTCAAAGGCATGGCGTCAGCGTCCCCGTTGCCACTGCGGCGCCAACGATCATCCGCTGCGCGTCAGGCGCGGGCTGGCGCAGGTACATCGCCAAGTCGGTGATCGCTGCCGCGAGCGGGTGATCGACGAAGAGCGATTGCACCCCCACCGCCTGCTGGACGAGCTCGATCGCCGGGCCGCCAGCGGCGTAGACGGCGGCACGCGCAGCCGCGACCAGCGGCAGGCGCTCTGCTTCATCGGCGAACCAGCCGGCCGCGGCGGTCCGGATCGCGCCGGTCGCCGTCTCGGCCAGACCGTAGAGCGCGGCGAGCCGTCCCGCTTGGTGCGGATCGCCCGCCCGACCTGCAGCGGTGAGATGCGCGGCGCTATGGTCGAGCAGCGCCGCGATGCCGCCTGCCTGAACCGCCGCGAAGCGCAGAGCTCCGCCGCTGAACCACGGCTCGCGTATATAGTCGCCCGGCGCGCCGATCAGGTCGTCGCATGCGACCTTCGCGACGTCCCATCGCACCACATGAGTCTCCGACCGCTGCATGCCTGCCACTCGCCAGAAGGAGCGGTCGATCGCCGGCGGGGAGCGCTCGAGATCGAGGAGGAGCAATTGCCGCCCGCCCTCGACATCGACGCTGACCAAGGCGTGGGACAGCAGGCCGGCACCGCTGGCGAAGCTCTTGCCTCCGATCAGCCGCCCACCATCAAGTCGCAGAGGTTCGCCCGGCAAATCCGCGTTCCAGACGCCGAAGGCAGCACCGCTCGCGACCGCCGCGGTCGCGCGGGTACGCTGT
Organism: Sphingomonas sp. BK235; assembly: GCF_004345855.1. Taxonomy (GTDB): domain Bacteria; phylum Pseudomonadota; class Alphaproteobacteria; order Sphingomonadales; family Sphingomonadaceae; genus Sphingomonas. Next base: position 5,024 of record NZ_SLXN01000021.1, read on the forward strand.
GTCGCGTCGCCGTAGCGGTGGATGATCTGTAGCGCGTCGACATGCCCCTCCAGCAGTCGCCCGAGCGGCAGGTCGGCTCGCCCGACAGCGTAGAGAAGGCGAAGCAAGCGCAGCAGCGTATCGGCATCCGCGGGATCCGCGAGGCCGGGCAACAGGGTCGATCGCGCAGCCAGAGCGCGGCGCAGGTCGCTCACGCCGCCCGCCGCCCGGCGGTGATCACCGCCAGCTCGGCCTCGGCGATCGCCAACGACACCCGCCGCATCCCACCCGGCGGGGTGGGCACGACTCGCATAGCGAAGGCCTCTGCGTTGGGACAGTCGCGAGCGACGCCGACGAGATGGTCGATCGTCAGGTTTACAGCGGCCGACAAAGAGCCGAATTCGGCCTTAGCGAAGGCGAGACGTGCGAGGGCGTGACCGCGGTACTGCCAAGCGGCGTCACAAGGATGGGCTACGTCGATTGCTTCCCCATCGCGGTCGAGCGTGCGGAGCGTGCCGGCCAATCCGTGCGCGACGCGGCCGAAGCGGCGATCGGAGGTGTGGACCACACACGCCGCATCGCGTCGCACGCGCAGACCGGCACGTGCCGCGTCGTCGACCAACCGTCCATCCTCTCCGTTTGCCAGCGGCTCGAACCCGCCGAGGCTGCGGTAGCTGGCGACACGCAGCCCGAG
>NZ_SLXN01000023.1 GCF_004345855.1 Sphingomonas sp. BK235
GCGGCATGTTCGGGGATGGGGTCGCGCGGCAGCGCGCGCTCGCGCTGTTTGAGCTGGGTGGTCCAGGCCACCGCCGCGGTGATCCCGGCCGACAGCGTCACCAGCGCGTCGTTGCGCGAGGCGGTGAGGATCGCGCCGTGGAAGTCGCGGTCGGCGGCGAGCCCGGCCTCGTTCGACAGCGTGTGCCGCCGCATCCGCGCCAGCGCGTCCTTGAGCGCGCGGAGGTCGTCGCGGTCGCGGCGCTCGGCGGCGAAGGCGGCGGCGGCGGGCTCCACCACCGAGCGCAGCTCGAACAGGCTGCGCAGCAGCGCCATGTCGGGCCTGTCGGCGAAGGCCCAGGCGAGCACGTCGGGGTCGAGCATGTTCCAGCGCGCGCGCGGCAGCACGCGCGTCCCGGTCTTGGGGCGGCTCTCCACCAGGCCCTTGGCGATCAGCCCCTGCACCGCCTCGCGATAGGCGCCGCGCGACACGCCGTTGGTCTCGGCGAACACCAGTTCGCCGGGCAGCACGTCGCCCGGCGCATATTCGCCCGAGAGGATCGCGCGCCCCAGCATGTTGCCGATCGCGCCGCGCCAGCGCCGCCCGGTCGATTGCAGCGCGCTCTCCTGGCCGGGCAGTTCGTTCGATGCGCTGCGCTGCGTCACGTCGCGGACAGCCGGTACAGGCCCGCGCCGTGCGGCGCGAGCGGGCGCGCGAGCCGCCCGCTGGCGCTGCCGTCGTCGCGCCCCGACCACAGGTCGCGCACGCGCACCGCGCCGGTGAGGCCCAGCTCGCGCAGCGGCAGCGCGACCTCCTTCGCCGTGTCGGTGGTGTTGAACAGGGCGACATAATGGTCGCGGCTGCCCTCGGGCCGCGCCGACCAGACCCGCGTGCCGTCGGCGATGAAATGCGGCCGGTTGTCGGTGCTCGCCTGGTTGACCGCGATCACCTCGCGGTTGGTCAGCAGCGCCAGCGTCGGCGCGTCGAGGTGGCGCAGGTCGCCCCCCATGATCAGCGGCGAGCGCGCGATCGACCAGAGCGTCATCAGCGTGCGCTGCTCGTCGCGGGTGAATTTGGTGTCGCGCTTGCCCAGAGCGAGCCGACCGAGCGGCAGCATGTCGGCGTCGGGCCAGGCGCCCGGGCGGCGCCACTGGTTCCAATTCTCCAGCCGGGTGAACTGCGCCTCCAGCATCGCCCATTCGTCCCAGAAATCGTCGCTGATCCGCCACATCTGCGCGAACTCGCGGACATGCGCGCCGCGCGCCACCGGGGTCTCGCCGGGCGAGAGGCTGAGCGTGATCGGCCGCCCGCAGCGCTGGATCGCGCGATGCGCCGCCTCGATCTCGGCGGCGTGCGAATCATAGGGGCGGCTCATGTCGTCCATCTTGACAAAATCGACTCCCCAGGACGCGTAGAGCGCGAAGATGCTGTCGTAATAGGCCTGCGCGCCGGGCTTGCGCATGTCCACCCCGTACATGTCGGGGTTCCACGCGCAGATGCTCGACGTGTCGGCGACGTCGGCGGCGCGCAGCTTCGTGCCGAGCACGGGCAGGTTGCGCTTCACCGC
>NZ_SLXN01000024.1 GCF_004345855.1 Sphingomonas sp. BK235
GGGTCAGGCGGCTCTGGCGAATGCGTCGCGATGATCGCGCAGGAAGCTCGCGAAGTCCTTCGGGGGCTCGCCGGTCAGGCGTTCGACTTCGCCGGTCGGATCAATGTCGTGGTGGCCTGCCACCATGTCGCTGAACTGCGCGATGAGCCCATTGGCCATCCAACGCGAGTTGCCAGCCAGCCGCAGGACCGTGCGGAACACCGGCACAGGCAGATCGAGGTAGCGCACGTTGCGCTCCGTCACCTTCGACAGTTGCGCGGCAGCGTCCTTCATGTCGAAGGTCTGCGGCCCGGTCAGGAAATAGGTCGCGCGGCTGTGCCCGTCTTGCGTCAGCACGGTTGCGGCGACCCGCGCGATGTCGCGCGAGTCGATCCAGGACACCGACCCCTTGCCGGCACCGAGTGGCAGATAGCCCTTGGCCACCGGTTTGGTGAACCACAGGAAGTTCTGCATAAACGCTGTGGGCATCAGGATGGTCCAGTCGACGCCGGAAGCGCGCAGGTGATGATCGATCAGCGCATGGGCTCTGGCCCAGGGAATTTTCGACCGCACGTTACAGTCCGACGCGGAGATCTTCACGATCCGACCGACGCCTGCCCGCCTGGCCGCGTCGATCGCCGCCGTCTCCCGCGCGACCTGGGGCGGCTCAGGCGCGGTGACGAGGAACAGCGTGTCGATGCCGGTCATCGCGGCCGTCAACGTCTCGGGTCGGTCGAGGTCGCCGAGCGCCGCGTCCACGCCATCCTGGCGCAAGCGATCGATCTGCTCCTGCTTGCGGGCCATCGCGCGGAACGGCGCGCCTGCTTGCTTGAGCTGCCGGCAGACCTCGCCGCCGATGCCGCCGGTGGCGCCTAGAACCAAGATCATGACAGGGTTTCCTCATCGGTGTGGGAGACAGAGGCCGATGCGCCTTCGACACGGTCGAGCCTCTCGGTGATGACGGCGATCATCTCGTTCAGCGTGGCGTTCGCGGCTTGCAGGCGCTCGCTCCCGATCCGGTCCGCGATGGCCTGGTCGAGCGGCGCAACTACGTTTTCCGCCTCGGCGACTGCTTCCAGGCCGGCGGGCGTGAGAACGACTAGCTTGGCGCGCTGGTGGTGAGGGTTGCTCTGGAACTCGACCAGCCCTCGCGCCGCGAGCACATCGACAATGCGCTGCACCGCTTGCCGCGTCAGGCCCATGTTACGGGCAATCGAGGCGGTAGGCAGCGGCATGGGCG